>NZ_JBMGQC010000001.1:0-5148651 GCF_049739545.1 Streptomyces sp. SLBN-8D4
GGTGGGGCGGGTGAAAGCGCCGGTCACAGTAGGTTTCACTCCAGTGATCGGTGCCCCGCTTCGCCATCAGACTCACTCCTCGCAGAGATCCCCGGCGCCTGCAAGCGACGCCCATGCCGGAAGGATGCCAGATCGAAACACTCGCCCCGTGTGATGAGCGTGCGGCGAGCGGTGAGCGGCTGACCGTTTAACCTGCCCGCTCTCGCTCAACTGGCCAAGTGAAGCGCTCAGTCACAGATCGGGAGACGATCTGGGCGCAGTGCCTGCACCAGCCGCAGGCGGTAACTCCGGGATGACCTGGAGCGGTGGCGGATCGTGGGCCGGGACGCGGTCGTCCTCCCCGAGGTGGTGGCCGTCGCCGACGCACTGCTGGACCCGGCCATGGCCCAGCTGGCTGGTCTGCTGGGCGAGGCGTCCCGTACAGGCGGCAGTCAGTCGGTGGGGGCAGCCTCCGGACTATCCGGCTTGCCGGGCGCAACCGTCCATCCTGAGGCATCCACTCCTTGCTGATGACGCGTTCGCCGCTTTTGCCGGTCAAGGAGCCGCGCCCGGCTTGGCTTGTACAACGGTCACTGACCGGCCGTGCACAAGCGATGGTCAGTTCCGCCAGGTAGGCCGTGTCCGCACTGAGAGGAGCGCCAGGATGCGTGAGGCGACGTGGACTGTGCACTTCACTTCGAGGGATGTCGTGGAGCCAGAGACTGCCGCGCCAGAGCTACGGGGGTTGCCAGGCGACCTGGGCGTGTGGCTGGACGAGGCGGGCCTGCCGGACGGGCTGCCATTCCTCCTGTCGCCGCGGTGGGAGTACGACGTGGTGCTGAACTCCTATTTCCGGCGGCCGCAGTTGGTGGTCGCGCCATGGAACAGCAATGCCAACCGGGCCCGGGCCTTGGCAGGGTTTTTGACATTCGTGTACCGGGCGCGGGGCGGGCGGGGGTGGCGAGAGGTCACCGAGGCTGATCATCTGGCGTATCACCAGTGGCGGCGGCGGGATGCGGCCGGGCCGCGGGTGTCGGGTGGCACGTGGAGCCAGGACGTGTCCCACGTCAACCAGTTCTATGTCTGGGCCGCCCGGCAGGGGCAGATGGGCGCGGTGCCCATCCCGCACCGGTTGTCCAGGGCCGCGCCCTGGGGCGTGCCGTCTGCCGCCCGCGTTCAGGAGACAGTTCCGGCGACCTACGCGCATGACCGGGCCGGTGAGCGCATCGAGTGGCTGCCACCGGCGTCATACCGGCTGTGGCGGGACGTGGGACTGCGGGGATACGGGCCCGACGGGCTGCCGTCGCGGCGGTTTCGGGGGCGCTGGTCGGCGCGGAACGCGGCGTTCGCCGACCTGATGGTGCGCACCGGCATGCGGCTGTCCGAGCAGGCCCACCTGACGAGGCTGGAAGTGCCCACCGGGCCTGAGGCAGGCGGCTATCAGCGGTTCTGGCTGCCGGGGGCGATCGCGAAGTACTTCTCCGCCCGCTGGATCTATGTCCCGCACAGTGTGGTGGGCGAGCTGGCGGCCTACGCGCAGCTGGATCGGGCGGAAGTGGTCAAGGACGCCAGAGCCGCCGGCGCCTACCGGCGATGGCGTCGTCCGCTGGTCATCGACGACCCGTCGCGACCGCAGCTGGCCCGGATCACCGGGAGCAGCACCCGCCGCGTGGTGAATCTGACCGAGCTCACGGCGGGGGAACGGCGCCGACTGCTGGTGGAGGGTGCAGAGGGCTTGGAGCCGGCGTTGTTCTGGCTCGGTGAGAACGGGCAGCCGCTGGCGGTGTCGACGTGGAAGAGCGTCTTCGCCGACGCCAACAAGCGCTGCCAGGCGCGCGGGGTCGCGCTGTCCTGTCATGCCCATCTGCTGCGGCACAGCTTCGCCGTGGTGACCCTGGAACAGCTGCAGCGCGGCCACATCGCAGCGCTCGGCAAGCTCAACGAAGGCCAGCGCGGCCACTACACGCGGATCTTCGGCGACCCGCTGGACTGGGTGCGCCGCCGGCTGGGCCACCGCTCCGTGGTGACGACAACCGTGTATCTGCACGCCCTGCAGGAGCTGGAGATGGAGTCATGGCGCTGGTGCCCGATACCTGGGAGGACCCGCGCGACACCCCGCTGCAGCGGCTCGGCGACGACCTGCGCGCACCGGCTGGCACGGGTGGAGTGAGCGGGTGAGCCGGCGGGGGCGGGGCAGCACCGGACCGGGCCGTACGGCAGCGCTGCCCCATGGCGCCTACACACCCGCCGCGCCCGTACAGCAAGGGGCCGACGGCACGCTGGTGGTGGCCTTCCACGGGGACGACGGCCGCCGCGCCACCTTCGACGTCTCCCGGCTGCCGCTGCCGGGATGGCACCGGGCCCTGGCCGCTGCGTTCGCCGAGCGGACCGGCCCGGCCGGAGGGCTGCGCACCCACGCCGCGGCGCGGACAGGCTGGGGGTCCCTGGTCCGCCTGATGCGGTTCCTCGGCTCACTGCCCCAACCGCCAACGGTGCCGGGCGAGCTCACGCCCGAGCATGTGACGACCTTCCACGCCCACCGGATGGCGACCTCTCCGGCCACCGCGCGCCAAGACCTCACCCGGGCCCGGCTGCTATTCACCCGGACCGGCCTGCGCGAGCAGGTCGCACCGCAGGTGATCGACCACCTTCGGCGACCCCTGCCTGCGCCCCGGACGCCGATGGCGGTCACTGGCACCGCCTCACCGGCGACAGGCGGCACCAAGCGGTTGACGAGCGGATATTCCGACGGCGAACTGGCCCGACTGATGGCTGCCCTACGGGCGGACGCCGCCCAAATCCGCGACCGCATCCGGGCCGGTGAGGACATACTGCGCCGCTACCAGAGGGACCCGCAGACCCTGGACGAGAACGACCACGCCCTGGGACGGATGCTGGAGCAGATGGCCGCCACGGGCCGGGTCCCCACACCGCCCGGTGCCCGCCCCAACCCGTTCGCTCCCGAACGCCTCGTCCTGGCCGGCCATCTGTTCCTGACGCTGCGGGACCTTCCTCCGCTGTTACTGCTCGCCGCCGCGCTGTCCGAACGCAACAGTGAGACGGTCAAGGAACTGCCCGTGGCACACCGGACGCTGGAAGACCGGGCGGTCGAGGTGGTCATCGTCAAGCGTCGGCGGGGAGCGAACCGCTGGCGGGAGACCGTCACCTGGGAGATCGGCGCCCCGGGCCGGGAACTGCACACCCCTGGAGGGTTCTACCTGCTGCTGCTGGAGCTGACCGCCCGCAGCCGTCGGCTGCGCGGCTCGCCGTCACCGCTGCTGTGGTGCGTGTGGCGCAACGGGCACGGAGCCGGGCTGGGGGTCGCCGATGACCACTGCGCGCCCTTCGAGCACTCCCTGCGGGGAACCCCGATCCTGCCCAGCGCCTGGGCCGCCGATCGGCGCCGTCCGCTGCTGGCCGATCCACAGCCCGGTCGTAACGGCGCACCGGGCCCGGGGCAAGTCCTGCCGTTGCAGGTGAGCTTCAACCGGATCAAGACCAGCATGGAGGTGCGGCGCACGAAACGGATGGGCGGCCACCTGCCCTCGGCCGCCAAGTCCAACACCATGCCTGTGCTGTTCCGCAACTACCTCAGCGGCGATCCGGTCATCGCCTCCTGGGCCGAGGAGGTCCTTGGGGAGGCGCTCGTCGACGCCGAGCAGGCAGCTCTCCTGGCCCATGAGCGAGCCGTACGGGCGGCGGGCGGACCCCGCATCCTTACCGGACCGGCCGATGCCGCAGCACTGACAAAGGCCGGGCTCGCGCCGTCCGCGGCCCGTCAGGTGGCGGACGGCGCCCTGGACACGGGCTGGAGTGCCTGCGCCGACCACGACCGCCATCCCCTTACCCAGCAGCCGTGCCAGGTCTCCTTCCTCGACTGCTTCCACTGCGGGAACTGCCTGATCACCCGGGACCATCTGCCCCGGCTGCTCGCCCTGAGCGACGCCCTGGCCCAGCGCCGCCGCGAACTGCCCGAAAAGCAGTGGTGGCAGCGCTACGGCCCGGCCTGGGTCGCCGTCCACCAGGACATCCTCACCCGCTTCACCCCGGCCGAACTCGAGCAGGCCCAGACTCACAAACCACAAGACGCGCTGCTCGACCTGGCCGAAAACCCGTGGGAGAACCCATGACCACCGCCCCGCGCAGCTGGCCCGCGTCCGTCCCACCGCCGCCCCTGGCACAGGAGAGCAACCCGTTCGTCCTCCACGGCTGCACCCTGAAGCTGGGCAGCAAGCTTCAGGAGACCTCCCGCTTCAGTGACGACGTGTGGAACCTGGGCCCGGCCATGGTCAAGAAACACGACCGCCGGTTCATCCTCGACTTCCGCCTCATCCCCGCCGCCCACCGCCACGGGGGCAAAGAACTCTGCTACGCCATGCTGTCCGGACCCGCGCCTTGCGGAGAGACACAGCCCGCAGCCGCGACCGTCCGCACCGTCTTCACCGAACTCGTCCGCTTCCTGCGCTGGGCCGCCGCCCGCAGTGGGCGACTGGAGACGCTCAGCGGCGCGGATCTGGAGGACTACCAGCGATTCCTGATCCAGTCACTCCCACGCGCCAGTGCCCGCCAAAGCGCCCGCGCAGGCGCACGCAAGTTCTGGCTCTGGCGAAGCTGCCTGTCCTCCGACGCCCTGCGGTTCGACCCCGCCCACATCGACGGATGGGGCGAGAACGCCGCGCACCGGCGGGAGAACACCACCGCCCGCATCCCCGAGGAAGTCCTGGGACCGCTGTTCGTCTGGTCCATGCGGTTCATCGACGACTTCCGCGCCGACATCCTCGCCGCCGACCGCGCCTGGCGCACCCCTGCCCCGCCGGTTGAGCCGCCCGCCTACGGCCAGGTTTCCGGGCTGGTGCGGGCCTGGCTGGACGGACACCTCACCACAGGGCAGCCGTTGCCCGGCTGGCGCGGCAAGCCCAGTCTGACAGCAATCGCCCACGTCGTCGGATGCAGCAGTATCTCTGTGAGCCGTCACCGCCGCATGATCGACGAGACCGCTGCCCTCGTCGGTATCCGCCCCCAGCCGGTCAGTGAACAGCCCATCCGCGGCCGGCTCGACGGCCAGCCCTGGATCGAGGGGATCCTGGCCGACTACAACGAACCCGACAGCCTCGCCAACCTCGCCCGCCTCCTGCAGGACGCCTGCTATATCGTCCTGGCCTTCCTCTCCGGCGCCCGCGACAGCGAACTCAAACACCTCCAACGCGGCTGCCTGGCCGTCGAACGCGATGCCGACGGCCGCCCCTACAGGTGGAAGATGCACAGCCTCGCCTTCAAAGGCGAAAGCAACCCGGCCGGCGCTCCCGCCACCTGGAGCATCGGCGAACCTGCCGCACGGGCCATCAGCGTCCTTGAGCAGCTGCAGCCGCCCGACAGCGACTACCTCTTCGCGCCTCTGCCCCACACCCCCGGCGCCCTCCCGGACGCCGTCAACCAGGTCCTGAGCAGCGGCGCCACCAACGCCCGCCTGAACCGGTACACCGCCTGGATCAACGACTACTGCCAACGCCACGAACGTAACGACTGCATTCCCGCCATCGACCAACAGCAATGGCACCTGACCAACAGGCAGTTCCGGCGCACCCTGGCCTGGTACATTGCCCGCCGCCCCGGCGGCGTCATTGCCGGAGCCCTCGCCTTCCGGCACCACTGCATCCAGGTCTTCGAAGGCTACGCCGGCACCAGCGACTCCGGATTCCGCGCCGAAGTCGAAAGCGAACAAGCCCTCGCCCGCGGCGAACACCTCATCGCCGCCATCGACGCCCATGAACACACCACACTGACCGGCCCCGCCGCCGACGAAGCCGCCCGCCGCCTCAAGGAGTTCGGAACCCGCGCCCGCTTCCACGGCACCGTCATCTCGACGAGGCACGACTACGACGGCTGATGACCCGGCACGACCCGGCCGTCTATCCCGGCCACTACGTCACCTGCGTCCACGACCACACCAAAGCTCTGTGCGAAAAAGCCCGCAACCGGCGCAGCGAAAACCTTCCCGACCACGGCGGCTGCAAGCCCCTGGCCTGCCACAACGTCGCCCTCACCAACGAAAACACCGCCGCCTGGCAACGCGGAATCAACCGCATCAACCACCGGCTCGCCTCCCGCCCACCCCTGCCCCCGCTGCTGCAGCACCAACTCCAGGCACGCCACGAAGAGATCACCGCATTCCTTCAGCGGAACAACCCCATCCCACCGGAGAGCGCGTGACCCGCCCCGCCGCCATCCCCACCGAAACCCGCGCCCGTCAAATCACAGACCAGTACCTCAACGACTGCCGCACCAACGGCAAACGCCCCAGCGTCCTCGCCCTCGCAACCCGCCTCGGCCTGAGCAACACCACCTTCCGCCGCCACTTCCCCCAACAGGCCAAAGAAATCGCAGCCCTTCGCAGCCATCCGTCCTCACCAGCGGCCCACGAAGCACAGCCAAGTCCCTACGACGTCCTCATCGCCAGGAACGCCAAACTGCGCCGTACCAACCGTGCCCTGACCGAAAACCTCCACTACGCAGCCGCCCACATCCAACGCCTTGCCCTGGACAACGCCCGTCTCCGCCAGGCCATGGAGGCCAGCCGCAACATCACTCACATCAACCAACCAGACCGACGCCGACGGCCCTGACCTCTCCCTCACCAGCCCGCCATGAAACGGTCAACGGTCAGTCCACAACCACCGCCACAACATCGCCGTCGACGTCGCCACCCGCGCCATCCTCGCCGCCGTCCTGCGCCCGGGGCCCACCCAGGCCGTCGACGCCGCCCTGCTGCTCGCCGAGATGGCCGTCCCGCACCCCGCCCGCCCCACCTGGCCCGACGCCCTGCGCCTGGCCCACAGCCCGATCCCCCAGCTGAAGCGGCTGCTCAGCCTGGACGAACGCCTTCACGGCGCGGCGGCCCGGCCGGTCGTGGTGCCCGAGACGATCGTCGTCGACCGGGGCAAGATCTACCTGTCCGCGGCGTTCACCGCCGCCTGCGAAACCCTCGGCATCAGCGTCCAGCCCACCCCGCCCCATGCCCCCGCGGCCAAAGGCATCGTCGAGCGCACCTTCGCAACGATCAACCAGCTGCTGTGCCAGCACCTGCCCGGCTACACCGGATCCGACGTCACCCGCCGCGGAGCAGACGCCGAGACCGAGGCCCGCTACAGCGTCACCCAGCTGCAGGACCTCCTCGACGAATGGCTCATCCACTACCACCACCGCCCCCACGAAGGGCTGCGCCACCCCACCCTGCCGAAAAAAGCCCTCACCCCCAACCAGATGTGGGCCGCCCTCATCGCCGTCACCGGCCACGTCCCCCTCCCCCTGACCGGCAACGACTACCTCGAACTGCTCCCGGTGCGCTGGCAGGCCATCACCCAGCGCGGCATCCGCATCGACCACCGCACCTACGACCACGACTGCCTGACCCCCTACCGCGGCCAGCCCTCACCCCGTGCCTCCCGCGGCGGCAAATGGGAGATCCACACCAACCCCCACGACGCCCGCCAGATCTACCTCCGCCTGCCCGACGGCCACCTCACGGAAATCCCCTGGATCCACCGCGACCACATCCACGCCCCCTTCAACAACGCCACCTGGCAGCACATCAAAACCACCACCACCCGCGTGAGCGGCGACCACGACACCCACGAAGCCGACCTCGCCGACGCCCTCGACCAGCTCATGCGCCGCGCCCACACCCACACCGCCACCCCCGGCGAACAACGCCTGATCACCCGAACCGCACCCCTGAAAACACCCCCCACCGACGGCCGGCACGACGACGGCCGCCACGACCCGCCCGATGTCACCCAGCAGGCCCACGGCGAGGACGAACCAGGCGACGAGGTCGACGCCTCCGTCCCCTACACCGGACTCGGCCTCTACGACCCCGCCCAGGAAGCACTCAACTGGTGACCAACCACCCGCACACCACCGCCCACCACTCCCCCAGCACGGCAGGCCAGCCTGCCCGCACCTCCGCCACATCCCCTTGGCCGCACGGCCACGAGACCGAACCGCAGTGGCCGATCACCACCTGGCAGGGCTGGCAGCACTTCGCCACCACCCCGCCCCTGACCCCGCCCCAGCCCGGCGACCCACCCCGCAGCCTTGAGGAACGCCTCGCCTACCACTCCCAGTTCGTCACCGTCCGCACCCCCGCCATCCACACCCTCGCCACCCAGGTCCGCACCCTGATGCTGCTCGGCCACCACCAGAAGACCACCGCCCGGCCCTCACTGATCGTCACCGGCCCCGCCGCCGCCGGGAAAACGACCGCACTCCTCGAGGTCGGGCGCACCTGCCACCTCGCCCACATCCGCAAACACCCGGCCCCGCCCGGGCGCGCCCACCAGCAGGCACCGGTCGCGTACCTGCTGGTGCCGCCCGGCGCCACCGCCAAGACCCTCGCCACCGAATTCGCCCGCTACCTCGGCATCCCCGTCACCACCCGCATGACCCAGACCCAGATCACCGAAGCCGTCTGCCACACCTACACCGCCGCCGGTGTCCGCCTGGTCCTCATCGACGAGATCCACCGCCTCAACCCCCGCACCACCACCGGCGCCGAAGCCACCGACCTGCTCAAGGACCTCACCGAGCGCATCAAAGCGACCTTCGTCTACACCGGCATCGACGTCGCCTCAACCCCGCTGTTCACCGGAGTCCGCGGCGCCCAACTCGCCGGCCGCGCCAGCCTCATCACCTGCGGCCCCCTGCCCGCCCGCCACGGCCACACCCGCCCCTTCACCGACCTCATCACCGACCTGGAAAACGCCCTCGACCTCACCCACCACACCCCCCACACCCTGACCCGCCACGCCACCTACCTCCACCAACGCACCGCCGGCCGCATCGGAAGCCTCGCCCGCCTCATCCGCCAAGCCGCCATCACCGCCATCTGCGACGGCACCGAACGCATCACCAAAAAGACACTCGACGCCATCCCCCTCGACCACCTCGCCGAAGAAGCAAACCGCCCCCGCACCCGCCCAGGCGCCAGAACAGGAAAACCCCGCACGTGACACACACCCCCGACGGGCCCGCAGCCGAAGAATCCGCCGCCCTCCACAAGAAGGCCTGGGACGTCCTGGTCCCCGCCCGCGCCGACTACCTGGCCGGCGTCTCACCGCACTACGACGAGATCTTCCACGACATCGCCCAGCGAACCGAACACGCAGGCAGCCTCGGCAAGACGGACATCGCCGCCCTCGTCGTCTGGAAACGGCTCTCCGCACAAACCCGCTGGGTCACAGCACTGATGTCCCTGCCCGACACCCAGGTACGAGCCGTCACCGAACGGACCGTCACCGCCGTCCGCGACACCACCCTCACCCGCAGCGAAGCCGCCCGCACCGGACGCGGCATCATCTGGGAACTGCCCGGCTTCCGCACCGGCGACGCCCTCGCCTCAGCCGTCCTGACCGCCGCAGCACCAAAGCGGATGGCCGTCTACGACCGCCGCGTCCAACACGCCCTCGACACCCTCGGCCTCACCCTCACACCCACACCCGGCCGCTACGGCCGCTACCTCCAACTCCTCGAGACCCTCCTCCACCACCGCCCCCCACACGCCGGCGACTGGACCGCACGCGACCTCGACACCGCCCTGTACTGGACCGGTACAGGCCCACCCGCACCAGCCGTGACCACACAACAACACGCTGACCAGCACAAACACACGCCAGCCCTTTAAATACCAGACGCTATCCCTGACAGCACCACACCGTTATCAAAACCCCAAAAACCCCAGGTCAGACACCCCGACACCACCACCACAACCCCAAAAAGAGCGCCCGCCCCCTTCTCATAAAACCCCCAACACCCCAGCTCACACCCACCCACCCACACCAACTACCGCACTCTCAATCACAAATGCGCACCTGCAAAGTGGCAGGCGCTTTCTTGATCGCCCGCCTGGACGGGTTCGCGCTGCGGCTCGCCGGCCGGGAGCGGCGTCTCATCGGTCTCGCCCTGATGCGGCTGGTCATCGGCTTCGCGACCATCCCGTACTGCCTCGCCGATTACTCCAACCGGCAGTTCCTGTGGGGGCCGCACGCCTACAACAGCCCTTCCACTGCGTCCGGCCAGATCCCGGGCGGCGGCTTCTCGCTGTACCTGCTCAGTGACTCGCAGGCGTGGTTTGAGCTCCTCTTCCACGCGACGATCCTCGTCTCCGCCGCGTTCATGGTTTTCGGCGGCCGCATGCTCACGGTCGTACAGGCGGTGCTGATGTGGTCACTGCACTACCGCAACCAGGACCTTCTGGAAGGCGGCGACAACCTCGCCCAGATCCTCGTGATCTTCCTGACCTTCACCGTTTCCAACGCCTACTTCGCCCCCGGCGCCAAGAAACGGCGTGAAAAGCTCCTCGCCCCCGACCGGACACCGGCCGTTTCCACCGTGCTGCACAACCTCGCCACGTACTCATCGTCTTCCAGACCGCCGTCCTGTACTTCGCGGCCGGCTACTGGAAGATCTTCGGCAAGGTCTGGCAGGACGGTGTTGCGATGTACTACATCAGCCGCGAGACCGAGTTCCACATGTCGGCCAGGTTTGCCCACGTCATGGACAACGCATATCTGGGTACGGCAGTCTCATACGCGACGATCGCCATCGAGTTGGCCTTCCCGTTTGCCCTGCTGTCGCGCGGGCCTGGCTGCGCAAGGCCAACACCCTCGCGCTGGAGGCGATGCATCTGGGCATCGCAGCCTTCATGGGCCTCGTCTGCTTCGGGCTGCTGATGATCGGCGCGGATTGCGTCTGCCTGCGTGACGAGGACTACCGGTCGCTGTGGCGAAGCCTGCAGGCAGGCCGTGCCCGGATGGCAGCCAACTGGCCGGGGGAGGCGGGACTTCGGCGCGCATTCTTAATAGGCCGCTCCACACCCCGAATGCCGGGTACACCTCTTCGGAAGGGAGTCCACGATCATGTCTGAGCCTCTGGTCGTCTTCGACGGTGCTTGTGGCTTCTGCCGCGCCACGGTGACGCGCCTCGCGCGTACCCGCAGTCTGCGCCTCGCTGGACGCCTCTTGCCGTATCAGGCCGCGGATCTGGCCTTATACGGGTTGACCGAGCAAGATGCGCGCGAGCGCATGTGGCTGGTGTACGACGGCCGGCGCCACGGCGGAGCACAGGCGTTCGCCGCGTGGTTCGCGACGGGCGGACCTCCCGCCCTGCTGATGGGCCGGACACTCACCCTGCCCGGGGTAAGGCATTCAGCTGACGCGATCTACGGACTGATCGCCCGCAATCGGCACCACATCCCCGGGCCGTGGGAGCACAAGTGCGCGATCTGACACCCGAGCCGCAGCTTTCGGCCCAACTGCCGGAAGCGCGAGCCCTGTCGCGGTTCCTCACCGCGGGCCCGGACGAGTGGCCCCGCCTCGCACCGCGCCTGACGGAAGAGGTCGGAACGGACACTCTGGAGCGGATCGTCCGCGCCACCAGCGCCCGCATCGGAGAGCTCCTCACCGTGACAGACAGTCCCGACGGGCTGATCCTTTCCGGTAGCAACGGCCAGGTACGGGCCTGGGCCCAAGCGGCACCCGACGGCGAACTCACGGCACTGCGCATCGAAGGCGCCCGCTACACGCCACCCCGGCGTCGCTGGCGTCTGCCCGCGCCCCTGGCCTGGGCGGGGTATCTGACCCTGGTCACCCTCTGGAACGTCCTGACCGTCTGGACGGCCACAGACCGCACCGCCTGGCTCGGCGACATGGCGAGCCTGGCCGCCTTCTACGTGATCGTCGAGGGATGCGGCGCGCCTGCGCAGCAACCCCGGCTGCTGCGCCGCGCGGTCGAAGCAGGCGCCATCGCGGCCCTCGCCTCCGCATGGAGGCTGCCCGGTCTGCCGACAGGACATGGCTTCCTGCGCCTCGTCGGCGGCCTCGCCCTCCTGGCGGGAGCCCTGTGGCTGGTCGCCGCCGCCCGGCGGCACCGCTGGAAGGCACCGCTGTCCCAGCCGCTGCTGTTCCCGCTGGAGGGCACGTGGTACGTCGTGCAGGGTGGCGGCCGCATGCTGAACCACCATGCTCAGGTGCCAGAGCAGCGCGGCGCCCTCGACCTGGTAGCGCTCGGCCCGCGAGGCACCCGTACTCGGCCGGGCCGTGATCTGACCGCATACGCCGCCTACGGGCGCCCTGTCCGCTCTCCCTGCGACGGCCGCGTGATCTCTGCCGCCGACACGGTCCAGGACCAGCAGCCGGGTGAAATCCGCTACCAACCGCCTTACGGCAACCACGTGTTCCTCGACACCGGCCGGGAGATCGTTAAGCTGGCGCATCTACGCCCCGGCTCGGTGACGGTGGCCAAGGGCGACATCGTCCGCGCGGGCCAACTCCTCGGCGAGGTCGGCAACACCGGCAACACCACCGAGCCGCACCTGCACATCCACGCCGAAACCGACGGCATCGGGCTGGACCTGGAGTTCACCGGAGTGCCAGGGCGACTGCACCGCGGGCGAATGATCCGCGCCTGAAGCAACACGCCCCCTCCAACACCCCCGCGATGCGCCACACCCTCCCCCAAAGACGCCCACCTGACCCTCTCGAAGGAAGCCTGCGCTCCCATGCGCCCAATTCACATACGCCGCGCTTTCGCCACCGCGGCAGCCGTGGCCGCAATGGCCGCCGCCCTCGCTCCCACAGCCCGCGCCGCCGAGCCGCCCAGCCCCGTAGCCCTCTCGACCAACCACCCCCACCACGCCCCCGCCGGGACTGACGCGGGCCGGATCCCCGCAACCACGACCCTCTAGTGCTGTGACCGGGTTGGTTCGCCGGGTTGGCGGTCGTGGCGGTTGGATGTGGGGTGTCGTCCGATCCGACCGCTGGAGGTCCGGTGGCCGAGCCTGTCCGTGTGCGCAGACTGACCGACCAGGAGGGGCAGAAGCTGCAGCAGATCGTGCGCCGGGGCAGCACCAGCACGGTGCGCTACCGGCGGGCGATGATGCTGCTGGCCTCGGCCGGCGGGAACCGGGTGCCGGTGATCGCCCAGCTGGTGCAGGCCGACGAGGACACCATCCGGGACGTGATCCATCGGTTCAACGAGATCGGCCTGGCCTGCCTGGACCCTCAATGGGCGGGAGGCCGTCCCCGCCAACTCAAGCCTGACGACGAAGACTTCGTCATCCAGACGGCCATCACCCGCCCCGCCAAGCTCGGCCAGCCCTTCACCCGCTGGTCACTGCGCAAACTCGTCGCCTACCTGCGCAAAGTCCACGGCCGAATCATCCGGATCGGCCGCGAGGCGTTACGGTGCCTGCTCGCCCGCCGCGGCATCACCTTCCAGCGCACCAAAACCTGGAAGGAGTCCCCGGACCCCGAGCGCGACACCAAGCTCGACCGCATCGAGGAGGTTCTGCACCGCTTCCCGGACCGGGTGTTCGCCTTCGACGAGTTTGGCCCGCTCGGGATCCGGCCCACCGCGGGCTCAGGCTGGGCCGAACAAGGACATCCCGACCGGCTGCCGGCCACCTACCACCGCACCCATGGAGTCCGGTATTTCCACGGCTGCTACTCGGTCGGTGACGACAGCTTGTGGGGCGTGAACCGCCGCAAGAAAGGCGCCGGGAACACGCTGGCCGCACTGAAGTCGATCCGTGCCGCCCGCCCGGACGGCGCCCCGATTTACGTGATCATGGACAATCTGTCGGCCCACAAGGGCGCCGACATCCGCCGCTGGGCGCGGAAGAACAAGGTCGAGCTGTGCTTCACCCCGACCTACGCCTCGTGGGCGAACCCGATCGAGGCGCACTTCGGGCCGCTGCGGCAGTTCACCATCGCCAACTCGAACCACCCCAACCACACCGTGCAGACCCGGACCCTGCACGCCTACCTGCGCTGGCGCAACGCCAACGCCCGCCACCCGGGCGTCCTGGCCGCCGAACGCAAGGAACGCGCCCGCATCCGCAGCGAGAAGGGCATCCGCTGGGGCGGACGCCCCGTCACCACCGCGGCCTGACCAACCCGGCGAACCAACCCGGTCACAGCACTAGGCACCCGCGACCCGGACGGTCTCGGCACCTTCCTCACTGCCGTAACCACACCCACCAGCCCCCACTACCGGCACTTCCTCACGCCGACCCAGTACGAGAGAGGCTTCGGCACCACGCCAGGCATGACACAGCCCCCCATGGCGAAGAAGGACCTTCCGGGCAAGGGGCCCGATCCCGCGCTGACGCGCCTGTACTGGGACACCAAACGCCGAGAACTGAACCGCAACCGCTCCGTCTACAACTGCGGGAAGTACTTCGGCGAGGACTACGCAACGTCAGCCGGATATGCACGCGAATGCGATGAGTATCCGATGGCATCTACCTACGAGGGAGCAGGCCACTCCGACTACGATCCCCTCGCAGAGCCGGACAACTTCAGCGTCCTTCCTGTGAAGAAGGAGGACAACGGAGCTGCCGGAATCCTGCTCGCGCAGTTCTATGACAAGAACAGACTCATCGACGGACCGGACGACTCCTTCTGGATCGAGATCACTTCGTAGGAGCCATCGGCTCAGGTACGGGGCGGCTCGGGAACCGAGCCGCCCCGCAGCAATTAGGCGTTCGGCCAGAACTGCGCGACGTAGCGCTCGACCCCGTGCACCACACCGTGCTGGGTCTGCGCAGCGGCTGCCTCACGGCCGGTGCACACCACTCGTACCGTCCACACGCCGGGCCCGTCCGACAACTCGATCGCCTCTGGCATCGGTCCTGCCGCCATCCCCCTGGCGCGCAACTTGCCCGAAGAACAAGCGATGCTAGCCAGAGCTGACTCGTCCCACTCACCGGCCGGCACTACAGGCTCCCCGTCCCAGATCTCCACCGTCAGGGACGCGGTGTGGGTGTGCCCGGCGCTGTAGAAATCAAGGCGCCCAGGGTGAGCAGCGAGGAAGGTGCCGCTCTCGAACCCCTCGGGAAACAGCACAGGAACCTGTGCGTCATCGAAGTCCTGCAAGGCCCATCCGTGGTAATCGACGTTCACTGCATGCTCCTGGCGCCTGATCAGGCTGGCCACGTCACCCACCCCTTGTTGTCGTCTGGTGCGAGGGGCTACATCATCGTCGATCTTCAGCGGCGAGATCACTACGGAACCAGCCTTTGCACGGATCAGGCGTCAGAATCTACGCAGACATGCCCTGACTCAGCTTGACTCTGTCGGGGATCTTGGAGTTTCCCGGTGCGGCAGTATGGTCAACGGGCATCCTCGGGAAGTTCCAATGACCGATGCAGCTGTCGAGGTGTCCGTTGTCCCTCCGCCCCCGTTCCGGTGAGCAAGTCCCGCCTCTGACTGCGCAGGTCGCGCGGGCGAGCAATCCGGGTGGTACGACGGCGATATGGGTGCGTGATCGGCTGGATGGCCTGTGGTGCGACGAGGACTTCGCCGACTGGTACCCGCGCGACGGGCGTCCGGGTCTCTCGCCTGCTCAGCTGGCCACGGTCTGTGTGCTGCAGTTCGTACTTGGTCTGTCGGACCGGCAGGCCGCCGAGGCGGTGCGCTGCCGCATCGATGTCAAGTACGCGCTGGCCATGGAGCTGGACGACCCTGGCTTCCATCACAGCGTGCTGGCTGACTTCCGGGACCGTCTCACCGAGGACGGCCGGGCCGACCGCCTTCTCGACCTGGCGCTGGTCCGCCTGAAGGAAGCCGGGCTGGTGCGCGAGCGCACCACGCAGCGCACCGATTCCACCCACGTCCTGGCCGCGGTGCGGGATCTGACGCGCCTGGAGCTGGTCACCGAGGTGGTCCGCGCGGCACTCGAAGAAGTCGCCGGCATCTCTCCTCACCTGCTGGACGGGCTGGTCGATGAGGACTGGGGCCGCCGCTACGGCCGTCCGGTTCGCCTGGGCAAGAACCCCACCAAGCCCAAGACCAGAATCCTCGCCACCGGCGACGATGCCGTCAGGCTACTGGAGCACCTCCACCGGCACGGAGCGGACCGTGCGTCGGGCCCTCGCGTCCAGGCCCTGCGCCAGATCATGGTGCAGAACTACCACCGCGACGCCGCGGGCCGCCTGCGCTGGCGCACCGCTGAGAAGGAAGGCGGGCCCGGGCTGCCGCCCTCCTCCCGTGCGATCGTCTCTCCCTACGACACGTCGGCCCGCTACGCACGCCACGGACACATCATCAGCTGGAACGGGTTCACCGCCCATCTGACCGAGACCTGTGCTCCCGACCGCCCCAACGTGATCACGGATGTGGCCACCACCGCGGCCACCACCCACGACAGCCAGGTCCTGCCCGACATCCACACCCGCCTCGCCCGCCGCGGACTGCTCCCCGCCGAGCACCTGGTCGACGCCGGCTACACCTCCCTGCCCCACCTGGAACAAGCCGCCCGCGAACACCAGGTCACCGTCTCCGGGCCGCTGAAGAGCAACCCCACCCGCCAGCACCGCCAAAACGAGGGCTTCGCCCGGGACGACTTCCACATCGACTACGACAAGCAGCAGGTCACCTGCCCCCAGGGCCAGGTCAGCGCGGGCTGGCACGGCCCCTACCCGACCTCCTCGCCCACCGCGGCCCCGCTGATCGTGGCCCGGTTCACCAAGAGCCAGTGCCGCCCCTGCCCGGCCCGCACCCAGTGCACCAGCACCGCCGACAACGTCCGCACAGTGGGATTTCCCCCGCGAGAGCTCCGCGCCCTGCAACTCCGCGTCCGTACTGAACAGCAGACACCCGAGTGGAAGGCCCGCTACGCGGTCCGCTCCGGAGTGGAGAGCACGGTCAACGAGTCGCCCACGGACACGGCATGCGCCGCTGCCGCTACAGAGGCCGGGGAAAGGCCCACATTCAGCACGTCCTGACGGCCATCGCCGTGAACATCGAGCGCCTCAGCGGACTGCCACCAACTGAGGAACCCCCGACACGCCGCCCACCGACTGCCTTCCAGGACTACCTCGACCAGCGTGAGATCCCCCGGCTGAAGTCCTGGCGAACCCTGGGCAGTTGACCGGTGACTCCAAGATCCCCGACAGAGTCAAGCTGAGACGCAGAAGCCACCCACAACACCCCGGCCATTCCCACTACAACCCACACAACCCCAGGTCAGCACCACACCACCGCCACCAAAGCCCATTCCCAACCAACACCCAACCCCGCAGCTCACACCCCACCCGACACACCAACTACCCACCCCCAGATCGACACCGCCAGAGAGCCAGTGTTCTGTCGGCCGCCGTCGAAAAAACTGGTCTCGTTTCGCCGCCGTCTCATCAGGGACACGGCGGGTGGTAAGGCAGTCCTGCAACGTACTGCTTCCACACGGCCCTCGTCAGAACATGACCGGTTGCGGCGCATATGCGACGGATTGCGCGAGTGGCGTCGAGAATCCACATGCGGACTACGCCTTGTTCAGCGCCCGTGGCGAGGGTCTGGCTATCGGGGCTGAACAGGAGGCTGCCCAGGAAGGATGCCTGCCCGGTGAAGGAGTGCCCGCTGCCTGAGGGGCGAAGTGGATTACTGGTGTCCCATAACTGGATCTCGCCCTCGGAGGTTCTGATGGCCAGGCTTCGGCTGTCAGGGCTGACAACTGCTTCATCGACAGCTCCGTCGGCCCGGAACGGCGTTCCGAGGGGCTTGGGTTGAGATGGACGGGTGATGTCCCACAGCCGGATGGTTCGCTCTTGCGAGCCCATCGCTAGATAGTCTCCGTTTGGCGCGAAAGCCACAGAACTTCCGTGAAGGGTGCCGCCACGCCTGACGGGGTGGGTGGGATTGCTCATGTCCCAGAGGTGGATGCCGTCTCCGCCGTCGCTCGTTGCGAGCATGCGTCCGTCAGCGCTGGGTGTCAGGGGTGCGCCGTCAAGCTCTTTCTCACGGAGAATGCCGGTTCCTGCGGACCGTGGCCAGGACGGATCGGCGATGTCCCAGATCCGGGCCCGGATGCCGTCGTCTTGGACTGCCCCGGCGGATCCGTCCTTTCCTCCCGCTCGCTCCTCGTACGTGATCAGTGTGTGTCCTTTGGAGCCGAAGGCCATGGCGGCGACATCTTGGCCTTTGGCCACGGGGATTCGGCCAAGTCGCCGGGGGTGCGACGGGTCGGTGGTGTCATACAGCCGTAGACCGCTGTCGGGGGTCTCGACCGCGAGGAGACGGCCCCGGGGCGCGAACACTGCGGCCGAGCCCGGCAGGCCCCCGCCGACGGGCCTAGGTGCGTCTGGCGTGGCGGTGTCCCAGAGCTGTACCGGCCCATCGCTGCAGACCGTCGCCATGGTCCGGCCATCGCTACTGAATCCAGCCGGGGTCAAGGCGGGGCAACCGAGAAGAGCAAGCGGCGACAGACGCCATACACGCAGAGTCACGTTGTCGTCCACGATCAGACTCCGGCCATCGGGTCCGAACGCCACGGCGATTGCTCCCTGTGAGCGGCGGCTCAGCGGCTGGCCGAGGCGCTCGGGCGTGTCAGGAACGGTGATGTCCCACAGCTGGATTCCGGTGTCTGCGATGACGGCGAGGAGCCGGCTGTCCGGGCTGTAGGCCACCGCATCGGTGGATCTCCCCCCGGGAACGCTCAGCTGACCGTTGAGGTTGGCAGCCTGGTTCTGGTTCAGCAAACGCGGATGCCGAGGCTTGCTGATGTCCGACAGCCATACTTGTCCGTAGTCGGATCCGCCGGTGGCCAGTGTCTGTCCGTCCGGGCTGAAGGCGAGTATGTCTCCATCGGTCATCCGGCCGCGGATCACTGAGAGCACGGTGGTGCGGCGGTGGTGAGAGGTGTCCCAGAGTCGCACCGTGCCATCGTCAGGATCGCGCGTGGCGAGCAGCGGCCGGCGCGGGCTGAAAGCCGCGAGATCAGCGGGCAGAGAGCGACCGAGCATCTCGGGGTGCTGGTGGTCGTGCACGTCCCACAGGGATGAGACGTGGTCGGCGCCTATGACGAGCAGGTTGCCGTCGTGGCTGAAGGCCATGTAGTTCCCTGGGGAATCTCCTGGTGGAGGGAGCGTGGCGAGCCTACGAAGATGTGACAGGTCGGCGGTGTCCCACAGGCTAACAGTCAGGTCGTAGTTCGCCACGGCCAGGACCCGTCCATCGGGGCTCATCGCCGCTTGCCAGCCTGGCAGCGCACGGCCGACAGGCTTGGGGTGCGCGAAGTGGGTCGTGTCCCAAAGGCGAATGGCATGGTTTCCGACCAGAGCCAGGATGCGGTGAGCCTTGTCGTATGCCGCTCTGCCGTTGTTCGGTAAGTAGTCGCGGGACGGCGTGTCCTTCTTCTGTTCCCGGATCTCCGTGAAAAGGGGAGCTGTGGCGTCGCCCACCAGGCTCGTGTACGTCTGTGGCGAGGGCCGCATGCGGTAGGCAGCGATGTCGAGCTGCGCCGCCAGCGCTTCGTCCTGATGGGAAGAGGGAACGTCAGCGGCGCGCAGCCGGTCCGCCTCGGCAGCGACCTGCCGGGATATCGCAGTCGTCCGCTCGCTGCGGGCCGCCGCACGCTCCTGGAGAGAGATGGCCACGGCGGCGCAGGCAACCAGGAGCAGAGCGGTCAGGGCTGCCACCAGGGAGCGCAGACGACGGGTGGTGCGCACGGCGGCCTTGCGTTCACGCTCGCGCGTGTCGAGGCTGGCCGTGAGGAACTCCTCCTCCACGGCGGTCAGTTCGCGGCGCTGTCCGGGCGTGGCGAATGCCTCCTCCGCGATGCCCAGTCGGGCTCCGCGGTACAACGCTCCCGGGTCGCGGTCCAACATCGTCCAGGCTTCAGTTGCTTCGGTGAGCCGGCGGTGGGTGCGCAGCCGATCGCGGTCGGTATTGATCCAGGCACCCAGCTGGGGCCAGCCCGTGATCAGGGCTTCGTGGGCGAGGTCGACGGTGTCGTGGTCCAGGGTGAGCAGACGAGCGCGCGCGAGACGGTCAAGGACAATGGCCGTATCGGTCGGGTCGGCGAAGTCGAACTCCGCGCGAGGGGCCGGCCGTCGGGTATCGGGGGTTCCCTCGCCCGGGGTGATCAGGCGCAGGAGAATCCGGCGGGCGAGATCGGCCTGGTCCGGGGTGAAGCGGGCATGGACGTCTTCAGCCGTGCGAGCAATCGCTCCGTGCAGTCCGCCTGCCGCTTCATAGGCTTCGAGCACAAGGGCGCGGCCTTTGCGCCGCCGCCACGTCTCCAGCAGGGCGTGCGACATCAGCGGCAGGGCGCCGGGTTCGCCCTCGACCTCGTCGAGAATCCGCTCCGTCAGAGAGCGCTCCACGATCAGTCCGGCGACCTGTGCGGGTTTGACGATGGCCTGGCGTAATTCGTCGCGGCTCATCGGCCCGGCAAGCACGGTGCCGTCCTGCAACACGGCCGTCAGAGCGGAGTGTTCGGCGCAGCGCCCTAGGAAGTCCGCGCGTACGGAGATGACCACACGCAATCGGTTCCCGGGATCAGTGGCGCTCAGTAGACGGTCGACGAACTGGTCACGCTCAGCCAGGTCTCGGCAGAGGGTGTAGAGCTCTTCGAACTGATCCACGATCAGCCACGTGTCCCCGTCGCCGTCCTTCGGGGTCAGCCGCTGTTCGTGGGTGCGCAGGGGGTGTTCGCCTGGAGTGAGGACGCGCAGCGCGGCCGGCTGTGGGGTGGTCTGGTCCGCGTTGCGGAGGCGGGGGATGAGGCCAGCGCGCAGGAGGGAGGACTTGCCGCTGCCCGAGGCGCCGAACACGGCGGTGAACCGACGGACACGGGTCAGCTCTACCAGGCGGTCGGTGAGTTCGTCGCGGCCGAAGAACAGATCGGCGTCGCCCGGCTCGAAGCGGGCCAGACCCCGGTACGGAGGCTCGGCATCCTCGTCCTCGGTTCGGGGTTCCGCCGCTACTTCAGCGGCCGCCTGCCGCCAACGCTCCTCCCACTCCTCCGGATCACCGCCGCACGCCCTCACGTAGGCCAGCACGACGGGCAGGGTCGGCAGCCGCTCACCACCAGCAGCCTGCGACAGGGTGCTCGTCCCCTGACCCGCGCGCGGCGCCATCACCCGGTAGGTCGGGCTCCCGGCCTCCGCCCGGAGTTTGCGTAACTCGGTCGCGAACCGCGCCACCGGCCCGGCGCTGGGATCGAGTGGACTCTCCGGACGTCCCGCCATCGACAGCTCACCCCTCCAGCCGCCCGCTTCCCCCGTGGACGCGGCGTTGAGGCCGGACAAGGTACGCAACCTCACGGAAGAAGCGCAATCCGAAGGTGTCTCCTTTGGCCATCGCCGAAACGCCGTGCCCGTGACCTGCAGCGAGTCCATTGTTCAGGGCGGCGAAACCGGCTGCCCATTCAATTTCCGGCCCGCTGAACTCGGTGATGCAAAGCGGTCGCCCCGGCCCAGCGTCAGTTGTCGGACGGCTCAACGGAATCCGGCACAGCGTCGTGTCCAGGCGGCCCACCACTCGAATGAAGCATTGAAGGAGCAAGTGTTCATGACCGAGAGCGAACAGACGCCGCCGTACCCGCAGGGCGGCGCGGGGGTCTTCGACATCGACCCCGACCAGACCGGCGTCAGCCAGGACCCCGCCCACGAGGTCACCTCCGACCTCGACGCACTCCCCGACGACATGGAGCTCTGAGATCTGCAATGGGAACCGCGAACGCAATGATCGCCGCCGCCCGTAAGCTGCTGGGCACCACCGAGCACCCGCCGGGCTCGAACCACAACCTCATCACCTCGTGGTACGGCTTCTCCGGCCCGTGGTGCGACATGTCCATCAGCTACGAGGCCGCCCACTCCGACAACCTCAAGGCCGTGATGGGCAAGTACGCCCTCACCACCGCCCACGCCCGCGCCTTCCAGAACCACGGCCGCTGGCACTACGGCCTCGGCGGCATCCGCCCCGGCGACGTCGTCTTCTTCGACTTCTCCGGCGGCCGCTCCATCAGCGGCATCGACCACGTCGGCCTGGTGGAGGCCATCCACTCCAACGGCACCATCACCACCCTGGAGGGCAACACCTCCGACGCCTTCCGCCGCCGGGTCCGCGGCCGCGCCTGCGTGGTCGGCTACGGCCGCCCCGCCTACGACGGCGCGGCCCCGATGCCGAGCCACGACGGCATCCTGCGCAAAGGCTCCACCGGCAAGGCCATCAAGACCCTGCAGCAGAACCTGAACACCGTGCAGAAGGCCGGCCTCACCGTCGACGGCCAGTTCGGGTCCGCCACCGACCAGGCACTGCGCACTTTCCAGTCGAAGCACAAGCTGACCGTGGACGGCGAGTACGGCCCGCGCACCGCCGCCGTGATGAAGGCCGCCCTCGCCGGCCGCACCGGCGTCATCAAGCCCAAGGCTCTCGTCGCCGCTCCCGCACCGCTCGCCGTGGACGGCCAGTTCGGGCCCGCCACCTGCGCCGCCCTGCAGCGCGCCCTCAACAGCAAGACGGGGGCCGGGCTGGACATCGACGGCGCCTTCGGGCCGCTGACCGTCAAGGCCCTGCAGAGCTACCTGCAGGTCACCGCCGACGGCGTCACCGGACCCGACACCGTCACCGCCCTCAACAAGCACCTCGGCCTTACGCCTCAGGACACCTGGGACACCGGCACCACCGCCCAGCTCCAGAAGGCCCTCAACGCCAGCACCTTCTGACCGAGCCCAGACGGCACCACATCCATCAACCCAAGGAGATCTCATGCGCCTTGCCAGGTACGCCGCCATCGCGGTCACCACAGTCATGCTCAGTTGGGGCGTCATCGCCGCAGCTCCCGCGCCCGCCGTCCAGGGCCCGGTCAGCAGCCTCTCCGCGTCCTCCTGCAATGGGCCGCTGCACACCTACCGTGACGCCGGCTACCGGGGCGGCTGGAAGAGGTTCTGCTCCTCCGACAAGGACCTGTCCAACAACAAGTTCGACAATGGGGCGAAGGTGGACGAGCAGATCACCTCGGTGAAGAACACCGGCGGATGCTACTGGAGCCTCTTCCGCAAGAAGAACTTCCACGGCGTGAGCACGCGCTCCTACCCGCACACCAAGGACCCGAACCTGAGCAACGACGCAGTCGGAAACGACGCGGCCCGCTCGCTCAGGCAGGAGTGCTGAGCCACCGCAACAGTG
This sequence comes from Streptomyces sp. SLBN-8D4, assembly GCF_049739545.1. NCBI lineage: Bacteria > Bacillati > Actinomycetota > Actinomycetes > Kitasatosporales > Streptomycetaceae > Streptomyces > Streptomyces sp. SLBN-8D4. The sequence continues at coordinate 22,944 of NZ_JBMGQC010000001.1, forward strand.
CGACCCGCGGGTGCCCCGCCGTCACGTGCGGCGGGGCACCGCTCTCTTCAACGCCCCAGGAGGCCAGCCATGCGTCACCGCCGCATCGCCGCTCTCGCCGCCGTACTTGCTGCCGCCGTTCTCGCGCTGGCCTGCTTGCATCAGCTCCCCACCGCGTCGGGCAGCCGCCGCCCGCTTTCCCCGACCGTGCCCGCAGCCGACCAGGAGGCGAAATCCCTACTCCTCCCCGTCGACGACTACACCCTCGACACACCGCAGACGACATTGATCCTTTCCGCGGAGGACCAGCTCACCGCCGCGTGCATGGCACGCCTGCACCTGACGTGGCCCCAACTGACGCGCCACCCATCGCCGTTCACCCCGAACAGACTGCGGTACGGCCCCATCGAGCCCCAAGTCGCCGAGCGATACGGATATCACGAGCTTCCCGACCCCGACCTGTCCCGGCGCGAGCAACAGAGCGCCGAACGCGACGCCGGGCTCAGCCCCCGCCAACGAGCCGCCGCTTACGGCACCCCGCACCGGCCGGGTTGCCGTTCCCAGGCCCACACACGTCTGCTGGCACAGGTGCCGGACGCCCCCTGGGGCCTGCTCAACCAGATCACCACCACCAGCTACGACCTCGCACGCCAGTCGCCCGCAGTCACCACCGCCGGCAGTCGCTGGAGCACCTGCATGCGCCGGCGTGGTCTCCACTATGCCGACCCGGCAACCGCAGCCGACGATCCCCGATGGAACACCAGGTTTGCGAGCCATGCCGAAATCGCCACCGCCCAGGCCGACGTCGCGTGCAAACAGCTCACCGGCTTGGTACGGACCTGGTGGCGGACCGAGACCGCGCTGCAGAACGAAGCCATTGCCCGGCACGCCCGCCAGTTCCGCGCCATCGCCGCCGCCCGCAACCAGTACCTGACCCGAGCCAGGCAAGTCCTCACCATCACGTCGACAGCTGACACAGCCGCGCTCTTCCGAGACCCGGCTCTCCCTTCCACTCAAGGAGCCAACCAGTATGAACACGTACAAGAACACGGGTGAGGTACTCGACTTCGAGGAGTACGTCCGCACGCGGCAGGACGCTCTGCTGCGCAGCGCCCGGCGCCTGGTCGGCGACCCACTCGAGGCCCAGGATCTGCTGCAGACCGCGCGGCCGGACGGGATGGGCTGGTGCGGTGTGCGGGTGGCGGCCGGCCTGGCCGCGCACCCACACCATGACCATCGTGTGCAGATCGCGAACGCCAAATGTGCATTCCATTACGTTTCACCCATATTGCTGTGACTTTTGGATGTGTCGTCCATTTCTGCGGCGAACGCACCACGTTGATGACACGCCAGATGCCCGACCGGTGTGCGCCTTGACTGGTTGCCTCCCCTCGCCAGCGGGCGCCACCCCACCCACCAACGGACCGTCACCCGAAAGTGAGTAACAGCCTTCGGCCTCTGTGCCGGTGTCGACGCCGGTCCTGCCAGCGGCCGGGCCACACAGCCGGCTTGTTGCTGTGTTGGTCGGAATAGACGATGAGCCGCCGATGACGCCGTCGGCGTGACATCCCCCGACAGCCGCAACCACACCAGGCCGTCTGAGGATCTCCCCCTGCACATCCACCCGCTGCTGGAGGAGACCGACGTGAGCATCGCCCTTGACCACCACACGCCGCAGACCTTCGTCGACCCCTACGCCGGCGACCCGGCGGAAAGCGCCTGGCCCCCGGCCGCCGGGCAGGACACCAACTGCCTGCTGCCGCCGCCCAACCCCGCCGAGCGCCTCAGCATCCCCATCAGCCCCCGCGACCAGCGCCGCCTGGCCCTGCACGCCGCACTGACCGTCGCCGGCATCCCGCCCCGGCCCGAAGACCGAGACGCCATCGACCAGCTCAGCACCCTGTCCCCCAGCATCGACACCGCGCTGCAGCGCTGGCTGAGCCACACGTCGTGAAGCGGAGAGAACTGTCCGGCCGATCATTGCTTGAGCGGTGTCGGCCCTGATGACCTCTCGCCTGACACACCGGGCTGGCTTGGGCTCACCCCTGGTACAGGTCGATGTGGTTGCCGCCGGGGTCCTGCTCCGTCGACGACCGTGGCTTCCACGGCCTGTCGACCGGTGCTTCGATCTCCACGGCGCCGGCGGCGAGCGCACGCGCATGCGCGGCGTCGATGTCCTCGACACTCAGGCCGAACTAGGCCGGGCCGCCAGGCCACGGGTGTGACCCGGGGCTGGCCACCGTCAAGAGGAAGAAGTCGTCGTCCGGGTATGAGCCGAACTGGAACGAGCTGATCTCCTCGTCGTAGGCGGCGTCGAAAGCATCGCGGTAGAACGCGACCGACGCAGACAGATCATCGGCCACGATCGTGACTTGGCTGATACGGCGAGTCTTCACGGGCAGCCCCTTCTCCAGGTAGCGATCTACGGTCTCTATGAGCTTCGTCAGCGAGTCGGCTCTGGCTTGCAGGCGTTCACGGTGCTCGGCAAGCACAGCGTCGATGCCGCGTTCGCCCAGCGCGCGCATGACCTCGAAGGGAACCTGGAGACGGCGCAACGTCGCGTACAGACGCGCCTCGTCAACCTGGTCAGACCGGTACCGTCGGTATCCGGTCTCGGGGTCGACGTAGGCGGGTTTCAGTAGCCCGACGTCGTCATAATGCCGCAACGCAGTGATCGACAGACCGGTGACCAGCGAAAAGCTCCCGATGCTCAGCACGGGACCATTCTGCGAGTCTCGGGTCGCCCGAGAGTCAAGCAAGCAGTGCTGCACACCACCGAGCCGCTCGCCAGTCACCTCGCGCAGGCCCTGCACGAACACGGCAGCCTGCCCCTCTGACAGCGAAAGGCCCGCCCAGGAAGCAACACGAGCCTCCTGCACGGTCGCCGTGCCGGGTGTTGGACGACTCGCGACCGCGTTGCAGGCCGGCGGCGTCCATCAGCTGGTAGGCGAGTTGGCGCAGGTCGTCCTCGTGGGCGGAGGGTGCGGTCAGGCAGCGGGTCTTGTACCAGCTGCAGCCCGCACCTCCCGCGCGCCGTCCCACTCCGTCCGACCGCAGTGCACACGCGCACCTGGTCCGGGCCCGACGCGCGGCTGATGACGCACCGGGCCCCTTCCGCCCCTTGGTGCACCGGTGGATGCACATCGTGTCGTCGTGCACGAAGCGGGATCAGACTGCCCACCAAGATCAGCATTCATGTCCACCGCGACTGTCGCCGGCCCCCGCCTTCTGTTCACGCAACTCCTGGTCGGGCAGGCGCCGGTGACGGACCCCGTGCTGCGCACCCCGATGGCGTCGCCGGAGGAGGTGGCCGACGTTGCTGCCGCTTGCCCACCGGTTCGCGGTGGATGGCGAGGCACCGGTAAGCCGCCCGTCCAGGTCCACGCCGGCCACTGCCACATGATCGGCTCACGCCGGCGCCCCGTGAGGCGCGCGCACAGCAGCAGCATGATCAGGCCGCCCTCGAGGGTGTCGCCGCGCAGCCAGTTGGCCTTGGCTTCGTGGACCTCCTGGAGCGCTTGCGGGAGGCGAGGGCGGCCGCGTCCCAGATCTCCAGTTCGACCTGGTGCGTCCGGGCGGCTTCGTCGATCAGGTCGTGCCGCTTCCTTGCGGGCACGGCGGTCACCGTGAAGTAGATAACACGGTCAACGGGGGTGCCCTGCCCGCAGATCGATGCCAGGTCCTTTCGGATCTTTCCGGGGATGTCGGTGGCCTGGATGGTGCAGGCCACCACCACCCGCTGAGTGGAGGCGGGCGACGCGAACAGGGACGTGCCGGGCGGCTCCCGGGGAATGTTGCTCCAGTGGCTTTCGGCGTCCCTGCCCTGGTCCCCGCCGCTGCTGACGGGGCCGGTCGCCGGCAGCAGATTGCTGGTGATCCTGCGGCGGGCCAGGCCCAGACACAGGGCCTCGAACTCGTGGTGGCTGTTGCTCTCGCCGAGGATGCTCAAGGCGAAGCGGATGCGCTTCTCGAGCTGGACGGCATCGTCACTCACGTAGTTCCCCCTGGTCTCGTTGCCAACTCACGCACGACCAGTGTCCAGTACCCCACTGACATCCCGGGGCTATGCACGCATCTGCGGTGCTGAGCGGACATGGGTTCAGCCGCCGGGCGCGTGCTCATGTGCTCATGCGCGGCGCGCAGCCGGCACCCCGCGTGGGCTGAGTCGCAGCACCGCGCGGTGCGCAAGGATGGAGCACTGGCTGATGACCCTGCTGACCTTGTTGCGCGCCCGGTACAGATCCCCGCGCGGACCCATGCAGTGGGGCCGGGCTGGCGGGGGCCGCTGGAGCGTCTGCATGAACAGATCCGCGCGGTTTTTCCCAGTCACCGTCTCCTCGATCTCAGGAAGCGTGCAGCTGCAATGCCGAGGAGGTGATCCGCCAGGCAGGCCCTGAGCACACCGACGGACGTGCCGCCCGTCCCCGTAGAGCAGTCGAGAGCAGCTCACCGCTCATAGGAAGGGGATCGGGACGTGGCAGGGCAGAGGGTCAGACGTGTCAGGGTTACGGCGGTCGCGGCGGCGGCGATGGCGGCGCTGACGGCGTCGCAGGCGCCGGGGGCGACCGGGGCGCGGGCCGCCGTGCCCGCTGGGGAGACCGCGGAGCACGGGCCGAGCGTGTCCGGTGACACTCCGTACCGCACGGATCTTCCACCGCTCACACGCAGGCACAAGGGCACCGGCACGGACACGGGTGCGGCATCGGTGGCGACGGGCGGCGCGGTGCCCGCCACCGTCTTCGCCGCCTACCGCCACGCCGAGGCCGAGCTCGGCCGCACCGCTCCCAGCTGCGGGCTGCGCTGGCAGTTGCTGGCCGCGATCGGTCAGGTGGAGTCGGGGCAGGCGGGCGGTGGGCGGGTGACCTCCGGCGGTACGACGGTGACGCCGATCCTGGGTCCGCGGCTGGACGGCGGTGCCTTCGCCGTCGTACAGGACACGGACGGTGGTGCGTACGACGGGGACGCGGTGTACGACCGGGCGGTGGGGCCGATGCAGTTCATCCCGTCGACGTGGGCGCGGTGGGGTGCGGACGGGAACGGCGACGGGCGATCCGACCCCGACAACGTCTTCGACGCGGCGCTCGCTGCGGGGCGGTATCTGTGCGCGGCGGGGTGGGACCTGTCCGAGGCTGCCGGGCTGGACCGGGCGATCCTCGGCTACAACCACTCGGCGGCGTATCTGCGGACGGTGCGGGCCTGGTACGCGTACTTCCTGGAGGGGCATCGGGTGGTGCCGGACGGTTCGACGCGTACGGCGGATCCTGGGGTACGGTCCTCGACGCGCCCCGAGCACTCGCGGCCGAAGCCGACCTCTACGCCGAAACCGTCCCCTCGCCCGAGCACCACCCCTTCCCCGGCCCCGACGCCGTCCGTCCCCGCCTCGCCGACCCCCTCCAACTCCCGCCCGGCGAGCGGGAGTACGGCGGAACCGGTCGTCCCCGTACCCACCCCGAGCATCGGCCTCCCCGTCGGTGACGTGCTCCCCGGCCCCGGCCTCTGACCAGTAACGGCGCGGAATCGATGGCCTCCTCCCCCTCCACAACCGCGGCTACCCGGCGGTAATGTCGCAACCCGCCGGACCGGGACACCGGCGAGTGAGCGCGAAGGGGCCCTCATGGCGACGGAGATGCCTGCGGAGACGGAAGCCGCCGACGAGCGTTGGCGGCGCATGTGGAGCCACCGCGAGCAGTTGCTCAAGGTGGCTCGGCGCAGGTCGATGAGCCAGGAGGACGCCGAGGACGCCGTGCACGACGCGATGCTGCGCGCGGCGGAGCGGCCGGATCTCGACGAGGAGCGGCTCGGTGCGTGGCTGACGACGGTGACGATGCGGCTGTGCGTCGACCGGTACCGGCAGGTCAACCGCGAGGCCGAGGTTGGCGTCAGCCCGAGGTTGATCGCGCCGGGTCCGGTGCCGGTGGAGGAGGCGGTGTGCGACCGGGCGGAGGCGAAGTGGCTTGCGGGGCGCAGCGGTGAGCTGCCCGCCCGGCAGGCGGAGGCGCTGTGGCTGAAGTCGGAGGACCTGGACGTGGGCCAGGTCGCCGTGAAGATGGGACTGAGCTACCGCACCGTTGAGTCTCTGCTCGCCCGGGCCCGCCGAACCCTGCGCACCTCCCTGGCCGCGACGCTCGGCTTCGTGCTGTTCCTGCTCGGCCGCGGGCGCCTCAAGGCCGGCGGCAAGGCACAGGCCGTGGCGGTCGCGTCGACGGCGGCGACGCTGGTGGTGGCGGGGTTCGTGCTGCCGTACGCACTGGACGGGGGCGGCGCCACCACGACGACTCCGCATCCGTCGGTGACTCCCGGCGCGGGGGCCCTGCGGACCGACAGCACCGGCACGAGCCGCGCCCGGCAGTCACCGGCCCCCTCGGCCACGGCGACCACTCTCCCGGCGGCCGAGTCCCCCGGCGACGGAACGCAGGTGGTACCGCTGTCGCTCCCGTCTCTGCCGCAGGTTTCGGCGCCGACGGTGCCGAAGGTGCTGGGGGTACCCAGCGTGCCCAAGGTGTCCGGACTGCCGACGGTGACGGATCTGCCCGACCTGGCCACCACGCCAGTCGGGTCCGCTGTCCCCACTCCCGCGCTGCCGACCGCCTCACTGCCGACCTCCGCCCTGAGCGCGCTCCCGTCGGCCCCCTGACCCCACCCAAAACAGGGCGCAGGCCCGGCTGAATCCGCCCCGCGACCCACCTCCGCGATCCCGCCTGCATCAACACCACACGTCCACCCGAACCGCCCCCTGCGAGCCCCTCGAGCGGTCCCGCGGGCCGCGCCCGAACCGACCCGCAGAGCCCCCTCAGACCCCACCCAGACCCCGCCCCGCAGACCCACCCGAAAAAAATCTCCCTCCCGAGCGACGGACCGCCCGCCCCTCCCCGTAGAGCAGATGTCGGAGCAGCTCCACGGGCCGAGAGGTGGACCGGATGGGTGTCGAGATCTGTGTGGAAGGGCTGACCAAGTCCTTCGGTCACCAGGTCATCTGGCAGGACGTGTCGCTGACGCTGCCCGCCGGGGAGGTGTCCGTCATGCTCGGCCCCTCCGGCACGGGCAAGTCGGTGTTCCTCAAGACGCTCGTCGGGCTGCTGAAGCCGGACCGCGGCAGCGTACGCATCGCGGGGCGGGACATCACCAAGCTTCGCGAGCACGAGTTGTACGAGGTGCGGAAGCTGTTCGGCGTGCTGTTCCAGGACGGCGCACTGTTCGGCTCGATGAATCTCTACGACAACATCGCGTTCCCGCTGCGCGAGCACACCCGCAAGTCCGAGAACGAGATCCGCCGCATCGTGCTGGAGAAGATGGACATGGTCGGGTTGATCGGATCGGAGCCGAAACTCCCCGGCGAGATATCCGGCGGGATGCGGAAACGGGCCGGGCTCGCACGCGCCCTCGTCCTCGACCCCGAGATCATCCTCTTCGACGAGCCCGACTCCGGCCTCGATCCCGTCCGAGTCGCCTATCTCAACCAGCTCATCGTCGACCTCAACGCGCAGATCGACGCCACCTTCCTGATCGTCACCCACGACATCGCCTCGGCCCGCCAGGTCCCCGACAACATCGGCCTGTTGTTCCGGCGCGAGCTGGTCATGTTCGGCCCACGGGAAGAGCTGCTGACCAGTGACGAGCCGGTCGTGCGGCAGTTTTTGAACGGGCGGATGCAGGGCCCGATCGGCATGGCAGAGGAGAAGGACGCCGCCCAGGTCGAGCAGGAGCTGGCCCAACTGGACAACGGCACACAGACTCCCGGCAGCCAGGCTCTGACTCCCCGCCTGCTGCCGGGCCCAGGCATCCTCCGACCGCCCCGATGGGACGCGATCGCCGAGCGAGAAGCGGAGCTGCGGCGGCGCAAGGCGGTGGCGGACAAATGAGACTGTCACCGACCGGTGCGCTGCGGCAGTCGGGGAACCTGTTCGCGATGGCGCTGGACGTCGTCCGTACGATGCCCCGACGGCCGTTCCAGGCACGGGAGTTCATCCAGCAGGCCTGGTTCATCGCGAGCGTCACCATCCTGCCGACCGCCCTCGTCTCCATCCCCTTCGGCGCCGTCATCGCGCTGCAGATCGGCAGTCTGACGCGACAGCTCGGCGCCCAGTCCTTCTCGGGCGCCGCCTCGGTCCTCGCCGTACTGCGCGAGGCCTCGCCGATCGTCACCGCGCTGCTGATCGCGGGCGCGGGCGGCACGGCGATCTGCGCGGACCTCGGGGCACGGAAGATCCGCGAGGAGATCGACGCGATGCAGGTCCTCGGCATCGACCCCGTCCACCGGCTGGTCGTGCCGCGGGTGCTCGCGTCCATGGTCGTCGCCGTCCTGCTCAACGGTCTGGTGTCCGTGGTCGGCGTCGCCGGCGGCTACTTCTTCAACGTCGTTCTGCAGAACGGCACGCCGGGCGCCTACCTCGCCTCCTTCACCACCCTGGCCCAGATCTCCGACCTGTGGGCGGCCGAGATCAAGGCACTCGTCTTCGGGGCGATCGCGGCGATCGTCGCCTCGTACAAGGGACTCACCGCGAAGGGCGGTCCGAAGGGTGTGGGCGACGCCGTGAACCAGTCCGTGGTGATCACCTTCATGTTGCTGTTCGTGACGAACTTCGTGATGACCGCGGCGTACTTCCAAGTCGTCCCGCAGAGGGGCTGAGGCATGGCGCTGTTCGACACTCTCGAGGCGCTGGGGCGCCAACTCTCCTTCTACGGCCGCTCCTTGGCCTGGACGGGCCGCACCGTGCGGCGCTACAAGAAGGAGGTCCTGCGGCTGCTCGCCGAGGTGAGCTTCGGCCGCGGCGCCCTCGCGGTCGTGGGCGGCACCGTCGGCGTCATCGCGTTCCTGTCGTTCTTCACCGGAACAGAGGTGGGCCTGCAGGGATACGCCGCGCTGAACCAGCTGGGCACCTCCAACTTCGTGGCGTTCCTGTCGGCGTACTTCAACACTCGGGAGATCGCACCCCTGGTGGCCGGACTCGCGCTCTCCGCGACCGTCGGCGCGGGCTTCACCGCCCAGCTCGGCGCGATGCGGATCAGCGAGGAGACCGATGCCCTGGAAGTCATGGGAGTGCCCTCGCTGCCGTTCCTGGTGACCACGCGGATGATCGCCGGCTTCGTCGCCGTGATCCCGCTGTACGTGATCGGCCTGCTGTCCTCCTACCTCGCCGCCCGCACCATCACCACCGGCTACTACGGCCAGTCGGCGGGCACCTACGACCACTACTTCTCCCAGTACCTGCCGCCGGTCGACGTCCTGTGGTCCTTCGGCAAGGTGCTCGTCTTCGCCGTCCTGATCATCCTCGTGCACTGCTTCTACGGCTACTACGCGAGCGGCGGCCCGGCGGGCGTCGGCGTCGCCGTGGGCCGCGCGGTGCGGACCTCGATCGTGGCGATCAACGTCCTCGACTTCTTCCTGTCGCTCGCGATCTGGGGCGCCAACACGACCGTGCGGATTGCGGGGTGAACCGTATGAGGGTACTGAGACTGCGGTTGTACGGCGTGGTGTTCCTTGCCGTTCTCGCACTGTTGCTGTCGCTGTCCGTCGCCGTCTACCGGCAGGCGTTCACCCCCGTCGTGCCCATCAAGCTGGAGGCCGACAGCCTCGGCAACCAGCTCGACCCGCGCGCCGACGTCAAGCTGCGCGGCCTGCTGGTCGGCGAGGTGCGCTCGGTGCACGCCGACGGGACGAAGGCGACGCTCGACATCGCGCTCAAGCCCCAGTACGTCGCCGACATCCCCTCCGACGTGCGGGCACGCCTACTGCCGAAGACACTGTTCGGCGAGAAGTACGTCGACCTGGTCGCGCCCGCGCACACCACGGCCCGGTCCATCCGCGCCGGCGACGTCATCACCCAGGACCGCACCCGCCTCGGCATCGAGGTGCAGCAACTGATGAACGACCTGCTGCCGCTGCTGCGAACCGTGCAGCCCGGCAAGCTCAACGCCACGCTCTCCGCCTTCGCCACCGCCCTCGAGGGCCGCGGCGACCGGATCGGCGACAACCTCACCCGCCTGGAGGCCTATCTGCACCGCCTCAATCCCCATCTTCCCTCCCTCACCGAGGACTTCGCCCGCCTGGCCGACGTCGCGAAGGTGTACGGCGATGCGGCCCCCGACTTGATGGAGATCCTGCGCAACACCGTCACCACCAGCCGCACGCTGGTCGAGGAGCGGGACCGGCTCGCGAGCGCGCTCACCACGACGGCGACGATCGCGGGCACCGCGGACGACTTCCTCGACGCGAACGGCGACCGGCTGATCACCCTCGGCCGGGTCTCCCGCCCCACCCTGGAGCTCTTCGCCCACTACTCCCCCGAGTACCCGTGCCTCCTGGCCGGCCTGGTCCACGAGGAACAGGCCTCCGATCAGGCCTTCCAGGGCGGCAGGATGCACATCACGCTCGAAGTCGTGCAGCAGCGGGGCGCGTACCAGCCCGGGGAGGAGCCGCAATACGGCGAGCACTCGGGACCGAACTGCCGTGATCTGCCCACCCCGCAGGTACCGTCCCCCGGAACGCACCTCAACGACGGCTCGAAGCAAGGCAGTTCGTCCCTGCCCAGCGTCTCCGCCACCCGGGCCGAACAGCGGGCCGTAGGCTCGCTGGTGTCGCGGGTGATGGGCGTGCCGGCCGACGAGGTGCCGCCGGTCGCGACGCTGCTGTTCGGGCCGATGGCGCGCGGGACGGCGGTGAGTGTGGCATGAGGACAACCCCGGCCCGGCAGACCGCGGCTCCCCTCGTCAAGTTCAGCGTCTTCGCGCTGGCCACGATCGCGGCGACGGCCGTGCTGGCCGCCACCATCGTCAACGTCTCCTTCACCCCCGAACACACGTACCGTGCCGTCTTCAGCGATGTCACCGGCCTGGAGAAGGGCGACGACATCCGGGTCGCCGGAGTGCGGGTCGGCGAGGTCGAGGGCATCCGGATCAAGGACCGGACGCTTGCGGAGATCACCTTCACCGTCGGCACGGACCGGCCGCTGCTCACCAGCACCCATGCGGTCATCCGCTACCGCAACCTGGTCGGACAGCGGTACGTCGCCCTGACCGAGGGCGCGGGCGACGGCACCCGGCTGAGGCCCGGGGCCACCATCCCGCTGAAGCGCACGCAGCCCGCGCTGGACCTCAACGCCCTGCTGAACGGCTTCAAACCGCTGTTCGCCGCGCTCAGCCCGCAGGACGTCAACCAGCTCGCCACCGAGATCGTCAAGACGCTGCAGGGCGAGGGCGGCACCGTCAACAGCCTTCTGGTGCACACGGCTTCGCTCACCACGACGCTCGCCGACCGCGACAAGCTGATCGGCTCGGTGATCGACAACCTCAACACCGTGCTGGGGACGCTGGACAAGCGCGGCACCCGCTTCTCCGGACTGCTCAAGCAGCTGCGGCGGGTGATCTCCGGACTGTCCGCCGACCGCAAGCCGATCGGCGAGTCGCTGGTGAACATCGGCGATCTGACGGACGCCACCTCGGGGCTGCTGACGGACGCGCGGCCGCCGCTGAAGGACGACATCGCCCAACTCACCGATCTCACCGGAACGCTGAACGACAACGAGAAGACCGTGGAGGGCGTGCTGAAGCGGCTGCCGAACAAGCTCAACGCACTGACGGGGACCGCGTCGTACGGCTCGTGGTTCAACTTCTATCTCTGCGACTTCGACGGCCGGATCGTGCTGCCGAAGACAAAGCGGGTGGTGAGCCCCGACATGCACGTGGCGAGGGCGAGGTGCGGATCGTGACGCGCAAGCAGCGCCCGGAGTCCCCGATGAAGGTGCGCATCGACCCGCCCAGGCTCCCGCGCATACGGCTCCGGCGCCCCCGCCTGATCCCCTTCCGCGAGCGCAACCCGGTCGTCATCGGTGCCGTGGGCCTCACCGTCCTCGCGCTGCTGACGGTGGCCGCGTTCAACGCCGACAGCCTCCCCTTCATCGGTGACGGAAAAACGTACAGCGCGGCCTTCTCGGAGGCCGGCGGTCTCAAGCCCGGCGACGAGGTGCGGATCGCCGGGGTGAAGGTCGGCAAGGTCGCGGACGTCGACCTGGACGGCGACCACGTCAAGGTGACCTTCAAGGTCAAGGGCGCCCCGGCTTTCGGCACGCAGACCGGTGCGTCGATCCGGGTCAAGACGATCCTCGGCGCGAAGTACCTGGCCCTGCAGCCGAAGGGGCCGGGCCGGTTGAGACCCGGCAGCGAGATCCCGCTGCGGCGCACGGTGGCGGCGTACGACGTCGTGCAGGCCTTCAGCGACCTGACCACCACCTCGGAGAAGGTCGACACCGAGCAGATGGCGAAGGCCCTGGACACCATCTCCACCACCTTCCAGGACTCGCCCGCCGAGGTACGCGCCTCCATCAAGGGCCTGTCGCGGATCTCCCGCACGGTGGCCTCGCGCGACAAGGCCCTCGGTGAGCTCCTCGACCACGCCAACGGCACCACCGGTGTCCTCGCCGACCGCACCAAGGACTTCACCGCCCTCGTCAAGGACGGCAACAGCCTGTTCAAGGAGATCAGCAAGCGCCGTACGGCGATCCACAAGCTGCTCAAGACCTCGGCCACGCTCGGCATCGAGCTCTCCGGCCTGGTCGACGACAACGACAAGGAGATCGGGCCCGCCCTCAGCGGCCTGAACCGTGTGGTGCAGATGCTCGAACGCAACCAGTCCAGCCTGGACCGCAGCGTGAAGCTGCTCGCGCCGTACGTCCGGGTCTTCACCAACACCCTCGGAAACGGCCGCTGGTTCGACTCGTACGTCCAGAACCTCGTCGCCTCTCCGGTGGTCCCCAAGACGGGAGGCGGGCAGTGAGGAGGAACCTGGTTCTGGTCACCGTCCTGGCGCTGATCGCCGCGCTCACCTACGCGCTGTGGCCGCGCCCCGGGAAGATCCACGTCACCGCGTACTTCCCGCGCACTGTCGGCATCTACCCCGGCTCGGACGTCCGTGTCCTCGGCGTCCGCATCGGCGAGGTCCACAAGATCACTCCCGAGGGCGGCCGGGTGCGCGTCGAGTTCGAGTACGACGAAGGGCGCAAGGTCCCCGCCACCGCGAAGGCCGCGATCATCAACTCCTCGGTGGTCAGCGACCGTTATCTGCAACTGCTGCCGGTGTACCGGAGGGGCCCGGTCCTGCGAAACGGCGCCGTCATCCCCGAGAAGCGCACCGCCGTACCCGTGGAACTGGACCGCGTCTTCGACAGCCTGCACACCACGGCGGACGCCCTCGGTCCCAAGGGCGCCAACAAGGACGGCTCCCTGTCGCGGTTGCTCGGGGTCAGCGCCGACAACCTCGACGGACAGGGCGAGAACCTCAACCAGACGGTCCAGGACCTCTCGCAGGCGGTCACCACACTGTCCGACGGCCGCACGGACCTGTTCGGCACGGTACGGAACCTGCAGGTGTTCACGGCGGCGCTGGCGGCCGACGACAAGAGCGTGCGGTCGTTCGACACCAGCCTCGCCAAGGTCGCCGAGCAGCTCTCGGGCGAGCGCAAGGACCTCGCCGCGGCGCTCGCGAACCTCGCCACGGCGCTGGGTGATGTGTCCGCCTTCGTGAAGAAGAACAAGAAGTCGCTGACCTCGGACGTGAAGGGCCTCAGCAAGGTGACCAAGGTGCTCGTCACCCAACGGGCCGCGCTGAACGAGCTGTTGACGGTCGCGCCCGTCGGTCTGTCCAACCTGAACAACACCTACAACCCGTCCTCCGGCACCCTCGACACCCGCAACAACGCCCAACAGGCCCAGGATCCGGCCTCGCTCCTGTGCTCCCTGCTCAGGACGACGGGCGACGAAGGCGGCAAGAACCCCGACTGCAAGGAGCTGACGAAACTCTTCGACTCCCTGCCGGAACTTCCCACGCAGGGCACCGCGGTGACGGGCACGACCGACAGGACGCTCGGCGGGATCCTGGGGGCGAGCGCATGAGCATACGACGCACGGCGGGGACCTTCGCCTGGGCGGCGGTCGGCTCGCTGCTGCTGTCCGGCTGCGAGTTCAACGGCTGGTACGACGTCCCGCTGCCCGGCGGTGCCGCCGACGACGGGCACGCGTACCACGTCACCGTCGAGTTCCGCGACGTCCTGGACCTGGTGCCGCAGTCGGCGGTGAAGGCCGACGACGTGACGGTGGGTGCGGTCGAGAAAGTGCAGCTGGACGGCTGGCACGCGCGTGTACGGCTACGGGTCGCCGACTCGGTGAGGCTGCCAGCCAACGCGGTCGCGGAACTGCGGCAGACCAGCCTGCTGGGCGAGAAGTACGTGGCGCTCGCCGCCCCGACCGGCACGGCCCCCGTGGGCCGGCTGCGCGACGGCGACCGTATCCCGCTGTCCCGCAGCGGCCGCAACCCGGAGGTCGAGGAAGTGCTGTCCGCGTTGTCCGCGCTGCTCAACGGCGGCGGGGTGGCCCAGCTCAAGACGATCACCGTGGAGTTGAACCAGGCCCTGGACGGCCGGGAGAACCGGGTCCGGTCGCTGCTGAAGGAGCTGAACACGTTCGTCGGCGGACTGGACGAGCAGAAGGCGGACATCGTCCGCGCGATCAAGGCTGTCGACCGGCTCGCGGGGCGGCTCGGCAAGGAGAAGGCGACCATTGCCGAGGCCGTCGACACGATGCCGCCCGCGTTGCAGGTCCTGGCCGGCGAGCGGCGCAACCTGACGAAGATGCTGACCGCCCTGTCGAAGCTCGGCAAGACCGGCACCAAGGTGGTCGAGGCCTCGCACGACGACACGGTCGCGAACCTCAAGCACCTCCGGCCGATCCTGCAGCAGCTGAACAAGGCGGGCAGTGACCTGCCCAACTCCCTGGAGCTGCTGACCACTTACCCGTTCCCGCGCAACGCCACGGAGGCGGTCAAGGGCGACTACGTCAACCTCCACCTCAGCGCGGACCTCGACCTCGCGGACCTGTACGGGAACGTGACGGGCCAGAACTCCGGTGGTGACAAGGGCGGTTCGCAGCCGCCGGGCACGCTCGACGTGCCGGATCTCCCGGACGTCCCGAACGTCCCGGACCTGCCGAGCGTCCCCACACCGACCGCGCTGCCGAGCACGCCGGGCCTGCCGACTCCCTCGGCCTCCTCGGGCGGCGGCGACGTGCTGTGCCCGCCCGTGTGCACAAGCGCCTACTCCCCCGGCGCCCGCGCACCCGAAGGGATCGACCTCGCGCTCGCCGAGCTGATGCTGAAGGGGGTCCAGCCGTGATCACCCGTACCGTCAAGGCACAGTTGCTCGCCTTCGCCGCCGTCACCGCTGTCGGGGTGTCGTACGTCGGTGCCGAGTACACCGGCCTGGTCGACAGCCTCCTGGACCGCGGCTACACCGTCCGGGCCGACTTCGCCGACTCCGGAGGTATCTTCCCGGGCGCCGAGGTCACCTACCGCGGGGTGCCGGTGGGCCGCGTCGGCTCGCTGGGACTGACCGGCGACAACGGTGTGTCGGTCGCCCTCGACATCAAAGGCGGCACGCCGCGCATCCCGGCGGACACCCTCGCCGTGGTCGCCAACCGCTCGGCGGTGGGTGAGCAGTACGTCGACCTGCAGCCGCGCACTTCGCACGGCCCGTACCTCCTCGACGGCAGCGCGATCCCGAGGGGCAGCACCCGGGTGCCGCTGCCCACCACCGACCTCGTCCTCAGCCTGGACCGGCTGGTGAACTCCGTCGGCAAGAACGATCTCCGGATCACCGTCGACGAGTTGGGTAAGGCCTTCAACGGCAGCGGCCCCGACCTGAGCCGGCTGGTGGACTCCGGCAACGCGCTCGTCGAGTCGGCGTCCGGCTCTCTGCCCCAGACGATCTCGCTGATCGAGGACTCCCGGAAGGTCCTCAAGACGCAGGCCGACCAGGGTTCCTCGATCAAGTCGTTCGCGCACGACCTGGCGCTGCTCAGCGCGCAGTTGAAGTCGAGCGACAAAGACCTGCGCAAGCTGATCGGCAATGCCGCGCCGGCCGCGCAGGAGGTCAACTCCCTGCTGAAGTCGACCGGTCCGCAGCTTTCGGTTCTGCTGGCCAACCTGATCAGCGGCGGCCAGGTCACACTGGCCCACCTGCCCGGCGTCGAGCAGTCGCTCGTCACCTTCCCGGCGCTGGTCTCGGGCAGCTACACCGTCGTCCCGGGCGACGGAACCTTCCACTTCGGCCTCGTGGTGAACGCCGACGACCCGGCGCCGTGCACCCAGGGATACGGCACGACCCGGCGCGACCCCTCGGACACCAGCACGCGCGCGGCGAACACCGACGCGCACTGCACCGCCCCGCGCGGCAGCAAGACCTCGGTACGGGGCGCGCAGAACGCCCCCGGCGCACGCTCGGCTTCGGGCGGCGCGAACCAGGCGGCGTACGTCACGCCGTACGACCCGGAGACCGGCACCACGACCGGCCCGGACGGAAAGCCCGTCGAGATCGGCTCGACGGGCGGCCAGCAGACGGTGTTCGGAAAGGAGTCGTGGCAATGGCTGCTCGTCGGTCCTATGGCCTGACCGTGAAGGAACTCGGCGGGAACAAGAAGGCACTCACGGTCGGACTCGTCGTGGCGACCCTCCTGACCACGGCAGCCGCTCTCTGGCTGAGCCTGCGCCTCTACGACCAGCACGAGAAGGACATGCGGCGCCAGGGCATCCTGTCTGCCGCCCGCCAGTCCGCGCTGAACTTCACCTCGCTCGACTACCGGCACTACGACCGGGACAGCGCCAACGTCCTCAACAGCGCCACCGGTGACTTCAAGAAGCAGTTCAGCGCGCAGACACAGGACTTGACCAAGCTCGTCGCCGAGAACCGGTCGGTCTCCCAGGGGCAGGTCCTCGACGCCGGCATCGTCCGCTCCGACGCGCACTCGGCCCGCGTCCTGGTGGTCGCCGACAGCAAGGTCACCAACACTGCCGTGCCCAAGGGAGAGGCACGCACCTACCGACTGCAGCTCGACCTGCTCTACCGGAACGAGCGCTGGCTGACCTCCGACGTCGAATTCGTGGGCTGACCCGCACCACCGGTCACGCACCACCAGTGAGGAGTACGACGATGGCGAACCCGACAGCCCGCAGCCGCGCGATGAACGCGGCCGCCCGTGCGGCGGCCAAGCGCACCCGGCGGGTCGAGGACCCGAAGCAGCCCGAGGAACCCCTCACCGGGCGCACCCTGACGATCGACCCGCCGGCCCCGGACGGCTGGGAGGACCCGCCGGAACCGTCACCCGAGGACCTGACGGACGAGGCGCAGACCCACCCGTCCCGGCAGTGGCTGCTCACCGCGATGCTCGGCGCCCTCCTGGCCATGGGCCTGGTCGCGGTCTCGGTGCTCGGCTGGCAGTACGGGCAGGAGCGGCGCGCCGAGAGCGCCCGGGCGCAGGCCCTGACGGCGGCACGCAAGGCTGCGCCGGTCGTCCTGTCGTACGACTACCGGCATCTGGACCGCGACTTCACCCGGGCGCGCGATCGGCTGACCGGGCACTTCCGGGACGAGTACGCGAAGACGACGGCGAGTGTCGTCGGGCCGACGGCGAAGAAGTACCACGGGGTGGTCAAGGCATCGGTCACCGCGGCCTCCGTCGTCTCGGCGGCACCGGACAAGGTCACCGTCCTGCTCTTCGTCAACCAGGTCACGCAGAGCACCCAGGTCTCAGGCTCCCGCCTGGACCTGAACCGCGTGCGGATGACGATGAGCCGTACCTCCGACGGCTGGAAGGTGACCGCCGTGGACGCGCTCTGACCAGCCTCTTCGGCCCGCCCTCGCGCCCTCCGCGCGGGGGCATTTATGGGTGCGCTTCCCCTCACCACAGGCAGGCTTCCATTCATGGTGGCGGCTACTCCGTGTTCACCGTGGTGGCGACGCGGCTACATCGAGGGCCTGCGCTGACGTGACCTGCATGCCTGGTGGCAGGACGCCGGAGGGGTCCAGCAGTGAGACCGCGGCCAGAGGCGCCCTGTACCAACGACTCCTCCTGCCGGACAACTCGGCAGGCCAGAAGAACCGTCTCCTGACTCGACCGAGCGTTGCGAATTGCGGGCCGATGTGGCTCATATCTTCTTACAGGTCGCGCGGATAGGCGCGGTTGGAAGCCCCGGCAGCGGGGCGGGCACAGGACCTGGCGATCATGGGGTCACGACGTTTCGTGATCACTGGGGTGACCTGTGCCCGCGCTGCCGTCATGGCTGACAGAACCGCTCTGGGACCAATTCGCCGTCCTGCTTCCGGAGCGGCCGGAGTTCCGCCCGGACCATCCGCTCGGCTGCCACCGCCGACGTATCAGCGACCGGGTCATCTTCGACAAGCTCCTGCAACTTCTGCGCTTCGGCTGTTCTTACGAGGCGATCGCCGACACGACCTGCTCGGCCACCACGATCCGCAGCCGCCGCGACGAGTGGATCCGACTCGGCGTGTTCGCCGGACTCAAGCAGATCGCGTTGGAGTCCTACGACCGGATCGCCGGCCTCGTTCTCGATCACATCGCCGTGGACGGCTCCATCACCAAGGCGCCCGGAGGCGGCGAGGCCGCAGGCCGGTCACCGGTCGACCGCGGCAAACAGGGCCTGAAACGCTCGGGCATGACGGACGGAAACGGCATTCCACTGGGGGCGTGTCCTGGCCGGCGCCAACCGCCACGACTCACCCCTGCTCGCCCCCACGCTGAACCGCCTGGACAACCTCGGCCCGCTACCCGATGGCATCACCGTGCACCTGGATGCCGGCTGCGACTCGGGCAAGACCCGCGCTCTGCTCGACGAACGCGGCTTCCACGCCCGCTCGCGCACAACGGTGAGAAGGCACCGGTCCAGGCCGGTCAGCGTTGGTACGCGGAGCGCACCCACGCCTGGCAGAACGCCTTCTACCGGCTCGCCCGCTGCTACGAGCGGCGCACCACCGTCATCGGCGCCTTCTTCGACCTCACCGACACGATCATCATCATGCGTAGCCTGATCCGGCAGGCATGGACGACTCACCGCTGGAACGAACGCCCGAATCGCCGACCGTGACAGTGCGCCTGTCCCCCCCGACCTCGTAGGCGCCGGCCGACGGGTACGGGATGGTCATCGGGATACTGCCCCTCCACCAGTTGGACCGCGGCGAGGAGGCGGCGGAGTACCGAGTATGGGTACGCACTCCCGACCACGTACGGCCGGTCGACGGCGTCGACTATGACCAGGTCGTCACCGAGAAGCTGGAGCGGTCGCCGCAGTCGGTGGTCCGTGAGGTCTTCGGGGAGCGTCGGCCTTCGGGTGGGTATTTTGCCAAGCTGCGCGACGGCCGCGGCCCCGGCCCGACCGGTCCTGCACGCACCGGACTGCGAGGATGCACCGCGTCGCCACCGCCGCACTGTCGCTCGAATCGGCGTGGGCACGGTGCACGACTGAGGTTTTCCCGGCGCGCCGGAGGCGCGGATCAGCGGGTCAAAAGGGGTTGCCGCAGTTTCAGATTCGTTCGTTCAGCCGTTGCCTGGCTGCCGTGAGGCGTCATGGACTGCGGTTCGAATAGCAACTGGCAGGGCGTCAGCCCATAGGGGCAAATCGGTTCTTCAGGTGAACTTATCACCTTTCACGGGGATATCCGTTAGACATCCTCTTATCCTCTTCTCGACTGGAGCGGACCGGACACGGCGTGCCCGCCCTCCTTGGGCTTGATGACTGTCGGGGGTTTGCGTGAGGCTGGGCATGGCCGGTTGGTGGGGCTGGTTGCACGCCGTTCGTATCGGCTGGCCATCGGCAGCCTGTGGGCGGGGCAGGACTTTGTGGCTGGGATGGGTGCTTGCCGCCGCAGTGAGCGCGGGCGCGGCAGCGGCGCTGTTCATCCCGGCCGTAGCAGGAGTGCCGGCTGCGTATGGTCTGGCCGTTCTGTCCCTGCTTGGGCGTGCCAGAGCGGCCGCCGGACGGGGGCGTCTTCGCCTCGTACTCTTTGCGGGTTCTGCGGCCGCGGGTGGCCTTCACCATCTCGTGGTCGGTCACCTTTCTTCCTCTCGGGGAAAGTCCGCTGGTGGCGTCCACTTCGTCCTCCAACTGCTGGCAGTCGCCGGAATCGTCTTGTCTCTGATGGTGGCGATCGCCGGACTGGTGATCGCGGTTGCAGACCGCGGCACGACGCTGATCTGGCTGCGGCGAGTCCTGGACGGATGGATGATCGCCGGCTCGCTGCTCACCCTGGGCTGGGTGCTGCTGCTGCATCGCGCCGACCGAAGCGGCGATGCGTTCGGTTCTTTTCAGGATCTGGCACGCGTGGTGACGGACATCCTGGTCTTCGGACTTCTGGTGGCACTGCGCTTCGCACTGAAGCGTCCCGAGCGCACATCGACAACGGTGGGTGCACTGGCCCTCGTCGCTTTGTCCGCAGGCGACATGCTGCGCATCCTCATGCCGGCCCCCGGCACCTGGTACGGCATTCCTTGCGCGGCGGCCTGCTCGATCACCGGCCTGCTCCTCATCGCCGTGACTCCATGGCTGGCCGGAGGCACCAGCGTCGTGGACGTCGGCCAACACCTCATGCCCGTCGTCGCAGTCGTGGCCGCTTTCGTGCCCGTGGCCGTCTGCGCCCTGGCCCTGGCAGCCCACACCATGGTCGGCGGCCACACTGACATGACCCTCATGGTCCTGGCAGGCTCGCTGCTTGTCGCGCTTGGCATCCGGCAAGGCATCATCCACGCCGATCACCTTCATATCACCCGCGAAGCCACCCACCGGGAGGCTCTTTACCGCACCCTGGTCGACGGCACTCGCGACGTGATCACCATCGTCGGCCCGGAGGGTCGCGTCCGCTACGTCAGCCCTGCCGCCCACCACGTCTTCGGCTACCGGCCTGAGGACCTGCTGGGTGCCCGCCTGCCCCTGTACTGCCACCCCGACGACGTGACGCCGCTGATTCAAGGTGTCGAGGCGCTGCGGCAGGAAGCCGCATCGGGGATCCGCAGCCCGGCCCGCCGCGTGTCCTGCCGGGTCCGCCACGCCGACGGACGCTGGCGCCACGTCGAATCGACGGTCAGCCACCACACGGAAGGAATGATCTTCAGCAGTCGCGATGTGACCGAACGGCTCGCCCTGCAGGAACAACTCGAGCACCTGGCCTTCCACGACGCGCTCACCGGCCTGCCCAACCGGGCCCTCTTCGCCGACCGAGTCGCGCACGCCCTGCGGAAACGGACCAATCACACAGCCCCACCCACAGTGCTCTTCGTGGACCTGGACGGCTTCAAGGCCGTCAACGACTCGGCCGGACACGCGGTCGGCGACGCTCTCCTGGTCCACGCCGCCCGTCGGCTCCAGGCATCCGTACGGGCCGAAGACACCGTAGCCCGCCTCGGCGGTGACGAGTTCGCCGCCCTTCTGGAGGGAGAGGCCGGGACACACCCCTCCCGTGCCAGAGACGTCGCCGAGCGAATCCTGTCCGCCCTGACACAGCCCTACCAGATCGCAGGCAACGATGCACTCATCTCGGCCTCCATCGGCATGACAGTAGCCCTCCCCGGCGTCACACCGGACGAACTCCTCCACCAAGCCGACAAGGCCATGTACGAGGCCAAAAGAGCAGGCAAAGCACGCATCCGCATGCACACCCACCAACCCCACCAAAACCGCCACAGTCCATCACCCGAGGCCCACCACTCGGCCATTCCTCTCCAGGCGTCAGCCGAACCGGCCGCGCGAAACCCGCCGCCAGCCCATCAAGGCGACCGCAGCACGCCCATCGCGTGAAGACAGGGGCTTCTTCCACACAGCGAACGCCACGACGCGCTCTAGTGCTGTGACCGGGTTGGTTCGCCGGGTTGGCGGTCGTGGCGGTTGGATGTGGGGTGTCGTCCGATCCGACCGCTGGAGGTCCGGTGGCCGAGCCTGTCCGTGTGCGCAGACTGACCGACCAGGAGGGGCAGAAGCTGCAGCAGATCGTGCGCCGGGGCAGCACCAGCACGGTGCGCTACCGGCGGGCGATGATGCTGCTGGCCTCGGCCGGCGGGAACCGGGTGCCGGTGATCGCCCAGCTGGTGCAGGCCGACGAGGACACCATCCGGGACGTGATCCATCGGTTCAACGAGATCGGCCTGGCCTGCCTGGACCCTCAATGGGCGGGAGGCCGTCCCCGCCAACTCAAGCCTGACGACGAAGACTTCGTCATCCAGACGGCCATCACCCGCCCCGCCAAGCTCGGCCAGCCCTTCACCCGCTGGTCACTGCGCAAACTCGTCGCCTACCTGCGCAAAGTCCACGGCCGAATCATCCGGATCGGCCGCGAGGCGTTACGGTGCCTGCTCGCCCGCCGCGGCATCACCTTCCAGCGCACCAAAACCTGGAAGGAGTCCCCGGACCCCGAGCGCGACACCAAGCTCGACCGCATCGAGGAGGTTCTGCACCGCTTCCCGGACCGGGTGTTCGCCTTCGACGAGTTTGGCCCGCTCGGGATCCGGCCCACCGCGGGCTCAGGCTGGGCCGAACAAGGACATCCCGACCGGCTGCCGGCCACCTACCACCGCACCCATGGAGTCCGGTATTTCCACGGCTGCTACTCGGTCGGTGACGACAGCTTGTGGGGCGTGAACCGCCGCAAGAAAGGCGCCGGGAACACGCTGGCCGCACTGAAGTCGATCCGTGCCGCCCGCCCGGACGGCGCCCCGATTTACGTGATCATGGACAATCTGTCGGCCCACAAGGGCGCCGACATCCGCCGCTGGGCGCGGAAGAACAAGGTCGAGCTGTGCTTCACCCCGACCTACGCCTCGTGGGCGAACCCGATCGAGGCGCACTTCGGGCCGCTGCGGCAGTTCACCATCGCCAACTCGAACCACCCCAACCACACCGTGCAGACCCGGACCCTGCACGCCTACCTGCGCTGGCGCAACGCCAACGCCCGCCACCCGGGCGTCCTGGCCGCCGAACGCAAGGAACGCGCCCGCATCCGCAGCGAGAAGGGCATCCGCTGGGGCGGACGCCCCGTCACCACCGCGGCCTGACCAACCCGGCGAACCAACCCGGTCACAGCACTAGCCTCGCGTGGCCCCGGAAACGGACTGCGCCCGACCGGAATCTTGTTCGCCCCACAGGCGGCCCCTGCGGTGCACGTCGCATCGTACGACTGTCACCGGCGTCGAAGGATCGCATCACACGCCCCTCTGTCCGGGGCGGGGCTGGGCAAGCACCCGCTTACGATCACCTCTTCGTCATCCAGCCGCCGCGCTGTCGGTGGCCCCAGCCGGCGGCCCGCCCGGCGCCACGGCCAGATCCAGGACGTCGTCCAGGGCAAGGAGCAGCGCCCGACCGTCCTCGGATGCCGCGCGGCTGAGGGAGTCCAGCACGGCGGCGCACCTCGCCGCGACCACAGCAAGCCGCTCGTGGGGGACCTTAGGACCGGCCGCGCGCAGCCTCTCCCATACGGCCTGGGCGCGGGCCCCGTCTTCGGCCTGCATTGTGTTCGCCAGCATCCGCTCGTACTCATCCGGCTGCCAGGTGGCCGTTTCGAGATCGCCGTGCCGCTCGTTCAGTGCGGCCGGTACCGCCTCCGTGGTTCCATGCCCAGGACCACTCGGTCGGGTGAAGGCGCGGGATCGGAGCACTTCCGCGAGCGCTAGCCCGTACTGTCCGTTTTGACCCCTGGCCACCCTTTGGCCGGATGGTTCGTCCGTGGCCGTCGCCGAACTCGCGCAGGTACGGGGCTGCCCGGCTTGCCCGTCCGCGCACCTGTGCACGCGCCCGGAACAGGATGGAGCGGAATCATGAGTCCGAGGTGCCAGGTGGTCGTGCTGCGCGGTCGCCTGTGGATCAACCCCAGCGGCGACGCCCACACACTGCAGTGCGTCGCACGCACGAGGAAGGGCGATCGCTGCCGGAACCCTGTCGAGCCCGGGCAGCTACCGGTAGTTCGTTGAATCCGGTGGGGGTGCGGGTTGATGGTAGGCCAGGTTGGTCGTAGGCCGGTGGCAGAAGTCAACTGCCTGGCTGGGGGCTGAAGATGACCGCTCGCCGTCCGTGTCCGCCCGCGCCGGGACCATTGGAGGAGTTTCGCGAGTACCTGACCGGGCTGCTGGCGCCTCGGGAGCGGAACAAGACGATCACCTGCCTGGCCGGGGGCGGAGCCGGCGACCGGGGCGGGGATGCCGGGGGTGCAGCGGCTGCAGTTCTTCCTGTCCGAGTCGCCGTGGGAGGGCGAGCGGGTCAACGACCGGCGGCTTGAGCTGCTGCGCGAGGAGCCGGCGACGGCGCCGCACGACGGCGGGGTGATCGTGATCGACGATTCCGGGGACCGCAAGGACGGCACGGCGACCGCGCACGTGGGCCGGCAGTGGCTGGGCCGGTTGGGAAAGACGGACAACGGCGTCGTCACGGTGACCACGGTATGGACCGACGGCCGCGTGTACTACCCGCTGCACACGAGTCGTTGCACCCCTGCCCACCACTTCGCCCGCGGCCGCTCCGACCCGGCGTTTCGTACGAAACCGCAGCTGGCCGCTGCTCTCGCGGCCCGTGGGAAGGAGGCGGGTTTCGGCTGCCGGGCGGTGGTTGCCGACTGCGCCTACTCTGTCAGCGACGACTGGTACCTCGCTCTGCGCGAGGCCGGCCTGGCCTATGCCGTCACGCTCAGGCCGCACCGCGGCACCTGGGCCCGAGCCGACCAGCCGCACACCCCCAGCGAAGCAGCCCATGCCCTGGCCTGGCACGATGCCAGGCGTCCCGGCGAGTGGACACCCGTGGAGCGTCACTTCCGTGACGGGCACACCGAGATCTGGTGGGCCGCCGATGCCCACTTGAGTGGCTACGGTCCCGGCTCACGCTGCCGTCTGGTCGTGGCCACCACCGACCCGGCCACTCTGCCACCGAAGGCCACTTGGTATCTGGCCACCAACCTGCCCCACCCCGACGCACCCCACGCCACCACCGGCCCCCACCCATCGGCTGACCTCGCCGAAATCGTCCGCCTCTACGGCCTGCGGCGCTGGATCGAGCAGAGCTACAAGCAGGTCAAGGACGAGCTCGGCTGGGCTGACTTCCAAGTCCGCTCCGACCGTGCCATCCGCCGCCACCAGACCCTGGTCAACTGCGCCTTCTCCTTCTGCTGGGACCAGTGGTTCACCGCATCCGGACCCCTGGATCCCATCGCACCGGACCCGTGTCCCGACGACCGGCCAGAGAGGGGGACCAAGCGAACCCCACCCACCCCAACTGCCCTGCTGGCCCGGGGCACTACGTTCACTCCGCGCACGGCTCACCCCCGCCACCGCCCTGAACCGATGGTGGCGAGCCTGGACGGACAAGGACCCGCCCTCCCAGCTCCAGACCCTGATCGACGCGGTCGCCACCGGACACGGCGTTGACCTCTACCACCGGATTCCACGAACTACCGGTAAGTGGACGAGCCAGGGACCGCGGGCCTGCAAGCGTGGGTGCATCCGGTCCCAGGCGAGGGTTTCGGCCGTGCCGTAGCGAGTGGTGTCGCACGTCGTGGTGCCAGGAGGCCGGCTGGGAGAAGGTGAGGACGCCGCCGTGCTTGCGGGGCTGCCCGCCACGCGGGGTGGAGCGACGAGGTCCGGCATCCCGGACCATGATCCGGTCCGAGCGCAGCCGACCGACCAGCTCGACAGGCAGGTCGGCCAGGACGTAGGCGAGGCGGGTGACGTCGTAGCCGGTGTCCATGAGGACGAGGATGTCCGCGTCGCCCGGCTGCCACTGCCCGGCACCAACGAGTCGGGGGACCACCTCCCGCAGCTGGATGGCGGTCACCGCGGTGGCGTCGTCGGCCGGCCCGAGCCGGATCGCGTCCAGCACGGCCGTCCAAGACGTGCGTCCCGTCTCCAGCGCGGCGACGAAGGAGTAGGGCCAGCCGGGATGAACTGATCCGCGCTGCGGCCCCGCCCGTAGACTTGGCAGAACAGCAGCTCCGGGTTGGTGGGTGCGTCGGGCCGCAGCCCGTCGGCTGGCACCACGGCGAGCAAGATGCGCCCGTCGGCGGCACGCGGCAGTGGCGTGGAGGCAAGCAGACTGCGCAGGCGGCGCAGTCTGCTTGAGCCAGCCGTGGTTGATGGCGTCGTACATCGCCCCGTGGCCTCGCCGGTGCTCGGCCGTGAGCGTCAACTCGACCAGCGAGGTGACCGGGCCGTCCGAGCACAGCACCGCGTCGGTGAGCTCGAAGAGCGCATCCGCCCGCGTGTAGAGGCAGTCGTAGAACTCCTCGGATGTAGGCAGTCGCTCGCCGCGCGGGCGGGGAGGCGTTCGCGTCCCTCGACTGGCACCGCCGAGGGATCAGGTCTCAATCCCGAGTGCGCACGAGCTCCTACCCGACCGCTGTCCGTAAATGGGATGCACGGAACGTCATCCAGTTGCTCTGTGTGGGTTGTTTTCCACCTCGCCCGTGTCCCCGTATACATCCGAGGGTTATCCGTGTACCGCGAATTACGTTTTCGCAGCACCACTTTCATACTACGACAGTGAAACCCGGAGCGACGGAGAAAAGGAAGATGTGGAATACAGTCATGTGGACGTTTCTCGCATGCGCCGCTTTCTGTACAGTAGGGTCTCTTTTGGGGTGCCGCTCGGTCGGCCGAATGTGGCGTATTGACGTCATCGAATTGCGCCAGCGTCACTGCATGATCAAAGTATTGGAAGTCAATACCCACCCATTGCACCGCGACCCCGCCACCGATGACAGGAATCTCCGATGCGCCGGCACAGCTCCCTCTGAATCTGTGCATTAATTCAGCCGTTCGCCGCAAGTCCAAGGATATTGGACGGCCAATGATCCTTCCCAACATGCCGCTCCAAAAAGGGGACGGTCGGGGCAATAGACGACATGCGGTTCGCCTGCTCCGGCCTTTGCGGAAGATGCACCACACGGCCCGGGCCGCGGACACCCCGCGGCCCAGGGCCCGCCATGGTTGCATTCATGCGAACTCCGCGTCAGTTCCGCGCAAGCGCGCTGGTGGTGCCCTGGGGCACCTACACCGGCATCACCACCACACGCTGTGGCGGGCGGAGCTTGCAGCGCCGATCGCCCTCACCAGTGACGCCAGGCGCCGCTCGTTGAAGCGCACTGAGCCGTCACTGCACCGGGGTTTTCTGTCTGACCGAGCAAGGTCCGGCTGCACACTCTGCCTGATGTGCGTCCGACTGGGCGATTTTCGTGCCACAATAAAGGCGGAAAGCAGTGGATGCGACTAGCGTGGCGTCGACCGTCAAGAGATCGACAGTCGATAGACGCTGCCCTGGCCACCGAGCAGGCTGCCCTTGCCGAAATGGGTTTCGCTTATGCACGTCGCGTTCCGCCGTACTCTCCTCAACAGGACCATCATGACCGCGTGCGGGTTGTCGGCCCTGCTCGCCACCTCCGTGACGGCCACCTCGGGCGCCGCTGCCGACGAGCGGTATGCGGTTACCGGAGGGAGCCCTTCCCTGGAAGGCACAGCCATCAGCCTTACCACCGTAAAGGTCGGCGCACCCGGAAATCATTCGGTTGGTATTCTCCCGTTCAGGGACGCCCTGTACCGCTCGTGCACCGTCACCCCTTCCCCGAAGGACTGCCTTCGAGTGGGCGGCGTGCCCTATCGCTACGAGATCGGTCAGCTCGAAGTCACCGTCGAACAGTGGGTAGCGTTCCTCAACACGGTCGATCCCGAAGGACGCAACCGCCTCCGTCTCTACGACGAGACCGAGAGTTCGGCGGCGTGGCCGAAGTACGGCCAGATCAACCTGTCCCCAGATGCCGGCAGAGGCCGTCACTACTCGGTGGCCTTCCCACAATGGGCCCGCAAGCCATACGGCTTCGCGAACTTTCTGAGGGCGGCACGCTTCGTCAACTCGCTCTACAACGGCCGACTGATCTCCAAGCAGGCCGGCAGCAAGGACGGCTTCCAGTACGTCACGTACCAGGTCGCGTTGTCGTCGCAGACCGAGCGCGGAATGTACGACCTGGCTCGACCGCAGACGACGCGAGTGCATCGTGCGGGGTTCGTCCTGCCGAGCCAGGACGAGTGGATCAAAGCCGCCTACTACGATCCTCGCGGCGGTGGCACCTACTCCTATTGGAAGTACCCGACCAACCCGGGAGTCTTCGGTGACGGAGAGGCGACTGCACCCAGCCCCACCGTCCTCAACCCGGACACCGGCGACGTCACCAACGCTGCGACCCAGCCTCTGGCCTCGTATCACGCGGACGGCAAACCAGCACCGAGCTGGTGCCCGAACCAGCTGATCCCCGACGCGTGTTCCACCGTCAACCCGTTCGGACTCGACCCGACCCTCTATGCCAAGGCCTACCAGGGAAGTCTCAGCACCGTCGGCCAGGCGAGGACCGCATCACCGTGGGGCACCCTTGACCAGGGCGGAAACGCGGTCGAGTGGACCGACACGATCACAGCGCCCCCTTCCGGGCAGAGTTCCCTCCGGGTCTGGCGGCGACTCCACGGCGGAATCTCCAACGCGTCCGCCTACCAGATGTGGCCCTCCGCTGTTGGACTGCAGCCGCAGGACAATGTGTTCTACAACCACACCTATCCGTGGCTGGGCATCCGGATCGGGGTGATTGGCGACCTGAAGCCCGGCAAGCCCTGACACACCATTCCGGGACTGTTGATCGTCACTCGGGCAGCGGTGCGCAGGCCCCGAATGCCGCTTTGCGAGTGCGGCGGATGCGGGATTCGCCGGTTGCACCTGGTTGACACGGGCGGAGTTCTTGTCTCTCGGGGAGACGGCGCCGCACGCGGTGCAGGTATACGTTCGTTCGGAAAGAGGCAGTGCGTGCTTGGTTCTCGCTCCGCACTTGGCGCAGTCCATCGTGGTGTGCGCCGGGTGGACCAGATGCACGGCCCTGCCATGCTTCCTCGCCATCTCCACCAGCGCCTTCTTCGTGGCGCTGATCGCCGCGTCGGCAGCCTTGCGGGCCATGGTGGTCTTCGCGAGGAACTTGGGCCGAAAGTCCTCCACAGCGAGCGCGTCGTGTTCGCGGACGACCTTCTTGGCCCACTTACGGGCCGTGTCCTGCCGCTGGGCGGCGACTTTCCGGTGCAGTTTCGCCGTCTGCCGCTTCGCTTCACGGTAGCCCTTCGAGGCGGCCTGCCCCTTGGCCGGACGGCGCCGGGCCATCATCCGCTGGTAGCGGGCAAGCTTGTGCGCGGCTGTCCTGCCATGCTGCGGGTGGGGAAGGCCGTAGGCGGCGGATGTGGTGGTGGCCGTCTCTTTGACGCCCCAGTCGATCCCGATCACGCGCCCGGTCGCGGGCAGGGCCTCGGTCAGGGCCGGGACGACGAAGGATGCCCACCAGTGCCCCACCGCATCCCGGTGCAGGCCTGCGTCCAGTGCCGGGAGCGGTAGGCCGAGCCGTTGTCGGTCAGGACCCGCTCGACGGTCACACCGCGGGCCGCGAACCAGTCCACCGCGCGGTGCAGGACGTCGACTGCAGTGGCGGCTTTCTCGTCATCGCAGATCTCGGCATAGGCGACCCGGGAGTGGTCGTCGACGACCGTGTGGACGAACGCGGTCCCGAGCAGCGGGCCGCGGTATTTGTTGCGGGGCTTGTCCGGTGTCGCGGCGCGGTTCCTGCGGCCCTGGACGCGTCCGACCTAGCGCCAGCCGCCGCCGTCGGGCACGTTGCCGAGCTTCTTGACGTCGATGTGGAGCATGGCGCCTGGGTGATCGTGTTCGTAGCGACGGACGGGCTCGCCGGTGGCGCGGTCGATGTGGGACAGGCGGTTGATCCGGCAGCGGGTCAGGACCGCGTGGACGGTCGAGGCGGGCATGCCCAGCCGTCCGGCGATCTGGACCGGTCCCAGTCGCTGCTTCCAGCGCAGGTGCACGATCTTGCGGACCTGCGGCTGACTGGTTCGGGCCGGGCTGTGGTGAGGCCGTGAGGACCGGTCGGCCGTCGCGGTCGGACCGGATTCGGTGTATCGGTCGGCCCACCGCTTGGCAGTGGGCCAGGACACGTCATATCGCTCGGCCGCACGGGCGACCGGCCATCCCTCATCCACAATCAGACGCGCCAGGCGAAGACGGGCACGGGGCGTCAGAGCAGCGTTAGCGTGAGACACGAAGGCCTCCTGTTGGCGGAGCAGTTCCTCGACAGCTCCACTCCACAACCGGAGGCCTTCGTCATCTCACAGATTCAGACCGTGTCGTCGCACAAACTCGACCAACCTGGCTGGGCAGTACAGCTAGATCATGCTGAAGCCGTCCTGGACCTGGGTGTGGCCGAAGCCGGGGTAGCCCGGGGCGATCAGCCGGTAGCCCGAGCCGAGCGCGTCGATGAGACCGCGGAACTGGTGGGAACCGGACGGGAAGCCGTGCAGGAGCAGCAGGGCCGGCGCGTCGGCCCGTTCCGGGAGGGACTCCCGGTAGAAGACGCGTACGCCGTCGACATCGATGTGGCGGTGGACGATGCGGGCGACTGTCACATCCATACTAATGCCTCCAGATGGAATTAACACATTAGACTTACTTCGATCCGGCTAACGTGTCAATGCGGTGTTGTACCATTAGATTCATGAGTGATCTTGTGCCGCTGACCGGAGAACCGCTGGCGCTGGACCTGGTCAACACCCGTCCGAGCGCAGGCGATCTGCTCGCGACCCCGGACGATCTGCGGCACTGGTGGGCCCTTCAGGCCGACCGCCTGCCGGACGACGTGCCGCAGGCCGTCACCGCCGCGGACCTGGCTGCCGTGCGCGCCGTACGGGAGCACACCGCCCGCGCCATCGACCGCGCCCGCCGAGGCGACGAGCCCCTGGCCGCCGACCTGGACGCACTCAATCAGGCGCAGCGCGCCGCGCCGGCGATCAACCAGCTGGCGTGGAACGGGTCGGCGGTGGTCGCCACACGCCGACGCGACGGCTCACCGGGCCTGCGGCTGGCCGCCTGCCTCGCGGAGGCCGCCGCCGAACTGCTGGCAGATCTCGCGGTCACCACAGTCCGGCAGTGCGAAGCGGACGACTGCGTCATGCTCTTCCTGGCCGCCCATCCGCGCCGCCGCTGGTGCTCCGCCACCCGATGCGGCAACCGGGTACGCGTCGCCCGCCACTACCAGCGCACCAAGGCCAAGTGACCCGAACGTCCCACGCCCTGGGGTCCCTTCGATCCCGAACTGCCTGTCTCGGCGTCCGAGGCCCGCAGACCTGAGCGACGGGCCGGAGCGCGGCGCTGCCGCCGTCGACACACTGCTGTGCGCCGACTTCCGCATGGGCTGCCCTGAGGGTGACCTCGCCGGCACAAGCAGCACACGGAGCAGGGACGGTCCGCTTGCCATCGAACTCCGCCCCGATTCCCTCCAACGGCTTGCCACGGACTAACGGCTATTCAGCGAAACAGCCGGGAGCGAGCTGGTCGTCGGGTCCGTGCCATTGCCTCGAGGACGTGATCTGGCGGGAGCGCCGCCGCCAGTCGCGCCAGCTCCTCGAAGATCGACATGTATGAGCCTCGGCCGGTCTCACCACGCAACTGCCGCTCGCGCTCCACGAACGGCCGCACGGCCTGCCAGACCGAGACGATCCGGGTCCGCAAAACCGTGACCATGAGGGTTTCGTCGAGCATGTCGAACACGGCGAGGTTCGCGAAGGACTGGTAGTAGTACACGACATTGTAGAAGGCCGCCTTGGCTTCCGAGGGCAAACCCCGTACACCGCCTTCCGGATCGTGCTCTGCGCCCAGGCGCGTGCACAGGTAGTCGTGCTGCTCATGGAAGTCTGCCGAGCGGAACTCCTGGAGCAGATCGACCATGACGGATATGTGGTTGGCGTGCTGCGCGGTGCGGACCTGTCGGGCGTTGAAGACGACGGAGGTCACCACTGCGACAACGGCGATACCCGTGGTGACCACATTGAAGATGACGGAACTGTCCATGCGATCACCGTATGGAGCGCTCACCCGTGGTGCATACAGGGCGTGGGACGGGTCTTGAGCGGGTCGTCGGTCGCGCGCCGGCACTGGCCGGTGGACACCGCTTGAGAGAACCAGGGAACTGGGCCCGGGAAAGGCTCGGGACGCGGCAGGGCCGGTTCGATCCGGCACTGCTCTCCATGAAAGCGTCGGCTGACCGGGAAGGACCGTAAGTGCGGGATTGGACTGGCCCTTCCCGGCCGCCGCCCCATGATCGGCCATAAGGCACCCTGCCCGGATAGGGCCCAACGGCCCCTTCGTGGTTCACCGATAGGGCCCAACGGCCCCTTCCGGCTTGCCCTTGGCGCTCCAGACGCATCACGCGCACACTCGAGCCTCGATTTTGCGAAGTCGTTGCGATCCCAAAAGGTTTCGGTGGGATCCGAGTTCGTATGACCGTAGGTGCGGGATCCGAATGCCGGATCAGGAGACACGGTGCATTTTTCACGGACCGCGGTGGGATCGCTCTTTCTGGGTGGTGCGCTCGCTGCCACCCTGGGGTCCCTCCTCTACCCCGCCATGCTCGGAGTCCAGAAGGCCAGTAGCGCGCCCGATCGGATCATCGCCGCGCCAGAGTCTGGAAAGGTGTCGGAAGCCGATCGGGATTTCGTGGTCAAGGTACGCGCGGCCGGACTGTGGGAGCATTCCGTCGGTCTGATGGCCCTACAGAAGAGCACGACGAAGGCCATCAGGACCGCCGGACAGCAACTGGCCGCCGACGACGCATCGTTGGACGCCGCGTGCCGCAGGACCGCCGGCCAGTTGGGCATCACGCTGCCCGAGCAGCCGTCTCCGCAGCAACAGGGCTTCGTGGCCCGGTTGAACGCAGACAGCCCCGAACAGTTCGGCACCGATATGGCGACCACCGTGCGCGCGGTGGACGGGCAGTTGCTCATGACGATCGCAAGTGTCCGCAGCACCACGAAGAACTCACTGATCCGCGCCCTGGCCGCCGAGGCCAACGACACGGTCCTGGACCGCATCACGGTCGTGGAGAAGACCGGCCTCGTCGACTTCGACCAGGCCGTCCTCCAGGAGACCTCGCCGCCCTCGCTCCCCGCCCATGACCTCACCCCGCCGCCCCCTGCCGCGGGCCAACCACAGGTCGCCCTCACTCCCCCGGCCGACAGCACGGTCTCGCCGCGTCCAACGGCAGAGTGATCCACTCACCGACGGCCGGGGCCGGGTGCGGATCACC
Organism: Streptomyces sp. SLBN-8D4; assembly: GCF_049739545.1. Taxonomy (NCBI): domain Bacteria; kingdom Bacillati; phylum Actinomycetota; class Actinomycetes; order Kitasatosporales; family Streptomycetaceae; genus Streptomyces; species Streptomyces sp. SLBN-8D4. The sequence continues at coordinate 55,895 of NZ_JBMGQC010000001.1, forward strand.
AATGTTCCAGAAGCTCGCGGTCCGTGCAGGCTCCTGGTCGACCTCGCGCCCGCCCCGGCCGGCAAAGGCAAAGACGCCCCCAACTTCGGCACGCAGATACGGCGGCTGAGAGGAAAGATCTATCTAGAGCAACCAAGAGCAGCCATACCCGCCTGGAGCCGATCCCGTCAGGTAGCGGGGCCTCGGCGACGTGGGGCGGTCGCTGTCACGAAAGGGTCGTGCAGCGCGCCTACGGGATCCTGATGCTGCACCGCAGGCTGGTGCGCGACTACGAGCACCAGCCGCGCGGTTCGGAGTACGGATGCAGCATGTTCGTCGGGGCCAGCCTGGGCCCGCAGCTCACCGGCGCTCTCACCGGGCTCGGTTCCGGCGGCATCCTGCTCGTCATCACCACCGTGCTCGTCCTTGGCGTCCTCCTGGCCCTGCCGACCCTCGGCCACCAGCACACCCCCTAACCCCGACGGACACCACCAGTCGCATCGCCATTGGCCGCCGGCGGTTCCGGCGGCATCGGCCGCGCGGTCGTCGAGCGCCTCGCCCGCGTCGGCATCGCCGTCGGCGTCCACTACGCCGGCAACAAGGCCCGCACCACTACGGTCACCGCCGCGGGCGGTCGGGCCATCGCGGTCGGCGGTGACATCGCCGACGAGCCCGTCACGGCGGAGGCGTCCGACGCCGTAGAGCAGGAGTTCAGCGGCATCGACGCGTGGTCCGCCCGCAAAGCCTTGGAGACAGGCCGACGTTCACCGTAGGAGCCTTCCTGCTGATGAGACAGATGAGCCGCTGAGACAGCTGACTGGTCCTAATGTCCGTTCCAAGGACGCCGACCACGCCGTGGACGCTGTGTCCGTACAGTGCAGCTGACGCGACATGAGTGAACATCGCCCGCAGATTGTGTGAGCAAAGGCGCGCGCCGACGAGACCGCTGCGTGTCCATGCAGCCGGGCGTCGGTCCTGGTCGCAGGGGGTCGGGCAGCCCCGACCCCGCTGAAGCACCGGACGGAGGCTCGATTACCTGTGCGAAGTTACCTGCTCGAACCGGTCTATGCTGGCGCCGGGCTGCGCAGGGTGTCAGCCGATTGCCTTTCCGTCCAGCAGTTTTGACAGGAGCGGGGCGCGCCACCGCTCGTAGAAACATTCGTACAGGGACACGCGAAAATTGATCAGGCACTTGTTGGGCAGACGAAAAGTCGCGAACCAGAAGAAGGACGCACTCGCCGGCCTCTCGGTGCCCCAGAGTGCGGGCCTCCTCAGCTTCCGCGTCATCGACTCGGTCGGTGAGCCCCTGGTGCAGGCGCAGTACAGGCTGAACGACAACCAGGGGCGCAAGGTCGTCACAGGAGAGACGGACCCGTACGGCTGGGGCGTCGTCGTGGTCCCCGTCGGCGAGTACCGCATGTCGGTCTCGGCGGACGGCTTCGCCGCGCACCTGGGACACGCGTCCGTGCGAGAGGGGGGTGCGCCCGTTGCGCTCGGCGACCTCACCCTGCATGTCGCCCCCACGCTGCCTTTGCCCGAACCGGGCGAGTGGGAGATCGAGGCCGCGCACACCCGAATAGGCTTCACCGCCCGCCACATCGGTCTCGGCCGCGTCTACGGCGGCTTCGGCAACTTTGCCGGGGCCATCAGGGTCGGCAGCGCCATGGAGCACACCGCAATGCACGTCGTCATCGACGCGGCATCGATCGACACCAACGTCAAGATGCGTGACAACCACCTGCGGTCCGGTGACTTCCTCGACGTGGAGAAGTTCCCGACCCTGGAGTTCTACAGCGACCGCTTCGTGCACCGCGGCGGCCAGAACTGGGCGATCACGGGCGGTCTCACCCTCCACGGGGTGACCCGCACGGTGACCCTCGACGCGCAGTACAACGGCGTGCGGGTGGGCATGGAGGGCGAGACCCGCGCCGCCATCCACGCCACGACCGAACTGCACCGCGAAGACTACGACATCAACTGGCAGACCATGCTGGCGCGCAACATCGCCGTGGTCGGCTCGAACATCAAGGTCGACCTGGACATCCAGATCGTCCCCAAGGGCACCGAGCTGGAATTCAAGTAACGCAGAGGCGAACTCCGCAGAGCCGTGTACGGACCCGACCGGTCCCGTACGCGGCTCTCCTACGTTCCGGGCCGGGCGCTGACAGCAGAGGCGAACACAATGAAGTCGGCTTAGCCTGGTCGCGTCGGATCGGGGCAGGCGAGACGTGTGTTCTCTGCGCCGGCCGACCTGCTTACGCAGGTCGGCGTGCCTTAACCCAGGCTGGGCTCCATCTGGTCGACGCGGATGCAGGAGACAGGCCAGCCGTGGCTTTCCGTGACGTCGTGATCAGACGGAGCGCTGGTGAAATGGACTGCCTCGGACGGGTTCACCTCACTGGCGAAAGACCAGCCCGGATCCTCCGGCGACGGCATGCAGGCAATCGTTCAGGCCGCAGTGTCGTGCCTGCTTCTGCAACTCTGGCAACACGGTCACAGAACCCTCCAACGGCCATGACCTGATCGTTCTTTCCTGAACGCTGAACTTCAACCTCATTGTCCGATCGCACGGCGCGCGGTGGGCAGTTCCTGTGCGAAGGACGAAGAACCTCGCCGCGGTCGAGCGGACCCTCCGCATCGGGTGCGTCTGGTCCAGCCCGGTGTCTCTTTGGTTCGCCTCCCGCAGAAACGCGCGGGATACACGAATGCGCGGTACGCCGTAACCGCCCCTTGGCACGCTTCCCTCGTCGTTCAAGATCGGAAGGGGAGCCCCTCGTGACAGCGTTACAGGCCGGACCAGGAACGAGCCGACGCGCGTTCCTTCGCAGGGTGGGTGTGACCGGTGGCGCCGGCGCCATGTTCGCCACGATGGGGGCGCTCGGCCTCGCCCCCACCGCCGTCTACGCAGCAGAGAAGGATGCACCGTTCCGCGCCCCTAGGCAGAGCGATTTCACACTCCAGGGCCGCAAGGGCAGGCCAGCCAAGGTCGTCGTCATCGGCGCGGGCATCGCCGGCCTCACCTCTGCCTACGAACTCGGCAAGGCCGACTATGACTGTACGGTCCTCGAAGCGCGCGATCGCGTAGGAGGCCGCAACCTCACCGTCCGCGGCGGTGACCGGCTGACCGACATCAACGGTGTCAGCCAGACCGCGGGATTCGGCAAGGGCCAGTACATGAACGCCGGCCCCGCACGCCTCGCCCAATGGATGGTCACGCTCGACTACTGCCGCGAACTCGGCGTGCCCGTCGAGGTCTTCACGAACACCAATGCCGGCGCGCTCATCTACAACGAGGCCACCGGCATGAAGGCTCCGGTTCAGTACCGCACCGCCAAGGCCGACGTCTACGGCTACGTCTCCGAGTTGCTGTCCAAGGCCACGAACTCCGGGGCGCTGGACGCCGAATTGACGGCGGACGACAAAGAGCGGCTGCTGAATTTCCTCAAGAGCTACGGCTCGCTCGGTTCCGACTACACGTACACGGGCACCGAACACCGCGGCTTCAGCGTCGACCCTGGTGCCGCCGGTACCCCGGGCAAGGAACTCGGCGACGTACCCTCCCTCTCCGAGGTGTTCGCCTCCAACGTAGGCCGCACCTTCTCCTTCGAGTTCGGCTACGACCAGGCGATGCTGATGTTCCAGCCCGTCGGCGGCATGGACCGGATACCGATGGCGTTCGCCCGCGCCATAGGCGAGGAGAGGATCCGCACCGGCGCAGCCGTCACCGACATCAAGAACACCCCTGACGGCGTGCAGATCACCTACACCCAGAAGGGCCGCACCCGCACCATCACGGCCGACTACTGCATTGCCACCCTTGCCCCGCACATCCTGGCCAAGACCTCGCACAACCTCGGCACCGCGGTGCAGACCGCCCTGAGGGCGGTGAAACCTTCCTACGCCTCCAAGATCGGCCTCGAGTACAAGAGCCGCTGGTGGGAGAGGGATTTCAGGATCTTCGGCGGCATCACCGAGACCGACCTGGACCTCGATCACATCTGGTACCCGTCCTACGGACACCTGGGCGAACGCGGCCTGATCATCGGCTACTACAACACGGGCGCCCACTCCGAGGTCTACTCGGCGCTCACCCCGGCCCAGCGCCTGGAACGCGCCCTCGACCAGGGCGCCAAGATCCACGGCGCCAAGTACCGCAGCGAACTCGCCGCGTCATACTCCCACCAGTGGAAGCTCGTCCCCCACCTCGAAGGCGCTTGGCACTCCATGCCCGGTGGCCCCGACGCACCGGCGTACGCGCCGCTCAACACGGCCCAGGGGCACGTGTACTTCGCCGGTGACTACCTCAGCTATCTGGATGCCTGGCAGCATGGCGCGATCTCCTCTGCCCGCAAGGTCGTCACCGAGCTGCACCAGCGCGTACTCGCCTCCTGGTGAGCCTTCGCGGCTGAGCACAGCCCTGCTCAGCGATTTCACCAGCTCCGCCCCTCCCCTTCAGAGGGCGTTTCGTTCCGTTGTTCAGTCCGTGATGGCCTGATTGTTGACGTTTCTAGTGGCTTGGCTCGGATTGTCGACCGCGTAATTGGTTCGCCGTCCGGTGCCCGTCATTCTGCCTCCAGGTGTGATCTCGGCGGTGGCCGTGAGGGCGCCCTGGAGTGTTCGCAAGCCTGCGAGCATGGGCGGGGGCGCCTCCCACCCCGCGTGTCTCTCCGCTCTACCCGCCGTGGCCCGTCGCCTTGCCCGCCACTGCGGCGGCCGTGCGGACGAAGCCGGCCAGGGCTGGGGAGGTGGCGTGCTCGGGCCAGGCGAGGAGGAGCGTGGTGGGCTCGGCATCATCGACTGGGACAGCGACCAGGTCGTCGCGGAGCTGGTCGCGGATGGAGGAGGGGAGGACGGCGACCATGCGGCGCAAGGCGATGAGGTGGAGAAGCTGCCCAAGGTCGTGGACCTCGGGTCCGTGTGAGCCACCCTCGGATGCGCCCGGCCAGCGCGGCAGGGGCTCCCCGGCGAGGTCGTTCAGGCAGACCCGGGTACGGCCCGCGAGGCGATGCGAACTCGGCATCACGAGAAGTTGAGTCTCGGTCAGGAGGTCCTGGGTGGCCAGGCCGGTGAGGTCGTGGTGGGGGCGGTGAAGCAGGGCGGCGTCGGCACGGCCCTCCCGCAGGAGGATCTCACGCTCGCCGAAGCTGCACAGCAGCTCGACCGGCAGCGCACCCGGCTCAGTCTGATAGGCGTCGAGGATCGCGGGCAGCAGGCCACCGTCGCCGCCCGGCTTGATGACCAGGACCAGACGCGGTTCGGCGCGGCCGGCCCGCCGGGTGCGGCGCGCCGCGGCCGACGCGGCGTCGAGCACCGTACGGCTCTCGCGGAGCAGGACGGCCCCCGCCTCGGTGAGTGCGACCCGGCGACTGCCACGTTCCAACAGGGCCACGCCCAGCCGTCGTTCGAGCTGCTGAATGGCGCGGGAGAGCGGCGGTTGGGTCATCCCCAGCCGGGCGGCCGCCCGACCGAAGTGCAGTTCCTCGGCGACAGCGGTGAAGTAGACGAGCTCGCGGACCTCCGGTCTTTCCATACCCGCACGGTATCGCTGCGTACCCGATCGGTGTTGGAACTCCCGGCCGCCCCCGTGGTGGGCTGAACGCATGACAGAAACCACAACTGCCCTGGTCACCGGTGCCAACAAGGGCATCGGGCGCGAGGTCGCAGCCCGGCTCGCCTCGCTCGGCACGAACGTCCTGCTGGCCTCGCGCGACCCGGACCGCGGTGCGGCAGCCGCAGCCGACCTGGGCCCGCGGGTGTACCCGGTCACCCTGGACGTCACCGACCGTGCCAGCGTCCTATCCGCCGCCCGCTGGATCGAGGAGCGCTTTGGCCGGCTGGACATCCTGGTCAACAACGCCGGCATCTCTGGCGACCTCGCCGCCCAGAGCCCTGGCAGTGTCGAACTGCCCGCTGTACGCGAGGTGTTCGATACCAACGTGTTCGGCGTGATCAGCGTGACCACCACGATGCTGCCGCTGCTCGCCCGCTCCACCGCCGCCCGGATCGTCAATGTCAGCAGTGGACTGGGCTCCATCGCTCGGATGACCGATCCCGAGGACTACTTCACAACCCGGCCCCCGTTGGCCGCGTACGTCCCGTCCAAGACCGCACTCAACTCGCTGACCGTGCAGTACGCCAAGGAACTGCGCAGCCGCAACATCCTGGTCAACGCCGCCGATCCGGGGCCGTGTGCGACCGACCTCACCACCGCATTCCCCGGCCTCACCCGCACCGCGGCCGACGGCGCGGTCGTGGTCGTCCGGCTCGCCACGCTGCCCGATGACGGGCCGACCGGCGGCTTCTTCGACGAGCACGGCCCGGTCCCCTGGTGAGCTGCCTGTCAGAGAACCGAGGGACGGGGTGGTGGGGGTCAGCCCGGACGGGATGAGCGAGCCGGAGACCGCGCCGGCGCCCGACGGGCCGCAGCGCCCGGGTTACCCGCCGGACCGCCCCGGCAACAGCCGACGGAAGGGTAGCGGACCGTCAGGCAGCCTTGGCCGGGTACTCGGTCCAGGTGCGGATGGGTGAGTCGGGGGCAAAGCTGGTCTTCGGTTCGGCGCGGGCATTTCGCCAGCGCACGGTAGGCGCCGATGGCGCCGTTCTGTTCGCCATGGCTGCGGTGGTCGGTGCCGTTGAGGGCGAAGTGGCGCAGGGCGGCGAACTCGGACTCGATCCAGTTCAGCCACGATCCGCAGGTCGGCAGGAAGACCAGCTCGATGTCGTTCGCCGCGGCCCACGCGCGGACGTTCGGTGCTTGTGAGGCCGCAGGGGTCCAAGTCCCAGACGGCTGCGGCGAAAATCGTCCGCGGCGACCCGCACCTCCCGCGCGCCCTCCCACTCCTCCCGGTACTCCACATCCGGCACCCGCGGAAAGCACACCAGTTCCTCTGCCACGTCGGCCACCCGCTCCAGGTCCGCAATCGGCGTGCGCAGGGCCGTGACCACGGTGTAGAGCAGCACGTCGAAGGCGTTCAGCCCGGTCAGGGCGTAGTGCCAGCCCTGACGTTCCTCCCGGTCGAGCCGGATGCCGCCACGGCCGCTGGTGCGGGAGACGTCCCAGGCGAGCGTCATGTAGGTGGTCAGGCCGCGCTCGAGGCCGTGGTGGCCGGTCCGGACGGTGCCCGGCGGGATGCCGCGGGCGGTGAGCGCGTCGTCGACGGCCTGGACGTAGGGCCAGTGCGGCATCCCCTGAGGTGCGCCGCGCGGTCCGGGCGGGTCCAGTGGCACGGGTCTACCTCCAGCGGGAGCAGGTCGGGGCGGGGTCAGGAGGCGCAGCGGAAGACGGCGGCCGGGCCGATCACGCGGGGGCCGAACTTGTCGCGGATCCGGTCGACGGCGCCTTCCGCGGCAAGGCGGGCTTCGCGGGCGTCGTCGAGGGACAGCTGCCGGGGCGCCTGGTCGGCGTCGAGGAGGTCCTCGCCCTTCAGGATCAGTCCGGTCAGGCGGCCGCGCTGCAGGCCGGCAGCGTCCATCAACTGGTTGGCGAGCTGGCGCAGATCGTCTTCGTGGCCGGAGGGGGCCGTAAGACGGCGGGTCTTCTCCCAGCTGCTGCCACCGGCGAACTTCAGGGTCAGGGTGAGGGCGCGGGCCACCTGGCCGCGGCCGCGCAGCCGGGTGCCGAGCCGGACAACCAGCTTGAGCAGGGCGGCGCGGACGACGGCGCCGTCCAGGGTGTGCTCATCGAAGCGGTAGCGCATGCTCGCCGTTGCGGGCAGGGCGCGAGGAACGACGGGACGGGGGTCGATGCCGCGGGCGCGGTCGGCGGCCAGACGGCCTGCCTTCCCGCCCAGCAGGCGCTGGACCGTCGCGGGCGGCACCGCGGCGAGCAGGCCCACGCAGTGCACGCCGTAATCCCGCAGCGCCGCTGCCTGCTGCGGACCGATCCCGTGCAGGGCCTCAACAGAAAGCGGCTCGAGCCAGCCCGCAACCTCCTCGGGGGCGACCGCGAGGACGCCACCGGGCCGGGGGGCCAGACCGGAGGCGGTGGCAGCGACCGCGATGGTAGGGCCGATCCCGACGCGGACGTCGACGCCCAGGCGGGAGATCGTCCGCACCCGCAGCACCTCCCCCAGCCGGCAGGCGCCGACGCCGTAGTAGCCCAGTGTCCCGCGCAGGTCCACCAGGGCCGCGGTCGGCGGCAGCGCCTGCACCACCGGCGACAAGCCGGCCAGCTCCTCCAGCACCTGCCGGTAGGTCTCTTCCGGCAGCCGGTCCGGGCAGCGCACATGCATCACCACACCCCGCCGCTCGCCCACCGTCACCTGCGCACTCATCGCGCTCACCTCCCCCATCACGTTATCGAACATAAAATCGAACACGCGAGGGGACGGAGTCGTGATCATGAGCATAGAATCAAATGTGCCTGAGCGTTTTACTTGGCCCCTGAGTGCTCTAGTTGGCCCCGCTGAGCGGCGTAGGTGGCCCGCAAAGTAGCGGGTGCGGCCAGATTCGTGGCAGTTTCCGCGGTACTGCTGACGGAAGGCCTGGCCGTCGAGTGTGCTGGTGCTGTGGCGTCCTCCCTCAACCAGGCGACCCCGGACCGGGATCCGGTCTGGTCCCACAGCTGCTCGCTCACAGACCTTGCAGTCCGACAGGCGGTGCCCGAGGGTCCTGACCCCGGTGCCGACTGGGCCCGCCGGTGGGTCGCCGTGTGGAAGTCGACCCAGGGGGAGATCGCCTGTCCTGTTCGGGATCTCGATACCTTCAGGTGGTCGGCTTCGCGCCCCGCGCGCGCATTCACCTGGCGGGCTGGGCAACGGCACCGCCCCGGTCTGGCGTACATGTCGACAACGGGGCGGCTGCAATGGTTTCGAGAGCTTGGCCGAGCGGCGTCTACTCTTGGCGCTCGATTTTGTGGGCGGCGTGAACGAGCTGCTGTCGCAGCCTTTCACCCTGAAGTTCGCTACCCGCCAGGGCGCCGTGCGGCACACCCCGGACTATCTGGTGCTGGCCCACGGGACCGGTCTGCTGATCGACGTCCGGCCAGCGGATCTGATCAAGGCGGACGACATGGTCAAGTTCGCCGCTGCCCAACGAGCGGCCGGAGCCGCCGGATGGCAATACGTCGTGGTCGCCGGATGGCAGCCGAAGCCCTGGGCCGCGGTAGAAGCGCTGTCTGCCCGGCGGCGCTCGATGTCCGACCCGCTGGGGCTGGCTCCCGAGCTCCTGGAACTAGTAGCTCGGGAGCCGCGACCGCTGAGCGAGCTCGTGGAAGGCACGTCGTGGCCGGCACTCGCGCGGACCTACGTGCTTCACCTGCTCTGGTCGCGGCGGCTGACCGTGGACTTGACCCTGCCGCTGGGAGACGAGTCGTGGATCTACCTGCCGAGGAGGGGCTGATGAAGCAGGGCGGCCAAGTACGCCGGGCAGAGGACCTCACCGAGCACAATCTCGGCCGAGCCCGGATCCGCGAGGAGCACCTGCTTGAGGTCGAGACCGGCTACCGGAGCGGGAGCCGGTTCTGGGCCCGGCCGGACGAACCGCGGCCCGCGTTCGATCCCGCATGGACCACGTTGACGGAGCGGCGGCTGGCCAAGGTCGCCGAGCTGAATGACCTCGACGGCCGCGAGGCGATGCAGCTGGGCCTGGAGCGAATCAGCGTCCGCACGCTGAAGCGGATGTCCGCGCAGCACTCCGAGCACGGGGTCGCCGGGCTTGCCGACGGCCGGTGGACCGCGCGCGGTCTGGGCACCGTTCCATCACGCCGGAAGTGGAGGAGGCGATCGTGGCGGTGCACGCGGAGTCACTGCACCGCTCGAGGATGAGCGTGACCTCGAAGGAGCGGCTGATCCACCAGTACGTGCGCGAGCGCTTTCCCGACCGCGAGGTCCAAGTTCCGCACCGCACGACCCTGTCGAAGGTGTGGCGGGAGTGGTTCGGGCCGGGCGGAGGCCGCCAGCGGTACGTCCGTTCGGCGGCCGCGGCCGCCGCGGCGTGGCGGCCTGAGGCCACGGTGCATGTCAGCAGGCCGGGGCAGGTGGTGGTCCTCGATACGACGCCGTTGCCGGTGAAGGTGCTGGACGATGTCTTCGCAGAGCCGATCACGGTGCACCTGACGATTGCGCTGGACGCCTGCACCCACTCGATCGTCGCGTTCCGGCTCACGCCGGTGGCGGAGTCGGCGGTGGAGGTGGCGATGCTGCTGCGGGATGTGCTGCTGCCGCTGCCGATGCGGCCGGACTGGGGGCCGGAGACGGAATGGCCCTACCCCGGCGCCCCGGCGGCGCTGGTGGCCGAGCTGGCCGGGCACCCTGTCGCCGGGCTGCCGTTCTTTGCTCCCGAGACGGTGACCAGCGACCATGGCGCCGTCTACAAGAGCCACCACTTCGTTCAAGCCGCGGCGACGCTCGGGATCGATCTGCTGCCGGCCCGGGCGATGCGACCGCCGGATAAGGCCGCCTGCGAGCGGGCCTTCGCCGGGATCCAGTCGCTGCTGCTGGAGCTCCTCCTGGGCTACCGCGGTATCGACATCGCCGACCGCGGCTGCGATCCGGAGAGCGACGCGACGTGGACGCTGTCGGAGATGGAGCACCTGCTGGCCACGTGGATCGTGAAGGTCTGGCAAAACCGGCGGCTCGACCAGTACGCGCCCGCCTGGGATCCGGGCGGCCGACACAGCCCGAACACCCTCTTCACCGCCGCGGCCGCGCGGGACGGAATCTGCCTGGAGATCCCCCCACCGGAGCTGTACTACCAGCTGCTGCCCGTGCACTTCGTACGCATCGACGCCCGGCGCGGCGTGAAGATCGGCGGCCTCTGGTACGGCGCCCGCAGCCCCGTCCTCGAACCCCACCGGGGCCGCCTGTCGGGCCGGGGCGGCCGGCACGCGGGGAAGTGGGCCGTGCACCGCGATCCCCGGGACTGCCGCCAGGTCTTCATTGAGCTGGACGGAGCCTGGCACGAACTCTTCTGGAACGGGCTCCCGCCCGGTCAAGAGGTGCCCGCGTTCTCAGACGCCCGCGTTGGGGACGTCCTGCGACAGGCCGGCAAGGCCGGTCTCAAGCCCCGCAGCGACGCCCAACTCCTGCCGGTACTCCTCGGCTTGGTGGCCGCCAAGACGCCGGTGGATGCCTGGCCGACCCAGATGACCCGGCAGCAGAAGACCGACCGGGCGCGAGAACTCGCACGGGCCCGGGCCGCAGCCCTCGACCGGCCCGCCTCGGCCCCGCCACCAGAGCCGTCTTTGCAAGAGGCCCGGGCTTTACACCGGCAGGCCACCGCCGCCGTGGAGGCAGACCGACGGCGCCGCCGCATGGCCGCCGTCCCCGTCCCGCCGCCGGCCCCGCCACTCCTGGCCGACTCCGTCAGGGCCAAGAACCTCTTCCTCCTCCCCGACGAAGAGCAGGACACCCCCGGGGCGGCGGACACTGACTGGGCGGGGGAGAAGTCATGACGCGGGTCGGCATAGGGCTCGGGCTGATGGCGCCTGCTGCGCGGGACCAGGCCGCGGGGTGGGACACCTGGCGGCGGGCACGGCGCGGCTTCGCACCGGCGCCGGTGCGGTCGCTCGGGCAGTGGCGGGTGATGAGCGCGCGCGAGCGATCCGCCTATGACCTGCACCGGATGGCCACCCATGCCAACCTCCCGCTCCTGGACACCCCGATGAGCCAGCGGGTCGACCGGCTGCTGAGCGCCCGACTCCGCACCAACGCCTTCAAGGCCAAGCCGTCCACTCGCGCGGGAGTGATGATCAGCGGCGGTGGCTATCAGGGCAAGACCGAGACCACCTGCGAGATCGTGGCCGCCTTCGAGGATTCCTGGCGCGCCCTTCACCACCAGATCCACCCCAACACGGCGCCCGGGACCCGCGACTTGTGGGTGCCGGTCGCTTATGTGCAAACCCCGGTGACCGCGAAGCCGAAGAGCACCTGCAAGGCGATCTTGAACTTCTACGGGGCACCGACGAAAAACATGGACCTCCCGGACCTGATTGGGCAGGTCGCCGCGTCCCTGACCGACCACGGCACCAAGGTCCTGGTCCTCGATGACATCACCCGCCTGCGGATGCATCGTGCCGACGACCAGGACACCCTCGACCTGATCCGCGCGTTCATGAGCATGCACGTCACCCTCGTCCTCATCGGCGTCGACATCCCTGCCTCCGGCCTCCTGCGCGAAGGCCGCCTCGATCCGGCATCCGGGCAGAGCGTGCTGCCACCGTCCCGGCACGCCACCGCGCACGGCCTTGAGGCCACCCAGACCGAGCGCCGTTTCGACCTCGTCGACCTCGACCGCTTTCGCTACGACACCGACCAGCAGATCACCGCCTGGACTACCCACCTCGACGGCCTGGAGAGAGCCCTCCGGCTGCTGAACGCCCAGCCGGGCATGCTCACTTCGGGGCGCATGCCCGAGTACCTCTTCACCCGCACCAACGGCGTCGTCGGCCTCCTCGAACGCCTCATCGAGGACGGGTGCACTGAAGCGGTCACCAGCGGCGCCGAGTGTCTGACCGAGACCCTCCTCGACAGCCTCCCCCTCACCCTGGGTGGTGCCGACCACGACGCCGAGGCAGGCGAGATCCCAGTCATCCCCACGGCCTCTGCCCGCCGACCGCGCGGCGGTCGGCGCCGCAACTCTGCGTTCGACGATCACGGCCCCGCAGCCTCGGACACGGCATGACGAACACTCCGCTGCCCAGAAGTTTGGATCCCGCCCGGGGTGAACTGCTCGCGGGCTACCTTCTGCGTCTCGCCCACCGCATCGGCATCTCTCCGCTCGACCTCGCGCACCGGTGCGGGCTCACCGCCGGGACGACGTTCCCCACCCATCACGTCGTCCGCCTCGACGACAACCGAGCCCGGCAGATGGCCACCGTCTGCCGCCTCGGCCTGCCCGAGGTTCACGCGCTCACCCTCGCGACGCAGGCTCCGAGCTATCCCCCTCTGCACCCCGTTTACCTGGGACGACACCAAAGCTATATCGACATGGCCAACGACGGCTGGGTCTTCACGGCATTCAGCCGGTACTGCCCCGACTGCCTGGCAGACACCGCCGATCTTCCCGGCGGGTCGGTCTGGCGGGGCTCGTGGCGCCTCCCGCACACATTCCTCTGTACACGCCACCATCGCCTTCTCGACTGGAGGTGCCCCAGTTGCCAGGCACCTGCCTTCTCCAACGGCTACCGGGCCGACGGAAGATGGCGACCCACCCAGCTCATCCCGTCACCGCGTAGCAGCCTCCACCCGGCGCAATGCCGCCATCGGTCCGGCACCGGTCGGGACCCGGAATGCGCCCACCAGCTCGACCATCCTTCCGCCACCGGCGAAGGGCTTACCGAGGCGATGGTGCACGCTCAACAACGGCTGACCGCAGCCGCCCGCTCCATGACCGGGCAGGAGGTCGAAAGCCTGGGCGGGCCTACCTCACCCCAGCGGTTCCTCAACGACGTCCGTGCCACTACGCTCGCCATCTGCAGCACCTGGCCGGCCACGGCCGAAGTCCTCATCAGCGCCGAACACCTGGACGAGGTCGCCGCTCACGCTGAGACTCTGAATCGAGCACCCGCCGAAAGAGCCGGACCTCAAGGAGACGGCTGGCTGGCTCGCTCCGTCGACCACCCACCTGGCGAACCACTGCGGGCAGCCGCCCTGATGGCCGTCGTCGTGCGGATCCTCGACGACCTGCGCGGCAAGACAGTCCTTGCCCGCGTGCTGTCCCGGCTCTCCTCCAGCCGTGCCGGATACCGACGGCTGAAGCGCCTCGCCCCACACTGCCCACCCGGCATGAACGCCGCCATTGGCGAGAGCACCCACCTGCGTCACGGAACTGTCGGTCCGCCCCCGCTCTTCCCCCAGCCTCCGACCCACCGGGGCCTGCTCGACCCGAAGGACATCCCGCAGCTCCTGCCGGACGCCTGGGCCTGGCCATTGGACGAACTGAACGGGCCCGCAAGACAACTGCGCCGAGATGCCGCGATCCGCCTCGTCCAGATGACCCGTGGCGGATCCCGCGCTGCGGCTGCCCGCTACCTCGGCATCACCCCCGGCGCCCTCCACTCCGCGACGGTCACCATCCGCACCTGGCAGAAGATGCCAGGCAACGCGGACGCCTACCAGGACGCACTTCACCGCATCGCCGAAATCGCCGCCATCGCCGAGGCGCCCTCCTCGACGAGGCTCACCGCTCCTGAGGGCGGCCGCCACCCCGGCCGCGGAATCGGGACCGAGACCTACGCTGGGCACTTCGTCCGCCCCGTCCGAGGAGTAGCGTGCCGCCGTCCTTCGTTCACCGGATCACCAAATACGACCCCGCCGACCGCGACGAGCACGGCCACTACACCGGCGCCGAGGACACAGAACGACCACGGACCTGTCGAAGCGGCATACCTGGCGGCGATCGCCGCCCTTCGCGCAGGCATCGGGCATCGACCGGTTGGAGATCCGCGAACCTACGGTCACCGGCTTCGTCCACTTCGGTGTGGAGCCGCCGGTTGATGGGCACGGCCTCGGCAGGCTCTTCCCGCCCGACCTCACCGACTACCACGACGGGACCGAGGTCTCCCTTCCGGTCGCCCTGGAATTGGTCCGGGCCATGCTCCGCGACCAAGGCGCTTGGTGCCGACTGGAGGTGGGGGATTTGTTTACCGTGCATGTCGGGTGGGACCAGTACGTGTGCGTGGGCAGCGACCGGCCCTGCGCGGACGCCGTGGCCCGTACACGGGAACTCGGCCTCTTCCCGGAACCGCTAACGGCCTCGCCGTACGCGGCCGAGGTCGACGAAGCGGAAGTGACGGAGCCGGCCGACGAGCACTTCTGGATACGCGTGCACACCGCGCTGGCCTCACAACATGCGCTACTCCTCGAGGAAAGCTACGTCCGCGGCGCCGCACGCTGGCACCGAATCACACCGAAGAACCTCAACACAGTGCGCGCCAGTCTCGGCCCGCGCGCATTGCTGACCGTCTGGCCCGACCTGACCCCGAACGTCGGCGCCGTCCTCGCCGCATTGCCCCAGGAGGAGGCCATCCAGTTCGTCTGGGAAGCGCAGGACGGGACGGTCAGCCACGCGATCGTCGACGACACCGACTACCAAAAGCTCACCGTCCACGTGGCCGATGCCCGAGCCGCCTGCGCCCTGCCTCTGTCCCTCGCCGAACACCGCCCACTGCTCTGTGCTGCCCTGCCAGACAGCGACGGTGTACTGCGCGCCCGGTGGTAACCCGGTTCGCGCGCCGCGGGCGAGCCAGCAGGTCTTGTGCATCGAAGTTGTCCTGCCAGACCAGGTGTCGTGCTCGGTCACAGGAACTGACCCGGCCACTGAACCAGGCCCGCTGACGCCAACTGCGCGGCCGCGGCGTCCTAAGCAGCACCGGTCTGGCCCAAAAGCCGCCACGAGATGACCCTGGAGTCCTGAAGGCGGCTGGTCAGGAAGCGGCAGGCGTCGCGAGGGTGAGCGGCGCCAGGCTTCCGTGCAGGGTGGCGTGTAGGGCGACTGCGAGTTCACGGGCCCCGTCTTCGACTCCCTCACCTCAAGCCTGTCCACAGTGGCTTGCCCCGGATGCGCCGCTCCACCGGGCGAGGCATCTGCGCGCGATGGCCTGTCAGGGGAAGGGCTGCCAGGTCGGGGTCCGGGGGTCTTGCGCGAGAACCATCGTTCCCGTACGGTTTTACCCGTCGGCGAGAACGTTCGTTCTCCTGGCAGCGCACCCACGCCAACGGAACTCACACCCCACCAGCGGCGATACCGACAGACCCAGAGGAAGCGACATGAGTCACGAACCGCGCCCCCCGTTCCCGCCGTTCACCCGGGAGACCGCCATCCAGAAAGTCCGCCTGGCGGAAGACGGCTGGAACTCCCGCAACCCGGAAAAGGTCGCCCTCGCCTACACCCCGGACTCCTACTGGCGCAACCGCGCGGAGTTCGCCACCGGTTACGACGAGATCGTCGCCTTCCTCACCCGCAAGTGGAACCGGGAGCTGGACTACCGGCTCATCAAGGAACTGTGGGCCTTCGACGGCAACCGCATCGGCGTGCGCTTCGCCTACGAGTACCGCGACGACTCGGGCAACTGGTTCCGCGCCTACGGCAACGAGAACTGGGAGTTCGACGACAACGGCCTCATGCACCACCGCTACGCCTGCATCAACGAACTTCCCATCAAGGAATCCGAGCGCAAGTTCCACTGGCCCCTCGGACGCCGCCCCGACGACCACCCCGGCCTGAGCGACCTCGGCCTCTGACCGGCCACCCCCGCGCCGTGAATCCAGGCCCGACGCCGGATCCACGGCGCGGTCGTTCGTGCGTGGGGCTGCACCTCAGAGGTCGCCGCGCACCTTGAGGGCTTTGAGCTCAGGATTCCCTCGCAAGCCCTAAAGGCACCTCTCACCTGCGGTAAGCATGGGGCGCTGCTCCGGATTTTCGGCAGTTCGGTGCATCCCGCTTGCGCTGAGAACGACCGTTCTATAGGCTGACCTCAATCAATAGAACGATCGTTCTCAGCTGAAGGCTCACGACATCGTCATCGCTGACCGGACGGATAGCCGGTTCGGCCGTCGCGAGTGCCGCAGGACCGCCGCCTGGGCTCTGACGCCGATCTAATCCAGGGCCGAGGGCAGAGAAGCTGCAGAACACGAGCCTGTTGATGCGGGCTCGGAAAGTTCAGGTGGGTGATCCCATGACTCTCTCGCACACCGCAATGCGGCCTCTGCCGATGACGCTGCCCCAGTCCGGCGAGCAGCCCCGGCCGGCTCCCGTGACCCCGGTGTTGGCCCATGCCCGTACGGGCATGCACCGGCACGGCGTGATCGCCCTTCCCGCCGAGGAGCGCTGGGTACGCACCGCCCGCCACTTCGCCGCATCCCTGCTCGCCCGATGGGACGTCGTCCCGGAGGATCGGGACTCCGTCCTGCTGATCGTCGGCGAGCTTGCAGGGAACGCGGCCCAGCGCGGACGGGCCGACATGATCGTGAGCCTCGCGTTCGAAGGCCGCGCTGTGCGTATCGAGGTTGTCGACTCCGGCGCCACGGCGCCCTCGCCCCACCCTCGCTGCACCGGTGCCCCTGATGAGCACGGCCGCGGCGTGGGCATCGTCGAACTCCTGGCGGACTGGACCGAAACACTCGAGGAACGCGATCACCGGCGGGACCGCGCCGGCCTCCGTGTCGCCACCGCACCGGCTGAGCAGCCCCAGGCAGTCCTTGCGCTCGCTTGAGTGGGCAGCGGGCAACACGCCCGGCCCCGATCCGGGCAGGCGCATACGGCGACTGGCCGGCCCGCGCCCGGGAATATGCCGTGCGACCTGGTGGCTGTACCGTAGGAGAACGACCGTTTTCGAGAATGGGTGAGCGAAGTGGAACCCGAGACGACTGAGCAGCGGATCCTTGACGCTGCCGAGGAACTGTTCTACGGCCGAGGCATTCAGTCGGTGGGAATGGATGCGATCCGCACCGCCTCCGGCGTGCCCCTCAAGCGCCTGTACCAGACCTTCCCTTCCAAGGACACCCTGGTCGAGGCGTACCTGAGGCGGCGGGACGCGAGGTGGCTCCGCGATCTTGCCCAGCACGTGGATACCTACGACTCACCCGAGCATCGGATTCTGGCGGTCTTCGACTGGCTGTTCCTCTGGTTCAGCGAGCAGGGGTTCCGCGGCTGCGGCTTCATCAACTCCTTCGGGGAGTTGGGGGCGACGTCCCAGACCGTGGCCGACATCGCGAGGGCCCACAAGGATGCCTTCCGGCGATATCTTGCCGATCTCGTGGCCGCCGCGGACGCGCCCGCGTGGCTGACCGAACAGCTCGTCCTGCTCGCCGAGGGCGCGATGACCACAGCGGCCATCTCCGGGTCTCCAGAGCCCGCCCGTCACGCCAAGGACGCCGCCCGCACGCTGCTGCGGGCCGCTCACGCAGACGTGGTCACCGCTGCCTGAGAACCTGTGTCTGAACCTCGAACCCGCAGGTCACGGCACGGACGGCTGACAGATTGCAGCAGCGGCGCCATTCGCTTGCGCTCATATCGCCAGTCTTCACTTACCGTGACGGGCGGCGATTGACGTTCACCGTGGCGGTGCCCAAGCTGGTAGCAGGGGCCGATGAAGGGATCGTGACGTGAGCGGTGGGCGGAGTGAGCTTCCCCGGCTGCTGACGGCAGCGGAGCAGGCGGCGCCGGTGGAGGCCGTCGATGTTGTCGCGGGAGGACCTGCGGCGGCGTTTCAGGGCCCGAAGGGTCTCTTTCCTCATCGTGGACCTGACAGGGAAAGCGGTGGCACGGCTGTCCACCGTCGGTGCCGCGGAAGGGGGGCGAGAAGCGGAGCGGATACCGCTCTTCGGCAGCGTCTACGAAAAGGTGATCCGAACCCAGCGGCTGTACCAGGAGGCCGCCGACCAGGGACAGCGGGTGATCGTGCCGGTCACCAATCGGGGGGATGCGATCGGGCTCCTGGAACTCCTCCTGCCGGCTGCCCCCGGCGAAGACGTCCTTGATGAGATCGGGGAAGCCGCCCACGTCCTGGCCTACATCGTGATCGCCAACGGGCGCTTCACCGACCTCTACACCTGGGGCAAACGCTCCAGGCCCCCCACCCTGGCAGCCGAGATCCAGTACCAGCTGCTGCCCTCGTCACTGACGTGCGAGGCCGCGCAGTTCACACTGTGCGGGAGCCTGGAGCCCTCCGAAGACCTCAGCGGCGACACCTTCGACTACACCCTGGACCGCGACGCCCTTCACCTGTCGGTGACCGATCCCATGGGCCACGACATCGACGCCGCCCTGGCCGCCACGGTCTTGGTGAGCGCTCTGCGCGGCGGCCGCCGGGCAGGAGCCGGCCTGGCCGAACAGGCCCACCTGGCCGACCAAGCTCTGGCCGAGCACGGCCACGGCCACGCCACCGGACAGCTGCTGCGCATCAACCTCCACACCGGGCGAGCCCAGCTCGTCAACGCCGGCCACCCCTGGCCACTGCGCATGCGCGACGGGACCGCGGAGACGATCACCTGCGAGGTAGACCATCCCTTCGGGCTGTCCGTGCGCGTGCCCCACCCCTACCGCGTTCAGGACATCGATCTGCGCCCCCATGACCGTCTGCTCATGCTGACCGACGGCATGCTCGAACATCACGGGGAGGAGATCGACCTGCCTGCCCTGCTGACGAAGACCCGGGATCTGCACCCTCGGGAGGCCGCGCTGACGCTGACATCCGCAGTCCTGGACGCTGCCGGAGGCCAGCTCGACGACGACGCCACCGTGATGTGCCTGGACTGGCACGGCCCCCAGGAGACCCAGCGGCACGTCAGCTCCGGCGCGGACACCCGGCAAGCCTCAGCCACCCGTACGAAGTAGGGCCATGACCAACCTTCCTCGCCCGACGGGCCTTCGGCATCTGGTCACCGGAGTGGCTCACCAGCGTTGAGCAAGACGGCTCGGACGTTCCCCAAGACCGTGTCCGCGGTGCTGCCCTCTCGTTAGAAGGCCTGCTCAGGCAGAACGTCGGCGGTGAACTTGGGCTTCTTCGACCAAGTGGTGGGGCCTTTGCGGGCCAGTCGTTTGGTCATCAGCGTGATCGCGGCCCAGGTGATCAATGTTTCGGAGTGCTGGACGAGCCGTTCGTAGTCCCGGGCATGCCGACGCGCGTGCATCATCCAGGCCAGTGACCTCTCGACCACCCAGCGGCGGGGCAGCACGATGAAGCCGGACGCGTCCTTGGGACGGCTCACCGTTTTGAGCGTGAGGTTGAGGTGCTTCTTTGCCCAGTCCACGAGTTTTCCGGCATAAGCGGAGTCGGCCCAGACGATGGTGATCTCGGGGTGCATCAGACGCAGGCGGAAGAGGACCTCTCTCGCCGCGTCACGGTCGGTGAGCGAGGCCGGGGTGACCATGACGAGCAGGGGCAGGCCGCGGGTGTCGACGACCATATGACGCTTGCGGCCATTGATTTTCTTGCCCGCGTCGTAACCGCGGGAGTCCTTGCCGACGGTCTCCGCGGCCTTGACGCTCTGGGAGTCGATCACGGTCGCGACTGCCCTTGGGCCTTTGCCCATCTCGCGGCGGATCCGCCCGGCCAGGTCGTCACGGATCTGCCCGATGACCCCGGCGGCGGCCCAGCGGGCCATGAAGCCCCAAACGGTCCTCCAGGGCGGGTAATCCGCAGGCAGGGCCCGCCATTTGCAGCCCGTGTCGACGACGTAGCGGATCGCGTCGACGATCTCCCGGCGGGGATGTTTCTCCGGCCGACCCCCGGCGGCGGTGTCGCAGGCCGGGGTCGGCAACAACGCTTCGATCAGCGCCCATTCGGCGTTCGTGGTGTCGGAGGGGTAGCGGCGCTGGCGCATGCGGTTTCGCCTTCCTCCAGGTCAGTGGCGGGGTGACGGGGGCCGCCCGTCAGGGGTGGTCAAGCGGAGACGACCAGGTCGAGAGTGGATTCGATGGAGTTGAGCTGGGCGATGATGTGCTTGACCCACCTGTCGTTGGGCTGGGCGGCGGCGTGCGGGGCGACCGTGCCGGTGAGGAACCGGCGGAACTCGGTGAGTTTCTCCGTGAGCACGGCCCGTTCGTATGCCTGCAGGGCGGCCGGTTCGGCGCCGAGCTGGTAGCCGTCGGCTCTGGTCCAGATCAGCGGCGGCCAGCCGTTCTCCGCGATGATGTCGCGCAGGCAGGCAAGCCCTGCCCGCACCTGGCTCGGTGTCAGTCCACTGGCCCGGGTGAGCTGAGGGAACAGCAGCCCGGCGGGCCTGGCCTCGAACAACACGAACCGCACGGTGTCGGCATGCCGCTGAGCGGCCTCGCCCCGGCGCCGTGAGGCGCGGGGCATGTCTAATCGCCTTTCAGCAGGCGGGCCAGCTCGCCGTCCACGTCGACCTTGCCCGTGTCGACCGCGGTCTCGATCCAGTCCAGCGTGGCCCGCACCTTCGCGATGTTCTCGTGCACGATCGTGCGTTCGTCCTCGCCGAGCGTGCGGTCGCGCAGGCCCGGGACGGCCCGGCCGGCCGCGGCCACAAACGAGTGGCAGGCGGTGACCAGGTCCAAAAGCTCCACGGTCCGGTCGATGTTGCGGACCGTCGGGGCGACCGGGCTGGTGTCCTCGAAGTGTTCGCGGGCCTGCCGACCCCGCTCGACCTGGGCGTGATTGACCTGATGGCGGGCGGTGTCGTCGCTCATCGCCTTGAAGGCGACATCTGGGCGGCGCAGCAGACCGGTGACCGCGGTGGCGGCCACGGTTTCGTCCCGGGTGAACTCCTCCACCGCCCGGACCTTGTCCTGATCAGGCACTTTGGCCGCCACCTGCGGGCGTTTGAGAAAATCGGTGGTCACCGCCGCGGCGACGTCCTCGTCCCGGGCCAGGGAGTGGATCGCGGTAATCTTCTCCTGCGGCGACGTGGGACGCTCAACTTGTCGGCCCACCCTGCGGTTGGCTTCGTCCACCGTCCACCGCGTCTTGCCCGCGGGAGGTTTGGCGATGGTCGCGTACCGTTCGGCCTCGTTCTCAATCTGCCCCAGGGTCCGCTGGACCCGGAACGACACCCCTTTCTGCCGCTGTCGGCGGGCCAGCGCGAGGCCGTCCACCTGGCGCTTTCCACCGTCGCGTAGGACAGGCCGATGTCCTCAGCGAGACGGAACAGCGTCTCGCGGACCGTGAACAACTCCTGCCCCGGCGCGGCGTGCTGGCCGCCCCGCTCACGCATCGGCTCGATCTCCAGAGCACGGTCCCCGATCGTGAACGAGCCCCTCGTCTGCTGTTCGACCACGTCCCGCAGCTCGGCCACGATCTGCTCGTAACGGGACTGACTGACGCTTCCGACCTTTTCGATCCCCTCCGCCATGGGGTTTCACCACCCATGCGGGCCGCAGCACGGAGCTGACGTCCGTGACGTGGACACGGCCCGCTCATCACCGAGCGTCAGACCGCAAATCCTATGATCACAACGAACGACCGCAACTGACCGGGTTCTGACCGGAGCCGGAATCAGGATGTGTTCACGATGCGGTCACTGTGCCCGTTCGCCGAACGTTTCCTTCCGGCGCCGCCAGGCCCTCACCACACACCGCCGCGAGCAGTAGACGGCGTTCGAGCGCCGGTCGACGCCGGCTACCCAGCGGGCCCCGCACTCCGGGCACTCCACCTCATCCGCACCGCTCTGGACAGCCGCCAGGCGCTTGCGCAACTGGCGTTGCGTCCGCCACTGCCTGGCACGACATGCCGCGGAACAGAACATGGCATCAGGCCGGACTCCCGGCCACAGCCGTTCGCCACACGCCCGACAGATCCTCTCCCTGGCCCGTCCGGTGCCCTTGGACACCACGCCAGCGTAGGACCCAAATCTACTCAGAACCGGGGATCAGAAACAGCTTCTGAGCACGCCGTCGCCTTCACTCGCAGCCCCGCTTCCGTTCCCTGCGGGGTGCCGCCCAGTGGGCGGGGCGCACGTGAGACTGGCCCTCAGCGGGGGCTTCTGGCCCTGCCCGCGCCGGTCGTCCACCGAGCAGGACCCGCAGCTGCCGGCCTGGCGCGCGGATGACCCTGCGGCTGCGGGTCGCGGCCGGACGCCGGGTTCCGGGGTCGCACAGGCCGCCGGGGTCTGCCCCTGTCCTGGCCGACCGGACGCGTGCCTTGCGCGACCAAGCCTGTGCGGTCGTCGACGCATCTTGCCCGAGGTCGACGTGCTGGGCATCGGTGAGACGCGCCGGGACGAGCCGCGCTGGGAACAAGACCTCGACACCGGCAGACGGGCGGGGCACGCGATCGGTGGCGCACCGGCTTCATCGACGCCCTCGGGGCGGGCGGGCTGCTGGGCCAGGTCGAGGACCGCAGCGTCGCCAGCGTGCTGGCTCGCCACCACCCCGCTGACCTGGAGAAAGAGCATTACACACGTCGCCGTCGACGTGTCCGCCACCTATCGCGCCGCGATCCGCACCGGCCTGCCGCACACCAGGGTCGTGATCGACCGCGTCCACGTGGTGCAGCATGCCCTCGGCGGCCCGGCCCCGCACCACTGCCGAGGTCCGCGGCCGACGCGGACGAGCCACCGATCGGGAGTGGTCGGCCCGCCGGCGCCTGCTGCGCAGCCGTGAGGACCTCACCGACGAGCAGTTCGCGACGATGTGGAACGCGCTCGGCAAGGGGCAGTCGGCAGTTCCTGCTGAGGACCTGGATCGCCAAGGAGAACCTGCGCAGCCTCCTCGCTCTGGCCAGAACTGGCGCCGACCGGAACCAAGTCGGCCAACCCTGCTGGAAGTTCCTCACATGGTGCGCGGATTCCGACATCCCCGCGATGCGGCAGCTCGCCGTCACCGTCGACCGCTGATGGCCCGAGACCGCTGCATTGATCGACACCGGACAGTAACGCCAGGAGCGAAGGCATCAACCGTGTGATCAAGCTTGTCGCCCGCGCGGCGTTCGGCTTTCGCAATGCCGGCAAACATCGGCTTGGGGCACCCTGCGTCACCGCTCGCCGGGCCCGCGGACACCTCCGCACCGCTCAACTCTGAAGAGCCGGTATGGGACCCCTCGCAGCAGTCGCCGATCGGGCCCGTCCAGGCAACCAGGGCCAAGGCCCGGGCCTGTTCAGTGACGGCCCAGGACCACAACTGGGCTGGACATCGTGGACGGATCGGAATCACGCAATCGAATGCAGCAGCTTGCGCGAGAACCAACGTTCTACTACTGTGAAGGACATGGAGAACGCTCGTTCTCTGCCCGGTCGGTCGACTGCCACGATGCGGCTGCCGTCTGGGGCGCCCACCTCCTTGCGTGGGCCCGAGTACAACCGAAGGAAGCGACATGAGTCACGAACCGCGCCCCCCGTTCCCGCCGTTCACCCGGGAGACCGCCATCCAGAAAGTCCGCCTGGCGGAAGACGGCTGGAACTCCCGCAACCCGGAAAAGGTCGCCCTCGCCTACACCCCGGACTCCTACTGGCGCAACCGCGCGGAGTTCGCCACCGGTTACGACGAGATCGTCGCCTTCCTCACCCGCAAGTGGAACCGGGAGCTGGACTACCGGCTCATCAAGGAACTGTGGGCCTTCGACGGCAACCGCATCGGCGTGCGCTTCGCCTACGAGTACCGCGACGACTCGGGCAACTGGTTCCGCGCCTACGGCAACGAGAACTGGGAGTTCGACGACAACGGCCTCATGCACCACCGCTACGCCTGCATCAACGAACTTCCCATCAAGGAATCCGAGCGCAAGTTCCACTGGCCCCTCGGACGCCGCCCCGACGACCACCCCGGCCTGAGCGACCTCGGCCTCTGACCGGCCACCCCCGCGCCGCGAATCCAGGCCGGCCACCCGGTTGAGAGCCTGCCAGGTGGCCGTCGATCGGAGAGCGGACGCGGCGTGGTGCAGCCCTCGCCTGCCACCGAAACCTCCGGCGCCGCCAGTTCCGGGCCGTGCCCGTCCGCCCCCGGCCGGGCAGGGCCGATCGATACGAAGGAACCCGCGTGTCCTGCACGACTCCCGCCCACGTGTCCGAGCCCGAAGCGTCGGTCGGTTCGGCCCAGCACCGCGGCCTGCTGGCCCTTCTGACCGCCGCCGCGTTTCTGATTTTCGCGCAGGCGTTCATGATCGCGCCGATCCTGCCGCAGCTCGGCCGGGCCTTCCACACCACGCCCGGAACCGTCGGCCTGGCCGTCCCCGCGTACCTGGTGCCCTACGGGGCGATGACCCTGGTATGGGGGCCGCTGTCCGACCGCATCGGCCGCCGCACGGTCATCCTCACCTCATTGGCCGCCTTCGCCGTCCTGACCGCGGCCACCGCCCTCGCCGACAGCACCGCAGCCTTCCTCGGCCTGCGGCTGGCCACCGCGCTCGGCGCCAGCGGCGTGGTGCCCATCTCCCTGGCCCTGATCGGGGACGTCTTCCCCTACGCCCGGCGCGGGAAGGCGCTGGGCTGGCTGTTTGGCGGCATGGCCGGCGGCACCGCGGTCGGCTCCAGCGCCGGCGCCCTGGCCGAGCCCGCGATCGGCTGGCCCGGCCTGTTCCTGGCCGCCGCCGTCGGCGGCGCCCTTCTGCTGGCCGTGGCCTTGGCCGCCCGCGTCCTGCCCAGCACGCCTCGACCCGCCACGTTCCCGCCGCTGGCCGCGGTCGTCGTCGGCTACCGGCGCCTGCTGCACACCGCTCGCGGCCGGCGCACCTACGCCTACGTGCTGCTCAACGCAATGCTGCACTCCGGCATCTACACCTGGCTCGGGCTGTATCTGGTCCAGCGGTTCGCGCTCGGCCCGGTCGGCATCGGGCTCGCGCTGCTCGGTTACGGCATCCCCGGCTTTCTGCTCGGCCCAGTCATCGGCCACCTGGCCGACCGCTACGGCCGCGCCCGCATCATCCCCACCGGCGTGGCCCTGGCCGCCGCATGCGCGCTGCTGCTGGCCACCGACTCACCCCTCCCCGCCGTTGTGGTGATCATCACCGCGCTGTCGCTCGGCTACGACATGACCCAGCCACCT
Organism: Streptomyces sp. SLBN-8D4; assembly: GCF_049739545.1. NCBI lineage: Bacteria > Bacillati > Actinomycetota > Actinomycetes > Kitasatosporales > Streptomycetaceae > Streptomyces > Streptomyces sp. SLBN-8D4. The sequence continues at coordinate 81,251 of NZ_JBMGQC010000001.1, forward strand.
CTGGGCGGCATTGTCACCGACCTGCCCGGCCCCCGCGGCCAGGCCATGGGCCTGAACGTCTTCGCCCTCTTCACCGGTTTTGGCCTGGGCAGCCTCGCCTTCCAGGCCCTGCTCACGGCCGGGTTCACCGTCGCGCTCACTGCCTTCGGCGCCACTGCATTGCTCGCCGCCGCCCTCGCCGTCCCCCTCTTCCGCGCCGAACGGGCGCGCTGACCGCGTGCGGACGCGACCGTGGCGGCTGTGCTCGCCGCCGTCGGCAGCTACGCCATCGCCCGCGCTCACGGCCGTGTCGACGACGGCGCCCTGCCCCTGACCGTCCTGACGAACCACTTCAACCCCTCGCCAAGGTCGACAACGACTGGCCCGTGGTCACGCCGCGCTCCGCGGTCTTGACCCGCACCCGCCCCGCTGGCCCGGCCCCACCCCCCCGACCGGGGCCAGGCCGGCGGCCCCCTCGCCCGCCGGTCGGCGGCACTCCCGACCGCCCGTGGAAGGAAGAACGATGACAGACCCGGCGCGTAGCAGCCCGGTGGGCTTCCACGAGGGCGAGCTGGCCGTCCAGCGTCAGGCAGGCGTAGCCAGGGACGCGGCACGGCTCTCCGGCATGCTGGCCCCCGCCCAGCTGCGCGGCGGCGTGGCCCGGTTCCTGGCCGAGCGGACCTTCGCCGCGATCACCGCCCGCGCCATGGACGGCACGCTGTGGGTCTCCCCGCTCACCGGCCCGCCCGGCTTCCTCCACGTCGCCTCGTCGGCAGCCCTCGCCGTGCGGGCACTGCCCGCCGAAGGCGACCCACTGCATCACCTACCGGCGGCCCAGCAGGTCGGGCTGATCGTGGTCGAGTACGCCACCCGCAGACGCCTGCGGATCAACGGCACCCTCTCAGCCACCGGGAGCGACGGCCTGCGCATCGACGTGGAGCAGGCATACGGCAACTGCCCCCAGTACATCCAGAGCCGGCAACTCCACGCCACGCCCGCGGGTATCCCTCGCGGGGAGCCGGTCCGCAGCGCCGACACCCTCGCCACCAGCGACATCGGCCTGATCCGCCGGTCCGACACCTTCCTGATCGGCACCACCCACCCCGCCCGCGGCAACGACGCCTCACACCGCGGCGGTCCTCCCGGCTTCGTCCGCGTCGAGGACGGACGACTGTGGTGGCCCGACTATCGGGGCAACAACATGTTCAACACCCTCGGCAATCTCGAGACCGACCCCGCCGCCGCCCTGCTCTTCTGCGACTTCACCACCGGCCGCACCCTGCACCTGTCCGGTCAAGCCGCCCTGGAATGGACCCGCACGGGCATCCCCGGCGACGACGACCGCACCGGCCGCCGCGTCCACTTCACCCCCCGCCATCTCGTGGCCGGCCGCCTGCTGCCGCTCCAGGCCGACACAGTTACCGCAGCCCCCGACAACCCGCCGCTGACGGACCAGCCCACCGCACGATGAAGGACCGCCCCGCCATGACCGACAGCCGCCCGCTCGTCCCGCCGTTCGACATCGACAGCGCCCTCGCCCAGGTCCAAGCCGCCGAAGACGCCTGGAACACCCGCGACCCGCGTCAGGTCGCCCTCGCCTGCACCGAGGACTCCGCCTGGCGTTGCCGCGATGCCCTCGTCACCGGCCGCGAAGCAATCACCGAGTTCCTCACCAACAAGTGGGAACACGAACTCGACTACGTCGTGCGCAAGAGCCTGTGGGGCTTCCGTGGCAACCGGATGGCCGTCCGCTTCCAGTACGAATGGCACAACGCCGAAGGCCAGTGGTTCCGCTCCTACGGCAACGAACTGTGGGAGTTCGCCGACAACGGTCTGATGCGCCGCCGCGAGGCCAGCATCAACGACCTGCCCATCAACGAGGAAGACCGCCGCTACTTCGGCCCCCGCTCCGACAGCGAGCGCGGCCCCGGGCACGACCTCCCCCTCGCCTGAAACCACCGCACGTCCCAAGATGCCCATGACGGCGCCTGAGCAGGGCCACAGCAATGAGTGAATGGCCATGACCCTCAGCTTTCGCACCACCGATGTAACTGGATACCGGGTCTCCTACCGGGAAACCGGTGAGCTTGGCGCACCGAAGCTGGCCCTCCTGGGCGGTCTCCCGCCCTCGTCGCACCAGTGACCACGGACAAGCCCACCTCACCCCGCTTCGCTTCAGCGATCAGCCCCTCCAGCCGGCTTCGAGGACGTCGGCGTCTGTCCATTGCCGGAGTCGGTTGTGGACGGTCGGCCAGGGACCGAACTCGCCCGGCATCTCCCGCCACTGCCGCCCGTCTTCACCGCCAGACCAACCCCTCGAACCGCCGCGGTGAGCGCTCGAGGTACGGGTGCAAAACTGCCGATCGGCAGGCAGCGCTCGATGCACTGCCATTCCAGATCCGTACGGCGGCGACGGGAAGCCTGGCGTGGTGCCACTTGTGCCACAACATACCCACCTCAGCGACGAGTTCGGCGATCCCACCGGCCAGGCCAACAGAGACACCCCGCCTGCCCAGGCGGTCCGCGAGCACGCCACCCACGACCGCGCCACGGCGTCGGCGGCGCCGTAGACCGCTGTGACGAAACCGGCGAAAGATGCCGAACAGCCCCGTTCCGGCGTCAGCTAGTGCGACAGGAGGACATACGAAGCCGCCGAGTCGGTTTGACGAGCATGGTGGTCCACAGCCACCGGAACGCAGGGCAGCGCCGGCCTTGCATCGGCCACCTCGCGCGCCATGCTCTAGGCGCCGGTGATCACGGTATGACGGGCTCGGAGTGCCCCCCCCCGGCCAGCCGACGCGGTGGCCCACGCGACTGCGATGGGTCCGGACCTGGAGGGAGGCGTAGCTTGGATGTGGATCCCGGCAAGGGAGGCGTGCCATGACCGGGCCCAGCGAATTCTCAGACCGAGATCGGCACAGCGCAGCGAAACTGCTGGTCCGCTGCCTGGAGAACGAAGGTGTCCGCGTCGTCTTCGGCCTTCCCGGCGAGGAGAACCTTCACCTGACCTTAGCCCTGGCACGCTCCGACATCCGATACATCCTGACCCGCCACGAACAGGCCGCCTCGTTCATGGCCGAGATGTACGGCCGGGTCACCGGTACGGCCGGGGTCGTCTCGGCCACGCTCGGCCCGGGAGCCATCAACCTTCAGCTCGGTGTCGCCGACGCCCAGACCAACAGCACCCCCTTGGTTGCCCTGTCAGCGCAGGTCGGCCACAACCGCAACTACAAGGAAACCCACCAGTTCGTTGACCTGGTCAACATGTTTGCTCCCATCACCAAGTGGTCGGCCAGCGTCCCCAGCGCCGGGGCGATCCCCGAAATGCTGCGCCGCGCGTTCAAGACCGCCGAAACCGAGCGGCCCGGCGCGGTGTACCTGGCGGTACCCGAGGACGTCGACGCCGCGCCGGCCGCCGCCGAGCTGCAACCGCTGCCTCGCTACGTGGTGCGCGCCGAGGCGCCGTCGCCGGGCCAGATCGCCCGCGCCGCAGCACTCCTGCGCAACGCTCGCCATCCCATCGTGCTGGCCGGCCACGGCGCCGCCCGCAACGCCGCGGCCGCATCGCTCACCGCTTTTGCCGACGCCCTCGGACTGCCGGTGGCAACCACCTTCCATGGCAAGGGAGTCATTGCCGACGACCACATCAACTCCATGGGCTCGATCGGCTTTATGCGCCGCGACTACACCAACTTCGGTTTCGACGCGGCCGACCTGATCATCGCCGTCGGCTATGAACTACAGGAGTTCGACCCCGCCCGGATCAACCCCCAACGCGACAAGAAGATCATCCACGTGCACCGCTTCCCCGCGGAGGTCGACGCGCACTACTCGATCGACCTTGGCATCATCGGCGACATCTCGCAGTCCCTGGACGCGCTGTCGGCCGCCGTCTTGGACCGCTCGCGCGGGCCGGCCCCGGCCAGGTGCCGCGAAATGGTGCAAGCCGAGCTGGATCGCGGACGTGCCGACGGCCGGTACCCGCTCGCACCGCAGCGCATCGTTGCCGACACCCGCGCCGCTCTGGGCCGCGACGATGTCGTACTCGTCGACACCGGCGCCCTGAAGATGTGGATGGCGCGGCTGTACCCCACGTACGCGCCCAACACCTGCCTGATCTCCAACGGCCTGTCCGCAATGGGCTTCGCACTGCCCGGAGCGCTCGCCGTGGCCCTGGCCGAACCGGACGTCAAGGTGCTGGCCGCGGTCGGTGACGGTTCGTTCCTCATGCACTCCCAGGAGATCGAAACTGCCGTCCGCGAAGCCATCCCGCTTACCGTGCTGATCTGGGAGGACAACGGCTACGGGCTCATCGAGTGGAAGATGGACCTGACGCTCGGCGAACACGACGCCACCGCCTTCGGCAATCCCGACATCGTCCGCTACGCGGAGAGCTTCGGAGCCACGGGATACCGGATTGCCGACGCGGAGGAACTGCTGCCCACGCTGCGAAGAGCCCTGGACGACCCCGGAGTCTCCATCATCGCCTGCCCCGTCGACTACAGCGAAAATCTCAGGCTCACCGCCCGCCTCGGCCAACTGGACGCCGCACTCTGACGTCGTTCTGGCTGATCCCGGGGCCCAAGTGAGCGCACGGCTCCGCCGCCTCACCGCGACCCCATGTCGTGCTGGGGGCGCGGTGAGGCGGCGGAGGAGCCCTGTCATGGCCCTGGTCGCCCGAAGCGAATCGGCGTGCCGGCCAGGCGCCTTATCGGCAGCGGCCGTCGGCACGGCGGACGGCTGGGTCAGAAGGGCTTGGTGGGCAGGTACTTGCCGTCCAGGGTGATCACCGCGCGCTCGCCGCCCTCGGGGTCGGCGACCTTCTTGACGTCGAGCTTGAAGTTGATCGCGCTGATGATGCCGTCGCCGAACTGCTCGTGGACCAGGGCCTTGAGCGTGGTGCCGTAGATCTGGACGATCTCGTAGAAGCGGTAGATCGTCGGGTCGGTCGGGACGCCGCCGGGAATGGATCCCCGGGTCGGGATGGCCTGCAGCAGTACGGCCGCGTCCTCATCCAGTTCCAGCAGTTCGGCGACCGCCCTGGCGGCGGCCTCCGGCAGGGGATGCTGACCCAGAAGCGCGGCGGTGGTGAAGGCGACCGACAGGCCGCTGGCGTCGGCGATCTCCTGCCAGGTCAGGTCCTTGCGCGTCTTGGCCTCGACAACCACAGCGGCCAGGGCCTGCCGGGCGGCAGGGTCGAACTGAGCGTGCACCATGAGGATGTTCCTTTCCAACATGCCGGCCCGCCCTACAGCGAGCTCAGCGGAGTCATACGGTCAGGGGATCAGGCCGCCGGACGGCGGCTGGGACGAAAGGGCCAGAGCAGCTCAGGCCGCGAGGGCGGCGGAGCAACCCGTGACCGGGTCGACCTGGTCGACCGCGCCGGTGGGGATGTCGTAGACCCAGCCGCGCAGCGTGAGGGTCTTCGCCGCCAGTGCCCGCACGACGCTGGGGTGCGTCGCCAGGTTCGCCAGCTGAGCGATCACGTTGTTCCGTATCAGGACGCTCACCTTGTCCTCGCCGGGCTCAGCACAGGCCGTACGGACCCGGGAGGCCTCCGCGTGCCGCAGCCACTGGGCGACGGCCGGCAGGGCGGCGAGGTCGTGCTCGTCCGCCAGCGCGGTCATCGCGCCACAGGCGGAATGCCCGCAGACGACGATGTCGGACACGCCCAGGACGGCAACGGCGTACTCGATGCTCGCCGCGATCCCATCAGCGTTCGGGGTGTAGGCGGGCACCAGGTTTCCGGCCGTCCGGATGACGAACAGCTCGCCCGGCTCGCTCTGTGTGATCAGCTCCGGTACGACGCGGGCGTCGGAGCAGCTGATGAACAGGGTGCTGGGCCGGTGCGTGGTGGCCAGGTGTTGAAAGTGCGCCGCCTGGGCAGGGAAAACGCCCCGCTGGAAATGTGCGACTCCCTCGGCGAGGTCCTGCATGATCACTCCTTTCGGCCAGTGCCCGACTGGTTCGGGTTGACGAAATCCACCATGCATGAACTGTGCTTATAGAGTCCAAGACGCCCTGAATATAAGATCTATTGGTCTCATCTATAGTAAGGTCATGGGCTTCGAACTACGTCATCTGCGCTATCTGCTCGCCGTCGCCGAACAAGGCAGCTTCACCCGCGCCGCCGAAGTCCTGCACATCTCCCAGCCGACCCTGTCCCAGCAGATCAGACAGATGGAACGCCTGATGGGCACGCAGTTGCTGGACCGTACGGGTCGTGCCGTGCGCCTCACCGACGCCGGCGAGACCTACGTCCACTACGCCCGTCGCGCCCTGCAGGAACTCGCCGCTGCTGAACGCGCCGTCCACGACGTGGCTGACCTCTCCCGCGGCAGCCTGCGCCTGGCGGTCACCCCCACCTTCACCGCCTACCTCATCGGCCCCCTCACCGGACAGTTCCACGTGCGTCATCCCGACATCACCCTGAGCATCAGGGAGATGACGCAGGACCGCATCGAGTCCGCCCTCCTTGCCGACGACCTCGACCTCGGGATCGCCTTTCGCGGTGCCCACCTGCCCGGCATCACCACGGACGACTTGTTCACCGAAGCCCTCAGCCTCGTCGCCGGCACCCACCACCCCTACGCCGACCGGACAGACCCGCTACCTGTGCGAGAACTGGAAGGCCGCCCCCTGGCCCTGCTCAGCAGCGACTTTGCCACCCGCAGGCACATCGACACCTACTTCGATCAGTACCGCACCACACCGCGCATCGTGATGGAAGCCAACTCGGTCAATGCCGTCGCCGAATTGATCCAGCGCACCCCTCTGGCATCTGTGCTGCCCGAGGCCATCGCCCGGGATCACCCGCATCTGCGTGCCGTCCCCCTCGACCCGCCCCTGCCCGAGCGCATTGTCACTCTGCTCAGCCGCTCGGGCGCCTACCAAAGCGCTGCCGCCCGGGCTTTCACCCACCTCACCCGACAATGGGTCGCCTCCAGCGGATACTCCTCCTCCCCGTGAGGCAGCGGGCGGTGGCCCATGGCGCAGGGACGCCGTCAGTCGAGCGGACAGGTCGACCTGTGGAACTCTCCCTTCGTACGGCACGCCCTCTGATCGACTGGTACGGCCCGCACGGCCCGCTCAGATCTCGCGGACGGTCACGGACGCCGCTGTCACCGTCGCGGGCAGCAGCCGGCAGGGCACAGGCCTGGAGTTCGGGAGAACCGGCTCCGGAGCGATTTGTTGCGGCTTGAGGGCGGGCCGTGGATACGTGTGGCCACCAGGACATCTGACAGGCGAATGCCGCCGTGCCCTTGCCGGACCCGCTAAGTAGCGGGTCCGGCAAGGGCACGGCGGCATCTCTCATGCTTCTCTGGGTCTTTGGGCCCACGGGCGGGCTGCGGACCACGTTCCACTGGCTCTGCAGTCCGGCTGCGGCTGGGCGAAGGCCGCGTCCGCGGCGGCGCCCTCCCGTGCGCCGGCGGGGGCCGGGCTGGTCCTCACGCTCCCCGCCGCGGGCCCGGGCACGGCGGCGCTGCCGGAGCCGGTCCGCTCTGGGCGGGGGTCAGGAGCCGCTGTGAAGGCCGGTGTAGAGGAAGTGGTTGGCCTGGTCGACGGCTGTCTTGGCGGCGTTGGTGTGGGCGAGGGCGTTGAGCATGGCGAAGTCGTGGATGGTGCCCTGGTAGCGGAGGGTGGTGATGTCGTTGCCGGCGGCGCGGAGCTTGGCGGCGTACGCCTCGCCCTCGTCGCGCAGGACGTCGGCCTCGTCGGTGATGACCAGGGCCTTGGGCAGGCCTTCGAGCTGGTTGAGGCTCGCGCGCAGTGGCGAGGCGAGGATCTGCTTGCGGTCCTTGGCGTTGGGGGCGTAGGCGTCCCAGAACCACTTCATGGCCTTGCGGGTCAGCCAGGGTCCGTCGGCGAACTCCCGGTAGGAGGCCGTGCTGAAGTTGGCATCGGTGACCGGGTAGAAGAGCACCTGCTCGCGCAGGGCAGGGCCGCGGCGCTGCTTGGCCATGAGGGTGACGGCGGCGGTCATGTTGCCGCCGACGCTGTCGCCGGCGACGGCGATCCGGGAGCCGTCGACGTTGATCTCGTCACCGTGCTCGGCGACCCACTTGGTGGCCGCGTACGCCTGCTCGATGGCGATGGGGTAGCGCGCCTCGGGCGAGGGCGTGTAGTCGACGAAAATGACCGCAGCGCGGGCGCCGTTGGCGATCTGCCGCACCAGCCGGTCGTGGGTGTTCTCGTTGCCGAGGACCCAGCCGCCGCCGTGGAAGTACATGACGGCCGGGAGCTTGCCGCTCACTCCGGCAGGGCGGACGATCCGGATGGTCACCTCGTCGGTGGGTCCCACCTTGAGGGTGCGGTGGCTGATGTCCGCCGGGAGCTTGTCCACGGGGCCGGCCTGTGCGCTGTCGAGTGCCTTGCGGGCGTCGCCGTAGGACAGGGTGTAGATGGGCGGGTTCTTCGCGGCCGCGTCGGCGAACGCCTGGGCGTCCTTTTCCAGCACCGGGACGGTTGTGGTGGCGGACGGTGCCGTGGGTGAGGCCGACGCGTGGGCGGTGATGGTCACCCCGGCGATGAGGGCGGCTGCTGCGGCGACGGCGATCTTGCGGTTGATTCGAACAGGTGCGGTGCGCATGGGGAACTCCTGGTGCGTGGCGCAGGGCGCACGCCACGCGGGGACGGAGGCGGGACCTCGCGGTCCGGCCGGGTGTAGTGCGGGGGTGTTACGGGCGCCGGATGTGGCTGAGCGTGCTCAGGCAGTGCCGAGTGCGGTGCGCAGGGTGGCGACGGCCTGGTTGATGGCGGCTTCGGCGGCGTGGGTCTCGCGCAGGGCGTTGAGCATGACGAAGTCGTGGATGACGCCCTGGTAGCGGACGGCGGTGACGGGGACGCCAGCGGTGCGGAGCTTGTTGGCGTAGGCCTCGCCCTCGTCGCGCAGGACATCGGCCTCACCGGTGATCACCAGGGCCGGGGGCAGGCCGGTGAGCTGGTCGGTGGTGGCGCGCAGCGGGGAGGCGGTGATCTGGGCGCGTTCGGCCTCGTCGGTCGTGTACTGGTCCCAGAACCACTGCATGGCGTCCCGGCGCAGGAAGTAGCCGGTCGCGAACTGGTGGTAGGAGGCGGTGTCGAAGCTCGCGTCGGTGACCGGGTAGAACAGCACCTGCTGCACCAGGGGCACGTCCCCGCGCTGCTTGGCCATCAGGGTCAGCGCGGCGGCCATGTTGCCGCCCACCGAGTCCCCGGCCACCGCGATCCGGCTGGCGTCCAGGCCCTTGCCCGCGCCCTGTTCCACGACCCAGCGGGCGACCGCGTAGTTCTGCTCGATCGCGACGGGGTAACGGGCCTCGGGCGAGAGGTCGTACTCAGGGAAGACGACCGCGGCGTTCGCGCCGACGGCGAGTTCGCGCACCAGACGGTCGTGAGTGTGGGCGTTGCCGAACACCCAGCCCGCGCCATGGATGTAGAGGACAACAGGCAGCGGACCGGCGGCACCGACGGGACGGACGATGCGCGCCCGGACAGTGCCGGTGGGCCCGCCCTGCACGGTCACCCACTCCTCGGCGATCTCGGGCTTGGCGATCTCTCCGGACTGGACCTCATCGACCACCTTGCGGCCCTCGACCGGACCGAGGTCGAACAGATACGGCGGGTTGGCGGTCGCCTCAGCGAACGCGGCGGCAGCCGGCTCCAGTACGGGAGCGGTGATGTTCTCGGACATGGGGACTCCTTGGGCTGATGCCGGGGCGGCAGCCTCGGCGAGGGATGTGCCCGGCCGTTCGGCGGTCACGAGAACACCGTAGCGCTCGATTCAGTCGTGCACAACTGAATCGAGCAAGACATAGTCGAGGACGCTTGGAATGGGTAGGATGTACCTGGCCGATCATCAGAGGTAAGGACGGCGCTCATGGGCCAGAACACGCGCGACGACGCCGCGGTGGGTTCGCTGCTGCTTCAGGACCAGCTCTGCTTCGCCCTGTACGCGGCCTCGCGGGCGGTCACGACCCGCTACCGTCCACTGCTGGACGAGCTGGGGCTGACCTACCCGCAGTACCTCGTCATGCTGGTGTTGTGGGAGCAGGGCTCGGTCTCCGTACGGGAGCTGGGCACGGCGCTCCAGCTGGAATCCAGCACCCTTTCGCCGCTCCTCAAGCGCCTTGAGGCCGGCGGCCTGATTCGCCGCGAACGACGCGCCGAGGACGAACGCTCCGTCGCCGTACGCCTCACCCCGGCCGGCGCGGACCTTCAGGAGAAAGCCCGCGCCGTCCCGCTGGCCATCGGCGAGGCCATGGGTCTGACCCCCGAGCAGGACGCCACCGCGAAGCACTTGCTCCGCCTACTCACCGAGAACGTCACCCACGACTGAGAACAACACGGCCGAGGCTCCGGCCGTGTGGAATCCGGCCTTCGCCGACGCTTGTGACTGCCTGCTGTGCGCGGACCAGTGCGTGGTCCGCGAACAGCACTACTTCGTCAAGGACATGATCGAGATACCGGTCATCGGCAGTGACGAGGTGTTCTCCTGGGGCGTCTGGGTCTCGCTTAGCCGCGAAAGCTTCTCCAAGACTGCGGACCTGTTGGACACCCCCGGCCGCGAGGCTGAGAAGCCGTACTTCGGCTGGCTCACCACCGACCTACCGGTCTACCCGGCCACCCTCAATCTGAAGACGCACGTGCACACCCGTCCGGTCGGTGAGCGCCCCTTCGTCGAGCTCGAGCCCACCGACCATCCCCTCGCCGTCGAACAGCGCACCGGGATCACCCTGGACCGCGTGCGGGAGATTGCGGCGGCTGTGCTCCACGGCGGCTGACTCGCGGGCGCGGATCTGAGCAACTACTTGGCCAGACGGGCCAACTATCGCGCTCAGTCACACATAGAATCAAATATGTGTTCGATGATCTGCCACCCGACCTGGACCGACTGCGCACCCTGCGGGTGTGGCACGCCCTGTGGCTGCGCCGCATTGACGCGAAGATCGCCCGCCTGGAACGCCGCAAGGCAGAAGAAGAACACGGGCGCCGCACGCGGCCACGGCCGCCGGAGTGGGTCGTCGAAGTCGGCATCGGCGCCGGCAAGCCACCCGTCCAGGTCCACGCCGGCCACTGCCACATGATCGGCTCACGCCGCCGCCCCGTCAGCCGTGATGAGGCCCGCCGCCTTCTGGCCGACGGACTGGGCGCCTGCACCCACTGCCAGCCCGACACCGAGCTCCACATCATCGACTTAGCCGGGCGCGACTCGAACAGCCGTACCAAAGGCCTCGTTACTCTGACACGTGGGCGGCTCGTACGCGCCGCGGGAACAGGACCCCGGCATGCCCCCTGCCCCGCCGATCACCGAACCGGACCCGTCAGCGCTGATCTGCCCCGGCGACAAGGTCGGCCCCTGCACCGGCTGCCAGCGAAAGGCCCACCGGTACGGCAGCGGCGGCAGCCCGCTGTGTCAGTGGTGCATGGAGACGGTCAAGTCAGGGTGGGGACCGAGCGTGCGCTTCGTCAGCACGCGCCCGCAGGAGCAGAGGGAGCCTGGATAAAGTCTCTTTCGCCGCGGGTCAGAGGGTGCCGTGTTCGCAGATCAGGCGGGCGACCTCACGGAGTTTGATGTTCTTCTCCTGCGAGTAGCGGCGCGGGACGCCGAAGGCCTGTTCCTCGGTGAGGTGGCGGCTGCCCATGAGGATGCCCATGGCCTCACCGATGATGTGGCGGGTGGCGACAGCCTGTTCCATCTGCGCGTAGGTGCGGGCGCTGGAGAAGGCGACGGCCGCGCCATCGACGCCATCCGCTCCCCGTACTCAGCCCAGTCCACCCCGTTCCCTCCGTGTGCCTTGATCGCGCCCCCGCCACGAGCCTCCTGCCCAGCCTTGTACGCAGCACGCCGTGACGAGGGCACCGGCGAGGCCGGGGAACTGAGTGACAGTGTCGGCCAGTGGGCGGTGGACGGTGGACGGTGGTCCGCCCTGGCGGCGAACCGACTCCTCCTGCCGCGCACCCCAGGAGCTTCGATTCCTCCCCACCTGAAGGACTCTGCTGAGAATTCCGCGAATCGGGCTGTCAGGCCGCGAGTATGAGGGCTTCGAGGTGGGAGGTGCGGGTGCCGCCGAGTGGGGTGCCGGTCAGCCCTCGGTCGATGCGGATGATGTTGATCGCGGTGGCGGCGAAGACGTGACCGAGGCGGGTCGCCGGCAGGTTGCGGCCGTGTTCGTCTCCACGAGATCTCGTACGGGAAAGCGGAGACGCTCAGGCCACCTGCGGGCAGCTGCGTCCTTTCGCCGTCAGTTGTGTGCTCCTTTCGGGCTCGCTGGAGTGCGCGGTGCGAGCGGGCCTCACAGCATGAGGTCTGGCGACCACACCGTTTGCTGATGCGTACGACCGGTGCTTCCAGGTTGCCTCAGGTATCTCCTCGGAAGGACGACATGCCCATACGCAACCGCGGCACAGCTGCCGCCGCCGCCATGTTTCTGGCCGGGTTGACGATGCTGTGCGCGGCTCCGGCCCACAGCATGCCCGGCGTGGCCGCACCCGGTCACACGCCTTCGGCGGGCCAGGACGGCGCCCCGCTTCTGAACCGCTTTCGGCTCGGTCCGTCTTCGGCACGACTGCCCGGCACCTACATGCCTGCACGCGCGCAGACCGGCACGCACACCGTCGCCACCGGAGACACGCTGTGGGACATCGCTCAGCGCGCTCTCGGCAGCGGAATGCGGTGGGACCGCGTCTTTGCCCTCAACGAGCACACCATCGAGGATGCGGCTCGTCGGCACGGGTACGCTTCCAGCGACCGAGGCCACTGGATCTTCCCGGGAACCGAGCTTGCGCTGCCTCAGTCCGATCACGCGCTCACGCAGCCGTCGTCCCGGTTCGAGCCCGCTCCGTGCCCCACTACGTACGGGCCGCTGAAGGACACCCGCTGCGGTTTCCTCGTCGTACCGGAAAACCGGGCCCACCCCTCCACGCGGACCCTTCGCCTGGCGGTTGCACTCGTGTCCTCGCAATCGCCGACACCGCGCCAGGATCCGATCGTGTTCCTCACCGGCGGCCCCGGTGCGGACGCCCTCGGGAACATATCCGAGCTCACCGCGGCCGGCCTGAACCGTGACCGCGACATGGTCGTCCTGTCCCAGCGCGGAACGTACTCCTCCCAGCGGCCGTTGACGTGTCCGGAGATCGACCAGTTCTACGCGGACCGCGTGCACCTGCGCTACGACGATCCCTCCACCGGAGACCGGTACGCCCAGGCGGCGGCACGATGCCACGAGCGCCTGACAGCCCAGGGAATCGACCCGGCCGCCTACAACACCACTGAGAACGCCGCCGATCTGGCGGATCTGCGCAAGGTGCTTGGCATCCGGGAGTGGAACGTGCTGTCGCATTCCTACGGGACCCAGCTGGCGCTGACCTACATGCGCATGTTCCCTGAGGGGATCCGCTCGGTGACCGTCGACGGCGTCGTGCCTCCGTCGGAGGCGACACCCGGGTGGACGTGGAGCAGCATGAAGGAGGCGTTCGACAACATCGTCAGCGCCTGTGCGGCCCAGCCCTCGTGCCGGCAGCACTACCCGGACATCGGTGGCACCTTCCTGCGCATGGTGCGTCAGCTCGAGGCTCGTCCGGTCACCACTTACGCGACAGTGCCGCAGGTCGGCAAGGTGAAGGTGGTCCTGGACGGCGGCGCGCTCCTCAACTGGCTGGTGCGTGCCAGCCACGCCCCCGACGACTTCCCGCTGGCCGTGGACGAACTCGCACACGGCCATCCGGAGCGCATCGCAGAGCAGTGGGCGTCGGCCTGGATTCCCGGCTCACAGGGGAGGTTCGCACACGGGTTCTCGCTGAGCGTGTGGTGCAGCGAATGGGTGCCGTTCGAGACCCCCGACGAGCAGCTCGCCAAGGGCCGGCGAGCCTTTCCCGAGCTTCCCCGTTCGGTCCTGGCCCAGGCGCCCCAGCTGCCGTTCCTGCGGCAGGCATGCCAGGAGTGGAGCGTCCCGAAGGCGCCCGACCCCATTCGTGCGGTCACTCGAAGCACCATCCCCACGCTTGCCATGTCCGGGAGCTTCGACGCCCAGACCGGGGCCCAGTGGGGGCGCTACGTGGCCCGCGCGCTTCCCCGCTCCACGGTGGTGACACTGGCCGGAGTCGCCCACGGGACCTTCGACAATCCGTGTGGGGCAAAGGTGATCACGTCCTTCTTCGACAACCCCGACCACCCCGACACGCGGTGCGTGAGTTCCGTGAAGCCGCCGACGTTCGTCATCGGCAGTGAGGGAGCAGGTTCGTGAACGAGGATGTGCTGTCGGCCGAGCCCGAACACGGCGGTGCCACGCGATGGTCTCGCCGCGGCTTTCTCGGCGCTGCGGCAGCGGTGGGCTCCGCGACGATCTCGCCGCGGCAGGCGGCCGCCGCGGCCGCGGCACCGCAATCCGCCGTCCAGGGCGGCGGCACCGGCACCACCGACACCTCACCGTTCCAGGCCCTCGACGCCAAAATCCAGGCCGGCATGCGCACGTATGCGATTCCCGGAGCCGCGGTGGGTGTGCTCTGGGAGGGCCAGGAGTACGTCAAGGGGTACGGGGTCACCAACGTCGACCATCCGGTTCCCGTCGACGGCGACACCGTCTTCCGTGTCGGTTCGACCACCAAGACCTTCACCGGAACGACCATCATGCGGCTGGTCGAGCGGGGCGACGTCGACCTGGACGCCCCGGTGCGCCGCTACCTTGCCGATTTCGCGGTGGCCGACCCGTACGCCTCGGCCCAGGTCACCGTACGGCAGCTGCTGAACCACAGCGCCGGGTGGCTCGGTGACGACTACCAGGACTTCGGTCCCGGCGACGACGCCCTGGCCCGCTTCGTGGCATCGATGGCACGTCTTCCCCAACTCACCCCTCCCGGCGAGGTGTTCGCCTACAACAACGCGGCACTGTGCGTGGCCGGGCGGATCATCGAGGTGGTGACGGGCACGACGTACGAGGCTGCGGTTCGCACACTGGTCATCGATCCGCTCGGACTCGGCCACAGCCGCTTCTCCAGCGATGAGATCGTCGGCTTCAACGTCGCGGCCTCGCATGACGTCGTCGACGGCAAGGCAGTGCTGGATCCGTCCTTCTGGACCCAGCCACGAAGCCTCGCGCCGACCGGAGGCCTGATCTCCAGCGTGCGCGACCAGTTGGACTGGGCCCGTTTCCACCTGGGAGACGGTACGGCCCCTGACGGCACGCGACTGCTGAGCGAGCAGTCGCTGGAACAGATGCGCTCCAGGCCCGGTCCCGGCGGCACCCTCGTCGTGGAACTGGACGGCATGGGAATCACCTGGATGGTGCGCCCGACCGCCCAAGGGCCGCGGATCGTGCAGCACGGCGGGACCTGGCCGGGTCAGATCTCGGGCTTTGTGATGGTTCCGAGCCGCGGCTTCGCACTGACCCTCCTGACCAACTCGCAAGGAGGGACGGCGCTCCGGGACGAGCTGTTCACCGACGACTGGGCCCTGAACCTGTTCGCCGGCGTGACCAACCTCCCGGCTACGGCCCGGTTCTTCAGCGGCGCGCAACTGGCACCGTACGAGGGCTCCTACATCGCCCAGCGGATCAACGAGAAGGGCGCCATGGAGGACACCGTCATCACGCTGACCCGGCACAACGGGCGGCTGCGCGGCACCCAGACGGTCCAGGACCCGAGCAGCGAGGCCGCCGCCGAGGAAGAGAACACCGGCCAGGGCCAGAGCAGCGAGGTCGGGGCCGCCTTCTACCGCACCGACTTCGCACTGGACCTCGATCCTGACGGCCGACCGATCGGCACCCGCTCCAACTTCGTGCGTGGACCCGACGGGAAGGTCCTCTGGTGGCGCAACCACGGGCGGCTGCATCGCCACCAGACTGACTGATCGGGTGCCCGTGGAGCGTGTTCTGCCGGAGCGCCCGGAGAAGTGATGCGGGATCCCGGCCGAGGCAGGGGTCCCGCGCTTTCGGCCTGGAGGCTTTCCGAACGGGGGCCGCCCTTAAGGCGAGCGGTGTTGCAGGCGCTCCAGGTTGCGGCGATCGCCTTCGCCTCGGCGCCGTCGACGCCGTGGAGGTCGTCGGCGGCCGACAGGGTGCCCTTGCGGGTGCCGGCGTAGCGGTGGTGGACTTGAAGTACGTGGTCAGGGTTCTACCAGATCTGCAGAGGGCGCCAGCACAGTACGCTCCCCAAGCTCTGGGCCAGGCGTGGAGAGAGCCCCACTGGCTGCTGGGTGGGCTCTTCAGTCCAGCGCCCTGGGCGGGTGCAGGGGCGTGTGGCGCCACCCCGCTTCGCCGCAACTCCCCCCACGGGCACGGATGTTGCGGGAGGCATTGCGATCGGCGGGATCAACGAATCCTCACGACCGGCAGGCGAACCGTCCCTGAGAGACAGGGTTCAGCTTGTCCGTGTGACCGCACTGTGCGCGCATGCCGGAGTGTAGGCGGGATGGACGAACAGCACGGGGGCACCGGCGCGACGCGTCTTGTACTCCACGAACTGCCCCAGGTGGGCGAACGCCAGGAGCGCAGCGCGACCCGTCGGGACTTGCGAGCCGTACCCGGGTACGGATACCGGCAAGGTCATCCATGCCGGTATCCGCGCCCGGCGCGTTGAGCCTCGGTCGCGATGCCCTTCGAGATGATGAGGTTGGCCCTCGCGTGCCATTCGGTGCGCAGTGCCGGGCAGCCGACGGCCCCCGCCGCCCACCGGTGACCGTGTCGTGCGGAGGCGGCCACGCGGCCCTGCTGCGGCCGCTGGTTGCGGTAGGCGCCGGCGGCGAGCGGCCTGGGCTCGGCTACCAGCTGTGCGCCACGTCCACCACCAGCCGTCCGGGCAGTACCAGCATCCGGAACGGCAGCTTGGCCCGGACACCGAGTCCGATGTGAGTGGCCGAGTCGTAGTAGCCGCCGAACTTCGCGTCCCTCAAGGTCTGGTAGCCGCTGAAGTCAAGCCCCGGCAGCGGATCGGCGAGCCCGACCGGATACTGCGACTGGTTGACCGGCGCGGTGAACCTGATCTCGATGACTGCCCCGCCCGCGACGGGGATCCCGGTCCCCGACGGCATGTGGGCGAAGCTGGGCACATACCGCGCCCAGTATCCGGCTGGGTCGGCAATGGTCATGCCTGGAATGTCGAAAACCACCCGGTCGTAGCAGGCGTGACGGCCGGTGCGAACGTCCGCCAGAGCCCCGACCATCGCGAGCGATCCGGGTCCTGCCTTCGCCATGCTTCCCCACGCCGTCTCGCATGCGGCAGCCTGCGGGGCGGCAGCGACAGCCGGCACGGCGCCTGTCCCTGTCAGAGTCAGTACCAGCGTCGCCAGCACCGTTGCCAAACGTCTCATCGGTGAGCAGCCCCTTTCCGTTCCTGCGTCTCGCACATCGATGCCCTGTCAGACAAAGAGGACAGAGAGATGGTTGGAGCGGATGACCACCATGTTTCAGACATTCTGATCGGGGTGTCACGTCGACCCCTCACCGGTGATCCGGGACCGCGCGACGGGGGAACCCCCCGCGAGTTCTCTCGCAGTTCGTGGAAGCGGACACCCAAAGACTGCCCGATGAGCTGACGGCAGATTCGACCTGGTCGTCGCCACCTACCGAGTCCTCTCCTGGACCGAGGACCTCGGCGCCTGGATGGGCGGCGCAGCCAGAGCCCTGTGGCCCAGCGGCCGACTGGTCCTCGTTGCCTTTCACCCCGCCTTCCGGACCGTGCTCACCTTCGACCCGTACCGCTGTTCACTCGGCGAGACCGTGGCGCCAGCCGCTTCGGTGAAGCACAGCTTGACCTTGTTCTTCTTCGCCCAGCGATGGATGTCGGGGCTCTTTTGGGCGGAGAGGCTGTCCAGGATTACGCAGATCGGTGCGCCGTCGGGTCGGGCGGCACGGATCGACTTCAGCGCGGCCAGCGTGTTGGCGGCGCCCTTTCTGCGGCGGTTGACGCCCCACAGGGTGTCGTCGCCGACCGAGTAGCGGCCGTGCAAGTACCGCACACCGTGGATGCGGTGGTAGGTGGCGGGCAGCAGGTCGGGGCGCTTCTGCTCGGCCCAGCCCGAGCCCGCGGCGGGACGGATTCCGAGCGGGCCGAACTCGTCGAAGGCGAAGACCCGGTCCTCGAAACGGTCGAGGACCTCCTCAATCCGGTCCAGTTTCGCCTCGCGGTCAGGGTCCGGGGATTCCTTCCACGTCTTGGTGTGCTGGAAGGTCACTCCGCGGCGGGCGAGCAGGCAGCGTAACGCCTCGCGGCCGATCCGGATCATGTGGCCGTGGACTTTACGCAGGTAGGCGACGAGCTTGCGCAGGGACCAGTGGGTGAGGGCTGGCCGAGCCTGGTCGGGCGGGTGGTGGCGTCTGGATGACGAAGTCTTCGTCGTCAGTGCTGAGTTGGCGGGGGCGGCCTCCCGCCCACTGAGAGTCCAGGCAGGCCAGGCCGATCTCGTTGAAGCGGTGGATCACGTCCCGGACGGTGTCCTCGTCGGCCTGCACCAGCTGGGCGATCACTGGCACCCGGTTTCCGCCAACGGGGGCCAGCAGCATCATCGCGCGCAGGAGCGCACCGAGTTGGTGGTGCCCCGGCGCACGATCTGCTGCAGTTTCCGCCCTTCCTGGTCGGTCAGTCTGCGCACACGGACAGGCTCGGCCACCGCGCCTTCATCGGTCGGAACGGACGTCACCACCCATCCAACCGCCGCGATCACCAAACCGGCCAACCTATGCGGTCAGAGCACTAGGTGTGGCCCGGACTTGCGCCTTGAGCGCGCTGCCGTTGGGATGGTCGGGATGACGGCGTTCGTAGTGGTGGGTGATGTAGGCAGGCAGCAGGAAGCCGGGCATCACGATGTCGCCGGTGCCGGGATCGCGGGGCACAAGGCGGGGTTCGCACCGCGCGAAGAACGCGAAGGCATCGAGCAGGGACTCGATGACGAAGTGCCCGCCAACTGCCGGGCGGTAGGCGGTGTGGACAGCGGAGGCGGAGCCGGTGCTCGAACGCACCACGGCCGGCAGCCGGTCGTAAGGCAGCCAGGCCGGTATCACCCGCCATACGTTGCCCTCGCCGACGATGCCGTCGACCTGCAGGCTGAGGGCGGCCGACAGGTGAGTGTCAGCGTTGTGGGCCAAGACCAGACCGCGGACCACCTGTCCCTGAGGGTCGGTGCGCTGCAGAGCCGAGTAGCGCAGTTGGTCGGTCGGGTTCTGGCTGGCCTGTTTTAGACCATGGGGCCGCTCGCGACTGTCTGCCCGGCCTGAGCGGCCATGCGGCGCAGCCATATGTGGGCCGGTTCCCGCTCATGGAGGGGATGCCACCACAGGGACTCCACCAAGTGGCCGATCTCGAAGGCGGGTTGGGCGACGGTGATCGGTTGTCCGGAGAGGGTGGGGATCGCGACCCGTTCGGGCATCAGGCCGATCCGGTCGGTCCCTGCGACCAGGTGGGGAATGGCCAGGAAGTTCTCCGTGACGATCTCCGCGTGCGGTGCGATGCCCTCGGCGTGCAGGCGGTTCAGAGGGGAGAAGACCGGCGACGGGTGACGGTAGGGCAAGACCCAAGGGCGTTCCTCCAGTTCCTCCCGCCCTAGGACGGCCGGGCCGCGGTCGGCGGACACCACGCACACCCAGCGGTCCTTGTACAGGTCGAAGGTGGGGATGTTCGACAGGATGCCCTGGGGCAGGACGAGGGCGTCCACCGTGCGCAGGTTGTCCAGCGCCTGCTGCACAACGCGTTCGGTGCTGTGCTGGAACCGCAGCCGCACATTCGGCGCGGCAGCGCGGACCAAGTCGGCCAGGGCTCGCCCGAACGTGGGCAGTTGGCAGTCGGCCATGATCACGGTGAACTCGTGCCGGGCCTGCGTGGGGTCGAAGTCGGGGCGCGTCTGAAGGACCCGGTCCGCCCAGCTCAGGGCCTGCTCGGTGTGTTCCACCAGGCGTTCCGCCAGGGGGGTCAGCTCGTAGCTGTTGCCCACCCTGACGAGGAGTTCGTCGCCGTAGTGCCGGCGCAGCCGGGCCAGGGCCGCGCTCAGCGAGGGCTGGCTCAGGCCGAGCCTTTGGGCTGCCCGCGTCACGCTGCGCTCCTGGAGGAGCGCATCCAGCGGCACCAGCAGGTTGAGGTCCAGCGTCACGGTACCCACCCCGAATGATCATCAGCTCTGTCTATGTCGAGCATAGGTGATTTCGGCTTCCCTGATCCCAGTGCGGGCCGCAAGAGTGGTGACACGGCTCGGCGGGATCTCGTGTCAGACGAACCGCCGCCACCCCGGACGTTCACGTTCTCGGGCCTGCACCGATCGATGCAGGTGTTCCGAGCCCATCAAGGAGGCGACAATGCCGTCGTTCCATGTCCTGATCGCCGGCGGAGGCATCGGAGGAATCTGTCTCGCGCAGGGTCTTCGCCGCGCGGGCATCAGCTGCACCGTCTACGAGAGCGCACCGGGCATCGGGCGCGCCGGCTACCGCCTGCACATGAACGGCGCGGGTGGCCGCGCTCTCCAGCAGTGCCTGCCCGACAACCTCTTCGAGCTGTACATGCAGACCTCGCGCGAGACACCGCGCCGTGAGGTCATGGTCCTGCTCGACCACCAGGCCCGCGAACTCGGCGCCCGTCCCCACATCGGCCCGCCCAATGACCCGCAGCGGCCGCACACAGCGGTCAACCGGCGCACGCTGCGCCAGATCATGGGCCTGGGCCTGGAGGACATCGTCCGCTATGACAGCACCGTCACCGGCTTCGAGACGGACGGCGACAAAGTACGGGTACTGCTCGACGACGGCACGAGCGCGACCGGGGACGTACTGGTGGGCGCCGACGGCATCAACTCCGTCGTGCGCGGGCAGTTGCTGCCCGACGTTCCGGTCGTGGACACCGGAAGTCGCGGCCTGTACTCCATCGCACCGCTGACCGACGATCTGGCGGCGAGCCTGCCCGAGGCACTGTTCGACGGTTTCGCCGTCGCCACGGGGCCGAACGGCGCGATGTTCGCGTACGGCACCTACCGGCCACGCAGGCCGGTCTCCGAGGCGGTGGCCGAACTGGCGCCCGGCGCCCCCGTCGATCCCGTCGACCCCTACATCATGGTCAACCTCGGCCTTCCGCCGGGCAGCCCTGTCGCCGCAGGGGCTCCCGACCTGTGGAACAGCTCCCCCGAAACCCTGCACGCGCTGATGCGCGCCGCGGTACAAGGCTGGGATCCCGCTCTGGCCGAACTCGTCGAGCACGTCGACGCGTCGACGATCTTCCCGGTGTCCACGCGTCACCTACAGCCGGCAGAGCCTTGGCCGGCCGGCCGTGTCACCCTGCTCGGCGACGCGATCCACGCCATGCCTCCCTCGTTCGGCTCCGGCGGCAACACGGCACTGCGCGACGCCGCGGCTCTCGCCCGGGCCCTGGAGCGCGCCGCCCACGGCGACACACCCGTGGCGGAGGCCGTGGCCGAGTACGAGAACGAAATGCGCGCCGAGGTCTTCCCCATCCTGCGTGCCTCGGCCGACCCGCGGGCCATCGACACCGAATTCCTACCCGACGACCTCCCCGTCAGCCACACCTGATCGCCGCCTCCCCCACACGAGCCGCACCACGAGGAGAAGCATGCCCGTCACCGAACACACCGAAGACATCGAGTTCCGAGTGCAGGAACTGACCCTGCGGGGCAAACTGTTCCGCCCGACCGACGGCACCGAACGCCCGCCCGTCGCCATCCTCCAGGGCGGCCTGGGCGGTCCCGCGGAATCCATGTTCGCCATCGCCCGGGGCTTCACCGACGCCGGTCTGGCCTGCCTGATCTACGACCACCGCAACACCGGCTACAGCCACGGCGAACCCCGGCAGCAGTTCGACCCCTGGCAGCAGTGCCGCGACCTGCGCGACGTCATCACCCACCTGACCCTGCGCCAGGACATCGACCCCGACCGCATCGCCCTGTGGGGCATCAGCATCGGGGGCGCCAACTCCCTCTTCACGGCCGCCACCGACCGCCGGGTCAAAGCCGTCGTCAGCATCATCCCCCCGGTAAGCGGCTGGAGCGCGCGCACCCTCCAACCGGCCGACACGCTCGCGGAGCTGGAAGCCCTCATCCCCGCCGACCGCCAGGCCCAGCTGCGCGGCGAGCGGGCCGCGAGCATCCGTCTGCACGGCGTCCCGGAACCCGGGGACCCGGTCATGTTCAGCGACCAGGAGGGTCTGGAATTCGTCGAGAACATGATCCACCACCTGCCCAGCTTCCGGAACGAGATCACCATCTCCACCCTCGACCGCATCTTCGAGATGGAGGTGCGCGCCTACGCCGAACGCATCACCGCCCCGGTCCTGATGATCCTCGCCTCCAAGGACACCGTCGCCCCCGTCGAGGAGGCCCGCGAGATGTACGAGCGGATCCCCGACCCGAAGCAGGTCATCGAGTACCCGGGCCAGCACTACGAGATCCTCTCGCACCACTTCCCCGAGATCGTCACCCGCAGCGCCGACTGGCTGGCCGCCACCCTGCGCGGCTGACCGCCCCACCATCCGCGCCCGTTCGGTCCGCCGGAGCCCGCGCGGCCCGGCGGACCGACCCCCCATCCCCGAACACAGAGAGGTGTCGTCGATGCGTCTGCTCGGACTTGCCTGCGGGCAGGAGGACGGCAGTGCCGAGGTACTGCTGAAGGCTGCGCTCATCGCGGCCGCGCGCGAGGGAACAGCCGTCGAGATGGTACGGCTGACCGACCTGTCCCTGGTGACCGCCGCCACCGCGAACGCCGGGGACGACGCGGCCTGGTTCTGCGACCAACTGCTCGACGCGGACGGCGTGATCGTCAGCTCCCCCACCTAGACCCGCAGCGCACCGGGCGCGTTGAAGCTCCTCATCGACCGCGTCTTCGGTCCGCGCACGGACGTGGTCTTCGTCCGTGAGGCGCTCGCCCGCCGCGAACACGGACGGGCCGAGCAGGAGGAGACCCGCGGCCTTCTGAGCCTCGACACGGCCCCCGACCCGAGGGTCCTCAAGCCGCGCGTGGCCGGGTTCATCGCCCTGGGCGGCTGCCCCTCACCCCACTGGCGCACGCTGACGCTGCCCACTCTGCACGCCCTGGCCCTTCCCCATGCACATGGCCGTCGCCGACCAGATGGAACCGAGGACACCGGCGGCTTCGAGAGCGGCGTCATTGCTGCGTCCTGCCCGGACGGCCTGGCAGGAGCGTTACCGTGGCCAGCGTCGCGACAACCGCGCGCTGCCGGTCCAGCGTCAGAGCCTTCCATGCCTTGGCAAAGTCTTCGGCAGTCACGAGGTCCACCAGGATGCGCGACCGTTGCAGGCACGCCATCTGCGTCTCGACGTCAGCCAGCCGGGCCGTGATCCTGCGGGTAACGGCCTTGAATTCGGCGGCGTCCGCATCGTCGTCATCCGCGAACGCGTCGGTCAGAATCCTGATCCGGGACCGCAGGGCAACGGCCTTCGCCCGCAGCTCCCCCGTCCTCGGTGCGGTCTCGTCGACGAGGAGATCGACGGCGTCGGGGCGCGACCGGCGTCGGATCGCGTACTCCTCGGCGGTGAGGTCAATCGGTTCCGTACCGCGCGCCAGGTGCTTCGTGTCACTGAGGCAGAGACTGTTCGGCCCAGATCGTCTTGCCGACGGCGGTGTGACGGCTGCCCCAGCGCTCGGCCACCTGCGCGACGAGCAGCAGCCCACGTCCGCCCTCGTCGAAGACTCGGGCCCGCCGCAGGTGCGGGGCGGTGCTGCTGCCGTCGGAGACTTCACAGATGAGCACGTCGGCGCGGATGAGCCGCAGGTCGATGGGGGCGTTGCCGTAGCGGATGGCGTTGGTGACCAGCTCGCTGACGATCAGCTCGGTGGAGAACTCCAGCTCGGCCAGCCCCCAGGCGGCCAGCTGTTCGCTCGCCATCCGGCGGGCCCCGGCAACGGTCGCGGGGTCCGCGGGCAGTCGCCAGGTGCGGACCTGGTGCGCACCGAGACCGGAGGTGCGCGCCAGCAGCAGGACGATGTCGTCGGCCGGCGGGTCGGGCCGTATCTTGCGCATGACCTCGTCGCAGGTTTCCTCCAGGTCTGCGGTGGAGCAGCGCAGCGCTTCGGTCAGCAGCTCCAGTCCGACGTCGATGTCCCGGCCGGGCGCCTCGATCAGTCCGTCGGTGTAAAGGGCGAGCAGGCTGTCCTCGCCCACCTCGAATCGAGCTGCCTCGAAGGGCAGTCCGCCCAGGCCGAGCGGCGGCCCGGCGGGCAGGTCCAGAACTTGTACGGTGCCGTCGGGGGTGACCAGTACGGGTGGAGGGTGCCCGGCCCGGGCCATGTCGCAGCGGCCGGCGACAGGGTCGTAGACGGCGTAGAGGCAGGTCGCCCCGATCTCTCCGGAGGCTTCCTCCGGCTGGCCCCGGGTGTCCGGGCCTTCCTCCCGGTCGAGCCGGATGACCAGGTCGTCCAGCCGGGTGAGCAGCTCGTCGGGCGTGAAGTCTGCGTCGGCGAGGGTCCGTACTGCGGTGCGGAGGCGGCCCATCGTGGCCGAGGCGTGCACGCCGTGGCCGACCACGTCGCCCACCACCAGCGCGAGCCGTCCTCCGGACAGTGCGATGACGTCGAACCAGTCTCCGCCGATCTCGTCCCCCAAACTGGCGGGAAGGTACCGGTAGGCGAGGTCCACCGCCTGCGCTCGTGGCAGCCGCTCGGGCAGCAGACTGCGCTGGAGAGTGAGCGCGGTCCGGCGCTCGCGGGTGTAGCGGCGGGCGTTGTCGATACTCACCGCGGCCCTGGCGGCGATCTCCTCGGCGAGCACCAGATCGTCCTCGCCGAAGGGGTCCGCCGTACGGTGCCGCAGCAGGTGCATCACGCCCAGGGTGACGCCCCGGGCTCGCAGCGGCACCATCATCACCGAATGGATCCTGAACCGTCGCATGCTCTCGGCGCGGGCCGGGGAGGCCGTGGCCCACCGGCGCAGCTCCGGATCGCCGGCACGATAGTGGGCACCCTGGCCGGTGCTCAGCGCCTGGGCAGGTGGGGAGCCGGGAGGGTAGGCGTCGATGTCGCCCGCCCGCAGCACGGATTCCGGGCACCCTGAGAGCACCGACCGTTGCGCGATCCGACGGCATTGCACTTGCGTGTCGGGCGGGATCGGTTGCGGCTCATGTCCTTGGACGACCGACTCCAGCAGGTCGACGGTGACGAAGTCGGCGAAGCCGTCCACCGCCACCTCGGCCAGTTCCTCGGTTGTCCGGGTCACGTCCAGGGAGCTGCCAATGCGCGTGCTGGCCTCGTTGAGCACCGCGAGGCGGCGGCGGGCCCAGTACTGCTCGGTGATGTCGTTCACCATGGCCGACAGCCCCAGCACTGTGCCCGCCTGGTCCTTCAGCGGTGACAGATAGACCGACCACGCGTGATCGCGGACCTCCCCGGACGCCCGGAAAGGCTGCTCCTCGCGGAAGATCATCTCGCCGGTGCGCACCACCTGCCGCTGGAGGCGGTCGATCTCGTCCAGCGGGGGGACGGGGTAGATCTCCCACAACGTCAGGCCTCTCATCTCCTCCTGTGTGAGCCCCATGGCATGGCTCATCATCTGGTTGCAGGCCACGAACCGTGCCTCATGGTCGTATACCGCCACGGGCAAGGGGAGCTGCGCGAGCGTGAGATCCCACAGCTCCGCCGTCCCGGCATCGGCCGGCGCGGAGGGATATGTCTTTGCCGCCGGGCTGACGACCCAGTCGGTCCCACCGCCCCCGCCCGCCAGCGGGGTGCCCCGGAGCTGCAGCTTGATGTGGTCTCCGTCCCGTTTCCGCAGCGCCACGTCGCTCGTCCACGGTTCCCGGGCGGCCAGATGGCGCCGCAACGCGATGGGCAGCTTCGCGGCCAGAAGGTAGGCGGCCGGCCGGCCGATCACCTCGTCGGCCTGGTACCCGAGCAGGCGCCCCGCCCCGGCGCTCCACGCCATGACGGCTCCGCGGGTGTCGATGACGACGGCGAAGTCCTCAGCTGGTCCCGCACCCCTCTTTGCTGCGGTCGTGTCGGGCTCGTTGTCCATGGCGGTACCACGACCTCGTTCTTGCAGCCACACAGCACAGCACTGCGTCGCCCCTCACGGGCGCTGCCTCCAGCATCCCGCCTTCGCACACCCCCCTCAAGCGGCCGCGTTCCGGGGTCGTGCGGTCACGGTGTGCCGTTCCACCGTCGCACCGCCCGCCGTGTGGACCGTCGAGGGAGCCGCACCGGTTGCACGGGCCTGTGCCGGTCCACGCCGCCGGGGGGGGTGATGACTGGTCGGTGGGGTGGATGACGGTGAAGTCCCGGGTGTCGAAGCGTGCCACCTGTGTGCGGAGCCGGCCGGTGGACCAAGGCCAGCTGAAGCTGTTGCGGCCGTTGGCGTCGAGGTAGTAGCTCCCGCATCCGCCGGTGTTGTAGACGGTGCCCGCGAGGGCGGCCTGCAGTTCGGTGTTGCAGGCGCTCTGCACGTCGCGGCGCACCTCGAGCGACGCCCACCCCTCGGCGCGTGCTGAGCGGATCGCGCCGAAGGCGAGATCGAGCTGGGCTTCGAGGATGGTGAACGCGGAGCTGTGCCCGGTACCCAGGCCAGGACCGAGAAGCAGAAACGCGTTGGGGAACCCGGTGGGGGTGTGTCAATTTAACGGCTGATATTGCCCACCACCATCTGCACGCCCGAGTCGCCCGGACCGCCGGGCCCGAACACCATCGACCCGACGCGCGCCCCAGCGTCGGTGGCCTTGCGGCGGGCCACCGCCAGGGCGAGTCTCGGGCCGCCCTGGCGGGCCCAGTCGACCGGCACCGACAGAGCGGCGCACTCGGCTCCCGGGTTCTCCGAACGCGTCACACGGTGTCCAGCGCAGAGCTCCCGTGGTGGACGGCGACGCATGGACCGCCGGAGCGGCGGCGAGGCTCGGTAAGACAGCCATGGCGATTCCCCCGGCGATGGCTGTACCCCGGGTGACGATCCGCCGCAGTGCGGATCTGCCCCTTGGCTGCATGGGTCCTCCTCGTGACGAGATCTTTTGTCTCAGGCGTACGGACCCGGCCGGGGCATCTTCACGTTAGGCGTGCCGGCGCCGCACGCGGCGCCATATCAGGGGCATTTCCGGGTCGGGTCGGGGACCGGTCAGGGGTGACCAACGTGTTGATTCTCGGCTTCGGTGAGCGCCTCGTGGACGGCTTGTGCGCGTTCGATCGTGGCAACGTGCTCTTCGATGACGCGATAGGCCGACTGCAGCTTCTCGAGGGCGGTGCGGCTTTGGTCGTACAGACGAGCGTTGTCGAGCGCGATCGCGGCGTGATCTGCGAATGCGCTGAAGAGCGCAATCTCTTCCGAGCTGAATGACCTCTCCGAGCGGTCGGCGGCGAACAGGGCGCCGACCGCCTGGCCGCGGACCAGCAAGGGCACCCCGAGCAGCGCGGTCAGCCCTTCTCGTGCGACGAGTCCGTCGAAGTCGTGGTCGTGGTTGAGCTCGTCGGCGATGAGGTAGTTGCTGACCCAGATCGGCTTGCGCCGCTCGATCACCTGCCCTCCGAGTCCGGTGCCCGGAGGAATGCCGGAGGCAAGGAAGTCGGCGGAGATGGTGCCTTCCGAGGCACGGACTGACAGTGCATTGTCCGGGCCGAGCAGGGACAGGTACGTGAAGTCCGTGCCGATGAGTTCGTGAGCGTGGCGCACGATCGACCGCAGCACGTCATCGAGTTCTCCCAGCGCGGTCAGTGACCTGGCGGTCGCATAGAGCGATGAGAGCTCGCGCTTGCGCCGGAGGTGATAGGCCTGCGAGCTCTCGTCGGCGGGAAATGGCGACGCTGTCGACGTCATCTCCTTCACATCCTCCCGTCACACCACCGTCATGGAGTGGTGTTGGAAACATGCACCACGTGGCGCATAGGAGTGGATTTTTCATACCTCTTCCACTGAAGGAACTGTACCTACTGTGACGCATGACGGAAGACACATCGAGGTGCCTGCGAGGAACCCATGAAGCCTGAAACACGCCCGGTCACAGGCGGGAAGACCACCCTGAGAAAGACCGGCCGCCAGCGGGTCAACAAGATCGCTCTGGCTGGATCTCTGGTCGCGATGGCGGCACTGGCCGCCGGTTGCGCCGGCTCATCGTCGACGGCTGCCGGATCGTCGGGCACGGGCAACAGCGGGAGCCCCGCGGGCAAGACCGTCGACTTCATCGGCTACGGCAACACGAACCAGTGGGCTGCGTACTTCAACGGCGTCTTCGAGAAGAAACTCAAGGCCGCCGACGTCACGCTCAAGGACCTGACCACCATGGATGCGGGTACCGCGGTACAGAACTTCAATCAGGCGATCGCGGACAAGCCCGACCTCATCGTGACCGCGCTGCTCGACACGAAGTCGATGGCGGTCCCGATCGCCAAGGCGAAGCAGGCCGGCGTACCGGTCCTGGTCTTCGACGGCCGCCCGGACCCGAAGGTCGACGGTGACGTGCTTCAGGTCGTGAGCGACAACGTCGCCCTCGGCAAGGCCGCTGCCGACAACATCATCGAGGGCCTCAAGGCTCAAGGGCGCAGCTCCGGCAACGTGGTCGTCGTCACCGGCACCGCTTCCTCGCTGGTGACCCAGGATCGTATGCAGGGCTTCAGCGCCGAGATGGCGACCGCTCCCGGCTACAAGGTGATCGAAACCCAGGACGGCAACTGGGACCCCACGCTGTCGGGCCAGATCGCGACCCAGCTGCTGGCGAAGCACAGCTGCAACGGGATCCAGGCTGCCTACGGTATGGCGGACTACATGGCACTCCCGATCATCGCCTCGGCCAAGCAGGCGGGCTGCGGGGTCGGTGGGAAGAACGGCCTGATCGTCACCAGCAGCAACTGTTTCAAGGCCGGCATCGACGCGATCAAGCAGGGCGCCCTCTACGGTACGGCGACCGAGGATCCAGGCACGATCGCGAACCAGACGGCGGCCTACGTCCTGAAGTACCTCAGCGGCCAGAACCCCCCGCGGAAGCAGACCGTCAAGGAAGAGCGGATCACCGCCGCCAACGTCGACCAGTACGCCGCACAGTGCAGCCACGCATGAGCGCCCAGCCATACGACTCTCCGGCCGGCCCTCCGCTGGTGAGCGTCGGGGGCCTGCGCAAGACCTACGGCGACACGGTGGCCGTGCACGGCGCCGACCTCACGCTTCGGGCAGGTGAGGTGCACGCCCTGTGCGGGCACAACGGCGCAGGCAAGAGCACGGTCGTCAAGATGCTCTCGGGACAGGAGAGCCCCGAGGCCGGCACCATCAGCGTCGAAGGCGAGGTCGTCGAGCTGCGCAACAGGGGCAGCGCCCAGCTGGCGGGCATTGCGCTGGTCGACCAGGAACTCAGCGTCGTGCCGGCCCTGACGGTGGCCGAGAATCTCCTTCTCGGCGATCGCAGCGCCGGGTGGGTTCACCGGCGTCGGCAGGAACGGGCTCGTGCCCGCGCCATGCTCGACGAGATGGGGCTCGCGCACGTACACCCCGACCAGCCGCTCCGCTCGCTGGGACTCGGCGAGCGACAACTGGTCGAAATCGCCAGGGCCATGGGTCAGCGTGCCCGCGTGGTCATCCTCGACGAACCGACCGCGACGCTCAGCGATGTCGAGAGCGAGCGGGTCTATGCCGCCGTACGCCGCGTGGCCGCCGCAGGTTGCTCCGTGCTCTTCGTCTCCCACAGGCTCGGCGAGGTGCTCCAGCTGTGCGACCGGGTGACGGTCATGCGCGACGGCCGCGTCGTGACCGTGGCCGACACGGCGAAACTCACCGTCCAGAGCCTGATCAGGCACATCCTCGGCGGGAAGCCGGAGAACAGTCCCAAGCGGCCGGCGGACGTCGGCGAGGTGGCTCTGCAACTCCACGCGATCGCTGTGCCCGGACGGTTCGAGAGCCTGTCCCTCGACGCTCATGCCGGCACTGTCTACGCCCTGGCCGGCCAAGTAGGTTCGGGTGCTTCCGAGATGCTGCGTGGCATAGCCGGTCTCGAGCCGGCGATGCGCGGGCGCGTCAGCGTCGGCGGACGGCATCTGACTGCCGGCGACCCCGTTGCCGCCTCGAAGGGCGGCATCGCGTTCGCCTCCAACGACCGCAAGTCCGAGGGCCTGTTCCTGCGACGCCCCGTCGGCACGAACCTCATGGCCACGAGGATCCCGTCCTTCACCCGAGTCGGGGCGATCCGTAGCCGGGCGTGGCGAGCATGCGAGCGCCGGCTTGCGGCGTCCTGCGGACTGCAGGAGCGCCTGGAGGTCGCGGTCGGTGACCTCAGCGGTGGCAACCAAGCAGAAGGTCTTCGTCGCACGGGCGCTCGAACGCCCGGACGTGAAAGTGCTGCTCCTGGACGAACCCACGCGTGGCGTGGACGTCGGCGGGCGGGCGGCCATCCACCGGCTC
Organism: Streptomyces sp. SLBN-8D4; assembly: GCF_049739545.1. Lineage (NCBI taxonomy): Bacteria > Bacillati > Actinomycetota > Actinomycetes > Kitasatosporales > Streptomycetaceae > Streptomyces > Streptomyces sp. SLBN-8D4. The sequence continues at coordinate 111,509 of NZ_JBMGQC010000001.1, forward strand.
GTCCGCCAGGCCGCGGCTGACGGGATGACGGTCCTGTTCGCGTCCACCGAGCTCGACGAGCTCGTCGAACTCGCCGACGTCGTCGTCACGTTCTACAAGGGCGAGGTCGTCGCCCGGCACGACAGCGTGACCTCCGGGGACGCGCTGCTCTTCGAGATGACCCACGGCACCGCCGTGCACGAGGTGGGAGGCGCCTGGTGAGCACAGTACAGACACCCCTGGACACCGCGGACACAGCCACGAAAGGCACCCGGCGCACGGTCGCCTGGAGCGATGCTGTCGCCGCCCTTGCTCTCGTCGCCCTTCTCATTCTTGGCGCGGCGACGCACCGCTTCTACACCTTCGACAACCTACGTGCGGTTCTCACCTCTGCCAGCCTCGTCGGCATCGCCGCTCTCGGGCTGACCCTCATCGTGATCGCCGGGACGTCGGTCTCCCTCGCGATCTCCGAGACCGCCTCGGTATGCGCCATGGTGTTCCTCGCGACCCAGTCGTGGGGGCTGGTTCCCTCACTGCTGGCCACGCTCGCCGCCGGCGCCGCCATCACCGCGCTCCAAGGCTTGGCAGTCGGGTACGGAGAGGCCAACCCCATCGTGCTGAGCATCGTGGCCGGCTTCGCTCTGGTCGGTGTGGCGACCTGGGTCACCGGAGGCACCTCGGTCGCTCCTCGGGGTGCGGGTTACATCCACCTCAATGCGACGCCGGGCGGCATTGCGTTGAGTGTCTACGTACTCGTGGCCTTCACCGTCCTGTTCGAGCTCCTGCTCCGCCGGTCAGGCTTCGGCAGGACGCTCTATCTCACGGGTGAGAACCGGCGCGCGGCCACTGCGGCAGGCCTTGCCGTCGGACGCACCATCACCGTCGCCTGGCTTCTGGCCGGCGCCCTGTTCGCGGTCGCGGCCTCCTTCAGCGGCGCTTTCAACACCACCGCGAACGTCAACCTCGGAGGCACCCTGACGTTCGACGCGATCGCCGCCGTACTCGCCGGCGGGACCCCGATCGCCGGAGGAAGCGGCTCGGCAGTTCGCACACTGTGCGGAGCCGTGCTGATCGCCGCCCTCTCCGACGTCCTGCTTCTGCGCGGCTACAGCACCGGGGCACAGGTCATGGTCAAGGGACTGATCGTGCTCGCCATCGTGGTCATGGTCCACCTCCGGTCTCGCCAAGGAGCCCGATGATGTCCCGAACCTGGATCGCCCGGGCCTTTTTGAGCCGACCTGAGCGCCTGCTGCCGACCAGCGCACTGGGCATCGCAGTACTGGCCTACCTGGCACTCCCCCTCTACTCAGGCCCCGAGCAATGTGATTGATGCGGCAGACATCTCGATCAGCCCTCGGGGGCCTCGCTCGTTGCGCTTCGGGTCCGGCACATGATCGGTGGCCAACTCAAAGAAGCTCACTGCACGGGCCTTGACACCGTCTCGCACAGCGGCCAAGAAGGGTCTGCCGCACGATCGGGTGACATCTTGACCTGCCCCACGCTTTGGGTTCCAGCTGGGTTGGCTAACTGACAGCGTGGGTGGTGTCTTGTGCGGAGAGCAGTTCGTACTCGATGGGGGTGCGGTAGCCCAGTGCTGAATGTCGTCTCTGGCGGTTGTAGAAGATCTCGATGAACTCGAAGATCGCGTTGGCCAGTTCGACCCGGGTCTTCCAGCGCTTGCGGTTGAGCAGCTCGATCTGCTTCGAGGACCAGAACGACTGCATCATCGCGTTGTCCAGGCCGTCCCCGACGGTGCCGAACGACGGCAGGAGGCCGACGGAGCGGATCCGCTCCCCGAAGACCCAGGAGGTGAACTGGGTCCGTGATCGGCGTGAACGATCCCGCCCGGCTCGGGGCGGCGGTTGCGGATGGCCATGTCCAGCGCGTTGACCACGAGGGTGGAGTCCTGCCGTGAGTCGATGGACCAGCCCACGATCCTGCGGCTGAACGCATCCAGGACCGCCGCGCAGTAGACCCACCCTTCCCTCTTCCCGCCCTGGCCTCGTGTGTATGCCTTCTTCTCCCGCTGGCGGGATACGGGCCTGGTGGCCGAACTGCACGACCGGCTGCGCGGAGCCGTCCGTGACGCTGAAGGGCGTGAGGAGGAGGCGAGTGCGGCGGTCATGGACTCGCGGTCGGTGAAGGCGGACGCCACCGTCTCCTTCGCTTCACGGGGATACGACGCCGGAGGCCCTCCAGGTCGCGCACCCGGTGGCACCTATGGCACAACCTGGGCGATGCCGCGGAGAAGTGCGTCCACCAGCACCGCGACTGTCTGCGTGCCGCCCCGGCACCACCGGACAAACCGCAGCGCGAGGAGTCGGAGCCGACTGCGGTATCGCCCTGGCCGACAGGGTCCGCGAGAGTGTGGAGGCTGGAAGGTCGTCCTGGCGGACGCCATCGAGCCACTCGGGCAGCCGTTGGCCGTGTCGCTCGGTGAGGACCTGAGCGAACGAACGGACGTGTCTGGCTTCCAGTTCGGGGCAGTGGGCCAGGACGGCCTTCATCCGGGGCTGTTCGCCCTCGGAGAGGGACTCGGGTGCCGGAGGATCCAGCCGGCGACCGTGCGGGGTGAGGGCGGGGGTGCGGTGACCGGGTCGGCTGAGAGGCGCTTGGTGCGGACGGGCGTGCCTGGGACCAGGACATCGGTCGGTGTGTCCCGTGCGGCGCACTCCAGGCGTCTGCCGTCCCGGGCGAACAGGCCGTGCCGGCGGTCCTCGGCGTCCCGCAGCAGCTGCCCCACCGCGATCTTCCCGACGGCGGAGGGAGACACCTCCCTGGCACCCGACAGACACGGCGCCCTTCAGCCATCTCGGCAAAGCCCCTGTTTTGATCTCAAGCCCCTCGCGAGTCACTCTTGGTGTCGTGTGAGTCGGTTGAGCTCCGCCTGGGGTCAGGATCCTTCTACCGGGACTTGTGAAAATGAAAGACGACGAGAATCATCACGTGCGGTTTGCGGTCCTGGGATCGGTTAAAGTGTGGCGAAGAGGCGCCGAGTTACCCCTGGGACCGCCAAAGCAGCGCGCCTTACTGGCATTACTTCTGTTACACGCCGGGCAGACCATCGGTCTGAGCCAGATCGTCGACGTTCTGTGGCACGGCGATCCGCCGAACAGCGCCGTGAACGTCGTCCACCGTCATATCGGCTCGTTACGGAAACTGCTGGAGCCCGGACTTCCTCCCCGCGCCCCGGGCAACCTCTTGGTGCGCCGTGCCGGTGGGTACGGCATCAATGTCGACACCCGCACTCTCGACTTGCTGCACTTCCGTGACCTTGTCGCCCATGCCCGCGATGCCGCCGACGGTGGCGAGGCGAGCAGCGCCGCGGAACTGTACACCGAGGCACTCTCCCTCTGGCGCGGAGAGGCAGCACAGGGAGTTCCGCAGGACATCCGGGTGCACCCACTGTTCTCCGCCGTGGACAGCGAACACCTGGCGGCCCTGCGCGAGGGCGCCGACCTGATGCTGACACTGGGCATGCCCGATCCGGTTCTGCCGTTGCTGCAGCGGGCGATCGCGCAGTATTCGTTGGACGAGTCGCTGTACGCCCGGCTGATCCAGGCGCTCGCCCAGACGGGCCGTCAAGCGGAAGCGGTCGGGCTGTTTCAGGAGATGCGCTTGCGGTTGAAAAACGAGCTCGGTATCGAGCCGAGCCCGGAACTCCGCGTCGCCCACGCCAGTCTGCTAAGCCAATCGAAACGAGCCACAATTCCCCAGGACAGGCGCCACGAGGTCCCCCCGAAGGACGCCTCCGGTCCCCCGGCGCCCCAGTCACCGCCTGGGCGGCCGAATCTGCCGACCACAATCCGCCCCACACAACTTCCTCTGGACTTACGCACCTTCGTCGGCCGCCGAGACGAACTGGCCCAGATCACCAGCGCTCTCGAGAAAATCGACGAAGAATGCGGAATCTCGGCGGTGATCAACACCATTGAGGGAATGGCCGGCGTTGGCAAGACCACCCTCGCAGTGCATCTCGCACACCGTCTCGCGCACCTTTTCCCCGATGGCCAGCTCTACGTCAATCTCCGCGGTTTCGACGCGAGCGGGCCCTCCGTAACCGCCGCCGAAGCCCTGCGTTCGTTCCTGATCGCGCTGGGCGTGTCCGCACGACACCTGCCCCCCGACGTCGACTCCCAGGTCGCCCTCTACCGAAGCCTCCTCGCGGACCGTCGGGTTCTGGTCGTTCTCGACAACGCGCGCGACTCGCAGCATGTGCGGCCCCTGTTGCCGGGCAGCTCCACCTGCCTGGTCGTCATCACCAGCCGCACCCAGCTGCGTGGCCTCGTCGCCACCCATGGGGCCGCCCCGCTGATCCTCGGGCCGCTGACCGAGGCGGAGTCCCGTGAAGTCCTCGCGCGTCACCTGGGCCAGGAGCGGACCACCGCCGAACCCGAAGCCGTCGACGCGATCGTCGAGTTCTGCCATCGGCTGCCGCTCGCCCTGGCGATCATCGCGGCGCGCGCAGCCACCCTGCCCGGCTTCTCCCTCGCGTCCATAGCCGCCGAGCTCCAAGCCGACCGCTGCAGCCTCGACGCCTTCGCCGACGAGGACCCCTACACCGACCTGCGCACCGTCTTCTCCTGGTCCCTCGACGGCCTCGAGCGCGAGGCGGCAAGGCTCCTGCGGCTGCTGTCCCTGCACCCCGGACCGGACATGTCCGCCACGGCCGCGGCAAGTCTCGCCGCGCTGCCGGTGCGCCGGACCACGACCCTCCTGGCCAAGCTGGCCGATGCCCACCTGATGATCCGACCGGTGCCGAACCGTTTCGCGTTCCATGACATGATCAAGATCTACGCGTCCGAACAGATCCAGGCTCACGAGGATGACGACGCGCGCGGGTCGGCCGTACGGCGCCTGCTCGACCACTATGTTCACGGCGCTCACACCGCCGCGACCGCGCTGACGCCGCACCGCATCGACGATGCCCCCGATGCCCCCGCGGAGCCGGGCGTCGCACTCGAGCCGCTGACGGACCCAGACTCGGCCGCGGCTTGGCTGGAGCGGGAACTGCCCGTGCTGTTGTCGACCGTGGGCCAGGCCAAGAGCATGGGCCACCCGGCCCAGGCATGGCTGCTGGCACAGGCCCTGGAGCTGTATCTGGACCGCAGGGGCCGCTGGCAGGATCAGATCGACATTCAGTCCATCGCCGTGGAGTCCGCCCTGCTGCTCCAGGACCAGCTCCGTGAGGCACAGGCCCGTCGGTCGCTGGGATTCGCGTACGGGCGCCTCGCCCAGTACGACCGGGCCCACACCGAGCTCCATGAGGCGATGGCACTGTTCACCACGCTCGGCAACCCCAACGGCCGGGCCCGCGTGCATCGTTCGCTGGCCTTCCTGGCCAACTGCCGCGACGAACACGACGCGGCCCTGCGCCACTATGCGCAGGCCCTGGACCTGTACCGGTCCGCGGACGACCTCACCGGGCAGGCGCTCGTCCTCAACGAGACGGGATGGACCTACATCCTCCACGGTGCCTACCTGCAGGCCGTTACCGAGTGCACCCAGGCGGTGGCCCTGCACCAGAAGATCGGCGACACCAACGGCGAGGCCGCGGCCTGGGACAGCCTCGGGTACGCCCACCATCACATGGGTCACCACCAAGAAGCCCTCCGTTGCTACGAGCGCGCCCTGAAGCTCTACCAGCGCATGAACGACCGCTACCTGGAGGCGGACACGCTCCTGCACATGGGGGACACCCACGAGGCCCGGGGAAGCCGCGCCGCCTCCGTGCCCCTGTGGCGGAAGGCGGTGCGGATCCTCGACGAACTCGGTCATCCCGAGGCCGAACAGGCGCGCGACCGGCTGAGAGATGAACCCACGTACGGCTGAGGAGCGGCCTCGCAGGTCGCGGCGCCGGACTGCGGGACAGAGCATGCCAGGATGCCTCTCCCGAGAGCTTGCCTTCCGTTTGCCGTCGCTTGCCGAATCCTTGCGGGCGGCTCGATCCGGCCGCTACGACACGGAAGTCCGGGGGCGCAGGCGGGTGAACGGCAGGTTGCGGCCGGCGTAGGCGAATTCTCCGCGGGACTCGATCTCCGCAGCCGACGACCGCAACGTCTTCCTGGCGTCCTCGATCGCTCCGCTGCTGTGCTGTGCCTGGGCCAACAGGCCCACATGGAGCGGCAGACGGATGAGGAGACGCCGTTCGCGCAACTCGGCGACCGCCGACTCCAGGCGGTCGAGCGCGCCGGGCTTGCCGGTCTGCTGCTGCGCCCAGCTCTGGCACACCTGGAGCATGGCGGTCCAGTAGCTCAGCCCGTGGGCGCGGGCGATGTCGAGACCCCGGCCGCTGGAGGTCGCCGCCCTGTGGGGATCCTCGCCCAGCGCCGCCACCAGGGCGTGGAAGTAGTGTGCGCTCGCCTGGTCGACCGGTGTGCCGTCCCGGCCGGTGGCCACGAGCAGGTCGTCGCACAGCGCAAGCGCCTCGTCGGTGGCGCCGAGCAACCACAGGGTGAGGACTCGATGGTTCATGGCCAGGAACCGTGGGTCGTGCTGCGTCTGATGGGTCATGGCGATCCGCCGTTCGGGGCTCAGCTCCTCGGCCGTCCGCTCCGCCTCGGTCAGGGCTGCGAGCGCGTCGGCGGTCTCACTGGGCAACTGCAGCAACCCGCGGGCGATCCTTTCGTAGAACCGGATCTCCGGGTCGCCGAACTGCTCCGCGAGAGCACGCAGTTGTTCCACGTGCCAGGCACCCTCGGCGTGCCGGCCGGTGACCAGTTCGGCCACGCACTGCTGCAGCAACAGCGCGGCCTGTTCGGTGGTACGGCCCGCCGTGGCGGCGGACAGCTTCCGGATGCGCCCGGCCTCCACCTCCACCTCGCGGTCGGCGTAACCACGGGTGATGACCGTCGTGTACAGGAGCCTGGTGCGCAGCTCCAGCGTCTGCTCCGATGCCGTATCGCCGTTCCGCGGTAAGGCGGAGAGCAAGGTGTGCGCGTGCTCGAACCATGTCTGCGCGCGTTGGTAGTCGCCGTCGCCGATGGCCTGTTCGCCGGCACGCCTGAGGTGCGGCACCACGTCCTCCGTAGGCAGGGTCAGGGCGGCCTGCCAGGCGTGCTGAGCCACCTGTTCGCTCGCCTCGGCGGAGCACCCGTGGCGGGCGCTGAGCACGCCGACGGCGCGGGCGTGCAATGCCGCCCGCTCCTGGCAGGGCATCTCCGCCAGGAGGACGTCGCGGATGAGGTCGTAGCGGAAGACGAGCCGGTGTGGGTGGTCGAGGTCGCTGTGCACGAGTCCGGTCCGCAGGACCTCTTCCACAACCTCGTGGTCGGCCTCGCCGTGGTCCAGCATGCCGGTGAGCGAGGTCAGCGTCGCCTCGGTGCCGAGTACGGCGCAGCACTTCAGGATCTGCAGGACGCGCGGGGGCAGCCCGGCGAATCGCCTGCGCACCATGCTGCGGAGCCCCGTCGGGATCCCGGCGCGGACGATGTCGGCCACGCGGGGATCGTGCAGGCGCCGTGCTCCGCCGGCGTCGGCCAGCAACTGGTTGAGGAGATAGGGGTTGCCGCCGCTGCGTTCGTACAGTGCGCGCACGACGGATGCGTCGACGCCGGGTCCGGCCTGGGCCGTGACCGCGGCCTGGACGTGTTCCTCGGCGAGGTCGTCCAGATGCACCACTTTGGTGCGGGAGTCGGCCAGGAGGTCCACGAGCGGACCGTCGGAGTCGAGCCCGGCCCCGAGACCGGGTTCACGGACCGTGATCACCACGCTGACGGGCCGCCCCTGAATGCGGCTGCTGAGCAGTCCCAGCACGTCGAGTGTGAGACGGTCCGCCCAGTGCACGTCTTCGAGGACGAGCAGCAGCCGGTTGTCCTCGGCACGTCGGAGAATCGCCTCGCACAGCGCATCCTGAGCGAGGAAGTGCATCTCGTTCGAATGATGTCCGGTGAAGTCGGTGCTGTGTCCGGACAGCGTTGTCATCGGGTAGAGGACGTGCTGCCCGCGCAGGCCGTCGAACGACACCCCGTACGGGATCTCGAGCCGGCGCAGCACCTGCTGCCACACCCAGCCGATGGGCATGCCCTCGGTGCTGCGGCAGTTGACACGGATCACCTCCGCTTCGGGTGACTGCGGCTCCGATTCCGCCGTGGCCCGTGCCACCAGTTCGGTCTTGCCGACGCCCGCCTCGCCGACGACGGCGGTGATGTGTCCACTGCCACGCAGGGCACCGGTGATGGACGACCGCAGTGCGTCGAGGGCGTCGTCGCGGCAGGGGAAAGCCGAGCACACCGTCGGTGTCGCACGCCGCTGTTCGCCCTCGGGCACGGTCGCGCCGTCCGCCTCCCGCTCGGCCGGGGCGTCGGCCGCGCCCGCGCCGCCGGGCCGGTCCCGCACCTCGATGGGGGCCGGAACAGGCGCCTGGTCGTCGAGTTCGTGACGCAGCAGAGCCAGGTGGACGCGCTGCAGTTCGCGGGCCGGAGCGACCCCGAGTTCCTCGGAAAGGTGGGCGCGCGTCCGGTCGTACAGCTGGAGCGCCTCGGCCTGCCGTCCCAGGCGGTACAGGCCCGTCATGAGGCTGCCGACCAGGCGTTCGTCGGTGGGGTGCAGGGATACTTCACGGCGCAACAGCGCGACGGCGTCACCGGCTTGGCCGAGAGCGAGCAGCGCGTCGGCCTGTGCCGCCACGGCGGTGGTCCGCAGAAGGCTCAGGCGTGCGCTCTCCTCCGCGAGCGGAGCGTAGGCCGCGAGATCCAGGAAGGGATCAGCCCGCCATAATCGCAGCGCTTTGTCGAACACTGCGCGAGCGGCCTGGAGACCGCTGTCGGCCGCAAGGCGCTGCCCGCGGGAGACGAGACCTTCGAACCGGGACAGGTCGAAGCTCTCCGGCTCCGCTGTCAGGACGTATCCGGGAGCCTGGTAGCGCAGCAGGGCGGTCGAGCCGTGCTGTCCTGTCAACACGCGCCGAAGGTGGGACAGGTACGTCTGCAAGGTGGCCTGCGGGCGCCTGGGGAGGCGGTCACCCCACAGTTCGTCGACGAGCTGATCGGCGGGCACCACCTGACCCAGCCGTATCAGAAGCAGTCCCAGGACGGCCCGGTGCCGTGGAGGACCGAGGGGTACTCGCTCGGCCCCGCGCCGAGCCGTCATCACTCCGAAGGCTTCGAACGACAGATCTGCCAGGGACGCGGATTGCTGCTCTTGCTCTGTGTACGGCATGCCGGGGGCACTTGCCTTTCGACGGTCACGCACTTGACGGACGGTCGATCGTATGGCGAGGCAGGTGCTGAAAGAGTGCCGATGAAGTGACGCACAGAACACGCCACGACACGTACGGGTACGAGCCACTTGCCGGGCGGTGCCCGGTGCCCGGTCATGGCGCGGCGGCGCCGCTCCAGTCCTGTGGAGCGGGACGCTGTTGTCCTGTCAGTTCTCCCCGGTCATAACGCCGTTCGATGTAGGTGAGCATGTCGATGAGGCCCCGGGCGGTGACCCGTTGCTGGTTTTCGCTCAGGCTGCGGCCCTGAGGGATCGGCACTCCTCCAGGGTTGACCCAGGTCAGCCGGCCGCGGCCGTCGATCTGGGCCCGGCAGCGGTTCGCATTGTCCTGATGCAGGCAGAACGGAACGTCGAGGTGCCCGAGTTCGAATGCGCGTATGAGCGCTGATCCCACGTCGCTTCCCAGAGTCAGCGTGTGGGTGATGATGGCCTGAGCCTCTTCATAGATCCCGGAATCTGGAATTGCGGCCGGTTCGACCACCGTTTCCCGCTGGGCCACCGACGCTGCGAATTCCAGGGCGTGGACATTCTCCGCAATGGACGGGATTCTGCTGGATTCCGCCGCAGTCTTGACGATCAGTCGCTCGGTCCCGGAGCGGACAGCGAGCCTCGCGCTCGCCTCGAGCAGCCTGAGTGCTCCCCGTCGACTGCGTGGATAAACACCCATGTAGGTGTACAGGACAGAGTGCCAGTCGGTATCGCCGAGCCAGTCGCTCGCCAGCGCGCGCAGGACGGAAAGTGCCTCGATGTCCTGCTGCGTATCAGTCTGCTGAGCGTAGCTGACGGAAATATCGTGCAGGCCGTGTTCGCGGAAGAACATGCCTTCCAGGATGCTCAGGGCGATCAGCAGGCTCGGCGGGCACAACTGCCCCAGCATGCATCCGCCGAAGGTCTCCAGATGCACCTGTTCACTGCTTCTCGCGAGCGTCTCACAGCATTCCGCCCATGCGGCGACGGCTTGCGCCAGAGGGACGCGACTATAGGGCAGGCAGTAGGAGACGGGACCGCCTTCGGTGGCATCGATGCCGGCCGTCGTCAGGTTCGCGAACAACTCGCCGGGCAACGCCGATCCATGCCTTACCTGCACCGGAAAGTCGTCTCCCGCGATTCCGGCAAGCATCTGGCGAGTCACCGCCGCGCCATGCGTCACCAGCGGGAATCCATTGAGGTCCTCGCCTCTCTCCAAAGCGAGGAGCGCTGAGGCGTGGTCGTTCACCCGGGTGTAACTGTCAACGGTGATGGTACCTACAGTGGGTGCGCTGACGTCGCCGACCGCCTTGAGTCCCGCGCGCATCTGATCGACCGTGCCGAATCCCATGCGCGGCTGGACGACCAGTTTCCCTTCGCTCGACGCTTGCCGGACGAACCGGGTAAAGCGTCCGGGTCCGGTGGGAGGTGCCATCAGGTACTCCGGATTTCCGTGGAGGGGACGCGCTTCGGCGCGGGCGTGCGCAGTCCGAGGCAGTCGAGGAACCGGTCGAGATCGGCGTCGGCCTCGAACACCGCGTCGAAGCCGTTCGCGACCAGTTCCGCCCGGGATCCCGCGTGCCGGGAACCGTGGACGCCCAGCTTTCCGCCGATGACGACTTTCATGGAGGCGAGCCCCGAATTCTGGCGGATCTTCCTGATCAGCCGTAGTCCGTCGATATGGCCGTGCCCGTTGACCGTGCTGATGACCAAGGCGTCCGGCCGGACTCGGAGGCATTCGGACATGATGAGTTCGTCCGGAGTGCACGCGCCGAGGTTGACCACCTGTCCGCCGTTCTCCTCAAGCAGTAACTGGAGAAAAACGAGGTTCCACATGTGGGAATCCGAGGAAAGGCTGGTCACGACGAACGTCCTTCCGTTTCCACGGGAAACAGAATTCACGGGCGGTTCATCTCGGCCGCTGCCAGGAACGCGTTGTTGGCCTCCGCGGTTCCTGTCGTCACGCGCACACCGTCCTCCGGGTAGGGCCGTACGTCGACTCCCGCCGACGCGCACGCGGCGGCGAACTCCTCGGCACGAGCGCCGAGCGGCAGCCAGACGAAGTTCGCCTCTGAGGGCGGCACGTCGAATCCCAGGGCGAGGAGCGCGGCGCGGACCCGGTCCCGTTCGGCGGCCGTGTCCTGGACGCGGCTGAGGAGTTCCTTCTCCGCCGCCAGCGACGCGACGGCGGCGGCCTGGGCGACGTCGCTGACGCTCAACGGCATGACCATGCGCTGGACGCGGGAGATCAGGCCGGGCTCCGCGAGCAGATAGCCGACGCGCAGGCCGGCCAGGCCGTACGCCTTGGAGAAGGTGCGGGCGACGATCAGGTTCGGCCACGAGGTGAGGAGCCGGGCGCCGAGGCCGGGGTCGCGCGCGTATTCGCCGTACGCCTCATCGAGCACGACGAGGCACGTGCGCGGGACGGCGTCGAGGAACCGCAGGAGGTCGGCCTCGCCCGACGCGGTGCCGGTGGGGTTGTTCGGGTTGCAGAGCAGCACCAGACGCGTGTGCTCGTCGACCACCGCGGCCAGAGCGTCGAGGTCGTGCCCCTCCCTGGCCAGCGGGACCCGTACCGTGCGGAACCCGGCGAGGTCCGCGAGCACCTCGTAGCCGTCGAACGACGGCCACGAGTAGGCGACGGCTGCTCCCGGTTCGGCGGTCACCGTGAGCAGTGCCTGGAGGAGCGTGATCGATCCGGCGCCCACCGCGACGCGGTCCGGGGAGAGGTCGTAGTGCCGGGCGAGTGCGGCGCGCAGCGCTCCGCAGGCCGGGTCCGGGTACCGGTTGGCCTCGGCGGCGGCGCGGGTGATCGCGTCCAGCACGGACTCGGGGGGCTGGAACGGGTTCTCGTTGCGGGCGAGTTGGTGGGCGGGGCCGCCGGGGCGGTCGGGGTGGAAGCTGTCCCCGCCACCGAGCAGCCGGGCGAGCCCGGCGTCCTGCGGGGTCTCGGCTCGGTCGGCCGCCCGAGATCCGGTTTCTCCCGGGGAACCCGGCAGGCCGGCGGTGCGCTTCTCGATGAACTCGGCGATGTCCGCCAGCGTCTTGAGGCCGAACAGGTCCTCGTCGGCGATGGTGACGCCGAGGCGCTGGCTGAGCGCCAGGGAGAGCTCGAAGGTGGCGAGGGAGTCCAGGCCCGCGTCCTCGCGGCTCGCGTCCGGGGACACCTGGTCGGCCTCCACCTCCAGCTCCTCGATCATGATCGTCTTCAGCAGTTCGTACACGGGTCCTCCGGTCCGATCGCCGGGCCGCTACGCGTCGGCCGGCTTCCTTCGGGGCGTCTTCCAGCGGTCGGGCACCGCGTTGGTCCGGTGCTCCCAGACGACGTTGTCGTCCCACCACTCCTCGATCCGCCGCAGCTCCGCGCCGGTGTCCGGCTCGGTGAGCCGGAAGACCATCTCGGCGACGGGCCGGCCGAGTCCTGGGGAGCTGCCGTAGAGGCGTCCGACGTCGCCGCAGGGCCGGTAGCTCACCGTCCCCGGCAGCGGGCACGCGTCGGGCAGCGCGCGCAGGACTCCCTTGGCCGGCGGGAACCAGACGAAGCCGAGCCGTTCGCCGGTCGGGTGGATCTCGACCTGGTCACCACGTCCGGCCTGGCCGAGCAGGCTCGCGCCGTAGAAGTTCATGCCCAGCACGGCTTCGTGGACGTCGGTGACGAGGGCCGCGCCCGCCCGGCAGGCGATCTCGCAGACGACCACCCGGTCGTCTGCGGTGTGGAACAGTTCGAGGTGGAAGGCGCACAGGTCGGGTACGGCGGGCAGCGCGGCCACGACCTGCCGCGCGGTGCTGCGCAGCCTCTCGGACAGGGGGTGCTCGTCGGGCATCATCCCCGTCATGGTCGGGGCGTCGAAGGCGACCGAGAACCAGTCGGAGTACAGGTTGCGGGAGGGCACCGCCAGCACCACCTCGCCGTCCTTCATGAGGCCGTTGACGTGGTAGAAGTCGCCCTCGATCCAGGCTTCGGCCAGCCGGGGGGTTCCGGTGGCACGCTCCGGGAGGGCGCGCAGGTCCTCTTCGTGCATCAGGACCACGGTGCCGTTCGACGCACCGGAGTCGAGTTCCTTGACGACGACCGGGAAGCCGACCTTCCACGTGAACTCGGCGAGTTCGTCATCGGTCCGGAACTTGCGCATGGGGGCGACGTCGATGCCCGCCGCCGCCAGGGTCGACTTCATGACGTGCTTGTCCCGGTACGCCGTGGCCGAGGCGAGGCTCTGGCCGGGCAGGCCGAGTTCGGCCCGCATGCGCGCCGCGCGCAGCACCTCGCGCTCACCGAGCGAAAGGATCCGGCGTACGCCGAACCGCCGGGCGAGGTCCAGGAGTTCGTCGTCCGGAATCTCCCAGAGGTTGGGCACCACCTCCAGGTGGAGGAAGCGCTGTGCGTACGCGGCGATGTCGGCGTCGGGGATGTCTGCTTTCGTGGTCACCACGACCAGCTCTCGCGCGGCGTCCGGGAACCACTCGTGCAGGCGCGAGACGATCTCCTTGGTGTTCAGCAGGAGAAACGGCCCCTGTTCGGCCTTCATGTGCATCCTTCGATCAGTCGTCGTTTCACGGGCATCCGGGCCGGCCGGGGAAGCCTGCCGCGCACGCGTCAGGCTTCCGTGCCGAAGTAGCGGTCCCCGAAGTCCCCGATGCCGGGCAGCATCCACGCGTCCTCGGTCAGCCGCTCCTCGATGGCGGAGGTCACCATCCGCACCCGCGGGTACTGCTCGCAGACGGCGGTGATGCCCTCGGGGACGGTGATGAAGTTGACGAAGACGATGTTCTCCTCGGGCACGCCGAGGTCCGTCAGCACCCGAAGCGCCGCCAGCGCGGTCCCGCCGGTCGCCATGACCGGATCGAGGAGCAGGACGTGCCGCCGGGCGATGTCGGCGGGCAGGGCGGTGTAGTAGAGGCGGGCCTCTTTGGTCGTCTCGTCCCGCTGGATGAGGATCTTGCCGATCCTGATCCCCGGGCAGACGTCCCGCAGTTCGCCCTCCATGCTCTCCCCGGCACGCACCACGGTGACCCCGCACAGACCGGAGGCGAAGCGCAGCCCCTGGTAGGCCGCGCCGGTCGGGGTGCGGACCTCGTGCGGCTCGAAGGGCAGCAGGTCCATGCCGGCCTCGATCAGCAGGCGGATGATCCGGCGCGAGTAGCGGACGAAGTCCTCGCTGCGGGCGTCCCGGTCGCGGATCGCGGTGTGCAGGGCGCGCAGTTGGTCGGTCTGGGGCAGCAGACGGACGCTGGTGCCGAGGTACTGGTCGATCGAGGGGACGGTCGGCGCGGTCATGGGGCAGCTCTCCTCAGGCCCTGGGAACGAATTTCACGGGAAGCGAGTCGAACCCCCACAGCAGGTTCGAGCGCAGGCGGCGGACCTGGCCTGCGAGTTCGGCGACCTCGACCCGCGCCAGGAGTTCCTCGAACATCACCGTGAGTTCGAGCTTGGCGAGCGAGGAGCCGACGCAGTAGTGGTTGCCCTGGATGAAGCCCAGGTGGCGGTTGGGTTCGCGCTCGATGTCGAAGCGGTCCGGGTCGTCGAAGACCTTCTCGTCGCGGTTGGCCGAGGGCAGCCACGCGACGACGTGGTCCCCGGCGCTGATCCGCTCCCCGCCGAACTCGACGTCCTCGGTCGCGGTGCGCAGCGCGTGCATGACGGGCGAGGTGTAGCGCACGATCTCCTGGATCGCCGTGGGCATGAGGGCGGGCTCGTCGCGCAGCCGGTGCCACTGGTCCGGGTTGTCGATGAGGGCGAGCAGTCCGCCCACGGTGGCGTGCCGGGTCGTCTCGTTGCCGCCGGAGACCAGGGCGTCGCAGTTGTAGAGGATCTCCTGGTCGGTCAGCGGGGCGCCGTCGATCTCGCCGCACACCAGGGCGCTCATGAGGTCGTCCTTCGGCTCCCGCCTGCGCTCCGCGGCGAGGTCCTGGAAGTGGAGCAGGATCTCGGTGTGGGCCTGGATCTTGCGCGCCTCCTCCGCCTCGTCTAGGGCGGTGGAGCTCCAGGCGAAGCGGGTGCGCTCGACCATGAAGTCCCAGTCGGCGGGCGCGACGCCGAGCATGTCGCAGATGACCGAGACCGGCAGTTTCTGGGCGACGCGCGTGAACTCGCACTCCCCCGCGGCCAGCGCCTCGTCGATGGCCTTGGCGGCCGTCTTGCGCATGGTGGTCTCCAGCCGGCTCACCATGCGCGGTGTGAACGCCGAGCTGACGACCTTGCGGATCTTGTCGTGCCGGGGCGGGTCGGTGATGTTGAGCATCTTGCCGGCCGCCGCGGCGAGGACCTGGGGGTCGGAGTCGAGGCGCATCCCGTTCTGGGAGCTGAACACGCGGGGGTCGGTCAGCATGTCCGTGCACAGGCCGTGGGTCATCACCGCCCAGAAGTGCTCCCCGTTGGCCCGCTGGTTGCGGTAGACAGGGTGTTCGGCGCGCAGCCGCGACCAGACCGGTCCGGGATCGGAGTCCCGGTACAGGAGCGGGTCCGACAGGTCAACGTTCATCAGCTCTCCCGGTGTCGATCGTGGTGGCGGGACGGAGGACCTCGCGCAGGGCATGCAGGACGTCGTCCGGGTGTTCGCCCAGGTAGAAGT
Organism: Streptomyces sp. SLBN-8D4; assembly: GCF_049739545.1. Taxonomy (NCBI): domain Bacteria; kingdom Bacillati; phylum Actinomycetota; class Actinomycetes; order Kitasatosporales; family Streptomycetaceae; genus Streptomyces; species Streptomyces sp. SLBN-8D4. The sequence goes on from NZ_JBMGQC010000001.1 coordinate 127,243, forward strand.
GGCCGCCGGGGAAGGTGCGGAGCGTGAAGCGGCCCCGGGTCGCGCCGGCCCAGGCGCCCGCGTCGCCGAGGCCGACCGCCTCGTCCTGGCGGCCCACGAACGCGGTGACGTCGGTCCGCAGGGGCGGGCCGCCGGTGCGCGGGACGTAGGACTGGACGATGCGGTAGTCGTCGCGGATCGCCGGCAGGAAGGCCGAGCGCATGTCCGGGTCGTCCAGCAGGTCCGCGTTGCCGGAGCCCAGCTCCTTGAGGAGGGCCACGAGCCGGTCGTCGTCCAGGAGACGGGCGCCTTCCTGTCCGGGGAAGGGGCGCACCCGGTGGGGGGCGCCGCACCCCGAGACCACGAGGTGGCGTACGGCGCCGCCCCGCCCGCCGGCCGTGAGGCGGCGCAGGACCTCGTAGCCGACGACGGCGCCCATGCTGTGCCCGAAGAAGACGGCGGGCCGGTCGAGGAGTCCGCGCAGCTCCTCGGTGACCTGGTCGGCAAGGGTGTGCAGGTCGGGCGGGAACTCCTCCCGAATCCGGTTCTCGCGGCCCGGGTACTGCACGGCCCACACCTCGGCCCCGGTGAGGGCACTGCCACCCCAGTCCCGGAAGTAGCTGGCCGCGCCCCCGGCGTGCGGGAAGCACACGAGCCGGACCGGGGCCGAAGGCTCCGGCGGCCCGAAGGTGCGCAGCCACGGGCTGTCGGGCCGCGCGGTGGCGGTCTGTCGCGGTGCCACCGCCGGTCAGCTCCGTCCGGCGCGGTCCGCCGCGCCGTCGCCGTTCGCCCGGGTGACGGCTTCGGCGAGCCCGGCGATGGTCGGTGACTCGAACAGCACGCGGGCCGTCATGCCGACGTCGAACCGGGCACGGATGCGGGATATCAGGCCCGCGGCGAGCAGGGAGTGGCCACCCACCTGGAAGAAGTCGGCGTCGACGCTGATGCCGCGGCGGCCGAGGACGTCCTCCCAGATGTCCGCCAGGACCGCTTCCACGGGGGTGCGCGGCGCGATGTGGGCGACCTCGCCGTCGTCGTCGGGTTCCAGGGCGAGCAGGGCGGTCCGGTCGATCTTCCCGTTCGGGGTCATGGGGAAGGCGTCCAGGACGTGGACGGCCGTCGGGATCATGTACCAGGGCAGTCGGCCCCTCAGGTGGGCGATCAGTTCGGCGGCCGGCGGCTCGGCCCGCTCGTCGGCGGTCACGAAGCACACGAGGCTGCTGTCGGGGCCGTCGCCCGTCACCTGCGCGGCGCACGCCCGGACGTCCGGGTGCTCGGCGAGCACGGTCTCGATCTCGCCGAGTTCGATGCGGTAGCCGCGCAGTTTCACCTGGTGGTCCCGGCGGCCGAGGAACTCCAGGCAACCGTCGGCGTCCGCGCGCACCAGGTCCCCGGTGCGGTAGAGCCGGCTGCCGGGCACACCGGAGAAGGGGTCGGGCAGGAACCGCTCGGCGGTGGTCTGCGGCGCGTTGAGATAGCCGACGGCCACGCCCGCCCCGCCGATGAACAGCTCGCCCGGCGTTCCCGCCGGAACCGGCCGCAGGGCGTCGTCGAGGACATACGTACGGACGTTGTCGATGGGGCGGCCGATCGGGACGGAGGCGTACTCGCCGGCCTCCCAGTCGGCGCCCGGCTCGTGGACCGTCGTGGTGATGGTGCCCTCGGTGGGACCGTAGACGTTGAACCAGCGGATGTCCTCGCCGACCCGTTTCTTCCAGGTCAGCAGGGCCTGGCGGGCCGCCTTCTCACCGGCCACGATCATCGTGCGCAGCGAGGACTCCGTGGCCAGCCGCAGCAGGCAGTCCTCCTCCGCGACCCAGCTGTGCCAGAAGGCCGTGGGCACGCTCAGGAAGGTCGTGCCGGTGTCGATGACCTGCTGGGTCAGGGCCCGGAACGTCTGGCGCAGGGGGTCGCTGCCGAGGACCAGGGCCGCGCCGTGCAGGAGCGGCGGGAAGATCTCCTCGGCGGCGGCGTCAAAGCTCAGCGGCCTGCACTGCAGGACGCGGTCGCCGGGGGCGAACGCGAAGTGCCGGTTCACGGCGGAGCTGTGGTTCGCCAGTGAGCGGTGCGTCACCAGGACGCCCTTGGGACGGCCCGTGGAGCCGGAGGTGTGGATGACGTAGGCGGCGTCCGACGGCAGCGGGAGGGGGCTGTCCGGCGCGGGCGCGGTGGGCAGGGCGTCGATGTCCTGCCGGTGCTGGTCGAGGCAGACGATCTCGCCGTCGTACTCCGGGAAGAGCGGCCTCAGCGGCTCCTGGGTCAGGAGCAGGCGTGCGCCCGTGTCGGCCAGGACGTACCGCAGCCGCTCGACCGGGTACTCGGGGTCGAGGGGCACGTAGGCGGCGCCGGTCTTCAGGACGCCGAGCAGGGCCGTGATCATCTGCGGCGACCGCTCGACGCACAGGCCCACGAACGCGCCGGGCCCGACGCCGCGCTGCCGTAAATACCCGGCCAACTTGCTGGAATCGTCGTCGAGTTGACGGTACGTCAACGGCTGGTCCCGCCAGATCAGGGCCAGCGCCCCGGGGGTGCGCGCGGCCTGGGCGGCGAACAGGTCGTGCAGGCAGGCGCCCGCGTCCTTCCCGTCATCCGGGAGTCCGGCGGGCCGGATGTCCGGCCAGTGGGCGCCGATGTACTCCAGGCACTCCCGGCGGCTCGCCGCCCGGTGCGCGACGCGCCAGCCCGGTGGTACGTCGAGGCCGCCGGCCCACAGAGCGTGCCGGTTCTCGCTGTTCACCAGGACCAGAGAGACACCGTTGTCGTCATGAATCGGGTTGACCACGGCTCGCAGTCCCCTTCGGATGCTAATGGTGCGGCGTACGGACTGGCGTTGTACCGGGGGAAGCCCCCCGGGTCGGTACCCGCAACAGCATGTCGCCGCGTCCCTGCAAGGACCTCGCCGCCTCGCTTGCCCCGCCCGCGGCGGCGACCGGTCAGCGCTACGGCGAGCCGTCGGCAAGGCCCCGGTCCCAGGCTGAGCCGCGTAGGGACCACCGCGGCCGGCCTCCGCGGGCGGCCCCAGGGCGGATCACGCCGCACCTTGAAGGAAAGGCGACCGTACATGCAAGCAACTGGACGGCTGTCCGTATCGGTCCTCGGCGCCGGACTCATCGGTATGGACCTGGCGACCAAGATCATGCGCTCAGACTGTCTCGACCTGCGGCTCGTCGCGGGGCGGCACGACGCCGCCGAGCTGCGGCGGGCGGCTCGGCGCGGTCTGCCGGTGGCGACCGGGGGCATCCAGTCCCTCGTCGACGCCGAGGAGGACTTCGACGTGGTGTTCGACGCCACCAACGCGTCGTTCCACGCCGAGCACGCGGAGAAGCTCGCGGCGTCCGGGGCGATGCTCGTCGACCTGACGCCCAGCAGAGTCGGGCAGATGATCGTCCCGACCGTCAACCGGGCGGACATCGGCTCCCACCGCGACATCAGCATGGTGACCTGCGGCGGGCAGGCGTGCGTACCGATCCTGCACGCGATCGCGAGGGCGCACGAGATCGACTGCGTCGAGGTCGTGACCACGGCCGCCACCCTGAGCGTGGGCCGCGCCTCGCGCCTGAACCTCGACGAGTACGTGCAGACCACGCAGGACGCGATCCGCTGGTTCACCGGCGTCGAGGACGTGAAGGCGCTCGTCAACATCAGCCCGGCCCGGCCCGCGGCCACCTTCCGGGTCGCCATGTACCTGCGGGGCCGGGACCTCACCACCGACTCGGTGCGCGCGCTGGTGACGAAAGCGGCTGACGAGATCCGCACGTACGTCAAGGGATTCGGCGTCAGCGTGTGCACCGTCAACGACTCCACGGCCTTCGTCTCCGTGGAGGTCACCTCGTCCGGCGACCGGCTGCCGCACTACGCCGGGAATCTCGACATCATCAATTCCGCCGCGATCCAGGCCGCCGAGTATTACGCGGCGGACCGGCTCGCACTGGCAGGCAGGGAGACGGCATGAGCCAGGAAGCGGGCAGGCCGGTCCAGATCCACGACCCGACGCTGCGCGACGGCCAGCACGCCGTGCGGCACAGCCTCGGCGCGGAGCAGTTCCGCGCCTATCTGAAGGCAGCGGACGCCGCGGCCGTCCCGGTCGTCGAGGTCGGCCACGGCAACGGGCTGGCCGCCTCGTCCCTCCAGGTCGGCCGGGCCCGGCTGAGCGACGACGAGATGATGTCGATCGCCCGGGAGACCCTGACGACCAGCAAGCTCGGGGTTCTCATGTTCCCGGGCTGGGCCACCACCCAGGACATCAAGAACGCCCTCGCGTACGAAGTCGACCTGGTGCGCATCGCGACGCACTGCACCGAGGCCAGCGTCGCCGAGCGGCACCTCGGCTTCCTGCGCGACGAGGGCGTGGAGGCGCACGGCATCCTCCTGATGACGCACATGGCGAGCCCCGACCAGCTCGCCGAGGAGTGCGCGCGCCTGGTCGGGTACGGCGCCACCGGTGTGGGCATCCTCGACTCCTCGGGGCACTTCCTGCCCTCGGACGTCACGGCCCGCATCGGGGCCATCTGCGCAGCCGTCGACGTGCCGGTGATGTTCCACGGGCACAACAACCTCGGTATGGCCGTGGCGAACTCGATCGCGGCGGCTCAGGCGGGGGCCGGCATCCTCGACGCGTGCGCCCGGGGCTTCGGCGCCGGCGCCGGCAACACCCAGCTGGAGGTCCTGGTGCCGGTGCTGGAACGGCTGGGGTTCCGGACGGGCATCGACCTGTACCGGCTCCTGGACGCCGCGGACATCGCCGGGCGGGAGCTGATGCCGGCGCCGCCCACCATCGACTCCGTCTCCATCGTCAGTGGGCTGGCCGGCGTGTTCTCCGGGTTCAAGAAACCGGTGCTCGACATCGCAGCGCGGGAAGGGATCGACCCACGCGACGTCTTCTTCGAACTCGGCAGGCGTCAGGTGGTCGCGGGCCAGGAGGACCTGATCGTGGAGGTGGCGCTGGCCCTGCGCGCCGCCCGGGACGGGGGAAGCCCGGGGGGCAGTGGGACCGGCTCATGCTGACCGTGAACGAGAACTCCCCGTACTTCGTGCCGGCCCCCGCTGTGGGAAGCATCCTCGGGGACGCCGAGCTGGCCGCGCTGGGCGAGGTCGTCCGCTCCGGCGAGAGCCTCTCGCAGGGGCGGTGGCGGGACGCGTTCGAGCAGGCGATGCGCGAGCACGTCGGCAGCCGGTACGCGATGACCGTCACCAGCGGAACCGTCGCCGTCGCCCTTGCCGTGCACCTGCTGGACCTCGCCCCCGGTGACGAGGTCATCGTGACCCCGCAGACCTTCAAGGCCACCGCCGACCCCTTGCTGGCCCACGACGTGACGGTCCGTTTCTGCGACGTGGAGCCGGACACCCTGAACGTGGACGTCGACTCGTTCGAGTCGCTGATCACCCCGCGGACCCGGGCCCTGATCCTGGTCCACTACGGCGGCCGGCCGGCCCGCATGGACGAGATCATGCGGGTGGCCCGCCGGCACGGCGTCCGGGTGATCGAGGACTGCGCGCACGCGCTGGGCGCTCTCTACCGCGGCCGGCGGCCCGGTGCGCTCGGCGACATCGGGTGCTTCAGCTTCCACTCCAGCAAGAACATCACGACGCTCGGCGAGGGCGGGATGCTCACCTTCGACGACCCCGAGTGGGCCGAGCGCGTCGACCGCATCCGCTCCAACGCCGCCGACGGGGTCCTCGTGCCGTCACCGCTGCCGGCCGGGCCGTACGACCGCTCGGAGCCCTGGATGATGTGGGTGGGGGACTCTTACGAGAAGGAGTGCCTGCGTATCCGGCACCCCGGGAGCAACGCCACGCTCAGCGAGGCCGGGGCGGCCGTCGGGCTCGTCCAGCTGGAGCGTCTCGGGGAACTGGCCGGGCGGCGGCGGTGGATCGCCGGGCGCCTCGCCCAGACGCTGGCGGAGTTCCCGCAGGTGCGGCCGGCCGACGTGCCCGAGGACATCCACCACCCCTACCACCTGTTCACCTTCTTCGTCCGGCCGGGGCAAGGGGTGAGCCGCGACGAGGTGATCCACGCCCTCGAAGACGCCGGGGTCCAGGTACAGGTGCGCTACTTCCCCCTGCACCTGCGCCCCGAGTGGCGGGGGCGCGGCCACCGGCTCGGCGAGTGTCCGGTCACCGAGCGGATCTGGTTCCACGAACAGGTCAACCTGCCCTGCTACCCGTCGATGACGGACGGCCAGGTCGAGCACCTGGTGCTGGCCCTGAAGTCCGCGCTCACCGGACGGCGGGACACCGGCAAGGGCGGCACGTCGAGTTACGAGGAGGCCCGGGCATGACGGAGTCCTATGACGTGGTGGTCGTGGGAGGCGGGCCCGTCGGCCTGGCCACCGCCTGGCAGGTCGCCGAGCGCGGCCACCGGGTCCTGGTCCTGGAGCGGCACACGTTCTTCAACGAGAGCGTGGGCACCAGCGGCGCCGAGCGGCACTGGCGGCTTCAGTACACGCAGGAGGACCTGTTCCGCCTGACGCTGGAGACCCTTCCGCTGTGGCGTGCGCTGGAGAGCCGCTGCGAGCGCCGCCTCATCCACGAGATCGGCAGCCTCTGGTTCGGGGACCCCGACGTCGTCACCAACGAGGGCCAGATCTCGGGGACCGCCGCGATGATGGACAAGCTCTCGGTGCGCTACGAGTGGCTCAAGGCCACCGACATCGAGCGGCGGTTCGGGTTCCGCGGTCTGCCCCGGGACTACGAGGGGTTCCTCCAGCCCGACGGCGGGACCATCGACGTCAGGGGGACGCTGGCGGCGCTCTTCACCCTCGCCCAGGCGGCCGGCAGTACCCTGCGCGCCGGGGAGACGGTGACGGAACTCGTGCCGGACGCGGACGGGGTGAGCGTCACCACCGACCGGGGCACCTACCGGGCCGGCAAGGTCGTGCTGGCGTGCGGCCCCTACACCAACGACCTGCTGGAGCCCCTGGGCGCACGCCTCGCGTACTCGGTGTACGAGATGGCCATCGCGGCCTACCGGCAGGCCGCGCAGGTGGACGAGGCGCCGTTCTGGTTCGCCTTCCAGCAGCCGACACGGGAGGACACCAACCTGTTCTACGGGTTCGGCCACAACCCGTGGGCACCCGGGGAGTTCGTGCGCTGCGGGCCGATCTTCGAGGTGGACCCGCTCGACCACCCGTCGGCGGCCACCGGCGTCGCCGACCGGCGCCAGATGGACCGGCTCTCGGGCTGGCTGGGCGACCATCTGCCCACGGTCGACCCCGCCCCGGCGCGGACCTCGACCTGCCTGGCCGTGCTGCCCACGGACCCCGAACGGCAGTTCTTCCTCGGCACCGCGCGGGACCTGATGACGCACGGGGACAAGCTCGTCGTCTACGGGGCGGGCTGGGCGTTCAAGTTCGTCCCGCTGTTCGGCCGGATCTGCGCCGACCTGGCCGTGGAGGACTCCACCGCGTACGACATCTCGCGGCTCGCCCTGCAGTCGGCTGTCTGACGTGGCCGCGAGAAAGGAAGGTGACAGGGCGTGAGTTCATTCCGTCCCGAGGATCCCGGCCTCCCGAGGATTCCGCCGGATCGCGCGCGGGAGTACCGCGACCGCGGGTGGTGGCGTCCCGAGCGGGTCGACCGGCTGGTGCTGCGGCACGTGGACGAGGATCCCGAGAAGGAGGCCGTCCGCGGCCCCGGCGGCCGGCTGACCCGGCGCGAGCTGGCGGACGCGGTCGCCGGCGCCGCCGCCCGGCTGGCCGGCCTCGGGATCGCGCGCGGGGACCGTGTCCTGGTCCAGCTCCCGAACGACCTGGAGCTGGTCGTCCTCCCGCTGGCTCTGATGCGGCTGGGCGCCCACCCGGTCATGGCGGTGCCCACGCTGCGCCGCCGCGAGCTGCTGGCGGTCGTGGCGGCCACCCGGCCCACGGCCGTGGCCGTACCGCGCCGCTGGCAACGCTTCGACCATGTCGCGCTGGCGAGGGAACTCCGGGAGAGCTGCCCGGGCATCCGGCACATCCTGGTCGCCGACCGTACGTCGGACGCCGTTACCGAAGGCACCGAGGACCTGGTCGAGCTGTGCCGTCCGGACCCCGGGGCCGGGCCCCTGCCCGATCTGGGGCCGCCGCTGGCCGACGAGCCCGCCGTCTTCCTGCTGTCCAGCGGGACCACCGGGCCACCGAAGGCGATCGCGCGCGCCCACGAGGGCTACGGCTACATGATCCGGACGGCCGCCCGCTGGGCCGGGCTGTCGCCGGACACGGTGTACCTCGCCGTCATGTCGGGGGCGCACGGGTTCGTCCTCAACTGCCCCGGCATGTTCGGCGTCCTGGCCTTCGGCGGCCGGGTGGTCCTGGGCTCGCCGGGAGACCCCGGGGCGGCGCTCGACCTCGTCGACCGGGAGGGGGTGACGCATACGACGCTGGTGCCCGCGCTGGTCACCCAGTGGCTGAACGAGGTCCGGCAACGGGGCCGCGGGCCGACGTCGCTGCGCGTGATGCAGGCCGGCGGCGCCCGTCTGGAACCTGCCCCGGCGGCCGAGGCGCACAAGCTGCTCGGCTGCACGGTGCAGCAGTGCTACGGCATGAGCGAGGGGCTGCTGACCTACACCGCGCTGGACGATCCCGGTGACGTCATCGCCGACACGCAGGGGCGGCCCGCCTCCCCCGGCGACGAGATCCGCATCGTGGACGAGGACGCCACCGAGGTGGCGCCCGGCCAGGTGGGAGAAGTGCTGACCAGGGGCCCGTACACGGTCGCCGGGTACTACGCGGCGCCGGAGGCCGACGCGCGCGCCTTCACCGACGACGGCTTCTACCGCACCGGCGACCTGGCACGCCTCCACCCGTCGGGCGCTCTGGTGGTGGAGGGCCGGATCGGTGACGTCATCAACCGCGGCGGGGAGAAGATCTCCGCCGGGGAGATCGAATCGCTGCTCGCCGAGCACCCCTTGCTGCGGGCGGTCGCGGCGGTCGCGATGCCGCACCCGGTGTGGGGGCAGACGGTCTGCGTCTTCGCCGTCCCCTGCGACCCGGAGAAGCAGCCGACGCTGCTCGGCCTGCGCCGCTTCCTCACCGAGCACGGTGTCGCCACGTACAAACTGCCCGAGCAATTGAGGGTTGTCGACGCCCTCCCGATGATCGGCGTCGGCAAGATCAACCGGGTCGCCCTGCGTGCGGCGGCAGCGGACCGGCAGGCCCGAGAGGAACGGGAACCCATCCCATGACCGAGACGCTCGACCACGACATTCCGTCGTTCCCGATGGCCCGCGAGTGCCCCATGCACCCGCCGGCCGAGTACCGGGAGCTGCGCGGGCAGGAGCCGGTCAGCCGGGTCCGGATGCCCGACGGGCAGGTGGCCTGGCTGGTCACCAAGCACGAACTGGCCCGCAAGCTGCTCGCCGACCCGCGGGTCAGCGCCGACCGCCTGCACCCGGCGTTCCCGGGACGGCTGACCGCCGAGCAGCGCGCGGCGGCCGAGCGCGTCCGCCGCCTCAGCACCCGGCGGTCCATGATCCACCTGGACGGGGCCGAGCACGGGGCCCATCGCAAGATCCTGACCGGCGAGTTCTCGCTGCGCCGGATCGCCGCGCTGCGCCCGCGCGTCCAGGAGATCGTCGACCGGAGCATCGACGAGATGCTGGCCGCGCCGCAGCCGGCCGACCTCGTCGAGCACGTGTCGCAGGCGGTGCCGTCACTGGTGATCTGCGAGCTGCTTGGCGTGCCCCACGAGCAGCGCCGCGACTTCCACGAGTGGGCGGGCATGCTGGTCAGCCGGTCCGTCTCGATACGGGAGCGCGCCGCGGCCTCCGACGCGCTCAACGACTTCCTGGAGGACCTCGTCACCGAGAAGGAGCGGGGTGAGCCCACCGACGACCTGATCGGCCGGCTCATCGCGCGCAACCGGCAGACACCGGTGATGACGCACGACGAGATCGTGGGCACCGCCGTCATGCTGCTGATCGCCGGGCACCAGACGACCGCGAACATGATCTCGCTGGGCGTGGTGGCGCTGCTGGAGAACCCGGAGCACAAGGCGCGGATCGCGGCCGACCCGTCGCTGCTGCCCCCGGCGATCGAGGAGATGCTGCGCTACTTCAGCGTCGTGGAGAACGCGCCCGCCCGGGTCGCCACCGAGGACATCGAGATCGGCGGCGTGACCATCCGCAAGGACGAGGGCATCGTCGTGTCCGGGCTGGCCGCCGACTGGGACGACGAGGTCTTCGAGCACCCGGACCGGCTCGACTTCGAGCGCGGCGCGCGCCACCACGTCGCCTTCGGGTACGGCGTGCACCAGTGCCTCGGCCAGAACCTGGCCCGGGTGGAGCTGGAGGTCGTCTTCGAGACGCTGCTGCGCCGGGTGCCGGCCCTGTCGCTGGCCGTGCCGGCCGAGGAGCTGCCGTACAAGGACGACGCCGGGATCTACGGCATCTACCGGGTGCCGGTGAACTGCTGAGGAGAGGGGCCCGCCCGTGCACATCACCGCGGACAGGGAGCGGTGCGTCGGCGCCGCCCAGTGCGTCCTGGCGGCGCCCGCCGTCTTCGACCAGGACGAGGAGGGGCTGGTCGCACCGCTGACGGTGGATCCGGCCGGGGCGGACCGGCCGGCCGTCCGTCAGGCGGTCCGCCTGTGCCCGTCGTCGGCCATCCGGATCGACGGGGAGTGACCGGGAGGAGCGAGAGGATCCACCGGCGGAAGCCGCCGTCCGAGACAGCTCGGGCGGCGGCTTCCGTCGGTGTCCGGCCGTCGGTGTCCGGCCGGGGTTCGCCGGCTACTCGAAGAAGCTCAGGGCGACCGACCGCCGCACCAGGCCCCGCCCCTCGCTGACCGGCGCCATCTGGTGCCAGGACGAGGGCGATGCCGAGTAGAACCAGGCGGTGCCTCCCGTCGGAAGCATGATCGAGGCGGGGCCGGCCGACCTGTCCGGACCGGACCAGTACTCCTGTTCTCCGCCGCCGTCGGCCGGCCAGTGCTCGTTGGTGTGCAGTTCCAGAGCGAGTCTCTTGTGCTGTTTGCCGGTGCTGAGGTCCTCGAAGTCGCCGTCGTACTGGTGGTAGATCTCGGCCCGGCGGTGGAGCCCGGTGGTGTCCACCCCGGTCTCGCGGCGGAGCCAGCCGGTGAACTCGTCGGACAGCAGGTCGGTGACCAGCTCGCGCCAGGGCGCCGCCAGGGGGATGTCGTCGGGGGTGAGGCCGGTCTTGTTGTCGGAGAACGGCAGGACGGACGAACGGTAGCGGCGCCGTACGTCATCACCGGTCGAGGTGTCGATCCGCTGGAACAGGCCCGCGTCCGGCGCGGTGGCGCCGAGGTCGGCCAGGTCGCGCGCGGAGAGCAGACCGGCGCCGCGGAAGTGCCGGAAGGGGTGGTCCCACGTTTCGAGCCGGACGTCCAGGTTGATCAAGACTCGCACCTCTCAGCGGACGGGCGTGCGCACCGGTTCGGGTATCAGGGCTGCCCCGCCAGTGTCACCGTCCCGCTTGCCGTGCGATGGCGCGCCGGTTTGCGAAGACCTTGCCGATCCCCGGCAGCGGCCGGGCAGCGAACCGACAAGGGGTCGGCAGGGGCCCGCGGACAGGCTGTGGCCAGGTCGGGTCCGGGCCGTCCCGGGACCCCCGCATCGATCCCAAGGAGGCACCCGTGGTGCTGACGCTCGACTCGGCGCTGGAGGAACGTACCCAGCCGTTCCAGCTCTTCCGTGGCCGTGACCTGCTCGACGACGGGCAACTGAAGGAGTTGCTCGCCACCATGCCGACCGGCGACGTCGAGAAGATCGCGGTCGAGGACCCGAAGCACGAGAAGCAGTACCGGATGAACCTCGTGGACCTCATCGTCCTCGAAAAGGAAGCTCCCGTCTTCCCTCGCCTGCCCGCGATCTGGCGCGAGCTCGTGGAGGACCTGCGCGGCGCCGAGTTCACCGCCTGGCTGGAGAAGTCGACCGGGATCGAACTGGCCGGCCTGGAGCGCAGCATCGGCCTCTACACCCACCGCAACGGCGACTACCTGTCGGTGCACAAGGACAAGCCGACCAAGGCGATCACCGTGATCCTCTACCTGAACCGTGACTGGCCGGTCGAGGCGGGCGGGCAGTTCCAGATCTTCGCCTCCCCCAAGGCGGGCCCGACCGAGGAGATCAGCCCGGTCGGCGGCCAGCTGCTCGCCTTCCCGCCCACCGACAAGTCGTGGCACGCGGTCTCGAAGATCGAGCACCCGGAGGGGACCGAGCGGATCACGGTCCAGATCGAGTACTGGCTGACCACCGGGCTCGCGGGCTCCGCGTACCGGCCGCAGAACTGACCGTCCGGCGCCCGGCGCCCACCGTGCCGGAACCGAAAGGACCCCCTATGGGAAAGATCGTGGACGAGCCCGGGAAGATCCTCGTGATCTGGCCCCCGCAGGTGCTCAGCTACTTCAACGCGGGGCACCACCTCGCGCTCTACCAGGTCGCCGGTCATCTGCGCGCCGCCTACCCGGGCGCGCAGGTGACCGCGATCGACGCCAGTGTCGAGCGGCTGACGTGGAAGGACCTCGGCAGCAGGCTCTTCCAGGAGCGGTACGACGTGATCGCCGTGATGAACGAGTTCGACGGCATCGACGGATTCCGCCGGCTCGTCTCCTACGCCAGGGCGCTGAACCCGGACGCCCCGATCGTCACGTTCGGCAGGCTGTCCGGGGTCAACCCCCGCTTCTTCGAGCGCTTCGACATCGACGCGATCGTGGAGAACGGCGACTTCGAGTCCGGCGTCGGCGCCGCGATCGAGACCTTCCGGGGCCGTGCGTCGGACGCTGCGGGGGTGCACCTGCGCCGCGACGGCTCCTGGACCGCTCCGAAGCGCCGCGGTGACCTGCTCCCGGCGCAGGACTGGTACCTGCCGACGCCCGACGAGATCCCGTACGGGCACTACGACGCCCTCTACTTCGACGACGCGAACAAGTTCTGCGGCATCCCGCGCCGCCGCGAACTGGTCGTACCGGCGGCTCGCGGGTGCCCGGTCGGCTGCTCCTACTGCGAGGTGCCGCTGATCTACACGCGGAAGGAACGGCGGCTCACGGTCGAGCGGACGCTCCAGTACATCGAGGAGTCGTTCGCCGCGGCGCCGTTCGAGTACGTGGCGTTCTACGCGCCGACGTTCACGCTGGACAAGAAGTGGATGGAGGAGCTCTGCCGGGAGCTGACCGGCCGGGGGTCCCCGTACCCGTGGAAGTGCGCGACGACGGTCCACCATCTCAGCGAGGGGATGATCCGGTCGATGGGGGCGGCCGGCTGCGTCCGGATCAGCGTCGGTCTGGAGACGCTCGACCCGCAGGAGGGAGCGTTGCTGCCCCGGGCGAAGCAGAAGTCCGCGATGGACCTCGACCGGCTCTCGGCCTGGTGCAAGGAATCGGGCATCGAGCTGAACTGCTTCGTCATCGTCGGACTGCCCGGCACCACGATCGAGGGTGCCGAGCGGACCATCGAGGCCGTCCAGGAACGCGGGGGCCGGGCCCGGCCGACCGTGTACGCCCCCTGGGAGCTCGCGGGCCCGGACCTCCTCGACCACGAGATGGCCGCGTTCAACCGGCAGCTGTTCGTGCCGGGCACCCACGCGCTGACCGACGACGAGCTGGCCCGGGGCTACGACATCGTCTTCGGCAGCCAGCCGGACGTCACGCAGGTGTTCGAGAACGTCCCCGCCCGCGCCGCCGACCCGGCCCTGCGTCCGGTATGAGGGACGAGACGCTCGTGACCGCGCGGGAAGGCGCGCCTTCCCCCTTCCTGCGGGAGAGCGCCGGCCGGTTCCGCAACCGGCGTGTCCGGGTCCCCGACGAGATCAACCTCAAGAACTGCGGGCTGCTGGACAGCCGGGCGGCGGCGGTGCACCGGGCCACGCTGGCGGAGTTCGACCCGAACGACGTGCTGACCTACCCCATCCTCCAGCCGGTCTACGGCATGCTGGCCGACCGGTTCGGGGTGGACACCGACTCCCTCGTCCTGACCGCGGGCAGCGATCCCGGGCTGAACCTGCTGACCCGGGCGTTCCCGGAGGTGTCGCGGATCGTCCTGCACCAGCCGAACTTCGACGGCTGGGCGAAGTTCGCGGCGATCTCGGGCTGTGTCCTCGACCCCGTGGCCCCGGACCCCGAGACCGGGCTGTTCGACCTCCGTGACCTCGCGCGGCAACTGCGCGCGGGTGCGCCGGCGTTCGTCGTCGTCACCACCCCGCACAGCTTCACCGGGCAGGTGCACGGAAGGGAGGAGCTGGCCGAGCTGGCCGACGTGGTGGCGGAGCACGGCAGTCTCCTGGTCGTGGACACCGCCTACCTGGCGTTCACCGAGGGCGGCGAGGAGCTGGTGCGCGGGCTCGCCGGTCTGCGGCACGTCGTCCGCGTCAACACGTTCTCCAAGTCCTACGGTCTGTCGGGCGCCCGGATCGCGGTGACGGTCGCGCACCCGGCGACCGCCCGCCACCTGTTCGACCTCGATCCGGAGGGCTCGGTCTCCGCTCCGGCGGTCGCGCTGCTGCGGCGTTCGCTGGAGGAACAGGCCGTCTTCACCGGGATCTGGGCCGACGTGCGGCGGCTGCGGGAGCGGTTCGCGGCCGAGGTCGAGCGCGCGGTGCCGGGCTGGCACGCCCGGCCGAGCGGCGCGAACTTCGTCACCTGGGACGTCCCCGACCAGGCGGCCGCCGGGGGCGCGAGCCGGCACCTCCTGGAGCGGGGGATCGTCGTACGGGACCTGTCCGGCGCGCCGGGACTGCCGGCCGCCGTCCGTATCGCGGTCGCGAACGAGGCCGTCGTCCGTCAGGTCGTCGCCGCCCTGGGCGACCGGTACCGCGAGGGGGTGGCATGAACACCCGGAGGATCATGGTTCCGGGCCTGCCCAACGTGCGCGATCTGGGCGGGCTGCGCGGTCCGGGCGGGGGGTACCTGCGGCGGGGGCTCCTCGTCCGGGGGCCGGCGCCGTCGCCGGAGACGGCGCCGGCGCTCGGCGACTTGGGCATCCGTACCGTCGTCGACCTGCGCCTGGAGGACGAACGCCGGCAGTACCGGGGGCCCGAGTGCACCGGCGCGACCGTGCTGCCCCGGCCCGTGGCCGGCGACATGAGCCGCATCCGGGGCAATGCGCGGCCCCTGCCCAGCGACTACCTCGCGAACTACCGCGACATGCTGGCCAGGGCGGCGCCGGTCGCGGCGGAGATCGTGGGCCTGCTCGCCGACGGGGCGGAGGTCCCCGTCTACATCTGCTGTGCGATGGGCAAGGACCGCACCGGCGTCGTCAGCGCCCTGGTCCTGCGGGCGCTCGGGGTGCGGACGGCGGACGTCGCCCGGGACTACGCCATGACCGCCCGCGCCTACCGCGCCCTGCGCAGCGGTGACGCCCGCCCGGGCTGGACCCGCGAGGACACCCTCGCGCAGCTGCGGCTGCGGACCTCCACGCCGGCGACGACGATGCGCTCGCTGATCGCCGGGATCGAAGCCGAACACGGCAGCGTCGCCCGGCTGCTCACGCTCCACGGCCTCCGGGAGGAGACCCGGCTGCGCACGGTCGCCGGCGCGTTCACCCACCCCGTCCACCTGTGAGGAAGAAGACGTGTCCCTCGTCGACATCGACACCATCAGCCGGGCCGAGCTGGAGCAGGACCCGTTCGGCCACGCCGTGATCCCCCGCTCGTTCGTCACGGACACCGTCGCCGAGAACCTGCGCGGCGAGTTCAGCGACGCCGGCTTCGAGGAGTCCGAGCGCACGGACCTGAACCGGTCCGACAAGCAGTACCGGATGTTCAACCGCAACCTCGTCACCGCCGGCGCGGTCGACGAGGACCAGGTGCGCACGCTCCCCGCGAACTGGCGGCAGCTCGTCGCGGACGTCGTCTCCCAGCCCTACCGGGAGGCGCTGTCCGCGCTCACCGGCGTGGACCTGGAGCGGTGCCTGGTCGAAGCCCGCATGACCCGCTACGCCCGGGGCTGCTGGATCGAGCCGCACACCGACCGCCCGGACAAGGCGGTGACCCACCTCTTCTACTTCAACGACGGATGGGACCCGGAGTGGAGCGGTGACCTGCGGCTGCTGCGCAGCGCCAATATGGACGACTGCGCGAAGCGAGTGGCGCCGACCACCGGGACGTCCGTCGTGCTCGTCCGCTCGGACCGGTCCTGGCACGGAGTCCCGCCGGTCGCCGACACCTGCCCCGTGGACCGGCGGGCACTGCTCGTGCACTTCGTCCGCACGTGACCCCGTCCGTGATCGGCCGGGGGCGGGACACGCCCGGGAAACGCACCTACCTGGTGGCGCTGACCGTCGACTGCGTGGGCAACGGCCTGTGGACGCCTGTCGCGCTGATCTTCTTCACCCGCGGGCAGCACCTCCCCCTGGCGCACGTCGGTGCCGCGCTGACGGTCGGCGGGCTCCTCGGCCTGCTGGCGGGACCGGTGAACGGCCTGCTGGTGGACCGGTGGGGTCCGGCGAACGGGGCGGCCCTGAGCTACGCGGTGCGCACCGGGGTGTTCGCGCTGTTCCCCCTCGTCTCCGCCCCGTGGCAGGTCGGCGCACTCGCCGTGGTCGCGGCCGCCGCGGACCGGCTGTTCTGGACGGCCAGCACACCGCTGCTGGCCCGGCTGGTCCCGGCCGAGGCGCTCATCGGCGTGCTGAGCACGGCAAGCGTGCTGAAGGTCAGCGGGTGGGCGGTGGGCGGCGCGATCGGCGCGACCGCCGGGGGCCTGCTGATCGACAGCGGTACGGGACTGCACCTGGTCGCGTACGCCAACGGCCTCACCTACGCGGCGGCCATGGGCCTGGTGCTCACGGTGCGCCGGCACGTCCGGCCCTCCCCCGCGGCCGAGCCTCCGGCCGACGGGCGGGCGTGGCGGTGGCGCGACCTGCGTGACGACCCCGGCTTCCTTCGGCTGTGCCTGCTGACGCTGTTGCTGGCGTTCGTCTCCGACTGCCTGACCGCCATGCTCCCGGTGGTCGCCATTGTGGTGCTCGGGCAGCCGTCGTGGGTGCCGGGGGTGGTTATCGCCGTCGCCTGCGTGTCGATGGCCGTGGCCCGGCGGCCCGCGGTCGCCTACGCGCGGCGTGTCCCCGCCCCGCGGGCGCTGCGCCTGGCGGCCTGCTTCTTCACCCTGGCGGTCCTCGTCATGGCGCCGTCCGGCTGGGCGGGGCCGGCCACCACCGCGGTCGTCCTGGGCGCCGCGCTGATCGGCACACTCGGCGACGCGCTGTTCGCCCCCGTCGTCACGACGACGGCGAACGCCGCCGCGCCGCCCGGTCTGGAGGGCCGCTACAACGCGACCTTCCAGACGTCCTTCGGGATCGCGGGCGCGGTCGCCCCGGCGGCCGGGACGGCGCTGCTGGCCCACGGGAACACCGCCCTGTGGCTCGGCCTGGCCGTCGTCTGCGCGGGGACGGCCCTGTCGGTCGGGTTCCTCACGCGGCCCACCCAGCCGGTGGCGGCACCCGCATCCGCGCCGCTGCGGCGGATCGTCGTCGGCGGGATCTCCGGCGCGGGCAAGACCACGCTGGCCGCCGCCCTCGCCGGGGCCCTGGGCATCCGGCACATCGAGATGGACGCGCTCTACCACGGGCCCGGCTGGACCCACCGGGCGGAGTTCGCGGACGACGTGGAGCGCGCCACGCGGACACCGGCGTGGGTCTGCGACGCCCAGTACCACTGGGTCGTCGGCGACCTGCTCGGCGAGCGCGCCGACACGTTCGTCTGGCTCGACCTGCCCCGCCGGACCGTCATGAGCCGCGTGCTGCGGCGCTCGGTGGTCCGGGCCGCCACCGGCCGCGAGCTGTGGCACGGCAACCGGGAGACCTGGCGGTCGATGCTGCGCAACCCGCGCCACCCGCTGCGCTGGGCCTGGTCCCAGCACGCCACGCGGCGGGCCGAGACAGCCGCTTTCCTCGGCCTGCACCCCGGCCTCACCGTCGTCCATCTGACCAGTGCGAGGGAAGCGCGGCAGTGGCTGCGTTCGATTCCGCACCGGACCCTCACGCCCGACCCCTCACCACTCAGCGCAGGAGGTACCCCCATGCAGGACCGTCGGCGAGAACCCGCTCCCCCGGGCGAGCCACTGCTGGAGATCCACGGCGGGAACCGGATCTCCGGGTCCGTCCGCACCTCCGGGTTCAAGCACTCCCTGGTCACCACCGTGGCCGCCGCGGCCACCGCGAGCGCGCCGGTGCGCATGGAGAACTGCCCGGACATCGTCGAGACCACGGTGCTGGGCGAGATCTTCCGCGCCGCGGGCGCGTACGCGCACTACGACGGGGCGGCCGAGACGTTCACCGTCGACGCGTCCGCCTGGGACCGCGCGGAGCTGCCGGCCGATCTCGTCGGCCGCATCCACGGTTCGCTCTACCTGCTCCCGGCCCTCGTCTCCCGCAACGGTGTGGCCCGGCTGCCCGCGAGCGGCGGCTGCACGATCGGCGAAGGCCCTCGCGGGAGGCCCGTCGAGCACCTGCTGGACGTGATGGGGCGGTTCGGCGTCACCACCCGGCTCACGGCGGACGGCTCCGTGGACCTCACGGCGCAGCGGCTCACACCGTGCACCATCGACATGGTCGACTACACGCGCAACAAGGCGCTCATGAGCGGGCCGTGCTACAGCGGTGCGGTCAAGACCGCGCTGCTGATGGGCGTGGTCACGCACGGGACGACCACGCTGCATCACCCGTACCTCAAGCCCGACGTGACCGACATGGTCACCGTGCTCCGCCACCTGGGCGCCGACATCGAGTTCGCGGGGCCCGAGACGTGGGTGATCCACGGGCACGGCCCCGAGTCGCTGGACCGGCCCGCCGACGTCACGCTGATCCCCGACCTGATCGAGGTGGTCACCTGGATCTGCGCCGGCGTCCTGCTGGCGGACGAGCCGCTGCGGATCACCGGCCCGGGCATCGACCGCGCGGTCCACGCGCTCGCGCCCGAGTTCGACCTGCTGGACCGCATGGGGGTGCGTGTCGACGTCAGCGCCGACGAGGTGACCGCGCACCCGCTGACGAAGCCGTTGCGGCCGGTGGAGTTCACCGCCATGTCGCGCGGCGTGTTCAGCGACAACCAGCCCTTCCTGGCCCTGCTGGCGGCGTACGCCGAAGGCCCCACCTACATCAGGGAGGCCGTCTGGGAGCACCGTTTCGGCTTCGCTCCGGAGCTGGAGGCGCTCGGCATACGGACGGCGGTCGACGACACGGTCCTGCGCGTCGACGGCCCCTGCGCGCCGTACCAGCCCGGCACCGACCTCCACGCCACCGACCTGCGGGCCGCCGCGGTCCTGCTGCTCGCCGCGCTCGCGGTACCGGGCCGGACCACGCTGCGCAACCACCACCACCTGGCGCGCGGCTACCGCGACCTCGTCGCGGACCTGGTGAAGCTGGGCGCCGACATCCGGCACACCACGGCGCCGGACGTCCGGCCGAAGCTCACGGCGGGGGCCGGTGCCGACCCGGCGGCCTGACCACCGGGACGGATCGGTCGTGCCCGCTCGCGACGGGGAACAGTAAGGAGGTCCTGGGCGCGCTTGCCACCAGCGACGGTCCGAGCGAGCGCGTCCAGGAGCTTCAGCCTCACAAATTCAGCTACGGATGCGACCTGACGCCTCGACAGAAGCAGGGTGCCCCCACCTGCGGTGATCTGACTGTTGAGATCAAGGACGTCGAACTCCCGCTGTGCCGCCTGCACGACACCGGCGACCCCGACCGGTGGGGCTTCGCCCTCTACACCGACAACACCGGCCGCTACGAGGACACCATGCTGCCGACAGGTCACCCGGTCGGCACCCCCGAGAAAGCTCTCGACTGGTCCTGCGGTCTGTATCTCGGCGCCCGGTCATAGCACGCATCGCACGCGGCGAGGACCTCGTCGCCGCGGTGGACATCTGGCGCCAGGCCAAGACCGCTCGCGGACGACCGCCCACCGAGCAGCACCACTGGGGACGACGTTTGGGCCTGCTCCTTGTCGAAGGCATCTCAGGACATGCCAACAACCAGGTGTGGCCCTGACCGCAAGTCGGTCAGGGCCACAGCCACCGGTGAGAAGGGCGGTCGCCAGCGCGGGCCGAAGGCCTGCGGGCTTCAAGACGTGGCCCCGGCCGGACAGACCGGCCGGGGCCACACCCCTACATCTGCGGCATCACGTCATACCGCACGTGCGGGAAAGGGGGTTAGTGGTGGTGGCCGCCGTCGCGGTCGTGGCCACCGTCGTGGTGGTGGCCGCCGTCGCGGTGGTGGCGCCCGCCCCAGGAGGCGTCGTCGATGAAGCGGCCGTGGTCGTTGCGCAGGGTGGCGGTGTCGGAGTAGTTGTCCCACACGTAGTTGTGGCGGTCCATGTACAGGTCGCTGTCACTGTCGCGGCCCTCGCCGGTGTGGATGCGGACGGTGGCGCGGCCCTCCAGGCGGTAGTGGTCGAAGGTGTAGGTGCGGCCGTCCTCGTTCGTCAGGGTCCAGCCGTCGAGGTTGACGTCGCGACGCGTGGTGTTGGTGAGCTCCACCCACTCCTTGTTCAGCGAACGCCGCGAGCGGTCCTCGGGGCCGGGCGAGTCGTACTGCACCGCGCTGATCTCCACCTTCGCCCGCTCGGGCCGGGCGTGATCGGCCGCCGACGCCGGCAGCGCCACCGCCCCGACGATCGCGGCGGCCGCGAGAGCGGCGGCGGACAGACGACGAGCGGTCACCATGGAAGAAGACACAAAGCCCCCAGGGCTGTACGGGCACCCGCCCGCCCCGAACCCCTGCGGGGTGGCGGAACGGGTTGGTGCGGTGTGCGGGTGGCGGCCGGCTTGGCCGCACACCCACACCATGACCCCCGTGTGCAGATCGTGAACGCCATATGCGCACTCCATTACGTTTCGCCCACATTGCTGTGACTGTTGGATGCATCGTCCATTTATGCGGCGAACACACCAAGTTGACGCCACGCCAGATCCCCAACCGGTGCGCGCCTTGACCCGTCACCTCCCGCCGCCAGAGCGCGCCACCCCACCCCCCAACAAGCCGTCACCCGAAAGTGCGTAACAACCCCTCCTGACGCGCTGGCGCAGTTCGTCACCCAAATCTCCGGTCGCGCGCTCATCACGTACGGGCTCCCGCACGAGTCGTGGGTCAAGGGCCGCGCACGCGGCGGCCGTGCACCCGTGCGACCCCAACGATCCGCGCAACCTGTGGGTGGAGCCGGCCGACTCCGGCCACAAGAAGGGTGCCGGAGTGAACACCAAGAAGGACCCGGTGGAGACGAAACTGCACACCGCAGTCTGCAAGCGCCAGATCACTCTCACGGCCGCGCAGCAGGCCATCGTCACCGACTAGGCCACCGCCCTGACCACCCTGCACCTCAGCTGAAGAGGCCGCTTGAGGAGTCGAGTCGTACACCGGAATGTCCCCGACGGGTCTGGGCCGGTCGCCGGTGCGAGAAGGCCGGCTCGACGGGCGAGATCAGCCGGGGCATGGGTGGTGGCTCAGCAGTTGGCCCCAGATGCTGTGACCTGCATCTCAGCCGGTTGCCCCTGACATTGATGTGAGAGGTGAGGATGGCTGCAGAGTCCGGAATCACCGGGTCGGTCACACAGGAGGCGGCGGAAGATGGGGCAGGCGTGGGGTTTCGGCAGGTATGGCGGGCCCGAGGTGCAGGAGTTTTTCGATCGTCCCGATCCCGTCCCCGGTCGCGGCGAGGTACTGATCCGGGTCGAAGTGGCCGGCGTGAACCCCCTCGACCACATGGTGCGCTCGGGTCTGGTCCCCGGGCTCGACGGCGGGCGTCCCTTTCCCCTTGTGCTGGGCATGGAGGCAGCGGGAACCGTTCTCGCCCGGGGCGAGGACGTCGACGGGCTCGAAGTGGGTGACGCGGTCTTCGGCTTCGCACTCACTGGTGGCGGCACCTACGCCGAGACGACGGTGCTGTCCGCGCCGAACACCGCACGCATCCCGGCGGGTCTGTCCGCGACCGTGGCGGCAACACTGCCCGTGACCGGGACGACCGCGGTGGACGTGCTCGACCAGCTCGGCCTCCCGGCCGGTGCCACGGTCCTGGTCAACGGGGTCGGGGGCGGGGTCGGTCTCGCCGTCGCCCGGCTGGCCGTCGGGCGCGAACTGCGCGTGATCGGCACCGGGAGTACCGCCAAGCGCGAGCAAGTCGAAGCCATCGGGGTGCAGTTCATCGACTACACCGCCGGGGACGTCGTCGCCGCGGCACGCAAGCTGGTTCCGGACGGCTTCGACGGGATCGTCGACCTGGTCGGAGGCACCTCGCTGCGGACAGTCGCTCCGCTGGCCCGGGATCCCCACAACGTCATCGCCGTGGGCGACATGTCTGTACCCGATCTCGGCGGGCGCTTCATCGAGCGGCGCCTGGACCGGGAGAGCCTGGAGCGGTCCGCCCGGCTGGCCCTCGACGGAGTTCTCGCACCCGTGATCACTGCGGTCCATCCGCTCTCCGACGCCCTGGCCGCCCTCGCCACCGTCGAGAACGGTCACACTGCGGGCAAGGTTGTCATCAAGGTGGCATAAGAAGTGCCCGGCCGCCCAGCGCCGTCGACCGTCTGCGGACTGACGAGAGCCCGTGGTCTGCGCATCACCCACTGAGCACGTTCACCTGTAAGGGGTTGAGCACTTTTCTGGCCCTGACAAGATTTTCGTGCATTCCGGAGCTTCAGGTCTGTGATCCGGCCTTCGTTGACGCCGGAGTTGAACGGGGTGGTGATTCCCTGCACGACTGCCAGTTGGTCTTCGCGGATGGCGTTGGCCAGGCTCGCCAAGGCAGGCAGGCCGGAGGCCACGAGTTGGTCGAGCCAGGCCGGCAGCCGGACGGCGTCGCGGGCATCGACCATGGCCGCGAACTGCCGCACCGGAGTGTGGGTTTGGTCGAGCTCTGGGCAGTGTTCAAGCAGCCGACGGAGTGCCTCGGTGGCGTGCAGGCCGCGCCGAGGTGGTGTGGTGGTGATCCACCGGGCGACCTGGCGGGGCGAGGGTGGCCGCTCGCGCGGTGTGTCGATCGGCAGACCGCGGCGTACGTCGTACGACCGCACGTCGAACGCTGACATGCCGCCGTGCCCGTTCCCGTCCGACAACCCGCTCTGCCCTTTCCGACCGGTCGGGGACGCCCACCGTCATACCTGAGGCGTACCAGAGGTCGCCGCCTGAGTGGTACCGCGGTACCACTCAGGCGGCGAAGTGTCTCCCAGGGGCCCAGGGTTCGGCCCGGCCACGCTCCTAACCTCGGTTGCACAGGTCGCGGCGCTCGCCCGACCGCGTCCGAGGCGAAAGGCCCACACTCGTGATCGAAGCGCGCGAGCTGACCAAGCGGTACGGCGACAAGACCGTCGTCGACGAGTTGAGTTTCACCGTCAAGCCCGGCGAGGTCACCGGCTTCCTCGGCCCCAACGGCGCCGGCAAGTCCACCACCATGCGCATGGTCGTCGGCCTGGACGCCCCCACCAGGGGCGCGGTCACCGTCAACGGCAAGTCCTACGCGAAGCTCACGGCACCGCTGCACGAGATCGGCACCCTGCTGGAGGCCAAGTCCGTCCACCCCGGCCGCAGCGCGTTCAACCACCTGATGGCCCTCGCGTACACCCACGGCATACCGCGCCGCCGGGTCGACGAGGTCATCGAACTGGCCGGACTGACCAGTGTGGCCGGCAAACGTGTCGGGGCCTTCTCGCTCGGCATGGGTCAGCGGCTCGGCATCGCCGCGGCCCTGCTCGGTGACCCGGCGATCGTCATGCTCGACGAGCCGGTCAACGGCCTCGACCCCGAGGGCGTGTTGTGGGTCCTCGCGGGGTGAGCCGTCAGCGCTACTACCGGCTGTCCCGAAACGGTGGCGTCAGGGCAGCGACGCCGGCTCCGCCCCCGCCGACGTGCCACCGTGCGGGCGCGCTCCCGCGATGCGCAGGGCGATGTCGCCGTACTGGTAGGCGAGTTGATCGACGGAGAACTCGCCGCCCTCGTGGAACCAGCTGGCGACGCCGATGCCCATGTCGAGGATCGAGTACGAGGCGATGCGGGCCGACTGTACGTGGAAGGCGCCCTCGGCGACGCCCTGCTCGATGAGTTCGCGGAAACGGCGCTCGTAGTCGCTGCGGCGGCCGAGTACCCGGTCCTGGTCGGGCTGGTCCAGGCTGCCGATCTCGCGGTTGCCGACGAAGGCCTCCAGGCGGTGGCGGGCGTGGTAGCGGATGTGCGCCTCCACCGAGCGGCGCAGCTGTTCCCGGATGTCGTCGGTGCCGGAGACGGCCACGATGTTGTCGGCGATGAGCCGCTCCATCGTGCCGATCATGATCTCCGCCAGTAGTTCGTGCTTGGAGGCCACGTGCTTGTAGAGGCTCGGACCCCGGATGCCCACGGCGGCTCCGATGTCGGCCATGGTGGTGGACCGGTAGCCCTGTGCGGCGAAGAGCCGCAGCGCGGCCTGCCGGATCGCCGACCGGCGGTCGGTGACGGGGGTGCCTTCGGCCCGGGCCGGCCGGTGCGGCCGCTCGTACGACCCGTCGCGCGATGCGCTGTGCGACGTGCCGTGCCCCTCGCTGTGGGCTGAGCTCACGCGAACTCCTGAAGCTATCGACCATTAGCCGATTCCGTCTACTGAAGTGGCCACTATAGCCCGGACTCTTGACATCGCGCCCTGCACACCTCTGAGATGGCTAATGGTCAGTAGCCAAGCTCGGGAGTGACGATGCCCATCGGGTTCGAGATCGACGAGAGGGTCGCCGCCCTCGCACGGCGCACCACCGCGTTCGTACAGGACGTGGTGATACCCGAGGAGCGGGCTTGCGACGGGAACGTCCACGCCGGGCCGGAGCCGCTGCGCCGACGGCTCCAGCAGGCAGCCCGCGACGCGGGGGTGTTCGCACCCCACGTCGGTACGGAGTGGGGCGGGCTCGGGCTCGACCTGTGCGGGCAGGCAGTGGTGTTCGAGGCGGCCGGGTACTCGCTGCTCGGGCCGCTTGCGCTGAACTGCGCGGCACCCGACGAAGGCAACGCGCATCTGCTCGAAGTCGTCGCCACGGAGCAGCAGAAGGAGCGCTATCTGCGGCCGCTGGCCGCGGGTGAGGTCCGGTCCTGTTTCGCGATGACCGAGCCCGCGCCCGGCGCCGGTTCCGATCCGCGCGCCCTCGCCACCACCGCGACCAGGATCGACGGCGGCTGGCGGATCGACGGACGCAAGTGGTTCATCAGCGGCGCCGACGGGGCCGCTTTCGCCATCTGCATGGCCCGCACCAGTGGCGGACCGGGCGACTCGGGCGGCGCGACGATGTTCGTCGTCGACGCCGACAACCCGGGGATGAAGATCGTCCGGAACATCGACACCCTGGACCAGGGCCTGTTCGGCGGGCACAGCGAGATCGTCTTCGAGGGCTGCGAGGTCGCCGACAGCGCCGTCCTGGGCGAGGTGGACCAGGGATTCACGTACGCGCAGGTCCGCCTGGGGCCCGCCCGGATGACGCACTGCATGCGCTGGCTCGGCGTGGCGCGGCGGGCGCAGGACATCGCCTTGGAGCGCGCGACGGAGCGTTCGGCCTTCGGCAGACCGCTGGCCGAACTCGGCATGGTGCAGCAGCTGTTGGCCGACTCCGAGATCGACATCGAGACCAGCCGTGCGGTGCTGTGGCGGGCCTGCTGGGAACTGGACCAGGGACGCTCGGCCGCCCAGCACACCTCGATCGCCAAGACGTACGTCTCCGAGGCGGTCAACCGGGTGGTCGACCGGTCCGTGCAGGTGTGCGGCGCGCTCGGCATCTCGGGGGACGCCCCGCTGTCCCGGCTGTACCGGGAGGTGCGTCCCTTCCGGATCTACGACGGTCCTTCCGAGACCCACCGGTGGGCCATCGCCAAGCGTGCGGTACGGGCGGCGCGCGAGCGGGTGGCCGCACAGTGACCGCGTCCGAGGCTGCCGTGGTCGGCGTCGACGTGCCCGCGCTGCAGCGGTACTTCGACCACCATGTCCCCGAGTGCGCCGGCCCGTTGAGGATCCGTCTGCTCCAGGGCGGGCGCTCCAATCTGACGTACGAAGTGACCGACGGGACGCACCGTTGGGTGCTGCGCCGGCCCCCGCTGGGGGTGCTGACCCCCACCGCGCACGACATGGATCGCGAGTACCGCGTCGTCGCCGCGCTCGGTGGCACCGGGGTGCCCGTGGCGCGCGCCGTGCTGTCGTGCCGGGACCCGGAGGTGATCGGCGCGCCGTTCTGCGTCGTCGACTTCGTGGAAGGGACGGTGCTGCGGGACGGCGACGACGCTGCCGCACTGCCGCCGCACAAGGCACGACGGGCCGCGGACGCGCTTGTGGACGCGCTCGTGGCACTCCACTCGGTCGACGCCTGCCACGTCGGGCTCGGCGACTTCGGCCGGCCCGACGGGTATCTGGAGCGTCAGGTGCGGCGCTGGCGCGGGCAGTGGGAGAAGGTCGCCACGCGGTCGCTGTCCGACATCGACGAGCTGCACGGCAGGCTCGCTCGCGCCGTGCCGGCGAGTGGCGCTCCGGCGATCGTGCACGGCGACTACCGTCTGGACAACACCATCCTGGCGCCCGACGGCTTCGACCGGATCGCGGCGATCGTCGACTGGGAGATGGCCACGCTCGGTGATCCCCTCGCCGATCTCGGGATGCTCCTCATGTACTGGGACCCGACCTGCGAGCCGGTCCTCGCGGCACGGCACGTCCCGACGGCCAACCCCGGTTTTCCCACGGGTCCCGAGCTGGCCGCGCGGTACGCCGCGAAGTCCGGCCGCGACATCGACGCCCTGCCCTACTACCAGGCCCTGGCCTGTTTCAAGCTCGCCGTCATCGCGGAGGGCATCCACGCCCGCTACCTCGCGGGACAGACCGTCGGCGTCGGATTCGAGCGGGTCGGATCCGCGGTTCCCGCGCTGCTGCGCTCGGGGCTGGAGCTGCTGCGATGACCGCGACCGCGCGCACACCGAACCGAGGAGAGCCCGTGGGAGGCCGACTGTCCGGACAGATCGCCCTGGTCACCGGCGCGACCGGCGGCATCGGACACGCCGTCTCGCACCGGCTCGCCGCGGAGGGCGCGACGGTCGTGGTGACGGACATGGACGCCGGCCGCTGCGACGATCTGGCGAAAGAGCTGACGGGTGACGGGGCGCGGGCGCTCGGCCTCGTGCTGGACGTCAGCGACGAGGAGGCGTGGCGCGGCGCGGTAGAGCGCGTGGTCGACGAGCTGGGCGGCCTGTCGGTGCTGGTCAACAACGCGGGCATCGCCGAGATGCGGACGGTCGAGACGGAGACCCAGGAGTCCTGGGACAAGGTCATCGCGGTCACCCAGGGCGGTGTGTGGCTCGGCATGAAGCACGGTGGTCCCGCGATCGAACGCTCCGGCGGTGGCTCGGTCATCAACATCGCGTCGATCTTCGGGACCGTCGGTGGCTTCGGCAGCCAGTTCTCCTACCACGCCGCGAAAGGCGCGGTCCGCCTGATGACGAAGAACGCCGCGCTCCACTGGGCGACGCGCGGGGTCCGCGTCAACTCGATCCACCCCGGTTTCATCGAGACGCCCCTGTCCCGGGAACTGTGGCAGGGCACGCCACGGCACACCGCCATGGTCGAGGGCACCCCGATGGGGCGGTTGGGCAGGCCCGACGAGGTCGCGGGCGCGGTGGCGTTCCTGGCCTCCCAGGACGCGACCTTCATCACGGGCTCCGAGCTGTACGTGGACGGCGGCTGGACGGCCCGCTGAGGAAGCGGTCCACGCAGGTTCCCAGAAAGGCAAGGAGGGGCGCGGCGATGACCGAGCCCCTCCCCCGTGCATGTGCCGTGTCAGCGCACCCGCGTGTACTGGTTCACCCCGCCCACAAGCGCCACCGTGGCGCGTCCGCGCAGCACCAGGACGTCCAGGTGGGCCGCCGTCTCGTTCACGGCGAGCATCTGGTTGAAGGCGTTGAGGTCGGCGAACGACACCTCTCGGCGGGTCCACCCCAGCTTGCGCGCCACCGCGTGCGCATCGAGGGTGTCGTCGCCCAGGGCTGTCAGGCTCTTGGACAGTCGGTCGTCGTGGTGGGTGAGCAGTTCGGCGACGCGGGTGTGGGCGCTGTCGGTGACCGGCCCGTGCGCGGGCAGCAGACGGGTGTCGGCGTACCGCGTCATGAGCCGCAGCGAGTCGAGGTAGTCGGCGAGGGGGCGCCCGCCGGCTTCGGTCAGCTCGAACCCGATGGACGGGGTGATGTGCGGAAGGACGTGGTCGCCGGCGAACAGCAGTCCGCGCTGTTCGTCCAGGAAGACCACATGTCCCTTGGTGTGCCCGGGAGTCGGTACGACGCGCAGTGCGTGGTCGCCGAAGTGGAGCGTTTCCGCGCCGAGCCACTGGTCGGGGGCCTCCCACACGCTCGGGTCGTACCCGCCGTGGTCCATCGCCTGGATCTGCTCGGCGAGTTCGCCCGCCCCTCCCCTGCGCAGCGTCTCGAGCGAGCCGGCGGGTTCGTCGCTGCGCAGCCGGTCGAGCATCTCCAGCCCAGGCCGCTCGCCCGCGCCCAGGTAGACCCGCGAGCCCAGCAGTCGGCGCAGCTCGACGGCGTTGGTGTAGTGGTCACGGTGGATGTGGGTGACCAGGATGTGGCTGATGTCGCCGAGGTCGCGCCCGATGGCGGCCAGCGCCTCCTCGAGTGCCTTGCGCGCTTCGGGGATCGCCCAGCCCCCGTCGATCATGACGATGCCGTTGTCCTCCGCGAGGTTCTCCAGCAGATAGACGTTGACGGCGTGCAGGCCGTCGTTGGGCAGTGGCAGGGGAACGCGGTGCACTCCGGGCTGGACGGTCTGGACTCCGGCTGCGGCCCATGGGCCCTGGTCGAACCGCGCTGTCATGACGCTCCAATGCTGGTGTTTCGCTGGGGGCCGGACCCGGCGTGGCGCGCGGGGGTGCGACCCCGGCGGGTCTGTCCTCTGATCAGGCCGGATCGCTTTGATCAGGCCGAGTCGGGTGTGCCCGTCCGTAGCCGGTGGACCAGTTCACGGGCCCCGCTCCGGTCGAGTTTGCCGACCTTGGTCTGGGGCAACTCCTCGACGTCGTACACGAACTCGGGCCACTTGGCCTTGGACAGTCCGACGCTCTCCAGGTGCCCGGTCACCTCGGCCAGGTCGATGCCGTCTCCGTCCTCGGTGACGACCAGCAGCGCCACGCGCTCGCCGAGCACCTCGTCCGGGACCGCGGCGACACAGGCCCTGGCCACCCGCGGGTACCCGGCGACCGCCCGCTCGATCTCGGTGATGTCGATGTTGCGGCCGCCTCGGATGATGATGTCCTTCTCGCGGCCCATGATGCTGACGGTGCCGTCCTCATGGGTCAGCAGCAGGTCGCCGGTCGGGAAGAAGCCGTCGTCGGTCAGCTCCGGCCGTTCGACCCGTCCGTCGCGGGCGTAGCCGACGAACAGAGAGGGGCCGCGGACCTGTGCCCGGCCGGTGACGCCCGGTTCCGCCACGGCGCCGTCGGGGGTCAGCGCGCGCAGGTGCGTTCCCGGGAAGGGGCGGCCGTCCCTGCCCAGCCTGATCTCCTCGGGGTCGTCGGGTCGGGGCGAGGTGTGGCCGAGGCACTCCGACATGCCGAACACGCGCAGGATCTTCGTGCCCAGTGACCGTTCGGCACGCGCCAGGGCGCCACGGTCCATGGGACCGCCGCCCACGGTGATGGCGCGGACTCCCGAGAGAACACCGGATCCGGCCGCCTCGGCGCCCATCTGCAGGGCCATCGTCGGTACGCACATGGTCCAGCGGACCTCCGCCTCGGCCATCCGTCGCAGCGCGAGAGCCCGGTCCCATTTCGACGTCAGGACGAGCGGGCCGCCCAGCAGCAAGGAGAGGTACACGCCGAAGCAGTAGGCGGCCGTCGACGACAGCGGCACGATCGCGGCAACCGCGTCGCCGGGGTCCAGGCCGTTGATGGCGATGGTGCTGGCGCAGGCGTAGCGCAGGGCTTCCTCGGACTGCACCACGCCCTTGGGACGCCCGGTCGAGCCGGAGGTCAGCCCGATGAGGACCCCTCCGTTCCACCGTGACACATCACGCGGACCCGGCACGGCACGGCAGGTCCAGCCGTCGAGAACCGCGTCCACCTGGCCCGGCAGCAGTTCGGGCAGGCCCCATTCGTCGGCCGCCGTGGTCTCGGCGGCGACCGCGTCGGGGCGGATGTCCTCGTAGGCTGCGGCGAACTCGGCATCGGTGGTGTGCCGGTTGACGACCGCGAGGACCCCTCCGCTCATGCCCACGGCAAGGGAGCCGGCGACGGTACGCCATGAGTTGTCGGCCTGGAGCATGACGGTGCCGCCCGTGCCCCCCGGGAACATGGCTTCGGCGAGCCGGCCGGCCTCGGCGAGCAGCTCTCGCGCCGTATGGCTGCCCTCGTCGTCGATGACGGCGACGAAGTCCGCCTGCCCGGCCCTTCGTTGGAACTCCCGCACTACCTGTCGCATCCCGTTTCCTCGCTACGCCGGCCGAACTCCGTGACGGACTCGGTGATGAACCCTGTGGTGCATGCCTCACGCATGCCGTGCTGACGAACTCACGAACTGGAGGCGCTCGGTGCGGTGTTCTCAGCCGCCGAACAGCTGCGCCTCGTGCCCCATGACCGCGATACGGCGGCCCTTCATGTCCCCGACCTGCGCGAGCGCGTCCGCCCACTCCTGGCTCGCGAGGGCCTTCTTCAGGTCCCGCGGGGAGTCGAAGCTGAGCACGGAGATCCCGTCCCAGCCCTCCGAGCGCGGCTCCAGCGCCTGGTCGATTTCGGTGTGCCGCCAGGCGCGAAGACCGGGCAGGCGGTAGGTGAGTTCCGCGTGGTCGCCGCGCCACCAGTCGATGAACTGCTCGTGGGTCCACTCCGGGGGCCTGGCGGCCAGCAGGACGAGGTTGTACATGACGGTCCTCCGTGGGTGTCCGGTCGAGGCGAGGATGGCGAATCCAGTTGCGTCCGGCCGCGCGGGTTCAGGTGAAGCGGATCTCGGACGACCGGCCGATCAGCAGGCGCTGCAGACGTCCGTGGTCGTCCACCCGGCCGGCGGCGACGAAGCTCGCCTCGGGCACTCCCCCGCGCCGCACCTCGCCGAGGAAGAGTTCGTCCTGGCCGAGGGTGGTCGCGGACAGGAGATGGTGGGTGCGGGTGCCCTTCTCGCGCTGTTCGAGGTAGCCGACGAGGGCGGCACGGTCCCCGGCGAAGTCGGTCGCGTTGCCGTCTCCGGTGGAGAACAGGATGGAGAGAGTGAAGTCGTCGCTGATCAGGTCGAGGATCCGGGTCGGTTCGTCACTGTCGAGGATGTCGAACCAGGCGGTGAGGAAGGGTGCGGGGGCGGCGTCCGTGGAGGTGTCGGTCATGTGGGGTCCCGGGAATCGGTGGGTGGCTGCCGGAGTGCGGCGCGGCTAGTGCGGCCGGTCGATGAGGTCGTAGGTGGTGCTGAAGTACGACTGGTAGCGCGCCATGCGCCCGTCGGGGGTGACGACGGCGGCCGACAGGAAGGAGCCGACGGTCTTCCCTGACTCGGTGACCACTCCGTACACGGTCTCCAGGTCGCCGTCGGAGCTGTGCCGGAGGATTTCGTGTCCCCTCTCGACAGCGTTGCGGCCCGCGATGTAGGCGGCGAAGTCGTCCCTGGACGTTCCCGTCGCCTCGCGGCCGGGCAGGGCGATCAGGAATCGGAAGTCCGGGACGAGGAGTTCGAGTGCCCGACGGGGGTCGTCACTGTCCATACGGGCCATGTAGTCGCGGATTACGCCGGCCATGGGAGTCCTCTCCATGCGGGGAATGGCTGATTTCAGTCGCGGGCGGGATCAGTCGCGTTCGCGGATTCAGTCGCGATCGGGGACTCAGTCGCGGGCGGGCGGGGTGAAGAAGTCCCCCTGGGACTCCCAGCGGCCGTCCCTGACCACGACCTTCTGTACGTCGCGGGTGCCGAGGTGGTGCTGCGCGGAGAAGTTCAGGACCGGTGCGACGCCGGTGTCGACCGCGCGAGCCTTCTTGTACGCATCGGTCAGCGCCTGGGAGGTGATCGGGCCGTCGATGGTCTGGGCGATCTCGACGAACGCCTTGGCGGCGGCCCAGCCCCACAGGGTGATGAAGTCGGCCGGGTGTCCGCGCTCGTACGTGGCCATCGCGGAGCGGAACTCCTTGATGGCGGGGTCGTCGTCGTGGGGTGACTTCACCAGTTGCACCGCCTTGACGCCTTCTGCCGCCTTGCCCGCGAGGGTGAGGGTGGACTGTGCCGCGACCGGAGCGTAGCCGTACACGGGGGTGGACAGCCCTTGGAGCTTGGCTTCCTTCAGGTAGGACGCGGCCTCGGCGGCGGCGAGGATCACCACGACGGCGTCGGGCTTTTCACGCTTCACCTTGCTGATCACCGGGCTGTAGTCGGTGGTCTGGAACTTGACCGAGAGGCTTTTGACCTGGACCGACGGATCGGTCTTGCGGGCCGCCGGGCCGATCTCCTTGGCGACGTTCACGAACGCCGCCGGGTCGCTGTGCACGACGAGCACCTTCTTCGCCCCGTCCTGCGCCGCCCACTGTCCGAGCGCGGATGCCTGGTCCTCGTAGAGGGTCTGCATGCCGAACAGGCCGTCGCGGGCGGGCTGGTACCAGGACGCGTCTCCGCCCAGGGTGTTGAGGACGGGGACCTTCGACTGCTCGAGCACGAAGGGGAAGGTGGCCTGGGACTGGGCGGTGCCGTTGGTGGCGACGATCGCCACCACTCCGTCCTGGTCGACGAGCCGTCGGGCGATCTGCACGGTCTGCTGGGGATCGAAGGCGTTGTCCTTGACGATCCAGTCGATCTTGCGTCCGTTGATCCCGCCACGGGCGTTGACCGACTTGAAGTACGCGTCGGCGCCGGCTCTCTCAGGGATGCCGAAGGAGGCGACGGCTCCCGTGAGGGGGTACCACGCGCCGATCCTGATGACGTCGTCCCGGGCCGCGGGGCCTTGGGTGCCGCAGGCGCTCGCCGCGAGGGCGAGCAGGGCGGTGGCTGCGGCGATGAGCGAGCGTGTCGTGCGTCGTCGCAAGACCCCTCCTCAGATCAACCTGAGTTAAGTTCAGTTCAGTTTGGATTTTAATCCCGAGGAAACAGCCCTGGCAATGGCTCGTCACGTACCGAGAAAGCAGTGCGGCCCTCCGACAGGGTGTCCGTCGAAGGGCCGCGAGGTGCGGTGACCGCTCAGCGCGTCAGGAGGCGACCATCCGGACGCAGGCGCCCTCGATCAGCTCGCTGACCTCCGACAGCGGGGTCGGTCCTGACGGGCGGTACCACCGCCACACACTGACGATCAGCCCGAGCACACTCGCACCGAGCAGCTGTGCGTCACGCAGTGGGAAGGAGCCCTGGGACATGCCCTTGACGAGCAGATTCGTCCAGTCCCGTTCGACGACCTGGACCAGCTGACGGGCCGCGACCCGTTCGTCCTCCTCGCGCTTGGACCTGCGCGAACCGGACAGCAGGTCCATGTGGTTCTGCAGAATGCGCATCTGCAGGACCTCCTGCGGGGACACGTCGTAGGCCGCGCGGACCGCGGCCCGCAGCGCATCGACGGGGTCCGCGGCGTCCTTCGTCGCCTCCACGAACCGGTCGTGGGAGCGTTGCAGTTCCACCCGCATGATGGTGAGCAGGCAGTGGGTCTTCGACTCGAAGTAGTGGTACAGGGCCGTCTGCCCGATGCCGACGCGCTCCGCCACCGTCGACCACTTGGTGGCCTCGAAGCCGGACTCACCGAAACAGTCCACCGCGGCCGTGAGAATGGCCGCGCGCTTGGACCGCGGCCCCGCCTCCGGTTCAACGATCCTCGTCATGCACCCTCTCCATGGCCGTCACCCACCGTGTCCGTACCCGAGAGTAAACCCAAGCTGAACTCAGTTGCCAACCGAATCCGGTCAGAGGCGTTCGAGCACGGTCGCGTTGGCCATCCCGCCGCCCTCGCACATCGTCTGCAGACCGTAGCGCCCGCCGGTCCTGCGCAGCTGGTGGACGAGCGTGGTCATCAGCCGGGCACCCGTGGCGCCGAGCGGGTGACCCAGCGCGATCGCCCCGCCGAAGGCGTTGACCCGCTCCTGGTCGACGCCGATCTCCTTCTGCCAGGCGAGGACGACGGAGGCGAAGGCCTCGTTGATCTCGACCAGGTCGACGTCGTCGATGGACAGGCCCGCCCTGTCCAGGACCCTCTCGGTGGCCGGGATCGGCCCCGTGAGCATGTGGATCGGGTCGGAGCCGACCACCGCCATGGTGTGCACGCGGGCCAGGGGAGTCAGACCGTGGCGGCGGACCGCGTCCTCGGAGGCGATGAGCAGGGCGGCGGCACCGTCGGAGATCTGGCTGGCGACGGCGGCCGTCAGCCGCCCGTCCTCGGTGAGGGTCTTCAGTCCCGCCATCTTCTCGAGCGTGGTGTCGGAGCGCGGACCCTCGTCCGCGGCGAGTCCGAAGGCCGGGACGATCTCTTCGTCGAAGGCTCCGCCGGCCTGCGCGGCGAGGGCCCGCCGGTGGCTGGTGAGCGCGAACCGCTCCATGTCCTCGCGGGAGACGCTCCACTTCTCCGCGATCAGCTCGGCCCCACGGAACTGCGAGACCTCCTGGTCCCCGAAGTGTTCGCGCCAGCCGTCTCCCGCGAAGGGACTGCCCATCCCCGCCTGTTCGCCGACGAACATGGGGCTGGCCATGGGCACCAGGCTCATCACCTCCACCCCGCCCGCGACGACCATGTCTGCCGCACCGGAGCCGACGGCCTGGGCGGCGAAGTGCACGGCCTGCTGGGACGAGCCGCACTGACGGTCGATGGTGGTTCCGGGTACATGCTGGGGCAGGCCCGCCGACAGCCAGGCGGTACGGGCGATGTTTGCGCTCTGGGCCCCGATCTGGCTGACACAGCCGAAGTACACGTCCTCGACCGCATCCGGGTCGGCTCCGGTGCGTTCCAGCAGGGCACGCAGCACATGGGCGCCGAGATCGGCCGGGTGCACCCCGCTGAGCGTGCCCTTGCGGCGGCCGACCGGCGTACGGACGGCCCCGACAATGAATGCTTCCGACACGGTGGGCTCTCCCTTGGTTCGAAGGACGAGTGCAGTGAGCGTGGTTGATCAGGGCCTGGACGGGCCGCGCGTGAAGTCCGGCGCCCTCTTGCCGAGGAACGCGGCGACGCCCTCGCGGCCCTCGTCCGAGGCAGCCGCGGCGGCGAGCGCTCCGGCCTCGTCGTCGAGGTGCCGGGCGAGATCCGCCGTCTGACCGGAGGCGACGAGGCGGCGGGTGGCGCCGAAGGCGCGGGTGGGGCCGCGGCGCAGGTCCTCGGCGGTCCGCTCGGCCTCGGCGGTCAGTTCTCCGAACGGGACGACACGACTCACCAGACCGATCGCGACGGCTTCCGCCGCCGGGACGCGGCGGTTCGTCAGCAGCAGCTCGATCGCCCGCTTGGGGCCGACGAGGCGGGGCAGCTGCCAGCTCACACCGGCGTCCGGCGAGTAGCCGATGCCGGTGTAGGCGGCGGTGAACGTGACGTTGTCGGCAGCGAGCGTCACGTCGGCCGCCGCGGCGAGGCCGATGCCCGCGCCGGCGACGGCGCCCTGGACGGCGGCCACCATGGGCGCGTCGATCGAGGCGAACGTGCGCAGGGCGTCGTGCAGCGCGTCGGTCACCGCGACGAGGTGCTTCTCCAAAGCCTCGCCGGTCAGCCGGGAGAACTCCCTGAGGTCGCCGCCGACGCAGAAGGACTTCCCCGCACCGGTGAGCAGCACGGCCCGTACAGCCGCACGTTCGCAGGCCCTCGCCGCGTCGAGGAGCCCGCGCGCCGTCCCGAGGTCGATGGCGTTGCCCGCCTGGCCCCGGCGCAGTGTGACACGGGCGAGGCCGTCGTCCTGGATCTCGACGCCGACGCTCGCCGCGCGATCCGCGGCACACCGGCTGGGCGGCGTCGTAGCGCGATCCGTGGTCTGTCGGGCACCCGATCCGGTGCCTGTCACCGCGCGGTCCATCCGCCGTCGACCGTAAGGACCTGGCCGGTGCAGTACGAGGACGCGTCCGAGGCCAGGAACAGCAGCGCGCCGTCGAGTTCATGACCGTCGCCGCCGCGCCGCAGCAGGGTGTTCCGTTCGACCCAGCGGCTGGATCGCTCGTCGCCGAAGAGGTCCGCGGTCATCTCGGTGCGGAACCAGCCCGGGGCGAGCGCGTTGACGCGAGTTCCACTACGGCCCCACTGTCCGGCCAGCTCACGGGTCAGGCCGATCAGGCCGGCCTTGGACGCGGAGTAGCTCGCCCCGCCGAGGGGTGCGGCCGAGACCAGGCCGAGGATGGAGGAGACGTTGATGATGCTCCTGCCGCCGCTCGCGGGGGCCGGGGCCTCGGCGGTCAGCCGGGCCAGATGGAAGGGCGCCGTGAGGTTGACGCCGAGGACGTCTGCGAAGGCGGCCGGTGACTCGTCCTCGGCACGGGTCTCGCCCGAGCTCGCCGCGTTGTTGACGAGGATGTCGACACGGCCGGTGGTGGCCAGCGCCGTCTCGATGAGCCTCGTACGGTCGGCCTCCCGTACGACGTCGCAGACGACCGAGTGGATGCGCGCGTCGCGGTCGGCGAGTTCCTTCAGCCGGTCGACGCGGCGGGCGGCGGCGAACACGGTGGCGCCGGCCTGCGCGAGGACGCTCGCGAACCTGGCACCGAGGCCGGAGGACGCGCCTGTGACGATGGCCGTCCTGCCCTCCAGCGAGAAGAGATCACCGGCGGGTCGCGGCGCGCTCACTCCTCCACCCCGATCGGCAGCGCGGTCGCGCCCCCGTCGAGCACCAGGGTCTGGCCGGTCATCCAGGACGAGGCGTCGGAGGCGAGGAACAGTGCCGCGTTCGCCACGTCCTCCACCGTGCCGAGGCGCCGCATCGGCAGTTTGGCGGTGAGGACGGGTTCCCGGACCTCCCACACCGCACGCGCCAGTTCGGTCTTGATCAGGCCCGGGGCGATGGCGTTCACCCGTGCGCGCGGCCCGAGTTCGTAGGCGAGCTGGCGGGTCATGTGGAGCATGGCCGCCTTGGTGGCGTTGTAGTAGCCGATGTGCGGGTCGACGATCAGTCCGCCGACCGAGGCGATGTTGACGACCGCTCCCCCGTGCTCGGCCATCCAGGCGCGCCAGGCGCAGCGGGTCCAGGCGATCATCCCGTACTGGTTGACCCGGACCGTCTTCTCCGCGCGCGGCAGATCCAGGTCGAGCAGGTCGCCGTGGTACGGGTTGGTCGCCGCGTTGTTGACGAGGATGTCGACGCGGCCGAAGCGGGCCATGGTCTCGTCGACGCAGGCCTCTGCCTGTTCGGGTTCGCCGGCGTTGGCCACCACGGTGTGGAGGTCGCCGTCGCCCTTGACGCGCAGCAACTCCTCGCGTGCCTCGGCCAGTCCGGCGGCCTTCCGTGCCGCTATGACCACGTGGGCGCCGGCTGCCCGGTAGGCGGTGGCGATGCCGAGGCCGATGCCGCGGGATCCACCGGTGATGACGGCCACCTTGCCGTCGAGGGTGTTGGCGCTCACGCTGCCCCTGCCTTCGTGTCGGCCGTCTGCCGCTCGGCTTTCGTATCGGCCGGCTTCTGCTCGGCCGTCGGGTCGGTTTTCCTGTAGGGGGCGAGTTCCTGGCGGGCGACCGTCCGCAGGTGCACCTCGTCGGGCCCGTCGGCGATCTTCAGTGCCCGGGTGATGGAGAACAGCCGGGCCAGTACGGTGTCGTCGCTGACCCCGGCCGCGCCGTGCGCCTGGACCGCGCGGTCGACCACCTTGTGGGCGACCTCCAGTGCCGCCACCTTGATCGCGGCGACTTCCATACGGGCGGCGGCGTTCCCGACGGTGTCCATCAGCCAGGCCGACTTGAGGACGAGCAGCCGTAGTTGTTCGATCTCGATGCGGCTGCGGGCGATCCACTCGCGCACGACCCCGCGCTCGGCGAGGGGCCCGCCGAAGGCGACGCGCTCGGTGGCCCGTTCGCACATCAGCTGCAGGGCGCGCTCGGCGAAACCCACGGCGCGCATCGCGTAGTGCATGCGTCCGGGGCCGAGCCGCCCCTGGGCGATCGCGAATCCGTCGCCCTCGCCGCCCAGGATGTTCTCCACGGGTACGCGGACGTTCTCGAAGAGCACCTCGCCGTGGCCGCACCGGTCGGTGTAGCCGAACATCGGCAGGTCGCGCAGGACGGTGACGCCCGGTGTGTCGCGGGGAATGAGCAGCATGCTCTGCTGGCGGTAGGTGGGCGCGTCCGGGTCGGTCTTGCCCATCAGGATGATCAGCTTGCAGTCGGGGTCGAGGATCCCGGAGGTGTACCACTTGCGGCCGTTGACGACGTAGCTGTCGCCGTCGCGGGTGATGCGGGTGCGGATGTTGCGGGCGTCGGAGCTGGCGACCTCGGGCTCGGTCATCGCGAAGCAGGACCGGATCTCGGCCTCCAGCAGGGGCCGCAGCCAGCGCTCCTGCTGTGCGGGAGTGCCGTACAGCGCGAGCAGTTCCATGTTGCCGGTGTCGGGCGCCGAGCAGTTGAACACCTCGGGGCCGATGATGGAGCGGCCCGCCAGCTCCATGAGGGGCGCGTATTCGAGGTTGGTGAGTCCCGCGCCCCAGTCGCCGTGTGCCATGAAGAGGTTCCACAGGCCCTCGGCGCGGGCCTTCTCCTTCAGCTCGGTCATCACCGGCGGCAGCGCGTGCGGGTCGTCCGCTTCTGCCAGCTGCCGGTCGTAGACGGGCTCCGCGGGGAAGACGTGCTCTGCCATGAACGACCGCATACGGTCCTGGAGTTCACTCGCCCGGGGCGAGAATCCGAAATCCACGAGTTGCTCCTCATGCTGGGGTGTGCCTGCGGGTCCGGGTCAGCCGAGGATGTCGCGGGCCGTGCGGATCATCGCGGCGATGGTGGGCGGCAGTCGCTCCTGGTCCGGGTCGTGGTGCTTGCCCTCGCGGTGCCTGCGCAGGTTGTGGCCCATGATCGCGGCCATCTTCATGCGGGCCAGGGCGCGGAACCAGTCCATCGCGGGCAGCGCGGGGCCGCCACCGCCGTAGGCGTCGAGGAGTTCGGCCTCGGTGGGCAGGCCCGGCACCTCACGGCCCAGTTGCGGGAAGTTGCGGTGGTCGGCGAAGAGCAGGAACCAGCCCAGGTCGATGCGTGGGTCGCCGACGCTCCAGATCTCCCAGTCGACGACCGCCGTCGCACGCCGGCCGACGCACAGCACGTTGCCGAGCCGGAAGTCGCCGTGCAGCAGCACCGGCGGGAGGTCATCGGGCACGTCGTCGGCGAGGCGATTGAGCAACTCCTCGCCTCCCGGCCGCAGTTCGGACGGTACGGCGTGCAGGGTGCGGCTCCACCGCTCCAGCTCGCCCGCCGCGTCGAGGGGTTCGGGCGCGGCGAGACCGGGTGTGTCGACGTCGGTCTCGTGCAGCCGCCGCAGCACGGAGGCAATCTCCAGCATGCGTGCCCGGGCCGTGGCGGCGGGCACCTCGGGCTCGTCGAGGACGGGCTCGACGGCCTCACCCGCGGCGAAGTCCATGGCGAACCAGGCCGGTTGGGCCTCGTCGACGGCGGCGACGCCGGGCACCGGCACCGGAGATCCGGCGAGCGCGCCCAGCACCCGTGCCTGGCGCAGCACGTCGTTGCGCCCGACGGGCCGCTGCCCGGGTGGCACCGCCTTGATGACGTACGCCGCCTCGCCCGCGGTCACCGAATAGGTCAGCCCGGAGTGGCCGCCGGGCAGGGGCCTCAACTCGCCCACGGGCGCCCCGGGATGGCGGCGGGCGAGGGCGTCACGGACCCGTGCGGACAGCTCCGACACCTGCGTGGCCGTGCTCATCGGACGGGCTCCTTGGGCAGGCCGAGCACGCGCTCGGCGAGGATGTTGTGCTGGATCTCGTCGGTGCCGCCCGCGATGCTGTACCCGGGTGCGCCGAGCAGGTGTTCCGTCCAGGCGTAGGTGCCCCACTCCCCCGTGTCGGCGACGAGGCGCGGCCCGAGCAGTTCGGACACCAGGTCGCTGGTGCGGCGCATGGTCTCGGTGGCGTACAGCTTGCCGACCGAGGCCTCGGCTCCGGGTTCGCGTCCGGCGACGAGGGCGCCGGTCACCCGCAGTCCGATGAGCCGCTGCACGAGGGCGCGGAGGTAGAGGTCGGCGGCCTGGCGCTGTTCGCCGCCGGTGAGCGGGCGGGGCAGGTTCCTGGCCAGGTCCAGGGCCCGGTCGGCGTTGTCGAGGCCCAGGTTTCCGGAGTCGAGCCGTTCGGCGGCCAGCACACTCAGCGTGACCCGCCAGCCCTCGCCGACCGGTCCCAGCCGGTCGGTGTCGGGCACGATCACGTCGTCGAGGTAGACCTCGTTGAAGCTGGCCCCTCCGGTCATCTGCTGGATGGGCCGTACGGTCACGCCCGGCGCGTCCATGCGCACCAGGAAGACGGTGATGCCGGCGTGCTTGCGGACGTCCGGGTCGGTGCGGCACACAGCGACCCCCCAGGTCGCGACCCCGGCCCCGGAAGTCCACACCTTGTGGCCCCGCAGCACCCAGTGATCCCCTTCACGCACCGCCTTCGTGCGCACCGCGGCGAGGTCGGATCCCGCCTCGGTCTCGGAGAAGAGCTGGCAGGCCAGCTCGTCCGTGCGCAGCATGGGCCGCAGCCAGCGGTCCTTCTGCTCGTCGGTGCCCCAGATGCCGATCGCGGGGGCGACGAGCTGCTGGGTCACGGGGAAGATCTCGGTGCGGTGCGGCACGTCGAAGGCCGCTTCCTCGGTGCGGTAGAGCTGCTCGTAGTACGCGGGCAGCTCGCGGCCTCCGTACGCGGGCTGCCAGTTGAGGGCGCCCCAGCCCTGGTCGTATCGGGTGCGTTCCCATTCCTGGGTGCGGGCGGTGTGCCCGCGTTCCTGCTGCTCCGTCCAGTTCTCGAACACTGCGACGGAGTCGGAGCCGCTGCCCCACGCCTCGTCAGCGGTGCGCGGGCGGGCGACCGTGGCGAGCCACTGCCGGGCCTGTGCGCGGAACGCGTCGGGGTCCGGGATACCGCTCATGACCTTCCTCTCCTTCCTCCGTCGCGGATCAGTGGGATCAGACGGATCAGCGG
Source organism: Streptomyces sp. SLBN-8D4 (assembly GCF_049739545.1). Taxonomy (NCBI): domain Bacteria; kingdom Bacillati; phylum Actinomycetota; class Actinomycetes; order Kitasatosporales; family Streptomycetaceae; genus Streptomyces; species Streptomyces sp. SLBN-8D4. The sequence goes on from NZ_JBMGQC010000001.1 coordinate 168,143, forward strand.
GACAGCACCGTGCAGGCGCTCACGCCCGGGGCTCCGTACACATGGGTGAAGCCGACTCTCGGTTCGCCCTGGACCTGGCGTTTGCCGGCCCGGCCGCGCAGTTGCTGGACGACCTCGTAGACCTGGCGCAGTCCCGAGGCACCGATGGGTTCGCCGTTGGCGATGCAGCCGCCGTCGGTGTTGACGGGCAGCGTGCCGCCGATCTCGGTGGCGCCCGAGGCGATCAGCCGCTCCTGTTCGCCGTTCTCGCAGAACCCGCACTCGGCCATGTGCATGATCTCGGCGCCGCTCTCGGTGTCCTGGAGCTGGCACACGTCCACGTCACCGGGACCGAGCCCCGCCTCCTCGAAGGCGGCGGCGGAGGCATCTCGGCTGACGCTGGTGAGCTCGCCGCCGGGGATCCAGGGGCTGAACACCTCGAACGAGCCGAAGCGGCGGGTGCGTACGGACGCGGAGCGCAGCGTGACCGACGGGCCGTCCAGGGTGCGGGCGACCTCGGGTGAGCACAGGACGAGCGCGGCGGCGCCCGCTCCCGGCGAGCAGAACATGAAGCGGGTCAGGGGATCGCTGACCATGCCGGAGTCGAGGATCTCCTCGGCGGACACCGGCTTGCGCCGCCATGCCTCGGGGGTCAGCCCTCCGTTGCGGTACGCCTTCTCGGCGACCCGGGCGAGGGTCTGCGGCGTGATGTCGTGGTCGTGCATGTAGCGCTGGATCTTCATGCCGAAGAACTGGGTGGTCACCATCAGTCCGTCGCTGCCGTACTCGGCGCCCAGTCCCCAGTCCTCGGGGCGTGGGTCGAAGGCGCCGCGCGGGTGTTTGTCGAAGCCGACGGCGAGGACGACGTCCGCCATGCCGGAGCGGATGGCGTTCACGGCCGAGACCAGGGCGCTGCCGCCGGTCGCGCAGCCGTTCTTGACGTTGACGAACGGCAGCCCGGTGAGGCCGAGTTGGGCCACCAGGCTGTCGGCGAGCCCGGCGCTGTCGCTGCCGCCGAACGCCGCTCCCACCCGCGACCACTCGATTCCGGCATCCGCCAGAGCGCTGTTCACCGCACCGACGGCCAGTTGACGACCGCTTGTCTCCGTGCGGCCGAACGGGGTGCGCCCGGCACCGCAGATCAGGACGTCGGCGCTCATGAGTTCCCCTTGTGGCAGGTGGTGGGGCGGGCCCGCGGGACCCCTTCACCCGCGGTCACCGTGAGGGGCATGCCGATGCGGACCTCCTCGAAGTCATCGACGTCGAGGACTGCGGCCACCCTTACGCCGTCCGGCAGTTCGACGTAGCCGAGGGCGAACGGTACGAAGCCGCCGGGTGGGGCCTGGTACGGCGGTGACTTGGGTGCGTAGCGCTGCACCGTCCAGGTCCACAGGATGCCCGCGCCGGACAGGGCCGCCGGGTCGGCCGGCCCTCCGCAGCGCGGACACGTGTCGTCCGCGGGGTAGACCGACACCGAGCAGCCGGAGCAGCGTGAGCCCTGGAGTGCGGTCGCCGGACTGCGCGGATGGGTGGTCATGTGGATCAGCGCCCCTGCCACTTGGGCTCGCGCTTCTCCAGGAACGCCGAGACGCCCTCGGCGGCGTCCTCGGAGTTGAGCGCCACGCCCACGGCGAGGTGCTCCATGACCATCAGCGACTGGGTGTCGGCGTCCAGGCTGCGGTCGATGGTCATCTTGGTGAGCCACATCGTGAACGGGCTCTTGTCGGTGAGGTCACCGATGAAGTCCTCGACCGTCTCGTCCAGCTGGTCGGCCGGGGCGGACTTGTTGATCAGGCCGAAGTCGGCGGCCTCGATGCCGGACAGCAGCTTGCCGGTGAGCATCAGCTCCTTGGTCTTGCGGATGCCGATCATGCGCGGCACGCGGTAGATCGGACCGGCCCCGCCGAACAGGGAGCGGCGGATGTGGAAGTCGCCGATCTTGGCGTCGTCCGCGGCGATGGCGAAGTCGCAGGAGATCATGATCTCGAAGCCGCCCGCGGTGACGTAGCCCTCCAGGACCGCGACCGAGGGGGTCTTCATGGAGTAGAGCCGGTCGCAGACCTTCGCGGACTTCACCGCGACGTCGATGGCGTTCGACTTGCCGACGAAGTCGGCCTTGAGGCTGTCGAGGTCGAACCCTGAGCAGAAGGTGCCCCCACGACCGCGGAACACCAGGACCCTCAGCTCGGGGTCCTCGTCGACCTCGGTGATGATCTCGTCGAGCCGGTCCAGGATCGGCACCGTGACGCAGTTCTTCTTCCACGGCCGGTTCAGCCAGACGCGGGCGACATGACCGTCACGCTCGAACTGGATTTCGTCTTCCACTGCCATCTCAGATCCTCCAAACTGAACTGAATTCACTACGAGTCTGGGGAGGTGCTGATCCACTGTCAACCCTCTGGTCGAGATTGCCGCGCGGGACTTGCGCCGGCCCGCCCGGCTCAGCTCCGGCCGCCGCCCGGAATGTCCACGAGGACCTTGAGCCGCCGCCCGTCCCGGACGTCGTGCAGCCCGGCGAGGGTGTCGCGGAGGGGAATGTGATCGAGCCAGCCGTCCGTCGGATAGCGACCTCTCGCCATGTGCGCGATGACCCGCTCGAAGACCCCGTCCGGATAGGCCTCACAGCCGAGCAGGGCGAGTTCGGCCAGGCGCACGACGGACGCGTCGATGATCACCGGGCCGGAGTACAGGGCCACCATCACCACCGGCGCCCGGGCGGCCAGCGAGCGGATCGCGGTATTCAGCGCATCGACCCGGCCCGAGCATTCGACGGCGGCGTCAACACCACGGCCCCGGGTGAAGGCCATCACCTCCGCCACCACGTCGACCACTTCGGGGTCGAGCACCCGGGCCCCGTGCCGTTCGGCCGCCGCACGGCGGGCCGGCGAGGGCTCCACCATCAGCACGTCCTCGACCCCGTGCGCCTTGAACGCGAACAACGCGCCCATCCCGACCGCGCCCGCACCCGTCACCAGCGCGCTGCCGCCGCGGGGCACACGGGCCCGCTCCACGGCGTTCAGGGCCACCGCCATCGGCTCCACGAGGGCGCCCTGCTCCAGCGGGACGCCATCGGGCAGTTGATGCACCGAGTCGGCCGCCACGACCACGTACTGGGCGAGGCCGCCGCCCGGGGCCGTCACACCGATCGCCGCCAGGTCCGCGCACAGGTGGGACAGTCCCGACGAGCAGCGTGGACACACTCCGCAGGTGCGGATCGGCCGCACGCAGACCCGGGCACCGGGCGCGACCCGGTCGGCCCCGCGCCCGCAGGCCACCACGGTCCCGGCGAACTCGTGCCCCAGAGTCTGCGGAAGCGTGGCACCGGTGAGCGGGTTGGGCACGTGCGTCGCCCGCGGCAGCTCGAAGTACTCGTGCACATCGGTGCCGCAGATCCCCGCGTACGCCACGCGGATCTTCACTTCGCCCGGCCCCGGCTCGGGCTCGGGCATCTCCTCGATCCGCAGATCCTTGGCTCCGTACAGCCTGGCGGCCAGCATGCTTCCTCCTCGGTGTCGGTCCCGTACAGCACTCCCGAGATTGACACTGAACTGAACTGACTTCAATAGAATGCTTGAGACCGTCACCTACTTCGGTTCAGTATGGAAAGGCTCAATCCGGCCTCCAGAAAAGGACCTCCATGCCTGACATCTCCCGCCTCGGCATCGTCGGCTGCGGACTCATGGGCTCCGGCATCGCCGAGGTCGCCGCCCTGCGCGGCCTCGACGTCACCGTCGCCGAGTCGACGCCCGAGCTGGCCGCGGCCGGCCGCGAACGTGTCACGGCGTCCCTGGACCGCGGTCTGCGGCGCGGCAAGTTCGGCGCTGCAGACCGCGACCAGGCCCTGGCCCGGCTGTCGTTCACCCATGACCTGGGAGACCTGGCCGACCGGCAGATCGTCATCGAGGCCGTCGCCGAGAACCGGGAAGTGAAGCTCGACGTCTTCCGTCAGCTGGACAAGGTGGTCACCGACCCGGCGGCCGTCCTGGCCACCAACACGTCCTCGATCCCCGTCGTCGACCTCGCCGTCGCCACCGGCCGGCCCGCCCAGGTCGTGGGCCTGCACTTCTTCAACCCGGTACCGGTACAGAAGCTGGTCGAGGTGATCCCCGCGCTCACCACCGCCACCGAGACCGTGAACCGCGCCCGTTCCTTCGTCGCCGGGCAGCTCGGCAAGGAGGTCATCCAGGCACCCGACCGGTCCGGGTTCGTGGTCAACGCCCTGCTGGTGCCGTATCTGCTCGCCGCGATCCGCATGGTCGAGTCGGGGGCCGCCCGGCCGGAGGACATCGACAGCGGCATGGAGCTGGGGTGCGCCCACCCGATGGGCCCGCTGCGGCTGCTCGACCTGATCGGCCTGGACACGGCACAGGCTGTCGCCGACTCGATGTACGACGAGTTCAAGGAGCCCCTGTACGCCGCTCCCCCGCTGCTCCAACGGATGGTCGCCGCCGGCCACCTGGGCCGTAAGAGCGGCCGTGGATTCTACGTTTACGAGGCCTGAGCAGACGGCATTGCCTTGTGCGAGCCGGCCGCCGGCAGTTCAGCGGCGGCTCACACACGATCACTCGCTTGAGGTGCCCCCGACACGACCGCCTCCGCAGCCGCACGCCCCTCCGCGAGGGCATGCGCGATGCGGCGCGGCACCACACAGTCGCCGATCGCGCGGACGGTCTGCCCGTCGGCCGCCGTGAAGCCCGGGCGTCGCGAGAGGCGTTCGCCAACGGTCACCAGGATGTCGGCGGCGAGGTGCGTCTCGTGGCCGTCCATGACGTTGCGCAGGCGCAGTTCGCCGGCTGTCGTGGCCGTCACGGTGTTCACCGCGGCGATGCGGAGCGGCGCTCCGGTGAGGCGGTGCATCAGCTGGGTGCGGTTCTCCGGTGAAAGGCCCGTCGCGAACCCCGTGCCGGGGGTGACGACCGTGACCTCGCGAGCACCCGCCGCCAGCGCGCTCTCGACGGCGCTGATGCCCTGCCACCAGCCGAAGCCGTCGTCCAGGACGGCCACCCTGGGCGCACGCGGCACGATGTCGGCGCACCGGTCGAGGAAGTCCGTGCTGGTGAGCGTGCGCAGCTCGCCCTGCACGGAGACGACCTTCTCCTCGGCGCCGGTGGCGAGCACGAGCTGGGCGTACTCGGCCAGTTCGGCGGAGGTCGCGGACCTACCGAGCAGCACGCGCACGCCGAGGTCGGCGAGCTGGTCGCGCTGGTACGCGACGAGCTTCTGCCAGCCGGAGCGGTTCGCGGCGAGTGCGGCGAGACGCGCCTGGCCGCCGGCCTCCCGGGCACGGTCGTAGACAACGACCTCGGCGCCGGTACGGGCCAGGGCCATGGCGCACTCCATGCCCGCGGGGCCCGCGCCGAGGACAGCGACGGGTCCGGTGCGCGATGCGCGCCGGGTCAGCAACAGCGGCACGGCAGGGCGTGACCTGGCTCCCGGCGGGCCGAGCTCCGGGTTCACCGAGCAGGATCCGGTGGGCTCGAAGGTCCGGCAGCCCTCGTTGCAGCCCGTGCAGGGACGTACGGAGCGCCCGTCGCCCGCGATCACCTTGCGGGCGAAGTCCGGGTCCGCCATGAACGGCCGTGCCATGCCCACCAGATCGGCCCCCGAGTCCAGCGCCCGCTCGATGTCGGCCACCGACCGGAACCCCTGGCTGATCAGCAACGGCACCGCCACTGCCGTACGCAGCCGGGCCACTGACTCCAGCAGGGGCGGACTGGTGGTGGCCATGCCCGGGACGTAGGTGTTGCGGACGCCGGTGGTGACGTTGGCGTAGGCGAAGGGGGATGCCTCGTACAGGCGCGGAAGCAGCTCGGTCAGGTCGTCCAGGCCGAGCCCGGAGTTGTCACCCGGTTCCACCGACACCCGTACGCCGATGGGGAGTCGGCCGATCTCCGTGCGGATGGCGTCGATCACCTGGGCGAGCAGGGCGATACGGTCGCCGTACTCGTCGTCGCGGGTGTTGTTGACGCGGGAGAGGAACTGGGCGAGCAAGTAGCCGTGGCCCGCGTGCAGTTCGACGCCGTGAAAGCCGGCCTGCACGCTGTTCGCCGCCGAGACGCGGAAGGCGTCGACGACTCGGCGCACTTGCTCCGTGCTCAGCGGGTGGGGCGCGGTCGCCTCGCGAGGGGAACGGACGGCGGCGGCGGAGACCGGAGGATAGTAGGTACCCGCGCCGAGGGTCTCGCGGCCGAGGTGGACGAGCTGGGCGACAGCGACGGCGCCTCCGTCGGTGATGGCCTCGGCCCGGCGGCGTACGGCGTCCTTGATCTCGGGACGCCAGGCCTCGGTCAGGTAGCGCTGCGGCAGGGTCGACTCGGGGGCCACGGCGGTGCCTCCGGCGATCACCATCCCGGCGCCGCCCCTCGCCAGGCGCCGCCAGTAGGTCGCGTCGGTGTCGGTGGGGGCGCCGTCGGTGACGGCGGCGATGGCGTGGGCGGTGGCGACCAGGCGGTTGCGGAGGGTGAGATCACCGAGGGTGAACGGCGTGGCGAGAGTGAGGGCGGTGCTTGGCGTTGGCGTCATGGGCTGTCCGTGCCGTTCAGGCCGCGGGTCGCGTGGTGAGGCCGACGAGTTCGGCGAGCCGGATGCGGTGGTGGTCCGCGGTGCCGAACAGCACCTCGCTGCTGCGTGCCCTGCGCACGTACAGGTGTGCCGGATGCTCCCAGGTGAAGCCGATCCCGCCGTGCAGCTGGACGTACTCGGCCGTGGCCAGGCGGTAGGTCTCGGAGCAGAGCGCCGCTGCGGCGCTCGCGGCCACCGGCAGTTGCGGCGAGGCAAGGACCACGCAGGCGGTCGCGTACGCGGATGCCGAGCGTGCTGCTTCGAGAGCGACCAGCACGTCGGCCAGCCGGTGCTTGACCGCCTGGAAGGAGCCGATGGGGACGCCCGAACTGCTCGCGCCGGGCGACGAATTGCACGGTGGCGTCCAGCGCGTGGCCGCTGCCGCCGACCTGCTCGGCGGCGAGCGCGGCCCGGCCGGCATCGAGTGCCGCCGTAACCTCACCCGACTCGCCCACGGGTGTCGCCGGTGCGCCTCGGAACTCCACCAGAGCCTGGCGGCGTGTCTCGTCCAGGACACGGCGAGGTGTGCGCGGGCAGGTGTCCTCGGCGGGCTCGCAGGCGAACAGCCGGGCGCCCTCGGGCGTTTGGGCCCGGACCACGATGAGATCCGCGCCGGCTCCGTCCAGGACGAAGTCGGCCGCCCCGCGCAGCACCCACCCCGATCCCCTCCGTTCGGCGACGACGCCGGGCTCGGCCTCGTCGAACCCGGCCACCGTGGCGGTGAGCGTGCCGTTCGCGATCCGCGGCAGATAGCGCTCGCACGCCTGCTTGTCCCCGCTGTCGAGCAGGGCGTGCGCGGCGAGGACCACCGTGGGGAGCAGTGGCGCGCAGTACAGCGCACGCCCTGATTCCTCCAGCGCCACGGCCAGTTCGGCGAAGGTGTAGCCGGACCCGCCGAACTCCTCGGGAATCGCCAGCCCATGGACCCCGATCTCGCCCGCGAGCCGTGCCCACAGCGTCTCGTCGTGTCCGCGCGCGGTGGCCAGGTGCTTGCGGACGTCCTCGGGACCGCTCTCCTCGGTGAAGAAGTCCCGCAGGACCGTGCGCAGTTCCCGCTGTTCCTCGGTCTCGGACAGCAGCTGGGGGTTGATGTCGGGGTGACGGTGGTGCATGGGGTCTCCATCGTGCTCGGGTGGCGGAGAGGGAGTGGGTGACCGGACGGGGGCTGAGGTCAGCCGGCGGAGCCGCGCGTCCCGGGTCCGGTGCCGTAGGGAATGTTCCTGGTGACCGACTCGGGAAGCTGTTGGCTGGGGTCGATCGAGATCGTCTTCGTCTGCAGGTACTCCTCCACGGCGTAGGGACCGTGCTCGCGGCCGATCCCCGACTTCTTGAATCCGCCGAACGGCGAGCCCAGGTCTGCGGCGAACGTGTTGACGGAGAACGTGCCCGCGCGCACGCGTCGGGCGACGTCGAAGCCGTGTGCCGCGTCCGCCGTGAAGACGGAGCCCGAGAGCCCCAGGTCGCTGTCGTTGGCGATGCGGACGGCGTCGTCCTCCCCGCGGTGGAGGATGAGCGAGGCGACGGGTCCGAAGATCTCCTCTCTGGAGACCCTCATGTCGTTGTGGGCGTCGGTGACGAGGGTCGGCTCGTAGTACCAGCCGCGCTCCAGGTGCGAGGGCCGGCGGCCACCGCAGGCGATGGTCGCGCCCTCCTTGCGTGCTGTGTCCACGTAGTACTCCACGCGTTCCCGCTGGCGGGCGGTGACGAGCGGACTGACCACCGTGTCGGCTTCCATGGGGTCGCCGATTTTGAGTGACGCGTAGCCGTCGGCCAGGGCCTCGGCATAGGCGCGGTACTGGGACTCGGGAACCAGGATTCGGGACAGGGCGACGCAGCTCTGGCCCGCGTTGGTGCCGGCGGTGGCTCCGACGAGGGTGGGCAGTACGTCCTCCGGCTTGGCGTCCTCGAGCACGATGGCCGCGGACTTGCCGCCGAGTTCCAGTACGCACGGTCGGACGAGTTCTCCGCAGGCCGCGGCGATCTTGGCGCCGACCTCGGCCGAGCCGGTGAAGCTGACCATGTCCACACCGGGGTGGCGCACCAGGTACTCGGACTCCGGGGCGCGCGCAGCGACGATGTTCAGGACACCGGGCGGCAGGCCGATCTCCTCGCAGATCTCTCCGATGACGAAGGTCGCCAGCGGGTTGGGTTCGGTGACCTTGACGATGACGGTGCAGCCCGCGATCAGCGCCGGCCCGGCCTTCTGGCCGATCGCCGGGAGCGCGAAGTTGTACGCCGGGAAGCAGGCGACCACGCCGACGGGTTCCTTGACGACCAGGCTGGCACCCGCCATGGGGATGATGCTGCCTCCCGCCGACTTGCCCGCGAGCGGGGACAGGTCGCTGATACGCACCTCGGCGGTCTGCAGGCTTCGACCGATCTCGGCGGAGTAGTTGAAGCTCATGACGGGCGACACCGCCTGGTAGACCTGCGACAGGAACAGCGTGCAGCCGAGTTCTTCGGTGATCAGCTCGGCGAGCTCGGTCTGCCGCCTCTCGATTCCGTCGGCCAGCCGGGAGAGGTAGACGGCTCGTTCCGCGGGGGTGAGCCGGGGCCACTCCCCTTCGTCGAACGCACGCCGGGCCGCGGCGACCGCGGCGTCGATGTCCTCCTTCGATGCGGCCGGGACGCTCCCGATGCGCTGCTCCGACCTCGGGGAGATCACGTCGAAGCGGTCCGTGCCCGCGGCCGCTCTCCACGCCCCGTCGATGAAGAAGGCTTTGTGATCGATCGTTGTCATGTCTGGCTCCTGCGAGGGTGATGTCGGACGAACGACAAGGTCAAGTGCGGTAGGTCTGTTGGGCGGCGGTGTCCGCGGGCCGTGAGGCCGAAGACGAGGGCCGAGGCGAGGCCGCCCGCGTAAGCGCGGTGCCACAGGCCGCCGGTGTCCGATCCGGCGGCGAGGAGGCCCGGGATCGGCCGGCTGTCTTCACCGAGTACGCGGGCCCGGTCGTCGATGCGTACGCCGTAAAACGGAAAGGTGATGGCGGGGACGGTCTCGATGACGTAGTACGGCGGTTCGTCCAGCGGCAGGCGGTCCAGCGCCCGGCCGGGTGAGGGCACCGACCCTGCCGAGGCGTGCTCGTTGAAGAGCTTCACGGCGTCGCGGACGGTCTCACCGTGGTAGCCCCACTCCTCGGGCAGGCAGGCCAGTTCGTCGAGGTCTTCGGCGAGCCCGACACGGCCCCCCCGCTTGCTCGCGAGGGCGAACTTGTCGACGGCGACGGCACCCTCGACGTACGAGCCGGTGATCCAGTCGCGGAAGACGCGGGCGTCGGCGATCAGGAGGCCGCGGCTTTCGGGCTGGTCGAGCAGCGCCATGGCCGTGAGGTGGTCGCCCAGCGTCTCGTCGGCGAACCGCTCGCCCCGCAGGTTGAGGAGCAGTGCGTGCTCGCTGTAATAGAGCGACATGTCGACGAAGTCGGCCGGGTCGGCGAAGGGGATGCCGCTGGGAATGAGGTGGCCGTAGAAGCCGGCGTCGTCGTGACCGGTCGCCGCGCCGGCCTGGGTGGCCAGACGGTAACCGCCGCCGCGGCTGTGCGGGTTGGAACGGAGCTGCATCCGGTCGGCGCAGGGGTGTACGTGCGCGGCGCGGAGGGCGGGGTCGCCCTGGAAGCCGCCGGTCGCCAGGAGCGTGGTGCGGGCACGCACATGGCTGCGTGTGCCGTCGGCCGCTCTCAGGTCCGCTCCGACCACGGCGCCCCGCTCGACCACCAGCCTTTCGGTGTCGGTCTCCAGCAGCAGTTCGCCGCCGCCTTCGACGATCAGCCGCCGGCAGGTGTCGACGTAGTGGTTGGTGTCGAACTGGTGCCCGAGGCCGAAGCCGAGAACGCGTTGTGCGTCCTTGGCCGCCACGCCGAGGGAGCGGATCCAGGAGATGCCGTGGGCGAAGCGGTCCACCAGCGCGCGCTTCAACTGACGGTCTCCGCGCGGGTTGTGCTGGTCCATGACCTCGTGACTCGGGGCGGTCCACGCGTAGCCGGCGAAGCGTGCCGAACCGCCGACGTCCGTGCCGATCTCGACGATCACCACGGACAGGCCGCTCCGGACGCCGCGGGCGCCGGCGGTCAGCCCCGCCATTCCCGCACCGATGATCAGCAGATCCACACCTTCTGTGCGCACGCCGCTCTCCTCAGGGGCAAAGGGAAACCTCGCTACGGGATCCGGGCTGTGTCAGCTCTGTGGGACAGGTACGGCGGCGTCGTCCTCTCCGCCGAAGTAGGCCTGTTCGGCGCGGGCGAGGAAGGCCGGGTCGGCGGGTTCGCCCCGGACCGCGACGCCGCCCTCGTGCAGCACGACCACCTCGTGGCAGGCGGACGCGGCGCGGCCGAGGGACTGCTCCAGCAGGACGATCGTCATGCCCTCGCGGGCAAGGCGGCCGATGCGGGCGTAGACCTCGTCGACCATCGCGGGGGACAGCCCGAGTGCCGGTTCGTCGACGATCAGCAGGTCCGGCTGTGCCATCAGGGCCCGGGCGATCGCCAGGACCTGCTGCTCACCTCCGGAGAGCCCGGCGGCAGGCATTCCCATGCGCTCGCGCAGCCGTGGTGGCAGCCACTGCGTGGTCTCCGCGAGCCGCGCTCGCAGTTCGGCCCCCCGGACGCCGGCGGCATAGGCGGCGACCTCCAGGTTCTCGCGCAGGGACAGTGTCCTGAACAGGGCGCGGCCCTCGGGCACCAGCGCGGTGCGCAGGTCGCCCGCGGCGCTGCGCCGGCCCCGGGTGGGCGGCAGCGTCCCGTGCAGGATCCGGCCCAGGGTGCTCTTGCCGGCGCCGTTGGCGCCGACGACTCCGAGCACGCTGCCCCGGCGGACGGTGAGGCCGACCTCCCGCAGCGCCGTGACCCCGCCGTAGGCGTGGTCCACTGCGTCGAGATGCACGGCGGGGCTCTCAGTGCCGTCGCGGGCCGGGAGTTCGTCCCGTGTGCCGCCTTCGCCGAGGTAGGAGGAGCGCACTCGGGGGTCGTCCAGGATGTCGCCGGGGTCGCCCTCGCCGATCGGCCGGCCGAAGTCGAAGGCGACCACCCGGTGGGCGACGGCGAACAGGTCGTCGAGGACGTGGTCGATGATCACGACCGCTGTGCCGTGTTCCTGTTGCCGCACGATCTGCCGCGTCAGCAGGGTGCGCTCGGTGGCGTCGAGGCCTCCGAACGGCTCGTCCAGGATGAGCAGGCCGGGTTCCTCGGCGAGCGCCCGGGCGAGGTCGAGGCGCTTGTGCAGCCCGAACGGCAGCTCGGCCGGGTAGCGGTCCGCGACGTGCGCGAGACCGAAGCGGTCCAGGAGTTCGGCGGCCCTGTCCCGGTCGTGCGCGGTGACACGGCGCCGGGTGCAGAGCACGTTCTCCAGGACGGTCAGCTCGGGGAACGTCTCGGCGTGCTGGAAGGTACGCCCGATGCCGAGCCGACGGCGGGCGGTGGCACGGCTCTTGAGCAGGGCCTTGCCCGCGTAGTGGGCGCTGCCCGTCACCCGTCCGCCCCCGACGAGTCCGGACAGGACGTTCAACAGGGTCGTCTTTCCGGCGCCGTTGGGCCCGATGACGGCGAGGGTCTCGCCGGCCCGCACGGACAGGGACGCGCCCTCGAGCGCCTTGAGTCCGCCGAAGGTGACCGCGATCTCCTCAAGTCGCAGCACTTCGTCCGCGGTTGCCGCCGGTGCCGGCACACGCTGCGGGGACTCGTGCGACGGCTCCGCCGGTGCCGCGGGGCGCGCGGACGGACGTCGCAGCAGCCGGCGCGCCGTCCGTCCGAGGAAGAGCACCACTCCGCCCGGCAGGAACAGCAACGCGGCGATGAGGACGACCCCCTGAAGGATCGGCTGCGCCACTCCCGCACTTTCGGCCACCGTAGGGGCCCAGGTCAGGTAGGCGCCGCCGACGACGGCGCCCAGCAGCGTGCCCGCGCCGCCGAGCACGCACGCGGAGATGAGCGCTATCGCCAGGGCCAGGGAGAAGGGGTCGGGGCTGACGAATCCGACGACCAGGGCGAGCAGCACACCCGCGACAGCTGCGAACACGGCACTGACGGCGAAGGCCAGCGCCGACTGGGCCTCCGGTGCGATCCCGATCGAACGGGCGGCCATCGGATGGGACTTGGCGGCGACCAACCGCATCCGCAGGGCACTGGGCCGGGCCACCGCGGCCACGGCGAGCGCGATCCCCGCAGCGCCCACCGCCAGGTACTGCGCCTGGGTTCCGGCGCTGGCCAGTGTGCCGAGACCCAGGGCGCTGTGCAGTTTCTCCATCGGAATGCCCTGGTCACCGCCGGTCACGCCGGTCCACTGGCCCATGACTTCCAGCGACACCATGGTGAAGGCGAGCGTGAGCAGCGCGACGTACAGCATCGAGAAGCGGGCCCCCGCGGCCCCCAGGAAGGCCCCGAAGGCCGCGGCACACGTGGTCGCGCCGAGCAGCACGAGCTCCAGTGACCAGCCGTGCGTGCTGCCGTATGCCGCAAAGTAGGCACCCAGGGCGAAGAACGCGGGGTGGGCGATCGACCAGATGCCGGCCCATCCGGCGAGCAGGTTCACCGAGAGGACGAGGATCGTGTAGACGGCCGCGAGGCCCACCGAATACGCCTGGTAGGGCGGGATGGCCCCGGTGTTCAGCACGACGAGCAGCACTGCCGCGGCGAGCGGCCCGAGCGCCGCCCTGGCGACGGTGGAGCGACTGGCGAGGGACAGGGTGGAACGGCTGGCGAGGGAGTTGGTGGAACGACTGACGAAGGACATGTACCGCTCCCTCAGACCCGCTGGAAGGTACGCACGCCGAACAACCCCTGCGGGCGGATCAGCAGCACGAGGATGGTGAACGAGAAGACGAAGGTGTCGCGGTAGCCGGCCGAGACATAACCTGCGGCCAGGTTGTCCAGCACACCGACGGTCAGTCCGCCGATGACGGCCCCGTACATGCTGGTCAGTCCGCCGAGGAAGATCCCGGCGAAGGCACGGAACAGCGGCGCGCTGAGCACGGTCGGCACCAGTCCGGCCCGGGGCGCGTAGAGGAGGGCGGCGAGCGCCGCGAGGCCTAGCCCGAGCGCCCAGGCGATCCGGGCGATGCGCTGGGATCCCAGGCCGAGGATCCGTGCCGTGTCGGCGGACTCGGCGACGGCACGCATCGCGGTACCGATGCTGGTGCGTCCGAAGAGATACGCCACCAGGGCCATGGCGACGGCGGCCACCGCGATGGTCAGCAGGCTCTGTGCCGGTACGGCGGCGCTCCCGAGCGAGACGGAGCCCTCCACCAGGCTCGGGAAGAGCCGTGGCTGGTCGTCCCAGATCGTGCTGATGGCGCTCTCCGCGATGAGCGAGACGCCCATGGTCATGACGAGCGCCGAGAGGAGTTCGCCCTGTGCGAGCGGTCTGATCACCGCTTCCCGGGCGACCAGGCCGACCGCGGCGGTCGTGACGATCGCGGCCGCGGCGGCCGGCAGCAGGGGCAGACCGCGTTCGTTCAGCGCCAGCGCCGCGTACAACCCGACGGTCGCCAGGCTGGCGAGGGCGAAATTGACCACGTCGGTCGCCCTGTAAATGATCACCAGCCCGAGGCCCATCAGGCCGTACACCGCACCACTGGCGAGACCGCTCACCAGGATGAGCAGGAACTGATCCACGTCGACCGTCTCCTCGCACCCAGACCCGCGCGCCCGACGCACTCAGCGACACCCACGCGTATTGCGAACTGAACTCAATTCATGAACCGTAAGCAACAGGCCGAGGAGGGGCAATACCCGTGCACAAGCTGATTCGACCGCTGTCGACCACGGAAAGTCGCGGTCGGCAACCCGCGGCCCGGTCAGGCCGTGAAACGGCCCCCGTTGGCCAGCAGCACCGCGCCGACCAGGTTCGCCGCGGCATCGCTCGCGAGGAACAGGGCGATGTCGGCGATCTCCGCGGGCGTCGCGTAGGGGCGCACCCGGGGGTCGGCGAAACCGGTGCGCAGGATCTCGGGTGTGCGCGCCGCCATCCCGGTCTCCGTCGGGCCGGGCGCGACCACGTTCACCCGGATCCCGGACGCGATGACCTCCTTGGCCACCGCCTGGCTCAGCGCGTGCACCCCGGCCTTGGACGCCGCGTAATGGGGATAGCCGACGGGGGTGTCGAAGGCCGACGAGGAGCCGATGACGACGATCGCACCCGCTCCCACCGGCCGCATCGCCCGTACCGCGGCCCGCAGCACATGGAAGGTGCCGTCCAGGTTGACGCTCGTGACGCGCCGCCAGGCCGCGTCGTCGAGCCGGTCGGTCACCTGGACGGGCCGCCCCTCGACGAGGGCGTCCGCGATGAGCTGCTTGGCCTGCGGGTCGTCTACGCCCGCGGCGTGCACGACGACGTCCAGCCGCCCGTGCTCGCTCAGTACGTCCTCGACGACCGCGTCGACCGCGGCGGCGTCCGCCACGTCGAGCGACGCCGCACGGCCGGCCGCCAGCTCCTTCGCGACGGTCTCGGCCCCCTCACGGTCCACGTCCGCGACGACCACGGCCCGCGCCCCCTCGGCGGCCACCTGCCTGGCGACCGCGGCCCCCATCCCGGAGGCGGCACCCGTCACCAGGACGACGCTGCCCTCGAACCGGGCCCCTCGCTCATTCCCGTCCATCCCGTGCACTCCCTCTCGGCCGCGTTGCGGCGTCCACTCAATCGTTACTGAACTGACTTCACCTCTGTTACCGTCACCATCGGCCAACTGACAAGACCCGGGACGGTGTGCATGCAAGCGGTGCGGCTTACTGAATGGGGACGCGAACCGGCGCTCGCCGAGGTGGAGCGCCCAATCCCGCGCGGGACCGAGGTGCTGGTGCGGGTCGAGGCCGCGGGACTGTGCCAGTCCGACCTCCATGTCGTCGACGCGGCCGAGGGAGCACTCCCCTACCGGCCACCGTTCACCCTCGGCCACGAGGTCGCGGGGCATGTGGCGGCCCTCGGTCCCGACGCCGAAGGAACGGCGGCAGGTGAACGCGTGGTGGTCTACGGCCCGTGGGGATGCGGAACCTGCACCCGCTGCGCCGCCGGTCGGGACAACTACTGCGACCACCGGGGCGACCTCGGCTGGCACGGGGCCGGGCTCGGCCGGGACGGCGGGATGGCCGAGTACCTCCTCGTCCCCTCCGCCCGCCATCTGGTGCCGATCGGCGACCTGCCCGCCACGCAGGCGGCGCCGCTCTCCGACGCGGGCCTCACGTCGTATCACGCCCTCGCCGGAGTGCGGCACGCGCTCGACGGGAGCAGCGTCGTGCTGGTCATCGGTGTCGGCGGACTGGGGCACCTGGCCGTCCAGATGGTGCGTGCGACCACCTCGAGCCGGGTGCTGGCGGTCGACATCCGCGAGGAGGCGGTGGACCTCGCTCTGCGGTCCGGCGCGCATCTAGGCGTCCCGATGGGCGCGGACACGGCCAAGGCACTCGGAGCGGAGACCGGCGGCGTGGGAGTCGACGCCGTACTCGACTTCGTCGGCAACGAGGCGACGTTCGCCCTGGCCGTCCAACTGCTGCGCCCCGGCGGGGAACTGGCGGTGGTCGGCAGCGGCGGCGGCCGACTGACCGTCCGCAAGCCGGGCTTCCTTCCCGCGGGCTTCCGGCTCTCCCTGCCGTTCTGGGGCACCCGCCCCGAACTCGCCGAGGTCATCACCCTGGCCCGCGCGGGCTCACTCCACGTCGAGACGGAGCGGTTCCCCCTGTCCGCGGCACCCGAGGCGTTCGACCGGCTGCGCCAGGGGCGGGTGCGAGGCCGGGCGGTTCTGCTGCCCGGCTGACACGTGCCTCCTGTCTCCCTGCCCGTCGACACCGGTTGACGAGACGCGATCAATCGTGTGCACGACTGTTGCCTGCCGGACCCCACACGCTTACATTCACCTGAACTGAACTCAGGTTGCACGGCATAGAGGCGCGGCGTGAGCCGTAGCCCGGTCGACAGGAGAAGTGCCATGAGTCGTCGCAGAACCAGTTCCAAGGGCCGCACCCGCGCTACCACAGCCCTGTTCACCACCGCCGCTCTCCTCGCCCTGGCGGCGTGCGGCGGCAACGCAGACGCCGGGACCTCGGCCAAGGCGGCCGGCGGCAACACCGCTGGTGTCAAGGCGGCCGAGCAAGTCCTCGCCCAGTACTCGAAGCGCCCGACGAGCATCGGCATCACGCAGCCGGTGGGCAAGCCGGTCCCCGCCGGCAAAAAGATCGACTTCATCCTGTGCGGTGTGCAGTCCTGCCAGGACCTGGCGAACTACTTCACCGAGGCCGCCAAGGTGCTCGGCTGGAGCGTCAACAAGATCCCCACCCAGGGCACCCCGCAGTCGGTACAGGCCGCCTGGACGCAGGCCGTGCGCGACAAGCCCGACGCGGTCATCGCCTCCGGATTCCCGCGCAGCGTGTTCGCGAAGCAGTTGAAGCAGCTCAAGGACATGGACATCCCCGTCGTAGAGTCCTCCACGGACGACACCGCGGGCGACGGCATCAGCATGCTCATCGACGGGCCCGACGTCGTGGACATCGAGGGCAGGATCATGGCCTCCTGGGTGACCTCCGACAGCGGAGGCGACGCCGACACCGTCTACTTCGACATGCCGACGTACGGCATCCTCAAGCCGGTCGCCGACACCTTCCGCAGCGACTACGAGAAGTGGTGCGCGGGTTGCGGCTATGACAAGGTCGACGTGCCGATCAGCGCCATCGGCAAGGACATGCCGGACCGGGTGGTCTCCTACGTCCGCGCGCACCCCAAGGTCACCCACATCGTCTTCTCCCTCGCCCTGCTCAACGTCGGCGTGCCGGCCGCGTTGCGGGCCGCCGGACTGCAGAACAAGGTCCACACGATCGTCAACGTCGGCGAGTCCACGAACTACCAGTACATCGACTCGGGTCAGACACAGGCCGCCGTCGCGTTCAACAACATCGAGAACGCGTGGGCGCAGGCCGACGGGCTGGCACGCCACTTCACCGGCCAGTCGATGAAGGTGACGCAGGACGCCCAGCTGCCGTTCATGCTCATCGACAAGGACAACCTGATCTCGACGAAGACGCAGTTCCCGCTCGTCGAGGACTACCAGGCACAGTTCAAGAAGCTGTGGGGCAAGAGCTGACGTCCCTTCCGGACGCCCCCATCACATCACTGACGCTTCGCAGTACTGAAGCTACTTCAGCTTGACTCACGAGCCGATCGCGCGACAAGGCGCATATGGGAGTCACCGCATGTCCACACAGCTGCTCCATCTCATACGTTCCCGCCCTGAGGAGAGGGACCTGACCGTCCCCGAGCGTCCGCGAGTGGAGGTGGCCGCGCGATGGGCGACGTGATCGAGGCCGACTGGGTGGTCGTCGGCGGTGGCAGCGCGGGATGCGTGCTGGCCGCCAGGCTCAGCGAGGACCCCGCCCAGCAGGTCGTGCTCCTGGAGGCCGGACCCGACTGGCGGTCCGCCGAGGCCCCGCCCGAGATGCGCAGCATGAACGGCTGGCGGGCACTGGACGAGACGGCGTGCGCACCGTTTCAGTGGCCGGGTCTGGAGTCGCGGCGCAGCACCGCTCAAGAGCGCCGTCCGCATGTGCGCGGCCGGGGTCTTGGCGGCTCGTCGTCGGTGAACGGAATGATCGCCATCCGTGCGCTGCCCGACGACTACGACCGCTGGGCGTCCTACGGCTGTCCCGGCTGGTCGTACGAGGAGATGCTGCCGTACCTGCGGCGCATGGAGAGCGACGCGGACTTCGGCGACCGCCCCCACCACGGCGCCCACGGTCCGATCCCGGTACAGCGGCTCGGTCGCGAGGCGTGGGGGCCGGCCGACCACGCGCTCGCCGAAGCCGCGCTGGGCCTCGGCCACCCGTGGTGCGACGACCACAACGGGCCCACCGGCACCGGCGTTTCGCCCTACGGCATCAATGCCCGCGACGGCGCCAGGGTCACCGCCAACGACGGCTATCTGGAGCCCGCCCGGCAGCGGCCGAACCTGCGGATCGTGGGTGACGCGACGGTCGACCAGGTGATCGTCGAGGGCGGCCGCGCGGTGGGGGTGCGGGTGCGCGTGGAAGACACTTGGACGCAGGTCCGCGCCGCGCGGGTCGTGCTCTGCGCCGGGGCCGTGCACTCCCCCTCGATCCTGCTGCGTTCCGGCATCGGACCGGGCGGCCGGGTGGCGTCGCTGCCGGTCGGTGAGGGCATGCAGGAGCACCCGCTGGCCCTGTTCTGGCTCCACCAGCGCCCCGAGGCACGGCCCGGCCTGAACGAACGGCAGACCAACTGCTGTCTGCGCTACTCATCCGATCTCGCGGGCGCGAGCGAGAACGACATGATGATCGTGTCGATCAACCAGACCCTCGCCCTGCCCGACCTGAACGACTCGCACCTGGTGGCCGACGGGGCCCGCGGCACCTGGGGCGGTGCGGGCGGCGGCCACGCCTCGGGCGGTCCGGGACTGCTGTGCCTGTGGGCCAACCAGGAGTTCTCCCACGGCACCCTGCGCCTCGCCTCACCCGACCCGGACGTCCACCCCGTCATCGAACAGAACCTGCTGAACGACCCCGGGGACCTGACACGGATGCGGGACGGCGTCCACCGCTGCCTGGAGCTGGTCCGCTCCGGTGCGTTCGACGCCGCCTTCGAGCACATCGCCGTCGACCTCGCCGGCACGGGCACCGACGCGCTCACGGACGACGCCGCCATCGACCGGTGGCTGCTGGAGACGATCGGCGACACCGGACACATCTGCGGCACCTGCCGCATGGGAGCGCCCGACGACCCGCGCACGGTGGTCGACCCGGCCGGCCGCGTGCTCGGCGTCGAAGGGCTGTGGGTCGCCGACGCCTCGGTCTTCCCCGAGGTGCCGAGGGCCAACACCAACCTGCCGACCATCGCCGCCGCGGAACGGCTCGCGGACCTCATGACAGGTCGCACGAACCCGACCGCCGCCGTCGAGGGCCTGGCCGTACAGGGCGGGTCGTGATCGGGATGGCGGAAGTGATGACAAACCCGGTACTGAGCATCACCGGACTGTCCAAGCGTTTCGGCGGGACCCAAGCGCTGAGCGACGTCGATCTGGACATCGCTCAGGGCGAGATCCACGCCCTGGTCGGCCCCAACGGCTCCGGCAAGTCGACCCTCATCAAGATCCTCGCCGGTTACCACCAGGCCGACGCGGGAGCCGAGGCCCGGCTGGACGGTGAGCCCTTCGACCTCGGCTCGGACCACGACCGGCTGCGCTTCGTCCATCAGGAGCTGGGCCTGGTGGGCGAGTTGAGCGCGATGGACAACCTGGCGCTCAGCCGGGGCTTCGCCCGCAGCCGCCTCGGCAACATCCGCTGGCGCGAGCAGGAGCAGCGCACCGTGGAACTTGTCCACCGATTCGGCCTGGACATCGACGTGCGCCGCCCTCTCGTGGACGCCACGCCTGTGCAACGCACGGTGGTGGCCGTCGCCGCCGCGCTCCAGGGCTGGGAGGCCGACCAGGGCCTGCTGGTACTGGACGAACCGACCGCCGTACTCCCGCCGGGCGAGGTCGGCAAGCTCCTGGACATCGTGCGGGAGGTGCGGCGGGGCGGGGCGAGCGTGCTGTATGTCTCGCACCGCCTCGACGAGATCTTCCAGGTGGCGGACCGGGTGACCGTCATCCGGGGCGGCCGGCGCATCGCCACCCGGCCCGTGCGGGGGCTGACGCCGCAGAGTCTCGCCTCCCTCATGGCCGGCGAGGCGACCGAGCGTTCCGCCGAGCGCCCGAAGGTCTCGACGACACCGCGTTCCGACGAACTCGCCTTGGAGGCCCGGGAGATGACCGGCGGTCCGCTCCGGGGGCTCGGGTTCTCCCTGGCTCGCGGTGAACTGCTCGGTATCACCGGGCTCGCCGGTTCCGGTCACGACGTGCTGCCGTACGTCGTGACCGGCGCCTGGCCCGGTGACGTAGAAGGGCAGTTGCGCTGTCCCGCCCGGTCGCCGGAGTGGTCCGACGCCTCCCGCGCCACCCGCCTCGGCATCCCCCTGGTGCCCGGCGACCGGGCCGCCCACGGTGTGATCGCCGATTTCAGTGTCGCCGAGAACCTCACGCTGCCGCTGCTGTCCCGGCTCCGTACGGGGCGGCGCATCCTCGACGGCCGACGCGAGGCCGCAGTCGTCGACGACTGGGTGGAGCGGGTCGGGATCCGTGCCGCCGGCCGTGACGCCCCCATCACCACACTCAGCGGAGGGAACCAGCAGAAGGTCGTCATGGCCCGCTGTCTGGCCCTCGAACCCGAGGTGCTGGTGCTGTGCGAGCCGACGGCCGGTGTCGACATCGCCACCCGGCTCCAGCTCTACGACCTGATCAAGGAGCAGGCGGCCCAGGGGCTCGGCGTCATCGTCTCCTCGTCGGACGTGGGCGACCTGCTCGCCCTGTGCACCCGGGTCCTCGTACTGCGCGACGGCCAGGTCGTACGGGAGATCGCCGGCGACGCCATCACCGAGCCGACGCTCGTCCATGCCATGGAAGGAACCGAATGATGAGCACCACCGCCGCCGGCCCCACCGGCACCGGCCCGTCCGTCGGCGAGCCGACCGAGGCGCCACCCGCCTCGCCGCCGACTCGACCCCCGCTGGGACGCCGTACGCTGACCGGTCTGTCCTTCACGAACATCGGCGCGGTCTACGTGTGGATCATGATCATCGTGGTGTTCTCGTTCTGGGCGCCGGACACGTTCCCCACCTGGCAGACATTCCAGCAGGTGCTCAACAGCAACGCGGTGACCGGCCTGGTCGCGTTGAGCGTGGTGCCGCCGCTGGCCGCGCGCGTCTTCGACCTCTCGATCGCCTACACGATGTCACTGACCGGAGTCATCACCGCCAAGGTGATCATTTCCACGGACATCGGCGCCGGAGGCGCGATCGCCCTCGCCATGGGCACCGCCCTGGTGATCGGCGTGATCAACGGAATCGTTGTGGTGACACTGCGGGTCGACTCGTTCATCGCGACTCTGGCGACCGGGTCGCTCATCCAGGCCTTCATCACGATGTTCACCGACGGCACGTCGATCACCGGCGTCAAACTCCTGCGTGACCCCTTCGCGAGCATCGGGCAGAAGAGCGCGGGCGGCTTCACCATCCCCGTGCTCTACCTCCTGGTGGTGGCGATCGCGCTGTGGTTCGTCCTCGAGCACACCGCGAGCGGGCGCCGCCTGTACGCGACGGGCTTCAACTCGGACGCCGCACGCCTGCAGGGCGTACCCACCGACCGTCTTCGTTTCCTCACCCTCGTCGCGTCCTCGGGGATCGCCGGAGGCGCGGGCGTCGTCTTCGCCTCGCAGATCGGCTCGGGCTCCCCCGAGGCCGGCACGCCCTATCTGCTGTCGTCGTACGCCGCCGCCTTCGTCGGCGCCACCCAGCTCCGCGCGGGCCGCTTCAACTCCTGGGGCACGGTCATCGCGATCCTCCTGCTGGGTACCGGGACGGTGGGCCTCGGCCTGGCGACCTCTGCCCAGTGGGCTCCCAGCCTGTTCACCGGTCTCGTCCTGATCGTCGCCCTCGTCGTCACCGGCGGACGGCTCGGCCTCCGCACCCGCCTGACCCGGCGCCGCGCGCCACGTAAGGAGGCCGCCTGAGTCATCGCCGCGATCAGGCTGTGCGGCCGATGTGGCGGGGCGGCTTTCCGTGTGGCGGGGCGGCTTTCCGTGTGGCGGGGCGGCTTTCCGTGTGGCGGGGCGGCTTTCCGTGGGGCGGGGGGTGGAGAGCGGGCAACTCAGCCGTTCGAACCGGCATCCAGGGCATGGGCGGCCGTGTACCGGCCCGCTCGAAGCACGCCGTCTCCCAGCCCTCCGGCGAACCAGGTCGGCAGGGGGTGTCCGGGAACCAGGGCCTTCGAAGTCACGCCGGAGCATCGAGAGCTGGGCGGCGAGCACGCGTCTTCTCCTTGCCCGTCACATACGCGGAGGGACGCACACCTGGGGTGCAGCCGCCCGTGCGGCGGATCGTCGACTTCAGGTTCGCCTGCGTGACCACCGGAGAGATGGCGCCTGGCGTGCCCAGGCGGGGTCTTCGGGGGGCTCGCCGTGCTCCAAGCGGTTGCGGCACGAGCCGGCGGGCGGCTGCTGCCGCACCGTGTAGTGCTTCCGCGGGCACGCCCCCACCGCTGCCGGGCGCCCTGATCCGGCAGGCGCGCCGGGCGCAGGGTTCTGAGTCCCGGGCTGTGTCGGTTGCCGAGTTGGACGGACGAACAGTCCGTCATCAGCAGGCAGGCGAGCAGGTCGGGCGGTAGGGCACTGCGGACAGGAGGCATGCCGATCCTTCACGGACAGGCGACGGTTGGGCAGATGCTCCCCCCGTCACCGCCTGGCCCTACCGCGGGGTGCGGTGCAAAGGCGCACCATGGCCCTGGAGGGAGAACAAGCAGCAGGCAGTGATGGACTGCAGCGCCGCCGTCGTCCAGGCCGAACCACTCGGTGGGCCGTGCGAACGTCTCGGTGCCGATCCGGACCCGGCGAGTGGTGAGCCTCTTCAGCGTTGTCGCTCCAGGGTGAGGATGGCTTTTGCGATTGCCGTCATGCGGCTCGGGAGCCGGCGGAAAGTGACGGCATGTCAGTTGCACAGCACAGAGAGGCCGTCTGATTACCCGGGCAATGCCAGGTCACGGCCGTGGTCGCGGATGCTTCTGCACGGTCGGCGGGGTGCGCAGTTCGCCGTGCACCGCCCAGGCCACCGACACCATGGGCACCGCCACGACCGCACCGACCACGCCGGCCAGGATGGCGCCGGCGATGACGGAGACGGCCACGACGACCGGGTGCAGCCGGACCGCCCAGCTCATCACCAGCGGATGCAGGACGTGGCCCTCGATCTGGCCGACGATGACGATCAGCGCGAGAACCACGATCGCGATGACCGGCCCGCGCGTCGCCAGGGCGACCACCGTGGCCACGCCCAACGCGATGGGCGATCCCACCAGCGGGACGAACGCGGCGAAGAACTCCAGCAACGTCAGCGGCAGGGCCAACGGCACCCGCAGCACGAACAGCGCGACGCCGACCAGCACCGCGTTGCTGGCCGCCACGATGACGATGCCCCGCGTGTACCCGGCGAAGGTCCGCCACGCGGCACGGCCCGCGCGGTTGAACGGGTCCCGCGCCGGCTGCGGCAGCAACTCCTGGAACCAGCTCCAGAACCGGTCGCCGGAATGGACGAAGAACAGGGAGCAGAACAGCGCGAGCACCCCCGCGGTCAGCACCTCCACGAGCCGTCCGGCACCGCTCACGGCGCTGCTGATCAGCACGGAGCGATGCTGGGAGACGAAGGAGTTCAGCTTGTCCTGAAGGTTCGACGTCACCGCGGGACTCACATGGAAGGGAGGTCCCTGCAGCCACCGTTCGATACGCCCGACGCCCCCGCTGAACTCCTGCCCCAGCCGGCCCCACTCGCTCGCCACCAGTTCGCCGACCAGCGCCAGCAGCCCGAGGAGCACCAGCAGGCTTCCCACGACACTCACCACCACCGCCAGGGTCCGCGGCAGCCACCGCGCCAGCAGATCGGCGAGGGGACGCAGTACGGAGGTGACGACCAGGGCGAGGAACAACGCGACAGCGACCAGCTGCAGACGTCCCAGCAGCACGAAACCCGCGTACACGGCCGCCCCGAGCACCAGCAGCCGCCACGCGTAGGCGGCACCCACCTTCAGCCCGTGGCTGACGGTCACGCCGTCCACGGCCGGGCGCACCGCCGTCGCAGCCCTGCGCGCGACCGCCACCGTCCCGACTCCGCGCGCAGGTCGGCTGCCGAGCACGACGTACCGCATCCGCCGCGGACCACGACTGGCGCCACTATCGCCGCCGGGGCCCGCGCCCGGACGTCGGCGCGACCGCCGCAGGGCGTCGCTCACCTGCACTTCACCGCCTCACGTCATAGAAACCACGCAGCTACGTGTCCCCAGAGCAGCCGACTTCTAAAAACGCATCCCCCATCTGCCCCGGACGGCGCCGGCCTGGCAGACCGCGGCTGTCGCGAATACCTCGTCGGCCACGCTGACCGGCTCGGCATCGACCTTGAAATCGTCCGGCGAACCCCGGGCACCCGCGGCTTCACCGTGCGGCCACGCAGGTGGGCAGGGAGAGAACACTCGGCTGGCTGATGCTCCACCGCCGCCTGGCACGCGACTACGAAGCCCTCCCTGCTCGCTCCACTGCCATGATCTACCGGTCGCACAAATATCGGCGCACCCGCAGCCGGACGATGACCCGGCCTGAGCCCAACGGCCGCTCATCCAGGGAGCGTTGATACGTGCTGTGCACGCGGTGGGCCTGCTTGCGGCAGCTCGGGCACCGGCCTGGACGGGCCGTCGACACCGCCTCCACCACCAGGATGCCGGAGGAGTCGCTCACCCCCTCCACCCGCACATCGATCCCGGGAACAGCACATCCTCAACCGCCTTGCTCGCCACGGCAGGAAGTACGCTGCCGAAACGATCCCGTGTCCCTACCGCTGACCTGGCGATTCACGGAACTGCGGCCAGAGCAGCGAAAACGGCCAAGTCCGCTCAAGCTTCCCACTTGGTTGCGCCTGCATCGAAGTCGGAATCGCCGTCCGGCGCGCGCAGAAGAAGTCATGCCGTGTTCTTGGTCCGAGCTGGCAATCGGGGGGTCACGGCCGTTTCTCGGCTCGGCATCGACATGGCCAATGCGCGAAGGGCTGGAATCCCTGCTGTCATCGCGGGAGGGTGAGGGTTCCGGATCTTTCGAGGAGGCTTACGTGGCGCGGGAGCGGGTGGTACTGGGGGAAGTGCTCGCGGCGGCCGCGGCGCCGGTGGAATCCCTGGACGTGGTGGCGCGCGACCTGCGCGAGCGGTTCGGCGCGCGGTACGTGTCCTTCCTGTTCCTCGATCTGATCGGCCAGGGCGTGGTGCGGGTGGCGGAGGAGGCCACCACCCTGCGCGGGCGCAGCACCGAACGGATCCAGCTCACCGGCAGCCTCTACGACCAGGTCCTGCGCACCCAGAAGCTGGTCCGCGCCCCGGACGACGCCGACGGGCACGGGCACCGCGTGATCGCCCCCGTCACCAACCGTGGCGACGCCATCGGCTTTCTCGAACTCTCCCTGCCCGAAACCCGTGATGTCAGCGACGACATGCTGCAGGAGGTGGAGCAGGCGGCTCACGCCCTCGCCTACATCGTGGTCACCGACCGCCGCTTCACCGACCTCTACCACTGGGCCCAGCGCACCGCCCCCGTCAGCCTGCCCGCCGAGATCCAACGGCAGCTCCTGCCCACCGCCCCCTCCTGCGAGGCCCCCCAGTTCACCCTGGCCTGCGCCCTGGTGCCCGCCGAGAGCGTCGCCGGAGACACCTACGACTACGCCCTGGACCGCGAGACCCTGCACCTGTCCCTGACCGACGCCATGGGTCATGACCTCAACGCCGCGCTCATCGCCACCATTCTCGTCAACGCCTCCCGAGGCGCCCGCCGCGTTGCAGCCCCCTTGGTCGAGCAGGCCGGCTGCGCCCACCACTCCCTTCTCCAGCAGCGGCCCAGGGTCCTGGCCACGGGCCAGCTTCTGCGGATCCCACTGGATGGAAGCGGAGCGCAGCTCGTCAATGCCGGCCACCCGCGCCCGCTGAGGCTGCGCGAGGGCACCGTCGAAGAAGTGCTCCTGCGCGCCGATCTGCCCTTCGGGGTCGAAGGGCAGGGCCGGTACCGGCTGCAGGACATCGACCTGCGCCCCGGTGACCGGCTGGTGCTCTACACCGACGGGATGCAGGAACGCCGCGCGCAATCCGTCGACTTGCCCGCCCTCATGGCCGCCACCACTACCGAGCATCCGCGCGAGGTGGTACGCGCCCTGGTCGCAGCCGTCACCGACGCCTGTGACGGCAAGCTCCAGGACGACGCCACCGTGATGTGCCTGGACTGGCACGGCCCCACCGCCAGGGGACGCCAAGCCCACGCCGGCGCCAACATCTGAAACGGCCACCCCACATCTAGGAGCACCGGGCCGCCCCGCGCCTGCCGTTGGTGTCTCAGTCGCGGGGCGTGGCCGGCTCGGCGCCCCGCTGCCGTGGGTGGACCGCCAGGAATCCGCGGCCGGGGCCCGGGCTCAGGGAAGGTCACGATATGGCGCCGGTGAGAGTCACCGAGGAAGTATCCCGGCGCCTGCAACGACGTGCGACACATTTACCGATCGGCTCCCTCCTCAGGTTGGAAAGGGCTCAATGCCTCTGACTGCCGGGGGGCGACTCCTTGCGACAGTGAGTGCCTGCTCGATGCAACTTGGCGCCGTTAACTAGCCATTGTCCGTCGAGCAGGGCGGGAGTCTGCGTGACGTCGTTGAGTCACAAAGCCACAACAGGTCCCCATTTTGTGGGTGCGTTTACTCCTTCAGTAGCCCGCGGAAGATTTCTGAAGTAGGTGCTGGGGTATTCGGATTCGCCGGGTGCAAGGTTGAGGTCTTGACGCGGAGGCACTGCATGCGGCGCTGACGGCGCCTGGGACACGTACGGCATCGGCGACACCTGCGAGCACGAGCATCCCGAACTCGCGGCGGGCGTCTGAGGACCCCGGGCCGGGCGGCGAACGCAGCCACGGCGCCGCCGGGCCCGGCACGGACACCTCTATCCGTCTGTCCGCCATGAGGGAGGCCCGGTTGGTCTGGCGCCCCGAACACCGTCGCGTCTCCGCCGCCAGCCAGACCTGCCGTCGAAGAAGGAGCGCGGCCAGCTGCTGCGAGGCCTCTCCAGCAACGCGTTCCGCGCCACCCGCCCTTGCATCACCGCCAAGCCTCGCCGTCTTCCGCCCCGAGGCGCGCGGCGGCGCAGCCCACGCCCCGCTTCACGTCGCTGCGCCCCCCCAGATGCTCAGCCGGACACCACCTCTCCTCCGAAACCCAGTTCGGCCAGCGTGTGGCGTCCTCCACCGGATGAATGCGGATGTCGTGCGCGTCGGCAGGTAGACCCATTGCGGGACTACGAGGGCACGAGGGGAAGGTCGTCGGTATAGGCGTTGACCGGCGGCGAGATGCGGCGGATGGTTCGGACATCGAGGGCGCCGGCCGCGGACTTCGTGCCGAGCACGCCGACGGGGTGCCAGGTACCGGTCACCGCCAGCCAGGTGTTGGCCGGCGGAGCCGTGGGTCCGTACACGCGGACCTTGACGGGGCGTGCATCGGCTGCGCAACACGTGAAGATGATCCGGGTCAGATCCCACGCACCGCCCTGTCCGACCGGTGTGACGAAGCCGGTCAACTGGATGGTGCGGCCCTTGATGGCCGTTTCGCGGTCCTGTTGGACGCGGGTGGTGAAGTCCGTGAGGGTCATGGGTAGCGGCGAGGTGGCGGGCAGTGGATCGAACTTCTTCCGCTCCTTGACCACTGAGCCACTGGAACGTCCCGCGGTGTACGCGCCGAGGGCCGGCGGGGCGTAGAAGGCGAGACTGAGGGCGGGCAGGAACAGCAGCCATGCGACACGGGGAGCCGTGTGGTGATGGTGGCCGTGAGCATGGCTGTGATGTTCGTTGTGATCCTTGTCCATGGCCGCGCCCGCCAGGGCGAGGAGCAACAGCAGCGCCCCGGAGGCGATCAGCAAGGGGCGCAGCCCCTCTTTGACATAGCGCAGGCAGAGGTCGGTGAACAGGGTGGAGTGCAGCAGGCCGAGGCCCATCAGGGCCAGCAGCACCACCTGTGCGTGGCGTTTCACAGCAGTGCACCTCCGATCAGGGCACTGGCGGCAACCGCCACGACGGTGGTGGCCGAGGAGAAGCGCCAGGCGAAGGCCCGGCCGAAGGTGCCCGCCTGCAGGGCGATCAGTTTCAGGTCGACCATGGGGCCGACGACCATGAACGCCAGCCGGGCGGTCGGCGAGAAGCCGGTGAGGGAGGCTGCGACGAAGGCGTCGGCCTCCGAGCACACGGCGAGTACGACAGCGAGGGTGGCCAGGAACAGGACCGACAGCCAGACCGAACCGGAGAAGGTGTCGAGGACGGAGCGCGGTACGGCCACATTGAAGGTCGCGGCTGCCATCGCGCCGAGTACGAGAAAGCCACCGGCGTGCAGGAAGTCGTGCTGGAAGCCGAGACGGAACTCCCTCCATCGGCTGCCGCCGGGCTGATGCCCGGTGTGCCGTACCGCGGCTCGCAGCCACTCCTCCTTGCCCAGCCAGAGCCAGAGCCACCCCATCACCGCGGCGGTGGCCAGAGAAGCGAACAGCCGGGCCACGACCATGGCCGGATTGCCCGGAAAGGCCACCGCCGTCGCGGTCAGCACCACGGGGTTGATCGCCGGCGCGGAGAGAAGAAAGGCGAAGGCCGCCGCCGGAGTCACCCCACGTCGGATGAGGCTGCTCGCGACGGGCACGGACGCGCACTCGCAGCCCGGCAGGACCGCTCCGGCCACACCTGCCACCGGTACGGCCAGGGCAGGACGCCGAGGCAGCATCTTGCTGAACAGGCCAGCCGGCACAAAGGCGTTGATCGCACCGGACAGGGCGGTGCCCAGCAGCAGGAAGGGCAACGCCTGCACGGCGATGGCCAGGCAGACGGTCCGCCACGCGGCGACGGCCGGCCGCTCCAGCCACGAGGTACCGACGAGGGCGAGCACCGCCGCCAGGCCGATCGCCGCCAGGACAACGACCACGAGAGGCCAGGGCAGTGCCCTGCCTCGCAGTGCCCCGGACGACGAAGTCCCCTCGACGGACGGGATGACCCCACTAGCCATTTCATCCGTTTTCATATATTTACCCCGAAAGTCAGCTTTGTGGGCAAAGGTAAGCACTGAATACGGATATGACCGGGCGTACACGCCGCCACATGGCGATGCTTTGAACGGGGCAAGACCCCCTTCAGGAGCCCGCTCCGCAGCCGATGGGCAAAGCCTGAGTGGATCACGGGTATCCCGCACGCGGACGGTCTCCGCGTGCGGGATCGGGTGCTTCCTTCGGGAGGGTCAGCTGGTCGTCAGGGCGGTGTCGTCCACGACGAAGCTGGTCTGGAGGGAGGAGTCCTCCACTCCGTTGAACTTCAGGGTCACGGTGGAGCCGGCGTACGAGGACAGGTCGAAGGACTTCTGGGCGTATCCGGAGGCCTTGTTGAGGTTGGAGTAGGTGGCCAGGGTGGTCGAGCCCGCGGTGACCGTCAGCTTGTCGTACGCGCTGCTGGTCGAGGTCTCCGCGGTGTCGATGTGCAGGTAGAAGGTGAAGGTGGCCTTGCAGCCGCTCGGCACGGTCACCGACTGGGAGAGCGTGTCGGTGTGCGCGGAGCCGTAGCCGTCCAGCCAGGCGTAGTAGGAACCGGCGTGTGCCGCCTCGCTGGTGGAGTTGGTGATGACCCCGCTGGACCCGGTCCAGGTGGTGTTGCCCGACTCGAAGCCGGCGTTGCCGAGCAGCTGGGTCGAGGTGCAGGTGCCGCTGCCGGAGCCGACGGTCCAGGTGAAGGACGTCGAGCCGGAGGCGCCGGTCGAGTCACTCGCGGTGACGGTGACCTGGTAGGTGCCCGCGGTGGACGCCGTTCCCGTGATCTTGCCGGTCGAGCTGCTGATGGACAGGCCGGTCGGCAGCCCGGAGGCGCTGTAGGTGAGGGTGGCGCCCGCGCTGTCGCTCGCGCTGATCTGCAGGCTGACCGAGCCGCCGGTCGTCGTGGACTGGCTGCCCGGGTTGGTGACGGTCACGGTGTTGCCGGTGCTGGTGCCCGCGGTGAAGGCGGTGGTGCCGTTGGGGGTGCCCCAGCCGGTCGGGCCGTCGTAGCCGGTGGTCGCGGTGCAGAAGTACGAGGGGGAGCAGGAGCCGTTGTTGCCGCTGGTCACGTCGTACAGGTTGCTGGTGTGGGAGTAGGGGTACTTCGCCGGGTAGTCGCTGGAGCCCGGTGTGCCCGCGAGGGCGTAGACGCCGGCGACGATCGGCGCGGAGGCGCTGGTGCCGCCGTAGACCGCCCAGCCGGAGCCGCCGTAGGTGTCGTACACGGCCACACCGGTCGCCGGGTCGGCGACCGCGGAGACGTCGGCTTCCATCCGCTTGGTGCACCCGGTGTCGGTCTGCCAGGTCGGCTTGGCGTCGTAGGCCGAGCAGCCGGAGCCGGTGCCCTCGGTGGAGCTGGTCTTCCACACGGACTCGGTCCAGCCGCGGGAGTTGGAGGACGTGGACAGGGCGGTGCCGCCGACTGCGGTCACGTACTGGGAGGTCGCCGGGTACTCGGCACCGTAGGCGGAGTCACCGGAGGAGACGGTGATCGCGACACCCGGGTGCTTGAAGTACGAGGTGTCCTCGCTGGTCTGGGAGGAGGCTTCGGCGCCGCCCCAGCTGTTGGAGACGAACTTGGCGCCGAGCGAGACGGCCTCGTTCTCGGCGATGCCGAGGTCGGTGTCGTTGGCGGAGTTGGCCTCGACAAGGGTGATGTTGCAGTTCGGGCAGACGGCGCTGACCATGTCGATGTCGAGGGCCTCCTCGCCGGCCCAGCCGCTGTCGTTGGTCGGCAGCGAGGTGGTCGAACCGGTCTGGCTGACCTGCTTGAAGCAGCCGTTGGCCTTGGTGCAGGCCGACAGACCGTAGGTGGAGCGGTAAGTGGCGAGGTCCGACTCCGCGTTGGGGTCGTTGTAGGCGTCGACCACGGCGACCGTCAGGCCGCTGCCGCCGCTGGTGGGCAGGTTGTAGGCGCTGTGCAGGTTGGCCGGGGAGAGGCCGGAGGGGGCCGCGGCGGCGAGCGCCGAGGCGAGGCGCTGCTTGATGTCGGTGCGGCGCTGGGCGAAGCAGGACGCGTGGCCCGGCTCGGCGGTGGCGCACAGATGAGTTGTGGGTACCTTCTGGCCCGCGTTGCCGGTGGAGTGGAAGGTCTGACGCGCGGGGTCGGTCAGCGCCTTGTTGTTCTGCGTGACCTTGGTGGCGTGCGGGTGGACGGCAGCGGCCTGGGCGCCGGCCGTCGGTGCCGCGACGAGTCCGGCGACGGTAAGGGCGAGGGCCGGGAAGGAGACGGCGAGAAGTCTTCGCAGACTCCGTCTCCGCTTGTTCAGACGTGACTCACGCATGGGGTTCTGCCTCCGTTGACGTGGGGATGCGCACTGGATTGGCAGGCCCGTGACGCGCGTAGCGGCGGCGAAACCGCGCAGCCATGAGCATGACATTCAACTGACCCGACATGCCGATGAACATGACATGACAGGGTGCGAGAGGAACGTAAATCCGAGGCGGCCGAACCGGCAGGTACGCAAGGAATTCTTTGCTCCGCCATAGGACGAGAATGGCCACTTCATTGGAGGTATCTGGGGCGGGCTTGGCCCAGAGCAGAGACTCAGGCCGGCCGGCCCCGGAGGCGGACTCCGCAGCGTCTCGAGGACCTCTTCAGTGGTGGCTCATCCCGACCGCCGCGCCCGTCTCCGACCATCCGTCATGCCGTCGGCGACGGGGAGTTTCGCGGTACACACCCGCCGTCGGCATCGCCCGCCTCCACAACCTCACCCTGGCCGGATAGTCGAACATGTCGTCGCGTCGTTCCCAGCGGATGCGCAGGCGGCGGAAGCCGTGCAGCCAGGAGATCGTCCGCTCGACGACCCACCGGAAGGTACCCGGGCCGGTGTCGTGAGGCTGGCCTCGCTCGGCGATCGCGGGCTGTCAGAAGAACGTGGGTGGCGCTGCGCCCATGCCGACCTCGACGCCCTGCCGGCGTCCGCGACAGCGCGGACTGGTTCGGCCGCGGACTGCTCGCGACCTGAATACGCGCAGCCGACAGGTCTGGCCGCCTCGTTACGGGCGGTGCTCCTGAAGTTTCCGGCGATCCTGGTCCCCGAAGCAGAAGTCGGGCCCGTGCCGGTGTTCCCCGGTCGGCGGTGCGCTCGCCGTGGCGGCGTACGCCGCGCACTGCGCACTGTCCACCATCTGATCGCTGTCGGATGCGGCGTTGACGAGGCTCGCGCAGCACACGGCGAGCAGGAAGCCGCCCGCCACCAGGGGCAGGCTCCGGCGCGGGGGTGGCGGGGCGAGCAGGGCCCGCACCCGCTGCGGCACCGCCCCGCCGGTCGCGGCCAGTGCGGCCGGGAACGAGGCACCGGCGGATGCCAGTGCGGCGCGCCCGACGGCGTGCGCGACGATCTTACGGTCGCCGACGCGCAGCGCGGCCTCCTCGTCGGCCCAGCGCTCCAGGACGAAACCGCCCGCGACGGCCAGCGGCCGCAGCAGCGGGTTCAAGGCCGCGGTGAGCCGCCACAGGATCTGGAAGAGCTGATGGCGGCAGCGCAGGTGAGCCCGCTCGTGTGCGAGGAGGGCCTCGCGCTCGCGGTCTGTGAGACAGCGCAGCATTCCCCGGGAGACCACGATCCGGCCCGGCGACCCGGGCAGCGCGAAGGCCGTCGGGACGTCGTCGTCGACCACGACCAGCTCCGTGTCCTCCGGCAGCCGGGCGTGCTCCCGTCGCGCCCGGACGAGGAGGCGGGCCTGCTTCACGGCGGCCACGCCCAGCGAGACGACGCCCACGACCAGCATGAGGGCGCTGCCTGCCGCGACGACGAGGTAGACCGGATCCTCGGCTTGCAGGGCGGCCACGGACCAGCGGCCCTCCTCCGCGACTTCCGGGATCTGAGCCACGCCGGTGAAGGCGAGCAGGGCGAGTGCCCCCGCCCAGCCGATCGCGCTCACGAGCGCGGCGCAGGCCAGGGCCCAGGCAGCGCGGCGCGGGGGCAGCACGTGCGCCAGGCGGGGCGCGAGCACGGCGAGCACGGCCGTGACGGCGAAGGGGACGTAGACGCTGATCAGCACGGCTTTACGCCCTCCCTCCCGAGCGATCATCCCCGCTGCGGGCGTCGTGCCCGGACAGGAGCTGATGCAGCACGTGCTCGTCCTGCTCGGACAGTTCCGAGACGAAGCGGGCCAGGACCGCCTCGCGGTCGGAACCACCCTCGAGCAGCGACCGCATGCGCTGGGCGGTGTGCGACGCCTCGTCGCGCACGGGCTCGTACGCGTAGCCGCGGCCCTCGCGGTGGCGGACGAGCATCTCCTTGTCGTGCAGCCGGGACAGGATGGTCAGGACGGTCGTGTAGGCCAGGTCGCCCGGCAGTGCCTCCCGGACCTGGCCGGCGGTCAGGGGGCCGTCGGCGGCCCAGAGCGCGGCGAGGACATCGCCCTCCAGTTCGCCGCGGGCTCGCCTGCCGGACGCCCCGCGGGCGCCGCCGTCCTCTCGCTCCTCCACCGGATGCCTCCGTTCGCCGACCGTCCGCACAGACTACCCGGCCGTCTCCTACTAGTTGTAGGAGGTATGCTCCGGGCTTCAACCGCGAACTACTACAACTCGTAGAGTTCCGCCGCTTCCGTCTCTGCGGAGGAAACCCATGCCCCATCGCGCGAGCACGGCGCCCGGACCCACCCTCACGGGCACCCCTCCTCCGCAGTCCGCCGCGACGCCCGGCGCGGGACGGGTCGCGATCGTCTCCGCGAGCGTCGGGGCCGGTCACGACGGTGCCGCCGCCGAGCTCGCCCGCCGTCTCGCCGCGCAGGGCTACGCCGTGGACCGCCTCGACCTGCTGGACCTGCTCCCCGCCCGCCTGGGCCGCACCGTCCAGGAGGGCTATCACCGGCTGCTGGTGCGGGCCCCCTGGGCCTACCAGCGGATCTACTCCAGCACCGAGCGCGCCGGGGGCGGCGGGCCGGTGGCGCGGGCGCTGCTGCGCTCGGCGCAGGACCGGGTACTGCGCGCCCTGCCGCCGGGCACCGATGCCGTCGTCTCCACCTACCCCGGGGCCAGCCGGGTCCTGGGCAACCTGCGCCTGGACGGTCGGCTGGCCGTGCCGGTCCTCACCTATCTGACCGACTTCTCGGTGCATCCGCTGTGGGTCGCGCCGGGGGTGGACGTCCACCTCGCCGCTCACGCCGTGCCCGCCGCCCAGGCGCGGGCGGCCGGGGCCCGGGACGTGCGCGTGCGCGGGCCGGTCACGGACCCCCGTTTCCGGCCCTGCGACGCACCGGGACGTGACCGCGCGCGGGAGAGGTTCGGGTTGCCGTCCCACGCCCCGCTGGCTCTGCTGGTCGCCGGGTCCTGGGGGGTGGGCCCGCTCCGTACGGTGGCCCGCGAGCTGCGTGACTGCGGCGCCGCCGTCCCGGTCGTCGTCTGCGGCCGCAACGAGGCCCTGGCCGAGCACCTGCGCGCCGACGGCATCGACCACGCCTTCGGCTGGGTCGACGACATGCCCTCCCTGATGCACGCCGCCGACGTCCTCGTCCAGAACGCCGGCGGGCTCACCTCGCTGGAGGCATTCGCCTGCGGCCTGCCCGTCGCCAGTTACCGCTGCATACCCGGGCACGGGCTGACCAACGCCGCCGCCTTGGACGAGGCCGGTGCGGCCGTCTGGATACGCGACCCGGCCGACCTCAAAGCGGTGCTGTGCGACCTGATCGACGGCCCGCTCGGACGCCGGCAACGGGCAACGGGATTCGCCCTGTTCGCTCAGTCCCCCGGCGGCTGCCCGACGGCCGAGATTGCGCGCGTGCACCGGTCAGGAGCCCCCAGCCGGGTTTTCCGCCCGGTTGCCCAACGGCACCGGACGAAGCCCCGACTCGCCACCACGGCCGTCCTCGCGTCCATCGTGTGCGCCGTCGCCACCGGGGTGGCGACGGCGTACGACGGTCCCGACCTCATCCATGCCATCAGCCACCGCCTCGACCCGGACGGCTTCCCACCGGAACACACCTCCCCGTCGGAGGACGACCACTCGTGAACATCGCCCCGACGCTGCGCACGGCCGTCCTCGCCGCCGTACCCGTCCTCGCGGCCGCCCACGCCGCACCCGTCCTCTCCACCCTCGGACCGCTGCGCAACCGCCTCATGCCCCGCCTCGCGGGCCGCGGTCGCACGAACCACATCGCCCTGACCTTCGACGACGGCCCCGACCCCCGCTCCACCCCGCACTTTCTACGACTGCTCGCCGGGCGCGGAGTGCACGCCACGTTCTTCCTGCTCGGCAGCGAGGCACACCGCTCCCCCGGGCTGGTCCGCGAGATCGCGGCGGCCGGTCACGAGGTCGCCGTCCACGGCTGGCTGCACCGCCCCCTGCTGCTGCGTGGCCCGCGCGCCACCTACGACGACCTCCGCCGGGCCCGCGACACCGTCGCCGCGATCACCGGACGGCAGCCCACGCTCTTCCGGCCCCCGTACGGCGTCATGTCCACCGCGGCCCACCTCGCGGTCCGGCGCCTCGACCTGACCCCGGTGCTGTGGACCTGTTGGGGGGAGGACTGGACGGCTCGTGCCACCCCGCACTCCGTCCACCGCACCGTCACCGCCGACCTGGACGGTGGCGGCACGGTCCTGCTCCACGACTCCGACTGCACCTCCGCCCCCGGCGCCTGGCGCTCGGCGCTGGGCGCGCTCCCCCGGATCCTCGACACCTGCCAGGAACGGGGTTACGACGTCGGTCCACTGCGCGACCACGGCTGAACAGCACGAACGCCTGGTGCCCTCGCTACTGGATCGCGGAAGGGGCAGCCGGGATGTGGGCCGTGGTGATCGTCATCGGCGTGCCGGTGACGGCGATGAGGTAGGTCCCGGGACCGTGGCCGCCGGGCAGGGCGCGGAACCCTCCCGCGGGTTTCACCTGGTACTCGGCCCAGGCGTGCGGGGCGAGCACCGCGGGGCCGGAGGCGACGGTCCACCAGTTGGAGGCGCCCTGGCCGGTGCGGCTCGCGAAGTGCGGGGTGAGCGCCGTACCGGTGGTGTTGACGGCCCGCACCTCGATGGCCGTGACACCCACGCGCGCGTGGTGCGTGGCGAAGCGCGGCGAGAGGCTCATGCGCAGGGGCGGCGGGCTCGCCGCGGCGATCGCGACGCACACCAGGGCGGGGGCGAGCAGCCCGCCCGCGAGGACGGCCTTCGCACGGCCGGTGACATGGGGAAGTCGCGGCTGCCAGGCGGTGGCGAACGCGGCGGCCGGGACGGTGGCGGCGGCCGCGAGCCACAGGGGGGTCATCATCAGGAAGTAGCCGTCCTGGGAGCGGGTGGCGAGATAGAACACGACCCACGGCAGGACGGTGAGGGCGGGGCCGAGACGCCGGACGAACAGCAGGGTGGCGACGAGCAGGCCGAGCAGGAGCAGCTGGCTGCCGTAGGAGTAGTAGTCGAGGCGGCCGCTGCCGTCGGTGAAGTAGTAGGAGATGCCCATCAGGCCCTGGCCGTGCAGGATCGCCTTCTGTTCGAGCGGCAGGAGTACGCCCTGCAGCCAGGAGGAGAAGTCCTCGACGGCGAAGTAGGCGTTGGCCGCCGCGCAGGTGAGAGCGGCGGTGGCCGTGTAGCGGGCGGTCACCGCCAGAGCCCGCCGCGGACCGAGTTCCCCGCGCCTGACGGCGTACAGACCGATCAGCAGGAACGGGACCAGGAACCAGGCGAGCTGCTGGGCCGCGCAGGCGGCACCCAGACACGCCGCCCGCAGCACTCCCCCTGAGCCGAGACGGCCACCCTCACCGGTTGCGGGCCAGCGGACCACTACGGGGACGAGCAGGGCGAGAGCCGTGATCGCCGGGTAGCCGGCGTAGGCGTAGTGGGGCAGGAGGCCGAAGCCGAGACAGACCGCGGTGGCGGCCGACCTCCAGGGTGCCGGCAGCAGGAACCACAGCAGGACCGAGGAGACGAGCAGCGCGGCCGTGGTGACCAGGGTGGCGGCCGCCGTCGAGTGGACGACGGCGTGCACCGGGGCCGCGAGCAGCGCGGTCAGCGGCGGGTAGCCGTAGGTGTAGTCGGCACCCCCGGACATGGTCTTGGTGATCCCGACGTGCGGCGAGCCGAACAGCCAGGGCCACGGCTGGCCGTAGACGGGGCGGCCGTGCAGGATCTCGTTCGCCGCCTGGGCGGTCAGCACTCCCTCGTCGGTGCCCGCGTGATCGAGCAGGTAGCCGCAGATCACCAGCGCGACAGCGGTCATCAGTACGACGGCGTCGACCCTGATCAGCGCGCGACGGCTCCGTACGAGGAGGCTGAGAGCGGCGCAGACGAGGATCGAGGCGTAGCAGACGGAGATGACGCCGGCGACGGCCGGGCGTGAGGCCATCGCGGTGGTCCAGGCGGCCCGTGTCCCGATGAACAGGCTGATCGTGGCCACGAGGGTCATCCCTCGGTGCAACTGCTGGGGCCCGGCGCCCGGGGCACGGAACTGCCGGGCCGGGGCCGGGGGTGGCGCAGTCGGGTTCGTGGCCGCACGCCGCAGAGTCCAGGTACCGGTTCCTGTGCGACAGGGGTCAGCCATGGCGCCCGTCTCCTCCGCCTCGTGTTCCGTTTGGGTGGCCGTTTGCATCCGGCCACCCAGAGAACATCTACTACATCTTGTAGATGTAGGCTCGGCGAGTGCGGTTCCCTCGGGCCACGTCCACGCGGTTGGGTGAATCGCAGACACCGAATCACCTGCCGGAAAGGCCGCCTTGCCATGATCACACCGATTCATCCGGCATCACAGCTGGCCGTGAACGTGCTGGACGCTCATTCGCTGCTGGCGGCGTTCGGCGTGCTGGGCGTCGGAGTGGTGATGTTCGCCGAGACAGGGCTGCTGGTCGGCTTCTTCCTGCCGGGCGACTCGCTGCTCTTCACGGCCGGTCTGCTGTGCACGGGCTCGGCGGAGTCGAGTGTGCACCTGTCGCTGGGGCCGCTCCTGGTCGCGGCTGCGGCAGGCGCCCTGGCCGGGGCGCAGTGCGGCTATGTGCTCGGCCGGAAGGCGGGTGGAGCACTGCTGGCCCGAAGCCGCTCACAGCGTCTGCGCGAGGGTGCGAAACGCGCCGAGGAACTGCTGGAGCGATACGGACATGCGAAGGCGATCACGCTGGCCCGTTTCGTGCCGGTGGTGCGGACCGTACTCAATCCGATGGCCGGCGCTCTGGAGGTTCCGGTGCGCACGTTCACGTTGTGGCAGATCGTCGGCGGCCTCGTGTGGAGCCTCGGACTCACCCTCGCGGGGTACGCGCTCGGCTCGTCGATCCCGAACGTCGACCGTTACCTGCTCCCGCTCGTGGCGTTGATCGTTCTCGTGTCGCTGATCCCCCTGGCCGCCGAGGTCTACAGGGCGCGGCGGGACGGCCGGCCCGAGGGGGGACGCAAGTGATCATGGCTTTCGACGGGTCGTCTGTCGACGGCTCCGCGTATCTGGACGTGGTGCGTCTGGCCCGGCATGCGCCGGCCTGGCTGGACGGAGCGGTGTCGTTCTGGTCGACGTACGGGCTCGCGGTGTTCGCCGTGCTCGCGGTCGTGGGCTGGTGGTTCGCTCGACGGGGTGGAGATGCGGCTGCGGCAAGGGCGCTGGCCGTTCCGGTGGTCGTGGTCGTCGCGTACGGCGTGGATGCCCTGGTGAAACTGGCGGTGCGCGAGGACCGGCCGTGCCAGAGCCTTCGAGTGAAGACCCTGGAGACGTGTCCGGCGCCCGGCGACTGGTCCTTCCCGAGCAACCACGCGGCAATCGCGGCCGCCGCTGCCGTGGCCCTGCTCTTCGTCTCGCGTCGGCTGGGGGCGGTCGCGGCAGTGGCGGCCCTGGCGATGGCGGTCTCGCGGGTGTGGGTCGGCGCGCACTATCCGCACGACGTCCTGGCAGGCGTGCTGGTCGGTGGCCTCGTCGCACTGATCGCGATGCTCCTGCTGCGACGGTGGTCGCGATCGGTGGCCCGATGGATCGGTTCCGGCCACCTGAGCCGGCTGCTGAGCACCTCATGAATCGGCGCGACGCCGCCGACCTGGCCGGGACGGTCGGTCTCGGCGCTTGGCTGGCGTTCGGCGTCCTCACGATCGTGATGATCGGCCAGAACGGCGCTCAACTGTGGTCGGACGACGGTTTTCTGAGATGGTCGCTCGGCCATCGGCCGGACGTCGCCGAGGCTCTGGCCCGAGGGGTGACCGATACCGGCAGCGGTGCCGTCCCTTACGTCCTCACCGGGTTGGCCGGCATGGTCGCGGGACGAACCGTACGGCGACGGATGGGGGCCGCCGCACTGGGCCTTGCCTGTCTGGGAACCGGTCAGGCGCTGCGCTACGGGGTGATGGAAGCCGTCCAGCGGCCGCGTCCCGCACATGCCGACTGGGCGGCGTCCGCCGGCGGTTGGGCGTTCCCCTCGGGACACACCACCACGGCGGCCCTCACTGCCGGGCTGCTGATCGTCGCGGTCTCACTGCGCGCCCCGCGCGGCGCCACCTCGCTCCGGGTCGTCATCGGATGCTGGGGCGTGCTGGTGGGCCTGTCCCGGGTCTATCTCGGCGTGCACTGGTTCACCGACGTCATCGGCGGCTGGCTGTTCGCCACCGGATGGCTCGGAGTCTGCCTGTACGCGATGACCCGGTGGCTGCCCGCATCGTTCGTCTCCGGCACGCCCCGTGCGCCGGACAGTCCAACGGAGGGCCATGCGCCACAAGATCCTGGTCGTGGAGGACGATCACGCCCTGCGTGACGTGCTGCGCCGCGGCCTGCTCGACGAGGACTTCGACCCCGTGCCCGCCGTCGACGGCGCCACCGCCCTGCGGCTGGCCACCGGCGACATCGCGGCCGTCGTCCTGGACGTCGGGCTGCCCGACGCGGACGGCCGGGACGTCTGCCAGGCGCTGCGCGCGGGCGGGTTCGCCGCCCCGATCATCTTCCTGACGGCCCGCCATCACCTCACCGACCGGCTGTCCGGGTTCTCCGCCGGAGCCGACGACTACCTGCCCAAACCGTTCCATCTCGCCGAACTCGTCGCCCGGCTGCGGGCCGCACTCAAACGGGCCGCACCCGCGGCCGTGGCCACCGCCGGAGACCTGGTCCTGGACGCGACCCGGCACAGCGCGCACGTCGGCGACGACCACATCGACCTGTCCCCCACGGAGTTCCGTCTGCTGGCCACGCTCATGGCCGCAGGCGGGACCCTCGTGTCCCGCCGCGACCTGGTCAGGGCCGCCTGGCCGGACGGCGCCCAGGTCAGCGACAACACCCTCGACCAGTATCTGAGCCGACTGCGCCGCAAGCTGCGCGAAGCGGGCAGCGGCCTCGCCCTCACCACGACACGCGGGATCGGGCACCGGCTGTCATGAACCGGCTCGCGCGCCGTCTGGCGCCCCGCACGCTGCGCGGTCGGCTCTCGCTCGTGGCACTGACCACCGCCGCGCTCCTGATGACCGTGCTGACCGTCGTGTTCAACACCGCGATGAACCGGCACCTCCAGCACCAGGCCGACGACGAACTACGCAACCGCGCCGCCGCCGTCGCCACCACCGTCGACACCGGCGGCCCCCGAGTCCGGGTCCTGGAGACCGCCGACGACAGCCTGCTCGACGCGAACGTGTGGATCTACACCGGGACACGGCTGCTGGAGAAACCACCGTCGGCCACGACCGACAGTGCGCTGACCCGGGCCGCTGACCGGCTCGCCGCACGGGGCAGGCCGGTCTGCACGACCGTGCAGACCGACCACCCCCCTTTCGTCCGCCTGTGCTCCCAACCCGTCTCCGGCCGTCACAGCACCGTCACCGTCGTCACGGCCGTGGATCTCGCCCCCTACCGCAACTCCGCCGGCACCCTGCTGTCGGGCTCGCTGATCCTGGACGCTGTCATGCTCGCGTGCACCTACGCGCTGACGCGGCTGGCCGTCGGACGGGCGCTGCGCCCCGTACGCACCATGACCGACCGGGCCACCCAGTGGAGCGCCGTCGGTTCCGACCAGCGTTTCGGCGCCGAGGACCAGCCGGCCGAACTGGCCCGCCTGGGCACCTCGTTGGACGCACTGCTGGACCACATCCGCACCGTGCTGCGTCACGAGCAGCAGCTGACCGGGGAGTTGTCGCACGAACTGCGCACCCCGCTCACCCGGATCGTCGTCGAGCTCGACTGGTGGCGGGCACGCCCGCGCTCGGCCGCCGAGACGGACGCCACCCACGAGGTGATCGCGGAGGCCGCCCAGTCCATGCGCACCATCTGCGACACGCTGTTGAACGACGCCCGCGAAGGCGCGCGGGACACCACCACGGCGGTCGGTGCCACCGCTGTCGCTCCCGTGCTGCGGCGGCTGGTCGAGGATCTCGACGCACGGACACAGCTGAAGGCCGTCGTCGACGTGCCGGACCAGCAGATGGAGGCGGGCGTCACCTCCGCTCATCTCGAACGCATCGTCAGCCCGCTGCTGGCCAACGCCGTTCGCTATGCCGTCTCCACGGTGACCGTGTCAGCACGGCAGTTGCCCGGCGGCGTCCGCATCGACGTCACCGACGACGGTCCCGGCGTACCGAAGGAGTTCCTCGACGATCTCTTCCAGCCCGGCCGGCGCGCGGACTTCGGCGACGGGCACGACGGGGCGGGCCTGGGACTGCCGCTCGCGCGGCGCCTGGCCCGCGCCGTCGGCGGCGAGGTCTCCCACGACCCCGAGCACACTCCCGGAGCACGTTTCCTGGTCGACCTGCCCGCCGGATGACGTGATATCAGTCGGCCCGCCGGGCGACCGGCTCCCGCTCCGTCATCTGCGGTGTTCCGCGCTCCCGCACTTGCGCGTACGCCATCAGCCCGACCAGAAGGGCCGGCAGCACGGCGGAAGATCCCGCGGTACCGAGGTCCAGTCCGCCCTTGGTGACCGGCTTGGTCAGGAGGTCACCGGCGGTGGCTCCCAGGGGGCGGGTGAGGACGAAGGCGATCCGGAACAGCAGCACGTTCGGCACGACCGGCACCTTCATCAGCCAGGCGAGGACGGCCAGTGCGCCCGTCACGAGCAGCGCGCCGCCGGCGTAACCGAGGCCCGAGCTGTCGGAGAGGAAGTCGCCCAGGGAAGTGCCGCGGCCCGAGAGGTACCTGGCGCTCGCGTCACGGTTCATGAAGTCGGACATCGTGGTTCCGGCCATGCTGGTCGACAGGATCACGGTCCAGTAGAAGAACGGGTTGCAGTGGCTCGACCCGAGCTGGACGACCAGGGTCACCACGAAGATCAGGAACAGCGTGATCGTGGTGAGGAGTAGCCGAGCTTGAGAGTCTGCGCGAAGAGGTCCGGAAGAACGGCAGGGCGCCCGTCCCGCGATGGGGACGAGCACCCTGTGAGCAGAGGCGACCGCGAGGGAAGTCGCCGGAGTCGGCCTTGGCAGCGTCAGTCCGAACGCATCCTGAACGCCTGCGGCTTGCCTGCTCAGGCTGCGTGTCGGGTTGTGCTGCGGCTGCGCCACGTCCTTGCGGGTCACCGGGAGAAACCCGACCAGGCCGAGGATGACCGTGAGGAACAGCGCGCTGGTGATGGCGGTACCCAGGCCCAGGCCGCCGGCTCCGCTGGGCTGAGAGAGGTAGTCGCCGATGGACGCGCCGAGCGGACGGGTGAGGACGTAGCCGATCCAGAAGCTCCACACCGCGTCCAGGCCGGGCATGAAGTGCGCGAGGGCGACTGCGGCGATGGCCAGGCCGAACAGGACCGCGGAGAGCCAGTGGCCCAGGTTCCTGCGCTCCGAGACCAGGTCACCGGCCGCGATGCCCAGGGCGCAGGTGAACAGCACGGCGAGACAGGAGCAGGACTCGCGGCTCGTGGTGTCGATGCGGTGGATGGACAGGGTCCGCTCGCGCCGGTACCAGACCGTCGTCGGTGAGGTTGTCGCTGATCAGCGTGCCCACGACGCTGATCATCAGCACCGACACACCGGTCAGGCCCAGACCGGCCTCCTCATTGGGCGGGTCGGCCGCGGTCTCGCCGACGAGACCTGGGCGTCCGGGAGGTCTCGTATGTCATGAGGTCCGACCGTGCCACGGGATACCTGAACGCATCCTGACCGCCGTGCGTCATCGGCTGCCCCATCCGCCTCACCCGAGCACTATGAGTGACATGGCGACTCGTGATCACGGCTCCTGCATAGCGGCGTTCCGCCCCGTCCCCTCCGCCGCCATGAAAGCAGGCCGCCTTGAACCGTACGACTGCCTCCCCACCGCCTGCCGACCCGGTGACGGCCTGGCTGCGACGTCGGCTCGGGCGGGCCGTCGTACTGTCCTACGTCGCCGCCCTGCTCCTGCCCGACCCCGGCCTGTGGCTGCGCCGCGACCACACCGTGCCGGTCGGCACCGTGAACGGCCCGGCCCTGAGTACCGCCCCGCTGCTGCTGTCCCTGGTGCTCTTCTCCGCCGGACTCCAGGTACCCGTCCGCGAACTGGGCCGCCTGCTCCGCAAGCCGACCACCCTGCTGGCCGGGATGGCCCTC
Organism: Streptomyces sp. SLBN-8D4; assembly: GCF_049739545.1. NCBI lineage: Bacteria > Bacillati > Actinomycetota > Actinomycetes > Kitasatosporales > Streptomycetaceae > Streptomyces > Streptomyces sp. SLBN-8D4. The sequence continues at coordinate 211,705 of NZ_JBMGQC010000001.1, forward strand.
CACCTCGTGATCCCGCTCCTGGTCATCCCCGTCGTCGCGTTCGGACTGCACCGCACCCCGGACAGCGACGGCGGCAGCGGACTGATCAGCTCGATGATCCTGATCGTGGCGATGCCTGTGGCCGCCGGAGCCACCGTCTGGACCGGCAAGGGTGACGGCGACCAACCCACCATGGTGGGACTCGTCCTCGCCTCCACACTCCTCAGCCCGCTGACCATCCCGCTGATCATCACCGCCTTCGTGCCGCTCCTGGACGGCGGCTACGCGGACACACTGGCAACGACCGGCCATACAGCCCAGGGCGGCTTCGCTCTCGTCACCGTGGTCCTCCCCTGTGCATTCGGCATCCTGTTCCGACTCGCGCTGCCGACGGCGTGGCTCAGCCGGGCCCTGCGCGTGATCGTGCCCGTCGCACTGCTCGGATCGCTCGTCCTGACCTATGTCAACGCCAGCGGCGCCCTGGGCTCCTTCCTCGCGCATCCGCGCCCGCTGCTGTTCGGCGCGGCACTGGTCGTGGCAGCGCTCGTGTGCCTGCTGTCCTTCGCGCTGGGCCGGACCGCCTCCCGGCTCCTGCGCCTGGACGCCCCCGCCTCCTCCTCGCTGACGCTCGCCTGCGGCATGAACAACAGCAGCGCGAGCGCGGTCCTGATCACCACCACGCTGCCCGACAAACCGCACCTGCTCCTGCCGGTGCTCGCCTACGGGCTGCTGCAGAAGACAGCCGCGAGCCGGGTCGTGCGGACAGCGGGTCGTCGGCACCCGCCCTGCCCCGCGTCACCGTGAACTCCGCTCTCAGCGACGGCAGCAACCGTGGCCGATGGCCGAAGTCGAAACGGCGTCCTACGCACGTGCCGTCGGCTCGACCCGCTCGGCAAACGTAAGCGCCCGCTCAGTGCGCGATGCGGTAGAGGTGCTCGGGACGGCCGGTGGCCCCGTAGCGAAGTTCGAGACGGACCATGCCCTCCCGTACGAGGTACGAGAGGTACCGCTGGGCCGTGGCGCGGGAAACGCCGGTGAGTTCGGCGGCCTGGACCGCCGACAAGGCACCGTGGGTGGTGCGGAGGACCTGGTGCAGAAGGGCGAGGGTCGGGGCGGAGTGCCCCTTGGCCGGGACCCGGGGAACGGCCGGTGGCCGGGCGGCACTGAAGAGGGCGTCCACGTCGGCTTGGTCGGTCCGGGGAGCCTGGCCGAGGGCGTCCACGCGGTGCTGGAGTGCGCGGTAGGCGGTGAGCCGCTCGGCCAGGTCGGCGGAGCCGAAGGGCTTGACCACGTAACCCACCGCACCGAGCTTCATGGCGGTCCGCACCGAGGTGATGTCCCTGTCGGCGGTGATCATGATCGCGTCCGGGCGGGCGCCTCCCTCGTCGCCACTGAGCTGCCGCAACACGTCGAGTCCGCTGCCGTCCGGCAGGAAGACATCGAGTAGCAGCAGGTCGGGACGGAGGGAGTGCACCGCGTCCAGCGTCTCGGCCACGGTCGCCGCCCGGCCCACCACCTCGAAGCCCTCGACACGGGACGCGTAGTCGCAGTGGATGTGGCTGACGCGGAAGTCGTCCTCCACGACCAGGGTCCGGATCATCCGTGATCACCTCTTGCGAGCGAGGCCGTGGTGAACTGTGCGTCTCGTGGTACGAGGGCGGCCTCCGGCAGTGGCAGCATGACGGTGAAGACCGCGCCCAGCCCCTCGCTGACCGTGATCGTCCCGCCGTGCAGCTGTGTCAGCCGGTGGACGAGGGCCAACCCCAGCCCGCGCCGGGCGGTACCCCGGTCGGGCCGGGTCGACCAGCCGTCCTCGAAGATCGACTCTGCGGCGCCCGGCGGAATCCCCGGGCCGCTGTCCGCGACCCGCACCATCACCAGGTCGACGGCCTCGATCAGCGCAAGCTCCACCTCGCGGCCGCCTGCCGGAGGCGGTCCGCCGGCCGCCGCGTCGATCGCGTTGTCCAGCAGGTTGCCGACGATGGTCAGCAGCCGGCGCAGATGCGGCGGATCCTCGCCGAGCGCGGAATCGTCACTGAGCACCATCCGTACCCCGCGTTCCGCGGCCACGGTGGTCTTGGCGACGATCAGCCCCACGAGGAGCGCGTTGCCGATCCGTTCGCGTACGGATTCGGTCAGCGCCTGGTCGGCTCCGGCCGACTCGACGGCATACTCGTAGGCGGCGTCGTGGTCGCCGATGTCCAGCAGCCCCGCCACGGTGTGCATGCGGTTGGTGAACTCGTGCTGCTGGGCGCGCAGGGCGTCGGTCAGCCCGCGCACCGAGTCCAGTTCGCGCAGCAGCCCGATCAGTTCGGTGCGGTCGCGTACGGTGACCACCGCGCCGAGTTCACGGCCGTGCAGGGTCACCGGCATCCGGTTCACCACCAGGCAGTGGTCGTCGGTCAGCACGTTGAGGTCGGTGCCGGTCAGGGTGCCGTCCAGGGCGCGGCGCAGCCGCCCGTCGGGCAGCACCTCCTCGAGCCTGCTGCCGAGCGCAGTGCCGAGGCCGAGCAGGTGGCGGGCCTCGTCATTGACCACGGTGACCCGGCCGTCGGGATCGAAGGCGATCACGCCCTCCCGGATGCCGTGGAGCATGGCCTCGCGATCCTGGAGCAGCCCGGCGATCTCCTCCAGCTCCAGCCCGAAGGTCGACCGCTTCAGCCGCCTGGCCAGCAGGAACGCCGCCGCGGAGCCGAGCGCGACGGCGATCGCGGCATACAGGCCGAAGGTGGGCAGCTCCCGCCACAGCTCACCGAGCACATCGCGTTCCGGTATACCGGCCGACACCTCGCCGACCAGCTTGCCCGTGGGTCCGTACAGCGGAGCCTTGCCGTTGGCGGACCGCCCGGTCGCGCCCTGGTCGGAGCCCACGTGCGGGCGGCCGTCCAGCACGACGATCGGATCGCCCACCGGCTCCCCGATCAGCGCAGGGTCGGGATGCGAATGGCGGATGCCGTGCAGATCGATCACGACCACGTACGAGGCTCCCGACGCCTTCCGGACGCGTTCGGCCACGGTCTGCACGACATCGCCGCCACCGCCGTACTCCACGGCCTGCTGGATCTGCGGCTCGGCCGCTGTGGTCTGAGCGATGTCCAGTGCCCGCTGCTCGTAGGCACGGTCGATCTCGCCCCGCTGGGCGAACGCGAACAGCACGAAGCCGATGGCTCCGGTGAGGGCCAGAATCGCCAGTTGGTTGGCCAGGATCCGCGCGGAGAGCCTCCCGTTCCCGCCGCGGCCGATCCGGATACGGATGGGCATCACAGGTGCCTACGCCCTTGTCGTGCTGCCGGGCCCGACCCCTTCGCCGTACCCGTGGTGGCGTGATTGTGTCCCACCGAGGCGACTCTGCCCACCCCCCGGCCGGCTGAGCAGAACGCGCAGAACCCCTCTTAACACGACTAACGCGAGATACGTCTGAAACAGCGACGTAACTCCGGACGGCCTTTAGCGTCTGCCTTCCTCGACCTCCGAGGTCAGGAAGGAGACAGCCTCAGATGGCTTCACGAAACGATGTCGCGACGAGCCCCGGCGCCGAGACGACCGGCCGGGACAGCGCACGAGTCGAGATTTCAGGACTCACCAAACGGTTTCTGACTCCCGCGGGTGAGGTGTTCACGGCACTGCAGGACGTCTCGTTCAGCGTGGAGCCGGGCCAGTTCTGCGCGGTGGTGGGCCCGACCGGCTGCGGCAAGTCGACGACGCTGAGCATGGTGTCCGGGCTCGACCGGCCCAGTGAGGGCTCGGTCAGGGTCGGCGGCCGTGAGGTGGACGGCGTCACCGACGGCGTCAGCTTCATGTTCCAGAGCGACGCGCTGCTGCCCTGGAAGACGGTCCTCGGCAACGTCCTGATGGGCCCGGTCTTCCGCAGGGTGCCCAAGCAGCAGGCCCAGGCATCGGCACGCGACTGGTTGCGCCGAGTGGGCCTGACGGGGTTCGAGGACCGCTACCCGCACCAGCTCTCCGGCGGCATGCGCAAGCGCGTGGCGATGGCCGCGGCACTGATCAACGAACCCAAGATCCTGATCATGGACGAGCCGTTCGGCGCTCTGGACGTGCAGACCAAGGCGATCATGTCGACCGAGCTGCTCGGCCTGTGGGAGCAGATCCGCCCGTCGGTCATCTTCATCACCCACGACCTCGACGAGGCCGTGGCGCTCGCCGACCGGGTCGTCGTCATGACGTCCAGCCCCGGCTCGGTCAAGGCGGTCTTCGACATCGACCTGCCCCGTCCGCGCGGCGCGGTCCAGGAGATCCGTTTCCAGCCGCGGTTCATCGAACTTCAGCACCAGATCTGGGACTCGCTGCGCGAGGAGGTGGAGCGCGCCTACGCACGCACCGCAGGAGGTACGCCATGAGTACGACATCCACCGTCTCCACCGCCCCGGTCAAGGACGGCTCACCCGCCTCGGCCGCGGCCGCCGCCAGAAGCGCCGTCCGGCGGCGCACCGCGCTGGTGTGGGCGGGTCGCATCGGTCTCGCGGCCTTCGTCCTCGGTGGCTGGCAGGCGTTCACCGCCTGGGGGATCGTCGACAAGTTCTTCTTCGGGCAGCCGTCCGGCATCGCCCAACGGCTGGTCGACCTCTTCCGGCAGGGCACCGAGTTCGGGTCCTTCTACGCCAACATCTGGACCACGATCCAGGAGGCGCTCGCCGGCTTCGCCCTCGGAGCCGTCACCGGAGTGGTCTTCGGCGTCGCGCTCGGCCAGAGCCGCTTCCTCGCCGACGTGCTCGGCCCCTACATCAAGATGGTCAACGCGATCCCGCGTATCGTCCTCGGCTCGATCTTCATCGTCGCGTTCGGCATCGGTGTGCTGCCGAAGATCCTGCTCGCCGCGGTGCTGGTGTTCTTCATCGTCTTCTTCAACGCCTTCCAGGGCGTCCGCGAGGTCGACCGCAACATCCTCGCCAACACCAAGGTCCTCGGCGCCTCGCAGCTGCAGATCATCCGGCACGTCACCGTGCCCTCCGCGCTCACGTGGATCATCGCCAGCCTGCACAGCGCCTTCGGCTTCGCCATCGTCGGCGCGCTGGTCGGCGAGGTGCTCGGCGCGCAGAGCGGCCTCGGCCTGGTCATCAAGACCGCGCAGAACAACTTCGATCCCAACGGCGTGTTCGCCACGATGCTCGTCATCTCGGTCATCGTGCTCGGCGCCGAGTGGCTGATCGGCAAGCTCGAACACCGGCTGCTGTCCTGGCGCCCGCCGGCCCCGTCCGAGGCCGCCAACACCATCTGACACCTCGCCCCTCCCCCCTGCTTCAACACCCTCAGCAAAGGAATGTGATCAGTCATGTCCAGACGACCCGTCGCCGTCGCCGCGTCCGTCCTCACCGTTCTCGCCCTCGGCGGAGTCAGCGCCTGTTCCGGCAACTCCTCGACCTCAACCGGCAGTTCGGACTCCACGCCGACCGTCAAGCTCATGGCAGGCGGACTCGACAAGCAGATCTACCTGCCGTACCAGCTCGCCCAGCAGCTGGGCTTCTACAAGAAGTACGGCGTCAACGTCGAGCTCAGCACCGAGCAGGACGGCGGTGTCGGCGCCGAGGAGGCCATGGCCTCGGGGCAGGTCGACATGGCGGGCGCCTGGTACAACCACACCATCGAGTTCCAGGCGAAGGGCAAGGCGGTCGAGGACGTCGTCCAGCTGTCCGGCGCGCCGGGCGAGCGCGAGATGTGCACCAAGAAGTCGGGCGTCACCTCGGGTGCCGACTTCAAGGGCAAGACCCTCGGTGTCACCGACCTGGGGTCGGGCACCGACACTCTCACCCAGTTCCTGGCCGCCAAGAAGGGCGTCAAGACCAGCGACTACCACCGGATCGGAGTCGGTGCGGGCTCCACCGCCATCGCCGCGCTGCAGAACGGCAAGGTCGACTGCGTCATGACGACCCAGCCGACGGTCGCCGCGATCCAGAAGAAGGGCGTCGGTACCTCCGCGATCGACCTGGCCACCACGCAGGGCGCCACGGCGGCGATGGGCGGCGCCTTTCCCGCGGCCAGTGTGCTCGCCCGCACCGACTGGGTGAACTCGCACAAGGACACGGTGCAGAAGGTCGTGGACGCGCTCGTCGCCACCATGCACTGGATCAACACCCACAGCGCGGCCGACATCGCGAACAAGCTGCCCGCGTCGTACGTGTCGAACCAGTTGGTGACCAAGGCCGACTACATCGCGGCCCTGACCGAGGACAAGGGTCAGTTCCTCCCCGACGGCCTCATGCCGGCCGGCGGTCCGAAGACCTCCCTGGCGACGGAGAAACTGGTCGGCAATGTGAAGGGGTCGGTGGACCTCGGCAAGACGTTCACCAACGACTTCGCCCTCCAGGCCAACAAGACCGAGGGCTTCAAGACCACCACGACCCCGGCAGGACCGAACGGCTGAGCCGCACTCATCGCTCACGGAGCCGCACCAGCACAGCCGGCTGGGCGGCTCCACAGCGATGAGTCACGGCAACGCCCCTGGAGGAATCGCGGGCAGCCGCACGTGGAACTCGGCGCCGGTCGGAGAACCGGCGACCCACACGCGGCCGCCGTGAGAGGTGACCACGTCGTGCACGATCGCAAGGCCCAGCCCGACGCCGCCGGAGTTCCGGTCGCGGGCGGACTGGACGCGGAAGAACCGGTCGAAGACCTGCTCGCGGTGGGTGGGGGCGACCCCCGGACCATCGCCGGCCACGACCAGCTCGGCCGCCGGGCCCGCCTCGACCCGGCCGACGTTCCCGTACCCGCGCCCACTCCCGTCCCCAACGGGGAACAGACGTACGGCGATCCTGGCGTGCGCGTGCCGCTCCGCGTTGTCGAGCAGGTTGCGTACAACAGCCCGCAGCTGCTGCGGGTGGCCCTGAACGCGGACCGGCGACAGCCCTGACAGGTCGACGTCCACTTGACCGCGGGCACGGATCGCCTCCACCTCCGTCAGCAGCAGCTCGTCGAGGTCCACCGACGAGGCGGGAGCAGCGCCGTTCCCGTTGCCCGACCGCGACAACGCCGCCCGCCTCATCCCGCTCGTCCGGGCCGGACGCAAGGCCACGCTGCTCGTCGACCGGCGCCTGCTCCCGCCGCCACGGCCCCCGCTGTGGCGCCGCGCCCATCTGGACGCCGTAGCTCTCGTGGTCGGGCTGGGCATCCTCGTCGGCAACTTCGCCTCGGGCGGGCTGAAACCGGTGCCGGTCCAGGGACCTGCCCTGGCCCTGACCTTCTACGTACTGCTCGCACCGCTGCTGCTCTGGCTCGGCACGGCCCTGCTCGCCGTACGCGGTCTGCTGGCGCTGCTCGCCCGTTGGAGCAGGCCCGACCGGCCGCGGCCGCTGACCACCTGGCCGGGGACCATGCTGCGCTGGCTGGGCCGCCGACCGTCCCGTACGGCCGTGGCGTTGACCCTCGGAGTGCTCGCGGTGGCGTTCGCCGCGCAGACGGCGACCTTCGCAGCCACCTACCGCACGGCCGCGCACCGGGACACCCAGGCATCGTTCGGCGCCGATCTACGGTTCACGCCCGCCACCGAGGTGACACAGCCGCCGCCCGACGAAGGGCCGGGAGTACGGGCGATGACACCGATCCGCGCCGTTCCGGCCCGCGCGGGCAGCGACCGCAAGACGATCATGGCCGTGGATCTCGCCTCGTACCGCTCGGCGGCCGTCACCGCGCCGCAGATCACCGGGGGCGGAGGGCTCGACACCCTGGCCCACCGGGCGAACGGGGTACTGGTCTCCCAGGAGATCGCCCAGGACTTCGGCGTGGCCCCCGGCGACACCACCCCCGTCACCGTCTTCCCGGACGACCTCGACCTGTCCCAGAAAATCGACCTGCACGTGGTCGGCGTCTACCGTGCCTTCCCGCCCACCGACCCCCTCTCCGAGATGGTCATGAGCGTCTCTGAAGTCCCCGCCCCGGTGCCTCCACCGGACTTCTACCTCGCGGGCGTGGCCCCGGGATTCAGCCCCGGCGCGGTCGCCGACCGGATGCGGCAGGAGGGCAGGCCCGCGGGCCACACCGTCTCCACGCTCACCGAACGCGTCCGGCAACAGCAGCGCGGGCTGACCGCGCTCAACCTCGACGGTCTGAGCCGTATCGAGACCGTCTCGTCCGGCGCGGTCGCCGCGCTGGGGGTCGGGCTGCTCGGCGCCTTCCTGATCCTCGAACGCAGAAGGGAGTTCGCCGTCCTGCGCACGGTCGGCGCAGCTACCGGACGGGCCCTGACCGGCCCCGTCGTCGAGGGCGCCGTAGCCGTGGCCGGCAGCCTGCTGATCGGCATACCCCTGGGCCTTGGCGTCGGTGTGCTCTCCATCCGTGTCCTGGGCCAGTTCTTCGCTCTTCCGCCGCCCCTGGTCACCGTCCCCTTCGGTGCCCTCGCCCTGCTGGCCGGCCTGGTCGTGACCCTCTCCGCACTCGCACTGGGCTTGGCGCTGCGCCGCATCGGCCGTATCGAGGTGACGGCACTGCTGCGGGAGCCGTGACACGCGCTTCAACAGGGAAGCCGCACAGCGAGGGAAGCGGCCGGTGCGCCCCGCCCGCGTCAGGTGGGGCGCACCGGGCCGGTCAGCGGACCGGCAGCACCTGGGTGTGCTCCTCGCGCACGGCCTGCAGCGAGTGGGGGTTCAGACCGAGCAGGCTCAGGATCGTCGGTGCGATCTGCTTGGTCCGCACGCTCGCGGAGTCGCGCACGCCGTCCGGAACCGAGGCGCCCGACACCACCAGCGGAACGTCGAGGTCGTCGGCGTGGGCGCCGCCGTGCTCGGCGATCTTCTTGGTGCCGCCGGTGTAGACGACGCCGTACTGCGCGAGGCCGAAGATGTCCGGGACACGGGCGTCACCGGCTTCGACGTGGAAGTAGCGGGCCGCGGCCCTGCCTGCGTAGACCTTGCTGAGCCCGCCGCGCGTGAAGGTCCTGGGTGCGGCGTTGACGTCGGTCCCGGTGCCGCTCTGCGCGAGCAGGTATTTCTTGGCGAACTCGGTGGCGGCCTGCGAGCGGTCGGTCAGCCAGAGCAGCATCGCGTCGTCGTCCACGGAGTGCGCGACGAGGTCGCCGGCGGCGGGATGGAGTTTCTTCCAGGCGGCGTTGAGGCCGTCCAGCAGCGGGCCGTCGTCGATCCGGGTGAGCGTGGTGGGGTCGGTGGGCGACTGACCGTGCTTGGCGGACAGGATGACCGTGGTGCTGTCGGCCAGGTGCCGCTTGGCGATCTCAGAGGTCAGGGCGCCGATCTTCGCGTTGACGAAGTCCAGGTTCTTCGCCAGCAGCGGTCCGGGCACGTTCTTGGCGGTGTAGCCGCCTTCGAGCCCGTCGGAGGCGGGCAGCTTCTGCGCGGTGGAGACCGACTGGAAGTTGAGGCCGAAGATCGCCGGGGTGCCGACCTTGTGGGTACGGCTGTGGTCGTAGCCGTCGATCTCGTTGAGGACGGCCTTCACCTTGTAGCCGTCGTACTGCTCGGTGGCCTGGTTGTCCTTGGTCCAGTCGTCGCCGGCCGGGTAGCCGAGGGCGTCGCTGTTGATCTCGGGCGTGAACAGGTCCTGGATGCCGGTGCCCGAGGGCCCGTTGAGGATTTCGTAGGCCGCGTGCTTGTCCGACCACGCGGTGCGCAGACCCGCGCTGCGGGCCACCTCGAAGACGGTGTTCACCTTGAGGTAGGAGTGCGGGTAGACCGGTTTGCAGGTCTTGGGGTCGACCGGCAGCTTGGAGGCGTTGATCAGGCTCGCCGGGTGGCCCGTCATCGACAGGATGCTGTCCGGCAGGCCGGTGAGGCCCTGACCGGCGTCGATGGAGGCCTGGTTCTTGTCCAGGTCCTCCGTGAGGTCCACCTCGACACCGGGCTTGACGGCCTTGCAGCTGGTGGTCCCGGGGGGCAGGAGCGCCGCGTTGTAGGTGTCGTCGTAGTAGACGCCGGTGGTGCCGGGGCCGCCACCGGTCGCCTGGGCGACCATGCCGGGGAAGGAGTCGGACGGCGTGGTGGTCCTGGCGTGGGTGTACTCCACGCCGCCGCCGACCAGCCGCGCCAGTGCCGAGTTCGGGTGCCGGGAGACGTACCAGGCCAGGTCCGACTGGTGCAGTCCGTCGACCGAGATCAGCAGGACGTGCTTGGCGGGGGTCTGGCGGTGGAAGGCGGCGAACGCCGCGGGCTGGACGGCAGTCACGCCGGTCAGGGCTCCGGCAGCGGCGAAAACGGCTGCGAACCTGACAGAACTTCTGGACATCTGTACATCTCCCGTCTCTTTGGGGCGATTTGCGAGGCGGGCCCATCAGAGTCGCGCCTTGCATACCGGAAACGGCGCGTGTGTGAACGCCCATGGAAGAAGCGGTCGTGTGTTCATCAAGCAGGTCTGCTTTTCCTCAAGACCGAAGGACGGCCACAGACCCGTCGAGCAGCCCGGTCCGTTCGCCACCGGGTGGGCGGCGCAGGACGGTCCTCTCACCCGGACGACTCCTGTGCCTCGTCCCGGTCGACGGGAATGAGCAAGGTGAAGGTGGCGGGGCGGGCACCGGCCAGGGAGATCCTGCCGCCGAGCGAGACGGCCAGGTCCCGGGCGAGAGCCAGGCCGATACCCGCTCCCGGTCCGCCCCCGGTGTGCCCCCGGTCGAACAGCCGGGCCGGCTCGCCCGCCACGGCACCCTCGTCGCTCACGTCGAAGGCGAGGGCGTCCTCCAGGTCCCGCACGGTGACCCGTACGGTCCCGCGCCCATGCACGTGGGCGTTGTCCAGCAGAATGCCGAGCACCTCCGACACGGGCGCGCCTGGGACCAGGACATCGGTCGGTGTGTCCCGTGCGGCGCACTCCAGGCGTCTGCCGTCCCGGGCGAACAGGCCGTGCCAGCGTTCCTCGGCGTCCCGCAGCAGTTGCCCCACGGCGATCTTCCCGGCGGCGGAGGGGGACACCTTGCTGACACCCGACAGACGCAGCACCTCCTCCACCGTGTGGTGCAGGCGGTGGGTGGTGGCCAGTGCCTCGGTCAGGACGGGTCGCAGCCCGGCGTCGTCGTCCTGGGCGAGGCCCGCCTCCAGGGCGAGTTGCAGACCGGTGAGCGGGGTGCGCAGCTGGTGGGAGGCGTTGGCGGTGAAGTCGCGTTCGTGGCGAAGGAGTTCGGAGAGGCTGTGCAGCATCTCGTTGTGGGTGCGGGCGACCTGGTCGATCTCGCCGATGCTGCTGGGGGCGGCACGGGCGTTCAGGTCGCCCTCGGTCACGGCCCGGCAGTGGCGGGAGAGGTCCTCCAACGGGACTGCCAGGGCCCGTGCCTGACGGCGGGCCACGACAACCGCGACGGCCAGCGCCAACGCCGACACCCCCAGCAGCACCGCCCACGCGACGAGGACGCGGGCGCGCACGGAGGCCGCGGGGGACGAGACCCGGACGACGCCGATCACCTTCTCGGCGTGGGAGACGGGCACGGTGACCACCAGATCGCCGCCCGAGTGGCCCCGTACGGCCTCTCCGCCCAGGGCGCGACGGACCGGGGCGTCGCCCGAACGGGGGCCGCTGCCCGCCCGCAGCCGCGACTGCGGGTCGTACAGGCCGAGGTGCCCGCCCGCCGGGGGTTTGGGCAGTTCCACCGGGTCGCCGGTCGCGTAGTCCGGGCTCACGCGTACGGCCCCGGCCAGGGCCCGGACCGCTCAAGGGTGTCGCGCTGGTCGGCGTACAGGGACGACCTGATGGCCAGGGCGAGCGGGACCGCGAGGAGGACGACGGCGACCAGAGCGGCGGTCAGGGCGACTCGCACCACGCGCTGTCTCATGACCCCATCATGCGGGCCGTTCACCTGGGCGGACTTGCAGCGCCACACGCTTTTGCCGTCCTCTAACCCGCGGCGAGCAGGGCGTTAACCGGCCTCTCCCTAGCGTCGGTGCTGTGGACCGTCCGGTCCGAGGACTCCCCTTGGAGGGCAGTGGCCATGGCAGCACGCACACGGACGTACGCGGTCGTCGGACTGGCCTTGGTGGCAGCGGTGACTGCGGGCTGTTCCGGGACGAGTTCGGGATCGGGTTCGAGTTCGGGTTCGGGCTCCGGTTCGACGACGTCCCCGGCCGCTCCCACGACCGGTTCCTCCTCCGGAGGCGGACGAGGAGGCGGCGGCCAGAACAACGCGGCGCCCACCGAGTCCAACCCTCCCGGCGACATCCCCGACAACCAGGCCTTCGTCGCCTACCGGCCGAGCGGCGGTTCCTTCACCGGGTTCACGGTCAAGGTGCCCGAGGGCTGGGCCCGCACCGGCCAGGGCAGCACCACGGTGTTCACGGACAAGCTCAACACCGTGAAGATCACGGCGGTCTCCGCCGCCGGCGCGCCGACGACCGGCTCGGTCACCACCAAGGTGATACCGCAACTGCGCTCCCAGGTACCGAAGTTCGCAGCTCCCAAGGTGTCGGAGGTGACGCGGCACTCCGGCCGCGTGGTCCTGCTGGCCTACCAGGGCGACTCGGCTAAGGACCCGGTGACGGGCAAGGTCGTGCGGGACGCGTTCGAACGGTATGCCTTCTATCGCGCGGGGCACGAGGTGGACCTGACCCTGTCCGGCCCGGTCAAGGCGGACAACGTCGATCCCTGGCGCATCGTCAGCGACTCCTTCGCGTGGCGGTGAGCGCGATGCCAGTCGACTCGCACGACTCCCGCGACTCGGCCGACGACGTGCTGACGGCCCGAGAGCTGTACCGCTTCTACCGCGCCGGCGAGGAGGAGACACTCGCGCTGCGCGGGGTGTCGCTGACGGTGCGACGTGGTGAGACCGTCGCGGTGGTGGGACCGTCCGGGGCCGGAAAGTCGACTCTGCTGGCGTGCCTGGCCGGACTCGACGAGCCCTCCGGCGGCGAGGTCCACGTGGGGGGCGTACGGATCAGCCACCGGCCGGAGACCGAGCGGGCCCGGCTGCGCGCCCGGCACATCGGCGTCCTGCTGCAGACCCGCAATCTGCTGCCACACCTGAACGTGCGCGACAACGTCCGCCTGCCGCAACGGGCGCAGGGCCACAGGGCCCCCATCCCGGCCGAGACCCTGCTGGCGCGGGTCGGGCTGGCCGGGCGGGCACGTGCCCTGCCCCGGCAGCTGTCCGGCGGCGAGCTGGCGCGGGCAGGGCTCGCCGTCGCCCTGGCCAACGCGCCCGCCGTTCTGCTTGCCGACGAACCGACCGGTGAACTGGACGGCGAGACCGAACAGTTGGTGCTTTCACTGCTGCGGGAGCTCGCCACGGAAGGCTGCGCGGTGCTGCTCGTCACGCACAGCGCGGAGGCGGTCCGGGTCGCGGACCGGGTGATCACGCTGGCAGACGGCAGGGCCACCGGTGCCCCGCCGCCGCACGACCGCGAGGAGGCACACGATGTCGTCGGATGACGTGCTCGTCAGCTGCGTGGACGCGGCCCTGACCTTCGGCCGGGGACCCCAGGCGGTGGTGGCCGTGCACGGCGCCGACCTGAAGATCCGGGCCGGGGACCGGCTCGTGGTGGTCGGTCCCTCGGGATCGGGCAAGAGCTCGCTGCTCCATCTGATCGCCGGACTCGAACAGCCCACCCGCGGCACCGTCACCCGCGCCGCCTCCCTCGGGCCGTACGGCATCGGTCTCGTCTTCCAGGGCGACAGCCTGATCCCCGCCCTGAACGTGGTCGAGAACACCGCCCTGCCGCTGGTCCTCACCGACCGCGCGGAGGACGAGGCCAGGCGGTCCGCGCTCGCCGCTCTCGCCCTGGTGGACGCCGCCGACCTCGCCGAACGGCTGCCCGAGGAGATCTCCGGCGGCCAGGCCCAACGGGTGGCCGCCGCCCGGGTCCTGGCCCAGGCGCCTCGTCTGATCCTCGCCGACGAACCCACCGGCCGCCTCGACCACGCCACCGGCGCCCGTGTCCTGGACGCCCTGCTGACGGCCGCCGAGCACACCGGTGCGGCGCTCGTCGTCACCACCCACGATCCGTCCGTCGCCGCCCGGCTCACCGTCCGGCGCAGCATGCACGACGGACGGCTGCTCGCACCCGAGGAGGTGTCGTGATCACCGCATGGGCTCACGGGCTGGCCCGCCACCGCACCGGCCGGCTGCTGGCCGCCCTGGCAGGCGTCACGCTCGCGGTCGCCCTCGTCGCCGCGCTCGGCTCCTTCCTCACCGCGTCCAAGGCGACCATGACCCAGCGCGCCCTGCGCTCGGTCGCCGTGGACTGGCAGGTCCAGGTGCAGCCCGGCGCCGACCCGAACGCCGTCCTGTCCCTCGTCCAGAAGACTCCCGGCACCCGCACCGCGCTGCCCGTCCGCTACGCCCACACCAGCGGCTTCACGGCCCGCGTGCAGGGCAGCACCCAGACCACCGGCCCCGGTGTCGCCCTCGGACTGCCCGACGGCTACCGTGCCCGCTTCCCGGACGCCGTCCGTGCGCTGTCGGGCTCCTCCACCGGCGTCCTGCTGGCCCAGCAGACCGCCTCCAACCTGCACGCCGCTCCGGGCGACACCGTCGGCATCCAGCTTCCCGGTGCCGGCCTGCACCGGGTGAAGGTGGACGGCGTGGTCGACCTGCCCCAGGCCGACTCCCTCTTCCAGACTGTCGGCGCCCCCAGCCAGTCGCAGCCGACCGCGCCCCCGGACAACGTCGTCCTGCTGCCCTCCGCCCGGTTCACCTCCCTCACCCGCGGCGCCACCGCCGTCACCACCCAGATCCACGTCGCCCGCGGTAACACCGGGCTGCCCTCCGACCCGGCCGCCGCGTTCTCCTCGGTCACCGGTGCCGCCCACAACCTGGAGGCTCGCTCGGCAGGTACCGCCCTGGTCGGCAACAACATCGGCGCCGCCCTCGACTCCGCCCGCCAGGACGCCCTGTACGCCCAGATCCTCTTCCTCTTCCTCGGCGTGCCGGGCGCGGTCCTGGCGGCCGCGCTGACGGCGGCGGTCGCCTCGGCCGGCGGCGAACGGCGGCGCCAGGAACAGGGGTTGCTGCGACTGCGCGGGCTGCGGCCCCGCCAGATCACCGGTCTCGCGGGCCTGGAAGCCGCCCTCATCGGTCTCGCCGGGGGCCTCGCGGGGCTCGGTGTCGCCGCGCTCACCGGCCGTCTCGCGTTCGGTGCGGCCTCGTTCGGCGCGAGCGCGGGGCAGTGGGTCGTCTGGTACGCGATCGCCTTCGTGCTGGGAGCCGCGGTGGCCGCCGGTGCCGTTCTCGTCCCCGCGCTGCGGGACCTGCGCACGGTCACCGTCGCCGACACCCGCAAACAGGAGGGCGTACGCCCCTCCCGGTCGCCCTGGTGGCTGCGGTACGGCCTGGACTTCGTGCTCCTGATCGGCTCGTGGCTGGTCTTCCGTGCCTCCTCCGGCAACCGGTACGCGCTGGTCCTCGCCCCCGAGGGCGTTCCCAGCATCTCCGTGTCGTACTGGGCCTTCCTCGGCCCCGCCCTGCTGTGGATCGGCGCGGCCCTGCTGCTGTGGCGCCTGACCCTGCTGGTCCTCACCCGTGGCCGTCCCGTGCTGACCCGGTTGGCCCGCCCGCTGACCGCGACCTTGGCCGGGACCACCGCGGCCGTACTGACCCGGCGCCGGCGACCACTCGCCCGCTCGGTGGTGCTGCTCGCCCTGGCCGTCTCCTTCGCCGTGTCCACCGCCGTCTTCAACGCCACGTACCACCAGCAGGCCGAGGTCGACGCCCGGCTCACCAACGGCGCCGACGTCACCGTCACCGAACCGCCCGGGGCCCGGGTGCCACCCGCTTCCGGAGCGGCCCTGAAGATCTCGGGGGTCCGGCAGGTCGAACCCATCCAGCACCGCTTCGCCTACGTCGGCTCCGACCTCCAGGACCTCTACGGCGTCCGCCCGGACACCATCGCCAAGGCCACCTCGCTCCAGGACGCCTACTTCGCCGGCGGCACCGCCCGGCAGCTGATGCAACGCCTTGCCCAGCACCCGGACAACCTGCTGGTCAGCGTCGAGACCGTCAACGACTTCCAGCTCTCCCCCGGCGACACCGTCAACCTGCGCGTCCAGGACGCCCGCACCAAAGCCCTGCACACGGTCCCCTTCCACTACGCGGGCATCGCCAAGGAATTCCCCACCGCCCCCAAGGACAGCTTCTTCGTCGCCAACGCCTCCTACGTCGCCAAGGCCACCGGCAGCGACGCGGTGGGCGCCTTCCTCCTCGACACCGGCGGCAGCCACCAGAAGCAGATCGCCGCACAGCTGCGCCAGCAGCTCGGCACCGGTGCCACCGTCACCGACCTCACCCAGAGCCGCGGTACCGTCGGCACCAGCCTGACCTCGGTCGACCTGGCGGGCCTGACGCGCATCGAACTCGCCTTCGCGGTGCTGCTGGCCGCGGGAGCCGGCGGGCTCGTCCTCGCCCTCGGGCTCGCCGAACGCCGCCGTACCTTCGCGATCGCCATGGTCCTCGGCGCGCGGGCACGCCACCTGCGCGGCATGGTCCTCACCGAGGCCCTGCTGCTGGCCGCCGGCGGGCTCGCCGGAGGCGCCCTGATCGGCTGGGCCCTGTCACAGATGCTGGTCAAGGTCCTGACCGGCGTCTTCGATCCGCCACCCGCCGGCCTCTCGGTCCCCGGCGCCTACCTCGCACTCACCGGCACTGCCGCCGTCGCCGCCATCCTCGCCGCGGCCCTCAACGGCATCCGCAGCACCCGGCGCCCCGCCGTGGAGGAGCTCCGCGACCTGTAAACACTCCCCGCGCGCAGGACGGGCTCCCCACCCTGTCCACTCCTAGGCTGTGGTCCATGCGCACGCCCGCCGCACCGGACCGCTACCGCCATCGTGTACTCGTCGTCGAGGACGACGACACCATCGGCCGCCATCTGGATGCCGGCCTGCGCGGCCACGACTACGCGCCGACCTGGTGCCGTACGGGGGCGGGCGCGCTGGCCGAGGCCGCGCGGGCACCGTACGACGTGCTGCTGCTGGACCTGGGGCTGCCCGACATGGACGGCCTGGACGTGGCCCGGGATCTGCGGGGCCGCCTCCCCGATCTGTTGATCGTCGTGCTGACCGCGCGGACCGAGGACATCGACGTCATCGCGGGACTGGATGCCGGGGCCGACGACTATCTCGTCAAACCGTTCAGCATGACCGTGCTGCTCGCCCGGCTGCGAGCGCATCTGCGGCGGCAGGCAGTGGCCGCCCCGGTCCGGAAGCCGGTGCGGCTGGGCGATCTGGTCGTCGACGTCTCGGCCCGGCGATGCGCGCTGGACGGTGTCGAAATCCCGCTGCGAGCCAAGGAGTTCGACCTGCTCGCGGTGCTGGCCGAGCGGGTCGGCGAGGCGGTGTCGCGGGAGACGCTGATGGCCGAGGTATGGGACGAGAACTGGTTCGGACCCACCAAGACCCTCGACGTGACGATGGCGGGCCTGCGACGCAGACTGACCGAGGCAGTGCAGGCCGGGGGCGGACCTGCCCGCCTGCCGGAGATCACCACGCTGCGAGGGCACGGATACCGGCTGGAACGGCCGCCGGATCCGGTGGGTTGAGAAGCGGCTGACGTGTCCGCGAGCAAGGACAGGTGGGGAACGTGACGTCGAGTGCGGCTTCCCTCGTCCCGGTCGACATCACCCTCGGCATCCTGCTCGCCGCTCTGCTCCTGGCGGCGGCCGTGGTCGCGGGGCGGTTCCATCTCGACCCGCACCCGTACAAGAGCCGGGCCCGGGAGATCCTCGTCGCCGGACTGAGGGCCGCGGCCCAGCTGGCCGTCGTGTCGGTGGTCATCACGTGGGCCGTCAAGTCCGTGCCAGGGCTGTTGGCGTTCCTTGTCGTCATGTTCTCGGTGGCGGTGCGTACGGCCGGACGGAGAATCACCAGCGACCACACCTGGTGGCTCGCGGCCGCCCCGATCGCCGCCGGCGTGGTGCCGGTCGTCGCAGCACTGCTGCTGACGGGGCTCGTCCCGCTGCGAGGCATAGCACTGATCCCGATCACGGGCATCCTCATCGGCGGCGCACTCACCGTGACCGTCCTCGCGGGACGTCGTGCCCTGGACGAACTGACCCAGCGCCATGGGGAGGTGGAAGCCGCGATGGCCCTGGGCTTCCTGGACCGGGACGCTCGGATGGAGATCGCACGGCCGGCGGCATCCGAGGCACTGCTGCCGGGCCTCGACCAGACTCGGACGGTCGGGTTGGTCACCCTCCCCGGTGCTTTCGTCGGCATGCTGATGGCGGGGGCGAGTCCCGTGATGGCCGGGGCGGTGCAGTTGTTCGTCCTGATCGCGCTCATGGCGGTGCAGTCCGTGGCGGTCGCGGTGACGCTCGAACTCGTCGCCCGCCATCACCTGCACCGCCCGCCGCCCGGCGCGCCGACGGGATCGTCACGCAGGGCGAGGCGGCCGATGAAACGGCTGCCGCGTCGCTGAGGGCGGGGCCATCCGGGGCCGCTGGAGGGGGACCGTGCATGGGCGTTCCGCTGTCTCAGAGCGCTGACCGGCGGGCGAGCAACCCCAGGACCAGCAGTCCCGGTGCCATCGGCAGCCATCCGGTGAGCAGGCGGTAGCCGATGACCGCCGAGATCGCCGTCTGCCCCGGTGCTCCGGCGGCCGTGAGCGCGAAGGCGAGCGCGGCGTCCAGCGACCCCAGTCCACCGGGCGTGGGAAGCAGGGCCGCCGCCCCACTGGCAACGAGGTACGCCATCACCACATGGCTGGTGGGCAGCGCGAGACCGAGCGCACGGACGACGGCCACGACCACGCCCGCGTGCAGCAACGCGAACGCGACCGAGCCGCCCCACAGCGCGCAGGCCCGCCCCCGGGAGCGATGCACCTCACGCACGTCGGTCACGGCCCGCCCCACCGCCCGCCTCATCCGACCGCTGGCCATCACCGCCGACACCACGGTTGCCGCCACCACCGGCACCAGGACCAGCACGTGGGGGATGCGTGCCGACAGCGGGACAACGCCCGGTGATGCCACCAGCAGGACGACGCCCAGTACGCACCGGACGATCCCGCCGACAGCCGCCTTCACCGCCAGCGCGGTCGCCGAGCGCCTGGTGGACAGGCCACACCGGGTCAGGAACCGCAGGTTGACCAAGCTCGCCCCGGCTCCTGCGGGCAGGATGTGGTTGGCGGCGCACGCCGCGAACTGAGCGGCCACCAGCCGTCCCTTCGGCAGCCGCTCGACGACCGCCCCCTGCTGCGCCACAGCAGCGCACACCCACGTGGCGACAGTGGCGAAGCAGGCGAGCACCAGCCATTCCCCGTCGGCGGCGGCCAGTTGGTCGGTACCGCTGTCGAGGGTGGCCCGGTGCGCCGCGAGCATGCCGCCGGCGGCGACGAGCACCACGAGGGTGATGCCCAGCCGGACGTAGTGGCGCCTGCCCGCGGTCACGGTCACGCTGTCGGACACGGTCACCACGGTCAGCGCACCCGCCGGGCGAAGGGAGCGACGTAGGCGTGGAGAACGCCCGCCCGCTCCACGGACCAGGTGCGCGCGTAGGCGGGCGGACGGTCGCCGGTCCGGGCGAGGACGGCGAGGGAGGTCCGGTGGGCGGCCCGGGCCAGTGCGGCCGCGGTGGTACTGGTGTCGTGGCCGTCGGTCTGCGCCGAGCCGCAACCGGCGTAGAAGGCGATGGGCACGGCCTCGTACCCGCTGAGCAGACACGGCGGCCGTACGCCGAGCGCGTGGAGGGCTGAGGCGGTGCGGGACCAGTTGTCACGGTGGGCGGCGGAACTGCGCAGAGTGTGTTCCAGGACGACGTACTGCACGGCCAGATGAGCCGTCAGGCAGGCCGCGACCAGGCCCACGGAGACGGTGCGCGCGCTCCTCCGACTCGGGGCGCTGACCAGGTGAGCGAGGCCATGGGCGACGGGGAGGGCGAGCAGGGCGTAGGCGGGCAGCAGGAAGCGGGGGGCCGCGTAGCCGATGAGGAACAGGTAGGGGACGGCGGCCGTGACCGCGCAGGCCAGCGGCAGCAGGACGGGCAGGGCGCGGCGGGCGCGGACGGCGGTGACCGCGCCGAGCGCGGCGAGGACGGGCAGCGCGAACCACCACAGGGTCACCACCGGGTTAGGGGCCGATCCGGTGCAGGGACGGCAGAGGGTACGCCCGCCGAGACTGCGCAACTGGTCGACGACCGCCAGGTGCAGACCGAGACCGCCCTGGATGCGGGAGGCGTCGGAGAGGCGTTGCGCGAGGCCGCCGTAGCTCATGTACGCCTCGATCACCCACTCACCGGCGCCGGCCAGCAGGCCGGCCACCAGCACGGCGAGGAGGCCGGGGCGGCGCAGGGCGAGGGCGAGGGCGAGCAGGGGAAGCACCACGTAGACGGCGTCCATCGGGCGCATCCACGCCATCAGTGCCGCGCCCGCGAACACCCCCCACCAGGCTGCCCGGTCCCCTGCGTTCACGCGGACCCGCAGGAAGCAGCCGACGCAGACCAGGGCGCCGACGGCGACCCAGTAGTTGGGCATGGCCTGCGGACCGTAGAACAGGGTCACCCAGAGGGAGGCGAACAGGGCACCCGCCAGCGCCAGGACGCGCGGCATGACGTGGGCTCGCCAGATACGCAGGGCGAAGTAGAGGCCCAGACCGGAGAGGACCGCCAGGTAGACCCTCAGCAGGGCGGTGGAGTCGGACCACGACGCGATCGGCGCGGCGAGCAGAGAGATGCCGCGGGCGCGGGGCGCGCTGAAGAAGGCGGCGGGAACCTGTCCGCTGACCTGGCTGACGTAGACCGTCTCGTCCCAGCCGAGACCAAGATCCGGTCGTACGAGGACGAGCTGGGCGAGCGTGAAAGCTCCCGCGACCGCCGCGAGCCAAGGTTCGCCCCAACGGTGCCGAGGCCGGGCCGTCCGCGGCGGGAGGCCGGTGCGAGTGAGACCGGTCATCGTGACGTTCGAGCCGTCGGCCATCCTGCACCTTTCGTCGTCACGCGCCCCGGAACCATGTTCTCCTACATTTCGTAGGAGCCACTTCACCGTACGGCTCGCCGGTTAGAGACGGGTGAGAAGACGTCGTCTCCCTCACCCCTGTCCAAGGTGAGGGGATGACGGGCCGCAGCCCACTCGACAGGCCCGAACGGCGTAGTGCGGAGAGCCCGAGCGGCCTCCGCTGTCCGCTCACCCGGTGCCCGGACGAGAACCGGCGCACCGTTCAGGTTGCGTTCATGCTCGAAGTGCGATCGTGCGGATCATGACCGCAGAGCCTGTCCTCGGCGAACGCCCCCTCGCCCCCGCACACCAACTGGCGAACAAGGTGCCGGAGGTGACCGTCTATTTCTGGATCATCAAGGTGCTGACCACCGGCATGGGCGAGACGGCGTCGGACTTCCTGGCCCGCACGCTCGGCCCGATCCCGGCGGTGGCGCTCGGCGGCCTCGCGCTCGTGGCGTCCCTGGCCGTGCAGTTCACGCTCCGCCGGTATGTCGCCTGGGCCTACTGGACCGCCGTCGTCATGGTCAGCGTCTTCGGCACCATGGCCGCCGATGTCCTGCACGTCGGCCTCGGCGTGCCGTACGCCGTCTCGACCCCGGCGTTCCTCGTCGTACTGGCCGCGGTCTTCGGCCTCTGGTACGCGAGCGGGCAGACCCTCTCCATCCACACGATCCGGACCCGGCGCCGCGAGGCGTTCTACTGGGCGGCCGTCCTCGCCACCTTCGCCCTCGGCACCGCCGCGGGTGATCTCACGGCCACCGTCGGCTTCGGCTACCTGGGCTCGGTCGCCCTCTTCGCGGCCGCCATCTGCGTACCCGACCTGGCCCACCGCTTCGGGGCCCTCGGCGCGGTGACCGCCTTCTGGACCGCCTATGTCATCACCCGCCCCCTCGGTGCCTCCCTCGCCGACTGGATGGCCCTCCCCCACGCCCGCGGCGGCCTCGCCCTCGGCCTGGCACCGGTCACCCTCGCCTGGACGGTGGCGATCATCGGATTCGTCGGCTACCTGGCCGTGTCACAACGCGACAGGGGCGCGCACGCCGTGGCATGAAGTAAGACCGCGCAACGCACGAGAGAGCCTGGCGACGAAGCTCGGGTGAGCGATGGCCGAACTCCACCAGGCATCGCAGTCCGTGTTCGCCGGCACCCCTGGTGAACGTCGCCGCCCCAAACAACCTCTGGCAGTACACAACCGACGGCCACAGGGGACGAGCATCAGGCCTCTCGCCGACCGCGCACACCCCCACGGGCCGTTGTCCCCAGCACTCGTCCCGGCGACAGCGCGCTCGTTCGTGGCGGAATCGCGCACCTCGCCAGTGGTCGATGACTTCATCACCCCCGCTCGGGCGACGGCCGAGATCACGGCAGAATGCGGGAACCCTGAAATGTGGCAGCTTGGCAGCGATGCCGTTTCAAAGCACGGTTGAGCAGTCCGCCTGGCAAAGCACAGTGAGAATCGGCATCGTCGCGCGTCCGCTTGCGAAATGACGAAGATCACGATCTCGTTGAATTCATCGAAGGTATTGTCGATCAACTCGGGCGAGGCACTTTCACTTGCGGCGAGGGCCGTCGCCAGTCCCGGGGGGCCGGGCGGGACCGGCTCGCAATCGGGGGCGATCAGAGGGACGCGGTGGCCAGGCGCGGAAGGTCCTGGCGGAGGCGGGCCCGGCCTGTCGGCCTCTCGGCGAGGCCCCGCCGCGTCGGCACGGCGTCGGGAGCAACGGGCGACAACCGATGCCCGGCCGCATTCTCGTACTACTTCTCCGACGCTGCCGATGGCGGCGACATGTGGCCCACACCGGGACCTGGCTGCTGGGACTTCCACACCCTGAACCCGCCGTTCAACGACCTCGGCAGCTCGGTCCGGACGGTGCAGATTGGTCAGTTCCCTGGCTGGACTCACGCAACGACACCATCGACATGGCTGTGCATCGCCTGGTGACCAGGTCTGTCAGCTCTCAGGACCGCGCGGCTGACGATGTCGCACACGGCGCCCGATCGGCCCTCACGCCCTTTGCCGTGCAAGCCTGCGGGAAGCCGCAGGCCACGGCGAAACCCGCCGGACGGATACCGCCGCGCCTTCCGAACCCACGATGCCACTCTGCCGCGTCACGGATCCACCGATCATGGCTGATTGCGAGCACCAACCCACTTGTTGGCCAGACGAAGGATTCCCGCGCCGGGCACTCAGTGGCGGATGCGGCCCCTCCTCACCCGCCTCTCGCCCTACGAGCCGTAGTGCGGCGGAGCTGACCCTGCTCTCTGTGAAACAGCGGGGCGGCCGGAGCCATCGACACCGGCTTCGACCGCCCCAACGGAGTTCGCGGACCTGCCCGGGCTGCCGCAGGCGACTCGCCGTCTCCGCCGCCCGGGCGTGGGGTGGTCCGTCAGCCCATGTCCGTCAGGAGGGCGTTCAGCTCCTTCTCCTGCTGCGCGGGCGGCATCGGCGGGTTCGAGTGATCGATGCCGAAAGTCCCCAGCACCTTGTCCATCTGGGCGTCGATGGAGGTCCACCCGGTCTGGTCCAGCGGCTGCAGCGAGGCCTGGTCGGCATCCCACAGGTCACGCAACGACTGTGCGGCCGTGTGCGCACCCTTCGCGTTCCCGGAGCGTGCGTCCTTGAGGGATGTGGAGGCGAGGGTCTTCAGGGCGGTGACCTTGGCGGGCGGGAACTTCTTCACCGCCTCGCCGGGGGCCATCTGGACGGCGGAGGTGTTGTCGGCCTCCGGCGCCGGGCCGGTGTGCGGCTGGCTGTGGGCCCAGATCAGCAGGCCCGTGGTGGCGACGGCGAGCAGTCCGAAGCCGGCCAGACCGACGCGCTCCTTTCGCAGGTCGCCGGTGTGGGTGGCGTGGGCGGCCTCGTAGGTCTCGGTCACGTCCGAGCGCGTCACCGTCAGGTAGACCACGGTCGCCAGGATCAGGCCGAGGAAGATCAGGCTGGTGGTGAAGGTGCCCAGCGCGATGCCGGTCGGCTCGCCCGGCTGAGCGACCTTCGGGGAGGCGAGCCAGTCGCCGATGTTCGCGCCCAGCGGGCGGGTCAGGATGTAGGCGAGCCAGAAGGACAGCACCGGGTTCGCGCCGAACTTCCACAGCAGCGTGATCGCGGCGATGAGACCGAGCGGCAGCAGCACCGAGGCGCCCGGGCTCCAGCCGGTCAGCTCGAGGGTCCAGTCACCGGTCGCGGTGCCGAGCGCGAACGTGACGAGAACGGCGAGCCAGTAGAACGACTCACGGGGAAGCGTGGTGACCGAGTGGATCGACAGCGTGCGCTCGCGCAGCCACCACACGCCGAAGACCACCGCGAGCAGCACCGAGAAGACCGCGGAGCTGATCCACAGCGGCACGTTGAGCTGATCGGTGAGGAAATCGGTGTACAGGGTCCCCGTGACGCTGACAACGACCACGGTCAGCCAGTAGGGGAACGGGACGTACCGCTTCAGCCGCAGCTGGACGGCCAGGACCACCACGAACACCCCGGTGAAGATCCAGGCCGTGTTCACCAGACCGACGCCCAGCTTCATGTTGATCCAGTCGGCGAAGCTCTCACCCACCGTCGTGCACAAGATCTTGATCACCCAGAACCAGATGGTGACCTCGGGGACCTTGTTGAGCATGAGACGCCCGCTGCGCGTGCGCGCTTCCGTTGTCGTTGTCATGCGGCCAGGTTTACGCGGGGAACCTGCAAGCAACCTGACTACGTGATCGCTCGCACGGCCGGGAGCGTCACCTCGACATGACCGCGGCCGTCCGCGATCGCACGGACCTCCACACCGGCCGAGGCGGCGATGCGGCGGACCACCGGCAACCCCAGCCCATATCCGTCGCCGCCGGTCACACCCGCCTCGAAGACCCGCTCGACGTCCGCGGGATCGAACCCTGGGCCGTCATCCAGGACATCGACCACGACAGCCGGACCCTGGTTGCGCGCGGTGATCCACACACGCGTCTTCGCATGCCGGAGGCCGTTCTCCAGCAGGGGTGACAGCAGCGACACGGCGACGTCGGGCGCCACGGCCACCTCGATCTTCGTGGGAAAGGCGACCTCGACCGGGCGACCGCCGATCGCCTTCCGCGCTGCGGAGCGCAGATCGCACCGGGTCCCCTCGTCCGTGCGGGCGCGCGCGGCGCGCAGAATCGTCGTGATCGCCGCGTCGAGGCGGTCCACCTCGCTCTGTACCGCCTCCGGTGGCACGGGTTCGCCGGACAGCTGCGCCAGCTGCGCCTCGCCCCGCAGGACCGTGAGCGGTGTCCGCAGTTCGTGGGCGATCTCGTCGGTGAGCCGGCGTTCGTCCGCCAACGCGTTGTCGACGCGCTCCAGAAGGCGGTCCAGGGTCTGTCCCAGTTCCCCGAACTCGTCGCGGGGGACGCCGAGGTTGAAGCGGCGCCCGGGTTCGTGATGGCCCCAGTCGTCGGCGAGTGCGGCCATTTCGTGCACGACCCGCAGCGCGCGGCGCACCACGAGATGCGCCACACCGCCGGCGAGGACGATCGTGAGGCCGCCCAGGATCAGCGACAAGGTCAGACTGCGCTGCTCGGACGTCTCATAAGGCGTGAGGTCCACCCGCACGACCACCATGACGTGGTGGCCGTCGACCGGGACCTGCCGCGCGTACAGGAGGGAGTCGCCGACGGTCGCGGTCTGCGAACGCCCCGAGCCCACCAGCTCCTCGACACGCCTGACCACGCTCGCCGGTACGTTCCCGTCGATCAGGCGGCCGTCGGCATACACCCAGGCGACCTCGTCCAACGCCTCACTGCCGTTCTCCGTGAGCACGACACGGCCACCCTTGGCGGTGACGTTCGCCGCGACCGCCTCGGCGCGCGTACGGGCCAGATCGTGGGCATCGGCGTCCGTGACCCTGCTCAGCAGCACGTGCGAGACGACGACCAGGATGGCGACCACGGCGGTGGCGATCAGGACGGTGAGCGCGACGACGCTTCTGCGGAATCCCGTCACTGCCATCGGTAGCCCACGCCGCGGACCGTCGCCAGACGCCCGGCCACACCCAGCGGACCGAGCTTGGTCCGCAGCCGGCGCACATAGGAGTCGAGGGTGTTGTCACTGACGTGCGCCCCGTACGGCCAGCCGGCGGCGACCAGGGCGTGGCGGCGAACCGCGTCGCCCCGCGAGGCGATCAGGCGGCCCAGCAGACGGAACTCCGTCGGGGTAAGGCTCATGCTCGCCGCATCGTAGGTCACCATGTGCTTCGCCGGATCGAGGACGACCTCGTGCGATGCGGGCGCCACGGTGGCCCGGCGCAGCAGTGCCCGGACGCGGACCAGCAGTTCCGGGATGTCGAAGGGTTTGGTCATGTAGTCGTCGGCGCCCGCCTCGAAGCCGCCCACCTTGTGATGCAGACCGTCCAGGGCGGTCAGCATCAACACCGGCACGTCGACGCCGCGAGCCCTCAGGGCCAGGCAGACATCGCGGCCGTCGGCGTCCGGCAGCCCGAGATCCAGGAGGACCAGCTGGGGCACCGGTGCGAGCTGCCGCAGCAGGCTGTCTGCCGTGGCGGCGACGGAGACGGTGTGACCGTCGTGCTCCAGGGCACGCCTGAGGATGCCGCGGACCGCCGCGTCGTCTTCGCACACCAGGATGAAAGCCACGTGCTGACCCTAGATTCTCGCGTCTCAATACTCCATCTGCCCCGGCCAGGTACATGCCGGGGGGCGCGACCGGCCGAGCCGCGGCGGCCTCGCGGCAAGAGCGCAACGGGTGGCACGGACCGTGTGGCACTGTCGTACGGAACGAGCGCCTACCGGGTCGAGAAACGCAGGCTGCACCCATCGGCGCCCGGCCGCACGGCGGCTCGAGCTACGGGCGGGCTACGGAAGGTATCGAGGCCGACTGACCTCAGCGGCGCGGCCGAGGCAATCAGCTCGACCGCACAGTCCTCCAGGTCGCCTCGGTCTCGCGCACGCCGCGTCCGCAGGCGTCAGCCGCGAGCTCACCCTGCGTGACGTGGCCGCGGCGTTGCGGCTCAAGCCACGAGTCCACCTGCGCCGCCCCGTCATGGGAGTCCTGGCCGTCCTGTCCGTGACGGTGCCCCGCCTCGTGCCGGCTCCGTTCTCCAACAGCGGTGAGGGGACCGCGGCCCACACGGCCGTCCCTCTCCTGCTCATCGCCGCGGTTCTGCAGTTCTTTGCCCCGGCCCGGACCAGGGGCTCCCAGGATGGAGACGATGAGTCCCGCTTCGAGTCCCTTGAGACCACGCCGACCCGGCTGAACGACGAACCCTCATCGTCTGCATCTCCCCCACTGGCCCTACTTCTTCGTGGCCCGGTGAACGAAGGCGGGCGGGAGGTTCGCCCACACCGTCTCCGAGCGTTCCAACCGGTCGAAACGGCAGGCCAGTTCGGCGGTGAAGTGTCGGGCGGGCGGGGTCCAGGCCGCGTGCAGATAGGCGAAGGTGGTGAACCGTCCGCAGGGCGCGAGGACTTCGGTCACGGCGTCCAGGATGTGCCCGCGCCGGTCCTGCGGCATGACCGTCCACGGCAGCCCGGAGACCACGGCGTCGACCGGTTCGCCCACCTCGGCGGCCAGTTCGGCGGCCGTGCCCTGGACGACGGTCAGCCGGGTGTCGCGTCGGGTGGCCGCCAGCCGGGCGGCGAGCAGCGGGTTGAGCTCGATGGCGACGAGCCGTGCGTCGGGGGCGAGCCGGGCCAGGATCGCGTCGGTGAACACCCCCGTCCCCGGACCGAGTTCGGCGACGAGCCGGGCCTGCTCCAGGCCGATGCCCTCGGTCATCGCGTACGCCAGCCGCCGTGAACTGGACACCACGGCACCGGTCATGAGGGGCCGTCTGAGGAACTCGGTGGTGATCGACATGGCGGCCATGGTGGAAACGCCCCGTGTGGCCCCACGTCGTATCTCCGGCCGGTGTACGTACGACTGCGGGAGGACCCCGTGACGGCCGCCAGGACGATGCCGGGAAGCGGGGCCCGGCCGTAGCGTGAGGCGGTGCAACGGCTGATCGAGACCCTGCCCCGACTGCGGCGCGCACATCCGTGGCTGACGGACCTGCTGCTGATCGTGCTGGTTGCCGTGCCCCCGGTGATCCGCCCCCAGCCGGGCTGGCGGCCCGTCTGGGTACAGACGGTCGTGTACGCCGCCCTGGTGCTGCCCCTGCTGTGGCGCCGTCGCCGGCCGGTGCTCGTCGCGGCCCTGGTGACGGCCGGGTTCTGGGCGCAGTACCTCGGGCAGGTGTGGGGACAGGAGCCGGGACGCGGAGTTGTGGCCCTGGCGGCGGTCCTGGCCACCCTCACGGTGCGGGGCCGGCGCCGGGCCGCCGCGGCGACGGTGATCTGTGCCGCCGGCTGCGTGGTGCTGTGGATTCCCGCCTGGCAGCGGGACTACGGGGGCCCGGGTGCCCGCGGTGCCTGGCTCACCCCGCTCGCCGTGGGGCTCCTGCTGGCCGGGGCCTGGGTGTTCGGCGAGTACGTCCGTGCCCGGCGCGCCTATATCGCCGAGTTCGAACGACGGGCCGCCCTCGCCGAGTCGGAACGCCTCGCCCTGGCCCGGGTCGCCGTCGCCGAGGAGCGGACCCGCATCGCCCGCGAGATCCACGACGTCCTCGCCCACAGCGTGAGCGTGATGGTGCTGAACGCCGAGGGCGGCAGGCTGATGCGGCACGCCGATCCCACGGTCGTCGACCGCACCCTCGGCGTCATCAGCGCGACCGGCCGCGACGCCCTGGACGAACTGCGCCGGCTTCTGGAGGTGCTGCGCACCCCCGCGGACGCCCCATCCGGCAACCCCGGACGCGGGCCAGATCGCGGTGGGGTCGGCGAGTCCCTCTCGGCCGATCTTCGGCGGCTGGTCGCCCGCCTCGACACGAGCGGCACGCGCGCCCGACTGGACCTTGACGGAGAGCGTGGCGGCCTTCCGGCGGATCTCGCCGTGCAGACGTACCGCATCGTCCAGGAGGCGCTCACCAACGTCGTCAAGCACGCACCGCCGGACACCAGGATCCACGTACGGGTCGACACGGGCACCGAGGGGCCCGGGCGGCTGGTCCGCGTCCGGGTGGAGAACTCAGCCGGGGCGGGAGCCGCCCCAGAGTAGGTGCCGCTCGCGGACTTCCAGGCCCGAATGGTGCAGCACGGCGCGAGCCCTTCGCTGGCCCAGGACATGGCCGACATGGTCAACGCGCAGAACAACGGCATCTACGACGCCGAAACCCACGACCCGGCCTCCGCCACCGACTTCCGCCAATGGTGCCGGAACGTCCTGAAGCCAGCCGTCCAGTCCTGACCAGCACGCCCGTCAGTGGCCGGCACAGCCGCCCGGTCAGGCTTCGGTGCGGCCTGACGCCTGATCAACCAGACCACGAGCTGGAGGAGCAGCCTTCAAGAACTCCCGACGGCCTGGGTCCTGCCCGGCCTCCGCCAGGGTCCGCGACGACGGTAAGGAGCCAATCGCACTGGTCCTGTGCCAGCCGCGACGGGGCCGGGTAGGCGAAGGCATCCCCGCCATGCGGGCGGCCCAGGACGCGGGCCCGAGGCGTCGGGGTGATCCTGGAGGGGTGAGGGGTGCCCCAGCCGGGTTGTTCCCGGCGGCTTACGCCGCTTCCGGCCAACGGGCCGTGCGCGTGGCCCTGGCCGCTGCGATCGGCTTCTACCTCTTCCGGTACGGGCTGAACAGTCCCGTTGCGGCCACGTACGCGCTGTTCGGCGCGGTGGCCCTGGGCGGACTCTCGCGGATCCCGGGGACCGGGCGGCAGCGCGCGGCGAGCATGCTGCGGGTGCTGCCGGTGTGCTGGGTCCTGGTGGTCGTCGGCACCTGTCTCTCGGTGCGCACCTGGAGCGCCGTCGCCGGGATGCTGGCGGTCGGCTTCGCGCTGGCCTTCTCCGCCGTGGGCGGACCGCGCCCGGCGGGCCTGGCGCCGGGGCTCCAGCTGCTGTACATCCTGCCGTCGTTCCCGCCGTACGATCCCGGCTCGCTCGACGAGCGGCTGCTCGGGACGACGACCGGGCTGGTGCTGCTGATCGCCACCGAGGCGCTGATCTTCCCCGAGCCCTCCCCGACGCCGTACCGGGAGCGGACGGCTCGCGCCGCACGGACGGCGGCCCACTGCGCCCGAGCCCTGGCCGTGCCGCCGTACGTCCTCAAGACCCGGGACCGCGGCGCGGCGGAAGAGGCCGGCCGGGGGCTGCGGTCGCTGATGGTGCCCGAGGCGGAGCGACCGGCCGGTCCCGGTGTGCGGGTTCGGGCCCTCGCCCACACCGGCCTCGCCGTCCGTACGCTCCTGAATCGCCTGGCGTGGCTGAGGGCTCCGTCCCGGGCGCAGGAGCGCGAGGTGGCAGCCGTGCTGCGGGCGGCGGCGGACCTCGCGACGGCGACGGCGGAGTGTCTGCGCGCAGGGACCTCGCCGGCGGGGCCGTACGACGAGCTGTCCTCGGCACGTGCCACGCTGTCGGCCCTGTCCGCGGGGACGTCCGACTCGGAGGCCGCGCCCCGGTCCGGATTCACGCCTGCTGTGCTGCGCAGGCATGCGGCCGTGCTGGAGATCGCGGACGCCGCGCTGGCCATGGGGGCGGCGGCCGACCGTGCCGTACGCGGACGGCATGCCGAGTTGGAGGTGGCGACGGAACGCTTCTGGTACGCCACCGTGCCGGCCCCGGTGCTGTGGTGGCACAGGCTGCGCGGCCATGCCGGGCGCCGGTCGGTGTTCTTCCAGAACGCGGTGCGGATCGCGCTGGCCCTCACGGCGGCGCGACTCGTCGCGGGAATCGACACCCTGCCGCACGGCTTCTGGGCCATGCTCGCCACGCTCAGTCTCACCAGGACCACCCTTGAGGCGACCCGTCACACCATCCGGCTCGCGCTCACGGGCACGCTGGCCGGGGCGCTGCTGACCGCCGCAACACTGACCCTTGTGGGCACCCACACCAACATCTACGCCGTGCTGCTGCCCCTGTGGATGCTGCTCGCCTTCACCGTCGGGCCGGTGCGGGGTGTCGGGTGGGCCCAAGGGCTGTTCACCGTGCTGGTGGCCCTGGTGTTCGCGCAGCTGGCTCCGTCCACCTGGCAGCTCGCGGAGGTGCGCATGCTCGACGTGCTGATCGGCAGCACGATCGGCGCCGTGTTCGGGCTGCTCGCGTGGCCGCGGGGCGCTCATGAGGAGATGCGCCGCGCGGCCGCCGAACTCCTGCGCACGGCCGCGGAGGTCGTGGTGGCCACGACCTCGTCGGTGGCGGGCGGTGCCGCCACGATCGTGCCGACGGCCGCGCCGGGGCAACGGTCTCTGCACCACGCGCTCGTCCTCGCCGAGTCGGCCTACGCGCAGTTCCAGAGCGAGCCCACAACCTTGACCGGCGCCCGGCGCGGTCACCCGGCGTCGGTGGACTGGCAGGCGACGCTCATCGCCGGCCACCACACCCTGTGGGGCTCCGAACGGCTCCTGGCTCCGCCCGTCACCGTGCTGCCCGCCGCGACAGCGCGGAGGGTGGAGGCGCTCGGCGAACGCATGGCCGGGCGGATGCTGCTGGTCTCCGCGGCCCTGGATCCCGGCGGGGACACCCCGCCCACGCCCGTACCGCGGATCGATCCGGTGCACCCCGAGTTCGACGCCGAGCCAGTGGGCGCGCCCCGCCGGTACTACGCCGTCGTCGAGTGGCTGGAGTCCCTGGCTGCCGATCTGACACGGATCTCCCGCGGGGCTTCACCGGGGGCCGCCGACTCGCACGCCGTCGCCCGCTCCGGAGGCAGCGGCGGCTCTTGCGAACCCGCCTGACACGGGCGGCTGGTGACGATCAGTCGGTCTTCGTGGGAGCCTGCCGATGCGGCGCCTCGACGGATGAGGCCCCGGCCGCGGCCTCGGTGCCGCCCGGGTGCCACAGCGCGCACAGGAACGCGATCCCCAGGGCGATGGCCATGCCGTAGAAGACCGACTGGTTCGCCTCGGCGAAGTCCGAGCGCACCGCGCTGACGATGTCGCGCATCTGGTCGGCCGTCAGGCCGGTGCCGGAAGGCGGGTTGGCGTCGCCGCTGCCCGTGATGGAGCTGCTGACGCGGTGAGCGGTGTCCCGGGCCTGTTCGGCCGACAGGCCCCGCGCCTGCAGGGTGTCCGTCACATTCGCACGCGTGGCATGGGTGAGCACGGTGCCGAAGACGGCCATGCCTACGCTCGCGGCGTAGTTCCGCACCGTTTGTGTGACGCCGGTGACCTCGCCGTAGGACGGCCCGATCGCACGGTTGACGGCGTCCGTGGAGGCGGGAGCCAGAATGAAGCCGATGCCCGCTCCGGCCAGGGCCGCGTACGGCCACTGGTCGTGCATGGACAGGTCGGTCAGCTTGCCCGCCCACAGGGCGAATCCAACGCAGCCCAGGACGCCACCCGCCTTCAGGGCCGGACGCGCGCCCCGCTGATCGAGGATCCGCCCGCCCCACTGCGAGGCGATGGCGAAGCCCGCGAAGACGTACAGCAGGAACAGCGCTGCCTGGTTGGGCGAGGCGCTGAGCGAGACCTGTGCGTACACGGACGCGAAGAAGAACAGCGGAACGAACGCGAGCATGGCGAAGAACAGCACCACCGAGTCGATGGTGAAGCCCTTGTCCCGGAAGACGCGCAGGTCGACCAGAGGATGCTGGACGCCCCGCTCGTAGCGGACGAAAACGGCGAGGATCGCCAGGCCGCCCACGACGCAAAGCCAGGTGGCCGGGCTGTCCCAGCCCCAGGAGTAGGCCTGCTGGAACCCGAGAACACTCAGTCCCATGCCGGCCGCCATGAGAGCGGCTCCCACGACGTCCAGCGTCCCCGCCCGTCTGCGGTCGCCGATGTGCGCCATCGCGGTGAGTACCAGCGCCACCACGGCCACGGGGACGTTGACCCAGAACACCGCGCGCCACGTCCATGCCGCCGTCAGCCAGCCTCCCAGCAGCGGTCCGACGGCAGTCAGCGCGCCGGACAGCCCGAAGAACAGCGCGAGGGCACGGCCGCGCCGCTCGGCCGGGAACACCGCCACGACCACCGCGAGCGCGGCGGGGAACAGCAGCGCCGCCCCGGCCCCTTGGACAGCACGGAAGCCGATGAGCCAGCCCTGCGCGGCGTCCCCCTTGGGGACACAGCCGCACATCACCGAGGCCACGACGAACACCAGCACGCCGATGACCACGATCCGGCGCGGACCGTACAGGTCGGCGAGGCGGCCGCCGACGGCGAAGAAGGCGGCCAGTGCCAGCAGATACGCGTTGATCACCCACTGCATGCCGGACGCTGACAGGTCCAGCTCCCGAACGATGTCCGGGGCGGCGATCGAGACGATGGTCTGATCGATGAACGTCATGGCCACCGCGAACATCATGGCCGCGAGAGCCAGCGTCTGCTGATGCACCGAGTGAGGCGCGGGCGTGGTGCCAGCGCCCTTGAGGCGTGTGTCACTCACCCCTCCAGTCTGCCTCCACCTGGGCGAGACCGCAGCAGCAGAGGGGTACGGCGGATAAGGGGCCCGCCGCCCGGCCGCCCCCTGCCTGCGCCAACGGGGCACAGCGCCTGGCCAGGTGGGCCCGCACTATCCAGGCGTGCATGGCGTGTGCTGACGGTATGTCACATGCCGGTTCTGTCCGGGCCGTTGCTGTTCAGGCCGAGACACTGGGCAAGTGGCGGCAGGCTTTCGCCGGGGAGCGGACGGCACCCGGTCGGCATACGGCTTGTCGTCAGCTGCCCGCCGGGGCTCATCGGCAGGACCCCCGCGACCGGACCCCCCACGTCGTGCAGGCCTCCTGCTCTGCACGGCCGCGGCCGCAAGCATCGGCGGGGAATGTACGCCGACCGTGATTGTTGAAAGCGGTATGAAGAAGATCGGGTTCCTGTCTTTCGGACACTGGACGCCGTCGCCCCACTCGCAGACGCGCTCGGCAGCGGATTCGCTTCTCCAGGCGATCGA
Source organism: Streptomyces sp. SLBN-8D4 (assembly GCF_049739545.1). NCBI lineage: Bacteria > Bacillati > Actinomycetota > Actinomycetes > Kitasatosporales > Streptomycetaceae > Streptomyces > Streptomyces sp. SLBN-8D4. The sequence continues at coordinate 245,372 of NZ_JBMGQC010000001.1, forward strand.
CCTCGCTGTCGCCGCGGAGGAGCTGGGCGCCGACGGCGCGTACTTCCGCGTCCATCACTTCGCGCGGCAGCACGCCTCGCCGTTCCCGCTGCTCGCCGCCATCGGCGCACGTACCAGCCGGATCGAGATCGGCACCGGCGTGATCGACATGCGCTACGAGAACCCGCTGTACATGGCCGAGGACGCCGGAGCCGCGGATCTGATCTCCGGTGGCCGACTGCAGCTCGGTATCAGCCGGGGATCCCCGGAGCAGGTCATCGACGGATGGCGCCACTTCGGGCATCTGCCGGCCGAAGGTGCCACCGACGCCGACATGGCACGCGCCCATACCGAGCGGCTCCTCGAAGTACTCACGGGCGAGGGATTTGCGCAGCCCAACCCCAATCCCATGTTCTCCAACCCACCGGGGCTGCTGCGCATCGAACCGCACTCCGAAGGCCTCAGGGACCGTATCTGGTGGGGATCCAGCTCGAACGCCACTGCCGCGTGGGCGGCCACGCTCGGAATGAACCTGCAGAGTTCGACCCTCAAGGACGACGAGAGCGGCGAACCGCTGCACGTCCAGCAGCGCAAGCAGATCGAGGCCTATCGTGAGGCCTGGCGGGAGGCGGGGCACACCCGCGAGCCGCGGGTGTCGGTCAGCCGCAGCGTTTTCGCGCTGGTAGACGACCGTGACCGCGCCTACTTCGGCCGTGAGGGCAACTCCAAGGACCAGATCGGCTACATCGACGCCAACACCCGCGCGATCTTCGGCCGTTCTTATGCTGCCGAACCCGACGTGCTGGTCAAGCAACTCGCCGAGGACGAGGCGGTCGCCGCCGCCGACACACTCCTCCTCACCGTGCCGAACCAGCTCGGAGTCGCCTACAACACCCACGTGATCGAGAGCATCCTGACCCACGTCGCTCCGGCCCTGGGCTGGCGCTGAGCACGGCGCCGGGGCGTGCACGGCAAGAGGTGAGCCAGGCGCGCCCACACGCCTGATCCGTGGAACCGCAGGCCCGCACCACGGGGAAAGGACGGCGTCCGCGGGGCTTGGGGGGCGAGCTGACCGCCGACGGGGTGGTGCTGCGGCTGTCGCCGTTGAAGGACGACGAGCCGGAGCAAACCCCCGCCGGTAGGCCCCACGGCGTTCTCGCCTCGGCGGGCCGAAGATCCGAATTTCCGGGGCCATGGGATTCGGACGATTGAAGATCCGCCACGCCCGGCGTTGAGGCTCCATCCGGCACCAGGATCCCACGTCCGGCGCTTCGTTCCCGCCCAGTGCTGGTGCCGTGGCGGCATAGGTTCGCAGCTTGGTCAGGCGCCGGTTTTGAGGAAGCGCCCGCCCCAGCGGATGCCTTTCTCGCTGCGGATGCGGGCGCTTTCCCTGCGTTCAACCGCCGGCAGACCGGTGGCCTATCACCCGGGCGGACGTGTCCGGCGTTCGCGGAGTTCGGCGGGTTCCGGCTGGTCGGTGTGGGCCATGAGGCGGTGGGGCGAGCGGCTCTCCCGACGGGTGGTGATCCAGCTGCGGTTGATCCAGGCATAGCGGGCCCCTCGTACAGACTTCCGCATTATCCTGGCGACGCTCTGACAGCGTTGTCCGCAGACCTCACCTCCTCGGGAGACCGTGTGCCAGTTCCCGAACAGCCAACCGGGCAAGCGGACTTGGACGAGCTGCGTCGGAGGGCCGTGGCTCACGCCCCGCAGCGCGAGGCGGGGATGGTCGTCTGCGAGAACCTGGTGCGGATCTACCAGACCGAGGGCGTCGAGGTACAGGCGCTCCAAGGCCTCGACCTGAGCGTGGCCCAGGGCGAGATGATCGCGGTCGTCGGGGCCTCCGGCTCCGGCAAGTCCACCCTGCTGGGCATACTCTCCGGCCAGGACGTGCCCACCGCGGGTGCCGCCGAGGTCGCCGGACACGACCTGCTGGCGATGAAGCGCCGGGAGCGGCTCGGCTACCGGCGCGGCACCGTGGGCTTCGTCTGGCAGCAGACCTCGCGCAACCTGCTGCCCTACCTCTCGGCGGCCGAGAACGTGATGCTTCCGATGACGTACACCGGGATCAAGCGCTCCCGGCGCCGAGCCCGGGCGGAGGAACTGCTCGACCTCCTGTCCGTCGGCCACTGTCGGGACCGCACCCCCGACACGCTCTCCGGTGGCGAGCAGCAGCGGGTCGCCATCGCCGTCGCCAACGCCAACGAGCCGCGGGTGCTGTTCGCCGACGAACCCACCGGCGAACTCGACACCGCCACCAGCGACGAGGTCTTCGCGGCGCTGCGCCGGGCCAACGAGGACCTGGGTGTCACCGTGGTCGTGGTCACCCACGACGCGCTGGTGTCCGAGCAGGTACAACGCACCGTTCGGATCCGCAACGGCCGTACCTCGACCGAGGTGCTGCGCCGGGTCGCCACCGGCGAGGACGGCGTCCAGGTGCTCACCGCCGAGGAGTACGCGGTGCTGGACGCCGGCGGTCGGCTGCAGTTGCCGGGCGAGTTCACCGAGCGTCTGCACCTGCGCAAGCGGGTGCGGCTGGTGCTGGAGAGCGACCACGTCGGTGTGTGGCCCGACGAGGCCGCGCGCCGGGCCAGGTCCGACGCGCAGGACGCGGCGAGCGGCGGCGGCTCGGAGCGCTGAGGGCGAGTCGTGCGTGGGCGCGGTCGCTGTACCGGGCAGCCACCGCACACTGGGTCTTCACGCGAGGCGCAGGACGCCTCCCAGTGCGCGTCGGCGGGCGAGGACGGTTTCGGTGGCCGCGGCGGCCAGGAGCAGGGCGGTTACGCCGGCGACGAGGGCGACGGTCAGTGAGTAGTCGGTGTGCAGGGCGGGTTGGGCCGGGCCGCCGGTGAACTGCCGCAGGTCCAGTGTCTGTGCCATGAGCTGCGGTTCGAGCAGCCCGAGGAGTGTGCCGCCCACCGCTGAGGCGGCGGCCAGCGGCAGCAGTTGCAGGAAGTGCAGCGCCCCGGCTTCCTTGCCGCCGAGTCCGAGCGTGCGGAGGTAGGAGGTGGTGCGGCCGCGTTCGTGGGAGGTGAGGGTCAGTTCCAGGACCAGCGCGAGCAGGCCGGACAGAGCGGACAGGATCGAGCTCGTGGTGTAGATCGTGCCGAGTCCCCGCGTCAGGCCGTCCGTGCGCAGAGCGCTGAGCGTCTCGGAGCGGACGCGGATCCGGGCCGTCGGCCCGAGCGCCCTGGCCGCCGCCGACCGCAGTGCCGTGGGCTCGGCGGTGGCGGGTGGGTCGCTCTTGAGGAGCAGGACGGTGCTCCCCGAGGGTTGCCGAGGGATCAGACGCTCGGCTCTGGTGGTGGTGATCAGCACCGGCGTCCCGGCAGCGATCTGTGCCGTGACCGGTCCGAGGAGGGGGTCCCGCAGTTGCGCGGCGGTGAGGGTGCCGACCGGCTTGAAGATCAGGTCCTTCGGAGGCTTCCCGTCGGGCACGACCGTGGCGGTGAAGTCGCCGGTGCGCTCGCGCGCCCGTAGGCCGGGCGAGAGGACGGCCGGCAGCGGGGTGTTCGCTCCGGTTCGGGTCGGGGTGACCAGTCGGGACAGCAGGGCGTCGGCCAGTGGTGACTTCGGGGCGACGGCGACCAGTTGCCGGGGGTCCACGGTGATCACGGCGGCCGGGGAGATCACCGCGCCGTCGGTCTGTCCTGTCAGCTGGAGGGTGTACAGATGCTGGAGAGCGGTCCGTATCGCGGTGGTGCCGGTCCCCGGTGCGGCGGCTGCGGTCCCGGCCACGGTCGCGCTCGCGTCGGCACCGCTGGTCCAGGCCGCGCCCGTGTCCAGGCCGTCGTCGATCGTTTGTTGCACGAGGCCGCCGAACACGGCCGTCCCCAGGGTCAGAACCAGGACGAACAGGGCAAGCCCGGTCGCCGGAGCGTCGTGGGCGGCCCGGGCTGCCCCGATGAACGCCGCCGCTCCCCGGCCGCGCCGGGTCTGCCGCAGCACCGGGCGCAGCACGAGCGGGTAGACCCGCAGCAGGACGAGCACGACGGTCAGCGCCACCAGCACCGGCACCGCGCCCAGAATCCCGTCAGGCCCCTGGGTGCGCAGTGCGACCACACCGGCCGCCGTCGTGACCAATACGGTCAGTTCCAGGACCACACGTCGGCCGACGGTAATGGTCCGGCGTGAGCGCTGTAGCCGGCCGGCTCTGCGCGGTTCGCGGACGGCCAGCCAGGTCATCAGCGGCACCGTCAGCGCCACCACCGCGGCGGCGAGGGCCGCGGTCAGCGGTTGCGGCGATCCGGAGGTTCCGGTGGGCGCGAGGGCCCCTCCGGCCGCCCAGCCGAGCAAGGCGGCCACCATTACCACAGGCCAGGCCACGGCGCAGCGCAGCAGCACCAGCCGCGCGGTGGACGCGCCCCGCGCGCGCTGCAACAGCAGGTGCGCCTGCCTTCGGCGCAGCAGCAACCGCACTGCCACGGTGACGGTGGCCAGTGCGACCGCGGCCAGCGCGTCGACGGCGAACGTCGCCAGCTGCCTGGCCTGTTGGTCCTGGGCGGTGAAGTCGGCGAGCAGCGGACTGAGGGAGTCGATCACCAGCAGGGATCCGGTGGCCTGGCCGCCGACGTGGCAGCTGAGGTCGCCCGTGACCGGATCGGCCCCCTGGCACCGGGCATCGCTGAGGTCCGCACTGTAGTGGGACAGCGGACCGGTCAGGGCGCGGGCCCGGTCGAGTGCCGCCCCGGACAGGTCGGCGCGCACCTGCCATGTCACTCTTGGGCCGCTCACCCCGGCGCCGGCGAGCAGGTCGGCGGCGTCGAGGCCGACGAGGCCGCGGACGGCGAGCACCGTGCCGGCGGAGTGCTCGGCCGGGTAGCGCGACGGCTGGTCCAGGGTCTCCCGGCCCCTCCAGAAGTCGTCGGTCGCGGCCCTTGCCCGGTAGACCCCACTCACCTGCAACTCCGCCCGGGGCGGGGCGCTTTGCATCCCGAGCGTCTTGGCGAACTCAAGGGTCAGACGACTGCCGGCCCGGACGCCGAGCGCCTGCGCGGTGGCCTGCGACAGCCCGATCTGGGGCGCCGTGCCCGGCGGGGTGTGGTCGGCCGGGGCGTGACCGCTGACGTAGCGCAGGTGGGCCCGCGCGGACGGCAGATAACCGGCCGTCAGTTCCGTGCTGGTGTTCGCCGGGCCCGGCGGCTTCGGTGAGATCAGGGACGCGCCACCGTACTCGTAGCTGCCGCCGGCGATGGTCACATACCGAGCGGCGGGGCCGCTGAGCTGTTCGGCGAGGCTGCGGCCGCCATCGAGCAGGGCCGCCATGTCCACAGAGGGCGGCACGGTGACGAAAACCTCAGGCGTGGTGTTCACGCTGATCAGGGGCGCTTGGGACCGGGTGGACTCGACACGCTGCCGCAGTGCCTGGTCCTCCTGGCCGCCCGCGAAGGCGGGAACCCACACGCACAGCGCCGTCAGCGCCAGGACGACCACCGCCAGGCAGATCAGTACCGAGAGGTCCCCGCGGGCCTCCTTGCGTACCAGCCGCCGTGTCAGGCCTCCGCCCGGGACCAGGAGTCGCGTCACGGTCCCTCCTTGCCGCTCGTGTCGGGCCGCCCGGGTCACCGGTCCTCCCCCGCCCGCAGCACACGGGCCAGGTCCACCCTGGCCAGCAGCCGGGCCAGGGCCAGCACCACAGCGCTGATGACCACGGCGGTCGCCACCGTGGTGAGCGCCACCCCGACCCAGGGGATGACCTGCGGCAGCGGCGGACAGGGGGCTTGACCGCCGTCGTCCACGGTCACCAGAGGCAGCACCGCCGATGCCATGGCCATGCCCATCAGGGCCCCCGGGATCACCGCGAACAGCGCCAGACTCAGTTGCTCGGCGCCCAGCAGCGTGGACAGGCTTCCGGCGCGGACGCCGATCGCCCGCAGCAGGGCGAACTCCTTGCGGCGCTGCCGGGTGGAGACCACCGCGTGCACGGTGAAGGCGATGACCGCGAAACCAGGAGCCAGATACCGGACCAGTTCCAGCACCCGGCGCAGCCCGCTGCGGAACGGATCGGCCCGCAGGGACGCGGCGGTGCGTGCCGTGGTGGTGACACGGCCCAGTGCGGGCTGCGCCTCGGCGGCGACGGCCGTACGCGCGCTGTCGATGCTGCTGAGCCACCAGAACGCGGGGTCCTGCTGGTCGGCGCCGGCCCGCGTCATCGCGGCGGCCAGTTGGCGTTGGTCCGCGATCAGATGCCCCTGTCCGCGGCCCAGTCCGGGCACCGAGCCGACTCGGCCCACGACCTTGGCGGTGACCTGGGCACCACCCAGATCCAGTGTGGTGATGCTGCCCACGCGCAGACGCGCCTCGTCCAGCGTCGAGGCGGCGGCACGCACCGGCAGCGGCGCGGGCCGACCGGCCGAGGCCGCCACGAGTCGCACCCGGCCGGCGGGCCGGGTGTCGTAGTCGCCGTCCGACAGGCCGCCAAAGGCGTCATCGGTGGCCTGAGAGGCCCGGATACCGGTACTGATGGTGGTCCGGAGCACCTCGGAGCCGCCGGCAACGACCGAGCACACCCCGGGGGTGCCGGGCTCATAGCCGCCGGTCGGCTTTCCTTCGCACGCCCCCGCGGTGGAGTCGGCGGCGTGCTCCGTGCCGTTCGCCCAGATCTGCTCGGCAGGCAGCCGGGTGGCCCAGGTGTCCGCGCTACCGCGCGCGCCCACCCGCAGCAGTTCCAGGTTCAGCCGTGCGGGACGCACCTTCGGCTGCGGCAGCACGCTGACGGCGGTCACCGTCAGCGGATACTCCCGCGGGTGACCACCGCTCAGCGCCACATCGAGCGGGACCACGACGGTGTGCCTGGCCCCGTCGGCGGCGGGCAGGCGGGCCGTCACCGTGCTGACGAGGCCGGACGCGTCCTGCACGGTCAGTTCCAGGCTCGGCGCCGCCCCACTGCCACCGCCGGCCAGCCGCTCGTCCAGCAGCAGCGCGGTCGGACGTCCGGGCAGCCGTATCCCGAAGACGACCGGTGACGCGGTGCGGGGAGCGGGCCCGCCGATCGTGCCGACCAGGTTTGCGTTGGCGCCGCCGGGCAGCGTCACCGTCGACTGCGTCACCGGGGTCACGACCCTCACCGCCGGCAGAGCGCGATAGGCGGCGCCGAGTGCGGAGGAGGGATAGCTGTCGGCTGCTGCGGACGGGGCGATCCGCACGTCCGCGCCGACAGTGAACGCCGCCTCCTCGGACGCCAGGGCGTTCAGGCAGGCCAGCTCGGTGGTGGCGAAGGCGCTCACCGACACGGCCAGGCACATCAGCACCACCGGTCCCGCGTTGCGCGCGGCCCGTCTGCTCAACTGCCAGCCGGCCAGCGCTGGAACGAGGCCCCGGCTGCGACGGGCGAACGCGTCCAGCAGGAGGGAGGCCAGCGGCAGCAGTCGTAGCAGAAGGAGCGCGGAGGCGCCGGCCACCAGGGCCGGGACCAGGACCAGGACCGGGTCCGCGGACCCGCTGCCGGTGCCCAGGCCGGCGAGCAGCGAGTGGTGCCGCCGCAGCTCCAGATACCCCAGGGCCGCGATGGCCAGCAGTGCCAGGTCGGCGCCCAGTTGCTGTGCGGCAGCGGCCCGTGCGCCCCGGGCCGGCCGTGATCGCGGCAACGTCAGCACGGGCAGCAGCACCGCCGCAGCGTGCACCAGCAGGGTCAGTCCCACCGCCGCCCACGCGCCGGCGCCCCGGCTGCCGGGGTGCAGCAGCTCGGCCAGGAACGGCGCGGCTACGGCGGCCGGGACGCCGGTGAGCGCCCACTCAACCGTCGCGCCGCGCAGCAACCGCAGGGTGCCGGCGCCTCTGGCCCGTTGGAGGGTCAGCTCACCGTGGCGACGCACCGTCAGCTGACGAGCAGCCAGCACCAAGGTGGCCAGGGCGAGGGCCGCCAGCATCACGCTCGGCAGATACAACGAGGACCGGGCCGCCACCGTCGGTACCGTCAGGTCCTCGATCGCGCCCGGCAGACCGGAACTCACCGTCAGGTCGTCCAGCGACGGCGGCCAGCCTCGCATCACCGAGATACGGCTCTGGCTCCCGGAGAAGGCGCGCAGCCGGTCGTGCAGCCCGGGCAGGCTGCCCGCGTCGATACGGGAGAAGTCGGGCTGCACACTCCAGCGGGCCGTCAGCTGCCCGTTCAGGGGCGCGCTGCCGTTGAGAGCCGACGCCGACACCACCAACAGGTGCTGGTCGGCGGATTGCTGCGGGGCCAGGTCACCGGCCATCGCGGGCCAGAACCCGACGGCGCCGGTCGCCCGGAAGACGCCGGTGATCCGCAGGGCCATGGCGCGCCCGAAAGCGTCCTCCACCTGAAGGCGGGAACCGGGTTTGACGACCAGACGCCTGGCCAACGCGTCGGGCACCGCCGCGTCGACCGGGGCGGTGGACCCGGTGGCGCGCCGGACATCGGGGAGCGCAGTGAAGGCGCGGGCCGGGGCGTCGGCCGTGCCGGCGGGCCACCGCCCGGCAACCAACCGCCCGAATCTGCCCCCATCCTGCACCGCGACCGGGTGCAGCCCGCTCCCCCCGGGACCGCGCGGCGGGCCCGCCCCGTCGACCCCTGTCACGGAGACCGGCGACGTCCCCAGCAGCCCCACATACGTCCGCTGCGGCACCCCGGCGAACACCCGCTCGGCGGCGGCCCGCACATCTCGGTCGGCGGCGGCCATTCCGCCGGCCCGGAAGGAGGCGCTGACACTTACCTGCGCGTCGAGGTCGGCAGCCAGCCGTTGTACGGCCCCGGCCTGCACCGAACTCCCCGCCAGCGCCGCGAGCGCGGCCAGCGCCGTCGCACACAGCAGCACGGTCACCGCGACAGCGGTCAGCACCAGCCCGTGCTGCGTGGCCCGCCGGGCGACGACGGGGAGCCGCTGCCGCGCCGGGCGCGGACTCCCCCGGCGTCGCCGCGGCGAAGACGTCAAGGCCGTGGCGACCACATGAACCCCCGCAGAATCGAACATGTGACGGTGACGGCGCGCCACAGTCCTACCAGGCATGCGCCCAACGACACAAGAATTGCTGGTCTGTTGCGACGATCACTGCGGAAGCAACCAGGACGGCCGCGCCCGGGTTCGAGTGCGGGTGCGGGTGCGGGTGCGGGTGCGGGTGCGGGTGGCCGTGGTCGACTGGTCGCCAGTCCGGCTGCCGGAAGTGCGCACCCCGGCGGGGGACGCGCTACGGACTTCGTGAAGCACCGTGCCTCGTCACCGAGACCGTGGTCCTGGTCGTCATCGCCGGATACGTGATCTCCACCCTGCGACCCCGCTCGGACCGCTATCGTTCCCGTGGGCTCTTCCTCAAGCTTCCGGTGCCTTCACGGACCGAGAATTGAGAGGGGACTCTCTTGGAGAACAACAAGCACAATCTGTGGCCCCGCGTCCGTCGCGTGGCTGCGAAGGTCGTTCCGAGCGTCGTGTCGGGTGTACTCGTCCAGCTCATTCTCGCTCTGTGCGGCCTTAACTGAGGGAGAGTCAAGGGGGAACACACCCGGGGAGTACACCGGGGCCCCCGAAACAACTCCACTGCACCTCGTCCCGCGACGCTGCGAAGGGGACGACAGCCGGCTGCCCGTACCTCCGCGCCAACTGCTGGCGTTCGCGGTCGGATCGGGCCTGCATCCGGGCCAGGGCCCGCAAGCCGGCGGTCCCCTCGACGCCGATGCGCACCGGCTGGACATTCCAACCGACGTGCAGTCCGGACGGGTCGACCTGGCCGCCCTGGGCAGTCGGGTCTTCGACATCCGTCAGGCCCCTGCCCTGGGCGCTCTGACCGCGCCCCTGCTGATCAACAGCTTCGACGCCGAGGAGAAGGTCCTGGGCGCACCGGTCGCCGAGCGCATGATCCGCGAGGTCGACGGCGGCGGTCTCACCGGCGTGGACCCGCTCCGCTCCCGGGCAGCCTGCGCCACCCCTTCGGCGCCGGGACACCACTGCTGGGTCCGGGGGCTGCAAGGGACGCACGATCGGCATCCAGGAGTCCAAGGTCGCCGAATCCACCGTTCGCACCCTCGGAGCGAAACCGCAATGGTTCGGCGCGGGCCACCATGACGGCCCCGCGCCGCGGCGAACCTCCTGCGCACGCATCCGGGTACCGGCTGATCATCCTGCTGACACGACCTCAACCTCCGTGGCAGGGTGCGGTGATCGGGTACGGCAGACGGAGGGGGCTCGCGTGGAAGCACGGATGTGGGACGCGCTGGTGGGCGTGGCGAGGAAGGCGTACACCGCCGGGCTGGGCGAGGGCGCAGTCCCGCGCCCGCTCATCATGCCGCTGGTGCGCGGCGAACTGGTCGGAATGATCTGGGCCCGCCCTGTCAAGGTCGGCCAGGACGCGCTCACCGGGATCGCGGAACTGTCGAACATCGCCGCGGCCGCCCGCGCGGACGAGGTCGTCCTCGTGTGGGAGACCCACGACGTCGCCACCGCGTGCGAGCTGCCCATCGTCGGCCCGGCGCCCTGCCTGAACATGGTGCTCGCCACCCGGGACGGGCACGTCCTGCACCAGTTCCCCTACACCGAGCAGCTCCTGTCCCGCGGCACCGACGGCTGGGCATCGGTCGCCCCGGACTGGGGGCCGGCCCCCGCGCCGCAGCCCGGCGGCGAACTGGTGCCACCGATCCAGGCCGCGGTGAACTACTCCTTCATCCCGATCGAGCTGGACCACCCCGACCCGTTCGGCGTCACCGTCGTACTGATGGAAGAGGACGGCTACCGGGTGAGCCTGACCGAGGCGTTCGACCGCTGAGCCCGTGACACGCAGCTTCGACGACGACACGCCCCGCCGTATCCGGGACGCGGACGACCTGGTCCAGGCCCGCCGACGGGACGCAGGCGAACGGATCCACGTGGCGACCATCAGCCTCGTCATCGACGAGCAGGAGAAACGCGCCCGGCGCCGGTGGCTGGACCGGATCCGGCGTGCCGGATGGGCGGTCAGCTGGCTGTCTGTGCCGGGACAGTTCGTCGTTGTGGGCGATCCGGTCTGTGGGAGTCTGTTCCTGCTGTCCGTGCCGGCACTGGTCGGGGCGCGCTTCGCCGGTCGGGGTTTGCCCACCCTCCAGCGTGCTGAGGCGCAGCCTACTCGGTACTACAGCTGGCTCGGCGGCAAGCAACGCTCCGGCGAAACCGTCACCCGCGGCACCCTCATGGGTATGCGCCTCCACGACCCCACCACCGGACGGTTCCTGTCCGTCGACCCCGTTCACGGCGGCAACGCCAACCCCGACGAGTACTGCAACAGCGACCCGCTCAAATGCTACGACCTCGGCGGACGGTTCGGTTGGGGCAAACGGATCGACCGGGTACGCACCGGACCTGCGAAAGCCGGCATGCTCGGCTGCGCCGCGTGTTCTGCCATCTCTGCGGGCAGCTCTGTCGCTCGCGGGGCCTACAAGGTCTACCACGGTGACCGCAGCGAGTGGATGGACGTAGCCCAAGGCGCCACGTTCGGTGCCGGCAAGGGATTCCGCTACTTCGGAAGACTCTCGAAAAGCCGCAGAATGGCTCGGTTCGCGAGGGGAGCTCGTGGCCGGGGCAGGTACAACAAGCCACCATCACCGCTGCACGCGGCGCGCGGACAACATCGACAGATGGTACGGCGGAGCCTTTACGGTCCACGGGCTCCACGGGGCATACCGCTCCTACCGACAGCAAGGATGGCGGCGATGGCTGCGGTGAACACGAGCTGCGGCGGCGTGCTGCGAGCCTTCGAGACCCGCCTGACCACCTGGATGTTCCTCGTTTCGGAACGAGGGGACCGACAGGAGGCGGCAATCGCGTTCGCTGCCGACCAGGCCGTGGCGGCTCTGCTTGAGCTTCAACCAGGAAGGATCCAGCGGAAGGCCGAGAACGGCCTGTGGTGCCCCGCTTCGGACGTGCTGGCGTTTCGCTCATGGCTGTGGTTCGTAGTCGCGGCCCTGCTCGTCATCGGTGCTCTGCTGCTGGTCCGCACTCTCATCTGGATCAGGCGGTGGCTCAGCGAAAGCGCGGTTCTGATGCTCACCCTGGGAATGTGGGCGCTCTGGATGACCGTCCTGGTTCTCTAGGCGCTGTTTCTCGGATCTCCCTGCGTGGGTGGGGTGTTGGGGGCAGGCTGACTCCATGGGACGCGGAGACGTAATGCCGATGGAACGACCGAGACCGGCTCCCTGATCGACGACATCGTCCGCGAGGGCGCGAGGGCGGACGCTCGGCGCCGCCCTGGAAGCCGAAGTCAACTGCGTATATAGCTGAGTTGGCCGACCAGCGCGACGTGCACAGGCGCCGCCTGGTCGTCCGCAACGGCTATCACCAGCCCAGGAAAGTCACGACCGCGGCGGGGGCGGTCGGGGTGAAGGCACCACGGGTGAACGACCAGCGCGTCGACGAGGCCTCGGGCGAGCGCAAGCGGTTCTCCTCCGCGATCCTGCCGCCTTGGTGCCACAAGTCCCCGATCAGCGAGGTGCCGCCACTGCTCTGTCTCCACGGCCTGTCGTCTGGCGACTTCGTGCCCGCACTCGAGCAGTTCCTGGGTCGACGGCCGGGCTATCGCCCGTGACGGTCACCCGCCTCACCCAGCAGTGGCAGGCCAACCGCCAGGCGTTCGGCGAGCGCGATCTGTCCGCCAGCGACTACGTCTACGTCTGGGCCGACGGCATCCACCTGTGCATCCGCCTGAGGGAGGCGAAGTCGTGCGTGCTGGTGCGCATGGCTGTCCGCACGGACGGCACGAAAGAGCTTACGACCCCACCCGCGATAGATCGTGGATGCTGTGCCTTGAGGGGAAAGGCTAGGCTCGTGGCTGATCACGGTTACCGACGAGGGGGTTCCGGGGTATGAGCGGAAGAGTGACGGCGGTCAGCAGCAACGGGGAGTACTCGTTCACCAAGCCGAACCGGGACAGCGTCAGATTGCTCACTGGGCTTGGTGTGGAGGGGGACGTTCACGCTGGTGTGACGGTAAAGCACCGCTCACGCGTCGCGCAGGATCCCACCCAGCCGAATCTGCGTCAGGTCCATCTCATTCATGAAGAGCTCTTCGCCGAGGTCGGCGAAGAAGGGTTCAAGGTGGTGCCCGGCGAACTCGGCGAGACCATCACCACGCGCGGCATAGATCTGCTCGGCCTGCCGGTCGGCACATTGCTGCGCATCGGCGACTCCGCGGTCCTGGAAGTCACCGGCCTCCGCAATCCCTGCCTGCAGATCGACGTCTTCCAGGACGGGCTGCTGAAGCAGGTCCTCGGCCGCGACGAGGCGGGGAACATCGTGCGCAAAGCCGGAATCATGAGCGTCGTGAAGGAGGGCGGCGTGGTGCGCCCTGGCGACGCGATCGAAATGGAGCTTCCCAGCGGTCCGCACCGCCCCCTGGACCGGGTCTGACCATCTTCCTGGGCAGGCCGTGACTGACGACGGCCGCGCGGGTTCTTGAGGTGTGAGGATCAAGCACGCCCGTGCGGCCATGGCCCATCACGCCTTCTGCCGCGTCACGCGTTAGCATCTCGGCGAGTTGATCGAACAACTCGCGCCACGCTGGCAGGCGCGCTGCGAGTCCGCGCGTCACGAACGGCGGCGCCGGGGCGCCCGTCGGCGGCAGGCCGGGGCCGGGCCGAAGTACGAACTCGTCTTCACTGACCGGCTGCTGGCCACCCCGGTTCACCGGTGCGCCGGTCCCCTGCCGGGCCCTCGGCGTGATCTACACGGTGGGCTCCTCCCCCATCGGCCGCGCCATCAGCGAGATCCGCCCGCTCATGTCGAAGCGCGAATTCGCCATCCCCGACCAGCTCGGCCTACCACCGCACACCCTGGAGGACGTGTTCGCCTACGCCGCCGCCGAGAACATCAACCTGCGCATCGACGGCACCCACACCCAAGTCCGGCACCCTATGGCCAACCGCCCCGGTTGAACCTGGACGGCGGAACCAAGCCGGAGCTGGTGGCGACCGGTGAGACCGCCTCAGAGAACCTCCTCGACCGGACGAAGGCCGACAGCGACGACGAACCCGCCCGGTTCGACTTCTGTCAGCGCTCACGACTGGCTGTCTGCCGACGCCGCCGAAATCTTCCGCGACCTGGGAACCACAAGACGGCCCTGGCCTGGAACAAACAGGCCGCCGTGATGACGCCCGGGGTATTCACCCCCTTTCTGTCGGCATGCTCCTCGCGGTCGCCGCAACCGCTCATCTCCCGGCCCGCGACCTCGACCACGGCCGCGCTTCACGTGCGCGGCCAGAGGACTGACTGCTCGCCGGCGCCGGCCGGCCCGGGCTGCCACGGTCAGGCCCCCGGGCCCCCGGGCCGCCGGGCCCCGTGCGCAGGCTTTCTGCTGGAGCCGTTGCGGGTGGGGCGCGGTGTCAGCCTGCGACGTGTATGCCGGGGCGGCGGGCGGGGTCGGGCTGGTGTCGGCGGATGATCTCGCGGGTGACGGGGGCGGTGTCGCCGCGGCCGAGGAGGAAGTAGCGGAACATGTGGGTCAGAGGACTGCCTTCGGCCCAGGCGAAGTAGCAGTGCGGCTGAACGCCGGTGCTCTCATGCAGGGTGAGCAGGATCGCCGCGATGGCGTTCGGAGCGGCGGGGGCCTCGGCTCGCAGGATTCGGTGCCCGTCGATTTCGACGCCGTGGACGGTGAGGGTCTCACTGAAGTCGGAGGGGTCGACCACGTCGATCTCCAGGAACAGGATGTCGGCGAGACCGGGCACGGGGTTGGTGGCCCGCTGCTCGCGTTCCTTGTCCGCGTACTCGGCGCCGTCTCCGGCTTCGCGGCGGTTGGCGATGATGTTGATGGCGTTGTCGTGAGCGAGGGTGCCGGCGATGAACTGGCGGGCGGTCTCGTCAAAGACAATGTCGTCTGCCCGCAGTTCGGTAGTGCGTGAGATGCGGGAGATCAGCGAGACGGTGATGATGCCCAGGATGAACATCGCGGAGATGGTGATGCCGTCCGGCTTGTCGATGATGTTGGCCACCAGCGCGTAGAGCAGTACCGCGGTGAGCGCAGCGAATCCCACGGACACGGTGCGCTGACGGCGGCGATGGGCGGAGACGGTGACGGCGAAGGCGCCGGAGACCATCATGGCGAGGATACCGGTGGCGTAGGCGCCGGCCTGGGCTTCGACGTCGGCACCGAAGGCGAGGGTGATGAGGACGCACAGGGCCGTGTAGACCAGAACGACGGGACGCACCGCACGGCCCCATTCGGGGGCCATGCCGTAGCCAGGCAGATAGCGCGGGACGATGTTGACCAGTCCGGCCATCGCCGAGGCGCCCGCGAACCAGAGGATCAGGATGGTGCTGATGTCGTAGGCGGTCCCGAAGGCTTCCCCGACGTGTTCATGAGCGAGCCAGGCCAGGGCCCGGCCCTTGGCCGCGCCGCCCTCCTCGAACTCCTTGTGCGGGATGAGGACGGTGGTGACGAAGCTGGCGGCCAGCAGGTAGACGCTCATGATGAGCGCGGCGGTCGTGAGCAGTTTGCGGGCGTTGCGGATACGGGAGTTCAGCCGCTGTTCGGTGGTCTCGCCCTCGGCGGAGATGAGCGGCATCATGCTCACCCCGGTCTCGAATCCGGACAGGCCCAGCACCAGCAGCGGGAAGGCCAGCAGTGCGGGCCCGGCCAGGTCACCCACTCCGTCGCCTTCGCCGAGAGCGTTGGTCCATGCCGAAAGGGCGCCCGGGCTCGTGAACGCCTCCATCAGGCCGGCGCCGATGGTCACCGCGTTCAGCACGAGGAAGGCGGCGACCAGAGGGATGGCTACGCTGACCGCTTCGCTGAAGCCCAGTAGGAACACCCCGCCAAGGAGCAGCAGGAGCGCCACGGTGATGACGACCTCGTGTCCGTGCAGTGCCTGCGGGGCATAGGAGCTCTCCACGAGATGGACGGATGCGTCGGCCGCGGACAGGGTGATCGTGATGATCCATGAGGTCACCACGAACCCGAGCAGGACCAGGACGAACAGTTTGCCTCGCCAAAACGGCAGCAGGTCCTCGAGCATGGCCACCGAACCGGCCCCATGCGGACTCTCGCGAGCCACCCGCCGGTACATCGGCAGCATCCCCAGCAGGGTCAGAGCCACGAGCACAAGTGTGGCCAGCGGTGAGACCGCACCGGCTGCGACGGCGGCAATCGCCGGCACATAGGCCAGACTGGAGAAGTAGTCGACGCCGGTCAAGCACATCACCTTCCACCAGGCATGGGACTCGCCGGCACCTGTCTCCGCCGCACTGGCCGGCTGCACCCGGTGCCGAAGCAACCACCGCGCCAGACCGCCACCCTGGCGCTCCGGTACGGCAGGGTCCTCCACCGCATCCGCAACGGCCAGATCGTTCACGTCTGTCATATCCCCCACACCCTTGAATCCGACCAGCTCAACTCAGCGTGCGAGGCTCCACAGCCCCGCGACGATCATCGAGTATGCGGCCTCCCAGGACGTCCGTCTCAACTCACCCGGACGGCAGGATCCAAGACAAGGCCCATCCCCGTCCTTTGTTCCCGCCACCTGGCGGTCAGCCGAGCCGGGCGTCCAGGTCCAGCACCCTCCCCCAGCCACCGCGGCGGTCGGCGTGCGGGGCGGGGTCGCCCGAACCGATGGAGCGTGCGACCTTGCGGGTCTCAAGAAGCAGTGGATGCGGCCCGCCGACCATTCGTTCCGCACCATGAAGTCGACTGCGACCTCGCTCCGGGGCTGCTGAAGGTCATTCAGCTGCGACCGCCATACGGCCGGACTCCTGCGACGAGCGGGCGTGGACGCGATCTCGGCCGTACCGACGAGTTTTGTGCGGATCCGCAGTCGACACCCTGGATCCACCGACGGCGGTGGTCCTGTGCTGGAAACGTTCCAGCACAGGAGGCAGCACATGGAGGCAGTGATGGGCGTCAACGACTCCGAGCAGGAGCGCACGATCCCGACAGGCGAGCCGGGGACGCGAGTGAGCCGTCCCAGGGTGTTGGTCGCGGGGGCGAGCATCGCGGGACCCGCCCTGGCCCACTGGCTGCGCCGGTGGGGGGCCGAGGTGACCGTGGTGGAGCGGGCTCCCGAGCTGCGTCCCGGCGGGCAGGCGGTGGACGCACGCGGCATCGCCAAGGAGGTCATCGTGCGCATGGGGCTGGACGCGGCGGTCCGCGCGGCGTGCACCGACACCGCCGGCGCGCACACCGTGGACGCGGACGGGAAGGTACTGGAGACCTTCCGCGCGGACGACGACGGTGGCGACGGGTTCATCGCGGACATCGAGATCCTGCGCGGGGACCTGTCCCAGGTGCTCTACGACGACACCCGCGACGGCGTCGAGTACATCTTCGGCGACCGCATCGCCGAGCTCGCCCAGGACGGGGACGGGGTCGACGTGGTCTTCGCGAGCGGCGACCGGCGGCGCTTCGACCTGGTGGTCGGGGCCGACGGGCTGCACTCGGAGCTGCGGGCGATGGTCTTCGGGCCGCATGAGCGGTTTCTGCGCCACCTCGGGCACGTGCTGGCCTTCTACAGTGTGCCCAACGAGTTCGGGCTGGACCGCTGGCTGCTCGAGTACCAGGACCAGGAGTCCGGGCGCTCAGCCCTCCTGCGTCCCATCCAGGACGCCGCCCGGGCGATGGCGATGTTCTACTGCGCCTCGGCCGACTTCGACGTCGACTACCGTGACGTCGCGGCCCAAAAGCGCCTGCTGCGTGAGCGGATGGCGGGCCTGGGCTGGCTGGCTCCGGACATCCTCGCGCACCTTGACGACACCCCGGACTTCTACCTCGACCAGGTCGCCCAGGTGGTGATGGACCGCTGGTCGAGCGGACGAGTGGGGCTGCTCGGGGACGCGGCGTTCAGCTCGTCACCGATGTCCGGACAGGGCACCGGGCTGGCACTGGTCGGCGCCTACGTACTGGCCGGAGACCTGGCCGCCGCCGAGTGGGACCCCGGCACCGGGTTCGCCCGCTACGAGGCGCGGATGCGCTCGTTCGTCGAGGCCAACCAGGAGATCGGCCGATTGAACGCCCGCACCCGCGACGTCCCCGGGCCGGACGCCGAGCCGCTCCCGGATTTCAGCGGCGAATGGTTCACCGAGCTGGTCGGGCGCGCGATCAACGGCGTCGAGCTGCCCGACTACGCGGGGGCGCCTGACTCCGCCGCCCCGGCCGGATCCCCGATCACCTCGTCAGCCAAGCCGTAGGTGACACATAACGTGTCGAGAGGGACCACGGCTTGGCAGGACACACCCCCGGACGACCTCCGCTCAGGCCGCGTGGTGCGCGCTTCGGCGAAGCAGATGCGGCAGCGACCGAGGTCGCGCCGAGAAACGCCTCCGCCACCAGGCCCGCGCCTTGAGCGCGTTCCTGCGGCACAAAGGGTGGCGGGCCCCCAAGTGGCAGGCCCCGTAGTCGACATCCTCAAGTAGAGCGCTGGGCAGAGAGGGAGCGACTGTCTCAGGAAGTGCCGCTCGGGATCACGCAGTTCTTCGGCTGTTCCTTGCCGGTGGGCCAGCCGAGACCGACGAACTTCAGGGACCCGCGCACGCCCTGACCCGGGTTCAGTTCGACCACCGCGACCGGCTTGTCGTACGGATTCCCGCCGCTGGTCAGGCAGATCAGGCCGCTTGTGCCCCTCACCCGGTGCACCGACTGGAGTTTCGACCACTCCTGGCGGACGTCCGTGAGGCTGGGCGCCTGCTCGGCGTCGTTGCCCTGTACCTCGTGCAGGGCCGTGCCGATGGTGACGAGGCCGTCGTAGACGAGCATGGTGCGGGAGTCCTCCAGGTTCGGAGTGGAGCCGAGGTCCGTGCCTGTCGAGATCGTGCTCTTGATCAGGTCGTTGAGGCCGACCAGGGCCGCCTTGGGCTCCGTGAGGTACTGGGGGAGTTCGCTCGCGGTGGGCTCGCGGTGGCGGGACTTCTTCCACTGCTTGGTCCAGGCGGACAGTTCGGTGTCCCAGGCCGCCGGGTGGGCGGGGGCGGCATACTGGACCGTCACCTTGGCTCCACCGTCCTCGCCGCGCAGTTGCGCCCAGTCCTTCTCGGACATGGCCTGCCGCAGAGAGGCGGCGTCGGAGCCGCTGATCAGGGTGAAGTGGCGGTCCGCGCACGTCTGCTTGGCGAGGGTGAGCGCGAAGATCCGCAGGTGCAGCGTGCGCCCCGCGAAGTAGACCGTGTCTGCCGCGGAACCGCAGATGTTGTTGGCGATCTGCTCGAACTGACTGCCGGTCGAGCCGGCCTCGTCGATCCCCGGGGATTCGAAGGACATGTCGGCGGGCCCGGCCGGACCCGTCTCCTTGATCCCCCGGAACGCGCTCGCCAAGGACTGGGCGTAGGCGTCCGGGCGGGTGTCGTAGACCAGCACCGTCCTGGCATCTTCCCGGCCCCGCTCGCCGTTGAAGTTGGCCAGGGCCTTGGCCGCATCGCCGTTGGTGGGGATGATCCGGGCAAGGCCGGGGAATCGTTGCTTCCGCCCCTCGACGTTCGCGATCCCGTCGCCGCTGATCCGGGAGGCGAGCACCGGGACACCGTTTTCCGTCAGACGTGCTACGGCCTTCTCTGTGGCGTCGAGCGTGAGGTTGAAGCCCGTGACGGCCCGCAGCTTGTCCTTCTCGGATCGGGCCATGTCGAGCAGCGCGTCCACGACCTTTTCCTGATGGCGGTAGCCCCTTCCCGGATTGGCCAGCACCAGCCGGATCCTGGGCACTTGGCCCACGCCCGAGTTGGCCTGCCGCTGTCCCAGATACGCGCCCTGGAGGTCGCTGCGCATCTGCCGCCGCAGCCCCGCCGTGGTCGACTGGAGGGGCAGCACCATCGCCACGGTGACGTGGGGCTGCTTCGCGATCCTCTTGTTCTCCTCCGAGATGGCCTTGACCACGGCGCTTATCTCCGGTGTGCCGAAGTCGTAGCCCGCGCCGTCGACGCCGATGCACTCGCCGCCGATCTTCTCGATGCCGTCGTGGCAGGTGTCCGGCCTCTGGATGGCGGGAATGCCGTACACGCCGGCGGCCACGAGCACCGCCACGCCCACCAGCGCGTAGAGGATCCTTCCCCACCGGGGCAGCCTGTTCCACCTGGGTATCCAGCCGGGCATCCCGGTTACCTCCTTCGGCCGAGCTGATCGGTGCATGCGCAGCGGAGCAACGGCTGCTCGTTCGCGGCCAGTCGGCTCCACCGGGTGGCTGTCGGGCCGAGTTCTCCGGCGCCGTCGAAGTCCATGGTCGACAGCAGTCTCAGCAACTGCTCCAGCGTGCCCGCCATTTCGCCTCCGGTCGGCCTGGTGCGCTCCTCGCACAGCCATACGGCGTGCAGCAGTTGGTCGACGGTGCGGCGCAGCGGCGCTCCCTCGACCGCTACCAGACCCTGGGCGCGCTTGCGGCGCTCGTCCGCCCCGCCCGGATAGGGCGCCTGGGCGATCTCCAGCAGTTCCTCGCACCACTGGCGGGGGCGCCCGGGGAGGGTGGCGGCGAGATGGCGCACCACGTCGTCGACGCCGCCCGAGACGAGGTGGTGGTTCATCTGATGGGTTGTCACCGAGCGGAAAGCACCGCCGCTCGGCTCGCTCACGGCGTAGTGGTCGCGCAGCAGATGGTGGTCGGCGTACCAGGCGGCCCCGTCGTGCTCCAGCCCGTACAGTCGGTGCACCAGCAGCTGGCGCAGGCCGAAGTCCCCGATGAAGTGCCGCTCGCAGCTGGGCCACCCGGTGTCGTCGAGCAGCTGCGCGACCTCGTGTGCCGACAGCCGCAGGACACGGCCTGCCTGGTGGTGGTGCAACAGGACGTCGGCGCACTCCACGTCGTGCGCCACCGACAGATGGGTGAGGAGATCGAGCCACTGGTCATGGTGCTCGTGCGCAAGTCGCACCGGCAACTGGTCCAGGATCAGCTCCTCTAGCAGCACGTCCGTCACCGGCCGCTCGGGGGCGCCGTCCGGGTGGTGCAGCTTGGCGTCCAGGATGGCGCGGTCGTTGGCGTCCGTCTCCATCCGATGGTCGGCGGCGGCGGTGGCCAGCCGGATCACCGTGTGCGGCCGGCCGCCGCTCAGCTGGGCCACGGCGGCGGTGATACGGCGGCGATCCGCACCGCCCTCCCGCTCCGCGCCCAGCTGTATTCGCTCGGTCGCCCGGCGGAGCTGGTCGCCGGTGAGGTAGGGCATCCGCAGTATGAGCACCCCGGCCGAGAGCGGGCCCCGGTCCCCTTCCGAGTCCCGGCGGCGGGACCAGGTGGCCGGCACCCCGTCGGCGGGCCGGAAGGCCGCCACCTCCCGCGGTGGCAGCCCCCCGTGCAGGAAGTCCCCGCCGTCCGCCCGGCGCGCCGTACCAACGATCACCACGCGGTCGCGCTGCCCGTCCCGGCGGTCGGTGAGCACGGCGCGCAACAGCCGTTCGCCCAGCGGTTCTTCGGCATGGTCCAGCAGCAGTCCCGGGCGGCCGACCCGGCCCAGCCAGCCGCCCAGACCGCCGTACGCCGCCTCCAGGTCCTCGCGCAGCGCCCGGAACAGAAAGCGCTCCGCGTCCTCCCGCCCCTCGCCGCCGGCCCGGAAGTCGACGGCGAGCTTGCGCAGCCCGTGCTTGGGCTGGCCGGCCGCGCCGGGATACTCGCCGTAGATCCGGGTCAGTTCCGCCTCGCCCCGGGGTGTCAGGCGCTCGAAGAGGGCGTCGAGCAGCGCGGTGAGGGCGGCGGCCCCGTACTGGCCGAGGGCCTGCGCGGCCAGGACCTCCAGCATGTTCCGTACGGCCCCGAGGAGCGCGCCGCGCCAGACGTCGCGCGCCGACAGAGCGCGCAGGCGCGGCTGCTGCATCAGCTCCTCGTACCGCTCCACCTCTGTCCTGATCCCCGCGCGGGTGCCGTCCGCGACGCCCGTCGCGATCACCGCCAAGCCCGCGAAGAACCGCGGGAAGATGAAGGCGCCGCCCGTTCCCCGCCAGGTGTGCAGCAGCAGAGCGGCCTCGAACAGGGCCTCGGTCACCGCCGAGCGAGCACCCGGCTCCGGGCGGGCCCGGTCCGCGTACTGCGATGAGGCGCAGTCCAGACGGATCACCGGCACCTGGCGGGCGAACCGGGCGTGCACCGCCCGCAGTAGCCGCCCCTTGCCCATCCCCGGGCCGCCGGTGAGCAGCACCACGGGCAGGTCGGAGCCGTACAACGGCTTGCGGTCCTCACCCGAGGGCGACCGGCCTAACAGCTGTGCGAAGAAACCGTCCGCGTCGAGGAGTTTCTCGAAGCCCAGGTCCTCATACACGCATCTCCCCCGTGAATGCCCTCCCGCCCGAGAGCGGGTGATCTGTGTGGTGGACGGAGATTAGTGGAACACGAGCCCTTCAGTCAGGACAATGGCTGTTATGTGAAAGGAAGTTGGTGGTGAGGATGGTGCCGTCGCAGCCGACGGGCCTTGGGCGTTCACCAGCACGCCCCACCCCCTGTGGCGTCAGGAGCAGTTGAAGATCGCTTCCCGCGTGCCGCGTGCTCGTTTCCCGTGCCGGAGGGGCACCTGGGCCAGGGCCCGGGAATACGGTGCACGTCCACGGGCCGTTGTACCCCGGGAGCCGTCGTGATCACCCCGACACCGGCGGAACGCGACATCCACCGCGTCGGAGGCTGGCCACACGTAGGGGAGGTCGTCGGGGACGCCGGGGAACAGCTCGCCGTGCACCTTGCCGGGGCGGCAGCTCGCCTGCGGCCGCCCACTCCGCCGGCCTCTTACCCGGGGGCTACCAGCGAGGCAGCGCAGCTGTCCAGGTGCCCGTGTTCGCGCCTTCTCCAGGCCGGCCGGTACGACTGCCTCCTCGCCCCCGCTCACATCCGTACGGCCGGATGCCGACGCCAGAGCGCTGACGGCTTGTGGGCCGCCGTGTTGCCGGACTTGGCGCTGTGGCGGGGGCGTTCCATGGTGGTTGTGGCCGGGTTTCGTCACCGGAGGGTCACAGGTCGGAGTGTGGGAGAACTGCCGGCTCCACGGTGCTGTCTGCTTCGGCGGGGCGGCGAGGAGCCGCGCTCCGGACAACTGGGACTCGGGGGAACAGCATGCGGTACGTGAACAAGATGCGCGGTTCGGCGATGGCGGTCGTCGTGGCGTCAGCGGCGCTGGCGCTGGCAGGCTGTCAGCCCGGTGGGGGCGGCGCGGACACCGCAGACGGCGGCGTCACCCCGTCCGGGACCGTCAGTTCAGCGGCCTCCTCCTCCGCGGCCGGCGCCTCGAAGCCCGGCAGCCCCGCCTCCGGTTCCTCCACGCCCTCCGCCTCCCGGCCCGCGTCCTCCGCACCCGCCGCCTCCGCACCCGCGTCGTCCGCACCCGCTCCGGGCGGTCCGGCGGCGACCTGTTCCGCGGGCAGTCTGAAGGCGACCGCCCGTCAGGCGGCCGTGCGGCCTGACGGTACGGGGACCGGGGCGGCCGTCGTCGAGTTCACCAACGTGTCCGCACGGACATGCGTCCTCAAGGGGCACCCCACGGTGGCCGGTGCCGCGAACGGCTCTCCCGAGATGAACGTGCCGCTCACCGTCAAGCCGACCGGAGCCGCGACGTCAGTGAAGGTGGCCCCCGGCGGCAAGGCATGGGTGAAGCTGACGTTCGTGCAGGTGCAGGGAGAGGCCGACGGGTACTGCGTGTCCGGTTCGGCGCCCGTGGTGTATCCCACGATGGTCGTCCGGCTGCCGGGGTCCGGCGCACACCAGGTGGCCCTGGACGACGGGCAGTTCGCCGAGTGCGACGACACCGTGACCGTCACCGCCGTATCCGCGGTCCAGCCTGCGTGACCGATTTCAGACGCGGCACCCGCGCGCAGCAGGACTATGTCGAGCGGAGCGGGGTCAGTTGTCCCCGCCCGCCGATGGTGGCGGGTCCGTCGTGGATCACATGGATGCGGCCTGGCGCGGCTTCCGGAGTTGTGCCCAGCCTGTGGCGTTGGCCCGTAGGGCCGCCATGTGTTTCTCCCTGACGTGACTCCGAGCAGAACGATGCCCGACTGCGTCAAAGGACGGTCGTGTTGTGGTGGACGACGACCTGAGCGGCCGACATCGCCCGGGCTGGGCGCCACGGTCCCGAAGGCCGCGTGCGTCACTGTGCCCGGACCCAGCGGTCGGGCGCGCCACGCGGTCAACGCTTCGCCCGGCCGGTGCGGCACCAGCTGGGCGGGGCGCGCCACATCTCCTGCATGTCTCGCGGGTGGTGTCAGGACGTTGGTGGCGGCCTTCTCCCCCGGTTCGCCCGCGCCTTATCCGATGCCGAAGCAGGCAGCGCCGACAGTCGGCCCGCCCACGCCCGGAGAGGGTGCGCCGACGGCGACGACGCCCGTGGCCAAGGCGTCTGTGCAGGTGCCCTCGTTCAGCCCTTGCGAGTCACCGGCGGCGTAGAGGAAGGGTTGTTCTCCTGGCCCGGGCTTTGTTCGAGTCAGCACTGCTGGACGCTGGGTGCAGCGTCATGGGGACGCAGTGCGGCGGGCGTAGGCGCGGGCGGCACGCGCGCGGTCGCCGCAGCGGGTGGAACACCAGTGGCGGCGACCGTAGCGGAGCAGGTAACGGTTGCACGGGGCAGAGCCGCAGGCGGTGAGGCGGTCCGCGTCGGGGCCTGTGAGCAGGTCGGCAGCGTCGGCGGCGAGAGTGGCCAGGGCGTGGTCCACGATTGCGGTGGTGGGGTGGGGGGTGGCGCGGTAGGGGCCGGATTTGTCGTCCCACTGCAGCAACGGGGCGGTGGGAACGCGGGTCATCGCGTCGTTGACGGCCCTGACCGCGGCGGGGATGGCAGGCAGCCCCTCAGTGCGGGCGGCGAACAGTGACCTGATCTGTTCGCGCAGCGAGCGCAGCTGTGTCGCGCACATCTCCCGCATGCCGGCGTCGACCGGTGCGAGACCCCGTGCCGTCAGCCAGTGGTTCGCCTGCGCGGGAGCGCCCAGAAGATCGACTGTGTGCCCGCCGGTCAGCGCGATCGCGCTGTTGGCGAGGGCGAGAGACAGGTGCTCTTCCTCACCCTGAGCGGGCGGCAGACCAGGCTGGTCGATCAGGGGCTCCTTCATGTTCCTCATGGTACGGCTTGCACGCATCCGTGAGAAGCAGCTACCGTCACCTCACGGTTAAAAAACACTCATCCGTGAGGTGCTTCATGACTTCCCTTCCCTCAACGACCAACCCGTTTCCCGTCCGGGTCTTCGGCGGCCCGACCGCCCTCTTCGAGTACGGCGGCCTGCGCTTCCTGACCGACCCGACCTTCGACGCCCCGGGCGACTACACCCGTCCCGACGGCCGGTTCCTCACCAAGACCGCCCCCGCCGGCGGAGCCCCCGCCGATCTCGGCTCCATCGACGTGGTTCTGCTCTCGCACGACGAGCACCCCGACAACCTGGACACCTCCGGCCGGTCCCTGCTCGCCGACGTCGCGCTCACCCTCACCACCCCCGGCGGCGGAGAGCGCCTCAGGGACAGGGCCACGGGCCTGGCCGACTGGGAATCCATCGAGCTGAACCGCCCCGACGGCGGCACGATCACCGTGACCGGCGTCCCCGCCATCCACGGCCCCGGCCCGCGTGAGAAGGTCGAGCTCGTTACCGGACAGGTCGTCGGATTCGTTCTGACCGGAGAGGGTCTGCCGACCGTCTACGTCAGCGGCGACAACGCTTCCCTCGACGCGGTCAAGGAGATCGCCGAGCGCTTCGCCCCCATTGACACCGCTCTCCTCTTCGCCGGCGCCCCCCGCTTCCCCGAACTTTTCGACAACCAGCTGATCGTCCTGAACAGCGCCCAGGCCGCTGAGGCCGCCCAACTCCTCGGCGCCCGCCGCGTAGTCCCCGTCCACTACGACAGCTGGGCCCACTTCACCGAAGGCCGCGACGAGCTGATCGCCGCCTTCACCGCCGCCGGTCTGGCCGACCGCCTGGACTGGGGCCGGCGAGACTGAGCTCCAACGCCTGAAGCGCCGGCGGCAACAGCGAGGCTCCACGCCGCTCACATCCGGGGGCCGTCGGCCCGCCGGGACCCGCGGGGCGCGGGAACAGGGCCTGGCCCAGTTGTTCCCGGACCGCCGTCAGCACGGCTGTCCCTCCCTGTCGGACGCGGGCCACACATACGGGAGGTCGTTGGGGACGCCCGGGAACAGCTCGCCGTACACCTCCGGGTCCTTG
This sequence comes from Streptomyces sp. SLBN-8D4, assembly GCF_049739545.1. NCBI lineage: Bacteria > Bacillati > Actinomycetota > Actinomycetes > Kitasatosporales > Streptomycetaceae > Streptomyces > Streptomyces sp. SLBN-8D4. The sequence continues at coordinate 271,351 of NZ_JBMGQC010000001.1, forward strand.
CGGACCAAGGCCGAGCGATGGCTTTCGTGGAAGGCCTCGTCGCCGTGCCAGGGCGGCAGCTCGCCGACGGCCGCCAGCGCCGGCTGATCGCGTACCGGGGTGCCAGGGTGCACGGCGGCCAGTCCGGCCACCAGCGAGGAAGCGCAGCTGTCCTGGTGCCCCTGCTCGCGCCAGACCCGGCAGATCTCCAGGCCGTACCGTACGAGTGCCTCCTCGTACCCCACCCACATCCGTACGGCCGGATGCCGACGCCAGCCGTATCCCGGCACCGTCAGGCCGCGCAGCACCTGCAAGGCCTCGACTCTCTGTTTGCCCAGTCGTCGCCGGTCCAGCAACAGAGCCGTCTGCCGGAAGTCCGGGTGGGGCAGGAAGGTCTGCATCGGCGCCCGCTCACTTCCTGCGCAAAGCGGACGGCTTGTGCACCGCCGTACTGCCGGACTTGGCACTGCGCACCTCGTACTGCGGCTCCTCCTGTGAGGCGTCAACGGTGCGGCCTGCGGCCTCGGTGCGTCGGGTGAGCTTGCGGACGACCGTGCCGTCGGCGGTACTGCCGTGGCTCCTCCAGGTCACCTCGTCGCCCCGCGTGAAGTTGTCGCTCCGAGCCCTGCCCTTCGCCTTCTTCGTCATGGCGGTTCCTCCGTTCCTCTCCATCCAGGACGCGATCGCCCGGTGCGGCGCGCACCACGCGACATCCCGGTCGAACGGCACCGCTCCGGACCGTCGACCAGGCGAGCGGCAACCGTGTACACGGGGCACTCCCGGCGGCCCGGGCGGGCATGTGAGCGCGCGATTCGCCCATGTAGCCGTAGTGAAGCGAGCTGGAGGAAGCGGGCCGCCGTATCGAGCACGTCGGGCAAGCAGGCGCGGACCCTGCGGGCGCTGCCGGTCAGGTCGACGTCGATGCCGTGGGCCCACGTGGCCGGATCCGAGTCGACGCCCGGGCCGCCCTCCGCGATGCCCGCGGCGGCCACCGCTGCCGAAGGCCGGCCGAGACCCTGTCGTACCGTCCGGGCGTCCGCCCCCACCGCGGCGGGGTCCGTGACGTCGACCTCGACGGCCGGGGCCGGCGCCGGCCCCGGCGAGGACACGGCCGGCTCGTCGAGGGTCGTCTTCTCGCAACCTGGGCGCCGCGGCGAGCGACGTCCCGGGCCGCGAGCGGCTCCGGTGACGGCGACTGTCCGTCCGACAAGCGGGCTGCTGCGCAAGGGATGCCCTTCCCTTGGTTCGTGTGCGTGTCCTGCACCCGTACTTCGGCACGGAAGTGGCGCTCGGATGCGTTCCATGTCCCGCGAGGCGGCGGGCGCCCGTCGTGGTCGGGGCGGCCTCGGCTGGAGCAGTCTGCCCAGCTGCGGGAAAGCCATCGACGACGTCTCGAAGCAGCCACGCGGCTGGGGCGAAGCTCTCGGTGAGGGCAGCTCGGGAATGCCCGGGTCACCCGCCCCCCTTCCCCGCGGGCTCGCGGGCTCGCGGCAGGAAGGCTCAGGACGTCAACTGGGCGACGCTTCTGCTCACCAAGAACAATCCCGCCACCAATGCCACAGCCACCAGCGCCTGCTCTTGGTGGGTCGTGATCCAGGTGCGGAGCTTGCCCAGGCGCACTCTGGCCGAGTCCGGAGCGAACGTCGTGCAGACCTCCATCGCCAGCAGGCTGCTCGTGGCGAGGAGGCAGTATCCGAACAGGGCCACGTAAGAGGATGCGTGGGACATGTCGGCGCTGACCACCGTCGCCGCGCCGGCTGCCACGAGCCCCCACGGCTGGAGCAGCGGAGCCAGCCCCGCCGCGGTCCACAGGGAGATCTGGTCGAGTCGCGCCATCAGCCCGCCGGAGGACTTGTGCCGTCGGCCGGAAGGGGCGACGGTCCCCTCATGGTTCTTGCGCCGGGACTGGTGCCGGTGCCTGTGCCGGTACCAGCCGTATCCGACGAGTCCCACGCCGATGGCAAGCTTGACGGCGGAGGAGGCGGTGGAGGGCGGGGAGTGGGGAGCCGGCGGTTTGCCGCCGGTGGTCAACAGTACGGCGGCCAGGACGGCCACGAAGCAGGCGAGCCAGGCGAGGATGAAGACTAGCCGTTCCAGACTCCGCCACGCGCCGACAGCACCAGTACGAACGCGGTCACCGACAGGGGAACACGGCGATCGCGAAGCCGATGACCAGCAGGTCAAGCACCATCACGGCCCCCGCGCAATGGTGAGTGTCCGGCCACGGCACGGCTCTCGATCATGACTTCAGTCTCCCCGTCGGTTTCGCCCCTCACAATTCGTCGGCGGCGAGGCCGGTCCGCGCCGGAGACTCGTCCGGCCCAGTAGCCAGATCACCCCTCCGCACCTTTGCGTACGACTTTGTTGACCCGTTCGGCCCTGCGGCTTACACCTGCCGGGGCCGCGTGGTCTCCGGGGCGGCACCCTGGCAGCATGCAGCCAGGGACTGGGACCGGAAGAAGGCGCCCGGACCGTCCGTCGCGCCGGGCGGCGCTGCGGCAGCGTGCCGCCTCGACGGGGGCCCGGCTGGTGGAACTGCGCACCCGGGCCGAGAACCGGTTCCCCGTGATCACGCATCTGCTGTCGCACCTGATCTCGGTGAACGTGTTCGACTCCGCGACCCGGCTGGCCGCCCAGACGTTCCTCACGGCCGTGCCCCTGCTGTTCGTGGTGGGCTCCATCGCCCCGCAGTGGCTGCGTGACCAGTTGGTCGCGTCCTTGCACGACGCCTTCGGTCTGACCGGAAACGCGAACGCCGAACTGAACAAGGTTCTCCAGGGCGCCGATGAGCCGTCCGACGAGCTGCGGCAGACCACTGGTGTCGTCGGCGGGCTGATGGTGCTCCTTTCGGCCACCGCGTGCAGCCGCGCCATGCAACGGTTGTGCCAGCGGGCCTGGAGCCTGCCCAAGGCGAGCGCGCGGGTGGCCGCCTGGCGCTGGATCGCCTGGCTCGCGACATGGCTGGCCATGTTCGCCGTACAGGGGAGTCTGCGCAACGGCTTCGGCCTCGGACTGTGGCTCGGCGTACCCCTGCTGCTGATCGCAGAGGTCGGCATCTGGTGGTGGACACAGCATCTTCTGCTGGTCGCGCGCGTGCCCTGGCGGCCGCTGCTGCCGGGTGCGCTGCTGACCGGGACGGCCCTGGCCGTCCTCACCTCCACCGCGTCCCTGTACGTGCCCCGGGCCCTCAACCACAGCCTGGCGAAGTACGGCTCCATGGGTGCCGTCTTCACGCTGTTGTCCTGGCTCATCACGCTCTGCGTGGTGGCGACTCTGTGCCTCACGGCCGGCGCGGTCATCGCCCGTGAACCCTGGGCCGCCCGCCATCTGGGCACACCTGAGCCACCGGGCCCGCCGCCCGGCGACACGCCGAGGGACGGCGCTCCGCACGACAGCTCACCACCGTGATGACCCGCACTTCCGAGTAGTGCGGGCAGGCCATGCCGCACGGCCGACGGCCAGGGCGGCAGGTGGCCATCACGAACTCACCCGGCCGTCATGGGCGTCGGTGAGCCGTCCGATCGGTCGGCTGCTCACCGGTCGCAGGGAGGCCCGGGCCCTGCGGCAGCCGCTGGACGAGCACGAAGGACACGACCGCGGCCAGCACCACCAGCGCCACCGTGTCCACGTTGCCCAGCAGGAGCACGACCAGGACGACTCCGCTCACGGGCAGCCGCAAGGCCGCGGTCACCGAAGCCGCCATCCCGACCGCCATCGCCGGGACCAGCCCCAGACCGGGCAGCGGAGCCAGCAGCACACCGGCCGCTCCGCCCAGAAACAGAGCGGGGAAGACGGGACCACCGCGCAGACCGCCCAGACACAGCGCGTACGCCAGGCTCTTGAAAGCTAGCACCGCGATCAGAGCGCCCACCGGCCAGGCGTGCGGATCGTGCGCCAGATCGGAGAGGGTGGATTCGCCCGACAGGGCCGCCTCGGCGGGCGAGCGCCCCGTGGCGACGGCGTAGAGGGTGATGCAGACCGCCGCAGCCAGCGCGCAGAGGGTGGTGTTGCGGACCGTCCGGGCCGCTGCGAACCGCGCAGCGAAGCGTCCGCCCACGAAGGCCCAGTGGACGAGGAACGCGAGGCCGGGGGCCAGCACCAGCACCCACAGCACGTCCGCCCAGTCGAGCGGCGGCGGTTTGGGCAGGCCGATGTCCAGGCTCCCCGTCTCGAAGCCGGTCCAGCGGACGAAACCGGTGAAGATCAGGTCGCCCACCCCGCTGGCCAGCAGTGCCGGCAGCATCACCGCGAACAGTTGCGGGCCGCCCACCCCGGCCACCTCGATCAGCAGCACCGCGCCCACGATCGGATTCCCGAAGAGCGCGGAGACGGCGGCCGCCGCCCCGGCCGCACTCAGCAGCGCCGTGCTCGCCTCGGTCTCCGGAGCCCGGGCCAGGTTCGCGAAGAGCAGAGCCAGTCCGCCGCCCATCGCGATCAGCGGTGCCTCGGGCCCCAGCACGACGCCGAGCGGCAGACCGACCAGAGCGGCGATCAGGACGCCGGGCAGCGCCTTTCTCGTGATGCCGCCCGAGTGCAGGCCCCCCGCGGGCACGTGTCCGCCCCGGCCCGGAAACCGGGCGGCCACCACGCCGACCACGAGACCGGCCGGCGTGAGCAGGGGAAGCGCCCACCACCAGGGAGCCTTCTCCCAACCCAGGTCCTTGGGCCAGTCCGTCCAGATCAGCTGCTCCAGCTGCTGGACCGCCACAAGGAACCAGAAGGCGATCAGCGCCACCGGAATGCCGATCAGGCCACAGAACACCAGGGCCTTGCGATACTCCGGCCGGCCCAGCATGGTTCTCAGCAGGTCGGCTTCCGGTGGCTGACTCCGAGCCGCGGGGCCGGAGCCGCTCTCCGACGTCGTTCCGGCGATGGGTCCTCCCGAGTTCGGCGCCACACGATGGGGGCGCGTCGGCTTGAACCGTTGAGCAGGGCGATGACCGGACGTCTGCTGGGGACATGCGGGCGCCTTGAGGAGGCGAGCGTCGAATGTCCCGTAAGGATCGCTCAGCGTTCCCGCCGCACGACGCACAGGCCCCAGATGACGAAGGCGTACATCGCGATCAGGGTGAGTGACCAGACGGGGTAGTACGGGATCGACAGGAAGTTGGCGATGATCGCCAGCCCCGCGATGCCGACCCCGACGACCCGGGCCCAGGTGGCACGCGTGAAGAGACCCGCGCTCACGCTCATGGCGATCACTCCGAGCACCAGCTGGATCCAACCCCAGCTGGTCAGGTCGAACTTGAAGACGTAGTTGGGGGTGTTCACGAAGACGTCGTCGTTGGCGATGGCCATGATGCCCCGGAAGAGGTCCAGGACACCGGCAATGAACAGCAGGACAGCGGCGAACACTGTCAGGCCGCCGGCAGTCGCCTCGGCGGTTTCCGAGTGGCGGTGCGTCGTGGTGGTGGCCATGGTCGATTCCTCACTTCCCCGGCGAGAGGCGGCACTCAGCGCCTCATCTGCGAGCATGCGGAGTGATCCGCCACCGGTGATCACCCGTTACGGGTGAGGTTCGGGAGGTCGATTCGGCTGACACCGTGTTCGACACTCTGGCCGAGATGACGCGCAACGCGTTCGAACCATCCGGCCTGCCTCCGGAAACCTACCTGCCGACCCGTGAAGCGGCCCTGGCGCGCTGGTGGCCACAGGCGCCTCCCCTGCCTCGTGCCTGCTCAACGTCGGCGCCGCCGAGAAATCGGCGTACCCCTGGAGAAGATCCAGGGCACCCTCGTCGCCATCGCCCCGTTGTCGGCAGCGCCCGCGTGGTGACCGCGTCCCGGGGCATGGGCCGGCGCCACTGACCCTGGCCATGCCGTCGCCTCCTCAGGCGGCCTCCGTCGGCAGCTTTCCGGCGCTGATGGCGTCGACGAGCGCCTGGTGATCCCGTTCGTTCTGGTCGGCGTAGCGCTCGGCGAACGTGACCAGCGCCCGGTCGAAGGAGTCCCCGCCGCCCAGGTACGCGGCGATGGCGATGCGGTCGCCGGACCTGGCGTGAGCGCGGGCCAGCGTCACCCCGCACAGAGCGCCGAACGTGCGCATGCCCCGCGGCACCATGTCCTCGGCCACGGCGACCCACTTCCAGTCCCGCAACTGCCGTACGTAGAAGTCGCGCCGTCGGCCGTCGAGCCCCTCGACCCGCTCCCAGCCCAGGAAGATGTCGCTGGTGGCCTGCATCAGCCGCTGCCCGGACACGACCCGCTCGCCCTGGGTCGGGTACGCGCTGGGCCCGACGTGCGGTGCCAGCACCGACTCGTCGGCCTCCTTCGCCTGGAGGAACAGAGGGTCCTCGTCGTCCCGCCCCAGCAGGAGCACGATCCAGCAGCGGGTGCCGACACTGCCGACCCCGACGACCTTGCGCGCCATGTCGGCCACCCGGTACTGCTCCAGCAGGAACCGCCGGTCCGATTGCAGGGTCTTGCCGTAACGCTCGATCAACCGGGTGATCTGCTGCTGAAGCTGGCCGCGCCGCTCGTCCGGCAGCAGGTCCTCAAGTCGGATGATGAGCGGCGGATCCGGGGCGATACGGCGCTTGCCGTCGACGACGACGGTGAGTTTCTCGAAGACCTGGAGGGTGTCGTGGGAGCGCGCCTTGGCCAGGGCCTGCCCCCAGCGGTCCCGGCCCCGCGCGGAGACGTCCTCCCCGAACCGCTCCTCCACCCATTTCTCGTCGAACTGGGCGTACCAGACGGCCAGGTTGCCCATTCCGGCGAAAGCGCGCATGTTCTCGCGATACGAGCGCACGGTGGCCTGTACTATCCCGGCCCGCTCCTTGGTGCTGAAGCCGTTCGCCCGGCCGGCGATGGCGAGACTGGCGGCCAGGCGTTTGACGTCCCACTCCCAGGGGCCGGGCAGTGTCTCGTCGAAGTCGTTGATGTCGAACATGAGGCGGCGCTCGGGTGAGGCCAGCAGCCGGAAGTTCAGCATGTGGGCGTCGCCGCACAGTTGGGTCCTGAAGCCCGTCCGCGGCGTCTCCGCGAGATCCGACGCCATGATGGCGGCTGCTCCCCGGTAGAACCGGAACGGAGACTCGGACATCCGCCCGTAGCGGACCGGTACGAGCTCGGGCAGCCGCGTCGCCGACTGCTCTCCGATGATCTCCAGCGGGTCCGGGCGTTTCGGCCCCGGCGCGAACTCGGCGTGGCTGGAGCGCGGGACCGCGGCACGCGCCGCCTTGCCCAGCGCGGCCCGCTCCTGCGGGGTGCGGTGCCGCAACTCGCGGCCGTCCAGGTGGTTCTCTGTCATGACAGCGGCTCCCGGGGATGGCCGCCTCCGTGCCTACGGGGACGACGGGCCGTCAGTTGTGGGAGGTCCGCTCCGAGGTGCCCGCCTGCCGTGTGCCGTGTGGTGGCCGGTGCCCCGGCCGACGCAACCGGGCGCCGGTCTCGGAGCGTGCTCCGTCCTCGCCGTGCTCGCGGTCCTTGTGCCTGCGGGACGGCGGTTCACGGGCTTCCCGCATTCAACGTATCCCCCGAGGAGGCACCCGGCGAGCCGAGTCAGTGCGCGGCGGCGGCCCCGGCGTCCGCGCCGGAGGACGGGGTGGAGGGCGGGGTGGAGGGCGGGGTGGAGCCGTCGTAGTCCAGGAACTCGCGGATCGCGAAGGCCACCAACGTGATCACCGCCGTCCACACCACGACCGCCGTGGTGGGGTAGGTCCAGGTGAACAGAACGATCGCCGCGACCACCAGGATGACCACTCCGATCCAGCGCTTGAAGCGATGGACGAATCGCCCGACCGCCCCGAGCCGAAGGCCCGCCGAGGTCGTCACGTCGCGCAGGGCGCCGATACTCCTGCGGCAGCCCGTGCGAGTGACGACGGCGATCCGGGACGGCCCGGCGAAGAAGGCACCGATCGCGGTGAACAGGGCGACCGCTGCGAGGGCACGGATACCGGCCCGCAGGAACTTGACCAGGGCGTCGTACACGGATCCCGCGGCGGCTTCGGAGACGCCGGACGGCAGATGATTGAGGTAGACGTCGCGGAAAACGGTGAGACCGATGCCGAGGATCAGCATGGCGGCGAACACCGCCAGGGCAGCCCCGATCAGGGCGTGCCGGCGGTTGAACGCCGTGTATACCCCCGCGGCCGCGATCAGCAGCGCGATGACCGGCAGCCAGCCCCCGAGGATCTCCAGCACTCTCACATAGGACCTGATCTTGCCGAGGTCCTTCGACTGGAACACCACGAAGTTCGTGTGGACGGCCGGAATCTTGGCGGCGGGCGTGAAGCCGGCGGCGACCAGCTGGTCCTTGACCTCGGCGACGATCGGGCCCAGGTCGATGACGACCTGGTTGTTCTCCACCTTGACCGTGCCGTCGGCCTGGCCGGTCAGGGCCTTCTCCAGCGCCGCGTGCGCCCTGCGGTTGCCGTTCACCCAGACCTTCTCGAAGGCATTGCTGGTGACCACCCGCTCCACCGTGCCGCTGACCACCTGCTTCAGCCCGCTCTCGATCGGGCCGTCCAGGTTGCCGATCAGCTTGGCCGCCTGCGGTGGCACACCCTTCGCCGAGGCCGCGTCGGTGAGCTGTTTGACCAGCGCGTCCACATCGACCTGGGCCAGTACGGCGGCGGTGATCCGGTTGGTGGCCGCCTTCTGCACATCCGGGTCGCTCGCCAGCGGGCCGACGGTCGCCACGTAGCGGTCCGTGTCCTGGACGATGCTGTTCGCCCACACCGCGACGACGGACAGCATCGCCAGCAGTGCGGCGAGAAGGATCAGCAGGACCGAGCCGAGCGACCGGAGCGGGTGGTGCCGCGCCGCACGGCGCGGCCTGGCGCCCTCCAGGGCATGGACCCGCTGCCGCAGTTCGGCCAGTTCACCGCGCTCCTTGGCCGAGAGCTGTTCGTCACCGCTAGAGCTCATGGTGACCAGCACAGATGTCCGCCGTGGAACGCGCGACCCGGGTGAGCCGGACGGGTGAACGCCGCACCGAGGTGCGAGGGTCACGCTCCGGTGCTGCAATTGGGTCAGAGGAGCTCTGGGGGACGATGTGTCAGGGGTGCTCCGGGGGCGAAAGCCATGCAGGGGAAGACAGCCACGAGCACCAGAGGTGACGCCGTGAGCGACGAATTCGAAGACGTGGGCCCCATCGACTATCTGGTCGTCGAGTTCCCCGGTAACCGGATGACGGGCGAGGGCCTCCCCATCCTCGTCGATCTCGTGGACCAGGGACTCATCCGGATCCTGGACCTGGTGTTCGTCAAGAAGGACGAGGACGGATCGGTGACCGGCATGGAGATCACCGACTTCACCGGCGACGGCCACCTCGACCTCGCCGTATTCGAGGGAGCCTCGTCAGGACTCCTCGGCCAGGACGACATCGACGAAGCCGCCAAGGCGCTGGAACCCGGCTGTTCCGCAGGCATCCTGCTCTACGAGAACCGGTGGGCCGCACCCTTCGCCGCCGCCCTGCGCCGGGGCGGGGCCCGGATGGTCGCCTCCGGACGGATCCCGGTGCCCGCGCTCGTCGCAGCCCTCGACGCGACCGAGAGCGCCGGCTGAGCTGAACACAACGGCCAGACCGAAGGGAAACAGTCATGCCAGGTCTCCTCCGCGGGGTCGCGCGCACCGCCGTCGTCGCCGGAACGGCGACCGCCGTGTCGAACCGGGTGAACCGCCGACAACAGGGACGATGGGCGGCCCAGGAGGCTTCCCAGGCGCCCCCGCCCCCATCGGCGTCCTACGCCGAACCGCCGGCGGCTCCTCCGCCCCCCGACATGACCGCCAAGATCGAACAGCTGAAGCAGCTCGGCGAGCTGAAGACCCAAGGTGTGCTCACCGAGGCCGAGTTCGAGGAGCAGAAGCGCAGGCTCCTGGAGGCGTGATCGGCGTTGCGGCGGCACAGGGGAGCCACCTGTGCCGCGACAGCGGCACACCATTGCCCAGGAGGCGGCGCTGCTCCACCCACTGGAGCGGCCGAGCCGGGTACTGCAGGCAGGGGCGAGCAGGTCAGCCACGCCACTGGTCAGGCGGCGTCGGTGATGTCCGTCAGACCTGCCGTATCACGCTCGGCCTCGATCTCGGCCAGCCGCTCGGACGGGGCTGCTTGGAGGATCCGGTAGGAGTCGCTGCACAGGACCAGTCGCAGCGGGGCGGGGGTCTGCTCCACGCTGTCGATGATGCGGGTGGCCATCAGCGCCGGGTCGCCGAGGGACGGCCGACTGCGGTCCTGCGCTGCGCGGGTCATGGCGGCCGGGGTGTCGTCGTACTCGGGCAGCGGGGTTGCCATCTGGAGGCTGCCGTAGCGGAACTCGGTGCGCGCTTCCCGGCTCGACGATGGTGACGCCGATTCCGAACGGGGCGACGTCCTTGGCGGTGGATTCCACGAATCCGTCGATGCCCACTTGGCGGCGTGGTACATGCAGGCGCCGGGACTCGTGGCCTGGCCGCGCCGTACGTGGAGATCTGAATGATGCGTCCTCCGTGCTGCCCCGCAGATGCGGCAGTGCGGCCCTGGTGACCTGGATCGAACCGACCGGATTGGTGTTGAGGATTCGGAGGATCATGGCGTACTCCTTGCTGAGGGGGAAGTCCTGTGCGCCGCGGTGTTCCGGACGACTCAGGCCGGTGTGGTCGCGCAGCTGCGCGCCCAGCCGGTGCCGACACGGATGACCCGCGCCTGACGCAGCTCATCGGCGAGCTGAGCCTGAAAAGCGAACGGTTTCGTCGTCTGTGGGCCCGTCACGATGTCCGCCGCTGGGAAGGAGTCACCACCCGCTTGCGGCACCCACGGGTCGGTGAACTGCATCCGCGCCGCGAAAAACTGGCTGTCACAGGATCCGACGGGCTGCTCCTCGTCGTCCACCACGCCGAGCCCGGCACTCCTTCCGCCACCGCACTCGCTGTCACGAACCCCTACCAGGGCGACATTGTCGGGTGAGGGCGCGCAGGAGCCGCCGCTACGGCAGTCGCGCACTCAGCGTTCGCAGGCACGCACGCCGTCTGGCGCCAATGCATTTACATCCCGCAGTTCTCAATATCAGAACCAACAGCTGTTGGATTTCCAGATCGGCCATTTCTAGAGTGAGCACGCGACGTCACAGTGCACCGCGCACTCGCCAACGTGTCCGGGAGGAGGAAACGCATGCAGCATCGCATCCTCAGTGGCCGGACCGTGTCTGTGATCGATCCCTACCAGTTCCACCGTCCGACCCCGCCGTCCCGGTTGGTGCCTTGCGGGAGTTGCTCGACGAGGGCGTCGTCATGACGGGCGCCCTTTCAAGCGCATTGCCCGGCGGTCGGCTCGTGTCGGTGCAGGACCTGTCCTCGCCCGCCTTCCGCTCCAGCCGGGGAGAACTCGAGCACTGCGCCAAGCTGGGCCTCGCCTTCCTCCCTTTGCGGCCGCTCGGCGATATCGCGAACGCGATGGGCCTCGCAGAACGTCACAGAGCGATCCAGCAGGCCGCCGACGAGACGGGCACCGGTGTCCACCGAGTCACGCACGCTCGGGAGCTCGCGCCCGTCGCCGTCCCGACCCCCGGGGCCTCGCGCTCCGCAAGCAACCGCGACTCCAAACGTTCAAGTCACAGCGAAAGAGTCACATGAAAACCTTCACCCTGCCCGGCACCGACATGGTGGTTCCCAACGTCGTCCTCGGACTGATGCGCATCCAGGACATGACCGACGAGGCGGTGCGCAGGCTCGTGAACACTGCGCGCGAGACCGGCATCACGTTCCTCGACCACGCCGACGTCTACGGCTCGGACGACCACGGTTGCGAGCGGCGGTTCGCTGAGGCCATGAAGCTCAGCTCCTCGGAGCGTGAGCAGTTCGTCATTCAGTCGAAGGCCGGCATCGTCAAGGACGGGCCGTACTTCGACTTCTCTCATGACCACATCGTCGAGTCCGTGAACGGTTCGCTCCAGGCCCTGGGCACGGACTATCTCGACATCCTGCTGCTGCACCGTCCCGACGCTCTCGTCGAGCCGGAGGAGGTAGCCCGAGCCTTCGACGAGCTGTCGGCGGCAGGCAAAGTACGTGCCTTCGGCGTCTCCAACCAGACCCCCCGACAACTCGACCTGCTGCGCAAGTACGTGACGCAACCCATCGTGGCGAACCAGCTGCAGCTGTCGATCACTCACGCCCCGATGATCGCGCAGGGCGTCGCCGCGAACATGCAGGGCCTCGATCAGTCGGTCGTACGTGATGACGGAATCGTCGACTACTGCCGCCTGCACGACATCACCATTCAGGCGTGGTCGCCTTTCCAGGCAGGGTTCTTCGACGGCCCGTTCCTCGGTTCCGAACGCTTCCCCGAGTTGAACGCAGTGATCGACCGGCTGAGCGACAAATACGCTGTCCCGGCCGAGGCGATCGCGGTCGCCTGGATCACCCGTCATCCCGCGCAGATGCAGGTCGTGCTCGGAACGACCACGCCAGAACGCGTCACGGCCGCCGCACTCGGTTCGGACATCCCGCTCACCCGATCCGAATGGTACGAACTGTTCCGCGCCGCCGGATACAAAGTGCCCTAGCCTCGATCGTTCATGAGTCCTCGTCGGTTCGCTGACGGGGACTCTGCCTTTGTGTGGTGCGGTCTTTTCGGGGTTGGGGCAGGGCGAGGGTCCGGCTCTCGCGTCGGATGGGCGCCGGGTTCCACTTCACGGTGTGTGGTGGTGCGGGTCGTCGGGGACGATCGATGTGACTGGTCAGCCGGGGTTCGGCGGGGCGTGGAGCCTGACGATCACGCGGCTGATGACGGCGGTCCAGGGCCATCGGGCGGGCAGGCGGAGCCGGCGGCGGCCGGTGTCCACGAGTTGCGCGGCGGCGGAGAGCAGCCGCAGTCGGAGCTTCTTGGGTTCCCAGCGGCGGGCATCGCCGGTCAGGGCGAGCATCGGCATCCCGGCGGGGGGTCGAGTGCGAGGGAGACGATCTCCAGCCAGATCCGGTTCTGTGCCGTGTCGTGCAGGGGCAGATTGCGCAGGCCGGTGGCGCGGGCGCCTCGGATGCGGTCCTCGCAGCGGGCCCGCCTGCGGTGACGCAGTTCGAGGTCGGCGAGCGGGCTGCCTTTGGTGTTGGTCGCGAAGCAGGTGAGTCGGTTGCCCTCGGGGTCGGTGAAGCGCAACTGGGCGCCGGGGCACCGGGCGTTCCTTGCGGACGATCAGCCGCATGCCCGGCCCCGGTGGTCGGCCGGGCGGCCGGCCTGCTGGCGGGGCTGTACCCGGCCTGGAGAGCGGCACGTACCCAGCCCACCGAAGCACTGCAGCGCTGATCCCGCGAATCAGGTTGTGCTGCTGAACACCGCAGGACGGGGTAGCTGGATTCCTGCAAGGTCCCCCGCACGAAAGTGATGCCTACCCCCATGGCGCAGACACGAGACGTGGTTGAACTCATTCTCCAGGACCACAGGAAGATGGAGGATCTCTTTCACCTGATGCGCAGCGTCGAAGCCGACCGGGCTGCAGCCCTTCGGGAATTCTCCGATCTGCTGATCGCCCACGCCCTGGCGGAAGAAGCGAAGGTGTATCCCGCCCTCAAGCGCTACAAGAAGATCGACGACGATGAGGTGGAACACGGCGAGGAGGAGCACGAGGAGGGCAACAAGGCGCTCCTGGAACTCCTGGAAGTCGATGAGGTCGGCTCCGAGGAGTGGGACGAGAAGCTCGAAGAACTCGTGCAGGCGGTCACGCATCACGCCGACGAGGAGGAGCGCACCATCCTGAACGGAGCGCGCGAGAACGTGGCCATGGAGCGCCGCGAGGAACTGGGCGAGGCGTTCATGGCAGAGCGCGAGCGTCAGCTGAAGGCAGGCTGTGGCGCTGTCGACAATGTGCGCAGCATCGTCGGTTCCTGACCGCATTCCGTAGCCACCTCCCCTGATCCGGAACATTTCTGTGGGCCCCTGAGGCATCAGGGGCCCACAGACATGCTGTTGCTTGGCGGGTTACCAGCGATACCAGCGGCCCTTGCGGCCGCCTGTGCCGGCGGAGCGCATGACGAAGCCCAGCAGCCAGACGACCAGCACGATGACGGCGAGCCACCACAGTGCCTTCAGCGCGAAACCCGCGCCGAAGAGGATCAGAGCCAGCAGAAGCACGACAAGCAGGGGAACCATAGTTATCAACCTCCGTCGCTCCTGATGCCCGGCGAATGCAAGAAAACACAGCGGATTCCCCTGGTTTCTCTCCTCCGCTCGCGGGAATTCGGACCAGTTCCGAGATGTAGTTGCAGTCGGTGTTCTCCCGGGAATATGGGGGTCTGCTCTTCGTCGGTCAGCTATGGCCTTCTTCCGGTCGTGAGGCATAAGATGCAGAACACCTCTGCCGGGACCGCGGCTCCCAAGCCGCGTTCACACCTGTGCCCTGGACGGACCGCGGAGGTGCGGTATGGCTCGTACACCCTCGATCGACAGTCGTCGTTCCGCCTGGCGTCTCCGGGCGCTGTGCGTCGGCGAGGATCCCGAACTGTTCTTCCCTCTGATGGAGACGGACACCGCGACGGCGCGTGCCCGGGCCGTGTGCCGCCGGTGCCCGGTGCTGGTCGCCTGCCGTGACTGGGCCGTCCGCCACGGTGAGACGGACGGCGTCTGGGGCGATACGACCGCGAGCCAGCGTAGAGCGATCCGCGGCGCCCTCCTCAGTGAACGAACGTCTGGGTCCGCCTGAGCGGGGTCCGCGAGCGTGAGGTGCGGGCACCGGCAAGGGCGGTACCGCAGGGCCCGGTCCCGAAGCACCGGGCCTCCCCGGTCGGTTTCCCGCACCTCCGCGCTCCTGCGAACGCGAGGAACCGCCCGTCAGCGACTGGGCACCTTCGGCTGCCGTACCATCGGCGCCGCGTCGCGTCGGCTGTCGGACTCCAGTGCGCGCAGGATCTCCTCCACGCTCTGTTTGGCGTCGCCGAACAGCATGCTGCTGTTCTCCCGGAAGAAAAGGGGGTTCTGCACACCCGCGTAACCGGAGGCCATGGAGCGCTTGAAGACGACGACCTGCTCGGCCTCCCAGACCCGCAGCACCGGCATCCCGGCGATCGGGCTCGCCGGGTCATCGGTCGCGGCCGGGTTGACGGTGTCGTTCGCGCCGATGACCAGCACGACCGAGGTGCCGCCGAAGTCGTCGTTGATCTCGTCCATCTCCAGGACGATGTCGTAGGGCACCTTCGCCTCGGCCAGCAGCACGTTCATATGACCGGGCAGGCGCCCGGCGACGGGATGGACGCCGAAGCGAACCTCGACGCCCCGCCCGCGCAACTGCCGCGTCAGCTCCGCGACGGGATGCTGGGCCTGCGCGACGGCCATGCCGTAGCCGGGAGCGATGATCACCGAGCGGGCCTGAGCGAGCATCTCGGCCACCTCCGCGGCCCGCACCTCACGGTGCTCCCCCTGCTCCTCCGCGCCGCCGGATGGCGCCTCGATACCGAAACCGCCCGCGATGACGGAGAGGAATGAGCGGTTCATCGCCTTGCACATGATGTACGACAGGTAGGCGCCGGAGGAGCCCACCAGCGCGCCGGTGACGATGAGCAGGTTGTTGTCGAGAAGGAACCCGGCCGCGGCCGCCGCCCAGCCCGAGTAACTGTTCAGCATGGAGACGACGACGGGCATGTCGCCGCCGCCGATGGAAGCGACCAGGTGCCAGCCGAGCGCCATGGCCAGCGCGGTCACCGTGATCATCAGGGGCAGGTTGGGACTGATCGTGAACCACACGGTCAGCGCGACGAACGCCACGAGCGCCCCGACGTTCAGGGCGTTCTTGCCCGGCAGCATCAGCGGCCGGGACTTGATGCGCGCCGACAGCTTCAGGAACGCGACGATCGAGCCGGTGAAGGTGACCGCGCCGATGAAGAGGCCGATGAACACCTCGGCGTGGTGGATGCCCAGCAGGTCGGCACCGATCAGGTCCTGCGCCGCGCCGTGGGACTCCACCTCCAGGTAGCTGTTCCAGCCCACCAGCACCGCGGCCAGGCCGACGAAGCTGTGCAGGACGGCGATGAGTTCGGGCATCTGCGTCATCTCGACGCGCCGGGCCCGCCACAGGCCCACCGCCGCACCGAGCGCCATGGCCAGCACGATCAGCACGACCGCTCCGGCGCTGATGCTGCGCGAGGCGACGACTACGGTGGCCACCAGGGCGAGAGTCATGCCGGCGATGCCGTAGACGACGCCGGCACGGGAGGTGCGGTGCTGGGACAGACCGGCCAGGCTGAGGATGAACAGCAGGGCGGCGACCAGGTCGGCCGCGTGGGAAGCCGTCAAAGAAGTCATCTCGACTCAGCCTTTCGAGAACATGGACAGCATGCGGCGGGTGACGGCGAAACCTCCGAAGATGTTGACGCTCGTCAGCAGGATCGCCACGACGGACAGCGTGGTGACGATCCGGCTCTCGTGGCCGATCTGCAGCAGGGCGCCGATCACGACGATCCCGGAGATCGCGTTGGTCACCGACATCAACGGGGTGTGCAGTGCGTGGTGCACCTTGCCGATGACGTAGTAGCCGATCACGACCGCCAGTGCGAACACCGTGAAGTTGCCGGCGAGTTGGGCCGGAGCAAAGGCCACGAGCAGGAACATCGCGAGCATTCCGAGCCCGATCAGGCCGAAGCGCCGGGCGGTCGTCAGTCCCGACTGGTGCGGTGCGGGCGCCTCGGGTGCGGCCGCGGGCGGGGCGGCCGGTGCGGCCGAGACCGCGACGGGGGGCGGCGGCCAGGTGACCTCACCTTCCCGCACCACGGTCACCGCCCGCTGCACGACGTCGTCGAAGTCGATCGTCAGCTGCCCGTCCTTGCCAGGGGTCAGCAGTTTCAGCAGGTTCACCAGGTTCGTGCCGAACAGCTGCGAGGCCTGGGCCGGAAGCCGGGAGGCCAGGTCGGTGTAGCCGATGAGGGTCACGCCGTTGTCGGTCACCACGATCCGGCCCGGCACGGTGCCCTCGACGTTACCGCCCATCGCGGCGGCCATGTCGACGATGACGCTTCCGGGCCTCATCACGGCCACGTCCTCGGCCGTCAGCAGCCGCGGCGCGGGCCGCCCCGGGATCAGCGCCGTGGTGATGACGATGTCCACGTCCCCGGCCTGCTCGTGGTAGAGCTCGGCGGCGGCGCGGTCGTAGTCGGCGGAGGTCGCCTTGGCATAGCCGTCGGTGCTCGCCTCCTGCACGGCGTTCACCGGCAGGTACTCGCCGCCCAGCGACGCAACCTGGTCCGCGACCTCCGGGCGGGGGTCGGTGGCGCGCACGATCGCCCCGAGGCTGGAGGCGGCGCCGATCGCCGCGAGACCGGCCACGCCCGCGCCGGCCACCAGTACCTTCGCCGGCGGCACCTTGCCCGCCGCGGTGACCTGACCGGTGAAGAACCGTCCGAAGACGTGCGCGGCCTCGATGACCGCGCGATAACCGGCGATGTTCGCCATCGAGGACAGCACGTCCATCGACTGGGCCCGCGAGATGCGCGGCACGGCGTCGAGCGCCAGGGCCGTCACCCCGGCATCGGCGAGCGCCTGGAGCAACTCGGGATTCTGCGCCGGGGCCAGCAGGGCGACCACGACCGCGCCCCTGCGCAACCGGCGGATCTCGGCCTCGGTGGGGGCGTTCACCTTCAGGACGACGTCCGCCTCCCAGGCCTCGGCGATCCCCGCGCCGACGTCGGCGTACGCCTGGTCGTCGAAGCCCGAGGCCTCTCCGGCCCCGGACTCGACGACGACCTCGTAGCCGAGGCCGAGCAGCAGCCGTGCCGTCGCCGGGGTCGCCGCGACCCGTGTCTCTCCGGAGACGGACTCGGCGACGACGCCGACGCGGCGAGGAGGATGGTGCGCGCTTTCTTCAGCAGACATGTCCTGTATCTCTCGTCAAAGGAGGTGCGAAAGGGAGATCTGCGGTGCGTGGGTTACGACGTCCTGCCCCGTGATCGCCGGTACCTAACCCGTCGGTCGAGCACGGCCGACAGCGCGTAGAGCACGTGGCGGCGATGCGCTTCGCCCCGCGCTGCCGAAGGGAAGACGGGAGTCGACGTGAAGCGAGGGCTGCTGTGCCCAGCCCCGGTGGCTGGTCCGACGATCCGGCAACCGGCGACGACCGGCTCGTCTCCACCGGTGCGGGCATCGCCTTCCCATCCGCCGATCTCGCCCAGGAGCACGCAGGCGTCGCCGTACCGCGGCCGGCTCCCCGCATCCTGCGCACCGTCCCGGCACTCTCCCGGGCCACCGCTCAGGAAGGCCCCGCCATCACCGCCTGCCTCCACGCCGCCCAACAGCCCTCCAGCACCGACACTGAGCGGCAACGAGCTCGCGCAGCCCCGAGCCAGGGACTGGAAGCCGGCCGCGCCCGCAGCGACACCGGCCGGCTGATGACGCCGAGAACGACGCACGATTCCCGGACCGCTCGCGGAGGCGGTCGCGGACGGTCGAAGTACTCGTCAGCCGACCCGAGGACCGACCGCCAGCGTCAGTTCAAGGACCCGGTCCGGCGATGCGAGATCCGGAAACAGCTCCCTCAGCTGCGACATGCGGTACCGGACTGTCTGGGGGTGGACGAACAACGCCGCCGCCACCTCTTCCCGCCTGCCCTGGTGCAACAGCCACGCCCGCAACGTCTCCTCCAGTCGCCGTGCGGTCGCGACCGGCAAGGTCCGCAACGGTGCGAGCGCCCGGGCACGCAGATCTGCGAACGCGTCCACGTCGGCGCTCAGCACCAGCTCGGGCAGGTGGTCCTCCGTGTCGCGGATGTCGGCGGAGAGGGAGCGCGCGCGCGGGCGGCTCGGGCGTACGAGGCGGACGCGCGCGTCCATGGCCGGGCCGGGCCGACCACGGCGCTGCGATCGGTCAGCTGCCGCAACAGATGTGGGCGGTCGGCGTCGGGGACGAGCAGCACGCCGGTGGCGTCCGGCTGATCGTCGACGACGAGGGTGGTCGGGTCGAGCGTGCGGTAGGCGGGCCGGGCCTGGGCGGCGGGCAGCAGGACCGCGGTCAGCGAGACGGGAGGCTGCCATCCGGCCCGTTGCGCGGAGACCAGCAGTACATCCGGGCTCGCGCCGGCGAGAAGGTCGCGGGCCAGGTGTTCCAGGTGGCGCTCGTGGGCCCGGCCCTGGGCGGCCAGTTCGTCGGCGTGGCCCGCGGCGCTCGCGGCGGAGAGCTCGTCGATGTAGGCGAAGGTCAGCTCGGCGAACTTGGCGACCTCGGCGGCGGGCAGACCCGCGGGTACGGCACCCGCCGCCAGGCATCGCCAGGCCACGCGGGCACCGACGCGGTAGGCGCTGAGCAGGGCGTCCATCGAACGGCCGTCACGCACCTCGCCACGACCCAGCTCATAAGCCGCGTCACCGGCGTCACCGCCCGTGGCGGTCCCGCTCGCCAGGTCCAGGTAGTGCCCCAGGGCGGTACGCACGGCCCGGCGGATGGTGCCGCCCATACGACCCGACAGGGCATTGGCGTAGGGAGGGACCTCGTCGATGATCGCCTGGACGATCTCGTCCGCGGTGGCCTTCAGCGAGGTCCGAAGGACAGTGACCGTCGTCTCGTCCAGGGCCAGTTCGCTGGCCCTCTGGATTGCATGGCTCATGGTTTTGTTCCCTGCGAACAATTCAGCCGACCAGATTTACGTCCTGCGGTCAGGACTTTACGCCCTGAGGCACAGCAAGCTGGAGTCATGACGAGTGTGGCCCTGCGCGGCAGGGCGTGGAAACTGCTGGAGATGGTCACGACGCCGCTGCTGCCGTCGGACTACCTCGACCTGGTCAGCCCGCTGCGAGCGGGCGCTGACCTGCGGGGGCGCATCGAGGCCGTGCACCCCGAGACGGGTGACGCCGCGACCATCGTGATCAGGCCGGGACGGGGCTGGCGCGGCCACACGGCCGGTCAGTACGTGCGGATCGGGGTGGACGTCGACGGGGTGCGCCTGTGGCGTGCCTACTCCATCACCTCGCCGACAAACCGCCAGGACGGCCGCGTCACGATCACCGTGAAGGCGATCCCGGACGGCAAGGTCAGCAACCACCTGGTCCGCAGGGCGAAACCGGGCACGCTGATCCAGCTGGATCAGGCGACCGGTGACTTCGTACTGCCGCAGACCAAGCCCGCCAAGGTCCTCTACCTGACGGCCGGCAGTGGCATCACGCCGGTGATGGGCATGCTGCGCGACACCGAGTTCGACGACGTCGTCATGGTCCACTCCGCGCCGCAGCCGCACGATGTGATCTTCCGCAGCGATCTGCACGAGCTGGTCGCGGACAAGAAGCTGCGTCTGACCGAGGTGCACACCGACACGGACGGCATGCTCGACATCGCCCGTCTCGACGAACTGGTGCCCGACTGGGCCGAGCGCGAGACCTGGGCCTGCGGGCCCGCGGGCCTGCTCGACGCCGCCGAGAAGCACTGGGCCGAACACGGCGTCCCAGAGCGCCTGCACACCGAACGCTTCCGCCCGAGCATCGTCGCCGCCGGCGACGGCGGCGAGGTCACGTTCAGCACCACCGGCAAGACCGCCGACGCGGACGGCGCCACGCCGTTGCTGGACGTCGGCGAGGAGGCCGGCGTGCTCATGCCCTCCGGGTGCCGCATGGGCATCTGCTTCGGCTGCGTCACCCCGCTCAAGGCGGGCGCCGTCCGCGACCTGCGCACCGGCGAGATCACCGAGGCCGAGCCGGGCGTCCTCATCCAGACCTGCGTGTCCGCCGCGGCGGGCCCCTGCGACATCGAACGGTAGGAGCACCTTGACCGCCATCGACCCCACCGCCCACCTGAGCACGCAGCAGATCGAGGAACTCGGCCGCGAACTCGACGCCATCCGCGACGAGGTGATCGCCGGCCGCGGCGAGAAAGACGCAGCCTACATCCGCAAGGTCATCTCGGCGCAGCGCACGCTCGAACTGGTCAGCAGGGGCGTACTGCTGTTCTCGATCTTCCCGCCCGCGTGGCTGATCGGCACCGCCGGACTGTCCGTGGCGAAGATCATGGACAACATGGAGATCGGCCACAACATCCTGCACGGCCAGTGGGACTGGATGCGGGACCCGAAGATCCACTCCACCACCTGGGAATGGGACCACGTCTCGCCGGCCGACCAGTGGAAGCACTCGCACAACGAGCTGCACCACACCTACACCAACGTGATCGGCAAGGACAACGACCTCGGCTACGGCATCATGCGCGTGGACGAGGACCAGAAGTGGCACCCGTTCCACCTCGGCCAGCCGCTGTGGAACTTCCTCAACGCCTGCTTCTTCGAGTACGGCATCGCGGCGTACGACCTGGAGCTCGGCAAGAACCTGAACAAGCGCCGCCGCAAGAACCCGGAGTTCCGCGCGCGGGCCAGGGCGGTGGGCCGCAAGATCCGCAAGCAGGTCCTCAAGGACTACGTGATCCACCCGCTGCTGTCGGGCCCGTCGTTCCTCCCCACGCTCGCCGCCACCTTCACCGCGAACCTGGTCCGCAACATCTGGTCCCACTCGGTGATCATGTGCGGGCACTTCCCCGAGGGCGTACAGGTCTTCGAGCGCCGGTCGATCAGGGGCGAGACGCGCGGCCAGTGGTACCTGCGCCAGATGATGGGCTCCGCGAACATCAGCGGCAGCAAGGCCATGCACTTCATGACCGGCAACCTCTCGCACCAGATCGAGCACCACCTGTTCCCGGACCTGCCGAGCAACCGGTACGCCGAGGTCGCGGTGAAGGTGCGCGCACTGTTCGAGAAGTACGAGCTGGAGTACGTCACCGGGTCGCTGCCCAAGCAGGTGTTCTCCGCGTGGCACAAGGTCTTCCGGCTCTCGCTGCCGAACAAGAAGCCCGCGGTCAAAATCCCGGACCGCGAGCAGGAGCTCGTCGCGGCCTGACTCCCGGTACGGGTGCGGATCCTTCGGCCCTGCCGGCGGCACCGCCGGGTGCGGTGAGATCCGCTGCGGACGGTGAGCGGCCGCGACATCAGACCGTACGACACGTGATCCAGGCAGCCCGGTGTCCGGCTGCGCTGCCTGGGCGTGCGCCAGGCGCCCCGGCACACAGCTCCCAGCGAGGTGTTGTAGCGCGCTGACCTGTGTCCGGCCCCTGCGCTGCTGGCGGAGTGGGCGGGTGAGCCGATGTCGTGAACGGGGTTTGCTGCTGTCCGTTGTCCACTGCGGCCATGGGTCAGGACCCCCTCCGGTGCGAAGGGCCCTGACCCAGTTGTGGCGCTGGTTCGTTCTACCGGCCGCGCCCCCGCGGCCTCACGTTCTCCTCTCAGAGGGACTTCGGTCACCTGAACCTCGCGTCCTGCCTTGCCGCACCCACCGGCGATGACATCTATTCAAGTCATGCGCTGTCGGCGGCCGGCGCCGGCTAGTTGGCAGATCCGGGTTGGGAGTCGCGAGCGGGTCAGCCATGGAACTGGTTCGCCGGGACCGGGAGCCCGTAGTGCTCGCGCAGTGTCGTGCCTTCGTACTCCTCGCGGAACAGCCCCTTGCCACGCAGGATCGGCAGCACGTGCTCGACGAAGGCCGCGAGGCCCGATGGCAGGGCGGGAGCCATGATGTTGAACCCGTCCGCGGCGCCACCCTCGAACCAGGCGATGATCGTGTCCGCGATCTGCTCGGGCGTGCCGACGAACTCGAAGTGGCCGCGCCCGCCGCCGAGCCGGGAGATGATCTGCCGGACCGTCAGCTGCTCGCGCACCGCGAGATCGATGATCAGGTCGGAACGGCTCTGCGTACCTTCCAGCTTGGGCCTGGCGAGAATGAAGTCCGGCAGGGGCTGGTCGAGTTGGAAGACCGAGGGCTCGGTCTCGAACACGGCGGCCAGCTGGCGCAGCCCGTACTCCGGGACGCGCAGCTCGTCGAACTGCCGGGCGAGCGCGCGGGCTTCCGCCTCGGTCGACCCGATGTACGGGACGATGCCGGGCAGGACGATCACACCGTCCGGGTCGCGGCCCGCGGCTCTGGTCCGGGCCTTGATGTCGGCGTAGAAGGCGGCCGCGCGCTCGTACGTGGTGTGCGCGGTGAAGATGGCCTCGGCGTGGCGGGCCGCGAAGTCCTTGCCGTCCTCCGAGGAGCCGGCCTGGACGAGCAGCGGGTAACCCTGTGGCGCTCGACGTTGAGCGGGCCGGCCACCTTGAAGTACCTGCCCTCGTGGCCGAGCCGGTGCAGCCGCTCGGGGTCGGCGTAGCGTCCGGTGGTCCTGTCCGCGACGACGGCCTCGGACTCCCAGCTGTCCCACAGCGCCTTGGCGACCTTCAGGAACTCGTCGGCCCTGGCGTAGCGTTCGGAGTGGCCGGGGCGGTTGTCGAGGCCGAAGTTGGCGGCCTCGTCGGCCCCTGCCGAGGTGACGATGTTCCAGCCTGCGCGGCCGCGGCTGACGTCGTCGACGGAGGCGAGCCGGCGGGCGAGGTTGTACGGCTCGTTGTACGTCGACGAGACGGTCGCGATGAGGCCGATCCTGCTGGTCGCCTGGGACAGCGCGGTCAGCAGGGTCAGCGGTTCGAGCTGGCCCGGCGGCCGGAACTCACCGGTTCCGATGAGGGCCGGGCCGTCCGCGAGGAACAGCGAGTCGAACTTGGCGCTCTCGGCGAGCTGAGCCAGCTCGATCCAGTGCCGCAGGTCGAAGTCCGCCCGGGGGTTGCTGTGCGGGAGCCGCCACGCCGCCTCGTGGTGGCCCGCCGCCGGCTGCGCGACGAGCACCGCAGCTGCTCAGGGGTGCGAGCCAGGTGCAGATCGGCGCTTCTGCCCTGGCTCGCCATCCTCGCCGGACGTATCCACTCACCCCCTTCCGCCGGCACGGTCGACATCGCCGCCGTAGTCGCGGCCGCACTCGCACCGCCGCCGAGCACTGCCTGATGCGGCTCGGTTGCCGCTCGGCGGGCGTGTCGACCTCACGCCGGATCGACCACCCGGCTCACCAACCACGCGTGCTTGCCGACCTGTCGACCGCGCGTGAATCCGAAGTCCTCAAAAAGTTCGACGGTCGCGCTGAACAGGAAGCGGCCCTGCGCCTCGCGCCCGTCGGTCACCTCCGAGATGGCTTCGACTACGCCCCCTCCGGCTTGGGCGATCTGGTCGAGGGCGCCTTCCAGCGCTGTCCGCGCGATGCCCCGTCCGCGGTGCTTCCTGTCGACGTAGACACAGGTGATCCGCCAGTCCGGCCGCGGCGGTGCGTCCTTGTCGTACGCGCGCCTGTGCTTGATGTTGGGGAGTTCCTCGGGGCTGCCGTACTGGCACCACCCCTGTGCGGTGCCGTCCTCGTCGAGGACGAGCGCGGCGTGGGCGCGGCCGGTACGTACGCGGTCCTGCTTGGCCTCGCGGTGGTTGATCCCGTGGCGGCCGCGCTCCGGGTGGTAGCTGATGCACCAACACCCGCCGTAGATACCGTTGTTGCGCTCGACGAGCTCGGCGAAGGCGTCCCAGGTGGAGGCGTCCAGGGGGCGGACTTGGTACGGCCGGGGCTCAGACATCGGCGGCCGCCGCGGCCAGCAGCCGGGCGAGTTCGACCGGCTTGGTGATCATCGGCCAGTGGCCCGAGTCGATGTCGACGAAGTCCAGGTGCCTGGTGCGACCGACCTCCGGCACGTCACCGGCGTCGATCCAGTCCCGGGCCTGGGCGGGGGTGAACTCGGGGCACACGAGCAGCATCGGGACGTCGAACCTCCGCTTGTCCGTCAGCCGCACCGTCCCCTTGGTTACCTGCTCAGGCACGGGGATCGCCGCCGAGGCAATGCGGCTGCGCGTCTCCTCGTCGAGGTCGACGGAGTCCGGTCCTTCGAACGGGCCCCAGCCGGGAAAGGGCATCACGCCGTCCTTTGTCTCGAAGAAGTCGGCGTACGGCTGCCCGTCGGCGGATGGGAAGCCTCCGACGAGGGCCACCTTGGCGACCCGCTCCGGCCGCGCGTCGGTGGCAAGCCAGGCCAGGGTGGAGGCGGCTGAATGCCCGACCACCATGGGTTTCTCCGGCGCCGCGTCCACGGCGGCCAGCACCGCCGCGACCTGGTCCTCCAGCGTGGCGGACCCGGCTCCGTCACCCTGACCCGGCAGGGTGAGCGCCACCGGTCGGTGGCCGAGTTCCTCGAGCGCGGGCACGACGTCGTCCCAGGCGGATCCGTCGAGCCACAGGCCGGCGATGAGCAGGATGTCCATGGATCAGTTCTCTTTTCCGTGAAGCCGTGAAGCCGTGAAGCCGTGAGGTCGGTGCCCCTCACGCTATGACTGGTTCCGGACAATCCACTTCCGGTATATCTCGTGACCACCTAATCTGCTCGGGTGCCGACCGAGCTCAGTCCCACCGCGCGAGCCCTGCGCACCCTCGAGATCCTCCAGTCCCGTACCGCGGGAGTGACGGCCGAAGAGCTTGCCGCCTCCCTGGGTGTCACCGAGCGGGCCGCACGCCGCTACGTCGGCATCCTCCGCGAGGCGGGCATCCCGGTTCACTCGACCCGGGGCCCCTACGGCGGGTACCGACTGGGGCGTGGGGCGCGGCTACCGCCGGTCGTCTTCACGGAGCCCGAGGCGCTGGGCCTGGTCATGGCGGTCCTCGACGGTCAGCCGTCGGCCGCCGACCCCGATGCCGACGACCTCGTCGGCACCGCCCTGGGCAAGGTGATCCGGGCGCTGCCCGAGAGCGTCGGCCGGCAGGCGGCCGCCCTGCGCGAGCACGCGTCGGCGGCGCCCGACCGTCACGCGTCCCGTGCGGATCCCGCCCTCACGAGCACGCTCGTCGCGGCGAGTGCGATGCGACGCCGCGTGCTGGTCACGTACCGCAGTGAGTCCGGGAACGAGTGGGAGGCCGAGGTCGATCCCTGGGCGGTCGTGGTCCGCTACGGCCGCTGGTACCTCCTGTGCCACTCGCACCACGCGGACGCCATCCGCACCTACCGGATCGACCGGGTCCGCGCGGTCCGGGAGACCGCCCACCGCTTCGAGATGCCCGACGGCCTCGACCCGGTGGCGGCGCTGGAGGAGAACCTGGGCCAGGGGTGGACGTTTCCCACGCGGGTCGTGTTCGACGCCCCGATGGCCGAGGTGCTGCCGTCTATCCGCCCGCCCATGGGACGGCTCGAACCGTCGGGAGACGGGTGCGTGCTCGTCGGCAGCACGAGGAATCCGACGATGTACGCGCAGGAGTGGCTGGCGCAGCTGCCGCTCGCCTTCCGTGTCGAGGGCGGGCAGGAACTGCGCGCGGCGGTGCAAGTGCTCGCCACGCGATTCACTGCCGCCGTGACGGACGAGCCCTGAGCGCGCATCGCGAACGGCCCCTACCCGCTGGCTACTTGACGTCGCCGTCTGGCGAGAGGCATCCAGACCTGACCGTACCTGTGCAGGAGACCGCCGGTGCTCCGACGGATCGACGACTGTGGGGCGTCCGTCCTCGCCGACTGCACATTCGGAAGCGGCCCGGCACCGCGAGTGCGGTGCCGGGCCGTTGAGGTGCTGCGCGGTGGCGTCAGCCTTGGCGAGCCTTGAAGCGGGGGTCCTTCTTGTTGATCACAAAGGTCACACCACGCCTGCGCACCACCTGAGCGCCGGGTTTGGCCTTCAGCGAGCGCAGGGACTTGCGTACCTTCATAGCGGCCTCCTTGCCGGGCCTTGCAGGGGTCAGACGGCTCGGGCCGTCAGGGACGGACGGCGGCGGTACGGCCGTAGCGGCGCTCGAAGCGCTCCACTCGGCCCGCGGTGTCCACGACCCGCGAAGTACCGGTGTAGAAGGGGTGACTCGCGGACGAGATGTCCACGTCGACGACCGGGTACGTTCTGCCGTCCTCCCACTCCACCGTGCGCTGTGAGTCGAGGGTGGAGCGGGTGAGCAGTTGGAAGCCCGCCGCACGGTCGCGGAAGACAACGGGGCGGGAGACGGGGTGAGTGCCGGACCTCATGGGTGGTGCCTCCTTGCGAAGCCTCGGTCGACGACCGAGGCGGGTGTCATCGTTCCTCGCGGAACAGAACGTGCTTGTCGGCCACCGGGTCGTACTTGCGCACGACCAGCCGGTCGGGGTTGGTCAGACGGTTCTTGCGCGTCACGTAGGTGACGTTGGTGCCGGCCGTCGACCTGAGCGTGACGACGGGCCGCGTGGTGCTGCGTGCCATGAGGACTCCTTCCACCACCACCGAGTGCTTTGACTCGGTCATGTCATGCAGTGGTTGTAACAAGGCCGTCCAGCGGGTCATTCCCGATGGCCGGCTGCCGCAGCGAGCAGCGGCGAGTGAGGTTCCTGTCACACCGCCGCTGCCCTTTCGTCTCGCGCTGGGCCGGGCGGCGTCCTGCTAATGGCCGATCTTGTCCAACTCGGCGACTTCGTCGTCGGAGAGCGCGAGTCCCGCGCCGGTGACGTTCTCGCGCAGGTGCGCCACCGACGAGGTGCCGGGAATGAGCAGGATGTTCGGCGACCGCCGCAGCAACCAGGCCAGGGCGACCGGCATCGGCGTCGCACCCAGCCGGGTGGCCACGGCAGAAAGCGCCGTGGACTGCAGCGGGGTGAAGCCGCCCAGCGGGAAGAGAGGCACGTAGGCGATGCCGTTCCCGGCGAGTTCGTCGATGAGCTCGTCGTCCTGCCGGTAGGCGAGGTTGTACATGTTCTGCACGCACACGATCCGCGCGATCGCCTGCGCCTCGGCGACCTGTTCCGCCGTCGCGTTACTCACTCCGAGGTGCCGGATCAGGCCCTGCTGCTGGAGGTCGACGAGGGTTTCGAAGGGCTCGGCGAGCGAGCCGGGCCGGGGTCCCTGAGCGTCGCCGAGCCGGAGGTTGACCACGTCGAGCGTATCGAGGCCGAGGTCCTCAAGGTTCCCGCGGACGGCGCGGCGAAGATGCTCGGGCCGCCGGGCAGTGGGCCGGCCGCCCTGCTGATGCGCGGGCGTGTTCGGGTTCGCACTTGACCGTGATGATCTGCTCGTCCGGGTCGTCGGTGACGATCAGGAACACCTTGCCCGCGACCTTGTACACGTCGAGTCCGGGGGCGAAGGGGTATCCGTGGCTGACGTCGGGGAGGGCGAGTGCCGCCTGGCGGGCGGTGTCCTGAAGCCGGTCACCGGCCGCACTCACGGGGCCGTCCGCGTGCAGGTTCCGTAGGTGTGCGGGGCGACGGGCTGCGCGGCCCTCGGCAGGCGGGCGACGACGAGGCGGTACTGCTCCCGCAGGGCGTGGACGTCGCCGGGGTCCGCCTTGAGGATCACGACGGGACGCCCCGGGGCCTCGCTCAACAGCATGAACACCTTGCCGCCCACCTTGAAGACCTCACCGCCGGGGCCGAAGGGGTGCTGCATCCGGGTTCCGGGGAGGTCCTCCGCACAGTCGGCGGCGGTCTTCTGCAGGGTCGATCCGTTCATGGACTGTGGGCCTTCTCAGGTGGTGACGGATCACGGTGTCGAAGGAGGCGGAGGGCGCGCCGCACGGCCGCGGCGGCACGCCCCATCCTTCCCGCGATGCCGACCAAGAGGGCGGTAGGCTGCGGACACGTGATGGTCGACAAGAGACACCCCAGGCCGGGCGGACAGGCCGGACCGGCCGAGGTTCGGCTGTACGGTTTCCAGCCCCCGGTCGGTACTCCGTACGGGCTGGAGGTGAGGACCATCGAGGAGTTCTTCGCCCGGCACGACGACTGGCCGTGGAACCCGCCCCGTCCGGGCCGGGCCACCTTCCACTACCTGATCCTGGTCACCGAGGGCGAGTTGGCGCACGACGTCGACTACGTCACGCAGACCGTCGCCCCCGGCCAGTGGCTCTGGGTGCGCCCTGGGCATGCGCAGTGCTGGCACCCTCCCGGCTCGGCCCGAGGACCGTTCATCCTGTTCGAACCCGACGTACTGCGGCCCGACCTCGCCCGACTCCTGGCCCCGCTCACCGCGCACGAGGCGCCTGCCGTGCTGAGCCCGCACCCCGACGACGCCGCCTGGCTCCAGCAGACGGCGCTCCAGCTCCTGGACGAACACCGCGCACTCGGGCGCCGCCCCCTCGACGTCCACCACGCCCTGCGCCGCAGCCTGCTCGAATCGCTGCTGCTGCGCCTGGCCAACTCCCCCGGCCTCCTCCCCGCCGCAGCGGCCACGGTCGGCACCGGCCGTGCCGACAGGTACGGACGCTTCCTGGACGCCCTGGAGCTGCACTTCCGCGAACTGCACCAAGCCGCGGACTACGCCGAGCTTCTCGGCTGCTCGGTCCGCACCCTCAGCCGCGCCGCCCGGGACGCCACCGGCAAGGGGGTGCGCGAGCTCATCGACGAGCGGCGCCTCCTGGAAGCCCGGCGCCTTCTGGGAGCTGCCCGGTGGGACGCCCGGACCGTGGCCGTCCACCTCGGTTTCAGCGATCCCGCGAACTTCGGCCGCTTCTTCCGCGACCGCACCGGCCTCACCCCGGCCGCCTACGCGGCCCGCGACACCACGACCCACGCGTGAGCGGAGCGTGGCGTCGGCCCGAGGGCCCCTGATAGCCCGGACGACGGGGGCTCATGCCGCGGGACTCCTGATCGACTCGGAGGCCCGCTCGGGCTGGGTCAGACCCAGGTGGGGACATGCTCTTCGGCGTAGCGGGCGCCGAATCCGCCGTTCGGGAGGATCTCGTGGATCGCGGCGAGATCGGCCTCGGTGAGGGTGACGTCGGCCGCGTGGGCGTTTTCCTCCATGCGGGCCGCGCTCCGGGTGCCCGGGATCGGGACGATGTGCTCGCCCTGGGCCAGCAGCCAGGCCAAGGCCAGCTGGGAGACGGTGACGCCCTTGGTGGCTGCCAGGTCGCCGAGTCGGGCCACGGCTTCGACGTTCTTCTCGAAGTTGCCGGGCTGCCAGCGCGGGTCGGTGTTGCGCATGTCGGTGGCGTCGTACTGTCCCGCGGGCTTCGCGGTACCGGTGATGAAGCCGCGGCCGAGGGGCGAATAGGGCACGAAGCCGATGCCGAGCTCCTTCAGGACCGGGAAGAGCTGCTCGACCTCTCGCTCGAAGAGTGAGTACTCGGTCTGCAGGCCCGAGACCGGCTGGACGGCATGCGCCTTGCGGATGGTCTGCGGACCGGCCTCGCTGAGGCCGAAGTACTTGACCTTGCCGGCGTCGATCAGTTCCTTGACGGTGCCCGCCACGTCCTCGATCGGCACGTCCGGGTCGACGCGGTGCTGATAAAGCACGTCGATCTGGTCGACGCCCAGGTGGCGCAGGCTGTTGTCGGTGACTGTACGGATGTTGTCCGGGCGACTGTTGAGGCCCAGGCCCTGCTCGGTCTGCGCGAAGCCGAACTTCGTGGCCAGCACGACCTCGTCACGGAAGTCCCTTACCGCCTTGCCGAGCAGAACCTCGTTGTTGCCCGTGCCCCAGCCGTAGAGCTCGGCGGTGTCGAACAAGGTGACGCCCAGGTCGTGGGCGCGGCGGATGGCGGCAATGCCCGCCTCCTCGTCACCGGGGCCGTAGCCCATCGCCCCGGCCCACATGTGGAAATCGACGCTCACGCCCTACGCCTCGGTGGCGTTCCAGGCGCGCAGTAGCTGGGCGTACGCGCCGTCGTACGCGCGGCCCATGCCGCCCATCATCGTGGCCACCGGCCGGCCCGGCCGCAGCCCGCTGTCCTCGTCGGCCTCGTCGATCACGCCAACGCCCTCGATGCCGGGGACGCGCGGGTAGGTGACCACCGCGTCCGACTCGCCCTTGCGGGTGGTGACCTCGGACTCGTTGACGCCGAACGCCTTCACCTTGATCCGCACCCAGCCGGGCTTGCGGACGGGCACCGGGACATCCTTGATCTCCAGGGCGTCGAGGCCGCCGGGGCGGGTGACTACGACGGCCCGCATGGTCGCCGGTGCGGCGGCGTCGGTCACTGCTGTTGTCGGTTGGCTCATGCCGAGTTCCTCACTTTGTTCGCCCCCATTCGCCCCCTGGTGCGCTGCTCCGTAATCGCCCGCCGGTCGTCAGGGGCGGTCGATGCCCTCCCACAGGTCGAGAACCTGCTGGTAGTGGGCGGTGCCCTCGAAGGGAGGGTTGCCGACGTTTTCCGAGGTGGGCTCGTCCGTGACGGCGGGCCAGAGGCGTGACTGCTCGCCGGTGGCGAAGTCGAGCACGATGTCGCGGATACGGGTGTCCCGCTCCGCCTGCTCCGCGCTGCGGCCCGGCTGTTCCTGGCCGACCAGGGCGTACATCTCGGTGCCGTGCACGGCGGGCGCGCCTTCGGCGGGGCCGATCAGGAGGAGGTGGGCGTTGCCGCCGGCGGCGGCGTGGGCCAGAGCGCCGCGGGCGGCGGGGATCGCGAAGAGGTAGTCCGCCATGACCGCGGCGCGGACCTCGGCCGGGGTACGGCCGCCCTGGTCGTAGGCGTCGACGATCTTCTTGGCGCGGGAGCGGGAAATGCGCCACCCCGCGACCTCGTCGACGACACGGTCGATGGTGCCCGGGTCGAACCGGTCGAGGTCGTTCGCCACCCACCAGCCCATGTCGTCGCTAGCCATGCTCAGCAGGATGTCGACGTCGCGGTGCGCGCCGGAGGCGAGGACGTCCATGGGGTGGGCGTGCACCACCGCGCCGGGCTGCCCGATGTCCAGGACGACGCCGGTGGCCTTGTTGTCCACCCCGCCGCGGACTCCGAGGTCCGTCGGGAGGACCTTGCGCAGGGCGTCCCGCAGGGCGAGCGGGTCGAGGTCGAGCACCTTCTCCGGGTTGTCCGCGACGCCGAGTTCGGTGACGAACAGGTGCGCGAGTTCCTCGGCCCACCAGGCCGGAATGCTGCGGGCGGGCCCGCCGGAGAACCCGGCCAGGCGCCGGTACAGGCCGTCGGCCGAGGAGGCGCCGAGCAGTCCGAGGGAGGAGTAGGCGCCGCCGCTGTGGCCGTAGACGGTGACGTTGTCGGGGTCTCCGCCGAAGTGGTCGATGTTCCGCTGGATCCAGGTGAGCGCGGCGATGATGTCCTGGAGGAAGAGGTTGCTGGCCTCGTCGAGCTTCCCGCCGTATTGCGAGAGCGACAGCGGGCCCAGGGCGCCGAGCCGGTAGTTGATGGACACGCCCACCACGCGCCCCGTCGCGGCGAGACCGGCGGCGTTCGAGGTGATCTGTGTGTTCGCGCCGTACTCGAATCCGCCGCCGTGGATGTACACGGTCACTGGGAGCGCCTTGCCGGCCGGCCGCTCGGGGGCCCACACGTTCAGGTTCAGGCAGTCCTCGCCCATTCCGCTGTCCGCTTCGAGCCAGTCACCGCTGTCGGGCTGGATCGAGACGACGCCCTTGCGGTCGTAGGGGAGGTCCGGATCGAAGTCCTCGACCACGGGGCGGCGGTACCGCTCGGCAGTGGCGTACGGGATTCCCCACCAGGACCGCACCCCTGGTGCAGTCGGGGCCGTGGGTGCAGTGGCGGTCATGTCGTGTCCTTCCGGCGCGGTCGGGATATGTCGCGCGGTGTGTCGGCTGCTGGGTTGCTTAGGGGGACGGTCCTTAAATCATTTGCTGTGGCCCGACACATCACCCGACGGACAGCGGTCACCTGATGGTCGGCAGGGGACACTTCTCTGCTCCGCGATCCGGGCGACTTGAGCAGCACAGGAACTCGACGAGCGCACGTACCCCGATGACGCAACCCTCGACGACAACGCGACGGCGCACGACTTCGCCTCGCTGCTCCCGCTGACGCTGCCAATGAGCTACCAGTCCAGGCGCGAGAAGTACGGTCACCCGCCCCGGTCCCTAGGCGCGGGAGGCCAGCCGCAGTCCAGCTACGAGATCGACGGTCCATCCCCTCCCCCGGCATCGTCGTCCTCGGCTGCTCCGGTTGCGGCCAACGAGTAGATGGCGGTGACCGGGCTGGTCGTCGGCAATGTCAGCCAGGGTCCAGTCGTAGTAGCGGTGTCCCTTGACTCCGGCGCCTGCAGAGAGCTTCTGCCAGGCCCGTTTCGGCAGCTTCTCGGCCAGTGCGTCGGCCCGCGTCTTGCCCGCCCGGGTGGCGATCTGGTGAGCGCGGGCGACCGTGAGGACGCAGCCGACCTGGCGGATTCCAGCGCGCTCCGCAGCTGCGGATTGCCTCCGTAGACCTCGTCTGCGGCCACCCAGGCTGCACGGATCCCGGCTTCCAGGGTCCGGTCGATCACACGGCGAGCGCGGGCTTCGTGGCGAAGCCGACGTCCTCTGGAATCCCGGCGGACCGACAGCGGGCTGCATCCGTGATCCACGAGCGCGGCACATACAGTTCCCGGTCGATCGCCGCGTGCCCGCGTCGGCTGGAATAGGCGAGGCGGACGGCGACTTGGCTGTTCTCGATGCGCCCAGCAGGGCCGGTGTACTGGCGCTGGGCGCCGATGGTGGCGGTGCCCTTCTTCAGGTCGCCGGTCTCATCGACCACCAGCACCGCGTCCTCATCATGTAGTTGCTCGATGGCGAAGCCGCGCAGATCGTCCCGAATCGCATCGGCATCCCACTTCGCCCTCGACAGCGGATGCTGCAGGCCGTACGGGGTGGCATCGCCGGCGTGCTCGGCCAACGTCCAGCCATACTTGCGCGGCAGGTCCGACAAGAGCCCGAGCACGAACTCCCGTGCCCGCCGCCGTGGTTCGACTCGGGTGAACCGTCCCGCGATACGGTCCGTCAGAGCCTCGAACATGTCCTGCCAGCGGGCTGGATCCAAGCTGTCAGCTGCGGCCACCACCTGATTTTCTGTTTTCACACACCGATGATCATCGGTAGTCGCATCCGTTTGGCATGCCGCCGATCGTTGAGCAGAAGGTGCTGGGGCATCGGTACCGTGATCGGGCCGACTCACTCAAGCGACTACAAGACAACAACAAGCGTAAAACGGGTCAGTGGCGACACTGCGGCCAGACGCCGTCGCCCCCTACCATCCGGGAGCAGGGGGCCTCACGCGCACCCCGGGCAGGGGCTGAGCATCATGTGGTCACTCACTTCACGTCCGGCGTTCCGGCGCTTCGTCGGCGCCGTCGCGGCCGGCTTGGCCCTGGCCGCAACCTCAGGATGCACCGTTCCCGCCGACGCCGTCGCCGGCATCTCCGTGTCCGCCGACGGCCATCTGCTCGGCGTCATGATGATCTGCGGACACCAGATCGATGGTGCGACCCTCTACGTGGACGGCGACGACGTCAACAAGCAGGTGACGGTCGGCTCATGGGCCGCCGACCGCCCCCTCACGCAGGGTCTCGCCACCTGGACACTCGATTCTCCTGCTGCCGGCTGGACCGCGACCAGATCCCTCGCTCCGCTCACCGCCAAGACCACCTACGCGTTCTACGGCTGGACCAAGGACAACTCGCATTCAGCGAGCAGCATCTCCTTCACCCTGGCCGACCGGGATCAACTCACCCCAGGAAAGGTCCGATACGACAGCGTCTCGGACAACGGCGACGAATCCGCAATCACCGTCTCCATAGCGGACTTCAAAGCCAAGGCATGCCAGAACACGTAACACTACGGCGCCTCCGACCAGGTCGAGGCGCTCTTCTTGCCGAGAGGCACGCGCTCAACTCTCGCCGCCGGAAGACACAAGATCGCGATCTACAGCTGGAGTACCAGGCATCAGGACCCGTGTCGCTCGCCGCTGACTTGGGCCCCGGCAGCAGACCGGTGTGGGTCGGCTGGAGGCCAAGCAGGCGGTCAACCGGCTCCAGGGCTGACCGACGATCACGACGAATCCGCCCCGGCGTGCACGGATTCGAGAACGCCGGCACTCCGGCCTCAGTTCCTCCGTGGCCAGGGTGGCTCCCTGCTTCGCCTACAACTTCTCAACTCAGCGATGCCATAACGGACTTCCCCTGTCGCAACTCTTGACGGCTTTGGTGTAGACCTTTAGGTTCACCAGCCAGCAGACCTTCCATGCATGCATCCCTTGCACACATACGTGAACACCTACGTTCACCTCTCACCGCCCTCCCTCACCTAGGCGGCGTCCACCCCCACTCCAGGACGAAAGGCCCCTCACCATGCAACGTCTGGCCCTGCGCTGTGCTCTCGCCCTCTCGCTCGGCTTCACCGCCGTTGGCGCACTCGCGGCCCCCTCCGCCTCTGCCGCCACCGGCACGATCACCGGCCTGGCCGGCAAGTGCCTCGACGTCGCCG
Organism: Streptomyces sp. SLBN-8D4; assembly: GCF_049739545.1. Taxonomy (NCBI): domain Bacteria; kingdom Bacillati; phylum Actinomycetota; class Actinomycetes; order Kitasatosporales; family Streptomycetaceae; genus Streptomyces; species Streptomyces sp. SLBN-8D4. The sequence continues at coordinate 306,228 of NZ_JBMGQC010000001.1, forward strand.
GCGCGAATTCGGCCGACGGCACGGCCGTACAGCTCTACGACTGCAACGGCACCGCCGCTCAGCAGTGGACGGTCGGTTCCGACGGCACCATCCGGGCCCTCGGCAAGTGCCTTGACGTCACTGGCAGTTCGACGGCCAACGGCACCCAGCTCCAGCTCTGGACCTGCGGCGGTGGCGCCAACCAGAAGTGGACCGTCAGCACCGCGCGCGACATCGTCAACCCGGCCGCCGACAAGTGCCTGGACGTCACCGGCAACTCCTCCGCCAACGGCACCCGCACCCAGATATGGACCTGCACCGGAGCCGCCAACCAGAAGTGGAACGCGCCCACCGCCGACGGCGGCACGACTCCGCCGAGTTCCGCGCCGATGGCCGTGGCGCCCTACCTCTACAACGGCTGGGGCAATCCGCCCAGCCCTCCGACTGTCATGAACGCGACAGGCGTGAAGTGGTTCACGCTGGCGTTCGTCCTGAGCAACGGCTACTGCAACCCGCAGTGGGACGGCGGCCGGGCACTGACCGGCGGAGTCGACCAGCAAACCATCAGCACGGTGCGTGCGAACGGCGGCGATGTCGTCCCGTCCTTCGGTGGCTACAGCGGCAACAAGCTGGAGAGTTCCTGCTCCAGCGCCGGCGAGCTGGCGGCGGCGTACCAGAAGGTCATCGGCGCGTACACGCTGAAGGCGATAGACATCGACCTGGAGGCCGACGCGTACAGCAACGGCACCGTGCAGCAACGGACCGTGGACGCGCTCAAGACCGTCAAGGCCAACAACCCGGGCCTCAAGGTGTACGTCACCATCGGCACCGGGCAGAGCGGTCCTGACACGAGTCTGATCAACCGGGCCGCCTCGTCCGGGCTGACCGTGGACGCATGGACGATCATGCCGTTCGACTTCGGCGGCGCGGGACAGAACATGGGCACTCTCACCCAGCGGGCGGCCGAGGGACTGAAGACCGCGCTGAAGAACGCGTACGGCTACAGCGACGACGCGGCCTACCGCGCCATGGGCATCTCGTCGATGAACGGCATCACCGACGACAACGAGACCGTCACCCCCGCCGACTTCCAGACCATCCTCAGCTACGCCCAGGCCCATCACCTGGCACGGTTGACGTTCTGGTCCGCGAACCGTGACCGCCCCTGCCCGGGTGCCTACCCGAACGACGACACATGCTCGGGCGTGAGCCAGAGCAACTGGCAGTTCACCAGCATCTTCGCCCGGTACACCGGCTGACGTACGCACTCCGCAACCCTTCCCCCCACTCCCCGCTGAGCAACTGCCCCTAGACCACACGAAAAGGATCGACCAGAAGATGAGCACCGTGCGATCCCGCTCCACCCGCGCGCTCCTGCGGGTCCTGCTCCTGCTCCTGCTCCTGCTGGCCACGCTGCTGGGCCTCGCGGCCGCACCACCCGTCGCACAGGCGAGCACTGCCGCGACCCCGTTCAAGGTCCTCGCCCTTTACAGCGGCACCTACGACGCGGCGCACATCGACTTCGACAAGGAGGCGAACGTCTGGTTCCCGCAGCAGGCGGCCGCCAACGGATTCACCTACACGGCCAGTACTAATTGGGACCTCCTCGCCAACGGCGGGGTCAACGCCTATCAAGTCGTCCTGTTCCTGGATGATCTGCCGCAGACATCCGCCCAACGCTCCGGTTTCGAGGCGTACATGAGAGGTGGGGGCGGCTTCATGGGCTTCCATGTCTCGGCGTTCACGACCGACGCGGCAAGCTGGTCCTGGTACCACAACACGTTCCTCGGCTCGGGCAACTTCGCGTCCAACACCTGGGGGCCGACCGCGGTGACCCTGAAGGTGGAGGACCACACGAGCCCGGCCACCGTGAACCTGCCGGCCACGTTCACCTCGTCGGTCAGCGAGTGGTACAGCTGGTCCAAGGATCTGCGGCAGAACCCGGACATCAAGATCCTGGCATCGATCGACCCCAGCAGCTTCCCGGTCGGTACCGACCCCAACCAGTCCTGGTACAGCGGCTATTACCCGATCCTGTGGACCAACACGAAGTACAGGATGCTGTACGCGAACTTCGGCCACAACGCGATGAACTACACGACCAACACGCGGCTCTCCTCGACGTTCGCGAGCGCGAGCCAGAACCGGTTCCTGCTGGACGGGCTCAAGTGGCTGGGCGGGGGCGGCACCACGACCCCGCCGACCGGCGACCAGATCTCCGAGACCGCCTGGCACACGGTGCAGAACGGCGGCAACGGCACGTGCGTGGACGCCCGTTCGGCAGCCACCGCGAACGGGACGGCCGTCCAGCAGTACACCTGCAACGGCACGACAGCGCAGCAGTACCGGTTCCGGAGCACCGACAGCGGGTACATGCAGATCACCGCCCGCGGCAACCCCGCTCAGGTGATCGACGTGACCAACCGCTCGACGGCGGACAACGCGCCGTTGCAGCTGTGGGCCTACTCCGGCGGCACGAATCAGCAATGGCAGCCCGTGCGTGAGACAAGCGGGCGCTATCACTTCGTCGCCCGGCACAGCGGCAAGTGTCTGACGGCGGCCGCAGCGGCGACGAACAGTGTCCAGCTCACTCAGCGGACCTGCGACGGTTCGGCCGCGCAGGCCTTCCAGCTCGCTGCGCAGTCCTGAGCCACACAGCGTTGGCGCCCTGTAGGTCACCGACGCTCAGGAGGTGAGGCCGTGACCACGTGCGGCACCCTCCGCGCCGGGCATGCTCAAGCCGGTCGCGTACGAACTCCGCACCCTCACCGGTAGCGTACGAACCAAGCACCTCGACTCCACCCACCCGGGGTAGTCACCTCCCTCAGGCCCGCAGCGGTTCTCCCCGGTGCAGCCTGAGTTGTCGCAGAACAGCCGCCGAGCCGACAGTTCGATCACACTCCGGTGAGCGGCCACCAGAGCACCGGGCCGGGCGAAGCGATCCCTTCGGCGTGGGCCCGGGTGGGTCAGCTCGCTGCGAGACGCTGGACCTGGGGCGCCGCCGAGGGCCTCCTCCTCGGCCGGCACGCCACGGGCGCGTGTGACTTCGCCTGCGGGCAAGCCGACTGGCCGTCCGCGCCCACCGAACCACAGGCGAGAGTCGATCAGTTCGGAAAAATGCCGCCACGAGTTCGACGGAAAGCCCTTCCATCAGCTTCTCGGCTTGCCAGTCTCTGTCTGCACACGCCGGATGTCATGTCCGCGATCGTCACATCGCCACGGAGACCCCCATGCCTCGAACCACCAGCAGAACCTTCCGGCTCGCCAGAGCCGTCGCCGTCACAGGCAGCGGCGCGGCTCTCGCTGCCACGCTGACGGGCAGCGCCTCCGCGGGCGTGCTGCAGAACCTGCCCGAGAACGCCACCGCATTCCAGAAGTACTTCGAGCCCGTGTACGACTACGACACGGACTCCTGCTACCCGGCCGCCGCCATCGACGCGAGCGGGACCCTCAACGGCGGCCTGAAGCCGACCGGCCCCATCACCGGACAGTGCCGCGGCGACCACCTCGGCCACGCCAACACCTACTCGCGGGCCAAGTGCAACAACGGCTGGTGCGGAATCATCTACGCCAGCTACTTCGAGAAGGACGAGGCGTCTCCGGGCATCGGTCACAGGCACGACTGGGAGTGCATGGTCGTGTGGGTCGAGCAAGGGGCGGACACACCGTCATACCTGTCCGCCTCCCGGCACGGCGGCTTCAGCACCCACCCGATTGCCGACGTTCCGATGAGCGGTCGGCGGGTCATGGCCGTCTACCACAAGGACGGTGCCAGCACCCACGCCTTCCGCTTCGCCAAGTGGGGCGAGTCGGCGGAGAACGACACCGGCGCCTGGCACCAGGAGAACCTGCTCACCTGGGACAGCCTCGCACCCAACCTGCGCACCGTCCTGAACGGCTCCGACTGGGGCAACGCCAACCTCCCGCTCCAGGACTCCAGGTTCAACGACACGCTCAACAAGGCCAAGCCGGGCGGAATCCCCTTCGACCCGTACGCATGAGTTGTCTGCCGGCAAGGTGCCGAGACCGCAGGAAATGAAGGTCGCCGCCCCGAATCTCGGGGCGGTTGCCGCCGCCGGGAACAGGCAATGCCAGTGAACGCATGGAAGTGGTCAGTCGGCAAGGCTTGAGCTACTGCGCTTGTTGGCGAGGAAGCGTGCCTTCTTCTCGCGATTTCCACCCGTATTCATGTCGCACCATTTCCGTGTGGCCTGCCCCAGGGGGGGCTTCTGCTCGGGCACGACGTGGGCTGCGCTCGAAGAACCAGCTGGACTGGTCGCGGGCGGTGATCGACTCCTCCCACGTCCGGGCCGCACGCCGGGGCCCAAAAGCGGACCCGGCCCGGTCGATCACGCACGCCCGGGCAGCAAGCACCACCTCATCACCGACGGCCAGGGGATCCCGCTCGCGGTGTCGCTGACCGGCGGCGACCGCAACGACGTCACCCAACTGCTGCCGCTGCTGGACAAGATCCCGGCAGTGGCCGGGTGGTGGGCCGGTCCTGGTGCCGGCCCGGCGCGCTCCTCGCCGAGCGAGGCCGGCCGCACGGCACCGGTCCGGGTACATTCCGCTGGGTCGTCGAGCGGACGATCTCCTGGCTGCGCGGCTTCCGCCGCCTGCGCATCCGCTGGAAACGAGCGACGACATCCACGAGGCCTTCCTCGGACTCGCCGTCTGCCTGATCACCCACCGCCGTTCAGAGGCTTTGTCAGGGCCAGTTGGCGGCCCACGCCAGCCGATACCAGTGCGCCGTTGCAACTACTGCGAGTCATTGACAGGTCGGACGGGCGGGACCGGCCCGGTGCTGGGAGTTCGGTGGTCTGAGTAGATTGGTGGCCACCGACCCAGGAGATGCCCCGTGCCCGGCCGCCCCAGCGTTTTGTTCGTGACCGACCTCGCCTACGAGGCGCGGGGGCGGCGCTACTGCGACGAGGACATCTTCCTGTCGTCTCGGCTGCGGAACGACTTCGACGTCGCTTTGTGCCATCCGCTGGACGCCGCGGCTCTGATGGACGCCTTTGACGCGGTCGTGGTCCGCAACAGCGGCCCCGTGCTGCACTACCAGAAGGAATACGACGCCTTCCGGGACCGGGCCGCAGCGCGCGGCACCCGGGTCTACAACCCGCTGTCCGGCCGGGCCGACATGGCCGGCAAGCAGTACCTGCTGGACCTGACCGCAGCCGGATACCCCGTCATCCCCACCATCGACCGGCCCCAGGACCTCCGCCGCCTGCCCGAGACCGACCAGTACGTGGTCAAGCCGAAGGCAGGGGCGGACTCCATCGGCCTCAGCTTCGTGCCTCAGGAACAGCTGGCCGGCCTCGCCCACGGCGACATCCTGGTTCAGCCGCGCATCGATTTTCGCTACGAAGTGTCGTTCTACTACGTCGACGATGCCTTCCAGTACGCCCTTCACGCCCCCGACCCCGAACGGCGCTGGGTCCTTGAGCCCTACCGGCCCACCGAAGCCGACATCGATTTCGCCCGCCGCTTCATCGACTGGAACACCCTCGACCACGGCATCCAGCGCGTGGACGCCTGCCGCACCCAGGACGGGGACCTGCTCCTTGTCGAGCTGGAAGACCTCAACCCCTACCTCTCCCTGGACCACCTCGACGAACCGACCCGCGACACATTCGTCACCAGCATGACGACCTCCCTCCACCGGTTCCTCGGAACCCCTCCCCGCCCCTGAACCGGCAGGCCACCGGTCACCTTGGAGACAGGTGGCAAGGGCGTGGAAGGCTTCGTGGAGGTCGTCGCGTCGGTCCCAGCGGATGCGCACGCGGCGGAAGCCGTGCAGTCAGGCGATCGTTCCTTTCGACGACGTACCGGAAGATGCCCGGGCCGGAGGGGTGGGGCTGGTCGCGCTCGGCGAGGAGCGCGCCGGGCCGGCACCAGGACCGGCCCGCCACCCGGCCACCGGCGAAACCTTGTAGCGACAGCAACCGCGTGACGCCGTCGCGGTTGCCGCCGGTCAGCTGTCCGGCGAGCGGGATGCCCTGGGCGTCGGTGATGACGTGGTGCCTGCCGCCCATCCCTGCACGGTCGACCGGGCTGGCCCGCTTTGGGGCCGCCTCGGGCCGGCCGCCCAGGGAGGAATCGATCACCGCCAGCGGCCACACGTCGGCCCCGTTCCACGCGGCCAGGGGACTCCCGCACGTCACGCCCGAGCCGAAGCCCAGCTCCCGCGGCAGGTACTCCCCCTGGGCACCGGTGCGGAGCACGAACAGGATCCCGCACAACGCCTGCCGGTCAGGTCTCCGAGGCCGCCCCTCGACCTGTCTCGAGGCAGGCTCGAGGCAGGCCAGGCCTGGGCAGCAACGGCCCGATCAGCGCCCGCTAGGAGGCGCTCCAGCGAGGGTCGCGGCCGAGGTAACGCAGGAGGACCGCCACGTCGTCGTCGCCCCGCTCGGGGGCCAGGGCGGCGGCGTACGCGCCGTATGGGCGCAGCGGCTCGACGATCTCCCTGGCGACCTCGAGAAGGGGGCGGGCCAGCTCGGGCGTGAGCGGCGACGGCCGGCCCGTCGCCTGGGCGATGTCCCAGCCGTGGACCGCCGCGTCCAGCCCGCACGCTGCCGAGCCGGACCACGGGGACATCTTGTGCGGCGGCACCGGGGTGGGCACCCCGGCGGCGCCCCGGTCGACCCCCGCCCATGCCGTCGCCGCACGTGCCAGGGCGTCCTCCAGGAACCCCGCAGGGTCCAGTCCCTCCATCTCGCCCGTCGGGGCGAACGGGTTGTAGTCGGGGCCGGGTTCGCCGGTCAGGGCGGCGGCGAAGCCGATCTGGTCGCCGACGGCGTGCTGGAAGACCTGGGCGACGGTCCAGTCCTCGCAGGGTGTCGGCAGGTGCCAGCCGTCGGCGGGGATGGCGCCAACCGCCGTGCGCAGTGCATCGTGGGAAGCGTCCAGAACGTCCCAACCGCTGGAGATCATGCCATCGCTCATCGGAGAGCCCCCTTTTCGTGGTGCCCTCACTGTGGTGAACGTTGGTGTCATGCGTCCACTCTCGGCCCGTGACGACACGGGAACCAAGGACGTCTGCGACGGGAGGACGGCCCGGACCAGTGGCGCTGAGCCTTGGGACACGTTTTACGCGACGCGTGCAACTGCGGCCCACGCCCTCGCTGTCTGACAGGGAGATGGGCCCGTCAGGGCCGAAGAGCGAGCAGACCGGGGCAGTTCGTGGGACGGCGCAAGAGCAGCATATGGATCGCATTCGTCACGGGTGTGACACTGATGGGCGCGAGCGCCTGCGGCGGGGGCGGCAGCGACAAGGCGAGCGGGGACGCGAAGGCGTCGGCAAAGCCGAGTGCGAGCGCCTCTCCGTCACCGACGAAGCCGGCGGGTCCGCCGATGCTGCTCGAGACGATCACCCCGCAGACGGGAACCACGGTCGGCGTGGCCATGCCGATCTCGGTGATCTTCACGAACCCTGTGGCGGCCAAGGCGCGGGCCACAGTGGAAAAGCACATGAAGGTGAGTGCCTCACAGTCGGTGGTCGGCGCCTGGCACTGGATGGGCGACAGGCGCGCCGACTGGCGCCCGAAGACGTATTGGCCCTCCGGTACGACGGTGAAGATCGATGCCGACATGACGGGCGTCAGCAACGGCAACGGACGCTACGGCGTGCACAACTACACGCACACCTTCAAGATCGGTGACGACGTGCGCGCGGATGTCTCGGTGACCGGCCACACCATGAAGGTGACCCGCAACGGCGCGCCGGTACGCACCCTGTCGATCAACGCGGGCAGCGCCGAGTATCCGACGTGGGACGGCACGATGGCGGTCATCGACAAGCAGGAGAAGGTCCACATGACCTCCTGCAGCGTCGGAATCAGCTGCGACAAGAGCAGTCCCAATTTCTACGACCTGACACTGCCCTGGGACATCCACCTCACCCAGTCCGGCACGTACGTCCACTACTCGACCGGCGACCCGAACCCGGGCAGCGGCAGCGCCCGCGGCTCGCACGGATGCGTCCACCTGTCCCTGTCGGACGCCAAGTGGTTCTACGGCCAGGTCAAGCAGGGCGACCCCATCACCATCACCGGCTCACCCCGCGGCAAGGCCCCGGCCGACAACGGCTACGCGGACTTCAACCTGGGATGGGACCAGTGGCTCGCGGGCAGCGCCTCCGGCGAGGGGACGACCGCCACCCTTTGACGCGCGTGGCCTTCTGGTGCGTCACCGCATCCGGGTAAGTAGGTGTTTTTGAAGGCGGGTGGGCAGAGGACTGAGGCTCCGCAAAAAGGATTCAGGCTTGAGTAGTGGCTCGCGTAGGGTTCCCCAGTTGCCGAGCTGAAAAGGTGGGTCGTGGACGTAGCACCACGGGAAGTGATGCGGGACCAGTTGGCGGGGGCGGCCAGGGCCGCACTGGGTGGCGGTCGGAAGCTGGAGGCGGTCGAGCGGCTCACCGGCGGCACCACGAAGGGCGTGTACCGCCTCACGATGAACGATGCCACGACGGCGGTCGCCTACCTGTGGGAGAAGTCGGAGAACTACTGGCCGGTGGCTGAGGGCGATGGCGATCTCACCGACCCGTTCTCGCCCGGTGTCGGGCTTGACTTGTTCGAGGCCAGCCACGCGCGCCTGGCCTCACTCGGCTTGCGGGTCCCCGAGGTCCACTTGGTCGACCGGGACCGCACTCACTACCCGGCCGACTTGGCGATCGTGGAGGACTTCCCCGGCGAGGACCTGATGGACCTGTTCAACCGCGACCCGCGCGCCGCAGAGCCGACGATGGCCCGCCTCGCCGATGCCCTGGCGGCGATGCGACGCCATCGAGCGCCGTCGTTCGGCAAGGTGGCCCAGATCGACAAGGGGGGAAGGTCCAGGGCGGCGTCGTGTGAGGAGGCAGCGCTTGAGTTCGCGCTGCGCTGCCTCGCCGAGGCGGGGTCCCGTGACCGGAGGATCGCGGACGCTCGCGGCAGGCTGGAGGAGCGGCTGCGTGAACTCGCCGCGGCGGTGCGGCCGCGTGCCGAGTACTCGGTTGTCCATGGCGAGTTGGGGCTGGATCACGTGCTGGTGGACCGGGACGGTAACCCGGTCGTGATCGACTTCGAGGAGTTGTTGTACTTCGACGTCGAGTGGGAGCACGTGTTCCTGCGGCTCCGCCACTCCGAGGACCAATACCGGCGGTTGGCAGTGGAGGACCTCGACGAGGACCGGCTGGCTCTCTATAAGCTCACCCAGCATCTGTCCCTGACGGCGGGGCCGCTTCGGCTGCTCGACGGAGACTTCCCCGACCGGGCGTTCATGCAGGGAATTGCCGAGCACCACTTGAACCAGGCGCTGGCGATGGTCTCAGGGTGTTAGAAGTCATCGGGGGGACATACCGGGCTGTTTCGCCCAGTCGGTGCGGGGGCTTTTGCGAGTGAGTCGTCGGGTCATCATGGTGATGAGTGCCCAGTTCAGGTGTGCTTCGGAGTGCTGCGGGAGGCGTTCGTAGTCGCGTGCGTTGCGGCGGGCGTTCATGCATCAGCCGATGGTGCGCTCGACTTTGCAACGGCGGGGCAGGACCACGAAGCCTTTGGTGCCTTTGGGCCGGGAGACGATGTGCAGGGTGAGCCAGAGGCGATCGCGGGCCCAGTCCACGAGGTCGCCGGCGTAGCCGCGGTCGGCCCAGACCTGGGTGATCTGCGGCTGGGTGAGGCGCAGGCGCCAGAACACGTCGCGGGCGGCGTCGCGGTCCTGGATGTCGGCGGGCGTCACCGTGATCATCACGGGTAGGCCGAGCGTGTCCACGGTGATATGTCGCTTGCGGCCGTTGATTTTCTTCGCGGCGTCGTAGCCCCGGCTGTCGCGGCCGACGGTGGAGCGCCCTTGACCGACTGGGAGTCGACGATCAGTGTCACCGGGTGGGGGCAGCGGCCCTTGCCGGTACGGATCCTGCGGCGGAGCTGGTCACGGATGTAGGTGACGACCCCGGCTCGGTTCCACCTCCAGAAGAACCCGTAAACGGTCTCCCACGGAGGGAAATCCGCAGGCAGTGCCCGCCACTTTGCGCCGTTGTCGACGATGTAGCGGATGCCGTCGACGATGTCCCGCCGCGGCCACTTCTCGGGGTGGCCGCCGGTCTTGGTCTGGCAGGCCGGGATGGGCAACAGGGGTTCCAGGAGGGCCCATTCGGCGACGGAGGTGTCGGACGGGTAGCGGCGGCGACGGGCGGCAGCGGGCTCGGCAGGGTGATCGGTAATGGACTGGGGTTATTTGGACAGCTGGGCGAGGGTGGCGCGGACCCCGGTGAGCTGGGGGGTGGCGAGCTGGGCCCATTCGTCGTCGGGGTAGCGGGCCAGGTGCGGATCGAGCGTGCCCGTGATCACCCGGGTGAGTCGGCCCAGAATCTGCCGGAACTGCCGTTTGTCGTACTCGATCCAGTCCGCGGGGTCGTCGGAGAACATGAACCCGTCCCGGCGGGTCCAGGTGATCGGCGTCAGGTTCTCCGTGGCGACGACGTCGCGGACGTGCCGGATGCCGCGGCCGACCTGGGATCGGGTGAGGCGGGTGGCGGCGATGAGCTGGTAGGTGTGCAGGCCCGCGGGGCGTGCTTCCATCAAGGCGACGCGGACAAGGTCGCCGTAGTGCTCGGCAAGGGGCCGGGCCTCCCGGCGTCGCGGCATGGCCTACTCGCCCTTGAGGAGCTGCACGAGCTGCTCGTCCAGGGTGAACTCGCCGTTGTCCAGCGCCCCTTCGAGCCAGTCCGCCGCGGCACGGACCCGGCCGATCTGCCGGCGCACGGTCTCGCGCTCGTCCTCGGTGAACTCCTGTCCTCGCATCTGCGGGACCAGCCGGCCCAGGGTGGCCACGAAACCGTGGCAGGAACCGACCAGATCGAGGTACTCGATGGTGTGCTCGATCGCGCGGACCGCCGGGGTGCGCTCCCGGATCCGCTCGCGCGTCTCGTTGGAGTTGTCGAACTGCGCGCGGTTGACGAGCATCCGGGCGGTGTCGTCCCGCATCGCCGTCCGGGCCACGGCCGGGCGGCGCAACAGTCCCGTGGTCACCTCCTGAGCGACCGTGTCGTCCCTGGTCAGCTCCGTGACAACCCGCACCCGCTCAGCCGGGGTGACGTGCTCGGTCACCGCCGGCCGCTTCAGCAGATCGGTGGCGACCTGGGCGGCGACCTCGTCGTCCCGGGTCAGGTCGGCCACGGCCTGGACCTTCTCATCCACCGTCACCGGCCGGTCGACCCGCTGGCCTACGACCCGCTTCGCACCGTCCGGCGTCCACTGCCTCGCCCCGGTGCGCGGGTTGAACGGCGCGTCTTCCATCGCCGCCCACCGCTCGTCCTCGTCGACCACCGAGGCCAGGATGCGGTGGACCGTGAACGACACCCCCTCCACGCGGCGCTCCTTCGGCCACCGGTTCGCGGTGTAACGCCAGTCCTCCACCGTCCGCCGCTCGACACCTATGTCGTCCGCGAAAATCTGCAACGCCTCCGTCACGGTGAACAGGTCGTCCGTGCCGTTCGGCATCGACCCGCCCACCGACCTCATCGGCTCGATCTCCAACGCCATGTCACCCAGGGCGCGGGCGATCTGCGCGATCAGCTCCTTGGCCTGGCCGACGAGCTGTTCGTAACGCTGCCGGGTGACGTTCCCGATCCGGTCGGCCACGTCGGTCATGATGACCACCGTCCTCGCCCGGGCCCGGCCCGGTCACCACGACGTGACCGGTCAAAGGCCCGCCGGCCCCGGTCACCGTCCACCGCGACGCGAGCGCGACACGCCGGGGCAGAGCGTGGACTAGGGGGCGCTCGAAGCACCAGCCAGACGCCCCAAATCTCCCGCAAAACAAGAGGTGTTCAGGATGCTCGCAAAGCGTTCGGCTACGGCGTTTCCGTAACACCGTTCCGCGACGCCGATCCACGACAGCGGGTGCTCCGTCACCCACCTCTTCGGCTGCGCCTGGAAGCCGCGCCGGCCAGGGTCTCTGCGGACGATCTCGGGCTCGCGCCCGAGGATCAGGCGGGTCCAGCCGACCAGACGGCCGGCGAAGCCCTGGTCTCCCCAGAACTTCCGCACATCCCGGTGGTCGAGGCGGGTCCACAGCAGTGGGTGCTCGGCACTATCGCGATCTTGATCCGGGTGCCGTCGCCGGCGGTCCCGTGGTGCTCGCTCGTTTTCGCGTCGGCCGGAATGTGCTGGGCCGTCCCCGCGCGCCGATGATCGGCTCCCATATGGCGCGGCGCGCTGCGACATCGCCTACGGCCGGTGGTGTGGCGTCCGCCATCGCGCCTGCCATAGGGGCCAGTGCCGCGGCGATTTTCGGGGCCCAAGCGGAGTGCCATGACCCTTCCTTTCGGCGGGGCTCGATGTCAGGCGGTGGGCGGGACGACTATGACCTTGCCGTGTACCGCGCCTTCGGCTGCGCGGGCGTGCAGCGTCGGCAGTTCGGCCAGCGGCAGCCGTTCGGCGATGGCGACGTGCAGCTCGCCGCGGTCGATCAGGGCCACCAGCTTCGCCAGTTGTTCGGCATCGCTGCGGACGAACAGGTCGATGCCCCGCACACCGCGCTCCTCGTCGGAGGGTGCGGGCATCCACACCGTCGTGTTGACCAGGACGCCGCCCGGGCGGACCGGCGCGACCAGCGCGGCCAGTTCGGCAGGGTCGACCGGTGCGAGGTTGAGCACGACGTCGACAGGCTCGGTCACCGCCGCGGTCACGCCGGTGGTGGTGTGGTCTATGACCTCGTCGGCGCCGGCGGACTTGACCGCCTCGCTGCTGCGCGGGCCGGCCGTGGCGATGACGTGGGCACCGGCATTCTTGGCCAACTGCACGGCGTAACCGCCGACCGCGCCGCCGGCGCCGTTGATCAGCACGCGTTGCCCGGCCGTCAGCTTGCCGTGGTCGAAGAGCGCCTGATACGCGGTCAGGCCCACCACCGGCAGCGCGGCGGCGTCGGCCAGGGGGACGCTCTTGGGCGCCGGGGTCAGGACGCCGGCCGGTGCGAGGACGTACTCCGCCGCGGCTCCGTTACCGTCCATCGGCAGAAAACCGATGACGTCGTCGCCGACCGCGATGCCGTCGACGCCCTCACCCAGCGCGTCGACCGTACCGGCGACGTCGAGGCCGGGGGTGTGGGGCAGTTCCACCGGGATGGGGCCGCGCATGAAGCCGCCGCGGATGTTGCCGTCGACGGAGTTGAACGAGGTCGCGGCGACGCGGATCCGGACCTCACCGACTCCGGGCACGGGCTGCTCCACGTCCTCGTAGCGCAGGACGTCGGGGTCGCCGTACTCGTGGAAACGTACTGCCTTCATTTCGGTTCTCACCTTCACTGCGATCGGCATTGCTTCGAATTCGAAGCAACTGTTGATGACGGTACATCTGCTTCGAATTCGAAGCAAGTGGTTTCGGTCCCTGCCGGTGCGAGCGCATCGCGGCGGCGAGTTCGGCGGCGGCTTGGCCGATGCGGGCGCGCAGCCGCGCCGCGTCGCTCCGAGCTGTGGCGCGCCAGTCGGCGGGGCCCCGACGACGGTGGGCACGGGGTCGGCGTGCACGTCGGTCAGGCGCGCGCGTGCACCACCGGCACGCCGGAGAGGACTCCGTCACCGAGAACAGCGAAGAACGAGTCGAACACCTCGCTCGGGGACGCGGTGAGCACCGGGGTCGCCACCGCAAGCCCGTCGGCCGCCAGGACCGCCACGACCGCCTCCCTCAGATCGAGGTCGGCACGGCCGTGGGCGGAACGCCGAGCAGGGTCGTCCGTCAGCCGGTGCAACTCCAGCGCCTCCGCCTCGGCGCGCGCACCACCGGCTGCCCGTGACCGGCACACAGCCTCCGCGACGCAGTCCGCGAGCAGACGCGTCGGACGCGCGCAGCCCACTCCGGCGCTCACGACGGCCAAGGACACGGAGCTCCACGCGGTGGTGGTGCTCATCCCGGCATCGCGCTCATGGCTTCATCCCCGTGGCCGGGCTGTGGCGCCGTCACCGGGGAGGGCCGAGGACGACGTTGCCGGACAGTTCCGCGGCTTCGGCGAGCAGCTGCGGGGTGATCTCGAAGCCCTCCGGGCGTGGTTCACGAAGGTCGCGGCCCGCGTGGCGGAACATCTTCTCCAGCCCTCCAGGGGTCGAGATGAGCAGCAGGTCCGCTTTCTCGGAGGTGATGCGGTAGCCGTGCGGGATGCGCCGGGGCAGGAAGACGATGCCACCCTCCCGCAACTCGTGCTCCTCGTCGCCGGCCCACACCAGCGCCGAACCGGACAGGAGCAGGAAGACCTCGTCCTCCTTGTTGTGCACGTGGAACGGCGGCGCCTCGCCCTTGCTCACGTCAAAACGGCCGACAGTCAACTGCCCGCCGGTCGCCTCGGCGTCGAGCAGCACACTGAAGACGCTCCCGCCGATCCACTCGAGCTGCTGCTGGTCCTCACGTTGGGCGAGGTAGGGGATGCTCATGGCCGGTCCTCGGGATCCGTGGGCGGCGGCGCCGTCCTCCTTTCCGCAACCCTGCGCGGCACCACTGCCCGATCGCCATGTTCTACGGTGCTCAGTCGGGCCCAGCACTGCCCACACCGTGCACCCACCAGGTCACGACCTCGGGCGGCCAACGAGACCCTCGCGTCATCCCCAGGAGGTGGCTGGAACGGCGGCACTCCACACTCTTCGAATTCGAAGCAGTAGACTTCCGGTCATGCCTGACTCGCCGCCGTCGCTCGACCCTGTGCAGCTCGGCGCCTACTTCGATCTCGTCGAGGTGACCAGCCTGCTCCGGCATGCGGTCGAGCAGCAGCTGCGCGAGACCGGTGATCTCAGCTATGTGCAGTTCCAACTGCTGGCGCGCCTCGGAGACTCGCCGACGGGCAGCCACCGCATGACCGACCTGGCCGACGGCGTCGTCTACAGCCGCAGCGGCCTGACGTACCAAGTAGGTCTGCTGGAAAAGGAGGGACTGGTCGTCCGCGCCCCCTCGCCGGACGACGAGCGAAGCATCACCGTCACCATCACCGATGCCGGGCGCGAGCTGCTTGCGAAGGTGCTCCCGGGTCACATCGAGGTGGTCAGCGGCCTCCTGTTCGAGCCGCTGTCGCGCGACGACGTCAAGGCTCTCGCCGGCCTGCTGAAGCCGGTGCGCGACCACATGCGCTCGACACCGCCTCGCTCGGCCGCGTCTCGCCGCCGCAGAGGTGGAGCGTAGGGCGACCGTACAAGCCGGGTCCACGATCACCATCCCGGCCATCGTGCCGCCCAACTACCGCAAGCCTCGGGTGCGCCGGCCCGCATGCTGCGCAGGAGCGCCCCCGTCGGCCGGCACGCGTACTTCTGCGCATCGGGGATGTCGTCGCGGGCAAGGACGCGCCGCCGACGCACCTCGGAGCACGAGCTCGCTGAACGTCGCCACCGCACCCCCGAGTTGGCCTCGGCCTACCGAAGGAGCCGGGCTCCGTAGTGACTGTCCCGCCATGCTGTTTCCATGAGAATGGGTCTACTGAGAGGAGCTTGGATTGGGAGCGGTGGGTCTGGCGGGCCGGCTGGCGGAGGCTCGAGCCGGTGCGCTGGTGGGCAGGGAGCCGGAGCAGGCGGTGCTCGACCGGATGCTGTCGGATGCGGCGGACGCTCCGCTCGTCGCGTACATTCACGGTCCCGGCGGCATCGGCAAGTCCTCTCTGGTGCGCTACGCCGCCCGGCAGGCCGAGCTCACCGGCCGCCGTGTGGTGCACGTGGACGGACGGTTCCTCGACTCCGATCCGCGCCGACTCGAGGAGGCCGCCGCTCCGGCGTGCACCGAGCCCGGCACAGTGCTGCTCATCGACACCTTCGAGCGGTGTCAGCCCCTGGAGGCGTGGCTGCGCGAGACCTTCCTGCTGCGGCTCGCCGACCATGCGATCGTCGTTGTGGCCAGCAGAGTCGCGCCCGACGCCGAATGGTCGCTGGACCCTGGATGGGCGCAGCTGTTCACTGCACTGGCCGTGCGGCCGCTGGACGCCGCCCAGTCCCACACCCTGCTCGCCACGCGGGGGGTCCCCGCCGAGCAGCGCGAAGCCTTCGTCGCCTTCGCCGGAGGCAGCCCGCTCGCCCTCTCCCTGGCCGCCTCCGTGCCCCCGGCCGCACCCGGCGCACCGTGGGAGCCGACCGGCGACGTTCTGACGACCCTGGTCGAGCGGCTCGTGGGCGACCTGCCCAGCGTCGTCCACCGGCGCGCGCTCGAGGTCGTCGCGCAGGCCTACGTCACTCGCGAGCCCCTGCTGCGCGCGGTGCTGGGTGACGAGGACACCGACACGGTGTTCTCCTGGCTGCGTCAACTCCCCTACATCGAGGCCACTCCCGAAGGGCTGCATCCGCACGACGCGGTGCGGTCGACCCTCGCAGCCGACCTGCGCTGGCGGGACCCCGAGCGCTACGACGACGTCCGCGTCCGCATCTCGCTCGCGGGCCTGCAGGCCGTACGCGGCGCTGCCGAGGACGACGCGCTGCTGCGGGTCGCGGAGTGGATGTTCCTCTTCCGGAACCAGGGCGGACCGGACGATCTCTACAACTACCGCACGCACCCGCACATCGAAGACATCCCGCTCCGGGCCGAAGACGTGCCCGGCGTGCTGCGCATAGCCGAGGAAGCGGAGGGACCGGCATCGGCGGCAGCGGTCGCGCACTGGGTGCGCCGGCAGCCGGAGGCCTTTCGCGTCCTCCGCCTTGCGGGCTCCTCCGCACCCGTGTCATTCATGGCCATTCTGCGGCTGGACTCGCCCCTGCCCGAGGACCGCGCCGAGGACCCGGTGATCGCAGCAGTCTGGGATTTCGTAGAGGCGGCCGCTCCCCTGCGGCCGGGCGAACACCTGGGCATCCGCCGCTTCGCGGTGCAATCCGGCGGGCACCAGCGACCCTCGCCCCTGATAGAGCTCATCAGCCGTCGCGCCATCGGCGAGGAGATGAGGATCCACGGACGCGCGGTGACCTTCACCGTCTTCGAAGACGCCGACCGCTGGGGGCGCTACCTCGCCGAGGCCGGGATGCCGGAGGTCGCGGCGGTGGACGTCGGCGGGCGGAGACAGCACGTCTTCGGCCGGGACTGGCGACGGCAGCCGGTGGAGCAGTGGGTTCGACACCGGGCACGCGCGGCGGTCACGCCCGTACCCTTATGGCCCGCAACTGCCGGCACGAGTGGCTCGGACGATGAGTCGGCGCGCGCCGAGTTCGCGGAGGGCGTGCTCGAGGCGCTGCGCACCTGGCACACCCCCCGCGCATTCGCGACCAGTGTCCTGCTGCACTCCCATCTCGTGCCGCCGGGCTCACCCGACCCGGCCGCCGACCTGCGGGCCGCCATCATCACCGCCCTGGACGCACTGCAGATCGACCCCGCGGGCGTCAAGGCACACGAGGCTCTCACCGCCACCTACATCACGGCCTCCCGTACCCACAAGGCCGCCGCCCGACGACTGGGGGTGCCCTACGGCACCTACCGGCGCCACCTCGCCGTGGCAAAGGAACGCCTCGTCGAACAACTGCTGCGGCAACCAGCCACGACGTCCACGCCGACCCCGCCGCACTCCTGACACCGGCTGACGGATCACCGTGTCCAGTAGCGGATGTTGCGGAAGCGGGCCTCCGCGCGGCCGGAACCGTGGTTGTACACGCCGTTCTTGAAGTAGCGGGTGGCGGGGCCCCGGTCGTCGACGGTCAGGACGAGGGAGTCGTCGAAGTAGACCTTGACGGTGCCGGTCCCGGTCGTCGCATGGTGGGCGATCTTCACGTTGAACCAGGTGTCGTACGCCCCCGTCTTGAGCACGGTGCCGTCGTAGCGGCGTACGGTGCCACCGTTGGCCTTGTAGATGTTGAGCATGATGTCGGTGGCCGGAGTGCCCGAGGGGTGGACGCTCCGCAGGATCTGGACGAAGGACGCCCCGTCGGTGCCGGACGGGAGGTAGACGTCGGCGTCCCACATACGGTCGCCCGTGGTGTAGTCGACCTTCCAGCGCATCTCGGTGCGCGGGTCTGTGGAGCTCCCCTCCTGGAACGGCTGGTCGGTGGCGTACACCCACATGCGGTCGACGCCGCCGCTGTAGCTGTGCCGGTCGCTGAGGTCGAGGTTCCAGGGCTTCTGCCAGCTGTAGGCGAACGAGGTCCTGGTCCAGCCGTCGGTGGGGGAAGCGTCGGGCACGGCGGGTGCCGTGGCGGCGAGCGCGGCGGACGGCAGGGCGAGCGCGGCGCTGCCGGCCAGCAGACCGGCACCGGTCCGTAAGACGGATCTTCTGTTCATGGCGTGTCCCTTTCCGAAGCAGTGAGCGGAGTGGAGCGGTTGATCACGTCGGTCATCGCCTGGGGTCCCACGGATCAGTCCGGCAGCCCCCAGGGCTTTGCGTCACCGGCGGCCGGCACATCCCGCGGACGCAGGTCCGGGTGAGTACCGCGGGGCAGGACGACGGCTGTTTCGTGCCGGTCGAGGGGGATCTCGATGCGACCGGGCACCGTCTCCCGGTACCGCAGCCGCCGCCCGCGTTCGTCCCGTACGTCGATGGCACCGTCGATGCCGTGGTCCAGAACGAGCGGTGCGCCGGCCTCGCTGTGCACGCGCACCCATCGGGTACGGCCACCTGATCGGTCGGCGTCGACGAGGAACGCGCCCTGGGTGCGCAGGGCCTGGACCGACACGTCGGTCCAGCGCCGTGACACCGAGGGGAGGATCCGTACGACGCCACCGTGGCTCTGCACGACCATGTCGAGTACGGACTGGGCCGCGGTCAGGGGGCTCTCGAGGGCCAGGTTCCCGCCTTCCACGTACATGGTGTTCGCGGTCATCCACGCGTTCTTGATGACGTTGCCGTCGGTGAAGAAGGTGAGGAAGTCGAGGGCCTCTTCGGGGCGTTGCATCAGCGAGGCCATCGAGGAGGCGGCGGCGTAGCTGTAACCGGCCCACAGGCTCCGGTCCTTGACCCAGTGGTCGAAGGTGGTCCGCATGGTGTCCCGGTCGGAGGGGCGGTCCCAGTCCAGCTCGTGCAGGGGGAAGAGCCACAGCATGTGCGAGAAGTGCCGGTGGGACTCGGTGAGCGGCTTCCCGGCGCCGATCATGACGCCGGTCTCGTCACGCGGGTAGTCCACCAGTCGCTGAAGGATCTCGCGCCAGCGCCCGGCGCGCGGATGGTCCGTACGGAGAACGCGCAGGCAGTCGAGGAGGGTGGCGCAGCCCCAGCGGATCAGGGACAGGTCGTAGGTGCAGTCGGTGGCGTCCGCCCACTCGGGCGACCGGGTGAGCGGCAGGTGCAGCTTGCCGTCGCTGCCCTCGTACAGGAAGTGGTCGTAGAAGTTCACCGCCTTCACGAGGATCGGGTAGAGGACGTCGCGCACGATCGTCACGTCCATGGTGTGGCGGTAGCTGAGCCAGACGTTGTGCATGGCCCAGATGAGGTTGCCGTTGTTGTCGGTCTTCGTCGCGGTGCCGGGGATGCCGACCGTCTTGGCTCCGGGGCGCAGCATCCAGTCCGAGGGGTGGGCGAGGGCGTAGGTGGCGCCGTCCTGGTACTCCGGCGGGACGGACAGCGGCAGGTACTTCTCGAAGTTCTTGAAGGTGGAGGTGACGGAGTCGAGTTCGGGGTGACCGGATCCCTGGATCAGCCAGGTGGCGATCTGTACGTTGAGGTTCCACCAGACGGCGCTCCAACTGCCGCCGGTCTCCGGGTACCACGGTCCCCACTCGGACATCGAGGGCCCGCCGGCCCGGGTGGCGCAGGCGGCCTTGTAGAGCTGGATCCAGTAGAAGTGCTGCATGCGTTTGTCCGGTACCGAGACCAGGCTGCGCCGGTAGAAGCGGTGCCACCAGGCGCGGTGGACGCGCACCAGCTCGTCCGGGTCCGCGGAGAGCGTGCGCGCTACGTCGGCTACGGCCCGCTCCGTCGTGCGTGACAGGTCCTCGGGGAAGCCGTAGACGATGTGCGCGGCCAGCAACCTGCCGCTGCCGACGCGCCGTTCACGCCAGGCGGTGGTCCATCCGCCGCCCGCGATCAGCGGCTGTTCGACGTAGTGGGTGGTGCCGGCGGATCCGGTGCGGGGGTCGGGGTTGCCCGTGTAGTCCGCGGGTTTGTCCTTCTCACGGGGTGAAATGGCGGGCAGCCACGTGAACGACCAGGCCGCGGTCTCCTCGCCGGCACTGGGCCGGGTGGAAATCAGCAGCGCGGTACGGGCGTTGTGCACCAGCATCGAGAAGCGGACACTGCCGCGGGTGGTGGTGACGGTGCCGCGCAACTCCGCGTCCCAGATGTCCAGGGTCCAGTCGACTCCGGACACCTCACCGGCGAGAGTGAGGTCGAAATGGCCTATGGGCAGCCGGGAGAAGCCGTAGGGAGCGCGCCACTGCGGTCGCTGGTCCTGCACTTGACTGTGGCTGACCATGACCTTGACGGAGTTGGCCGTCGCACCTCGGTAGACCTGCAACCCGAGGAGACCGTTGCCGAGGAAGGGGCCGTCCTTCCAGTCGCCGGGCATCCGCCGCCAGCGCAGAGCTGCGGCCCTGACCATGCGTTCGTGTACATCCTCCGCCCCGGCGGGCTCCCGGGGCACCGCCCAGGCGGTGCCGGAACCCGTTGCCCAGCCGCCGGCGGCTACCGCGGCTGCAGTGCCGATCACACCTCTTCGAGAAATCCCGTCCCCTGTTGGCGCGGTCACCTGACTGCCTCCCATTTCTGGTTTCTGGTTGTGGACTCGGATTCGGCGGGGGCCGGGCAGCGGAGTTCCGTGTCCCACTGCCCGACCGGTAGGCGGGGATCAGGGTCTGATGGTCAGCCAGTCGAGTGCGGAGACCCGGCCCGTGCCCTTCGCCACCAGGTAGAGGCCGTGGGTGCCGGTGACCTCGCGCCTCAGGGTCACGGTCTGCTCCTGCCAGGTGCCGGTGCCCGTGACGGGCACTACCGCGGCCACCGGACCGTCCGGTGTGCCCAGGCGCAGTTGGAGCGAGCAGCCCTGGGCGCAGGTGGAGTTGAGGCGCACGGTGAGGTGCTTTCCGTGAAGGTTCGCCGTACGGAAGCCCACCCAGTCGCCGGAGCCGAGGACGCCGGTGGCTGCCGTACCGCGCTGTACTCCTCGTGCGGAGGTCGCCTGTTCGGCCTGGAGGGTCGAGGCGGCGTCGGGCGCGTCGCCGTACAGCCGGATGTCGTTGACGACCCAGGGCACCGGTCCGCTCGCGGTGAGGGTGATCCGCACGTAGCGCACGGTGGTCTGCCGGGGGAACACCGCGTCCTGGGTGAAGGAGCGGCCGGAGACCCGGTCGAGCGGTTCGCCCCAGTGCGTTCCGTCGCGGCTGACGGAGACCGAGAAGCCGTACGGCTGGCCGCTTGTGTCGCGGCCCGCGTCGAGGGAGAGCCGGCCGAAGGTCTTGCTCTCACCCAGGTCGACGGTCAGGTACCGGCCCGCGGCTTGGGGAGCCGCGCCCGTCCAGCGGGTGTTGATGTCTCCGTCGGTGACGGCGGACGCGTTGGTGCCGTCGCTCGCCGTGGCCGTCCAGTTGCCGTGCCGCACTCGCAGTCGGCAGCCCGGCAGATCGCAGCCGGTCGACCAGACGGGCGCGCCGTACTCGTAGGCGCCCTGGTCGGGAGCCGTGCCCTGGACGTCGGTGGTGATGCCGTCGATCGTTTCGCCCGCGTCGATGGCGGGTGAGCCGGGTGTCAGCCACAGTTCGCCGTTGAGGGCGTCCGTGTAGCCGGGCTTGTCGCTGATCAGGTTGGAGCGGACGACGGGCAGTGGGTTGCCGGTCTGTGTCGCGGTGACCGGCTTGGGTCCGATGATGTTGCTGAGGTAGGAGCCGGACGCGTCGGTGGCGCCGCCGAGGGCGGACGAGGCGACGTTGATGCCCACGCCGTAACTGGAGTTGTGGTCCTCGTTGGCGATGCTGGGACCGGTGTGGCCGTTGAAGAAGACGCCCCGGCTGCCGGTGTTCCAGGCGACGTTGTGGTGCAGCCGGAAGTGCCCGGAGTAGTTGTCGACGTAGTAGCCGTTCTGGCCGTCGGCGTCGTGCGCCGTGTTGTGGTCGATGGAGGTGCCGGAGGCGTTCAGGCTGCAGCAGACGTAGAAGGGGGAGCCGTCGCGGGAGGTGCGCATCGCTTCGGAGATGTCGTTGTAGGCGATGCGGTTGTCGTGGAACTCGGTGCCGTTGAGCTGCCAGGCGGTGTCGATGGCCGCTCGCCCGGTGCGCCGGATCGTGTTGTGGGTGACCGTGTGGCCGTTGCCGTTGATCTCGATGCCGGGGGTGTAGCTGCCCATCCAGCCGACGTCGTGGATGTAGTTGTCGGTGACGGTGTTGCCGGTGCCGCGGACGAGGACGCCGTTTCCGGCCGACTGGCTGATCTCGCTGTCCTTGAGGGTGTTGCCGGTGCCGAGGATCTGGACGCCCGAGTCGAGGATGCGGGAGGCGACGATGTGCCCCTCGAACGGCGGGATCGCGAGATCACTGTCCGGCGGCATGGGCAGGGTGGAGAACTCGGAGATGTACGTGGCGTGCAGCCGATCGACCACAACTCCCTTGCTTGAAGGGCCCGTTCGCAGGGAGGTGCCCCGCAGGTTCAGGCCGCGCACGGTGACGTACGAGCTGTGGCTCAGGTCCACGCCCCACAACCGGTGCTTGGCGGTCACCGTGTGACCGGCGATCCCGCCCTTCGGGGGCACCAGGTAGAGCCGGTGCGCGGTCTCGTCGTAGTACCACTCCCCCGGCTGGTCGAGGGCGGCCTTCGACCCGACGAGGTAGTAGTTGCGGTAGGTCTGGTTGCCCATGCACAGCGGAGGGCAGCGGTAGTTGCCGCCCTTGAAGTCCATTTGACCCGGTGCGGTGGCGGTGACCGTGCCGGTCTGCTGGGCCCAGGGGTTGGAGCCGGCCCACAGGTGCACGGTGGCGCCGGTCCAGTCGGCGTCGGGCAGGTCGGTGTCGTCGATGTGCTGATCGGTGGAGGTGGTATCGGCCTCGGCCCAGGTGGTGTTCAGCGGATCGGGTCCCGAGTTGGGCCAACGGCCCTCTGCCGCACGGGAGTTGTCGAGGAACACCGCGTTGAAGTCGGGGTCGGGCGGCAGGTCGGTGTCAGCGGAGATCAGTCCGTCTCCGACGTCCTTCCAGCCGGTCACCCGCTCTGTCCCGTCGACAGTCACCGGGCCGTCGCCGTAGGCCGCGAGGGTGATCGGGGCGCCCTCGTCGCCGGAGGGCGGGGTGAGCTGTTCGCGGTAGGTGCCGCGGTGGATCAGGCAGGTGTCGCCGGGGCGTACGCGTTCGAGGCAGGCGCCGATCGTACGCAGCGGGCTCGCCTGCGTGCCGTGCGCGTGGTCGTTGCCCTGGGGGGCGACGTGGTACGTGTGGCCTGGCTGCGCCGCCTGCGCCTGGACCGGGAAGGTCAGCAGCGCGGTCACGGCGGCCAGTGCGGACAGGTGTCTGAGTCTCATGTCCCGTCTCCAGTCGTCGGGGGTGCCGGAGGTGTTGGGGGTCTTGGAGGTGCCGGGGGCCTCGAAGCCGCCGGGGGTGACGAGGGCGTCAGGCGTGACGAGGGTGCCGGGGGCGACGAAGGCGTGGGGGATGCCGAGGACGTCCGGGATGCCGACGGCACCGGGGGTGCGGAGCGCGACCGGGGTGTCGGAGGCGTCGAGGGATCCGTCGGGGGTGGGGAAAGTGCCCCGGGTGCCGCAGACGTCGAGGGAGCTGCCGGGGATGCGCACAGCGACCCGGACCCCGCAGACGTCAAGGGAGCAGAAACGGAAAGCGCCCCGGGTCCCGCAGGCGTCGAGGGCGCCGAAAGCGCCGGGGCTGTCGGGGGTTGCCGCCAGGCCGTCTCGGCCTCGGGTCCCGCGGGCGCGCCCAGCACGGCGCAGCGCAACCAGTGCTCGCCCGGCGGGAGGTGTCCGGTCAGCATGGGCAGCGCGGTGCGCCGGGCCAGGACGTTCGTGCCGGGCAGGCAGTCGACGACCTCGCCCTCGCGCAGGCCGTCCAGGTCGCGGAGGCCGGTGAGTCCGGCCGGGGCCGACACCTTGGCGTGGCCGGGCCCCGTCTCGGGTTCCGTGCCGGCGTCCCGGTCGACGGCGAAGGCGCCCTCGGCGGTGTGCAGCGTGCGGCCGGTGCGGATGCGGTGGGTGCGCAGGTGCCAGGGCGGGGCGGCCGTAAGCCAGGTGGTGATCTCGACGTCGGGCCAGGGTCGCCAGGTGCTGCCGATCGTGTCGGCGGTGGTCTGCGGGGCGACGGGCTCCTCGCGCACCCGGTAATGCGCTCCCCCGTCGTCGCTCAGTGCCAGCATGGAGTCGTGAGCGCCCTGTTCCAGGCCGAGCGTGCCGCCTGGGAGACTGAAGCCGAAGCGGGTCGAGTAGGCGAACTTGGCGTACTTCTCGGCCCCGTGCCGCACCCAGGGATGGTGCTGGCGGCCGGCGAGCAGGGTGACGTCACCGGACGCGCGCATCAGCACCGCCCCCGCGTGCGGCTGGGTACTGACGGCGGGCGACGCGGGCGGGGGCTCCTCGGCCGCCGTCCAGAACGCGTGGTCCCTGGGCAGCGCGAGGGGCTGGAACGCCTTCAGTGACCAGTACGGCGAACCCGGCGCGTTGTACTGCTCGGCGAGGGCGGGCTGCGGATAGCCGTAGCCGATGGACAGCAGCCCGTCCGGTCCGGTCACGGACCGGTCGCGCCACCAACGCAGATGGCGCAGCAGATATCCCTTGACGACACCCCAGGGCAGCAGGTCGACTCCCGCGAAGGGCAGCGCGCCCCAGAAGGCGGCCTGGGCCCAGCGGTAGGTGAGGCTGCGGCCGTACGGGACGGCGGCGCCGTCGTCCGCGAACCAGTGCACGAAGTCGCCGGCGAAGCCTGCGGCCCGCTCCTTGAAGCGGTCACCTCCGGTGAGCGTTTCGTACAGCAGCCCGTAGAAGTGCATCGCCCAGGGCACGTAGTAGTCGCGTCGCTCGGTGGGGCCGTCGGCGTACCAGCCGTCGCCGAGCCAGAACGAGTGCAGGCGTTCGAGGCGTGCGGTGATCAGCGAGTGGTCGTAGGACGCTTGGACCCGGTCGAGACCGAGGCTGACCAGCACGGGGAAGAAGTGCCAGTTGTTGTCGGGGGTCTCGCGGGGCAGCGCGCTGCGCAACCACCGGGCGAGCCGGTCCCGTTCGCGGCCGCTCAGCGGGTCCCACCACTGCTCGGGGGCGAGCGCCAGCGCGAATCCGATCGCTGCCATCTCCACGATGCGCTGGTCGCGGTCGCCCGGCTCGCCCCAGTACTCGGGGTGCGCGGGGTCGCTGCCGTGCGCGAGGCCCCGGGCCCATAGTTCCCCGTCCGGTACGGCATTCCCGCCTGCCGCGAGTGGGGCCAGGCCCCACAACGGCCGGGCGAACGCCTCCAGTTCGGCCGCGGTGTCGTCGTGGATGGCGGTGTTCACGCCGAGTCGTACGCGAGCTCGGCCGACGCTGAAGTGCGGGATGAGAGGTCGCACCAAATCCCGTACCTGCGCGGCGAGTTCCGTGTACGCGTCTGCTTCGGTCAGGGGATCCATCAGCCTTTCTCCGCCCCGGCCAGCAGCCCGGTCCGCAGGAAGCGCTGGGCGAGGATGAATCCGATCAGCAGCGGCGCGCACGCCACGAGTCCGGCCAGTGCCGCCTCCGGCTGGTGGATGTCCAGGTCGGCGAAGCCGCTGGAGTTGTTGACCGCGCCCGTGGACTGCAGCAGGGACATCAGACCAAGCTGGAGGGTGAAGGTGCGGTCGTCGGAGAGCATTACGAAGGGCAGGAAGAAGTCGGTCCAGCAGCGGACGAAGCCGAAGAAGGCGATCAGCGCGATCGCCGGCCGGGCCAGGGGCAGCGCGACCGACCAGAAGAGGCGCAGCTCGCTCGCCCCGTCCACGCGTGCGGCGTCCAGCAGGCTGTCGGGCAGGTTCGCCTGGAAGTGCAGGAAGGCGAGGTAGACGCCGAAGGGGTAGAAGGACAGCGGAAGGATCACCGACCAGACCGTGCCGGTGAGGCCGAGGGCCGACATCTCCAGGTAGAGCGGCAGGACCAGCGCCGCCGGGGGCATGATCATCGTCACCACCGAGAGGGTGAGCAGCACACGGCGGCCTGCGAAGTCGCGTTTGGCGAGCACATAGCCCGCGGGCACACAGAGCAGCAGGGCGAGCGCCACACTGGACGCCGCGTAGATGACGGAGTTGCCGATCCACAGGGTGATCTCGCCGTCGTTGTACGACGTCAGGTGCGACCAGGCCTCGCCGACCTGGCCCAGCGAGCCGAAGTCGAGCGGCGAGCCGGTGGTCAGGTCGTCGGCCGTGCGCGTGGGAGCGAGCAGCAGCCACAGCAGGGGCAGTCCGAAGAAGGCGGCCGCGCCGAGCAGGAACAGGGCGCGGGCGCCGCGCGACACAGCGGTCATCGCCTCACTCATGAACGGTCATCGCCTCACTCACCGGGAGCCGTGGAGTTCGTTGCGTACATGCGGGTGCGGGTGAT
The DNA here is from genome assembly GCF_049739545.1 of Streptomyces sp. SLBN-8D4. Lineage (NCBI taxonomy): Bacteria > Bacillati > Actinomycetota > Actinomycetes > Kitasatosporales > Streptomycetaceae > Streptomyces > Streptomyces sp. SLBN-8D4. The sequence goes on from NZ_JBMGQC010000001.1 coordinate 332,587, forward strand.
CACGATCCAGGCGGCCAGCAGCCCGATCGCGAGCATGGCCAGGGAGAGCCCGGCGGCCTTGCCGAAGTCGCCGTCCTGGGTGGCGTAGACGTAGGCGAGCTGGTTGACGGACCAGGTGGGGCTGATCTGGCCGGGGGCCGCGGTGGTCAGCACGGTCGGTTCGACGAAGACCTGGCTGCCGGAGGCGAAGCTGGAGATCAGCACGAAGGCGACGTACGTGCGGACCATCGGGAGCTTGACGTGCCACATGGTCCGCCAGGCCGAGGCGCCGTCGACCTGCGCGGCCTCCAGTACGTCCTTGGGGAGGGCGTTGAGCGCGCCGTACAGGACGACGATCCAGCCGCCGGCGTGCACCGCGACACCCATGACGGTCAGCAGGGCGATCAGGCTGCCCCCGGACAGCGCGTCCGTGGCGCTCTCGATGTCCATCAGCTTGAGCAGGGGTGAGAAAGGGCTGCTGTCCGGGCTGATCATGAACAGCCACAGCAGGGCGGCGGCCGAACCGGTGACCGCGCCGGGCAGGTAGTAGACGAGCTGGAGGGCGCGCGTCGTGCGGCCGGGACGGGCGTGAAGGGTGAAGGCGAGCGACAGGACGGTCAGCAGCAGGATCGGCAGCCACAGCAGCAGATACGTCGTCACATGCGTGGCCGCGTCACCGAGCCGGTAGTCGTCGAAGACGGCCGACCAGTTGCGGGCGCCCGAGAAGGAGCCGTCGTGGACGAAGGAGGTCCACAGGGCGTATCCGGCGGGTGCCAGTCCGAACACCGCGAGGAACAGGGCGTAGGGGCCGACGAGGATCCAGACGACGGCGGCACGGGCGGGGCGGCGCCCGCGGCGGAGCCGCGCCGGGGGCACGGCCCTGACCGTGGGCGGACGGGGGGTCGTCAGCGTCTTCATCCGACGGTGTACCCGCTGGTCCTGGCCGCGGCCTCCAGCTTGTCCTGCCAACCAGCCAGCGCTGTACGCAGGTTGCCGCCGGAGTCCACCGCCTTGCCCAGGGTGTCGTTGAAGCTGGTCTGCCAGTCGGCTTCGTAGCGGACCGCGCCGAATCCCGGGCGCAGCGCGCCTGCCGCCGCGGTGAGGGCGGGCATCGGGTCGGAGGCGTAGTACGGGTCCTTCGACTTGGCCTCGCCCCACTTCTTCGCGGCTGCCGTGAAGGCGGGGTAGGTGGGCTGCTTGGCCTGGAGGCCGATGTCTGTGGTCATCCAGCGCACCAGGTCCGTCGCGTCCTTGGTCCGGTCGCCGGCGTGCGCGGAGACGAGGAAGGCGCCGCCGCCGACCTGTCCGGCATACGGTTTCGACTCGCCGGGCCAGGTGGGCATGGCAGCGGCCGCGATTCGCCCCTCGGGCACCTTGAAGGCGGGGGCGAACATGAAGTCGCCGAACCAGGCGGGACCCGGCAGCATCAGGATCTTGTCGCCCTTGCCGAACTTGGAGAACGCGGGATCGATGGGTCCGACGGTGGTGATGGCCTTCTTCTCGGCCAGGGGCTGGAGCAGGTCGGTGACCCGGGTGCAGTCCGGCTGCGAGAGGTCGATGTGGACCTTGGTGAGACTGAGCGTGTCGCGGGTGGGGCAACCGCTGCTGCCGAAGTAGGCACCGGCGCCGTACTTGCCGTTGACCGCCCCGACGATGACGCCCGGGTGCTCCTTGGCCGCCTTCAGCCCGGTCCGCTGGTACTCCGCCCAGGTCTTGGGGACCTGGTAGCCGTACCTGTTCATCAGCGTCGCGTCGTACCAGAGCACGGTGGGGGCGATGTCGTTGCGCAGGCAGTACGTCTTGCCGTCGAAGGTGCAGGTGTCCAGGGCGCCGGGGGCGAACCCGTCGCGGACCGATACCGGTACGAGGTCGTCGAGCGGGGCCGCGAAGCCGAACTTCTGGCTGGTCAGCGTCGCCGCTTCGGCCGGGTTGGTGAGGAAGACGACATCGGGCCAGCCGCTCTTGGTCCGGTTGGCGAGCGAGATCTTGGTGGGGACGTAGCCCGCGTCCGGCGGGATGGTGACGATGCGCATCTTCAGGTCGGGGTGGGCCTTCTTGTACTGCTGGGCCGCGGGCATGCGGGTGTTGTCCACCCAGACCAGTAACTCACCCTTCCCACCGCCCGAGCTGCTGCCGCCACCTCCGGTCCCCCCGCAGCCGGAGAGCACCAGAGCCACGGCCGCGGCCAGGGAAACGGCGTGCCATCTCTTCATCGAGTCCCACCTTTGCGCCGAGGAGCCTTACTCGCAGGACACGGATTGCGATAGTTTTCGCAATGTGCCGACCGCCCGGAAACGTAGGAGATACATCCGATGACGTCAACGGTTCGGACAGGATCCGATCAGAGAAGACCGCGCACTCTGGCCGAAATAGCTGAGCAGGCGGGCGTATCGGTGTCCACCGTCTCCAAGGTGTTGCACCATAGATCCGATGTATCGGCGGAGACGCGGGCCAAGGTGCAGCGACTGCTTGAGCAGCACGGCTACCTGGCGAAACACCGTCCGGCGGCCACCGCGGCCCCGCCCGGCGGGCTGATCGACTTCGTCATCAACGAGCTGGACAGCCCCTGGGCGGTCGAGCTCATCAGGGGCGCGGAGGACGTGCTGCACGACGCGGGCATGGGCCTGGTGGTCTCCTCCACCCATGGCCGGACCAGGCGCGCCCGCCAGTGGCTGGACTCGCTGGCCACCCGCTCCACGCGCGGAGCGATCCTGGTGGTGCCCGAACTGACACCCGAGCAGCAGGAGGAGCTGGGTCGGCTCGGCATCCCGTACGCGCTGGTGGCACCGATCGACGAACCCCCGCCCGGCACACCGTGGGTGGGCGCGACCAACTGGCCCGGAGGCCTGGCCGCGACCCGCCACCTCCTCGAACTGGGACACCGGCGGATCGCGATCATCAGCGGCCCGGAGCGCCGGCTCACCTCACGGGCCCGGGTCGACGGCTACCGCTCGGCACTGGCGGAGGCGGGCCTGCCCTTCGACCCGGATCTGGTGCGCTACGGCGACTTCACCCACGGCCTCGCCCATCAGCACGCCCTGGAGATCCTGAGCCTGCCCGAGCGCCCGACCGCCGTCTTCGCGGGCAGCGACCACCAGGCGCTGGGCACGTACCGGGCCGCGGCCGAACTGGGCCTGCGCATCCCTTCAGACGTCAGTGTGGTCGGCTTCGACGACCTGCCCTTCGCGGACTGGGTGACCCCGCGACTGACGACGATCCGCACTCCCCTGGCCGACATGACCGCGCTCGCGGCCCGGATGGTGCTCAGGCTCCTTGCCGGGGAACAGCCGGAAACGACACGGGTGGAGGTGGCGACCCAACTGGTGGTGCGGGAGAGCAGCGGTCCTCCCCCACGCTGAGCTCGCCGATGACACCACTGACTCGGCGGCCTCGGTCACGGGATGGGGCGCAGTACGGCTGTGTAGTTCTCTCCGCCGTACAGGGACTCGTAATGGATGGTGAGTGTGAGCCGCCGATTGATCAGGTTCTCGACTTCGGTGTGGTCCTGAGGGTCGTAGCTCGCGACACTCAACAAGTACCGCTCGTAGTCGGTGGCGATGACCTCGCCGCGGTTGAAGGTCACAGCGGACGGGCGCACCGACAAGCGGTCGCGGACACGGTCGGCACTCGGTGCGTCCCAGGCGCCGATCACTTCGTCATCGACGGTGAGCGTGGTCTCGACGATGATCGCCGGCCCAAGGCCGGAGTTGACGAGGCGGATCCCTGCCCTGCCTCCCACCGGCCAGCCACGATGGAGTTGGAGTACCGGGCGCACCGAGTGGCGGTTGTGTTGCCGCGTGGCGTGCGTCTGGTAGACCGAGACGACCAGCGACGCGACGGCGATCACGACCGCGCATATCGCGGTGACGGTCTCTGCGTTCATTCCATCCCCCGGGTGAAGACCTCTCGCTCGGACGGTATCCGAACCGTTGGCCGTGTCCCGGGCCAATCCGCTACTGCCGCAGCGCGAGCAGTTTCTTTCGGTATCCGGGTCGCGAGCGGTGGCCCCAGCGGGGGTGCTGGGCGGGATCCCGTACGTGCGTGCTGCGCTCCGGTGGGAGTAGCCGGCGCAGAACCTCGGCTTCGACTCGGGCATGACTTCGCTGACGGCGGCCGCGGTGCACGGGCCAGAGGCGTTCGGTGCCCTGCCGAGAGGCGTTCGGTGCCCTGCCGTTGGCGGCAACCATGCCGGTCGCCCGGGTCGCCGCCAGCACGACGGTGACCCGGGACGACCTGCCATGTCTTCCTGAAGGAACGACGAAAGCCTCACGTCAGGCCGTCATCGATCCACCCTTCCGCTTGTCGCAGGGCTCATCAGGTGCGGGTCCAGTGTTGGTTGCTGCCGTTCGAGCAGGAATAGAGCTGGATCAGGGTGCCGTTGGCGGTGCTGCTTCCGACGGCGTCGAGGCAGAGGCCTGACTGGACGCCGACGATCGACCCGTCGGAGTTGAGGCGCCATTTCTGGTTGTCGCCGCCCCAGCAGCTGTAGATCTGGACTTTGGTGCCGCTGCCGGTGCCGGCGGCGTCCAGGCACTTGTTGCCGTAGACCTTGAGCTCGCCGGCGGCGGTGTACGTCCACTGCTGGTTGGTGCCGTTGTGGCAGTCCCACAGCTGGAGCTGGGTGCCGTCGGTGGTGCTGGAGTTGGGAACGTCAAGGCAGCGGCCCGAACCGACGCCCTTGATCTGTCCGCCATCCGCAGGAGGCGTGGTCGTGCCACCGTTGAGTGCGTTGAGGACGGCGGTGTAGGCGGGCTTCTTGCTGCCGTCGCCGTTGAACAGCAGCGGCGTCTGGTCCGATCGCCAGGAGTCGGTGTCGCGCACACCCCAGACGGTGATGCCGAGGCAGCGCGAGACGGCCAGACAGTCGTTGGTCACGTTGGCGTACGTCGAGGCCGGGGCGCCCTGGATGTCGAGTTCGGTGATGGCCACGTCGACGCCGAGGGCGGCGAAGTTCTGCAGGGTGGTGCGGAAGTTGCTGTTGTAGGGGCTGCCACTGTTGAAGTGCGACTGGAAGCCGACGCAGTCGATCGGCACGCCGCGCTGCTTGAAGTCTCGGACCATGGAGTACATGGCCTGGGTCTTGGCCCAGGTCCAGTCCTCGACGTTGTAGTCGTTGTAGCAGAGCTTCGCCGCCGGGTCGGCGGCGCGCGCGGTGCGGAAGGCGACCTCGATCCAGTCATTGCCGGTGCGTTGCAGATTGGAGTCCCGCCGAGCGCCCGAACTACCGTCGGCGAACGCCTCGTTCACGACGTCCCACTGGGCGATCTTGCCCTTGTAGTGGCTCATCACGCCGTTGATGTGGTCGATCATCGCCTGGCGGAGTGTGCTGCCGCTGAGGCTCTGCATCCAGCCGGGCTGCTGAGAGTGCCAGGCCAGGGTGTGTCCGCGGACCTGCTTGCCGTTCTGCACGGCCCAGTTGTAGACACGGTCACCGGCACTGAAGTTGAACTGGCCCCGCTGCGGCTCGGTGGCGTCTATCTTCATCTCGTTCTCGGGCGTCACCATGTTGAACTCACGTCCCGCGATCCCGGTGTAGGCCGAATCGCCCAGCCTGCCCGACGCGATGGCGGTGCCGAAGTAGCGGCCGCTCTGCGCCGCCGCTGCGCCGAGGGTGCTCTCGGCAGCGTGCGCGGTGGGCGGCGTAACCAGTGCGGCGACTGCGCTGACGACGCCGACGAGCACCGCAAGCAGCAGACTGCGGATTCTCCAGCGGACACCATGTCCGGGAAGGGCAAACAAACCCATGGCTGTGCCTCCAAAACAGACATCACGGAATGACTGAAGCGCAGGGGGAAAGGGTGGACCGCTCCCCCTCGGCGGATGGACGGACGGGGCCGGCCGGAACCTGGGCGGCACGGAACGCTTTGGCACGGACATGGGCACGGGGGTACTCCATCGCGGCTCAGCCGGGGCCGTCACTCGGCGTCGCGTACCTCCTCCAACTGCACGAAGAGCCAGCTGCGCCGGTGCGGACCTCACCGGAACGAAACGGGGTGGCGCAGGTGCTGTGGTGCGTGGATATGCCGTGCAGTTGTGCGTGGCGCCGTGGTGCAGCACAGTTCGCGCACGGCCAATGCGGTTCGAAATTTCGGACCGCGGTCGGCTCTCGTTGAGGGATGATTGATGCATTGACGGTGGATCGTCAATGGATTCGACGGAGAAACTTTCATCCTCCTGTTCGAAACATTCGAAGACGCGTCAGGCCGGACAACGGGCCCCCCGGCGCCACCGCCGACAGACACCGCAAGGCCCAATCCAGCGACCAGGGCAAGCGCGCGAACGCCGCCACCTCGCCTATCCAGCCCTGCTCAAGCCCCTTGGGCCATAGCGGAGATACCGCTTCCTTCCCGGGCGCTGCCGATCGATGTGACAGCCGGCCACACCCCAAAGAGGAGAACCGTTTGCAGGCAGAATTGCGACCCCTTGACCGAGGGACCCCACCTTCCTAGCTTGTGCGTCGAAGGATCCATGAACTTCTCGAATGTTTCGAGAAGCCCTCCCTGCTTGGCTCGGCCGTTCCACAGCTCGCCAACGCCACCCTCGCGCCGCCCCACCCCGCCCCACCCCAAGGAGGCCCTCGGATACGTTTGCTGGCTCTCACAAAGCCTCTGTACGTGCGGGCGCGGGATCGAGCAGATGGTCGTCGCGTCGTTTCGGATCGCTGGGCGATCGCGGGGGCGCATCCCGCGCCGCCGTAGGAGCCGGCGGTATTCGTCGTGGTCCACAGCCGCATCACCAGAGGTTTCCGGGACGGCAGTTGAGGGTTTCGCCCACCATCTCGGCCAGCTGCACGCCAGAGCGGACGGGCCCTCCTCATCAGTGTGGCCTTCGCCGGGCGCCGCCTGCCCAGTTGACCTATCGTCGAGAGGACCCGCGTGAGCGGTGGGTCGCGGCGCGGGGGCGGTCGGTCATGGTGCAGCCGGTCCCCTATTGGCTCACATCCGTACGTACCCACATCCCCGAGATCGTCGCCAGCCTGCCAGGACGGCGACGTCCCAGGAAACTGGGCGTCGCACCACCTCGGCTCCAACCTCCCGTTCTCCGCGCCTACCGGGTGGCCTGGGCTAGTGGCTTGCCGGGTCTTCAAGGCTGTGACGACGGTCGGATGCGACCAGGAACCGAACGGACGCGGCACACGTCTCCGCACCGTGATTTCCAACGAGCACCAAGAGCACGCGAGCTCCGCCGAGGCGTAAACCGCCGGCCCACGCCGGAGAGGTGGCCGGTCGGCGGATCCTCGACGCCTGACCGCCCACCCCCACGCCCTCCGCAGGCACCTCCTGGAATTGATCGTTTAGTGCTCAGGGACTCGGAAGCCTTGACCATCTGGGCGTGATCCGGGTCAGGCTTCCTCTGCTGGGCCGTCCACGGGCCGGTCCACCTCGGACGGGACGTCCGACGGATAACCCCCGATCGGCCTGGTGACCACGAGACGGCGCACCTCGTAGGACATCTCGGCAGTCTCGGGTTCAGGGGCGGGATGGTAACGGCCCGCGCACACCGACAGGTTGACGATGAGGTAGGCCTGCCAGCCGGAGCCCACGCCCCGTCCGTCGGCGAAGATCCGCTCGCCGTCGAGGGTCCACACCACACTGCGCCGGCCGAAGGTCACTCCCAGATCGAGGACGGCCCCCGGACGCACCACGTCGTGACGGACATACCTCTGGACCCTGCGTACATGGTTGGTCAGCTCCAGAAGGTCAGGGTTGTCGGGGTGGTACTCAAAGACGTCGACCTCGTTGCCGCCGTCCCGCCAGGTCCAGACGGCAGGCCAGGCACCCAGCTCGGTAGGCAGCCGTACCGTGGTCTCCAGGTGATCCCCGGTGCGCACCATGAATCCCTCGGCGCTGCCCTCGGTGGTCAGCAGACCGGCGTCCCACAAGCCGTCCGCCCTGCGCCGGGCCCTGAACGTCCCCAGCCGGGAGTAGGCGGGGTCCGGCGTGAGGTGATCGAGTTTGTTGTCGTCCTGGTTGGTGGGCCCTCCGTCCGGATAGGCCCAGGACCGGCCCGCGACCCACTGGCGTTCCGAGGAGAAATCGGCGCTGAACACGACGGAACTCACATGCGCTCTCCTTGCTGTCAGGAACACCCCCGCTCCCGTTGCATCTCCTGACCCGTCCGCCCTCATGCGCCATCCGCCCGCACTCGACGTGCAATTCAGCCTCCCGGGTGACGAGCCGCTGTTCGAGTCGGCGGCTCAAATCCAGCGCCCTCCGCTGCGCGCCTGCGCGGGTCTCATTGCCGGACGGTGCCGGTGGCGACGGACGGGACTCAGACGAGGGAGGACGCCCGCGCCCGAGGTCCTCAAGCAGGGGTTGTTGCCGGCGTTCAGCTGCCGTTCCGGTGGCCGACGCACGGGTCAGGCGCGGCAGCCACGCGACAGGTGCGGACCTTGCGATCGGGAACCTCGCGCCGATCAGCCCGAAGGCGGCCTTGCCGATGTAGTCGACGACGCCGTGAGGGGGGCCTCGCCGAGGTGGCCGCGGATGATGCGCCCCAACCGCTTGCCCGCCTCGACCGTCGCCCTCTGGTCATCGGAGACGGCCCGGTACAGGCCGATCGCCGCGGCGAACACCTGTCTGCCAACTCATGCCGTACGGGCAGCGGTTCGGCCGCTGTGCGGAATGGCGGCACACTCAGTCGTTGCCGGGCCCCATCGACACCACGACCTTGCCGGCCTTGGTGCGGCCCTGCTCGACGTACGCCATCGCCTCAAGCGTCCGGTCGAACGGGAAGGTGCGATCGATGACAGGTCGGAGCTTCCCGCTGTCGTAGAGAGCGGCGAGCTTGCGCAGTTGTGAGCCGTTGGCCCGCATGAAGAAGAACTGGTAGCGGACGCCCAGGGACTTGGCCCGCTTGCGGACCTTGCGGCTGAGGGTGCTCATCACCAAGCCCATGAACGAGGGGGCGCCGAGCTGCTTGGCGAAACCGGCGTCCGGCGGGCCGACGACGCTGACGGCCAGGCCGCCGGGCTTCAGGACGGTCAGCGACTTCTCCAGGTTCGTCCCGCCCACGGAGTCCAGCACCAGGTCGTAGCCGGAGAGCACCTTCGAGAAGTCCTCCTTGGTGTAGTCGACTACGACGTCGGCGCCGAGGCTCCTGACCAGCTCCTCGGAGTCGGTGCGGGCGGTCGTCGCCACGGTGGCGCCGAGGTGCTTGGCGAGTTGGATGACCGTGGATCCGAGGCCGCCGGCACCGGCGTGGATGAGCACCTTCTGCCCGGGCTGCACATGGGCACGGTCGACGAGAACCTGCCAGGCGGCCAGGGCCACCAGCGGCACCGCGGCCGCCTCCTGGAGGGTCAGCGAGGCCGGTTTGGGTGCGACGTCGTCCTGATCGATCGCGATGTACTCGGCGAAGGCGCCGATCCGCAGGTCGCGCGGACGGGCATAGACCTCGTCGCCGGCTTTGAAGCCGCGTACGGCTGAGCCGACCCGCGTGACGACGCCGGCCACGTCGTGGCCCAGGACGAACGGCGTCTTGTACTTCAGGAGCTGCTTGAACTCCCCGTTGCGGACCATCTTGTCCAGCGGGTTGACACTGCCGGCGCTCACTTTGACCAGCACCTCACGGTCCCCGACGACGGGCTCGGGTACCTCTGCGGCGCGTGCGCCGTCCTTGCCGTACTTCTCGACGACGAATGCCTTCATGTCAGTCAGCCTTCTGCGTGATCTTCTTGAGGGGTTTCTTCACGGTGGGTGCGTTGGTGCGGGCAGCGGGTGCGTTCAGTTGCCGAGGTGCCGGCTGAGCCACTGACCCATCTGCTGTATCGCCTGGTCCACCTCGGGCACGCGCCCCGCACCCAGGATGAAGGAGTGCTGCCCCTCAGGCATGGCGTGGACTTCGGAGGTGACCTTGAAGTCCGCGAGTCGGCGGCCGAGTGCGGCGCCGTCGTCGGCGAGGGTCTCGAACCGGCCGTAGTGGACGGCGGTGGGCGGCAGGCCGGTGAGGTCTGCGCCGGCGATGCTGATGCGGGGGTCGTCGAAGTCGACGCCGGGTTCCTGCAGCCAGGCGCTGCGGAACAGTTCGAGTGTGGCCCGGCTGAGCATCTTGTCGTGGTGCTCGTTCTCGTCGACCGACGGGTTCTGGAGGGTGAGGTCGGTCCATGGCGAGACGCTGATGATCGCGCCGGGGGTGGCCTCGCCCTTGGCGAGGAGGCGCAGCGGCAGCATGACGGCGAGGGTGCCACCGATGGAGTGGCCGGTGCTGCCGATGTTGCGGGGCTCGTAGCCCTGGGAGAGCAGCCACCGGTAGGCGGTCTCGGCGTCGTCGAGCTGCGCGGGGTAAGGGTGCTCGGGGGCGAGGCGGAAGTCGACGACGAGGGAGCGGACCCCGGCCGCCTTGGCGATGTGGCCGGCGGCCTTGCGGTCGGAGTGCATCGAGGCGGTGACCGAGCCGCCGAAGTGGAAGTGGAGCAGTGCCTTGTCGGGGTCGGCGCCGTCGGGGATGGCCCACAGGGCGGGCACACCGCCTGCGTCGACCTCGGCGTAGGTGACGCCTTCCGGCTCCGTGGACGCCTTGTGGTTCGAGTCGACGATGTCGCGGATCACGGCCAGGTCGAGACCGGGCGTGGCCGACTTGGCGCTGACGCCGGCGAGGAACTCCGCGAACTCGTGCGCCTGCTGGCTGACTGCCATGGTGGCACTCCGTAAGTTGTTAGGCGGGCCGGGAGGGCCGGATGTGGCTGATGGTGGCGTGCTGATGATGACGACACTAGAGTCTGAGTATAGAAAAGTAAACTCAGATGCGGTTAGTATCACTGCATGGATGCGTTGAGCGATGCACTGGCAGACACCGGCCTGGACCCCCGCCTCGACCGCGACACGTCGAACTGCTCGATCGCGCGGACCCTGGAGATCGTGGGCGAGAAGTGGACGATCCTCATCCTGCGCGAGGTCTGGTACGGCTCCTCCCGCTTCAGCGACTTCGAACGGGTCCTGGGCTGCCCCCGCAACCTCCTCGCCACGCGGCTTCGCCTGCTGGTGAAGGAGGGGATCCTGGCCGCCGAGACCTACAAGGAACCCGGCGCGCGCAGCCGGCCCAAGTACGTGATCACGCCCAAGGGCATGGACCTGGTGCCGGCCGTGATGGGGCTCCTGCAGTGGGGCGACCGCTACCGGGCCGATCCGGAAGGCCCGGCTGTCGAGGCACGGCACCGCGGATGCGGCGGGCACGTCCAGGCCCAGATCCACTGCTCAGAAGGCCACCCCGTCCAGGCCGACGACATCGAAAGCATCCCCGGGCCCGGGTTCCGCATGAAACCCGCGCAGTGAGATCTAGGCCAACTGCCGCAGCGTCAGGGCTAGGTACCCAAGCGGGCTAGCGGTGCTCACCGGCGCACAGCAGCTGCCCGGCGGTCCTTCGTCCACCCGGGGCGGTGCCGGTGGTGTCATGACCCGCGGGTTGCTGCACGGGGCTCACGGCCGGGGCACCGACACGCCGCCACAGCTGCTTCGGACCGTTTCGAGACACCGCCGGTCGAGAGAAGGTGTGCGTGGACTGCCCCGGCTCGGGCACGCTGCACCTCGCGCACCTCTGCCGAGTCGGGGGGTTTGCGACGCAGCAGGAACTGGGGTGAGCCAGGCTTAGCGCGACTGCGCCCAGTCGTAGAGATGGTGAGCGCTGTCACCGAAGCGCGTGGCGTAGAGCATGGGGGCCTGTCCGCCCGCGAGTTCCTCGTCGGTGGTGGTGACGCCCACGACGGTGCCAGTACCGGTGCGGGTGTCGAAGTGGGTCAGGTGAGGGCCACCGCTCGACCCGGGCGACATGTCGCAGGTCTCGCCCCACAGCAGGGGCGCCACGGGGCCGGGGTGGGTCGTACCGGCGCAGTGGATCACGCGTGATCCGACGTACTTGTCACCGGGATCGTTGAGTCCGTAGTTCGGGTATCCGAAGGCGTGGACAAACTCGCCTTCGACCGGCTGGCTGAAGCCGATCCGCTGGCTCCCGGTGACGTCTGCGACGGGGCGCCCTCCCGCAGCGGGATTCGCCACCAGGAATGCCGTGTCGTACCCGGCCACGGCGATGTCCGACGACGCCGTGGTGTCCGGATCGGTGTTCCAACGGGAAGAGGTGGCCATGGTCCTGACGGTGAAGCCGCCGAGGGGCTTCGTTCCGTTGCGATAGCCGGGCACGAAGTAGAAGTTGTGGTTCCAGGTGTCGTCGGCGGAAGGCGATCCGACACCCCGCAGGCAGTGTGCCGCCGTGACGACGGTACTGCGGTTGGCGCTGGTGACGACTGTCGCGGTGCAACTGCCGTCGTAGCCGTCGGAGAAGGTGAAGAAGAGGCGGCCGACGTTCTTCTCCACCGCCCCGTTGTGCGTCCATACGGCCCCGGAGTCCGGCGTGTTCGTGGGAAGGGGCCGGGGGTCGTCCGGCGTGTTGTCGTCCTGGGGCACGGGGGTGATCTCGGGAACCAGAGCTCCTGCCAGCTTCATCCGCTCGGGGGTCCAGTACGCGTTGATCCGGTTGCGCTCCTGTGCGGTCGTGGCGCCGGCGTGGGTGGTGGTGGCCGGTTCCACGGCGCCGCTCCCGCCGGTCGACCGGTTCCGCTGCACGGCATCGGCGGCCACGGCCGGCGCGACCAGTGCGACTACGGCCGCCGACGCTGCGACCGTGGCGCCGATCGCGTGGCGGAGGGACCTACGGGTGCGGATCCGATGACCGCACGGGCGGTGAGAAGGGGTATGCATGCGCGAGACACTAGGTGCGCCATGTCAGGAGGCGGTCAGAAAGTTGTGCAGGCGGTGTCTGCAGCTCATCGCGAACATGACCTTGCCGTCGCTGGCTTCCCACGACCCGTTGGCCACCATTCGCCGGGTTCTCGACGCTGATGTTGCTGCTTCTGGCGTCGGTCCTCTTCCGGGTCCTGCCGCCGTCGTCCGACGCCTGTACTGGCAGTGACTCGTCCTGGCGGTGACTCGCCGTTCTGCTCCTTGTCGCGCTCCCGGGCGGTCACCGGGGAAGGTGACCGCCCGACCGGCCGTGACCCGACTGCCGAGGCCCGTCGGTGCCTTGGCGGTCCGCCCGGCCGACGCGGTCAGGCGGGGCTCGGCCTCACCGGCAGGGACCTCGTACGCCTTCGTGCCGGTGGGCGGGGCGCGTTCGAAGTGCTGGAGCCGGCCGCGGATTTCTTCGGACCGGTGAATACGGCGGGCTTCTCGGGGTCCACCCGCGGTGCCGACCGACACCGCCCCATTCACATCGCGGCGATCCCCTCCATGCCGGACTCGGCGAACGCGGGCAGGCCGGCGGCGGTGGTGACCTTGGTGAGGGAGCCGTTCTTCTCGACGCGGAAACCGTCGATCGTTCCGGAGGTGGCGTTCTGGACGTAGACGAACTTGGCGTCCTTGGTCACGGCGATGTCGATCACGCCCTGCGATTTCGAGGAGGGCGGGGTGGCGAGGCCGACCTCGTTGGTCAGGGCGAGGCGTCCGTGCTTGTCCATGCGGTACCCGGCGACGGTGGAGTTGCCGGTGTTGCCGCCGTAGAAGAAGTCGCCCGCGCGCTCCAGCCAGCACAGGACCTCCTGGCCGTTGGCGAGCGGCTGCTGGAGGACCTTCAACTTGCCGTTGTGGTGGACCTGGTAGACGGTCACCGTGGACTTCGCGGCCTCGGCGACCAGCATCCGGTTGCCGGTCCTGTCGAAGCTGATCGCGAACGGCACGTTGCCGGCGGACTTGTTGACGACCGGCTCGGCGACGGCGGGCAGGCCGTTCTTCTTCAGCGGGAAGACCTCGACGGTGTTGCTCCCCTTGGTGGTGACCACCACGTTGCGCCCGTCCGGGGTTATCTCGACCTCGCCGGGCGAGGTGTCGAACCGCGGTACGTCCTCGTTGGCCAGCCCCAGGGACCGGAGGGACCCTCGCATCGGCACGAGCCCCTTTCCGGTGATCCGGAAGCCCTGGACGCTGCCCTTGCCGCCCGCGTTCATGACGTACGCGATCTTGCCGCGCACCGCGATGCTGGACGGGAACTCGCCGCCGGTGTCGATAACTTGACGGTGCTTCAGTTTCGTTCCCTCGACGCGGAAGGAGGTCAGCGTGCCGCTGCCCGCGTTGACCGCCAGCAGCATGCCGGAGGCGTCGTCGTAGACCAGGGAGCCCTGGGAGGCGAGGGAGTCGGTGGGCGCGTCGACCTGGTCGCCGCCCTTGCCGCCCGTGGCGTAGCTGCCGGCGGGTTTCAGCTTGCCCTGGTCGTCCCGTGCGAAGACGTGGACGGTGTTGCCGTTCAGCTCGTTGCCCTGCACGAACACGGCATGGTCGGCTGCGGCTCCGGACGCCCCGTACTGGCTCGCCGAGGCCAGGGACACGGCCACGGTGGCCGCCGCCACGGTGGCGAGGGCGCTGCCGCCGATCACGATGCGCCGCCGCCTGGACTTGGCCCGGTGACCGCGACGTCCTCCGTCCCTCTGGCGGCTCGGACGGTCTTCACTTCGCTCGCCGTACATGCTCATGTCCCGCTCCTTCGATTCCTCGTGGGGTTCGTGCGTCCGCTTGTGGTCGCGGACGGGACAAGAGTGGTCGGTGGTGGCAGGGGGATGAGAGGGGAATGAGGGGCGCGTCAGACTCTCGTAAGCAGTTCGCCGGGCGATCAGGGGCCGTCACTGTTCCGTAAGGCGCCCGGACGTACCGGAACGGGCGGGAACCGAGTGGGATCGGGGCATGAAACTGCATGTCTCTCCGCCGGTGTTCAGGGGCAGGTTGCATGACGCCCGCACGGCGACCTCGATCGGCCGCTGGCTGGGGCCGGCGTTCGCCCTGTGCTTCGTCACCGGCCTCGTCAGCCACTTCATGCAGCATCCGCCCAACTGGCTGGCCGACCACATCCCGAGTCGCCCGTCGTGGGGTTACCGGGTCACCCAGGGCCTGCACGTCGCTTCCGGGATCGCGGCGGTTCCGCTTCTGCTCGCCAAGTTGTGGACGGTGTATCCACGGTTGTTCGAGTGGCCGCCCCTGCGGTCGGCGCGGCACGCGCTGGAACGGCTGTCGGTCGCGGTTCTGGTGGCCGGGGCCGTCTTCGAGCTGGCGACCGGGCTGCTGAACACGGCCCAGTGGTACCCGTGGCCGTTCTCGTTCGTGCCGGTGCACTACGCGGTGGCGTGGCTGGTGACGGGGGCCCTGGTGGTGCACATCGCGGTCAAGGCCCCGGAGATCCGGGCGCATTGGAGCCGGCGGTCCCCCGGGACGCTCGCCCTGCCGGCCCAGGACGGCGCCGACCGGCGGTCGTTGCTGACGGCGGTGGGCGCGGCCGTCGGAGCCGTCACCCTCACCACGGTGGGTCAGTCCGTGACCCCGCTGAAGGACCTCATCCTGTTCGCGCCGCGCCATCCCGACCACGGCCCGCAGTCCCTGCCCGTCAACCGGACCGCCGTGGCGGCCGGGGTCGGCCGGGTCGCCGACGAGCAGTACCGCCTGGTGGTGGCCGGTCCGCGGCCGTACACCCTCACGTTGGACGAGCTGCGCACCCTGCCGCAGCACGAGGTGGAACTGCCGATCGCCTGTGTGGAGGGCTGGAGCAGGTCGGCGCACTGGACGGGCGTACGGGTGGTGGATCTGCTGGAGCGGTCGGGGGCGCCGGCGGACGCGCGGGTGAGGGTGGTGTCGCTGCAACTGCGCGGCGGCTACCGGGTTTCGGAGCTGGGGCGTGCACACGCCCGCGACCCGCTGACCCTGCTCGCACTCCGCCTCAACGGGGAGGAGCTCGACCCCGACCACGGTTATCCGGCGCGGCTCATCGCCCCGAACCGGCCCGGCGTACTGCAGACCAAATGGGTGGGACGGCTGGAGGTGCTGTCGTGAAGATGACGCGTGTTCTCGTCGGCGCGGTGGGGGTCGCGTTCATGGGCTTCGGTGCGTCGCTGCTGACGGACGTCCGTGACCCGGCCGGTGTTCTGGTCTGGCTGGGCGGGGCGGTCGCCCTGCACGACGTGCTGCTCGCACCGCTGGTGCTGCTGGCCGGGCTGGTGCTCGTGCGCGGCCGGGCGCGCGGTCCGGTGCGTGGGGCGCTGGTGGTCATGGGCGCGTTGACCGTGGTGGCTTTGCCGGTGCTGTTGCGGCCGGGGCGGCGCGCGAACGCCTCGGTGCTCCCTTTGGACTATCCGCGCAACTGGCTGATCGCGCTGGCGGTCGTGGCCACGGTGACGGCGCTCGTGCCGGCCGTCCGGGCCCTCACCCGCCGTCGGCGGTCACCGTCCTGAGAAGACGGCGGCCGCACCGGTATTACCGGTGTCTTACGTGTCCCACGCAGGGGTACGGCGGAGCCGGCGCGGCCTCCTACGGTGACGGGATGCGATCCTTGCGTGCTCTGCGTACGACAGCGCTGGTGACGGCGGCCCCTCTGTTGCTGGCTGTTGCCGGTCTGGTCCATCCCCGGCACCTGACGGCGGCGACGGCCGGTGCCTGGGCCGGGCTGCACATCGCTCTGCTGCCGGTGTTCCCCTTCCTGGTGCTCGGTCTGATCGTCCCGTTGTGGGGCAGGCCGCGCCGCGACGCCGAGGGAGCCCTGACGGTGCTCGCCTGGGCGGGATGCCTCGGCTACGCGGCGTACTACTCGGGTCTCGACGCCGTCGCGGGGATATCCGCGGGCACGGTGGTGGACCACGGGGTGCACGGCGCGGCCGGACGACTGTTCGCGGTCGGCGACGACCTGGGCCGGACGGGGGTCTACGCCCTGGCCGTGGCCGGCGTCGCGACGTGCGCGGTGCTGTACCGGCGGCACGGGGTCCGGGTGCTGCCGGGTGCGGTGGTGCTGCTCGCCGCCTGCTGGTCGTTCGTCGACAGCCACATCTTCTGGCCCCGCGGGGTGCTCACCATGCTCGGATTCGCCGTGGCCTTCACCTTGTTGACGGTGGCGACCTTGCGGCGGGAAGAGGGCCGTTGACCATGGTCGCCGGAGGTGCGGGGCCTCATCGGCTCGCACGTCATCGACTCGCACCTGCACCGCCCCGACAGCGCGGGTCACGAAGCGCGCGTGGCTGACGCGCTCGCCCTTTCTCGCCTCAGACCGTAGCGGCCAAGTGACCCTCGGAACGGCAGCCTCCCGGAACGTTGCGCACCGCCGTCGGTGACAGTCTCCAGGTCGGGTGGTCGGACGCGGTCACAGTGGTGGGACCGTCACCGGGCACGGCGAAGCCGGCCCGGACATCCGGCGACGACCTCGGAGAGCGTGGGGTCGTCGTCCGCGACGAGCACACCTTTCACACCACGGCCCCGTCCTGTCACCGGGGGTCGGCCGAGCTCGTCAGAGACCCGTGAGGATCGGCGACGTCAGCGTTCCGTAAGAACACCAAGTCCCTTATGTCCGCTTCGCGTTCGTAGGGTGAGTGGGGTGATCGAAACTCCCTCTCCCCCTGTGGACGTTGCGCCGCCCTGCCTCGACGAAGCCGAGGCCCTGCCCCGGGTGCTGGATCGAATCCCACCCAGCCGGCGCGGGTTCGGCACCGCCCGCCACCCGGGCCGGTTGCCCGCCGTGGCCACAGACGTCCGCCGCCGCGACCGCGACGCCTGCCTGGAGCCCGCTTTGCCGTCCAGGGTGGCCGGCCCCGTCCAGCGCCGCAGGCCCGTCGAAGCGGGCCTGTCGGTCCGTGACCTGCCGCTCCTGCGCGAGGCCGACACCGCGGCGGACGCCGCCTCGGTGGTGGGCCTCTGCCCGCCCGGATCACACTTCCCTGGCGTACTGGCGTCTTTCTCGGAGGTTGCCCGGTGACCGGCACCGCGACCAGAGGTACCGAGCCGACAGCGCTCGGACCCCAGCTGCGATACGCCGGCCCGTTGGCCGCTCGCCACGTCGTGCCGGGGTGCTCCGCCGAGCCACTCACAGATGCGGAACCCGGTGAAGCATGGGCGGACGACCCCTACGCCCAAGCCGTGCGCACCGGCCGCGGCCCGCTGTATCTGCGCCGTCTGACACCGGGCGGCGCAACGGCGATGGAGTTGCTGCCGCTGGACGTGGAGCGGTGGTGCGCCGCCGCCGACGCCGTCGACACCGACGTGCTGCGCCGCTGCGGCGGCCCCGTGCTGGACGTCGGATGCGGACCCGGGCGCCTGGTGGCCGCCCTGGCCGCCCGCGGCATCCCGGCCCTGGGCGTGGACGTCAGCCCGGCCGCCGTTGCCCGGACCCGGCGACTGGGCGGCAGCGCCCTGCGCCGCTCCGTCTTCGAGCGTCTGCCGAGAGAGCGCCGGTGGGGCACCGTCCTGCTCATGGACGGCAATGTGGGCATCGGCGGCGACCCGGTGCCCCTGCTCGCCCGCCTGCGCGACCTGGTCCGCCCCGGTGGCCGCCTGCTGGCCGAGGCAGTCGCCGACGACGTGGACGAACGCCTCACCGTCCGCGTCGAGGACGCCCACGGTCGCCACGGCCGGCCCTTCCCCTGGGCGCGGGTCGGCGTGACGGCTCTGCTGCACACCGCCTCCGTCACCGGCTGGATCGTCACCGGCCGCTGGACCGCGGACAACCGTCCCTTCGTGGAACTCCACCGCCCGAATGCCGGACCGGACCGGCACGGCAGGCCGCTCAAGGAGCACGCCGGAGGCGAGGACAGGAGCGCCGCCAGGCCGGAAGAGGCGAGCCCCGCCGGCCCCGAAGACGAGAGCGCCGCCACCTCACTCCCAGTGGGCAGGCCGCGGCCATGACCGACACCGCCACCACCCGTCCACAGGACTCCGGATCCACCGCGTCACCACCCGCGCTCCCCGCGGTCCAGTCCAACCGCCGGAAGGCCCGGCTCGCCGTCACCGCCACCGCGGTACTCCTCGCCGCGCTCACCGCCGCCGTCGTCGACACACTTCACGCGGGCGACAACCACAGTGCCCCCGCACGGCTGCTCGCCGGATACGCCGTCGCCTGGGCGCTGTTCGCCGCCGCGGTGTGGACGGTGCGCAGGGTGCCGGTGCGGGCCGCGACCGTCCTGGTCCTGCTGGGTGCCGCCGCCGTCGCGGTGGCCGGTCTCTCCTCACCGCCCCGCACCAGCGACGACATGTACCGGTACGCCTGGGACGGCCGCGTCCAGGCCGCCGGAATCTCCCCGTACGCCTACCCGCCCGCCTCGCCCGAACTGGCCGCGCTGCGCGACGGCTGGCTCTTCCCCACCGAAAGAGCCTGCACGGGCTGGGGTCTGACACACACCGGCAGCGGCCTGTGCGTCCGCATGAACCGCCCCGGCGTGCCCACCATCTATCCGCCCGTTGCCGAAGGCTGGTACCTGGCCGTGCACGCCGTCTCCCCGCCCGACAGCCGCCACAAGCCGCTCCAGGTCGGCGGCGCGGCCCTGGCGTTCGGCACCACCGTGGCGCTGCTGGTCGTCCTGCGCCGACGCGGCGATCCCGGCCGGGCCCCGGCGCGGGCCGCGCTGTGGGCGTGGTGCCCGGCTGTCGCCTTCGAAGCCGTCAACAACGCCCACATCGACACCCTCGGCGTCCTGTTCGTCGTGCTCGCGCTCGGCACCGGCACCGTCGGCGCCCGACGCGGTGCGCTGCTCGGCGCCGCGATCGCCGTGAAGATCCTGCCCGTGCTGGTCCTGCCCGGCGCCCTGTCGGGACAGCGCGGTCCGGCACGCGTCCTGCGCGTCGCGGCCTCCGCCGTCGCCGCTGTCGCGCTCGCCTATCTGCCGTACGTCATCACCTCCGGCGCCGGCGTCCTGGGATACCTGCCCGGATACCTGCACGAGGAGGGCTACGAATCAGGGCACGTACGCCGCTTCGCCCTGCTGCGACTGCTCCTGCCGGACACCGCCGCGGCAGCGACCGCCGCGGTGCTGCTCGCGCTCACCGCTCTGTACGTGTGGTGGCGCGGAGACCCCGCCCGCCCCTGGCACGGCGCCCTCCTCCTGGCCGGCACCGCGCTGCTTCTCTTCTCGCCCAGGTACCCCTGGTACTCGCTGCTCGTCATCGCCCTCGTGGCCCTGGACGGCCGCTGGGAGTGGCTCTCCGTCACCCTCGCCGGCACCGCCCTCTACCTCGCCGGCCGGCTCCTGCCCGGCTTCCCTCTCCAGGCGTGGACGTACGGTGCGGCGGCTCTGGCCGTCA
Source organism: Streptomyces sp. SLBN-8D4 (assembly GCF_049739545.1). Taxonomy (NCBI): domain Bacteria; kingdom Bacillati; phylum Actinomycetota; class Actinomycetes; order Kitasatosporales; family Streptomycetaceae; genus Streptomyces; species Streptomyces sp. SLBN-8D4. The sequence goes on from NZ_JBMGQC010000001.1 coordinate 352,590, forward strand.
CGGCCGGTGCCTGCCTGCGCTCCCGTCCGGTACAGGAACGGCTGAAGCGACACCAGGGCTCCGCGGTGCGCGCGAGAGGCCCGGCGCCGAACCACGCCGGTGAGGGCGGGTAGGGCCCCGGACCAGCGTCGGGAGCCACCGCGCTCGCCGGGAACCCCTCGACGCCGGGGGGGTGTACGCCGACCGGGCCTTTCCAAGCGGTGGGTTGTGCGGCACTCGGGCGTCGCACAACCCACCACCGGTCACCGGTGTTCCGGGTTGTCCGCTCCGGGGCGGCAGCCCGCGTCCCACTGAGAGCGCTGGTTGCCGTACGCGGGGATACCGCCCGCCCGCTTGAGCAGGGCGGCAAGGTGCATGAGGTTCCAGGTCATGAAGCTCGTGTTGCGGTTGGTGAAGTCGTTCTCCGGTCCGCCCGAGCCCGCGTCGAGGTACGACGGCCCTGGCCCGGCCGGGCCGATCCAGCCGGCGTCGGCCTGTGGCGGGATCGTGTAGCCGAGGTGCTGGAGGCTGTAGAGGACGTTCATCGCGCAGTGCTTCACACCGTCCTCGTTGCCGGTGATCAGGCAGCCGCCGACGCGGCCGTAATAGGCGTACTGTCCCTGCGCGTTGAGGAGGCTGGAGCAGGCGTAGAGGCGCTCGATCACCTTCTTCGTCACCGAGCTGTTGTCGCCGAGCCAGATCGGTCCGGCGACGACCAGGATGTCCGCGGCCATCACCCGCTCGTAGAGGGCGGGCCACTCGTCGGTGGCGAAGCCGTGTTCGGTCATGTCCGGGTAGACGCCGGGGGCGATGTCGTGGTCGACGGCGCGGATCTCGGACACGGTGATCCCGCACGACCCCATGATCTCCGCGCTCTTGTCGATCAAACCCTGGGTGTGGCTCAGCTGCGGGGACGGTTTGAGGGTGCAGTTGATGTACAGGGCGGTGAGGTCGTCGAAGCGGGGCGGGGCGGTCGTTGAGGGTTCTGTCATAGGGGCAGCGTCCCGCACGATTTCGGGTTTGTCCCGCTTCGGCACGGCCCGCACGCCTTACGGAGTCATGACGTACGGGCGGCCAAGCCTTGGCGTCGACGGGGGTCCGGCGTCGGTGGCTGCTAGGGCCCAGCGGACTTGGCCCCGACGCTGAGGCGTCTCACCCGGCCCAGGTCAGAATCTCGGCGACGAGAGGAGCGGTGGATGTGTGAGGGTGGGGCGGCGCCGTCTGGCGGCGTCAGCGGCGGTGGACTGGGCTGAGCCGGGGAAGTACGGGGATCTGTGATGGGCCAGGTGCTGTACAGCGAGCGGTCGTGGAATCCGCTGGCACGGACCGTGGAGCTGACCGAGGACGGGCTGCGGGTGGGCGGCTGGACCATGGCATTGAGCGAGTTGAACCTCGGTGCCATGGCCGAGGCTTTCCAGCGTGGGTGCTGGCTCGGGGGCGGTGGGACCGAGCGGCCGCTGCAGCGGCTGCCTGAGGGTGCCGGGGTCGTCCCCGTGACCCGTGTCACCGGGACCGCCAGGCCGGTACGGGTGCGGCAATCCGCGCAGTTCGCGCGCGAGTTGGGCGCGATGGCGGTACGGCAGTGCGGCGGGACCCAGCAGGTGGCCGCCCTGGCAGCCCGGGCCCAGGCCGAGGGTGTACCGCTGTGGATCGCGCGGCGGCACACGCCGGGGCCCGCCGGGCCGCTCACTGTCGCCCTCGACCGGCGGCTGGGGCGCGTGGACGTGTGGGGGCCGCAGGCACCCGTGGTACGGATCCGGGCGCCGCACGGTTTCCAGCCCGATGCCGCCGACCCGTCCAAGGGCGTGCGGCTGACCGTCGGGGATGTTCCGGCGCAGCTCAGCTTCAAGAAGAAGCTGCGCAGGTCCAGGAGTTCCGTGGAGGTGCGGCTGCCCGACCGGCATTGGGTCCTGCGGCGGGAGAGCCCGCTCACATCGCGGCTGCTGTGCGGTGAGCGGCCGGTCGCCCTGCTGACGTGTCCCCCGCGCCGCCCGGTGCTCCCACCGGGCACGCTGCTCCGGCCGCTGGCCGAGGTGCCGTACGAGAGCACCGACCCGCTGGATGCCGTCATGGCGCACGTCTTCGCCGTCGCTTTCGGACTCGGCGACGCGACGGGCATCGCGAGATTCCGGCCGGAACGGCGTCCGGCGACGGCCGGGGGCGAGCCGTTCGCCACCGGCGCGACGTGGGACCGGCCGTGGTTCAGCAACCTCGGGAGCGGCGGCAATGACAACGGGCCCGGTGGCGCCGACGGCTGGGGCTGGGACGGCGACGGCGGGGATACCGGTGGGAGCGACGGCGGGGGCGGCGACGGCGGGGGCGGCGACTGATCGGCGTTCCACGACCACCGACCCACTCCTACCGGTTGACGACAGCCGGTCATCGAGTGCTCGGGCCCGTGACGCCCTCGACGATGTGGCGGAGGAATCCGGCGGCGGTCCCGCCGTCGCAGACCCGGTGGTCGAACGTCAGGGACAGGTGAAGGATCGTGCGTACCTCCACGCGGCCGTTCACGGCCCAGGGGCGGTCGAGAAGGCGGCCGACACCGAGCATGGCGGTCTGGGGGTGGTTGAGGAGCGGGGTGGCTCCGTCGACGTCCAGCGGACCGTAGTTGTTGAGGGTGAAGGTGCCGCCGGTGCGGTGTTCGACGGGGAGTGTGCCGCTCCGGGCCAGTGCGGTGAGGCGACGCAGTTCGGCGGCCAGGTCGTCGAGTGGCAACCGGTCGGCGTCCCGTACGACGGGGACGACCAGGCCGCGATTGGTCTGGGCAGCGAAGCCGAGGTGCACGCTCGGCAGCCGTACGATCTCCGAACTCCCCGTGTCCACGCGGGAGTTCAGCTCGGGGAAGGCGGCGAGTCCGGCGAGGCAGAACTGGGCCAGCAGCGGGAGCAGTCCCACGCCCCGGGCGTCCCGGGCCGCGAGCAGGCCGGTGGCCTCGGCGTCGGCCCAGATGGTGACGGCGGGAACGTCGCGTTGGGTGGTGAGGAACTTCCCGGCGGCGGCGTCGAGGGGGACGCGGGTCACAACTCGCTCGTCGGTTTCCCCGTCATCGGTTCGGGGAGCCCCGGTCGGCTTCGGGGTCTGTACGAGACCTCTCCGGGCCCCGCCCGTCCCGTACCCGGTGAGCACCGCGCCCGATCCGGCCTCCGGGCCTGCCTCCGTCACCGACAGCAGCGGCGCCCCGACCTGCACGCTCTCACCTGCGCGGCAGTGCAGGGCGGTCACGGTTCCGGCGAACGGGCTCGGCAGGTCGACGGCGGACTTGGCCGTCTCGACCTCGGCGACAGTCTGGTCGTGGGCGAGGTGATCACCGACGGCGACCTTCCACTCCAGCACCTCCGCCTCCGTCAGTCCCTCACCCAGATCGGGCAGTCGGAAGATCCGGACGGCTCCGTGTGCGGTCTCCGACCGGTCGTCGGGAGCGGGGATCGGACGTCGGGTTGCCGGTCCGCCGGTGGGCGCCAGTCGGCGCAGGGCGGCCAGTACTCTGGCCACATCCGGCAGGTGGGCGCTCTCCAACAGCGGCGGCGGATAAGGGATGTCCGGGCCCGTGACGCGCAGCACCGGCGCGCGCAGTGCGTCGAAGCAGCGTTCCTGCACCCGTGCCGCGATCTCGGCGCCGACGCCGGCGAACCCCTGTGCCTCGTGCAGCACCAGGCATCGGCCGGTGCGCCGTACCGACGCGGTGAGCGTGTGATCGTCGAAGGGGACGAGGGTGCGCAGGTCGAGCACCTCCACGTCCAGGCCTTCGGCCGCCGCTTCCCGTGCCGCCTCCAGGGCCACGTCGAGGGCAGGGCCGTAGGTGACGAGGGTGGCGTCGGCTCCCGGACGGCGTACCGCCGCTGTGCCGAACGGCTGGGTGCGCAGCGGTAGTTCGACGTCTTCCCTGGACCAGTAGTGCCGTTTGGGTTCGAGGAACACCACCGGGTCCGGGTCGTCGATCGCCTCCCGCAGGAGCGAGTACGCGTCGGCGACCGTGGCGGGGGTCACGACCTTGAGGCCGGCGGTGTGGGCGTAGTACGCCTCGCTGGAGTCGCTGTGGTGCTCGACTCCGCCGATGCCGCCGCCGTACGGGACACGGATCACCATCGGCAGGGTGAGGGCGCCGCGGGTGCGGTTGCGGAGCTTGGCCACGTGGGAGGCGATCTGTTCGAACGCCGGGTAGGCGAAGGCGTCGAACTGCATCTCCACCACGGGGCGGAACCCGGCCATCGCCAGGCCGACCGCGAGGCCGACGATGCCCGCCTCGGCGACCGGGGTGTCGAAGCAGCGGCGTTCACCGAAGGTGTCCGTGAGGCCGTCGGTGATCCGGAAGACACCGCCGAGGCGGCCGACGTCCTCGCCGAACACGAGGACCCGTTCGTCTGCATGGAGCGCGTCCCTCAGCGCGGTGTTCAGCGCCTTCGCCATGGTGATAGTGGTGCCCGGCGTCCCGGTTGTCCCTGCCGCGCCCCACGTCTCCGTCGCCTCGGCCGGCCCAGCCGCCTTGGTCACGTCCGTCGCCTCCGTCACGTTCGTCGTCGCCATCGCCTCGGTCATCTCAGCTCTTCTCCAACTCGGCCTGCAGCTGGTCGCGTTGCTCGGTCAGTTGGGGTGTAGGGGCGCTGAACACGTGATCGAACAGGCCGAGCGGATCCAGGTCCGGGTCCTCGGCGAACCGGGTGCGCACCTCGGCCGAGTACGCCTCGGCCTCGGCCGCGACGGCAGCGATGTCGTCCTCGGTGAGCAGGCCGCGCTCGCGCAGCCAGGACTCCAGGCGGTCGATCGGATCGCGCCCGCGCCACTGGTCGGCCTCCTCGGCCGGCCGGTAGCGGGACGGGTCGTCGGCGCTGGTGTGCGGGGCCATGCGGTAGGTGTGTGCCTCGACCAGCCAGGGGCCGCCGCCCGCGCGGGCGTCCTCGACCGCCTTGGTCAGGACCGCGAGTACGGCCGCCGCGTCGTTCCCGTCCACCTGCTCCGAGCGCACGCCGTAGCCGATGCCCTTGTACGCCAGGCTCGGTGCCGCGCTCTGGGCGGCGAAGGGGACGGAGATGGCGTAGCGGTTGTTCTGCACGAGGAAGACCACCGGTGCCCGCAGGACGCCCGCGAGGCCGAGGGCTTCGTGGAAGTCCCCCTCGCTCGTGGCGCCGTCGCCGACAAGTGCGAGGGCGACCGTGTCCGTGCCCTTGAGTCGCTCGCCGTGGGCGAGGCCGGTGGCGTGCGCGGCATGCGTGGCCAGCGGGGTGCACTGCGGTGCCGTGCGATGGCTCATGGGGTCGTAACCGCAGTGGCCGTCGCCACGCAGCAGGGTCAGTGCCTCGACCGGGTCGATGTCCCGGCTCACCAGCGCTGTGCAGTCGCGGTAGGTGGGGAACAGCCAGTCGGACGGGCGCAGGGCGAGCGCCGCGCCGATCTGGCAGGCCTCCTGGCCGAGGCTGGACGGGTGCACCGCCAGCCGGCCCTGGCGGGCGAGCGTGGTGGCCTGGGCGTCGAAGCGACGGCCGACGACCATTTTCCGGTACGCCGTGAGCAGCAGTTCGGGTTCCGGCAGTCGGTATTCGCCGTCCCGGATTGATTGCCAGGGCTTTGCTTCATCTTTGAGAAGGCGGACCGGAAGCCGGGATGGAAGCCATGACGAAGGGGAAGCGGCAAATGCTTTTTCTGCCCGCTCCAGTATCGCTTCATGCGTAGGATTCTCGCTCAATTCCCCGACGTCCTCTCGTCAAAGAGCATGCGCTCCGAGGTGCGCGAACAGGCCTAACATGCCGTCATGCTCACGCGAGGGAAGGCGAGATGAAGCGGAACTGAACACTCCATTGGTATGGACCAATCTACAGTTCAGGGCGGAATGTCAACCGACAGTTGAGGCAGACGTAACCTTCGACCCACCCGTTATTCAGGCATTCCCGGATGCAATTGACCTGCGAAGCAAGGCCCTGCGGAAGGCAATGGAATGTCCCGAGTACCCCCCCAAGTACACGCGGGAAACCGTCACTACTCGATCGTCTGTTCCTCCTGCGGCGCCCGCCACGAGGACGACGGCCTCATCCTCGACTGCCCCGGCCTCCACGAGCCGGCGTTCCTACGCACCGACTACGACAGCCCCCGGACCCAGCCCCTGTCCCAGGCCCCACGCACCACGACCGGACTGTTCCGGCACGCCCAGCTGCTGCCCGTGGCCAGGGCCTTCCCCGATGCTCCCGGCCCGGTCGTGCACCGCGCCGACCGGCTCGGGAGGCAGATCGGACTCAACCGGCTGTGGGTCGCCTTCAACGGTCACTGGCCCGAACGCGGAGCGCTGCTGCCGACCTGCACGTTCAAGGACCTGGAGGCGTACACGGTGCTGGGTCGGCTGCCCGCCGACCCGCCCGTCCTGGTGATCCCCTCGGCGGGCAACACCGCCGCCGCCTTCGCCTGGGCCGCGACCCGCCATCAGGTGCCCTGTCTGATCGTCGTGCCCGCCCCGGCCCTGGACGGCATGCGCTTCCCCGGACCGCTCGCGCCGTGCGTACGCATCGTCGTCCTCAACGGGGGCGCCACCTACAGCGACGCCATCGCCTGCGCCGACCTGCTGGCGCGGCTCCCCGGCCACCAGGCGGAGGGCGGCGCACGCAACGTCGGTCGCCGCGACGGCCTCGGCACCGTGATGCTCGCCGCGGCCGAAGCCCTCGGGCACCTTCCGCAGACGTACGTCCAGGCGGTCGGCAGCGGCACGGGGGCCATCGGGGCCCATGAGGCGGCACGCCGGATCCGCTCGGGCGGCGAAACGTTGCCGCGCCTGCTGATGTGTCAGAACGCTCCCTTCGCACCGCTGTTCGAGGCCTGGCACCGCGGCGGCCCGGCACCGGCCCACCGTGAGCGCGAACCCCTGGCCCGCGAACTGACCAACCGCCGCCCGCCGTTCGCCGTCCGCGGTGGAGTACGCGAGGCTCTCGACGAGAGCGGCGGCGACGTCCTGTCCGTCGACAACGGTGCCGCACTGGCCGCGATGGCGCTGTTCGAGGAGACCGAAGGCATCGACATCGAACCCGGCGCAGGCGTGGCACTGGCCGCCCTTGCCGACGCAATACGCGCCGGACACGTCGACCGCGACGAGCTGGTCCTGCTCAACATCACCGGCGGCGGCCGGGCCCGGCAGGCCCGCGAGATCCCGCTCGTTGCCGCCGAACCCTGGCTGCGCGTCCCGTGGCCCGAGGACGGCGACGGTCCCCGCAGGGTCGCCGAGCAGGTGAGCCAGCGGCTGTCGTACGCCCCCGCCGGCGTGGAAGCGGCCCGTTGAGGCCCCAGCACCTCCGCCCGATCAGCCGGCCGGCCTCGGCACCCATCACTCCCACCACCCCCACCGGAGCCCGCCGATGACCGCACTCCGACGTCTCGAACCGTCCGCCGCCCAGCGTTCGATGTGGTTCGGCGAGCGGCTCGACGGGGCCGGCGCCGCCTACAACGTCGGCGAGTACACGGAGATCCACGGCCCCGTCGAGCCTGACCTGCTGCGCGCGGCCGTAGGACGAGTGGTGGACGCCACGGAGACGCTGCGCTCGCGCTTCGCGGCCGCCGACGACGACGTACGGCTGCTCGTCGATGCCGAACCCGCCTGGTCGATGCCCGTGGTCGACATGTCGGACGCCGAGACCGCAGGGCGGTGGATGGCGGACGACTTCGCCGCGCCCTTCGATCTGGAGCGGGGCCCCCTGTTCCGCTACGCCCTCCTACGGCTCGCCGACGACCACTGGATCTGGTACCAGGCGTACCACCACATCGCCGTCGACGGCTTCAGCTGCTCCCTGATCGCCCGCAGGGTGGCGGACGCGTACACCGCGCTGGCCGAGGACGTACCGGACTCCCCCGGGCTTCCGGCTTCCCTCGATCAGAGGGGATCCCTCCCGCCGACCGCGCCCCTCGCCCCACTGGCCGCCGCCGACGCGACGTACCGTGCGGACGGGTGGCACGAGCGGGACCGGGAGTACTGGACCCGCGCGCTCGCCGACCGCCCCGACCCCGTCGGCCTGACCGCCCGTCCTCCGCAGGTCGCCGAGCGCTTCCTGCGCCGCACGGGTCATCTCCCCGCTCCGGCGGGCGACTTGGTGCACGCAGCCGCCGAACGCGCCCGCACCCGCTGGTCCCGGGTGGTCCTCGCGGCCACCGCCGCCTACCTGCACGGACTCACCGGAACCAGGGACGTGGTGCTGGGCCTCGCGGTCACCGGCCGGGAGAGCGAGGTCGAACTCGCCACCCCGGGCATGGCGTCCAACGTGCTTCCGCTGCGGCTGTCCGTACGCCCGGACACCACCGCCGCCGACCTCGTGCGCCAGGCCGCCCGCGCCACCCGCGACCTTCTCGCGCACCAGCGCTTCCGGGGCGAGGACCTGCGCCGGGAACTCAACTGGCCGCAGGACGGGCGCCGTTTCTTCGGACCGGTCGTCAACATCATGGCCTTCGGACCGGAGTTGCGCTTCACCGGGCACCCGACGACCCGTCACAACCTGTCCACGGGCCCGGTCGAGGACCTGGCGGTCAATGTCTACGACCGCGGGGACGGCGACGGCATCCGTGTGGACCTCGACGCCAGCCCCGCGCACTACTCCGCCACCGAACTCACCGCGCACCATCGCCGTTTCACCCGCTTCCTGGAACGGTTCGCTGCGGCGGCCGTCGAATCCGGCACGGTGGTGGGAAGGGTTGAAACAGCCCTGCCCGGCGAGGAGTCGCGGCTCGACGGCCCGCCTCCGGTCATGCGCGGAGCCGGGGTTCCCGCGCTCTTCGCCGCCCGCGTGGCCGCCGATCCCGACAGCGCTGCCGTCGTCCACGGCGACCGCACGACCACCTGCCGGCAGCTCGACGCACGCGCCAACCGGCTCGCGCATCGGCTGCTGCGGCTCGGCGTCCGTCCGGAGGACCGGGTCGCGGTCCTGATGCGCCGCTCCGACCACCTCGTCGCGGCCCTGCTGGCCGTCCTCAAGGCGGGCGGCGCGTACGTCGGCCTCGACCCGCGCGCCCCGGGGGTGCGTACCCGGCGGACCCTCACGCAGACCGGCGCGGCGGTGCTGTTGACCGACGGTGACGGCGAGGCGTACGACGGCCTGCACGTCGTCTCCGCCACCGACCCCTCACTCACCGGCGAGCCGGACACCGACCCCGGTGTGCCCGTGCACCCGGACCAGCTGGCGTACGTCAGTTTCACGTCCGGCTCCACCGGTACGCCCAAGGGCGTCGCCGTCACCCACCGGGACATCACCGCCCTGGCCGCCGACTCGGCGTTCGGCGGCGGCGCGCAGGCCCGGGTCCTCGTCCACTCGCCGACGGCGTTCGACGCGTCGACATACGAGATGTGGGTCCCGCTGCTGGGCGGGGGAGCCGCCGTGGTCGCAGGCCCGGACGAGGACGTGGACGCTGCAGCAGTGGCCCGGCTGACGGCGCGGCACGGAGTGACGGCGCTGTGGCTGACCGCCGGGCTGTTCCGGCTCGCCGCCGAACAGGACCCTGGCTGCTTCGCCGGACTGCGCCAGGTGTGGGCCGGTGGCGAGGCCGTCCCCGCGGCCTCGGTGCGCAGGGTGCTGGCCGCATGCCCCGGGCTGACCGTCACCAACGGCTACGGCCCGACCGAGACGACCACGTTCGCCACCTGCCGCCCCTGTACCGACGCGAGGGCGGTGCCCGACGCGCTACCGATCGGGCGCCCGCTGGACGGCATGCGCTGCTACGTCCTCGGGGACGGCCTGCGACCGGTTCCGCGCGGCACGGTCGGTGAGCTGTACGTCGCCGGGCCCGGCGTGGCCCGCGGCTACCTCGGCCGTCCCGACGCCACCGCCGAGCGCTTCACCGCCGACCCGTACGGCCCGCCCGGCGCCCGCATGTACCGCACCGGTGACCGCGTCCGGCTGACCGACGAGGGCGAGCTGGAGTTCCACGGGCGGGCCGACGGCCAGGTCAAGCTGCGTGGCTTCCGCATCGAGCCCGGTGAGATCGAGTCGGTCCTGACCGCGCACCCCGCGGTCGCCCAGGCCGTCGTGCTGGTCCGGGAGGACCGCCTGATCGGCTACGCGGTGCCGACCGACAGCACGGCCCCGGACGCCCCGCACACCCAACCAGCCCGCGGCACGGACTCGGACGCCCCGCGCACCCACCCAGCCCGGAGCACGGACTCGGACGCCCTGCGCACCCACCTGGCCGAGCGCCTGCCCGACTACATGGTCCCCTCCGCCGTCGTACGACTGGACCGGCTGCCGCTGACCGCCAACGGGAAGCTGGATCGCGCCGCCCTGCCGGCCCCCTTCGTACAGAGCGGCGGGAGCCGTGCCCCGCGCACCCCGCTGGAGGAGACCCTCTGCGGTCTCTTCGCCGGGGTCCTGGGGCTCCCGGCCGTCGGTCCCGACGACAGCTTCTTCGCCCTCGGCGGACACTCGTTGCTCGCCCTGCGCCTGATCAGCCGCATCCGCGACACGCTGGGCGCGGAGCTGACGCTGCGACACGTCTTCGGGGCGCCCACGCCGGCGGCGCTGGCCGACGCGGTCGATCCGGCTGCCGTCGTACGGCCGGTCTCGCGGCCGGTGCCGGGAGCCGTCCCCGACCAGGCGCCGCTGTCGTCCGCCCAGCGGCGCCTGTGGTTCCTCGACCGGCTGGAGGGGGCGGGCGCGGCCTATCACGTCCCGCTCGCCGTGCGGCTGAGGGGCGCCGGCCTCGATCCGGACGCGTTGACCGGGGCCCTGGCCGACCTGGTCACCCGGCACGAGATCCTGCGCACCGTCTACCCGGACGTCGACGGCATCCCGCGTCAGCGACTGCTGGACCCGGCGACGGCCCGGCTCGGGCTCCGGCTCCGCACCGAGCGAGTCGAGGCGCACGAACTGCCCGTGCGACTGGCGGAGTTGACGAGCCAGGAGTTCCGGCTGGCCCACGGCATCCCGATCCGCGCCCGCCTTCTCACCCTCGGCCCCGAAGACCACGTCCTGCTGCTGGTCCTGCACCACATAGCCGCCGACGGCCGCTCCCTGGAGCCTCTGGTCCGCGATCTGTCGACCGCCTACCGGGCCCGGCGCGAAGGCCGGAAGCCCGACTGGGCACCGCTGCCCGTGCAATACGCCGACTTCGCTGTCTGGCAGCGACAGCACCTGCTCGACGACACCACACTGGCAGCTCAACTCACCTACTGGCGCCGGCGTTTGACCGGTCTCCCCGACGAACTCGCGCTCCCCGTCGACCGCCCCCGCCCGGCCCGCGCCACCCACCGGGGCGGCGACGTCCCCGTACGACTTGACCCGGCGCTGCACGGGCGGCTGCGCGCACTCGCCGCGGACACCGGGACGACACCGTTCATGGTCGTCCAGGCAGCGCTCGCCGCCCTGCTGACCCGCCTCGGCGCCGGCACCGACATCCCGGTGGGCACGCCGGTCGCGGGCCGCGCCGACGAGGTACTGGACGACCTGGTCGGCTGTTTCCTCAACACCCTCGTCCTGCGCACCGACACCTCCGGCGCCCCCACCTTCCGGGAGCTCCTCGGCCGCGTCCGGGAGACCGATCTCGCGGCCTACGCCCACCAGGACCTGCCGTTCGAGCAGCTGGTCGAGGCCCTCAACCCGCCTCGCTCGACGGCCCGGCACCCCCTCTTCCAGGTGATGCTCGCCTTCCGCCCCGGCAGCACCGAACCCCGCCTCGAACTGCCGGGTCTCACCGCCGAGTCGGTCCCCGTGGAGACGGGCGCGACCAAGATCGACCTCACCTTCAACCTCGGCGAGCACCTCACCCGAGACGGCTCCCCGGACGGCATCGGGGGCATCCTCCAGTACAGTGCCGACCTCTTCGACCGCGGTACGGCCGAGGACATCGCCGCACGACTGGAGCGCTTGCTGCGGGCCGCCCTCGATGATCCCCCCCGGCCCGTGGGGACGCTGGACATCCTGAGCACGGACGAACGGCAGCGCCTGCTCGTCGGGTACAACGACACCGCGCGGGACGTGCCCGAGACGACCTTCCCGCGGATGTTCGAGGCACGCGCGGCCGAGCGGCCGGACGCGGTGGCCGTGTCGGACCCCCGAACCTGCCTGACGTACCGTCAACTCGATCTGCGAGCCACCCGATTGGCGCGGGCACTGGCCTCGTACGGCGCCGGGCCGGGCGCCGTCGTCGCGTTCGCGCTGCCCCGGTCCGTCGACATCGCGGTGGCCGTACTGGCCGTGCTCAAGGCAGGCGCGGCCTATCTGCCGCTTGACCCGGAGCATCCCGCCGAGCGCTCCGCGTATCTGCTCTCCGACGCCGACCCGGTGTGTGTCATCGCCCGGGAGCCGCTGGACGTCGGCTGTCCGGTCGTGAGTCCCGAGGCGGAAGCTCCTGGCTTCGAGGGCGGGTTGGCGCCAGCCCGTCCCGCCGATCCGGCCTACCTCATCTACACCTCCGGCACCACCGGGCGCCCCAAGGGTGTCGTCGTCGAACACCGCAACCTCACGACGTACGTGGCCCGTTGCGTCGAGGCGTACCCGAGCCTGCGCGGCTCGTCGCTGCTGCACGCGACCATGACCTTCGACGCCACGGTCACGACCCTGCACGGCGCGCTCGCGGCGGGTGGCCGGGTACACATCGCGGCCGTGCACGAGGCGGGCTCCGAACCGCCGCCCGACCCCTGGACGTTCCTCAAGGCCACGCCCAGCCATCTGGCGCTGCTGCCCGCCCTGCCGTACGACATCTCGCCCACCAAGGAGTTCATGCTGGGCGGCGAGGCCCTGGTGGGCGAGGCCCTGCGCGCCTGGCGCCGGGACCATCCCGGTGTGCGGTTGATCAACCACTACGGCCCGACGGAGGTCACGGTCGGCTGCACCGACCACCGCATCGAGCCCGGCGACGATCTGCCGACAGGCCCGGTGCCCATCGGGCGCCCCATGTGGAACACCCGCGTGCACGTCCTGGACGCGTGGCTGAACCCCGTCCCGGTCGGTGTCGAGGGCGAGTTGTACGTGTCCGGCGACCTGGTGGCCCGCGGGTACCGCAACCGGCCAGGACTGACCGCCGAGCGGTTCGTCGCCGACCCGTACGGCCCGCCGGGCACCCGGATGTACCGCACCGGTGACCTGGCCGTGCGCCGCGCCGACGGCTCCCTGGTGCTGCGTGGCCGGGCCGACGGCCAGCTGAAGATCCGGGGCCTGCGGATCGAGCCGGGCGAGATCGAGGGCGTGCTCACCGCCCACGGCGCGGTCGAGCAGGCCGCGGTGGTGGTGGTGCGCGAGGACCCGCCCGGGACACGGCGGCTGGTCGGATACCTGGTGGGGGCGGCCGAGGTCGACGTCACGACCGTACGGGCGTACGTGGTCCGGCAGCTGCCCGACCACATGGTGCCGGAGGCGTTCGTGGTGCTGGGCGCCCTGCCGATGACACCCAACGGCAAACTGGACCGCGCCGCCCTGCCCGCCCCGGAGGTTCGGGGCGGGAGCCGGGCCCCGCGCACCGCGTACGAGGAGATCCTGCGCGACCTGTTCGCCGAGGTGCTCGGGCGTGACCCGCACGGCATGGGCGCGGACGACGCCTTCTTCGACCTCGGCGGGGACAGCATCGCCTCCATCCACCTCGTCAGCCGGGCCCTCGCGGCCGGGCTGCGGCTGACCCCGAGGGACGTGTTCGAGCACCGTACGATCGCCGGTCTCGCCGCGCTGGCCGCGACCCGGCCGTCCGCATCACCGGGACCCGCGCGGGAGGCGGCGGTCGGTGATCTGCCGTTGACTCCGGCCATGCACCGGCTGCGTGAACGCGGCGGCCCCGTCGGGTCGTTCAGCCAGTCGCTGCTCGTCGTCACCCCGGCGGGGGCCGACGAGAAGGGGCTGGCCGCCGTTCTGAAAGCGGTACTGGACCACCATGACGTGCTGCGGCTTCGGGTGGCGACGGAGGGCGACTGGGCGGCGCGCATCCCGCCGGCCGAGGGCCCGCCGACCCCGCTGGAGCGGGTCGGTGTGCCGGACGGCGACTTCAAGGCCGTACTCGAACCGTCCGCACCCCGACTGCGACCGGACCGGGGTGAGTTGGTATGCGCGGTCTGGTACGACGCCGGGCCCGACCGCCCGGGCCGACTGCTGCTGACGATCCATCACCTGGCCGTGGACGCCGTGTCCTGGGGCATCCTCCGAGCCGACCTGGCCGCCGCCTGGCGGGGTGACGAACTGCCGCCGCCCGGAACCCCGTTCAGGCACTGGGCGCGACTGCTGGAGCGTCAAGCCGAAGCGCGCGGGCCCGAACTGGAACTCTGGCGAAGGATGTTGGAGGGCGACGCCCCGACGCCGGGCGTACGGCGCCCCGATCCGACGCGGGACGTCGTCGGCACCCTGCGCCATCTCACCCGCAGCCTGGCTCCCGCACCCACCGCCGACCTGCTGACCACGGTCCCCGCCGCCTTCCACGCGGGCCCCGAGGACGTCCTGCTCGCCGCCCTCGCCCTCGCCTTCGCCCGCGGGCGGGAGCACCCGGCGCTGCTGGTGGACGTCGAGCGGCACGGGCGGGAGGACTTGGCCGAGGGCGTGGACCTCTCCCGCACGGTGGGCTGGTTCACCAGCGTCGTCCCGGCCCGCCTCGACCTCACGGGGCTCGACCTCAAGGATCCCGCGCAGATCCTGCGCGGTGTGAAGGAGCAGCTGCGTGCCGTCCCCGACCACGGCATCGGGCACGGGCTGCTGCGCCACCTGAACCCGGAGACCGGCCCGGTCCTCGCCGCCCTCCCGACGCCGGAGATCGGCTTCAACTACCTGGGCCGCACCGCCGGCGAGCGGTCCGGCGACTGGTCGGTCGCCCCCGAGGAACTGCCCGGCGCGCTCGCCCTCGGCGCCGCCCACGATCCCGCCCTGCGCGTCGCCCACGGCCTGGAGATCACCGCCACGGCCGGCGAGAGCGGGCTGCGCGCCACCTGGTCCTGGGTGCCCGGCATCTGGTCCGAGGACGAGGTGAACGCCCTCGCCGGGCTGTGGTTCGACGCCCTGGCCGACCTTGCCCACGCCACCCCGGCGGGCGGACACACCCCGTCCGACCTGCCGCTGGTGTCGCTGTCCCAAGCCGAGATCGACGAACTCGAAGCCGAGTTCGGAAGCGAGTGGAGGTAACCCACGGTGACCCGGTCCGGAATCTCCGACGTCCTGCCCCTGTCGCCGTTGCAGGAGGGGCTGCTCTTCCACGCCCAGTACGACGACGAGCAAGCACCCGACGTCTACGCCGCCCAGCAGGTGCTGGAGCTGACGGGCGCCGTCGACCCCGCAGCCGTACGCGCCGCCGGACAGGCGCTGCTCGACCGGCACCCCAACCTCCGCGCCTGTTTCCGCCGCCGTGATACCGGCGCGCCCATCCAGATCGTGCCCACGGACCTCGAACTCCCCTGGGCCGAGGCGGACTTGTCCGCGTACGACGAGGACGGGCGGGAGGCCGCCTGGCAGCGGCTGCTCGACCAGGAGCGGGTCCGCCGCTTCGACCTCGCCCGGCCGCCTCTGCTGCGCCACCTGCTCGTGCGGTGGGCACCGGACCGCTACCGGCTGGTGATGACCAATCACCACATCCTGCTGGACGGCTGGTCCAAGCACCTGCTCTTCCGTGAGTTCGGCGCCCTCTACACGGGCGAGCACCCGGCCGCGCTCCCGCCCCCGCCGTCGTACCGCGACTACCTGGCCTGGCTGGCCCGGCAGGACCGTGCCGCTGCCGAAGCGGCCTGGCAGGACGCTCTCGCCGAACTGAGCGCACCTACCCTGCTGGCCCCCGGGGCATCGGCCGCGCCGGTGCTTCCGCACGAACTGATCGTGGAACTGCCCGCGGAACAGACCACCCGCGCCGAAGCGGCCGCGCGGGCGGTCGGCGTCACCCTCAACACCCTGGTGCAGGGCGCCTGGGGCCTACTGCTGGGACGGCTCACCGGCCGCGGCGACGCGGTGTTCGGCCAGACCGTCACGGTCCGCCCGCCCGAGCTGCCGAACGTGACCTCACTGGTGGGCTTCTGCATCAACACCGTTCCCCTCCACGTCCGCTGGGACGACGGCGACACCGTCGCCCGGTTCCTCACCGGCTTGCAGGCCCGACAGGCGGCCCTGCTCCCGCACCAGTACCTCGGTCTCGCCGACATCCGGCGCACCACCGGCGCAGGCGACCTCTTCGACACCCTGCTGGCCTTCGAGAACCAACCCGCCGCCGCCGGCACGTCACAGGTCACCCTGCTGGACGGCCGCGACGCCACCCACTACCCGCTGACCCTCGCCGTGCTGCCGGGCCGCCGGCTGGCCCTGCGCCTGTCCTATCGGCCCGACCTGTACGACGAGACCGGCGCCCGCACTCTGCTGGACCGTTTCGCCACCGTCCTGGCGGCGCTGTCCGCCGACCCTTCACGGCCGGTCGGTGAGATCGAGGCGCTGCTGCCGGGCGAGCGCGAGCAGCTGCTGGCGCAGCCGGGCATCGCGGCCGCGCCACCGCAGGACACGCTCCCCCAGCTGTTCGCCCGGCAGGCGGCCCGTACCCCTGACGCCACGGCCGTGGTGCACGACGGCACCCGCCTCACCTACGCCGAACTCGACGAGCGGTCCAACCGTCTGGCCCACCTGCTCGCCGACCACGGCGCCGGTCCCGAGCGCCTGGTCGCGCTGGCGCTGCCCCGCACACCGGACCTGGTGGTGGCCGTCCTCGCGGTGCTGAAGACCGGTGCCGCCTATGTGCCGATGGACCGCGAGTACCCGGCGGAGCGGCTGGCCTTCATGCTGGCCGACGCGGAGCCGGTGCTGCTCGTCGCTGCGGACGCGACGGCGCCGATCGAGTGCGCCATCCCCGTGGTCACGGTCGCCGCGTCGCGGCATCAGCCGTCGACCCCACCGCGGCTGCCGCTCCCGGACCCGGCCGGCACCGCGTACGTGATCTACACCTCGGGCTCCACCGGCCGCCCCAAGGGCGTCGCGGTACCGCACCGCAACGTCGTGCGGCTCTTCGCCTCCACGCGTCACTGGTTCGACTTCGGGCCCGACGACGTGTGGACCCTCTTCCACTCCTATGCCTTCGACTTCTCGGTCTGGGAACTGTGGGGAGCCCTGCTGCACGGCGGCACGCTCGTGATCGTGCCGTTCGCGGTGAGCCGTGACCCGGAGGAGTTCCTGCGGCTGCTCGTGCGCGAACGGGTCACGGTGCTCAACCAGACGCCGTCGGCCTTCGGTGAACTCCTGCGCGCGGATGGCGCCCTGCCCGACACCGGGAACCGGCTCGCCCTGCGGTACGTGGTCTTCGGCGGTGAGGCCCTGGACACGGCACGGGTCGCCGAGTGGCACACGCGGCACCCGCAGGACGCACCCGTCCTGGTCAACATGTACGGCATCACCGAGACGACCGTCCACGTCACCGGCCTGCCGCTCACCAAGGAGCCGGCGCGCGAGGGCAGGAGCAGCATCGGGCACCCCCTCCCCGACCTGCGCGCGTACGTCCTGGACGCGGGCCTTCGGCTCGTACCGCCGGGCACGACCGGCGAGTTGTACATCGCCGGAGCGGGCCTGGCGCGCGGATACCTGGGGCGGCCGGGGCTGACGGCCGGACGGTTCGTGGCCGATCCGTTCGGGGCGCCCGGGACTCGCATGTACCGCACGGGCGACCTGGCGCGCCGGTCGGCGGACGGGGAGCTGGAGTACGCGGGCCGTGCCGACGACCAGGTCAAGATCCGCGGCTTCCGCATCGAACCGGGCGAGGTCGAGGCGGCGCTCGCCGGCCACCCGGACGTGTCACGGGCGGTCGTCCTCGTACGGGACGGGCGGCTCGTCGCCTATGTCGTCGCAGCGGCCGTGGATGCCGACGCGCTGCGCCGCCACGCGGGACGCACGCTCCCGGAGCACATGGTCCCCACCGCCGTCGTACGACTGGACCGGCTGCCGCTGACCGCCAACGGCAAGCTCGACCGCGCCGCCCTGCCGGCCCCGTCGGCACAGAGCGGGGGCCGGGCCCCGCGCACCCCGCAGGAGGAGATCCTGTGCGGTCTGTTCGCCGACGTGCTCGGTGTGCCGGCCCACCGGGTGGGAGCCGACGACGCCTTCTTCGACCTCGGCGGCGACTCCCTGCTCGCCATGCGTCTCGCCGACCGGATCCGGGCCGCGCTCGGCACCGCGCTGCCCGTCCGGTCGGTCTTCGAGACGCCGACGCCCGCCGGGCTGGCCGAGCTGCTGCGCGAGACCGACGGCGTACGGCGGCCCGAACTCGCCCCGTACGAACGCGGGCACGCGCCCATCCCGCTGTCGTACGCCCAGCAACGCCTGTGGTTCATGAGTCGCCTCGACGGCGGCGGCACCACCTACACCGTCCCGTGGGCCCTGCGTCTGGCCGGCCCCGTCGACCCGGAGGCGCTGCGGGCTGCCCTCGCCGACCTCGTCGAACGCCACGAACCGCTGCGCACCCTCCACCCCGACTTCCACGGCGCCCCGTACCAGCGGATCCTCACCCCGGAGACAGGCCGCCCGGACCTTGCTGTCGTGCGGACCACCGAGGCCGAACTCCCCGCGCTGCTCACCGCCGCCGCGCGGTACCGCTTCGACCTGTCGACCGAGACCCCGCTGCGGGCCACCCTGTACACGCTCGGCGCCGACACCCACGTCCTGCTGCTGCTCGCCCACCACATCGCCGTCGACGGCTGGTCCATGGCACCGCTCATGCGCGACCTGGCGGCCGCGTACGCGGCGCGGACCGGGGGCCACACCCCTCAGCGGCCGCAACTGGTCGTCCAGTACGCCGACTTCGCGCAGTGGCAGCGCGAGCTGCTGGGCTCCGCGGGTGAGCCCGGGAGCCCGATGAGCCGGCACATCGCCTTCTGGCGGGAGGCGCTGGCGGGCGCGCCGGACGAACTGCCCCTGCCGGCCGACCGCTCCAGGCCCGCCGAGCCCAGCGGCGACGGCGACCGGGCCGCCCTCACGGTCGACGCCGACCTGCACGCGCGGCTCGCCGGCCTCGCCGCCGACTCCAGGGTCACGCTCTTCATGGTCCTCCAGGGCGGGATTCGCCGCGCTGCTCACCCGGTTCGGCTCGGGCACCGACATCGTCCTCGGCACGCCGGTCGCCGGACGCGCCGACAGCAGGCTGGACGACCTGGTCGGCTTCTTCGTCAACAGCCTCACCCTGCGCACGGACACCTCGGGCAACCCCACCTTCCGCGAACTGTTGGACCGGGTGAGGGAGTTCGACCTCGCTGCCTACGCCCACCAGGACGTGCCGTTCGACGTGCTCGTGGACGCCCTCACACCCAAGCGCAGCCTCGCCCGGCATCCGCTCTTCCAGGTCGTGCTGGCGTTCACCGGGCACAGCACGCAGCCCGAGCCGGACCTGCCCGGACTGGAGGTGAGCGTCGAGACGGTCGAGACCGGGGCCGCCCGCTTCGACCTGTCCCTGTACCTGCGCGAGCGCCGCCACGCCGACGGCGTCCCGGCGGGCATCGACGGCGTCGCCGAGTACAGCACCGACCTCTTCGACGCGGCCACGGCCGAGCGGCTGGCGCGAGCGCTGGTGCGCTTCCTGGGCGCCGTCGCCGCCGATCCCGGGGCGCGGATAGAGGACGTGGACCTCGCGGGCGACGACGAACGACGGCCCATGCGGGAGCCCGAACGCGCGGAGCCCGAGCCCGAGGCACTGCCCGCGCCCGCGGCGCAGGAACCGGCGTCCCCGGCCGAGCGCGTCCTCGCCGCGCTCTTCGGTGAGCTGCTCAACCTGTCGCACGTCCCCCTCGACGAGGACTTCTTCGCTCTCGGCGGGGACAGCGTCTCCTCGATCCGGCTGGTGAGCCGGGCGGCCGAGGCCGGGGTCGTGATCAGCGCCCGGGACGTGTTCAAGCACCAGACGGTGCGGGAACTGGCGGCGGTGGCCCGGGGGTCCGTCGCCTCACCCCGAGGGTCCATGGCCTCAGCCCCGGGGTCCATAGCTTCACCAGGCGCCGCAGACGACGCGGTGGGGCCGCTCCCGCTCACCCCGGTCATGCGATGGTTGCTCGAACGCGGCGGCCCGATCGACCGGTTCAGCCAGTCCGTCCTGCTGACAGTGCCCGCCCAGGCCGGACCGGACCGGCTGACCGACGCCCTGGAAACGCTGCTCGACCACCACGCCATGCTGCGCTCACAGCTCGTCACCGGCCGGCTCGTCACCGATCCGGAGGCGGAGAGCGCGCCCGTCCTGCGCGTCCGCCCCGTCGGCACGGTTCGCGCTGCCGACCTGCTCGACCGGCGGGACGTCTCCGGCACGGCCGACCTTCACCCGGCCGTCGCCGAGGAGTTCGACCGGGCCGTCGGACTGCTCGATCCGGCTGCCGGCGCGATGGTGCGTGCCGTGTGGTTCGACGCCGGACCGAACCGGCCCGGGCGGCTGCTGCTGGTCGTCCACCACCTGGCCGTGGACGGGGTGTCCTGGCGCATCCTCGTACCCGACCTCCAGGCCTCCTGGGAGGCGCTCACGGCCGGACGGCATCCCGAACCGCCCGCCGTCGGCACCTCGTTCCGGCGCTGGGCCACGGTGCTCCAGGAGGAGGCACGCGCATCGTCGCGGGTCGCCGAGGTCGAGCTGTGGCAGCGGATCGCCGCCGCCCCGCATCTCCCTCTGGGCTCGCGCCCTCTGGACCCCGACCGGGACACCACCGCCACGACGCGCTCACTGCGGCTGACCCTGCCGGCCGACATCACGGGCCCGCTGCTCACCACCGTCCCGTCCGTCTTCCGTGCCGGTGTCCAGGACGTCCTGCTCTCCGGCCTCGCCCTGGCCCTCGCCGACCGGTACGGCTCCCCGCATGTCGTGGTCGACGTCGAGGGCCACGGCAGGGAGGAACTGGCGCCGGGGCTGGCACTGTCCCGGACCGTGGGATGGTTCACCTCGCTGTACCCGGTCCACCTCGACCTGACCGGCGTGGACGTGGCCGACGCCCTGGCCGCCGGGCCCGCGACCGACCTTGCCGTCAGCGGCGTCACCGAGCACCTGCGGGAACTGCCCGACCACGGTGTCGGCTACGGCCTCCTCCGCCACCTCAACCCGGACACGGCACCCGAGCTGGCCAAGGTGCCCGCTCCGGCCATCGGCTTCAACTACCTCGGCCGGTTCACCGCCCCCGATCCCACCGGCACCGTGCCGTGGGCCTTCGCCCCCGAGTCGGCGGCGCTCGGCACCGGTGCCGACCCCGCTCTCGGCGCCGCGCACGTCCTCGAAGTCGGCGCGGTCGTCCGCGACACCGACACCGGACCCCAGCTGCTGGCCCACTGGTCCTTTCCCGACGGTGTCCTCGCCGAGCCGGAGGTGCGGACGCTGGCCGAGTCCTGGTTCTCCGCGCTCACCGCGCTCGTGTCCCGCAGCGGCGACGCGGCCGCGCAGCCGGTCGCGGGCATGTCGGTGGCCGGCATGTCCCGGGACGAACTGGCCGAACTCGCGGCGGGCCTGGACTTCTGAGGGACGAGTGGGAAGAGACAGCGAGACGAGATGACGACATGACACAGCCCGCCCCGGCCGACGTACTCCCCCTGACCCCGCTCCAGGAGGGCCTGCTCTTCCACGCCCTGCACGCGCACGAACGGGACGCCCCCGACGTGTACGTCGTACAGCTGGTCTTCGAACTGGAAGGCCGACTGGACTCCGGCCGTCTCCGCGCCGCCGCACAGGCGCTGCTGGAACGCCACCCCAACCTGCGGGCGGCCTTCCGGCGACGGCGTGGCGGCCAGCCCGTGCAGGTCGTCCCGCACCGGGCGGCACTGCCGTGGGCGGAAGTCGATCTGACCGAACCGGGCATCGACACCGAGAAAGCCTGGACAGAGCTGCTGGACCGGGACGGGGAGCGCGGCTTCGACCCGGCCACCCCACCCCTGGTGCGCTGCACCCTGGTCCGCACCTCCGAGCGGCATCACCGGCTGCTCGTCACCCACCACCACATCCTGCTCGACGGCTGGTCGGTCTCGGTGCTCCTGCGGGAACTGCTCGCGCTGTACGCCGCCGGGGACGCCCCGGCCGCCCTCGCGCCCGTGCCGCCGTACGGCACCTTCCTCCACTGGCTGGACCGCCGGGACCGCGGCGCCTCCGAGGCCGCCTGGCGGGACGCGCTGGCCGGGGTGACGGAGCCGACCCGGCTCGCGCCGGGGGCGGACTTGAGCGCGGGCGAGCCGGCACAGGCCCGGATCGAGCTGTCGGCCGAGACCGGAGCCGCGCTCACCGCGCGTGCCAGGAGCCTCGGCGTCACGCTGAACACCTTCGTCCAGTCCGCCTGGGCGATCCTCCTGGGCCGGCTGACCGGACGCGACGACGTCGTCTTCGGCACCACCGTCTCCGGCCGCCCGGCCGAACTCCCTGGCGTCGAGTCCATGGTCGGCCTGTTCATCAACACGGTCCCGACCCGGATCCGGCTGCGCCCCGCCGACCCCGTCACCCGCCTGCTCCAGGAGGTCCAGGACGGCTACGTCCACCTCCTGGACCACCATCACCTCGGACTGGCCGACATCCAACGGGCCGCCGGTGTCCCGGAACTCTTCGACACCCTCGTGGTCTTCGAGAACTACCCGGTGGATCCGGCGGCGACGGGGGACGGTGGCGCGCACTCCAACGCCGACGGCGGGATCCGGCTCGTCGGTTCAAGTGGTCGCGACTCCACCCACTACCCCGTGACCCTGGTGGCCCTCCCCGGCCCCCGGCCCCGCTTCCGGCTCGCCTACCGCACCGGGCTGTTCACCGCCGACTGGGCCGACGCCACGCTCGCCCGCCTGGTGCGCATCCTGGAAGCGATGGCCGCCACCCCGGAACTCCCGCAAGGGCGGCTGGAACTCCTGGCTCCCGAGGAACTGCCCCGCCGCGGCCCGTTGCCGCCTGCCCCGACGCGCACGCTCCCCGAACTCTGGGCCGCGCAGGCCGCCGCCACCCCGCAGGCCGACGCCGTCCTCGACCGCGGCAGCCGCCTCACCTACGGCGAACTGGACGCCCGGGCAACACGGTTGGCCCACCGGCTCACCGCCCTCGGCGCGGGCCCGGAGCAGGTCGTCGGCATCGCGCTGCCCCGTACGGCGGAGCTGGTCGTCGCCGTCCTCGCCGTCCTCAAGTCCGGCGCCGCGTATCTCCCGCTCGACCCCGCCTACCCGGCGGACCGGCTGGCGTACATCGTCGCCGACGCCCGCCCGGTCGTCGTCCTCGCCGACGCCGAGACGACCGGGACGCTGCCCGAGGACACACCGACGCTGCTCGTCGAGCATGAATTGACGGGTCATCAAGCTGCGGATCCCCTTGAGGTGTTGACCGGCATCCACGGCACGACACCGCCGACACCCGACAATCTCGCCTACATCACCTACACCTCCGGCTCGACCGGTCGCCCCAAGGGTGTCCTGGCCACACACCGCAACGCCGTCGAGTTCGTCGAGTGGACGCATACCGCGTTCGGTTCCGAGCGGCTGGCCAAGGTGCTGTTCTCGACCTCGCTCAACTTCGACGTCTCGGTGTTCGAGATCTTCTCGCCTCTGCTGTGCGGGGGCCGCGTCGAGATCGTCGAGAACCTCCTCGCACTCACCGACGGCACTCCCCGGGACGCCGGGCTGATCAGCGGAGTCCCCACGGTCATGGCCGCCGTACTGGCCGAACCACCCGCCCTCGCACCGCACACCGTGGCTCTCGGCGGTGAACCGATCCCCGCACGGCTGCGCTCGGACATCGAGGCCGCCTTCCCCGGCGCGCGGATCGTCAACTTCTACGGCCCCACCGAGGCGACCGTCTACGCCACCGCCTGGCAGTCCGGCGTCGACCCCTTCGGCGGTGATCCCCGCGACAGCGCCGGACCGCCCATCGGCCGCCCGCTCGCCCGCAACCACGTCCACCTCCTCGACCACGGCTTGCGGCACGTGCCCGACGGGGCCGTCGGCGAGGTGTACGTGGCGGGCGGCGGCCCCGCCCGCGGCTACCTCGGCAGGCCCGGTCTGACGGCCGAGCGCTTTGTCGCCGACCCATTCGGCGGACCGGGGGAACGCCTGTACCGCACGGGTGACCTGGCGGTGCGCGGGCCCGACGGGATGCTGCGTTTCCTCGGCCGGGCCGACCAGCAGGTCAAGCTCCGCGGGTTCCGTGTCGAACTGGGCGAGATCGAGGCCGTACTGGCCACGCACCCGGCGGTCGCCAAGGCCGCGGCGACCGTACGACAGGACGACCGCGGCGAGAAACAGCTCGTCGCCTACGTCGTCCCGGCCGAAACGGCAGGACAGGCAGGACAGACAGCCGGGCCGGGTACAGGAACGTCGGGCGTGACCGCCGAACCCACAGAGACCGGGACGGACGCCCTACCCGCCGACGACCTCCGCGAGCACGTCGCGCTTGTCCTGCCCACCCACATGATCCCGTCGGCGTTCGTCACGCTCGACACGCTCCCCCACACCGCCAGCGGCAAGCTGGACCGCAAGGCGCTGCCCGCCCCCGACGGGGCGCGGACCGCCCGTTGCGCTCCGCGCACCCGACGCGAGGAGACGCTGTGCGGTGTCTTCGCCGAGGTCCTCGGCCTGGACCCGGCCCGGGTCGGCGTCCACGACAGCTTCTTCGACCTCGGCGGCCACTCCCTGCTGGCGCCCCGGCTGACCTCCCGCATCCGCGGCGTACTCGGGTGGGACGTGCCGTTGCGCGCCCTCTTCGACACACCGACGGTGGCAGCGCTGGCCCGCCGAGCGGACGGGAGCACCGAGAGCTCGGCTCCGCTCGGCCCGCTGCTTCGGCTCCGACCCCGAGGGCACCGCGAGCCGCTGTTCTGTCTCCCGCCGGCCTCCGGGCTGTCCTGGGGTTTCGCCGGCCTTGTCCGCCACCTCGCCCCCGGCCGCCCGCTGTACGGCCTTCAGTCCCGGGGTCTGGTACCAGGTCAGGAGCCGGTCGCCACCCTGGCCGAGGCGGTCGCCGAGCACACCGCTCTCCTCCGCGAGACCCAGCCGCACGGCCCGTACCACCTGCTGGGCTACTCCATGGGCGGACTCGTCGCGTACGAGGTGGCCGTCGGCCTCCAGGCGGCCGGTGAAGACATCGCCCTCCTCGCGCTGCTGGACGCCTTTCCCGGCAGCTGGATCCGGCAGGGCCCCGCCCCGGCCGACCGCCCGGCGCTGCTGGGCAGCCTCCTGGCCATCCTCGGCCGCCCGGTCCCCCCACCCGAGGCCGAGCCGCTGACGGACGCCCGGTTCGCGGAACTGGTCCGTGGCATGCCGGACATGCCAGGCAGCCTGAGCGACGCCGAACTGGCGGCGCTGGTCGGCGTGACAGCGAACAACCGGCGTCTGCTGGGCGAGTTCGCCCCCACGACCTACCGCGGCGACCTGCTGTTCTTCACCGCCGCTCAGGATCCGGACGCGGTCCCCGGCCGGTACGGCACTTGGCAGCCGTACGTCCGAGGCCGCATCACCAACCACGACATCCCGTGCGCGCACGGGGAGATGACCAGGCCGGCGGCGCTGGAACGGATGGGCGCGGTGCTGGACAGCCACCTCGCGACGTGATCCGGCCGGTCCCCGATCGCTCGACCCATGGAGGAAGTTCTCATGACCACCAACCCCTTCGACGACGACACCATCGAGCACCTGGTCCTGGTGAACGACGAGGGCCAGCACTCCCTGTGGCCGGCCTTCGCCGAGGTTCCGGCCGGTTGGACCGTCGTCCACGGCCCCGCGAGCCGCCCGTCCTGCCTGGACCACGTCAACGAGCACTGGACCGACATGCGCCCCAAGAGCCTGATCGAGGCCATGGGCGAGTGACGGTCCGCACACCTGACGCACAAGGAGACCCCCGCACCATGACCACGCGCGACACGACCAAGCTGGTGTGCCTTCCGTACGCCGGAGCGGGCGCCTCGTTCTATCGCCCCTGGGCCGCCCTGGCCGGGGGTGCCCTGGAGATCGTGGCGCTCCAACTGCCGGGCCGGGAACGGCTGATCGACGAGGAGCCGTACCGGGACGCACACCGTGCCGTCGACGGGCTGCTGGCCCAGCTGCGGGACAGGCTCGGTGGGGAAGGCGGCAGGGTGGCCCTCTTCGGGCACAGTCTCGGTGCCGTGCTCGCCTACGAACTCGCCCACCGACTCGTCGCCGAGCCAGGTGTGGAGGTCGCCCACCTGTTCGTCAGTGGGGCGCCGGAGCCCGATCACAGCCGTGCCCGGCGAGCCACCGGACTGTCCGACGAGGACTTCCTCGCCCGGGTCGGCGAGCTCGCGGGCTACAGCCATCCCGCACTCGACGACCCGGAGATGCGCGAGCTGCTCCTGCCCACCCTGCGCGCGGACGTGGAGATGCACGAATCCTACGTGCGCAGCACCCGGCTCCCACTGGACGTGCCCCTCACGGTGGTCCGGGGCGAGGAGGACGACCTGGTCGGCTTCGAGGCGGCCGCGTCCTGGAGCAAGGTGTCCAGCCGCGACTTCGACCACGTCGAGGTTCCCGGCGGTCACATGTATCTCACCGAAGCCGCACCCGAGCTGGTCCGCGTGATCGTCTCGAAGCTGGTCTGACCCTGTAAGGAGTTCCCGATGCGTCTGCACGGCAAGTCGGTCCTCGTCACCGGCGCCGCCCGAGGACTCGGCCGGGCCATCGCCCTCGCCTGCGCCGCTGAGGGCGCCGACCTCACGCTGCTCGACATCTGCGCCGACCTGCCCGGCGTGCCCTATCCCCTGGGCACACCCGGCCAGTTGGAACACACCGCCGCGCTGTGCCGGGAGAAAGGGGCCGCCGTGCTGACAGCGCCGGCGGACATCCGCGACCTCATGGCCGTACGCGAGGCCGTGGCCGGCGCGCAGGACCGGTTCGGGCGGATCGACGCGGCCGTCAACAACGCGGGCATCGCCGCACCCTCCGGCAAACCCGTCCACGAGATCGACGAAGCCGAGTGGACCCTGATGATCGACGTCGACCTCTCCGGTGCCTGGCGGGTGATCCGCGAGGTCGGCAAGGCCATGAGCACCCGGCGCGCCGGAAGCATCGTCAACGTCGCCTCCACCGCAGGGCTCGTGGGTTACCGGCACTTCGCCGGATACGTCGCCGCCAAACACGCCGTCATCGGGCTCACCAAGGCCGCCGCACTCGACTACGCACCCACGAAGGTGCGGGTCAACGCCGTCTGCCCCGGGTCGGTGCGCGACGACCCGCACGCCGAGGGCCGCATGCTCGCCGAGATCGCACGGGCACTGGAGGTACCGGTGGACGAGCACGAGAAGACCTTCGTCGAGGCCCAGCCCATGAACACGCTCATCGAACCCGAGGACGTCGCCGCCGCGGTCGTCTTCCTCGCCTCCGACGAGTCCCGGCAGATCACCGGATCAGTCCTGACCGTGGACGGCGGATTCAGCGCCCGCTGAAGGCCCCGCCCCGTCCCCCGAACGACAAGGAACCCCGCCGATGTCAGGACCGCTCCTGCCCGCGGCCCACTGCCACGCCCTGCGCCTCCGACTCCCGGGCATGACCGACCGGCCGGGACAGTGGGTCGAGGACGTCCCCGCGCCGGCGACGGCCCCCCTCGCCGCACGCCGACGCGCCGTCGAACTCGCACGCCCCGCTGACCGACCGCGCACGGTGTTGTTGCGCTACGCCGACGGCCTGTCCGACCTGATCGTCGTCGCACCTCGCGGGCATCTCGGTCGAACGGCCCTCACCCGACTGGTAGTTGGGGAGCCCGCGGAACCGCAGGACGCCACGTCGACCCCCGAGTCGTTCCCCCAAGCGCCGCCTCCCGCCTGGGGGCTGGGCGGCGACGGCCCCGGTACGGCCCACTACGTCCCGCTGGAGCACGGCGGCGACGAGGCGAGCTGGATCGTCGCCCTCGCCGTCACCCTGCGCCGCTACGACCCGGACACCCCGCCGGTCATCGGCACCGACCGGGGCAGCCTCACCGTCGAAGTGGCCGCCACACTCGGCGAGTCCAAGCCCGTCGCGGCCACGGGCGCCGTGCTCGCGGGTCTCCTCTTCGACGACGCGGACCACTCCGCCGGGATCGAGGCGGAGACCGAGTACGTGCCCTGTCTCGAGCCGGCGTTCCCGCTCACCGTTTCGATCCACCGAGACTCCAGCGGGTTGCGGCTGCGCTGCGACCACCTGAGCAGTCACGTCTCCACCGAGATCGCCGCACAGTTCGTACGACACCTCGTGCACGTACACCGGCAGGTCCTGCACCGCCCGAACACTCCGCTCGGGGACGTCGAACTGCTCGACGACCGGGAGACCGCCCGCGTGGTGGCCCTCGGCTGCTCACCCAGCACTCTCGCCAGTGGGCCTGTGAGCCTGCCCGAGGCGTTCGCGCGGATCGCGTCGGCCACACCCGACCGCGTCGCGCTGACCGATTCCGGCGTAGGCCTGACGTACCGCGAACTCGACGCACGGTCCGACCAGTTGGCGCACGGCCTGCGGGCACGTGGCGTGGCGGCGGGCGACCGGGTGGGCGTATGTCTGGAACGCTCGGCCGAACTCGTCTTCACCCTGCTCGCCGTGCTGAAGGCAGGCGCGACCTATGTGCCGATCGACCCCGCCTACCCGGCGGACCGGATCGCCCATACGGCACAGGACGCGGGGCTGGGCGTGATGGTCACCCGGCTGCCCGAGACCGCGGGCTGCACGCCCGTCACACCGGACGAACTCCTGCACACACCCGCCGAGTCGACACTGCCGACCGCCCACGCCGACGATCCGGCCTATGTGATCTACACGTCCGGCTCCACCGGCCGCCCCAAGGGCGTCGTGGTACCCCACCAGAACGTAATCGCCCTGATCGACGCGACCCGCGAGGAGTACGGCTTCAGCGACGAGGACGTATGGACCTGGTTCCACTCCAGCGCCTTCGACTTCTCGGTCTGGGAGATCTGGGGCTGCCTGCTCACCGGCGGACGGCTGATCGTGGTGCCCCACTACGTCTCCCGCGAACCCGACCGCTTCCGCGACCTACTGGTGTCCGAGAACGTCACCGTGATCAGCCAAACCCCCTCCGCCTTCGCACAGTTGCTGGACGTCGACCACACCCGGATCGCGGCCCGTCTCGTCGTCTTCGGCGGCGAACCACTCGACGCACGCATGCTGCTCCCCTGGTTCGACCAGCACCCCGAGTCCGTCTGCCGAATGGTGAACATGTTCGGCATCACCGAAACCACGGTCCACGTCACCCAGCAGACACTCACCCGGCGACTGGCCCTCGCATCCACCCGCTCCGTCGGCCGCGCCCTGCCCGGCTGGCACCTCTACGTCACCGACCAGGCCGGCCGACTGCTGCCACCCGGCATCACGGGCGAGATCCGCGTCGGCGGCGCCGGGGTCGCACACGGCTACCTCGACCGAAAGGACCTCACCGCCAGACGCTTCGTCCCCGACCCCTTCACCGGCGGCACCATGTACCGCAGCGGCGACCTCGGCCGCCTCCGACCCGACGGCCACCTCGAACACCTCGGACGCATCGACAACCAGGTCAAGATCCGCGGCTTCCGCATCGAACTCGACGAAATCCGCTCCGTCCTGCTGGAGGACCCCGATGTCCGGGCAGCGGCCGTCGTGGTGCGCCAGGACGATCCGACCGACGCCGCCACCACCCGGATCGACGCCTACGTGGTCCTTGCCGACGGCCATGGCGACCCCGGCGCGGTCCGCCGACGGGCCGCCGGCATCCTGCCCGAGTACATGCTCCCCGCGTCCGTGGCCACGCTGGAGGCACTCCCCCTGACGACCAATGGCAAGCTCGACCGGACGAAGCTCCCCGCACCCACCGCTCTCCACCAGCCGGCCCGGGACATCGCCCCGGCCGCCCACGCCGACGACGACCTCACCGAGACACTGACGAAGGTCTGGACCGAGGTACTGGGGGTGCCCGTCGGCCCCGACGACGACTTCTTCGAGCTCGGCGGCAACTCCCTGTTCGCCGTCCGCATCGCCGCCGCCCTGCGCGCCCGCGGCCTTCCGTCCATCCGGCTGCGCGAGCTGTACCGAAGCCCCACCGTCCGAGGAACCGTTGCGAGTCTCGGTGAAGCGTCGCCTTGATCCCGGACGCTGATGAGCTGTCCGCCGGGTGCGACGGACCTGCCGATTGTCCAAGGTGGCGCGCCACTGCTCCTCTGCCCCCGTGATCCGGATCGGCTCGCCGGCCCGCCCTCGGAACACGGCACGCAGTACGCGCCCGGGCGTTCAGTCGGTGGCGCCCCTCGGTCGGGCAGGGGCACGGGTCAGGACGTTGCTGAGGGCGCACAGTGGTGGGCGTGGTCGTCCCGGACGAGTCGTAGGAGAAAGATCCGTTGCGCTCGCTCGATCCGGGTCCGGTTCCTGTGTGGTCACGGCATCCCTGACAACCATGACCGCATCCGTCGTGTCCATCGTCTGACGCCCCGGCATCCGGCGTGTGCCTCAAGAACGCCTTCTCGACCGCCGTACCGGCCCACTGTCCGCTGTCTCCTGAACTCTCGACGCACTCCACCACCGACGGATACCTGCCGTCCCGGCGACAGGCGGCCGACGGGGTGACCAGTTTGTTGACGGCGGGACATGCGGGTGGGGCAGGTCCCGTGACGTGTCCGGCGTACGGCCGTGCCCCAGCAAGAGAGCCGTTCGCGACGTGCCGAGCTCTCCGTACGCCTCGTGATGGAGGTTCAGACCGTCGACCGGCACGTGGCCGCTGCGCGAAGGCTTCACCGCTCGTCCTGTCCCGACTCCGTCACACGGCAACCTGGTGGCCGGCCCGGCGAAGTACGCCGATGGCTTCCTCAAGCCGGTCGGCCGGGACGAGCACGAGGTCGCCGTCGTAGCTCGCGGCTGTCCAGACCGGGAGCTCGGCGGCGGCGAGCGGCGCGACGACGGCGCTGAGCATCCCCGTCGCCTCCGGGTCGTGCGCGTCGTCGCCGTTCCACAGCGCCGCCCATCCGTCCTCTGCCGTGTCGTCGCGGAGCATCGCCGCGCCTCCGTCCGGACCGAGCACGAGCGCGAGCAGATTGGAATCGGCGGCGACCGCGCGGTTGTCGGCCACCCGCGCGAGAACGAAGCGGCCCTTGAGCACGCGCAGGTTCTGAGTTCGAGCCACCGGTGTCGAAATCATGCTCCGCTGGCGCGACTCACCTGGGGAGGTGGGACCAGAATCCGAGCGATTGCCTTGGACGTCGCCGTCATGAGCCATCCACCAGTCCTCCTGTCGCGTGACAGCCATCCCGAGTACCGGCATCAACGGGTCACACCGGCGGGAATCGGCTCGATCGGACCAGTCTGTCCGCGTGATCGCCAGTATGCCCGGCTACTGCCGCCGCCTGGTGACGGCGGCACAGCATCCTTTCGCCGCTGAAGGAGCGCACGCAGGCCCTCCCTCTCGGCCCCAGACCTGGTTACTGGCGAGTCACAATGCCTTGTAAGATCCACTCCGACCCATGCAAACCCAATCTGGGGGAAACAACTCATGACCAAGCGCTTTTCCGCGCTCGCCGTATCCGCGGCCATCGTCGGTGGCTTCTTCATCACGTCGGTACCCGCTCACGCCGCCATGTCGGCCGACCGGGGCGGGGTATCGGTCAAGGCCTCCGTCACCTGCAACACGAGCCAGCTGCGCCAGCAGATCGCCAACCTCAAGACCAAGGCGGCGAAGCTGAAGCAGCTGGGGGAGACCGCGGCGGCCAAGAAGGCGCTCAACGACGCGGCCGCCCTCCAGAAGAAGCTCGACGCGTGCATCAAGGCTGACGACGACGCGAGCAAGCCGTTCCCCGGATAGGTTTCCGGTTTCGACGCGTGGCGCTGCCCATCCCGTTCGACGGATGGGTGGCGCCACACGTTTGCCCGGCCCGCTGACTGTGCTCCCCTGCCACACGCCGAGCCGAACCCACAGGCGGCACCCCCTCCGCCCAACTCCCCGTATCGTCACGCAGATCGGGAGCGCTCCCAATCATTGGGGGGAGGACGACCGTCAGTCACGCACCCCCCGGTGAAGTCGTGTGCGCGACCCCCTCCGGCCGGTAAGATCGGTGATCTCTTGGGGGAGGTGGCATGGGCAGGCGACGCCCGGGGACACCGACGCTGGAGGAAGTGGCCGCCCACGCGCGGGTGGGACGAGGCACGGTCTCCCGCGTCATCAACAACGCCACAGGCGTGAAGGAGTCGACACGTCGGGCCGTCCAGCGGGCCATTGACGAACTCGGCTACGTGCCCAATCTCGCGGCCCGCTCCCTGGCCGGACGAGGGGCCGATGCCGTCGCCCTGGTCATGACGGAGCCGGACTGGCGGCAGTTCGCGGAACCCTTCTTCTCCGAGATAGTCACCTCGCTCGGGGACGCCCTGACCGACACCGGAATGCAGCTGCTGCTGACCCTCGTCCGCTCCGACGCCGAACGGCAGCGCTTCCTCGAATACGCGCGCGGCGGCCGGGTCGACGGCGTCCTGCTGATGTCCGTGCACGCCGGCGATCCGCTGCCCGACATGCTCGCCGAGGCCCGGCTGCCGACCGTGCTGCTGGGACGCCGCTCGGGCGACGAATACGTCAGTTACGTCGACATGGACAACGTCGGTGGAGCACGCAGCGCCGTCTCCCACCTCGTCCAGCGGGGCCGCAGGGTCATCGCCACCATCACCGGGCCGCTCGACCTGCACGCCGCTCAGTGCCGGCTGCGCGGTTACGAAGAGGCTCTCGCGCTGGCGGGCATGAAGGCCGAGCGGACCCGTGTCGCCGAAAGCGACTTCACTGCGGAGAGCGGGCGCCGCGCCATGACCGAACTCCTCGAACGGCATCCGGACATCGACGGCGTCCTCGCGGCGTCGGACACCACGGCCGCGGGGGCTCTGGAGGCTCTGCGCGCGGCGGGACGCAGGGTGCCCGAGGATGTCGCCGTGATCGGTTTCGACGACTTTCCGCTGGCTCGGCGAACCGAACCACAGCTGACTACGGTGCGTCAGCCGATCGAGGAGGTCGGACGGGCCATGATCCGACTGCTCCTGGAGGAGATGGAGGAGGGCGCCGTGGCCTGGCGTCATGTCATCCTCCGCACGGAGCTGGTGATCCGCGAGTCCACCTGAGGTCGGCCTGCCCAATCGCCCGCCTGACCTGCGTCTACCAAATCGGCCCAACCTGTTCCTGCTGTCACCCTTGTCATGAACCTGAAAAATCCCTACAGTCCTGCCGAAACCAGGATTGGGAGCGCTCCCATTCATCAGGTCATGGGAGCCCCTTTTCCGCTGTCCCTCCCCCACCCCTGAAGAGGATCCGCATGCGTCCTTCACCGCACCATGCCCGCCGCGCGCGTGGCCTGCTCGGCGCGCTGCTCACCTCGCTCGTGTCGCTCGCCGCACTGCTGACCACCGCCCCTGTCGCGCAGGCCGACACCACGATCTGCGACACCTTCGGTTCGACGACCGTCCAGGGTCGCTACGTGGTCCAGAACAACCGCTGGGGCACCAGCGCCACCCAGTGCGTCACCGCGACCGACTCGGGATTCAGGATCGCCCAGGCCGACGGATCCGTCCCCACCAACGGCGCTCCGAAGTCGTATCCGTCCATCTTCAACGGCTGCCACTACACCAACTGCTCGCCCGGCACCAACCTTCCCGCTCAGCTCAGCAGCATCTCCACCGCCCCTTCGAGCATCTCCTTCAACTATGTCAACAACGCGGTGTACGACGCCGCGTACGACATCTGGCTCGACCCCGCACCCCGCACCGACGGCGTGAACCGCACCGAGATCATGATCTGGTTCAACAGGGTCGGCTCCGTCCAGCCCATCGGCTCCCCCGTCGGCAACACCACCGTGGGCGGACGCGACTGGCAGGTGTGGTCCGGTGGCAACGGCACGAACGACGTGCTCTCGTTCGTCGCACCGTCAGCGATGAGCAGCTGGAACTTCGACGTCATGGACTTCGTCCGGCAGGCCGTCTCCCGTGGACTCGCGCAGAACAGCTGGTACCTGACGAGTGTTCAGGCCGGCTTCGAGCCCTGGCAGAACGGCGCGGGCCTCGCCGTGACCTCGTTCTCCTCCACCGTCAACAAGGGCTCTTCCGGCCCGGGCACCCCCGGCGGCTCCACGGCCTGCAAGGTGGCGTACGCGACGAACGCCTGGCAGGGCGGCTTCACCGCCGACGTCACCATCACCAACACCGGCGCCACCCCGGTCAGCGGCTGGAAGCTCGCGTTCACCCTCCCCTCCGGACAGCAGATCACCAACGCCTGGAACGCGAACCTCTCCGGGTCCTCAGGAGCAGTCACCGCGAGCAACGTGAGCCACAACGGCGAGCTGGCGGCCGGCGGCCAGGCGACCTTCGGGTTCCAGGGCACCTCCAGCGGCACGTTCACCAAGCCCTCAACCTTCAGCCTGAACGGCACTGCCTGCACGACCGCGTGATCCACCTCCGCCTCCGGAGCCGACGCCTCCCGATGCGATGCTCCGCCTCGCCGCAGCAGGGGACGTGTCACGGCCCGTTGGGCGCTGCGCGATCCCGGCGACTTTCCACTCCCCATGCGGTGGATGCGACCTGGAATCCCTGCCCGCACAGCAAGTGACAGAGGCTGCCGGGTGCCGGAGACGACCGAGGAGCCGGCGGGCGGCAGGTGCACGGCGGGGCCGACCCCCGCAGGAGCCGAGTCAGACGAGGGCGGCGAACCATGCCGACATGAATCTCCGGCCCCGGGCCCGCTCCGGCGGACTTACCGTCGCACCTGTCGCCCGTGAGCTCGACGTCCGCCTCGCGGCCCTGCCGCAGTGCGAGCTCCCCCCAGTTCCGGGACGGCAGATGTCCGTTCGAACCCGTCCCGCGATCGACTGACGTACACGGGCCGGTTTCGGACGACACCGGGTCACCATGGCCGAGTCGATCGATGGGTTGCCATGCGCGGGTCTCTCACGGTGACGGTGTCGACGCGTCGTGGATCGGTCGGCGGGTCTGGGGCTTCACCGGCACCGGCGGGGGCTACGCCGAACAGGCCGTCGCGCCGGTCGAGCAGATTGTTCCCCTGCCCAGCAGCCTGTCCACCGCTGCCGCGGTGGCGCTCGGCAGTTCCGGCGCGGTGGCCCACTCCGGGCTTCACCGCGCCCAATTCGCTCCCGGGGAGACCGTGTTGACGCGTGGCGCGGCCGGCAGTATCGGGATCATGGCAGCGCAACTCGCTGCCCGCCGTGGTATCGCCGCGGTGGCGGTCACCACCTCGTCGGCCGAGCGCGGCGAGCGGCTGCGCCGTCTCGGCGCGACGGGCTCCGGAAGACGGACGCGGGTGAGGTCTTCGGCAGGTTCGCGCTGATGCCGTAGCCTCGCCGCACAGCCCTGCGCAGGCAGCGCGAGGGCCGTCAGTTTCGCCGACTCGAACCAGGCTCGCACCACTCGACTCTCACAGCCATGCACGCATCTTACGTTCTGTACATCCTGTACGTTACGTTGGGAGCGCTTCCGACGAGGCGATCACAGGCACTCCGCCACGGCGTACCTGATGCACGGCACGGACCACCTCATGACCACGGGGTACTGGGCCGCCTTTCGGTGACCGGGCACAGGCCCGGGCCCGACCTCCATCCCGAAGGAACACTCGTGTTCAGTGTGCTGCGGATCCGGGACTACCGGTTCCTGGCGTCCGGTCAACTGCTGTCCAGCCTTGGCGACTGGTTCCTGCTCCTCGCCGTCCCGTACTACGTCCTGGAGCTGACCGGCTCCGCCATGGCGTCGGGTTTTTCCCTTGCCGCGGGAACGATCCCGGCACTGGTCCTCGGTCCACTGGCGGGGGCTCTCGTCGACCGCTGGAACCGGCTGCGCGTCATGATCGTCGCAGACCTGGCCCGCATGATGACGGTCTCGCTGATGCTGTGGGTGGACAGTCCGGACGAAGTGTGGCTGATCTACGTCGCGTTGGTCCTGGAATCGACCCTGAGTCAGCTGTTCAACCCGGCCTCCGCCGCCCTGCTCCCGCAACTGGTCGGCCGTGAGCGCGACCTCCACGCGGCGAACTCCCTGAGCGCCCTGATCGCCGGCTCCATCCGGCTCGTCGGCGGCCCGTTGGGCGGGGCCGCGTACGGCGGCCTGGGCTTCACAGCGGTCGTCGCCATCGACACGATCAGCTACGCGTGTTCGGCGCTGTGCCTCTCGATGGTCCGCTACCGGCCGCGGACGACCGCGCACCGAAGCGCCGGGGCGGGGCGGGGGCAGCGAGGCAGGCTGGTCGCCGAGGTCCGCGACGGAGTCGTGCGGATACGTCGCGACCCGTGGCTGGCGGCGCTGGCGGCATCCGGTGCTCTGTTCGCGCTCGCCACGTCCGCCGTGAACGTCGGCCTCATTCCGTACATGGACCGGGTCCTGCACGCCTCACCCCAGATCCTCGGCCTGCTCTTCGGGGCTTTCGGTGCGGGGCTCCTGCTCGGGGTGCCACTCAGCCGCGCACTCACCGCGAGGCTCGCCGACAGGACTGTGCTGGTGGGCTCCCTGGCAGCGCTCGCCGTGGCCTTCGCGGCGACCTTCAACACCCCCGTGATCGGGTGGAGCTTCGTGTTGTTCCTTACCATCGGGGCGCCCATGGTCTGTTTCACGATCACCAGCGGGACGTTCGTCGCCCGTCACACCCCTGACGCCGTACTGGGCAGGGTCAGCGCCACCAACGGATTCCTCCAGGCGGCGGCCTCCTTGTCGGGCATGCTGGCCGGCTCACTGCTGAGTGAGGCGCTGGGTGTCGTGACGATGATGAACCTGTGCTGCGTCACCGTCGCACTGGCAGCGGGGACCCTGCTGCTCATGCCGCGACGTCAGCTCCCCATCGCCGAGGACCTGCCCCTCAAGGAGGCCGCGTGACCGCACACGGATGGCCGTGCCGGCGAGAGGCCCCGATCGAGGAGAGCAGGCTCCGGCTGACCACGATCGGCGGATGACAGACGGCTCGGGCACCTGCGACGAGCCCCGAGCCGATCGCATCCTCACGCAACTAATGGTTGCGCGTCTCCTCCAAGTCGGCTAGCTTGATGTGCAACCAAACGTTGCAGAAGGTGGCGGGCATGGAATTCGGAACAATCGAGCGGGAGATCCACATCGACGCCTCACCCGAGGTCGTCTTCGACGTGGTGAGCAGTCCCGAGCACCTGCGCGAGTGGTGGCCCGACGAGGCGGAGTTCCCGGCCGTGCCCGGAGGAGCGGGGCGGATCGGTTTCGGGGACTGCTCGCAGGGCGGCACCTGGGTGCAGTTCACGGTCGTCGACGCCGTGCCGCCACGGCTCTTCTCCTTCCGCTGGACCCACGAGGAGGGAGAGTCGGCCGCCCCCGGCAATTCGAACCTGGTCGTCTTCGAGCTCACACCCGCCGGGTCCGGGACGCTCCTGCGGATGACCGAGAGCGGCTTCCGCGAGCGCGGCTGGGACGAGGCGAAGATTGCCGCCAGATACGCCGAGCACGCCTCCGGCTGGGACTTCTACCTGCCGCGGCTGCCGGCTTACGCCGCGAAGGTCGGAGCTGGTGGTCAAGCGTGAGGGTGGACGACGAGCTCTGGTCGGCGGTCGGCGACCCGACCCGGCGCCGGATGCTGGACCTGTTGCTGAGCGAAGGCAGCGGGACGGCGACCAGCCTCAGCGAGCAGCTGCCGGTGACGCGTCAGGCGGTGGCCAAGCACCTCCTCGTCCTCGACCGCGTCGGCCTGGTGCACGCCATCACCGCCGGCCGCGAGAAGCAGTTCCGTGTCGATCAGGCCCAGCTCGCCCGTGCCGTCGCCCAGCTCGCCGACGTCGGCGCTGCCTGGGACTCCCGTCTCCAGCGCATCAAGCGCATCGCCGAGACGATCCAGCGCGGCAAGGACACGGACAACGAGACCGACAAGAAACAGTAGAGAGGAACAAGAAGATGGCAGACATCCTTCACCGCATCGGCGTCGAGCACTCCTCGCCGCAGCAGGTGTACGAGGCACTGACCACCCTGGACGGCTTGTCCGGCTGGTGGACCGAGAAGACGTCCGGAAGGACCGACCCGGGCGGCGTGATCGAGTTCCGGTTCGGGCCTGGCGGGTTCGACATGAAGGTCGCCGAGCTCGATCCGGGCCGGCTCGTCCGCTGGGACGTCGTGGACGGACCGCAGGAATGGATCGGCACCAGCGTGCAGTGGGATCTCCGGCAGGACGGCGACTACACGATCGTGCTGTTCAAGCACGAGGGCTGGCGTGAGCCGGTCGAGTTCATGCACCACTGCAGCACCAAGTGGGCCACCTTCTTGCTGAGTCTCAAGCAACTCCTCGAAACCGGGGAAGGTGCCCCCGACCCGCGCGACGTGAAGATCAGCGACTGGCACTGACCTGTCGATCCAGCCGTTCCACCGCCTCCTTGCGTGTCAACGCCCCTCGCCGGTGCCGGGCCGGTCCTCGCGGTGCCGATGGCCGGGCAGCATTTCCTGGACCTTGGCCTTGAAGCCCTGCCGGACCATGGCGGCGCGGTCGCTGTCGCCCTTGAGCACGGACAGCGCCGCGGCCTCGATCTGGTCCAAGGAGGCGTGCGGCGGGATGGGCGGCACGGCCGGGTCGGTGCGGAAGTCCAGGACGAAGGGCCGGTCGGCTGCCAGCGCCGCCTCCCAGGCGCCCTGCACGTCCTGCGGCTTCTCGATCCGCATCCCGCCCAGGCCCACCGACCGGGCGAAATCGGCGTAGGCGACGTCGGGCAGGGACTGCGAGGGCAGGAACTGCGGCGCGCCGGACATGGCCCGCATCTCCCAGGTGACCTGGTTGAGGTCCTGGTTGTTGAGCACGGCCACCACCAGGCGCGGATCGGCCCACTGCTCCCAGTACTTGGCGATCGTGATCAGCTCGGCGAGGCCGTTCATCTGCATCGCCCCGTCGCCCACGAGCGCGATCGCCGGACGGTCTCCGTGTGCGAACTTCGCGCCGATCACGTAGGGGACGCCAGGTCCCATGGTGGCCAGCGTGCCGGACAGCGAGCCGCGCATGTCGCCGCGCAGCCGCAGGTGGCGTGCGTACCAGTTGGCGGCGGACCCGGAGTCCGCGGCCAGGATGACGTTCTCGGGCAGCAGGGCGTTCAGGGCGTGGGCCACGTACTCGGGGTTGATGGGGTCGGCGTCCACCGCGGCGCGCCGCTCCATGACCTCCCACCAGCGGACGGTGTTCTTCTCGATCTTCTTGCGCCAGGCGTCGTTCCCGGTCGGCCGCAGGTGCGGCAGCAGCCGCTGGAGTGTCGCGCGGGCGTCGCCGACGAGATTGACCTCGAACGGGTAGCGCAGGCCGACCATGTGCGGGTCGATGTCGATCTGCACGGCGCGCGCCTGGCCGAACTCGGGCAGGAACTGCGTGTAGGGAAAGCTGGATCCGATGACCAGCAGCGTGTCGCAGTCCTGCATCAGCTCGTACGACGGACGGGTGCCCAGCAGGCCGATCGAACCGGTGACATAGGGCAGGTCGTCGTCGAGGGCGTCCTTGCCGAGCAGGGCCTTGGCCACGCCCGCGCCCAGCCGGTCGGCGACCTCCATGACCTCCTGCCGGGCCCCGCGGGCGCCCTGGCCGATGAGAACGGCGACCTTCTCACCGGCGTTGAGGACCTCGGCGGCGCGCTCGACGTCGGGGTCGGCGGGCACCGGGGCGTAGTGGGACATGCCCAGACTGGAGGGGACCATCTTGAAGGCGTGCTCGGGCGCCGAGTAGTCGAGTTCCTGCACGTCGGCCGGGACGATCACGGCTGTCACCGAACGGCGTGCCATGGCGGTGCGCATGGCGCGGTCGAGGACGTTGGGCAACTGCTCGGGGACGGTGACCATCTCGCAGAAGTCGGAGGCGACGTCCTTGTAGAGACTCAGCAGGTCGATCTCCTGCTGGTAGGAGCCGCCCATCGCGCTGCGGTTGGTCTGCCCGACGATCGCGACGACGGGCACGTGGTCCAGCTTCGCGTCGTACAGCCCGTTGAGGAGATGGATGGCGCCGGGGCCGGAGGTGGCGGCGCACACGCCGACCTTGCCGGAGAACTTCGCGTATCCGACGGCTTCGAAGGCGGACATCTCCTCGTGCCGGGCCTGGACGAACTGGGGCTTGTTGTCGGCGCGTCCCCAGGCGGCGAGCAGTCCGTTGATGCCGTCACCCGGGTAGGCGAAGACGTGCTCGACGTCCCAGGCGCGCAGCCGTTCGAGGATGTGGTCGGAGACCTTCATCGACATGTGCTGACCTTTCCGATGAGACGTGTGTGTTCGGTGGTTGCGGGGTTGGTGGCGTCACGGCTGGCGTCGGAGGCTTCGTGCGGCGCTGCGGGCTGCCACGGCGACAGCGGCGGCCGTCAGGACGGCCGCGCCCGCGGTGATCGCCCAGCGCGCGGTTCGCGATGGCCCGGACGGCCTGCGGGCCAGGCGTTCGGGGTGCTCGCTCGGCAGGTTCCCGTCGAGGCCCAGGGCCAGTGCCTCGGCCAGGTGCAGGGCCCGGCGGCCGGTGTCGCCCTGTTCGATCTGGGTACGGCAGCTGAAGCCGTCGGCGAGGAGCAGACTGTCGGGGGCCGCCGCGCGCACCGCCGGCAGGACGCCCTGTTCGGCGACGGCCATGGAGACCTCGTGGTGGCCGCGCTCGAAACCGAAGTTCCCGGCCAGACCGCAGCAGCCCTCGTCCAGCACGTCGGCGTCGAGGTGGGCGCGGCGCATCAGTTCACGGTCGGCGTCGTCCTTCATGATCGCGTGCTGGTGGCAGTGGGTCTGCACCATGGCCTGCCGGGTCAGCGCGGGTGGCTGCCAGTCCTTCGGCGCGTGGTGCACGAGGTGTTCGGCCAACGTGCGGAACTGGCCGGCCAGACGCCGCACGTCCTGCTCGTCGGGCATCAGCTCGGGCGCGTCGGCGCGGAACACGGCGGTGCAGGACGGTTCGAGCCCGATGACCGGGGTCCCGGCCTCGATGTAGGGGCGCAGCACGTCGAGCGTGCGGCGCAGGACCTTCTTGGCGACGGTCAGCTGCCCGGTGGAGATCCAGGTCAGTCCGCAGCACACGGCGTCCGTGGGCACGGCGACGCGGAAACCGGCGTCCTCCAGGACGCGTACGGCCGAGATCGCGATCGAGGGATGGAAGTAGGTGCTGAACGTGTCGGGCCAGACCACCACGGTGCGCGGGTCGGCGGGATCCGGCTGGTCACCGCCCCGGTCCCGCCACCACTCCAGGAACGACTGCGGTGCGAACAGCGGTGCCTGCCGGGCGTCGTCCACGCCGGCCACCCACTTGCCGACGCGGGCCAGTCCTGGGGCTTGCAGCAGGCTGTTGACCAGCGACGGGGCGATCCGTGACAGGCGGGCCCACAGCGGCAGCCAGCCCATGGAGTAGTGCGCCGCGGGCCGCGGGCGGCCCTGGTAGTGGTGGGCCAGGAACTCGGCTTTGTACGTCGCCATGTCGACGCCCGTCGGGCAGTCGGACTTGCAGCCCTTGCAGGCCAGGCACAGGTCGAGGGCGTCGCGGACCTCGGTCGAGCGCCAGCCGTCGGTGACGGCCGAGTCGGCGTGTCCGTCGAGCATCTCGAACAGCAGGCGGGAGCGCCCGCGGGTGGAGTGCTCCTCCTCCTTCGTGGCCCGGTAGGAGGGGCACATGACGCCGCCCTGGTGGCCGCGGCAGTTGCCGATGCCGACACAGCGCATGACCGCCCGGGTGAAGGAGCGGTCGTCGTCCGGGTACCCGAAGTGCGTGTCGGAGACGGTCGGCCGCCACGCGGGGCCGAGCCGCAGCTGTCCGTCGACGGGGTTGGGGTCGACGACCTTGCCCGGGTTCATCAGGTTGTCCGGGTCGAAGAGGGCCTTCACCTCGCCGAACGCGGTCACGAGCCGTTCACCGAACATACGGGTGAGCAGTTCGCCGCGGGCCTGCCCGTCCCCGTGCTCGCCGGACAGGGAGCCCCCGTAGGAGGCCACGAGGTCGGCGGCGCGCTCCAGGAAGCGACGGAAGTCGGCGACGCCTTCGGCGGTCTTCAGCCCGAACGGGATACGGGTGTGCACACAGCCCTGTCCGAAGTGCCCGTACAGGGACGGGTGGTCGTAGTCGAACTCGGCGAACAGCTGCTTAAGATCCCGCAGGTAGTCCCCCAGCCGCTCCGGCGGTACGGCGGAGTCCTCCCATCCCTCCCAGGTCTCCCGGTCGTCCGGCGGGCGCGCGGTCACTCCGAGCCCGGCCTCGCGGGCCCTGAGCATCTTCTGCTCGCGCTCCGGATCGTCGGAGAAGGCCACCGTGGCCTCCTTCTCACCGCGGCCCAGGGCGCGCAGCAGCGCGTGCGCCTGCTCGTCCACGTCGTCCTGGCTGTCGCCGACGAACTGGAGCATCAGCCAGCTGTCGCCGTCCGGGAGGGCGTCGAGAGAGTCGAGGTAGGCGCCTTCCTCGCGCATGAGCTGCGCCATCCGGCCGTCGAGTGCTTCCAGTTGGCCGGGCGAGCAGTGCCGCAGGAGTTCGGGTACGTCGTCGGCGGCGCGGCAGATGTCTTCGTAGCCGAGGACCAGCAGTGCCTGGCAGGCCGGTACCGGCACGAGGTCGAGTTCGGCGCGCAGCACCGTCACCAGGGTGCCCTCGCTGCCGACCAGGGCCTTGGCCAGGTCGAAGCCGTTCTCCGGCAGCAGGGAGTCCAGGTTGTAGCCGGAGACCCGGCGCGGGATCTTGGGGTAGCCCTGCCGGATGTCGGCCAGGTAGTCGGCGACGATCCGCTCCAGGCCGGTGTGGATCTCGGCCCGGCGACCGCCCTCGGCCACGACCCGCTCGCGCTCCCCCGCGTCCGTCGGCCCGACCCACATGCGGGTGCCGTCGTAGGTGAGGATCTCCAGTCGGCGCACGTTGTCCACGGTCTTGCCGTACGCCTGCGCCGACGACCCGCACGAGTTGTTGCCGATCATGCCGCCCAGGGAGCAGTGGCTGTGCGTGGACGGCTTCGGCCCGAACTGGAGACGGTGGCCCGACAGCTGCCGGTTGAGCTCGTCCAGGACGATTCCGGG
Source organism: Streptomyces sp. SLBN-8D4 (assembly GCF_049739545.1). NCBI lineage: Bacteria > Bacillati > Actinomycetota > Actinomycetes > Kitasatosporales > Streptomycetaceae > Streptomyces > Streptomyces sp. SLBN-8D4. The sequence goes on from NZ_JBMGQC010000001.1 coordinate 395,342, forward strand.
CTCCACCACGCAGGTGCGGGCGTCGGGGTCCACGGAGACCAACGCGTGGCTGTACTTGGTCCAGTCGATCACGACAGCGGTGTTGGTCCCCTGTCCCGCCAGGCTGGTGCCGCCGCCCCGGGAGAGCACCGGGGCCCTGAACCGCCGGCACACCTCCAGCGCCCGTACGGCCGCGTCCACACTGCGCGGAATCACCACGCCCAGGGGTACCTGACGGTAGTTGGAGCCGTCCGTGGCGTACGCCCCTCTGCTGCCCGCGTCGAAGCGGACCTCGCCGTCGACCGCGTCTCGCAGCGCGGCCTCCAGTTCCACCACGTCGACCGACGCCGGCCGCCCGCCGCTCGGGCCGCGGCTGCCATGTCGCGATGTACGAGTCATCGGGAAAACCATTCCTTGGGCTGGTCGTGAGCCTCTCGGCGAGCCTCCGACCCGCGGGTACCCACCATTGCATTCCGCAATGATCTGGGGCCCACACAGGCCCACACACCAGCCCGCAGAGACCCTGGAATTACTTGACGGAGAGCGGAACGGACAGCGATGACGCGCCAGGACTCCCCTCCCCCGCGACCCTCGGGCGAATCGCCTGCCCGTTCGGAACTCGACCGGGAGGCCGAGGCGGTCACCATGGCGGTCATGTCTGCGTCAAGGTTGCTGCTCGTAGCGATCTCCGCACGCGCTCTCGCCTCCACCGGCGAATCCCCCACTCTGCCCCAGCTCCGCGCCCTCGTGGTACTGGACACCTGCGGACCGGTGAAGCTCGCCGCTCTGGCCACGACTTTGAGAGTCACCCCCTCCACCGCCCTGCGCATGGTGGGACGCCTTGAGTCCGCCGGGCACATCGGCCGCAGGAGCAACCCTGACAACCGGCGTGAAGTCATCCTGCGTCTCACCCCGTCCGGCCGGGACCTCGTGGCGCGGGTCCTGGCGCACCGGCGGACCGGGATCCGTACGCTCGTCGAGAAGTTGCCCGCCGAGGCGCGGGCCGGACTCGTGCCCGCGCTGAAGGCGCTGACCCAGGCGGCGCCTGAGATGGCAGTAGATCCGTTCGACGAGACGCATCGAATGGGGGGCCTGATCGACGACCCGCTCAGCCCGGCCCCGCCGGAGCCCCCCGGGGAGGACGGCGTCGGGCGAAGGACAACAGCATCTGACACCTGAGCCGGAGCTGCCGGGACTGCGCCCTCAGGAACTCTGCGGTGCGCGAACAGCGGTGTGGCCCTGCGGACGGGGGATGCCGCAGGGCCACACTCGCACCGTACCGCTCTTCTGGTCGCTGCACAGAACTCACGCTCGACTCAGCGCCCGTCAACGGGCTGCCGGCGTGCCGTCTCGCCCTCGATCTCGCGGACCAGGTCGATGGCCCGGCCGAGGGTGGTGAGCCGCGCGTCCAGCGTCTCGCCCGCGGGGTAGAAGCGGATGATGTCGACGCCGGCATCGCGCCATACGCGCAGCCGTTCCCGCACCATGTCCTCGGTGCCGATCAGCGTGGTGGCCAGCACCATGTCGTCGGTGACCAGACCGGCCGCGCCATCCCGGTCCCCGGCCTGCCAGCGCTCCCGGACCTCGGCCGCGACCTCGGCCCAACCCTGGCGGCTGTAGGCGTTGTTGTAGAAGTTCGTCGTCTCGGAGCCCATACCGCCGAGACTGAACGCCAGCTCCTTCTTACGGCCGGCCACCATCACCCGCAACGCGTCCGCGTCCTCGGCGAACGCCACCTCAGCGCCCTGGCAGATGTCGAGGTCGGCACGCGAACGTCCCGAAGCGGCGAGCCCCGCGTCCAGGTGGTCGAAGTACGCCTCCTTGGCACCCTCGGGAACGAAGCTCGTGCCGAGCCAGCCGTCCGCGATCTCCCCTGTCAGACGCAGCATCTTCGGCGAGAGCGTCGCCAGGTGGATCGGGAGGTCGTGCTCCGCACGCATCGCCAGACGCATGGGCTTGCCCTCCCCGCCGGGCAGCGGGATCTGGAACTCCCTCCCGGAGTAGGAGACTTTCTCGCCCGACGCGGCCTGACGCACGATCTCGACCGTCTCGCGCATCCGGGACAGCGGCCGGGCGAACGGCACCCCGTGCAGACCTTCGATCACCTGCGGTCCCGACGGGCCCAGCCCCAGCAGGAAGCGACCCTCGGAGAGGTTGGACAGCGTGATCGCGGCCCGGGCGATGGCCATCGGCGTACGGGTGGCGAGCTGAATGATGGCGGAACCGAGCAGCATGCGCTCGGTCTTGGCGGCGAGGTAGCCCAGCGGCGACGGCGCCTCCGCTCCCCAGGCCTCCGCGACCCAGCAGATGTCCATGCCGAGTTTCTCCGCCTCCACGACGAAGTCGACCGTCTCCGGCCAGTTCGCGGAAGCCTCGATGGTGGTGGACGTACGCATCACACACGCGCCTTTCCGGGCTCTTCCGCCAGCTTCTTGATCGCCGCGAGCGTGATGCCGATGTTGCTCTCGAACTCGCGCATGCGCACGAAGACGATCTTCTGCTCCTTCTCCGGCATACGGTCGATGGCGACGGACAGGCCCGAACGGCCCGGCCCCATCTGCATCCACTGCCGCAGCAGCGTGCCACCGTCCCGCGGCTCCAGCGTGAACCGCCAGATCGCCGACGGGAACTGCGGATCCTCCACCGCCCACGCGAACACCTTCAGGGGCTCGTACTCGACGATGTGGGAGGTCGTGGCCCACTCGCCGAACGCCTCATGCCTGCTCCGGCCCACAAAGCGGGCCCCCGGCACAGGCCCCTTTCCTCTGTCCAGCCACTCCACCGACTCCAACTCGGAGCTCAGGCGAGGCATCAACTCGATGTCGGACACCAGCTCCCACACCCGCTCGGGCGGGGCAGCGATCCAGATCGACACCTCCACCGTCGGCTTGTCCGCGTAGCACGCGCCCGTCCACTCCACGCCCGGCCTCCTCCATCAGTAGGCAGACCCAGAACCAGGCCTGACCACCAAAGTTGTGTAGATGGACTCACTTGTCAAGCGTGTGCGGCACTTCGGTCGGACCTGCCGGTCAGCCGGCGAACCGCTCCTTCACGTCCGGTCGCTCGGCCAGGCGCGGCGGATAGCCAGGCCCCATCCTGGGATGGGTGTTCTCGGCGGTCATGGGCTCGCCGCAGGCGGCGCACACCACCTCGGCGTGACTCTCCTGGCCGCAGACGTCGTGGTAACTCGTCACGGGCGGACCCGCCTCACCGGCCAGCCACCTGTCCCCCCACCGGTTCATCGCCAGCAGCACGCCGTAGAAGTCGCGCCCCTTCTCGGTGAGGACGTAGTCGTGGCGCACCGGCTCTGTCTGGTAGGGCCGCTTCTCCAGCAGCCCTTCGTCGACAAGCCGCCGCAAGCGATCGGTCAGCGTGTTGCGTGCGATGCCGAGCGACTCCTGGAACCCGTCGAACCGCTTGATCCCGTAGAAGGCCTCCCGCAGCACCAGCGGCGTCCACCAGTCGCCGAGCAGGTCCATGGTGCGGGCGATCGAGCAGGGCCAGTGTGCGAAGGATGTGCGCCTCATGGCGGCAGCATACGGTTGGTCTCACAAAGAAACCCAGCAGGCGGCGAGGATTGAAGAGGCGAGTGAAGCCGATGTCGCCGTGGCCTGGAGGGCGCCGATGGTCGTCGCGGCGACCGCGCCGCTCGCCGCCGCCGCGAGCGCCCTACGGCCTGCAGCGTCGGCTTCGGATCCGTCGGCGTCGAGGCCCGGAGCGGCCCACCGCACCGCGCAGTCCCGTCGTGTCCAGCCGCACGTGCCGGTCGGCGACCGGCGGCTTGATGGCCGGGAACCATCCGATCGCCCGGCCGACCCGCCATCGCCCGCCCGCGTACCCCACCGCCCCCCTCCAGGGGCTCCCGGCCCGCGCCTGCCGGCCCCCTCGGGACTCTGTGCTGTGGCTGACTCCCCCCGTACCGTGCCCGAAAGGTTGTCGCCTCCAGCTGCGAAGGCCCACAGCGAGCAACTGTGAAGCACGTCAGCCGGTCGGAGCGGCACCTTCGAAGGAGGCGAGGCCGGCGTCGAGGAGCTGGGCAGCGCGGCGAACGTCGGCGGTCACCGCCTCATGGATCCGTGTCGCCGGGCGGGCGCCGTCGAACGACCTCGACGAGGACGGCACGCTCCGCCCCGGAAGCACTCTCACGCCCAAGAGCTGACGGCCCCCACCGGCCACAGGGAAGACCGAGATCTAAGAAGGGTTTCGGTCCGTGGAGGGGTACAGCGTGCGAAGGCCCTCGTTCAACGCGTACGACAGCGCCGATCCGTGGGTCTGCCTGGGGTACAGGCGGGCGGTGAGTTCCAGGGAGGGGTAGTCACGCAGCCGCAGCAGCTGCGCCATGCGGGTCATCGACCCGACGATGTCGGCCGCGGCCACGAAAGGATCGGCGAGCTCCGCCTCGCCCGCACCGAGGAACACCCTCGCCGCCAGGTCGTCGTGGGTCGCGGCGTAGTCGGCCTCCATTGTGAACAGCAGATCCTCACATCCGCTGAGGGCGGGGCTGCTGGCCAGATAGCGGCCGAAGGCCGCCGGCCGGGAGAGCAGAGCGAAGCCGACGAAGTGTCCACCGCCGGAGAACCCCACGAGACCGTGGTCGTCGTCGAACCGGAACTCGCTCGCCAACCGCGGGCGCAAGTCGTCGACCAGGAACGACAGCATGGCATCGGCACCGCCGCCGCCCGTCGGCCCTTCGCTGGACAGCGCTTCCATGCGCGCGCCACCGAGCCCGGCGTTGACCCATCTCGGCATCGGATAGAAGTCGTGAGTGCGACGCGCACCGAACTCGGCGGGATCACTCTCGTCGGGAGCGCCGACGCCGATCACGATGAGCTCGGCGACCTCCTGCACGGTGTGGAGCCAGTTCATCAGGCCGACGGCGAGCGGGAAGCTGAGGGACGCGTCCGTCACCCAGAGGACGGGATAGCCGCGGTCACCGTGCTCGTACGACGGAGGGAGCGCGACGCGCACGTCATGCGGCCAGGGCACACCGGCCCCCTGCATCCGCCTGGTAGGCAGAACCTGATACGTGTGCCGGGACAGGGCCACAACTACCTCCTGCTGAAGCCGATGTCCGGGCAGCCGGTCAGGGGTACTCGGCCCCGGCACGTCGACATGGAGCCTATTCCAAGCTGCTCCACGTGCACGGTCAGAACGCATTCGCAGCAGGGCCGGGTCGGCCCGGGCGCAGCTCACATGCGGGATCTCAGCACGTCGACCTCGCAACCCGGCGCGAACGGGTCGAAGCCGTGCTCGCTCAGCCAGCGCACTATCAGCAGGCTTCGCAACGACCACCACGCGTGGATCACGTCGAGGTCGACGGCAGTGCCGTAGCCGGCGATGACGTCGGCCAGGCGCTCCTCGTGTCCGAGCGTGAAGGTGGCGAGGTCGTACAAGGGATCACCCTGGCCCGCCTCGGACCAGTCGATGATGCCCGTGACCTCGTCGCCGTCGACGAAGACGTGCGCGATCTGCAGGTCGCCGTGAGTGAACGCCGGAGCCCACGGCCGGAACGCGGCCTCGGCGACCTGGCGGTTTCGGGTGACCAGGTCCGCCGGCAGGATGCCGTTCGTCACGAGCCGCTCGCACTCGTCGTCGAGTTCCGCCGCCAGCGTGGTGACGCTCCGGCCGGCCTGGCCGGGTCGTGGCGGCAGCGGGGCGTCGTGCAACTTCCGGATGGCGGCGCCCGCCACGGCCCATGCCGTCGGCGACCCGGTCGACGGCCCGCCGAGGCTTCCGAGCGTCGCCCCCGGGAGCGCGGCGATCGCGAGCACGTGCGGCTTGCGCCACAGGACCTCCGGGGTCGGGACCGGCGCGAGGGCCATCGCCTCGGCCTCGGCGTCGAGGCGCGCCTGATCGGCGTCCACCTTCACGAACACGTCACCGACGCGCAGGGTCGCGCGCTCGGAATGGGCGACGACGACTTCGACCTCATCCATGGACGCCCAGTATCCCGAGAAGGACCGCCGACGTCGCCGGGTTTCTGACGTGCGATGACGCGGCCCGAACCGAGCAACACGGCTCGGTCGGTCAGGCGCGGTCGTGGAGCGTGACCTGGTAGCCGTCCGGGTCGGCGAAGGTGAAGGTCCGGCCGAAGGGGCCGTCGATCGGTGCGGAGACGATGGTGTGACCGTCGGCGACGAGCGCGTCGTGGATGGCCTGGACCTCCGTGGCGTGGAGCCAGATCGCGACTCCGATGCCGGGCTGCGCGACGGATGCGAGGTCGGTGCCGGGAAGGACGTCGCGGAGCGCGAACGCGATCGGCTTCGTCTCGAAGACGACGGCGTGCGGAGGTCCGGCCGACGAGCGGACGACGCCCAGGTACTGCTCGTAGAACGCCTGCGAAGCATCGAGGTCGCGCACTTGGAGCGAGATGAAGTCGGGGCCGGTGGCGGGCATGATGACGCTCCTCGTTTTCTTGTCAGTTTTCTGACATGCACGAAGCTATGTCAGAATGCTGACATGAGTCAAGAAGGTGTCGGCGTCGACCTGGAGACGTCCCTGGGCTACCTGCTCAAAGAAGCGTCGAGCGCCCTCCGCGCGGCGATGGAGGAAGTGCTGCGGCCGCTCGGGATGAGCGTGACGCACTACTCCTGCCTCGAACTGCTGGCGCAACGACCGGGCTTGTCCAACTCCGAACTGGCGCGGGGCGCGTTCGTGACACGGCAGACGATGAACGTGCTGCTCCAGGCCCTGGAACGAGACGGCTACGTGACCAGGCCTGCGGAGGCCCCCGTCGGGAAGGTGCTTCCCACGCGGCTCACGTCTCGCGGCCGACGAAGCCTCGGGAAGGCGAGCGCGGCCGTGCGGTCCGTCGAGGCCAGAATGCTGGCAGGCCTGAATGATACCGAGCAGTCAGAGGCGTTCCGGGTCCTGCGGAGGATGATCCATTCCCTGCGTGATGACGACGAGGGCGCGTAGGTGCGGGACCAGCGGGCGCACGTCGGCAGCGTTCTTGATCGCGAGGGTGGCGAACTACCCCGTAAACCCAGGTGCCTCCCGTGCACGCCCCCGGTAGCGTGCGTCGACATGGCATCGGAACTGGCACGCCCGCCGCTCCAGGCGGACGAACGCACCGCGCTCATCGGATGGTTGGACCTGCAGCGGCAGATCCTTCGGTGGAAATGCGAGGGGCTGAGCGACGACGACGCGCACCGCTCGGTCATCCCGACCTCGCCGGCCATGACGATGGCCGGTCTCATCTCCCACATGCGCTGGACCGAGCACACGTGGCTCGAGGTGCTGTTCCTCGGCGGCGACGAGAAGCAGAACCCGTCGTTCGACGAGTCGCGCGAGGACGCCGACTGGCACACCGAAGGCCGCCCTGTCGCCGAACTCGTAGCGGAGTACGACGCCCAGTGCGCCCGCAGTAACGCGATCGTCGCCGCGGCCTCCCTTGACGACGTCGGCCGCCACACCGGCTTCCGCTCCGGCAGCGCCGGCCTCCGCTGGATGCTGATCCATCTCATTGAGGAGACGGGGCGGCACGCGGGGCACGCGGACATCGTCCGCGAGCTGCTGGATGGCACAAAGGGCTACTACTGACTCCGTTGAAGCCTTGGTCTGCATCCGGCGCTTCGCATGGGACCACTGGAAAGGCCCGCGAGATTGACCATGCACGATGACCAAGTGGACGTGACCACCGAAATCGTTGCGTCCTTGATCCAAGAACAGTTCCCTCAGTGGAGCGGCAAGGCGATCCAGCCCCAGTCGTCGGCCGGGACGGTCAACGCCATCTTCCGCATCGGGGACGACCTCTCCGCACGTTTCCCGCTCCGTCTGGTCGATGCCGCCGAGGCGCTGGCGGTTCTGGAACAGGAAGCCCAGGCGAGCGCGGAGCTGGCACAGGTGTCTCGGTTCCCCGCCCCCACACCCGTCGCCCTGGGAAAGCCTGGAGCGGGTTACCCCATGCCGTGGTCGGTCCAGACCTGGCTGCCGGGAACGGTCGCCTCTGACGCCGACCCGAGTGGGTCGCACGCCTTTGCCGAGGACCTTGCGGCCTTCATCGCGGCCCTGCGGGGCGCCGAGACGCGGGGGCGGATGTTCAGCGGCGAGGGTCGTGGCGGCGTTCTCGCCGACCACGACGATTGGATGGCGAAGTGCTTCGAGGAGAGCAAGGAGCTGCTCGACGTGCCCCGGCTGCGCCAAGTGTGGAGCCGTCTCCGGGAGTTGCCACGCGCGGGTGCCGACGTGATGAGCCATGGTGACCTGATTCCCGGCAACGTCCTGGTCACGGGAGACCGGCTCGGCGGCGTACTCGACACCGGCGGCTTCGGCCCGGCCGACCCCGCACTGGATCTGGTCAGCGCCTGGCACCTGTTGCGGCCAGGCCCGCGGGACGTGCTCCGGCGGACGCTGGGCTGTGACGACGTGGAGTGGGAGCGCGGCAAGGCATGGGCGTTCCAACAGGCGATGGGTGTGGTCTGGTACTACGTCGAGAGCAATCCGACGATGAGCAGAATGGGGCGCCGGACACTCGCCCGCATTCTGGAGTCGACGGAGTGATGTCGCCGCGACCCCGGAGGATCTCGATCAGTCATGGGGTCCCCCGACTGGCTGGGCCCAGTTCGGTGCGGAGCTGCCGCACGAGCGTCCTCGGGTGCCGTACGGCCTGCCACAGGCCGAGCGACAGCAGCGCCAGACTGATGGCGAAGCAGACCCAGAACACGAACTGGGTGCCGGTCGCGAGGTCGTGAGTGCTGCCGTCCTCGTAGCGGCAGTACGCCTGCGGGGGAAACGCCTTCGAGCCGCCGACCCCGCCGTAGTACCGGGAGCACGGGTCCTCGCCGGGGTCCTTCAGCGTGTCGTCCGCCGTGACGATCAGCAGCCAGGTCAGCGCCGCCGCCGGAACCGTGCTGAACACGATCATCTTCGACCAGGTCGGCAGGCGGGGGTGGGCGAGAAGCCCGATCAGCGCTACCAGTATGACGACGAACACCGCTACGACGACCCCGGCGGTGAACCGCCTCTCGTACACCTCGATCAGGAGCCAGACGACTCCGGCCACCGGCGGCGCGGTCAGGAGAAGCACCTTGAGCCCGGACGCGATACGCGGATGCGCGAGGAAGTACACGGCGAGCGCGCACCCGATCACGACGAGGAGCGCGATCACGGACGCTCGGCCGCGGTGCCGCCCGCGGAGTCCCTGTGTGTCTCGTCCTTCCGCCACGGACCGACGCCGAGCTTTCCGGTCGTCCCGAGGTCGAGTTCCGGCACGACCATCACGGGATCGGCTGCGGGCTCGGCCCAGACGCGGACGTACGGCGCGTTCACCGGTTCGCCGGCCTGGGTGGTGTTGCGCCAGGCCAGCCCGGCCACCGCAGCCTCACCCGGACGCAGGACGACCGGCTGGGGGCCCCTGTCCCCTCCGAGACCGGTGCTGATCTGATCGGTCCCCTGGAGAATCCGTACGCCGTCCACGGGGCGGTGGTCCTCGTCCTGGATCGTGAGTCTCGGGTAGCCGTTGAGCCGAATGGGCCGGGTACCGCAGTTGACCAGGTGCAGGCCGACGGCGCGCAACCCCATTGCCGCGTCGCCCTCGTCGGCGTAAAGGTGCATGCCCGACTTCGGGCACGTTCCCGAGGCGGACGACGCCTCGGCTTGAGGAACGCTCCGCACCTTGATCACCTTCACTCCCGTCACCTCGGGGGCGTCACCGACCCTCTCCCCCATGGCGACGGTGCCCTTGACAGTCCGTCCCGGCCCGACCGCCTCGACGGTCTGCTCCGCGTTGTCGACCGCGCCTCCGGAGGGCGAGAGGAACCCGAAGGTCAGCGTGTAAGTGGCGGTCTCCGTCTGCTGGTTGGTGAGCTCGAAGTCCGCGCTGTTGTCGACTCCCGCGCAGCCGCTCTCCAGGCCCCAGGCGTACAGCGCGGTGATCTTGACGCCGTCCTCGGCCCCACCGTTCACGGAGGGCAGGGGCAGCGCGGTCGGCGTGCCGGAGGGGCGAACGGACGGCTCCGAGGATGCGCTGCCGTACCGGGCGACGTCCGACGGGCACAGTGCCTCGGCCCGGACCGGACCGCCGTCACCTTCTCCGACCTCCCCTCCGGACGAAGCGCTCTCAGAACCGCAGGCGGCGAGCAGCAGGGCGGCGGCGAGGACGGCGGGTGTAGTACGGGAGGCGGTCGACATCCGCCCACCCCACCAGGGGGACGCCCTGGTGGCTGTGGTGGAACCCACACCTCCGGTCACAGCGGTGTCACAGATCATTTGATCCCGTCGTCACTGGAGCCGGCGTCGCGTGCAGTCGGCGACGTGCCGTGACGTGCGCGGGATTCGCGTGCAGCCGGAGCAGTCGAGGTTGCCGACCTGCTTGCTGGACGGCCCCTTGCAGGTGCCGTCCGGGAAGGTCCTGCCCAGCTTCATGTACTCGTGGAAGTCCGCGCCCTCCAGCGCCCCCGGCTTCGGCCCGACGCGAAGCGCAATCGGCGGCCCTGCGAAGGAACCCCAGCCGACGCACGGCTGGGGTTCCTCGACGCGATGAGTATGGGTCGACGGTCAGCGTTGCAGGGTGAGGACGCCCGGCCGCCACGGCAGTTGGTCGTAGGGGCCGCTCGCGCTGGGGGACTTGCCCTGGTAGAGGAACTGCAGGTTGCAGGGGTCGATGGTCTTGGTCTGGTCGGGGTTGTTGCGGACCAGGTCACCGTGGCTGATGTCGTTGGTCCAGCCGGCACCGCTGTTGGCCTTGCCCGCGAAGGGGTTGGACTCGGTGGCGGCCTGCGGGGTCCACGAACCGTTCAGGCTGGAGGCCGTGAAGGAGCGGAAGAAGCGCTGCTCGTTCGCGCCCCGAGCCTCGACGATCATCAGGTACTGGTTCTGGCCCTGGACCTTGTAGACCTCCGGTGCTTCGAACAGGTTCTTCACCGTGTCGCTCATGACCGTCGTGTACGACGATCCGAAGTTGCCCGGGAAGTTCCCGATCGGCATGCTCGCCCGGTAGATCTTGCCGTTGTCACCGGCGAAGAACAGGTACATGTTCTGGTCGTCGGCGATCAGGGTCTGGTCGATCGGGGCGGCGCCGGAGATGCTGCCGGTGAACAGGGGCTGAGGTGCGGACCAGCCGTTGGGGTTGGTGGGGTCGCTCGACGTGCGGTAGATGAAGGGCCACGCACCCCACTGGTAGGCCAGCACCCAGATGTTCTTGGGCGCGAAGTAGAACAGCGTGGGCGCCACCGTGGCCTGGCTCATGCCGGTCTGGCGGGCCGACGCCATGTCGGACCAGTTCGTGAAGGGAGCGAACGCCATCGAGCCGTACGACGATCCCGACACGTTCGACGCGTAGACCAGGTGCTTGCCGTTGTACGTCACGTTGGTGAAGTCCTTCAGCGAGACCCACCCGTTCGCCGGCTGCGCCAACGCTCCCGTCGACGTCCACCGGTACGAGGACGGCAGAGTGCAGTTGCCACCGCCCGGCGGGGTCGTCCCGGACAGGCCGGTCCACTTCTGGTTGCCGGCGCCGTTGCACGTCCAGATCTCCACCGCCGTGCCGTTGGCCGTACCGGAGCCCGTGACGTCCAGGCACAGTCCGGACTCCACGCCGACGATCGTACCGTCGGAGTTCACCCGCCACTGCTGGTTCGCACCCCCGCTGCAGGTCCAGATCTGCACGCGGGTACCGGCCGTGGTGGCGTGGCCCGGAACATCGAGGCACTTGTTGCCGAACACGGTCAGCTGGTTGCTGTCCGTCGCTGTCCACTGCTGGTTGGTCCCGCCCGAGCAGTCCCAGATCTGCAGGTACGTGCCGTCGGTCTGGCTGGAGTTCGGCACATCGAGACATCGGCCGGCGGCGACACCGCGCAAGGCGCCGCTGGTGGCCGCCTGAGCCGGGTTGGCGACGAGCATCGCCGCCAACGAGACCAGGGCCGCAACCACGGCGGCGAGCACCACGGACATACGTCCGCGGTCGAAACTACGTCTGCGCATGGGGACCTCGTTGTCCTTGAGTGAGCGGTTCCGGCTGCCCCACCTGGAGGCCGGCCGGACTGTCGAGGTGGTGCGGTGCGTAGCGGTCCGTGGCGGCGAAGGGCCGGTGGCTGCCGTCAGCGCGCGACGGCGAAAGCGAGATTGACAAGACCATGACATATACATCGTGCGGCATACCCCTTGCGGCTCGGGCGGTGCGGCAGACGTGTGCGGTGACGTCCTGGTGTGCGAGTGGAGCGGCCCTCTTGTTCGTCATGTCGAACAACAGTCGAACTATCGAGCAATCTGGATGATAGGGAACCGCAGAACTGCGTCAATACTTCTCGCATGATTCGCCGGGAATCCCGAAACATTCGATGCGGCGAGGAGCCACCAGAGGGGTCACCAGAACGTGCTGACGGACGAGAGGAGTTCGCCCGGTCGGCCGAAACTCGCCGTCGACGTCGCCGACTTTCAGCCGCGATCTCGGTCAAAGGTCTTCCACAGGCCTCGAACGGAACCGCCCGGATCCCTGAGGGATCCGGGCGGCGGGCGGTGCTGTCAGGTCAGGGAGCCAACTGCCAGCGCGCGATGTACCCGACGTCGATGGACGCCCGGTCCTGCACGCGCAACTTCCAGGTGCCGTTGAGCGGTTGTGCGGAGGCGTCGACCGTGAAGGTCTGGTCGACGTTGTCGGCGGAGCCGCCGCTGCGGTTGAGCAGGGAGTAGACGGTGCCGTTGGGGCCGACGAGGTCGACCGTCAGGTCACCGCGGTAGGTGTGGACGATGTTGACGTAGACCGTGGTGGTCGCGGAGGCGTTGCCGTCGCGGCCGGTGATGGTCACCGGGGACTCCACGGCTGCCCCGTTGTCGGGGATGTCCACCCGGGTGGCGTTGGCGTAGACGTAGGCGATGTGCCAGCTGAAGGTGTCCGAGGCGCTCGCGCCGGTGCTGTCGGTCACCTTGACGGTGACGTCGCCGGTGCCGAGGGTGGTCGGGCTGCCGCTGATCAGACCGGTCGGGCTGATGGTCAGGCCGTCGGGCAGGCCGGTGGCCTCGTAGGTCAGGGTGGCGTCGGTGTTGGTGGTGTACGCGTCCAGCTGGAGGCTGACCGCCTGGTTGAGGCCGCTGGTCTGGTCGGCGACCGGGGCGAGGTTGACGCCGAGGGCGATGCGGTTGCCGACGTTGATCGCCGCCCAGGAGTCGGCGACGGCGAGGTAGGTCGGACTGTAGGCGCCGAACAGGTCTGCGGCGGCGGACAGGGTGGCCGTGCGAGCGCCGGCGTAGTTGGTCGTCGAGGTCATGTACGTCGTCAGCGCGCGGTACCAGATCGCGGCGGCGTTCTCGATGCCGATGCCGGTGACGGGACGGCCGTCGGAGGTCGGGCTGTCGTAGGAGACGCCGTTGACGGTCTTGGCGCCGCTGCCCTCGGAGAGCAGGTAGAAGAAGTGGTTCGCGGGGCCGGACGAGTAGTGGACGTCGATGCCGCCCAGGTCGGAGCTCCAACTGTCCCTGGAGTCACCGTCCTTGGAGGGCTTGTCCATGTAACGCAGCGGCGTGCCGTCGCCGTTGATGTCGATCTTCTCGCCGACGAAGTAGTCGCCGGGGTCGGCCGCGAGGTTCTCGTGGAACTCGACGGCGGCGGCGAAGATGTCGGAGGTCGCCTCGTTCAGGCCGCCGGACTCGCCCGAGTAGACCAGGCCCGCGGTGGCGGCGGTGACACCGTGGCTCATCTCGTGGGCGGCCACGTCGAGCGCGGTGAGCGGGTGCGTGTTGCCCGAGCCGTCGCCGTAGGTCATGCAGAAGCAGGAGTCCTGCCAGAAGGCGTTGACGTAGTTGCTGCCGTAGTGGGCACGGCTGTAGGCGGCGACACCGTCGTTGCGGATGCCGTTGCGACCGTAGGCCTCCTTGTAGAAGTCCCAGGTGGCCGCGGCTCCGAAGGCCACGTCGACGCCCGCGGTCTGACGGTTGGACGGCAGGCCGGTGCCCCAGACATCGTTGTCGTCCGTGAAGAGGGTGCCGGTGCCCGAGGTGCCCTGGTTCAGGTCGTACGTCTTGTGTCCGGCGCGGTCGGCGTCGACGAGCTGGTACGTCGATCCGGACGGCGTGGTGCCCAGCGGGACCGTCCCGACGTACTGGCCGGTGCCCTCGCCGGTGTGCACCTTCTCGGCGGCCAGGAGTTCCTTGCCGGTGGCGGCATCGGTGACGACCTGGAGCTCGCTGGGCGTGCCGTCCCGCTGGACGCCCTTCACCAGGGTCTCCCACGCCAGGACGGGCTTGCCGGTGCCGGCCCAGATCACCCGCCGGGAGGAGTTCTCCACCTCAGCGCGCTTGACGTGATCCTTCTTCGAGGCCGCGAGAGCCTTGTCGGTGGCCCCGGCAGCCGTGATCTTCGGGCTGAGCGTGGGCACCGAGAGGCGTGCCGCGTTCGCCTTGGTGACGGTCGTACGGCCACTGCTGTCATGGACGACGAGGTCGCCGCCCAGGACCGGCAGGCCGGCGAAGGTGCGCTCGTAGCGGGTGTGCGTGGTGCCGTCGGCATCGGCGATGACGTCCTTGACGACGAGCTTCTCCTTGGCGCCGAGACCGATGCGCCGCGCCGTGTCGGCCGCCGCGGACCGGGCGCTCTTGACCAGGGCGGTGCGGCGGGCGGGGGTCAGGGAGGTCTGGGTCGCGCCGGCCCGTGGGGTGGCAGTGATCTTCGCACGCCCCGGGTCCGCCGGGGCCGCACCGGCCAGACCGGGGGCGGCCACCACGAGCAGGGAGCCAACGGCGGTGAGGGCAAGGGCACTTGCGCGTCTGCGTCGCACGAGCGCGCGGTGGGTCAGGGACAACGGGTTCTCCTTCGGTACGAGAGCCGGCCCGTGGTGGGGGCCGTGGAGGAGGCGGATCGGCGGGGTACGCCGGTCCGGAGCGCTGCACGGCATGCGGGTGGAAGGAGGTGGGGGGTGACGGAAACGCGACTGGTCTCGCGCGTTGAACCTGTGAGGAAACTGTGATTTCTCGGAGAAGAGTGGCACTGCGTGCCCAACGTTGTCATGTAAGCATCAAGACAACGGCTTGAACTGACCCTGCGCACCCGGCAAATCGGCACATGGGGCGCCGGTTTTCAGCCGTCGCGGCTGCTCTACGGCCAAGACAGTGCCCCAGTCCCTGTTGACACCCCCTGCACCGGGAACCCGGGGGTCATGAGCAAGACCGCACTGATCGTCATCGACATGATCAACACCTACGACCACCAGGACGCCGAGCTGCTGCTTCCCTCGGCTCGCAAGGTGGTTCCGGTCCTCTCCGACCTGCTGAAGACAGCTCGGTCGAGGGGCATCACGGTGATCTACGTCAATGACAACTTCGGTGAGTGGCGCTCTCATCACGGTGAGCTGCTGCAGCAGGCTCTCGCTGGGCCGCACGCCGACCTGGTGGAACCGGTGAAACCGGACCGCTCGTCGCTGTTCGTGCTCAAAGCACGGCACTCGGTGTTCTTCGAGACGCCGCTGTCCTACCTGCTGCGCCAGCAGGACATCGAACGGTTGGTCCTGTGCGGCCAGGTGACGGAGCAGTGTGTGCTCTACTCCGCCCTCGACGCCCACATCCGCCACTTCGAGGTCGTCGTCCCGCGCGACGCGGTCGCCCACATCCACTCCGACCTCGCGGACGCGGCACTGCACATGATGGAGCGCAACATGGGTGCGCGGGTGTGCGACAGCGGTGAACTGTGGGACTGAGCCGCGTGCCGTTGCCCTTCGGACGGGGCGTCGGCTGCTCATGGCCTGTCGGCAGGGGGTCGGGCCGTGCCGCGGAGGGAACCGTCCCGTCGCGTTTCTGACAGGCTGCCTGCCCGCCTCCGTCTCACCCTGCGGCTCCGGTTGCCACCCGCACTCCCACCTGTCGCACACCGTTCGACGCCCCCGCCGAGTGCTGGTGCCGCCGTCGCCTGCCAGATGTCCGCCGTCTGGCCGTACTTTCTGGGCACGTTGTTGAAGCGCTTCGACTTCGCCATCGGGGCCAGAGCCCGGTCGATGTCGCCGGTAAAAGAAAGCTTCTTGGCGGCGCCACCCCTTGTTGCCCGAGAAATGTGCCATTAACGTTCCCGGCCAGGCGAAGCGCTTCGAAACGGTGAAGGGAAGGGCCGCCGCCATGACCTACGAGTGGCACCGCGCAGCCCTCGTCCGCCCGCGCGGGCCGAGGCCGTCGCCCTGCACGCCCCGGGCGACGGCTGATGGCGCTTCCTGATCAGGCACGTTGCCGAACCGGTGCTCCGCCCGTGCTCGGCCGCGCCGTGCCTCGCGTCGCCTGACCTCCCCCACCTCCCCGGAAAGGCACCCATGACCAGCGCACCGCAGACCCTCCGGTGGGGCCATCAGGCCCTTGAGGTCGAAATCGGCGTCGAGGAGGACGGCACTCCCCGGCTCACGCGGATCGGCCTGCCCGGCGGGACGCGGCCCGAGCGGCGGAACTGGCCCCCGCTGCCGCTGGTGGAGGTGACGGCCGCGGGCCACGGCCGCGCCTGGTCGGGCGGACGCCTGATCGACACGTCCCTCGGCGGGCGGCTCCGCTACCGCGCCCACCGCATCGGCCGCGACGGTGACTGGCACGTGCTGCACATCGAGCTCCACGACCCCGAGACCGGTCTCGTCGCCGAGGTCACCTACCGCTCACCGGACGGTGTGCCCGTGCTGCGTGCCGAGGTGGCCCTGCGCAACGACGGTGAGGCGACCCTGTACCTGGAGTCGGTCTCCTCCCTCGTCGTGGGCTGTCTCGCCGACGGCCCGGAGGCCATCGACGCCGCCGACGTGCTGTGGGCCGAGAACGACTGGGTCGCCGAGTGCCGCTGGCAGCGTCGGCCGATGCGCGTGACCTCTCCGGTCCTCGCTGATCGTGTCGTCTTCGACAACGGCAAGGGTGAGTTCACCCAGACCGGTCGGGGCGTGTGGTCCAGCTGCGGCCGGCTGCCCATGGGCGGCCTGACGGACCGTCGTCTCGGCCGTACCTGGGTGTGGCAGATCGAGCACAACGGCGGCGGCTGGCACTGGGAGTGCGGCGAACGGGACACGCGCGCGTACCTGGCCCTGTTCGGCCCGACCGACACCCACCACGGCTGGCGGCATCCCCTGGAGGCAGGCGCACGGTTCACCACCGTGCCCGTGGCCCTCGCTTTCAGTGACGACGGCGGCCCCGACGAGGCGTTCGCCGCGCTCACTCGCTATCGCCGCGCCGCCCGCCGACCGCACACCGACCACGAGCGGCTGCCCGTCATCTTCAACGACTACATGAACTGCCTGATGGGCGACCCCACCACGGAGAAGCTGCTGCCGCTGATCGACGCGGCGGCCGAGGCGGGCGCGGAGTACTTCGTCATCGACGCCGGCTGGTACGACGGCGAGAACGGCGGCTGGTGGGACAGTGTGGGCGCCTGGGAGCCGGCGGCCTCGCGCTTCCCCGGGGAGCGCGGAATCCACGAGGTCCTCGACCGCATCCGCCAGCGTGGCATGGTGCCCGGCCTGTGGCTGGAGCCGGAGGTGATCGGCGTCCGCAGCCCCATGGCCAAGTCCCTGCCCGACGAGGCGTTCTTCCGCCGCGACGGCGTCCGCGTCACGGAGACCGGCCGCCACCATCTGGACCTGCGCCACCCCGCCGCCCGAGCCCACCTGGACCAGGTCGTGGACCGCCTGGTCGGCGAGTGGGGCATCGGCTACCTCAAGCTCGACCACAACATCGACCCCGGCTCCGGCACCAGCGCGCATCCGGGCGAGACCCCGGGCGCGGGCCTGCTCGGCCACAACCGCGCCCACCTCGACTGGCTCGACGGCATCCTCGACCGATACCCGCACCTGGTCGTGGAGAACTGCTCCTCAGGCGGAATGCGCTGGGACCACGCCCTGCTGTCCCGGCTCCAGCTCCAGTCCACCAGCGACCAGCAGAACCTCCAGCTGTACGCACCCATCGCCGCGTCCGCGCCCACCGCGGTCACCCCCGAACAAGGAGCCGTCTGGGCCTACCCCCAGCCGGAGGACTCACTCGACGAGGTCGCCTTCACCCTGGCCAACGCCCTCCTGGGCCGGATCCATCTCTCCGGTCGGCTGCCGGACCTGCGCCCGGAAGCCCGGGCCCTGGTCCACGAGGCCGTCGCCACGTACAAGACCATCCGCGCCGACCTCGCGCACGCCGTCCCGTCCTGGCCCCTCGGCCTTCCGGCCTGGGACGACCCCTGGATCGCCCTGGCCCTGCACACCCCCGACACCACCTACCTCACCGTCTGGCGCCGCCCCGGCACCGAACCCACCACCTCACTCCCCCTGCCCCACCTCCGCGGCCGCGCGGACCGCGTCGAGGTGCTCCACCCCACCGTGAGCGGGGCCGACGTCGACTGGAACCCCGACACCGCCGACCTCACGCTGACGCTGCCCACGGCCCCGTCCGCGGTGCTGCTCCGCCTCGAACACACGCCAACGACACGATGAGTGAAAGGCTTTGACCAGGTGACAGACGAGCAGGGGGCGGCAGCCACCGTGTCCAATCCCGTGATCCCCGGCTTCCACCCCGACCCCAGCGTCTGCCGGGTGGGCGAGGACTACTACGCCGTGTGCTCCAGCTTCGAGTACTTCCCCGGCATCCCCGTCTTCCACAGCCGCGACCTGGTGCACTGGACGCAGATCGGCAACGCCCTGGACCGGCCGAGCCAGCTGCGGCTGCCGCTGGACTCGCCCTCCTCGGGAGGCCTCTACGCGCCGACCCTGCGCCATCACGGCGGCCGCTTCTGGCTGATCGTCACCAACGTCAGCAGTGACGGCAACATGCTCTTCACGGCGACCGACCCCGCGGGTCCCTGGTCCGATCCGGTACGGCTGCCCGGGGTGCCCGGCATCGACCCGGATCTCGCCTGGGACGAGGACGGCACCGCCTGGTGCACGGTCGCCGGAGTCTCCCAGGTGCGCCTGGACCCGTACACGGGCAGGACGCTCGGAGAGCCGCACAAGGTGTGGTCCGGTGCCCCCGACGCGATGGCCCCGGAGGCACCGCACCTGTACCGCATCGGCGCCTACTGGTATCTGCTCATCGCCGAAGGCGGTACCGAGCGCGGCCATGCCGTCTCGATCGCCCGCGGGCCGTCCCCCTCAGGACCGTTCGAGCCCTGCCCGCACAACCCGGTCCTCACTCACCGGGGCACCAACCGGCCCGTCCAGAACACCGGGCACGCCGATCTCGTCCAGGCTCCCGACGGCTCGTGGTGGTTGATGCTGCTGGCGGTGCGGCCGGGGGGCGGCACACCGGGCTGGCACGTACTGGGCCGCGAGACCTTCCTGGTGCCGGTGGAGTGGGTGGACGACTGGCCGGTCGTGGGCGAGGTTCCCCTCGAACTGCCCGCACCTGCCTGGCCGTTGGTCCCCGGACCGGCCGAGCCCGCGCGGGACGACTTCGACCTCGGCGAACTGCGCCCGCAGTGGATCTCCCCGCGTGACCGCTCCCCGGAGCACTGCACGACGAAGGAACGTTCCGGCTGGCTGACCCTGCGTGCCCGCGGCGACTCCCTGGACCAACCGGACGTCGTGTTCGTCGGCCGCCGGCAGCGGCACCTGGCCTGCGAGGCACGCACCAGGGTCGACGCGGGCCGGGGGCGCGGCGGGCTCGCCGTCCGCCTGGACGAGGAGCACCACTACGAGATCGAGGTGTTCGAGGGAGAGGTACGGGTGCACGCCCGCGTCGGGCCCCTGCGCACCGTCCTGGCCTCCCGGCCGGTACCCACCGGCCCCGTGGTGCTCGGCGTCCGGGTCTCCCCCGCCCCGCCCCGGGGCCCCCGCACCGGGCCGGACACCCTCACCTTCGGCATCGAGGAGCCGGACGGCACGTTCGCCGAACTGGGCTCCCTCGACGGCCGTTACCTGTCGACCGAGGTGGCCGGCGGCTTCACCGGCCGGGTCATCGGCATGTACGCCTCGGCCGGCACCGTGCACTTCGACTGGTACGACTACACCCCCCTCGGCCCCTGACCGACCAGCCCCCACCCTCCGGCGCGCCTCCCTCGACCACCTGCACGCACTTCCCCCCACGGGCGGAATCACCGCTCGGCCGACACAGAAGGGTCAGAGATGACGGGAACGCACCACCCCACCGGCCGCCGCAGCCGCGGTCCCGGCCGCGTGCTGGGTCTCCTGCTGGCGCTGGTCACCATGATCGGGGTGACCAGCACCGCGGCCCTCGCCGCACCCGCCCACCAGGGCCCGGCACGGCTTTCGCTCGCCGCGAGCCCCATGGACACGGTGGCGGCGATGCAGCCCAGCTGGAACATGGGCAACACCCTGGACGCCATCCCCGACGAGACGTCCTGGGGCAACCCGGCGGCCACCAAGGCCCTGTTCGACACCATCAAGAGCCAGGGCTTCCGCAGCGTCCGCATCCCCGTCACCTGGACCGACCACCAGTCGTCCTCGGCTCCGTACACGATCGACGCGACCTGGATGAACCGCGTCAAGCGGGTCGTCGACTGGGCGCTGGCCGACGGCCTGTACGTCGTGCTCAACGTCCACCACGACTCGTGGCAGTGGATCGCCACCATGCCCACCGACCACGACGGCGTCCTGGCCCGCTTCAAGGCCACCTGGACCCAGATCGCCGCCAGGTTCAAGGACTCCCCGCGCTCCCTGCTCCTGGAGAGCAACAACGAGCCGCAGTTCAACAACACCACCGACGCCCAGGGCATCCAGTACAACGACGAGCTCAACACCGCGTTCCACAGCGTCGTACGCCAGTCCGGCGGCAACAACGCGACCCGGCTGCTCGTCCTGCCCACGCTGCACACGAACTCCGGCCAGGCCTTCCTGGACGCCCTGGCCGCGAACATGAAGTCGTTCAACGACAGCAACCTCGTGGTCACCGTGCACTACTACGGCTACTACCCCTTCAGCGTGAACGTCGCAGGCGGCACGCAGTTCGACGCCACCTCGCAGAAGGACATGACCGACCACTTCGCCAGGATCCGCGCCACCTTCACCTCCAAGGGCATCCCCGTCTACAACGGTGAGTACGGGCTGCTGGCCTACCCCGACTCCAACCACCCCTCCCGGATCGAGCGGGGCGAGGCGCTGAAGTTCTTCGAGCAGTTCGGCTACGAGGCCCGCACCGCCCGCGTCACCACGGCCCTGTGGGACCCCGGAACCTTCGCTTTCCTGAACCGCACGACCCTGCAATGGTCCGACCCGGCGCTGTTCGCCGCGATCAGGTCCAGCTGGACCGCGCGTTCGGGAACCGCGTCCTCGGACCGGGTCTTCCTGGCGAAGTCGAGCGCGATCACCGCCCGGACCCTCACCCTCAACCCCAACGGCCGCACGTTCCAGGGGCTTTGGCAGGGCAGCACCCGACTCGCGCAGGGCAAGGACTACACCGTCTCCGGCAACCAGCTCACCCTCACGGCCGCCGCCCTCACCAGACTCGCGGGCAACCGCGCCTACGGGACCAACGCGACCATCGAGGCCCGGTACTCCGGCGGACTGCCCTGGCAGATCTACGTGACCACGTACGACAGGCCGGTGCTCTCCGACGCGACGGGCTCCACCAGCGGTCTCACCATCCCCACCCAGTACCGGGGTGACCAGCTGGCGACCATGGAGGGCACCTACGCCGACGGCTCCAACGCCGGACCCGTCAACTGGAGTCCGTACCAGGAGTTCAACGTGTCCTTCAGCCCGGACTACTCCGGCAACGGGCTCCTGCTCACCTCCGACTTCCTCAACGCGCTCCGGGACAACACGCAGGCCACGCTCGTCTTCCACTTCTGGAGCGGCGCCACCGTGACCTATCACGTGACGAAGAACGCCGGTTCGGTGACCGGTACCGTCGTCTGATCCGAGCGCCCCGGGTGCCGTCGAGGCACCCGGGGTCAGCCCGACCGCGTCACGTCGGCCATCGAGGGTCCGGACGTGTGGGATGCGGTGAGAAGCGCGCCGTGGACGGCAGAGGACGCCGCCCGTCCGACGTAGCGATCGCGGTCCGGAGGCCAGGCGTCACGGTCTTGGTGGATGAGCAGGGAAACCGCCCCGTGCACGCCGGCACACAACACTCTGGCGGTCTCTGTCCTGCTCGTCACAGGCACCCCGGCATCAGCGCAGGCCGCGACCTTGTCGCGGAAATAGCGAAAGCATTCGTCCTCGTTCCGGCGGCTGGCCTCGGTGGCCTCACCCGTCATCACGAGCCGGTACTGAGAAGGATGATCAAGTCCGAACGCGATGTAGGCGACGCAGATCTCGTACAGCGCCGTCACGGGATCCGGGATGTCCCGGGACACTGCTTCCAACTCGCTGAGCAGGGAGCTCCATACCCGCAGGCACGTCGCATGGACGAGTTCCCGCTTCGAGGCGAAGTGGAGGTAGACGGCCGGCGGGCTGACTCCCGCACTTGTCGCCACGGCACGAATCGTCAGCGCCTCGGCGCCCCCGTCCTCCAGCAGCTGATCGGCGATGTCGAGGAGCTGGTCTCGGAGCAGCCCGCCCTGGCCCTTGGCGGCGCGCATCCGGGAAGCGGTCGCAGACATGTATCAGGGTGCCTTCGGCACGACGGCGGTGACCACTTGGGTCACCCGGGCGCAAAGTTCGCCCTTCTCGTCGTGGACGTCGACCTCGATGACGGTGTTGCGCCCCAGGCGCAGGGGACGGGCTGTCGCGACGACGCTCGTGCGTGCGGGCCGAAGAAAATGCGTGCTCGACTCCACGGTGGCCGGTGCGGCGCCGACCGGTCCGTTGAGGGCGGCGCACACGGCGGCACACACATCGGCGAGCCCCATCAGCGCCCCTCCGTGGAGGCCGCCGCCCACCGTGGAAAGGGAGAGATCGTGCGCCAGCCTGGCCCGGACGCCGGCCGCCGCGATCTCCTCGAACTCGACCCCGAGCGTCTTGGCGTACGGCGCGAGCGCGTAGACCTCTTCGGCTTCAAGTGTGACCACGAGCTGCTCCCGTCCTGAGTTAACGACGATAAGTTATCGTCGTTAACTCAGGACGTCAATCGTTCAGTTCTGCAGGCGCCAGTGCTGGTTGGCGCCGCCCGAGCAGCTCCACAGCTGGACTTTCGTCCCGTTGGCGGTCGCCTGGCCGTTGGCGTCCAGGCAGAGCCCCGACTGGGCTGCTGTGATCGTGCCGTCGGCATTGACGTTCCATTGCTGGTCCGGCTGTCCGCTGCAGTCCCAGATCGCCGCCGGGGTGCCGTTGCCCGCTCCCTGGCCGACGCCCAGGCACTTGTTGCCGTAGACGACCAGCTGCTTTCCGGCGGAATAGGTCCACCGCTGGTTGGAGCCGCCGTTGCAGTCCCACAGCTGTGCCTGCGTGCCGTTCGCCGTGGTCGAGTTGTTGATGTCGAGGCAGCGTCCCGACTGCTGGCCGACGATCTCCTGGTTGCCGGACTGCGGGGGCGGCGGCTGGTTCGAGCCGAACTGGGTGAAGAACTGCCACACCGCCGCCGACGTCCAGGTGCGCCAGCCGTCACCGGTGGAGCCGTCGATGGGACCGGGGTCGTGGCCCGCTCCGTCGAACGCGGCCCAGACGACGGGGTATCCGGACCGGCATCCGGAGTAGGTGGTGATGATGTGCGTCAGGCTTCCGTTGGCCGGCTCGGGCGGGTTCTGCGGAGTGCAGCCGTTCGTCCGGACGAAGGTGTCGCGCAGGTCTCGTCCCGACTGGATGGGCAGCACGTTGTCCCTGAGGCCGTGCAGTCCCATGTAGGCGATGGGCTGGTTGCCGCCGTTGCACCCGCTGAGGTTCGCGCCGGAGTAGACCGCGACCGCGCGGAAGACCGTCGCCCGGGAGCAGGCGAGGGCGTACGACATCGCGCCGCCGTAGCTGAAGCCGGCGGAGAACAGCTGGGTAGTGTCGACGCACAGGCCCGATTCGATCTGGTTGACCATGGCGTCCACGAAGGCCACGTCCTGGCCACCGGGGTTGGCCCAGCCGTTTCCGTTGCCCTGGGGGGCGACGAAGATCGTGCTGTTGTTCGCGTTGTCCGCCAGGCGCCGGAGGCCGTAGTAGGACCAGTTGTAGCCGTCCGTTCCGCCCGAGTCGACGTCATTGGCTGTCCCGCCCCGCCAGTGGAAGCCGAAGACCAACCGGTAGGGGTGGTTGCTGTCGTAGCCGGCCGGGACCCGCAGGATGTAACTGCGGTTCTGGCCGCCGCTCTGAATCGTGTGGTTGCCGCTGGTCAGCGTGGGGGCTTTGCCGCAGCCCGCGCTCGCCGCAGCGGGTGCCCTGAGGCTGCTGCTGAACGAGGTGCCCGCAGTGGTCAGGACGAGAAGTAGCGCGGCCAACGAGGGCCATTAAGAATGGTTTGCGTTTCATACGCACCTTCTTCCGTAGTCGTCTTCAGACGCCGGTGATGGTCCACGCGTTGTTGGTGCTGGAGTTCGGCGTCCACAGCACCGTGGTGGAGCCGGCCGTGGTGCTGCCGCTGCCGTCGAGGGCGGTGCCGGTGCCCCGGTTGACGATCTGGTAGCGGTTGTCGCCGAGGCTGTTGAGCGACCACTGCTGGTTGTTGCCGCCGTTCCACGCCTCCTGGCGGGCGGGAGCGCCGTTGGCGGCGTTGCCCCAGCTGTCGGCGGCCATGCCGTTGGTGCGGTTCATGATGCGGTAGTAGCCGTTGCCCAGGTCGATCAGCTGCCACTGCAGGTTGGTGCTGCCGTCGTAGTTCCACTGCTTGAGGTTGGAACCGGAGGCGACGTTGCCTCCGCTGTCGAGCACCAGTCCGCTGGTCACGTTGGCGATCCTGACCCAGGTCGTGGAGCCGCCCGGCGCGCCCAGGACGGGGATCTCGCCGGAGAAGGTCAGCTTGACCGTGTACGCCAGTGCGCTGAACGGCGGGTTGGACGAGGGCATGGTGAGGTGCAGGCCGGACGCGTCCTGGGTCGGTGCGGGCAGGTTGATGTAGGTGCCGGCGGTGTTGTCGAGCAGTTGGGCGCCGGTCAGGCTGCTGAGGTTGATCTGGTTGGAGTTCAGCGTCGTGATCGTCATGGTGCCGCCCTGCCAGCCCAGGGCGGTGGCGTAGAGGACCTTGTTGTCCCGGCTGCGGGTGAAGCGGATGTCCTGCGGTTTGCCGGCCACCGGTCCGCTGAACGAGCCTCCGCCCATCTTGGTGGGGCCTTCGCCGTAACTGGACCAGGAGCGGGTGGAGTAGACCGCCTCTCCGAAGCGGCCGAGCCAGTCGCCCATGGCGAGCAGGATGGACTGCTGCCCGGAGGGGATGGTGCCGTCGGCCATCGGGGCGATGTTGAGCAGCATGTTGCCGCCCTTGCTGACCCGGTCGATCAGTGAGTGGAGCATGGCCTGCGTCGAGTAGTAGCCGATGCCCACCGTGTAGCACCAGCTGGAGGAGGAGATGCTGTCGTCGGTCAGCCAGTAGGGGGTGAGCAGACCTGCCGGGCCGCCGCGCTCGAAGTCGAAGACCTCGCCCTTGTTGTTGAGGCCGTCCTTGTAGGTCGCGACCACGTCCTTGTTCCACGCGACGGCCTGGTTGTAGTAGTGCGCGAGGAACTGGAGCCGGTAGGACTCCTGGACGAGGTTCAGGTCGAAGTCCTGCCAGACCAGGTCCGGTTGGTAGCCGTCGACGACCTCGACCAGCTTGTCGTACCAGAGCTTGTTCTCCGCGGCCGAGCCCTGCTGGCCGTACAGGATGCGGAGCGTCGGGTCCGACTGGTTCGGCACGTGGTCGTAGAAGCCGTTGAAGTGGTAGGCGTGGTGCAGCGAGGCCATGAACTTCAGCCCCTGTGCGCGAATGGCCTGCGCGTGCAGCCCCACCAGGTCCAGTCTGGGGCCGTGCTGGACCGAGTTCCACGGGTTGGCGCGGCTGTTCCACATGGAGAAGCCGTCGTGGTGCTCGGCGACCGGGCCGGCGAACCGGGCGCCCGCGGCCTTGAACAGCCGGGCCCAGGCGTCCGGATCGAACTTGCCGCCCTGGGATACCAGTTTCGGGGCGAACTGAACGAAGTTGCCCGCCTTGTCCCGGGCGCCGTCGATGAAGTTGCTGTACGGCCAGGCCGAGGGGTCGCCGTAGGTGGCCTTGTGGTGGTTGTTCTCGGACGAGCCGCCGATGTACATGTTGCGCGGATACCACTCGTTGCCGAAGGCGGGGACGCTGAAGACGCCCCAGTGGTAGTAGATGCCGAACTTGGCGTCCTGGAACCAGGCCGGGGCCGGGGGGTGCTGGTCCACGGAGGACCAGCTCGCGGTGTAGCTTCCGGGGCCGTCGGTCGCGGCGGCCTCGGGGGCGAACCGCAGCAGGCCGACGGCCGTCGACGCGCCGGCCGCCGCCAGCAGTCGGCGCCGGCTGATCGGCAGGGACGAGGAAGTCATGTGGGGCCTTTCGGAGGGATCGGGGAGGCTGAGGAAGTCCGGCCGCCGGTCACGGGATCAGTCGCGCGTCCACTTCTGGTTGCTGCTGCCGTTGCAGGTCCACAGCTGCAGCAGGGTGCCGTTGGCCGTTCCGGCGCCGGCGGCGTCCAGGCACAGGCCGGACTGGTCGCCGGTGATGGTGCCGTCGGCGTGGAGCGTCCACTTCTGGTTGCCGCCGCCGGTGCAGCCCCAGATGTCCACCTTGGTGCCGGGGCTGGTGCCCTGGCCCGCGGCGTCCAGGCAGTCGCTGCCGTAGACCCGCAGCTCACCGGCGGAGGTGTTCGTCCACTGCTGGTTGCTGCCGCCGTTGCAGTCCCACAGCGCCACCTGGGTGCCGGCCGTCTGCGACTGGTTCGGTACGTCCACGCACCGGCCGGAGCCGACCCCGACGATCGCGCCGGTCGTGCCGCCGTCGTTCCCGCCGCTGCCGGGCGTGATGGACAGGTTGTCGAACTGTGCCGTCTCGCCCTGGCTGGTCCCGTAGCCGATCTGCCCGGCGGCCCAGGTGCCGTCGTTCACGGAACCGACCGTGGCGCCGTCGATGACGGCGGTGATGGTGGTGCCGGAGAAGGTGAGGGCCGCGGTGTGCCACCGGTTGGTGCCGAGCGCCGCGGTCGTGCCGCGGGCCAGGGTGGTGACGTTGCCGTTGGTGTTCGAGTTGAGGATCGACCAGGCCCCGGTGTCACTCACCCGCAGGCGGTAGGCGTTCTGACCGCCGGTGCGGTCGTAGTCGTGCCCGCCCGCACGGCCGATCAGCTCGGCGTATCCGGGCTGTTCCAGCAGCACGTCCGACGTGAGGGTGTAGTTGCCCCAGCCCACGTCACCGAGCAGGGCGTGCGGATCGGTCAGCGAGTCCCAGGTGATCGGCTTCTGCGGGCTCATCTGGCGCACGCACTTTCCGCTGCGGCCGCCGCCGCAGCCCACCGTCTCGAAGGCGCCCTGCCAGTCCATGAGGTACTTCGCCTCGGTGCCGGTGGTGTAGCCGTCGAACGAGTCGCTGTACGGCAGCTTCAGGGTGCTCCGGGCGGGACCGGTGGCGGTGCCCTTGCCCTGTCCGGTCGTGGTGGTCAGGGTGTACAGGTGGCCGGGCTGGACGGTCAGGCTGAATCCGCCGCCGGACGGGGTGAGGTCCGTGGTGTGCACGAAGTGGTCGGCCGGGTTGGCGGACCCGACGTCGGTGGACCAGACGTGGACGGTTCCGGCGGACAGTCCCCCGGTGACGTTGAAGTTCAGCGTCTGCGCGCTGCCTGCGTCCATGGTCTCGATGACCGTGGAGTAGTCGGAGTTGTTCGTGGACTTGAGCGAGACATAGCTTCCGTTGGCGCGGTTGCCGCCGATGTAGCCGCTGGAGGCGTCGAGATAGTGCCATCCGGGGCTGGTGAACTGGCTGGTGTGCGCCATCACCCAGGTGTTCTTGCCGATCGAGTACGAGCCGGACCACGGCTGCGCGGCCACGGACATACCCATGGTGGGATACGGCAGGTTGGGGGTGAGCGCGGCGACCACCGGCCAGTTGAGGTAGGCGGTCATCCGTCCGTCGATGTATCCGCGGTTGATGCCGCGGGCCATGGCCTGCGCTCCGCCGTTGTAGTCGTCGGAGCCGTTCTCGCTCGCCCACAGCGGCTTGCCGGACGACATGGCTGCCGCCGGCACCGAGCAGGTGGACTGGGACGACCGGTAGCCGCAGGGATAGTGCGTGCCGATGGCGCTCACCGAGGAGGCGAACGCCGGGTTGGAGTTGACGTCGTTCGCCACGGACCAGTCCGAGTCGGCCGCGACGATCTTGACGCTGCCGTAGCCGTTGCTGTTGAGCGCGCCCCGCAGCTGCTGGTACCAGGAGACGTTGTAGCCCCGCTCGTTCCATCCGCCGAGGTAGTCGATGCTCAGCCCGTGCTGCTTGGCGCAGCCCAGCCACGAGACCAGGTAGTTGACCATGTCGGTGGACCAGAAGTTCCCGTTGCCGATCCAGCCCGGGGCGCCCCAGGCGAGCCCGTACAGCTTGATGTCGGGGTTGCGGGCTTTGGCCTGCTCCATCAGCCACCATTCGTAGCCCCGGTCGCAGTTCAGGTCGGAGCGGGTGTGCTGGTGGCTGGGCTCGGCTCCCGAGGTGGAGTTGGTGTCCCCGCCGATCTCGGCCTTCAGCATCTGCAGGGAGGCGCCGTAGCCGGGCCGGAAGAGGTAGTCGAGGACCTGGCCGCGTTGCGGCTCGGGATAGTCGATCAGGAGTCTGCTGTTGCCGCCTCCCCCGCTGATCGCGCCGACGCCGTCGAAGGTCCGTCCGCCGGACGCGCCGTTGAGGGTGATGGAGGTGGCCGCCCGAGCCGGAGCGGCGGCTGTGCCCACGACGCCGCCGGCGGCCAGGACGAGGCCCGCGACCACGGCCGTCGGGACACGCAGGCGCCGTAACAGCCGTGCGATTGCTGACACGGTGGGTTCCTTTCGCAGGTGGGGGGTGTCCACGGCCGGTGCGGTCGGCGGACGGTTCAGCGGACGAAGAAGTCCTGGTTGGTGCCGGGTGCGTTCTTGCACTGCCACTGGTCGAGTTGCTGGCCCGCGGTGCTGCCGGCGCCGTAGACGTCCAGGCACAGACCGCTGTTGCGGTTCTGGAAGGCGTAGGAGCCGTCGGACTGGCGCACGGGCAGCCAGAGGCCGTTGGCCGCTGTGCCGGGGGGCTGTTGGACGATATTCGGGGTGCCTGCCGTCGTGGAGCTGCCGGCGACCGCCACGTCCTGGCCGGAGTTCTGGGCGCGCAGTTCGCCGTAGCCGCCCGAGACCGGCACGAACTGGAACTGCTGGTTGCTCTGCCCGTTGCAGGTCCACTGGTCGATCGCGGCGCCCGCACTGCTTGAAGCGCCGTACACGTCGAGGCACAAGTTGTTGTTGGCGACGACGAGCTGGTGGTAGCCGGCCGGGAAGCTCTCGCCGCCGGAGGAGGCCGGGGTGAGGTAGACGGCGAACGCGTCGTGCGCGCCCTGGTACGTCAACGGGACGGTGATTGAGCCGCCCGAGGCGCTCAGGTTCTGGTCGTAGACGGTCTGTGGCGCGGCGAGCGGTGCCTGGTCCGGGATGCGGTGCACGGTGACGTGCACGCTGCCGGCGTTGGTCAGCCAGGGTACGGACGGCAGTCCGTTGAAGGTGACGGACGCGGTACCGGAGTTGCCGTTCGCGTCGCCGATGATCGCGACCGCGCGCTTGTTGGCGGGGTCCTCGGAGGCCGAGATCGCGGTGGAGCCGACCTGGCCGGAGGTGTCGACGAGGGTGCCGGTCATGTCGGCGTAGTCGCGAAGCGCCCACCAGTTGCCGGTCGGCTGCCAGGTGCCGCCGCTCTGGGTGAGGACTCCTGTCAGGTTGGGGGTGACGCAGCAGACCCAGTTGCCGCGCATCGCGTTGGTGTATCCGGACTGCGCGAACCGCGCCAGGTACCAGGCCGTCACCCCGGCGGTCTGCCGGTCGGCGGGCTGGTACTCGTTCGCGGACAGCGGCAGCGGGCCGATGCCCGCCGTTGTCAGGGCGCTGTTGAGGGACTGGGAGACGGTGACCGGGTCGTCGACATCCCCTTCGTCGTGGTTGGTGATCATGTCGGGTACCGTTCCGGCCGCCTTCACGTGCGCGAGCCAGGTCCGCCATTCACCCGGGTTGCTCTGCGGGGTGAAGGCGAGCGACGGTCCCACGATCTGCGCCGAGGGGGCGAGGCGCCGGATCTCCCGGTAGGCGGTGTCCCACATCTGGAAGTACTGGGCGCTGTTCACACCCCGGGTCCAGAAGACGGAGATGTCCGGCTCGTTCCAGATGTCGTAGGCGAACTTCAGCCCCGATGCCTGCAGTGCCCCCACCGTGGAGTCGATGAAGCTGATCCAGTTGGAGCAGTCGCCGTTGTCGCACGGGTACCTCGTGTTGGACGGCTGCCCGCCGTTGGCGCCGTAGATGTCGCTGACCAGTACCTGGTACTGCGCGTGGTACGGCGGCTGGGTGAGCCGTTTCGCCTGCGCGACGATCGAGTCGAGGTCGGCCCGAGTGGCCGATCCGTACTGGTAGTTGTCCTTGATCCAGCCGCCGGAGAACCAGCCGCCGCCGCGGAACGCGTTGATTCCCAGCGGTTTGATGAACTGGTCCGCCGGCTGGCTGCCGTCCTGCGTGAAACCGTAGAGGAACCCCTCACCGACGCCGGTCGACGGGCCCCGCGTCGACGCCAGGTTCACGCTCAGCGCCTCGCCCGAGACGGCCCGGCTCTCGGCCGTGGCCGACAGCTGCAGCACGAACGCCAAGACGATGCCGACGGCCAGTACCAGACGGCCGGGTCTCGCTCTCGTCCTCATTCGGTCCTCCTGCGTCACGTGTCACGGGGTCAGTTCAGTGACCACTGCTGGTTGGATCCGCCGTTGCAGGTCCACAGTTCGACGGGGGTGCCGTTTGCGGTGGCGGCGCCGGTCACGTCCAGGCACAGGCCGGACTGGGCGCTGGTGACGGTGCCGTTGGCGTTGACGTTCCACTGCTGGTTGGCCTGGCCGTTGCAGGTCCAGGTGATGACCTTGGTGCCGGGGCTGGTGCCCTGGTCGGAGGCGTCCAGGCACAGCCGGCTGTTGCCGGAGTACACGGTGAGCTGGCGGGAGTCGGTCCGGGACCAGGTCTGGTTCGCCGCTCCGGTGCAGTCGCGGATCTGCGTCTGCGTACCCGGGGTCGTGGACGCACCCGGCACCTCAAGGCACTTGCCCGCACCGATCGCGTGCAGCGCGGTCGACGTACCGCCACCGCCCCCTGTGCCGTAGCCGGCCGCGGTGATGGCGGCCTGGACGGCGCTCTCGGTGGCGTCGGAGGGATAGCCCGCCGTGATCGCGCCCTCGAAGAACTCGCCGACGCCGTTGGGGCTGTTGTCGCCCCCGGTGCCGAGCAGGACCGAACTGTCGACCTTCATCGGTGAGTAGCCGTTCGGCAGGGGGCCGGAGTAGGTGGTGGTCAGGCCGCCGCTCGTGCCATTGCCGTATTTGAGAGTGAAGTTGCTGGTGCCGTTGTTCTTCAGCCACGCGCTGACGAACGGGTAGTGCACGCCCTGGTTGTTCGGGTCCTTGTTGGAGCCGGTGTTGGTGTGGAACATGCCGTTCTCCAGGTCGGCCTCGACCCACGGGCCGCTGCCGGTGCAGCCGCCGAACCAGCAGGCGGTGCCCCAGTAGATGGCGTTCATGGTGGCGTTGCCGGTGTCGGTGTGGGAGTTCTCACCGCTGCCGTAGTCGAAGCAGCACCACTGGCTCGTGTAGTTCGACGAGGTCACCATGTAGATGCCTTCGGGCTGCGCCCCGGTGGGCACGCCGTTCGCGTGGTCGAGCCGGTAGCCGACGCCGGGGGTGACCTTGACGCCGAACACCTGATGGCCGGCGGCGGTCACCGGCAGGGCCATGGCGTCCGCGCCGACGTCGGAACCGTTGGGTCCGGGCCCCTTCCAGTAGCCGCCCCACGAGATCGGCATGTCGTTGTGCCGGGCGGTCTGGTCGTAGATCTTCGTGATCGTGCAGGACGTGCCCGAGCAGAACGACACCTGGGACGCGCCGTCCGCGTATCCGCCGGCACTGAGCACTCCGATGTCGCGGTAGCTGTGGTCGGAGGCCCGCTGGATCTGGTACAGCGGCCCGTTGTAGGCGGCGAAGAGCGCCCTGGTCGTGGCGTGTGCCGTCACACACGGCGTACCGCCCGCGGCGTAGAGGTCGCAAGGGAGCGACGCGTCCGCCGCGCTGTGGGCGGCCGGGCGGGCGACGGCCGCCGTACCGGCCCCCGGCGATGTGGCGAACGCCGGTGCGCCGAACGCCGCCACGGCCATCGCCAGGGCGACAAGGAGCACTGCCTTCCATCGCCTGCGTCGGCGATCAACGGCTGGTTCGAGCATGGAGACCTCCTCCGGGGTTCGAATGCGGAGTCATCCCAACGTCCACCGCTGGCTGCTGCCGCCGTTGCAGGTCCGCAGCTCGGCGAGGGTTCCGTCGGCGGTGGCCCCGCCGGCGACGTCCAGGCACAGGCCCGACTGGACGCCGGTGATGGTGCCGTTGGCGTTCAGGGTCCACTGCTGGTTGCTCTGGCCGTTGCACGACCAGATCTCCACCTTCGTGCCCGGAGTGGTCTGGTTGTTGTAGGCGTCCAGGCACATCTGGGCGCTGCCGGAGTAGACGGTGAACTGGTTGGACGCGGAGTGCGTCCATGTCTGGTTGGCGCCGCCGTTGCAGCTCCAGATCTCCACCTGGGTACCGGCGGTCGTGGTCGAGTTGGGTACGTCCAGGCACTTGCCGGATCCCACCGCGTGCACCGCGCCGGTCACGCTGGTGCCGCCGCCGCTGGTGCCGCCCGCGACCCGGTACATCACGGTGCCGTGCGCCGGGACCGAGGCGCTGATCGTGCCCGAGGTGGTGGAGGACGCCCCCGACCACAGGTCGGTCAGGGTGTAGGCGGACGCTCCGGTCTTGCCGATCGCGGCCGCGGTGGTGGAGATGGTCGCTGTCGAGCCCGTCTCGTTGAACAGCGCCACCGACACGTCCCCGTTGGCCAAAGGCTTGGCCAGCACGTCCCGGCCGCCCGAGGAGGAGACCATGGTGCCCTGCTTGCCGAGGGGGTCCTGGTCGACCGCGATCACCCGGGAGTTGGTCAGCGTGGACAGGGTCTCCGCACTGGCGGAGGGGATGTTGGTGCCCGCGATCAGCGGCGCGGCCATCTCCGCCCACAGGCTGAACTCGCTGCGGCTCTCGGTGGCCGTCATCGAGCCGTTGCCGACCTCCAGCATGTCCGGGTCGTTCCAGTGGCCCGGTCCCGCGTAGGAGGCCAGTCCCACGTTGCTGTGGAAGATGGACAGCATGCTGGCGAAGTTGGCGCTGATGTCCCCGGTGGTGCGCCAGCTGTTGCCCACGCCCGCGCCCCAGGTCCACACGTTGTCCTGACCCCAGTTGCACAGGCTGTAGAGGATCGGCCGGCCGGTGGCCGCCAGGGCGTCCCGCATCGCGGTGTACCGGCTCTGCGCGGACACCCCGTTGTTGTTGCAGTTGTCGTACTTCAGGTAGTCCACGCCCCACGACGCGAACGACTGGGCGTCCGTGCTCTCGTGCCCCAGGCTGCCCGGATACCCGGCGCAGGTCGCGGTGCCCGCGTCCTCGTAGATCCCCAGTTTCAGCCCCAGCGAATGCACGTAGTCGGCGGTGCCTTTGATGCCGTCGGGGAACTTGGCCGGGTCCGGCACCAGACGGCCGCCGGAATCGCGGTTGTGGGTCATCCAGCAGTCGTCGATGTTGACGTAGGAGTAGCCCGCTGCCTGCATGCCGTTGGTGTGCATCGCCTGCGCGGTGGACTTGATCAGCGACTCGGAGACGTTGCAGCCGTACGCGTTCCAGTCGTTGAAGCCCATCTGCGGGGTCAGCGCCAGCCCGTTGCCCAGCGCGACGGCGGGCTGCGCCGTGCCGAGGGAGACGAGGGGTACGCCCACACAGAACAGCGCGATGGAGAAGGCGAACGCCAACGTCCGGGTAATCATGTGCATGTCATTGACTCCTGGGCCGGGTTGCGGCAGAACACGCCGTGGGACAGAAGGACTAGCGGTATCCGGCCGCGGTGATGTTGGCCTGCACCGCGTTGTCGGTCGCGTCGGAGGGGTAGCCGGCGACGATGGCGCCCTCGTAGAAGGTGCCGGCGCTCAGGTTGGCGCCGCCACCGGGCTTGCAGCAGTCACCGCCGCTGCCGAGAACAATGGCGCCCTGCTTCTTCATCGGGCTGTATCCGCCGGGAAGCCCGCCGTCCCACAGGGTGGTCAGGCTGCCGGACTGCGCGTTGCCGCCCTTCAGGGCGAACCTCGACGTCCCGTTGTTCTTCAGCATCGCGGTGACGAACTTGACGGGGAAGGCCCGCTGGTTGCCGTTCCAGGACTGGCTGCCACCGGAGTACAGGCCCCATTCGAGGTCTGCCTGGACCCAGGGACCGCTGCCCGAGCAGCCGCCGAACCAGCACTGGGTGCCGAAGTTGATCGCGTCCATCGCCCCGGCCGCGTCGGCCTTCCGGGTCGTCTCGCTGTTGCCGTAGTCGAAGCAGCAGCCGCTGTTCACGTGGGTGCCGCTGGTCACCATGTACGCCCCTTCCGGTGCGCTGCCGGTCGGCACGCCCGTCAGATGACCGTCCCGCCAGTAGCTGTTCCCGGGATTGATGTACAGCGAGTACGCCTTGGTGCCCCCGGCGGTCAGTGACTCCGAGGTCGCCTTCGCGGGACTGCTCTGACTCGACCCCGGTACCTGGGCCGATCCCTGGTACCACAGGTCGTTGCCGCGTCCGGACTGGTCGTAGACAACCGTGATCACACAGGAGGTGCCCGCGCAGAACGAGTCCTGCGCCGCCGCGTCGGCGAAGCCGCCGGCCGCCCGCACACCGATGTTCCTGGTCGTGTTGTCCGAGGCGCGCCTGACCTGGTAGAGGCTGCCGCTGTACGACCCGTAGAGCGCCCGCACGGTGCTGTGCGCGGCCACGCACGGAGTGCCGCCCGCGGAGTAGAGGTCGCACGGGCCCGACCCGCCGGGCGCGGGCGGAGGTGTCGACGTGGTCCACTTCTGGTTGCTCTGACCGTTGCAGGTCCACAGGATGACCGCGGTGCCGTTGGCCGTGCCCGCCCCGTTGACGTCCAGGCACAGGCCGGACTGGACACCGGTGACGGACCCGTCGGAGTTCTGTCGCCAGGCCTGGTTCGACTGCCCGTTGCACGACCAGATGATCACCGGGGTTCCCGGCGCGGTCCGGTTGTCGTAGGCGTCCACACAGCGGGTGCCGCTCATCGTCCTCAGCTCGCCCGCCGAGGTGAACTCGAACGCCTGGTTCGCCTGGTTGTCGCAGTCCTGGATGTCCAGCGCCGTCCCCGGCGTGTCGACATTGCCCTTGACGTCCAGACACCGCCCGGACGCCGAACTCATCAAGGGCGCCGGCGTCGATGCCGGATCGGGTGCCGGCGCCGACCACGTCTGCGCCGTCGCCGACATCATGGCCAGCAGCGCCATCACACCTACGGCGACGAACGCGAGTAAGCGTGGTCTGCGAGCCGTAGGACTCCGACGGGAAAAGGATGAAGGCCGCATTCTGTTCCTTTGGGATGTGGGGGAAGGTGACAGAGAGTCCTGTGCCTGGCCGAACGGGATGGTGGCGGGGCAATCGAGAGCACCCACAGGAAGCCCTCAGACATCCCATGTCATAGTGATTCCACAGGTCCATCAGCGAGTCAATACGCTCGGCACTCCCAATCGGATACAGATCCATCCCATGTATCGCCCCTGGTCAGTCCGTTATGAGGGCATGCGGAACCCGCGTCCGGCGACGGCCGCCGTACCGGACGCGGGGTGTTCGTTCCGGGTCACCTCACCTGAGGTTCCAGTGCTGGTTGGCGCCGCCGTTGGAGTCCCAGATCTGGACCGGGGCGCCGTTGCCGGTCTGCCCGCTGGGGATCTCCAGCGCCCGGCCCGAGGCGACGTTGATCAGGGTGTACGAACCGTCGCCGTTGACGCTCGCCCGCCAGTGCTGGTTCGCACCGCCGTTGGCGTCCCAGATCGCCATCCGGGTGCCGTTGCCCGTCTGGCCGCCGGGCTCGTCCAGGACCCGCCCGCTGGCGATGTTCGTCAGCGTGTAGGAGCCGTCACTGTTCTGGCTCGCCCGCCACTGCTGGTTCGCGGCACTGCCGTTGGCATCCCAGACCTGCACGGGCGTGCCGTTCGCCGTCTGTCCGGACGGCACGTCCAGCACCCGGCCCGCGGCCACGTCGGTCAGCGAGTACACCTGGCCCGAGACGATGCCTCCGCCTGGATTCCCCGTACCTCCGCCGAGCGCGGAAAGGGCCGCGTCGTAGGCAGGCTTCTTGTTGCCGTTGTTGTCGAACAGCAGCGGGTTCTCCCCCGTCCGCCACGAGTCGCTGTCCCTGATCCCCCACACCGTGATGCCGGTGCAGCGGGCGACGTTCATGCACGCCCGGACCGTGTTCCCGTACGCGGTCGCCGAGGCCTGGGCGATGTCGAGTTCGGTGATCTGGACGTCGACGCCGAGGGCGGCGAAGCTGGACAGGGTGGTCTGGAAGCTCGACGGCGGGCCGCCCGCGCCGAAGTGGCTCTGGAGGCCGACGCAGTCGATGGGCACACCGCGCGCCTTGAAGTCCCTGACCATGTTGTAGACGCCCTGGGTCTTGGCGTCGGTCCAGTTCTCGATGTTGTAGTCGTTGTAGCAGAGCTTGGCCGAGGGGTCGGCGGCCCGGGCGGTGCGGAAGGCCTCCTCGATGAAGCCGTTGCCGAGCACGTTCTGGAAGACCGAGCTGCGGTGCTGACCGCTGCCGCCGTCGGCGAACGCCTCGTTGACCACGTCCCAGGCGTAGATCTTGCCCTTGAAGTGGTTCATCTCGGTCGTGATGTGGTTGTTCATCACACTGCGCAGGGTGCCTGCGTCACCGATGGAGCTGACCCACCCGGGCAACTGCGAGTGCCACACCAGGGTGTGGCCGCGCATCCGCTGCCCGTGCGCGGTGGCATGGCTGACGATCTGGTCGGCCGGGCCGAAGTTGAAGTTGCCGCGAGACGGTTCGGTGGTGTCCCACTTCATCTCGTTCTCCGGGGTGATCATGTTGAATTCCCGGTCGAGAATCGTGGAATACGTCGAGTTGCCCAGTTTTCCGGCAGCCACGGCCGTACCGAAATAGCGGCCGCTGTCCGCCGCCGCCGCGCCCAGCGTGCCGGAAGCGGCGTGCGCGGTGAGGCTCGCCGGTCCGGTCAGGGCCAGTGCCGTGCCGGCCAAGAGGCCGGTGGCCGAGACCAGGGCCCTGCGGAGCAGAGGCTCGTCGTTGAGCCAGGACATGAAGGATCAACCTCCTTGTGCGGGTGCGTGAGAGTGGGGTCACGAGGTGGGTCAGGACACGGGCAGGGCGGTCCACTGCTGGTGGGCTCCGCCGTTGCAGTCCCACAGGACCAGTTGCGTACCGTCGGTGGTGGACGCGTTGGGGTCGTCGAGGCAACGGCCGGAGACCGGGTTGCGGTAGCCGCCGTTGTACGTCTGCCATTGCTGGTTGGTGCCGCCGTTGCAGTCCCAGATCTCGATCTTGGTGCCGTTGGCGGTACCGCGACCGGTGACGTCAAGGCACTTCCCGAGCGCCCTCAGGGTGCCGTCGGAGCGCGCGGACCACGTCTGCGCGGCGGAGCCGTCGCAGGACCGGATCTCCGCGGCGGTCCCGTTGGCGCTGTTGCCGCCGTTGACCCCCAGGCACTTCCCCGCGATCCCGGAGCGCACCTGCCCGGCCGCGGAATCCGGCGGCTTGATCCAGCCTGCCGCGTCCGCGGCCTGGATCCCCGCGTTGAAGGCGTCCGCCATCTTGCCGAAGCCGCTGTCGTTGGGGTGCAGGGCGTCGGACAGGTCCGCGGCGGTCAGGGCGCTCATGTCCACCAGACGTACGTGCTTGCCTGCAGCCTGCTCGGCCTGGACGATCCCGGGCAACTTGGCGTTGAACGCGGGCCGGTTGGCCTCCTCGGTGCCGCTGGTGGAGATGATCACGGTGCCGACGAGCACGGTCGCGTCGGGTGCGGCCCTGGTGATCTGGTCGATGAGCGCGTGGAGCCGGTCGGCCGCGGTCGGGATCTGGTAGTTGCCGTTGAGGTCGTTGGTGCCGATCTCCAGGGTGACCACGTTGGGGCGGTAGCGGGCCAGCACGGAGTCCGCGATGCCGGCGATCTGGTCGATCCGCCAGCCGGAGTGGCCTTCGTTGTCCGGGTCGGACATGGTGCCGTTGCGCCCCGAGCCGACGAAGTCCAGGGTGTGCCCCTCGGCCGTCAGCCTGTTCGCCAGAAAGCTCCGGTAACTGTTCCCGGAGGGGCTGCCGACGCCCCAGGTGATCGAGTCGCCCAACGGCATCAGCCGCAGGGGTGTGGGCGCGGCGGCCCGCGTGACGGAGGTCGGCGCTTCGGCGGCGGTGGCCGCGGCAGGCCATGCGGCGCCCATTCCGAGGGTGGCCGCCAGCGCCGCGGCCAAAGGTGCCCAGTACTTCTTCATCAGCGTTCCTCACTGGGTGCGGGACAGTGGGTGGGGGGTGAACGAACCGCCGGTCCGTGCAGGCGCTCCAGAGGCGCGAGCAGGTCAGCGGGGGGTGAAGTCCTGGTTGGTGCCGGGTGCGTTCTTGCACTGCCACTGGTCCAGTTGCTGGCCCAGGTTGCTGCCGCCGCCGTAGACGTCCAGGCAGAGGCCGCTGTTCTGGTTCTTGAAGGAATACGAGCCGTCGGACTGCGGTACCGGCAGCCACAGAGCGCTGGACGCTCCCCCCGCGGCCTGCTGAACGATGTTCGGCGTACCGGCGGTGGTGGAGCCGCCCGCCACCGCCACGACCTGTCCGGAGTGCTGCGCGCGCAGTTGCCCGTAGCCGCCCGAGACCGGCACGAACTCGAACTGCTGGTTGCCCTGCCCGTTGCAGGTCCACTGGTCGATCGCGGCGCCGGCGCTGGTGGAGTTGCCGTACACGTCCAGGCACAGGCTGTTGCTGCCGATCACCATCTGGTGGAAGCCCGTGGGGAAGCCGCCGCCGCCCGAGGACTGGATGCCCGCCTGCTGGATGACGTCTCTGGCGCCCTGAGGCCAGTTGGTGCCGCTGACCAGAACGTTGCCGGTGAGGACGTTGTTGTGCGGAGGGCCGGTCGCCACGTACGTGTTGCCGCCGTTGTACCAGTTGCCGGAGAACGTGCTGTCGTCGGTGTGGTTGTTCGCGTTGGCGTTGGTGAGCGCCCAGTTGCCCGCGTCCTGCACCACGTTGGTGGACACCTTCAGGTACCGGGAGCCCTCGTCCAGGTACAGCGCCGTGGTGCGGTTGTTGTCGTACATGTAGTTGTCGGAGATCACCGAGCCGGGGGCCGCGGACAGGCTGTAGATGCTGCCGCCGTCGAACATCGCGTTCTTGGTGTCGAAGACCAGGTTGTGGGAGACGGTGTTGTTCTTCAGCGTCGTGGGGGTGCTGTAGACCGGCTGGTAGTTGTACGTGCCCCGGTTGGCGTAGTCCTGGCTGCCGCCCGGGTCGTTCATCCCCCAGCCCCAGCCGATGTCGATCCCGTCGTAGGGCAGGTGGTCGCACTGGTTGTGGGTGATCGTCGCGTTGGTGACGTAGGTGGACAGGATTCCCGCGGTCTCCTTGTAGTCGGTGCCCACCCCGCTGACCTTGTTGTTGCTGATGGTGATGTTCTGGTTGGTCATCTGGGGGTTGGCGGGGTGGTGAGCGTCCGGCTGGATGCCCCCGACCTGGATGCCGCTGCCGGCGATGTCGGTGAACGTGTTGCCGGTGATGGTCACACCGTTCGCGCCGAGTCCGGTGCCGGAGGCCGTGGCGACACCGTCGTTGCCCACGCCAAGTCCGGCCTGCCCGAGTTCGGAGAACGTGTTGCCCGAGAAGGTGATGCCGGTGGCGGCGGAGACCTGGACGGCCGCGGGCATCTGCTCCCAGTGGTTCCGGGTGGCCTCGAACTGTGTGCAGCCCGACTTGCAGGTGCTCAGCCAGTTGGCGGGCATCGCGTAGGCGCCGGTGATGTGCGCGCCGCTCTGCTGGTCCGCGTACCCGTCGGGTCCGCTCGGGCCGAGCCAGGAGGTCCCGGTGAACCGTATGCCGGTGAATCCCAGGCCGGTCGCTGGCGAGCCGTAGCTGCCGCTGATGCCCAACAGGCTCTGCAGCCGGGGCAGTTCCACGTCGAGGCTGTTCGGGTTCTGTCCCGCCTGGGCGCGGTAGTAGAGGTCGCCGGTGGACGAGTCGAGGTACCACTGCCCGGCCTGCTTGAGGAACGCGTAGTTGTTCTCCAGGTACATGGTCCCGCCGGCGAACGGCGAGTTGATGGTGTCGTAGCCCCAGGAGTTGTTGTTCCAGGCGGGCTGCTGCATGGTGATGGTCCTGCCGCTGATCGACTGGACCGGCGCGTAGCGGTCGGTGAAGGAGTTGAGGCTCTCGACCTCCATGTGGCTCTGGTCCGAGAGGCCGGCCAGGTAGTCGAGGGAGGAGTCGGTGACGGTCAGGCCGGTCTGGGTGAAGGTGAAGCCGGAGCGGGGCACCTGGATCGCCGCGCGCGGTGCCTGCTTGCCGTTCACGTACAACTGCCGCGTGTTCACGCCGGTGCCGACGTGGGCCGACCAGATGTTGCTGCTCTGATCATGCACCTGCCAACCAGATATCTGCTGAGCGCCGCTCACGACCGGCTGCTGCCCGGAGACGGCCTGGTAGGTGATCGTGTGGCCGTTCTGGCCGCCGTCGCCGGAGCCGAAGGTCAGCGGCTTGGACTGCCGGTAGGTGCCACCGGCCAGGTGGACCACGACGTCCGAATCCGCCGAGAGCCGGTGCGCGGGCTGCCGCGCCTGGTCGATCGTCGCGAACGGCTGCTCGGCGGTGCCGTTCCCGCCGGGAGCCGCGTCCGGGGACACGTACAGGTCGGCGGCCGCTGCCTGGCGCTCGGCCGGTACGGCGAACGCGGCCCCGGCCATGGGCAGGCTCCCGGCGAGTAAGGCGAACAGAGCTACGGGGGCGGCCCAGAGGCCGCGGAGCGCTCTGGCTCCGGACATCGTCATCCTCCAGTGGGGGCGGTGGCGCCTGGTGTGGGGCCCAGTGGTCGTTCGGCCGCCGGGGCTGCTGGGGCCGCCGGGGTCCGTCTGCATGACCTGCACCCTCCGGGCGGGGCCAGGGGAGCCGGTCATGGACGTCGGGTCGGTGAAGGCCCGTGGCCGGCGGTGAACCCGGCCACGGGCTGGAGCCGTTCCCCTCAGCTGAGGTTCCATCGCTGGTTGGAACCGCCGTTGCAGGTCCACAGTTCGGCCAGGGCACCGTTGGCCGTGGAGGCGCCGGTGACGTCGAGGCAGAGGCCGGACTGGATGCCGGTGACGGTGCCGTCGGAGTTCAGCTGCCACTGCTGGTTGGCGCCGCCGTTGCACGGCCAGGTCACCACCTTGGTGCCGGCGGTGGTCTGGTTGTTGTACGCGTCCAGGCACAGCTGGCTGCTGCCGCTGTATACGGTCAACTGGTTGGAGGAGGTGCGCGTCCAGCTCTGGTTGGCGCCACCGCTGCAGTCCCAGATCTGCAGCTGCGTGCCGGCCGTGGTGGACGAGTTCGGCACGTCCAGGCACTTGCCCGCACCCACCGCGTGCAGCGCGCCGGTGCCCGTGCCGCCGGTCGCATTGCTGTATCCGGCCGCGGTGATGTTGGCCTGAACCGCGTTCTCGGTGGCGTCCGACGGGTAGCCGGAGGTCATCACGCCCTCGTAGAAGGTGCCTTGGGCGCCCTTGCTGTTGTCACCACCGATGCCCAGGATGATGGCGCCCTGCTTCCGCATCGGATTGTAGCCCGCGACGTTGGGGCGCGGACCGTCGTAGAACGTGGACAGGCTGCCCGACTGCGCGTTGCCACCGCGGATCGCCCAGTGGTTCGGGCCGCCTTTGACGATGGCGGTCGTGTACCGGTAGTTGATGGTCGGGTCGTTCGCGTTGTAGTGCTGGTTCACCCCGGAGAACAGGCCGTTCTCCAGATCGGCCATGATCCAGGGGCCGTTGCCCGCACCGTAGCCCCAGACCTTGATGTTGCCGAAGTAGATGGCCTCCATGGTGCCGTTGCCGTCGTCGTTGCTGTCCGTCTCGGCGTTGCCGTAGTCGAAGCAGCAGCCGCCGTTGTAGTGCGTGCCGTCGAAGATCGCGTACATGCCCTCGGGGTTGTCCCCGGTCGCGATGCCGTTGGTGTGGTTGTTGCGGTATCCCGTACCGGGTGCCACGAAGACGCCGTAGGCCTTGTGACCGCCCACCGTGGTGGGCGCGGCCGTCGCGTTCGCGAGGTTGTCGGGACCACCCGCGGCACCGCCGCCGGGCGCCTGGGTGAGGTTGTTCCCGCGACCTGACTGGTCGTAGATGATCGAGATCAGACAGGTCGTCCCCGAGCAGAACGAGTCCTGCGCGGCGGCGTCGGCGTACCCGCCCGCACTCAGGACGCCGACGTCGCGGGTGGTGTTGTCCGAGGCGCGCCTGACCTGGTAGAGCGGCCCGTTGTACGCGGCGTACAGCGCGCGCGTCGTGCTGTGGGCCGCCACACAGGGCGTTCCGCCGACCGCGTAGAGATCACACGGTCCGGAGGTGGCGGCCCGGGCCGTCCCGGTCGTGGCCGTGGCACCGGCCAGCGCGCCGACGGCGAGCACGGCCGCGGCCCCCGCCCGGGCGAATGTTTTCGGCCGAGAGGTGCGGGAGCGCTCCCACGAACGGACAGATGCCTGGTCCGGCCCATTTTCCGGCCTTCCGCGGCGCCGTATCGCAGCGAGCAGTCGTTGGACGCCACCGCGCCCGAACAGCACGTGGCGTTCGGTCCCTGTGGTACCTGTCGTTCCCATCCGATCTCCCTACCGTGCCGGCGGATCCAGTCGGGTTCTGTGCTGGGAGCGCTGACACATGCGGCAGCGCTTGAAGGTGCCGTTCTTGCAGTGGGATTGCAGAGAGGTTTCGGGGGGAGACGGTGCTCCCGATTCCGTAGGGCTGTCAAGGGTCCGGACATCCTC
The DNA here is from genome assembly GCF_049739545.1 of Streptomyces sp. SLBN-8D4. Taxonomy (NCBI): domain Bacteria; kingdom Bacillati; phylum Actinomycetota; class Actinomycetes; order Kitasatosporales; family Streptomycetaceae; genus Streptomyces; species Streptomyces sp. SLBN-8D4. Next base: position 438,099 of record NZ_JBMGQC010000001.1, read on the forward strand.
CGTCCGACTCGTGCGCGGAATCGGTTCGATCGCCGATCTTCCCGGATTCCCTTCCACCGGGCCGCTCAGGCAGGTTCGGCGTGAGGGTGGACGAGCGGTGGTGCGCGCTGTCGGCGGGGCGGCGCGGCGGGTCGCGGGGGTCCGGTCGACGGCCGGGCCCCGCTCACTCGGGCGCACCCCTGCAACGCCGCTGAGCAGGAAGGCGGCCGTCGAATATGGCTGACGAGGAGTCAGCGCGCACCGAATCGGCTGATGCGCTGGTCCTTCACCCCGTGCGCGGGCACCGCCTTCGCTGTGCGGCACGCCATTGACCCCATGTTCCGCCGGTCGTAGCATCCCGTCGAAGCGCTTGCGCGGAACCGATTCGATTCCGGCCTCCACGGGAGGTGTGAGGCGCGGGGGCGTGACAGGCCCGGCAGCCTGGCGTGTAGCTCCCTCGCGTACTCATGGCGGTCGGGCGTTCGGGCGTTCGGGGTGTCCGGCTTCGGCGCCGCTTCGGTGCGGCAGTAGGGGCCTACGGCACTGCGGCGCAAAGGTGACGAGTCCGCGGGGCCAGGCAAGCCCTCGGTGGCAGCGGCAGTGACGGTGGCAGCGGGCGACTCTGCGGGGTGCCTCCACCCGATCCGGTCGAGCTCAGGCACTCCTGGTCAAGGCTGGGGTCGAGCTGACGTGTCGCGAGGGCCTGTGCAGCATGGAGAAGGTCCGTGACACGCTTTGGCAGTGCTCTTGGGTGATCACGCGGGCAGTGTGGAGCTCTGGCCGTTGCGGAATCAGTTCTCCGCGGTCCGCGGCGACCCGTACGATGACAACTGGCTGGTAACAGGTGCTCGGTGACGACTCCAGAGGGCGTCTGGGCTTGTCCTGGCCTTCAGCCTCGTAGATCGAAGCGGGGACGGCGCGGCGATTCGTATGCATCTGTCCATGGAGGCGGCACCCCCATGGCAGCAGGGTGAAAACGGAGCGGACATCTACCAGTACTTCGTCGAGGCCCAGGTAGGCATAGCCGCGCTGCTGCGCGCAGCTGACCGCTGACTGACGGCCGCCCAACAGGCCTGGATCTCCCCTGAGTTGCTCGACCGCATGCGCAGACCCATCCATGCGGCGCGTAGTGCGACCCGAGTGGCTTCTTGACCCTCACACCGTGTCAGGCGATCAGCTTGGAGACATCATGTTCACCATCGGAGACTTCGCCCGGCACGGCCGCGTCTCGGTCCGGATGCTGCGTCACTACGACGCGACCGGCCTGCTGCGTCCGGCCCACGTCGACCCAGCCAGTGGCTACCGCTACTACAGCGCCGCCCAGCTCGCCCGCCTCAACCGGATCATCGCGCTCAAAGACCTCGGATTCACCCTCCAGCAGGTCCGAGACATCGTGGAGGAGAAGGTCAGCGCGAAGGAACTGCGCGGCATGCTGCGGCTGCGGCGGGCTGAACTGGAGACCGCCATGGCCGCCGCAGGCGCAAGGCTGGTCCAGGTCGAGGCGAGGCTCCGAGCGATCGAGAGCGAGGGTCACATGCCCACGAACGACGTTGTGATCAAGAGCGTCCCCGCCGTCAGGGTGGCGGAGCTGACCGCAACTGCCGCGAGTTACGAGCCCGAGGACATCGGCCCGGTCATCGGGCCGCTCTACGACGAACTGTTCCAGCGCTTGGGCTCGGCGGGAGTCACCCCCACGGGGCCCGGTGTGGCCTACTACGAGGACGCCCCGGAGGGCGGCGGCAAGATCAGCGTGCACGCCGCCGTCCAGGTCGGTGCCCCTCTCCAGGACGGCCCCTTCCGCATCCTCGACCTGCCGCCCCTCGACCGGGCGGCGACCATCGTGCACCGCGGCTCGATGGACACCGTGCTCCCTACGGCCCAGACTCTGGCCCGCTGGATCGACGCCAACGGCTACCAGTCGACCGGATATCCGCGTGAGATCAACCTGGAGTGCCCCGAGAACCGGGACGACTGGGTGACAGAGCTGCAGGCACCGGTGACCCGGACCTGATCCATCGCGCCCAGCCCGACGGTTGATCACCTTGAGCAGCGGGAGACACGACGGTCTCCCGCTGCCCGACCTCAGTCTTGAGCGCTTCTCATCGCAGGTCGGAAGGACGGGAAGGCCGGCCACTCGCCGGTAGCCGTTGTCAGCGCGGAGTCTGAGCGGGCGGCGCCGACGCGGTCCTCGTCTGGAACGGACGGCGGGTATGCCGCGGATCGAGGCCTTCAACGTCAAACCGACGTGCGCCTTCGCCGAGACCACCGCGACGGCGAGCGGAGTGCCCTGCACCTGAGACAGCCCGTGCAGCCTCCTTTTCGCACGGAAGGAGGCTGCGTTGCGGATCATGTGCCGAACGTCGGCGCCGGATGCCGCAAGGCGCACCCGCCGGTCAACCCGTAGAGGTGGGGCCTGCATGAACACCGCGCCCCCGCAGACAGCGCCCTGGTGACGACTCACGCCGAGGAAGGTGTCCCCGGTGAAGTCCTGCCGCCCCGCACAGGGCCCCTTCGCGCCAAGGGTCCGCCCCCATGAACGCCAGTCCGGCCGGCCCGAGGACGACCGGATACAGTGCGCGAGACGGCAGCCCGGTCAGGGAGGACAAGCGTGACCGACATCAGCAACACCCGGCCCGCCGAGGGTGAAACGCGAGCCGCGCGGCAGAGCCGACTGAACCGCCTGCTGCGCTACCTCCCCCTGATCGCCCCCGTTCTGCTGTGGACCGTGCCCTGCTGGGTGCTCCTGTACGGCGGCCAGCACTGGCCGCTGCCCGTCACACTGGCCGGCACCGCCCTGTTCGCCCTCGGCCTCGTCGGCATGCCGCTCGCGATGATGCGCGGCCACGGTCGGCGCCAGCAGGACCGGGCGGCGATCATCGGTGACACCCTGCTGGGCACCAGCTGGGTTCTGTTCACCTGGTCCGTTCTGCTCGGCGTCTTCCTGCGGCTCGCCCTGACCGTGGCCGGCGTCGGCGAGAGTCAGGACCGGGCCCGCATCGTCACCTGGACCGTCCTCGGCGTGACCGCCGTACTGCTCGTCTGGGGGTACGCCGAGGCCCGCCGCGTGCCACGCGTCCGTCAACTGGACGTGCAACTCCCGCGACTGGGTGCCGGGTTGGACGGTCTCCGTGTCGTCCTCATCACCGACACCCACTACGGCCCGCTCGATCGCGCCCGCTGGTCGGCACGGGTGTGCGAGACGGTGAACGCCCTGGAAGCCGACCTGGTCTGTCACACCGGCGACATCGCGGACGGCACGGCCGAACGCCGCCGCGCCCAGGCCGCCCCACTCGGCACCGTTTGGGCAACTCGGGCCCGTGTGTACGTCACCGGCAACCACGAGTACTACAGCGAGGCCCAGGGCTGGGTCGACCTGATGGACGAACTGGGCTGGGAGCCGCTGCGCAACCGCCATCTGCTGCTCGAGCGCGGAGGCGACACCCTCGTGGTCGCCGGCGTCGACGACGTCACGGCCGAGTCCTCCGGCCTGGCAGGCCACCGCGCCCACCTCGCCGGGGCCATGAGCGGCGCCGACCCCGACCTGCCCGTCCTTCTCCTGGCACACCAGCCCAAGTTCGTCGACCGGGCGGCAGCCGCCGGTATCGACCTCCAGCTCTCCGGCCACACCCACGGCGGCCAGATCTGGCCTTTCCACCACCTGGTCCGCCTCGACCAGCCCGCCCTCGCCGGCCTAAGTCACCATGGCCCCCGCACCCTCCTCTACACCAGCCGCGGCACCGGCTTCTGGGGCCCGCCGTTCCGCGTCTTCGCCCCCAGCGAGATCACCTTGCTCGTGCTCCGCTCCCCGCATCAGCGGTCTCGGTAGCCAGGACGAGTCCGCCTCCGTGGACTATGGCCTGTCCCCGTGAGCGCCGACCGGCCGGGCAACTCCCTGCGAGCGCCGTCTAGATCAGCCCGCGGCGTGCACGCGCAGGATGAGTGCGCCCGTTGCGCCCGGTGCGCCCGGTGTCCACAGTGCCGACCACGCGGCCCGCGGCGCCGCCTCGGTCCGGCCATGAACCCCTCGAATCCGGTCATCCCAGGGTGGGCCCGTGAGCTCCGACCCGCACCGCGTGGCGATCCTCGTCTGCGACGCGGTGAAACTGCTGGACATCGCGGGCCCGGCCGAGGTGTTCGGGGAGACGAACCTTCTCGGCGCCGCATGCCGATCGCCCTGCTGTCGACGACGGGTGCCGACGTCACCTCCTCGATCGGCATGCGGATCGCCGTCGACGGCAGCGCCGCCACGCACCCGGACCCCGACACGCTCCTGGTGCCTGGCGGGGACGTCTATCCCAGGACCCCGGTCACGCGCGACCTGACCGAAGCGACCGGGAACCTGGCAGCCCGCGCCGGCCGCGTCGCATCCGTGTGCTCCGGCGCCTTCGTCCTGGGCGCGACGGGCCTTTTGGACGGCAGACGAGCGACCACGCACTGGAAGATCGCCGGCGAACTCGCCACCCGCTTGCCTGGGCGCCAAGGAGTCGAGAGCCGCGGTTACTCCTGAGATCGTCTGAGGGCGCCTCCTCGCCTTCTCCCACGCCCGGCGATTATGTACATTTGTACATACCCGATGGATGCGGGGCCCGCCGCCTGCCCGCCCATTCTTCCGAGCCCCGCGGAGCCTCCTCTTGACAGACCCCGCCGTGCGTCGGCGCCGCCAAGCCCTGTACCTGTTCTTCTTCCTCCCGGGTATCGCCATGTCCTCCTGGGTCACGCGCACCCCCGACGTGCGGGACCAACTGGAGGTGTCCACCGCGGAGATGGGGCTGATCCTGTTCGGCCTCTCCGTGGGATCCATGATCGGCATCCTGTGTTCCGGCCGCTTCGTGGAACGCCTCGGCACCCGGCCGGTGATCGTTCTCGGCACCTCCCTGATCGTCTCGGCCACGATCGTCATCGGCGCGGGCAGCGCCGCTTCGTCCGCTCCCCTGGTGACGACCGGGCTCTTCCTCTTCGGCGCGGGCATGGGGTCGGGCGAAGTAGCGGTCAACGTGGACGGCGCCGACGTCGAGCGCATCACCGGGACACCGGTTCTTCCCACCCTGCACGGCTGTTTCAGCCTGGGCACGGTGGTCGGAGGCCTCGCCGGAATGACCGCCACGGCCGCCGGGATCCCTGTCCCCTGGCATCTGGCCGTGATCGCACTCGCCGCCACAGGGATGCTGATCCACGCCTCACGCGCCCTGCCGGCCGGCGTCGGCCTCAGTACGCGGCTTCGGACCTCCGGCCCGGCCAAGCCACCGGGACCGCAGGTCTGGAGGGACCGCAAACTGCTCCTCATCGGCGCCATCGTGCTGGCCATGGCCCTGGCTGAAGGAGCGGCCAACGACTGGCTGCCGCTGCTCATGGTGGACGGCCACGGCCTGGACCCCGCAGCCGGCTCACTCGTCTACGTCGGGTTCGCCGCCGCGATGACACTCGGGCGCTTCTGCGGGACGTTCTTCCTCGTCCGTTTCGGGCGCGCCACCGTTCTGCGAGCGAGCGCCCTCTCCGGTGCCCTCGGGCTTGTCCTCGTGATCTTCTCCGAACACGTGGCCGTCGCGGCGACCTCCGTTCTCTTCTGGGGTCTCGGGGCCTCTCTCGGCTTCCCGGTGGCCCTGTCGGCGGCCGGTGATTCGGGCCCCGACCAGACCGCGCGCGTCTCCCTGGTCGCGATCATCGGCTACGTCGCCTTCCTCGTCGGGCCGCCGGCCCTCGGCTTCCTGGGGGATCACTACGGGCTGCGTACGGCCATGGTCGCGGTTCTGGTGTTCGTCGCCTCCGCCGTTCTGATCACCCCCGCCGCCGACACCCGCGACCGCGCCGCCGCTCCGCTGGACGTCTGAGGCCGGCCTGGCGAGGCCTGGCCGGGGCCTCGGTGGCGCCAGGGCCGATGTCCCGTGCGGTCATCTCCTGCCGCGGTACGAGTTGTTCGCTCCCTTGACGTCCGACCCCGGCCAACTCACGGCGCACCGGTCGGAGCAGGACGGGCCCATACCGGTCACTCGCCGCGCCAAGTAAGGTCCGTCATCGTGAGACTCGCGATCTTCGATCTGGACGGCACCCTGGTCGACCGCACCGGTGCCTTCGCCGATGCCATCACCTCCCTGAGCCATGACCACGGCTACGGCCCCGAGATCGAGCAGTGGCTGCTGACCGAGCTGGCCGACCACGGCGAGCGCGGTGACTTCGACCGGTTGCGCGCCGCCTTCCCCGTCAGCGAGAGCGCCGACCACCTGTGGCGGGTCTACATCGACCGCATGGCGGCCTCCATGCACTGCCGTCCTGCCGTCCTCAACAGCCTGGAGCGTCTCAAGGAGGCCGGCTGGAGCATCGGTGTCGCCACGAACGGCGCCAGCGACATTCAGCGGGCCAAGATCCAGGCCACCGGCCTCTCCGATCTGATCGACGGGATCGCCGCGTCCGGCGACGTCGACATCCGCAAACCCGATCCGCGGCTCTTCGAGCTCGCCGCCGCGCGATGCGGGACGCAGCTCACTCGCGGGGACTGGATGACCGGCGACAACCCCGAGACCGACATCGTCGGTGGCCACGATGCGGGACTGCGCACCATCTGGGTCACCGGCCGCCCCTGGCCCGACGGACTGGTGACGCCGCACCACACGGTCGGTGACGTCGTCGAAGCCATCGGCTACCTGCTCGACCAGGGCTCGGCATAGCCCTGGAGGCGGCTCCCGGCCCGCCGCCGGTTTCGTACCCTGGCACGCATGCGGACCCGTCCCACACTTCACTGGACCCCTCCCCCGGACCTGCCGCCGGGCACCACCGACCTCCAGCCGGTGGTCGACGCGCTGAGCGCCGGTGGTGTGCTGGTGCTGACCGGGGCGGGCATCTCCACGGAGTCGGGCATCCCCGCCTACCGAGGCGAGGGCGGAAGCCTGAGTCGGCACACGCCGATGACGTACCAGGACTTCACCGCCGGCCCGCAGGCACGGCGAAGGTACTGGGCACGCAGCCATCTCGGGTGGCGTACCTTCGGCCGCGCCCGCCCCAATGCCGGGCACCGGGCCGTCGCCACGTTCGCCCGGCACGGTCTGCTCTCGGGCGCGATCACCCAGAACGTCGACGGTCTGCACCGGGCCGCCGGCGCCGAGGGCGTCGTGGAACTGCACGGGAGTCTGGGGAGAGTGCGGTGTCTGGCCTGCGACGCCATCACCTCGCGCCGGGATCTCGCCGTACGACTGGAAGAGGCCAACGCCGCCTTCGAACCGGTGGCCGCGGGAATCAACCCCGACGGTGACGCCGACCTCTCCGACGAACAGGTCGCCGACTTCCGCGTGCTGCCCTGCGCGGACTGCGGCGGCATCCTCAAGCCCGACGTGGTCTTCTTCGGCGAGACCGTGCCCGCGGCGCGGATCGAGCACTGCCGCCGGTTGGTCCGTACGGCGACGTCGCTGCTGGTCCTGGGTTCCTCGCTCACGGTGATGTCCGGACTCAGATTCGTCCGCCAGGCGGCTCAGGCGGACAAACGGGTCCTCATCATCAACCGGGATCCCACCCGAGGCGACCAGCTCGCCCACACCCGCGTCAGCCTCCCCCTGGGAACCGCCCTGTCGTATGTCGCAGACGCGTTGAACCTTTCCGATGACTGGCGGACGTCCCCCTGAGGCGGGCGGTTCGGCAGCCCTCTCCTAGCGGTCGAGCGCCTCAGCGATGCGGTGGGCCTACCGCCTCGGTCGCGGCGCCCGCGTCGAGGGGAACGGTGCGCACATCGGGCTCCGGGAGCCCCCTCCTCAGAGCTTGTCGTTCCCGGCGTCGGTCCGAGAAGGGACTCAGCCCCGGTCCCTCGGCTGCACGCTCGTCAGACAGTCCGGCCCCGGACCCCGCCAGGGAGAAGGCGGCCTTTCCGACGAGTAGGGTCCGGGCATGCAGACGGGTGAGTTACTGGGTTCCGGCCGCACCGCGGACGTGTTCGCCATCGATGACCACTGGGTCCTTCGCCGCTACCGGGACGGCGGCGACGCCACCACCGAGGCCGCCGTGCTGGCCTACCTCGCGGAGCGCGGATACCCCGTGCCACGGGTCCGGGGCCCTGCGGGCGCCAGGCAGGGCACGACACCGCGAACCGACCTGGTGATGCAGCGGCTGCACGGCCCGACCATGCTGCAGGCGCTGCTGCTGGGCACGATCACGGCCGAGGAAGCGGGATCGGCGCTCGCCGGCCTGCTGCACCGCCTGCACTCCGTTCCCGCACGGGCCTCCACCGATCCGGCCCACCGCATCCTCCACCTCGACCTGCACCCGGACAACGTGGTGCTCACAGCGGGAGGCCCCATGGTGATCGACTGGTGCAACACCGAGGAAGGGCCACCCGGACTGGACCGGGGGATGTCGTCCCTGATCCTGGCGCAGGTCGCCGTCGACACCACCGCCCTGGCGGCACCGGCCCGCGCTGTACTCGCCTCATTGCTCACCCACCTCGACCCCGCGGTCACTGCGGGGAACACCGACCGCGGATACCTCACGGAAGCCAGGAATAGGCGGGCGGCCGACCCGTCCATGAGCGAGAGCGAGACATCTCTTCTCGATGACGCCATGAGGCTGGTGCTCGAACTGGCGCCCGCCCAGCCTTGAACGGCAGGCTGAGCACCGGATTCCGATCGCCGACATGGCCTGCGGTGCACTGAGGGCGGGCGGCGCCCGTCCTCCGCAGCCGCGGGGCCGAAAGTGGCAGCCCGGACGCGGAGATCGTCTCCTCGGGGCGTTCCACCGAGGACTTCGCCTTGCCGGAGATCGCCCCGCATTTCGGGCAGGACATCCCGCCCGCCGGTGACGCGGTGGGAGAGCCGCGTCACCGGCGGGCGGGAGAGGGGCCGTGGATCGGCCCGGGGTGCTACGAAGGGATGGTCTCGTCCTGCCGGACCTTCCGTGCCAGCCGTCCCCGGGCCACCGCGAAGGCCACCACGGCCAGAGCCACCAGGGTGGACAGGACCACCTGGTCACGGCCACCGCCGTCGGCGGTGTCGGTCAGCATGTAGCCCAGTACGAACGTGATCAGGGCGATGGTGGCCCAGGTCAGGTAGGGGTACAGCCACATCCTGACGACCAGCTTCTCCGGCGACTCACGCTGGATGATCTTGCGCATCCGCAGCTGGGAGAAGCAGATCACCAGCCAGACGAACAGAGCGATGGCGCCGGACGAGTTGAGCAGGAACTGGAAGACCGTGTCCGGCCACAGGTAGTTGAAGGCGACCGCGACGAAGCCGAAGACCACCGAGGCCAGGATGGCCGACTGCGGCACTCCGCGGCCTGTCGTCCTTCCGAAGGCGGCCGGTGCGTCACTGCGGCGGCCCAGCGAGAAGGCCATGCGGGACGCGGTGTACAGGCCGGAGTTGAGGCAGGACAGCACGGAGGTCAGCACGATGGCGTTCATGATCTGGGCGGCGTGCGGGATGCCGACGGAGCTCAGTGCGGCCACGTACGAGCCGTCCTTGAGGATCGCCGGGTCGTCCCAGCGCAGCAGTGACACCACGATCAGGATCGAGCCCAGGTAGAACACCGCGATCCGCCAGATCACGCTGTTGGTGGCCTTGGTGACCGCGGCCCGCGGGTTCGCGGTCTCACCGGCCGCCAGGGTGACGATCTCGCTGCCCATGAAGGAGAAGACCACCATCAGCACACCCGTGAGAATCGCTCCCGGGCCGTTCGGCAGGAACCCGCCGTGCGCGGTCAGGTTGGAGAAGCCGGACGCCGGGTGGTCCGAGCCCGGCAGCAGACCGAAGATGGCGAGCGCGCCGACCACGATGAACGCGGCGATGGCGACGACCTTGATGCCCGCGAACCAGAACTCGAACTCGCCGTAGGAGCTGACCGAGACCAGGTTGGTGGCGGTCAGGACGACCATGACGATGAGGGCCCAGCCCCATTGCGGGACGGCCGGGATCCATCCGGCAAGGATCTTGGCCCCGGCGGTGGCTTCCACGGCGAGCACCACGACCCAGAAGAACCAGTACAGCCAGCCGATGGTGAAGCCGGCCCAGCGGCCCAGCGCACGGTCGGCGTAGGCGGAGAAGGAGCCGGAGGTCGGATTGGCCGCGGCCATCTCGCCGAGCATCCGCATGACGAGGACGACGAGAACGCCGACGAGGGCGTAGGAGACGAGAATGCCGGGGCCGGCGGCGGCGATGCCGGATCCGGAACCGACGAACAGCCCGGCGCCGATGACACCGCCGATCGCGATCATCGACAGGTGACGGTTCTTGAGGCCGGCCTGCAGGCCGGATCCATCGGGGTCGTTCTTGGTGGTGGTGACCGGCTCGGGGGCGGAAACAGGGGGACGTGTGGTCATCTCGACATCCAAGGACAGGTGGGGACGAGGGACGATGCCTGCGCGGTCGGGCGGGGTGGCCGCCTGGCTTGCGCAGGAGGGAGCATCGGGGGTTCTGCGGCAGGGCGGGTGGCGATCACGGTCGTGAAGCGGGCATGGTGGACCGCGGCCTCCGAGCCCGGTCCTGTGGGACCGGTCACGCCGGTGGCGCTCAGGAAAATAGTTCAGGGCGATCCAAAAAAACAAGGGGTCCGGTGACCCGCCCACCGCGCTTCCCCTCCCGGTCCACGCCTCGAACGCCCTCTGTGGCACGACACCGACGGGTCCTCACCGACAAGCCCGGGGAGACGCGAATCCCCTGCTCAGCGCCGTACCGCGCGGGCTGCCACGCCGGCCCTCGCACGGCGCCCACGGACCGGCCGAGGCGAGGTCTTGTTTAACTGTTCACCTTGCTCTAATTTTTCCTCCATCGCGATCCTCTCCTCCCGCGCCCCGCCCCCTGGGAGCTCCCATGCACCACCCCGAGACGTCGTCGCGGGAACCGCCTGCCGCCCTTCTCGCTCAGTACGAGCCCGCCTCGGACGCGGCGCACGACCGGGGGCCGGCGCCGGATGCCGACCCGCGTGCTGCCGACCCGCGTGATGTCGAGCCCTCGCTGCCGGCCACGGTCCGCCGTACGACGTCCCGTTCGGGGCCACGACCGCGATCAGCAGGCCGTTAGGGTGACGTCGTGGTGAATGCAGCGGGCAAGTTCGGGCCGTACAACCAGCCGGGCTCAGCTCCCACGACCTCGGTCATCGGCGTGGGCCACGCCCGCGCGCTGCCTCTGGGCGGCCAGAGCGGATCCGATCTCGTCCGGTCACGGATCGCCCTGCGGGTACGCCTGCAGTCCGTTCGGCCGGGGGACCGACTGCCGGACGCAGGCGTCCTCGCCGAGGAACTGGGGATCGGGGAGATCACCGTGCGCCGCGCGCTGGAGGGCATGTGCCAGGACGGCCTGCTCGACCGCCGACGCGGCCGGGCGGGCGGAACCTTCGTCGCGCAGGGCTGGGACACCGTCGTCGCCCTGATGCACGACGCGGAGGAGGCGGCGTCACTGGACGCCTTCCACCTTCTGCTCGAATGCGGCCTCGTGGCGCACGGTTCGGGAGAGGTGCCGGCCGAGCGACTGGACCAACTTCGCGCACTGGTCGAGGACCTGGACCGAACCGACGACCCAGCACACATGGCGGAGCTGGAGACCCGCTTCCACCTGGCCCTCGCGGAGGCGCTCGGCGGCGCCGGAATCCGCGAGTTCGCCGCCGATCTGCTCGGCCGGCTGTGCCTGCTCCTGCCCGCACCGCTGCCCGAGGCGGTACGGGCGCGCAACCGCTGTCACGCCGAACTGCTCACCGAGCTCGGGCGGGGTGCGACCGAACCGGCCGTACAGGCGGTGAAGGCACACCAGCGTTCCCGGCACCGCTGACGCCCGGACCGTTCCCGTCCGCCCTTCGACAGCCCGCGCACCCACCACGCCGCCACACCGCACGAGGAGTTGCCGCCATGCCCCACCCCGGAGCAGATCCGCTGTCGCCCCCGGGCCCCGTCGGCGGGCCGCAGCGACTGCGCGGCGGCGTCCTCGGCATGGCGGACATCGCCGCCGCCACGATGGCCAACGTCGGCCCGGCCATGAGCTTCTTCTTCGGTTTCGCCTTCCTGGCCACCACCGCGGGCGTCGCCTCGCCCCTGACCATCGCGGCCGCGGGTGTCGCGGTGGCGCTCCTCGGCAACACGCTCGCCGAGTTCTCCCGGGCACACCCCTCGGCGGGCAGCTTCATCACCTTCGTCGGCAAGACGTTCGGACCGGTCAGCGCGGTGACGACGGCGCTGTTGGCGGCGCTGGGCTACATCATCGCGATGGCCGGTGTCATCTCGATCTCCGGCGGGTTCGTGCAGATCACCCTGCAGTACTACACGGGCATCGACCTGCCGTGGATCATCTGGACGCTACTGCTCACCGGGCTGGCCGTCGTACTGATGCTGCGCGGGGTGGTCGTCTCCACCAAGTGGGCCGGCTACTTCTTCGGCGCGGAGATGCTGGTACTGATCGTGGTCTCGGTCGCCGCACTGGTGGAACACCACGGCCGGCTGTCCGTCGACCCGTTCCTGCCCAGCCACATCAGCGGCGGTTTCAACGGTCTGGCAGCCGGCTTCCCGCTGGCGGTGTACCTGTTCATCGGATGGGAGAACTCGGCGGCACTCGCCGAGGAGACGGAGAATCCGCGGCGCAACGTCGGCCGCGCCGTGTTCTCCTCCATCGCGATCATGACGGTGAGTTACATCCTCTTCGCCTACGCCACGGTGACGGGCTTCGGCTACGACGTGGCCCGACTCGGGGCCACCCGGATCCCCTTCATCGAGGTGGCCCACGACACCCTCGGCGTGCTGGCGTTCCTCGCCTACCTCGGCGGTCTGACCTCCACCCTCGGCGTGCTGATCGCGGGCATCAACTCCCAGGCGCGCCTGGTCTTCAACGCCGGACGCGAGGGTCTGCTGCCCGCCTTCTTCGGCTACGTCCACCCTGTCCGCCGTACTCCGAACAACGCGATCGTCACCTTCACGGCCATCGCCCTGCTGATCATCGGCGGCTGGGGCCTTGGCCACCTGCTGGGCCCGGACGGCGGCCCGATGAACCCGGTGGTCTTCTTCACCGAGTCCTCGACGCTCGGCGCCATCCTGATCCTGCTCGTCTACCTCGCTTCCAACATCGCCCTGCCGCTGTACTACCGCAGGTACCGCCCGCAGGAGTTCCGGGTCGTCCGGCACCTTCTCCTGCCCACGCTCGGCACGGTGGCCATCCTGGTTCCGCTGTACTACCTTGCCAAGCCCGGACAGCCCGCGCCGTACAGCTGGTTCCCCTACGCGGCGATCGCCACCTTGCTCGTCGCCGTCGGCTACGCGACCATCCTGGTCCGCCGCGATCCGGTCCTGGCCGAGCGCGTCGGCTCCATCGTCGCCGACGCGGACTGAACGCGACCGACCAGGCGCCGACCGCCCGGGCGTGGATCATGCCGCTGTTTGATCACATGCGGTGCTCGACCCACACGAAGATCAGGCCTACGGCTCCGGTGCCGGCGCCGTAACAGGCGCCGCGCAGCAGCTGCGCGAGGGCGATCCGCCGCCGTCGTACGGTCCACTCCCGGACGGCAATGAGCCGTTCCCGACCCGTGCGAGGTGGAGGGAGGCTGGGGTCCATGGCTTACGTCCCTTTCTGGATGGCGTCCTGGCGGGGAGCCCGCCCGGCTGCGGCCTCGGTACCGGTGGCCGGTGACGGACTCCCCTGCTCGTTGTCGTACCGGGAGAAGATCAGCGTCCTTGGTTGAACTCCTGGAGCCGGGCCACGAGTTGACCGTCGGGCCGGGCGACGATGACGGAGGAGTGGGGAGTACGGGCGGCGAGCCGGTCGATCTCGCTCTCCAGGCGGCCGGTGGGCGCGTGGGCTCCGGAGCCACTGGCGCGTACGTACCGGGCGAAGATCTCCAGGCCGTCGAGGAAGGCGGCGTCCGGCGGGGCGGTGTCGGCCATGGAGTGGGTGAGCTGGTGGAACCAGTGCCGGGCCCGCCGGGATTCACCAAGGCACAGGTGGTGCAGGTGCAGGCAGTAGGCGGCGGCACGGCTGCCGGCGCCGGCGGCGAGCTGCCACCAGAACTGCGCGGATTCCGGGTGTCCGGTCAGCGACAGCAGGCAGGCGTAGACGAGGGCGCCGTCGACGTCGAGTTCCTCCTCGGTCAGCGGCCCGCGGTCCGGGCCCTCGGCGATCTTCGCGACGTGGGCGGCGGCGTCGGGCTCGTTGAGGACCCACCGGCACACCACGGCGAGGCGCTGTCCGGCCTGGGCGGCGCGGGTGACCTCGGTGGCGGGAGTGCGGCGGGAGGCGTCGGCGGCCAGCCGGCGCAGCCCCGCGGCGACGTCGGCTCCGCTGCGCGGGGCGACCGGCAGGCGGACGCTCTCCAGAAGGTCGTTGACGGTGGTGCTCACGCTCCCACTCCCTTGTGCTTGGACTTCTTCGGGGTCTCGGGCAGGCCGAGCTTGAGGCGCAGGCGTTCCTTGGCGCGGCGCAGGTGGTGGCCGACGGTCCGGTCGTCTATGCCGATGTACCAGGCGACCTTGGCGGTCGGGTAGCCGAGCACGTAGCGCAGCACGATCACCTCGAACTGCCGGTCGGGCAGGTCCGCTATCGCCTCGTACAGCCCGGTGGCGGACTCCATCTTCTGGAGCTTGTCGCGGGCCGTGACGAGCGCCGTGTCGAGGGCCTGGGCGATGGGGCCGTTGATGACGAATGCCGGCCCCCGCCCCTCAGCATCGAGGCGGTTGTGGACGATGCGCCGCACGATCGCCCACGCGCCCTGTTCGAGGTTGCCCGCGCTCAGCAGCTGCGACCAGCCGGCGTGAATCTCCAGGAAGACCTCGTGGATGACCTCCTCCGCGGTCTCGCGGTTGCCGAAGTGCACCTCCGCGTACGCGTGGAAGACCTCGTGGTGACCGAGGTAAAAGGCCTCGAAGTCCACTTCCAAGTCCAGGGCGACGAACATGGACTGCGAGAGCCCGGCGTGGTGCTCCGCCGGCGAGGCGCCCTCCGGGGCGTCGTCGTACCTCACGACCGGCTCCTGTCGGCAGGGGACATGAGCAAAGATCCTCTCCATCGAGGCAAGCAGGGACCCGGCGCCAACTCGTACGCGCCGAAAGGCCGTTGGGCCTGGGACCTAGCTAAGTGATTTGCCCGGCGGAACACTCACGCCCGTTTGAAAAAGCCTCCCCACGTGCCCCCGAACAGGCACTGTGCAGCCTTCAACAAGCGCCGCTAGTCACCCTCCGTAGCGCTCTGACCAGGCCCAACCCACACGAAGTACGCGCCGAACACGCATGCGCACACTCACCGTGTTCTGCATCACACCCCACCCGCCACCCCTCGCACGCCGACATCGACCCGGCGCCCGCGCCACCCACGTGAACCGGCACACGGTGTCACACGGGAGGAAGGCGAAACTCGAATTCGGGACGGTCCCACGGCACGGCGGGCGGGTTCGCGGGCGCGGTCCCGGTCCGTACGGCACCGACGCGGTGGTAGAAGTCCTCGGCGGGACGGTGCGACACGACCTTGACACGGTCGAGCCCGGCGGCACGGGCCTCGGACCGCATGTGTTCGACGAGCAGCCGCCCGATCCCACGTCCTTGTGCTTCGTCGGCGACGAACAGCAGATCGAGCTCCGGTGGAGCGAGGACGAGCGAGTAGAACCCGAGCACCCGGCCTTCATGTTCGTCGGCGCCCACGGCTACGAAGGTGCGGTGGGCTTCGATGTAATCAGGACCGACCCGGTAGCCCGCCACCGCGGCCGCGTATTTCCCCTGGTAGGCGCCTGAGCCACGCACGAGCCGCGTGAGCCGCTTGGCATCCCGAGCGACGGCCCTCCGTATGGTGACCGGCCGGCTGACCGGGGAAGTGCGTGAACTCATCCGGGCAGTATCTCGCACCGGGGCGGTCAGATCACCGGGGCAATGGATCATCTCGTTGCGCTCTCCGGGTACCGTCAAGCCATGAGTCATCCGCACCCCGAACTGAACGCCGCTCCGCCTCTTCCCGAAGGGGGGCTGCGGGTCATCGCCCTGGGCGGCCTTGGTGAGATCGGCCGCAACATGACCGTCTTCGAGTACGCGGGCAAACTGCTCGTCGTCGACTGCGGTGTGCTGTTCCCCGAGGAGAACCAGCCGGGCGTCGACGTGATCCTGCCGGACTTCACCTCGATCCGGGACCGGCTGGACGACATCGTGGCCGTGGTACTGACCCACGGCCACGAGGATCACATCGGCGGTGTGCCGTACCTGCTGCGTGAGCGGTCCGACATTCCCGTCGTCGGCTCCAAGCTGACGCTGGCCTTCCTGGAGGCCAAGCTCAAGGAACACGGCATCCGGCCGCGCACGGTACGGGTCCGGGAGGGCGACCGGCGCGGCTTCGGGCCCTTCGACCTGGAGTTCGTCGCGGTCAACCACTCCATCCCGGACAGCCTCGCGGTCGCGATCCGCACCGGCGCCGGGATGGTGCTGCACACCGGCGACTTCAAGATGGACCAGTTCCCCCTCGACGACCGCATCACCGACCTGCGCGCCTTCGCCCGGCTCGGCGAGGAGGGCGTGGACCTGTTCCTCACCGACTCCACCAACGCCGAGGTACCCGGCTTCACCACCTCGGAGCGGGAGCTGAACCCGGCGATCGAGCAGGTGATGCGCACCGCGCCACGCCGGGTCATCGTCTCCAGCTTCGCCAGCCATGTGCACCGCATCCAGCAGGTCCTGGACGCCGCCCACCAGCACGGCCGCAAGGTCGCCTTCGTCGGCCGGTCGATGGTCCGCAACATGGGCATCGCCCGTGACCTGGGCTACCTGAAGGTCCCGTCCGGTCTGGTCGTGAGCACGAAGGAGCTGGAGAAGCTCCCGGACCACAAGATCACTCTCGTGTGCACCGGCTCTCAGGGCGAACCGATGGCCGCGCTGTCACGGATGGCCAACCGCGACCACCAGATCCGCATCGGCAAGGGCGACACCGTCCTGCTCGCCAGCTCCCTCATCCCCGGCAACGAGAACGCCATCTACCGGGTGATCAACGGACTCACCCGGTGGGGCGCCCACGTGGTCCACAAGGGCAACGCCAAGGTGCACGTCTCCGGGCACGCGAGCGCCGGCGAACTCGTCTACTGCTACAACATCGTCAAACCGCGCAACGTCATGCCCGTGCACGGCGAATGGCGCCATCTGCGGGCCAACGCCGACCTCGCCATCCGCACCGGTGTCGACCCCGACCATGTCGTCATCGCCGAGGACGGCGTCGTCGTCGACCTCGTCGACGGCCGCGCGTCCATCACCGGCAAGGTCCCCTGCGGCAACGTCTACGTGGACGGCATGGAGGTCGGCGGCGCCACCGAGGCGTCCCTCAAGGACCGCCTCACCCTCGCAGAGGAAGGCGTGGTCACGGTGGTGGCGATCGTCGACGCGGACACCGGCGCCCTCGCCGAGGCACCCGACTTCCTGGCCCGCGGCTTCGTCCACGACGATGCCACCTTCGAGCCGGTCGTCCCCGTCATCGAGAAGACCCTGGCCACCGCGGCCGAGGAAGGCGTCGGGGACGCGCGCCAGCTCGAACAGCTCCTCGCCCGCGCCGTGGCGAACTGGGCGTTCCGCACCCACCGCCGCAGGCCCCTCATCATCCCGGTCATCATCGACGCCTGAGCCTCAGCCCGGCAGCACAAGCCGGGCTGGTCCGTGGGCGTGTCGACGCAGACCGGTTTTTCCAGGACACCGACCGTGTGCAGCGCACGGCGGTGTCCTGGCCTGTCTGCGCACGTGGCACGACCAGAAGGGCGGGAAGCTGCTTCGCGTCGACCTGGTCGGAGAGATGACCGCGGCGCCCTCCGCCCCGGTCACGTGGAAACGCCGACGCCTGGAAGGTCGGACGACGGCACCGGGAACAGCCGGACCGCCCGGCGCGGTTGCACCGACCAAGGGACCGGCGCCGCACGGGCACGTTCTCGAACCCATACATATTGACCAGGACATATTCATGCAGGAGGACTGTTAGATGACTGGCCGGCCCTTGACGCTCATGGCAGTGCACGCCCACCCCGATGACGAGGCCACCGGAACAGGAGGAGTCCTCGCACGCTACGCGGCGGAAGGCATTCGTACGGTTCTCGTGACCTGTACCGACGGCGGTTGCGGTGACGGGCCGGGGGGTGTCAAGCCGGGCGACCCCGGGCACGATCCGGCGGCAGTCGCCTCGATGCGCCGTCAAGAACTTGAGGCGAGCTGTGAGGTCCTGAAGATCAGCGATCTGGAGATGCTGGACTACGCCGACTCCGGGATGGCGGGCTGGCCGACCAACGACGCCCCCGGATCCTTCTGGCAGACCCCCGTGGAGGAAGGCGCGGCCCGACTGGCGGAACTCATCCGGCACTACCGACCTGATGTGGTCGTCACCTACGACGAGAACGGCTTCTATGGCCATCCCGACCACATCCAGGCCCACCGCATCACGATGGCGGCGCTGGAGATGACGGAGCTGTCGCCGAAGGTGTACTGGACCACGGTGCCCCGCTCAGGGATGCAGCGGTTCGGGGAGATCATGCGCGAGTTTCATCCGGACATGCCGGAGCCGGATCCTGCGGAGGCCGCCGCGATGGCCGCGATCGGCCTCCCCGACGAGGAGATCACCACGTGGGTGGACACCACCGCGTTCAGTGGTCAGAAGTTCGACTCGTTGGCCGCCCATGCCAGTCAGAGTGAGAACATCTTCTTCCTCAAGATGGGCAAGGAGAGGTTCGGCGAGTTGATGGGCATGGAGACCTTCGTACGTGTCCAGGACACCACCGGTGCGGACGTCCCCGAGAACGATCTCTTCGCCGGCCTGCGCTGACCCGGCCGGCTGACCGGGACCCGCGACGAACCGGCGGTGGCGTGACCCCCGTCGTGCCCGGAACGATGCGCCATGAGGGAACGCGGTGGCAGGCGCTGGCACCGCGACCCGCGTCGGCGAGCGTTCCGTTCTCGACCACACCGACCACGCCGACCACGGACACGTCGACGCTGTCCTCGGCCATCACCTGCTCGGACTGCTCGCCCGCATCCCGGGCGAGCGAGGTGCCCTCGTGCCGCTCCCACAGCGAGGCGTACACCACCCGCAGGGGCACCCCGCGCGGCACGGCCTCGTCAGCCGCCCAGTCGGCGGCACGCAGGCTCGGTTCGGAACCGTCCACGCCCACGACGACGGGATCGACGAGGGCTCGTTCGACCGATGTGCCCATGATCTCCGCTCCTCCGGGATCGTTCGCCCGTGCGCGACGACGGCGACGGTGCGGTGGCGTGGTGCCGCACCGCAGGCGTGACGGCTCCGTGTGGGCCCCGATCGGGCTGCCGCGGATCCGGCGGCCGATGACGACCAGCGATGCCCCACGGGAGGCGTCGATGACCTCGTTGGCCGGGCTGCCGCAGCGCGACACCTCGGCGACCTCTACGTCCGGGCCTTTCTGCCGCCACGGACGCAGCACCTCGGCCGGCGCGGCGGCCTCCTGTCGGCCCACTTCGGCGGGGAGCCCGGGGTCCCCGGGCAGGTCGTAGGCGTAGTGCCGCGGCAGGTTCCAGCCGTGGACGATCTTCGGCGTCGTGCTGCGGCGGCCGGCCTCCTCGAAGGCGAAGGCGATCACCTCGTCATCGGGGCGGCCGGTGCCGAGGCCGAGCACCACGGGCCGGCATGCGTGGCGGCGGACGCGATGGCCGCGGAGTCCTTCTCGTGCTCGTCGGCGGCCTGCTCGCCCGATCGCGCGAGGACTACGGGCGTCTCGGTGCGAGCGATCACCGCCATGCCCACGGACCCGATCAGGAATCCTCCGATCCCGCTCAGCCCGCGGGGGCCGAGGACCATCAGTTCGGCGTCCTCCGCCGCCTTGGCCAGGAGCTTCGCCTCTCGGGCCGCCCACTCGGCGGCGGCACGGCTCTCGGACGCACCGTCGACGCCCACGGGAACGGTGCGGGACATGGCGCCCACCTCCACAATCGGTGTTCTGATCCCAGAGTGGTGGCAGGGGAACGACACCGTGCAGAGACCACAGGTCCCCGTCCGGGGCCGACAGGCCCCATCGGCGAACGGAGAAACCGACAGCGCGGCGACCCGCGATGCGGGGCGCGGCAGACGATGTACGGCAGGGCCTTTCGGCATCTCGCGGCCGTCCCGGGCCCGGAGGATCATGTGAACCTCAGCCCCAAGGAGGATGATGTCCCAGAGCGCGGTCGGCCCTCCTGCGCGGTGGCGCCGTCTGCTGCCCGGGCTCGACGCACTGCTCGGCTACCGGCGCTCGTGGCTGAGAGGCGACACCCTGGCCGGGGTGACGGTGGCCGCGTATCTCGTGCCGCAGGTGATGGCGTACGCGGGCGTGGCCGGTCTGCCCCCGGTCGCCGGGCTGTGGGCGATCCTGCCCGCGCTCGGCCTGTACGCCCTGCTGGGTTCCTCCCGCCTGCTCTCCGTCGGCCCCGAGTCGACGACCGCGCTGATGACAGCGACGGTGGTCGGCCCGCTCGCCGCCGGGGATCCGACGCACTACGCGACGCTGGCGGCCGCGCTCGCGATCACGGTCGGCCTGTTGTGCGTGGTGGCCTGGGCGATGAGGCTCGGCTTCCTCGCGGATCTGCTGTCCCGGCCGGTACTGATCGGGTATCTGGCGGGCGTGGCACTGATCATGATCGCCGACCAGCTTCCCAAGCTGACCGGTGTCCATACGACAGGCTCGGCCTTCTTTCCTCAACTGTGGTCCTTCGTACGGCACCTGTCGCAGATCCACGTGGCCACGGTGTTGTTCGCCGTGGTGGCGCTCGGGGTCCTTTTCGCGGTGGCCCACTTCTTGCCCGCTGTCCCCGGTCCCCTGCTCGTCGTGGTGTTCGGCACGGCGGCCGTCTCCGTCTTCGACCTCGACGACCGGTACGGCATCAAGGTGATCGGCGAGGTCCCGTCGGGCCTGCCCACCGTGTCTTTGCCGCATCTGGCCGAGCTGCCACACCTGGTGCTCCCCGCCCTGGGCGTCCTCCTGGTCGGCTACACGGACTTCGTCCTCACCGCGCGGGCCTTCGCCAAGCGCGACGACGAGGGCACCGGACTCGACGCCAACCAGGAGTTCCTCGCACTGGGCGCGGCCAACCTCGGCGCGGGCACCCTGCACGGCTTCCCGGTCAGCAGCAGCGCCAGCCGTACCGCGCTGGCCTCCTCGGCGGGCGCGCGCAGCCAGGCGTACTCCTTGATGGCCGGCGCAGTCGTGCTCTCGGTCCTGCTCTTCCTGAGCCCACTGCTCGCGCGCACCCCCACGGCGGTACTGGGCGCGCTCGTGGTCTACGCGGCCGTCCGCATGATCGACCTGGCGGGATTCCGGCGCCTTGCGTTCTTCCGCCGCCGGGAACTCCTGCTGGCGCTCGGCTGCCTGGCCGGCGTTCTCGCCCTGGACATCCTGTACGGCGTGCTGGTCGCCGTCGGCCTGTCCGTGGCCGAACTGCTCACCCGGGTGGCCCGCCCGCACGACGCCGTCGAGGGCCTGGTGCCCGGTGTGGCCGGCATGCACGACGTCGACGACTACCCGCAGGCCCGCACCATCCCCGGCCTGCTCGTCTACCGCTACGACTCCCCGCTGTTCTTCGCCAACGCCGAGAACTTCCGCCACCGGGCCCTGGCCGCCGTCGACGAACAGACCGAAGCAGTGCGCTGGTTCGTCCTCAACACCGAGGCCAACGTGGAAGTCGACATCACCGCTCTCGACGCGGTCGACGAACTCCGCCGCGAACTCACCCACCGCGGCATCGTTTTCTCCCTCGCCCGCGTCAAGCAGGACTTGCTGGACGAGCTGACGGCGTACGGCCTGACGGACACCGTCGGCCGCGAGCGGATCTTTCCCACGCTGCCGACGGCGGTGGCGGCGTACCGGAGGTGGTGCCGCGAGCAGTAGAGCGCCGTCGACGCTCACCGAGGACGGCTGCGCGGGACAGGATCGGCACGAGGTGGTCCCGGCGAGAGAATCGCGCTCCGCTCAGGTCAGTGAACGCACCTCCACGACGTCGTACTCGGCCACGGCGGCGGCGAGCATCGCGGCGCCCTGCTCGTCGCTGGGACCCTCGCCCCGGAACGCCTCGACTGCAGCCTGCGACTCCCACCGCTCGAAGACGTGGATGCCCCCCGCATCCACGAGGTCCGCGGTGATGGCGAAGTCGATGCAACCCGAAGTGCGGCGGGCCAGTTCGACGACGCCCACACAGCCGGCGAGGTAGGAATCACGCCCCTTATGACCGTGGACCGTGGCCGGACTCATCGGCGCCGACCACCTGGCATGAGAACCCGTGCGAGTTCACTTCCGCCAACCAAGACGCTCCCACTCTCTTGTGGTTACTAGCAAACCGTAGGAGAGTGAACGTTGACCTGGAACAACGCACTTTTCAGTGACTGAGGAACCAGATGGTGACCAAGCAGTACACAGGCTCGCCCGAAGACGCGGACCTGAGGCGCGCCGACTCCCTGGCGCGCGAGATCTTCTCGGACGTCGCCAACAAGTGGGCGTTCCTGATCATCGAGGCTCTCGGCGAACGCACCCTGCGCTTCAGCGAGTTGCGCAACGAGGTCGAGGGCGTCAGCCACAAGATGCTCACCCAGAACCTGCGCATGCTGGAGCGCTACGGCCTGGTCCAGCGCAAGGTGCACCCCACCGTGCCGCCGCGGGTCGAATACACCCTCACCGAACCGGGCCAGGCCCTGCGAGCCACGGTCGACGGCATGTGCGGGTGGACCCACCAGTACCTCGGTCACATCGAGGCCGCCCGCCGTCGCTTCGACGCCTGACAAGCGGCTGACGGACGCCTGGTCGTCGTACCGGGCCGCCAGACGTGCGTGGCGCACGGGCCGGAGCAGTCGGCGACCCGTTCGGGAGCGAGCACTCCGTGTGCGGTGAGGTCATCGGCCGGGTGCAGTGCGTCGAGCCGGTGGGCAAGAGGGGACCGCACAAGACCATTCACCTGGATGGGGTGTGGTGTCGGGTGGTCGGGGGGACCATGGAAGTCGCAGCGCCTGCAGACGCCGGCAGGCGCGTTCCGAGGCCGACGGACTCCCCCGTGACGTCGGCCGGCGGAAGGAGAGCCGGCGATGGACGAAGCCGATCGGTCCTCCATGGACCAGGGCCGGGCGGGGGCCCGCCGTCCCGAGGACGAGTCGCCGCAGCCCAGCGGGCTGATGGACCTCCTCGGGGTGGCCGCGGTGCTGCTGGACGCCGAGGGGCGGGTCGTTCTCTGGAGTCCGCAGGCCGAGGAGCTGTACGGCTACACCGCCCAGGAGGCGCTCGGTCAGTACGCCGCACACCTGCTGGTCCACACCGGGCAGTGGGACTGGGTGATCAAGACGTTCGCCGAGGTCATGGAGAGCGGAAAGCGCTGGGGCGGCACGTTCCCCATCCGCTGCAAGGACGGCAGCACGCGGCTGGTGGAACTGCGCAACATGCGGCTCATGGACGACCACGGAGACTTCTACGCCCTCGGGCTCGGCACCGACTCACCCAGGCTGCGCCAGGTGGAGCGGGACCTCGCGCTCTCCACCCGGCTGGTCTCCCAGTCCCCCATCGGCATCGCGATCCTCGACACCGACCTCACGTACGTCGCCGTCAACCCCGCTCTCGAGCGCATCCACGGCATTCCCGAGGAAGAGCACCTGGGCCGCTATTACCGCGCGGTCATGAGCGCCCCGGAGTTCGAGGAGGCCGAGACCGCGATGCGGCAGGTCCTGCACACCGGGGTGCCGCTGCTCGACCGGTCGCCCATCGTGGGCCGCACCCTGGCCGATCCGGAACAGCACGCCTGGGCGATCTCGGTGTACCGGCTGGAGGACACCTGGGGGCATGTTCTCGGGGTGGCCGAGCTGGTGGTCGACGTCACCGACCGCTATCGCTCGGCGCGGGAGGCCACGGAGACACGGCGTCGTCTGGCGCTGATCGCTGACGGGGCCGCCCGCATCGGCACCACTCTGGAGGCCGACCAGACGGCCCGGGAGCTGGCGGATGTCGTCGTCCCCGAGTTCGCCGACGTGGCCGCCGTGGACGTGCTGGACTCCGTCCTCGACGAACACCGCCCCGCCACTCGCGACGGCCCCGCGCTCTTCCGCGCCCTCGCCGTCAAGGCCGCCTACACCACCGACGCCGCGACGGCGGCGGACCCGCCCGGCCGGATCACCGCGTACGACCCCGACCGCCTGGCCACCCGGTGTGTACGCACCGGCCGGCCCATCCTGGTCCCCCACACCGGCGGAAACGACCTGTCGCACATCGCTCGCGACGATCACGCGGCCGTGCTGCTCGCCCGCGCCGGCGTGCACTCCTACCTGGCCGTCCCCCTCATCGCCCGCGGCATCACCCTCGGCTTCCTGGGGCTGACCCGCGCCCGGGACCCACGTCCCTTCGACGAGGACGACCTTGCCATCGCCGCCGAGCTGGCCTCCCGCGCCGCGGTGTGCATCGACAACGCCCGCGCACACCAGCACATGCGCAACGCGGCCGAGACCCTCCAGCGCAGCCTGCTTCCGACCGCCCCTCCCGACCTGCCCGGCCTCCAAGTCGCATCCCGCTACCTGCCGGCACAGGCCGCCTACGAGATCGGCGGCGACTGGTACGACGTCCTCCCGCTCAGCGACGACAGAACGGCGCTCGCCGTAGGGGACGTCATGGGCAGCGGCATCGAGGCCGCCGCCGCCATGGGACGTCTGCGCACGGCCACGACCGCCTTCGCCGGCCTCAGCCTCGACCCCGCCCAGGTCCTCGAGCAACTCGACTCGATCACCTCCGGCCTTGAGCAGTACATCGCCACCTGCGTCTACGCGGTCTACGACCCCCACCGCCGCGAGTGCCGCATCGCCAACGCCGGCCACCTGCCCCCCGCTCTCGTCCGCAGGGGCGGGCACCCGCAACTCCTCGACGTGCCCACCGGCGCGCCCCTCGGCGTCGGAGGCGTCCCCTTCGAGACGACCACATTCACCTTCGGTCCAGGCGACCAACTGGTCCTCTACACCGACGGACTGGTCGAAACCCGCCGGCACTCCATCGACGAACGCCTCGACACCCTCCTCCTTCTCCTCGACACACCCGCGTCTCCGCTGGAGGAAACCTGCGACCGACTCCTCGCCGACCTCAGACACCCCGACGACCACGACGACGTCGCCCTGCTCATCGCCTGCGCCCAACCCCTCGCTTCCCACCGCGCAGACGTCCGCCGCCGGCGTCCGCGTGAAAGGCTCTGAGAACCGGCTGGTGGTGCGGAGGCGGGGCACCAATGCGCGACCTCCGCCCCGGTTGCCCGTACTCAGCGGCGGTACGCGGCTGTCGCGATCTCGATGAACGACCGGATCAACGGGTTGCTGTCACCCTCGTTCCACACCGCCACCACCCGGCTGGGCGCCATGTCGATCAGCGGTACGACGGCCAGCTCCGCGGGAAGGTCGTGCCCGAGCGGGGCCAGGCCGACCGTGCCGTTCCACAACACCGCCTGCAGACATTCCTGGACGGCGCGCACCACGGGGCCTTCGCGTGGCCTGCCGGCGTTCCAGTACGACTGCCAGAGGGGGTCGGTTCCCCGGGGGAACCGAAACCAAGGGCGGTCGCCCAACTCGGCCAGCCGCAGCCGGTCGTGGCGGGCCAGCGGATCGTCGGCGCGCAGGACCACACCGACCTGATCGGTCCGCAGCGCACGCACCGTCAGAGCGGTCTCGTCGAACGGCGCACGCGTCAAGGCGACGTCGACCAGTCCCGCACGCAGCCCGCACGTCGGGTCGGTCAGATCGGTGTCGCGGATGCGGATCCCGATGCCGGGGTGGCGCCGACGGTAGGCGGCGGCCAGTCTGGCCATTCCCGGGTCGGTGCCGTCCCCCAGGATGCCGACGGTGAGCGTCGTGACGCCCGCCGCAGCCCTCACGCGCACCTGGACGCGGTCGGCATGGTCGAGCAACGCCCGCGCCTCGTCGAGCAGCACCGTGCCCACCGGCGTGAGCGTGACACCGACAGGCGAGCGGGCGAACAGCAGGGCCCCGACCTCGGCCTCCAACTGCTTGATCGCCCGGCTCAGCGGCGGCTGACTCATGTGCAGTCGGGTGGCGGCCCGGCCGAAGTGGAGTTCCTCGGCGACCGCCACGAAGTAGCGCAAGGTCCGTAGCTCCACGCTGCAACAATACCGATCAGGTATCGGCCCTGCGGGACAGGTCTTGGACACCGGCAGGGCACCGGCGGTGGACTCGTGAGCATGACCGAAGAAGCAACGCCCGGCGAGCCACAGGCCGACTCCGCCGTATCGGTGGTGGGTCCCGGCGACGGCGAGACGATCGTTCTGGGCACCACGCGCATGCGCGTGCTGGAGGACGGCAGCCACACGGGACACCGCCTCGCGATCACCGAGTCCGTCCTCGCCCCGCACACCCAGGGACCGCCCCAGCACCGGCACGCCCAACACGACGAGGGGTTCTACATCCTCTCAGGCACCGTACGGTTCACCGTCGGGGACGAAAACCACGACGCCACCACGGGGACGCTCGTGATGGTTCCGCCCGGTACCCCGCACACCTTCGCCAACCCGACCGACCAACCCGCCGTCATGCTCAGCACCTTCACCCCCGACCCGTACGTGCAGTACTTCCGGGACCTTCAGAAGGTGCTCGCCGACGGCCGGCCGCTGACACCCCAGGCCAACATCGACGCGATGAGCCGCTACGCGACCCAGCCCGCCACCGACCCTGCCTGACGGAGACGATGAACATCGCCTATTGGATCGTCGCGGGACTTCTCGCCCTCTTCTACTTCTACGCAGGCACGATGAAGGTGACCCGCAGCCCCGATCAACTCCGTCCGATGATGGCCTGGGTCGACCGCATGCCGTTGCCCGTCGTCAGGGCGCTGGGGACCGTCGAAATACTCGGCGCGACCGGACTGATCCTGCCGCCGCTGACCGGCATCGCTCCCTCGCCGGTGTCGGCCGCGGCCATCGGCTTCGTGCTCCTGCAGATCGGTGCGGTCGCCGTCCACCTGACCGGTGAAGACCGCCGGATCACACTCAACCTCGGGCTCGTCACCACCGCGGCCGTGGCCCTCTGGCTGGCCACGCGCCTGTGATCGAGCAGACTTCCCGACCGCCCTCAATGAGTGTTATTGATCCTCAACCACGTCGTTGCGGTGACCGAGCGGCCCGATCGTTTTGGTGACGTGTGCTGCGGTGTTCGCCGTACAACGCTCACACCGACCGGCCCGCCGTGTTCGCCCTGGCCGGCGACGTCACCGGTCTGCGAGCGCGAGGGGCAGCCGAGGTGGTCGGTGTCGAGGGCAGCGCGAAACTGCTGCGCCACGCCCGCGACCTAGTCGGCCGCGATACGGCCGTCACCCTGCACCACGCGTGCAGTTGCTGGCCGAACTGCACCGCGTGCTGCGTCCCGGCGGGACACTGCTTCTGTTGCATCAACTCGCACCGCCGCATGACGATGCAGACCTTCCTGGGTGAACTCCTTGATGCCGGGTTCGCTCCGGAGCGACTTGTGGAGCCGCGCGCCGCGGAATTCGCCCGCCGCGTCGACGAAGAGCGCTACCTCAAAACCCTACAGACGCCGTTCTTCGTCGCCGTCCGTATGCGGAAAAACATCACGGTTGGACGCAAGGCATAGGAACTGGATCACGGCATGAGGGTGCATTGCTCGGGCATCACGACTTGCCCGTGCCCCGATGCGACACCGCACCTCGACCCACCACAACCAAGAACGTGCTGGTCGACGGCTCAGCGAAGGACGCGGTAGCGGATGTGAGTGGCCTCCGGCGTGTCGATCACCCGGATGATCTCCAACTCGATCTGCGACGGCAAGACGTCGAACAGGCGACGGCCATCACCGAGCAGCACCGGGATCTGATGGATCTGCACCTCATCCAGCACCCCGGCCTCAAGCGCCCGTTGCGCCGTGTACGCGCCACGCACCTGTACGTCCTTGTCCCCGGCGGCGGCCTTGGCCTGTGCCATCGCGCTCTCGATCCCGTCGGTCACGTAGGTCACCAACGGATAGCCCCAACGGGCGGCGGGGCCGGGCGGGCGGTGACTGGGCACGAAGATCGGGAGACCACCGTGATCACCACCCCAGTGATCCATGAGCTCGGCAGTGCGTCGTCCCGCGAGCACCGCACCGGCTCTGTTCCATTCGTCCTGGAATTGCGCGGCCCGCCCGGACAGCGAGCCGGATTCGTCCTCCGGGCCGGCCCACTTGTGCAGTCGTTCGCCATCGTCGCCGCCCAGAAAATCGTTTGGATCGGCGATATATCCGTCGAGTGACATCGACATGTCGAGCACTGATGCGGACACTTCGACCTCCTGTGGTCTCGATCCAGCCTGGTTCAACTGTGCTGTAGACCCGGCATGACGCCATTACTCATCGGGCATCGCAGCGGCAACAGCTCACGTGGGCCTGCTTGCCTCTTGGGTCGCCATCGTCGTCCAGGCGGGGCGAGATCCAGACGGCTGCCCGCGCAAGCGCCGCCGAACACGCGGCGACCGTCCCGCTGACTGACCTGCCCTTTGCTCACTCAGCCGAAGCCGCCACCGTCGCCGTACGCCCGATTGCCGCGGCCGAAGAACCCGCCACATGACGTACAACCCTTGGGCCCCACCGGAAGTCTCTTGATCGCCAATCGTCCGTGTCCTGGAGGACAACACCAGGCAAACACGGACGGTCCGCACCCCATCGACGCGGATGCCCTCCAGGCATCCCCCGCATGCCGCAGGAGAATTCCGCATGCACCAGATGCACCACCCGCACCTGAGACTCGCCCTCGCGACGGCCGCCGCTGCCGCGATGACCGGCGGTCTGCTCACGGTCTCGGCGACAACGGCCACCGCCGCCGACTCGTTCAAGGTCACGAAGGCCGACTTCAACGGCGACGGCGTCGGCGACGTCCTGGCGGCGGCCGCCGGTGCCTCCGTCAGCGGCCACGCCAACGCCGGCCAGGTCGTCGCCCTCTACGGCAGCGCCACCACTGGCGTGACCTCGGCCAAGCGCTCGGTCCTCAGCCAGAACTCCGGCAACGTGCCCGGTAACGCCGAGGCCGGCGACTGGTTCGGCGGCGCGACGGCGTACGCCGACTTCAACGGCGACGGGTACGACGACCTCGCCGTGGCCTCGCCGTACGAGAAGGTCGGCACCGACACCGACGGCGGCGCCCTCGCGATCCTGTGGGGCTCGGCGAGCGGCCTCACCGGCAAGGCGAGCGACGTACCCGACCCGGCCGTCTCCTCGCACGACAACTGGGGCCTGTCCCTGGCCGCCGGCGACTTCGACGGCGACGGCAAGGCCGACCTGGCCGTCGGCAACTCCTCCGCCACGCTCTACGTCTACAAGGGCGGCTTCAGCAGCTCCACCGGCCAACCCGGCGGCCGCTACACCGTCAAGCCCCCGATCGCGCCCGGCTCGGCAGGCTTCCCGTACGGCCCGGAGCAGCTCACCGCCGGTGACGTGAACGGCGACGGCCGCACCGACCTGGTGGTCGACGGCTTCGAGACGCAGACGGAAAACGGCTGGAACACCAACTACTGGGTGCCGGGCACCGCGAGCGGGCTGAGCGTCGCGGGCGTCAAGACACTCAAGCCGGGCATCGTCACCGGCATCGGCGACATCAACGGCGACGGGTACGGCGACATCGTCACCGGCGCCGACTGGGACGCCACCACCGGCGAGGGCCAGAGCATCCCGGACGCCGCGAACGGCGGCAAGGTCAGCATCACCTACGGCTCGGCGTCGGGTCCCGCCTCGACCACCGGCATCACCCAGAACACCGGGAACGTACCCGGCAGTTCGGAGAAGGGTGACGGCTTCGGCTGGGACCTGGACCTGGGCGACGTCAACGGCGACGGCTACCAGGACCTCGTGGTCTCCACCCCGGCGGAGGACCTCGGCAGTGTCGCCGACGCCGGCATGGTCACCGTCATGTACGGCTCCGCGAGCGGCATCAACACCTCCACCGGCCTCCAGTCCTTCGCGCAGAACACGACGGGCGTCCCCGGCACCGACGAGAAGAACGACCTCTTCGGCGCCGACGTCAAGCTCGACGACGTCAACGGCGACGGCAAGGCCGACCTGGTCATCGGGTCGTACGAGGACGGCGGCGACGGAGCGGTGACCTACCTGCCCTCCACCGGCACGAAGATCGGCACGACCGGCTCCCGCGCCCTCTCCGTGACCTCGGTGGGCGTCTCCACCTCGGGCACCGCACAGTTCGGCGCGCTCTTCGCCGACTAGACGGTGCGCTGGTAGGTCACGGGCGAAACCAGGTGACGAGTGCGGCTGCGGCGACTGTACGGAGGTGGCCGCAGCCGCACTCGCCGAACCGACCGAAGCCGCTCGAGCCGCTCCCACTGCGCATCCCTGTGATCTCCACGAGCACGGCGACGACTGACCGCGTACAAGCTCTTCGGCAAGGGCGTCCTCGGAGTCGACGCGCTCGGTCGACGTGACGTCTCGACACGCCCTGTGCCGCTGACGTCAGGCGGGGCGGCCGTAGGTGTGCGGGTCGACCGGCTGCTGGGACTTGGGGAGTTGACCGACCACGAGACGGTACGACTCGGTCACGAGCTCCTGGACCAACTCCTCGTCGATCGCCTCCCCGCCCTCCAGCGTGATCCAGTGCTTCTTGTTCATGTGGTAGCCGGGGGTGATGTCCGCGTTCTCCTCGCGCAGGGCCTGTGCCTCGCCCGGGTCCGACTTGAGGATCATGACGGGGCGGCCGGGCACCTCGGTCATCAGCATGAAGACCTTGCCGCGCACCTTGTAGACCTCCCAGTCCGGACCGAAGGGATGCTCCAGGTCGCTTCCGGGCAGCGCCTCGGCGCGGTCGGCCGCGGTCTTCTGCAACGTTGTTCCGTTCATGGGGGGATGAGGCCCTTCCTTCGCGGGGGTGTCCTTCATCCTTTCCTTGAGATCGACAATTCGGATGGTGGGCTGCGGACACATGATGGTCAGCAAACGACACCGACACCGGACACCTGAACGTCCGCCCCGGCCGCGAACGGCTCCCCAAGCTGCTCGCTCTCGATCTCCAGGACCTTCGCCGATGAGTTCAGCCACGGATCGCAGTCTCAGTACTGTGACCGACCGATAGGAGTAGAGATGGGCAAGCTGCGTCAGGTGGCAGACGGCGTCTGGGTCCGGCAGAGCGAGTGGGTCTGGAGCAATTCCGTCGTGGTGCGCGGGGACGAGGGGTTGATCGTGATCGATCCCGGCATCAACGGCTCCGAACTGGACCAACTCGCCGATGACGTAGACCAGTTGGGCGTCCCGGTGGTCGCAGGTTTCTGCACCCACCCCCACTGGGACCACCTGCTCTGGCACAGCCGGTTCGGCGACGTGCCGCGCTACGCCACCTCGGCTGCCACCCGGGTCGCCACTGAAGCCCGGGAGCGGGCGCAGGCCATGGCGG
This sequence comes from Streptomyces sp. SLBN-8D4, assembly GCF_049739545.1. Lineage (NCBI taxonomy): Bacteria > Bacillati > Actinomycetota > Actinomycetes > Kitasatosporales > Streptomycetaceae > Streptomyces > Streptomyces sp. SLBN-8D4. The sequence continues at coordinate 469,368 of NZ_JBMGQC010000001.1, forward strand.
CGCAGAGCGCGTCCGGCATCCCTCTCGAGCTGATCGCGCTCCTCACCCCGCTGCCCGCGAACGGCGGACCCGTTCCGGGCGAGATCATCGAGCATCAGGCGCACGCCGTCGGCCACGCCGCGATCCTCCTCGCGGACCGTGGTGTCCTGGTCGTCGGCGACATGCTCTCGGACGTACTGATCCCGCTCCTCGACATTCGCCAGGACGACCAGGTGACTGCCTACGAGAAGTCACTGGACCGGCTGGACGAGGCCGCCAGGCGTGCCGACGTCGTGATTCCCGGGCATGGCGCCGTCGCCGAGGGTCCCCAGGTGGCGGCTCGGCTCGCCGCCGATCGTGCCTACATCGACGCACTCCGGCGAGGGGAGGAACCGGTCGACGCGCGTCTGGGGCCGCATGCGGACTGGCTCCAGGGCCCCCACCGGTCGAACCAGGAGCAGGCACGGGGCCAGTAGGGCCGCTGCGGCCGTTCATCCTGGCCAACTCTCGCCACTCCCGGCGTAATTCGTTTGACCGGGCCACCGCACGACGCTGCACTGTGGCCAGGCGCCACCCGTCGTGGTGCCGGTCTTTCGAGGAGGCAGCGGCACCGATGGAGATACGCCCCACGACCGACGAGGATCTCGACGTCTTCGTCGACACCGTCCATGCCGCGTTCGGACGCTTCCCGGAAACCCCGGTCGAGGGCGGCGGGCTGTGGTGGTCGGCACTCGAAATGGACCGCTGCCTGCTCGCCCTGACGGCGGACGGGCGGCCCGTCGGCACCGCCGCCACGCACTCCTTCGAGCTCACCCTGCCCGGCGAAACCCTCGTCCCGGCCCCCGGGGTGACCGCTGTCGGCGTCCTACCCTCGCACCGCCGCCAGGGCGTGCTCACCGCGATGATGCGGCATCAGCTCGCCGACCTGCGGGCCCGCGGGGAATTCCTCTCCGTGCTGCTGGCCTCGGAGGCCATGATCTACGGCAGGTTCGGTTACGGGCCGGCGACCTACACGCAGCGGCTGACGGTGCAGCGCCACCGGGCCGCCCTCGCTCTGCCCCGGGCAGGCGCAACGGCCGACGTGCCGGCGACCGGCCCGGACAACGGCCCGGACAACGTCTCCGAGCACGGCCCGGACAACGGCTCGGTCGAGGTGCTGCGTCGTTCCGAGTGCGGCGAGATCCTGGAAGACGTGTACGACCGGTACCGCCGCGCCCAGCCGGGTGCTCTGTCCCGGCCGCACCGCTGGTGGGCCCTGCGCGCGGGGCAGCCCCCGATCTCGCCGGCGCCGCGCTACGTCGCCGTCCACCGCGACGCCGCCGGCGTCCCGGACGGGTACGCCAGTTACTCGATCGGCGAGCCCGACAACACCTTGACGGTCGACGAGACCATCACCGGCGACGACGCCGTCTTCACGGCCCTGGCCCGGTTCATGCTCGGCCACGACCTGGCCTCTCGGGTGGTGTTCCAGCACGTCCCGTCCCAGCACCCGTTGCGCTGGCAGCTCGCGGACTTCCGCGCCGGTGAGGTGAGCGGCGACACGGACTGGCTCTGGGTGCGGCTGCTGGACGTCCCGCGTGCGCTGACCGCGCGCGGCTGGTTCACGGACGGTGAGCTCGTCCTGGACGTCGAGGACCCCTTCCTCGGCGAGCACGGCCGCTACCTGCTGACCGTCCAGGACGGCAAGGCCGACTGCGTCCTGACGGACCGGGAGCCCGACCTGTCCCTGGACGTGGGAGACCTGGGCTCGGTCTACCTCGGCGGCACCGCACCCAGCACGCTCGTGCGTGCCGGACACATCCGGGCTCACCGCCCGGACGCGGCCACCCTCGCCGACGCCCTCTTCCGCACCGACCGCGCCCCGCACTGCCTGCACTGGTTCTGACCGCGCCCTCGCCGTCCCCGCACAGGCCCCGTACGCCCACAGCCACCCGCCGGGGCGGCCAAGGCCTTGATCACGTCCGCCCATCAAGCCCGCCGGTCAGCCCCCTACGGTGGGCAGCGTGGAACTCCTGCATCTGCGTTACTTCGTCGCCGTCGCCCAGGAACTGAACTTCTCCATGGCTGCCCGCAAGCTGCACATGGCGGCCTCTCCACTGAGCAGACGGATCAAGGATCTGGAAAACGAACTCGGACACCGTCTGTTCGACCGCGACACCCACCGCGTGACGCTCACTCAGGCCGGCAACGCCCTGCTGCCCGTCGCGCGGGGCGTGCTGGAGCAGGTCGACTCCATCAAGTGGCGCCTTGACGAGGCGGCCCGGCCGCGGCGGGTCACCCTGCTGCTGGGTGTGCCCAGCGGCGTCCATCCGGATCTGCGGGAGCGGATGGACGCCCTGGCCGAGCGGGTCCGCGACCGGTTCGAGATCAAGCGCTGGCCGGGCGGCACCGACCGCCTCGTCGACGCCGTCAGCGACGGCAGACTCGCGCTGACCCTGGCCCGCCTCCCGGCAGGTGGCGACCCCGCGCTGGAACTGCTGCCGGTGATGTCGGAACGGCTCACCGCGGTCGTCCCCAGGGACCGGTTCGCCGGGCGCGAGTCCGTCGCCCTGACGGAACTTACCGAACTCGCCTACGTCATTTCCCCGACCGCCGTGACCAACGCGTTCTTCCGCGGACTCGACCAGCAGCTCTCCGAACTGGGCATCAAGAAACGCATCAAAATCAACAGTGCCGCTTTCGAAGGAATTTCCGAGATAGTGTCCAGCGGGCTGGCTTTCTCCATTTCCATGCTGGATCCCAGAAGCCCCGTCCAGAATTACCATCTGGACAATGTCACCGTTCTGCCGTTCTCCGATTTCCATCCCCGCCTCGAGACCGGACCCACCGGCTTCGCCCTGTCGATGCTCAAGGGCCACAAGGCGGTGCGCACCAAGGACGGCCTGGCCTGCGTCATGCCGTACAACCCGCGGAACTACTGTCAGCCGGTGTGCCGGTCTGTGGCGAGCAGCCACCGCCATCGACGGCGTTCTGTGACGAGGGTGGCGGCGACCAGGAGAGACACGAGCACCGACGCGTAGACGGGCCATACCCACCATGCGGCGATTGCGGCTGCGGCGAGTTGGAGCAGTACGAGCAGAATCGTGACCGTACCTGAGACCGGGATGATCACCTGCTTCTTGTCCCCCGGAGTCGAGAAGACGGTCGGCAAACCGATCAGTACCACCACGGCCAGGACGGCGAGCGGCCACGAGTACGTGGACAAGGCCCACGGGGTGGCCACCCACGCGACGAGTTCCGCGGCGAAGCGCAGGACAGATGCGATGCGGTCGTCCGGTCTTTCCATGTGTACGCCCCCCGAGACAGCGCCAATCCCCGACGGGAGATCCTACGACCAGTCACGCGACGCCGAGAGCTCAGACGGGGCTCGGCTGCGGGCAGGACGTGACAGTCCCAGCCGTCAACGGAGCTGGGCTAGTCGGGAAACTCGCCGGCTACGAGGTACGTCCGCCAGTGGCTGACGTCGCCTCGGCCGTGACGTACCTGCAGCGCGAGCGTGCGGTGACCCTTGGCGCGGTCCGCCGGAAGGGCTGGGGTCTCGTGGTGACCGAACGAGCTGACGAGCGGCGCCCGGACGAGGTACTGCAGCTCGCGCAGCGAGGCCTGCGGCCATGGCTCGGAAGGACCGCGACACTCTTCAGCTGGAGTACTGAGTGATGGGAAAATCAAAGAAGGTGTCCGGGTAGGGTTCGTCTTTCAGTGTGTAATGCCACCATTCGCATGCGTACGAGCTGAACCCGCAGTCCTCCATGATGGAACGCAGGTGTTCACGGTTTCGCCCTTCGGTTGGCTTGATTTCCGTTGCTCCATGGCGGGAGCGGGAATCCATCAGGTCGTGTCCACCACCCATGGGGACGAGTTCGCCGGACTCCAGGTGATACAGGGTCATGTCGACGGTGCTGCCCCGACTGTGGCCCGACCTGGTGGCCACGTATCCCCTCTCGAACATGTCGGGCCTGTTGATGTTCGGATAGTGCCGTGACCTGGTCCGGCCGTCCTCCGGCTGTTGCGACCAGCGCACGAAGCAGTCCACGGCGCGTTGGGGACGGTAGCCGTCCCAGAGCAGCAGGCCGAAACCGAGGGACGCGGCCTTGTCCCGCGCCTTCTCCAGTGCCGCGCACAGGACCTTCGTGCCGACGATGCGATTCGCCAGGTAGCCGTCGACCGGTTTTCCGGTGAAATTGTCCCAGGTGGCATACTTGGCGTCCCAGCGTATTCCGGGTACGAGTTCGTCCACGAAGGCGAATTCCTCGTTCATCGCGGCTCCCCCGGCAGTGCCAGTGACACCAGCCGGTCGATCACTTCGGTGAGCGGAAGATCCGCAGCGGCCATCATCCTCGGATAGCGGCTGTACGACGTCATGCCGGGGAACGTGTTGACCTCGTTGAGGACTACTTCGCCGTCCTGCTTGAGGAACATGTCCACCCGCGCCAGTCCCCGGCATCCCAGGGCACGGTAGACGGCCTTCGCCTGTTCCGCGACGAGTGATCGCGACTCTTCCGGGATGTCGGCGGGAACGATCGCTACGGAGTTGTCGGATCCGGTCTCGGACTGGTCCTCCTGATGGATCCTGAAGAAGCCGTGGGAGAGTGCGATGTGGTCCACCTGACCGGTGATCAGGTCCTTCTCGTTCCCGAGGACGGCGCACCCGATCTCGCTGCCGACGACGCCCTCTTCGATCAGCACCTTCGAGTCGTACTGCCGGGCGGATTCCACCGCACTCAGGAGTTCCTCCCTCCGCGACACTTTGGTGACGCCGAAGGAGGACCCCGACCGGGCCGGCTTCACGAAGACGGGATAAGTGATCCGGTCGGGATCGATGTGCTCGCCCGCCGTGACGGTCCAATGGTTCGGCGTGCGGATTCCCGCGCTGGAGGCGACGAGGTAGGCGAGCGACTTGTCCATGCACAGCGTGGAACTCTGGATGTCACAGCCGATGTACGGAATGCCGGAGAGTTCGAGGAGACCCTGTATCGCACCGTCCTCGCCGAGCTTGCCGTGCAGCACCGGCAGCACGACGTCCAGCGTGATCGTCTCGTATCGCCCCTGGTCCAGGACGAGCAGTCCGCGGACGCCGCGGTCGGGTGACAGCACGGCCGGGCGGTGGTCGCCCTTCTCCCAGTCCGTGTCGGGCCCGTCGCAGAGCCTCCAGTCACCGCCCTGCGTGATCCCGACGTAGAACGGCTCGTACTTCTCGACGTCCAGATTCCGCGCGACCTCCCGCGCGGACTTGACGGAGACGGGGTGCTCCTCGGAGCAGCCACCGAATATGACGCCAACTTTCAGCCTAGCCATGCTGATTCCTTCTTTCGAATGTCAGGCAGTTGGTGATCGAGTTCTCGACCGTGTCGATCAGGGCATGATCGGTGTAATACGCGGTGTGCGGCGTGATGAGCACGTTCGGCATCTCTTGCAGCCGCAACAACGCCTTGCTTTTGATGTGCTTGTTGCGGCAGTCGGCGTAGAAGACTCCTTCTTCTCCTTCGATGACATCCAGTGCCGCACCGCCGATCCGCCCGCCTTCCAACGCCGTAACGAGGGCTTCGGTGTCGATCAGGGAGCCGCGTCCGGTATTGACGATGAAGGCGCCACGCTTCATCCGCTCGATCCGTTGACGGTCGAGGAGATGATGCGTTTCCGTGGTGAGTGGCGCGTGGAGCGTCACGATGTCGCTCAGATGCAGCAAGTCATCGAGCGAGACCTGGTCGGAAGACGTCTTGGGGCTACGGTCATGGGCCAGTATTCGACCGCCGAACCCCCGCAGCCTTTCCACCACCGCCGTGCCGATGCGTCCTGTTCCCACGACCCCGATGGTCAGATCGCGCAGTTCTCTACCGCGCACCTCGCTCAGCCGGTAGTCGTGGCGATCGGAGCGGCGGACGGTCGTCTTCGCGTTCCGTACCGCCATCAGCATCAACATCAACGTGTAGTCGGCCACGCCGTCGGGCGAGTAGGTGACATTTTCGACCGCGATGCCGAGGCTTGCCGCGTATTCCACATCGATGTGATTGCAGCCGATGCTCCGCGTGGAAACGTAGGTTACGCCGACTCGGCTGAGGGTCAGAAGTGCGGAATTGGCGATCCGGGTCTTATGACCCACGCTGACGCACCGATTCCCCGAGGCCAGGTCTGCATTGTCCTCGGACACCGCCGCCTCCGTGATGGTCATGGCGACACCGAAGCGGAATGCCTTCTCCCGGAACACGGCGGCCTCGTCCGGCCCGCATCCGTAGACGGTGATACCCGTTGCCGGTCCCGACGACGAGGACGAAGTCGCCGGAGATCGGGGGCGGCCGACCGCCTTTCGGGCTGATTCGCTGTGGGTCATGCCAACAGTCAAGATGACGGGGTGTTGCCGGAACGTATGCGGTTTTCGATACGCCGGCGATATGCAACAGGACGGTAGCGTCGACCACATGGCTACGTTGACCGTTCATCAAATTCCGCTTTTCCCGCATCCGTTCTTCCGGGCCCGCGAGACCTCGGCATGATTCCGCTCAGCGTTGGTGAGATCGCCGCGGTCGTCGGCGGGACGGTCTCGGGCGACGGTTCGGTGGCGGTGACCGCGCCCGCCGTGCTCGACAGCCGGCAGGCCCAACAGGGCAGCCTCTTCGTCGCCTTCGCAGGCGAGCACGTCGACGGCCACACATACACCGAACAAGCCGGCCGGACCGGTGCCGTGGCCGTCCTCGGGTCCCGGCCCACGTCGTTGCCCACCGTCGTCGTCGAGGACACCCAGGCCGCGCTGCAGGCACTCGCCGCCCACGTCGTGGGCAGGCTGCTCGACCGGCTGACCGTTTTCGGGGTGACCGGCTCGCAGGGCAAGACCAGTACCAAGGACCTGCTGGCGGCCGTCCTGTCGAGCGTGGGGCCGACGATCGCCACGTTCGGCTCGTTCAACAACGAGCTCGGTGTGCCGCTGACCATGCTTCGCACCGAGGTGACCACCCGGTTCCTCGTCCTGGAGATGGGAGCCCGCCACGTCGGCGACATCGCCGAACTCACCGGCCTGGTGGCGCCCGACATCGCCGTCGTCCTCAACGTCGGCCAGGCACATCTCGGCGAGTTCGGGTCGCGCGCGGCCATCGCCAAGGCCAAGGGTGAACTCGTACAGGGGCTGGCACCCGGCGGCACCGCCGTCCTCAACGCCGACGATCCCCGGGTGGTCGCCATGCGCTCACTCACCGACCGTCCGGTGCTGACCTTCGGCAGGGCGGAGCACGCCGATGTACGGGCGCTCGGCCTGGCTCTGGACCGGCTCGGCCGGCCGTCCTTCACCCTGCGGACCGCCGATGCTTCGGCCCCCGTCGCGCTGCCGCACGTCGGCGCCCACCAGGCGCTGAACGCGTCGGCTGCCGTGGCAGCGGGGCTGGTGACAGGCATGTCCCTCGACGTGGCCGCGGCGACGCTCGCCACCGCCTCACTGTCGAGATGGCGCATGGAGCTGCGCGACCTCGTCGGCGGCGCGACTTTGCTCAACGACTCCTACAACGCCAACCCCGACTCGACCCGCGCGGCCCTGGACGCCCTGGCCGCGATCGAGGGCGGGCGCCGCATCGCCGTACTCGGCGAGATGCTCGAACTCGGCGACGACAGCGAGGCCGAGCACCGAGCTGTCGGGGAGTACGCCGCCGCCCGGGCCGACGTGGTGGTCACGGTCGGCAAGACCGCCCTCCGGATCGCCGATGGCGCGGGCGACCGGGCGGTGGCACTGGCCGACAACGGCGCCGCCGTCCAATGGCTGCGCAACCACCTGTCCGCCCACGATGTCGTGCTCGTCAAGGCGTCCCGCGGTGCGCGCCTCGACGAAGTGGCCGCCGCGCTCCCGTAGTTGGGCAAAGTGAGCCGGAGGAACCGCGTCGCCGTGCGGTTTGTGGGTCGATCGACCGGGAACCGCAGGGCGCCGAAGGCGCTGGTGACGCTGGTGACACGGTGGACGCTCGCCTCGGGTGCGGGCCACGAGGGTGCCGGGCCCAGGCTCATCGCCCGCGCCGCTTGATGTAGAGGTCGAAGGCCCGGTAGACCAACGGCCGCAGTGGCAGGTCCCATTCGCCGACGTATCGCACCGCCTGGCCTCCGGTGCCGACCTTGAACTGGATCAGTCCCACGTGCGGATCGTCGGCATCGAGGGTGGGCGTGATGCCGCGCAGGTCATAGACGTCGCATCCGGCCGACAGCGAGTTGCGGATCATCGCCCACTGGCAGGCGTTGGAGCCGCGCACCTCGCGCTTGTGGGTCGATGAGGCGCCGTAGGAGTACCACGCGTGGGCACCGACTCGGACCAGGATGGTGGCAGCGACCACGTCGCCCTGGTGACGGGCCAGGTAGAGCCTGATCCGCTCGGGGTCCTCCGCGTTCAGCGCCGCGAACATGGTCTCGAAGTAGCGCAGCGGTCGGGGTGTGAAGTGATCGCGCTCGGCGGTCTGGACGTAGAGGTCGTGGAACACCTTCAGGTCCCCGCCGACCGTGACCTCGACCCCCTCCTTGGCCGCCTTCTTGATGTTGCGGCGCCAGAGCTGGTTCATGCCCCCGAGCAACTCCTCCTCGGTCCTGCCGGCCAGCGGAATCTCGTACTTGAACTGCGGATGCCCGACCCCGAAGCCGTTCTCCGGACTCTGCGGCAGCCAGCCGGCGTCCCTGAGCCGCCCGGTCACCCGGGCGCCGACCGGGTCGGTCCACTGCCCGGCCATGTCGGTGAGCCGCCGGGTGCCCGGGTCGGCGATGCCCTCCTTCACCTGTGCCGCGCTCCAGGTGTCCGTGCGCACCGGCGGCCCGAGCCTGATCGCGAACGCGCCGTGTGCCTTGAGATGGGCCGCCAACGGGTCGAGCCATACGTCGATCTCGCCGGTCCAGTCGATGACCGGGCCCTCGGGCAGATAGGCCAGCGTGAAGCGCTCGAGTCGCGGCACCGGGCGGTGCAGGACGAGCCCGGCGCCGACCAGTTGCCGGCCGTCGTACCAGCCGAGGGACTCGGCGCGCCATTCGGTCTTGACCCGGGCCCATGCCGGGGTCTGCAGGAAGCTGACCGACCGTTGTGTCCGCACGAACGCCAAGTGCTCCGCGGCGCTGATCGGTTCGACGGTCAGGCCCCCGCCCGCGGCCCCGGTCACGGCTGGTCGCGCTGATTCGCTGTAGGACATGCCGCCATACAAGGCAGCGCGGTGTTGCCCGCCCGTATGCGGTTTTCGATACGCCGACGATAGGCGGCAGTTCGTAGCCTGGGAGGGGGTCGAGGCATGATGTAGGCCATGACTCACAGCGCCCGCCGCTTGTACGAGCTACTGGAACCGATCTGCCTGGTCACGTACGTCGCCGATGAGTGCAACGAGGAGCTGGCCGCGCTCGGCCACCGCACCTACTGGGACGGCTACTTCGCCAGCCGTGCCGCGCCGCTCGGGCGGGTGCCGGCGCAGGTCGTGCACGCGGCGTTCTACAGCTTCGCCGACGGGGAGGCCGCGCGGCACATCCCGAGCGCGTGGCAGACGATCCCGCCCGAGGCGTCCGTAGCCGCTCGGGAGCGAGGCAGCGCCGCCTCGTTGCGGCGGATTCTCGGCGAGGAGCTGGCCGACTCCCCTGGCCTGGTGCGTGCCGCCGACCTGACCACCAAGGCCGCGACGAACGCGCCCACGGAAGGCCGCGTGATGTACGCCGGTATGCGCGCTCTTCCGGTGCCGAACGATCCGGTCGCCCGGCTGTGGCATTCCGCGACCATGCTGCGCGAGCACCGCGGGGACGGGCACGTCGCCGCTCTCGTCGGCGCGCGCATCGGTGGCACCGAGGCTCACGTGCTCTCCGCGCTGGAGCAGGGCATTTACCCACCGGAGTCGTTCGGGCGCATCCATCACCTGCCGAAGAATCGGCTCGCCGCGGTCATGGACGGCCTGCGCGAGCGCGGGCTCGTCGACACCGAAGGCCACTTCACCGACGCCGGCCGCGAGACCAAGCAACGCGTCGAAGCCCTCACCGACGAACTCGCCGCCCCGCCGTACGACGCACTCTCCCCCGGCGAACTCGACGAACTGGTCACCGAGCTCGAACCCATCACCGCGACGCTGGTGGCGGCGGGGTCGCGGTGAGTGACCCCGCCGCTCCGCCCCTCGCAGGACACCGACAATCACACCGACAATCAGTGATGACCGATGTAGCAGCGAACCGTCGTTCCCTCGGTACCGGTGTGGATACGTACGAGGTCGGCCAGAGTGTGCACGAGCAGCAGGCCCCGGCCGCCGAGCTTGTCGCGTGCGGGTGGGCGACGGCCGGCGAGCGGATCGCCCAGGTGCCCGTGGTCGCGTACCTCGCACACCACTTGACTGTCGTCGGCCCACACGCGCAGGGTGCCGGAACCCCCGCCATGCACCACGCTGTTGGTGGTCAGCTCGGCCACGATGAGGGCCACGTCCTCCAGACGGACACCGGATAGACCGAACCGCGCGGCCTGCTCGACCGCGAATTGCCGGGCTCCTGACAGTTGGCCGCCCTGGAAGACGAGTTCCTCGGCCGCGGCCGGCTGCTCCAGGGGCTGGTTGTAGCGGTCGACCACGTGCTCCGGGGCGTAGGCGGTGCTGGGCCGTTCCCTGCCGCCGGAGATGATCACCGGATGGGTCGCGTGCGCGTCGGTGAGTGCCTGCTCATCGAGGCGGTCGGCGTCGTAGGGGCACAGGATGGTGACGTCCCGGCCCTGGAACGCCGGGTTGATCAGTGCCTCGTGCTGGACACATGCCGGGTACTCCACCGTGCTGCGACCGGCCCAGATCGGCTCACCGATGATCCGCACCCGGGTCTGGCGGTGGGTGTCCGCGAAGGCGCGCAGCACCCGCGGGATGATCCGTCCGGGGTTGCGCCCCGCCTCGGTCATGTCGAGGAACTTCACCTTGGCGACATCCTCGCCCAGCGCCGCCTTGAGGAGGGCGAGGTTCGGCCCGGGCACGGCCACCGCCACCGGCTCCCCGGCCTTCACGCCGTCGCGGATGAAGGGCACGGTGCCCTGCAGGTACTCCTCCTCGCCCTGGTAGAACAAGGCGGGATGAACGAACGGTTCGGTGCTGAGCTCCGTCATCGCCCGATCACCTCGACAGTCAGCAGGTCCGGCCAGAACAAGTCCAGAACGCGCCGCAGGGTGGCGGGCGGCTCCTCGATCACGATGCGTCGCCCCTGCGGAAGGCCCTGGGCGGTCATGGCCAGAGCGGAGACGCCGGCGACGTCGACGAACGTGACGGCTGAAAGTTCCAAGTGGCACGTCTCTTCGTCGCTCCGGGCAAGGCGGCACAGGGCCTGTTCCCAGGCCGAGCGGGTGATCAGGCTGACCTCTCCGGCCGCTTGCCAGCCCGGCCGGTCCGTCAGCGGGAGCACGCGCAGCGCGCTGGTGGGCGGACCCGGCCATGCCGACAGCGCCCCCGCCTCCCCTGAACTGCCCACGCCTCACCCCTGGTCGCCCACGTCCTGCTTCCCAGTATCTCCTATCGGTGGCGTGCAGGTGGCGGCAGCGTGGAGGAGGCGCCGTGCGGGGCGGCGGCGTGCGGGGCGATGAGGTGTGGCCCCGCCCCACCCCGTTCCGCCGAGCCGGCCGGCCGGCCGCCGAGCACTTCGCGATCGCCTTGGGCTTCACCGCCGGCGGTTCACGGTGTGAGGGGTTCAAGCACCTGTTTGTCGGTGTGCTGGTAGATCACAGAGGTCCGGAATCCGACGACTTCGCGGCGTGCGGTGAACTTGTCCATGAGGAAGCCGTGGAGGTGGTCGACGCTGGGCGCGGAGACGTGCACGATCATGTCGTCCCCGCCGGTGACGACATAGACGGTGCTGACCTCGGGCAGACCGGCCGCATAGGTCTTGAACGCCTCGATGACCGCTCGGCTGAGGGGGCGGATCTGGAAGTGGATGAGCGCCTGGACGTGGCGGTTGAGGGCGGCCGGATCGACGGCGGCGTGGTAGCCGGTGATGACTCCGCGGGCGCGCAGGGCGCGAATGCGTTCCAGGCAGGTCGACGGGGCGATGCCGAGCGTGCGGGCGAGGTCACGGTTGGTCTGCCGCGCATCGCGCTGCAGATGCCGGACGATCGCCGAATCAAGTTCGTCCATGCCGCGATTATGGCGCCCGTACCGAATACCGTTCGGTTGATGGCCGTGGCCTTTGTCCGAACGGCTAGCTTCGCGCCATGACAGCCGTACTTATGGACGCTCTGGCCCCCCTCGTCCCGAAACCTTCGCACGAGCTGGTGCAGGTCGTGCGCGGTCGCCGCAGCGGCCTCGCGATCACCATCGCGATCCACTCGACCGCGCTCGGCCCGGCCGCCGGCGGCTGCCGGATCGCTCACTACCCGGATCCCGCCGCCGCGATCACGGACGCGCTGCGGCTGGCGGCGGCGATGACCGAGAAGAACGCGTTGGCCGGTCTGGACCACGGCGGCGCAAAGGCGGTCGTCGCGCTCCCCACCACGACTCGGCCCACCGGCGCGGAGCGGACGGCGTTGCTCCACGACCTGGGCGACGCGATCGAATCGCTCGGGGGCCGCTACCTCGCGGGTCCGGACGTGGGAAGCAGCCCGGTGGACATGTCCGTGATCGGCGAACGCACCCCGTATGTCTGCTGCCGGCCCGTGGCCGACGGCGGCAGCGGCGATTCCTCCTTCCACACCGCGCGCGGGGCCCTGGCTGCGCTGGGCGCGGTGGCAGACGAGGTCTTCGGCTCACCGGAGCTCGCCGGCCGGACCTTCGGGGTCATCGGGCTCGGTGCGGTCGGGGCCCACGTCGCCCGACTCCTGGCCCGTGCCGGCGCGCGGCTCGTAGTGACGGACATCAACCCCGCCACCCGCAGCCTGGCCGAGGAGGTGGACGCGACCTGGGTGGGTCCGGACAACGCCCTCGCGACGGAGGTCGACGTCCTCGTGCCCGCGGCACTCGGCGGCTTGCTGACCGCGCGCACGGTGCCGCTGCTACGCTGCGCCGCTGTCGCCGGCCCGGCCAACAACCAGCTCGACGAACCCGCCACCGCCCGCCTCCTCGCCGCACGCGGCATCCTCTGGGCACCCGACGTGGTCGTCAGTGCCGGAGGAGTCATCCACGCCACCGGTGTCGAACTGCGCGGGGAATCCGAGGAACAGCTGACCCAGCGGCTCTCCGGCATCGCCGCGACGCTCCGACAGGTCTTCCACAGGGCCCGCGCCCGGGAGACCACCCCCGCCGACGCGGCCACGGACCTCGCCCGGCAACGCGTACGCCAGGGAGCCGCGCACCCGGCTCACGCTGCTGTGCTGCCCGCGGCCCCGTCGGCTGCCGGGCCGAGGAAGCCTGGGCCACCCGCATCCCGCCCGACGACACAGGAGAGCTGACGACATGACGAACCGCTGGGTCGGAGTGACCATCGACTGCCTGGACGTGGAAAGGACCGCCGGTTTCTGGAGCGCGCTGCTGGAGCGCCCGACCATGCATGCCGTCCCGCCCCGGCCGGGTCTGTCTCAGCCATCCCGGCGACCCACAACCCCGCCTCAACTTCCAGCCTGTGACCGAGCTGAAGGGTGGAAAGGTGCGCCTGCACCTCGATGTCGTAGTCGACGACATCGACCGGGCCATCGCCCGGGTGATCGCCCTCGGCGGCCTCTTCACCGGCGAACGGCACGACTATGACGAAGGTCTGCTCCTGGAATCCGGATCCATCTGACGGCTGACCTGCCAGAACCTTCGGCGCGTACGCAACGGGGTCCCCGGCGGCCTGATGTTCCTCGGCCGGGACCGGACGATCGCCCTTCCGGTCGAATCTTCTTTTTCCGGAACGCGTGCGTCAGCGACGCGGCCGGCACCAGGAACGCGACCGGCAGGACCCGGTTCGGCCCCGAAACCAGGGGGCAAACTCGGATCGCCGAGGAGCAGCAGCAGGCCCACGTGGGGGAGTTCGGCGACACGCCGGGTACCGACTCGACCGCGTTCTCGGTAGCGGCGGCCACTCCCCGGGTGTAGCGTCGTGATCCAGCAGTCGTGGTTCCGAAGTCCTGTTCGCCCGTGATCGCCGTCACGGGCGTTCTTGCGTGTCAGCGCCTCTCCGGACCAGGGCGATCACCTCCGGGCGCGCAGAGTGCGGGCCCGGTTTCCCTCGAAGGAGACGGTTATGGCCAAGGGCACTGTCAAGTGGTTCAACAGCGAAAAGGGCTTCGGTTTCATCGAGCAGGAGGGTGGCGGCCCCGACGTCTTCGCCCACTACTCCAACATCGCCGCCCAGGGTTTCCGCGAGCTGCAGGAAGGCCAGAAGGTCGAGTTCGACGTCACGCAGGGCCAGAAGGGCCCGCAGGCGGAGAACATCCGCCCCGTCTGATTCCGCTGCCGCGGCAATCGTCAGGCCGGAGGCACATCGGCATGCCTGCACGCACGATGAGCCGATGAACCGGCCGGGCACGGAGTGGCGTTGAGGACGTGGCGTACGGATTCGGTCTGACCCGAGGGTTGTTCCGGCTCCCCACCCACCTCCGCACTCCCCGGCGAAAGCCGGGACGCCGCTCCTGGTCTCGTGTCCCGTTCGTGCCCTGCGCCGAACAGGACACGAGACCAGCCACGCCATCGAGCAACCGCTCGTCAGTCCAGCGCACCCGCCTGCTCGGGACGCTCGCCAGAGTCCGCAGGAACACCGCCCCGCGTCAGAAGGGCATCTCCGGTGCCGTAGTGGCGCAGCAGCCACACCCCGTACCCGGCGTGGAAGACGTACACGCACACCTGCCACCAGTCCGGTGCCGCTCCCGGTGAACGGATCTGGAAGAAGTCATCCAGTCCGTGGACGGCGACCATCGGCCAGACCGAGCCGATCGCGTACCGCAGCGCCGCGCAGGTGAAGCCGAACAGGCCGGCCGACAGCACCTGCCACAGCGTGTCGTCCAACGGGGCGCCGAAAAACAGGTAGTTCTGCAAGTGGCCGACGCCGAACAGGAAACCGACGCCGATCGCCGCCCGCGTCGCACCGAGCGGGGTGAGGACCTGTTGTACGAGGCCGCGACTGTAGATCTCCTCGTTGACGCTGACCCACAGCAGCGAGATCAGACTGCTGACCAGCAGGGTCGTACGTCCCTCCAGGCCTGCGACCGCGTACGAGCAGGCCACGAGGAGCATCGGCAGAGCCGGCCACCAGCGCCGCAGTCCGCCCAGCGCGGCGGCGCCACTCACGCGGAGCCATCCCCACCGCCACAGGACGACCCAGACGCCCGCGAAGCAGACCGCGTTGACCACGGTGGCGCCCAGGTCGGGAAACCAGGACGGAGCCAGGGGCGGCAGGATCACCTTGGCGAACAGCACCAACACCACATGCCAGGAGACCGTGAACTCGACGGCGCCGCACAGAGGGTGACGGCTTACGTGGCCTTTCCACCGGTGCGTCACGCGGTGAGCGTAGCCGCGTGCTCCCGCTCTGCGCCCTGCCCTTTCATGAAGCGGCGCCAAGGCCCCTCCGGTGCGGCAACCACTGTGGCTGCGACGAGAGTTCAGAGGTCGCCGTCGTCGGAACTGCCGGACTGCCGGACCGTCCGACGGGCTCCCTCGCGCGGGTACAGGCGGCCGGTCTCCGACGCGCTGCGGGCCTCGTTCCGGGCGCTCCTGGACCCCTGCTGGCGGCATGTACGTTCGGCCGTGGGCGACGACGTCTCGGTTCGCACGCGCGTCGTCCTCGACGGAGGCACCGCCGCCCTCCTGGAGGGCCTGCACCCCTTCGCTCGCTGGAACCCGCCGTATCTGGACGTCGACTATCCCGTCGACCGGGAACTGCGGCTGGAAGGGCGGGGGCTGATGCTCGTACCGTCGTATTTCTGCTGGCGCAGACCCACGGCACTTGCTGATCCCGAACTCGACCCGGTCCTCGTCTACCCCGTCATGAAGCAGCCGCTCGAGATCGCCCGAGCGGGCGAGAAACGGCTGGACCGACTGCTCGGCCGGACCAGGAGTGCGGTGCTCGTCGACGTGGCAGGCCATTCCACCCGCACCACAGAAAGGCGTGCTGCGCGGGGCAGGACTCGTCGTCAGCAGGAGAGACGGGAAGCACGTCGAGCACACGGCGACGTCACTCGCTCTCAACCTGCCGGCCGGCACGGGGACGACGTTTCGAAGAGGGTCGAAAACATAGCGGCCCGTGCGGGTGCGTGGCACTGTCATCGCCATCGTTGAACGACCGGGGGGAACCACTTGGGGCGTGCCGTCAAGGCCGCGCTGATCGCACTGTTGGTGCTCGGCTCCTGCTCCGTCCTGGCTGCCGGACCGGCACCGGTGCAGCACGTGACGATCAGGGTGCACTAGGGCCTGTGTGACGTTGTGATCAGCCAGTTGCCTTCAGCAGGTCGTTGATCCAGATCATTGAGGCACGGAGGTGGAGGCCGGCGAGGTAACTCTCGGGCGACTTGTCGTATCGAGTGGCGATGCCCCGCCAGGCCTTCAGCTTGTTGATGAGCCGCTCGACCGTGTTCCGCTCCTTGTAAAGATCACTGTCGTGGCACGTGGGGCGGCCGCCCCGGTGGCCCTTCTTCTTCCGGTTGGCGGCCTGGTGCTTCTTCTCCGGAATGACTGCTTTGATGCCGCGTTTGCGCAGGTAAGAGCGGTTGGTGCGGGACGAGTAGGCCTTGTCCGCGGCGACAGCGCCGGGCCGGGTTCGAGGCCGGCCCACAGGCAGACGGACCCGAATCTTCTGCAACACGGGGACGAACTGCGGGCTGTCGCCGGCCTGTCCTGCGGTCAGCACGAGGGACAGCGGACGGCACCTGCGGTCCGCGGCGAGATGAATCTTGCTCGTCAGTCCGCCACGGGATCTGCCGAGCAGGGCCTGGTTCAGCCGGAACTTGCGCCGCCGCCGGATACGCCGTCGCTCTTCCTGCTCGGGGTCGTCCCCGCCGTCCTGCCCGTTCTGTCCCGGCGGGCCGCCCCTTTTTGCCGGGCCCGCTCCTGTTCGGCGGCGGCTTCCTCAAGGGCGTCCATGACGTCCTTGCCGAGGTGCATCCCGGCGGCGTCCTGGTGGGCGCGGGCCGTAGTGGAGTCCACGCTGACCAGGGATAAGTCCGTCTGTCCCCGGCGAGCGGCCTCGGCGATCATGCCCTCCAGAAGAGCGGAGAAGACCCCGGCGTCCCGCCAGACGCGAAAGCGCCCGTAGACCGTCGGCCACGGTCCGAACTCGGAGGGCATCTCGCGCCACTGGGCGCTGGAGCGGAACCGCCAGATCACCCCCTCGAACTGCTCCCGCAGCCGCTCGGGGTACGGGCCGTACTCGCCTATCGGCAGGTACGGCTCGATGAACTCCCACTGCTCGTTGGTGAGTTGCGTACGTGTCACACCCAGCGTCCTACCAGGCCCCACCCCCGCACGGGACCAGAACCCGAGAATGATCACGACCTCACACAGGCCCTAGCGGGAACGCCGTCTGACGGGCGGCTAGCGGGCGATCGCCGTGGCGTTCCTGGTAGCGACCGCTCTGGGCGCCCTCGGCGCACCTGCCATGGCGGCTCCGTTGCCGTGGGAAACCAGCAGGGTCCCGGCTGCCCCAGTAACCCCTGTCGCCCCATCCGTCGCAGACGGGCACAACAACATCTTCACCGTCCAGTGTGCGCCTCCCTGCTATCAGTAGGCGCTACGCGCACCGCGCACGCATCTCACCGGCTGGTGCCCCGAGCCTCCCATGGGAGGAGGGCCCGCTCAGTGAGCAGGCCCTCCTCCTGAAGGCAGGCATTTCGCCGGACGTGGTGCGAGGACAGCCCGGTCACCAATAGTGACGTCGGCCGGCGACCGCGTGCCCCATGGATCCCATGACCCAGAAAACGGCGCCCACCACGGCCAGGATGATCCCGAGGGTCCACAGGATCGATATGCCGGTGAGGAAACCGATGACAAGCAGGATGATGCCGAGCGCGATCATGACGTACCTCCTGGTGCGAGCTGACGTGTTACCTCCCGGATGCCCCGAAGCGGCAACATCACCCCACCGGCAATCAGGAAACCATTGCTCGTAGAATCCGTTGATCACCGAGGGAGTCCGTGCCTGCGGACGAGACGACAAGGTGTGCGCGGCTCGCGCACGCGGTAGATCGTCGGCAAGGGCAACGAGGTCCCTGCCCTCTCCCCGCTGCTCCTCCCCCTTGGCGGCCGCGACCCCACCGGCACCGTGATCAGCACCCCTGGCCTCCACGACCTGCCGCGCCGGCATGTCGCCCTGGACCTCCACGACCCGATCAGTACGTCCGGACATTCCAAAACCGTGGCCAGCAGGGGACGTTACGGGGAAAATGATCGCCATGACGTACGAAGGCTCTTCCATCGACCCGTCCAAGCCCAGCATCGCCCGCGTCTACGACTACCTGCTGGGCGGCAAGGACAACTACGCCGTGGATCGAGAGATCGGCGACGTGTTCAAGCGCGACCTGCCCGGCTCGGTGGCCATCGCCTTCGCCAACCGTGCGGCACTGACCCGCGCGGTCGGGGAGATCGTGCGGACCACGGGCATTCAGCAGTTCATCGACCTGGGCAGCGGCCTGCCGACCGCGGACAACGTCCACCAGGTCGCACAACGGCACGCGCCCGAGGCCCGGGTCGTCTACGTCGACATCGACCCCCAAGTCCTGGTCCACGGACGTGCGCTGCTGGAGAAGGACGACCGGACCCGGGTCGTGCCGGTCGATGTCCGCAACCCCGAAGGCATCCGGAACCACCCCGAGACCATGCGCTTGATCGACTTCACCCGGCCCGTCGCCGTCATGTTCAGCGCCATCCTCCACCACGTCAACGATGACGAGGACCCGGCCGGCGTCGTCCGCTACTGGCGCGAGAACGTCCCCTCCGGAAGCTACTTCTTCGTCAGCCACTTCCGCTCCGGCGACAACCCGGAGACGCAGGAGGCCGAGAGGGTCCTCCAGCAGACCTTCGGCCGCGGCCGGTGGCGCACCGACGCCGAGATCGCCTCTCTCCTCGACGGCCTGGAGATCCTCGACCCCGGTATCGTCCCGGCACCCCTGTGGCGCCCGGACCAGGCCGAGAATCCGTGGAACAACAGCGGGGAACGGCAACTCACGGTCTGGGAACACCTCATCGCGGCCGGCCTCGCCCGCAAGCCCTGACCACCGCCTCGGCCCCTGTCCTCTCCGCCCGGTTGAGGGCGGCCCGCCCGAAACGGAGGCTGCCCGGGGGCGGACTTGTGGTCATTGACTCGGCTCCACGCTCGTTACTGCCTGGCCGTCATCGGGCCAGTGCAGGCCGCCTGGCGGGCGCCGTAGACGCATCCGGCGGTGGAGCAGGAAGGTGTCACGGACGCAGGGGTGGGTTTCCGCCCCGAGCGCGCCCATGAGTCGAGCGGCTGCGAACCCGATCGAGTCGGCCTCCCCTCGTCGCCCTGACCCGTGCCGGACTCCGCTTCGAGCGCGTTCATCTCATCGAACGCCGTAGACCGGCGCGTCGGGCCGATGAGTTTGCCGGTTGCCTGAAGTCTCCCTTGTGACCATCCAACCCAGCCGGCGGCTCAGAAGCGCCGGACCCGGGTGTCGTGGAGAAAAGACGGAGAGGCCAGGATGAACAATCCGATTCGGCTGTACATGTCGATGTCGCTCGACGGCTATATCGCCGGCCCGGACGATCGGCCGGGGCAGGAGCTCGGGCGCGACGGTGGACGCCTCTTCAACTGGCTCGACGACCGAGAATCCGACGGTCCGAGCGGCCAGGTCTACCGCGAAGCGCTGGCGACCGGCGCGCTGATCTCCGGCCGTCGGACCTTTGAACTCGCTGGGCGCTGGCAAGGCGATCACCACGACGGCGTGCCCATCTTCGTACTCACACACCAGGTGGACGACGGGGACGTGCCACCCGGCCACGCGCGTTTCGTCACCGATGTCGAGGACTGCGCCCGCCAGGCTCGTGCAGTCGCCGGCGACCGGCCGGTCATGGTCCACGGGGCGGGAGCGGCTCAAGCACTTCTCCGGGCCGGGCAGCTGGACGAGATGGAGATCCACCTGGTCCCGGTCCTCCTCGGGGAGGGGCGCCGGCTGTTCGACCACCTGGGCGGCGATCACATCGAACTCGACCTCGTCCGACGGCTCGAGGACCGAGACGTCACGCATCTCCGTTACCGGGTGCGTCGCGCCGGGGAGGCCGCGTGAAGACGCTCTTCGTCTCTTACCGCGTCACCGATCTGGCCCGCTCGCTCGGTTTCTACACCGCCCTGGGCTACGCCGAACTGGGCAGGGTCGAGGTCGGCGACGGGGCTCGCCTCGTGATCCTCAAGTTCCCCGACGAACCGGCGGCCTCGCTCGAACTGGTCCACCGCCCCGGTGACGCAGCGGTCGAGGTGGGCAGCGGTTTCGATCACCTCGCGATCCAGGTGGAGAGGCTCGCCACCACCCTGGAGACGCTGACCGAAGCCGGCCTGAGGCCCGAGCCCCTCCGGTACCCGGGTGGCCCTGACGGCCCGAAGACGTCGTGGCTCACGGACCCTGACGGTGGCCGTCCGGACATCCGGACGGCATCACCGAGGCCGACTTCGCCTGAGGCGGCGGCCACGGAACGGTGCTTCCGTGCCGGTCCTACTCCTCCTCGTCGTCTACGTCATCGGTCGCGTCCGGGGCACGCGGTGAGCGCGGGTCTGCGGCCCGGCGATCCTGTCGGGAGTTCCGGCCTTTTCGCCGACCGCGTTCAGGAATTTCTGCGGCGCCGTGATGGTGTGTTCTTGGCCCGTGCGGTGTTCAGGCCGAGGTAGTTCACCGCGGGGGGAGAGACATGCGCGCTGCTGACCGCGGGCCTGACGGCCAAACAAACGATCCTCCTTTTCGAATGGCCGGCTGTACGGACTCAGTCGCGTACGGATGATCCTCCTCCCGGGCAACGGCGTGTCGTAGCCGGGGCGTCGGGGGGCGGGGCCGACGCTTCGGCTGTGCGGTCGTCGGCCGTATGACCGGTATCAGGAGGTTGAGACGCATGCTTGTTCTGGGCCGCTCGCAGGTCGAAGCCCTGCTCGACGTGGACGCCCTGATCGATGCCCTGGCCGTTGCGATGGCAGACCTCAGTGCGGGCCGCGCCTCGGTGCCCGACCGCGTCGCCGCCCTGGTGCCCGAGCGCGATGGATTCCTGGCGGCCATGCCGGGCTTCCTGCCGTCGGCCGGGGTGCTCATGACCAAGCTGGTGTCGCTCTTCCCGCACAACGACG
This sequence comes from Streptomyces sp. SLBN-8D4, assembly GCF_049739545.1. Classification (NCBI taxonomy): domain Bacteria; kingdom Bacillati; phylum Actinomycetota; class Actinomycetes; order Kitasatosporales; family Streptomycetaceae; genus Streptomyces; species Streptomyces sp. SLBN-8D4. The sequence continues at coordinate 490,479 of NZ_JBMGQC010000001.1, forward strand.
GGGCACGGTTGCCCACACATCAGGCGCTGATCGTGGCGTTCGATCCGGACACCGGTGAGCCCACCGCCCTGCTGGACGGTACGGCCATCACCGCGGCGCGGACCGGCGCCTGCTCCGCGTTGTCGGCGCGGCTGCTGGCCCGCGAGGACGCGACGGTGCTGGCAGTGCTGGGCACCGGCGTGCAGGCCCGGTCCCACGCCCGCGCGATCTGTCGGGTCCGCCCGATCCGGCGGATTCGCGTCGCGGGCCGGGATCCCGCGAAAGCCGCTGCCCTGGCCGCCGAACTCTCCGCCGTGCTGGAGGGAGAGGTCCAGGCCGTGTCCAGCTACGCCGAGGCACTGGACGGCGCGGACATCGCCGCCGCGACGACGCACGCCGCCGAACCCGTGATCCGCCGTTCCTGGCTGACACCGGGGGTGCACATCGCGTCCGTGGGCTACAACCCGGCCGGCCGCGAGATCGACGACGCCACTGTGGCTGAGGCTCTGGTCTGCGTCGAGTCGCGGCAGGCCGTGCTCGCCCCGCTTCCCGCCGGCAGCAACGACCTGCTCATGCCGATCCGCGACGGCCTCATCACCGCCGATCACGTGCACGCCGAACTGGGCGAACTCATCGCCGGCAGCAGACCGGGGCGCACCACATCGGACCAGATCACCCTCTACAAGTCGGTCGGCGTCGCCGCGCAGGACGCCGCGGCCACGGCGCTGGTCATTGCCGCAGCCCGCGAGCGGTCGATCGGCCAGGAGGTCACGCTGCGCTGATGCCGCTTGCTGGGGCTCGTGCGGGAGGAGGTCTCCTACCCGCTGCCCTCGCCGGCTGGTGCGGCCGACCCTCCCGCACCAGCCGGCCCACCGGCCCGCAGCGGTGATGCTTCCGCGCCTCGGCGAATCAGTGTCCCGCAGCGCCCTGGCCACCGCGCTTCTCAGTTGCCGCTCCAGGGGTCCGCCCTGCGCGCCAGCTTCTTCGCTCGGCGCCGGACGTCCGGGGGGAGGCGGTGGAGGACCGTACGGGCTGCGCGGCGGATGGGCGGGACCGATGTGGTGCGCAGGTAGAGGCGGTGAGGGAGCGTGGCCTGGCCCGGTGGGCGTACGGACAGGCGGAGTTGGCCGGTCGGGCCGCCCCAGGCCGGGATCACCAGGTGGGGTGGGTTTCCCACCCTGACCGAGCCGAAGCCGAGACCGAGGCCCGCGCCGAGACCGAGGTCCGGAGCGCCACCGCGCGTCTCGGCGTCGCTGCGGGCCACCCTCGCCCTGCGGCCCACACCGAGGAGTTGGGCGCTCGCCCACACCACGTGCGTACCGGGTTCCATCTCCTGGCCTCCGGCCAGAGTGAGGGGGTCGATGACCGTTTCACCGGTGAGCACGACGCGGTGACGGCGCCCGCCGAGCGGCTGGGTGCGCGGGGTCAGGTCGGCGTCGGGGAACCACCACAGGTCCCTGGCTGTGTCGTGGACCAGGAGTTCGCCGTGGGCGTGGCCGAGGGGGTGCGGGGCCTCCCAGCCCTCGGCGCCCTCGATGCCGTCCAGCAGCTCGGGGTCGAGGAGCATACGGCCGTAGCGCTCGACGAGGGCGAGGGGCTCACCGTCGGCGCGGCGCATGCCGATCGTGGTGGTGACGTGGAGCCTTCCGTCCCGCCAGCGGATGTCGTCGACGGTGACCTCGGGCCTGATGCGCCGGGTGCGGCGGCCGAGTTCGACGAGGGAGTCCAGATGACCCTCCTCCAACAGGTGCGCCCGGAGTCGGGTGAGTGCGGGTAGGCCGTCGCGGACACCGGGCGGGTAGGCATCCAGGGCCACACGGCGTACGACGTCGAAGTGGCGCTCGAGGTTCTTGCCGGTGCGCTGGAGGACGCGGGGTTCGTTCACCGGACGGAGCAGTTCGACGCGGTAGGAGCGGCGGAGCAAGTGGTTCTGCAGCGGGCCGGGTTGGGTGTCCTGCTTGATGGCCTCGACGACCGTGCGGAGATGACCGTAGTAGTCCTCCGGGGTGGTGCCGCGGCTGCTGGTGTTGCCGCCGTCGTCGCGGCGCTTCCATACGTAGCAGGGGTGGTCGGCCAGGATCGAGACCGTCTTGGCGCGCACGTAGGCGCGGACCATGAAGAGTTGGTCCTCCAGGCGCACCGGGCCCTCGGGGAAGCGGATGTCGTGGGTGAGCAGGAAGTCGCGGCGGAACATCTTGTGCGGGGTGAGGCTCTCCATGAGGGGCGCGTCCTCGACCGTGCAGCGCTCCACGGTGCGTTTGAAGACGTTGCTGGGGCCCTGCATGGTGCCGATGACCTTTCCCATGACGATGTCGGACCCGTTGCGGGTCGCCATCCGGTGCAGGTGTTCCAGGGCCTCCGGGGTCAACTCGTCGTCCTGGTCGACGAATTGGATGTACTCGCCGCGAGCTTCCCGGATGCCGACGTTGCGCGGTTTGCCGGGCCAGCCGGAGTTCTCCTGGTGGATCACCCGCACATGCGCGTACTCGTCGGCCAGCTCGTCGAGCCGCTGCGCGGAGTCGTCGGTCGAGCCGTCGTCGACGTAGATGATCTCGTACGCATCTTCCCCCAAGGTCTGGCGTAAGAGCGACGGTGCACACATGTCGATGTAGCGCCCCGCGTTGTACACGGGCACCACGATGCTCACCTTGAGCATGAACGCTCCCCCTAAACGGAGACGGCGCGTCTCCTGTTGTTCTTTGGACGTTCAGACTCTGGCAAAGGTTGTCTAACCCGAAGCAATCAAACGATTGTCTCCAGAAGGCGTCATCGCTGGGCTCCTGAGCCGGAACCGGGGAGTGAGGTGGGAAGGCCGAACCGCGGGAACAGCCCGCCGTCGAGGAAGACCACGATCCGTGCGATCAGGCCCCCTCGGATCTCCAGCACATGAATGCCGTGCGGGACGAACGAGCCGTCCGGCGCCAGGCTGTAGGTCGCCACTGCCGGACAGCCGTTGGCGAAGGTGGCGAGGGAGCGGTGCGGCCGGGCGAACGCCCTGCGCCTCACGATCAACATGCCCGCCTCCGTGGCGGAACGGCTCCGGGTGCGCGACGCCGATGACACCAAAGTAACCATCTTGACTGGTGACGCAACCGTGTGGGAATCTCTCGTCACCGCTCAGAACGGTTACTTCTCGGTGAGGACATCCCATGGCAGTCGTACGCGTCCACCTCGTCTCCCAGCTCAGCCCCAAGGACGTGCTGGGAGTACTGACCGACTTCGGTCCCTCCCGCCCCCAGGCCTGGCCCACGATCGACGCCGACCACTTCGAGGTCCACGGCCTCGGCGACACCTGGGCCGAGGTCACCGAGGGGACCGCGGCTGCCTGGGAGCGGGCGCGCTACGAGTGGGAGCCCGCCGGTGACACGGTCACCGTCACCACGCTGGACTCCAAGCTCTTCGGGGCCGGCGGCGGCTGGGTCTTCCGGCTGACCGCCGAGGGCGGCGGCACCCGTGTCGACGTCGAGCTGACGCGGGAACCGAGCACGGTCAGGGGCAAGATGCTCGCCGTGCTCCTGCCCCTGGCCGCTCCCGGGTCGCTGCGCAAGTCCTTCGCGGGGCCGTTGCGGGCGAAGTGACGCGCCCTCCCGCATGTGTCCCCGTACGTGGGCTCAGCAGGTCACTTGTCGAGGTGGGCGGTGAAGTAGTCGGCGAGCTTGTCGACGGCCTGGTCGACATACTCGCGCTTGTCGTAGAGGTCGACGTGGCTGGCGCCGGGAATGCGATGGAACTCCTTGGGGCCGGTGGCGGCCTGGTGGGCCTCGATCGCCATCCAGGCGGTCACCGCGCGCTCCCCGATGATCTGCAGGACGGGGCGGGGGGGGCCGATGAGGGGAGCGACGCGGAAGACGTCGCTGGAGGCCAGCTTGTCGACGCTGTCCCAGGTGAGGTACTTGGCGGAGCGCTCGTGGTGGCCTCGGGCGCCGCAGCAGTACTCCCAGCCCTCGATGCCGTGTTCGCCGCCCAGGGCGCCCGCCTCCTCGGCGGTGTCCGGGAACATCGTCAGCACGCCTGGATCCTCGCCGCGGGCGGCACGGGTGCGAGCCCGGGCGGCGGCGTCCAGGAGGGCCTGGAAGACCGCCGGGTCCTGGGAACCGTCGGCGCCGAAGCGGAACTGGCGGGCGGGTTCGGCGGTGGAGACGGTCGCGACGGCCCTGACGGGTGGTCGCCGCCGGTGGCGGCCGGCGAGTAGCCACCGGAGGCGCAGATGCCGAGCAGACCGACGCGGTCGGAGGCGACCTCCTCGCGGGTGGTGGGGTACGAGACGGCGGCCTTGAAGTCCTCGATGCGCTGGGCGGGGTCCTCCAGCCCGCGTCCCCACGACTGTGCGACGAACTGGAAGCCGCCCTGGGACCGGGACCCGGCGCGATCGTCGTCGCCAGCCACGACCGCTGGCTGCGCCGCCGCCGGCAGGGCCGCGCCGTGCGCCTGGAGTGCGGAGCCGGGTCCCGGGAGGAGGCGGGTCCGTCTCTCGTCGGCCACCCCGGTCAACGGTCCTGACCCGCACGTCCGCTCCCCTGCCGTACGGTCGCGAAGGCGCTGCCGCCGATAGGCAACCGCCTGAAGTGGTGACGGTTCTTGCGTTCAGCATTAGTCACCTGTCAAGATGGTGATGTGAATCTTGACCATGTCTTCGTATGCGGGCACCCGGCTCTCGACTTCGCGGCCACGCTCCGGGCCCGCCGCTCGACCCGGTTCGAGATGTTCGTGACGCCGGAGCGGCTGAACGCCTGGTACCTGGAGTCCGGGCTGGTGGACACGATCACTCCCGGCAGGGAGGACGACGTCCGCGAGGCCACGACCGTACGCGAGGCCGTCTACCGGCTCGTCACCGGCCGCAGGCTCGGCGAGGAGTTCGACCGGGAGGCGCTCGGCATCCTCAACGCCGCCGCGCGCAAGACGCCTGCGACACCCCAGCTCACCCTGTCGGGCCGGCACACCGACGCATCGCCGGAGCAGGCCCTGGCCACCGTCGCCCGGCAGGCCGTCGAGCTGCTCAGCGGCCCCGACGTGCCGCTGATGAAGGAGTGTGGCAACCCCGAGTGCACCCGGGTCTACATCGACCGTTCCCGGGGCATGCGGCGCCAGTGGTGCGGCATGGAGTCCTGCGGCAACAAGATCAAGGCCGCCGCGTACCGCGCCCGGAAGAAGTCTGCACCCGCGGTCGCCGCCCGCTGACCTCATCCGGGCGGCGCACGGCCCTGACTGACGCGGGGCTCCGTGCGCGTGTTCAGAAGCATCCCTCGAGCCCGTCACCGGCACAGCCTGCTCCCGCCGGTGACGGGCCCGAAGTGCATCGGGGAGCGCGGGCCAGGTGCGGGCCGCCCCGGTGGGCACCGGCCCCGACGCGGCGACACGCCTCAAGCCGCGATGACCGACTGCCTTGAGGCGTCACGACCGACTACGCGAGAAAAGCCCTCGCCGTGGACACTCGGTCCCGGCATGATTCCCACCGTGCATCAGGACGAGGGCCATCGCGGGCGCGCGCGGTACACGCTGACCGAGGAGGAGCACGGGCATGCCTGGGGCGTCTGCGCCGAGGTGGAAGGGCTGTTCGGGGAGCCTCAGCGAGGGACCTACGAGCTGTTCGGCTGGGTTCCACAGGCAGAAGTGCGCGGTTGGCTCGGCGACCGAGTGTGGCTGGTGCCGGACGATGAGACGCTCGACGCCTGGCTGCTGGAGGACGCGGAGAGCGTAGGCCGGTCCCTGGGGACAGACAGGCTCGTACTCACCGGCCTGGACGACTACGAAGGCCCACCCGAAGGGCACAGGGGCCGAGTTCGCGTGCACGACGGGCACCGCTGGCTGGGCTCGTGCCGAGAATTCGCCCGTGTCCTGCCGCCCAAACGGTCGGCACCCCCGCTCGTCCTGCGGGGGCTCGCCCAGGGTGATCAGCTGCGGGCGGCCCTGATGAAGGGCACCCGGCGGGCGCTGGACCTGGAGCAGGCCGCCCTGGAGATACAGGACGACCAGGGCGAGCCGCTCACCGAACGCCTGCTCCGGGCCAGAGTCAGCGCCTGGCGCCCATCCCCCGACGGGAACGATCGGATCGACCTGGAGCTCGACGGAGCACTCTTCACGCCCGTTCCCCCGTACGCCCGGCCGATCTGGGAGCGGTGGTTCGCCGGGCCGCCGGACACTCGGGGTGCCTGGGCCGGCCTCGACACCCGGCGTCGCGGAGCCTGGCTCGACCTCGTCAGAGAGCGGGCCTGCCGACGCACCCACCGTGACCGGCCGGCCGGTCACGCCTACGAACTCGACGGCCGGCACGTCACCGACGAACCGGGCCTCTACCTGGCGCTCGGCGAGGCGGTGAACGGTCCGGGCGGCTACTTCGGCGGCTGTCTGGCCGCCCTCGACGACTGCCTGCGCGGCACCTTCGGCTACACCTCCCCCTCGACCCTGCTCTGGCGCGAAGCCGCGACAGCACGCGAGCATCTGTCCCAGGCCCTGACACCGGAGGGCCAGGCCTACGACCTGTTCGGCGTGGTCCTCGATGTCCTGGCCAAGGGCGGCATGCACGTCACCTTGGCGTGAGCTGCCGTCCGCCCGGCTTGGAACGTGGTCAGCCCACTTCACTGTCGCGGATACGCACATGTTTGTCTGCTCGTATCGCCGCGACAGCGGTTCTACGACACACATACCAGGCAGTACCTGCGAAGGGCACGAACCATCTGGCGCTGACACCTGTCCGCACGCGGCCCTCGGGCCTGGGTACCATGCGCAAACGTCAGTCATATCGAGGGAGTGAACGGTTGTGACCAGCCAATCAGCCGCCACGCTCCGGTCGCGGTACGTAGCGCAAGCCGCATCGGACCTGGAGGAGAACCGCCGCCGACAGCAGGAGCTGGCGGAGAGGATCAGCGTCTTGAAGCAGGAGGAGGCCCTCCTCTCGGACATCCTCAACCTCGCCGAGCGGTACGAGAGTTTCGCGGACGCGTCCCGTCTGCCCGAGCAGTCGGTGGACGAGCCGGCCGCCGCAAAGGCGAAGAAGGCTCCCGCCGGTACCACCGCACGGCGCTCCGCGTCGGCCAAGTCCGCCCCGGCCGCCAAGGCGGCGAAGGCGGCGAAGGACGGTGCGAAAGGGAAGCCGCAGCAGCCTCTGCTCGGTGACCTGTTGGCGGAGCTGCTGGGCCAGTACGAGGAGCCACGTCCGGCGAAGGAGCTGCGGGACGAACTCCTGGCCAAGCACCCGGACCGCAATCCCACCCCGCAGGTGGTGCGCAACACCCTTGAGTCCCTGGTCGCCAAGGGCCGTATCCGGCGCCACAAGCAGCAGCACTCCGTCATGTACACCCTGGTCGAGCGGGGCGGGACGGACACCGACTGACACCGGCAACGTGTGAAACCTTGCTCCTTCAGGCGTGCCTCCGCCCGCCATATGTCGTCCAACGCCACGTTTTCCACGTCTCGCCGCAGCCGTACGGCCTCCAGCTCCGTCACCGCGTCATCGACCGCGGCCAAGCGGTCCTTCTTCCATGCCCGCGGACGCCAGCAGCGCTGCGAGGACCGGCTCACCGGTCGCCCCGCGTTCCTCCGCTTCGCGCCGGGCCGGGACGGGCCGGGACGGGCCGCTGTGGGTGGACCGTAGTCCGAACCGGCCGCGTGGGTGGGCGACGAGACCGGTTCGCGCGAGGTCGACGTCGGACGGGCTCAGCGGCCGGGGGCACGCTCAGTGATCTCCTGAAGGAACCACTCGTTGCCGTCGAGGTCCTTGAAGGCGGCGAAGGTGCCGTAGCTGGCTCGCTCGGGGTGCACGCCGGGCACCCGGTGGGTGTGCCGGCGTGGTGGAAGGCGCCGGTCTCGTCGCGGAAAGGGACCCGGCTTGTGCGCCTACAGCCCCAGGTCGAGGGCGAGGCACGAGTAGAACTTCCATGAGCCTTCGGGGTCGTACGATCCGTTCGCCCCGCCGGCCGGAGCGGCTTCGACCGCTTCGGTCATGTCGTCGAAACGCACGCGCTCGGGAAGCTTGCCGAAGCGCGCGCGTCGTACCGCCGCCTCGGCGGCTTCCGTGGTGAGTCCCTTGTTCATGACCGTGCTCCACTTCGTCGATCGTGGACGGCGTCCCGCTTGTCGCCCGGACGGACCTCAGCATGCCCCTCCTTTCGTCACCATTCAAGCCGGTGACGCATGTCGGGCCTGAGCAGCCACCCCATGGCGTCGGCCTCGTGCAACTTCTTCGGGGCGGTCGCCGTCACCCGTGCGGTGCCCGGTATACGTGTGCGGGCTCAGCGGCGTCGCCGTAGACGTCTCCCCCATGCACCGAGAACAGGCGCCAAGCCTTCCGTGTCAGACCGTGATGGTCTTGTACTCGGTGTAGGTGCCGAGGCCGACCGCTCCGTACTCCCGGCCGATCCCGCTCGCCTTGAAGCCGCCGAACGGGCCGTCGAAGGCGACCGAGGCACCGTTGACCGTGACGGTGCCGGTACGGATGCGACGGGCCACCGCCAGGGCGTGCTCCTCGTCGGCGGACCAGACGCCGCCCGACAGGCCGTACTCCGAGTCGTTGGCGATCCGGACGGCGTCGTCCTCGCCGCCGTAGGCGATGACCACCAGGACCGGGCCGAAGATCTCCTCCTGCGCGATCCGCATGGAGTTGTCGACGTCGGCGAAGACGGTCGGGGTGACGTAGTTGCCCTTCTCCAGGCCCTCGGGGATCTGCGGGCCGCCGGTGACGAGGCGTGCGCCCTCCTCGATGCCGAGTCGGATGTAGCCGCGCACCCGTTCCTGCTGGTCGGGGCGGATCATCGGGCCGATGAAGGTATCGGGCTCGTTCGGGTCGCCGACCTTCAACGACTCGACCAGTTCCTTCAGCGCGGCCACCACCTCTTCGTACCGGCCGCGCGGGGCCAGGACGCGGGTCTGGGCGATGCAGGACTCGCCGTTGTTGAGCAGGGAGCCGAACTTCAGGCCCGCCACAGCCCTGTCGATGTCGGCGTCCGGCAGGATGACGGCGGCGGACTTGCCGCCCAGTTCCAGACTGACCCGCTTGAGCTGCTCGCCCGCTATCGCGGCGATACGGCGGCCGGCCCCCGTCGAGCCGGTGAAGGCGATCTTGTCGACGTCCCGGTGGGAGACCAGGTACTCGCTGGTCTCACGGTCCGCGGACAGCACGCTGATCACCCCCTCGGGCAGGCCGACCCGCTCCAGCAGCTCAGCCAGGAAACCCATGCTGAGCGAGTTCTCCGGAGACACCTTGAGGACCACGGAGTTGCCGGCGAGCAGAGCAGGGATGATCTTCGAAGTGGCCGAGGAGAACGGCGAGTTCCACGGGATCACCGCGGCCACCACGCCGACCGCCTCCCGGCGCACCACGCTGCGCACCGGAGACTGAGGGCCCGAGGGCACGAGCGTCTCCTCCCAGGCGAACTCCTCCGCCGCCCTCAGGTAGGCGTTCGCCTGCCGGGTCAGGCCCGGCTGGCCGGCCCGGGTGAACCAGCCCGCCGAGCCGTTCTCCAGCGAGATCAGCCGCGCGACATGCTCCGCGTTCTCCTCACGCAGAGCGTTGAACCGCCGCAGGGCGGCGATGCGCTCCGCGGGCGGAGTCCGGCGCCACACACCCTGCTCGAACGAGGTGCGCGCGGTGGCCACAGCCCGGTCCACGTCCGCCGGTCGCGCCTGTACCGCACGGCCGATCATCGACCGATCGTGCGGCGAGGGGATGCCGAGCGGTTCCAGGTCGCTCGGCTCGACCCAGGTGCCTCCGACGAAAAGCCGGTCGTAGGTGATCATGCGCGTCTCTCTTCCGGTGCTTCAGACCCAGGTCATTGACCAAAATTACTAATTGCCTCTTCAATGTAGCACTTACGTAGTCTACGTTCTCATGTCATTGACTTAAGCTGATACATCTTCCACATCTTGTGCCCCCTTGAACGCGAGAGCCGCTACGACAGGCCGCATCCGACCGCCACATGACTGATGTGTGGGGTTTCGCCATGGGCGAGAGCGTGGGGCACCGACAGCGTTCGTCACCTATTTGACAGGTGACGAGCGCTGTGCGAAGGTCACCTCGCCCCGGGCTCACCAAGCACGGGCCGGTCATCGCAATCGCACGACGGAGGACTGGACATGATCAACAGGCGCACCTTCAGCAAGGCCGTCGGCCTGGGCACCGGCGCGGCAGCGGTCTCACTCACCGGCCCGAAGACCAACGCATCCGCCGCGACCGCCTCGGACGAGCCGGGCGGCGCCGCCACGCCCACGGTGCCGACCATCACCCCCGGCACCCGCACCGAGTTCAGCACCCTCAGGCACGTCAAGGCGGGTGTCCTGGACATCGGTTACGCCGAGGCCGGCCCCCAGCACGGCCCGGTCGTCGTTCTCCTGCACGGCTGGCCGTACGACATCCACAGCTTCGTCGACGTCGCCCCGCTCCTGGCCGACCTGGGCTACCGCGTGCTCGTCCCGTATCTGCGCGGCCACGGCAGCACCCGATTCCTGTCCCGCCACACGCCCCGTACCGCCGAGCAGTCCGCGATCGCGTTGGACGTCATCGCCTTCATGGACGCCCTGAAGATCGAGAAGGCCGTCCTCGCCGGCTTCGACTGGGGCTCACGTACCGCCGACATCATCGCCGCCCTGTGGCCCGAGCGCGTCAAGTCCCTCGTGTCGACCAGCGGTTACCTCATCACCGACCGCAAGATGCAGCTGGAGCCCGCCGTTCCGGGCGTGGAGCACAACTGGTGGTACCAGTGGTACTTCGCCACCGACCGCGGCGTGAAGGCCATGGAGAACCTCGACGAGCGCATCGCGCTGTGCCGCTACGTGTGGACCCTCGTCTCCCCCGACTGGAACTTCTCCGACGCCACCTTCGGGCGCACGGCCGAGGCCTTCAAGAACCCCGACTACGCCGCGATCGTCCTCTACAACTACCGCTGGCGCATCAGCCTGATCGAGGGCGACCGACGCTACGACCGCTACGAGAAGAAGCTGGCCGCCCAGCCCTCCATCGGGGTCCCCACCGTCACCCTCGACGCCGCCCTCGACCCGTTCACCGCACCGGGCGACGGGTCCGGTTACCGCAGCCACTTCACCGGGCCCTACCTGCACCGGACGATCGCGGACATCGGTCACAACCTGCCGCAGGAAGCGCCCACCGCCTTCGCCCAGGCCGTGGTCGACGCCGACCACCTCTGAGCGTCGGCCGTCGCCGGGCAGCGGCGCCGGACTCCGCGCACACCGGAGTGGCCGTCATGCCGTCCGCGCCAGACTCGTCACCAATCAGTCCGGTGACGAGGACCAGCGAGACCGAAACACCCGGGCTCCACGCTCCCCGGCACCCTCGAACCGGTCACCTACCAGCAGGCCGACGGCTCCACCGCCACCGACCTGTACATCCAGCAGGACAAGTTCCACCACCAGTTCGCCGCCGACGTGCCGGTGGGGCAGGCCGCCCTCATGGCCGCCGAACAACGTCCCATCGCCCAGGGCGCCCTGGAGGAGAAGGCCACCACCGCGGCCTGGAAGACCAAGCCCAGCTGGGACATCATCACCACCGAAGACCTCAACATCCCCCCGGCCGTGCAACGCTTCATGGCCAGGCGCGCCCACGCACACACCACCGAGGTCGCCGCGTCCCACTCCGTCGCCGTCTCACACCCGCATCTGGTGGCCGGCGTGATCGAGCGCGCGGCCCGCGCAACTGTCCGCTGACACCCCTCGGAAGGCGGCGGGACCGTTCAAGGGTCCCGCCGCCCTCGGGCGGCATCCCGGACCCCATCGACACACCGCACGTGTGTGTGATCCGCAGGAGAATCGACGACATGAGCTCACATCCCGACCCCGTGCCCTCGGTGCCTTCCTACGGGCCCGTCGGGCCAGCTGACCCCCCAGGACTGCGGCCTGCCCACCACGGACACCGCACGCCGCGTCACCGGCCTGCGCCGCGAAGAGGTCGCCACCCTCGCCGCCATCAGCGTGGACCACCACACCCGCCTCGAACAGGGCCGCGTCCGCGCCTCCACCCCTGTCCTCGCCACCCTCACCCGCGCCCTCCGCCTCGACGAAGACCAGCAACAACACCTCTATCAGCTCGCTGGCCGCACCGACGACCAACCCCACCACCACCGCCGACAGACCCAGCGCATACGTCCCGCCATGCGCCGCCTCCTCGACCAACTCACCCACACCCCGGCCCTCGTCCTCGGCAAACACCTCGACATCCTCGCCTGGAACCCCACCGCCACCGCCCTCTACACCGACTTCGCCGCCCTACCGGCCCACCACCGCAACTACCTGTGCCTCATGTTCACCCACCCCGCGATCCGGGGGCTGCACAAGAACTGGGCGCACGACGCCCGGGACGCGGTGGCCGCCCTGCACATGGAGGCGGGCGCCGACCCCGACGACCCGGACCTCGCCCGCTTCGTCGGCGAACTCTCCGTCCGGGACACCGACTTCCGCACCTGGTGGGCCGAACACCGCGTCACCAGCGCGACGTACGGCACCAAGCACTACCACCACCCCTTGGTCGGCGACCTCACCCTCGACTGCGACACCTGGGCAAGCCCCGACCACTCCGGACAACGCCTCATGATCCCGCCGAACCCGACAGCCCCACCCACGACGCCCTGCGCCTCCTCACCTCCTGGACCGCGGAGCAGACGGAACCGGCCCCGGCGAAGGACACGACCCGCTAGCGGTCCGGCCGGCGGAACCCGCAGGCCCACGTGTACGGAAACCCATGCGCATCGGTCCCTTGACGCTCTGTCCGACACTCACGCCCGGGAACGGGAGGCGCCCTCATGGCGGCCTGCCTCGGCCCTTGAGCGCGTAGAAGCGCATCGGGGAGTTCGGCTCGAAACCGATGCGCGGATACACCGGTGCCCCGGCGGCGGTCGCATGCAGGGTGGCCCGGGTGAGGCCGGTGGCGTGGGCACCCTCGTACAGCGCCTTGCGGGTCACCGCCTCGCCGTAGTCGCGGCGCTGCTGCCCGGGGTCGGTGGCGACGAGCACGACGAAGAGCCTGCCCTGGGTCCCGACGGTGGCGGCACAGGCGACCGGTGTGCCGTCCCGCAACGCCAGGTACGCGTAGACCTCCTGCTTCCACAGGGCGGAGCCGGCCGGTCCGTCGCGGCCGTCCTGCAGGGGGGAAGCCGTAGGCGCGTGAATTGAGGTCCGCGTAGGCCAGCAGGTGTTCGTCGGTGGTGACCCGCTGGAACGTCAGGTCCGGGTGGTGGGGCTCGGGGATGGGCAGCAGGTCGCCGGCCATACCACTGCCGGGGAAGGCGTAGGCCAGGCCCGTGCGTTCCGCGGCCGCTTCCAGGGACGCGCGTGCGTCCGTTTGGACCTCATGATGTCCGCCGCCTGGCACAGCGGACGGCGAGCCCCGCCAGGTCCCGTACGTCCGCCTGCTCGTCCCGGTCGAGCACCAGGGCACGCCAGCCGGTGGTCAGCTGTGCCACGAATTCGATCGCGGCGGTCAGGTTGGTCACGGCAGTCCCTCATTTCGTCGTGTGCTGCGGAGTGTTCTGCGCCGGGTACGACGATCTTTGCCGTCCGGGGTGTGGCGACACCGCTGTTCACGTCATAGAGAGTCCAGTTCTGGACAGCTCCGAACCACCGCTCGGCCGACGTCACACGTGTGTGAAGCCCACCGCACCCTGTCCTCCGCGCCCCGACCGCTCCGACCTGGGCGCAACGCGGACGTCCCATGGACTCCGGTGCGCGCATGGGCCGCACGGAGCCAGGTGCGGGCGCAGCCAGGGCGGCGGACCCCACCAGGTCTCTGGACGTCAGCTGTTGGACAGTTCGATGAATGACGGGGCCTGGCATGTCCGGTGCTTCGGGCGGTGGCCGGAGTGGGTGCCGGGCCTCACCGAGGTCCGAGCCGGGCCGCTCGCCCGAAGCTTCGCGGTGTGGTTCCACGGCGTCCGCAGGACGGCGACGCCTGGCCCGGCGCGATGGGCGCCCGGAGCATGCCGCCGACCGGCACCGGTGGGGTGGCGGCCGGTCGAGGGCGTGGGAGTCGGTGGCTCAGGCGGCCCGGACGGAATCCTTGGCGGGGGCGGGATCGGAGTGGTCAAGGGTGGCGGTCCCGCCGGTCATGAGTGCCGGCTTCAGGAACAGGGCGAGGAGAACCCCGACGGCGAGGACGGGCGCGATCCGGAGATAGGCGCCGGCCGTGGCGTGGGCGAAGGCGTCCAGTGCGGAGTCGCGCAGGGCGCCGGGCAGCCGACCGATGGTGTCGGGACGAGCGGAGTCGAAGAGTTGTCTGCCTTCGGCATCCGAAACTGCCCTTCTAGAAGACTCATGGATCTGGCATTACCGAATTTTTCTGTCACTAGAATGTAGCACTTCCAGAACGGCCTTCTACTCCTGAGAGGCGCTAGATGTCTCAGGCATCACATTCCGCCACTAGAATCAGTGCGGTGAGAGCCGATGCAGCGCGCAATCTCGAAGCCGTCCTGACCACCGGCGCCCGCATGCTCGCCGCCGACCCCGGCGCGAGCATCGCGAGCATCGCCGCAGAAGCGGGAGTCGACCGGCGCACCGTCTACCGCCGCTTCGCCTCCCGCGAAGACCTCCTCGCGGCCATCTACGAAGCCCGCCTCACCGCCATCGAGCACGCCATCGAGGACGCGCGGCTCCGCGAGGCACCCGTCGCCGTCGCCCTGCACCGCTACGTCGAGAACATCATCACCGTCAACCGCACCTGGCCCGTCGACCTCGCCCGCATGCTCACCGACAGCAGCGTCCATGCCCGGCGCGACGCGGCCGTCGAGGAGGTCGACACCTTCCTGCGACGCGCCACCGACGAAGGCCTGCTGCGCTCCGGTCTCCCGCAGGGCTGGCCGAGCGCGCTGCTGCCCCAGCTCATGCACCTGGTCTCCCGGCAGCTGCCGGAACTGAGCGCGGGACAGGCGGCGGACGTCGTCGTCGACACCCTCCTCAACGGCCTCGGGACGTCCTGACACACCGGCGGTCTCGGTTCGGGTACGCGGCTTCTCCCATCAGCGACGGTTCCCCTGCCGCGAACCGAGTCAGCCGCGGCGGACTCCCTCGATGAAGCGGCCGACGAGGTCGACGCGTTCGGCGAGGGACGCGACTGTCTGCCCGAAGTCCACGAACAGCTCGTGCACGCTCGCATCGGCGGCGGACCGCGCGTAGTCGACGTACTGGGCGAGGGTGCCCGCTGCGGGCATCTGGCCGCCCGGGTCGGTCCTCGTATCGGTCAGCAGGGGGTTGACCCGGAGATCCATGCGCGGGGTGGAGGGGGCGCGGCCCGCTTCCTCCGCCCTCTTCTGGATGACGCGCCACGTCCCCATCAGACGCCGGACCGGCATCGCGACGGGCAGCCGGCCGTCGAGCCGCCGGCCGATGCGGCGCAGTCCGGCGGGGGTGAGCGCCGCGAGCAGCACGGGCGGTCCGGGTCGCTGCCATGGCCTGAGGCCCAGCACGGTCTCCGGGATGGTGAACAGCGGACAGCGGCCCCTGGTGCGCGAGGACGTCGTCGGCCCAGTACTCCTGGAGGATGTCCAGCGTCTCGTCGAGGCGGGCGCCGCGGCCCTTCCAGGGCACGGATACCCCTGTGTACTCGTCGGGCATCCAGCCCAGGCCGAGGCCCACGACCAACCTGCCGACCTGGCTCTCACTGCTGCTGAGCGATCCCGGAGTCGGGTACCGAGAAGCCCCCCGGCGCTCCAGCCCCGTGCGCAAGTGGCAGGTTCTGGTCAAAGGCTTGTCAAACCCCGGGACGCTCCGTCCCGCGCGTGGTCGGGTCTGCACCGACGGCTGTATCACCACCCGCTCGGGAGGACCTGGTGTCAGCACCAACTCGTAGCAGACGATGGCTCACGACCTGCGCCATCACCGCAACCGCCGGACTCATCGCGATACCCGCGAGTGCCGCGCCCGGCCGACACGGCAGCAGCCCCTTCGGGGCCCGCGCACTCGCCCAACTCGCCGCTGAGCGACAGCAGTCGGTGGGCGCCATGAGCCCGAAGGCAAAGGAGGACGACGGCGACGACGGCAACGAGGCCGACGAGATCGCCGAGGGCGCGGACCAGTACGCCGAGGCCCGCACCTCGCCCGGCATCGTCGCCCCTGGCGCGTACGGGGCCGCATGGAGCAGCCTCACCAAACTTCCCGGCACCGGCGGGAGTTGGCGCAATGTCACCGACCTGCCGTACAACTCCGACGACCCGCGCTACCGCGACATCGACTCCAACTCCAGCGGTGGCTCGGGCAATGTCACCGGCCGGATGGCCGCGGTGGCCGCCGATGACGACGGGTACGTGTACGCGGGCAGCGCCGGCGGCGGGGTGTGGCGGTCCCGCAGCGGCGGCGGCCACTGGCAGCCCATCAGCGACCGGCTCCCCGCACAGTCGACCGGCGCGCTCTCACTCGACGGCGGCGGACGGCTGTGGCTCGGCACCGGCGAGGCGACCACCAACGCGGACGCCTACCTCGGCAGCGGCGTCTACGTCCTGTCCGACCCGCACCACGGCACGTTCTCCACGCGCAGCCGGGTCGGCGGCCACGAACTGGAGTCCACCACCATCCACGAGCTGCGCTTCGGCGGCGGCAAGGTGTGGGCGGCGACCAGCGAGGGAGTGTGGAGCCACTCCACGAAGAAGCTCAGCGGCGCCTGGAAGCTGGAGTACGCGCCCAATCCCGACTACCTGCCCGGCGGTTCGAAGGCCGACGACCCCAGTGCGGCGTACAAGAACATCACCAACGACATCGCGATCGACCCGAAGAACCCCGCCAAGGTGGTGCTCGCGGTCGGCTGGCGCAGCGGTGACGACTACAACGGCTTCTACACCAAGGTGAACGGCACCTGGACCAGGATCACCAGCGGCTTCGGTGACCTGCCGACCGATGCGGACAACGTCGGCAGCGTCACCTTCGCCCGCTCCGCCGACGGCTCGCGCTACTACGCCATCGACCAGTCGCCGGAGCAGCTGAACACCAACCCGGACAGCGGTCTGGAGGGCATCTACGTCTCCAAGTCCGGCTCTCCCGGCGGCCCCTGGACGAAGATCGCGGACTACCAGGGCCTGGCCGCCTCCGGCTCGGCGCTGACCTCCCCGGGCTACATGCCCGGCGTGCAGGCCTGGTACAACCAGTTCCTCACCGTCGACCCCGCCGACCCCGAGCACGTGTACGCGGGCCTGGAGGAGGTCTACGAGACCAAGAACGGCGGGACCAGCTGGTCGACCGTAGGCCCGTACTGGAACTTCGGCTTCCCCTGCTGGAGCATCGACCCGGCCAAGCAGACCGGTGACTGCAACCCGACCACCCACTCCGACCAGCACGGCGTCGCGATCGGCCGCTACCACGGCAAGAGCTTCGTGTACGCGGGCAACGACGGTGGTGTCTACAAGCGCCCCGTCAACGGCTCCCAGGACTCCTCCGGGCACGCCACCGACTGGACCTCGCTCAACGACGGCACCATCGACACCCTCCAGTACTACTCGGTCGGTGTCGGCAGGGACCTGGACCACGGCGGCGTCTCCGTCACCGGTGGTCTCCAGGACAACGGCCAGTCCGTCCTGCGCAGCAACGACACGGTGATGGGCTCCAACTTCGGCGGCGACGGCGGCGACACCCTCACCGACCCCGCCAACGGCTGCGACATCGCGGAGGAGTACGTCTACCTCGCCATCCAGGTGACGCAGAACTGCGCCGTCAACGACGGTAGTTGGGTCGAGGACCCGAGCAAGGCCACGTCGTACGGCGTCGCCCCGGCCGACAACGCCACCGGCGAGGCACGCTTCATCGCGCCGCTCGCGGCCGACGCGAAGAACAGCGCCACCTGGATCGCCGGCGGCCGCCACGTCTGGGTGCAGACCCACGGCTACGCCATCCGCAGCGGTTCGGAGTGGAAGAGCGTGTACGACCTCGGCGTCGGCCACACCGCGACCGCCGTCGCCGCCTCGGGCGGCAAGGTGTACGCGGCCTGGTGCGGCCCCTGCAACAACCAGGGCTTCACCCGCGGCATCTCCGTCGGGAACGCCGACGGCACCGGCTGGCACGACATCGCCCTGCCGGCCACCGGCGCGGACGGCACCGTGCCCAACCGCTACCTCAGCGGCTTCGCCGTCGACCCGAAGAACGCCGACCACGTCTACCTCACGGTCAACGGGTTCTCCCGGCAGTGGACCGAGGGCCCCGGTGCCGGCGTCGGCCACGTCTTCGAGTCCAGGGACGGCGGCACGACCTGGAAGGACATCTCGAAGAACTTCCCCGACGTGCCGGCCGACTCCGCGGTCCTCACACCGAACGGCGGCCTCGCCGTCGGCACCGACCTCGGCGTCGTGTACCGCGCGCCCGGCCGTACGAGTTGGCAGCGCGTCGGCTCGCTCCCGGCCGTCGCCGTGCTCCAGGTGAAGCTGAGCCCCGATGGGCGCACGCTGTACGCGGCCACCCACGGCCGCGGCATCTACACGATCAAGGTGCGCGACTGCGACTGAGGCGCCATCGGCGTCGCGACGGGTCTCTGCTCGCGGGTCGCGGGTCGCGGGTCGCGGGTCGCGGGTCGCGGGTCGCGGGTCGCGGGTCGCGGGTCGCGGGTCGCGGGTCGCGGGTCGCGGGTCGCGGGTCGCGGGTCGCGGGTCGCGGGTCGCGGTGAAGGGGTGATCCCGGTTTCCGGGGTCACCCCGCCGTCGTGTGCGGCACCACGTTCACCTGCAAGGTGAAGGCCACACCGCCCGCGCCCACCAGGTCGGGTTCCTTCGCCAGGGCGGTGACGTCGGCAACACCGCCGCGCGTCCCAGCGCAGCGCAGCGAGGCCCGCGCGGTGCCGTCCGCGCCCAGCCGCCAGCCGGACGGGAGGACGAAGACCGGCGCGGAGCTGCGTAGGGCGGTCCACCGCTTGCCGTCCGTACGAGGGCGCAGGACGAGCGACACCACGGTCCCGGGCCGCACACACACCTGCTGCCGGACCGGATCACCGGGGGCCACGGTGACCTCCACATGCCCGCCGGCACAGCTCTTCGGCGAGGAGGGTACGGAAGCTGAAGCGGACGGGCTTCGTACGGTCGGGCTCGCGGTCGGTGCCGCGGACGAGCTCGTGGAGGGCGCCCCGGGCGCGGACGTCGACGCACCGGCCGACGGCGTCGGGGAGCCACCCCCGGACGTTCCTCCTGAGGAGCCGCCGCACGCCACCAGGACGACCACCCCCACGATCACCCACCCCCCGGCCCACCCTCGCATCCGTGCACCTCCCGGCCCGGCACCCATGGATACCAGCATGCCCCACCGCGCAACCGGGGGCCGGAGAGCAAATGGGCCCCCGAACGGACCGGTGACGTCGGCGCCCTGCCCGACGCACCCCTGCGGCGCGCATCCGCCCCCGATCACGGCCATGCTGGAGGGGACCGAGCGGCGGCGACCGCCGGAGTCAGGGGTGCGAGGCGGTGACACGATGAGCATCGACGTGACAGTGCGGCGCGAGATCCCGCTGCCTCCCGAGCGCGTGGCCGCGTACGCCATGGACTGGCGCCACGACGCCGAATGGACACAGGGCATCCGTACGGCGGACCTGACCCGGCAGGCGGACGGCGGCGGCTTCGGGACGGGCGCCGAGGTCACCCGCAGGGCGCACTTCCTGGGCAGGCGCATCGACTACGTCCTGCGGGTGGCCGTGTACGAACCTCCGAAGCTGCTGGACATGGTCTCGGTGGCCGCTCCCATGCCGATGCACGTGACCTACTCCTTCGAGCCGCACCCGCGCGGCACGCTCGCGGCCATCCGGGTCCGGGGAGGCCCCGGCGGTCTACTCCGCCTCGCAGCACCCCTGTTCGCCCGTCAGGTCCGTTCCTCCCTCACCAAGGACCTGCGCGACCTCGAACGCAGGCTCTCCGAGCGGCAAGGAGACGACTGATGGCGTACGACGAAGGGCCCGGCCCGGGACACGGCCCTTCGACTTGCCCGGCCGCCCGACGCGCGGCTGGCTCGTGGTCGCCGGGGCCGCCGTGACGGAGGACGAGGCCCTGGTCGCGTGGATCGACGGGGGACGCGCGTTCGCAGCGAGCCTGCCGGCCAAGTAACGGTCCTGGTCGCTCCGGACGTCGGACTCCCGTCCTCAGCCGAAGCTGACCGAGGACGTACGGCGACCGCGAACCCGGGACTTCAGTCCCGCTGCCCGACCGCCTCCAATACGGCCTTCAGCTGCCGCAGCGGATCCGGACCGGCGATCCGCAGGACGACCGTGTCCGCGCCGGCCGTCGCCAGCTCGCGGATGTGCCCGGCGGCCCTGGCCGCGGGACCCGAGACGGTGAACACCTCGTGCGGCGGACGGCCGAGCCAGGCGGCGTGGCCCTCGATGTGCGCGTGCAGGGCGCGGGTCACCTCGTCGGCGTCGTCACCGACGCAGGCGAAGGCGAAGACCGTGAGGGTGTGGTCGGAGGCGGCGCCGCCCTTGGCGATCAGTGCGCGGGCGTTCTCCAGGTCGTGCGGGCCGTGGCCCTCCGTGATCACCGTACCGTCCGCGACCCGCCCGGACAGCTCCAGGGAGCGCGGACGCACCACACCCGCGACCACCGGCGGTGGCTCGGCCGGAGGGTGTGTCAACTGAACGCCGTCCAGGCGGACTTCGCGGCCCGCCACCTCCACCCGCTCTCCGCGCAGCAGCGCGCGCACCGAGGTGATGGTCTCCTCCAGCAGGGCCAGCAGGGCCAGCGGGGAGCGGGCCGCGGCGCCCACCTGGGCCATCCACTCCTGCACCCCGTGCCCGATCCCGGCCACCAGCCGCCCGGGGAACACCCGTGCCAGCGTGGCCAGTTCCATCGCCAGGAGCGCCGGGCTGCGCAGCGGGGCGGGGGCGATGCCGATGCCGACCCTGATGTGTTGCGTGGCTCCCAGTGCCACGGCCGCCGCCGACACCCCGCCGTTCCACCCGAGGTCCTCGACCACCCACAGGTCGTCCAGGCCGAGCGCCTCGGCCTGCCGCGCGAACTCGGGCAGCCCTTCCGGGGCCCAGTCGCGGTCGTACATCACACCGATCCGTACGTTCGTCATACGCCGGAACCTATGCGGCGGTGACCAATCGTTCAACGGCGTATCCGCGACCCGGGAGTTGGGCGCGGCGAGGCCGCCGCACACAAGTGCCGTCGGCTGTAGGCCCGTTCAGCCCAGATCGGACATGTCGAGTACGAAGCGGTAGCGGACGTCGTTGCGCCCGGAGGCGGTCGAGGGCCTCGTTCACACGCGCCGAGGGGAGTATCTCGACGTCGGCGGTGATGCCGTGTCGGGCGCAGAAGTCGAGCACGTCGGCCGTCGCGCGTAGGCCGCCGCTGCCGGCGGAACTGAGCTTCTTTCGGCCCACGAGCAGGTCGGTGGTCTCCACGGTGACGGGTCCGAGATGCCCGAGGTGGCTGAGTGTCCCGTCCATGGCGACCAGGCGCAGGTAGGGGCCGAGGTAGTGCGGGGCGGAGACGGTGTCGATGACGACGTCGAACCGGTCGCGGGCAGCGGCCATCCGTTCAGCGTCCGTGGAGACGATGAGGTCGTGGGCACCCAGACGGCGGGCGTCGTCGGCCTTGTCCGGTGAGCGGCTGACAACCGAGGTGTGGGCGCCGAGCGCCACGGCCATCTTGACCGCGAGATGCCCCAGGCCGCCCAGCCCCACCACGGCGAGGCGGGTCGCGGGCCCCACCCCGAGGGCCCGCATGGGTTCCCAGACGGTGATGCCGGCGCACAGCAGAGGAGCGGCGGCGGCCGGATCAAGGCCCGCGGGCAGGGGGTGGGCGAAGCGGTCGCGGACGACGTACTCGCGGGAGTAGCCACCCAGGGTGGTCGATCCGTCGTGCCGGTCGAGGCCGTCGTAGGTCAGGGCCGGAAAGGCGTGGCAGAAGTTCTCATGGCCGGCCCGGCCCGGCACATCGCGCAATCGCCGCACGACTCGACGATGTTGCCCACCGCGACCGGGTCGCCGACGGTGAAGCGGGTGACCGCGGGTCCGGTCTCGGTCACACGCCCGTGAACTCGTGCCCCGGCACCAGAGGTTGGTCCCCTTCGCCGGACCAGGCGCTGACGGCGTGCAGATCGGTGTGGCAGACACCGCAGTAGTCGACCCGGACCGCGAGGTCGTCGGGCCGCAGATCGCGCCGCTCCAGTGGCGTCCGCCGAAGTACCGACGACGAGCCGCTCACTTGCCAGCCCCTGACCCCGCGCGGAGCCGCGACGTACCAGCGGATCCTCGACGTGGCCACGCAGGAGTTCGCCGAGCCCGGGATCGCCGGTGCGCATCGAACGGATCGTGGCCGCGGCACACACGAACAAGGCGCAGCTCTACGCCCACTTCGGCAACAAGGAAGGGCTCTTCGACGCCATCTTCTTCGGGTCGCTCGAGCAGATCGTCAATGTCGTCCCGATCGACGCCACCGACCTCGTGGACTGGGCCGTGCGCCTCTACGACGAGTATCTCCGGCGCCCCGACCTCATCCGGCTGGCCACCTGGGCACGTCTGGAGCGACGGCCGGTGGGCCACCTGGTCGCCGACCCCGACCGCCTCGACGACGGCAAGCTGCGGGCCATTGCCCAGGCCCAGGCCGCCGGTTCGGTATGCCAGGGAGATCCGTTCGACCTCATGGCCATGGTGATCGCCATGTCCATGGCCTGGTCACCGGTCAGCAATGTCTATGCGGCGACCGCACAGGAACCCCCCGAACTGCATGAGCAGCGTCGGGCCCTGCTCCGCGAGAGCGTCCGGCGCGCCATGGCGGCCGACCAGGGTTAGCGCGGCACCCTACCTCGCCGGGCGCCGGAGGTCCGGCGGTCCGGCGGTCCGGCGGTCCGGCGGTCCGGCGGGACAACTCCGCTTGGAGCTGAACGGCCGGAGCCCGGAACCGCTCCCGCTCAGCCCCCGCTCTTGCGCCGGAACGACCGCTGGCTCGACGCCGGGCCGTGCGCTCCACGGATCTTTGACGCGTGGGGGTTGGAAGCGAGGTCGGCGGCGTCCGCCTCCGCACCGCGCTTGCGGGCCAATGCCTCTCGGAACTTTCGTTTGAGGTCGTAGTTGCCGTCGCTGTCGGGCGCGAGCGCGGACGTCTCGGGCTCAGCCGGCTCCGAACCTTCTGGGGACGCAGCTTCTGCGGTCATCGTGACCTCCTGGGTTCGGGCAGTGGGAAGCACAGCTTGTCATGCCGGACGCGGTACGGGCGCCGCTATTCCGCCCAGGTGACGGGCCAGGGCTCGTTCCTCAGGAGTCCTGGGCGACCGTGAGCACGATCTTGCCCCGGATGTGCCCCCGGGCGGCCCGTTCGTGCGCCGCCCGGGCGTCCGCGAGCGCAAAGGTGCTGTCGATCGCGACACGGACGTTGCCCGCTTCGAGCAGTTGGCCCATTTCGGCGAGCTGCGCGCCGTTCGAACGGACCTGGGTGGCCGTGACGGTGACACCCAGCTTCTCGTTCTCCTCGTCGTCGAACTCTCCGAAGTACACCGGGTAGAGGGCCCCGCCGCGCTTGACGGTCTGCAGGAAACGCCTGCTGCCGGGGCCCCCGACGGAGTCCAGGACGAGATCGACGCCCCGGGCGACCTCTTCCGGGCGGTCCTTGGTGTAGTCGATGAACTCGTCGGCGCCGAGTTCGCGCAGAAACGTCTCGTGGGTGCCCGAGGCCACGGCGATGACGCGGGCCCCCTTCCACTTGGCCAGCTGGAGCGCGAGATGCCCCACGCCACCGGCAGCGCCGTTGACGAGCACGGTGGTCCCGGCTCCGAGCGCCATCGGGCGATGCCGAGCCGCCTGGAACGGCGAGGGATGGTCGTGCCCGAGGTCGATCAGGAACTGCCACGCCGTCAGTCCCGACATGGGCACGCCGGCGGCGTGGACATGGTCGACGGAAGCCGGCTTGCGCGCGAGGTCGGAGGCCGGCGCGGTGACGTACTCGGCGTACGCGCCGCCCTGGAGAGCGGTGGGGAAGCGCACAAGACCGAACACCTCCTCCCCCACGGTGAAGGCGTCGACGTCGGCGGCGACGGCCTCCACGACGCCCGAGACGTCGGTCCCCGGAATCAGGGGGAGGTCGAACGGGGGCTTGAGCTCGGGAGGTACGTCGGGCATCCCCTCGCGGGCGTACCAGTCGGGAGGATTGAGGCCCACCGCGTGCACGCGCAGCAGCACCTCACCGGGGCCCGGCACGGGAACCGGCACCTCTTCGTAACGCAGCACCTCGGGGCCGCCGAACTCGTGCAGCCGGACGGCCCTCATCGTGTCTGTCGACATCATTTTCTCCTGCCCGCGCTGCGGGATACGCTTATCCGGATCAGCGATCCGGGTATCCGGACCACTGATCCGAATATATGGATCACTGATCCGGATAGTCAAGGGGAGCAGATGCGGGCCGACGCCAGGAAGAACCACGACCACCTCCTCGCCGTCGCGGGCGCCGTCATCACCGAGCAGGGCGTCGACGCATCGCTGCGCGACATCGCACGCAGGGCCGGGGTGGGACTCGCCACGCTGATCCGCCACTTCCCCACCCGCGAGGCACTGCTCGAAGCCCTGCTCCGCACGAGCTTCGACGAACTGGCGGTGAAGGCGGCAGCCCTCGAAACGTCGAGGGCGCCCGACGACGCGCTGGCGTCGTGGCTGCGCGATTTCGTCGCCTGCGCGCACAACTACCGCGGTGTCGTGGACCTGATGGTCACGGCCATCGAGGACCCGCGGTCCGCGCTGCACGCCTCGTGCGTCGCGATGCGCGCCGCCGGCACCCAACTCCTCACCCGCGCCCAGGCGCACGGCCTGGCACGCACCGACATCGACGGCACCGACCTGTTCGCGCTGGCCGGTTCGCTGGCATGGCTCAGCGATCAGCCCTCCCTCGCCGCACGCACCGATCACCTCTTCGACGTGGTCGTGAGCGCCATCCTGAGACCCGGCGAGTAAGGACGACAGGCAACGGCGTCCCCGGCCCTCCGGCCCCGGCCGAGACCGAGGCTCTTCGAGGCCGCACGATACGGTGCCCGTCATGACTGAACTGGGCTCCGCGGCCTGGCCAGTCGACCCGATCAGAACCTGGGCGTACGGGCCCGGGCGCGCCGCCGCCGGCTGAGGCCCTCGGCGCCACCGGCTCCGGCACCGTGAGGCCGCTCGCGGTCCGCCGCGGCAGAACCGGTCAGCCCTCCCGACACACCGCCGCGTCGAGGAAGGGGCCGAGTTCACCTGCCACGGTCGTCAGCGGTCGTACGTCCCGCTCCGCCCGGGCCATGAGGATCGCCCCTTCCAGGGCGCTCACCATGAGGGTGGCCAGCGCGCTCGCGCGTTCCCCGGGCACGCCCATGCCGGTCAGCGCGCGGGCCACCGGACCGGTCCAGGTCGCGAAGGCCTCCGCCGCGGCCGCCCGCGTGGACGCGGTCGACTCCGCCCAGTCCACCGTGGCGGCGGCCACCGGGCAGCCACCGGCGAAGCCGGAGCTCTCGTACTCGTCGGTCCACTGGCGCACCATCTCGGCGAACAGCCCGCTCGGTGTCGGCTCGGGCAGGGCCGCGAGGAAACGCGCCACGCGCTTGCCCGCGTACCGGCCCGCCCACTCCACCGCCTCGTTGACCAGTTGCTCCTTGCCGTCGGGGAAGTAGTGCTGGAGTGAACCGCGCGGCGCGCCGGCGTGGGCGGCCACCTCGCGCATGCCGGTAGCTGCGACGCCCTCGCGCCGGATGAGCTGGGCAGCGCTGAAGACCATCCGCTCCCGGGCTCCCCTCTCGGACACCGCCATCGCCGACCTCCGCGTCCGGGTTCGTACGGGTTCACTCTATGACCGTCGTCATAGACACGCCTACTATGACCGCTGTCATAGTGTGCGGCAGCGGCTCGGCTTCGGCGTGAGCCGGAGAAGGCGGTGCCTCGTGTACGTGGGATTCATCGGCCTCGGAACCATGGGCCGGCCCATGGCCCTCAACCTCGCCCGGTCCGGGACCCCGCTCGTCGTGTGGAACCGCACTCCCGGCCGGTGCGAGGCCCTGCGCGCCGCCGGAGCCGAGGTCACCGCGCGCCCTGCCGAGGTCTTCGACCGGGCCGGAACCGTGATCCTCATGCTGGCCGACGAGGCTGCCGTGGACGCCGTCCTGGGGCGCGGCACCCCGGACTTCGCCGATCTCGTGGCCGGACGGACCGTCGTCCACATGGGCACGACCTCGGCCGAGTACTCGGCCGGTCTGCAGGATGCCGTCCGGGCGGCGGGCGGACGGTATGTCGAGGCTCCCGTCTCCGGCTCCCGCATCCCGGCCGAGCGGGCCGAACTGGTGGGCATGACGGCGGGTGACGACGACGCCGTCGCCGCCGTGCGCCCTCTGCTGGCCGCCATGTGCCGGGAGACGTTCGACTGCGGTGCGGTCCCCGGAGCGCTGCTGATGAAGTTCTCGGTGAACCTGTTCCTGATCACCCTCGTCACCGGGCTGGCCGAGGCGTTCCACTTCGCCGACCGGCACGGACTCGACCAGCGCCTGCTGCGGGACGTCCTGGACGCGGGCCCGATGGCCAGTGCCGTCTCGCGGGTGAAGGGCCCCAAGCTGCTGGCCCGCGACTTCACCGTGCAGGCCGCCGCCACCAACGTCCTGGAGAACAACCGTCTGATCGCCGAGGCCGCCCGCAAGGCCGGCCTGGCCTCCCCGCTCCTCGACGCCTGCCACGCCCTGTACGGCGAGGCCGTCGAACAGGGCCACGGCGCCGAGGACATGGTGGCCGTCCTGCACGCGCTGGAAGCCCGCACCGACGGCACCCCCGCCTCCGTCCGACGGTCGGAGGACCACGCGAAACGGCCATGAGCCGACGAACGGGGGCCAGGGCACCGCTGATGAACTGCCGAGTCAAGGTCCCGTACGCGCCCTGCGTCGCGGACCTCAAGGCGCAGAACGCCGCCGACACCGGCAGCACCTCACCGGCCCTGCCGATCACCCTCGCCGCCGGCCTGGCCACCGCTGTTGCCACGACCACGGTGTTCGTCCTGCGCCGCCGCAGGACACGGCGCGACGCGCTGAGCATCGCTCAGGTGTGACCCGACTCCAGGTGCGGCCCTGACGCGACGACGATCCGGTCGGAGAGGACCTTCGTCCCGCCGGTCACGGCACTTCGGTCGCCGCCCGACTCGCGGATGACGGGTGCCGCCTCACCGGTGATCGCCGACTCGTCGACCGACGCGACGCCCTCGACGACGTCACCGTCGCCGGGAACGACGTCGCCGGCCTCGCAGACCACCAGGTCCCCGATCCTCAACTCGGTGCCGGGGACCTGCTCTTCGACGGACCCGTCGAGTCGTCGGGCGATCGTGTCGCTCTTGGCCTTGCGCAGGGTGTCGGCCTGCGCCTTCCCGCGCCCCTCGGCGACCGCCTCCGCGAGGTTGGCGAAGACGACCGTCAGCCACAGCCAGGCGCTGATGGTCCAGCCGAACCGGTCGCCGGGGTCCTTGAAGGAGAAGACGGTGGTCAGGACGGAACCGATCCACACCACGAACATCACGGGCGACTTGACCAGCACCCGCGGATCGAGCTTGCGGAGGGCGTCCGGCAGCGACTTCAGCAGCTGCCCGGGGTCGAGGAGGCCGCCGCCGACTCGCTTCTCGGGGGACGGGTGCCGGGTGGGTGCGTCGCTGTGCGGCGCCCGGGTCGCAGTGGTGGGGGACATCTCTTCGCTTTCGTCACGCGGGACCTTTGTGCGTGTGGTCATGACGCCAGCCCCTCGGCCAGCGGGCCCAACGCGAGGGCCGGGAAGTACGTGAGACCGGTGATGATGAGGATCGCGCCCGCCAACAGCCCGGTGAACATCGGCTTTTCGGTGCGCAGGGTGCCCGCTGTCACCGGCACCGGCTGCTGCTCCGCGAGCGGGCCGGCCAGCGCCGGCACGAACACCATGGGCAGGAAGCGGCCGAGGACCATGGCCAGGCCCAGGGTGGTGTTGAACCAGTGGGTGTCCGCGTTCAGTCCGGCGAAGGCCGAGCCGTTGTTGTTGGCGGCCGAAGGGTAGGCGTAGAGGATCTCGGAGAACCCGTGCGCCCCGCTGTTGGCCATCGAGTGGGCGGGGGTGGGCAGCGCCATCGCCGCAGCGGTGAAGACGAGCGCCAGCGCCGGGGTGACGAGGATGTGGCAGGCGGCGAGCTTGATCTCGCGGGTGCCGACCTTCCTGCCCAGGTACTCGGGTGTACGTCCGACCATGAGACCGGCGATGAACACCGCGATGATCGCCATGACCAGCATCCGCTTTGACGGGTCTCTTACGCCCGCGGCGTTGAGTGCCTGGTGACCGAGGTGACACGGGAGACCGCCCACGGCGAGAGCGGCCGCCCCGCGCAGCGCTCCGCGTCGACGGCGAGACCCTGCGCCTCGCCCCTTACGGCACCAGCGGGGCCCCTGCAACCTCACACCACCGGGGACGCCCGGACGGTCCAGCGGCACAGCCGTGCCAGGCCGGACACCAAGGCCGACCCGTCGCAGGACGGCTCTGCGACCCGTGCGGGTACTCGGGGATCCCGCGGCCGGGACCGCGCGGGAAGCCGATCGAGCGGGGACGCGTCGAAAACCGCGATGGGGGAACCGGGAGAGAAGCCCGACGCACGAAGGGGGCCGTGGGGCGCGACGCCCCGGCACCCGCACCGGAGGAGAGGCCACGATGGCGCGTGAACACGACTCCCGGCAGGCCGTCCCGAACACTCCGGGGATGCGGCCCGACAGTGACGGCGTCACGCGCCGTCGGCCGCTGCGGCGGTGGCACGTCGAGGAGACGGTCGAGGTCGCGGTGCCGGTGCGGACGGCGTACAACCAGTGGACGCAGTTCAAGACCTTCCCCCGGTTCTCCGGCGTGGTGCACGGCGTGGAGCAGGTCAGGCCCACCGTGACCGCCTGGACCATCGGCTACGGGCCGCTCCGGCGTCGCTTCGCCGTGGAGATCGTGGAGCAGGACCCGGACGCCTACCTGGCCTGGCGCGCCCTGGAGCAGCGCCCCTCCCACCAGGGCGAGGTGGAGTTCAGGCCGACGGACTCGGGCGGCACCGCCATCACCGTCCGGATGCTCCTGGAGCCACGCGGAGTCGCGAAACGGCTCACCGGGTCGTCCAAGGTCACGCAGGTGACCACCCGGCTGGTGCGCCGCGAACTCCAGAACTTCAAGCAGTTCATCGAGGGGTTGGGCCAGGAGGGCGGGGCCTGGCGCGGCACCATCCGCAACGGCCGGGTACAGCACGACCACCCGGAACCGCCGAGGAGCCGGGTGGCCCAGTGGCCCGTCGGCTGACCCGCGTACCGGACGCGGCAGGACACCGCGGCGAGCGAGCCGCGGCAAGAGAAAGGCGATGCGATGCAGAACCCGCCCCGTGAGGAGCCGGAGACCACCCTCTCCGTGACACCGCCGAAGAAGTGGGCGGCCGGAGTCCCCGCGGTCGTGCACGCGCTGGAGTACTCCCTGGAGCAGACGTCCCCGCGCAGGACCGGCGTGGACCTGCTGGCCATGAACCAGGTGGGCGGGATCGACTGTCCGGGCTGCGCCTGGGCGGATCCGGCCCCGGGGCAGCGCCACCGCAACGAGTACTGCGAGAACGGCGCCAAGCACATCAACGACGAGGCCACCAAGCGCCGGATCACCGCCGACTTCTTCCGCCGGCACAGCGTCTCCGACCTCGCCGGGCGCTCCGACATGTGGCTCAACCAGCAGGGCCGGCTCACCGAGCCGATGATCAAGCGGCAGGGCTCCGACCACTACGAGCCCATCGGCTGGAACGACGCCCTGGACGTGCTCGCCGGGGAACTGACCTCGCTCTCCTCCCCCGACGAGGCCGTCTTCTACACCTCGGGGCGGGCCAGCAACGAGGCCGCCTTCCTCCTCCAGCTCTTCGCCCGCGCCTACGGCACCAACAACCTGCCCGACTGCAGCAACATGTGCCACGAGTCCAGCGGCTTCGCCCTGAGCGAGACACTCGGCACCGGCAAGGGCACCGTCACCCTCGACGACCTCCACCATGCCGAACTGATCTTCCTGGTCGGACAGAACCCCGGCACCAACCATCCGCGCCAGCTCTCCGCCCTGGAGGAGGCCAAGCGCAACGGCGCCCGCATCGTGGCGGTCAACCCGCTGCCCGAGGCGGGGCTGCGGCGCTTCAAGAACCCGCAGAAAGCACGCGGGGTCGTGGGCCGCGGCACCCAGATCGCCGACCGCTTCCTGCACATCAAGCCCGGGGGTGACCTCGCCCTCTTCCAGGCCCTCAACCGTCTGCTGCTGGAAGCCGAGGACGCCCGGCCCGGCACCGTTCTGGACCACGACTTCATCGACGCTCACACCGCCGGCTTCGAGGAGTTCGCCCAGCACGCGCGCACCGTCGACTGGGACGACGTGCGGGCGGCGACCGGACTGACCCGCGAGGAGATCGAGAAGGTCCGCGACGAGGTCCTGCGCAGTGAACGCGTCGTCGTCTGCTGGGCGATGGGCATCACCCAGCACAAGCACGGTGTGCCCACCATCCGGGAGATCGTCAACTTCATGATGCTGCGCGGCAACCTGGGGCGGGCCGGCACCGGCGTCTGCCCGGTGCGCGGGCACAGCAACGTCCAGGGCGACCGCACCATGGGCATCTGGGAGCAGATGCCGGACTCGTTCCTCGACGCGCTGCAGGAGGAGTTCGGCTTCGACCCGCCGCGCCCGCACGGGCTCGACTCGGTGAACGCGATCAAGGCGATGCGCGAGGGCCGCGTCAAGGTGTTCCTCGCCCTGGCCGGCAACTTCGTGCGTGCCGCTCCCGACAGCGAGGTCACCGAGGAGGCGATGCGTTCCTGCCGGCTGACCGCCCACATCTCCACCAAGCTGAACCGGTCGCACACCGTGTGCGGTGACACGGCGCTGATCCTGCCGACGCTCGGCCGCACCGAACGGGACGTCCAGGCCGACGGCGAGCAGTTCGTCACGGTGGAGAACTCGATGAGCGAGGTGCACACGTCCCAGGGGCGCCTCGAACCGGCTTCGCACCTGCTGCTCAGCGAAGTCGCGATCCTGTGCCGGCTCGCCCGCCGCACCCTGGGCGGCAAGCCGGACATCCCCTGGGACCGGTTCGAGGGGGACTACGGCACGATCCGTGACCGCATCTCCCGTATCGTGCCGGGATTCCACGACTTCAACGCGCGGGTGACGCGACCCGGTGGTTTCCAGCTGCCCAACCCGGTCAACGAGGGCGTCTTCAACACGTCGGTCGGCAAGGCGCTGTTCACCCGCAACGAGCGGGTGGTCCCGAAGGCGCCCGAGGGTCATCTGCTGTTGCAGACCCTGCGTTCGCACGACCAGTGGAACACCATCCCCTACTCGCTCGACGACCGCTACCGCGGCATCCACGGCAGCCGCCACGTCGTGCTCGTCAACCCGGCCGACCTCCCCGGGCTCGGCCTCGCCCAGGGCGACCAGGTCGACCTCGTGAGCGTCTGGGCGGACGGCACCGAGCGCCGCGCCCGGAACTTCGAGGTCGTCCCCTATCCCGCCGCGCAGGGCTCCGCCGCCGCCTATTATCCCGAGACCAACGTCCTGGTGCCGCTGGACAGCGTCGCCGACATCAGCAATCAGCCCACGTCGAAGGGCATCGTCGTCCGCCTGGAGCCGACTTCGGACCGGGCGACCCGCACCTCCGCGTGAGAAGGTCGCGGTGAAGGACGGACGGCGTCGGGTCTGCACGTCCGCCGGGCGGGTGAACCCGTAGGCGCGCTCGACCTTGGCCACGTGCGGCAAGAAGGACGCGTGCCAGTGCTCGCGTCCCCGCTCACGGGCCAGGGTGTGCTCCGCGTGATCCCGCCGGGCGGCGATCGAGTCCTCGTCCCTCCAGTACGACACCGTGACCCTCAGGCCGTTCGCGCCACGAGCGGCATCGACACCGAGGAATCCGGGCTGGTCGGCGGCGAGTCGGTACAACCGCTCGTCCGTCTCGCCGTAGCCGTTGTCACCCGGGTGTCCGCACGGCGGTGAACACCACGACGTAGTGGGGCGGGGCGGGCGCAGGATCGGTCACGGAGGCCCTCCAGGGACGGCACCGGCAGCAACGCGGCAAACGATCTCGTGCCGCCGGCTCACCTCACAACCCGCCGGCCCGCCCGACGCACCCTGTTCCCAAGTGCCACGATCGGCCGGATGCCGTCCGGACCGGGTACGCCCCCAGGCCGCGCTCAACGAGGCCGTGGCGTTCGGCCCGGACCGGGCGTGGGCGGTGGGCGCCGACGCCGTCGGTCGCGAGGCGCCGGGCTTCCCACTGGTGCTGCGCTGGGACGGAACCGAGTGGCACGACCAGAGCCTGCCCGGGGTCGGCTGGCAGGGTGAACTGCTGTCCGTCGCCGCGACCTCACCCACCGCGGTCTGGGCGGTGGGCCGCGACGCGGCGGGCGGCACCCGGCTGCTCCGCTTCGACGGCACCGCGTGGTCCGAGAGCCGGCCGCCGTCCGGTGCGGCGCTGACCCAGGTCGTCGCCGGAGGCGGTGAGACCTGGCTGATCGGGTCGCGGGACGGCGCCCAGGTACTGCTGCGCCGGGACGGGAACCGCTGGCAGAACGTGCCCGTGCCGCCCGGATCGGTGTACGGCCTGCACATCAGGGCCGCCGACGGCGTCTGGGCCGCGGGCGCCACCGACTCGGGTGCGGCCGTCTCCCACTGGAACGGGCAGGCGTGGCAGCAGACGATCGTGGACGGCTCCCCGCGGTCCGCCGTGGGCAGTGTGCTGGCGGTCTCCCCGACCGAGGTGTGGGCGGGCGGCACGGCCGGGTTCGTCGGCGGCGGTCCCCCGGGGAGGCCGATCCCCCCGCTGCTGGTCCGCTTCGACGGACAGACATGGAGCCGGGTGACCGTGCCCGCCGACTTCGGCTCGGTCAGCTCGCTCGCCGCCTCCCCGTCGGGCGGGCTGGCCTGGGTCTCGGTGGCCCGGTCGCAGAAGTGGGGCCCGCCGGGCAGCACCCCGCCCCTCGTCCCCGGGCCGGACTTCCTCGCCTGGAACGGGCAGTCGTTCACCGAGTACAGCGAACCGGCGGTGGCCGGAGAGGGAGACTCCAGGACATCCTGCGCTTCGGTTGAGCAGCGGAAAAATCACAGCGGGAATCAAGGCGGAAATCCATTCCCTCTTCCCCGGATGACTCCGCGCATGCGCAGCGTCCCCCGATCGAGAGACATACGGCACACCCCCCGAACAACTCGGCGCGACGGGGTAACCGAGTTCAGGTAAGGGCGTCAGACGCACTGTTGCCGTTTGACAACAAAAGCCGGCAAGCAACACAGTAACCGTGTCGGACGTATGGGGAAGGATCTGGAATGTTCCGGTGGGCGGAGACCACTCCGTGTGCTGGTCACGCGTGTCGAGAGGTGACGAAGACGCCGACAATCCGATCGGCGCGTCAGGCCGTCCGACTGCCGGAGCCCGCCGCGTCGCCGTGCGTCTGCGCCGCCGCGGTGGCACAGAAGGCCTCCAGCCCTTCCAGCAGCGCGACCCGCTTGGCGGCAGGCATGTCCGCCAGCACGGTCCGCAGCTCCCTCTCCCTGCGGGCGCGCAGGTCGACGAGGAACGCGCGGCCCCGGCCACTGAGGTGCAGCCGCACCTCACGTCTGTTCTCCTCGCACACGACCCGCTCGACGAACCCGGCCGCCACCAGCCGGTCGCACAGCCGACTGGTGGACGGCGGAGTCGAGGCCAGGGACTCGGCGAGGGTGCGCAGGTTGATGCCGTCGTGGTGCTCAAGGACGTGCAGCACCCGAAGCTGCGACGCGGAGGTGGGCGTGGTCGAGGCCCGGCCCCACACGACCTCCAGCAGCTCGACGGCCGTGGTGGTCACGCGGGCGACCTCATCAGGCTCTGAGCGGCGGCGGAAGGCAGTCACGATCACACTCTCGCAGGCACTGGGATGCCTGTCAGCGTACTAGGCGCCCGCTGACCACACAGAACCGGAACGGTCGCACCGAGCGGCCCAGTGAGTGAGACCCGTACGTCGTCCGGCGAAGGACAGGTGTTTTTCCCTCATGAAGAGATTTCTGGCCGCTGAACGCGCCCTGCGCACAGCGGCCCCCCACGAGTTGCTCGACGCCATCCGCGCCGTACTGATCGAGCAGTACGGCGCGGAGGACGTCGAGCTGTTCATGGCCGACTACAGCCTGCGCGTGCTCCAGCCGGTGTCGGTGCTGCCGCACACGCTGGAGCCGGTGCCGGTGCACAGCAGCCCGGCCGGCCGGGCCTTCGGTTCGCAGAAGCCGTACCAGGAGGAGGGGCCCGACGGGCGACCCCGTCTGCACCTGCCGGTCAGCGTGCGCGGCGACCGGCTCGGCGTGCTGACCGTGACCCTGCCCGACGGCGACACCACGCGACGGTGGGAGGCCGAACTGGCCGACGTCGCCGGCGTACTGGGGCACGAGCTGATCGTGGCGGAACGCGACACCGACCTGTACCTCCAGGCACGGCGCAAGGACCGGCTGACCCTGGCCGCCGAGATGCAGTGGCAACTGCTGCCCGGCCGCGCCTGCTCCCGCCCGGAGTACGAGCTGGGGGCCCAGCTGGAGCCGGCCTACGCGATCTTCGGCGACAACTTCGACTGGTCCGCGACCGCCGACCACCTGATGCTGTACGTCACCAACGGCATGGGCGAGGGCATAGAGGCGTCGCTGCTGACGAACCTGGCCATCAACGCGCTGCGCAACGCACGGCGCGCCGGGCTGTCCCTCGCCGACCAGGCGGCCCTGGCCGACCAGGCCGTCTACGCCCACTACCGTGGGCACCGCTACTTGTCCGTCCTGATGTTCGACTTCGATCTGGCCACCGGCCGGGCGAGCGTCGTGGACGCCGGCTCTCCCCAGCTGCTGCGGCTGCGCGGCGGCACCGTGGAACGTGTCGACTTCGACGCCCAGCTTCCGCTGGGGATGTTCGAGGAGACCGACTACATCGCGCAGGACTTCCAGGCCGAGCCCGGCGACCGGCTCATCTTCGTCAGTGACGGAGTCCATGCCGTGGCCTCGCCCAGGGGCGAAGCGTACGGGGAGGCGGATCTCGCCCGGGCCATCCACTCCACGCGCCTGCTGCCCGCCGCGGAGGTGCCGCGCGCCATCCTGCGGGAGCTGACCGGGCACCGCGGGGAGGCGATGCCGGACGACGACGCACTGATCGTATGTCTGGACTGGCACGGCAGGACACCGTCGGCCTGATCGCGCGCCTGCCCGGCGGCGGGGAGGGCATGTTGTCCGCCGTACCCGCACACGTTAACGTTTGCCATGCGGCAATAATTGCCACATGGCCTGACCGCTCGGCGAGCCGAAGGCCTCACAGACAGGGAGACGATGCAGGTGGCGGAGCACGACACGGCCCCCGACACAGCGAAGGAGCTGGGCGCCTTCCTGGAGCGGCGCCGTGAGCAGATCGCCCAGCGCTGGGCGGACGCCGCCCTGTTCCGCACCGTCTTCACCGTCTCCCGGGACGAGGCGGTCGAGGCGGGCAAGTCCGTCGTGGACGCCCTCGCCGACGTGGCCCGCTCCGGACGGCTGGAGGATGTCGACGCCCCGGGCTTCGGCACCGTGCGGGACCAGCTCGGCCGGATGGCCGCGGCCCGGGCCCGGGCCGGGTACACGCCCGTGCAGATCGCCGGCGAGGTCGCGGATCTGCGCGAGCCGGTGACCGCGCTGCTGCGGACCGAGTTCCAGGACGCCGACGCCGTTCGGGCGAACGCGTACGCGCAGGCGCTGGCGGTCCTGACGGCCACGCTCCGCCTGGTGATCATGGAGACGACGGTGAGCGCGGGCGAGGAACTCATCGCCCGCCAGCGTCAACAGCTGCTGGAGGTGGCCACGCCGGTCATCAAGCTGTGGGACGGCGTGGTCGCCGTACCTCTGATAGGGACGCTGGACAGCGCCCGCAGCCAGGTCGTGATGGAGAGCCTGCTGGAGGCCATCGTGGACCAGCGGGCCGCGTACGCGATCCTCGACATCACCGGTGTGCCGACGGTGGACTCGCTCGTGGCCCAGCATCTGATGAAGACGGTCGCCGCGGCCCGGCTGATGGGCGCGGAGTGCATCGTCTCCGGCATCCGTCCCGCCATCGCGCAGACCATCGTCCACCTCGGCATCGATCTCGGATCGATCATCACGCGGGCCGGTCTCGCCGACGCGTTGGCGTACGCGCTCACCCAGCAGGGCATCGTCGTCTCCCCGCGCCCGGCGGCGGGAGCGAGCCCGCGGTGACCGGCTTCGTCGCCACGCACTCCGGCCCGGGTCCGGTGCCGGTACTGGCGCTGGGAGACGTCCTGCTGGTCACCCTGCAGGGCGAGCTGCACGACGCCGCGGCCGAACAGCTCCAGCAGGACATCTCCCAGCGGATCGCCTCCAGCGCCACGCTGGTGAACGGTGTCGTGATCGACATCTCCGGCGTGGAGATCGTCGACTCCTTCCTCGGCCGCGTCCTGGCCGAGATCGCCGCGAGCTCGCGCCTGCTGGCCGCGCGGACCGTCCTGGCCGGCATGCGTCCGGCCGTGGCCATCACCCTCGTCGAGATGGGGCTCACCCTGCCCGGCCTGGGGACGGCACTGAACGTCGAGAGGGCCCTGTCCTTGCTGGGCCGCGCACCCTCGGCTGCTCCGACCGCACACCTGGAAGAGGGTGCGTGATGCATGCCCCCAGCGCCTCGACCACGCGCCTGCCCATCGGCTCGGACGCCGACCTGGCCTGGGTGCGCCAACAGGTGCGCCAGGTCGCTGCCGAACTCGGCTTCAACCTGGTCCAGCAGACGAAGTTGGTGACCGCGGCCAGCGAACTGGCGCGCAACGCCCTGGTCCACGGCGGCGGCGGACACATGGAGATGACGGTGCTGACGGAAGGCGCCCACCACGGACTGCGGCTGTCCTTCGTCGACGCGGGCCCCGGCATCCGGGACGTCGAACTCGCCATGACCGACGGTTACACCACCGGAAACGGCCTGGGCATGGGGCTGAGCGGAGCCAAGCGGCTCGTCAGGGAGTTCGCTCTCGACACCCGCCCCGGCCAGGGCACCACCGTCACCGTCACCGACTGGGTCTCCGGACTGCCCGCGCCCCGCACAGGTGCGCCTTGAGCAGGGTGTGGGACATCCCGGTCCAGGACAGCACCCGCGTACGGGACGTACGGGTCGCCGCCGAGGCCGCCTGCGCCCGGGCGGGGCTGGACGCACATGCCACAGCCGTCGCGGCGCTGGTGGCCACGGAGTTGGGCACCAACCTCGTCAAGCACGCCGGGGGCGGCCGTGTCCTCGTCAACCTGGCCGCCCGCTCCGACACGTTCGCCGAGGACGTGCCCTGTGTGCAGATCACCTCGATCGACCACGGACCGGGAATCGACAACGTCCCCGCGGCGATGCGGGACGGTCACACGACCGCCTCCTCCTCCCTCGGTGCGGGCCTGGGCACCTGCCGGCGCATCGCCGGCGAGTTCGACCTGCACAGCAGACCGGGTCAGGGCACCGTCGCGGTGGCACGCATCACCCCGGCGAGAGCGCCGGCCGGACCGCACCCACGGGAGGGGCGTCCGGGTACCGGCACCCGGGCCGGGGGCATCACCACCTCCCTCGCCCATGCCGAGCACTCGGGAGACGCCTTCACCTGGGTGCGCTCCGGTCCACGCGTCACGCTGATGCTGGTGGACGGGCTCGGCCACGGGGACAAGGCAGCCGACGCGTCCACGGCCGCCGTCGGAGAACTGCGCCGGTGCGCCGAGCTGCCGCCGGCCGAGATCCTGCGGCGGCTGCACACCGCACTGCGGGCCACGCGCGGCGCGGCCGTCGGCGTCGCCCAGCTCGACGAGGACACCGAACAGCTGTCGTTCGCCGGCGTAGGCAACATCGGCGCCAGGCTGCGCATCGGCGGCGTGTGGCAGCCCCTGATCTCCCATCCGGGCATCGTCGGCGCCCACTTCCCCGCCACCGTGCCCCTGCGCGAGAATACGTGGACGACAGACAGTCTCCTCGTCCTGCACAGCGACGGACTACCGAGCCGCTGGGTGCCCCCCGTGGACCCCCTGCTCGGCGCCCACGACCCCGCCGTGGTGGCCGCGGTCGTCCTCAGGGACGCCGGCAGCGCCGCCCGGCCCCCGCGCGACGACGCCAGTGTGGCCGTACTGGCCCCTGAACCTCGGACGGACCCGCATGACCGCACCCCCTGACGTCTGGAAGATCGCGTCGGTCGCCGACGCCGCCCGGGCCCGTGCCGCCGTCGACCGCATCGCCACGGACGGCGAGGCGCCGACGCTGGAACGGGTCCGCTTCCTGACGGCGCTGACGGCACGACTGCGCCACTGCCTCAGCCGCGGCGGTGACTGGGAACTCCGGCTCCACGTCCGGCGGTTCGCCATCGGGCAGTCCGCCTGTCTCGAGGCGTCGTTGAGCCCGGCCGGCGATCGCGAGCCGGACCCGCGGGACGAAACGTCCTCACTCACCTGCCCCCTGCCGCACCGGCCCGCCCGGAAGAGTGGCCGGGCCGCCACCTCGCTGTCGCAGGCCCTGCTGGCCGCGGACGAGAACACCGCGGCGGTGCTGAGCCTCCTCGACGAGCAGGAAGACCTGGTCCGGCTGCACCGGGAGGAACTGCACCACACCAACCAGGGCGTTCTGGCACTGCACGCCGACCTGGAGACCGCGGCCCGCGCCCAGCGCGAGCTCCTCGAAGCCGAGCGGACCGCACGCGCCGCGACGGAACGGGCCCGGCGCCTGCTGACCTTTCTCGGTGACGCCAGCGCCGCCATCACGTCCTCCCTCAGCCATACGGCCATCCTGCGCCGCCTCTCCGACATGCTGGTGCCGGAGTACGCGGAGCGCCTCGACGTCTGGCTCTTCGACGAGGAGGAGTACGAGGACCACGACGACGAGCCCGCGCACCGCGTCCGCGAGCACTCGGCGGCCGCCGTGGCCGCCGCCCGCACGGGCCGCCCCCAGCACGCCGCCGCCCACCCCGGCGCCCTTCCCGGCGTCGACGACCTCCCGCCCTCCGCCCTGTCCCCCGAGCGGCCGCTGCTGGCCATCCCCCTCGTCGCACAGCGCCTGCTGGGCGTCCTCACCCTCACCGCGCCGGGCCCCCGCTTCGACAAGGACACCTCCGTGATGCTGGTCGAGCTGGCCCGCCGCGTCGGCGTCGCCCTGGACCACGCCCACCGCTACCAGCAGTCCCGCAACACCGCCGAAGCCCTGCAGCGCGCCCAGCTCACCGACCTGCCCACTCCGCCGGGCCTGCTGCTGGCCGCGCGCTACCTTCCCGCCACCTGGGGCATGAACATCGGCGGCGACTGGTACGACGCCTTCCTCCAGCCCGACGGCAGCGTGCTGGCCGTCATAGGGGATGTCACCGGCCACGGGCTGCACGCCGCCGTCGTGATGGGCCAGTTGCGCACGGCCCTGCGCGCCTACGCGGTCGAGAACGCCACGCCCGGCGAGATCCTCACGCGGCTGCACCGCATGCTCGGCCACCTCCAGCCGGACCTGTACGCCACCGCGCTGATCGCCCGCTTCCGGCCGGGCGAGCCGGAGGTGCTGTGGGCCTCGGCCGGCCACCCGCCCGCCGTCGTGCGCGGCGTCGACGGCACCGTACGGGTCCTGGGCGCCAAGCCCGGCGTGATGCTGGGCATCCCGCTGCCCTACGTGTACAAGGATCACCGGGCCGACCTGTCCCCCGGCTCATCGCTGGTGCTCTACACCGACGGCCTCGTCGAACGCCGGGGGCAGGGCATCGACCCCGGCATCGGGCGTCTGGCCCGCGCCCTGGAGGCGTTGAACACCCTGGAACTGGAACAGAACCTGGACGCGGCCGCCGACGCCCTGCTCAAGCCCCTCCTGTACGACTCCGAACGGGACGACGACGTCTGCCTGCTGCTGTGCCACACCATGACCGAATCGCCTGACAGTTCGCCAGCTCGCGGTAGCGTGAAGAGCTCAAGGCGAGAGGGTGGATTTCGTGAAAGCCTCTGAACCGCAGCCGTCCGCGGAGACCCAACTCCGCGCGGCCGCGCCGCACGCGCTGGTCGCCACCGCCCGCCGTCTGCTCGCCGACCGGGTGGGTGCCCAGGAGGTGACACTCCTCCTCGCCGACTACGGCCTGGACGTCCTGCAGCCGGTGACGCACCTGCCGCACACCGGCCCCCCGGTCTCCGCCAAGGAAGGGCCCGCGGGCAGCGCCTTCCTCACCCAGAAGCCGGTGCTCGAGGTCCTTCACGACCCGGCCGGCAACCTGGCCCATCTGCCCATCACCGTGCGCGGCGACCGTCTCGGCGTCCTGTCCGTCCAGCTGCCCGCAGGGGCCGTCGACCCGCACACCGTGCTCCAGCTCGGCGACTTCGCCACGACACTCGGCCACGAGGTCACCACCGCCGGCCGCGACACCGACCTCTACCTCCAGGCCCGCCGCACCCGTCGGCTGACCCTCGCCGCCGAGATGCAGTGGCAGCTCCTGCCCGGCCGGGGCTGCGCCCGCGAGGAGTACGTCATCGGCGCCCACCTCGAACCCGCCTACTCCATCGGCGGCGACACCTTCGACTGGTCCACCGGCGCCGACCACCTGTTCCTCACCATCACCGACGGAATGGGACAGGGCATCGACGCCTCCCTGCTCGCCGGCCTCACGACCGGCGCCCTGCGCAACGCCCGCCGCGCCGACATAGGCCTCGCCGACCAGGCGTGCCTCGCCGACCAGGCCGTCTACGCCCAGTACGGGGGCAAGGCGTACGCCTCCACCCTCCTGCTGCGCTTCGAGCTGGCCACGGGCCTCGTGCAGGCCGTCGACGCGGGTTCCCCCCAACTGTTCCGGCAGCGCGGCGGCCGTACCGAGCGGATCGAGCTGGAGGCGCAGCTGCCGCTCGGCATGTTCGAGGAGACCCTCTACACGGAGCAGACCTTCCAGGTCGAACCCGGCGACCGGCTCATCGCGGTCAGCAGCGGTGTCCACGGCACCCGCTCCGCGACGGGCGATCTCTTCGGCGAGCGGGTCCTGCGCCAGGTCCTCGGCGCCACTCGTTCGACGGCGCCGCACGAGACGGCACGCGCGGTCGTCGCCGGGCTGATCGAGCACTTCGGCAGCAAGGAACTGCTGTCCGACGCCGCCGTGGTCTGCCTCGACTGGAACGGCCGCCAGGGCTGACCGTCCGCTCATCGACCGTGGTCGTCGGTCTCCTTGCCGGTGTCGCTCAGAGCGGTCAGAAAGGCCCGGAGCCCCCCGCTCAGCGCCGCCCGCTCGCCGGGTGCCATGCCCGCGAGGACCGCGGCGAGCGCCTGCGACCTGCGCGCGTCCACCTCGTCCAGCACATGCCGGCCGCGCCCGGTGAGAACGAGCTGCACCTCACGCCGCCGGTGCGGGTGCAGCAGACGCTCCAGCAGGCCGGCCGCTTCCAGCCGGTCGCACAGCCTGCTGGCGGTCGGCGGCCCGATCTCCATGTTCTCCGCCAGGGTGGTGAGGTTGAGCCCCGGCTCCGACTCCAGGATCCGCAGGGCTCTCAGTTGGTGCGGCGACAGCCTCAGGCTCGCTCCCTGGGCGGCCACCGACCACAGGTTCGCGAGACCGTCCACGGCGTCGGCGACCTCCAGCGCGACGGAGAGTGGGTCGTCACCCGGTCCGCTCGACTGGTCGTCCCCCGAGCCACTGAGACGAGTCACACACCCATCGCTTTCAGTAATCGCTTCGCCATACAGATACCACCCTCATTCAAACGCGGTACCCGATGAGGCGGCGACCAAGCACCCGGCGGCTCCGGAGGACGGCAAAAGCAAAAGGCAAGGAGAGAACTCTCCTTGCCTCTCTTCAAGTTATAGCGCGGAGGGGGGCTTGCGGCAAGCCCCCGGTCAGGGCGCAGAATCGTCGGCCGAGGCCACAACCTGCGGAAATGGGGGAACGACGTTGTCGTTGAACAACGTGACCGAGCAGTACGTGCTGGACCTGCGGGAGATCGACGAGAGTCAGATCGCCGTCGTCGGCGGCAAGGGGGCGCACCTGGGGAGCCTGGCCCGGATCGGGGGCATCCGCGTACCGGCGGGCTTCTGCGTGACGACGGACGCCTACCGGCGGGTCGTGGAGCAGTCACCGTCGCTCGACGCACAGCTGGACCGGCTGTCGCGCGTGAGCCCGGACGACCAGGAGGCGATCCGCACGCTGAGCGCGGAGATCCGCCGGACCGTCGAGGGCATCGCCGTCCCGGACGATCTGGCGGGCGCGATCACCCGTGCGCTCGCCCGGTCCGGCGAGCGGACCGCTTACGCCGTCCGGTCCAGCGCGACGGCCGAGGACCTGCCGACGGCCTCGTTCGCCGGCCAGCAGGACACCTACCTGAACGTCGTCGGTACGGAGGCGATCCTGCAGCACGTCAGCCGGTGCTGGGCGTCACTGTTCACGGAACGAGCCGTGACCTACCGCCGGCGCCACGGCATCGACGACCGTACGGTCCGTATGGCCGTCGTGGTGCAGCAGATGGTCTTCCCGCACGCGTCCGGCATCCTGTTCACGGCCGACCCCGTCTCTGGCGACCGGACGGTCGCCACCGTGGACGCCGGCTTCGGCCTCGGCGAGGCCCTGGTCTCAGGGCTGGTGAACCCGGACGTCTTCAAGGTGCGCCGCGGTGAGGTCGTCGCCAGGACGATCTCCGCCAAGCAGCGTGAGATTCACGCACTGCCGGCCGGCGGCACGCGGGAGGTGTCGATCGACTCTCAGCGGCAGGAGCAGCCGGCGCTGACGGATGCGCAGGCGGTCCGGCTCGTGGAGCTCGGGCGACGGATCGAGGCGCACTTCGGCCGCCCGCAGGACATCGAATGGTGCCTGGTCGACGACGGCTTCCACATCGTGCAGAGCCGGCCGATCACGACGCTGTTCCCCGTCCCCGAGAGCGCCGACCAGGAGAACCACGTCTACGTCTCCGTCGGACATCAGCAGATGATGACCGACCCCATGAGGCCCCTGGGCCTGTCCATGTGGCAGCACACGGCCATGGCGCGGATGCAGGAGGCCGGCGGAAGGCTGTTCGTCGACGTCACCCAGCGGCTGGCCTCGCCCGCGAGCCGGGCCGCCCTGCTGGACCTCATGGGCAGGGGCGATCCGTTGGTCAGGGACGCGCTGGAGACCGTCCTCGACCGCGAGGACTTCGTCCCGTCGCTCCCGGACGCTCCTCCCGCCGGGCCGCGCGCGGGCGCGGCCTCCGAACCGGTCGAGACCGACCCGGCGGTCGTCACCGGGCTGATCGAGCGCAGCCAGGCTTCCCTCGCCGCCCTGCGGCGCGACGTCCGGACGAAGACCGGGCCGGAGTTGTTCGACTTCCTGCCGACGGCCTTCGAGGAGCACAAACGAGTCCTCACCGATCCGCTGAACTTCAAGGCCATCATGGCGGGCATGGAGGCCACGTGGTGGCTCAACGACAAGCTGGGGGAGTGGCTCGGCGAGAAGAACGCGGCTGACACGCTCACGCTGTCCGCCCCCGGCAACATCACCTCGGAGATGGGACTCGCGCTGCTCGACGTAGCCGACGTGATCCGCCCGCATCCGGAGGTGATCGGGCTCCTGGAGGGCGTCGAGGACGACGGCTTCCTCGACGAGCTGGCGAAGCTCCCGGGCGGCACCGAGGCACGCGACGCCATCGAGGCCTACCTCGACCGGTACGGCATGCGCTGCGTCGGCGAGATCGACATCACCAGGCCGCGGTGGAGCGAGCGCCCCGGCACGCTCGTTCCCGTGATCCTCGACAACGTCCGGAACTTCGAACCGGGCGCGGCCCGGCGGCGCTTCGAGCAGGGGCTCGAGCAGGCGCGGAAGAAGGAACAGGACGTGCTGTCCCGCCTGCGGGCCCTGCCGGACGGAGAGCGCAAGGCCGACGAGGCCAAGGGCATGATCGACCGGGTCCGCACCTTCATCGGATACCGGGAGTACCCGAAGTACGACATCGTCAGCCGCTACTTCGTCTACAAGCAGGCCCTGATGGCGGAGGCCGAGCGCCTCGCGCAGGCGGGCGTGCTCGCCGACAAGGAGGACGTCTTCTACCTCACCCTCGAGGAGTTCCAGGACGTCGTGCGCTCGCAACAAGTCGACGACCGGCTCGTCCGGCAGCGCAAGGGCGCGTTCCGCTCGTACCAGGCGCTCACCCCGCCCCGGGTCCTCACCTCGGA
Organism: Streptomyces sp. SLBN-8D4; assembly: GCF_049739545.1. Lineage (NCBI taxonomy): Bacteria > Bacillati > Actinomycetota > Actinomycetes > Kitasatosporales > Streptomycetaceae > Streptomyces > Streptomyces sp. SLBN-8D4. The sequence continues at coordinate 534,464 of NZ_JBMGQC010000001.1, forward strand.
CGGCGAGGCTCTGACGGGGGCGTACCGGCGCGACGACGTACCGGACGGCGCCCTGGTCGGCCTGCCGGTCTCCACCGGGACCGTCGAGGGACGGGCCCGCGTCATCCTCGACATGGCGGACGCCGATCTCGAAGCGGGCGACATCCTGGTCACGACCTTCACGGACCCCAGCTGGTCGCCGCTGTTCGTCGCCGTCGCGGGTCTGGTGACGGAGGTGGGCGGCCTGATGACCCACGGTGCGGTGATCGCCCGGGAGTACGGTCTGCCGGCCGTGGTGGGCGTGGAGCAGGCCACCCGGCGGATCCGGGACGGACAGCGGATCCGCGTGCACGGCACCGACGGGTACATCGAGATCCTGTCCTGACCGTCCGGGAGGGAGCCGAATCCCGGCTCCCTCCCGGGCACCCGGAGCCCGGCTCAGGGACTTGTCGCGCTCTCGATGTCCGGATGCACGGTGAAGATCTGGTCCAGGCCGACGATGCGCAGGACTCTCAGTATGTTCGGCGGTACGGCCGCCAGGGCGACGTCCGCCGGGACGGCCTGCGCGTTGCTGCGCGCGGCGATCAGAGCCGTGATGCCGCTGGAGTCGCAGAATTCCAGCCCGCTCATGTCCAGGACCAGGCACCGGCCCGGCCGGAGGGCCAGGCCGTCGAGCACTTTGTGCAGTTCGGCGACGTTGGCGTAGTCGAGTTCGCCGGAGAGCTCCAGAACGGGACCGGTCGCGGCATCTCGGGCAGTGATCTTCAGCGGGCTCATCGTTCGTCTCTCGTCCGTGGGTCGGAGGCGGGGACACCGATGGCGAGCAGGGCGGTGTCGTCGTCGAGACCGTCACCGAAGCTGTCCAGGAGCCCGGTGAGGGCCTGGACGACGGCATGCGGTGGCTTGCCGGCGTGAGCGGTGACGAAGGCGAGCAACGCCTCGTCGCCGTAGAGACCCGCGCGGTCCTGGCCGGTGCGGGCTTCGGTGAGGCCGTCCGTGTAGAGAAGAAGCGTGTCGCCGGGGCCGAGCACGGTTGTGGCGTCGGTGAAGGGCGCTGAGGGCAGGATGCCGACGAGAAGGCCGCCGGGAGTGGGCAGGAAGTCGGCGGCGCCGTCCGCGCGCAGCACGATGGCCGGCGGGTGGCCGCCCGCGGCGAGGTGGACGGCCAGCCGCCCGGTCGCGGGGTCGGGTTCGAGGGTGCCGTAGACCGCGGTGCAGTAACGGGGGTCGCCGCTGCCGGCGTAGCGCTCGTGGAGCACCGTGTTGAGGGTGGTCAGGGCGGAGACGGGGTCGGGGTCGTGCAGGGCGGCGGCGCGCAGGGTGTAGCGGGTCAGCGAGGTGAGTGCGGCGGCCTGGGGCCCCTTCCCGCACACGTCGCCGAGGAAGAAGCCGAAGCGTCTGCCGTCGAGCGCGAAGACGTCGTAGAAGTCGCCGCCCAGCCGGTCGGGTGAGGCCGTGTGGTAGTGGGTGGCCGTCTGCACGCCGGGTACCGGCGGGAGGGTGTCCGGGAGCAGCGACTGCTGGAGCACGGCGAGCGCCTCCTGCAACCGGGCGCGGTCGGCCTCCGCCTGCCTGCGTGCTTCCTCGGCCGCTTCACGGCGGCGCAGGAGTTCCTCTTCGTAGGCGCGGCGGTCCCGGGCGTCGAAGACCGTGGTGCGGATCAGCAGGGGCTGCCCGGTGGTGCCGTGTTTGACGGCCGACGAGACCAGCACGGGTATCCGGCCGCCGCCGGACTGCTTCATCTCCAGCGCTATGCCGCTGATCTCGCTCTGCATGCGCAGCAGCGGGGCGAAATGGGTCTCGTGGTACAGCTTCCCGCCGACGGTCAGCAGGTCGGTGAACCGCTTCCGGCCGACCACCGCCTCCCGCTCCAGACCGAGCCAGTCCAGCAGGGTGCCGTTGATCTTCGCGATGGTGCCGTCCATCAGCGTGGAGAGATAACCGCAGGGGGCGTTCTCGTAGAGGTCCTCGGCACTGTCCTCCAGCAGTGCGGCGAACGCCGCGTCCGCGGTCCGGTCGGCATCGGCGTCGGCGTCCTGCGGGTCGGGCTGCTGGTCGGCGCGGCACATCATCACAGGCCCGCGAGGAAGTCGACGATCGCCTGGTTGGTGGCCTCGGGCGCGGACAGGTGCGGGCAGTGCCCGGTGGCGTCGAGCGTGACCAGGGTCGAGCCGGGAATCGCCTGGTGCACGAAGGCTCCGACCTCACGGGGGGCGATCACGTCCTGGGTGCATTCCAGCACCAGCGTCGGCACGCTCACGCCCTTGAGGTCGTCCCTGGAATCCGACAGGAACGTGGTCCGGGCGAAGACACGCGCCATGTCCGGGTCGGTGGCGCAGAAGCTGTTCCTGAGCTCGTCGCCCAGCTCGGGCCGATCGGCGTTGCCCATGATCACCGGGGCCATGGCCGCAGACCAGCCGAGGTAGTTCGCCTCCAGCGACGCCAGCAGTTCGTCGATGTCCTCGGCGCTGAACCCGCCTCGGTACCCCTCGTCGTCGATGTACCGCGGGGACGGAGCGACCATCACCAGCGCGCCGATCCGCTCCGGAGCCAGCCCGGCCGCCAGTACGCCGATCATCGCGCTGACCGAGTGCCCCACGAACACCGCGTCGCGCAGTCCGAGCGCCTCGCACACCTCGGCCACGTCACGGGCGTACCCGTCCAGAGAGGCGTACCGCTCCTCCGAGAACGCGGACGCGTCCGAGCGGCCCGAACCCACGTAGTCGAACAGCACGACGCGGTAGTCGTCGACCAGGGCGGGCACCGTCAGGCGCCACATGTTCTGGTCGCAGCCGAAGCCGTGCGCGAGCACCACCGTCGGTCCCTGCGGGTTGCCGGTGACGGTCACGTGGTTTCTGCTAGCGATGTCCATACCCGCCAGTCTCTCAAGTCGCATCCGCCCGTCCTGACACCCCCTCCGCCGGTCGTCTCAGGACCTCGCGCGTGCTCGAGCGCGACCGCCCGCCAGGGCCCGGAGCAGGCGGTTGCGGCCTCCGTTGGGCACGGTCCACAGCGGGTGTCCCCGCACCGCCCAGGACTGCAGGAGGGCGTTGGCGGCGAGGAAGCCGCTGGTTGCGGCGCGTTCCATCAGGGCGACCGGGAGGTCCGTGCGCACCAGGTCGCCTGCCAGCACCAGACCGGGCTGGGGGGTGCGTACGCCGGGACGGTCCCGGTATCCGCCGACGGGGAACAGGGGGCAGTCCCGGCGCCATTCGTGCCGGGCGTCGAGGACGCGCGCGTCGCGGGTCTCGGGGTAGACGGTCCGCAGCTGTGCGATCAGGTGCCGGGCCTCCGCGTCGGGGTCGGCGTTCTCCGGCAGCGCGTAGCCGTGGAGTTCGACCACGGAACCGCCGGTGCGGGCGGACCGTCGTGCGGCCTCCTGCTCCCAGCGTTCCAGGACGCTGACGTTGTCCAGCGAGCCGTATCCGGCCGTACCCAGGAACCCGGGCCGGCCGGCGTCTACGGGGCGGTCCAGCCAGAGCCTGGAGACGAGGAAGGGCGGGGCGGTGCGCAGCCGGCCGATCCGGTCACGCCAGGCCGCGTCGGCGAGCCGGGGCGAGCGGCCGACCAGGGAGCGCAGGCCGCCGGTGTCGAGGGCGAGGACGACGGTGTCGTACCGCCTCTCCTCGCGGTCCGTGGCGACGGTGAAGGCGCCGTCCGTGGTGGGCGAGACGTTCTCGACGGAGGTGGACAGGCGCAGGTCGACGCCGTGGCGGGTCAGGTGTTTCGCGAGGGGGTCCCACAGCGCTGTCGGGAAGGGGTCGTCGGGCACGTCGAAGAGAAGCCCCTCGGAGCTGCCGAGGAAGTAGATGTGGAACATCAGGACCATCTCGGCGGCCGAGAGGTCGCGGGGGTCGGCGAAGAAGCTGCGGGAGAAGACCTCGAAGGCCAGGTGACGTGCGGCCGGAGGGAAGCGCAGGGACTCGAGGAAGTCGTGCGCGCTGACATCGTCCAGTCGGTCGTAGACGTCCGGGACGCGGACGTCCAGCAGGGGAAGGGCGGCGGCGGGGCGCATGCGCACCAGGTCCCGCCAGCGGAAGGAGGGGCTCAGCGCGACGAAGCCGAGGGCGCTCAGTGGCGGCGTGCGCGGCACTCTGCGGAAACTGTCGTGCAGTCCGTCGCGGTGCCGCAGCGGGTAGTCGGGGAGGCCGGTGAGGCGCCCCTGAGGGGAATCGGTACGGCTCAGCAGGCTGCGCAGGTTGTAGTACTGGCGGAAGAAGGCGTGGAATCCGCGGCTCATGGTCGCGGTGGTGCCGTCCGACAGGGCGGTGGCCCAGCCGCCCACGCGGCCGCCGAGGTAGGCCTCGCGTTCGTAGAGCGTCACGTCGACGCCGCGCTCGGCGAGCGCCGTGGCGGCGGCGAGCCCGGCGATGCCACCACCGACGACGGCGGTGCTGCGCGCCCGCCCGCCGACCCGGGTCGCTCCGGGCGGCGGAGGCACGAACACGGCGTGGCGGTCCCGGCCGGGGGCCGCCGCCGCGGCGGTCACTGTCCGCTCCCGGCGGGCCACGGCCGACGCGGGCAGGAGGACGGCGCGGTGGTCCCGGCAGGCGCCGCCGTCGTCGCAGTCACTGTCCGCTCCCGACGGGTCGGGTGGCGCGGTGGGCCACGGCCGTGTGGGTGATGCCGGTCTGCCGGCCCACGAAGGTCGGTCCGGACGGCGTGGGCAGGAGCCCGGCATGCCGGTCCTGGCCGGAGCTCACCATGACAGCAGTCACTGCCTGCTTCCGGCGGGCCACGGCCGTGCAGGCCATGCCGGCCTGCCCACCGCTCGCCCTGGGCGGCGCGGGCAGGACGGCCGTGTGCCGGTCCCGGCCGGGCCCCGCAGCCGTCGCCGTCACTGTCCGCTCCCGGCGGGCCACGGCCGTGCACGTCAGGCGGGCCCGCCAACAGACAGCGCTCCCCCCGGCCGGCCCAGGCAGTAGGACGACGTGCCGGTCCTCGCCGGGGCCCGCCGTCGTCGCCGTCACCGTCTGCTCCCCGCCAGCCACAGCCGTGCACCTCACGCCGGTCCGCCCATTGACGCCGCTCTCCCCTGGCGGCCCAGGCAGTAGGACGACGTGCCGGTCCTCGCCGGGGCCCGCCGTCGTCGCCGTCACCGTCTGCTCCCCGCCAGCCACAGCCGTGCACCTCATGCCGGCCCGCCAACAGACAGCGCTCCCCCCGGCCGGCCCAGGCAGTAGGACGACGTGCCGGTCCTCACCGGGGCCCGCCGTCGTCGCCGTCACCGTCTGCTCCCCGCCAGCCACAGCCGTGCACCTCACGCCGGTCCGCCCATTGACGCCGCTCTCCCCTGGCGGCCCGGGCAGGAGAACGGCATGCCGACCCCGGCCGGGACCTCCAGTCCTCGCGGTCACCGGCCGCTCCCGGCGAGCCGCGGCCGTGCAGGACATACCGACCAGCCCACCCACCCAGCTCTCCCCGGACGGACCAGGCAGGAGAACGGCATGCCGACCGCGGCCGGGACCCCCCGTCGTCGCCGTCATCGTCCAACCCCGCCGGGCCGGGCGCCGCGGCGCGCCACGATCGTGTGGGTGATGCCGGTCTGCCAGCCGGGCAGGGGCAGGGCGCGTACGTGGTCGAATCCGCGGGTCCGGACGCGGTCCGTGAAGCGGTCGACGGTGTCGAAGTCGACGACGCTGCGCCAGAGATGGCGGTACAGATCGCCGTCGCCGAGGGCCGTGGCGACGGGCAGTACCAGGCCGCGGCACACGGCGCTCCAGACGGCACGTTCGAGCGGGCGCCCGCTGAGGGTGTACTCGTGCACGGCGAGCCGGCCGTGCGGGGGCAGCAGGTCGTGGACGGCGTCCAGCACGGCGTCGGGGTCGGCGACGTTGCGAAAGAGGTAGGCGGCGAACACCGCGTCGAAGGGCCCGTCCACGCCCGCCTCCGCGAGCGCCTCCGCGGGGGCGCACACGAACCTGACCCTGCCCTGCCACGACTTGGCCATGGCACGGTCCAGCATCCCGGCGGACGCGTCCACGGCCGTGATCTCGGCGCCGGGGAGCACGCGGGCGAGCGCGGCGGTGGAGGCGCCGGTCCCGCAGCCGAGGTCCAGGACGCGCAGCCCGGTGCCCGGGTGGGGCAGGCCGAGCCGGCGCGCCGAGCGGCGCAGATGGGCGTGGTAGCCGGGGTTGGCGGCCACGAGTGTGTCGTAACTGTGCGCCGCATGGTCGAATGCGGCGGCCAGGTCCGTGTCACGCAGCACGGTCACGCTGCCTCCTGGTACGGGTCGTAGGGAAGTCGGGGATCGCGGGCCGCACCGTGGGTCAGGGTCCGGGGAAGGGGCGCCGGGGAAGCCGGGGCACTTCCGCGGCGGCGCGCAGCATGGGCAGGACGGGGGTGCGCAGACCGATGGCGAGTTCTTCGTGGGGGCGGGTTCCGCCGTCCAGGAAGCGCAGGAGCCGGGTCATGGGGATCCTCGTGAACAGCCGCGCGAAGAAGTCCGCGCCGTCCACCAGGCCACTGTCCAGGGCGTGCAGCAGGACCGCGTCCATGGCGCGGGCGCGGGGCGGGTGGGGCGAGGGGGGCACGGGCCGCCGGCCTTGGCGCAGGGCCGCCGCGACGGCCGCGGTCTGGCGCTGCACGCCGGCGAAGGTGTAGCCGGTGGCGGGCCGAGTGGCTCCGCCGGCCGCCCCGATACGGAAGACCGACGCGCCCGTCTGCCGGGCGAACCTTGCGTCGGTCATCGGGATGACCCCGGTCTCGGTGGCGGTCACCTCGAAGTCGTCCAGGCCGAGCACGGTGGCGGTGTAGTGGTGGAGCGCCTTGTCGTACGCGTCCGGGGAGAGGACGGTCGGCGAGAACTCCGTGTACTCCACCAGGGCCTGGTCCGGGCGGGTGGGCAGGACGTAGCCGAAGGAGAGGCCCTTGGTGGGCTGGGGGGTACGCAGGTCCATGAACTCCACGCGGGCCGGGTCGAAGACCGGACTGCCGGTGCGGACGAACCAGCCGTGGAAGTGTTGGAGCAGCGTCGTACGGGCCGCGGGCAGGCTGCCCAGCGGCCGGGAGTCGAACACCCAGCGGGCCCGCACCGACTCGCGGTGCCCGTCCGCCGCGCGGGCGTCGATCCGCGCCCCCCGCGGGAGTCCTTCGACGCTCTCGACGGTCGCCTCGATGCGCCGGACCTGACCGCTCCGGTCGAGGTCGTGCTCGATCAGGGACTCGAAGTGGTCCGAATGGATCATCTTGTAGCGCAAGGGCGAGATGTCGTGCTCGATCGGCTCCCCCGTGGGCCGGTGGACGCGCAGGCGCTGCCACGACCGGGTGACCGCGGCGTCGTAGGGTCCGCAACCGCTCTCCCAGAAGCACCAGGTGCGCCGGGGCGGACGCAACGGTCCGGGCGGGGCGTCCACGAGGACGACGGACGGGCGCCGCGCGCCGGGGGCGGGGCGGGAGAGGCGATGGGCCAGGGACAGCCCCGCGGCCCCCGCTCCGATGATGGCGACGTCCGCCTCGTGCATGTCCGGGTCACTCCCTCCGCGCCTTCGCCGTGCCCTGCGGCGACATTCCGGTCGCAGTACCCGTCCGGATGCGGATGTCACCTGCTCGGTGCCGCGGGTGGCGCCGGTCGTGAGGACGATGTGCATCGGTTCCGCGTCGTTGTCACGCGGCGCACTCGACCAGATCGTCCCGGCGGAGGCGGCCGGCGAGGCGGCGCAGGCCCCGGCGCGCGTGGCTCTTGACCGTGCCCAGCGGCCAGCCGGTGAGTTCGGCGATCTGGGTCTGGGTGAGGTCGTCGTAGAAGGCGAGGTTGAGCACGCGGCGCTGCGGTGCCGGAAGCTGTGACATCTCGTCGGCGAGCAGGACACGGTCGAGGGCGGCCTCCGGGAGCACGGTCTCGTCCTCGGCCCGCAGGAGCAGCTGGGCGCCCGCGGCGGCGACGAGTTCGTTGCGCCGGGTGCGGGCGGCGAGCGCGTCGGCGATCTTCCGGCGGGCGATGCCCGTGAGCCAGCCGGGCAGGGTGCCGCGGTCCGGGGCGAATCCGGCGCGGCCCCGCCACGCGGCGAGGAACACCAGCTGGGTGATGTCCTCCGCTTCCCTCGCGTCCCCGAGGGAGCGCCTGGCGAGGGCGTGCACGAGCGGACCCCACCGATGGTGAACGGCCGTGAGGCAGGCCTCGTCCCCCTTGAGGAACCCGGCCACGAGATCGCTGTCGTCGATGTCTCCGCCGGTTCGCGGTGCGGTCGTCATCGTCACTCCTCCGCTGAGCCTGGTGGTCGCCGAGAGCGACCGCAGCCCTTCCACCGTGCGGATTCCACGCAGGGGTGGCAACTTGCATCGACTTCGCATCGAATTGACCCAGGAGGGGTGGGACACGCACCCGCGGGATCCATTCCTCACCGTGCCGCCCCGCATCCGTCTCCGCCACCCGAGGCGAACCGGTCATGACGACACCAGTTCTGATCACGAGGACCTCGACGAGGGGAACCGGCATGAGCTCCACCGTGGCAAAGGACCACCGCGCGGACCGGAGTCCGTGCGCGCACCCGACCGCCGAGCAGGTCTCCCCCGCTCCCGCCCGCCGGACGGCCGAGGGGACCGACCGCGGCCGGGGCGATCATCAACGCGCCTCCCCGCCGGGCACCCGTTCGGCGTACGGCGACGATCCGCGCGCCGTGGACGCGGACGTGACCCACGCCGTGCGCACCGTGCTCGGCGACCTGCTCGACCAGCACCTGGCCGCGGCCGAGACCGTCGACCCGCTCTTCGCCGAGGACCTGGCCGCACGGGTCGCCGGCTTCACGCGGAGCGGCGGCCGCCTCGGCCGCGCCCGCTTCGTGTGGTGGGCGCTGCGGGCCTGCGGCGGCGCCGAGCCCTGGCGGACACACGCCGCGCTGCGGATCGGAGCCGCCCTGGAGCTCATCCAGACCTGTGCCCTGGTCCATGACGACGTGATGGACGACGCGCGACTGCGCCGCGGACGGCCGTCGTTGCACGTCGACGTGGCGGCCCAGTACGCGGGTGCGTGCGACGCGCGGCGCGCCGGGCACCTCGGGGAGGCCGCCGCGATCCTCGCCGGTGACCTGGCCCTGGCCTGGGCGGACGACGTGGTGGCGGACACCGAGATGCCGCGTCCCACCGCGCGGCGGGTCCGGGACCTGTGGAGTGCCCTGCGCACGGAGATGGTGGCCGGGCAGTACCTGGACGTGCAGGGTGCGGCCACCTCGGCGCGTTCTCCGGCCCGGGCGATCCGCGCCGCCCGCCTCAAGAGCGCCCGGTACTCCGTGGAACGCCCGCTCGCGCTGGGGGCGGCGCTGGCCGACGCCGGGCCGGCGGCCACCCGGGCCCTGTGCTCGGCGGGCGGCTGCGTCGGGCTGGCCTTCCAGCTGCGCGACGACCTCCTCGACGCCTTCGGGGACCCGCGCGACACCGGCAAGCCCGCGGGCGGTGACATCCGCGGCGGCAAACCCACGTACCTCGCCGCCGTCGCACAGGCGCGGACGGACGCCTCGGGCGACCGGCGCGCCCAGGACCTGCTGCGCGACACACTCGGCCGTACGGACGCCTCCGACGCCGAAGTCGCAGCGGTGCGCGAGGTGTTCGTGTCCACCGGCGCGCGCGACACCGTGGAGGAGAAGATCCACCGGCTGGTGGTCCAGGGACTGCGCCACCTGGACACGGCGGCCCTCGAACCCGAGCCCACGAGGCAGTTGCGCATACTGCTGCGCTCCGCGAGCGGCGTGGCCTCCGACGCCGCTCCCGTCTCCCGGGCCGTAGCGACCGCCGACAAGGGGGCCGGCCGATGAGCCGTACCGTTCCCGGGCGCACCGATCATGTGGTGGTCGTCGGCGCAGGCCTGTCCGGACTGGCGGCCGCCCTGCATCTGCTGGGCGCCGGACGCCGGGTGACCGTGGTGGAACGCGAGGCGTCACCCGGTGGGCGTGCCGGGCGGACGGTCCGCGGCGGCTACCACCTCGACACCGGGCCCACGGTCCTGACCATGCCCCACCTGGCGGACGAGGCGTTCGCCGCCGTGGGCGACAGCCTGGACGCCCGCGTCGAGCTGGTGCCGCTGCACCCGGCCTACCGGGCCCGGTTCGCCGACGGCAGCACCTTGGACGTCCACACCGGCGCCGAGGCGATGGAGGCGGAGATCGAGCGCTTCGCCGGGGCCCGCGAAGCGGCCGGATACCGTCGGCTGCGCGCCTGGCTGGAGCGGCTCTACCGGGTGCAGATGCGGCGCTTCATCGACGCCGACTTCGACTCGCCCCTGCAGCTGCTCCATCCCGACCTCGCACGCCTGGCCGCCCTCGGCGGGTTCGGGCGTCTGGACGCGCGCATCGGACGGTTCCTGCACGACGAGCGGCTGCGGCGCGTCTTCTCCTTCCAGTCCCTGTACGCGGGTGTGGCACCGGAACGCGCCCTGGCCGCGTACGCCGTCATCGCGTACATGGACACGGTGGCGGGCGTCTGGTTCCCGCGCGGCGGCATGCACGCCCTGCCCCGGGCGATGGCCGACGCCGCCGCGGACGCGGGGGCCGACCTGCGCTTCGGGCAGCCGGTCACGCGCCTGGAACGCTCCGGGGAACGGATCACGGCCGTGGTCACCGGCACCGGCCGGATCGCCTGCGACGCCGTCGTCCTCACCCCCGACCTGCCCGTCACCTACCGGCTGCTGGGCCGCGCCCCGAGGCGGCCGCTGGGACTGCGGTTCTCGCCGTCCGCCGTGATCCTGCACGTCGGCACCGACCGCACCTGGCCCGGGCTGGCCCACCACACCCTCTCGTTCGGCGCGGCATGGCGGCGGACGTTCCGCGAACTCACCGAGAGCGGCAGCCTGATGAGCGACCCGTCCCTCCTCGTCACCCGCCCCACCGCCACCGATCCGGGCCTCGCCCCGCCCGGACGCCACCTGCACTACATCCTCGCCCCCTGCCCGAACACCTCCCTCGGCCCCGACGCGGCCGACTGGGGCGAACTGGGCCCGCGCTACCGCGACAGCCTGCTCACGGAACTGGAGCGGCGCGGCCTGGACGGCCTCGCCGCCGCCGTCGAGGAGGAGTGCCTGGTCACTCCGGCCGACTGGCAGGCCCAGGGACATGCGGCCGGCTCGCCCTTCTCCGCCGCCCACACCTTCGCGCAGACCGGACCGTTCCGGCCGCGCAACCTCGTGCGCGGCACGGTCAACGCCGTGCTCGCCGGGTGCGGCACCACCCCTGGCGTCGGCGTGCCGACCGTCCTGCTGTCGGGCAAGCTCGCCGCGGCCCGCATCACCGGCGGTGCCCGGCCCCGCCCAGCTGTACATGCATCCCGGGAACGGAGGCCGGTATGACCGACCGTGAACTCGACGCGGCCGGCGTCACCGACCCGGCGCTGCGGCAGGCGTACACCCGCTGTAGGCGGCTGAACGCCCGGCACGGCAAGACGTACTTCCTCGCCACCCGACTCCTCCCGGTGGCCCGCCGCCCGGCCGTGCACGCCCTGTACGGGTTCGCCCGCTGGGCCGACGACATCGTCGACACGCTCGACGGTACGACCACCACCGCCGAGCGGGCCGAACAACTGACCCTGCTCCAGCACCAGTTGGAGGCGGGACTGCGCACCGGCGACAGCGCCGTACCGGTCGTCCGCGCCCTGGCCGACACCGCGCTGCGCTACGCCATCGACCACCGCCACTTCATCGACTTCATGACCGCGATGCGCGCCGACCTGGACGTCACGGGCTATGCCACCTACGCAGACCTGCGCACGTACACCTACGGTTCGGCGGAGGTGATCGGCCTGCAGATGCTGCCGGTGCTCGGCACGGTCGTCCCGCGCGAGGAGGCCGCTCCGCACGCGGCGGCCCTGGGTGTGGCGTTCCAGCTGACCAACTTCCTGCGGGACGTGGGCGAGGACCTCGACCGCGGCCGTGTCTATCTGCCCGCCGACCTGCTGGCCGCACACGGCGTCGACCGGCGGTTGCTGCGCTGGAGCCGGGACACCGGACGCCCCGACCGCCGGATCACCGCGGCCCTGCGGGAGTTCGAGCGGCTGACGCGCGCGCTCTACCGTGCGGCCGCCCCGGGGGTGGCCATGCTCGACCCGGTCTCGCGCCCGTGCATCCGCGCCGCGTTCGTCCTGTACGGCGCCATCCTGGACGCGGTCGCCGCCGACGGGTACCGCTCGGTGCAGCGCCGAGCCGTGGTGCCGGGACACCGCCGTGCCGTCGTGGCCCTCGACGGCCTGGTCCGGGTGGCCGCGGCGCGGTTGCGGCACGGGACGGCCGACGACCGGGCAGCCCCCTCGCCGGGCCCGGTCACTGACACGTCATCACCCTTGCGGAGGATCGCATGAAGCCACGGCGACCTGCGGGCCGTGCCCGCTACCCGCTGTCCCTGCGGCGCCGCCCGGTGCGGTGGGACAAGCAGCAACCGACCTGGCGGCAGGCCCGGCCCGCTCTGATCGCCGAGGCGCTGAAACGGGCCCAGGCCCGACCGTCCGGCAACTGGTACGTCGTCGGTGCGAGCCGGGACGTTCGCGCCGACCGACCGCTGTCCGCCACGGTGGCCGGTCAGGAACTGGTGGTGTGGCGCACCGCCGACGGGCGGCCGGTGGCGGGCCCCGGCAGCTGCCCGCACCTGGGAGCACCGCTCGCCGACAGTCCGGTGCGCTGCGGGATCCTGGTCTGCCACTGGCACGGACTGGCCCTGGACGGCGGGCCGTTCGCCGGCTGGGAGCCGCTGCCCGTGCACGACGACGGCGTGCTGATGTGGCTCCGCCTGGACCAGGTGGGCGGTGAACCGCCGACCCGGGCGCCGGTCGTCCCGCCCCGGCCACAGTTGTCGCGCTCCGTCGCCGCCGTGTGCACCGGGGTGGGGATCTGCGAGCCGGAGGACGTGATGGCGAACCGGCTGGACCCCTGGCACGGGGCCTGGTTCCACCCGTACTCGTTCGTCGACCTGACCGTGGTCGACACTCCCGACGCGGAGCCCGACGCGGAGGGGGCGGGCGAGGACGGGTTCACCGTGGACGTCTCCTTCAAGGTCGCCGGGCGGTTCGTCGTGCCGGTGCGCGCCGTCTTCACCACGCCCGGACCGCGGACGGTGCTCATGCGCATCACCGAGGGCGAGGGCCGGGGCTCCGTGGTCGAGACGCACGCGACCCCGCTCGGTCCGGACGAGCTGGGCCGGCCGCGCACCGCCGTCGTCGAGGCGGTCGTGGCCTCCTCCGCGCGTCCCGGCTTCGCCGCGGCCCGCGCCGCGGCCCCCGTGGTGCGCCGCCTGATGGCGGCGGGAGCGGCTCGGCTGTGGCGCGACGACCTCGCCTACGCCGAACGTCGCTGGCTGCTGCGGTCCACGGGACGCTTCCCCGGCTGACCGAACCCCCGGGACTCTCAGGACCGGGTGGCGCGGTTCAGTGGATCGGGGCGGCGACGGCGTCGGGGTGCTCGGTGAGGTAGTCCATGAGCACCGACCGGAAGCTCGGGTCGGGGACGAGTCCCAGTGCGGCGGCGCGACGGTGGTCGAAGACGGCCGGCCATGAGCCGACGATCGCCTCGACAGCCGGGTCGGGAGCGACGGTGACCCGGTCGGCGACCGTGTCACCGGCCACCTCTCGCAGGGTCGCGAGCATGTCGGCGACCGAGACGGTCAGGCCGGGCAGATTGACCGGCAGCGGGCCCTCCAGACGGCCCGGTCCGGTGCCTCGTTCGGCCTCGGCGACACGGAGGATTCCCGCCAGGGTGCGCCGGGGTGAGGAGAGGGCCACTTCCAGAGCGGGATCGACCGGGCAGACGGCGGGCAGGCCCGCGAGCGGTTCGCGGACGATGCCGGACAGGAAGCCGGAGGCGGCCGCGTTGGGCTTTCCCGGACGTACCGCCACCGTCATCAGCCGGGCGACCCGCCCGTCGACGAAGCCACGTCGGGTGCAGTCCGCGATCAGCTGCTCGCACATCAGCTTCTGGGTGCCGTAACTCGACCGCGGGACCGCCGGCGTCGTCTCGCTGACCGCCGCCGGCAGAGGCACGGCCGGGTCGGAGCCGTAGACGGCGACACTGCCGGCGAACAGCATCCGGAGCACCGGCCCGCCCGCCCCGGACTGTGCCCGAGCCGCCTCCAGCACTGCGCGCGTGACGTCCACGTTGGCGCGCATCCCGAGGTCGAAGTCGGCCTCGCACTCGGCCGACACCGCGGCGGCGAGATGGAAGAGCACGTCCACCGGCTCGGCGAAGACCACGTCCAGGTGCTCGAGCAGTTCCCCGTGCACCACCTGGACCGGCGTCCCCGCACCGTGCGGCTCGTCGGGCGGCGCCACGCGGTCGACCAGCACCAGACGGCCGATCGGCGCACCGCCGAAGGCCCCCGCCCGCAGCAAGGCGTCGGCCAGCAGTCGCCCGAGGAACCCGGACGCACCCGTCACGACGATTCTCATCTGTTCGTCTCCTCCGGAGGCGGCTTTGCCCCATCGGTCGTACGGCGTGACCGAGGGCGACCCCGGCCGATCCTTCACGTGATATCAGGGCAGAACACGCAAGCCAGGGCGCCTTTGCGTGCCGAACTCGTGAAAGATTGACGGCGGTTGTGAAGAGGGACAAGAATGCGCTCGCTCGCTGTGACTGAAGTGAGCAAGGTGACACGAGTGGCTCCGCCACGGCTTGCATTTCCCACTCTCCGCCTGCCGCGCCTGCTCGCGTCCGCCACCTCCCACATTCTCGAACCACTAGGGCATATCTTGACGCGCCTCTCACGCTCCAGAACGTCGGCCGCCATTGCCGCAACCGCCTTCATCGCCACGGCCACTCCCCTGTTCGGGGCCGCCACCGCCAGCGCCACCCCCGCGGGCGGCTGCCAGACGGCCACGGTCCAGTACCGTCTCGTCGACTCCGCCGGAAAGCCGGTCGATGCCGACTGGACCTCTCAGGGCGGCTTCCACCAGTGGTCCGCCGCCCCCGGCACCGTCGAGGTCCGGCTGGCGCCGGGGCAGACCGTCGGCGAGGGCTGCAAGTACCCGGTCTCGCTGGCCGAATACACCACCGAGGGCCCCAACTGGTACACCTCCGGTCTCCAGACACTCGTCGACCATGCCACGGTCCACCTCAGCGCCAAGGACCTTCCCGGCGCCGACGAGGCCAAGCAGACCTGGCAGAAGCTCACGGTCAAGACCCCGGACTGCTACGGGCAGATCGACCTGTACGGCGACGACGTCATCTACGACGGCGGGTCGGGAGAGGGTCACGGACCCGCGCCGTACCAGCCTGACAACGTCGTCACGCCGTACCACCTGATCGCCGCGTGGAACGGCGGCGACAAGTCGTGCACCCCCGACCAGCCCAACTCCCCCACGCCTCCGCCCTCCCCGTCCACGCCGGACAGCCCGAGCAGCCCGCCCGCCAGCCAGCCGCCTGCGGACGAGACCACTCCCCCGGCCACGTCCACGACCCCGCCCCCCACCTCCAGCACTCCGCCCACCACGCCGGACGTCCCTCCGATGGAGTCGACGCCCCCCACCGGCCCGGCGCCCTCGCCCAGCGAGAGCACCCCGCCGCTGGCCGAGACCGGCTCCAGCGCGCCGGTCGGCCTGATAGCCGGCGGCGCGGCCGCGGTGATCGCCCTCGGTGCCGCCGCTCTCTACGGCACCCGCCGCGCACGGCGTTCGTGACCAGGACCGCCGCTGACACCGCCACGCGGTGAGGCACCCGGCGGTTTCGCCCCGGACACCGGATACCGGCCACCCGGTCGGCCAAGGGCCCGGGGCGGGACCGTCGTTGCGGCGCAACGGGCGGGCGAACGGTCACGGGGAGCCAGGCCCTCGCCGCGGCCTCGTGCCGGTTCAGTGCTCGCGACGTGAGCCGCGGTCTGCCAGGCCGCCGGCGCCGAGTGGTCCCGTGTACTCGAGGGACTGTTCGGCCTCCAGGCGGGACAGCGCCCGACGCGACACGCGCAGCACCAGGGGCGGCAGGGCCGCGCGCACCGGTTGGGTCAGGCGCAGCCAGGCCGGCGCGTACACGGCCGTACGGCGCCGCTCCAGGCCCCGGACCAGGCGGGCGGCGACCGTTTCGACGGGATACACGCGGCGGGCGGGCGCGGGCATGCGGACGCGCAGTTCCCGCAGGACGGCGTGCCGGTCGGCGTCGCGGATCATGTCGGTGTCCGTCCAGTTCAGGTAGCCGATGCCCACGCCGACGCCCCGGTGCGCCACCTCTGCCCGCAGGGAGTGCGCGAAGGCCTCAGCCCCCGCCTTGGAGGCGCAGTACGCGCTCATCAGCGGGGCCGCGCCGATCGACGCGAGCGAGGCGATCTGGAGGAAGTACCCCGCCGTGTCGAGAAGGTCCGGCAGGAACGCCCGGGCCGTGTGGGCGCTGCCGGTGAGATTGACGTCGACGACGCGGCTCCAGGCGCCCGGCGACGAGGTGAGGAACGGGCCGCCTTCGGCCACGCCCGCGTTGGCCACCACGGCCGAGGGGGGTCCGAGGCGGCCCCGCACGGTACCGGCCGCGGCGGCCAGCGCGTCCGGGTCGGTGACGTCGACCTCGACGGCCAGGGCTCGTCCCGGCAGGGACGCGGCCACCGCTTCCAGGAGGGCCTTCTCGTGGCCCAGCAGCGCCACCCGGGCCCCGCGCCGGGCGATCTCGCGGGCCATGGCCGCGCCCAGGCCGCGGGCGGCTCCGGTGACGACCACCGTCCGACCGTCGAGCGGACTACTGCGCACGGACCGGCCCTCCTTTCGTGGAGCGGGCACTTCGTCAGCCGCGTCCCCGCTCCGGGAACGCCCGGGCTCAGCTCTCGCGGACCGGCGGGCGCGCGGCGTGGTCGGGGTGACCGGGAGTGCGGCGCTCCTCCTTCATCTCCGCCTCGTACAAGTGGTCACGGCCACGCGCGAGTTCCTGCACCGCGCTCGTCTCCAGCCGCTGGAAGGGCCGGTAGTAGGTGGCGTTGTAGGCCTCGACGATCTGGAACGTCCAGTGCCCGGGGATGACATTGCGCCCGAGGATCTCCGAACGGACCTTCGCGGCCCATTCGGGGTGACCCGCCTCCTCCAACAGCCGTACGGCACGGTCGAGTTGCAGGTCGGCGGTGCCGGTCAGCTGGTGGAAGTCGTACAGCCGGCCCCGGGCCCGCTCGGTCGTCTCCAGTGCCTTGGAGAGTGCCCCGAGAGCTTCGACGGTCCTGTCGTCGACCCCTGCGGGGCGCCGATGGTCGCGGTCTGGGCCGCCGAGGGCCTCCTCGTGTGGGTTCACTGGTCCTCCTCGACAGATACGGCCGCCCCGGCGGGCGGCGCCGTGGGTCAGCGTCTGCTTCCGGTGCGGTCGCGGCGGGTCAGGAGCCGTTGGGCGCGGGCCAGCCCGGGGGGCCGGTGTCGGTGCAGGGCTGCCCGCGCGGCGTTGGCGCCCGGCGCTCCGTGCACGCCGCCGCCCGGGTGGGCGCCGGAGGAGGCCAGGAAGAGCCCGGGGACGGGAGTCTCCGGGCGGCCGGTGCCGGGCACGGGGCGGAAGACGAGCTGCTGGTGGAGGGCGGTGGTGCCGCCGTTGATGGCGCCGCCGCTCAGGTTGGCGTCCAGGGCCTGGAGGGTCGGGGGCGCCAGGATGCGGCGGCCGCGGATCAGGCCGCGGAATCCGGGCGCGAACCGTTCCACCTGCTGTTCGACCCGGTCGGCCATGAGCTCCTGGTCCTTGGTGTCCCAGTCGCCGGTGATGCCCTCGTCCGCGGCGTCGGCCCCGATCTCGTGGGGGACGTGGGTGTAGGCCCAGGCTGATTCCGTGCCCTGCGGGGAGCGGGTGGCGTCGGCGGTGGTCATCTGCCCGAACAGCAGGAAGGGGCGGTCCGGGACCTGCCGCATGGCCAGCTGCGCGGCGAACCGCGTGAGCTCGTCGACGCCGTCGGCGAGGTGGACCGTACCGGCCCGGGACGCCTGCTCGGCCTGCCAGGGCACCGGGCCGTCGAGCGCCCAGTCGACCTTGAACGTGGCGAAGTCCCACTGGAACCGGCGCAGGTCCTCAAGAAGCTGCGAGGGCAGGTGCTCGGGGGCGACGAGGCTCCCGTACAGCGCGGGTACCGACACGTCCGCCAGCACCGCCCGGCGGGCCGGAACCGCGTCGCCGGCCGCCGTACGGACGCCGACGGCCCGGCCGCCGCGGACGACTACCTCCTCGACGCGCTGTCCGCAGCGCACCTGGCCGCCCCGGGCCCGCAGACGGCGGGCCAGGGCCTGCGTCAGGGCGCCGGAGCCGCCGACGGGGACGGGGAAGCCGTACGTCTGCCCCAGCATGGCCATCAGCCAGCCGAAGCCGCCGCTGCCGGCCGATTCGGGGGCGAGGTCGGCGTGCAGGGCGTTTCCCGCAAGCAGCAGCCGGCCGCCCTGCCCGCGGAACTCCTCCTCCCCCAGCCGCCGTACCGGAAGGACCAGGGTCCGGGCCATCCGCAGCCCGCCCGCGGCCCGCAGCCGCCACGCCAGGCGGGCCGAGGCGCGGACCGGCGGGAAGGGGGTGAACAGGGCGTCCAGGAGGTCGGGGCCCAGGCTCAGCCACACGTCGTGCAGCCGCCGCCAAGCGTCCCCGTCGCCCGGCGCGAAGGCGTCGAGGGACTGGGCGGTGGTGTCGAGATCGCGGTCCAGCAGGGCGCAGCTGCCGTCGGTGAGGGGGTGCGCGAGCACGCTCGGCGCGTTGCTCCACCGCAGTCCGTGGTCCTCCAGGCGCAGTGCGTCCAGGACCGGGGAGGCGGCCGCGAGCGGGTAGAAGGAGCTGAAGAGATCGTTGACGAAGGCGGGGTCGACCCCGTGGTCGTGGCGCACCGCGCCGCCCGGCTCCGGCTGTTCCTCCAGGACGTCGACGCTCCAGCCGGCGTCCGCCAGCACGTTGGCGGCGACCAGACCGTTGGGTCCCGCGCCGATCACCACTGCGTCAGGCATGGCCTGCTCCCTCCACGCCCGGTACCGCCGAAGGGACGGGTGCCAGGTGCGGGGCGTCGGGGGCCGTGCTCTCGCACAGCCTGGCCAGTCGGGCGAGCATGGTGCGGTGGCGCAGCTGGATCAGCGCGTCGAAGCCGACGTTGTGCAGCCGGCCGCCGGCTCCCTGCAAGGGGTGCTCGTCGACGATGACCAGGCAGTGTTCGCCCCACGGCCGCAGTTCGACGGCGATGCGGGCCGTGCCCAGCACGCCGGCGTGGGCTTCCAGCTCCAGAGCGACGCCTTCCTCGCATAGGCGTACGACCGTCTCGTTCTCCAGTCGCAGCGGACCGAGCCGGACCTGGAAACGGATCGCGGCGTCCTTGTGCGGCCACTGCCCCCGGACCGGCTCGGACCGCGCGGTCCCCACCACCCACTCGGCGTAGCGGTGACCGTCGGCGAGGACGTCCCACACGGCACTGGGACTGACTCGGATCAGACGATGGCGACGGGCCATGGACACCTCCAGGACTTGCGTACAGAGAACTTCGGTCGTGATCCCCCGGCCGGATGCACCGGTTCCGGCCCGGCCTTCCCGGTCCACGCTGCCGCGCGGTCACCGTTGGTCTCGCGTCATGTCCGGTCCTCCCGTAGGGTCACGGTGCCGCCAGGCAGAAGGGCCTTACGGCCGGGTCGCCGGTCGACCGATGAGGAGTGCCCATGTCCGGAGAGTTCAAAGCGGTGGTGGAGATCGACCGGCCGGTGCAGGAGGTTTTCGCCTACCTCGCCGACGGGCGCAACGATCCTCAGTTCAGTCCCCGGGTCCTCCGGATCGAGAGGGTCCCGGACACCCCGACCGCCGTGGGCACGGTCTTCCGGAGCACCGTCAAGGACGCCGGCATGAAGACCGCCCGGGAGTTCCGCATCACCGAACTCGAAGCGCCGGTGAGGCTCCGGTGGGCCGAGGTGTCCAAGAACAGCGTGACGGTGCGCGAGGGTGGCTACGACCTGGAGCCCCTGGCCGACGGCAGGACTCGCGTCCGTATCTTCAACGTCCTGGAAGGTCACGGTCTGGGCAGACTGCTGGTCGGCCTGGCGCTGGCCGCGGCCCGCAAGGACGCCCCCGCCTTCGGCACCCGGATCAGGACGGCCGCCGAGAAGGCGCTCGCTCCCGGCTGACGTTCGCGGGGCGGCCCGCGACGACTCAGCGGAGCGTTTCCTCGTCGGTGACGGTGACGTGGCCCTGCTGCGCCGGGACGACGGTCAGGAAGCCGGCCGTCTCCAGATGGGCGCGC
Source organism: Streptomyces sp. SLBN-8D4 (assembly GCF_049739545.1). Taxonomy (NCBI): domain Bacteria; kingdom Bacillati; phylum Actinomycetota; class Actinomycetes; order Kitasatosporales; family Streptomycetaceae; genus Streptomyces; species Streptomyces sp. SLBN-8D4. Next base: position 554,542 of record NZ_JBMGQC010000001.1, read on the forward strand.
GCGGCCTTGATCGCCTCCGGTGTGGTGGCGTACTCCCTGCCTCCGGGGCGGAGCAGGTCGAGTGCGCCCACCGAGTCCAGGACCTGTCGCTGACCGGGCCGAATGCCGGAGGCCATGACCACGATGTCGCGGCGGTTGAGCTTCTCCACGGCGTCCTTGAGGACCAGGGCGCCGGTGGCGTCCATGGTCGTGACCCGGGACATGCGAAGAACGACCACCCGGACGTCGGCGACCTCGCTCAGCTCCAGCAGGAAGCGGTGCGCGGCGGCGAAGAAGAGCGGCCCGTCGAGGCGGTAGGCGACGATGTGCTCGGCCAGCAGCGCACAGGTCGGCAATCAGCCGCCGAGGGTCCGGGTGCGGACATGGGCCCGTCCGGGCCGTGGAGGCGATGTACAGATCGCGGCGCGCCTACGACGGCGGCTTCGCCTCACCCTGCGCCGCCTGCAGGTCGGCGAGGAGTTCGGCCTGGCCGGCCAGCACACCGGAGAGAATGGTGCGGGCGACCCGGAGGAGCTCGGCGAGGTGCGGGCTGGTCAGCGAGTAGTACACGGCGGAGCCCTCCTTGCGCGCGACCACGAGGTTCGCGCGGCGCAGGACGGCGAGCTGCTGGGAGAGGTGGGCGGGCTCGATACCCACCTCGGGCAGCATCTCGGCGACCGCGTGCTCGCGCTCGCTCAGCAGTTCAAGGACGCGGATCCGGGCGGGGTGACCGAGGGTCTTGAAGAACTCGGCCTTCAGTTGGTACAGCGGCGTGCTCATGCTGCCGTCCCCTCCCCGGCGCGGGCGCACAGCCGCTCCGCCCGTACCTCGACGCATCGCATCGACCCATTCGTCACGAACATGCGGCCCATCCTCGCGTGCGGTCGCGGCCCGACCGAACCCGCGCCGGGGACCGGGCACCGTATCCGGCCGTGACGACCTTATGAATTGCCGATATTAGCAAGTGGGCGTCACGTGCAGCGGACACCAGAGATCGTCCCGCTGTCCAAGCCGTCCGCGCACGGAACAGCGGACGGCAGGACCCCGAGAAGAGGGACGCGAGGCCGGGCCGAGCCGGCCCGGGACGTCCTACTGCTCGTCGAACAACGTGAGCCGGACCGTGACGCACTTGCCGACCGGCTCCCGGCGCACCTCGATTCCCTGGACCACCGCCATCACGATCTCCAGACCGTGCTGACCCACCCGCCCCGCGTCGGCGGCGCGAGCCAGCGGAAGGGTCGGGTCGGTGTCCCAGACCTCGATCTCCAGCATGCCGTCGGCGATGCGCAGATGCAGCAACACCGGCCCGGGCGCGTATTTCAGCGCATTGGTGACCAGTTCGCTGACCACCAGCTGCCCCAGGTCCATGGTGCGGGCCGACACCGGCAACCCGTACTCCCCCTGCACCCGCGTCAGGAACTTCGACGTCTGGGCCCGGGCGTCGGCGATACAGCCGTCCGCTCCGTCCAGGGCCACGGTCACCTCGGCAGGTGCGGCTTCCGGCATCCGCGAACACTCCTCAGGCAGGACCCGCACCCTGCCGACCATCTCCAGTACCCCGTTCATGAGCGCGCGGCTACCCCGTGATGCGCGCCTTACGCCTGTGCCGTGCTTTTCCTGTGCTGCCGACGAACTGAAGGGCCGTCTCATGCATCGTCCGAGGACTTCCGGGGCAGCGGTGGCACCAAGGACGTGACAGCCCCCATCGAGTGCGCAGAGGACGCAAGTGGCAGAGAACCGGGAAGCAGCGGGTCACGGCACATTGTCCGTGGTCCGGACCGACGCCGACGGCATCACCGTGCTCGGCCTCGACGGCGAGATCGACCACCAGAGCGTGGGCGGCCTGACGCATGCCCTGGCTCGGGCGGACGCCGCCGTGGGTCAGCGGGTCGTCATCGATCTGAGCCGGGTCACGTTCATGGACTCCAGCGGTGTCAATGCCCTGATCGCCGCTTTCCAGGCCGCCGGGGCCGCGGGGGGATCGCTGCGGCTCGTGGTGGTGCGGGGCGCTGTCCTGCGCACCCTGCAGCTCGTGGGACTGGACACCGTCATCCCCTTTCACGAGACCCTGGAGGACGCCCTCGCGTCACCTCGGCCGGACTCGTGAAAATGAAGCCGGGTACCCAGGGTCAAGCCCCTCATGCCACCTTCATGAGGTCTTTTTTCGCCATGTCACAACCCTCCCGCCAACCTTTTGTCGCTGCTCCGGACCTGGGTTAATCTTCGACGGATTTCTCATCGGGCAGCTCCGTGGGGTGCGGAATTGTCGCTGGTGAGCGGGCCCTTCAAGAGCCCGGCACGGTTCCGAGTCCCCGGTGCGGGGGCTCTTGGGGAGCGGAACGAGGGTGCGCATGACCAGCACGTCGACGGAGGCCCGGGAAGAGGCCCCGGGCGAGCAGGAGCTACGGCAGTTGCTGGCCGGGCTGACCGCTGTACGCGACGGCGACTTCGGCACCCGGCTGCCGTCCGACGGAGAGGGCCTGCTGGGCGACATCGCCACGGTCTTCAACGGCATGGTCGACCAGCTGTCCGTGTTCACGTCGGAGGTCACCCGGGTGGCCCGCGAGGTGGGCACCGAGGGCACGCTGGGCGGCCAGGCGGAGGTGCCGGGGGTCTCCGGCACCTGGGCGGACCTGACCGACTCGGTCAACGCGATGGCGGGCAATCTGACCACCCAGGTGCGTGACATCGCCCAGGTGGCGACGGCGGTGGCCAAGGGCGACCTGTCCCAGAAGATCGACGTGCCGGCGCGCGGGGAGATCCTTCAGCTCAAGGAGACCGTCAACACGATGGTCGACCAGCTGTCCGCCTTCGCCGACGAGGTCACCCGCGTCGCCCGGGAAGTCGGCAGCGAGGGACGCCTCGGCGGACAGGCGCAGGTGCCCGGGGTGGGCGGCGTCTGGCGCGACCTCACCGATTCGGTCAACTTCATGGCCGGAAACCTCACGTCCCAGGTCCGCAACATCGCCCAGGTGACGACGGCGGTGGCCCAGGGCGACCTCTCCCAGAAGATCACCGTCGACGCCCGCGGCGAGATCCTCGAACTCAAGAACACCATCAACACGATGGTCGACCAGCTCTCCGCCTTCGCCGACGAGGTCACCCGCGTCGCCCGGGAAGTCGGCACCGAGGGACGCCTCGGCGGACAGGCCGACGTCAAGGGCGTCAAGGGCACCTGGCGCGACCTCACCGACTCCGTGAACTTCATGGGCGGCAACCTCACCGCGCAGGTCCGCAACATCGCCCAGGTGGCGACGGCGGTCGCGCAGGGCGACCTCTCCCAGAAGATCACCGTCGACGCCCGCGGCGAGATCCTCGAACTCAAGAACACCATCAACACGATGGTCGACCAGCTCTCCGCCTTCGCCGACGAGGTCACCCGCGTCGCCCGGGAAGTCGGCACCGAGGGCAACCTCGGCGGACAGGCGATCGTCCGGGGTGTGTCGGGCACCTGGAAGGACCTGACCGACAACGTCAACGTGATGGCGTCGAACCTGACCGGGCAGGTCCGTTCGATCGCCCAGGTGGCGACCGCCGTGGCCCGCGGTGACCTCTCGCAGAAGATCACCGTCGAGGCCAAGGGCGAGGTGGCCGCCCTGGCGGACGTCATCAACACCATGGTCGACACGCTGTCCGCCTTCGCCAACGAGGTCACCCGCGTGGCCCGCGAGGTCGGCACCGAGGGACGCCTCGGCGGACAGGCGCAGGTGCCCAACGTGGCCGGCACCTGGAAGGACCTGACGGACAACGTCAACTCGATGGCCAACAACCTCACCGGGCAGGTGCGCAACATCGCCCTGGTGACGACCGCGGTGGCCAACGGCGACCTGTCCAAGAAGATCGACGTCGATGCCCGGGGCGAAATCCTGGAGCTGAAGACGACCATCAACACGATGGTCGACCAGCTGTCCTCCTTCGCCGCCGAGGTCACCCGCGTGGCCCGCGAGGTCGGCAGCGAGGGACGCCTCGGCGGACAGGCCGAGGTGGAGGGCGTCGAGGGCACCTGGAAGCGGCTCACCGAGAACGTCAACGAGCTGGCCGGGAACCTCACCCGGCAGGTCCGCGCGATCGCCGAGGTGGCCAGCGCCGTCGCCGAGGGCGACCTGACCCGGTCGATCAACGTGGAGGCCTCCGGCGAGGTCGCCGAGCTCAAGGACAACATCAACTCCATGGTGGAGTCCCTGCGCGAGACCACCCGGGCCAACCAGGAGCAGGACTGGCTCAAGACCAACCTGGCCCGGATCTCCAGCCTGATGCAGGGCCACCGGGACCTGCCCGTGGTCGCCGAGCTCATCATGGACGAGCTCACGCCGCTGGTCGCCGCCCAGTACGGCGCCTTCTACCTGGCGGAGGACACCCAGCGCGGGCACGAACTGCGGCTGGTGGGCTCGTACGGCTATCCCGACGACGACGAGCGGCCCACCCGCATCCCGGTCGGGCGCTCGCTGGTCGGACAGGCCGCGCGCAACCGCCGCAGCGTCACCGTGGAAGAGCTGCCCGCGGGGTACGTCACCATCTCCTCCGGCCTCGGACACGCCGTGCCCACGGCTCTGGTGGTGCTGCCGATCGTGGTCGAGGAGCAGGTCCTGGGAGTGATCGAGCTGGCGTCCGTCAGCCGCTTCACCCAGATCCACCAGGACTTCCTGGCCCAGCTGATGCCGACCATCGGCGTCAATCTCAACACCATCGTCGCCAACGTCCGCACCGACGAGCTGCTGGACGAGTCCCAGCGGCTGACCGCCGAACTCCAGGCCCGTTCCGAGGAGTTGCAGGTCCAGCAGGACGAACTCCAGCGCTCCAACGCGGAGCTGGAGGAGAAGGCGTCCCTGCTGGCCTCGCAGAACCGCGACATCGAGGCCAAGAACCTCCAGATCGAGCAGGCCCGGCAGGAGCTGGAGACCCGCGCGCAGCAGTTGTCGCTGGCCTCCAAGTACAAGTCGGAGTTCCTGGCCAACATGAGCCATGAGCTGCGCACCCCGCTCAACAGCCTGCTGATCCTGGCCCAGTTGCTGGCCCAGAACCCCTCCCGCAACCTCACCCCGAAGCAGGTCGAGTACGCGGGCATCATCCACTCGGCGGGCTCGGACCTGCTCCAGCTGATCAACGACATCCTCGACCTGTCCAAGGTCGAGGCGGGCAAGATGGACGTCGCGCCCGAGCGGGTCCCGCTGCGTCAGCTCCTGGAGTACGTCGAGGCGACCTTCCGGCCGATGACGACGCAGAAGAGCCTGGAGTTCACCGTCGCCACCGCGCCCGGCACCCCGGCCGACCTGCTCACCGACGACTCCCGGCTGCGGCAGATCCTGCGCAACCTGCTGTCGAACGCGGTGAAGTTCACCGAGCGGGGCGGTGTGGAGCTGCGGATCGAACCCGCCGCCGACCGGGAGGTACCGTCCGGTGTGCACCGCGGCGGTCCGATCGTGGCGTTCCGGGTCAAGGACACCGGTATCGGGATTCCGCAGCAGCAGCTGGAGACGATCTTCGGGGCGTTCCAGCAGGCCGACGGGACGACCAGCCGCAAGTACGGCGGCACCGGGCTCGGCCTGTCCATCACCCGGGAGATCGCCCATCTGCTGGGCGGCGCGGTCACCGTCGACAGCACTCCCGGCCAGGGCAGCACGTTCACGCTGTACCTGCCCGTCGCGCGGGCCGACTTCGAGGAACTGATGGAGGGCGGCGGACGTCCGGCGGACCAGCCGTACGAGATCTCCGCCGCCGAGGAGGCGGCCGGGCCCCGGCGGCTCGCCGCTCCCCCGTCCTCCCCCGAGCAGCGCAGGCGCCGGCTGCTGGTCATCGAGGAGCGACCGCGCGGTCTGCTCACGCTGGTCGCCGAGCGGGCCGTCGCGGACCTCGCGTACGACTCCGACGATCCGCACGGAGCGATCGACATCATCACGGCGGTGGGTGCGCAGGAGGCCGCGAGCACGCTGGCCGCCGACCCCTGCCACTGTGTCGTGCTCGAACTCGGCATGGCGCACGGCGAGGCCACAGCCTTCCTGGAAGCCATGGGCGGCGACGCGGGGCTGGCCAGCGTGCCGGTCCTGATCCACACCGGGCACCACGTGAACCTGGGCCAGGAGCAGGGCCTGCGGGCCCTGGCGGGCGACCGGCCGCTGGACTTCCTGTCCAGCCTGGACGACCTGCGCGAGCGCATCACCCTGCACCTGTCCGCCGAGCAGCCGGGCGACGTGCTGTCGCTGGTGCGCCCCGAGGAGCCGCAGCGTCCGGTGGCACAGGTGGTGGGCGACTCCTTCCTGGGCCGGACGGTCCTCGTGGTCGACGACGACGCGCGCAACCTGTTCGCGCTCAGCGGGGTGCTGGAGCTGCACGGCTTCCAGGTCCTGCACGCGGACAACGGCCGCAAGGGCATCGAGATGCTGCTCGCCCACCCCGACATCTCCCTGGTCCTGATGGACGTGATGATGCCGGAGATGGACGGTTACGCCGCCACCGCGGAGATCCGTTCGATGCCGCAGTACGCGGAGCTGCCCATCATCGCGGTCACCGCGAAGGCCATGCCGGGCGACCAGGAGAAGAGCCTGGCGTCCGGTGCCAACGACTACGTCACCAAGCCCGTCGACACCGGCGACCTCATCGCCCGCGTCCGACGGTGGCTGCCGGGGTGAGCGCACGCAGCGCCTCCCAGCCGACCGCGTGACGTCCCAGCCGAGGAACAGGCCCCCCGTGAGTGATCTCCGTCAGCCGTCCGAGCCCCAGAGTGCCCCCGACGACAACCGGTCCGTCCTCGACGGCGACGACCGTGACGGGGGATCGTCTCCCGTCGGCCGGCTGGCGGCGACCGTCGAGCGGCTGCGCCGGGAGGTGCGGGCGGCGCAGGCCGAGGCGGACGGGCGGGCCCTGATCGAACTGGCCAAGGGCATCCTGGTCGAGCGGCTGGGCTGCGGTCCGGCGCAGGCCTCGCGGCAGCTCGCGGAGCTCACCGCGCAGGCGGGGGTGACCCCGCTGGAGTTCGCCGTCGACGTGATCAACCAGGCCTCGCGCGACCGGCTCTCGGAGGTGACCAGCGCCTTCCTCGCCGCGACCGCCGCCGCCGATCCGCCCGACCAGGACTCCTCCGCCGTACGGCTGCGGACCGCCGAGAGCGGTGCGCTGGCCGCCGACGACACCCAGGCCGTCGCCGACTCCCTGCTGGAGCACGCGCTCACCCCGCTGGGCGCGGAGGCGGTGGCCATCTGGGCCCTGGGGACCGACGGGTCCCTCACGCTGGCGGGCAGCGCCGGGTTCTCCTCGGCCGAGGCCGGACGCTGGCGCCATGTGCCGCCGGGCGTGACGACCGTGGCCCGCCGCGGGCTCACCGAGCGCTCGGGGGAATGGATCCGCAGCCTGTCCGAGACCGGCCTGCCGTCCATCGGCCAGCACCACCACCCCGACGGGGGCCGGGTCGCCGTACCGGCCGCGACCGGCGGGCGCATCCACGGCGTATTGGAGATCGCCTGGCCCACACCGCTGGAACCGCCTCCCCCGGCGATCGTCCGCCAGATCGAGGCCCTGGGCGAGCTGTGCGCGCACACCCTGGAGACGTACGCGCTCCCGCACCCCGACGGCGCCCTCGATCCGCCCGTCCTGCCGGACGTCTCCGAGCTGATGGACCTGGCCGACGGGCTCCACGACCCCGCTCTGGTACTCGTGCCGCACCTGGACTCCGCAGGGCACCTGGTCGACTTCCGCATCCACCACGTCAACAGCCGCTTCCTCGACCCGGCCGGGCGGCCGCGGGGCGCCGTGAACGGCGCGCTGCTGCTGGAGGCGTACCCGATGGCCGCGGGCCACAGCGAGCTGTTCGACCGGATCGAGCGCGTCTACGCCACCGGCGAGCCCTTCCGCGCCCACCGCATGCGGCTCACCGCCCTGGTCGACGACGTGCAGCTCGCGGCGGTCGCCGACATCAACGTCAGCCGGCACGGCGGCAGCGTCCTGCTGATCTGGCGCATCGAGGACGAGACGGCACGCCTCGCGAGCCTGCTCCAGCACGCCCAGCGCCTGGGCCGCATCGGCGGTTTCGAGGAGAACCTGCTGACGGGCGAGATCACCTGGAACGGCCAGCTCTACCACCTCTACGGCAGGCCCGCCACCGAGATGCCGGTGCCGCTGGAGGAGCTGCCCGCCCATGCCCACCCCGACGACGCCGTCGCCCTCGGCAGGTTCCTGCGCACCCTGCTGCACCAGCGCCGTCCCGCGTCCACCGCGTTCCGTCTGCAACGCCCCGACGGGGTCACCCGCCACATCCGCGTCGTGGCGGAGCCGGTCCTGGACTCCGCCGGTCAGCTGTACGTGGTGCGCGGCGCCTACCAGGACATCTCCGCGCACCACTGGACCGAGGTCGCCCTCGCCGCCACCCGCGACCAGCTCGCCCACACCGAGCAGCAGGCCAGCGAACGCAACCGGCTGACCCTCCAGCTGCAGCACGCCATCATGCCCCCGACGCAGGCGCCGCTGGAGGTTCCGGGACTCGACGTGGCGGTGCGCTACCGGCCCGCCGAGACCCAGCATCTGGTCGGTGGCGACTGGTACGACGCCGTTGTGCTGCCGTCCCGGCTGGTGCTGCTGTGCGTGGGCGACGTGGCGGGCCACGGAATAGAGGCGGCCACCAGCATGGTCGTGCTGCGCAACGCGCTGCGCGGCCTCGCCGTGACCGGTGCCGGCCCGGCCCAGCTGCTGTCCTGGCTCAACATGGTGGCCCACCACCTGACCGGCGCCGTCACCGCCACGGCGGTCTGCGGCCTCTACGACCCCGAGAACCACACCCTGCGCTGGGCGCGGGCCGGACATCTGCCGCCGGTCCTGGTGCGCGGCTCGGAGGCGGCACCGCTGCCGCTGGTCACGGGGCTGCTGCTGGGCGCCGTACCGGAGGCGAGGTACGAGGAGCACGAGGTCCAGCTCGCCGTCGACGACACGCTGCTGATGTACACGGACGGTCTGATCGAACGCCGGGACCGGTCCGTGGAGGAGTCCCTGGCGCAGTTCCTGACGGTGGCCCGGGCGGTCCCGCCCACGCTGGACCAGCAGTTGGACCGTCTGCTCACGCACAGCAGGTCCGACACGGACGACGACACCTGCATCGTGGGCATCCGCGTGGCCTGAGGCACCGTCGGTCCCTGGGCTTGTGTCCCCGCACACGGGGAACGCGGTTGCTCCGTGAAGGGAGCAGGCATGCCCGACCAGAGCAGTACCGGCGTCCCGGAGATCGACGTCGTGGTCGCCACCTCGGCCTTCGGCATGGGCATCGACAAGGAGGACGTACGGTTCGTGCTGCACGCGTCCGTACCCGGCTCGCTGGACGCCTACTACCAGGAGATCGGCCGGGCGGGCCGCGACGGCGGGCCCGCGGTCGCCGTCCTGCACTACCGGTCGCAGGACAGCGGGCTGCAGCGCATGTTCGCCACGCGCGCGCCGGACGAGGAACACCCTCCGCGCGGTCGCGGAGCGCATCCACGAGCACGACGCCCCCGTCGTGCCGGAGGACATCGCGAAGGAGACGGGGCTCTCGCGCAGACGCGTGACGGCGGCTGTCAACCTCCTGGAGGAGGCGGGGACCGTGCGTACCGAGGACGACGGGCGGGTGGGCGCCGTCGCCGCCGGGACGACGGCCGAGGACGCGGCCGCACGTGCGGCGGAACAGGCCCACTCGCGCAGACGGCTGGAGCAGTCGAGGCTGGCCATGATGCTGGGGTACGCCGAGACCACGGGCTGCCGACGCCACTTTCTGCTCGGCTACTTCGGGGAGCCGTACGACGCCCCGTGCGGGGCCTGCGACCTGTGCGCTGCCCCCGAGCCCGGGGGCAGCGTCGTCGACGGCGTGGGGGTCACGGATGAGGAGCCCCCTTCGCCTGCGCCTGCCTCCTATGCGGCGGGCACGCGCGTGAGGCACACGGAGTGGGGAGAGGGCACGGTGATGAGCGAGGAGGGTGACCGCGTCACCGTGCTGTTCGAGTCCATGGGATACCGGACGCTGTCCCTGGCCGCGATCACCGGCAAGGGTCTGCTCAGCGCCGCACCACCACCCGCAGAGTCTTGACCGAGGGGTCGGCGGCGTCCGGGATCAGGACGCCGTGCTCGACGCCGCTGCGCAGGTAGTCGAGGACCGCGTCGGTGATGACCTCACCGGGAGCGATCGCCGGAACGCCCGGAGGGTAGGGGCTGATCATCTCCGCGGCGACGCGGCCCGCGGCACGTTCGGCGGGGACGTGCTCGACCTCGGCGAAGAAGGCCTCGCGCGGCAGCATGGCCTGCTCCAGTTCCAGGGCCGAGGGCTCGGGCAGGCGTACCGGCGGCCTGCGCTCGATGGACTCGGCGCCTTCCGTGAGGGCGACCAGGGCGTCCAGCAGCGTCTTCTCCGTCTCGTCGTCGTCGGCGTGTGTGATCGACGCGCTGATCCGGCAGGTGTCGGAACCGCCGAGGTCCACGTGCCGCTCGGCCCGCAGCCACTCGGCGGCCTGCATGCCGCTGATCCCGAGCTCGCGTACGTCGATCACGATCTTCAGGGGGTCGAAGGACGCGGCGAGCCCTTCCTCGACGACCTCCTGGCCCATCGGCCGCAGCCCCGGCAGATCCCCGGCCGCCAGCCGGAGCCGTTCCGCGCGGCGCAGCGCGGCGTCCAGGAGGTCGTGGCCCTGCTCGACCATCTGGCGGCGCCAGCCGTCCAGGGTCATGTACACCAGGGACGAGGCACTGGTGGTGCCGAGCAGGTCCTCCCGCTGTTTGAGCGCCTCCGGCGAGACCCGGTCGTACTGGAGGTGGAAGACGGAACTCTGCTCGATCGCGCCGCCCATCTTGTGGACGCTGGTGACCACCAGATCCGCCTCGGCGTCCATGCCCCAGGGCGGCAGGTCGGGGTGGAAGGGCAGGTGGGCGCCCCACGCCTCGTCGACGATGAGGGGGACGTCGAACTCGTGGCACACCCGCGCCACGCCCTGGATGTCGCCGCAGGTCCCCCAGTCGGTGGGGGTGATCAGCAGCATGCCCTTGGCGTCCGGGTGCTCCTGGAGGCTGCGGCGTACGTCGTCGGGCTCCGGCGGGTGGGCGAGGTGCCGGTCCCGGTCGAACTCGGGATGCACCCAGACCGGTTCGACGCCGTTGACGACGACGCCCGAGATCACGGACTTGTGCGCGTTGCGCGAGAGCAGCAGCTTCTCCCCGGGACCGGCCACGGCCAGCATCGCCGTCTTGATCGACAGGGAGCTGCCGCACGTGGAGAAGAACGCGTGCTCGGCGCCGACCGCGTCCGCCATCAGCTCCTGTGCCTGGCTGAGCACGCCCTGGGACTGACGGCGGTCGTCCAGCCCGTTGAGGGACAGGACGTCCGAGCGGAACACGTCGAGCCCGACGATCTCCGCCACCCGCGGGTCCACGCCGCGGCCCTGCTTGTGGCCGGGCGGACCGAAGACCACGTCTCCGCGGCGCCGGAACTCCTCCAGCGCCTCCAGCACGGGCACCCGCGAGTGATCCATGGTTCCTCCCAAGTCCGTGCCGCCCCGTACAGCTGTCGGAGCCGAACGGTCCGCTCGGTCCGGACACCGAGTTGACCGCGGACGCCTTCCTGAAACGCCCGGTGCGGCCGACAGGGGGGCTCAGGAGGGGTGCAGGTGCCGTTCCATCCAGTCCGCGGCGGTCCGGCGGAACAGACGCCGGTTGTCCGCGCGCAGGAAGTCGTGCCCCTCGTCACGCAGGACGAGGAGTTCGGCGGGGACACCGCGCTCCCGCGCTGCCCGTACGAACTGTTCCGACTCCCCCGGCGGCACGTTGGTGTCGTGCTCGCCGTGCACGGCGAGCACCGGGACCCGCAGCGCGTCGATCCGGCTCATCGGCGACAGGGCGTGCAGCAGCTCGCGGTCGCGCTCCGGGTGGCCGTACTTGTGCGCCGCCGACTCCGCGATCCAGGGCTCGGTGCCGGCGAAGAAGGTCAGCAGGTCGGACATGCCGCAGACGGCGACGCCGGTGCGGAAGAGGTCCGGGTGCCGCACGAGGGAGGCGAAGGTCAGGTAGCCGCCGTACGAGCGCCCCATCACCGCCAGCCGGGTCGGGTCCGCCGGGCCCTCCTCGACCGCGTGCGCCGCGCAGTCCGCGACGTCGTCGAGGGCGGCGAAGCGGCCGGTGCCCAGGTCGGCGTCGACGAAGGACCGGCCGTGTCCGCCGGAGCCGCGGACGTCCGGGGCGAAGACGTCCAGCCCACGCCCGAGCAGCTCGTGGTACAGCGGGTCGAACACCGGGCGTTCCTGGTCCTCGGGGCCGCCGTGCAGGTGGATCACACAGGGCGCCGGCTCGTTCGGGGCCCGTCCCGGGGCGCGGTAGTACCAGCCGCTGAGGGGCAGGCCGTCCCGGGCGGTGAGGCGCGTGAGGACGGGGCGTACGGGCGGGCGGCCCGGTGGGACGGCGTCCTCGTCCCGGGAGGACCACGGGGTGCGCAGCAGGGACACGCCTTCGTGGGCCCACCACACGCCGGGGCGGCGTTGGGAACCGGACAGCGCCAGCAGCAGCCGGCCCGTACCGGCCGCCGTGATCCGCGTGACGACCTCGTGGGGCAGCGGTACCGGCCGCGCGGGTCCGGCGGTGTCCGATGCTCCGTGCCACGGGGAGGTCTCCACGATCTCGAGTTCGCCGGCGCCCCGCATGTTCCAGGCGAGCACGGCCGTCCGGCCGTCGTGTGCCATCGCCAGCAGTTCGAGGTCGCTGTCCTCGCGTTCCGCCACGACGGTCCTCGCGCACGGCGCGCCCTCGGCGTCGAGAGCGACGGCGAACAGTGCCGCGTACTCCCGGTCGGCGTCGCTGCGCAGCCACAGCGTCCGCCCGTCGGGGGAGAAACGGCCGATCCACGGGTCCCCGTCGGCGACCCGCAGGGTGAAGGTCGTCGCCGCGCCGGAGAGGCGCCGGACGACCGCCTCCCGCCGTCCGCGCGGCCCCCGGCGCAGCAGCGCGAGCCGGCCGTCGCGGCTGAGGTCGCACACCCGCAGCGTGGGGGCGTCCGGTTCGGTCGCGAGCAGCACGGGAGAGGCCAGACCGTCGGGGTCGAGCAGGTAGGCGGACAGGCCGCCGCCCGGCCGGGTGGCCGGTGTCCCGCCCGGCCCCACGGCGTACGCGGTGGGGCCGAGGAGGGTCGCCGGGCCGTCCCGGGCCGTCCAGTGGGCCGGGGCCGCGTCCGCCGACTGCCACAGACCGTCGCTTCGGGCGGTGGCCGGTGCGGCGAGCGTGACGGCGACGGCCGAGCCGTCGTGGGCCCAGCAGCCGAGGTAGGCGGAGCTGTCCGGGTCGGCACCGGCCAGCAGGCGGCGACCGGTGCCGTCGGGGCGCACGCACAGCACCCGTGAGTGCTCGCCGCCGCCCGGTGCCGTGGTGTACGCGATCCAGCGGCCGTCGGGTGACCAGGACACCTCCTTCACGGGATCCGGGGAGGCGTCCAGCAGCCGGATCCCCTCCCCGTCCACGGGTCCGGCCCACAACTGGGGGACGCCGCCCCGGTCGCAGATGAAGGCCACCCGGCTGCCGTCGGGATCGGCGGACGGATACCAGCAGCCGTGCGCGCGCAGCCGGGTCACGGCGTCCCGGGGGCCTTCTGCCTCGGGCAACGCCATCGGGGCGGGGGCCGCGGCCTGGGCGAGGGCTTGCGCCGGGACGGGCGCCGCCGCGTGCGGAGGCCGGGCGGAGTGCTCGCCGGTCACGTGATTCCGTGCGTCTGCAGCCATATCTCCAGGAGTGCCACCTGCCACAGGGCGTTGGCGCCGCGTTTGGTCCGGTGCTCGTCGGGCGCCGCCAGGAGTTCGGCCACGTACGGCTCCTGGAAGATCCCCCGCTTCTTCGCCTCGGGTGCCGCGAGCGCCTCGCGCACCCGGTCCAGGACGGGGCCGGCCATGTGCCGGATGGCGGGGACCGGGAAGTAGCCCTTGGGCCGGTCGACGATCTCCCGCGGCAGGAGCTTGCGGCCGACTTCCTTCAGTACGCCCTTGCCGTCGTCGGCGAGTTTGAGTTCCGGCGGGCAGGCCGCGGCCAGCTCCACCAGTTCATGGTCGAGGAACGGCACGCGGGCCTCCAGCCCCCAGGCCATGGTCATGTTGTCGACCCGCTTCACCGGGTCGTCGACGAGCATGACGTGGGTGTCCAGTCGCAGCGCCGCGTCCAGGGCGGTCTGCGCGCCGGGACGTGCCATGTGGTCCCTGACGAAGCGGCCCGACACGTCGTCCTCGGGCAGCATGTGCGGCTGGAGGATCCCCGCGAGGTCGGCGTGGGGGCGGTCGAAGTACGTCTCGGCGTACCTCTGCGGCTCCTCCTCGCGCGCGACCGCGGCCAGCTCCGGGTACCAGTGGTAGCCGGCGAACACCTCGTCGGCGCCCTGCCCGCTCTGCACGACCTTCACCTCTTTGGACACCTGCTGGGACAGCAGGTGGAAGGCGACCACGTCGTGGCTGGTCATCGGCTCGCTCATCGCGGCGACCGCGTCGTCCAGGGCGGTCGACACCCGGTCCGAGGGCACCATCATCCGGCGGTGGTCGGTGCCGAACTCCCGGGCGACCAGGTCCGAGTAGCGGAACTCGTCGCCCTGCTCGCCGCCCTCGGCCTCGAACCCCACGCTGAACGTCTTCAGGCCGCGCTGGCCCTCCTCGGCGAGCAGCGCGACGATCAGGCTGGAGTCCAGGCCGCCGGAGAGCAGGACGCCGACCGGCACGTCGGAGACCATCCGGCGGCGTACGGCCGTGCGCAGCGCCTCCAGCACCGCGTCCCGCCACTCGTCGGGCCCCATGTCCGCGTACTCGGGCCGCCGCGTGTAGGACGGCTGCCAGTAGCGGTGGTCGCGGTGGCTGCCGTCCGGTTCGACGACCCGTACGGTGGCCGGCGGCAGTTTGCGCACGCCGTTGAGGACGGTGCGCGGCGGGGCGACCGTGGCGTGCCAGCTCAGGTACTGGTGGACGGCCACCGGATCGACGGAGGTGTCCACGTCTCCGGCGGCCAGGAGGGCGGGCAGGGAGGAGGCGAACCGCAGCCGGTCCGCGGTCGGCGCCAGATACAGCGGCTTGATCCCCAGCCGGTCGCGGCCCAGCACGAGACGGCCGGTGCGGTGCTCGACGAGCGCGAAGGCGAACATGCCGTGGAAGCGCTCCACGCAGGCGGTTCCCCACTGCCGGTGGGCGTGGAGCACGACCTCCGTGTCGGACGTCGACCTGAAGCGGTGCCCGAGGCGGCCGAGCTCCTCGCGCAGCTCCCGGTAGTTGTAGACGCAGCCGTTGAAGACGCCGGTGATCTCGCCGTCGGCGTCGGTCATCGGCTGGGCGCCGAGGTCGGACAGGTCGATGATCTTCAGCCTCCGGTGTCCCAGCGCCACCGCGCCCTGTGTCCAGATGCCCTGGCCGTCGGGTCCGCGGGCGGCGAGCCGGTCGCTCATGCGCTCGACGGCCGCGAGGTCGGGTCGGCTGCCGTCGAAGCGGATCTCACCACTCAGACCGCACATGAGGCGCCGCCCCCTTCCCAGGAGCCGTCGGCCACGAGCCGGGACGGGGACCCCGGGTCACGCCTGCCGGTCGCACCCCGGGCGGAATTGCTGGACATGGACGAAACCTCTCCTCGGGGATTGTTGTCGAGTGAAGGACGGACGGGTGGGGCGGCCGGACGCCCGCCGCGCGGAGCCGGGTCAGCTGCCCAGGACCTCCGGGGCACCGGAGCCCGCCGTGCCCGCGACGAAGCGCGGGACTTGCCTGCGGGCGACGGGAGCCTGCCCGCGGGGCCGCCGCTCGCCTCGGGTTTCCGCGATCAGCAGATCGGCGCAGGCCAGCAGGTCCTCTTCGCGCGCCTTGCGCCGCATGCGCTCGGCGGCGCTGCCCTCCGCCAGGGCCGCCTCGGCCAGATCGCCGACCGTCTCCCGGTCGCCGTGGGCCTCCAGCGCGGGACGCAGCCGGGCGAGCAGCCCGCGTACGACGTCGGCGGCGGGCGCCTCCCGGTGCGTCACGGGATCGACCAGCGCGCCCTCCAGGCCGGACCTGGCAGCTCGCCAGGAGGCGCCGCGCAGCCATTCGTGGCGGCCGTCGCACACCGCCGCACCGGCCGCGCGCAGTTCGAGGGCCTCGGTCACCAGGGCACGGAACAGGCCCGCGACGAGCACGACGGTCTCCGCCCGCGGGCAGGCGTCGCAGATACGGAGTTCCAGCGTGGGCAGGTGCGCGGAGGGGCGAAGGTCGTAGTAGATCATCCCCGGGTCGCTGATGACCCCGGTCCGGACCATGTCGTCCACCGCGGCGTCGTACTGGGCCGCGTCGGCGAAGCAGCCGACCGGGCCCGCGGTGGGCCAGCGCTGCCAGAGCAGTGTGCGCCAGCTGGCGTAGCCGGTGTCGGTGCCCTGCCAGAACGGTGAGCTGGCGGACAGCGCCAGCAACACCGGCAGCCAGGGCGAGACCGTGCACATCACCCCCACGGCCGTGTCGCGGTCGGGTATGTCCACGTGGACCTGGGCGCCGCAGATGAGCTGCTCGTCGGCCACCTGGCGGTACTCCTCGACCATGTGGCGATAGCGCGCGTCGGCGGTGGGGTGTCCGGAGACACCGGGGGCGAGGGGCGCCGTGCCAGCGGCCGCGACCGCGAGTCCCAGCGAGGACGCGGCCGCGTCGAGCCGCCGTCTGGTTCTGGCGAGGTCGGCGTACAGGCCGGCCAGGGTGGCGTGCACCCCGCTGTTCGACTCCACGGTGGACTGGTGCAGTTCCGTCGTGAAGGTGCGCCGGGGAAGCCGACGCAGGACCGCGCCGGCACGCGGCACGAGCAGGCCGCTTTCCACTTCCAGGATGTGGAACTCCTCCTCGACTCCCACGCGCATGGCCACAGTCGCTCCTTGGGGTCGTGCTGACGTTCTCCCTGTCTCCAGGGTGACCCCCAAGTGCCCAGGAGCACGACTCATAAGCGTGACTTGCGCACGTTTGAAGCGGTTACACCACAGATGAGCGGGTTCCGGGTCAGCCGTCGGTGGTCCTGCCGACCAGCGCGCCGTACGCCAGCTGCAGCGCGTCCGCCCCGGCCAGCGCCGCCAGCGCGCCCATCGCCGCGCGCGTCGCGCGGGGCCACAGCAGCTGACCGGCGGTGAGGGTCGACGCGACCCAGACGCTCATGCAGAACGGGCAGGTCATCAGCTCGCCCACGGTCTCCTTGCCGCTCTCGGGCTGCGCCTCCTCGTGCAGTTCGGCGGGGCCCTGCGGACCGACGTACGTCGTGAAGGGGGCGCGCAGCGGGCTGGTCACCGACGCCTTGCTGATCAGCCGGCTGAGCCGGAACGTGGCCACCGAGGTCAGGAGCACGTCCCAGGGTTCCGGCCGGTCCGGCAGCGGGCGCCCACGCAGCCGTACCGCGGTGGCCCAGCCCGCCGTGTACGCGCCGAACGCCGCCATGGCCGCGAGGTAGCCGCGCAGGGGCCGGTCCTCCGTGCCCGCGTAGTCGCGGCCCGTGCGCCGCAGGAAGGCTTGAGCCCGTCGTCCGATGCGGTGGTCAGTGGGTGTGGCCATGAGCTGATCCCCGTCCTGCCTCGTTCCGATGCCGATCCGGTTCCCGACCGTCCCCGGCTCGCTGTTCTCGTCCGTCCCGCCCGTCAGGCCGAACCAGTCGCAGCTCGACCTGTCCGTCGGTGACCCGTGCGTCGAAGGCCGGCTGCGGGGCGACGGCCGGGCCGCGGACGTTCAGACCGTCCGAGAGCCGGAAGACGCTGCCGTGCCAGGGGCATCGCACGCATCCGTCGGAGACCCTCCCCTCGGACAGCGGACCCGCCAGATGGCTGCATCGATCGGCCAGCGCGCGGATCGACCCGTCGGTCTCACGCACGACCACGACCGGCACGTCGTCCACGCCGCGCCGCACCGGCCGCCCGGGCGGGAAGTCGTCCAGCGCGCCGATCCGGTGCCAGCGATCCCTGACGAGATGGGGTACGGCCTCGGCGTGGTTGACGCCGGCGGCCTGCCGGTAGGCCAGGTGACCGCCCAGCATGCCGCCTGACCCCACGGCCGCGAGCCCCAGGAAGCCGAGGGTCCGGCCCGCGCGCGTACGACCGGTGGCGCGGCAGACGAGCGACGCCGTGTACAGGCCGACGGCCACCGTGTTGGACACCGCGTGCACCAGCCCGACACGCAACTGCGGGCGCTGCAGCTCCGCCCAGTCCGCGGCACCGGTCAGTATGGCGGGACCGGCCGCGGCCAGGCCGACGCCCACCAGCAGGCCCGCCTCACGAGGGCGGCCCTTCGTGACGTCCAGCACGGCGGCGGACAGCCAGCTGCCGATCGGCACCTGCACCAGCAGCGGGTGGACGGGATGTCCCAGCCACGTGCCGTGCAGCAGGTCCCGGCCGCGCCCCAGCGGCAGGGACCGTATCCCCGCCCGCAGCCCGTCGATCACCGGGTCCTGCCGCGGTTCCCGCTCCAGACGGGACAGCAGCCGCAGGACCCGGTTCTCCCGTGTACGGGGGTGACGTCGTCGCACGCTCATGCGCAGCCGGGTCTCCCCCAGCACGTGCGGCAAACGAGGCAGCAGGATGATCAGGTCTTGGACACCGCGTGGCGCCCGGTCCGCCCGGAGAACGCGGCGTGGTGAGAAGGCCCGGCCGAACCGGACGGCTCTAGACGCCACAGCCACCGGGAGGCCATCGCCAGCAGGCCCGTGAAGACGGCCAACAGCAGCAAGGAGGTCCACATGGGCCGGGTGCCGGGAGAGTCCCACATGGTCCAGGCCGACGACGCCGCCCACAGGATGACGCCGGCCGCGTAGAAGGCCCGTATGCGGCGCAGTTGCCTCTTTGCCCTGACCGCTGTGAGGTCGTCGGTGTGTGTCATGCCGCCCCGTGTACCCCGATCACCGTCCACCAGACAGTCAGTTCGTGGCGGCACTGTCAGACCTACAGGTGCGGCACAAGAACAGAACAAGACAGCTGTCCTGCGTAGTATCACTACGGCATAGGCGTGCGGCCGAAGTTGTCACCGCGCATCCGGAAGCAGGCGACCCAGCACGCCCATGCCCCAGGAAGAGGTGCGAGCCCATGTCCGAATCCGCCCCCGCCACCACCGAGTTGACCTCGCAGTACAGCACCCAGGTGGCCGGTGACCTTGAACGCAACCTCAAGGAACAAGAGCGCCTCAGCGGGGAAATCGAGGCACTTCAGGGCCAGTTGGACGCCCTGCGGCACGACCACACCGTCCTGCAGAACATCCAGCAGGTCCTTGGCACCCAGGCGACGGCCGTCGCGTCCACCACCCCACCCGCCGCGGCGGTGCCCGCTCCACGCAAGAAGTCCGCAGCCTCAAAGGAGCGGCCGGGCACCCGGAAGTCCACCGCACCGGCCGGAAAGCAGACCGGGAAGAAGACCGAGAAGAAGGCGGCGCCCAAGGCGCCTGCCGCCCGGTCCGGGCCCACCCTCGTCGACCTTGTCCGGGACCATCTGGCCGAGCAGAAGGAACCCCGCTCGGCGGCCGAGGTCTCCACCGCCCTCGGTGGGCAGCACCCCGACCGCACGATCAAGACCACCGTCGTCCGCACCACGCTCGAAGGACTCGTGGCCAGGAACCAGGCCCAGCGCACCAAGCAGGGAACCTCGGTCTTCTACACCACGCCCGACGCGGGCGAACCTGCAGCACGCTCCGAGGACGACTCCCGGCAGTCGGACTGACGCTCCCCCGGGGCTCGTTCAGTCGGCCCACCGTGAGGGACGGAAACCGCTTCCGTGCCGTCCGGTGGCCGCGAGGACCGCGGCGGCCGCGCCGGTGCCGAGGACGGCCCCGGCGACCACGTCGCCGGGGTAGTGCACTCCGGTGTGGATCCGTGAGTAGCCCACCGCGCAGGCCAACAGGCCCAGCGGCACCGTGGCGAGGGGCAGCGCGGGTCCTACCGCCGCCGCGAAGGCGACCGCGGACGCCGTGTGCCCCGAGGGGAAGGACGCGGACTCCGGCATCGGCACGTGCCGCCCCGGAAACGGCGAGTTTTCGGCGCGGTGCGGACGCGGCCGGCGCACCAGGCGCTTGCCGAGCATGTTCGCGGTCGCGGAGGCGACACCGATGGCCGCGACTCCGAGGACGGCGGCGCGCCGTGGCCGGCCGGGGCACAGGGCGAGCAGTCCGGCGATCGTGAACGAGATCTTGGAGTGGTCCGCCGCGGCCGACAGCCGCCGCAGGGCGTGGTCCAGGGCCGGTGTCCGGGTGACCGTGACGGCCTCGTACAGCGCCTGGTCGAGGGCGGCGAGATCCCGCAACAGCTCTCGGGAGGTCGGCTGTTCGGGCTGCGGTCGGTCAAGCATCGCTCTGCTCCTGGTTCTTGACTGCCGGAAGGGGAGTCCGTTCGAGGGCGAGGCGCACCACTCGGCGCCAGTCCACGGACGGGGCAGTGTACGGCGCGCCGGGACGGTTTCTCGGTACCCGCACCCGCAGGGACTTGGGTCGTACGGTGCACACGACCGGCTGGGGCAGCAGCAGCGCTTCGCCGTCCACGGCCACCGGGATCGTCTCCGCGTCGGCCGTGACGGTCACTCGGCGCGAGGTCGACGAGGTGATCCCGCTGGCCCGCTCCCCCAGCAGCGCGAGTTCGGCGGCCTGTGCCGCGCCCTCGATCCGCAGGCTGATCACACCGAGTCGGCCGCCGTCGAGGCGTGACCTTCGTCCGACGCCCATCGGGCCGGCCTGCGCGTAGGGATTGTTGCTCACCAGCAACGCGTGCGGGGCGTCGAGCCGCCGACCGTCCGCCGTGGCGGTGAGCTGTGCTCCGGCCCCGCCGACCAGCAGGTCCGGCAGCAGGTCGAGCGTGGTGGACGCCTTGGCATCGCGGTATTCGGGGCTCTGCACGATCTCCGCGTAGGTCCCGAACGAGACCGTGTTCACGAAGGGCCGGCCCGCCACGTCACCCAGATCGACGCGGATCTCCACGCCGTGCGTGAGGGCATCGAGACCGCTTGCCGGATCGTCGCGGTCCAGGCCAAGGTCCATCGCGAAGTGATTGCGGGTCCCGGCGGCGAGGACCATGAACGGCACGTCGTGGTCCGCGGCCACGCCCGCCACTAGGGCCTGGGTGCCGTCGCCGCCAGCCACGCCGAGCAGGTCCGCGCCCTCCGCGAGGGCCTGGCGGGCCAGCGCCGCCGGATCGGGGTTGTCGTCCACGTCGAGCAGGACCACCCGGGCGCCCAGCGCCTCGGCCCGCTCCACCAGTGCGTGGTCGACGACCTTGCCGCCGCCCGACAGCGGATTCATGATCAGGACCGGCCTGCGGGGCGGCCGGACCGGACGCGAGTGCGTGGCACGCGGTGCCCGCAGACGGCGCAGTGCGCTTCTGGCACAGGCCAGTGCCGCCGCCCACAGGCCAAGGGCCGAGGCCGCGAACGGCCACAGGCCGGACACCGCGTACAGGACCAGGACGGCGACCGGCGCGGCCACCGCCAGCAGGGCGCCGCACAGCCGCGCCAGGCCCCGGTGGGCCAGCGCCCACCAGATGCCCGCACCTGCCAGGCCGAGGCCCACGAGGCCCAGCAGCGGGAGCAGCCACTGGCCCGCGGCCACCACCGCCGCGACCACTCCCGCCAGGCAGAGCAGAGCCAGCCGGGCCAGCGTCCGCGCCGCGGTGCCGGAGCCGTCCGGCTCCACCTCGTTCATCGTTCGGGTCGCCTCTCACGGATCGATGGCCCAACGATCTCATGCTGTCGTTCCCGCCGTCGGTGCCGGCCTGGTGCACGCTGGTTCAGCGGGTCACGACGTGCCGTTCGTCCGGCACACAGTGGGTCATGGTCAGGCCCTCGACGTCACGCGGCGGGTTCGTGCCGAGGTTCGACAGCCGCTTGCGGTCCTCGTCGGTGAGGTCCTGGCCGGCCAGCGGCTCAAGACCGGCGACGTCGTCGGGGCCGATGCCGAGGCCCTCACCGATCCTGAGGCCGAGGTCGTTCTCGACCAGCAGGAAGTGCCACACCATGCGTTCCTGCACGGGCCGGTCGCACTGTGCGAGCAGATCGGTCAGGTTCTTCACCAGGTCGTCGCGCTCCCACTCCTGCAGGAGCAGGTACCGCTGGCCCGCCTGCAGGTAGTCGTTGGTGCGGGGGATGCGCCTGCGGGTGAGCCGGCCATGGATCTCCGGACCCTGTTCGTCGTGCGCCGGGTGCGGCGCCTCGCGCAGACCGCCGGTGACGGACGGCTCGTAGTTGACGACGGGGTTCTCGCCCCCGCCGTCCACGTGGTACGTCATCTGCCCGTCACGCTGGTTGGTGCGCACCTCGGCGTTCTTCGCCTGGTTGACCGGCAGCTGGAGGTAGTTCGGGCCGACCCGGTAGCGCTGGGTGTCGCTGTAGGAGAAGGTCCGGCCGACCAGCATCTTGTCGTCGGAGAAGTCCAGTCCGTCGACGAGGACACCGGTACCGAAGGAGATCTGCTCGTTCTCCGCGAAGTAGTTGTCCGGCATCCGGTCCAGCACCATCCGGCCCACCGGCTGGGGCGGGAAGTCCTGCTCGGGCCAGGTCTTGGTGTCGTCCAGCGGGTCGAAGTCCAGCTCGGGGTGGTCGTGGTCGTCCATCATCTGCACGAGGAGTTCCCACTCGGGGTGATCCCCGCGGGCGACCGCCTCGTACAGGTCCTTGGTGGCGTGGCCGAGGGAGTCGGCCTGCACGTTGGCGGCGTCCTCCTCGGTCATCGAGCGGACGCCCTGCTTGGGCATCCAGTGGTACTTGACCAGTTTGGTCTCGCCGTCGGCGTTGACCCACTTGTAGGTGTTGACGCCGAAGCCCTGCATGTGGCGGTAGTCCGCGGGGATGCCGCGCGGGCTGAACAGGTTGACCAGCATGTGCATCGACTCGGGCGTCTGCGACATGAAGTCGAAGATGCGACGCGGCTGCTGCTCGAAGGTGACCGGGTCGGGCTTGAGGGCGTGGATGACGTCCGGGAACTTGATCGCGTCCCGGATGAAGAAGACGCCCAGGTTGTTGCCCACCAGGTCCCAGTTGCCGTCCTCGGTGTAGAACTTCACGGCGAAGCCGCGAGGGTCGCGGGCGGCCTCGGAGGAGTCGCGCCCGCCGATGACGGTGGAGAAGCGGACGGCGAGGTCGGTGCGCTTGCCGCGCTCCTGGAACAGCTTGGCCCGGGTGAACCTGCTGATCGGTTCGTCGCCCCAGGCGCCGTAGGACTCGAACCAGCCGTAGGCGGTCACGCCGCGCGCGTGCACGACGCGCTCGGGGATCCGTTCCCGGTCGAAGTGGCTGATCTTCTCCAGGAACTGGTAGTTCTCCAGGGTGGCGGGCCCGCGGGCGCCGACCGTGCGCTGGTTCTGGTTGTCGTGGACCGGGTGGCCCTGGCGGTTGGTGAGCGTCTTGGGGTCGTCCGCCGGAGCGGGACCGGTACCGGACACGTCCGTCATGATTCAGGGACTCCTCAGGGTCTCGGGTTCTCGGCGGGGGGCGGCCCCTGGTACGGCGGGCCGCCTCCGGCCGGTGTTCGGCGGATCCCTCGAGTACCCGATCGGGTCTCGCCACTCACGTCATGCGCCCGCCACCAGTGAGTCGTCCTTGGGGCGGGTGCCGGACACCTGACGGCGGGCCGCTGCCAGGGCGGATTCGATGTCGCGGGTGCCCGTGGCGATGCACAGCGTGTAGGACACGTCCTCAAGGCGCTGACGCGCTCCGGCGCTGCCGTCCTCCGCGTGCAGGATGTGCAGCGCCTCGTAGCGCTCGAGCAGGTCGGTGAGAAGGGCAGGGTGGGCCATCAGCATGATTCGCTCCTCAACGCAGTGGGAGTGCGGGCGGTCCGCGTCCGCCGCGTCACTCGGAGTGTCGCGGGAGAGGCCTCGGCGGCACGCACCAAGGAGAGCCGCAATCGGCCGCTTCCGCGGTGGGCCTGTGATCCCAAGCACCTGACCCGCCGTCTGCCCTGGCGAAACAAGCTCAAACCACTGCCGGCATCTTCAACATTCGCTCGCCGACGTGATCGGCCGGGGGTCAGTCCCGGCGGGCGTCGACATCCCCGTTGACCGTGGTCAGCGTCATGCTGTGGGTCCGGTCGGCGTCGCGCACGGGGACGCCCACGGTGGCCCGGCCGTTGTCGGTGGACGCGCTGACCCGGTAGGGCGGGCTGTCGTGGGGCACGGTGACGTCGACCGAGCCGTTGACGGTCGCGGCGCTGACGCCCGAGGGCACCGCGGCACATCCGACGACGACGTCACCGTTCGTGGTGGCCGCGTGCACCTGCCGTGCCTCGACGCTCGTCGCGCGCACCGAGCCGTTGCGGGTGGACAGCCGTACATCGGCGTCGTCGCGTCCGGAACGGGTCACCGTCACATCGCCGTTGACGGTCGTGATGTCCAGGGCGGCGGCAACGCCCGCCACGTCGACGCCGGCGTTGCGGGCGGTGGCCGTGACGCTCACGCCGTCGGGGATCTCCACGTACGGCATCCGGGGGCAGGCCTCGTCGCCGGTGGTCCGGTGGGCGCACGACAGGTCGAGCGTCCACACCTTCCCGTGGTGGAACCAGTGCTCGTCGACGCGGTCGTCGACGGTAACGCCGCGGCCGTCTGCCGGGCGCAGCCGCAGGCCGTTGTCGGTGGCGATCACCACCTGCTCGCCGGAGCCTGCGACGCGGAGTGTTCCCGCCGCCGGCGGGCCACCGGACGCCCCGTCGTGATCGTCGCTGCAGGCCCCGGCGAGGGGCAGCAGCGCCAGCACCACCATCAGGCGCGTCACGCGCCGTGTCGGCATCGCC
The DNA here is from genome assembly GCF_049739545.1 of Streptomyces sp. SLBN-8D4. NCBI lineage: Bacteria > Bacillati > Actinomycetota > Actinomycetes > Kitasatosporales > Streptomycetaceae > Streptomyces > Streptomyces sp. SLBN-8D4. The sequence goes on from NZ_JBMGQC010000001.1 coordinate 579,198, forward strand.
TTCATACCCCGTCGGATGCCCCGGTTCGCCGTGGGCATGGCAGAGACGGGCGGCGAGGCCGACGGCGGGGCGGACGCGTCGGGCCTACGGCACCGGGACCGAGTCCGTCTCCGTCGCCCCCTCGGTCGCCGCGAGCCGCCTGTTACGGCGCACGGAGGACAGGAAGGACCAGCCGATCAGGACCACTCCGACGAGGCCGGTGATGATCTCGTTGATCTGGTACTGGATGGTGACCATGAGGATCACGGCGAGGGCGCCGATGGCGTAGTGGGCGCCGTGCTCCAGGTAGACGTAGTCGTCGAGGGTGCCCTGGCGGACCAGGTACACGGTCAGGGACCGGACGTACATCGCGCCGATGCCCAGGCCCAGTGCCATCAGGACGATGTCGTTGGTGATGGCGAACGCGCCGATCACGCCGTCGAAGGAGAAGGAGGCGTCGAGGACCTCCAGGTAGAGAAACATGAAGAACGCGGCCTGCCCTGCCAGTTTGACCGGCGAGCCGGTCCCGCCGGAGCGTCGGGCTTCTTCCTCGCGTTCCTCCTCGTCCTCGAGCCTGTTCTCGAAGTAGCCGGAGAGGCCTCCGACGACCAGGTAGGTGATCAGGCCCGCGATGCCGGAGATCAGGACGGTCTGCGCCTTGTCGGCGTGGGCGCCGCCGTGCTGGTGGGCGTGGGTGGCGAAGGTGAACGCGGTGACCAGCAGGACGACCAGGGCGATGCAGACCGACAGCATGTCGACCTTGCCGAGCTTGGCGAGCGGCCGCTCCAGCCAGGCCAGCCACTGGATGTCGCGGTCCTCGAAGATGAAGTCCAGGAAGATCATCAGCAGGAACATGCCACCGAACGCGGCGATCGCCGGGTGCGCGTCGGTGACCAGCTGCTGGTAGCGGTCCTTGTCGGTCAGGGCGAGCTGGACCGCGTCGTACGGATTGAGCTTCGCGGTGATCGCGACGATCACGACCGGGAAGACCAGCCGCATGCCGAACACCGCGATCAGGACACCGACCGTGAGGAAGATCTTCTGCCAGAAGGTGTTCATCTTCTTCAGGATTCCGGCGTTGACCACGGCGTTGTCGAACGACAGCGAGATCTCCAGCACGGCCAGGATCGCCACGATGCCGAACGCGGCCCAGCCGTCGTACAGCACTCCTGCGGCCAGGCCGAGCGCGGTGACCGCGAACGCCCAGCGAAAGGTCTTCAGAATCACTGGCACCAAGTCCTGTTGTCGAGCGGTCGCCCGGATGGCGGGCGCAAACGGCCCGTGGGCCCACGGGCGTTGTCTATCACGGTCAGGGGACGCCGAAGTGGCGCGGGGGGTTGACGGGCGACGCCCTGTCCGGGTGCCGGGCCGGTGGTCAGGGTCACGATCTGCCGGGCGTCCGTACGGCGAGCAGGGCGACGTCGTCGTCGTTGCGGACGTGCCGCACGCGGCGCAGCACCTGGTCGGTGAAGGAGGCCAGCGGACGGTGGGCCAGGGCGGCGGCGTGCCGGCGCAGGTGCCCGAGCCCCTCGTCGAGGGAACGGCCGGCTGCCTCGATGAGGCCGTCGGTGTACAGCAGCAGCGTGGAGCCGGGCGGCAGCAGGGCGGTCGCGTCGGTGCGGGGTGCGCGAACGCCGGTGCCGAGGAGGATGCCGTGGCCGTCGGTGAGGTAGTGGGCCAGGCCGTCGTGGCTGATCAGGAGGGGCGGCGGGTGGCCGGCATTGGTCCAGGTCAGTTCCCAGTGGCCGTCGTCCCGCTCCTCCACACAGGCGAAGATCATGGTGGCCATGGTGACGTCGGTGATGTGCATGACCGCCGCGTCGAGCCGGGCGACGACGCGGCTCGGCGGTTCCTGGTGGGCCCAGGCGTAGGCGCGGAGCATGTTGCGCAGTTGTGCCATGCCCGCCGCGGCCTCCAGGTCGTGGCCGACGACGTCCCCGACCGCCAGCGCGGTGGCGCCGTCGGAGAGGGTGAAGGCGTCGTACCAGTCGCCGCCGACCTGTGAGGCGTCGGGAGCGGGCAGGTAGCGGGCCGTCATCTGCAGCCCGGGCACCCGAGGCATCTGGGGCAGCAGGTGGTTCTGCATGGTCTCGGCGACCTTGCGCTGACGCTGGTAGAGACGCGCGTTGTCCAGGGCCAGACCGGCCCGGCGGGCGATGTCCTCGATCAGCGGGAGATCGACGGAGGTGAAGTCCACCGGGTCCTTGTCCCGGCCCAGGGTGAGGGCGCCCAGGACGGCACGCGTGCTGCGGATGGGGGCGATGGCGGCGGAGCGGATGCCGGTGGCCTCGAACAGGCGGCGCTGTTCCACCGCTATGCCGGAGTCCGGGTCCCGCTCGTAGGTCTGCGGGCCGGCCAGGGTGGAGGCGACCCCGCGCAGCGCCCTGGACAGGGGCATCGGCGACTCCTCCGGGATCGGCGGCATCGGCCCCTCAAGGTCCTCGTGACGCACCAGGGCGTCGCCCTCCGCGCGGACGACGGCGGTGCGCCACACCTCGTCGCGCTCGGTGATCAGGTCGACGACGGCCCAGTCCGCCAGCCGGGGCACCACCAGGGCCACCAGCCGCCGCAGCGTCTCCTCGACGTCGAGCGTGGACGTCAGACGGGTGGTGGTCTCGGCCAGCAGGGCGAGGCGCTCGAGTTCCGGCATCGACCCGGCCGCCGTCTCGGGCGGACTGTCGGTCTCCGGCAGGCGCTGGGCGTGGACGAGCACGAGCGTGCCGACCACCCGGCCGTCCACGTCGTACGGCGTGATCAGCCACGAGACGGGCAGCAGGGAGCCGTCGCCGCACTCGAAGTGATCCCCCTCGGCCTGGGCGGTGCGCCCGGCGTGGAAGGCCTGGCGCATGCTGCACCGGCTGCGCGGCAGGGCGTGGCCGTGGGCGTCGCGGTGCAGCAGGTCGTGCGCGTCGCGGCCGTGGAACTCCTCGGCGGGGCGGACCAGCAACTCTTCGGCGCGGGTGTTCACGGCGATGACGTGGCCTTCTTCGTCCACGACGTACGCCGCGGTCCCGATGGCCTCCAGCGCGGCGGCGAGCCCCGCCGCGGGTGCAGTCGGGGGTCGTCTCCCGAGGGTCCCCGTGTCGTCCGCCCCTGCCATGTCTTCCTCTCCTCGCCGGTCGGCCGCCGCTCGCAGCCGGTCTGTGACGTGTTCGCTCGGCCGTCCTGTCCTTCCCGTGTGCCCCGGTCACCATGTATCCAGCCTCGCGTGTGAGCGAGTACTCGCAACCGGGTCGGCGCGGGGCGTGGCGCGGGGCCGTGACCGCCCCTGTCTGCGGACCTGTCCGTGCGAGGTCGTGGCGCTCCGGGGCAGGGGGCGTCCTGACGCTTTTCGGCGCGCCCCCTGACGCTTCCGTGCGCTGGGTGAACGTGGCCGAATTCGCCCTGCCCGCACGGGACTTGGCGGCGCGCTGGGTATCCGTGAAATGACGGGTGCGGACCGGCGGCATGGGGAGGGCTGGGGCTGTGGCACGCCTATCGTGGACATCCGGCCCCTCCCCGTCGCGCCGATCACGCAAACGGCATGTCGTGCGTGCGCTGCGGGACCAGGGACGCTACGGCCCCAGGCTGCGTGACGTGCTGCCCGCCTTCGCGGGTGTCCTGGTGGCCGTGTGCGCGGTGGCGGCCGTGCTCGCCGCGGGGTACCGCGCCGCCGGGATCGGCGTCCCGGTCGCCGGTGTCGTCGTCCTGACCGTGGTCGTCACGGTCGCGATACGGCACGGGCGCCCCGGCGCACGCCGTCGTCTGGGCTACTACACCGAGGACGAGCTGCTCGAACTCGACACCCAGCAACTCGCGTTGGCGGTGGCCCGGATGCTGCGCCGGGACGGGTGGCGGGTGCGGCTGGTGCCCGCGCCGGACCGGCCGCGCCTGTGCGCCCGGGACGCGGCCGGGCGTCGCATCGACGTGGCCTTCCGGCCGGTGGCGGAACCCCTGCCCGACGAGGACGTGCCGCATCCCCACGCGCACCGCGGGGACCAGGTGTCGCCTCTGCGCCTGGTCGTGCATCGCGGTGTCTTCACCGCCCGCGACATCCGGTGGGCCCACCGGGAGCGGACGATCCGCCTGCTCGACGGGTCCGCTCTGCGGCGGTGGGCGGCGGGCGCCCGGCTCAACGACCTGCTGTCACAGGAACGGTGACAAGGAGTCGGTACGCCCGCGCCGCGAAGGAATGCCTCCGGGCCCACCCTGCCGCGTCAGATCCGACCGCCGGTCAGGCGGGTGATCGGACCGTGCGTGTGACGTCCGGCGCGCCGCCCGACGGCGTAGGACGTGGCGGTCAGCGCGGTCAGGCCCGCGCCCAGGCCCGCCGCGATGATCTTGCGCTGGGCGATCACCGTCCAGGCCGTCTTGGCGACGGCAGCCGCCTGCCCGGAGGCGGCAATGACGGTCTGGCGGCCGGCCTCGACGCTCTTGGCCGCGGTCTGCGCGGCTCCACTCACCGTCTTGGCCGTGCGCTCCGTCACCTCCTTGCCCGCTGACGCGGCGTCATCCGTCTTCGCGGCCGCCTTGTTCGCCACCTTGGTGGCCGGGGCGGTGGCCTTCGCCGTGGTACGCCGGGCCTTCGCCGCCGCGGTCCGAGTGTTCGCGGAATCTTGGTTCGTCTGCTCGTTCGATTCACTCATGGACATCGCGTTACCGCTCGCTCCGACGGCAAACACGCTGCGCCGAGAGCGATTTAACGGCATGGCGTCGTCGGCGCGCTTTCCGGGAGCGGCGACGGCCCGGCGCTGTGGCGCACCGGGCCGTCGCCCCTTCCCCGTCAGCCGATGTGGTAACTGTCGCCGTAGACCTTCCAGTCCAGGGGCGGATTCAGGTCGAGGTTGCCCTTGCGCAGGAAGACGCGCTGGGCGGTGTCGACCCGGCTCGTGTCGCTGTGTGCCTCCTCCTGTTTCATCGCCCACACGCGTGCGTCGAGGAAGGCGTTCAGGTACGTCGTCTCGTTGCCGCCCTGGGCCGGGGGCTTGGCCGTGCGCAGGGCCCGGCGGCGGATGCTGCTGAAGCTGGTCGCGTCACCGCCGTCGCCGTGCATGACGATGGCGTCGTAGTAGGCGAACTGGCCGAGTGCACGCAGCCCGTCCGTCTTGCCCTGCCTTACGGCGGGGTTGAAGTAGACACGGTCGCGTTCGTCGTTCTGCGCCTGCTGGAACGCCGTGTCCTGGGCGGCCTTGCGCCAGTCGGCGGGGAAGTTCGGGTCCAGGCCGGCGTGGGAGTCGGTGCCGTCGACGCGGCGCAGCGCCGGCAGGTACTTGGCGAGGACGTTGCCGGGCTTGCGGTCGGCGTACAGCTGTACGAGGTCGAGCATGTCTCCGGTGCCGGAGCAGAAGCCGATGATGCCGGCGGTGTACCCGCGGCCGTCACCGATGTCCTCGATGTACCGGTACTGCGCCTTCCAGTCGAGCGAGGAGTTCTCCGCGCTCGACACCAGCTTCATGGCGATCTCCTTCTTCGCGGGGTCGTCGAGGCCCGGTGCGGCCGCGGACGCCGCCGCGGCGGGCACGGAGCTGAGCATCCCGGCGCAGGTCGCCGCTCCCATCAGAGCGAGGAGGGTGCGGCGGGACGGGTGGGCGGCCGGGTGCACTGTGTCAGGTTCCACGGGGGCTCCAAGTGGAGGTGGGGGGTGGAGAGTTGGTCCAGACCTGGTTGTTAGGAAGGTTTCCTACCAGTGCGGGGCGCGATCAGTAACCCACTATGCGGGAAGTTCGTAGGTTCGAACGAATAACGGTCACTGATACGTGGGTTCGACCGATCGGAGGACGGCAGCGGCTAGCTCCGCGGGACGTCCTTGACGAACACCAGGCCGTCGATGGCCGCCGAGTGGGCCGGATCGAGCGGGGCGTAGCCGAACCAGGGGGACACGCGGGGCGCGGGCGGTGTCTCGCCGAGTGCGGTGGTCAGGCGCCGGGGGTCGATGAGGCAGTGGCCCTGCGGGAGGGCGTACAGGAGTCCCTCGACGGTGTCCCGGGGCGGTGCGTCCACTCCCTGGTGGCGGATCGTGTAGAGGGCCGTGGCCCCGAAGGCGTACTCCTCACCCAGCCGCGCGCTCACCAGCGCGCCGGCTCTCCACCACCCGACCCTCCCACATCCGCATCGAGCTCTTCTCGCGCTGGAGATGGGAGTTGTGGGCGTGGACGAGTACAGGCCCGCGCGCGTCGAGGGATAGGGGGTTGTGGGCCGTCATCGAGTCCCGCAGCGCGCACAGGCGCGTCATACGGGCCGGCGAGGTGTCGGCCATCCCGTGGTGGTAGCGCGGCAGACCGGCCGCCGTGCGGTCGTACAGGCACGCCCGCTCCCAGTCGTCGCGCGAGGTCTCCGCGATCAGGTGCGGTGCCTGGACGCCAGGTGCGGGAGGCCGGCACCCTTGAGCCGCTTCACGACGCGCTGCGCGACCGGCGGAGCCGGCTCTCCGCCCGCGGCCGGGCGATACCGGCCGGGGCCGCGGAGCTGGAGGCGTACCTCCGCGAGCGCGGATGAGCTCTCCGTCGCCGACCGGGTGGGCAGGGGCGGGTTCCCTTACGGCCCACCGGTCGGGCAGCGGCTTCAGAAGTGGCGGGGCAGACGGACGACCTGGACGAAGAAGTCGTCGATCTGACGGACCGCGGCGATGAACTGGTCCAGGTCCACCGGCTTGGTGACATAGGCGTTGGCGTGCAGCTTGTAGCTGCGCAGGATGTCCTCCTCGGCCGCGGAGGTGGTGAGGACGACGACGGGGATGTGGGCCAGCTCCGGGTCTGACTTGATCTTCTCCAGGACCTGACGGCCGTCGTACTTGGGCAGGTTGAGGTCGAGCAGGATGAGGTCGGGCTCAGGCGCGTCCGTGTGGTCGCCGCGCCGGTAGAGGAAGTCCAGTGCCTCCTCGCCGTCCCGGACCACATGGAGCGTGTTGCCGATCTTGTTGTCCTCGAACGCCTCACGGGTCATCAGCTCGTCGCCGGGGTCGTCCTCGACGAGGAGCACGTCGATGGGGCTCGCGCCTGGGGTGGTCATGTCAGGACCTTCTCCTCGGTGCCGATACCGGACGCCTCCGGGCTCTCGGCGATGGACGGAAGGGTGAAGCAGAAGCGCGTGCCGTCCGTGTGTGCGGTGTCGATCCAGATCTTGCCACCATGTTGTTCCACGATCTTCTTGCACAGTGCCAGGCCGATGCCGGTACCACCGTAGGCGTCCCGGCCGTGCAGCCGCTGGAAGATGATGAACACCTTCTCCGTGAACTGCTCGGGAATGCCGATGCCGTTGTCCGTGACGGACACCAGCAGGCTGTCGGGTTCGTCGGGGTCCGTTCCGCAGGTGATGGAGACGTGCGGGGTGCGGTCGGGATGGCGGAACTTGAGGGCGTTGCCGACCAGGTTCTGCCAGAGCATGGCCAGCAGGGTGGGGTCCCCGACGACCTCGGGCAGCCGCTCCGGGTGGTCGACGCGGGCGCCGGACTCCTCGACGGCTGTCCCGAGGTTGGCCAGCGCCTTGTCGAGCGCCTGGTCGAGACCGACCGGCACCCGGGCGTCGTTGACCCGCCCGACCCGGGAGAAGGTCAGCAGGTCGTTGATGAGGACCTGCATGCGCCGGGCCCCGTCGACGGCGAAGTCGACGTACTGCCGACCACGGTCGTCGAGGACGTCGCCGTAACGCTTCTCCAGCAGCTGGCAGAAGGAGGCGACCTTGCGCAGCGGCTCTTGGAGATCGTGGGAGGCGACGTAGGCGAACTGCTCCAGTTCCGCGTTGGAGCGGCGCAGTTCCTCGGTCTGGGCGTCCAGGTCGGCGGCCTGCCTGGTCAGCTCCTGCTCCTGTGCGCGGGATGCCTCGAGTTCGGCCACGACATGCCAGCGCATGCCTTCGACGGCATTGGCCACCGCCGTCAGATCGGCCGGGCCGCCGCCGGTGATGACGTACGAGAAGTCGCCGCCCGCTACCCGCCTGGACGCCGTGGCCAGCGCCTCCAGCGGGCGGGTCACCAGGACCCGGACCAGGACGGCGCAGGCGACTCCGGCCAGCAGGAAGACCGCGACCATGCCCGCCAGGACCGAGTCGCGCACGTGCCGTTCATGGATGAGATGGGCACGGCCCTTCTCCACCGCTTTCGCCAGGTCGGTGTTCTGCCGGGCCCACAGGGTGCGCAGCCGGTCGAACTCCTTCTTGCCCTGATCGGCCTTCCGCTGGTCCAGCGGCTTCGGACGGCCTGGCGAGACCGAGGCGGCGAGGGGTTCGGCGTAGGTGCGGCGCCAGTCGGCCGCCTGGGTTTCGATGGCCCTGAGGTCGGCCAGCAGTTCGGGCCGGTCGCCGATCAACTCGCGCAGCCGGGCGGCCGAGCCCGCCTCGTCGCGTTTGCCCTGGGTGTACGGGGCGAGGAACTGCCGGTCGGCGGAGATCGCGTAACCGCGGACGCCCGTCTCCTGGTTGGCCAGGGCCGCCTGCAGCCGGTACGCCTCGGTCTGGGCGGGCTGGGTACGGCGCAGCAGCTGGTCGCTCACCTCCGCCGTCCGGCCGAGCAGACCGGCGCCGACCACGCTGCCGACCACCACCAGCAGCGTCATGACGGCCAGCAGCAGGTAGAACCACCCCTGCACCGTCAGTCGACGCCCCCTCCACACCGCGCCCATCCCTCGCCTCACCATGCGGTCCGACACCGTGCTCCCACTCACTCAGTTCCAGTTCAGATGGACGACGGCCACGTCGTCGGCGAGGCCGCCCCGCGCCTCGGCGAGGCTCTCGGCCTTCTCTATCAGCCGGTCCACGAAGGGCTCCGGCTCCAGGGCGGCTCCCTCCCGGGCGAGGGCCAGCAGTCCTTCCTCGCCGAGGCGTTCCGTGCCCCGGCTCACGTGCCCCTCGAAGAGGCCATCGGTGAAGAGCACCACCGAGGTGCCCGCCGGCACAGCCAGTTCCGCGGTCGGCCACCTCGCGCCGCCCGGGACCATGCCCAGGGCCGGTCCGCCGGGCACCTCGACCCATTCCACGTCCGTCCCGCTGCGCCGGAGCAGGCCGTGATGACCGGCTCGGACGACGTGGGCCTGTTGCTCTCCCGGGACGGCGGCCAGGGTCACGAGGGTCGCGAAGACCTCGTCACGGGCCCGCTCGGCCATCAGCAGTTCCTCCAGGCGGGCCATCTGCTGTGCGCCGGTGATCCCGCTGAGGACGAGGGTGCGCCAGGCGATCCGCAGGGCCACTCCCAGGGCCGCCTCGTCCGGGCCGTGCCCGGAGACGTCCCCGATGAGGGCGTGGAGGGTGCCGTCGGCGCTCTGGACGATGTCGTAGAAGTCGCCGCCCAGCAGCGTCTGGGCGCGTCCTGGCCGGTAGCGGGCCACCACCTGGACGCCTTCGGCGCGCAGCAGGGGGCGGGGCAGGAGGCCACGCTCCAGGCGGGCGTTCTCCTGCGCCTGGAGCGCGCCGGCCTGGAGGGCCACCGCCGCCTGCTCGGTCTGCTTGCGCTGGATCGCGTAGCGCACCGCCCTCCCGAACAGCTCGGGCTCGACCCGGCCCTTGACCAGGTAGTCCTGTGCGCCGGCCGCGACCGCGGCGAGTCCGGTCTGCTCCTCGGCGAGGCCGGTGAGGACCACGATGGCCACCTGCTCGGCCAGCCGCTGGACCCGCGAGACCGCCTCAAGGCCCTGGGCGTCCGGCAGGTGCAGGTCGAGCAGGACGCAGTCGGGTGTCTCGGTGGCCAGCACCTCGGCGGCCTCGGTCATCGACCGCACCCATCGCAGCCGCATCTTCACGGCGCCGTCGACGACCAGTTCCTCCACGAGCATCGCGTCGCCGGGATCGTCCTCCACGAGGAGAACCGACGGCTCCCGGTGCTCCCACGCCGTCTCGGCACCGGCTGCCGCCGTCGACACCAATGCGGCAGCCTCAGTCCCCGAGATCACTCTCGTCCCGGCCTCCCCACTCCATACTTGTCGCCTGCCGCCGGCCGTTGCCCAGGACAACGCCGGGTACACGGTCAGAGCGACGATCCGATGTTCACCCGTCGCCCACGGCGGTGGACAGCGCGTCCACCCGTGGGCCGGTCCTCAGGCGGGGCCGTGCGGCCGCCTCGCCAGTCCTGCTCCTCGTAAGCGATCTTCACTCCCCGGTCAGTTCCTCGCGAGGGCCAGGGGGGATGTGCAGGTGCCCGTCGGTGTCACGCAGGACGTGGCTGAGCTCGATGCCACCCCGTGCGGGGTCCTCCCCCTCCAGCTCCGCCGTACCCGTGCCAGCCGTCACCGACGTCGTCATCGTCCGCCCATCCCGAGATTCAGTGTTCTGGCCGCGCTTACCCCCGACCGGCGTGACCATGCGGGGACGGTTCCAGAAAACCACCGTGGGCGACACGCCTCCTCCACATCCGAAGCCGTGCGCCTTCGGTTCCGATCGGTCTCACGGGGAACCGGGTAGGACGTCAGAAAGGAGTCCCCGTGACCACCTACGTCATCACCGTCCCCGGCACCTTCCTGCGGGGAGTGCCCGACAGCGTCCGCTCGGACATCGGACGAAGGCTTCGGCCTCAGGACCCCAGGAACACCGATCTCGGGGAGAGCGAGGAGCTGAGTGTGCTGTCCGTCGAGGAGGACGGCATGTTCGCCGCCCGGGTGGAGGTCGAGGCCCCGGACCGGTTGCAGGCGGAGGCCGAAGCGGTACGGCTGGTCTCCGGGGCCCTGCGGGACAGCGGCCTGGAAGAGCAGGACGCCCCGTTGGGCCCGGCGGTCGTGACCGGCATCGACAGCGAGTTCTGAGGCGGCCGGCGGAGCGGGCCCTCCGGTTCGCGGCGCGTCCTGGGGATGGCGCCGCGCGGCGCGGCGGGCGAGGATGTCTCTTCGCGAAGTGCGGTCCGCTCCGCCGCGGTTCATGGCCTTCCGGTGCTCCGCGCGGCAAGGGGGGACGGCGTCGGCCGCCTGAAGGAGCCTTGGGATGGGTTCACACGCAGCGCCGCACCACCACAAGCGGATCCTGGTGACGGCCGCGAGCCTCCTGCTCGTGGGCGGCGGCCTCCTCGGCCTCCCCCGGGCCGACGGGGCCCCCGCTCCGGCCGACGCCTGCCGGACCACCGCCACGCGCCTTCCCCGTGGCGACTGCGGGCCCTTCTGGCAGGTCCTCGCGGAGGACTTCAACGGCGACCGGGTGCCGCTGGGGTCGTTCAGCGACTGCGAGCACGACGTCGACACCTCCGCGGCCCACTGCGGGGGCCTGAAGGGGAAGTACCGGGACAACTGGTGGGCGTATCCGACGGGTTGGCCCGACACGGCCGCCAGTCGGGGGCGGAACGTGGTGGGCGTCTACCACCCGGAGGACACCGTGAGCGTCGGTCCCGCGGCGGACGGCGACGGGCGGATGTCGATCCGGATGTGGCGGCCCGCGGACGGTGGCCCCGTGCATGCCGCGGCGCTGGTGCCGCGTGCGGTGATGCAGATGAAGTACGGCAAGTACAGCGCGCGCATCAAGGTCACGAAGCCGGCTCCCGGGTACAAGTCCGCGTGGCTGCACTACGGCGGGGGCTGCGAGATGGACCACCCCGAGGGCGAGTGGACCGGCACCCTCAGCTCCTTCCACCACCCCTGCGGCGGCGGTGAGCAGGGCTACTTCCCGGGGAGCGACGACTGGACGCGGTGGCACACCGTGTCCACCGAGTGGACGCCGGGCCACGTCCGGTTCTTCGTCGACGGCCGGCTGACGGGTCATGACACCCGTGGCGTGCCGGACCTCCCCCTGTCCTGGGTGCTCCAGAACGAGAGCGCTCTGGAGGGTCCGGGGGCGGCGCCGGGCAGCAGCGCGCAGCTCGACATCACGTGGGTGGCGGCGTACGCGTACGGCTGGAAGTGACCGGTCGGGCCGAGGGGCCGACGAGTTCGTCGGCGACCCACCGGGCGACGTGGGCGGGGTACGGCGACGGCAGGCCGAGCACGATGTGGGTGAAGCCGGCGTCGATCGCCTCGCTGATCGCGTCGCGGGTGGGGCCCGGACGGTCGTAGGAGACCGGCAGGTGGATCGAGCGGGTGATCTCGGCCGGATCGCGGCCGATCTCCCCGCAGTAGCGGTCCAGCAGGGCGCTGCGACGGGTGACGTCGTCGATGTCGCCTCCGGGGATGTTCCACAGGTCGGCGTGACGGGCCGCTGTGCGCAGGGTCGCTGACGAGCGGCCGCCGATGAGGATCGGGGGGTGGGGGCGCTGGACCGGTTTGGGGTTGCCGAAGGCGCCGGTGAGGTGATGGTGGGTGCCGTGGTGGTCGAAGGGCTTCTCCTCGGTCCACAGCCGCTTGATCACCGTGCAGGCCTCGGCGAGGCTGGCCACGGCGTGCGCGGAGTCGTGGAAGGGCAGGCCGTGGGCCTCGTACTCGCGCCTCGCCAGGGGGTGGTCCGGGCGGGAGCCGACACCGATGCCGAAGTCGAGCCGGCCGCCGGAGACGATGTCGACCGTCGTGGCGATCTTGGCCAGCATCGCGGGCGGCCGGAAGCGGTTGCTGGTCACCATGACACCGAGCCGTAGCCGTCGGGTCTGGGCGGCCAGGGCCGCGAGGAGCGTCCACCCTTCGTAGGCCGGCCCGTCGGGGTCACCGCCGATCGGCATGAGGTGGTCGAAGAGCCAGGCGTGCTCGATGGCGGGAACGGCGTCCGCCTCGCGCCAGACCCGCAGGATGTCGTGGTAGTCGACCTGCATGGGTGCGGTCATGATCCCGAAGCTGGGAGGGGGGTGATGCGGCATGGGCGGTGGGTCCCTTTCGTAAGGGTCTCCCCCGCCGGTCAGCGGCGGGGTGACGGGTCGAGAAGTGGGGGCGGCGTGTTGTGGTTCTCGGGCGGGGCCGGGCCGGTGTCCGGGCGGCGACTCGCCGATCGCATCGAGCACATCGACGGTCAGGACCGTGTCCGCGGCGGCGAGTCGGGCGCGAAGTCCCACCGCGCGGGGCCTACGCTGCGCACTGGTCACGCCGGGGGCGACGATCTCGCCGATCGCGTCGAGCACATGGGCGGTGAGGACGATCTCCGCGGCGGCGAGTTGGGCGTGGACGGGGTCGACCGTGCGGGGTCACACGGGGGCGACGATCGCGTCGAGCACACCGGCCCGGCAGGACGCTGTCCGCAGCCGTGAGACGGTCGCGCGAGTGACCGACCCGAATCGACCGCGGGCCCTCCGTCGTACGGGGCTCCCGCCCGTCAGCGACGACGCAGTGACCGGTCCAGGAGCGCGGGCGGGGTGTCGTGGTTCTCCTGCGGAGCCAAGTCCGTGCCCGGGGCGACGATCTCGTCGATCGCGTCGAGTACGTCGGGGGTCAGGACGGTGTCCGCGGCGGCGAGTTGGGCGTGGAGGTGGTCGATCGTGCGGGGGCCTGTGAGGGCGCTGGTCACGCCGGGGTGTGCGGTCACGAAACCGAGCGCGAGCTGGATGAGGGTGAGGCCCGCGTCCTCGGCGACCTTGGCCAGTCGTTCGACGGCGTCGAGCCTGGTCCGGTTGGCGGGGAGGGTCATGTCGAAGCGCTCGGGCAGGAACCCCGAGCGGTGGGTGCTGATGTCCCGGCCCTCGCGGATCGCGCCCGAGAGCCAGCCCGAGGCCAGCGGGCTCCACACCAGTACGCCGAGGCCGTACTCCTGCGTGACGGGCAGGACGTGGGCCTCGATGCCGCGCTGGAGGACGGAGTAGCTGGGCTGTTCGGTGACGTAGCGGCTCAGCCGGTGCTCGCGGGCGGCCCACTGGGCCTGCACGATGCGGTAGGCGGGGAAGGTGGAGGAACCGAAGTAGCGGATCTTTCCGGCGCGTTGCAGGTCGGTCAGGGCCGACAGCGTCTCCTCGTCGCCGGTGTTCGGGTCCCAGCGGTGGATCTGGTACAGGTCGACGTGGTCGACGCCGAGGCGGCGCAGGCTGGCCTCCAGTTCGGTGACCAGCCAGCGGCGCGAACCGCCCCGGTGGTTGCGTTCCTCACCGATGGGCAGGCCGGCCTTGGTGGCCAGCACGATGTCGTCGCGGCGGCCGGCGATGGCCTTGCCGACCATCTCCTCCGACTCGCCGTCGCCGTACATGTCGGCGGTGTCGATGACGTTGACGCCTGCCTCCAGAGCGGCGTCGACGATCGCGGTGGCCTCCTCCTGGGTGGTGCGGCCGATCCTGCCGAAGTTCATCGCGCCGAGCGCGAGGGAGCTGACCTGCACACCGGTGCGGCCCAAGGTGCGGTACTGCATGAGCGTGTTCCTCCATGGCCGTGACAGCAAAACGGAACCCCGTTCCGCAAACGATACGGAACGCGGTTCCGCTTTGGCAAGGCGGAAGTGGGCACAGGGGGACCCCTGCCGGTACTTCGGCGTCTCAGACCCCGGACCCGGGCTCCGGCAGGACCGCCCGGCCCGCCGCCCGGTGTTCGGCCGCCGCCGTCGGATCCGTCTCGTCGAGGACCGCCGCGATGCCCTCGTGGGCCAGTGCCTCCGCGTGCCGGTGGCCGAGCTTCGGGGCCAGCTCCAGGGCCTGGCGGTGCAGGCGCAGGGCCTGGTCGGGCCGGCCCGCCAGGCGGCAGGTCTCGCCGTAGGCGCTGAGGAAGTGGATCTTCCAGTGCTCCTCGAACAGCTCGTCCAGCAGCACGAACGCCTGCTCGTGGCTCGCCAGCGCCTCCTCATGGCGGCCCATCCGGCGCAGGGCGACGCCGAGGCAGTTCAGGCACCACGCCTCGTTGTGCTTGTGGCCGTCCTCGCGGGCCAGGGCGAGCGCCCGGTGCAGGTGCTCGGCGGCCTCGTCGGGGTCCTCATGGGCGATGGCCACGCCCAGCGTGATCAGGGCCGTCAGGGTGGGCGGCCAGGCTCCGTCGGCGTGCGGGACCTCCAGCGCCGTACGGGCCAGCCGCGCCGCTTCCTCACGGTGCCCCAGTTGCAGCAGCGCCCAGGCCTCGTACGCCGTCGCGTGGGCCGTGCCCATGGGGCAGTCGGCGTCCGCGTACAGCTTCCCGGCCAGCCGGAACAGGTCCAGCGGTTCCTCCACGTATCCCTCGTCCCATCTCAGGTAGCCGCGACGCATGGCCAGTTCGGCCTCGACACACAGGTCCCCCGAGCGCAGCACCAGGGGAGCCGCCGCCTCGAAGGCGGCGGCCGCCTCCGCCATGCGGCCCGCGTTGTAGCGGGCGAAGCCCAAGTCGCTGTGCGCCTCGGCCAGTTGCAGGGGGTCGGCGAGGCGCTGCGCGGCGGCCAGGGACCGTTCGAAGAGGCCGTTGAGCATCGTGGTGCCGCAGCGCCGGGCGAAGTACGTCCGCATAAAGCGCGGCAGCTCGCACATGTGCCGGTCGGCCCCGGCGTCCTCCGCCGCCTCGAACGCGGCCAGCAGGTTCAGGTACTCGGTGCCGAACCAGACGAGAGCCGCGATCTTGTCGTGGAAAGGCGGCAGTTCGGTCGGCGGGCGGTCCACGGAGGCCTCGCGGCTCGACGACAGGAACGGCATCGCCGCGTCGGCTGCGGCCGCCGCGTGCACGTAGTAGTCGAGCACCCGGGTCAGGGCCCGGTCCCGGTCCGCCGGGGAGTCCTGCTCCGTGGTGGCGCGGCGGGCGTGCTGGTGGACGAGGTCGTGGAGGCGGTAGCGGCCCGGCGCCGGCTGCTGGACCAGGTGGGCGTCCAACAGGTCCTCCAGCATGGCGCGGGCACTGCGCAGCGGTACGTCCGCCAGTGCCGCCGCCACGTGCTCGTCGAACGAGGAGCCCGGCAGCAGGCCCAGCAGCCGGAACAGCCGGGCCTTGGCGCGGTCCAGCTGCCGTACGGACATGGCGAACGCGGTGTCGAACTCGCTCGCCCCCTCCGCCATCCGCTCGACCAGGATGCCCACCGTCCAGCCGGGCCGGTGCCGCAGCCGGGCGGCAGCCAGCCGCAGGGCCAGCGGCAAATGGCCGCACAGGCGCAGGACCTCGGCCGTGGCCCCGGGGTCACGGGCCAGGCGCCCCTCGCCGTCGCCGGTCTCGCCGCTGGCGCGGGCCAGCAGCTCGGCGCTCTCCCGCTCGGTCAGCACGTCCAGCGACACCGGCGGGACCTCGTCCAGGCCGAGCAGCCGGTTGCGGCTGGTGATGAGGGCGACGGAGGGTCCGGCACCGGGCAGGAGCGGGCGGACCTGGCCGGCGTCGGCGGCGTTGTCGAGGACCACGACGGCCCGCCGGTGGGCCAGTTCGGACCGCCAATAGGCGGCCAGTTCCTCGACCCCGCCGTCCTGAGGGACCTTCTCGGAGGGCACGTCGAGAGCGGCGAGCAGCGTCCGCAGGGCGCGGTCGGGGTCGAGCGGCCTGCGGCCCTCGGTGAAGCCGTGCAGGTCCAGGTAGAGCTGGGCGTCCGGGTAGTCGGCGGCGAGCCGGTGCGCCGCGTGCACGGCCAGGCAGGTCTTGCCGACGCCCGCCATGCCGTCGACGGCGATCACCCGGCTGCCGGCCACCCCGTCGAGCACGGCCGCGAGCTGGGCCTCGCGGCCGGTGAAGTCGGGCACGTCGCGCGGGAGGTCGTTGCGGGGCGGGCGCGGGGCCCCGGCGGGCGGCGACGGCGGGGGAACCTGGCGGCTGGTCTTCGGCGGCGCCGGCAGGGGGTGGGAGGCGCGCTCCCACAGGGGGCGCAGTGGGCGGGGGTCGCGCTGGACGAGCCGGCACAGGGCGATCACCGCGGGCCAGGGCGGTACGGTCTGCCCGCTGAGGTACCGGGACAGGGACGACGAGCTGAGACCGGCGTCCCGTGCGAGGGCCCGTACACCTCGCTTGGACAGCTCCTGGAGCAGCCGTAGCCGCGCGGCCAGCTCCTCCTGCGGGTCGCCGCCCCCTGCGCTGTCGTGCTCCACCACTGTCCCCCGCCCCCTGTCCCGCCCCGGCAGAACTCTTCCGGGCTGGATCGTGCCTGTTCAAGGCCGTTTCGGCTGTCCCACGGTGTCCCAGGACCGTCGTCCTGACAAGCTCTCTCGGCTGAGATGGAATCACACCCCGCAGGAACGGGGCACAGCCCGACAGAGGAGAGATTCCTGATGCAGTCCCGTATGCAGAACCCCGCCGTTGTCCTGTCCGACGCCATGCAGCCCATCCAGCAGCTCTTCAAGGCCGTGCACTCCGGTGGGGTGGACGTACAGACGCTGGAGCTGGTGCATCTGCGGGTCAGCCAGATCAACGGATGCAGCGCGTGTGTCGACGCCGGCGCCAAGACGGGCCGCAAGGCGGGAGTGAGCGAGGAGCGGCTGGCCACGGTCGCCGCCTGGAGGGAGGCCCCCTACTTCACCGAGGAGGAGCGGGCGGCGCTCGCGCTGGCCGAGGCGGCGACCCGCCTTGCCGACCGTCCCGACGCGGTGAGCGACGAGGTCTGGGACACGGCCGCCACCTACTTCGACGAGAAGCAGCTCGCCGCGATCGTCCTGATGATCGGCGTCACGAACCTGTTCAACCGGCTCAACGCCACGACCCGGCAGATGGCCGGCGCGTGGGGCTGAACGCCATGGCGTAGTGGCGCGAAGATGGCCCTGACCGTCCGCAGACCCGGAGGAACCGACATGACGAGCACCCGCGGGACGACGAAGAAGACCGAGACGTTCACCGCCGAGGAGCGCGCCGCGATGAAGGAGCGCGCCCAGGAGGTCAAGGCGTCGGCGCGCCGCAGCTCGCGCGCCGACAAGGCGGCCGAGGAGGAGGCGGCTGTGGTCGCGAAGATCGCCGAGATGCAGGACTCGGACCGGCTCATGGCCGAACGGATCCACGCCGTCGTCAAGGCCGCCGCCCCGGACCTGGCACCGAAGCTCTGGTACGGAATGCCCGCGTACGCCAAGGACGGCAAGGTCGTCTGCTTCTTCCAGAGCGCCGAGAAGTTCAACGCGCGGTACGCGACCTTCGGCTTCAACGACAAGGCGAACCTCGACGAGGGCACGATGTGGCCGACCGCGTTCGCGCTCACGAAGCTGACCGCGGCCGACGAGGCGCGGATCGGCGAGCTAGTGAAGCGGGCGGCGGGCTGAAGGCCGCGAGCCGGAAGAGGTGGCGAAAGATGCGCAGGCCGACGAACGCCCGACCTCCCGAGGGGCTGTTCGTCGGCCTGTGCACGCTCGACGTCATTCAGCTCGTGGACCATGTGCCGGACTCCGACGAGAAACTGACGGCCCGTGAGCAGGTCGTGGCCGCGGGCGGTCCGGCGGCGAACGCGGCCGTGGCCTTCAGCCACCTGGGCGGCACGGCCAGACTGCTGACCGGCATCGGCTCCCATCCGCTGGGCGTCGCGGTCGCGGCGGACCTGCGCGGGCTGGGCGTGCACGTCTCTGACCTGGCGGCCGAGTCGACGAAGCCGCCCGCCGTGTCCTCCGTTCTGGTCACCGGGTCGAGCGGGGACCGCGCCGTCGCATCGACCAACGCGGCCGGGTACCGGCTCACGCCGCCGGACGGTCTCGACGCTTTGGTGGCGGCCTGCGACATCGTCGAGTTCGACGGCCACCACATGGGGCTGGCGACGGCGACCGCCCGTCTCGCGCGGGCCGCGGGCCGGCGAACCGTTCTCGACGGGGGCAGTTGGAAGCCCGGCACGGAGAACCTGCTGCCGTCGATCGACGTGGCCGTCTGCTCGGACGACTTCCGGCCGCCCGGCACGAACACCCCGGCGGACGTCCTGCGGTTCCTCCGGGAGCACGGCGTTCTCTGGTCGGCGGTGAGTCGCGGAGGCCGGCCCATCGAGTGGGTGGGCCCCGAGAGCGCCGGCACGGTGGACGTGCCAGCCGTCCGGGTCGCGGACACACTCGGCGCGGGTGACGTCCTCCATGGGGCACTCACCCATCGCCTCTCCAGTCTGGGGCACATGACCCCGTACGGCTTCGAGCAGGCCCTGCGCTCCGCGGCGGCGGTGGCCTCAGGGGCGTGTGCGTCGTTCGGCACCCGGGCCTGGCTTCAGGGACCGTGACAACACATCGGATCTATCCCGCTCCATTGACGCACAGCAACCCCAACTCTATGTTGCGTCGCGGAATAGCTCCGATGACTCGGCTCACTGAGCCCGCTTGGAGGCACTGTGTCCGGCCCCTCCGCGCCCGATCCGTCCAGGCGTTCCGTCCTCGCCACGGGATCCGCCCTCAGTGGCGCACTCCTGACATCCGCCCTGGCCGCCACGCGGGCGACGGCGGCCGAGCGTGCCGGGGCCACCCCGGTGGCGGCCGACCCGGTCGCATCGGCCCAGGCGTCCGCCCCGGCATCCGGCGACCCCTGGCGCACGGTTCTCGACGACGCCGACCTCGTCTGGCAGCGGATGCCGACGGCCTGGTACGAAGGCCCCTTCCTCGGGAACGGCTTCCTCGGCTCGGGGATCTACGCTGAACCGGGGGCCACCTCGTCGGCGGTGCGTTTCACCGTCCAGCACTCCGAAGTGCAGGACCACCGGCCCGAGTTCGGGTCTCTCTTCGGCCTCGCCCGGCTGCCGGTCGGGCACTTCACCCTGGAGCCGGTGGGCGCGATCACCGGCCTCGACTGGCGACTGTCCCTGCGCAAGGCCGAGTTGACCGGCACGCTCACCACCGACCGGGGCACCCTGGTCCTGCGCGCCCTGGTCCACAACGACCGCTCGGTCCTCGCCGTCGAGGTGACCCCGAGCGAGGGGGAGCGCGACTTCCGCTGGGTGTTCCATCCGGCGGAAGCGATCAGCCCACGGGCCGCCTTCAAGCCCCTGCCGGACGGCTACCAGGGCAATCCGCCCGCCCGGATCACGGACCACGACGGGATCACCGCCGCCGTGCAGCCGCTGCTGGCGGGCGGACAGCACGTCACCGCATGGCGGGAGCGGGCCAGGGGCAGGACACGGACGCTGTACGCGCACGTCGCGCACTCGCACCCCGGGACCACGGCCCTGGGACGGGCCCTCCAGACGGTCCGCCGGACGGAACCACTCCCCTGGTCCGCCCTTGCCCTGGACCATCGCGCCTGGTGGCGCGCCTACTACCGCAAGAGTTTCCTGTCACTCCCCGACGCCCGTATCCAGCGCTTCTACTGGATCCAGCTGTACAAGGCCGCCTCCGCCGCCCGCCGCGACGCCCCCGTGATGGCGACGAGCGGCCCCTGGCTGGAGCCCACACCCTGGCCCAACACCTGGTGGAACCTCAACGTCCAACTGGAGTACTGGCTCATCCACGGCTCCAACCATCTCGAACTGGACGCCGTCACCAGGGCGTTGAGCGAGTTCCGGGACAACCTGGCCCAGGAGACGCCGACGCCGTACCGCACCGACTCACTGGGCATCCCGCGCACCACGGACTCCCACCTGGTCAACGGCGCGGCGAGCCCCCTCATGGGCTACGGCGTCGGCATCCCCGGCCAGGACCCGCCCGCCCCCGAAGTCGGCAACCTGACCTGGGCGTTGCACAACGTCTGGCTCAGCTACCGCCACACCATGGACGAGTCGGTCCTCCGGGACGTGCTGTTCCCCCTGCTGCGCAAGGCGGTCAACTACTACCTGCACTTCCTGGAGCCCGGCCCGGACGGCAAACTGCACCTGCCCGCCACCTTCTCCCCTGAGTACGGCGGCGACTCGCGCGACTGCAACTACGACCTGATGCTCCTGACCTGGGGTTGCCGCACGCTGCTCGACTCCGCCGAACTCCTCGGCGTCAACGACCCGCTGGCACCCCGCTGGCGTGAGGTGCTGACGAGAAGGGCGCCGTACCCGACGGACGCGAACGGCTTCATGATCGGCGCGGACATCCCGTTCGCGAAGTCGCACCGCCACTACTCGCATCTGCTCGCGGTCTACCCGCTGTACGAGGTCACCGGCCGCTCGCCCGACGAACGCGCCCTCATCGAGCGGTCGTTGGCGCACTGGGTGGGCTTCGAGGGCGCCCTGCAGGGCTACACCTTCACGGGCGCCGCCTCCATGTCGGCCCTGCTCCGCAAGGGCGAGGACGCGCTGGCGTACCTGGGCGAGCTGATGACCCGTTTCATCCAGCCCAACACCATGTACCAGGAGTCGGGGCCGGTCATCGAGACACCGCTGTCGGCGGCACAGTCACTGCACGACATGGTGTGCCAGTCATGGGGCGGTGTCGTCCGGGTGTTCCCCGCGGTACCCGCCGCCTGGAAGGACCTCGCCGTGCACGACTTCCGCACCCAGGGCGCCTTCCTGCTCAGCGCGGTCCGTCAGGGGGGTGTCACCCGCTGGGTGCGGCTGGTCAGCGAGGCGGGCGCCCCCTGCCTCGTACGCCACGGGATCGTGGGGCCGGTCGACGTGCGGGACGGGCGAGGCCGACCCCTGCGCCACGAGGACGTCGGCGACGGCACGGTCCGTACAGCCCTGCGCAGGGGCGAGTCGGCGATCGTCACGGCCAAGGGCGACCGTCCGGAGCTGAGCGTGGCGCCCGTGCGCCCGAACGGGGCAGCACCCCGCTGGGGGCTGCCCCGCGTCTGAGGCGGCTCACCTGCGGCCGCGCACGTTCCAGCCGCTGCCGATGCCCGCCAGGTGCAGCGCGAGCACCATGAGGCCGAGCAGCATGATGTTCGTCGAGGTGAAGGTGTCGTTGGTGGAGATGTCCGCGGCGTTGATCAGAAAGGAAATGAAGAACAGGACCGCGGAGATGATGGCGAGCATGGCGCCCGTCCCTTCGATTGTCTGAGGTGGTCACGCTGGGTACCACCCGCATGCCCCCAACTCCCCCATACATGTGGGGAGATCGTGACGTTCGGCCAGTCGGACATTGTTCGAAACCTCTTGACGTCCCCGCACGACGCGATTGACACTCTCGCAACACCACGTCACACAGCCGAAACGGCAGGGTGCCCCCGCCGAGGCCCCGCCACGCCTCAGCAGGGGAACCCCACATGACGTACCTCGCACGTCCGCGCACCCGCGCAAGACATCGGGCGGGCCGCCTCGCCGGCCTCACCGCCGCGTCACTGCTCCTGGGCCTCGCCGCGCCCACGCTCCCCGCCCTGGCGGCGGACACCGCGGACGTCACCGATGGACTGGCCCTCTGGTACAAGCTGGACGGCGCCTCGGGCAGTACCGTCCTCGACGCCTCGGGCAACGGCCGCGACGGCACGGTGAACGGGACCGCCGACTGGTCCGACCCCGCGCACGGGCTCGCCTTCAACGGCTCCGACACCTCCATCAAGGTGCCGGACGACGTCATGAAGGGCATGGACTCCATCACCGTCTCCACGGACGTGCTGATCGACTCCGCCCAGAGCACGCCGTACTTCCTCTACGGCTTCGGCAACTCCAGCGGCGGCACCGGCAACGGGTACCTGTTCGCCACCGGCAACTCCCTGCGCACCTCGATCGCGACCGGCAACTGGTCGACCGAGCAGACCACGAAGCCCTCCGACGCGCACAACCTCACCCGCGCGGTGTGGAAGCAGCTCACCTACACCCAGACCGGCACCACCGGCGTCCTGTACGAGGACGGTGTCGAGGTCGGCCGCAACACGGCGGTCACCATCACGCCCGGCGCCATCGGCTCCGGAACCACCACCGCCAACTACATCGGCAAGTCGGTCTACTCCGGCGACAAGCTGTTCAAGGGCCGCATCCGCGACTTCCGCGTCTACGACCGGGCCCTCGCCGCCTCCGAGGTCGAGCAGCTCTCCCTCCCCGTCGCCACCGAGGGCGTCGCCGACGACAAGGCCGCCCTGAGCCTCGGCGACACCGGCGCGGTCACGGCCGACCTGGACCTCCCGAGGACCGGCACGGCCGGCGGCTCCACCCTCACCTGGGCCAGCGACCACCCGGACGTGGTGAGCGGCTCCGGCAAGGTGACCCGCCCCGCCGCCGGTGCACCGGACGGCCACGCCACACTCACGGCCACCCTCAGGAAGGGTTCCGTGACCGACACCAAGAGCTTCGACGTCACGGTCCTGCCCGACTTCGACGACGAGGCGGCCACCCGGCAGGCCGCCGAGGCGCTCAGCGTCCACAACCTCGACGACGTGCGCGGCAACCTCACCCTCCCTGCCTCGGGCGACTACGGCACCACCGTCTCCTGGGCCTCCGCCGACGAGGACGTCATCGGGGCCGACGGCACGGTCCACCGCCCCGCGCACGGCGACGGCGCCACCACGGTCGAGCTGACCGCCACCGTCTCCAAGGGCGACGCGAAGACCACCCGCGCCTTCACCGCCAAGGTCCCCGAACTTCCCGCGAAGCAAGCCCTCAAGGGCTACATGTTCAGCTACTTCACGGGTGAGGGCACCTCGGACGGCGAGCAGCTCTACGCCGCGCTCAGCAAGGGCGACGACCCCATGAAGTGGCGGGAGCTGAACGACGGCAAGCCGGTCCTGACCTCCACGCTCGGCGAGAAGGGCCTGCGCGACCCGTTCATCATCCGCTCCCCCGAGGGCGACAAGTTCTACCAGATCGCCACCGACCTCAGGATCTACGGCAACGGCGACTGGGACGCCTCCCAGCGCACCGGCAGCAAGTCGGTCATGGTCTGGGAGTCCACCGACCTGGTCCACTGGACGAACCAGCGGCTGGTCAAGGTCTCCCCCGACAGCGCGGGCAACACCTGGGCGCCGGAGGCGTACTACGACACGAAGCTCGGCGAGTACGTCGTCTTCTGGGCGTCGAAGCTGTACGACAACGAGGCGCACTCCGGCGACACCTACAACCGCATGATGTACGCGACCACCCGCGACTTCTACACCTTCAGCGAGCCCAAGGTCTGGATCGACCGCGGCTACTCGGTCATCGACTCCACGATGATCCAGAACAACGGCACCTACTACCGTCTGTCGAAGGACGAGCGCAACAACACCTCCTCCACGCCCAACAGCAAGTTCATCTTCGAGGAGAAGAGCGACTCGATCCTGAACCCGAACTGGACGGCCGTCGCGGAGGGCATCGGCAAGGGCGCGATGAACGCCGCCGAGGGGCCGCTGGTGTTCAAGTCGAACACCGAGGAGAAGTGGTACGCGTTCCTCGACGAGTTCGGCGGCCGCGGATACATCCCCTTCCAGACGACCGACCTCGACTCCGGCAACTGGACCCCGGTCGCCGACTACGACCTGCCGGCCAGGCCGCGTCACGGCACCGTCCTGCCGGTCACCCAGGCCGAGTACGACCGCCTTCTGCGCTCCTACCAGCCGGACCAGCTCGTCGAGAGCGTCGAGAACACGTCCGTGAAGACGCGGATCGGTGAGGCTCCGGTGCTGCCGGCCACCGTGATCGCCACGTACGCCGACGGAGTCAAGCGCCCCGTCGCGGTCGCCTGGGAGGACGTCCCGGCGTCGAAGTACGCCCAGGCGGGCACCTTCACGGTCACCGGCAGCCTTCCCGACGGCGCGGCGATCCCGCTCCGGGCCGAGGTCACCGTCTCCGAGGAGGGCCCCGACGTCCCGGCCGACCTGCTCCTGCACTACGGCTTCGACGAGTCGGGCGGCAACATCGCGGTCGACTCCAGCGGCCACGGCTCCCACGGCACCTACGTCGGTACGCCCGCCTTCGGCACGGGCGTGCAGGGCGGCTCCTTCAAGATGTCGGGAGACGCGACGGGGTCGCCGTACGTCAGGATCCCGAACGGTGTGCTGAAGAACGCCGACAGCGTGACCGTGTCGACGTACGCCAAGTGGAAGGGCGGCAGCAGCTTCCAGTGGCTGTTCGGGCTCGGTCCGGACAGCAACAAGTACCTGTTCGCGACGCCGTCCAACGGCGGCAACAGCCTCTACTCGGCCATCACCAAGGCGAGTTGGTCGGCGGAGTCGAAGCTGACGGCGGGCTCGCAGCTCACCCCGGGCCAGTGGCGGCATGTCACCGTCACCCTCGACGGGGCGACCGGCACGATGGTCCTCTACGTCGACGGCGTGGAGGCGGCCCGGACCACGACCACCATCAAGCCGTCCGAGCTGTACGACGCGAACAAGGACTACAGCGGCTACATCGGCAGGTCCCTGTACGCGGGCGACCCGGCCTTCGGCGGCGAGGTCGACGACTTCCGCATCTACGACCGGGCCCTGACGGCCGCCGAGGTCATGGAGCTCAGCGGCAACACCGCGGGCATCGCCAAGGCCACGCACCCCGCGCTCAAGGTCGACGCGATCGTCGACAACGCGGACAGCAAGGTCACCCTGCCGATGAAGGAGGGCACCGATCTCACCGCGCTGGCACCGGAGTTCACCCTGGCCCACGGCGCCGCGATCAGCCCCGCCTCCGGCAGTGTGCAGGACTTCAGCAAGCCGGTGACGTACGAGGTGACCGGCTCCGACGGCAAGAAGCGCACCTGGACGGTCTCGGCGCTCGTGATGAGGAGCCCGGTCCTGCCGGGTCTCAACGCGGACCCGAACATCGTGCGCTTCGGCGACACCTTCTACATCTATCCGACCACCGACGGCTTCGAGGGCTGGAGCGGCACGCAGTTCAAGGCGTACTCCTCCACCGACCTGGTCCACTGGAAGGACCACGGCGTCATCCTCGACCTCGGTCCCGACATCTCGTGGGCGGACAGCAGGGCCTGGGCGCCGACGATCGCCGAGAAGGACGGGAAGTACTACTTCTACTTCTGCGCCGACGCCAACATCGGTGTCGCGGTGTCCGACTCGCCGACCGGTCCGTTCAAGGACGCGCTGGGTCAACCACTGCTGAAGGCAGGCCAGTTCAGCGGCCAGATGATCGACCCGGCCGTGTTCACGGACGACGACGGGCAGTCGTACCTCTACTGGGGCAACGGACACGCCTACGTGGCCCCTCTGAACGCCGACATGACCTCCCTCGACCTCACGAAGACGAAGGACATCACGCCCAGCGGCTACAACGAGGGCTCCTTCGTCATCAAGCGCCACGGCACCTACTACCTCACGTGGTCGGAGAACGACACCCGCGACGAGAACTACCGTGTCGCCTACGCCACCGGCCCCTCCCCCACCGGTCCCTGGACCAAGCGGGGGGTGATCCTGGAGAAGGACCTCTCCCTCGGCATCAAGGGTCCCGGGCACCACTCGATCGTCCAGGTGCCGAACTCCGACGACTGGTACATCGCCTACCACCGGTTCGCCATCCCGGGCGGTGACGGCATGCACCGTGAAACGACCGTCGACAAGCTGGAGTTCGACTCCGACGGCCTGATCAAGAAGGTCGTGCCCACGCTGACGAGCATCGACCCGGTGAGCATCGTGCACGCCGGTGCGGACGTCGGCGGCAAGGAGGGCGACGCGATCGCGCTGCACGGCACGATCTCCGGTGCGGGCAGCCCGAAGTGGACCGCCGAGGCGGGAGCGCCCTGCACCTTCGCCAGTCCGGGGTCGGCGGCCACGACGGTCACCTGCACCGACGACGGCACCTACACGGTCACCCTGACCGGCGGCCGGAGCACGGACACGGCGACGGTGAAGGTGGCCAACGCGGCGCCGGTCCTCGTCTCCGCCGCGGGGCCGCAGTCCCCGGTGCCGGCCGGCAGGGGCGCGGTCGTCACGGCCGGGTTCACCGACCCGGGCACGAGCGACACGCACACCTGCACGGTCGACTGGAAGGACGGGAGTGCCCCGCAGTCCGGCAAGGTGACCGCCTCCGGTTGCCGGGCCGAGCACACGTACACCAAGGCGGGGATCCGGCGTCCGGAGCTCACCGTCACGGACGACGACGGCGCCTCGGACAGCAGGACGCTTCCCGAGCTGATCGTCTACGACCGCTCCGCCGGTCCCGTGCTCGGCGCCGGCCTCCTCGCCTCCCCGGCCGGCGCCTACCCCGCCAAGCCGGACCTGACGGGCAAGGCCGCCTTCTCCTTCGCCGCGGCCTACCTGCCGGGGGCCGTCACTCCTGTCGGCGAGGCGTCCTTCGACTTCGGCCGGGCGGGGCTGAAGTTCCGTTCGACGGGCTCCGACTGGCTCGTGGTCACCGGCTCCCAGGCCGTCTACCAGGGGTCCGGCACGGTAGGCGGGAAGAGCGGGTACGGCTTCCGCGTCACCGCCACCGACGGCCCGGACACCTTCCGCCTCAGGATCTGGAAGAAGTCCGGCGGTGAGCTCGTCTACGACAACCTGACCGGCTCGAAGGTCACCGGCCTCATCGCCATCGGCGGCAGTCGACGGTAGTTTCACCCCCACGGAGCCCCGTCGGCAGCCACCCTGCCGACGGGGCTCCGTGTGTGCGCTGGTTCAGGGACATGACCAATTAATCCCTGCGCAACCTCTTTCGCATGGCTCGGCGGCATGGCATCCTCACCGCTCAATGTACTTATGAACATCGTTCACATCCATGAAGCTCCATGGAAAGGGCGATCCGCCATGAGCAACCGCACTGTCATGGGCATGACCAGAAGGTCGCTGCTGGGAAGTGCCGTCACCGTCGCTCTGAGTGCCGGGGCCGCGTCGGCCGCCGAAGCAGCACCCCTGTGGCGGGAGTTCAGCCGCGCTCCCTTCACCCATCCGCAGATCCCGTACGTCGGCCGCGCCGGCTGCCACGGCGGGGCGACACGCTTTCCGCGCCGCCGAATCGTCGCCGACGTATGCGACTTCGGTGCCGTGGCGGACGGGACGACCGACTCGGCCCCCGCGATCAACCGCGCCCTCGCCGCTGCCGGACGGGCCGGCGGTGGCACGGTCACCATCCCGCCGGGCACGTTCCGCGTCGACGACGTCATCCGCGTGGGCCACTCGAACGTGGTCCTCAAGGGCGCCGGCAGCGGCCGTACCACCTTGCACGCGACCAAGAACCTCACCGAGCTCATCGGGACGTACGGCTCCCGCTACGGCGGGGACAAGTCGTCCTGGTCATGGGCGGGCGGCCTGATCTGGCTTGCGCCGCAGGCACGTTGGGAGTCGCTCGTCGCAGCGATCAGGGCCAGGGCGTGGCCCTTCGAGGGCTGGACCGGCAACCGGCGCGACGAGTGGCGGACGCTCACCGCGCTCGCCCCGGCGCGCCAGGGTTCCTGGACGGTGACGGTCGCCGACACACGCTCGCTGCGTCCGGGCGCCCTGGTCCTGCTCCGGCTCGCGGACGACCCCGACCACACCCTCCTGGAGCACATGTGCGGGGGCGGTTCCGGCCCCGAGGCCTACTTCTGGGACGACAAGACGAAGCTGACGTCCTACGTGCCCTACGAGTGGCCCGTCCGCATCGCCCGCGTCCACGGCCAAAAGGTCACGCTCGAACGGCCGCTCCCGCTCGACCTGCGCCCGGAGTGGTCGCCGCAGCTGACCACGCATGTACCGGAGTTGAGTGGCTCGGGCGTCGAGGGCCTGACCCTGGAGGCGCCCGACGTCCCACAGCAACAGCATCTGCTGGACAAGGGCCACAACGGCGTCGTGCTCCAGTGCGCGTACGACTGCTGGGTGGACGACGTGACGGTCCGTCATGTGGACAACGGCTTCGGCCTGGTGGCCGCCTCCGCGTGCACCCTGCGCCGGACGCGCGTGGCGGGCCGCGGCTCCCACCATCCCTACTTCTGCCGCGAGGGTTCGCACGACAACCTCGTCGAGGACTTCACGATCGAGGAGCGCACCCGCCCCGCGCCCGCGAACACCCAGCTGCACGGCATCAACGTCGAGGGGCTGTCGTCGTACAACGTCTGGTCGCGCGGCGACATGCGGATGGGCACCTTCGACAGCCATCGCGGCCTGCCCTTCGCCAACGTCCGCACCGACATCACCGTGAACAACAACGGCCGCCACGGCGGTGACGCCAGCGCGGGCCCCCTGTTCGGCGCGCGGTTCACCCACTGGAACGTCCGTGTCACCAACGGCCGCGCCGGACTGGTGAAGATCGACGGCCTGGCGCCCTGGTCCGCGACCGTCGGCATCGACGAGGTCCGGGAGTTCGACCAGATCGACGTCCCCGACTTCCCCGGTGATCTGCACACCCGCCTTGAGCTGTACGGCGGTCCGGGCGCGGTGCGGCCACGGAACCTGTACGAGGCCCAGCGGCGGCTGAAGGGAGCGGGCCGATGAGCGCCCGCTCCCGCCTGTGCGTCGCCCTTCTGACCGCCCTGGCCGCGTTCACCACGGGGTTCGCCGCACCGGCGGCAGCGCGGACCGCCGTCCCGCACACCGCGGTTCTCGACGGCGCCCGTCTCCAGCAGACGAAGATCCGCCTCGATCGGGGCGACCCGCAACTCCGGCGAGCGGTCCGGGCGTTGACGAACCGCGCCGACAAGTGGCTGGACCAGGGTCCCTGGACCGTCGTCGACAAGCCGAGGCCCGCCCCCGGTGGCGACGTCCACGACTACCTCAGCCAGGCCCCCTACTGGTGGCCCTCCCAGGTCCCCACCGCCGACAACCCCTGGGGCTGCCCGTACGTCCAGCGTGACGGCGAGCGCAATCCCGAGGTCGACTCCGGCACCGACCGCCAGGACGTCGAGAAGACCTTCGACTCCGCCTACGACCTCTCCCTCGCCTGGTACTACACCGGCGACAGCCGGTACGCGCGCAAGGCCGGGCAGGTGCTGCGCACCTGGTTCCTGGACCCGGCCACGCGCATGAACCCCAACCTGGACCACGCGCAGTTCATCCCCTGCAAGTACGACGGCCGGGCCATCGGCATCATCGACTTCTCCCAGTCGTACACCAGCGTCGTCGACGCGCTCGCCCTTCTGGACACCGGCGCACCCGGCTGGAGCGGGAAGGACCGCACCGGCATGGCCCGGTGGAACGCCGACTTCCTCGACTGGCTCAAGGACAGTGACTTCGGCAAGCAGGAGTGCGCCGCGGCCAACAACCACGGCACCTTCTACGACCTGCTGCTCGCCGGCCTCGCGTACGCGACCGGCGACAGGGCACTGGCCCGCCGTACGGTCCTGGACGCCCGGAGCAAGCGCCTCGCTCCGCAGATCGCGGCCGACGGAAGCCAGCCCCAGGAGCTGACCCGCACCCGGAGCTGGCACTACTCGACCTTCGACCTGGTGGCCTACACCAGGCTGGCAGCCATCGGCCGGCACGTCGGCGTCGATCTGTGGGCCTACCGAGGGCCGGACGGGCAGAGCCTGTTCAGGGCGGTGGACTACCTGTTGCCCGCCGCGACCGGGGCTGCCGCCTGGCCCCATCCGGAGCTGGACTTCCTGCGGTACGCGGCGACCGACGTCGTGCACGCGGCCGCGGACGCCGGGGACGCGCGGGCGCGCAGTGCCGTTCCGGCGCTGGAGGCGCCGCCGGGCGGGGACCTGTGGGCCCTGCGCCCGGCGGCGGAACAACTGGACTCCATCGCGGGGTAGGTCCGCGGTCAGGGCGTCACGGGAGGTCGACGGCCCGGTCGACGTCCTGCCGTGGCGTCAGCGGCCCTCCCCCGCCGTCATCCGCTCTTGCGGCCGACTCCCGCGTACACCCAGTACTCCGACGGCTTCTCCGGGATGTCCTCGCCCTCGTCCGGGCGCCACAGCGGGACATGGACCAGGCCGGGCTCCGTCAGCTCGAACCCGGCGAAGAGGCCCTGGATCTCGTCGTGGGAGCGGACGGTGACGGGTGAGGTGGCCCGGGAGCGGTACAGCTGGGTGACCGCGGCGGCCGTGTCCGGACGGTCTTCGTTCGTGGCATGGGACAGGGCCAGCCAACTGCCCCCGGGCAGAGCGTCCCGGAAGGCGGCCACGATGCCGGCCGGGTTCTCCTCGGGCGCGACGAAGTGCAGGATCGCGACCATCAGCACGGCGACCGGCTCGTCGAAGTCGATCAGCTCACGCACCTGCGGCGAGGCCAGGACGTCGGCCGGCCGCCGGATGTCGGCGTCGACGATGTCGGCGAGCGGGTTGTCGGCCAGCAGAGTGGTGCTGTGGGCGACCGCCACCGGGTCCTTGTCCACGTAGACCACCCGGGCCCTGGGGTTCGCCGCCTGGGCCACTTCGTGGACATTGCCCTGCGTCGGGATACCGGAGCCGAGGTCGATGAACTGGCGGACGCCGGACCCGACCAGGAACCGCACGGCCCGTCCGAGGAAGGCGCGGTTGGCCCGGGCCAGCGCCCGCACCTGGGGGTCGATGCCGGTGACGGCCGCCACTGCCTCCCGGTCGATGGCGAAGTTGTGCTCCCCGCCCAGCAACGCGTCGTACATCCGGGCTACGCTCGCCTTGTCCGGATCGGCCCCTGGCGGCAGAGCATCCGTGTCGTTCACCAGAAGGTCCTTTCCCACCAAGGTACTTGACGCCTCATCATATAGTTGCCGTCGAAGCCTGGCGATCAGTTGTCCCTGCCGGGCGCCCGGACCCCCACCCGGAAAGGCCCCACGACCCTGCGGAACGAACCGCACAGCCGCTCCGACGACACCCCCACCGCCGCGCCCCCGCCCCGGCGGTCCTTCTTCTCCCCCGCGGCCGACGTCATCGGCTCGGAGCTCGACCTGGGGCTGACCGGCAGTCATGTCGTGCACGCGCTGACGCCCGGCTTCTGCGACGCGGCCTCCCTCTATCTGCTGGAGCGGTGGCGCCGTGAGGAGACCACGTACGCCGGCGCGGATCCCGCCCAGATCGAGGCGCGCCGGCTGGCCCTGCGGGTGGGCACCGACGCGCCCGAGTCCTGGGAGGGCGTCCTTCCGGTCGGCGAGGTGGTCGTCTTTCCCCGCGAGACGCCGTACGCCCGCGCGCTGGTCGACGGACACGCGCAGTTGCTCGACTCCGTGGACGACCACACGGCCGAGCGGCTCGCCGCCTCCGCCGGGCGGGACGAGCGGGTCGACGAACTCCTCAAGTCGCGGTCCTTCCTGGTGGTGCCGCTGCGGCTGCGGGGCGGGGCGATCGGTTTCGTGGCCTGCTCTCGCGGACCGGACCGCGGGCCGTTCCTGACCGCGGAGACCGCCGCCGTGGAGTCGCTGGCCGCGCGGGCCGCCGTCGCCCTGGACAACGCGCGCCGCTACGAGCACGAGCGCCGCACCGCGCTGGCCATCCGGGGCAGCCTGCTGCCCGGCACGATCCAGGAGGTCGAGGGCTTGCGCATCGCCCACGGCTCCCTGCCCGCCGGACAGGGCTCGATCATCGGCGGTGACTGGTTCGACGTGCTCAGACGGCCCGGCGACCGGGTCAGTATGATCGTCGGGGACGCCATGGGGCACGGCCCGGAGTCCGCCGTGGCGATGATCCAGCTGCGCACCGCCGTACGCACTCTGGCGGGCCTCGACATCCCCGCCGCCGACCTCATACGACGGCTCGACGCACTCGCCAGCGACACCCCGGGCGCCTCCTTCGCGACCTGCATCTACGCCGAGTGGGACCCCCGGCAGCGCACCTGCACGCTCGTGGGCGCCGGTCACCCGCCCCCGCTGCTGCGCGGCCCGGACGGCCGGACCGCTCCGGTCACGCTGGTCGGCGCGGGGCTGCCGCTCGGCCTCGCCGCGGGCACCTACGAGCCGACCGTGCTGACCATCGACGAACCGTCGCTGCTCGTGCTCTACAGCGACGGTCTGGTCGAGTCCCGGGACACCGACATAGACCACCAGATCGCCCGCCTCGCCCGGGCGCTCGACACGGCGGCCGTCGACCACGACCCGCTCCCCGCGCTGTGCCGACGGCTGCTGCGCGCCCCCTCCGATCCGGCCGGAGCGGACGACCGGACCTTGCTGCTGGCCGAACTCACGCCCTCCAAGGACTAGTTCAGGCCGTCAGATTCGCCCACACGGCGTTGCCGCCGGTGAGTCTGGACCGGTCCACCCCCCAGGTGTCCGCGAGTTCCTCCACCAGGAACAGGCCACGCCCGCCCTCGTCGTCAAGGCCCGCACGGCACCGGCGGAGCGTGGGGCCCGAGCGGTCGTGGTCGTGCACCTCCAGCCGGAGGATCCCGTCGCCGACCAGCCCGATGCCGCACAGGATGCGCGCGCTGAAGGTGTGGCACACGGCGTTGGTGGCCAGTTCGGACAGGAGCAGCACCGCGTCCGAGCACAGCTCGCCCGGCAGGCTCCAGGCCTTGAGCCGGGTGCCGACGGAGCGACGGGCCACCCCGATGCTGGAGCGGTGCGCGGGAAGTTCGATCCAGTGGGTTCGTTCCTGGTCCACGGCGTCTAACAGCTGAGGGGACGAGGTCGTGTGGGGGGACACGGTGTTGGCCTTCCGTGGGGGGCGGCGGCGCGGCCGGGCGAAACGCATCGGGCAGGGAAATGCCAACCCGCCCGTGGGTGTGGGCGGGTGACGGCACCGGGCGCGCGTTCGGCGGCACGGTTCGCACAAGTCACTATGCTCGCACCCAAGTTCAACCTGCAACCAGCTCCCTGATAATTTCAGAAAGCCGATATCCGCCTGGTGGCGTCAGCAAGTCGCTGTCAGACTCGTGCCGGTGACACCCCTTCAGGAGGTCAGGACGTGAGCGAAGGCCGTACGGGCACCGGTGGTACCAGTGCTCCCACCGTGCTGCGCATGATCCTGGGCCGGCGCCTTCAGGAGCGGCGGCAGGGCGCGGGGGCCTCGCTGGAGGACGCTGCCAAGGCACTCAGGGTGACGTCCCTGACCATCCGCCGCCTGGAGAAGGCCGAGGTCGCCCTCAAGCCGCTCTACGTGGAGAAGCTGCTGGAGACCTACGGGGCCGACCGGCAGGAGATCGACGAGTTCGTCGCCCTCGCCGAACGGGCCAACGAGCCCGGCTGGTGGCACACCTACCGGGACGTCCTGCCCAACTGGTTCAGCGCCTACGTCAGCCTGGAGGCCGGGGCCAGGACCCTGCGCACCTACGAGCCCCACTACGTCACGGGGCTGCTGCAGACCCACGCGTACGCGCGCGGAGTGCTGCGCGGCGGCTTCCCCAACGAGGCCGACGAGGACCTCGGGCGGCGGGTGGACCTGCGGCTGCGCCGACAGAGTCTGCTGGCCAGACCCGACGCGCCCACCCTGTGGGTGGTGATGGAAGAGGCCGTACTGCACCGGGTGGTCGGCGGCCCCGAGGTGATGCGGGAGCAGATCGAGCGGCTCCTGGAGGTCTCGGAGCTGGAGCACGTCAGTGTGGACGTGGTGCCGTTCACGGCCGGTGCCCACGTGGGCGCGTGCGCCCCGTTCACCTACTTCCGCTTCGAGGAACCGGAGCTGCCGGACATCGTCTACACCGAGGTCCTCTCCGGCGCGATGTACCTCGACCAGCGCTCTGACGTGTCGGCGCATCTGGAGGCGCACAACCGCATGTCCCTGCTGAGCTCGGACGCGGACAGCAAGGCACTCCTGAACCGCATGCGCAAGGAGTACTCATGACCAGCACCGACTGTCACGTCTACAACGGGATGCCGGCCACCGACCTCGGCGAGCAGGGCTGGGAGTCCCCGTGGAGCGGTCCCAACGGCGGCCAGTGCGTGCAGACCAAGCTCCTGGCCGACGGCCGGGTGGCGCTGCGGCAGTCGACCGATCCGGCCGGACCCGCCCTGATCTACACCCCGCAGGAGATCGCCGCGTTCGTCGCGGGCGTCAAGCGGGGCCTCGCCGACCATCTCACGGCCGGCTGACCCACGACCCGAGCCGGACCTGCCCCGGCAGCGACCTGCCCGACACCCCCACGCACACCATCTGAAAGGGACAGGATGACCCACTCCCACGCCGCGCGGGAGATCGACACCAGCCGGCCCCACTCCGCCCGGATGTACGACTACTACCTCGGCGGCAAGGACCACTTCGACGTCGACAAGCAGGCGGCCGAGGCCGTCGCGTCGGTCTACCCCGGCATCTTCACGTGCGCCCGGGAGAACCGAGCGTTCATGCACCGCGCCACCCGCGTGCTCGCGAAGGAGCACGGTATCCGCCAGTGGCTGGACGTCGGCACCGGCATTCCCACCGAGCCGAACCTCCACCAGGTCGCGCAGTCGGTGGTGCCCGACGCCCGGGTGGTCTACGCCGACAACGACCCCCTGGTCCTCAAGTACGCCGAGCGTCTGATGCGCAACACGCCGCAGGGCCGCACCGCGTACATCGAGGCCGACGTCAACAACCCGGGCGCACTGCTGAACGCGCCCGAGCTGGCCGAGGCGCTGGACACCGACCGGCCGGTGGCGCTGTCCCTCAACGCCCTCATGCACTTCGTCACCGACGCGCAGGACCCGTACGGCATCGTGAGCCGTCTGCTGGCCGAGCTTCCCTCGGGCAGCGCGCTGGCCCTGAGCCACTGCACGCCCGACTTCGACCCGGACACGTGGCAGAAGGTCACGGACATCTACACCAACGCGGGTACCCCGGTGCAGTTCCGCTCGCGGGCCGACGTGGCGCGCTTCTTCGAGGGCCTGGACCTGCTCGACCCGGGTGTCTCGGTCGGTCATCGCTGGCGCCCGGACAAGGAGCCGACCGCCTCGGACGCCGAGGTCAGCCTGTGGACCGGGGTGGGCATCAAGCCGTGACCCGGCGTCGGCCGTGCGGGCGCCTGTCCGCACCCGCACGGCCGAGCACCGGCGTGGCTCAGGCGGCGTACGACCGTCAGCGCACCAGCAGGTCGATCACGCCCGTCAGGTCCTCCTCCCCGCCGCCCGCGGCCAGCCGGCGGCGCATCAACTCGAAGTAGGGGCGGATCAGTTCCGGGCTGACGCCCTGCTCCTCGGCGGTGCTCAGCAAGGCCGGAGTGCCGGCCACCTGCATGGCGAGGCTGGAGACGACCCCTTGGGTGTAGTCGCCGCCGCGCAGCTGATCGGCGGTCCGGTGGACGGCCGGGGCCATCGCGACCAGCCAGTCGGCGAGCAGCGGGGCGAGCGAGACGGGGTCGATGTCCTCCTTGCGGATCAGGGCGAAGGCATGGGCGGCTCCGGCAAACATCCCGTACATGGCGCTGAGCAGGGCCATGTCGTGCAGCGCAGCGAAGCCCGCGTCCTGGCCGACGTAGACCGTGCCGGCCGGGACCGCCAACGTCTCCCGGTGCCGTTCGAACAGCTCCCGCGAGCCGCTGTAGAAGACATATCCTCCTGCCTCCGGGACGCCGATCATCGGCGGCACGGCCATGATCCCGCCGTCCAGGTAGCGGGCACCGCGCACGCGGGCCCACTCGGCGCGGTCGCTGGCCTGGGCAGGGGTGCTGGTGGTCAGGTTGACCAGATCCCGGCCGGCCAGGTCGGTGCCGGCCAGCGCCTCCTCGACCGAGGCGTCGTCCAGCAGGCAGACGACGACCAGTTCGTGCGCGCCGACCGCCTCGGCAGCACTGTCCGCGACCTTCGCGCCCTGGTCGCCAAGTAGCCTGGCACGGGCCGGAGTTCGATTCCAGACGGTGAGCGGATGGCCGGCGGTCAGCCAGGTACGGGCCAGCGCGGTGCCCATCGCGCCGAGGCCCAGGAGGGTGACGGAGGTCTTCTCAACGGTGGTCTGTGTCATGCCGATCAGGCTGGTCGCAGGCCTACGAGTGATCAAGTACGCACTTCGGAGTGGGTGGTTACCCCGAGGTATGCGAACACGTCGGAGGGGTGGGGCATGACGACGCTGAACCGGCCGGGTACACCGGACGGACACATCTGCGGGATCGACGCGGCCATGGAGGTGATCGGCGGCAAGTGGAAGGTGCTGATCCTCTGGGCGCTCCACGAACACCCCTGCCGCCGCTTCGGGGAGCTGCGCAGGCTGCTTCCTGGGATCACCGAGAAGGTGCTCGCCTCGCACCTGCGGGAGATGGAGTCGGACGGCGTGGTGCGCCGCGTCTCCTACGAGGAGGTGCCGCCCCGCGTCGAGTACGCACTGACCGAGGACGGCGAGCGCCTCAACGACGCGCTCCGGCCGCTGGCCGCCTGGGGACGCGGTCGCTCGACCGCCGCGCAGGCCCCGGGGCCCAGCTACTGACCGCTGTCCGTGGACCTGCTCCGGGCGCGCCGTGGCAAGATCCACTGTCATGAGCATCGAAGCAGGAGACCGGCCCGTCGCCCTGGTCACCGGGTCCACGTCGGGGATCGGCGAGGCCGTCGTACGGCGGCTCGCGGCGGACGGGACGCGGGTCGTCGTGCACTCGCGACGCAGCACGGAGGCCGGGCGGGCGCTGGCGGCGGAGCTCGGCGGGGTCTACGTCCAGGCGGACCTCGGCGTCGAGGACGAGGCCCGGGGGCTGGTCGAGAGGGCGCTGGACCAGTTCGGGCGGCTGGACGTGCTGGTGAACAACGCGGGCATCAGCCGGCCCATCCCGCACGCGGACCTCGCGGCGGCGACTCCGGCGGACTGGCGGGAACTGCTGGAGGTCAACCTCATCGCGCCCTGGGTGCTGTGCACCGCGGCCCTTCCGGCGCTACGGCGGTCCCCCGGGGGCGGCAGCATCGTCAACATCACCAGCCACGCCGGCGTACGGCCCAAGGGTTCCTCGGTGCCGTACGCGGCGAGCAAGGCAGCGCTCAACCACGTGACGCGGCTGCTCGCGGCCGCGCTCGGGCCCGACGTACGGGTGAACGCGGTGGCGCCGGGCCTCGTGGACACGCCGATGACGAAGGACTGGGCCCAGGCGCACGAGCTGTGGCGGGACCGTGCGCCGATGCACCGCCCGGCCCGCCCCGATGACGTGGCCGACCTGGTGGCGTCGGTGATCGGCAGCGGCTATCTGACCGGCGAGGTCATCGTGCTGGACGGCGGCCTGAACCTGACCTGAGAGGCGGCCGGCGATCCGTCGGGGTGGCGAGGTGGAGGGGTCCTACGACCTGCGGTCGGTGCCGCCGTCGGAGGTGGCCCGGGCCAGACCCGTCCGGTAGGCGATGACGACGAGTTGGGCCCGGTCGCGGGCCTCCAGCTTCGTCATGGCGCGCTGTACGTGGGCGCGGACGGTGAAGGGGCTGAGGAACATCCGCTCGGCGATCTCCTGGTCGGACAGGCCGGTCGCGACCAGGGCCACCGTCTCGCGCTCACGCGGGGTGAGCACCGCGAGCTGTTCGGTGTCGTGCGGCGCGGCGTCGTCCGGTGTGGCCAGGAAACGGGCTACCCGGGAGCGGGTCGCGGCGGGTGACAGCAGGGTGTCGCCGGCGGCGATCGTCCGCACGGCGTCCAGCAGGTCGAACGCCTTCTGCGACTCGGTACCGGGCATGGCGAGATCCTCTTCCTCGCCGGCCGGCGCCAGGGCGGCCGCGGCGACGGCCGGCACGAGGACACCCAGCCACAGACCACCGACGTGGCGGCGCCGCCGGAAGGCCCACCGTCCGATCCGGTAGCGAAAAGTAGCCACCTGTTGCGGACGCGAGTGGATGCCGCGATCGGCCCGGCAGGCCGCCGCTTCCCCGACGCCCTCGACTCGACGCGTCCCGCCCGCGCCTCAGCCCGTCGCGTCCGTCAGCATCCGCCACCCCGGTGCGTAGTTCCCGTGCAGCACCAGCGACGCCGCCCCCACCGCGCCCACCGTCTCGCCGATCACGCTCTGTTCCACGGCGACCGCCCGGATCGTACGGGCGACGGACGTGCGGTTGACGGCGGCCTCGACCTCCTCGCGGATGATCGGCTCGATGCCGCGCAGGGCCTCCCCGCCGAGGACGACCCGGCTGACGTCGAGCAGGCTGGCGGCACCGCGCGCGGCCTCGCCGATACGGCGCGCGGCACGTCGTACGACATCGCAGGCGGCCGGGTCGTCCGCGCGGGCCGCTCGGCGCAGGGCCTTCCAGTCGTGGTGCACGGAGTCCGGTGTACCGCTGAGGCCGATCCGGTCGGCGGCGCTCCGGCCGTGCAGGCGCAGCAGGTCGTCGATGATCGCGGCCGGGCTGACGTACGGACCGAGGCAGTCCATCGCCCCGCAGTGGCAGACCCGGTCGCCGGGCTCGACGGCCATGTGGCCGAACTCGCCGGCGTTGCCCGAATCGCCGTGCAGGACCGTGTTGTTGAGGACGATGCCGGCGCCGACGCCCGTGCCCAGGTAGAGGAAGAGGAAGCTGCCGGCCCGGTCCGCGCCGCCGATCCAGCGCTCGCCGATGGCGGCGGCGGTGGCGTCGTTGTCGAGGGCGACGGGGAGTTTGGTGGCGTCGGCGAACATGTCCGCGAGGGGAACCCGGCCCCAGCCGGGGAAGTTGGGTGGGGAGACCACGGCGCCGGTGGTGCCGTCGAGAGGGCCGGGTGCGGCGATGCCGAGGCCGAGCAGGCGGGTGCGGTCCACGGCGCTGCGGTCGAGGAGGCGCCCGGTGGTGCGCGCGACGCGGTCCACGACGTCGGCCGGGTCGCCCGGGTCGATGAGCCGGAGGCGCCTGCTGCCGATCACCTCGCCGGCCAGGTCGACCACGACGATCACCGCGGCCTCGGGATCGAGGTGGACGCCGACCGCGCACGCCCCGTCGGCCCGGAGGGTCAGCAGGGTGCGGCGCTTGCCGCCGCTGGAGGGGGCCTGGCCGGACTCCGCCACGAGGCCGGCGTCGAGGAGTTTGCGGACGACGTTGGAGACGGTCTGGTTGGTCAGCCCGGTGAGGGCCGCCAGCTCGACCCGGCTCACCTGACCCGTGGTGCGGATGGCGTCCAGGACGACGGCCTGGTTGTAGCCGCCCACCCGCGGCAGATTCGTCCCGCTGAGCATCGTCACCTGTCGGTCACCTGATCCCCTCACATCCGCCATCCCAGCGCACCGTCCTGGCGAAAGTTTACATACTTGAAGCATTGACTTCATCCATCAAATGGATTTAGCTGACGCCCATCATATTCCGGCCATTGGGGCCGATCAGCGCAGGGTGGCGCAGTGCGTGGGGCGTCGTCCGGGCTGGCCTCCAGGCCGAGAACTCACGGCTTTCCCTCAGGTTTCGCGTCCCGGAGGAACCACTGTGCGCTCGAGAATCGTCACCGCCGCGGCCTTCACCGCCGCCACCGCCCTGGCCGTCACCGGCTGCGGTTCGGGTTCGTCAGGCAGCTCGTCCAAGTCCATCAAGGTCGTCTACTGGCAGAACCTGGACAGCACCAACAAGCTCCAGGCCACCTTCCTCGCCTCGATGGTGAAGGAGTTCACCAAGGCCAACCCGGGCACCAAGGTGACCCTCGTCCCGGTCGTCGCCTCCGAGAACGACTACTACACCAAGCTCCAGCTCATGATGCGCTCCCCCGCGACCGCGCCCGACCTGGTCTACGAGGACACCGCGCTCATCAACTCCGACATCGCGGGCGGCTATCTCAAACCGCTGGACGCCTACACCGCCAAGTGGGCCGACTGGTCGCAGTACGCCAAGGCCGCCAAGGGGGCGGTGACCGGGGCCGCCGACGGCAAGGTCTACGCCGTGCCGGACGACACCGACACCCGCGGGATCTGGTACAACAAGCAGCTCCTCCAGAAGGCCGGGATCCCCGTGCCCTGGCAGCCGAAGACCTGGGCCGACGTGATCGCCGCCGCCAGGAAGATCAAGGCCAAGCTGCCCGGCGTCACCCCGCTGAACCTCTACACCGGTCAGGCGGGCGGCGAGGCCTCCTCCATGCAGGGCTTCGAGATGCTGCTGTACGGCACCCCGGGCGGCGACAAGTCGCTCTACGACGCCTCGCAGAAGAAGTGGGTCGTGGGCAGCCAGGGCTTCAAGGACGCGCTCGACTTCGTCCACACCGTCTACGGCCAGGACCTCGGCCCGTCCAAGGAGCAGGCGTTGGGCGCCAACTTCGGGACCGCGGTCGGCACCGAGCTCATCCCCGAGGGCAAGCTGGCGATCGACGTCGACGGCTCCTGGATGCCCAACAACTGGAGTTCGGCGGCGGCCAAGCCGTGGCCGGAGTGGCAGTCGGTGATGGGCACCGCGGCGATGCCGACGCAGAACGGTCAGGCGCCGGGCCGTACCAGCATGTCGGGCGGCTGGGCCTGGTCGATCCCGGCCAAGGCCAAGAACCCGGACCTGGCCTGGAAGTTCCTGTCGACCACGCTCCAGACGAAGGCCAACGCCGCGAAGTGGAACGTGACGAACGCGAACATCGCGGTGCGTACGGACGTCGCCTCGGACCCGGCGTACCTGAACTCGGTGCCGACCAACAAGTTCTTCACCGAGCTGGTCGCCGACACCCACTACCGGCCCGGGCTGCCCGAGTACAACCAGGTCTCGACCGCGATCCAGAAGGCGATGGAGTCCGTGACGACCGGTCAGGCCTCCGTCGAGAAGGCCGCCTCGACCTTCGATAACGATGTCAAGGCGGCGGTGGGCGACGACAAGACCGTCGAGGGCACTTCGTGACCGCCCTCGCCCCGGCGCCGCACGGGACCGGCGGTCACCCCCGCCGGCCCCGCGGGGCGCCCGCCCCCGCCGTCCGCTCGCTCCTTCGCGGTCTGCCGACGGTCCCGGCCGTGGTCCTGCTGGCCGTCTTCCTGGCCGGTCCGATCGCGTACTGCGTGTACTACGCGTTCACCGACATGCAGCTCACCGGGGCCTCCGGCACCCACTTCGTCGGGGTCGACAACTTCACCCGGGCGTTCGACGACACCGACTTCCTCAACGCGATGTGGCTGACCCTGGTCTTCGTGGTCGGCTCCGCCGTGGTCGGCCAGAACACCCTCGGGCTGGCGCTGGCCGTCCTGATGCAGAAGGCGACCAGGCCGGTACGGGCGCTCGTCAACGGCGTGGTCATCGCCGCCTGGGTACTGCCCGAGGTGGTCGCCGGCTATCTGATGTACGCCTTCTTCTACGACCAGGGATCGCTCAACTCCCTTCTGGACGCGCTGCGTCTGCCGGACCAGAACTGGCTGTACACGATGCCGATCCTCGCGGTGTGCCTGGCCAACGTCTGGCGGGGCACCGCCTTCTCCCTGATGGTCTTCACCGCCGCCATCAACGACGTGCCCCAGGAGCTGGTGGAGGCGGCCGAGATGGACGGCGCGGGCCCCTGGCAGCGGCTGTGGCGGGTCGTCCTGCCGGTCATCAGGCCGTCGATCCTGACGAACCTGATGCTGATCACGCTCCAGACGCTCTCCGTGTTCGGTCTGATCTACACCATGACCCGCGGCGGACCGGGCAACAAGAGCGAGACCCTGCCGATCTTCATGTACCAACAGGCGTTCCAGAACAGCCTGATCGGCTACGGCACCGCCATCGCCCTCGTGCTGCTGGTGGTCGGCGCCCTGTTCTCCGTCGTGTACATCCGGCTGCTGAAACTGGAGGACGACTGATGGCCGCCGTCGCCACCCCGCCCCCCAGGACCGTGGACAAGGTGCCGGTCGCAGCGAGCTCCCGACCCGGGCGCCGCGTGCGGCCCGGACGCCTCGCGATCAACGTCGTCCTGCTCGCCGTGTCGGTACTGTACGTCCTGCCGCTGCTGTGGATGGTGCTCGCCTCGGTGAGCGACACCAACTCCTTCCGCCTGACGTGGCCTTCGTCGCTGACGCTCGACAACTTCGACGCGGTTCTCAACGTCGACACCACCTACCGTCCGATGCTCAACAGCCTGCTGCTGTGCGGCTTCGGCACGGCGGTGACCGTGGCGGCGTCGGTCCTGTGCGCCTACCCGCTCTCGCGCTACCGGTCCCGGGTGCGCCGGCCGTTCCTGTACACGATCCTGTTCACCACCGGGCTGCCCATCACCGCCGTGATGATCCCGGTCTACAGCATGTTCGTGCAGGTGAACCTGATCGACTCGATGGCGGGCACGACCCTGTTCCTGGCCGCGTCCGCGCTGCCGTTCGGGATCTGGCTGATGAAGAACTTCATGGACGGCGTCCCGATCGTCCTGGAGGAGGCCGCCCGCATCGACGGCGCGAACACCATGCAGGTGCTGTGGCGGGTGTTGCTGCCGCTGATGCGACCGGGTGTCGTCGTGGTCACCGTCTTCACGTTCATCGGCATGTGGGGGAACTTCTTCGTCCCCTTCATCCTGCTGCTGTCCCCGGAGAAACTCCCCGCCTCCGTCAGCGTGTTCACCTTCCTCTCGGCCCACGACCAGACGCAGTACGGGCAGTTGTCGGCGTTCTCGCTGCTCTACTCGCTGCCCGTCGTGATGCTCTACCTGCTGCTGGCCCGCAAGCTCGGCGGCGGCTTCGCGCTCGGCGGGGCCCTCAAGGGCTGACGCCCCCCCATTTCACGGAGAAAGACACCTGATGCACAACGACCGTGAAGTCACCGAACAGCGGCTCGCCCGCGTGCTCGGCGAGCGCATACGGCCCGCCGTCCACGCCCGCTCCGTCCCCCTCCAGGTGGAGATCTGGAGCGTCCCCGGCGAGCCGGTACCGGTCCGCGAGGGCCTGGCCGCCGCCTACGAGCCGACCCAGGTCGGCGCGTGGTGGGGTCCCGCCTGGTCGACGAGCTGGTTCAAGGTGAGCGGCACGATCCCGTCGGACTGGTCGGGTGAGACCGTCGAGGCCGTGCTGGATCTCGGGTTCGCCACCCACTCCGCGGGCTTCTCCGCCGAAGGACTGGTCCACCGGCCGGACGGCACCGCCGTGAAGGCGCTCAACCCGCGCAACACCTGGCTGCCGGTGGCCGAACGCGCCGTGGGAGGCGAGGAGTTCACCGCCTACGTCGAGGCCGCCGCCAACCCGGTCGTCATGCACACCGCTCCCGGCGAGCTCACCTTCGGACCCACCTCGGTGGGCGGCCGGGCACCGTGGCTCTGCGATCCGGCCGCGGACCCCGGCGCACCCCTGTACCGGCTGCGACGCCTGGACCTCGCCGTGTTCGACCGGCAGGTCCACGAATTCGTCCAGGATCTGGAGGTGTTGGGGCAGCTGATGCCGGAGCTGTCCCCCGACTCCCCGCGCCGCTGGCAGATCCTGCGGGCGGTGGATCGCGCCCTGGACGCGGTCGACCTCCAGGATGTCGGCGGCAGTGCGGCCGCCGCACGGGCCGTCCTCGCCCCCGTACTGGCGTCGCCCGCGCACGCGAGCGCGCACCGGATCTCGGCGGTCGGGCACGCGCACATCGACACCGCCTGGCTGTGGCCGCTGCGCGAGACCGTGCGCAAGGTGGCCCGGACGGTCTCCAACGTCACCCACCTCATGGACGACCACCCGGAATTCAAGTTCGTGATGTCCCAGGCGCAGCAACTCGCCTGGCTGAAGGAGCACCGCCCCGAGGTGTACGCACGGGCCCAGGAGAAGGCGAGGACCGGGCAGTTCCTGCCGACCGGCAGCCTGTGGGTGGAGCCGGACACCAACATCAGCGGCGGCGAGGCCCTGGTGCGTCAGTTCGTCCACGGGAAGCGGTTCTTCCTGGAGGAGTTCGGCGTCGAGACCGAGGAGATGTGGCTACCGGACACCTTCGGCTACAACGCGGCCCTGCCGCAGCTGATGAAGCTGGCCGGGGTGAAGTGGTTCCTGACCCAGAAGATGTCCTGGAACACCACCAACAAGTTCCCGCACCACACCTTCTGGTGGGAGGGCATCGACGGCACCCGGATCTTCAGCCACTTCCCACCGGTCGACAGCTACAACGGCGAGCTGTCGGGCGCCGAAGTCGCCCACAGCGTGCGGAACTTCCAGGACAAGGCCGGTGCCAGCCACTCCCTCATCCCCTTCGGCTACGGCGACGGCGGTGGCGGCCCCACCCGCGAGATGCTGGCGCGGGCCGACCGGCTGCGGGACCTGGAGGGTTCGGCGCGCGTCGACATGGAGGGGCCGGCGGACTTCTTCCGGCGCGCGCACGACGAGTACGAGGCCAACGGC
This sequence comes from Streptomyces sp. SLBN-8D4, assembly GCF_049739545.1. NCBI lineage: Bacteria > Bacillati > Actinomycetota > Actinomycetes > Kitasatosporales > Streptomycetaceae > Streptomyces > Streptomyces sp. SLBN-8D4. Next base: position 623,420 of record NZ_JBMGQC010000001.1, read on the forward strand.
GGCGCACCGGTGTGGTCCGGAGAGCTCTACCTGGAGTTCCACCGCGGCACCCTGACCAGTCAGCTCGCCACCAAGCAGGGCAACCGGCGCAGCGAACACCTGCTGCGCGAGGCGGAGTTGTGGGCGGCGACCGCGGCCGTACGGCAGGGGCAGCCGTATCCGTACGACGCCCTGGACCGGCTGTGGAAGACAGTGCTGCTGCACCAGTTCCACGACATCCTGCCCGGGACGTCGATCGCCTGGGTGCACCGGGAGGCGGAGGAGACGTACGCGGCCGCGGCCCGGGAGCTGGAGGGGCTGATCGGCGCGGCCCAGGGGGTGCTGGCGGGGGATCCCGGGGGCCCGGTCGTCTTCAACTCCGCGCCGCACGCGCGGGGCGGTGTCGAGGCGTTCGGCGCGAGGCCGCGCTCCGCGTCCGTCGACGCGCCGGTGCCGCCGGTCCCGGACGGGGACGGGTTCGTCCTCGACAACGGTCTCGTGCGGGTCGTCGTGGACGCCCGTGGTCTGATCACCTCCGCCTACGACCACACGGCGGGCCGGGAGGCGCTGGCCCCCGGGGCGGTCGGAAACCTCCTCCAGCTCCACCAGGACTTCCCCAACCAGTGGGACGCCTGGGACGTCGACGCCTTCTACCGCAACACCGTGCGCGACCTCACCGACACCGAGTCCGTCACGGCGACCGGCGACGGCGTCCGGGTGGTCCGGGTGTTCGGCGCGTCCAGGATCGAGCAGACCCTGACGCTGCCGGCCGGGTCACACGGGCTGGTGATCGACACGGTCGTCGACTGGCACGAGCGGGAGAAGTTCCTCAAGGCGGCCTTCCCGCTGGACGTCCGGGCCTCCCACTCCACCGCCGAGATCCCCTTCGGACACGTCGAGCGGCCCACGCACACCAACACCAGCTGGGACGCGGCCAAGTTCGAGACGTGCGCCCACCGCTTCCTGCACATCGGCGAGCCCGACTGGGGAGCCGCCCTGGTCAACGACTCCTCCTACGGCCACGACGTCACCCGTGACGTCCGCCCCGACGGGGGTACGACCACCACGGTCCGGCTCTCCCTGCTGCGCGCCGCCCGCTTCCCCGACCCCGACCAGGACCAGGGCACCCACCGGCTCGGGTACGCGCTGGTGATCGGCGCCGATGTCAGCGACGCCAGGCGCGAGGGGTACCGCTTCAACCTGCCCGAGCGGGTGGTGCCGGGCAGCGCGACGGTCGCCCCACTGGTGTCGGTGGACCACGAGGGCGTGGTCGTGGAGGCGGTCAAGCTCGCCGACGACCGCAGCGGCGATGTCGTCGTACGGCTCTACGAGGCCCGCGGCACCCGGGCGGCGGCCACACTCACCACCGGCTTCCCCCTGGCGTCCTCCCAGGTGACCGACCTGCTGGAACGCCCCTTGAACGACCCTTCGAGCCACCGACACGGACAGGACGGTGTCCGGTTGACGCTGCGGCCGTTCCAGATCCTCACGCTGCGGTTGCGACCGGCGGCGGACGCCTGAACGTCCGAAGGGCGCGGACCGCAACCCGGCGTTCCGCGAAACCGATGGGCCCCCGACACTCGTCCTCCCCACCGACCACACCACGCGGGGCCGATCCACGCCCCGCGCCAAGCAGTTCAGGGGGAAACCGCGATGTCGATCCGCGCTGCCAGAGCCACCCGTCCCGGAACGCGCACGGCCGCCGTCGTCACCACCGCCGTGCTCGCCGCGGCCGCACTCTGGTCCACCGCCACCCCCGCCTCCGCGATCAAGGGCGGCGGCCCGGCCACCACCAAGGCCCGGCCGTACGCGATGTTGATCGAGTTCGAGGGCAGGCAGTTCTGCGGTGGCACCCTCGTCGCACCCACGAAGGTGCTGACGGCCGCCCACTGTGTGGAGAGCGCCGGCGATGTGGCCACGCTGACGGTCGTCGGCGGCCGCACCCGCGTGGACGGCACCGACGGCACGGAGCGGGCGGTCACGTCGGCCCGGCTGGACTCGCGTTACGGCGGGCCCGGTTACGCCCACGACGCCGCGGTCCTCACCCTGGACCGGCCGATGCCGTACCGGACGATCCCGGTGGCCGGCCCCCGGGACGGCAAGCTGGTGGCCGACGGCCGGACGGCCACCGTGCTCGGCTGGGGACGCACCGGGCCCGGCGTCAGCGGAACCAGGCTCAAGCAGACCAAGCTCGTCATCTCGCCCGTCGCCGCCTGCCGGCCGTACTCCGACCCCGACACCGACCCCGCCGAGATGCTGTGCGGCATGCCCCGCCCCGGCACCACCGACAGCATCTGCCCCGGGGACTCCGGCGGGCCGCTGATCAGCGGCGGCAAGGTCGTGGGAATCGTGTCGTCCGGCAACAAGTACTGCGACGAGCAGTTCCCGGTGTCCGTCTTCGTCCGCGCGGACTCGGTCACCGCGGACCTGGGCATCCCCACGCACTGAGGCGTCGGGTCCGCCCACGGGCCACCTCAGGCAGCGAATCCGATCGCCGTCACGAACTCGTACTCTCCCCACTGGCTGCCGAGATCGACCACGACGTCGTTGACCCATGCCTCGTCGAGCGCGGCGTCGTCGCCCGCGGCCCATGCCTGTACGACGCGGTCCCAGTGACGGACGTTCAGGGTGCGGTACTCGACGGCCCGTTGGCGGGTGCGGGGCACCTGGCTCTGGTTGAGCGGGTGGAACTCGACCCGCGTGCCGCGGCCTTCACGGGTCAGACGTACGAGCAGATAGCGCGCCACGTTCTGCCGGCGCACGGTGCGGTACGCGCTCTCGATCTTCTCCGCCCACCGTCGAGGCGCTGACGTCCAGGACCTTCGCGAGCTGGGTGCGCGAGACGTTCAGTTCCTCGCGCAGGGCGCGCCGTTCCTCGACCGGTGGCAGCGGGACCTCCTGCTTCGCCTCGGCGAGCAGCGCGTCGATCGCGTCGAAGTCGGTCATCGCACTCCCCCGTCCGGAGCGGCCGCGGGGCGTCCCACACGGCCGGGGACGCGGCGCCGCTGGGCGGGCAGTGTCTCGGTGGCCCGGGTGGGGCCGGCCAGGAGGTCCAGCGGATCGATGCCGTAGTGCGCGGCGACCGCGTCGCAGTCGGCCAGGCTCCAGGCGGCGGTGCCGGACTGACGGCGGCTCACCTGCGCCTGGCTCACCCCCAGCGCGCAGGCCAGTTCCGTCTGCGACTCACCGGTCGCGTACAGGAGGGCGGCCACCGCCGACCGCACCCGCTCGTCGAGCGTCATCCGCATGGCGTGGAACCTACCACTCCGGGCGCACCATGTATGCGTGACACGCATAGAGGACAGTGCGCGTACGCGCCTGGTCTGTGTACGTACACACAAAAGGCGCTCAGCCAGCACCTCTTTAACCATGTGGAAATGCGTCCGACTCATGTATTTACAACCCCGACATCGACTCCTACTGTGAGCGTTCCCAGAGTTCATCCACATGGCCATGTCAGACAAGGAGGTCGGGATGACCGTCACAGGTCCGCGCCGTCTCGCGAGGGCCGCCATGCTCCTGGCGGCACTCGCCCTGCCCGCATCCCTGCTCACCACGTCCACCAGCGCCTCCGCCGCCGGGACGCTCACCATGCGCGGCGCCGATGTGTCGACCGCCCAGCGCGCCCTCGACCTCGGTGCCAAGTACTACGACGCGAGCGGCACCGCCAAGGACCCGCTGGACATCCTCAAGGGCCTCGGCGTCAACTACGTCCGCCTGCGGGTGTGGAACAACCCCGCCAGCGGCTACAACAACAAGGCCAAGGTGCTGTCGTACGCGAAGCAGGTGAAGGCCAAGGGGCTGAAGCTGCTGGTCGACTTCCACTACTCGGACACCTGGGCAGACCCGGGCAACCAGAACAAGCCCGCGGCATGGGCCGGCCACACCATCGGCCAGTTGCAGACCGACGTCTACAACTACACGTACGACGTCTGCAACGGCCTCAAGTCGCAGGGCACCACCCCGGACAGCGTGCAGATCGGCAACGAGATCAACGTCGGCATGCTGTGGAACGAGGGCAAGGTCGTCAACAACGACTTCACCAACCTGAGTCTGCTGCTCAAGTCGGGCTACAACGCGACCAAGGCGTGCAACAGCGGCACCCAGGTGATCATCCACACCGCCGACGCCGACAGTGACGCCAACGCCCGCTGGTTCTACGACGGCATCAAGGCCAAGGGCGTCAACTGGGACATCACCGGGCTCTCCTACTACTGCCCGTGGCACGGCACGATCGCCAACATGGGCAGTGTCGTGGCCGACATGAAGTCCCGGTACGGCAAGGACGTCGTCATCGCCGAGACGGCCTACCCGTTCACCTCGGCCAACGCGGACGGCACGGCCAACTCCATCACGACGGGCTGCTCGGGCTACCCGCTCAGCTGGCAGGGCCAGGCGGACAACTTCACCGCCGTGCAGAACGCGGCCCGCAGCAACGGCGCGATCGGGGTCTTCTACTGGGAGCCCACCTGGTACGCCGTGACCGGCAACGGCTGGAACCCGGCCGACATCAACAACAGCGGCAACGGCTGGGACAACATGGCCGTCTTCAACTGGACCGGCAATGTGAACCCGAACATCAAGTGGACCCCGTAGGGGACGACTTCGCACCGGAGCGGCACCGTCCTCGGACGGTGCCGTTCGTCGTTCCCCCGGCTTCCCCGAGCGAGGCCTCGACAATCACCCCCCGCCATGGATGCAGCGCGGGGGGTCACATTACTCTTGCGTAGCGCCTGACCGAGGGAAGGAAGTCATGGGGGTTCAACTGGACAGCGGATCGGCGGCCGACCACGAGTCGCTGGAGTCGATGAGCCTCGAACCGCTCATGACCCGGGACTACGAACGGGACCCGGCGATCGTGTACGAGCGGCTGCGCCAGGCACACGGGCCGGTCGCGCCGGTCGACCTGCTGGGAGTGCCCGTCTGGCTCGTGCTGGGCTACGAGGAGGCCTACGAGGTCCTCCGTGACGACCACGCCTGGCCCAAGGGGCTCGAGAACTGGCGGGCGCGGCGCGAGGGTCGGCTGCCCGAGGACTGGCCGCTCGCGCCCTCGCTGGACGTCAACCATGTGCTGATCCAGGGCGGTGAGGGCTACCGGGGGCTGAAGGTGGCCTGGGACACCGCCCTGCGGCCCTTCCAGGACCCCCGGCACCCGGTGGCCAAGCGGCTCAAGGCGCAGATCACCCGGGACGCCGACGAACTGATCTCCCTGTTCACCCAGGGCGGCCGTACCGGATGGGCGGATCTGTCCGCGCAGTTCTCGCGGCCGCTGCCGCTCATGGTCGCCAGTCATCTGCTCGGCTTCCCCGGCTCACAGCACGACGACGCGCTGATGGACATGTGGCGGGTGCTGGACGCCGGTCCGGACGCGGGACCCGCCCTGGAGCGGCTGCTGGCCACGCTGTCGGAACTCGGCGCGTGGAAGATGAAGGAGCCCGGCGACGACTTCCCCTCGTATCTGCTCGCCTCCCATCCCGGCCTGAGCGTCGAGGAGTTGTCGCGCGAGCTGATGATGCTGCTCGGGATGACCTCCGACCATGTCGGCATCCTGATCTCCAACACGGTCGTCGAGGTCATCACCGGGAACCTCCCCGCCAGCGCCAGTCTGTCGGCGGGCCTGATCAGGGAGACCATGAACCGGGTGGTGATGCAGAAGCCGCCGCTGATCAACTTCGTGCCGCGGTTCCCGCTGAAGGACATGCGCCTCGGCAACTACACCGTCGCGGCGGGCGATCCGGTGTGGGTGTCGGTCGGAGCCGCGCACGCGGATCCCGCCTTCGCGGGGAAGGTCTGCCCCGAGTCGACCATCAGCACGCGGGCCCATCTGTCCTGGGGGGCCGGCCCACGGCAGTGCCCGGCCCGGGAACTGGCCGGGGGCGCGGCGGCGATCGGTGTGAGCAGGCTCTTCGAGCGGCTGTCGGGGCTGGAGTTGTCACTGCCGGTCGACCAGCTTCCGTGGCGCTCCTCGCCGTTCATGCGCGGTCTGCGGTCGCTCCCGGTGCGGTACACGGTCTCGGGCACGCCGGCCCAGCCGGTGCCCCCTCCCCCGCCCCTGCCCGCCGCGGCCGGTTCCGCCCCGGCCGACGAGGCCGCCGGACGGCCGCGCTCGTCGCTGTGGCGTTATCTGGCCGGGCTGGTGCGCGGGCGCTGACGGCCCCTGAGACACCGGAGCGGGCCACGAACTCGGACGAGTTCGTGGCCCGCTCCGTGCGTCCGGGCAGTTCCAGCAGTTGCTCGACAAGGTGGACGAGCTGGGCCTGGCGGACGCATCGCTCGGTCGACGGCAGCGCGACCAGGGCCTGCCCCGTCCACCCGTCCGGAGCCGCAGCACAGGGGCCGGCAACTCCGGACGTGTCCGACTTCCTGGAAGGGATCCCACGACCACCGGCCCGGAGGGTTCCGGTCAGCCGACCGGAGGCGTGCGGATCGCGGCGATGTCGAACTGCAGGCGTACCTTCTCGCTGACCATGGCACCGCCCTCGGCGAGCCGGGTGCTGTAGGTCAGGCCCCACTCGGAGCGGTTGATGGTGGTGGTGCCGTCGAAGCCGGCCCGCTGGTAGCCGAACGGGTCGGTGACATGGCCTATGTAGGTGAGTTCAAGGACCACGGGGCGGGTTGTCGCCTTGATGGTGAGGTCGCCGGTCATCCGGTACACGTCCGGGCCGACCACGTCCACGGCGGTGCTGACGAACCGCATGCGCGGGTAGGTCGCGGCGTCCAGGAAGTCCCGTCCCACGAGATGGCCGTCGCGCTGTTCCACGCCGGTGTCGACGCTGCCGGTGGAGATGATGATCTCCGCTTGCGAACGGGACGGGTCGCGGCCGTCGAAGTAGAGGCGGCTCCGGTACTCCAGGAACGCCCCGCGCACGGTGGTCACCATGGCATGGCGTACGGAGAAGCCGATCCTGCTGTGCGCGGGGTCGATGGCCCACTCCCCGGTCAGGGCCGCCAGTCCGGGGTCGGGGAGGACGGCTGTGGCAGTGCCCGACGACCCGGTGGGGGGCTGGGAATCGTCGGCGGTTTCCGCTCGGTCCGTGCGGCGGAACATGGTGCCACGGTTGAACAAGTTCATACATCACCTAATTACTGCACGGGCGTTGTTGCCGCAAGCCGTGCTCCGCTGTCGACGAAATATCCACGTGTTCGCCACACGGTTCCCGGAAAAGTGAGAGGGAAACCCCTAGTCGGCTCCGACAAGGGAGCGCACTTCGAAGTCCTCGTATGTCTCCTTTGCTTCCGGAATGCTGAGTATCGACCCCAGCCAGCCGAGGAGGAAGCCGGCCGGGATGGAGACGATTCCGGGATTCTGCAAGGGAAACCAGGCGAAATCGGCATCCGGGTAGAGCGAGGCGGGAGCGGAGGAGACGACCGGCGAGAGGACGACGAGAAGGACCGAGGTGACCAGGCCGCCGCAGAGGCTGAGGAGAGCGCCCTGCGCGGTGAACCGCCGCCAGAAGAGGGTGTAGACGAGGGTCGGCAGGATGGCGGACGCGGCGATGGCGAAGGCGAGGAAGGCCAGGGTCGCGGAGTTGGCGCCCCAGGAGACCAGGGCGAGCAGCATGCCGAGGATGCCGATGACGGCCGCCGCGAGCCGGGCCACGGCGAGTTCTTCCGTCTCCGTGGCGCGGCCCTTGCGGATCACCTCGCCGTAGAGGTCGTGGGCGAGCGAGGAGGCGGCGGCCAGAGTGAGGCCGGCGGCGACCGCGAGGAGGGTGACGAAGGCGAGGCAGGACAGCAGGGCGGTCAGGACGGCGCCGCCCAGGTCGTGTGCCAGCAGCAGGACGGCCGCGTTCCCCGTGCGGTCGTTGTCCGCGATGATGTCGCTGCCCAGGACGGCGGTGGCGCCGAGGCCGAGGACGCCGGCCGCCAGACAGACGAGGCTGACCAGGCCCATGGCCCACACCACCGAGGTGCGCAGGACGTCGACCGACTTCGGGGCGAGCAGGCGCATCATCACGTGCGGGAGGGCGGCGAGGCCGAGCACGATGGCCAACTGGAGGCTCAGGAAGTCCAGTTTGCTGGTGACGCTGCCTCCGTAACGCAGCCCGGGCTCCAGGAACCGCGCACCCTGTCCGCTGTTGTCCGCGGCGGCGGCGAGCAGGTTCTCGAGGTTCCAGTCGAAGCGCTGCAGCACCATGACCCCGGCCACGGTGACACCGCAGATGAGCATGACCGCCTTGACGACCTGGATGAAGGTGGCGCCGGGCATGCCTCCGATGGCGGCGTAGACGATGACGACGGTGCCGATGACGATGACGCACAGGGTGCGGGTGGCAGGGCTGGGTTCGCCGGTGAACTGGGTCAGCAGGGCGACGCTGCCGACGAGTTGGGCGACCAGGTAGAGGGTGGTGACGGCCAGCGTGCACAGGGCCAGGGCGACGCGGACCGGCCGCTGCAGGCGCGACAGGCGTGTCGCCAGGGTGTCACCGAGGGTGAACTTGCCGGTGTTGCGCAGAGGTTCGGCGATCAGCAGCAGGACCATCATCCAGGCGACCGCGGTGCCGCACAGGTAGAGCAGCCCGTCGTAGCCGGTCAGGGCGACCAGTCCGGTGCTGCCCAGGAGGGTCGCGGCCGACACGTAGTCGCCGCACATCGCCAGTCCGTTGCGCAGCGGGGACATGGCCCGGTTGCCGAGGTAGAACTCGCCGATCTCGTCGCGTTGGGGCGCGGTCAGCAACGCGGTGAACAGGGTCACGACGACCACGGAAAGGAAGAGCACGAGCGTCAGCTGGAGGCTGAGGCGGTCCACGACGGAGGCACCGAGCGTCACCATGAGCGGAACTCCTCCTCGCGGGGGGCCGTGCGCGTCTCGAAGGCGGCACGTTCGCGAGCCGCGCTCTCGTGGTGGCGGACCAGGCCCCGCAGCCCGCGGACCACCGGGGTGACCTGGGTGCGCATGTGCACGAGGTAGCGCCACACGATCACGCCCATCAGCAGGAACTGCCCGAGCCCCAGCGCCAGTCCGAGCGTGAGATGCCCGCTCACGGAGGTGTTCATCAGGCCGGGGGCGAAGCTGGACAGCAGGACGTACAGCAGGAACCCGCCGACGGCGACAGCCGTGGCCCGGACACCGAAACGCCGGTGGCTTCGGCGCAGCGACTGATACGCGGGCCGGCGGGACACCGAGTGCGGGTCCGCCGGTTCGGGGCCCGCTTCGTAGGGGCTCGGCGACCCGCCGAGCCCCATGGAGTGCCGTGACACATGCACCTTCTTTGCTGCCGCGCCGGTCGTCGCCTCAAAGGCACGCCGGAGTCATGCTCAGTGCGGATTTGTGGGGGATCAGTGAATGCGGAATTCACGTGAAGGGAATTGCGCGCTTGGCAACAAGCCTGTAGGGCGGTCGGCCTGGGGGGCGGGGGAGGTGGCGACGAGTCCAGGACCGGGATTGTCGCAGCGCCCCCGTTGAACTATCAACCGGCCGGTCGACCCGAATCGAAGAACTGACTCATTCATGTGCTTGGATTCATGCGCCCGGCATCCGACAGCCTGCGAAAAGGCCGACCTCCGGAATAGGTCTGCACCTTCGCCGAGGCCAGGTTGTCTCAAATGCAGCGCACAGGGGGCGCCCTCCGTCGGCAGGGGCCCTTGTCACGGACGGACTAAGGCCGGCCTCCCGGGACTCACCTCGCGCAAACAGACCGGCGTTGGGCTCGGCCCGCGCCGGAGGCGCTGCCATATTCGAAGGCCACTTCGGAGGTGGCTGTGACACTAGAGGTGACGACGACACGTCCGCCCGACCGCACCGCCGACCGCGTCCTCGCGCTCGAAGCCCGCCGGGCGCAGGCCGTGGCCGGGAACAGGCCGAGAAGACGCGGCAAGTTCGGCGCCCGGGAGCGGATCGACCTGCTGCTGGATTCCGGCTCGTTCACCGAGACCGGTCTGTTCGTACGAGCCCGGCCGACCGGGGACAACGCCCACCGCCCCTACGGGGACGGTGTGATCACCGGCTACGGCACGGTCGACGGGCGTCCCGTCTGCGTGTTCTCCCAGGACTCCACGGTCTTCGGCGGCAGCATGGGCGAGGCCTTCGGCGAGAAGGCCGTGGCCCTGATGGACCTCGCCCTCAGGACCGGCTGCCCGGTCATCGGGCTCAACGACGGAGGCGGCGCCCGCATCCAGGAGGGCGTCGTCTCGCTGGCCCTCTACGCCGAGCTGGTGCGCCGCAACGTCCAGGCGTCCGGGGTGATCCCGCAGATCTCCGTCGTCCTCGGCCCGTGTGCCGGCGGGGCCGCCTACTCCCCCGCCATCACGGACTTCACCGTGATGGTGGACGGCGCCTCGCACATGTTCGTCACCGGGCCCGACGTCATCGAGGCGGTCACCGGGGAGCGCACCAGCGCCGAGGAGCTGGGCGGCGCCCGCACCAGCAACTCCCTCAACGGCAACGCCCACTTCCTCGCCGCAGACGAGACCGAGGCCCTGGACACCGTACGGGAGCTGCTGTCGTACCTGCCCGTCAACAACCTGGAGCGGCCGCCGCAGTACGCCCCGCTGCCGCCCCCTGACGACGTGGCGCTCGACGAGATCGTGCCGGACCGGCTCGGGCAGGCCTACGACATGCGGGACATCCTGCGGGCGGTCGTCGACGACGGTGAACTCCTGGAGGTGCAGGAGCTGTTCGCGCCGAACATCATCTGCGCGCTGGCCCTCGTCGAGGGCACCTCCGTCGGTGTCGTCGCCAACCAGCCGCTGCACGCGGCCGGGGTCCTGGACATCGACGCCTCCGAGAAGGCCGCGCGGTTCGTGCGGTTCTGCGACGCGTTCGGCTTACCGCTGCTGACCTTCGCCGACGTGCCGGGCTATCTCTCCGGGGTCCGGCAGGAGCAGGCCGGGATCATCCGGCGCGGCGCCAAGCTGCTGTACGCGTACGCCGAGGCGACCGTGCCGAAGGTGACGGTGGTGGTGCGCAAGGCGTACGGCGGCGGATACGCGGTGATGGGCTCCAAGCACCTGGGCGCCGACATCAACCTCGCCTGGCCCACCGCGCGGATCGCGGTGATGGGTGCCGAGGGCGCGGTGGGCGTCCTGCACCGGCGTGAACTGGCCGCCGCCGACGACCCCGAGGCGTTGCGGGCCCGTCTCGTGGACGCCTACGAGAGCACCCACGGGACGCCCTATCTCGCCGCGGAGCGCGGCTACGTCGACGCCGTCATCGCCCCGCGCGACACCCGTGCCCACATCTGCCGTGCCCTGCGCGCGCTGCGCGGCAAGCGCGCCCCGATGCCGGAACGCCGGCACGGCAACATCCCGCTCTGACCTGCCTCGCGAGGAGACCTGCCCGATGGACATCCGCCGTCCCCCGCTCGCCCCCGCGTTCCGGAGTCTGCCGGAGTACGTACGCCACTGGGCCGGGGCCACCCCGGAGCGCCGTGCGTTCACCTTCGTCGACCATCCCGCGCCGCACTCGCGCGGTGTGCACCGCACCCTGACCTGGCGCCGGCTGGACGTGCGCGTACGGGCGGTGGCCGCCCGGCTCGCCGAGGAGGCCGAGCCCGGGGCCCGGGTCGCGGTGCTGTGCCCCCAGGGGCTGGAGTACGTCACCGGGTTCCTCGGAGCGCTCGCGGCCGGAATGGTAGCCGTACCGATGTACCCGCCCGGCCTGCCCGGGCACGGCGACCGGCTGGCGGCCGTGCTGGCCGACGCACAACCGGCGGTGATCCTGACAGCAGGTCAGGTCCTGGACCAGGTACGGGACTTGTGCGGCGACTCGTCCGCTCGGGTCGTCGCCGTGGACCAGGTGCCCGACGCCGCAGCGGAGGAACTGCCGCCTCCCGGCGGTGAGATCGCCTACCTCCAGTACACCTCCGGGTCGACCCGCACCCCGGCGGGTGTGGAGATCGGGCACGCCAACGTCGTCGCCAACGCCCGCCAGGCGCTGGGCGCCTACGGTGCCGACGTCCATCCGGCGACCTGCGTGGGCTGGCTGCCGCTCTACCACGACATGGGCCTCGTCCTCAGTGTCGCCGCTCCGGTGGTGCGCGGTCTGCTGTCGGTGCTCATGGACCCGGTCGCCTTCCTGCACGAACCCGCGCGCTGGCTGCGGCTGTTGTCCGCCCATCCGCGGGCGCTGAGCGCGGCGCCCAACTTCGCCTACGACTACTGCGCCTCGACGGTGACCGAGGAGCAGAAGGCGGATCTGCGGCTGGACGGGGTCATGGCGCTGATCAACGGCAGCGAGCCGGTCCGTCCCACCACGGCCGACAGGTTCCAGGCCGCCTTCGCCGGCCAGGGGCTCGGGGCCACGACGCACTGTCCGTCGTACGGGCTCGCCGAAGCGACCGTGTTCGTCAGCGCCGCCCGGCCCGGGAAGCCGGTGCGCCGGTTCGCCCTCGACCGGGACGCGCTCGCCGAAGGAAAGGCGCTGCCCGCACGGCCCGACGACCCCCGGGCCGTGCTGCTGGCGGGTTGCGGTACTCCGGTGGGGCAGGAAGTCCTCGTCGTCGATCCGGTCTCCGGCGTCCGGCTGTCCGAGGGCGAGGTCGGCGAGATCCAGGTGCGGGGTCCCAACGTGGGCCGCGGCTACTGGAACCAGGACGAGCAGTCCCGCCGCGTCTTCGGCACCGACGGACGGCTGCGCACGGGTGACCTGGGCACGATCCTGGAAGGGCAGTTGATCGTCACCGGCCGGCTGAAGGACCTCATCGTCGTCGACGGTCGCAACCACTATCCGCAGGACCTGGAGGCCACCGTCCAGGACGCGCATCCGGCGGTACGGCGCGACCGGCTCGCCGCGTTCGGTGTGACGGGCACCTCCGGTGAGCGGGTGGTCGTGGTGGCCGAGCACGCGCGGACCACGAGCCTCGCCGAGATCGACGTACCGGCGTTGGTACGGGCCGTGCGTGCGGCCGTGTCCGGGCGGCACGGGCTGCGGCTCGCCGATGTGCTCCTCGTCCCGCCGGGCACGGTGCCGCGGACGTCCAGCGGCAAGGTGTCGCGGGCACTGACACGTGAGCGGTATCTGGCGGGTGCCTACGCGGCGGGCGGCGCCGCGTGAGGGCCGTGGACGCGGGCGCGGTGCTCAGGCTGGTCGCGGAGCGCGTCGCCGGGTGGACCGGCACGGCCATCGAGGACGTGCCCATGGACCGTCCGCTGGCGGACCTCGGCATGTCCTCGCGGGACGCGGTCGTGCTGGCCGGGGACCTCTCCCGGCTGACGGGACGGGAGCTGCCGCCGACGTTGCTGTGGGAGGCGCCCACCGGGGAGGCTCTGGCGGCGCACCTGTGCCGTATGCCGGCGCAGAGCGCGCCACCGGAGCCCGCCCCGTCGGCTCCCCCGTCGGAGCCCGTCGCCGTCATAGGGGTGGGCTGCCGACTCCCCGGCGGGGTCCACGGCCCGGCGGACTACTGGCGGCTGCTGACCGAGGGCGTCGACGCGATCAGACGGGTCCCCGAGGACCGCTGGCGCGACTTCACCCCCTTCCCGCCCGAGGACGCGCCCCGGTACGGCGGCTATCTCGACGACATCGCCGGGTTCGACGCGGACTTCTTCCGGATCACCCCGCGCGAGGCGGCCGTGATGGACCCGCAGCAGCGGATCCTCCTGGAGGTCGTCCACGAGGCCCTCGTCCACGCCGCTGTCCCCGCCGCATCCCTCGCGGGCACCGCGACCGGTGTCTTCGTCGGGGTCTCCGCCCCGGAGTACGGCTCGCTCACCGGCGCCGACCCGGCGACCGTCGACCCCTGGGCCCCGGCGGGCGGTGCGCTGAGCGTGACCGCGGGCCGGCTGGCGTACGTGCTGGACACCCGTGGTCCGAGCATGGCCGTGGACACCGCCTGCTCCTCCTCACTGGTCGCGGTGCACCACGCCTGCGTGAGCCTGCGCACCGGCGAGAGCGACACGGCGATCGCCGCGGGCGTCAACCTGCTGCTCTCCCCCGTCGTCACCATGGCGTTCCGGCGGGCGGGCGCCCTCGCCCCGGACGGGCGGTGCAAGCCGTTCTCGCCGGACGCGAACGGCATAGGACGCGGTGAGGGCTGCGCGGCCGTGATCCTGAAGCGGCTGTCCGACGCCGAGCGGGACGGCGACCGCGTGCTCGCCGTCATCCGCGCCACGGCCGTCAACTCCGACGGCCGCTCCAACGGCCTCCTCGCCCCCAACCCGGCCGCCCAGCAAGCCCTTTTGACCACCGTGTACGCGCGGGCCGGACTCACCCCCGCCCACGTCGACTACGTCGAGGCGCACGGCACCGGCACCCCGCTCGGCGACCCGATCGAGGCGGGCGCGCTGGGCGCGGTGCTGGGCGTGGACCGCGACCCCGACCAGCCGCTGCTGCTCGGCTCCGTGAAGTCGAACCTGGGGCACCTGGAGTCCGCCGCGGGCGTCGCCGGGCTGGTGAAGACCGTGCTCGCCCTGCACCACGACGTCATCCCGCCGTCCCTGCACTGCGCCGAGGGCAGCGCCCTGGACGACGTACGACTGCGGGTCGTCACCGAGGGCGAGCCCTGGCCGCGCTACGGCGGTACGGCCGTCGCGGGCGTCTCCGGTTTCGGGTTCGGCGGCACCAACGCCCACGCCGTAGTGGAGGAATGGCGGCCCGGCGTCCTGCCCGCGCGCCCGGCCGAGGAACCCGGCGCCCGGCTGCATCTCCTGTCCGACGTGGACGAGGAGCGACTGCGGGACACCGCGGCCCGGCTCGCCGACTGGCTCAGGACAGCCACCGCGCACCCCGCCGACGTGGCCCGCACCCTGGCCGGACGGACGGACCGCGGAGGAGTGCGCGCGGGCGTGGTCGCAGGGGACCGGGACGAACTCGCCGACGGACTGGACGCGTTGGCGCAGGGGCGCCCGCACGGCCGGGTCGTGACCGGTGAGCGTGATCTCGTGGGGCCGGGACCGGTGTGGGTCTTCTCCGGGTACGGCAGCCAGTGGGCCGGGATGGGACGCCGGTTGCTGGCCGAGGAGCCCGCCTTCGCCGCCGCCGTGGAGAAGATCGACGCGGAGTGCGGGCTGTCCCTGTACGACCGTCTCGCCTCCGGGAGTGAGCCGGACCGGCTGGAGGTGGCCCAGCCCGTCCTGTTCGGACTCCAGGTGGCACTCGCCGAGTTGTGGCGTTCCTACGGCGTCGAACCCGCCGCCGTCATCGGCCACTCCCTGGGCGAGGTGGCCGCCGCGGTGTGCGCGGGCGCCCTGGACGTGGCGGAGGGCGCCCGGATCGTCGCCGAACGGGCCCGGCTGCTCAGCCGGCTGCGGGGCGGGGCGATGGCGGTCGTCGACCTCGACGACGGTGAACTCGACGCCCTGGGACGGGACTTCCCCGGTGTGCAGGTCGCCGTCCACTCCTCGCCGGGGCAGAAGGTCGTCACCGGCGAGGAACCGGCGGTGGCGCGGCTCGTGCGGTGGCTGGAGGAACAGGGGCGGGCGGCCCGGTCGATGCGGGTGGTCGGGGCCGGGCACTCGCCCCAGGTCGAGCCGCTGCTGGCCGAGTTGACCGAGTCCCTGGCCGACGTCGGCGGCAGAGCACCTCGTGTGCCCGTCTACTCCACCGTCCTGGACGACCCGCGCGGCGAGAGTGTCTTCGACTCCGCTCACTGGGCCGCGAACCTGCGGCGGCCCGTACGGCTGGACCGGGCCGTCGCCTCGGCCGCGGCCGACGGCCACCGGGCCTTCGTCGAGATCTCCCCCCACCCGGTCCTCGCCCGGGCCATCACCGACAACGTGCCCGGCGCCCTCGCGATCGGCACACTGCGGCGGGACGCC
The DNA here is from genome assembly GCF_049739545.1 of Streptomyces sp. SLBN-8D4. Taxonomy (NCBI): domain Bacteria; kingdom Bacillati; phylum Actinomycetota; class Actinomycetes; order Kitasatosporales; family Streptomycetaceae; genus Streptomyces; species Streptomyces sp. SLBN-8D4. Next base: position 639,095 of record NZ_JBMGQC010000001.1, read on the forward strand.
GACGGATGCGCCGACTTCCTCACCCAGGTGGGGGCCCTGTACTGCGCGGGCGAGCGGCTGCCGCTGCCGTCCGGGCGGGTCGTCGACCTGCCCGCGCCGCGCTGGAAGCATGTGCGGTACTGGTGGACGGACAGACGGACAGCGGCGCCCACGGAGGTGCCGCGCCAAGAAGTTCACGCCGAGCGGGACACCTCCGTCGCCGCCCGCCTGTGCCATCACATCGCCACCGTGACCGGCCATCCCGCCGGCCGGGTCACCCCCGCCACCGCGCTGGCCGACCTCGGGCTCGATTCGCTGATGGCCGTCCGTGTCCGCACCGCCCTGGAGCGCGAGTTCGCCGTCGAGCTGCCGCTGCGCGACCTGCTCGGCGCCACCACGGTCCAGGAGGTGGCCGACCGTCTCCGGACCGGCCCGGTACGCCCGCTGCGCACCACCGGCAGCCGTCCCCCGCTCTTCCTCGTGCACGCCGCCGGCGGAACGACCGACGTCTACCGGGCACTTGCCGAACGTCTGGGCGACGAGCGGCCCGTGTACGGCCTCGAACGCCTCGACGACGCGCCGACGGTCACCGAGAAGGCGCGCCGCTACGCCGAGGCCGTCGCAGCCGTCCACCCCGACGGGCCGTGTCTGCTGGGCGGTTGGTCGTTCGGCGGCTTCGTCGCCCAGGAGACCGCCCGGCACCTCACCGCCGCGGGACGGGAGGTGGAGCTCGTGATCCTCATCGACTCCGTACGGCCCCTCCCCCAGCCGGACCGCACTCCGGCCGACCGGCTCCGCGCCCACTTCGAGGGCTTCGCCCGCCACGTCCGCGACGTCTACGGGGTCCCGCTGGAGCTGCCGTACGACGCCCTGGTCGCGATGGACGACGACGGCGAGCGCATCGACACCGTGCTGGAGATCCTGCGCGCGTCCGCCGACATACCAGCCGCCGCCCTGGAGCACCAGCGCTCCTCCTACCTGGACCTGAGGATCGGCGAGGCGCACCGGCCGGGCCGTCACGACGGGCGGGTGGTTCTGTACCGGGCCACCGAGCCCGCTCCGCACACCGTGCACGACCCCGCCTACGAACGCGACGACCGGACGCTGGGCTGGGACGAGGTGTGCCCGCGCCTGACCGTCGTACCGGTCGCGGGACACCATCTGTCGCTGCTCGACCCGCCGCACGTCGACGAGATCGCCGCCCACCTGGGCCGGGAACTCGCCGCAGGGACCCACTGAACGTGATCCGAGGAGAGCCGCCATGCACCGTCGCACCACCGGAGTGTCCCGACGTACCGTCACCAAGGCCGCGGCCGGTGCCGGTCTGGCCGTCCTGTTCGGCGCCCGGACCGCCTCCGCGCTCGGGTCACGCACCCTCGACGTGTCCGTGCCCTCCGCCGCGCTGGGCCGCAGCGCCCCGGTGCGGCTGATCCTGCCGTCGGGGTTCGACGCGGAGCCCAGCCGCACCTACCCCGTCCTGTACCTGCTGCACGGCGCCCACGACGACTACACGTCCTGGACGCGCGAGACGGACATCGAGGCCTTCACCGAGGGCCGGAACCTGATCGTGGCGATGCCCGACGCGGGGCCGACCGGCATTCCCACCGCCTGGCGCGGCGGCCCCGACTACGAGGCCTTCCAGCTGAAGGAGGTTCCGGCCCTGCTCGCCCGCGACTACCGGGCCTCCGGCGTACGGGTCGTCGCCGGGGTGTCCACCGGCGGTTACGGCGCCATGGCGCACGCGGCACGGCACCCGGGCACGTTCACCGCCGCCGCCTCCTACAGCGGGATCCTCGACACCATGGCACCCGGTGTGCCCACCCTCGTGGACGCCATCGTGGCCCGCGAGAACCTGGTGCCGACCTCGCTGTGGGGCAATCCCTTCCTGAACCTGCTCACCTGGCGCGACTTCAACCCGCGGGACCGCGCGGCGGGGCTGCGCGGCACCGCCCTGTACGTGTCCAGCGGCAGCGGGCTGGCGGGGGGCACGGGCGACTGGCTCCCCGAGGCCCTGGAGAGCGCCCTGTGGCCCTCCGCCCACAGCTTCACCGACACGCTCGCGCTGCTGCGCGTCCCGGTCACCACGCACTTCTACGCGGGAGGAGGGCACAGCTGGGCCTACTGGAAGCAGGAGTTCACCGCGTCGTGGCCAATGCTTGCGCGGGGGCTGGGGGTGCCGCAGTGATGTCGGTACCGTCGGGGCACGGAACGCAACGCAGGGGACGTCCGTCCAACACAGGACTTACCCCTCGGCCCACGGGCACCGGCCCGCGGGTGAGCCGCTTCCGGGTGAAAGGAGGGCCCCCGTTGGCCACCCCCTTCCCGCACGGTGGTCCGGAGAACCTCGGCACCGCCCAAGTGCCGCCCGACCTCGCCGAAGTGCTCCGTTCCCAGCTGGAGGAAGTCGCCGACGAAGTCGAGGAGGAGGTCCGCCGACAGGTCCCCGAGTACGCGCGCCCGGCCGACGGAACCTACCGCGAACACCTCAGAGCCGGTGTGGTGCAGGCGCTGACCCTGTTCGTCGACCATATCGCCGACCCGCGCGGCCGCGGGGACGCGATCGCCGCGACGTACTACGAACTCGGGCGCGGCGAGGCCCTGGAGGGGCGCAGTCTGGACGCTCTGCAGTCCGCACTGCGGGTCGGGGGGCTGCACGCCTGGCGGCTGATGGGCCGTACGGCGGAGGAGCTCGGCCTGGACTCCGCGGTGATCACGACGCTGGGCGAGCTCGCCTTCCGTACCGTGCACGAGGTCGCGGAGGCGGCGGCGGCCGGGTACTCCGAGGCCCGCTCGCAGAACACGGACGAGCTGGAACGGCGGCGCAGACGCCTGCTGGACCTGCTGCTCGGGGACGGGCAGGTCGCGCCGGCCGCCGTGCAGGACCTGGCGCACGGCGCGCGGTGGTCGGTGCCGAGGCAGGTCGCGGTCGTCGCGCTCGCGGCCACCCCGGACCAGCGGGAGGAGGACCGGCCGCTGGCGGCCGCGGGGGCGCTGGTGGACATGGAGTCGCGGCCGCCGCGGATGCTGATACCCGATCCGGACGGCTCCGGGCGTTTCGGCGGACGGGCGTTCAGCCTGGCGCTGCGCGGGCGGCCGGCCGCGATCGGGCCGACGGTGCCTCTCGACGAGGCCGCCCGGTCACTGCGCTGGGCCACCCGGGCACTGGGGCTGATGGGCCGTGGGATCCTCCCGCGGCAGGGGGTCGTACGCTGCGCGGACCACCTGTCGACCCTGCTGCTGCACAGCGACGAGCCGATGCTCGACCAGCTGCGGGCGCGGGCCCTCGCGCCGCTCGAGACGGTGTCGGAGGGTCAGCGCGAGCGGCTCGCCGAGACGCTGCTGGCGTGGCTGCTCAGCGGCAGCAACGTGCCCGACGTCGCCGCCCGGCTCCATGTCCATCCGCAGACGGTGCGATATCGGCTGCGTCAGCTGGAGAAGGTCTTCGGTGACGCCCTGCACGATCCCGCATCCCGCCTTGATCTCATTCTGGCACTCACCAACGTACAAAAGAACGAGGAATTCCTGAATTCCCGTCTATAACACCGGCAATGGTCCAGCGAATACGTTCGGGACATCCTTTCCACAGGCGTTTCACACGCCCCACCCGCAAAGGATCCCCCCATGCGCATTCGCTTGTACCTCGCCGCGCTCTCGCTGGTCGGCGGGGCCGGTGTGGCCACCCTCTCGGCGCCACCGGCAGCCGCCGCGGCCTGCTCGGACATCGACGTCGTCGCCGCTCGCGGCACGTTCGAGCCGGGCACCCTCGGCCTCATCGTCGGCGACCCGGTGTACTCCGCCCTGCAGAAGAAAATCACGGGCCGGAGTCTGACCAGCTACAAGGTGAACTACCCCGCGGACCTCTCCCTCACGTCGGCCGCCCAGGGCAACGCCGATCTGGTGAACCACGTGAACAGCCAGGCTGCCGCCTGTCCGAATCAGCGTTTCATTCTGGTCGGCTATTCGCAGGGCGCGAACGTCGTCGACAACTCCATCGGTATCAGCAGCGCGGGTGCGGTGGTCGGCAGCCCCATCGTGGCGACCATTCCGGCGGCGCTGGAGTCGCGGGTGGCCGCGGTGCTGCTGTTCGGCAACCCGATCCGGGCGATCGGCAAGAGCGTCACCGGCACGTACCAGAGCCGCACCATCGACTTCTGCGCCAAGGGTGACCCGGTGTGCGAGGCGGGCGGCAACGACACGCCGGCGCACCTCAGTTACACGGCGAACGCCGACGCGGCGGCGACCTTCGCCGCCGGCAAGGTCTGACCGGATCCACGGCAGAGGGCAGGGCCCGGGGGGAACTCCTCCCGGGCCCTTCGCTCTTGTGGGGGCTATCGAGGTGTGCGGGCGAAGTCGGTGAGGGCGGTGGACACCGGCTCGGGCCGGCCGTTGTTCTGCACCGGAGCCGCCGTCAGCACGTCAAGGTGCTGGTACCCGTCCGCGACCACGGGGTGCAGGTCGGCGGGGACACGGCCGGCGAGCAGTCCGTCGCCCGCGAGGACCGTCAGCGTCGGGTTGGCGGTGAGCCCGTCCGGGTGCACGACGAGCCGCTTCACCTGGGGGGAGCCGGCCAGTTCGAGGTCGGTGACGAGTTTGGTCGGGAAGTACTGCTCGGTGAAGTCCAGTGGCTGTGCGGCCATGCTGCGGGCCAGCTCCTGGATGTCGGTGACCTCCTTGCCCGCGGCGGTGAACGGCGTCCCGTCCGAGGACCGGTACCCGGGGTCGTCCGGATCGCCGACCCGGTCGTAGTTCCGCCAGGTGTAGAGCGGGCCGTGGGGCACGGCCGGGATGGCCTTGTACTCGGTGCCGAAGAGACCCGGCTGCGACGAACTCCCGTTGGCCGCGGGGAAGTTCTTGTCGGTGATCGGCCCGCCGTCGAAGAAGCCCACGCTGCTCTGGAGGAAGGCGAGCGGTACGGACTGGTCGTCCATCAGCGAGCCGAGGACCGCCTGGTTGGTGAGCCGGAAGTCCTTCACCGCGGGTGAGCCGGTGAGGAAGGTGGCGGTGTCCTTGGAGAACAGGAAGCGGTTGGTTGCCTCGATGTTGGTGTTGGCGGGCAGATAGCCCGGCAGGTCGGCCTCGCCGGCCGGATCCTGCAGGGCGCCCACGCCCGCGATGGCGAGCAGGGTCATCGTCTCGGGGTTGAGCAGGACGGGCGCGGACAGCGAGCGCGGGAGCACTCCGCTGTCGAGTCCGGCCTGCACGACGCCGTAACCGAGGCCCACGCCGGGCAGGTTGGAGTCGTCCGGGATGCTGCCGCTCAGGTCGCCGAGCGAGGTGGAGACGGTGGTGTCGAGGGCGAACCAGCCGGCGCACTGGTTGTGTCCGGCGTCGGCGGTGGTGGCGGGGTCGCCGTCGAAGTCGGCGGCGGCGAAGTAGCCGGTGACGACACCGCCGAGCGAGTGGCCGCCGCACAGCACCTTGTCCTTGCGCACGCGCTGGTCGGGCAACTCGGCCGCAAGGAGGTCGTATTCGTCCCGGACGGTCTGCTCGATGCCGAGCTTCGCCATCCAGCCGAGCTTGTCGTTGCCGACGAACCCGGCGAATGTGCGCCCCTCGACCTTCTTGCCGCGGTAGTAGTAGTCGACGGCGGTGTGCTGGTCGCCGGAGGCGATTCCGGTGCGGTCCTCCAGGCAGTTGGAGCGGCGGTCCAGGGCCCAGAACTCGATGTGCCGGTCCTGCTCGGCGGCGCGCGTCACGGTGTTGCGGGCGACGCTGTCGAAGGCTCCGGCGCCCTCCAAGATGCCCGGCTGGGCGACCAGGACCCGGTCGGCGTCGGCCGACGCGGCGGGACCCGACGAGGAGCGGTAGCGCAGGTACGACAGCCAGTCGCATGCCGCGGGCCGGGCGCCGAAGGACGCCGGCAGGGGGGCTTTCACCCGCACCACGCTCTCGGTGACGCCGGCGCTCGTGGCAACGGCCGTCTCGGTTCTCGCGCTGTCTCCCTGGGCGTCGGGGGACGACACGGTGAGCGCCCCGGTGGTGAGCAGCACCGCCAGCGCGGCGGTGCGCCCTCTGCTTCCTGTGCTGCGACTCGTGTTCATGCTGGGACCGTAGGGCGGCGCGGGCCACGCCCTGCGGGGTTGCTCACAAGAACGCAGGGCTCGGTGGGCGCTTTGTCACCAGCCGCAGATCACCCGCCGCTGAGCGGACGTCAGCCGTCGCGCAGGGTGCGGCGCGGTGAGCGGTCGTAGGCGTGCCGGTACAGGGTGGCGAAGCGGCCCGGGTGGTAGAAGCCCCAGCGGGCGGCGATGTCGGTGACCGTGCTGCCGTCCTCGGGGTCGGCCGCCGCCAGCTCGTCGTGGGCGTGGGACAGGCGGACCTGGCGCAGGTACGCGAGCGGGGTGCTGTCCAGGTGCCGGCGGAAGGCGTACTGGAGCGCGCGGACGCTGATGTGGGCCGCCTCCGCGATCTGGGCGACGGTGAGGGGCCGGTCGGCGTGGTCGTCGATGTAGGCGAGAGCGCGGCGCAGGGCGGCGGGGTGGGCGTCCTGGCGGTCGGGACCGGTGGGGGCGGTGGACGCGGTGTTGGGGAAGGCGGCCAGGACGGCCGCGGCCAGGTGCTGGGCGGCCGTGGAGGCCACCAGCGGCTGGTCGGCGACGGCGGCGTCCGCCAGGACGTGGTCCTGCACATAGCGGATGGTCGTCCGCAGCCGGTCCCCCGCGGCGGGGCTCAGCGGCCGGTGCCCGGTGAGCCGGACCGGTTCGGGGCGCCGGGTGTCCGCGGTCGCCGCGACCTGGGTGAGCAGGTCGGGGTCCAGCATGGTGATGTTGTAGCGGGCCGCGTGGACACGGCCCGCGTAGGACAGCTCGGGCGGCGCGAAGGACACCACGTCACCGGGGCCGAAGGAGTCCGAGACGCCTTGGTAGACGTGGTCCTCGATGGTGCCCTCGTGGACCAGGCACAGGCAGATCCGGCCCAACGGGGTGACGGCGTAGCTCATGTCGAAGTCCAGGTCGAGCTCGTCGACGCTGACCGAGTCGATGGCGCTGCGGTGGATCCGCGTCCGGCTGCTGTCCGGGGTGCCGTTGCCGATGCGCATCTTCGCGTAGGCGTGACTGAGGAACTCCTCGGTCCGGTCCAGATCGTCGCTGTCGAACGTCAGCGTCTCCATCGCGCCATGGCCTCCGATTCTCTGCTCGTCATTCGCACATACCCTCGAATGTCGCGATGCTGCGGCTCGCGTTTCGTTTTCTGTCCTGCCAGGTCACGAGGTGTGCGTCCGCCGGCTCGTCAGTGACGGCAAGTGGCGGGCAGGCTGGACGGACGGCGTCCGCAGGAGTCGCCGGGCAAGAGGGGGAGAGGACGACAGGGCGGTGCATGACGCAACACGAAGAGCTGGTTGAGAAGATCGAGGAACTCCAGGCGGAAACCGCCCAGCTCCGGCAGGCCCTTGTCTCGCACGCCGTCGTCGATCAGGCGATCGGTGTCGTCCTGGCCCTCAGCGGCCTCCGCCCCGAGCAGGGGTGGGAGGTGCTGAAGACCGTGTCCCAGCACACCAACACCAAACTGCGGGACGTCGCCCAGCACGTCGTGCGCTGGCCCCACGTCGGCGCTCTGCCCGCGGAGATCCGCCGGGCGCTGCGCGGGGCGCTGGTCGAGGCGCACGCGGCACACGGGGGCCGGGCGCTCGTGCGGCCGGAACTGCGGTGCGAGTGCTGAGGCGGCGCCCCCTCCGGGAAAACGGGGTGACGGGCCGGAGACCCTGTGCGTACCGTTGATCGCATGGAGGTCACCAGCCGTACCCACACCGCAGCCGCGCGAGCGACCAGCTCGCCGGCTGCCGACGCCTGACCTCCCCCTCTCCCCCGGCGGCCGGAAACGGACCGCCGGTGCGGGACCTCTGGTCGCGCTGTTCCCGTGGTCGTTTCCGGCTCCCATGAGACCGAAGGACCACCGCCATGGACACGGACCGCACCGTACGCGTCTTCACCGATTTCTACCGCGAGCGCGGACACCACCTGATCACGGGCAGCACACTGCTGCCACCGCCGGGCGACCCGGTGCTGTTCACCACCTCGGGCATGCATCCGCTCACCCCCTTCCTGGAGGGGCGCCCGCATCCGCGGGGCCGCCGCCTCGTCAATGTGCAGCGCTGTCTGCGGACCACCGATCTCGACGAGGTCGGTGACTCCACGCACCTGACGGTGTTCGAGATGCTCGGCTCGTGGTCGCTGGGCGACTACGGCCACCCGCAGAGCCTTCGCTGGGGGTACGAGCTGCTCCGGGACGGCTTCGGCATCCCCCGCGAGCGACTCCGCGTCACGGTCTTCGGCGGGGACGGGCAGGTGGGCCCCGCCCTGGAGTCCCTGCGCACCTGGGAGGAGCTGGAGGTCCCCGTGGAGCTCACCCGGGAGGACAACTGGTGGTCCAACGGCCCGGTCGGCCCGTGCGGCCCCGACTCGGAGATCTTCGTGTGGACCGGCGGCACCCCGCCCCAAGGGACCCCCACCACGGACCCGCGCTGGGTGGAGATCTGGAACCACGTCGTCATGCGCTACCGGCGTCTCGAGGACGGCTCGCTCCAGCCCCTGCGACGCCCCGGCATCGACACCGGCATGGGGCTGGAGCGCCTGGTCACCGTCCTCCAGGGCCACGACTCCGTCCACGCCACCGATCTGTTCGAGCCCTTCAGGCGCCTGCTGCCGCCCCTGTGGAAGCTGGACGAACCGTCGCTGCGTCTGGTCAGCGACCATCTGCGCTCCGCTGTCGTCGTGATCGGCGACGGGGTACGGCCGTCCAACACCGGCCGCGGTTACGTCCTGCGCCGCGTCGTCCGCCGGCTGCTGACCACCCTGCGGCGCGACGACCCGTCCCGCACCCTCTCCGACCTGCCGGTGGAGCTCCTCCAGCACACGCTGGACCACTTCCGGCAGTCCCGCGGGACGGATCTCGTCCGGGACGTGCTGGTGGAGGAGGAACGCGGGTTCGACAGGCTGCTGGAGCGCGGTCGGCGGCTGCTGTCCGGGCCGCGGTACCGGGGGCCGCTGAGCGAGGAGGACTACGACTACCTCCACGACACCCACGGCCTGCCCCGCGACCTGGTGGTCGGCCTGCGCCCGGAGGGGTGACGGCTACTCCGTGCGCAGCGCCGTCGCGGTCCGGGCCCTGGCCGCCCAGCCCGCCGGGAGCAGCGCGCCCAGCAGGGCGATGACGAGACCGGCCAGGCCCAGCAGGAGCAGTTGCGGGGTGTCGTACACGTCGAGGACGGACCTGGGCAGGTCGGTGCCCGCCGCGTGTCCCATGACCGGGAGCACGAAGCCGTGCAGCGCGTATCCGGCGGGCACGCCGACGAGACCGCCGAGCACGCCGATGCCGGCCACCGAGGCGAGGACGAGGCTCACGGTCTGCCGGGGCGACATGCCGAGCGCCTTGCACACGCCCAGGTCGTGGACGCGCTCCCGGGTGTCCAGGACGACGGAGTTGAGGACGCCGAGGCCCGCGACGCACACGAGCATCAGGGTCAGGAGCGCGGCCATCGTGTTCAAGACGACCACGAAGTTGTCCCGCTCGGAAGGGGAGTTGGCCCGGGCGTCGGCCCCGAGGGGCTCGATCCGCGCGGCGAGGTTCTTGGCGTACTCCGGCGCCGAGACGCCCGGTTTCAGGTCGACGAGGAACACCTGAGGCCGGGTCCCGGGGAAGTCCGCGAGGTTCGCCTGGATCTCCAGGTCGTCGCCCGAGGAGCCGAAGGCCTCCCCGACGATCCGCAGGGTGGCCGTCCGCTTCCCGAGGGTCACGCGTACGGTGTCGCCGATCTCGGTGCCGGTGGTCTCCAGGAACCGGCCGGGCACGACGACCTGGCCCGCGCCGGTGAGCCAGTGCCCGGAGATCATGGCGTAGCTGCCACGTGTGGAGTCGCCCTGGTAGAGGGTCGTCCGGACGGTTCCGGAGACCCCGGCCACGGTGGCGTCCTGCTGGCCCATCCCGTAGTACGAGGCGGTGCCCGCCTGCGCCTCGATGGCGGCGCTCACCTTCGCCGGGTCGGCCGGTTCGGGCTGCGGGGCGCCCGGTGCCGGGACATGCTCGCCGCCCGCGATGCCCGGGCCGCCGGTGAAGACGGAGACCGCGGAACGGTTCTGGGGGTCCTGCACCGCGTTGACCTCGTTCAGTGAGGAGGTGAGCCCGACGGCGAAGGTCGCCGCGATCGTGCCGAAGGCCACCGCGAGCAGCATCGCGAGGGTACGGACCGGATGCGCGAAGGGGCCGGCGAGGCCGTAGGTCACCGCTCGGGGCAGCGGCAGCCGGGCCGCCGCGCGGTGCGCCCACTGACCGCGTCCGGTACGCGGGGCCCTGCCGACGGCGATGGCCTCGACCGTGCGCAGCCGCCCGGCCCGCAGGGCGGGGACGAAGGCCGCGATCCCGACGACCAGCAGCGCGCCGGCGGGGACCACGACGTCCACCCACCAGGCGACGGACAGGGTGGCCGTACCGTAGGCCTGCTCGGTGTCGTCGAGGAGTGGTACGGCCAGCAGGTTGCCGAGGACGACTCCGAGCGCGATGCCCACGCCTGCCGGGACGAGCGCCTGGGCCACGTAGGCGCGGACCACCTCGCGCGGGGTGAAGCCGATGGCCTTGAGGATGCCGATCCTGCGCAGGCTGGTGCCGACCGCGCCGCTGATGACGCTGCCGACGATGATCACCGACATGACGATGCCGAGGGCCCCGAAGGCGACGAGGAACGGGATGGTCGGGGCCGCTCCCTGGTCGGCGGCGCGTTTGGTGTCGAGGTAGGACCGGGTGCCGAGGAGCGCCCCGGACGGGACGGCGGCGAGGAGCTTTTTGCGGTCCGCGGCGATCGCGCCCTTCGAGCCCGCCGAGTCGAAGCGGTAGAGCATCTGCCCGGTGACCGGGGTGTCCTTCGAGGCGAGTGCCCTGACCTGCGCGGGAGTTGCCCACACCTCGGCGGTTCTGCCGGCCGACGTGGCGAAGCCGACGACCGTGAGCGTGGTGCCGGAGGCCGTCAGAGTGTCGCCCACCGTGAAGGCGGGCCCCTCGTAGGAGGAGCTCAGCACGATCTCGCCCGGCTTCCTCGCCCACCGGCCGGACGTGAGGTCCAGGTCGTCCACGTCCGCGTGCGGACCGGTGCGTCCGACCAGGGTCATGGCCGGAGGCCGGCGCCCTGACGAGTCGGTCGCCCGGAGGATCGTGGTGGGATACGGTCCCGCGCTCGCCGTGACTCCGTCCAGCTTCCCCGTGTCTCCGAGCCGTTCGGCGCTGACCTTGGCCGGGTCGAACTCGGCGGTGACGTGGGGGCCGTTCTGCTCGGCGAAGGCGTGGTCGAAGGGCGCGTTCGAGACGACCATGAGGGAACCGGCGACCACGGCCGCCGCCACGGCCATCATCGTGGCGATGGCGATGACGACGGTCTGCACCCGGCGCCGGCCCACCCCGGAGCGTACGACGCGGACGAGCGGGCCGGTCATCGCACGGCCTCGGTGCGGGAGTCGAGGGCGACATGGCCGTCGACGAGGTGGACGGTGCGGCTCGCGCAGGCCTCGGCCAGGGCCGGGTCGTGGGTGACGAGCACGATGGTCTGCCCGCCGCGGTGCAGGTCGACCAGGAGTTCCCGGACGTCCTGGCCCGAGGCGCTGTCGAGGGCCCCGGTCGGTTCGTCGGCGAGCAGCAGCGCGGGCCGGTTCACCAACGCCCGGGCGACGGCGACGCGTTGGCGTTCGCCGCCGGAGAGCCGGCCGGGGTAGGCGCGGGCGTGCTTCTCGATGCCCAGGGCCGCCATGAGCTCGTGCGCCCGCTCCCGCGTCGTGCGCCGTGAGGTTCCGGTGAGCTGGGCGGGAAGCTGGATGTTGTCCAGGACGGTGAGGTCGTCGAGGAGGTTGAAGAACTGGAAGACCATGCCGATCCGTTCACGGCGGAACCGGGCCAGGGCGTGCTCGCCGAGCCGGTCGACCTGCTCCCCGGCGACGTTCACGGTGCCCTCGGTCGGCTTGTCGAGGCCCGCGACGAGATTCAGCAGCGTGGACTTGCCGCTGCCGGAAGGACCGGTCACGGCGAGGGCCTCGCCCTGGGCGACGGTGAGGTCGAGCGGTCCGAGCGCGGGTGCGCCGGCGTGGTCGTAGCGCTTGGCCACGCCCTTCAGTTCGATCACTGCTGTCATGGGAGGTGCCCGTCCTGTCGGTCGTCGGGTCGTGTCCTTGCCGGCCTGGTGAAGGTCCTGGCGAAGGTAGGGAAGGACGGGTCGCGGGCGCGTCGGCCGGAGCACCGAGACAGGGCCCTCCGTGCGGAGGACTCGCGGGTGGGGTCATCCCTGCGAAGTACGCCCGGCGGAGGGTGCGTTGGTCGTGCAGGCGGACGCGCCGCGGGCCCGGTGACCGTGACAATGAGCGCATGGAGACGGAGTACCTGCGGGGATGGCTTCGGCAGGTGCGCATCGCGCTGCGGCCGGAGGCGAAGGGCGCCGCGCTGTCACGGAGGTCGGTGTGGTGCGACGTGCTGCTGGCGGTGCTGCTGACGGTGGTGGCGCTGGTGGTCGCGTCGCGTTACCCCGGCGACGGGCCGGTGCGCGTGTCGAGGTTCGAGTACGGCGTGCCGGTGCCGCCCCGGCCTCCCGTGTTCCCGGGCGCGCGGATCGAGGAACCGGCCTCCGCACCGCCCTGGGTCCTGGTCGTGCTGTCGGCACTGCCACTGGCGGCGCGCCGGCGGTTTCCGCTGACCGTGTTCGCGGTCGTGCTCTGCGCGGGGCTGGCCATCGGCGACGACGCCTCCTGGATCAATGTCCTGACCTGCGTCATCGGCACGTACAGCGCGGTGATGCACAGCCGGCACCGGGTGGGCGCGATGGCCGGGCTCGCCGTCGCCGCCGTCCTTGCCGGTGTGGCCTTCCGGTCGACGCAGCCGGTGCTGCCCGGGTGGTCGAGTCCCGGGGTGGTGCTGCTGGTGGCGGGGGTGCTGGCCAGCGTGGTCAGGTTCGGGCGGCGGCGCCTCGCGGCGAGCCGGGACCGGTTCGCGGCGCTGGAGCGGACCCACGAGGAGGCGACGCGCAGGGCCGTGGCGGAGGAACGGGCGCGGATCGCCGCGGAGTTGCACGACGTCGTGACCCACAATGTGAGCGTGATGGTCATCCAGGCGGGCGCCGCGCGCAAGGTCATGGACGCGGCTCCCGAGCGGTCCAAGGAGGCGCTGCTCGCGGTCGAGGCCGGGGGCCGGGCCGCGATGGCCGAACTCCGGCACGTGATGGGCCTGTTGGCCGCGTCGGACACCGGCCGTCCGGACTCCCCCGCCGACGGCCTCGAACCGCAGCCGGGCCTCGGGCAGCTGGCCGCCCTGGTCGACCGGGTGCGGGCCGCCGGGACACCGGTCGGCGTCGCGGTCTCCCTGCCTCCGGAACCGCTGCCGCCCGGTGTGGACCTCACGGCGTACCGGGTGGTCCAGGAGGCACTGACCAACACCATCAAGCACGCGCCCGGCGCGGAGGCCGTCGTCAGCGTCGGCTGGGCCGGCGACCGGCTGGAGATCGAGGTCATGGACACCGGCGCGGTCCGCGACGGGGTGCCCGCGGACGGGAACGGCCGCGGGCTGATCGGCCTGCGCGAACGCCTCGCGGTCTACGGCGGCGCACTGACGGCCGGCCCGACCCTGGCCGGCGGCTTCCGCATCAGGGCGGAGGTGCCGTGGCGGACGGTGTGAAGGACATGGGCGGCGAGCGGCTCCGGGCGGTCATCGCCGACGACCAGGCCCTCGTACGGACCGGGTTCGGGATGATCCTGACCGCGGACGGCATCGAGGTGACCGCGGAGGCGGCGGACGGGGCGGAGGCGGTCGCCGCGGTCCGGCGGACCCGCCCCGACGTCGTCCTCATGGACATCCGGATGCCGGGCATGGACGGCATCGAGGCCACCCGGCGGATCCTCGCCGACGACACCGGGGGCGAGATCCGCGTGATCATCCTGACCACGTACGACCTCGACCACTACGTGTACGCCGCGCTCACCGCCGGGGCCAGCGGTTTCCTCCTCAAGGACGTCACGCCCGAGCATCTGGTGGCCGCCGTACGGCTGGTGCGGTCCGGGGACGCCCTGCTGGCGCCCACGATCACCCGCCGCCTGATCGAGCGCTTCGCCCAGCGCGAGGAGGCGGTGCCCTCGGCCGACCCGCACCGGGACCTGTCCGGGCTGACCCCGCGCGAGCTGGAGGTGCTGCGGCTGCTGGCGACCGGGCTCAGCAACGCCGAGCTCGCGGAGCGGCTGTTCCTCAGTCCGACGACGGTGAAGACGCACATCGGCCGGATCCTGTCGAAGCTGGAGCTGCGCGATCGCGTCCAGGCGGTCGTCCTCGCCTACGAGAGCGGCCTCATCACTCCGGGCGGCGCCACGGAGACCGCCCTCTAGGACATCAGCCCGGCCGCGACCGTAGCCCCCAGCTCCCAGCACGCCTCGATGTCGGCCTTGGCCGGTTCGCCGGTGACGGTCACCGGTTCGGCCGTACGGCGCCAGCCGAGACCTGTCGTGATCGACTCGATGCCGCGCAGGGCGCCGGTGACGTCGTTGCCGCCGTGGACGTAGCAGCCGAAGGGACGGCCGCGCGTCTCGTCGAGACAGGGGTAGTAGATCTGGTCGAAGAAGTGCTTGAGGGCGCCGGACATGTAACCGAGGTTGGCGGGGGTGCCGAGCAGGTAGCCGTCCGCCTCCAGCACGTCCGAGGCGGTGGCGGACAGGGCCGCGCGCCGTACGACGCGGACGTCCTCGATCTCCGGCGCGGTGGCCCCGGAGACGACGGCTTCGAACATCGCCTGGCAGTTGGGCGAGGGCGTGTGATGCACGATCAGCAAGGTGGCCACGGTCGAACCCTGCCCTGCCTCGGCTTTCGTCCGCAAGCCGGGCCGGGGACGGGCGCCGCCGGGCTACGATTCCGGAAACCGCGAGGGGGGAGCGAGTCGTGGCCGACAGAGGGCAGCGGGCTGCAGTGGTCTTCGATGCGCTGGGTCTGGAGTACGAGAAGGCGTTCGCCCGTTCCGAAGCTCATCTGGCGTCACTGGAGTGGCTGCTCGGGCGGCTGGCTCCCGGGAGCCGGGTCCTGGACGTGGGCAGCGGCACCGGCCGGCCCACCGCGTCGACGCTGGTGGCCGCCGGTCACGAGGTGCTGGGGGTGGACGTCTCCCCCGTCATGGTCGGCCTCGCCGTGCGGCAGGTTCCGCAGGCCACGTTCCGTCACGCAGACATCCGTGAACTGCCCCTGGAGCAGGCTTCGTTCGACGCGGTCTGCGTGTACTTCTCGCTGCTCCAGATGACCCGTGCCGAGCAGTCGGAGGTGCTGGGGCGGCTGGCGCGGGCCCTGCGGCCGGGCGGCTCCCTGGTCCTCGCCACCGTGCCGGCCGACGTGGAGGACCTGGCGGTCGAGTTCATGGGCCGGCCCGTCCGGGCGACCAGTTTCGCCGCCGAGGACGTGGTGGCCGTGGTGCGCGACGCGGGTCTGACGGTGGAGTCCGAATCGTTCGTGGAGTTCACCCCGGACCACCCCGAGGCCGCCCCCGAACCGCATCTGTTCCTGTACTGCGCTCTTCCCGGGGGACACGCGGGACAGGCCTCCGGGTAGCCCTTCGTGGGACCCGGAATGTGTCGCTGACCTGCCCAGCTCCACCTCGCGCCGTGGGACGGCGTCCAGTCGGCCGGCGGGGTCATGTGTGCACCGTGAACGCGGCGGCCAGTGCGTCCAGGTGGTCCGCGACCGGACCCGCGGTGAGCAGTCCGCTCGCGGCGCCCGCGAGTTCGCCCCGGGCGGGTTCGAGTGCGCTCCGGGCGCGCCGCATCAGCGCATGGTCGCCTACCTGGATCGCCGCGCGGGCGAGCAGGCACCACAGCGCCTCGCACACCAGGTCACCGGGAGGGGAGGGGACGTCGGCCAACAGGCGTACGGCGTCCCGGTCGCGTCCTTCGGCGAGCAGCAACAGGGGGCGCACCCACGGTTCGTAGGGGCCCCAGTCGGTGTGCGGGTCGGCGGTGACGGGGAGGCCGTGGTGCAGCCTGAGGCACAGCAGGGCAAGGGGCAGCAGTCCGCGTTCCAGACCCGGCATGCCCGCGCCGTCGAGGGACTTGGCGGCCTCCCGGTACGCGGACTCACCGACGTGCGGGGGCTCTGTCGCCGCGGTGCGCAGGGCGCGGTACCACGTGGTGAAGACGGCGACGAGAGGCAGCTCGTGGCGTGCGGCGAGCGCGTCGGCGGCTGCCGCGTGCCGGTCGGCGGCCGTGAAGTCGGCGGTGGCGCAGTGGGCTTGCAGCCGGATCAGCCGGCCGAGGACCTCGTAGGTGAACAGGCCGTGCCGTGCGGCCACTTCGGTGATCTCCGCGCCGATCCCGTCCCGGCGGGCGGCGAGTCCGGTCCGTTCGAAGCTCTGCATGAACAGGCCGTTGAGGGCGAAGACGAGCAGGTCGGCGTCTTCGAGTCGTCGTGCGCTCTCCACTGCCTGGTGGGCCGCATGGAGGGCGCGCCTTTCGCCCGGAAGGGTGCCGCGGGACTCCACCGCCACGGTGGCCAGGAGCCGTGCCCTGGCCGCCTCGTGCGCGCCCGGCGGCAGGAGGCGCAGGGTGCGTTCCACGGTGCCCACCAGCCGGTCGGCCTGGGCCGGATCGTCGCTGCGGGTCCAGACGGCGGGGACGTCGTACACCCCGATGACGCGGGCCGTCAGCTCCGGGTCGCCCAGCTGCTCGGCCGCCGCCACGGCCGACGCGCGGTGCCGTCGTGCCGCCTCCAGTCCGCCGCCCCCGGTGACGGCGAGGTCCCGCATGAGCACCGCGGTCGACTCCAGACGGGTGCGTGCGCGCGGCGGGACCATGCTGTCGTACGCCGCGGAGGCCTCGGCCCACACCTGTGCGCCCGGGTCCGAGGGGCCCGGGTCCAGGTGCTCGGCGTGCCGCAGGATGTCCTGCTCGGCGCGGTTCAGCCGCGGGCCCGGCTCCACGCCGAGGTGCTCGCGCAGCAGTTGTCGGGCGCGCCGCAGGACGGACAGGGCGTCGGCCTGGCGTCCGGAGCGGTACAGGGCGAGGGCGAGCAGCTGCCAGCCGTCCTCCCGCCAGGGGTGCTCGGCCACGTGGGCGTCGAGGTCCGCCGCCGCGTCGGCGGCCGCGCCGAGGGCGAGCCGGCCCTCGGCACGGCGTTCCACGGCGGTCAGGCGGAGCCCGGTGAGCCGGGAGCGTTCCGCACGGGCCCAGGGTTCCTCGGCGACGTCGGCGTAGGCGGGGCCGCGCCACAGCTCCAGGGCCTCGGTGAGCCGGGGCACCGCCTGCGCGGGAGGCAGGTCCGCCGCGGCGGCGACGGCGTGCTCGAACCGCCAGGCGTCGACGTGGGCGGGTTCGGCGCGCAGGGCGTAGCCGGGGCCCTCGGTGACGAGGAGGCGGGAGGGCGTCCGGCGGGGCCGCTCGGGCTCCAGCGCGCGTCGCAGCCCGGCGACGAAGGTCCGGACGGTGCCCACCGCGTCCGCCGGCGTGTCCCCGCCCCACAGGTCCTCCACCAGGCGGGGAACGGGCACGACCCTGCGGCGGGCGACGAGGAGGCGGGCCAGCACGGCGCGATGCCTCGGGCCCTTCAGGGCGATCGGTTCCCCGGTCTCGTCCCAGGCGGCAACGGCCCCCAGGACTCCGAACTCGACCACGCGCACACACCTCAACGTACACGCGTTCATCCGTTGCTCATTCGCTCCCCGGATCCTGAGGACATCGGCGACTCCGGGCCCGGACGCCTCCCCCTGAACCGCACGACCTGAGAGAGCCATGCCGTGAAACCCACCATTCCCGGATTCGAGTACCAGCGCGTTCCCGTCGCCGAGGACGTGTCCCTCCAGGTGGCCGTAGGAGGGACCGGCACGCCCGTCGTCCTGCTGCACGGCTTCCCGCAGACCCATCTGATGTGGCGCCATGTCGCGGCGGACCTCGCGGCCGACCACACCGTGATCTGCCCCGACCTGCGCGGTTACGGCGACAGCGACAAGCCGCGCGAGGACGGCCCCCACGCGTACTCCAAGCGGACCATGGCGGCCGACGTCGTCACCCTCGCCGGCCGGCTCGGGCACTCCCGGTTCGCGCTGGCCGGGCACGACCGGGGCGCGCTGGTGGCCTTCCGCGCGGGCCTCGACCACCCGGACGCGGTCTCCCACCTGGCCTGTCTGGACATCCTGCCGACGCTCGACATGTGGGGCGCCCTGCACGGTACGTCGGCGGCGGTCGCCTTCCACCTCTACCTCATGGCCCAGCCGCCCGGACTCGCCGAGCGGATGATCTCCGCGAGCGCGGACGCGTTCTTCGGCCACTTCCTCGACGTGTGGGCGAACCGGCCCGACGCGATCCCGCCCCGGGTCCGTGCCGAGTATCTGCGGGCCTGCCGCGAGGCGGTGCCGTCGATCGTCGCCGACTACCGCGCCTCCGCGGGCATCGACGTCGAGCACGACGAGGCCGACCGGGCCGCGGAGAACCGTCTGGGCATGCCGGTGACCGTGCTCCAGCAGGACTGGGGGGCCACGCTCGGCTACGAGGCCACCGCGCTGTGGGAGGCCTGGACCGACGACCTTCGCCATACGACCGTCTCCTGCGGCCACTTCATGGCGGAGGAGGCACCGGCGGACGTGGCGAAGGCCCTGCGGGAGCTCATGCTTCGGGGCGACTGACCCGCGGGCGTCCCGGTCCGGCGTGGCGGCCGTGACGTCGTCCGGCTGAACGACGGCCGGGCCGACGCCGGTCGCAGCGGGCCGAGGCCCTGCGACGCCCTTGCCGGGGACGAGCTCACCTTGGTGGGCGAGGACCGAGCGGCAGCTCGGCCATCCGCAGATTCCAGCGGCCGCTGCGGCCGGTGAGTTCCACGGTGGACAGCGGCGGCACGTCGATTCTCCAGAACGCCTGGTGAGGCGCTCCGAGCGCGTGGACCACGGCGGCCCGCGCCGCCGCCTGTTCCACCACCGCCAGCACACGCCCCGCGTCGGGCGGCAGCGCGTCCAGCCATACGGCGACCCGGTCGCACATCCGCGTCACGCTCTCCCCGCCGTGCGGCGCCGCGGCCGGGTCGGTGAGCCAACTGGCCAGTCCCGACGGGTCGGTTGCCGCGACCTCGTCGAGGGTGCGGCCGTACCAGGACCCCATGTCGAGGTCCCGCAAGGCCGGTTGCGGTGTGGCGGGCTCCCACCCGAGGGTGCGGGCCGTCTCCGTGCAGCGCCGGGAGGGCGCCGAGCAGCGGGTGGCGGCCCGCGGGAGGGTTCCGGCGACGGCCCGCACCCGGTGCAGTGCCCGCTCGTCGAGGGGTGCGTCGCCGAAGCGGACGCCGCGTTCCGTACGGGCGGCCGCGCACAGCAGGGTGAGCCGGACGGTCATGCGGGCCCTTTCGTCGAGTCGCCGGGGGTGGTTCATCGTAGGTGGCCTACGCCATGTTGGCCGACGCCCGCATTGCCCCTACCATCTGGGACGACAAGGACGACGGCGCCACGGAAGTCCGGTGCAAGCCCGGCACGGTCGCGCCACTGTGTGCCACCCCTCGGCGACGAGGTGGTGGTGAGTCAGACCCCACGCCGTCGTCGAGTGCTCCACACGATGCGGGACGCGTTGTTCCCGAGGAGGTCTCGCCATGGCGCAGTCCACTGCCGCCCCCACGCCCACCACCCCTGTCCTCACACCGTTGCCGGTGCGCGCGCTCGTCCCCTGGGCCGTCTTCTTCGGCGTCCTGATGCTGGTCCTGCTGTACTTCGTCGGCGCCGAACAGGGCGCCACCGCACTCGTCTCCGGCGAGGGCGTCCACGAGTGGGTGCACGACGCACGCCACCTGCTCGGCTTCCCCTGCCACTGAGGCGGGGCGGACCATCATGAACTCCACAGTCGTACGCGCCCTGTTGGCGCGCGGCATGCTCGCCGGGCTCGGCGCGGGTGTCCTGGCCTTCGTCTTCGCCTACCTGGTCGGCGAGGGTCCGGTGGACGCGGCCATCGCCTTCGAGGAGGCCGGCTCCCACGAGCACGGTGAGGAACTCGTCAGCCGTTCCGTGCAGTCGACGGCCGGACTGGCCACCGGGGTCCTCGTCTTCGGGGTCGCCATCGGCGGCATCATGGCGCTGGCGTGCTGCTTCGCGCTGGGCCGGATCGGCCGGTTCGGCGCACGGGCGACGGCGGGTCTGGCGGCGCTCGGCGGATTCCTCACCGTCTACCTCGTGCCGATCCTCAAGTACCCGGCGAACCCGCCCGCGGTGGGTGACCCGGACACCATCGACCAGCGCACCGCCCTGTTCGTCCTGATGATCGCGCTCAGCGTGCTCCTCGGGATCGGCGCGGTCCTGCTGGGCCGCAGGCTGGCCCCGGCCTGGGGCAACTGGAACGCCTCCACGGCGGCCGCCGTGGCCTTCGCCGCCGCGGTGGCGGTGGCGATGGTCGTCCTGCCCGCCGGGGACAACACCCCGAAGGGCTTCCCGGCCACCGCCCTGTGGGAGTTCCGCCTGGCCTCCCTCGGCGTCCAGGCCGTCCTGTGGGCGGCGTTCGGGCTGCTGTTCGGCTACCTGGCCGAGCGGCTCCTCGAACCGAGGCCCACCCGGGGCAAGGTCTCCGCGCTCGTCGTCTGACGGTGTGGGTTCCGCCGGGGGCGCGCCCGGCGGAACCTACGACGTGCCCTTCAGCTGCCGTACGGTGCCGTACGGTGCCGCCGAGCTTGTTCCTGGCCTGTTCCAGGTGTTCCGCCTCGGCGCTGACCACCCAACGCGAGCCGACGACGTACGTGCCCCCGTAGACGCCGGCCGCGTCGAGCCGCGCCTCCTTGTACTTCTCCACGTGGCACAGCCCCTCGTGCAGCTCGTCCGCCTCGATAGGGATCTCGGCACTTGCAGCCCGCCCGCCCGGCGATCACCTCGATCCCGGCCGGGGCCACGATGCCTGCGGCGGGCGCTGCGGAGCCCTTCGACGGCCGCGGAGTCCTGGCGTTGTCGTCCTCACCTCCACCGCAGGCCGTGACCGACGCGAGGCCTCCGACGAGGGTGCCCATTCGCAGCGCGGTGATCCGATGGTTTCGTCCTCGTCGCGGCACGAACCACTCCGTCTCGACCGGGGGCACATGATCGGGACCGCAGAGCACACGGAATTCGCGGGCAACGCATTGTCCGTGCATGACGGAAGGGCCGGACACCCGTCTGTCCGGCCCTTCCGCACCTACCGGTCAGCCGCCGTTCAGGCGGGCGCGGAGGAGATTCTTGCCGATCTCGGCGCCCTTGCGGCTGTCCGCCTGGGCCTTGCGGAACAGGTCGGCGACCTCGGTGTCCTTGCCGCGCTCCGCGTCCTGGATGTAGCTCTCCAGTCGCAGGGCGTTGCTCAGGCACGCCTCCACGTACCAGATCAGGTTGTAGTCCTTGTCCGGCGTGCCGGTCGCGCTGCCGGTCTCCGTGCTGCTGGTCATTCCGGCCTCCTCCAGCGGTAGTCGTTCCGGAGCCGGACGAGTACCCGCCGTCCGCAGGTCAGTCCCCACCCGGGCGGAAAATCAGCCAGGAGATCGACGTCCCGGGCCGTCCGGGGGCACTCATGCGGAGAGACGTCGCAGGGGCCACGACCAGGGCGCTGGCAGTCCGGGCGAGGCATCCCGCTCCGACCCCCACCCGCCTGACCTGCCACGTCACCCTTCTCCTCGCCCCTCGCGTCCTTCCTGGCGCACCGCTCGGATGGTGTGGAGGGTGGCCTGCCGGGTGCCGCCGCACACCGACCCGCGCACTACGCCGTCCGCACCCGCAGCGCGGTCGTGGACCAGACGAGGGCCGGGGTGAGGCGGGTCGGCGGGGGCCATCCGTTGATGAGGGCGCGGAGTTCCAAATAGCGGTCCCTGCGCGGATCGTGGGCGGATTCCAGACGGGTCAGCAGATGGCGGCGCAGGGCCATGTCGTCGAGGCGGTCCAGGGTGCGGGCGCAGTGGGCGGTAAGTGCCGTGACGACGGGGTCGGCCTCGGGCGACTCCGGCGCGATCCCCGCGTCGAGGGCGGGTTCCGCGTGGTCCCGGGCCAGGGCCACGACGTCGGGGCGCGGCGGCATGAAGGTATCCGAGCGGTAGGCCTGAGCGGCGCGCCGCAGGCACGCGCGGAAGTCCGGGTCGTGGGTGAGTTCGGCCAGCTCGATCCACGCCTCCAGCTGTTCTTCCGTGGGCCGGTCGGGGAGTTCCGGGGTCATGGAGCGGCGGGCGGCCGCGCTGCCGGGGTCCGGGAACACGGCGTCGAGAAAGTCATCGACCAGGCGTCGGCGTTCGGCCTCGGACAGTCGGGCCAGCTCGTGCATGCGGTGGGTCTCCTCGGGTGTGGGCCTGCGTCGCGCCACGGCGGTCAGTACGGCCCGTCTCAGCCGCAGGATGCCGATCTGGGCGTCCAGCGCCGCGGCGTGCTGAGCGGCGACCTCGTCGAGGGCCAGTTCACGGTCGAGGATCTGCCGGATCGCGGCGAGACCGAGGCCGAGTTCGCGCAGCGTCCGGACGAAGGCGAGCCGGGCGACGGCCTCGGGGCCGTAGCGGCGGTAGCCGGCGTGGGTGCGGTCTGCGGGGGTCACGATGCCCTCGTCGGAGTAGAAACGGATCGTCTTCACCGTCAGCCCGGTCTGCCGGGCCAGGTCACCGATCGAGTGGAAGGTGCCGCCGTCGTCCATGGCCTCATCCTGCGGTCTCCCCTTGCGGGAGACTCAACCCGGCGCACGCGAAGGAAGGGGCAGGGGGCGCGAGTCACCCGTCACCGGTCGGCGCCACCCGGGCCTGCGCCGCCGCCGCGTGCCGACGGCATAAGCTCGACGGATGGCGAAGTACTTCGACGTGCACCCCGACAACCCGCAACCCCGCACCATCTCCCAGATCGCCGAGAGCATCCGGTCGGACGCGCTGATCGCGTATCCGACGGACTCCTGTTACGCGCTCGGGTGCCGGCTGGGCAGCCGTGACGGCATCGACCGGATCCGGACCATCCGTCATCTGGACGACCGGCACCACTTCACTCTCGTCTGCCAGGACTTCGCGCAGCTCGGCCAGTTCGTACGGGTCGACAAGGACGTGTTCCGCGCGATCAAGGCGTCGACGCCCGGCAGTTACACCTTCATCCTCCCGGCGACGAAGGAGGTGCCGCGCATGCTCCAGCACCCGAAGAAGAAAACGGTCGGCGTGCGCATCCCCGACCATGTCGTCACCCAGGCGCTGCTCGCCGAGCTCGGGGAACCGCTGCTGTCGAGCACCCTGCTCCTGCCCGACGAGGAGGAGCCGATGACCCAGGGCTGGGAGATCAAGGACCGTCTCGACCACGTCCTGGACGGCGTCGTCGACTCGGGCGACTGCGGCACCGAACCGACGACGGTGATCGACTTCTCGGGCGGCGAGGCGGAGATCGTGCGACACGGTGCGGGTGACACCAGCAGGTTCGAGTAAAGCGGCTCTCAAGTGCGAGGGGGCCACGGAGGCCAGTTGGATGGTGCGTGCAACGATGTCGCCGGCCCGGTTCCGCCACCGGGTCGGCGACCTGCTCGCCGTCGCACGCGCAGAGAGGCAACCCCCATGACCTCCGTACAGGGAACCGCCGTCGACATCCCCACCGAGGACGGCGTCGCCGACGCCTATCTGGCCCACCCGGGCGACGGTGCGCCCCGGCCGGCCGTTCTGCTCTTCCAGGACGCCTTCGGGCTGCGCCCCCAGCTGAGGTCCATGGCCGACCGGCTCGCCGAGGCCGGCTACACGGTCCTCGTCCCCAACGTCTTCTACCGGCACGGGCGCGCGCCGGTCTTCGAGCTGCCCGACTTCATCGACCCCGACGCGCGGCCGGAGATCTTCGAGAAGATCGTGCCGGTCATGCAGGTACTGACGCCCGAGCTCGCGATGCGGGACGCCGGGGCGTATCTGCGCTGGCTGGCCGACCGCCCCGAGGCCACCGACGGTCCGGTCGCTCTCACCGGTTACTGCATGGGCGCACGGCTGTCCCTGCTCACCGCAGGCACGTATCCGGAGCGGGTGGCCGCGGCGGCCGGTTTCCACGGTGGGCGCCTGGCGACCGACGCTCCGGACAGCCCGCACCTGGTGGCCGGGCGCATCACCGCCGAGCTGTACTTCGGTCACGCCGACGGCGACCCGTCGCTGCCTCCCGAGCAGATCGAGCGGCTCGCCAACGCGCTCACCGAGGCCGGGGTCCGCCACCGGTGCGAGGTCTACGACGGCGCCCCCCACGGTTTCACTCAGGCCGACACCGCCGCGTACCACCGCGAGGGCGACGAGCGGCACTGGGCCGCGCTGCTCGACCTGCTCAAGCGCACGTTCTAGGAACGCTTCGGTGCGGCCCCAGTCCATCGGCTGTCGACCAGGGCCGTACCTTCGTCACACCTGGAAGCACCATCACTTTGTGTTACCGTTTAACGTTTGCGCGCTCATGACTTCCTGCCGGGCCTTCCTCGGTACGTCTCCTCTGCGGAAGGCTCTGCATGGACCACCCCGACCACCTTGACGCAGCGGGCCCTGCCCTTTCCTTCGCGGATCTGGCACTCCCGGCCGAGGTGCTGCGCACCCTCACCGAACACGGGGTGAGCGAGCCCTTCCCGATCCAGGCGGCCACGCTGCCCGATGCCCTCGCGGGACGCGACGTCCTGGGGCGCGGGCGCACCGGATCGGGCAAGACGCTCGCGTTCGGCCTGCCGCTGCTCGTCCGGACGGCCGGGCAGCGCGCGGAGGCGAAGCAGCCCCTCGCACTGATCCTGGTGCCCACCCGGGAGCTCGCCCAGCAGGTCGGCGAGGCACTGGCGCCGTACGCCGAAGCGCTCGGGCTGCGGATGGCAGCGGTCGTCGGCGGCATGTCGATCGGCCGGCAGATCGCCGCGCTGCGGGACGGGGCCGAGGTCGTCGTGGCCACCCCCGGCCGGCTGCACGACCTCGTCGAGCGCAAGGCCTGCCGCCTGGGTCGGGTGCGGATCACCGTCCTCGACGAGGCCGACCAGATGTGCAACCTGGGCTTCCTGCCGCAGGTCACGGAGGTTCTCGACCAGGTGCGGCCCGAGGGCCAGCGGATGCTGTTCTCGGCCACCCTGGACCGCGATGTGGACCAGTTGGTCAGCCGCTACCTCCACGACCCCGTCGTCCACTCGGTCGACCCGTCCGCGGGCGCCGTCACGACGATGGATCACCATGTCCTGGTCGTCCACGGCCCCGACCGGTACGCCGTCACGACGGAGATCGCCGCCCGAGACGGCCGCGTACTGCTGTTCCTGGACACCAAGCACGGAGTCGACCAACTCACCCGGCATCTGCGGGGCAGCGGAGTGCACGCCGCGGCCCTGCACAGCGGCAAGTCCCAGCCGCAGCGCACCCGCACTCTCGCCCAGTTCAAGAGCGGGCAGGTCACCGTCCTGGTCGCCACCAACGTCGCCGCGCGTGGCCTGCACGTCGACGACCTGGACCTCGTGGTGAACGTCGATCCGCCCACCGACGCCAAGGACTACCTGCACCGCGCGGGCCGAACCGCCCGGGCGGGTGAGTCGGGACGGGTCGTCACCCTGGTGCTGTCGGGCCAGCGCCGCGAGACGAGCCGCGTGATGGCCGAGGCCGGCATCGAGCCGACCGTCACCAAGGTGCGCTCGGGCGAGGCGGAGCTGAGCCGGATCACCGGGGCCAAGGCCCCCTCCGGCACCGCGCTCGACGGCGGGCCCGCCGTGCCCCGGCCCAAGAACACCAACGCGCCCTTCCGCGGGCTGGGCACCAGCAAGGACGCCTCCCGCGGCACCGGCGGCAAGTCCCGCAAGTCCGGTGAGGCCCGCAAGCTCGCCGAGGCCCGGAGAGCGGCCCAGGTACGTCGCGGCGGCTGACACCCCTCCCCGCTCCGGGACGTCCTGGCTGCGCCGGAGCATGTCCCGGCCGACCGGAGTTCCCGAACAGGAATTCCCGAACAGGCAGGCGAGCGGCGGGTGTTCGGACATAGGTTGTGGCGTGCACGATCGACGCCTCGGCTGAAGGACGGACCCGCCTCATGCCCGAACCGGTGACGACGCCCGAGCCAACAGACCATCCGGAGATCGACACCTCGGTGCCGCACTCCGCACGCATCTGGAACTACTGGCTCGGCGGGACGGACAACTACCTCGTCGACCAAGCGGCCGGCGACGCCTACACCGCCGTCTTCCCCGGCATCGTCACGATCGCCCGCGGCAGCCGCGCCTTCCTGCGTCGCACCATCACCTATCTGGTCTCCGAGGCGGGCATACGGCAGTTCCTCGACGTCGGCACCGGTCTGCCGACCGCTCAGAACACCCACGAGGTCGCGCAGGGGATCGCCCCCGACGCCCGGATCGTCCACGTCGACAACGACCCGATGGTCCTGGCCCACGCCCGCGCCCTGCTCACCTCCACCCCCGAGGGCGCCACCGCCTACATCGAGGCCGACGCGACGGACCCGGACCGTATCCTCGCGGCCGCCGCCGAGACCCTGGACCTGGGCCGACCGGTCGCGCTCATCCTGAGCAACATCCTGGGACACGTCGCCGACCACGAGCAGGCCCGCTCGATCGTCACCCGGCTGATGGGCGCCCTGCCCTCGGGCAGTCACCTCTGCCTCAACGACGGCTCGCTCGGCGTCGACCCGGTCTTCGAGCAGGCCCAGGACGCCTACAACAACAGCGGCGCCGTCCCGTACGTCCTGCGCACCGTCGACGACATCATCCGCTTCTTCGACGGCCTGGAACTCGTCGACCCCGGCGTCGTCCCGGTCACCCGGTGGCGTCCGGATCACGGCTCACCCACCCCGGAAGTGGCCGAGCACGGCGGTCTGGCCCGCAAGCCGTGACGGGAAGAGACGGCGACCGGAGCCCATGACGAGGCCCGGCTCGGCGTGGCGAAAATCCCCGACGAGTACGGCCGGGCCGGGGCACCATGTGCCGGATGCGCTCTCACTTCCTCGGCATACCGGAGTTGACGCGGACTCCCGCCGTCGCCGTCGTCATCGATGTCCTCCGCGCGTTCTCGGTGGCCGCATGGGCCTTCGCCGGGGGCGCCGAGAAGATCGTCCTGGCCTCCTCGGAGGACGAGGCCCTGGAGCTGAAGGCCCGTCACCCGGGCTGGCTGGCCCTCAAGGACGGTGCGCCCGCACCCGGTTTCGACGCGTTCAACTCCCCGGCCGCACTGGCGAGACACGACCTCCCCGGCCGCACGATCGTGCAGAAGACGACCTCGGGGACCGTGGGCGCCCTGGCGGTGGCCGACGCCCGGCTGCTGCTGTGCGCGAGTTTCGTCGTGGCCGGCGCGACCGCGCGGCTTCTGCGGGAGCGCGGCGCGCAGGAGGTGACGTTCGTCGTCACCGGCGAGGAGGGACGGGCCGAGGAGGATCGCGCGTGCGCCGAGTACATCGGGCGGCGCGTGGACTCCGCCGAGGTGGACGCGGAACCGTATCTCCGCCGTGCGCGCGAGTCCCGCTGGGCGGCCGAGCTGGCGCAGGGTGCGCGGCGCGGGCTGCCAGGGGTCCACCGGGACGACGTCCGCCTCTGCCTGGAGGCCGACCGGTTTCCGTTCGCCATGGTCGCGCGTCGCGAAGGCGCCCTGATGGCGCTGCGGCCGGTGCCCGCCCCGCCCGGGTGACACCGGACCGATGACTTCGGCGTCCGCTCAAGGTCTTCCTCGCATACGACTTCCGCAGAACGGATGTGATGACCGTGCCGAACAGTTCCGCATACGCCAAGGTCAACGGCCTGGAGATGTACTACGAGACCCACGGCGCCGCTTCCGGGCAAGGCCGCCCGCTGGTGCTGCTGCACGGCGGTGCCCTCACGGTTCCTCTGACCTTCTCCGCCGTACTGCCCACGCTGGCCGCCGACCGGGCCGTCGTGGCTCCCGAACTGCAGGGGCACGGCCACACCGCCGACACCGACCGTGAGATGACGGTGCCGGATCTGGCCTCGGACGTCGTGGCACTGCTCGACGAACTCGGCATTCGGCAGGCCGACTTCCTCGGGTTCAGCCTCGGCGGCCTGACCGCGCTGGAGATCGCCGTCCGGCACCCGGAGCGCGTGGGACGGCTCGCGCTCGCCGCCACCATGTACACCCAGGACGGGGTGCACGACGAGGTCCGCGTCCCGGACTACGGCTCGCCCCGGCTGCCCAGCCAGGACGACTTCCAGGAGATGGCCGACGCCTACGCGGTCACCGCACCCCACCCCGAGCACTTCCAGGACTTCCTCGCCAAGGTCTCGGCCGCCGCGCACGCCCCGCTGCCCTGGACCGCCGACGACCTGCGCGGGCTGCGGGTGCCCACCCTGCTGATCGTCGGCGACGGCGACTTCGTACGCGTGGAGCACGCGGCGGAGATGCAACAGCTGATCCCCGAGGCCCAGTTGGCCGTCCTTCCGGCCACCACCCACATGACCCTCATGCAGCGGACGTCCCTGTTGCTGCCCCTCCTGGGCGAGTTCTTCGCGTGCCGCACCGGCAGGTAGGTCGGCAGAACGGCCTTACGCCAAGCCGCCGTTGCTCTTCAGCAGCTGCCCGTTGACCCACTGCCCCTCCCGTGAGCACAGGAAGTCCACCAGGTGGGCGGTGCCCTGCGGGGTGCCGAGGCGGCCGAGCGGTGTGGCGTCGAGGCAGTGCGCGCGGACCTCCTCGCTCATCCAACCGGTGTCGACGGGGCCAGGGTTGACGGCGTTGGCGGTCACGCCGAGGTGGGCGAGCTCGTGGGCGGCGACCAGGGTGATGCGGTCCATGGCCCCCTTGCTCGCCCCGTAGGACAGGTTCCCGACGGTGTGGTCGCTGGTGAGGCCGACGATCCGCCCGGTGCCGCGCTCCGCGCTGAAGCGCCGAACTCACGGATGAGCAGCCAGGTCGCGCGTGTGTTGACGGCGAAGTGCCGGTCGAAGCTCTCGACGGTGGTGTCGAGCAGGCCCGAGTCGACCGACTCGCAGTGGCTCAGCACCAGCGCGGTGACGGGGCCGAGCCGTCGCTCCGCCTCGTCGAAGGCCCGGGCCGGCCTCTCGGGGTCGGCGAGGTCCGCCTCGATGGCGGCGGTGGCCGCGCCCAGCTCGGACAGGCTCGCCTCGATCGTCCTGGCCGCGCCGGGCTCGGCGCCCCAGACCATGCGGGCGTCGTACGGGTTCCAGTAGGTGAACGCGATGTCTCACCCCGAGGCCGGCGACCGCCGCGCGATCCCGGCGCCGATGTCGAGCGGGATCACCCGCACCGCCGGAATGCTGAAAAGTGCCCAACTGCGGCACACCCGCGAGGTCCTGGAGCGCACTTGGCCGGAACTCGCCCCCATATGACTAAAGTTCAACATCGCACTGCATGAGTTCACCGCTTACCCTCGGTAATGCCTTGCTTTACCCGTTTCCCAGCCGTCACTCTTCCTCCACAACCGGCCAGACCCTGGGGGGAGTTGGCTTATGGAAGGCACGGTCGACGGGTTCCGCTACGGTGCGGTGACCCCGGTCGCCGCCTATCTCATGGCGTGCCTCGGAGGGGCCCTGGGACTGCGCTGCATCGTGCGCACCCTGCTCAGCGCCCAGTCGTGGAAGGCGGGCTGGCTGGCGCTCGGCGCCGCCTCCATCGGCTGCGGCATCTGGACGATGCACTTCATCGCCATGATCGGTTTCCAGGTCGTGGAGACCCGGATCCGCTACGACGCCGGGCTCACGGTCCTCAGCCTCGCCGTGGCCGTCGTCGTCGTGGGCATCGGCGTGTTCATCGTCGGCTATCGCGGCGCCAGCCCCCTGAACCTGTTCTTCGCGGGCGCGGTCACCGGCCTCGGCGTGGCCGCGATGCACTACCTGGGCATGGCGGCACTGCACCTCAACGGGACGATCCGGTACGACGCGGCCGTCGTCGCGCTCTCCGTGGTCATCGCGATCGTCGCGGCGACCGCGGCACTGTGGGCGGCCGTCACCATCCGCGGTTTCCTGACGAGCCTCGGGGCCAGCCTGATCATGGGCGTGGCCGTGACGGGGATGCACTACACGGGCATGGCCGCGGTCAGCGTCCATGTGCACGACGGGACCGGCGGGTCGTGGGCCGGTGGTTCACCCTCCTCGCTGCTGCTGCCCATGCTCCTGGGACCGGCGATCTTTCTGCTGCTGGCCGGAGTGGTGGTCATGTTCGACCCGCTTCTGGTGCTCGGCGACGGCGACTGGAACCGGACCTCCGCCTCGACCGCGCACATCGCACCGCCGTCAGACCCGCCCTTCGAGGATCAGGAGCCCAGGGTGATCCACGCCCGCGCACCGCAGGATCCGCACTGGGCCGCACCGCACGGCCGGCAGCGGTGAGGGGACTGCCGTAGGCCCTCCCCCTTCCTGGCCGGTTCCAGATCGTTGTTACGGTGCACCGGTGTCTGACTCCTCACGCGATACAGCCGAGGGCGCCGGCTGGGGCTCCACCCGACTCGGCGAGTACAAGCGGCTGATGCCGCCCAAGGCCGAGAGGATCTCGTGGCTGAACCCGAGGACGCTGTGGGGCGCCCGCAACGGCGTGCTCGCCTCCTGGTTCGGGGACCCCACGGGCCGTACCCGAAGCCGCTGGGTCGCCCAGCGCGCGGCGGCCGGCGCCCCCGCCGACAAGGTGATCCGGCGTGCCGACCCGGAGCGGTTCTCGTTCATGGTCATCGGCGACACCGGCGAGGGCGACGATCCCCAATACGCCGTCGTGCCGGGGTTTCTGAGAATGAGTCAGGACACTCGGTTCGCGGTCGTCGCCAGTGATGTGATCTACCCGGTGGGCAGCGCGGACGACTACGGCACGAAGTTCTTCCGGCCCTACCAGGACTATCCGGCGCCGATCTACGCGATACCCGGCAACCACGACTGGTACGAGGATCTCGGCGCCTTCATGCGCGTCTTCTGCGACGACGCCCCGCCCCTGGACCCCGAGCCGGCGCCCCGCCCCCTGACCCGCGCCTGGTTGCGTTCCGTGCTGTGGCACCGACCGCACGCGAACAACGGTCAACACCTCGACAAGGCACGCCGGTTGCGCGCGGACCCCATCCAACAGGCCGTCCAGCCGGGCCCGTACTGGGCCGTCGACTCCGGACCGTTGCGGATCATCGGCATAGACACCGGGCTGCTCGGCTCCCTCGACGCCGAACAGGGCGCCTGGCTGCGCGAGGTCTCCCGGGGCCCGCGCCCGAAGATCCTCATCACGGGTTCGCCCCTGTACGTGGACGGCGAGCACCACCCGTGCGCCATCGAGGGCGGCGGCACGGTCGACGACATCGTGCGCGACCCGGAGCACCACTACGTCGCGGCGATAGGCGGCGACATCCACAACTACCAGCGCTATCCGGTCGACGTGGACGGCCGCACCATCCAGTACGTCGTCTCGGGCGGCGGTGGCGCGTTCATGCACGCCACGCACACCATCCCGCACGTCTCCGTCGCGAACGTCACCGAGAAGGACTTCCGCTGCTATCCGCTGCGCGGCGACTCCCTGGCCTTCTACAGCAGGCTCTACGGGCGCCGGCTGCACCTGCGCCGCTTCTTCACCCTCACCGAGGCCGAGGCCACCGCGGTGATCGCCGAGCGCCTCGGTATCCCGCCCACGCGTGTTCCGGGCGGGGCGCCGCGCATCACGTTCCGCACCCGTCTGGTCGCCGGTCTCCTGGGCGCAGGCGGCCGGCCCGACCGCACCGCGCGGTTCCGCCTCCCCGTGCGCAAGATCTACACACAGCTGTTCTCGCCGAGCTCGGCGACGTACAGCCCGCCGTTCTTCAAGTGCTTCCTGCGGCTCGACGTCACCCCCGAGGCGGTGCGCCTGCGCTGCTTCGCGGCCACCGGCAACCTGGCCCAGGAGATCGACCCGCCGGTCGAGGACGAGGTGACCATTCCCCTTACCCGATCTTGACCCGCGGGGCCCGGCGATCGGGAACATCACGCGAGAGGGCCGAGTTGGCACTTCCGTACTACTTGATACGTCAAACAACTCGGAGGAGCCCGTGCCGCCGACCCCCCGCCCCCTGCGCAAGCTGGGCTTCCTGACCATCGGCCTGTTCGACGAGGCGGATCCGCGGCGCGGCCACGAGTCCACGCTGGAGATCATCGAGCTGGGCGAGCGGCTCGGCTTCGACAGCGCGTGGCTGCGCCACCGGCATCTCCAGTACGGCATCTCGTCCCCCGTCGCCGTGATGGCGGCGGCCTCGCAGCGCACCAGCCGGATCGAGCTCGGCACGGCGGTGATCCCGCTCGGCTGGGAGAATCCGCTGCGGCTGGCCGAGGACCTGGCGACCGTGGACATCCTGTCCGGCGGCCGGGTCAACCCCGGCGTGAGCGTGGGCCCGCCGATGCGCTTCGACGAGGTCAAGGGGGCGCTGTACCCGGACACGGCCGACGTCGAGGACTTCTCCTACGAGCGGGTGCGGCGGCTGCTGGACCTCGTGCGGGGCGAACCTGCCGGCGACTTCAGCGGGGTGCAGGGTTTCGAGGTCTTCTCGGACCGGGTCCAGCCGCACTCCCCCGGCCTCGGCCGACGTCTCTGGTACGGCGGCGGCAGTCTCAGCTCCGCGCGCTGGGCCGGCGAGCACGGCATGAACTTCCTGACCAGCAGCGTGGTCAAGGCGGAGGACCGGGAGGGCCCGTACGACTTCGCGGAGATCCAGCTGTCACACATCCGCGCCTTCCGTGCCGCCCACCCGGACGGCGACGAGGCCCGCGTGTCCCAGGGGCTCGTCGTCATCCCCACCGACTCGGCCTCACCGGAGCAGCGCGCCAAGTACGAGGAGTACGCGGCCCGGCGCACCCCCCGCACCGCGTCACCGCAGGGACCCGCACGGTTGATGTTCGCGCCGGACATCGTCGGCACGTCGGCGGAGATCGCCGAACAACTCCACGCGCACGCCGCGTTCCGTGAGGTGGACGAGGTGGCGTTCGCCCTGCCGTTCACCTTCGACCACGAGGACTACGTCCAGATCCTCACCGACATGGCGGCCAAGCTGGGTCCGGCACTGGGATGGCGACCGGGCGCGTAACTCTGCGTGCCGCCTGCCGCCGGAGACGGCAGCCATTCCGTCCCGGGCTTGCTGTCACACACCCGCACCAGGGCCGGCCGCACGGCACGCGGCCCTGCACGGCCCCGGCGTGGAGGAGCTCGCCATGCCACGCGGTGCACGCCGTCGCCGCCCACGGGGTCGGGCGGTGACGGCCCGGGTGTCCAGAACACCGACAGCAGTGGCGAGCCACGGTGTGGTCACCAGGCCGGATTCACATGCGCCGCACACGCCGCCACCGCGCACTCGGCCGGGGCGACGACCCGGATGTTCAGAACGCCGGCCGCAGCGGCGGGCCGCGGCGAGGCCACCAGGCCCGATCCACCGGCCACCGCGCCCGCCGGCGCCGCAAACCGGCCCAGAGCGACGGCCCGCGCAGCCCGAACATCGACCGCAGAGGCCGGCAGCGGGTCTGGTGCCCCAGACAGGCCGCACACCAGCAAGCGACGCGGCCACAACTCCAGCCGCTGAGGAAGCCGTACATTCAGCCGTCCGGGCAGACCGGGCCGTCGGCACCCCGCCCTGGCCTGACCAGCACCCTTCCCGAGCCCCTTCCACGCCCCGGTCCGCCGACCCACCGACCCGCCAGGGCCACATCCCCGACGCCCCGCAGACCGCAGACTCGGCGCCCCACCCACGCCACCCCCTCAGCAGCTCGACCGCTCCAACCCATTGCCTCCCCCCGCCCGGCCCACCTCACCTCACCAGCGCCCCACCCCACTCCCAGTGATCCCCTCCGACCGCTCCCCGTCCACCCCCACCGGCACATCCCCCGCCAACATCACCCGGTGCATGGTCCGAGGAAATCCGAGGTGGGCGTTGTCGGCGGGGGCCAGGTGAATGGTTGCGCGGTTGTCCCAGAAGGCCACACTGCCCGGCTCCCAGCGGAAGCGGACCGTGTACTCGGGCCTGACCGCCTGTTCGAGGAGCATGTCCAGGATCGCCCGGCTCTCCGCGCGGGAGAGGTCGGCGATCTGCTCGACGTAGTAGCCGTTGACGTAGAGGATCCGCTCCCCGGTCTCGGGATGGACCCGCACCAGCGGGTGCAGGGAGGCCACCTGGTGGTCCAGGAGGTGGCGGACGTAGGCGTCGTCGCCCGGCCGGGGCTGGTAGCCGACGCCGAGCCGGTGCTCCACGCGCAGGCCGTCGACGAACTCCCGCACCGGAGCGGACAGTCCGGCGTAGGCGGCCGCGAGGTTGGACCAGGTGGTGTCGCCGCCGTACGGAGGGACGGTCTCGGCGCGCAGAATCGTCGCCGCGGGCGGGTCGACGCGGGCGCCGTGGTCGCAGTGCCAGCCGCGCAGCAGGGTGTGCCGTCGGCGTTGCAGCCACTCCTCGTGCTCCATGCCGAACTTCTCGCCCAGTTCCAGTCGGTCCGCGGTCGTCTCGACCTCCGGGAACTCCGCGGGCGAGGCGCTGCCGCGCTTGCGCAGGACGACGGGCTCGCCGAACCTCCGGGCGAACGCGACGTGCCCGGCGTGGTCGAGCTTCTGGCCCCGGAAGAACACCACCTTCCAGCGCAGCACCGCGGCGCGGATAGCGGCGACCACCCGGTCGTCGAGGTCGCCGGCCAGGTCGACACCGGTGATCTCGGCTCCGATGTGCCCGGCCACCGGGTTCACCTCGATGCCCGCGCCCTGCTCCGCCGTGCTGCCGTCCGTCGTCATGCGTGCTCCGTTGATCGCCGGAATCCGTCCGAAGTCCGTGCCCCTTCGGGCACGTCACCCATGGTTGACTGCCCAGCGTGGCCGTTCCGTCAACTCCCCAGGATCCGGGTGGCCGACTGGGCGAGCTTCCCCTTCGAGTGCGACGGCGACTGCGAGGGCGGGGGCGGGGGCGGGGGCGACCTCCGGGTCAGGCCCCTGCGGCCACCGGTGCTCCCAGAGTCCGTCCGCTCCGGCGAGGACGTCCCCGAGGGATGCCACACCTGCCGCACAGCGGTGACGGAGGCTCTCTGGGCCGACGACCACTGGCGGCTCGACGCGGTCGGCACCGAGTCCTGGCCGCCGGCGGTCGCAAAGCTGCAGCCCCGGCGGCCACTACGACCACGCGACCTGCCCGCCGAGCAGACGGTCGAGTTCGGCCCCCTCCTCACTCCGTCGGCGCCGGACCCACCGAGCCGCGGCCGACCACCGGGCAGGCGAGGCGTCGCACGGTGGGGGGCGGTGTGCGGCCGGTGTCGATGGTGTCGAGGAGGAGACGGGTGGCGGCCTCTCCCATCTCCCGGTGCGGCAGCGCGACGGTGGTGAGGGGCGGGAACAGGTGGGCGGCCATGTGCTCCTGGTCGTCGTAGCCCACCACCGGCAGTTCGCCGGGCACCGTGATGCCGAGACGTGCCGCGCAGTGCAGGGCGCCCGCCGCGACCCGGTCGTTGTAGCAGAAGATCCCGGTCGGACGCTGCTCGGCGGGGACACCGTCGAGCAGGCGGGTCGCGCCCTGGTAGCCGCTGGAGATCTCGCCGCCGGTGCGCACGACCCACTCCTTGGGCAGGTTGACGCCCTCCGCGCGCAGGGCGTCCCTGAAGCCGCGGAGCCGTTCGACGGAGGCGATGTCCTGCTCCCCTCCGACCAGCGCGATCCTGCGGTGCCCCTGCTCCAGGAGCAACCGGGCCGCCGTACGGCCGCCGGCCCGCTCGGCGGGGACCACGCACGGCAGGGAGTCGTCGTCGGGCAGGCAGTTGGCAAGGACTGAGTGGGTGCGGTGCAGTCCTTCGGGGACGCGGACGCGGCGCAGGGACATGGCAGCGTAGATGATCCCGTCCACGCGCCGGTCGAGGAGTTCGGCGACGGCCGCGTCCTCCTTGGCGCGGTCGCCGCCGGAGTCGACGGTGAGGACGAGGTGGTCGCTGTCCCAGGCCGTCTCCATGGCGCCGCGCAGCAGCCGGCCGGCGAAGGGCGAGGAGGCGATCTCGTCGGTGACCAGGCCGATCACGGCCGTACGGCGGCTGCGCAGGCCGCGGGCGACGGGGTCGGGACGGTAGCCGAGCTGGGCGGCCGCCTGCCGGATGCGTTCCTGGGTGGCGGGCGAGAGGTTTCCTTCGGCGCGGCCGTTGAACACGAAGGAGACGGCGGTGTGCGACACACCGGCGAGCCGGGCGACATCCCGTGACGTGGGGCGCCCTGATCCCGCCGACCGCTTCTCCTCGGTGCCGTCCATACCGTCCGCCGACCTCGTCCCCGCCCGTCCGGTTGATCATTGCTCACGCTATCCGTGAGGCTGGGGGGACGACACAGTCAAGGGAAGGTCCGCACGTGATCAGCATCCCGGCGCACACGCTCAACGACGGTACGAAGATCCCCGCCATCGGTCTGGGCACCTGGCCGATGGACGACGCCGAGGCGGAGCGGGCCGTCGCCGCCGCCCTGGAGAGCGGCTACCGGCTCGTCGACACGGCGACGAACTACCGGAACGAGACCGGTGTCGGCCGCGGTGTGGCCGCCGCCGGCGTCCCGCGCGAGGAGATCCTCGTGACGACGAAGCTGCCCGGCCGCCATCACGGCTACGAGGAGACCCTGGCCTCCTTCGAGGAGTCCCGCGCCCGTCTCGGCCTGGAGTACGTGGACCTGTATCTGATCCACTGGCCGCTCCCCCGCGTCGACAAGTACGTCGACTCGTGGAAGGCAATGATCAAACTCCGCGAGGACGGACTCGTACGGTCCATCGGGGTCTCCAACTTCATCCCCGCGCACATCGAGCGGCTGGAGAAGGAGACCGGGGTCCTGCCGTCCGTCAACCAGATCGAGCTGCACCCCTTGTTCCCGCAGGACGAGCTGCGTGCCTTCCACGCCGGCAAGGGCATCGTCACCGAGAGCTGGAGCCCGCTGGGCCGGGGCTCGGACCTCCTGGAAGATCCGGCGGTGGCACGTGCCGCCGAGGCGCACGGGGTCACGCCCGGCCAGGTGATCCTGCGCTGGCACGTCCAGCTCAGCGCCCTGCCCATCCCGAAGTCCGGCGACCCCGAGCGGCAGCGCGCCAACCTCGACGTGTTCGGCTTCGAGCTGAGCGAGGCCGAGATGGCCGCGATCGGCGACCGTGAGCACCGGCGCCTCGGCGGGGACCCGGAGGTGCACGAGGAGTTCTGAACACCCGGAGGGGTACCCGGGAGGCTCCGAAAGGAGCCCAGGTGAGTGAGCGACT
This sequence comes from Streptomyces sp. SLBN-8D4, assembly GCF_049739545.1. NCBI lineage: Bacteria > Bacillati > Actinomycetota > Actinomycetes > Kitasatosporales > Streptomycetaceae > Streptomyces > Streptomyces sp. SLBN-8D4. The sequence continues at coordinate 676,107 of NZ_JBMGQC010000001.1, forward strand.
GAGGGACTACCACGGCAAGCGGGACTTCGGACGGACCCGCGAGCCGGAAGGGCGGCAGGCCCGCACGGATGCCGCGCCCCGGTTCGTCGTCCAGATCCACGACGCGAGCACGATGCACTTCGACTTCCGGCTCCAGGTCGGCGGCGTGCTGAAGTCCTGGTCGATCCCGAAGGGCCCCTCCGACGTGCCCAAGGACAAACGCCTCGCGGTGCCGACGGAGGACCATCCGCTGGAGTACGAGGCCACATGGTTACGCACACTCAACAACCTTTCACGGCCAGAAGTTGGCAACCCCTGAGCCACGACCGCCAGGGGCGTCCCGTCGACTTCGCCGAGTCGCTGGAGCGCGGGCACGCCACGTTCCGGCTGCACGGGACGAAGCTGCGCGGCCGGTACGCGCTCACCCGCTTCCGTGAGGACAACTGGCTGCTGGTGAAGACCGCCGAGGCCCGGGCGCGCGGACACGGCACCCCGAATCCGCGCCGCGCACGGTCGGTCCGGACCGGCCGGACCCTGGCGCAGGTCGCCGCCGAGGAGAACTGAGCGGGAAGATCCGCCGAACACCGCCCCGGCCACCCGTGCGGGCCTCTATGTTCACAGCGACGTCCACCGCGACACGTCGTCGCTCACGCTCATGAGCCAGGAGGCCTTCCGTATGCGCATCGCGCTCCGTACCGCCGTATCCGGCGCGCTCGTCACCGCCACCGTCTTCGCCGGCGGCACCGCACAGGCGACCCCGCCGGGCCCCGGTGTGGTCGGCACGCTGATCGCCCAGAAGACCGTGGGCGACACCGACTACGTCCTCAGGGAGATCACCGTCCCGCCGGGCCAGGCGACCGGCTGGCACTACCACGACGGACCCGTCTACGGGTACGTCAAGCAGGGCACCCTCAGCCACTACCACCCCGACTGCGCCAGTGACGGCGTCTACCGGCAGGGCACCGTGGTGCGCGAGCCGGGCGGCCCCGGCGACGTCCATCTCGGCCGCAACGAAGGGGACACCCCGCTCGTCCTGGAGGTGCTGTACGTGCTCCCGCACGGCTCGCCGTACTCGGAGGACGTGCCGAACCCCGGCTGCTCCTTCCAGTGAGCGCGGCGATCAGAAGTCGGGCGGTTCCAGGGACTGCTCGGCCCAGATCGTCTTGCCGCTGCCGGTCTGCCTGCTCCCCCAGCGCTGGGTGAGCTGGGCGACCAGCAACAGCCCGCGGCCGCCCTCGTCGAAGGCGTGGGCGCGCCGCAGGTGCGGTGAGGTGGAACTGCCGTCGAATACCTCGCAGATGAGGGTGCGGTCCCGGATCAGGCGCAGCTGGATGGGCGGTTCGCCGTAGCGGATGGCGTTGGTGACCAGTTCGCTGACGACGAGTTCGGTGACGAAGGAGGCTTCCTCCAGTCCCCAGGCGCTCAGTTGCTCGGTGGCGGCCTGCCGGGCCGCGGCCACGTGCGCGGGGTCGGGTTCGATGTCCCAGGTGGCGACCCGGTCCGCGCCGAGAGTCCGGGTCCGGGCCAGCAGCAGGGCCACGTCGTCGCCCGGTTCTTCGGGCAGTACGGCCTTCAGGACGGTGTCGCACAGGTCGTCGAGGGTCTCGGTCCTCGCGGTGAGCGCGCGGCACAGTTCCTCGGTGGCGTGGTCGACGTCGCGGTCCCGGTCCTCGATGAGCCCGTCGGTGTACAGGGCGACGACGGCTCCCTCGGGCAGTTCGATCTCCGTGGCCTCGAAGGGCAGTCCGCCGACCCCGAGCGGGGGCCCCGCGCTCAGCGGGACGAGGCTCGCGGTGCCGTCGGGCAGGACGACGGCGGGCGGAGGGTGGCCGGCGGCGGCCGTGGTGAGGCGGCGCGAGACGGGGTCGTAGACGGCGTAGAGGCAGGTGGCGCCCAGTTCGGCGGCCTCGGCGTCGCGGTCGTCCGAGGCGAGGTGGGTGACCAGGTCGTCGAGGTGGGTGAGGAGCTCGTCGGGCGGCAGGTCGACGTCGGCGAGGGTGCGGACCGCCGTGCACAGGCGGCCCATGGTCGCCGAGGAGGGGATGCCGTGTCCGACGACGTCGCCGACGACGAGGGCGACGCGGCTGCCGGAGAGCGGGATCACGTCGAACCAGTCGCCGCCGACGCCGGCCATCGAGCCGCAGGGCAGATAGCGGTGGGCCACCTCGACCACGGCCTGTCCGGGCAGACCGCGCGGCAGCAGGCTGTTCTGCAGAGCCAGGGCGGTGGTGCGCTCACGGGCGAAGCGGCGGGCGTTGTCGATGCAGACGGCGGCCCGGCTGGCGAGTTCCTCGCCGAGGACGGCGTCGTCGCCGCCGAAGTCGTCGGGGTGGGCGATACGGACAGCGACCGCGACCCCGAGGGTGGTGCCGCGGGCCCTGAGCGGCACGGCGAGCAGGGAGTGGGCGCCCTTGCGGTAGGAGCGGCCGGCCGGGGCGCGGGAGTTGCGCTCGGCGACCCAGCGCATGAAGTCGGGCTCACCGGCCTGGCTCAGGGCGGCCCGGCCCTCCCGCACCGCCCGCGCGGGTGGTGAGGAGGCCTGGTAGATGTCCGTCTCCCCCAGGTGGACGGCGGCCTCGGGGGTGCCCTCGTGGCCGGAGCCGTGGGCGACGCGGCGCAGAGCGATGTCGCCTTCCAGGACGGTAGGCGGTTCGTCCGCGCCGAGGACCCATTCGAGGAGGTCGACGCTGGCGAAGTCGGCGTAGCGGGGCACGAGGAGCCCGACGAGTTCCTCTGCGGTGCGCACCACGTCGAGGGTGGTGCCGATGGTGGCCGCGGCCTCGTTGAGCAGGAGGAGTCGTTGCCGGGCCCGGTACTGCTCGGTGCTGTCGAACGACGCGATGGCCACCCCGTGGACCTCGCCGCCGCCGTCCCGCAGGGGCCACATGTCGGTGGTCCAGGAGTGCTCCCGGTTCAGCGCGGGAGCCCCGGTGAAGCTCTCGTACCGGACCGGACGGCCGGTGTCGACGACCTGGCGCAGATGGGCGAGCCAGCCGCGATGCGCCGGGCGGTCCTCCACGCTCTCCGGGAAGTGCTGCCCCAGCAGCGCCTCCTGCGGTACGCCCATGATCCGGCAGGCCACGTCGTTCAGCCGCAGGTAGTTCTGACGCGCGTCGAAGACCGACATGGCCACGGACGCCTGCTGGAAGGCCTGACCCGCCAGGGTCGGTTCGGAGCCCCCGGGGGCCTCGGCGGTGATCATGTAGCTGGAACGTTCCCCGTCCTCGCCGAGCACGGCACAGGCGCTGAGCAGCAGCGCGACGGACGAGCCGTCGCGGCGGCGCAGCACGACGGTGCCGACCAGATCCGCGACGGCATCGGCGGTCGGGGCCTCGGTGAGCAGGTCGCGGGCCGGGCGGCCCACGACCTCGTCGGCCGGGTATCCCGTCAGTTCGCGGGCGCCCTCGCTCCAGCCCCGCACCACACCCCGGGTATCGACGATCGCCGCAGCAGAGCCGTGCACCATTTGTTCAGGATCGTTCTTTTGCCCGGCCGGTTCAACCGAAACGGAGGACTGCGGGGCTTCTGCGTACCGCGGCCGTCACTTTCCGCGTTCGCGCAGAGCGGCGAGGGCGCGGTCGGCGTGGGTGTTCATGCGCAGTTCGCTGCGGACGACCTCCAGCACGGTGCGGTCCTCGGCGATGACGAAGGTGACCCGCTTGGTGGGTGCCAGGGAGAAGCCTCGCTTGACGCCGAACAGCTCGCGTATCTTGCCGTCGGCGTCGGACAGGAGGGGCATGCCGAGGCTGTGTTGTCCGGCGAACTCCTGCTGGCGTTCGACGGTGTCGCCGCTGACGCCGACCGGCTGCGCGCCGGCGGCGGCGAACTCGGCGGCCAGGTCGCGGAAGTGGCAGGCCTCCGCGGTGCAGCCGGCGGTCAGGGCGGCGGGGTAGAAGAAGAGGACGACGGGGCCGTCGGCGAGCAGTTCGGACAGCTTGCGGCTGGTGCCGGTCTCGTCGGGGAGCTCGAAGTCCTCGATGGTGTCGCCGGTCTCCGGTGCCTTGCTCATGCCCGGCCCTCCCCGTTCTTCGCGATGCCGCGTGCCCACAGTACGAGCGGCAGTTGCAGCGGCAGCCGTCCGAGGGCGGCCGCCTTCTGGGGGGTCGGGCGGTGGCGCCAGTCGACGGCCATCTTGACGTTGGCGGGGAACACCCCGACGAAGAAGGCGGCGGTGGCGAGCGCGGCGGTGTGCCGGGTCCTGGGCAGCGCCAGACCGGCGGCGAGCGCGAGCTCCACGGCACCGCTCGCGTAGGTCCAGGTCCGGGGCTTGCCGGGCAGGGCCTTCGGGATGGTCGCGTCGAACGAGCGTGGCGCGGCGAAGTGGGCGACACCCCCGGTGGCCAGCAGACCGGCGAGCAGCAGGGGCGAGCGTGGGGACCGTGGCACGGTTCCTCCTTCGGGGGGGGCTGCCGCGCACATTACTGGACGGTACGGGTACCTCCGTCGGCGGGCTCCGTCGTTACGGGGAGCAGCGGTTGTGGGTGCCCGGGGTGCAGCCGAAGGAGCGGCGGAAGACGTCGATGAAGGCGCTCGCGGAGGACCAGCCGCAGCGGTGGGCCACGGTCGTCACGGGGACGTCGTCGGCGAGCATGCGCAGGGCGTGGTAGAGGCGTGACTGGGTGCGCCACTGCGGGAAGGTCATGCCGAACTCGGTGCGGAAGAGACGGCTGAGCGTGCGTTCGGAGGCTCCGGTCGCGGCGCCGAGGGCGGCGAGGGTGCGCGGGTCGGCGGGGTCGGCGTGCACGAGCGCGCAGACCGCGGCCAGGCGGGGATCGGTCGGGGCGGGCAGCCGCAGGGGCTGCTGCGGTGAGGCCCGCAACTGGTCGCGGAGAACGGCGAGGAGGCGGTGGCGTTCGGGGTTGTCGTCGGCGGGGTCGCGGGTGTAGGCGAGGATCAGTTCGCGCAGCAGCGGACCTACGGCGAGGACGGTCGGGGCGTCCAGGCCGAGCGGGTTGTCGTCGGCGGGCAGTCCGACCAGGTGCAGGTCGAGCCGGCCGTGGGCGCGGTGGGCGTGGACGGTGCCCGCCGGAACCCAGATGGCCCGGGTGCCGGGGGCGAACCAGGTGCCGGCGTCGGTGGTGACGGCGAGGACGCCGGAGCCGGCGTAGACGATCTGGTGGTCGTCGTGCCGGTGGGCGTCGATGCTGTCGCCTGCGGCGAGGCGCTGGGCGCGGGTGGGCGCCACCGGGTCGTGGCGGATGTTCGACACAAACAGGCAGATTATCGAAAGCGGGCCAGGACGTGTCCGCGCGAGGCTCGGTTGCGTGTCCAAGAACCGTTCCCTCACGCTGATGTCGCTCGGTCACGGCTGCGTGGACGTGTACCAGGGGGCCGTCGCCGCCCTGGTGCCGTTCTTCGTCGCCGAGCGCGCCTGTTCGTACGCCGCCGCCTCGGGCATCGTGCTGGCGGCGTCCCTGTTGTCGTCGGTCGTACAGCCGTTGTTCGGCGCGCTCACCGACCGCTGGGCGATGCCGTGGCTGTTGCCGCTGAGTGCGCTGACCGCGGGCGCGGGGGTCGCGCTGAGCGGGATCTTCGGCTCCTATCCGCTGACCCTGGCGGCGGTCGCCGTGTCCGGCATCGGGGTCGCGGCCTACCACCCGGAGGCCGCCCGGGCGGCGCGGGCCGTGGCGCCCGGCGGCAACGGAGGGATGGGGTGGTTCTCGCTGGGCGGCAACATCGGCTTCGCCCTGGCCCCGCCGCTGGTCGCCGCCGTGATGGCCACCGGTGGCCCGGACGCTTCTCCGCTGCTGGTCGTCCCGGCCGTGGCGGGCGCGGCCCTGTGCGCGGCAGCGGTGCGCGCGTCCCGGGCCCGCCCGAAGCCGGGACCGGCGACCGTGCGGGCCGGGAGCGACGACTGGCCGTCGTTCCTGCGGCTGTCCGGTGCGGTGGTCTGCCGGTCGGTCGTGTTCGTCGGGCTGAGCGCGTTCGTGTCGCTGTACGTCCGTGAGCGTGTGGGCGGCGGGGACGTGGCCGGTACGGCGGCGCTGTGCGTGCTCTACGCGGGAGGTGCCTTGGGCACGGTTCTCGGGGGCCGGCTCGCCGACCGGTACGGGCGCCTCACGGTGGTGCGGAGGGCTTACGCCCTCACGGTGCTCGCCGTGGCAGGGGTGGTGTTCGCCCCCGGTCCCGCGGTGTACCTGTTCGTCGCACTGACCTCGGCCGGCCTGTACGTGCCGTTCTCCCTGCACATCACTCTCGGCCAGGACTACCTGCCCGGGCGGGTGGGCACGGCGAGCGGCGTCACGCTGGGTCTGACGGTGAGCGTCGGCGGGCTGGCCGCCCCGGCGCTGGGAGCGCTGGCCGACACCGCGTCCCTGCGAACCGCCCTGGTGCCGTTGATCCTCCTGCCCGCGCTGGGCGGCCTGCTGCTGCGCGGGCTGCGTGAACCCGCTCCGGCCGAGCGACTCGTGCCCGCGGGATGAGGCTCGGCGGGCGCCGGCCGGTGCGACCTCCCCGGTCTCGTCGTCGATGGCGCAGGAGAGGGATCGGTAGTTCAGCATGCCGCGACGGCACCCTGGCCAGGACGCGGCAGCGCCCACTTCAGCCACGTCCTGCAGCCAGGAGGCGCGAACCGGCACCGCGGGCGACAGCGGGTCTGTCGCTGGAGGTGCCGTGCACGGAGACGATCCGTTCGCGGGGAGGGCCCTTCGAGGGGTGGGTCGCCCGACTCAAGTGACGTCCTCACGCTCCGGTCGGAGTGACCGGAGCCGTCCACATGGCGACCACGACGTCACCGAGGCCGGTGGCGGCGTCGTGCCAGCTGGCACGGGGCGTCGGGGTGTTCTCGGCGAGGGCCCGTTCGCGGTCGGCGGCCATGTGCACGATCAGATGACGGGCCATCTCGCCGCGCTCGGCGCGGACGTCGGCGGGCAGTTCGGGCAGACAGCGGTTCAGGCCCTCGACGATCTGCTGGAGCGAGGGCGAGGTCATGGACTCCTTGACCATGATCTGCTGGAGCACCGGGTCGGTCATGACCTGTGCGCAGAACCGGGCGAACCACGTGGGGCTGCCCAGCTCCGCGAGATGTTCGGGCACGGGCCGGACCAGGCAGTCCACCCAGTCGCGTACATCCGTGGAGCCGCGGGCCCCGGCCAGCAGCCGGGCACGGATCGACTCGACACGGACCTGGTGCTTGCGGGCGATCGCCCGGACCAGGTCGGCCTTGGTGCCGAAGTGGTAACCGACCGCGGCGTTGTTGCCCTGCCCCGCGGCCTCGCTGACCTGCCGGTTGGACACCGCGAGGACACCGCGCTCGGCGAAGAGGCGCTCGGCCGCGGTCAGGATCAGCTCCCGGGTCGCGCTGACCTGTTCCTCGCGTACCGTCCTGCCCGCCATGCTCACCACCGCACCGGGACTTCGCAGAGCCCTCAGACGGCCAGTCCCTCGAGCCGCCTGAGGTCCGCCGGCGGTGCGGCGAGTTCCAGTGCCGGAAGCCTACGCAACAGCAGGTCGGGAACGGCGCGCAGGACAACGCACGGCGAGCGCCGCCCTTCTCGCAGCGGCTCGGCACGGGCGCCTCGCACTCCAGGACCGACCCCCTCCTCGCCACCCCCGGCGGCCGCCGCACGACCACGACAGCCGCACCCAGTACCCTAAGTCAATCACCTGACTTAATTTAGCCCGGGGCCCGCCCCGCTCCCCCGCCTTGGAGGCCCTTCCATGTCCGACGCTCCCGCCAGCTCCGCCGACCCGGGTGCCGTGGCCCCGCCGCACCCGAAGGCCGTGGTGGCGGTGCTGGCCTTCGCCGGAATCGTCGTCTCGTTGATGCAGACCCTGGTGATCCCGATCGTGCCGGAGCTGCCCAAGCTGCTCGACGCCCCGGCCTCGGACACCGCGTGGGCGGTCACCGCCACCCTGCTCGCGGCAGCGGTCGCCACCCCGGTCGTCGGGCGGCTCGGCGACATGTTCGGCAAGCGCCGGATGCTGCTGGTCAGCGTCGTGATGCTGGTGGTCGGATCGGTGGTCTGCGGACTCAGCGACGCCCTGGTCCCGATGATCGTCGGCCGCGCCCTGCAGGGCCTGTCCTCCGGTGTCATCCCGCTCGGCATCAGCATCATGCGCGACGAACTGCCCGCCGGGCGCCTGGCCGGTGCGACCGCGCTGATGAGCGCCTCCCTCGGCGTCGGCGGCGCCCTGGGCCTGCCGACCGCCGCGCTGATCGCGGACAACTTCGACTGGCACGCCCTGTTCTGGGCCTCGGCCGTGATGGGCGCGATCGCCCTGGTCCTGGTTCTCGCGTTCGTGCCGGAGTCGCAGGTGCGCACCGGCGGCCGCTTCGACGCGGTCGGCGCGGTCGGGATGGCCTCAGGACTGGTCTCCCTGCTGCTCGCCGTCTCCAAGGGCGCCGACTGGGGATGGACCAGCGGCACCACGCTCGGCCTGTTCGTCGCCGCCGTGATCATTTTGCTGGCCTGGGGCTTCTTCGAACTGCGCACCGCCCAGCCACTGGTCGACCTGCGCACCACCGCCCGCCGCCAGGTGCTCTTCACCAACCTCGCGTCGATCGCGATCGGCTTCTCGATGTTCGCGATGTCGCTGGTACTGCCGCAGCTGCTCCAACTGCCCACCCGCACCGGCTACGGCCTGGGCAGGTCCCTGCTGACCGCCGGCCTGGTCATGGCCCCGTCCGGCCTGGTGATGATGGCCCTGGCACCGGTCTCCGCGGCCGTCTCCAAGGCCAAGGGTCCGAAGGTCACGCTCATGATCGGCGCACTCATCGTGGCCGCCGGCTACGGGCTGAACATCGTGCTGATGTCCGCGGTCTGGCACCTGGTGCTGGTGTCCTGCGTGATCGGCGCCGGCATCGGGTTCACGTACGGCTCCATGCCCGCCCTCATCATGGGCGCCGTGCCCGCCTCCGAGACGGCCGCCGCCAACAGCCTCAACACCCTGATGCGGTCCATCGGCACGTCGACGGCGAGCGCCCTCGCCGGTGTCGTACTGGCCCAGATGACCATCGATCTGGGTGGCTACGCGCTGCCCTCCGAGAACGGCTTCAAGACCGTCATGGCGATCGGCGCGGGTGCCGCGCTCCTCGCCTTCGCCCTCGCCTCCTTCATCCCGCGCCCGCGCGCCGCGGTCCCGGCTGCGGCCTCGGCACCGGCCGCGGAGACATCGGCCGGGACCGCGTCCGGACGCTGACGCTCCCCGCCTGACGGCCGCCGCCCGGCGGCCGTCAGGTCCTGCCCAGGGAGGATCCGGTCCCCGGCACGTACTGCGTTCTGCGTAGGCGAGATTGTCGGCGGTGGTACGACGATTGGCGGGCCTTGTTCCGGAAGACTGGCGACCCGGGCCGTGAAGGTGGGGACGCGTGACTCTCTCGGCCGGGACGGGTCGCGGCGGCCGCACCCGGCGGACCTCGGCCACCATGGTTCCAGGACGACCGGAGAGCCCATGAGCATCCCCTTGCGGCGCTACGCCGACGATCATGTCCGTACGGTCGTCGCCCTGACGACCGGGCTCCGGTTGCCCGGGCTGCCGTACGGCGGCGAGGACCACCCCGACGCCGACCGGCCGGACCCGGCGGGGCGCCCCCGGCTCCCCCTCGACCCCGCTGTCCCGGAACGCCAGGAACGGACCCCATGACCATCCGCGTACTGCTCGCCGACGACCAGGCTCTGCTGCGGGCCACCTTCCGGATCCTCATCGACTCGTGCGACGACATGGAGGTGGTCGCGGAGGCCACCGACGGCGCCGCGGCGATCGACCTGGCGCGCGTCCACCGTCCCGACGTGATCCTGATGGACATCCGCATGCCGGGCACCGACGGCCTGGCCGCCACCTCCGTGATCTGCGCGGATCCGGAGCTGTCGGACACGCGGGTGCTGATCCTGACCACGTTCGAGATCGACGAGTACGTCGCGCAGGCGCTGCGGTCCGGGGCCAGCGGTTTCCTCGGCAAGGACGTCACCGCGGAGGCCCTGCTCTCCGGCATCCGCACCGTGGCTGCCGGTGACTCCCTGCTCTCCCCCGGCGCCACCCGCACCCTGATCACCCGGTTCCTCGCGGCCCCGGGACTCGGCACCCGCCTCGCCGCCGCCGACGACCTGACCGGTCTCACCGGCCGGGAACGCGAGGTCATGGCGTGGGTCGCCGAGGGGCACTCCAACGAGAAGATCGCCGAGAAGCTCTTCGTCAGCCCCCTGACCGTGCGCACCCACGTCCACCGCGCGATGACCAAGCTCGGCGCCCGGGACCGCGCCCAGCTCGTCGTGATGGCCTATCAGTCGGGTCTGGTGCAGGCGCTGCCGCCCGAGGAACGCTGATCCCTCATCTCTCGGAGAGTTCCCGCAGCCACTGCTGGAGCAGGGCCGACTCGGCCGTCGTGAGCGTCGGCGGCAGGTCGGCACGCAGCCGGGCCGCGAGGGTGGCGGCCGCGACGGGCACCGAGTCGTCCTTGCGCGGTGCGTCGGTGTCGGCGGGCCGGGTCACCGCGTCCAGTACCGCGTCGCGCAGCCGCCGCGAGAACGCCGGGTCCGTGTACTGCTCGGGTCTGGTCAGCATCGACAGGGCCGCCCCGACGTTGGCGGACATGATCATCTGCGTGGCCAGCGCGGGCGGCACCGTCAGCCGCCCCGCGGCCGCGCAGCGTTCGAGGATCCCGTGCAGCAGGTCGTGCGCCTCGCGGGCCGCGGCGGGCGGCACGGTCAGCTCGGGCGAGTACATCAGGCGGTAGTGGCTGGGGTGCTCCAGCGCGAAGCGCATGTGGTTGTCCCAACCGCTCTTCAGGTCCTCGACGGGATCCTCGCTCGGCCGCGCCGCCCGCTTGGACGCGAGGTACCGCTCGAATCCCCGGTCGACCACGGCGGCCAGCAGGCCGGCTTTGTCGCCGAAGAGCCGGTAGAGCATCGGCGCGCCCACCCCGGCCTTTTCGCACACCGCGCGCGTGGAGACATCGGCGGCCGACGCACCGGCCAGCAGCTCGGTGGCCGCTTCCAGGATCTTTTCCCTCGCGTCCATGCCCCCACCGTACGCCATCCGTAGCATCGATACGAGTCTGGGGTTACCGTCACTACGATCCCGTGTTATCGTCGATACGAACCAGCCGTAGCAACGCTAACAGCAGCAGTGCTGACAAAGGATGCAGTCATGACCACTCAGCCCCGGACGGACCAGCGTGTCGCGATCGTGACCGGCGGATCGCGCGGCATCGGACGGCAGATCGCCCAGCGGCTCGCCGCGGACGGATTCGCGGTCGTCGTCGGGTACGCGGGCAACAAGGACGCCGCCGACGAGGCCGTGCGCGCCATCGAGGAAGCGGGCGGCACCGCCCGCGCCGCCCGCGCGGACGTCGCCGACGAGACCGAGGTCGCCGCCGTGTTCGACCTGGCGGAGGCCACGTACGGCGGTGTCGACGTGGTGGTCCACTCCGCGGGCCGGATGCCGCTGGCCCCGATCGCGGAGCTCGACCTCGCCGAGCTCGACGCCCTGTACCGCACCAACATCCGCGGCACCTTCGTCGTCGACCAGCAGGCCGCCCGCCGACTGCGTCCGGGCGGTGCGCTCGTCAACCTCTCCAGCTCGGTCGTCGGGCTCGCCTTCCCCGGGTACGGCGCCTACGCGGCCAGCAAGGGCGCGGTCGAGGCCGTGACCCTGATCCTCGCCCGCGAGCTCCGCGGCCGTGACGTCACCGTCAACGCCGTGGCCCCCGGCCCGACGGCGACCGACCTCTTCCTCGACGGCAAGGACGAGGAGACCGTCGCCCGCCTGGCGGCCCAGCCCCCGCTGGAGCGGCTCGGGACACCGAAGGACATCGCCAACGTCGTGTCGTTCCTGGTGAGCCCGGCCGGTCACTGGGTCAACGGCCAGGTACTGCGGGCCAACGGCGGCATCATCTGACCCGTCTCCGCACAGCAGCCGCCGGCGACCGGGAGCCTCACCCTGGTGTTCCACACAGAAGGCACCCGGGCGGCGCCCGTTCAGGGGAAACCGGTGGGCGGGGCGCGTGGCGGCCGGTGCCCGTGTCGACAACTGACCCGTGACCCTCCCGCTGATCCCGCCCATGCTCGCCACCCCCGGCACCCTGCCGCCCGCCTCCCAGGACGCGCGCTGGGCCTACGAGACCAAGCAGGACGGCCAGCGGGTCGTGGCCTACCTCGCCGGGAACGGCGGCGTGGTGCTGCGCGCCCGGTCCGGCGAGGAGATCACCGGCGCCTATCCCGAACTGCGGTCGCTGGGCGCCGCGCTCGGCACCACACCCGCGGTGCTCGACGGGGAGATCCTGGCGCTGGACGAACAGGGCCGCGCGGACTTCCAGTTGCTGCAACCGCGCATGCAGCTGGCGCACGCCCCGGCCAGAGCCGCACGCCGGGCGGCCGAAGCGCCCGTCCACCTCGTGCTGTTCGACCTGATGCACCTGGGTCGGCGCTCGCTCCTCACCCTTCCCTACATGCAGCGGCGGGCGCGACTGGACGAGCTTGAGCTCTCCGGGCCGCACTGGTCCACGCCCGGCGCCCTCGTCGGTCACGGCGAGCAGGCCCTGCGCGCCACCCGTGAACACGGTCTGGAGGGCCTGGTCTGCAAGCGGCTCGACTCGGTGTACGAACCCGGAGTGCGCTCCCGCGCCTGGATCAAGATCCGCAACATGCACAGCGAGGACGTCCTCGTGGGCGGCTGGCTGCCCGGCAAGGGCCGGCTCACCGGTCTGCCGGGCGCTGTGCTGGTCGGACAGCGCGACGGAGGGCGGCTGCGCTACGTCGGCAATGTGGGCACCGGCTGGAGCGAGACGGAACGGACGGAGCTCGCCTCCCTGTTGGCGGCCGCGGCGGCGGACGTGTGCCCCTTCGATCCCGTGCCGCGCGTCCCGGGTGCGCACTGGGTGCTGCCCCGGCTGGTGGGCGAGGTCCGCTACAGCACCCGTACCCGGGCGGGGTTGCTGCGTCAGCCGTCCTGGCTGCGGCTGCGGCCCGATCTCGCGCCGGAGGACTCCTCGGCCGACCTCCCCGACGCGCCTCCGTGATCCCGGTGTTGGGCAAGCCGTAACCGGAGCGATGCCTTCAACATCTTGGCGCGGACATGGAAAGCCGGGAAGCTGAACTCACCAGTAACCCCACAGCCGTTGGGCTGCGCCCGGACCCCAAGGAGGACGCAGTGGCGTCACCGTCGTTCAAGAGGCACCGCACGAGGTGGTTCACCGGTCTGGCCGGCGCCGCCGCGCTCGTCGTCGCCTTTCCTTCCGTGGCGTTCGCCGCCCCGCCCAAGGCGCTGCCCGCCAACGCCGAGAGCGCCGAGTACACCTACCAGCCGGCCTTCGACTACGACACCGACGGCTGCTACTCGACGCCCGCCATCGGCCCCGACGGCACCATCAACGGCGGTCTGAACCCGACGGGTTCGCTCAGCGGCGACTGCCATGACGCCTCGGATCTCGACAACACCAACACGTACTCGCGCTACAAGTGCAGCAACGGCTGGTGCGCCTACATGTACGGCCTGTACTTCGAGAAGGACCAGGCGGTCGCGAACAGCAGCATCGGCGGGCACCGCAACGACTGGGAGCACGTCGTGATCTGGGTGCAGAACGGCGCGGTCCAGTACGTGTCGACGTCCAACCACGGCTCGTTCACGGTCAGCGCGGCCTCCGGCGTCCGCTTCGACGGCACGCACGCGAAGATCGTCTACCACAAGGACGGCATCAGCACGCACTGCTTCCGGCTGGCCAACTCGGGTGACGAGCCCCCGGAGAACGCCAAGGGCACCTGGCAGTACCCGCCGCTGGTCGGCTGGAACGGCTACCCGTCGACGGCTCTGCGCGACAAGCTGAGCGCGTACGACTTCGGCAGCGCCAACTTCGGTCTCAAGGACGCCAACTTCGCCGCGCACCTGTCGTCGGCGAAGCCGTCGGGGATCTCCTTCGACCCCAACGCCTGATCCGGCAACCCTCCCGAGCGCCGTAGGGCGCGGGACCTAGGACTCCGGGCACCGCCGGATTCCGTCCCGCGCCCGATCCCCGCCGAACTGCCCCGGCATAGCGTCCTGTTCATGGACACGAGCGATACGAGTCACACGAGCGGGTACCTCGAAGAGGCCCTGGACCGCGTCCACGCGTCCGGCCCGGAGCGCGAGGGCTGGCTGAGCAACCACGCCCCGATGGTGGTCGAGGCACTCGCCGCGCACGGACAGGCCGGTTCGGTGCACCGGTGGCTGGACCTGTACCGGGACAAGCTGGAGGACTTCCCCGACCGCACCGCCCCCGTGACGGACGACAACTGGCCCTCGGCACTGGGTGATCCACGCCGGATAGCCGACTGGACCGACTTTTTCTCCCGCACGCTCGCCGAGCACCCCTGGAAGGGCGTCCTCGCCGAGTGGTGGCCGCGCTTGCTGCCGGGCATGTACGGCGGTGCCACGCACACGGTAATCCGGGTCGGCCACGCCGTCCGCGCCCTGGAGGCCCAGGAGAACGCGCCCCGGCTCACCGAACTGGCGCACGCGCTGGGCTACTGGGCGGCACGGCACCAGCCCGTGACCGGGTTCGTGGAGCTGCCGGGTGCGCCGACCGCCGTAGACGCCCTGGAAGCGGTGCCGGCCATCGAGCCGGGGCACCTGGGGTTCCGGAACCGCCTGGCCGCCGTACGTCGCCTGCCCGTGTGGGCGCACGGCGTCACCGACCCGGACACCGCGAAGGAGCGCCTCACCGAGCTCGTGCGCGCCGCGACCCACCGCTACGCCACCCACGGCCACGGCGAGCCGACCATGCTCGTGCACGCGGCCACGGCCCCCAACGCCGTGCTGCGGGCCCTGGACTCCCTGCCCCGCGACCAGTGGGTGCCGAGCCTGCACGCGGCGTGGACGGCGTCGGCGGCGGTCACGGCGATGTACGCGCCGCCGGCACCGGTCGCCTACGTCCCTCCCGCGCGCCTCACCGCGGAAGAGGTCGTGGAACGAGCCCTCGCCCACGGCGACGAACACGTCATCAAGCTGACCGACACGGCCCTGGACATCGGCGACGAGCAGGCCCTGGCGGCCGCCCTGCGCTCGGTCGAACTCAGCGAGCCGCTCGCCTGAGCCTGTGGCCGGACCGCCGGACGGTCAGGCGCCCGCCACCACCGCGTCACCGAGCGCTGTCCGCCCGTACAGCACCCGGTGGCCCTGCCGACGCGAGCCGAGCAGGCCCGCCTCGCGCAGGACCGCCAGATGGGCGGAGACGGTCGAGGGGGCGAGGCCGTGCCGGCGGGCGAGGTCGGTCGTCGAGGCCGGTTCCCCGAGGCCCGCCAGGACCGCCGCACGCTGCCGCCCCAGCAGTCGCGCGAGCGCCTGCGACGGGCGCGGCACCCCGTCGCCGTGCAGTGCGCCCATGCCGCGCGCCGGATAGATGACCGTCGGCTGCCAGGGCCGGGCGAAGCCGCTCACCACATCCGGCCACACGAACACGCTCGGCATGAGCAGCACGCCTCGCCCGTCGGCGAGTTGGGCGTCCCTGAGGTCGCCGCGCACGGGCAGGGTGAGGCTTCCGCCGGCCCAGTCGACGTCCGGGTGCAGACCGGTGAACAACGCGTCCAGCCCGGCGTCCGCCACCTGCCGGGAGCGGTGCGCGATGTCGGTCTCCAGCACGGCACGATGGCGTGCCCAGTCCGGGGCGACCAGTGCCCGCCAGGCCTGCTCGGTGAGGTCGGCGAGGCGCCGCACGGTGGCGGCCGGGTCGTCGAGCGCGGCCCGGCCCCGCGCCGACTCGGCGAGCCCCGGCGTGCAGGCCAGCGAACGGGCCATCTCGGTGCGGGCGAGGGCGGGGTCGGTGGCGCGTACGCGGGCCAGCTCGTCCTCGAAGCGGGGGTACGGCTCCTCGGGCGGCGGCCCCAGGAAGTCGGGGGTGTAGCCGCCGACCGGCGGGATGAACAGCCACAGCGGGGACAGGTCGAGCCCGGCCACGGCGGGCGCGGCGCGGCGCAGCCAGGCCCGGTGGTAGCCGTGCCGGGCGGAGCGGCGCAGCATGCGCAGCGCCTCGTGGGTCTGGCACAGCGGGGAGACCGCGAACCGGCACCGCCTGAGGTCGTCGGTGCCGAGACGCAGGGTCAGCGGCAAGGCGGCCTCCCGGTGTCGGTCGGTGATTCGTCCTGGACCGAAAGAATAGAGCCGTGCGCGTCGGCGCAGCACGCTTGCCGTCCCTCTTCCCCACCCCGGAAAGGCAGTTGGATGGGCAGCGTACGTCCGGCCCCCTGGCGCAGGGCCGCCGTCGTCGCGGCGCTGATGCTGGCGGCGTTCACCTTCAACACCACCGAGAACCTCCCGGTGGGTCTGCTGTCCCTGATGGCGGACGATCTGCGGGTCTCGCTCACCGCGGTGGGCGCGCTGGTCACCGGCTACGGCCTGGCGGTGGCCGTCGCCTCGTTGCCGCTGGCGCACGTCAGCCGGTCCGTGCCACGCCGGTATCTGATGACCGGTCTGCTCGCGGTGCTCGCGGTGGCCAGTTGGGTCTCGGCGCTCGCCGCCGTGTCGTACGGCATGCTGCTGGCCGCCCGGGTGGCGACCGCGCTGGCACAGGCGCTGTTCTGGGCGGTGATGGGGCCGGTCGCGGTCGGCCTGTTCCCGCCCGAACGGCGCGGCCGGATCATCGGGCTGCTGTCGGTGGGCGGTTCGCTGGCCACAGTCGCCGGGGTGCCGGCGGGGACGTGGCTGGGCGGGCACAGCGGCTGGCGGACGCCGTTCGCGGTGCTGGGCGCCCTCGCCGTCGTATCGCTGGTCGCGGTGGCCGTGCTGCTGCCGACCTCGCGTCCGCAGGAAGGTCATGCGGCGTACGGGGCCGCCCCGGACCGGCGCCGGTTCGCGGTCGTGCTCGCCACCACCGCGCTCTCGGTGACGGGGGCGTTCACCGGGTTCACCTACGTCGTGGACTTCCTGGACGAGGTGAGCGGGTTCGGCCGGGACGCGGTGAGCGCCGTGCTCATGGCGTTCGGGGCGGCGGCGCTGGCCGGGGTCACGGTGGCCGGACCGCTGCTGGACCGGTATCCGCGGGCCACGCTTTCCGTGCCGGTCGCCGGCCAGGCCGTGGCACTGGTCGGGCTGTACGCGGCCGGCAGCAGCCAGGTGGCGACCGTCGTGCTGCTCATGCTGCTGGGCGCTTCGGTGGCACCGACGTTCATGGCGACGCAGAGCCAGGTGCTGCGGGTCGCCCCGGGCCGTACCGAGACGGCCCTGGCGGCCAATTCGGCGGCGTTCAACGTGGGCGTGGCCGCCGGCGCCCTGCTCGGTGGGGTGCTGCTGCCCCTGGCCGGGACACGCGGCACGTTCCTGGCCGGCGGGGTGCTCACGGCGGTGGCACTGGTGGTGCTGTCCCGGCCGTCCACCGTCGTCGCACGGGAGACGGTGGACGGGCCGGAGTCCGGCGTCCGATGATGGCCGGATGGATCTTCACGAGGAACTGCCCGCGGCGGTCGGCACCGAGGCCCTGCTCGCCCTCGCCGACACCCATCACGCCCGCCCCGCCCGGCCGTTGGGCCTCAGGGAGGCCGCAGGGCACCTGGTGAAGGTCTACGCGCTGGAGGCGCCCGGCCGTACCGTGTCCGCCCAGGACGCCGAGGCCGGGCTGCGGATCGCCGCGCGTCACCTCGAACTCGGCCCGCTGCGGGGCTCCCTGGGCCTGGCCGTCCTGATCGTGCACGCGGGCGGCGACGGCGACTACGTCCTGGTGCACAGCTGGATCGAGGGCGGCATGGCGGACCTGGCGATCTTCGCCGGGCCGGTGGGCGAGCCCGACGCGCTGCGGCCCGGCCGGGCGGGGCTCTCGCCCTGCGTGTGGGAGGCCGCCGTCCTCGCGCACGAGCGGGACGCGTACTCCCGGCACGTCCTGGACGGCACCGCGTCGCTCGCCGACCGTCTCACGGCCTGGGGTGCGGACACGGTGACGGGTGACGTCCGATGAGCGACGCCCCCCTCGTCCGGCACGCCGAGCGCGCCGACCTCCCCGCGGTCGCCGAACTCGCCGCCCGGCACGCGGAGTACGAACAGGCGGCACCGCCCCCGGACGACCTGCCCGCGAGACTGGCCGCACTCCTCTTCGACACCCCCGCGCCCCGCCTGCGCTGCCTGGTGGCCGAACTCCCGGACGGCGAACTCGTGGGCTACGCCACCTGCGCGCCCGAACTCTCCACCTGGGAGGGCCGCGAGTACCTGCACATGGACTGCCTGTTCCTGCTTCCCGGGCACCGCGGTCTGGGACTCGGCGTGCTGCTCATGGACGCCGTGACCGCCGAGGCCCGTGCGCTGGGGCTCGGCGAGGTGCAGTGGCAGACGCCCGCCTGGAACGACGGTGCGATCAGGTTCTACGACCGGTTGGGCGCCCGTGCCAGGCAAAAGGTGCGCTACTCCCTACCCGTTGCTCCCCAAGGGTCAAACACCGACCCTTGACAGGGTCTATCGTGTCCCGCATGTCCCTCCCGGAACTGATCCGTGTCGTCTCCCGTGACTCGCCGATGGCGCTGGCCCAAGTGGAGCGCGTACGCAGCGAGTTGACAGCCCTGTACCCCGGTGTGCGCACCGAGGTCGTGCCGGTGAGAACGACCGGTGACAAGTGGATGGGCGACCTGTCCAAGGTCGAGGGCAAGGGCGCGTTCACCAAGGAGGTCGACGCCGCGCTGCTGGCCGGCGAGGCCGATCTCGCGGTGCACTGCGTCAAGGACGTGCCCGCCGACCGTCCGCTCCCGGCGGGCACCGCGTTCGCCGCGTTCCTGAAGCGGGACGACATCCGCGACGCCCTGATCCACCCGGGCGGCCTCGCCCTGGACGAGCTTCCGGAGGGGACCCGGGTCGGCACCTCCTCGGTGCGCCGGGTGGCCCAGCTGGCCGCCACCCACCCGCACCTGGAGTGCGTGCCCTTCCGCGGCAACGCCAACCGGCGGCTGGCGAAGCTGGAGGCGGGTGAGGCGGACGCGCTGCTGCTCGCCGTCGCCGGCCTGGAACGCATCGGCCGCCAGGACGTGATCAGCGAGGTCCTCTCCCCCGAGACGATGATGCCGCCGATCGGCGCGGGCATCCTCGCGCTGCAGTGCCGGGAGGGCGACACCGAGCTGATCGACGCGGTCAGCGCCCTCGGCGATCCGGACACCTTCCGGGAGGCGACCGCCGAGCGGATGTTCCTGCACGTCCTGCAGGGCCACTGCAACAGCCCGATCGCGGGGTACGCGCGCGTGGACCACAGTGGCGAACTGTCCCTGCGGGCCTGTGTGTTCACCCCGGACGGCAAGACCCGGCTGAACGCCCACGAGTGGGCGGGCCGGCTCGATCCGGCCACGCTGGGCACCTCGGTCGCGGTGGCGCTGCTGCGTCAGGGTGCCCGCGAGATCATCGACGGCATCCCGCACTGACCCTGGCGCGGGATCAGGCGGTGCCCTCTTCGGCCTGGTCCCGCAGGAAGTTGCTGATCTGGCAGGCCAGGCCGTCGCGGCCCACGCCCGGGTGCGCGGTCCGCTCGTCGAGTCCGATGCCGCCCGCCCACAGCCGGCGGTCGGCCCAGTCGTCGTCGACCCGCAACTGGATCTGCACGTCGATCTGGCCGAGGCTCGCCTCCGGTCCCGCCGCGAACACCACGGCGGTGACGCGGCGCAGCGGGTAGACGTCGAAGCCCTCGATGAACTGCGAGTTGCGCCAGTCGATGAAGGCGCTCTCGCCGTCGGGGCCGATCCGCACGTCGATCTGACCGTCCTCGAGATGGACCGTCGGATGCAGGGCGCCGCGGTTCTCGACGGTCACACGGACGCTGAAATAGGTGAGCCCTTCGGCGGCGTCGTCGCGTCCCCGCGGCGGCTCGGCCGCCTCCAGACGGTGGACGCGGACACGCAGACCGGCATGCTCGTCGTACTCCTGCCAGTCCCCGACCACGTTCGGCTCGTACACAGTGCACCTCTTCGACCTCAGAGAGCTGCTTCCTATCTGTGTGCTCAATGCACTGTCAAATGAGCAGAATGCGCTGTGGCCAGGGAATTCATCCCCTTTGATCGCTGATCAAGCCGTGCGCAGGAAGAATCCGGCAAGCGGCCGGAAAATCCCTTCCGCGGGCGTGCCGCACATCACGTTCCCCGCGCATGATCAACGGGCCAGCCGGCCGAGGAGCGAGGAGGCCGCGGTGATGCCGAGCGCGGCGGCCACGGCCAGCACCGCGAAGTCGAGCGCCAGATGGGCGGGCGTGCCGAGGAGGAGGCCGCGCAGGGCGTCGACTTCGTAGCTGAGCGGGTTCACCTTGCTGACGGCCTGGAGCCAGCCCGGCATGACGGACAGCGGGTACAGGGCGTTGGAGCCGAAGAAGAGCGGCATGGTGATGGCCTGCCCGATGCCCATCAGGCGGTCCCTGCTGAGCACGATGCCGGCGATGGTCATCGACAGGCAGGAGAAGAAGGCCGAGCCGAGGATCACGATCGCGCCGACGCCGAGGAGCTTGAGCGGGTTCCAGGTCAGGGACACCCCGAGCAGGGCGGCGATGACGATGACGACGACGGCCTGGATCAGCGATTTCACGCCGGCCGCGAAGGCCTTCCCGGTGGTCAGTGCCGAGCGCGGGGTGGGCGTGACCAGCAGCTTGTTGAGGATGCCCGCGTCCCGCTCCCAGATGATCTGGATGCCGTAGAAGATCGCGATGAACATCGCCGACTGGGCGATGATGCCGGGCGCCAGGTAGTCGATGTAGGGGAGGCCGTGGGTGGGGATCGCCTTGATGCGGGTGAAGGTCTGGCCGAAGATCAGCAGCCACAGGGCGGGCTGGACCGCGCGGGTGTAGAGCTCGGTGCGGTCGTGGCGGAGCTTCTGGAGCTCGACGGCGCACATCGCCACGACCCGGGCGGGCAGCAGCCGCCAGCCCGCGCGGGGCTGCGGCGGCTTCAGCAGCAGACCGATGTCAGCCGACACGGTTCGCGGTGCGGCGGGTGCTTCGGACATCGCGGAAATCCCCTCCCTCGTCTTCGAGTCCGCTGCCGGCGACGTCACGGAAGACGTCCTCCAGGGTCGGCAGGGTGTCGGTGCCCCGCTTCTCGGCCAGTCCCCGCCTGAGTTCGCCCGGTGTGCCGAGGGCGCGGACGCGGCCGCGGTGCATGAGGCCGACCCGGTCGCAGTACTGGTCGGCCTCGTCCATGTAGTGGGTGGTCACGAGGACGGTCATGCCGGTCGCCTCGCGTACGGCGTTGATGTGCTCCCACACGCCGGTGCGGGCGATCGGGTCGAGGCCGATGGTCGGCTCGTCGAGGATGAGCAGCCGGGGAGCGCTGACCAGGGCCTGGGCCAGCTCCAGTCGGCGGATCATGCCGCCGGAGTAGGTGCCGGCGAGCCGGTCGGCCGCGTCGGTCAGGTCGACGGCGGCCAGGGCCTGGCCGACGCGTTCGGCGCGTTCCGTGCGGGCGACGTCGAAGACGCGGGCGAACAGGGTGACGTTCTCCCTGCCGGTCAGGTTCGCGTCGGCGGACAGCTGCTGCGGGACGTAGCCGAGCAGACGGCGTACGGCCATCGGGTCGCCGGCGGTGTCGCGGCCGAAGACGTGGATCATGCCGGCCGGGACGGGCAGCAGGGTGGTGATGCAGCGGATGGCGGTGGTCTTGCCGACACCGTTGGGGCCGAGCAGCCCGAAGACCTCGCCCTCCTCGACGGTCAGGTCGAACCCGTCCACGGCCTTCGTGTGCGCGAAGGCGTAGGTCAGGCCCGTGCAGGAAACTGCTGCGGGTGTCATGTCTCCTCGGCCTCCTCGTGCAGGGCGACGGCGAGCGCGCGCAGGGCGGGGAGCGCGGCGCGCAGGGCGTCCTGATCGGCCGCGTCCAGCCGGGTGACGTGCCGGCCCACGAGCGCGACCCGCCGCTGCTTCCAGTCCCTGAGCCGTGCCTCGGCCTTGTCGGTGAGCAGCAGCCGGGCGGCGCGCCGGTCGGCGGGGTCGGTTTCGCGGACCAGGTGGCCCTCCTTGACGAGCTGGTTGACCAGGGTCGAGACGGAGTTCCCGGCCAGGTGCAGCTCCTTGGCGGCCTCGGAGACCCCGATGCCGGGCCGTGCCTCGACCAGGCGCAGCAGTTCGACCTCGGCGCCGCGCAGCCGTGGCACGGTCAGTCCGGCGCGCAGCCTGCGCCTGAGCAGCCGCTGGACGCCGACGAGGGCGTCGGCCAGCTCTTCGGGGAAGGTCTCTTCGTCCACACCGGTCAGATTAACTCTGAGTCAGAGGTATCTCACCCAAGTTCTGGTCAAGCAATACACGACGAATTGCGCGTTTGTATTATTTCGCCCGAGAATGGGAGTCCAGTCCCGTGTGCTTCGGACAGGAGGCACGTCCGTGGGGGCCTCGTCTGGCGGGCCCCGGATGTCTCCTCAGAGTCCGAGCACGCCTCTCCCACGGTGTCTGTCCATCCAGCACCCGCTCAGGGAGGTGCGCGACATGTCCGTCGCCACCAGAACGAAGCCGCATCCGCACGACGACGCCCCCGACACCAACGCGGCGTTCGAGCGCCTGGCGCAGCTGCCCGACGGTACGGAGCGCAAGGCCCTGCGGGACGAGCTCGTGGAATTGTGGCTGCCCATGGCCGAGCGGATCGCCGTCCGCTTCCGGGGCCGCGGGGAGTTCCTCGAAGACCTCTACCAGGTGGCCGCTCTCGGGCTCGTCAAGGCCGTCGACCACTACGACCCGGCCCGCGGCAGCGCCTTCGAGGCGTACGCGGTGCCGACCGTGACCGGCGAGATCAAGCGGCACTTCCGCGACCACATGTGGACGCTGCACGTGCCGCGCCGGGTGCAGGACCTGCGCAACCGGGTCCGGCAGGCCTCGAAGGAGCTCTCGCAGACCCCCGGCCGGGCGCCCACCGTCGCCGAGATCGCCGAGCGGGCGCACCTGACCGAGGACGAGGTGCGCGCCGGTGCGGAGGCGCTGGAGTGCTTCTCGGCGCTGTCGCTGGAGGCGGAGATGCCCGGCACCGACGGCTACGCCCTGGGCGACGCGCTCGGCGTTCCCGACCCCGGCTACGACGTGGTCGTCGACCGTGTGGCCGTCGGCCCCTGTCTCAAAGCCCTGCCCGAGCGCGAGCGGACCATCCTGTACCTGCGCTTCTTCCGGGGCATGACCCAGAGCGGCATAGCCGAGGAACTCGGCATCTCGCAGATGCACGTCTCCCGGCTGCTCAGCATGTGCTTCGCGCAGCTGCGCGAGGAGGTCCTGGCCGACGCCGCCGACTGAGCCCCCCGGGGGAGTCACTCGGGGGGCGTCCCCGGGATCTGCGTCGGGCCGTACCGGTCGAGAGCCTCCTCCAGCTCCACGCGGATCTCCGGGGGGATCTCCCCGGACCGCCCCCAGAGGAGGATCAGCTCCGCGACGTAGCGCAGCTTGGTGTTCGTGTGCTGGGAGACCTCTTTCAGTACTTCCCAGCCCTCGTCCGGGGTGATCCTGCCGAGCGCGACGACCATGCCGATGGCCTGGTCCACGACCGCGTGGGAGGCGACCGCTTCCTTGAGCTGGCCGATCTCCTCCTGAAGGGCGAAGACCCGGTCCGACTCGCCGGCGGGTTCGTTCGGTAGGACTGGCACGTCTCCATCGTGTCACCCGGAGGGGTCCGCGCCACCGGGCGGAGGCGAACGGACCACCGTTTCGGCGTCGGCCCCGGGGTACTCGGCAGGCGCCCGAAGCGGTTCCGGACGGACACTGGTGGAAGACCACCCGGTGGCCGCCGGCCGACGAGAGCAGGACGCGACTGCCATGAACCACGATCCCAGACATCCCACCGCGACCGCGGACATCGTCTCCACCCACCATGTGTTCGGCGCCCCCTGCTGGGTGAGCCTGACCAGCCGCGACCAGGAGACCACGGAAAACTTCTACGGGGCCGTCCTCGGCTGGGAGTGGAAGCCCGCCAAGCTCGGCGAGCGCTTCCGGGTCGCGCTGGCGGACGGCACGCCGGTCGCCGGGATCGCCGCGGTGGCATCGATGTGGCAGATGGCGGTGGCCTGGACGCCGTACTTCGCGGTGCCCAGCGCCGACGAGGCGGCGGCCCGCGTACAGGAACGCGGCGGCACCCTTGCGGTCGGCCCGCTGTCCTTCCCGCCCGGCCGGGCGGCCCTGCTCTCCGACCGCGACGGAGCGACCTTCGGCGTCTGGGAGGGCGAGCTCATCGCCAACTGGGAGGTGTGGCGACGGGCCCAGCCGGCCTTCGTCCGACTGCACACCCGCGACGCGTTCGACGCCGCCATCTTCTACGGCGAGGTCCTCGACTGGGCGACGGAGCGCGCCGACTGCTGCGAGGTCCGCTACGAGGGCGGTGAGGTGGTGCTGCGCAGCGGCGGCGACGTGGTGGCGCGCATCGAGTCGGGGGCGCTGGGCTCGGCCCCCGATCCCGCGATCCGGCCGCACTGGCAGGTCCACTTCGCGGTCGCGGACGTGGCGGCCTGCGCCAAGGCGGCAGAAGTCCACGGCGGCAGTGTGCTCTCGCAGGGCGCCGTCGAGGCCGTGCTGCGTGACCCCGACGGCGCCCAGTTCACGGTGACCTCGCGCCGCACGCGCTGAGGGCGGGGCGCTGGGCCTCGCCCTTCATCGGTTCTCCCGCCCCGCGCGGCACGGACCCCTGGCCGACCGGACGGCGGGCGCCCCTGCGGGGTTCGGCGGCGAGCCCTGGCCGCCGCAGCCCGCCGACCGGGCGTCGTACGCGGTCGGCCGGCAGGCCGGCGACAGCCGCGACGCCCTTCACGCCCCCGCGCGCGACGGCCTCGACAGCAGGACCAGGCTGCGCGCCTCGACCGTCATCTCCGTGCCCGCCTTGTGTTCGGCCTCGTCGGCGCCCTGGGGCTCGGCCGTGTCGAGCACGGTCGTCCAGCGCTCGCCGTAGGCCCGGTCCGGCAGCCGGAAGTCGACGGGCTCCCAGTGACCGTTCAGCAGCAGCAGGAACGAGTCGTCGACCACCCGGTTTCCCCGCGGATCGGGTTCGGCGATGGCGTCGCCGTTGAGGAACACACCGACCGCGTGCGCGTCGGAGCGCTGCCAGTCCGCCTCGGCCATCTCGCGGGCGTCCGGCAGCAGCCAGACCAGGTCGGGCAGCGGCTGCCCCGCGTGCGTCACGGTCTCGCCCCGGAAGAACCGGCGCCTGCGCAGCACCGGATGGGCCGCGCGCAGCCCGATCACGTACCGCGTGAAGTCGGCCAGTTCACGCTGCTCCTCGCTCAGCTCCCAGTCGATCCAGGAGACTTCGTTGTCCTGGCAGTAGGCGTTGTTGTTGCCGCGCTGCGTGCGGCCGAGTTCGTCGCCGTGGCAGAGCATCGGAATGCCCTGCGAGAGCAGCAGGGTGGCGAGGAAGTTGCGCTGCTGGCGGGCCCGCAGCTCCAGCACCGCGGGGTCGTCGGTCTCGCCCTCCGCCCCGCAGTTCCAGGACCGGTTGGTGCTCTCGCCGTCCTGGCCGTCCTCGCCGTTGGCCTCGTTGTGCTTGTCGTTGTACGAGACGAGGTCGCGCAGGGTGAAACCGTCGTGCGCGGTCACGAAGTTGACGCTGGCGCGCGGCCGCCGCCGGCTGTGCTGGTACAGGTCGGAGGAGCCGGTCAGCCGGGAGGCGAACTCCCCGAGCGTGTGCGGCTCGCCCCGCCAGAAGTCCCGTACGGCGTCCCGGTACTTGCCGTTCCACTCCGACCACAGCGGCGGGAAGTTGCCGACCTGGTAGCCGCCCTCCCCCACGTCCCACGGCTCGGCGATCAGCTTGACGCGGCTGATCACCGGGTCCTGCTGGATGAGGTCGAAGAACGCCGACAGCCGGTCCACCTCGTGGAACTGCCGGGCCAGGGTGGCCGCGAGGTCGAAGCGGAAGCCGTCGACGTGCATCTCGGTCACCCAGTACCTGAGCGAGTCCATGATCAGCTGGAGCACGTAGGGGTGCCGCATCAGGAGGCTGTTCCCGGTGCCGGTGGTGTCGTAGTAGTGCTCCCAGTCGCCGTCCACCAGCCGGTAGTACGAGGCGTTGTCGATGCCCCGGAAGGAGAGCGTGGGCCCCTTCTCGTTGCCCTCGGCGGTGTGGTTGTAGACCACGTCGAGGATGACTTCGAGGCCGGCCGCGTGCAGCGCCTTCACCATCGCCTTGAACTCGGTGACCTGCTGGCCGCGGGTGCCGTGGGCGGCGTACGCGTTGTGCGGGGCGAAGAAGCCGATCGTGTTGTAGCCCCAGTAGTTGGCGAGGCCGCGGTCCTGGAGCACCCCGTCCTGCACGAACTGGTGCACCGGCATCAGCTCGACGGCGGTGACGCCGAGCGAGGTCAGGTGGTCGATCACCGCGGGGTGCGCGAGACCGGCGTAGGTGCCGCGCAGTTCCGGCGGAACGTCCGGGTGGGTGCGGGAGAGCCCGCGGACATGGGCCTCGTAGATCACGCTGTCGGCGTAGGGCCGCCGGGGCGGCCGGTCGTCGCCCCAGTCGAAGGCCGGGTCGGTGACCACGCCGAGCATGGTGTGCCCGGCGCTGTCGGCTTCCGGGGTGTGCAGCGAGGGGTGGCTGTCCACCTGCCCGTCCACCGCCTTGGCGTACGGGTCGAGGAGCAGCTTCGCCGGATCGCACCGGTGGCCGAACGAGGGGTGCCAGGGACCGTGCACCCGATAGCCGTACCGCTGCCCCGGCCCGACGCCCGGCACGAAACCGTGCCACACAAAACCGTCGACCTCGGTCAGCGGGACGCCGGTGTGGGCGCCCCGCTCGTCGACCAGTACGAGTTCGACCTGCTCGGCGACCTCGCTGAACAGCGCGAAGTTGGTGCCCTCACCGTCGAACGAGGCGCCCAGCGGGTAGGGGTGCCCGCTCCAGGCAGGCACCCGCTTCCCGCTCCGGGACGGCTTCTTCCGGGACGACGCCGGGTTCTTCCGGGACGACGCCACGCTCAGCTCCCGCCGTCGACGGCGGCGGCGGCCAGGGCCGCGACCGGCATCTCGCGCGGCACCTGGAGCACCTCCCGCAGGCTGGGGGCGGGAGCCGTCGGCACCAGTGGGACGCGCTCGCCGGCGCGGGCCCGCTGCGAGAACCAGATGACCTTGCTGCCGGTGTCGGTGGCGCAGCAGCCCCAGCCGTCGCTCATCGCGGCGATGCGTTCGAGGCAGGCGCGCAGGTCCAGGTCCGGGCGCAGGTCGCAGTCGTTCTCGGCGACGGCGGTGATGAGGTGCTGGCGGTTCCACCACAGCTCGATGGAGGTGTTCTTGTCCGTCGCGTGCTCGTCGATGGCCTTGAGCAGCAGTTCGGTACCACGGCACACGGGCTCGACCAGGGTCTCCAGGTCCCAGAGCCGCAGATGGGCGGCCAGGATGCGCCTGACCTGCCCGATCCGTTCCGGGCTGACCTCCACGTCGAGGTGGTAGTAGCAGGGCACTGCGGTCTTCATCGTCGCTCGCTCCTCACCGGCGAAGCTCCCGCTCCTCCCGGCCCCCGCGGGACCGGGCCCCGAAACACGGAGCGTGAGTGCTGATCGCTTCAGAGTCACTCCAGGGTGGGAGTGATACGCCATTCGTGCAACACGAGCGACGACGAGGCAGCTGAGCGGCTGAAGTGGTTGAAGAACCAACAAGACGTTGAGTCGTCACGCGTGCACCATGAGTGAAGATCTCTTGAATCCCGGATCTTCCTGAGCCCTGGATCGTCCCGAGCCCGGACCCCTCCGCGCCCTGGATCCTCCCGAGTCCCGAAAGGTGAACGGCGCCATGCTGCTACCGGCCAAAGCCGAAGTCGCCCGGCACCTGCGGCGCTATCGCGCCTGGGAGCGCGTCATGCTGGCCTCCCCCGCCGACCGCGAGGTACGGGCCACCTTCGAGGACTCGGGCTACACGCTGTGCGTGCTGATGGGCAAGCGCTGCGCGCGGGAGGCCGCCGAGGCCGCCGAGCGCTATCTGCGCAGCAGCGTGGTGGCCTACCTCCAGGAGCAGAGCGACCTCCCCCGCGCGGGTGCCGTCGCCAGACGTGGTCCGCCGAGATCCGCGGAACGTTCCCCCGCAGGGAGGTAGCCCCCTTCCGGCGCAGCTTCGATCCCCGGCCGGGCGCAGTCAGCGCCCGGCCTCGAGCACGGCGGAGGCGAGAGCATGAGTTCCACCCCGGTCATCGGCCGCATCCCGGTTCGGGACGTCCGCCCTGCCGTCGAGTCCGGCAGGCGCCCGGCGAAGGCGGTCGTGGGAGAGACCTTCGAGGTCACCGCGACGGTGTTCCGCGAGGGCCATGAAGCGGTCGCCGCGAACGTCGTCCTGACCGACCCGGAAGGGCGGCACGGCCCGTGGACGCCGATGCGGGAACTGGCCCCCGGCAGCGACCGCTGGGGGGCGGAGGTCACCCCGGACGTCGAGGGCCGCTGGACGTACCGCGTCGAGGCCTGGAGCGATCCGATCGGCACCTGGCGCCGTATCGCCCGCATAAAGGTTCCTGCAGGTCTCGACACCGGTCTGGTCCTGGAGGAGGGCGCCGAGCTGTACACCCGTGCGGCGGCGGGCGTCCCGGAGGGACCGCAGCACGCGGTTCTGCTGGCCGCGGTGCAGACCCTCGCGGACGACTCGCTGCCGGTCGCCACCCGTCTGGCGGGTGCGCTGACGCCGGATGTGGACGCCGTGCTCGCCCGCCATCCGCTGCGGGAGTTGATCACGGCGTCGGAGTCGTTGCCGCTGCTGGTGGAGCGGGAGCGGGCGTTGTTCGGGTCGTGGTACGAGTTCTTCCCGCGCTCGGAGGGCACCCCGGAGCAGCCGCACGGGACGTTCCGTACGGCGGCCCGCCGGCTGCCGGCGATCGCCGCGATGGGCTTCGACGTGCTCTACCTGCCGCCGATCCATCCGATCGGCACGACCTTCCGCAAGGGCCGCAACAACACCCTGTCGGCCGGGCCGGACGATGTGGGCGTGCCCTGGGCGATCGGCTCGCCGGAGGGCGGGCACGACGCGGTCCACCCGGACCTGGGCACGATCGAGGACTTCGACTGGTTCGTCCGGGAGGCCGCACGGCACGGTCTGGAGGTCGCTCTGGACTTCGCCCTGCAGTGCTCGCCGGACCACCCCTGGGTGCAGAAGCATCCGGAGTGGTTCCACCACCGTCCGGACGGCACCATCGCCTATGCGGAGAACCCGCCGAAGAAGTACCAGGACATCTACCCGATCGCCTTCGACGCCGACATGGACGGGCTGATCGCGGAGACCACCCGGGTGCTGCGGCACTGGATGGACCACGGGGTGCGGATCTTCCGGGTGGACAATCCGCACACCAAGCCGGTGGTGTTCTGGGAGCGGGTGATCGCCGACATCAACGCCACCGACCCGGATGTGATCTTCCTGGCGGAGGCGTTCACGCGGCCGGCGATGATGCACACCCTGGCCCAGATCGGCTTCCAGCAGTCCTACACGTACTTCACCTGGCGCACCACCAAGCAGGAGCTCACCGAGTACCTGACGGAGCTGTCCGGTGAGGCGGCCTCCTACATGCGGCCGAACTTCTTCGCCAACACCCCCGACATCCTGCACGCCTTCCTGCAGCACGGCGGCCGTCCCGCGTTCGCGCTGCGCGCGGTCCTGGCCGCGACCCTCTCGCCGACCTGGGGCATCTACTCCGGCTACGAACTGGCCGAGAACACCGCGCTGCGCGAGGGCAGCGAGGAGTACCTGAACTCGGAGAAGTACCAGCTCAAGACCCGCGACTGGGACGCTCCCGACTCCCTCGCCCCCCTGATCACCCAGCTCAACACCATCAGGCGCCGCCACCCCGCCCTCCAGCGCCTGCGGAACACCCACTTCCACCACACCGACAACGACGCGGTCATCGCCTACAGCAAGCGCGCCGGCGACGACACGGTTCTGGTGGTCGTGAACCTCGACCCGCACCACACCCAGGAGACCACGGTCTCGTTGGACATGCCGCAACTCGGCCTGGAATGGCACGAGTCCCTGTCCGTCCACGACGAACTGACGGGTGAGACCTACCACTGGAGCAGAAACAACTACGTACGCCTGGAGCCCGGCCGGGCTCCGGCGCATCTGTTCCAGGTCCGCAGGTCGGCGCCTCAGAGCGGAGGATCCACAGCGTGACTGTCAACGAGCCCGTCCACGACACCTTCGAGGACACCCCGGCCAAGGACCGGGACCCCGACTGGTTCAAACGCGCGGTCTTCTACGAGGTGCTCGTCCGCTCCTTCCAGGACAGCAACGGCGACGGCGTCGGCGACCTCAAGGGCCTGACCGCGAAGCTGGACTACCTCCAGTGGCTCGGTGTCGACTGCCTGTGGCTTCCCCCGTTCTTCAAGTCACCCTTGCGGGACGGCGGTTACGACGTCTCGGACTACACCGCCGTCCTGCCGGAGTTCGGTGACCTCGCCGACTTCGTGGAGTTCGTGGACGCCGCCCACCAGCGCGGCATGCGGGTCATCATCGACTTCGTCATGAACCACACCAGCGACCAGCACCCGTGGTTCCAGGAGTCCCGCAAGGACCCCGACGGCCCCTACGGCGACTACTACATGTGGGCCGACGACGACAAGCAGTACGAGGACGCGCGGATCATCTTCGTCGACACCGAGGTCTCCAACTGGACCCATGACCCGGTCCGCGGGCAGTACTACTTCCACCGCTTCTTCTCCCACCAGCCGGACCTCAACTACGAGAACCCGGCGGTCCAGGAGGAGATCCTGGCCGCCCTGCGCTTCTGGCTGGACCTGGGCATCGACGGCTTCCGCCTCGACGCCGTCCCCTATCTGTACGCGGCCGAGGGCACCAACTGCGAGAACCTGCCCGCCACCCACCAGTTCCTCAAGCGGGTGCGCCGCGAGATCGACGCGATGTATCCGGACACGGTCCTGCTGGCGGAGGCGAACCAGTGGCCGGAGGACGTGGTCGACTACTTCGGCGACTACCAGGCCGGCGGCGACGAGTGCCACATGGCCTTCCACTTCCCGGTCATGCCGCGCATCTTCATGGCGGTCCGCCGGGAGTCGCGCTATCCGATCTCGGAAATCCTCGCCAAGACGCCGGCCATCCCGCGGAACTGCCAGTGGGGCATCTTCCTGCGCAACCACGACGAGCTGACCCTCGAAATGGTGTCCGACGAGGAACGCGACTACATGTGGGCCGAGTACGCCAAGGACCCACGCATGCGCGCCAACATCGGCATCCGGCGGCGCCTTGCTCCCCTGCTCGACAACGACCGGGACACCATCGAGCTGTTCACCGCCCTGCTGCTGTCCCTGCCCGGCTCGCCGATCCTCTACTACGGCGACGAGATCGGCATGGGCGACAACATCTGGCTCGGCGACCGGGACGCCGTCCGCACCCCGATGCAGTGGACCCCCGACCGCAACGCGGGCTTCTCCGCGGCCGACCCGGGCCGGCTCAACCTGCCGATCATCATGGATCCGGTCTACGGACACCAGGTCACCAACGTCGAGGCGTCGATGGCCTCGCCGTCCTCCCTGTTGCACTGGACCCGCCGGATGATCGAGATCCGCAAGCAGAACCCGGCGTTCGGTCTCGGCACCTTCACCGAACTGCAGTCCTCCAACCCGGCGGTGCTGGCCTTCCTGCGGGAGTACGAGGACGACCTGGTCCTGTGTGTCAACAACTTCTCCAGGTTCGCGCAGCCCACAGAACTGGATCTGCGCGAGTTCGACGGCCGGCACCCGGTCGAGCTGTTCGGCGGGGTGCGGTTCCCGGCCATCGGTGAACTGCCGTACCTGCTGACCCTCGGCGGGCACGGCTTCTACTGGTTCCGGCTCTCCCGAGTCGCATCCCGCATCGGCCGACGCCTTTGAGCGTGCCGACGAAAGGACGCGTCACCATGCCGAAGACCGCACCCCTCAGCCCGAGACCCGCGCCCGCGGCCGATCTCATGGCCTCGCTCGGCGACCTGCTGCGCCAATGGCTGCCGCGGCAGCGCTGGTTCGCGGGCAAGGACCGGCCCGTGAGCGAGCTCGGTCTGCTGTCGATGACCGAGCTGTTCCCAGGCTGTCTGCATCTGCTGGTCCACACCGGTCACGGCGGGGTGCCCGTGCCCGGCGGCGGCGCTCCGGCGGGTGACTGCTACCAATTGCTGCTCGTGGTGCGCAAACACCTGTTGCCGCGTCTCGGGCGCGCCCTCATCGGCCGCGCGGAGCAGGGCCCCCTGGCCGGTCTCACGGTGTACGACGCCCTGCACGACCCGCGCTCGGCCCAACTGCTGCTGGAGCGGCTGCGGCATCCCGGCACCGCCGGCCCGCTGTGCTTCGAGCGCGCCCCCTCGGTGCCGGTGCCTTCCGGGCTCCCGCCGCGGCTGCTGGAGGCCGAGCAGTCGAACACCTCGCTGGTGTACGGCGACGAGTTCATCCTGAAGCTCTTCCGCCGCATCCAGCCCGGAGTCAACCCGGACCTGGAGGTGCCGGTCGCGCTGGCCGGACAGGGCTGCCGTCGGGTGCCGGCGCCGGTCGCCTGGTTCCGGACCACGCATCCGCAGGAGGCCACGCTCGGCGTGCTCCAGCCGTATCTGCGCGACGCGTCCGACGGCTGGGCACTGGCGCTCCAGGCGCTCGCCTCGGGTGACGACTTCACCGTGCAGGCGCGCGAACTGGGGCGGGCCATGGCCGAGGTGCACCTCGCGCTGGCCGCCGCCTTCCCCGGCACCGGCCACGACGACAACGGCTCCACCGCGGCCTCGATGACCGAACGTCTCGACTCCGCCGCGCACAGCGTGCCGGCGCTGCGGCCGTTCGTCCCCGGTCTGCGCGGCGCGTTCGCCGCGCTCGCCACCTGCGACGCCGGGCCGCCCGCGCAGCGCGTCCACGGTGACCTGCATCTGGGGCAGGTGCTGCGGGCGGGCCGCGAGTGGTTCGTCATCGACTTCGAGGGCGAACCCTCGCGCCCGCTCGCCGATCGGTGCACCGCCCAGTCCCCGGTGCGGGACATCGCGGGCATGCTGCGCTCCTTCGACTACGCGGCCCGCCAGCGCCGGCCCTGGCGGCCCGAGTGGGCCCGCCGCTGCCGGGAGGCGTTCTGCGGGGGCTATGCCGCCCTCGCCGGATGGGATCCACGCAAGAAGCACGGCCTGCTCCGCGCCTACGAGACCGACCGGGCCGTTTACGAAGTCCTGTACGAGGCACGGCACCGGCCCGACTGGCTGCCCGTGCCCATGGCGGCGATCGAACGACTCGCCGTGAGAGGAGACTGAGCCGTGGCCCTGCGCGACACCTCACTGCCCGAGCCGTCCGGACCGGCGCGCTGTGCCCCGGCCCCCGCACTCGACCCCGCGGACCGGGGCCGGCTGCTGGCCGGCGCCCACCACGACCCGCACGCGTTGCTCGGCGCCCACCCGGTCGCGGGCGGGATCGCCTTCCGGGCCCTGCGGCCCTTCGCGCGCTCGGTGAGCGTGGTGATCGACGGCGAGCGCAGAGGGCTGGCCTCGGAGGGTGACGGCCTCTTCTCCGGTCTGCTGCCCCTCGACGCGATCCCCGACTACACCCTGCTGGTGGCGTACGCGGACGGCGAACAGGAGGTGCACGACCCCTACCGCTTCCTGCCCGCGCTCGGCGAGACCGACCTCCATCTCATCCGCGAGGGCCGCCACGAGCAGCTGTGGAAAGCGCTCGGCGCCGAACCGATGACCCACGAGGGCGTTTCCGGCACCCGCTTCACGGTGTGGGCGCCCAACGCCCAGGGCGTCCGGGTCGCCGGGGAGTTCACCTTCTGGGACGGACAGGCGTTCCCGATGCGCTCGCTCGGCTCGTCCGGGGTGTGGGAGCTGTTCCTGCCGGGGATCGCCGAGGGCGCCCGCTACAAGTTCGAGATCACCTCGCGCTACGGCGACCGGTTCCTGAAGTCCGACCCGATGGCGCGCAGCACGGAGGTGCCGCCCGCGACCGCGTCGGTGGTGACCGCCTCGCACTTCGAGTGGAGCGACGAGGAGTGGATGGCCCGGCGCGGCGAAGTGCCGGTGCACAAGGCGCCGTTCTCGGTCTACGAGGTCCATCTGCCGACCTGGCGCAAGGGCCTGACGTACCGTCAGCTCGCCGAGCAGCTGCCCTCCTACGTCAAGGACCTGGGCTTCACGCACGTCGAGCTGATGCCGGTCGCCGAGCACCCCTTCGGCGGCTCCTGGGGCTACCAGGTCACCGGCTTCTACGCGCCGACCTCCCGGCTCGGCTCACCTGACGACTTCAAGCACCTGATCGACGCCCTCCACCGGGCCGGCATCGGTGTGATCATGGACTGGGTGCCCGCCCACTTCCCCAAGGACGACTGGGCACTGGCCCGCTTCGACGGGGACCCGCTGTACGAGCCCGGGGACTCCCGGCGTGCCGAGCACCCGGACTGGGGGACGTACGAGTTCGACTTCGGGCGCGTCGAGGTGCGCAACTTCCTGGTCGCCAACGCCGTGTACTGGTGCGAGGAGTTCCACATCGACGGGCTGCGCGTGGACGCGGTCGCCTCGATGCTCTACCTCGACTACTCGCGCGACTCCGGCCAGTGGAGCCCCAATGTGTTCGGGGGCCGGGAGGACCTCGACGCGGTCGCCTTCCTCCAGGAGATGAACGCGACCGTGTACCGCCGGGCGCCGGGGGTCGTCACGATCGCCGAGGAGTCCACGGCCTGGGACGGCGTGACCCGCCCCACGGACAGCGGGGGGCTGGGTTTCGGCCTGAAGTGGAACATGGGCTGGATGCACGACTCGCTCGGCTACATCAGCCATGAGCCGGTGCACCGCAAGTACCACCACAACGAGATGACCTTCTCGATGGTGTACGCGTACAGCGAGAACTACGTGCTGCCGATCTCCCACGACGAGGTCGTCCACGGCAAGCAGGCGCTGGTGTCCAAGATGCCGGGCGACTGGTGGCAGCAGCGCGCCGACCACCGCGCGTACCTGGCCTTCATGTGGGCCCACCCGGGCAAGCAACTCCTCTTCATGGGCCAGGAGTTCGCCCAGGGCGCCGAGTGGTCCGAGGCCCACGGCCCCGACTGGTGGCTGCTCGACCCGGCCTACTCCGCCGAGCCCGACCACCGCGGCGTCCGCGATCTCGTGCGCGACCTGAACACCGTCTACCGCGCGACCCCCGCCCTGTGGGAGCGCGACACCGACCCCGGAGGCTTCCGGTGGGTGGTCGGGGACGCGGCCGAGGACAACGTCTTCGCCTTCCTGAGGTTCGACGCGGCGGGCGCTCCGCTGCTCGCGGTCTCCAACTTCTCCCCCGTCGTGCGCGAGGACTACCGCCTCACCGTGCCCGAGGGTCACCCCCTGTGGCAGGAGTCCCTCAACACGGACGCCGCCCGGTACGGCGGCGGCGACATCGTGCGGCCCGACCCGGTCAAGGCGGAGGACGGGGCGCTGCGGCTCACCCTGCCGCCGCTCGCGACGGTGTGGCTGGTCCCGATGCCCGACTGAGCCCGCGGGCGACGCGGAGGTGTCCGACCGGCCCGAAGGGGCAGTCGGGGTCGTACGAGAACCCGCATCCTCGTCGTCGCCGAGGGCCACAGAAAGGGCTATGTCACGTGCGCACCGTGGGAGTGGAGGAGGAACTCCTCCTGGTCGACCCCGAGACCGGCGAGCCGCAGGCGCTGTCCGCGGCCGTACTCGCGCGGGCCGCGCAGGACGAGCCGGACCAGGACGTGTTCGAGAAGGAACTGCACAACCAGATGGTGGAGTTCGCCACCCACCCGCAGTCGGGCATGGACGAACTCCGCGCGGAGATCGTGCGCTGCCGCAAGGAGGCCGCCCGGCTCGCCGGCGACAGCGGGTGTGCCGTGGCCTCCCTGGCCACCTCCCCGCTGCCCGTCAGCCCCTCCGTGGGCGTCGGCCGCCGCTACCAGTGGATGTCGGACCAGTACGGCATCGCCACCCAGGAGCAGCTCGTCATGGGCTGTCACGTCCATGTGTCCGTGGACTCCGACGAGGAGGCCGTGGCGGTCGTCGACCGGATCCAGCCCTGGCTGACCGTGCTGGCCGCGCTCAGCGCCAACTCGCCCTTCTGGCAGGGCAAGGACACCGGCTACAGCAGTTACCGCAGCCGGGTGTGGCAGCGCTGGCCGTCGGCCGGCCCGACCGAGCCGTTCGGCTCGGCGGAGCGCTATCACCGGCGGGTCGCGGACATGGTGGCGACCGGCGTCATCCTGGACGAGGGGATGATCTACTTCGACGCCAGGCTGTCCCGGAACTACCCGACCGTGGAGATCCGGGTCTCGGACGTCTGTCTGCAGGCGGACACCGCCGTCCTGCTCGCGACCCTCGCCCGGGGGCTGGTGGAGACGGCCGCGCGCGAGTGGCGGGCGGACAAGGAGCCGGTGACGCACAGTGTGAGCCTGCTGCGGCTGGCGGCCTGGCAGGCCGCGCGCTCCGGTCTCACCGAGGAGCTGCTGCACCCGGCGACGATGCACCGCATGCCGGCCGAGACGGTGGTGCGAACCCTGCTGGAGCACGTCGAGGACGCGCTCGCCGACAGCGGCGACCTGGACCGGGTGCGCGAGTCCTGCACCGAACTGCTGCGGCACGGCAACGGCGCCCAGGTGCAGCGCGAGCTCCTGGAGCGCACCGGGAGCCTGCGGAGCGTGGTCACCGAGTGTGTGCGGCTGACCCAGTCATAGGCCCCACCGGGCCCAGAGGTGGGGCCAAGAGCCACTGGACGCAGGCGGTCCCAGTCCCCTGATCTCGACCAGATCACGGGTGACCGGTTACTTCCGTATTCCAGGTACCACTCGCTCGCGCCTGGGCTACATTCGAGCACCGCGGATGACCGAGCTCATCGGCACGGTCACAGCCCGTCACGTCAGGAGCAGCGCATGCGCGACTTCGCCCTCGCTCCCCGGACCATCTCACGCTCCAGCGGTGGTCTGGCCGACAGCGTGTTCGAGCGAGCGGAGCTCGACCCCACCCTGCCGGTGCTCGCCCGCCGTCCCGAGGGCTCCTCGGGACGCTGGCAGGAGGTCACGGCCGTGGAGCTGCGGGACGAGGTCGTGGACCTCGCGAAGGGACTGGTCGCCTCCGGGATCTCGCCCGGACACCGGGTGGCCGTCATGGCGCGCACCCGGTACGAGTGGACGGTCCTCAGCTACGCGCTGTGGACGGTCGGCGCCGAGGTCGTCCCGATCTATCCGACGTCCTCCCGCGAGCAGGTCGAGTGGATCCTGCGCGACGCCGCCTGTGCGGCCGTGGTGGTGGAGGACGAGCAGGCGGTGATGACGGTCGGCTCGGTGTGCGCCTCGCTGCCCCGGCTGCGCCATGTCTGGCAGCTGGACGCGGACGCGCTGGAGGACCTGAGGGAGCGGGGCCGGGTGATCCCGCTCGCCACGGTCGAGTCGCTGCGCCGGATCGTGCTGCCGGACTCCACGGCGGTCGTCGCCTACACCTCCGGCACCACGGGCCGTCCGCTGGGCTGCGCGCTCAGTCACCGCGGCCTCGCGAGCCCCGTCGACACCCTCCTCGAAGGCTGGCGCCAGGTCACGGCGGCCCCGGGGGAGCAGCCGTCCGTCCTCGCCTTCCTGCCCTTCTCCCATGTGTACGGCCTCATGATCCAGGGCCTGTGCATCCGCGGCGGTCTGCTCATGGCCCATGAGCCCGACCTGGGCGAGGAGGCGCTGGCGTCCGCCCTGCAGTCCTTCCGCCCCACCTACTTCTACGCCGTGCCCTCGGTCTTCGAGAAGATCTACAAGAACTTCCTGCGCGCCGCCCAGCAGTCGGGCCGCGGCGCCCTGTTCGAGCGGGCCGCCGACACGGCCCGGGACTTCGCCCTGGCCTGCGAGCGGCAGCGGCTGGGCGAGGGCCCCGGTCCGGGGTTCGACCTGCGGCTCCAGCACGCCCTGTACGAGCGCACGGTCTACCGCAGACTGCGGGCCGCGCTGGGCGGCCGGGCCCGCCGTGCCACCTCGGGCGGCTCCACCCTCAACCGTGAGCTCTCCCTGTTCTACGAGGGCATCGGCATGTACGTCCACGACGGGTACGGCCTCACGGAGACGTGCGGCGGGATCACCATGCAGCCGCTGGGCCGGGAGAAGTCCGGAACCGTGGGCCGGCCCCTGCCGGGCGTGGATCTCCGGGTGGCGGACGACGGGGAGATCCTGGTGCGCGGGCCCTCGGTCTTCCAGGGCTACGTCAACGACGAGGCCGCGTCACGGGCCGCGCTGTACGGCGGCTGGCTGGCCACCGGGGACCTCGGGCGGCTGGACGCCGACGGCTATCTGACGATCACCGGCCGCAAGAAGGACATCATCGTCACCACCAGCGGCAAGAGCGTGGCCCCGGCCGCCCTGGAGCACCGGCTGAGGATGCATCCGCTGATCCACCAGGCCGTGGTGGTGGGTGACAACCGGCCCTGCGTGGGCGCCCTGCTCACCCTGGACCCGGTGTTCCTGGCCCACTGGCGCGGAGTCCTGGTGGCCCAGCAGGACCCCTCGGTGCGGGAGGCCCGGGAGGAGAACGCGTTGCGGGAGGAGATCGCGCGGGCCGTGGCCGCCGCCAACAGCACGGTCTCGCGCTCGGAGTCGATCCGCGTGTTCCGCGTGCTGTCGGAGCCGTTCGACCTGGCCAACGGCCTGCTCACACCGTCGATGAAACTCCGCCGGGACGAGATCGTCAGCCGCTACGCGATGGAGATCGACGCGATGTACCAGGCCCGCTCGGCCGGATCCCGGCGCACCCCGGCGGAGGACCTGCTGAACTGGGACGACTCGGACGACGTGTTCCGCTGAAACCCCGGCAGTCGGCCGCGTACCCCATGGTGAGGACGATTGGGTCGGCTGCCCTCGGGAACACGGCTCAGTGGCTGCATGAGAGAGTACGACAACCCGCTGACGCCGGGCCGTGAGAGCGGACCGGCACCGAGCCGCATTGGGACGAGACACTGACTTCCGAGGCGATTCCGAGCCGCACCACCCGTTTCGCGGGCGAGCCGCAATGCGTGACGGGTGCGCGGCTCGCCGCTGAGGAATTCCTGGACGACCTGGGCCAGAGCGTGCCGCCCGCGACCCCCGAGCACTGGGACGACATCCTGCTGGTGGTCACGGAACTCGCCGCCAACGCCGTCCAGTACGCTCCAGGACCCTTCGTGCTGCGCCTGCGCCGCACCTTCGACGGCGTGCACGTGACGCTGCGCGACACCAACCCGACGCCGCCGGCCCCGCGTTCCTTCGATCCGCGCACGGGCGGCGGCGGCATCGGCTGGCACCTGGTGCACGCCCTGTGCGACCAGGTCAGCGTGGTGACGGACGAGCGCGGCAAGGACGTACACGTCTTCCTGCCCTGGTGACGCTCCCCCGGTCCCGTCAGGCGGTGGCCGTGAGCCGCAGATAGTAGGCGCCGACCGCCGCGAGGTACTCACCGTCCCGGGTCTCGCTGTCGGTGCGGAAGCGGGGGGCCGCCTTCACCTCTGCCCCGGTGCAGGCCAGCGTGACCCGTTGGTCGCGGGTGTCGACCTGGGTGACGACGCCCACCGGGACCAGGACGCTGCGGCCGAAGATCCAGACGCCGGTGTCGACGACGAGGTGTGCCATGCCATGGGGCGCGGCCTGCCGGTCCACGTGTCCGATCGTGCCGTCGCTCGCTACGACGCTGAAGCCCGTCAGGTCCTGTCCCTCGACGTATCCGCCATCCGGCGCGTACGACCAGATTCTGTCGGTGGTCACACTGCTCCTTCCCTCCCGAGTGCTGCACGGAGCCCGGTTCTCGGCTGCGAGCGGGCTCACAGCACCCAATACCCTTCTGCCGCACACACATTCGGCGACCGGCACTCTCGCAAGCGGTTTCCCCGCGTCCGGTCCGCGCACCTCCTTCACCTTTCTCCCGGTGCACTTTCAGGCCAGGACGGGCATGGTGGTCCTCGACGCATTCGTCGCGCCCGCACGGGCACACGAAGGGCGTTCAAGGCAAACCGCCTGGAGCCGCAGAAAGGGATGAACACCGTGACACGACCCAGGATCCTGGTGGTTGGCGCCGGCTTCGCCGGAGTCGAATGCGTTCGCCGGCTGGAGCGGAAACTCTCCCCGGACGAAGCCGATGTCGCCCTGGTGACGCCGTTCGCCTACCAGCTCTATCTCCCGTTGCTGCCCCAGGTCGCCTCCGGCGTGCTGACGCCCCAGTCGATCGCCGTCTCCCTGCGCCGCAGCAAGAAGTACCGCACCCGGATCATCCCGGGCGGCGCGATCGGCGTGGACCTCAAGTCCAAGGTCTGCGTGATCCGCACCATCACGGACGAGATCGTCAACGAGCCGTACGACTACATCGTGCTGGCTCCCGGCAGCATCACCCGCACCTTCGACATCCCGGGCCTCACCGAGCACGCCTTCGGCATGAAGACCCTCGCCGAGGCCGCCTACATCCGCGACCACGTCATCTCCCAGCTCGACCTCGCGGATGCCAGCCACGATCCGGCCGAGCGCGCGGCGCGGCTCCAGTTCGTGGTCGTCGGCGGCGGATACGCCGGCACCGAGACCGCCGCCTGTCTGCAGAAGCTCACCCACGCGGCGGTCAAGCGCTATCCGCGCATCGACCCGTCGCTGATCAAGTGGCATCTGATCGACATCGCCCCGAAGCTGATGCCGGAGCTGGGCGACAAGCTGGGCCGCAGCGCGCAGGAGATCCTGCGCCGGCGTGGCATCGACGTGTCGCTCGGTGTCTCCATCGAGAAGGCGGGCCCCGATGAGGTCACCTTCACCGACGGCCGGGTGATCCCGACCCGGACCCTGATCTGGACCGCCGGGGTGGTCGCCAGCCCGCTCATCGCCACGCTCGGCGCCGAGACGGTCCGCGGGCGGCTCGCGGTGACCCCTGAGATGACCCTGCCCGGCCAGGACGGCGTCTTCGCGCTCGGCGACTCCGCCGCCGTGCCCGACAAGGCCAAGGACGACGACAGCGCGATCTGCCCGCCCACGGCCCAGCACGCCATGCGCCAGGGCAAGGTCGTCGCCGACAACGTCATCGCGACGCTGCGGGGTCAGGCACTGAAGCCGTACGTCCACAAGGACCTCGGCCTGGTCGTCGACCTCGGCGGCACGGACGCCGTCTCCAAGCCGCTCGGCATCGAACTGCGCGGCCTGCCCGCCCAGTTCGCGGCCCGCGGCTACCACTGGGCGGCGCTGCGCACCAATGTCGCCAAGGTCCGCGTGGCGACGAACTGGACGCTCAACGCCATCGCGGGTGACGACTTCGTCCGCACCGGCTTCCAGGCCCGCAAGCCCGCCACCCTCAAGGACTTCGAGTACACCGACGCGTACCTGACGCCGGAACAGGTCCGGGCGCAGGTCGAGGGGGCGCGGCAGCTGGACCAGTAGGCGTGGCGCACGTCACTCCGGGCCGCCGATCGGTTTCCGGCCGGCCGGCGGTCGTAGGAGTGACAGCACAGCAGCCCCCGAAAGGACACCGCCATGGCCGAGACCGTGAAGGGCCCCGCGAGCTACTTCCCCTCCATCGAGAAGAAGTACGGCCGCCCGATCGCCGAGTGGCAGGAACTCGTCCGCTCCTCGCCGCTGACCCGGCACATGGAGCTGGTCACCTGGCTGAAGACCGAGCACGGGCTGGGACACGGCCACGCCAACGCGCTCGTCGCCCACACCCTCGCGGAGGCCAAGGGCGAGTGACGCACCCCGCCGTGCCATGCTGGAACGGATCATGACATGACACGGGAGTGAGTACGGCGGAGTGAACACAGCGAGGCTGCGCGATCGGGTCGCGGCGTCGGACCCGGGGCTGCTCCGGCTGGCCGCGGGTCTGCGCACGGTGGGGGCGATCGCCCTCACCCTGGCCGTGCTCGGTCTGCTGGGGGCGAGCGTCCCGCATCTGGTGACGGGCGCCATCATGGCGATGGTCGCGACCTTCGCCATCCGTGAGAAGCAGCGCTCCGCTCAAGCCGTGACCCTCGCCCTGGGCCTCCCGGTGGCCCTGGCCTCCCTGTCGCTGGGCGCGCTGCTGAGCTCCCGTGTGCTGGCCGGTGACCTCTTCTTCGTCGCGCTGATCTTCTGCGCCGTCTACAGCCGCCGCTTCGGCGACCGGGGCACCGCCCTCGGCCTGATCGGCTTCCAGGTCTACTTCGTCTCCCTGTTCGTGGGCGCCACCGTCTCGGGCCTGCCCGAGCTGTACGGCGTCCTCGGCGTCGCCTTCCTGGGCAGCGCGGCGGCACGCTTCCTGCTGGTGCCGGAGACCCCTACGGGTCTCCTCGAACGCCTTCGGGAGGCCTTCCGGGTCCGGCTGGCCCAACTGGTGTCCGCGCAGCTCCAGCTGCTGGACGCCGGGCCCGAGGAGATCGACGAGGCGCTGAAGGGCGTACGCGAGGGGACCGCGCGGCTGCACGAGACGGCGCTGATGATCCAGGGGCGGCTGGAGGAGGGGACCTCCGACGCGGCCGCGGCACGGCTCGTGCAGCGGCGGGTCGCGGACGCCGAGATCGCCGCCGAGCGGCTCGGCCTGCTGCTGCTGTCGGCCCGCAGCGCCGAGAGCGCGGACACCCTCACCCTGCATCTGCCCGGGGCGCCGGCCCCGCGGGCCGGCCGGATGCCCGACCGGGACGAGGCGATGGACAGGGTGCGCCGCGATCTGGAGGCCCTGCGGCTGCTGGTGCTGCGCCCGGCCGCCGCCAGGTCCGGCACGGCCCTGTCCCAGGTCCGCAACCGGCTGCTCGGCTACCGCGAGGAGGAGAACCTGCCGCCCGCGCCGCCCGCCGTCCAGGACGTCTTCCGGGGCATCGGCGAGGCGGCCCGCGCGGTGCTCGGCCTCAGGATCGCTCTGGACGGTCCGCAGGACGAGTCGGACGACTCCCCCGCGACGGCCCGCTCGCGCGAGGAACTGGACGCCGAGGACGCCGTCATCGACGCCGGCGAGGAGGACGACGAGCAGGAGGAGCTCACGGGGCTCGGGCGGCCCACGACCCGGGCCGCGGTGCAGGTCGCCGTGGGGTCCTCGCTCGCCATCGTCGGCGGCGAGTTCCTCTCCAGCCAGCGCTGGTACTGGGCCGTGCTCACCTGCTGGATCGTGTTCATCAACACCGCGTCCACGGGGGAGATCCTGGTCAAGGGCTACCGCCGGCTGCTGGGCACCGTCCTCGGCGTGCTGGCCGGGATCGTGCTGGCGGGGGTGGTCGGGCAGCACACCTGGACGGCGTTCGCCCTGGTGCTGGTGCTGGTGTTCGCGATGTTCTACACCGCGCCGCTCTCCTACACCCTGATGTCGTTCTTCGTCACGGCGGCCCTCGGCCTGCTCTACACGCTGCTGCACACCTACAGCCTCTCGGTGCTGGTGCTGCGTGTGGAGGAGAGCGCGCTCGGCGTGGCCTGCGGGGTCATCGCGGCGGCTTTCGTCCTGCCGGTGCGCACGGACCGCCGTACCAACGATCTGCTCGTCACCGTGCTGGAGCGGCTCGACGACGTCACCGAGGCCGCCGTGGACCAGCTCAGCGGCGGCTCCCCCGAAGACCTGCTCGACCAGGCGCGCGACCTGGACCAGGCGCTGGCCGACCTGCGGGCGGCGACCAAGCCGCTCACCCACCCGATCACGCCCCTTCGGGCCCG
Organism: Streptomyces sp. SLBN-8D4; assembly: GCF_049739545.1. Taxonomy (NCBI): domain Bacteria; kingdom Bacillati; phylum Actinomycetota; class Actinomycetes; order Kitasatosporales; family Streptomycetaceae; genus Streptomyces; species Streptomyces sp. SLBN-8D4. The sequence continues at coordinate 719,449 of NZ_JBMGQC010000001.1, forward strand.
GCGCGACACGGCCCGCTACGTCGTGGCGCTCCTGGAGACGTGCGCGTACCACGCGCGCTCGCTGGCGGCCACGGCCGAACTGCTGCCCACGCACCCCTCGATCGCGGCGGATCCCCGGCTGCGCCGGGCGGGCCGGCGCATCGGGGACAACATCGCGGCGATCGCCGCGAAGGTCGCCGACGAGCGCTCCGCGGCCGCGGTGGAGACCGGGCCGAGCATCGCGTCGCTGCTGGAGACCGAGGTCCCCGGCACGCCCCGCTTCGGCCGGGTCACCGACCGCGTGCTGCGGCACGTGCAGCGGCTGGACGAGACCGTGGTCGGTCTGGCCCGGCCGCTGCACGTGCCGGTGGCGGCGCCCAAGCGATAGGACGCGGCGCTCAGAGATCCGTGGGCAGACCGCTCACCTCGGCGATGCCGCGCAACTCGTCGTCGAGTTGACGGCGTTCGCGGATGTAGTCGGCGATCTCACCGAGGCGGACCGGGTCGGAGGCCGTGTCCGCGTCGGTGACCACCCGGATCGGGTTGCTGTCATCGACATGGAGTTCGATCACCTTGTTGTCCATTCGGCCGGTCACCGCGGTGGCGATGACCAGGGCGGCCTCGTCGCGGATCTCCTGGGGCAGCCCGTCCTGCTGGCTGTCCTCCAGCGCGAAGTCCAGGGCGGGCAGTTGGTGCTCGTCGATCGCCCGCAGGACCGGACGGACCACACTGAGCAGAAGCTCGTAGTCGTCCGAGGCCATACGGATGCGCAGAAGGTCCAGGTAGACGTCCACGGGCCTACCGTCGGGCGGAAGCTCGGGTTCGTTCATGCATCCCGGGTTCCCCGTGTCCCGCCGCTCAGACCCGCCGCCAGCGGGCCATCGCGAACGAGAACACTCCGAACAGCACCAGCCCGACAGCGACCAGGACGAGCAGCCACGGTCCCAGCGGGGTGTCGGCGAACGAGCGGAGCGTGTCGTCGAGGCCCTTCGCCTTCTTGGGCTCGTAGTCGATCGCGGCCCCGACGGCGAACGCGCCCGCGGCGGTGAACACCACACCCCGTGCCACTCCGCCGGCCACGCCCGTCACATCGACGAACTTCCTGACCCGCGGACCCATCTGGGCGAGCTTCATCTTGTCGTGGAAGGACCTGCGCAGTGCCTGGGCGGCTATCCACACACCGGCCACCGCGACCCCGACACCCGCGATGCCCACCAGCCACTGCCCGCCGGGCCACTCCAGGACCCGGGCGGTGACGTCCTTGGACTGCTTGTCGCTCGATCCGCCGCTGCCGGACCCGACGGCGAACGACAGCACGGAGTAGGCGACGAACGCGTAGAAGACGCAGCGGACGGCGGACAGCAGTCGTTTCGTGGCCTTGCGGCCGTCGGGACCGACCGCACCGAACACCACCTCGGACAGCCGCCACAGGGCCATGCCGACCAGACCGATCCCCAGCGCCCACAGGACGACGGAGCCGAACGGTTTGTCGGCGAGGGCGGCGAGGGCGCCGCCGCGGTCGGCCTGGCGCTTGCCGTCGCCGAAGGCGATCTGCAGCGCCAGTACACCGACCAGCAGGTAGATCACTCCGCGGGCGGTGAACCCCGCGCGGGCGCCGTACTCCGTGACGGAGCCGCGTGCCGCGCGTCTGGCCTCGATGCGGCCAGTCGTCGCCGTGGAGCTCGTGGTCATAGGGACCTCCTGGAAGTCCGCATGCCGTCCTTGCGGGCGGTCACACGGAGTGCGGTCAATCGGCCAGTCGCGCGGGTTCGGGCATGGCGGCGAGCAGACGGTGAGCCGTCTCCAGGGCCAGCCGCACGTCGCGCGTGCCGGTGGATACACAGAGCGTGTAGGCGAGGTCACGGGCCCGCGGGCTCGGTTCGGCCGCCGTCGCGGACTCCTCGGCCCGCAGTGCCTCGTACTCCTGGACGAGCCGCCGCAGGAAGGTGCGGTCAGGTATCAGCATCTGGTCCCCTCCTCGCCCTCTCAGGCCTCGGCCGACCCGTCGGCCTGCCGCCTCGACCGGTCGGCCAGCGCCTCGTCGCGCACCCGCGCGCAGCTGCGGCTGATGAGCCGGGAGACGTGCATCTGCGAGATGCCCAGCTGGTCGGCGATACGGCTTTGTGTCATGTCCTCGAAGAAACGCATGTAGAGAATGGCGCGCTCGCGCTCGGGCAGCCGGCGCAGGCCCTCCTTGGCGGACTCGCGGTCGACGACGACGTCGTACGACGTGTCCGGGCCGCCCAGGGTGTCGGCGAGGCTGTAGCCGTCGTCGCCGGCGGAGAGTTCGGCGTCCAGGGAGAGCGTGCTGAAGCTTTCGAGGGCCTCCAGGCCGGTGGTGACCTCTTCCTCGGTCAGGCCGGTGTGAGCGGCGAGGTCGGCGGGGGTCGGTTCGGGGGAACCGGGGTTCTGGGTGAGCTCGCGCCGGGCCACCCGCACCTTGTTGCGCAGTTCCTGCACGCGGCGGGGCACCCGCAGGGCCCACATGCGGTCGCGGAAGTGGCGCTTGACCTCGCCGGTGATGGTGGGCACGGCGTAGCTCTCGAAGGCTCCTCGTTCCGGTTCGAACCGGTCGATGGCCTTCACGAGCCCTAGGGCCGCGACCTGGCGCAGGTCCTCGATGGACTCGCCGCGGTCGCGGAACCGGCCCGCGATGCGGTGGGCCATGGGCAGCCAGGCGGTGACGAGTTCGTCGCGCAGGGCGTCGCGCTCGGGGCCGTCCTCCAGCCCGGACAGGCGGGCGAAGAGAGCCATGGTGTCAGGGGCGTCGTCGTGTCGCCGCCTGCCGGTAGCGGAGGGACGGTCCTGGGTGGTGGGACGGCTGGTCGACGTGTCGGTGAGCATGCGGATTCGCTCCTGAAGAACGGGTTCAGGGTCTGACCGCGGGAGGAACGACGCCGGGACCGCCGAAAGGGGGCCCGCAGCAGCCATACAGCTCCCGCTGGCGCGCCTCCGGTCCGAAGCACGAAACTGCGTCTGCCCTGCTGCATGGGGCCCAAACTCCGTCGGCGAAACTCCGTTTTCCGGTTGTCGCCCCACAGGTGCCGCCCTAGCTCAGGGGCACCACGGCGGTGATGCGCTTCCCGCCCGAGGGCAGGTCGGTCACGCGGACGTCGCGGGCCAGCCGACACACGATCGGCCAGCCGTGGCCGCCGGGCCGCCACCTGCCGTGCGGGTCGACGGGGGTCTTGGCGACCGGCAGCGCGGCGCTGCGGTCGCTGACGGAGACGCACACGCCCCGGCCCTCGACGGTGACGCGGAAGTCGGTGATGCCGCCCCCGTGCAGGATGGCGTTGGTGGTGAGCTCCGAGGCGACGAGCACGACGAGCAACGCGTCGGAGAGTGCCTGGGCGTCGCACGGGGTGTGAGTGGCGCGGCAGCGTTCGGACACCGCCCGCTCCACCGCCCGGCGGACCTCGGCCGGCCTGGACGGCTGGGGTCGTACGCGCCGACGCGCCACGGACAGTTGGGGGGCGGCTTCGGTCCTGTGCTCGTCGCACATGACGTGGCTCCTGATCAGTAAATCGACTGGTGGTTCTCGGGTCGGTGAAGCAGAAGCCGGGCCCGGCCGGACCCACGGACACGGTGACCGTGATGTACGGTGCGCGTCCTTCGTAGGCCTCCACTAATCGGCTGACCTCTGCGCCCCGGGTGAAACCTCCCCGTTTCGGGCCGGACACCCGGCCATTCGATCGCGTTCCCTGGGTAGGCGAACTGCATGACGGATGTCGTGGACTCAGACGAACTGATGCGCCGAATCCAGCGTGCCCGGGCCTGTGCGGCGGAGGAGGAGCGGTCCTGGCGGGCGCGGAGCGACGAGCTGGAACCCTCCGATCCCCAGGCGGCCCGGGACGCCGCCGTACGCACCCTGGCCTACGAGGCGGTGACCAGGGTGCTTGACGAGGTGCTCAGGCCTGGCAGCCGCTGACGGCCGGGCGTTCCGGTCCGGACCGATTGGCGGACGTCCGGGCCGGGCACCCGGGGGCGATGACTGTGGATCACACCGGAGCACCGGTTCTGGAAGCCCTGGCCGACTACCACCGGCGAGGACAGCTGTCCTTCGCACCGCCGGGACACAAGCAGGCGCGAGGGGCCGATCCCGCGGTGCGGGAGGTGCTGGGCGACGCGGTCTTCCTGGGAGACGTGCTGGCCTCGGGCGGTCTGGACGACCGGCTGACCCGGGGGCGGGTGCTGGAGCGCGCCGAGGAGCTGATGGCCGACGCCGTGCACGCCGACCACACCTTCTTCACCACCTGCGGGAGTTCCCTGTCCGTGAAGGCGGCCATGCTCGCCGTCGCGGGCCCGCACGAGAAGCTGCTGATCGGGCGGGACGCGCACAAGTCGGTGGTGTCCGGGCTGATCCTGTCCGGGATCGAGCCGGCGTGGGTCGAGCCGCGGTGGGACGCCGAACGTCATCTCGCGCACCCGCCGTCCGCCGCGGAGTACGAGCAGGCCTTCGAGGCCCACCCCGACGCGAGGGGCGCTCTGGTCACCAGCCCCACCCCGTACGGCAGTTGCGCGGCCCTCGGGGACATCGCCGAGGTGTGCCACCGCCGTTCGGTGCCGCTGATCGTGGACGAGGCGTGGGGCGCGCACCTGCCCTTCCACCCCGATCTGCCGTCCTGGGCCATGGACGCGGGCGCCGACATCTGTGTGACCAGCATCCACAAGATGGGCAGCGGTCTGGAGCAGGGGTCGGTCTTCCATCTGCGGGGCGATCTCGTCCCGCCGGACCTGCTGAAGACGCGGGCCGACCTGCTGGGCACCACGAGTCCCTCGGTGCTGTTGTACGCCGGCATGGACGGCTGGCGCCGGCAGATGGCGCTGCGGGGCAAGGAGCTGACGGGCGGGGCGCTGGGTCTCGCCGCCCGGGTCCGTGCCGCGATCGAGGAGATCGACGGGATACACGTCAACGACCGCGACGACTTCTGCGGGCCCGGCCTGGCCGACGATCTCGACCCGCTGCCCGGTGTGATCGACCTCGAAGGGCTCGGGATCAGCGGGTTCCAGGCCGCGGACTGGCTGCGCCGGCACCGGCACATCGACGCCCACCTCAATGACCACCGGCGTATCGGGATGCAGATCACCCACGGCGACGACGAAAAGACGACCGACGAGTTGCTCGCGGCGCTCAGGGATCTCGCCCGGGCCGCGCCGGAGTTGGCCCCGGCTGGGCGGATGGAGATTCCGCCGCCCTCCGAGCTGCGGATGGAGCAGGTCATGCTGCCCCGGGACGCGTTCTTCGGCCCGGCCGAGAACGTGCCGGTCGCCGAGGCCGCCGGGCGGATCGCGGCCGAGATGGTCACGCCGTACCCGCCGGGCATCCCGGCCGTGCTGCCCGGTGAGCTGCTGACCGAGCCGGTCCTGGGGTATCTGCGGACCGGACTGGCCGCGGGCATGAACCTGCCGGATCCCGCCGATGCGAAGCTGCAGACGATCAGGGTGGTAAACGTCTCCGCCGAGTGAAACGGGTCACCCACCCCGGATTCGGTTGCGCGAAATCGCCATGGATGGTTTACGGTTCATCCATACGTGGTGACGGGGTCGACACACCGTCCTCCGACATCACCTCTGACTGCCCTGGCTGGCCTCCCCCGTCCAGCCAGGGCTTTTTCATGTCCCGCGCAGATCCTCACATCCGCCGAGGTGCCCCGGACGGCGGCAGCCGCTGAAATGGGCGTAGGCACAACACCGGAATCCATCGCCGGCGAGGAGCCCCGCGTCATGACCAAAGCGATAAAACTGCTGACCGCGCTACCGCAGCCGCAGCGCCAGCGCCTGATGACGCTCGCCAAGGAGGTCTCCTTCCCGGAGGACGTCCACATCTTCGAGGCGGGCGGTACGGCCGACCGCTTCTGGGTCATCCGCTCCGGAGCGGTCTCTCTGACCCAGGAGGTGACCACGCGCCACCAGGTCACCGTCGCCGCGCTCGGCTCGGGCGACCTGCTCGGCTGGTCCTGGCTGTTCCCGCCCTACCGGTGGGACTTCGGCGCGGAGGCCTTCAGTCCCGTGCGCGCCTACGAGTTCGACGCGGCGGCGGTGCTCCGGCTGTGCGAGGAGGATCGGCAACTCGGCATGATCCTGGTCCGCAGCGTCGCCGAGATCCTCGCCCACCGTCTGGAGACGACCCGGGGCAAGCTCATGGAGCAGTACGGCTCGCACCGCAGGGGGGCGCTCTAGGTGTATTGATCACGAGCGTTGTTGACAGCCGCAGGGCTTGATCATGGCGAAGACCTCCGGTGTGAGCGGGGGCTGGTGCGTCGCAGATCGGTGAGAACTCCCCGAGCGGGTGCGGCCCGCCCCGCCGGAATCGGCCCCCGCGCCGCCGTCCTGATCCGCCGGACAGGCCCTGGCCCTCAGATCCGGTAGCGGCGCAGGGCCGGCATGGCGAACGCCAAGGTCAGCATGACGGTGACCACCAGGAGGCCGCCGCCGGCCACCGCGGCGCGGGCGCCGAAGACCGAGCCGGCGGTGCCGTGCAGGACGTCGGCGAGGCGGGGGCCGCCCGCCACGACGACGGTGAAGACGCCCTGCATCCGGCCGCGCATCTCGTCGGTGGCGGCGGAGAGCAGGATCGCCCCGCGGAAGACCATCGAGACCATGTCGGCGACCCCGGCCGCGGCCAGGAACACCACGGCGAGCCACAAACTGCCGCTCAGTCCGAAGCCGGTGATGGCCACGCCCCACGCCACGACCGCGCCGATGACCATCCAGCCGTGCCGGCGGGCCCGGGAGAACGTGCCGGAGAACAGCCCGCCGAGCACCGCGCCGATCGGGATCGCGGCGAACAGCAGGCCCAGCGCGAGTCCCTCGCCGTACGGCGCGTAGGTCTCGGAGGCGAGCTGCGGGAACAGGGCCCGGGGCATGCCGAAGACCATGGCGACGATGTCCGCGAGGAAGGACAGCAGCAGCACCTTGTGCGCGGAGATGTACCGGAAGCCCTCGGCGATCTCCCGCACACCGGCCCGACGCGCCACCGCGCTCGCGAGCGGCGGCAGGGAGGGCAGCCGGTACACCGCCCACACGGTGACGCACAGCGCCAGGGCGTCGATGAGATACAGCTCCGGCAGGCCGATCACCGGGATCAGCACCCCCGCGAGCAGCGGGCCGACCACCTGCCCGGTCTGCATGACGGTGGAGCCGAGGGCATTGGCGGCGGGCAGCTGTCCCTCGGGGACCAGGCGGGCGATGGAGGCGTTGCGGGCGGGGGCGTTCAGACCCCAGAACGCCTGCTGCACCGCGAGCAGGACCATGAGGGCGGCCACCGAGTCGAGCCCGCTGACCGCCTGGAGCCAGAACAGGACCGAGGTGACGGCGATGCCGCTGTTGGTGACGAGGAGCAGCTTGCGGCGGTCCATGGTGTCGGCGACCGCGCCGCCCCACAGCGCGAACACGATCAGCGGCAGCAGTCCGGCCATGCTCGCGGCGCCGACCCAGGCCGAGGAGCCCGTGATGTCGTAGATCTGCTTGGGCACCGCGACGGCGGTGAGCTGGCTGCCGACGGCCGTGACGATGGTCGAGCTCCACAGCCGGCGGTAGGCCGGGATCCGCAGCGGGCGGGTGTCCATCGCCCAGCGACGCCAGCCGTGCCGGGATGGCGGGGTCTCGTCCACGGCCGGTGTCCCGGGCTCGGTGCTCCTGGGTTCGGTGCTGCTCTCGCCGGTGTCCACGCGATTCCTGGTTGCTCGATACATCTAACGGGATGCAGGGTTCACTATCGCAGCATCGTCCAGGCGTTCGGGAAGCGAGGTCTCAAGCCGTGGACCGCTCGAGGACTTCACGCCCCGGCCACGAGCATGACGCCCATGGCGATCATCGTCGTGGCGACCAGTCCGTCGAGCACCCGCCAGGCGGTCGGCCGGGCCAGGAAGCGGCTGAGCAGCCCAGCCCCGAAGCCGAGCGCGGCGAACCAGCACAGGCTGGCCAGCACGGCACCGAGCCCGAAGGTCCAGCGCAGCGGACCGCGCTCGGCGGCCACCGAGCCGAGCAGGAACACGGTGTCCAGGTAGACGTGCGGGTTGAGCCAGGTCATCGCCAGGCAGGTCAGCACCGCCCGCCTCCAGGAGCGCGTCACCTCGCCCTCCGCCCGCAGGCCCGACTCCCCGGGCCGCAGGACCCGGCGGGCGGCGAGGGCGCCGTAGCAGAGCAGGAATCCGCCACCGATCCAGCCGACCAGGCTCAGCGCGCCCGGCCAGGCCACCACCACGGCACCGACACCACCGACGCCGAGAGCGATGAGGAGGGCGTCGGACAGGGCGCAGATGCCGACGACGGCTAGGACGGCGTCGCGGCGGATCCCCTGGCGCAGGACGAAGGCGTTCTGGGCGCCGATGGCGACGATGAGGGAGAGACCGGTGCCGAAACCTGCGGCAGCGGCGGACAGTGAAGCGGGCATGGCTTCGACGGTACGGAGACGATCACCGCACGTACAGCTAAAGATTCTTACATATCATTAGCTGGTGTGATGATGACCGAGCTTCCCCTGGATCAGGTGCGGACGCTGCTCGCCGTGGTCGACGAGGGCACCTTCGACGCCGCGGCGGCCGCCCTGCACGTGACGCCTTCGGCGGTGAGCCAGCGGGTGAAGGCCCTGGAGCAGCGCACGGGGCGGGTGCTGCTGGTGCGCACCAAGCCGGTGCGACCGACCGAGTCGGGCGACGTGGTGGTGCGGTTCGCGCGGCAGCTGGCCCGCCTGGAGCGGGACGCCTTGGCCGAGCTGGGCCTGCCGGGCGAGGGCGAGGTGACCCGGGTGTCGGTCGCGGTGAACGCGGACTCCCTGGCGACCTGGTTCCTGGGAGCGCTCACCCGGGTTCCGGAACGGGAGCGGCTGTGCTTCGAACTCCGGCGCGAGGACGAGACCCGTACCGCCCAATTGCTGCGCGAGGGGTTGGTGATGGCGGCGGTGACGTCGTCCCCGGACGCCGTGGCGGGGTGTTCCGTGCGGGCCCTGGGGCTCATGCGGTATCTCGCGGCGGCCAGCCCGGAGTTCGTCGGACGCTGCCTCGAGGGTCGGTCGCTGCGGGACGGGCTGGTGGACGCGCCGGTGGTGACGTTCGACCGGAGCGACGACATCCAGGACGGGTTCCTGCGGGAGCTCGGCCGGGCGGGAGCGAGTCGGGTGCGGCAAACGGTGCCCACCGCGGAGGGGTTCGTCCAGGCGGTCGCGCTGGGCCTGGGGTGGGGAATGGTGCCGGAGGTCCAGGCCGGGGAGCTGCTGCGTGCGGGGCGGCTGGTCTCACTGGCTCCGGACCGGCCGGTAGACGTTCCGCTCTACTGGCAGCAGTGGAAGCTGGATTCGCCCGCGCTGGCCGCGCTGGCCGAGGCCGTGGCGGCGGCCGCGTCAGAGACGCTCCGGTGAGACCGCCCGCTCTTGAGGGGCGCCGTCCCGCTGTCGCTCCACGCCGTCCCTCTGTCTCTCCACGCTGTCCAGAAGCATGTCCAGCGCCGTCGGATAGGCGCTGGTGACCATGCGGGCCGTCAGCAGACGTGCCGCCTCGGCGATCCTCGGATACCGGTCGGCGGGCAGGCGCGCGTAGGTCGAGTGCCACTTGTCCTCGTCGGCGTCCAGCGCCGCGCTCGGCAGGGCCAGGGAGGCCGCGTCCAGGGCGGCGAAGGCCAGCGTCTGGTCGATGAAGGCGTGGTAGATCCGCACGGTGTCCGGGAGGGGGAAGCCCGCGCCGCGCAGGAGGTCCAGGACCGCCTCGTCCGCGGCCAGTTCGTGGGCCCGGCCGGTGACCCTGCTTGCCGTCAGCACCGCGGCCTGGGGGTGGGCGACGTACGCCGCGTGGATGCGCAGGCCCACCTCGCGCAGATCGTGCCGCCACTCCCCCGTCGGCGCCCAGCCCTCCAGCGCCTGGCCGATCAGGGCATCGCCGATGGCCAGGGTCAGGTCGTCCATGCCGCGGAAGTAGCGGTAGAGCGTGCTCGGGTCGGCGTCCAGGGCCAGCCCCAGTCGGCGGGCCGTGAGACCGGTGCTGCCGTGTTCGCGGAGCATGCGCAGAGCCGTCTCGACGATCAGCGCCTCGGACAGCACGGTCCCGCTCCTGGTGGGCCGGCGCCGACGGCGTTTCTCCTCGGGAACCACGGGCTTCGGCATGGTGAGCCTCCTTGTGCAACCCTTATGCCAACGCCATTGACCTTATGCGAGCGCACGGCGTTGTATCTCCGCCAGGGCCCCTGTATCCGCGATCTCGACCCGTCAGGGAGTGTTTGTCATGCGTGTACTGCTCGTGGGCGCCGGGGGCGTCGGCACCGCCGTCACCCGGATCGCCGCCCGGCGGCCGTTCCTCGACGCCATGGTCGTCGCCGACTACGACCCGGCCCGCGCCGAGACCGCGGTGGCCGCGCTCGGCGAGCGGGCCGACCGGTTCCGCGCCGAGCGCGTGGACGCGAGCGACGAGTCGGCCGTGACCGCCCTGCTGGAGCGGCACGCCTGCGACGTCCTCCTCAACGCCACCGACCCGCGGTTCGTGATGCCGCTGTTCCGGGCCGCGCGCTCCGCCGGGGCGACCTATGTCGACATGGCGATGTCCCTGTCCCGTCCGCATCCCGAGCGGCCGTACACGGAGTGCGGGGTCAAGCTCGGCGACGAGCAGTTCGCGCAGGTCGAGGAGTGGGAGAAGGCGGGCGCGCTGGCCGTCGTCGGCATGGGCGTGGAACCGGGCCTCTCGGACGTCTTCGCCCGGTACGCGGCCGACGAACTCTTCGACGAGATCGAGGAGATCGGTGTCCGCGACGGAGCGAACCTCACCGTCGACGGCTACGACTTCGCCCCCTCCTTCAGCATCTGGACCACCATCGAGGAGTGCCTGAACCCGCCGGTGGTCTACGAGGCCGACCGCGGCTGGTTCACGACGGAGCCCTTCAGCGAACCGGAGGTCTTCGACTTCCCCGAGGGCATCGGCCCGGTCGAGTGCGTGAACGTGGAGCACGAGGAGGTGCTGCTCGTCCCCCGCTGGGTCGGCGCCCGCCGGGTCACCTTCAAGTACGGTCTGGGCCGCGAGTTCGTCGAGACGCTGAGGACCCTGCACCTGCTGGGCCTGGACCACACCGAGCCGGTGACCGTGCCGAGCCCCGCGGGCCCGGTCGCGGTGTCACCGCGGGACGTGGTGGCCGCGTGCCTGCCCGACCCGGCGACCCTGGGCGACCGGATGCACGGCAAGACGTGCGCGGGCACCTGGGTGAAGGGCGTCAAGGACGGGGCGCCGCGCGAGGTGTATCTCTACCACGTGGTCGACAACCAGTGGTCCATGGCGGAGTACGGCTGTCAGGCCGTGGTGTGGCAGACCGCGGTGAACCCGGTCGTCGCCCTCGAACTCCTCGCCACCGGCGCCTGGACCGGCACGGGTGTCCTCGGCCCGGAGGCGTTCCCGGCCCAGCCGTTCCTGGATCTGCTGACCGCGTACGGCTCCCCGTGGGGCCTTCGGGAGCAGTGACGGGGCAGGTCCCACGAGACCCGGTGGTTTCACGGCGCATCGACAGGTGACCCGAAAGCGAGTAAGCCAATCACGAGGGCACGTACGACTTCGATCGCAGGTGACTTTGATGGACAACTGGCGAACCCATGCCGCGTGCCGCCGCGAGGACCCGGACCTCTTCTTCCCGATCGGCACCACCGGTCCGGCACTGGTCCAGGCGGAGCAGGCCAAGTCCGTCTGCCGGCGCTGCCCCGTCCAGGAGCAGTGTCTTCAGTGGGCGCTGGACACGGGGCAGGGCATCGGCGTCTGGGGCGGCACCAGTGAGACGGAACGCCGGGCGCTCGCCCGGCGCGCGGCCACCGCGCGGAGAAGGTCCGGCTGACGGGCGAACCTGAACGGGTCCGGGCGACCGGACCCGTTCAGTGGCCCGTGCGGCGCAGCGGACCCCAGGGGTTCTCCAACCGCTCCACCGCTGTCCGGGCCTCGTCGATCACCTGGGGATCGATCCAGCACATCGGCCGCACCTCCGCTACGAGCGGCTCGTTGTCCGGCCCCCGGCCCCGCTCACGCCCCTGGAGGATCCAGGGGCGCACGCCGGGGCCTTTCTCGTGCGGCAGATGGGAGTAGTCGTACAACCGCCGGGCCACCCACAGCTGTACGGGGCGTCCCTGCCACCAGTCCTCGACGTCGAGCGGGTTCGCGGACAGTCCCGGCAAGGACAGGCCGGTGAGTTCGTCGGTGCTGGACGCGCGGGTCAGATCGACCTCGGGACCGCGCGACCAGCGGACGTACAGGCGCTCGTGCCGTTCGGCCAGGCCTGCCAGTTCGGCGAGTGTCCGCACCACCCGCAGCCCGTCCGACACGCTCATCTCCTGACCCTCCCTTTCCGCTTGCGGGTCTACGGGGTACCCGCAGGCCACGGGGGGAATCAGGCGTCCGGCCGGGGCGCCGGGCCCCCCGGCATCCTGAGTGTGAAGACGCTGCCGCTGCCGGGCTCGCTCGCCGCGGAGACCGTTCCGTCGTGGGCCGCGACCAGGTGCCGGACGATGGGCAGGCCCAGGCCCGAGCCCCCGGTACGACGGCTGCGGGACTTCTCCGCGCGCCAGAACCGGTCGAAGACGTGCGGAAGGTCGCCGGGCGCGATGCCGGTGCCGGTGTCGGCGACCTCCAGGACGATGTCGTCGCCGTCCCGGCACGCGGACAGGGTGACGGTGCCGCCGGGCGGGGTGTGGCGCAGCGCGTTGGACACCAGGTTGCCGAGGGCCTGCCGCATGCGGACCGGGTCGGCGTCCAGCCAGGTCTCACCGTCGACGTCGGTGCGCAGCCCGACCCGGGCCGCGTCGGAGGCGACGCGGTGGGCCGCGGCGACCTGCTGGAGGAGTTCGTCGCAGCGGACGGGCTCCCGGCGCAGGCGCAGGGTGCCGGCGTCGGCGTCCGCGAGGTCCTGGAGGTCGTCGATGACACGCTGCAGGACCAGGGCCTCGTCGTGCAGGGAGGCGAGCAGGGCGGGGTCGGGGTCGACGACCCCGTCCCGGGTCACCTCCAGCCAGCCACGGATGTTGGTGAGCGGGCTGCGCAGTTCGTGGGCGATGTCGCTGACCATCGCCTTGCGCTGGGCCTCCAGGCGCTCACGGCGTTCGGTGAGGTCGTTGAAGGCGACGGCGAGGATGCCGGTCTCGTCCCGGGTGGTGACGGGGACGCGCACATGGAGTTCGGGCGGTTGCTGGGCCGCCGCGGTGAGCGCGCGCAGCGGCCGCACCAGCCGGGTGGCGACCAGGGCGGTCGCGGCGACGGTCACGGCGAGCACGAGACCCGCGGTGCCGACGACCTTGGCCTTGTTGGCCGGGGACATGTCGAACAGCACGGCGGGCGTGTCCCCCGTGCCCAGGAAGAGTTCGGCCACCGGTGCCACGTACGGGTCGAGCTGGGCCCGGCGGGCCTGGTCGAGGCAGGGCTGGACCAGGCCCGCCTCCTTGGCGGCGAGTTTGCCCGACACGGGGCTGCGCAGGTCGAGGCCGGTCGGCACGTTCCCCAGCAGTGCGGCCATCCCCGGGTCCAGCCCGGCCTTGGTCAGGCAGTCGCGGGCGAGCCCCTGGAGCGCCTTGACCGCCTTCTCCTCGGTCGGAGTGGGGGTGTTGAGCAGTCCGTCGGCGCAGGCGTCGGGCACGTAGTCGGGCTCGGAGCCGCTGTCGTCGTCGGTGAGGACCGTCCGTCCGCTCGGCGTACGGCTCAGGCTGGTCTCCACACCGGACCGGGAGAAGCAGACCTGCCGCTTGCGGGCAAGGGCGGCGACCTTGAGGCGTTCCGCCTCGGTGAGCCGGTACGGGCCCACCGCTCGCGGATCGATGCCCGAGATCTGGGCGCCGCGCTCGCTGTAGGTGTCGGTGTGCAGCGGGTCGACGGCGGCGGCCGCGCTCGGGGGCAGGGAGGTGCCGGGCGGAGCGGAGTCGGCGATGACCCGCCGGTCCGCGGCGGTCAGGGCGATGCGCCGGCCGGTCCTCGCCGACAACTCCCTCACGATGGCGGCCGCTCCGCTCCAGTCGGGGTGCGTCGCCGCGTACCCGCTGAGTTCGGCGAGGACGTCCATGTCGTCGGCGAGTGCCTGTCCCTGTTCCTCGCGCAGGGCCTGGGTGGTGGTCGCCACGGCCAGCCAGGCCGTCGCGGCCACCGAGCACACGGCGATGAGCCCGGACGTGATCAGCAGGCGGACCAGCAGCCGCTTGTGCAACGGTATCCGCGCGCTCATCCCCGGCCGCCGCTGAGCTTGTAGCCCACGCCGAACACGGTCAGCAGCCGCACCGGGCGGCGCGGATCGGCCTCGATCTTGCGGCGCAGGTTCATGATGTGGACGTCCACGGCCCGTTCGGTGGAGGCCCGGTCGGTGCCCCGGGTGACCTCCAGCAACTGCCGCCGGGAGAAGACCCGTTCGGGCTCGGCGGCCATGGCCAGCAGGATCTCGAACTCGGCCGGGGTGCACTCCACCGGCGCCCCGTCGCACCGCACCTCATGCCGTACGGGATCGACGGCGAGGCCCGCGGCCCGGACGACGGGATCCTCCCGCCGGCCGGCCACGGCACCCCGTCCGCTGCGCCTGAGGACCGTCCGGATGCGGGCCATCAGCTCCCGGGGGCTGTACGGCTTGGTGATGTAGTCGTCGGCGCCCAGTTCCAGGCCCAGCAGGACGTCGTCCTCGGCGGAGCGTGCGGTGAGCATCACGACGGGGATGTCCGCGTCGCGGCGCAGCACCCGGCACACGCCGAAGCCGTCGATCACCGGCAGCATCAGGTCCAGGACGACGAGGTCGGGGGCGACCCGCCGGGCCGCGTCCAGGGCGGCCCGCCCGTCGTGGACCACGGTGGCGGTGTGGCCCTCCGCGAGCAGGGACCGCCGTATGAGTTCGGCCTGCATCTCGTCGTCCTCGGCGACCAGCACATGTGCGCACACCCGGCGGATCCTAAGCGCTTCAGCCGGCGAGGGACTTGGCGTCGCCCATGACGACGACGGGACGGAGGTCCGGGTCCAGGGTGAGAAGCAGCTCCTTCATGTGCTTCTCGGCGATGCTCACGCACCCGTGGGTGGGCCCGCCGTGGTCGACGTGCAGCCATATCCCGCCGCCGCGCCCCGCGCCCAGCGGCCGAGTCCAGTCCAGCGGTGACGTGCCGGGCTGCCGGTTGTAGTTGATGGCGATCACGTAGTCGAAGGACCCGGCGAGCGGTTCGCCCTCGAAGCCCCTGCCGGGCGAGGTGAAACCGACACCGCGGTCGTACGGCAGCTTGGTGCCGGGGTCCTTCAGCAGTCCTCCGGCGTCCGTGAGGGTGTACACGCCGATCGGTGAGCGCAGGTCGCCGGCCAGGTGGTGGTCGGACCAGCCCTTGAGGGCGTTGTGCGCGGGCCAGCTCGCGCCGGCCCGCCAGCCGGCCGCCGTGCGCTCGTAGAGCACCACGGTGGAGACCGGCGAGTCGCGGCCCCGCCCGGTGACCACGACGGCCTGCCGGGTGCCGGCCGGTATCTTCGCCCACGTCCTCGGTCCCAGGCCGGGTATCTGCTGGGGAGCGGCCTCGACGGAGATCTCCGGCGAGGGAGGGGTCCGCGAAGGCTCCCGGGACGGAGTGGGCGCGCTTTCCGTACTGGCCACGGCACCGCCGCCGCATCCACTGAGGAACAGGGACGCGGCGAGCAGGGCGACGTGGGTTCTGCGTGTGATCATGAGGCGACTGTGGCCGACAGTTGTAAGAAACTCGTCAGCTTCTAGGGCCGGTTGGGCTTGCCCGGCGTGTCCAGCCAGGTCCGGAACAGGCCGTCCAGGTCCTTCCCCGAGACCCGTTCCGCGAGGCGCTCGAACTGCGCGGTGGTGCCGTGGCCGTAGCGGTGCCCGGACGCCCAGGCACGCAGGATCAGGAAGAACGCCCGGTCGCCGACGGCCGTGCGCAGGGCGTGCAGGGTCATGGCACCACGGGCGTAGACGGGGGTGCCGAAGATGTTGGCGCCGCTGCCGGGGTTGCCGGGCGGGAACTCCCACAGCGCGTCGCTCGCGGGTTTCGCGTAGAGGTCGTCGAAGCTCTTCTGCGCGCTGTCGCCGCCGTGCTGCTCGGTGTAGAGCCACTCCGCGTAGGTCGCGAAGCCCTCGTTGAGCCAGATGTCCTTCCAGGAGGTGAGCGAGACGGAGTCGCCGAACCACTGGTGGGCGTTCTCGTGGACGAGGGTGCTCAGGTCGGGCGCGCGGTCGTAGACCGGACGGCTCTGGGTCTCCAGCGCGTAGCCCACGTTCGGGGCGTGGTCCACGATCGATCCGGCGGCACGGAACGGGTAGGGCCCGAAGACCTTGCTCTCCCACTCCAGGACGGAGGGCAGCTTCTTGAGGACGGGCGCCGCCGCGGCGGCCTCGCGCGCGTCGACGGCGTTGTAGACGCGGATGCCGTTCCTGGTGGTGAACTGCTCCACCTTGAACTTCCCGACGGTCGCGGTGGCCAGGTAGGCGGCCATGGGCTCGCTCTGGCGCCAGCGGAACGTGGTCCTGCCCTGCGTGGTCCGCCGGGAGAGCAGCACGCCGTTGGCGACGGCGGTGCGCCCCTGCGGGACGGTGATCGTGAAGTCGTACGACGACTTGTCCCTCGGGTGGCTGTTGGCCGGGAACCAGGTCATCGCGCCCTGCGGTTCCCCGGCGACGAACGCTCCGTCGTCGGTGGGGATCCAGCCGTCGAGCGAGCCGTCCGGGTCGGTGACCGGGGCCGGCTTCCCCTTGTAGGTGACGGTGATGGTGAATCGTTCCCCCTTGCGCAGGGCGCGCTGCGGGGTGACGACGAGTTCCTGTCCGGCGCGGCGGAACCCGGCCTTGGCGTGACCGACCGTCAGGCCCGTGACGGTCAGCCCCTTGAAGTCGAGGTCGAAGCGCGTCAGGCGCTCGGTGGCACGGGCGGTGAGGACCGCCTTCCCCTCGAGGTGGCGGCTGCCGGGGTCGTAACGGAGTGTCAGGTCGTAGTGGCCGACGTGGTATCCGCTGTTTCCGGCGAGCGGGAAATAGGGGTCGCCGACTCCGGACGAGCCCGTCGAAGAAGGCGCGGCGGCCCCGAGCAGAGCGGTGAGGGCAAGGGGGGTGGTGACGAGGACGAAGGTGCGTCTGACGGCCGTCGGCACATGCTCTCCTACAGGTCGGGGGGTGGACAACGGCTTCACACTAAAGGCCCTCTCCCCGGCAACTCACCCTTGATCAGGTCAAGGCACGACCGGCTCCGCAGTACGCTCCCGACGCAGCCACCCCTTCGTCGAGAGGCCGCCCGTGAGCGTGCGCGTCCGCCGTGTCTACGAACCCCCCGAGCCCGAGGACGGAGTCCGCGTCCTGGTCGACCGGTTGTGGCCGCGCGGTCTGTCCAAGGACGCGGCCCGCGTCGACGAGTGGCCGAAGGCGCTCACCCCGTCGACCGAGCTGCGCCGCTGGTACCACGCGGGCGAGGGCTCGTACGAGGAGTTCGCCGAGCGGTACGAGGCGGAGCTGGCCGATCCCGAGGCGGCCGGACTGCTCGACCGGGTCCGGGAGTTGGCGGGCCGGGGCGACGTGACCCTGCTGACCGCGTCGAAGACGCCGGAGCAGAGCCACGCCACCGTGCTGGTGCGCCTGTTGGGCCCCGAGGGCTCCTAGCCGACCTGCTTGGCCGCCGCCCGCCCCGCCGCGCGCCCGGAGAAGAGGCAGCCGCCGAGGAAGGTGCCCTCCAGCGCGTTGTAGCCGTGGACACCGCCCCCGCCGAATCCGGCGACCTCGCCCGCCGCGTACAGCCCTTCGAGGGGCTTGCCGTCGGTGCCCAGGGCGCGGGAGTCGAGGTCGGTCTGGATGCCGCCGAGCGTCTTGCGGGTCACGATGTGCAACTTGACGCCGATCAGGGGGCCGGCGGCCGGGTCGAGGATGCGGTGCGGGGTGGCGACGCGGCTGAGGCGGTCGCCGATGTAGCGGCGGGCGTTGCGGATGCCCTGCACCTGGGCGTCCTTGCTGTAGGAGTTGGCGATCTGGAGGTCGCGGGCCTCGATCTGGCGGCGAAGGCCGGCGGCGTCGAGGAGGGCCTTGTCGGTGAGCCCGTTCATCTTCTCGACGAGCTGTTCCAGGTTCGGGGCGGTCACGAAGTCCGCGCCCTTGCGCAGGAAGGCGTCCACCGGTCCCGGCGCGCCCTTGGTGAGGATGCGCTCCTTGAGGAAGCCCGCGCGGTCCTTGGCGGTGATGTCGGGGTTCTGCTCGGAGCCCGAGAGCGCGAACTCCTTCTCGATGATCTTCTGGGTGAGGATGAACCAGGAGTGGTCGTGCTCCGCGATGTCCTCGGTGGTGCGCAGGTGCTGCAGGGTGCTGAGGGTGTCGTAGCCGGGCAGGCAGGGCTCGGGCAGTCGGCGGCCGAGGGCGTCGAACCACAGGGAGGACGGGCCGGGCAGGATGCGGATGCCGTGGCCGGGCCAGATCGGGTCCCAGTTCCGGATCCCCTCGGTGTAGTGCCACATGCGGTCGCGGTTGACCAGGCGCACGCCCGCGCCCGCGCTGATGTCGAGCATCCGGCCGTCCACGTAGGCGGGTACGCCGGTGACCATCTCGGCGGGCGGGGTGCCGAGCCGCTCGGGCCAGTAGCGGCGGACGATGTCGTGGTTGGCTCCGATGCCGCCGGTGGTGACGACGACGGCCCGGGCGGTGAGCTCGAAGTCGCCGATCCGGTCGCGGTTGGAGGCGACACCGCGCGCGGAGTTGTCCTCGGCGAGGACGGTGCCGCGCACGCCGCGGGCTGTGCCCTCCTCGACGACCAGCTCGTCGACCTGGTGGCGGTGGTAGAAGGTCAGCAGTCCGTCGCGCGCGGCCTGCTTGGCGTAGCCGACGAAGGGCTCGACGACTCCGGTGCCGGTGCCCCAGGCGATGTGGAAGCGGGGCACGGAGTTGCCGTGCCCGTGGGCGGTGAGGTCACCGCGCTCGGCCCAGCCGACGGTGGGCAGGAACTTGATGCCGTGCCCCTCCAGCCAGGACCGCTTCTCGCCGGCCGCGAACTCGACGTAGGCGCGCGCCCAGCGCACCGCCCAGGAGTCCTCGTCCTCGACGCGGTCGAACTTCGCGCTGCCCTGCCAGTCGTTCCAGGCGAGGTCGAAGGAGTCCTTGATGCCCAGGCGCCGCTGCTCCGGGGAGTCGACGAGGAAGAGCCCGCCGAAGGACCAGAAGGCCTGGCCGCCGAGGTTGGCGGCGTTCTCCTGGTCGACCAGCGCGACCCTCCTGCCGCGGCTGGTGAGCTCGTGCGCGGCGACCAGGCCCGCGAGCCCCGCTCCGACGACGATGACGTCGGCATCCATGGCGACCGTCCCTTCCCTCATACGGTGGTGTCGCTGCCGTCGGTGAGCAGCGCGGTGAGCAGTTGTTTCAGCCAGACGCGGGCCCGATCGAGGTCCCCGTCCAGCAGCAGTTGGACGGTGACCCCGTCGTAGGCGGCGACCACGGCGTGGGCGGCGCCCTCGACGTCGACCAGCACGGCGGGCAGTTCGGCGTGCCCACGCGTGCGTGCCAGCCGGTCGGCGACGGCGCTCCGGAGCCGGGCCCGGTGTTCGAGCAGGGTCCGGGCGACCTCGGGCACGCGGGCGGCGTGCACCAGGAAGTCGGTCTTCACCAGGAGCCAGTCCCGGTCCAGGAGCAGCACGTCGGTGACCCGGTCGACGGCGGCCGGCACGTCGAGGCCGGGACCGTCGAGGGCGAGAGCACCGGAGACCTGGTCCGCGATGAGATCGGCGCGCTGCTGGTAGAGCGCGAAGAACAGCTCGTCGAGACTGCCGAAGTTCGAGTAGAAGGCGCCGCGGCTGTAGCCGGCGGCCTCGCAGACCTCCTCGATCGACACCCGCCCGAAGCCCTTGGCGGCGAACACCGAGAAGGCCGCGTCCAGGAGGTTGGCACGCGTGCGGACCCGGCGCCTGGTCACGCGCCTGGTCGTGTCCTCCACCGCCATGTCGGTCCCTCCGTTCGATACATGAATGTATCCGATACATCGATGTATCGAAAGGGTCGAACACCTCCGCGGAATTCATGGGAACATATTTTCGAATAAGGAGTACGCTGGGTTCATGACCGCGCACCTCCAGGGCTCCCTCTTCGACCAGACCGACCAGCTCCGGCTCGGCCCCCTCGACGGGATCCGCCGCACCGTGCTCGCCCACGGCGCCTGGATCGACGTACTGCCCGGATGGCTCGGCGGCTCGGACGCCCTGTTCGAACTGCTGGCCGCAGAGGTGCCCTGGCGTGCGGAGCGCCGCACGATGTACGACCACGTCGTCGACGTCCCGCGGCTGCTCGCCTTCTACGGCGTGGACGACCAGCTGCCGCATCCCGTGCTCACCGAGGCCCGCGAGGCGCTCACCGCGCACTACGCCGACGAACTCGGTGAGCCGTTCACGACGGCCGGGCTCTGCTACTACCGCGACGGCCGGGACAGCGTCGCCTGGCACGGCGACCGGGGCGGGCGAGGCGGCAGCCACGACACCATGGTCGCGATCCTCTCCGTGGGCGCGCCCCGCGACCTCGTACTGCGGCCGGCGCGCGGCGACGCCGAGACCGTGCGCCGACCGCTGGGCCACGGCGACCTGATCGTGATGGGCGGCACCTGCCAGCGCACCTGGGAGCACGCCGTACCGAAGTCCACGCGCGCCACGGGCCCGCGCATCAGCATCCAGTTCCGCCCGCACGGCGTGCACTGAGGCAGAGAGGCGGCTGCTTCGGCTGCGCGCGGGGGCTGCCTCCGGCGGACGGTGCCGGAGGCAGCCTCGTCCCTCCGGGGGCCGGACGAGAAGGACCGGCGACAAACCGCTGCAGCGGCGGGCCGGGAGAACGAAACCGTGGCACGGGCGGGCCGAGACCCCGGGGGCGCAGGTCTCCATGAGCGCGCCCGGCCCGGGGTCCGCGCCGGCCCCGTGGTGCTCGTAAGGCCGACGGAAGACGCCGACCCCGCAGGCAGCCTCGTCCCCCCGGGAGCCGGACGAGAAGGACCGGCGACAAACCGCTGCGGCGGCGGGCCGGGAGAACGAAACCGTGGCACGGGCGGCCCGGGACCCCCGGGGCACAGGTCTCCATGAGCGCGCCCGGCCCGGGGTCCGCGCCGGCCCCGTGGTGCTCGTAAGGCCGACGGAAGACGCCGGCCCCGGAAGCAGCCGCGTCATCACGGAAGTTGAGCGCTGGAAGACCGGTACCCGCCGCTCCGGATCGCCTGAGCGTCTGCTTTGCTGTGTGCCGTCGGGCAGGGACTCACCGGGCGGGGCGATCATGAGCGCAGGCGTGCAGCAAGTCGCGGACGGCACCTATCTGGTGCACGGCAGCAACACCAACTGGGTGATCCTGACCGAGGGAAGCTCCGCCACGCTGGTCGACACCGGCTACCCGGGCGACCGGGACCAGGTGCTCGCCTCCCTCGCCGAGGTGGGGAGTTCACCGGAGGCGCTCACGGCCGTGCTCATCACGCACGCCCACAACGACCACCTGGGCTCCGCCGAGTACCTGCGCAGCGCCTACGGCACGCCGGTCTACCTGCACGAGGCCGAAGTCCCGCACGCCCGGCGGGAGTTCCTGCACCAGGTCTCCGTCGGGACGGTCCTGAAGAACGGCTGGCGCCCCGGTGTGCTGCCCTGGGCGATGCACTCGATCCGCGTGGGCGGCACGGCCCACGTACCGGTCACCTCCCCGCAGCCGTTCCCGGCGGAGGGCGCCCTCGATCTGCCCGGCCGTCCGGTGCCCGTGCACACACCGGGCCACACCGACGGACACTGCGCCTTCCACCTCCCCGACCGCGGCGTGGTGATCTCGGGCGACGGCCTGGTGAGCGGTCACCCCACCTCGCGGGTCAAGGGGCCCCAGCTGCTGCCGGACATGTTCCACCACGAGCGCGCGCGTGCCGTGGCGTCGCTGGACGTGTTCGCGGAGCTGGAGGGCGGGGTGCTGCTGCCGGGGCACGGTCCGGTGCACCGCGGTCCGGTCCGTGAAGCGGCACTTCAGGCCAGGGACCGCGCGCTCTAAGGTGAGGTGACGATCACCGACCAGGCGAGGACAGAGCACCGATGGCACTGCAGATCAGCGCGACGAACCCGGAGCACCCCGCGCTCCTGCTCGAACTGCCGTGGCATCTGCCGCTGGAGCAGTGGCCGGAGGAGGTCCTGGTCCCGCTGCCGCGTGGCATATCCCGCCACGTGGTGCGCTACGCCCGCGCCGGCGACGAGGTCATCGCCGTGAAGGAACTCGCCGAGCGCCCGGCGCTGCGCGAGTACGAGCTGCTGCGCGACCTGGACCGGCTCGGCATACCCGCCGTCGACCCGCTCGCCGTGGTCACCGGGCGCACCGACGCCGAGGAGGCCCCGCTGGAGTCGGTCCTGGTCACCCGGCATCTGGGCGGCTCGATGCCGTACCGCTCGATGTTCGAGACGACCATGCGGCCCGCCACCATGCACCGTCTGATGGACGCCCTGGCGGTCCTTCTGGTCCGTCTGCACCTGGCCGGGTTCGCCTGGGGCGACTGCTCCCTGTCCAACACCCTGTTCCGGCGCGACGCGGGCGCCTACGCCGCCTATCTGGTGGACGCCGAGACCGGCGACCTGCATCCGCAGCTGAGCCCCGGGCAGCGGGACTACGACCTCGACCTCGCCCGCGTGAACATCAGCGGCGAGCTGCTCGACCTGGAGGCCTCGGGGGCCCTGCACCCCTCGGTGGACGCGATCGAGTTCGGCATGGAGATCTGCTCGCGCTACAGCAGCCTGTGGGAGGAGCTGACCCGCAGTTCCGTCTACCCGGCGGGCAAGTACCACTACATCGAGCGCCGGATCCGGCGGCTCAACGACCTCGGCTTCGACGTGGCCGAGATGCAGATCGAGCACGCGCCGAACGGCGACACGGTCACGTTCGTGCCGAAGGTCGTGGACGCGGGTCACCACCAGCGCCAGCTCCTGCGCCTGACGGGCCTGGACACCGAGGAGAACCAGGCCCGGCGGCTGCTGAACGACCTGGAGAGCTGGATGGCCACCCAGGACGACTACGCCCCGGGCGACCCCCTCGGCGCCCGCCCGGAGGTGCTCGCCCACCGCTGGGTGCGGGACGTCTTCCGGCCCACGGTGCGGGCGGTGCCGCTCGAGATGCGCGGGTCGATGGACCCGGCCGAGATCTACCACGAGCTCCTGGAGCACCGCTGGTACCTGTCCGAGCGGGCCCAGCACGACATCGGCCTCGACACCGCGGTGGACGACTACATCACGAACATCCTCCCCAAGGCCCGCGAGACGCTCCAGCCCACCCCGGCCAGCGCCGACTGACCTCAGGCGTGCGGGACCACGGCCACCGGGCAGTCCGCGTGGTGCAGCACACCGTGCGCGACCGAGCCGATGCGGGCGCCCACCGCGGTACGGCTGGCCCGGCGGCCGACGACCATCAGCTGGGCGCGCGCGGTCACCGACAGCAGCACCTGGCCCGCGCTGCCCATCTCCACGTGCTCGACGACCGGTACGTCGGGGAAGCGCTCCCGCCACGGCCGGAGCGCCGAGGCCAGGGCCTTCTTCTCGTACGGCTCCAGGCCGCCCGCCTCGTCGAGGAGCTTGAGCGAGCCCGGGCTGTAGGCGAACACCGGCGGCAGCGTCCAGGCCCGTACGGCGCGCACGGCCGCGCCGCGTGCCGCCGCCGTCTCGAAGGCGAAGCGCATGACCTCGGCGCTGTCCTCCGGGTCGCCCTCCTGGCCCACCACGATCTCGCACCCCGAGACCTCCGCGGTGGCCTGGTCCCCGGCCCGCACCAGGACCACGGGCCGCGTCGCCTCGGCGATCACCTGCTGGCCCACCGAGCCCAGCAGGAAGCCGACCACCGGCCCGTGCCCGCGCGAGCCCAGGACCAGGAACTCGGCATCGGCCGCGGCGGACACCAGCACGTCGACGCTGCCGCCCTCCACGAGGTCGGTGTCCACGTCGAGCCCGGTGTGCCGCCCGGTGACGGTCCGCACGGCTTCGGCGATCGCGTCCCGCGCCCAGCCCGCCTGGGTGTCCCGGTCCCCCGCGTCGATGCCCTCGTACGGCTGGAACCGCCAGGCGTGCACCACCCGCAGCCCCGTCCCCCGCCGCACCGCCTCCCGGGCGGCCCAGCCCAGTGCGGCGAGGCTCTCCTCGGTTCCGTCGATCCCTGCGGTGATCGGGCGTGTCATGCGCCGGCCTCCTCGTTCTTGATCAATGCGGTGGACCCTGATCCTCAGTCTTCACTACGCTCCCCGTATGGCATTGGAATGGGAGCAAGTCATCGTGGACGCCGCCGACCCGGCCGCCCTCGGGCGCTGGTGGGCCGAGGCCCTGGGCTGGGTGGTGGTCGAGGACTCACCGGACGAGTTCGAGATCCGTCCCGAGAAGGACCGGATCCCGGGGCTGCTGTTCGTGCCGGTGCCGGAGGCGAAGACCGTCAAGAACCGGCTCCACCTCGACTTCCGGCCGGACGACCGGGACGCCGAGGTCACCCGCCTCCTCGCCCTGGGCGCGCGGCACACGGACATCGGGCAGGGCGAGCAGTCCTGGGTGACGCTCGTGGACCCCGAGGGCAACGAGTTCTGTGTGCTGGGGCAGCGCCGGGCCTGACACCGGCGGGGTCAGGCATACCTGCGCGTAGCGGGGCGATCGAACATACGATGGGCGGGACCGGGCCGGTGACCACGGGGGGCGCCGTGCCCCGACCGACCGCCCGGGGTGGGGAGACGCATGGCACAGGCCGCCGAATCGGCGCGGACCGTCATCCTGACCGTGGACGACGACCCGGGGGTCTCCCGCGCCGTCGCCCGCGACCTGCGGCGGCGCTACGGCGAGTCGTACCGGATCGTGCGCGCGGAGTCCGGTGAGTCCGCGCTCGAGGCGCTGCGGGAGCTCAAGCTGCGCGGCGACCTCGTGGCGGTGATCCTGGCCGACTACCGCATGCCGCAGATGAACGGCATCGAGTTCCTCGAACAGGCCCTGGACGTGTATCCGGGCGCCCGCCGCGTGCTGCTGACGGCGTACGCCGACACCAACGCGGCGATCGACGCGATCAACGTCGTCGACCTCGACCACTACCTCCTCAAGCCGTGGGACCCGCCCGAGGAGAAGCTCTACCCGGTGCTCGACGACCTCCTGGAGGCGTGGCGCTGCAGCGACTACCGGCCGGTGCCCGCCACCAAGGTGATCGGGCACCGCTGGTCGGCGCGCTCCTCCGACGTGCGGGAGTTCCTGGCCCGCAACCAGGTGCCGTACCGCTGGTACTCCACGGACGAGCCCGAGGGACAGCGGCTGCTGGCCGCCGCGGGCCAGGACGGACAGCGGCTGCCGGTGGTGATCACCCCCGACGGCACTCCCCTGGTCAAGCCGGAGGCCCCCGACCTGGCCGCCCACGTGGGCCTCGCCACGACCCCGACCGCCGACTTCTACGACCTCGTCGTCATCGGCGGCGGCCCGGCCGGGCTCGGCGCGGCGGTGTACGGGGCCTCGGAGGGGCTGCGGACCGTGCTCGTCGAGCGCTCGGCGACCGGCGGACAGGCCGGACAGAGCTCTCGGATCGAGAACTACCTGGGCTTCCCCGACGGCGTGTCGGGCGCCCAGCTCACCGACCGGGCCCGCCGGCAGGCGACGAAGTTCGGGGCCGAGATCCTCACCGCCCGTGAGGTGGCGGCCCTGGAGGTCAACGGCGCGGCCCGCACCGTGCGGTTCACCGACGGGTCCGCGGTGGCCGCGCACAGCGTGATCCTGGCGACCGGCGTGTCGTACCGGCAGCTGGAGGCGCCCGGCTGCACCGACCTGACCGGGTGCGGGGTGTACTACGGCTCGGCGCTGACCGAGGCCGCCTCCTGCCAGGGGCAGGACATCTACATCGTCGGCGGCGCCAACTCCGCGGGGCAGGCGGCCATGTACCTGTCCCGGGGTGCCAAGTCGGTGACCCTGCTGGTGCGCGGCCCCGACCTGGCCGCGTCGATGTCGCACTACCTGATCCAGCAGATCGAGGATGCTCCCAACATCAGGGTCCGCGCGCGCACCGTCGTCGAGTCCGCGCACGGCTCCGACCACCTGGAGCAGCTGACCCTGCGCGACACCGAGACCGGCGAGACCGAACTCGTCGACGCGCAGTGGATGTTCGTGTTCATCGGCGCGGCCCCGCTGACCGGCTGGCTGGACGGCACGGTGCTGCGCGACGAGCACGGGTTCATCCTGGCCGGGCCCGACCTCACCCCGGACGGGCGGCCGCCCGCGGACTGGGAGCTCGACCGGCCGCCGTACCACCTGGAGACCAACATTCCGGGCGTGTTCGTCGCGGGCGACGCGCGCGCCGAGTCCGCGAAGCGGGTCGCGTCCGCAGTCGGAGAGGGAGCCATGGCCGTGATGCTCGTCCACCGGTATCTGGAGCAGTCGTGAGCGGGCAGCCGATGCCGTGCAGCCCCGGGGAGATCGGGTCGCTGTTCCTGTTCGAGAAGCTCTCCCCCGAGCAGCTCGGGCAGCTGTGCGGCGCGGGCCGGGTGGAGAAGTTCGAACCCGGACCCGTGTACACCGAGGGTGAACCCGCCACCTGCTTCTACGTCATGATCGAGGGCACGGTCGTGCTCTCCCGCCGGGTCGGCGGCGACGACGTGGAGATCAACCGCACCTCGCAGCCCGGGGTCTACGCGGGGTCCATGCAGGCGTACCTCGGTGACCGCGTGCAGCAGACGTACAACGGCTCCATGCGGGTCACCGAGCCCTCGCGGTTCTTCGTGCTGCCCGCGGAGACGTTCTCGGCCTTCATGCAGGAATGGTTCCCGATGGCGGTCCACCTGTTGGAGGGCCTCTTCTTCGGTTCGAAGAACACCCAGCGGGCCATCGGGCAGCGTGAACGGCTGCTGGCCCTCGGCTCGTTGTCCGCCGGTCTCACCCACGAGCTCAACAACCCCGCGGCGGCGGCCGTGCGGGCCACGTCGACGCTGCGCGAGCGCGTGGGCAAGATGCGGCACAAGCTCGGCGTCATCGCCCAGGGCTCCTACTCCCCCGAGGTCATGGCGAACCTCATCGACATCCAGGAGCGCACCGCCGAACGCGTCGCCAAGGCGCCTGCGTTGAGCCCGCTGGAGGCGTCCGACCGGGAGGACACCCTCGCCGACTGGCTCGACGACCACGGCATCCAGGAGGGCTGGCGGATCGCGCCCACCTTTGTGCAGGGCGGCCTCGACGTGGACTGGCTCGACCAGGTCGCGGCGACCGTGGGCGAGGAGATCCTGCCGAACGCGATCGGCTGGCTCAACTACACCGTCGAGACCGAGCTGTTGATGGACGAGATCAACGACTCCACGGCCCGGATCTCCCACCTCGTCGACGCGGCCAAGCAGTACTCCCAGCTGGACCGGGCCCCCTACCAGGTGGCCGACGTGCACGAACTCCTCGACAGCACGCTGCTGATGCTGTCGGGGAAGGTCGGGCGGCAGATCAAGGTCGTCAAGGAGTACGACCGGACCCTGCCGCGGATCCCGGCCTACCCCGCCGAGCTCAACCAGGTGTGGACCAACCTGATCGACAACGCGGTGCAGGCCATGAACAGCGTCGGCGGGGAGGGGACGCTGACCGTCCGGACCGCGCTCGAACACGACCGGCTGCTGGTGGAGTTCCGGGACACCGGGCCCGGGGTGCCGGCGGACATCCGCGGGCGGATCTTCGATCCCTTCTTCACCACCAAGCCCGTGGGCGAGGGAACCGGCCTCGGGCTCGACATCTCCTGGCGGATCGTGGTCAACAAGCACCACGGGACACTCCAGGTCGAGTCGTCGCCCGGCGACACCCGCTTCCAGGTGCTGCTTCCCCTGACCGCCGCGGACAACGACACCACCGAGGAGCCGGAATGACCGACGTCCAGGGCATCGACCCGAGCGTGCCGCCCAGCGGGGAGGGGTGCGTGGAGTGCGACGCGGCCGGTGGCTGGTGGTTCCATCTGCGGCGGTGTGCCCAGTGCGGGCACGTGGGCTGCTGCGACTCCTCCCCCGGTCAGCACGCGACCGGGCACTTCCGGGATTCCGGGCATCCTCTGGTGCAGAGTTTCGAGCCGGGTGAGGAGTGGTTCTGGAACTTCGAGACTAACGAGATGTTCGAGGCGGGGCCGGAGCTGGCGGGGCCGGTGAGTCATCCGGAGGGGCAGCCGGCGCCGGGTCCTGAGGGGCGGGTGCCGGCGGACTGGGCACGGACACTGCGCAGATGAGCTCGGGGTGACCTGTCGGTCGGCGGTGGGTCCCCGAGCCCCCGGACCACATGCGCTGTCAGTGTCGCGTGCCAGGATGTAAGCGTGTCGCAGATCTCCATCAGTACGCCGCTCATCGGGCGGGACGACGAGCTCGCCCGGCTGTCCGGTGTGCTGGAGCGGGCCCGGGGCGGGGAAGCCCGGGCCGTTCTCGTCGCCGGGGACGCCGGGGTCGGCAAGACGCGGTTGCTGGACGAGGTCAGCGGGCGGGCCGCGGCGGCCGGGATGACCGTGCTCGCCGGACACTGTGTCGATCTCGGTGATGTCGGGTTGCCGTACCTCCCCTTCACCGAGGTGCTCGGGGTGCTCGCGCAGGACGAGCGGTTCGCCGGTGCGCTCGCCGCGTACCCGGTGGT
Organism: Streptomyces sp. SLBN-8D4; assembly: GCF_049739545.1. Classification (NCBI taxonomy): domain Bacteria; kingdom Bacillati; phylum Actinomycetota; class Actinomycetes; order Kitasatosporales; family Streptomycetaceae; genus Streptomyces; species Streptomyces sp. SLBN-8D4. The sequence continues at coordinate 747,924 of NZ_JBMGQC010000001.1, forward strand.
GGAGCGGCTGTTGGGCGGCGGCTCCGCCGGGGACTCCGGTGGGCGGCTGCGGCTGTTCGAGGGGATCGCCGGGCTGCTCGCCGATCTCTCGGACATCGCCCCGCTGCTGCTCGTCCTGGAGGATCTGCACTGGGCCGACCAGTCGTCCCGGGATCTGCTGCGGTTCCTGCTCAGCCGCGGGATCCTGCAGCGCTCGGCAGGCGGCGCGCCCACCCACCGGCTGGCCGTTCTCGCCTCGTACCGGGCCGACGACCTGCACCGGCGGCACCCGTTGCGGCCGCTGCTCGCCGAGCTCGTGCGGCTGCCCGCCGTGGAGCGGCTGGAGTTGCGGCCGATGGCCGACAGTGAGGTGGCCCGGCTGGTGCGGGCCCTGCGCGAGGGACCCCTGCCGGACACCACGGTGCGGCGGATCGTCGAGCGGGCCGAGGGCAACGCCTTCTACGCCGAGGAACTGCTCGCCGCCATGGGGAGCGGCCAGGGCGGGGTCCCCAGTGGGCTCGCCGATGTGCTGCTGATCCGGTTCGAGCAGCTGTCCGACACCGCTCAGCAGGTGCTGCGTACCGCCGCCGTGGCCGGGCGGCGCGTCGAGCACGACCTGCTGCGGGATGCCGTTCGACTGCCCGAGGAGGAACTGGAGACGGCCCTGCGCGAGGCCGTCGGGCGGCAGGTCCTGGTGCCGGGCGAGGCAGACACCTACACGTTCCGGCACGCCCTCGCCCGTGAGGCCGTGTACGCCGATCTGCTCCCGGGTGAGCGGGCGCGGCTGCACGGGGCTTTCGCCCGGCTGCTCGACGGGCGGGGGCACCGGGCCGAGAGCGCGGCGGAGCGGGCCCATCACTACCGCGAGAGCCATGACCTCGCCCCCGCGCTCGCCGCCTCCGTGGAGGCCGCGGACCACGCCGAGCGGGTGGGGGCACCCGCCGAGGAGCTACGGCATCTGGAGGCGGCCCTCGACCTGTGGTCGGCGGTGGAGCCGTCCGCGCGGCCCTCGGGTGAGGGGGTCGACCGGGTCCGGCTGATGCTGCGGGCCTCGGCGGCGGCAGCGCACGCCGGCGAACTGCACCGGGCGGTCTCGCTCACGCGTGCCGCGCTCGTCGGCGTCGGTCAGGAGGCCGACTCCGAACTCGCCGCCCGGGTGCGCTACACACTCGCCGGGAACCTGATGAGCGTCGACAACCTCACCGCCGCCTTCGCCTACAGCAGCGAGGCGCTCGCCATGATCCCCGCCGAGCCCCCGTCCCGTACCTGGGTGTGGGCCGCGGCGACCCATGTGCTGGCGGCCCGGCAGGTCGGGGAGAACGAGGTGGCGCTGCGGGTCGCCCGGCAGGCCCTCGGCATCGCCGAGCGGTTGGGCGTGCCGGACGCCCAGGCGGATCTGCTGATCTCCCTGGCCGTCCTGGAGGGCGGCGGCCGCCGTACTCCGGCGGGGCGGGAGCGGCTGCGGCAGGCCCGGGAGCTGGCCCGCGAGGCGTGCAACACGCCCGTGGAGATGCGCGCGCTGTTCAATCTCGCCATCGGCTGCTTCGAGTCCGGGCAGCTCGACGAGTGTCTGCCCTGGCTCACCGAAGGCCTGGACCGGGCCCGTCGCGCCGGGCTGCTGTCGTCACCGTATCCGATGGAGATGCGCTACCTGCACCTGCTGGTGCTGTACACGCTGGGGCGCTGGGACGACTGCGTCCGCGCGGCGAACGTCGATGCCGAGGTGCTGCCCGCGGCCGGCGGGTACACGATGGCGCCCGCGCTGTACGTGGCGCTCGCACGCGGCGACTCCAGGGCTGTCGACCGGGCCCGGGCTTTGCTGGAGGGGCCGTTCGACTGGATGGCCACGCTTGTCGCGGGCATCGCGCTGACCGACGCGGCGGCGCTGCGGGGCGACGCGGAGGAGGCGGTGGCGCGGATGCGGTCAACGGTCGCGGCACTGGCCGACGAGATGGGGACCCCTCCCCATGTCACCGTCCGGCTGGCCACGCTCGCGTTGTCCGCGGTCGCCGACCGGGCCACCGATCTGCGTCTGAAGGGGGACCAGGCAGGGGCGGGTCGCTGGGCGGAGACCGCGACCGGGCTGGTGGAGCTGGCCAGGACCACCGCCGTGCACGGCGAGGGCGGGATACCGCAGGGCCCGGAGGGACAGGCATGGCTGGCCCGGGCCGAGGCGGAGTGGAGCCGGGCCGCCTCGGGGCCGGATGCCGGGGCCTGGGCGAAGGCGGTCGCCGCGTTCGACTTCGGTGACGTGTACGAACCGGCGCGCTGCCGCCTGCGGTACGCCGAGGCCCTGCTCGCCGCCGATCGGCGTGAGGAGGCCGCGACCGAGGCGCGGACGGCGCGTGAGGTGTTCGCCCGGCTCGGTGCCACGGTGCTGCTGGAGCAGGCGGACGAGCTGATCCGGCGCGGCAGGCTCACCGAGGCCGGGGCCGTGCCCACCGCGTCGCCGCTGACCGCCCGCGAGCAGGACGTGATGCGGCTGCTCGCCCGGGGACGCAGCAACCGCCAGATCGGCGAGGAGCTGTTCATCACCGGCAAGACGGCCAGCGTGCACGTCTCCAACATCCTCGCCAAGCTGGGTGCGGCCAGCCGCACCGAGGCCGTGGCCGTCGCCTACCGCGAGGGGCTGATCGCCCCGGAGACGACGGCCCACGGCTGACGGGTCCTCAGCGGCGGGCGCAGTCCAGGCTGTTCAGGTCGACGGAGTCCGCCATGGCCTGCATTCCCTTGTCGTTGGGGTGGATGTGGTCCCCGCCGTCGAAGACGGGGAGCATCCGCTCGTGGTCGTAGGGGCTGCGCAGGACCCGGTCGAAGTCGGTGACCGCGTCGAACTCGTCGCTGTGGCTCCGGACGAAGTCGTTGACCTCCTGTCGTACGGCCTCGGCGGCCGGGTCCCATTCCGGCCAGCCCTTGAAGGGAGCGATGGTGGAGACGACCACGCACTTGCCGGCGTCGTGGGACCGGTCGACGATCTCGCGGTAGCCGGAGATCAGGTCCGCCGCGGTGACCCCGCTGTGGGCCTTGAGGTCGTTGACGCCTTCGAAGAGGAACACGGTGCGCACGCCCGGCTGGGAGAGCACGTCCCGGTCAAGCCGGTTCAGGGCACTCGGCCCGGCCCCGTCGGCCAGTACCTTGTTTCCGGAGATCCCCTCGTCGGCCACACCCTTGACCGTGGTGTGCGCCTTCTGCAGACGGCGGGCGAGGTAGTCGGGCCAGCGGCGGTTGCGGTCGCTGGTGGAGTGCCAGCCGTCGGTGATGGAGTCGCCGAGCGCGACGACGGCACCGGTGGCCGCGGGCGTGCGCACCGAGACCGCGTCGAGGAAGAACCACGAGCCGATGCTCTCGGTCCAGTGGGCGCCGCTCTCCTCGGCGGTGTGGTCGCCCCGGGTGGCGTACGACGTCTGCAGGGCCATCCAGTGACCGGTGGCCGGGCCCGCGGCGTCCGGGCTGTGGAGGCTGACGACGAGGTTCGACCCGGCGGCCAGCGTGCCGGCCAGCGGGTCGCTGTACACCGTGGCGCCGGGTTCCACGGTGACGGAGGACGAGCCGTCGAAGGTGAGCCGTCTGTTGGTGCCGCGCACCAGCGCGGCATCCTTCAGCTGGAGGCCGGCGTAGACGCTGTCGAAGGTGACCGGCTGGTGGCCGAACGCGTTGGAGAGCCGGATGCGGGGGTCCCGGCCGCCGACGCTGGTGTGGACCACCATGCGGTAGCCGCGGTCGGCGGCCGAGTCGCCGATGGAATAGGCGCTCGCGCCCCAGGTGATCACCCCGTCGGGCGGGCTGACGGCGGCCGGTGCGGGCGTGGCCCGCAGGGCCGCGGCCGCGACCGTGACGGCGAGGAGCCGGGCCCAGCGGGCTGTCCGGCGGCTCATCGGCCGAAGCCCTTCAGGGTGACCGTGGCTCCGGGCTCGAGTGTCACCGTGCGGGTGCTCCCCGCGTGGGCGACCGTCGTGGTGCGGCCGCCGGTACTGCGGATCCGTGCTTCGGTCGGTTTCCCATCCCGCCAGCGTAGGTCGACGACGAAGCCGCCGCGGGCGTTCGCTCCGCTGAGGGAGCCGGAGGTGGCCCAGGCGTCGGGCAGGGCGGGCAGGAGTTCCAGGTGGCCGGGGCGGGAGTAGAGCAGCATCTCGATCATCGCTGCAGGGGTACCCAGATTCGCGTCGATCTGAAAGATTCCGCGGCCCTGTTCCACCTGGTAGATGTCGAAGAGGTTGAAGGCGGTGCCGTTGCTGCCGTCGTTGGATGGCCGGAGGTTGTTGACCACCAGCTGGTAGGCGTTGTCGGCGTGCTTGAGGCGGGCCCAGCACAGAGCGCGCCAGGCGTTGGCCCAGCCGAAGCTCTCCATGCCGCGGGCGGTGAGCAGGGCGGTGGCTCCCTCGACGATCTCGGCCGGGGTGGAGCCGTCGGGGCGGATGCGGTCGCCGGGGAAGAGTCCGACGAGGGGGGACAGGTGGCGGTGGGTGGTCTCGCCGAGGTTGTCGGGGGACATCCACTCCTCCAGCCAGCCCGTGGTGGGGCTGACCTGCGGGAGGTAGAGGCGTTTGCGGAGGCCGGCGATCGCGGCGGCGAATCCCGTGTCCTTCTTCAACGCGGCCGCGGCCGTGCAGTAGTTGCCGAACAGGGCCCACACGAGTTCCTGGGCGTAGGTGATGCCCTTGGCGTCGAGGGGGCCGTGTTCGGGCGACCAGTCGCTGTCGGCGACCAGGACTTCCCGTGACGTGCCCGGGAGGGTCGTGGTCAGCAGGCGTGCCTCCCAGAACTCGCAGGCACCCTTCAGGAGGGGGTAGATCTTCTCCAGATGGGCCCGGGAGGTGGTGAACTCATAGTGCTCGTAAAGGGAGTTGCACAGCCAGGCGTTGCCCGCCGGGTGCCACCACCAGCCGCCCCCGCCGAAGGGGTTGGTGGAGATGGCGACCGTCCAGCCGGCGTTCTTGCCCGTCGAGTTGCGGTAACGGTTGCGGGGGTCGTTGAACAGCCTGCGGGTGAGGTCGTTCCAGGACGGCAGTTGAGCCACGCAGTAGTCCGTGAACGCGTCGAAGCACTGGGACAGGCCGGTCCGGTCGGTCGCCCAGTAGTTCATCTGGAGGTTGATGTCGGTGTGGTAGTCGCCCATCCAGTCGGGGTCGTTGCCGTCCAGCCACAGCCCCTGCAGGGCAAGCGGCAGGCTGCCACGTGAGGCCGCGATCGTCAGGTAGCGGCCGAACTGCAGGTACTGGGCCTCCAGTTCGGGGTCGGGCACTCCGTCCCGGGCACGGGCGCGCAGCCGCTCCCAGGTGTCGAGGGCGCGCTGCTCGGCGGAGGAGGCGCCGAGCGAGACGTCCAACTGCCCGAACAGGGCGTGGTGGTCGGCGGTGTGGGTGGACAGCAGGCTGCTCGCCGAGTGCCGGGCGGCCGCGCGGACCTTGGCGCGCGCGAGCTCCTGCGGGTCGAGCGCGGAGTCGCGGAAGTGGGCGGCGGCGTCGGGTGCGTAGTTGGTGCCGCCGCTCAGGACGACGGTGAGTTCCCTGCACCCGGTGAAGCCGATGTGCGGGCCCTCGACGGTGACGCTGCCGCCGGAGCCGTACGCGGTGATCGCGGCTCCGTAGCGCAGTCCGTTCGGGAGGGTGGCCCCGAAGGAGACCGCGGGCTCCTCGCCGTGCGTTCCCTCCAGGGTGATCGTGCCGGTGTAGCGGCCTCCCCCGCTCTGGGTGAAGTGCAGGACGATGACGTCGTCGGGGTGGCTGGCGAAGATCTGTCGTCGGTAGGCCACCCCGGAGCGGACGTACGACGTCTCGTTCACGCCCCGGGCGAGGTCGAGGGTGCGGCGGTAGCCCGAGACGGCGGACAGGTCGTGGTCGGGGATGTCCACGGCGAGCCGGGCCAGCAGGGTGAAGGAGCCGAAGTCCTGGCGGCCGTAGGGGAACTGGCCGTCGGCGTCGAGGGTGTCGTTGAGGCCGCCGGTCCACAGGGTGGCGTCGGTGACGAGGAGGAGTTCGCGGCCGGGGTCGTTGCTCACGAGGGCGCCGAGGCGGCCGTTGCCGACGGGCAGGCCCTGTTCGATCATCGAGTGCTCGTCGGCGGGGGCCTGCCACCACAACCGGTGGCGGGCGTCGGTGTCGAGGGCGGCGACCGGTCTTTGCGGCGCTGCGGTCGCCTTGAAGGTGGGCAGGGCGGCGAGCGCGGCGGTCAGCGCGAGGACACCGCGTCTGGAGGGGGCGGGGGTCATGGCGGCTCCTGGTGGCTCGGTCAGGACTTCGGTACGTCGATCCGGTCGATGTCCGGCGCATAGCCGGTGCCGCTGTCGAAGGTGATCGTGTTGGCGCCGGCCTTGAGCGTCACGGGCACGTACACGCTCGCCACGGTCCCCCAGTCGCCGGTGGCGGGGAGCTTGTGGCGGGTGGCGCCGCCGCCGTTCGCCGAGATGTCCACCGAGCGGGCGTCACCGCTGATGTAGGAGACCTTGATCTGGTAGGTGCCGGCCCGGGCGACCATCACGTCGTTGAAGGTCAGCTTGCCGCCGAGGTACAGATTGCCCACCTTCTTCCCGTCGGAGCAGGCGGAGCAGTCGGCGACGGAGGCGTTGCCGCCGAGGGTGTTGGCGGAGGACTCGGCCTCGTGTCCCGTGAGGGCGACCGCGGTGCCGCGCGGGGTGACCGTGAACAGGCGCGAGCCGTGGGCGGGCAGGGCCTGGGTGATCTTGTTCTGGTAGGTGCCGAGGTTCTCGTGGTTCCACAGATCGCGGACGGACGCCTTGCCGGTGAAGCCGAGGGTGGTCCAGTCGGCGGTGACGGCGGCGGGGGCGTCGGCGAGGTTGAACAGGGCGACGGTGTAGGTGCCGTCGGGGTTCTTCGCGGCCCAGACCTGCTGCGGGTCGGACGGGGTGACCGGCTGGGCGGGCGGGTTGGGGCCCTGGTCGATCGCGATGACCTCGCGGTTGGTCAGCAGGGAGAGCCCGTAGGAGTCGAGGCGGGTGAGGTCGTCACCGGTGTACAGGGGGGACTTGGCGATGGCCCACAGGGTCGCGTAGCTCTGCCGTTCGGCCTTGGTGAGGCCGTCCATCTGCCCGTTGCCGACGTCGAGGGAGTCGAGGTCGTTCCAGCCTCCGGGTCCGGCGTGCCGGGTCCAGGCCGGGGTGTCGTCCCAGCGGTCGTCGACGGAGTTCTCCCAGCTGACGAGGGTGTTGCAGTAGCACTCGACGTCGGTGTCGATCCGCCAGCCCTGGGAGTACTTCTTCCAGTCGGCGGCATGGCCGATGTCGAGGGACCAGGAGACTTCGAGGTGGATCGGGCGGCCGGTGCCGGCTATCGCCTGGTGCCAGGCGGCCACGTCGGCAACGTTGTCGTACTGGTCGCCGCTCTTGCCGGATCCGGGGCCGACGCCGTCGAGCTTGAGGAAGTCGAAGCCCCAGTCGGCGATCAACTGGGCCTGGGAGTCTATGTACTTGCCGGCGCACGGCTTGGAGAAGTCGAGCTTGTAGGCGCTGTCCCAGCCGTTGGTGGTGCGCAGGTCGTCGTACACGATGTCGGCGGTGGTGCAGCCGTCCGCGTTCAGGATCGGGGTCCTGCCGTCGCCGTAGGCCCCCTTCTCCAGGCCGGCCGGGAGGTAGATGCCGGCCTTGAGGCCCTTGGCGTGGATGCGGTCGGCGACGGCCCTCATGCCGTGGGGGAAGCGGACCGGGTCGGGCTTCTGGCGGCCGTACTGGTCGAACCCGGACTTCCAGCTCTTGTCCATCCACCAGCCGGCGTCGATGTTGACGTACTCGTAGCCGTATTTCTTCAGCTTGGCGGCCAGGGCGTCGGTCTGCTTGAGGACGTTGGCCTCGGTGAGGTAGCTGTAGTCGCCGTCCGGGTTGAGGCCGGGGTACTTGGAGGACTGCATGCTCCAGCTGGACCAGCCCATGTAGGGCTTGGCGGCGAGGGCGGGCGCGGGGGTGTCGGCGGCGTGCGCGGTGGGGACCGCGACCGCGGTGAGGGCGAGCACCAGCAGGGCTCTGGCGGGCATGGCGAAGTACGAGGATGACCGCATGGGTCGTACCTCCAATGGGGTGCGGGTTCTTGAGCGGCTTCTTATGCGGCTTCTTATCGGCCCGTGTCCGGGCCGATGAAGGACTGGATGGGCGGTGGCGGCGGCTCCGCGAGCCCACTCGTCGAAGGGCAGCGGATGGGTGCGGACGTCGCACTGGGCGGCGGAGCCGAAGGCGGCCGCGACGAAGGCGTCACGGATCTGCTCGGCGAACAGGTCGTAGGCGGCGAGTCCCTCGCCGGAGATGATCACGCGTTCGGGTCCGAGGAGGTTGGCGACGGTGGCGATGCCCCGGCCGATCGCCTCGCCGGCGCGCGCGTACACGTCCCGGGCCGCGGCGACGCCTTCGCGGGCCAGGGCCAGGGCCGCCTCGGCGTCGGGGAGTTCGGCGCCGGTGGCCTCGCGGATCTGCCGGAGGATCGCGGCCTCCCCCGCGATCGCCTCGACACAGCCGCGGTTGCCGCAGTGGCAGGGCGGGCCGGCCGGATCGACGGTCACATGGCCGATCTCCCCGGCCACGCCGTGCGCCCCGGCGACCACCCGGCCGTGCACCACCAGGCCGCAGCCGATGCCCGCGCCCACGGTGACCACGGCGAAGTCGGACAGGCCCACCCCGGCGCCGAACCACTGCTCGGCGACCGTCAGGGCGCGGACGTCGTTGTCGACGGTGACCGGCAACCCCGTGGTCATGGCGGCGAGTTCGGCGAGCGGGACGTCGCGCCACTCCAGGAACGGCGAGTAGCGGACGGTTCCCTCGGCCCGGTCCACATCGCCGGAGACGGCGATGCCCAGGCCCAGAACGGGGGCTGTGGAGCCGTCCGTCTCGGCCAGGAGCTTCTGGGTGAGCTCCGCGATGCTCTCCAGCACCGTCCTGGGGTCGCGGCCAGGAAGTGGCAGGCGCCGGACTACGCGGATACGGCAGCACAGGTCGGCGAGGACCCCGATGATCTCGTCGCCGGTGACCTTGACGCCGATGAAGAGGGCGCGTCCTCCGTCGACCCGTACGAGGTTCGCGGGGCGGCCGAGGGCCGGGCGGGCCTCCTCGTCCACGCCCTCCACCAGGTATCCGGCCTCGATGAGCGGGCGGACCGCCTTGGTGACGGCGGCCGGGGACAGGCCCACGCGCCGGGCCACCTCCAGGCGGGGCAGGGGGCCCTGGGACAGCACGGTGGTGAACACCTGTGAGGCGGCGGGTGTGTTGGCGGGAAACGTCTCGGCGCGAGGGGTGGGGCGCATGGCCGGGAACTTAGAGGGATTCTTTTCCTTCGTCAATAAAAGAAGCAGGATCGGCTGTGCGTTCCCGAAGAGACTCCTGTGCCGACCGGATGACCAATCATCACTTTTCGCACTTTTCACAGCCATACTCTCCGCATCCGTACCGGAACTGACGAAGCGACAGGAGATCAGTCGGATGGCATCAGTACGAGTGGTGGTCGGGGCGGTGGCCGGAGCGGTTCTGCTGCCCCTTCTCGCGGTCCCCGCCCACGCCGATTCACCCACCGCGCCCGCGGTGGATCTCGCAGGTCTGCGCGGCGTGTTGCGTTCCGCGCTGGCCCAGGGCGCGCCGGGTTCCATGGCCCGGATCGACGACGGAGGCACGGTGTACCAGGCCGCGGCCGGTGTCGCGGACCGCGGGAGCGGGCGGGCGATGGGCGACGCCGACCGGTTCCGCATCGGCAGCGTCACGAAGACCTTCACCGCCGTCGTGCTGCTCCAACTGGTCGACGAGAAGAAGCTGAGTCTCGACGCGCCGGTCAACCGGTATCTGCCCGGGCTGCTGCCGGACGACCGGATCACGGTGCGGCACGTCCTGGGCCACCGCAGCGGTCTGTACGACTACACGAACGACATGTTCGCCCACACGGTCCCCGGGTTCGAGGCGGTCCGCAAGAAGGTCTTCACACCTCTGGACCTGGTGAAGCTCTCGCTCGGCCGAGCGCGCACGAACGCGCCGGGCGCGGTGTACTCGTACTCCAACACCAACTTCGTCGTCGCCGGGATGCTCATCGAGAAGCTGACCGGGAACCCGGTGCGGACCGAGTACGAGAACCGGATCATCGCGCCGCTGAAGCTGAGCGACACGTTCTACGTGCACCCCGGCATGAAGATCCCCGGCCGTCACGCCCGCGGCTATCTCACCCCGGACCAGGCGGGCGCCCCGCTCGTCGACGCGACCGAACAGACCGTGTCGTGGGCGCAGAGCGCGGGCGGGCTCATCTCCAGCACCCGGGACCTGAACACCTTTCTGTCCGCCCTGCTCGGCGGCCGGCTCACCTCGGCCGCACAACTGGCGCAGATGGAGCGGTGGATGCCGGCGTCGGGCAGCGGTCAGGCGTACGGGCTCGGGCTGCGCCGCCGCGATCTGTCGTGCGGGGTCTCGGTGTACGGCCACACCGGTGCCGTACAGGGGTTCTACACGTACGCGTTCGCCTCGAAGGACGGCAAGCGTTCTCTGGCCGCGGTCGCCAACACGTCCAACAACGGCACGGTCCTCAACACGATGCTGCGCACCCTGGACTCCGCGTTCTGCGGCAAGACGGTCAAGGCCGTCAAGCCTCCGCACGGCAAGACGCCGGTGGAGCGGCACGAGGACGTGGCGCCGGCGCTCACGGTGGACTGAGCGCGGGCCGGGAACCCCCGTGCCCCGATGTCCGTTCTCCCGGCGGACGACGACATCAGGGCGGCACGATGAGCGAGTTGGTTCCCGGGGGCAATCTGCCCCTCCCCGAAGGGGCCGTCACCGTGCGGGTGCCCGGCCCCTTCGACCTTGCCGCCCTCGTCACGGACGAGGGCGGCAAGGTGCGGGGCGACGCGGATTTCGTGTTCTACAACCAGCCCTCCGCACCCGGCGCCCGGCTCTCCGGCGACACACTGACCGTCGAACCCCGCCGGTTGCGCGCGGGTGCCGACAGGATCACGGTGGTCGTCAGCCCGGCCGACCCCGGCACTCCCCTGGGCCGGCTCCCCGCGCCGGTCCTCCAGGTCACGGGCCCGGGCGGTCGCCCGCTCGCCCGGTTCGCGCCCTCGCGGCCACGCCAGGAGACCGTGCTGCTGCTCGCGGAGATCTACCGGCGGGGCGACGGCTGGAAGCTGCGGGCGCTCGGGCAGGGCTACGCGGACGGACTGGCGGGGCTGGCACGGGACTTCGGGGTGGACGTCGTGGACGACACTCCGGCGGCCCCGGTGCCCTCCGCATCACCGGTGGCGTCGCGGACCCGCCCCGCCCCCGCTCCCGCGTTCCGGACCGCACCGGCCTCCTCCACGCCACGCCCGGCACCGGCGCTCCCTGCGCCCGCTCCCTCCCCCGACGCGGCCACCTTCCTCACCCTCGTCAACTCCGCCCGCTCCACGGCCGGTTCATCCCCCGTCACCCTCGATCCCCGGCTGACCGAAGCCGCCCGCGCCCACGCCTCGGCCATGGCCTCCGCGGGCCGGCTCGGTGTCGAGGGCGCGGACGGGGTTTCCGTCTTCCAGCGGCTCACCGCCACCGGCTACGCGTACCTCACCGTCGGAGAGCACCTCGTCTCCGGCCCCCGCAACCCCTCCGAGCTCGTCGAGTACTGTCTGCGCACCGAGCAGCCCCGGCGGACCCTGCACGACCCGGCCTTCAGCCATGTCGGTCTGGCGCACGCCGACGGCCGCTCCGGCGACACGTACTGGACAGCGCTGTGGGCCAGGCCGCTCACGCCAGACGCCCTCACGCGGACCGCGGACGAGGTCGTCGGCCTCACCAACCGCGAGCGTGCCCGGGCCGGGCTCCCGCCGCTCGCCGTCGATCCCCTGCTGGCCCGTGCCGCGCAGGCGTACAGCAACGACATGGCGGTGCGCGCCTTCTACTCCCACACCTCGCCCGAGGGCACCCAGCCCTGGGACCGGGCGGCCGCCGCGGGCTCCGCACGGCGCTCGATCGGGGAGAACATAGCGTGCGGCCAGCGCTCCGCCGCCGAGGTCGTCGAGGGCTGGATGAACAGTCCCGGTCACCGCGCCAACATCCTGAAGCCCGACTTCACCCACATCGGGATCGGCTTCGCGGGCGGCGGCCCGGCGGGCACGTACTGGACCCAGCTGTTCGGCGCCTGATTCCCGTACCTGAGGGGATCTTGGCGGAGGGGATCCCTCCGGGCCAGGATGCACCCATGAAGGGTGACCTGTTTTCCAGTGAGCACATGGTGCAGCCGGCCACGGCGCCGGGCATGACGGTCGAGAACGCCAAGTGCATCAGGTACGCGGTGCACGGCGAGATGCTCGCCCGCCAGGGGGCGATGGTCGCCTACCGCGGCAATCTCCAGTTCGAGCGCAAGGGCCAGGGCGTGGGCGGCATGCTCAAGCGGGCCGTCACCGGCGAGGGGCTGCCGCTGATGGCGGTGCGCGGACAGGGCGAGGCCTGGTTCGCGCACGAGGCCCAGAACTGCTTCATCGTCGACGTGGAGCCCGGAGACGAGTTCACGGTCAACGGCCGCAACGTCCTGTGTTTCGACGCCTCGTTGGCGTACCGGATATCGACCGTGAAGGGCGCCGGCATCGCCGGTGGCGGTCTGTTCAACAGTGTCTTCACCGGCCACGGCAGGCTCGGACTGGTCTGTGAGGGCAACCCCCTGGTGATCCCGGTCTCGGCGGACTTCCCGGTGTACGTCGACACGGACGCGGTCGTCGGCTGGACCGCGGGTCTGGGCACCTCGCTGCACCGCTCGCAGTCCATCGGGTCGATGCTGCGCGGCGGCTCCGGGGAGGCGGTGCAACTGATGCTCCAGGGCTCGGGATATGTCGTCGTACGGCCGAGCGAGGCGACCCCGCAGAAGGCACAGCAGCACTGAGGTCCCAGGCAGTGATCTGCGCCTCACAGGCAACCCGTCCGGCTCCGTCCTCGTCTTGACCGGCAACGGATGACGCCCCGACCTCAGGGTCGGGGCTCATTTTCAAGGCACTATGCACACCATGTATACACAGCATGTATAGATGAGGTGTATACGGACGGAAAGGCATACATGTACGGCAAGGCATTCGCCCCGGAGTACCAGGGCGCGCTCACCGCTCTCTCCGTGAACTCCTCGCTGGACGACGTCCTGGCCGCCGGCACCGAGCAGTTGAGAGCGGCCGAGCGGGCCGGACGGCACGGGGAGGCCGCGCGCTCCGGACTCGCGGTCGCCGAGGCGCAGCGCAGGCTCGGTCAGGTCGCCGACGCCGACCGGGCCTGGAAGGCGAGTTACCGGGCCGCCCGCCGGGCCGGGGACACCGCGGCCATGGCCTGGGCACTGTGGAGCGGTGGCACACTGGCCCGGCAGCGTGGCCAGTTCTCCCTGGCCCGGCGGCTGTTGGGACTCGCGGCCGAGCTCGGTGAGCGGGGCGGGGACGTCGTCGTGCGCGGTTACTCGCTGGCGGGTCTCGCCGAGACCGGCCGCATCCAGGGCGACTACGAGGCCGTCGGCCGGCTGCACGAGCAGTTGCTGGCCGAGGCCCGGCGGCGCGGCGAGGCACGGCACACGGTGTGGGCGCTGTCCGGCATCGCACAGATGCACCGCAACACCGGGTCCTACGACACCGCGTTCGCCATGTTCGAGGAGGCGGCCCAGATCGCCGCCGGCGCCGACGACCGGCGCGGTCACGCCTGGGCGCTGCGCGGGCTCGCCGACCTCGCCTCCGTCCGCGACGGCGACACCGAACGGGCCCTCGCCCTGCTGTCCGAGGCGGAGACGACATGCCGGGAGATGAACCTGTCCAGCGCGCTGGCCTACAACCACAAGATGCGCGGCAACGTCCTCTACCGGGCTGGGCGTTACTCCGAGGCCCGCGACCTGTACGAGCAGGCGCTCGCCGAGTTCCGCGCCATGAGCGAACCGCGCGGGGAGGCCCTGGCCCGGCTCGGGCTCGCCAAGGCACTGGCCCGCCTGGGCCGCGACCGTGCCGAGACCGCGGCCGAACTGGACGATCTGGCCCGCATGCTGGAGCGCACCGGGCTGCGGCACGCTCGCGAGATGGTGACCCGCGCCCAGGAGGAGTTCGGCGTGCGGACTGAGGCGGTACGGTGACGACGCTCGCCCCTCCCGAAGTCCTCACCCGCTGCCGCGCGTTGGTGCGACCGGCACTCCAGGAGGCGGTCGGCCGGCTGCACCCCTGGGTGGGCGAGATGGCCGCCTACTCCTTCGGCTGGTGCGAGGTCGGCGGCGCCCCGGCCGAGGCGTCCGGCGGCAAGGGCGTGCGGCAGGCGCTCGCCGTGCTGGGTGCCGAGGCGGCCGGCGCGCCCGCACGGGCCGGGGTGCCCGCGGCGGTCGCGGTGGAGCTGGTGCACGTCTTCTCGCTGCTCCACGACGACATCATGGACGGTGACCCGGCCCGGCGCGGCCGCCCCACGGTGTGGAAGGCGTACGGCACCGGACCCGCCGTCCTCGCGGGCGACGCCCTGTTCGCTCTCGCCGTCGAGACCCTGGCCGACGCCGGCTCCGACGCCCTGCGTCGGCTGTCCGCGGCCCTGTCCGACCTGGTGCGGGGGCAGGCGGACGACCTCCTGTTCGCCACCCGCCCCTGGACCGGCCCTGAGCGGGTGCGGCCGGACGAGTACCGGGCCATGGCCGAGCACAAGACCGGGGCGCTGCTGGGCTGCGCGGCGGCGCTGGGCGCCCTGCTCGGCGGGGCGCCCCCGGCCACGGTGGCCGCGCTGGACCGGGCCGGACGGCATCTGGGGGTCGCCTTCCAGATCGTCGACGACGTCCTGGGCATCTGGGGCGATCCCCTGACCACGGGCAAGCCGGTGCACGGCGATCTGCGGGAGCGGAAGAAGACGTTCCCGGTGCTCACCGCGCTCGACTCACCGACTCCCGCCGCGGCACGCCTGGCGCGGCTCCTGGAGTCGGACGGAGCCCCTCAGGAGATCGCCGCCCTGGTCGAGGAGTGCGGCGGCAGAACGGCCGCCCTCGCCGAAGCCCGCCTTCGCATGGCCCGCGCGGAGACGGCGTACGAGCTGCGGCCCCTGCTGGACTATCTCCTGCGGCGGGATCTCTGATACCGAGTTGACCTGGGCCGTCCCTGGGGACAGGGTTCGAATGGAGCTCTCCCCAGCCGGAAGGAACCGTCTTGATCGGGATCACGGACATCGAGCAGCAGGCCGGACTGATCGCGGAGCATGTCGTCCGCACCCCGACCCTGCCCAGCCCCGGTCTGTCCGCGCTGCTCGGTGCTCCCGTCACCGTCAAGCTCGAACTGCTCCAGCGCACCGGCTCGTTCAAGGCGCGCGGGGCGACGGCCAAGCTGCTGTCGCTGAGCGAGGCGGAGCGGGCGGCCGGGGGCGTGGCGGTCAGCGGCGGCAACCACGGGATCGCCCTCGCCCACATGGCGGCGGCCCTCGACGTCAAGGCGACTGTGGTCATGCCGCGTTCGGCGCCCGCCCGGTCCGTGGAGATCGTCGAGGCGGCCGGAGCCTCGCTGCGGCTGACGGACGACATGGACGGCGCCTTCTCCCTCGTGCAGCGCCTGCGGGACGAAGGGCTGACGCTGGTCCACCCCTTCGACGACCCCCTGGTGATCGCGGGGCAGGGGACCGTCGGACTGGAGTTCGCCGACGACGCGGACGACCTCACCGACGTCCTCGTCAGCGTCGGGGGCGGCGGCCTGATCGCGGGCGTCGCGGCGGCCCTGCGGGCGCGGCGTCCGGGTGTCAGGGTCTGGGGGGTGGAGACCGAGGGCGCCGAGGCCATGACCCGGGCGCTCGCCGCGGGCGGGCCGGTGCCGGTCGCACTGTCCTCCGTCGTGTCCACACTGAGCGCCCCCTCCGTCTCACATCTGACCTACGACCATGCGGCGGCCCTGGTCACCGAGGTCCTCGTGGTGTCGGACCGGGAGGCCGTCCAGGGCTGTCTCGATCTCGCCGACCACGCCAAGGTGTGGGGCGAACCGGCGGCCGGATGTCTTCTGCCCGCCGCCCGGAGGGTGCTGGAGCGGGTCGGCGACGACTGCCGGCTGGGTCTCGTCGTGTGCGGCGGCAACGCAACCACCGGCGACGTCATGACCTGGGCGGGGCGGTTCGGGCTGCGGTGACAGAAGTGCTCGACTGCGGTCGCCCTACTGACTTTTGAGTCACAAACCGAGCAACCAGAAAGCGGATTCCATCGGTTGCCGATTTGATTGAACGCACCCCGCAGCACCCCCCGTACCTCTGTGAAAGGTGAGAGCCAGGGGTTCAGCGAGGGATGACCATGGTCAAGGCGCACGTCTCCACACACGAGTTGGTCGCCGGACGGTACCGGCCCCTGGACGTACTGCACCGCGAGACCAACCGGACCTGCTGGTACGGCGAGGACGTCGCGGCCGAACGCCCCTGCCTGCTCACCGAGATCGGACTGCCGGCCGGCATCGACGAGGAGACCTCGCTGCGCACCGCCGCGGGAGTCGTGCGGATGTCCAAGACCATGCGGGTGCTCTCCCCCGGCCGGATCGCCGCGGTCGTGGACGCCGTGGCGCAGGAGGGTGTCCTGTGGACCGTCACCGAGCCGGTCGACGGCATCCCGTTGGGCGAACTCCTGGACCGGCAGGGGACGTTCGACCACGTGCGGGCGGCCCGCATCGGCCTGGAGCTGCTGGAGGTGCTGGAGGCGGCGCACGCCGAGGGCATCACCCACGGTGAACTCAGCCCCGGCCAGGTGTTCGTGCACCACCAGGGTCCCGTGGTCGTCACCGGCTTCGGCCTGGCCGGCGCGACCCTCGCCCCGAGGCTGTCGGCACCGTCGTACGCCTCCCCCGAACAGGCCCGCGACGAGCGCATCGGGCCGGCGGCCGACCTGTGGGCGCTCGGCGCGATCCTCTACACGCTGGTCGAGGGGCGTCCGCCGTTCCGTGACCGCGACCGTCCGGCGGCCACCCTGAAGGGGGTCGACCGGCTGCCGCTGCGGGCCCCGGTGCGGGCCGGGTCGCTCGCCCCGGTCGTGCAGGGGCTGCTGCGCAAGAGCTCCCACGAACGGCTGAGCCGCGCGGCCGTGCGCAGCGCGCTCCTCCGGGTCCTCGACGAGGACCCCGAGACGGCCCTGCCGGAGGAGGAGCCCAGGGCCCGGCGGCGCGTCCTGCACGGTGTGGCCCCCGGCCGCGGCAGCCGGCTCCTCGTCGCGGGGACCGCCCTGGCCGTCGTCACGGTGGCCGCCGCGGTCCTGACGGTCACCAAGGCGCTGCCCGGCAGCAACAGTTCGACGACCGGTGAGGCGCCCGCCCCCTCCGCGTCGGCCTCCGCGCCCGCCCCGGCACCCCCGGCTCCCTCCCCGTCGGTCACCGCACCGGGAAACCGCACCGACGAGACCTCCCGCCCGCCCAAGTCGCCTTCGCCCGCCCCGACCCCGAGCAGGACGGCCGCTCCCACCGCGGGCACGGGGCTGCCGAGCGGATACCGCGAGTACCGCTCCCCCGAGGGCTTCTCCCTCGCCCTGCCCAAGGGCTGGAAACCGCTGGAGACCCAGCGCCAGGAAGACCTGGCGTA
The DNA here is from genome assembly GCF_049739545.1 of Streptomyces sp. SLBN-8D4. Classification (NCBI taxonomy): domain Bacteria; kingdom Bacillati; phylum Actinomycetota; class Actinomycetes; order Kitasatosporales; family Streptomycetaceae; genus Streptomyces; species Streptomyces sp. SLBN-8D4. The sequence goes on from NZ_JBMGQC010000001.1 coordinate 765,361, forward strand.
CCGCGTCACCTTCGGCGCCTCCGGCGACCCGCGCACGCTCGCCGTCACCTACAGCAAGGCCGTCGGCACGGACGCCGTGGCCGTGTGGCGCGACGACGTGGAGCCGGGGCTGCGGGACAACCCCGGCTACGAGCGCCTCGGTGACATCCGCGCGACGACCTACCAGGGCCGCGCGGCCGCCGACATGCAGTGGGTCGAGGACGTCGACGGCACCCGGGTGCGCACCTTCGGCCGCGGCTTCCTCATCGGCGGAGGCCGCGGCTACTCGCTGCGCTGGACGACCCCGGCGGCCGACTGGAACGACGACGCGAACCAGGAAGCGCTGGACACCTTCCTGAGCACCTTCCGGGTGCCCTCGGCCTGAGCGTTGTCCTCAGTCCGAGCGCGGCGCCCGCATCCGCCGCAGCGGACCGCCGTGCAGGGGCTGGGTACGCCAGCGCGCGGTGAACGTCCGGTCCGTGAGCGAGCACGTCACCAGCAGGTGGTGCGGGGTCTCCAGGAACGCCAGGTCGACCACGAGGGTCTCCGCGTCGCTCCAGCCACCGCTCACCGCGACCGGCACGGGCTCGTCGACGACCGTCCAGCCGCTCTCCCCGGCTCCGGGCCCCAGTTCCAGCCGGTCGCCGTCGTCCACGACGATCACCCGGCCGCCCGGGTCCACCTCGATCGCGGTCAGGGTCGGCTGGGCGGCGCACGTGCCGCCGTGGGGCGTGAAGGCGGTGTTCCAGTCCTGGGACCGGTCGGCGGGCGCGGGCTTGCCCTCGGCGGTCGGCAGGGCGAGCCGTGTCAGCCGGGCGCCCAGGGCCGCGTCCGCCGCCTCACCGCCGGGCAGCGGGCCGGGGCCGAAGGCGGGGAGCAGATGCTCCCAGACCAGGTCCAGGACCCTCTGCATGTCCACGGTCTCCGAGGTGATCGCGAGGACCGCGTCCTGCTCGGGCAGCACCACGCAGAACTGCCCGTACGCCCCGTCCCCGCGGTAGCCGTGCCGGGCCATCCAGAACTGGAAGCCGTAGCCCTGCTGCCAGTCCGACCAGCCGTCCACCATCGGTGTCTCGTGCGCGATCTGCACCCGTGTCGCCTCGGCCACCCACGACTCGGGCAGCAGCCGCTCGCCCTCCCACACCCCGCCCGCCAGATACAGCTGGCCGAGCCGGGCGACGGCGTCGGTCGTGGCGTGCAGCCCGCTGAAGCCGAGCTCGCGGCCCCTGCGGTCGGCGATCCAGGCCACCTCGCCGATACCGAGCGGCTCGAACAGCCGGGGCCGCAGGTACTCGCTGAGCTTCTGGCCCGTGACCCGCTGGACGATCGCGGCGAGGGTGTAGGTGGCGGGCTGGTTGTAGGCGAAGACGGTGCCCGGGTCCCGGTCCGGCGGGACCAGCAGGAAGCCCCGGACGAGCTCGTCGCGGTCCAGAGCGCGCGCCCGGTCCAGCGTCTCCTCCACGTGACCGCTGGCCATCGACGCCACATGCCGCACCAGCATCGCGCGGCTGCGCGGGTCGGTGACCTCCGCCTCGAACTCCGGGAAGTACGAGATCACCGGGTCGTCCAGCCGGATCAGCCCCTCGGCGACGGCGAACCCGGCGGCCGTGGCCGTGAAGCTCTTGCTGAGCGAGTAGAGGAGGTGGGGCCGGTCCGGGGCGTACGGCGCCCACCAGCCCGAGGCCACGACCTGGCCGTGGCGCAGCAGCATCAGACTGTGCGGTTCGAGGTGCGGTTCGGCTTCGAGGGCGTCGAGGAAGGCCTGTATGCCGGCCGCTTCGACGCCCTGGGCGGCGGGGGTGCTCGTGGGCAGGGAACTCATGAACGCATCCTCCCCCGTGCACCGGCCTTGATCGAGAGGGACTCGGAAGCCCGTTTTCCCCTCCGGTCACCGGGGACTCGGATCCCATGGTGCAAATCGGATACACGATGATGACCGAGCAGGCAGGCCCCCGTGAGCTGGTGGGACATGTGGTGCGGGCCGAGGAGGTGGGCTACGACTTCTCCGTGACCTCGGACCACTACTTCCCGTGGCTGCGGTCGCAGGGACACTCGCCGTACGCGTGGAGCGTGCTCGGCGCGGCCGCCCAGGCGACCTCGCGCATTCCGCTGATGACGTATGTGACCTGTCCCTCCTTCCGGTACCACCCGGCGGTGGTGGCGCAGAAGGCGGCGACCATGCAGCTGCTCTCCGAGGGCCGGTTCCGGCTGGGAATGGGCTCGGGCGAGAACCTCAACGAGCATGTGGTGGGTGGCGGCTGGCCGTCGGCCGACGTACGGCACGAGATGCTGGAAGAGGCGGTGGAGATCATCCGCGCGCTGTTCCAGGGCGGCCATGTGAACCACCGCGGCAACCACTTCGACGTCGAGTCGGCCCGGCTGTGGGACCTGCCCGACGAGCCGCCGCAGATCGGTCTCGCCGTCTCCGGGGAGCAGTCGTGCGCCCTGGCCGGACGCCTGGCCGACCTCGTCATCGCCACCGAGCCCAAGGCGGACCTGCTCGACGCGTTCGACCGCAACGGCGGCGAGGGCAAGCCGCGGGTGGGACAGCTGCCCGTCTGCTACGACCCCGACCGGGACACCGCGATCAAGCGGGCGCACTCCCAGTTCCGCTGGTTCGGCAACGGCTGGAAGGTGAACTCGGAGCTGCCGCACCCGGATTCCTTCGAGTCGGCCACCCAGTTCGTCACCCCCGACGACGTGGCGGCGTCGATCCCGTGCGGCGACGACCCCGACGCCTTCGTCGAGGCCGTACGTCCGTACGCGGAAGCCGGCTTCACCGAGGTCGCGCTGGTGCAGATCGGCGGCGAGTCCCAGCCCGGGTTCCTGGACTGGTCGGAGAAGACGCTGCTGCCCGCGCTGCGCGACGCGTTCGCCTGAGCGGGCCGGGCTGCCGGGGCGGTACCCCGCGGGTGCAATAGGCTTCCGACCCGCACATCGTGCGGTCCGAACGAGCCTGACCAGGAGAAACACCCGTGACCCTAGCGATCGACCCGTCCGACACGTCCTCCGGGGCCTCGGTCGAGACGTCCGGCGCACCCCTGTCCGACCTCGTCGCGCGGGACGCCCGCGAGTTCGGGGTGTACGCGCGGACCGGCGGATGGGCCTTCGGCCTGATGGTGGCGCGCAGCGTGCGGCCCGGCGGCCAGGGCGCCGACGAGACGCCGAAGGTGTCCGCGAAGGAGTTCGCCGAGCTCGCCGGCTGCTCGCCGGAGCGCGTCATGCGCTACTACAAGGCCTGGGACCGGGCCGCCGACGACGGCATGGTCCCGCACTTCGAGGCGCTGGCTCCGGGCCAGGAGGTGGAACTTCCGGACTCGGACGTGTGGCTGACCTACTACTCCTCCCGCAGCAGCGCCGCGTCCGACCGCGGCACCGCCATCGCGGAGGCCGCCGAGGCCGAGGGCATCCGCCCGACCAAGGCCCTGGAGGTCGCCGAGAACCCGACCGCGCTGCGCGCCGCGATCCTCGCCGACCCCTCCACCGCCCGGGCCGCGCGCAGCGCGCTGCTCGACCGGATCAAGGAGGACCCGGAGCTGCAGGCGTCCCTGGCCCGGGACGTGGTGCGCACGGACGATCTGAAGAAGGCCGTGGCCACCGAGAGCAGGGCGGCCGACCGGATCGGGTACGTCCGCCAGATCGCCGAGTCCGGGCAGGTCAAGACCCCGGCCGGGCTGACCGTCGACGCGCCGGTCGACCTGCGCCAGGAGGCCGAGCGGCACCTGTCCCTCCTGGAGGAACTGGAGGAGAACGAGGACACCGGCGAGTGGGCCGCCGAGGCGTTCGACACCATGAAGTCCCTCGTGGCCGAGGCGGTGGAGGCCGATCCCGAACTCCGGGTCCAGGAGCGGCGGACGAAGTTCTACAACAGCCTCCAGCGGGCCACCAAGGTGTTCGAGGAGCTGACCTTCGACGACGCCCAGGACTTCTACGAGGACGACATGGTCCAGCAACTGGAGGAACTCCAGCAGGCCATCGCCTCGTGCATCACGGCTTTGCGCACCGCGAAGGGGAATCACCCGGACAGCTGAGCATCTTGGCCGTGGGAGGGGTACTAGAGGGCTCTACGTCGTTCTCCCCGGAGGCCCCCAGGTGAACTCCTTCGTCCACAGGACCGCCCACAAGACCCTCGTCGTGCAACTGCAGGCGGGCGGCACGGGCCGGTGCCCCGTGCTCGCCCACCTGGGGTACGACGCGACGGACCCGTTCGCCGTCACCGCGGTGTTCAGCCATGACGGCCGGGTGCTGGCGCGGTGGCGGCTGGACCGGGAGATGCTCGCCGAGGGCCTGCGCGGCCCGGTCGGGGTCGGGGACGTGCGCTTCAGCCCCGCCTCGACGGGTGTCTGGGAGGAACTGCGCATGGAGTTCTTCGGCGACGCCCGCTCCGACGGGGGCCGCCAGCACGCCGTGGTCTTCGCGTGGGCCCCGGCGCTGGCGTCCTTCCTGCGCGAGACCCGCGAGATCGTGCCGCCGGGGCGGGAAGAGGTCAGAGTGGACGACTTCCTGGCCTCGGTCATCGCCGGCGGCTGAGACGGGTGCAGGAGCGCACGCGGCTTGAGTAGCCGTACTCATGCCATGGCCGTCGCCCTGCCCCGAGGATGAGGGCTCCTACGACAAGGAGTGCCTCGTGACCGCTGTGCGACGGCGCCTGCCCGTCCTGCTCGCCTGTGCCGTGGTCGCCGCGCTGGCCCTGTCCGCCTGGAGCCCGCGCGACCGCACCACCTGGTTCCTGGAGACCGTATGGGTCCTGGTCGGGCTGCCGCTGATCGTGCTGGCATGGCGCCGCTTCCCGCTGACCGACCTGCTGTGCTGTCTGCTGGCGGTCCACGCGCTCGTGCTGATCGTGGGCGGTCACTACACCTACGCGCAGGTTCCGCTCGGCGACTGGGTGCGCGACACGTTCGGCCTCGACCGCAATCCGTACGACCGTTTCGGCCACCTCATGCAGGGGTTCGTGCCGGCGGTCCTGGTCCGGGAGTTGCTCAGCCGTACCTCGCCGCTGCGGGGCAGCCGCTGGCTGGCCCCGCTGACGGTGTGCGCGTGTCTGGCCTTCAGTGCCGTCTTCGAGATGCTGGAGTGGGCGGCCGCGGTGATCGGCGGTCAGGCGGCGGACGCCTTCCTGGCCACGCAGGGCGATGTGTGGGACACCCAGTGGGACATGTTCTGCGCGCTGATCGGTGCCACGGTCTCGGTGCTGGTGCTGTCCCGCCCGCACGACCGGCAACTGGACCGGCCGGCCCTCACCGCGTCGTATGGCGCAGGCGCGTCCATATCGGCACTCCGAACCAGCACACCAGGTACCAGGCGACGACTCCGGTGACGAGCCAGGGCACCCAGTCGTCGTGGGTCGCCACGCGCAGGATCAGCAGCAGGGCCGCCGTCATCGTCGTCAGCAGGAGGACCAGCCCGACGAAGGTCAGCCGGGAGGCGATCCGCACGGCCTGGGGTTTGATGCGCCGGCCCGAGACGAGCCGGTGCAGGGAGACCGGTCCTATGAGGGCTCCGGTGGCGCAGGATCCGAGGACGACGGTCACGATGTAGATGACCTGGTCGGTGTGGGCCAGGTGGGCGTACTTCGGGGTGAACACCACGGTGAGCAGGAAGCCGAACAGGATCTGCACGCCTGTCTGCGCGACGCGGATCTCCTGGATGAGTTCGCCCCACATGCGGTCCGCGCGCTCTTCCTCGGTCTCGTCGCGGCCCGTCCGTCTCACCGTCTCCACCATGCGCTACGGGTATCCGGTGACTGATCGTTCAAACAGCGCGGCCCCGGGAGCGGCGAGGGGCCGCGTCCCGGGGCCGGGTGGCTTCACCAGCGGTTCTCGACCTGGTCCTTGATCCGGCGGTCGTAGAGGTCGCGGATCGCTGCGAGGGTCTGCTCGGACAGCGGCGGCAGCTTGGCGGCGGCCGCGTTGGCGCGGGCCTGCTCGGGGTTGCGGGCGCCGGGGATGACGGTGGTGACGCCGGGCTGCTCGATGATCCAGCGCAGGGCGAGCTGGGCCGGGGTGTATCCCTCGGGCGCGAGGGCGGAGAACTCGGCGGCGGCCTCGACACCGGTCGTGTAGTCCACGCCGGAGAAGGTCTCCCCGACGTCGAAGGCCTCGCCGTGCCGGTTGTAGGCGCGGTGGTCGTTCTCCGGGAAGACGGTGTCCCGGGTGTACTTGCCGGACAGCAGACCGGAGGCCAGCGGGACCCGGGCGATGATGCCCACGCCCGCCTCCTGTGCGGCGGGCAGCACCTCGCGCAGCGGCTTCATGCGGAAGGCGTTGAGGATGATCTGCACGCTCGCCACACCGGGCCGGGCGATCGCGGTCAGCGCCTCCTCGCAGGTCTCCACGCTCACGCCGTAGTGGGCGATGCGCTCCTCCTCGACCAGGGTGTCGAGGGCGTCGAACACCTCGTCGGTGGAGTAGACGGGCGTCGGCGGGCAGTGCAGCTGGACCAGGTCGATGCGGTCGACGCCGAGGTTGCGGCGGGAACGGTCGTTCCAGGCGCGGAAGTTGTCGAGGACGTAGTTCTCGGGGATCTGGTCGACGCGACGGCCCATCTTCGTCGCGACCAGCACATGCAGGTCGGGCCTGCCGCTCAGGAACGTGGCGATGGTCTGCTCGCTGCGTCCGTCGCCGTACACGTCCGCCGTGTCGAAGAAGGTGACCCCCGACTCTGCGGCCGCCTCCAGCACCGAGAGGGCTTCCTTGTCGTCCACGTCTCCCCAGTCGGCCCCCAGTTGCCAGGTGCCGAGTCCGACGACGGATGCGTGCTGCTGCGACCTGCCGAATGTGCGCTCGTCCATGCCGTCAGTCTGTCATCTGTCGCCGACCTGCGCGGAACGGGTCGCCCCGGGGCAGGACCTGTGGATTGTTCACTCGCACGGGTGACACGCTTCGGCGTAAGGCATGCACGTGTCAACATCCGCCTAGCGTGACCCCGTGACTGATCGTTCCGTGAGCAACCACCCGCAGGACAGCACGTCCTGGACCCGTCGCGGCTTCCTCATGAGCGCCGCCGCGCTCGCCGCCGTACCGATTCTGCTGCCGGCCGATCCGGCGGCCGCGGCCGAGGAGCTGCCCGATTTCCCGGCGGGCGTGGCCCTGCACCGCTCGGCGTACCGGAACTGGGTCGGCGAGATCACCGCCGACGGGCTGTGGGCCTGTGCGCCCACCGGCCCGGAGCAGGTGGTCGACGTCGTCAACTGGGCCTGGCGGCACGGCTGGCGGGTCCGCGCCCGAGGCTCCTCGCACGGCTGGTCGCCCCTCACCGTCACCGAGGGCACGGCGTCGGACGCGCCCGTCCTCCTCGTCGACACCGCCTCCCACCTCACCGGCCTGTCCCTGGACTCCGCCTCCGCCGTGCGGGCCGGCACCGGCGTCACGCTGGAGGCGCTGCTCACCTATCTGGAGGGGCAAGGACTCGGGGTCACCGCCGCGCCCGCGCCCGGTGACCTCACCCTGGGCGGCGCGCTGGCGATCGACGCGCACGGCACCGCCGTTCCGGCCGACGGGGAGCAGCGGCTCCCGGGACAGACGTACGGCTCGCTGAGCAATCGCATCCTGTCGCTGACGGCGGTGGTGTGGGACGAGGCCGGCGGGGCGTACGCGCTGCGCACCTTCAGCCGCGCCGAGGCCGACAGCGCCGCCCTGCTCACCCACCTCGGGCGGACCTTCGTCACCGAGGTCGTCCTGCGGGTGGGCGCCAACAGCAATCTGCGCTGTGTGAGCCGGGTCGACATCCCGGCGGCGGAGCTCTTCGCGGCACCCGGCGGTGACGGGCGGACCTTCGCGAGCTTCCTGGAGCAGGCCGGGCGGGTCGAGGCGATCTGGTTCGCCTACACGGAGTTCCCGTGGCTGAAGGTGTGGAGCGTGGCGCCGGCCAGGCCGCTGACCTCGCGGCGCGTGACCTCGCCGTACAACTATCCCTTCTCCGACAACGTCCCGACGGTGGTGGCGGATCTGGCCGGGCGGATGGTGTCGGACGCGGCCTGGTATCTGGCACCGGTGCTCGGGAACGCGCAGCTCGACGTGGCGACGGTGGGGCTCACGGCGACGCTGTCGGCGGACATCTGGGGGCCGTCCAAGAACACGCTGCTGTACATCAGGCCGACCACACTGCGGGTGACCGCGAACGGGTACGCCGTCCTGACCGGCCGGGACCAGGTGCAGCGGGTGGTCTCCGAGTTCACGGACTTCTACCGGGAGCGGCTGGCCGCGTACACCGCTCAGGGGAAGTTCCCGGTCAACGGGACGGTGGAGATCAGGGTGACCGGGCTCGACGATCCGGCCGAGGCCGAGGTGGCCGGGGCGCGGGCCCCGCTGCTGTCGGCGCTGCGGGCGGACGGGGCGCGTCCCGAGTGGGACACGGCCGTGTGGCTGGACATCCTGACGCTGCCGGGGACGCCGTACGCCGAGGCCTTCCTGCGGGAGATCGAGCAGTTCCTGTTCGACGGGTACGAGGGGACGCGCGTCGAGTGGTCCAAGGGCTGGGCCTACACGGACGACGCCGTGTGGGCGGACGAGGAGGTGCTGGGCACGACGATTCCCGGGTCGTTCGGTGAGGCGGTGTGGGGGCAGGCGGCGGGCGTGCTGGACCGGCTCGACCCGCACGGGGTGTTCGGCAACGCCTTCCTGGACCGGCTGTTCCGCTAGGGCGTCAGGTGGGCCTGCACCGTGGGGGCGTAACGGTCCACGAGGTCCTCCACGGGGGTCGCCCTCAGCTCGGTGCCCCGGGCGATGCCGTACATCACGCCCAGGCCGAGGAGGGTGCCCACCGCGAGCTCGGCGCGCAGGCCGGCGTCGGGCCCGCGCAGGCGCTCGGTGAGGCGATCGACCACCTGGGCACGGAAGTTGACGCGCAGGATGTCGCCGTGTTCGCCCTGGACGGGGGCGAAGGCGATCCGCAGCAGGGGGTCGGCACCGCGTTCGAGCTGACCGGTGAGGACGTGGCGGACCATGTGGCGGCCCAGGTCGTCCAGGGGGGCGTCGAGCAGGGCCGTCGCGTCGGACTCGAAGGACATGACGCGGGCGAGGAGGGCGTCCTTGTTGCCGAAGTACTTCACGATCAACGGCGGGCTGACGCCCGCTCGTTCGGCGACCGCCTTGAGGGTGATGTCGGCGTGCGGGGTGCGGGCCAGGAGGTAGCGGGCCGCCCTGAGGATGGCGGCCTTGGTCGCCTCGGCGTCCCTGCGGACGGGGGCGGCGGTGGGGGGCGAGGGGGTCGAAGGCGTGGGGGTCACAGCACTCATGCTCCCTCCATCGCCCCGTCCCGCGCGCCCCGGGTGCGGCCCTTGGCCCGGCGCGGCGCCTCGGAGGCGAAGTCGCCCGGGACAGCCGGCGCCGCACGCCGAGACAGGCAGACCCGACCACCCCGGCCACCCGACAGCGGGCGCACTGCACTCATGCTCCCTCCATCGCCCCGTCCCGCGCGCCCCGGGTGCGGCCCCTGGCCCGGCGGGTGCCTTCGGGCGTGGCGTCGCCGGGGATGGTCAGGGCCGCCGCGCAGGCGGCGAGGGCGATCGCTCCGGCCATGGCGAAGGCCAGCAGGTAGCCGTGCAGGGTGGGCACGGGCGCGCCGCCGACCAGGCTGGTGTGGTGGACCAGGACCGCCGCGACCGCCGCGCTGGAGGTGGCCTGGCCGATGGTGCGCATCAGGACGTTGACGCCGTTGGCGGAGGCCGTCTGCTCGGCCGGAACGGCACGCAGGATCAGCGTGGGCAGGGCCGAGTAGGCGAGGGTGGTGCCGGTGGACACCACGGTCGCGCCCACGATGATCATCCACAGGTCGCGGCTGTCCGCGATGCGTACCGCGTAGCCGCACGCGATGACCGCGGCGCCCAGGGCGAGCGTGACGCGCGGGCCGCGGGACGTGGAGATCCGGGCCGAGAGCGGTGAGAACAGCAGCATGGTGACACCGCCCGGCAGCAGGCACAGGCCGGTGGCCACGATCGACAGGCCGAGTCCGTAGCCGCTGGCCTTCGGTGCCTGGACCAGCTGGGCCGTCACCAGGGAGTTGGCGTAGAACGCGAAACCGGTGAGCAGGGCGGCCACGTGGGACAGGCCCACCCGCGGGCGGGTGACGAGCCGCAGGTCGACCAGGGGCTGCTCGGTGCGCAGTTGGCGCCACCACCACAGGGCCAGGACGGCGACGGACACCAGGAACAGGCCGAGGACGCGGGGGCTGCCCCAGCCCCACTGGCCGCCCTGGGACACCCCGAGCAGCAGACTGACCAGTCCCACGGCCAGTCCCAGGGCGCCCGCCACGTCGAAGCGGCCCGGCTGTCGTACCGGCGACTCGGGGACCGCCCACGACACGGCCGCGACCCCGAGGGCGCCGAGGGCGCCGGTCATCCAGAACATGGTGTGCCAGTCGGCGTACTGGACGACCATCGCGGCCAGCGGCAGCCCGAGCGCGGCGCCGATGCCCACCGTGGAACTCATCATCGCGACCGCTGAACCCCGGCGCTCGGGCGGCAGTTCGTCGCGCAGGATGCTGATCGACAGCGGCACCACGGAGGCGGCGGCACCCTGGAGGGCGCGGGCCGCGATGAGCACGGTGATGTCGGACGACAGGGCGCACATCACCGAGCCGGCCGTCATCAGGACCAGGGACGCCGTCAGCACCTTGCGCTTGCCGTACATGTCACCGGCGCGGCCGAGCACCGGGGTGAGGACCGCTCCGGCCAGCAGGGTCGCCGTGACCATCCAGGAGACGGCGCCGGGCGAGGAGTGCGTGAGCCGGGGCAGGTCCGGCAGCAGGGGGACGACCACGGTCTGCATGACGGCCATGAGCACGCCGCACATGGCCAGCACCGGGACGGTGAGCCGGGCCCGCAGACCGGCTCCGCGGGGCGGGGATATCGGGCCCTGCTGGTCCATCGGTGCTCCGCATTCGACAAGGAAAGCAGCGGGTGAATGACAATTCACTCTATCGGTGAATCGCCATTCACCCAACCCTTTCCGAGGTCGGAGGCTACTTGCGCGAGGCCAGCTCCCGCGCGTGCACGCTGCGTGCGACCTTCGGTCCGAGCCAGCGCTTGAACCTGCGCAGCGCCTCCAGCTGCCCCGCGGCCTTGTCGATCCGGTAGTACAGCTGGGGCGGGACGTAGGGCAGCAGGGGTGAGTGCCGCTGGCCGAGCAGGGCGAACATCTGCTCCGGGGGCAGGTCGATGTAGCGGGGCAGGTTCTCGTACCACTGGGCGCTGTAGCGGGCCGCGCTCTGGACGGAGAGCAGCTCCGACTTGCGCCGGCGCTCGTAGCGGGCGAGTGCCTGCGGAAGCCCGCCGTGCGCGTGCAGGGCGTCGGCCAGCGCGATGGCGTCCTCCAGGGCGAGGGTGGTTCCGGCGCCGACCGAGTAGTGGGTGGTGTGGGCGGCGTCGCCGAGCAGGACGAGGTTGTCGCGGTGCCAGCTGCGGTTGGTGAGGGTGCGGAAGGTCAGCCACTGTGCGCTGCCCGAGCCGGCGGAGCGGCCGATCAGCGGGTGGCCGTCGAGGATGTCGGCGAACAGCTTTTCCAGCAGGGCGAGTCCGTCGGCCTCGTCGGCGCTGTCGAGGCCGAGGCCGGTCCAGGTCCGCGGGGCGCACTCGACGACGACGGTGCTGCGCTCGGGGCTGAAGGCGTAGCCGTAGCACCAGATCCAGCCGTGGTCGGTCTCGACGAAGGCGAAGGTGAAGGCGTCGAAGACCTTGCTCGTGCCGAGCCAGATGTAGCGGTTGCGGCCCTCTTCGGTCTCGGCGCCGAAGTGGTCGGCATGCCCGGAGCGCAGGACGCTGCGCACGCCGTCGCCGGCCACGACGAGGTCGGCCGCCGGGAGGTTCCCGAGGGTGATCTCGTGCTCGAACTCCAGGCGTACGCCCAGGGAGCGGGCCCGTGCGGCGAGGAGCTCCAGCAGGCGGTGGCGGCCGATGCCGAAGCCCTCGTCACTGGCGCGCCGGGTGACCAGGTCGCGCACCCGGGCCTCGCCCTCGCTCCAGGTGACCGAGGCGTCCTCGATCGCGCGGGCCGACTCGGGGTCGTGGACGTGGAGCTTGTCGAGCAGTCCGCGCCAGTAGGTGACGCCCCAGCCGTAGGTGGAGCCCTCCGGGTCGCGCTCGTGGACCGTGATGTCGTGGGACGGGTCCCGCCGTTTCAGCAGGATCGAGAGATACAGGCCGGCGGGCCCGCCGCCGACGCAGGCGACCTTCACACGCACCCCTAGGAATTACCCAAAGCGTTCAATTGGCAACGCAGGGTAGCAGTCGGAGCGGGCAGGCCCGCGCTTCGGATCACGTCACTTTCCGCACGTGAGGCGGGCCACTGCCTGCGGGTTCACCCGCAAAGGATCATCGAATCCGCGGTCCACAGGCGAAGGAATTCCTCCGTCCGGGTTCCAGAAAGCCCTCTCCACAGCAAGATCATCTTTGTTCAACGCTGTACGACATGTTGGGAATTGTCTGGATCGGAGCCAACCGGTCACGAGCGATTTCTCCCGCTCTCGGCACGGCCGATAGGCATGCGGAGTCCGTCAACTCAGGAGGCACACCGCATGCCGGAACTCACCCGCCGTACCGCGCTCACCGCGACGGCCGCCCTCGCCGCAGGGGCGGTCACCGCTCCGCGCGCGTCCGCCGAGGCGCACCACCACGGGTCACCCGGGCCCTTCGACGAGGTCTACCGGGGCCGCCGGATACAGGGCCGGTCCACGGGGGGCCATCACGGCGGCTACCGGGTGACGGTCGACGGCGTGGAACTGCACGTGATGCGCAACGCCGACGGCACCTGGATCAGCGTCGTCAGCCACTACGACCCGGTGCCCACCCCGCGCGCCGCCGCACGGGCCGCCGTGGACGAGCTCCAGGGCGCACAGCTGCTGCCGTTCCCCGCCAACTGACCACCCCGTACGCCTCTTTGGAGCATCCGCACATGACCGTCCGCAAGAACCAGGCAACCCTGACCGCCGACGAGAAGCGGCGGTTCGTCGCCGCCCTCCTGGAGCTGAAGCGCAGCGGCCGCTACGACGCTTTCGTCACCACGCACAACGGCTTCATCATGTCCGACACCGACAACGGCGAGCGCACCGGCCACCGTTCGCCCTCCTTCCTGCCCTGGCACCGCAGATTCCTGCTCGACTTCGAAGGCGCCCTGCAGTCGGTGGACGCCTCGGTGGCGCTCCCCTACTGGGACTGGAGCACCGACCGCTCCCCGCGCGCCGCACTGTGGGGTCCCGACTTCCTCGGCGGCACCGGGCGCAGCCGGGACGGGCGGGTGATGGACGGCCCGTTCGCCGCGGACACCGGCAACTGGCCGATAACCGTGCGGGTCGACGGCCGTACGTACCTGCGGCGCGCGCTCGGGAGCGGCGTACGGGAGTTGCCGACTCCGGGCGAGGTGGACTCTGTGCTGTCCATGGCGACGTACGACATGGCCCCCTGGAACAGCGCCTCGGACGGTTTCCGCAACCACCTGGAGGGCTGGCGCGGGGTCAACCTTCACAACCGGGTCCACGTGTGGGTGGGCGGGCAGATGGCGACCGGGGTCTCCCCCAACGATCCGGTGTTCTGGCTCCACCACGCCTTCGTGGACAAGCTGTGGGCCCGGTGGCAGCGGCGGCATCCGGACTCCCGCTACGTCCCGGCCGCCGGAACGCCCGAGGTCGTCGACCTCGACGACACCATGAGGCCGTGGAACGACGTGCGTCCCGCGGATCTGCTGGATCACACCCGCCACTACACCTTCGACACGGCGTAAGACGTCGTCATGCGGCGGTTTGCCCTCCGGGCCGTGCGGTACCCGCGCCGCACACACCGAGAGGACGAAGGAGGGATTCACCCGTGTCGCAGGTCGAGGAATCCATCGAGGTCGGCGTGCCGGTGCACACCGCCTACAACCAGTGGACGCAGTTCGAGACCTTCCCCGAGTTCATGAGCGGGGTCGAGCGCATCGAACAGCGCACCGACACGCTCACGCACTGGGTGACCAACGTCAACGGCGTGCACAGGGAGTTCGACGCGGAGATCACCGAGCAGATCCCGGACGAGCGGGTCGCGTGGACCACGATCGCCGGCGAGACCAAGCAGGCCGGCGCGGTGACCTTCCACCGGCTCGACGAGAGCCACACCAAGGTGATGCTCCAGATGGACTTCCATCCGGACACCGTCACCGAGAAGGTGGGCGACAAGCTCGGCTTCGTGAAGCGGCAGACCAAGGGCGACCTGGAGCGCTTCAAGACGTTCATCGAGGAGCGCGGTCAGGAGACCGGCGAGTGGCGCGGGGCGGTCATCTGACCGTCGGCGCGCCGACCGGCCACTAACCGGCCGCTTCCGTACGGCACTCCGGGTGTCCCCAGCCCTGGGCGTTCTTCGCGATCGGCTCGCCCGCCGCGTAGGGACGTCCGCACAGACACCGGCCGGGGAACTTGGCCTTGATCGTACGAGAGGACGAACCGGAGGACGAACCACCGCTCCGCTTGGGCGACTTGGCCCGGGCGGGGCGGTCGGCCTTTTTAGGGGTGTCCGGCGACGGCGGCGGCTGGGGGGAACCCAGTTCACTGCTCGCGGGTTCCTGCACGATCGCCGCCTGGCTGGCCGCGCGGTCGGCGAAGTCGTTGAGCGGGTCGCCGTCGACCTGGTGGGCGGGGACGTAACGGAACTCGACCGAACGCCCGTCGAGCAGTTCGTCGATCCGCACGACGAGGTCCTGGTTGGCGACCGGCTTGCCCGCGGAGGTCTTCCAGCCGTTGCGCTTCCAGCCGGGCAGCCAGGTGGTGACGGCCTTCATGGCGTACTGGGAGTCCATCCGGATTTCCAGCGGCACATCCGGGTCGGTCGCGGTGAGCAGCCGTTCCAGCGCGGTGAGTTCGGCGACGTTGTTGGTGGCCCTGCCGAGCGGGCCGGCCTCCCAGCGGTCCGGCGTCTCCGACTCGTCCGCGATGACCCAGGCCCAGGCCGCAGGTCCCGGATTCCCCTTCGAAGCCCCGTCGCACGCGGCCACCAGTCGTTCACGCATGCGCTCGATCATGCCATGCGCGGAGGGACGCCCGTTCACCCCACCGGGACGACCGCGGCCACGACCCTGCGGACCTCCTCGGCCCCGGTCCTCATTCTGCGGTCACGACGTCCTGGACGTGCGTCTTCGCGAGGCCACGGCAGCGGCGCCGGCGTCCGCGGCAGCCGTCCATGAAGTCCTCGATGCCGCCCTCGGCCCCCGAGCGCAGCCGCTCCCGGAAGGCGGTGCGGCCGCGCACCGCGACGTCACCGGCTCCCAGCGGTCGAGGCCGCCCGCGCCAGTCGCCATTTCCATAAACTATGAATATAAAAACGCTATGCTTCGAGCATGAGTCGTCAAGACACCACTCCTGACGCGTCCGCCGCCATCGGGGCGGCCCTCTACGGCCTGGCCACCAGGGCCGCGAGACGCCTGCCCCGGGACATGAGCCTGACGTCCGCCGCCACCCTGGCCACCCTGGACCGGACCGGCCCGCGGCGCATCACCGATCTGGCCGCGGTCGAGGGCGTCACCCAGCCCGCGATGACCGCCCTGGTACGGGTAATGGAGGAGTCCGGCCTGGTCGAGCGGCGGGGCGACGCGTCCGACAGGCGGGTCACGCTGGTGTGCCTGACCGAGGCCGGCGCCTCCTATGTCCGGACGCGGCGCCAGGCGGGCGTCCACGCGTTCGAGCGGTTGATCAACGAGCTCACCGGCGACGAGGTCGAGGCGCTGGCGGCGGCCCTTCCGGCGCTGAAGCATCTGGCAGAGCTCGAGACCAAGGACCGCGAAGGGCCGAAGCGGTGACCGGGCAGCCGGTCGGCGGGGGCGCGGTGAAGGCGTTCCCGGTGGCGCGTTCCGAGGCGCGGCTGCTGGTCCCCGCGCTGATGTTCATCGCTCTGGTCGTGGCGGCGGTCGCCAGCCTCGGGACGCCGCTCATCACCAGCGTGGCGACCTCGTTCCACGTCTCGCTCGGCAGCGCGCAGTGGACGCTGACCATCGCGCTGCTCAGCGGCGCCGTCGCCACGCCGGTCCTGGGCAGGCTCGGAGCCGGCCCGCACCGGCGGACCACGATCCTCGCCACGCTGGCGGTCGTCGTCACCGGCAGCGCGCTCACCGTGCTGCCGCTGCCGTTCGCGTGGCTGCTGGCCGGCAGGGCGGCCCAGGGCGTCGGGCTCGGGCTGACGGCGCTGATGATGGGCGTGGCCCGGGACCACCTCCCCGAGGGGCGCGGCGCGGCCGTGATCGCCCTGATCTCGGTGGTCTCGATCATCGGGGCCGGCGTCGGCTACCCGCTGGCCGCACTGCTCGCCGAGGTCGGCGGGGTACGGGCCGCCTACGGCCTCGGCCTGGTCGTCACCGCCGCCGCCCTCGTGACCGCGTGGCGCTCCATGCCCGAGGCCCCCGACGGCCGCTCCGCCCACGTGGATGTGGCAGGCGCGGTCGTCCTGGCCCTTGCGCTGCCCCTGGTGCTGTTCCTCGCCGGCGAACGGAATCTGTGGAGCCGGCACCTCGCCGTCGCGGCGGGCCTCGCCGCCGTCGCGGTGGTGCTGCTCTGCGCCTGGGCCGTCATCGAGCTGCGCAGCACGACGCCCCTGGTCGATGTGCGGGCGGTGCGGCATCCGGCGGTCGCCGGGGCGAACCTCGCCATGTTCGTCGGCGGGGTCGGCATGTACCTTCTGCTCACGCTCATCACCCGCTACGCGCAGACGCCGCACGGCGCCGGCTACGGCTTCGGGCTGACGACCCTCGTCGCCGGGCTGGTCCTCATCCCGTTCTCGGTGCTGGGGTTCGTCGCCGGCAAGCTCACACCGCGGGTCCGGACGCGGATCGCCGACCCCCTGCTCCTGGCCGGCAGCGCCGTCGTGGTCGGCGGCGGATGCGCCCTGTTCGCGGCGGCCCGGTCGGACCTGGCCGAACTGTTCGCGGCGATGGGCGTGCTCGGCTTCGGCGTCGGCGGCTTCTCGGCCGCGGTGCCCGGCGTCATCCTGGCCGTCACCCCCAAGAGCGAGACGTCGAGCGCCATGAGCTTCAACTATGTCGTCCGCAGCGTCGGGTACTCCCTGGGCAGCGCCCTCGGCGGCCTGATACTCGCCGCGGGCACCGGTCCCGGCCACCTCTTCCCCGACGACAGCGCCTACACCACCGCGGCGCTGGTCGGCATCGGCGCCATGGCGATCACGACGCTGACAAGCCTCGCTCTCGCCGGCCGGCGCTCGTCCGAGGCCAACCCGTAAGTCGGTGCACTCATCCCCACACCGGAGGTTCCATGTCCAAGGGCTACTGAGTCAGCGTCCACCGCACCATTTCAGACCCCGAGAAGCTGGCTGCTTACGACAAGCCGGCCGGTCCGGCCGTCAAGGCCGGGGGCGGTCGGGTCCTCTCCCGTGGCAGTCGGGTCGTGGCGTATGACGCCGGAATCGCCGAGCGCACCGTCCTGATCGAGTTCGACGGCTTCGGGCAGGCCGTCGCGGCGCGCGAGCGTGCGGCAAGGGCGCCCTGCCGGCCCAGGCGGACGACACCGAGGACCTGAGCTAAAGGGGGCTCCGGCCAACGAGCCCGGTGACCACGCCATCGGTCGCTCCCGAGGTGGGCTGACGACGAAGATGCACCTCGCCGCCGACGGCAACCGACGACCTCAGGCCTTCGTACCTACCGGCGGGACAGGCCGGCGATGCGTCCGCCTTCACTGACGCAGTGGCACGACCGCGCATCCCCCGTCGGGTCGGACGTTCCCGGACCCGGCCGGACGTGGTCCTTGCCGACAAGGCGTGGCGTACGCCTCCCGGCCATCCGCGAACACCTGCGACGACGGGGATTCGGGCGGTCATCCCCGTCCCGGCCGACCAGCATGCCCGGCTCCGTCGAGGCAACCACGGCGGCCGGCCACCCGCCTTCGCCCGCGAGTCGTACAGACGGCGCAACACAGTCGAGCGAGCCACACATCAACCGCCTCAAACGGTGGCGCGGCATCGCCGCCCGCTACACGTCGGAGATCTGGGGCATGTCGCCCTGCGTCGTCGTCACGTCGATGACCGAGAAGCTCGCGCCCTGCGGGTCACTGAGGGCGGCGAACCGGCCGAAGGGCGAGTCCATCGGCCCGAAACGCACGACGGCCCCGAGCTTGGTGGCGCGGGCCACGGCGTCGTCGCAGTCGGGGACCGTGAAGTAGACGTTGATGTACGGCGGTACCTCGGGCGGGAAGTCGTCGGTCATCTTCATGCGGCCGAGGACGGTGTTGTCGCCGAGGTTGAACATGCGGAAGTCGATGGCGTCGTCCTGCATCTGCTTGGCGCTGTAGCCGAAGACGGCCGGGAAGAACGCGTCGGACTTCTCGGGTTCGCGGGTGTAGATCTCCGCCCAGCAGAACGCGCCGGGCTGCTCGGGTGGCGCCTCGAAGCCCTCGTGGGTGGCGCCCTGCCACACGCCGAAGGCGACACCGCTCGGGTCGCGCGCCAGGCACATGGTGCCGAAGTCGCCGACCTGCATCGGTTCCATGAGCACCTCGCCGCCGTTGTCCCGGATCTTGCCGGCCGTGGCGGCCGCGTCCGGCGACGCGAGGTACAGGCACCACTGCGACTGAGCCTCCTGACCGGGCATCGGCGGAACGACGGCGGCGACGGCCTTGCCGTCCGCGTAGGCCTGCGTGTAGTTGCCGTACTGCGACGACGCCTCGCCGAAGGTCCAGCCGAGGACATCGCTGTAGAAGCTCTTGGCTCCCTCGACGTCACTGAACATCGCATCGGCCCAGCAGGGGGTTCCCTCAGGTTGTACGGCCATGATCGCGGCCTTTCCCGAATCGGTGGTCGGTCCGTCTCCACACGCTAGTCACGGGCACGCCCGACCGCGCGCCGAACGGACGATTCCACCCCAGGGCGGACAGAACGGATGATCTTCGGGTGAGCCGCCGCTCGGCCTTCGCACCGCAGCCGTACTGGTGAACCACCTGCCTGGAGGAGCGTGGGGGCACTCATGGGGCGCCGACTGCCTCACCGGCGAGGTTTACACCTTCCCGCCCGCGAAGCCGCCCCCTTCACGCCCTGATCGGAGAGCCGGCCCGGCTGCTTGGCTGATGCACGCGCCTGGCCATCCCGCTCACCTCCAGGAGGGAATGTGTCCACACCGGACAGCGCCACCGGTCCCGCCGTCGATGAACCCGATCCCCCGTCCGAAGCCCAGCTCACCAGCCTCAGCACCACGGCCGCCCGCCGGCTCGCCACCACCACCAAGTCCGAACCCCAGATGCAGGCCATCAGCTCCCGCTGGCTGCTGCGCATGCTGCCGTGGGTGGACGTGAAGGGCGGCACCTACCGGGTCAACCGGCGCCTCCAGCTGCGGGTGGGCCGTGGCCGGGTGCAGTTCGAACAGAACGGCGCCGACGACATCAGGGTCATCCCGGGGACCCTCACCGAGCTCCCCGCCCTGCGCGGCTATTCCGACATCGACGTGCTCAAGGAGATCGCGACCCGCTTCCGGGTCCGGGAGATCCGCGCCGGCCAGGTCCTGGTCGAGGCCGGGCAGCCGGTCACGGAGGCCTTCCTCGTGGTGCACGGCCGCTTCACCCGCTTCGCCGAGGGCAAGTACGGCGAGGAGGAGATCGTCGGCGTCGTCACCGACGGCGACCAGATGGGCGACGAGGCCATCGGCCGGCCCGACCCCTTGTGGCTGAGTTCGGTACGGGCGGAGACCGCGGGCGTCGTCCTGGCCCTCCCCTGGTCCGTGGTCACGGAGTTCACCGAGCGGGCGCCCTCCCTCGCGGAACATCTGGAGGCCTACGCGCGCCGGCAGAGCCTGCCGATGAACCGCAAGGGCGAGGCCGACGTGCCCGTCCAGGCGGGCCACATCGGGGAGCCGACCATCAACGGCGGCTACGTCGACTACGAACTCGCGCCGCGTGAGTACGAGTTGTCCCTGACCCAGACCGTGCTGCGGGTCCACACCCGGGTCGCCGACCTCTACAACAACCCGATGGACCAGACCGAGCAGCAACTCCGCCTGACCATCGAGGAGATCCGCGAGCGCCAGGAGTGGGAGCTGGTCAACAACCGGGAGTTCGGGCTGCTGCACAACGCCGACCACGGCCAGCGCGTCAGCACCTTCACCGGGCCGCCGACCCCCGACGACATGGACGAGCTCCTCGCCATGCGCCGCAAGACCAAGCTGTTCCTCGCCCATCCGAAGGCGATCGCGGCCTTCTTCCGGCAGTGCAACCGGCGCGGCCTGGTGCCGGGTACGGCGAACGTCGAGGGACACGAGATCCCCGCCTGGCGAGGGGTGCCGATCTTTCCCTGCAACAAGATCCCGGTCAGCCCGCAGCACACCAGCAGCATCATCGCGCTGCGCACCGGGGAGGGTGACCAGGGCGCCATCGGGCTCTACCAGACCGGCATTCCCGAGGAGTACCAACCGGGCCTGAACGTGCGGTTCATGGGCATCGGCGCCAACTCGATCATCCGCTACCTCGTCACCGCCTACTACTCGATGGCCATCCTCGTGCCGGACGCGGTCGGCATCCTGGAGAACGCCCAGATCGGCCGGACGGCCGAGTGACCGCGACGAACACCCGGTGCCTGCCGGGACCGCCCGACATCGCGGGCAGCCTGCGCACCGGTCGGCGGGGCGGGGCGATCCCCGGTCTGCGACACCGGCAGGTCGCCCCCGCCGACCCGGTGAAGGCCGCGGAGATCGACCGCAGGCTGGAGGCCTGGGCCCGGCGCCTGGATCTGTTCCCCGAGGCGTGGAAGGGGGACTTCTCGGGATTCCAGTTCGGCCGGGCCGTGGTCCTCCAGCACCCCGAGGCCGTCGATCTCGAACGGCTCACGGTGGCCGGCGAGTTGCTGCTCGCCGAGAACGTCGTCGACTCCTGCTACTGCGAGGAGGACGAGGGCCGCGGCGGAGCGCGCCGGGGCCTGGGCGGCCGGCTGATCATGGCGCAGTCCGCGATCGACCCGTACCACGGCACCCCGGAACTGGAGGAGGAGTGGCGCGAGGGCGTGAGGGCCGACGGGCCGCTGCGCTCCTACCACTTCGCGCTCCAGGACTACGCCGTCCTCGCCACCCCGAGCCAGACCGACCGCTTCGTGCACGACATCGCCCGGCTGCACCTGGGCTACCTCGCCGAGGCCGCCTGGGCGGAGACCCGGTACGTGCCGCGGGTCTGGGAGTACCTGGTGATGCGGCAGTTCAACAACTTCCGCCCCTGTCTGTCGATCGTGGACGCCGTGGACGGCTACGAACTGCCCGAGGCGCTCTACGCCCGGCCCGAGATCCAGCGGGTCACGGCACTCGCCTGCAACGCCACCACGATCGTCAACGACCTCTACTCGTTCACCAAGGAACTGGCGAGCGACCCCACCCATCTCAACCTGCCGCAGGTCGTCGCCGCCAACGACAGGTGCGGGCTGAAGGCCGCCTATCTGAAGTCCGTCGAAATCCACAACCGGATCATGGCGGCCTTCGACGAGGAGTCGGCCCAGCTGTCCGCCATCTCGCCGCTCGTGGAGCGCTACACCCGGAGCCTGTCCGACTGGGTCGCCGGGAACCACGAGTGGCACGCCACCAACAGCCACCGCTATCACCTGCCCAACTACTGGTGAAGCGCGCTCGCATGACAGATCGTCACACGCACCAGCACAAGGAGCCACCGTTGACCACCGCCCCCCACACCGGCACCAGGGCAACCCAGGTGCCGACCCAGTCGACGTACCAGAACCGTGTCGCGGACTACTGGAACGCCGAGGAGAACCCGGTCAACCTCGAACTCGGCAAGCTCGACGACCTCTACCACCACCACTACGGCATCGGTGCGGCCGACCGCTCGGTCCTCGACGAACCGGATCCGCTGCGGCGGCGCGAGCGGATCACCGCCGAACTGCACCGCCTCGAACACGCCCAGGCCGAGTTCCTCGCCGCCCGGCTCGGCCCGCTCACGCCCGAGGACCGGGTCTTCGACGCCGGGTGCGGGCGCGGCGGCGGCAGTGTGGTGGCGCATCTCAGCTACGGCTGCCACGCCGACGGGGTCACCATCTCCGAGAAGCAGGCGGAGTTCGCGAACGCGCAGGCCCGCAAGCGGGGCATCGACGACCGGGTGCGCTATCACCACCGCAACATGCTCGACACCGAACTCACCTCGGGCGCGTACGCGGCCTCCTGGAACAACGAGTCGACCATGTACGTCGAGCTGGACCTGCTGTTCGCCGAGCACGCCCGGCTGCTGCGCCGCGGCGGACGCTATGTGGTGATCACCGGCTGCTACAACGACACCTACGGACGGGCCTCCCGCGAGGTCTCGCTCATCAACGCCCACTACATCTGCGACATCCACCCGCGCTCGGAGTACTTCCGGGCGATGGCACGCAACCGGCTGGTGCCGGTGCACGTGGAGGACCTGACCGCGGCGGCCCTGCCCTACTGGGAGCTGCGCAAGGAGGCCGACCATCTGGTGACCGGCATCGAGGAGACGTTTCTGACCGCCTACCGCAACGGCAGTTTCCAGTACCTGCTGATCGCCGCCGACCGCGTGTGAGTCAGACGGGGGCCGGCCCGGTCCACGTGGTCGCCGGGTCGAACACGTCCAGCGTGCCGTGCGCCCTCAGCAGCCGCCGGGTGCCCGGGGTGCACAGCACGGAGAACGTTCCGCCGCCCTCCAGCACTCGGCGGCGCAGGCGCAGCAGCAGGTTCAGGCCGGTGGAGTCGACGAAGGAGACCGGGCGCAGGTCCACGACGTACGCCGGTGGGGCGAGGGCCACGAGGGCCACGAGGGAGTCGAGCCAGCAGCGCAGCTGATGGGCGGTCGCGAGGTCTATCTCACCGTGCAGTTCGGCGAGCACCAGGCCGTCCGTGCCGTGCCTGAGCCCGTGGCCCGCGGGTGGGGGCGGCCAGGACACGGTGATGACGGACCGCAGGTCGTTGTCGCGCACCATGTTCCGTCCCCGCTGTCGTGCCTGTTCCGTCCGCGTCGGGACCTTCGTTCCGGCGCGGACGCGTGCGGCGGTTTCGCGATCCCCGCACCGCACGTGTCCGCGCCGGACCTCCCCCGGGCGGCTCCCCCCTTGAACCGTGGTGCCTACTGTTCTACCTTCGCCACATGGTCTGGGCATCAACGCCCGCTCATCAGCGACACAACGAGCGGGTACCGGGCGGGCCAGGTGATGCGGAATGCGCCCGCACCTCGCCCTGATCGAGGACGAGCCCGACTTCGCACTGATGTGCCGTTCCTATCTGGAGCGGGCCGGATTCACCGTCGCCTGGGCCATGGACGCCCGCGCCGGAAAGTCCGTGCTGTACGAGAGCCGCGTGGACCTGGCGATCCTGGACCTGGGCCTCCCGGACGGCAGCGGCCTCGAACTGCTGCGGGCGCTCAGGTCGACGAGCCGGCTCCCCGTCATCGTGGTCTCCGGCCGCGGCGCGGAGACGGACCGGGTCGCGGGGCTGGAGATCGGCGCGGACGACTACCTCGTCAAGCCGTTCTCCCAGCGCGAGCTCGTGGCCCGTATCCATGCCGTGCTGCGCCGCTCGCAGCCCCCGGACCTGCCGACGACGATCCAGGCCGGCTCGCTGCTCGTCGACACGGCGGCCCGCCGGGTCTCCGTCGACGGAGTGCTGCTGAACCTGCGCCCCAAGGAGTTCGCCCTGCTGGAGATGCTGGCCGCCGCGCCCGGCCGGGTGTTCTCGGCGGACCAGTTGCTGGAGCGGATCTGGGGTTCGTCCTGGCAGCAGCCCGCGACCGTCGTCGAGCATGTGTACCGGCTGCGCGGCAAGCTCGCCGAACTGCCCGCCCCCGCACCGCGGATCGTCACCGTCCGCGGCTACGGCTACCGCCTCGACCCCTGAGACGGGGATCCCCGAGACGGGGATCCCCGAGACTAGGTCCGGCCAGGAGGTCCGCCCATGCCCGACGCCCCGGACTTCCGGCGCCTGTTCGACTCGAACCTGTCCCCGCTGCTCGTCCTCACCACCGACTTCGACATCGTCGAGGTCAACCGCGCCTATCTCACGGCCACGCGCACCGGGCGCGACATCGTGGGGCGGCCGGTCTTCGACGTGTTCCCTGACAACCCCGAGGACCCCTCGGCTGACGGCGTGGCCAATCTGCGCCGCTCGCTGGAGACGGTCGTGGCGAGCGGCCGTACGGACACCATGGCCCTGCAGCGCTACGACATCCCGACGGGCGAGGCGGGCGTCTTCGCCGAGCGGTACTGGAGCCCGGTCAACGCGCCGGTCCTGGGCGACGAGGGGCGGGTGACGCACATCATCCACCGGGTCGAGGACGTCACGGAGTTCGTGCGTCTGCGGCGGGTGGGGCGGGAGCGGCAGCGGGCGGCGGCCGACGCGCAGATGCGCGCGGAGGGCATGGAGGTCGACCTGTTCGTGCGGGCGCGGGAGATCCGCGAGGTGAACGAGCAACTGAGCCGGGCCAACGCCGAGCTGGACGCGGCGGGGCGCCGGCTGCGGGAGGAGCAGCAGGCCAAGGACCGGTTCATCGCCACGCTCTCGCACGAGCTGCGCAACCCCCTCGCGGCCGCGACCGCGGCCACCGAACTGCTCGCCCTGGACATGCCGGAGGGGCATCCGGCGCTGGCCGTCCTGGAGCGGCAGCTGGGCACGCTGGCCCGGATGAGCAACGACCTGCTGGACGGCACCCGCGCGGTGACCGGGCGGCTGGAGCTGGTGCGCGAACCGGTCGATCTGCGTGCGGTGGTCGAGGGGGCCTGCGCGGACATCCGCGGTCTCTTCACGCACGACGGCCGCACACTCGACGTACGGCTGCCCGCCGCGCCCCTCGTCGTGGACGGCGACCGGCTGCGGCTCGCGCAGGTGCTGACGAACCTGCTGTCGAACGCGCTCAAGTACACCCGGCCCGGCGGGCGCACCGAGGTGGAGCTCGCGGCCGGGGACGGTGCGGCGCGGGTGACCGTGAGGGACGACGGCATCGGCTTCGCGCCCGGTCAGGCCGAGGAGCTGTTCGGGGTGTTCATGCGGGCGGCGCCCGCAGGACCCGACACACCGGAGGGCCTGGGGCTGGGGCTCGCCGTCGCGCGCACGATCGCGGAGCTGCACCACGGCCGGGTCGGCGCGCACAGCGCCGGGCCCGGCAAGGGAGCGACGTTCACCGTGGTCCTGCCGACGACCGACTCCACGGCCCCGCCGCGGCCCCGGCGCGCGGCCGTCGGGGCCACGCCCCGCAGGCTGGCCGTCCTGATCGTGGAGGACAACCAGGACCTGGCCGCGACCTACCACACGCTGCTGGAGCGGCAGGGCCACCGGGTGACGACGGTCCACACCGGCACCGCCGCGCTCACCGCGACCGAGACGCACCCCTTCGACGTCGTGCTGTGCGACCTGGGGCTGCCGGACATCAACGGCCACACGGTCGCCCGCCGGGTGCGGGCGCGGCCGGGCGGCGAGCGGCTGCGGCTCATCGCGGTGTCGGGCTTCAGCCAGGGCACCGACCGCGCGCTGTCCCGGGCGGCCGGGTTCGACGCCCATCTGACCAAGCCGCTGCCGCTGACCGAACTGATGGACATCCTGGAGCGCCGGGACGGCGACTGAACCGTGCCGCGCGTCTTCCCCCCTGGGCCCGGCTGTGCTTGCCTGGGGAACCGATTTTCGGCGACCGGGGCGGGAGTCGCGCATGCGGACACCGTGGATCGTGGGGTTGGTGACCGCAGTCCTGCTGCTCGGTGCCTGCAGCGACCCGACGGACGGGCCGGAGACGGCGCCACCGACCCCGGACGTCTCCCGCGCGGCCACCACCCATCAGCGCGCCCAGGCGTCCCCGAGCGCCTCCCCCGCCGTGGTCGCCCCGCGTGTGCTGTATCTCGGCGACTCCCTGGCCACGGAGGCCCAGCAGGTCCTCGGGCAGGAGCTGCGCCGGGATCTGCGGGCGACGTACACGAGCGCGCCGTACTCGGGGACCACGCCGTGCGACTACCTGGAGGGCACCGGGAAGAAGTCGCTGGTGCCCGACCGGGACAAGGCGGCCGCGCTGGTCCGGGCGCTGCACCCGGACTTCGTGGTGCTGCAGTTCTGGGGCAACGCGTGGGGCTACACCTGGTGCATGGACGGGATCACCCATGCCGCCTCGCCGCGGAAGTACTTCAGCAGGTACCGGGCGGACCTGAGGCGGCTGACCGGGCAGATCGCCACGGCGGGCGGTGGGCGTCGGCCGCGGATCGTGTGGGTGGCGCAGGGACCGGACCCGATCACCCCCGACCGGGTCCGCCGCGTGAACGAGCTGTACGAGGAGCAGGCGGCCGCCTCGGACGACGTCGTCGCCGACGCGGGCGCGACGGTGGCACCCGCCGGATCCCGCTACTCCTGGGTGCAGTACCTGCCGTGCACCTCCTACGAGCACGAGCATCCCCGCTACTGCACCCAGCCGGACCGCGACCGCACCGCCCTGCACCTCGACAAGGACTATCTGCACTTCTGTCTGGCGCCCACGACGTCCAGGCCCAGGCCCTGCCCGGTCCGCTCCCCCGGCATCCTGCGGATGGCCCGGGCGATCACACGGGTGATCGGCCGGACGCCCGCCGACTGACGCTCACTCTCCCGCGTACGCCTTCTCCAGGGCGGCGACGTCGAACTTGCTCATCGCCATGAACGCCTTGGTGACGCGGGCCGCCTTCTCCGGGTCCGGGTCGCCCACCATGTCGGTTAGCCCCTCGGGCACGACCTGCCACGACAGCCCGTAACGGTCCTTGAGCCAGCCACAGGGGCCGGGCTCGCCGCCGTTCTCGGTGAGCTTGGTCCAGTAGTAGTCGATCTCCTCCTGGTCCGCGCAGAAGATCTGGAAGGAGACGGCTTCGGTG
This sequence comes from Streptomyces sp. SLBN-8D4, assembly GCF_049739545.1. Classification (NCBI taxonomy): domain Bacteria; kingdom Bacillati; phylum Actinomycetota; class Actinomycetes; order Kitasatosporales; family Streptomycetaceae; genus Streptomyces; species Streptomyces sp. SLBN-8D4. Next base: position 792,104 of record NZ_JBMGQC010000001.1, read on the forward strand.
AACTTGAACTGCGGTCCGCCGTTGAGTGCGACGAAGTGCTGCCCGTTGGCCGTGAAGTCGACCGTCAGGACGGTCCCCGCGGGCTGCATCGCGCCCTCGGGGTAGTGGGTGACCCTCCCGACGGTGGAGTCCTTGAAGACCGAGACGTAGAAGTGCGCCGCCTCCTCGGCCTGGCCGTCGAACCAGAGACACGTGGTGAAAGGCTTGCTCGCCATGGGTTCCTCCCGAAGGGTCGTGGTGCGGTCATCTCTGTGGACCGATCCTCGGCGCGGAACTCATCGGTCGGGCGGCCGGTTAATCCACGTGGCTCATACACCGGTGCGACCTAGCATCCCCGTATGACGTCAACCGACACCATCACCCCGTTCCGTGTCGACATTCCGCAGCACGACCTCGACGACCTCCACGACCGGCTCGACCGCACCCGCTGGCCCGACGACCTCTCGGCCACGGGCTGGGCGTACGGCGTGCCGGCCGGCTATCTGCGCGAGCTGGCGCACCACTGGCGGCACACCTACGACTGGCGCGCGGCCGAGGCGCGGCTCAACGAGTGGCCGCAGTTCACGACCGACATCGACGGGACGACCGTCCACTTCGCCCACGTCCGCTCCCCCGAGCCGGACGCCACCCCGCTGGTCATCACGCACGGCTGGCCGGGTTCGATCGTCGAGTTCCTGGACGTCGTGGGCCCGTTGACCGATCCGGCGGCCCACGGCGGCGACCCGGCCGACGCCTTCCATGTCGTCGTGCCGAGCATTCCCGGGTTCGGACTGTCCGGGCCGCCCGCGGACACGGGCTGGGAGGCGGGCCGGATCGCCGGCGCGTGGGCCGAGCTGATGACGCGGCTCGGCTACGAGCGGTTCGGCGCGCAGGGCGGCGACTGGGGCTCGGCGATCTCCCGGGAGCTGGGCCGCGCCCACCCGGAGCGGATCATCGGCGTCCACCTCAACCTGCTGCCGGGCGCACAGGCGACCCAGGAGCCGACCGGGGAGGAACTGGCCGCGCTCGCGCCCGGGGAGCGGGAGCGCGCCCTGGAGTCGTGGCGCCGCTGGAGCGCCTGGTCGGGCGAGGGCACCGGGTACGCCGTCCTGCACTCCACCCGGCCGCAGACCCTCGCCTACGCCCTCACCGACTCGCCGGTCGGTCAACTCGCCTGGATCGTCGAGAAGTTCCAGGAGTGGACGGACTCCGCCGAGCTGCCCGAGGAGGCCGTGGACCGGGACCGGCTGCTGACCAACGTGATGCTGTACTGGCTGACCGGGACCGCCGGTTCGGCCGCCCGGATCTACTACGAGCGGGCGCACGCCACCGGCGACCGGGCGGCCCGGCCCACCGAACCGTCGACCGCGCCGACCGCCCTCGCCGTCTTCCCCGCGGAGATCCAGATCCCGCTGCGGCACAAGGCGGAACGCACCGAGAACCTCGTGCGCTGGACCGAGTTCGACCGGGGCGGTCACTTCGCGGCGATGGAGGAGCCGGACCTGCTGGTGGACGACGTGCGGGCGTTCTTCAGGCAACTGCGCGAGACGGGCTGAGCACACCCCCGGGACCCGCGCTCTGCCGGTGGCGAATCTGCCACCGGCAGAGAAACCGCTTCGGGGCGTCGTCCGAGGTCAACAGTGGAGCCGACGGCATCCCTACGACCACGAGGACAGCCCATGACTTCCATCCGGGCCGAGGAGGGCGACACCCCTCCCACCCGCTTCGACGACCAACTGGCCGCCCAACTCCTCGCCCAGCGCATCGTGCTGCTGGGCACCCAGGTCGACGAGGTCTCCGCCAACCGGGTCTGCTCCCAGCTGCTGGTCCTGTCCGCGGAGGACCCGCGCACCGACATCAGCCTGTACATCAACAGCCCGGGCGGCTCCGTGTACGCGGGGCTCGCCATCTACGACACGATGCGGCTGATCCCCAACGACGTCTCGACGCTCGCCATGGGTTTCGCGGCGAGCATGGGCCAGTTCCTGCTCTGCGGGGGCGCGCCCGGCAAGCGGTACGCCCTGCCGAACGCGCGGATCATGATGCACCAGGGGTCCGCGGGCATCGGCGGGACCACCGCCGACATCCTGATCCAGGCGGAGAACCTGGACCACAGCAAGCAGACCATGGAGCGCCTCCTCGCCGAGAACACGGGCCAGACGCCGGAGACGATCGCCCGCGACGGCGACCGCGACCGCTGGTTCACGGCCGAGGAGGCCAGGGAGTACGGCATGGTGGACCGGGTCGTGGAGTCCCTCGCGGACGTCCGCCCGGCCGCCTCGAAGCGACGGATGGGGCTGTGACCATGGCGAACTACACGATTCCGTACGTCGTCGAGCGGACCGCGCACGGCGAGCGGTCCTCCGACGTGTTCAGCCGGCTGCTGTCCGAGCGGATCATCTTTCTCGGCACCGAGATCGACGACGGGGTGGCCAACGTCGTGATCGCGCAGCTCCTGCATCTGGAGTCGGCGGCGCCGGAGAACGAGATCTCGATCTACATCAACTCCCCCGGCGGATCGTTCACCTCGCTGATGGCGATCTACGACACGATGACCTACGTGCAGGCGCCGATCTCGACGCTCTGTGTGGGACAGGCCGCGTCCACGGCGGCCGTCCTGCTGGCCGGCGGGGATCCCGGGCGGCGGCTCGTGCTTGAGCACGCGCGTGTGCTGCTCGGCCAGCCCGCCTCCGGCGGCAGCCGCGGCGCCATCTCCGATCTCGCCCTGCAGGCCAAGGAGATGGTCCGCATCCGCTCCCAGGTCGAGGAGGTGCTGGCCCGGCACACCCACCACGACATCGCGACACTGCGCGCGGACATGGACCGCGACAAGGTGTTCACCGCCGAGGAGGCGGTGGAGTACGGACTGGCCGACGAGGTGGTGAGCCGGCGCCTCGTGACGGTCTGAGGCGCCGGCCCCGCGATGTCAGGCCGCCAGGCACATCCCGTCGTACGGCGATCCGGGCATCGCGCGGCGGCTGCGCGCGGAGTGCCGGGTGAGCTCGCCCTGGGCCAGGGAGAGCAGATCGCCGAGGCCGAGGCCCAGGGCGTGGGCGGCGGCCGCGAGGACCTCCGAGGACGCCTCCTTGCGGCCGCGTTCCACCTCCGACAGGTAGGGCATCGAGATCCGGGCCGCGTCGGCCACGTCCTTGAGCGTGCGCTCCTGGGCGAGGCGCTCGCGGCGCAGGACGTCTCCGACGAGGTCGCGCCACAGGGGTTCCCTGGTCTCCCGGGTGGCGGGATCCTTGGGCGGCGCGGTGGCGGGGCGTTCGGACAGCGGGCGGACGGACCCCGGGCGCGCGGACTGCGGGCGCAGGGGGATCACGCGGGCTTGGTTCGGCGCTTCGTTGCTCACCGGATCAGCCTAAATTCCGTGGCCGTCAGGGGAAGGGGTCGGCATTCTGCCCTGGGTGGAATCGACGACGGGAAAGGTGCGGGCCCCGGTGCTGCGCGAGACGTTCAACGAAGCGGCGGAGTTGTACGACAAGGCGCGTCCGGGCTATCCGCCCGCGCTGGTCGCGGAGTTGGCCCGGCTGACGGGCCTTGGCCCGGAGAGCCGGGTCCTGGAGGTGGGTCCGGGGACCGGGCAACTCACCCGCTCCCTGGCCGGGTTCGGCTGTCGCATCACGGCGGTGGAGCTGGGCGACGCGATGGCCGCGGTGGCCCGGCGGCGGCTGGCCCGTTTCCCCCGGGTCGACGTGCAGAACGCCGAGTTCGAGCGCTGGCCGTTGCCGGAGGAGCCGTTCGACCTGGTGGCCTGCGCCACCGCCTTCCACTGGATCGACCCGGCCGTCCGGGTGGAGAAGGCCGCGGACGCGCTCCGCGCCGGGGGCCGGCTCGCTGTCGTGGTCACCCACCATGTGGCGGGGGGCACGACCGACTTCTTCGCCCGGGCCCAGGACTGCTACGAACGCCATGATCCGGCCACACCTCCCGGACTGCGGCTCCGGCCGTCCTCCGAGATCCGCTCGGACACGGAGGAGTTCGAGGACTGTCCGCGCTTCGGTGACGTCACGGTGACCCGTTGCGAGCAGGCCATCACCTACACGGCCGACCAGTACCTCGACGTCCTGCGCACCTATTCGGGCCACCGGGCTCTCGACAGCACGCGCCGCGCGGCCCTGCTGACCTGCGTCCGGGACCTGATCGAGAAGGGCCATGGCGGCAGGATCACCAAGCGCTACCTCCACGAACTGATCGTCGCGACCCGGGTCACTCCCTGAGGACCGGCGATTTCACGCCACCGTCAGATTTCGTGGGCATGGGTTCTCACCGCCCGGGTACGCGCAGGTCGAGGGAGCTGCGGGCATCTGGTCGAGCCGGTGGCCCGGGGACGTGTATCTCGTCGCGTTCCGGGTACACGGCAGGCCACACCTGCAGGACCCAAGACAACCCAGGCCGAAGAGGCAGACGTCGAGCCGTGACTTTCGTGGGAGAGGTAATGCATACCGTCGTCACCGCCGTGAATCGTTCGGAGGCACAGGTCACCGAGCACGCCAGCGGGACCAGGACGGGTGGGACACCCCTGCCGGGAGTCGAGGAACCGCGGTCCGTCGCACCGCGGGACGCACGGGAGCTGTCCCGCCAGTTCTTCAAGCGCCTCACCGAGCTCGAGGAGGGGACGCACGAGTACCAGTACGCGCGCAACACCCTCATCGAGATGAACATGTCGCTCGTACGCTTCGCGGCCGGGAGGTTCCGGGGCCGCGGCGACGACATGGAGGACATCGTCCAGACCGGCATGATCGGCCTGATCAAGGCGATCGACCGGTTCGAGATCTCCCGCGAGGTCGAGTTCACGTCGTTCGCGCTGCCTTACATCGTCGGTGAGATCAAGCGCTTCTTCCGTGACACCACCTGGGCGGTGCACGTCCCGCGGCGTCTTCAGGAGCTGCGCGTCGAGCTGGCCAAGGCGCGTGAGGAACTCGCCAGCCGGCTGGACCGCGACCCGACGGTGGCCGAGCTCGCCACCCTGATGAACATCTCCGAGAACGAGGTGATCGAGGCGCAGATCGCCTCGAACGGCTACAACTCCTCGTCCCTCGACGCCGCCCTGACCGGTGACGGCCCCGAGGGCGGCGAAGCCGTGCTCGCCGACTTCATCGGTGTGGAGGAGGACGGGCTGCGGCTCGTCGAGGACTTCCAGTCACTGGCCCCGCTGATGGCCGAGCTCAGCGACCGCGATCGGCAGATCATCCACATGCGGTTCGTGGAGGAGGCCACGCAGTCGGAGATCGGTGAACGGCTCGGCTGCTCGCAGATGCATGTGTCCCGGCTGATCAAGCGGATCATCACGCGGCTGCGCGAGGGCATGCTGGGCGAGCTGGGCTGCGCCTGACCCACAGGGACAGCGGAAAGTGCGGGTGCCGTCTCCGGACGGCACCCGCTGCGTGATCCGGCGACCTCACCGGACGCCGCCGAAGCGGCTCAGGCGTGCGCTCACTGCTTGTTGCCGCCGAAGCCCAGCACGGCCCGTACCCGCTTGCCCACCGGTACGCGTTCCGCCGCGACCTCCTGCGCCAGGACATGCACGATCTCCAGGCCGTGCCGGCCGATGCGCTGGGGATCCCTCGGGAACCTCCGGGGCAGGGCCGCGCTGCTGTCGTAGACCGTGACGGCGACCGCGACGTCGGTTCCCTCCAGCTCGAGGATGTACGGCCCGTTGCTGTGCCGGTCGGCGTTGGTGACGAGTTCGCTCACCACGAGGAGCACCTCCTCCTCGGCACGGTCCCCGATCTCGGCACACCACTCGGTTCGGAGCCTGCCGAGGAAGTCCGCGGCGAACGACCGCGCCTCGGCGATGTTTCCCGGCTCACCCGTGTAGTGCGCCGCCTGCCGCAGGGGTTCCACGGGCACGTCGAAACCAGTCGATATCACTGCCCCGTCCAGATGATCGATCATGCGTTTCTCTCTCGGATGCCGGACTGGCCGGACGCTGCTGCATCAGTGCTCGTACCCCGAGCCGCGCCACGCAGTCCAGGTGACGCGTCACACCGACCAGGACACCACAGCGCCGGACAGGGGCGCCGACTGATTCGTATCAGAGGTGGTGTCGGAGGTGAGAGGCGGCTCCGGTGCCGAGGAGCTCGGTGTGAGGGTCTCACCTGGGGATTCGCTGCTGGGCGGCGGTGAGGAGGGCGAGCTCGAGGACGGCGAGGACGGGGCGACGAGCGTCGGCGGACACGGACTCGACGATCCGGAGGGGGTGGCTCCGGCCGATGTGGAGACGCAGGACGACGGGGCCGACGGGGTACTCGGTGTTGCCGGCGGCGACACGCTCACCGGCGGGGAGGGCCTGACCGGCGGGTGGGTCTTGTGGTCCTTGCCCCCGGTGTCGCCGCGGTGCCGGGCGATCCAGTCGTGGTGGTCGGGGTCGTAGATCACGAAGATGTTGATCACGGTAGTCGAGGGCGTCACCACGACCACGTTCGAGGGGTTGTACGACGCCCAGGTGTCGCCGGTGCGCTTCGGCGTGTTCTGCTGGGCGATGGGCGGGGTCAGCGGATTGCCGCAGGCGCAGCGCGTGCGGGGCACTCCGCGGTCGTCGACGAGCACGGCCGTACCGGCCTGGAGGACGGCCTGGTAGGTGGTGGCGGCGCCGTCGCGGTAGCCGTGGTTGGTGACGCGGGTGTCCATGCGCAGCTGGACGGGTGTGAGCGAGCGCAGAAAGGCCGGAACCCCGGACGGCGGGACCCCGGCGACCGAGGCGAACACCTTGTTCTTCGCCGGGTCCGCCTGGAGCGCCTTGACCTGCTTCTCGACATCGCAGCTGGAGACGTTGCGGGTGCCGCCGTAGAGACCGGGAGCGGAGCCGTCCACGCCGCGTACGGCGTTCGCGGGCTCGGAGGAGCCCGTCGGGGAGGCGGCGACCGGCGGCAAGGAGCTGTCCTTCGCGGTCGACTCGGTGAAGGGCTCGGGGCCCGTCTTCGCGGCGGCCTGGAGAAAGACCTCGCCGTCACCGCCGGCCGAGCTGGAGCCACCGCCGGAACGGGTGAAGACGACCGCGAGGACCACCGCGGCGACCACCGCGGTGGCGATCAACGCGACCCGGGGCGCGGACCTCCACCAGGGGCGGCCGGGTGGGGGCGCGGGTGCTCCGCCGCTGCTGCCCGGGGGCTGCGAGGGCGGGCCCGAAGGCGGCTGCGAGGGGCCCGACAACGGGCCTGAGGGCGGCCCGGTGGGACGGCCCGACGACGGCGGTTCGACGCTCACGAGTTCTTCTTCCCGACGCGGGACTCCTGCGACGTGCGATCCGATTGCCCCGATTCAGCCGCATTCTTCCGCGACATGTCCATTGTCTGCTCCAGTCCGGTACCGCCCGCAAGCGGACGCGGACGGACCTCCCGGCAGGCGCGCCGCCCCGGGGCTGCTTAGCGTGGCAGGGTGATCCCGCAAACCCGCTCCGACCAGGCAGCCGTCGCTCGCCACGGCTGGCCCCAGGCTGTGGTTACGGTCCTGGTCGCGCTGGTCGCCATGGGGGTGGTGGCCGCGCTCGGGCTGTGGGCTGCGGGCGCGGCCGACCTTCCGGACCACGCGTTCCCCCGGGTCGTCGCGGCGAGCGTCGTCACGGCCGTGGGCGGCACGGTCAAGCTGTCAGGAAGCGCGGGGGGACTCGCCGACAGCAAGGCCGGGCTCACGGTGATCCCCCTCTCCGTCACGCTGACCGGTGCGCTGGTGCTCGGGGCGGGCTTCCTGCGGCCGCTGCGGCACCGGGCCGTCGCCGGCGGCCGGGAACTGGCCGCATGGGCCGCCCGGATCGCCGTCCTGTGGCTGCTCGCGCTCCTCGCCCTGGCCTACGCGGCCCGCCAGACGTTCAAGCTCTCCCTCGGCGACGACACGCTCGGCGACCTGGGCGATGTCTTCGGCGTCTCCCCCGAGGTCGGCTTCACCACGGGCGTGCCGCAGACCGTCCTGTTCGGCATCCTGTGGCTGGCCGGCGTACTGGTGCTGGCCCTGCTGGTCTCGCGCCGGGCTCCCCTGCCGGCGCGACTGCTGCCGCTCCAGGAGTCGGTGCGGCCCGCCGCGCACGCCATGGTCGTGCTGCTGCTCGCGTACGTCGTCCTCGGTGCCCTCGTCGCCCTGGTCGTCGCCGTGACCCGCGGTCATGCGCCCGAGACACTCGCGGTGATCCTGCTGGGCCTGCCGAACCTGGTCTGGCTCGCCCTGACCATCGGCCTCGGCGCCACCTGGAACGGCCGGGTGGAGGGCCCCTTCGGACTGCCCATGCCGCACCTCCTCGACGAGGTCCTGCGCTCCAAGGACACCACCACGCTCAACCTGCACACCCTTGCCGAGCACGACGGCCGGATCTGGTGGCTGGTGGTCGTGGACGCGGTCCTGCTGCTCTCGGTCGCGTTCCTGATGGCGGCCCGCTCCCCCGCCCGCGTCCGCGCCTGGCAGCACGCCGTGCGCCTGGCGGTCGCGCTCGCCCTGACGGTCCTCATGATCTGCCTCATGGGCCGGATCTCCGCCCACTACGGTCTGTCGGTCCTCGGCATCGGCGACCTCGGCGGCGGTCTGCGCGGTGAGCTGTTCCTCGACCCGGAGCTGTGGCCCGCGGTGGGCCTCGGCGCGCTGTGGGGCCTGGTCGCCGGTTTCCTGGGTGCGCTGTCGGCGCGGCCGGTGCGGCGCAAAAGGGAGATCAAACCGGCTGAGGTGTGACGCGGGGCGTGACAGGGTGCGCTCAGCCGAGGAAAGGGCACCGCATGGCGCTGGCTCTGGAAGACCACCTGGCCGTTACCGAGTTGATCGCGCTGCACGGCCATCTGGTGGACGCCGGGGAGCTGGACCGCACGCACGAGGTCTTCACCGCTGACGTCGTCTACGACCTGTCCGACTTCGGTCAGGGAGAGGTCGTCGGCCTGACGGCGCTCAAGGAGGCGGCGCTGGCGCTGGGGGCCGGGAACCCCGTCGCGCGCCATGTGACGAACGTGGTGATCGGGGAGCTGGCGGACGGCCGGGTCCGCGCCTTGTCCAAGGGCCTGGCTGTCATGGCGAACGGCTCGTGCGGGTCGGTCACCTATGAGGACATCGTGGTCCGCGTGGACACCGGCGGCTGGCGCATCAGCCGCCGCAGGGTACTGGCTCGCCGGGTGCCGCTGAACGGCCTGGGCAGCACCGGGTGAAGGGGCGCAACCACGCCCCCTCGCGATGCCTCTAGCCTCCTCGGAACATCGGCTCGGCCCACCGCGGCGGGGGCTTCGGCCTGGTCTCCGGGGGTTCCACGGCCTTGAAGGCGACCTCCGTCGGCGGGTGGCCGCCGGTCGCGGCCGCGCGGAGGTCCGCGACGAACGCCAGACACGAGTCGTGGCGGTCGTCAGGGCTCTTGGCCAGGGCCTTGGTGAACACACCGTCGAGCCCGGAGGGGAGTTCGGGCCGGCACTCGGTCAACGCCGGGGGCGCGTCGTACTGGTGGGCCCACAGCAGGGCCATGTCGTCGTCGCGGCGGAAGGGCGGGTGGCCCGTGAGGGACTCGTAGACCACGCAGGCGAAGCCGTAGACGTCGCAGCGGCCGTCGACCGGGCGGCCGGAGATCTGCTCGGGGGCCACGTAGTCGAGGGTGCCGACGAACTGGCCGACCGTCGTGAACCCGGTCAGCGACAGGGACTTCTTCGTGAGGCCGAAGTCGGTGAGGTAGACGTGCTCGGGATGGTCGCTGTCGGTGCCCCGGGAGACCAGGATGTTGCCGGGCTTCACGTCCCGGTGGACCAGGCCGTGCTCGTGGGCCGCGTCGAGCGCGGAGGCGACCTGGGCGGCGATCCGCAGCGCCGTCGGGAGCGGCAACGGCCCCTGGCGGTCCAGGAGATGACGCAGATCGCTGCCGGCGACGTACCGCATGGCGATGTACAGCACGCCGTCCGTCTCCCCGGCCTCGAAGACGGGGACGATGTGCGGGTGGTCGATCGCGGCGGCCACCCGGGACTCGTGGCTGAAGCGGTTGCGGAAGGTGTCGTTGCGGGCGAGCTCCGGGGCCAGCAGCTTCAGCGCCACCGTGCGGTCCAGGCGCAGGTCCCGGGCCCGATAGACGACGGCCATGCCGCCTCGCCCGATCTCCTGCTCGATGCGGTAGCTCGCGACCTGCCGGCCGACCAGTTCGGAGGGGCTGCCGGAGAAGAGGCTGGTCTCACGAGCCATCGGGGGTCACCACCTGGGTGGGGGCGTGCCCGGGACTGTCGGAGGTCGCGCGGGGTGCCTCGTCGGTGGCGTAGGTGCTGAGCCGGGTCCCGTCCGCGTACACCCAGCGTCCGTGCTGGGCGTCGTACAGCCATACGTGCTCCCCGTCGACGACCACCCCGATCCGCAGTCCCCGGGTGCGGCCGCGAAAGGACTCCCCGTCGAGAGCGCCGCCGGCCAGCTCCTCGACGGCCGCCCGGTAGCGGGCGAGGGTCTCGTCGGCGCGGGCCAGCAGGGGGCGCGGGTCGGCGGCGCGGGTGAGCGGGCTGCCGGGGGCGGGCGGGTCCTGGGGCACGGCGACCAGGTGGCGGCCGTCGACCCAGGCCGACCAGCCGTTGGCGCACAGGACGTCCGCCCAGTCGCCGCGCCGCTCGACGAGCTGGACGGGCAGGAGCGGGTCGAGGGGCATGGTGGGGCGGGCCGGATCGGGGGCCTCCCAGGCGGGCATGCCGTAGCCGGGGACGACATGGGTGGGCCGGAAGCCGGGGGTCGTCATCGGTGGCCTACTTCCGCATGACGGCGGGTTCGTGGCGGCGCAGCAGCCGGGAGACGAGGTATCCGAAGAACACGGAGAGGACGACGAGCATGCCGATGTTCAGCAGCCACACGCCCGCCGAGTGCTTGAACAGCGGATCGCCGGTGAGGTCGCCGGGCACGATCCGGGCCAGACCGATGGTGCCGGCCATCGCGCCGAGCGCCCACCGGGAGGGCACCAGCCAGGACAGCTGCTCCAGGCCGGGCACGCCGTCGAGCTTCAGCAGGGCGCCGCAGAAGACGACCTGGACGATGGCCAGCAGCACGAGCAGCGGCATCGTCACCTCCTCCTTGCGCACCAGCGCGGACACGAGCAGGCCGAGCATCATCGCGGTGAACGCCAGCAGGGCGACCGCGAGGGTGATCTCCACAAGGGGCGGCATCAGCACGCCTTCGCCGCCGGGCGCGTTGAGGTCGACGCCGAGGAGGGCGACCAGGGTCAGCACCACCGCCTGTACTACGGTGATCGCGCCCAGGACCACGACCTTGGACATCAGGTACGCCGATCTGGACAGGCCGACCGCTCGCTCCCGCTGGTAGATGACCCGCTCCTTCACCAGCTCGCGCACGGCGTTCGCGGCGCCGGTGAGGACGCCTCCGACGCACAGGATGAGCAGGGCGTTCATCGCGGTGTCCCGGGTCAGTTGACTGCCCGCGAGAGCCCGGGCCATGGCGCCCATGACGAACGGGAGGGCGATCATGATGGCGAGGAAGGTGCGGTCGGCGCCGAGGGCGGCGGTGTAGCGGCGGATCAGGGTGCCGAGCTGGGCGCCGCGGCTGCGGGGCCTGGGCGGGGGCGCGATGATGACCGGTTCGGAGCGGGGCGTCCGGGGCTGCGCGGTGGCCTCGGTGACGTACTGGTGCTGGAAGGCCGAGCCGCGGAAGTCGCCGGCCCAGTCGCGATCCTGGTCCCTTTCGAACGCCTCGAAGGCCTCGGGCCACTGGGTGAAGCCGAAGTAGGCGAGAGCGTCCTCGGGCGGGCCGTAGTAGGCGATCCTCCCGCCGGGTGCGAGGACCAGGAGGCGGTCGCAGACGTCGAGGCTCAGGACGCTGTGGGTGACGACGATGACCGTGCGCCCGTCGTCGGCGAGGCCGCGCAGCATGTGCATCACCGAGCGGTCCATGCCGGGGTCCAGGCCGGAGGTCGGTTCGTCCAGGAAGAGCAGGGACGGTTTGGTGAGCAGTTCCAGGGCCACGCTGACCCGCTTGCGCTGTCCGCCCGAGAGGCTGTGCACGGGCTGTCCGGCGCGCTGTTCCAGGCCGAGCTCGCGGATGACCTCGTCGACCCGCTCGCGGCGTTCGGCCTTCGCGGTGTCCTGCGGGAAGCGCAGCTCGGCGGCGTAGGACAGGGCGCTGCGGACGGTCAGCTGGGCGTGCAGGATGTCGTCCTGCGGGACCAGGCCGATGCGCTGGCGCAGTTCGGCGTAGTCGCGGTAGAGGTCGCGGCCGTCGTACAGGACGGTGCCGTGGTCGGCGGGCCGCTGGCCGGTGAGGGCGTTCAGGAGCGTGGACTTGCCGGCGCCGCTCGGGCCGACGACCGCGAGCAGGCACTTCTCCCCCACCGGGAAGGACACGTGGTCGAGCAGGGTCTTGCGGCCGCGGTCGACGGCGACCGTGAGGTCCTGGACGTCGAGGGAGACCTCCCCGGTGTCGACGTACTCCTGGAGCGTGTCGCCGACCAGGCTGAACGCCGAGTGGCCGATGCCGACGATGTCTCCGGGGCCGAGGGGGCCGCTCGTGACGGGCCGGCCGTTGAGGTAGGTGCCGTTGTGGCTGCCCAGGTCGGCGATGTCGTAGCTGCCGTCGGGCAGGGCGCGCAGCTCGGCGTGGTGGCGGGAGACGACCAGGTCGTCGATGACGAGGTCGTTGTCGTCGGCGCGGCCGATCCGGACCGTGCGGGTGGGCAGCGGGCGTACCGCCGTGGGCCGGCGGAAGGTGCCGGTGAGAGCGGGCATCGAGACCGCCGAGGGGCGCTCGGGGGCGGGGATGCCCAGCAGGACCGCGCAGGGGCCGTCGGAGGCGCTGCCGAAGCGGATGACGCTGCCGGGGCCGACGTCCCACTCGTGGACGCGGCGGCCGTCGGCATAGGTGCCGTTGGTGCTGTTCTCGTCCTCGAGGGTCCAGTGGTCGGCCTCGGGTCGCAGCACCGCGTGGTGCCACGAGACCCGGGCATCGTCGATGACGATGTCGCACAACGGGTCGCGCCCGACGTGGTAGTCGTGGCCCGGGCTCATCACCGTGGAGCCGGTGTCGGTCTCCAGCACGAGCTCGGGCGCCGTCGGTGCGATCGACCGGTCCGCCATGCCAGAATTCTACCGATTCACCCCTTTGGCCGCCTGGTGGCGCGAACCGGAGGAGCGAGGGTGCGGAGCGCGGGGGCCGGACCGACTCAGGCCACAGGGGTGAAGAGCGCCGAGGCCGTCCGATGCATTCTCACGGCGTCCACGGACTCGGCGAGCAGTTCGTACTCCGTGGTGTCGTCGCTCGCGGCGATCCTGACCAGCCGGCCGGCCGCCAACTCGTCGGCGACCAGATCCTGTTGGTACAGGTCGGCGCACCAGGCCCGCATCACGGCGGGGACGTCCAGCACGGTGGGGGCGACGGGGGCCAGGGCGCCCGCGGGAAAGTACTCGGCCTCGGGCTGGGGGTCTAATCGGTCGGCGATCCACGAGGCCCGGTCACGCATCCACCACAGGGCGAGGGCGAGGGTGGGCGCGCGGTACGTTCCGAGGGGTACGCCGATGCGGCGTCCGTCGCAGATGCCGTACCCCGTGACGTGGCACAGGAATTCGTCGTGCACGATCAACTCCCCCGCTTGCTCGTTCGCCTGCCGGCAGGGCCTCGCTTTCCGTGCGGCTCATGTGCGGTACGCGGTCTTTGCTGCTGTGCGTGACGGGCACTTCGCTCGATGTGAAGGTCCTGTCAGTCGAGTATGTTCACTACTGAAACACTGTCACCACGTCTTTTTGGCCAGTCTCCTGGCATATTCGTCCCCCCTCCTGGCCGAAATCTGACGGGTGCACGTTCAAACGCCATGACCCGGGAAGTAATCGACGGTTCCCGGCGCCGCGGGCAAGGTTGCCTCACCAGGTCCCACCAGCACAGACGACCTCGATGGAGGCTGATTTCCATGTCCGCGAACACCGACCGCTACGAGAGTGCCGTCGCCCGCTACTTCGAAGCCTGGAACGCGCGTGAGCCGGAGGCACGCACCAAGGCCGTGGCAGCCGCCTGGGCGGTGGGCGGCGGGTACACCGACCCGCTCGCCGACGTCGTGGGCCACGACGGGATCGCCGCGGTGATCGCGGCGGCCCACGAGCAGTTCCCCGGTTTCGCCTTCCGGATCACCGGCCCCGTCGACGGACATCACGACACCGCGCGGTTCTCCTGGGAGCTCGTGAGCGAGGACGGATCGGCACCCGTCGCCGGATCCGACGTGGTCACGCTCGACGGGGACGGCAGGATCAGGACCGTGTACGGGTTCCTGGACCGGGTGCCCGCGGGAGCCTGAGCAAGGGCCACGATGAGTTTTCCCCTCGCCGGTGGTCTCTTGAAGAGGAAGCCGTCGGCGAGGGAGAACATCATGGCCACGACCGGAAAGGTGGACGCGGAATTCACCGCGGTCCTCAGCAGGAACCCGGGGAAGGGCGGCTGGACCTGTGTCCGCTGGCCCGCCTCGGTGGAGTTCTTCGGCACCCGGGGTCTCGTCAAGGTCCGCGGGACGATCGACGGGCACCCTTTCCAGAGCTCCTTCATGGCCCTCGGGGACGGCACCCACATGCTGCCCGTCAAGGCCGACGTGCGGAAGGCCATCGGCAAGGACGCGGGCGACACGGTGATCGTGCGCATCGAGGAGCGGACCGGCTGAGCGGGCCGCCGCCGCGGGGTCTCGGCCCGCATCCGCTGAAGTGGACCGGCCCGTACGGCACTTCACCTCCGGCGATCGCCTTCGCGCCGCACCGGACGGCGCCCTGGGCCCGGTAGCGGGGACGATGGCGGTGGCGGTGGCGTCGAACCGAAAGGGACCGGGCGCCGGCCTGAGGGGCCGGCGCCCGGTCCGTACGACTGCCCGCGGCCGGGAAGCCGCGTCGGTCACGCCTTGAGGATCGAGCCCGTCACACCTTGAGGATCGCGTCGATCCTCGCCAGTTCCTCCGGGGCGAAGTCCAGGTTGGCGATCGTGCCCACGCTGTCCTCGATCTGCTTCGGGCTGCTCGCGCCGACGAGCGCCGACGTGACCCGGCCGCCGCGCAGGACCCAGGCCAGGGCCAGCTGGGCGAGGGTCTGGCCCCGGCCCTCGGCGACGTCGTTGAGCTCGCGGAGCTGCTGGACCAGGTCCTCGGTGACGGCGTCGGAATTCAGGAAGGGGCTGTCGCTCGCGGCCCGGGAGTCCTCGGGGATGCCGTCGAGGTAGCGGCCGGTGAGCAGGCCCTGCTCCAGCGGGGAGAAGACGATCGAGCCGACCTGAAGCTCGTCGAGCGCGTCCAGCAGGCCGCCGTCCTCGGGGCGCCGGTCCAGCATCGAATAGCGCGGCTGGTGGATGAGGAGCGGGGTGCCCAGCTCGCCGAGGATGCGGGCGGCCTCGCGGGTCTGCTCGGCGGAGTAGTTGGAGATGCCGACGTACAGCGCCTTGCCCTGCTGGACCGCGGTGTGCAGGGCCCCCATCGTCTCTTCGAGGGGGGTCTCCGGGTCGGGCCGGTGCGAGTAGAAGATGTCGACGTAGTCCAGGCCCATCCGGGACAGGCTCTGGTCCAGCGAGGACAGCAGGTACTTGCGGGAGCCCCACTCGCCGTACGGACCGGGCCACATCAGATAGCCGGCCTTGGTGGAGATGATCAGCTCGTCGCGGTAGGCCGCGAGGTCGGCCTTGAGGGCCTCGCCGAACGCGGACTCGGCGGCGCCGGGCGGCGGACCGTAGTTGTTGGCGAGGTCGAAGTGGGTGACACCGAGGTCGAAGGCGCGGCGCAGGATGGCCCGCTGGGTCTCGACCGTGCGGTCCGCCGGGCCGAAGTTGTGCCACAGACCGAGCGAGATCGCGGGCAGCTTCAGGCCGCTGCGTCCGGTACGCCGGTAGGGCATCTCCGCGTAGCGGTCGGGGTGTGCGGTGTACAACGCGACTCCAGAGGGGTTGGCACGGTGGAACCAAAAAAGTCGTGAATCCACCTCACTCTTTCGCGACCTGGGGGCATTGGTCCAACAGAAGAATCCGATGGAATTCAGCGGTTAGGCTTCTCAATCATGGAACTGCGCCATCTTCAGCACTTCGTGGCGGTCGCCGAGGACCAGCACTTCACCCGGGCCGCCGAACGGCTCCTGGTGTCGCAGTCCGGGCTGTCCGCGTCCATCCGGGCGCTGGAGCGGGAGCTGCAGACCCCGCTGTTCGTGCGGACCACCCGCCGGGTGACGCTCACCCCCGCCGGGCGGGCCCTGCTCGGCGAGGCCGAACGGATCCTCGCACAGGTGCGGTCCGCCCACGAGGCGGTGGCCGCGGTGCAGGGAGTGCTGCGCGGGATGCTCGCGCTGGGTTCCGAGCAGTGCATCGCCGGGGTACATGTGGCGGGACTGCTGGCCGCGTTCCGGCGGCAGCATCCGGACGTGGAGATCTGTCTGCGGCAGGCGGGCTCGGGCGCACTCGCCGAGGAGGTCGCCGCCGGGCGGCTGGACCTGGCGTTCGCCGTGCGGGGGACGCGGGAGGAGAGCGACCAGCTGCGGGCCGTACCCCTGACCAGCGAGCCGATGACCGTACTGTGCCATCCGAGTCATCCGCTCGCGGCGGCCGGCGCGGCCGTGACCCCGGAGGACCTGGGGGGTGAGGTCTTCGTCGACTTCCACCCGGACTGGGGGCCGCGCCGCACCACCGACGCCGTGTTCGCCGAGGCGGGCGTACGCCGGTCGGTCGCCCTGGAGGTCAACGACGTGCACACCTTGCTGGACCTGGTGGACGAGAACCTCGGCGTGGCGGTCGTTCCGCAGCACTTTCGGCACAAGCGGCCGTCGCTGACGGCCCTGCCCGTCAAGGGCACCGGCGAGACCGTGTACGAGACGGTCGCCCTGCTGCCGCCCCCGCAGGCCACCAGCCCGGCGGCGCGGGCGTTGATGGCGCTGCTGGACAGCTGAGCCGCCGCGCGGGAAAAGAGGGGGCTTGGCACCACCCCCAGGACGGGTTCCACCCCTCCTGACCCGAGCCGCCGCACACCCCAGACTCATGACCGTCCCCGAAGACAACTGCGGTCAGGAGCAGGGAAGATGACGGACGCACGCACGACGGACACCCCACGCGCGACGAACCCCGCACGATCGACGAGCCCCACACGACGGAACGTACTGCGAGGCGCGGCGGCGGTCGCGGCCGCGGGCGGACTGGCCGGCGCGGGAGTGGGCGCCGGACCCGCCTCCGCGGCGCCCCGCACGGCACCGACCCGCCACTTCCCGTTCCTGGAGGGCGCCTTCAAGCCGGTCACCGAGGAGCTGACGGCCTTCGACCTGCCGGTCACCGGCCGTGTCCCGCGCGAGCTGAACGGCCGCTACCTGCGCACCGGCCCCAATGTGCTGGGCCTGGAGGACCCCCGCGCCCACCACTGGATGCTCGGCGACGGCATGGTGCACGGCGTCCGGCTGCGCGAGGGACGCGCCGAGTGGTACCGCAACCGCTGGGTCCGCTCCTCCCAGGTGGCGAAGAAACTCGGCGAGCCCTACCCGGGCCCGGTGCCGCCGGACGACTTCCCCTGCAACACCCATGTGATCCCCCACCGGGGGCGCATCCTGGCGCTCCAGGAGAGCGGACCCCTGCCGTACGAGCTCGACGACGAGCTGAACACCGTGGGCACCTACGACTTCCGGGGCACGCTGGAGGGCGCGTTCACCGCGCACACCAAGTTCGACGTCCACGCCGGTGAGCTGCACGCGATCGCCTACTACCCGACCTGGGACCATGTGCGGCACCTGGTCGTGGACCCGGCTGGCCGCGTCTCGCGCAGCACGCGGATCCCGGTGGCCGACGCCCCGATGATCCACGACTTCGCGCTCACCGAGCGGTACGTGATCATCCTCGACATGCCGGTCACCTTCGACCCGGCGGGCGCCGAGCGCGGCGACATCGTGCCCTACGTCTGGAACGACCGGCATCCGGCGCGGGTCGGTGTGCTGCCGCGCGCGGGGGGTGCGGTCCGCTGGTTCGAGGTCGACCCGGTGTACTACTCGCACACCCTCAACGCTTACGAGGAGGGCTCGAACCTGGTCGTCGACACGACCAACTTCGACGCGCCCTTCCTCGTGGCGGGCAACGGCTCGGGCGGGCCGTACACGCCGGGTACGCCCCGGCTCGACCGCTGGACGATCGACCTGCGGCAGGGGCTGGTGCGGGTGCGGACCCTCGACGACCGCCCGCAGGAGTTTCCGCGCGTCAACGAGGCTCTGGTGTCCCGCCGCCACCGCTACGGCTACTCGGCGGCGGCCGCGGAGATGGCGGCCGCATATCAGGCGGTCGACGGCAACCCGCCTCCCGACCGGGCGTTCACCAACGCACTCATCAAGCACGACCTGCTGCGGGGCACCTCACAGGTGCACCGGCTGCCCCGCGGAGCGGCGGCGAGCGAGGCCGTGTTCGTGCCGTCCGACCCGTGCGACGACAGGGCCGCCGAGGACGACGGGTACGCGATCGCGTACGTCCACAACCCCGATCGCGGGGCCTCGGACCTGGTGATTCTCCCGGCCCAGGACTTCACGGCCGAGCCGGTGGCCCGGATCCATCTGCCGGGACGGGTGCCCCTGGGCTTCCACGGAAGCTGGATTCCCGACGCGTGACACGGGAGCTGGATTCCCGACGCGTGACACCGGAGCAGGATTCCCACGCGTGACGCGGCGCGATGCGCGATGGTGGATGTCATGCATGCAAAGGACATCCTCATCGACGGCTACGGCCGCATCCAGGAAGAAGTCCACGCCGCCGTCGAGGGCCTGGGCCCCGACGACCTCAACCACCGTCCCGGCCCCGACGCCAACTCCCTCGCCTGGCTGGTCTGGCATCTCACCCGCGTCCAGGACGACCATGTCGCCGGCGCCTTCGGCCTCGACCAGGTATGGCTGACGCAGGACTGGGAGAAGCGGTTCGGCCTCGACCTGAAGCCGCGCGACATCGGCTACGGCCACACCTCCGCGCAGGTCGCCAAGGTGCGGGTCGACTCCGCGGACCTGCTCACCGGCTACTACGACGCCGTGCACGCCCAGAGTCTCGAAGCCCTGCGCGGGCTGACGGCCGGAGACCTGGAGCGCGTCGTGGACGAGAACTGGGATCCGCCGGTCACCCTGGGGGTGCGGCTGGTCAGCGTCCTGTCCGACGATCTGCAGCACGTCGGACAGGCCGCCTATCTGCGGGGGCTGCTTCAGAGCGCGTAGCCCGGCAGGACGACGTCCTCGATGAGGGCCTTGCGCTCGTCGAACGGGATGAAGGCGCTCTTGAGAGCGTTCACCGTGACCGTGCGCAGGTCCTCGACCGTCCAGCCCGCCTCCTCGACCAGCAGGGACATCTCCCGGGTCATCGTCGTCCCCGACACCAGCCGGTTGTCGGTGTTGAGGGTGACCCGGAAGCCCAGGTCCTTCAGGGCCGTGATCGGATGCTCGGCGATCGAGGTGGCCGCGCCGGTCTGGAGGTTGGAGGTCGGGCACATCTCCAGGGCGATACGGCGGTCCCGGACATAGCCCGCGAGCCGGCCGAGCTTGCCGCTCGCGAGGTCGGGGATGTCCTCGGTGATCCGCACACCGTGGCCGAGCCGCTGGGCGCCGCACACCTGCACGGCCTGGTGGATGCTGGGCAGGCCGTGGGCCTCACCGGCGTGGATCGTGAAGGGCACGTTCTCGCGGCGCAGGTACTCGAAGGCGTCCAGGTGGTCGGCGGCCGGGAAACCGTCCTCCGCGCCCGCGATGTCGAAGCCGACGACACCGGCGTCCCGGAAGGCCACGGCCAGGTCGGCGGCCTCGCGCACCCGGTCGAACATCCGCATCCCGCACAGCAGGGTGCCGACCCGCACCGGTGTGCCCGCGGCGGCGGCCTTCGCCATACCGGCGGCCAGGCCCTCCTGGACGGTCTCGACGACCTCGGCCATGGCCAGTCCGCCGTTGGTGTTCAGCTCGGGGGCGTAGCGCACCTCGCCGTACACGACCCCGTCGGCGGCCAGGTCGAGGACGTACTCCTCGGCCGTGCGCAGCAGGCCCTCGCGGGTCTGCATGACGGCGAGGGTGTGCTCGAAGGTGGCTATGTAACGCACCAGGTCGCCGGAGTTGGCGGCCTCGAAGTACCAGGCGGCGAGCTCGTCCGGGTCGGTGGTGGGCAGGGTGTGGCCGACCTCGGCCGCGAGCTCCACCACGGTGGCGGGGCGCAGGCCGCCGTCGAGGTGGTCGTGCAGGACGGCCTTGGGGAGGCGGCGGATCAGGTCGGCGTCTACGCGCGTAGCGGTCATGGCGAGGTCTTTCTTCGTACGTCGAACAGGGTGGCGGGGAGGGTCAGTCGGCGGGCTGGAGCAGGTCCCAGCGGTTTCCGTGGAGGTCCTGGAAGACGGCGACCGAGCCGTAGGGCTCGTGGCGGGGCTCCTCCAGGAAGGTCACGCCCGCGGCGAGCATGCGGGCGTGGTCGCGGGCGAAGTCGTCGGTGTGCAGGAAGAAGCCGACGCGGCCGCCGGTCTGGTTCCCCACCCGTTCCTGCTGGGCCTCGTCCTTGGCGCGGGCGAGCAGCAGGTCGGTGCCGCCCTCGCGCTCGTCCGGCCGCACGACGACCCAGCGGGAGCCGTCGGGGCGGGGGGCGTCCTCGACGAGCCGGAAGCCGAGGGCCTCGGTGTAGAAGCGGATCGCCTCGTCGTAGTCGTCGACGACAAGGGTGACCAGGGCGACGCGTCTCATCGGTGCCTCTCGGGACGGGTGGTTGACGGGAGAGGTTATACGTAAAACTTCGGTGGCGCCAGTCCGTCTCCTGGGCCCGCGCGGGTGAACCGTACGGTGCGTGGCAGGCTGGTGATCACCGCCGGGGTCACGGCTCCGGCGCCCCCCTTCCACCGGACCGCACAGGAGTCGAGCACCATGGCAGAACTGCCGAAGTCGACCGGAGCACCCGCCCACCAGAACGTCACCTTCCCGAGCGGCGGCACCACCGCGCACGGCTATCTGGCGCTGCCGCCGTCCGGGAGCGGGCCGGGGGTCATCGTGATCCAGGAGTGGTGGGGCCTGACCGACCACATCGCCGACGTCGCCGACCGGCTGGCGGCGCAGGGCTTCGTCGCGCTCGCTCCCGACCTGTACGGCGGCAATGTCGCCCACGACAGCGCCGAGGCCCTGCGGATGATGCAGGCACTGCCGGTCGCGCTTGGCGTGGAACTGCTGTCCGGCGCGGTCGACCACCTGCTGTCGCTGGACGAGGTCACCTCGGACACCGTGGGCGCGGTCGGTTTCTGCATGGGCGGCGGATTCGTCCTGTACCTGGCGGCGGCCGACCCGCGGGTGCGCGCAGCGGTGCCGTTCTACGGCGTGATCCAGGGCGAGCTGCCCGACTTCTCGAACCTGAAGGCGGAGATCCTGGGCCACTACGGCGAGCTCGACCAGACCATCCCGGCGGAAAGCCTCGACGCCCTGCGCGAGGCCGTCCGCGAGCAGTCCGGAATCACCCCTGACCTGCACCTGTACCCGGCGGACCACGCCTTCTTCAACGACGGCCGCCCCGAGGCCCACGACCCCGAGTCCGCCACCCGCGCCTGGGAGAGGACCGTGCCCTTCCTGCACGAGCGGCTGGGGTAGGGCCGGGCCTGCGGCTCAGGCCGGAAGCATGCCGCGTACCTCGCGGCGGATCGGTCGGACGCACGCAGAGGTGCCCTGTCGACACGGGTGAGCGGGGCCGCCCGGTGCGGTCCCCGCCCCCGCGAAGTAACGAAGGGGGCGGCGTGGACTCGTGCGCGGCGGAGCCCTCGACGGGTACGTCAGGGCCTCGGCGTCGGCATGGTCCGCCTGGCGGACCCCAGGGGTCGCCGTCGCCTGCGGGGCTGGGCGCGATGTGGCCGGGGGGACCTGCCGTGGGCGCTTGCGCGGCGACGGCAGCCCCGTGGGACGGGCCTTTCCGGACGCCGGGCCGGTGGCCGTTCGGGCCGGACGCGCGGGCCCGCGCGTGCGACCCCGCTGCCCAACTCCGCGAGCGCCGCGCCTGCGCCGACCCCACTGCCAGGCCGGCGGCCGCCCGGTGGCCGCACCACGCGGCGGCCTTGGGCATGGTCCGCAGCACGGGCCCGGGACTCGTCCGCCCCTCGGTCCGTGGGCGTAGGGCCCCGGACCGAGGCGGTGGGGAGAGATGGGCGATAGCGTCCCGGGCATGACGATCACCGAGAGCCGGACCGCCGTGGAGCGCAAGCGGGACGTACTGGCCCGTCTGGAGCGGGAGAGGGACATCTGGGTGGCCTCGGCGGACGCCGACGGGCTGCCGTGTCTGGTCGCGCTGTGGTTCGTCTGGGACGGCGAGTGCGTCTGGGTGTCCACGCGGATCACCAATCCCACGGGGCGCAATCTCCGCGACGGCGGCCGCACCCGGCTGGCCTTCGGGGACACCCAGGACGTCGTGCTGATCGACGGGGAGGTGCGGACGTACGGCGGGACGGACGTGCCGGCCGCGGCGATCGAGGCCTTCCGGGCGAAGACCGGCTGGGATCCCCGCGAGGACAGCGCCTCCTACGCCTTCTTCCAGGTGCGCCCGCGCACCGTGCAGGCCCTCAACGGCGTGCACGAGATGCGTGGGCGGCATGTCATGGAGGACGGCGTGTGGGTCGTCTGACCTCTCAGTCTTCCTTCTGGTGCAGCGAGTTCAGGGTGTCGAGCTCGTCCTCGGTGAGACGCAGCGCGCCCGCCGCGATGTTCTCGGCGAGGTGGTCGGGGTTGCCGGTGCCGGGGATGGCGAGGACGTGCGGGCCCTGGGCGAGGGTCCAGGCGAGCCTGACCTGGGCGGGGGTGGCGTCGTGGGCCCGCGCGACGGCGAGCACCGCCTCGTCGTGGGCGGTGGTGGCGCCCTCGGGCCCGGCGTCCCCGGCGATCGCGAAGAACGGCACGAAGGCGATGCCCTGTTCGCCGCAGATCCGCACCATCTCGTCGGTGGCCCGGTTGCGGGAGTCGAGTCCGAAGCGGTTCTGCACGGACACCACCGGCGCGATGGCCTGCGCCTCGACGAGGTGCCGGGGCTCGACGTCGGAGATGCCGAGGTGCCGGACGAGGCCCTTGTCGCGCAGTTCGGCGAGGGCGCCGAAGTGCTCGGCGACCGAGTCCTGGCGCATCCGGCGGAGGTACACCAGGTCCAGGTGGTCGCGGCCGAGCTGGCGGAGGTTCTCCTCGACATGTCCACGCAGGTCCTCGGGCCGTGCAGAAGTGGCCCACTCCCCCGAGTAGTCACGAAAGGGGCCGACCTTCGAGGCGATGACGAGATCGTCGGGGTACGGGGACAGCGCGCTGTTGATGATCTCGTTGGCGGAGCGCAGGGAGGAGAAGTAGAAGGCCGCCGTGTCGATGTGGTTGACGCCGAGTTCGACGGCCCTGCGCAGTACGGTGATCGACCGCTGCCGGTCGCTCGGGGTGCCGTGGTGGAAGGCCGCGCTGCCGGTCAGCCGCATCGCGCCGAAGCCGATGCGGTTGACGGTGAGATCGCCGAGTGTCCAGGTGCCTGCCGCGTCCGCGGTGATCGTTTCGGAGGTCATCGGCGGATGATGACACACCTCCGGCCCGTCCCCGAGGCACTTCCCGAACTCCTACCTGCGCTGCGCGGCCAGCCGGACGGGCGCGTTGGCCGCACCGAACCCGGCGTAGCCGCCGGATCGCTGCACGAACTCGAAGAAGACATGGCCGACCGTCTCGGTGTAGCAGTGCCGGAACTCGCCGCCCCGCTCGTCGCGGTCGTAGAGGATGCCGAGCTCGCGATACGTCTCCAACTCCCCCTCGGCGAAGTCGAAACGGGCCTCCAGGTCGTCGTAGTAGTTCGCGGGGACGCGAAGCAGACCTGCTCCGGCCGCCCGGAAGCGGCGGACTGCGGCGACGATGTCGTCGACGGCGAACGCCACATGCCGGGCCCGTGTCTCACCGCCCTCCTCCGGACTGGGCGCCAGGTTGAGGACCAGGCGGGGCCCGTCGGAGGGGGCGGACAGGGCACGGCTGCGGAACAGGCCGTAAGGGTCGGCGAGTTCGACGGTGTCGTGCGGGCTGAGGCCCAGCACCGTGCGGTGGAAGAGCACCGACTCGTCGAAGTGGTGCCAGGGCTGGGTCAGCGCGAGGTGGTCGATGGTCAGGGCGGTCGCGCTCTCGTTCTCGGCCGTGTACGCGAAGTCGTCGGTCCAGCTGGGAAGTTCGGGTCGGCCGGTCGCGCAGAACAGGACTTCGGTGCCGTCCGGGGCCGCGATCGACTCCAGCGGGACGTCCTGTGCGGTGCGGCGCTTGGGCAGGGCGGGCGCGAGCAGGGCTTCCGCCCGTCGCGCGGACGCAGCGGGATCCGCCGTCTCCAGTCCTACGGCGGCCAGGGTGGTGTCGGTACGGCGGCCGGCGGTGCCCGTATTGACCAGGACCCGGGCCTCGCCCTGTTCCCAGAGGTCTACCGGCTTGCCGTGATGGCGGGCGGCGCGAGTGAAGCCGAGAGCCGTGAGGAGTTCGCCGACGGGTTCGGGGTCGCTGGTGGCGAGTTCGGCGAAGGCGACGCCCGAGGGGATCACCGGGGCCGGAAGCGGGGAGACGCCGGCGCTCTCCTGCAGAGCGAGCAGGGAGCGCAGTCCGTCCAGCGCTGTGCGGCCCGCGTCCGCCTGGCGGAAGACGTCGTTGAAGACCTCCAGGGACAGGGGGCCGTCGTATCCGGCGTTCAGGACATGGCGCAGGAGTCCGGCGACGTCGAATCCGCCCTGCCCCGGGAAGCAGCGGTAGTGGCGGCTCCACTGCAGGACGTCCATGGCCATCAGCGGGGCGTCCGCGAGCTGGAGGAAGAAGATCTTGTCGCCGGGGATGTCCTCGACGCCCTTGGGATCAGAGCCCCTGGAGAGGATGTGGAAGCTGTCCAGGCAGGTGCCGAGCGCCGGATGGTCCGCGGCCTCGACGATCCGCCAGGCGTGGTCGTACGTGCTGACGTGCCGTCCCCACGCGAGTGCCTCGTAGGCGACCCGGATGCCGGACTCCTGGGCCAGGTCGGCGAGTCGGCCCAGCTGCTCGGCCGCGAGGGCGTCGTCGTCCACGGCCTGCTCGGAGACGCTTGAACAGACGAGGACGGTGTCGGCGCCGAGCCTGCGCATCAGCTCGAACTTGTGCCGGGCACGCCTCAGGTTGCGGGCGAAGAGCTCCTCCGGGACGGCCTCGATGTCCCGCATGGGCTGGTAGAGGTCGATGCGCAGGCCCAGGTCGGCCGTGCGGGCGGCGATCTCCTCGGGGGTGAGGGGGCTGGCCAGGAGGTCGTTCTCGAAGATCTCGACGCCGTCGAAGCCGGCCCGTGAGGCGGCCGTCAGTTTCTCGGTGAGGGTGCCGCTGAGGCAGACGGTGGCTATGGACTTGCGCATGCTCGCTCCTGAGGTCGATCCAGGTCTTCCCGGCCCGTCCGGCGGCCCCGGAGAAGATTTCAGAACGACCACCAGATGGTCCAATCGGTCCACTGTGCGGTCAGCCTAGGGGGCCACACCTCCTCCAACAAGGGCGCGGTCGGTTTCCTCGGTCCGCAGAGCGGACTACGGTCGGAGGCAGCAACGTCGGCCGAGGGCCGCGGGGACCGTACGGGAGGCAGCGGGTGAGCGACGGACAGACGCCGGCGGGGGGCGACACCGACCAGCACGCGGGCGGGGTGCGCAGTGTGCGGCGGGCCTTCGACATCCTCACCCTGCTCACCGAGGACCGGCCGGTGATCACCCTGCGGGAGATCACCGGCGCGACCGGGCTCGCCAAGACCACGGCGCTGCGGCTGGTGCAGACCCTGGAGGAGACCGGCCTGCTGGGCTCGCACCCGTCCGGCTACACCGCGGGGCCCGCGCTGTGGCGCTGGGCGTATCTCGCGCGCGGCCAGTGGGAGGTGCCGCAGGAGACCCGGAAGGTCATGCGTGATCTCGCGGACCGGCTCGGCGAGACCGTGAACCTGTTCGTCGCCCGGGGCGTCCACCGCATCTGCGTCGCCCACGAGGAGAGTCCGCATCCGCTGCGCCATGTCGTCGACGTCGGCGACGAGCAGCCGCTGTGGGCCGGTGCCTCCTCGAAGATCCTGCTGCGGGGTGCCTCCGAGGCGTTCCTGCGCCGGGTAGCGGCCGCCTCACCGCAGGGCGAGGCACAGGTCGAGCGGCTGCGGGCCTGGGTCACGGAGGCGGCCGAGCGCGGCTACGCCGTCAGCAGCAGCGAGTTCGACGAGGGGCTCACCGCGGTCGCGGTCCCGGTCATGGGCCGCACCGGCAAGGTCGTCGCCTCCCTCTCCCTGAGCGGCCCCAGCCACCGCTTCCCCTACGAGGCCGTCGAGCGCTTCGCCACGGAGCTCGCCGAAGGCGCCCGCCTCATCTCCGACCAGGGCTTCAGCCACCCCCTGAGCAGCGACGCCTGACGCACGGGCCGCGGGTGCGCGAGAGGGGGAGGGGCCCGGGTCGGTGGCCTCCCTCTCCCCCGATGTCGGGACGTCAGCCGGACTGGTCGTTGTCCTTCATCTCGCCCCAGCCGTGCCAGCGGTCGACCTCGATCCAGGCGCTCACGCGGCCCCGGACCCGGTTCGGGTAGGGACGGCCGCTGTAGTGGGTGGAGAGGCGGTCGATGTCGGCGAGGTCCTCGTCCGCGTACATCTCGACCGCGCGGCCGATGAGCGTGACGTGCGTATACCAGTTGTCGCTGTCCAGGACGGTGAGCGTGACGCGAGGGTCACGGCGCAGGTGCTTCAGCCGGACGCGGCCCTCGTCAAGGTTGATCAGGACACGGCCGTCCTCCCAGAGGTACCAGGTGGGGGCCGACACCGGCGCCCCGTCGGAGCGCAGGGTCGCCATCACGCAGGGGTTGGGGCGGCCGAGCAGTTCCACGGCCTCGGGCGGCAGCGGGGGCTTGGACATGAGGGGTCCTCCTCTTCGGGTGTTCCGGTCTCGAGGTCAGGCCTTCTCGTCGAAGCTCGCGAAATAGGCGGCGGCCATGTCCTCGTCGCCGTGGCCCTGGGCGGCGGCGCGCTCGAACCGCTCGGCGCTCGCGGCGGCCACGTCCAGGCGGACTCCGCCCCGCTCACCGGCCTCGACGATCAGACGGGCGTCCTTGGCGGCGGTGGAGACCGCGAACTGGGCCGGTGACAGCCGGTCGTCGAGGATCAGGCCCGACTTGGCCCGCAGATAGCCCATGTCTAGGGGGCCGCCGTCGATCGCGTCGAAGAAGCCCTGCGGGTCCACGCCGAGGGCCTTCGCGAGGGCGAGGGTCTCTCCGGCCGCGTTGGTCACCGCGAGCACCCAGCTGTTGGCGACCAGCTTCAGCCGGGTCGCGCTGCCCTCGGCGCCGTCCTCGCCGGTCCACACCGTGCGGGCGCCGACCGCGTCGAGGACGGGGGTCACGGCGCCGCGTCCCTCGACCGGTCCGGCCGCGAGGACCAGCAGCTGACCGGCCTCGGCGGGCTGCCGGGTGCCCAGCACGGGCGCGTCGAAGAACACCAGTTGGTGCTCGCGGGCGAAGGCGGCCAGGTCGGCGATCGCCTCGACGCCGGCGGTGGTCGACTGCACCCAGGCGACGCCCGGGCGGAGTCCCTCGCCGGCCTGGCGCATGACGTCCAGGGCCGCGGGGCCGTCGTACAGCATGGTCAGGACGACGTCGGCGCCGCGCACGGCCTCGGCGGGGCTGCCGGCGATCTCGACGCCGTCCTCGGCCAGCGGCCGCGCCTTGCCCTCGCTGCGGTTCCAGGCCCGGACGGTGTGCCCGGCGCGGGCGAGGTTGCGGGCCATCGCGGCACCCATGATGCCGGTGCCCAGGACGCTCACGGTGAGCTTGTCGGTCATGACGTCAACTCCCTGCGGGGGTGCGGATGTTCTGTCGGGCACCGAGCTTGCCGGACAGGGTCCGGAGAAGCCCGGGCGGGTGGGCGGTCACGTCGGCTGGAGAGGTTCCACGGTGACGAATCCCTGCGTGTCGACGGCCGCGAGCGGCGCGTCCGGGCCGTAGAGGAAACCGGCGAGGGCCGGGGTGGCGCGGTAGGCGAAGACCGACGCCGGTACGCCGAGGATGGCCGGGGTGTCGAGGAGGAAGGGCAGTTCGCGGTCCAAGTACTCCGCTCCTGCGGCCAGTTGGCCGGCGGTCGGGGTCCAGTCGGCGGGCATCGTGGTGCGCAGGACGCCGGTGACCATGCGGGCGTGGGTGGCGTGGAACGCGGGCTGCTCCCGGTGCGCGCGGGCGACGCGGTCGAGGGCGGCGCGGTAGGCCGGGGTGTCGTAGAAGTCGGAGAACCGCGCGACGCGCAGCCGGGGCGGGTCGATCCGCGCGGTGGTCACGGCGCGGGAGATCCGGTTGGCCGTCTGGCGTACGTCGCGGCGAGCGCGGGCGCGGGCGTACCGGGGTTCGTAGCCGCGGCCGAGGTAGGTGCAGGCGACGGCGTCGGTGTCGGGGTGGGCGATCTCGATCCGGGTGAAGCGGGCGGCGGCCCAGCGCAGCAGCGCGAGGAGCCGGTCCTCGGAGAAGTAGCCGTTGCCGGGGCTGATCCCGAGGAAAACATGGTGTCCGGCGTCGACGAGGCCGGCGCAGCGCTCGGAGAAGGGGGTGGCGAGGAAGCCGTCCCCCCTGCGGGCCTCGGTCGAGGATGCCCGGGCCGTCGGCATCGCCCAGTCGTGCATCGGTACGTCCCCCCGTCCTCCGCACGGACAGTGCGCCGTGGATTCTCCGGTCGTTGCCATCGAGACTAGAAGCAGCCGGTGGCCCTGTCGGGCCGTGGACGCGGAACTCGCGCAGATGGCCCAGCAGGGTCTCGGGGTCCCGCCGGGCCGTGCCACACCGCGCCCCGCCTCCGGCGACTAGCCGAGCGGCTTCTCCAGGATCGCCTTGCGGTGGCTGAAGGTCTCGATGGAGTAGCGGCCGTGGTAGTTGCCCATACCGCTCTCTCCGACCCCACCGAACGGCAGGTCGGAGACGGTCAGATGGGCGAGGGGCAGACCGTAGCCGAGGCCGCCGGAGGAGGTCTCGTCGGCGATGCGGCGCCGGGTCGTGTCGGAGTCGGTGAAGACGTACAGGGCCAGCGGCTTGTCCCGGTCGGTGATGAACTCGATGGCCTCGTCGAGGCCGGGCACGGTGACGATCGGCAGGATGGGGCCGAAGATCTCCTCCCGCATCACCGGGGACTCGGGATCCACGTCGGCGAGGACGGTGGGCGCGATGTACTTGGTCGTACGGTCGCCCGTGCCGCCCACGACCGTGCGGCCCGAGTCCAGCAGTCCGGTGAGCCGGTCGAAGTGCCGTTCGTTGATGATGCGGCCGTACTCGCCGGATTCCGCGGGGTCGCCGCCGTACAGCGTGTCGACGGCGTTCTTCAGCAGCGGCTCCAGGGCGGCCGCGGTCTCCGGGTCGGTCAGGACGTAGTCGGGGGCGACGCAGGTCTGCCCGGCGTTGAGGAACTTGCCGCGGGCCAGGCGGTCGGCGACGACGGCGAGGTCGGCGTCGCGGTCGACGAAGGCCGGGGACTTCCCGCCCAGTTCGAGGGTGACCGGGGTCAGGTGCTCGGCGGCGGCGCGCAGGACGACGCGGCCCACCGTGCCGTTGCCGGTGTAGAAGATGTGGTCGAAGCGCTCGGCGAGCAGGGCGGTGGTCTCGGGGATGCCGCCCTCGACGACGGCCACCGCGTCGGTGTCCAGGTAGGCGGGGAGCAGCCGGGCCACGGCGGCGGAGGTGGCCGGGGCCAGCTCGCTCGGCTTGGCGACCACCGCGTTGCCCGCGGCGAGGGCGCCGACCACGGGGGCGAGCAGCAGCTGGGCAGGGTAGTTCCACGGGGCGATGACGAGGACGACACCGAGCGGGTCGTACTGCGTCCGGGCGCTCGCGTCGGTGCCGAGGTGCGCGGGGACCGGGGCGGACTCGGGGCGCAGCCAGTCGGTGAGGTGGTCCAGGGTGTGGTCGATCTCGCGGATCGTGAAGTCGATCTCGGTGCGGAAGGCCTCGGTGGAGCTCTTGCCCAGGTCGGCGTGGAGGGCTGCGGCCAGCTCCGTGCCGTTCTCCGTGAGCATCTCGCGCAGGCGGCGCAGCTGGGTCGTACGCCACTCGACGGGCTTGGTGCGGCCGCTGCGGAAGGTGGCGCGCAGTCGGGCGACGACGTCGGCGGGCTGCTCGGGGGCGGGGTGGTTCACGGGTGCCTCGCTGGGGGTGCGCGGGCCTTGCGGCCTGGGTCTCGACGGTCAGATGTATATTGCAACCTTTTCGCGTCCGGGCAAATTCCGGATCGCCGCCGGTACTTTCCGGGACGGGGTCACAGCGACCGGCGGCGGTGTTCGAGATAGGTGCGCTCCGCCGGGTTCTGGGTGAGTTCAGCGGCCTTCGCGTAGGCGTCGGAGGCTTCGGTGTCGCGTCCGAGGCGGCGCAGCAGGTCGGCCCGGACCGCGTGGAGGACGTGGTAGCCGTCGAGGTCGAGGGCGTCCACCAGGGCGAGGGCCCGCGCGGGTCCTTCGGTCTCGGCCACGGCGACCGCCCGGTTCAGGGCCACGACGGGGCTGGGCGCCACGGCCATGAGCTGGTCGTACAGCCGGTGGACCTGTCCCCAGTCGGTGGGCGCGTCGCTGTGGACGGCCTGGATGGCGGCCTGGATCTGGTACGGCCCCGGCTGGTTCCGGCGCAGACACCGCCGTACGAGTGACTGCCCCTCGGCGACGAGCGCGCGGTCCCAGCGGGCCGGGTCCTGTTCGGACAGCGGTACGAGTTCGCCCCGGTCGTCGGTGCGGGCGGCCCGGCGGGACTCGATGAGCAGCATCAGGGCGAGCAGTCCGGTGGCCTCGGGCTCGTCCGGCATCAGCTCGGTCAGCAGCCGGCCCAGGCGTACGGCTTCGGCGCACAGTTCGGGTGTGCCGCCGTAGCCCTCGTTGAAGACGAGGTAGACGACGGCGAGCACTGCGTTGAGCCGGTCGGGCAGGTCGGCGTCGCGGGGGACGCGGTAGGGGATGCGGGCGTCGCGGATCTTGGCCTTGGCGCGGACGAGGCGCTGGGCCATGGTCGGCTCGGGAACCAGGAAGGCACGGGCGATCTGCGCGGTGGTGAGGCCGCCGAGCAGCCGGAGGGTGAGGGCGACCCGCGCCTGGGGGGCGAGCGCGGGGTGGCAGCAGGTGAAGACGAGGCGGAGCCGTTCGTCGCGCACGGGGCCCTCCTCGGGCGGTGCGTCGGGGGCGTTCAGCAGGGCGGCCTCGGCGTGGCGGGCCTGTCTGGTGGACTCGCGGCGCAGCCGGTCGATCGCGCGGTTGCGGGCGGTGGTGATGATCCAGCCGGCCGGGCTGGGCGGCACACCGGTCTCGGGCCAGTGCCGCACGGCCGTGGTGAAGGCGTCCTGGACCGCCTCCTCGGCGAGGTCGATGTCGCCGAGGAAGCGGACGAGGACGGCGACCGCACGGCCGTACTCCTCGCGGAAGACGCCCTCGATGTCCAGGGTCATCAGTCCTCGGACTCGTGCTGGAAGGGGCGCACCTCGATGGGCAGGGTGGTGGCCAGGGCCGCCTTGCGCCCCCACTCCAGGGCCGCGTCCAGGTCGGGCGCCTTCACGATGCAGAGGCCGCCGAGCTGTTCCTTGCCCTCGGCGTACGGGCCGTCGGTGATGAGCACGTCGCCATCGCGGGGCCGCAGCACGGTCGAGGAGTCGGGGCTGTGCAGCCCCCCGGCGAAGACCCAGGCCCCGGCCTCGCGCAGTTCCTGGTGGAAGACGTCGAGCCGCTTGCCGATCTCGGCCAGCTCCTCCGGGGCGGGCACCTCGTCCCAGCCGGGCTGCATGACGTTGAGCAGGTAGTACTGCATGTCCATCTCCTCCTGTGAGTCTGTCTCACCTCCTACACGAACGGCACACCCCCGGATCGACACCGCGCGCGACGGAATCGGGAGAATCTTCGTCATGACCACCGCACCGCACCCGCTCCTCGCCATCGCCCGCTCCCTCGCCGACGGCCTCCTCGCTCCGCACGCGGCGCGCGTCGACCAGGAGGGCGTGCCCGCGAGCCACCTCGACGCGATCAGACGCTCGGGACTGCTCGGAGTGAGCGCGCCGAAGGAGTACGGCGGTGCGGCTGCTCCGGACGCGGTGGCGCGGGAGGTCCAGGAGATCCTGGCCGGGGCGTGCTGCTCGACGTGGTTCGTGCAGACCCAGCACCACTCGCCGGTCAGGCTGCTCACGCAGTCCGGTCTGCCGGTGCGGGAGCGGCTGCTCGGGCCGCTGGCGACCGGTGAACTGCTGGCCGGGATCGCGTACGCGCACGTCCGCGCGTTTCCCCGGGTGCCGGTGCGGGCGACGGCCGAGCGGGGCGGCTGGCGGTTCGACGGCAGGGTGCCCTGGTACACGGGCTGGGGCCTGAACGACGTGATGCTGCTGGCCGGGGTGAGCGAGGCGGACGAGGTGGTGTTCGCGTTCACGGAGGCGCGCGAGCAGCCGGGACTGCGGGCGTCGGAGCCGATGCGGCTCGCCGCGCTCACCGCGGCCCGGACCGTCTCCCTGTCCCTGGACGGCCTGTGGCTGCCCGAGGAGTCGGTGGTGCTACGCACCCCGCAGGAGAAGTTCGCGCTGGTCGACGGGCCGCGCGCCACCAACGCCTCCCCGGCCGTCCTCGGCGTGGCGTATGCGGCGCTCCGGGTACTGGAGGACGCCGGCGAGCGGGAGACCGCGGCTGCGCTGCGCGGCCCTCTCGACGAGGTGCGCGGGCAGGTGTACGACCTCGCCGAGCACCCCGCCCCGTACGAGCGCGTCCCCGAACGGCTCGCGCTCAAGACGCGGGCGTACGACCTGATGCGCGCCGCCACGACGGCGGCCGTGGTGGCGGGCGGCGGCCGGGCGATGGACCTTGGCGGTACGGCCCAACGGCTGTTCCGTGAGGGGATGTTCCTGCTGGTGCAGGGGCAGACGGCGGAGGTGCGGCGGGCGCATCTGGACGCCCTGGCGGAGATCTAGTCGAGCAGGGCCGCCAGGAGTGCGGCGGGTGCGTCCTCCTGGACCAAGTGCCCTGCGCCGGGGATGACGTCGAGGCGTGCGCCCGGGATGCGGGCGACGAGTTCGTGCCCCTTGTCCACGGGGATCCAGGTGTCGTCCTCGCCCCAGCACACCAGGGTCGGGATGGTGATCTCGCCGTACCGGTCCTGCACTTCGTCGGTGTGACGCTGGTCGGCCTGGGCGATCTGGCGGTAGAAGGCGGCCTGGCCGGGGTCTCCGAGCCAGGGTGCGACGAGCCGGTCGTGGACGGCGGGGTGCAGGCCGGGGCTGCTGGCCGAGCTGACGTACTCGCGGACGAGGGCCCGGTGCAGGGCGGCCGGGAGCGCGTCGAAGACCGCGGAGTTCTTGCCGACGAGCCGGAAGAACGGCGTTCCCCAGGGAGCCAGCGCGACCGGGTCGACCAGGGTGAGCGAGTGGTAGCGGGCGCCGTGCAGCAGATGGGCCCGCAGGGACACGGCACCGCCGAAGTCATGGGCCACGACCCGGGGTTCGGCCAGCTCCCAGTGCGCCAGGAGCTCGGTGAAGACCCTGCCCTGGGCGGCCAGGGAGACATCCTGGCCCGCGGACTTCTCCGAGGCCCCGTAGCCGGGCATGTCCCACACGAACACATGGTGGCGGCGGGAGAGGGCGCGGGCCACGGCACGCCACACGTACGAGGAGAAGGGCGTGCCGTGGAGGAGGACGACCGGGTCGCGGCCCGGATCTCCGAGGCTGTCCCAGCGGACCTCACCGGAGCTGCTGTGGAAGGTCCTGGTCAACTGCCAGTCGCTCACGGGCTGTTCCTCTCGACGGATACGCAGGTCGAACCCGTGAGCGTACGGGGTGACGGCCCTAGCTCGCGAACGGCACCTGCGGCGAGGGCGCGGCCTCCTCGCCGGACGGGTGCTGCCACAGCCCCTGCGCGGCGAGGCGGGGCAGGACTCCCTCGCCGAACCAGTACGCCTCCTCAAGGTGCGGGTAGCCGGAGAGCACGAACTCGTCGATGCCGAGGGCGTGGTACTCCTTGATCCGCTCGGCCACCTCGTCGTGGCTGCCGACCAGCGCGGTGCCGGCGCCGCCGCGCACCAGGCCGATGCCGGCCCACAGGTTGGGGTGGATCTCCAGACCGTTCCGGTCGCCGCCGCCGTGCAGGGCGAGCATCCGCTGCTGCCCCTCCGACTCGCTGCGGGCGAGCCCGGCCTGCACCGACCTGACCGTCTCCGGGTCGAAGCCGTCGAGCAGTCGGTCCGCCTCCGCCCAGGCCTGCTCGGAGGTGTCCCGGGTGATGACGTGCAGGCGTATCCCGAAACGCAGGGCGCGTCCCTGCTTCGCCGCCAGCCCGCGGATCCAGGCGATCTTCTCGGCGACCTGCGCGGGCGGCTCGCCCCAGGTGAGGTACACGTCGGCGTACTTGGCGGCGACCTCCCCGGCGACGGGCGAGGAACCGCCGAAGTACACCTCGGGCACCGGATCGGGCACCCGCGCCAGCTTCGCGTCCTCGACCTGGAGGTGCCCGCCGTGCAGGTCGACGGTCTTGCCCTCCCACAACCCCCGTACGACCTCCAGGAATTCGCCGGTACGGCGGTAGCGGGCGTCCTTGTCGAGGAAGTCCCCGTAGGCCCGCTGCTCGTGGCTCTCCCCGCCGGTGACCACGTTGAGCAGCAGCCGTCCCCCGGACTGCCGCTGGAAGGTGGACGCCATCTGCGCGGCGAGGGTCGGCGAGACGAAGCCGGGCCGGAAGGCGACCAGGAACTTCAGGCGCTCGGTGTGCCGGCTGACCATGGCGGTGGTCAGCCACGCGTCCTCGCACCAGGCGCCGGTGGGTGTGAGCGCCCCCACGAAGCCCAGGTCCTCGGCCGCCCGGGCGATCTGGCTCAGGTAGCCGACCGTCGGCGGCCGGTCCCGTCCGGAGACGGTGGCGGGCGTGCCGTGACCGCCGCCCACGACGTGACGGCTGTCGCCGTTGGTTGGCAGGAACCAGTGGAAGGTGAGGGACATGGGGGTCTCCGTTCGGATGTCTCTAGAGGAGGCCGTGGCGGGGCGGCCGGGTGCCGTTGAGCACGTACCGGCCGATGTGCTGGATCTTCCAGCGGGTCGGATCGTGCAGGGTGTGCGTGCGGGCATCGCGCCAGTGCCGGTGCAGGTTCAGGGAGTTGAGCGCCGAACGGGTGCCGGCGACCTCGAAGAGCGCCCCGGCCACGTCCACCGCGGCCTGTGCCGCCTGGACCTTGGCGACGGCGACGGCGACGGACGCCTCGGCCGCCGAGTCGTCGGTGAGGTAGGCGCGGGCCGCGTCGACGGCGCGGGCGGCTTCCCGCAGCAGCGCCTCGGACGCCCTTGCCTGGAGGGCGAGCTCACCGAAGCGCTGGATCAGCAGGGGGTCCTCGGCCGCCGTCTCGACCTCGCTCTCGAACCACGGTCGGCTCTTCGTCCGGACGAACTCCGCCGCCTCCGCGAGCGCGCCCCCGGCGATGCCGGTGTCGATGGCGGCGTGCAGCAACTGGGCGACGGCTCCGTGGAGTTGGGGCCCCTCGAAGGTGAGGTGGTGGGGCAGCACCCGGTCGGCCGGGACCTCGACGCCTGCCAGGCGGACGGTGCCGCTGGCCGTCGTCCGCTGGCCCAGGCCGTCCCAGTCGTCGATCACCGTGACACCGGGGGTGTCCCGGGGAACGTAGGCGACGTGCAGTTTGTCGTCCTCGGCGCGGGCCAGCACCGGGATCCAGTCGGCGAACAGGGCGCCGGTGCAGTAGTGCTTGACGCCGTCGAGGCGGTACGAGCCGTCCGGCAGTGGGTGCAGGCGGGTGCGGATGTCCTGGACGTGCCGGGTGCCCGCCTCCGACTGCGCGTTGCCGAAGCGGCGGCCGCCAAGGACTTCGGCAAAGAAGAACTTGCGCTGCTCCTCGGTGCCCTGACGGTTGATCACGTTGACGTACACGAAGTGGCTCTGCGGGATCTGGGCCAGGCTCGCGTCGGCGGCGGCGAGCAGCCGGAAGATCTGGGCGAGAGTGGACGCGCTCACGTCCGCTCCTCCGTGTTCGGCGGGGACGGTGACGGCGAGCAGCCCGGAGGCGGAGAGGCGGTCCAGCTCCGCGCGCGGCAGCCTGCGTTCGGCATCCCTGGCGGAGGCCCCCGCGCGGAACTCCTCGGCCAGCGACGCGGCGACCGCCAGGGCCTCCTGGTCGTCGGTGATCACATTGGCGGTCATGTCCGTCAGCCCGCCGCCGCCAGCACCGGTCGTCGGCCCAGCGCGGTCGAGAACTGGTCGACGACCTGGGTGAGCGCCTCGCTCGCGGCGGGCGCGACGGTCAGCGAGCCGTCGTCCTGCACGCTGATGTCCTTGTCGAGGGTGAACCAGCCCTGCACGATGTGGGCCGCGCCCATGGAGCTGAGGACCGGGCGGAGCGCGTAGTCGATGGCCAGGACATGGGCGGTGGAGCCGCCGGTGGCCAGCGGCAGCACGGTCTTGCCGGCCAGGGCGTACTGCGGGAGCAGGTCCAGGAGCGCCTTGAGGACTCCGGAGTACGACGCCTTGTAGACGGGGGTGCCGACGACGACCCCGTCGGCGCGCGCGAACAGCTCGGTGGCCTCGATGATCGCCGGGTGCTTGAAGTCGGCGCCGAGCAGGGCCTGGGCGGGGATGGTGCGCACGTCGAGCGGGATCACCTCGTGGCCCTGTGCGGCCAGGCGCCGGTCGAGGTGGCGCAGCAGCCGGTTGGTGCGGGAGGAGGCGGAGGGGCTGCCGGAGACGGACAGGACGGTGGCCATGGGGTCCTCTTTCGGAGGGAGGAGGCGGGGCGCCCCCGGTTCAGGAGGGGGCGCCCCGGGGAAGCGGTCAGGAGTACCAGGTGGGTTCGGGCAGTTCGCCCTCGAGGACCCAGCGGCCGACCTCGCGCCGCTTGTAGGCGACGGGGTCGTGCAGGGTGTGGGTGCGGACGTTGCGCCAGAACCGGTCCAGGCCCTCCGAAGTGGCCGTGGAGCGGGCGCCCGTCACCTCGAAGATCCGGTTGGAGACCTCCAGGGCCACGTCGGTGGCGCGGGCCTTGACGGCGGCGACCCGGACCTCGAAGTCGCCGCGTGCCTTTTCGGTGACCGCGTCGGGGTCGTCGTGCAGCTTCTGTCCCTCGGCGGCGACGGCGTCGGCGAGGGCCTCGGCCGCCCAGAGCTTGGCGGTCAGGTCGCCGTAGGTGTCGATGACGTACGGCTCGTCGACCGCGCGCTCGAAGCCGCCGTGGAGCCAGGAGCGGGACTTCTCGCGGGTGTAGGTGGCGGCCGTCTCCAGCGCGCCCCCCGCGATGCCCAGGTAGAAGTTGACGAAGACCAGCTGGATGGTGGGGACGTTGAGGGTGTTGTAGACGCGCGGCTGGAACACCTTGTCGACGTATCCGGCGGCGCTCGACCACGGGGTTCGGACGCCGTCGAGGGTGACGCCGCCGCTCTCGGTGAGGCGCTGGCCGATGTTGTCCCAGTCGTCGTGGAAGGTCAGGCCCTCGGAGTCGGAGGGCACGATGGCGAAGACGTGGCTGTCGGTGCCTTCCAGGACGCCTTCGAGGACGGTGACGTCGGAGACCTTGCTGCCGGTGGAGAAGGTCTTGCGGCCGGTGTAGACGAGGTCGTCGCCGTCCTCGGTCACGACGACGTCCTTGTCGCGCGGGTTGACCGCGCCGCCGAAGAACCAGCGGCTTCCGGTGGCCTCGGCCTCGACGTGCTCCCACTGCTCGCGGGTGCCGACCAGGCGGGCGGCCCAGAACCACAGGTAGTGGTAGCCGAGGAGCTGGCCGATGGAGCCGTCGGCCTTGGCGATCTCGCGGACGACCCGGTAGGCGGTGGTCCAGTCCCGGCCTCCGCCGCCGTGCTCGGTCGGGCCGAGGAGGGTGACGAGTCCGGCGTCCTTGAGGAGCTGCACCTCGGCGTACGGGGTGGCGCCCGCGTGGTCGCGGGCGGCGGCGTCGGTGGCGAGGACGGCGGCGGCCTCGGCGGCGCGGGCGATCCACTCCTGGGCGGTGGCGGGGGCGGGGCGGGTCTGCCAGTCGGTGTTCGTGGCGGTGCTCATGTCGGTGACCTCCTCAGGCGTGGGCGGGGACGGACTCGTTGTCGGGCAGCTGGGCTTCCAGTTCACGGACCAGCGGCAGCACCCGCTTGCCGAAGTACTCGACCTCCTCGTGGTAGTGCAGGAAGCCGAGCAGCAGGAGGTCGACGCCGAGCTTCTTGTACGCCACGATCCGCTCGGCGATCTGCTCCGGCGTCCCGATGAGACCGGTGCGGAAGCCGTCGTTGTACTGGACGAGGTCCTCGAAGGAGGAGTCCTGCCACATGCCCGTCTTGTCGGAGGTCGACTGGCCCGCCTGCTTCACGGCGGCGCCGAACCCCTCGACGGCCTCGTTGTCGGCCTTGGCGACGATCTCCCGGAGCGTGTCTCGGGCCTCGGCCTCCGTGTCACGGGCGATGAGGAAGCCGTTGAGGCCGAACTTCGGTGGGGTACGGCCGACTTCGGCGGCGGACTTGCGGACGTCGGTGAGCTGCTCGGTGACCCCGTCGAAGTCCTTGCCGTTGGAGAAGTACCAGTCGGACACCCGCCCGGCCATGGCACGGGCGGCGGTGGAGTTGCCGCCCTGGAAGATCTCCGGGTGCGGGCGCTCCTCGGTGTTGAGGGGCTTGGGCTTCAGGGAGAAGTCGCGCAGCCGGTAGAAGTCGCCGGCGAGTTCGGTATGGTCCTCCGTCCAGATCTTCCGCAGGGCGGTGATGAACTCCTCGGAGCGGCGGTAGCGCTCGTCGTGCTCCAGCCAGGGCTCGCCGAGGGCGGTGAACTCGCCCTTGAACCAGCCGGAGACGACGTTCACGGCGAAGCGGCCCTTGGAGAGGTGGTCGGCGGTGGCACCGAGTTTGGCGAGGACGCCCGGGTGCCACAGGCCGGGGTGGACGGCGGCGATGACCTTCAGGCGCTGGGTGGCCAGCAGCAGGGCGAGGCTGAAGCTGGTCGACTCGTGCTGGTACTCGGCGCCATAGCTGGCCATGTAGCGGACCTGGCTGAGGGCGTAGTCGAAGCCGTTGTTCTCGGCCAGGAGGGCGAGTTCGCGGTTGTAGTCGTAGCCCCAGTCGGTGCGCTGCTCGATCTTGCTGGTGACGAGTCCCCCGCTGACGTTGGGGACCCAGTAGGCGAATTGCACGGGCGCGGCAGGCATGCGTGACTCCTGTTGCGTAATGTTTTCGAGCACGCCGAATTCAAAAGGTGCGCGGGCACACGGAATTCAGGCGTGAAAACTCTCGGAAAGAGAGGGAAACGCGGCGGATCGTGAGAGGTTGATCAGGCCGCGGCGCGACAGGAGGCGCTGGAGACGCGCGCGAGGTCGACATGGCGTCGCCGCGTGAGGTCCAGTCGCATCATCATGTCGTCGATCGTGACAGCCGGTGGCGAGGGGCGTCAAGGAAAACCCGACCGGTCTCGTATCGCGGACCATTGAATTTCACGAACGCGTGACAGGGAAACCCTTGAACGGGCCGCGAATGGGCCCGCATTCTGCTGGGCGTGCGGACAGAACAGCTGGAATACATAGCGGCGGTGACCCGGCTCGGCTCACTGCGCCGGGCGGCGGAGGAACTGCGCCTGTCGCAGCCCGCGTTGAGCGAGACGGTGCGGAATCTGGAGCGGGAGCTCGGGGTCGACCTGCTGGAGCGCAAGCGGTCGGGGGCGACGATGAGCGCGGAGGGCCGGGAGCTGCTGCCGCACATCGTCGGCGTGCTGGAGGCGGTGGACCGGTTGCGGTCGGCGGCGGGCGAGCAGCACCGCATCAGCCGTATGGTCCGGGTCGGCACGGTGAACGCGGCGACCGTGCCGCTGCTCATCCCGGCGGTCGAGGACTTCCGGGCCGCCCATCCGGTCACCCAGGTCGAGGTGGTCGGCGCGCAGCAGACGGAGATCCAGCGGGGCCTCGCGGAGGGCGGGTTCGACCTGGGTCTGGTCAACCACCTCGACGGCGACGACACGCCCGCCGGATTCGAGTTCACCCGGCTGCTGCACGGGCGGCCGGTGGTGTGCCTGCGCCCGGACAGTCCGCTGGCCGCACGGGCCCGGGTGCCGGTGGACGATCTACTGGCCCAGCCGTTGATCGCCATGCGCACCGGCTATGTCATGCACCGCTTCGTGCACCGGCTGCTGGACGGGCGCGAGCCGGCCTTCGCGTACTCCACCGACGGCGCCGAGATGGGCAAGCTGATGGTGGCCGAGGGGCTGGGGGTGACCGTGCTGCCTGACTTCAGCGTGGTCGGGGATCCGCTGGAACGTCAGGGCACGATCACCCACCGGCCGATCGAGGGCGTCTCGACCCGGGTGCTGCTGATGCTCCAGCGGCGCAGGGCCGAGTCCGTGCCGAGGGCCGCCCGGGACCTGCACGAAGCGTTCGTGCGCCGGGCCGGTCGGCTGGGCGGGACGCTCACCCCGCCCGGCTGAGCCATCTGTTCAGTCCTCGTCCCGCCCGGGGACCACCACGAGGAACGCGTCCGACTTGAGATCCATCACCACGGTCGCCGGTTCACCCTGCGCCCGCCTCTGCGCCGCGTACTCCTCTGCCGGCCACGATCCGCGCGGAGCTCCCGCTGGAAACCGCTCCAACACCTTCGCGCTCATAGCGGCAGACACCTCCAACATCGCTGACGAACCGTCTCGTACCTGTGCGGTTGCCCGGGATTCAGGCGTACATGTCACGTCTTCTCGGTTTCGCCGACAGGGGGGCGACGAGCCGCGGGCCCCGATCCGGGCGAGGAAGGGCGGCGGGATCACCCCGAGGGCGGCGAAGGCGGCGAAGGCGGCGGCCAGCACCTCGCCGGCGGAGGTGACGACCGTACCTGTGGTGACCGGGCCGCGTGCCATTCCCTGCCGCACTCCGTGCCGCAGTCGCGGACGTCCGGACCCGGCGGATGTGGCCCGCCCGCTGCGGACGGTCCACGCAGACGGTCACCGCGCCCGGGGCGAGCCAGAGGTGGCGGCGCAGCCCGCTGGGTGTCATGGGCTCCTCCGCGTCCCTGATCGCGGCAAGCGCCCGGAGGTGGGTGGCGTGCAGACCGTGGTCACCGGCGAAACCCTGGCCGAGGCGGTTGATCTGGCCGCTCCTGCGGCGCGGCCGTCCCGCGAACGCGTACACGTCGGTCGGCGTCCTGGTCCGGCTGGTCCCGATGGTTGGCCGTGGCCGCCTGAGCAGCGCAGGGAAGCGCCGCGCTCTCGCGGGCCCGGGCCGCATCCGAACCGGACCCGGCGGTCGAAGTGATCAGCAGGGGGCGACAGGAAGGGCAGGGACGCGATGGACCACGACGGCACGCGCGCGGGACCGCGTTGTCTGGTGACCGGTGCGACGGGATACATCGGCGGGCGTCTGGTTCCCGAGCTGCTCGCCGCGGGTCACCGCGTGCGGTGTCTGGCCCGCTCCCCCGACCGGCTGCGCGACCATCCCTGGGCCGGCCGTGCCGAGGTGGTGGCGGGTGACGTGACCGACGCCGCGTCCGTCGCCCGGGCCCTGGACGGGGTGGACGTGGCGTACTACCTGGTGCACGCGATGAGCTCCGGCAAGGGCTTCGAGGAGACCGACCGCACGGCTGCGCGGATCTTCGCCGAGCAGGCCCGGAAGGCGGGTGTGCGGCGGATCGTGCACCTCAGCGGCCTCATCCCGGCGGGCGTGCCCGAGGACGAGCTCTCGCCGCATCTGCGTTCGCGCGCGGAGGTGGCCCGCATCCTGCTCGACTCGGGGGTCCCGACCACGGTCCTGCGGGCGGCCGTCGTCATCGGCTCGGGTTCCGCCTCCTTCGAGATGCTGCGCTACCTGACCGAACGCCTTCCCGTGATGGTCACCCCGAGCTGGGTGCACACCCGCGTCCAGCCGGTGGCGGTCCGCGACGTGCTCCGCGCCCTCGTCGGCAGCGCCGGCATGCCGCCGGACGTCAACCGGGCCTTCGACATCGGCGGCCCGGAGGTGCTCACGTACCGGCAGATGATGCTCAGGTACGCGGCGGTCGCCGGGCTGCCGCGCCGGGTCATCGTGCCGGTGCCGGTGCTCACCCCCGGGCTCTCCAGCCACTGGGTGGGCCTGGTGACGCCGGTGCCCGCCTCGATCGCCCGGCCGCTCACCGAGTCGCTGCGGCACGAGGTGGTCTGCCGGGAGAACGACATCGCCGGCCGCCTCCCCGGCCCGCCCACCCGTCCGATCGGCTTCGACGAGGCCGTACGACTGGCTCTGCAGCGGGTGCGGGAGGCGCGGGTCACCACCCGGTGGTCGTCGGCGTCGGTGCCGGGCGCCCCCAGCGATCCGCTGCCCACCGACCCCGGCTGGGCCGGGGGAAGTCTCTACGGCGACCACCGGGAGCTCCCCGTGGACGCCTCGCCTCAGGCGCTGTGGCGGGTCGTCGAGGGCATCGGCGGGGAGAACGGCTGGTACTCCTTCCCGCTCGCGTGGGCGGTGCGAGGGTGGCTGGACCGGCTGGTGGGCGGGGTCGGGCTGCGCCGGGGGCGCCGGGACGCGGCACGGCTGCGGGTCGGCGACTCGCTGGACTTCTGGCGGGTGGTGGCGATCGAGCCGGGCCGGCTGCTGCGGCTGCGGGCGGAGATGCGGCTGCCCGGCCTGGCGTGGCTGGAGATGGGAGTGGTCACCGACGAGGACGGCCGCACCCGCTACCGGCAGCGCGCCCTGTTCCATCCGCACGGTCTGCTCGGCCAGGCCTACTGGTGGAGCGTGTCGCCCTTCCACGCGATCGTCTTCGGCGGCATGGCCCGCAACATCGCCCGCGCCGCGGCGGGTCCGGCGGCCCGCCGGCCCGAGCACGCCCCCGTCCACTGACCTCCCGGCTCCTCACCGCACCCCGGAGTACGCACCATGAGCATCTCGGTCGTCCTGTTCACCTGCGACCTGCGCCTGCACGACCACCCGCCGCTGACCGCGGCCCTCGACGGCACCGAGCAGGTCGTCCCGCTGTTCGTGCGGGACCGGGCCGTGGACGCCGCGGGCTTCGCCGCCCCCAACCGGCTGGCGTTCCTCGCCGACTGTCTGCGCGACCTCGACGACGGTCTGCGCGAGCGGGGCGGCCGGCTGGTCCTGCGCTTCGGCGACCTCGTCGACCAGGTGCGCAAGGTCGCCGCCGAGGCGGACGCCGACGAGGTGCACATGACGTCCGACGTCAGCGCCCACGCCCACCGGCGGGAGGAGCGGCTGCGCCGCGCCCTGGAGGCGGAGGGCGTCCGGCTGCACGTCCACGACACGGTGACCACGGCCGTCGCCCCGGGCGTGGTGGTCCCGGCCGGCTCGGACCACTTCGCCGTCTTCACGCCGTACTTCCGGCGCTGGTCCCAGGAGCGGCTGCGGGACCCGCTCGGGGCGCCGCGGGCCGTAACGGTCCCGGACGGCGTCGGATCCGAGCCGCTGCCCTCCCGCGACGATCTGTCCGGACTCTCGGAAGGTCTCGCCGCCGGCGGCGAGACGGAGGCCCGCAAGCGGCTCGCCGCCTGGCTCCGGGGCGGCCTGGCCGCGTACGAGGACCGCCACGACGACCTGGCCGGCGACGCGACCTCCCGGCTCTCCCCGCACCTCCACTTCGGCACCCTCTCCCCCGTCGAACTCGTCCACCGGGCACGCCGGGCGGTCGGCCCGGGCGCCGAGGCCTTCGTACGGCAGCTCGCCTGGCGCGACTTCCACCGGCAGGTGCTCGCGGCCCGCCCTGCCGCTGCCGCCGCCGACTACCGCACCCAGCACGACCGTTGGCGCTCGGAGCGGACCGCGGGCGACGACATCGAGGCATGGAAGGAGGGCCGCACCGGCTACCCGATCGTCGACGCGGCGATGCGCCAGCTGCGCCACGAGGGCTGGATGCACAACCGCGGCCGCCTGCTGACCGCGAGCTTCCTCGCCAAGACGCTGTACGTGGACTGGCGGATCGGTGCCCGGCACTTCCTGGACCTGCTGGTCGACGGGGACCTCGCCAACAACCAGCTCAACTGGCAGTGGATGGCGGGCACCGGCACCGACACCCGCCCCAACCGGGTCCTCAACCCGGTCACCCAGGCCAAGCGGTACGACCCCGACGGCACGTACGTCCGCCGCTGGGTGCCCGAACTGGCCGCGCTGGAGGGCCCGGCGGTGCACGAGCCATGGAAGCTGCCGGGACTGGACCGGGCAGCGCTGGACTATCCGGATCCCATCGTCGAACTGCCCGAGGGGCTCGCCCGTTTCAAGCGGGCGCGTGGCCGCGACTGAGGTCAGGCGGGTGCCGAGGGCGCTCCGGCCGCGTACAGACCGGCCAGGGTGTCCAGGGCGTCCTGGAAGGACGTCGGCCGCAGCATCCCCTGGCCGGAGCGGCCGATCCAGCCGGACCCGCCCA
Source organism: Streptomyces sp. SLBN-8D4 (assembly GCF_049739545.1). Lineage (NCBI taxonomy): Bacteria > Bacillati > Actinomycetota > Actinomycetes > Kitasatosporales > Streptomycetaceae > Streptomyces > Streptomyces sp. SLBN-8D4. Next base: position 836,246 of record NZ_JBMGQC010000001.1, read on the forward strand.
GCATCACCACGGGCCTCCTACGGGCGCCCTTCACCCCCCACTGGGCACCGGCGATGTGCCGGGCCAGCGGCAGGCTCGCCGTGGAGCGGGACTGCGCCCACAGGACGACGGCCGCCGGGCCGAGCCGGTCCACCGCGGCGGTGAGCGCCTCCACGGGTACGGCGGCCCCGAACATCCTGGTGGGCAGGCCCAGTTCGCCCAGGCCGGCGTTGAGCGCCTCCAGCGCCAGCGTGTGCTGCTCGCCGGGGACGCAGGCCAGCAGGACCGGCCCGGCGCCGAGCGCGTCGCCCCGCCGGGCCGGTGGGCTGGTGCAGCGGCGCAGCGCGGTGGACATGTGCCAGGACAGCAGGTGCTCGACCTCGATGTAACGGTCCCCGGACGAGGCCCACTTGCGGCCGACCGCGTGCAGCGTGGGCACCATCACCTCCTGCCAGGCGACGGCCAGGCCGTGGGTCTCGACCGCCGCGGCCAACTGCGCCTCCACGGCGGGCGCGTCCAGGCGTACGGCGGCGCGGGCGAGACCACGGCACTCCTGGCGCACATCGCCCAGGGGGAGCGTGCCGGCCGCCCGGGACCGTGCGCGGGTCGCGGGTTCCGGAACCCTCGGCGGGACCCGGGCGCCGCCCGGTCCCGTCGCCGCGGACTCCTTGGCCGCGCGGGCCGCCTCGGCGGGCGGCACACCGGTGGAGGTGAGCCGGCACATCGACTCCAGCACGGCCACGTCCTGCGGGGTCCAGCGGCGGTGCCTGCCGTCGGTGCGGACGGCGGGGCCGATGCCGTAGCGGCGGTCCCAGGAGCGCAGGGTGGTGGGCGAGACCCCCAGGCGGCGGGCCAGGGCACCGGTGGTGAGACGCGTCGCGGTGTCCGGGGCGGCCGGTCCCGGCCGGGCCTGCGGCCCCTCACCGTCCGGCATGTCACTCATGGAGCGACTATACGACGCAGAACCGATGCGAGTTGATGGCCTTGCCGCCGGTTCCTGGCTGGGACGGGCCCCCTCACCTCTACACATAAAGGGAAAATAAGCGCAGAATGTACGCAGGCGGCGCTTACCGCACACCGCACCAGAGCGGTTAGGCCGGCAAGTCGAAGGAGACAAGTCATGGCCGACGTCTCGCACACCAGAGGGGACATCACCAGCCACCCCGACGCTCCGGAAATGCGGGAACGCTACGCCCGCATGCTCGGCGGTCGCGATGTGGCACTCGTGGACGGACCGGTGTTCCTGCTCGGTCTGTACTGCGCTGTGTCCCCCTGGATACTTCACTACACGACGAGCCAGCCCGCCCTCGTGACCCACAACCTCATCGTGGGCATAGCGATCGGCCTGCTGGCCCTTGGATTCACCCAGACCCCTGAACGCATGTACGGCCTCAGCTGGGCCTTCTGCGCGGTCGGCATCTGGATGATCATCGCTCCCTGGGTCGTCGGCGAGAGCCCCGACGCCGGTGTGGCGCTGAACAACATCATCATCGGCGCCCTCGCGCTGATCCTGGGGCTGATGTGCACCGTCACGGCGGCGAAGAGCGCCCCCAGGCCGTAGAGGACTCGGCACAGGAGACGGCGTCAGACACCTGGAGTCAGCAGAGCCGGTCCACCGGACGTGGACCGGCCCTCCCCATCAGGAGCCACCCCGTCACCTCAGGAACGCCCCGAGTTCGCGCCGGTGCCCCGCGACCCACCTCTCCGCGGCCCGCACCTCGTCCACCGCCCCCCGCTCGCGCAGCCCGATCATGGCACGCTCCCCCCGTAGCGCGCCGGCCTCGATCCCCCTCCAACAGCGGCCCTGCCACCACAGCACCGTGTCCAGCAACCCGTCCCGCTCGTCGACGCCGTAGGCATCGCAGATCAGCCGCATGCGGCGAGCGGCCTCCCGTACGTCCGCGACACCCGGCCCCAGGTCGAGGTACTGCCAGCACACATGGGCGAGGTCGTGCATCCGCTCGCCCGGAGCGGCCAGGTCCCAGTCGATGAACGCGACGGGCCGCCACGCCGCGTACACGGTGTTCTTCGGCGCGAGGTCGTTGTGGCAGACGACGTCCCGGTCCCCGGCGAGCGCGGTGCCGTGCGTCAGGTCGTGGAAGGCGCGGACGAGACGGGCAACCTCCGTGAGGGCCTCGTCGGTCCGGGCCGCGGCCCGCTCGCGCGGGGTCACGGCGGCCCGCCCCTCGATGTGGCCGAAGGCCTCCCGGCCGAGTGCGTCGACGCCGAGGAACCGCGGCGCGCCCCGCCAGCCCGCGCTCTCGAACAGATCGAGCAACTCCCGCACGAATCCAGACCGTTCGGACGGGTTGCGCCGCACAGTCCCTCCGACCCGGACGACGTCGCTGACCGCGCCGCCGTCGAGCGCCGACTCCTCCATCCGACCGCCTCCCCGGGGCAGGATCGCCCCATGGACCCGAACCGAACCCTCACCCTCGTCCCACCGGTGCGCCTCGAAGGCTACGGCGTCCGGCTGCGCGAGTGGTCCCACGCCGACCTCGCCGACCTGGTCGCGCTCTACGACGATCCCGAGATGGCCCGGTGGACCCCGGTGGCCTCGCCGTTCGACCTGGGCGCGGCGCGTGCGTACCTGGCCGGGGCGCGGGAGGGGCAGGCCGAGGGGCGGAGGGTCCAGTTGGCCGTCACCACCGACGGGATCCTTCCCCGGGGTGAGGTCCTGCTGTTCCGCAGCGGTTCGGACGAACGGGACGTGGAGCTGGCCGGACGGGCGGTGCGGCTGGCCGCCGAGTACGCGGTCCGGGAGATCCGACCGCGCCGGGTGCTGCTGCGCATCGACGCCGCCAACGCGGCCGGCGAGGCGGTCGCCCGGTCCTGCGCGTTCGAGCTCACGGACGAGCCACCGGTCAGGAGGGAGTCGCGAGGCCGCGAGGCGGTCCTGCGCACCTGGCGGCGGCGCGCCTGAAACTCGACGGCACGGCGGGGACTCGGCGTGCCACTCTCGTCGTATGGATCACGCGGAGGTACTGCTGGTCGGGGGACGCGCCGGGGTCGGCAAGACGACCGTCGGCTGGGAGGTCTCGGCGCGACTGCGGGCCGCTCGGGTCGCCCATGCCGTGATCGACGGGGACTTCATGGGGCAGGTCCATCCGGCGCCCGAGGGTGACCCCCACCGGGCCGCCATCGGCGAGCGCAACCTGACCGCGGTGTGGGGCAACTACGCCGAACTCGGCTACCGGCGCCTCGTCTACGTGAACACCGTGAGCGTGCTGGAGGAGTCGACGGGCATGTTCCGGCGGGCGATGGGGGACGGTGTCCGGATCGTACGGGTCCTGCTCACCGCGACCGACGCGACGGCCGAACGGCGGCTGACCGGGCGGGAGCTGGGCTCCGAGCTGGAGCAGGAACTGCGGAGCGGCGCCCGCAAGGCGCGGATGCTGGACGAGCGTGCGCCCGCCGGCACGCTGCGCGTGGTGACCGACGGGCGCACGGTGATCGACATCGCGGCCGAGGTGACGGCCGCCACCGGGTGGGTCCCGGCCCGGATCAGCTGACGTTCAGTGCCGTGTCGTCGACGACGAACGACGTCTGGAGCGTGGAGCCCTCCGTGCCGGTGAACTTGAGGGTGACGGTCTGGCCGGCGTAGCCCGCCAGGTTGAAGCTGCGCTGGGTGTAGCCGGAGGCCGCGTTGAGGTTCGAGTACGTGGCGAGGGTGCTCAGTACCGTGCCCGAGCTGTTGAGCACCTGCACCTTGAGGGTGTCGTAGGCGGTGCTGGTGGTGGTCTCGGCGGTGTCGACGTGCAGGTAGAAGCTGAGCGTGGCCGTGGTGCACGCGGACGGGACGGTCACCGACTGGGACAGGGTGTCCGTGCGCGCGGAGCCGTAGCCGTCGAGCCAGGCGAACCAGGAGCCGGTGCGGGCGGACTCGCCGCTGGAATTCGTGATCACGCCGCTGCTCGCGGTCCAGGTCGAACTGCCCGACTCGAAGCCGCTGTTGCCGAGGAGCTGCGCCGACGTGCAGGTGGAACCGCCGCCGCCACCGCCCCCGCCGCCGCTGCCGCTCGCTCCGGACAGCCATTCCGTGGCGTTGAGGGCGAGGGCCGCGTTGGTGGCGCCCGAGTCGTTCCAGCCGTCGTAGAGGGTGTTGCCGGACTGGCCGGTGCCGTCGTCGATGGGTGAGCTGTCGCCCCAGAAGGCGACGCGCCCGCTGCCGAAGGTGCTGGTGGCGAAGAACGCTCCGGTGTTGCCCGAGTAACCGGTGCGGTAGAGCAGGCCCTTGACGTTCGCGTTGTCGGCGGGCTTGAGGGTGGCCGTGGTGCCGCTGGCGATGAGGCTCTTGGTGACGGTGCCGAAGGAGCCGTGCAGGACGGCGTTGCTGCTGTCGCTGACGGCCGAGGGGTAGTCGGAGCTGATGCTCAGCGAGTCGATGGAGAACCCGAACGGGTCGGTGGAGTCCACGCTGTTGTTGGTCATCAGGTCGTTGAGGATCTCGACCGCGTCCTCGCCGTCGTTGTTGCGGTCGGCTCCGGTGTGGTCGGAGATCATGAAGAGGCCGCCGCCGTTCTTCACGAAAGTCATGATCGCCGTTTTCTCGGCGGCCGTGAAGAGCGTGTTGGGCTCGGGCAGGACCAGGGTGTCGAAGTTCGACAGGTCGGTGCCGGAGGAGCCGCCGTAGGTGAGTGCGCTCGTCGAGGTCTTGAGGCTGTAGCCGCCGGTTTTCTGGAGGGCGACACCCCAGGAGGAGAGGGCACCGGTCCAGTCGGTCTCGGCGGAGGGCGAGGAGTCCTGGCCCAGCGGGTCGGGCTGGCTGGTGGAGATGATCCAGTCCGCGTTGCCCGCCGTCTCGGCGTGGGCGTTGTCGAAGAGGATCCGGTGCGGGGTGGCAGCGGCGGCGGGGGTGGCGGTGGCCTGCACGACGACGCCTGCGGCGACGAGACCGAGTCCGGCGAGGACGGCGCCGAGTCTGTGACGGGGAAGGGTGAGCCCGAGCATCCGGCATACCTCCGTGAGGAGTTGGGGAAGGGTGATGCGGGGACGGGAACTACGCGCATAGACAACGCGATATTTTTGAACGGTACATGACATTCAGATGGCTGAACAGAACCGATCCGGCTCGCGCGACGAGGATTGACCCGGTGTTGACCCAGGGTTTAATCCCGTTGCGGACACCGGGGCTCGACTCAGGCTTCATGCGCCCGCCGACCCTCCCTCCGTGACGGAGACGCACTTGCCCTTCGACATCATCCCCCTCGCCGATCCCCGGCCTGCCGCCGCCGGCCGCCGTCTCGCCTGGCTGGCCTCGGGCGACGAAGGCGTCCCGCTCGGGTCCGCCTTCCTGCGGCTGTGCACGAAGGAGGGGCAGGAGCACCTCGCCGAACTGCGGCTCGCGGTGCACGGCGCCGAGCGGCGGCGGGGCGTCGGAACCCGGCTTCTGGAGGCCGCCGTGGACGCGGCGAGGACGGAGCGGCGGCGGTCCGTGATCGCCCAGGCGGAACAGGGCTCCCCCGCCGATCTGTTCCTGGCGGCCGGGGTTTCCGGCAGGTCCTGGCGCTCACGTACACCCTGCTCCCGCTGGCCGACGTCGATCGTGCCGCGATCGACGCGCTCCTCGAACGGCCGCACCCCGGCTACCGGTTGACCGAGCGGGAGGGCACGGTGCCGGACGCGCTGGCGCAGTCGTTCGCCCACTCGCGCCGGGCGATGGACGACATGCCGATGGAGGGCACGGACTTCGGCAGGGTCGTCTGGGACGTGGAGCGGGTGGTCGCGGCCGCTGAGGCCGTCGCGCGACGCGGTGAACAGCTGCACACCGTCGCCGTGGTGGACGCGGCGAACGGCAGCGTGGTCGGCTTCTCCGAACTGGTCGTGCCGGGCGACGGGTCGGCGACGGCCGGCACTACGGCACCGCGGTGCTGCCCGAACACCGCGGGCGTGGCCTCGCCCGCTGGATGATGGCCGCGGCCGTCCGCCACGCCCTCGAACGGCACCCGGGACTGGCCGGGCTCGCACCGACACCGCGGACAGCAACAAGCCGATGCCGGCCGTCAACGACTCCCTCGGATACGTGCCGACGCACAAGTCCGTGGAGTACCAGCTCGACCTGTGATCAACGGGTCGTCGCGGCCCGCAGCGCGGCCAGACCCTCACGGCCGGAGGGGTGCACGGGCGTCCAGCCCAGTTCCCGCTCGGCTTTCCGCGCCGACACCCGCATGCTCGACGAGAACATCGTGTGCGCGTACGCCATCGGCCTGGTCAGCCACAGGGGCACGGACAGCGGCTTCGGCAGCCCGAACTCCGCGGCCACGCACAGCAGATGGGCACGGAAGCCCATCGGGGTGGGGTCCGCGATGTTGTACGCCTGTCCGGCGCGCCCGTGCTCGACCGCGGCGGCCACCGCGCGGGCCGCGTCCGTGAGTTCCACCCAGGGCAGGACCCGGCCGTGGTCCGCGGGGGCGGGCAGCTGCCGCTTGCGCAGCAGAGGCAGCAGGGCGTCGGTGCCGCCGGGGCCGTAGAAGAGGCCGAACCGGAGCGCGACGCCTTCCAACCCGGGTGTCCCGAAGGTGAGTTGCTCCTTGGTCCGCATGCCCGCCAAATGCCGCTCCAGTTCCGGGTCGGAGCCGCGCGGGCCGAACTCGTCGTCCTCCGTGATCGGTCGGTCGCCGAAGTCGCCGTAGCCGTATCCGAAGACCATCGACTCGGTGACGAGACGGCGTGCTCCGGTGGCCCGGGCCGCCTCGATCAGGTGGGCGGTGCCCTCCGTGCGCAGGGCGTCGGTGGCGTACATGTCGCGGTGGCGCACGGGCGGCTTGCGCAGGGCGGTCGCCGCGTGGACGACCGTGTCGAAGTGCTGTCCGTCCACGGCCCGCAGCAGGGCGTCGCGGTCCATGAGGTCGGCACGCACGCCGTTGCCCTCACCCCGGCCCAGTCCGGTGACCTTGTGCCCCGCGTCGGTCAGGGCCCTGGCGATGTGGCGGCCGAGGACACCGCTCGCGCCGGCGAGGAGGATGCTCTGGTGCTGGTTCGTCGTCATACCGGTGGGACGGATCGGGCGGACCCGGATGTGACATCCCGGCCCACTGAGCTCTACGGGTGGTACACGTGCGGCTGCGTGATCGACAGCGGCTCGAACCCGAGGCGTTCCAGGATCGGGCGGCTCGTGGCCAGCGCGTCGACCTGGAGGTACCGGTACCCCCGCTCCACGGCGGCGCGGGCGCGGTGGGCGACCAGTGCGCGGTAGATGCCCCGGCCGCGCCAGCCCTCGACGGTGCCGCCGCCCCACAGGCCGGCGAAGCGGGTGCCGGGCACAAGCTCCATGCGGGCCGCGCTGACCGGCTCGTCCCCGGCGAGCGCGACGACCGCGACCACGGTGTCGGGCTCGTCCCGCAGCCGGGCGAGCAGCTGGTGCCGCAGCCGGGTGCTGTCGGTGCCGAAGGCCTTCTCGTGCACATCCGCCACGAGGTGGACGCCGGCCTGGTCGGTGACCGGCAGGAACCGGATTCCCTCGGGCGGCTCGACGTCCAGGGTGAGGTCGGCAACCTCGGCGATCATCAGCGTCTCCTCGGGCTCGGGGGTGAACCCGGCGGCCCGCAGCCGCTCTCCCAGGTCGACGGGCAGGTCGTGCCCGTACAGCTTCCACTCGAACTCGCGGCCGAGCCCTTTGTAGTACGCGATCTGCTCGGCGATCGCCCGGTCGGCGCTCGCCTCGTCCAGGTCGGACCAGACGACGCCGTTCCAGCCGTGCTCGGCGGCGACCTGGCGGACCACCCTGCCGACCCGCTCGACACGGGCACCGGGACCGTCCGGCTGGGCGCCTTCGCGCATGTTCCGGTCGAAGAGGGCGAGTACCGCGACATGATCCATAGGCTCACTTCATCATCCGGAGGTCTCGGCGGCAATGCCGTTTACGGCCGCCCGGCCTCCGCGCGCACCGCCGCCAGGTAGCCGCTGAGCCGGTCGCGGTTGCGGGCCAGGCAGTCGATCCGGGCCTGGATGCGGTCGACGTGGGCCTCCAGGAGGGCGGCCGTCTCCGGGGTCAGGTGCTCGGACGGCAGCAGGATCTCCTCCGGCGCCGACAGGTACGGCAGGATCGTGCGGATCATCTCCGTGGTCAGGCCGGAGTCCAGCAGGCCGCGGATCTGCTGGACGTCCCGGACCGCCGCCTCGCCGTAGGCGCGGTAGCCGTTGTCGGCCCGCTCGGGGTGGAGCAGGTCCTGCTCCTCGTAGTAGCGCAGCAGCCTGGTGGGGACTCCGGTACGGCGGGACAGTTCACCGATTCTCATGACGCGCTCCCGGCTCGCCCTTGCCTTCACACTGATGTGAAGGTCCGAGCATGGTCGCATGTCCATCCTCTCCCCGGCCCAGGGCACGGCCCTGTCCGCGTCCGCCCCGCTGCCGTGGTCCGGGCTCCTCGCCCTGTCGACGGCCGCCTTCACCGCTGTGCTGACGGAGCTGCTGCCCGCGGGCCTGCTGCCCCGCATGGCCCCGTCCCTGGGCGTCTCCGAGGCCCGGATCGGTTTCCTCGTCACCGGGTACGCGGCCGCGTCCTTCGCCGCCGCCGTCCCGCTCACGGCGCTGCTGCGCGGGCTGCCGCGCCGGCCGGTGCTCATCGGCGCTCTGCTCGGCTTCGCGGTGAGCAACGCGGTGGTGGCGCTGTCCTCGTCGTACCCCCTGACGTTCGCCGCGCGGGTGGTGGCCGGGTGCATGGGCGGGATCCTCTGGGCGATGCTCGCCGGGTACGCGGCCCGGATGGTGCCGGCCGCGCGGCGCGGCCGGGCGATCGCGATCGTGCTCGCCGGGATCACCCTCGCCCTGTCCCTGGGCGTCCCGGCCGGTACGGCGCTGGCCGGGGCGGTGGGCTGGCGCACGGCGTTCGGGCTGCTGGCCGGGCTCGCTGTGCTGTTGGTGGGCTGGGTGCGGTGGCGGGTGCCCGGTGTGCCGGGCGAGGCGTCGCACGCGCGTGTGCCGCTCGTCCGGGTCGCCGCGCTGCCGGGCGTCCCCGCCGTCCTGTGCGTCACGCTGTTCCTGCTGGTGGGGCACCAGACGATGTACACGTATGTCGCGCCGTTCGCGGCGCAGGCCGGCTTCGGCCGTACCGGAGTGGTCCTGCTGGTGTTCGGAGCTTCCACGGTGATGGGGATCGGGGCCACCGGGATGCTGGTGGACCGGCACCCGCGGTCGGCGCTGCTCGGCGCGCTGGGGTTGTGCGCGGCCGTGATGCCGGTGCTGGGGCTGGCCGCCGGGGTGCCGGGCGTCCTGCCGGCCGCGGTCGCCGTGTGGGGCGTCGCCTTCGGGGGCGCGCCGACGCTGATCCAGACGGCGCTGGTCGACGCCTCGGGCCCGGAGCGGGCGGACGCGGCCACGTCGTTGCAGACCACGGTGTACAACGCCGGGATCGCGACGGGTTCGCTGACCGGCGGGGTGGTGCTGGCGGACCTGGGTGCGGGCGCCCTGCCGTGGACGGCGCTTCCGCTGGTCGTGATGGCCCTCGGGGTGGTCGGCCTCGGCAGGCGAAACGCGTTTCCGCCGAGGCGGGGATGCTCCTAGGCTCATGGCATGGTCGTGAAGGACACGGAACTGTCGTATCTGCGCCGCTGCGTCGAACTGGCGGTCGAGGCGCTGGAGGCCGGGGACGAACCGTTCGGCTCGGTCCTGGTGAGCGCCGGGGGCGAGATCCTCGCCGAGGACCACAACCGCGTGGCCTCCGGTGACCGCACCCGGCATCCCGAGTTCGAACTGGCCCGCTGGGCGGCGGCGCACCTGACCCCCGAGGAGCGGGCCACGGCCACCGTGTACACGTCCGGAGAGCACTGCCCGATGTGCGCCGCCGCGCACGCCTGGGTGGGCCTCGGACGCATCGTGTACGTCGCCTCGTCCGAGCAACTGGCCGATTGGCTGAGCCAGTTGGGCGTGCCGGCGCCACCGGTGCGGACCCTGCCGGTCAACGAGGTCGCGCCCGGTGTGGTCGTGGAGGGCCCGGTGCCCGAGTTCACGGAGCGTGTACGACAGTTGCACCATCGGTTCCACCGGCGCTGACTCCCGATCTCCCGGGATGCAGCAACCAGTCCCCGGTGCCTACGATCGAAAAGGATCCCGGGACCTGGTCGGGGCCCCGGACTCCTCCAACGGCCAGTGGGGGGAGGCGCTTGCCCGTGCAGTCCGCACGTCGTCCGATGGCCGTCCACGTCACCTTGGTCGCCGTCGCAACTGTCGTCTACATGACGGTTCCCGGCGCGCGCACACCGGTGTGGGCCGTCATCGGACTCACCGGCGTCTGCGCCGTGCTCGTCGGCATCCGGCTGTACCGGCCCGCCCACCGCTGGCCCTGGTGGGCACTGGCGGCCGGCCTGCTCACCTTCATCACGGGCGACACGTACTACAACGTCATGGAGGAGTACTTCGCCGCCTCCAACCCCTTCCCCTCCCCCGCCGACGCCTTCTACCTCGCCACGTACCCGCTCTTCGCGACCGGCCTGTACGGTCTCATCCGCTACCGCTGGGCGGCCAACGACCTGCCCAGCCTGCTCGACGCGCTGATCTTCACCGCTGGGCTCGCCCTGCCGGTGTGGGTGTACCTGGCCCAGCCGCTCGCCGAGGTGGAGGGCCTGACCTGGCAGCAGCGGGTCATCAGCATCGCCTACCCCCTCGGTGACGTGCTGGTCCTGGCCCTGCTGGCCCGGTTGCTGACCCCGAACCCGGTCGACGGCAACAACCGGTCGGTCCAGCTGCTGGTGGTCGGCACGGTGACCCTGCTCGGGTTCGACATCGCCTACGGCATCCTCCAGCTCAACTCCGTGTGGCAGGCCGGCACCCTGCTGGACTCCGGGTGGATCGTCTTCTACACGGCCTGGGGCCTGGCCGCGCTGCACCCCTCGATGGCCGCGCTCACCGCCGCCGTACCGCAGAAGCGGGCCCCTCTTCCGCCGCCCCACCGGCTCGTGACGCTGGCGGCGGTCACCCTGATCGCCCCGGGAATGCTGCTGTACGGGGCGATCAGCCACCGGGACCACCACGCGGCGGTGATCGGCGCCTTCTCGGCCGTGCTGTTCCTGCTGGTCATCCTGCGGCTGGCGGGCATGGTCGTGGCCCACCGGGGCGCCGTGGCCCGTGAACTGGCCCTGCGCCGGGCGGCCGGATCGCTGGTGTCCGCGTTCGGGCGGCAGGACGTGGTACGCAGCTGCGAGGCGGCCGTCGGCATGTTCCTGGGGCCGGCGGTCCCCCACCGGACCCTGCTGCTGTCGGCCGAGCAGGCCGCGCGCCTGCGGCCCCGCGAGGCCCGCCGAGTGGCCCCCGCGGACCTCGGCCCCGACATCGCGGCGCGACTGGAGGGACTGCCGGCCGTCCAGGTGTGCCCCATGACCTCGCCCGACCGCTCCGCCACCCAGGATCCCGGCGTCCTGCTGGTCGCCGGCCCTCCGGGTCTGCTCGCCGAGACACGCGGCTCCCTGGAGATCCTCGCCTCCCACGCCGGGCTCGCCATGGAACGGGTCCTGCTGCGCCAGGAGGTGATCCGCCGGGAGAACGAGGCCTACTTCCGCACCCTGGTGCGCAACACCTCCGATGTCATCCTGATCGTCGAGGACGACGACACCGTCCGGTACGCCAGTCCCTCCGCCGCCGCCCTGTTCGGTACCGGGGACCTCATCGGCGCGTCGCTGCCGGGCCTGGTCGATCCCCGGGACCGGCAACGGGCCGCCCGTGAGCTGACCGCCGTCCGCGACCACGGGCCGCGTGTCTCCCACGACCACTGGTGGGTGCGGCACCGGACCGGGCGGGTGGAGGTGGAGGTGCGCTGCAGCGACTTCCGGGACGAGCGGACCGTGGCCGGCCTGGTGGTCACCCTGCGCGACGTGACCGAGCAGCGCAGGCTGGAGCACGAGCTGACGCAGCGCGCCTTCCACGACGCGCTGACCGGTCTGCCCAACCGGACGCTGCTCCTGGAGCGGATCGAACGCGCCCTGCTGCGCGGCCGCCGCGAGTCGTCCCTGACCTGTCTGCTCTTCATCGACCTGGACGACTTCAAGGAAGTCAACGACACCATGGGGCACTCGGCGGGCGACCACCTCCTGCTCGACGTCGGCAACCGGCTGACCCACACCCTCCGGCGCACCGACACCGCGGCCCGGCTCGGCGGCGACGAGTTCGCCGTACTGATGGAGGACGCCCGGGAGCCGCTCGACGCAGAACTGCTGGCGGCACAGGTGGTGCAGACGCTCACCAGACCGTTCGTGCTCGGCGACGAGACGGTCTCCGTCTCGGCCAGCGTGGGCGTGGCCACGGCCCGCGACAGCACCGACGCCGAGGAACTGCTCGGTCACGCCGACCTCGCGCTGTACGCGGCCAAGGCGGCGGGCAAACGCCAGTGGCGGCGCTTCCAGCCGACGCTGCACGCCCGCATGGTCGAGCGGCACGATCTGCAGAGCAGGCTCGCCCGGGCGGTCGCCGCGCAGGAGTTCACCCTGCGCTACCAGCCCGTCGTGGACATCGACGCGGGCGAGTTGGTCGGCTTCGAGGCGCTGGTGCGCTGGCCGCAGGCCCCGCACCAGCCCGTCGCGCCCGAGCAGTTCATCAGCCTGGCCGAGGAGACCGGGCACATCGCCCCGTTGGGCGCGTGGGTGCTGGAGAACGCGGTCGGCGACGTCGCGGGCCTGCAACAGGTGCCCGGGCCGGCGGCTCCGCCGTACGTGAGTGTCAACGTGTCCGCGCGCCAGTTCCGCGACGCCGGGTTCGTGGACCAGGTCGGCCGGGCACTGCAGACCCCCGGGCTCGCCCCGGGGTCGCTTCAGCTGGAGCTGACGGAGACGGTGCTGCTGCGCCGGGACGCCCAGATCCAGGCGGTGCTGGAGACCCTCAAGGAGCTGGGGGTGCACATCGCGGTCGACGACTTCGGCACGGGGTTCTCCTCGCTGCGCTATCTGCGGGACTTCCCCGTCGACGTACTGAAGATCGACAAGACGTACATCGACGACATCACGCGCGACGCCCGGCAGGTCGCCCTCGTCGAGGGCATCGTCCGCATCGCCGACACGCTCGGGCTGCAGGTGATCGCGGAGGGCATCGAGGCTCCGGCGCAGCGGGACATGCTGGCCGCGATGGGGTGCCGGTTCGGGCAGGGCTTCCTGTTCGCCCGGCCGATGACAGTGGAGCAGGGCGAGCGGGTGCTGCGGCAGGACGGCGGGCGCTTCACACCGGGTTCCGCCGGCACGAACGGCCGCCCGGCCCGCCCTTCCGCTCGGTCGGCCACCGCCGAGAAACGCTCGGCGGACCTCGAACACCTGCGGCGCACCAGTCCGATGAGCGACGCGGTCATCGACGAGGTGCGCGGCCGCCGCATCCGCAGCCGCGGCCACTGGCTGACCGACTTCGCCTCCTGCAACTACCTCGGCTTCGACTGGGACCCGGAGATCGCCGCCCGCATCGATCCCGAAGTGCGCCGGTGGGGCACCCACCCCAGCTGGTCACGGCTGCTGGGCAGTCCGCGGCTGTATCCCGCGCTGGAGGAACGCCTCGCCGAGCTGCTGGGCGCCCCCGACACCCTGCTGCTGCCGACCCTGACCCTCATCCACGCCTCGGTGATCCCGATCCTCGCCGAGGGCGGTCACATCTTCGTCGAGGCGAGCGCGCACCGGACGGTGTACGACGGCTGCGTGGTCGCCCGCGGGCAGGGCGCCACCCTGCACCGCTTCCACGCCGAACGGCCCGAGGAACTGGACGCGCTGCTCTCCTCGGTGCCCGCGCGCACGACCCGGCTCGTCTGCATGGACGGCGTGAACAGCATGACCGGCAACATCCCCGACCTGCCGGTGCTGGCCGCGCTGTGCCGCGAGCAGGATGCGACGCTGTACGTCGACGACGCGCACGGTTTCGGGGTGATCGGGGAACGCGCGCCCGCCGAGCCCTGTCCGTACGGTATGCGCGGCAACGGCGTGGTGCGGCACACCGGCGAGTCGTACGACGGGATCGTGCTGGCCGGCGGCTTCTCCAAGGCGTACTCGTCGCTGCTGGCGTTCCTCGCGCTGCCCACCGACCTCAAGAACCGTCTCAAGACGACGGCGGCCCCCTATCTGTACTCCGGTCCCTCGCCCACGGCGTCGCTGGCCACCGCACTGGCCGGACTGGAGGTCAACGACAGGCGAGGAGACCTGCTGCGAGCCGACCTGTACCGCAAGACCGTGCGGGTGCTCGACCATCTCGCGGACCTCGGCGTGAGGACTCTCAACACCGACCGGCTGCCCATCGTGGAGATCCCCCTGGCCGATCCGTCCGACCTCGACGCGGTGGCCGCTTTCCTGTGGCAGGAGGGCATCTACGTGACCCTCGCCGCCCACCCGCTCGTGGCCCGTGACCGGGTCGGTTTCCGGGCGCAGATCACGGCCCTCAACTCCGACGAGGACATCGACCGGCTCAACGCCACCCTGACCGGGCTGGCGGAGCGCTTCCGGCTGCAGCCGAGGGACTGAGGAGGTGGATACGGTGACGATGACGCACAACGACGACGTGGACTGGGACCGTTGGCCGGTCGCCGACTATCTCGCCGAGAACTACCGGGAGTTGCACCCCGCGGACGCCGAAGTGATCGCCCACCACTCCGCGTTCTACCGGCGTCTGGCCCCGGGCGGGGTCGCCCGCTCGGTGGAGTTCGGTGCCGGGCCCAATCTCTACCCGCTCATCCTGGCCTCCGCGGCGAGCCGCCGGGTGGACGCCGTCGAGGCCGGCGCGGGCAATGTGGCCTATCTGCACCGGCAGATCGTCTGCGGGCCGGACGCGAGCTGGCTGCCGTTCCACGCCCTGTGCCGGCGCCTCAACCCCGACCTGCCGAGGACCCTCGCCGGGTCGCTGGCGCAGGTGCACGTCATCCACGCGGACGTCCGGGACCTGGAGCCGGGCGGCTACGAGCTGGCGTCCATGCACTTCGTCGCCGAGGGGGCCACGGAGGACCGGGCCGAGTTCGCCGACTTCTGCCGGGCCTTCGCCCGCTGTGTGGTGCCGGGCGGGTACCTGCTGGCCGCGTTCATGGAGAACATGCCGACCTACCGCATCGGGCCGACCTCGCGCTGGCCGGGCTGTCCCGTGAGCCCGGCGATCGTCACGGACGTGTTCGCACCCCTCACCCAGGAGCTGTCCGTCACCCGCGTCGACACCGATCCGACGCTGCCGGACTACGGAGACTCCGGGATGGTGCTGCTCACGGCGGTGACGGCGGACGGACGGGGGTGAGCGGGCGTCCCACTCGTCCGGAGGCGGGCTGTCGGAGGGACGCTTATCGTGATCGGAGGGCGCCGATGGGCGTCCTTGGAGGCATGGATGCTCGCCAAGGTGACGAGGCGACGATGCGCTGTGTCCGGAGCCGTCGGGCTGGCCCTGCTCGGCGCCGGGCTGCCGGCCGTGGCCGCGGACGGCTCAGGACCTGACCTGTCGCGCTTCTACGGCCAGAAGATCAAGTGGTCGAAGTGCGTGGGCATGGAGACACCGAAGGATCTGCAGTGCGGAAAGGTCACTGTTCCCCTCGACTACGCGAAGCCCCGCGCGGGCAGCCTCGACCTGGCACTCGCCCGCTACCGGTCCACGGCCAAGCACAAGCGCGGTTCGGTGCTGATCAACTTCGGCGGCCCGGGCGGCGCGGGAGTGCCCGCGCTCGCGGCCTACGGCGACGACTTCATGGGCCTGACGGACGAGTACGACGTGGTGTCGTTCGACCCGCGCGGAGTGGGCCGGTCCTCGCCGGTCAGCTGCGGCGCCGGCACCGACGCGGCACTGGCGGCCACCGACGACGCGACGGCCGTCGCCCAGAATCCGCAGGCCGTGCTCGGAAGGCTGCGGGAGGCGGCCGCCGAGTGCGCCAAGCACTCCGGGCCCGTGCTCCGGCACATCGGCACGGTGAACGCCTCCCGCGACCTGGACGTCATGCGCCAGGCCCTCGGCGACAAGAAGCTCAACTACCTCGGCTTCTCCTACGGGAGCCGGCTCGGGGCGGTGTACGCGACCCAGTTCCCGAAGAAGGTGGGCCGGCTGGTGCTGGACGGTGTGGACACCCTCACCGAGCCGCTGTCCGTGCAGGGCGTGGCGGGAGCGGCCGGGCAGCAGACGGCGCTGGAGGACTTCGTCGACTGGTGCGTGAAGGACGTCGCCTGTCCGTTCGGCACCGACGCGCGCGGCGCCCGGGAGCAGGTCCTACGACTCGTGACGTCGCTGGACGAGGACCCGGTGCCCACGGGATTCGGCCCCGACTTCACCGGACAGGACCTCGTGGGCGCCATCGGCCAGGCCCTCTACAGTGAGGCTCTGTGGCCCTCGCTGGAGCGGGCGCTCGCCGAGCTCGTGGAGGACGGTGACACGGCGGGGGTCCTCAGCTTCGCGGGCGGCGGCTCCGGCTTCCTCACCCGCGCGCGCCCGCTCTCCGACGACCCGACGCACGCCCCCCTCGTGGACGCGGAGGACGTGCCGCTCGACAACCTTCCGGCGGCGCTGATGGCGGTCAACTGCGCGGACGATCCCGACCGCCCCGGCGCCGACCGGATCACCGCGGACCTGACCCGGCTGCGGGCCGCCTACGAACAGGCGTCCCCGGTCTTCGGCCGCTACCGGCTCACCGAGTACCTCATGTGCTACGGCCGTCCGAAGGGCACCGACTTCATCCGCGAGAAGGTGCGCGACGTCCCCACCTCGAAGATCCTGCTCGTCGGCACCCGGGGCGATCCGGCGACGCCGTACCGCTGGACCGTGGAGACCGCGCAGCGCCTCGGCGACTCGGCCGTCGTCCTCGACAACAAGGGCGAGGGCCACACCGGTTACGGCTCCTCCAAGTGCGTGCACCGCAAGGTCGACGACTTCCTGCTGTACGGCAGCCTGCCGCCGAACGGCAGCTCGTGCGGGGCCGAACGCGACGAGTGAGGCACCCCCTGGGCCGCCCTAGGACTCCCAGTACGCGAGCCGGTGCATCGCCGTCGCCGCGCCGGTGAAGCCGTCCTCGCCCAGCACCTCGCGCAGGTCCGCGTCGAAACGGTCGACCTCCCGCAGGGCCTCGGTTCCGGAGTCGGTCAACTCCAGTACGACGGCCCGGTGTTCACGCGGGTGGGTGCTCTTGGTGACGAGGCCCGCCGCGGTGAGCCGTCCGACCGGTCCGGTCACCGCCGGCTCGCGCAGTCCGAGCGTGCGGGCGAGCCGCTGCCGGGTGATGCCCGGCTCGTCGCGCACGGCGAACTGGGCGCCGAGCCGGGCCGTGGTGTCAGCAATGAAATACCCTGAATGACCGATCAAGTTGCCCCAAATGCCTGATCGGCCGATCGGCCCTATGGTGCTGTTATGGAGCACGCACTGAGCCCTGCGACCCTCTCCGAACTGCGCCGCCCGCGCACCTATCCGGCGGTGTCCGTGCTGACGCCGACCCACCGCCGCGAACCCGAGAACGCCCAGGATCCGGTCCGGCTGCGCAATGTGGTGGCCGAGGCCAAGAAGCAGCTGGAGACCGACCCGGCGGTCCCCCGGGAGCGGCGCATCGACGTCGCCCGACAGCTCGACCAGGCCCTCGCCGAGATCGATCTGGCGCACACCGAGGACGGACTGGTGATCTTCGCCGCGCCGGGCGAGCACCAGGTGTGGTCCCTGGCCCGTCCCGTTCCCGAGCGCGTGGTGCTGTCGGACACCTTCCTGACCCGCAACCTCGTCTCCGCACAGGCCTCCGAGCGGCCGTTCTGGGTGCTGTCGGTCTCCGCCGACCGCGCCACCCTGTGGAACGGCGGCGTCGACCGGGTCACCGAGCACCGCGGCGGCGGCTTCCCGCTGACCAGGACCCGTCAGAACTTCGACGCCGAACGCCTGGAGCGGATCGGCGACATGCCGAGCACCTTCCGGGACGAGGACACCCGGCACTTCCTGCGGGACACGGACACCGCGGTGGCCAAGCTTCTGCGTGAGGAACCGCGGCCGCTGTACATCACCGGCGAGACCGCGGCGCTGTCCGCGCTGGACGACGTCGGCAGCGTCACCAAGGGCGCGGTGCACGTCCCGCACGGCGGTCTCGCCCACGGCACCCCGGACGCGGTGTGGCAGGCGGTCGGCCCGCTGGTCGCCGCGGAGGCCCGCAAGAGCACCGACGCGGTGACCCGCGAACTCGAATCGGCGCGCGGACGGCGGGCGTTCGCGGCCGGCGTCGACGAGATCTGGCAGAGCGCCAGGGAAGGCCGGGTACGACTGCTGGCCGTCGAGGAGAACTACCGGGTGACCGTCCGCGACGAGGGCGGCGACCATCTGGTCCCGGCCGGGAGCGGCGACCTCGACGCCCGCGAGGACATCGTGGACGAGATCGTCGAACAGTGCCTGGAGACCGGCGCCGACGTCCGCTTCGTGCCGGACGGCACGCTGGGCGGCGTCGACGGGATCGCCGGGGTACTGCGGTACTGAGCGGGAGAGCGGTCACCGAGCCGCCGTACACCGCTCATACGCTCCCGAACAGGGCGCTGAGCCCCCGCTCGACGGTCTCGTCGAGGTCCTCCTGTCCGGCGCCGACCAGCAGGTAGGTCCGCAGCAGGAAGCCGCGCAGGGTGGGTGTGGGGAACTGGAGGAGGGCGAGGCCGTACGGCGAGTGGAACTCCACGACCGTGGTGTCCCGGCCGCACGGCCAGATGTGCACGTCCCCGCCGCCGGCCGGCCCGCGCAACCCCTCCTCCAGCAAGGCACGGGCGAAGGTCCAGGTCACCCCCTGCCCGTCCAGGGAGACCTCGGACGGAAAGTCGACGCACACCGCAAGCGGGTCGGTGGCGCGGTAGCGCAGGGTGGCGGGGACGGGCAGTTCCTGGTTCTCCGCGGTGATCAGGCGGGCGCGGGGCGGGCTGCTCGAAGGTCGTGTCCATGTTCTTAAGGAGCTCGCAGACCCCCTTCGCATTACGCCAGAACGAGGGTGAATTATGTGACCTGCATCACACTCGTCCCCCCCGATCGGCCTGTGCCACACTCCTTGGAACACAGGACCGTCGAACACATAAATGAACACGGGGCCGACGACCCAAGAGACCCACCAAGTCACGTACGTCACCTACGACTTGAGGGATCGAACAGGGTAGACGGCAAGCCCGGTACGACCACTCTGCGAAGACTGTGGCATATGCCAGAAGCACCACCGTATCGTGTGTTGCCAAATCCCTTACAGCGCGTCGCGGCCTGTGCCACAGTCGTAACGGTCCCTCTCCGTCCCGCCTTGGCCGAACCGTCCCCGCATCGGAGTGCGTCATGCCGTCCCACCTCTCCGCGGACCGCCCCGCCGCCCAACCGCCAGGACGCGGCTCGGTCGACGCGCTCATATCGCAGACGCGGCGGCTCAAGGGTGACGTGGACGCCGTACGACGGGACGCCCCCAGCGACGACGCGGACCCCCAGGAGCGCTGGCAGCGCGCGCTGTACGACCTCGCACTGCACCAACTCAGCGACCTGGACGCACACTTGGCCCAACTGCGGGACGGCCCACCGCCCGTGCCCTCGGCAGCCGGGGCGGACCCGGCCGCGCGAACCGCGCCGCCCGCTCCCCGGCGCGGCTCGCTGCTCAGCCGGGTCGGCAGCGCCGAGTGGAACCTGCTGACGGACGAGGCCAGTTGGTCGGGGGAGCTGTACGAGATCCTGGGCCGCGACCGCACCGCTCCCCCGCTCACCCTCGACGAGCTCCCTTCCCTGGTCCTCGACGAGGACAAGCCGAAGCTGACGGTCATGGTCACGGACTGTCTGGTCGACGCCCAGCGCATCGACGGCGAGTTCCGTGTCGTGCGCCCGGACGGCGAGGTGCGCACCGTCCACATGATGGGCGAGCCCGTGCTCGCCGCCGACGGCAGCACCGCCTCGATGTGGGCCGTGCTGCGGGACGTCAGCGAACTGCGCCGCAGCGAACGGGCGGTGAGCGAGACCCGTGACTCGTTACAACGCCACCGGCAGCGCGCCCAGAGCGAGCACCGGCTCGCGGTCGAACTGCAGGAGGCCGTGCTGCCGCCGTGGCGTGGCTCCCTGCGGCTCCCGCACCAGGGTGCCGAGACCCTGGACCTGGCCGCCCACTGTCTGCCGTCGTCGTCGAGCGCCCTGATCGGCGGCGACTGGTACGACGCACTCGAACTGGCCGACGGCGAGACCCTCCTCAGCGTCGGCGACCTCACCGGCCACGGAGTCGCCGTGGCCTCCGGCATGGCGACCCTCCTGGGCGCCGTGCGCGGCATGGCGATGGCGGGCACCCAGCCCGGCCAACTGATGTCCCTGCTCAACCAGTTGCTCGACGCCACCGTGCAGCCGGCCCTCGGCAGCGCGGTCTGCTGCCGCTACCGGCCGAAGACCCGCACCCTCGTCTGGGCGCAGGCCGGGCACCCCGCCCCGCTGCTGTTCCGGGGCGGGACGGGGCGCCGACTGCACTCCCCCGACGGCGTGCTCCTCGGCGCGACCTCCGGAGCCGTCTACGCGCAGGCCGAGGAGACCCTCGAACCGGGCGACCTCCTCCTGCTGCACACCGACGGGCTGGTGCCCGGGCGTGACAACGCGGCTGCCGTGAACCGTCTCCTGGACCTGGCCCCCCGGTTCGAGGGGGCGCGCACCGCGCAGGACTGTGTGCGGACGGTCGTGGAGGAGTTCGGCGAGACCGAGCGCGAGGACCACGCCTGCGTGCTCATCGCCAAGGTGACGTCATAACAACCTCACGCCCGTGTGCTGTTGCCACCCCTTCCCTTCGGCTTCGGCAGCGCCAGCCTGATCTCCTCGCGCAGTTCGTTGATCTTCGGGTAACCGGAGTACTCGGCGGTGAGCCGGTACATCTGACGCAGCCGGTCCCAGGTGCGGTGGGAGGAGTTGGAGCCCATCGAGACCAGCGCCAACCGCGCGTAGCGGTCCGCCTGTTCGGGGTCGTCGGCGATGAAGCAGGCCGAGGCCATGGACAGGAAGTCGAAGATCTTCGACCGCTGACGTCCGTCGACCCGCAGGGCGAGGGCCTTCTCCGCGTAGTGCTGGGCGTGCGCGGCCGCACTCGGATCGTGCTCCGCCAGCGTGCGGTAGGCCAGGGCCTGCATGCCGTACAGGTCCTCCTCCTTGAAGGTCTGCATCCAGCTCGGTGACGGCACGTCGCTCTTGTCGGAGACGAAGAGGTCCTCCGCCTGACCGAGGGTGCGGCGCATCGCCTGGCCCTTGCCCATGGACGCCTGTGCCCAGGCCTCGATGGTGTAGAGCATCGCCCGGGTGCGGGGCAGCACCTGTTCGCCCGAGCCGGACCGGGCGAGCTTCATCAGGTCGAGCGCGTCGTCGGGCCGGCCCAGGTGCACCATCTGGCGGGCCGCCCGGGAGAGCGCCTCGCCGGCGCGGGGCCGGTCACCGCCCTCCCGGGCCGCGTGGGCGGCGATCACGAAGTACTTCTGGGCCGTGGGTTCGAGGCCTACGTCGTGGGACATCCAGCCCGCGAGGACGGCCAGGTTGGCGGCGACGCCCCACAGGCGCCGCTGGAGATGGTCGGGGTGGCGGTAGGCGAGCATGCCGCCCACCTCGTTGAGCTGGCCCACCACCGCCTTGCGCTGCAGCCCGCCCCCGCGGGCCGCGTCCCAGGCCCGGAACACCTCGACCGAGCGCTCCAGTTCCTCGATCTCCTGCGACCCGATGGGGGCGGCCTCGTAACGGTCGAACCCAGCGGGGTCGGCGTGCAGGGGGTCGTCGAACTGGGGGGCATCGGCGGTGAGGGCCGGATCGGTGTGCAGCCAGTCGTGCATGGCGCTGCTGAGTACGGATCCCGCGGTGAGCGCGGCACCCGCGCCCACCAAGCCGCGTCGGTTGAGCATGAGGTCCATTCCCGTGAATTCGGTGAGGACCGCAGCGGTTCGGTCGGGCGCCCACGGCATGCCGTCGGGATGTTCCGCGCTCCCGTCGCCCTGCCGTTTTCCCGTACGCCCGTGCCGGACCAGACCGAGGTCCTCGATGGTCACGACACGGCCGAGACGCTCGGTGAACAGAGCTGCCAGCACCCGCGGCACGGGATCGCGCGGGATCTCTCCCATGTCGATCCAGCGCCGCACCCGGGAGGTGTCGGTCGACAGCTGGGGATGGCCCATGGCCGCCGCCTGCCGGTTGACCAGCCTCGCGAGTTCACCCTTGGACCAGCCGGCCAGGCCGAACAGGTCCGAAAGTCGGGCGTTGGGTTGTCCGCTCACGTCAAGCCCCCAGGTTCTCGGCTGAGTTGACAGTAGCCCCGTGTCAGTTGCTCCGGGACTATTCGCCAGGGTTCGCCAGGGTGCGCCAGATGGTGTGCCACGGGGCATATGCGCTGAGGTAGGAACGCGCCACCCCGACCCGGACCGCACAGGGACATTCCCCAGGGTGCACCCGGTGATCCGGGTCGGGCGGCGCACTGCTTCTCCAGGCACAGCAGGCACACGAAGGGATCTGTCTCGCCCATGTACGCAGCATCGTCCTCCGTGTCCGCCCCGCCCCGGTCGCCGCGTCTCCGCCCGGGCGGTGGCCCCTACCTCGACCCCGCGCGGCCGACGGCCCCCGTACCGGGTACGGGCAGGGCACGGCGCGTTCCGGGGCTCGGCACCCAACCGCTCAGCGGGAGACTCGACTTGTCCGGCCCCCAGGGCGCCCAGCTGCGCACGGCGATCGCGTCGGTGCACCGGATCTGCCCGGAGTTCGCCCCGGTGCAGGTGCTGCGCCGCAGCGGACGCTCCGTGCTCCTGGTCGGTACGACGGGACGCAGCACGGCCGTCGCCAAGTGTTTACTCGACCACTCCCCTGTATGGGCCGAGCGGATCCGGCACGAAATAGCCGCCTACCGCTCGTTCGTCCGGCACCGGCCCCCGGTGCGCGTGCCGCGGCTGATCGCGGCGGACCCGGACAACTGCACCCTGGTCATCGAGCGGATGCCCGGCCGGGTCGCGGCGCTGCACCGGCATCCGGCGGAGGCCCCGCCGCGCGCGGACATCAGGGCGGCGCTGGGCGCGGTGTGCCGGCTCAACGCCTGGCGGCCTCCGGCGGGCACCTTCGACGCCCCGCTCGACTACGCGGCCCGCATCTCCCGCTACCACGAGCTGGGGCTGCTGACCGACCGGGACATGGGCGACCTCCAGAAGCTGCTGCACGGCATCGCGCACTCCGCGGGCCGGCAGGGCATGGGCCAGTTCTGCCACGGCGACGCACTGCTCTCGAACATCCTGCTCTCACCGGCCGGTCCAGTGCTGGTGGACTGGGAGCACGCGGGCTGGTATCTGCCGGGCTACGACCTGGCGACGCTGTGGTCGGTCCTCGGTGACGCCCCCGTGGCGCGCCGTCAGATCAGCCAGATCGCCCAGTCGGCGGGCCCGGCCTCGCGGGACGCCTTCCTGGTGAACCTGATGCTCGTGCTGACCCGCGAGATCCGCACCTATGAAACGGCCGTGCAGCGTTCGATGCACGACTCGACCCCGGCGGCACCGGGCGCTGCCCACCCGGGTGCTGCGCCGTCCGGCGAGGAACAGCGGCTGCTGCTGAGGCGGCTGCACGACGACTGCCAGCTGGCCCGTCGGGCCGTACGCGCGGCGGTCGGCACTCGCTGAGGGGACGGAGGTCCGCGGTGCGCCCTGTGGAGCGGCGTGCCGCGGACCTTCGTATGTCCGCGGCACCTTCGTGGGTGCCGGTCAATGGTGTAGCCCACTGACGCCCCGCAGGCCCGCGGGCGTGCGCCACGAAACTCCCGTAACCCCGCATTGACATGGGAAATCCCCTGCCTCTGGGCATGATTGACGGATCGTCGACAAGCCGGTAGCACTGACGCACGTCCGGCCCCGCTCGGCTCATCGCGCCCGATCGTCTCTGGAGGCTGCATTGCGAGGATCCGCCACCGACCCCAACAGAGCCACCCGGCGGGTGGTCGGCACGTTGGCCGGCACCGCCCTGCTGCTGCCCCTGCTCGGCGCGGCCCCGTCGGCGGCCGAGGACTCCTCGGCCGGTCTCCAGCGCGCCTTCGCCACCGCGGCCGCCGAGTACCACGTGCCGCAGAGTGTCCTGCTGGGCGTCTCGTACCTCCAGTCCCGCTGGGACACGCACGCCGGCGCGCCGAGCGTGACCGGGGGCTACGGCCCGATGCACCTGACCGACGCCCGCACCGCCCTCGCCTCGGCGCCGCACCACAGCGAGGGCACGGAGGACGCGCGCGGCGACAGCGCCCGCACCGCCCTGCTGCCCGACACGAGGATCCCGCAGCCCGCCGGGCTCCCGGCCCGCCTGGAAACCCTGCCGAAGGCCGCCGAGCTGACCGGCCTGAGCGCACGGGACCTGCGCACCGACCCCGCGGCGAACGTCGCCGGCGGCGCCGCGCTGCTGGCCGCCGCCCAGCAGGAGCTGGGTGAGCCGCTGAGCCAGGACCCCGCGGACTGGTACGGCGCGGTGGCCCGCTTCTCCGGGGCGGACGACAGCGCGACCGCGGCGGCGTACGCGAACGACGTCTTCGACGTGCTGCGCACCGGCGAGGAACGCACCACGGACGCCGGTCAGCAGGTCGCCCTGGCCGGTCGGCCGAACCTCGCCCCCGACACCGCGCAACTCGCCCGGACGGGCCTCAGGAAGCTCGGCGCCGGCGACACCGAGTGCCCGAAGACGGTGTCCTGCGAGTGGATCCCGGCGCCGTACGCGGAGTTCGGGGACAACGACTACGGCAACCACGACCTGGGCGACCGTCCGGCCTCGCAGAGCATCAAGTACATCGTCATCCATGACACGGAGGGTTCCTGGGAGGGGGTCCTCAACCTGGTGCAGGATCCGACCTATGTGTCGTGGAACTACACCCTGCGCTCGACCGACGGTCACATCGCCCAGCATGTGAAGGCGAAGGACGTGGCCTGGCACGCGGGCAACTGGTACATCAACGCCAAGTCGATCGGCCTGGAGCACGAGGGCTTCCTGGCCAGTCCGGACGCCTGGTACACGGAGGCGATGTACCGGTCCTCGGCGCGGCTCGTGAGGTACCTCTCCGCGAAGTACGGCATCCCGCTGGACCGGCAGCACGTCCTCGGCCACGAGAACGTGCCGGGCCCGACCACCTCGACCGTCGCCGGCATGCACACCGACCCCGGCCCGTACTGGGACTGGCGGCACTACTTCGAGCTGCTGGGACACCCGTTCAGAGCCACCGCCCCCAAGTGGGGCGGCCTGGTGACGATCCGGCCCGACTACGCCGCCAACCAGCCGCAGTACACGGGCTGCGTCACCAAGGGCGAGCCCTGCGCGTCCCACGGTTCGAGCGAGGTGCGGCTCTACTCGGCGCCCGACGAGAGCTCCGCTCTCATCACGGACATCGGGCTGGGCGGCAGGGCTCCGACGATCGACGTCAACGACCTGTCGTCGCGGGTCTCCACGGGCCAGCAGTACGCGGTCGCCGGGCGCGACGGCGACTGGACGGCGATCTGGTACCTGGGCCAGAAGGCCTGGTTCAGGAACCCCGCGAGCGACCCGACCGCGGTGAACGCCGCCGGTCTCGTGGTGACGCCGAAGGAGGGCCTCGACAGCGTCCCGGTGTACGGCCGGGCCTACCCCGAGGCCTCCGCCTATCCGACGGGGGTTCCCGCGCAGGCGGTGTCGCCGCTGCCGTACAAGGTGCTCAAGGGCCAGAGGTACGTGATCGGTGACCGGGTGCCCGGTGAGTACTACTACGCGGTCACCTTCACGACGGACTCGCACAAGGTCGTGGTCGGCAAGGATCTGTACTACGAGATCCAGTACGGCCACCGGGTGGAGTTCGTGCGGGCCGCTGACGTCGATGTGAAGCCCTCGGTGCAGCATCAGCCGGGGCAGGTGCGCCGGTAGGGGACGTCCGGGAGGTAACGGCTCCACTCCTCGGGGGTGAGGCCGCCGCCGGCCCGGCGGCAGACGGTGTCGGCGGCGTCGGCCGACCCGATCCGGTAGGTCTGCGGCGGGGCGTGCCGGCCCGCCGCGCGCAGGGTGCTCCCGTCCGGGCCGAACGTCAGGGCCTGGACGGTGTCCCCCGGTGTCGGCAGCGGTGATCCGACACGGCGGCGGGAGTCGACGTCCCACAGCTGCAGCGTGCCCTCGTCGCCGGCGACGGCGAGGGTGCGGGCGTCGGGAGCGAAGGCCAGGGCCGAGACGTACTGGTAGGTGGTGGTCTCGGGGTCGGCGAGGACGCCGAGCCGGCGCTTGAGCCGGCCGTCCCACAGCACGACCCGGCCGGAACCCTCACCGACGGCCAGGTAGCCGCCGTCGGGACTGAAGGCCAGGGCGGTGCCGCCACCGGTGAAACGGGTGGCGGGAAGCCGGGTGCCGGAGGGGAGCCGGTAGGCCTCTCCGCCGGTGGTGACGGCGAGGTCGCCGTCGCGGTGCACGACCGCGTTCCCGGAGGTGTCCCTCAGGACGGCGGCGGTCCGGCGTCTGCCCAGGTCCCACACCCAGGAAGGCCATGAGTCGGGGGACATGGCCTTCCGGGGTCTTCAAGGAGCTGTCGAAGAGGGTTCAGCCCTGCTGGAAGAGCTCCGCGGGCAGGGGCTTGAGGAGGGCGTACAGGTCGTCCGTGATCGGGCGGTCCCAGGCGGCGATGGTCACCAGGACGTTGTCGCTGCGGTCGAACTGGACGCAGGAGATCCGGCTCTCGGAGAGCTTGAGGCGGCGCACGATCAGGAGGTTGTCGCCCTGCATCACCGGCACGTCCTCGGTGTCGGTGACGGTCACCTCCTCGTCGTTCTCCAGGGCGATCAGCAGCTGGGCCACCTCGAAGGGGACCTGGCCCTCGGGGACGTCTCGGGCCGGGGAGCTCTCGGGGAGGTTGCCGATGATCATCGCGGGGCCGCGGCCGCCGAAGAGGTCGTAGCGCAGAAAAACGCCCTGGCAGGTGCCGTCGGGGGCGGGCAGGAGCCCCGCGCCGAGGTTGCCGGGCCAGTCGCCCGGGTCCATGGCCAGTACGTCGAAGTCTGGACCGGCGGGGGTTGCGCTGCGGCGGCGGAGGAACGACATGCGCCCATCGTAATGGGCTCTCACGTGGTCGTGCGGGTACAGGTGCGTGGCTGCTGGTCGCACTTTCCAGCCGCCCTCTAGGGGCGGTCACTCAGCGTTCGAAGGCCGGTGCTGTCCGTTCCGAGCTTGCGGCAGACGGCCGACAGCAGGCGTGTCACCGTCTGGCCGTCGGCGTCGAGTTCCTTCGCGATCTCCCCGTCCGTGTGCCCCCGCGCCGCCAGGCTCGCCGCCGTGCGTTCGCGTGCCGTGAGCGTGTCCGTCTCGGTGCTGTGCAGGCGGCGGGGGCGCAGGCCCGCGGCGATCAGTTCGTCGCGGGCGGTCTCGATCAGGCCGTCGGCGCCGCACTGGACGGCTGTCTCGAGGCCCCGGTAGAGGTTGTCCGCGGCCTCCCGGGCGCGACCCGCGCGACGGAGTTCCGAGCCCAGTGCCACCAGCGCGCAGGCGAGCTCGTAGGCGGCGGGAGAACGTTCCAGATGGGTGACCGACTCCTCCAGGAGCTTCACCCGGGCCGAGCCCGGCGAGACCTCGGCGGCCAGCCGGAGTGCCTGGCCCACGGCGGACGGGGCCCCGAACTGCCGGGCCCGTGCCACTGCTTCGAGGGCCGTGGTGACCGCCCGTTCGGGGGCGTCGTGGCTCTGGGCGCGGGCCAGGTGGAGCTGCCAGGGGCACCACGCGGGGTTGCGCATGCCGCGCGGTTCCAGACGACGGCCGGCGGCGGCGAGTTCGGCGGCCGCGTCCTTCGCCAGGCCGCGGGCCAGCAGCAGCTCGCCGCGCACGGTCTGGGCGTCGGGGAAGACCACGACGGCCGGATAGGGGGCCCCGAAGGAGTAGTCATCGGCGATCTGCGCGGCCTCCTCGACCCGGCCGCGGGCCAGCAGGACCTCGATCAGGATGCCCACGGCGTACCAGTGGGCCGGGGTGCCCGGACCGACGCGCTCGGCCAGCCGCAGCCCGGCGCGGACGAAGTCCTCGGCCTCGGCGAGGCGGCCGCGGCGGAAGCGGACGTAGGCGAGCAGGGTGTAGGCGAAGGAGAGATGGGCGCCGCGCCAGCCCTGGCGTTCGAAGTCGGCGATCCCGGCGGCGAAGAGCTCCTCGGTGCGGCCGGGCCGGTCGGCGTAGGTGAAGGCGAGGGCGACCAGGACGGGCACCTCGAAGCCGCGGTCGGGATCGGCCCAGCCGAGGCCGCCGGCGAGGGCACGCTCGGCGTGGTGGAGGGCGGTGGGGGCGGGTTCGCCCCGCAGGACGGCGTCCCAGGTACGCAGGCCGATGATGTACCGCTCGGTGAGGTCGCGGCCGGTGAGACGGTCTGCGAGCCTCGCCATGCGGCGGGAGCGGGAGGGGTGGTCGGGTTCGTCGGCGCGGAAGGCGTCCCACATGAACTGTTCGGCGACCATGCGCAGCTTGACGCGGGCGTCGCCGGTGACCTCGATCTCGCGGGCGAGGGTGTCGGAGGCCTCGGCGAGGCGGTCGCTGTGGGCGAGGACCTGGGAGAGCCGGTAGACGATGCGGTGCCGCAGAGCGGAGTCGGTGACGGGTTCTTCGAGGGCGGCGCGCAGGTGGTTGACCGTGGTGCCCGGTTCGGTGAGCAGGGAGGCGCTGCCCAGTTCGTACAGGACGGCGGCGCGGTCCTCGAAGGGCGGGGGTTCGCGCAGGGCGCGGGCGAGATAGCTGCGGGCCGCGTCGGGGGCGCCGGAGCGCAGGGTCTCGGCGGCGGCGGCGCGCAGTTGCTGCACGACCCAGGGGTCGCCGTCGGGGTGGGTCTCCAGGAGGTGGCGGGCGGCCGCGGCGGGTCCCCGTCCGCCGTCGACGACGCACCAGGCGGCCTGACCGTGCAGCGCGACGCGGAAGCCGGCCGGGATGGCCCGGTAGACGGCGGTGGCGATGAGCGGGTGGACGAACTCCAGGGATTCGACGCCGGTGAGGATGCGGGCGCCGCGCAGGTCGTCGGCCGCGTCGGCGGCCTCCTCGTGGCCGAGTCCGGCGACGGCCGCAGCGAGGTGGGGATGGATCTCGGTGCCGAGGACCGCGCAGGCCCAGGCGAAGCGGACGGTCGAGGCACCGAGGCGTTCGAGGCGGGCGACCAGGCCGCTGCCCTTGACGGCGGCGGCGAGGTCGCGGAGAAGGTGGGCGGCGTCCTCGGTGGGGGCGACCCCGCGGTCGTGCACCTTGGCGGTCAGTTCGACCGTCTCGAAGGGGTTGCCGGCGGTGACGGCCCAGCACTCCCGGCAGAACGCGTCGTCGGCGTGGGCGCCGAGCGTCTCCCGTACGAGGCGGGCGACGGCGACGGCGCTGAGCGGTTCCAGGTCGAGCGGACGTCCGCCGGCCCGGCCGGGCAATGCCCTGAACGACTCGGCGTGCTCGGGGAGTTCGTCGGGCCGGTAGGCGACGACGACCAGCATCGGGAGTTCCTCGGCCCGGGGTGCGAACGCGGACAGCCAGCCCAGGGACTCGGGGTCGGCCCAGTGGGCGTCGTCGAGCACCAGCACCATCGGGGCGCGCAGGACGGCGAGGTGGGTGAGGACCCAGTCGAGTCCGTCGCGCAGGCCCTGCGGGTCGGGCGGCGCTCCGTCGGTCGGGGCGCACAGGCCGAGTGCGGGGCCGACGATGTCGTACCAACTGCCCAGTTGGGCACGGAGATCGACTTCGCCCGCGCCGGCGAACTGCGGCTGGAGGAGTTGCCGGGCGACGTGGAAGGCGACGCGCTGTTCCTGGTCGCCGCCGCGGGCGGCCAGGACGGTGCAGCCCCGGGCGGCGGCGCGGCGGCGGACCTCGGTGAGCAGGGTGGTCTTGCCGATGCCGGGGCGTCCGGCGACGGCGAGCAACGCTCCGCGGGGGCGCTCGAGCGGTTCGGCACCGTCCGGACGCAGCCCGGTGAGCTCACCCAACGCCTCGTCGACGGTGGCGAGTTCACTCTCCCGCTCCAGGAGAGTCCTTCGGCTCCGAACACCGCGCTGCATCATGGCGCACCCCCCGTCACGGCGGCACACCCGCGCGGGGAGCGGGCGCACACCGTGACCTACAGGCACCTCAGCGTACGCCTCGGGGGTGCCGGGCGGGCCCGTGTCGGCCTACTCCGTGCCTGACTGGAAGACCTGTTCGTGCGACGTCACGCTCTTCGACGTCACGGTCTGTCCCCTTGTTTGTGGAAGGACCGTACGCAGCGCGGGGCGGGGCAGGCCCGCGGCCGTCGCCGGTCGGCTCCGGAGAGGAACGCGATCGCGGCCTGCGCGAGGACGGCCGTGAGGTCGGTCCTGGGCGGCGACGGCCTCGGGCACCGGCAGGCGGCGGGCCGCGTCGGCGGGGCTGGGCGCGCCGGGGCGCACGGCGCGGGCGAACAGGACGCGGACGGCGGCCCGCAGGTCACCACCGCAGCCCGGGTCGTCGTCTTGTCGACGACGAGCTCCGAGGCGCCCGGCAACGGCTCGGCGTGCCCCCGGACCCAGGCGGTGGGACGGGCGAGGTCGCTCAGGTCGTCGGCGACGCCGCCGTGTCCGCCGTGCCGGACGGTGAGGGCCAGGTCGAGGGCGAGACGGTTGTCGCTGTGGGTCGTGTCCTGCTGCGGCTGATGCCAGGCGTCGGGGCATCCGTCACCCGGGCGCACTGCCGTCGCGACCGTCCGATCCACCGGCCGGGCCCCGGCGGGCCTCAGTCCTCCGGGAGGTCCTGGGGCTCCACCGCGCCGGGCGGTACCACCGCCACCGGGCTCGCCGCGTGCAGCAGGACGGCCTGTGTGACGGAACCCAGGATGCGGGCCGGCGCCGGCAGGCGGCGCCGGTGCCGGCCGACGACGACCAGGTCGGCGTCCTTGGAGGCCGCGACCAGATGCCCGGCCGCGTCGCCCGCAGGCACGTACGGCTCGGCCACGACCCCGGGGTGACGGGCGCCGTGCGGGGCCAGGAAGCCCTCGGCGAGGGCGCGGGTCTCGTTCGCCACGGCGTCCTGGTCGATGATCGGGGGGACCAGCTCGGCCGGTACCGCCCAGCTCTGCAGAGGCCACTGGTAGGTGGCGACCACCTGGAGGCGGGCGCCGCGCAGGGCGGCCTCGGTGAAGGCGAAGTCGAGGGTGGCGTCGTCGGGGCTGTCGACGTGCAGGCCGACGACCACGCGCGGGCCGGGTCCGGCAGGCGCCTCACCGTCGACCTCGCGCCCGGAGCGGGGCACCACGACCACGGGGCACTCGGTGTCACGGGCGGCGGCCATGCCGTTGGAGCCGAGCAGCAGACTGGCGAACCCGCCCCGGCCCCGGGAGCCGAGCACCAGGAGCTGGGCCGTGGAGCCCAGTTCGGGCAGCTCGGCAGCGGGCGCGCCCTCGACACCGAGGTACTCCGTCCGCGGCGGGTCGGGCAGGTCTTCCAGATACGTCCGTACCCGGTCGAGGACCGGATCGTCGTCCGAGTCGGGGGCACCGGCGACCAGGACGTCGGGCTGCGCCCAGACGGCGTACTGCCGTACATGCACCACGCGCAGCGGCGCCTCACGCCGGCGGGCCGCGTCGAGCGCCCAGTCCAGAGCGCGCAGGCTGTCGTCCGAGCCGTCCACCGCGGCGATCACCGGCAGGGTGCTCATGTGTTCCTCACTTCCGGAAACGACCCTCGCCTTCCTGGGGTCAGCCTCGCTCAGGCGTCGGCCCCGGGAAGGTGCTCAAGGTCGCGTGTCCGGAAAAACGGAAGGAACACCGCTGGATCGGCCCGTCGGTTCACGCCCCCCTCTGTGCTCACCCTCAGGTGAGGTCGAACTCTCCTTCCCGCGCCCCTGACACGAACGCGCCCCACTCCGCGGGGGTGAAGATCAAGGAAGGGCTCTCCGGGCGGCCGCTGTTGCGCATCGCGATGAACCCCTCGACGAAGGCGATCTGGACATCCCCCCGACCGCGGCTGCTCGAGTGCCAGTCGGCGTTGCTCAGGTCCAGCTCCGGCTTCTCCCAGCCCATGAGCGGCTGCTGCTGGATGGTGGTCTCGGCCACGTCCGTGCTCCTCCCGATTGCGTCGTCCGCGGCCAGCCTAGCGATCGACCCCGACCGCCGACAGGCCACGTGAGGGGGACCTTTCGGGAGTCGATTCACGCATCAGGGGGCTCGGACCCCACCAGCCACATGGAGAAGAACTGGGATCCGCCGCCGTAGGCGTGCCCGAGCACCCTGCGGGCGCCCTCCACCTGGTGTTCCCCGGCCTGTCCACGGGCCTGGAGGGCGGCCTCGGCGAAGCGGATCATGCCGGAGGCGCCGATCGGATTGGTGGACAGCACCCCGCCCGACATGTTGACGGGCAGGTCCCCGTCCAGCTCGGTGACCCCGGCCTCGGTGAGCTTCCAGCCCTCGCCCTCCTCGGCGAAGCCGAGGTTCTCCAGCCACATGGGCTCGTACCAGGAGAACGGCACGTACATCTCGACGGCGTCGATGTCCCGGCGCGGGTCGGCGATCCCGGCCTGCCGGTACACGTCAGCCGCGCAGTCCTTGCCCGCCTGCGGCGACACGGCGTCCTTGCCCGCGAACAGCGTGGGCTCGCTGCGCATGGCGCCACCCAGCATCCAGGCCGGCGGCCGGGGCGCCCGCGCGGCTCCGGCCCGGTCGGTGAGCACCATCGCGCAGGCTCCGTCGGAGGAGGGGCAGGTCTCCGAGTAGCGGATCGGGTCCCAGAGCATCGGCGAGGCCTGGACCTTCTCCAGGGTGATGTCGTGCTCGTGCAGATGCGCGTACGGGTTCTTGAGCGCGTTGCGGCGGTCCTTGTACGCCACCAGGGAGCCGACCGTGTCGGGCGCGCCGGTGCGCCGCATGTACGCGCGCACGTGCGGCGCGAAGAAGCCGCCGGCCCCGGCCAGCAGGGGCTGCTGGAAGGGGATCGGCAGGGACAGGCCCCACATGGCGTTGGACTCGGACTGCTTCTCGAAGGCGAGGGTGAGGACGGTGGAGTGCACCCGGGCCGCGACCAGGTTCGCGGCGACCAGCGCCGTGGAGCCGCCGACGCTGCCCGCCGTGTGGACCCGCAGCATCGGCTTGCCCACCGCGCCGAGGGCGTCGGCCAGGTACAGCTCCGGCATCATGACGCCCTCGAAGAAGTCGGGCGCCTTGCCGATCACCACGGCGTCGACATCGGCCCAGGTCAACTCGGCGTCGTCGAGCGCCCGCACGGCCGCCTCGCGGACGAGCCCGGCGATCGACACGTCCCGGCGGGCCGCGACGTGCTTGGTCTGGCCGATGCCTACGACGGCCACGGGCTCCTTGCTCATCGGGGATCCCCTTCGAGTACGGCGACCAGGTTCTGCTGCAGACATGGCCCGGAGGTGGCGTGGGCGAGGGCCCGGTCGGACTCCCCCCGGTGGATCCCGGCGGCGGCCTCGCCGATGCGGGCGAGTCCGGCGGCCATCATCGGGTTGGCGGCGAGGGCGCCCCCGGAGGGGTTGACCCGCGTGGCGTCGTCGAGCCGCAGGGCCTTGCGCAGGACGACCTCCTGCGAGCTGAACGGCGCGTGCAACTCGGCGGTGTCCACAGGCCGTTCGAAGGCGCCGGCCCGCTCGGCGGCCAGGCGCGCGGAGGGCGAGTCGGTCAGGTCGCGGACGCCGAGCGAGTGCGCCTCGATGCGGTGGTCGATGCCGCGGATCCACGCCGGACGCTCGCACAGATCCCTGGCCCGCTCCCCCGCCGCGAGGACCACCGCGGCGGCCCCGTCACCGATGGGCGGGCAGTCCCCGGTGCGGAGCGGTCGTACGACGTAATCCCCTTGCGGTACCGGGCCTTTGAGCTGTGCGCGCGGGTTGTCGGTGGCGCGGCTGCGGGCGCCGATCGCCGCCAGCTCGCGCTCGTCGGTGTCACCCGCGTCGATGAGCGCCT
Source organism: Streptomyces sp. SLBN-8D4 (assembly GCF_049739545.1). NCBI lineage: Bacteria > Bacillati > Actinomycetota > Actinomycetes > Kitasatosporales > Streptomycetaceae > Streptomyces > Streptomyces sp. SLBN-8D4. The sequence continues at coordinate 869,943 of NZ_JBMGQC010000001.1, forward strand.
GGGCCTGGAGGGCGGCCAGCGCGACGGAGTCGGGCCACAGCGGGGCGACGTAGTACGGGTCGAGCTGCCGCGTGAGCACGTCCCGGAGGGAGCCCGGCGAGGACTTGCCGTAGGAGTACACCAGCGCGGTGTCGGCGTCGCCGGACAGCAGCTTGGTCCACGCCTCGTACAGCGCCCACGCCCCGTCCGTCTCGACGTGCGACTCGGAGATGGGCGGCCAGGCGCCCACGCCGTCGAGGGCGAGGGTGAAGGAGAAGGCACGCCCGGCGAGGTAGTCGCAGGAACCTGAGCAGGTGAAGCCGATGTCGGCGGTCTTCAGGCCGGTCTGCGCGAGGACGTCGTGCAGGACCGGCATGAGCATCTCCACCTCGGACACTTCCTCGGAGGAGCGCAGGGTGTCGGACTGGGCGAAGGCGACGACCGCGATGTCACGGGTCACAGCAGCTCCTTGTAGGTGTCGTACTCCGCGTCGGGTTCACCGGTCGGCCGGTAGTGGTCCGGATAACCGCCGCCCTCGGTCCATACCGGCTCGACCCTGAGGCCCATGCGCACCTGGTCGTACGGGATGCCGCCGATCCGGCCGTGCAGCGCGAGGTCGGCGCCGTCCAGGGCGATGTGGGCGTAGACGTACGGCACTTCGATGTCGAGGTTCTTCGCCTTGATGTTGACGATGCAGAAGGTCGTGACCGTGCCGCTCGGGCCCACTTCCACCTGCTCCGCCGTGGCGACACCGCAGGTGGGGCAGGCACCCCTCGGCGGCACGTACACCTTGCGGCAGGACGGGCAGCGCTCGCCGACGGCCCGGCGTTCGGCGAGCGCGTTGATGTAGGCGGTCTGGGCGCGGCCCGGCGAGTAGGTGTAGTCGAGACGGGCCTGGGCGACGACCCCGTGGACCGGGTCCTCGAACTCGCCCGCGTGAACGGTGACTTCGGAGTCGTCCCCGTCGTACGGCTCGAAGCAGGCGATGTCGGTGATGGCGCCGGTGCGCTCCTCGGCCCACCGTACGCGGACACGCATGCCGGTGCGGACGGCGTCGGGGCCGGGGGCGTCGAGCGCGTGCAGCAGCGCGGTGTCGGCACCGTCGAGCTTCACCAGGACCCAGGCGAACGGCCTGTCCAGCGGCTGACCGCGGCGCGGCTCGTGGTTCCAGGCCCAGGTGGTCACGGTGCCGGTGACACCGACGTGGACGAGGTCGCGTATCTCCTCGGCGGTGACGGGGTCGTACTCGACGGGCGGAACCAGGGTGCGGCCGTCGCGGGTTTTCACCCCGAGGATCACCCGCTCCCGCAGCCCCGTCAGGAAGGCACTCTGAACGGGCCCGAGAGAGCGGGTGAAGGGAAACTCGACGACCAGGGGAGCTTTGAGTACGTCAGGCATGAAGGGCGTGCCTCCTTGGGAGGTCGGTGCGGTGGACGGGCCTTGGGGGCGCGGGGCGGTGACATGTGCGGCTCCGCCGCGTGGGCGCGACCAGCCACGGACGGCCCGCGGCCACCGGGCCGGTTCAGCACTACGCTCGCTTGTATTCCGGCGACCGCTTCTCCGCGAACGCGCGCGCACCCTCCTTCGCATCGGCCGTGTCGAAGATCGGCCACCCCCGCTTCAGCTCGGCGGCCAGCCCGTCGGTCTCGGTCATCTCGGCGGTCTCGTAGACCGAGGCCTTGACCGCCTCGACCGCCAATGGACCGCAGGCATTGATCAGTTCGGCGATCTCCAGGGCCTTGGCGCGTGCCGTGCCGTCGGGGACGACGTGCCCGATCAGGCCGATGCCGGCGGCCTCGTGTGCGGTGTACGGGCGTCCGGTGAGCAGCATCTCCAGCGCGTGGGTGCGCGGGATCTGGCGTTGCAGCCGGACCGTGGAGCCGCCGATCGGGAACAGGCCGCGTTTCACCTCGAAGAGGCCGAAGGTCGCGGACTCGCCGGCGACCCGGATGTCGGTGCCCTGGAGCATCTCCGTGCCGCCCGCCACGCAGTACCCCTCGACGGCCGCGATCACCGGTTTGCGGGGGCGGTGATGGCGCAGCATCGCCTTCCAGTGCAGGTCGGGGTCGGCGGTCAACCGGTCCCGGTACCGCTCGCCACCGGTGTCCTTGCCGGCGAGGGCCTTGAGGTCCATGCCGGCGCAGAACGAGTCGCCCGCGCCGGTGAAGACGACTGAGCGGATCGAGTCGTCCGCGTCCGCCTCCACCCAGCCGTCGTACAGGCCGACCAGCATCGGCAACGAGAGCGCGTTCTTCGCCTCCGGCCTGTTGAGCGTGAGCACCAGTGTGGCGCCCTCGCGCTGGATGTCGAGGTGTTCCGTCCCACCCATCGACCGTCTCCCCTCTGCCGGAACGAGAACAGGTTGCAGGAGGCGCCGATGCACTTCAAGGGTTTTCTGACAGACAGTCAGATTTCTTCGCGCGAACCCTTCACAGTCACGCCGCCCTTTGCTCTGATGACCGGCGAGCCGTCACAGCGCCGGGCCGGGACCAGTTCAGGAGGAACGGTGGAGTACAACCTTGCCGACCTGTTCGAGTCGGTCGTCGACGTGGTGCCGGACCGCGAGGCACTCGCGTACCTCGACATTCCCGGTACGGGTGCGGAGCGCCGGCTGACGTACGCGGAACTGGACGCCGCGGCCAACCGCATCGGACACCATCTGCTCGACAGCGGAGTACGCGCCGGTGAGCACGTCGGACTGCACCTCTACAACGGGGTCGAGTACGTGCAGACTCTGCTGGGTTGCCTGAAGGCCCGGATCGTGCCGGTCAACGTCAACTACCGCTACGTCGAGGAGGAGTTGGTCTATCTCTACCGGGACGCGGACCTGGTGGGGCTGGTCTTCGACGTCGAGTTCACGGACCGGGTGGCGGCAGCGCTGCCGCACACGGAACGGCTGCGGCAGCTGGTGCGGGTCGGGGACGCGGAGGCGGAGGCGGAGGCGGAGGCGAGCGGACTGTCGGCGGTGGACTTCGCCGACGCCGAGGCTTCAGGGTCGCCCCAGCGGGGGTTCCCGGCCCGTTCGGCCGACGACCAGTTCATCATCTACACCGGCGGCACCACCGGGATGCCCAAGGGTGTGATGTGGCGTCAGGAGGACCTGTTCTTCTCCGGGTTGGGCGGCGGCGCTCCGACCGGGGAGCCGGTGAAGCGACCCGAGGAACTGGCCGAGCGGGTCGCCGCGGGCGGGGCGGGGATCACCTTCTTCCCCACACCACCGCTGATGCACGGCACCTCGACACTGACCTCCCTCATCGGCTTCAACTTCGGCCAACGGGTCGTACTGCACCGCAAGTTCGTGCCCGAGGAGGTGCTGCGGACCGTCGAGCGGGAGAAGGTCAACGCCATGTCGCTGGTGGGCGACGCGATGCTGCGGCCGCTCATCGACGCGCTGGAGGGCCCGATGAAGGGCATCGACATGTCATCGGTGTTCAGCGTGTCCTCGTCGGGCGCGATCATGTCGGACACGGTGAGCCGGCAGTTCCGGGCACTCGTCCCGAACGCCATGCTGCTCAACAACTTCGGCTCCTCCGAATCCGGCTTCAACGGCACGGCCACGGAGGACTCCGGCCCCGAACGCGGCTTCCGGGTCCGGGTCAACTCCCGTACCCAGGTGGTCGATCCCGCGACCCACGAGCCCGTCGCGGTGGGCGAGGTGGGCCGGGTCGCGCAGTGCGGCCATGTGCCGCTCGGCTACTACAACGACCCCCGCAAGACCGCCGAGACCTTCTTCGAGAAGGACGGCGAGCGGTGGGTGCTGCTCGGCGACATGGCCACCGTCGACGAGGACGGGGTCGTCACCGTCCTCGGGCGGGGCTCGCAGTGCATCAACACGGGCGGCGAGAAAGTGTACCCCGAGGAGGTCGAGCAGGCGCTCAAGGCGCATCCCGATGTGTACGACGCGCTCGTGGCCGGGGTGCCGGACGTGAAGTGGGGGCACCATGTGGCGGCCGTCGTGCAGTTGCGCGCGGGGGCGGTGCGGATGTCCCTGGACGACCTCCAGACACACTGCCGGGCGCGGCTCGCGGGCTACAAGGTGCCGCGCCAGCTGGTGATCACGGAGTCCATCCGCCGGTCGCCGAGCGGCAAGGCGGACTACCGGTGGGCGCAGAAGGTGGCAGCCGTGGCGGCGGCGCCGGCCGACGGGTGACGGTCCCGTTCCGGCCCCCGTGCGATTGAACCGAACGTGACGTGCGAACGTACTGGTGGTGGCAGGCTCGGTGAGCGGGCCCTGTTCGTCATGCCGTCGTGGCAGGACCGCACGCCATAGCAAGACCGCACGGAAGGACCACCGGGTGTCGCTCTTCACTCGCTCTCGTCAACTGCCGGACACGGTGACGGAGGAGGCCGTGGAGGAGACTCCGCCGGTCGAGGACGGGGATGAGCACCTCCCCACGGACGCAGCCCTCCCCGCGGACGCAGCCCTCCCCACGGACGTACCCGACTCCCCTCGCCCCGGCTGGTTCGGCTGGCGCCGCCGCTACCCCCGTACGGCCAGGGGTGTGTCCGTGGGGACGAGCGTGCTGGCCGGTCTTCTGGTGCTGCTCGTGCTGCTCTTCCCCAACCGGCTCGACCACATGAACCTCCGGTCGTTCTTCCGGCTCCCCGTCGAGGCGATCGTCATCGCGGCCGTCCTCCTGGTGCTGCCGCCGAGGGCACGGCGGATCGCGGCGGTCGCCTTCGGGGTGTTCCTCGGACTGTTCACGGTCCTGAAGTTCCTCGACATGGGCTTCTACCAGACCCTGGCCCGGCCGTTCGACCTGGTCTTCGACTGGATCATGCTGGGCAACGCGACGGACTGGCTCAGGGAGTCGTTCGGCCGCACCGGCGAGGTGCTCGCGGTGACGGGGGTGATCGTCCTGTTCATCGCCCTGCTCGCGCTGAGCACGTGGGCGACCATACGGCTGACGAACGTGATGTCCCGGCACCGCCCCCAGGCCGTCGGCACCACCCTCGTCCTCGGCACGGTGTGGGTCACCTGCTTCACCGTGGGCGTGCAGTTCGGCGGGGTCTCGTTCGCCACCAAGGGCAACACCGAGTTCCTCGCCAACCGGGTGCAGCACGTGCGCAACGGACTGGGTGACGCCAAGGTCTTCGAGAAGGAGTCCGCCGTCGACGCCTTCGCCGCCACCCCTCCGGACCAGCTCCTGACCGGGCTGCGCGGCAAGGACGTCCTGTTCACGTTCATCGAGAGCTACGGCCGGGTGGCGATCGACGACCCGGCGATGGCACCGGAGATGGACGCGACGCTCAAGAAGGGCGACGCGACGCTCAAGTCGGCCGGGTTCGCGTCGCGCAGCGGCTGGCTGAGGTCCCCCGTGACGGGCGCCGGCAGCTGGATGGCCCACTCGACGTTCCTGTCCGGGCTGTGGGTCAAGAACCAGCAGCGGTACCTGAACCTCACCTCCAGCAAACGCGCCACCCTCACCAGCTACTTCCAGAAGACCGGTGACTGGCGCACGGTGGGCATCGTCCCCGGTGTCCGCAAGTCCTGGCCCGAGGGCAGGTACTTCGGTCTCGACCACATCTACGACTCCACCCACCTCGGCTACAAGGGCCCCTACTTCAGCTGGACGCCCGTGCCGGACCAGTTCAGCCTGGAGGCCTTCCAGAAGCTGGAGCACGGCAAGAAGAACCGCGACCCGATCATGGCGGAGATCATCCTGGCCTCCAGCCACAACCCCTGGTCGCCGATCGCCCACACGATCGACTGGAACGACCTCGGGGACGGGTCGATCTTCGAGCAGATCAAGAAGGAGGGCACGAACCCGACAGAGGTCTGGAAGAGCCAGGAGCGGGTGCGCACCGAGTACCGCAAGGCCATCCAGTACTCCGTGGACAGTCTGACCCAGTGGATGCAGCGCTACGGCGACAAGAACACGGTCCTGGTCTTCCTCGGCGACCACCAGCCCGTCCCGACCGTCACCAAGGGCTCCACCAGCAGGGACGTGCCGGTCACGATCGTCGCCAAGGACCCGAAGGTGCTCGACCGGGTCGACGACTGGAACTGGACCGACGGCCTCAAGCCCGCCGACAACGCGCCCGAGTGGGGCATGGACAAGTTCCGCGACCGCTTCATGACGGCGTTCGCGAAGTGAGGTCCGGCGGCGCGTCCAGGAAGGGCACGACGCCTGCCAGGAACTCCTCCGGCCTGGCCTCATGCACGAGATGACCACCGCCGACGGTCACCAGCCGGGCGGTGGGTATCAATGAGGCCAGCAGGGCGATCTGCTCCTGCGGGATAGGACTGGTGGGACCGCCCGCGATGAGCAGCGTGGGCATGGTGATCCGCTCCATGTGGTCCCACCACACAGGGTCCGGGGCGTTGCGCTGGGCGTCGGTTGCCCGCAGCATGGCCCAGTCGAAGGGCGGGGCGGTCTCCGGGGCGGGGGCGGGCGGTCGAGGCGGGTCGAGGGGCATCGGCGCGGGGACGTCCTCCAGGACCAGGCGTCGTACGACACGGGGCGCGTGCTGCGCGACGAGGTAGGCGACGGCTCCACCGAGCGAATGGCCCACCATGTCGGCACGCTCGACACCCAGCGCGGCCAGGAAGCCGAGCATGTCGTCTCGCATCGCCTCGTACGCGTACGCTCCCGGCCAGTCGCTCCGCCCGTGCCCCCGCAGATCGGGCGCGTACACCCGCCGCGGACGCGCTCCCCCGGCCAGCCGCTCGGCGATCCTGCTCCAGTCGGCCCCGTCCGCACCACGGCAGTGCAACAGCAGTACGGGCGGCGCGTCCTCGGGCCCCCAGGACCGGTACGCGAGAGTGATGCCGTTGGCCTTGACGAAGTCCATGCCGGCGAGCGTATCCGGAGGGATGATCGGCTGCGGTCCTGCTCTGCCCGGGGCAGAAATGCCGACTCGAAGAGCGGCAGCCGGTCGGCGGGCGCCCGAATCCGCGCGGCCTCTTGCCTCGGCCCCGCTCGCCTGGATTACTGATCCTCAGGACCACGACCGAATGATCGGTCGACCGTAGTGATCTGGTGGGCGAAAGGGACGTTCCGATGGCGGATGCGGCGGAGCTGCTGGACTCGGGGGAACGGCTGGATGCCGGGGCGTTGCGGGCGTTGCAGCTGGAACGGATGCGGGCCTCGTTGCGGCACGCGTACGAGCATGTGCCGTTCTACCGGGAGTCCTTCGACAAGGCGGGTGTCCGGCCGGACGACTGCCGGTCCCTGAGCGATCTGGCCAGGTTCCCGTTCACCACCAAGGCCGACCTGCGCGAGAACTATCCGTACGGGATGTTCGCCGTGCCCCGGGACCATGTGCGCCGCATCCATGCCTCCAGCGGCACCACCGGGCGCCCCACGATTGTCGGCTACACCGAGAACGATCTCTCCCTGTGGGCCGACGTGGTGGCGCGTTCCCTCCGGGCGGCCGGTGCCCGGCCCGGGGACGTGGTGCATGTGGCGTACGGCTACGGGCTGTTCACCGGCGGGCTCGGCGCGCACTACGGCGCCGAACGGCTCGGCTGTACGGTCGTCCCCGCGTCCGGCGGCATGACGGCACGCCAGGTCCAGCTCATCCAGGACCTGGAACCCGCGGTCATCATGGTGACCCCGTCGTACATGCTCACGCTTCTGGACGAGTTCGAGCGGCAGGGCGTCGATCCGCGGAGCACCTCCCTGCGCGTGGGCGTCTTCGGTGCCGAGCCCTGGACGGAGGAGATGCGCCGGGAGATCGAGGAGCGGTTCGCGATCGACGCCGTGGACATATACGGGCTGTCGGAGGTGATCGGCCCGGGCGTCGCGCAGGAGTGCGTGGAGACCAAGGACGGCCTCCATGTGTGGGAGGACCACTTCTTCCCCGAGATCGTCGACCCGATCACCGGGGAGGTCCTGCCGGACGGAGAGAGGGGTGAGCTGGTGTTCACCTCGCTCACGAAGGAGGCCATGCCCGTCATCCGCTACCGGACCCGGGATCTGACCCGGCTGCTGCCGGGCACGGCCCGGGTGTTCCGGCGGATGGAGAAGGTCACCGGCCGCAGCGACGACATGGTGATCCTGCGCGGGGTGAACCTCTTCCCGACCCAGGTCGAGGAGATCGTCCTGCGCACCCCCGGCGTGGCGCCCCACTTCCAGCTCCGGCTCACCCGCGAGGGCCGCCTGGACGCCCTGACCGTGCGCGCGGAGGCCCGGCCCGGTGCCACGCCCGAGGCCCGCGACGCCGCCGCGCGATCCATCGCGGCGGCCGTCAAGGACGGCATCGGGGTGTCGGTCGGCGTCGAGATCGTCGAACCGGAGTCCCTGGAGCGGTCGGTGGGGAAGATCCGCCGGATCGTCGACCTGCGCCCCCGCTAGTCCTTCACGACGAGAACCGGTCCCGCAGCTCCCGCTTGAGGATCTTCCCGCTGGCGTTCCGCGGCAGCTCGTCCACGAACAGCACCCGCTTGGGCGCCTTGAAGTGGGCGAGCTTCTCGCGCGCGTGGTCGATCAGCTCGGCCTCGGTGACCTCGCCGCGCGGGACCACGACCGCGGTGACGGCCTCGATCCACCGTTCGTCGGGCAGGCCGATCACAGCGGCCTCGGCGACGGCGTCGTGCGTGTAGAGCGCGTCCTCGACCTGGCGTGAGGCGACCAGCACCCCACCGGAGTTGATGACGTCCTTCACCCGGTCGACGATCGTGAAGTAGCCGTGCGCGTCCCGCACCGCGAGGTCGCCGGAGTGGAACCAGCCGTCCCGGAAGGCCGCTTCGGTCTCCTCGGGCTTGTCCCAGTAGCCCTCGCACAGCTGCGGTGACTTGTAGACGATCTCGCCGGGCGTGCCGTCCGGCACGTCCTTGCCGTCCTCGTCCACGACCCGCGCGTCGACGAACAGGACGGTGCGGCCGCAGGAGTCCATCCGCCCCTTGTGCTCGTCGGGCGCGAGGACGGTGGCCAGCGGGCCGATCTCGCTCTGGCCGAAGCAGTTGTAGAAGGCCAGCTTCGGCAGGCGCTCGCGGAGCCGTTCCAGGACGGGCACCGGCATGATCGAGGCGCCGTAGTACGCCTTCCGCAGCCCGCCGAGGTCACGGGTGGCGAAGTCGGGGCGGTTGGCCAGGGCGATCCACACCGTGGGCGGGGCGAACAGGCTGTCCGCGCGGCCCTGTTCGATCAGGTCGAAGAGCCGGTCGCCGTCGGGCGCGTCGAGGATGATGTTCGTCGCGCCGACCGCGAGGTACGGCAGCAGGAAGACGTGCATCTGGGCCGAGTGGTACAGCGGCAGCGAGTGCACGGGCCGGTCGCCGGCGCTCAGGTCGCAGGCGGTGATCGCGCTCAGGTACTCGTGGACCAGGGCGCGGTGGGTCATCATCGCGCCCTTCGGCAGGGCCGTCGTCCCCGAGGTGTACAGCAGCTGGACCAGGTCCTCGCTGCGCGCTTCGGGGCCGTCGTACGGCGGCGTCGCGTCGAGGCGTGCCAGCAGCGAGTCGGCGGAGTCCCGCAGGGCCATCGTGCGCACGCCGTCCGGCAGCCGTCCCGCGAGGCCGGGGTCGGCGAGGACGAGGGTGCTGCCCGACTGGCCGACGATGTACGCCAGATCGTCGCCGGTGAGGTTCTGGTTGACCGGCACATGCACCAGCCCCGCGCGGGCGCAGGCGAGGAAGGCGATCAGGTACGCGTCCGAGTTGTGGCCGTAGGCGCCGACCCGGTCACCGCGGTCGAGGCCCTGGTCGAGGAGCAGGCGCGCCGCTCGGGAGACGGCGTCGTCGAGTTCCTCGTACGTCCACGAGCGCTCGCCGTACTCCACCGCGACGCGCGCCGGGGTGCGCCGGGCGCTGCGCCTCAGCACCCCGTCAACCGTACTGCCGTGTCCAGGCGTCATACGGGACAACCTACCGGTTGGTACGCTCAACCGCTCCTTCCCTCAATGACGTTGGGAGGCACGATGCGCACCCGCCCCAGACGCTTCGTCGTCACGGCCGTCGCCCTGTTCGCCGCCGTCGGCACCCTGCCGGCCGCAGCCGCGCAGGACCAGCACAGACAGGAACATCCCTCGCACGGCGGTCTGTCCGCCACCATCCGCTACACCGAGTACGGCATCCCGCACATCCTCGCGAAGAACTACGCGGACCTCGGCTTCGGCACCGGGTGGGCGCAGGCCGCCGACCAGGTGTGCACGCTCGCCGACGGGTTCGTGACCGTGCGCGGCGAGCGTTCGCGGTACTTCGGGGCCGACGCGGCCTCCGACTCCGCGCTCTCCTCGGCCACGAAGAACCTCGCCGGCGACCTGTACTTCCGCGGAGTGCGGGAGGCGGGGACGGTGGAGAAACTGATGGCCGAGCCGGCGCCGCGTGGACCGAGCCGCGAGGTGAAGGACCTGATACGGGGCTTCGCCGCGGGCTACAACACTTGGCTGAAGAAGAACCGGATCACCGACCCCGCGTGCAAGGGCGCCGACTGGGTGCGTCCCGTGTCGGTCCAGGACGTGGCCGCGCGCAGCTTCGCGCTGGCCGTGCTCGGCGGTCAGGGCCGGGCCGTGGACGGCATCACCGCCGCGCAGCCGCCCTCGTCCACCACCCCGACGACCGGCGCGCCGGACGCTCAGGACACCGCACGCGCGGCTCGTGAACTCCTCGCGGCCGACTCCGCCGACATGGGCTCCAACGCCGTCGCCTTCAGCGGGGCCACGACGGCGAACGGCCGCGGGCTCCTCCTCGGCAACCCGCACTACCCGTGGCAGGGCGGCCGCCGCTTCTGGCAGTCGCAGCAGACCATCCCCGGCGAACTGAACATCGCGGGCGGCTCGCTGCTCGGCTCGGCGACGATGTCCATCGGCCACAACGCCCAGGTGGCCTGGAGCCACACCGTGGCCACCGGCGTCCCCTTCAACCTGCACCAGCTCACCCTGGACCAGGCCGACCCGACCACGTACCTCGTGGACGGCAGGCCGGAACGGATGACCAGGCGCGAGGTGACCGTCGCCGTCCAGGGCGGCGCACCGGTGACAAGGACCCAGTGGTGGACGCGGTACGGCCCCGTCGTCACCTCGCTCGGAACCGCGCTGCCGCTGCCCTGGACGACCACGACGGCGTACGCCCTCAACGACCCGAACGCCACCAACCTGCGCGCCTCCGACACGGCCCTCGGCTTCAGCAAGGCCCGCGGTACGAGCGACGTGCTGGGCGCGTTGAGGCGCACACAGGGGCTGCCCTGGGTCAACACGATCGCCGCCGACTCGCGGGGGCACACGCTGTTCACGCAGTCCCAGGTGCTCCCCCGGATCACCGACGAGCTGGCGCAGCGCTGCTCCACCCCCTTGGGCAGGGCCACCTACCCCGCCTCGGGGGTGGCGGTCCTGGACGGCTCGCGCGGCGACTGCGCCCTCGGCAGCGACCCGGACGCCGTGCAGCCGGGCATCTTCGGGCCCGCGAAGATGCCGGTGCTCAAGGACGCGCCGTACGCGGAGAACTCCAACGACAGCGCCTGGCTGGCCAACGCCGAGCGTCCGCTGACGGGTTACGAGCGGGTCTTCGGCACGCTGGGGACGCAGCGTTCCCTGCGCACGCGGGGCGCTCTGCAGGACGTTTCCACGATGGCCGCGCGGGGTCGGCTGACCGTGCTCGATCTTCAGAAGCAGCAGTTCGCCAACCACGTGCCCGCGGGCGACCTCGTGGCGGCGGACGCGGCGAAGGCCTGTGCGGACCTGCCCGGTGGCACGGCGACGGGCAGCGACGGCAAGGCCGTTGACGTCACCGAGGCCTGCGGGGTGCTCGCGGCCTGGGACCGCACCGCCGACACCGGCAGCCGGGGCGCGCTGCTCTTCGACCGGTTGTGGCGGAGGCTGCCCGTGCCCCAGCTGTGGAAGGTGCCGTTCTCGACGGCCGATCCGGTGAACACCCCGAACACCCTCAACACCGGCTCACCCGCGTTCGCGACGGCCCTCGCGGACACGGTCACCGAGCTCAGGGCGGCGGGCATCACCTTGAACTCCCGGCTCGGCGAGCACCAGTTCGTCGTACGGAACGGGAAGCACATCGCCGTTCCGGGCGGCACCGAGTCGCTGGGGGTGTGGAACAAGGTCGAGCCGGTGTGGGACCCGGCGGGCGGCGGATACACGGAGGTGACCACCGGGTCCAGCTACATCCAGGCGGTCGGCTGGGACGGCGGCCGCTGCCCGGTGGCCCGGACCCTGCTGACGTACTCCCAGTCCTCGAACCCGGGCTCTCCGCACTTCAGCGACCAGACCCGGCTGTTCTCGGCAAAGAAGTGGGTGACGTCCCGGTTCTGCGAGAAGGACATCCAGTCGTCGCCCGCGCTGCGGATCGTCCGGGTCCGTTCCTGAGGCTCACACCGGCCGGGAGCGCCCCTCCCAGTACGGGTCCCGCAGGCGTCGCTTGTACAGCTTGCCGTTGGGATCGCGGGGCATCTCGGTGATGAAGTCGACGCTCTTCGGGCGCTTGTAGCCCGCGAGTTGCGCGGCGCAGTGGGCGAGGATGTCGCCGGCCAGGTCCGGCCCGGGGGTGTGACCCGGGGCCGGTTCCACCACGGCCTTGACCTCCTCGCCCCAGTCGTCGTGCGGGATGCCGAAGGCGGCGGCGTCGGCGACGGCCGGGTGCTGGAGCAGGACGGACTCGATCTCGGCGGGGTAGATGTTGACCCCGCCGGAGATGATCATGTCGATCTTGCGGTCGCGCAGGAAGAGGTAACCGTCCTCGTCGAGGAGGCCGAGGTCGCCGACGGTGAAGAAGTCGCCGATGCGGTTCTTCTTCGTCTTGGCCTCGTCCTTGTGGTACGCGAAGCCGCCCGTGTTCATCTTCAGGTACACGGTGCCGAGTTCGCCGGGCGGCAGCCGGTTGCCGTCGTCGTCGAAGATCGCGAGCTCGCTGATGGGCCAGGCCTTCCCGACCGTCCCCGGCTTCTTCAGCCAGTCCTCGGCCGTCGCGAAGGCTCCGCCGCCCTCGCTGGCCGCGTAGTACTCCTCCACGCAGGGCCCCCACCAGTCGAGCATCGCCCGCTTCACATGGTCGGGGCAGGGGGCGGCGCCGTGGATGGCGTGCCGCATGGACGAGACGTCGTAGCGTGCCCGGACCTCCTCGGGCAGGGCCAGCAGACGGTGGAACTGGGTCGGGACCATGTGCGTGTGGGTGCACCCGTGGGCGTCGATCAGCCGCAGCATCTCCTCCGGCGTCCACTTGTCCATCAGGACCAGCGGGTGGCCGATGTGCAGGGACGCGGCCGCGAACTGCAGGACGGCGGTGTGGTAGAGCGGCGAGCAGACGAGGTGGACGTTGTCCTCGAAGGGCCGGATCCCGAAGATGCCGAGGAAGCCGCCGAGGTACGCCTCCTCCGGCCGCTTGCCGGGCAGGGGCCGCCGAATGCCGCGCGGGCGGCCCGTCGTCCCCGAGGTGTAGTTCATGACCCAGCCGAGTTCACGGTCCGCGGGCGTCGACTCCGGTTGCCCGTCGAGGAGTTCGGCGTACGGCCGGAAGCCCTCGATCTCGCCGACGGCGTACCGGTGGGTCGCGGCAAGGCCCGCCTCGTCGGCCGCCTGCCGGGCCGCGTCGGCGAAGCGTTCGTGGGCGAGGAGCACCTTGGCGCCGGAGTCGGCGACGATCCAGGCGATCTCGGGGGCGACGAAGTGGTGGTTGATCGGGACCAGGTAGAGACCGGCCTGGCTGGCGGCGAGGTGGGCGGTGAAGAACTCCGCGCTGTTGGGCAGGACGACGGCGAAGGCGTCGCCGCGTTCGAGGCCGGCGGCCCGCAGGCCGTGCACGAGCTGGTTGGCGGCCGCCAGGAGGCGCCCCGCGGTCCAGGACGAGCCGTCGGGGGCGACGAGGACCGTGCGGGAGGGGTCCTGCGCGGCCTGGGCCCAGAAGCCCGCGGGAGGTGTGCTCGTCACTGGCCGCTCCTTCCGGCGATGCGGTTGATGCGATCGACGGCTTCCTCGAAGCCGCGGGTGAGGTCGTCGAAGACGGCCTGGACGCTGCGTTCGCTGGTCATCCGGCCGACGATCTGGCCGACGGGTGTGCCCAGCAGGGGTTCCACCTCGTACTTCTGGATCCGCGAGACGGCGTCGGCGACCAGCAAGCCCTGGAGGGGCATGGGCAGGGTGCCGGGCCCGTCGGCGGAGTCCCAGGCGTCGGTCCATTCCGTACGGAGCTGGCGGGCGGGCTTCCCGGTCAGCGCGCGGGAGCGGACGGTGTCGCCGGAGCCGGCCGCGAACAGCTTCTCGATCAGCTTGGGCGAGGGCAGTTCGGCCTCGGTGGTGGTCAGCCATATGGAGCCCAGCCACACACCCTGGGCGCCGAGTGCCAGTGCGGCCGCCACCTGCTGACCGCTGCCGATGCCTCCCGCCGCCAGCACGGGCAGCGGGTCCACGGCGTCGACGACGTCGGGGGTGAGGACCATGGAGGCGATGTCACCGGTGTGGCCGCCGGCCTCGTAGCCCTGGGCGACCACGATGTCGATGCCGCCCTCCTTGTGCTTCACGGCGTGCCGGGCGCTGCCCGCGAGCGCCGCCACGAGGACGTTCTGCTCGTGTGCGCGGGCCACCACGTCGGCGGGCGGGGAGCCCAGGGCGTTGGCGAGCAGCCGGATGGGATAGTCGAAGGCGACGTCCAGCTGGTTGCGGGCGACCTGCTCCATCCAGCCCGTGATGCGCCACCCCGACGCCTCGCCCTCGGCGAGTTCGGGCACGCCGTACTTGGCGAGGGTGTCCCTGACGAACTGCCGGTGCCCCTCGGGGATCATCGCCTCGACATCCGCCTCGGTCACCCCTTCGACCTTCTTGGCGGGCATGACGACGTCCAGGCCGTACGGCCTGCCGTCGACGTGGGCCTCGATCCAGTCGAGGTCGCGTTTGAGTTCGTCGGGGGCCGTGTAGCGGACCGCACCGAGCACTCCGAAGCCGCCGGCCCGGCTGATGGCCGCGGCGACGGCGGGGAACGGCGTGAAGCCGAAGACGGCGTGCTCGACTCCCAGTTTCTTGCTCAGCTCCGTCTGCATGGCCGCAGGATGCCGCAGACCTCCGGACGACGGAAGAGGTTTTCTGATGCTCCGTCAGATTCAGGTCGGGTCGCCGGTTCCGGGTCGCCGGATACTGTTCCACGATGACCGACGGCTCAGCCGGGGACATCCAGGCGCTGGGTGCCGATGACCGACAGCAGCCGCAGCGCCTCCTCGGAGGGGGAGCCGGGAGCGGCGGTGTAGATCACGACCCGCTGGTCGCGGTCGGCGATGTCCAGGACGTCGCAGTTGACCACGACCCGGCCGACCACAGGGTGGTCGAAGGTCTTGCACAGGGTGGGACTGGCCGTGACGTCGTGGGCGGCCCACAGCGTGGCGAACTCCTCGCTGCCGTCGAGGAGTTCGGTCACCAGGCCGGTCAGCTCGGCATCGCCGGGATAGCGGGCGGAGGCGGCACGCAGGTGCTGGACCGAGGAGATCGCGAACTCCTCCCCGTCCGACACCCCGTACAGGCGCCGGCCGTGCGGGTGCGGGCCGAGGAAGACGCGCCGGACGAGGTTGCGGTCGCGGCGGGACAGGGCGGAGAAGTCCTCCATGAGGGCCGCGGCCAGGTCGTTCCAGGCGATGACCTCGTGGGCGGCCGAGATGACGATCGCGGCGGCCTGCGGCAGCCGGTGCAGCAGGTCGACGATGCTCTGGCGCACCTCGCGGGAGGGGCCTGGGGGCGGGCCGGGTGGGGTGCCGGCGAGATGGTGGAGGTGGTCGCGTTCGGCGTCCGACAGGCGCAGGGCGCGGGCGACCTGGGCCAGGACCTCCAGGGACGGACGGGGTCCGCGGGCCTGCTCCAGCCGGGTGTAGTACTCGGTGGAGATGTACGCCAGTTGCGCCACCTCCTCGCGGCGCAGACCCGGGGTGCGGCGGCGCGCTCCGGCGGGCAGCCCCACGTCCGCGGGGGTGATGCGCTCGCGCCGGCTGCGCAGGAAGTCGGCCAGTTCTCGTCGGTCCACGCTCCCAGTGTGCGGGGTGCCGAGAAGGCCCAGCCAGGTACCGCCGGTGCCTGGATGAGCCCGGCCGCCGGCAGCAGGCTCGTCGGCATGACCCACACCATGACCACCCCTGCTCTGCTCGCCGACAAGGTCGCCTTCGTCACCGGCGCCGGACGCGGCATCGGCGCGGCGGCCGCCCGGCTGTTCGCCCGCGAAGGCGCCCGCGTTGTCCTCGCGGCCCGCACGGAGGCCCAGCTCAAGGCGGTGACCGAGGAGATCCGTGCCGCGGGCGGCACCGCCGAGTACGTCCGGTGCGATCTGGCCGACCCGGCGAGCGTCCGCGCCGCCGTGGACCGGGCCGTCGAGCTGTACGGCAGGCTCGACGTCGCCTTCAACAACGGGGCGACGATCCAGCAGCCCGGGCCGATGGACCAGCTGTCCGAGGCCGAGTTCGACCACGTCATCTCCGTCAACCTCAAGGGCCCCTGGCTGGCGATGAACGCCGAGATCGCCGCGATCCGGGCCACCGCCGGGACCGGCGCGATCGTCAACAACTCCAGTATCGGCAGCCTGATGGCCAACCCCTGGCTGCCCGCGTACGGCGCCGCCAAGCGGGCGGTCAACAGCCTGACCGCGTCGGCCGCCGCCACGTACGGCCCGGAGGGCATCCGGGTCAACGCCGTCGCCCCCGGTGGGACGCTGACCAAGATGATCGACGACTGGGAGGCCGCCACCCCGGGCATCGTCGAGCAGCTCGTCGCGCAGACCCCGCTGGGCCGCGGCGCCGACCCGGCCGAGATCGCCGAGGCCGCGGCCTGGCTCCTGAGCGACCGGGCCTCGTACGTCACAGGGGTGGTGCTCCAGGTCGACGGCGGAAGCCGGGCCTGAGGGTGCGGACGGGCGGGGCCTTCAGCCGCCGAGCTCCTCCAGCACGGCCATCGCCGCGTTGTGCCCCGGCACCCCGCTCACCCCGCCGCCCCGCACCGCGCCCGCCCCGCACAGCAGCACGTTCGCGTGCCGCGTCTCCACGCCCCACCGCCCGGTGCCCTCCTCGGAGTACGGCCAGGACAGTTCGCGGTGGAAGATGTTGCCGCCGGGCAGCCGCAGGTCCCGCTCAAGGTCGAGCGGGGTCTTCGCCTCGATGCAGGGCCGGCCGTCCGCGTCCGTGGCCACGCAGTCGGTCAGCGGCTCCGCGAGGTGGGCGTCGAGCTGGGCGAGGGTGGACTTGAGGAGTTCCTCCCGTACGGCGTCGTTGTCCCGGTCGAAGAGCCGGGCCGGGGTGTGCAGGCCGAACAGGGTGAGGGTCTGGTAGCCCTGCTCGACGAGGTCCGGGCCGAGGATCGTCGGGTCGGTGAGGGAGTGGCAGTAGATCTCGGAGGGCGGGGCGGTGGGGAGACGGCCGGCGGCGGCCTCGGCGTGGGCGGTGGCCAGCTGCTGGTACCCCTCGGCGATGTGGAAGGTGCCGGCGAACGCCTCACGGGGATCGACCTCGCTGTCGCGCAGCCGCGGGAGGCGCTTGAGGAGGATGTTGACCTTGAGCTGGGCGCCCTCGGCGGGCGTGGGGGGCTGGTCGCCGGTGAGCGCGGCGAGTTCCCGCGGGGAGGCGTTGACCAGGACGTGCCGGGCCGTGACGGTGCCCTCGCCCTCGGCGGTGCGGTACGTGACCTCGGCCGAGCCGCCGTCCGTGGAGATCCCGACGACCTCGTGTCCGGTGGCGAGGACCGCGCCGGCCTGCCGTGCCGCGCCGGCCAGGGCGTCGGTGAGGGCTCCCATGCCGCCGACGGGTACGTCCCAGGCGCCGGTCCCGCCGCCGATCACGTGGTAGAGGAAGCAGCGGTTCTGCTTGAGGGAGGGGTCGTGGGCGTCGGCGAAGGTGCCGATGAGCGCGTCGGTCAGGACCACGCCCCGGACCAGGTCATCGGCGAAACGGTCCTCCACCGCCACACCGATCGGCTCCTCGAACAGGACCCGCCACGCCTCCTCGTCGTCCACCCGCAGGCGCAGTTCGTCCCGGCTGGGCAGCGGCTCGGTGAGCGTGGGGAACACCCGCTTGGCCACCCGGCCCGTCATGTCGTAGAACCGCTGCCAGGCCCGGTACTCCTGTTCGCCGCCGGTGAGCCGGGCGAAGGCATCCCTGGTGCGGCGCTCGCCGCCGCCGACCAGCAGTCCGGTGGGCCTCCCGTCGCGTTCCACGGGGGTGTACGACGAGACATTGCGGGTGCGGACGCGGAAGTCCAGGCCGAGATCCCGGACGATCTTCTTGGGCAGCAGGCTGACCAGGTACGAGTACCGCGACAGCCGGGCGTCCACCCCGGCGAACGGCCGCGTGGACACCGCGGCTCCCCCGGTGGTCCCGAGCCGCTCAAGGACGAGTACGGACCGTCCGGCCCGGGCCAGGTAGGCGGCGGCGACCAGTCCGTTGTGCCCTCCGCCGACGATGACGGCGTCGTAGCGGCGGTGGAGTCCCTCGTGTGCAGGCATGGTTCTTCGTAACACGTGGCGATCTAGGTCGGCCAGAGGTGGAGCGCACCCGGCCCACACCCCTGGTCCCGGGTCACGGTGCTCCCGGCGCCCGCTGCCGGCGCAGCACCACCACTCTGCGATAGAGCTCGGCCGCCTCCGCGCCCCGGCCGAGTTGTTCCAGGCAGTGGGCCTCGTCGTTGCGGCTGGCGAGGGTGTCGGGGTGGTCGGCACCGAGGACGCGCTCGCGGGCGCCGGCCACGGTGCGGTACTCGGTGAGGGCGTCCGTCCAGCGGCCGAGCCAGCCTAGACCCACGGCGACCTCGCGGCGGCTGATCAGGGTGTCCGGATGGTCGGGGCCGAGGACGCGCTCGCGGATCGCGCACACGTCCCGGGACTCGGCAAGGGCCTCCTCCCAGCGGCCGAGGCGGCCGAGGTTGACGCCGAGGCCGTGGCGGGCGCGCAGGGTCTCGGGGTGGGCGGGGCCGTGGATGCGGGTGCGGTCCTCGATCAGGTCACGGTAGAGCCGGAGCGCGTCCGCGCTGCGGCCGAGGCGGCCCAGACTGATGCCGACCTCGTAGCGGGCGGCGAGGGTGTCGTGGTGATCGGGGCCGAGGGCCCGGGCGCGGGCCTCGGCGACCTCGTGGTAGGTCTGCAGGGCTTCCGCCCAGTGACCCAACTGGCCCAGCGCATAGGCGACTTCGTAACGGGTGACGAGCGTGTCGGGGTGGTGGGGGCCGAGCACCCGGGCGCGCGCGGCGGCCACCTCGCAGGCCATGCGGTAGGAGTCCTCCAGGCGGCCGAGCCTGCTGAGGTTGAAGGCGAGGTTGTGGCGGCAGCGGAGGGTGTCGGGGTGGTCCGCGCCCATCCCGCGCTCGCGGGCGGCGAGCACCGAGTTGTAGACCTGGTGGGCGTCGAAGTGGCGGCCCAGCTGGCCGAGGACGTACGCCATCTCCTGGCGGGCGGCGAGGGTGTCGGGGTGGTCGGCGCCCAGGGTGCGGGTTCTGGTCGCGGCCACGTGCTTGTACGCGCGCAGGGCGTCCGCGGCGCGGCCGGTGCGGCTGAGGGTGAAGGCGACCTCGTAGTGGCTGGCGAGGGTGTCGGGGTGGTCGGGGCCGAGCAGGTGCTCGCGTTCGGCGGCGACCGCGCGGTGCACCTCGCCGGCCTCGTCCCAGCGGCCCAGGCGCCCGAGGCTGAGCCCCGCGTTGTGCCGCCCGGCGAGGGCTGTCAGGGCCTGCGCCGAGGGCGCGGGCGGCTCGTCCGGCACGGGCTCCTCGACGCGGCCGGTGGCGGGGCGGGCGATCCACTCGCCGGTCAGACCGGCCCCGGGGTCCGGGGGCGTGGTGACGAGTCCGGCGCCGGTGGCCTTGTGGCCGGTGGTGATGCCCCGGGTCCAGGACGGCAGCCGGTTCTCGCGGGGGCGGGCGGGTTCGGGCGACACCGGCGGCCGGAAGTCGGGCCGCGGGGTCACCACGGTGGGCACGTACGCCGGTGTGGTGCGCCCCAGTGTGATCCGGCGGCCCAGCTCACGTGCGTCGTGCGGGCGTTGCTCCGGTCGTTTGGCCAGCAGGTCGAGGATGACCTGGTCGAGGTACTCGGGGAGTTCGGCGCGGTGGCTGCGCGGCGGCCGGGGCGGGGTGTCGCGGTGGCCGACGAGGATCGCCCACGCGTCCTCCAGGTCGAACGGCGGCGCCCCGGTGGCGATCTCGTACAGCACGCACCCCAGGGAGTACAGGTCGCTGCGCTGGTCGACCTCGGAACCCCCTATCTGCTCCGGCGACATGTAGTGCGGGGTGCCCATGGCGATGCCGGTGCCGGTCAGCCGGGAGGTGAAGTCGACGTCGTGGCCGAGACGGGCTATGCCGAAGTCGCAGATCTTCACGGTGCCGTCGGTCAGCCGGACGATGTTCGCGGGCTTCAGGTCCCGGTGCACGATGCCCTGCTGGTGGGTGTAGGCGAGGGCGGCGGCGACCTGGTCGGCGATCTCGACGACGTCGGAGACGGGCAGGGGGTGCTGTTTGTTGTCCTCCAGGAGCTGGCTGAGGTTGCGCCCCTCCAGGAGTTCCATCACCAGGTAGAGGACTCCGTCGGACTCGCCGAAGTCGTGGACGACGGTGACTCCGCGATGGCTGAGCGCGGCGGCCACCCGGGCCTCCCTCCGGAACCGCTCCCGCAGGACCCGGGTGAAGGTCTGGTCGTGCTGCCCGCCCAGCGGCTTGAGGCACTTCACGGCGACCTGGCGGCCCAGCGACTCGTCGCGGGCCCGCCACACCTCGCCCATGCCGCCGCGCCCGATCAGATCGAGCAACCGGTACCGCCCCTGGATGAGCCTGCTGTCCCCCATCTCCTGCGACCGCCCCCGTAAAGTTCGCCCCGCCCTCCGATGGCTCGTCCAGTATGGCGACCTATCGTCCGAGTTTGTACGGGGCGGGACGGGAGCCGGGGCCGAGCCGTGCCATGGCGCGGAGGATGTGTTTGGGCGGGAGTTGCCAGCGCAGACGTGCGGGAACGCAGCGCAGCAGGGTGCCGGTGGCGCGCAACTGTCGGGTGACGGTGGTGGGTTCGGGGGCTTTCCTGCCGTACAACTCGTGGGCGTACGGCGGCAGGGCGGCGTACGCCAGCTGCGCCACGCGCCGCCACAGCACCTCACGCGCCGGGACGAGAAGGGGGTGCGTCGGCGGGCGGAGCAGGAAGTCGTCCACCTCGCGGGCCTCGGGCGTAGCGGCCAGTTCGGGGCGGATTTTCTCGAAGTACGCGGTCATCTCCGCCTGGTTCGCCGGTACGGCGTCGGGGTCCAGGCCCACCAGACGGGCGCTGATCCGGTGTTCAGCTATGTAGCGGTCCGCCTGCTCGTCGGTGAGGCGGAAGCCGGAGCGGCGGGCGACCTGGAGGTAGGAGTCGATCTCGGCGCAGTGCACCCACAGCAGGAGCTCGGGTTCGTCGACGCCGTAGCGTTCGCCGGTGGCGGGGTCGGTCGCCCCGAGCATGCTGTGGATCTTCCGGACCCGGGCGCCGGCCTTCTCCGCGGCCTCGGTGGTGCCGTAGGTCGTGGTGCCGACGAAGTTCGCGGTGCGCATCAGCCGGCCCCAGGCGTCGCGCCGGAAGTCGGAGTTCTGCATGACGCCGCGTACCGCCCGCGGGTGCAGGGCCTGGAGGTAGAGCGCGCGGATGCCGGCGACCCACATCATCGGGTCGCCGTGCAGCTGCCAGGTCACCGAGTCCGGGGTGAACAGCCCGGGATCGCCCGCCTCGAAGCTCGCCGTGTCCGCCATACGCGCAGTGTGACCAGGATCGGTGGTTGGCACAACGGGACGTTCATGACCATGGTCATCGCCGAGCTGCACCGGCACAGTGCCGATGGCCACCCTGTTCGGAGACTCCGAGCCTTCGGCCTATGGAGTCGACGTCAACCAGTACTCCAATCGCCCGCACGATCGGCGACGTCCGTCCAGGGCGGAGCGGGTACTGCCGTGTGGAAAGAGGCGACATCCCTTTACATCAGATACTGGATCGACCACCGGCCGCACTGCCTCAGGCATGCAGATGCTGCTGCACGACCGTGGACGGGCTTGGGCCTTCACCCGGTCGTGACCGTGAGCAGATCGGTCTCCAGGCGCATCGCACCTCATCCACCGGCCGCACCACCCTCATCGGCCTCGCCATACCTCGCAGAGAATGGCCGCCTATCCTGCGGCCACCTCGGCGAACTGATTGGCGTCGAACAGGTCGTTGATCTGTCCGCCGAGTTCGGACCAGTGCCGTCCGGACAACTCGGCAGCGGCACGGGCATCACCGGTGGCGCAGACCTCCACGAGCTGGTCGTGGTGCTCAATGGTGTTGCGGCCACCGAGGAGTGTGGAGAACTTCCGGTAGAGGATGCGGTGGATCTGCGGGTGGAGCTGCTCGACGATCCGGCTCAGTACGGGGTTGTCCGCGGCCGCGATCGGCACAGCGTGGAAGCGATCGTCGGCCGCGAGCGCGGCGGCAGTGTCATTGGCGGCGACGGCCAGTTCGAAGGCGCGGTTGGCCTCGCGCATAACATGGAAATCCTGCTCTGCCATGACTGGCACAGCCGTCTCAACGGCCAACTGATCGAGGGATCGCAGGACCGCGAGGGTCTTTTCGACGTCACGGCGGTTGAGCGTGGTGATGCGCGTATAGACGCCGGGCTTGGCCTCCACCAGGCCGATGTCGGCGAGCCGGGCCAGTGCCTCACGCACCGGGGTGCGGCTGAGGCCGAGGCGCTCGGCGAGCTCACCGTCCTTGACCTTCTCGCCGGGGACCAGTTCGCCGCGCACGATGGAGTCGCGCAGACGATGGAAGACCTCATCGCTGAGAAGACGGCGGGAAACGGGACTGTCGAGTGACATATTGCGTACAGTACATCGCTGTCCCTCGCCTATCCCTTCTCGGCCTGTCCGGCCAAGCCCTCGGTTGTCGCCCGGCGGACCAGGGCATGGGCCAGTATGAGCGACGGGTCGACGAGGGGAACGTCCACCACCTCTGCGGGAAGCCCCAGGGGGATCTCGGTGCAGCCGGCGATCACCGCCTGCGCGCCCTGCTCGGTCAGGCCCTGTGCGGCGCGGGCCAGCAGTGCGGTCGTCGTCGCATCGTCGCGGGCGCCGGCTTTCACCGCTCGGATGGCGGTCATGACGTATCGACTCTGGCCGACGTCGTCGGGCAGGACCAGGCGGATCCCGAAGCGGCCGAGCCACTCCTGGTACAGGCCGGCGCGGACGGTTCCGGTGGTGGCGAGCAGTCCGGCGGTGTGGATGCGTGGGCTCATGGTGCCCAGGTGCCGGGCGACTTCGCCGATCATATGGACGATGGGCAGGCCTACATGGTCGGCGATGCGCGGGACGAAGGCGTGGGCGGTGTTGCAGGGGATGGCGATCACGGTGGCGCCGGCCTCGCGCAGGACGCGGCCGCCGTTGAGAAGCCAGGGGGTGGGGTCGGGGCCGTCGCCCAGCAGGGCCTCGGTGCGGTCGGGGATGGTGGGGTCGGACCAGATGACCGTGCGAAGGTGGTCCTGGTCGCTGGAGCCCGGGGTGGTCGCGACGAGCTTGGTGTAGAAGTCTGCGGTGGCCGCCGGGCCCATGCCGCCCAGGATGCCGATGACCGCGGTCGAACGTGCGGGACTGCTCACTGCGCGGTTTCCCTCTCCAGAACCGTGACATCAGGCGCGTCAGGTTGGACGGTGTCGCGGCTGCCGCGCTTGGCTTCACGCCGCTTCTCGGAGCTGTCCACGACCGCTGCCGCCAGCGAGTTGCCGATGACGTTCACACCGGTGCGGGCCATGTCGACGATGAAGTCGACGCCCAGGAGCAGCGCGATGCCTTCGGCGGGCAGTCCGACGGAATTGCCGGCGGCGATGAGGACGACGATCGAGGCGGAGGCGACCCCGGCCATGCCCTTGGACAGGATCACCAGCACACCGACCATGAGCAGCAGAGCCGGCAGGGACGTGTCGGCACCATAGGCGTTGGCGAGGAAGACCAGTGCGGCGGCCTGGTAGAGGACCGAGCCGTCGGTGTTGAAGGAGTAGCCGAGGGGGACGACGAACGAGGTCGTGGACCGGCTGACGCCGAATGCCTCCAACTTGCCCATGAGGGGTGCCAGTACGGACTCGGAGCTGCGGGTGACGAAGGCGATCCCGGCGAGCCCGGCGATCGACCTCAGCAGTTCGACGTAGCGGATGCGGTAGATCGCGGCGATGAGCGGGAAGAGCACGCCGATGACGACGGCCAGGCCCGCGTAGACGACGGCGATGAAGCCCAGCAGGCTGCGCAGGTTGCCGAAGCCGTAGTACGCCACGTCGTAGGAGATGAAGCCCAGTACGCCCAGTGGCGCGACGCGGATGACGTAGCCGACGACCTTGAACATCACCGCGGCGACGGACTCCAGCACGGCGGTGAAGGGTTCGGACTTCTCCCCGATCGCGGCCATGGCGACGCCGACGAGGAGGGCGAAGACGATCGCGCCGAGCAGGTTGCCCTCACCGAACGCGGCGAAGATGTTCTTCGGTACGGCGTGCAGGACCAGTTCGTGGAAGTCGATGCCCTGGCTCAGACCGTCGAGGTCTTTGGCGTCGGCACCGTGGACGGGGGCGCCCTTGCCGATGCCCGTAAGTTTCGCCAGGCCTACCGCGATCAGCAGGATCACGGTGGTGACGAGTTCGAAGTAGAGGATGGCCTTTCCGGCGATCCGGCCTACCTTCTTGACCGACTCCATGCGGGCGATGCCCAGCACGATGAGCGGGAAGACCAGGGGCAGGACGACGACCTGCACCAGGTTCAGGAACACGTCCCCGAGGATCTTCATCTGCTCGCCCGCGGACGGGGCGACGGTTCCGATGAGCGCTCCGAGGCCTACGGCGATGATCGACTGGATGCCGATCGGCATCTTCAGACATCGCCGCAGGAAGCCCGAGGGCCGGTTCGGTGGGGTGTCCGCGCTGGTGGGAGGGGTGAGTGCGGTAGCCATGAGACTCCTGCCATATGCAATATATTGCGTTCTGCGTGTTGGTCGGTAACACTGAGCCCGGAGGCGGCGGCCTGTCAAGGGGTCCCGCGACAGGCATCCCCGGCTTACGTCCGGCGGCAGCGACGAGGAGCAGCAGATGGCGCAGGCCACACGCATCGAGCACGACCTGGTCGGAGACAAGGAGGTGCCCGCCGACGCCTATTACGGCGTGCACACGGTGCGGGCGGTGGAGAACTTCGCCATCACCGGAGCGACCATCGCCCAGTTCCCCGACCTGATCACCGCGCTGGCCGCCGTCAAGCAGGCGGCCGCACGAGCCAACCGTGACCTGGGGCTGCTGCCATCGGACATCGCCCAAGCGATCACCGACGCGTGCGTGGAGATCCGCTGCGGCCTGTTGCACGAGCAGTTCGTCGTCGACCCGATTCAGGGAGGCGCCGGCACCTCCACGAACATGAACGCCAACGAGGTCATCGCCAACCGGGCCCTGGAGCACCTGGGCCACCCCCGCGGGCTCTACGACGTGATCCACCCGCTCGACCACGTCAACCTCGGTCAGAGCACCAACGACGTCTACCCCACCGCCGTACGCCTGGCCCTGGT
This sequence comes from Streptomyces sp. SLBN-8D4, assembly GCF_049739545.1. Classification (NCBI taxonomy): domain Bacteria; kingdom Bacillati; phylum Actinomycetota; class Actinomycetes; order Kitasatosporales; family Streptomycetaceae; genus Streptomyces; species Streptomyces sp. SLBN-8D4. The sequence continues at coordinate 895,339 of NZ_JBMGQC010000001.1, forward strand.
CATCTCACTGCGTCGGCTCGTCGATGCACTGGGCGCGCTGGCGACGGCGTTCACAGAGAAGGCGGCGGAGTTCGGCGACGTGCTGAAAATGGGCCGTACACAACTCCAGGACGCCGTCCCCATGACACTGGGCCAGGAGTTCACCACCTACGCCGTCATGATCGAGGAGGACCGACAGCGCCTCGCCGAGGCCGCCGCGCTGCTCCTGGAGTCCAACCTCGGCGGCACGGCCATCGGCACCGGCATCAACGGTCACCCCCGCTACGCCGAACTCGCCTGCGGGTACCTCGCCGAGATCAGCGGCGAACCCGTCAGGCCCGCAGGCGACTTCATTGAGGCCACCCAGGACTGCGGCGCGTTCGTCCAGCTCTCCGGCGTCCTCAAGCGCGTCGCCGTCAAACTCTCCAAGACCTGCAACGATCTGCGCCTGACCTCCTCCGGCCCCACCACCGGACTCGGCGAGATCAATCTGCCGCCGGTGCAGGCGGGTTCGTCGATCATGCCCGGCAAGGTCAACCCGGTGATCCCCGAAGTCGTCAACCAGGTCGCCTACGAGGTCATCGGCAACGACCTGACCGTCACCATGGCCGCTGAAGCCGGACAACTCCAGCTCAACGCCTTCGAACCTGTCATTGCTTACAGCCTGTTGCGCTCCCTGAGCCATCTGCGCGCCGCCTGCGACACCCTGGCCATCCGCTGCGTCCCCGGGATCACCGCCAACCGCGAGCACCTCCACGACAGCGTCCACCGCTCCGTCGGACTGGTCACCGCCCTCGCCCCGCACATCGGCTACGCCGCCGGCACCACCCTGGCCCGCCAGGCCTTGGCCACCGGGCGCACCGTCAAGGACCTCGCCGCCGAGGCCGGCATGCTCACCACCGATCAACTGGACACGATCCTGCGGCCGGAGAACCTCACTGGGTACTCCATCCGGTCATCGGCGACAGCGACCCCCTGATCGGCGGTGCCCTGCGCCCCTCGGGCCAGAACACGGCATGACAGCTCGTCAGGCCGCCGGGATTTCGCGGCATACGAGATCTGAGCGCCGGTCTTCGTCTTCGACGATGCCCCGGCCGGTGTCCAGGAAAGCGGCCGCTCGAGCGACGTGGTGGGCGGTGGCCGCAGCGATCCGGTGCCCGTGCTTCTGGGCCGAGGCAAGCAGATCAGTGACCGACGAAGAGGTCCCACAGCTCACCGACACGATCCACGACGGGCTGTGCGCGCTGGGGTGCCACCCTCGTGGCTGCAGCACGCGCGGAAGCAGGGGCCCAGATGAGTCCCGCCTGGCAGCAGCCGCCCATCACTGCGCCGTCGTCTCTGAGAAGCCGCACCGATGTCACAGCAGGCTAGCGCCGTACCCGCGGCATACCCAGACCGATCCACGAGATGATCTCCCGCTGGATCTCATTGTTGCCGCCGCCGAAGGTGAAGATCACCGCCGAGCGGTAGCCGCGTTCCAGTTCGCCGTGGAGGACCTCGCCCGCCGAGCCCTCCTTGAGCGCGCCGGCCGCCGCGACGATCTCCATGAGCCACGCGTAGGCGTCCCGGCGGGCCTCGGAGCCGTAGACCTTGACCGCGGAGGCGTCCTGCGGGGTGAGGGTGCCGTCCTGGACGGCGTTCACCATCCGCCAGTTGAGGAGTTTGAGGGCGTCGAGCCGGGTGTGGGTCCGGGCGAGGAGGCGGCGCACCCACGGCAGGTCGATGACGCGGCGGCCGTCGGCGAGCTTGGTCTCCATGGCCCAGCGCTGCACGTTCTGCAGGGCCCGGATCGCCATGGTGCCGTGGGCGGCGAGGGTGACGCGCTCGTGGTTGAGCTGGTTGGTGATCAGCCGCCAGCCCTGGTTCTCCTCGCCGACCCGGTGCGAGACGGGGACGCGGACGTTCTCGTAGTAGCTGGCCGTCGTGTCGTGCGAGGCGAGGGTGTTGATGACGGTGCACGAGTAGCCGGGGTCGGTGGTCGGCATCAGGAGCATGGTGATGCCCTTGTGCGGCGGGGCGTCGGGGTCGGTGCGCACGGCGAGCCAGACCCAGTCGGCGGTGTCGCCGTTGGTGGTCCAGATCTTGTGGCCGTTGACGACGTACGCGTCGCCGTCGCGCACCGCGCGGGTCTTCAGGGAGGCCAGGTCGGTGCCCGCGCCGGGCTCGCTGTAGCCGATCGCGAAGTCGATCTCACCGGAGAGGATGCGCGGCAGGAACCAGGACTTCTGCTCCTCGGTGCCGTACCGCATGATCGTCGGGCCGACGGTGTTGAGGGCCATCAGCGGGAGCGGTACGCCGGCCTGGGCGGCCTCGTCGAAGAAGATGAACTGTTCCATCGCGGTCAGACCGCGGCCGCCGTACTCCTCGGGCCAGCCGACACCGAGCCAGCCGTCCGCGCCCAGGCGCCGGATGGTGTCGCGGTAGAAGCGTTTCTGGGCGTCCCGGTCGGTGAAGCGGGCGTGCGCGTTGTCCGGGACCAGCTCGGCGAAGTAGGTGCGCAGTTCGGTGCGCAGCCGCTGCTGCTCGGGTGTGTGGTCGAGATGCACGGCGCCTCCAGGCTCCCCGGGACCGGTCCTGACGGCGCACACCGTAGAACGTGTTCCAGAAATTGGGAACGGCCGGGAGAGGGTCCGTGAGGCGGGTCTGTGAGGCAGGTCCGTGGAGTGGGTCGGTGGAGCGTCCGCCGGCGCGGAGGTTTCAGCGAAGGGTCTCCATGAAGTCCGTGCACGCCTGCGCGCACTCACGGCACGCCTTGGCGGCGTCCTCGGCGCCGGCGTGCCGGTCGAGGACCTGCGCGCACTCCAGGCAGACCGACCTGCACCATTCCAGCTGGACCCGGATGCCGGCCTCGTCGAGATGGCTCTCCTCGGACAGCACCCGGCAGGTCGCGTCGCACACCTCCGCGCACATGATGCCCTTGCGCCGCAGCAGTTCCTGTTCCTCCGTCCCGTCCGGATCGACCAGGCTCGCACGCAGCGCACAGGCCCGTGCGCACTCGGTGCACGCCTGGGCACACGCGAAGCGATCCTCCAGGAACTGGAAGAGCTCCTGCTGAGAAGTCGAAGTCGTCACAGGGTGCGGGTAGCCGGGGTCCGAGCCGTCAAACCCGGAGTTCCCGGGGGTCTGCGGCACTCCGGGGCGGGGCGCCGGGGCGGGTCGGTTCACGCGGGGGTCGCGGGGTACCCGCGTGGCATGAACCAAGCCCTGAACAGCGAATGGATGGACCTGGCCGCGGGCCGGGGCGGCCTCGCGGCCGGAGTGATCGCCGCGGGTGTGGTGGTCGTGGGGGTGCTGATCGGCGCCTTCTTCCTGGGCTCCCGCGTCAGGCGCCGCGAGTCGCCCCCACCCACTCCCGAGGAACAGCCGAGGCTGCCCGAGGGCGGGCCGGTCCGTGAGGTCAGGGAGCACCGGGAGCCCGACGAGGTGCCCAGGAGCGACACCCGACTGACCCCGCACGAACTGCCCAACCACGGCAACGCTCCGACCCGGACGGGTCCGGCGACCGAAGGGCCCCGCTGGGACGAGGGCAGCAGCGGCTCGTTCGGCAGCGGCGGCCCGGGAGGCGGCTGACGTCCACGGCCATGTCGCGGACGCTGTCGCGCGGCAGGCCTTGCGGTAACCCTCCGGAACAGCTCTGGGACTGCTGGAGGCGGGCGCCCGGTCACTCACCGAGCCGGGCGGCCGCCTCCAGCAGCAGTGCGTGGACGAACGCCTGCGGGAGATTGCCGCGCAGCTGACGCTGGGCGATGTCGAACTCCTCGGCGTACAGCCCCGAGGCCCCGCAGGCGCCGCGGTTGCGCTCGAACCAGCGGTACGCCTCGACGGTCCGGCCCTGCTGGTGCTCGGCGAGCGCCATGACGAACCCGCACAGCAGGAAGGCGCCCTCGGCCTCCTCCAGGGGGCGGTCGTCGTGGCGGAAGCGGTAGAGGTAGTGGTCGTCGGCCAGCTCACGACGGCACGCGGCGAGGGTGGCCCGGGTACGCGGGTCGGCGGCGGGCAGGGCACCGCGTACGCCGGGCAGCAGCAGGGCGGCGTCCACGGACGGGTCGTCGGGGGTGCGCTGCCAGTGGCCGTCGGGGTGGAGGCAGGTGCGTTCGGCGGTGTCGAGGAGGGTGTCGGCCAGGGCGGTGCAGGTGTCGGCGAGCGGATGGCGGGGAGCCACCGCGGCCACGGCCCGCAGCCCGGCGACGCAGATGAGCCTGCTGTGGGTCCACATCCGGTCGCCCAGCTCCCAGATCCCCGCGTCGGGTTGCCGCCACCGGTCGGAGATGGCCCGCACGGCGATCTCCACGGCCTTCCAGTGCCCCTCGTCCAGGCGCCCGTGGCGTTCGGCGGCCGCGAGCAGCAGGAGGGCCTCGCCGAAGCCGTCGAGCTGGAACTGCTCGCCGACCTGGTTCCCGACGCGGTCGAAGCCGCCGGGGTAGCCGGGCAGGTCGAGTGCGCGCTGCCCGGGAACGGGGTCGCCGTGCACGGTGTAGGCCGGTACCAGGCGGGGCCCGTCCGCGTGCAGGCGCGCGGTGACGAAGCCGACGGCGGCGTCGAGGAGGTCGTGGGCACCGACGGCGGCAGCGGCCTGTCCGGCGTAGCTCTGGTCTCGGATCCACACGTACCGGTAGTCGTAGTTCCGGCCCTCCTCGGCGCGCTCGGGCAGGCTGGTCGTGGCCGCCGCGACCATGCCCCCGCCCTGTGCGGTGAGGCCGCGCAGTACCGCGTACGCCCGGCGCGCGTCACGGGGGGCGACGGTGTTGTCGAGCGCGGGGACCGTCTCGTGCCAGGCGGCTTCGGTGGCGGCCCAGGTCCGCGCCGGCTCGGGCGGCTCGGCCGGCAGGGGGGACACGGCGCACTCCAGGACCAGTTCGTGCCGCTCGCCGGGCTTCAGCTCGATGTCCGCGGTCAGACCGCGCTCCCCCGGGACGGCCTGCGGGGCTCCCTGCCAGCGCAGCCGGTGCCGGCCGGTGCGCAGCTCCCACACCCCGTCGTCGCTACGGCGGACCGAGCCCGGGTCGATCGGTGTCGCGCCGTACCCGCTGCGCGGGTCGAGGACGACGGAGACGCGGGCCGGCCCGTCCACCGCCCGCAGCTGCCGCAGCAGGACGAGCCGGTCCGGGGCACCGGGGAAGGCCAGCGCCTCGCGGCACTCCACGATCCCGTCGTCGGTGACCCAGCGGCTGCGCCAGATGAGCGTGCCCTCTTCGTAGTAGCCGCCGAAGACGTACCGCCCGGCAGGAGTGACGGCGTACGCGCCCCGCCCGCCGATCAGTGAGGCGAAGACCGCCTCGTCGTGCCACGTGGGCGCGCACAGCCACCCGATGGCGCCGTCGGGCCCGATGAGCGCCCCGCGCTCACCGTCGGCAAGCAGCGCGTAGTCGTGCAGGGCATGGGGCGGGAAGGGCGTGCTCATGGCGTACGGGTACCCAGGGGGCGGGATGGTCAACGAGCAGGGCTTTCCGGCGGCTGACCTGCTGGAACACATCCGACTCCAGCTCTTCCCCCTGCCTCGTCACACCTCTCCGCGCCCCTCACTGCCGCGGGTCTCCGACACCGCCGCAGCCACCTCGCCGGGTGCCGTGCCCCTCGTCGGACCCGACGCGGCAACCTGCGTGTGACCCGATCCCATGCCACGGGGACGGCGCAGCAGGACAAAGGCAACCACCGCCGCCAGCAGCGTGAGCGACCCCGCGACCGTCAGGCAGAGCCGCAGCCCGTCCAGGAAGGCCTCCCCCACGGCGCCCATGGCCCGGCCCGTGTCCGCTCCGAGGCCGAGCCCGGCGACCGCGCCGAGTCCTCCGTGATCCGCCGCCGAGACGATCCGCTCCTGCGCCGCCCCGGTCAGCCCGGCGTCGGCCAGGTGACCGGGGAAGCTGTCCAGCGCCCGGGTGGTCAGCAGCGCGCCCAGGACGGCCGGGCCGAGTGCCCCGCCGAGTTGACGGAAGGCGTTGTTGCCCGCCGCGGCCATGCCGGCCAGGTGGTGCGGCACGGAGGCCACGGCCGTCGCGGTCATCGGGGTCATGACGGCCCCCAGTCCCAGCCCCAGTGGCGCCAGTCGCCAGGCCAGGCCGACGAAGGAGGTGTGCGCGTCGGCACCGACCAGCGAGAACAGGGAGGCGGAGACGACCAGCAGACCGCCCGTGATCAGCACGCGGGCGGAGACCCGGTGCATGAGCCGTCCGACGGGCCCGCCGACCAGGATGGCGCAGGCGGTCACCACCAGCATCCGCCAGGCCGCCTGCAGGGTGTCGAGCTGCTGCACCAGCCCGAAGTAGAGGCTGAGCAGGAAGAAGAAGCCGATCAGCCCGAGGAAGGTGATCATCGCGACCAGCGTGGTGGCGGTGAAGGCCGGGCTGCGGAACAGCGCGAGGTCGAGCATCGGACTGTCGCTGCGCCGCTCGGCGAGTACGAAGGCCACCCCGCTGACGACGGCCACCGCGAGAGCCGTCAGCACCTTCGGCGCGGTGAAGGAGTCGGCTCCGCCCTCGATGACGCCGTAGACCAAGGCGGTGACCGCCACCGTGGCGGTGATCTGACCGGGCCAGTCCAGCCGCCGTTCGTAGGGCGCCCGCGAGTCGGTCAGCAGCCGCGCCGCGAAGACGGTCGCGAGCAGCGAGACGGGGATCGCCAGGAGGTAGATCCAGCGCCAGGCGAAGTGGTCGAGGATCACTCCGGCGACGATCGGACCGACGGCCAGCGCCGCCATGAGCGAGGTGGCCCACAGGCCGATGAACTTGCCGCGCTCCCGGTGGTCGGGCACCGCGTGGCTGATCAGCGCCAGCGTGGTGGGCAGCAGCGTGGCCGCGCCGAGTCCGGCGAGGGCCTGTCCGGCCCACAGCACCTGCACCGACTGCGCGGCGAGCGCGACGGCGGCACCGGCCGCGGAGAACAGCAGCCCGGCCTGGAACACCTTCTTGCGCCCGTGGACGTCGCCGACGACACCGGCGGTCAGGATGAACGCGGCCATGGGCAGAACGAACGCGTCCTGGACCCAGGACAGTTGGGCGGTCGTCGCGCCCAGCGCCGACTGGACGGCGGGCAGACTCACGGCGACCGTGGTGACCGGCAGATAGGCGACGAAGACGCCGAGGCAGGCCATGACGAGCGTGGCCGCCCGCCGGTCCGCCGGCCCGCTCGCCGGGATCGTGACATTCACGGGGACTCTCCTCTACGGCGACGCACGCCGCGGTCGTTCACTGCTTCTCGGTCGCCCCAGCATCCGCGACCGCGAACCGGATCCCCAACGCATCGGCCGGAAGTGAGCACAAACATCCACACAGAGGCCAGCTAGCGTCATACTCCCCTCATGATTGACGAGATCGACAGAAAAATCCTCCGCTCCCTGCACCACCACCCCCGCGCCTCCTTCCGGCTCATCGGCGAGGTCGCCGGGGTGTCGGAGCAGACCGCGGCCCGCCGTTACCAGGCCCTGCGCCGCGAGGGCGTCATGCGCGTGGTGGGCCTGATCAACCCGGAGGTGCACGGCCTGGCCCGCTGGATCACCCGCATCCGCTGCCGCCCCGACCGCGTGGCCCCGCTCGCGGACGCCCTCACCCGCCGATCCGACATCGCCTACGTCGGTCTCGCCTCAGGCGGCTCGGAGATCATCTGCGTGATCAACTCACCGGTCGACGCCCCCCGCGACGACGTCCTGCTCCGGCAGCTGCCCAAGGCGGCCTCCGTACTGGACGTCAGCATCGACCTGCTGATCCACCCCTTCGGCACGGTCGGCCTCTCCGAATGGTCCGGATACGGCAGCCGGCTCACCCCCGACCAGGTGGCCCGGCTCACCGCGGACCGTCCGCCCGCCGCCACCGGCCCCTTCCAGCCGCCCACCGCCGAGGACACCCCGCTGCTCGACGCCCTCGCCGAGGACGGCCGTACGACCCACACCCGGCTGGCCGAACTCACCGGCTGGTCCAAGGCGCGCGTCGCCCGACGGCTCGCCGCCCTGGAATCCTCGGGTTCCCTCTCCTACGACGTCGACCTGCTCCCCGAGCGGCTGGGCCACCACCTCAACGCCACCCTGTGGCTGCGGGTGGCCCCCGCCCATCTCCAACGGGTCGGCGAGGAGTTGGCCGACCACGACGAGGTGGCATTCGCGGGCGCCATGAGCGGCGACCACAACATCATGGTCGTCGTCTACTGCCGTGACGCGGAGGACTTCTACCGCTACCTCACGACCCGCGTGGCGGCCGTCCCCGGCGTCGACGCCTACAGCGTCAGCATCCACATCCGCCGCCTCAAACAGGCCGCGTCCCTCATCGCCCACGGCCGGCTGCTCCCTGCGGGCCCGGCATGAAGGCGGCCCCGGGGGTCGGCGTCCGCCGCCGGCGCCGACTGCTGATCGATTCTCTTGATCACCCGATGATCACCCCGCCGTCATGGACCGCCTCACCGTGAGGAACTCAACTTCTCTTCGCCGCACAGACGTTGACCGGCCTCCGGTGCGACAGCAGAATGATCCCGCCTTTTGAGAGCGCTCTCAGACACCGGCCCCGCACCTCCCGAGGAGACCCATGACCGGCAGCCCCCGCCCGCCCCTCAGCCGCCGCACGCTCATCGGAACCGGCCTCGGAGCCGCGGCCCTCGCCGCGACCGGCACCGGCACCGCCCAGGCGGCTCAGTCGTCTCAGGCGGCCCAGGGCACGTCCGCGGCGTCCGCGCCCCGCCGTGCGCGGGCCTTCCTGGCCGCCGCCATGGACGCCTATCCGGACCACGGCGCGATCCGGCTCACCCAGAGCTACCCGGACCAGGCGGGACTGTTCAGCACGGCCTTCACCTACGACAACGCCCTCGCGATCCTGGCCCATCTCACATACCCCGCGGGCGAGTCGCGGGCCGTGGCCCTCGGTGACGCGCTGCTGTACGCCCAGGCCCACGACCCGGTGCACGACGACGGCCGACTGCGGCAGGCCTACAACGTCGGGCCGTACACCTTCTACGACGGCTCCCCGCAGCCGGACGGTTTCGTCAAAGCGGACGGCACGGCCAACGTGGGCACGCAGTTCGGCTTCACCGGCACCGCCGTGGGCGACATGGCGTGGGCCGGTATCGCGCTCGCCACGCTCGCCGGGCGCACCGGTGGGCGGCGCTTCCTCACCGGCGCGGTGCGGATCGGCGAGTGGATCGAGCGGGTGGGGCGGACCGACGAGCCGCTGGGCGGCTACAAGTTCGGCGTCGACGGGGCCGACACGCGACTGCCGTTCACCTCGACCGAGCACAACACCGACCTGGTCGGTCTGTTCGGGCGGCTCGCCCGGCTGACCGGGGACAAGGTGTGGCGCGAGCGCCGCGAGCGTGCCAGGGCCTTCGTCGAGAAGATGTGGGAACCGTCGGGAGGCTTCTTCTACACCGGCACCAACGACGGCGTGACGATCAACAAGTCGCCGGTCCCGGAGGACACCCAGACCTGGACCCACCTCGCCCTCGGCCCCAGGAGCCACTCCCGCTCCCTCGACTGGGCCGCGACCGAACTGGCCGTACGGGACACGGCCGACCGCCCCAACAGCACGGTTCCCTCCGGCCAGTCCTACGAGGGCGTCACCTTCAGCTCCGCGAGCCTGCTGGCGAACGAGTCCGCCCCCATCGCCGACGGCCAGCCCAGGCCCGACCGCAACGGCGTCTGGTTCGAGGGCACCGCCCACCTCGCGCTCGCGCTGCGCCACCGGGGACACGCCGGCGACGAGAAGCGCGCCCGCCGCCTGCTCGGCTCGATCGAGCGCGCGCAGGACCTCCTCGGCGATGCCCAGACGGTCGGCGGCAGGGCCCTCCCGACGCGCTGCGGGGTGGTCTCGGCGAGCAGCCCGCTCGACACCGGTTTCGGGTTCGGCTACTACCCCTACCGGCACACCGGCGCCACGGCCTGGTACCTCCTGGCCACGGCCCGCGCCAATCCGCTGCGGGGCTGACTCCCGGTCAGCACACCGTCGGCGTCGAAGTCGCACTCCATGGCGTTGAACACCTCGGGATCTTGTACATGATGTACAGCGGGTGTTCGCTGTCGAACGCCTCGGCCTCGTGCTGCGTGGGCTCAGAAGCGACCCCGGTGGTGCGTACGACGGGCCCCCAGGTGCTCGCCGATCTTCGGGAAGACCGGCATGACCGAGCGGTGGTAGGTGGAGTTGGTGACGCCGGCGAAGGAGGCGTACCAGGCGCACACGGCCGTGACCAGCCCCAGCCAGCCGCCGGCCTTGACGGTGTTCGAGGACTGTGCGAAGTCGGCGACGCACAGGACGATGAAGGTCGCGGACAGGGTGACGAACACGGCGAGGATCGCCCCGGTCGTGCGGGTCGCGGCGACGGTCATGCAGACCGTGAAGACCGCCCACACCAGCGGGAACAGCCCGCTGGCCTGGTGCGCGGCGGACGCCGGCAGGTCGCCCGCGACGAACTTCGCGTAGGCGGCGTACGACAGCCAGAAGGCGCCGAAGGAGCAGAAGGCGGTGACCCCGAAGGTGTTGCCCTTGCGGAACTCCCACATGCCGGCCAGGAGTTGGGCGAGTCCGCCGTAGAAGAGAGCGAGCGGAAGGACGACGGCGACGAGGTTTTGTCGGTGATCAGGTTGGCGTTGAAGGTGCTGAGAACGAAGGTCGTCGCGGCGAAGGCGGCGAGGCCGAGCGGGCCGGGGTCCGCGATGCTTTCGGTGGTCGGGGTGCCCATGTGCGCCACCCCCTGTGATTCAGATCACAGGACTTTCGGATCCATTGCAGGCACCACCTACGGACAAGACGCCTTGCCGGCGGCCGGCGTCGGGAACGGTGTCCGACTGGGCGACGGGACGGTCGCGGACCCCCGGGGACGGCAGCAAGATGGTGGTATGCGACGCCTGCGCAGGGCGCGAGACACGACGGAACGTGGCAGATCAAGAGCTCGTGCTGGGGCACTCGCTGCGAGACCCTGCATCCACCCGGTCAGGACGTCGACGGCAGGAGCCAGCCATGATCAGCGGTGCACATGTCATCCTCTACAGCCAGGACGCCGAGGCGGACCGTGCCTTCCTCCGTGACGTCCTCGGGTTTCCCGGCGTCGACGCGGGCGGCGGCTGGCTCCTCTTCAAGCTGCCCCCGGCCGAAGTCGCCGTGCACCCGACCGACGGTCCGCCGCAGCACGAGCTCTACCTGATGTGCGACGACCTTGATTCCCAGCTCGGCGAGTTCCGCGCCAAGGGCGTCGAGATCATCCGCCCGGTCAGCGAACAGCGCTGGGGCAGACTGACCGCGATCCGTCTACCCAGCGGCGCCGAACTTCCCCTGTACGAACCGCTGCATCCCCTCGCCCACGGCCTGTGACGTCGATCGCCGCGCGGCAGTCACCGGCCCCGGGCCCCCGGGCACGCCCAGGAGCATCCGCCCGCGTGACCTTCGCTGCCGCAAGGTCGATACTGCGGAGAGCAGGGTCAACGCCGTCCGCCGCCGACCACCGATGGAGATCTGACGGGCCGCCACGCACCGCCGCGGACCGTCAAGATCCAATACCCACCAGGAGATACCCATGAGGATGCTGATCAACGTCCCGGAAACCGTGGTCGCGGACGCCCTGCGCGGCATGGCGGCCGCCCATCCGGAGCTGACCGTGGATGTCGAGAACCGGGTGATCGTACGGCGGGACGCCCCCGTGGCCGGGAAGGTCGCCCTGATCTCCGGCGGCGGCTCGGGGCACGAGCCGCTGCACGGCGGATTCGTCGGACCCGGCATGCTCTCCGCGGCCTGCCCGGGCGAAGTCTTCACGTCTCCGGTGCCCGACCAGATGGTGCGGGCGGCGGCCGCCGTGGACAGTGGGGCGGGTGTGCTGTTCATCGTGAAGAACTACACGGGCGACGTGCTCAACTTCGACATGGCGGCCGAACTCGCCGAGGACGAGGGCATCCAGGTCGCGAAGGTCCTGGTCAACGACGACGTGGCGGTGACCGACAGCCTTTACACGGCCGGCCGGCGCGGCACCGGCGCCACCCTGTTCGTGGAGAAGATCGCGGGGGCCGCGGCGGAGGAGGGGCAGTCACTGGAGCGGGTGGAGGCGATCGCCCGCCAGGTCAACGAGAACTCCCGGAGTTTCGGCGTCGCACTGAGCGCGTGCACCACGCCCGCCAAGGGCAGCCCGACCTTCGACCTGCCGGCCGGCGAGCTGGAACTGGGGGTCGGCATCCACGGCGAGCCCGGCCGGGAGCGGCGCGCGATGATGACCTCCCGGGAGATCGCCGACTTCTCGGTGCACGCGATCCTGGACGACATGAGCCCGCGCAACCCCGTGCTCGTGCTGGTCAACGGCATGGGAGCCACCCCGCTCCTGGAGCTGTACGGCTTCAACGCCGAGGTGCAGCGGGTGCTCGCCGACCGCGGGGTAGCCGTCGCCCGCACCCTGGTCGGCAACTACGTCACCTCGCTCGACATGGCCGGCGCCTCGGTCACCCTGTGCCAGGTGGACGAGGAGCTGCTGCGTCTGTGGGACGCGCCGGTGCGGACACCGGGGCTGCGCTGGGGAGTGTGAGCAAGCGATCAACGTACCGACCACGCAAGGAGACCCAGTGCTCGACGCCGACTTCTTCCGCCGTTGGATGATGGCGACGGCCGCCTCCGTCGACCGTGAGGCGGAACGACTCACCGCCCTCGACTCCCCCATCGGGGACGCCGACCACGGCAGCAACCTTCAGCGCGGCTTCACGGAGGTGGTCACGACCCTGGAGAAGGAGGCCCCGGACACCCCGGGCGCGGTCCTCACCCTCGCCGGACGCCGGCTCATCTCGACGGTCGGGGGTGCCTCGGGACCCCTGTACGGGACCCTGCTGCGGCGGACCGGCAAGGCGCTCGGGGACGCCGGTGAGGTCAGTGCCGCACAGCTCGCCGAGGCGCTGCGGGCGGGCGTGGAGGCGGTCATGACGCTGGGCGGGGCCGCCCCGGGCGACAAGACCATGATCGACACGCTGGTCCCGGCCGTCGACGCGCTGGGTGCCGGCTTCGCGGCGGCCCGGACGGCCGCCGAGGAAGGGGCCCTGGCCACCACGCCGTTGCTGGCCCGCAAGGGCAGGGCGAGTTATCTCGGCGAACGCAGCATCGGGCACCAGGACCCGGGCGCGACCTCTTCGGCCCTGCTGATCGCCGCGCTCGCGGAGGTCGCAGGTGAGTGACAAGAAGCTGGTCGGGATCGTGCTGGTGTCGCACAGCGCCGAGGTCGCCGCGTCCGTGGCGGAACTGGCGAAGGGGCTCGCGGGCGGTGGCACTCAGGTGCCCGTCGCCGCGGCCGGGGGCACCGAGGGCGGCGGATTCGGTACGAGCGCGGAGTTGATCGCCGGCGCGGCCGCTGCCGTGGACCAGGGAGCCGGGATCGCCGTCCTGACCGACCTCGGCAGTGCGGTGCTCACCGTCAAGGCATTGCTGGCGGAGGGGGACGAACTCCCCGAGGGCACACGGCTGGTGGACGCCCCGTTCGTCGAGGGAGCGGTCGCCGCGGTCGTCACGGCGGCGACCGGAGCGGACCTCGCGGCGGTGGAGGCGGCGGCCGCGGAGGCGTACGACTACCGGAAGGTGTGACGGCCTCCACGACGACGGCGGGTGGTCGGCGGTGCGGCGGATCCTGGCGGGGTCATTTCTCCCGTACGAACCGTCCCGCCAGCCGCTCCCCCGTCTCGACGGCGGCGGCATGGTCCTCGATCGGCTTCACCTGCGTGTTCCGGAAGACGATGTAGGTGACGCCGGAGGGCGTGCCGCCCCCGCGCGGATCGGGACGGATGCCGAGGGCCTTGGCGGTGGCGTAGGACGCCTCGCCGATGATGTGGCCCGGGCCCACGTCCCCGACCACGGCGTACTGCACCCGGTCCTGGTACACGACGGCCGCGACCGCGCCGCCGCGCACCCCGTGCCGGCGGTGGTCCCAGATTTTGCTCGGGGCCGGCACCGCGATGTACGGCAGGCGTTCGGCGCTCAGGTAGCGGCCGTCGGACTGCTGGGAGGCGGTGGCGTCGGAGAACAGCGGGTCGGTGCGGCGGTTGCAGCGGGGGCCGGCCCGGCCGTCGCAGTCGATGTCCATGTCGGCTTTCCAGAAGACCGCGCTCGGGGTGCCGCAGACGGGGACGTTCGCGGCCGTGCCGTCGTCACTGCGGTAGCGGCCGTGTGAGACGGGCTCGCAGTTGCGCACCCTGGCCAGGAGGTCGGCGGCCGCGACCTTCCCCTCGCGCCGCACCACCGGCTCCGTCCGGGCGGTGGCGTGCTCCAGGGCGGGGGGCGTCGTCGGGGCGAGCAGAGCGGCACTTGCCGCGGCCAGCGTCAGCGACCGGACACGCACGATAAGGGTCCCTCTCGTCGGGGGCATTGACGGGCACTCAGCCCAATCTGATGCCGCTTCAGCTGGGGCGGCCACCGCAGAGGGGCCGGACGGGGCAGGGGCCGGGGGCCCGAGTTCTCGACGAACTCCGGCCTCCCGGCCACCCGACGGCGCGAGGACAGCGACGACAGCGGTCCGCGCCACCGGCACGAACTCCGTTTCTCACGTGGAGAGTTCGGCCGAGAAGGTCTTCAGCATACGTAACCCTCGCGAGCCCGACCCACACGGTCCGCCCCCTTGCCGCGGGCCTCCGACCGGCGCCATATTGGTCCGGACCATTGCCCTGGTGTTCTCCCGGGAGGCAGAGACGTGCGAGGCGTTCCCGTCCCCCTGTGCCTGTGCGCCGCGCTCGTCCTCGTCGGCGCCTGCGGATGGGGCGGACCGGACGACGGCGAGAGCGGCCGGCTGCCCGCCGCCCCCGTGGGCGTCACCGCCGTCGCGGGCAGCGCGACCAGTGTGCACGTGATGTGGAACGCCGTGGGCACGGGAATCGAACGCTACGAGGTATATCGCGGCACCACCGAGGTCGAGGATGTGCCGGGTTCACAGCACATGGTGGATGTCACCAGGCTCAAGCCCACCACCCCGTATGTCTTCACCGTGCGCGCCCGTGACACCGAGGGGCGCCTGGGCCCGCCCAGCCGGGAGGTACGGGCGACGACTCCGGCGGCCGCGGCGGCGGACCGCTCGGCCCCGACCCGTCCCGGTGAGCTGCGGGGCCGGACGGCGGGCAGCCGGGCCGTGCAGCTGAGCTGGGCCGCCTCGGCGGACGACCGGGACGTGGTGTCGTACGACATCTATCAGGGCGGCACGAAGATCCACAGTGTGGGCGGGGACCAGACGGCGGCCGTGGTCACCGGGCTGCGTCCGGGCACCCGCTACTCCTTCACCGTCCGGGCCCGGGACGCCGCCGACAACCTCTCGCCGGCCGGACGCACCGTCCGCCTCACCACTCCGGGCGGCGACGACGGCCGGGACACGGCACCGACGGACTTCCGTGCGAGCACCCGGCGCGCGGCCGACGGCGCGTACTACCTCGACCTGTCCTGGATGCCACCCCGGACGGACGGTGTCGTCACGGAGTACCAGGTCCACCTCGACGGCAGGGCGGCCACCTCGCTGGTGTTCGGCGGGGCGCCTCCGCGCGGGAGGACGACGTACAGCTTCTATCTGGGACGGGAGGCCGGGGAGAGGCACCGGGTGCGGATCCGGCCGCGGCTGCCCGACGGCACCTGGGGCGGGCTGTCGGCGGAGCGGTCGGTGACGACGGGCGCGCGCACTGCCCCCTGACGGCCACTCACCCTGCGCCGGACGGAGCAGCCCGTCACCTGTCCGGCGGCGCTCCGCGTGCGGGACGGCCCCCGGACCCATTGGCTGTCCCCGAGGCAGCACGGGCTTCCCCCACCTCGGCGGCGCCACGGATGTACCGCCGACCGTGCCGCCGGAGGGCAGTCCATGCGCACTGAAAAGCTACTTCTCCGCTCCGGCCTGACCGTCGCGGCCGTCGCCGCGCTGCCGCTCGCCCTGACCGCCGGGCCGGCCGCCGCGGCATCGAGCATCTCCGTGAGCACCTCCGGATCGACGGTCTCCGTCACGACGACGGCCTGCTCCCGTACCGCGCCGACCGGCGGCTGGGGCACCGCCTCGCTCCTCACCAGCAGCCAGGCCAACTTCAGTCAGGGCCGCCAGGTGGCCCTGTCCGGGACCACCTCGCTGCAGTCCGCGGCCTGGTCGAGTGTGAGCCCCGGGACGTACACCGTCATCGTGAAGTGCGCCTTCGACAACAGCACGGCGGGCACCCAGTCGATCATCGTCTCGGGGTCCGCCACGCCCACGATCTCGGCGACGGCCTCGGCCTCCCCGTCCCGCGGTGTCATGGGCGGTCTCGGCGGTGCCACCAAGGACTACGGCACCCTGACGCTGGCGGTCGGCGGCGGCCTGGTGGCGGTCGGCGCGGTGGCCGCGGGATGGTTCCTGCGCCGCCGCTCGCGGCCGTACCGCCTCTGAAGCCCTCGCCCACCAATGGCGGCCGTAGGTCCGTGAAAAGCCTTCAGCTGTCGGGGAGTTCGGCGAGCTCCAGCAGTGCCTCGGTGAGCCACTGCGTCCAGAAGGTCTCCAGCTCGATGCCCGCGCGCAGGACCAGGTGCTGAAGCCTGGCCTGCGCGCTGTCGTTGTCGGGTGGGAAGTCGCGCTTCTCGATCTCCTCGTACTCGGCCAACTGCCGTAGGTGCAGGTCGAGATGGCGGCGAAGGTCTGCCTCGAGGCCCGCCGTGCCGACGACGGCCGCCGCGCGCAGCCGCAGCAGCAGGGTGTCCCGGTGCGGCTTGGGGTCCTGCGCCGCGGCCGTCCAGCGTTCGAGTTCGGCGCGGCCCGCGGGCAGGACCTCGTAGCTCTTCTTCTGCCCGCGGCTCGGCCGGTCCTCCGCAAGGGCGCGGATGTGGCCCTCGGCCTCCAGTTTTCCCAGCTCGCGATAGATCTGCTGGTGCGAGGCCGACCAGAAGTAGCCGATCGACCTGTCGAACCGGCGGGTCAGGTCCAGCCCCGCCGACGGCCTTTCGAGCAGTGCGGTGAGGATCGCGTGCGGGAGTGACATGGGCTCATCCTAGGGACGCCCCCTAGAGGGCGGCCGCGACCTCGGTGCCCTGCTTGACGGCCCGCTTGGCGTCCAGCTCGGCGGCCACGTCGGCACCGCCGATCAGGTGCGCGCTGCGGCCCGCGGCGACGAGCTCCTCGTACAGGTCCCGGCGCGGTTCCTGCCCGGTGCACAGCACGATGGTGTCGACCTCCAGGACCGTGCTCTCCTCGCCGACGGTGACATGCAGTCCGGCGTCGTCGATACGGTCGTAGCGCACCCCGGGGACCATGGTGACGCCCCGGTGCTTGAGCTCGGTGCGGTGGATCCAGCCGGTGGTCTTGCCGAGCCCGGCGCCGACCTTGCTGGTCTTGCGCTGGAGGAGGTGCACGGTGCGGGGCGGGGCGGGGCGTTCGGGGGCCGCGAGTCCGCCGGGTGCCGTGTAGTCCATGTCGACGCCCCACTGGCGGAAGTACGTCTCGGGGTTCTCGTGCGCCTTGTCGCCGCCGTCGGTGAGGAACTCGGCGACGTCGAAGCCGATGCCGCCCGCGCCGAGGATCGCGACCCGGTCGCCGACAGGGACGTTGTCGCGCAGGACGTCGAGGTAGCCGACCACGCTGGGGTGGTCGACGCCCGGGATCTCCGGGGTGCGCGGGGAAACGCCGGTGGCGACCACGACCTCGTCGTAGGCGTCCAGGTCGGCGCAGGACACCGGGGTGTCGAGCCGTACGTCCACTCCGTGGGCGTCGAGCTGGTGGCGGAAGTAGCGGATCGTCTCGTCGAACTCCTGCTTGCCGGGGACCCGGCGGGCGACGTTGAGCTGGCCGCCGATCTCGCTCGCGGCGTCGAACAGGGTGACCTCGTGGCCGCGTTCGGCGGCGCTCACGGCACAGGCGAGTCCGGCCGGTCCCGCACCGACGACCGCGACCCGCTTCCTCAACCGCGTGGGCGCCAGCACCAGTTCGGTCTCGTGGCAGGCGCGCGGGTTGACCAGGCAGGAGGTGATCTTCCCGCCGAAGGTGTGGTCGAGGCAGGCCTGGTTGCAGCCGATGCAGGTGTTGATCGCCTCGGGCGTACCGGCCGCGGCCTTGTTCACGAACTCCGGGTCGGCGAGCATCGGGCGGGCCATCGAGACCATGTCCGCGTACCCGTCGGCGAGCAACTCCTCGGCCAGTTCGGGGGTGTTGATGCGGTTGGTGGTCACGAGCGGGATCGACACCTCGCCCATGAGCCGCTTCGTCACCCAGGTGTAGGCCCCGCGCGGGACCGAGGTCGCGATGGTGGGGATGCGGGCCTCGTGCCAGCCGATGCCGGTGTTGATGATCGTGGCCCCGGCCGCTTCGACGGCCCTGGCGAGGGTGATCACCTCGTCGAGCGTGGAGCCGCCCGGGACGAGGTCCAGCATGGACAGCCGGTAGACGATGATGAAGTCCTCGCCGACGGCCTCGCGCACCCGCCGCACGATCTCCACGGGCAGGCGCATGCGGTTCTCGTACGAGCCGCCCCAGCGGTCGGTGCGGTGGTTGGTCTGCGCGGCGATGAACTCGTTGATGAGGTAGCCCTCGGAGCCCATGATCTCCACACCGTCGTAGCCGGCCTGCCGGGCGAGGCGGGCGGTGCGGGCGTAGTCGTCGATGGTCCGCTCGACCTCGGCGTCGGTGAGCTCGCGGGGCACGAAGGGGCTGATCGGCGCCTGGAGGGGGCTCGGGGCGACGAGGTCCCGGTGGTAGGCGTACCGGCCGAAGTGCAGGATCTGCATCGCGATCCGGCCGCCCTCGCGGTGCACGGCCTCGGTGATGGTCCGGTGCTGCTCGGCCTCCGCGTCCGTGGTGAGCTTGGCGCCGCCCTCGGCGGGCCGCCCCTCCTCGTTGGGTGCGATGCCGCCGGTGACGATCAGGCCCACTCCCCCGCGTGCCCGCTCCGCGTAGAAGGCGGCCATGCGCTCGAAGCCGCGCTCGGCCTCCTCCAGGCCGACGTGCATGGAGCCCATCAGCACGCGGTTGGGCAGGGTGGTGAAGCCCAGGTCGAGCGGGTTCAGCAGGTGCGGGTAACGGCTCATCGGGCCCCTCCGTCGCGGTCTCGTGGTCTCTGTTGTAGAGGACCGCGACGCCTTTATGCAACTAGTTGCACAATCGGGAGGGGTGATCCGGGCCACGTGACGGCTTCAGGTGCGGGCGTCCCTGCCGCTCGTCCCGCCGGACTTCTCGGTCTCGGCCGCGGCCAGGCTCCCCAGCAGGGCGAGGGCCTGCTCGGACGGGCTGCCGGGCTCGGCCTGATAGACGACCAGCTGCTGGCCCGGGGCGCTGTTGACGGTCAACGACTCGTAATCCAGGGTCAGTTCGCCGACCAGCGGATGCCGGAAGCGTTTGCTCTCGCGGGTCTTGCGGCGGATGTCGTAGCGGCCCCAGAGCCGACCGAACTCCGCGCTGCGCAGCGAGAGTTCGCCGACCGCGGCGACCAGCCGCGGATCCTCGTGACCGGTCCCGGCGGCGGCGCGCAGCGCGGCCACGGTGTTCACCGCCACGGGCTCCCAGTCCGGGTAGAACGCGCGCGCGTCCGGATCGAGGAAGACCAGCCGCAGCAGATCCCCGCTGTGGGTGTGGCCGGCGAACAGCGCGCCGCCGAGGACGTTGTGGGCCAGCACGGTCAGGCAACGGTCAAGGACCACCGCCGGCGTGCGGTGCCAGCCCTCCATCATCCGCAGCAGCGCCGGGCTCACCGCCTCGGGCCGCAGACCGCCCCGGGACCGGTCGCTCACCGGACGGGCCAGCCCGTGCAGATGGTCGACGGCGTCCTCCTCCAGGCCCAGGACCCGTGCCAGAGCGTCGACCACCTGCGCCGAGGGGTTCCGCTCGCGGCCCTGCTCCAGGCGCACGTAGTAGTCGGTGCTGACCCCGGCCAGCACCGCGACCTCCTCACGGCGCAGGCCCGCCACCCGGCGCCGGCTCCCGGCCGGAAGACCCGCGTCCGCGGGCCGGACGAGGGCACGGCGGGCGCGCAGGAAGAGACCGAGCCGGTTGTCACTGTCCATGGCCTCGACCCTAGGACGCGCCGCGGGCCCGCGGGAGTCCGCAAGGTGGCCGCGGTACTCCTACGATCGGCTCTCCTCGGGGTGATACGGCCTGGTCACCGGCCGGGGCCGGTCCCACCGTTGAGGGCATGACACACACCTGGAACCTCACACACCGCGTCGCGGTCGTCACCGGTGCCACCAGCGGGATCGGCGCGGCGACGGCCCGGCTCCTCGCCGCCGGCGGAGCGAGCGTCGCGCTGCTGGGCCGCCGCGAGGACCGTCTCAAGACGCTGGCGGACGACCTGCACTCCTTCGCCACCGGGACGGTCCTGCCCGTCGCCGTGGACCTGGCCGACGCCTCGGCCCTCACGCGGGCGGCCACCGCCGTCACCGGGGCGCTCGGCACCGTCGACCTGGTCGTGGCCAACGCCGGCGTCATGCTGGGCGCCCCCTTCGAGCGCGCCGAGACCGACGAGTGGGATCGCATGATCGACGTCAACCTGCGCGGTCTGCTGCACACGTCCCGCGCCTTCACCGACGATCTCCTCGCGGCGGCCTCCCGCGGCGGCCCGGCCGACCTCGTCCACGTCGGTTCCGTGGGCGGGCATCTCCTCTTTCCCGACTGGTCCGTCTACTGCGCCACCAAGGCGGCCGTCGCCCACCTCACGCGCAATCTGCGCGCCGAGCTCGGTCCGCGCGGCGTCCGCGTGAAGAACATCGAGCCCGGGGTCACCACCACCGAGCTGGGCGCCGACATGCGGGACGCCGAGACCCGGGAGTCCCTGTCCCGGATGCGCACCGACCTGACACCCCTGGCCGCGACGGACATCGCGGAAGCCATCGCCTTCGCGGTGGGCGCTCCGCCGAACGTCAACGTCGCCGAGATGGTGGTGGTCCCGGTGCGGCAGGGCTGATCACCGGCTGGCCGGTCGCGCCTCCGCACGTGCGCGGGGAACGGCGCGACCGGCCACGACGGCGCCGCGGACCGTCAACGACTCTCCAGCCTCACATGCAGTTCCCGCTCCTGGTCCCCCGACGCGGACGAGAGATCCCGCACCGTGAACATGGAGTCCAAGGTCTCACGAAGCCTCTCGATGGCCCAGTACCCACCCTGCGCATCGGCCTCCACGGAGGACGACAGCCGCGCGGGCGGCGGACACGACCGCGCCTCGGTCACTTCGAAGGTCCCCAGCCACACCATCGGCCGCGACTCGTGCAACTGCTGCGGCACCTCGTCGGCACCCCGGTCCGACTCGAAGCAGGTGCTCAGCGTGTCGAAGACGATCCGCGCGTCCTCCACGCTGCATCCGCTGATCTCCAGGGAGACGGACTCCTCGTGCGCTTGCTCACGATCCATCGTGGTCGCTCCTCTCGTGGCGATGACCGGACCGCCGGGTTCCCCGCGAGCCGCACCACACCCCCAGAAAAGCACCACCTTTCCCGGAGCACTACCGGCGAGGGGTCAGCGCAGCGGACCGTCCCGGTGCGGGTCGAACAGGGGTACGGCGATTCCGGCGAGCACCAGGCCCAGAGCCACGAGCAGACCCTCGGGCAGTGCCATGCCCGTGGCGAGGAGGGCCAGGGCGACGGCCAGGGTCCCCCAGGCGCCGGTGCGCCGGTACTCGCGGGGCCGGGCCGGGCGGCCCGAACCCAGCGCGCGGGCGAACCGAGGGTCGTCACGCTCCAGCCGTGCCACGAGATCGACCAGGTGTTCGTCGTCGGGCTGGCGCATGACTCCTCCTTCGCACGGCCCCTACCGTTCGGCGTCCGCCCCCACCGCGACGGAGACCGGCGCCGGTGCGGTGTCGTCCCCGGGCGTGCGGGGACGACGACGGGACCCAAGGGCCCGGGCCAGCAGATGGGCCCGCCCCGCGGCCACGGGGCCGAGTACGGCCAGGACAAGGACATACCCGGCGATGAACGGCGCCAGACGTGCGTCCAGCCCCGCACTCGCCGCCATCGCGCCGAGAATCAGGGCGAATTCGCCGCGGGCCACGAGGGTGGTCGCGATGTCGGCGGCGGGCTGGGCGCCGTAGCCGTAGAGCCGCGCGACGAGCAGACCGGCGACGATGTTCATCACCACGGTCACGGCCGCGGCCGCGGCGACGGGTCCGGCGACGGACGTGACGACGCCGGGGTCGATGGACAGTCCGAAGGCGAAGAAGAAGATCGCGGCGAAGGCGTCGCGCAGCGGGTGCACCAGTCGGCGGATGCGTGGTCCGGAGGGCGTGCCGGCCAGCATCAGGCCCACCATGAAGGCGCCGATGGCGTCGGCGACGCCGAGCACCTCGGAGATCCCGGCGACGAGAACCGCGGCGCCGAGGAAGCTGATGACCAGGAGTTCGTCGTCCCGGACCCGGACCAGCCGGCCGATCCAGCGCGTGCCGTACCGGGCGACGGCGGCCAGCACCAGCAGGAACCCGAAGGCCTTGCCCGCCTGGAGGAGCACCTCCACCGGACCGCGCGCGCCGCTGATCACCGGCTGGAGCGCCGCGAGGTAGAGCGCGAGGAAGATGTCCTCCACCACGATCACGCCGAGGATCAGCCGGGTCTCGGGGCGCCCGATCCGCCCCAGGTCGATGAGGATCTTGGTGACGATCGCGGACGAGGAGATGCCGAGGACCCCGGCGAGCACCAGCGCCTCCCGGGTTCCCCAGCCCAGCGCGAACCCGAAGCCGAGCCCGGCGCCGACGTTCGCCAGGAGGTAGATGCCGCCCGCCGCGAGCAGGCGCCTGCCGCCGGTGCGCAGGTCGTCGACGTGGAACTCCAGCCCCAGGTAGAACAGCAGCAGCACCAGGCCGAGCGCGGAGAGCATCTCGAAGTCGTGCGCGTCCTCGACCAGGACCAGGCCGGGCGTGTGCGGCCCGAGCAGGATGCCGGCGAGCATGAACAGCGGGATGGTCGGCAGTCCGATCCGGCCGCCGAGGCGGGCGAGGAACGCGGCGGCCAGGAAGGCGCCGCCCATGGCGAGCAGGGTGTCAGCGTGTCCCACGGGTCACCTCGCCCGGGGGTGCGGCAGGACGTCGTACGGGCTGTGTTTCACGGGGGTGGATGCGAGATCTCCCTTGGTGTCGTGGGGCGTTCGTGCCACCGTCGCATCCGGCCCCGGGACCCCGCCATCGGTGCCGACCCTCATTTCGCGAAGGGCCGGCACCCGCCCGTCAGGGGCTCAACTCCTGGTGAAGCGGTACGTCTTGCTGTCCGTCAGGACACAGAAGCCGGGTGAGACGACGATCACCCGCAGGGTTCCGGTACGGCGGTCGTAGTCGATGCCCTCCGCCTCGAACGTGCCGGAGCACCCGCTCCTGAGGGGCAGTTGACGCAGGGCCGTGACATGCCCGGTGACGTTCGCCGAGCCGGTCGGGGCGGCGGTCAGGTCGATCTGGAGGAGCGGCTTGGTGTATCCGAAGAGCGTGCCCGCCGGGTCGTCCGAGGAGCACAGCAGCTGGGTGGCGCTCAGGAAGTCGCAGCCCTGTACGTCCCGGACGGCGTGGTCGAGGGTGACGGTGGCCGCCTGCGGAAGGTTCGCCGAGGGCGAGGTGCTCGCGTTGACGCCGGGCGTGGGGAAGACCAGGAAGCGGTTCATGGTGCCCCACTCGCCGGAGAGCATCCACTGTCCGTCGGGCGAGACGGCGACCCAGGAGTTGTTGAGGGCCTCGCCCGGGCTGAGCGTGTGGACGTACTCGGACCAGGTCCCGTTCGGCGCCTGCACGCGGTACATCTTCGCGGTGCCTGAGTCCGCCTGGTAGGGCTCGATGTAGTGGCCGTCGTAGGTGGCGTCGGGGTCGCCCACGTGGTTCCAGCCGCGGGTGGAGACGCCGATGGGGATGGTGCCGATGCCGGTGTACCGGTTGGCGGCGCCGGCGGGGACCTCGACCGAGGTGAGGCCCTGGCTCTCGGTGAGCGGGTCGGCGCGATCGGAACCGGCCTCGGTCCAGGTGTCGGCGGCGGAGGCCGGCGGTGCGGCGGCCAGGAGGGCCGTCGCGGTGAGGGTGACGAGGGCGGCGAGCAGCGCGTGACAACGCTGTCTGGCGCGCAGGGGCATGGATGACTCCTGAGGCTCCTGGAGCGGGGGTGAGGTGGTCGGCCGACAGTCTGGCGCCCCTACGGCGGTCATGTACAGGCCAATCGAATGAACAAGCGGCCTTCGTCACCCCGGCGCATTTCACCGGACGCGCCCCCTCGTGTTGAGGGATGGTGGAAGAACACGACCGCGCGGTCACGGAGGCGGTTGAACGCGGTAGAACAAGGGGAGTCGGCACGGGGGTACGGCGTGCCGCGAGGACGGTCTAAGGCGGTTCGTGCAATGGGTGCAGCCGGAATACCCACGTCGGAGGGCGGAGAGCCCCCGCGCGAGGCGGGACGGCCGAGCGGGCTGCTCGACGAGTTGGGCATGGCCTCGGTGGTACTGGACGCCAAGGGCCGCATCGTGCTGTGGAGCCCGCAGGCCGAGGAGCTGTTCGGCTACGGCGCGCAGGAGGCGCTGGGGCAGTACGCGGCCCACCTGATGATCCACGAGCAGCATGCCGACCTGGTCGTCAAGCTGTTCGCGGACGTCATGGAGACCGGCCAGAGCTGGGCCGGCGCCTTCCCCGTCCGGCGCAAGGACGGGGGCACCAAGCTGGTGGAGTTCCGCAACATGCGGCTGCTGGACGACCGCGGCGACGTCTACGCGCTCGGGTTGTGCGCCGACCAGTCGACCGTGCGCCGCCTGGAGCGTGACGTGGCGCTGTCGACCCGGATGATCTCCCAGTCCCCGATCGGGCTGGCCGTACTGGACACCGAGCTGCGGTACGTCTCGGTGAACCCGGCCCTGGAACTGCTGAACGGCGTGCCGGCCGAGGAGCACGTCGGGCGGAAGATCGGCGAGGTGCTGCCGCATCTCGACGTGGCCGCCTTCGAGACCGCCGCCCGTGAGGTGCTGCGCACCGGCAAGCCGCTGGTCGACCAGCACGCGGTCTGCCGTACGCCCGCGGATCCCGACACCGACCACGCCTGGTCGGTGTCGCTGTACCGCCTGGAGGACGCTCTGGGCACCGTCCTGGGGGTGGCAGGTTCGGTGCTGGACGTCACCGAGCACCATCTGGCGACGGTGGAGGCCGAGACGGCACGGAGCCGCCTCGCACTCGTCGCCGACGCCTCCGCCCGCATCGGCACCACCCTCGACCTGGACCGCACCGCGCGCGAGCTGGCCGACGTGGCGGTGCCGGAGCTCGCGGACGTGGCGGCCGTGGACCTGCTGGAGGCGGTGGTGCAGGGCAGGCCGAGCACCCTGCGGCCCACCGAGCCGGCCGTGATGCGTCCCCTGGCCGTCGAGGCGGCCGGTGCCCCGGACGCACTGGGCGCGGCCGATCCGCCCGGGCAGGTCGCCCGGTACGCCCCCGAGCGCCTGATCACCGAGTGCGTGCGCACGGGGAGCCCGGTCCTGGTGGCGCAGGTCGGCCGCGAGGACCTGGACCGCATCGCCCGCTCACCGGAGGCGGCCGCACTGCTGGCCAGGGCCGGTGTGCACTCCTATCTCGCCGTGCCGCTGATCGCGCGCGGCGAGGTGCTCGGCGCCCTCGACCTCAAGCGCGTGCACAATCCGGAGCCCTTCGGCGAGGACGACCTGCTGCTCGCGCGGGAGCTGGCGGCCCGGGCGGCGGTGCAGATCGACAACGCCCGCTGGTACCAGGACGCCCGCAACACCGCTCTCACCCTCCAGCGCAGCCTGCTGCCCAGCCACCCGGCCGTGACGGGCGGCCTGGAGGTCGCCTCCCGTTACCAGCCCGCGGGCGCCACCGCCGAGGTCGGCGGCGACTGGTTCGACGTCATCCCGCTCGGCGAGGGCAAGACCGCGCTGGTCGTGGGCGATGTGATGGGCAGCGGCATCAACGCCGCCGCGACCATGGGCCGGCTGCGCACCGCGACCACTACCCTGGCCTCCCTCGACCTCGACCCGGCCAAGCTGCTCGAACACCTCGACCGGATCACCGAGGACCTGGACCACTCCATCGCCACCTGCGTGTACGCCGTGCACGATCCGGGGCTCGGGCAGTGCCGGATCGCCAACGCCGGGCATCTGCCTCCGGTGCGGCTGCGCCCCGGCCGTCCCCCCGAACTGCTCGAACTGCCCACGGGGGCGCCGCTGGGCGTGGGCGGTGTCGCCTTCTCCACCACCACCGTCGACCTCGCACCCGGTGACCGTCTCGTCCTGTACACGGACGGACTCGTCGAGACCCGCCAGCATCCGCTCGACGAGCGCCTGGACGCGCTCCTCGACCTGCTCGACACCCCCGACGGGCCGCTGGAGGAGATCTGCGACCTGCTGCTGCGCACCCTGCACCAGCCGGACAACTCCGACGACGTGGCACTGCTCATCGCGCGGGTGCAGTCGCCCGCGACCTGAGGGACGGACGCCTCTCGCCCCAGGGAGATCGACAGGCCGGCCCCGGACCACAGGAGGGGCGTCACGGGGACCCGGCGGAGGAAGGCAGGGCGTCCCGGCTCACGTCGGATCCGGCGGCGGCCCGGCGGGGCAGCAGGAGCGGGGTGGCCAGCAGCAGGAGCCCGGCGAGCGCGATCGCCGCGCGGGTTCCGGTGAGGGTGGCCAGGAGGCCCCACAGGGCGGTCAGGGCCGCGGTGATCAGCTTGCCGGTCACCGACCAGGCGGAGAGGGTGCGGACCACCCGGTCCGACGGCGTCATCTGCAGCCGGTGGGTGGAGAACACCGGGTTGAAGACGGCGCAGGAGGTGATCACCCCGAGTTCGACGGTCATGACGAGCAGCAGTCCGGCCGTTCCGGGGCCGACGAAGGCCAGGCCGAGGGGCCAGCACGCGCGCAGGGCACCCGAGGTGATCAGCACGCGGTGCTGTCCGTACCGGGCGACCAGGGGGCGCGCGATCCGTGAGCCGAGGAGACCGCCGAGGCAGGGCACCGAGAAGGCGAGGGCGTACTGCCAGGGTGCGAAGCCCAGCGGACCCAGCATGAGGACGGTCAGCAGCGGTACCGGCACCATGATCAGGGCGTTGACGAGGACCGTGTTGAAGAACAGGGGGCGCAGGGCGGGACTGGCCAGGATGTGGCGCCAGCCCTCCAGGAGGGACCCCTTCGCCGCCGCGGCGGGCTCGGGCCGTGCTTCGCCGCCGCCGATCGCGCGGATCCCCAGCGCCGACAGCAGATAGCTGACGGCGTCGGCCAGCAGGGTCGTCGCGGGACCGAAGACCCCGATGGCGGCCCCGCCGAGGGGAGGTCCGATCACGATGGCGGTCCAGTTCGTCGCCTCGAACCGCCCGTTGGCGACCAGCAGGTCGTCCCGGTCGACGAGGGACTTGAGGAAGGCCCCGGAGGCGGCGGAGAAGGTGATGTCGGCCGCGGCGACGACCACCGACACGGCCAGGAGCTGGGCGAAGGTGAGCACACCGAGCGCGTAGGCGGCGGGGACGCTCAGCAGGGCGGCGAACCGGACGAGGTCCATCGCGACCATCACCGGTCGCTTACGGCGGAACTCCACCCAGGGCCCGAGCGGCACCGCCACCGCCGCCCCGACCGCGAGCCCCGCGGCCGCCAGCGCGGACACCGCGGCGGGGCCGGCGTGCAGCACCAGGACGGCGATCAGCGGGAAGGCGCCGAACGACAGCGAGGTGCCGAACGCGCTGACCGCGTAGGCCGCCCACAGCCACCCGAACCGCCGCCCCAGCGACCGTCTCCCGTCCACGCCCGAACCCCCTCGCCGACAACCCCACGGTGACCGACGCCATCCAACCCAGTGCCGGGCCCGCAGATCAAACAACCACGGGACCGACCGGTCACAACCCGGGGTTGTGACCGGACGGCCTAGGGTTCCCGCATGGATCTCGACGCCGTACGCACCTTCGTCGCCGTGGCGGACGCGGGGCGGTTCCAGGAGGCCGCCCATCGGCTGGCGGTCACCCAGCAGGCCGTGTCGAAGCGGGTGGCCGCACTGGAGAGGGACCTCGGGGCGCGGCTTTTCACCCGGGCGCCGCGCGGCGCGCGGCTGACCATCGACGGACAGGCGTTCCTGCCGCACGCCCGTGAACTCCTCCGGGCCGCGGAACGGGCGGCCGCCTCGGTCCGGCCGGACAGCCGGGCGCTGCGCGTCGACGTGATCGGCCGCCGGCTCGCCCCCGCGGAACTCCTGCGCGCCTTCCACCGCACGCACCCCGGCGTCGAGCTCGACGTGGTCACCCTCTTCGACGCCGACGCGGCCCTCGCCGCCCTCCGGTCCGGCACGATCGACGCCTCCTTCCGTGCCGTCCCGCACTCCGCGGGGCCGTCGGCCGACGACATCGAGTCCGTGCGGGTCTACGACGAGCCGGTCCAACTGCTCACCGGCCCCGGCCACGCGCTCGCGGGAGCACGCACGGTGGCGCCGTCCGAACTGGCCGGGCACCGCATCTGGATGCCCGGCCTGGTCACCGGGACCGAGTGGGGCACGTACTACGACGACCTCGCGGCCGCCTTCGGTCTCACCATCGAGGTCACCGGACCCGACTTCGGCACCGACCCCCTCCTCGACACCATCGCCGACTCCGCGTCCCTGGCTACCCTCGTCGGCGAGCTCACCCGTCTGGTCTGGCCGTCCGACCAGGACCTGCGCCGCATCCCGGTCCACGGGCCCACTCCGGTCTACCCCCACTCCCTGATCTGGCGCTCCGACAACTCCCACCCGACCCTCGCCGCCCTCCGGTCCCACCTGCACGCCACCCGGCCCGAAGCGCCGGGCGCGGGGACATGGGCTCCGGGCTGGGCCTAGGCGCTGGTGCCGATCACGACATGGGCGTACAGCTCCTCCGAGACCGCCAGGTGGGAGGTCAGGCCGCTGCGGGTGAAGGCGTCGACGGCGGCGGGGGCCTGGCGTTCGCTGGTCTCGACGAGGAGGTGGCCGCCCGGGGCGAGCCACTGCGAGGCCCCGGCCGCGACCCGGCGCAGGACGTCCAGGCCGTCCGTGCCGCCGTCGAGGGCGACCAGGGGCTCGTGGTCGCGGGCCTCGGTGGGCAGGAAGGCGACCTCTTCGGTGGGCACGTAGGGGACGTTGGCCGCGAGGATGTCGACACGCCCGCGCAGGCCGGCGGGGAGGGCCTCGAAGAGGTCGCCGGTATGGACCTGGCCGCCCGCGTCGGCGGTGTTGCGGCGGGCGCAGTCCACCGCGGCCGGGTCGATGTCGGCGGAGTGCAGCTCGACCGGGCCCAGCGCGGCGGCGAGCGCGGCCCCGACGGCACCCGAGCCGCAGCACAGGTCCACGACGACGGAGGCGCCCGGCACCAGGGCGAGGGCCTGCTCGACGAGGAACTCGGTGCGCCGGCGCGGCACGAAGACGCCGGGAGCCACGGTGACCCGCAGCCCCCGGAACTCGGCCCAGCCGACGATGAGTTCGAGGGGGTGGCCGACGACCCTGCGGTCGACCATGTCGGCCAGTTCGTCCGGGGTACGGGCGGCTGCGAGGATCAGCCGGGCCTCGTCCTCGGCGAAGACACAGCCCGCGGTGCGCAGGGCGGCGACGACGGAGTCGGGAGAGGTGAAGCGGGGAGAGAGGGAAGGCATGGAAGCCGAGAGCCTTTCGAGAGCCGAAGGGCGCTCCCGCGGTCACCTGGGCCTACGAGCGGTGATCCGCGCCGGTTCGAGGAGAGAGCACCCGATCTGACACAGCGTTGATGGGTCTCACCTCCTCGGTCTGTCACGGCTGGGACTGCCCTCAGCCGGACGGCCACCCTACCGCAGGACGCCGCGAGTTGTACTCTGCAACCAGTACGGCGAGGGAGGTCCGGTGGAAGCAGCGACGGCCGTGGAGACGATCCAGCGCGAGATGACGGTCTTCGCGCGACGGGCCCGGGCCTCGGCGGGCCGCCTGCATCCCGAGCTGTCGCTGGTGTCGTACACGCTCCTCGGGCATCTGGAGGAGCGCGACGGCTGCCGCGCCACCGACCTGGCCGCCCACTACGCCCTGGACAAGTCCACGGTGAGCCGCCAGGTCACCGCTCTGGAACGGGCCGGTCTCGTCGAGCGGCGCCAGGACCCGGAGGACCACCGGGTCCAGGTGCTGCATCTGACCGCGGCCGGCCGGCGCATCCTGGGCCAGGTCACCGTGAGCCGCCGCGCGGCCGTCGGCGAACGGCTCTCGCAGTGGTCGCAGGAGGACCTGGAGCGGTTCGCCGGGTACCTCGTGCGCTACAACGCCTGGCCCGGTCCGGCCGAGGACGCCTAGAAGACCCCCTCCGGCAACCGTTCGGGTACCCGGGCGCCGAGGAACGCGGTGGTGCGCCGGAGCCGGAAGCCGAGGGACTCGTAGAGCCGGATGGCATGGGTGTTCCGGGCCGCGGTGTGCAGGAACGGCGTCTCACCACGCTGCCGGATGCCGTGGGCGACGGCGAGGACCAGCCGGGTCGCGAGGCCCTGGCCGCGGACGGCGGGGTCGGTGCAGACCGCGCTGATCTCGGTCCACCCCGGCGGGTGCAGCCGCTCCCCCGCCATCGCGACGAGGGCTCCTTCCCGGCGTATGCCCAGGTAGGTGCCCATCTCGATGGTGCGGGGCAGGAAGGGCCCGGGTTGGGTGCGGGCGACCAGTTCGAGGATCTCGGGCACGTCGGCGGGGCCGAGGCGGACCGCCTCCGGGTCGGGCGCGGCGGCGAGACCGTCGTCCACGAACTGCACGCCCTCGACGTGGAAGGTGATCTCCCAGCCCGCGGGCAGCCGGCCCGCGTAACCCGCCAGCGGCACCTCCGCACCGGCCCCCGCGAGCGCCGCGACGTCGGCCCAGTCGGCGGCGTCGGGCTCGTCGGGCAGGGCCAGCCACGGAGACACGTCGACGGGGTAGCGCAGGACCCTGCCGCGCTTCTCGGCGAAGTGGGCGTGCGGGCCGGTCAGGGACGCGAGGGCCGGGTTGTCGAGGACGTGCCGTGCGCCGGCGGTCATCGGGCGACCTCGATGACCGTCTTGCCGCGGGCGTGGCCCTCCTCGACCGTGCGCAGCGCGTCGCCCGCCCGGTCGAGGGGAAACGTCTCGGTGATGTGCGGGTCCAGGTTCCCGTCGAGCACGAGCCGCGCCACCTCCTCCAGTACGGCCGCGTTGCGGGCCCGCGTCACGCGGGCGCCGCCCAGCCGCCGCACGTCCTCCTCGGCGGCCCCGGCGGTGATCAGCTTGGTCCGGTCGGTGAGCAACTCGGCGGACGCGGCGAGCACTTCGCCGCCGACGAGGTCGTACACCCCGTCGATGCCGTCCGGCGCGGCCGTCCGGGCCCGCTCGGCCCAGCCGGGACCGGAGGCGACGTGGACGGCGCCGAGCGACTCGACGAGGTCCTTCTTGCCCTCGCTCGCGATGCCGATCACGTGAAGGCCGAAGGCGCGGGCGATCTGTACGGCCGCCGCGCCGACTCCCCCGCCCGCACCGGTCACCAGCAGCGTGGCGCCCGAGGGCAGGCCGAGCTGGCGGATGCCGTCGTACGCGGTAGCGGCGGCGACGGGCAGGGTGGCGGCCACCGTGTGGGGCAGCCCCACCGGCTTGTGCGCGGCGATGGCGGCCGGCACCAGGGTGTACTCGGTGTAGCCGCCGGCCAGCGCGGTACCGAAGACCTCGTCCCCGACGGCGAACCCCTCGACGCCGTCCCCGATCTCCTCGACGACACCGGAGACCTCGTTGCCGAACACGACGGGGAAGACCGGCTCCTCGTGCTCGCCGGGGCGCCGGAAGCCCGTGCGCTGCTTCCAGTCGACGGGGTTCACGCCCGCCGCGCGGACGGCCACCAGGAGTTGGCCCGGTCCGGGACTCGGCCGGTCCACGTCCACGAACGCCTCGGTCTCCGGTCCGCCGTACCGCGTGAAGACGTACGCCTTGGGCATCTGCTTCCTCGCTCTCCTCGCACTTCACCGGGCACCGGCCCGGCACTCCAGCGCCAATGAGCGGCGCGCTCCGGCTATTCCCGGTGCCGTGCGGTGTTCATACGGCCGCAATGATCGGGGCACTGACCTGGGACGGAGCACGCGCGAAGACCCCGTACGGTGGAAGCATGAACGTCACCCGAGGCTTCACCGGGCGCCCCCGTGTGAACAACACCGGACTGCCACCGGGCCAGTACGACGCGGGCGACGACTGGCCCGTCCTGTCCGCGGAGGTCACGCCGGACCTGTCGCCGGCCGACTGGACGTTCCGGGTGGACGGGCTGGTCGAACAGCCGCGCACCTGGGACTGGGACGAGGCGCACACGCTGCCCCCGTCGGCCTACGAGGGTGACATCCACTGCGTGACGAGCTGGTCGAAGTTCGGGGTGCGGTTTGCGGGGGTGTCCTTGGACGCGTTTCTGGCTGTGGCGCGGCCACATGGGTCCGCCACCCATGCCGTCGCCTACTCGCACACCGGCTACACCACGAACCTGCCGCTCGCCGACCTGACCGGCGGACGGGCCTGGATCGCGTGGGAGTACGACGGAAAGCCGCTGCCCGCCGAACACGGTGGTCCGGCGCGGCTGCTGGTGCCGCACCTGTACTTCTGGAAGAGCGCCAAGTGGGTCGCGGGACTGACCCTGCTCGACCACGACGAGCCGGGTTTCTGGGAGCGGAACGGCTATCACGCGCGGGGCAACCCGTGGGAGGAGCAGAGGTACTCCGGTGACTGAGGCGCTCTCCTCCCCCGCCTTCGCTCCCGTCACGCGGTTCGCGGTGCCGGGGCGCATCGCCGTCGGCGACGGCGTCGCCTCCGTGTGGCAGACCGCCACGCTCACCGAGGTCCGCCGCGAGACCCCGTACGTGTCCACGTTCCGCTTCGCGGTGCCCGCCTGGCAGGGGCACGTGCCCGGCCAGCATCTGATGCTGCGGCTGACCGCCGAGGACGGTTACACCGCCCAGCGCCACTACTCGATCGCCTCGCCGCCGGAGGACTCGGGGCACATCGAGCTGACCCTGGATCATGTCGAGGGCGGTGAGGTCTCGGGCTGGTTCCACACGGTGGCCGAACCCGGTGACCAGATCGAGGTGCGGGGGCCGCTGAGCGGTTTCTTCGCCTGGCCGGGCGACCGGCCCGCGCTGCTGATCGGGGCCGGTTCCGGGGTCGTACCGCTGATGTCGATGGTGCGCCACCACCGGGCGCGCGGGCTGTCCGTGCCGCTGCGGCTGCTGGTGTCGGCGCGCAGCCCCGAGGAGCTGATCTACGCGCGAGAGTTCGGCGCCGAGACGACCCCCGTGTTCACGCGGAGCGCCCCGGACGGGGTGTCCGTCGGACGTATGTCGGCCGCACATGTGGCGCCGCTCCTGGCCGAGCAGCCCGAGGGTGGGTGGGAGGCCTATGTGTGCGGTTCCAACGCCTTCGCCGAGCATGCCTCGCGGCTGCTGGTGGAGGCCGGACAGCCGGTGGACCGTATCCGGATCGAACGCTTCGGCTGACGCTCGTGCGCCCGCGCGCCGGCGGCGTATGCGCGCCGGCCGCGTCTGCGCGCGCCCCGCAAGTGAACGACGCTGATGGAGGGGTACTACATCTGTATGACCACTCGCGGGGATGCGCGGTGCGGAGGTCGACATGGGAACCCGGGTGCGCGGCTGGCGCTGGCGGCGCAATCCGCTCAGGCGCCGGTCGGACGTCGTCGAGGCGTGGACGGTGCTGGCCGTCGCCGTGCTGATGCTGCTGGGGGCCCCGCTGATCGGCGCGGTCGTGGGCTGGTGGGCGCATGACGACGCCCGTGCGGTGGCGGCCGAGCAGCGCTCGGAACGCCACCGGGTCCGCGCGGAGGTCGTCGGCAGGGTCCCGGACTCGCCGCCCGCGGTCCAGGGCGGCCGGGAGCGCTCCTACCGGGTGACCGTGCGCTGGACGGACGCCGGGGCGACGAAGACCGCCACGGCCCGGGTCCCGGCGGGTACCGAACAGGGCGAGAAGGTCGACGTGTGGTTCGACTCCCGGGGCCGGAGCGTGGCCCCGCCGCCGGACGAGACCGCGATCTGGCAGCACACCCTGGTGATGGGCGCCTGTGGCGCGGGCGCCACGATCGCCGTGATCCTCCTCGGCCACTCGCTCGTCCGCGGTGCGGCCGGCCGCCACCGGCTCGCCGAGTGGGAACGGGACTGGGCGCTCACCGAACCGCAGTGGACCCGCCGCCGGGCCTGACGACGTCGGCCCGGGGGAACGCGACCCGGCCGTTCGCGACGGCCGGCCGACCACAGGCGCTCTCCAGCCCTCCGTCCACGAGGCCTGGCGATTCGTCCCACCACGCACGTACGGTGTGATCATCCGGCACTGCTCCTTCGCAAAGGTGGTCCTGCATGGCCCTGTTCGACCTCCCCATCGACGAGTTGCGCGAGTACCGCAGCGAGTCCACGGAGCCCGAGGACTTCGACGCGTTCTGGTCCAAGACCCTTCAGGAGGCCCGCGAGCACGACCTGGACGCCCGCTTCGAGTTCGTCGACACGGGTCTGTCCACGGTGAAGGTGTACGACGTGACGTTCGCCGGGTTCGGCGGCCACCCGGTCAAGGGCTGGTTCACGATCCCCGCCGAGGTCTCCGCCCCCATACCGGTGGTCGTGGAGTTCATCGGGTACGGCGGCGGCCGCGGCCTGCCCCACGAGCATCTGCTGTGGGCGTCGACGGGCCGGGCGCACTTCGTGATGGACACCCGCGGTCAGGGCAGCGCCTGGGGCGGCGGCGGTGGCACCGCCGACCCGGTGGCCGGCGCGCCCGCCTACCCCGGGTTCATGACCCGGGGCATCGACGCCCCCGAGAACTACTACTACCGCCGGGTGTTCACCGACGGCGTGCGTGCGGTGGAGGCGGCCCGTTCGCACCCGCTGACCGACCCGGCGCGCACGGTCGTCCTCGGCGGCAGCCAGGGCGGGGGCATCTCGATCGCGGTCGGCGGTCTGGTGCCGGACCTGGCGGCGGTCGCCCCGGACGTGCCGTTCCTGTGCGACTTCCCGCGCGCGGCGACCATGACGGACCGTCACCCGTACCGGGAGATCGGCCTCTATCTCAAGACGCACCGCGGCCGCTCCGCGGACGTCCTCGGCACCCTCGCCTACTTCGACGGCGTGCACTTCGCGAGCCGCGGCCGCACCCCGGCGCTCTTCTCGGCGGCCCTGGAGGACCAGACCTGCCCGCCCTCCACGGTGTTCGCGGCCTTCAACGCCTGGAACCACGCCGACAAGGCGATCGAGGTCTACGAATTCAACGACCACGAGGGCGGCGGCCCCTACCAGCAGGCGGCGAAGCTGCGCTGGCTGCGCTCGTACGCCTGAGTCCCGCCGGGAACCTTCCCTCCAGCCCGACCAGTCGGTATGTTCACGGGACCCGGATCGCAGTGTCGCGGTCCGGGCTTCCGGCGACGACGGAGGGCCCATGTCCGAGTACCGGCCTGATGTGCACGGCCACTGCGACGAGCGCTTCGCGGCCGTGCGGACGGCGTTCGAGGAGAACTTCCGGGACCGTGCCGAGCTGGGCGCCGCGGTGAGCGTCACGGTCGACGGCGAGACGGTCGTGGACCTGTGGGGCGGCTGGGCCGACGCGGCCCGCACCCGCCCCTGGGAGCGCGACACACTGGTCAACGTGTGGTCGACGACGAAGGGCCCGACCGCCCTGTGCGCCCACATCCTCGCCGACCGTGGCCTGCTCGACCTCGACGCCCCGGTGGCCGCCTACTGGCCGGAGTTCGCCGCGGCGGGCAAGGAGAAGGTCCTGGTACGGCACCTGCTGTCGCACCGGGCCGGGCTGTCCGGGCTGCGCGAGCCGCACACCCTCGCCGAGCTCTTCGACTGGGAGCTGACGACACGGCGGCTCGCGGCGACGGAGCCCTGGTGGGAGCCGGGCACGGTGTCCGGGTACCACGCGTTCACGTACGGCTTCCTGGTCGGCGAGGTCGTCCGGCGGGTCTCGGGGCTGCTGCCGGGCGCCTTCCTGGAGCGGGAGGTGACCGGGCCGCTCGGCATCGACTTCACCATCGGCCTGCCGGAGAAGGAGGCCGGGCGGGCCGCCGAGCTGGTGCATCCGCCGGCCGTGTCGACCAGCGAACAGGCCGCGATCTTCGCCCAGTTG
Source organism: Streptomyces sp. SLBN-8D4 (assembly GCF_049739545.1). Lineage (NCBI taxonomy): Bacteria > Bacillati > Actinomycetota > Actinomycetes > Kitasatosporales > Streptomycetaceae > Streptomyces > Streptomyces sp. SLBN-8D4. Next base: position 931,210 of record NZ_JBMGQC010000001.1, read on the forward strand.
GCACCCGCCGCGATCGCCGCCCTGACCAACCCCGTGGTGGGCGCCGCGGAGGCCAACACGCCCGAGTGGCGGGCCGCCGAGATCCCCGCCGCGAACGGCCACGGCACCGCCCGGGCCGTCACCGCGCTGTACGGCGTCTTCGCGGGCCGCGGTTCCCACGACGGCCATCACGTCCTGTCCCCCGAGGCCGCCGAGCGGGTCCGCGAGAGCCAGGGCAGGTGCCGCGACCTGGTGCTCGGCGCGGGGCTCGACAGTGAGACGGAGCTCGGGCTCGGCCTGTGGCTCAGCGGGCCGAACGGCTCGTACGGGCCCAATCCGCGGGCCTTCGGCCACGACGGCTTCGGCGGGTCGTGCGGACTGGCCGATCCGGAGGCGGGGATCGCGCTGGGCTATGTGATGAACCGGATGGGGCCGCATATCGCCGACGACCCGCGCAAGATGGCGCTGATCGACGCCCTGTACGGCGCCCTGTGACCGCGGGGGGCCGCCACCGGCCTCAGGGACGCTCGCCGCGCACCACGCGGGACTGGCGGCCCAGCGCCAGCAGACGGCCGTCCGCAGCCCAGACGGCGCTGTCGTCGACGGCCCAGCCGGCGCCCGCGTGATCGGTCCTGATCCGTACGAGGGTCCAGCCGTCACCGGCGCTCTCGTCGAGGGCGTCGGTGAAGTGGACGGTGAGTTCCGCGCTGGGCACGGGGCGCGGGCTGCGCCAGACGGCGTACAGCGCGGGCGGGAGCACATCGGTGAGCGTGACCACGGCCCCGGCGTCGAGGCCACGCCCGTCCGTGAACCGCACCCAGGCCAGCAGTTCCGCCCGGTCCCCGCCGGCCAGCGGGAGATCGGCGGTGGCGGGCCGTATCTCCAACTGCCGGGCGAAGGGCGCCAGATGGCCAGGCAGCCGGACGGCCCGGCAGTCCTCCGGGCCCGGCACGTCCGGCGCAGGCTGCCCGTCGTACGACGTCCCCGAGCGCCCGGAGCCGAACAGGGCCGATCCGACGACGACCGGAAGGCCGTCCTGGTGGCCGGAGAAGACGCAGGCGGCGGTGCGGCGCCCGGAGGCGGGCGCGGTGCCCGAGACATGCAACGGACCGGCGGCGGCCGGGGCCAGGAAGTGGGTGGTCAGCGTGCGCACCGGGTGGACTCCGCCGGCGAACTGCTCGCGTACGGCCGCCAGGGCGACGGCGGCGACATGACCGCCGTGCGCCCCCTCCCAGGACCGCCACAGGGGGTCGATGCGCGTCTCGTACTCGGTGGATGTGGTCACGCGCCTCACCATAACCTGGCGAGTTGGAAAATCAAACGGATAAGTTGGAAATCCGGACCGACTAGACCGGACGCCTCGCCACGACCATCCGGACCCGCGGACTGCCGTCCCGGCGGACACCGAACTCGGGCAGGGGCTGCAGCTCCACCCGAAGGCCCGCCCATTCCAGTTCCCGTCGCACGTCCCCGAGCCGGAAGGCCCGGTAGTACATGACGAACGGCGGTCGCCACAGGGCGTTGCGCACCCGCATCACGGCGTCGAAGCCATGGAGCATCCAGTAGGCGGGCGACGACGGCCGAGGCGGGGCGACGATCGGGAAGGCGAAGCAGCCGCCCGGTCGCAGCACCTCGCGGGCCTGGGCGAACAGGCCGGGCAGCTCACGGGGCAGGAAGTGGCCGAAGGCCCCGAAGCTCACGACGAGGTCGAAGGAGGCGGGGGCGAACGGGAGGGCGCGCGCATCTCCCCGCACCCAGGACAGGCGCGGCCCGCTCGACCAGGTCCGCCTGCGCGCCACGTCGAGCATCCCGGCGCTGAAGTCGACGCCGGTCACGCTCTCCCGGCAGACCCGCGTCAGCACCCGGGCACCGGCGCCGGTGCCGCAGCACAGGTCGAGCCCGGCGTCGAAGGGGCCTGTCCGGCGCAGCGCGGACGCGACGGCGTCCAGCACCGAGTCGGGCGTGCGGAAGGGGGTGTGGTCGAACTTGGGGGCGAGCAGGTCGTAGCCGCGCTCGACGGACGACAGCGCCTGGACGGCGAGTTCACGGAGGCTGGGGCCTTCTGGGCTGAACATCCGCGTCAGCTTAGGGGAGCACGGCGTTTCAGGATGACCAGCGCGCGCTCGCACCAGCGGACGGTCTCCGTTTCCAGGGCGATTCCGCCCAGGAGCGTGAGATAGGGGCCGATCCGGTCGGCCTCCGCGAGGTACCGCTCCTCGGTGCGGCCGTCGAGGAACCGGTCCCGGACCCGCTCGTAGCGGGCGAGTTTGCCGCGCGCCCAGGACAGGCGCTCCTCGAACAGCGCCCGGGTGACCTCGGGGTCGACGCCGTCCATGGCCTGGATCTTGATCAGGAACTCGTCGCGGAGGGCGGCCGGTCTGCGGGGCGGTTCGGCGGCGAACGCGCTCAGTTCGCGCCGGCCGGTCTCGGTGAGGGTGAACAACCGCTTGTTCGGCCTGCGCTCCTGCCGCACCACCCGCGCCTCGATCAGTCCGTCCTCGGCGAGGCGCTCCAGCTCGCGGTAGAGCTGCTGAGGGGTCGCGGGCCAGAAGTTCGCCAGCGAGACGTCGAAGACCTTGGACAGTTCGTAGCCCGAGGCCTCGCCCTCCAGCAGAGCGGCCAGGACGGCGTACTTGAGCGACATGTGGACACGCTAGCAGCAGGTGATTAATCTACTCCACACCTACTCAACAAATTGACTATGGAGACGTGATGCGAGCGTTCCGAGAAGCGGTCGAAGCAGGGGACCTCGGCGCGGTGGAGGCGTTGCTGGCCGACAACGTGGTCTTCACGAGTCCGGTGGTCTTCAAGCCCTACGAGGGCAAGGCCATCACGGCGGCGATCCTGAGCGCGGTCGTCAAGGTCTTCGAGGACTTCCGCTATGTGAGCGAGCTGAGCAGCGAGGACGGCCGCGACCACGCGCTGGTCTTCGCTACCCGGGTCGGCGAACGAGCCCTGGACGGCTGCGACTTCATCCATGTCGACGAGAACGGCCTGATCGACCGCTTCATGGTGATGGTCCGACCCCTGTCGGGCGCGCAGGCCCTCGCGACGGCCATGGGGGCGCGGTTCGAGGAGATCGCGAAGGAGGCGGCCCTTCGCTAGGCCGGGGCGGTCATCCCGCCGGCAGGAGGCGAAGTCGTGTGCCCTGCGCAGGCCCCTCACCGGCCCGGTCGGGGCCCGGTGCGCCCCCTCGTCGACATCGGACCCGGCGAAGGCGATCACGAACGCAATCGACGCCTGAAAGTCCGCTTCAGCCGACCCGCTCGCCCGGCATGGGCCGGGCCTCGTCCGGAGCGGGCCCCGAGGTGCGCGCCGTCCGCCGGGTCGCCGGGCGCAGCAGCACGAGCGCGCAGCCGATGCCGGTCACCGCGAGCACGGCACACGCGGTGAACGCGGCCTGGTAGCCCGCCGTCACAGCCGCGAGCCGCCCGGTGCCGACCGTGTGCGACACGGTCGCGGAGGTGACGACGGCGACGCCGAAGGCCCCGCCGATCTGGAACGCGGCCGTCTGGACTCCGGAGGCGACGCCCGAGTCCCGTTCGCCGACCCCGGTCAGGGCGGCGATGGACCCGGCGACCGCGCAGGCCCCGACACCGGGCCCGAAGAGCAGCAGGGCGGGCAGCAGGTCGCGGACGAAGCCGCCGTGCACGGGCACTCCGGTCAGCAGCAGGGCGGCGAGGGCGGACAGCGCCAGACCGCCCACGGCGACCGCCCGGGCGCCGGTCCTGGTGACCAGGGCCTGTCCGGCGTACGACCCGACGACCGCGCCCAGCGGCATCACGACGTTGGCGAGGCCGAAGCGCAGCGGCGACCAGCCGAGGACGCCCTGGCCGTACTGGGACAGCGTGTACGACATCCCGAAGGCGGTGGCGCCGAGCAGGAAGACGACGAGGTTGGCGCCGCTCACCGTCCGGGAACGCAGCAGACGCAGCGGCACGAGCGGGGCCTTCGCCCGGGACTCGGTGCGCAGGAAGACGAGGGCGAGCACCACCGCGAGGGCCAGCAGGCCGGTCGTCCGCGCCGACAGCCAGCCGGCGCGGGGTGCCTCGACGACGGCGTACACGCAGGCGACCAGGGCGCAAGTGGCGGTGAGGGCGCCGACCGGGTCGAAGGAGCGGGTGCGTGCCTCGGTGCGGCTCTCGCGCAGCAGCACCGGGCTCAGTGCCAGCAGGACCAGGGCGACGGGCACGTTGAGGAAGAAGACCCACCGCCAGCCGAGGACGTCCGTGAGGGGTCCGCCGATCAGCAGGGCGGCGGTCGCGCCGAAGCCGCCGCTGCCGGACCAGAGGGCGAGCGCCTTGTTGCGGTCGGGGCCCTCCTCGAAGGTGTTCAGCAGGATCGACAGGGCGGTGGGCGCCATGACGGCGGCCGAGACGCCCTGGACCGCTCGGGCGGCGATCAGTACGGCGGCCGTGCCGGCGAACCCGCACCACAGCGAGGAGAGCCCGAACAGCAGGGTGCCCGTCACGAAGACGCGGCGGCGGCCCAGCAGGTCGGCGATCCGGCCGCCGAGCAGCAGCAGGCCCCCGAAGCTGAGCAGATACGCACTCATCACCCATTGGGCGCCGCTCGGGGAGAAGCCGAGGCCGTCGGCGATCGACGGCAGGGCCAGGACGACGATCTGCGCGTCCAGGATCACCATGAACCCGGCGACGCAGAGCAGACAGAGGGCGTACCAGCGGCGGGCGTCGGTGGCGGTCATGGGGACCTCCGGTGTCTCGGGGTTGCCTTCACCCCACCGACGAACGCCTCCTTAAGCGGATCGACACTCCGCGAGCCGCTTTTCGAGGAAGTGCCGCTCGGCGTCGTTCTCCACCAGCTCCAGAGCCCGCTCGTACGCCCGGGCCGCCTCGGTCGTACGGCCGCTGCGGCGCAGCAGGTCGGCGCGCGTCGCGGGGAGCAGGTGGTAGCCGCTCAGCTCGCCCTCCCGCTCCAGTTCCGCGACCAGGGCGAGCCCCGCGTCGGGTTCCTGGGCCATGCCGACGGCCACCGCGCGGTTGAGGCGGACCACGGCCGAGGGCACGAAGCGGAGCAGTTCGCCGTACAGGGCGGCGATGTCGGCCCAGTCGGTGTCCGCGGCCGTGGCGGCGGTCGTGTGGCAGGCGGCGATGGCGGCCTGGATCTGGTACGGCCCGGGCCGGCCGCGACGCAGCGCGGTCTCCAGCAGGGCCGCGCCCTCGTCGACCTCCGCGCGGTCCCATGCGGTGCGGTCCTGGTCCTCCAGGGTCACCAGTTCGCCGGCCGCGTCCACGCGGGTCTCGCGGCGGGCGTCGTGCAGGAGGAGCAGCGCGAGCAGGCCGAGGGCCTCGGGCTCGTCGGGCATGAGCCGGGCCAGGACACGGGCCAGCCGGATCGCCTCCGCGCACAGGTTCCGTCGTACGAGATCGGCGCCCGAGGTGGCCGCGTACCCCTCGTTGAACAGCAGGTAGATCACGCCGAGCACGCCCGTCGTGCGCTCGGGCAGCAGGTGGGCGGGCGGCACCCGGTAGGGGATGCCGGCGTTGCGGATCTTCTTCTTGGCCCGCACCAGGCGCTGCGCCATGGTCGCCTCGGGGACGAGGAAGGCGCGGGCGATCTCCGGCGTGGTCAGTCCGGCGAGAGTGCGCAGGGTCAGGGCGACGCGGGCCTCGATGTGCAGCGCCGGGTGGCAGCAGGTGAAGATCAGCCGGAGCCGGTCGTCCTGGACACCGCTGTCGTCGTACGGCTCCTCGGGTGCCGTGAGCATGGCCGCCTCCCGTATCTTCCGCTCGCCGACCGCCTCCCGGCGCAGGACGTCCATGGCCCGGTGGCGGGCGGTTGTGGTGAGCCAGGCGCCGGGGCGGCGCGGGACGCCGTCGCGCCGCCACCGGTCGAGGGCCTGGGCGAAGGCGTCCTGCGCGCACTCCTCGGCGAGGTCCCAGTCGCCGGTCACCCGGATCAGGGTGGCGACGACCTGGCCCCACTCCTCCCGGAAGGCGGCGGCGACGGCCTCCTGTGCGCTCACTCCCACACGGGCCGCACTTCCACGGAGCCGCCCCTGAGCGCCGCCGGGTGCCGGGAGGCGAGGGAGATCGCCTCGTCCAGGTCGGCGACCTCGATGATGTCGATGCCGGCGATGTACTCCTTGGACTCGATGAACGGCCCGTCGGTGAGCAGGACCTCGTCGCCCTGGACGCGCACGGTGGTGGCGTCGGAGGCGGGGCGCAGACGTGCGCCGCCCTTGACGAGGTCGCGGCTGCGGACCTCCTCGATGTAGGAGATGAAGCGGGGGTCGTCGGCGATCTCGGCGGGGCTGAGTTCCTCGCCGCCGACGGGGGTGCAGATCAGCAGGACGTACTTCATGACCGCTCCTCGGTGGTGCGGGAGATGTGCTCGTGCGCGATCAGCCAGCGGGGCCCGATGTCGCGGTAACCGGTGGTGACGCGCTGCAGCCCGTCGCCGGTACGGATGAGGGCGTGGGCGAAGGCGATGCTCTCGTCGACACGGACCCGGAATTCCAGGACCTCGCGGGTGCCCGGCCCGCTGGACGTCTCCGCGAAGGCCTTGCGGAGCGCCTCGACACCCCTGTGGTGACGACCCTCCACCACGACCTCCGCGTCCTGCGCGAAGCAGGCGAGCATCCGCTCGACGTCCCCCGCGCGCGCCGCCTCCGTCAGCTCGGCGTCGAGGCGGCGGATCTGCCCCTCGGCGTCCTCGTCCTCCCAGAACGGCCGCACCTCCAGGGCGCCGACCGTCGCCACGGGGTGCTTGGCGGCCGCCTCGACCGCCTCCTCCAGGGTGTCGCACTCCAGGACGTCGAAGCCGGCGACGTACTCCTTGGTCTCCGCGAACGGGCCGTCGGTGCGCAGCACTTCGCCGCCGCGCACCCGCACGGTGACCGCGTCGGCGGGCAGCGCGAGCCGGTGCCCGTGGAGCCGTACGCCACGGTCGCCGAGCTCCTCGACCCAGGGTTCGACGGGGGCCATGCCCGAGGCGTCGTTGGTGTCGTCGCCGCAGACGAGCAGCATGTACTTCATGGTTCCTCCCGGTCCTCATGTGCTTCCTACACCCCGCCGACGAACGGGACCGGCCGGAATCGACACCGGCGCGCGAAAAAAGGGACCGGTTCGCGGTTGGATGGCCTCATGACGTCCGACGAGCACGCGCGGCTGATGCGGGTCAACCAGGCCAACTGGGACGCCCGCACCCCCGTCCACCTCGCCAGCCGGTTCTACGGTCTCGACCAGGACCTCGATCCGGAGCGCTGGTTCGCCGCCTTCGAGTGGGAGGACCTCGGCGAGCTCACCGGCCGTGACGTGCTCCACCTCCAGTGTCATCTCGGCACGGAGACGGTGGCCCTCGCCCGCCGTGGGGCCCGGGCGGTGGGCCTGGACTTCTCGGCGGCCTCCGTCACGGCCGCTCAGGGGATCGCGGCGCGGTCGGGCGTGGACGTCGAGTACGTGCGGGCGAACGTGTACGACGCCGTCGAGGCGCTGGGAGGACGGCGGTTCGACGTCGTGTACACCGGGAAGGGCGCGCTGTGCTACCTGCCCGACCTGGCACGGTGGGCGGACGTGATCGCCCGACTGCTGCGTCCGGGTGGCCTGTTGTACGTGGTCGAGTTCCATCCGCTGCTCAACTCGCTGGGCCCCAAGCCCGCTCCGGACGAGGGGCCGGAACTCCTCCTGCGCCACGACTACCTGGGCGGCGACGGACCCGTGCACCGGGACGCGACCCGCACCTACACCGACGGTCCGGCCGTCGAGGGCGCCACGGCGAGCTACGAGTGGACGCACGGAATAGGAGAGGTCGTCACCGCGTTGACGGGAGCGGGACTGAGTGTCCGGAGCCTGCGCGAGAGCGATGAGCTGCCCTGGCCGCGCTGGTCGCGGATGACCCGCACGGCGTCCGGCTGGTGGCGGCTTCCCGAGCCGCGGATCCCACTGTTGTACGGACTTCTCGCCACGCGCTGAGCCGTCGTGGTATGGTCCTCCTAGCACTTGTGTACGCCCGTTTCGGGGCGCCGGTGCCAGTTCTCTCTCCTCCCGTCGGTCGTTGCACCGGCTTCTCCTCAGTACCTCGCAGGTCTTGTGGGTGCTGTCTTCCGCCGCCCGAAGGCGTTGTCCGCCTTCCCTCTCGCGGCTTCCCCCCTCCTTCCGCATGTCCCATGCCTTCCGTCCTCGAAAGGACAGACCATCATGACCACCACTCTCGAAAGCCCCCCAGTACAGCAGCAGCCCCCGGTCCGCGCCGTCACCGGCGTCCTCGACATCGACGCGGGCGGGAAGGGTCACCTCCGCGCCGCGAGCCTGCTGCCCTCGCCCTCCGACCTCCAGGTCTCCCCCGCGCTGATCCGCCGGTTCGGCCTGCGCAAGGGGGACGTCGTCGACGGGGTGCGCGGCACCCAGCGCGCCCTCACCGAGGTCGCCCTCGTCAACGGCCACGAACCCGGCCGGAACCGTCGCACCTTCCACGACCTCACACCCCTGCACCCGCGCGAGCGGATCCGTCTCGAACACCCGGCGTCCGGACTGACCGGGCGGCTCGCCGATCTGATCGCGCCCGTCGGCAAGGGCCAGCGCGGGCTGATCGTGGCCCCGCCCAAGACCGGCAAGACCGTGCTGCTCCAGCAGATCGCGGCCGCCGTCGCCGGCAACCACCCCGAGTGCCGCCTGATGGTGGTGCTGCTCGACGAACGCCCCGAGGAGGTCACCGACATGCGGCGCTCCGTGCGCGGCGAGGTGTACGCCTCGACGTTCGACCGCACGCCCAAGCAGCACATCGCGCTCGCGGAGCTGGTCATCGAACGGGCCAAGCGGCTCGTCGAGGCCGGCGAGGACGTCGTGATCCTGCTCGACTCCCTGACCCGGCTGTGCCGGGCCCACAACAACGCGGCTCCCGGCAACGGCCGCACCCTCAGCGGCGGTGTCGACGCGACCGCGCTGATCGGGCCGAAGAAGTTCTTCGGCGCCGCCCGGCTCGCCGAGGAGGGCGGCTCGCTCACCATCCTCGCCACCGCTCTGGTGGAGACCGGTTCGCGCGCCGACGACTTCTACTTCGAGGAACTCAAGAGCACCGGCAACATGGAGCTGCGCCTGGACCGCGAACTCGCCTCCCGCCGTGTCTTCCCGGCCGTCGCGGTCAACCCCTCGGGCACCCGCCGCGAGGAACGCCTGCTGACTCCGGCGGAGTTGACCGCCGTACGAGGTCTGCGCAGGGTTCTCCAGAACGGCGACGGCCAGGGCAACCTGGAGACGCTCCTGCAGCGGATGCGCGAGGCGCCGGACAACGCGACCTTCCTGCGCCGGATCCAGCCCACCCTGCCCGCCGGCTGACGGGCCATCCCCCGTCCGGGTGCTCACGCGCCCCGCTCGGCCCGGGCAGCGCGGTGTACGGCCGGTCCGTTCCTAGCTTTGCAGTATGACTATCGGATTTCCCTCCCGGGTTGCCGTCTCGACCTGCGCCCTGTGCATGACGGGACTGCTGGTGTTCGCCCCCGCGACGGCAGCCGCGCACACGGGCTCCGACCCCGGCGCGCCCGGCGCACCACCGCCCGCGGCCGCGTCACCCGCCGTGCTGTACCGCCCCGGTGTCCAGGTCCGGCCGCACCGGGGCGTGCCCCGGGTCCCGGACGTGTCCGCGCTGTCGTGGGTGGTGGCCGACGCCGACAGCGGGGAGGTCCTCGCGGCGCACGACGCCCACCGCAGGCTGCCGCCGGCCAGTACCCTCAAGACCCTGTTCGCCCTGACCGTCCTGCCGTTGCTGCCCGGCGGCCTCAGGCACACGGTCGGCGCGAACGAGCTCGCGGACATCGGGCCCGGCAGCAGTCTCGTCGGGGTCGCCGAGGGACAGACATACCAGGTGGCCGACCTGTGGCGCGGGGTCTTCCTCAACTCCGGCAACGACGCCGTGCACGTCCTGGCCGGACTCAGCGGCGGCTGGCGTACGACGGCCGCCCGGATGCAGGCCAAGGCGCTGGCCCTGGGCGCCCGGGACACCCACGTCCGCTCCCCCGACGGCTACGACACGCCGGGCCAGGTCTCCTCGGCGTACGACCTCGCGGTCTTCGGCCGGGCGGGGCTGCGCAACGCGGACTTCGCGCGGTACTGCGGCACGGCCGAGGCGCGGTTCCCCGGCCGGGGCGGCTGGTGGTACGGCATCCGGAACACCAACCGGCTGCTGACCGGTGCCGACGGGGTGGCTCCCTACGACGGGCTGATCGGGATCAAGAACGGCTACACCAGCCACGCCGGCAACACGCTCGTGGCCGCCGCCCGCCGGGGCGACCGAACGCTCGTCGTGACGGTGATGAATCCCCAGGCGGGCGGCGGCTTCACGGTCTACGAGGAGGCGCGCGCACTGCTCGACTGGGGGTTCGGCGCGGCCGGGCGGGTGGATCCTGTGGGCTCGCTGGACGCGCTCAGGGTGAAGCCGCAGCCCGGGCCCGAGGCGGTGCCGGTCGCTGCCGCGGTCTCCCCAAGGACCTCCGGCCCCGGCTGGCTGGCGACCTGGGCCATCCTGGGCGCCGCCGGACTCGGCGCGGGCTCGATGGCGTTGGCGCTGCGGGCCCGGTTCGGGCCGCCGACGGCCGACTGACCCGCCGGCAGCCGCAGCAGCAGGCCGAGGGTGATCCAGGTGTAGAGGTTGCTGCCGAGGAAGCCGTCGATGCCCGACGCGTCGTCGAACCACAGCCACACCACACTGGTGCACAGCACGGCGTACAGGGCGCCCGCGATCCGCGGGTGCCCCGTACGCACGAGGACGGCGAAGGACGGCAGCAGCCACACCAGGTGGTGCACCCAGGTGATCGGGCTGACCAGGCAGGCGGTCAGCCCGGTCAGCGCGAACGCGGCCGCCCAGTCCCCCGCCGCCACCGCCCGCCGGGCCCGTACGGCCCACACGCCCAGCGTCAGCAGCACGGCCACCGCCCAGACCACGCGGTCCGTCTCGCCGAGCCTGGCCAGAATGCCCTGCAACGACTGGTTGGAGACGTAGTCCAGCCGTCCCACCCTGGTCGTGTCCCACATCGCGTCGGTCCAGTAGAAGCGCGAGGCGTCCGGCGCCACCAGGGCCGCGAACCCCGTCGCGGTCAGGGCAACGACGGTGGCGACCGCCGCCGCGCGCCCGCGCCGGGCGAGCAGGAGCAGGCCGATGAAGAGGGCCGGTGTGAGCTTCACCGCGGCGGCCAGCCCGATCCCCATACCGGCCCAGCGCTCCCGGCCGGTGGCGAGCAGCCACGCGTCGACGAGGACGAGCGCCAGCAGCAGGAGGTTGACCTGGCCGAAGCTGAAGGTGTCGCGCAGCGGTTCGAACAGCGCGAGCGCGCAGACGCCCAGGGCGCAGCCGTACCAGCCGTGGCGCCGCCAGGACGGGCCGGTGAGCAGGCGTACGACCACGGCCAGCGCCGCCAGGTTGAGCAGCAGGCCCACCGCGATCGCGGCGCGCAGGTCGAGCAGGGCCATCGGGAGCATGGCGACGGCCGCGAACGGCGGGTAGGTGAAGCCGTACGTCGTCCCCGGCACCCGGTAGTCGTAGAGCCGTCCGCCGTGGTGGACCCAGGTGTCGACGGCTCCGTGGTAGACGCGCAGGTCGAACCAGTCGCGCAGGAGCGGCACGGTCGCCGTGAAGACGGTGACGGCGGTGCCGGCGGCGAGGACGAGCAGCAGTCGGCCGCGATCCGTGGCCGGCGCCCTCATGCCGTGTGTCCGGTGGCCGGGACCTGGGCCGTCTGGTGGGCCTGGACCAGCACGACCAGGGCGAGGACGCCTCCGGAGACGGCGAGGACGAGCTGCCCGGTGTCGGCCGGGCCGCCGCTCGGGAGGGTGGCGAGCGCGAGCACACCCGTCACGGCCGCCACCCGGTGCCGTACCGAGGCGCTGGGCGCGGCGGCCGCTATGAGGAACAGCCCCCACAGCGCGTACCAGGGCCGGATCGCCGGGCCGAGGGCGGCGAGGGTGGCCAGGCTCAGGCCGAGGGCGTAGACGGGTCGCGGACGCAGGCGCAGCCAGGTGTGGCCGATGACGGCGACGGCCGTGACGATGCCGAGCGCGTGCCAGAACGGGACGGCCAGCGGGGCCAGATCGCTGCCGAACCGTTCCAGCAGGGCCGCGGTGGCGCGGCCGAGGAGGCTGGTGAGGGCCCAGTTCCCGGACGACACAGGGGTGTTGAGGGCGCCGATCCAGCCGTAGCCGGTGCCCGCGACGGCCGTCGCGGCGACGGTGGTGGCGGCTGCCGAGACGACGGCCGTCACCACGGCTTTCGCCGGACGGTCGCCGGCCCGGACGCGCAGCACGACGATCGCGGCGAGCCCGAGGACGGCGGGGGCCTTGACCAGGGCGGCGAGAGTCACGAGTACGGCTCCCAGGATCGGCCACCGGCCGAGGGCGGCGACCAGGCCGAGGCCGAGCAGTCCGAGCATGACGGCGTCGTTGTGGGCACCGGCGACCAGGTGCAGCAGCACGAGCGGGTTGAGGGCGCCGAGCCAGAGCGCCGCGGCCGGGTCGGCGCCGCTGTGGCGGGCCAGGCGGGGCAGGACGGCGGCCATCAGGGCCACGCCGAGCAGGGCGACCAGCCGCAACCCGAGCAGACCGGCGGGGAGTTCACCGCGGGACATCTTGGCCAGCGCGGAGGCCAGGCCGAGGAACACGGGGCCGTACGGGGCGCCCGTGTCGCGCCACATGGGGGCGACCTCGTCCGCGAGGGGACCGCCGAGCAGGGCGGGGCCGTGGGCGTAGACGTCCATGTGGGCGTCGGCCATGGCGCCTTGGGCGAGGTAGCTGTAGACGTCCCGGCTGAACAGGGGCGGGGCGAGCAGCAGCGGAATCGACCAGACGACGAGGACGGCCATGAGCTCGCGCGTGCCGGGCCGCCGGTCGGGGCTGCGCACCAGGCGGCCGAGGAGGAGCCAGGCCGCTATCAGCAGGACGACACCGAAGTAGGCACCGACCAGCCCCAGGGCCGCCTGGGGCGAGGCCGGGGTGAGGAGTTCCCGGACGGGCAGGGCTCCCGCGCTCTCCCCGCCCGCGGCGAGGAAGGCGGTGCCGACCAGACCGAGGACCTGGCAGCGGCGGAGATCGACGGGAATGTTGGCCAACACGCGAGCAGCGTGTCAGTCGTGGGTGGCTGACGGGCGACGAGGCGGCGACCGGGGTGTGACCGGTACATGGTCGGGTCCGGGATGCGGGTCCGGGACGCGCTCACCCCGGCTCAGAAGACAGAGAGGCCCGTCAGCGTCGTGAACCTGTCCAGGGCCGCCACCCCCGCCACCGAGTTGCCGCGCTCGTCCAGACCCGGGCTCCATACGCACAGCGTGCAGCGGCCCGGGACCACCGCGATGATGCCGCCGCCCACCCCGCTCTTGCCGGGCAGGCCCACCCGGTAGGCGAAGTCGCCGGCCGCGTCGTACGTGCCGCAGGTCAGCATGATCGCGTTGATCTGCTTGGCCTGGCTGAGGGTGAGCAGGCGGGTGTCGTCGGCGCGGATGCCGTGGCGGGCCAGGAAGGTGGTGGCGAGGGCCAGGTCGGCGCAGGACGCCCTGATCGAGCACTGGCGGAAGTACTGGTCGAGCAGGGCCGGGATGTCGTTGTCGATGTTGCCGTACGCGGCCATGAAGTGGGCCAGGGCCGCGTTGCGGTCGCCGTGGGCGGCCTCGGAGGCGGCCACTTCGTCGTCGAAGTCCAGGGCCGGGTTGCCGCTCTCCTCGCGGAGGAACGTCAGCAACTCGCCCGCCGCGTCTCCGGTACGGCTGTGGAGGCGGTCGGTGACGACGAGGGCGCCCGCGTTGATGAACGGATTGCGCGGGATGCCGTTCTCGTACTCCAGCTGCACCAGGGAGTTGAAGGGGTTGCCGGAGGGTTCACGGCCCACGTGCTCCCAGAGCTCGTCGCCCTCACGGGCCAGGTCGAGCGCGAGGGTGAAGACCTTGGTGATGGACTGCGTCGAGAACGGCTCGCGCCAGTCCCCGACGCCGTACACCGTGCCGTCCAGCTCCGCGACGGCCATGCCGAAGCTGCGCGGGTCGCAGGCGGCGAGTGCCGGGATGTAGTCGGCGGGCGCGCCCCGGCCCGGGGTCCGCTCGATCTCCTCGGCGATGCGCTCCAGGACCGGCTGGAAGGTGAACGCCGACGTCGTTGTCATGATCACTATTGTGCCTCCGGGCCGGTCCTGGTGCGTGTCTCCACAGGTGGGGCCGTCAGGCCAGGGGGGAACCGCTGTTCGCCAGGACCTCGGGGCGCAGCAGCTCGGCGAGCGTCTCGGCGGGCAACAGGCCCTTCTCCAGGACCAGTTCGGCCACCCCGCGGCCGGTGACGAGGGCCTCCTTGGCGATGTCGGTGGCGGCCGTGTAGCCGATGTGCGGGTTGAGGGCGGTCACCAGGCCGATGGAGTTCTCGACCGTCCGGCGCAGTGCCTCGGTGTTGGCGGTGATGCCGTCCACGCAGCGCTCGGCCAAGGTGCGGCAGGCGGCACTCAGGTGGGTGATCGACTCCGACAGGGAGTGCAGGATGATCGGCTCGAAGGCGTTGAGCTGGAGCTGCCCGGCCTCGGCGGCCATGGTGATCGTGACGTCGTTGCCGATCACCTCGAAGGCGACCTGGTTGACGACCTCCGGGATCACCGGGTTGACCTTGCCGGGCATGATCGACGAACCGGCCTGCACGGGCGGCAGGTTGATCTCCCCGAGCCCGGCGCGCGGTCCGGAGGACAGCAGCCGCAGGTCGTTGCAGCTCTTGCTGAGCTTGACCGCGATCCGCTTGAGGACACCGGACATCTGCACGAACGCCCCGCAGTCCTGGGTCGCCTCGACCAGGTTGGCCGCGGTGACCAGCGGGAGCCCGGTGATCTCGGCGAGGTGGCGCCGGGCCGACTCGGCGTATCCCGCGGGAGCATTGAGTCCTGTCCCGATGGCCGTGGCCCCCAGGTTGATCTCATGGATCAACTCGACGGCCTCGTCAAGACGTGACCGGTCCTCGCCCATCATGACGGCGTACGCCGAGAACTCCTGCCCCAGCGTCATGGGCACCGCGTCCTGCAACTGTGTACGGCCCATCTTGAGCACATCGCGGAACTCGACGGCCTTGCGGGCGAACGCGTCCTGCAGTACGGCCATCGCCTTGAGCAGTCCACGGACCGCGAAGACCGTCGCGATCTTGACGGCGGTCGGGTAGACGTCGTTGGTCGACTGCCCCAGGTTGACGTCCTCGTTGGGGTGCAGGAACGAGTACTGCCCCTTCTCGTGCCCCAGCAGCTCCAACGCCCGGTTGGCGATGACCTCGTTGGCGTTCATGTTGGTGGAGGTGCCGGCCCCGCCCTGGATCACGTCGACCACGAACTGGTCGTGCAGCTTGCCCTCCCGGATCTCCCGGCAGGCCTCGACGATCGCGGCGGCCTTCCTGGGCTCCAGCAGCCCGAGCTCCTCGTTGGCCAGCGCGGCGGCCTCCTTGACGGCCGCGAGAGCGTCGATCAGGTGGGGATAGGCGGAGATCCGGGTCCCGGTGATGGGGAAGTTCTCGGTGGCCCGCAGGGTGTGCACACCCCAGTAGGCGTCGGCGGGTACGTCCCGGTCGCCGAGCAGATCGTGCTCACGGCGGCTGACGGCGGCGGTCATCAAGGTGTCCTTCTTCTGAATGGGGCTCAGGCAAGTGCTTTTAGGGGCGCGGGGCTGTGCTGATATGCGGCTCCGCCGCGTGGGCGCGACGAGCCACGACGGACCCGCACGCGCGAACCGACATCGACGACCGGGCTCTCAGGCGCAGGCAGACGCAGCAACAGGCTCAAGGGAACGAACGGGCCGCACACAGCCGACCTCCCGGCCGCCCCCGAGAAGCGCCTCGCCCTGGAACTCCGTGAGCAGATCCGGCGAGACCCCGGCCCACGCGAGCGCCGCCGCGGCGACCGGCACGCGCGCCCGGTTCGCCCCGTCGGAGATCTTCACGGCGATCGACCGCCCGTCGGGCAGCGCGGCGACCTGGACGCCCTCGAATCCGTCCTTGGCGAGGAGGCCGGGCACGGCCTTCATCAGCGCGGCCACGTCCCGCCCCGCCCCGGACGCCATCTCGGCGTGCTCCCGCATCGCGTCGGCGACCCGGGCCTCGGGCGTACCGGGAACCGCCGAGGTGATGCGTGCGGCGGCCCGGGCGAGACCGTGCAGCGAGACGGAGAACAGGGGCGCACCGCAGCCGTCGACGGTCACCCGCGCGATCCGCTGTCCCGTCAGGTCCTCGACGATCTCGGCGATCGCCTGCTGGAGCGGGTGCGCGGGGTCGAGGTAGCCGTCGAGGGGCCAGTCGTTGAGCACGCAGGTGTACAGCATCGCCGCGTGCTTGCCCGAGCAGTTCTGTGCGAGCCGGGACGGGCCGCGGCCCTCCCGGATCCACGTGTCCCGGACGGCCGGGTCGAACGGCATGTCCGGGACGTTGCACAGGGCGTCCTCGGAGACACCCGCCAGCTCCAGGATCCGCCGGGCCCCGGCGAGATGGCGTTCCTCACCGGAGTGGCTGGCCGCGGCGAGCGAGAGGAGCTCGCCGTCGAGCGGCAGCCCGGCCCGGACCATGGCGACGGCCTGGACCGGCTTGAGCGCCGACCGCGGATAGAACGCGGCCTCGATGTCACCGAGTTGGAAGCGAACGGTTCCGTCGCCGTCGAGGACGACGACGGAACCGTAGTGCGTGCCCTCGATCAGCCCACCGCGGATGAGGTGGGCGACCGGGGCGTGGAGGGGCTCACGGACCAGGGGTGCGGCCGCGACGGAACTGCTGTACATCACTTCCTGCTTCTCCGGGAACGCCACGCGGATCACGCGTGCGTGCCAGTGGGTTGGGGCTGGGTGTGCGCGCGAGCGATCACGCGCCGGTGGATTCGGTCTCGGTGGAGGTGCGGGAGACCCTGCCCCGGACGGCGAACCAGCCGGCGACCAGGGCCGCGACGATCAGCGGGAGGCACAGCACGGTGGTGCGCCCCGCGCCGCCGTCGGCGTACATGAGGACCAGGACGGAGGCGAGGAAGGCCAGCGTCACGAGTTCGGTCCAGGGGGATCCCGGCAGTCGGTAGCCGGGGCGGGTCAGGTCGCCCTTCTCGGTCTTCTGCCAGAAGAGCAGGTGGCAGACCATGATCATGCCCCAGGTGGCGAGGATGCCGATGGCGGCGAAGTTCAGCACGATCTCGAACGCGTCGGCGGGGACCACGTAGTTGAGGCCGACGCCGAGGACGCAGACACCGCTGGTGAGCAGGATGCCGCCGTAGGGGACCTGGCTGCGGCTCATCACGCCGGTGAACTTCGGGGCGGAGCCGGACATCGCCATCGAGCGCAGGATGCGGCCGGTGCTGTACAGGCCGGAGTTGAGCGAGGACATGGCCGCGGTGAGGACGACGAGGTTCATCACGCCGCCGGCGGCCGGGATGCCGATGTTGGACAGGACGGTCACGAAGGGGCTCTCGCCGCCCGTGTACTTGTTCCAGGGCAGCAGCATCGACAGCAGGAGGACCGAGCCGACATAGAAGAGGCCGACCCGCCACATGATCGAGTTGATCGCCTTGGGCATGATCTTCTCGGGGTTCTCGGTCTCGCCCGCGGCGACGCCCACCAGTTCGACGGAGGCGTAGGCGAAGACCACGCCCTGGATGATCAGCAGCATGGGCAGCAGACCGTTCGGGAAGACGCCGCCGTTGTCGGTGATCAGGGCCGGGCCGGGGTGGTGGCCGTCGATCGGGTGCTGGGTGGCCAGCAGGAAGATGCCGATCAGCAGGAACGCCACGAGCGCGCCCACCTTGATGATGGCGAACCAGAACTCCAGCTCGCCGAACATCCTCACCGAGATGAGGTTGACGGTGAGGACGACCGCGAGTGCGATGAGCGCGATCACCCACTGCGGGATGTCGGAGAACATGCCCCAGTAGTGGGTGTAGAGGGCGACGGCGGTGATGTCGGCGATGCCGGTGGTGGCCCAGTTCAGGAAGTACATCCAGCCGGCGACGTAGGCGCCCTTCTCGCCGAGGAACTCCCGGGCGTACGACACGAAGGCGCCGGAGGACGGCCGGTACAGGACGAGTTCGCCGAGGGCGCGGACGACGAGGAAGGCGAAGACTCCGCATACCGCGTAGGCGATGAACAGGGAGGGGCCGGCGTCGGCGAGGCGGCCGCCGGCGCCGAGGAAGAGGCCGGTGCCGATCGCGCCGCCGATGGCGATCATGTTGACGTGCCGTGACTTGAGGGACTTGCTGTAGCCCTCGTCTCCGGCGTCGACATGGCCGGAACGTTTCTGCACATCGTCGTGCAGGGACTGCTCGCTCACGCCTCTGATCCGCCTTCCGTGGGACTGTCCGTGCGCGGGGAGCGCACGATGTCGGTGAGGGTGGTCTCGACGCGGTCGAGATGGTGGGACATGGCCTCCACCGCGTCGTGCTCGGAACCGTCGATCAGCGCCTCGACGATCGCGCGGTGCTCGCGGTTGGACTGCTCCCGGCGGCCGCCCAGCTCGTTGAGGAAGGCCGACTGACGCGCCAGTGCGTCCCGGATCTCCTCGATGACCCGGCGGAAGACCGGGTTCTGGGCGGCCTCGGCCACCGCGAGGTGGAAGAGGGTGTCCATCGCGACCCACGCCGTGGTGTCGGTCTCCCGTTCCATCCGGTCCAGGAGGTGGGCCAGGTGGTCGAGGTTCTCCGGGGTGCGGCGCAGGGCCGCGTACCCGGCGACCGGGATCTCGACATGGCGGCGCACCTCCAGGAGGTCGCTGGCCGCGTAGTCGCCGAAGGTGGGGTCCTCCACCGCGTTGGCCACGACGAAGGTGCCCTTGCCGGTCTTGGAGACGGTCAGGCCCATGGTCTGCAGGGCCCTGAGGGCCTCGCGCAGCACGGGCCGGCTGATCTCCAGGGTGCGGCAGAGCTCCGCCTCGGAGGGAAGCTTGTCGCCGATGGCGTACTCCCCGCGCTCGATGGCGTCACGCAGATGCGCCAGCACCGCCTCCATTGCGCTGATGCGCCGCGGAGGCTGACTGGCTGTCCGGCTGTCTGACAGGTTCACGGGAGTGATACTCCGGGCGGCGGGAGGGTGCTGTCAAGGGGGCGGGGGCAGGGGGCGCGGGACGCCGAACGCCTCGCACCTCCGGGGCGGTGGGCCGTCTCGCGCCCGCGTGGTGGCTGGGCCGCGGCCCCTGCCGTGTGGGCCACCATGCACGCCACTGGCGGTCAGTCGTCTCGCAACCCCTACGACCTAGACCGCCCCCACGCCCTCACGACAGTCGGCTGCCCCTCACCCCTGAGACGTGAGCCGCCCCGCAGCCCCGTACCCGTCAGCTGTCCAGCGTCCCCGTGGCCAGCAGGCCGAAGAGCAGTAGGCCCACGATGATTCGGTAGATCACGAAGGCGTTGAAGGAGTGCTTGGCCACGAACTTCAGCAGCCAGGCGATGGAGGCGTAGGCGACGACGAAGGAGACGGCCGTGCCGACGGCGAGCGGGGCCGCGCCCACGCCCGCGCCCAGGGCGTCCTTGAGCTCGTAGATTCCGGCCCCGGTGAGGGCGGGGATGCCGAGGAAGAAGGAGAGGCGGGTGGCTGCCACGCGGTCGAGGTCAAGCATCAGGGCCGTGGACATGGTCGCGCCGGAGCGGGAGAAGCCGGGGAAGAGCAGCGCGAGGATCTGCGAGCTGCCGACCAGCATCGCGTCCTTGAACGTGGTGTCGTCCTCCCCGCGCTTGTGCCGGCCCATCTGGTCCGCCGCCCACATCACACCGCTGCCGGCGATCAGGGAGCCCGCGACCACCCACAGGGAGGCGAGCGGCCCCTCGATGAGCGGCTTGGCGGCGAGGCCGACGACGACGATCGGGACGGTCGCCGCGATCACCCACCACGCGAACTTGTAGTCGTGGTGGTAGCGCTCCTCCTTGTTGACCAGCCCCCTCCCCCACGCGGAGACGATGCGCACGATGTCCTTGAAGAAGTACACGAGCACGGCCGCGATCGCGCCGACCTGGATGACGGCCGAGAACCCGACGACGGCGTCGTCGTCGACGGGGATGTTCATCAGCCCCTCGACGATCTTCAGATGGCCGGTGGAGGAGACGGGAAGGAACTCGGTCACTCCCTCGACGGCTCCGAGGACGACGGCCTGACCGACGCTGATGACGCTCATGGGATCCAGTTCTTCTCAGGGGAACGCAGGTGCGGAGGGCACAGTCTTACTACACGCGGACAAGGGCCTGTCGCGCGGCTCCCGCCGATACGCCTACGTCCAGACGGCCTGCGCCAGCGCCACCCCCGCGAAGGCGGCCCCGAGACCGGCCACCACGCTCGCGGCCACGTTGGCCACGCCGTACAGGCGTGCCCCGGTCTCGGTGAGCCGGAGGGTCTCGTAGGAGAAGGTCGAGTACGTCGTGAGGGCCCCGCACAGGCCGGTGCCCAGGAGGAGTTGGAGGTGAGGCCCGGCGGCCCCCGCGGCCACGGCGCCGGTGAGCAGCCCGAGGATCAGACAGCCCGTGACATTGACGGCGAAGGTGCCCCAGGGGAACACCGAGTCGTGCCGGGACTGCACCGCGCGGTCGGTGAGATAGCGGAGCGGGGCACCGACCATGGCCCCCAGAACGACCAGCATCCAGTTCACAACGACTTCTTACCCTTCGTGCCCGCTATGCCCTGGTTCGCGTGGCGGCCGACGTACCGGATGACCTCGCAGTGGTCGAGGGTCACCAGGCCCTCGGTGACGAGTTCGTCGAGCTGCGGCAGGAACTCCCGTACGCGCGTCTCGGTGTCGACGATGACGACGGCCACCGGCAGATCCTCACTGAGGGACAGCAGCCGGGAGGTGTGGATCAGGGAGGAGGCGCCGAAGCCCTCGATGCCCCGGAAGACGCTGGCCCCGGCGAGACCGGCGGCGTGGGCGCGGTGCACGATCTCCGCGTAGAGGGGCTTGTGGTGCCAGGTGTCGTTCTCACCGATGTAGACGGTCACGCGCAGGGCGCTGCCGGTCAGCCTCGTCATGGCCGCCTCCGCTTCAGGACGCGCGTCATGGCTGCCTCCACTTCAGGACGCGGCGGGCCGCCGTGGACGCGAGCCACACCGCCGTGAGGGCCGCGAGCAGGGTCGCGGCGAGATAGGCCAGGCCCGTGGCGGGCCGGCCGTGGTCGACGAGTTTCTGGATGTCGACGGCGTAGGTCGAGAAGGTGGTGAAGCCGCCGAGGACGCCGGTGCCGAAGAAGGGGCGGACCAGGCGGTGGGCGGCCCACACGTCGGTGATGACGACCATGAACACACCGATGACGGCACAGCCGACGACGTTGGTCCAGAAGGTCGCCCAGGGGAATCCGCCGGGCGGGGTGGGCCAGTGGAGGGAGAGCGCGTACCGGGCCGTCGCGCCCAGGGCGCCGCCGAGCGCGACCACCGCGACCACGGGCGCCTGGCCCTGCCAGAGGGACTGACGTGCGGGTACGGCGGGGGCGCGCAGGCTCTCCGGGGCTGTCATGGTCGTGTCTCTCCTACTCGCCGGGGCCCGGGCACACGGGCGCGCTCCATCGCAAGTAGGGACCGTTGGCGGCGCCTTCGCCGCGGTTCGGGTACGGCGGGCCCCACCGCCGTGCCGCGAGGATGATCGCGACCGAGGACCAGCCTAACGCCGGGGCGTCGCCGGGGTCACTTCGCGGCGGGCGGCTCGCACAGCGCGATACCGCGCTCCCAGAGGCTGCCGAGGACCAGGTGGCCGGAGGCCTCGCAGACGCTGGTGACCATGCGGAAGCGGGACCGGGTGCGGGCGAGGTGGTGGACGACCTCGCCCGTG
This sequence comes from Streptomyces sp. SLBN-8D4, assembly GCF_049739545.1. NCBI lineage: Bacteria > Bacillati > Actinomycetota > Actinomycetes > Kitasatosporales > Streptomycetaceae > Streptomyces > Streptomyces sp. SLBN-8D4. Next base: position 952,908 of record NZ_JBMGQC010000001.1, read on the forward strand.
TCGTCCACGGCGAGGACGCCGATGCCTCCCGTGGGGCGGTAGGGGGCGTGCACGGCGACGCGGGCGGCGGCCCGGCGTACGGGCGGTGCGGCGCGGTGCAGCAGGTCGAGCGGGGGCACGCGGGGTCCGGCGAGGGAGACCCAGATCGGGCCGTCGGGTCCGCCGCGCCAGATGTTGTCGGGCATGCCGGGGAGGTTCTCGGCGAAGTGCTCGGCGCGTCCGGCCAGTGGTCCGTCGAGCCAGTAGCGGGTGAGCCGGCGAGCCCCGGTCTCGGCGACGACCAGGAAGGACTCGTCGCCGCTCGCGGCCACGCCGTTGGCGAACTGGAGCCCCTCCAGGAGGACTTCGGGGGTGTCGTCGCCGGGTGCCAGGCGCAGCAGGCGGCCGGTGCCGGTGTGTTCGACGATGTCGCCGATCCACTGGTCGAGGGGGTAACGGCGGCTGGACACGGTGAAGTACACGCTGCCGTCGGACAGCGCGACCACGTTGCTGGTGAACCGCAGCCGCTCCCCCTCGACCTCGTCGGCGACCACGCGTACGGTGCCGTCGGCGAGGTCGACGCCCAGCAGTCCGCGTTCCGCGTCGCACACCAACAGGGCGCCGTCCGGGAGGAGTTCGAGGCCGAGCGGCCTGCCGCCGGTCTCGGCGAGCACCTCTACACGGGCGGCACGGGGTCGGGTCAGTCCGTCGATGCGCAGGATGCGGCCGTCCGCCACGCCGGCGAGAACCCGGCCGCGGGCGTCGGCGACGACGTCCTCGGGACCGTGGCCGCCGATCGCGACGTAATGGCGGGGAATCAGTGCGGTGGGACGGTCCATCGGGTGTCTGCCCTTCCGGTGCGGGTCGCTACCAGCCCTTTTCGAACATGCGCGCCACCTCGGCGATGCGCATCTCGTCGCGACGGTAGTACGTGCGCCACCGGACTCTCCTGGTGCGCAGCAGGCCGATGTCCACGAGGAGGCCCAAGTGGGTCTCCGCGACCGAGCGGGGCACGCCCAGCTTGACCGCGACCGCGCGGGCGGTGACTCCGTCCCGGCCGGGGTCGCCGTGGCGCTGCGACGGGAAGTGCGCGGCCGGGTCCTTCAGCCACTCCAGGATGTCCAGGCGCGTCTGGTTGGCCGGAGTCCTCAGCATCTCGTCCCCTCCGCCCCTCCTTCTGCGTGTGTCCACTGTCCCGCAGGGGAAGCCGCCGTGTCCCGGAGTCCTTGAGCTTGTCCGAGATGGAACTCCTCGGCGGCGAAGGGCCGTTCGGCGCGCGCGGCGGCCAGGAGGGGGCGCGCCCTCCCCGCGGGTTCGGGGCCGGGCGGGAGGTCGTGAAGACGGTGTGGGAGTGAGGCCCCCTCCGCCCGCGGCTCGTGGTCTCGCGGGCGGAGGGGAGTCGGTTCAGCCGTCGAGTCGTACGACCCGGACGGCGCCGGCCGGGACGGCGAGCCGTCCCGCGGCACGTTCGCCGGTCAGCAGTTCGGTGCCCGCCGCGTCCAGGGGCACCTTGGCCTCCGACGCGGTGTGGTTGACCATGAAGACGTAGGAACCGGAGTCTCCGTTGCGTCGGACCACCTCGACGTCGTGGGGCAGGTCGGCGCGCGAGGGGAGCTGGGCGTCCTCGGCGGCCCAGCCGAGCAGCGCGTCGAGGCCCTGGGCGGCCAGGCGCGTGGAGACGTACCAGGCGGTGCCCTCGCCGTGGCGGTTCCGCGTGACGGCGGGGTGGCCGGCGGCCAGGCCGTCGGCGTACGTCCACACGGTCTCGGCATCGCGCGGCACCACGAACTCGGTCCACACGTCACCGGTGAGCTCGGAGCCGTCGGGGCCGGTGATACGGACCGACTGGCCCGGCAGCAGTGGCGAGAACTCCTCCACGGTCAGGCCGAGGACATCCCTGAGGGCGCCCGGGTAAGCGCCCGCGTGGACGGCGTCGTGTTCGTCGACGATGCCCGAGAAGTACGACACGACGAGGGTGCCGCCCTGCTGGACGTACTCCTTGAGGTTGGTCCCCGCGGCCGCCGTCATCAGGTACAGCGCGGGCACGACGACAAGGGGATAAGCCGACAAGTCGGCTTCCGGACGGGCGAAGTCGACCGTGAGGTGGCGGTCGTAGAGGGCCTCGTAGAAGGCGTCGGCGCGCTCGCGCGCGTCATGGTCCTGGCTGGGACGCCAGTCGAGGTTCTGCGCCCACCACGAGTGCCAGTCCCACAGGACGGCCACGTCCGCCTGGGTGCGGGTGCCGCGGACGGTGCTCAACGAGTCGAGACAGGCGCCCAGTTCGACGACCTCGCGCCACACGCGCGTGTCGGTGCCGCCGTGCGGGACCATCGCCGAGTGGAACTTCTCGGCGCCGCGCCGGGACTGGCGCCACTGGAAGAACATGGCGCCCTCGGAGCCGCGGGCCACGTGTGCCAGGGAGTTGCGGGCCATCTGGCCGGGGGTCTTGGCGGGGTTGCGGGGCTGCCAGTTGACGCCCGAGGTGGAGTGCTCCAGCAGGATCCAGGGGGCGCCGCCCGCGACCGAGCGGGTGAGGTCGGCGGCCATCGCGAGGTTGACGTGGGTGCGGCGGCCGTCGGTGATGAGGTAGTGGTCGTTGGTGACGATGTCGACCTCGCGGCCCCAGGCCCAGTAGTCGACGGAGTCGCACTGGCTGAGCGCGGTCATGAAGTTGGTGGTGACCGGGACGCCCGGGGAGAGCCGGTGCAGGATGTCCCGCTCCATGCGGAAGTTCTCGCGCATGGTGGCGTCGGCGAACCGCTTGTAGGCCAGCGCCTGGCCGGGGTTGCCGACGGTGGCCGCGGTGCGCGGCGGGTCGATCTGTTCGAGGCTCGTGTAGCGCTGACCCCAGAAGGCGGTGCCCCAGGCCTCGTTGACGCCGTCGACACCGCCGTACGTCGACCGGAGCCAGCGGCGGAAGTGGGCGGCGCAGGAGTCGCAGTAGCAGGCGGAGACGGGGACGCCGTACTCGTTGTGCACGTGCCACATCGCGAGGGCCGGGTGGTCGGCGTAGCGCTCGGCGAGCCGGGTGGTGATGTTCGCGGCGGCCGCCCGGTAGGCGCTGTTGCTGTGGCAGATGGCGCCGCGCGAGCCGAAGGCGAGACGGGTGCCGTCGGCCGTCACGGGCAGCGCGTCGGGGTGGGCGCGGTAGAACCAGGCGGGCGGGACGACCGTGGGCGTGCCGAGGTCGACGCGGACGCCGTTCTCGTGCAGCAGGCCGAGGATCCGGTCCAGCCAGCCGAAGTCGTACACGCCCGGTTCCGGCTCCAGGAGCGCCCAGGAGAAGATCCCGACGCTGACCATCGTGACCCCGGCCTCGCGCATCAGCCGGACGTCCTCGTCCCAGACGCTCTCGGGCCACTGCTCCGGGTTGTAGTCCCCGCCGAAGGCAAGCCTGGTGAGGCCCCTGGGGGTGGTCTCCGGCATGGGTCTCTCCCGTTTCGATTCGTTGGGAACGTGCACACACAGCTCCAGAAGCGTGCGGCCCAAGATAACCGCACAGAGGTGACCCTTGCCAAGTGCCCTTCCTGACACATTTCTGTGCACGATCCCAGCTCGTTCGCCTTCCCGGCCGGCCGTCCCGCCGTACGAGCACCCTTTCCCGGCCCCCGAGGGCCTTAGAGTCTTGACCATGAACAATGCGGGGGCCCGGCGCAGACCGCCGACGATCCACGACGTGGCCCGCGAGGCCGGGGTCTCGCGGGGCACCGTCTCGCGTGTGCTCAACGGCGGACACTACGTCAGCCCTCCCGCCCTGGAGGCGGTCAACGCCGCCATCCGCAAGACGGGGTACGTCGTCAACCGGCACGCCCGCTCACTGATCACCGGCCGCTCCGACTCGGTCGGCTTCCTGCTCACGGAACCCCAGGAGCGGTTCTTCGAGGACCCCAACTTCAACGTGCTGCTGCGCGGCTGCACCCAGGCGCTGGCCGCGCACGACATCCCGCTGCTGCTGATGCTGGCCGGGACCGAGGACGAGCGGCGCCGGATCAAGCGGTTCATCACGGCGGGCCACCTCGACGGCGTCCTGCTGGTGACCAGCCACTCCGCCGACCCGGTGGCCGAGGAACTGCACAAGGCGGGCGTGCCCGTCGTCCAGTGCGGCAAGCCCATGAGGTCCGGCTCGAAGGTGAGTTACGTGGCCGCGGACGACCGCGACGGCGCCCGTGACATGGTGCGCCATCTGCTGTCCCTGGGCCGCCGCCGGATCGGCATCGTGACCGGCCCGCTGGACTCGCCCGGCGGCGTCGACCGTCTCGCCGGGTACAAGGAGGTGCTGACGGAGGCCGGTCTCGAGATCGACGAGCGGCTCGTCGTCTCCGGCGACTACAGCCGGGCCGCCGGAGAGGCGGGCACCGAACGGCTGCTGGCCCAGGCCCCCGACCTGGACGCCGTGTTCGTCGCCTCCGACCTCATGGCGCTCGGCGCCCTGACGGCACTGCGCCGGGCGGACCGCCGGATCCCCGAGGACGTGGCCGTGGGCGGCTTCGACGACTCCATCGCCGCGACGGAGGCCACCCCCACCCTCACCACGATCCGCCAGCCATACGACCGCATCAGCGCCGAGATGGTCCGGCTGCTGCTGGCCCAGCTGGGCGGCGAGGATCCGGCGGCGGTGATCCTGCCCACGGAGCTGGTACGACGCGAGTCGACCTGAGCCGGGTCTCAGGACGGCCGGTGGCCCGCACTAGGAACACCCGGTCAAGGGCGGCGCGTTCACTGCTCGGCGGTCCGGTCAGCGGCGCCGGGCAAGCAGCCGCCGGGCAACGGGGTGCGGCGGGCGCGGCGGGGACCGCCCTCGTAAACGTGGTCGGCGCGGTAGCCCTGCTCGGAGCGGTCCGGAGACTGCGCGCAGGCGTCCACGCCCACGAAGTCGACGTCTCCCACGCGCGCGTGCCGTCGCCATCACCCGCTCGCCGGAGCCGAGGCACGCGGTCGGGGCTCTCGCTGAGCACTTCGGGCCGGTACCGCGGGTGCGGCGGGCCTAGCCGGACGCCCCCTGTCCCACCTCCCCGCGGACCGTCCCCGTCGCCGTGACCGATCAGGATCGGAGAAGCGCGACTCCCCTCCCCCGGCCTAGCGTGAAACCACCGACACGGAACGTCGGGGACACCACTCGAAGGAGCACACCATGACTGCCGGCCTCAAGACGATCATCTACCCCGTCAAGGACCTGACCGCGGCGAAGGCCCTGTTCAGCGCACTGCTGGGGGTGGAGCCGTATGCGGACGAGCCGTACTACGTCGGCTTCAAGGACGCGGGGCAGGACGTCGGGCTCGACCCGAACGGCCACGCCAGGGGCATGACCGGCCCGGTGCCCTACTGGCACGTCGACGACATCCGCGCCACGCTCGCGGCCCTGGTGGCGGCCGGGGCGGAGACCTTGCAGGACGTCCAGGACGTCGGCGGCGGCAAGCTGATCGCCTTCGTCAAGGACGCGGACGGCAATCTGGTGGGGATCACGCAGGATCCGCAGGCCTGACCATTGCTTGCACACGCACTAGTTGCACAGGCAACAATGGCCGGATCGGTGTTACCGTGCATGTATGGCGGTGAACACGGTCGGGACCGGCCTTGAGGAGCGGTGGCGGGACATCCTCTCGGTGCACGCGCGCACGATGTGCGAGATCGACCGCGTGCTGCACCCTCACGGGCTGGGCGCGAGCGATTTCGAGGTCCTCGACATCCTCGCCACCGAGTCGCCCCGGGAGGGTGACCAGTGCCGGGTGCAGAACCTCGTCGGCCGGGTGCATCTCAGCCAGAGCGCCCTGTCCCGCCTGATCGGCCGCCTGGAGAAGGACGGTCTCGTGGCGCGGTCCATGTGCGTGGAGGACCGGCGCGGCGTCTGGGTGTCCCTCACCCGCAAGGGCCGTGACCTGCACTCCGAGGTACTGCCGCTCCAGCGCGAGGTCTTGGCGAAGATGCTCGACGGCTAGGGGGACGGCCAGCGGCGGCTGCGCGGCCGGGTCGCGAGCGCCCCCGCAACGGCGCTGTGCCGAGTTCGGCAGTTACGCGACGAACTCGCCGGAAGAGGCGCACGGCCAGGTCCGCCTGCGCACTCTGCGGGGAAGCCTCCCGTAGGCATGTCGGCATGTCGCCCATGGCGTCTGGGCCGGTTAGCGCGGCGGTACCGGGAGCGCTTCGGGGAGTCGCCCTCGCGGACACCGCGCGCCGCGTGAGCCGTCCTGCCCGCCCATCCGCCGCGCTTTGCGGACATGCGCCACGATTCCGGAGCGACGGCCTGCCGGATCGGTCCTATGGTCGGGTCACGGCGATCGCACGGCGCGCCGGGGATGAGCAGGGTCGGCGCCGCTCATCTCTGTTTTCGCAGGCGAGAACCAAGGTGCGGCAGCGGGAGCAGGTCGCACCCTCTGCGGGCCCGGCCGCTCCCCCTCCGTCGCACGTGGTGGCCGGGCCCCACCGTGTGAGGCCTGCCGCGGTCAGCCCTACGGCCGCGCCAGCAGCGTGCGCACGCCCTCGGACGTGAGCGTCAGCGGGTGCGTGGAGCTGGCGTCGATCGAGAGCGAGAGATCGCCGTCCGGCCACTGCGCGGCGAGCGCGCCCAGCGGCACCAGACGGTAGCGGGAGACGAACGGAAGCAGTTCGGCCATCTCCGTCTCTGAAGTGAAGACGGGCACCACGGGTGCGCCGTCCTGCTGCTCCAGCACCGGCAGCGCCACGGTCGTGTCCTCGTCCGCGGCGTCGTCGGGCACCGGAATGAGCACCTCACTGGTCGCGAGCGTGTCCAGCGCCGTCGTGTCCTCGGTGTTCTGCGTCAGCGCGTCCAGCGCCCGCTGAGCCGGTGTGGCGTTGTGGTCGTTGGCGGGTGTGTCCATGGCAGATCCCCTGGTAGCGGCGGTCGTGCGGCCTCGCCCGCGGGCATGATCGCCCAGGACGCGGTGCTGCTCGCGTACCCGAGCGTGCCGAGAGCATGCGTGCGGGACGTCAGGGAATCAGCGCGATGTGTTCCGAGGGCAGACCGAGGGTGTCGCATCCGACCCGGCGCAGGAGCGGCTCGTACATGCCGGGTCCGACATGGGTCCAGTACGTGGCCGCGTCCCGGAAGTAGCGCTGCATCCGTTCGCCGTCGCGCGCGTGGCGGGAGCCGGCCGTGCGGAACAGGATGCCCTGGAGGACGTCCCAGGCCATGCGTCCGGCGTTGAGGAACGTCAGGGCGAGCCGGTTGTCCACGGCCGTGGTGAAGGGCGCCTTGCCGCTCACGTTACGGCGACAGGCTTCCATCCAGTCCTCGGCGGTCTGCCTGAGGCCCGCCTCGGCCAGGTGGATCATGCCGAGGGCCTCGCCGAGGTGGCGCTGGTAGTCGTGCAGGTCGGCGCGGGTGCGGTCGGGTTCCAGGGGCAGGGGGCGGGCGGCGACGATCCGGGCGTACTCGTCGGCGGCGGCGTAGGCGATGCCGATCATGACGGCGGCCAACTCGCCGTGGAAGAAGCTGGGCGCGCGGCCCGCGTACATCGGGTTGCCGTGCAGCTTGGAGCCGACGCTGCCGCCCTCCACCGGCAGGTCCAGCAGGCTGGTCTCGCGCATGAAGTGGACGGGGATCCGGGCCTGTTCCATGCGGATGCTGTTGGATCCGGTGCCGCGCAGGCCGAGGGCGCCGCGCCAGTCGTCGAGGACCGTCCACTCCGAGCGCGGGGCGACGAACAGAACGGGCGGACCGGGCGGGTCGCCCGGCTTTTCGGGGGCGCGCAGGGTCTGGCCGACGTAGTGCGTGGACCAGGGGGCGCCCGAGGAGTACGGCCATGTGCCGTCGAGGGCGATGTGGTCGGGGCCGTCGGGCCGTGCGACGCCGACGGGGGCGACCGTGGAGGCGGCCCGGAAGTCGCCGTCGGGGGTGAAGAGTTCGTCCTGGGCCTTCTCGTCGAAGACCGTGCAGACCTGGAGCACATGGGCGGCGGTCAGGGACAGGGCCCAGCCGGTGGAGGGGCAGCCGTGGGCGATCTCGACGACCACGCGGTAGAAGACGGGCAGGGCGAACTCGTGGCCGCCGTAGCGGCGCGGCTGGAGGATCCGGTAGAAACCGGCGCTCAGGAAGTCGTCGTGGGTGTCCTCGGAGTAGTGCGTGAGCCGCTCGGTCTCCGCCTGGCGTGCGAGGAGCGCGGGCCTGAGGGCCGCGGCCCGTTCGATGATCTCCCGCTCGGTGAGACCGGGTTCGGGAACCGCTGTCACGATGCCTCCTGACGTGTGGGGCCGTCCGTCCGTGCTGCGCTACCGGCGATTCAACACGGCCGGGCGCCGCACGACACCGACCGGATATCGCCAAGTGCCGTCAGGTTCCGATCAGTTGATCCACGGTGACGATCCGGATCAGCGGGCCGTACAGCTCCATCATGTCCAGCGCCCTGATGTGCGAGGCGTCGTCGGCCCCGGCGCAGGCGTCGGACACCACCAGGGTCTCGACGCCCGCGTCGGCGGCGGCGAGGGCCGTGGACAGGACGCAGCAGTCGGTACTGACACCGGCCAGGACCAGACGCCCCTCAGGGCCGACACGGGCGGCCAGTTCGGGGGACCACTTGCCGAAGGTGGTCGCGTCCATGACGTGCTCGAGCGGTGCCCGGTCGGCGAACTCGGCGGTGAGGCGCCACAGCGGAGCCTCCGGCGACTGGCGGGCGAAGGGCCACTGCGCGTAGTAGGCCCGCCAGGCGCCCGTGGGTTCGCCGGGGGCGACGAAGCGGGTGAACGTGACCCGTTCGGCGAAGGCCGGCAGCAGTCGTCGTACGCCTGCCGCCGCCTCGGCGTACCGAGGGGCGGCCCAGGGGCTGTCGGGCTCGGCGAAGACGTGCTGCATGTCGATGACCGCGAGCCACCCCGTCGTCATACGGCGTCCTCCTGCGCGCGGACCCGTCCGCGGCCGAAGGCCAGGGTGCCGAGGAAGCCCACCGCCAGCGCCGCCAGCACGCCGAGGTTGGCGTACGCCCAGGCGCCGGACGTGCCGCCGAGGCCGAACGGGCCGAGGAGATAGCCCTGCCAGTCCAGCCAGCTCGCGGCCGAGTTGGTGACCAGGCCCCAGCCGAGGGCGGTGGCGAGGACCGTCAGGATCAGCGAGGTGGGCGGTACGTCGCCGTAGCGGCCGCTCGGGCGGTAGAGGTCGTTCTCGTCGTAGTCGCGGCGGCGCAGCAGGAGGTCGGCGAGCAGAATGCCGCACCAGGCGGCGATGGGGACGCCGAGGGTGGTGAGGAAACCCATGAACTGGCCGAGGAAGTCGTCGGCGAAGAACACGATGTAGACGGAGCCCGCGATCATCAGGACGCCGTCGACGAGTGCCGCCAGCGGGCGCGGGATCCTGAGGCCCGCCGAGAGCAGGGCGAGGCCCGAGGAGTAGATGTCGAGTACGGCCCCGCCGACCAGGCCGAGGACCGCGACGACGGCGAAGGGCACCAGGAACCAGGTGGGCAGGATGGTGGTGAGCGCGCCGATCGGGTCGGCGGCGACGGCGGCGTTGAGCTTGGTGGACGATCCGGCCAGCAGCAGTCCGAAGACCAGCAGGAGCAGCGGGGCCACGGAGGCGCCGAAGGTGGTCCAGCCGACCACGCCCCGGCTCGACGAGGTCCGGGGCAGATAGCGGGAGTAGTCGGCGGCTGCGTTGACCCAGCCGAGGCCGAAGCCGGTCATCATGAAGACCAGCGCGCCGATGAACTCCTGGGCGGAGCCCGCCGGAAGAGCGCTGACGGTGCTCCAGTGGATGTGGTCGGCGACGAGGCCGACGTAGACGACGGTCAGTACGCCCGTCACCACGGTGATCACGGTCTGCAGCCGCATGATCAGGTCGAAGCCCATCACCCCGCCGACGACGGTGAGTCCCGCGACCACGACCAGCGCGATCACCTTGGTCTCGGTGCCGCCGCCCCAGCCGAGCCGTCCGAAGACGGTCGCCGTGGCCAGGGTGGCGAGGGCGCACAGCACGGTCTCCCAGCCGACGGTCAGCACCCAGGAGACGACCGAGGGGAGGCGGTTGCCGCGCACCCCGTAGGCGGCGCGGCTGAGCACCATCGTCGGCGCGGAGCCCCGCTTTCCGGCGACCGCGACGAAACCGCACAGCAGGAACGAGAAGACGATCCCGATCACGCCGGCCACCAGCGCCTGCCGGAACGAGATCCCGAAACCGAGCACGAAGGCGCCGTAACTCAGACCGAGGACACTGACGTTGGCCCCGAACCACGGCCAGAACAGCGTCCTGGGTGTGCCCTTGCGTTCGGCGTCGCCGATCACGTCCAACCCGTGTGTCTCCACCTGGAGTTGCCGGGTGGTGGATCGGCCGGCGGTGGATCTGTCGTCGGGGGATCCCGAGGAGTCCGTCATCGTCTACCTGCCTGTTCAGACGTGTTGGGGCGACGGTAGGCAGGGGGCGCGGTGGCGTCAATCACGCGACGAAGGAGTCACCCTGGAGATGCCGCTCCAACTCCCCGCAGGGCGCCTGCCGTTCGCCGACGGACACGTGCGCGTGAAGCCGGCGGCCCGGCGGACGCCGGCCCCCGCCGCTGCGTGCCCGCCAGGCCGGTCAGCCGTACGAGTTCAGCGGTGCTTGATTCCGGCCTGGGCGCCGGGGGCGAGCGTGGGTTCGGTGACGGGGACGTCGCCGAGGGCCTGGTCGACGGCTGTGAGGAGGTCGTCGGACAGTTCCACGCCGGAGGCAGCCGCGTTGGCGTGGACCTGCTCGGGGCGGGAGGCGCCGGTGATCGCGGAGGCGACCTCGGTGCGGCGCAGGACCCACGCGAGCGCCAGGGTGGGCATGCTCATCCCCGCCTGCTCGGCGATCGGAACGAGACGCTGGACCGCCTCCAGGATGGCCTCGCTGTAGACGAGGTCCTGGGAGACCGCCATGTCCGCGGACGCGAACCGGCTGCCCTCCGGCACGGGCTGCCCCGGCTTGTACTTGCCGGTCAGGACGCCCTGGGCGAGCGGCGACCAGACGATCTGGGAGATGCCGTTCGCGGCGCAGAGGCCGAACACCTCGGCCTCGGGGGCCTGCCACAGCATGGAGTACTGCGGCTGGGAGGAGACGAACAGATCGGGACCGGCGAGGTCGATCGCCGCCTGCATCTGCTCCGGGGTCCACTCGCTGAAGCCGATGTAGCGGGCCTTGCCCTGTTCGACGACCTTCTGGAACGCCTCGACGGTGTCCTCGATCGGAACGTTGGAGTCGAAACGGTGCGCCTGGTACAGGTCGACGTGGTCGGTCCTGAGGCGGGTGAGGGAGGCGTCGATCTGCTGGGCGATGTGGGCGGGTGACAGTCCCCGGTCGGCCGGGTCGTCCGACATCGGGAAGTAGACCTTGGTGGCCAGGAGGTAGGAGTCGCGGGGGTGGGCGGACAGGATCTCGCCCCAGGCCGTCTCGGCGGCCCCCCGGCCGTAGGCGTTGGCGGTGTCGAAGAAGTTGATGCCGGCGTCGAAGGCCGCCTCGGTACAGGCGCGGGTCGAGTCCGCCTCGATGCCGCCGGAGTAGGTGAGCCAGGATCCGAGCGAGATCTCCGAGACGTTCAGGTCCGAGCTGCCGAGTGTGCGGTACCGCATGGTTGTCGCTCCTTGTTTCGGGCCGGCCGCCGGCTCAGGGGCAGGGCTGACGAGACTGCTGTCCGCGCTGCTGTCCACCGGAGTGCTGACCATGCCACGCTCTCATCGATACGGTCCGCTCCTTCACTCGGCGTCGAGCTGGTGATCGGCCCAGACATAGCTCTCGGGCAGCAGGTCGGTGATGCGCACGGTCCGGGTGCGGTCGCCCGTGCCGACGATGACCTTGAGGTCGGGGAAGTAGTCGAGCAGGACCTGCCGACAGCGGCCGCACGGGGGGACGACCCCGCGGTCGCGGTCTCCCACGGCGACGATCGTGTCCAGCTCATGGGCGCCCTGGGCGGCCGCGGCACCGATGAGGACCGTTTCCGCGCAGGGGCCTCCGGTGAAGTGGTAGGCGTTCACGGCCGTGACGATCCGGCCGTTCCGGGCCCTGGCCGCGGCCGCCATGGTGTGGTTGTCGCCCCGGCAACGTGTGCGGGCGACATCCGCCGCGGCCTGGACGAGTTCGTGGTCGACGGGATGGGGCTGCGTGGTCAACTTCTCTGCCTTCGTCATGGGTCAGGCGAGGTTGACCCGCGTGAGGGACGCATGCAAGCGAATATCGGACGAGGCACTCCGGGTGCCACGGTCGCCGGTAGCGGTCTTCCCACACCTCCAGGAGGCCGCGGGCCGGCGGCGCGACGAGGTACCGCTCCACGACGGCTGACCCCACCCGCACCTGCCGTACGCGATCACCACGCCCTACTCTCTTCTCCTGTTCGAAACACTTACGGGCACGGGTCAAGTCGGGGGAAGACACACATGGCATATCGGCGCGCGGTGATACCGGCCCTGGTCGGCGGCCTGCTGATCACGTTGTTGCTGTGGTGGGCGGGGGCGAGCGCGCAGGCACTCCAACTGCGCGGCAGCACCAGCGTGTTCGACATCGACTCGGTGAACGAACTTCTGCGCTGGCTCACGCCCTGGTCGTACGACCCCTCGACGGCCCTGCCGACCGACGGGGACGGCGGCACCCGGTACTCCGTTCTGTACCGCACCGCGATGCAGATCAGGTTCGTGACCCTCTTCGCGTTCTTCGTGGCCGGCGCGCTGCCCCTGCTCCGCAGGATCCCGCCGACCGAGGGCCGTACGCCGGCCACGCTGCTCGCGCTGTGGGCCTGGAGCCCGGTGGCCGCGACCCTGGCCGTGACGGTCTCCGCGCCCTGGCTGATCGCGTCCCGGGGACGCGGCAGCTACCGGGTCCTGCCGCAGCTCGCGGGAGTGATCGCGTCGAGCGGGCCGGTCGCGGTGTTCGCGGGGCTGGCGACGGCCCTCCTCACCGTGGTCGTGGCGCGGGTCACCGCCAGGGGCGCGGACGCGCTCCCCCGGCGCAGTGTGCCGCCGCGTGCCGCCCGCACGGCCGCCGGCGTCGGAACGGCGGTGGTCGCGGTGTCGCTGGTGGTTCTGTCGTACCAGTCCGTGGCGGCCTGGATCCAGACGTCGTTCAGCGGAGCGGGCCTGCTGTCCGAGCCCGGTGATCTGCTGCGTCAGTGGCTCCTGCTCGGCGCCTGGAGCGGACCGGCGTCCATGTCCGTCGGCCACTGGCTGCTGTACCGGGCCGCCGACGTGCTCCTGTTGGCCGTGGTGTGGTGGTCGCTGCGCCTGCTGCCCGGCCTGCTCACCCGGACGACCGCGCCGGCGATGGTGCTGGGCGCGGTCTGCGCGACCGTGCTGGGACTGCTCGCGAGCCAGGTCCTGCACATGGCGGTCGACGACACCGCCGCCGTGTGGGGTCCCGTGCACGTGTTCTCCGCGCTCGGCACGGGCGTCCCGGCCGCCCTCACCTTCGGTGTCATGTCAGGACTCGCGGCCCTCGCGACACTGCGGTTGGCCGGAGACCGTGACCCCCAGCCCGCGCCTGTGGTCCCGCCTGAGCCCTCCGGCAGCATGCCGTGATGCGTATCGACATCGCCGACGGGGGTGTCTCGGCGACCACCTGGACGTCGGCTGCGGTGGCATTTCGCTGTTGTCCGTCGTGAGCGCGATCCGGGCCCGGCAGGCATCCCGCCCGCACTCGCAGATCTACTCGGCTTCCAGGCCCGCGCGGTACTCGGCGAAGGACAGGGCTCCCGCGATGCAGCCGACCTGGTCGCCGCATTGGGCCCGCTGTTCGGCGGTGAGGGCGACGACGTCGGAGACGCCGAGGCGGCCGCCGGGCTTGAGGACGCGGAAGGTCTCCGCGAAGACGGCGGGCTTGTCGACGGACAGATTGATCACACAGTTCGAGATCACGACGTCGATCGTGTTCGCGGGCAGCGGGATCGCCTCGATGGAGCCCTTGAGGAACTCCACGTTCGTGGCGCCCGCCTTCGCCGCGTTGGCCGGTGCGAGGGCGAGCATCTCCTCGGTCATGTCCAGCCCGTACGCCCGGCCCGTCGGGCCGACACGGCGGGCGGAGAGCAGGACGTCGATACCGCCGCCGGAGCCGAGGTCGAGGACTCGCTCGCCCTCGCGCAGTTCGGCCACCGCGGTCGGGTTGCCGCAGCCGAGGGAGGCTGCGACGGCCTCGGCGGGCAGCGTGTCGCGCTCGTCCGCGGCGTACCGGGCGAGCCGAGGTTGTCGTCGACCTCGACCGGCTCGGGCCCGCAACAGGCGCTGCGGGCCTGACCGATTGACGGTGTCGGGACATCAACACACGCAGGGGGAGAGTCATGAGCGGGCAGTCGAGTGAGCGGTCCAGCGATTATGTTCGTCCGCCGCTCGGGGCGACGCGAGCCCATTCCGCCTCCCAGTCCCGCAGCCGCCGACGGTCCAGCCGCAGCCGAGCCCAATGTCCGCCTCCGAAAACGACGGCGCCGGTGCCCGCGGCGACCAGGACGCCCGTCAGCACCGACTGCAGGCGCGCCTCCGCCGCGGTGAGGGGTGCGCGCACGAGGCCGCCCCGGCGGTCGGTCCACACGGTGACCGAGGTGCCCGCCGCGGTGCCCGGTGCCACCCGGGTCAGCCCTGTGTGCGTGGATCCGTCGGGTGCCGTCCAGCGCACCTTCGCCCACACCGTCTCGTCGCTTCCGTCCGCCGTATCGGATGCCGTGCGTTCCCCTTTCCCGACGAGGACGGCCGACACGGTGTGCAGGGCGGCACGGCGGGCGGCGAGGTCGTCGTCCATTCCGGCGGCCGCCCCCGCTCCGGCGAGCAGGCCGCCGAGCAGGGCGAGGGTCCAGGTGGCCAGGACGAGCCACGCCTCCAGCCTGTCGCTGCGCCTGCGCAGCGGATTGCGCCGCCACCGCCACCACCACACCTTCCGCACGCGCGTACGACCCGTCCTCATCATGAGCCGTCACCCCATCTCCTCTACGGGCGGGCGTCCGGGGGCCGCCGGGTGCGGCCCTCAGGCCGGCCGTTCGCCGGATCGGTCCGTACGGTCCTCGCGGGCCCCGCCGACGGGGGCGACGGCGGGCAGGTCTGGGTCGAGGTTCGGCCTGCGCGGCGCGCCCAGGAGCGCGCAGTCCACGTCCACCACTCCCTCGACCGCCCGGACGAGGCGCGTGGCGACGGGCACGATCGAGGTGTCCGGAACCCGGCCGGTCAGGGTCACGAGCCCGTCCCGCACCTCCACCCCGATCGGTTCGGCGGGGTCGGGGAAGAGAAGCGCGACGACCTCACTGCGCACCTCACGGGCAATGTCCTCGTCGTCCCGCAGGAACACCTTGAGCAGGTCGGAACGGCTCACGATGCCCTGCAGCACGCCGTCGGCGTCCAGCACCGGCAGCCGTTTGACGCTGAACCGCGCCATGGTCCGCGCGGCCCGCGCGAGCGTCTCGTCGGCCCGCGCCGTGACGGCGGGGGCCGTCATCAGCTCCTCGGCGATGCGTGCCCCCGCCTTGGCCAGGTCGGGGAGTCGCCGCAACCGGGCGTACCGGTCCGGATCGCCGTCGCGGAACTCCTCCTTGGGCAGCAGGTCGGACTCGGACACCACACCGACGACCCGGTGCTCGCCGTCCACGACGGGGAGGGCGCTGACCTTCCACCGTTCCATGGCCTTCACGATGTCCTTGAACGGCGTGTCGCTGCTCAGGGCGACGACGGTGCGGGTCATCACGTCACTGACCGTGTGCGGGGTGCCGGGCATGACGGCCTCCGGTGGAGCTGAGGAAAGGCGCCTGTCTTCAGGATCCGCCACGAGCGCGCGGAGCGCATGGGCCGGGTCGGCACCTGTCGGCCCGGGCCGGACCTCGGCGCTGTGTGGCCGCCCCGGTCGCGTCGCGCCGGCCACGGCACGCCCCCACCGGCCTATCCGTCCGCCGTGGGCCGAACGGCCCTGATCGCGGCCCGGTCGGTCCCGGCCCGGCGGGATGGATCGGGACCTTGGTCCCGACCTCGGCGCCGATGGTCCCGCGTCTCTCCACCGGGGCACGAAACGCCCCGGAATGCCGGAAATCCCGTTGCTATACAGGGTCTGCCGCCAAGCGATCAGCGGTCATCGACTTGTCACCCCTGGAGGCTTCATGCTGTCCGCCGAGTCCGCCGCCCTCGTGAAGGCCACGCTGCCCGCCGTGGCCGGGGCCCTCGACGAGATCACCGCCCGGTTCTACGCCGCCATGTTCCGCGACCGGCCCGAGCTGCTGGACGGGATGTTCAACCGCGGCAACCAGGCGAGCGGCGACCAGCGACGGGCGCTGGCCGGTTCGATCGCCGGCTTCGCGACCGCCCTCCTCGCCGACCCCGGGGCCCGGCCGGACGCCCTGCTGGCGCGGATCGCCCACAAGCACACGGCGGTCGGGGTGACCGAAGACCAGTACACGATCGTCCACAAGTACCTGTTCGGGGCGATCGCCGAGGTCCTCGGCGAAGCGGTCACCGCCGAGGTGGCCGCCGCCTGGGACGAGGTCTACTGGCTGATGGCAGGCGCGCTCATCGCCCAGGAGGCCCGTATCTACCAGGAGGCCGGAGTGGCCCCCGGTGAGATCTGGCGGCCGTGGACCGTGGTCGAACGCCGGGAGGAGACGCCCGACGTCGTCTCCTTCCTGCTGCGTCCCGCCGATGGCCGGCCCGCCCCGGCGGCGAAGGCCGGACAGTACGTCAGCGTCCGCACCCGGATGCCGGACGGCGTGCACCAGTTGCGCCAGTACAGCCTGTCCGGCGACCTGGGCGGTGACCTGCGCCGCATCACGGTCAAGCGGGTCACCGGCACCGATGGCGGCCCCGACGGCGAGGTGTCCGAGCTGCTTCACGGCATGGTGCGGCCGGGGGACGAACTCACCCTGTCCGCGCCCTTCGGCGATGTCGTCCTCGACGAGTCCGACACCCCGCTGGTCCTCGCCTCCGCAGGCATCGGCTGCACCCCTATGGTCGGCATGCTCGCCCGGCTCGCGGCGACCGGATGCACCCGCCCCGTCCTGGTCCTGCACGCGGACGGCTCCCCGGACGAGCACGCCCTGCGCACCGAGACACGCGAGCTGACGGGCCGACTGCCCGGGGCGCGGAGCGTGTTCTGGTACGACCGTCCCGGGTCCGCCGAACCCGACGCCCGCGTGGGCCTGATGGACCTCGACGGGCTGGACGTGCCCGCCGACGCCACCGTGTATCTGTGCGGCCCGCTGCCCTTCATGCGCGTGATCCGAACCCAACTGCTGCGGCGGGGCGTCCCGCCGCGGAACATCCGTTACGAGGTCTTCGGCCCCGACCTGTGGCTCCCGGACACCACGGCGTGAGGCCCACGGCCCGCGTTCACCCGCAAGGAGACTGGCTCATGCAGCAGCCCTCGCACCGGGTCCGCTAGATCGCGCTCGGTGTGGACGCCGGTCGGTCCGCCGACGACGTCGAGGCCCGGGTCCTGCGGTCCGCGGACGCCGGCCTGGTGATCGTGGGCCGAAGCCGGACCGGTGAACCGGGGGTGGCGGATGAGCTCCCGAGGATGCTGTGGCCCTCCGGGTAGGGTCCGATCCTCGCGATCTGCTCGTCGCTGACCCCGACGGTGTGGAAGGCGGACAGCTTCCTGCCGTCGGGGCCGATCACGCCGAGGGCCGCGTACTGGGCGTCGACCAGCGCGGCGGCCGCCTCGACGATGCTGTGCAGCGCCTGTTCCAGGTCCAGTTCCCGGCCAACCGAGAGCACGGCCCCCAGCAGGCTGTGCACCCGGTCGCGGGTGCCGCGGGCCGTGTCGAGGCGGGCCTGCAGCTCCTCCAACAGCTCGTCCAGCCTCAGCTGCGGCAGCCTGACGCGGGCCTCCCCGGTCCCCTCCGAGCCACCCACCGGCGATCCTCCAGACCCTCGACCGGCCTTCTTGCCGTCACCTGTCAAGGTAATGGTCCGGGACCAGGGACCGACACGGAATCCGGTCGGGACCTACGCATTACCCTTCGCTGCCGTTCAGCCGTCCCAGGTCCAGTCCGCGACCTCGGGCAGGTCGGTGCCGTGGGCGCGGATCCAGTCGTGGTGCCGCAGCCGGGTGTCCTCCATCCGCTGCCGTACGGCGGCGGCCCGCACCGCGAGGCCGGGCACGCGGTCGATGACGTCCATGACCAGCCGGTACCGGTCGAGGTCGTTGCTGACGACCATGTCGAACGGAGTCGTGGTCGTGCCGATCTCCTTGTAGCCGCGTACGTGCAGGTGCGGATGGCCGGCGCGGCGGTAGGCCAGCCGGTGGATCAGCCACGGGTAACCGTGGTAGGCGAAGATCACCGGCTTGTCGCGGGTGAACAGCGCGTCGTACTCCGCGTCCGGCATGCCGTGCGGATGCTCCTCCTGCGGCAGCAGCCGGGCCAGGTCGACGACGTTCACCACCCGGACGGTCAGGTCCGGCAGGTGCCGGCGCAGCAACTGCGCGGCGGCCAGGACCTCCTGGGTGGGCACGTCACCCGCGCAGCCGAGGACCACGTCGGGCTCCCGGCCGCCGTCCTCGGTCCCGGCCCAGTCCCAGATCCCGGCGCCGCGCGCACAGTGCGCACGGGCCTGGTCCATGGACAGCCAGTCGAAGCAGGGCTGTTTGCCGGCGACCACGACGTTGACGTAGTCGCGGCTGCGCAGCACGTGGTCGGCGACGGACAACAGGGTGTTGGTGTCCGGCGGCAGGTAGACCCGGACAACTTCGGGGCTCTTGTTGAGGATGTGGTCGACGAAGCCGGGGTCCTGGTGGGAGAAGCCGTTGTGGTCCTGGCGCCAGACGTGCGAGGTGAGCAGGTAGTTGAGGGAGGCGATGGGCGCGCGCCAGGTCAGCCGGCGGGTGGTGCGCAGCCACTTGATGTGCTGGTTGACCATCGAGTCGACGATGTGCACGAAGGCCTCGTAGCAGGAGAACAGTCCGTGCCGGCCGGTCAGGAGATAGCCCTCCAGCCAGCCCTGGCAGGTGTGTTCGGAGAGGATCTCCATCACCCGGCCGTGCCGCTCCAGATGTTCGTCGACCGGAAGCATCTGCGCCTGCCACGCCTTGCCGCTCGCCCCGTACACGGCCTGGAGCCGGTTGGAGGCGGTCTCGTCCGGGCCCACGATCCTGAAGTCGCGGCGCCCACCGGTGCGGCGCATGACGTACTCCAGCATGTCGCCCAGGACGCGGGTGGGTTCGTGCATTGTCGCGCCCGGTTTGTCGACCTCGACGGCGTACGCCTCCAGGTCCGGCAGCGGCAGTTCGCGCGTCAGCAGTCCGCCGTTGGCGTGCGGGGTCGCGCCGAGCCTGCGGGTGCCCTCGGGCACGCAGGACAGCACCTGCTCGGACGGGCGTCCGTCCTCGTCGAACAGTTCCCTCGGGCGATAGGAGTGCAGCCACGCCTCCAGCTGCCGCAGGTGCTCGGGGTTGTCCCGGACGGCGGACAGCGGCACCTGGTGGGCACGCCAGGTGCCCTCGACCGGGAGGCCGTCGACCTCGGCGGGGCCGGTCCAGCCCTTCGGGGTGCGCAGCACGATCACCGGCCAGTGGGCCCGCTCGGGGACACCGTCCTCGCGGGCGCTGCGCTGGATCGCGTCGATGCGCTCCAGAGCGTCGTCCATGGCCGCGGCCATGGCCCGGTGCACAGTCATGGGATCGTCGCCGGTGACATGGATCGGCGCGTGGCCATAGCCGCGCAGCAGTTCGTCGAGTTCGGCCTCGGGGAGCCGGGCGAGCACGGTCGGGTTGGCGATCTTGTATCCGTTCAAGTGGAGGATCGGCAGGACCGCGCCGTCGTGGACGGGGTCGAGGAACTTGTTGGAGTGCCAGGAGGCGGCCAGCGGGCCGGTCTCCGCCTCGCCGTCCCCGATCACGCAGGCGACCAGCAGATCCGGGTTGTCGAAGGCGGCTCCGTAGGCGTGCGACAGGGAGTAGCCCAGCTCGCCGCCCTCGTGGATCGACCCGGGCGTCTCCGGCGCCACATGGCTGGGCACTCCGCCGGGGAACGAGAACTGCCGGAACAGCCGCTCCATCCCGGCCGCGTCCCTGCTGACGTCGGGATACGTCTCCGAGTAGGTGCCCTCCAGCCAGGAGTTGGCGAGGACGGCCGGTCCGCCGTGCCCCGGGCCCCAGACGCACAGGGCGTCCCGGCCGCGGGACCTGACGATCCGGTTGAGGTGGGTGTGCACGAGGTTCAGGCCTGGGGAGGTGCCCCAGTGCCCCAGCAGCCTCGGCTTGACGTGCTCCGGGCGCAGGGGCTCTGTGAGCAGGGGATTCGCCAGGAGGTAGATCTGGCCGACGGACAGGTAGTTCGCGGCGCGCCAGTGGGCGTCCAGGGCTTTCAACTCGTCGTCCGTGAGCTCGGCGGGCGCCTGCTGCGTGTCGACGGACATCGGGATTCCCTTCCGTGGCGGGTCTCGGGGCGGACGTGCGCGCGGTTTCGCACCCGACCAGCTTCCGTGCGTCTGCCGGGTCCTCGACAGGGCCGTTCGGGCCACCCCTGGCGGCCCGGGTGCCCCCTATCGGGCCGGTACCACCGCCACAGGGCAGTGGGAGCGGTGCAGCAGGGCGTGTCCGACCGTGCCCAGCCGCGGCGTGCCGCCGTGACCGTGGCGGCGGGCCCCGATCACCACGAGCCCGGCCTCCCGTGTCTTCTCCAGCAGGGCGTGCGCCGGGTCGGTACGGACCGTCACGGTCTCGACGCCGACCCCGGTGTACCGCTGCCGCAGTTCGGCCACGTCGAAGCGTCCGACCGCCTCCTCGCCCGCCTCGCGCCGGGCGGCCTCCCGCTGTCCAGGGCTCGTCCCCGGGATCAGCGACGGGAGCTCGGGGGTCTCGTGCCGGTGGCTCCAGGCGTGCAGGACCGTGAGCCGGGCGCCGCGTCGCTCCGCCTCCTGGAAGGCATAGGCGGCCGCGTCCACGTCGGTGTCGCTCTCCAGGCCGAGCAGTACCTCGCGCCCGCCGTCGCACCGGTGGTCGCCGCGGACGACCAGGAGGGGGCTGTGGGTGTGCCCGGCCAGCCGCAGGCTCACCGATCCGAACAGCGTGCCGGTGACCCGTCCGAGGCCCCGGGTGCCGACGACGGTGAGGGCGGCGCCCTCGCTCTCCCGTACGAGTACCTGTACCACGGTGCCTTCGGCGGCCCCGGTCACGACCGGCAGCCCCGGATGGTGGTCGCGGATCCGAGCGGCAGCGGCTGCCAGCACCGGCCCCGCCTCGTCGTGATCGGGCACGGCGTAGAGGATGTGCAGGGTGGCGCCACGCCGTTCGGCCTCCTCAGCCGCCCAGTCCAGTGCTCGTACGGCGATCAGTGTGCCGTCCACTCCGACGACCACGCGTTGTCCAGTCATGTCCCGGCCCCTTCCGTGCACGTCCCTCCCCGGCGGTCGGTCCACCGGGCTCTCGCGACGATGCTCGTCCACGAGCGAGGAAAGGGGCAGGGACCGCGTGGGACGGCGCGGGCGCCGTGCGGCCCTTTCGCTCCGGGACGTTCGGTCCCGCGCGGGCCGGGGTGAGCTGTGCTCAGAAAGCGAGCCGGGTGCCGTACACGGAGCGCCCGCCGACGAGTGCACGGCCCGTGATCAGCTCGGGTGCGATCCGCACGAACACCTCGTCGGGCGAGGGTGCCCAGGAGCGCGGCCCGCCCCGGAACAGCCGCGTGTGCTCGACCCGATCGGTCACCACCGTGGCCTGGCCCGTGACGACGACGCTCCAGCCGGACTGTGCGGCCGCGTCGACCTCGTCCGCCTCGAAGGCGACGACCACGCCGTCGACCGCTCGGACCAGTTCCGACGCCGCTGCTGTCCGCAGCACGCCCCCGTCGTAGTCCAGGGAGAAGTTGACCGGCAGCACCGCGGGCAGGGCGTGCCGGGTGTGGACGATGCGACCCATAGGCGCCCTCGCCATCAGGCGCAGACACTCCTGCCTGTCCAGTTCACGGAAGCCGTCGCTCGGATACATGGGCGGTCCAACCTTCGCCGCGTGGTGAGTCGTCTGCTCCAGCGTCTACCCGGCCTTGCCGGAGCATGAGGGGCCATTGGTCCCTGCCCACGCGCGGGGCGGCCCTGCGCGGTTGGTTCACCCGCCGCCCGGCGAACGCTCCCTGATCAGCCGGCCGGTGATCTCGACCGGGTCGAGGCGGACCCACAGGTCGCGCCGCCCGCCGGCCCAGGGTTCGCTGTACGCCCGCTCGGTCAGCCGCCGTACCTCGTCGGACCGCGTCACCTCACGGGCCAGGCCGCGCACCAGCACGCTCCAGCCGTGCCGGAACACCTCGTCGACGTGGTCGGCCTCGAAGGCGACCTGCTCGCCGGGGACCGCGCCCGGGAGGGAGTCCGGGGCGGTCCTGAAGACGATGGCACCGTCGACGACGGTGTAGTTCACGGGAAGGATCGTCACGCCCTCGGCGGTGTTCATGCCGAGCCTGCCCACCCCGTGCGTCGACAGCCGCTCCCAGCACTCGTCCGTGCCGAGTTCCACCGACTCCGCTGTTCTGCTCGCCCGGCCCCGCCCCTGCGGCAGATCGACCTCACCGCCCGTGAGGACCGTGACCCCGGTGTCCAGCGCGTCGGCGAGCCGCAGGAGGGTGCCGACGCCCGGGGCGGCAGTGGGGGTCTCTTCCAGGTAGCGGAGGTAGCCGGTGTCCATGCCAGCGCGGTCGGCCACTTCCTGCCGGGTCAGGCCAAGCTCTCCACGCCTGCCGGCGAGGCGGCGGCCCAGGTCACTCGTACCGAGGCCGGTCGCGGGCTGGGCCGCACCGGCCGACGCGTGTTCACGCACGGCTCTCTCCTCTTCCGTCACGAGGCCGCAGGAACGGCGAGTGCGTCGTGCCGCGGCTCGCCCAGCACGACCTTGAGGGCGCCGGTCTCGGACGCGCGCCCGAAGACGTCGTACGCCTCCTCCATGCTGTCCAGCGGGAACGTGTGGGTCACCATCGACGCGGTGGGCAGTCGGCCGGCTGCCGCCATCCGCAGCAGCGTGGGGGTCGACGAGGTGTCGACCAGCCCGGTCGTCACGGTCACGTTCTTGATCCACAGGTCTTCGAGGTGCAGGGTGGCGGGCTTGCCGTGCACCCCGACGTTCGCCACGTGCCCTCCGGGCCGCACCATGCGCGTGCACAGCTCGAAGCTCTCTGGCACGCCCACGGCCTCGATGACGACATCGGCGCCCAGATCGCCGGTGAGGTCGGCGACCAGCTGCCCGGGGTCGTCGCGCACGGCCACGACGACGTCGGCGCCGAGCCGCTTGGCGGCGTCCAGCCGGGAGTCGGCGAGGTCCACTGCGATGATCCGCTCGGGGGTGAACAGCTGCGCGGTGCGGATCGCGGCCAGTCCGATGGGACCGGCGCCGACGACGGCGACGGTGTCCCCGGGCCGCACCGCACCGTTGAGCACGCCCACCTCGTAGGCGGTCGGGAAGATGTCGGCGAACAGGACCGCGTCCTGTCCGCTCAGCCCGCCGGGCAGCGGATGCACGGACAGGTCGGCGAAGGGCACCCGCACGTACTCGGCCTGCGTGCCGTGGATGCGGTGGCCCAGGATCCAGCCCCCGCCGCCCAGGCACTGGCCGTACATGCCCTGCCGGCAGAAGCGGCAGCGGCCGCAGGCGGTGATGCAGGAGACCAGGACCTCGTCCCCCGGGCGGACGGTGCGCACGTCGCTGCCGACCTCGACGATCTCGCCGACCGCCTCGTGCCCCAGCACGGTGCCAGGCTCCACCTCGGGCACGTCGCCCTTGAGGATGTGGAGATCCGTCCCGCAGATGGTGACGGCCTTGACCCGTACGACGGCGTCGGTGGGGTCCTGGACGGCCGGGTCCGGCACATTTTCCCAGGCGGACTGTCCGGGGCCGTGGAAAACGAAGCCCTTCATGACCGTTCCTCCTTCGCTCCGGGGCACCGGGAGCACCCCACAGTTCCAGCGTGGACCGAGTGACCGGCGTCCGCATGGGCCGACCGGTCCCCCCGCGCGCGGGACGGCGCCCTCCGGTCCGCAGACCGTTGTCACCTGATCGTGTCCGGGTCGCTCACCGCGTGTGGGGCGCGCCGCGGGGTGGCGGGGCCTTCGGGGCCGTAGCCGAGGCGGATCAGCATCTGGGCGTGCCCGGTGTGGTCGGGCACGGGGTTCAGTTCGGTCCGCAGGTCGGGCCACTCCATCGGCTGGTGCAGCAGGGAGGCACGCAGGCTGTGGGCCGTGGCCACCAGCAATACGTGTTCGAGCGCTTGCCCGGTGCGCAGCCAGTCGGTGCGCCGGTCGTGCTCGGTCGTGAGCAGGGCGATGAGCGGGGTGGGCTCGAAGTCCTGGGCGGGCAGCCGTTCGGAATGCCGCTGGGCGGTGAAGTCCCGCATCGGGATCTGCTCGCGCGCGTCCTGCGGTCCGAGGGTCGTCCGCGGCAGGCCGATGTCCGTGGCCCCTACCCCGTCCGGGTGCAGCCAGCGGCGGCTCTCCATGCCGCGGTCCGTGTCGGCGCGGTTGCGGTGCTCGGCCTCGGAGACCACTCGGAGCATACGGGCCGTCTCGGCGGGCGCGGGGAAGGCGAGCAGGGCACCTTCCATGTGCGCGGCCTCGGCGAGTTCGGCGCGGACCGGCGGCGGGACCTGACGGCTGGAGAAGGGCATACGGCTGCTGTGCCTGCGCCAGACCGCAGGGTAGAGGTCGGCGCGGAACGTGATCGTGTTGCGGTGGATGGGAGCCGTCAGCCGGACCGTGGCGAGCAGGCCGGGGTCCTCGGGGCTGGGCAGCAGGCGTACGACGGGTGACCAGCCGAAGTGGAGCGCGGCGACGCGGAGGTTGAAGACGGATGCGCCCACCGAGAGGTGCAGGGCGCGGCCGACGGGGTCGGCGTGGCGCAGGCTCCGCTCCGGGGCGGCCCGCACCTCCAGGGTGACGGTGTCGGGGTCGAGACGGTAGCGCCACGGCTGACTGTTGAAGAACGAAGGCGCCGCCACAGCGGCCGACAGACAGGCCTCCAGGGTCGCGGCGTCGAGAGATGCGATGCGCATGATGCTCTCCTCCCGCACGAGCGTCGGACGGGTCCCGTGCCTTCGAGGGTGGGGCCGTGGGATGGCGCGGTGAGGGGGTCGATGGTCCCTTGTCCGGGGCCGACCGGGGTACGGCCCAAGCACCCGGCACGCCCGGACGGCCGGCCCGGCGACCAGTACCGGGCCGAACGGCCCTGCTCTGTCCGGGACTTGACCCCGACGGTCCCTGCTCCGGCCCCTGACAGGCCCCTGCCGTGGCTCGGTCACGACTGTCACGTTCCTGAACAACGACAGTGACGGTGGATGGGGAGGTGCGGACCGATGGCCGGGCGTACGAGGAAGTGGTTGTGGCGGTGGCGTGGCAATCCGCTCCGGCGGCGCGAGGACGTGCTGGAGTCGTGGCTCGTGTTGGCCGTCTGGGTGCTCGTCGCCGTGGGCGGCACGGTGATCGGTGTGGTGACGGCCCAGGGGGCGGACGGTGTCTTCGCCCGGCAGCGCGCCGCGCGGACGCCGGTGCGGGCAGTGCTCCTCGTGGACACCCCACGGGCCACTGCGCACAGCTTCCGGTCGCCGGCCGCGGTCCGCTGGACGGCACCGGACGGGTCCGTGCACACCGACGAGACCCTGGTCGAATCGGGCCGCCCGGCCGGTGCCGAGGTAGAGGTGTGGACCGACGCCCGAGGCGACCTGGTCACCGCACCGCCGAGCCGGACCGAGGCATCCGTGGAGTCCGGCCTGCTGGGCGCGGCGTCCGCCCTCGCCCTCTCGGGCGTCGCGTTCGGAGCCGGGAGCGTCGTGCGCAGGGGACTCGACCGTCGCCGCCTCGCCCAGTGGGACGTGGAATGGGGCATGGTGGGACCCCGCTGCGGACACCGCACCGGTTGATCCGCTCGCCGCTCTCGCCGAGTGCACTGTCCAGTCGAAGTCCAGGGTCTTTCGGCCTGGGAAGGGGTCTGGTCGGCCCCTTCCACATGGTTGTCCTCGTCGTGTTCCTCCAACTGCTCGTCCTTGTGGATGCGTTGTACGACGCCGCCCGCATGTGCGCGCCGGGCACTGTCCGCGAAGCCTCGCGGCTCCGGCGGGACCGGAAGCCGGAGAAGGCCGAGAAGCGGCTGGTGGCAAGGCGTCTGACGGCCGGACCGACTCCGCCGCCTACCGGTCGGGGACGCGCGACCTCGCAGAGGGCCGCCGGCCGGTCCGACGACGGCGGCCGGGCCAGGTTCTCCGTGACCGCGCATCCGATGCCACGAGGCGGGCCGGGACCCCGGGACCCCGAGAGTTCGGGCACCGGCCCGCCTGGCCACCAGCTCCCGGCCGCAGCGCTCACCGGGGCTCCACCACCCCTTCGCGTCGCGGCTTCGCGCATGCCGCGCGCACGGTGAAGGGCACACTGGACATGAGCAGGACCACCCGCAGACGGGGACGTGACCGGGAGCGAGGGAGTCGAGATGACCGAGGCACGCACCTTCACCACGCAGGACCCCATCCGGGTCTTCCTGCTCGACGACCACGAAGTCGTCCGCCGCGGCGTGATGGACCTCCTGGACGCCGAGGACGACATCAGCGTCGTCGGCGACGCCGCCAACGCCGAACACGCACTCCTGCGCGCACCCGCCGTACGCCCCCACGTCGCCGTCCTCGACGTCCGCCTGCCCGACGGCGACGGCATCACCGTCTGCCGCGAACTACGCAGCCGCATGCCGGACCTGGCCGTCCTGATGCTCACCTCGTTCGACGACGAGGACGCCCTCCTCGACGCCATCATGGCCGGCGCCTCCGGATACGTCCTCAAACAGATCAAAGGCACCGACCTGGTCTCCGCCGTCCGCACCGTCGCCTCCGGCCAGTCCATGCTCGACCCCGCCACCACCGCCCGCCTCATGCGATCACTACGCACCGAACCCACCGAAACACCCACCCTCGCCCCCGAACTCGCAAGCCTCTCCCCCCGCGAACGCGACATCCTCACCCTCATCGGCGACGGCCTCACCAACCGCGAGATCGGCAAACAGCTCTACCTCTCCGAGAAAACCGTCAAAAACCACATCTCCCGCCTCCTGTCCAAACTCGGCGTCCAACGCCGCGTCCAAGCCGCCGTCCTCGCCACCCAGCTGGAACAACCGGAGACCGGAGACCACCCCATGGGCTGAAGGAGACGTTCGGTCGCGTCACGGACCCTTCGCCCCTCGTCGCCGGCCCGGCCGTGCGGCACGCAGGCGGCTGGAGGTACGAGGGGGCCGGTCGGCCCTGACGGCAGGGTGGCACGGCCCGCGTCTCGGGGGGTCGTCGGCCTCAAGCGGAGAAAGCCAGCGCGGAGAAGACTCCTTGGTGCACGCGCCACCGAATCGATCGGGGCACCGCGGACGACGTCCAAGGAGGCGGCGATCATGAGGCGGATACAGCAGACCAAGTACCCCCGCGCTCCCCGTCGGCCGGAACCCCAGGACCTGCGCACGCCGTCCGGGCGTCCCCTCCCCTACTGAGGGCGGAGGGGCCACCGCCCTGCCACTCAAGTGGGGCCGGTCGGCCCTGGCGGGCAAGTGGTCGAAGTGATGTGCTGGATGTGGCGGGAAGGGCTCGCCGGGAGACGCGGGGAAGCGCCTTCGGGGCGCGCACCGCGCAATCAGGATCCGCGAGAAGCGGATGGGCCCTTCCCGCCCTGTGCCGCCCGGTCCGGAACCGTGGCCGCGTCATCTGGGGTCAACGGTCCAGTTCCTGCCTGTCCGCCACCCATTTCCTGCGCACCGCGTCCTCGTGTCCCTTCTGCTCGAGTCCCGCATCGACGCGGGCGAGCGCCGTCTGCAGCCGCGGAGTCCAGTGCCACCGCGGGGCGCGCACCCGCCGCCGCGTGTCGATCGGTGAGTGGCTGGCTCAGGAGATCGAAGGGCGCACCGGAACAGAGGCCCGCACCACGGTTCTCGGCCACGTCCAGCGCGGCGGCACGCCCAGCGCCTTCGACCGGTGGCCGGCCACACGCTTCGGACTGCATGCGGTCGACGCGGTCAGGGACGGCGACTTCGGCACGATGGTCGCCCTGCGCGGCACGGACATCGTCCGCATCCCCCTCGCCGAGACCCGCGGCAGGACCAAGGTGGTGGACCCGTCACTGTACGACGAGTTCGGAGTGTTCTTCGGCTGAGGTGTTCCCAGGGCCGTTCGGCGCTTGTCACGGGACCGAACGGCCCTGTCGCACGACCACGCCGCGCCGCACGGTGGGGCCATGAGGCGTTCGAACCTCGCGGAGGTGGAGCGATGACCGACGTTCACAGCCTGCTGGGCGACGAGGCGAAGGACCTGCTGACGCACACCGCCCAGGGCATCCCCAAAGAGGACCTGCATCTCCCCGGACCCGACTTCGTCGAGCGGGTACTGACCACGACCGACCGCTCGCCTCGGGTGCTGCGCAACCTGCAGTCCGTCTTCGACCACGGCCGCCTGGCCGGCACCGGATACCTGTCGATCCTTCCGGTCGACCAGGGCATCGAGCACTCCGCAGCCTCCGCGTTCGCCCCCAACCCCCGCTACCTCGACCCCGAGAACATCGCCGAACTCGCCCTCGACGGCGGCTGCAACGCCGTGGCCAGCACCCTCGGCGCCCTCGGAGCGGTGTCACGGCGCTACGCCCACCGCATCCCGTTCATCGTCAAGCTCAACCACAACGAACTGCTGACCCACCCCAACCACTACGACCAGATCATGTTCGGCACCGTCCAGCAGTGCTTCGACCTGGGCGCGGCCGGCGTCGGTGCCACCGTCTACTTCGGCTCCGAACACTCCGACCGCCAGCTGCGGGAAGTCACCGAGGCCTTTGCCCGCGCCCACCAACTGGGCATGTTCACCGTCCTGTGGTGCTACCTGCGCAATCCGGCCTTCAAGAAGGACGGCATCGACTACGCGGTCTCCGCCGACCTCACGGGCCAGGCCAACCATCTCGGCGTGACCATCGAGGCCGACATCGTCAAGCAGAAACAGGCCGAGAACAACGGCGGCTACCGCGCCCTCGACTTCGGCAAAACCCACGACCTGGTGTACGACCGGCTCACCACCGACCACCCCATCGACCTCACCCGCTGGCAGGTCGCCAACTGCTACATGGGCCGCACCGGCCTCATCAACAGCGGCGGCGCCTCCACCGGCCACGACGACCTCGCCCAGGCCGTACGCACCGCCGTCATCAACAAGCGCGCAGGCGGCACCGGCCTCATCACAGGCCGCAAAGCCTTCCAACGTCCCACTCCCGAAGGCATCCAACTCCTCCATGCCGTCCAGGACGTCTACCTCGACGACAGCATCACCATCGCCTGACGAAACGGGGCGGGTCACACGGGTCGCGTGGCGTCATGCGCCTCGATGGCGTCGAGGAGTCCCTCACGAAGGCGGCGCACCTGCTGGGCCGCGCGCCGGATGTGGGCGCCGAGCTGCGTGCCCGGTGACGCCGGCCCCCACGCACGGCGGGCGGCAGGGCAAGCCCCGCCCTCCCCTGCCCGCCCCACGACCGAGGCGGTGAGACAGAATGGCACACGCTTCCCACGGAAACGGCGCCGGTCGCCCCATGGCACCGGGCTCGGCGCGCGCCAGGCGCGACGTACGCCGCGCCTGGCTGTTCCTCCTGTTGATCCTCCCGGCCTTCGTCCTGGCAGCACTCGTGGACAAGGAGCTGCTGAGCCTTCAGGGCTACGACGCCGGGGACAGCGCCGTGCCCCTGCGCGCGACACTCGTGGCCGGCGGATCGGCACTGCTCGTACTGATCGCCCCGGGGGTCAGCGCACTCTTCTACGGTCTGCGCGCACGACGGCACAGTGACCCGGCCGGCACGGCCCCCGGCCTGGCCGGAGGGACCGTGGCCGCCGCCCTGCTGCTTCTGAACATCGTCGCGCTCGTCGTCCGCCGCTGACCGAGCGGATCACATCGGCCAACCGGCCGCCGCCGAAGGCGCCTCACGGCTCGTCGCCGAGGCGCCCAGGGCCTCGATGTCGCCCTCAGCCGCGTTCACCAACTGCCGGGCGAGGTCGTGCAGGGCCCTGCCTGCGGCCGGCTCGTCACCGATCTCCGGTACATCGGTGTCCACGGGATTGCAGCGTGCGGCTCCATGACCGGTCAGCGAAGTGGTTCCGGATTCCAGCACCACCCGCGCCTTCGTCGTGCCCTCGTCCTCGAAGAGGTAAAGGCGGACCGTCCATTCAGCAGTGTGCGACACAGCAACCTCCTCGTCCCGGTTCCGGTCGCTCTCAGCCGACCGGTACGAGTGCGACCGGGCAGTGTGCCCGGTGCAGCAGGGCATGGGTGAACGAACCGGTGTGCGGGCCGAGGCCCCGACCGTGCCGATGGCGTGCCGTGATCACGACAAGGTCGGCCGCACGAGAGGCCTCCACCAGTGCCCCGGCGCCTCCCGTCCACACCGTGTCGACGCGGACTCCGACGTCCGGGAACTTCCCACGCGCCGCGGCCACCGTCATCCGGGGCACGGCAGCCTCGCTGTCGGCCAGGGTCTTCCGCTCGGCGGGAGACACGCGCAGACCGCCCGACGGCTCCGGCACGGCCGACACGTGCAGAGCCCACATCTCGCCGCCTCGCCGGCGTGCCTCCTCGAAAGCGAACAGCGCGGCACCGGCATCGACGTCGTCCGCCACTCCCACGAGCACCCTGCTGTGCTCCGGCTCGCCGGACAGCCACTCGCCGCGCACGACAAGCAACGGGCTGCCGCAGCCGGCGGCGACCCCCAGACTCACCGAAGTCCCCAGCACTTCGGCGGAGCGGCCCGCACCACGACTGCCCAGCACGGTCAGCGCGGCCCGGTCCCCGCGCCGCACCAGCTCGGCCGCCGCCGGTTGCGGGCTGAGTGTCAGAACGATGTCCAGCTCGGGTGCGCGCTCGCGCACATGGCCGGCGGCGGCGTCCAGAACGTCCAGAGCCGTATCGATGGACGCGTGCTGATCGCGCGCACCGCACCCGTGCCCGGCCCAGGGCCAGGCGTGCAGGATCTCCAGCGGCGCGAGACGGACCCGTGCCTCCTCCGCCGCGCTGTCGAGCGCCCGCCGCGCCTGGTCCGATCCGTCCACACCTACCAGGACGTGCCCGCTCATGGGTGGTCCGGGTGCGTGGGCGCCGTACTCCCAGAGGTTCTTGCCGTCTCTCCTGCTCATCCGGCCAACCCGCCGTCCCGTCCCGAAGACTCTTGGGTGCCTCCGGTCACCGGTGGCTCGGCACGTTTCACGGAGTGCGCGTCGAGACGGGTGCGCAGGTTGTGGAACTGGCGCGTCTGCATCACGAAGTGTGCGGGTTCCCCGCACAGCAGGTCGAACGGGGCGACCAGCCAACGGGGCCGTCCCTGGCCGCGGGTGCGGACCACCATGCGGCACTCCCCGAAGGGCGCAGGCCTCAGATGGAAGCTCCAGATCCCGTCCAGACGGGCTGACGGCATGCGACCCGAGCTCGGGTCGAAGGAGCGGCCGGACGCCAGGTTCAGGTCGGAACGAAGCACAAGAGTGCGGTGCGGCTCCAGTCGGGACACCGTGAACCAGGACCTGCCGTCCGGTGTCGCGGGCAGAAGCTGACCCTCCTCCAACCGCTGCCACTCGGGGACGATGCGGTCGGCGCTGGGTTCCCCGAAGTGGTCCAGGAAGTCCCAGCTGTACCAGCCCGCACGGTCACCGCCCATCTGCACCAACCAGGACCAGACCTCCTCTGGTGGCGCCGGCAGCGTGGTGGCCATCGTCGAGGTTCCGTCGGCGTCCGGCATCAGTTCGTCGCCGGGGTAGTCGGTGTCGACCTCCTCCTGGGTCGCGCCCCAGGTGAGCAGCCTCGACCGGTACCGCAGCGCGTACAGCGTGACGGCTCCCCAGGTCAGCAGGGGGAGCGACAGGGCTCCCGTTCGTCGGCATGTTCGCTGCTCGGACATCAGATCCTCCCTTTCGCCCTCAGGCTGGGGTGAGAAGCCGGTACACCGGGTTTCCTCCGCCGCGGTGATCGGCACGGTGCCGGTGAAGAGCGGGCGCAGGAGTCCGCGCGGAACACGGCGCGGCCCCGTGGGCCCGCTACGGGCGCCGGGACATCAAGATGTCGTGGGCCAGTCCTGCCCCGTGGGCGGCACGGCCGCCGCCACCCGCTCGACCCGGTGCACGCTCCAGTCCCTCGACCAGCGCCTGCACAGCCAGGGTGAGGGTGTCCACCCGCTCCTCCAGGGCTCGCACCCGTCGCTCCAGTGGCTTCGGCGTCCGGCCGGAGGGGGCGGGTCCGCTCTCCACGGACTCGTCGATGTGCGGCATGTTCGCCTCCCCGGTGGTGCGACGGCGCGAGCGGCCCGGCGCCGGTCGGGCGCCGGAATCCGCCCCTGCCCTACCAGTGTCCTGGCGCTCCGGGCGGGGCGGGAGGGCCTAAGGGACCAGAACAGGGGGCGATCGGCCCTGCCATCCCTCGTGGTCCGGCAGTGGAATGACGGGAGAGGAAGGAAGAGCCACGTCCAGGTGCCACGTCCGCAGACAAGAGCTGTCGGGCCGTGGCGTCCCTCCAGGGAGGCGACCGATGCGATTCGACGACCGCCGGGCGGCCGGGCGGCAGTTGGCCTGGCGCCTGGAGTCTCTGCGGGATCGGGATCCGGTGGTGCTCGGCCTGCCCCGAGGCGGGGTGCCGGTGGCCTACGAGGTGGCCTGCGCGCTGGACGCGCCACTGGACGTGCTCGTGGTGCGCAAACTGGGGGTGCCCCGGTCGCCGGAGCTCGGCTTCGGCGCGCTCGGGGAGAACGGCGTCCGCGTCCTCAACGACGACGTGCTCGAAGAGAGCGGGGTCAGTCTCGCGGAACAGGCGGTCGTGGAAGCTGCCGAGCGGACCGAACTGGAACGGCGCGTCAGCCGCTGTCGACAAGGACGAGACCCTGTGGCGCTGACCGGGCGGACGGTCGTGATCGTCGACGATGGACTGGCCACCGGCGCCACCGCCGAGGCGGCCTGCCAGGTCGTACGAGGCCGGGGCGCCGCCCGCATCGTGCTTGCCGTGCCCGTCGGCCCCACTTCCATCGTCGCGCGCCTGCGAGGGCTCGCCGACGAGGTGGTCTGTCTGCAGGCCCTGCCCTTCCTCGGCACGGTCGGTGCGTGGTACCACGACTTCACCCAGACCTCGGACACCGAGGTGACCGCCCTGCTGGCGCAGGCAGTCCGCACCGCGTCACCCCACCGACCACCCGCCACCTCGCGCCCCCTGTCCGAACGGTGAGCACCTGGTGGACGATTCCGGCCGCGGGCGGCTCTAGAGGGCCCAGGGCCCTCTCCACGGAAGGCGTCCCCGGCCCGTGGCCCGTCGTCCGGAACAATCTCGTCGACACCGCGCGAGCGACCCCGCCCGTCGCGGCGAGACAGCACATCGCACACCTTTCCGCATGGGGCCGGGCAGACCTGAAGCAGGTCCGTCCCGACTCTGGCCCCCGACCACGCCGACCAGCATGGTGGACTGTGCACCCGCGAGTCCGGAACGTCACCTCCGTCCAGCGGGCGAGTGGCGCCGGGTCCTGCCACCGCGGGACGGCAACTGGCAGGCACGCCCGTCGACGGGGTCCGGCGCCGCGGACATCCGTCGTCGACATCGCACACCCGCCGTCGCCTCCTGCGTCGCGCCGCTGCTCGGTCAGTTCGCGGTCGTGTGAGATGAGCTCAGTCAGCACTCTCGAACGGATGGCGCCTACCCGCAGGAAAGCCAACGCCCCGGCAGCGCCGGCGCCCGTCGTGGGGCTGCGTCATCGCGTGACCGTCACAGGCACCGTGTCCTCTGTCACCGCGTGACCGTCCTCCAGCGAGTTCCAGTACGCGGTGAGCAGGCCGGCCCCCGAGCGGGTCGCTCGGTAGGGGATCGTCACGTCGAAGGTGCCCCGGGTTCCGGTTCCGGAGGTCGCCGTGGCGTAGACGTCGGCCGCGGTGTGGCCGGCGGCGTCGGTGATCTTCAGGCGGAAGGTGGCCTCGAAGGTGTTGGCGCTGCCCCAGACCCGGACGGGCGTGCGGACGGTGTCACCGATCAGTGGGGACTCGACGAGGACGAGAGGCGCAAGCTCCTCGAAGTCGGCGCGGCCCACCGGCCCGTTGAGGACGATGCCCTCGCCTCCGAACGACGTCACCGGCTTGCCGTCCACCTCGAAGCGCACCTTCTCGATGGCCGGGAAGCGGGTGGCGGTGAACACAATCTGGGCGAGCCGGGCCCGCATGGACAGGCTGCCGCCGCCGTCGTCGTAGCGGCCGGACAGGTCCACCGTGGCCACGTGACGGTGCACGGCGATCGAGCGGAGCGTGGTGCCCGAGGGGATGGCCGTGGTACGCCGCTGGCCGCGTTCGTAGCGGTTCGGCCCTGCCAGGAGGGCACGCAGCGCGCCCGCCGCGGTGGCGGGCGGGGTCACCGTGCGGGGGGCGGGCGAGATCTTCTCTCCGTGCAGGAAGTAGACGGACGCGCGTACCTGGCGCTGGGTGCCGCGCGGCGGGGAGGGCGGCACCGGCGGTGTGGAAGTCCCGGACGTGCCGCGGCCGTTGGGGCCGGACGGTGTCCCGGTGCCGCCAGTACCCCCTGTGCTCGGCATTCCCGGCGTGCTCGATGTTCCTGGTGTGCTCGGCGTGGTCGCAGCGCTCGGCCGTCCGGTGCCGGGTGAGGTACCCCCGGCGCCGGTGTCGCTGCCGCACGCGCTCGCCGCCGGCGTCACGAGCAAGGCTGTCATGGTGATGATCACGGGCCGCCGCAGCCAGGGGGACGTTCGCGGGGTGGGTTTGGTGGTAGGCATGGCATGCTCCTCCGACGCCTCCAGCCAACTCCTCGTACGTGGGCACTCCAAGTGCCGTACGGGTCAGGGCACATGGGCCGTACGGCACTCGTCGCGGGAGCGATACTCCCACTGACTCGGGATCAGGTGCGCGGGCCGGCCGGGGCAGGGGCCGGGTCTTCGGCGGGCCGGCACATCCTCGCCCCAGCCCGACAGGACGGCTCCACCGATGAAGAACCACGCGAGCAGGAACAGGACCCGGTCGGCCGCCAACGGCAGGGACGACTCCAGGGCGTGCACCTCCCACTTCCGGTCGTTGAGGAGGTCGCAGTGCGGGACGTGGCGGCCGACGCACAGGGACGCACCCTCACAACCGTGGCAGCAGACGGCGCAGGACCTTCGGTGGTGCCACCCGGGCAAAAGCGGGTGCCAGTGCCGGCCGGTCCGCGGCCACCGTGTCCGCGGCCGGGTCCGGGACCTGAGCATCGTGTCCCCATGCGCCGAAAGGGCCGTTCGGCATCAGGCCTTGGACGTACCGGCCCCTGACGGCCATGCCACCCGGCGGCGATGCTGAAGCAGCAGCGGTCCGCACAGGGGACGTGCGGGCGCCGGTCAGAGGAGGTGTTGACCGTGTTGCGGCCTGTTGTCGTGGGGTTGGACGGTTCGAGCCGAAGCTGCGCCGCCGCCGACTGGGCGGCCCGGGAAGCCTTGAGGCGCGGTCTGTCCCTGCAGGTGGTGCAGGCGTGGGAGGGCGTGACGTCGCCCTGTGACAGGGAGCGTCCGGAGCTCAACGAACCGCGCTGCCTGGCACGGCACGCGCTGACCGACGCCGCCGACCGGCTGCGCGCAACCTACCCGAAGCTCTCCGTGTGCACCCGGCATATCGCCGGCTCCGCCACCGACGTCCTGATCGCCGTCGGTGCAGGGGCCGAGCTGTTGGTACTGGGCAGCCGCGCGGTCGGCGGAGTCGGCGGGTTCATCGCGGGTTCGGTGGCTCAAGTCGTCGCGGGCCACGTGTCCAGGCCCGTCGTACTCGTGCGCGACCGTGGGACGTTGGAGGACGAGCACCTCCCGGACGCCGAGGGGCTGCCATCGACGCATACGCTCTACCGTGACGTCGTCGTCGGCGTCGATCCGGGGCACGCGAGCGAGGAGTTGCTCGCGTTCGCCTTCGAGAGCGCGGCGCTGCGTGACGCGCCACTGCGGGTCGTCCACACGTGGCGTCCGCCGTATGTGCAGGCCGCCGCCGTGGCGAGGGCCCGCAGAGCGGTGGCCGCGTCGGCCGCGCGGTCGCTGGCCGCGGCCGTCGAGCCGTGGCGGGAGAAGTTCCCGGCCGTGGAGGTTCACGAGCTGGTGCTGGAGGGCCGGGCCTCGCAGGCCCTGACGGCTGCCGCGCAGGAGGCGGGACTGCTGGTCGTCGGACGCCGGATCCGCTCCGGCCGTCTCGGCGCGCACACCGGGTCCGTCGCACACGCGGCGATCCATCACGCTCGTTGCCCGGTTGCCGTGGTGGCGCACGAGTAAGCGGCCCTGCACGCGCGGACACGAGGGAATGGGACGGACCCGGCCCCTTGCCTGATCGGCGCCCAAGGAGCCGGACGGAAGGCGGGTCGGCGCGTGTCTACTCGCGCACCGGCCTGCGACCGACGACCCACGTGCGGTCGCAGCCCCTCCCGGAGCCGCCTTCCTGGGCGCGGACGCGGCTCTCTCTGGTGAGGAGAGAGCCCCTCGCGGAGCCTTGGCCTGCGTCCCCGCCTGATTCCAGGATTGCCTCCTGATGTCCCGGTGCGAGAGAGGCGAACGGCTCCCCATGAGGGCTGGAGGGGGTCTTGCGCCCCGGCGGGCGGCACAACGCGGCGGTTGGTCAGTCCTCCAAGATCAGTCGCACGCTCTCTCCCGGCGCCACTACGACCGCGCGGTCCGGCAGCCGGATGTCGATCGGGTCCGCGTCGGACGGCGGGACCATGACGTCGAGACGTCCGCGCTCCAGCCGCAGCTGTACGCCCCAGTGCTCCTGGTAGCGGAGCGAGATGCCGTACGACGACAGTTCGGGCAGCGGTACCGGGTCGAGCCACAGCGCGCCGCCCCGGGTCTGAAGGCCGGTCAGTCCGCGCTGGACGAGATCGAGGGTGCCCGCCATGGCGCCCAGGTGAATGCCCTCCGCGGTGGTGCCCCCCTGGAGGTCGGCGATGTCGCCGCGCAGGGCCTCCTGGCAGTAGGTCCAGGCGTCCGCGCGCCGGGCCCGCGCCAGGACCCAGCCGTGCACCAGGCCGCTGAGGGTGGAGCCGTGGCTGGTGCGGCGCAGGTAATAGTCGACCGTGCGCCGCCAGGCCTCGTCGTCCAGCCGATGGCCCAGCCGGGCCAGGATCTCCTTGAGTTCGGCCGGCGCGAAGAGATACCCGAGCATCAGGACGTCGGCCTGCTTGGACGCCTGGTAGCGGTTGACGGTGTCGCCCTCGGCCTCCAGGATCCGGTCCAGGCGGCGGATGTCGTCGTAGCGCTTGCGGTAGCCGTCCCAGTCGAGTTCGGCGAGGTCGCCGTAGCCCTCGAACTGGCTGATGACGCGCTGGTGGAAGGGCACGTGGAGGGTGCGGGAGACGTCCTCCCACTGTTCGAGCTCGCCGCCGTCCAGGCCTGTGCGCTCCACGAGTTCGCGGCGGCGCGGTGCGGGCAGGGTGTCCAGCAGCTCAAGGGTGCGGGTGAGTACCCAGGCGGCGGTGACGTTGGTGTACGCGTTGTCGTCGAGGCCGGGCTCCGAGGCGTCCGGGTAGGCCTCGTGGTATTCGTCGGGGCCGACGACACCGCGTATGCGGTGGCGTCCCAGGTTCTCGTCCCAGACCGCCGAGTCGGCCCAGAAACGGGCGATCTGGAGCAGCATCTCGGCGCCCTTGGTGTGCAGGAACTCCAGGTCGCCGCTGGCCTCGCAGTACCGCCACACGTTGTACGCGATCGCCGAGCCGACATGGCGCTGGAGCCGGGAGTGGTCGGGAAGCCAGCGTCCCGAGCGCGGGTTGAGGTGCAGTTCCTGCGTCTCCTCGCGGCCGTCGCTGCCGCTCTGCCACGGGTACAGGGCGCCGCGTCGGCCGATCGCGCGGGCGGCGGCAAGGGCCCGGTCCAGGCGCCGGTGGCGGTAGCGCAGCAGGGCGCGGGACACCTCGGGGAAGTGCAGGTTCAGGTACGGCAGGACGAACAGCTCGTCCCAGAAGACGTGACCGCGGTAGGCCTCGCCGTGCAGGCCGCGGGCCGGTACGCCGACGTCGAGGTCGGCGGTGTGCGGGGAGAGGGTCATCAGGACGTGGAAGAGGTGCAGGCGCAGGATGCGGCCGGCCTCTCCCGGGACATCGAGGTCGGCCCGCCGCCACAGCTGGTCCCACGCCGTGAGGTGGGAGTCGAGGAGTTCGTCGAATCCGGGTGCGGCGCCCACGCGGTCGACGGCCGCCTGGAGCGGGTCGCTGATCGCGGGGTCGCGGGAGGTGTGCACGGCGACGATCTTGTCGACGGTCACGGTGTGGTCCGGGCTCAGCCGGACACGGGTCCGCAGGACGGCACGCGCGGGTTCGTGCGGGTCCGTCGGCGGCTCGTCGGCGGTCAGGCGGGCCGCCATCGCGACGCGGATGTCGGAGGTGACCGTCCGGCAGCGCAGCCACATCGTGTCGGGGGCGGTGGTGCCCGTGTGCACGTGGGTCAGATGGCGGCTTTCCAGGTCCCGGTAGCGCGGCACACCCGCGTTGGTGACGGTCCCGTCCAGCGCGGCCTCGACCTCCAGTTCGCCGGTGAAGCCCTCGGCGGTGAACTCGGTGCGCAGGGCCGCGAGATGGGGGTCGGCCATGTGCACCAGGTGCAGTTGACGGACCGACAGCGCCTTGCCCGGCCCCAGCCCGTACCGCGAGCGGCGCTCCAGTGAACCGCAGGCCAGGTGCAGGACGTGACGGTGGTCGAGCAGCGGCGCGGTGTCCGGGGTGAGCCACTCGCCTCCGGCGAGGCGGAAGCGCAGCGGCAGCCAGTTCGGGAGGTTGACCATGTCCTCGTTCTCGACCCGGCGTCCTGCCACCTCCGAGGTGAGGCGGTCATAGCAGCCGGCCACGTAGGTACCCGGGTAGTGGACGCCGTCCGCCGAACATTCCGGCAGAGCTCCACGGGTGGCGAGATAGCCGTTGCCGAGCGTGCACAGCGCCTCCCGCAGTCGCTGGTCGGCGGGCTCGTAGCCGTCGTACTCCCATGTCCAGGACGTCACCTCTGCGATCCCCCTTCAGCGACCGTACGAGTGCTTCCCGAAGCGTTCACACGAGTTGCGGAACAACAGCCACCGGGCACTCCGCGTGATGCAGCAAGGTGTGACTCACCCGGCCGAGCTGCAGCCCGAAGTGGCCGGAACGGCGTCGCGCGCCGACGACGACGAGGTCGGCGGCGGCCGAGCGGTTCACGAGGACGGTGCGGGCCGGGCCTTCGACGGTGGTACGACGTACCCGGACACCCGGGTGCTCTGCCATGGCGTCGCGCAGTGCCTCGTCGAGCTGGGCCGACGCGTGTTCCTCGTGCTGGTGGCCCTGTTGCGTGGTGAGGGCGGGGTGGTCGGTGCTCTCCTGGGCGGGGCAGCGCCAGGCGCGCACCGCGTCGAGGGTGCAGCCGCGGACCTCGGCCTCACGGAAGGCGAAGCGGACGGCCTCGCCGCCGGCCGCCGGTTCGCCCACGCCGAGCAGGATCCGCTCATGGGTGCCGTCCAGGGCGGCCGTCGCGCCGCGGACCACGACGACGGGGCAGTGCGCGCGGGCCGCGACGGCCAGGCCGACCGATCCCAGGAGCAGTCCCTTCAGCTGACCGCGGCCCCGTGATCCGATCACCAGGGCGAAGGCGTTGTTGCCCTCGTGCAGCAGGGCGTCCGCCGCCTCGGCCGGCAGAACGTCGGTGGTCACCTTGAGGCGCGGGTCACTCCGAGCGGCACGCTCCGCGGCCGAGGCGACGATGTGTTCGGCCAGCAGGCGCTCGGACGGGCGCGCCAGGGCGGTCGGCAGGGCTCCCTCGTAGCGCTCCCACAAGCAGGCGTACACCACCCGCAGCGGCAGACCGTGGCGTGTGGCCTCGTCAGCTGCCCAGTCGACGGCGGCCAGGCAGGCGTCCGATCCGTCGACGCCCACGATCAGGGGGAGCGCCATCGTCCTCACCGCCTTCGGTCAGCCGGGGGTCTCTTACCACCGTCGCATTCGCGGGCGGGCGGCACGAGGGGCGGGTGGCCCTTGCGGAGGGACCTTCGGCCCCATCGGCCGCCGCCCGGCGCGCTGGTCATGCTGCCCGGCGTCCGTGGGGTTTCGGTGCCCGCATGCCGCCGGGGGGGGCCGGTGCCGGGGAACGTCGGCGGTGGACCAGTGAGGGGCACCGTCCGCACGGTCGACAGGAGACCAACCGTGGCGCTCGATGGTGAGCTCGGCCTCCCTGCCCTCTTGGCGACGAAAGCTCCCGCATCGACGGGCCAGAGCCGCCCCCGCCGCCATGGGCTGAACGGCCCGTCTCCGGCCGTGAACCAGTCCCGAGCGGCCCTGCGACCCCGTCTCCTCGGCCCATGCCGTCGAGCGCCATGGACTGCCACCGTCAGAGGTGCGACGACTCGAGGAGGTGCGCGGTCATGGACGACAAGCCGCGAAGGACGCGGTGCTGGCGCCGGCGGAGCAACCCGTTGCGACGCCGCGACGACATCCTCGAGGCCTGGATCGTGCTGACGGTCTGGGCGGTCGTCGCCGTGGGGGGCACGATCGCCGGTCTTGTGACGGCTCACGCCGCCGACGAGGTGTTCGCACAGCAGCGCGCCGAGCGGCGCCCCGTCCACGCCGTTCTGGTCAGCGACGCGTCGAAGCGCACGTCGACGATCCGCTCGTCGAGCGACAAGGCTCTGGTCCGGGTCCGCTGGACGGCCCCCGACGGCTCGATACACACCGACCACACTCTGGTGGACTCGGGACTCAGCGCCGGAACCGGCCTCGTCGTGTGGCAGGACAGCTACGGCAGGCTGGTCACGGCACCTCCGGACACCGCTAAGGCCGGCGTCGAGGCAGGTGTCCTCGGTGCTCTCGCCGGACTCGCCTTCACAGGCGCCGTCCACGCCGCCGGAGCCGTCGCACGCTGGCGGCTGGACCAGCGGCGTATCGACGCATGGGGCCCGGAGTGGGACCTGGTGGGCCCGCAGTGGAGTCACCGGACCGGATGAGGCGCACCTGGCGCACTCCGGTCGTCCGACACAACCCGAAGGGGGCACCACATGAGGAACTCTCCGAATCGCATCACCGAGATCGTGCTCGGTATGGACGCCCGCGACCCCGCCGAGGGCCCGCTGCGTTTCGCCTTCGACTGCGCCCTGCTGCGGGGCGTACGTCTGCGTGTCGTGCATGCCTGGCGGTTCCCCTCCTGCGCGGCCGAACTGCCCTTCGGAATACCGGAAGAGGACCGCGCAGCCTGGGAGGACCACGAGGTGCAGCTGCTGTCCGACGCACTCCGGCCGTGGCGGGAGAAGTATCCCGACGTCCAGGTGCTGGAGGACGCGAGACTGTTCCCTCCCGCCAACGCCCTGGTCCGGCAGTCCGCCGACGCGGGCCTGGTGGTCGTGGGCCGACACCGGGACGGTGAGCTGGGCACAGTGGCAATGGAAGTCCTGCGGGACAGCCTGGGGCCCGTGACCGTGGTCCCCGCCTAGCCAGGGCCGGACAGCGCGATGCTCATCCCGTCGGATCGGCTGCCGGGCGTCCTGTTTCCGTTTCGATCACGTCTGGATCCAGGGGTCGTCCAGGCGCCAGGCCAGTTACTCGACGATGGCAACCGCACTGTCCGTCTGGCGGGTCAGGCGAGACGGCGATGGCCATGCCCCTCCTGGGCTCCATCCGGCCCCGGGCGTGGCGCCCCCTCCCGTCGCGGACCCCTGATCGTGCGGGGAAACAGCCGCAGGTCTCGCACCAGCACCTCGTCCATCACGTCCTGCGGATCTCGGCGTCGGAGCGCAGGAAGACCTGAGGGTCGCGCCGGGTGACAACGCCGATCCGCCTCGTCGAGCACCGGCAGCCGCTCAACGCGGTGCTGCACCATGGTCCGGGCCGCCTCGACGGTCGGTCGTCGGACTGCGCGCTGACCGGGGGCTCGGTCACCAGCCTGACCGGCGGTGCGGGCCTTGAAATTCGCCACCCGCCGCCAGGCCTGCGGGTCAGTGCGACCCGGAATCGGCGCGGAAGCCCATAGGGATCCGGGACCTCCGACTCGCGCCTCATCGAGTCTGCCTCGGAGTTGCTCCCGACGGCCTTGTCGTCCGCCGCGCGACCTACGTCCCGGACCGCGCGGCGGGTCTCTGCGCACCGATCCCCGCCGTCAATGCTGCTCGGGCACGATGACGACCGGGCAGGCGGAATGGTGCAGCACCCCATGGACGATCCGGCCCAGCTGGAGCCCGAAGTGGCCTTGACGGCGCTTGGCGCCGACGACCAGGAGATCAGCCTCGTGCGAGGCGCCCACGAGCACGGTCCGGGTGCGACCCTCGACCGTACGCCGTTGCGTCTCGACGCCGGCCGGGACGTCCTGGAGGGCCTTGTCCAGGACCTCGACCGCCTGTTGTGCGTGCAGCCGGGCGGGCTCCCCCGCCAGCAGCGGGTGGTCGGTGGTCTCGTGCGCCGGGCACCGCCAGGCCCGTACCGCCTCCAGCGGCACTCCGCGGCGTCGGGCCTCCTCGAAGGCGAACATCACGGTCGCCCTCTCCCCGACACCCACAACGATGCGGCCGTGCTGCCCGGCCCCGGCCTGGTTGTCATGGTTGCCGCGCACGACGATCGTCGGACAGTACGCGTGTCCGGCCACCGCCAGGCTCACGGAACCCAGCAGTGCATCGGCCAGGCCACTGCGGCCGCGGGTGCCCGTGACCAGCAAGGTAGCGCTGCGGCTCTCCCGGACCAGTGCGTACTCGGGTTCCTCCGGCAACACGTCCACAGCCGTCGTCAGGTCCGGGTGGCGGCTGCGGGCGCGGCGCTCGGCGGCGTCCACGATGTCGTCGGCCGACACCTCCTCGGACGGCTTGCCCAGATCCGCGGCGAGCGAGTCGCCCTCGTACCGCTCCCACAGCGACGCGTACACCAGGCGCAACGGCAGTCCGCGCAGGGCAGCCTCGTCCGAGGCCCAGTCGACGGCGCGCAGACTGGGCTCCGAGCCGTCGACCCCGACCACGACCGGAAGTTCCTTCGG
Source organism: Streptomyces sp. SLBN-8D4 (assembly GCF_049739545.1). Classification (NCBI taxonomy): domain Bacteria; kingdom Bacillati; phylum Actinomycetota; class Actinomycetes; order Kitasatosporales; family Streptomycetaceae; genus Streptomyces; species Streptomyces sp. SLBN-8D4. Next base: position 995,673 of record NZ_JBMGQC010000001.1, read on the forward strand.
TATCGCACTCATCGTCCCGCTCCCGTCTCGAAGACGATCCGTGCCCTGACCTGGCCGCGCAGCACGTCGTCGATGGACTCGTTGACCGTGTCGAGCGGGCGGGTCTCGGAGATCACCCGGGTACGCCCTGCCGCGTGCAGCTGGAACACCTCGGCGAGGTCCTGCCGGGTGCCGACGATCGAGCCGATCACGCTCGTCCCGTTCAGGACGGTGTCGAAGATCGGAACCTGGATCGTGCCGTGCGCGGGCAGGGCGACCATGACGAGCTTGCCGCCGCGCCGCAGCCCGGAGTTGACGGCGGCGAAGGCGTCCTCGTTCACCGCGAGGGCGATCGCCGCGTGCGCCCCGCCGAACCGCTTCAGGACCGCGCCCACATCGTCCTTGCGGGCGTCGATGACGAGATCCGCGCCGAGTTCGGCGGCGAGTTCGAGCTTGTCGTCGGTGACGTCGATCGCGGCGACCTGGGCGCCGGCGATCTTCGCGTACTGCACGGCCAGATGGCCGAGCCCGCCGACGCCGGAGATCGCGACGAGCTGCGTGGGCCCCACGCCCGCGACCTTGAGGGCCTTGTACGTCGTCACGCCCGCGCAGGTCAGCGGGGCGGCGTCGACGGCGCTGACGCCGTGCGGCACCGGCTGGGCGAAGTCGGCCCAGGCCAGCATCTTCTCCGCGTAACCGCCGTCGCAGCCGTAACCGGTGTTGACCTGTTGCTCGCACAGGGTCTCCCAGCCGGACAGGCAGTGCTCGCACCGCCCGCAGGCCTTGCCGAGCCAGGGCACGGCGACCCGCTGCCCGACGTCGAGGTGCGTGACGCCCTCGCCGAGCTTCTCGACCAGGCCGACGCCCTCGTGGCCGGGCACGAAGGGCGGGTTCGGCTTGACGGGCCAGTCACCGCGGGCGGCGTGGATGTCTGTGTGGCACAGCCCGGACGCCTCGACGCGGATCCGGACCTGGCCGGGGCCGGGCTCGGGGTCGGGGCGCTCCTCGATGACCAAGGGCTCGCCGAAGGCTCGTACGACCGCTGCCTTCATGGTTCAACTCCTCAGGGTTCTCGGGTCAGTTGTGCGGGACGACGGCGACGGGGGCGACGCAGTGGTGCAGGACGGCGTGGGTGACGGGCCCGATGTGGGCACCGAGCGCGCCGCGCCGGATCCGGCGGCCCACCACGACCAGGGAGGCCTCGCGGGAGGCATCGGCGAGATGGTTGCCGGGGGTGCCGTAGGAGGACTCCTCGGTGACCTCGACGTCCGGGTGCTTCTCCCGCCACGGGCGCAGGAGTTCGGTCAGGGCGACGGACTCGCGTCGGGCCAGGGCGCCGTGGAGTTCGAGGTCGGCGGCGAGGCCGTAGGCGTAGTACGGCGGCGGGTTCCAGCCGTGCACGACCCGCAGGCAGGTGCCGCGGCGGGCCGCTGCCGCGAAGGCGAACTCGATCAGCCCCTCGTCCGGACTCTCGATGTCCAGGCCCAGCACGACGGGCCGGAACGAGGTCGCGGCGGACGGGATGCCGACCGGGTCCATCTCGTGCTCGTCGGCGGCCTGCTCCCCGGCCCGGACCAGGACGACCGGCCGCTCGGCGTGCGCCACAACGGACAGCCCCACCGAGCCGACCAGGAAGCCGCCGAGGCCGCTCAGGCCGCGCGAACCCAGCACCAGCAGTTCGGCGTCCTTCGCCGCGCCGGTCAGCATCTCGGCGGGCCGCCCGGACAACTGCTCGGTGCTCACGTCGAGGCCGGGATGGCGCAGCCGGATGCCTTCGGCCGCCTCGCGGGGTACGCGCTCGGTCCAGTGCGCTTGCGTCTCGGCGCCGAGGAGCGGCGCCTGAGCCATGGGAGCCGGTACCGGCTCCCAGACCTGGAGCAGCTTGAGCGGCAGGCCGAGCAGTTGTGCCTCGCGGGCCGCCCACTCGGCCGCGGCGCGGCTCTCGTGCGAGCCGTCCAGACCGACGGTGACGGTGCGGGTCATGTTCTCCACCTCCTGAATCGGGGGTCCCGATTCGAGCGTCGTCTTCGGATGAGGCCACTGGCAGGGGCCGCAGGTCCCTGCCAGTGGCCGACCGGCCCCCCATGCCGGTCTTCGGCGCGGCGGCCCGCTTCCCCTCGTGAGGCCGGCCGCGCCTCCCGCGGTCAGCGCAGCCAGCGGTTGCGGCCGACGAACGGGAGCCCGGCCCAGAGCCTGCCGAGGCCGAGGGCGTCCCCGGCGGAGGCGGCGGCGAGGGCGACCAGGACGACCGCGTAGACGAGGTGGTAGTCGACGAAGGGGTTCGTCGACATGCTCGGCGAGCCGTCCGGCAGGTGCTTGGCCGGTGGCCACTCCGCAATCCACATCAGCGCCATCATCACGGCGCCCGCGAGGGCCGTGAGCCGCAGCGCCACACCGGTGATCAGCGCGACACCGATCCCGAGCAGACCGAGCATGAACAGCCAGTCGGCCCATGCGTCGCCGGCCCAGGAGTGGAAGGTGGACTCCATCGGCCCGGCGGCCACCGAGCCGAGGAAGCCCTTGGCAGGCGAGCCGCCGTCGATCCAGCCGCGGCCCGACTGGGTGGCGTAACCGAGCCCGAAGGTCTTGTCGAGGAAGGCCCACAGGAAGACGAACCCGGTCAGCAGCCGCAGGGACGCGAAGGCGTAGGCCCGCACGGTGTGCGCGAGGGGCTCTGCCGACTCGGCGGAGGTGGAGGCACTCCGGTTCCTGCGGAACGACGGCAGGCGGAAGCCCGAACTCCGGTGCGGTTGCTCGTGGACGGCCATGGCGGTGATCCCTTCGAAGGGCTTCGATCAGTGCTTGACGTCCCCCCACTCTCCCGACCTGCGACCGAGGCCGCCGGATGCCGAAGGTCGGTCCTACTGGGCTGAACGGCCCTCTCCGAAGGGCCGGTTGGGAGCTTTCCGGGGTGGCGCCGCCTCGCCCCCCGAGCCGTCACGCTCCTCGGCCACCGGCGCGCCCGGGTGCGGGGCGACCTGCTGGCCGGGGTCACCGTGGCCGCCTATCTGGTGCCGCAGGTCATGGCGTACGCGGGAGTAGCCGGTCTGCCACCGGTCGCCGGGCTGTGGGCGATCCTGCCCGCCCTCGCCCTGTACGCGTTGCTGGGCTCCTCCCGCCTGCTGTCGGTCGGCCCGGAGTCCACGACCGCGCTGATGACGGCCACCGCGGTCGGCCCGCTCGCCGCCGGCGACCCCGGACGCTACGCCACCCTGGCCGCCGCCCTCGCGGTCACGGTCGGCCTCCTGTGCCTGGTGGCACGGACGGTGCGGCTGGGCTTCCTCGCGGACCTGCTCTCGCGGACCGTCCTGATCGGATACCTGGCGGGGGGGGTGGCGCTGAACATGGTCGTGGACCAGTTGCCCGAGCTCACCGGGGTCGACACGACCGGTGGGGAGTTCTTCCCCCAACTGTGGTTCTTCGCCGCGCAGTTGGCCGATGCTCACACGCCGACCGTGCTGCTCTCCGCCGTCGTGCTCGTCTTCCTCTTCACCGTGCCGAAGTACGTCCCCGGCCCGTTGCTGGCTTTCGTCCTCGCGACCGCCACCGTGATCGTGTTCGACCTCGACGACCGGTACTCGGTGAAGGTGATCGGCGAGATCCCCTCCGGCCTGCGCGCCTTCGCCTGGCCGGACCTGAGCGAGCTGCCGCGTCTCGTACTGCCCGCCCTCGGCGTGCTCATCGTCGCCTACACAGACTTCATCCTCACCGCGCGCGGGCGTCCTGCACGGCTTCCCTGTCAGCAGCAGTGGCGGTGTCGACGTCCAGGACGCCCCGCCTCCGTTCCTCCGGAAACAGTGCGCCGACCTTCCCCCACACCTCGCGGGTACGGTCGGTGGCACCGGTCAGGAACGACGCGTCGCCTTCGTACGGCGTGTAGTTGGCCTGGATGAAGTCGCGCACGTCGACGCGCTCCCGCCAGCGGGACCCGGCGAACCCACGCCAGGCCCCGTCCAAATGCACGCCTGCTGTCACGGTGGCGGTCATCGCCGCTCCTTCTCGTTCTGCGCGTCGGCGCAGGCTCAGTGGTGCGCCAGAGGCCGTTCGAACCGGTCAGCGGTCGCGCTCCTGTGGCCTGTGGACCGCCGGTGCCGCAGCATCCGCACGATCAGCGCGTCGAGCAGGGCGCTCATCACCACGGTCACGGCGGCGAAGATCACCAGCAGCACGGCGAACAGCCTCCAGAAGTCGGGAGTCAGTGAGGTACCCACAGAACTCACCCCCCTCCGTCGGGCGGGTCGTCTCACCTCTTCATGCAACAGCCGTGGCGGCGGTGCCGCAGGGTGCCGAAGGTCGTCGCGGCGGAGCCGAGTGGTCCATCCGATGGACCGAGTGGCCCATGCGCCGGCACCACCGGCGGGCACAGGCTGGTACTGGCAGGTCCCACACCCGTCAGGAGGCACGCCATGATCCCCACTTCCACTCCCAGCATGCTGCGTGCCCTGCCTCCCGAGCACCAGGAGCGTCTGATGCGCTGCTCCCGTGAGGTGTCCTTTCCGGAAGGGGCACGACTGTTCGAGGAGGGCGGCCGGGCAGACCGGTTCTGGATCATCCGTACGGGCACCATCGAACTCGACATGCGTGTGCCCGGGCGCCGTCCGGCCGTCATCGAGACTTTGCGGCACAACGAACTCGTCGGGTGGTCGTGGCTGTTCGCGCCGCACACCTATCACCTGGGCGCCGAGGCCACGACCCCGGTACGGGCCTACGAGTTCGACGCCACGGCCGTCCGTCTGATGTGCCAGGAGGATCCGGTCCTGGGCAGCGCCGTGTCCCAGTGGGTGGGTGACGTCCTCGCCCACCGCCTCCGCTCGGCCCGGACCCGGCTCCTGGACCTCTACGCCCCTTACGGCTCCGGCAGCCGCATGTGAACGCGAGGAGTCACCATGCACGGCACCCCGCACATCGTCAGCGACGTCATGACCCACACCGTCGCCTCCCTCGACCGCGACGCCCCCTTCAAAGAGATCGTGCGGCTCATGCAGGACCGGAAGGTGAGCGCCCTGCCCGTCATCGAGGGCGAGGGCCAGGTCGTCGGCATCGTCTCCGAGGCCGACCTGCTGCCCAAGGAGGAGTTCCGCGACAACGACCCCGACCGGTACACCCAGCTGCGCCGCCTTGCCGACCTGGCCAAGGCCGGCGCCGTCACCGCGGCAGAGCTGATGACCGCCCCGGCCCTCACCGTCCGCCCGGACGCGACTCTCGCCCAGGCCGCTCGCACCATGGCCCACGCCAGGGTCAAGCGGCTGCCCGTGGTCGACGAGCTGGGCTTGCTGCAAGGCATCGTCAGCAGGGCCGACCTGCTCAAGGTGTTCCTGCGCGACGATGAGGAGATCGCCGAGGAGGTCCGCCGCGAAGTGGTGGCCTACCTGTTCCCCGCGCCTTCGTCGGCGATCCGCGTCGAGGTGCACGACGGAACCGTCAAGCTCGTCGGACGGGTCCGCGACACGTCTCTGATCCCCGTGGCCGCCCGCCTGGTGCGCGCCGTCGAGGGTGTGGTGGACGTGGACTTCGAACCGGAGGAGCACGGAAACCGGGTCGACTCCTCGGACGCCAGGTCCACACAGCCGTGACATCCGGCAACCGGACGCTCGGAGTGGACCGTTCAGTGAACCGATGGCATTCCATGGCCGGACGGAGCGCCAGAACGTCGTACTCCAAGCCGTACGTCGGCGCCGTATGACTGCCGGCCTTCCGTAACGAGGAATGGCGGGGCCAGGACGGCTGCCAGCGGCTCCGGGATCGAGGCGGCGGGTGCCAAGAACGCCGGCCGCGTCGTCGGCGCCTTGGCTCGCACGAGAACACGAACGTTCGGCCCCTGAGAAGATCCGGCGAGGGCGCCGTCCAGGCCCATCAGCGGTCCGAGGTCGAGGGGTACGGCGCATCCTGTTCGCGGTCTTCACGACGGTCACGTACGTCGAGCACACCGAACTCACCGCCAGCGGGGTCTTCGACACCGGCGAGATGATGGTGTTCACCGGCCACGCCTTCACCGTCACCGTCCGCCACGGCCGACACGGCTCCCCCGGCCCGCTGCGCGAGGACTTGGAGGCCGGGCCGCGGCAGCCGGCCAAGGGCCCCTCCACCGTCCTGCACGCGATCGCCGGCCGCGTCGTCGACGACTGGCCGTCACCGAGGCCGTTCAGACCGACATCGCCTTCGACGGCTTCCTCGACTCGGTCCTCCAGGGCCACCTCGCCCGGGTGACCCTGGCCAAGAACGAGGACATGCGGCAGATCACCGCATGGGCTGCGATCATCGCCGTCCCCACCATGGTCCGCTTCGGCTACCCGATGGCCCTCGCCGTGATCGCGACCGCCTGCTTCGTCGTTTACCGCGGGTTCAAGCGCAACGGCCGGCTCTGAACCCGGCCGGTCACTGCTTCGCGTCGCGGTCGAAGAGCGACTTGGACCAGAGGTAGCCGAGCGTGGTCAGGCCGAGGCACCAGGCGACGGCGATCCAGCCGTTGTTGCCGATCTCCGTGCCCAGGAGCAGTCCGCGCAGGGTCTCGACAGCGGGCGTGAAGGGCTGGTATTCGGCGATCGGCTGGAACCAGCCCGGCATGGCGTCGACCGGGACGAAGGCGCTGGAGAGGAGGGGCAGGATCATCAGCGGCATGGCGTTGTTGCTGGCCGCCTCCGGGTTCGGACTGGACAGGCCCATGCCGACCGCGATCCAGGTCAGGGCCAGGGCGACGAGGGCCAGCAGTCCGAGCGCCAGGATCCACTCCAGGACGGTGGCGTTCGTGGAGCGGAATCCGATGGCCGCGGCGACGGCCCCGACGAGGACCACGCTCATCACGCACTGCAGCACGCTGCCGATGACGTGCCCGATGAGCACCGAACCGCGGTGGATCGCCATCGTGCGGAAGCGGGCGATGATGCCCTCGGTCATGTCCATGGAGACGGACACCGCGGTGCCGATCGTGGTGCCGCCGATGGTCAGCATCAGGATGCCCGGGACCAGGTACCTGAGGTACTCGGACCTGCCGCCACCGCCGTCTCCGAGGCCGGCGCTCATGGTGTCGCCGAAGATGTAGACGAAGAGCAGCAACAGGACGACGGGGGTGAGCAGCAGGTTCAGCGTCATGGACGGGTAGCGCCGGGCGTGCAGGAGGTTGCGGCGCAGCATCGTGGACGAGTCGCGTACCGCGAGGGCGAGGGTGCTCATCGGGCAGACTCCTTGGGCTGGTGCGGCTGGTCGGTGCCGCTGGTCAGGGCGAAGAACACGTCGTCGAGGTCGGGGGTGTGCACGGTCAGCTCGTCCGCCTCGACTCCGGCCGCGTCCAGCCAGTCGAGGATCGAGCGCAGTTCGCGCTGGCTGCCGTCGCTGGGGAGCTGGAGGGTGAGCGCCTCGTCGTCGCGGACGGCTTCGCCCAGGGTGCAGGCGGCGCTGCGGTAGGCGGCCGGGTCGGTGAAGCGGAGCCGGACGTGTCCTCCGGGGATGAGCCGCTTGAGTTCCTCGGCCGTGCCCTCGGCCACGATCCTGCCGTCGTTCAGCACCGCGATACGGTCGGCGAGTTCGTCTGCCTCGTCCAGGTACTGCGTGGTGAGGAAGACGGTCGTACCGCCGGAGACCAGTTCGCGGATGATCTGCCACATGTTGTGGCGGGCGCGGGGGTCGAGGCCGGTGGTGGGCTCGTCGAGGAAGATGATCCGCGGCGCGCCGACCAGGGTCATGGCGATGTCGAGGCGGCGCTTCATTCCGCCGGAGTAGGTGGAGGCGGGCTTCTTCGCTGCCTCCGTGAGGTCGAAGCGTTCCAGCAGTTCAGCGGCCACCCGCCGCCCTTCGCTCCTGGTGAGGTGGTGCAGGTCGGCCATCAGGAGCATGTTCTCCTCGCCGGTGATCAGACCGTCCACGGCGGAGAACTGCCCGGTGACCCCGATCGCGGCCCGCACGGCCTGCGGGTCGGTTGCAAGGTCATGTCCCGCGACCTGGGCCTGGCCGTCGTCGGCGCCGATGAGCGTAGAGAGGATCTTCACGGCGGTGGTCTTGCCGGCACCGTTGGGTCCCAGCAGGGCGAACACCGACCCGGTCGGGATGCGAAGGTCGATGCCGTCGAGGACGGTCTTGTCACCGTAGGACTTGCGCAGACCAAGGGCGGACACGGCCGTCGTAGAGCCGTTTCCCTTTCCTTTGGACGTGAGCATGACAGAAGAAGGCATGTGGCCCTCCCGTTCGAAGGCTGACGTGGCTGGGGGACGAGGAGATGCAGCAGGACCAAGGGCGCGGCGCTCAGGGCTTGGCGCGGAAGACGTCGATGTTGCCCCAGTTGGTCCGGGCGCGGACCTTGACCGTGTCCTCGGTGTGCTCCGGGGCCTCGGAGGCGGTGAGGGTGTTGCGTACCAGCCCGCGGTGGGAGCTGACGTCGAGCCAGGCGGCGGTGCCCTCGCGGACGCCGATCTCGATGGGGCCGTTGGAGGTCTCCAACTGGACCTCGCCGCACACGACTTCGGCGATCCGGAGGACGCCGTTGGTGGACGTTCCGGTGACCGACGCCTCGGCACGCGCGATGTCGATGGCACCGTTGGCGCCGCTCACCCGCAGCTCGCCGCAGACCGCGCCCACGTTCGTGTTGCCGTTGGAGTTCTTCAGGACTGCGGAGCCGTCGACGGTGCCGATGCGCAGGTTGCCGGAGCTGGTGGTGATCTCGGCCCTGCCCTCGATCCGGTCGACCACCACCGAGCCGTGCGACGTCGTCAGCTCGACGGGTCCGGTCGTGTCGAGGCGGACATCACCGACGGAGGTCTTCACCCTGACCTCGCCGAGCCGCCCTTCACCGAGCACCTGGGCCCAGGCGCCGGTCACCTCGACGCGTGACCCGGTGGGCAGTTCGACCGTCACGTCGGCAACGCCGGAGGGCCCGATCATGCGGCGCTCCTTCGTCCTGACGGTCAGCACTCCGCCGGCGAAGGTGACCTCGGTCTGCTCGGCGGCCCGTACGTCCTTGTCCCGCTGCGGATCGCGGGGGCGCACCTCGACGACGGTGTCGGGGCGGTCGCCCGCGGTGAGCCGGAGGGAGCCGGCGGCCACGTGGGCGTTGACCGAGATCGGTTCGGGGGTGTCGAAAGAAGGCATGGCTGTCCCGTCCTCGTGAGTCGTGGGAGCGTCCCCGCTGGTGGGACGTGGTGTGGGTGAAGCGCCTTTTCGTGTGCCTTTTCGTGCGGGCCGGGGTCTAGCGCACCCAGCCCGTGAAGTTCTGTCCGACGTTCTGGACCTTGCCCGACGCGCGCGGCCTGGTTCCGCCGTCCACCGCGGCGGACACGGCACGCACCAGCCACGCGTTGACCGACAGGCCCTCGCTGCTCGCGGCCTCCTCGGCGCGCGTCTTGAGGTGGGCGGGCAGTCGCAGGTTGACGCGGGCGGTACCGCCCTCGTCCGCGTCGGCGGCCGGGGTCCTGACCGGTTCGAAGGGTGCGGCCGGCGCCACCGGGGCGGCGTCCTCGGTGGACGGCAGGGTCACCACGAAGTCGGGGTCGAGTCCGCGCAGTCGTACGTCGACCGAACCGGGGGCGAGTTCACGGGTGATCTCGTCCATTGCCGCGGAGAGCACGTGGAGCATGACCAGCCGGGTCGCCGACTCCAGAGGAGCGGTCAGCCTCTCGGCCAGCTCACGGGCTTCGTCGCCTCCGGCTTCGGCAGCCACCGCGAGTTCGCGGCGGAGGTTGTCGACATACGGGGTGAGGTCCATGACGCCATGATGGCACCATATTGGCGCCACCCGCAACCCTATGGAGCTCCAGACAGAGACGAAAGAGGTCTAGAGGCTTCTCACCTGCACAAACGATGATTGGCACCGGATGGCACCATGTGATGCCATCCAGTGCCACGAGGTGCCAGCTGGTCAGCTTCAGTGCACCGTCAGGCGGGCCTCGCGGATGCAGCGGTCGAGGATGTCGATCGCGGTGGCGATGTCCCTGTCGGTGTGGTCCGCCATCGCCTGCATCCGGAAGCGGGACGCGTCCGAGGCGACCGCGGGCTGTTCCGCGAGGTGGGCGACCAGGCCCGCGCGGGCGATGAGGCCCGAGGCGGTGCGGCCGGTGGGGGTGTCGCCGATGAGGACCGGGACGACCGGGCAGACGACGTCGCCCATGACCTCCAGACCACGGCCGTGAGGCCCTCGCGCAGGCGGATCGCGACGGACCGGACCGCCGCCCGGCGCTCGGCTCCCTCCGGTGAGGTGACGACGCCGAGTGCCGCCAGGGCCACCGCCGTCTGCACGGGGGTGATGGCGCTGGAGAAGGTCTGCGGGCCGCCGAACATCCGCACGTACTCCCGCGCGGACGCGGACGGCGTGGCCATGAACCCGCCCGTGGTCGCAAAGGTCTTGGAGAACGCGCCGACAACGAAGTCGACCTGGCCGAGGATCCCGTGGACCTCCGGCTGACCGCCGCCACCCGCGCCCATGGCGCCGAAGTCGTGGGCCACGTCGACCATCAGCTGGGCACCGAACTCCCGGCAGAGATTGAGGAGTTCGGCCAGCTGCGGGGTGTCGGAGTCCATGGAGAAGATGCCCTCGGTGACGACGAGGACGGCGTTCTTGGTGTCGGTTGCCCGAATTCCGGCGAGGTGGCGGCGGACGGCATCGTTGTCGAGGTGGCGGAAGAACTCGACCGCGGCTCCGCTTGCTGCGGCGCCCTGACGCAGCGAGTCATGGGAGAGCCTGTCCAGGAGGATGTGGTCCCGGCGGTGCATCAGCGTCCGGTCCGGACACGGTGCGGAACCGCATGATGTCCTTCTCCCGGGCATCCGCGACACGGGTGTCGACAGGCCCGGGAACTGTGGTGGTCATCGGTCGTCGTCTCCTCGTGCGGGCCTTGTGCGACCCGCTGTGGGGGGCGCCCCGATCAGGGGCTGTGCGACGACGCTACGACGGAAATACCTGTCAACTTCTGCTTATAGATGGACTTTTGATACTCGGCGTCAATCTCTAACGGCCTGCTGACACCTCTTGGTCACCCAAGTGGCGTTGGGGAGCCGTCCGTACCGCCAGCACCATGGTGAGGCCGCCGCCCGGGGTGTCCTCGGCGTGGATCGTGCCGGCCATTGCTTCGGTGAAACCGCGTGCGACCGCGAGGCCGAGGCCGACGCCGGCGCCGCGCGGTGAGTCGCCGTAGCGCTGGAAGGGTTCGAAGATGCGGTCCTTGGCGGCGTCGGGGACGCCGGGGCCGCGGTCGACGACGCGCACCTCGACGCGGTCGGCCAGGGCGCTCGCGGACACCAGGACCCTCTCCCCCGGCGGGCTGTATTTGACGGCGTTCTCCACGACGTTGGCGACGGCCCGCTCCAGCAGCCCCCGGTCGACGTCGACCATCGGCAGGGTCTCCGGGATGTCCAGTTCGACGCTGTCCTCGGGGACACCGCCGAGCGCCATAGGGATCACCTCGTCGAGATCGGTCTCCCGGATGATCGGGGTGACGGTGCCGGTCTGGAGGCGGGACATGTCGAGGAGGTTGCCGACCAGGTTGTCGAGGCGGTCCGCGCCCTCCTCGATGGCCTCCAGCAGTTCCGCCCGGTCCTCCTCGGACCACTCGACGTCATCGGAGCGCAAGGAGGTCACCGCGGCCTTGATCCCGGCCAGCGGGGTGCGCAGCTCATGCGATACGGCGGCCAGCAGCGCGGTGCGGATGCGATTGCCCTCGGCGAGCGCGCGGGACCGGTCGGCCTCCTCCTGAAGCCGCCGGCGGTCCAGGACGACCACGGCCTGCGCTGCGAAGGCCGCGAGCACCCGGCGGTCCTCGGCCGGCAGCACCCGTCCCGTCAGCGCGAGCGCCATGTTGTCGCCGACGGGCACCTCGACATCCGCGTCGTCGGGAACGGCGCAGGGATGCGCGCCCACGCTCCCGGCGCAGCTCCAGGGCAGTACCTCGCTCTCGCGTTCCAGCAGCGCGACGGACGCCATGCCGAAGGTCTCACGGACCCGTTCGAGCAGTTCCTCCAGACCCGTCTCGCCGCGCAGGACGTTGCCCGCCAGGAGGGAGAGGATCTCCGACTCGGCACGCAGCCGGGCGGCCTGGTGGGTGCGGCGGGCCGCCAGGTCGACGACGGAGGCGACGGAGACGGCCACACCGACGAAGATCGCGATGGCGACGATGTTCTTCGGGTCGGCGATGGTGAAGGTGTGGACGGGCGGGGTGAAGTACCAGTTCAGCAGCAGGGAGCCGGCCGCCGCGGAGGCCAGGGCGGGGAAGAGTCCGCCGAGGAGGGCTGCCGCCACCGTCAGGGTCAGGTACAGCAGCATGTCGTTGGCGAGCCCGACGTCCGTGGCCGCGCCGCTCAGCGACCAGGTCAGCAGCAGGGGTCCGCCGACGCCGACCAGCCACCCCCAGATCACGCGGGAACGGCCGAGCCGTGCGCCCCGGTTGACCGGCAACCCGCGCCCCTTGCCGGCCTCGTCGTGGGTGATCAGGTGGACGTCGAGGTCGGGGCCGGAGTCCCGGGCGACCGTGGCACCGACCCCGGGGCCGAAGACGTACTGCCAGCCCTTGCGGCGGGAGACGCCGAGCACGATCTGGGTGGCGTTGACCCCGCGGGAGAAGTCGAGCAGGGCGACCGGGATGTCGTCGCCCACGACATGGTGGAAGGTGCCGCCGAGGTCCTCGACGAGGGTGCGCTGGTCGGCCAGTTCCTTCGGGGAGGCCGCGGTCAGGCCGTCGGTGCGGGAGATGTAGACCGCGAGGACCTCCCCGCCGGCGCCCTTCTCCGCGAGCCGGGCGGCCCGGCGTATCAGTGTCCGCCCCTCCGGGCCGCCTGTCAGGCCGACCACGATCCGCTCCCGCGAACCCCAGATGGTGGAAACCTGGTGCTCGTTGCGGTACTCGGTCAGATAGGCGTCGACCCGGTCGGCCACCCACAGCAGCGCCAACTCCCGCAGGGCGGTGAGGTTTCCGGGGCGGAAGTAGTTGGAAAGTGCCGCGTCGACCTTGTCGGGCTTGTAGATGTTGCCGTGCGCCATGCGGCGGCGCAGGGCCTGCGGGGACATGTCGACCAGCTCGATCTGGTCGGCACGCCGGACGACCTCGTCCGGCACGGTCTCCCTCTGGCGGACGCCCGTGATCGACTCCACGACGTCGCCGAGGGACTCCAGGTGCTGGATGTTGACCGTGGAGACGATGTCGATCCCGGCCGCCAGCAGTTCCTCGACGTCCTGCCAGCGCTTGGTGTTGCGCGAGCCGGGCACGTTGGTGTGGGCGAGTTCGTCGACGAGCGCCACATCGGGGCGGCGCGCGAGGACCGCGTCCACGTCCATCTCCGTGAACACCGAGTCCCGGTACGCCAGTTCCCTGCGCGGGATCTCCTCCAGGCCGTGCAGCATCACCTCGGTGCGCGGCCTGCGGTGGTGTTCCACGAAGGCGACCACGCAGTCGGTGCCCCGCTCCACACGGCGGTGTGCCTCGGAGAGCATGGCGTAGGTCTTGCCCACGCCGGGGGCCGCGCCGAGGTAGATCCGGAGCTTGCCGCGTGCCATGTTCATCCTTCGAAGCGGTAGCCCATGCCGGGCTCGGTGATGAGGTAGCGGGGGTGGGACGGATCCGCTTCCAGTTTTCGGCGCAGTTGGGCCATGTAGACCCGCAGGTAGTTGGTCTTGTTGCTCTGGGTGACGCCCCAGACCTCCTGGAGGAGGTGTTTCTGGGTGATCAGTCGTCCCGGGCTGGTCACCAGGATCTCCAGCAGATGCCATTCGGTGGGTGTGAGGCGTACGTCGCGGCCGTTCCGGTGCAGCTTCTTGGCCAGCAGGTCGATGGTGAAGTCCGCCGTCTCGACGAGCGTCGCCCCGGTGGCGAGCGGGGTCTCCTCGGTGCGCCGGACGGCGGCCCGCAGCCGGGCCAGGAGTTCCTCCATGCTGAACGGCTTGGTGACGTAGTCGTCGGCGCCGGCGTCGAGCGCGGCGACCTTCTCGTCCGACCCCTGCCGGGCGGACAGCACCAGGATCGGCACCCGGGTCCAGCCGCGCAGGCCCTTGATGACGTCGACACCGTCCATGTCGGGCAGACCCAGGTCGAGCATCACGACATCGGGTTGCCGGGCGGCCGCGAGCCGCAGCGCGGTGGCGCCGTCGGGGGCCGCGTCGACCCCGTACTTCCGTGCCTGGAGATTGATGATGAGGGCCCGTACCAGCTGCGGGTCGTCCTCCACCACCAGCACCCGTGTCATCGGCGTGCGCCTTCCTGTCGTACGTCGTCGTGACGTACTTGCTTATGACCGCGGGAGTCGGCGCACCCGGATCGCGTCCGGGCCGCCGACTCCCCCTGTGGGTCGGGTAACGCCATCAGCCCTTGACCACGAGGGCCTTGAGCGCGATGTTGAGCTCCAGGACGTTCACCCGGGGCTCCCCGATGAAGCCGAGGGTGCGGCCCTCGGTGTGCTCGTCGACCAGCTTCTGCACCTGGGCGACGGTCAGGCCGTTCTTCTCGGCGACCCGGTGGACCTGGAGGTTCGCGTACCTTGGCGAGATGTTCGGGTCGAGGCCGGAGCCGGAGGAGGTGACCGCGTCGGCGGGGACCTCGGACGCCTTGGGGGTGTAGCCGGGCACCGAGTTGTCCTTGATGACGGCGGCCTGGGCGTCCTTGACCTGCTGGACGAGGACCTTGCTGTCGGCGGACAGGTTGGTGGCCCCGGACAGGATCAGCTTGTACTGGGTGTTGACACTGTTGGCGCCGAGACCGTTCTGCGGACGGCCCTGGAACCACTTCAGGTCCGGCTCCGGAGTTTCCTGGCCCTTCTTCAGCGGCAGGTTGTACGCCTGGCCGATCAGCGAGGACCCGACAACCCTGCCGTCGGCCTTGATCTCCGAGCCGTTCGCCTTGTCGTGGAAGAGGGCCTGGGCGACGCCGGTGACGGCGAGCGGGTAGATGACGCCGGTCACCAGGGTCAGCACCAGCAGGGCACGCAGCCCGGCCCACAGCAACCGGCCGGTATTCGATACGGAGTTGTTCATGGCCTTCAGCCGATCCCGGGGATGAGGGAGATGAGCAGGTCGATGATCTTGATGCCGATGAAGGGGGCGATGAGTCCGCCGATGCCGTAGACGGTGAGGTTGCGGCGCAGCAGCTTGTCGGCGCTGACCGGCCGGTACTGCACGCCCCGCAGGGACAGCGGCACCAGCGCGATGATGATCAGCGCGTTGAAGATGACGGCCGACAGGATCGCGGAGTCCGGTGAGGACAGGCCCATGATGTTGAGCTTGTCCAGGCCGGGGTAGACCGCGGCGAACAGCGCGGGGATGATCGCGAAGTACTTGGCGACGTCGTTGGCGATGGAGAACGTCGTCAACGCACCCCGGGTGATGAGGAGTTGCTTGCCGATCTCGACGATCTCGATCAGCTTGGTCGGGTTGGAGTCGAGGTCGACCATGTTGCCGGCCTCCTTGGCGGCCGACGTACCGGTGTTCATGGCCACGCCGACGTCCGCCTGGGCCAGCGCGGGCGCGTCGTTGGTACCGTCGCCGGTCATCGCGACGAGCTTGCCGCCCGCCTGCTCCCGCTTGATGAGGGCCATCTTGTCCTCGGGCGTGGCCTCCGCGAGGAAGTCGTCGACGCCCGCCTCCGCGGCGATCGCCTTCGCGGTCAGCGGGTTGTCACCCGTGATCATCACGGTCTTGATGCCCATGCGGCGCAGCTCGTCGAACCGCTCCCGCATGCCCTCCTTGACGACGTCCTTGAGATGGATGACCCCCAACACCCGGGCCCCATCGGCGTCTTCCACTGCGACCAGCAGCGGGGTGCCGCCGGCCTGCGAGATGGTGCTCGCGAGGGTGTCCGCGTCCTCGGCGACCGTGCCGCCGCGCTCCTCGACCCACTTGACGACCGAACCAGCCGCACCCTTGCGGATCCTGCGCCCGTCCACGTCCACACCCGACATGCGGGTCTGCGCGGTGAACTCGATCCACTCGGCCCCGGTCAGCACACGCTCGCGCAGCCCGTACCTCTCCTTCGCCAGTACGACGATGGAGCGGCCCTCCGGTGTCTCGTCGGCCAACGAGGACAGTTGGGCGGCGTCCGCCACCACCGCCTCGGTCACCCCGGCCACCGGCACGAACTCCGACGCCTGGCGGTTGCCGAGCGTGATGGTGCCGGTCTTGTCGAGCAGCAGGGTCGAGACGTCACCGGCGGCCTCGACCGCCCTGCCGGACATGGCCAGGACGTTGCGCTGGACGAGGCGGTCCATGCCCGCGATGCCGATCGCGGAGAGCAGGGCCCCGATGGTGGTCGGGATCAGGCAGACCAGCAGGGCCACCAGCACGACCATCGTGAGGTGGGTGCCCGCGTAGTCGGCGAACGGCGGCAGCGTCGCCACCGCGAGCAGGAAGACGATCGTCAGCGAGGCCAGCAGGATGTTCAGCGCGATCTCGTTGGGCGTCTTCTGCCGGGCCGCGCCCTCCACCAAGGCGATCATCCGGTCGATGAAGGTCTCACCCGGCTTCGTCGTGATCTTGATGACGATCCGGTCGGAGAGGACCTTCGTGCCGCCGGTGACGGCACTGCGGTCGCCACCGGACTCCCGGATGACGGGCGCCGACTCACCGGTGATCGCCGACTCGTCCACGGAGGCCACGCCCTCGACGACGTCACCGTCGCCGGGGATGATGTCGCCGGCCTCGCAGACCACCAGGTCACCGATCCTCAGCTCGGTGCCGGGGACCTGTTCCTCGACAGAGCCGGTGAGCCGCCGAGCCACCGTGTCGGTCTTGGCCTTCCTGAGCGTGTCGGCCTGCGCCTTCCCGCGCCCCTCGGCGACCGCCTCCGCGAGGTTGGCGAACACCACCGTCAGCCACAGCCAGGCACTGATGGTCCAGCCGAACCAGTCCCCCGGGTCCTTGAAGGAGAACACCGTGGTCAGCACGGACCCGATCCACACCACGAACATCACGGGCGACTTGACCATCACCTGCGGATCGAGCTTGCGGAACGCGTCCGGCAACGATTTCAGCAGCTGCTTCGGGTCGAAGAGGCCCGCACCGACACGGCCCTCGGGGGACTTGTGCCCGGTCGGTACGTCGCTGTGCGGCGCCCGGGTCGGAGTGGCTGTGGACATCTCTTCGCCTTCGGTACGAGTGGTCATGACGCCAGCCCCTCGGCCAGCGGGCCCAGCGCGAGCGCCGGGAAGTACGTCAGACCGGTGATGATCAGGATCGCGCCCACCAACAGGCCCACGAACAGCGGCTTGTTGGTGCGCAGGGTGCCCGCGGTCTCAGGGACAGGCCGCTGCTCGGCGAGCGAGCCGGCCAGCGCCAGCACGAACACCATCGGCAGGAAGCGGCCGAGCAGCATCGCCACGCCGAGCATGGTGTTGTACCAGTCGGTGTTCGCGTTCAGGCCGGCGAAGGCCGAGCCGTTGTTGTTGGCGGCGGAGGTGAACGCGTACAGCACCTCGGAGAAGCCGTGCGCACCGGAGTTGAGCATGGAGTGCGGCGGGGTCGGCAGCGCCATGGAGATCGCGGCGAGGACCAGCACCAGGGCCGGCGTGATCAGGATGTAGCAGGCCGCCAGCTTGACCTCACGGGTGCCGATCTTCTTGCCCAGGTACTCGGGCGTCCGGCCGACCATCAGCCCGGCGATGAACACCGCGATGACCGCCATGATCAGCATGCCGTACAGGCCCGAGCCGGTACCGCCGGGCGCGATCTCACCCAACTGCATGCCCAGGATGTTGATCCCGCCGCCGAGCCCGGTGAACGAGGAGTGGAAGGAGTCCACGGCACCGGTCGACGTGAGTGTGGTCGACACCGCGAAGATCGACGAGGAACCGACCCCGAAGCGGACCTCCTTGCCCTCCATCGCACCGCCCGCGATCTGCAACGCCGGTCCGTGGTGGGCGAATTCGGTCCACATCATCAGGGCGACGAAGCCGACCCAGATGGTCGCCATGGTCGCGAGGATCGCGTACCCCTGCTTCACCGAACCGACCATGACGCCGAAGGCGCGCGTCAGCGAGAACGGGATCACCAGCAGCAGGAAGATCTCGAAGAGGTTCGTGAACGGAGTGGAGTTCTCGAACGGGTGGGCCGAGTTGGCGTTGAAGTACCCGCCCCCGTTGGTCCCGAACTCCTTGATCGCCTCCTGGGAGGCGACGGCCCCGCCGTTCCACTGCTGCGACCCGCCCATGAACTGACCGACCTCATGGATGCCGGAGAAGTTCTGGATCACACCACAGGCCACCAGCACGACGGCCGCGATGAAGGCGCCCGGCACCAGGATCCGGATGGTGCCCCGCACCAGGTCGGCCCAGAAGTTCCCGAGCTCACCGGTCCGGGACCGCGCGAACCCGCGCACCAACGCCACCGCTACGGCGATACCCACGGCCGCCGACACGAAGTTCTGCACGGCCAGACCGGCCGTCTGCACGACGTGCCCCATGGTCTGCTCGCCGGAGTACGACTGCCAGTTGGTGTTGGTCACGAAGGACACGGCCGTGTTGAACGACTGCGCCGGGTTCACCGAGTCGAAGCCGAGCGAGCCGGGCAGGACGCCCTGGAGCCGCTGGAGCAGGTAGAGGAAGAGGACGCCGACGGCCGAGAAGGCGAGGACACCGCGCAGATACGCGGTCCAGGTCATCTCGGTGTCGGGGTTGGCACCGATGGCCCGGTAGGTCCACTTCTCGACGCGCCAGTGCTGGTCGGAGGAGTAGACCTTGGCCATGTAGTTGCCGAGGGGGATGTAGGCGAGCGCCAGCGCTCCTATGAGGGCGAGCAGCTGGAGGATGCCTGCGAGTACGGAACCCATGTCAGCTCTCAGAACCTCTCCGGGAAGATCAGGGCGAGGACGAGATAGCCCAGCAGGGCGACGGCCACGATCAGGCCGACGATGTTCTCGGCGGTCACAGCTTCGTCACCCCCTTGGCGACGAGAGCCACCAGCGCGAACAGCGCGATCGTGGTGACGACGAAGGCCAGATCGGCCATCGCGAACTCCTAGAAGAGGTTCGGAAGAGAAACGGACAGCTAGAGGAAACCCCGTCCCTGGCCGGATTCGGCCGGCCGTTGACGAGTCCCTTACGGCGGCCCCCACACCTTTGACGGAGCTCTTACGGCCCCGCCTCCACAGCCCTCACAGCCGGTGTTGACGCTTTCCTGATGGGTTACCGGATGGGTTTGTCGGGAGTTGATGGCGTCCGCATCGCGAGCCTGGTGCGTGAGCCCGCGTCATACGGCGGACCTCCCTCGTACGGCCCCTCCTCACCTGCCCAACCGGATCAGCCGCCTTTTGATGTGCCACCGGCGCTCCCCCGGCGGTCTTAACGCAAGCTTGACGCCCAGGTGTGATCCACCCCTCGGCCCCGGCGTCACCCTCTGCATACGCTGATGTCGCCGTCCGCCCGATGGCCCTCCCCAGCTGAGCCGCACCTCAGGAGAGCACGCCGATGGCCACCACCGAACACCCTCCGCCGAGCCGTCTGCGGACCTGGATGCTGGAAGGCCTGTCCGACATGGGCAAGGCCGGCGGGCACACGGGTCCCCATGCCGAACCCGAACCGCCGCACAAGGGTCAGCCCTGGTGGCGGGTGATGTGCCTGACCGGCGTCGACTACTTCTCCACCCTCGGCTACCAGCCCGGCATCGCCGCCCTCGCCGCCGGCCTGCTCTCCCCCATCGCGACCATCGTGCTCGTCCTCGTCACCCTGGCCGGCGCCCTGCCCGTCTACCGCCGGGTCGCCGAGGAAAGCCCGCACGGCGAGGGCTCCATCGCCATGCTGGAACGCCTCCTCTCCTTCTGGCAGGGCAAGCTCTTCGTCCTGACCCTGCTCGGCTTCGCCGCCACCGACTTCCTGATCACCATCACCCTCTCGGCGGCGGACGCCTCCACCCACCTGGTCGAGAACCCCCACCTGACCAGCGCCCTGCACGACAAGCAGATGCTGATCACCCTCGTCCTGGTGGCCCTGCTCGGCGCGGTCTTCCTCAAGGGCTTCCTGGAGGCCGTGGGCGTCGCGGTCGCCCTGGTCGGCATCTACCTCGCCCTCAATGTGGTCGTGGTGGTCGTCGGTCTGTGGCACGTCGTCACCGCAGGGCACGTCGTCACCGACTGGTCCAGCGCCCTGACCGCCGAGCACGGCAACGTCTTCGCCATGGTCGGCGTGGCCCTGCTGGTCTTCCCCAAGCTCGCACTCGGCCTGTCCGGCTTCGAGACCGGCGTCGCCGTCATGCCGCACGTCAAGGGCGACGCCGGCGACACCGAGGAGCGCCCCACCGGCCGGATCCGCGACACCAGGAAGCTGCTCACCACCGCCGCCCTGATCATGAGCGTCTTCCTGATCGCCACCAGCTTCATCACCACCCTCCTGATCCCGGAGAAGGACTTCGAGTCCGGCGGCCCGGCCAACGGCCGCGCCCTGGCCTACCTCGCCCACGAATACCTCGGCGGCGCCTTCGGCACGGTCTACGACGTCTCCACGATCGCCATCCTGTGGTTCGCCGGCGCCTCCGCGATGGCCGGCCTGCTCAACCTGATGCCCCGCTACCTGCCCCGCTACGGCATGGCCCCGCACTGGGCCCGCGCCGTGCGCCCCATGGTCATCGTCTTCACCCTGATCGGCTTCCTGGTCACCTGGACCTTCGACGCGAGCGTCGACGCCCAGGGCGGCGCCTACGCCACCGGCGTCCTGGTCCTCATCAGCTCAGCGGCGATCGCCGTGACCATCGCCGCGCACAAGGCCGTCCAGCGGGGCTGGACGATCGGCTTCGCGGTCATCTCGACGGTCTTCCTCTACGTCACCGTCGCGAACATCATCGAACGCCCCGACGGCGTCAAGATCGGCGCCTGCTTCATCGCCGGCATCATCCTCGTCTCCCTCCTCTCCCGCCTTGCCCGCGCCTTCGAGCTGCGCGTGACCAGCGTGACGCTCGACCCGATGGCGGAACGTTTCATCCGGGACATCGCCAGCCGCAAAATCCGCTTCATCGCCAACGAACCCGACCAGCGCGACAAGGCCGAGTACCGGGACAAGATCGAGCAGATCCGGGCCGACAACGACATGCCCGAGCAGGAGGACTTCGTCTTCGTCGAGGTGACCGTGACGGACCCCTCCGAGTTCGAGGCGGGCCTGACGGTCCGGGGTGAGGTCCTGCACAACCGCTACCGCGTCCTCGCCCTGGAGTCCTCCTCCATCCCCAACGCGCTCGCCGCCCTCCTGCTCCACGTCCGCGACGAGACGGGCTGCACCCCGCACATCTACTTCGAGTGGACCGAGGGCGGCCCGTTCGCCAACTTCCTGCGCTTCTTCCTCTTCGGTCAGGGCGAGGTCGCCCCCGTCACCCGAGAGGTCCTGCGCGAGGCGGAACCGGACCCCGCGCGCCGCCCCCGCGTCCACACCGGCTGAATCCGGTACCCGCGTAAGGATCCCGTCAGGATTCGCTCGTACCGCGTCAGAGCTTCGTCAGTGGCGGACGCCGGACCCCGCACAGGCGCCTAGCGTCGGCGACATGCGACGTTCCGACGACCGGTGGGTCCGGGCCGGTGACCGCCACTGGCCTGGCAGCGCCCGGCTCGCGACCAGCTGCGCCGCGCTGTTCGGCGCCATGTCGCTGCTGGTCGACTGGGACGCCGGCAGCCTGTCCCTCCCGCGCGCCCTGCTGTGGCTCGGCCTGTCGGCCGTCCTCTTCACCATCCTGCTCCCGGCCCGGGTCACGGCGGGCACCGGCTGGCTGGCGGTGCGGGGTCCATGGCGCCGGCAGATGGTACGCACGGACGCGCTCACGACCGTATGGCGATACGACGGCGTCTCGTCCCACCTGGTCCTGCACGACACCTACGGACACCGCCTGGAACTGGACCCCCGTGTCCTCGCCGCCAACCCTCTGATCTGGCACGAACTCGACACCGGTGTACGACGTTCCGTCGAGCGCGGCACGCTGCTGCAAGGCACGGACGTCCTGAACCGGCTCGGCCACGCCATCGACGAGGAGACCGTGCGGTCGGTACTCAAGGCGTCGGGGCTTTCGTGACCCAGTACGCCGGGGCCGCACCGAAACGGCACCCGGATCCAGCCGTTCAGCTCAGCCCAAGGCAGCCACGGGCACGAAGGAACTGTCCTGCCGGAACAGATCCGTCCCCGCCGTCCGCTCCACCCGGAGCTGGTAGTCGTAGTGGCGCAGGTAGTACCCGGGATAGTTGTACGACTCCCAGCGGATCGCTCCCGAGGACGAACCCGTGCGGGCGATGAACGTCGCGTCCCTGGCGAAGGTCGAGGTGCCGTCGTTGGCGTCGAAGCGGGCGCGGAAGTCCCAGTGGCGCAGGTAGTTGCCGGCGGAGTCGCGGAAGGAGTGGCCGCCCGCGTCGGCGAGGCCGGCGACGACCGTGAAGGTGGACGCCGACTTCTCGGCGGCCGTGCTGGAGCCGGTCACCACCGGGAGGTTGAGCAGCGAGGACTGGGTCTGCCAGTACCGGGTCGGGTAGTTGGCCGACTGGAAGGAGCGTGTGACGTTCTTCGCGAGCGAAGGGCCGCCGGACACCGTCTCCTTGATGACCGTGAAGTGGCGTGCCGTACCGGAGACCCCCGGCAGCGCGGTCGGGGCCGACCAGGTCGCGAAGGTGTCGTAGCTGTCGCTGCAGTAGTAGTTCCCGTCTCCGTAGCCGTCGAAGAAGATCCGCCAGGCGCCGTTGTCGAGCTGGATCACGGACGGGCCCTCGCGGTAGCTGCCCCAGCCGGCCCAGTCGCCGGTCCTGGTGATCGTGTAGGGGCCCGTCAGGGACGACGCCGTCGCGTACTCGATGTACTTCGTCGTCTCGTTCTTGGTGAAGGCGTGGTACGTCGAGCCGGTCCTCACGATGTACGTGTCGATGTGGTTCGAGCCGATCCCGGCCAGGGCCACCGGTGAGCTCCACGCAGTCAGCGCCGAGTTGGTCGCCTTCAGCCGGTACGGCGTGAAGATCCACTCGTTGCTGGTCACCGAGCATGACACGATGACGTTCACACTGCCGTCGCTGTCGACGAACCACTCCGGCGCCCACGCGCGGGACAGGTTGGCGATCGGAACCGTGTAGTCGTACAGGAAGGTCCAGTCGGCCCGGTCGGAGCTCCGTGCGAAGCCGATCGTGGTGCTGACGTCCTGCCAGGTGTGGGTGGTGTACGTGAGGTAGTAGTAGCCGTCGGTGTGCTTGAAGACGCTCGCGTCGCGGATCCTGTTGCTGGGCGGTGTGTAGGCGGAGGACTTGAGCAGCCGGAAGTCCGTGGCGTCGTCGGACTGGTAGACGTTGACCGTGCCGTCGTTGCTGTTGAGGAACGGCACGATCGTGTAGCGGGTCGCGGAACCGCTCGGCGGGGCGGCGGCGAAGGCCGCGCCGGGCAGTTCGCCCAGCAGGACGGCGGAGGCGGGCAGGGCCGCCATCGCGCGCAGCAGGGTGCGGCGGGACGGCGTGGGGGGTCGTGTGGTCACGGCGGCTCTCCCTGGGGCAAGGACACAGCGCGGCTCTGGACGTCCGAGCGGCCAGACGTCCGACCTGCCGAACAGGGTTCGGGAAGTCGATCAGAAGGTAGGGCTGTGACCAGGACGCGTCAATGCTTTGTGCATGGCCTGGCGACAGCTGTGAGGCCGCTGTGGCGTCCGCGAAACCGCGACTCCCGCTCCGATGTCGTTCCGGCGAAGCGCTTTCCGACGTTACCGTTCAGTAGGCAACGTCGTCCCGGAGTCCCGGAGGTGCCCCGCATGACGTACGACCGCTCCGCAGGCCTGGTGGAGACCGCCCGCGCGCTGGCCGACGGCACGATCACCTCCCGGGCGCTCGTCGAGCAGACCCTGGAGCGGATCCACGGCAGCCAGGGCACGCTCAACGCCTTCCGGATCGTACGGACGCAGTCCGCCCTCGCCGAGGCGGACGCCGCGGACGCCCAACTGGCCGCAGGAGTGCGCAAACCGTTGCTCGGGGTGCCCGTCGCCGTGAAGGACGACATGGATGTGGCCGGTGAACCCACCGCCTTCGGCTGCCAGGGGGAGTTCCCGGCGGTCGTCAGGGACGGTGAGGCGGTACGGCGGCTGCGCGCGGCCGGGGCCGTGATCGTCGGCAAGACGAACACCTGCGAGTTCGGGCAGTGGCCGTTCACCGAGGGGCCGGCCTTCGGCGCGACCCGCAACCCCTGGAGCCCCGAGCACACGCCGGGCGGCTCGTCCGGCGGGTCCGCCGCGGCCGTCGCCGCCGGTCTCGTACCCGCCGCGCTCGGCTCGGACGGGGCCGGTTCGGTACGGATCCCCGCCTCCTGGACCCACCTCGTCGGCATCAAGCCGCAGCGCGGCCGTATCTCCACCTGGCCGCGCGGCGAGTCCTTCCAGGGCATCACCGTCAACGGCACGCTGGCCCGCACGGTCGCCGACGCGGCCCTCCTCCTCGACGCGGCCGCCGGAAACCACCCACTGGACCCGCATCGGCCGCCCGCCGTCGACGCCTTCGCGGCGGTCGGCCGCGATCCCGGGCGGCTGCGCATCGCGCTCGCCCTGAAGCCGCCGTTCACCGCGCTGCCCGCCCGGCTCCAGCCGGAAGTACGGGCGCGGGTCGTCGAACTCGCCGGGAGACTGGGCGACTTGGGGCACACCGTCGAGGAGGCCGATCCGCCGTACGGGCAGATCGGGCTCACCTTCATCCCGCGCGCCACGGCCGGCATCGCCGAGCGGGTCCGCGAGGCGCCCTTCCCCGCGCTCCTGGACCGCCGCACCCGGGACTCGGCCCGGCTCGGCGGACTGCTCGGCGGGGTCCCGCTGCGGGCGGCGCGGCGGGCGGAGGCGGTCCTGCACCGCCGTATCGGCGCGTTCTTCACGTCGTACGACGTCGTCCTCGCCCCGACGACGGCCGCTCCCCCACCGGCCATCGGGGCCATGCTCCGGCTGGGCGGACTGGCCACGGACCGCGCGATGATCGCCGCCTGTCCGTACGCCTGGCCCTGGAACGTGCTGGGGTGGCCCGGGGTCAATGTGCCCGCCGGGTTCGTCGGCGGGCTGCCAGTCGGCGCCCAGTTGCTCGGTCCCGCGAACAGCGAGCCGCTGCTGCTGTCGCTCGCCGCGCAGTTGGAGGCCGAACTGCGCTGGCACGAGCTCTGGCCGCGGCCCCGCGCCACCGCGGATTCACCGGCCGCCTGAACAGCCCGGCCCGTACCCTGTGACCATGGACGATGCGGCGATGGTCGGGCTCATGGGGCGGGTCACGGGGACGATCGGTCCGGGGCTCGTCGGCGAGGTGATCGTCCGGGTGCGGGGCGGCGCCGAGCACTTCCTCGCCTACCCCGCCACCGGCACGGACCGGATCGAGCGGGGCACGGTCGTAATGGTGGTGGAGTACCTGCCGCCGAGGACGGTCTACGTGCAGGCGGCGTACGACAGTTGAGCCTGCTCACGCGCAGGTGAGAGGCGTGTATCAAGGTTTCGACAAGGATTCGCCGGCGTCTTCACCCCGGCCTCGAACAGGCGCACACTCCCTTCGTTCGGTGCCGAAAGGGCACCATCCAAAGGGGGCGTATGCCGATGATCGTCGGCGTCGTTGCGGGGGTGGCCGTAGCTGCCATCGCCGTTCTGATCGGTCTGTTCAAACTGATGTGGCGTGTCGCGGAACCCAACGAAGCACTGATCATCTCGGGCTCCAACCACAAGACCGAGGGGCTCGAAGCGGGCATGGGATTCCGCATCGTCACCGGGCGGGGCACGCTGGTGCTGCCCGGTGTGCAGGCGGTGCGCAAGCTCTCGCTCGATCTGAACGAGACCGAACTGCACGTGGACTGCGTGACCCACCAGGGCATTCCGCTCAAGGTGCGGGGCGTGGTCATCTTCAAGGTCGGCGACGACTTCGTGTCGATCGCCAACGCGGGGCGCCGCTTCCTCGACCAGCAGAAGCTGATGTCGGAGCGGGTGCACAACGTGTTCGCCGGTCATCTCAGGTCCATCGTCGGCGGGTTGACCGTCGAGGACATGATCCGCGACCGGGAGAAGCTCACCGGGCAGACCCGGGCCGCCTGCGGGACCGAGATGGAGAAGCTGGGGCTCATCGTCGACTCCCTGCAGATCCATGAGATCGAGGACCCGACCGGGTACATCCAGAACCTGGCGATGCCGCACGCGGCCGCCGTCCAACGGGACGCGCGCATCGCGCAGGCGGAGGCGAACCGGCTGGCCACCGAGGCCGAGCAGCAGTCGTTCGCTCGGATGGCGCAGGCCACCCGGGACAGCGAGATCCTCCAGGCCGGCTACCAGGCCGAGCGGGACAAGGCGGGCGCCAAGGCGCGCCAGGCAGGTCCGCTCGCCGACGCCGCCGCCCGGCAGGAGGTCGTCGTCCAGGAGACCAGGGTCGCCGAACTCGAGGCGCACCGACGCGAACAGCAGCTCCAGGCCGACGTCCGCAAGCCGGCGGATGCCAAGGCCTACGAGAAGCGCACGCTCGCCGAGGCCGAGCGCGACGCGCGGATCTCCGGGGCCGAGGCCAAGGCGAAGGAGACGGAGCTCGCGGCGGCGGCCGAGGCGACGCGGGTCAAGACGGCCGCGAGTGCCGAGGCCGAGGCGACCAAGGCCCGAGGTACGGCCGTGGCGGCGTCGACCCGGGCCACCGGTGAGGCCGAGGCCGCGGCGGCCCAGGCCAGGGGTCTCGCCGAGGCCGCGGCGGCCAAGGCGAAGGGTCTCGCGGAGGCGGAGGCCATCAAGGCCCGCGCCGCCGCCCTCGCCGAGAACCAGGAGGCGGTCGTCGCCCAGCAACTCGCCGAGAACTGGCCGGAGATCGTCAAGGCGGGCGCGTCCGCGTTCGGCAACGTCGACAACATGGTGGTCCTCAACGGCGCCGACGGCATGGCGGACATGCTCGCCAAGGCGCTCACCATGGGCGGCACCGGGCTGGGTCTGGCCCGTCAGCTGCTGGCGTCGATGAACCAGAACGGGCATACGCAGAACGGGACTTCGCTCAATGGAGTCGCCGCACCGCCGCCTGCCCAGAAGGTGCCTGTCCAGGAGTAGAGGGCAGGCGGTCCGGGGCCTTTGGAGAAAAGGGCCCCGGACCGCCCGCGTTCACCGCCCGCTCCCGGACCGGCCGCTTCACCGTGCGAGCAGCGTGGCACCCGAGCCGACGAGGGCGAGGACCTTCCTGATCTCGGTCGCAGCGGAGGTCCAACCGGGGGTGGACCAGGGCGAGTTGACCGGAGAGCAGCACCGCCGGAGCCAGGGTCCACGCGATGGCCCGAGCCGGTGCCTCGCCGAGGACCACCAGCACGACCACCACGGCGGCCAGGACCGACCGTACTGCTCCCCTGGTTCGGCGGACGCCATAAGGTGCCCCCGTGACTGCGTTTACCGATGAGAACGTCCCCGGCCGCTTCGGCGCCACCGCCACCACCGAGGCCGACCCGCGCGAGGTCGGCCGGGTGCGCACCGAGTACTCCCCGGCGCACGACGGCGACCCCGACCCCGGGGAGATCGTGTGGACCTGGGTGCCCTTCGAGGAGAACGACGGACGCGGCAAGGACCGTCCCGTGCTCGTGGTCGCCCGGGAGGCGGCCGGCACCGTCCTCGCCGTGCAGCTGTCGAGCAAGCGGCACGACGGGGACCGGGAGTGGGTGCCGATCGGCAGCGGGCCCTGGGACCGGACCGGCCGGGACTCCTGGGTGGACGTCGACCGCGTCCTGCGCCTCCACGAGGAGGGCATGCGCCGGGAGGCGTGCGCGCTGGACCGGGGCCGCTTCAACCTGGTCAGGCAGCGGCTGCACGAGCGGTACGGCTGGACCTGACGGCTAGCCCGTTCGGAGCAACCGCTCCGTGGGAAACGCCCGGACGAACGCCGCGCGCACCCCCGCACCCGGTGTCCGGTCCAGCACCCCGAACACCACGTGCTCGAAGGCACCGCCGAACCGTCCGCCGGGCCCGAGAAGCGTCCGGAACGCCCCCGCCACCTGGGCGGGGTCGTTCTGGAAGACCCCGCAGCCCCAGGCGCCAAGAACCAGCCGCCGGTAGCCCTCCGTCACGGCCACCGACAGGACCTGCTCGGCGCGCACCGCGAGGGCCCTCGGCAGCTCGGCGGCCCGCTCGGGTGCCGTGCGCCGCACCACCCCGGCGTTCGGGGCGGCCGCCGTCAGGAAGCCCACGAGGTGCGCCGAGTCCAGCAGGGCGCCGCGATCGTCACGGAACACCGGTACGGCCGGTGAGTGGATGACCCGGTCTGTGTAGAACGGGTCGCGGTGGGTCCGGTGGTGGTCGTAGAACTCGCGGGCCCGGAGCTGGCAGGTGTACAGCGCGGAGGCGCGGCACAGGGCCTCTTCCTGGGCCTGGGCGCCGTTCAGGTAGCCGCCGCCCGGATTGCGGGCCGAGGCGAAGTTGAGCACGGCAGGGCGGCCGCCGAGCCGACGCGCCGCTTCCAGGCTGCTCTCCGCGGTGACCTCGACGAACGTGTCCACGGCGGCGAAGTCCGGCACCTCCAGGGGCCCCGGTCCGTACACCCGTGTCCCCGTCCGCGCCGCCTCGATCTCGGCGGCGACGGAGACCTGGCGTCCGTCCGGCGCGCGATAGTGCCCCGCCGCGACGATCCGTTCCGTCTCCTGCGCGATCCCGCGCAGACGCGCGCTCATGGCGCCACCCCCGTGGACGCCATGACCGCACGCCGCGCGGTCTCCCCCGTCGTGCTCATGCTGGAATCGTGGGCGATACCGGTGCGGCCGCGCAACAGAGTTTTCCTGCGCCCGGTACAACCGAAAACACCTCGAAAATCCTGGGTAAACGGAGATCCACAGCCCCTAATGCAAGGATGTGCCCCCTTGTGCGGAACGAGATGAGGGTCTTGGGTGGGACGAGCGTTGCCGGTCCGACCCACCTGATCCCCGGACCGGTGGCATGGTGGAATCTCAGGAGGATCCCGACATGTCCGACACCCCCAGCGACTGTACGCCGGCCGACTGTACGAAGCCGCGTACCTCGCTCCCCGAAGCAGAGCTCGAGGCCCTGGTCCGCGGCATCTGCTTCAAGACCGGACCGCCCCGCCGCATCGGGGTGGAAGTGGAATGGCTCGTCCACGAGCTGCGCAGCCCGCGGCTCCCCGTGACATCCGAACGACTCGCGGCGGCCTACGCCGCACTGCGGACCGTGCCCCTGAAGTCGGCGCTCACCGTCGAACCGGGCGGCCAGCTGGAGCTGAGCTCGCAGCCCGCCGACTCCCTGATGGAGTGCATCGGTACCGTCTCCGCCGATCTGGCCGCCGTCCGGGCGGCCCTCGCCGAGCAGGGTCTCGGCCTCGTCGGCCTCGGCCACGACCCCTGGCATCCGCCCCGCAGATACCTGCGGGAGCCGCGCTACGACGCCATGGAGGCCTGTCTGGACCGCACCGGTCCGGCAGGGCGCGCCATGATGTGCACCTCGGCCTCCGTGCAGGTGTGCGTGGACGCCGGCCACGAGGAGCCCGGCCCCCTGGGCCTGGGGCGCCGCTGGTGGCTGGCGCACCAGCTGGGACCGGTCCTGGTGGCCGCCTTCGCCAACTCCCCGCTCGCCGGTTCCGAGCCGACCGGCTGGCTCTCCACCCGCCAGCTGCGCTGGACGGAGATCGGCAAGGGCCGGGCGGGCGGCCCGTCCCTGGACACCGACCCCCGCAGCGCCTGGGTCCAGCACGTCCTGGACGCGCCCGTGATGTGCATACGGCGGGACAGCGGCCCCTGGGACGTCCCGGAGGGGCTCTCCTTCCGGGAGTGGGCCAGGTCAGGGGTGCCGCGGCAGCCGACGCGGGAGGATCTCGACTACCACGTCTCGACCCTGTTCCCGCCGGTCAGGCCGCGCGGCCATCTGGAACTGCGCATGATCGACGCCCAGCCCGGCGAGGACGGCTGGATCGTCCCGCTCGCGGTGACGGCGGCGCTCTTCGACGACCCGGAGGCCGCCGAGACCGCCTACCGGGTGGTGAAGCCGCTGGCCGAGCGCACCGTGTCGATGCCCGCCCCGCACAATCCGCTGTGGATCGACGCGGCCCGCCACGGTCTGGCCGACCCGGAGCTGCACGAGGCCGCGATCGCGTGCTTCGCGGCGGCTCTGGAGGCCCTGCCCCGGCTCGGCGCCACGACCGAGGTCACCGACCTCGTCGGGGCCTATCTGCACCGCTATGTGATCCGGGGCCGCTGCCCCGCCGACGATCTGCTGGACCGGACGCACGGTTCGCTCGGGAAGGAAATCCGCACATGACCAACCCGTCCGTCGACCCCACCGTCGCCCCCTCCGTCGACCCCGAGGCCTTCCGCGAGCGGGCCGTCACCACCCTGGTCACCGCGCGGGACCGTACGACCCTGCTCACCAGCTGTGTGGAGGACCCCGATCTGACCGCCCAGCACTCGCCGCTGATGTCGCCGCTCGTGTGGGACCTCGCCCACATCGGCAACCAGGAGGAGCAGTGGCTGCTGCGGACCGTCGCCGGGCAGGAGGCGATACGGCCCGAGATAGACGGCATCTACGACGCCTTCGAGCACCCGCGCTCCGAACGCCCCACGCTGCCCCTGCTGACGCCCGCCGAGTCCCGGCGCTACGCGTCGGAGGTGCGCGGACGGGTCCTGGACGTCCTTGAGGGAAGCGCGCTGCACGGAACCCGGCTCACCGAGGCCGGGTTCGCCTTCGGGATGATCGCACAGCACGAACAGCAGCACGACGAGACGATGCTGATCACCCATCAGCTCCGCAAGGGCCCCCAGGCCCTGACCGCCCC
This sequence comes from Streptomyces sp. SLBN-8D4, assembly GCF_049739545.1. Taxonomy (NCBI): domain Bacteria; kingdom Bacillati; phylum Actinomycetota; class Actinomycetes; order Kitasatosporales; family Streptomycetaceae; genus Streptomyces; species Streptomyces sp. SLBN-8D4. The sequence goes on from NZ_JBMGQC010000001.1 coordinate 1,026,277, forward strand.
CGACCCGGACCCGGCCCCGCTGTTCACCGGCCCGGCCGAAGTCCTCGTCCCCGGCGGCCCGTTCACCATGGGCACCTCCGACGAGCCGTGGGCGCTTGACAACGAACGCCCCGCGCACCGGCGTGAGGTGGACGCCTTCTACATCGACACCACTCCGGTGACCAACGCCGAGTACCAGGCCTTCATCGCGGACGGCGGTTACGACGACGAGCGCTGGTGGGCCCCGGCCGGGTGGGCGCACATCCGCGGGCACTCCATCCACGCCCCGCTGTTCTGGAGCCGCGACGGCAAGCAGTGGCTGCGCAGGCGCTTCGGCGTCACCGAGGTCGTGCCGCCCGACGAGCCGGTGGTCCACGTGTGCTGGTACGAGGCCGACGCCTACGCCCGCTGGGCCGGCCGGCGGCTGCCCACGGAGGCGGAGTGGGAGAAGGCGGCCCGTCACGACCCGGCCGGCGACCGCTCGACGCGCTACCCGTGGGGCGACGCCGACCCGGCCCCCGAGCACGCCAACCTGGGCCAACGGCACCTGCGCCCCGCCCCCGCCGGCAGTTACCCGGAGGGCGAGTCCCCGCTCGGCGTACGGCAGTTGATCGGTGACGTGTGGGAGTGGACGGCGAGCGACTTCGAGCCGTACCCGGGTTTCCAGGCGTTTCCGTACAAGGAGTACTCGGAGGTGTTCTTCGGTCCCGACCACAAGGTGTTGCGCGGCGGTTCGTTCGCCGTGGACGCGGTGGCCTGCCGGGGCACGTTCCGCAACTGGGACTATCCGATCCGGCGGCAGATCTTCTCCGGCTTCCGCACGGCCCGTTCCGCGGGAGCCGTCTGATGTGCCGTCATCTGGCCTATCTGGGGCCCGAGGAGCCGCTCGGCCGGCTCCTCACGGAGCCCGCGCACAGCCTGTACCGCCAGTCCTGGGCACCGCGCCGGCAGCGGCACGGCACCGTCAACGCCGATGGTTTCGGGGTCGGTTGGTACGCCGAGGGCGACCCCGCGCCGGCACGGTACCGGCGGGCCGGACCCATCTGGGCCGACCTTTCCTTCGCGGACCTGGCCCGGGTGGTGAGGAGCACCGCGATCCTGGCCGCCGTACGGGACGCCACCTTGGCGGGAGCCGACGCCGAGGCCGCCGCGGCGCCGTACGCCTCCGGGCCCTGGTTGTTCAGCCACAACGGCGCGGTCAAGGGCTGGCCCGGCTCACTGGCCCCCCTGGCCGCCTCGCTTCCCGCGGCGGAGCTGCTGTCCATGGAGGCCCGCAACGACTCGGCGTTCGTGTGGGCCCTGGTCCTGAACCGGCTGCGCGGCGGCGACGAGCAGGGCCAGGCGCTGGCCGACACGGTCCTGGAGGTCGCCGAGGCGGCCCCCGACTCCCGGCTCAACCTCCTGCTGACCAACGGGGAGTCCATCGCGGCGACCGCCTGGGGCGACACCCTCTGGTACCTCCGGCGCCCCGGCACCGGCACGGTCGTGGCCTCCGAGCCCTACGACGACGATCCGCACTGGCGGGAGGTGCCCGACCGCACGCTGCTCACGGCGAGCCGCACCGATGTCCTGCTGACACCACTGAAGTCTTTGGAACCACTCAAGGAGCCCCGCACGTGAGTCCGTTCCTGCTGACCCGCACCCTGCCCGAGGACGCCACCGAGGCCGCCCTGCGCGCCGACGTCCTCAAGGGCCTGACGCACACGCCCAAGACACTGCCGCCGAAGTGGTTCTACGACGCCCACGGCAGCGAACTCTTCGAGCAGATCACCGAGTTGCCCGAGTACTACCCCACCCGCGCCGAACGGGAGATCCTCGTCGCACGCTCCGGCGAGATCGCCGCCGCGACCGGGGCCCGCACGCTGGTCGAGCTGGGTTCCGGCTCGTCGGAGAAGACCCGGTACCTGCTCGACGCGCTGACGGGGCTGCACACGTACGTCCCGGTCGACGTCAGCGAGAGCGCCCTGACCCAGGCCGGGCACGCGCTCATCGCCCAGCGGCCGGAGCTGAGCGTGCACGCGCTGATCGCCGACTTCACCGGCGGCCTGTCCCTGCCCGGGACGCCGGGCCCCCGTCTGGTGGCCTTCCTCGGCGGCACGATCGGCAACCTGCTGCCGGTCGAGCGCGCCGCGTTCCTCTCCTCCGTCCGCTCCCTGCTGTCCCCCGGCGACGCGCTGCTGCTCGGCACGGATCTGGTCAAGGACGAGAACGTGCTGGTCAGGGCGTACGACGACGCGGCCGGGGTGACGGCGGCCTTCAACAAGAACGTCCTGACCGTCGTCAACCGCGAGCTCGGTGCCGACTTCGATCCGGGCGCCTTCGACCATGTGGCCCTCTGGGACGCCGAGAACGAGTGGATCGAGATGCGCCTGCGTTCCCGTACGGAACAGACCGTGAAGGTTCCGGCGTTGGACCTGGCCGTCGACTTCGCGGCGGGCGAGGAACTGCACACCGAGATCTCGGCGAAGTTCCGCAAGGAGGGTGTCCGCGGCGAACTGGCTGCCGCCGGACTTGAGTTGGCACACTGGTGGACGGACAGCGAGGGCCGGTTCGCGCTGTCGCTGAGCGTGGTGCGGTAGCCCGGGCCGCGGGGGCCGGCCCGTCCCGGCCCCCGCGGTCAGCCGAGCGCGGCGGCCATCCGCCGTACCGCCTCGGTGATCAGCTCGGGAGAGGTCGCGAGGTTCAGCCGCACGAAGCCGGCACCGCCCGTGCCGAACGGGATGCCGGAGTTCAGGGCGACCCGGCCGCGCTCCAGGAACACGGCCGCCGGATCGTCGCCCAGCTCCAGCGCCCGGCAGTCCAGCCAGGCGAGGAAGGTGGCCTCGGCGGGTTCGTAGCGCACGGCGGGCAGTGACCCGGCGAGGAGGTCGGCCAGCAGCCGGCGGTTGTCGTCGAGGCCGGCGAGCAGCGCGTCGAGCCAGGCGCCGCCGTCCCGCAGCGCGGCGGTGTGGGCGAGGACACCGACATGGCTGGGACCGTGGCCGACCTCCTCGGGAAGACGCGCGAGGTCGTCGGCCGCGTCGGGCCCGGCGACGGCCACGGCGGCTTTGAGCCCGGCCAGGTTCCACCCCTTGGAGGCCGACATCAGGGACAGCCCGTTTCCCCCGCCGGGCACGCTCAGGTAGGGGACGAACCGCGCGCCCGCCGCCACGACCGGGGCGTGGATCTCGTCGGCCACCACCCGCACCCCGTACCGCTCCGCCAGCCCGGCCACCTGCGCCAGCTCCTCGGCCGAGTGCACCGTGCCGGTCGGGTTGTGCGGGCTGCACAGCAGATACGCCGGCCGTGCCGCGCCCCTTCCGACCCTCCCGAAGACGTCCTCCAGGACCCCGAGGTCGATCCGGCCGTCCGCGCCGAGCGAAGCCTCGACGACCTGCCGGTCCATGTTCCCGACGAACTGGTAAAAGGGCGGATACACGGGTGAGTTGACGACCACCGGGTCGCCCGGCCCGGAGACCAGCTTCAGCATCTCGACGATGCCCAGCATCACGTCCGGGACGATCGCCGTCCGCTCCACCGCGAGCCCGTCCCAGCCCCACCGCTTGCCCGCGAAGTCGGCCAGCACCTCGGCGTACGCCGTCCCGTACGGGTACCCGGTGTCTCCCAGCGCCACCGCGTCCCGGACGGCCCGCGCGACCGGTTCGGCCAGGGGCACGTCCATCTCGGCGACCCACAGCGGCAGCACGTCCTCGGGGTAGGTCCGCCACTTCATGCTCGTCCGCCGTCGGAGCTGTTCCAGGGAGAGTTGGCGCAGGGGGTTCACGATCGTGGGCGCGGGGATGTCACGAGGCATACCGTCCATGCACCCAAGATAGGGGCGGACGGCTCGCGCTCCGCAGCCGCCTGAGGCACGGTGGAACCATGACGAACCACACCTACCGGGTGACCGAGATCGTCGGCACCTCGCCGGACGGCGTCGACCAGGCGATCCGCAACGGCATCTCCCGCGCCTCGCAGACCCTTCGCAATCTCGACTGGTTCGAGGTGACCCAAGTGCGGGGCCAGATCGAGGACGGACAGATCCTGCACTGGCAGGTGGGGCTGAAGGTCGGCTTCCGCCTCGACGAGTCCGACTGACGGCTGTCAGGTCCGCCCCTCCCGCTCCTGCGCCACCTCCAGGGTCGCGGAAGGGGCGGTCCAGCGCGCCCGTACGACGGTGAATCCGGCCCGTCGGGCGTTCTCGCAGACCAACTCGTCGTCGTCCACCAGGACTCGGATCTCCCGGGTCCCGGCGAGTCGCTTCAGGATCTCCACCTTGGTGCGCCGGGCGGGCCGCCGGTCGTCGTTGCGGCGCATGTACACGCGCCCCTCGGGGAGGCCCTGAGCGGCGAGCCAGGCGAGGGTGTCGCGTCGGCAGCGCTCGGGGCGGCCGGTGAGATAGACGATCTCGCACTCCTCGGCGCTCTCCAGCACCAGCGCGATACCTTCGGGGATCGGCGGATCCTCGGGAGCGGCCGCGAAGAACCCGTCCCAGTCGCGCGGACTGCGCTCCAGGAACCGCTGTCGGTGGCCCGTGTCGGCCAGGGTGTTGTCCAGGTCGAACACGGCGAGCGGGAGCTTGTCACTGTCGGTCACCCCAGCCACCCTAGCCCCGGCAACCGCCTCGCGCTTCTGACTCCAGAGGCACCCCGCCCGTACTCCGCGATCAGTGCAGGTTGCATGCTTCTCCCATGCCTCCGACGCCCCGCACGTTCCTGACCGGCTCCGGTTCCGGCTCCTGCACGCTCGTCGTCTGCCGGGGCTGCTGCTGCGGCGACGCCCGCAAGCACCCCGGCACCGACCACACCTGGCAGTTGGAGCTGCTCCGGGCCGGCGCCGCCGAACACGGCTTCCAGGTCCGTACGACCGACTGCCTGGGCCCCTGCGACCAGGCGAACGTCATCGTCGTGCGCCCCTCGGCGGCCGGGCGCCGGGCGGGTGGGCGGGCCGCGTGGATCGGGTTCGTCATGGACGACGCGGGCACCGAGGAGGTCGTGCAGTGGGCGGCGGCGGGCGGTCCGGGGGTCGCCGAGCCGCCGCTGACGCTGGAGATGCAGTTCATCGAGCCGCCGCGGGAGGCGAGGGTGCGGTCCCGACGCCGCCGCTGACTCCTACGGTCACTGAAGCGCGCGCTCACGCGGCCGTGTCGTAGAACTCCGCGCGGACGCGCCGCAGCCAGGCCTCGGCCCGCGCCTCGTCGGGCCGGTCCGGCAGCGCGCTGCGCATCTCGGCGAACGCGGTCTCGTAGTGGGCGAGCAGCGACCGGGCCGAGGCCGGGTCGGCGGCGACGGCGTCCCCGAAGCGGTGGTACTCCTCGGGGTCCTCGACCCGCACCGTGAGCCGTCCGGTGGTGTACAGCTCCAGGCCCTGGTGGCAGAGCCGCTTCAGATGCCGGGCGTGCTTGGCGGTGCGGCGGTCGCCGTCACGGCTCTCCAGTTTCCTGAACTGCTGGGTGGCGTACCCGAGATAGGCGTCCCGGACCCGCTGAGCGCTGAGGAACGACCCGCGGATGGCGATGAGTTCGTCGCCGAGCGCGGTGCGGACCTCGTACAGCTCGTCGGGCAGCCACACCAGCTCCATGACGGTCGGATTGCCGCCGAGGGCGAGCCGGCACCACTTCGCCGCCTCGTGCAGGGTGCGGTCCGGCGCCGTGGTGACGTGGGACTGCTTCGGCGTGTGCAGGCCGAGCAGGGTCTCGGTGGGCGCGGCGAACATGCCGAGCCGGTCCACGTCGGAGCCCTCGCGGGCGAGTCCGTACGCGGTCGAGCCGACGACGCCGGAGAGCAGGATGTTCTGGACGGTCACGATGCCATTGTGCTGACCTGCGGGGATCACGGTCATCCGGTTTTCGTGACGGTCCCGGTGGCGGTCCCGGTGGGGGGGAATACCGCATCCGGTCACGCGTTGAATCCCGTGTGAGTTCCCTGACCGCCGCCACCCGCTTCTCCGTCCTCGACCGCTCCCGCACCCGCGAGGGCGGTACGAGCGCGCAGGCGCTCCAGGACACGGTCCGGCTGGCGCGGGAGCTGGAAGGGCTCGGATACCACCGCTTCTGGGTCTCGGAGCACCATGGCGTGCCGGGAGTCGCGGGCTCCGCGCCGACGGTGCTGGCGGCCGCCGTGGCCTCGGCCACGGAGACGATCCGGGTCGGCACCGGTGGCGTGATGCTGCCGAACCACCAACCCCTGGTCGTCGCCGAGCAGTTCGGGGTGCTGGAGTCCCTCTTCCCGGGCCGGATCGACATGGGCCTGGGCCGCTCGGTCGGCTTCACCGACGGTGTGCGAAAAGCACTGGGCCGCGGCAAGGACGACGCCGACGACTTCGCCGTACAACTGGAGGAGCTGCTGGGCTGGTTCGGCGGCACCTCTCCGACGGGAGTGCGGGCCCGCCCGGCCGAGGGCCTGACCGTGCCGCCCTTCGTGCTGGCCATGGGCGAGGGCGCCGCGATCGCGGCCCGCTCGGGCCTGCCGATGGTCATCGGCGACCTCAGGAACCGCGAGAGGATGCAGCGCGGCATCGACCACTACCGCGCGCGTTTCCGGCCCTCGCCCTGGGCGCGGGAGCCGTACGTCGTCATCTCCGGGACGGTCGCGGTGGCCGCCACCCCCGAGGAGGCGCGGCGCCTGCTGATCCCGGAGGCCTGGTCGATGGCGTACTCCCGGACCCACGGCACCTTCCCGCCCCTGCCGCCCGCCGAGCGCGTCGAGTCGCTCCCGATGACGGCCAAGGAGCGGGGCTTCTACGAAGCCGGGCTGGCCGGCCACCTCGCGGGCACTGAGGAGCAGGTCGCCCACGAGCTGGAGACGGTCCTGAAGGAGACGGGGGCGCAGGAGGTGCTGGTCACGACCAGCACCTACGACCGCGTGGCCCTGCTGGAGTCCTACCGGCGGCTGGCGACGATCACCTCCGGTTAGAGTCGTTCCCATGTACGACCCACCCGGCCCCCACGACCCGTACGTCCGCGTCCGCGGTGCCCGTGAGCACAACCTCAAGGGTGTGGACGTCGAGGTGCCACGGGATGTGCTGGCCGTGTTCACGGGGGTGTCCGGGTCGGGGAAGTCGTCGCTGGCGTTCGGGACGATCTACGCGGAGGCCCAGCGGCGGTACTTCGAGTCGGTGGCTCCGTACGCGCGCCGGCTGATCCACCAGGTGGGGGCGCCGAAGGTCGGGGAGATCACCGGGCTGCCGCCCGCGGTCTCGCTCGAACAGCGGCGTTCGGCACCGACCTCCCGCTCGTCCGTGGGCACGGTCACCAACCTCTCCAACTCCCTGCGGATGCTGTTCTCCCGGGCCGGTGACTACCCGCCGGGGGCCGCACGGCTCGACTCGGACTCCTTCTCCCCCAACACGGCGGTCGGCGCCTGCCCGGAATGCCACGGCCTGGGCCGCGTCCACCGTACGACCGAGCAGTCGCTGGTGCCCGACCCGTCGCTGTCGATCCGGGAGGGCGCCATCGCCGCGTGGCCCGGCGCCTGGCAGGGCAAGAACCTGCGGGACATCCTCGGCGCGCTCGGTCACGACGTGGACCGGCCGTGGCGTGAGCTGCCCGCCGAAGAGCGCGAGTGGATCCTGTTCACCGACGAGCAGCCGGTGGTCACCGTGCACCCGGTGCGGGACGCGGACCGTATCCAGCGCCCGTACCAGGGCACGTACATGAGCGCCCGCCGCTATGTCCTGAAGACGTTCGCGGACTCCAAGAGCCAGACGCTCAGGGCGAAGGCGGAACGGTTCCTGGTCTCCGCGCCGTGCCCGGTCTGCGGCGGCAGCAGGCTGCGTCCGGAGGCGATGGCGGTCACCTTCGCGGGCCGCACGATCGCCGAGCTCGCGGCACTGCCGCTGACCGAGCTGGCCGCCTCGCTGGTCGCCGACGGCGAGACCGCGCGCGTTCTCACCGACGACCTCAAGTCCCGTATCGCGCCCGTCGTCGAGCTCGGCCTCGGCTATCTGAGCCTGGACCGCGCGACCCCCACCCTGTCCGCGGGCGAGCTCCAACGGCTCCGTCTCGCCACCCAGTTGCGGTCCGGGCTGTTCGGAGTGGTGTACGTCCTCGACGAACCCTCCGCAGGACTGCACCCCGCGGACACCGAGGCGCTGCTCACCGTGCTTGCGCGGTTGAAGGCGGCCGGCAACTCGGTGTTCGTGGTGGAGCACCACCTGGACGTCATGCGCGGCGCGGACTGGCTGGTGGACGTCGGGCCGGGCGCGGGTGAGCACGGCGGACGGGTGCTGCACAGCGGGCCGGTGCCGGAGCTGGCGAAGGTCGAGGAGTCCGCCACCGCCCGGTTCCTGTTCGACCGCTCTCCCGCGGTGCGGCGTGAAGTGCGGTCGCCTCGCGGCTGGTTGAAGGTGGGTCCGGTCAACCGGCACAACCTGCGCGGGGTGACGGCCGAGTTCCCGCTAGGGGTGTTCACCGCGGTGACCGGGGTGTCGGGCTCGGGCAAGTCCACGCTGGTCGGCGAGATCACGGAGGAGCTGGAGGGGGTGGGACGTCTGGTCTCGGTCGACCAGAAGCCGATCGGCCGGACCCCGCGCTCCAACCTGGCGACCTACACGGGTCTCTTCGACGTCGTGCGCAAGGTCTTCGCCGCCACCGACGAGGCACGGCGACGCGGCTACGGCGTGGGGCGGTTCTCGTTCAATGTGGCGGGTGGGCGCTGCGAGACCTGCCAGGGCGAGGGGTTCGTCAGCGTCGAGCTGCTCTTCCTGCCCAGCACCTACGCGCCCTGCCCCGACTGCGGCGGGGCCCGCTACAACCCGGCGACGCTCGAAGTGACGTACCGGGGAAGGAACATCGCCCAGGTGCTCGACCTCACGGTGGAGTCGGCGGCGGACTTCTTCGCGGACACCCCGCTCGTGGCCCGCAGTCTCACCACCCTCCTCGACGTCGGCCTCGGCTACCTCCGCCTCGGCCAGCCCGCCACCGAGCTCTCCGGCGGCGAGGCCCAGCGCATCAAGCTCGCCAGCGAACTCCAGCGCGTACGCGGCGCCCACACCCTCTACCTCCTCGACGAGCCCACCACCGGTCTCCACCCGGCCGACGTCGAGGTCCTCATGCGTCAACTGCACGGTCTCGTCGACGCCGGCCACACGGTGATCGTCGTCGAGCACGACATGTCGGTCGTAGCGGGCGCGGACCGGGTGATCGACCTGGGCCCGGGCGGCGGCGACGCGGGCGGCCGGATCGTGGCGACGGGCGTACCGGGAGCCGTGGCCGGGGCGGACGGCAGCACCACGGCGCCCTACCTGGCGCGGACGCTGGGCAAGGACTCCTGATTCCGCCGGTCCGGCGAACGAGAGAGCCCGCCCGCGTGCTCCCCCGTCCGGCCGTGGCACGCACGCGACTGCGCCGCCCGGGCCAGGGAGCGGCGGTCCGGGTGGCCGCCCGGGAGGATCGGGTCCTGGGCCTCCACCTCGGCCATCAGTCCCCGTGCCGACACCACCCGCCACACCGAGGTCAGAAGTGAGTCGTCGCCGATGAAGGCGGGGGCCGTGCTGGATCCGCCGTCGACGAGCCGGTAGCGCAGGCTCACCGGCTGGACGGGCACCCCGGCGTCCAGAGCCGCCTGGAACACCGCCCGGCGGAAGTGCCCCTGGGCGCGGCCGCACCAGGTGCTCCCCTCGGGGAAGACGGCGACCGCCGCGCCGGCGCGCAGCGCGTCGGCGATCCGGGCGACCGTGTCCGGAAGGGCCCGCAGCCGGTCCCTTTCGATGAACAGCGCGCCGCTGCGGGCGGTCAGCCAACCCGCCACGGGCCACCGCCGGATCTCGGACTTGGCGAGCATCCGCGCGGGTCGGACGGCGGCCAGCAGCGGGATGTCCAGCCAGGAGATGTGGTTGGCGACCAGCAGCACCCCGCCGGTGGGCGTGGCGGCGCCGGACAGGCGGACCCGGACCCCCGAGACCCGCACCACCGCCCGGCACCACCACCTGACCGCGCCGGCCGGGATCAGCCGACCGGCCGGCAGCAGCGCGATCCCGGCGAGCAGGACCGCCGCGACCGCGAGGAACCGCAGCACGGCACGGGGTACGGCCATGGCGGATCCCGCCCGCTCCACGCACGCCCCCGGGGTGCAGGGCGCGGTGGGCAGCCAGACGCTCATCAGGCCGGGACGAGCGAGAGGAAGTGCCGCAGATAACGGGCGTTGACCCGGCGCATCGACAGCAGCACGTACATGTCGGCCACCCCGAAGTCCGGGTCGTGGGCGGGCTGTCCGCACACCCAGGCGCCGAGGCGGAGGTAGCCGCGCAGCAGCGGGGGGAGTTCGGTGTGCGCGGCGGGCGTCGCCTCCGCGGGCTCCCAGGGCAGCAGGGGCCGTACCCGGAACTCCTCGGGAGCCAGGTACTTGGTGCGCACCCGGTCCCAGGTGCCGGCCGCGAGCGCGCCGCCGTCGGCGAGCGGGACGGAGCAGCAGCCGGCCAGCCAGTCGTGGCCGCGGTCCACCATGTAGCGGGCGATCCCGGCCCAGATGAGCCCGATGACGGCCCCGTCGCGGTGGTCGGGGTGCACGCAGGAACGGCCGACCTCGACGAGCCCCAGGCGGATCGCGTCGAGCGGCGTGAGGTCGAACTCGCCCTCGGAGTACAGGCGTCCGGCCACCGCGGCGCGCTCCGGGGGCAGCAGCCGGTAGGTGCCGACGACCTGGCCGGTGACGGTGTCGCGGACGAGCAGGTGGTCGCAGTGGTCGTCGAAGCCGTCCACGTCGAGGCCGGGTTCCGGGGTGGACAGGAGGGCACCCATCTCGCCGGCGAACACGTCGTGCCGCAGCCGCTGCGCGGCCCGTACGTCGTCCTCGTCGCGGGCCAGGGTGACGGTGTACCGGGTGGGGGCGACGCTCTGCGGGGGGCGGTCGAGGGTGGAAACGCCGGTCATGGCACTCTCCAGGTCACAGGCGGAGGCGGCGAGCGGTGCCGCTGTCCCTGTTCTCCCGACGCCGGTTGGCGTGTACGTGACCGGTTCCCAGAGTGCGGATGTGCGCTGGCTGAACGGCTCGGGCAAGGTGTCCGGGGCCTCCGACTCCGCCGACCGGCCGGTGTCGGGCCGGTGGCCGGAGGGAGCGGACACCCTCACGCAACCCTGATGGGGCCGGACCTGAGCACCACGTCCGACCCCACCCGTCCGCACCTTGTCGGCGAACGTCTCTCAGCGCCTGGCGGCCTTCCGGGTCGCCCGCAGCCACTCCTTGTTCATGCTGGTGATGGAGACCAGCGGGATCCCCTTGGGACAGGCGGTCGCGCATTCACCGGCCAGCGTGCAGCCGCCGAAGCCCTCCTCGTCCATCTGCTCCACCATGTCCAGCACCCGGGTCTCCCGTTCGGGCGCGCCCTGCGGCAGCACGTTCAGGTGGTTCACCTTGGCCGAGGTGAAGAGCATCGCCGCCCCGTTGGGGCAGGCGGCCACACACGCCCCGCAGCCGATGCACTCGGCGTGCTCGAAGGCGTAGTCGGCGTCGGGCTTGGGCACCGGCGTGGCGTGGGCCTCGGGAGCCGCACCCGTGGGCGCCGTGATGTACCCGCCGGCCTGGATGATCCGGTCGAAGGCCGACCGGTCCACGACCAGGTCCTTGATCACCGGGAAGGCGGAGGCCCGCCACGGCTCGATGTCTATCGTGTCGCCGTCCGAGAAGGACCGCATGTGCAGCTGACAGGTGGTCGTCCGCTCGGGTCCGTGCGCGTCGCCGTTGATGACCAGCGAGCACGCGCCGCAGATGCCCTCACGGCAGTCGTGGTCGAAGGCGACCGGGTCCTCGCCGCGCAGGATGAGCTCCTCGTTGAGGGTGTCCAGCATCTCCAGGAAGGACATGTCGGCCGAGATGCCGTCCACCTCGTACGTGGACATGGCGCCGTCGGCGTCGGCGTTCTTCTGCCGCCAGACGCGCAGGGTGAGCTTCATGCGTAGCTCCGCTGAGTGGGGTGGACGTACTCGAAGACCAGGTCTTCCTTGTGCAGGACGGGAGCCTCGCCGGTGCCGGTGAACTCCCAGGCCGCCGCGTAGGCGAACTCCTCGTCCCGGCGGGCGGCCTCACCGTCAGGGGTCTGGGACTCCTCGCGGAAGTGGCCGCCGCAGGACTCGGCGCGGTGCAGCGCGTCGAGGCACATCAGCTCGGCGAGCTCCAGGTAGTCGACGATGCGGTTCGCCTTCTCCAGCGACTGGTTGAACTCCTCGCCGGTGCCCGGCACCTTGATGCGCCGCCAGAACTCCTCACGGATCTGCGGGATGCGCTCCAGCGCCTTGCGCAGTCCCGAGTCGGTGCGGGCCATCCCGCAGAACTCCCACATGAGTTCGCCGAGTTCACGGTGGAAGGAGTCGGGCGTACGGTCGCCGTCGACGGAGAGGAGCAGGTGGAGCCGGTCCTCGGTCTCCGCCAGCACCTCCTGGACTGCGGGGTGTTCGTCGGTCACCGCGTCCTGGTGCGGGTTGCGGGCGAGGTAGTCGTTGATGGTTGCCGGCAGCACGAAGTAGCCGTCGGCCAGGCCCTGCATCAGCGCGGACGCGCCGAGCCGGTTGGCCCCGTGGTCGGAGAAGTTGGCCTCGCCGATCGCGAACAGGCCGGGAACGGTGGTCTGGAGGTCGTAGTCGACCCACAGTCCGCCCATCGTGTAGTGCACGGCGGGGTAGATCCGCATAGGCACCTCGTACGGATCCTCGTCGGTGATCCGCTGGTACATGTCGAAGAGGTTGCCGTACTTCGCCTCGACGGCCCCCCGCCCCATGCGCTGGATGGCGTCAGCGAAGTCGAGGTAGACGCCCTGTCCGCCGGGACCGACCCCGCGCCCCTCGTCGCAGACGTTCTTCGCGGCGCGGGAGGCGATGTCGCGCGGGACCAGGTTGCCGAAGGACGGGTAGATGCGCTCCAGGTAGTAGTCGCGCTCGTCCTCGGGGATCCGGTTCGGCGGACGGGTGTCGCCCTTGGCCTTCGGCACCCAGATCCGGCCGTCGTTGCGCAGTGACTCGCTCATCAGCGTGAGCTTGGACTGGTGGTCGCCGGTGCGCGGGATGCAGGTCGGGTGGATCTGGGTGAAGCAGGGATTCGCGAAGTGGGCACCGCGTCGATGGGCCCGCCAGATGGCCGTCGCGTTGGAGTTCATTGCGTTCGTCGACAGGTAGAAGACGTTGCCGTAGCCGCCCGAGGCCAGCACCACCGCGTCCGCGAAGTAGGTGTCGATGCGCCCGGTGACGAGGTCCCGGGCCACGATCCCGCGCGCCCGTCCGTCGACGACGATCAGGTCGAGCATCTCGGTGCGCGGGTGCATCTCGATGTTCCCGGCGGCGATCTGCCTGCTGAGGGCCTGGTAGGCGCCGAGCAGCAGCTGCTGGCCCGTCTGTCCGCGGGCGTAGAAGGTCCGGGAGACCTGCACACCGCCGAAGGAGCGGGTGTCGAGCAGGCCTCCGTACTCCCGCGCGAAGGGCACGCCCTGCGCCACGCACTGGTCGATGATCTCGACCGAGATCTGCGCCAGGCGGTGCACGTTGGACTCGCGCGCCCTGAAGTCGCCGCCCTTGACGGTGTCGTAGAAGAGGCGGTGGATCGAGTCGCCGTCGTTGCGGTAGTTCTTGGCCGCGTTGATGCCGCCCTGCGCGGCGATGGAGTGGGCGCGGCGCGGGGAGTCCTGGTAGCAGAACTGGACGACGTGGTAGCCCTGTTCGGCGAGCGTGGCGCCCGCGGAACCGCCCGCGAGGCCGGTACCCACGACGATCACCGTGTGCTTGCGGCGGTTGGCGGGGTTGACCAGCTTGGCCTCGAACCTGCGGGTGTCCCACCGCTCGTTGACGGGTCCGGAGGGCGCCTTGTCGTCGGTCAGCGGCGCACCGGTCGTGTAGTCGACGTAGGTCATGTTCAGCTCACCACTCCGGTCATGACACCCACGGGTACGGCGATGAAGCCGGCCGTGAGCAGCAGTGCGAGGACATTGGCGACGGCCTTGAGGGCGCGGTCGCGGGTGCGGCTGCCGACGCCGAGGGTCTGCGCGGCGCTCCAGAAGCCGTGCCGGACGTGCAGGCCGAGGGCGAGCATCGCGACGATGTAGATGACGTTGCCGTACCAGGTGGAGAAGGTGTCCACGACGTTCTGGTACGGGTGGCCCTCCTGGAAGCCGCCGGAGTGCACGGTCCCGGTCGTCAGGTCGAGGAGGTGCCAGACGATGAACAGGCCGAGGACGATGCCGCCCCAGCGCATGGTGCGGGTCGCGTAGCTCGCCCGCGGCTTCTTGTGGACGTACTTGCTGGGGCGCGCCCGGATGTCGCGGCGGCTGAGCTGGTACGCTGAGACGGCGTGCGCGACGACGGCGACCACCAGCACGATCCGGATGAGCCAGAGCGTCCACTCGTAGTGCATGAAGGGTTCGCCGACCATGCGCAGCCAGTGCGCGTAGTGGTTGAACTCGCCCGCCCCGAAGAAGATCTTCAGGTTGCCGATCATATGGACGACCAGGTACAGCAGCATGATCAGTCCGCTGACGGCCATCACGGTCTTCTTGCCGACGGAGCTGTCCCAGACCGTGCGTGCGAGGGACGGCCGTCGGTCCGTCCGCGTTGCCAGAGCCATGGGTCAAGACGCTAGAGCCCGGGCCCCCGATCGGTCCAAGACATGGTCCGGTTTGATTCCATAGGGAACGGCTATCGTACGAGGATGCAGTTCCAGCAGCTCCAGTACTTCGTGGCGGTCGCCGAGACCCGGCACTTCACCCGCGCCGCCGACCTGGTCCACGTGGCGCAGCCGTCCCTGTCCCAGCAGATCAAGGCGCTGGAGCGGGAGCTCGGAGCGGACCTCTTCCTGCGGGCGCGCGGCAACATCACCCTCACCGACGCGGGCGAGGCCCTGCTGCCGCTGGCCCGTCGCATCCTGGCCGACGCGGACACGGCCCGGCACGAGGTGCAGGAGCTGGTGCAGCTGCGCAGCGGCCGGGTCCGGCTGGGCGCGACCCCGAGCCTGTGCACCGGTCTCCTGCCGGACGTGCTGCGCGCCTTCCACGACCGCTATCCCGGCATCCGGCTGATGATCGAGGAGGGCGGCTCCCACGATCTCGTACGGCTGCTCGCGCGCGGCGCCCTCGACCTGGCCCTGGTGGTCCTCCCGCTGCCGTCGCCGTCCCCGGCGCTGACGACGGTGGAGCTGCTGCGCGAGGACCTGGTCGTCGTCTCCTCGCCGGACGTGCCCGCCCCCGGCGGTCCGGGCCGCCGTACGGTACGCGTCGCCGACCTGGAGAGCGAGCCGCTGGTGATGTTCCGGCACGGCTACGACCTGCGCGAACTGACCGTGGCCGCGTGCCGTGCAGAGGGGTTCGAGCCGGACTTCGCGGTGGAGGGCGGGGAGATGGACGCGGTCCTCGGCTTCGTGCGGGCGGGCCTTGGCGTGGCCGTCGTACCGCGGATGGTCGCCACGCGCTCGGGACGGGGGCTGCGGGTCACCCCGCTGGCCCGGCCCGGACTGCACCGGACGATCGCGTTGGCGCACCGCAGCGATGTGGCTCCGCCGCGGGCGGCACGGGAGTTGCAGCGGATGCTGCTGGAGCGCTGAGCGGTCGTAGCATGAGGTTTTCTCGGACGGGGGTGGGCGGGGATGAAGCGGCGGATCCTTTCGGTCGGCGCGGCACTGCTGGCACTGGTGGGGTGCGCGGGGAACACCGGGTCCGGCGGACCGAAGAGCCCGGCGGTCTCGTCGCCGTCCGGCGCGTCGGGGCCGACGGTGGAGATGACCTCGACGTCCGTCTCGGGCCCGTGGCGGGCGTGGACGGCGTCCCTCTCCAGCCGGGAGGCCCACGGCAGTTGCGGCGCGACGGCGCACCAGGTGGTGTGCGCGACCGGCTCCGGTGGATTCGTGGGGCGTTCGCGGGCCGACGGCCGTGTCACCTGGAGCGTGCCCGCGGGCGACCGCGGGAGAAGCGCCGGACTGCTCGTCGACGCGGCCGACGAACGGGCCGTGACCGGGGTCGCGGGCAGGCTCCGCGCGGCGAACCTGCGCACGGGTGCGCAGGCGTGGACCCGTCGACTGCCCACCGGCCGCGCCTACTTGGCCCTCGGCGCCGCGGACGGGATCGTCTACGCTCTCCACGCGCCGGATCCCTTCACCGGCACCGCCGCCGTCCTCGACGCCGTGCGCGCGTCCGACGGCACGCCCCTCTGGCACCGGTCCGTCGGCTGGAGCACGGGCGAACCCCTGGCCGCCTTCCGGGGCCGCGTCTACACGGCCGACGGCACCCGGGTCACCGCCCGCGACGCCCGCACCGGCGCCACCATGGCGACCAGCCCGACGGGCGTAGAGTGCCCGCACCTCGTCACCGGCGGCCACTACCTGGTCTGCACCGGCAGCCCGTTCTCCGCCGGGGACGCCTTCCCGCCCATGCGCCGCCTGGATCCGGCGACGCTGAGGCCGCTGCCGACCCCGCGGAACACGATCAACAAGCCCGTGCACGGTGTGATTTCCGACGACGGGATCCTGGTGCTGTACGAGGCCGGCGCCGAAGACACCAGCGCGGGCGACTGGTACGCGTACGACCTGGAGAACGACCGCAGGCTGTGGAGCACTTACGCCACCGAGGCGGACGCCACCGTGGCCGGCGGCCGGTTCGTGAGCTTCACCCCCGGCAATGACCGCGCCAGGCGGGGCCGCGTGATCACGATCGACCTGCACGCCGGTCCGCAGGGGACCGGAACCGCCGCGCCCCGCATGTCCGCGGCGTACTCGCAGACCAGGGACGGCGAACACCCCGCGCTCGTCGTGCCGGCCGGGGACACGGGCCACGTCGTCGTCATGGCCCGTACCCATGGTTCGCTGCGGTCGCTTCCGCTGCCCTGAGGGGGCGGGGCGTTCAGCCCGTCGCGTCCACCAGCGCCAGCTGGTGGAGCCGGTCCGGCGGGCCCGGGCGGGCGTAGTACCAGCCCTGGGCCGTGTCGCAGCCCAGTATCCGCAACTGCTCGGCCTGGGCCCCGGTTTCGACGCCCTCGACCGTCACCGCCAGGTTCAGGCCGTGGGCGAGCGAGACGATCCCCTCGACGATCTTGAGGTCGACCGGGTCGGCGGGGAACTGCTGCATGCTCTGCGTGAACGAGCGGTCCAGCTTGAGGACGCTGACCGGGAGACGGCGCAGGTTCGCCAGGTTCGAGTAGCCGGTGCCGAAGTCGTCCAGGGCGATGTCCACGCCCATCTCGGCGAGCCGGCGCAGTGGTTTGAGCAGGTCGTCGTCGGCGCCGATGAGGGCCGACTCCGTGACTTCGAGGCAGAGCGCGTCCGGTTCGACGCCGGCGCGCTCCAGGATGTCCACCGTGTCCTGGACCAGACCGGGGTGGGTGAGCTGGCAGGGCGAGAGGTTGACGTTGATGCGGAGCGGGTCGCCCGCCACGTCCTGCCCGTAGCGTTCTCGCCACTCGCGGGCCTGGCGCACCGACTGCTCCAGGACCCAGCGGCCGAGCGGCACGATCAGCCCGGTGTGCTCGGCGAGCGGAATGAACCGGTCGGGGCCGAGGACGCCGTGCTGCGGGTGCAGCCAGCGCACCAGCGCCTCGGCGCCCCGCACGCTGCCGTCCCCGAGGTGCACCAGCGGCTGGTACTCGATGAAGAACTCGCCCCGGTCCAGGGCCGCGGGCAGCTGGGTGGTCAGCCCGTGCCGGGTGATGGCGCGGGCGTCGGCCTCCGGATCGGCCAGCTCGAAGCGGTTGCCGCCCGCCGACTTGGCCCGGTACATCGTGATGTCGGCGCTGCGCAGCACCTCCGCGGGCCCCCGCTCCCCCGCCGGGCCCTCGACGATGCCGATGCTGCCGCGCACGGTCAGCTCCCGGCCGTCGATACGGACCGGGGCGAGCAGCACGTTCATGATGCGCGCCGCGAGGTCGTCGACCTCGCTCTCGGTGTCGGGGCCGGTGGTCAGCGCCACGAACTCGTCACCGCCGAGGCGGGCGACCATCTCGCCCGGCGCGGTTGCGCAGGACTGGAGCCGGTCGGCGACCTCGACGAGCAGCCGGTCGCCGGCCGCGTGGCCGAGGCTGTCGTTGATGGTCTTGAAGCCGTCGAGGTCGAGGTAGCACAGCCCGAACCGCTGGCCCTCGCCCGCGCTGAGCGCCTTCTCCAGGCGCTCGAAGAACAAGGTGCGGTTGGGCAGCCCGGTGAGGGCGTCGTGGGTGGCCTCGTAGCGCAGCCGGAGGTTGAGCAGCCGGCGCTCGGTGGTGTCCTCCATGAGGGCCAGCTGGTACTGCGGCGCACCGTCGGCGTCACGCAGCAGGGAAACCGTCAGGTTGGTCCACAGGACCGTGCCGTCCGGTCGGGAGAATGCCTTTTCGAGGTGGTAGTGCTCGCGCTCGCCGCGGACGAGTTCGTCGTAGAGCGTCCAGGTCTGCGGCGCGTCCTCGGCGTGGGTCCACTCCTGGACCTTGCGGCCGCGCATCGTCTGGTCGGTGATGCCGAACATGCGCAGCAGCGCGCCGTTGACCTGGAGGACGTTGCCGTCCAGGTCGGCGATGCCGATCCCTATGGCCGCGCCCTCGAACACCGCCCGGAAGCGCGCCTCGGTCGCGTGCAGCGCCTGTGCCACCACGCCCTGCGCCTGCAGGGCGGCCTGCGCTATGGCCTCCTGCTCGGTCAGTGTCCGCTCGCGCAGCGCGTGGGCGAACCCGGCGGCCATGGCGTGCTGCAGACGGGAGGACCGGGACCGCAGGTCCTCGCGGTCGCCGTCGCCGCCGCAGTAGAGCACCAGATAGGCGTCGACGCAGTCCAGGGAACGGGACAGCGCCTCCGGATCCGTGCAGTGCGCGTCGACGAGGGCGGCGCCCACCGCCCGGCCCTCGTCCGTGTCGACGGTCCTGGCCGCGAGTGCCTCGCTCAACCGGCGGGCCAGCGGCAGCAGTTGCTCCTCGAACTCCGGCCGGGTCGCGGACGTCGACGTCACCGGGAACACGGCCCGGCTCCAGATCGTCGCGAACCGGCGCAGTCTGTCCTCCGGCCCGTCCGGCTCGGCGATCACGCGGAACGCCCCACGCCGCCGAACTGGGAGAAGGCCCAGGGGTCCTCGTCGTCGGGGTCCCAGTTCTCCGACTCCGGCCGCCACCGCGGCATCGGTACCAGTCCGGGTTCCACCATGTCGTACCCCTCGAAGAACCGTGCGATCTGGTTGCGCGAGCGCATGATCAGCGGGTTGCGGATGTCCTCGTACACGTCCATCGCGCCCTGGACCTGCTCCTGCGACAACGGGATCCCCTCGAAGGCGGCATGCGTGAGCACCAGCAGGCTGCCGGGCGCGAACGCGTCGCGCAGCTCGGCCACCGCATCGTAGGGGTCGTCTGCGTCTTCCACGAAGTGCAGTATGGCAACGAGAAGCACCGCCACCGGACGGTTCGGGTCGATCAGCCGCCGGACCTCGGAACTCTCCAGGATCTCCCGGGGCTTGCGGAGGTCGGCCGCGACGACGCCCACGTCCGGGTTGTCCGCGATGACCGCCTGGCTGTGCGCGACCGCCACCGGATCGTGGTCGACGTAGACGACACGGGCGCCGGGGCCGGCGCTCTGGGCGACCTCGTGGACGTTGCCGAAGGTGGGGATGCCGGAACCGATGTCGAGGAACTGCGTGATGCCCTGGCCGACCGCGAAGCGCACCGCACGGCGCATGAACGCCCGGTTCGCCTGCATGATCTTCGGCAGTCCCGGGACGTGCTCCATGGCCTTGCGGGCCGCCTCCCGGTCGGCCTCGAAGTTGTGCGAACCGCCCAGGTAGAAGTCGTAGATGCGCGCGACGCTCGGCACCGAGATGTCGATGCTCCGGGGAGCCCAGGCGGGACGCTCCATGTATCTCTCCAAGGCGTAGGCGATCCGGTGTTCGAGCTGAGGCTACTGATCGCCCGCCAATGGAGCGAGCAGAAACGGAAATTGACCATCCGTTCCCGGTCACTGCCTTCGGCACGTGCCGCTGGGAGGTTGCCGCGGATCGCCTACGAAGCGTAGGCGCCGCACTCCGGAGAGTTCCGGAACGGGCGCCGAATCGCGGGGAGTTGCGGGGAATGACGGCAAACCGGTCCGACCCCTCCGTGCGGCGCGGAGGGGTCGGACCGGTGGAGCGGTGAGGCCGGTGTCACTTGTCGGAGACGCCGACCATCTCTCCGTTGGGACGGACGGCGTACCAGGTGCCGCCGACGCCCTGGCCGTTGGTGTCGCCGGGCTGCTTGTCGGCCGCGAAGGTGTAGATGGGCGAGCAGTTGACCGTCTGCTGCGCGACGCCGTCGGAACGGGTGAAGCTCATCAGGCCCTTCTTCTGGACGCCCTTGGTGTCGTTCGCCGAGACGGGCGCGACGGCCGGCCACTTCTCCAGGCAGGCACCGGTGCAGTTGGAGACGGGCTTGGGCCAGGCCTTGTCCTTGGCGAAGCGGTAGACCGTCATGCCGTTCTTGTCGACGACGATCTCGCCCAGCTTGGGGTCGTTGCGCGTCGACAGTCCCGGCAGGCTGGCGACCGACGCCTTCTTCCCGTTGGGCGCCAGCGCGTACCACTTGCCGCCCACGCCCTGGCCGGTCAGGTCGCCGGCCTTGGTGTCCTTGGCGTAGCGGTAGGCCGGCCAGCCGCCGATGGTCAGCTGCTTGGTGCCGTCGGCCCGGGTCACCTCACCGAGCAGCGCCTTGTCGATACCGGCCCCGGCCGAGGCGTCGTCCGCGGGCACCGGCGGCCAGGCCGTCGCACAGTCGCCGTTGCAGTTCGACTTCGGCGGCTCGGCGGTGTCCTCGTCGAAGCGGTAGAGGCTGAGACCGGTGGCATCGGTCAGCACGTCCCCGAGCTCGGGGTTCGCGGACACCTGCAACTTGCCGGCCGAGGCGGACTGGGCTCCCAGATTTCCCTGGCCGATCGCGGTCGAGCTCGCGGTGGGGCTGGGGCTGGTATCGGTGCCGAGACCGGAGCCGACACCGCCGTAACCGCCCGCCGCCGCCGTGGCGCCGACGTTCTGGCTGCCCACCGACGAGGTGCCGCCTTCCTGACCGCACGCCGTCGTCAGTGCCAGCACCGCCGCGGCGCTTGCCACGAGTGAGGCGCTCCGCCAGGAGGTCTTCATCGTCAACTCCCCATAACTCAAAAGGGTGTTGCAGCGCCCTGCTGCGCCGCCGCACGACCATGAGTACGCACCGGACCAGGGGTTGTGTTCACCCGTCCCGCAAATTTCTTTTCGGAGGCTGTGACCACACCCGCCTCAAACCGCACAGAGGTACGCCTCACCGGACGGGCGATCGCTCAGGATTCAAACACTGGGCGACCTTTTATCCCTCCTTCGGAGCAATCTCTTCGCGCCCGCGCGTGATACGGCGCGACAGGCCTCATGATCTCCGTCGTGCATCGACCCGAATCACCCCAATCCGCCACCGCCATACGCGCGTTGGCCCTGCTGGCCTTGACGTGGGCGCTCATCGGTCCCACGGCGGGGGCGGCCGAGGCGGATGCCTGCGCCTACGCCTCGGTCGGTCCCGGCGGCGCCGAGGTGGTGGCGGTCGCCGGAAACCTCACGTGGCCCACTCTCCCGCCCTGCCCGAAGCCGACACCCACGCCCACACCGACCCCCACTCCCCCAGAGCCCCCTTGCACGCCGACGCCCTCACCCGACCCGACCCCGAAGCCGCCTCCGACGCACAAGCCGCCGAAGCCCAGGCCCACCCCGACGCCGAAGCCACCGGCTCCCGGACCCCCGCCGCCCGCACCGGCACCCCGGCCGGCGCCACCGCGGGCGCGGCCGGCACCCCCTCCCGCACCCGCACCGCCCCCTACCCCTACTCCCACCCCGACCCCGACACGGACTCCGCCGCCCAAGCCCGCCCCGGCCCCCTCCGCACCTCCGGTGGTCTACCCGGCCTACCACCACGCGAAGGCGCCCGACCGGCGCACCCACAGCACGACCTCGCCCGTGATCTACGTCCTGCTCATCACCGCGCCCGCGGTGGTCGCCGTGGCCGCCCTGCGGCCCCGCTAGTGCCGATGCTGGAGGCATCCCTTGCCGGAATGGCTTGTTCTCATCCTCGCGATGCTGGCCGCGTGCGCGGTGGTGGTCGCCATCACTCTCATCCGCCACAAGGCGGCGCCCGTGGACGAGGATCCCAGCGAGACCCCGGACGTCATCGAGTACATGACCATGTGGATCGGGGTCGTGTACGCCATCGTCCTGGGTCTGGCCATCGCGGGCGTGTGGGAGGCCCGCAGCGCGGCCCAGGATCACGTCCAGGCGGAGGCCCAGGCGCTGCACGAGATCTCGGAGCGGGTCCAGGTCTACCCGGCCGACGCCCGTGACCGCATTCGGGCCGATGTCAACGCCTACGTCGGACACGTCGTCACGACCGAGTGGAAGGAGATGGCCGACCACCGCCGCATGACCGAGAAAGGCACCGAACTCCTCGACCGGATCCGCACGGACGTCACCTCCTACGAACCGAAGGACGACTTCGAGGCCCAGGCCTACCAGCCGCTCGTCGACCAGGTGGCCGCCGTGGACCAGGCCCGCAACGCCCGCGCGGACTCGGTCGAGCCCACCATGCCCGGGGTGGTCTGGTTCGGTCTGCTGGGCGGCGGCGTCGTCACCATCGGGATGGTCTTCGCGCTGCAGATCCGGCGTACGACCCGCGAGCTGGTCCTGGCCGGCCTGTTCTCCGCGCTGATCGCCTTCCTGCTCTTCCTGATCTGGGACTTCGACGCCCCCTACAGCCGTGGCATCACGGCGTCGGCGGAGCCGTTCCTCGCCCTCTTCCCGGGCGTCAAGGGCTGACGGCCGCTCACCGCGGATACCGCTCAAGGGGGACGCCCGGTGTCCGACACGCCGCCGGTGTCCCCTGAGCGGCCCACACGCGTGACCCATTCGGAGTGACAGAGATCGCGCAGACGTACACCTGTTCCTAGCGTTTCGGTCATCGAGGTGCATTTCCCGCGTAGGCGGAACAGGTCCGCAGCTGCTCCTCGGGGACCGGAGGAACCATCATGCGCGCGATACGCGTCGCTTCGGCCGCACTGCTGGGCGTGACCGCCCTGGCCTTGTCCGCACCGGCCGCCGTGGCGAAGGGCGACAACGACATCACGCCGTTCGGCTTCAGCGTCCTGCCCTCGACCATCGCCCCGGGCGGACAGGTGGCGCTGCTGCTGGAACGGGACCACGGCGGCTGCACGGGCTCGGCGACCGTCACCTCGGGGGTGTTCGACACCATCACCATCCCGCCGCGCAAGAGCCAGGCGACGGTCGTGGTCGACCGGGACGCCAGACCCGGTGCGGTCTACCGGGTGACGTTCAGCTGCGACGGCGTGAGCGGCTCGACGGGCCTGACCATCGCCGGCGGCCGCCCGGTCGGTCCCACACCGGTGCCGCTCAACCCCGACCGGGGGGTGCGGGCCGGTGAGGGCGGCAGCCTCGCCGGGTTCGACGTCAAGGAGCTCGGCATGGGCGCGCTGCTGATCACGGGCTCGGTCGGGGCGGCGTACTACTTCTCCCGTCGGCGCGCCCGCCAGGACGGCGCCTGACGGCGCTTGCGGTCTTACGTGACGCGGACCTCCGTCCCGGTTCCTCTCGGAGTCCGGGGCGGAGGTCCGCGTCAGGTGGGGCGGTGCGTCTCCGAAGGGGCGGAGATCAGATGTGCTTCTCGGTCCGTCGGCGCATCCAGAACACCCCGCCGCCGATGACGGCCAGGGCCACCAGACCGCCGCCGATGGCCATGTCGGCCGGAGTGGCCCCGCTGGAGCTGCTGCCGCCGAGACCTCCGCGGACCCCGCCGATGACCGTGAAGGCCGTGGGGTTGATCACGGTGCCGTTGCTGCAGACCACGTTGATGCTGTGCGACCCCGTGGCCGCGTTCCGGTTGACCGTGGCGCGCCCCGTCGCCAGGCCGTTGGACCCCGTCGTCAGCCTGATCGTCCGGAACGCGTCCGAGCTCGCGGTGCCGTTGCTGTTGCAGTTGTTGACGGTGATGGTCAGCTGGCCGCCCCGGGCGATGACATTGGGAAGGGCGACGACATTGCTCGGGCTCAGGTTCATACCGTCCCGCGCGACGGCCGCGGGGGCGGCGAGTTGGAGCACGGCGACCGCGGCGCCGGCGGCCGCCAGGGCACGAGTAGTACGCATGTGAATCCTCCGCGGGAGACGCCCCGGGAACGGTCCCCGGTGGATCGGCGAGGAAACGCCTCCCAGAAATACCCTCAGACGGCTTGCACGGGCCCGCATTTCGACAATGGTCCGTCCTGGTGAGAGGACACGCCGAACGAAAAGCACACAATCCGATATCTTCGCAGGTCACGGACCGTCAGAAAATTCCTGTTCACGGCAACTCGGATGGCGCACCACCCGCGCTCGGGGGCCACCCGTTCGCCGCTGACCCGTCGCCGGTTGCGTGCTCGGGACTTAGCGTTCTCGTATGCGCGAATGACGCGGCGACGGCCGCGTCGAGAGGGGAAGTCAATGTCTGCGTCCGAGCTGGCCGGGCTGGCCGAAGAGGAGGAGCAGCGGAAGAAGCGCGCTCCCTGGGGCGTGATAGCGCTTGTTCTGCTGACCGGTCTCGCGCTCATCCGGAACGGTTCGGGGGAGTTCGACGTCGGGCCGCCGCAGCCCGCGTCGGCGGCCGCCGCGGACAGCCGGGTGCACGGCACCGCCTTCGGCCACGCCCCCGCTCCCCTGCCGTTCGCGGTGCCCGACCGGGTCTCCATCCCGGCGATCCGGGTCGACGCGCCGATGGTGCCGGTCGGGCTCGACCCGGACGGCTGGGTCGGCGCGCCGCCGCCGGAGGATCCGAACCTGGCCGGCTGGTTCACCGGCGCGGTGTCCCCCGGCGAGAAGGGCACCGCGGTCGTCGTCGGCCATGTCGACAACAAACAGGGCCCCGCGGTGTTCTACGGACTCGGGGCCCTGAAGAAGGGAAATCGCGTCGAGGTCAGGCGCAAGGACGGAAAGACCGCGGTCTTCGAGATCTACGGCATCGAGGTCTTCGAGAAGAGCAATTTCCCCGGCGACCGTGTCTACGGCTCCAAGGGAACCCCCGAATTGCGGGTCATCACCTGCGGGGGCGGTTTCTCCAAGCAGAGCGGCTACGCGGGAAACGTCGTCGCCTTCGCCCGCCTGGTCGAGGTCCGCTGAGCGTTCCCCGACCCGGCGGACGCATTCCGGCTATACGTACTGCCGTCGCGGGACGGTGATGTGATAGCCGGAATCGATGAGGTGCGGCAGATAGTCGCGCAATGCCCGGACACTCTGGGAGCGGTCGCCCCCGGCGTCGTGCGAGAGCACCACGACGCCGGGGGCGGCGCCGTGCTCCACGGCGCCGACGATGCGTCGGGTGCCCGGGGTGGTCCAGTCGAGGGTGTCGACGCTCCAGGCGAGGGGGTCCATGCCGAGTTCGGCGCCGAGCTGGAACGCGGCCCGGTTCCAGGCGCCGTAGGGAGCGCGGAACCATGCGGGACGCTCGCCGTAGGCGTCCTCGATGACGTCGCTGGTGCGTTCCATCTCGGAGCGGATGCGGGAGCGGCTGAGCCGGGTGAGCAGCGGGTGGGACCAGGTGTGGTTGCCGACGACGTGTCCCTCGTCGGCCATCCGGGCGAGCAGGTCCTGGTTGTCGACCGCCATCTCCCCGCACACGAAGAACATCGCGCGGACGTCGTACTCGGCCAGGGTGTCCAGGATGTGCGGGGTGTAGCGGGGATCGGGTCCGTCGTCGAAGGTCAGCACCATGGTCCGGCCGCGTCCGGACACCTTCAGAAACGGCTCGTGGCGTACGAGCGTCTTCCTGGGGGCGGTGGGCGGTGGGCCGTATCCGGTCAGGGGCTGGAGGCGGTAGGCCGAGGGCCTGACCGCGCGGTGGGCCGGGGGGCCGGCGGCGGGGAGGGCCGGCCGGACCGGGTCCTCGCCCGTGAGGGCCGCGAGCACTCCGGCCGTGCCGGCGGCCCCGACCGCGGCGGCACCGGCCAGCAACGCCCTGCGTCGCGTGAGCATCACCGCCGCCTTGGACGACAGCCGTGTGAGCAACTGATCCTTCGTCATGACTCATCAGTCGCCCGGCAGAGCGCCGACGCACCTCAGCAACACCGGGGCGGCGGCACGAATGCACCCGCCCGGCCCAGCGGAGGGGCCCGGGCGGCCTGGCGGGGCGTCAGAAGGACGCCGTGCGGGGTCGGTCGGCTTCTGCCCCGGCCTCGTCCCCTCCGTCGAGGCCGGGGTGCCGAGAGCCGCGGCGGGCTTCGGTGGCTGCCCGTTCACGGCCCGCCCAACGGGTGCCCCATTTCCGCAAAGTTTGCGCACCCCGGTCGACAGGTCCCCGAATGCCGCCCGGACCTGCGGCTTCCGATAGCCTCGCAGCCGTGACGGAACAGCATGCGCACCAGTTCGAGCGGGGCACGGACGGGCCCAAGGTCATCGTCGTCGGCGTGGACGGCTCCGACTCCTCGCTCCGCGCCGCGGCCTACGCCGGAGGCCTGGCCCGGCGCCAGCACGCCCTGCTCGCCGTGGTGTACGTCCAGCCGGTGATCGCCTCGGGTGCCGCGCTCGGCGCTCCGGTCGCCGAGACCACGGACGAGATCGCCGAGGACCTGGTCGCCCAGATCCGGCGCGCCACCGAGCAGAACAAGGGGATATTCGATGTGCGCTGGGAGTTCCACACCTTTCGCGGCGACCCCTACGGCGGGCTGACGAAGGCGGCGGACGAGCTCAAGGCCGACGCGGTGGTCGTCGGCGCCTCGGAGCAGGCCGGCCACCGGATCGTCGGTTCCGTCGCGGTGCGACTGGTCAAGGCGGGGCGGTGGCCGGTGACCGTGGTGCCGTAGCGGATTCTCGAACTGGCGGAGCGTCAGAGCGAGCGCAGGAAGTCCAGCACGATCGCGTTGAACTCCGCGGGCTTCTCCAGGTTGGGAAAGTGCCCGGCCTCCTCGATCGTCACCGAGCGCCCGTCCTGGACCGTCCGCGCGAGCCGCTCGGGCATGTCGATGCCGTCGGCTGCGTCGAGGGCACCGTGGACGGCGAGAACCGGTACGTCGATCTTCGGCACCCGGCTCCAGGGATCGTCGAGCGGGACGTGCCAGTTCGTCTCGCCGAGGGTGTGCTTGGAGATGGTGTGCGTCGCCATCTCCCGGACATGCCGTACGACGTCGGGGTCGAGGTCGTCCACGGTGCGGTGCGGTCCGGCCACGTTCTTGGCGAAGGCCTCGATCCAGTCGGTGACATCACCGGCGGCCAGCATGCGGGCCGACTCGGCGGCGCGTTCCACCGTCCACGGGTCGGTGTACTCGAACGCGCTGGTCCCGCCCCCGCAGACGGCCAGCGCGCGGACCAGCCCGGGGTGTTCCAGCGCCGTGTCGGTGGCGACGGCGGCGCCCATGCACAGACCGACGAGGACCGCGGGCCCCGCGTCGAGGTGGCGCAGCAGGTCGCCGAGGTCGTCGGCCCAGCGGAACGGCCTGCTCGCGTTGGCGGAGAACCCGTGGCCCCGCACGTCGGGCGCGACCACGCGGTAACCGGCGGAGACCAGTGCCGGTATCTGGTGGTCGAAGACCCGGTGGTCGACGTAGCCGGGGTGCACGAGGACCACGAGGTCCCCGGTTCCGGTGTCGCGATAGGCGAGGTCCCCATCGGCGGAGGTGAAGAAACGCAGATCCGAAGCTGTCACTGCTGTCGTCATGACAACCAAGGTGTCATCATTTCCCGTTTTTGACAACCGGGGTGTCATGATGGCCGGGTGAGCGACATGGACAAGCCACTTCCCCCCGACGAACTCGGCCACCGCGTGTCCGAGGTGTTCGACCTGGTCGGCGCGCTCTACCGGCGCGGACTGCGCAAGCTGGAGCAGGACGAGGCGGCCGGAGGGGTGTCCGTCGGCGTGCGTTCCGTCCTCGTCCTGCTGCACAGGTACGGGCCCATGACGGTTCCTCAGATGGCCCGGATCATGGCGCTGACCCGCCAGTTCGTGCAGCGCATGACCAACGAGGCGATGGACCGGGACTGGGCCGAGGCCACACCCAACCCCGCACACCAGCGGTCCTCGCTGATCCGGATCACGGACGAGGGCGTGGCCGTCATCACCGCGATCCTCGCGCGCGAGCACGCCCTGAACCGGCAAGTGGGCGGCGGCGAGCTGACCGAGGCCGAACTCCGGGCGTGCGTACGCGTGTTGAAGGAGATGCTGCGGACCTTCGACCACGTGGACGTGGACTGACCTACTGACCCATGGTGAGCCCGTCCTTGGCCGCGCCCCGGCTCAGCACCACCTCACGGATCCGGTCGCGGACACCCTCGACGTCGGCGCCCCGCGCGATCGCCTGGTTGAGGTTGACCACCCGGCCGGCGTCCACATCGAACATCTGCGGCACGAACTCCGCCTTCGCGACCCGCCAGCGCTCCCCCGGCCGGGCGGGCGGGGCGAACGTGAAGCGACCGAGGGTGGACTGGTTGCCGCGCGGGTCCTGGGCGCCCTCGTGGTTGAACATCTCGCCGGCGATCTGGTCGCCCATGCCGTAGACCACCCAGGTGCCGTTGACCTTCTCGTACGCCTGCGGGACATGGGCGTGGGTGCCGAGGATCAGGTCGACGTCGGGACGCCCGCCGGTGCGGGCGGCGGTCAGGTCGCGGGCCAGGGCCAACTGCTGCTCGTCGGGCGCGTCCTGCCATTCGGTGCCCCAGTGCAGCGACACGACCACCACGTCGGCGCCCGCCTTCCGGGCGGCCCGCGCGTCCGCGAGGATCTTGGTCTCGTCCATCAGGTTCACCGCCCAGGGCTGCCCCTGGGGCAGCGGGAAGCCGTTGGTGTCATAGGTGTAGGCGAGGTGGGCGACCTTCGCCGGGCCCGCGCGCAGGACGGTGACCGTGCGTGCCTCGCCCTCGGTGCGGGCCGAGCCGGCGTGCCGTACGCCCGCGCGGTCCAGGGCGTCGAGTGTGCGGCGGATGCCTTCGCCGCCGTCGTCGAGGCTGTGGTTGGAGGCGGTGGAGCAGCCGTCGTAGCCGGTGACGGCGAGGGCCTGGGCCACCTCGGGCGGCGACTTGAAGGTCGGGTAGCCGGTGTAGTCGCCGTTCGCGCCGTAGACGGTCTCCATGTGACACAGCGCCAGATCGGCGCGGGAGACGACGGAACGGATTCCGGCCAGCATCGGACGGAAGTCGTAGCCGCTCCCGCCCGCGTCGAAGCGGGCCCGGTCGATGATCGAACTGTGCGGCAGGACGTCACCGGAGGCGACGAGCGTGAAACCGCGCGGTGCGGCGGCGGACGGGGCGGGACGCCCGGGTGTCGCGTGGTCGTGCGCCTGGCAGGCCGCTCCTCCGGCGAGAAGGACCGTGAGGGCCAGTGCAACCTGCTGTCTGCGTGCAATCATCAGCTCACCCCACTGAGGTCATATTTACTGACGAATAGGTATGAGCTTGTCCGTGTCCGCAAACGGTCCGGACGACTACTTGACCCGTCCGGGGCGGAAGGGACCGTTCACCGAACCGTTCGTCGACGCGATCGACCGTCCGCCGCAGATCCTTGTGCGCGCCCTGTCCCCCGGCCCCGCGCTGGGGTGCCATACGGCCATGACGGCCGGAACCACCCTCACGAACGGGACGACCGCCGAGCACGAGCTCGCCGCACTGCAGCGGGAGCACGGCCGGCCCCTCTTCGCGCTCCTCCTCCGGCTCAGCGACGGCGACCGGCAACGCGCCGAGGACCTCGTGCAGGAGACCCTCGTTCGCGCCTGGCAGCATCCCGAGGCGCTGCGTGCCGACGACTTCGAGTCCGTACGGCCATGGCTGCTGACCGTGGGGCGGCGGCTCGCGATCGACGCACGGCGGGCCCGGCAGGCGCGTCCCGCCGAGGTCGGCGACGCGGTGCTGGAGAACGCCCGGGTGTGCGCCGACCACGCCGAGCGGGCGGCCGCCGCCCTCGACGTACGCGAGGCTGTGAAGACACTCACTCCGGAGCACCGTGAAGTCCTGGTGCTGGTGTATTTCCAGGGGGCGAGTGTGGCGGAGGCCGCCGAAATCCTGGGGATTCCGCCCGGTACCGTGAAGTCCCGCGCGTACTACGCGCTGCGCGCCCTGCGCCGGGTGCTTCCGGGATACGCGGCCGACCTGCGGTGAAACCAATGGGAAAGTCAAACCTCCGTAAAGCGCCTTGCTGAGGACCCCGGTTGAGTAATCGGCTGTCCCTATCCGTGTTCCGGACTGGGAGCCCGGGGTCGGGCGACGCGCACGCACCGGAGGAAGGCAGGAAGGGATGCTGCACAGAGGTCAAGAGAGCACGGAGGGCACCGGTGGCGGCGAACTCGTCGTCCCCATGGCCTGGTTGTACGCCGAGTACATCGCCGACGAGCTGCTGCGTTCCGGCGATCTGATGCCGCCGACGTCCTTCGAGTTCCGTGCCGGACGGGACGCGCTGGCGCTCACCGTCTTCCTCGCCGACACCGAGGGAGAGCTCTCCGGCATCCAGGTCGTCTCGCAGCTGGAGAACTGGCTGTCCCTGACGGCGTACGACCAGCCGTGGCAGGACTGGGTGTGCGAGCGGATGGCCGCGCTGACCGCGGAGGCGGTCGCCACCGGCGAGCCCGCCGCGGACCTCGAACTCGCGGCCGCCGCCTGGCGCTGGCTGGAGGAGACGGAGCTGCTCGCACCCGACCTGAACGCCGTGCCGGGCGGTGGGGCGGGGGCCGGGGAGGACGAGGGGCCGAAGGTGTGGACACCGGCCTGGCAGCTCGGTCTGCCGCTCGGCCACCTCGCCATCCACCTGTTCTAGATTCCTTTCGATTCGGACCAATCCGCGGGGCCGGCCGCTCCGAATCCCTTGGTCACGATTCTGTCTAGGCCTTGAGTGATTCGGCGGGCTGGTGCGTACCGGTGGGAGCAAGGAGTAACCCCACCCACACCCAACGGCACGAGGTTTCGGCATGAGGTCCTTGGAGAGGCATCGCGACGTCGGCGCGTACGCGCTCGGCGTGCTGGACGAGGCGGAGGCCTTCCGCTTCGAGGACCACCTCATGGAGTGCCCCAAGTGCGCGGCACACGTGACCGAGTTCGGTCCAGTGACCCGTCAGATGATGCTGTACCGCCGGGCGACACCGCGGGTGGTGCACCCGATGGCGCAGCCGGGCCCCCAGCTCCTGAACCGCCTTCTCGGCGAGGTCGCCACCCGCCACCGGGCACGCCGCAGGCGGCTGTTGTACGCGGTGGCCGCCTCGGTGGTCCTGACCGTGGGCGGTTCCAGCCTCGCCATGACGGCGGGCGGCGACGCGGCTCGGACCAGCAGCATCGAGGCCACCGACGCCCGCTCCGGCGTGTGGGCCCAGGTCACCACCGAGGACGAGGACTGGGGCACCCAGGTGGAGCTCAAGGTCAAGGACGAGTCCGGCCCCCGCGCCTGTCACCTCGTCGCGATCAGCCAGGACGGCAAGGAGGAGACCGTCACCGGCTGGAACGCCACCGGGCACGCCACCGGCGACAACACCATGATGGGCAGCTCCACCTTCCACGCCGACCAGATCGACCGCTACGAGGTCAGGACGTCCGGCGGGGAGCATCTGGTGACGCTGGAGCCGAGCTGACGACGTCCGTCACTTGAGCAGTCGCGACAACCGCCGGTCCGCCAGAAGCTTGCCGCCCGTCTGACAGGTGGGGCAGTACTGGAGGGAGGAGTCGCTGAAGGAGACCTCCCTGATGGTGTCGCCGCAGACCGGGCAGGGTTCGCCGGTGCGGCCGTGGACCCGCAGGCCGGACTTCTTCTCCGACTTCAGGCGGCCCGCCGCCACCCCCCTTGAGCGTTCCACCGCTTCGGTGAGGGTCGTGCGCAGCGCCCGGTAGAGGGTCTCCGTCTCCTCGGGGGTCAGCGACGCGGCCAGTTTGAAGGGGGACATGCGCGCCGCGTGCAGGATCTCGTCGCTGTAGGCGTTGCCCACACCGGCGATGAGGGTCTGGTCGCGCAGGGCGCCCTTCAGCTGTCGGCGTTCGTCCTTCAGCAGGGCCGCGAAGCGCGCCCCGTCGAAGTCCTCGGCCAGCGGGTCGGGCCCCAGGCGGGCGACGCCGGGAACCTCCTGGGGGTCCGCCACCACGTACACCGCGAGGCGCTTTTGCGTACCCGCCTCCGTGAGGTCGAAACCGGCGCCGGTCTCCAGCGCCACCCGGAGGGCGAGCGGGCCCTTGCCGGGGCGGGGCGGGCCGTCGGGGAGGCGGTCCTTCCAGTGCAGCCAGCCCGCGCGGGCCAGATGGGTGACGAGGTGCGGGCCGCCGTCCGTCTCCAGGTCGAGGAACTTGCCGTGGCGGTGCACGGCGACCACCTCGCGGCCCTCGACGGCGCCGAGCGGAGGGTCGTACGTCTTCAGCACGCTGATGGCCACCGGCAGCACCCGCACCATCTCGTGGCCGACCAGGTTCTCGGTCAGGAAGTCCTTGAGCGCTTCCACCTCGGGCAGTTCCGGCATACGTCCAGAGTGCCACCGGGGGCCGCTGTGGTCAGCTCAGGTCCGCTCCCCCACGACGAACTCGCACCACACGCACTTCCCGCCGCCCCGCGCCTCCACGCCCCACACATCGCTCAGCAGGTCCACCAGGAGCAGGCCCCGGCCCGAGACCCCCGACTCGCCCGCCTCCCGGCGGCGGGGCAGGGCGCTGGAGGAGTCCTCCACCTCGACGCGCATCCGCCGGTCGGAGCCGGTCAGGACCCGCAGGGTGACGATCGCGGAGCCCTCGGTGTGCATCAGGGCGTTGGTGATCAGCTCGTCGGCGACCAGTTCGATCTCGTCGGAGCGCTCCCGCGCGCCCCAGGCGCCGACCGCGGCCCGGATCATGTGCCGGGCCCCGGTGAGGGCCTCGGGGTCGCCGGGCGCCACGTGCTGCTGGAGGCGGCCGCCGGACTGCGGGCTGTCCAGAGCGCGGCGGCGCAGCAGGAGCAGTGCCACGTCGTCGTCGCCGGCGCGTTCCTCGGCCACGTCGATGAGCCGGTCGGCGAGCTCCCACACATCGGCGGGGCCCACGGCGATGAGGCTCGTGAGGGTCTGCATGCCCTCGTCGAGGTCGACACCGGGCTGTTCGACCAGCCCGTCGGTGCACAGCAGCAGAGTCCCCCCGGGGTCGAGCTCCAGAGTGGCGACCGGATAGTCGAGCTGCCCGAACTCGGCGGACAGCCCGAGCGGCAGTCCCCCCTCGACGGTCACCCGGCGGCAGCTGCCGTCGAGGTGCCGGACCAGCGGGTCGATGTGGCCCGCGCGGACCACCTGGACGACTCCGGTGGCCAGGTCCGCCTCGGCGTACAGGCAGGTCGCGAAGCGGTCGGTGTCGAGCTCGTGGAGGAAGACGGAGGCCCGGGCCATCACGGTGGCCGGGGTGTGGCCCTCGGCGGCGTAGGCCCGCAGCACGATCCGCAACTGGCCCATGACGGCGGCGGCGTGGGTGTCGTGGCCCTGGACGTCGCCGATGACGGCACCGACGCGGCCTCCCCCGGAGGGGTTACCTCCGGGCAGCGGGATCAGGTCGTACCAGTCGCCGCCGATGTCCCGGCGCAGCGAACCCTCGGCGCCGGCGGCCCGGTAGCGGACGGCGACGTCGGCGCCGGGGACGCTCGGGATGGTGCGCGGCAGCATGGCCTGCTGGAGACCGGTGGCGAGGTCCTTCTGCTGCTCGTAGAGCATGGCCCGCTGGAGGCTCTGGGCGATGCTGCTGCCGAGGGCGATGAGGACGTTGCGGTCCTCCGGGGTGAAACCGCGCCGGTCGCTGTAGAGCAGGCCCATGGCGCCGATCGGGCGGGCCTCGGCGATCAGCGGGAGGTAGGCCGCGGAGGTGATGTTGAGGCCCGTGATGTGCGGCCACAGGATGGGGTAGCGGTCCGCGAACTCCTCCGGCGACTCGATGAACCGGGGGGTGAGCGTGCGCACGGCCTCGCTCATCGGGTAGGGCTCGTCGATCCGGGTGATGTCGGTACCGGGTACGAAGCTGCCCGCGGGGCCCTCGGCGATCAGCCGGATGCGGCCCGCCTCGACCAGGCCCATGACCAGGCTGGTGGCGCCGAGGTGGGTGAGTCCGTGGGTGTCCTTGAGGACGTCGATGACGTCCTGGACGGTCCGGGCGTGGGCGAGGGCGGCCGTGGTGAGCTGGACGACGTTGGTCTGCTGGCGCCGGGCCTCGTCCTGGGCGGCCTGCTCCCGGCGGTCCTCCAGCTCGTCCATCTCCTGGGTGGCGTCACGGAGGATCCCGATGATCCGGCGGGGGCGGCCCGTCTCGTCGCGCCGGATGTAGCCCTGGGTGTGGGTCCAGCGCAGGGTGCCGTCACGGCAGCGCAGCCGGAAGTAGGTGCCGTAGTTCTCGCTGCCGTCCTTGATGGCCTGGGCGACCAGGGCGTCCAGCCGGTGCGCCTCGGCCCTCGGGATCCGGACGCCGAGGCTCATCGGGTTGTCGTCGTATTCGTCGGGGCGCAGGTCGAAGACCTCGTGGGCCTGGGCGTCCATGTGGAACAGACCGCTGTCGAGGTCCCAGTCGAAACTGCCCATGCGGTTGAGCGCCAGGATCGGGTCCGGGTGGGCGGGCCAGTCGTCCGGGAGTGACAGGGCGCTCGCTCCCCGATCAACCATGGAGCCACCTTGCCAGGATTTGCCCGATTCTTCGACCGGGAGGCGGGTACTTTCGGCGGCCGTCAGGCGCCGAAGACGTCGGTGGGGCTGCCGAAGACGGTGCCGGTGCCGGTCGGGGCGGCGGGCTCGTCGGGGATCAGCCCGCCGCCGTCGGGGAGATCGGGGGTGTCCGGGACGGTCTCGGGGCCGATCCCGGTCCCGGGGTCCACGGGGACGGTCGTCCGGGTGCCGTCCGGCGGGAGGACGGGGGTCCCGGGCCGTTTCGGGGCAGGTGGGGTGCCGGTGGGCGCGGGGCAGGCCTCGTCGTACGGCTTCGCGGTGGGCGTCGCGGTGGGGCCGGGCGTGACGGTGGCGCCGGGCGTGGCGGTGGCGGTCCGGGTCGGGCAGTCGGGCGCGGGCCGCTGCGGGTCGGCGCCGAAGGGCGTGTCCGGGGACGCGCTGTCGCCCGGGGGCGCCGTCGGGGTCAGCGGTTCCGGCGTCGGCGGGGGCACGGCGTGGTCGTGCCGGCAGTCGTGGTCGATCCGGCGTTCGATCCAGGAGTGGTCGGCGAGGTCGATGATCGTGATGTCGGTGACGAGCTGTTCGCTGGGGGCCACCACGATCACCTGGGTGGGCCGGTATCCGGACCACGGCTGCCCGCTGATGACCGCGCCGCCCCGCATCGCCACCGGTGGCGTCAGGGGGTTGCCGCAGGCGCAGCGGACGCGCGGGACGCCTCGGTTGTCGACGAGGACGGCGGTGCCCGCCTGGAGGACCGACTGGAAGCCGCTCGCCCTGCCGCCGCGGTAGCCGTGGTCGGTGACCCGGGTGTCGGCGCGCAGGACGACCGGGGCGAGTCCGCGCAGATAGTCCGGGACCGCGGCCGGGGAGACGCCCGCGACCTGCGCGAACGCCCGCGTCCTGGACGGGTCGGCGGTCAGGTCGTCGATCTGCCGTGGCACGTCGCAGCTGCCGACGCGCTCGGTGCCGCCGTAGAGGCCGGGCGTCCCGCCGGAGAGGGTCCGTGGGGCGGTCGGGTCGAGTCGGGGCGTCCGGGTGAGGGGTGCCGCCGCGATCGCCGCCGAGCGGGTGAAGGGGCTCGGCCCCTGGGCCCGCGCCGACTGGAGGAAGAGCTCACCCGTCGCCTCGGCGCTGTTCTCGTCCCCGGCACCACCGCAGCCGGCGACGAGGAGTGCCGCGGCGAGCGCGCAGGCCGTGACGAGGGTTCTGGTGGGTCTCCGCACCGCGTTCTCCCGTCCGTTCCGAGCAATTCGCCACTATTGTCTGCTTCACTCACTTGGGTTACGCAAGCGGAAGAGAGGTACACGGAGAGTCACACAGGACCGGCTGGACACTGGAGGCAGGAGAGCACGGCCGTGGACTGGTTCACCGCACCCGACTACTGGCTGAGCCGGCTGGTCTTCCAGCGGGCTCTGGCGGGACTGTACTTCGTCGCGTTCCTGGCGGCGGCCCTGCAGTTCCGGGCGCTGCTCGGAGAGCGCGGGATGCTGCCGGTCCCGCGTTTCGTGGCGCGGGTGCCCTTCCGGCGGGCGCCGAGCCTCTTCCACCTCCACTACTCGGACCGGTTCTTCGCCCTGTGCGCCTGGACGGGCTGCGCTGTGGCGGTCGCGCTGGCGGCGGGCCTGGACTCCCTGCTGCCGCTGTGGGGCGGGATGCTGCTGTGGCTGGTGCCGTGGCTGCTGTATCTGTCGATCGTCAACGTGGGCCAGACCTGGTACGGCTTCGGCTGGGAGTCCCTGCTGCTGGAGGTCGGCTTCCTCGCGGTGTTCCTCGGCAACGACCAAGTGGCCCCGCCGGTCGTGGTGCTGTTCCTGCTGCGCTGGGTCCTGTTCCGGGTCGAGTTCGGCGCGGGGCTCATCAAGATGCGCGGCGACGCCTGCTGGCGCAAGCTCACGTGCCTGGACCACCACCACGAGACCCAGCCGATGCCGGGTCCGCTGAGCTGGTTCTTCCACCATCTGCCGCGGCCGGTGCACCGGGTGGAGGTGGCCGCCAACCACGTCACCCAACTCGCGGTTCCCTTCCTCCTGTTCGCCCCGCAGCCGATCGCCACGGCCGCCGCGTCCCTGATGATCGTGACCCAGCTGTGGCTGGTGCTCTCCGGCAACTTCGCCTGGCTGAACTGGATCACCATCGTGCTGGCGGCGTCGGCCCTGCGCCTCCCGGCCGACACGCCGGGCCCGTCCGCCGCCCCGCTCTGGTACGAGGTGACGGTCCTCGCCGTCGCCGCGCTCCTCCTCGCCCTGAGCTACCACCCGGTCCGCAACATGATCTCCCGAAGCCAGATCATGAACCGTTCCTTCGACCCGCTCCATCTCGTCAACACCTACGGCGCGTTCGGCAGCGTCAGCCGGATCCGCTACGAGGTGGTGGTCGAGGGCACCGCGGACGACGTGCCCCGCCGGGAGTCCGAGTGGAAGGAGTACGAGTTCAAGGGCAAGCCGGGTGATCCACGGCGCTGGCCGCGCCAGTTCGCGCCCTACCATCTGCGTCTGGACTGGATGATGTGGTTCGCCGCGCTGTCCCCCACCTATGCCGGGGCGTGGTTCGGCGCGATGGTCGAACGGCTCCTGGAGAACGATCCCGCCACCCTGAGGCTGTTGCGCCGCTCCCCGTTCCCGGCGGACGAGCCGCCCCGCTATGTCCGCGCCGTTCTCTTCCGGTACCGGTACACGACCTGGCGGGAGCTGCGGGAGACGGGGGCGTGCTGGGAGCGGACATATGTGCGGGAGTATCTGCCACCGACACGGCTGACAGGGACGGTTCAGAGGTCGTAGACGCGGACGGCGGTGCCCTCGAAGATCCGGCCGCTGTCGTAGGCACCGACCAATTCGCGCGCCACGTCCAGGACCTCGCCGTAGGTCGCGGCCAGCGTGCACACCGGCCAGTCGGAGCCGAACATCAGACGGTCCGGGCCGAAGGCGTCCAGGACGGTGTCGGCGTACGGGCGCAGGTCGTCGGTCGTCCAGCTCGCGAGGTCCGCCTCGGTGACCAGTCCGGAGAGCTTGCAGACGGTGTTGGGGAGGCCGGCGAGGGTGCGGACGTCGGTCGTCCAGGGTTCCAGGGTGCCGGACGCGATGGGCGGCTTGCCCAGGTGGTCCAGGACGAAGGTGAGTTGAGGCAACGACTGGGCCGCCCTGACGCAGGCGGGCAGTTGGTGCGGGAGGACCACCAGGTCGTAGACGAGGCCGGCGTCGGCCACGGCGGTCAGGCCCCGGTGCACGTCCGGCCGCAGCAGCCATTCGGGGTCGGGCTCGCCCTGGACCTGGTGGCGGATGCCCTTGAGGTAGGAACCGCCGGGCAGTTCACGCAGGCGGGCCAGCTCGTCGCCGACGTCGGGCCGGGTCAGGTCGGTCCAGCCGACCACGCCCGCGATCAGCTCGTGCCCGGCCGCGAGGGCGAGGAACTCGGGGGTCTCCTCGGGCACGGTGACCGTCTGGACGAGGACCGTGCGGTCGACTCCCGCCGCGCGGGCCCGCGGTGCGAGGTCCGCCGTCGTGAAGGTCCGGCGCAGCGGACTGCCCGGGGCGATCCAGTCCTGGTCCCGCACCGACAGGTCCCACACGTGGTGGTGCGCGTCCACGACCGTCACGGCAGCTCCCACACGACGGGCAGGCCGGCGTCGGCTCCCTCGCCGGAGTAGTCGTGCACCACGTCGAGGAGTTCGGCCATGCGGGCCTGCCAGGTGACGTT
The DNA here is from genome assembly GCF_049739545.1 of Streptomyces sp. SLBN-8D4. NCBI lineage: Bacteria > Bacillati > Actinomycetota > Actinomycetes > Kitasatosporales > Streptomycetaceae > Streptomyces > Streptomyces sp. SLBN-8D4. The sequence goes on from NZ_JBMGQC010000001.1 coordinate 1,064,418, forward strand.
CACCGGGAGCTTCTCCAGTTCGGCGAGGAGGCGGCCGTAGTCCTCGCACTCCAGGACGTGGAAGAGGTGCGTGCCTCCCCCACGCTCGACTGCGCTCGCGCGGGGGGACCCCCACCGCCAGATCGTCCAGGAGGTGGCCCCGGCGGCGCGGATCGCGTCGGTGAGTTCGACGGGCACCTCGCGGTGGGCGGCCTCGTACTCCTCGACGCGGTCCGCGCGGACCTTGGTGTGCAGGGCGACTCTCATGACGGCTCCTCGGTGGTCAGGAGGCCGGTGTCGCGCAGCTCCTGCCAGAAGGCAGGGGGTACCGGCGTCGCGAACTGCTCGGCGGCGTCCCGGACTTCGGCCGCAGAGCGGGCGCCCACCAGGACGCTCGCGACGGCCGGGTGGGCGGCGCAGAAGGCGAGGGCGGCGGCCCGCAGGCTGATGCCGTGCCGTTCGGCGACCTCCCGCATGCGCAGGGCTCGGTCCAGCAGATCCCCCGGGGCCTGCGCGTAGTTGAACGTCACCCCCGGCCTCGGGTCCGCCAGCAGACCGGAGTTGAAGGCGCCGCCGACCACCACGGAGACGCCCCGCTCCACGGCGGCGGGCAGCAGTTCGGTGAGCGCGCTCTGGTCGAGCAGGGTGTAGCGCCCCGCGCACAGCACCACGTCGACGTCGGTCTCGCGGACGAAGCGGGTGAGCATCCCGGCCTGGTTCATGCCGGCGCCGATCGCCCCGACGACCCCCTCCGAGCGGAGCTTCTCCAGGGCCGGATAGCCCTCGCGGAAGGCTTCTTCGGCGTGGTCGTCGGGGTCGTGGAGGTAGACGACGTCCACGCGGTCGAGACCGAGCCGTTCGAGGCTGGCTTCGAGGGTGCGTCGTACGCCGTCCGCGCTGAAGTCCCAGACCCGGCGCCGGGTGGCGGGAACCGCGAAGCCGTTGGCGAGGTCGTCGCCACCGTCCGTGGACGGCTCCAGCCGGCGGCCGACCTTCGTGGAGACCGTGAACTCCGGGCGCGGACAGGCGCTCAGGGCCTCGCCCAGCCGGCGTTCCGACAGTCCGAGGCCGTAGTGGGGGGCGGTGTCGAAGTAGCGGATGCCGCTCTGCCAGGCGGCGGTGACCGCCTCGTGGGCCTGTTCGTCGGTCACCTCCGTGAAGAGGTTGCCGATGACGGCGCCGCCGAAGGCCAGTCCGCTGACCCGGACGCCGCTGCTGCCGAGGGTGTTGTTCACTGGCCCACCGGCCTGAGGCGCAGGCCCTGCATGCCGCCGTCGACGGCGAGGGAGGTGCCGGTGGTGGCGCCGGAGAGCGGGCTCGCCAAGTAGGCGATGGCGCCCGCGACCTCGTCGGCCGAGACGAGGCGGCCGGTGGGCTGGCGGGCCTCCAGGGCAGCGCGTTCGGCGGCCGGGTCGGAGGCCTTCGCGAGGAGCCGGCCGATCCACGGAGTGTCCGCGGTGCCGGGGTTGACGCAGTTCACGCGGATGCCCTCGCGGACGTGGTCGGCGGCCATGGCGAGGGTCAGGGAGTACACCGCGCCCTTGCTCGCGCAGTACAGCGCCCGCTGCGGAAGCCCGGCGGTTGCCCCGATCGACGAGGTGTTCACGATCGCCGCGTGCGCGGACTCGCGCAGGTGGGGCAGGGCGGCGCGGGTCACCCGGACCATGCCGACGACGTTGACGTCGAGGACGCGGTGCCATTCCTCGTCGTCGTTGTCCGCGACGGTGCCCTGGGCACCGATGCCGGCGTTGTTGATCAGCACGTCCAGTCCACCGAGGTCGGCGGCGGCCGCGGCGACGGCCGCACGCACCGAGGCGTCGTCGCGGATGTCGGCGCGGTAGGCGAGCAGGGGCTTGTCCACCGAGGACGGGTCCAGGTCGAGGACGGCGACCCGGGCGCCGCGCGCGGCGAGGAGTTCCGCGGTGGCCCGGCCGATACCGGAGGCGCCGCCGGTCACCAGGGCCCTCAGGCCCTCGAAGTCGCTCATGCCGCCTGCCCCTTCTTCCGTGTGTCGTCGGCGAGGTCTTCTGCCCAGAAGGCGCCGTCAGGGAACGTGTACCGCGCGATGGACTCCGGGCGCATGGCGGCCGAGAACCCCGGCCCGCCGGGTGCCTGGTAGTGGCCTTCCCGGATCACCACGGGATCGAGGAAGTGATCGTGCAGATGGTCGACGTACTCGATGACCCGGTTCTCGGTCGTGCCGGTGACGGCCACGTAGTCGAACATCGAGAGGTGCTGGACGAGTTCGCACAGGCCGACCCCGCCCGCGTGCGGGCAGACCGGCACGCCGAACTTGGCGGCGAGCAGGAGGATGGCGAGGTTCTCGTTGACGCCGCCGACGCGGGCCGCGTCGATCTGGACGACGTCGAGGGCGCCTGCCTGGAGAAGCTGCTTGAAGACGACCCGGTTCTGGACGTGCTCACCGGTGGCCACCTTCACCGGGGCGACCGCCGTGCGGATCGCCGCGTGGCCGAGGATGTCGTCGGGGCTGGTGGGCTCCTCGATCCAGTACGGGTCGAACTCGGCGAGCGCCTTGGTCCAGCGGATGGCCTCGTCGACGTCCCAGCGCTGGTTGGCGTCGATCGCCATGCGGATGCCGGGGCCGACGACCTGGCGGGCGACGCGGCAGCGCCGTATGTCGTCCGCCAGATCGGCGCCGACCTTGAGCTTGATCTGCCGGAAGCCGTCGGCGACGGCCTCGGCGGCGAGCCGGGTGAGCTTCTCGTCGTCGTAGCCGAGCCAGCCGGCGGAGGTGGTGTACGCCGGGTAGCCGGTCGCGAGGAGCCGCGCGGCCCGGTCGTCGGCCCCCTCCCGTCCCCGGCGCAGGATCTCCAGCGCCTCCTCGGGGGTGAGCGCGTCCGTGAGGTAGCGGAAGTCGATCTGCGCGACCAGCCACTCGGGGTCGGCCTCGGCCAGCAGCCGCCACAGCGGCTTGTCGGCGCGCTTGGCGGCCAGGTCCCACACGGCGTTGACGACCGCGCCGATCGCCATGTGCATCACGCCCTTCTCGGGGCCGAGCCAGCGCAGTTGGCTGTCGCCGATCAGGTCGCGGTTCAGCGTCCCCGGGTCCGCGCACAGTTCGTCGACGGACCGGCCGACCACATGCCCGCGCAGCGCCTCTATCGCGGCGACCTGGACCTCGTTGCCCCGCCCGATGGTGAAGGTGAAACCGTGCCCCTCGTGCCCGTCGGCCGCGTCCGTGCGCAGCACGACGTAGGCCGCCGAGTAGTCGGGGTCCGGGTTCATCGCGTCGGAGCCGTCGAGCTCGCGCGAGGTGGGGAAGCGGATGTCGTAGGTGTCTACCGCGGTGACACGGGCGGGGGTGGAGGACACGGAGTGCCTTTCGGTCGGTGGCGGGGGTCAGTCCTGGGCGCGGCCCGTGGTGACACGGGCGATCATGAGGGCGACCAGGATGATTCCGCCGTAGATGGCCTGGATCCAGAAGGACGGCACCTGGGCGAGCGTGAGCAGGTTCTGTACGACGCCCAGCAGCAGGACACCGGTCAGGGCGCCGAACATGGTGCCCTTGCCGCCGTCGAGGCTGATGCCGCCGATCACCGCCGCCGCGAACACCGTGAAGATCATGTTCTGGCCCTGGTTGGCGCTGATCGCGCCGACGTAGCCGGTCTGCATGATGCCGCCGACCGAGGCGAGGACACCGGCGACGACGAACACGCCGAGCATCACGCGTTCGACGCGAATGCCGGCGGCGCGGGCCGCGTCGGCGTTGCCGCCGATGGCGTACAGGGAGCGGCCGACGCGGTGGTACTTCAGCACGAAGCCGGTGACGGCGAAGGCGACCGCGGCGAGCCACACGGACATCGGGATGTTCAGGAAGGTCGTGGTGGCCAGGGAGTAGAAGCTGTCCGGCATGCCGAAGAGGGTCTTGCCCTTGGTCGCGCCGACGAGCAGTCCGCGCAGCACGATCAGCATCGCGAGCGTCACGATGAACGCGTTGAGCTTGAACTTCACGACCAGGAGGCCGTTGAAGGCGCCGACCACCGCGCCGACCGCGAGGACCGCCAGCAGGGCGAGCACGGCCGGGAGTTCGGTGCCCCAGCCGGACTGGGCGGCGGGCAGGACGAGGAGGGCTCCCACGGCGCGGGCGCGATGCCGACGACCGACTCCAGGGAGAGGTCGAACTTGCCGGTGATCAGGACGAGGGACTCGGCAAGGACCACCATCGCGAGGGCGGCCGAGGCGCCGAGGATCGAGATCAGGTTGCGTTCGGTGAGGAACGAGTCGTTGACGAACGCGCCGAGCACCATGAGCAGCAACAGGGCGGGCACGAGGGCGAGTTCGCGGGCGCGGCGCAGCAGGACCGTCCGGGCCGAACCCGGGGTGCGGGCGCGGGCGGGCGCGAGCGGGCGGGCCTTGGTGTCAGCCATGGTCCACTCCTTCTATGGAGGCGATCAGCTCGTGGTCGCGCCAGCCGGCCGGGTGCTCGGCGACCACGCGGCCGTGGAAGAGGACGAGGACGCGGTCGCAGCGGCGCAGGTCGTCGAGTTCGTCGGAGACGACGAGGACCGCGGTGCCGTCCTCGCGGGCGGTGTCGACGCGGGAGAGCAGGGACTCCTTGGACTTCACGTCGACGCCCGCGGTGGGGTTGATGAGGACCAGCAGACGGGGGTCGGAGGCGAGGGCGCGGGCCATGACGACTTTCTGCGCGTTGCCTCCGGAGAGGTCGGAGACGGGCTGGTCGGGGCCCTCGGTGTGGATGTCGAGGCGGTCGATCAGCTCGGTGGCGAAGCCGCGTCTGCGGTCGGTGCCGACGAAGCCGTGGCGGCCGAGCCGGTCCAGGACGCTGAGGGTGGCGTTGTCGCCGATGGTCATGCCGAAGACCAGGCCCTGGGCGTGCCGGTCGCGCGGCACGAAGCCGACGCCCGCCTTCAGACTGGCCTGTACGTCGCCGAACGGCAGCGGCCTGCCGTCGAGCCGTGCCGTGCCGTTTGTCGGGGTGTGCAGTCCCGTGAACGTCTCGGCGAGCTCGGTCTTGCCGCTGCCGCTGATGCCGGCGAGTCCGACGACCTCACCGCGGCGCACGGTGAGGTCGACGTCCTCGTAGGCGTCGGAGGTGAGGCCGCGGGCGTCGAGGAGGACGGGGGCGTCCACCTCTGCGGCACGCACGGCGTGTCCCTGTTCGGCGACGGTCTCGCCGGCCATGGCCTCGATCAGGGCGGCCCGGGGCATGTCGGCGACCGGGGCGGTGGTGATCCAGCGGGCGTCCCTGAGGACCGTCACCGTCTGGCACACCTCGTACACCTCCTGGAGATGGTGCGAGATGAACAGGAAGGTGACACCGGAGTCCTGGAGCGCGCGCATCCTGCTGAAGAGCCGCTCGATCTCCCGCTTGTCGAGCTGTGCGGTCGGCTCGTCGAGGACGATGAAGCGGGCGCCGAAACTCAACGCGCGTGCGATCTCCACCATTTGGCGGTCCTCGACCTTGAGGTCGGCGGTGCGCGCCTCCGGGTCGACGCTCACGTCCCAGGTGTCGAGGAGTTCGGCGGCCTCCTTCTGCAGCCTGCGCCAGCTGATGAACCCGCGCCGGAGCGGCTGCCGGTTGATGAAGAGGTTCTCGGCGACCGTCAACTCGGGGACGACGGTGGGCTTCTGGTAGACGCAGGCGACCTTGCCGCGCCAGGCGTCCCGGTCGGTGAGCGGGGGCGCCGGCTCGCCGTCGAAGCGGACGGTGCCCTCGTCGGGGGCCTGGAGGCCGGTGAGAACGGTGACCAGGGTGGACTTGCCCGCGCCGTTGCGCCCGACGAGCGCGTGGGACTCGCCGGGCAGGACGGTGAGGCGGCCGTCGGCGAGGGCGGTCGTGGGGCCGTACCGCTTGACGACCCCCTGAGCTTCAACCAGTGGGGTGCTCATTTGACCGTGTTGCCCCACAGCTTGGGGTCGTCGACGTTGTCCTTGGTGACCAGGGGGGCGGGCAGCTGGTCCTCCAGGATGCCGCTCGACAGCTTGACGATCGTCGAGTCGTGGTTCGTCGGTCCGGGCTTGAAGGTCTTCCCCTCCATCGCCGCCTTGATGTAGTACATGCCGTACTTGGCGTACAGGTCGGCGGGCTGGGAGACGGTGGCGTCGATCTCGCCCTTGCGGATGGCGTCGTACTCCTGCGGGATGCCGTCGTTGGAGACGATCCTGATGTGGCCCGCCTGCCCGGCCTTCTTCAGCATCCCCTTGGACTTCAGGGTCTGCAGGGTCGGCGCGAGGTAGACGCCGCCGGCCTGCATGTAGATGCCCTTGAGGTCGGGGTTGGCGTTCAGGAGGGTGCTCAGCTGCGAGGCGGCCGTGTCGGACTCCCACTTGGCAGGGATCTCCAGCACCTTCAGCTTCGGGAAGTTCTTCTTCACGCAGGCCCGGAAGGCCTCGGAGCGGTCGCGGCCGTTGACGGAGGCCAGGTCGCCCATGATCTGCACGACCTTGCCGGAGGGGATCTGCTCCCCGAGGTACTGGCATGCCTTCTCGCCGTACGACACGTTGTTCGCCCGTACGACCATGGCGACCTTGCCCTTGTCGGGGGCCACGTCGACCGCGACGACCGGGACGCCCTTGCGTTCGGCCTGGTCGAGGCCGGCCTCGATGGCGGCGCTGTCCAGCGGGGCGACGACCAGGCCCTTGACGCCCTGGTTGAGCTCGTTGTTGATGTCGGTGATCTGCTGGGAGGGATCGCTGTTGGAGTTGACCGTCTTCAGCGTGTCCACCCCCTCGGACTTGGCCATCCTGGGCACGTAGTCGTTGTACGACTGCCAGAAGGGCGAGGTCAGCAGCGGCAGGATCACGCCCACCTTGCCGGTCCCGTCACCTCCCGCGCTTCCGGCGCTGCCGGTGTCCTTGGTGCTGCCGCACGCGGCGAGCACGAGCGAGGCGCTCGCGGCCGCGGCCACCGCACCGACGATCCGAATCCTGTTCCGCTTCCCCACTGTCCTGCCGGGCATCTGGTGGCTCCTCGTTGAGCGTCTTCTCGCATGATCGAGCACGAGCGTGTTCGAGCAGATGACGGCATATTTATCAGACCAATCAGCCTTGGCAATACCCTCTGACGGCAGATTTTCCCGGCTTCCGGCCATAGTGGTCCGACCACCTCGACGGTTAGACTGCGGCGCACCCGGTGATGTGGAGGAGTGGCGTGGACGAGACAGCCCCGCAGAAGGGAACCGTGCCGCAGCGCGCCATCGAGCAGATCAAGGCGATGATCGGCGAGGGCCGGCTGGAGCCCGGCCAGCGGCTGCCGACCGAGCGTGATCTGGCGGTGCAGCTGGGCATCTCCCGCAGTTCGATGCGGGAGGCGATCCGCGCGCTGACCGTCCTCGGCGTACTGGAGGCGCGGCACGGCTCGGGCATCTACGTCACCCAGCTGGAGGCAGGCGACCTGCTGGAGACCTTCGGCGTGGTCGCCGACCTGTCCCGGGGTCCGCGGCTGGTGGAGCTTCTGGAGGTGCGCCGCATCCTGGAGTCGACGGCGACCGCGCTGGCCGCCGCCCGCATCACCCCCGACCAGCTGGCCGAGGTGGAGAAACACCTCACGGCGATGAACGCCACCGACGACCCGGAGGTGATCCTCGCCCACGACCTGGCCTTCCACCGGGAGATCGCGGGGGCCGCCGGCAACGAGACGATGGCGGCGATCCTGGAGGGCCTGTCCTCCCGCACCTTCCGGGCCCGGGTCTGGCGCGGCTATCAGGAGGAGGGCGCCTTCGAGCGCACCCGGCGCGAGCACGCGGCGATCCACCGGGCCCTGCTCGCGCACGACCCGGAGGCGGCCCGGGCGGCGGCCGCCGCGCATGTGGGCGAGGTCGAGCAATGGCTGAGGACCCAACTGGGCCCGTGAGCCCGGGCGCCGCACGCGACGCGCAAGTGGACAAGTGGAGGGGGGTCTTCTCCTTGCGGCACCCCCATTCCGTCCTATTCCCGGCCCCCCGGTTTTCTGCTTAGCTGCCCACGACAGCCGCGGAGCATCGAAAGGTGCCCCGCTGTCACTCGGCTATGGGGGTACGGCTGTGAAAGCCTCTCAGAGAGCGTGACCCCGCCGACGACTCGTCCGGCCACCGGCGCGTAGCCCAACTCAGGCCCCGCCCCTGACGGTTCGACGGCCTCACTTCACCCGATCCCGCCGTGCGGCGAGACATGCCCGCACGGTGTCACGGACGCGCCCGCGCCCCACCGGGCCACGACGGCGCTCCGCCCCGCCCTGCCGCCCGCCGCGGCCGACGGCCCGGGCTCCCCGACGCACCATGCACGAAGAAGGGTTCGACATGCCTGTCCACGACCCGCTCGACCTCGACCACCTCAGGTCGGTACTCGACCAGGCGGGCAATCCGTGGCACATGACCACGACCAGCATGACCACGCTCACCGAGGACCAGCGCGTCGTACGTCTCGGCGTACCCGTCGAGGAGCGCGACCGCACCGCGATCGAGAACGCGCGTCAGAGCAGTGTCGCGGCCGCACTCGCGGCGACCGCCGACTCGGTGGGCGCGCCCGCCGCGTTCGACCTGCGCAACATCGGCGGTGTCAACTACACGACCCCGGTCAAGGACCAGGGGGCGTGCGGATCCTGCGTGGCCTTCGGCACCGTCGGCATGATGGAGCACGTCACGCGCTTCGGCTACCGAGCGCCCCAGCTCCCCGTCGACCTGTCCGAGGCCCAGGCGTTCTACCTCTACGGCCGCCAGGCCGGGGCGAGTTGCGGCAGCGGCTGGCTGCCCGAGCCGCTGGCCGACAGGGCCCGCGACAGCGGCATCACCATCGACGCCTACTTCCCCTACACGGCGGGCGACCAGGACGCCTCGAAGCTCAACGCCGACTGGCCCAACCGCCTGGTGAAGATCCGCAGTTGGCAGTCGGTCACCAACAACCCCGCGGCGATGAAGGAGAACATCGCCACCTACGGCTCCATCACCGCCTGCTTCCTGGTCTACCAGGACTTCTTCAGCTACTCCAGCGGCGTCTACCGGCACCGGGCGGGCGACCTGGCGGGCGGCCACTGCGTCAACCTCGTCGGCTACGACGACGCCCAGCAGTGCTGGATCGCCAAGAACAGCTGGGGCCCCGGCTGGGGCGAACAGGGCTTCTTCCGCATCGGCTACGGCGAGTGCGGCATCGAGACCTGGCACAACGTGGCCGCGCTCGGCACGGTCATCCACGACTGGCTGCCCGACCAGCGCATCACCGCGCTGTGGAGCAACGAGGCCGACGCCAACGTCTGGGCGTACGGCGAACTGCGCGGCTGGCTCAGCCTGAACGGCACCGTCGGCGCCACCGACGCGGCCATGCTCGCCGAACTCGCCGCGTCCAAGTCGGCGGGGGCCAAGGTCGGCCTCTACGAGGACAACGGCACCGTCCAGCAGATCTACGCCTGGTGAGACCGGGGAGAGGAGAGCAGGAGATGAGCCCGCAGAAGAGCAGCGGTCCCAAGGACCAGCCCCAGCAGCAGCCACCCAGCACGGACAAGGTCCGCTCCTCGGCCGACCAGGACGAGGCCGGCCGGCCCGTCCTGCTGCCGCCGGGCGTGGACGTCGGCCTGAGCGCCGGCGCCCTCGGTGGTGCCAAGCCGTCCAGTGACGTGATGGTGGCCCGCTTCGAGCAGACGGCGGCCGGCGAGGCCCGGCCGACCATCACGCCCGAACTCCACGGCGACCTCCAGGCGTTCGCGGCCGCCCAGTCCGCCGGGGCGATCACCGGCACCTGGACGCAGAACGCGATCGTCGACGCCATGTGGTCCATCAACCAGACCCGAAACGCCTTCCTGCACGTCAAGGGCGGTGCCTGGAAGAAGATCTACAACGGCAGCGACTACGCGTTCACCGCGCTGACGACGCTGGCCTCCCAGGCCCGCCAGACGGCCAAGCCGATCTCCTTCCGCGAGGAGGCCGACGGCATGGTCCACGAGATCTACCTGTTCTGACGCCTGCCGGGGGAGCGAGGGGCCGTGCCCGGTGCTCCGGGCACGGCCCCCTTCTGTGTCACTCGACAGTGACACGCAGGGCGTAGCGCTCCGCCACGTCGTCGCCCCACGGCTGCCTGAGTGCCAGTTCCAGCCGCCCCTCACCGGTGCCGGTAGGCCGCAGCCGCAGCTCGCGGGTGCCGCCGGCACCGGGCAGGAGCCTGCCCGGCGGGGCGTAGTTGCCGGCCACTACGCGCAGGGCGCCGTGCAGCTCCTCGACATGCCACCGGTAGCCGGTCGTGGCGTTCTCGGGCAGGCGCACCACGACGTCGTCGCCGAGCGCCACCCGTACTTCGCCGTCCTGCGCCGACACATGCACTTCACCCACGGGACCGCACCTCCTCGGCTCTGGTCCTACCGGTGTACTGCGCCGGGTCAGGCCCTGGCCAGCCGGAGCGTGACCAGCTCGAAGGGACGCAGGGCCAGACGGATCGCCGAGCCGTCCCGCTCCGGTGCGGCCGCGTCGGCCTGCGGGCGCTCCAGCAGGTCGGTCACCGTGACATCGCCCAGCGGGAAACCGGCGGTGAGCGTCGCCCTGGTGCGGGACCCGTGGGCCTCGTGCAGGCGCACGACCACATCGCCGCTGCCGTCGTCGGCCAGCTTGACCGCCGTGACGACGACCGCGTCCCGGTCGACGCCCACCAGTGGCGCCACCTCCCCCGCACCGGTCGCCCGGCGCTCAGGCAGGTTGATCCGCCAGCCTTCGCGCACCGCGTCCGCGATGCCGGCCCCCGGCACCAGCGCGTGCCGGAAGCGGTGGACGCCCTGGTCGGTCTCCGGGTCGGGGAACCGCGGGGCGCGCAGCAGCGACGCCCGGACCGTGGTGGTCGTGCCCCGGTCCCCGTCCGTGCGCACGGTTCGGGTCACGTCGTGGCCGTACGTCGAGTCGTTGACGATCGCCACGCCCCAGCCGGGTTCCTCCAGGTGCAGGAAGCGGTGGTTGCAGGCCTCGAACTTCGCCGCCTCCCAGGACGTGTTGGTGTGCGTGGGCCGGTGGAAGTGCCCGAACTGCGTCTCCGACGCGTACCGTTCGGCGTGCACGTCGAGCGGGAAGGCGAGCTTCAGGAACTTCTCCGTCTCATGCCAGTCGACCTCCGTGTCCACCAGCAACCGCCGCTCCCCCGGCGCCAGCGACAGCAGCTGGCTGACGCGGGAGGCGCCGAAGGTCCTAGTGATCCGCACCCCGTGCCCCTCGGGGGCGATCTCGTCCACGTCGGTGAGATCCGTGACGGTGTTGCGGTAGAACTCGTCCACGTCCCAGGCGTCCCACATGTTCGGGAAGTCCGGGTGGAGTTGGAGGAGGTTGGCCGCCTGCCCCGGTGCGATGGTCTCCCGGTCGGCCTCGATGTCGTACGCGGAGACGACCAGGCCCCGCGCGTCGATCTCGACCCGCAGGACGCCGTTGTCCAGGACGTGGCCGCCGCCGGGGCGCCCGGCCACCGTCGTCCGACCCTCGGCGACCGCGGTTCCGGCGCCGCCCGCCGCGACTCCGCCCCGGCCGTGGGGTGCGGAGTTGAAGAGCAGTTCCCGTGTCCCCTCCCCCGCCAGCGCGCGCTGGGCCCCGTCGATGATGCCGTTCAGCTCGTCCGCGAGCCGCTCGTACGTGCGCCGCGCCTCCCGGTGCACCCAGGCGATGGAGGACCTGGGCGCTGTAGCGGGCCGCGCTCTGGACGGAGAGCAGCTCCGACTTGCGCCGGCGCTCGTAGCGGGCGAGTGCCTGCGGAAGCCCGCCGTGCGCGTGCAGGGCGTCGGCCAGCGCGATGGCGTCCTCCAGGGCGAGGGTGGTTCCGGCGCCGACCGAGTAGTGGGTGGTGTGGGCGGCGTCGCCGAGCAGGAACTGGTGCAGCAGGACGGTCTTCCAGATGCGGTCCAACTCCTCGTACGGGTAGGGGAATCCGGTCCGTACGGCCGCCGTCGCCGCCCACAGCTCGGCCTCGCGCAGGAGGTGTTCGCTGCGGCGGTTGCCCTGCTTGGTCCTCGCCTGGCTGGTGAGGGTGGCGCGGTGGAGTTCGAGGTACAGCTCGCCGACCCAGACGGGCGGTTCGGGGTACTCGGCCTCTGCCTTGGCGAAGAACTCCGCCGGGGTCTCCCAGGCCACGGTCGCCGACCCTTCGAGGTCGCGCAGCCGGGCCGCCTTGGCGATCATCTCCCGGGTGGTGCCGCCGCCCCCGTCACCCCAGCCGGTGGGGGCGAGGGAGTGCCGGGCGGCTCCCTTGTCCTTGAAGTTCCTTGCCGCGTGGGCGATTTCGCTGCCCTTCATGGAGCAGTTGTAGGTGTCGACGGGCGGGAAGTGGGTGAAGATCCGCGTTCCGTCGATGCCCTCCCACCGGAAGGTGTGGTGCGGGAACTTGTTCGTCTGCGACCAGGAGATCTTCTGCGTCAGCAGCCACTTGGAGCCCGCCGCCTTGATGATCTGGGGCAGTCCGGCCGCGAAGCCGAACGTGTCGGGCAGCCACGCCTCCTCGTTCTCGATGCCGAACTCGTCGAGGAAGAACCGCTTGCCGTGCACGAACTGGCGGGCCATCGCCTCCGAGCCGGGCATGTTGGTGTCCGACTCCACCCACATGCCGCCGGCGGGCACGAACCGCCCGTCGGCGACGGCCTTCTTCACCCGCGCCCACACCTCGGGCCGGTGGTCGCGCACCCAGGCCCACTGCTGGGCCTGGGACATGGCGAACACGAACTCCGGCTCGTCGTCGAGCAGCGCGGTCATGTTGGAGGTGGTCCTGGCGACCTTGCGGACCGTCTCGCGCAGCGGCCACAGCCACGCCGAGTCGATGTGCGCGTGGCCCACGGCACTGATGCGGTGGGCGGAGGGGACGGCGGGCTCCGACAGGACCGTCTCCAGCCGTACGCGTGCCTGCGCCGCCGTGCCGCCCACGTCCTGGAGGTCCAGGGCGTCCAGCGCCTTCTCCACCGCCCGCAGGATCTCCCAGCGGCGCGCCGACTCCACCGGCAGTTCGGCCATCAGCTCGCCGAGCACTTCCAGGTCGATCACCAGCTGCCACACCGTCTCGTCCAGGACGGCGAGGTCCATGCGTGCCAGCCGGTACTGCGGTTCGCTGCCCGCGGTCTCCTTGTCGCCCAACCGCGTGGGCAGGAAGGGGTGGTAGTCGAGGATGACGGGGTTGGAGGCGGCCTCGATGTGCAGACGCACCTCCTCGCCGCCCCCGACGGGCGCGCCGATCCGCACCCACTGGTTGCGCGGGTTGAGGCCCTTCACCGGGGTGCCGTCGGGCCGGTAGACCAGGCCCTCGCACTGGAAGCCGGGCATGTTCTCGTCGAAGCCGAGGTCCAGGAGTGCCTCCACGGTCCTCCCGGCCCACTCCTCGGGGACGGTCCCGGTGACGCGGAACCAGCTGGTGCCCCAGGGAGCACCCCAGCGGGCGCCCACGGCGATGGGCCCCGGCTCGGCGGCCAGGCCCTCGGCGACGGGCACCGGCTCGTCGGGCGCGTGCCACACGGCCACGTCCAGCGGCACGGACTCGGGGTAGACGGCGGGGCGGATGCGCTCGTCGAGGACACGCTTGAGGCGGGCTTCGACCAGGCTGCGGTCGTCATGCATGCGGGGTGCTCTCCAAGGGTCCGGGGGTTACCAGGGGTGGGTCACGGGGTCACCAGGGGTGGGTGACGGTCACAGGGTCCGACGACGTGTACAGCTCCCCCACGGCACGCGGCTCCAACCGTGCCTGCCGCTCGCCCTGTTCGGGCCGGAGGCCCGCGGCGAACCAGGCCCGCTGGCAGGTGCCGCCGAGGAAGCGCCGGGTGCCGTCGGGCAGGAGCCGGTGCAGGGTGTAGTGGCGGACGGCGCCGCGTGCGGTGACGTCCAGACCGCGCTCGGCGGCGGCGTCGACGAGCCGTACGAGATCCGTGACGGCACGCTCCCGGATCAGGGTGCGGTTCGGCTGGAAGTACGGCCACAGCGGGAAGACCCGGATGTGGTCGAGGCCCAGGGCGGCGATCGAGTCGAGGTCGGCGCGGACGGCGTCCAGGTCGAAGTCGAGCCAGTGGTGGAACCATCCGACGCTCGGGGTGTAGTTGACGCCGAAGCGCACGGCAGCGGACATGCGGAGTCCTTGTCAGACGCGGGGCGGGGATTCAGCCCTTCACCGCCCCCTCGCCCACCCCGCGGAAGAAGTACCGCTGGAGGCCGGCGAAGAGGGCGATCAGCGGGGCCACGGCGATGACCGTGCCCGCGGCGACGAGCCGTTCGTCGCCTGCGAAGGTGCCGTGCAGATAGTTGAGGCCGATGGTCAGTGTGAACTTCGACGGGTCGCTCAGCACGACCAGCGGCCACAGGAAATCGTCCCAGGCGCCCATGAAGGCGAAGATCGCGACGACGGCCACGGTCCCCTTCACCGACGGCAGGGCCCCGGCCCCCTCAGACTTGCGACCGGTACAACCCGAACTCCGCCACCCGTACGGCGCTTCGGGACCGGGTCACCAGCAGCCGCCATCTCCGGGCCCGTACCGGAGCCGGGAGCAGGAGGATGCGGCTCGCGCCGATCGTGCCCGCGGCCGTGATCTGCGTCCAGGCGCCGTCGCGGAAGGCCTCGACGACGAAGCTTTCCACCTGTTGGCCGTGCCGGATGTCCTCCGCGAGGCGGATCCGGTCCACCTCCTGCTCACGGCCCAGGTCCAGCGTGACGCGGTCCGGCGTCACGGTCCTCGGGGCACCCTGGGCCAGATCGCGAGGCAGTTCACGTTCGAGGCGCTCACGGAACTCGCGCAGCCGGACGACGTCCGTGTCGTGCAGCAGGCCGTCCGTGTCCGGCGGGACGTTGAGCAGCAGTACCGCGTTGCGGCCCACCGACCCGAAGAAGATCTCCGTCAAGTAGTCGACGGACTTGGGCTGTTGGTCGGCGTGGTAGAACCACCCGTCCCGGATGGAGACATCGCACTCGGCGGGCCACCACTGGAGGTAGTCCGTCGCCGGCCGCGCCTTCATCAGGGCCGCGCGGCTGCCCTCGTCCGGGGTGTCGTACGACAGCGCCCAGTCGGTGCGGCCGTACTGGTTCTCCTTGACCGGGATCACGCTCCACTCGTCCTCACGCGCGATGCCGCTCTCGTTGCCGACCCAGCGCAGGTCGGGGCCGGTGACGGCGATCGCCGCGTCCGGGGCGAGGGCCCGAACCAGGGTGTACCAGCTGTCCCAGTCGTAGCTCTCCACCTTGTCGGGCGGGATGTGTCCCTGGGCGCCGTCGAACCACACCTCGTCGACGGGCCCGTACTCGGTGAGCACCTCGTACAGCGTGTTCAGCATGTGGGCGCCGTAGTCGGTCGCGGGGAGGGTGAAGGAGCGCTCCGGCGTACGGTCGTCGCCCGCCACGCGCGTCGGGATCGTGCGCGGGGAACGGGCGCTGCCATTGGCGTACACCCCGTGCAGGTACTGGTTCTCGTCGGCCGGCGAGAGGTAGACGCCGACCTTGAGTCCGTGCCGTCGCATCGAGTCGGCGAAGGAGCGCAGTACGTCTCCCCGGCCGTCCCGCCAACTGCTCGACGCCACAGTGTGGTCGCTGTAGCGGGAGGGGTAGAGCACGAAGCCGTCGTGGTGCTTGACCGTGAGGATGGCGAGCTTGAAGCCGCCGTCCTTCAGGGCCGCCGCCCACTGGTCGGTGTCGAGCCCGGTCGGCTGGAAGACGTCCGGGTCCTCGTCGCCGGTGCCCCACTCCAGGCCGGTGAAGGTGTTCACACCGAAGTGCAGGAACGCGGTCCGCTCCAGGCCCTGCCAGGCGATCTGCCGTGCGGTGGGACGGACTTGGGACGCCTTGCGCACGAGGTCGGTCTCGGTGTCGTCCGGCGAGACGGGGATACGGGAGAGACGGTCACCGTCCAGGGCCACGGCCGGACCCGGAATGCCGGTCACGGCAAGGCCGGCCGCGGCGGTGACGAAGAGGCGTCTGGAGACGGTCATGGGAGGCTCCTCAGCTCAAGTGCCAGACTGCGGGCGTGCGTTGGTCGGCCGGGTACTGCACGATCCGGCCGTCGTCCGTGACGGTGAGCGCCATCCGGGTGATCGCGTTGACGAGGCGGTAGCCGCCCGCCACCGGCTCCGGCTCCCAGCGCTGCAGGGTGCTCGTCGCGTCGCAGGTGTCCCAGGTCGCCTCGACGCCGGGCTGGAGCGGCACGTTGAGCGTGAGCTTGCCGCCGCTGATCACGAGGCAGCCGGCCGCCGACCGGAGGGTCACATAGCCATCCGCCGTGCGCTGCACCGAGGCCGTGAAGGACCGCCCGAAGGTGTACGTCCCGTCAGCCAGCGGCACCCGGGTCAGGTCCCGCCAACCGGGCGCGTGCCCGACAGCGGTACCGCGTGCCACGAACTCCGCGTAGGTCGTGTCGGGACGCGGATCGCCCCAGGTGGCCTGGGCGACGTGCCGCAGGGCGGGCCAGAGCCGTACGGCGACCTCGTTCTCGGTCTCACCACGCCCGTTGTCCGGCCAGAGGCTGATCTTCGCTCCGGTGACACCGTTCGAGGAGGTCAGCTTCTCGCCCTCGAAGCTGCGCGGGTCCCAACTCTGGTCGTACAGCGACTCGGTGTCGCTGTGGAAGCCGCCGCGGATCAGGTAGAGGGAGTAGGCGGAGTTCATCACCGAGTAGCCCTGCGCGATGAGCGCGCTGGGTTTCACCGCCACGTTCAGCCAGTGCTCGACCGTGGTGTCGGTCTTCACCGGTACGGTGTTGGCGCCGGTCAGCCCGTCGTTCCAGATGCGCAGCCTGACGCCCTTGCTCGCCGCGTGGTCGTGGACGCGGTTGACGAAGTCGACGAAGGCGTCCTGCGGGGTCGCGTCCGGACCGTACTTCTCCCGGGCGTAGTTCAGGATCTGCGGGTACTTCGCGAAGTCGGAGCCGAGCATGTACTCGTCGGCGCCCATGTGCCAGGACTTCGCCGTGAAGACCTGGGCGTACTCGTCCATCAGACTCGTGTAGTAGTCGAAGGCCGCCCGCTGGGTGATGTCGAGGCGTGAGGGCTGCTTGTCGCCGTCGGAGTCGGTCAGCTGGAGGTCCGGGCGGTTCTCGATCCACGGGTCGATGTGCCCTGGGGAGTTGATCTCGGGGATGATCTCGACGTGGTACTTGTCGCCGAGTGCGACGAGCTGCCGTATCTCGTCCTTGGTGTAGTAGCCCCAGGTGTTGGCCTCGGGGTGGGCGTCGCTCTTGACCTTCAGCTCCACGAGCAGCTGGTTGAGCCTGTTGTACGCCATCTCGCGGACGAGGTTCTCCAGCCAGGGCAGTGAGATGTGGATGTAGCAGGCGCACACGCCCACACCGCGCTCCTTGTAGCGCGGCACGTCGACCGTGCGTCCGGCCGGGATCCGGTCGCCCTGCGCGAGGAGCTGGAGCAGGGTCCGTGTGCCGTAGAAGGCGCCGGTCTCGGTCGCCCCGGTGATGGACAGGCTTGTGCCGGCGTGGAGGTCGTAGCCCTCGGCGCCGAGGGAGGTGCGGGAGGGGCTGACGTCGACAACGATGTCACCGGTCCGCGCTCTACCGGGCACTACGGGGACCCGGCCGCGGCCGGCCGCCCGCAGATCGTCGGCCAGCGTGTCGGCGACCCGGCGTTCGGCCGGGCCGTCCGCGACCAGCCGGGCCCCGGGCCGATAGACGTAGGTGCCGGACTCCGGGGTCCAGCGGGTCAGGGCGGGCACGGTCAGGGCCGGCACGTCGACCGGCGCCCGCTGGTCCGTGCGGGCGACCGCCGGAACGGGTGCCAGGAGCAGCGCCAGCAGCGCGACGACGACGGCCGCGACGGCTGCGGCGGCGGCGAATCTCAGCCGTTTCCTCATGAGCGACTCCCTATTCATCGGATGGCTGATACTTGAGGTCGCCACATGCGCTGTCAACGGTGCGGAAGCAGCGGAGAGTTGAGCGAGAGATCGGATGACCTGCTGGTCGATGCCCCTCCCCCGGCCTCGCCCGTCGCGAAAAGTCCAAGAAGACCGGTCCGAATGTCCAAGGGCGAGCGCTCTCGACGTGACGTCCGCCTACGGGCAGAGTTCTCCCTACGTACTCGCGAGTAGCCCCGAGGAGCGCACGTGACCAGCTGGGTCGGCCGTACCGCCGCCGAGATCGCCGCCGCCGTCCGCGAGAAGCGGGCCACGCCCCGGGAGGTGGTGGCCGAGCACCTCGCCCGGATCGAGAAGCTCGACGGGCGGATCGGGGCGTTCCGGGTGGTCCGCGCCGAGGCGGCACTGGCGGAGGCCGACGAGGTGGGCTCCCGGGGCGATCTCGGCGAACTGCCCCTGGCCGGTGTGCCGGTGGCCGTCAAGGACAACCTCGCGGTGCGCGGCGAGACCAACCGCGTCGGCTCCGCCGCGACACCGGACACGCCCGCCGAGGCCGACCACGAGGTCGTGGCCCGGCTGCGGGCGGCGGGCGCGGTGGTCGTGGGGCTGACGAACGTGCCGGAGCTGTGCGTCTTCGGTACCACCGAGGGCGTGCACGGCACCTCCCGCAACCCGTGGGACACCTCACGCACGGCGGGCGGCTCGTCCGGTGGCAGTGCGGCCGCGGTCGCCGCGGGCCTGGTCCCGATCGCCCTCGGCAACGACGGCATGGGCTCCCTGCGCATCCCTGCGGCCAACTGCGGTCTCGTCACACTGAAGCCCGGGTCGGGAGTGGTACCGGCCGGCATCAGTGACGGCGACTGGTTCGGCATGTCTGAAAACGGCCCCCTCGCGACCACGGTCGAGGACGCCCGCCTGCTGCTTTCGGTCGTCGCCGGCACCGAGTTCGTACGACGGGACACTTCCGCCACGCTCGACATCGCCATGTCCCTGCGCAGCCCGCTCGCCGGAGTCACGATCAGCGCGCCGTACGCGAACGCGGTCCGCGAGGCGGCCGGACTGCTGATCAAGGCGGGGCATCAGGTGCGGCGCGCCGACCCGCCGTATCCGCTGTCGCTGGGCGTCACGTCGCTGGCCACCTGGACGGCGGGTACCTCGGTGGACGCCCAGGGACTCGACCCCCGTCTTCTGGCCCGGCGCACCCGGGTGCACGCGGCGATCGGCCGGCGCTTCGTCAAGGCCGTGCGGACGGGCAAGGCCCGCGAGGAACTGCGCGAGCGCCTGGAGCCGTTCTTCGCCGAGCACGACGTGCTGGTGCTGCCGGCGCTGGCCCGCCGCTCGCCCAAGGCCGAGGCCTGGCACGAGCGGGGCTGGCTGCGCAACGTCCTGGCCAACACCGCCTACTCGCCGCTGACCCCGCCGTGGAACCTCACCGGCTGGCCGGCCGTGTCGGTCCCGCTCGGCACCCTGCCCTCGGGCGCCCCCACCGCCGTACAGCTGGTGGCGCGGCCCGGGTCCGAAGCGGTGCTGCTGGAGGTCGCTGAGGAGCTGGAGCGGCGGCAGCCGTGGCGGCGGACGGCACCGCTCGACTGAACTCCCAGGGCCTGTCTGACAATTCCCGTTCGCCCGAAGGGCGGCCTCGCGGCGTCAGGTGCGGGCTCTCGGCATGCCGGGCGTAGGCCCTCGTACTGGACGTACTTGGGTCTGTCGCCCGGTGCGGCGAGTGGGGGCACCTCCCACGCCCTTGAGGCAGTGGGGGAGCGTGCAGGGCGTCGCGAGGCAGACGGGAATTGTCAGACAGGCCCTAGCCCTGGAGGGCCTTGTACATGATGTGCAGGCCGACCCGTCCGTGCCGGGGGTGTTCGAAGGCGTCCGGCACGGTGCCGAGGATCGTGAAGCCGAGCGAGGTCCACAGCTTCACTGCTGGGTTGGTCTCCACCACGGCGTTGAACACCATGCCCCGGTAGCCGTCGGCCGCTGCGGCGGCCAGGAGGTGCTCGGCCAGGGCACGGCCGTAGCCCCGGCCGCCCCGGTCGGGGTCGACCATGAAGCCGGCGTTGGCGATCCGGGCGGCGGGGCCGCCGTAGTTGGGGGTGACGTAGGCCGAGGCGACGAGGGCTCCGCTTTCGTCCTCGACGACGTACACGCGCTTGGCCGGGCCCATCCACAGGGCGCGGGCGGCTTCTTCGGAGGTGTCGGGGTCCCAGGCATAGGTCTCTCCCGCGGCCACGATCCGGTGCCAGAACGGCCAGATCCGTGGCCAGTCCTCGGCCACGGCTTGTCTGATCAGCATGGGCGTGAGTCTCGCACGCCCATGCCGTCGGCGATCGCGAAGGTCCTGCGGTCAGTCCACGCTGGGCAGGATGTGGGGTTCGGCCAGGTCGTCCTCGTAGCCCGCGAGACGGATGGGGGCGGAGCGCGCCCACACGTCGAGGCTGCCGATGTCTCCGGGCCGTCGGCCCGCGCGCTCCGGGCGTTCCTTGGGGCGCTGTTCGCGATTCGTCTTCTCCGGTGTCACCGCGCACTCCTTATGTGTCGGGCTCACCCTCGGGACGGGTACCTGTCCAACCTACGGTCCGGTGCCTGGACGTCCGCTCGGGTCTGGGTCGAGATCGGGTTCGGACGCGGTGGCGCCGGCAACTCAGGTGAGAGCAGGCCATGGTGAACGGCTTGTCCCGGGACGGACTGTGGGTGTGGGTGGGACCCCGTACTGCCGTCCGTCGGCTACAGATTAACCAGATGAGCGGGGGGCCGCTCGATAGGGGCTGAAAACAAGGTGTAACCATTGCAATTCACTTTGACTTCTCCGCCTGTTTTTCGCCTGATTTGTCACTTGATACGTCTTTCTGAAGTCACCCGTTCGGCCTACGGATCGACCGGCCCTCCGAGCCGTCGGGGTCGCGCAGTTCAAGTCCCGTTGGCCGATTCGCAAGGCGCCCATGTTCTGCTGACCCACGGCAACGGTCCGGCCGGCGGGAGGTCTGACGTATGGAACTGCGCAGTGTCGACGAGCTGATGGATCTGCTGCACGCCTGCGGCAGCGAACAAGCCTTGCGGACCGCCGCGCTGCTGCGCCGCAGTCGGCCCGCCGACAAGGAACTCCAGGTGGCAGGCCTGGTGATGGGCACCGGCCAGGCGGCCGAGGTCGTCCGCACCCTGCTCGGCGAACGGGTCTACCGCCTGGTGTGCCATCACGGCTCCGCCACCGACGACGAACTGCTGCGACTGGCGGCCGAGGAGAGCCTGACGGCCCGGTTCGACGCCGGTGTCCTGGAGGACTGGCGCGCTGTCCTGGAGTTGGTCGCGGCACGCAACTCCCGCCTGGAGACTGTTGACTGACGACCCGTCATGAGACGGTACGGCGATGACGTCGTCGTACGGACTGCACGGCAGGGCCGCCCTCGTGACGGGCGGCACCCGCGGGATCGGGCGCGAGGTCGCCCGGCAACTCGCCGACGCCGGCGCACTGGTGTGCGTCACGGCCAGGGACCGGGAGGACGTCCGGCGGGCCGCCGCCGAGCTCGGTGGCGTCGGACTCGCGGGCAGCGTCGCCGATCCGGCCCATCCGCGCGCCCTCGTGGACCTCGCCCTGCGCGAGTTCGGGCGACTCGACATCGTGGTCAACAACGCGGCGACGAATCAGCCGTACGGCCCCCTCGTGGACGTGGATCCGCACGCTTGGCGCAAGGCCTTCACCGTCAATGTCGAGGCACCGCTGCGGCTGGTGCAGGCCGCCTGGCGGGGATGGATGCGGGAGAACGGCGGGTCGGTGGTCAACATCTGCACGGAGGGCGCCGGGCACGTGGGCCCCAACGTGGGCGCGTACGGCACCAGCAAGGCTGCGCTGCTTCACCTCACCCAGCAGCTGGCGGGCGAGCTGGCGCCGACGGTGCGGGTCAACTCCGTCTCGCCCGGTCTCGTACGGACGGAGATGGCCCGGTTCGTGTGGGAGAAGGGTCCCGTCGAGCTGCCGCTGGGGCGTATCGGCGAGCCCGAGGACATCGCGCGGGCCGTGGTGTGGCTCGTGTCCGACGCGGCCGAGTGGATCACCGGGGCCGATCTCCTGGTGGACGGGGGCACCCGGGTGCGGGCGGCGCACCCGGGCGGGTACGCCGTGCACGACCGGCTGCGGTCGTACGCCCCGCCGCCCTCATGACGGTGTCACGGGAACAGGGCGATGCCCATGAGGACGATCAGGCACACGAAGACGACGAGCGCGATCATGCCCCAGCTCCAGGGGTGCCTGATGGGGTCGGAGGCACCGCCTCGGGGCCGGTCCTCGGGGAGCTCGTGGTGGACCGGACGGTCGCTCGCGTAGAACTCCTCGTCGGTCGGGTAGTGGTTGCGCGGATCGTTGAAGGCGCGCGGATCGATGCTGTGTGGACGTGCCATGACAACTCCCGGCAGGGAACGCTCAGGGCCCCCGAGTTCCCCTTCGGCGGCGGCCCACACGCCGGGCCGCCGGCCGGAGGTCATGTCCGCGGATTCACCACTTGCCGGGGGCGTAGTCCTTCAGGAAGACCCCGTACACGTCCTCGCCGTCCTCGCCGCGCACGATCGGGTCGTAGACGCGGGCCGCGCCGTCGACCAGGTCGAGGGGGGCGTGGAAGCCCTCCTCGGCAAGGCGGAGCTTGTCGTAGTGGGGGCGCTCGTCGGTGATCCAGCCGGTGTCGACCGAGGTCATGAGGATGCCGTCGGTCTGGAACATCTCCTGGGCGCTGGTCCGCGTGACCATGTTCATGGCTGCCTTGGCGGCATTGGTGTTGGGGTGGCCCGCGCCCTTGTAGCCGCGGCCGAAGACGCCCTCCATCGCGGAGACGTTCACGACGTAGGACCGGCCGCTCCTGGCCTTCTTCGCGGCGTCGGCCATGGCCGGGCGCAGGGCGCTGATCAGGATGAACGGTGCCGTGTAGTTGCACAGCTGGGTCTCGAGGAGCTCCACCGGGGAGATCTGCTCGATGGTCTGGACCCAGGTGTTGCTGTCGACGACGTCGGGGACGAGGCCGCCCGCGTCGATGGCGGTGCCGTCGAGGTGCCGGGCCACGCTGGCGTTGCCCGCGACCAGGGCGAGGTCGGCGACCTGCTGGGCGTCGAGGCCGGAGATCCCGGCGGGCAGCGAGGAGAGTCCGTCGACCGCGCCGGAGCCGAAGGCGCCGAGGACGTGGTGGGCGGGGAGTTCACCGGCGGGCAGCGGGGCGCTCTCGCCGTCGACCAGGGCGGCGTAGGCGGAGGGCAGCCGGCGTACGGTCTGGGTCGCGTTGTTGACGAGGATGTCGAGCGGGCCCGCCTCGGCGACCTGCTCGGCGAGGGCCACGGCCTGTGCCGGGTCGCGCAGGTCGATGCCGACGACCTCCAGGCGGTGCAGCCAGTCCCCGGAGTCGTCCATGGCCTTGAAGCGGCGGATGGCGTCCTTCGGGAACCGGGTGGTGATCGTGGTGTGCGCGCCGTCCCGCAGCAGCCTCAGCGCGATGTACATGCCGATCTTGGCGCGGCCGCCGGTGAGCAGGGCCCGCTTGCCGGTGAGGTCGGCGCGGGCGTCGCGCTTGCCGCGGTTCAGGCGCGCGCAGTCCGGACAGAGCTGGTGGTAGAAGTAGTCGACCTCGACGAACCGGGTCTTGCAGGTGTAGCAGGAGCGCGGGCGCTGGAGTATCCCCGCGATCCGGCCCTCCTCGGTGACCGAGGACGGCAGGATGCCTTCGGTCTCGTCGTCGATGCGCTGGGCGGAGCCGGTCGCCGTGGCTTCGGTGACCGCCTTGTCGTGGGCGGTCTTGGCGGCCCGGCG
Organism: Streptomyces sp. SLBN-8D4; assembly: GCF_049739545.1. Lineage (NCBI taxonomy): Bacteria > Bacillati > Actinomycetota > Actinomycetes > Kitasatosporales > Streptomycetaceae > Streptomyces > Streptomyces sp. SLBN-8D4. Next base: position 1,087,909 of record NZ_JBMGQC010000001.1, read on the forward strand.
CTCCTGCCTGCGACGCTGCTTCACCTGGCGGTAGACCCCGGCTGTGGCCCGGCGCACGGCGATCGCGTCGGGGTGGTCCACCTCCAGCTTGTCGAGCTCGTCGAGCACGCTCAGGCAGACGGCCAGCCGCTCCGGGTCGATGCCGGGGCCGTATACGACCTCGTCACCGGGCTCGCGCACGACCTCGTCCATGGTCGTCGCCGAGCCGTCCTCTGTCACCGTCATCGCGCTGCCGCTTCCCTGGGTCACCCGTGCGGCGCTGTGCCGCGTCCGCTTGTCGAACGCGGAATTTTACTTCAGCGCCGGGGCCCACCCGCAAACCGGAAACGATCAAGAACCGCAGGCGACCAGCAGCTCCTTCACCTCCTCGGTCAAGGAGCGGGCCAGCAGGTCCAGGTCGGGCACCGCTTCCGCGTCGGCGACCAGGCCGTAGTGGACCTGTCCCCGGTACGTGGAGATGGCGACCGCGAGGGACTGGCCGCGGGCGAGCGGGGCGAAGGGGTAGACCTCGGTGACCGGGTTGCCGCCCAGCTTCAGGCCGACGCCCGGCAGCGGGACGCTGGTGACGAGGATGTCGAACCACAGCCGGGCGCCCTGACCGGCCAGGGGTCCGCCGAGGCGGTGGCCGAGGGCCGGGACGTGGTCGGCGAGCAGGGCGACCGCTCCGGCGCCCCGGTTGGAGCCCGCGTCCTTGTTGCGGTCCATGGCCGTGCGGACCGTGTCGAGGCGGCCCAGCGGGTCGGGGTCGTCGACCGGGAGCCTCATCAGGTACCCGGAGAGCCGGTTGCCCTGCGGGTGCGCGGTGCGAGGGCGGCGCCTGGAGACGGGGATCAGGGCCCGGGGTGCCACGCCCTCGCTGCCGTCGCCGCGCTCGTCCAGCCAGCGGCGCAGGGCGCCCGCGACGACCGCGATCAGGACGTCGTTGACGGTGCCGCCCCGGCTCTTGCGGACGCGGTGCACGTCGTCGAGGTCGACGACGACTCCGGCGGTGCGCCGGGTACCGCTCGGCTCGGAGGTGAGAGCGGCGCTGGAGCGCACGCCCATGGAGGACAGGGCGACGGAGGCGCCGATGTCGAGGGCGCGGCTCAGATCGGAGACGGCGCCCCGGACGAGCCCGGGCAGCTTGCGCACGTCGGGGAGCGCGCTCTTCGCGGGCTCCGCGGGGCGTGGCTTGCGGGCGGGCAGGTCCATGGGGTCCAGGACGGCGGCGGCGAGCGTCAGGGCCCGCAGTCCGTCGGCCAGGGCGTGGTGGAACTTGAAGAGCACGGCGAAGGAGACGCCGTCCTCCCCCGGCAGCACGTGCGCCTCCCAGGGCGGCCGTTCACGGTCCAGCGGCCGCTGCATGAGCCGGCCGGCCTCGGCGTGGAAGTCCGCGGTCGGGGCGTGCAGCAGGACGTGCCGGAGCGGGTCGAATTCGGGGTCGGGGACGCGGGCGGCTCCCCCGAAGGCGTACGGGAAGCCGAGCGGCCACACGTCCCGGATCCGCATCCGCAGGCCGGGGACCGCGGCCGCCCGGCCCGCGAGGAGGTCGGCCGCGTGGGCGCCCGCGGTGGGCGAGTGCGCCGTGAAGACGCCGAGCGCTCCCAGGTGCATCGGGTGCTCGGCGGACTCCATGTTCCAGAACGCCAGGTCGAGAGGGGCCAGCAGGTCAGAAGTCAATGGCTTGCCTCGCGTCGACAACGGGTGGGCCAGCAGTCAACCGCCCCACAGCGATTACGGTCAAGTACGATCAAGCTACGCACAGTTAACAGCAGATTACGTCCCGCCCCTCGCGAAAGGGGCGGGACACATGGTGCGAAGGCGATCACTGTGGTTCGTCAACACCCTGCCGGAGTCGTCCGGGACGCGTCCCGGATGAGGGCCTGGTGCGCGGCCCCGACCCGTTCGGCGTCCGGTTTCAGGACCTTGCGGTCATAGGTGAGCAGCCCGTTCAGCTCACCCTCGACGTCCGAGATCTGGGTGTAGACGGCCGCGTTGCCGCCGCGGCACGCCAGCGCCCGCACCTCGTCGAGTCTGGCCAGATAGTCGTCGGTGTAGGTCGCCGGATCGACGTCGACGTACGACTGCTGGACCGACCACGCGTGTCCGGGCACCGCCAGGCCGAGCCCGCCGTACTCGCCGCTGACCAGGGCGCGCTTGCCGTCCGGTCGGGGTGGCAGGGCGGGGCTGGGGTAGCCGTGCTCGTCCATGATGTCGCCGGCGTTGCCGTCGGCGCCGAGGTTGAGCCCCGACTGGTTGTTGACCAGGCGGGTCGGGTCCCAGGCCTTGGCCTGCTCGGCGATCCGGCCGACGTCGTACTGCCCCCAGCCCTCGTTGAAGGTCACCCACATGACGACCGACGGACTGCTGATGTGTTCGTCGATCACCTGTTTCATCTCGCGCTCGTACTCCGCGCGGGCTGCCGGGCTCGGATTCACCCCCGCGGTCATGGCGGGCATGTCCTGCCACACCATCAGGCCCAGCCGGTCGGCCCAGTAGAACCAGCGGTCGGGCTCGACCTTGATGTGCTTGCGCACGGCGTTGAAGCCGAGCCGCTTGTGCACCCTCAGGTCGTACGCGAGGGCCTCGTCGGTGGGTGCGGTGTGCAGCCCGTCGGGCCAGAAGCCCTGGTCGAGGGTGGCCATCATGAAGACCGGCTGACCGTTCAGGACCGTGCGCGGGGTGCCGTTCACGTTCTCGACGGCGATGGAGCGCATCCCGAAGTAGCTGCCGACGCGGTCGGCGCCGACGGTCACCTTCAGGCCGTACAGGAACGGGTCGTCGGGCGACCACAGGCGCGGGCTGTCGATCGTCAGGGCGAGCGGCTGACCGGTCCGGCCGCGGGCCGTGGCGACCTTCCGCTTCCCGTCGTACGCCGTCGCCGTGACCGCTACGCCCTCGCGGACGCCCTGCGCCTCCACCGTCAGCCCGTTGGCGGAGACGTCGGGGGTCAGCTTGAGGGAGTCGACGTGGTCGCGGGCGACGGGCTCCATCCAGACGGTCTGCCAGATGCCGGAGGACGGGGTGTACCAGATGCCGCTCGGGTCGAGGCGCTGCTTGCCGAGGGGCGGGTTCTCCCCGTCGGCCGCGTCGGTGGGGTCGTACACGCCGACGATCAGTTCCTGGGTGCGGCCGGGCTTCAGCGCGTCGGTGATGTCGGCGCTGAACTTGTCGTAGCCGCCGGTGTGTTCGGCAACCCTGGTCCCGTTGACGTACACCTCGGACCGCCAGTCGACCGCCCCGAAGTTGAGCCGCAGGCGCTTGCCGGAGCCGATGTGCCAGTCGGCCGGGACGGTGAAGGTGCGGCGGTACCACATGCGGTCCTCGTGCCGTTCCAGGCCGGAGAGCTGGGACTCGACCGGGTAGGGGACGAGGATGCGCTCGGCGAGGGTGCGGCCGACCGGCGGCTGTTCGCCCGCCTCGGCGGCGGCGAACTGCCAGCGCCCGTTGAGGTTCCGCCACTCGTCGCGGGTCAACTGCGGTCGCGGGTACTCGGGGTGGGCGTTGCCGGGGCCCACCTGGTCGGCCCACTTCGTGCGCAGCTCGTACGTCGACTGATTTGGGCCGCTGCTCCAGAAGGCTTTGACAACGTTGCCGTCGGCGCTCGTGAGCCCGCCTTCGCCGTCGTAGCGGAGGTCGGCGGTGCCCCGCGCGGTGCCGGTCCTGTTGCCCACGACGGGTTCGGCGAGGGCGACGAGAAGCGTGCGGGGGTCCCGCGGGTCCTGTTTCGCCGCGCCCAGGGGCCACTTGGCGCCGCCGATCACGGCCTGGAGATGGTCGGCGAGACCGGCCGGAGGTGCCGCGAGGGGCTGGGCGAACTCGAGCTTCAGGGTGCGGCCGGTGCCGAGGACGGTGGTCGCGACCGGGCCGTCGTAGTCGTAGCCGTCGGGGAGCCGGAACGCCGACTGCGGTACAGCCTCCTTGGTGCCGCCGGGCGGTAACCAGCGCAGGTGGAGGTTGGAGCCGCCGTAGTGCTCGAAGTACTCGACCTTGATGTCGTAGGACTGTCCGGCGGTCAACTCGACGGGCTGCGCGGTCTGTTCGCGGTCCCAGTCGTCGACCCAGTGGTCGATGAGAAGCTGCCCGCCGATCCACAGACGGAAGCCGTTGTCGCCGATGACGGAGAAGGTGTGGGGGCCGGAGGCCGTCGGGACGAGCATGCCCGTCCAGCGGACACTGACGTCGTCCGCGCGGCCGGTAGCGGCGGCGAGCCGGGGTTCGAGGGTGTCGAAGTCGAGGTTCGGGTCGAAGGTGGTGGCCTTGAGCTCGTGGAAGTCGAAGGCGCCGGGGGCGGACTGGGTGTAGTACTCGCCCTTGAGTCCGCGGGCCTGGACGGGGTCGTCGGCCAGGGCGGGTACCGCGGTCAGACCGGCGAGCCCGAGGAGGGCGGCGACCAGTAATGCCAGCCGGTCTCTGAGGCGGGTGAGGTGCCTGCTGTGCACAGAAGCCTCCATAACAACGTTGTCATGGGCAGGAATTGGCATGACAACACGGATTCCGGCTTCCGTCCAGGGACATGACAAGTCTGCGCGTGCTGTCGGCGGACAGCACGCGGACAATGGGCGACAAGAACCCTCCCCTGCCGGAAGAAGGCGACGGAGATGCCGAAGGTTTCCCGCGACACCACCACCCAGGGCGGCGACTACGGGGTGGTCGTCGACCGCTCCGAGGCGTTGGGCGACTACACGGTCGACTTCCTGACCTTCCGCGAGGACGTCGACCACCGGCCGCTGCTCAAGGGGCTGCCCGACGACCGCTGCCAGTGCCCGCACTGGGGCTACGTCTTCAGGGGCGAACTCACCTTCCACTTCGCGGACCACGACGAGGTCTACCACGAGGGCGACGCGTTCTACGCGCCCGCGGGGCACGTGCCCCTCCACACCGAGCCGGGCAGCGAATACCTCCAGATCAGCCCCTCGGACGAGCTGAGCCGGACCACCGAGGTGATCATGAAGAACCTCGGTGCCCTGGGGGAAGCGGGCTGACCCGCCCCCGACTACGACACCAGCTGCCCTTTCCCGAGGGCGATCACCCCGCCCTTGGAAACCGTGTACAGCTCCGCGTCCCGATCCGGGTTCACCCCGATCGTGGCGCCCGGCGGGACCTCGGTGTTCTTGTCGAGGACGGCGCCGCGGACCACCGCGCCCCGGCCTATCTTGACGTTGTCGTGCAGGACCGACCCCTGGACGACGGCCCCCGGGTCGACCAGGACGCCCGGTGAGAGCACGGAGCGGGAGACCTGGCCGCGGATCAGGCAGCCCGCGCTGATGATGGACTCACTGGCGATGCCGCCCGCGTTGAAACGGGCCGGGGACAGCTGGCCGGAGTGGGTGTAGACGGGCCACTGCCGGTTGTAGAGGTTGAAAGCGGGGCGCTCGGCGATCAGGTCCATGTGGGCGTCGTAGTAGGCGTCCAGGGTGCCGACGTCCCGCCAGTAGCCGCGGTCGCGGGTGGTCTCGCCGGGCACGTGGTTGGCGCTGAAGTCGTAGAGCTGGGCCTCACCGCGGTCGGTGAGCTGCGGGAGGATCGAACCGCCCATGTCGTGGACGGAGTGCTCGTCCTCGGAGTCCCGCTGGAGCGCCTCGATCAGGGCCTTGGTGGTGAAGATGTAGTTGCCCATCGAGGCGAACACGGTCTCCGGGTCGTCCGCGAGACCGGGCGGGTCGGCCGGCTTCTCCAGGAAACGCTCCACCGTGAGGCCGTCCGAGCCCGGGGAGATCACCCCGAACGACGGGGACTCGGAGCGCGGGACGCGGATCCCGGCCACCGTGACGCCCGCGCCGGACTCGATGTGCTGCGCGAGCATCTGGCGCGGGTCCATGCGGTACACGTGGTCGGCGCCGAACACCGCCACGTACTCGGGCCGCTCGTCGTAGATCAGGTTCAGGGACTGCAGGATCGCGTCCGCGCTGCCCAGGTACCAGCGCGGTCCGAGGCGCTGCTGGGCGGGCACCGGCGTGATGTAGTTGCCGAGCAGGCTCGACATCCGCCAGGTGGTGGTGATGTGCCGGTCAAGCGAGTGCGACTTGTACTGCGTGAGCACGCAGATGCGCAGGATGTCACCGTTGACCAGATTGGACAGGACGAAGTCGACCAGCCGGTACGTGCCCCCGAAGGTGACCGCGGGTTTGGCGCGATCCGTGGTCAGGGGCATCAGGCGTTTGCCTTCTCCGCCCGCGAGTACGATGCCGAGCACCGAAGGTCCGCCACGACGCATGGCCGCTCCCCTCACCTGGTTTGTGACCCATGCTTGCCCTTGTCAGAGGCTCGCTACGCCTGTTTGACGATCTCGTCGTACAGCCGGACCGTGCGCCGCGCGACGGCGTCCCAGCCGAACTCGTCGACCGCGCGCTCCCGTCCCGCCTCGCCCATCCGCCGTGCCGTGGCCGGATCGCCGATCACTGAGTCGAGTGCCCCCGCGAGAGCCGTCTCGAACCCGTCGTCCACGGTCACGAGCAGTCCGGTCCTGCCGTCGTCCACGACTTCGGGGATACCGCCGACCCGCGAGGCCACCACGGGAGTCCCGCAGGCCATCGCCTCCAGGTTGACGATGCCGAGCGGCTCGTACACCGAGGGGCAGACGAACACCGCGGCATGGGTGAGCAGCTGGATCACCTCGGGGCGGGGCAGCATCTGCGGGATCCAGTGCACGCCCTCGCGGACCCGGCTCAGCTCCTCGAAGAGCTCGCGGAACTCCCGGTCGATCTCCGGAGTGTCCGGCGCGCCCGCGCACAGCACGACCTGCGCGGCCGGGTCGATGTCCCGGACCGCGCGCATCAGATGGGGCACGCCCTTCTGGCGGGTGATCCGGCCGACGAACAGCACGAACGGGCGGTCCCGGTCCAGGCCGATGCGGTCCAGTACCTCGGTGCCGTGGTCGGGCCGGTACAGGGCGGTGTCGATGCCGTTGTGCACGATGTGGACCTTGGCCGGATCCAGTACCGGATAGCAGCCGAGGATGTCCTCACGCATGGCTCCCGACACGGCGATCACCGCGTCGGCGGTCTCGATCGCGGTGCGCTCGGCCCAGCTCGACAGCGCGTACCCGCCGCCGAGCTGCTCGGCCTTCCACGGGCGCAGGGGTTCCAGGGAGTGGGCGGTCATCACGTGCGGGATGCCGTGCAGCAGCTTGCCGAAGTGGCCGGCGAGGTTGGCGTACCAGGTGTGCGAGTGGACCAGCTCACGGCCTTCGAGGCCCGCGGCCATGGCGAGGTCCACGGAGAACGTGCGCAGCGCGTCGTTGGCGGTGTCCAGTCCGGACCAGGGCCGGTGGCGTACGACACCGTCCGCCCGGCCCTCGCCCCAGCAGTGCACGTCCAGGTCTACGAGGGACCTCAACTCCCGGGCGAGGAACTCGACATGGACACCCGCACCGCCGTACACATCCGGCGGGTACTCCCGGGTCAGCAGGCCCACACGCACCCGGAACCCCCTGTCTCTACGGCTGGTCGGCTTTCATGGTCACCCAGATGCGCCGCGCGGGGAAGAGCGCGGGGCTCGTGTGAAGCAACAGTCACCGCACACGCCACCCTCCGGCAACCGGTAGTACAGACAGCAGCTGCGGCGGCGGAGCGTGGTGCCGTCGAGCGTGCCGGTGAGCAGGGGGTGGGCGAGGAGTCCCGCCGTGAGGTCGCGGGTGCGCGCGGAGAGGTCCGGACGCCGGCCCAGCAGCTGACGGGCGGCGCCCGCGAGCGCCGATCCGGCGTTGCCCCACAGCAGTCCGCCGGCCAGCCGGTACTCGGCGCGCAGCGCTGCCGCCAGCGGTTCGAGATGGCCGTGCAGCACGACGTCGGCGACGGTGACGGCATCGCCCGGCAACGGCTCGACGCCCTCCAGCCACAGGTCGTCGGGGGCGCTCGCGTCGGGGTCCCAGCGCAGACGGTGCGATGCGAGGTCGGGGATACGGCCGTACAGGACCGCGCAGCCGAGCGCCACCGACCACAGCCGGGCCGCGAGACCCTGGTGGGCGATGGAGGCCGCGATCCGGGGCTCGGGGGCCCGCAGGGCCTCGGCGACCTTCCGGACCCGGAAAGTCAGGGGATTTCGGTAAACATCCGACCCCTGTTTCTCGTAGACTTGTGCGAGGGTCGGCAGCGCCGGGCTGGGTGCGCCGGGAGTGCCGCCGATCGTCCGTAGTACGAAGAAGGCGCCGAGCGGTCGCAGTGCCGCGAGTTCCGGGTCCAGGTCCACGACCAGCAGTAGTACCAGGACCCGTAGGGGTACCCAGCAGGGGCCCTCCACCCCGTGTCACCCGCCCTGGGGAGGACACGGACCCTTTTGTACTCCATCGGCAGTAGGACCCATTGCCTGCTCAGGGACGACGACGGGAAGAACTTTTCCGGGCATCGTGTTGGTCATGGAAGACGACCGATCGTCGCGCCGGGCAGCCAGCCCCCGCCTCACGCAGAGGAGCAGCTCATGAGTGCCCTCGCGTTGTCCGTGCTCCTCTCGCTCGTCTCCGCCGTCGCCTACGCGGGCGGAGCGATCGTGCAGGAGCAGGTCGCCGTGTCGCACCCCGACGAGCACTACGCTCCGCTGCGCCGGCCGGGCTGGTGGGCCGCTGTCGCGCTGAACGGCCTGGGCGGACTCCTGCACGTGGTGGCGCTCGCCTACGGTCCGCTCAGCCTGGTGCAGCCGCTGGGCGCCCTGACGATCGTGTTCGCGCTGCCGATGGCCGCGCTGTTCGTGGGCCGCAGGGCCGGGGCCACCGCCTGGCGGGGCGCGATCATGGCGACGGTGGGTCTGGCCGGTCTGCTCTCCCTGGTGGGCGCCTCCGACGCGCAGTCCCTGAGCACGGCCCAGCGGGTGTTCGCCGGGCTGGTGACGGCCGCCGCGGTGGTCGCCCTGATGATCGCGGGCCGGGCCGCGCACCGGCACCCGGTGGTGCGCAGCATGCTGCTCGCGACCGCGTCCGGCATAGCGTTCGGGATGTCCTCCGTGTTCACCAAGACGGTCGCCGTCGACTGGACCGGCGGCGTCACCACGGCGGACCTGCCCGCACTGGCCGCGATCGGCGTCCTGGCCACGGCCGGACTGATGCTGTCGCAGGCCTCCTACCGCGGCGCGGGCCTCGCGGCCCCGCTGGCGACCCTGACGGTCGTGAACCCGGTGGTGGCGGCGGCGGTCGGCATCACGATGTTCGGCGAAACCTTCCGCTACGGCACCACCGGCACCGCGCTCGCCCTGAGCTGCGGGGTGGTGGCGGCGGGCGGCCTGATCCTGCTGACCACGGAGCGCATCCAGCGCACCCACGCCGAGCCGTCGGCGGCCGCGGCCCTCGACGACGGGGACGCGTTCGTCCCGGTGCCCGCCGAGGAACCGGCCGACGCTCTCGTGCGCGAGGGCGTGCTCGTCGAACAGGTCGCCGCCCTGCGCGAGGAACTGCTCGTACCGGCCCCCGCCACGCCTGACGCGGCGCCGGGCCACGGTCCGACGGCCCGCCCGACCGACGAGCTCCCGCCCCCGGGCGAGGAGCCGCCGGCGTACTACGGCCCCTTCTACGGTGCCGCGTACATCCCGATGCCGGTCCTCGACCGGCATCGGGCGCGGGTCAAATCCTGACGCCGCCGGCCCTGAGATAGGCCAACGGGTCGATGTCGCTGCCGAAGCCGGGCCCCGTCCGCACCTCGAAGTGCAGATGCGGGCCCGAGCTGTTGCCGGTGGAGCCCGAACGGCCGATGCGCTGTCCGCCGCCCACGCTCTGCCCGGCCTTCACGGAGATCGCGGACAGGTGGGCGTACTGCGTGTAGCGGCCGTCGGCGTGCCGGATCACCACCTGGTAGCCGAAGGAGCCGCCCCATCCCGAGGTGACGACCTTGCCGGCCCCGACGGCCTTCACGGACGTCCCGGTGGGCACCGGGAAGTCGACGCCGGTGTGGTAGCCCTTCGACCAGGCGGAACCCGCCTTGCGGTACGGGGTGCCCAGGGAGGCGTTCACGGGGGCGATCAGGCCGGTGTCCGCGGCCTTCTCGGACTTCTCGGGCTTCTCGGTCTTCTTCCGGGTGTCGGAGGAGGTCTTCTTCGCCGGGGCGTGGTGCGTGGTGGTGGGCGTGGCGGCGGTGGCACGCAGTTTCAGCCGCTGTCCGGGCAGGATCAGGTCGGGGTCGGCGCCGACGGTCTCGCGGTTGGCGGCGTACAGCCCCCGCCAGCCGCCCCGGACCTTCTGGGCGTCGGCGATCCCGGAGAGCGAGTCGCCGTGGACCACCGTGTACATCTCGGCCCTGCCGGCCCGCGACTGGGGAGTGGTCTGCGGCTGGACGTCCCGCACGGAGGACGTCTTCGTGGACATCCTCTCGGACGTCTTCTCGGTGCGGGGGTGGACGTCCGGGGTGGAGCCCCCGCGGGTGAGCCCGGCCCGCCCCGAGCACGCCGGCCAGGCGCCCGGCCCCTGTCCGTCCAGCACCTTCTCCGCCACGGCGATCTGCTGGTCCTTGGTGGCCAGATCCGCGCGGGCCGCGTACCGGGTGCCGCCGTACGCCTCCCAGGTGGAGCGGGTGAACTGGAGGCCGCCGTAATAGCCGTTGCCGGTGTTGATGCTCCAGTTGCTGCTGGACTCGCACGCGGCGACCTTGTTCCAGGTGGCCATGTCGGCCGCGTGGGCGGTGCCGGTGCCGATGAGCGGGACCGCGATGCCGACACCGCCCGCGGTGACGGTGAGCGAGGCGCGGTTGATCCTGTTCGGCTGATACCGGCGATGCCGGCCGCGTACGGCCATGGAGGCCTCCCCCTAGACATGCGTCATGCGTCAGGAGGGGCAAAAGTAAGCGCCGCGAACAGGCCATGACAAGACGGCAACCAGCCGCGTAGGGGCGTGCGTCGGACCCGCGTCTCCCGCTGAACGCAACGAGGCGCCCGAACCGTATCCCTGGTGTGCGGACAGTCCCCCGACAAGCCAGGATGACCGGTGGACGATACTGACAAGCACGACCGGCAGCGATAGACGACCTACGCGATCCACGGGATCTTTTGGGAGCAGGCGGTATGAGCAACACAGCGCAGATCGGTGTCACGGGCCTCGCGGTCATGGGCCGCAACCTGGCCCGCAACTTCGCCCGCAACGGCTATACGGTCGCCCTGCACAACCGGACCGCGTCGCGCACGCACGCCCTGGTCGAGGAGTTCGGGAGCGAGGGCGACTTCGTCGCGGCCGAGACCGCGAAGGAGTTCGTGGCGGCCCTGGAGCGGCCGCGCCGTCTGGTCATCATGGTGAAGGCCGGTGAGCCGACCGACGCGGTGATCCAGGAGTTCGCACCGCTGCTGGAGCCGGGCGACATGATCATCGACGGTGGCAACGCGCACTTCGCCGACACCCGGCGCCGGGAGCGCGAACTGCGCGAGCAGGGCATCCACTTCGTCGGCATGGGCGTCTCCGGCGGCGAGGAGGGCGCGCTCAACGGCCCGAGCATCATGCCGGGCGGCCCGAAGGAGTCGTACGACTCTCTCGGCCCGATGCTGGAGAAGATCTCCGCGAAGGCGGCGGACGGGGCGCCCTGTGTCACGCACGTCGGTCCCGACGGGGCCGGGCACTTCGTGAAGATGGTCCACAACGGCATCGAGTACGCCGACATGCAACTGATCGGTGAGGCGTACCAGTTGCTGCGGGATGTGGCCGGGTACTCCCCCGCCCAGATCGCCGACATCTTCCGCACCTGGAACACCGGCCGCCTGGACTCGTACCTGATCGAGATCACGGCCGAGGTGCTGTCCCACGTGGACGCGGCGACGGGCAAGCCGTTCGTGGACGTGGTGGTGGACCAGGCCGAGCAGAAGGGCACCGGCCGCTGGACCGTCCAGATCGCCCTCGACCTGGGTGTCCCGGTCTCGGGCATCGCGGAGGCGGTCTTCGCCCGCTCCCTGTCCGGCCACGCGGAGCTGCGGGAGGCGTCACGCGGTCTCGCCGGGCCCAAGGCGACCCCGCTGTCGGAGTCCGAGGCGGGTGCCTTCGCGGACCGCGTCGAGCAGGCGCTGTACGCCTCGAAGATCGTGTCGTACACGCAGGGCTTCCACGAGATCGCGGCCGCCCGTGAGGAGTACGACTGGGACATCGACCTGGGCGCCGTCTCCGCGATCTGGCGCGGCGGCTGCATCATCCGCGCGGCCTTCCTCGACCGCATCCGTTCCGCGTACGACACCCGCGCGGACCTGCCGAGCCTGCTCTCCGACGACACCTTCGCGCAGGAGATCGCCGACGCGCAGGACGACTGGCGTGACGTGATCATCGCGGCGACGCGGCAGGGGGTGCCGGTGCCCGGATTCTCCGCGGCGCTGGCCTACTACGACGCCCTGCGCGCCGAGCGTCTGCCTGCGGCGCTCACGCAGGGGCAGCGGGACTTCTTCGGTGCGCACACGTACCGGCGCACGGACCGGGACGGCTCGTTCCACACGCTGTGGGGCGGGGACCGGTCCGAGGTGACCGGCTAGGCATGACGCTCGCGAGAAGGGGCCGCGCTGTTGAGCGGCCCCTTCTTTCCCGTTCGGCCTGATCTCGCGGTGGGCGTCGGTCGGGCGGCACGGCTGGGCGTGGAGGAGGGCCGCCGTGGGGCGGCCCTCCTCCTTCGTGTTCAGCCGGTTCTCGCGGCGCGCGCCGGTCGGGCGGCATGGTCCTGCCGTGCAGGCGCGGGCGGCAGCGAATTCCGGGTCGGCTTTGCCGCGGTCAGCTGAGCGGCGGCCCTGGTTCCGGGTTCGGGACCGGCTCCGGGCCCGGCGGGATCGGCGACGGGTCGGGAGTCGGGGTCGGGTTCGGAGGCTCCGGGGGCGGGCCCGGTGTAGGGACGGGGCCTGGGCCGGGCCCGGGGCCCGGAGTGGGACCGGGCGGGACGGGGTCGGGGTACGGGTTGGTCATCGGGTCCTCCAGCCAGTCGGTCGACGTCGGCTCTGGACTACTCCCCGCGTACCCGCAAGGCTTCCCGCCAGTCACCCACCCGCGTGATGAGCAAGGTCCGGGTGGGGGTGTGGGGCGTGCGGGTCGGGGGCTTGGCGTAGGGCGACGCGGGCTTGGAGAGCAGCGGCGACGGCAGCGGTGCCTGAGGCGGGCTTTGGCGCTGTGGTGCGCAGCACCGAGGGCGGGCCTGTGGTGCGCAGCACCGAGGGCGGGCCTGTAGTGCGCAGCACCGAGGGCGGGCCTGTAGTGCGCAGCACCGAGGGCGGGCCTGCGCTGCGATGTGCGGCACCGGGCTGATCACGCCGGCGCATGGACTCGGCATGACGCCCCGATGTGCCGCACCCGGAGTGCCGCACCCGGAGGAAGGCTTCCCCGCCGTAGCGGCACCGGTCTGAATCCGCCGCCCGCGAACCGGGCATGACGCCCCGGTGTGCCAGACCCGGCGGGAGTCTTGCTGACGCGGCGGCCCGATCACGCCGCCGCTCGAACTCGGCATGACGCCCGGACACCGCTCCGCTTCGGCCGCGTCTCTTGCTGTTCGGTCGGCGGCGGCCACCGGGCCGGCGCCGGTGTCGCTGGGGTCAGAAGCCCTCGGGGTGGGCCGCCAGCCACCGCTTCGCCGCGTGGAGGAGTTCCGGGGCAGCGGCAGGGGCCTCGTCCGGGTGGCGTTCGGCCCACTTGACGACGTAGGGGCACAGCGGGGCGACCGGGATGCCCTCCGCCGCCGCGATGCCGTAGAGCTCGCGGGCCAGGGAGCCCGCGATGCCCTGTCCCTCATGGGCCGGTTCCACGATGGTGTGGACCGGGACCAGGGCGCGCTCGGGCGATTCGAGGACGAAGTACTGGATGTGGCCCACGACTTCACCTCCCCCGGAACCGAACGCCTCCAGGCGTCCTGCCTGTCGGTCGTCACGGATCTCGATGTCGCTCATGGGCACGCTCCTGGTCCGAAGGTCGTCGAAGCAGCTGGGTCAGGCCGACACCGCCTGCGGGCTGCGCTCCTGATCCGAGCCCGGAACCGGCTCGGAGGGGTCGGCCCCGAGGGCGACGATGCGGTTGTCGGCGTCCACGTGCACCACCCTGGGTTCGAATGCCCGCGCCTCGGCGTCGGTCACTTGAGCGTAACTGATGATGATCACCAGGTCGCCGGGGTGGACGAGATGGGCGGCGGCACCGTTGATCCCGACCACTCCCGAGCCTCGCGCGCCCTCGATGACGTACGTCTCCAACCGGGCGCCGTTGGTGATGTCGACGATGTGGACGAGCTCACCGGGCAGCAGATCGGCCGCGTCGAGCAGATCCGCGTCGATGGTCACCGATCCCACGTAGTGCAGGTCGGCCTGGGTGACGGTGGCTCGGTGGATCTTGGACTTGAACAGAGTACGCAGCACTTTGGACTCCTGTTTTGACGGCTCCCTGCCTGCTTTGTGCAGGTCAAGGGCGGTGTCGACTCTACACCGGGACACGCCGGTCGAGAATTGTGAGGAACATCGCTCCGCTCGGGCGAGACGGCTTCATCCCTGGGCTTTCGCGCCGCACCGGCGCCTTTCAGGCAATCCTCCAGGAAAGTCCGGCGGCTCATGCTGACAGGATGCTGACTTGCCTGATGAGCCATCAACGATGCGGGAGACCACTCTGCCCACGGACGACGTGCCTCCACGCACCGACCTGTCGGGCACCGACATCGCTCTGGTTCGTGGACCACGGTCCCTTTGGTTGTCGGCCGGTCGGCGCTCGACCGCCCCCGGAAGCCGGCTCGCTGCCTGCCGCCCGCCCGAGGCCCCTCGGCAGCGTGGAACTCGCGAGCGAGGCGCATTCACATCCAACGCATGACGGGACCATCCCCGCGGGCGCGGGCGCGGGCACGACCAGCACTACCTCGTGAAGAAGCCGCTCGGCTTCAGGACGGCAGGCTACCGAAGTCGCCGGTCAGGGCAGCGTCCAGAACCGGACCGCGACGAGGTAGAAGACGACGACCCAGATGGCCATCGCCACCGCGACGATACCGAGACCACGGAGGTTGGCCCTGGCCGGTTCGTCCGGTGCCGGCCGCAGCCATCGCCCGAGCATCGGGTTCACGTAGTAGGGCATGGTCAGGAAGCTCATGAGGAAACTCGACAGCAGGTTGCCCACGAGCAGACCGATCCAGAGCGGCATGTGCAGCGGGGACAGAGCAAGCGTCAGCAGCACGACAGTCGGGTACAGGCCGACCCAGACCGCGAGGGAGGTCCTGGTCTCGGAGGGTGGCGACGGTGCCTCCTTGCCGTTGCCCTCGAAGGCGAACCAACCGCCGAACGAGTTGTCGATCGTATGCGGACATGAAGGCCATGACCTGCGGTTCGCGCCCAAGACGGCCGTGGTCCCAGACCACGTGCACCCCCGAAGAGAGGGGAGGCTCGGCCCGGAGAGGCGCGAGCTTCACCTTGACGACGGGCTCCGACCCCTGGGCTGCCCACCGCGGAAGAGCCGCTCACAGCCGGGGGCGTTCTGAGAGGGCCACACGGCGCGGTCGAGCGGCCGGTCGGCGCGCATGGGCGCCGATGCCCTCACGACCGAAGCCCGTTATGCCCCATTAAGATGATTTTTGTGATCAGGACAGGACGACCCCGGCGCCACCGCCCTTCATCCGATGCCCGACGTGAGATCGTCCTGCTGTCCCCCGTGATTCTCACCGCCCTCATCACTGGCTTGGCCTTCGCCACTCCCAGGGAAATCGCGTTCAGCCGTCTCCTGCCTGCCGCACCCGCCCTGGCCGCTGCGATGTGGCCCGTGCTCCCGACGATCGCACTGGGGGCGTTCTGCCTGCTGACCATGATCGGGCTGAACCTCGTGTACTCCGATCTCGGAACGCCTTACACGGCGGCTGCGATCGTCGCGGTCACTTTGACGGCCGCATATACGAGTCATCTTCGACTCCAGCGAGAGGAAACGCTCTTCCAGGTCCGGCTCGTCGCCGACGCAGCGCAGCAGGTGTTGCTGCGCCCGCTGCCGCACCGTGTCCAAGACCTCGATGTCGAGTCGCTGTATGTGGCGGCTCAGGAGCATGCCCGGATCGGAGGCGACTTCTACGAGGTGGCCGACACGCCGTACGGGGTTCGGCTGCTCATCGGTGACGTGCGCGGCAAAGGGCTGCCGGCCGTGGGAGCCGCCTCGGCGGTGATCAACTGCTTCAGGGAGAACGCTTACGACCAGCCCGACCTGAGGGGCGTCATCCATCGGCTGGAGACGAGCATGAGGCGCTACAGCGTCGCCATCCTCGACCCGGATCAGCCTGAGCACTTCGCCACTGCTCTGATCGCCGAGATCCCCAGTGGCGGCGGACACGTCAAAATCCTCAATTGTGGACATCCTCCGCCACTGGTGATGCGCAACGGCGAGATCCGCGTCCTTGAGCCCACCGTCCCCTCACCGCCCCTCAACCTCGCTACCCTCCTCGGGGACGACTACAACGTCGACACCGTCGCCTTCGCCTCCGGCGACCAGATGCTGCTCTACACCGACGGTGTGACGGAGACCCGGGACCGGGCCGGCACGTTCTTCCCGCTACCGGAGTGGATGCGGCAGCTCGGCCCGGCGACGCCCCGTGAGCTGCTGGACGGGCTTCACCGAGACCTACTCCATTACAGCGGCGGAAGGCTGGATGACGACATCGCGGCCGTCGCCGTCCGCTGTGGGCGCCCCGGGCTTCCAGAGCGCGCCGCGTAGGTGGCTGGAAGCCGTGTCACGGCTGCGTCTGCTCCCGGTGAGCAGGCGACCGCCGGTACGCCGTGTCCTGCGCGGAGACAGGCTCCTGGCCCCTGCCCAGTCGCGCATACGATGCCGCCGACCGCGAGCCGGCCGGCGCCTTCAGGGACGCAATCACCACGGGGTCGGCCGGGGACGAGGACGCACGGCTCGCCGCGCAGCACATCACCGCCGCAGCCCGGACGGCCGGCAGCCCACTCACGCCTGCCGCGCCGACGGGCATCTGCTCTCGACGCCCTGCTCCCGCTCAGCTCGTTCCTTCCTGCACCAACGCCCTCTGCGGCTGCGACGCGGCAGCCGCGCGACGGATTTGATCCGCGTCGGCTTGCCCACAGTGGTGCTATCAAGGGTGTATGGAGGCATTCTCCGGACGCCCTCTGAGCCCGGAACGTCATCCGCCTGTCGGACGCTCGCGCAAGGGTCGCGCTTCCCGGATGGACCTGCGCAGTGCGGCCGGTCAGGTGTACCTCCTCCAGGTCGTCATCGTTGGTCCTGCTGGTGGTGGCCGCGGTGGTGGGCATGGTGCTCCAGGCGGCGAGTGACGCTCTGAAGCAGGGGCGACGGGAGTCGGTCATCGCGGCCCAGTCGTTCGCGAGCGCCCCTGGCGTGGCCGCGGCACTGCAGAGCCGGGACCCCTCAGCGGTGCTCCAGCCGCGGGCCGAGGCGGCGCGCAAGCGCACAGGCATGGATTTCGTCGTCGTCATGAGCACGAAGGGGATTCGTTACACGTACCCCTATCCGCGGGAGATCGGGAAGAAGTTCGTCGGCACCATCGCGCCGGCGCTGAAGGGCCGTACCGTCGTCGAGCAGGCCGGTGGGCCGCCTCTGCCCGCGGGCCGGGGGACGGACGTGCAGGCGGTGGTCCCGGTGACCGACTCGCGCGGCAAGGTGGTCGGCCTGGTCTCCGCCGGAATCACGGTCAAGAACGTGGCGGGTCTGTGGCTGCCGCAGCTGCCGATCATCTTGGCCAGCGGCGCGGTCGCGCTGGCGCTGGCCATGACGGGAACGACGCTGGTGTCCCGGCGGCTGCGGCGGCAGACCTTCGGCCTGGCTCCGGAGGAGCTGGCACAGCTGTACGAGCACCACGACGCGGTCCTGCACGCGGTGCGGGAAGGGGTGCTGATCACCGGCGCCGACGGACGGCTGCTGTTGGCGAACGACGAGGCGACGCGGCTTCTCGGACTGCCGGCTGACGTGCGGGGGCGCTCGGTGCGGGAGCTGGGACTGCCGGAGCCGGTCATGAGCCTGCTGTCGTCGCCGGAGGAGGTCACCGACGAGGTGCTTCGCGCGGGGGACCGGCTGCTGGCGGCGAACAAACGGCTGACGTACCCGCAGGGCGACCGGGGAGGCAGCGTGGTGACCCTCCGGGACACCACGGAGCTGGCGGAGATCTCGGGTCGGGCCGAGGTCGCGCGGGAGCGGCTGAAGCTGCTGTACGAGGCCGGGGTGCGGATCGGGACGACGCTGGATGTGAGGCGTACGGCCCAGGGAGCTCGCCGACGTGGCGGCGCCGCAGTTCGCCGACCTCGTGACGGTGGATCTGCTCGACGCGGTGCTGCGGGGGTGGGAGCCGACGGCGGAGGGCTGGCGGCATCTGCGCCGGGCGGCGATCGGCGGCGAACAGCGGATGATGCCGGTGTATCCGCTGGACGAAGTGATCGCGTTCTCGCCCCGCACCCCGCAGATGCGGACGCTGCAGGAGGGGCGGGGGATGCTGGAGACGGACCTGCGCCGGGCACACGGCTGGCGGGAACAGGACCCGGAGCGCGCCCGGAAGGCCCTGGAGGGCGGGCTGCGGTCGCTGGTGGCCGTGCCGCTGCGGGCGCGGAACGTACCGCTGGGCGTGGCGAACTTCTACCGGACGGCGGATTCCCCCGCCTTCGAGCCGGGGGATCTCACCTTCGCGGAGGAACTGGCCGTACGGGCGGCGGTAGCCATCGACAACGCCCGGAGGTTCACCCGGGAGCACGCGATGGCGGTGGCGCTGCAGCGCAGTCTGCTGCCGCGTGGACAGCCGGAGCAGGACGCGCTGGAGGTGGCCTGGCGGTATCTGCCCTCGGAGGCGGGGGTGGGCGGGGACTGGTTCGACGTCATCCCGCTTCCGGGCGCGCGCGTGGCCCTGGTGATGGGTGACGTCGTCGGTCACGGGCTGCACGCGGCGGCGACGATGGGTCGGCTGCGCACCGCGGTGCACAACTTCTCCACCCTGGACCTGCCCGTGGACGAGGTGCTCGGGAACCTGGACGACCTGGTCGTGGGCATGGACAACGAGAAGAGCAGGGGTGATGCCGTGGACGGCCACGAAGGGGAGGCGGTGACCGGAGCGACCTGTCTGTACGCGGTTTACGACCCGGTGGCGGGGACCTGCACGATGGCTCGTGCGGGACATCCGGAACCGGTGGTGGTGCGCCCGGACGGGACGGTCACCTCCTTTGGTGTGCCGGTCTCGGCGCCCCTCGGTCTGGGCGGCTACCCCTTCGAGAGCGCCGAGGTGGCCCTGCCGGAGGGTTCCCAACTGGTGCTGTACACCGACGGCCTGGTGGAGAACCGCGCCCACGACTTCGACGTCGGGATGGAGAGGCTGCGCCGGGCTTTGGGCGGGTCCGGGAAACGCACTCCGGAGGAGATGTGTCAGACGGTGATCGACGCGCTGAAGCCGTCACGCCCCTCTGACGACATCGCGCTGCTGACGGCGCGTACCCGGATGTTCCCGCCCTCGCGCGTGGCCGAGTGGGACGTGCCGCCCGATCCGGCGTTGGTTCCCTCGGTGCGGGCGCGCTGCAGGGAGACGTTGCGGGAGTGGGGGCTGGAGGAGACCGGATTCGCCACGGAGCTGATCGTCAGCGAGTTGGTCACGAACGCGATCCGGTACGGCTCGCCGCCGATCGGCGTGCGGTTGTTGCACGGACGCTGTCTGACCTGCGAGGTCTCGGACGGCAGCGGTACCTCGCCGCGCCTGCGGCGGGCGGCGACCACCGACGAAGGCGGGCGGGGGCTCTATCTGGTCGCGCAGTTCGCGCAGCGATGGGGAACGCGGTACACGACCCGCGGCAAGGTCATCTGGACGGAGCAGCTTCTTCACGACGGCGAATCCACCGCCTCGGGCCTCGCGCCGGTCGACTTCCTTCTCGACCAGTTCGACCTCGACCAGTTCGATGATCCCGGTGCGTGAGCCGACGTTGACCCCGAGCGCCATGGACAGCGGCATGTCCGGCGCAACGAACCCCTTTGGCCCGTTCGACGGGGCTTGACTCTGGGGACCGGCGTCGCCCCACTCGCTCGGCGGCTGTCGGGACTCGAACGCCGCCTGGCCACGAGGAGATCGGACTCGGCCCCGCTCAGCCACGTGTGGGCAGGTGGCTTGCCATCCCGGCCCTCGGCGCGCTCGTCGAACTCCGCGGCGAGGACATCGACGCCGGTCATCGTCTCACCGGCGCCCTCGCCCGCGACACCGGCCTCATCCCCGACGACCTCGCCGAAGCCCTGCTGTCCGGCCCGGCGCAGCGGACGGCGGCCGAGAGGCGTCGGCCTGGTGGTCGCCCGGTGACCGTCCCGCACCACGCCCTGCGCGGACAGCAGGGCGAACTGCTCCCGGTCGGCCCGTTCACCCAGAACCCAGCATCCCCGGTTGGCGCGGAACAGGGCCTCGTCGTCCATGTTCGGATCCCAGCCGACATGGTCACGGCCCAGTTGGTCCTCCTTCGGACTGACGTAACGCACGGCCCGAGCGTGTATCGATTCACGAAGCTTGGGGCATCGGCCCGGCAGGACAACGACGGAGCGGCCGCGCCGGTCGCGGACCCGGTCCGGTGGCTGGATGAACTGCGGACGAATTCTCGCTTTTCCTCTGGTCAGGACCTGGTCAGAAACGCGGATCCGCCGTCACGGCCCGCTTAGGCTCGGCCGCGCCGCCTCGTTCGTACGACTCCCCGGAGGCCCGGCGTGCCCGAAGCCGCCCTCGACACCGAAGCCGACCCCGGCCTCATACCGCCCCCGCCCAGCGCCCCCACCCGGCGGCGCACGGCGCTGCTCGCAGGCGGCGCCCTGGTGGCCGCGGCCGCGGTGACGGCGGGTGTGCTGGTGGCCGCGGGCTCCGGCGCGGTCACGCACACCTCGGCCTCGGCCGACGGCCTGCGGCACACCACCGTCGAGGTCTCCTCGTCCGCCTGCGGCCGCGGCTGGACCCATCCGAAGCCCGGACGCCAGGTGTTCGACCTGAAGAACACCACCGGCGCGGCGGCCGAGGTGTACCTCACCGATGCGAAGACCGGCGCCGTCCATGGCGAGGTCGAAGGGCTTGCCCCCGGTACCGTCCGCCCGATGCCGGTGACCCTCGGCGACGGCTCGTACGCCTTCAAATGCATGCCCGATGACGCGGACGCCGTCACCGGCCCCATCGTCCGGATCACCGGCGCCGGGACGGTCAAGAGCGGCCCGGCCGCCCTCCCCGTCTCCCAACAGGACCTCATCCCACCTACGCTGGCCTACCAGAAGTGGATCCAGGCCCGCACAGTCGAACTCGCGCAGAAGACCGACGTCCTGCGGGACGCCATCGACCGCGGGGACCTCGCCGCCGCCCGTGCCGCCTGGCTGCCCGCACACCTCGTCTACGAGCGGATGGGCGCGGCCTACGGCACCTTCGGCGACGCCGACGCGGAGATCAACGGGACCACCGCCGGGCTGGCCGCCGGGGTGCGGGACAAGGACTTCGCCGGGTTCCATCGGGTGGAGTACGGGCTGTGGCACGGCGAGGCGGCGAGCAGCCTGCGCGGCCCGGCCGACCGACTCGTCCAGGCCGTGCACGCGTTGCGGGACAGCTGGCCCGGTCAGCGGATGGACCCGGCCGACGTCGGTCTGCGGGCGCACGAGATCCTGGAGAACACCGTGCAGTTCGAGCTGACCGGCCGTACCGACTACGGCAGCGGCACCAACCTGGCCACCGCCCGTGCCAACCTCGACGGCACCCGCGTCCTGCTGGGCTACCTGCGCCCGCTGCTGAAGACCCGCGCCACCGGGCTTCCCGGCATCGACCTCTGGATGAACCGCGCCCATCACACCCTCGACACCTTCGACCACGCCGGCCGGTGGACCCCGCTGGCCGATCTCACCCTCGCCCAGCGCGAGGACGTCAACGCCGACCTGGGCGAACTCGTCGAGCGGCTGGCCGACGTGGCCACCCTCACCGACGTACGGAGGACCTCGTGAACACCGTGGGCCGCAGAGGCTTCCTGGCGGGTGCGGCGGCCGTGGCCGGCACCGGTCTCGTGGCCGCCGACAGCGGCGCGGTCACCGCCGCCGGTGCGGACCGCAGAAGCGCGAGCGTGCCCTTCCACGGCGTCCACCAGGCCGGGATCACCACCCCGGCCCCGCGCGCCACCGCGTTCGTGTCCTTCGACACCACCGCCGCCGACCGCGCCGAGCTGACCGACCTGCTGCGCACGCTCACCGACCGGGCCCGCTTCCTGACCAGCGGTGGCAGCCCGGCCCCGCTCGGAATCACCGCCCCGCCCTCCGACTCCGGCACCCTCGGCACGGACATCCCGACCGACCAGCTCACCGTCACCGTCGGCGTAGGCGCCTCCCTCTTCGACGACCGCTACGGCCTCGCCAGCCGAAAGCCGCACCGCCTGACCGCGATGCCATCCTTCCCGGACGACGACCTGGACGCCGCCTGGTGCCACGGCGATCTGAGCGTGCAGTTCTGCGCCGGAAACCCGGACACCGTGCTGCACGCCCTGCGCGACGTCACCCGGCACACCCGCGGCGGCATGCAGGCACGCTGGCGGATGGACGGCTTCATCAGCCCACCCCGCCCCTCCGGCACCCCGCGCAACCACCTGGGCTTCATGGACGGCACCGCCAACCCGCCCACCACCGCCCGCGAGATGAACCGCCTGGTGTGGGTAAGGGCGGGCTCCGGCGAGCCGGACTGGACGACCGGCGGCAGCTACCAGGTCGTACGGCTGATCCGCATGCTGGTGGAGTTCTGGGACCGGGTCTCCCTCACCGAGCAGGAGCGGATGTTCGGCCGCTCCCGCGACACCGGCGCACCCCTCGACGGCCGCCACGAGAAGGACACCCCCGACTACGCCCAGGACCCCAAGGGTGACGTCATCCCGCTGGACAGCCACATCCGGCTGGCCAATCCGCGCACCCCGGCAACCGAGGACCAGCGGATCCTGCGCCGCGGATACAACTACGACCGGGGCCTGGACAGCAACGGCAACCTCGACATGGGCCTGCTGTTCTGCTGCTACCAGCAGGACCTGACCCGGCAGTTCGAGACCGTGCAGAAGCGGCTGACGGGCGAACCGCTGGTCGACTACGTCAGCCCGTTCGGCGGCGGCTACTTCTTCGCGCTGCCCGGAGTGCGGGACGGCTCCGACTGGCTGGGACGCACCCTGCTGGCCTGACCCCTTCGATCCGTACCGGTCAAGAACGGGCCAAGACACCATGGGTGTTTCCTGACCGAGCATGGACCTTTCCTGACCGGGCGTTCGCCCGCTGGTCTCGCCCCTCCCCCAGCATGTGCCGAGTACGTCCGCGCCCGGCACGGTCACGGACGCATCAGCAGCGCAACTCCGCGCCCCGAAAGGCGACACAGCATGATCGGCACAGCAAGAACCTCACGCACGCGGCGCGGACTGGGCCGGGCCGGCGCCCTGCTCGGCGCCGCCGCCCTGGCGACCGCCGGCGGCGCCGTCCCGGCGTCGGCGGCCACGGCCCACGGCGGTACGCACACCGCCACCCCGATCAAGCACCTGGTGGTGATCTACGACGAGAACATCTCGTTCGACCACTACTTCGCCACCTACCCCCAGGCCGCGAACACCGACGGCACGAAGTTCACGGCCTCGAAGAAGACCCCGAAGAACATCGACACCCTCGCGCACGCCGGGCTGCTGACGAAGAACCCCAACCTCTACGCGCCCAAACGGCTCACCCCGTCCCAGGCGATGACCTGCGACCAGAACCACTCCTACGGCCCCGAGCAGTACGCGGCCGACGGCGGCAAGGCCGACCAGTACGTCCAGAACACCGAAGTCAGCAAGTGCGCCGGGCTCTTCGGTGAACCCGGACTGGTGATGGACTACTACGACGGCAACACCGTCGCCGGCCTGTGGAACTACGCCCAGCACTACGCCCTCAACGACCGCTCCTACAGCTCGGTCTACGGCCCTTCCACGCCCGGCGCGCTCAACCTGGTCTCGGGCCAGACACACGGCGTGATCTCCGTCGACCCGGCGTCCGGCACAGAGAACCCCAAGCAGACCTCCAAGCCGGACTCGTACACGGTCGTCTCCCCGAACGCCAAGGGCGTCGGCACGGTCATCAACGACCCCGACCCGGCCTACGACGACTGCGCCGACAAGGACCACACCGCCACCAGCGCGCTCGCCGCGATGCAGGGCAGGAACATCGGTGACCTGCTCAATGCCAAGCACGTGAGCTGGGGTTGGTTCCAGGGCGGCTTCCGTCCCTCGACGGCGTGGGACGGCAAGCAGGATGACTACGCCCGGTGCGCCGGTACGACCCACACCAACGTCGGCGGTGCGGCGGTGGAGGACTACAGCCCCCACCACAACCCCTTCGCCTACTACAAGTCCACGGCCAACCCGCACCACCTCGCGCCGAAGAACATCGCCGAGATCGGCCACACCGGCCGCGCCAACCACAACTACGACCTGACCGACTTCGACGCCGCCCTCAAGGCCGGCAACCTCCCCGCGGTCAGCTTCCTCAAGGCCGGCGAGTACCAGGACGGCCACGCCGGCTACTCCGACCCGATCGACGAGCAGCACTTCCTCGTCAAGGAGATCAACGCGCTCCAGAAGTCCCCGGCGTGGAAGTCCACCGCGGTTGTGGTGGCTTACGACGACTCCGACGGCTGGTACGACCACGTCACCTCCAAGGTCCTCAACGGCTCCAAGGACACGACCGTCGGCTCCAACGGCAAGGCCCTCGACAGCCCCGCCTGCCAGTCAGGCCCTGCCGCCAAGGGCGGCTACGCGGACCGCTGCGGGCCCGGCACCCGCCAGCCGCTGCTGGTCATCTCCCCCTACAGCAGGGTGAACTCGGTCGACCACACCGCCACCGAGCAGGCGTCGATCACGAAGTTCATCGAGAACAACTGGCACACCGGCCGCATCGGCGACGCCTCCTTCGACCAGCGGGCCGGCGGCCTGACCGGCATGTTCGACTTCCGGCACCCCAACAACAAGCAGGTGCTGCTGAACACGGACGGCTCCGTCAAGTCCGTGAAGCCGATCCCGCACCACTACGCCCAGACGTCGACGTCGGCTCAGGGCGCGTACCCGCCCTACGTTCAGGACCTCAAGGCCCAGAACATCGCCGCCAGCGCCTCCGTCTCCCCCACCCTGCCGATCACCCTGACCGCCGGTCTCGTCACGGCCGGCGCGGTCATCACGGCGTTCGCCCTGCGCCGCCGCAGGAACCGCTCCGCGGCCGTGTGAAGCCAACGGATCCGCAGCGTTGAGAGCGGCGTGCCGGTCGTGCGACCGGCACGCCGCTCTTGTGTGCGCACCGTTCAGACGCTGTTCCGCGCCGGGAACCGGCTCGGCCCTCCCGCGAGGGTGACATCGAGGCCGGTCTCGGTGACGTCGACCGAGGTGGCCTTGAGGCCCAGGGGATAGGCGATGTCCGTCCGGTCGGCCAGGTCGTGCTGGATCCGGTCGACGAGCGCGGCGGGCGCCGGCTTGCCGAGGATCTCGGCGTCTTCGAGGCGCAGGCTCAGGTGTCCGTTCCGCAGTTCGGGCTTGAGCGTTGCCTCTCCGAGGCCGCCCTGGCCGATGACCAGGGTGAGGGTGTCGGCCTGGGCGTCGAGGCGGACACCGGAGACCGGAAGCCGTCCGTTGGGCGTGGTGGCCAGGCTCTGCAGGGAGACGGCGGGCACCTCGACCTCGGCGTCGCTGCGGGCGACGGTGCCCGCCGTGGTCGCCGTGGTCGCCGTGGTCGCCGTGGTCGCCGTGGTCGCCGGTCAGGCGTATGTCGTCCAGGCGGGCGTGGACGGCCACGTCGCGGACACGGCCGACGGTGGCGTGGTCGCTGTCGATGGTGACCGTGTCCAGTTGGCATTCGAACAGGTCGAGGAGGGCCGGCCCGCCGTCGATGTGAATCTCGCTGCCCTGGCCGAGTTTCCGGTCGACCGTGGCGGCGAGGCGGTTGTGCAGCAGACCGCGGGCGGCGAGTTCGGCAGCGGTGACGATGAGCAGCAGGGCGACGAGGACGACGGCGGTGATCGACGCGATGCGGTGCCGCCGGAACATGTCGAACATGTGCCGCATCACCGCTGCTCTCCCGTTGTGGCCGGGGCCTCGGCGGATTCCGCTCTCCGACGACGCGGCCCGCAGGGCTGCCGTCGACCGCGTCGTCCGGGGCATCGTCGACGGCACCAACGGAACCGGTTTCCGACGACGCGCGATGGATGCGGTCGACCGCGACCTGCCGGACGACCCGGTCTGAACACCACACATGCCAACCCGACATCACCTCCCTATTGCGCGGCGATCCAGTGCTCGAACGCCGTCAGGTGCCGCTCGGAGGCGGCGAGCAGGTTGGTGTACACCTGGCGGGAATCCGGGGCGGTGAGCCCGGACAGTGCCTCGGTCAGCGCGGCGATGTCGTCGCTCTCGACCGTGCGGCCCGCCTTCAGGGCTCCGGCCAGGCTGTCCTCGCCCTGCTTCAGGAGCCGGTCGTAGGTGGCCTGGACGCCCGGGTCGGTGAACTCACCGGCCGACTTGCCGGCGGTCGGGTCGGTGACGTCGTAGCGGTCCAGCAGGGTGCGCACGGCGCTCAGGTGGCTGGTCTCCGCCGCCGCGATCCGCTCGAAGACCCGTGCGTCGTAGCGTGCCGCGAACGCCGTGTACAGGTCGTGCGCGAGTTTCTCTTCCTCGGCCATGTCCGCCAGCGTGGCCTTCTGGGAGGCCGTCAGGGTGCCCTGCTCGGCCAGAGCGGCTCCGTTGCAGGTTCCGTCGTGCCGGCCCATGCCGTCCGTGTCGCCGCCGTGGTGGCGCCCCTGGTACTGAGCGTTCATCAGCATGCTCTGGGACGTGGTCCGCGCGGCCGCCGGCGCGCCGCCGCCCGTGGCCGCGGTCACCGGGCCGACGGCCAGCACTCCGCCGATGGCAAGGGCGCCCGCGGTGACCGCTGTCGCGATCTTGATGTTGCGCTTCATGGCGAACCTCCTCGGATCCGCGGGAGCGTCTTCCGTTCCCGCACGACCACCGTCGCCCCGGACCCTGCAGCCGACGTGCGGTGCGTATGGAGACGGGATGGAGACACCCGACGGGCGGGTTGGGGCTGTTCGGCCCCTCCCGGAGGCGTGCGCAGGGCGCGTAGACGTGGGACATGGCCGCCACCGTGCTCGTCGTCGAGGACGAGAAGGAGATCCGCGAACTGCTGCGCCGCTACTTGGAGCGCGCGGGATATGGAGTGCTGACGACCGGCTCGGGTGCAGAGGCCGTACGGCTGCTCGGAGAGCGTGCCATCGACCTGGCACTGCTCGATCTCGGGCTGCCGGACGTGGACGGGGACGAGGTGCTGCGCGAGGCCCGTGAGCGTGGGCGGGTGCCGGTGGTGGTGCTGACCGCGCGTACGACCGTCGAGGACCGCATTCATGGGCTGCGGCTGGGCGCCGACGACTATGTGACCAAGCCGTTCAGCCCGACCGAGGTGGTGCTGCGGGTGGGCGCGGTGCTGCAGCGGGCCCGGGGTACGGCGACGGGGGCGGCGCCGGTGGTGTCATACGGCGAGGGACGGCTGCGGATCGACGAGGCCCGGCACGAGGCGGTGCTGGACGGCTGTTCTCTCGAGTTGACGCCGACCGAGTGGGGTCTGCTGACCGCGCTGGCGTCGGTACCGGGCCGGGTGTTTTCACGCTGCGAGCTGGTCAACCGGGTGCGCGGCTACGAGTTCGCCGGGTACGAGCGGACGATCGACTCGCATGTGAAGAACCTGCGGCACAAGTTCGGGGGCGCCGGCCCCGACCTCGTGGAGACAGTGCTGGGTGTCGGCTACCGGCTGGGGTGGTTCCGTGATCCGTGAGCCGCGTTCGCCGCGCTCCGGCGTTCGGCCGTTCGGTGGGCTCGGCCCGCTCGGGCGGCGGCTGTTCGCCGCATTCGCCGTGGTGGCGCTGGCATCCGTGGCCCTGCTGACGGCCGCGGCGCTGATCGGAACCGATCGTGGGCTCAGCAGCGCCCATCACGCCGACCGCCAGTGGGCGGCTTCCCAGGTGGCCGCTACCGCCGCCGACGCTTACCGCACCGCGGGCGGCTGGACCTCGGCCGACCTGTCTGCGGCCCGGTCGCTCGCGTCCGGTGCCGGGGCGGTGCTCACCGTGCGCGATGAGGACGGCGAGGTGGTCTCCGGCAACTCCGGCTCGGAGGCGGAGGACGAGCACGGCATGCCCGGCTGGGGTCGCTTGCATCGCGAGCAGGGCATGGGCTCGGGCCCCGGCGCGAGCGCGGCCGTGCTGGTCGACGGCCACACCATCGGCTCCGTGCACCTGATCTTCTCGGCCGGCTCCGGGTCGGCGGGCCGGTCCGTCACCTGGGGCTGGGTGGCCGCGGCCGCCGTCGGCGCGCTGGCGCTGGCCGTGAGCTGGTTCGTCACCCGGCGCCTGACGGCTCCCGTCGTCCGGGTCGCCGCCACCGCGCGTGCGCTGGCCGCCGGGGACCGCAGCGCACGGGCCCGCATCGAAGCACCCGGTGAACTGGGCGACCTCGCCCACGCCTTCGACGCCATGGCCGACGACGTGACCCACGCCGAACAGGCCCGCCACCGGCTCGCCGCCGACGTCGCCCACGAACTGCGCACCCCCCTGGCCTCGCTGCAGGCGGGGCTGGAGGAACTCCGCGACGGCTACACCGACCCCTCGCCCGGGCGCCTCGCCTCCCTGCACGACCAGGCCCTGCGCCTTGGCCGCATCGTCGACGACCTCGGTGAACTGGCCGAGGCCGAGTCGGCCCGGCTTTCCCTGCACCTGGCCGAGGTGGACCTGACCGCCCTGGCCGGCGCCGCCGTGGCCGAGCGGAAAGCCGAGCTCCGCACCGCCGGGCTGACCGTGCGCACCGTGCCCGGCCCCGCTCCACTGCCGGTCCGGGCCGACGCCGACCGCCTGCACCAGGCCCTCGGCAACCTGCTGAGCAACACCGCCCGCCACTGCCACCCCGGCGACACCGTCACCGTCACCACGTCCGCCACGCCCACCGAAGCCGTCGTCGAGGTGGCCGACACCGGCCCCGGCATCCCCGCCGACGAACTGCCGCACATCTTCGACCGGCTGTGGCGCGGGACCCGCGCTCGTGCCGGAGGCGGCAGCGGCATCGGCCTCGCCGTGGTCAAGGAGCTGGTCACCGCCCACGGCGGCACGGTCACCGCGGAGTCCGGACGGGGCGGCGGGACGAGGATTACGCTTCGGCTGCCCAGGGCCACGCCTCAGAAGCAACAGCTCGTCTCCGGCCCCGGCACAAAGCCGCGCATTGCCTCTCTGGCAAATACCCCCAGGGGTATTTGACGCTCGCCTCCAAGTCGCCGTACTCTCGCCAGAGAGATACCCCCGGGGGTAATTGAGGAGGCAATCAAGTGGCTCGCGAAGTGACACAGGAAGCGTTCGCGGCGGCCTGGGCCGACGGCGCACTCGTCATCGATGTGCGGGAGGCGGACGAGTACGCGGCCGGGCACGTGCCCGGCGCCCGCCTGATGGCGTTGCGCACCGTGCCCGCCCGATGCGGTGAACTTCCCGCCGACCGGCCGGTGTTCGTGATCTGCGCCAGCGGCAACCGCAGCAAGACGGCTGCCGACTGGATGAACTCCCGTGGTGTCGACGCCTATTCGGTGACCGACGGCACGGGCGCCTGGGCCCGCGCCGGCCGTCCGGTCGCGGCCGGTTCGCACGAGCACGCCGCCTGACCGCTACACGTCCTGCCCGCTGGTGACGGCCCGCGACCGGATGCTGCTCGCCGAGTTCGACTACGACCTCAACCCCACGCCCTCCTTCCCGCTGCTCGACCCCTTCAAGGAGCGGCGCACCCTGTGGGCGTTCAAGCGGTACGGGCTGCCGCCGATCTACTGGCACGGCATGCTCACCGGCCGCCTCTGACCGGTCGGCCCGGGCCTCCCCCGACCCGGGCCGGCCACCATCCCGCCCCCGTCCTCCGACAAGGGCGGACCAGACCCTTCTATATACCCCCCGGGGTATTACCCAGCCGACATGGAGGTCATCCGACCATGTTCTTCGCCCAGTACTACCTCGACTGCCTCTCCCAGGCGTCCTACATGATCGCCGACGAAAGCACCGGCAAGGCCGTCGTCGTCGACCCCCGCCGCGACGTCTCCGAATACCTCACCGACGCCGCCGCCCACGGTTTCACCATCGAGGCGGTCATCAACACCCACTTCCACGCCGACTTCCTCGCCGGCCACCTCGAACTCGCCGACCGAACCGGCGCCTGGATCGGCTACGGACAGCGCGCCGAGGCCGAATACCCCATCCGCAAACTCACCGACGGCGAACGCATCAGCCTCGGCGACGTCCAGCTCCAGATCATCGAAACCCCCGGCCACACCCCCGAGTCGATCAGCGTCCTGGTGTACGAGCACGCCGACGACACCGTCCCCTACGGGGTGCTGACCGGCGACGCGCTGTTCATCGGCGACGTGGGCCGCCCCGACCTGCTCGCCTCGATCGGCGTGACCGCCGACGAACTCGGCAAGATGCTCTACGACACCATCCAGCACAAGCTGATGGACCTCCCGGACGCTGTGCGGGTCTTCCCCGCCCACGGCGCCGGATCCGCCTGCGGCAAGAACCTCTCCACCCAGCGCCAGTCCACCATCGGCGAGCAGCGCGCCACCAACTACGCCTGCCGCCCGATGAGCGAGGAGAAGTTCGTGTCGCTGGTGACCGAGGGCCAGCCGTCCGCGCCCGCGTACTTCGTCTACGACGCCATCCTCAACCGGAAGGAGCACGGCCTGTTCGACGCAGCCGCCGCGCCCCGGCCGCTGTCGGTGGAGGAGTTCATGCAGCGGCGCGCGGCCGGAGCCGTCGTGGTCGACGCCCGTTCCCCGCAGGACTTCGCTCCCGGGTATCTGCGCAGCTCGGTCAACGTACCCGCGGACGGCCGGTTCGCCGAGCAGGCCGGCATGGTCGTCGCCCCCGAACAGGACGTCGTCGTCATCGCGCCGCAGGACCGCGAGGAGGAGGTCGTCACCCGGCTCGCCCGGATCGGCTTCGACAAGGTCGGCGGCTACCTGCGCCAACCCGAGGGCGCCTTCCCCGCCCTGGCCGACGAGATGGATCAGGCCAGCCGGCTCACCGCCGACGAGCTGCGACGTCTGCTCGACGGCGACGAGCCGCCGCTCGTGCTGGACGTGCGCAACACCGCCGAGCGCGAAGAGGGCTTCATCGAGGGTTCGTTGCACATCCCGCTGGCCGAACTCGCGCGCCGTGTCGAGGAGATCCCGGCCGACCGTCCCTTGGTCGTGCACTGCGCGGGCGGCCACCGCTCCTCCATAGCCGCCAGCCTGCTGCGCCACCAGGGCCGCACCGACGTCTCCGACCTCCTCGGCGGGTACGGCGCCTGGCTCACCCTGCCCGCATCAGCCGACGTCTGACCCCACTCAAGCAAGTCCCGGGCGGCGGTCACGGAACCCGACCGCCGCCCCAGCCACCGTGCAATGACTTTGGAGTTCATCAATGACGATGCAAGCCGACAAACCACGCCTCGACCCCGCCGGCCTGCGCGACCTGACCCGATCCGGCGAGGGCCCGCGCTTGCTGGACGTGCGCACGCCCGGCGAGTTCCGCACCGCCCACATCCCCGGCTCCTACAACGTCCCCCTCGACACCCTGCGCGAACACCGCGCCGAACTGCTCCACCACCTCGACGAGGACGTCATCCTCATCTGCCGCTCCGGCGCCCGCGCCGCACAGGCCGAACAGGCCCTGGCCGAGGCCGGACTCCCCAACCTGCGCGTCCTCGACGGCGGCGTCGTGGCCTGGGAGTCCGCCGGCGGCCCGCTCACCCGCGGCCCGGAGCGCTGGGACCTGGAACGTCAGGTCCGACTCGTCGCCGGAACCCTCGTCCTGCTGACCGGCGTCACGGGCCTGTTCGTGCCCGGACTCCACCTGATCGGCACGGCAGTCGGCGCGGGACTGACCATCGCCGCACTCACCAACACCTGCGCCATGGGAATGCTGCTGTCCAAGCTGCCCTACAACCGCGGCCCACGCACCGACCTCGACACGGTCGTCACCGCCCTACGGGACACCCCATGATCGCGGTCATCATCGCCGCGTCCCTGCTCATCGGCGTCAGCCTCGGCATCCTGGGCGGCGGCGGATCCATCCTGACTGTCCCCATCCTGGTCTACCTGGCCGGCATGGAGACCAAGGAAGCCATCGCCACCTCCCTGTTCGTCGTCGGCGTCACCAGCGCCGCCGGAGCCGTCTCGCACGCCCGGGCCGGACGCGTCCGCTGGCGCACCGGCCTGCTGTTCGGGTTCGCCGGCATGACCGGCGCCTACGCGGGCGGACGGCTCGCCGAGTTCATCCCCGGCAGCATCCTCCTGATCGCGTTCGCCCTCATGATGATCGCCACCGCCGTCGCCATGATCCGGGGACGGAGGCGGGCGCCGAAGAAGGCCCACCACGAACTCCCCGTCCTGCACGTCCTGTTGGACGGCATCGTCGTCGGCCTGGTGACCGGACTCGTCGGCGCCGGCGGAGGCTTCCTCGTCGTTCCCGCACTCGCCCTGCTCGGCGGACTGCCGATGACCGTCGCGGTCGGCACCTCACTGCTGGTCATCTCCATGAAGTCCTTCGCCGGCCTGGCGGGATACCTCGCGAGCGTGCACATCGACTGGGGCTTCGCCGCCCTCGTCACCGCGACCGCCGTCGTCGGCAGCATCCTCGGAGGCCTGCTCGCCGGGCGCATCCCGCAGGACGCGCTGCGCAAGTCCTTCGGCTGGTTCGTCGCCGTCATGGGCGTCTTCGTCCTGAGTCAGCAGACCGGCTCCGATCTGCGCCACACCCTGCTGACCAGCCCCTGGACCTGGGCTTCCATGGCCACAGCGGCGGGGATCGGCGTCAGCTGGTACCTGCTCAGCCGCTCCAGCCGAACACCGGAGCGGCCAAGTGACACTCCGGCCGTGCCGGATGACGCAACCAACCCTGCGATCCCGCTCGCCCTCCGCGCCGAGACCATACCCGGCAACGGCACGGCCGCGTCGCCGCAGGACACCTATACACGCGGTACACACTCCCCCACCCGGCCCCGAGAAGGTGTCCGGTCCCGAGAAGGTGTCCGGTCCCGAGGAGGTGTCCGGTGCACACCACCGAAGTCGTGAACACCGACGACAAGGAAGCGGACTCGTGGGCCGAGGTACTCAACCGGCTACGGCGGGCCCAGGGACAACTGGCCGCGGTCAGGGCCACGTACGACCTGGCCCTGATCGCGTATCTCCACCTGCCGTGGCCGGACATGGCCCAGGTGCTGACCCGGGCCGCCACCGCCGTCGGCAAGGGCGGCACCCTGCTCCTCGTCGGCCACGACGCGGCCAACCCCGAGCACGGCCACGGCGGCCCGCAGGATCCACGCGTGCTGTACACCGCCGAGCAGGTCGCCGACCTGTGGCGGCCGCACGCCGACATCCTGCGCGCCGAGACGGCCGCCCGGCCGGTGACCGCCGCCGAGGGCGACAATCGCACGGCCCTCGACGCGCTCGTCCACGCCGTACGGAGATGACCCCGGTCGGCGCGTCAGGCCGCTGTACCTGCCTTGGTCGCCAGGTACCAGTCGGTGAGCTTGACGCTGTCGTCGGCCAGCCGTGCCTCCAGCTCCGCTTGGGTGCGCGGGGCGCCGAGGACGACGTCCTCGCCGGGACGCCAGTTGGCCGGGCAGGAGACGCCGTCGTGGTCGGAGGTCTGCAGGGCGTCGAGGAGCCGCAGGATCTCGGGGATCATGCGTCCCGCGTTCATCGGGTAGTACAGCACCGCACGCACGGTCTGCTCCGGGTCGATGACGAAGACAGCGCGTACGGCGGCGGTGGCCGAGGTGTTCGGGTGGAGCATGCCGTAGGCGCGGGAGACGCGCATGTCCAGGTCGGCGATGATCGGGAACGGGACACGCACACCCAGCTTCTGCTCGATCGCCCGGGTCCATGCGAGGTGGCTGTGGACGGAGTCCACGGCGCTGCCGAGCAGGGCCGTGCCGCGGGCGGTGAACTCGTCGGTGAGCTCGGTGAAGGCGACGAACTCGGTGGTGCACACCGGGGTGAAGTCCGCCGGGTGGCTGAAGAGCACCAGCCACCGGCCGGCGTAGTCGGACAGTCGGACGGGCCCGTGGGTGGACTCGGCCGCGAAGTCCGGCGCCCTGTCACCGATGAGCGGCAGGCCGGCGTGGCCAGGAGGCGTCGGCTGGGTCTGGTCGGAGACGGTCATCGAGGGATCCCTCCCGAATGATCACGGATTTCATTACCCCCTACCGTATTTATTCGGCCTGGGCCCGCGGAGGGCCGGACGGCCCCGCATGCTCCCCCTTCACCCCCTTGCGTGCGGCCCTCCATCGTGTCGCACGTGTCGCCGCAGAACGACTGCGCCTACGCGAGGGGAACAATGCGGCCTCGCGGAACGCTGTCACTTATACCCCGGCGGGTATTCACATTACGGACGGCACCCGCCGGGACCACCCCGACCGGACGGAGGAGCGTGAGGACGATGACGACGACAGGACCCGATCGGCCCTCTGCGAGTGGGGACACTCTCGTAACCAGCTGCGGGCGCAGGATCGCCGTACGGTGTCTGCTGCTCGCTCCCACCGACCGGCCCATCAGCCGGGTCGCCCTTGACGTGGGCCGGGACCAAGGCGGCGAGCCTGGCGTGTGGGCGGCGCTCACCGCCGACGAGGCACGTGACCTGGCCCGTCTGCTCCTTGCGCACGCCGACCTGGCCGAGCGCGGCGGCGCCCCCGTCCGGTCGACGCGAAAGGACACGCCTCCCACCTGATCGCGCCGTCGGCCGGGGCAGTGCAACACGCGCAAGTACTCCCGGGTACCCAGGAGTTCCAGACGGCGCCGGAGCCCGGATTGTCGACCGACTGACTGGCATGACAGGCGATCGCACGGCCTTGCCGCTCGCACGGCACCCGCTTGACGACATGGCACTCGCCGGGTCCCGCCCGACGAAGGACGTACCGAGCTCGGCGTTCAGCCGTTCCGCCACGTCCCGCGGCAGGGGCCACGCCAGCACGGCGACACCCACCTCACGGGCGGCGGACAGCGCGGCGATCGCGGCCCGTTGATGATCCCGATGCCCCGTGACGCCCCCCAGGTCGAACACCAGCAGATGGCTGGGGCGCTGCTCGCCGATCAGCCGGGCCACCTCCCCGGCGAGCCGGTGCGCCGGAATACCGTCGAGGCCACCGTCCGGGTGCCCGGTCAGTTCCACCCGCTCGACGCCCAGTTCCCCTGCGGCGCAGGCGAGTTCGTCCGCGCGCAGGGCGTGCAGGTCGCCGGGCCTGCCGTGCAGGGTGGACGCCTCGCCGTGGGTGAAGCAGAGCACTCCGGTGGGCACGGCGCGCTCGTTGAACAGCGCCAGGAGGCCGCCCAGGCCGAACGACTCGTCGTCGGGATGGGCGACCACCGCCGGCACGCGCCGCATTCCGTCCGGCAGACCTGGCCCGGCCCCGGCGTCGGCCATCTCAGGTGTAGATGATCTGGCCGCCGGCCGCGTGTTCGTAGAACTCGCCGACCGTGATGATGCCCTGGACCTGCTCGACCAGGTCGTCCTTGCCGAGTTCGAAGAGGTCGACGGACGCCTTGCAGGCGTAGATGCCCGCGCCGGTGTCGGCGATCATCTCGATGAACTCGGGGATCGGCGGGATGTCGAGCTTGTCCATCTTGCGTTCCATGTAGCGGGTGACCAGGTCGGGGACGCCCGGCATGCCGCCCAGCAGGGTCGGCAGGTGCAGTCCGGGGTTGCCGACGGTGGCGAGCTTGATGTGCTCCCAGTGCTTCTTCGTGATGGCGTCCAGGCCGAAGAAGGTGAAGAACAGGTCGGCCTCGATGCCCTCGGCGCGGGCGCCGTTGGCCATGATCAGGGCCGGGTAGATCCCTTCCAGGGACCCCTTGGAAACGATGATCGAGACCTTCTCGATGGTGGCAGTGCCGGCCATGGTGCGGCCCTCCCTCTCAGATGCAGCCGCGCGGCTTGGGAATCCCGGCGATCTTGGCGGCCGTCTTCGCCGGGCCCTTGGGGAACAGCTGGTAGAGCTCCTTGACGCTCACTCCGGAGGTCTTGCCGAGGACGCGCACCGTGGGGCCGGTGCCCTTGGCGGCGTACTGGTCGCGCATGAAGCGGATGACCGTCCAGTGCCGGTCGGTCAACTGCTCGATGCCGGACTCCTTGGCGATCTGTTCGGCCATCGGCTCGGTCCACCGGTCGGGATCGGTGAAGAAGCCTTCGTCGTCCACCGGGACTGCGGTGTCGGCGTAGGTGATGGTGGGCATGGCGGGGTCCTCTCCCCTTGGACGGACGGCGGCCTCGGATGGGCACGCGACTATCGGTCGGTCACGTGGTTCTCAGTCGGATACGCGGTGCTTGCCGTGCTCGGGCATGGCCGAGCCGATGCCGGGCAGCTCGCGGCCGGGCAGCAGGCTGTGCCAGTACAGCCACTCGAAGGCGAGCTTGCCGAGATGGGCCGCGTGCGACTCCTTGAGCAGTGGCAGGCCCACCGGTCCCGGGAAGTGGCCGGGCAGCGGTTCGGTGTCGTAGTTGAAGTCGATCAGCAGCGCCTTGTGGAAGCCGGTCTCCACGAAGCAGTTGGCGTGCCCGTCGAAGGAGGCGTCCAGCGGCTGTGCGGCGAGGAAGCGGCCGATGTTGTGCGCCAGCACCTCGCCCTCGAAGTGGGCCACCGACCCCGCCTTGGACGCCGGCAGGCCCGCCGCGTCGCCGATCGCGAACACCTCGGGACGGCCCGGGAGTTGCAGGGTGTGCGGGTCCACGGGCACGAAGCCGAGTTCGTCGCCCAGCCCCTCGGAACGCTCCACGTACTCCGCGCCGCCGTGCAGGGGCACAACGACCGCCAGGTCGAAGGGCACCTCTCGCTCGTCGTACGACACCAGCCGCCCGCGTTCGCCGTCGACCTCGCCGAGGGTGAATTCCGTGACCAGCTCGATGCCCTTGTCCTTGAGCAGGCCGCCCAGCGTCCTGGCCGCGACCGGCTTGGTGAACGCGCCGTCGAGCGGGGTGACATACGTCAGCTCGACCCGGTCCCTGATACCCCGGTGCTGGAAGTACCAGTCGGCCAGGAAGGCGAACTCCAAGGGCGCCACCGGGCACTTGAGAGGCAGGTCCGCGACGTCGATCACCAGGCGGCCGCCCTCGAAGCGTTCCAGCGCCTGGTGCAGGCCGGCGGCGCCGGGCAGGTCGTAGAAGGTGAAGACCTTCTCGCCCCAGCCGGGGCCGGTGAGCCCTTCGGTCTCCTCCGGCAGGAGGGTGGCTCCGGTCGCGACCACCAGGACGTCGTACGACAGCCGTATGCCTCCGGCGAGATGGACGGTTCGTGCGTCCAGGTCGACCCGGTCGATCCGCGCCATCTTGTAGTCGACCGCGGGGTCGAGCTGCCGAGGGCGGGAGCGGACGAGGTGACGCGGCTGGGCCAGCCCGAAGGGCACGAACAGCAGGCCGGGCTGGTACAGGTGGTCGTCGTGCTGGTCGACGACCGTGATCCGGCACTCGCTCGGGTCGCATGTGCGACACAGGCGGTTCGCCGTCATGGTGCCGGCGGTACCACCGCCGAGAATCACGATGTGTTTGCCCATGACCCCACTGTCGTGCGGGAGATGGGAGCGGGGCATGGGCCGCTGGTCCCCATCCGAGTACCCGCCCGGGTATGTGTTCGGCCGGGCCCATTGGCCCTCATGCCCACTCGCCTGCCATGAACACCCTGGTAAAATACCCAACAGGGTATACCTCGGCGTCATCGGACACGAGGACCGAACGGTCCCCGGTGCACCCCGTCGGCCCTTCGTCCCATGCCGCGCTCAGCGGTCGACTGGAGTCCTGAGCAGTCGGCACCAGAGAGAGGGGTCCGGCCATGACCGGCAGTACACCTCAGACCCTCGGTACGAGCCACCCCCAGCCCGTGGACCTGCACCGCCTGGAGGTCGTTCACGTCGAAGGGGACGCCTACACCGTGGACGTCCGCGAACACCGCCTCCAGGTCGACCAGCCCCTGGAGGCGGGCGGCACGGACACCGCACCCACCCCCACCGAGCTCTTCGCGGCCTCCCTGGCCACCTGCGTGGCGTTCTACGCGGGCCGCTACCTCCACCGGCACGGCCTGCCCCAGGCCGGACTACGCGTCCGCACGGAGTTCACCATGGCCACCGACCGACCGCCGCGCGTCGCCTCCATGCGGCTCGTGATCGACCCGCCGCCGGAGCTGCCCCAGCAGCGCCGCGCGGCCCTGCTGGCGGTGGCCTCGCACTGCACGGTTCACAACACCCTGCACGAGCCGCCCGACATCGACATCGAGCTGGAGCCATGAGTACGACCTCGGCGCCGGTCGTACCGGCCCTGCTGGAGCGCATCCGCGGCGGGCTGATCGGCGACGACGAGGTGCTGGACGGCCCGTACGGCCCGAAGCGGATCGTCTACGCCGACTACACCGCCTCCGGCCGATCGCTCGACTTCATCGAGGACTTCGTCCGCGAACAGGTGCTGCCGCGCTACGGCAACACGCACACCGAAAGCTCCAGCACCAGCCTGCAGACCACCCGGCTGCGCGAGGACGCCCGCCGGATCATCCGGAACGCGGTCGGCGGCACCGAGGACGACCTGGTGATCTTCTGCGGCTCCGGAGCCACCGCCGCCGCCAGCAAACTCGTCGGCGTCCTCCAGCTGCGCCGCCCTGACAGGCCACCGCCCGCCGAACGGCCGGTGGTGTTCGTCGGGCCGTACGAACACCACTCCAACGAACTGCCCTGGCGCGAGTCGATCGCCGACGTGGTAGTGATCGACGAGGACGCCGACGGCCATATCGACCTCGCCCGGCTCGAAGCGGGGCTGCAGCTCTACGCCGGCCGTCCACTGCTGATCGGCAGCTTCTCCGCCGCCTCCAACGTCACCGGCATCCTCACCGACACCGACCGCATCGCGCGCCTGCTGCACACGTACGGCGCGCTGTCCTTCTGGGACTACGCTGCGGCGGCACCGTACATCCCGATCCGGGTGGCCGAGAGCTCGCCTGGGGCGGGGGACCACAAGGACGCACTGTTCCTGTCCCCGCACAAGTTCGTCGGCGGTCCGCAGACCCCGGGGGTGCTCGTCGTCCGGCGCGAGCTGGTGCGCAACCGGGTGCCCACGGCTCCGGGCGGCGGCACGGTCGCCTTCGTCGACCCGCTCGGTCACCGCTATCTCGACGACCCGGTGGCTCGGGAGGAGGGCGGCACCCCGGCGATCGTGGAGTCCATCCGGGCCGGACTGGTCTTCGCCCTCAAGCAGGCGGTGGGGACCCAGACCATCCAGGCCGCGGAGGAACGCCACTGGCGACGCGCGCTCGCGGCCTGGGAGGGCAACCGCGGCATCGAGATCCTCGGCAACCACGACGCCCGTCGGCTGTCCATCGTCTCTTTCCGGATCCGCCACGGAGAGCGCGCCTATCTGCACCACCACTACGTCGTGGCCCTGCTCAACGACCTCTTCGGCATCCAGGCCCGGGGCGGCTGCTCCTGCGCGGGCCCCTACGGCCACCGCCTGCTCGCCATCGACGCCCCCACTTCCCACGCCCTACTAGACGAGGTCGTGCACGGGTGCGACGGCATCAAGCCCGGCTGGGCCCGCGTCAACTTCAACTACTTCATCAGTGACACCGTCCGTGATTACCTCATCGACGCCGTCGACCTGATCGCCACCCATGGACATCGGCTGCTTCCCGACTACCGCTTCGACCCGCACACCGGGCAGTGGCGCCATCGCAGCGGCCCCGTCGGCGCTCCCCTGGGGCTGGCCGACGTCCGCTTCGGCGCCGACGGGCGGATCTCCGCTCCGGCTGCCCGCCATCGCCGACTGGGCGAGGAGGCGCTGGCCGGTCAACTCGCCCGTGCCCGCGCGGTACTGGCGGCTCGTCCCGACCGGCTCGACGACGGCCCCACCGGACTGCCCGCCGGCTTCGAGCGCATGCGCTGGTTCCCGCTCCCGCCCGCCTGCGTGGAACAAACCCGCACCGGCACCGGTTGAACCGAACAGACGCAGATACCCCACCGGGTATACAGGAGCGGAGGGACACCCATGCCGACCGTCGAACTGACCAAGGACAACTTCGAGGAGACCGTCACCGGCTCCGACATCCTGCTGATCGACTTCTGGGCCGCCTGGTGCGGACCGTGCCGGATGTTCGGCCCCGTCTACGACAAGGCGTCCGAGCGCCACCCGGACATCGTCTTCGGCAAGGTCGACACCGAAGCGCAGCCCGAACTCGCCGGCGCCTTCCAGATCTCGTCCATCCCCACCCTGATGGCCGTCCGTGACCGGACCGTCCTGTATTCGCAGCCGGGCGCGCTGCCGCCGCAGGCGCTGGAGGAACTCATCGGGAAGATCCGCGCCGTCGACATGGACGACGTGCGCCGGAAGGCCGCCGTGGGCTCTGCGGAGGCGAGCTGACGCCCGGCGCGGCTGTCACGTTCGAGAGACGCCCTGGAACGCCGGGGTCAGCGACTGCGAAGAGCGGCGAGCGCGGCGTCGAGGTCGGCCGGGCTCGGGCGGTTGTGCGGCAGCTTGCCGAGCACGGCCGCCATGCCGCAGGTGTCGGTGAGGGCGGAGAAGACCAAGCCGCCGGCGACACCGGCCGAGATCAGCAGGAGGGCCGGATGCAGGAGCAGGCCGAGGACGAGGCCGAGGAGCACCAGAGTGCCGGCCGTGAACCGGACCTGGCGTTCCATGCTCCAGACGGAACGGGTGTCACAGGCCGCCGGTGTGTGCAGATCGTGCCCCTCGGCGGCCCAGGCGCCGGTGCCGCCGGCCAGGGTCGCCGTGGTGACGCCCTGCTCGGCCAGGAGCTTGCAGGCGTTCTCCGAGCGGGCGCCCGAGGCGCACACGACGAGCACGTCGCCGCGCCCGGCGGCGTGCCGTATCTCCGGCAGCGCCCGCCGGACCTGGCCCAGGGGGATGTTGAGGGCGCCGGGCAGGTGGCCCGAGGCGTACTCGGCGGGCGTGCGCACGTCGATGACGGTCAGCTCGTGCAGCCGTGTGCGGGCCTGGTCCGCGCCGAGGGCGACGGGGGCGGGGGTGTTCGTCATGGCAGGTGTGATCCTTAATGGTCGACGCCGTCCCGAACCGGGACGTACAGTACCCCTAGGGGTATTTTTCGAGGAGTGATCGTGGAACTGGAACTTGAGGGTGCGGACCTGAAGGCCGTGCTGAACCGGCTGCGGCGGGCACAGGGTCAGATCGCCGGCGTGATCCGGATGATCGAGGAGGGACGCGACTGCGAGGACGTCGTCACGCAACTCGCCGCCGCCTCGCGCGCCCTGGACCGGGCCGGTTTCGCGATCATCGCGACGGGCCTGCAGCAGTGCGTGACGGACATGGAGTCAGGGCGCAAGAACGGCGAGGACCCGGATGCGATGCGTGCCCGCCTGGAGAAGCTGTTCCTGTCCCTGGCCTGACGTTGCTCGCCGCGGCCTTCACAGCACCGCGTCGATCAGCATGAAGGCCGCGACCGCGAGCAGTACCACGGCGAAGATCCGCTGAAGTGTGTACCCAGAGACCTTCACGGCCAGCCGCTTCCCGTCCCAGGCGCCGAGAATCGCGGCCCCGATGAACGGGCCGACGACGGCCCAGTCGAGCCCCTCGACCGTGCCGGCCCGCATCGACAGCGCGGCCAGCGAGTTGACGGTGATGACCAGCAGGCTGGTACCCACCGCCTCCCGCATCCGCATACCCAGCACACCCACCAGCGCCGGTACGGCGAGAAAGCCGCCACCGACACCCAGGACACCGGTGACCGCACCGAGGCCGGCACCGGCCGCAGCCGCCCGCCCCGGCCGCACCGTCACGGCGCACTCCGCGGCGGGCCGGGACCGCAGCATACGCACGGCGGCCACTCCCGCGACCAGCCCGAACGCGGCCGTGAGTACGCCCGCCGGCACGCGCCCGGCGAGCGCGCCGCCCACCATCGCCGGGCCGATCCCGGCCGCCGCGAACAGCAGCCCGGTACGCCAGCGCACGTGCCCGTCGCGGGCGTGCGCGACCAGCGCGGTGACCGAGGTGAGCGTGACGATGACCAGACTTGCGGTCGTCGCCCCGACCGGGCTGAATCCGAGCAGGTAGATCAGCGCCGGGACGGCCAGGACACTGCCGCCGCCCCCGAGCGCACCGAGCGCCAGACCGATGACTGCTCCGGCGGCCAGGGCGAGTATGAGTGCGCTCACGCGACAGTGCCGCTCTGTCCGCGCGCGTCCACCACCGGCAGCCCCGCCTTGGCCCAGTCCCGCATCCCGCCGACCACGTCGACGGCTTCCGAGCCGCGGGCGACGAGCAGTTCGGCGGCCTGTCGGGAGCGGTTGCCGGAGCGGCAGATCACGATCAGGGGCCGCGCCTGCGCGTCAGCGGGCAGCCCCGCCCCGGCGGCCAGCGCCGACAGGGACAGGTGCACGGCGCGCGGCGCGTGGCCCGCCTGCCACTCGTAGGACTCACGCACGTCCAGCAGTACGGCGTCACCGCCGCCGTCGGCGTTGTCGTGCCCGGTGCGCGCGGCTGCCTCCTGCGCATTCACGCGCCCAGGGCCGCCCCGGGTCCGTCGGAAGATGCTCATCTCGGTTTCTGGCTCCTGTTCGTCACGTCGTCAGGGAAGATCGGCGGGCCTTGGCGGCCTCCGCGCCGTCACGGGGCCCGAGGGCGAGTCCCGCCTTCTCGGCCGCGTCGAAGGAGTCGTCCACGGCGACGACGTCACGACCTGAGGCGTCCAGCAGGGAGGCGGCGATCGCGGCGCGCATGCCGCCCGCGCAGTGCACCCACACCTGCCCGTCGGGCACCTCGTCGAGACGGTGGTGCAAGGTGTGGACGGGGATGTGCACCGAGCCCTCGACATATCCGTCGGCCCGCTCCGACGTCCGGCGCACGTCCAGGACGACGACGTCCGTGCTCCGTCCCGCAAGGTCGGCGAAGGTGCCCCTCGGGAACGAGGCCGGCGCCTCGCCCTCGCGCACCCAGTCGGCCGGGCCGCCCGTGGCCGCGGCGGCGGGGCGGTCGATGCCCACCCGAACCAGCTCCCGCTGCGCGGCGGCGAGTTGCGCGGGCGACTCGGCGAGCAGCGTGACCGGCTTGCCCCATGGGATCAGCCAGGCCAGATACGTGGCGAGCTGCCCCTCCACCTCGAAGTTGAAGGACCCGGAGAGGTGCCCGGAGGCAAACGCGACCCGGTTGCGCAG
Organism: Streptomyces sp. SLBN-8D4; assembly: GCF_049739545.1. Taxonomy (NCBI): domain Bacteria; kingdom Bacillati; phylum Actinomycetota; class Actinomycetes; order Kitasatosporales; family Streptomycetaceae; genus Streptomyces; species Streptomyces sp. SLBN-8D4. The sequence continues at coordinate 1,130,963 of NZ_JBMGQC010000001.1, forward strand.
ATCGACCACCCACTCCCCCGCGTCCAGCCGCTCGGCGATCTCGTCGGCGTCCGCGACGGCGGGCGGGGTCAGGTCGACGGGCGCGGGTCCGGCTGCGTTGGCCGGGCCCATGTGCGCGTAGTAGGCGGGCACGTCGTCCAGACCGGCCAGCAGATCGGCGACGAAGCTGTCGACGTCCCGGGTGAGCGCCTCGTTGGACACCTTCTCCTTGCCGATGGTCGTGTCGCTGCCCTCGGACTGGGAGGACGAGCAGAAGCTGCCGAAGCCGTGCGTGGGCAGTACGGCGGTGTCGTCCGGGAGTTCGGCGGCCAGCCGGTGCGCGGACGCGTGCTGGGCACGGGCCAGCCGCTCGGTCAGCCGCGGCTCGACCAGGTCGGGCCGGCCGACGGTGCCGATGAGCAGGGACCCGCCGGTGAACACGGCGACCGCCGTGCCGTTCGCCTCCAGTACGTAGGAGGTGTGGTGCGGGGTGTGCCCGGGGGTGGCCAGCGCGCGCAGCGCCAGGCCGGTGTCGAGAGCCGTGACATCACCGTCGCGCACAGGCGTCCGCTCGAACGACACCCGCGCCCCGGCCGGCACGAGGTAGTCCGCGCCCGCGATCCGGGCGAGCTCCAAGCCGCCGGTGACGTAGTCGTTGTGCACGTGTGTCTCGACCACGTGCGAGATCCGTACCCCGCGCCGTGCGGCCGCCGCGATCACCTGATCGACGTCGCGGGGCGGGTCGACCGCGACGGCCGTCCGCTCACCGCCGGCGAGATAACCACGGTTGCCGAGCCCGGACACCTCGATCGTGTCGACGAAGAACACGCTGTGCTCCCTTCCAGAGAAGAATTACCCCGGGGGGTATACTTACGAAGGTAGCACGAGTACCCCTGGGGGTATTTTCAAGGGCAGGAAAAGCCCGGAAACGCCCTACGAGTACCTCGCACAGGGCCGGACTCTCGTCCCGCCCCGCTCAAGCCACCGAGAAGGGTCTCGCCCATGCGCCACGACCGCACAGTCCGCCTCGACACCGACTTCGCCACCGCCGTCGCCCGCACCCGCGACGCCCTCGCCGACCAGGGCTTCGGCATCCTCACCGAGATCGACGTCACCGCCACTCTCAAGGCCAAGCTCGACCATGACATGGAGGACTACGTCATCCTCGGTGCCTGCAACCCACCCCTTGCCCACCGTGCCCTGGACACCGACCGTTCCATCGGCCTGCTGCTGCCGTGCAACGTGGTCGTCCGCCGCGACGGCGACAGCACGGTCGTACAGGTCCTGGACCCCGGCACGATGGTCGCCCTCACCGAACTCGACGCCCTGCGCCCGGTCGCCGAGGAGGCCACCCGCCGCCTCGACGCCGCTCTCGCCACCCTCACCGCAGGCAAGTCGGAAGGCTGAGCAGCCGACCGAACCAAACCAGACCGCGCCGCCGGCCGAATGATCGTGAGCCCGATGCGGCGCGTCCGTGAGACGACGAAGTCCGACCGGAGCGTTCCTTTGGGACTTCGTCGCCTCACGGCTCCGCGCAGAAGCACCCTCGGGACGGTTGCCGGCAAGGCACTCGGGGTACGTCAACGCCCTGTTGCGGGAGTGCTTTGGCCGTCTTCAGTGGGGGCCGCACTCGCAGTCATCGGCACTGGCGATCCTGCGCGGCGCCGTCGGCACCGACCGCGGCTACGGTGTCAATCCGCTGCGCGGCCAGAACAACGTCCAGGGCGCCTCGGACATGGGCGCGCTGCCCGACCTGCTGCCCGGCTACGGGAAGGTGACCGATCCCGGCGTACGGTCCAGGGCCGAAGCAGTGTGGGGTGTGCGGATGCCGGACCGCCCGGGCCGGAGGATCCCGGACATGTTCGCCGCCGCGCGAGCCGGGGATCTACGGGCCCTGTGGGTCATCGGCGAGGACGTCTGCGCCACCGACCCCGACAGCAACCAGGTGACCGAAGCCCTTCGGGCGTGCCCGCTCGTGGTGTGCAACGAACTCTTCCTGTCCGAGACCGCCCGCCATGCCGACGTCGTCCTGCCGGCCGCGTCCTGGCTGGAGAAGGACGGCACCTTCGTCAACTTCGACCGACGGTTCCAGCGGGTCCGCCCCGCCGTGCCCGCGCCGGGTGAGGCACGCAGCGACTTCGACATCATCCACGCCCTCGCCTCTGCGATGGGGGTCGGCCTGGGCTGCCCCACTCCGGCCGACGCCCTGGCCGAATGCGGGCGCGTCGCGCCCGTCTTCGCAGGTCTCTCCCATGAACGGCTGGACCGGGAGGGCGCCGTGCCGTGGCCGTGCCCGGACCCCGGCCGTCCTGGGGAGGCCAAGCTGTACGCGGAGCGGTTCGCCACATCGGACGGGCGGGCCCGCCTCTCCGCGACGCCCTACCTCCCACCCGGTGAGCAACCCGACGACGACTTCCCGCTGCTTCTGGTCACCGGGCGGCGCTGGGCGCACTACAACTCGGGCAGCATGACCCGTCGTGGCGGCAATCTCGCGCTCGATCCCGTCGACCACCTCGACCTCCACCCCGACGACGCCGCCCGCTACGACGTACGCAACGGCGCACGGCTCACCGTGGAGAGCCGGCACGGCCGGGCCCGGCTCATCGCCCGCATCAGCGAGCAGACTCCACCCGGCCAGGTGTTCGGTTCCTTCCACTTTCCCGCGAGCGGCGTGAACCGCCTCACCTCCGACCACACGGACACCGTTACGTCCTGCCCCGAGTACAAGGTCACCGCGGTACGCGTGTCCGGCACGGTGCACGAGGCGGCCGGTCGGGGGGCACTCCGATGACAGCGACGTGATCCTCAGCTCGTCGGCACCACGAGGGTGCAGGTCTCCCCCGGCGCGACGGTCACGGCCCGGTCGGCCAGCACCACGCGCAGCGGTGACTCCTCCGAGTCCGGCACGCGGATCTCCAGCTGTCCGCTGCGGCGCCGTACGCTCACGCCCCAGTGACCGCGGTAGCGCAGCGAGAACCCGTACTCGGAGAGCGCGGGGAGGGGGACCGGGTCGAACCTTAGGGCGTCCTCGCGGGTCTCCAGGCCGGTCAGACCGCGCTGGACCAGGTCGAGGGTTCCGGCCATCGCCCCGAGATGGATGCCCTCGCCGGTCGTACCGCCCTGGATGTCGGCGACGTCGGCCTCCAGGGCCTCCTGGACGTACTGCCATGCCTCGGCCCGACGGGCTCTGGCCAGCACCAGGCCATGGACCAGCCCGCTGAGGGTGGAGCCGTGGCTGGTACGGCGCAGGTAGTGGTCGACCGTTCTGCGCCAGACCTCGTCATCGACGTCGTAGCCGAGGCGGGCGAAGAGCTGCCCGAGTTCGGCGGTCGAGAAGAGGTGGCCGAGCATGAGGACGTCCGCCTGCTTGGACGCCTGGTAGCGGTTGACCGTGTCGCCTTCGGCCTCCAGGATCCGGTCCAGCCGCCGGATGCTGTCGTAGCGGGCCCGGTAGGCGTCCCAGTCCAGCTCGGCGAGATCGCCGTATCCCTCGAACTGGCTGATGACCCCTTGGTGGAAGGGGACCAGCAGCCGTCGGGAGATCTCGTCCCACTTGGGTGGTTCCCCGGCGTCCAGCCGGACCCGGTCGCGCAGTTCGTCGCGGCGCCAGGCGGGAAGGCGCCGCAGGAGGTCCAGGGCGCGGACGAGGACCCAGGCGGCGGTGACGTTCGTGTACGCGTTGTCGTCCAGCCCCGGCAGGGCGGCGTCCGGGTAGGCGTCGTGGTACTCGTCGGGGCCGACCACGCGCCGGATGCGGTAGCGGCCCGTGCCGGGGTCGTAGGCCGCGAGGCCGGCCCAGAACCTGGCGATCTGCAGGAGCATCTCGGCGCCCTTGGTGTGCAGGTATTCCGTGTCGCCGGTGGCCTCGCAGTACTGCCAGACGTTGTAGGCGATCGCCGAGCCCACGTGGTGCTGGAGCCGGGAGCGGTCGGGCAGCCAGCGTCCCGAGTGGGGGTTCAGGTGCCATTCCTGGCTCTCCTCGCGGCCGTCGCTGCCGCTCTGCCAGGGGTACATCGCCCCAGCCCGGCCTGCCTCGGCGGTCACCCGGCAGGCCCGCGGCAGGCGCCGGTACCGGTAGTCGAGCAGGGCCCGGGAGACCTCCGGGAAGTGCAGGTTGAGATACGGCAGGACGAACAGCTCGTCCCAGAACACATGGCCGCGGTACGCCTCGCCGTGCAGCCCGCGGGCCGGGACGCCCACGTCGAGGTCCGCGGTGTGCGGGGACAGGGTCTGCAGGAGGTGAAAGAGGTGGAAGCGCAGGACGCGGCCGGCCCGGCCGGGCACCTGGAGCTCCGCGCGCCGCCACAGTCGCTCCCATGCGGCGGCATGGGAATCCAGCAGGAGGGAGAAGCCGGCCGCCGTGGACACCCGGTCGATCGCCGCGCCGAGCGGGTCGCTGATCGCCGTGTCGCGCGAGGTGTGCAGGGCGACGGTCTTCTCCACGGCGACGGGCCGACCGGGGGCGAGCGGGACCACAAGGCGCTGGACGGCACGGCGGCGGGTCGGGTGGAACTCCCCCATGACCGGGGAGGGACCTGTGACGACCGTCCTGGCGGCCATGGCGACCTGGATGCCGGAGCTGCTGGTGCGGCAGCTCAGCCACACCGTGCTGGGCTCCTTGAACCCGGTTCGAACGCCGGTCAGCTGGCGGCGTTCGAGGGCACGGTAGCGGTGCACGTTGCCGTTGATGACGTCGCCGTCGACACCGGACTCGATCTCGATCTCCCCCGACCAGCCGTCGGCCGTGAAGACGGTCCGCAGCGCGGCCAGGTGGGGATCCCCCATGTGCACCAGCCGGGTCTGCTCGACGCCGAGCACACCGACCCCGTCCCCCCGGTGGCGGAAGGTGCGGGTGAGCGTGGCACGGCGCAGATCCAGGGTGTGCCGATGGTCCAGGACGGGATGGGTGTCCGGGGTGAACCAAGCCCCCCACGGTCCTCCCACGCGGCGCACCCGGAACCGCAGAAACAGCCAGTTCGGGAGGTTGACCAGGTCCTCGTTCACCACCTGCCGTCCCGCCACCGTCGACTCCAGGCGGTTGTAGCACCCGGCGACATAGGTTCCGGGACAGTGCACGAGACCTGCCCGGCACTCGGGCACCGCTCCGCGCGTGGCGAAGTAGCCGTTGCCCAGCGTGCACAGCGATTCCCGCAGCCGCTCGCCCGCGGGGTCGTAGCCCTTCCACTCCCACGTCCACTCCGACATCCCGCGCTCTCTTCTCGGCTCGGCAGGACGGGCCACGCGTGGGTCTCAGACCCGCTGGGGGACGACGGCCACCGGGCACGCGGAGTGGTGCAGCAGGGTGTGGGCGGCCCTGCCGAGTTGCAGGCCGAAGTGACCGTGCCTGCGTTGGGCTCCGACGACGACCAGGTCGGCGTCGGCCGCCGCGTCGAGCAGGACGCGGTGGGCCGGGCCTTCGGCGGTGTGGCGGCGGACGGACAGGTCGGGGTGTTCCCGCACAGCCTCGCGCAGTGCGTCCTCCAACTCGGTGGAGGCCCGCTCGTCGAGCGCCTGGGCGGCGTCGTCCGCGACGAGAGGATCGTCGCCGTGCTCGTGGGCCGGGCGGCGCCATGCCCGTACGGCTGTCAGGGCGCAGCCGCGTGCCTGCGCCTCGCGGGCGGCGAACCGTACGGCACCCGTGCGCTCGGCCGCGTCGCCGACGCCGACCACGATGCGGCCGAGGGACCCCCGGATGTTGGGGGGCGCACCCCGGACCACGACGACCGGGCACGCCGCGCGCGCAGCCACGGCCAGGCTGACCGACCCCAGGAGCAGCCCGGACACCTCACCCCGTCCGCGTTCCCCCACGACCAGGACGAACGCGTCGGGCGCAGCGCGCAGCAGGGCGGACACGGCGTCGTCGGGCAGGACCTCCTCGGACACCTTCACCTCCGGTTCCCGGAGCCCGGCCCGTTGCGCGCAGGAAGCGACGATGTTCTGCGCCATCACCTCCCCTGCGCGACGACCGGTGGTGAACTGCGGCAGGGCACGCTCGTAACGCTCCCACCGGAAGGCATGGAGCAGCCGCAGCGGCAGTCCGTGCCGCGCCGCCTCGTCCACCGCCCAGTCCACCGCCAGCAGGCTGGAGTCCGATCCGTCGACGCCCACGACCAGCGGGAGTTCCATCGCCGCCACCGCCTTCCCGTCCGGCTGCTGAGAGAGCCCCTGTGAATACCGTCGCACCGCCCGCGAGCCACCGCGACACAGGTCGGGGCGGCCCGGGTCGGGTTGCGGTGGTCCGGGGCCCCGTGATGCTGGGGACATGGGGCGAACCTGCGACCCTCAAGGACCAGACATGCCCGATACCCCACACATCGTCAGTGACGTGATGACCTACCCGGTGGTGGCCGTCCGGCGCGACACGAGGTTCAAGGACATCGTGCGGGCCCTGGCCGAGGGGCATGTCAGCGCCGTGCCGGTCGTGGAGGCCGACGGGCGGGTCGTCGGTGTGGTCCCCGAGGCCGATCTGCTGCCCAAGGAGGAGTTCCGGGACCGCGACCTCGCCCACGCCGAGCAGCTGCGGAGCCCGTCCGACCTCGCCAAGGCGGGAGCGGTGACCGCCGGGGAGGTCATGAGCGTCCCCGCCATCATGGTCGCCGGCACGTCACCCTGGCCCAAGCGGCCCGGATCATGGCCGTGGAGCACGTCAAGCGTCTGCCTGTGGTCGACGACGTGGGGCGGCTGCGGGCCATCGTCAGCCGTGGCGACCTGCTGAAGGTCTTCCTGCGGCCGGACGAGGACATCGAGGAGGAAGTGCGCCGCAAGGTGGTGTCGTACCCATTCCCCGCGCTCAGTCGCACGATCCACGTGTCCGCGCACGACGGGATCGTCACCCTTCGTGGACAGGTCCACGACCCGTCGCTCGCCTGGGTCGCCGAACGCCTCGTCCGCGCCGTGGAGGGCGTGGTCGACGTCGAGGCCAGGCTCAGCGGCGAGGAGGCCGCCTCCGACCGAGCAGGGGACGCGTGATCTGCCGGTTCCTCGGTCATGGCCGAATATCGAGGACCTGTGAGACCGGGCGGCGCGGGGCGCCGGGACCCCCCGGGCCGTAGCCCAGGCGGAGCACGACCTGGGTGAAGCCCGTTCCGGTCGACGGATCGCGCAGGGGCCAGCGCAGGTCCGTCCATTCGAGGGGCTGGGTGGCGAAGGAACTCGACAGACCGTGCAGGGTCGCCAGCAGCAGCACACGTTCCATTGCCTGGCCGGCGCGGAGCCAGTCCTCCGGGCGGTCGTGGACCGTGCTGACGAGGGCCAGCTGTGGATTCTGTTCGAAGTCGGCGGCGTGTCGTCCCGCCACCTGCCGGGAGCCCGCGAAGTCCCGCATGGGTGCCTTTCCCCCGCGTTTGCGCGGCCCGTACGCGTAGGACGGGACACCCTCGTCGGCGGCGCCCACACGCAGGTCGTCGCCGACGGTCCAGCGGGCCAGATCCTGGTCGCTGCCCGGGTCGGTGAGGTTGCGGGCCTCTGCTTCCAGGAAGAGTTCCAGGACCTCCCGCAGATGCCATGAGGTGGGGAACGTCAGCGTCACCTCTTCGGCACGCGCGGCGGCGCGCAGAGCCTCACGCACGGGCTCGGGGATCTGCCTCTCCTCGAACGGGTTACGGCTGCTGTGCCGCTGGTGGATCGCCGGGTGCAGCGCGCCGAGTTCACGCTCGCCGTCGGCATGGCCCGCCAGCCGTACGCTCGCGAGGTGGGCCCTGTCGGCGAGGTCCGGCAGCAGCGCGGTCTCCGGGTGCCAGCCCTCGTGGACGGTGGCAACCCTCAGGTTCAGCAGGGCGGCGCCGCAGCCGAGATGAAGGCCACGAGTGTCGGGGTCGGCGTGCGGCATGGTGCGCTCGAAGTCGGCACGCAGCTCGAAAGTACGGGCATGCCGGAGGTAACGGAAGCGCCAGGGCTGTGCGTTGTGCATCGACGGGGCCGCGGTGGCGTCATGGACCAGCGACCTCACCCGCTCGTCGGACGGTGCTCGTGGGTTCACTGCGGACTCCCTCGCGAGTCGTCGGCGCATCCCCGTCCGGAGCCGCCTACTGGTCTGCCGTGGTGATCCTGCGGCCGGTGAGGCTCGTGGGGCGGATCGACACCCACATCTCGCGTTCGCCACCCGGCCAGGGTGTGGTGTGGGCCCGCTCGGCCAGACCGCGCACGGCGTCGGGTTCCGTGACGACGCTCGCGGGTCCGACGGCGAGCACGCTCCAGCCACGGCTCAGGGCGTCGTCCACGTGGTCGACCTCGAAGGCGACCTCCGTCCCGACGGCCGCTGCGGGCAGCGAGTCGGGGGCTGTCCGGAAGGCGATGGTCTCCCCGACGACCTCGTAGTTGACCGGGACGACCGCCGGACGGCCGTCGGGCGACGGCACCGCGACGCGCCCCACGCCGTGGGTGGACAGCAGGGCGCGGCACTCGTCCGGTCCGAGGTCCCGAAGCCGTGGATGCAGCAGCGCGTGTCCTTGGCCCGGTGGCAGGTCGATGCCTCCTCCGCGCAGAGCGGCGGCCGTCGTACCCAGGGCGTCGGCCAGTCTGATGAGGGCCGCCACGCTCGGGTCGGCGGGGTGTTCCTCCAGGTAAGCGAGGTAGCCGGGCGACATCCGGGCGCGGCGGGCCGTCTCCTCGCGGCCGCGTCCCTGTCTGCGGCGCTCGGCGGCCACGCGCCGGCCGATGTCACCGGGGTTGGCCGCACCGGCCGGCGGGACTGCCCGGGAGGTTGCCTCCGCCTCGGCAGCGTCCGGTGCGACAGGCACGTGAGGCGTCCCAGGCCCTCCGTGCTCCAGCTGGTGGATGTGCGCGTCGGGCCCGGGGAACACGAGCGTCACCTCGTCCGTGTCCGACCAGCGCACGTCGTACGGCGGTGTGCCGTCGGTGTGATGGAGTCCCACGATCTCCCCGTCGCGCCGGGCGGCGCCGGACTTCGTGCTTTCGATGACGAGCTGGTCGCCGAGGTGAGCTCGCATGGTGAACGCCCCTTCTTCCCGGATGGTGCTGTGCCTGGCGTGGGTGTCCGGGCTCAGCCGGTGATCTCGATGCGCTGGGTCTGCCCTTTCTCGGTCTTGGGGACTCTGACCGTGAGGACGCCGTTGCTCAGATCCGCGCTGATGTGCTCGGTGTCGGCGTTCGGAGGCAGCGTCGCGCGGTAGTCGAACTGGCCGATGCGCCGGGTGTGCCGACGCACCGCCCCGGAGTGCTCCCGCTGCTTGACCTCACCGTGGACGTCGAGCTCGCCCTCGGAGACCTCCACGGTGATCTGGTCCTTGTCCATACCGGGCAGCTCCAGCTCCACCAGGTAGGCGTCCTCGGCGTCCTCGATGTCGGCCATGGGCGCCCAAGGCTCGGTCCCGCCGAACGCGGGCCATCCGCCGCCGGTGAAGGCGGCGTGCATCAGCTGGTCCACCCTGGTGCGGAGGTCGTCCAGCTCACGCATGGCAGCCGGAAGCGCGCCGCTGGTGTGTCGTGCGGGGTGTGTCATGAGTGTTCCCTCCTCGGTTTCACGGACTTCGGCCTCGGATGGGGCCTTGCATGCGGGTTCACAGGGACCACGCGGCGCTCTCGCGCGAGTTCGGCCGGGGTGCGCCCACTCCCTCGATGTCGCGCTCGGCGGCTTGCAGCAGTTGCCGGGCCAGGTCGTTCAGCGCACGGCCGGCCGCCAACTCGTCACCGATCTCCGGGACATCGGCATCCGCCGGATGGCAGTGCGCGGCGCCGTGGCCGGTGAGCTCCGTGGTGCCGGTGTCCAGCACCAGATGGGCCTTCGTCGTTCCGTCGTCGTCCTCGAAGAGGTGGAGACGGACCTTCCATTCCAAGGTATGCGGCATCGCTTTCCTCCTCATGTCGGTACCGACCGCTGTGACGCGAGCTGCTCCTCGATGCCGTGCCGGACGCGGGCGGTGAGCGTGTTCAGCCGCTGCGAGGTCGTGGCGCGGGGTGCGACCGGCGTCCGGATCCGGCGGGCCGCGGAGGGCAGGTCGCTCAGGTCTGCGGCGCACCTCGCCCGGCACTCGTCGAGCGGGGGCCGCGCGGCGGTGCGCCGGCCGTTCTCCATCACCGTCTCCAGCAGCGCGACGCCGTCGTCCGGTGGCTGCTCGTCGGCGAGAGCGATCACGTCCGCGTGGCCGGGACTGCGGAAAACCTGTTTGGGGCCGGGTGCCGTGACTTTCGCCGACGACAGCTTCATCACGGGGCGGCCGTCGTACTCCACCATCTTGTACGCGGAGTCCAGATACGGTGCGTCGGCCGACACCCCGACGCGCGTGCCGACGGCGTAGGTGTCGATCGGTGCTCCGGAGCGCACCAGGTCGTCCACGGCGTACTCGTCGAGACCGCCGCTGGCGACGATCTGCACGTCCGGCCGGCCGGCCCGGTCGAGGATTGCCCGTGTGCGTGCGGCGAGGGCTCCGAGGTCGCCGCTGTCCAGCCGTACGGCGCAGCCGGGCCCGCGGTCCAGGTCCCGCAGGACGCGTGCCGCGACGCGGACGCCTTCCTCGGTGTCGTAGGTGTCCACCAGCAGGGTCACCGGGCCGGGGTGGGTGCGGGCGAAGGCCCGGAACGCCTCGTCCTCGGACGCGAACGCCTCCACGTAGGAGTGGGCCATGGTGCCGACGGCGGGTATGCCCAGGGCGGTGGCCGCGGCCACGTTGCTGGTGCCGGCGAAACCGGCCAGTGCGCCGAGACGAGCGGCCTGGAATCCGGCCTGCGGGCCGTGGGTACGCCGCAGCGAGAAATCCACCACCGGGCGTCCGGCCGCGGCGAGCACACAGCGCGCGGCCTTCGAGGCGACCGCCGTCTGATGGCTGAGCAGGTTGAGCACGTACGTCTCCACCAGTTGCGCCTGTGGAAGGGGCGCCGTCACCTCCAGCAGGGGCTCACCCGCGAGCACGACCCGTCCCTCCGGCACCGCCCGCACCCGGCCGGTGAACTCCAGGCCGAGGAGCGGCTCCAGGTCTCGCGGTGGCCGGTGCAGCGCGGCGGCGAAGGCGTCGGCGTCCTCGGGCCCGACGCGGAAGCCGGCCAGGTGGTCCAGGGCGGACTCCAGCCCGGCTGCGATCAGGAAGCCGCGCCCGGGAGGCAGATCACGTACGAACAAGCTGAATGTCGCCGGGGCGGTCATCCCCTCCCGCAGGTAGGACATCGCCATCGTGACTTCGTACAGATCGGTGGTCGTCGCGTCCGACATGGGTGCCACCTCCTCTGCTTGCGCGGTCTGCTTCCGGTCGTCGGCTCGTCACCGGCGGAAACGCGCGGACCACAGCGGCTCCGCCCGCTCCCACTCGGCCTCCCACTGCGCGTACCTTCCGCGGTCCAGCAGCAGACGCGTGCCCAGCCAGAGCGCGTAGGAGCTGTAGGCCATGCCGAACGCCACCGCGCCGCCCAGCAGCCACCCGGTGGTCTTCGCGTTGAGCGTGTTCGTCGGCGGACTGGTGACGGTTCCGTTCCGGTCCACCCACACGCGCACGGCGGTGCCTTTGGACGTTCCGGGCTTCACCAGGGCGGCTCCGGTCCGCACGACGCCGCCTGCCTCAGTCCAGCGGACTTGCGCCGGCTGCTTCGCCACGCTGTTCTTCTCCCGCCTGACGTCCCCGGTCAGGCGGGCGGTGACCTCGTGCCGTTCGGCCGTCTGGGCTCGGACGGTGCGCATCGACGCCTGGTATGCGGTCATCCCCGCGCCGTAGGCGGCCACGGGCAGCCCCGCGACAAGGAGGATCGTCAGAAGACGACGGAACCACCACTCGAACCTGTCGGACGGACGCCTCAACGGGTTCGCGCGTGGTGGCAGGTGCTCGCCGCGCGGCGAGGGCGAACCGGATGCGTACGGCGATCCTTGCACGTTCATGGGTCGGCCTCCAGCGGGTCGCTGGTCGCTTCCCCCCGCCTCTGGTCCAGTTTCGGACACCAATGGGTTCGGGTCATGGGCCGAAGGTCCCTGGTGGGCCGGCCCTCTGGCCCCGGGGAGCCACCTCATATCTGGGGCACGACCGCGACGGGACAGGGCGCGTGGTGCAGCAGCGCGTGGTTGACCAGCCCCAGTTGCAGGCCCATGTGGCCCTGCCGCCTGCGCGCGCCGACGACCAGCAGGTCCGCCTCCGACGCGGCGTCCAGCAGCGCCCGGCGGGCCGGGCCCTCGATCACCCGACGGGTCACCACGGGCTCGCCGGACGCATCCGCCGCCTCACGCAGCGCGTCGTCGAGTACCTGGGCCGGAGGGCGCCGTGGGGCCTCCGGGACGTACCAGTTCGGCGGCGGAGGCACCGTGTGACGACCCGGTCGACCACTCCAGGTGTGCACCGCCACCAGCGGGCAACGCCGCACCCGCGCCTCCCGGCACGCGAACCGCACGGCCGTGCCACTGCCTTCGCCCTCCTCGACGCCGACGACGACCCTTCCGAACCGGGCCTGTCGGTGCTCCGCCGCGCCGCGCACCACCACGACCGGACAGTCCGCCCGCGCCGCCACGGCCAGGCTGACCCCGCCCAGCAGCATCCCTGCGAGGTCACCCAGCCCCCTGGACCCGAGCACCAGTGCGAAGGCGTTGCGCCCCTGGTCGACCAGGGCGGAAGCAGGCTCCTCCGGCACCACCTCGCTCGACAGCCGTACCGCGGAAGCACGTTGCCCCGCGCGGAGCGCGGCCGTCGCGATCACGTCGGACGCCTCGGACTCCCCGGCCGCGGCATGCAGGAGGTGCAGCGGCACCCCGTGCCGGAACGCCTCTTCCGCGGCCCAGTCCACGGCCTGCAGACTCGCCTCGGACCCGTCGACGCCGACGACCAGGGGAATGGTCACCGCTCCGGTCTCCTCTCGTACCGGGTGCGTGTTCTCCGGGCTCCTCGTCCTCTCTGGTCCACATGCGCGTCGGAGGGGATTGGGGTACTTCTCGAAGGGAGAGAACGCACCACGCCCGGCATGTCGGCGACGTTCGGTCCTAAGGCGCCACCGGACCCGGTCACTGTCATCCACCGTCATCTCCAGCTTCGTACGAGACGGAGGCCGCCGCCATGCAGCCAGTCGTCACCGTGGGCCTGGACGGCTCACCCGAGAGCCTCTCCGCCGCCCGCTGGGCCGCCGACGAGGCCGAGAAGCGCAAGCTCACCCTGCGGCTGCTGCACGCGTGGCCGCTGCTGGCGCCGGAACCGGCCCGGATGCCGGGCGAAGTCGACCAGAACTACTGGGCGAAGCGTCTCGTCCACACCGCACAGGCGGAGCTGCAGACCCGCCATCCGGGCCTGACCGTCGTCGGGAGCCTGGTTGCCGAGGACGCCCAGGAGGCACTGCTCCGAGCCGCCTCGGATTCCGAGATGCTCGTGCTCGGCTCCCGGGGGCTGGAGGCCGTCGAGAGCTACTTCATGGGCGACGTCAGCATGCCGGTCGTGGCACGTGCCGAGCGGCCGGTCGTCCTGGTCCGCGCGGAGCCGACGCAGGAGGGGCCGTCCCCCGCACCCGCGAGTGGCGTGGTGGTTGCGTTGAAACTGCGCGACTCCGGTGAGGAGTTGCTCGACTTCGCCTTTCACACCGCGGCGGCCCGGAACGTGTCCCTGCTGGCCGTGCACGGCCGCAGTGTGCCGCTCCACGCGCGCACGCCCTGGGGTGCGGACCACACCGTCACCGAGGAGTTGACGAAGGACGCGCAGAAGGAGCTGAGCAGGGCGCTCCGACCCTGGCACGAGAAGTACCCGCAGGTGGAGGTGAACTACAGCATCCGTCTGGCGAGCCCCGCCAAGGCCGTCGTCCAGGCCGCCGAGGGCGCCGCGCTGCTGGTCGTCGGCCGTCGCGCGCACCGGCACGGTGTGGCACCCCACCTGGGCCCCGTCGCCCACGCCGCCCTCCACCACGGACGCTGCCCCGTCGCCGTCGTCCCCCATGACTGAGCCCGGCCACCCCGGCCCCCGCCCGCCGCGGGCCGAGGTGTGCGAGACCCACACCGCGATCCTGTTCTTCGCCGGCGACCGCGCCTACAAGGTCAAGAAACCCGTGAACCTCGGTTTCCTCGACTACACCGAGCGGACAGCCCGCAGGGCGGCATGCGAACGCGAGGTCGCCCTCAACCGCCGCTTCGCGCCGGACGTCTACCTGGGCCTGGGCGAGGTCTCGGCCCCTGAATCCGAGGCGCCGGAACCAATCGTGGTGATGCGCCGAATGCCGGCGGACCGACGACTGTCCCGGCTGGTGCGCAGGGGTGCCCCGCTCGACGACGTGCTGCGGACCGTGGCGCGGCGGCTCGCCACGTGGCACGCCGAGGCGCCCCGCGGCCGGGAGGTGGACGAACAGGGCACGCGGGACGCGCTGTCCTCTCGCTGGGAGGCGAGCTTCGCGCAGATCCGCGCACTGACCGGCGAGGGCTCCGTGCCCGACGGGGTCCCCGAGGTCGAACGGCTGGTGCGCCGCTATCTCACCGGCCGCGAGGGGCTGTTCGACTCCCGCATCGAGCAGGGGAGGGTGGTCGACGGCCACGGCGACCTGCTCGCCGAGGACGTCTTCTGCCTCGACGACGGACCCCGCGTACTGGACTGCCTTGAGTTCGACGACCGCCTCCGGTACGTCGACGGTCTCGACGACGCCGCCTTCCTCGCCATGGACCTCGAACAACTGGGCGCTCCGGAGGCGGCGGCTTTCTTCCTCGCCCGTTACAGCGAGTACTCCGGCGACCCGGCGCCCCCGTCGCTGTGGCACCACTACGTCGCCTACCGCGCGTTCGTCCGCGCCAAGGTGTCGCTCATCCAGGCGGGGCAGGGAGCGCCGGGCGCGGAGTCGGCGTCACGGCGGCTGGTTGCGACGACCCTGCGCCACCTGCGTACCGCCCCCGTCGGACTGACGCTCGTCGGCGGGATGCCCGGCAGCGGGAAGTCAACCCTCTCCGGTGCGCTCGCCGACCGGCTGGAGGCCACTCTCCTCAGCAGCGACCGCCTCCGCAAGGAACTGGCGGGCATTCCCCCGGAGCGGTCGGCGGCGGCCGGCTACGGAGAGGGGTTGTACACGCCCGAGTGGACGGCGCGGACGTACGCCGCCCTGCTCGATCGCGCGGCGGCCCTGCTGTCGGCCGGTGAGTCCGTCGTACTGGACGCCACCTGGTCCACAGCCGAGCAGCGTACGGCGGCACAGCGCGTGGCCGAGCTCACCAGCGCCGACCTGACGGCCCTGCACTGTCAGGTACCGGGCGAGGTCGCCGCGGCCCGCCTGAGCACACGTGCTCCCGGGCCGTCCGACGCCGACCTCGACGTCGCCGCCGCCATGGCGGCGAGGGAGGCCGCGTGGCCCGAGGCCGTCACCGTCGACACCAGCGGGCCGCTGGAACACGCTGTCTCCCGGGCGCTGGCCACCGTACGGCCATGGGGTACCGGCCAGGCGCCGGTCTTCCGCCGCCCCTACATGGAACCGGACTAGGCACGCAGCTGGAGGCCACCATGGGCGAACAGAGACCGCTTCCCCCGGGCGAGGCATGGCGCGCCGTGGCCGCGTGTTTCGCCTCGACCTTCCCGCTGCTCGCACGCCACCACATCCACCTGACCCAGGACCGGCTCGGGACGCGGCTGCGCTTCACGGACGGCACTTCGGCCCGGGTGTACCGGGAGACCCGGCTCGGCAGCGGACTGGCGAAGGACCCGTGCACGCTGGTCATCACCTTCAGGCTCCGCCTGGTGCACGGGCGCACGCACACGCTGTTCCGTCTGGAGAGCCTGCTGAACACGCCCCTGTTCGTCGGCTTCCCCGGCTTCGCCTCGAAGCTGTGGCTGGCCCACGACGAGCAGGGCCGCTACCGCGGCGTGTACGAGTGGGACGGCGTCGAGCGCGCCGAGCACTACGCGCGCTCCCTGTGGCGCGTTCTGGCGCTGGTCAGTGTGCCCGGTTCGATCCGGTACACGGTCCTGCCCGGCGTGCGCCGGGACGACGTCATCGCCGACCCCGGGCTGGTCGGAGAGGTCGCGTCCGGCGCCATGGCCAAGGCGGCCTGGTGGCGCATACGGACCGGGACATGACGGCCGCCGTGGACGTCCTCGTCGTCGGCGCCGGCACGACCGGGCTCACTCTGGCCCTACAGGCACATGATCATGGGGCACGGGTCCGGGTGGTCGAGCGGCGCCCCGAGCCGTTCCGGCCCTCCCGGGCCCTCATCCTGCACCCCCGCACGCTAGAGGTCCTGCGCCCGCTCGGCGTCACCGAGGCCCTGCTGGATCTGGCTGACACCGCCCCTACGGCCCGCCTCCATCTCGGTTCCCATGTCGTCGAAGCCGGACTCGGGGACCTGGCACTGCCCGACACCGCGTTCCCGCATCTCTCACTCGTACGGCAGGCAGACGTCGAAAGCGTGCTGACGCGGGCACTCGCCGACCGCGGGGTGCCAGTCGAGCGGGGCAGCGAACTGGTCGCCGTCCGCGACGAGGGGCACACCCTCCGGGCTGTGCTGCGCTCGGCGCACAGCCCGGAGGAGGTCGTCCCTTGCGCCTTCGTGGCCGGCTGCGACGGCCCGGCCAGTACGGTGCGCGAGTGTGCCGGCATCGGGTGGCACGGCAGGCCCTACGCGGAGGAGGTGGTCCTCGCCGACGTCGATTTCGGCGGTACGTACGATCCTTCCGGCGCCCAGGTCTTCGCGGGCCGCGAAGGGCTGCTGTTCCTCTTCCCGCTCGGTGAGCAGGCCCCCTGGCGGCTGCTCGCGACCCGGGCTTCCCGCGAAGGGGCGGGGCGCGACTTCGGCCAGCCCGGACCGCCCGTCCCGCAGGCCGAACTCCAGCACCTCATGGACAACGCGGGGCTGGAGGCACTCATCGAGCGTCTCGCGTGGTCCGCCCGGGTGCCGCTGCAGTGCCGACTCGCCCGGCGGTTCCGCCGGGGGCGGCTCTTCCTCGCGGGCGACGCCGCGCACAACTACTCGCCGGCCACGGGCCAGGGCATGAATGCCGGTATCCAGGACGCGGTGAACCTCGGCTGGAAGCTCGGCCTCACAGCGGGCCGCCTGGGTCCCGGCACCGAGGTACTCCTCGACTCCTACGACGGCGAGCGCAGGCCGGCCGCCCGCGAACGGATGCTCCTCACCCACACGGCGTTCTGGGCGGAGACGTCGACCGGCCGGATCCCCTCGTGGGCGCGCGCGGTGGCAGCCCCCCTCGCGGCCCCGGTCATCCCGGCCGTCCTGGGCCGGCGGCGGCTGCTGGCCGAGGCCATCCGTGTCATCTCCCAGCTGCGGGTGAACTACCGGCGCAGCCCCCTGTCGGTCGACGGAACCCCTCGCCTTCGAGGTGCTCCTCGCCCGGGAGACCGTCTGCCGGACGCGACCGTGAGCGTCGGAGGACCTCCGCAACGGCTGCACGCGCTGCTGGCCCGCCCCGGAGTCCACCTGCTGCTTCAACGCGACGCGGACCCTCCGCCCGAGGTGGTGACCGATCCTCGGGTAACCGTCCTGCGGCTGACGAACAGCCCCGGGCGCGGTCTGCTGGCCGTCCGCCCGGACGGCCACGTCGGCTTCCGCTGCGGGGCCGCCGACCCGGCCGCGCTGACCGACTGGCTCTCCCTGGTCGGCGTTGTGGCAACCGCCTGAGCAGTCCGACGGCCCGAGGCCCGGGTTGCCCAGGCGCCCGGCCGGAGTGACCGTTGAGTGGGGGGAGCGAGGGAGTGACCAGCGTGCGAGCACTCGTCTACCACGGCCCGGGACAGATTTCCTGGGACACCGTCCCCGACCCCGCGATCGAAGACGCGACCGACGCGATCGTCCGCGTCGACGTCACCACCATCTGCGGCAGCGACCTGCGCATTCTGCGGGGCGACCTCCCCGAGGTGAAACCGGGCACCGTCCTCGGCCACGAGGCCGTCGGCGAGGTGGTGGAGGCGGGACGCGACGTCCACCACTTGCGCCCCGGCGACCAGGTGATCGTGTCGGCCGTCTCGGCCTGCGGCCGCTGCCGGGAATGCCGCAACACCACGCTCGGGCAGTGCAGCGCAGGCGGCGGGTGGATCCTGGGCAACGAGATCCACGGAACGCAGTCCGAGCTGGTGCGGGTGCCGTTCGCCGACCACTCCACCCACCGCCGGCCGCAGAACGTCCCGCTCGACGAGGCGGTCCTGCTCTGCGACGTCCTGCCGACCGCCTACGAGGTCGGGGTACGCAATGGGCATGTGAGCCCCGGCGACACCGTCGTCGTGGTGGGTGCGGGGCCGGTCGGACTCGCGTCGGTGATCATCGCGCGGCTCTACTCGCCCCGCCGGGTCGTGGTGGTGGACCTGTCCACCGCGCGGCTCGAGGCGGCCACGCGTGTGGGCGTCGACGCCGCGGAGCTGCCCGGGAAGGTGATCGCCGACCTGTCCGAGGGTCCGGGAGCCGACGTCGTCATCGAGGCGTCCGGAGAACCGGACGGCTTCGTGCTGAGTACCCGCGCTGTCCGCACCGGAGGGCACATCGCCAACATCGGTGTGCACGGCAAGCCGGTCACGCTGCATCTCGAATCCCTCTGGCGCAAGAACGTGACCATCAGCACCGGCCAGGTCGACACGTCCTCCACACCATGGCTGCTGGGGCTCATGAGGTACGGAGACCTGCCCGTCTCAGGGCTGGTCACCCACACCTTCCCCCTGGACCGGATGGAGGACGCCTACGAGGCGTTCGCCCACGGCACCACCACGGGCGCCCTGAAGGTCGTACTGCACCGCTGACGAAAGTTCGGGGGCAGTGCCGCGAGAGGAGCGCCGATGCACTGGGAAACCATCCCCAAGGACACCGACCCCGCGGTGCCGCCGCGTCTCGCCGACTACGACCTGACCCGCTCGGCCTTCACCTGGCCGCAGGCGCGAAAGGAACTGGCCGGGCTTCCCGGCGGCGGCCTGAACATGGCCCACGAGGCGGTCGACCGGCACGCGGCCTCCGCTCACGCGGACAAGGTCGCGCTGAGATGCGTGGCCCGGGACGACACCGTCTCCACCCTCACGTACACCGAACTGGCCCGCAGTACCGCCCGCTTCGCAAATGTCCTGCGGTCCCTCGGCGTCGGCCACGGGGACCGGGTGTTCACCCTGCTCGGCCGCTGCCCCGAGCTCTACACCACGGTGCTGGGCACGCTGAAGAACACCAGCGTCCTGTGCCCGCTCTTCTCAGTGTTCGGCCCCGATCCGGTGGAGCAGCGGCTGCGTCTCGGCGACGCGCGGGTCCTGGTCACCACCGCGGCCCTCTACCGGCGCAAGGTCGCCGAGCGCCGCGCGTCGCTGCCCGGCCTGGAGCACGTCCTGATCGTCGGACCCGGCGCCGCGGACCTGCCCGGCACCGCGTCCTTCGACGACCTGATGTCCACCGCACCCGACACCTTCACCATCCCTGCGACCGCGCCCGACGACATGGCCCTGCTGCACTTCACCAGCGGCACCACCGGCACCCCCAAAGGCGCGGTCCACGTCCACGAGGCGGTCGTCGCCCACTACGCCACGGCCGCATACGCACTCGACCTGCATCCCGAGGACGTGTACTGGTGCACGGCCGACCCCGGATGGGTCACCGGCATGTCGTACGGCGTCATCGCCCCGCTCGTCCACGGCGTGACGGTGGTCGTCGACGAGGGCGACTACGACGCACGGCGCTGGTACCGGATCCTCGGTGAACAACGCGTCACCGTCTGGTACACGGCCCCGACGGCCCTGCGCATGCTGATGCGCGCCACACCGCGCCAGGGCCCCTATGACCTGCCGCGCTCACACGACCTGTCCGCCCTGCGCTTCATCGCCTCCGTCGGCGAGCCCCTCAACCCGGAGGCCGTCGTATGGGGCCGGGACGTACTGGGCCTGCCGGTGCACGACAACTGGTGGCAGACCGAGACCGGCAGCATCATGATCGCGAACTTCGCGGCCTGCGAGATCAGGCCCGGCTCGATGGGACGGCCGCTGCCGGGCGTCGAGGCGACCGTACTGGAGCAGGGCGAGGACGGCCGGGCCCTGGTCATCGACGGCAAGGTGACGCAAGTGCGAAACCCCGGCGTCGAGGGCGAGTTGGCGCTGCGGCCGGGCTGGCCGTCGATGTTCCGCGGCTATCTGCACGACATGGAACGCTACGACGCCGCGTTCGCCGACGGGTGGTACCTGACCGGCGATCTGGTGCGCCGGGACTCCGACGGCTGGTACTGGTTCGTGGGACGCGCCGACGACGTGATCAAGTCGGCCGGGCATCTCATCGGGCCGTTCGAGGTGGAGAGCGCGCTGATGGAACACCCGTCGGTGGCCGAGGCCGGGGTGATCGGACGGCCGGACCCGGTCGCCGGGAACGTCGTCAAGGCGTTCGTGTCCCTGCGCCCGGGGGTGGAGCCGACCCCCGACCTGGAGCGGGAGCTGCTCGGTTTCGGTCGCCGCAAGCTGGGTCCCGCCGTGGCTCCCCGGGAGATCGCGTTCGACCAGAACCTGCCCAAGACGCGCAGCGGCAAGGTGATGCGCCGACTGCTGCGCGCACGCGAACTCGGGCTGCCCACCGGCGACCTGTCCACGTTGGAGGGATCCGCATGAGCCTGGCCCGTCCCGCCCGTACCCGTACCTCCCCGACGCCCCGGAAAGCCGCCAGGAAGACCGCGAAAGCCTCGAAGGCCGAGCCCGGTGCGGACACCCGGCACCGCAGCGACCTGCTGGAGGCGATGCTGCGCATCCGGCACTTCGAGGAGCGGTGCGTGGAGCTGTACAGCGCCACGAAGATCCGCGGCTTCGTCCACCTCTACATCGGCGAGGAGGCCGTCGCCGTCGGCGTCAATGAGGCGCTGACCCCCGAGGACGCGGTCGTCGCCACGTACCGCGAGCACGGCCACGCCTTGGCGCGCGGCATCAGCGCGGAGGCGGTCATGGCCGAGATGTACGGCAGGACGACCGGGTGCAGCGGGGGCCGGGGCGGGTCCATGCACCTGTTCGACGCGAGCCGGCGCTTCTACGGCGGCAACGCCATCGTCGCCGGCGGGCTTCCCCTCGCCGCCGGCCTCGCGCTCGCCGACCGTATGGGCGGACAGAACCGCGTCACCTGCTGCTTCTTCGGCGACGGGGCGTTCGCCGAGGGTGAGTTCCACGAAACGGCGAACCTGGCGGCCCTGTGGAACCTGCCCCTGCTGCTGATCTGCGAGAACAATTTCTACGCCATGGGCACCGCCCTGGAGCGCCACCAAGCACAGACTGACCTGGCGATGCGCGCCACCTCCTACGGCATGGTCGCCTGGTCCGTGGACGGCATGGACGTCGAGGCCGTGGAACAGGCCGCCCGGCGGGCCGTCGAGGGCATCCGGACCGGCACCGGCCCACACTTCCTGGAACTGCGCACCTACCGCTTCCGCGCCCACTCGATGTACGACCCCGACCGCTACCGCGACAAGGCGGAGATCGAGCGGTGGAAGTCCCGCGACCCGATCACCCTGCTCACGGACCGCATGCGCGAGAGCGGAGCGCCGGTCGACAAGGACGTCGCCCGGATCGAGCGGCGGATCACCGCCGAGATCGACCACGCCGTCGAAGCCGCCGAACAGGCGCCGGAGGAACCGGTCGAGAACCTGCTCCAGCACGTCACCAGCGCCCCAGCGGAGGCGGTGACCTGACCATGAGCACAGGCACGACGGCCGCGAAGACCACGTACCGGGAGGCCATGCGCGAGGCCCTTCGGGAGGCACTGAGCTCCGACGACCGTGTCTTCCTCATGGGGGAGGACGTGGGCCGCTACGGCGGCTGCTTCGGCGTCAGTCTCGGTCTGCTGGAGGAGTTCGGCCCCGAACGCGTCCGCGACAGCCCTCTGTCCGAGTCCGCGTTCGTGGGCGCCGGCATCGGCGCCGCCCTGGCCGGGATGCGACCGATCGTCGAGATCATGACCGTCAACTTCAGCCTGCTCGCCCTCGACCAGATCCTCAACAACGCCGCCACCCTGCTGCACATGTCGAACGGACAGCTGACGGTACCGCTGGTCATCCGCATGACCACGGGCGCCGGACGCCAACTCGCCGCGCAGCACTCGCACAGCCTGGAGGGCTGGTACGCGCACATCCCCGGCATCCGCGTCCTCGCCCCCGCCACCCTGGAGGACGCCCGCCACATGCTGGCCCCGGCGCTCGCCGACCCCGACCCCGTACTGATCTTCGAGCACGGCAGCCTCTACAACGTCTCCGGTGAACTCCCGCCGTCCGCCGGACCGGTGGACCTGGACCACGCCGCGATCCGCCGTCCCGGTACCGACATCACCCTGATCACGTACGGGGGTTCGCTGTCCAAGGCCCTCGTGGCGGCGGACGAGCTGGCCGCCGAGGACATCGACGCGGAAGTGATCGACCTGCGCACGCTCCGCCCCCTCGATGTCACGGCCATCATCGCCTCCGTGGCCCGTACCCACCGCGCCGTGGTCGTCGACGAGGCATGGCGGACGGGAAGCCTGGCCGCCGAGGTGTCCGCCCGGATAGCGGAGGACGCGTTCTACGAACTGGACGCTCCCGTCGAGCGGGTGTGCAGCGCCGAGGTCCCGATACCGTACGCCCGGCAACTGGAGGAGGCCGCCCTGCCGCAGACCGCCGACATCGTCGCGGCGGCCCACCGGGCGGTGGACTGACCATGGCCGAGTTCACCATGCCGTCCCTCGGCGCCGACATGGACGAGGGCACCCTTCTGCAATGGCTGGTGCAGCCGGGTGACCCCGTCCACAAGGGCGATCCGGTCGCGGTCGTCGAGACCGCGAAGTCGACGATCGAGGTGGAGTGCTTCGAGACCGGGACCATGGCGGAGCTGCTGGTCGAGCCCGGGGCGACAGTGCCGGTGGGCACACCGCTCGCGGTGATCGGGACGCCCGGGAAGGACGGAGCGGGAAAACCGAGGAAGCGGACGGCTCGCCACACACGGAAGAAGAGCGAGCCCACCGAGCCGGCGCCGGCTTCACCGCCCCCCTCGCCTCCACCGTCTGCCCCTCCGCCATCCCCCGCGGCCGAACCAGAGCCCATGCCCCCAACGCCCGTCCCGGCCACCCCGCCCGCCACGGCCCTGCACCGCGGCCACCTCGAAGCGGGTCCCCTGGTCCGCCACCTCGCGGAGCACAGTGGCATCGATCTGGAGGCACTGCGCGGCACCGGACCGGGAGGACGCGTCACCCGGACCGACGTCGAGAAGGCGACGGCTGACAGGTCCACCGCTCGTCCCCGGCGTGTACGGACCACTCCCCTCGCCCGGCGGCTCGCCGCGGAACTCGGCATCGACCTGGCGACAGTGACGGGGACGGGCCAAGACTCGGCCGTCCGGGCCGCGGACGTACGCCGCGCGGCGCCCGGTCCGGAGAGACCCACCCCACCCAGTCCTGCGGACGTGAGTCCTCCCCCTGAACACCCCGCCACCGCGCCGCCGTCCGATGACCGGGCGACAGCCATGCGCCGGGCGATCGCCGGCCTGATGAGCCGCGCCAACCGGGACATCCCCCACTACTACCTCTCCACCACCGTGGACATGGCCGCCGCGACGGAATGGCTGCACGAGCACAATCGGCGCAGCCCGGTCGGCGAACGACTCCTGCCCGCGGCCCTGTTGCTCAAGGCTGCGGCGCTGGCCGCGCAGGAGGTCCCCGAACTCAACGGTTCCTGGGCCGACGACCGCTTCACGGCCGGTGAGGGGGTGCACCTCGGCGTGGCCGTGTCCCTGCGCGGCGGAGGGCTCGTCGCCCCCACGCTGCGCAACGCCGACATGCTCGCGCTCCCCCAGTTGATGGCCGCCCTGAAGGACGTGGTCACCCGGGCCCGGACGGGCAGGCTGCGTGGTTCCGAGGTGTCCGACGCCACGATCACGGTCACCAATCTCGGTGATCAGGGGGTCGAAAGCGTCTTCGGCGTGATCTACCCGCCGCAGGTGGCCCTGGTCGGCTTCGGCCGGGTCGTCGACCGGCCATGGGCCGCCGACGGCCTGCTCGGCGTACGTCCCGTGGTCACGGCGACCCTCTCCGCCGACCACCGTGCGACGGACGGCGCCGTCGGCGCCCGCTACCTCACGGCCGTCACTCGACTCCTGCAGAACCCGGAGCAGCTGTGAACATGAACCGAACCGAAGCACTCGACATGGTCAGGGAGTCGATCTCCCGTGTCGTACCCGGCGCGGACATCGCCGCACTGGGCCCCGACGACGCTTTCCGCGACGTGCTGGAGATGGACTCCCTCGACTTCCTGAGTTTCGTGGAGGTCCTCAGCGAACGGTCCGGCGTCCGGATCGAGGACGAGGACACGACCCGTCTGACCACGCTGTCCGACAGCGCCGACTTCCTTCTCGCGCGCTCAGCGCCTTTGCCCTGATGGCACCTCTGCCCAGCCGCCGGACAGCAGGTGCCGGCGGTGTCGGCAGGGGACGAATGGCCCCTGCCGCCCAGGCCCGACGGGAGTGGAGGCTGGGAGAAGGATCGGTGTAGTCGGTCGCATCGTCGAGGAGGCGGGTAACCCGGATGAACGCTCAGGTCACCGGCGCGGCTGAGGAGACGCGTGTGCTGGTCGTGGAGGACGACCGGGGTATCGCGGAGTCGTTGGTGCGCGGGCTGCGGCAGGCCGGCTACGCCGTCGAGGATGTCCGCAGCGGCGGCGCCGCCCTGGCAGCCGCCTCTCCCGATGTCGTCCTGCTGGATCTGGGGCTGCCGGACATCGATGGGGTCGAGGTGTGCCGGAGGCTGCGTGCCCGGTCCGATGCCGCGATCATCGCGGTGACCGCGCGGGGCGAGGAGGCGGACCGGGTGGTGGCCCTGGACGAGGGGGCCGACGACTACCTGGTCAAGCCGTTCGGGCTGGCCGAGCTGCTGGCGAGGATCCGGGCGGTGCTGCGCCGTAGGCGCCCGGCCGGGCCGGAGATCGTCCGGCACGGGCCGCTGGCACTCGACCTGCGCACCCGGCTGGTGTCGGTGGATGGACGTGCGGTGGCGCTGACGCCGAAGGAGTTCGGCATCCTGGAGTGCCTGGCCGCCGATCCGGGCCGGGTGCTGAGCCGGCAGCAGATCCTTGAGCAGGCGTGGGACGCCCACTGGTACGGGCCGACGAAGGTGCTGGACGTGCACATCGCGGCGCTGCGCCGCAAGCTCGACGTGCCCGGGCTGATCGAGACGGTCTACGGGCACGGCTTCCGGCTCGGCCCGGTCCAGGCATCACCGGAGTAGTCGTGACCCGCCGGATCGCCTGGACGCTTGTGGCGCTGACCTCTGTGCTGCTGGTGCTGGCGGTGGTGCCGCTGGCGGTGTCGCTGACGGCACGCGAGCACGTCGCCTACCGCGACAGCCAGCGCGCGGCCACCCGTGTGATCGCCGCGGCGGCCGAGGAACACCTCTCCGACGGCAAGCCGGCCACCCTCATGCGCAAGGAGCTGGCTGCCGCGGCCCGGACGGGGGACTGCGCCGCCGTGTACGACGCCTCCGCGCGCCTGGTGGCCAGCACGCCGTGCGCGGCGGCACAGGGTGAGGAGGCGGAGGAGTTGGTGGCGGACGTACTGCACGGACGCGAGCCGGAACCCCCGGAGAACGAGGGGCGCCTGCTGGCCGCAGAACCGGCCGGTGACGTGCGCGAGCCCGCCGGCGCAGTCGTCCTGGCCCGTTCCGCCGCTCCGCTCGATGCCCGGATCGCCGCGATCTGGGGCTGGTCCGCAGCGATCGGTGTCGTGGGACTTGCCGCCTCCGTGCTGTTGTCCGTCCGCCTGGCCCGCTGGGTGAGCCGACCCCTGTCGAGACTGGACGCATCGGCCCAGCGGCTGGGCGAGGGCGCTCTCGACGAGAGGGCAGACGTGGGAACGGGTCCGCCGGAGGTACGTCGGCTCGCCGCCACCTTCAACACCATGGCGGCGCGCACGGAAGCCCTGGTGCACGGCCATCGGGCCGTGATCGCGGACGTGTCCCATCAGCTGCGTACCCCGCTGGCCGCGCTGCGGCTGCGCCTCGATGTCCTGGCCGCCGGCGCGGACGACGCCACCGCCGCCGATATTGCCGCCGCCCAGGAGGAGATCTCCCGGCTGTCCCGGCTGGTCGACGGGCTGCTGGCGGTGGCGCGAGCCGAGCAGGCCACACCCCGCCCGACGGCCGTACGCATCGACGAGGTGGTGGCCGAACGGGTGGCCGCCTGGGCGCCCGTCGCCGAGGAGCGCGGCGTCCGGCTGACCGCGGAGTCCGGCGGTGCGGCACCGCCCGTCGCACTGGGGGCGGGCCACCTGGAGCAGATCCTCGACAACCTGATCGCCAACGCCGTGGACGCCGTGCCGTCCGGCGCGGGCATCAGCCTCGATCGCCGTGCGGCCGGAGCCACCGCCCGGGTGTATGTCCGGGACGACGGTCCCGGGATGACGGCCGAGGCGAAGGCGGTCGCCTTCCGCCGGTTCGGCAACCCCGAGGCCGGCGGTACCGGGCTCGGGCTCGCCATCGTCCACCGCCTGGTCACCGTCAACGGCGGCACGGTGCGGCTGGAGGACACCCCCGGTGGCGGGCTGACCGTCGTACTGGAGCTGCCGCTGTGGTCGGAACGCGGACGGGCGCGGGCCGGAGGACCGAGATCTTTACCGGATCCGAAGAAGACGTGAGCCAGTTCCTCGAAACCGTGAGCACAGCCTGGAGGTGCAACGCAGCCGATCCGGCCGCTGACCCTCCAGGAGCCCCGCCATGGCATCCTCGCCCGACGACTTCACGCCGACGCCCCCGCCGACCGGTTCCCCGCTCGCGCGCGATCGCGGCCTGCGCCGCAGTCGCCGCCTGACCCGGTGGATCACCGTCGGCGCCGTGGCCGGCGCGGCGGGGCTGGGCAGCCTCTACACGCACCTGCTGCCAGGAGGCTCGGCATCTCCCGCGCCGGCCGTCGCCCCCTCCGTGCAGAACCCCGCGACGTCCTCCTCCGCCCCGGCGACGGGTGGGAACGAGGGGAGCGACCTTCACGAGGACGACGCGGACGAGGGCGCGGCCCCTGCCGCTCAACCGACGCCGCAGCCTCCTGTCCGACCACCGGCTCCCACCCAGCAGCAGCCGCACACGACGACGGGGGCGTCATGACCACACATTCGCCGGCCCCCTCCCCCGCCCAGGCCGTCTTTCCCGCCCTGGGCACGACCGCCACCCTGCTCGTGACCGAGCCGAGCGCCCTGCCCGTCGCGGAAGAGGTCCTGCGCACCGAACTCCGCGCCGTTGACCTGACGTGCAGTCGCTTCCGACCCGACTCCGAACTCACTCGCGTCAACCTGCACGCGGGTGGCCCGACGACAGTGAGCGAACGCTTCGCCGAGGCGCTGCAGGCCGCCCTGTGGGCCGCTCGGATCACCGGCGGCGCCGTGGACCCGACTGTGGGCAGTGCGGTGATCGCCCTCGGCTACGACCGTACCTTCGCCTCCGTACGCCCCGACGACGCCCACCCCGTGCCCGTCGGCCGACCCGCGCCCGGCTGGCAAAAAGTCGGGTGGAACCCGCGCACCCGGCGGCTGCGGCTGCCCCCGCACACCCGCCTCGACCTCGGCGCCACCGCCAAAGCCCTCGCCGCCGACCGTGCCGTCCGGCAGGCCGCCTCGGCGACCGGCTGCGGGGTGCTGGTCGGTCTCGGCGGCGACCTGGCCGTGGCCGGGCCGGCTCCGGAGGCCGGCTGGCGGATCGCTCTCGCCGACGACCACGCGCAGCCCGTGACGGAGCCGGGGCCCGCCGTGGCCTTGACCGGCGGGGCGCTGGCGACCTCCGGCATCCGGGTGCGTGCCTGGCGGCGCGGCGGACGCACCTTGCACCACATCGTCGACCCGGTCACCGGGGAACCGGCCGCGCCCGTCTGGCGCACTGTCACGGTCGCGGCCGCCACCTGCGTGGACGCCAACACCGCGAGTACGGCGGCGGTCGTGCTCGGCGAGCGGGCCGTGGACTGGCTGCGCTCCACCGGCCTGCCCGCCCGCCTGGTCGGCGTCGAAGGAACCGTGGTACGCCTCGGCGGCTGGCCGCCCGACTCCCCGGCCCCCGACCCCGGAGGTCCGCGATGACGACACTGGCCCTGACCGGCAGCCCCCTGTGGTACGCCAGCCGGGCCGGCGGCACCCTCGCGCTGATCCTGCTCACCGCCACCGTGGTGCTCGGGATCGCCTCCGGCGGGCGGTCCGCACCCCGCCGGATCGGCCGGTTCGAGATCGGGCTGCTGCACCGCAACCTGTCCCTGCTCACCCTGGTGTTCCTCGCCGTGCACGTGGTGACGGCGGTGCTCGATCCGTTCGTGCACCTGGGGTGGGCGGTGTCCGTCGTCCCGTTCGGGGCGTCGTACCGTCCGCTGTGGCTCGGGCTGGGCACGGCCGCGGTCGATCTGCTGCTCGCGGTGCTGGTCACCAGCGCGTTGCGGCTCCGGCTGGGGGTGCGCCGCTGGAAAGCCGTGCACTGGCTGGCCTACGCCGCCTGGCCACTCGCCCTCTTCCACGGCGCCGGAACCGGCACCGACACCCGACTTCCCCTCCAGCTGTGGCTCTACGCCGTATGCCTGGCCTCGATGGTGGTTGCCGTGTGGTGGCGCCTGGCGAAGGCCGGTCCGGGACGGGTGGCCGGTCGCCTCGTGGCCGCCGTGACCGCGACTGCCGTACCGGTGGTGCTGACCGCGTTCCTGGCCACCGGGCCGCTCCAGCCCGGCTGGTCCCAGCGCGCCGCGACGACCGCGCTCCTGATCGGAGGCGGACGGTGAACTCCTCGACCGCGACATCCTTCACCCCAGACCACCGCACCCCCGGGCCGGACGGCTCCAGCGCGCGGTTGCCGGCGGGATGGCACGCCAACGGGCGACCGGCCACCTTGACCGATCACCTGCGACGCCACGGACCACCGCCCCTCACCACGGATATGCCGGGGCCGCTGGTGGACACCGTCGAGGCGGCCGGGCTCACCGGACGCGGCGGCGCCGGGTTTCGGACGGCCCGGAAACTGCGGGGCGTGGTGGACGGCTGTGGCCGGGCCGTGGTCGAACGCTCACGAGCGTGACCAGGGCGAGCAGCGGCAGGACGAACGCCCATGCGCTGTGCCGCCTTGGGCCAGATCACACAGAACACCAGTGCCAGCGCGGTCAGGGGAACGAGGACCACGACGAAATGCACGAGCAGTATGTGTGCGGGCAGGCCGTTGACCAGGATCATCGGCGAATTCCTTCAGCGAGTCGAGGTTCCCCGTGCAGATCGGGCGCGCCGGCCTGGCACAGGAACCTCACAGCTTCCTCCGAGGATGTCTCGCACCGTCCGTCCGGCCCGGAAGCAGGGCCGGACGTCCCCTTCCGCAGGGGCCGGGTGCCGCGGTGGGATGGTGGGAGAACGATCCGGCGGTCGCCGTGCCGGATCTCCCGAGGTGTGCCATGAACCACTCCACTCTCGCAGCGCGACTGCATCACCTGACCGCCACAGGAGTGTCCCGACGGCTGGAACCGGTCCTCCTGGTCGTCACGGCGGCCGCCCTCGCCGGCGGCGGCATCGCCTGGCTCGCCGGCGCCCCTGACCTCGCTGACCTGCTCTGGGCTCTGGGTACCGTGGCCGCCGTCGTCCCCGCGGTGTGGTGGGTGCTGGCCGCGTTGCGGCGCGGACACGCGGGCGTGGACCTGATCGCCGTGCTCGCACTCGGCGGGACCCTGGCCGTGGGTGAGTACCTGGCCGGTGCCCTGATCGCGCTGATGCTCGCCACCGGGCGCACTCTGGAAGCCGCTGCCCAGCGGCGCGCCTCCCACGACCTGCGGGCCCTGCTCGAACACGCGCCACGCTCGGCGCACCGGCGCACGGGCGCGGGAGTGGCCACGGTGCCGCTGGGACAGGTCGTCGTCGCTGACCTGCTCGTCGTCCGTCCCGGTGAAGTCGTTCCCGTCGACGGCCGGGTGGAAAGCGCCACCGCCGTCCTCGACGAGTCGGTGCTCACGGGCGAGCCCGTCCAGGTCGAGCGGCTCCTGGGTGAAGGAGTGCGCAGCGGCGTGGTCAACGCCGGCGGCGCCTTCGAACTGCGCTCCACCGCCACCGAGCGGGACAGCACATACGCCCAGATCGTGCGGCTGGCCCAGCAGGCCGGGGCCGAGTCCGCGCCGGTCGTGCGGCTGGCCGACCGCTACGCCGCCTGGTTCCTGCCCCTCTCCCTCGTCGTCGCGGGACTGGCGTGGCTGATCAGCGGCTCTGCCGTCCGGGCGGTCGCCGTCCTGGTCGTCGCCACGCCGTGTCCACTGCTGCTGGCCGCCCCGGTCGCCATCGTCTCCGGTCTCTCCCGCGCCTCCCGTCTCGGCGTGGTCGTCCGCGACGGCGGCGCACTGGAGAACCTCGGCCGCGCCCGCACCCTCCTGCTCGACAAGACCGGCACCCTCACCCGGGGCCGCCCGCGCGTCCTCGACGTCACCGCCGCCCCCGGCCTGAAGCCCGCGGAAGTACTACGTCTGGCGGCCTCACTCGACCAGTACTCCCCCCACATCCTGGCCCAGGCCATCGTCGACACCGCCAGAGAACGCGGACTGGAACTGACGGCCCCGACGGACGTCACGGAAGAACCCGGCCGAGGCGCCACCGGCACCGTGGACGGACACCGCGTGTCCATCGGGCGCCTCAACGCCGACCATGCACGGCCCGCCTGGGCCGGGACGGTGGACAACCGTGCCCTCCTCGACGGCGCGGCCGTCGCCTGGCTCACCCTCGACGGAGAGCCGGCCGGCGCCGTCCTGCTGCGCGACCCCCTGCGCCACGACGCCCCGCGCACCCTGCGTCACCTGCGCGCGGCCGGCATCCGACGGCTGCTGATGCTCACCGGTGACCGCGCCGCTCCCGCCCAGGAAGTCGCCGCCGTCCTCGGTCTGGACGACGTGCGTGCCGAGCTCAGTCCGGCCGACAAGGTCGCTGCCGTTCGCGCCGAACGCGAGCACGCCGTCACCGTGATGGTAGGCGACGGAGTCAACGACGCCCCCGCCCTGGCCGCCGCCGACATCGGCGTCGCCATGGGAGCGCGTGGCTCCACCGCTTCCTCCGAAGCTGCCGACATCGTGCTGACCACCGACCGCGTCGACCGCCTCGCCGACGCCGTCACCATCGCCCAGCGCGCTCGCCGCATCGCCGTGCAAAGTGCACTCGGCGGCATGCTGATGTCTCTGGTCGCCATGGCCGCGGCCGCGGCCGGCCTGCTCCCGCCCGCCGTCGGCGCGCTGCTCCAGGAGGGCATCGACGTCGCCGTCATCCTCAACGCCCTGCGGGCCCTACGCGTCGACCAGGCCGCACGCCCCGCCGTCACCCCCGCCGCCGAGGCCCTCATCCACCGCTTCGCCGACGAACACCACGACCTTCAGGACGTCCTCGACGTCGTACGCGACGCGGCCGATCGCCTCTCCGACACCCCCGGCTCCGCAGCACTCTCCGCCGTGGAGGAGACCCACCGCCTGCTCGTCGAACGGCTGTTGCCCCACGAGTACGCCGAGGAACACGAGCTCTATCCCGCGCTCGCCCCCACCCTCGGCGGCCCAGAGGCCACCGCCACCATGAGCCGCGCCCACACCGAGATCGAACGCCTCTCGCGGCGCATCGCCACCCACCTCGAACTGGCCCACGCCGACGGCGGTCTGGCCCCCGAACAACTCGACGACCTGCGTTCCTGCCTCTACGGCCTCAACACCGTCCTGCGACTGCACTTCACGCAGGAGGAGGAGAACTACTTCTCCCTCGCCCCCTGAGAGCGACCCACGAAGGATCCGGCGTCTGCCAACGACGGACCGACGGGCGGACGCTGTCGGCTCACACCGCCACGATGGCGTCGACGACCTCGACCACGTCGTCGATGTCCCGTACCGGCGCGAGCAGTTCGGGGATGAGGTCCTTCTCCAGCCGCCCCGTCAATGTCACCACGCCGTTTTTCACGGCCACGTCGACGGCACGGGTATCCACCAGGTGCTGCCCGACGAGGGACTCGACCTCGGCCTGGATCTCGGTGTCGTCGCGGATCAGGGCGCGCAGCAGGTCCTGTCGGCTGACCACGCCGACGAGCCGGCCGTGAAGGTCGGTCACGGGAAGCCGCTTCAACCGCGCATGGGCAGCTGTCCACGCCGCGTCCGACACGCGTTCCGCAGGGTGGACTGTGACCGGAGGGAAGGTCATCAGAGTAGCGGCTGTGTCCCCGTGGCTCTTCTCGTACAGGCGGTGCTGCCACAGTCTGCCGACAGGGCCGTGCCGACGCGGCTCCGCCATGACGGCGGCCTTGGCCAGCAGGTCCGACTCCGAGACGACACCGATCACGTGGTCTTCGGCGTCGACCACCGGTACGGCGTTCACGTGCTCACGGGCGAGCGTGTGCGCCACGTCAAGGAAGGGCATGTCGCCGGGGACCGAGACCGCCGGCACGTGCATGACGTCGCGCACGCGGGGCACGGACGGTGTCCGGGAGGCCGGAGCGGGCTGCTCGGACTTCGCCTCCTCAACGGTCGGTTCGGGCGCTTCGGCACCCCGAGCCGACGCGGCGCCCGCGACTGCCGCGAGGTAGCGGCGCAGCGCGTCCTGGCGCGGTTCCTCCTGGGGGGTCCAGGGGCGGCCCGGCATGGTGTGGCGGGCTTCCTTCTCCGCGGAACGGTGCTCGAAGTCGCTCACGGCTGCCTCCTGGGGGTGCCGTCCACCTACGGGCTCAGTCTCGCATCGATAGCCAGGCGCGGCCTCCGGGCCGAACGGCCCCGGTCGCGGGACGGTCGGCCCGGTGCGACGCGACACGGCATCGCCTACCAAGGAGACTGGGAAGCGGGGACTGGTCTCCTTGAGGTGAGTTCATGACGGGATTCCGGGATTTTCTGACACGGTTCCGACCGGTGGCATCACCCGGCCGGGCGGCCCCCGGGGGTGTCCCCGCGGACCGTTCCGCCGAACTGCGCGCGGAACTCGCACCTCCCCTGGCCCTGCTCGAACAGGCGGAGGCGGACGCCCAAAGCGTGCGCGAGCGCGCCGACGACGCCGTTGTGGCACGCCTGCACGAGGCCCAGGTCCTAGCCGAGGAGATCGTGGCCGAGGCGCGTGAGGAAGCCCGCCGGGCACGGGAGTTGGCCGCCGAGCGGTCGCTGCGTGCCGCCGAGGCCGAGGCCACGGAACTGCGCGCCGAGGCCGAACGTGAGGCGGCCGCTGTACGTGACCGGGCCAGAAGCCGGATGCCCGCGCTGGCCGAGCGGGCGCTCGCGCTGGTGGTGGAGGACATCACCGCGGGGCCTGTACCGCCCCCGTCACCGGAGGCGGGTTCCTGATGGGCGCCGGCTGGGTGGCCGGAGTGGCCCGGGCACGGGCTCTGCGCACCAGATGCCTGGGCCCCGACGGCATCGGGGAGGTGGCCGCGTCCCGCACCCTCGACGACGCCCTGCGCTATCTGGCGGCCACCCCGTACCGGCACGGCATCACCCCCGGTGCGACACCGGCCGAGGCCCAGCGGGCGGTCTCGGCGGCACTGCTGTGGCATCTGCGGGTCCTCGCCGGCTGGCAGCCGGCCACTGGCGCCCAGGCTGTCAGGGCACTCGCCGCGGGGTTCGAGATCTCCAACACCGAACACCACCTGAGCGAGATCGCGGCAGACAGGGAACGCCCCCATCCCCCGCCCTACCGCCTCGGCTCACTGGCGATCGCCTGGACCCGGCTCGCCCGCAGCCGCACACCGTCGGAGCTGCGCACCGCGCTGGCGGCCTCCGACTGGGGCGACCCCGGGGGCGACTCCCCCGCCGCGCTCGCCACCGGCCTGCGGGTCTCCGCCGCCGTACGTCTCGCTACCGCCGTTCCCGACGCGGCACGCTGGGCGGCGGCCCGGCTCGCTCTGCTGTTCGGCCGCGAGGTGTTCGTCGTCGGGCGCCGGTTGCCAAACGTCTCCGTCCAGCGGTCCGCTCGCCTGCTCGGCCCGCGAGCGGTGGGGGCGGGGTCGTACGCCGACTTCCGACAGACGCTGCCCGCCGACACGCGCTGGGTGCTGGACGACGTGGACGAGGCGGCTGACCTGTGGCGGGCGGAGGCACGGTGGTGGGACGTCGTCGAGCGGGACGGCCGGGAACTGCTGCGCCGGTCCTCCTTCGGTCCGGGGCCGGTGGTGGGGGCTGTGGCCCTGCTGTCGGCCGACGCCTGGCGCACCCGCGGCGCGCTGGAACTGGCCGCGCGGGGCGGTGGCCCCGGTGACCGGCCGGTGGTGGAGGTGCCCGATGGTCCGGGGTGAGGCGGTGATCCCGGTCCGGATGCGCAGGGTGGCCGTCGTGGCCCCCGAGAAGGCGCTGCGGAAAAGCCTGGTGCGGATCGCCGAGGCGGGCTGCGTAGAGGTCGATCTGGCCGGGGACAGCGGCCCGGATCTCCGCGGACCTGCGGCGACGCGTCTGCAGCGGCTGCGCGCCGAGCCCACGCGCCCCGTCCTCAGCGAGTCCCCGCCCGACCTTGACGCGCTTGAGCGCGCGGGCAGAACGGACCTGCTGGCGGGTGAGGCGCAACTGGAGGAACGCCTCGGCAGCGCCGTCCGGCACGGCGAGGTCGCCGCACTGGCCGGCTGGTGCCCCGAGACGGAGGTCGGCACCACGGCAGCGCGCGTCGCCGGTGCCGGAGGAGCGCTGGTGCCGTTGCGGGCTCCGCGCGGCGTCGATCCGCCGACCCTGCTGACCGGCGCCCGCCCCGCACCCCCAAGCCTGCTTGTACGCCGCTCCTTCACACCGCTGGTCAGCACCTACGGGACCGTGCCTTACGCCGACGTGGACCCGACGCTCCCGGCGGGGATCGTCTACGTGGTGATGTTCGGCCTGATGTTCGGCGACGCCGGGCACGGGCTGCTTCTCATCGTCGTCGCCCTCCTGCTACGCGCGGGCCGGCCGCGCCGGACGGCGGCACTGCGCCCGCTGTGGCCGTTCGTCGCCGGAGCCGGGCTGGCCGCCACCCTGGCCGGAGTGGCGTACGGCGAGTTCTTCGGCCCGACCGGGGTGCTGCCCGTGCTGTGGCTGGAGCCGCTGGAGGAGCCGATGCGGCTGCTGGCCACCGCCGTCGGGCTCGGTGCGGTCCTGCTGGCCGCCGCCTACGCCGCCGGGATCGTGAACCGCTGGCGGGAGGGCGGACCGACGGTGGCCCTTTACGCGACGACCGGCGTCGCGGGTGCGGCGCTCTATCTGGGCCTCGCCGCCGCCGTCGGGGCCGCGTGGCTCGGGCAGGTGCCTTACGCGGTGGTGGGGGCCGTGATCGCCGTCACCGGCCTGTCTCTGGCCGGTGCCAAGCTGTACGCGGAGACGGCCGGTGGTCCGGGCGGTGCGGTGCAGACCGGAATCCAGCTCTTCGACTCGGTCGTCAGGATCGGCTCCAACGTAGTGTCCTTCGCGCGGCTCGCGGCCTTCGGTCTCACCCACGCCGCGCTCGGCGCGATCGTCTGGGACGGTACGACGGCTCTTGCGGGCCGGGGGCCGGTCGGCGGCGTCGCCGCCCTGCTGGTGTTCCTCGTGGGCAACGCCCTGACGTTCGCGCTGGAGGCGCTCGTGGCCGGGGTTCAGGCGCTGCGTCTGGAGTTCTACGAACTGTTCTCCCGGCTCTTCGAGGGAGAGGGGCGCCCGTTCAGGCCCTGGCGGCTGCCCATCGAGCACATCCCGGGGCCGGCCCCGGCCGGAGTGACCGCCGGCCCCGGCCCAGCGAGGAAGGAGCTGTCGTGATCACCTGGTTCTTGGCCCTGCCCCTCGTTCTGGCGGGATTCGTCGCCATACGGCTCGTGCTGCGGCGCTCGGGCCGCAGAGCCCTGTGGTGGACGGTCGCCGCCGACGCCGTGCTCCTGGTCGCCGCCACCGTGGTGCTCACCCTGGCGCTCGGCGGCGGATCCGCGCAGGCCGCCACCACGGCGGCCCAGGAGTCCGGGTCGGGCTCCGCGGCCCTGATCGGCGCGGCGATCGCGGTGGCCGGGGCGACGATCGGGGCGGGCGTCGCCGTCGCCTACACCGGTGCGGCCGCCCTCGCGGCGCTCAGCGAACGGCCCGAACTCTTCGGCCGGGCCATGGTCATCGTTGGTCTGGCCGAGGGCATCGCCATCTACGGGCTGGTCGTGGCGGTCATCCTGATCGGGAAGGCGTGACCGTGGGACGCGTCGCCGCCCTCGGGGAGCGGTCCCGGGTGGCAGGTCTGGCCCTTGCTGGGGCGGTCGTCCTGGTCGCGGACGCCCCCGACGTGGTACTCCGGGGCTGGCGGAGCCTGCCTGACGACGTGGACCTGGTGATCCTGACCGCGGCCGCGGCCGAGGCGCTGGGGCCGGAACCGGGCGAGCGCACGGGTGGCCGCCCGCTGATGGTTGTGATGCCGCCATGACGAGCCCGGCCCCCGACCGGGCGACGGAAGCGCTCGGGCCGGTCCGGGTGGAGCTGCTGCGAGAGGCCCACGCCGACGCGGAGGCCGTCCTGGCCCGCGCCGAGCAGGAGGCGGCCGCTCAGCTCGACCGGGCCCGCGCCGAGGCCCGGGCGATTCTCGAAGAGGCGCGTCGCCAGGGCGAGGCGGACGGCGCGGCAGCGGCCCGTGACCTCCTGGTGAGGGCCCGCCGGGAGGCCCGGTCCCTCATGCTCGCCACCCACCGGGAGGCGTACGAGGCACTGCGCCGGGAGACCGCCGAACGGGTCGGCGAACTGCGCCGGACAACCGGCTACCCGGGCCTGCGGGAGCGGCTGGAGCGGCTGGCCGGCGTCCTCCTCGGTCCCGGCACCGAGGTGACCGAGCACCCCGGCGGTGGTGTGGTCGCCCGTGCACCGGGACGGTGGGTCGATCTGTCGCTGGCCGCGCTGGCAGACCGCGCCCTGGACCGGCTGGGAGGGGAGGTGCGGAGCCTGTGGGAGCCGTGACGGAGTCAGACGGGACGCGTCGGCCGGCCGCCTGCCGGATCCTGCGCGTCACCGGGCCGCTGATCGAGTTGGAGTACACCGGCGGCACCGCGATGTACGACCTCGTCTCGATCGGCCGCGCCGGGCTGCCCGGGGAGGTCGTGGCCATCAGCGGCGACGTGGTCACCGTGCAGGCGTACGAGTACACCGGTGGGCTCGCTCCCGGACAGACGGCGACGCCGCAGGGGCGGCCCCTGTCGGTCCGGCTCGGTCCGGATCTGCTCGGCGGGATCTTCGACGGGCTGCTGCGTCCCCTGTCCGGGGCCGGCGACTGGCTGATGCCCGGTACCCGGACCGCGACGGCCGAGGAACGCTCCTGGACCTTCTCCCCCTTGGTGGCGCGGGGCGAGGAAGTCTCCGCGGGGCAGGCCGTCGGAGAGATCCGCGACGCCGGACCGATAGGGGTGAAGGTCCTGGTACCGCCCGGCTGCGGGGGCGCCGTGGAGCGGATCTCCGATGGCGGAAAGCTGACGGGGGACGCGGTGGCGGCCGTCGTGGGCGGCACCGAGGTGACCGTCGGCGCCCTCTGGCCGGTGCGCCGGCCCCGCCCCGTGCGGGAGCGCGTCGACAGCCACGAGGCGCTGAACACCGGGCAGCGGGTGGTCGACCTCCTCTTCCCGGTTGCCCGGGGCAGCACGGTGGCGGTGCCGGGCGGGTTCGGGACGGGCAAGACCATGCTGCTCCAGCAGATCGCGAAGTGGTGCGACGCGGACGTCATCGTCTACGTCGGCTGCGGGGAGCGCGGCAATGAGATGGCCGACGTCATCACCGAACTCGCGGAGCTCCAGGACCCGCGGACGGGCGGACGTCTCGCGGACCGCACGGTGACGATCGCCAACACCTCCAACATGCCGATGATGGCCCGTGAGGCGAGTGTGTACACGGGGGTGACGGTCGCCGAGTACTTCCGGGACATGGGCCTGGACGTGGTGGTCATCGCCGACTCGACCTCCCGGTGGGCCGAGGCGCTGCGCGAGTTCGCCTCCCGGACCGGCGCGCTGCCCGCCGAGGAGGGCTACCCGGCCGGGCTGGCGTCGGCGATCGCGGCCTTCTACGAGCGGGCCGCCGCCGTCACCACGCTGGGTGGGGACCGGGGTTCGGTGACGGTGATCGGAGCGGTGTCACCGCCCGGCGGGGACATGACCGAACCGGTGACCGCGCACACCGAGCGCTTCGTGCGCTGTCTGTGGACCCTCGACCGCGATCTCGCCTACTCCCGCCACTACCCGGCGGTGGCCTGGGCCGGGTCCTTCTCCCGGGACGTACCCGTCCTGGCCGCCGGGCACCGGGCGGCCGGTGATCCGGAGTGGGAACGGCGCCGCGAGCGGGTGGGTGCCGTGTTGGCGGAGGCCGACCGGCTGGCCGATCTGGTGGACCTGATCGGCATCGCCGCGCTGCCCGCGCGGGAACGGATCGGCGTGCTCGCGGGGACGCTGGTCAGGGAGGGCGTACTGCAGCAGAGCGCTCTGTCGGAGCGGGACGCGTACTGCGGGCCGGAGAAGACCGCCGCCCTGGCCGACGCCGTGCTGGCGGTCGCCGAGCGCTGCCGCGCGCTGGTGGACTCCGGTGTTCCCGCGGCCTCGGTGGAGGAGATCGACTTCGGTGCGCTGGTGCGCGCCCGGGAGGACACCGGTCCGCACGACGCGGAGGGTGTGCTGACGCGGCGGGACGCCATGCTCGCCAGGCTGAGTGAGGTGCGGTCGTGAGTGCGTCCGGCGGTGTCGAGTACACGGCGGTACGTGAGCTGCGGGGGCCGCTCGCGGTCGTCGAGGGTGTGGCGGGGGTCGGCTGGGACGAGTACGCGCTGATCACGCTGGCCTCGGGCGAGCGGCGCCACGGCGTGGTCCTGGACGCCGACCGCGAGCTGGCGGTCGTACAGGTGCTGGAGGGGACCGCCGGCATGGACCCGGAGGGCGTCCGCGCGGCCTTCTCCGGCAGCCCGCTGCGCGTCCCGGTCGGCACAGACTGGCTGGGCCGGGTCTGCAACGGCCGGGGCGAGCCTCTCGACGGCGGCCCGCCGGTCCTCGGCGCCGACACGGCCGAGGTCGGCGGCGCTCCCCTCAACCCTGTACGGCGCGAGCCGCCGTCCGAGCCGGTACTCACCGGCGTCGGGGCCGTCGACACCCTGACGACCCTCGTGCGGGGTCAGAAGCTGCCGGTGTTCTCGGTGGCCGGGCTGCCGCACCTGGAGCTGGCGGCCCAGATCGCCGCGCAGGCCATCGCCGCAGGCGAGGCGTTCAGTGTCGTGTTCGCGGGCATGGGACTCACCCACGCCGACGCCTCCTTCGTACGCGACGCCCTGGAGGAACGGTCCGCGGCCGGGGAGCTGGTCCTGCTGCTGAACACGGCCGACGACCCGGTGATCGAGCGGATCCTCACGCCGCGGATCGCGCTCACCGTCGCCGAGCACCTCGCCTTCACCGAGGGACGGCATGTCCTGGTGGTGATGACCGACATGACGACGTACGCCGAAGCCCTGCGCGAGGTCTCGGCCGCCCGCGGGGAAATACCCGCCCGCCGTGCCTACCCCGGCTATCTCTACAGCGACCTGGCCTCCCTGTACGAGCGCTGCGGACGCGTCCGGGGGCGGCCCGGGTCGGTCACCGTGCTGCCCGTGCTCACCATGCCCGCGGGTGACATCACCCATCCCGTGCCCGACCTGACCGGGTACATCACCGAGGGGCAGATCGTGCTCTCGCCCTCGGTGCACGCGCGGGGTGTGTATCCGCCGCTGGACGCGCTGTCCTCCCTGTCCCGGCTGATGCGCAAGGGAGCCGGTCCCGGTCGGACCCGCGAGGACCACCTCGACGTCGCGGCCCAGCTGCTGGCCGCTCTGGCCCGCGCCCGGCAGGTTCGTGACCTGGCGGACCTGGTCGGCCAGGCCGCCCTGAGCCCCACCGACCGCCGTTACCTGGACTTCGACGAGGCATTCTTGCGGGACTTCGCCGACCAGCGGAGCGACGAGCCGCGCGCACTGGACGACGCGCTGGAACGCGGCTGGCGGACCCTCCTCACGCTGCCCCGCAGTCAGCTCTCCATGCTTCCTGCGCGCCTCCTCGACGCCCGTGGCGCAAAGGATGCCCCTGACACGGAGGCGACCCGATGACCGGCACCCGTAGTACGCCGCCCGGCCGGGCGGGACGGATGCGACTTCGGCACAGTCTCGACGTCGCCGAGCGCGGCGCCGACCTCCTGGAGCAGAAGCTCCGCATCCTGCGCTCCGAGCACGAGCTGCTGGTCAGCGCGGAGGCTGTGGCCGCCCGCGCCTGGCGCGAGCTGCTGCCCGAGGCCGAGCGCTGGCTGCTGCGGGGGCTGCTCCTGAGCGGGGAACAGGCCCTCGACGCGGCTGCGTCGGGCATCACTCAGGCCGAGGTCGCCGTTCACTGGACCACCTCCATGGGCGTACGCCACCCGGCGACGGCCTCCGTGTCCGTCCCCGCCCGTCCATCCACCGCGGCCGCCCCCGCCAACACGGCTCTGGTGCATGCCGAAGCGGCTTACGCCCGTGCCGTGCGGGCCGCCGCCGAGTACGCCGCCGCCCGCACCGCCGCCGAGCTCGTGGGCGCGGAGGTGGTGAGCACCCGGTACCGGGTCCGCGCCCTGCGGCGCCACTGGATCCCTCGCCTGCGGGAGGCGCTCGACCGGGCCGACCTGGCGTTGGAGCAGGCCGAGCACGAGGACGGTGTACGGCGGCGGTGGGCGACCCGGACCACCGAGCGGTGAGGGGTCACTGGAAGGCAGCGTGGATCTCCTGCTCGGTCGCCGTGTGCGAGACCAGGAGGAGTTCGTCGCCGGGGCGCAGCCGCTCCGCCGGGTCCGGTACGGTCGGCTGTCCGTCGCGGACGATGGTGGCGACGACCGTTCCCTCGGGCAGCACGACGTCGCCCAGGGCCCGGCCCGCCGTCCTGGACTGCGCTGTGATGGCCGTTTCGATGACCTCGACGCCTGCCTTGCTGAGCCGGAGCAGGGCGACGGTGTCGGTGGCGCCGGTGGCCTCCTCGATGAGGGAGATCAGCGGCGTGGCGGAGGGGACGGCGACGTCGACGCCCCAGCGTTCGTCGAAGAGCCAGGCGTTGTCGGCGTCGTTGACGCGGGCGGCGACGCGGGGCACCGAGAACTGCCGTTTGGCGAGGAGGCTGATGACGAGGTTGTCCTCGTCGTCGCCGGTGGTGGCGATGACGAGGTCGGCGGTCAGGGCTCCGGAGTGTTCCAGGAGGGCCGGTTCGCAGGCGTCGCCCGCCACCAGCTGCACCGGGACGCGGCCTTCGAGTTCGGCCAGGCGGTCGTCGTCGGTGTCGATGAGTGTGACCTCGTTGCGGGCTGCGGAGAGCACCTGGGCGATCTGGGTGCCGAGCCGTCCCGCGCCGGCGATGAGCACGTTCACGTTCCCAGCTCCTTGTCGAGGAAGCCGCGCAGCCTGCCGAGCGCGGTGGCGGCGACAGCGAAGGTGACCAGGTCGCCCGCCTGCGCGGACGTGCCGTGCGCGGGGATGAGGGAGCTGCCCGCGCGGGTGACCTCGACGACGCGGATCTCGCCGTCGACGTCGAACTCGGCCAACCGTCGGCCGACGAGGTAGGCAGGCACCTCCGAGCGGACGAGCAGAGTCTCGCCGTTGCCGAAGCCGAGTTCGGGGCTGAGGTGGCGGTGCAGCAGCATCCGGTGGAGCTGGTGCACGGTCCAGCGAACGCTGGCGATGGTGGGGATGCCGAGGTCGCGGTAGATGTCGGCGCGCCGTGGGTCGTAGATGCGGGCGAGAACGATCGGGACCCGGTAGGTGTCCTTCGCCGTGCGCGCGCTGACGATGTTGCTGTTGTCGCCGGACGTGACGGCGACGAAGGCGTCCGCGTGCTCGATCCCGGCGGCCCGCAGGACGGCGCGGCTGAAGCCGTTGCCCTCGTGGAAGCGGATGCGGGGGCTGTCGGGCAGCCGCCGGGCCGCCTTGGGGCGCCGGTCGACGACCTCGACATCGTGCCCTTCCGAGGCGAGCAGAGCGGCGAGACCGGCGCCCACCCGTCCGCAACCGACGACGATCACTTTCACCGTGGGGCTCCTTTCCGGCGCGCGTCGCGTCGGCGCAGCCACGCCTTGCGAATCTCGTCCGCGAACAGGGGCAGGGTGCCGAGAGCGGCCAGGACGGCCCAGTCGACGGCATCGAGCGGGGCCGTGTTGAAGACCGCTTGCAACGCGGGCAGGTAACTGATCGCGGCCATCAGGGCGACACCGAACCCACCGGCCGCCAGCAGGGCCGGATTGGACAGCAGACCCACCTTCAGGATGCCCTGCCGTTCGGTGCGCACGGCGAGCGCGTTGAAGAACTGGCTGAGCACGATCCCCGCCTGCACCATGGTGATCGCCTCCCGGTAGACGGGCGTGTCCTTGGTGAAGTCGTCGAACGGGATCCCCGAGGCGACGACGTGCCAGAAGAAGACGGCGGTGACGCAGGCCGCCTGGATGCCGCCGAGGAACAGGATCCGTCCCATCACGGCGGCCGAGAAAAGCCGCTCCCGGCGGGAGCGCGGCGGACGGTCCATGACGTCCGGTTCGGGCGGCTCGGCGCCCAGGGCCAGGGCCGGCAGTACGTCGGAGCCCAGGTCGATGGCGAGGATCTGTACCGCGCTGATGGGCACCAGTGGGAATCCCGCGAAGGTGGCCGCCAGGATCGGGACCAGTTCGCCGATGTTGTGGCTGAAGAGATAGACCAGGAACTTGCGGATGTTCTGGTAGACGGCGCGGCCGAGCCGGACGGCCGCCGCGATGGAGGCGAAGGAGTCGTCGAGCAGGACCATCGCCGCCGCCTCGCGGGCCACGTCGGTGCCCCCGGCCCCCATCGCCACACCGATGTCCGCACGCTTGAGCGCCGGGGCGTCGTTCGCACCGTCCCCGGTGACCGCCACCACCTCGCCCCGCCGCTGGAAGGCGGTGACCACGCGCATCTTGTGCTCCGGGCTGACTCTGCACAGCAGCAGTTCGGACGGTTCGGCAAGCAGTGCGTCGAGCTCGTCGTCGTCCATCGCGTCGAGCCGGGTACCCGTCACCACGACAGGATCGGGCCGCCGTACGATCCCCACCCGGCGGGCCACGGCCTCCCCGGTCAGGGGATGGTCCCCGGTGACCATGACGATCCGGATGCCGGCCCGGCGGCACGCGGCGACCGCATCGGTGACCTCCGGGCGCGGCGGGTCCAGCATGCCGACCAGTCCCAGGAGGGTCAGTCCGGACTCGGCCTCGTCCTGCGCGGGGTGGGGCCCGTCCACCTCGCGCCGTGCGACGGCCAGCACTCGCAGCCCCTGGGAGGCCAGTGCGTCGCTCGCCGCGACGACCGCCACCCGTTCGCGCTCGGT
Source organism: Streptomyces sp. SLBN-8D4 (assembly GCF_049739545.1). NCBI lineage: Bacteria > Bacillati > Actinomycetota > Actinomycetes > Kitasatosporales > Streptomycetaceae > Streptomyces > Streptomyces sp. SLBN-8D4. The sequence continues at coordinate 1,174,005 of NZ_JBMGQC010000001.1, forward strand.
CAGCGGCTCCTGCCGTCCGTCCCGCTCCGCGTCGGTGCAGCGCGTCAGCAGCTCCACGGGGGCTCCCTTGACGTATGCCTGGTGACCCGTCGCGGTCTTGTGGACGGTGGTCATCAGCTTGCGGTCCGAGTCGAAGGGGAACTCCGTCACCCGGGGGGTCGCGGCCGCCTCCGCGTCCGGGTCCAGACCGGCCTTGGCCGCTACGACGAGCAGCGCGCCCTCGGTCGTGTCGCCGAGCACCCTCCAGTGCTCCGGAGGGCCCGCGGGCGGCACCAGCCGGGCGTTGCAGCACAGGCCCGCCACTCTCAGCAGCTCGCGCACCGGCGCCGCGTCGGCGACCTCTCCGCGTGGGGCGTAGCCCACACCCGTCACGTCATGGGTCACGCCGTCCGCCCACACCCGGGTGACGGTCATCTCGGCCTGGGTGAGCGTCCCGGTCTTGTCGGTGCACACCACGGTGGTCGATCCGAGCGCCTCCACCGCCAGCAGCTGCTTGATCAGGGCCTGACGGCGCGCCATCCGCCGTACACCGATCGCCAGGGACACCGACAGGGTGGCGGGCAGCCCTTCCGGCACCAGCGCCACCATCACCCCCAGCGCGAACACGAACGCCGGCAGGACCGACTCGCCGGTGGGCAGACGTACGGCGAACATCAGGGCCCCGGTCGCCAGGGCCGCCCCCGCCACCCGGCGCGCCATGACGGCCACCTGGTGCTGAAGCGGGGTCTTCTGGCGTGGCGCGGCGGCGGCCAGCCGGTAGATCCGCCCGAACTCGGTGGACACACCCGTGGCGACGACCACGGCACGCCCGGATCCGGCGACCACATCGGTCCCCATGAAGACGCAGTTGCGGGCCTGAAGCGCGGGCCCGGCCGCCACCGGTTCGGCCGTGCGGCCCACGGCGTTGCTCTCCCCGGTCAACGGCGCGTTGTCGACCGCCAGTTCGTGGGCCTCGACCACCCGGCCATCCGCCGACACGGCGTCCCCGGCCTCCAGCACCACCACGTCCCCCGGCACCAGATCCCGGGCGGGCACCTCCAGCCGTTCCCCGCCGCGCAGCACCCGGCAGGCGTGCGGCACCATCGCCGCCAGGGCCTGCGCCGTGCGCTCCGCCGAGTACTCCTGCGCGAAACCGATGCCCGCGTTCAGCACGACGACGGCCAGGATGGCCACCGCCAGCTGCAGGGTGCCCGCGTCACGCGGCTCCTGAAGTCCGTACGCCAAGAACGTGATCCCCGAGGCGACCAGCAGGACCACCGCGAAAAGGTCAGTGAACTGCGCCGCCAAGTCCCGCCATACGGGACGGCGTCGCGTCCGCGGCAGTTCGTTGGGCCCGTACCGCTCCAGCCGCTCCGCCGCCTGCGCCGGCGCGAGGCCACGCCGTGTGGTGTCCAGTGCGGAGAAGACGTCGGCAGCGGCGAGCTGTCGTACCGGAGCAGCCGGAGCGGAAGCAGAAGCGTCACTGACCGCCGCGCTCTTCTGCGCGCCGGTCGACGCATCTGTACCGGTGCGCATCACGCGGACCTGTGAGGTGACCGGATCCTCGTCGCCGGTGTTACTGACCGGATCGCGCGGAGGGCCTTGGGTGGGGCTTCCATCACGGGCTCCAGGGTTTCGGCGGCCGTCTCGCCGGTTCGGCACCACGGAATCGGCGGTGCCCTGTCATCGTGTGCCGGCCCGGCGGATGAAACCAGGGCCGTCCGGGGCAGGTGAGGTGCCGTCCGGGCCCTCACACCGGGACGGTGATGACGGGGCAGCGGGCGTGGTGCAGCACTCCCTGGCTCACCGAACCCGGCAGCATGCCCGTGAACCCGCCGTGCCCGCGAGTGCCCACGACCATGTCGGGCGCGTGTTCCGAGGCTTCGGTCAGGACCCGCACCGGGTGTCCGCGGATGGCTTCATGGTGCAGGTCCACCTCCGGGTGCGTCGCCGTGCGGCCCGCGACCGTCTCGGACAGCACCCGGCGGCACTCCCGCAGTGCGGCGTCCTCGTCCAGGACGCCGAGGAGCCGAGGATGCCACACGTACAGGGCCCTGAGGGCCGCACCGCGCAGGGCCGCCTCCTCGAACGCAACACTTACCGCCGCCGTGGAATGCGGGCTACTGTCGACGCCGACCACGAAGTAGGCGGGCTGTTGCGTGACATGCTCGGGTTCCGGGACGACCGCGACCGGGCAGGGAGCATGGGCGGTGAGCGGGAGCGCCACCGAGGCCGATCCGAACAGTTCACGCCGGGTGTCGGGTGCCAGGAGCCCACCACGACCATGGAGGCGCTCTGCGCCTCCTCGCGCAGGACCCACGCAGGCTCCCCGTCCGCCAGCGACGCCGGCACCTCCACCGCCGGCTGCCGGGACTCCACGAAGGCGACCGCCTCCTTGAGCACCCGTTCCCCGACGGATTGCAGCGCCTGACTCCACTGCTCCCAGGACCGCCGTGCCTTCCCTGACCGGTATCCGCCGAAGGGCACTCCCCTGACGTGGACGAGCCGCAGCGGCAGCGCCCGCCGGTCCGCTTCGTCGGCGGCCCAGGCGAGAGCCAGCCGCTTCGAGGGATCGGGGTCGACCCCCACGACGATCGGCCGACGTCCGTCCGCACCGCCCATGGCGCCTCCAGGTGCTCTCCGCGCCGCCGTCTGTCCGCTCTCCATCCAGCCTCACTCCTTCAGCGGAGTGCCGCACGCCGCGGGTTCCCGGCGTCGGCCCGGACGGCGTGGTGAAGGCCGTCGCCGCATTGCCGTGCCATCGGGGCCGTCCGGCCCATGCGGCTCACACGTGCCGGGCGGAGAGTGGAAGGAGGAACGCACGCGACACGAGGAGGCGGGAGCCATGTGGCACCGGACGGTAAGCGACCTCATGACCACATCGGTGATCAAGGTGCGCCGGGACACCGGCTTCAAGGAAGTCGCCAAGCTGCTGGCCGAGCACGACATCACCGCCGTACCGGTCGTGGACGACGAGGAACACGCCGTGGGCGTGGTCTCAGAGGCGGACCTGCTGCGCAAGGAGGCCGCCCAGCTGGATCCGGCGGGGCTGCTGCCGGTCCTGCGTCCCGAGCCCGCGGACCGTGCGAAGGCCGAGGCCACCACCGCAGAGGGACTGATGAACAGCCCGGCCGTGACAGCCATGCCGCAGTGGACGGCGGTGGAGGCCGCCCAGGTCATGGAGCGCCACCACGTCAAACGGCTGCCGGTCGTCGACGAGGCCGACAGGCTGGTCGGTCTGATCAGCAGGGCCGATCTGCTGCGTGTGTTCCTGCGGGGCGACAGCGCCATCCGGGAGGAGATCTCGGGAGAGGTACTCCTGCGCACGCTCAGGATCACCCCTGGTGCGGTCACCGTGCGGGTCGTCGACGGACGGGTGTCGCTGAAGGGCACCGTCGAGCGCAAGTCGCTCGTCCCGGTCGTCATACGCCTGTGTCAGGGCGTGGACGGGGTGGTCGACGTCTCCGCGGAGCTGCAGCACCGGGTGGACGACACCTCCACCGCCGGGGAGCCAGGGGCGTCACGCCGCGCCGGACTGGCCACATGAGCCGGAGGACGAACACGAGACGAGGTGGCAGGAAGTGACCGGGACTCCGTACAACGTGAGCGATGTGATGACGCAGACGGTCGTGGCCGTCGGACGGGACGCGTCCTTCAAGGAGATCGTGCGCACCATGGAGCAGTGGAAGGTGAGCGCCGTGCCGGTGCTGGAGGGGGAGGGACGCGTGATCGGTGTCGTCTCCGAGGCCGACCTGCTGCCCAAGGAGGAGTTCCGCGACGAGGAGCAGAGCCTTTCCCAGCAGCGACAGCGCCTGGCCGATGTCGCCAAGGCCGGTGCGACCAGGGCGGAGGAACTGATGAGCACCCCCGCCGTCACCGTCCACCCGGACGCCACCCTCGCCCAGGCCGCGAGGATCATGGCCGTCCGGCACGTCAAGCGGCTGCCCGTGGTCGACGACATCGGCATGCTCCAGGGCATCGTCAGCCGTGCCGATCTGCTGAAGGTCTTCCTGCGGCCCGACGACGAGATAGCGGACGAGGTCCGCCGGACGGTGGTCTCCGACCTGTATCCGACCGCCGGGCACGCCGTCGACCTCACCGTGCACGAGGGAGTCGTGACCCTGCGCGGGCACCTCCGCGACACCGCGCTCGTCCCGATCGCCGTACGCCTGGTGCGCGCCGTCGAAGGTGTCGTGGACGTCGAGCCGCAACTCACCGGCCGCGACACGGCATGAAGACGGAAAAGGTGAACGCCTGATCCCACCGGTAGTCCCTGATACGCCGTCCAGCTGGTCGGCCGACCCGCCGCCTCCTCGGCGGGGTGTCAGTCGTGCGCGACGACGGCGACAGAGGCAGTGGCGTGGCGCAGGACGGCATGGGTGACGGGGCAGATGTGCGCTCCGAACGGGTGGCGGCGGATCCGCCAGCCGACCACGACCAGCGAGGCCGTTCGGGAGGCGCCGATCAGGAGGTTCGCCGGACTGCCCGTGCGGAACTCCCTTCTGGCCGACCTCCTGCCGCGAACCGGCACCTCCGACGACACCGCCCTGGTCATCATCCGCCTGTGACCCGTTCGCCCAGGTCATGGCGAGAGCCACACTGAGCCGAGAAGCTGGAAGGTGGTCAGGCCCGACTTGACCCACCGCGAAGTTCTGCCCGGTGCGGAGTGCCACGTCCCATTCCACACAGCCGCAGTGGTGTCTCAGAGGCGCCACCTGGGCCCTGGCGCCGAACCGCGACCTCACCCTCGCTGCTGGGTTGGTCGTCGCGAGCCTGCCTCAGCCCGGATCCACCGGCTTGATGCCGGTGGATGGTTCACCCAGAAACGAAGAAGTGCCTCATGCCGCGGCGGCGGGTCTCATCCGCGTTCGATGACCCGAACCTGATCGCGTACGGCGGGCTGGAGCCGGTGGTGCGGGTGGCCGAGCGATGCGGTCTGCCCGCGCTGGTCGGGGAAACGGATCCTAGTACGGCTGAAGGGGTTGGACTATCCGTTGTCTGCTTCGAGCTCGGTCGCCAGCGTCTGTTGGGTGGCCGCCCACGACGCCAAGAGCGCCAAATTGTCAGCGGTGGGTGTGCCCGCGGGTGCGGTGTAGATGTTGAGGTGCAGGCCGGGTTCGGCGGGCAGTTCCAGGGACTCGACGTCCAAGTCGAGCTGGCCCACGGCCGGATGGTGCATACGCTTACGGCCGGACCGGTGCAGCCGCACGTCCTGAGATGCCCACCGCTGCCGAAATAGCTCGCTGCACGTTGACAGTTCGCCGACCAGGGCGATCAGCTCCTCGTCGTGCGGATTGCGGCCGGCTTCCATGCGCAGCTTCGCAGCCACGGCACCGGCGACTTGGTCGTAATCGACAAAAAAAACTCTGGCCGCCTCGGGCTTCAGATAGACGAACCGCGCTGTGTTCGCGGGCCGTCGCGAATCGGCCAGCACCGGTGAATACAGCGCGCGAGCGAGTTGATTCATGGCGAGCACGTCATAACGGCCGTTACCGATCCAGGCAGGCGCATCGGAGATCGCGTCGAGCACCTGCTGCAGCGTCGAGCGCACCGCCACGGCAGGCCTGCGCCGGCGTGGACTGCGGGGCGCCCTCGATTGGCGCGCGAGGTGGAACAGGTGGTCGCGCTCGGCCTCGTCGAGTTGCAGGGCAGAGGCCAACGCGTCGAGCACTCCGTCGGAGGCACCGGCGAGGCTGCCGCGCTCCATACGCACGTAGTAGTCGACCGATACCCCCGCGAGCAGCGCGACCTCCTCGCGGCGCAGACCTTTGACCCGGCGGTTGCCGCCGTAAGCGGGCAGGCCCGCCTGCTCGGGTGCGATGCGGGCGCGACGCGAGCTGAGAAACTCCCGGATCTCGGTGCGTGGATCCATCGTGGCCATCCCCTTACCGTAGGCCCGTTCAGGCGTACTAGTCAGTGGCCCATGACGGGGGGAGTACCCGTTGCAGTCGTTGCGGTGCCGCCATCTACCGGGATGACGGCACCCGTGAGGTAGGACCCAGCCCGGCTGGCGAGAAACACGGCGGCACCCGCCATGTCGTCGTCGCGGCCGAGCCGGCGCAGTGGGGCCGCCGCCGCGATCTTGTCGCCGATGGCATCGAGCGTGGCCCCCATCATCTGCGACGGGAAGACTCCCGGTGCTACCGCGTTCACCGTGACGTGCTGTGGACCCAGCTCCCGGGCAAGCACTCTGGTGAGCTGATGGAGAGCCGCTTTGCTGCTGGCGTACGAGTAGGTGGGCGCCTGGGCGACGTGGATGGCGGCGATACTGCCGATGTTGATGATCCGTGCCGGATCATCGGCGGTTCCCGCCCTGCGAAGTGCGGGAAGCAGTGCCTGCACCAGCCAGAACGGCGACTTGAGGTTGAGGTCGAGCACTGCATCCCAGGCCTCGTCCGGGAACGCCTCCAGCGGCTCGCTACGCATCGCTCCCGCGTTGTTGACGAGGATGTCCAGGCGTTCCGAGTCGGCCATGACGAGATCAGCGAGGCGCTGGCACTCGTCGTGCCTGGACAGGTCGGCGGCAATTGCTCGGACGTCGCCGAATTCGGATAGCAGCTGCTGTGCCTCCGCGCACGTGTCCGCATTACGTGAGCTGATGACGACGCGGGCGCCCGCCTGGAGAAAGCCGCGCGCAATCATCATCCCAATTCCCTTGGTGCCGCCAGTGACAAGTGCGCACTTCCCACTCAGATCGAAAAGTTCCGTGTGAGTGGTGAATTGGTTGTCCGTCATTGGTATCCGTTCCTTCTGTCGTGTCAGAATGTGCCGACACGGTCACGCATTCGGGGCAGCAGCTGAATTGAGCTGATGGAGGTAAAGCTGCCGTGCGTGTCCATGGAGTGCTGTCGGCGCTTTCGACTCACGCCAGGTTGACAGGCGTTGTACACATCTGGGAGACCCTGGTGATGCAGGTACTGTCAGAACCCCCCTTTCCTGGTGCGCTGAGCCCGGATCACCCCGGCTTGATGCCGGTGGATGGTTCACCCAGAAACGAAGAAGTGCCTCGTGACCTGCGATGATGGGGTTTTTCTAGGACCACATCAGGCACGACCGTCCTTCGAGGCGGGCAGCCGGACGTGCTCGCCGGCCAGCTTGGGCAGACCGCACCGCTCGGCCAGCCGCACCACCGGCTCCAGCCCGCCGTACGCGATCAGGTTCGGGTCATCGAACGCGGATGAGATCCGCCGCCGCGGCATGGGAAGATTGCATCTCGGAAGTGCCTTGTCGATCTGACCGGCTGCGGCACGGCGCGATGGGCCGCCTGTTCTCCGGCGTGCGGGCCTCTGCACACGGCGGCGTTCCATCGGCTCCGTGTAGTAGCCGCTCGGACCGCGCAGCAGATAGCCCTCCTTCGTGGTGCCGCGCTTCTCCTCGTACCGCTCCATCTCTTCCCGCACCGAGCGTGGCGGAGGGGGGGAACCTCCGCCCGGGCTTCCCCGTTCCGCAAGCCGCAGCCCACCATCATGACGATCTCAAGCGCGAGATCTTCGTCAGCGGCTGTCAGGGCCTTCTTCACGTAGATGAGGGGCGGTCGTGGCGATTCCCGAGGTGATCGCGGGCGAGCCGGATGTTGCCGGACAGCTCACGGCAGGCGCGCAGACGCACTGGTACGTACCCGAGGGGATGAGCGCCGAGGAAGTCTTCGCCGACTACCGGGCGCCCATATCCCGGCGGCAGGATGACCGTTGGCGCCATCATGCCTCCGGAGGGCTTCGAAGGGCCCGCGCCATCCCTGGCGGGGCACATCGAGCGGATCGAGCAGGCCGAGCGGGCCGGTGGCGGAAAAGGTCGGGCAACCGGGGGCGAGAGCCCGGGCGATCTCCGAGGGCAGACCGGGGTGGGCCAACAGGACGACACGCACGGATCTGGCGGAGGAGGTCTCGGGCACGTCAGCCGTCATGACCACGCCTTCGTGTGCGCCTCGCGTCGTGGCGGCCGCGAGGGACCGGCGGTCCGCGGGCGTCGTCCACCGCGCCCCGGCGCACAGGCAGCGTCCGGGCCGCCGGCGCCTGACACGGGCGCCGTGCCGAAGGCCCCGGAGTCACCCGGCGGATTCGAGGGCCTGGGAGAAGTCCGCTCCGAGCTGCGACATCAGGTCGTTGAACTCCTTCTCGCTGATCGCCTCCCGGAGCACGGCCAGTACCGTCCGCACCCCCCTGTCGGCTTCCTCCTCCTTGAGCATGGTGCGTTCGGCCACGCGCTGCACGCTGTCGTGGTGGCCGAAGCGCTCGATGCGGTCCGTGGTTCCCCGGCGGACCGCCTCCGCGAGGCCCTTCGGGAGCTCGGTGATCAGGTCCCTGGCCTCCCCGGGGCTCAGCCTGTGGGCCAGCGTCTCGAGCGTGGCCCAGGTAAGGTCGGCCGCCTCCTGCCGGCCCAGTCCGGTGCGCTCGGCGACGGTATGTGCGAATTCCTGCTCATCCATGCGTCGTCCTCCTTCGCTGCTGTGTTGCGACGAACGGCGCGGACCCTCTGCAAGCCTGCCACGCTGACCCGGCCCGCGCCCGCGCACGGACGGCGGTGACCACGACTACCCACACCTTGGCGCCTCCGCGCTCCGTGGTGTGCAGGGCCTCGCCGACCATGTTGAGCTCGTCGTATTGCACACAGGGCAAAGAGCCACGCCATGAGAGCGCCGACGCAGCAGAACTTGGTCCGCGACCGGTGGGGCAGCCCCCAGCTGCGGGTCTGGGCCGAGTGCTGTGGCCATGAAGGAGGTTTCGATCACGGTGCCCGCCACGATGGGGATGAGGGACCAGTTGAGGTGCCGCCCTCGGTGCGGTCGATCGGTTCCCACTGCCGGTGTGTCGCTCAAGCGTTCGCATGGAGGACCCAGGTGCCACAGCTTGCCGTGGCATGGGACGAATCAGCACGTGTGAGCGGGTCCGGGCGTGGAAACCCGAGGTGCCCCGACTCCAGGGAGGCGTCATGGACGCCCATGTCACTGCCCAGGGAAGCCCCATCGCCACGGTCAACCCGTACACCGGCGAAAGGGTTCGTGAGTTCCCGGCGCTGAGCACGGAGGACGTAGGGCGCGCGATAGACGCGGCGCACTGTAGCTTTCCGAACTGGCGTGCCCGGTCGACGGCCGATCGGGGAGCCCTCGTGCACCGCGCCGGCCGGCTCATGAGGGAGCGCAAGGAGGAACTGGCGCACCTCCTGACCCTTGAGGTCGGCAAGCTGATCAACTCGAGCCGTGCGGAGGTCGACCTCGCGTCCGACATCCTCACCTACTACGGCGAGCACGGTCCCGAGCTGCTGGAAGAACGAGCCCTGCCGGTGCCCGAGGGCACGGCCGTGCTGGTGAACGAGCCGGTCGGCGTCCTTCTCGGTGTGATGCCCTGGAACTTCCCGCTGTATCAGGTCGTCCGATTCGCGGGTCCGAACCTCGTCCTCGGCAACACGATCCTGCTCAAGCACGCGAGCAGCTGCCCCCAGTCCGCACTGGCACTTGAGCAGCTGTTCACGGATGCGGGTCTGCCGAGCGGGGTCTACACCAATCTTTTCGTGCGGGGCAGAGACGTCGGGAAAATTATCGATGACTCTCGAGTGCAGGGAGCGTCACTGACCGGAAGCGAGCGGGCGGGTGTGAGCTTGGGCGAGATCGCCGGCCGTAATGTCAAGAAGTCCGTCCTCGAGCTGGGTGGCAGTGATCCCTTCGTCGTGCTGGACGGTCACCACCTCGAGCGCACCGTGTACGCCGCGTTCCTCGGCCGGATGGGCAACACTGGGCAGTGCTGCGTGGCGGCCAAGCGCTTCATCGTCCTTGCCGACGTCTACGACGCCTTCCTCACCGGGCTGCGTGACCGGATGAGCGAGGTGCAACCGGGAGATCCGGCCGACCCCGCCACCACGCTCGGCCCGCTGTCCTCCGAGGCCTCGGCCGAACTCCTGATGGAGCAGGTTCATGACGCGGTGGACAAGGGAGCCACGGTGGTGCTGGGCGGCGGGCGGCCCGACCTGCCGGGTGCCTTCGTCGAGCCGACCCTTCTCACCGAGGTCACACCGGACATGCGGGCCTACCGGGAAGAGCTCTTCGGCCCCGTCGCCACGGTCTACCGGGTCGCCGACGAGGACGAGGCCGTGGCACTGGCCAACACCTCCCCCTACGGCCTGGGAGGCGCGGTCTTCGCCGCCGACCCGGAACGTGCTCGCGGAGTCGCGGACCGGCTGGAGGCGGGCATGGTATGGATCAACCACCCGACCGCGTCCCGACCGGAGCTGCCCTTCGGCGGCATCAAGCGCTCCGGCTACGGGCGCGAACTCGGCGACGTGGGCCTCGTGGAATTCGCGAACCGCAAGCTCGTGCGCTACGTGGACGCCGACGCCCCGATCGAAGAAGTGCTGGGCTGACCTACGAGCCGGTCGACCGCGCTCTCCATGGCGAGCCGGGGTGCGGGAGCGGGACAGGCCGCGTTCGAGCGGCTGCGGCAGCGGCTCGCCGGACGCGGGACGAGTCCCCCAGGCACCGCACGAGTGGCGGGCGCGCTTCGTGGCCTTCGACGTGGTCGACCGAGGCGACGACCTGACCGGCCGGCCGTTCGGGCGGCGCTGGAGGCGTCGTTCGCGGACCGCGGCCTGGCGGCGCCGTTCACGTTGACGCCGGATTGGCCGGCGTGGACGGCGGCCGGGGTGGAGGGGCTTGTGCTTCAAGCGGCTGAGGAGTGGACACGGTCCCCAGCGCAATCCGGGGCATCGTCAACACCGTCATCCGGTTCGCCGAAAACGTCCTCCCGAGTATCCGGAGCGGGCTCTCACGGTGCATCACGAGGCTGGTGCGCATCAGTACCGCGCCGCCGTGGGCGCCTGGTGCATGCCGTGCGGCAGTCGGTCCACACCGCCGCCGTGCAGTGCGCACCCGATGCGGTGCGCATCGATGGTGGCGACGCGGTATCCCCGGGGCCCCAGGGCCTGCGGGGTCCGGTCACGTTGCCGTCCCGCCCGGCCGGCTCCCGCACCCTCCGGCTCACGGCCAAGGCAGGCATCTGCCCGTCCCCTGGACTGGGGACCGGGCCGCCGCCCACCTTGAGGTATCCGGCCTCGGCGCTGTATGGCCCCACGGCGGCTATGTGGGCCATGGCCAGGCGCAGGATCTCGACTTCGTCCGGAGTGCCGAACAGGGGAACCGAGCGGCATGTCGCGTAGCCGCTCACGGGCCGGCTTATGTGTGGATCATCCCTTCTCTCGTACCCGTGGGGCGACTGGACCTGTGCATTCCTGACTCGCCAGACGCAGGCGTGGAGCCACCCGGTTCGTGACCCTGGGGAGTGCTCGACGAGGGGCTCCCCGTGTGCACCGGTAGGAACCCGGTGTGGGCCACCTGGTGCGGCCCCTGCCGCATGGTCAGCCCCGCGCGCCCGCGGACAGGTCGCCCGCGACCTCGCCGGCGGCCTGCGCGGCACCGCGCACGTCCTGCGTTCGTGGGTCGAGCAGGCGATGGCGGCCGGCGAACCACTGAAGGAGGATGAACGGATTGCTCGAGTCCACGGTGGGCGGCGTCACGTCCGCAGCCGCGTGGCCCCCATTCGCGGACGTCACAGAGACCGACGACGCCTTCGTCCGGAGGGGTGGACGCCGAGATCAACGAGAGCGGCGGTCATTGAGCCGAGGAGCCCGGCGGTGCGGGACAACGGTCCAGAACCGTCGAGCGCTCCGGCAACGAAACGAGGAGGCCAACGGCTGGCCCAAGGAACGCCGGAAGCATTCGTACGCCGCACTGCGTGCCTTCCTGCACCGGCTACGAAACCGGCTCTCCGTCGACGGCGCCGCGCAGTTCGGGGCGCGGCTTCCCGCCACGCGCGAAGGGCTCAAGCAGGCCGTCCATGGCCGGTCGTGGGGACCCGGGCGCTTCGCAGGGGCCTTGCGGAGGCCGTCGGGCAGTCCCGCGCCCGCCACCTGCCGGACGGCCGCTACGCGCTGCCGGACCGGCCCGGCAAGCCGGGCGGAGTATCCGGCACCCGCCGGATCAGCAGCGCATGAGCTCTCCGGACGATGAAGAACACATCGCGAGCGCTGGGAGAAACGATGCGGAACCGGACACTGAGCAAGATCGGCACACAGCTGTTGCGTCTGCGCCACGACTCGTCGCAGAGCTCACAGGACCGGGCGGCTCCGGCCGGCTACGGACTGGACCACAGGCAGGTCGCCGAATTCGTCGCCGGCACGCTGGACGCGGAGGGCGAGGCGGCGCTCGCCCATCAGGTGGCGCGGCTGCTGCCCTTCCACTGGACCTTGCCCAGCCGGGTCGCGCAGGCGATGTCGCAGATCACGGACCACTTCGGTGATCAGCGTGAGCTGATGGCCTGGCTGGATCGGCACCCCGGCCTGCCACGGCTGGTGGCCCGCCTGTACGTCTTCATGGGCCTCCTCGACGAGTACAGCGCGGTGCCCGCGGTCGTGACCGCGATGCGTGAGTACCGGGAGCGGACACCGTATCCGCCGGGCCTGGAGCCCTACCTGGTGCCTGCCACCGATGACGACACGCTCGCGAGCATTGCTTTCAAGGTCGAGAAACTGCTCGGCGAGGAGCGGACCCGGGAGGCCGTCGAACTGGCGCTGGCCACTGCGGCATGGCTGCAGCAGATCGCGCCCCGCGCGCGGGAACTCGCTCCTGAGGCCGGCGACTTGGACGAGCTGATGGGGCAGGCGCGGCAGGATATCCGGGCGGCAGCAGCCGACCTCTGAACACGACTGTTTCGATGGGGCGGTGAACGGCATGACGGTGAAACTGAACCCGAGGGCGTTCAACCACGCAAGGAAACTGACCGAAGAGGGCCGGATCGTCCTGGACGACCGGGACGAGTGGAGCGAGCACCGGCCTTCGGCAGCGGACGAGAACGCCTACCTCGAGGAACACGGATTCAACGAGTACGCCAGGTGGTACCTGGGCATCGATGACGAGATGGGAGAGGAGACCAAGGGCCGGTACAAGTTCCCCTACGGCGATTTCGATCGTGTCCACCGCTGCGGTGTGCTCTCTGCCGAGGTACGCGCCGCACAGCAGAAATACGCGGACATCGAGAACGCCGCCGCGCACCTGCACGGACTGCTGGACGGCAGCCGGGCCAGGAAGCGGTGACAGTGCCAGAGAGCCGCGCAACGCCACTACGACGGCCCCGGCACCTTCCCTCACAACTACGTCGAGGTGTCCTTGCGCGGCGTCAGCCGCCGGCCACGGCGCGTACCGCCTCCTCGACCGGGGTGGACCCGCTGATCAGCTCGAGAATGCGCCGGGCGGTCCTGGCCTCGTGGAGCAGGGCGGCGAGCACCGCGGCCACGTCATCGCGCGGTACTTGGCCGCGGTCGGTGTGCTCGGCGAGCGTGACGCGGCCGCTGCCGGGGTCGTCGGTCAGCAGCCCCGGGCGCAGAATCGTCCAGTCCAGTCCCGGACGGGAGGCGATGTCGGCGTCCGCCTCGCCCTTGGCCTTCAGGTAGGCGGCGAACACCGGGTCGGTGCCGGGCGGCGGCGGGCTGCCCACGCCCATCGCGGAGATCACCAGGAAGCGGCGCACCCCGGCGCGCTCGGCCGCGTCGGCAAGGAGGATGGCCGCGTTCCGGTCCACCGTCTGCTTGCGGGCCGCGCCGCTGCCCGGTCCGGCGCCTGCGGCGAACAGTGCCGCGTCGGCGCCGCCGAGGTGGCCGGCCACCTCGTCCGCCGAGGCACGCTCCAGATCGCACACCACCGGTTCCGCGCCGTCCGCGCGCAGGTCGTCGGCATGGTCCGGGTTGCGGATCAGCCCTGTGACGTTGTCGCCGCGCGCCGAGAGCAGCCGGGTCAGCCGGCGCGCGATCTTTCCGTGTCCACCCGCGATCACAAAGTGCATGGGGTCATTCAGTCACAGGCAACCGCTCACGCCGGGCTGCGGGACTGCCGCGGCAGGTCGGGTCCCCCGGTTGCCGCAAAGTCGGCGTACTCGCGCACCGCGCTGGTGCGCGAGACCACCCGGCGGATCGCGCCGCAGGTGCTCGGGGATTCGCGATCGCGATTCTGTCGTCAGGAGCGCGCGAGCCGGGCCGCGAGATAGGGCGCGGTGGCGCTGCGGCGGACCCTCGCCACCTTGGCCGGCGGGCCCGCCGCGACGACCCGCCCGCCCGCGTCGCCGCCGCCCGGCCCGAGGTCGATGACCCAGTCGGCGGTGGCGATCGTGTCCAGGTCGTGCTCGACGAGGACGACCGTGTTGCCGGCGTCCACGAGCCGGTGCAGCTGTCGCAGCAGCAGCGCGATGTCCGAGGGGTGCAGCCCGGCCGTCGGCTCGTCGAGCAGGTAGAGCGCGTGCCCGCGGCGGGCTCGCTGCAGTTCGGTCGCCAGTTTGATGCGTTGCGCCTCACCGCCGCTGAGTTCCGTCGCGGGTTGGCCCAGCCTCAGATACCCCAGCCCCACCTCGCGCAACGTCTCCAGACTGCGGGAGGCGGCCGGGACGGCGGACAGGAATTTGGCGGCGGCGTCGACGGACAGCGCCAGTACTTCCGCGATGTTCTTGCCCTGGTAGGTGACTTCCAGCGTTTCGGCGTTGTACCGGGCGCCTTCGCAGGTCGGGCACGGCGCGTAGGTGCCGGGCAGGAACAGCAGTTCCACCGCGACGAATCCTTCGCCCTGGCAGGTCTCGCACCGCCCTTCGGGCACGTTGAAGGAGAACCGCCCGGCCGAGTAGCCGCGCGCCCTGGCCTCGTCCGTCGCCGCGTACAGCTTGCGCACCGCGTCGAACATCCCCGTGTACGTGGCCAGGTTGGACCGGGGAGTCCGGCCGATGGGCCGTTGGTCGACCAGGACCAGCCGGTCGAACGACTCGACCCCCGACGCGTCCTGGACGTCGACCTCCAGCTGCGCCTCGTCGGGTTCCTCGGGTGCGAGTCCGAGGTGGCCGCGGACGACCTCGGCGAGCACCTGCGTCACCAGCGTCGACTTCCCGGAACCGGACACGCCCGTCACCGCCGTCAGGACGCAGAGCGGTACGTCGACGGAGACGTCGCGCAGATTGTGGCGGGAGACGCCGCTCAGGTGCATCCAGCCGTGCGGTGTGCGCGGACGGTGGTCGAGCGGCTGGGCGCGCCCGAACAGGTACTGGCTCGTGGCCGACTCATCGACCCGCTCGAGACCGGCGACCGGGCCGCTGTACAGCACGCGTCCGCCGCCCTCGCCCGCGCCGGGGCCGATGTCGACCACCCAGTCCGCCCGCCGTACGACGTCCATGTCGTGCTCCACGACGAACAGCGAGTTGCCCGCCGCCTTGAGGCGGTCCAGCACGTCCAGCAGCGGTTCCGCGTCAGCCGGGTGCAGGCCGGCGGAGGGTTCGTCGAGGACGTAGACGACGCCGAACAGCCCCGAGCGCAGCTGGGTGGCGATGCGCAGGCGCTGCGCCTCGCCGGGCGACAGGGTCGTGGAGCGGCGCCCGAGGCTGAGATATCCGAGGCCCAGGTCGAGCAGTACGTCGATCCGCGCGACCAGATCGCCGCAGATCCGGACCGCGACCTCGGTCGTCTCCCCGGATCGGGCGGTCGACGTGGTGGCGTCGGCCTCGGACCGCCCGGCGATGGGCTGCAGCAGCGCCACGACCTCGGTGAGCGGCATCGCGTTGATCTCGGCGATGGAACGTCCGGCGAAGGTCACGGCGAGCGCCTCGGGCCGCAGTCCGCTGCCGTGGCACTCGGGGCAGGGCACACTCCTGACGAACCGGAGCGCCCGTTCACGCATCTTCTCGCTCTTGGAGTCGGCGAGGACGTGCATGACGTGTTTGCGGGCGCTCCAGAACTTGCCCTGGTAGCCGTAGTCGATGCGGTCCTCCTCCGGCTCGATGTACACGGAGGGCTGCTCGTCCGTGTACAGCAGCCAGTCCCGGTCCTTCTTCCTGAGCCTGCGCCACGGTCGGTCGATGTCGATCCCCAGGCCGTTCACGACACTGCGCAGGTTGGCGCCCTGCCAGGCGCCCGGCCAGGCGGCGATCGCCCCCTCGCGGATGCTCAGCGAGGGGTCCGGGACGAGCAGGTCCTCGGCGACGTCGTGCACGACGCCCAGTCCGTGGCAGTTCGGGCAGGCGCCGGCCGCGGTGTTGGGTGAGAACGACTCGGCTTCCAGCCGTGCGGCCCCGGGCGGATAGGTGCCGGCGCGGGAGTACAGGATGCGCAGCAGATTGGACAGCGTGGTGATGGTGCCGACCGTCGAGCGCGAGCTGGGCGAGCCGCGTCGCTGCTGCAGGGCGACGGCCGGTGGCAGTCCGGTGATCTCCTGCACGTGCGGTGCGCCGACCTGTTGCAACAGCCGTCGGGCATACGGTGTCACGGACTCGAAGTAGCGCCGCTGGGCCTCCGCGTAGAGCGTGCCGAAGGCCAGCGAGGACTTGCCCGAACCGGAGACGCCGGTGAAGGCGACCATCGCGTCCCGCGGAACGTCGACATCGATGTTCCGCAGGTTGTTCTCACCGGCGCCCCGGACATGCACGAAGGGGTCGGTCGCGTCCTCGTTCACCGTTCCTGAGTACCCGATCGCGCCGGAAACCGCGCGACGGACGCCGTCAACCGGGCCGTCGTTCGGCTGAAGCCTTATGGAGCCCCCGACGCGAGGCGACCGCCCTTCGCGCCCACTCTCGATCGGCCTCGCCATTGCGCAGGCCGCTACCCACCATCATGACGATCTCAAGGGCAAGGAACTCGTCGGCTGCCCGCAGCGCCTCCCTCACGTACACGTTCCCGCGCCCGACCCCGTCCCTCTCCAG
Source organism: Streptomyces sp. SLBN-8D4 (assembly GCF_049739545.1). Lineage (NCBI taxonomy): Bacteria > Bacillati > Actinomycetota > Actinomycetes > Kitasatosporales > Streptomycetaceae > Streptomyces > Streptomyces sp. SLBN-8D4. Next base: position 1,190,693 of record NZ_JBMGQC010000001.1, read on the forward strand.
CTCGTCCAGGAAGCGTCCGATCACGATCAGCGTGACCGAGTTGAGGTTCCGAGATCCGAGACCGGGGATGATGTGCACGTTGACGGAGCTGTCGACGTGCCGGCCCGTGGAGTATTCCGTCATCTTCCGCTGCCGTGGCCGTGACCGAGTTCCCGGCGGGCCTCGGCAACGGACGGCGCGCCGGTTGCTCTGTCCGGCCGCCGCGCCCTGTTCTCATGGCTCCGGCCGGGCGGAACGTGACCTGACAGCGCCTCTGTGTGTTTGCCGCCGTCACGGTGACGGCGGCAGCGAGGTGGCGGCCAAGGCCCGTAGTGCGGTGACCGGTTTGCGCAGTCCGTAGGCGACCGCCGTCGACGTTCCGTCGGCATGGCTCCAGGTCAGCAGTGCGCGTCCGTCGGCCACGCTGCCCTGCACCGTGCTCGGTTCACCGAGGAGCGGCAGACGGCCGACGATCTTGACGGTGAGACCGGCGACCTCGGTCCAGAAGTAGTCGTCCTGCGCTGATCCCGGCGGAGGAAGACCGAGTGCCGAGGCCGCCGCGGTCCTGGCCTGGGCGACGGCGTTGGACCAGAAGGGCGCACGCCGGTCGGGCTGTGTGCCGTCGCCGCGAAGGTAGGTGACGTCACCGGCGGCGAACACGCCGGGCACGGTGGTGGCGCAGGCCTGGTCGATGCCGACGCCGAGGCGGCCGGCGAGGCCCGTCCCCGTCAGCCAGCCGACGCACGGTACTTCTCCGGCGCAGGTGACCACCAGGTCCGCGGTGAGCTCGGTGCCGTCCGGGAGCGCCACGCCGCCCACGGGGTCACCGGTCAGGGTGGCGAAGCCGGTGGCCTGCACGAAGCGGATGCCGTGTGCTGCGGCACGTGCGGTGATCTCGGCGGACAGGTGGGTGCCGAGGATGCGTTCCAGCGGCCGGTCGGCGTCCACGACGGTCACCGGGATGCCGCGGGCGGCGCAGGCGCCGGCCACCTCCATGCCGAGGAAACCGGCGCCGAGCACGAGCGCCGAACCGGCGTCCGCCAGGCGGGCGCGGAGCAGGCGGGCGTCCTCCAGGGTGCGCAGGACGAGTTCGCCCCGCTGTCCGGGGGCGGCGAGTCGGCGGGCGTCCGCGCCGGTGGCGACGATCAGCGCGTCGTAGTCGATCTGGCGGCCGTCGGCGGTGGTGACGGAGCGTCGGCGGGTGTCGGCGGCGACGGCGGGCGAGCGGATGACGTCGGCGTCGAGGCCGTCGAGGGCCAGGCCCAGGGTCCGGTCGGCGGATGGGTCCTTCAGGACCGCCTTGGACAGGGGTGGGCGGGAGTACGCGCCGTGCTCCTCGGCACCGATCAGTGTGACCGGTCCGGTGTGGCCGAGGGCGCGCAGGTGGCGTGCGGCGGTGGTGCCGGCGAGGGACTCGCCGACGATGAGCACCGAGCGGGGTGCGGTCACGACAGGACTCGCAGGGCGGCGACCGGGCAGGCGTTGACGGCCGCGCGGGCGGCAGGCTGACGCTCACCGGGGACGTCGGTGCCCTCGAAGCGGTAGGTGAGTTCGGCGTCGTCGTCCAGGCTGAAGATGTCAGGGGCCTGGTCGGCGCACAGGCCGTGGCCTTCGCAGCGTGGATAGTCGACGGAGATCTTCATGGTGCTTTCCTCAGCTGTCCTCGAACGGGCGAGCGGCGGGTTCAGGCGGGGATGAGTTCGAGCGGCAGGCGCTCAAGGCGGTGGATGACGTTGTTCAGGGCCCACTCGGGTGCGCCGGTCACCTCGATGCGGTCGACCCGTTCGACCAGGGCGCGCAGGATCGCGGAGGTCTCCATGCGGGCCAGGCCCTGGCCGGCGCAGCCGTGGGTGCCCTGCCCGAAGCCGAGTTGACGGGCGGCGTCGCGGCGGATGTCGAAGGTGTCCGGGTCGTCCCACTCGAGCGGGTCGCGGTTGGCGGAGCCGTAGAGGACGAGCACCCGGGAGCCCTTGGGGAGAGCGATGCCGGCGAGTTCCGTGTCGTGGGCGGCGGTCCGCGAGAAGGCCCGGATCGGGGATTCGTAGCGGACGACCTCGTTGACCGCATTCGGAACGAGGTCCGGGTTCGCCTTCAACAGGCGCCACTGTTCGGGGTGAAGGGCGAACAAATACAGGGCACTTGAGATGGCGCTGATGGTGGTGTCCAGGGAGGGCGCCAGGTAGTCGATCATCATCGTGGCGCACTCCGCGGGCATGATCTGGCCCTCGTCGGCGGCGCGCAGCAGGTCGTGGCCCATGCTGCCGTCCAACGCGGACCGCTCGCGCACGACACCGCGCGCGTAGCGCAGCATGCCGAGGGACGCGGGAAGCGTGCGCGCCGCCTGGCAGTTGAGCGGGCCCAGGGCGTCGAAGGTGGCGCCTGCCCAGCGCAGCAGGTGCTCACGGCCCTGACGGGGCCAGCCGACCAGGTCGGGGACGACGGACATCGGCAGCGCCGTGGCGACCTCGACGGCATCGACCGTCCGGCGGGCCACGGCGTCCTCGACAACGGCGGCGGACTGCTGGTCGACGGTGTCCTTCATCGTGCGCAGCGCCCGGGGAGTCAGGCGGTGCGCGAGGAGGGAGCGGCGGCGAGCGTGCTCGTCGCCGTCGCTGAACAGGGTGGTGCCCTGGCCCACGCGGTTGGCGACGGGGTTGAGGGCGACGCCACCGGAAGAGACGAAGGTGTCGTCGTCCAGCAGCACTTGCTTGCACTCGGCATAGCACGGCAGGGCGTACACCTTTTGCCTACTCAGCCACACCACGGGGCCTAGTTCACGCAGTGCGGCGTAGTGCGGATAGGTGTCGCGGATGGCCGACGCCGAATACAGGTCGGGGTGGTAGACGGGGATCTCCGTACGCATGGGCATGAGGAGCCCTCCTGAAGGAGCCGTGAGAGAGCGGAGGATGACGGTGCGCGTGGGGGCGGGCAGGTCCATGGGCGGCTGGCGGAGCGCAGCCTGGGTGGTGCTCGCTCCTCATCCGTTACACACAAACGGGCGGCGTCAGCCCGACAGCGTCGTAATGATGAAATACTCAAGCTTGATGGAATGAGCGTCAAGGGTCACGGCAGAATTAAAACGATGAAACCATCAGAACTGCTGGTACCCCCCTCCATGCCGCAGCACTGATCGGCCGACCCGGCGCGCGGTCTCATCCGCAAGCTCAGCCCGTCCGGGCCCGGCGCAGGTGGGGGGTGGCACTGCCGGCGTCGGACACCTCGCACAGGAGCGAACGGTCGCGAATGAGTCGCAGGCGGATGGGGGGCCGGCCGTAGCGGATGGCGTTGGTGACCAGTTCGCTGACCACCAATTCGGTGATGAAGTCGAGATCCTCAAGTCCCCAGGCGACCAGTTGCCTGGTCACGCTCGAACGGGCCCGGGCAACAGCTTCCGGGACGGCGTCCACGTCCCAGGCGGCGACTTGGCTGTCGCCAAGAACGCGGGTGCGGGCGAGCAGCAGGGCGGCGTCGTCGTGGGGCCGGCCTGCGGGCAGCAGGGCCTGGAGTACGGTGTCGCAGGCGGCCTCCAGGGAGGTGGCGGGTTGTGAGAGGGCGTGGCGCAGAAGGGTGAGGCCCGCCTCGATATCGCGGTCACGGGCTTCGACCAGGCCGTCGGTGTACAGGGCGAGGAGGCTGCCTTCGGGCAGGTCGACCTCCGCCGCCTCGAACGGCAGGCCGCCCAGGCCCAGCGGCGGGCCGGACGGCAGGTCCAGGAAGGCGACGGACCCGTCGCCGCCCACCACGGCGGGCAGCACGTGCCCCGCGCGGGCCAGCGAGCAGCGGCCGTCGACGGGGTCGTAGACGGCGTACAAGCATGTGGCGCCGATGTCTCCGGCCGCTTCGGTGTCCGGGTCGGCAGAGGCCTCGGCGGACAGCCGGATGACGACGTCGTCCAGGTATGTCAGCAACTCGTCGGGAGGCAGGTCGATGTCCGCGAGGGTACGGACCGCGGTGCGCAGGCGCCCCATCATGGCGGCGGCGTTGATGCCGTGGCCGACCACGTCACCCACGACCAGGGCGACCCGGGCTCCGGACAGCGGGATGATCTCGTACCAGTCGCCACCCACACCGGCCTCGGCACCGGCGGGCAGATAGCGGCAGGCGACATCGACAGCGGACTGCTCCGCCGTGCGCTGTGGCAGCAGACTGCGCTGGAGAGTGAGGGCTGTCGCACGGGCCTGTGTGTAGCGGCGGGCGTTGTCGACGGCCACGGCCGCCCGGGCCGCGATCTCCTGGGCGAGGATCAGGTCCTCGTCGTCGAAAGCGACCGGGTTGCTCTGCCGGCAGAACCGCGGCGGCCGGGAACGCGATGATCGCGTGCGGGGTGTTGGCCAGACAGCCGACGACCCGGTCGCCCTGGCCGACGCCCAGGTCGCGCAAGGTCGCGGCGACGGAGGCGACTTCGGCGCGCTGCCGACTGGCGGTCACCTCGTGACTAATCGGCGCCCGATCAGGCCGTCGGAGGCCGTAACTTCACCGACACCGCTGCCTGGGCGTCCCTCCTGCACGCCAGGGATGGCGTCCAGGACGACACGGTCGCGACGCAGCAGGACAGTCTCCGCCCGGCCGGCGCCGCGGGTGCGCCGTCCGGCTTGCGGATCACCATGCGGGGCGAGCCGGCGAAAGTGCCGCGCAGGGCACCCTGCTCGCTGTGAGGGCCTGGTGGGCCGTGATGACGTCGGCCCCCCTGACACGGGTGCTCGCGGCGGGGAAATGATGGATTCATCAGGACTGCGATCCCCATCGCTCGGCGGTTACAATCGGCGCATGTCTACGTCAGCCCCGCCCAGCAACCGGTTCGAGCGGCGCCGCGCCGAGACCCGCAGGGCTCTCGTGCGAGCGGCCCGGCAGATACTCGCCGAAACCGGGGACACCAGCGCCAGCATCCAGGCGATCGCCGAGCGCGCCGATGTGGGATTCGGCTCCTTCTACAACCACTTCGACTCCAAGACGGAGCTGTTCGAGGCGGCGGTGGTGGACGCCATGGAAGAGTACGGCCAGAACTTCGACGAGCGCCTCGCGGGCATCGACGACCCTGCGGAACTCGTCGCGGCGGGCTTCCGGCTCAGCGCCCTCATGGCCGACTCGCACCCCGAGCTGATGCAGGTCCTGCGCCGCCGCGGCCTCGGCCACATCCACTCGGACAACGGCCTGGTCCGGCGAGCCCTGCGCGACATCGAGGCAGGCCTCACGTCCGGCCGCTTCACCCCTCTCGATCCAGTGGTCGCCCTGACCGCACTGGGCGGAACCCTGCTGGCTCTGGTGGAGATGAGATTCGCCCGCCCCGACCTGGACGGTGACAAGGCCGCGGTGAACCTCGCCGAGATGGTCCTGCGCATGCTGGGCGTCCCACCGGACGACGCCCATGAGGTCGCCCGGCGCCCCCTCCCCGCACCCACCTCACCGGCCACCCCCGCGCGGCCCGCCGGAAGCTGACCGACCGGCCGGGGAAGGCGCCCGATCGCCTCCCGCCCAGCGGTGTGGGCTGGTAGGCGCAGCCCCCTGCAGCGTTCCGCGGCGTCAGGACCCTGCGAAGGTTTGTCGACTCTTCCAGCAGCGCCTCCGGCCAAGGCAGCAGCCAGCCCTGAGCCGCGGACGTCCTTGAAGGCGATGCGGTGTGCGGCCGCCGCCGGGAAATGCGGGCACTCCAGCCGACGGCACCGTGGTCGTCAGCGGCTTCGGCCCCCTAGCCGTCGTCGTCAGCCAGACGCTCCCCCACAGACACCATTCCCTCAAGGGCGTCGCCACGCCCGGGCCGAAGTCCCGACTCTTACGGCTGGTAGGCCGGAGCGCGGCGCCCGCCCGCCACGCTCTGCAAGGTGCCGGGGCAGATCTGTATGGCTTACCCCGCGGAGCGCCCGATCGTGGTGGCTGTGTTCGGCTCGGCGGACCGATGGTCGGCTCCCGCAACTCGCAGATCCGCCCATTGCCACCTCAGGAGTGTGCGGCGAAGTACCGGGCGATGCCCGCGATTCCTTCGCCCACGGCTCGCTCGACAATCCGTGCGAGGGCCTCCGGGAGGATCTCCTGGCTGTAGACCACGCGTGAGCCCGTGCCTCGGGAAGCACGTCGAACGTGCCGAGGTGGAACTCGATCGGCTGGGGCATGCCCTCGACGAACCGGTACTGGAAGCGCCGCAGTTCGTCGTCCTTCGTCACCACGAGGGACTTCATCGTTGCCCCCTCGGGTCCGCGCAGATGGCGGTGCGTGCCGTCGAAGCTTGCCTCCTTTATGGCCGGGAACCACTGGGGAACCTTGCTCACGTCGGTGAGGACGGTCCAGACGTTGTCGGGGTCCTGGTCGACCCGGGTGTCGAAACGGAATTTGCCATGGAGGCTCCTGGGGTGTGGTGATGACCGCTTCGGGCAGGCACTGTGCGCGGCAGGATCAGAAGGGGGAGCGGGAGTGCTCGGTGGAGAGGGCGACCCAGCGGGTGTTCGAGAAGGACTCGATGCCCCAGCGTCCGCCGAAGCGGCCGTAACCGGACGCCGCGAACCCGCCGAAGGGGGCCTGCGGTTCGTCCCCCACCGACTGGTCGTTCACGTGCACGATGCCGGTGCGGACACGGCGTGCCACCTTCAGGCCGTGGGCGCCGTTCTCGGTGAGGATGCCGCAACTGAGGCCGTGCTCGGTGTCGTCGGCCAGAGCCACCGCCTCGTCGTCGTGCGAGAAAGCCCTGACGGCGACGACGGGCCCGAAGGCCTCGCTGTGGTGCAGTTCCGCGTCCTCGGGCAGGCCGGTCAGCACGGTCGCCGGATACAGAGCCCCCTGCGGCCTGCCACCGCCGGTCAGGACGCGCGCGCCCCTGCCGACCGCGTCCGTGACCAGGGCTGCCACCCGCCAGGCGGCGGCTTCGTCCACCAGCGGGCCGATGACGGTGCCGGGCAGACCGGGATCGCCACTGGGCAGATCGGCGACCTTGGCGGCGAACCGCCGGGTGAACTCGCCGACGAGTGAGAGGTGCACCAGGACGCGGTCGGCGCACATGCAGATCTGGCCGGAGTTCATGAACGCGGCGAACGCGGCTGCGTTCACAGCGTGGTCGAGGTCGGCGTCCTCCAGCACGATCACGGAGTTCTTGCCGCCGAGTTCCAGTACGGCCGGCTTGAGGTGCTCGGCAGCGAGGGTGCCGATGATCCGCCCGACGCCGGTGGAGCCGGTGAAGTTGACCGCGCGGACCCGCGGATCCTCGATGAGTGCCCGCGCGAGGCCCGCGGCGTCCGCCTTGTCGTTGGTGATGACGTTGAGGACGCCGTCGGGCATTCCCGCGTCCCGCAGCACGTCGGCGATGAACAGGCCGCACGCGATCGGGGCGTCCTCGCTCGCCTTGACCACAACGGTGTTGCCCGCCGCGAGCGGTGCGGCCACCGCTCGGGTGCCGAGGATGACCGGGGCGTTCCACGGCGCGAACGCCGCCACGACACCGAGGGGTTCGAGCACGGCGAGGCTCAGTCCGCCCCGTTCCTGGGTGGTGAGCACGTCTCCGCGTGGTGCGGTGACCGCCGCGGCGGCCTCGCGCAGCATGCCGGCGGCCACCTCGACGTTGAACAACGCCCAGCCCCGGGTCCCGCCCACCTCGCCGGCCGTCAACTCCACGACCTGCTCACCGCGTTCCTCCATGAGGTCCGCCGCGCGCAGGAAGATCTTCCGGCGGGCAAAGGGCTCCAGAGCCGTCCATTCGGCGAAGGCGGCCTCCGCCGCGTCCACTGCGGCGCGTACGTCCTCGGGGCCGGCTGCGCCCCAGGGATCCCGCCGTGCAGGCCCAGGCAGGTCTGGAGGCCTACACCACCGCCTACTGGTGGTCGGCCGTCTTCTTCACCGCCGGCCTGGCCATCAGCGTCATCCTCTACCGGCGCGGTGTACCGGAGCAGGACCCCGACGCGGCACCCGTCGTACACCTCTGACACCCGAGCAACGGCTGCTCGGGCGGCCGGGTGTCCATCCGGCCCCGGGCAGTCACGCCGAAGACCGGTCACCGGACAGCGCACGAAGTGAAACCTACCCGCGCCTCCGTGGTGGCGGGCAGGCGTTCTGCGGTTGGTGCCGTCGCGGGCGTTGCCGCCGTAGCTCGGGCCGCACATGCGGTCGAAGCCCTTGCCCTCGTCATCGGGCACGGCGGCGCTGGGCCGCTGGCCGATTCCGGCGCCACTCTGGTTGCACCCGTGGTCCCTCTGCAGGACGCCTGGAAACCGAAGCTCGCCGAACCCCCGGTCCGGTCAGCACCCTCCCCCTGCCTGGGCGTTTCCGTGGTGCCCGGGTGGGGACTCGGCGGTCGTGGTGGCGTACGGAGCGGAGCAGCGCGTGCGGGTGCCGGCTGTGCGGGCGCGCTGGCTGCGGCAGACATTCGTGCACTGGCCCTTCCGGCCGGAGGCCGTGCAGTCCCTCCTGCCTCCGGAGCTGACCGTGGACGAGTACGACGGGGCGGCCTGGGTGGGATTCACCCCGTTCGTCATGGCGGACGTGCGCACTGCGGGGCTCCCCGCCTCGGTGCCCGGGCTCCCGTCGTTCGCGGAGACCAACCTGCGGACCTACGCGCGACGCGAGGACGGGCGGGACGGGATCTGGTTCCTGTCCATCGAGGTGGCCTGCCCGCTGATGCTGGCGGCTCGTGCCATCGGGGCGCCGTACCACCTGGGGCACCTGCGGGTGGCCACCGACGGCGCCACCGTCTCGTACGCCGGAGCGCGAGGGGCGCGCGGTGTGTCGTACCGGCTGCGCGTCCGTCCCGGCGACCCCCTTCAGCCGACCGAGCGGGACGTGTGGCTGACCTCGCGCTGGCGCGCGTACACGCGACGCCTCGGGCGTCTCTGGGAGACACCGGTGGAACATGAACCCTGGCCGCTGGCCGGTGCGGCCGTCGACGGGCTGGAGGAGACGCTGACCACCGCGGCGGGCCTGCCGACCCCGCTCGACGGGCCCGTCGTGCACTTCTCCCCCGGGGTCGAGCACGTCCGGCTGGGGGTCTCCCGGACCTCTTCCCCATGAGCGGGCCGCCGGGCACGCGGTCCCACGGCGGGCGGCTGCGCTTCGACGGCTGGATCGCCGGCCTGGGCACGGCCTCCGGGACCCGGGTCGTGCTGGGGCACTGGCCCCGGTCGCCGTTCGGGCCGTTCAGCGACGTGATGCTGGAGCGGCCGGGCGGGGAACGGCTGCTGCTCGCTCCCACCCGGGAGACTGCGGATTTCGTCAGCGGCACCTATGTCTTCGACACCGTGCGCGTCCTCCCGGTCGGCGTGCGCGTCACCGGTGACACCTGGAGGGTCACGGCTGGACCGCTCGACCTGCGTTTCACCGCGGGCCGCCGACGGCTTCTGGGGCTGCTGCTGTGCGCGGTGCCCGGCGTGCTCGCCCGGCAGCCGGCCTGGTGCGCGCTCACGGCCCTTCCCGCCTCCGTGCTGCTGCCAGGCGTGCGTACCCGTGGCAGTGCGCGGGCGGGCCGCCGTGAGTGGTACGGGGCGCGGGACCTGCGGCCCGTCCACGCGGTGTCGGGGCGCTTCGAAGGCGTCGACCTCGGTCCGGCGGCACCGGTCGTCCCGCCCGTGCGCTTCGGGTTCGGGTCCGTACCGAGGCAGCCTTCCCTCACCCGCGTCACCACAACCGTGGGCCTGACCCCGGAGTGACGGCATCCGGGCAGGAGCACCCGGACGTCCGCGCGAGGCGCGGACCCATGAGCAGGACGAACACTCGGTCGGCCGGGGCGCGGGCGCCGCCCCCGTGTCACGCACGGTCTCTTCAGCGTGGTGGCGGACCGCTCGTCTCCGTAGGCGCTGCCCGGCCCGCCGGATCGGCCTCGGCGCCCTGACCTTGCCGGCCGCGACCTGGTCCAGGTGCCGACGGGACGGATCCGGCCGACGTTCAGGACAAAATGGTTGACCGGCCCGGCCGGGGCACTCGGAGACCGTCACAGGACTCCGGCAGCCGGAGGGAATCATGAACACGACGGCACCGCCCTCGCCCGACGGTCCGACGCGGCAGAAACGGCTGGTGATCTATCTCAACGACCACCTGGCCGGCGCGACCGCGGGCGTCGAACTCGCCGGCCGTATGGCTCGGGAGCACCGTGGCTCGCCCTACGGCGAGCCTCTGGAGAGCCTCAGGAAGGAGATCACCCAGGACCGGCAGGCCCTGGTACGCCTCCTCGCCGACCTCGACGTCCCGGTGCGGCGCTACAAGACATACGGGGCGTGGCTGGGCGAGAAGGTCGCGCGGATGAAGCCCAACGGCCGCCTGCTGCGCCGCTCCGGCCTGGCCCTCCTGGTCGAGCTCGAAGCCCTGCGGCTGGGAGCACAGGGCAAGGCCTCGCTGTGGCGCGGGCTGCTCGCCGCGTCGGCACGGGACTCGCGTCTGGACGCCGACCGGCTGGAGGAGCTGCTGCGCAGGGCCGTGCGGCAGATCAAGACGTTGGACGCGCTGCACGCGCGGGCCGCCACGGCGCTGCTGTTTCCGGCGACGCGTCCGGACTCCGCGTCGGCGCCCGCGGCAGGGGCCGGCCCGACAACGTGAACTCTCGCACGTCTGGCCGATTCTGTTTCTCCACATCCTTCACCGTCCGGTTCTGATGCGCCGTCACGACGGCCGTGAGCCGCAGGAGATGCTCGCCCCGGAGCTTCCGAACGTGCTGACCTTCGAGGAGAAGAAGCAGTTCGTGTGACCGGCGTCCTCGCCGAACTCGATCTCGACACAGGTCACCTGACCTGGATCAACCGCGGTCACCCGCTGCCCCTCGTCGTCCGCGACAACCGCTGGACCGTCGAGCTGGCCTGCCCGCCCGCCGGGCCGATGGGCGCGAGCCTGGGGCTGCCGATCGTCGTCAGCCGCCATCAGCTGGAGCCCGGCGACCGGCTGCTGCTCTACACGGACGGCATCGTCGAAGCCCGTGATGCCGAGGGGCGGCGGTTCGGCCATGAACGGTTCACCGACTTCATCGTCCGCCACCACTCCGGCCGCCAGACACTGCACGAGACCCTGCGCCGGCTGATACACGCGGTCCTCGACCACCACTCCGGCCGTCTGGACGACGACGCCACCGTCCTGCTGACCGAATGGCGTGCGGGCCACCAGCACCGGCTCACGCCCTGACCCGGGGGCTGAGGCGGCCGTACGCCTAGGCCACGGCCTCGTCCGCCGCCGCGATCTCCGGCATCCCGCCGCCGTCCTGTGGGGTGAACTGGGTCCGGTAGAGCTCCGCGTACCGGCCGTCGAGGGCGAGGAGTTCCTCGTGGGTGCCCCGCTCCACGATCTGCCCGTCCTCGACCACCAGGATCAGGTCGGCCGTGCGGATCGTGGACAAACGGTGGGCGATCACGATGGCCGTCCTGCCCTCCAGCGCCTCGGTGAGCGCCTCCTGGACGGCGGCCTCCGAGGTGTTGTCCAGGTGGGCGGTGGCCTCGTCGAGGATGACGACCCGCTGGCGGGCCAGCAGCAGCCGGGCGATGGTCATGCGCTGGCGTTCGCCGCCGGAGAGCCGGTAGCCGCGCTCGCCGACCACGGTGTCGAGGCCGTCGGGCAGGGACCGTACGAGAGTGTCGAGGCGGGAGCGGCGCAGGGCGTCCCACAGTTCCGTCTCGCTCGCCTCCGGGCGGGCCAGGAGCAGGTTCGCGCGGACGGTGTCGTGGAAGAGGTGGCCGTCCTGGGTGACCATGCCGAGAGTGGCGCGCAGGGAGCCGGCGGTCAGGTCGCGGACGTCGACGCCGCCGATGCGTACGGCGCCCTCGTCGACGTCGTAGAGCCGCGGCAGCAGTTGCGCGACGGTCGACTTTCCGGCGCCGGAGGAGCCGACGAGGGCGACGGTCTGGCCCGGTTCGGCGCGGAAGGAGAGGCCGTGCAGGACCTCGGCGCCGCCGCGGGTGTCGAGGGAGGCGACTTCCTCCAGGGAGGCGAGGGAGACCTTGTCGGCAGAGGGGTAGCCGAAGCGGACGTCATCGAACTCGACGGCGACCGGTCCTTCGGGAACCTCACGGGCGTCCGGCTTCTCCGCGATCAGCGGCTTCAGGTCGAGCACCTCGAAGACCCGTTCGAAGCTGACCAGCGCGCTCATCACCTCGACACGGGCACCGGCCAGGGCGGTGAGCGGGGCGTACATGCGGGTCAGGAGCAGGGCGAGGGAGACCACGGCACCGGGTTCCAGGCTGCCACGCAGGGCGAACCAGCCGCCGAGGCCGTAGACCAGGGCGAGGGCCAGGGCCGAGACCAGGGTCAGGGCGGTGATGAACACCGACTGGGCGGTGGCCGTGCGCACGCCGATGTCGGCCACCTGACGGGCGCGGGCCGCGAACTCCACGGACTCCTGCTCGGGGCGGCCGAAGAGCTTGACGAGGGTGGCGCCGGGTGCGGAGAAGCGCTCGGTCATCCGGGTGCCCATGGCCGCGTTCAGGGTGGCCGCCTCCCGTTGCATCCGGGCCATCCTGCTGCCCATGCGGCGGGCCGGGATCACGAACAGCGGGAGCAGCGCGAGCGCGAGCAGGGTGATCTGCCAGGACAGGGTGAGCATCACCACAAGGGTCAGCAGCAGGGTGACCAGGTTGCTGACCACGCCGGACAGGGTGTTGCTGAAGGCGCGCTGGGCGCCGATGACGTCGTTGTTGAGACGGGAGACGAGCGCTCCCGTACGAGTGCGTGTGAAGAACGCGACCGGCATGCGCTGCACATGATCGAACACAGCCGTGCGCAGATCGAGGATGAGCCCCTCCCCGAGCGAGGCCGACAGGCGCCGGGCGAGGATGCCGAGCGCCGCCTCGGCGACCGCGATCAGGGCGATGAGCAGGGCCAGGCGCACGACCTTGCTCTCGTCGTCACCCGACACGATCGCGTCCACGACGTTCCCGGCCAGTACGGGCGTGGCCACGGCCAGCAGCGCGGTCGCCACCCCGAGCACGACGAAACGGGCGATTCGGGTACGGTGCGGGCGGGCGAAGGCTCCGATGCGGCGCAGTGTCGCGCGGGCGAACGGGCGGCGTTCCTGCTCGGCGTTCATGACACTGTGCAGCTGTGTCCACGCTGTGGTCTCCATGCTCATGGGAGAGAACTTAGAACCTCAAGCGTTATCGAGGTCAACGCCCGAACCTCAACAGCCCGACCGAAGGACTCGATGACCGCACGTAAGACCCTGGCCCCGCTTCCGCAACCCGCCGTTGGCGCGGTGGGGAAAACCTCTCCCGGTGTGACAGCGGTAGAACTCCCCCAGGGACGCCCTCTCCAGCGCCTCCCCGTCCGCCGTATCCGCCAGATCCTGTGTCTGGTCCCGCTCCTGCTGGTCACCGTCGTGGCGGTCCGGCACCGTTCCGTGCTCGTCGAGGGCTTCGGTCACCTGCGCAACGCCGAGTGGCCATGGCTCGCGGCCGCGACCGGCACCACCTGTCTGACCTGGGTGGCCGCCTCCTTCACCCGGCAGGGCGCCGTGGTGGCGAGACTGCCCCGGCGGCGACTGCTGGCCACACAGTTCGCGGCGGGCGCGGCCAACCATCTGCTGCCTACGGGCCTCGGCGCGGGCGCGGTCAACCTGCGGTTCATGACCGTGTGCGGGGTTCCGCTCGCCCGTTCCTCGGCCGCACTGGCCCTGTACGTGCTGGCGGAGTCGGTCGGCCGGCTCGCCCTGCTGACCGTGCTCTTCCTGGCCTTCCCGGACGCGCTGCGGTTCGGCGCGCTGCTGCCCGGCACGGCGGCCGGTCCGCTGCTGCTGGGCCTGGGCGCCGTACTGGTGACGGCCGTGGGTGTCCTCGCCGGTGTCCGCCGGGTGCGGACGGCGGTGGGCTCCTTCCTGCGGACCGCCCTGTGCGAGGCCCGCTCGGTGCACGCCATGCCGTCCCGGGCGTTCGCCCTGTGGGGCGGTTCGCTCGCCTTCCCGGCCCTCCAGGCGGCCGGTTTCGCCGCGGTGGGACAGGCGCTGGGGCTGCCGGTGGCGCCCGTGCACATGGCCGTCGCGTATCTGGCCGCGACCTGCGCGGTGGCCCTGGTGCCCACACCGGGCGGGGTCGGCTCGGTGGAGGCGGCCCTGGTGGTGGCGCTGGTGGCGGCCGGCGGCCCGGTGGCCGTGGCCACGGCGGTGGTGCTCGCCTACCGGATCATCACGGTCTGGGTGCCGCTGGTGCCGGGGGCGCTGACGCTGGGTGCGCTGGTGCGGTTGAAGGTGATCTGACCGGCGGCCGGGTCGTTCACCGACTGCTCAGCGTCACCCGCACAGGGCCGCCCTCGGGATCGGCCAGGTGGGCCCACCGTGCGCTCAGGACGAGGGGCCGGTAGGGAAGTGCCCTGACCAGGCATTGGCGGTGCAGCGTGCGGCCGTCCTGGGTGACCTGGAGGAGCGGGCGGGTCAAGCGGGCCGTCGTGCGCAGGATGTACGGCAGACCGTACGGCAGCCCGCTCTCGGCCGGGGCCGGGGTGACCCGGTTCGGGACGACCCAGCGCAGCGGCGGTGCCACCGCCAGGGGGACGCCGTCCGGGTGTTCGGCTCCGGCCAGCGTCTCCAGCACGGCACCGGCCGCGTGTGCCCCCTCGCGGGCCGCGGTCGCCGCGCTCTCCGCGGGGTGCAGCACACTGCCGGCCGCGAACACGCCGGGCCGTGAGGTGCGCAGCGACCCGTCGACGGCCGGGCCCCGGGTGCCGGGGTCCAGGGTCAGGTCGCCGCGCCGGGCGAGTTCGTGATCGGGCACGAAGTCGCCGGTGAACACGACGGTGTCGCAGGGCAGTACGGCCGTCCTGCCGTCACGGTGCCGTACGCGGACGCCCGACAGCCGTGCGTGTCCGAGGAGTTCGGTGACGATGGTGCCGGTGAGGAGCGGGATCCCTTGCCGGAGGCGGGCGTCGGCGGCGCGGCTGGGTGTGGTCCGGGCGCGGGGCAGGTCGGTGAGCATGGCGACGACCACCGCTCCGGCGGCCCGTACGGTGGCGGCGGCCGCGTAGGAGACGTCCTCGGCGCCGACCACGACCGCGCGCTCCCCGATGCGCTGTCCGTGGAGGTGCACGGCCTGCTGGAGTTCGCCCGTGGTGAGGACTCCGGCGGGGCGGGTACCGGGGACGAGCCGTGCGGAACGCGGGCGTTCGCGGGCGCCCGTGGCCAGGACGACCGCCCGCGCCCGGATCGTCTCCGGTCCGCCCGGGCCGACGGTGTGCAGCGACAGCGGGCCCGCCCAGTCGAGGGCGGTGACTCCGGTGCGCACGACGGCCCCGGCGCGCTCGGCGGCCGTGACGAGGAGTCGGGCGTAGGCGGGCCCGGTCAGGGGCCGCGACCAGCTGCCGTAACCGCCGTGAGCACAGTGCCGCGGCACTCCCCCGGCCTGCTGTTCCCGGTCCAGGACCTCGACCCGGCCCACCTGCGCGTCAGCCAACCGAGCGGCAGCCGCGAGCCCGGCGGGCCCGGCACCGACGATCAGGACGTCGACGTGGCGTACGGCGGTCATGGGCGGGTCCTCTCGGGGGGCGCCGGGGGCCGGGGTTGTCCGCGCGGCACCGAGGGCTGGGCCCCTTCGCGCGGCGCCGGAGGCTGGGGTTGTCCGCGGGGCGCAGAGGGGCTGGGCCTGGTCGCGAGGCACAGAGGGGCCGGGCCTGCCCGCACGGCACCGGAAGCAGGGCCCGGACGCGAGACACACAGGGGCCGAACCCGCCCGCGCGGAGCCGTAGGCCGGGGCCGCCCACGCCCAGCCCAAGGGCGGATATCGCCGCACGGCGCCCAAGGCCGGGCCTGCCTGCGGGGCGCCAGGGGGCCGTACCTGCCCGCGCGGCACCATAGGACAGGCCCACCCGCGCCCTGTCCAAACCGGAATTCCCCGCGCGCCACGCAAAGCCAGGCCTGCCCGGGCCCCGCCCAAGACCGAACATCCCCGTGCGCCGCCCAAGGCGGGACCTGCCTGCGGGGCGCCGGGGCCAGGCCTGCCCGCGCCCTGCCCACGACCGGACCTGCCCACGCGCCGCCGTCCGAGAGCGGCCATCCCCGCGCACCGCCGAAAGCCAGCGCTCCCCCGTCGCCGCCCCGGCGAACACCGCCCGCCCCCCACTCACTTCCGCGCCCCCTCGAACAACTCCCGCACCGCGGCCCCGCAGTAGAACCCCTGGCACCGACCCGCCCGGGCCCGGGTCCGGCGGCGTAGGCCGTCGAGGCCGGCCGGGGGGATCGTGGCGGTGAGGGCGTCGCGGATTTCGCCGCGGGTCACGCGCTCGCAGTGGCAGACGAGGGTGCCGTACTCCGGGTCGGCGGCGATGAGTTCGGGGCGCTGGTAGGGGCGTGGGAAGGCCTCGCCGAGGTTGGGCATGCGGACCGGGTCCAGTTCCGTGGCGGGGCCGAGGGCGAGGCCGGCCTCGGCGAGCAGGTCCGTCACGTGCGCGGCGATGGCGAGCGACGCGGTCAGTCCGGTCGATCGGATGCCGCCGACGGTGACGTACGCCTGCTCGGGATGGGCCGAGATGCGGTAGTCCTCGTGCTCGGTGGCGGCACGCAGGCCCGCGTAGACGGCGGTGACCTCCTCGTCGAGCAGGCCGGGCAGGATACGGCGGCCCTTGTCGCGGAGCCCCTCAAGACCCTCGGCGGTGGAGACGGTGGCCCGCTTGTCGTCCAGGTCCTCGGCGGTGGGGCCGAGGAGGACGTTGCCGTACACGGTGGGGGCGACCAGGACGCCCTTGCCGAGTGCGGTGGGCACCGGCAGGAGAATGTGCCGTACGAGGTCGCGGGCGAACTTGTCGAAGACGAGGAGCTGGCCGCGGCGCGGGGTGACGGTGAAGTCGTCGTGGCCGAGGGCGCGGTCGAGGGTGTCGGCGTGCAGACCGGCGGCGTTGACGAGCCAACGGGTTCGCAGGGTGCCGCGGGAGGTCGTCAGGTGGTGCGTGCCGTCCTGATGACTCGCCCGCTCCACCCGGGTGTTGAGGTGCAGGTCGACTCCGTGCCGGACGGCCTGGGTGGCGTACGCCAGGTTCGTGGTCCAGGGGCAGATGATGCTCTCGCCGGGCACGTGCAGGGCGCCCAGCGCGCCGGGGCCGAGGTGCGGCTCGCGGTCGTAGAGCTCGGCGGGGCCGATCAGGCGGGTGTCCGTGCAGTCGTTGCGCTCTGCCTTCTCCGCCAGCCGGGGCAGCGCGGCGAGTTGCTCCTCGTCCCAGGCCACGAGGAGGGCGCCGACAGGCTCAACGGGGATGCCGGTCGCTGCCGCGTACGCGGCGAGCAGCCGCGCGCCCTCGCGGACCAGGCGGGCCTCCAGGAAGCCGGGGGTGGCGTCGAAACCGGTGTGCAGGATGGCGGTGTTGGCCTTCGAGGAGCCCTGTCCCACGTCGTCCTCCGCCTCGACGAGCGCGATGCGCAGGTGCGGGTGGTGGGCGAGGCCCCGGGCGATCGCGCTGCCGACGACCCCGGCGCCGACGACCGCGATGTCGTAGGGCGCCGAGGGCAACGGCCCGCGCCGGGTGACCGCGCCGTGCGCAGGGGCCGTCATGCGGGGGTGCCGCCCGGGAAGGAGCACGGCAGCGCAGTGAAGGGGCGCGGGGTACGGCGTGACCAGCCACGGCGGCCACCCCGCCGCGGACGGCCGGGCGCGTATCGCACTCCCTTCATCCGTCCGCCCCTTCGAGCAGCGCGTTCACCGCGGCCCGGAACGCGGCCAGCCGCTCCGCCGCCTCCTCGGACGACACCCGCGGTTCGTACACCGCGGCCGGCTTCCCGTCGGGCAGGGCGTCCGTCATCTCCAGGCCCGGTTCAACGCCGAGGCGGGCCAGGGTGCCCACGCCCAGCGCCGTCGCGTCCGGCAGCGCCGACACCTCCACGGGGCGTTGCAGCAGGTCCGCCTGGGTCTGCATGAGGAGAGTGGAGCGGGTGAGACCGCCGTCGACGCGCAGGGCGTCCAACGGCGCGCCGAGCTCCGTGGCGGCGGCCTCGGCGAGCAGGGCGACCTGTGCCGCCAGCCCTTCGCACAGTGCTCGCACCAGCTGCCCGGGGCCGGTGTCGAGGCCGAGGCCGGTGAGGGAGCCCCGCAGGTCGCCCCGCCACCACGGGGCCGCGAGTCCGGCGAGGGCCGGGACGAAGGTGACCCCTCCGCTGTCGGGCACCGCACCGCCCACCGCGTCGAGGTCGGCGGCGCCCTTGATGACGCCCAGGTCGGTGAGCCAGCGGACCGCGGACGCGGCCGTGTAGACCTGGCCGTCGAGGCAGTAATCGGTCCGCCCGCCGAGCTGCCAGGCCACACAGCTCACCAGTCCCGCGTCACCGCGCCGGGGCACGGACCCGGTGTGCGCGAGCAGGAACGCCCCTGTTCCGTAGGTGCACTTGGCGCCACCGGGTGCCGTGATGCGCTGGGCGAGCAGCGCGGCCTGCTGGTCCACGGCCAGACCGGTGAGCGGGATCTCCGGGCCGAACGCCCTTGTCACGCCAACCTGTCGGGCGTTGTCGACGACCTCGGGGAGCCGTTCGTCCGCGAGGCCGTACAGGTCGAGGGCGCGCCGGGACCACTGCGCACGGTCCAGGTCGAGAAGCTGGGTGCGGCCGGCGGTGGCGGCGTCCGTGACGAAGGCGCCGGTGAGCCGGTGGACGAGCCAGGCGTCAGTGGTGGTGACGACGCCCTCCCGGGTGAGGTGCCGTCGTATCCAGGCCATCTTGGGTGCGGCGAAGTACGGGTCGAGCGGAAGTCCGGTCAGCGCACGCAACTCGTCGGCGCGCCCGGCGAGTTCGGAGCACATGGACTCCGCCCGCCGGTCCTGCCACACGAGTGCGTCGGTGAGGGGCCGGCCCGTTGCCGGGTCCCAGGCGAGCACGGTCTCGCCCTGGTTGGCGAGGCCCAGCGCGACCACCGCCTCACCCGCCTCGGCCAGCGCCCGCGAACCGGCCTCGATCACCGAGTCGTACAGCTGCGCGGGGTCGGCCTCGACGCGTCCGGCGGGCAGGTGGCGGGGACGCACCTCGGCGAATCCGGCGCCGATGACCCCGCGTTCGGGACAGATCACCAGGGCCTTGGTACCGGACGTGCCCTGATCGACGGCGAGCACCGGACCGGTCATCACGCCCCTCCCTGAGTGATCACGGTCCGACAGCCTGCCGCCGCCGCCCGCACCGCGTCAAGGCACCCCCCACCAGCGGTTACTCGACCGCGTTGACTGGCCGATCACCAGTCAACTCCCTTGTTCTGAAAAGAAGTTCGGAATGATCGGGAAGTGGTGTGCGGGGCGAATCCTCGCCCCTATAGTGACCGCCGACCAACGCGATCTCCTCAACCGCCGCCCCGAGGAGGGCTGTTGTTACTCCACCCTGCCGTTCCGCCCGGTCCCGCGTCCGGGGCGGGAAGGTGATGGCCAGAGAAGGAGCACGCCCCGTATACGATCCCGCCGGCCACGACCCGGAGCTGCGCGCGGCCCTCCAGGAGGTCCGCGCCGGGCGCTGGATGTCGATGCGCACCCTGCTGGAGCGGACCCCGTGCTGGTGGCAGTGGACCCAGCGCACCCAGGTCCTGGCCGCGGCGGCCGCGGGGACCGACGTCGTGCGGACCTGGCTCACCGAGGAGCCAGGCAGCGTGCCGGCCACGGTGATGCGGGCCCGGGTCGCCGTGGAACGCGCGCTGCGGGCCCGGCGCGAGCGGCACCGCCGTACGCACGAACTGTGGATCGAGGCCTGGGACGTCAGCCGGACCGCCGCCCGGGTCGCGGCTCACGATCCGGTGCCCTGGGTGTGCCTGCTGGCGCTGGCCCAGCTGGACCACCGGCTGCTGTGGGAGGAGCACCGGGCCGAGCCGCCCGGGCCGATGCTGCCGCCGGGCCCGTGGGGGCTGCTGGCCGAGGCCGGCAAGCGGGACCCGTACAACCGCGAGGCCCACCACCGGATGCTCCAGTTCCTGTACGCGCGGGCGTCCTCGGGGCGGCTGGCGGAGGCGGTCGGCTTCGCGCACTGGGCTGCCGCGTCCGCCCCGCCGGGGTCCGCACTGCACGTCCTGCCGCTGTACGTACGGGTCGAGCGCTACCGGCGCGGTGCCGGGCACAGTGCCGCGCTCGACCTGCACTGGGTGGCCGAGGACGCCATCCGGGAGGCGGACCGGGCGCACGACGCCTGGTTCGCGCGGGCTCCCGCCGAGGAGCGCACCCCGCTCGACCTCAACCATCTCGCCCACGCCCTGTGGGGCGCGCTGCGGTTCGAGGAGGCGACCGAGGTGTTCGACGCCCTCGGCCCGTACTACACGCCCCTGCCGTGGTCCTACCGCACCGACGCGGGCGGCGAGCGGGGCCAGGGCGTACCGGTCTTCCTCCAGGCGCGGGCGCGCAGCCGGTTCGCGGCGCGCGGCCCCGAAGTCTGACATCCGCACGGTTCCCGTCCATTCCACGGAGGTCTCCGTATGTCGTCCGAACCGTCGATATCCCCGGAAGTCCCGCAGCCCGACGAGGAACAGCGACTGCGCGAACTCGGCTACCGGCCCGTGCTCGCCCGGCGCATGGGCGGCTTCGGGAACTTCGCGATCAGCTTCTCGGTGATCTCGATCCTGTCCGGCTGCATGACCCTGTACGGCTTCGGCATGGCCGCGGGCGGCCCCGCGGTGATGCTGTGGGGCTGGGCCGGCGTCGGCCTCTTCGTGCTGTGCGTGGGACTCGCGCTGGCCGAGGTCACCAGCGCGTATCCGACGTCCGGCGCCCTGTACTACATGGCGGACCGGCTCGGCGGGCGCCGCTGGGGCTGGTACACGGGGTGGCTGAACCTGCTCGGGCTGCTCGGCGCGATCGCCGGCATCGACTACGGCGCCGCCCTGTTCGCGGGCGCGTTCGCCAACCTCCAGTGGGGCTTCGAGCCGACACCGGGGAAGACCATGCTGATCTTCGTGGCGATCCTCTTACTGCACGCCGTGCTGAACCTGTTCGGCGTCCGGCTGGTCTCCGTGCTCAACTCGATCAGCGTGTGGTGGCACCTGGCCGGTGTGGCGGTGATCGTCGGCGCCCTGTGGATCGTCCCGGACAGCCACCGGTCGCCGTCGTTCGTGTTCACGGAGTTCGTCAACGACACCGGCTGGCACAACCCGGTCTACGTGGCGGCGATCGGCCTGCTGCTCGCGCAGTACACCTTCTCCGGCTACGACGCCTCCGCCCACCTGTCCGAGGAGACCTCCAACGCCTCGGTGTCCGCGGCCAAGGGCATCGTGCGGGCGATCTGGGTGTCGTGGATCGCCGGGTTCGTGCTGCTCGCGGGGCTCACCTTCGCGATCCAGGACTACGACGCCACGCGGGCCAGCGCGACCGGGGTGCCGCCGGCCCAGATCCTGCTCGACGGGCTCGGCACCGACGGCGCCAGCGCGCTGCTCGTCGTGGTGATCGTGGCGCAGCTGTTCTGCGGCAACGCCGAGGTGGCCGCGGCCAGCCGGATGGTGTTCGCCTTCAGCCGCGACAAGGCCCTGCCGGGGTCCGCGCTCTGGCGGAAGGTCAGCGCCCGCACCCAGACGCCGGTCGCCGCCGTGTGGCTGGCGGTCGTCGTCGCCGGGGTGCTCGCCGTGCCCTCGCTCTACTCCGCGACCGCGTACGGCGCGGTGACCGCGATCAACGTCATCGGCATCACACCCGCGTACGCCATTCCCGTGTTCCTGCGGCTGCGCGCGGGGAGTCGTTTTCAGCCGGGTCCGTGGAGCCTGGGCAGGTGGAGCAAGCCCATCGGATGGACGGCCGTGGTGTGGGTGGCCTGTGTGACGGTGCTGTTCTGCCTGCCGCAGTCCTCGCCGGTGACGGTGGACACGATGAACTACGCCTCCGTGGCCCTGGCCGTCGTCCTGCTTCTCGCCACGGTGTGGTGGTTCGTGGCCCGGCGTTCGTACGGAACGCCCACGACGGCCGCGTACTCGGACCGGGAGCAGGCCGAACTCGCCGAGGGCATCGTCTGAAACCCGGCGATCCGGCCCCCTGCCCGGTACGAACTCCCGTGTCGGATACGGCAGGATGAGCGGTCGCGTCGGCCACGGAACCTTCACACGGCCGACGCGATCGCACTTCCCGCAATTTTCGAACAGGTGGCAACGTGACGGCATTTCAACGGGATCTCACCATGGACGACATGGTCGGCGCCGGCATCGCCGTGGTCGCCGGTCTGGTGGCGGCCTTCCTGCTGCGCATGCTGCTCAAGTGGCTGGGCAAGCACGCGGACCGCACCAAGTGGGGCGGCGACGACGTCCTCGTGGCCGCGCTGCGGACGGTGGTCCCCTCGGCGGCGATCGCGGGCGGCATCGCCGTCGCCGCGGCGGCGCTGCCGCTGACCAAGGGGGTCCAGCGCACGGTCAACCAGGTGCTGACCGTGCTGCTGATCTTCGTCGTCACGGTGGCGGCGGCCCGGCTGGTCGCGGGGCTCGTGCGGACGGTCACCACGTCCCGTTCCGGGGTCGCCGGATCGGCCACGATCTTCGTCAACATCACCCGGGTGCTGGTCATGGCGATCGGTTTCCTGGTCGTGCTCCAGACCCTCGGCATCTCCATAGCGCCCATGCTCACCGCCCTGGGCGTCGGCGGTCTCGCGGTCGCGCTGGCCCTCCAGGACACGCTCGCCAACCTCTTCGCGGGCATCCACATCCTCGCCTCCAAGACGGTCCAGCCCGGTGACTACATCCGGCTGGCCAGCGGCGAGGAGGGGTACGTCGAGGACATCAACTGGCGTCAGACGACGGTCCGAGCGCTCTCCAACAACCTGATCGTCGTCCCCAATGGCGAGCTCGCCAAGACGAACATGACCAACTTCATGCGTCCCGAGCAGCAGTTGACGATCCTGGTCCAGGTCGGGGTGGCGTACGACAGCGATCTGGACCATGTCGAGCGGGTCACCTGCGAGGTCGTCACCGACGTCATGACGCGGATCGAGGGCGCGGTCCCGGAGCACGAGCCGCTGGTCCGCTTCCACACCTTCGGCGACTCGCGGATCGGCTTCACGGTCATCCTGGGCGTCGGCGAGTTCAGCGACCAGTTCCGCATCAAGCACGAGTTCATCAAGCAGCTGCACAAGCGCTACCGCGAGGAGGGCATCCGGATCCCGGCGCCGACGCGGACCGTGGCCCTGCAGCAGGGCTCGGTGTCGATTCCGCACCAGCGCGGCGGGGAGACGGTGATCGAGCCGGGCGAGATCTCCGCCGCGCGGCTCGACTAGGTCGTGCCGTTCGTAGCGGACCGACCTTGAGGAACGGCGCACCCGGGCCGGGTCCTGCGGGGGCGACGATCGGGTGCCCCCGCACAGTCGGGGCCGGGCCGCGCCCGGGCCACCGCGACGCCGTGGCCGCGCGGGCGTTCGGACTGATCGGGAGCACCGGCCCCGCCGTGGTCGGCTACAGGGTGGCCGAGTTGTCGTGCGGGGCGCTCGGGCGGCTCTGCGGCTGCCGCAGAGCCGAACTCACCGGCGTCACGGTCCAGTCCGGATGGCCGGGCATCCTCGGGGTCTTCGTCCCGTAGAGCCAGTCCCGCAGGAATCCGGACTGGTCGGCGCCGGAGACCTCGGAGGCGACGGCGATGTAGTCGGCGGTCGACGCCGAGGCGTTGCGGAAGCGCCCCAGGAAGGTGGACTCGATCGCGGCGAAGACGTTTTCGCCGACCTGTTGGCGCAGCGCGTACAGGACGAGGACGCCGCCGAGGTAGCGCTGGCTGTCGAAGAGGTTGGCCTCGTTCGGGGCGGCGACCGGGCCGGAGGTCCTGCGCCACTGGTCGCCGCGCGCGTAGGTGTCCTTCATACGGGCTTCCATGGTGGTCAGGCCGAGGGAGTCGGCCCAGCCGCGCTCGTAGCGGTACAGCAGCCCGTAGAAGTCGGCGTGGCCCTCGTTGAGCCACAGGTCGGACCAGGTCGCCGGGCTCACGCTGTTGCCGAAGTAGGAGTGGACCAGCTCGTGCATCATGTGCGAGCCGATGCTCTTCTCCGCCTGGAGCAGGAAGTTCGGCTTGTACAGGGTGAGGGTCTGGGTCTCCAGGCCCGTGAAGTCGAAGGCGTTCGAGGCGTCGTTGTTGCAGGGCAGCAGGCCGTACGTCTCGAAGGGGAAGGCGCCGAGCCGCTGCTCGATCCAGCTCACGAGGTTCGGGGTGAGGGCGAGCGCGGGCTCCAGTGCGGTGGCCCGGGCGGTCGGGACGACGTCCCTGAGCGGGAGTCCGTGCGGCCCCTGGCGGTCCTTGATCACGTAGTCGCCGACCGTGATCTGCACGAGCTCCGTGGCGATCGGCTCCCGGGACCGGTAGCAGTACGCGGTCCGGCCGTCGCCGAGGTCCTCGGTGCTCACCAGCCGGCCGCTCGCGACCCCCTTGAGACCCGCCGGGACCGTGACGCGGAACGTGAAGTCGGCCTTGTCCGAGGGGTGGTCGTTGCACGGGAAGACGGTGTGCGCCGCGTTGGGCTGGGGGCAGACCGCGAAACCGTCCGGGGTGGGCACCCAGGCGGTGGGGGCGAGGGCGGCGCGCGGGTCCACCGTGTACGTCACGGTCACGGTCGCCGTGGTCTGCGCGGCCAGCGGGGCGGCGGGGGTGATCCGCAGCTTCTGGCCGGCCTGCTCCCGGGCGGCCTGGACACCGTCGAGCAGCACCTCGTGCACGTCGAGGCCCAGCGCGTCCAGGGAGAGGCGGCTCAGCTCCTGGGTGGTGGTGAGCGTCAGGGTCACCGTCGCGTCGACGAGCCGGGTCGAGGCGTCGTACGCGAAGTCGAGGTCGTACGAGGAGACGCGGTAGCCGTCGTTGCCGAGGCCCGGGAAGACGGGATCCCCGAGGGTCTCCGGGCCAGGGGTACCGGTCTCCGGGCCAGGGGTGGCGGTCTCCGGGTCCGCGTGCGCCGGGGCGGCCACGGACAGGGCCGCCACGGTGCCGAGCAGAGCTGCCGGTGCCGTCACTCTGGTGCGATATCTCATGGTCTGCTTTCCCTCGGGCGGCCGGGTGGTCGGGTCCGGCCGTCGGATGACTGCGATCAACGTGCATGACCACAAGATCAGACGCTTCGGTTGCCCGAGGGGATGTACGGGATCTTCGCCGGCAGTCGGGGACCGCTGTCGAGACCGGGGCCGTCACGAGATATCTTGATGTCGAGCAATGTTGCAGACGTGGAGCGGAGCACCCGGTGACTGACTCGACCATCATCTATACGCACACTGACGAGGCCCCGGCCCTGGCGACGTATTCCTTCCTGCCGGTGGTCCAGGCGTACGCCTCGCAGGCGGGTGTCTCCGTGGAGACGCGGGACATCTCGCTGGCCGGGCGGATCATCGCCGTGTTCCCGGAGTACCTGACCGAGGACCAGCGGATCCCGGACGCCCTGCACGAGCTGGGCGAGCTGGCGAAGACGCCCGAGGCCAACATCATCAAGCTGCCGAACATCTCGGCGTCGATCCCGCAGCTCAAGGCCGCCGTCGCCGAGCTGCAGGCCCAGGGCTACGCGCTGCCGGACTACCCGGACGACCCCAAGACCGACGAGGAGCGGGACATCCAGGCCCGCTACGACAAGGTCAAGGGCTCCGCCGTGAACCCGGTCCTGCGTGAGGGCAACTCCGACCGCCGCGCCCCCGCCTCGGTCAAGAACTACGCCAAGAACCACCCGCACCGCATGGGCGCCTGGTCGTCGGACTCCAAGACCAACGTGGCGACCATGGGCGTGGACGACTTCCGCTCCACCGAGAAGTCCGCCGTGATCTCCGAGGCCGGCTCGCTGCGGATCGAGCTGGTCGGCGACGACGGCTCCACCACGGTCCTGCGCGAGTCGGTACCGGTCCTCGAGGGCGAGGTCGTCGACGCCTCGGTGCTGCACGTGGCCCCGCTGCGCGAGTTCCTCACCGCGCAGATCGCCCGCGCCAAGGCCGAGGACGTGCTGTTCTCCGTGCACCTCAAGGCCACGATGATGAAGGTCTCGGACCCGATCATCTTCGGTCACGTGGTGCGCGCGTTCTTCCCGAAGACCTTCGCGCAGTACGGACCGACGCTCGCCGCGGCCGGCCTGACCCCGAACGACGGTCTGGGCGGCATCTACAAGGGCCTGGAGTCCCTGCCCGAGGGCGCCGAGATCAAGGCGTCCTTCGACGCCGAGCTCGCCGAGGGCCCGGCTCTCGCGATGGTCGACTCCGACAAGGGCATCACCAACCTGCACGTGCCGTCCGACGTGATCGTGGACGCCTCGATGCCGGCCATGATCCGCACCTCGGGTCACATGTGGGGCCCGGACGGCCAGGAGGCCGACACCCTCGCGGTCCTGCCTGACTCGTCGTACGCCGGTGTCTACCAGGCCGTGATCGAGGACTGCCGTGCCAACGGCGCCTACGACCCCTCGACCATGGGCTCGGTCCCGAACGTCGGCCTGATGGCGCAGAAGGCCGAGGAGTACGGCTCCCACGACAAGACCTTCGAGATCCAGACCACCGGCACCGTCCGCCTGGTCGACCAGGACGGCAACGCCGTCATCGAGCAGACGGTCTCCGCCGGCGACATCTTCCGCGCCTGCCAGACCAAGGACGCCCCGATCCGCGACTGGGTGAAGCTGGCCGTCACCCGCGCCCGCGCCACCGGCAACCCGGCCGTGTTCTGGCTGGACGAGACCCGCGCGCACGACGCCAACCTGATCGCCAAGGTCAACACCTACCTCGCGGAGCACGACACCGAGGGCCTGGACATCCGGATCCTGAACCCGGTCGAGGCGACCAAGCTGTCGGTGGAGCGCATCCGCCGCGGCGAGGACACGATCTCCGTGACGGGCAACGTCCTGCGTGACTACCTCACCGACCTCTTCCCCATCCTGGAGCTGGGCACCAGCGCCAAGATGCTGTCGGTCGTCCCGCTGATGGCGGGTGGCGGTCTGTTCGAGACGGGCGCCGGCGGTTCCGCGCCGAAGCACGTCCAGCAGCTGGTCAAGGAGAACTACCTGCGCTGGGACTCCCTCGGTGAGTTCTTCGCGCTGGTCCCCTCCCTGGAGCAGTACGCCGACTTCACGGGCAACTCCCGCGCGAAGGTCCTGGCCGACACGCTGGACCGCGCCACGGCGACCTTCCTCAACGAGGACAAGTCCCCGACCCGTCGCGTCGGCGGCATCGACAACCGCGGCAGCCACTTCTACCTGTCCCTGTACTGGGCCCAGGAGCTGGCCGCGCAGACCGACGACGCGGACCTGGCGAAGGCCTTCGCCCCGCTCGCCGAGACGCTCGCCGCGAACGAGCAGAAGATCGTCGAGGAGCTCAACGCCGTCCAGGGCAAGCCGGCCGAGATCGGCGGCTACTACCAGCCCGACCCGGCGCTGGCCGCGAAGGTCATGCGCCCGTCGACGACGTGGAACGAGACCCTGGCGTCCCTGAGCTGACGCCCGCCCGCAGTACGACTCCGCCCCGGTCGGCTTCTGCCCGGCCGGGGCGGAGGTGTGTCCGGAGGGGGCGGAGGCGTGTCCGGAGGGGGATCGGGGGGCGCCCGGGAGAGTCGCGCGGGGCGGGAGGGCAGCCTGAGCCCCGGGCTACGAGCCCCGGGCCGCGGCGGGGTGCGGGCTCCAGGTCGCGGGCTGCGGGCTACGAGCAGGCCACGGGGTACCTCCCACGGGCTGCGGGGCCCGGGCCACGGGCTGCAGGCTACTGGCCGGTGGCCGGTTGCCGCTGAGGCGTAAGGCCTTGATGCCGCCGGGGCCGGGTCGGCGGGCCCCGGCCGGGAGTCCGGCGGCCGAGCCGTGCGGGGCTGCCCAAGCGGGGTGCGGGCTCCAGGTCGCGGGCTGCGGGCTACGAGCTGCAGGCCACGGGGTACCTCCCACGGGCTGCGAGGTCCGGGCCACGGGCTGCAGGCTACTGGCCGGTTGCCGCTGAGGCGTAAGGCCTTGATGCCGCCGGGGCCGGGTCGGCGTGCCCCGGCCCCAGCGGCGTCCGGCGGCCGAGCCGTGTGGGGCTGCCCAAGGTGTCGGCCGTGCGGCTGCGGCTCACTGGTCCCGCGCGCCGATCAGCTCCCCCACGTCCGCGTCCTCGGTGGCGGCCCGGGTCGGTACGTACCGCGCGGCAAGGCCGGCGGGTCGGTCCGCCTCGGTCTGCTCGCTCAGCCGCCGCAGGACGTCCGCCGGTCCCTGATGTTCATGCTGAGATGGTGCAGCACGCCACTGACAACGCCCCGGGAGCAGCCGTATGCCCTCGTTCGACCTCGTGCCCGGCGCCGGGAAATCACCCGTGATCCTTCATGTGCCGCACTCCTCCCGGGAGATACCGGACGACGTACGGGCCGGGATCGTGCTGGACGACGCCGCGTTGGAGCGGGAGCTCGACCACATCGTCGACGCGCACACCGCGGAACTCGCCGAGGAGGCGGCCCGGCTGGCCCGGCTGACCCCGTGGCGGTTCGTGAACCGGCTTTCGCGGCTGGTCGTCGATCCCGAGCGGTTCCCGGACGAGCGGGAGGAGATGCTCGCCGTCGGGATGGGGGCCGTGTACACGAGGACCACGGGGCGGGAGGAGCTGCGGCCCGCGGACACCGACCCCGAGCCGCTGATCGCCCGCTGCTTCCGGCCGTACGCCCGGGCGATGACCGACGCCGTGGCCGAGCGGCTGGCCGTCGCCGGGCGGGCCGTCGTCATCGACGTGCACTCCTACCCCAGCGCGCCGCTGCCCTACGAGCTGCACGGCGCGGGGCCGCGGCCGCCGGTCTGTCTCGGTACCGATTCCTTCCACACGCCACCCGAACTCCTCGCCGCGGCACGGGAGGCGTTCGGGGAGGTCGGGCTGGACAGTCCGTTCAGCGGGACGTATGTGCCGCTGGAGTTCTACGGCCGCGAACCCCGGGTGAGCGCCCTGATGGTGGAGATCCGGCGGGACACGTACATGACGGAACCGGGCGGCCCCGCCGGGCCGGGGCTCCACAAGCTCGCGCAGGCACTCGCCGCTCTCGTGGACGCCCTGGTCTGACCCCGCCCGGAGCATCCTTCAGACGGTCAGCCAGTCGGTGACGACGACTCCTTCGCCGGTCCTCAGCCGTAGCGCGAAGGGACCGGCGGGGGACGCCTCGCAGGTGAAGCGGCCCATGTCGTCGGTCGTGAGCGACGAGCCCGCCTGCGGACCGCTGAGCACCTCGATCCGGGCCGACTGGGGAGGCAGCACCTGTCCCATGAGGCCCTGCGGGGTGAGCTCGACGTCGACCGTCACCTCGCCCGCGTGGAAGGTCAGCATCCGCGGCGCCCCCGTCGCTCCCCTCACCGGCAGGGCGTCCACCACCGAGTCGAAGGCGAGTTCGGCGATCCGGCAGTCCAGGTCGTGCAGCGCGAACGCCTCCACGGCGATCTGCCGCAGGGCGGGCGGTACGGGGTCCAGGATGGCCGTCGCCTGCCGGAGCTCCTCCTCCAGCAGTTCGAGGGCCAACTCCTCGTCCGGCAGCGCCTGTTCGTCGAAGACGGCGTCGAGGTCGTCGTTCATGTCGCTCATACCGCCCCCCGGGCTTCGAGCCGCGCCCGCAGCCGCCTGAGGCAGCGCTGGCGCAGTGGTCCGATACTGCCCACCGCGATGCCCAGAGCGGCGGACACCTCCTGGTAGCCGGGCTTGGGCGAGGCCATCAGGATGCGCAGCAACTGCCGGCAGCGCTCGCCGAGTTCCTCGAGCTCCTGCCACAGGTACCGGACGCGCTCGCTCTGGGCGGCGGCCTCCTCGGAGTCGATGAACGACTGCTCGGGCGTCCGGTCCTCGCTGATCCGGTCCAGGAGCCGCGGATCGTCCGTGACGGTCAGCCGCCTCAGGCCCTTGAGCACCTTCAGACACTCGTGGCGTGCCGTGCTCGCCAGCCAGGACTTGGCCTTGTCCGGTTCGCGGATGCGCCCGAGGTGCTGGGCGAAGCGGAACCACACGGTCTGGTACACCTCGTGCGCGTCGGCGTCGGAGAGCCGGTGCGCGCGCACCACCGCCCACACCAGTGGGCTCAGCCCTTCCACGAGCGCCTTCCAGGCCGCCGCGTCACCGTCGACGGCGGACTGGACCAGCGCACCGACATCTGCTCGGTCCACGGTCCCACCCCTCGTGTACGGCAAGTCATCGTACGCCGTGGAAGCGGGCACTCCGGACCTCATGCGCCGACCGGGCGCTGCACGACCGGCACCGGGCGCCAGCCGGCCGGCTTCAGCGCCGGTACGTGCGCCCCGCGCACTTCGGCGAACTGCGTGTTCGTGGAGAGCAGTTGCTGCCGGGCGGCGCGGGGGTCGGTCTCCTTGTTCGCGGTCATGTGGGCGGCGACCAGACCTGCCACGACCGGCGTGGCGAAGGAGGTGCCGCTCCAGTGCGCGTACCCCTCGAACATCACCTGGTCCGGCTTGGCGGTGCTGCCGTCCTCGCTCAACACGCCGACGTGGGACGGGGACTGACAGGTGCACACGTAGGTGAAGCCGTACCGGCAGGCCTCGTACGTGGAGTGCTGGTAGAGGTAGGGCACCGGTGCGTCGAAGCCGGTGAGGGCGCTGGTGAGGCGCTCGCCGGGGGCGTAGACGTTCACCCAGGAGCCGTGGTTGCTGAAGCAGGCGCCGAACTCGCCGTCGCCGCGCAGCGCGCCGACCGACAGGACGACGCCCTGGTACTCGGGCAGGTCGGCGTAGGCGGCGGGCCAGAAGGGGGTGGCGCTGGCGTTGTTGCCGGCCGCGGCGACCAACAGGGTGCCGTGGGCGCGCAGTTCCTGCATGAACGCGTCCAGGCCGAGCAGTCCGTCGGGGCGGCCGTTGGAGGTGCCCGCGGAGAGGCTGATGATGTCGGGCCAGCCGTCGGCGACCGCCTCGAAGAGCTTCTCGCCGAGCTCGGACTCCAGGATGGCGCCCGCGTCGTTGAGGGTGTTGCGGACGGTGATGTCGGTGTTGGGCGCGACGGCCGCGAGGACACCGGCGATGAACGTGCCGTGGCCGACGTACTGGAGGAGGTTGCCGGCCGCGTCGGTCTCGGTGCCGTGCAGGTCGCCCTCGACATGGGCGAGCAGGGGGACGAGCGCGTGGTCGTGGGTGAGGCCGTTGTCGACGACCAGGACTCCCACGGAGGTGTCGGGGTCGTAACCCGCTTCCGCGGGGGCCGGGTTGGTGCCCTGACTGAGCGCGGCGGGCACGGGCTCGTCGCCGGGGCAGGAGTTGACCGCGATCGACACCACGTGGTTGCGGCTGACCAGGCGGTGTCCGGCGCGTCCCTCGCGCTCGCTCATGGCGCGCAGGGCGTGGGTGACGGCACGGTCGCCGCGCCGGTCGCCGTGGCCCGGGTCGCCCACCTTGATGCGGGTGATGCCCGAGCGGTTGGTCTCGGGGCTGTCCCGCTGTACGTAGTCGCCGGTCAGACCGGTGGCCTCGGTGAAGTGGGTGCGCACGGTCTCCTCGACGAGCGCCGCGTCGCGCCCGTCGCGGGCGAGGACGACCCCCTTCTCGTAGATGAACTCCGAGGCGTCGTCGGGCCCCAGTGCCAGCGGGACGTCGGGCATGGAGCGCTGGATCTGGTCGAACTGCTCGTGGAATCGCTGAGGTGCCATGGCGTGTCCTCCCACTGAGGCGGCGGTCGTCAGTCAGAGCCGCGGGTCCGGTGATTGATACAGCGCCAAACCGGTGTGGCCTGCCACCTGGGCCACTACCATCCATGGAGTGACAGCGGGAAGCGACTCGGTTCTCGAACTTCTGCCGATGGTGTTCGCCGCCCCCAACCAGGCGCTGGCGAGGGCAGAGGAAGTACTCGGCTCGGATCCCTCACCGCTGCACGCCTCCGTCGCCCACCAGGTGATCGGCATCTGGCAGCGCGACTGGGGGGACATGCGGCTCGCCCTGGACCATCTGCGCCGGGCCCGCGACCTCGCGGCCCGCTCGGAGTCCGCGGACCGGGAGGCGGACGTACTGGCCGCGCTCGGGGTGGCACTGGTGCACGCGGGGCGCACCCGGCAGGGGCTCGCGGCGCTGGAGCGCGGTGTCGAGGTCAGCAGCGGGCACACCCGCGCGCGCGTCCTGTTCCGGCGGGCGTACGCCTCCTGGGTGCTCGGGCATCACCGGACGGCGCTGGAGGACGTACGGCGGGCGGTTCCGGTGCTGCGGCAGGCGGACGACGTGATCTGGACGGCGCGGGCACTGACCCTGCGGGCCACCGTGCATCTGGCGCTCGGGGCGGTGGAGCGGGCGGACGCCGACTTCACCGCGGCGGAGGCGCTGTGGGACACCACGGGCCAGGAGCACGACAAGGCCGACGCGGTGGAGAGCCGGGGGCTCGCCGCCTACCGGTCGGGGGACATTCCCGCCGCGCTGCGGCTGCTCGACGAGGCACAGGAGCGGTACGCCAAGCTCGGCACGCCGACGTTCATGCTCACCGTGCGGCGCTGCGAGGTGCTGATGGCCGCCGGGCTCGCCCCGGAGGCGCTCGCGGAGGCGGACGCGGCGATCAAGGTCCTCGACGGCATCGGCGGACAGTCCACCCTCAAGGCGGAACTGCTGCTCGCCGCCGCGCGGGCGGCCCGGCACGCAGGGGACGCGCACACCGCGATCGCGCGGGCCGACATGGCGGTACGGCTGTTCGCCGGGCAGCGGCGCACCTGGTGGGAGACGCACGCCCGGCTGGTGCTGATCGAGGCCCGGGTCGCCGCCGGGCGCGGCTCGGGCCGGCTGGTCGCCGATGCGGCGGCGGTCGCCGGCCGGCTGGCCTCCTTCGGCGCGCCCGCCGCCCCGGAGGCCTCACTGCTGGCGGGCCGGATCGCGCTCGGCCTGGGGTGGCGGGAGGATGCCCGACGGCACCTGGAGGTGGCCGCCCGCAGCCGGCACAGCGGGCCGCCGCTGGCGCGGATGACGGGATGGGCCGCGCAGGCGCTGTGGGCGCGGGCCGTGGGCTCCGACCGGCGGGTGCTGGAAGCCTGTCGCCGCGGCCTGGACGTGCTCGACGCTCACCGTACGACCCTGGGCGCCTCGGAGCTGCGGGCGCGGGCCACCGCGCAGGGCGCCGAGCTCGCCGGGCTCGCCGCGCGGGCCTCGCTCGCGTCGGGCGGCCCGCGACGGCTGCTGGTGTGGAGCGAACGCTGGCGGGCCACCGTGCTGTCCGCGCCGCCGACCCGCCCGCCGGCCGACCCGGCGCTGCTCAGCGACCTCACCGCCTTCCGGGAGATAGCGGCACGCGCGGAGGGCTCCCGGATGGAGGGCCGGCCGGTGCCGACGCTGGAGCGTGAACAGCGGCGCCTGGAACGGGAGATCCGCTCCCGGACCCTCCATATGCGCGGTGACGCTCCCGGCGACGGCTACCGGTTCGACCCCGGCAGGCTGCTGGAACGGCTCGGTGACGACGTCCGGTTGGTCGAACTCGCCGTGCTCGACGGGCGGGTCCAGGTGCTGCTGTGCGCGCAGGGCCGGGTGCGGCGGTTCGAGGGCGGACTGCTCGCCGACGCCGAGCGGGAGGCGGAGCACGTCCAGGCGGGGCTCAGGCGACTGGCCCACCCGGGGGCGGAGGCCCGGCTCCCGGTGGTGGAGGCGGCCGGGCGGCGGCTGGAGGAGCTGCTGCTCGGGCCGGCCGCGGCGCAACTCGGGTCCGGCCCGGTCGTGGTGGTGCCGCCGGGGCGGCTGCACCAGGTGCCGTGGGCCCTGCTGCCCTCGCTGCGGGAGCGGGTGTTCAGTGTGTCACCGTCGGCGAGCAGCTGGCTGCGGGCGAGGGAGACCGCGCCGCCGCCGAGCGGACGCCAGGTGCTCGTCCGCGGACCGGGGCTCGCGACCGGGGGCGCCGAGGTGCCCGAACTGGCCGGGCGGCACGGCTCCGCGACGGTCCTGGAGTACGACGACGCGCGCGTGCCGCGGGTGTTGGAGGAACTGGACGGGGCGGCGCTGGCGCACATCGCCGCGCACGGCACGTTCCGTGCGGACAGTCCGCTGTTCTCGTCGTTGCGGATGGCCGACGGGCCGCTCATCGTCCACGACTTCGAGCGCCTGGACCGCAGCCCGTACCGGATCATCCTGTCCTGCTGCGACACGGCCCGGCTCGCCTCGGTCGGCGCGGACGAGCTGCTCGGCCTGGTCACCGCGCTGCTGCCGCTGGGCACAGCGGGTGTGGTGGCGTGCAGCGCGCCGGTCAACGACGAGGCGGTGGTGCCGCTGATGCTCGCGCTGCACAAGGGGCTGGGTGCGGGGGCGTCCATGGCGGAGGCGCTGCGCGACGCGCGGGCCTCGCTGCCGGGGGACTCGGTGCATCAGGCGACGGGGTGGGCGTTCTCGGCGTTCGGGGCGGCGTGAGCGACGCGAGCGCCGAGGAGTCCGGGGTGTGTGGGGCGGCCTGACCCCTCCCCCGAATACTGGGGGTCAGACCGCCCCGGTCCGGGGTACGGCTCAGGCCGGCTGTGCCTCCGGCAGCTCCACCAGGCACGGCAGTGCGTCGCGGTCGCTCGCGCCGAGGCGGGCGTACGCGCTGTAGAGGTGGTTGCCGACGGTACGGACGGACAGGGTGAGTTTCTCCGCGATCTGGCGGTTGCTCAGTCCGGCGGCCGCGAGGGTGACGATCTGCCGCTGGCGGGCGGTGAGTTCGCCGAGGACCAGTCCGGACAGGGCCGGGGTGCGGGCGCCCTGACAACGGCGGGCCAGGGCGACGGCGCGGGTGCGTGAGGTGCGGGCGGCGCTCGGGTCGCGGTGCGCCCCCACGGCCTGGGCGTACGCCTCCGCCGCGAAGAGCAGGAAGCCGCGCTCCTCCAGCGTCTGCGCCGCGCGGTCGAGGGCGGGACCGTCGCCGTGCGCGAGCGCCTCGGCGTGGGCGGCGAAGACACCGGTCAGCCGGCCGGCGGCCCGGTCCGGCGCGCCGAGGCGGACGGCGTCGTACGGCTCCTCCCCCACCGTGCCGAGTGCCGAGTCGAGATCACCGCGGGCGGCGGCCCACCAGGTGGCGGCCGAACCCTCCGCGACATGCGGTGAGTCGGTGGTGGACCGCCCTCCGGACGGCGCGGGTCCCGGTGCCGGGAGCTGGGCGGAGCCGTCGGTGGCCGGGCCGGGCGGGCTCACCGCATGCTCCGTGGCGCCCGACTGTGCCGCCGCCAGGCCGAGTTCGAGGTGGCAGGCCGGGTCGTCGGGGGTGGTTCGCAGTCCCTCCGCGGCCCAGGCAGCGGCCTCTCGCAGTGCGCCTCGCAGACGGGCGAACCGGGCTCGTACGGCGGCGTGCCGGGCCGGGATGCCGGAGCACTCGTCCACGAGCCACTCCCCCACCGGGGCCGGCACGGCTCGTACGTCCGTCTCGGCGATCGCCCGGGTCAGGGTGGCCGTCTCCGTCTCCAGGGCGGCCGCGCAGCTGTCCGGGGTGCGGGCCAGGCGCCGGGCCCGCAGGCGTCCGGCGGCGGCGCGCAGCACCGGGCCGTGGAGAGGGTGGGCGAGGCGGGCGGCGCCTTGCTCGTCGACGTGGACCAGCCCATCGGTCTCCAGAGCTTCGAGGGCGTCGAGGTCGAGGGTGTCGGCGTCCATCGGGAGCGGCTCGCCGAAAGCCAGGCGGTCCAGGGTCTCCCGCTCGCCGGGACCGGCGCGGTCGAGGAGGTGCGCGGCGTCTTCGCGTACGGTCGTGGTGATCGGTACCGGGCCGCGCCACGCCCACTCGGCCGAGTCCGGGACCCGGTGCGGCAGTCCCCGCTCGCGCACCGCGTCCACCAGCTCGCGCAGCAGGCGCAGATCGCCCCGGCACAGGCGGTACAGCCGGTTGACGGTGAGGGCTTCCGGACCGCCGGCGCCGGCCGCGAGCAGCCGCGCGGTCTCCTCGCGGGGCAGCGGTTCGAGGGCGAGGCGCGGCAGGAGCTCTCCGGTCCACAGACGGGAGATCGCGCCCGGTACGCGCGCGCCGTCGGTGGCGACGACGAGGAGTCGGGTGCGGCCGTGCACCGCGAGCTGGTGGACCAGGGCCGCCGAGACGTCGTCCAGCAGATGGGCGTCGTCGACGAGCAGCAGCCGTACGGATGACAGGAGTTGGACCGCCCGGTGCAGGGACACCGTCTCCGGGAGGAGATGCGCGAAGGCGGCGAACGGGAGACCGTGGGTCTCCGGCGTGCCCGTGATCCGGGCGCACTCGGTGCCGCGTACGGCCTCCGTGACGAGCCGGGTCTTGCCCCGGCCCGCGGGCCCGGTCACCACCATGCCCTGCCGTCCCCCGGCAACGGACCTGCGGACCAGCTCCAGTTCGTCCTCGCGCCCGGTGAACGGCCAGGGCAGCTCCAGGGTCTTCGCGTCCCGTTCGAAAATCGTCACGGAAGCTAGAGCGGTGCTACTCAGTCCTGATACAGGGGGACTTGAGTAGCCCCCGACTCAGGCGGTCCGGGACGCCCGACGGCACGCTGAACCCCATGACCGCACGCTACTGCTCCCTCGCGCAGCAGTCGGCTCCGGCGTTCGCGCCGGGACTGGCCGCCGAGCGGCTGAGTGCGCTCATCGGCGGCAGCCGGATGTGGGTCAACAGCACGGTCCTGCACTACTGCTTCTTCGACGGCGATGCCGACGGCTCGGTCATTCCGGTTCCGGGGACCGGCCAGTCCCGCCGGGTGTCGTGGGTGGGGGACGAGAAGCAGCGGGACGTGGTGCGCGAGTGTTTCCAGGAGTGGCAGGACCTCGGGATCGGGGTGAGGTTCGCCGAGGTCGGCGACCGTTCGGAGGCCGAGCTGCGCATCGGGTTCCAGACCGGGGACGGCTCCTGGTCGACCGTGGGCAAGGACGCGCTCCTGGTCGGTCTGCACGAACGCACCATGAACTTCGGCTGGGACCTGACCGCGCCCGGCGAGCGCGGGACGGCGCTGCACGAGATCGGGCACGCGCTGGGCATGCTGCACGAGCACCAGAGTCCGTTCGCGGGCATCCACTGGGACGACGAGGCCGTCTACGCCGATCTGGCGGGCCCGCCGAACTTCTGGAGCCGGGAACGGACCAGCTTCAACATCCTGCGCAAGCTGGACCCGGACGAGGTCAACGGCTCCGTCTGGGACCCGCAGTCGATCATGGAGTATCCCTTCGAGGCGGGGCTCATCCTGGAGCCGGAGCAGTACCGTGCGGGCCTCAACCCGCCCGGCTCGCTGTCGGCCGCCGACAAGGAGTACGTCCTGCGCCGGTACCCGCCGACCCAGCCGAGCCGGCCGCCGGCGCTGGTGCCCTTCCGGTCCGCGCCGCTCGGGCTCGGCCCGGGTGAGCAGGCCGACTTCACCGTGGAACCGCCGGAGACCCGCGAGTACACCGTGGGCACCTTCGGCGACGGCGACACCGTGGTGGTGGTCTTCGAGGAGCGGGACGGGGAACCCCGCTATCTCTCCGGCCGGGACGACGGAGGCACTCCGCACAACGCCACACTCAGGGCCCGTCTCGTGAAGGGCCGCCGCTACTTCGTCCGTGTACGCCTGTACTCCGCGTGGGGTTCGGGGGAAACCGCGGTCATGTGCTGGTGACAGCACGACAGGCCGCACGGGCGAGGCTGGACCACTGTCCGGCGCCGGGGGAATGGCCGGCGCTCGTCACCTTCGGGGGAGGGAGACGAGCGTCGGCCACGCGGCGTTCGGCGGGAGTTCCGAGTGCGGGAGTGGGGGCATGCTGACCTCGCGCCCGCCCCGGTAGCGGGCGTGGTCCTCCAGGACCTGGTGGAGGTCTTCGACCTCGGCGAGGCCGATGCGGACGGCCATGGCGTCGATCACGGCATGGAGTCGGGCGCGTCCCCGTAGCGGGCGGCCGTGCGACGCGCCGCCTGCGCCAACTCCCGGCGGACGTCCGCCGGTTCGAGGACCTCGGCGTCCGGCCCGAAGCCGAGGAGCCGGCGGCAGGCGGCCTGTCGGTCGTCGAAGTGGAGGACCAGGCGGTGCCAGCCGGGTGCGTGGGCATCGGGGACCGCCCGTGCCGCCGACTCCGTGTCGCCGAGTACCTGCGCCAGCGCGGCGAGGCCCGCCGTCGACAGGCGTACCGTGACCGGGAGTTGGTCCAGGCTCGTCTCGAACTCGGCGGTCCAGCGGGCCCAGTGGGCCGCCAGGTCGAAGTCGGCGGGGCGGGTGAAGGCCTCGGGCAGGAGTTCCGCCTCCGTGATCCTCGACGCGCGGTGTGTGCGGATGCCCCGGTCGGACCGGACGACCAGGTACCAGACGCCCGCCTTCGCGACGAGGCCCAAGGGGTCCACCGCTCGCGCCGCGCCCGGGCGGTTCGCGTGGGTCAGACGCAGGCGCCTGTCCTGACGTACGGCGTCCACGAGCACGGGGAGGTGCGGGACCGGCTCCGGTGGCTTGAACCATGCCTGGGTGTCGATGTGGAAGCGGCTCGCCGTGGTGTCGGCCTGCTCGCGGCCCGCCGCCGGCAGTGCGGCCAGCAGTTTCAGGCGCGCCTGCGCCAGCGCGTCCCCCAGCGCGATCCGTTCCAGGGGCCCACCCCTGGAGGCGGCCGCCAGCAGCGCCGTCGCCTCCTCCGCGCTGATGCCGAGCAGCGGACTGCGCCAGCCCTCCATCAGCCGGCAGCCGCCGCCCGGACCGCCGCTCGCCACCACCGGTACGCCCGCCGCGCTCAGCGCCTCCAGGTCCCGGTAGACGGTGCGGACCGACACCTCCAGTTCCGCGGCGAGTTGACGGGCCGTCATTTGTCCGCGGGACTGAAGGCTCAGCAGCAGGGACAGCAGTCGGTCCGCTCGCATCGGGCGCTCACCTCGTCGACGTATGACTGACAAAGGATGTCAGCCATACGGTCGTAGCGTCACCCGTGAAGCCCCCGACCAGCAGGGAGACAGTACGTGATCACCGGATACGTCATCGGCGAGAGCCTTCGGTCCGGCGCGGTGTTCGCGCCGCGCGGACTGCGGTTGCGGAAGGTCAGCAGGGTCGAGATCGACGGGGCGAGTGACGCGCAGCCGCCGGTGTGGACGCTCGTCGAGTGGGAGACCGACGGCGAGGACGTCGGCGCGCTCGCGGACGCGCTCTCCGCGGCGCTGGAGCCGGAGAACGGCTGGTACGCCGACTTCACGGCCGGGGACGAGCGGGTGGTCGTCTTCGCGGGGAAGGTGTTCCGCTGTCGGCGCGGCGACCAGGCGGGCCGCGCCGAAGCGGTGGCGTACGGGCGGTCCGTGGGGACGCCCGGGCATCAGCTCGACTGGGAGGAGTGACCTCGCTTCACGACGCCACCCGCTGCTCGTCCCGGACATCGTCGGGGTGGGCGAGGCCCAGGTGGTGGCGGAGGGTCGGGCCCTCGTAGTCGGTGCGGAAGACGCCCTGCTCCTGGAGGAGCGGGACGACCTTGTCGGCGAAGGCGTCGAGGCCGGTCGGGGTGATGTGCGGGACCAGGATGAAGCCGTCGGCGGCGTCGGCCTGCACGTAGGCGTTGATGGTGCGGGCGATCGTCTCCGGTGAGCCGATGAAGTTCTGCCGGTTGCCCGTGTGGATGACCAGGTCGCGGATGGACCAGTTGTTGGCGGCGGCCAGCTCGCGCCATTCGCGGGCGGTGGCCAGCGGGTCCCGGTACATGCGGACCTGGGCGCGCCCCTTGGAGATGTGGTCGTCGCTGACGTCCGGGTCGATGTCCGGGAGCGGTCCTTCGGGGTCGTACGAGGACAGGTCCCGGTTCCAGACGAACTCCAGGTGCTTGAGGGCGGTGGCCCCGCTGACCTGCCGGCGTCGGACGATCCGCGCCAGTTCCTCGGCCTCGGCGTCGGTGTCCGCGAGGGCGAAGGAGGCGGCGGGCAGGATCAGCAACTGGTCATGTCTGCGGCCGTACTTGGCGAGGCGGTTCTTGACGTCGGTGTAGAAGGCCTGCCCCTCGGTGAGGGTGGCGTACCGGCTGAAGATGGCGTCGGCGGAGGAGGCGGCGAACTCGCGGCCCTCCTCGGAGTCGCCCGCCTGGAAGATCACCGGGCGGCCCTGCGGGGAGCGCGGGACGTTGAACCGGCCGTGGATGTCGAAGTGTTGACCGGTGTGCACGAAGGAGCCGGCCTTCGCGTCCCGCAGGAACGCACCCGAGGCCTGGTCGGCGAGGATCTCGTCGCCGTGCCAGGAGTCGAAGAGCTCCTGGGTGGTGGCGAGGAACTCCTTGGCGCGGGAGTACCGCTCCGACTGGGGCAGGAAGCCGCCGCGGCGGAAGTTCTCGCCGGTGAAGGCGTCCCAGGAGGTGACCACGTTCCATGCGGAGCGGCCCCCGGAGAGGTGGTCGAGGCTGGCGAACTGGCGGGCCACCTCGTACGGCTCGTTGAACGTGGAGTTGATGGTGCCGGTCAGGCCGAGGTGTTCGGTGACGGCGGCGAGCGCGGCGAGGATCGTGAAGGTGTCGGGGCGGCCGACGACGTCCAGGTCATAGATTTTTCCGCCCTGTTCGCGGAGCCTGAGTCCTTCGGCGAGGAAGAGGAAGTCGAACCTGGCGCGTTCGGCGGTCCGCGCGAAGTGTGCGAAGGAGCTGAACTCGATATGGCTGCCGGCCTCGGGGTCGCTCCACACGGTGGTGTTGTTGACGCCCGGGAAATGCGCGGCCAGGTGGATCTGCTTCAGCGGCTTGCTGCTCATGTCGGTGCGGGTCCTTCCGGCTTCAGACGGCGGCGTAGCGGTTGGCGGGGCGGGCCAGACCCAGCAGGCCGCGCAGGGTGTCGGCCTCGTAGGCGGTGCGGAAGGCGCCCCGGCGCTGGAGTTCGGGGACCAGGCCGCGGGTGATCGCCGGGAGGTCGTGGCCGAGGACGGCGGGCCGCAGCCGGAAGCCGGTGATCCCGGACGCCCGGAACTCGCCCAGCAGGTCGGCGAGTTGGGTCGGAGAGCCGGTGAAGACGCGGGCGTCGCTCGTGTACGGCTCGCCCGCGAGCGCGTCGAGACGGTCCCGGCGGGCGGCGGCCGCCGCGGGGTCGTCGTCGAGGAAGACGACCAGGTCGCCGAAGGCATGGAGGAGGGCGTCGGCCCGCCCGGCCTTCTCCTGTTCGGCGCGGATCTCGGCGACGATCGCGCGGGCCTGGCCGATGTCGTGCGGGGTGACGTAGCCGACGTCCGCCTGGCGGGCGATGAGCCGGTAGGGGACGGTCTGGTGGCCGAGTGCGGTGACGAGGGGCTGGCCCTGCGGCGGGCGGGGTGTGATGGAGGGGCCCTTGACGCTGAAGTGCCGTCCCTCGAAGTCGATGTAGTGCAGTTTGCCCCGGTCGATGAAGCGGCCGGTGGCGGCGTCGCGGATCTCGGCGTCGTCCTCCCAGCTGTCCCAGAGCCGGCGGACGGCCTCCACGTGGTCGGCGGCCTCGTCGAAGAGGTCGGTGACGAGTTCCTGGGCCCCGGGGCCGTCGTAGGCCTCGATCGGGGAGATGGTGCGGCGGCCGAAGTGCGCGGCCTCGTTGGGGCGTGCGGTGATCTGGACGCGCAGGCCCGCCCGGCCGGTGCTGACATAGTCGAGGGTCGCGATGGCCTTGGAGATGTGGAACGGCTCCGTGTGGGTGGCCACCACGGTCGGAACCAGGCCTATGTGCCGGGTGAGCGGCGCGATGCGCGAGGCGATGAGAACGGCGTCGAGCCGGCCGCGGACCTGGTCGGTGCGCTCGTCCGGGTCCAGGAAGTGGTTGGACTGCGGGCCGAGTCCGTCCTCGATGGTGACGAAGTCGAGCAGGCCGCGCTCCGCCTCGGCGACCAGGTCGGCCCAGTATCCGGCGGTGAACAGCTCACGGGGCCTGGCTACCGGCTCGCGCCAGGAGGCGGGGTGCCAGCCGGTGCCGTCGAGGGCGACGGCGAGATGCAGCGAAGACGAGGGGGACACGAGTAAGTGCCTTCCTGGAGATCCGTACGAGAGGGCCGGCCCGCAAAGGCGCGGGACGCGGCGGCTGGGGCGGCAGACGGGTCAGGAACAACAGAGCGCGGTGGACACGCGCTGGAGATCGATGTGCGCCCGGGAGTGGAGGTGGGCGGAGCGGAGTGTGCGGATCACGCCCGTCACCTCCTCCTTCTGGGTGCGCGAGGGCACCCGGCAGATCTCGTCGTGAGTCACAACGCGGTGGCTTCGCGGGTTGTTCCTGGACTGCGGACCAGCAGGATGGGCGAGCGGCGGCGCAGGGTGAAGCCGATCGACTCGTAGAGCCGGATCGCCTGCGTGTTGTCCGCTGCCGCGTGCAGGAACGGGGTGTCGCCGCGCTCCCGGATCCCGGTGGCGACCGCGCGGACCAGCCGGGTGGCCAGGCCTCGGCCCCGGTGGGCCGGGTCGGTGCAGACCGCGCTGATCTCGGTCCAGCCGGGCGGGCGCAGCCGCTCGCCGGCGAGGGCTATCAGGCGTCCCCTGTCCCGGATGCCGAGGTAGGTGCCGAGGTCTATGGTCCGCTTGAGGAAGGGGCCCGGCCTGGTGCGGGCGACCAGGTCCAGGATCTCGGGCACGTCGTCGGGGCCGAGCCGTACCGTCTCGGGGGCGGGTTCGGCCCGTAGAGCGGTGTCGACGAGTTGGACGCCGACTCCCCCGCCGACGATCTCCCACCCGTCCGGGACGTGCTCGACGGGCTTGATCCGTACGGTGGTTCCGGGGCCGACGAGGGTGTGCAGGTCGTCCCAGGCCGCCGGGTCGCCGGGATCGGCGAGGGCGGCGAAGGCGTAGACGTCGTCCGGGTAGCGGGCGGCGCGGCCGACGCGTTCGGCGAGGTGGGCGTGCGGGCCGTCGAGGGCGGCCCATACGGCGTTGTCGAGGACGGAGATGTCGGGTGCGCTGGGTCTCAGGGAGGCTCCGCCTCCGCGGAGTTCGGTCTGCTGGGCCACGGAGGCGGAGTCCTTTCCCTAGTCAACGGAGGTGCGTGTCAGGCTTTCTGATCAGTGATCAGGAGTTGTCGAGCGGCAGCCCGGGCGGGTTGACCTCCGACTTGGAGACGGCGTCGTTGGAGAGGTTCCACGCGGCGAGCCACTTGGCGTACTGCCCGTTGTCGATCAGGTGGTTGATCGCGTCGGCGAGCGGCTTCGCGAGGCCGCTGTCCTTCTTCGCGGTCGCGGCGATCAGGCCCTGGAGCGTCTCGCCGGCACCGGAGTACTGGCCCGCGATGCGGGTCGCGTTGGGTGTGCCCGTCGTCTGGGTGACGTGGTAGGAGGAGTTGGGGCTGGGGCCCAGATAGGCGTCGATCTTGCCGCTGCCCAGGGCCAGGTAGATGCTGGGGCTGTCCTGGAAGTACTTGATGGTCAGCTTCTTGCCCTCCTTCTCCAGCTTGGCCTGCCACTCCAGCAGGATCCGCTCCTGGTTGGTGCCGGCGCCCACCGAGACGGTCTTGCCCGCCAGGGCCTCGTAGTCGCCGTCGAAGGTCCACTTCGACGTCTTGAGCGTCTCGAAGGCGAGGTCGTCCTTGCGGTAGGAGGCGAACTCGTACTTCTGCTTGCGCTCCTCGGTGTCGGTGATGTTGGAGAAGCCGACGTTCACCTTGCCGCTGTCGATGCCGACGAAGAGGTTCTCCCAGGTGAACCGCTTGACCTCGGGCTCGAGTCCGAGGACGGCGGCGACGAGGCGGGCCAGGTCGGTCTCGGAGCCGGTGAGGGTCTTCTGGTCGCTGCCCACGAAGCCCAGCGGCGGGGAACCGGAGGGCAGGGTGCCGGATCCAATGACCAGCTTGCCGCTCTTCTTGACGGCGTCGGGCAGTTCGGCGCTGATGGCCTTCACCTCGGCGACCTTGAGGGTGGTCTCCTTGGCCGCGCCGTTGGAGAGCCGGCCCACGGTGACGGTACCGGCGCTGTCGGTCGTCGTCGTGGCGGCGTCGCTGTCACCACCGCAGGCGGCGAGCCCGCCGGCGAGGGCGGTGACGGTGGTCGCCGCGGTGATGCCGCGTATCAGGCTGCGTCGGGAGAGGTGGGTGCGCATGACTGTCCTTGTCGATCGGGAGGGTCAAAAAAGGGGGTTCAGAGGGCCTTGCTGAGGAAGTCCCGGGTCCGCTCGTGCCGCGGCCGGTCCAGGACCTCGGAGGGCGGGCCCTGCTCGACGACGCGTCCGCCGTCGAGGAAGACGACCCGGTCGGCGATCTCACGGGCGAACCCGATCTCGTGGGTGACGATGACGAGCGTGGTGCCGCTGGTCGCCAAGTCCTTGATCACCGCGAGGACTTCGCCGACGAGTTCCGGGTCGAGAGCGGAGGTCGGCTCGTCGAAGAGGATGACGCCCGGACGCAGGGCGAGCGCGCGGGCGATGGCCACGCGCTGCTGCTGGCCGCCCGACAACTGCCGTGGGTAGGCACCGGTCTTGTCGCCAAGTCCGACCCTGCCGAGGAGTTCACGGGCCAGCTCCTGGGCGGCCGCCTTGCCGAGCTTGCCGGTCGCCACCGGCGCGGCGGCCACGTTGTCGAGGACGGTGAGGTGCGGGAAGAGGTTGAAGTTCTGGAAGACGAACCCGATCCGGCCGCGCTGGGCCAGGATGGCACGCTCGCTGAGCTCCTTCAGCCGGCCGCCCTGCCGGCGGACGCCGATCAGCTCGCCGTTGACGCTGACGTGGCCGATCTCCGGTTTCTCCAGGTGGTTGACGACCCTGAGCAGGGTGGACTTCCCGGACCCCGACGGGCCGAGGATCACGGTGACCTCGCCGGGTCGCACGGTCAGGTCGACGCCGTCCAGGACGCGATGGGGGCCGTAGCACTTGTGCACGCCGTGCACCTCGACGGCTGCCGCGGTCATACGGCGGCCTCCCTGCGGATGCGGGCGCGCAGGTCGGTGAGACCGGCCCGAAGTCTCTGGAGCGGGGTCGGCGGCAGGGAGCGGGTGGCGCCCCGGGCGTAGTACCGCTCGACGTAGAACTGGACGACCGAGACGGCGCTGGTCAGGGTCAGGTACCAGACGGTGGCGACCAGGAGCAGGGGCACGATGTCGCCGGGGTAGGTGGCGCCCATGGACTGCACGGTGCCGAACAGGTCGAGCAGTGAGACGTAGAAGACCAGCGAGGTGCTCTTGACGAGGCCGATGAGCTGGTTGACGTAGTTCGGGGTGATGGAGCGCAGCGCCTGTGGGAAGACGATTCTGCGGAACTGGTAGCTCTTCGGCAGACCGAGGGCGGCGGCCGCCTCGTGCTGGCCCTGGTCGACGGAGAGAATGCCGCCGCGGACGACCTCGGCAGCGTAGGCGGCCTCGTTGAGGCTGAGGCCGATGACGGCGATGGCCATGTCGGTGGCGAGCCGGGACTCGTCGAAGCTGAAGAAGGCGGGCCCGA
This sequence comes from Streptomyces sp. SLBN-8D4, assembly GCF_049739545.1. Classification (NCBI taxonomy): domain Bacteria; kingdom Bacillati; phylum Actinomycetota; class Actinomycetes; order Kitasatosporales; family Streptomycetaceae; genus Streptomyces; species Streptomyces sp. SLBN-8D4. Next base: position 1,235,589 of record NZ_JBMGQC010000001.1, read on the forward strand.
AGGGCACACCGACGCTCAACGTCTTGTACAGGGCCGAGAAGTTGTAGAGGAAGAGCAGGACGACGATCAGCGGTATGGAGCGCAGGGCCCAGACGTAGGTCCAGCTCACCGCCCGGAGCACCGGGCTCTTCGAGAGTCTGGCCAGGGCGAGCAGGACGCCGCCCAGAAGCCCCAACACCGCGCTGTAGGCGGTGACTTCGAGGGTGACGAGGAGTCCGTCGAGGACGGTCGGCCGCAGGAACCAGTAGCCGAAGCGGTCCCACTGGTAGAACGGGTTGGTCGCCAGACCGTGGACGAACTGGGCCGCCACGACCAGGACGACGGCGGTGGCGATCCAGCGGCCGGGCCGCCGCAGCGGCAGAACTCGCTGCGGGGCGGGTGGTACTGACGGTACGTCGGCTCGTGGCGGTGCCTCGGTGACGGACACGGCGGCGCCTGGGGGTTCACTCATGAGGGGGCTCCGGCGGGAGTCGGGATGCCCCTGGGACGCGGCGGACACGGCGTGCTACAGACGCGGGACGTGACGGACGGGCACCGGGGGCGGGGCGGGCGACGGCACACCGCGAGCGCGGTGTTCGTCAGGAACGCGGGGGCTGCGGAGGCGGTACGTCAGCCTCGACAGCGGGCACGGCCCGGTGCGGTACACAGTGCGCTGTTCACGCGGAGCAGGTCGACGGCCCGGTCGGCGACGAGCGAGTCGCCGTACGGCCGTACGCAGCCCGGAGAACGGCGGGCGGCCGTCCTGGGAGCTGCGTACATGTCGGTCACCGTCGCTGTTCTCGGGGGTCTCGCGGGACCCTTGTGGACCTGTGGCTTCAACAGGCCCTGGTGGGACCCGTAGTTAAGGCAGTCGTCCGAACCGGTGTCAATGCCGGTCCACCAGATGGAACGTTCAGGACGTGCTGGCGGTGTGCGCGGCCCAGTCCAGAATCTGTACGGCGGCCCCGGCGGCTTCCAGACCGCGGCAGTGGGCGTGGTGCCGGCGGGCGATGCCGTCGAGGTCGAGGTGGGTGCCGAAGGCCGGGTGGGCGGTCAGGCGGCGGGCGTAGGCCCACAGGGTGGGGTGGTCGGCGATGCGCTGCACCGCGGCGGCGTCGAGGTGGTCGCGGTGCACGGTGTCGAGTTGGACCAGCGCGACCCACAACTCGACGTCGGCGGCGGTGAGGTGATCCCTGATCAGATAGGCGCGTCCCACCAGCCAGCGCTCCAGCGAGCCCAGGGTGTCCAGCAGTCGCTCCAGGGCGGCGGCCCGGTCCGCGTCGTCGCCGCCCGCCGACCCGGCCTGCTGCGCGGACTGCGCGATGGCCCGGCCCATCCGCTCGACGGCCTCGGTCTCCGACTCCGCTCCGCAGGGGTACAGCGCCGGCTGGCCGCCGCCGAAGTGCCGGGCGAGGTCGCGGGTGATGTCGGCGGCGTGGGTGCTGACGATCCGCCCCGACCAGTCGTCGCTGAGCACCGGTGCGACGGCCGGGCCGGAGTACCGGTGCGCGCTGGCCTCGTACAGCGGGCGCAGCGCGGAATGTCCGCCGTCGGGACAGTCGGGGACCGGGTCCAGGAAGGTCACGGGACAGACGTCGTCGAGGCCGAGCAGACTGTGCGCGACGGCGATGCGCAGACCGTCCGCACAGGCGGCCGTGAGGTGGAGCCGGTAGCGGCGCGGCACGGCGTAGTGCCCGCTGCGCTCGTCCTGTCCGATGCGGCCCCGGAACGCGGGGGCGGGGTGGGTGGCGGGGACATGGGCGAGCGATGTGACGGACATGGGTCTCCCCGGGGTGTCGGTGCGCAGACGTACGCGCGGCGGAAGCGTCGTCGGGCCGGAAGCGAGGGGCGGGACAGGGAGGGGGCGGCCGTGGCCGGGCTCAGCCCAGGGGCCTGATCGCGCTGCAGACGCGCTGCAGATCGATGTGCCGGCGGGAGGTCAGCAGAGGCGAAGGCCACGGTGTACGGCTCTCTCGGCCGACGGCCGGTTCCACGCGCCCCATGTTTCCCTACCTGTTCACTAGGATTCCCATCTGGAGTGTCGATCGCGTCCGGGCGCACGTCAAGAGGGCGTCCACGGGATGGGCAGGGCCAGGGCGGGACACCGCCGCCCTGGTCAGTGCGACTCGCGGCTGACCTCGGAGCCGCTGGAACCGACGAGGAAGTCCAGGTCCGCGCCCTTGTCGGCCTGTTGGACGTGGTCCACGTACAGCCGCTCCCAGCCCCGCCTCGGGTTGGCGAAACCCTCGACGGTGGCCGCGTTCGGGGTGCGGGCGGCGAGTTCGTCGGCGGGCACCTCCAGGTCGATGCGGCGGGCCTCGACGTCGAGGCTGATGACATCACCGGTCCGCACGAGCGCGAGCGGGCCGCCCGCCGCCGCCTCCGGTGCCACGTGCAGGACGACCGTGCCGTACGCGGTGCCGCTCATCCGGCCGTCGCAGACGCGGACCATGTCCCGCACGCCCTGCTCCAGCAGCTTGGTGGGCAGCGGCATGTTGGCGACCTCGGGCATGCCCGGATAGCCCTGGGGGCCGCAGCCGCGCAGGACCAGGACGGAGTCGGCGTCGACGTCCAGGTCCGGGTCGTCGACGCGGGCGTGGAAGTCCTCGATGCTGTCGAAGACGACCGCCCGGCCCCGGTGGCGCAGCAGATGCGCCGAGGCGGCCGCGGGTTTGATCAGGGCCCCGTCGGGGGCGAGGCTGCCGCGCAGGACGGCGATGCCGCCCTCCTCGACGAGCGGCCGGGCCCGGGTCCTGATCACCTCGGCGTCCCAGATCGGGGCGTCGGCGAGGTGGTCCACCAGGGGCCTCCCGGTCACGGCGAGCGCGTCGGGGTCCAGGAGGTCGGCGACCTCGCGCAGCACGGCGAGCAGGCCGCCGGCCCGGTGGAAGTCCTCCATGAGGAAGCGTCCGGCGGGCTGGAGGTCCACCAGGACCGGCACCCGGGAGCCGATGCGGTCGAAGTCGTCAAGGGTCAGCTCGATGCCCAACCGGCCCGCGATGGCGAGGAGATGGACGACCGCGTTGGTGGAGCCGCCGATCGCGGCCAGCGCCACGATCGCGTTGTGGAAGGACCCCTTGGTCAGGAAGGTGCTCGGGCGGCGGTCGGCGGCCACCAGCTCCACCGCGAGCCGCCCGGTGCCGTGCGCGGCCTCCAGGAGCCTGCTGTCCGGTGCCGGGGTACCGGCCACCCCGGGGACGACCGTGCCCAGCGCCTCGGCGACCAGCGCCATGGTGGAGGCGGTCCCCATGGTGTTGCAGTGCCCGCGGCTGCGGATCATCGACGACTCGGAGCGGGTGAACTGCTCCTGGGACAGCGTCCCGGCGCGGACCTCCTCCGACAGCCGCCACACGTCCGTGCCGCAGCCCAGCGGGGTGCCGCGGAAGGTGCCGGTCAGCATGGGCCCGCCGGGCACGACCACGGCGGGCAGGTCCACCGAGGCGGCGGCCATCAGCAGCGAGGGGATCGTCTTGTCGCAGCCGCCCAGCAGGACCACGCCGTCGAGGGGGTTGGCGCGCAGCATCTCCTCCGTGGCCATCGCCGCCATATTGCGCCAGAGCATGGCCGTGGGCCGCACGTTGGTCTCGCCCAGCGACACCACGGGCAGGTCGAGAGGGATGCCGCCCGCCTCGTGGACGCCGTCGCGCACGGACCTGGCCACCTCGTCCAGGTGGGCGTTGCACGGGGTGAGGTCGGAGGCGGTGTTGGCGATGGCGATCTGGGGCCTGCCGGTGAAGGCGTCGGCGGGGGCGCCCCGGCGCATCCAGGCCCGGTGGATGTAGGCGTTGCGGTCCTGTCCCGCGTACCATTGCGCGCTGCGAAGGTTCATCGCTGGGGCTCTTTCCGGTACTCGGTACGGCGGTCTACTATCCGGAACGCGATGCAGCATACGCAGCGACTCCCCGCTTCGACAGCCCCCGTCACGGACCGCGCGGAGGGCGATCGTCTGGTGGGGTCGGACCGGGTGCTCGCCGTGCTCAAGGAGCTGGCCCGGCATCCGGACGGCGTGGCGCTCGACGAGCTCACCCGGGCCATCGGCAGCCCCAAGCCGACCGTGCACCGGGCCCTGGCCGCACTGCGCCGGGCCGGTCTGGCCGATCAGGACCCGGGCGGACGCTATCTGCTCGGCGACGAGTTCCTGCGGATGGCCTTCGCCCATCACGAGGCCCGCCCCGAACATGTGCGGGTGCGGCCGCTGCTGGAGACGCTGGCCGCCCGGTTCGGCGAGACAGCCCACTACGCGGTCCTGGACGGCCGCGAGGTCGTCTACCGCGCCAAGGTCGACCCTCCCACCGGTGCCGTGCGGCTGACCTCCACGGTCGGCGGCCGCAACCCCGCCCACGCGACCGGTGTCGGAAAAGTGCTGCTCGCCCACGAGTTGGGCACCCTCGACGCCGTACGGCGCTGGATCGGCGAGGTGCCCCCGGCCCGCCCGACGCCCCGAACCCTGTGCACGGCCGAGGAGTTGCACCGCGAGCTGCGGGACACGCGCGAGCGGGGTTACGCCCTGGACGACCAGGAGAACGAGCCCGGCGTCAACTGCCTCGCCCTGCCCGTGTACGGAGCGTCACCCACGGCTCCGTCCGGGGCGGTGAGCGTCAGCGCCCTGGCGTACCGGACTCCCCTGCGGACGCTGGTCGACGCCGTGGAGGAGATCCGTGACGCCCTCGGACCCCTGAAGGAGCCCCTTCGGTGAACGCCCCCTCGGCAGCGGGGCGGCAGATCCGCGCCTTCGTCCTGACCTCCCCCGGCGCGTTCGCGGTCCGGGAGGTGCCCGCGCCGGTCGCCGCTCCCGGTGAGGTCGTCGTCGACGTCGAGCGGGTCGGCGTGTGCGGCACCGATCTGGAGTTCTTCACCGGTGCCATGACCTATCTGCACCAGGGACACGCCGGCTATCCGATGCGGCTGGGCCACGAGTGGGCGGGCCGGGTGGCGTGCGGTGGGTGCCGGGGTCGCACCCGGCTGGGTCGGGCGCCGGGTCATGGGCGACACGATGCTCGGCTGCGGGACCTGCCGACGCTGCCGGCGCGGACTGCAGCATGTGTGCGAGAAGCGGGAGGAGGTGGGCATCCGGGGCGGCCGCGCGGGCGCCCTGGCCGAACAACTCGCCGTCCCGGCACGCTCGTTGCACGTGCTCCCCGACTCGGTGGACGCGGTGCTCGGCGCCCTCGTCGAGCCGGGCGGCAACGCCCTGCGGGCCGCGCGGGCCACCGGAGCGGGGCCCAGCGACCGGGTCCTGGTGCTGGGGCCGGGCACCATCGGCCTGCTGGTCGCGCTGTTCGTCCGGTCCGCCGGGGCGGAGGTCCACCTGATGGGCGCCACCGAGGACTCCCTCGCCTTCGCGCGCTCCCTGGGCTTCCCGCACGCCTGGCGCGAGGACACGCTGCCTGACCTGCCGTTCGACGCGGTCGTCGACGCCACCAACGCGGTCCATCTGCCCGCGCTCGCCCAGGAGTTGGTCGAACCGGGCGGTCGGCTCGTGTACATCGGGCTGGCCGGCGAGCCCAGCGGGATCGACACCCGCGCGCTCGTCCTGAAGGACGTGACGGCGGTCGGCGTCCTGTCGGCCTCCCCCGGGCTCGACGCCACCATCAGGGCGTACGCCGAGCAGGTCGTCGACCCGAGGCCGCTCGTGGCCGCGACCGTCGCGCTGGACGCGATCGGACCCGTACTCGCGGGGGAACGTCCGCCCGGCGCCGGTCCGGGGCCGAAGATCCACGTCGACCCCCGCCTGGTCTGAGACGCGGTGGTCGGACTCGGTCCGTCAGCGACACCGCGGACACGTTCGACGATCAGACATGCTCGACGAAACGAGGGGTTCAGCCCGGTGGACTTCAAGGTGCAGCCGACCGCCCAGGTCGACGAGACGGCGGCGATCGGCGCGGGGACGACGGTCTGGGATCTGGCCCAGATCCGCGAGGACGCCCGGCTGGGCAGCGGGTGCGTCGTCGGTCGGGGCGCCTACGTCGGCCCGGGAGTGCGGATCGGCGACAACGTGAAGCTCCAGAACTACGCGCTGGTCTACGAGCCCGCCGTGCTCGGCGACGGGGTGTTCGTCGGCCCGGCCGCGGTCCTCACCAACGACTGCTTCCCCCGCTCGGTCGACCCGGAGGGCAGGCTCAAGCGCGGCGGCGGCTGGGAGGCCGTGGCGGTGGAGGTGGCCGAAGGGGCGTCCCTCGGCGCCCGTTCGGTGTGTGTGGCCCCGGTGCGGATCGGCCGCTGGGCACTGGTCGCGGCGGGCGCCGTGGTGACCGAGGACGTCCCGGACTTCGCGTTGGTGGCCGGTGTTCCCGCGCGGCGGATCGGCTGGGTCGGCCGGGTCGGCGTGCGGCTGGTCCGGCGGGACGGCGAGCCCGGCGGCTGGCAGTGCCCGGAGTCGGGTGCGCTGTACGACGAGAGGGACGGTCACCTCGTCGAGCGCGCATGACGCCCATGTGGTGATGTTGCCGATGTCACGGACCGGCCACGGCTGCCCGCACCTTCCGATAACGTGTCGTCCGTGATCACGGCGGACAGGAAGGGCATCGCAAATCGACCGAACGCGGTGGGAGGGTGACCGGCCGGCCGACGACCCCGGTGCTGCCCTCGCCACTGCGCGCGCGGCTCGGGCTGGTCGCGGTCCTCGCCGCGCTGGTGGTCGCCGGGCTCGCTGTCCTGTACGCCGGCCACAGCCGACCCGGTGCGGTGGACAGCTGGATCGTCCCGCCGACGGCGGACAGCGTACGGCCGCCGTTGCGGTACGTCGCTGAGACCCTGGACTTCCTCGGGGAACCCGCGGGATCGGCCATGGTGGTCCTGGCGGCCGTGACGGTCTGCCTCCTGCTGGGGCGTCCTCGCGCGGGCGTCCTCATGGTGGCCGGCGCCGGCCTCGCCGTGGGAACGGCGACGCTGCTCAAGCACCTGGTGGGACGCACCATCCACGGCCCCGACAACCTGTCCTACCCGAGCGGCCACACCGCCTTCTTCACGGCGCTCGCCTTCGCCGCGGCGCTGCTCGCGACCGACCGGCTCGGCCTCGGCGGCACGGCCGGCACGTCACTCGTGCTCGCCGCGGCGCTGGTCGCCGGCGCCACGATGGGATGGGCGCAGGTCGCCCTGGGCGCGCACTATCCGACCGACGTCCTCGGCGGCTGGTGCACCGCGCTGGCGGTGACACCGGCGACGTCCTGGCTGGTCGACCGGATCGCCGACCGGTTGGCCGACGCCGGTCCGCGGGCGCGCGACTGACGTCTCCTCACGCCAGGCGACGGAACACGGGCTTCACCGGTCGTCCGCCCACCCAGGGCGTGGGGTCGGCGGCGTCCAGTGCCTTCCGGTACACCGCACAGGCCTGGGCCACCACGTCGACGGTGTGATCGATGTCGGCGTCGCTGAGCGCGCTGCTCACCACGAACGACGGGGCCAGCACCCCGCCCGCGAGGAGCCGGCGCAGGAACAGGGTGCGGTACTCCTGCGACGACTGCCCGTTCTCGTCGAGGGTGGCGAAGACCAGGTTGCTGGCCCGGCCCCGGACGACGACGTGCTCGCCCACGCCCATGCCGGCCGCCGCGTCGCGGACACCGGCGGCCAGCCGCTCGCCGAGGGCGTGCAGCCGCGCGGTGACGCCCTCCTCGGTGTAGACGGTCTGCACGGCCATCGCGGCGGCCAGGGAATGCGTCTCGGCGCCGTGCGTGGTGGACAGCAGGAACACCCGTTCGCCGGAGTGGCGCAGCCCGCCCCGCTCCATCAGCTCGCGCCGCCCGGCCAGTGCGGAGACGGCGAATCCGTTGCCCAGCGCCTTGCCGAACGTGGAGAGGTCGGGGACCACGCCGTACAGCCCCTGGGCGCCCGCCTCGGACCAGCGGAAGCCGGTGATCATCTCGTCGAAGATCAGGACGCAGCCGTGCCGGTCGGCCAGCTCGCGCAGGCCGGCGAGGTACCCGGGCGGCGGCTCGGTGTGAGTGGCGGGTTCGAGGATCAGACAGGCGACCTCGTCCTGGTACCGGGCGAGCAGTTCCTCCGTGGCGGCCAGATCCCCGTAGGGGAACGCCACGGTGAGCTCGTTGGTCGCCGACGGAATGCCGGCGGACATCGGTGTGGTGCCGATGAACCAGTCGTCGGTGGAGAAGAACGGATGGTCGGCGCAGAGGGCCACCCGCGGGCGCCCGGTGGCGGCGCGGGCGAGGCGTACCGCGGCGGTGGTGGCGTCGGAACCGTTCTTCGCGAACTTCACCATCTCGGCGGTCGGCACCGTGGCGAGGAATCGTTCCGCGGCTTCGGCCTCCACGATGGACGGCCGGACGAAGTTGCCGCCACGGTCGATTTCCCGTCGCACCGCCTCGTTCACGCGTGGGTGCGCGTGGCCGAGGCTCACCGACCGCAGGCCGGACCCGTACTCGATGTACCGGTTGCCGTCGACGTCCCACACGTGGGCACCGCGGCCGTGGCTGATGACCGGGGCCAGGTCCTCGGGGTACTGGTCGTCGCCCTTCGCGTAGGTGTGGGCGCCGCCGGGGATCAGGGCGTGGAGCCGTTCGTTGGCCGCACGCGACCGGGGCAGTTGGAAGTCTTCGCTGTGCAAGCCGACTTCACCTTTCCGTGTGCTTGAGGACCTCGGCGAGGCTCGGTGCCTCCCGGTCCCGCTGGGACATCGATGTGACCGGCAGCGGCCAGGGAATGGCGAGTTCCGGGTCGTCGAAGGCGATCGTCACGTCCTCGGAAGGATCGTGCTCTCGGTCGATACGGTAAGAGGTGTCTGCGATTTCGGTAAGAGCCTGGAAGCCGTGGGCGCATCCCGCCGGGATGTATACGGTCTTCTGCGTCTCACCTGACAGCTCGAAGAAGGCCCGGTTCCGGTACGTCGGCGAGTCCGGCCTCAGGTCCACGACGACGTCGAAGATCTGCCCGTACGAGCACCGCACCAGCTTGGCCTCGCCGGCGCCGGAGCGCAGGTGCAGGCCGCGCAGCACGCCCCGGACCGAGCGGGAGACGCTGTCCTGGACGAAGGCGTGCGGGTCGAGGCCCACGGAGCGGACCACGTCGACGTCGAAGGTGCGGCAGAAGAAGCCGCGTTCGTCGGCGTACGGCGTCGGCTCGAAGAGGAACGCGCCGGCGATCTCGGGGACTTCGGTCGCTTTCATGGAGCCTTCCGCGGGGCGTGGGCGTGGGAGTGCGCCGGGAACAGGGTCGTCGTCAAGGCGGTGAACTGCTGGGCGAGTTGCTCTGCGGCGACCCGATTCCGTTCGGTGAGGGTCCGCCGTACCTCCACCGCGTGCTTCTCCAGGTCCCGGAACTGTTCGAGCAGCCGGTCGGCGTCGACCTCGCGTGCCGGGTGGCAGTACGCGCCGAGGCCCATCCGGTCCATGAGCGCGTTGCTCTTCGCCGCGTAGCACAGGGCGAGCACGGGTGTTCCGGTCTTCAGCGCGCAGATCAGGTTGTGGTAGCGGACGGCCACCACGGTGTCGGCGGCCGCCATCTCGTTCATCAGGTCGGCCAGTGAGGCCGGTTCGGCCGCGGTGACCAGCGGTGAGTCCACGGCGTCGAGGATCGCGGCGACCACCGACAGATCGCACTGGTCGCCGGTGAGGAGCCGGACCGGTCTGCCCTCCTCGACGAGCGCGCGGACGAAGGTGATCGTCCCGTCGAGGTAGCGCCGGTATATCTCCTCGGCCCGGGCGCGGTCGTCGTTGCCGCCGTGGAAGTCCATGACGCCGAGGCAGACGGGACCCGGTGTGCCGGCGGGCGCGCCGGTCTGCGGCGCCGGCAGGGCGAACGCGAGGTCGGGGTAGATCTCGTCGCGCGAGGTGTCCACGCCCATCGCGCGCATCGCGTCGCGGGACTGCTCGTCCCGGTAGGACCGGTACGCGGCGAGCCGTGCCGACCAGCGCACCAGGGCCCGGGTCGGCCGGCTGCTGATCCCGGCGGCGCCGACGCTGACCAGCGCGACCCTGGTGCCCAGCAGCCGTCCGCTCGCGCAGAGCAGGAACAGCGAGTACGGGAAGCCCCACGGTCGCAGCGGCAGGGTGGCCTCAAGGACGCCCATGCCCGGCACGATGACCACGTCGTGCCGGCGCACCCAGGCGGCGGTGCGGAAGACGTCGACGAGTTTGCCCACGCCCTTGCTCGCGATCGCCGCCGCGCGGGACGCGGTCCGGTACTCCCCGCGGTACCAGTGCAGCCGTGTCGCGGGGATCCCGAACCGGGCCGTGACGGCCTCGGGCCCGCCGCACAGGGCGTCGACGACCGCCTCCGGATGCTCGGCCCGGAGATATTGGAGGACAGCTTCGAGCGACCCGTCGTTGCCGAGGTTGCCGGAGCCGAGCAGGCCGAACACCCCGACGCGCGCCGGGGTCTCGTCCGTCGGTGTCATGCCCGCTTCCCCTCACGGCCGGCGACGAGGGCGTCGACGGAGACGGTCAGTTGGGCCGGGTCGACCGGGGCGCGGTCCTCGACCCGCTCACCGGCGCCCGGCCGGACCCGGCTGGTCATCCACGCGGCCAGATGGCGGTAGCACTCACGCCGGTCGGCCGCGGACAACGGGGCCCGCCGGATCGCCGAGGCGAAGCCCCAGACGTACTCGGCGAGCAGCCGGGGCGTCGGGTGCAGCAGGCCCGCCCGGCGTGGGTCCAGGTTGACGCACCGGGAGCGTTTGGACGGGTTCGCCCGCTCGGCGCGGGTGGGGTGGTCGCGGCGGAAGTACAGGAGTTCCGGCACCTGGTGGAAGCGCCCGTGCAGGGTGATCTCGGCGACGTACGTGCGGTCCGCGTGGTGGTAGCTGTCCATCGGTTCCACCCGGCGCAGCACGTCGGTCCGCATGACCCCGTAGAAGTCGTCGCCACCGGGCTCGAACAGCAGACTGCGGAAGCGGTCCGGTGCGTGCTGCGAGTCGGTGGCGAGCGTGTACTCGTAGGGGACCTTCACCTGACCGTCGCCGTCGATGACCGCCTGGTCGGTGTGCGCGAGGATCACGTCCGGCCGCTCGTCCAGTGCCTCGACGCAGCGCCGCAGCAGGTCGCGGCCGTAGAGGTCGTCGTGGGAGGCCCACTTGAACAGCTCGCCGCGGGCTTCGTCGAGCACCCGGTTGTGGTTCGGGGTGGCGCCGATGTTCCGGGGCAGCCGGAGGTACCGGATGCGCGAGTCCTGCGCGAGGTACTTGCGGCAGATGTCCTCGGTGCCGTCGGTCGAGGCGTTGTCGGAGATGACCAGCTCGAAGTCCTCGTAGGTCTGGCCGAGCAGGGCGTCGAGCGACTCGGCCAGGTACTCCTCGCCGTTGTACACGGGCAGGCCGATGCTCAGTCTGGGTCGGTCGGTCATGAGGTCCTCACTTCGGGAACGGAGTCGTGGAGGCGCTCGTGCAGGGCGGACCGCAGCTGCAGCCACCACAGGGCCGAGCCGCTGACGGTCGCGGCGGCGACGCCCCAGGCCGAGCCGACCGTGCCGGCCAGGGCCGCCCCGCCGAGCCCGCCGCTGACATAGAAGGCGGAGGCGAACAGCTGGCAGCGCAGGCTGCGCCGGGCGGCGCCGAGGGCGCGCAGCCCGGCCGCCGCGCCGGTGCCGAGGCCGGCACCCGCGACGCTGAAGGTGATCGGCACGATGAGATGCGAGGAGGAGTGCCAGACGTTGCCGAGCAGGAGGTCGCCGAGCCGGTTCGGCAGCAGCAGCAAGGAGCCGCCCCACAGCAGGGCGGCGACGGCCTGTCCGCCGCCCAGCAGAAGACAGAACTTGGCCAGGCGGTGCGGGGACTGCCGCAGCACCCGTGCCGCCTCCGGGACGGTGACCAGCGACAGTCCCATCAGCACGGCGAGGAAGGGGCCCATCAGGAGCTCGGCGCCCCGTACCGCGCCCACCGCGCCGAGCCCGACGATCGCACCGAGCCCGTAGGCCCTCAGTTGGCTGGCGCCGCTGAGGCTGACGTTCTCAACCAAATACCGGTAGCCGAGGTCGCGCTGCTCGCGCAGCCATCCGCGGGCCTCGGTCATGCGGGGCCGGATGCCGGACTGGAGGCAGCCGTAGGCGGCGGCCACCGCGGCGGACGCACCCCAGGCCAGCACGAAGGCGCCCACGGTGGCCGCATGTGCCGCCGCCACCATCGCCGGAACGAGCGCCACGCACCACACGACGTCGTTGACGAAGGCCTTCCGTCCGTTGCCCGCGGCGAAGAACGCGAAGCGCCAGGCGTCCTGCAGCAGCAGTCCCGGCAGCATGACTCCCAGGCAGGCGAAGGCGGCCCCCAGCCGACCGCCGAGAGCCAGCCCGACCACCAGGGACAGCGCGCCCAGGGAGGTACCGACGCCGAGCGCGGTACCCGTCGACCGTGCCACCGCCCCCCGCCAGGACGCTTCCGGCACCCCGCTGAAGCGCACCACGAGGGGGTCGGTGGACAGACCTCGCGAGACGTTCAGCACCACGCCGTAGGTGACCCAGGCCAGGCTGAACACACCGAACGCGGTCACCCCCAGCGAGCGGGCCACGTAGATGCCCACCGCGAAGTTGCTGATGCTGGAGGCCGCCTGGTCGGCCAGTCCCCAGGACAGCCGGCCGAGGAGGGCCCGCTTGGCGGATCCGGCCCGTGGCGCCGCTGTCGGCGGGTTCTCCCCCTCGACGGGCATCGACGTCATGTCTTGATCAGTCCAGCCTCGTACAGTGCGCCGGCCGCGTCGGCGACGGTGTCGAAGGGCAGCCCGGACCGCTCGGCGACGTCCAGCAGACTGTGCTCGCCGTCGGAGAGGTTGAGCACCCAGAGCATGGCCATCTGGGCCTGCTTGGTGTCGCTGCGGCCGCCGAGCGCGTCGTACAGCCCACGGCGGCCCAACTGCGGTTCGCCGTAGGGGCTGAGGTTGAGGTACCGCCGGTTGCGGTCCAGGACGGCGAACGCCTCGCGGCAGACGGCGAGGGTGTCCGCCATCGCCTCCGGGGAGACGAAGTCCAGGTTGTCCGCCGAGGTGTGGTACTCGGGATAGCCCGCGTACGGGGTCCGGGTGAGTGAGCCGACGCCGAGGTTGAACCCGGGCGAGCAGTACTGCCGCTCGTCGTAGCCGTACGGGGTGAACTCGTTGATCTGGTGCGGGCGTTCGGAGGCGGCCAGCACGTGCTGGATCACCCGGTCGATTTCCGCGTCGCCGCGCCTGCTCTGCTTGTACGTCAGTTGGCCCCGGTCGCCGGCGCAGGCCAGTACGAGACCGTGCTTGACCCGCTCCACCCGCTCCGCGTTGCGGGCCAGCCAGGTGATCGCCCCGATGGTGCCGGGCGCGAAGATGAACCGGTAGGTGTAGTACGGCGTCTGCCGCGCCAGCTCCCGGGCCAGGTACGTCGCCACCGCGACACCGGCCATGTTGTCGTTGGCCAGTGCCGGGTGGCAGACATGGCAGGAGACGATCACCTCGTCCGCGACCTGTCCTGGGACCACGTGCTCGGCGTAGGTGAGGTGGCCGTCGGCAAGCGTGGAGTCGATGCGGACCTCGTAGTCGCCGTCCGGCATTGCGTCCAGGGTCTCCTGCGCCAGGCAGAAGCCCCACTCGGGCTTGTAGTAACTGGTGCGGTACGGCACCCAGCTCGGCTGGTCCGGCAGGGTGTGCAGGTGGTCGCGCAGCTCGGACAGCGGCATCGTCGCCGACACGGGCACGCTGTAGCCGAGCACGTGCAGGCTGGACGCGGCGAAGTCGACGACCCGCCGGCCGGTGCCGTCCGCGATGTACGCGTCGCGGATGTTCCACTCCTGCGGCACCGTCCAGTCGAGGACCTGCGTCCCGGTCGGCACCTCGTGCACCTGGAGCGGGATGTACTCGCCGACGATGTCCAGGGTGGCCCGGACACCGTCGCCGGTGATGCTCCGGCACAGCGGGTACAGCCGCTCCACCAGGGCATGCATTTCCTCGCCGATATCGGTCATCGGCGCCACCGCAGGGTGTCGTCGACGGTGCCGGCGTCGGACGCCGCGCGCAGCACGGCCAGGCGGGTGAAGCGCTGGTCGAACTCCTCCTTGGTCAGCCCGAACTTCTGGTAGGCGTCGGCGAGTTCGAGGGCGCCGCGCTTGACCGTCCACTCGATGTCGAAGCCGGGGATCGCGGCGCGGAACCGGGAGAAGTCCACCCGGTACGAGCGCGGGTCGGCCCCGTTCTCCCCGGTGATCCTCACCTTGGAGCCGGGCACCGCCTCGGCGACCTGCTCGGCGATCTCGGCGACCGTGACGTTGTTGATCTCGCTGCCGATGTTGAACGCCCGGTCGTGCACCGCTTCCCGCGGCGCTGTCAGCGCGGCGGTGAAGGCCCGCGCGATGTCGACGGCGTGCACCAGCGGGCGCCAGGGCGTGCCGTCGGACATCACCAGCACCTCGCCGGACAGCAGCGCGTGGCCGACCAGGTTGTTCAGCACGATGTCGGCGCGCAGCCGGGGCGAGAAACCGAAGGCCGTGGCGTTGCGCATGAACACCGGGGTGAAGTCGCCGTCGGCCAGCTCGTGCAGGTCGTCCTCGACCCGCACCTTGGACTCCGCGTACGGCGTCACCGGGCGCAGCGGGGCGTCCTCGCCCACCAAGTTCGACAAGTCGGGGTCGCCGGCGGCGCCGTACACCGAGCAGGTCGACGCGTACAGGAAGCGCCCCACTCCGGCGTCGCGGGCCAGCCGGGCGAGGTGTACCGACGCGTGGTGGTTGATGTCGTAGGTCAGTTCCGGCGCCAGTGATCCCAGCGGGTCGTTGGAGAGCGCGGCAAGGTGGATCACGGCGTCGACCCCGGCCACGTGTTCGGCCGTGACGTCGCGCAGGTCCACCCGGTGCCCCGGCGGGTCGGCGGGCGCCGGACCAAGGACACAGTCGGCGAACAGGCCGGCGTCGAGGCCGACGACCTCGTGCCCGGCGGCGGCGAGGACCGGGGCCATGACGGTTCCCAGATATCCCTGGTGTCCGGTGAGCAGTACGCGCATGGGTTCAACCCCCCAGGTTGAGCGTGAGTTTGGTGACGGCGAACGCTTCGGCGTATCGCTCGTGGCATTCGATGCCGCGGATTCGCGCGAGGCCGAGGAAGGCCTCCCGGTCGTACCAGGGCCGGTGCCGCTGCGAGGCGTAGTGCTCCTGCAGCAGCCGCACCTTCTGTTCGGCGATCTCCGTCGACAGAGGCTGGTACGCCGCCATGCGGCCGAGGTCGCCGTCCCACTTGACGATCTCGTAGCCGAGCACGAGGTGGTCGCGGAAGGCGGTGGGTATCAGCTGCGCCAGGCCGCGGTGGTCCTGGTGGGCGTCGTCGGTGCGCGGGGCGAGGATCAGGTCCGGGTCGGTCTGCGCGCGCAGTTCCTCGACCGCGGCCTTGGCCTCGTCCCAGTGCACGGGCAGTCGGCCGTCCGGGAGCTTGTGCACGGTCAGCCGCAGGTCGGCGCCGGGGCAGAAGGCGGCGAGCGCGGCCTCCTCCTCCTGCTCCCGCTCGCTGCCACCGCCGGAGAGCACCAGCGCGTCGACGCGGATGCCCGGGTGCGCGAGGCACAGCGTCAGCAGCGTGCCGCCTGCGCCGATGGCGATGTCGTCGCAGTGCGCGCCCACCGCGACGATCCGGGCCGGGCGCCCGGCCGCGAGCCGGATCACGCTCCCACCCCAGCGTTGTCGCGTTCCCACACGGCCCACGGGCGGTCGCCCCGGGCGTAGGCCTCGTCGAGCGCGGCGCGCTCCTTCACGGTGTCGGTCGGCTTCCAGAAGCCGCGGTGCTGGTGCGCCACCAGCCGTCCGCGCTTGGCGAGTTGGCCGCAGCCGTCGGCCACCAGATCACCGTTCTCCGGTATGTGGTCGAAGACCTCCTGACGGAGCACGAAGTAGCCGCCGTTCTCCCACAGCGGCATGTCGCTCACCGCGGTGATGCCCCCCACCAGGCTGTCCTCGCCCAACTCCACGCAGTGGAAGGAGGACTGGGGCGGCACCACCATCATCGACGCTCCGGCGTCGCGCTGCGCGAACTTCTCGATCATCTCGGGCAGCGGGGCGTCGGTGAGGACGTCGGCGTAGTTGGCGAGGAACATCTCGTCGCCGTCCAGGTGGTGTCGCACGCGGCGCAGCCGCTCCCCGATCGGTGACTCGATGCCGGTCTGCGCGAACGTGATGGTCCAGTCCGAGATGTCGGTGGACAGCAACTCGGTCCGCCCACCCCGCAGTACGAAGTCGTTGGACGTCGTCTCCTCGTAGTTGAGGAAGAAGTCCTTGATGTGGTGGGCCCCGTACCCCAGGCACAGGATGAACTCCGTGTGCCCGAAGTGGGCGTAGTAGCGCATGACGTGCCAGATCAGCGGTCTGGGGCCGACCATCGCCATCGGCTTGGGCACGTCGTCGGAGGTTCCGTTGCGCATCCGCATGCCGTAACCGCCGCAGAACAGAACGACCTTCATGCTGTGACCTTTCGCGACGCGACCTCGACGATGCTCAGTTCCGGGATGGGAAAGACCAGCCGGCCGCCCCAGTCGTGCACGAAGGACAGCTGCTCGACCAGCTCGGCCCGCAGGTTCCACGGGAGGACGAGCACGTAGTCCGGCTTGTCGGCGGCTATCTGCTCGGGCGCCAGGATCGGGATACGGGTGCCCGGCGTGAACCTGCCGTGCTTGTAGGGGTTGCGGTCGACCGTGTACGCGAGCAGGTCGGGCCGGATGCCGCAGTGGTTGAGCAGGGTGTTGCCCTTGCCCGGGGCGCCGTAGCCGACGACCGTCTCGCCGCGCTCGGCCGCGTCGATGAGGAACTTCAGGAGGTCCCGGCGCACCTTGGCCACCCGGGCGGAGAACTCCGCGTACCCGGACAGCTCCTGCAGCCCGGCGGCCTTCTCCCGGGCCAGCACGTCGGCCACCCGCTGCGACGGCTCGCCGGCGACTTCGGCCGGCCGGGCCCACAGCCGGATGGAGCCGCCGTGCGTGGGCAGCAACTCGACGTCCACGAGCGTCAGTCCGCCGCTCGCGAGGGCCCGGATTGCGGAGGCGACCGTGTAGTACTGGAAGTGCTCGTGGTAGATCGTGTCGTACTGGTTCTCCTCGATCAGGGTCAGCAGGTGCTGCACCTCGACGGAGACCCAGCCGTCGTCGGCGACGAGGGCGCGCAGCCCCTGGGTGAAGCCGACCACGTCGGGGATGTGCGCGTACACGTTGTTGGCCACGACCAGGTTCGCCGGGCCGTACTCGGCGCGGACGGCCGAGCCGGTGTCCGGGCTCAGGAACTCCGTGAGCGTGGGCACGCCCTTGTCGCGTGCCGCCGCGCCGACGTTCACCGAGGGCTCGATGCCCAGGCAGCGGATCCCCCGGTCCACCACGTGCTTCAGCAGATACCCGTCGTTGCTCGCGACCTCGACCACGAAGGCGTCGGAGCCCTCGGCGTCGAGACCCACGCGCTCCACGGCGTCGGCGACGAACGTGCGTGCGTGCTCCACCCAGGAGGTCGAGAACGAGGAGAAGTACGCGTACTCCTTGAACGTCTCCTCCGGCGTGATCAGCGGTGGGATCTGCGCGAGCCAGCAGTCGGTGCAGACCCGCAGGTGCAGCGGGTACGCGGGCTCCGGCCGGTCGAGTTGGTCCGCGGCGAGAAAGCTCTCGCACGGTGGCGTCGCCCCGAG
Organism: Streptomyces sp. SLBN-8D4; assembly: GCF_049739545.1. Lineage (NCBI taxonomy): Bacteria > Bacillati > Actinomycetota > Actinomycetes > Kitasatosporales > Streptomycetaceae > Streptomyces > Streptomyces sp. SLBN-8D4. Next base: position 1,253,114 of record NZ_JBMGQC010000001.1, read on the forward strand.
GTCGACGACGCTCGCCATCGCCTCCGAGCCGCACAGTCGGCATCGTGTCATCTGTTGTCCCCATCCCCCCTGCTCGCGCGGGTGTCCCCGCCGCGAGTCCGTGCCGACCGCCCCGCGATCACGGAGCGGTACTCGTCAACCAGACGGTCCAGGCCGACCGTCGGGCTGAAACCCTTTTCGTAACGGCGCCGGGCCGCCTCGCCCATCTCCCGGTTGCCGGCCGGCCCGCCCGCGATCCGGCGTATGCAGGACGAGAGCGAGGCGGACTCGCCCGGCTCGTGCAGCAGCCCGGTCACCCCGTCCTCGACGAGTTCGACGAAGGCGCCGTGGCCGGCCGCGACGACCGGGACCCCGGCCGCCATCGCCTCCACGACCACCAGGCCGAACGCCTCCAGCCACGTCGAGGGAGCCACCACGGCGACCGACCGCGCGATGGCCTTCTGGCACTCCGCCGTGTCGTACAGGCCGACGTACCGCACGTCGTCCCGGCCCGCCGCCCAGGCGGTGACGTCTGCCTCCAGTGGTCCCGTGCCGGCGATCACGAGCGGTACTCCCACACCGCCACTCGCCGCGATCTCGTCCCACGCGGCCATGAGCAGCCGTACGCCCTTGGCCTCCGCGAGCCGGCCGAGATAGAGCACATGCTCGCCGGCGTCCGTTCGGCGCGCGTCCGGGTCGGGCACGAAGTTGTGCTTCACCGCCAGCCGTTCGGCCGGCATCCCGGCACCCACCAGGACGTCACGCTGCGCCGCGGAGATGCAGAAGAAGCGCTCCACGCCGGACCACCACCGCCGCCGGTTGACCGACAGGCTGACCGCGAGCGGCACGGTCGCGAGGCGGGAGTCGCGGTAGCAGCCGTGCCGGACGGCGGGCAGTGGCGTCGACCCGACGCAGTCGGTGCACGGCCGGCCGTCCCGCTGCAGGGTGCCGGGCGGGCAGACCTGGGTGTAGTTGTGCAGCGTCGCCACGGCGGGCACGCCTGCGTCGGCGCAGGCGGCGAGCACCGCGGGCGACAGGAGCGGGAAGACGTTGTGCACGTGGACGATGTCCGGCCGCTCGGTGCGGAGCCGGCCGGCGAGTTCGGTGCGGACCGCCGGGTTCCACGGCACCCGCAGGGGCACCGCGACCTTGGCGAGGAGGGACATGGCGCCGATGTCGTCGCTGCGCCGCTCGAACGTCTCGACCCGGTGGCCGCCCTCGCGCAGCAGCTCCACCTCCTGGTCGACGACCTTGTTCTCGCCGCTCGGCTGCGCCGATCCGTAACGGTTGTGCACCACGAGGATGTGCATGCTCACCTCACCTCCGATCTCTTGGCCCAGCGCGGGACGCGTTGTCGGGGGACGACGGGCGTCGCGAGGGGGCCTGCCTCGGCAGGTGCCGCCAACAGCGAGACGGCCAGGGCCAGATGCAGCAGATACGGCGAGGCGTCGCCGAGACCGGCCTCGGTGTACGACGCGATCGCGCAGTAGCTGATCAGGAAGATCGCGCAGGCCCGCTGCAGCGACGGTGGCCGCAGCAGCGCGACGCCGCCCAGCACGATGATGATCGCCGCGACGAGGGTGACGCCCATCAGGCCCTGCTCGTTGTAGACGGCCAGCCAGCTGTTGTCGATCGGCAGCCCGCCGAACGACTTGTCGCCCAGCCCCACGCCGAACCACTTCTCCCCGGTCGACCGGGGCGCGGCCAGCAGGGCGTCCCAGACCTTGGCGCGACCGGTGAGGCTGGAGAAGTTGTCCTTGCTCTGGCCGCGCAGGAACCACGCCTGCAGCGCACCGGCGAACCCCACCGCGGCGACCGTGGCGCACACCACCGCCCAGGTGAAGAAGCGGCGGGCCGCGGCGCTGGTGAGCAGGAGCGAGCCGATCGCCAGCACCAGCCCGAGGAGCAGGCCGAGCGTGGCCGTGCGGGTATGGGTCAGCGCGAGCAGGACAAGGGAGGGCACGATGATGACCGCCGCGCTGGTCCTGTCTGTCCGGCCACCCAGGAGGAGCAGCACGGTGAGCCCGATGATCACCGCGGCGTACTGGCCGATCTGCGGCGGTGTGAGCGGCCACAGCGCGCCCACCAGCCGCCCGCCGTAGAGCTCGGGCAGGGCCGCGCCCGGTGAGACGACCAGGCCGAGGGCCACCGATCCGAGCACCGCGTAGTACATCCGGATGTGGTGCCGTACGAACGTCAGGCTGCCGGCCCACCAGCGGCTGAGCAGCCACAGCGTGCCGACGAAGAGCGTCAGCCTGAAGCAGCGGAACAGCGCGCCGAACCCGGACTCCAGGTGAGCGCTGGAGATCACGCTCGTCACCAGCAGCAGGGTCAGCAGGAACACGTACGCGCCGGCTCGGATGCGCAACCGGGCATTGACCGCGAGCGCCAGCGTGAACGCGAGAACCAGCGCGCCCATGGTGACCATCTGGATGAGGGAGCGGGGCAACGGGACGATGGTCTTCGCCCCGGCGGAGCCGAGCGTGTTGAGGACCAGCAGCCCCCAGACCACCCCGACGATCTTCGGCGTGCGCTCTGCCTCCATCTCAACCACCGGCCCGGGCGACGAGGGTGCTGCCCGCGTCCTGCTGGTTCGGCATGCCCTGCCAGCGCTCGAACGCGAGCATCCTGCTCGGGTCGTGGACGACGAACTGCCATGGTCCGACGTAGACGTTGTCGTGCCAGCGGTTGTGCTGCTTCTGCGTGATCGCGTCGGCCACCTTCTCGCCCTTGTACGGCGACCAGTCCGGATAGGTGCCGTAGTTGGACAGCACCGCCATCCGGTCGCATTTCGTCGTGCACTTGAGGACGGACTTGTCCAGCACGAAGCGGTTGTCGTGGATGTCCACCCGCTGGGTCTTCCACCGGCAGTCTGCGTAGAGCGGCGCCTTGGCGATCGCCGGCTTCGCGCAGCTGCCGGTCTTCTTCACCAGCAACGTGCAGTCACCGGAGGATGTGTTGGCCGGGCTGTTGCAGAACCGGTCGGCGTTCTCCCAGAGGGTGATTCCGGACCAGTTGTTCTCCAGCAGGTTCCGATAGATCTCGATCTTGTCGGTGCGGGCCTTGATCCGAGGTTCCCCGCCCGACTCGGACAGGTAGAGGGTCGCGAACGGGAAACTGTCACCCTTGTCGGCCGCCTTGCGGCCCTCGACCCAGTTGTTCCGCCGAATCGTGTTGTTCCGGATGATCGCGTTGTAGCTGATCTCGTAGATCAGCGCGGCACCGTCGTTGGCCTCGATCACGTTGTTCTCGATGAGGAAGTCGTTGTTGTTGGTGTCCGCCCACAACCCGGTTCCCCGGTTGCCGTGCACCCAGTTCCCGCGTATGTCGGCGCCGTTGACGGCCCAGAACTTGACGCCTCCGGTGCAGCCGCAGCCGGGCTTGCGCCGCTCCCAGTCTCCGGTGTTGTTGCCCACGATCTCGTTGCCCTCGACCACCAGGCCGGTGATACGGCCGTTGCCCTTGTACGCGTTCATGCCGTACTGGCCGTTGTTCCGCAGGCAGCTGGCGCGGACCTGCTGGCGGGCACCGGCCATCAGCCCGGCACCGGAGTTGTCCTGGATCGTCGCGTCCTCGATGACCCACCCGTCGGCCGAGTCATGGTTGACCACGCCCTCGTCCGACGGCGCCGCGAAACCCTGCACGGTCAGGTAGCGGATGGTGACGTCGCGGGCGCTGCCGCTGAACGCGTACTGGTTCTTCTTCCCGCCGTCGAACACCGCGCCGGGCGCACCGAGGTAGCGGTCCCCCTGCTTGGGGACGACCTGGGCGTAGCGGTCCGGGTCGAGCCGGTGCTTGCCCGGCCGCAGCCAGAACGTGGTGTGCGGGGGGCTGTTCCTGGTCTTGGCCGCAAGGTCACCGACCTTGCCGGGGTCGACCGTCACCGCACCCGCCGGTGCCTTGGCCGGCCCGGCCGCGGGGTTGGCGCACACCCGGGCCAGGGACTCGGGCCGGGCCCCGGACGTGGTCGGCGCGGCGGTCGGTTTCGCGTCGCCTTCCGGCGTGCCGCTGTCACAGCCGGTCGCCGCCAGCAGGGCCAGCGTCAGCGGTACCGCCGCCAACGCCCAGGGCCGCCTGTTGATCCCCACGCGCCCCCCTAGCCGCGGAACCTGAGCACGGTGGTGAAACCCGCCGTGCCGTCGGTGGAGCCGGTGCCGATCAGGGTGGTGGCGGGTTCCTTGCGCCCGAAGCCGGAGGAGTACCAGCCCAGCGGCGGCTCGCTCTCGCCGCGGTGCGCCTGCCAGGACAGTCGCTCGGGCAGGTCGAGTACGGCGGAGCGGTCCTCGCCGTCGCGGGTCCAGGTGAGCTGGGCCCGGTTCCCGACCAGGTCGGCGGTGATCGCCGGGCCGAGGTGGAACGCCAGATGCACGGTCCGGCGCGGGCCGCTCACCTCGTCGACCAGCCTCAGCTCCTGGCTCTCCGCGGTCAGTTCCACCTGGCGGCGGTGCACGGAGCCCTCGTAGCCGTCGTGCTCGGCGGACCAGCGGGCCACCTCGCCGGACGGGTCCGCGACCAGGACACGGCTCTCGGCGTGCCGGGTCCACAGGAACGGGCCGCCGGAGACGGACTGGTCGGTGCCGTCCAGTTGCAGGGTGTTGTGGCCGAGGGTCGACCGGAAGTACTGCCGCCACTCGGGCTGCCCGTGGTAGCAGTACGTCCCCGGGTCGGCGAGCACATCGACCCCGTCGTGCCGGACCTCCACGGACAGCGCGTCCGCGTGGGCGTGCGCGGCGATGGACAGGAAGCCGTGCGGACCACCGTCGCAGCGGCACCAGATCTCCTCCGGGCCGCGCAGAATCGTCATGCCCGCGTCCGCGAAGTGGGCCGGCCGGCTCGCCGGGCGGGTCGCCGACGGGTCGGTGGGTTTGACGAGCGCGGCCAGCAGCGGGGTGCGCACATCGGTGGCGGTCACCTCCGGCCACCAGTCGAGGCGGCCGAACACGGCGTCCCCGGTGGCCAGCAGCGAGGCCCAGCGGTCGGTGCCCGCGCCGTCCACGATCAGACCGTGCCCGTCGTCCGCGTCCCCCTGACGCGGCGGCCGCAGCCGGTTGTCCACGACGGCCGCGAGCGCGTCGGTCATGCGCAGCAGCACGAGACGGACGGACGCGGGGACCGGCACCTCGGCGGCGTCCGCCTCGGCCAACGCGGCCAGGCCGAGCTCCAGGACCAGTCCGTGGTACTCGGTGGCCAGCTCGCGGTTGAGGCCGGAGCCGTAGGTGTTACCGCGCAGTTGCCGGTCCAGCGAGCGCAGCGCCTCGGCTCGCCAGCGCGTCGAGGAGGGGAACCAGTCGAACGCGCAGGACGCGGCGAACTGACCGGCGGTCTCGGCGATGACGTGGTTGTTCGCCGAGGAGCCCCGGCTGGGGAAGGCCGCCAGCCAGCGCTGGTGGTGCCAGATCTGGTTCCGCGCCACCGGGTTGCCCTCGAACAGGTCGGCCGCGCCCGGCCAGCCGTCGAGCAGTCGGCGGATCCACACCCAGGACAGCAGCCGGATGCCCAGCTCGATGCCGCTGATCCAGTGGACACCGCGCAGCGGCGGGTTGGCCGACCACCACGACCGCAGGTGCTCGGCCACCCGCTCGGCGTACCGCTCGTTCCCGGTGACCGCGTAGGCGGCCGCGAGCCGGGTGAGGTACTGGTGCCGGGACGGCTCCCAGATCTGCTTGATGTCCCCGACCGCGTCCTCGCTGCGGTACGGCACGTCGAAGGCGTAGCCCGAGGGGGCCCGGCGCCCGGTCTTCGGGTCGCGCCACCAGTCCGGGTCGGCCATGTCGTCGCGGACCACCCCGAAGAACTCGGCGTGCCCGTCCATCAGCCGGTCCGCCTCGGCGACGAGGCGTTTGGCGGCGTCGGCGGGTACGGCGGCGATCGTCCCGGCGGGCAGCACGGCGGTGAACCGGGCGCCGGTCGTGCTCGGGCAGTCGGGCGGCGCCGACCGCCAGCGCCGTCTGCGCACCGTGTCGCCCACCCGGCCCGCGACCTCCCGCGGCCCCATCCGGGACAGCCGCCGGAGGTACCAGCCCACGCTCATGGTCATCGGGACCTCGCCAACGTCACCGGCACGCCACCGGCCAGGCCGGCCTGCACGGCGAGGGTGGCCGCCGTGGTGGCGACCAGCGACTCCAGCGGCACCGGCATCGGGCCGCCGGTGCGAACCGCCTTGATGAACGCCGCCAGTTCGGCGTTCTGGCCCTTGTCCCGCGCTTTGGGCAGCTTCGAACTGACCCACTTCTTACGGCCGTACACCGCGGCATGCACGAAGTCGTCGAGGCGCAGCGCGCGACCGTCCGCGACCAGGTCCAGCGTCTCCTTGGGGAAGCCGGACGGGCCGGTGGTGACGTAACTGATGGTGGCGGTGGAACCGTCCGGGTAGCGCAGCACGACCTGCAGATCCTCGTTGCCGGACGTGGCGGTCGCGTACACCGAGACCGGGTCGGCGTCGAGCAGCCAGCTCGCGGTGTCGATGAAGTGGCCGCCCTCGCCGGCGAACCGCGAGCCCTCGGTGCCCTGCTGGAGGTACCAGCTGCCGTGCGTGAGGCGGCCCGCGTTGACCAGGTAGCGGAGGTTCGCCGGACCGCTTCGGGCGCCGAACCGCGTCCTGGCCTCCTGCAGCAGCGGCGCGAACCGGCGGTTGAAGCCCACCTGGAGCCGGTCGTTGCCGGACTCCTCGACCGCCGCGAGCACGCCGGCCAGTTCGTCCTCGGTGAGCGCCAGAGGCTTCTCCACGAACACGGTCTTGCCGGCCAGCAGTGCCTGGCGCGTCAGTTCGGAGTGCGAGCTGTGCCGGGTGACCACGAACACCGCGTCGATGGACTTGTCGCCGAGTACGGCGTCGAGGTCGGTGGTCGCCTCGGCGAAGCCGAACTTCCGCTGCGCGTTGGCCGCGGACAGCGACGTCGTGGTGACGACGGTCGACAGCTCGACGCCCTCGCGCTGTGCGAGGTGCGGCAGCAGCATGGAGGTCGCGTAGTTGCCGGCGCCGACGAACGCCAGCTTCACCGGCGTTTTGGCGGCGCGGGCAGGACGTGCCTTCACGTCCACCGCGGGCACGGCCACCGCGGGAGCCTTCGCTTCCTCCGCTTCCCCGGCCTGCTCGGGGTACCGGAACAGCGCGGTGACGGCCTTCAGCTCGCCGTCCTTCAGGCGCTGGTAGGTCTCGACGGCGTCGTCGAAGTCGGCGACGTGGGAGATCAGGGGTTCCACGTCGACCTTGCCGCGGGCGGCGAGGTCGAGGAAGCAGGCCAGGTTGCGGCGCTCGGTCCAGCGGACGTAGCCGATCGGGTAGTCGCGGCCCTGCAGCTCGTACTCCGGGTCGTACCGGCCGGGGCCGTACGAGCGGGAGAACCGGACGTCGAGTTCCTTCTCGTAGTACGCGTTCCACGGCAGGTCCAGGCGGCACTTGCCGATGTCGACGACCCGGCCGCGGTCCCGGGCCAGCTTGGCGGCCAGTTCGACGGGCTGGTTGCTGCCGCCGCCGGCGGCCAGGTACACCTGGTCCACGCCGTGTCCGTCGGTGAGTTCGGCGACGGCGTTCTCCACGGCGGCGGAGGCCGGGTCGCCGCAGGCCGCGGCGCCCAGGCGCTCGGCCAGCTCGCAGCGCGCCGGGTCGGGGTCGGCGCCGACGACGCGGACTCCCGAGGCGGCCAGGAGCTGCACCACCAGCTGGCCGATCAGCCCGAGGCCGATGACCAGGGCCACTTCGCCGAGCTGCGGCTCGCCCTGGCGAACACCCTGCATGGCGATCGACCCGACGGTGCCGAAGGCCGCGTGCCTGGGCGCGAGGCCGTCCGGCACCGGGACGTAGAGGTTCTTCGGCACCCAGTTGAGCTCGGCGTGCAGCGCGTGCTCGTTGCCGGCGCAGGCCACGAGGTCGCCGACCTTCACGTCGTCGATCCCGGCGCCGACCTCCTCGACCACCCCGCACAGCGAGTAGCCCAGCGGTGTGTAGGAGTCCAGCTTGCCCATCACCTTGCGGTACGTGGCGGGCACCCCGTTGGTGGCCACGCTCTGCATGACCTTGGCCACCTGGTCGGGGCGGGAGCGGGCCTTGCCCAGCATCGACATGCCGGCCTCGGACACCTTCATGAGCTCGGTCCCCGTGGAGATCAGCGAGAAGGCACTGCGGACCAGGACACCGCCCGGCTTGCACCCCGGCACCGGCACGTCGAGCACCGCCAGCTCGCCGCTCTTGTAGTTCTGTACGACCTGTTTCACCGAAGTCCCCTGATTCCTAAGCCGTTTGCCGAGTGCTCTGGCCGGACCCGGAGGTCGCGTCGCGGTACCAGTACTCGAGGGTCAGCACATGCCACAGATGCTTGGAGAAGTCCTGCTGCCCGGCGGCGTCCTCGGCGACCATCCGCGCCAGCGCGTCCCTGCGCAGGAACCCGGAACGCACGAGCTCGCCGTCGTTGACCACCTCGCGCACCAGCGGTGCCAGATCCCGGCTCATCCAGGCCCGCAGCGGGGCGCTGAACAGGCCCTTGGGCCGGTAGACGATCTCCCGGGGCAGGATCGAGGTGGCCGCCTCCTTGAGGACGGCCTTGCCCTGTCGTCCGACGATCTTGCGGTCGCCGGGAACGGCGAACGCCGCCTTGACCACCTCGACGTCCACGTACGGCACCCGCACCTCGGTAGACGCGGCCATGCTGGACCGGTCCGTGTAGGCGAGGTTGAGGCCCGGCAGGAACATCCGGGCGTCCGCCAGGCACATGCGGTTGACGAAGTCGTCGAGCTCGTTGTCCTCGTAGATGTCGGCATGCTCGGTCACCACGTCATCGACCGTCCCCGCCAGGTCCGGATCGATCAGGGCGAGCAGGTCGTCCTGGTCGTACATGGTGTAGCTGCGCCGGAACGCGGTCTCCTCCGGCAGATCGGCGAAGGAGAGGAACCGCTTCGCGAAGCGCACCGACCTGAGGCCCCTGCGGGACGTGGCGACCGGCAGCCGGTCCACGGCCGCGGACAGCCCGCGCCGCAGGGGTCGCGGGACGCGCTGGTACCGCAGTGCGAGCAGGTTGGCCAGGTGCTTGCGGTACCCGGCGAACAGCTCGTCGGCGCCCATCCCCGAGAGCATCACCTTGACCCCGGCCTCCCGGGCGGCCTCGCAGATCAGGAAGGTGTTGATCGCGGCGGGGTCGCCGATCGGCTCGTCCAGGTGGTACGTCATCTGCGGCAGCAGGTCGAGCACGTTCGGGGCGATCTCGATCTCGTGGAGGTCGACGCCGAACCGTTCGGCCACCTGCCGGGCGTAGCGCAGGTCGTCGGGCATCGCCTCGAACTTGGCGTCCTCCGCGCGGAATCCGATCGTGTAGGCGGAGATCCCGGGATGGTCGCGGGCCGCGAGCGCGGTCAGGTAGCTGGAGTCGAGCCCGCCGGACAGGAAGGTCGCCACGGGTACGTCGGAGAGCAGGTGCTGCCGGGTCGACTCCTCGATGATGGCCGCCAGGTCCGGCAGTTCGCCGGTCCGGGCCCGTTCCTGGCCCTCGGCGGCGACGTCCTTCAGGTTCCAGAACCGGCCGCGCTCCACCCGGCCGTCGGGCCTGCACCGCAGCCAGCTGCCCGGCGGCAGCTTCTCCGCCTCGCGGAACGCGCACCGTGAGTCCGGTACCCAGTAGTAGAGCAGCGAGGCCACCAGTGCCGCGTGGTCCACCTCCAGCTTGCCGCCGGTGGCGACGGCTAGCGCCTTGAGCTCGGAGGCGAACACCAGGCCCCCGTCGCGATGGAGCAGGAACAGCGGCTTGATGCCCAACTGATCGCGGACCAGGACCAGTTCGCCGGTGCGCTCGTCGAAGACGCCGAACGCGAACATGCCGCGCAGCCGGGGCAGACAGTCCGTGCCCCAGCGCCGCCACGCCTCGAGCAGCACCTCGGTGTCGGAGGTGCCGCGGAAGCCCACCCCGGCGGCCGCCAGCTCGGCACGCAGCTCGGGCGCGTTGTACAGCTCGCCGTTGTACGTCAGGACGAGGCCGTCCTTGGCCATCGGCTGGGCGCCGGTCTCGGACAGGTCGATGATGGACAGCCGGCGGTGCCCGAGGTGCACCTCGCCGTCACCGACGGGGTGACTGTACCGGCCCGACCCGTCCGGGCCGCGGTGGGCGAGGGTGTCGGTGAGCCGGTCGGTCACGATCTTGCCGTCCGGCCATCGGTAAGTCCCTGCGATGCCACACATGTCCTACCGCACCTCCTGGTCGCTGTCCGGGACTCGTGCGGCCCACATCGGCTGTCGTTCCGTCTTCACCTGGCCGTCCCCCACTGCCTGAACGGCGTGGGAGGTACCCCCACCGTTCTGCCGGGCCGTCCGCTCGCTGTGCCCCCGCAGCGCGACGTGCAGCCCGTCCCAGAGCGTGCCGTCGGTCCGGTCCCGGGGATCGGGGTCGATCAGCACCACACCGACCACCGCGATGCGCTGGTCCGCGAGTTGCCGCGCCACGGTGTGCAGCCATGCGGCGCTGCCGTGCCCGGCACGCACGACGAGCACGGTCCGGGTACCGAGGTACTGGAGGTCGGTCCACGCGGTGCCGGGTGCCACCGAGCCGACGCCCAGCAGGCGCCCTTGGTCCGGCACGGTCGTGGCCTGCTGACCGCTGACCACGCTGGGATCCCCCGGCTTCGGGCGGCGGCCGGAGAGCTCCGAGCCCGGCAGACCGTCGACGACGGCCACGGGCCCGTCGGTCGCCAGCGCCCTGGCGACGTCCAGGGCGATCGCGCTCGTGCTGCGCGCACAGCCCAGTTCCAGCATCGACAGCTGTTCCGCGGAGCCGCGCGCGGTGCGGGCCAGGGACGCGGTGAGCCGTTCGCGTGCCAGCCGGGTCCGTCGGCGCTGCCACGGCCTGCCCGACCGGCGGGGCAGCTCCGAGATGACCGAGGCCCCCAGGTTCGCCGCGATGTCCCGGCGCAGTACGGGGCGGTCCGCGACCACCACACCGACCGCGGCGAGCGCGAGCCCGAGGAAGAGCCCGAGGACGAGCCCGATCACGGAGTCGGTGGCAGCGGCCTTGGGCAGGGAGTGCCGTACCGCGCTCGGGTCGTCCACGATCTGCGTGCCGGCGACGACCGCGGGCGTGCCGGTGCGGGCCTCGGCGGCGCGCTGGTCGAAGTCGGAGATCCGCGAGTTGAGTTCGGCCCGGCGGGCGTAGAGCGACTCGATGCTCGCCGCCCCCGTCGTCTCGCCTGCGGTGGCGCGGTCGTTGATCTCCTGGTTGACCGTGGCGAGCTCGTCGCGCGTGCGGTCACGCTGGTCGAGCAGGGCCTTGGACTCGGCCTGCGCGGTTGCCTTCATCCGCTGCACGTGGTCCGCGACGAACGCGTCGGCCAGCGCCTTGGCCCGGGCCACCGCCTGCGCGTCGTCGTCGCCGGTCACCTCGATCTGCAGCAGGTTGTTGGTCAGGCCGGTGCCCCGGTAGTCCTTCATGAAGTCCTCAGGTTTTTCCGGGGACTTGAGGGACTTCAGAGCCGCGTCGGCGATACGCGTGGTCTGCAGCAGCGCGACGTCGGTGCGGATCAGCGTTCCGGTGTCGTTCGGCTGGTCCTCCGCGTGGGCGACCAGCACCTTGGTCGTCGCGCTCGGCGGCGGCGGCATCAGGACCGCCACTGCCGCGCCGGCCAGGAAGCCCAGGACCGCCATGGCGCACCACAGGCGGCGGCGCCTGCGCACCGCCACCACCAGCGCCTGAAGGTCCAGGAGCGGGGTGGCGGCCGACTCCGGTGAAGTCGTGTTGGTCGTCACGCCCGACCTCCCGTCGCGCGGCCGGGAACCGCGAACGTGAGAGTGGCGTCGTCCGGCGGGTCGGCGGCGGAACGCGTGGGGCCGGCCTGGACCGGGCCTGCGACGACGACGCCCACGACCTCGTGCCGGCCGTCCGCGCACGCCTCGGCGATGCCGGCGAGCTCCTCCGCGGTCCAGGTGTTCGCGCTGAGGACCACCACGGCACCGTTCTCCGTTCCTCGGTCCGGCACGATCGGCCGGTCCACCGACACCTCCACCACGCGCAGCTGCGGATCGTTCCTGGCCTCGGCCAGGAGCTGCCCCGCGGCCCGGCGGGCGATCTTGTCGCCGTCCGGTACGACGAGCAGCAGCCGTCGGGGAGCCGGCAGTTGCTCCTGGAGGCGGGCGCACACCCGCCGGTAACGGAGCCGTCTGCCGGCCTCGTCGCCGGACTTCTGCAGGGCCGGTACGTCCCATCGGGTGTCGGCGCCGAGGAGCCGGCGGATGCGGGCTCCTCGGCGGCCGCCGCCTTCCGTCCCGTGCGCGGGCCATTCACCGGGCACGTCCACGGCGCCCAGCGGCGTCGAGCCCAGTGCCGCGGCGATCTGGGGTTCGGTGCGCAGCCGGCGGTTCATCCGCGCGGCGACGAGATGGCCGAGGACCGCGAGCAGGAAGAACACCAGCGCCCCGCCCACGATGAGCTGCGTCCTCGTCGGCGGCGCCTCACCGGTGGGCCGGGCGGCCTGCCCCATGACGACCATGCCTGACTTGCTGGTCGACGGGTCGGCCTCTTGCAGCTTCTTCATGGCCGCCTCCAGCGAGGTGCGCAGGTTCTCGAGCGCCGTGCGGGACTGGACGCTCTCCACGGTCTGGCCCGGATCGGCGGCCTTGGCCAGGTCGGAGATGCGCCGGTTGGTCTCCGCCACCTGCTTGCGCAGTGCCTCGGTCCGCGTGACCACTGAGGCGTCGGTGCCGCTGCCCGCGACCTCCGCGGCGAACTGCACGAACTGCTGGGCCACCCCGTCGGCGAGCTGCTGCGCGCGCTCCGGGGTGTCGGCCGTACCGGAGATCGTGATGATGTTCCCGTCGCCGGCCTTGGCGCTCACGTGGTCCCGCAGCTCGGAGCGGCTGACGTCGGACCAGTGCAGAGCGTCGGCCGTACGGTCGACAACGGTCAGACTGGTGGCGATGTCGACCTGGGTGAGCAGCTCTCGCTCCTCCCACACCCCTGGCAGCAGTACCGGTGCCGAGGCGGTGTATCGGGGCGGGAACACGAGCACCGAGGTGCCGTAACCGAACAGTGCGCCCACCACGGCGAGGACGGCCAGAAGCCGCCACCGCCGACGGAGTATCCGCCCGATCGTGACGAGGCGGATGGTGTCTTCGTTCAACTGCGCTGCCTCTTCTTCCTTGTGCGCACCGGACCGCTCGCCGACACCGCATTGCGGTCCCGGCACGCGGCGGCATAGGCGGCGAGCAGCGACGCCTGCGAGTTGCGCCAGGAAAGCTGCCCGCCGATTCGCTCCTGGCCGATCTTGCCCATGCGGGCCCGCTTGTCCGGATCGTCCAGCAGTTCCGTGATGAGCTCGGCGAACTGGGCCTCGTCGTTGGCGGGCGCGTAGACGGCGGCGTCACCGGCTGAGACGCGCGCCTCCTTCAGGTCGAAGGAGACGATCGGCCGGCCCATCGCCATGTATTCAAGGACCTTGTTCATGGTCGACACGTCGTTGAGCGGATTGCGCGGGTCGGGAGACAGGCACACGTCCGCGGTGGACAGGTGGCGCAGCAGGTCGGCGTCCGGGATGCGCCCGGTGAACTGCACCTGCTCGGTGAGCCCGAGCTGCCGGGACAGCTCCACCATCGCGTCGAAGGCGTCGCCGGAGCCGACGAACACCGCGTGCCAGTCGGTCCGCCCGAACTCGTCGCGCAGCTTGGCAAGGGCGCGCAGGGCGTAGTCGACGCCGTCCTGCGGACCCATGACGCCCAGGTAGCACAGCAGGTGGGGCTTGCCGCGCTTCAACTCCGGCTCGGGCGGCACCGGTTGGAACCGCTCGATCTGGGGCGCGCTGCGCACCACGAAGACGTCCTCCGGGCGCTTGCCGCCACGGCTCACCGCGACATCCCGGTAGCTCTCGTTCGTGGCGAGCACCACGTCCGCGGCCCGGTAGGTCCGCCGTTCCACGGCGCACACGGCGCGGTAGAGCAGGTCCTTGCCGCGGTCGAACCGGGAGAGGTACAGCTCGGGCACCAGGTCGTGCTGGTCGAAGACGAACCGTGCGCCGCGCCGCCGCAGCCAACGGGCGGACAGGAACAGCAGGTCGGGCGGGTTGCAGGCGTGCACCACGTGGACCGGACCGACCTTGCGGGCCAGCCGGGCCGTGTGCCAGAGCGCCGATCCGTACTCCTTGAGGTAGCCGGCCGGTCCTCCGGTGGCGGCGCTCAACGGGTAGCGGTGGATGCGCACCCCGTCGATGACCGCCTCCGGCTCCGTGTCCCGCTTCTCCCCCTGAGGACAGATGACGTGCACTTCCCAGCCCGCGGCGCGCAGCGTCGTGCACTCCTGCCACACCCGTCGGTCGAACGGCACCGACAGGTTCTCCACCAGGATCAGCGCGCGCCGGCCCGAGCCGTCGCCGCTGACTTCGTTACCAAGCAAGGCCCATGTATCCCGGTTCGGTCCGGCGCGTCTCGGCGTCGGGAAGGCGGATGAGGTCGACGATCACCGGGCCGCCGCCATGAGGCAGGGCCGCGAGGACGGCCGGGTCTTTGGTCCCGACCAGGCACACCTCGGCATGGTCGAGCACCTCCTCGACGGAGTCCGCGAGCAGCTGCGCGAGGTGCGGCAGCCGGGTCTCGATGTACTCGCGGTTCGCGCCGATCAGCCGGGAGAGGCTCACGTTGGCGTCGTGGATCCGCAGGTCGTACCCCTTGCCGTGGAGCCGCTCCGCCAGCTCGACGAGCGGACTCTCCCGGAGGTCGTCGGTGCCGGGCTTGAAGGACAGCCCGAACAGGCCCACCCGGCGCTTGCCGGTGCGCTCCACCAGGTCCACCGCACGCTGCAGATGGTCGGAGTTGGAGGCCAGCACGTGGGAGAGGATGGGCACCGAGACGTCGGCCCGCTGCGCCGCGTGGACCAGGCTGCGCAGGTCCTTGGGCAGGCAGGAGCCGCCGAAGGCGAAGCCGGGCCGCAGGTAGGCGGGGCTGATGTTCAGCTTGCGGTCGGCCAGGAACACGTCCATCACCTGGTGCGAGTCCACCCCGAGCGCCTGACAGACCGCGCCCAGCTCGTTGGCGAAGCCGATCTTGAGGCCGTGGAACGCGTTGTCCGCGTACTTGATCGCCTCGGCCGTCGGTACCGGCACCCGGAACACCTCGCCGGGCAGGCCCTCGTACAGCGCCGCCACCACGTCGCCGCTGGCCGGGTCGAGCTCGCCGATGACCGTCTTGGGCGGGTCGAAGAAGTCCCGCACGCTGGTGCCCTCGCGCAGGAACTCCGGGTTGACCGCGACCCCGACGTCCACGCCGGCGGTGCCGCCGACGTTCTTCTCCAGGATCGGTACCAGGAGGTTCAGGCAGGTGCCCGGGAGCATGGTGCTGCGGAACACCACGGTGTGCCGCCCGCCCCGCTCGGCGAGAGCGGCGCCTATCTCCTCGGTGACCCGCTCCAAGTACGTGGTGCACAGGCTGCCGTTGGGCTCCGAGGGGGTGCCCACGCAGATCAGCGACACCTCGCTGCCCATGATCGCCTCACGGACGTCGGTGGTGGCACGGAGCGCCCCCGTCCGCACGACGTCGGCGGTGAGTTCGCCGATCCGCTCCTCGACCACCGGGGCCTTGCCGTCGTTGACCAGGTCGACCTTCACCTGGTTGACGTCCACGCCGATGACCTCGTGCCCCATGCCGGCCAGGCACGCGGCCGACACGCAGCCCACGTAGCCGAGCCCGAACACGCTGATTCTCATGACCCGTTCCTCCCCCCAGGCAGGCCCTTGTGGCCTGCGGTATGCCCGCCGTCCGGACGGCGTCCCCCGCACATCAGTAGGCCCCGTGGCCGTAGAGCACCGCGCGCAGCGTCTTCCACAAGATCACCGCGTCCAGGGCGAGCGACCAGTCCTCCACGTACCGCAGGTCGAGGCGGACGGCCTCCTCCCACGGCAGGTCGCTGCGTCCGCTGATCTGCCACAGGCCGGTGAGGCCGGGCTTGACCAGCAGTCGCCGCCGGATGTCCGGGCCGTACGCGGCGGACTCCTCCGGCAGCGGAGGGCGCGGACCGACGAGCGACATCGATCCGGTGAGTACGTTGAACAGCTGCGGGAGTTCGTCGAGCGAGTACCGCCGCAGCACCGTTCCCACCCGGGTCACCCGCGGATCCCGGCGCATCTTGAACAGCAGCCCCGCACCCTCGTTGCGGTCGGCCAACTCGGCACGTGCCAGGTCGGCCCCCACGACCATGGTGCGGAACTTGAGGATGGTGAACTCGCGGCCGTCCTTGCCGACCCTGCGCTGGCGGTAGAACGCCCCGCCCCGGCTGTCCGTCACGACGAGCAGTGCGACGAAGAGCATCAGCGGCGCGAACAGGATCAGCAGGATCGCCGAGCCCAACCGGTCGGCGACCGCCTTGATCGCCCGGCGGCCCCCGGTGAACGCCGGCATGCTGACCCGCAGCAGCGGAATCCCGAGCACGGCGTCGACGTGCAGCCGCGGGCCGGCCACCTCCATCAGCACCGGAGCCACGACCATCTCGGCATCGCTGCCCTCCAGGTTCCAGGCCAGCCGCTGCAGCCGGTCCGGTGTCCAGTACGGGTCCGGTGTGATCGCGACGACCCGATAGCCGTCGTTCTCCACGTACTTGGCGACATCCGTCAGCTGGCCGAGGACCGGCACTCCGTCCAGTTCGTCTCCGTCGAGCCCACGCCCGTCCGTCGTGCACACCCCGTCCACCCGCCATCCGAGGTGCGGGAACTTACGGGTGCGGCTGATCAGGTCGCGCACGGTGGCCGGGCTCCCGGCAGCGAGCACCGGTCTCAGACACTGCCCTTCCTTGCGCTGTTTGTGCAGCCCGAGGCGGAGCAGATACCGCGCGGTCATGGTGACGAGCGCGATCGCGGGGATCGCGACGAAGATCCAGAGCTTGATATTGCGCGAGGTGAGGGCGATCCCGCCGAGCGCCAGCACGACGGTCGCCGCGAACAGCGAGCGCCCCAGCCGACGGAATTCCTCGGCACCTTGGCCGAGAACGGCCGGAACCCACGCCCGGCTCACGCCGAACGCTCCCAGCACCAGCAGCTCGGTGCCGAATGCGAGTATTCCCCACTTCTCGTGCCAGTTGGCCGCGTCCCGGGCCCCGAAGAACTCGCCGATGGCCGCCACCACGAAGGCGGTGGTCACGGTGTCGCTGGTGATCACGGTACGGCGGTACCGCTGCTCCCAGTCGTTCGCCGACTGGCCGATCGCCCCGTCCGTCAGACGCTCGTGCGCCGACGGAACGGGGCTGACTATGCCCCCCTCCCGCACAGGTCCCCCCCGGTCCCCAGTGGTACGACGTGGTTGCCGGACATCGTTCCTCCCCCCGGGAGGCCCCCGCCTCCCGCCACGTTCCTCGCAGGACCCCCCGCCCTGCGTCGCGCGCTGTTCCTTTTGCTTGCGGGAGGCACAACCCCTCGCACATGACATGCCTAGGTCAACATTGCGTAAAGAACCGACCTAGGAAGCAGCAGACTTAGACGCTTCGCCAGACTCTCGAGCCGTTCGGGAACCCACTGAAACCTCGGATGCCCCCTGCACCCGAAGCCCCCCTCGGGCTCCAAGAACCCCTCACCCCCGAGCCCGGCGCCGAGACGTTTCTGCTCGGTATAGGCAGCACCGGACCCATAGATCACTATTTGTTGCCCCGTGTCCCACCATGGGCAGCAAGGTCAATCTAGACCATCGAGACCCGTCTGCAAGGGGGCATGTGTGGAATATGTGCTTACGATTTGAAGATGGGGGTAGTGGAGACAGCTTCACCGTAGGTGTTTCGGCCATGAGACGGGCCTCCTGCGCCGACGGGGAGTCTCGGTGACAGGAGGACGCCCCACGGGGTGACCACCGGGTGGCGCAGCCGGTCGAAGGGCCCCCGCGGACTCACGTCCGCGAAGACCCTTGGCACCGTCGGCGCCACTGCTCACCGGTCCGGGCGGCACTCCGCACAGGACGCCCCGTTCAGTGCAACTCGGCCTCCACCGGGTCGTCTTCGAGGAATCCCCCCGACTGGTGGTGCCACAGCTTGGCGTACGGCCCGTCCAGCGCGAGCAGTTCCTGATGGCTGCCCTGCTCCACGATCCGCCCGCGGTCGAGGACGACGAGCTGGTCCATGCCCGCGACCGTGCTCAGCCGGTGCGCCACCACGAGCGCCGTCCGTCCCTCCATGAGCCGCCACAGCGCCTCCTGGACCAGGATCTCGCTCTCCGAGTCCAGCGCACTGGTCGCCTCGTCGAGCAGCAGGATCGGCGCGTCGCGCAGGATCGCCCGGGCGAGGGCCACACGCTGGCGCTGTCCGCCGGACAGCTTGACGCCGCGCTCGCCCACGAGGGTGTCGAAGCCCTCCGGCAGTGCGTCGGCGAACTCCGTGACGTGGGCCGCCTCGGCCGCGCGGCGGATCTCGGCCTCCGTGGCATCCGGCCGGGCGAAGGCGATGTTGTCCCGCAGCGTGCGGTGGAACATCGCCGGGTCCTGCGGGACGTACGCCATCAGACTGCGCAGGTCGGTCTGGCGCAGCCGGCTGATGTCCTGTCCGCCGATCAGGATCCGGCCGCCGTCGATGTCCTGCATCCGCAGCAGCAACCGGGTGAGGGTGGTCTTGCCGCCGCCGGACCGGCCGACGAGCCCCACCTTCGTCCCGCCGGGCACGACCAGGTCGAGCCCCTCGAAGAGCCGCTCGGCGCCCGCGTGGGCGAAGTCCACCCGCTCGAAGCGGACTTCGGCGGCTCCGGGCAGCAGTGGCTCGGGCGACGGCGGGTCGAGCACGGTCGGCGGGGTCAGCAGCAGTTCGGTGAACTGAGCGGCCTCCGTCATCGAGCTCTCCAGGCGACGGTAGATCTGGTTGAACTCGAACATGATCCGGGTCGCGTTGGAGTAGTAGGTGAAGGCGACCACGACCGCCTCGACGCCGTGCTCGCCCCCACCGAGGGCGACCGCGAGCAGCAGCCCCAGGGCGTTGGTCAGCACGGACATCGGCGCGACGAAGGTGTCGATGCGCAGATTGCCGTAGTCCCAGGACCTGAGCGTGAGCCGGCGTGAGACCGCGACGCGGGAGCGGTGCTCGGCGGCTTCGCGGGCCTCGGCGCCGAACGCCCGGACGGTGTCCATGTTCATCAGGCTGTCGGCGACGTGCCCGGACACCCGGGCGACCGCCGCCTCGCGCTCGGCGACCAGGGCCTGGCGGCGCCGGATGAGGGGCGCCGCGCACAGCGCCGTCACGACGATCATCGTCAACAGCCCTACGACGAGCAGGGGTTCGTAGTGCCACAGCACCACCGAGCCGAACAGCAGCGGCACGACGTTGCCCACGACCTGGAACGCCAGCGTGTCGACGAACGGCTCGAAACGGGTGGCGAAGCTCAGGACGCGCTTGGTCAGTGACCCTGCGAAGTTGTCGTGGAAGAACGTGGCGTCCTTGGCGAACAGTTCGTCCATCCCGATCACGTACAGGTGCTCGATGCCGAGGGCGTCGAGACGGTTCATACAGTGCAGGGCGACCCGCCACAGCGCTTCCGCGAGCAGCAGGACACCGGCGAAACCCAGGACGTACGGCAGTGCCGACCCGGCGGTCAGTTCGGCGCCGTCGGCGATGTCGCCGGCGAGCCTGGCGACGATGAGGGGGGCGATGTAGTTGAGACCGATGCCGCCCAGCGCGAACAGCAGCATGGCGGGAGCCGTCAGCCGGCGAAGCCTGGCCAACTCCCGTCCGTAGTAACGAAGTGCGAGTAGCACCGCGCCTCGGCGCGGCGCGATTTTCTCCAGCTCAGGCGTCTGCATCCTAACCCTGTGTGTATGGGGAGTAGCGGTCCGAGTTCGGCAGTGTCCCGCGGTGGCCACCTCGCGGTCCATGCGTTTTTCGGCAGGTCACGCCCATCGAGAAACGCCAAATCTCAAGTGGCGCAAGGGGATTGACGTAGAAAGCGCTTGCCACCTACGGTCCCCCGAATGGGTATGCAGCGAAGATTCGGGTGGGCCTCGCTCGCCGCGGCGACCACCATGGCACTGGCGGCGGGAGTGACCGCGGCACCCGCCGCCCACTCCGCGGACGATCCCGTGCAGATCGTGGTCGACGGGAGTGACGTACGCGCCGACAACGTGAACGGCCTGACCTACAAGGGCCTCGGTCTGCTCAGCTGCAACAGCACGAGCAATCTGCTGATGGACTACAAGGCGGAGCACCCCGGCCGTTACTGGCAGCTCGTCAGGGTCCTGTTCGGCGGGAGGAACCCGCTGATCAACCACGTCAAGATCGAGATGGGTTCGGACACCAACACGTCGACCGGTTCCGACCCCGCGACCATGCGCACGGCGGACGAACTCGCCGACGTGTCCCGCTCCCCCGGCTTCCAACTGGCCGCCGACGCCAAGACGGTGAACCCGAGGCTCAAGGTCTCGATCCTGCGCTGGGTCATGCCCCAGTGGGTCCAGACCGAGTGGAACAAGGGCACCGGCACCGACGAGATGTACAAGTGGTACAAGGAGACGATCCTCGACGCGTACCAGAAGTACGGGTACATGGTCGACTACGTCGACCCGGACACCAACGAGACCACGAAACCCGACATCTCCTTCGTCAAGTGGTACAAGCACGCACTGGCGATCGACACCGAATTCGCCGACCCCCGCTACGACCTGACGCCTCATCAGCAACAGGCGGCCGCGAAGGCGTACCGCGCCATCAAGATCGTCGCCTCGGACGAGAACACCACGAAGAACATCGGTCCGGCGCTGCTCACGGACACCGAACTCTTCGGCGCGGTCGACGCGGTGGGCTACCACTACACCACCGAGGACCGGCTCGACGGCACCCCCGACAGCGCCACCTACCGCCCGTACTCGAAGCTGGCGACCGGTGACAACGCCCGCGGTCAGGACAAGGAGGTCTGGTACAGCGAGGGCGTCGGCTCGTTCGGCTGGACGGACTACCGCGTCAACAACACCGAGGGCCCGGGCGGCGCGAGCACCGGGATCGGCGGCGTGCAGAGCGCGCTCGACATCGCCAACCGCTCCGTGAAGAGCTACGCCAACTCCAAGCGGACGCACTACATCTTCCAGCCCGCGATCGGGGCCTTCTACGAGGGCGCCCAGTACAGCCACAAGGAGCTGGTCAGCGCGCGCGACCCGTGGTCCGGGAGCATCCACTACGACGCCGCCGTGTACGTGATGCAGCACTTCACCCAGTTCGCGAAGACCGGCTGGGAGAACGACACCAACACGGCCGGCATCTGGCGCACCGTGCCGGAGGCGAGCCACAGCGGGGTGAGCGGCACCGAGAACGTCGACGGCTCGAACGGCGCGCCCAGCTACCTGACGCTCGCCGAACCGCGGAAGAAGGACTTCTCCACGATCGCCGTCAACGACAGCGACGGCACGAAGACGTACCGGATCAAGGCCGAGCACATGGACCTGGGCGACGACCCCACCATGGAGGTCTGGGAGACCCGCGCGGCGGACCCCGGCCAGGCCTACGACGCGAACTTCAAGCACCTCGCGGCCGAACTCCGCCCCGACGGCGACGGCTTCTACACCTACACGGTCAAGCCGCGCTCGATCGCCACGTTCACCACGCTCGACCGCAGCCACGACAAGGCGACCACACAGCGCCTGCCCGGGGCCGGGGCCCGTACGGTGCTCGACACCGACGCGACCGGCAGGAGGCACGACACCCGCGACAGCGTCCTGTACGCCGACGACTTCGGGTACGAGGAGGAGGGCCGGGTCCAGGTCGGCACCGACAACGGGGCCCGCAAGGTGTCCCGGTCGTACCTCGAGTCCCGGGGCAACCAGCCCCGTTACCTGGTCGACCAGACCGGTGCGTGGGAGGTCGGCAAGGACGCCGACGGCGGCAACGCGCTGTACCAGTACCTGGACCAGTCCATGAAGGACACCGGCGCCTGGAACCGCAACACCCCCAACACCACGGTCGGCGACTTCCGTTGGGAGAACTACCGGGCCTCGGTCGACGTCTCCTTCCCCGACCCGCAGGGCGGCCTCGCCACCCTGGGCGTACGCCAGCAGAAGGGCATGGCGGCGACCGACGCGGCGTACAGCGTCGGGATCGGGCCGGACGGGAACTGGACCTTCTACCGGTACGGCACGGCGCTGCGGACCGGAACGGTCACCGCGTCCGCCGGCTACCGTCTCGCCGTCGAGGCCAAGGGCGCGACCGTGACCGCGTACGTCGACGGTCAGGCCGTCGCCGGCTACCAGGACCCGACGCCGGTGAGCGAGGGGCGCGTCAAGCTCGGCACCGACTTCCACCGGACCGCGTTCGACAACCTGAAGGTCGAGAAGGTCACCGGATACACCCCGTACGCCACCACGCTGACCGACAACATGGACGGTTCGGTCGCCTACCACGGCACCTGGAGCCGGAACGCCTCCCTCGGCGACGCGATGAACTGGTACCGGTCGACGTCGACCAGCACCACCGCCGGCGCGACCGCGACCGTGCCGTTCCGCGGCACGGGCGTCGACGTCATCGGCGGCAACGACGCGAGTGCCGTCCTCGACGTCCTGGTGGACGGCCGGCCCGTCGCCCGGAACGCGCGGACCACCGCCACCGACAAGCGCCAGGCGACGTACTCACTGCGCGGCCTGCCCGACGGCAGGCACACGGTCACGTTCACGCTGAAGTCCGGGAAGCTCGTCCTCGACGCCTTCACCGCGATCTCGGGCGACGTGGACGGGCCGGTCGACACCGCCCCGGTCCGGGCCGCTCTGGACGCGGTGGGCTCCTTGGACCGGACCGACTACACGGCCGACTCCTGGGCCCTCTTCGCCACCGCCCGCACGGCTGCCAGGGCCGCGGTGTCCGGGCAGCGGGGCCTCGACGCCCTCGGTGTCGAACAGCTCGCGAGCAGGCTGGGCGACGCCTGTGACGGGCTGGTGCGCAAGGAGGTCTGACCGCTGCGAGCGGCTCCCGTACGGCATCGGGCCGGGTGCGGTGCACCCGGCCCGATCCGTCGGCCGGAACCGTCGAGCACAACGGTCAGAACGAAGCGAAGGAGTCGTCGCGCCGGACCACGCACAGGGCCCAGATGACGAATCCGGAGAACGCGATCATCACGACCGACCAGACCGGGTAGTACGGCAGGGAGAGGAAGTTCGCGATGATGATGAGTCCGGCGATGGCCACCCCGGTCACCCGCGCCCAGGTCGCCGCGCGGAAGAGCCCGAGGCTCACCAGCACGCCGATCACTCCCAGGGCGAGGTGTATCCAGCCCCAGCTGGTCAGGTCGAACTTGAACACGTAGTTGCGCGTCGTGACGAAGACGTCGTCCTCGGCGATGGCCATGATGCCCCGGAAGATGTCGAGCACTCCGGCGAGCATCAGCATGACGGCCGCGAAGACCATCGTCCCGGAGGCCCAGCCCTGCTTGGCCGTGGACCGGTGTGCGGTGTGTGTGGCGGTCATCCTTACCCCTCGTTTCGATCGGCCGGCGTGCTCAGCGCCGGGAGGTGGCGCCGACGTCGGCGGATGTCCCCGAGCCGTGGCCGCTCAGGACCAGCTCCTTCGCCCGGGCGAACTCCGCGTCCGTGATGTCGCCCTTGGCCCGGATCTCCGAGAGCTTGGCGAGTTCGTCGACGCTGCTGCTGCCGCCCTTGGCGGTCTCACGGATGTACGAGTCGAAGGCCTGCTGCTGTGACCGCGCCTGGGCGACCTCACGACGGCCCATGTGCTTGCCGCGGGCGATGACGTAGACGAAGACGCCCAGGAACGGCAGGAGGATCGTGAACACCAGCCAGCCGGCCTTGGCCCAGCCGCTCATGTCGTCGTCCCGGAAGATGTCGACGACTACCCGGAAGAGCAGGACGAACCACATGATCCACAGGAAGAACCACAGCATGGACCAGAAGACGCTCAGCAGTGGATAGTCGTACGCGAGGTACGTGGACGCACTCATGTCGGTCTCCTCCGTCCGGGGCCTTCGCCCGGCCGCCTGTCTGCCGTCCTCAGCGTGCCCACGGCAAGAAGCGGGCGCTTCACCCGGCGCGGGTGAGCGGGCACCCCGGCCGGGTCGGTTGTCGGAGCACGGCCCGGCGGAACGCGGGCTGCGCGGCGCCGGGCTCCGTCTCAGACGTCCGCCGGTGCCTCCTGGCGGTCCGTGAGGCCCGACCTGCGCAGAGCGGCCCGCCAGGCGAGGGCGAGCACGAACTCGAACAGGCCGAGCAGGACGAGCCACAGGCCGAGCAGCCGGGTCAGCGCACGGGCCGACTCGGCCGGCAGGGCCAGCACCACGATCCCGGCGACGATGCCGATCACCGCCACGCCCACCACGAAGGCACGGTGCGGCAGGTCCTCGGTGGCGATCGCCGTGTAGAGGGTGAGAATCCCGGACACCAGCCAGACCACTCCCACGATCAGGGAGAGCGCGGCGATGGTCTGGAGCGGATTGCGCAGACACAGCACCCCGGCGAGGACGTAGAGCACGGCGATGAGCAGACCGGGGAGCCGTTCGCCGGACGTGCCCCGGGCGAAGACGGCGACGAACCGGAACGCTCCGGTCACAAGCAGGTACAGGCCGATGAGGACGGCGAGGACCTGCAGGGTCTCGTCCGGCCAGACCAGCACGAGGACGCCCGGCACGAGCGTGGCGATCGCGGACCCCAGGATCCAGGTCCAGGAACGGCCGAGCCGCCCCAGTACGTCCGCGCCGCCGGCCGTGCGATCGGAGGCGCCGCCGTAGGGGTCACGCTCCGGTGCGGTGGGCGGTGCCGATCCACGCGGCACGGTCATGGTTCCTCCTCGCCCCGTCGGATGGGTCGTCCCCGCACCGCCCGGGGCGGTACGGAGGCCCTCACGCGGCCCAGCGTCCCGCGCACGGTCCACGGCCGGGTCACCCGTCACGGGTGATCCGCGGCACGGGCCGTGCCGGTGGGCCGGGAACCGAGGTGGGCGCCGGTCGTGATGCCGGTCCTCGTCATCGAACCCGGAGGTTCCGCCACGGCCGTGCCGATCTCCTCCACGGTCTTTCTGTCGCCCGCCGAACGGGCGGCGGTCGGCACCGGCGTCCGTGCCCGTGCACCCCGTTCGGGCATGGCCCTGCCGGAGACCACGGACCCGGGCCTGCTCGGGCTGTTCGCCCGGCTGCGCGGTTCCTCGTCGGCCAGGGCCCAAGTCCTACGCCGACCGGAAGAGTGTCACCGGGTGAGCCTCGGGGGGCCACGTCCGCTCACTCGTCGGGCATCCGCCGCATCTCCACCACGTGCAGGCCCAGCGACTGACAGCGGGCCAGCAGACCGAACAGCTGCGCCTCGTCGACGACGGAGCCGAACAGGACGGTCTGCCCGGACAGGACCACGTGTTCCAGCTCGGGAAAGGCTTCGGCCAGGGTGTCCGACATGTGTCCGTCGATGCGGATCTCGTAGCGCATGGGCTGTACTCCCGCGGGCTGCCGGGAAGGCGGTCTGTGCCCGCTTCTGCGATGGTCCCCTCGGAGCGTGTCCGGCGGCCTCACCCTGCGAAGATGATCCGCCCTCCGGCGGCTCCGCCGACCCGGTCAGTGCTTCAGGAACACCTTGAAGGAGATGATCAGCAGGCCGAGCAGAAGGTTGACCGAGGCGGTGATGGCGACCAGCCGCCAGGTGGCGTGAGCACGACGGGCCGCGGCCACCGACCACGCCACTTGCCCGGCCACCGCGACGGAGAGCGCCAGCCACAGGGCGCCCTGCACGTCCAGGCCCAGCAGCGGGCTGACGGCCACCGCCACGGCCGGCGGTACGGCGGCCTTGACGATCGGCCACTCCTCACGACACGCGTGGAAGACGACGTGACGGTCGAGCGGTTGCTGTGCCAGCCGCGCGCCGAACAGCTGGGCGTGCACATGGGCGATCCAGAACGCCACACCGGTGAGCAGCAACAGCACCACCAGTTCCAGGCGCGGGAACGAGCCCAGGGCGCCGGCGCCGATCACCACGGAGGCCGCGAGCATGGATCCGTAGACGCCGCCGGTGTAGTCGGCGCGGGCCCGGCGCTCGCTGTCGGTCCCCTGCACCGTCGGGTGGTCGGTCGTGGACATCGGTGCTCCCTGTGGATCAGCGCGTCGGTCCGGCCGAGGGGGCCGGTGCCGCGGTCTTCCCCCGGGCTCCGGTACGGCTCTTCCCGCCGCCCGGGAGGTTCGGTGTGACGAGGAAACCGGCCGGCGTGACGCCGCCGGTGGCGAGGATCGCCGCCTTGAGACCGTCGAGCTGCGCGGAGGCGTAGGAGTCCGCGACGGCGTCGACCTCGGAGGGCGGCAGGCCGGCTTCCGCCGCCGCCGAGCGCACCTGGTCGGTGGTGACGAAGGAGATGCCGGACTCGAGGGCGACACCGGTCTGTGTGCGGGCCTCCTCGGAGAGCCGTGGATCGTCCTCGACCTGGGTGGTGAAGGCATGCGCCAGCGCACCGAGGAGGATCGACCCGATCAGTGCCGTGCCCAGCGCGGAGCCCAGGTTCTGCGCCGTGAACTGAAGCCCGCCGACCTCGCTGCGCTCCTCCTCGCCGACGCTGGACTGGACGACGTTGCCCAGCTGTCGGCCGCCGATGACCATGAAGGCGGCCATGACCAGCGCGTACAGGGTGATGACGGCCTGGATGGTGGTGACCTCGGTGTCGAAGTCCTCGACCAGCTGGCTGATCGAGACGTTCATGACCGAGGTGTCCAGGACCATCAGGAACTGAGCCGTCCCCAGGACTATCAGTGCGCGCCATCGCCGCATGGTGACCATCTCGCCAGGTCGGTTCGGAGCGGCGGTGGAGGCGGCCGCTCCTCCCATGTCAGCGCGGCGGGGCGGCCGGCGCCTCACCCGCCGCGGGCGACCCGGAGTGTCCTCACAGGAGCCGCATGTCCCGTGCGCGGTGCACGGCCTCACTGCGGCGGTTCACGGCCAGCTTCCGGTACAGGCTCTTGAGGTGGGTCTTCACCGTGTTCACCGAGAGGTACAGGTCCACGGCGATTTCCTCCGTCGACATCATCTGCGCCAGCCGTTGCAGGACGTCGCGCTCGCGCTCGCTCAGCTCCTGCACGACGATCGGCGCGGGACGCGGGCCGGCCGCGCCCGGTCCGTTGCCGGGGACGGGGCCGGGCACGAGCCATTCGGCGGCCAGCGACCGCAGGGGCGCCGTGGCCAGCAGCGGTCTGATCCAGCGCCCGGCGTCGAGGAAGGGGCGGCGCAGCCGTTCGCGCCGGGCGAGGAGAAGAGCCTGCGCGACGAGCCTGCGGGCCGTATCGGTGTCACCCGCCACCTGTGCGGCCTGAGCTCTCACCAGCGCCGCCCGCACGGTCACCGCGGGCCCCGGCCGGCTTTCGGCGGGCACGCTGTCGAGAAGGTCGATCGCGGCGCCCGTCTTGCCCGCGGCGAGCTGGATGCGCGCGGCTTCCACGGCCCATGTCGGCTGGTCGTCCGGCAGGTGCCGGAGCACTTCGGCGGCCGTCTCGGACCGCCCCTCGGCCAGATGGACGGCGGAGGTGACCAGCCGCTCCAGGCTGTCCGCCCAGGGTGAGGCGACGGTGGTGATCAGGGCCGGGGTCACCGAGTCCATGGCCGCTCGCGCGTTGCCCCGTGCCAGGTGGAGCCGGGACGTGGCGATCGCCCGCCCGGCGGCCTTCACCGGGTCATGGGTGTCGAGGTCGAGCTCGTCGGCCTCGTCGAGGAGGGCCTGGGCCCGGCCCAGTTCGTGGCGGTCGACCGCCACGGCGGCCAGCACCAGCCGTTCGATGCCGGAGCCGGAGGGCTGCGGAAGGCTGAACCGCTCCGTCTCGGTCATCGCCGCGAGGGCCTGGCGCTCGGCCCTGCCGGGCCAGCCGTCCAGGTAGTCGATCAACGCCAGGTGGCCCATCGACTCCTCTCGGGGCAGCATCGTCAGGATCCCGCCGGGACAGTCGGCCGCCTCGGACAGCGCGGCCCTCGCGTCCTCGTAGCGTCCGGCCCACAGACGTGTGGAGCCCAGATGGGTCAGCAGCAGGGCGGACAGTTCAGGGTGTTTGTCCAGGAGGTGCGGGGGGACATCCTTCCGTACCTCGTCGGCGGTCTCGGCGGCCTGTTCGGCCCGTGCGGGAGAACCCGTCAGCCGGGCGGCCACCGCCTCCAGGAAGGCCCAGCTCAGCTGGGCGGCCGCCGGATCCTCCGTTTCGGCCGACAGCCATGCCTCGACGTGGTGCAGGTGGGCCACACCCCGGTCCAGGTCGCTGTGGGCGAGATCGCGAGCCGCCCGGACGAGCTCGGTCGCGGGGCCCGTGGCCTCGGGCCCCATCCGGGAGAACAGCTCGTTCAGGTCGTCGGAGCGCAGACCGGTGAAGAACTGTCCGATCGCGAGGTCGTCGACGACAGCGGCGGCGGTGAAGCCCCAGTCGTCGGCGGCGGCCCCGTGGGCGAGCGCCTCCGGGAGGGCGCCGCGGCGCCGCATCCACTGGGCCGCCGACCGGTGCAGATCGGGTTCGAGACCGGGCTGGCGCACCCGGAGATGGGTCTGGAGTATCTCCCCGAACAACGGATGGAGGCGGTACCACCCCTGTCCCAGCTGTTCGACGAAGGCGTTGTCGCGGTGCAGCTCGGCCAGGATGTGTGCGGCATCGGTCCGGTGGGTCAGCCGGTTCACCAGGTCGGGACAGAAGCGGTCCAGGACGCTGACGCGCAGCAGCAGGTCCTGCGTCGCCGGCGGCTGGCGTCTGAGCACCTCCGCCAGCAGGAAGTCGGCGACCGTGCTGTGGTCTGCCTCGAACTCCTTGAGGTACCTCTCCGGGTCCGGGCTCTCCTGCGCGGCCAGGGCGCACAGCCGCAGACCGGCGGCCCAGCCGCGGGTGCGCTCCACGAGGGCGCGCACCGCGTCGGCGGGCAGGCTGAGTCCGTGCAGTTCCAGGAGCGCCGCGGCCTCCTCGGGGTTCAGGGCGAGCTCGGCGTCACGGATCTCCGTCAGGGTTCCGGCGGCTCGGTAGCGGTGCAGGGACAGCATCGGTTCGTTGCGGGTGACGAGGATCAGACGCAGCCCGGATCCGGCGTGCCGCAGCACGAACTCCAGCTGCTCCGCCACCTCGGACGCGCTCACCCGGTCGAACTCGTCGAGCACGACGATCGGGGCCGGGTCGCGTCCGACCAGGTCCTCGGCGATCTCCGACAGCACCTTGCGGCTCACCCGGTTCGGGTCCGCCGGGCAGTGGACCCGGTCGGACAGCGGAGTGCCACAGGCGCTGAGAGCCTGGACGAAGTACGCCCAGAACGTGCCGGGGCGCTGTTTCTCCGCCTCGACGGTGAGCCAGGCGACAGGCCGGTCGAGGTTCGCGGTCCAGTCGGCGACCAACAGGGTCTTCCCCGCGCCGGCCGAACCGTTCACCATGGTCAGCGGCGTCCGGAGGCCCTGTGCCAGGTGCTGGGTCAGGCGTCGGCGGGGCAGGAACGTGGCGGGCCTCGACGGCACCGCGAATCGCGTACGCAAGAACGGGTCCCCGAGCGGATCCACCCGGCCTGCGGCCGGATTCGTGGTGTTCCTGTCACCTGTGACCACGGCGCTCACCACCATGTCTCGGCAGGTCATGGGCAGCGCTCCCACGCACTCAGTTTTCCATGCTTCCCGGACATTCACCCGTCGCAGGGCATCCCGGGTGAGGTCGGGCCCACGCGAAAAAGGGCTTCGCGGGCTGTTGCCCGCGAAGCCCTTCGTACCGTCGGGACGACAGGATTCGAACCTGCGACCCCTTGACCCCCAGGAGTGAGAGTCACCTACATCATCGGCAGATAACAGACGCAATCCGGGCGTGTGTTGTGCGTCAATAACCCTACCGTGCGATATCGCGCAGACCGTGTGGTCCCCAACTGGTCCCCAGGCCGCTTCAGAAGTGCACCTGGCACCGGCCGCCGGTGGCGTCTGACACCACGCGCCGCCTCCGCGGGGAACACCCTGTCGTCAGTCCGCCCTCACCGGATGCGTGAGGTTGGCTCCGGTCGCCGGGTCGAACACGTGCGCCTTGGACATGTCGACCCGCAGCTCTACCGGTTCACCCTCGCGGGCACGCGTGGCGGCGTCCAGGCGGGCCACGATGTTCTGGGTGTCGGCGCCGGTGTCGCGCAGGCCCGAGTCCTTGGCGAGCTCCTCCAGTTCGGCGGTCGTCGCGGGCCCGCCCTCCGCGGTGAAGTAGACATACGCATCGGAGCCCAGCGACTCCAGTACCTCCACGGTGACGGTGAAGACCGGGCCCGTCCGGTCCCGGCCGTGGGACAGGGCCACGTCCTCGAATGCCTCCGGTCGCAGCCCGACGATGACCTCGCGGGGCGCGTTCTGACGTGCCAGCGCCTGCCTCGTACGGTCGTCGAGGGTCAGGTCGCCCAGGGACGAGCGCAGGGCACCGCCCTCCAGAGTGGCGTTCAGGAAGTTCATCGCCGGGGAGCCGATGAAGCCCGCGACGAAGATGTTGCGCGGCAAGTCGTACAGCTCGGCGGGTGTTCCGATCTGCTGGACCAGGCCCTGCCTCATGACCACGACCCGGTCGCCGAGCGTCATCGCCTCGGTCTGGTCGTGGGTGACGTACACGGTGGTCGTGCCGAGGCTCCGCTGCAGCCGGGAGATCTGGGTGCGCATCTGCACCCGGAGTTTGGCGTCCAGGTTGGACAGCGGCTCGTCCATCAGGAACGCCTTGGGATCACGGACGATCGCCCGCCCCATGGCCACCCGCTGGCGCTGACCGCCGGAGAGGTTGGCGGGCTTGCGGTCCAGGTGCTCGGTGAGGTCGAGGATCCGGGCGGCTTCCGTCACCTTGGCGTCGATGGTGTCCTTGTCCACCTTGGCCAGGCGCAGCGGGAAGCCCATGTTCTCCCGGACGTTCATGTGCGGGTACAGGGCGTAGCTCTGGAACACCATGGCGACGTCGCGTTCCTTGGGAGCCAGGTTGTTGACGACTCGGTCTCCGATGCGCAGGGTGCCCTCGGTGATGTCCTCAAGTCCGGCGATCATGTTCAGGGTGGTGGACTTGCCGCATCCCGACGGACCGACCAGGATCACGAACTCGCCGTCGTCGATCTCGAGGTCCACGTCCTTCACGGCGAGGGACCCGTCGGGAAAACGCTTGGTGACTCCCTCGAGGATGATCTCGGCCATGGATGGTGCCTCCTTGCCTTCATGCCTTCCGAGTCCGGGTACCCCGGTCGGTGTCCCGGACCGGCGGCCTGTCTGCCGCGGTCGGCCCGTTCACCCCTTGACTGCCCCGGAGGTCAGTCCGGCGACGATCCGCCGCTGGAAGAGCAGGACGAAAACGATGATCGGGATGGTGATGACCACAGCGGCGGCGGCGATCGACCCTGTGGGCTGCTGGAACTGGGAGCTCCCGGTGAAGAACGCGATCGCGGCAGGCACGGTGCGCGCGGACTCGGTGGACGTCAGCGAGATCGCGAACAGGAAGTCGTTCCAGCAGAAGATGAACACGAGAATGGCCGTGGTGAACACGCCCGGCGCGGCCAGCGGTGCGATGACCAGCCGGAAGGCCTGCGCGGGCGTCGCCCCGTCGACCTTGGCGGCCTTCTCCAGGTCCCAGGGGATCTCCCGGAAGAACGCCGACAGGGTGTAGATCGCAAGCGGCAGGGAGAAGGTCATGTACGGGATGATCAGCCCGATCCAGGTGTCGAAGATCCCGATGTTCCGCTCGATGTTGAACAGCGGTGACACCAGGGAGATCGGGGGGAACATGGCGATCAGGAGTGACATCCCGATGAGTACCCGCTTCCCGGGAAAGCGCAGCCGGGCCACCGCGTAGGCGGCCATGGTGCCCAGCGCGACCGCGATCACCGTGGCGATCAGGGCGATACCGATCGAGTTGATCAGCGCCCGGGTGAACTCGGAGGTGTCGAAGATGCCCTGGTAATTCTCCCAGGTCCAGTCCGTGGGGATGTAGTTGCCGTCCGTCAGGGTGCTGGGGTCCTTGAACGACAGCGCGACGATCCACCACACCGGGAACAGGGCGTACAGCACCACCACCACATTCAGGACTCCCCAACGGACGGCATGTGTCTTTCCTACCGCGGCCATCAGCGCTTCACCTCCGCGCCGGGTGCTGCCGTGCCGAACAGTTTGACGAAGGCGAAGGCGATGATCCCGACGCAGATGAAGATCAGGACCGAGATCGCCGACCCGATGCCCAGGTTCAGGGAGGTGAACAGGTTGTCGTACCCGAGGATCGACACGGAGCCGGTCCCCT
Source organism: Streptomyces sp. SLBN-8D4 (assembly GCF_049739545.1). Taxonomy (NCBI): domain Bacteria; kingdom Bacillati; phylum Actinomycetota; class Actinomycetes; order Kitasatosporales; family Streptomycetaceae; genus Streptomyces; species Streptomyces sp. SLBN-8D4. Next base: position 1,285,196 of record NZ_JBMGQC010000001.1, read on the forward strand.
GCGCGCCCGCGGTCAGGATGTAGATGTTGTCGAAGATCCGGAACGCGTCCAGTGTGCGGAAGAGCAGTGCCACCAAGATGGCCGGCTTCATCAGCGGCAGCATGATCTTGGTGAAGCGCTGCCAGGCGGTGGCACCGTCCACCATGGCCGCCTTCAGGGTCTCCTCGGGGACCAGCGCGAGGCCCGCGAGCAGGAGCAGGGCCATGAACGGCGTCGTCTTCCACACCTCGGCAAGGATGATCAGCCAGAGGGCGGACCACATGTCGGTCAGCGGAGCCCCTCCACCGGGCAGCAACTCGGCGAGGTATCCGAGGTCCGGGGTCCAGGCGTACTGCCAGGAGAAGGCGGCGACCACGGTAACGATCCCATAGGGAATGAGGACCGACGTCCTGACGGTGCCGCGCCAGAAGATCGTGCGGTGCATCACCAGGGCGAGCCCCATTCCGAGGACCAATTCGATCGTCACTGAGACGGCCGTGATGAAAAGCGTGACCCAGAAGGCGTCCCACCAGAACGGGGAGGACAGCACCGCCCCGTAGTTGCTCAGGCCCACGAACTCGGCTCGTCCGGGAAAGCGCAGGTCGTACCGCTGGAGGGACAGATAGACGGCGTACCCGATGGGGTAGGCGGTCACCGCGATCATGACGACGACCGCGGGCGCGCAGAGCAGCCAGCCGAGCCGCCGTTCCTGTCTGGCGCCCGCCGAGAGTGCCGCCCGGTCCGGCTCCGCCTGCTCCACCTGCGACTCGGGGGGCGGCGGTGCTCCGGCCGGTTGCGCCTGCGCGCTCATCTCGGGCCGCCCGAGGACGAGGCCCGTGCGCTGCGGCACAGGCCGGCGAGGTGGTGCGGTGGGAGGTGGTTCACGGGATCACACCCTCGGATCGCAGGGCATCGTCGATCTGCTCTCGGATGGTGTTGACGGAGCTCACCGGTTTGATTCCGGACGGCGGAGACAGCGTGTGGGAGACCGCGATCGACACGTTCTGGTAGACCGGAGTGATCGGGCGCACGCTCGCCGACTCCAGGGCGGCCAGCACGTCCTTGGAGAAGGGGTACTCCTTCATGAACGCGGGCTCGTCGTACAGGGCGCGCAGGGTGGGCGGCAGACCGCCCTCGAGCGCGGCGGTGAGCTGGTTCTCCCGGTTGCGCAGGCACAGCGCAGCCTCGAAGGCCAGGTCGGGGTGGCGCGAGTAGGCGCTCACCGCCAGGTCGATGCCGCCGACGGTGGGCCGTGCCGGGCGGTTCGGGTCGACCCGGGGGTACGGCGCCCAGCGGAAGTTCTTGAACAGTGCGGGGTTGTTCGCCTTCATCGACGGATAGACGAACGGGTAGTTGAGCTCGAACGCCGCCGCCCCCGCCTCCATGGCGAGGCGGTTCTGGTCCTCCATCTGGTTGGGCAGGGAAGGATCCGCGGCCGGGGAGTTCGCCAGCTCACGCATGATCCCGGCGGCCCGCACGGCGGGAGGACCGAGCGATGGCTCGGTCGCGCGGGCGTTGAGGATGGAGCCGCCCGCACTGTTGATCAGGGTGTTGAACCAGACGGTCAGGCCCTCGTACTGGGCGCCCTGGATCTCCACGAAGTGCGGTTTGCCCTGCCGGGCAAGGGCGCCGGCCATGTCCAGCATCTCGGCCCAGGTCCTCGGCGGGGTGGGCACCAGGTCCTTGCGGTACCACAACAGCTGGGTGTTGGTGTTGTACGGGACGGCGTACAGCTTGCCTTTCCAGGTCGAGGTCTGAAGCGGTACGCGCAGGGTGCCCGCCACGGCCTTCCGCCTCGCCGTCCCCCTCCATTCCCGGATCCAGCGTGCCTCGGCGAACTCCGCCGCCCAGGTGACGTCCAGGCCCAGGATGTCGAGCGAGTCGTCCTCAGCGGCGAGTCTGCGGACAAGCTGCTGGCGCTGGCCGTCCGCGGCACGCGGGAGCTTGTTGTAGCTGATCCTGTAGCGGCCGCCCGACGCCTGGCTGCACCGGTCGGCCGCCTTCTGGAGCGCACCGGAGTCGTCGGGGAAGTTGTACCAATTGAGGGTGGGCCTACCGGAGCCCTCGTCACTGCCACAAGCGGCGAGCACCGACGCCAGCAACGGCAGTACGGCGAACGCCCGCAGCCATCGCGCCCCTCCGGGACGTCCCTTCTGGCCTGAAACCTGCCGAAAGTCGCACCTCACACGCACGCGCTCCACACCTCCCTTCCGGACGATGGCACGGGACTCGAACCTCGCAGCGTTTTACTCCCGGCAAACACTAAATGCCACATAAAGCAAGATCAAGCGCATAATGCACCAAATCGCCCAGCTCGGCCCAGTGGTGGGACCGATTCAGCGAACCTACGGGCGCGGAAGGGGGTGCGATCTGCACGACCTGGAGGAGCCCGCCGAACCGACGGCGGCGGCCACAAGGTCCTCGGCCGGCAAGCAGGCCGCAGGACCCGCGCCAACGCCGGCTACAGCTACCTACACCCCCGTCGACGACCACTCCCGCCTCGCCTACAGCGAGATCCACACAGACGAGAAGAAGGAGACCGCCACCGGCTTCTGGCAGCGGGCCCACGCCTTCTTCGCCCAAGCCGGGATCACGGTCGAGCGCGTCCTGACCGACCACGGCTCCTGCTACCGCTCACGCGACTGGCGAGATGCGCTGGCAGCAGCCGGGATCGCCCACAAGCGCACCCGGCCCTACCGGCCGCAGACCAACGGCAAGGTCGAACGCTTCAACCGCACCCTGCTCGAAGAGTGGGCCTACGCCCGCCCCTACCGCACGGAGACCGAACGACGCGACGCCTTCCCCGGCTGGCTGCACACCTACAATCGCCACCGCGGACACACCACGCTGAAAGGCCAACCACCCGCCAGCCGCGTCCCCAACCTCACAGGGCAATACAGCTAGGCAGCGTAGGCGGCAGGTTCTCGGGGGTGATCGTGGTAGAGCCGCGGCCTTCGAGAATGCGGCAACGATTGCGGGGCATGCGCTCCAGCCCTCGGTGACCGGCTCGTCGATCGCCGGCAACACGTCCTTCTCCTGGGCCAGGGCGGCGCGGATGCCGCCGCGCTTGACCGACGGCATGCCACCGTGCAGACCAGCGAAGTGATGCCACGCGAGGTGAGGGCTTGGGCAAGCAGGCATGTCTGGCCGCGGTTGCTGCGGAAGCCGCGGGCGGTGCTGGCTGGTGGAGGTGTTCGACGAGGTTGGTCAGTGTCAGGCTGCACCGACCGCGTCGGGGGGCTTCCACTCCGTCGGGATCAGCTCGTTGCGGCGGGCGTGGTGGGCGAGCTACCGGCAAGGCAATTGGACAGTCGCGCGTGCGGATATCAGTCCCTGGAAAGCGGGAAAGCAGGCAAGTCAATGGGGTCGCATGGCGCACCTTGACTGGGTCAAGGTGCGCTTCGGGACTGGGCAAGTGGGCTGGTCCCCAGCTGGTCCCCAAGAATGATCAAAAGGCCGTGTCAGATTCTCTCTTACACGGCCTCTGACCTGCGACTTCGAAAAGTCGGGACGACAGGATTTGAACCTGCGACCCCTTGACCCCCAGTCAAGTGCGCTACCAAGCTGCGCCACGTCCCGGCCGCGATCGCCACGGGTGTTCCGTGTGATCGCGCAGCTAAACCCTACCCCACGCACGCGGCCGGACCGACTGGCGGGACATCAGCCCCGGGTGGCCGCGGTCTCGCGGACCTCCGTGGTGTCCGTGACGACCCGGCGCACGCTCCGCCGTACCGGAACCAGCAGGGCGGCCAGCGCCGCCGCCAGGCACAGCACGGCCAGCAGCGAGAAACCGTGGGTGTACCCGGACTCGTGGGGCAGCCCCGAGGACTGGAGGTGACCGGTGACCAGGACGCTGGTGACCGCCGCGCCGATGGAGCCGCCGATGGTGCGGATGTTGGCGTTCATGCCGGTCGCGGCGCCGGTCTGGTCGGCCGGGACGCTGCCCACGATCAGGTTGGCCATGGAGGCGAAGGCGAGTCCGATGCCCAGGCCGAACAGGCCCGCGACCACGGCGATCTGCCACTGCTCGTCGTGCCAGAGGGCGAGGAACCCGCAGGCCACCGCGCCCAGCGCGGCACCGGTCACCAGCAGGGACTTGGCGCCGACGACCGGCTCCAGCCGGCCGCTGAGCACCCCGGAGAGGAACATCGCCACCAGCATCGGCAGCATGAGCAGCCCGGCCGCGGTGACACTCGCGCCGAAGCCGTACCCGGCCGACGACGGCGTCTGCACGAAGCCCGGCAGGAAGGACCAGATCGAGTACATCCCGGCACCGAAGAGCAGCGCGGCGGTGTTGGTGGTCCAGACAGCGGGCAGGCGCATCACCTTGAGGTCGATCAGCGGGGTGCGGGAGCGGGCCTCGGAGTACAGCCACAGCGCGAACAGCGCGACGGCCGCGGCGAACAGGCCGAGCACCCGGGCCGAACCCCAGCCCCACTTGCCCGCCTGGCTGAGCGGCAGCAGCAGCGCGACCAGCCACGCGGACAGCAGGACCGCGCCCGGCCAATTCACGTTCCCCTGTGCCCTGTTGGGCGACTCGGGCACATAGCGTACGGCGATCAGCGTCGCGGCGATCACGATGGCGACCGGGATCCAGAACAGCCAGCGGTAGTCGAGCGCGGTCACGATGGGGCCCGCGGCGACGATGCCGACGCCACCGCCGGCGGCGATCACGGCGGACAGGTTGCTGATGGATCCGCTCACCTCGGACGCGGCGAACTCGTCCCGGATGATGCCGAAGGACAGCGGGAACAGGGCGCCGCCGACGCCCTGCACGACCCGGGCGACGATCAGCACACCGATGCTCGGCGCGAGCGCGGCCAGGAGACAGCCGACGGTCACGGTCACGAGGACGGCGACGAGGGTGCGCTTCTTGCCGATCAGGTCGCCGACCCGGCCGAGGATCGGCGTGAAGACCGAGGCCGACAGCAGATACGCGGTCATCACCCAGGTCACGGTGGACTGGGAGGTGTGCAGCGCGTGCTGGACGGTCGGCAGGGCCGGCGCGATCAGCGACTGCAGCATGGAGAACACGCCCGCACCGGCCGCGAGGACGGCGAAGGTGAGGCGGGTGGACTTGCGGGGCATGAAGAGCCTCTCCGAACACTGAGTGCGGCCGGAGCCTCGTGGGAAGCGGTCGCGGAAAGGTGGGTGGACGCACCTCGACTGGTAAAGTGGAGGCACGCCTCCACTCTAGCGGAGGCCACCCTCCGCTTCAACCCGTACCGGAGGTGCACCTCCGTTTCAGCCCCGGGAGGCAGCCGTGACCGTCCCGTCGTTCCCCATCAGCGAGATCGTCGCGTCCCGCAGACCGCACCGGAAGGACGCCGCCCGCAACTACGACGCCCTGCTGGCCGCGGCCCGCGAGGCGTTCGCGGAGCACGGCGCGGAGGCGTCCTTGGAGGACATCGCGCGGCGGGCGGGCGTGGGCATCGGCACCCTGTACCGGAACTTCCCCACCCGCCGCCATCTCTTCGAGAGCGTCTACGCGGACGAGGTGAACACCCTCGTACGCGTCGCCCAGGAGGTCGCGGAGCAGGAGCCCTGGGAGGCGCTCACGGCCTGGCTCGACCGGTTCGCCGGCTACATGGTGACCAAGCGGGCGGTCCGCGAGGCGCTCAACGACGAGTCGGAGATCTTCACGGCCTGCCGGGACTCGATGTACGCGGCGGGCGGGCCGTTGTTCGCGCGGGCGCAGGAGGCGGGCCAGGTGCGGCGGGACATGGACTTCGTGGATCTGCTGCGGATGGTCTCGGGGATCACCGCGACGGTCTTCGACGACGACGCCCAGCGCGACCGGGTGTTGTCGATCGCGCTGGACGGGGTGCGGGCGGCACGCGGAGCGGGGAGCGCCTAGGAACTCGGGTTCCGCGTCGCCGTTTGCGGGTGCGGGTCGCGCAGGGCCGGTCGCGCGGTTCCCCGGGCCAGGGGTGGGTATCGCGGACCGCTGTTTCAGCGGTCCGCGACCGGTTCAGTGGGCCGCGACCAGCTCCCGCTCGCCGCCGCTGGGCGTCCGCTTCGAGGTGCGCAGGGCGGCGATGCCGATGAAGACCATGGACGACAGGCCGGCGACGGCGAAAGCCGTGAAGCCCCGGTCGCCGTTGCCCGACGCGAGCAACTGGCCGCCGAGCCACGGGCCGAAGACGGCGCCGAAGCGGCCCATGCCGGAGGTCCAGCCGACGGCGGTGGCGCGGTTGTCCGCGGCGGAGCGGATCGAGACCGTGGCGTAGATCATCGTCTGGGCGCTGTTGAGGAAGACGCCGGTGAGGAAGACGACGATCATCGTGACGGTCATCGGCATGTGGACGCTGAGCAGGAAGACGCCCGCGGCGGTGAGCCCGAACCAGAGCGCCGAGATGCGCGGGGCGCCGAAGCGGTCGGCGGCCCGGCCCGCGACCAGCATGCCCACGATGCCGCCGAGGTTGAAGACGACCACGAAGGACAGCGCGGAGCCCAGTTCGTAGCCCTCGGCGCGCATCAGGGTCGGCAGCCAGGTGGCGACGCCGTACACGAGGAGCAGGCCGCCGAAGGAGGCCACCCAGTAGAGCAGGGTCTGGATCCACTCGTTCCCGCGGAAGAGAGTCGCCAGGCTGGTCCAGCGGTCACCGGCGCCGCCGGTCCTCGCGGCGGGCACCTCGACGTCGTAGCGCTCGGCCAGGGCCCTGGCCTCCTCGCCGCGGCCCTTGGCGACCAGGAAGCTCAGCGACTCGGGCAGCAGCTTCGCCAGCACCGGGGCGAAGAGCAGCGGGAGGACGCAGACCCAGAACGCGGCACGCCAGCCGACCGGGTCGATGAGCCACTTGGCCACATAGGCGGAGAGGATGCCGCCCGCGTGGTGGGCGGTCATCAGCAGGCCGATGACGAGGGCGCCGCGGCCGCGCGGGGCGTAGTCGGAGACCATGCTGATCGCGGTCGGCAGCAGTCCGCCGAGGCCGACGCCCGCCAGGGTCCGGCCGAGGCCGAAGACCGCGACGCCGTCGGCCAGTGCGCACACGCCGGAGGCCAGCGAGAAGAGGGTCACGCAGGCGACCATCAGCCGCTTGCGGCCGATCCGGTCGGCGATCGTGCCGGCGACGAGGGCGCCGACCAGCATGCCGAAGGTGGCGTAGCTGCCGAGGTCGCCGGCCTGGTCCGCGGTGAGACCGAAGGTCCTGGTCTCCAGCAGGTGGGGCAGCACCGAGCCGTAGATGAACATGTCGAGCCCGTCGAAGAGCACGGCCAGCCAGCACAGGCCGACGACCAGGAGGGCCAGTCTGCTGCCGCGGGCGGACAGGAGCGGGGAGGGGGAGGAAGACATCGTTGGGTTGCCTCTCGTACGTGGTGCGCCAGACGCTAAGGAGCCGACCCTGGAGTGTCAACGCTTTTGTCAACAATCTCATCGACAATCCAGGGATGGCTCGGAACAGCGCGGCTCAGGCCACCGGCGGCGTCCCGTGCGTATGGAACGACTCGATGGTCTTCAGACCCCAGGCCTGCCCCTTCTTCCGCTCCTCCTCGGTCCAGGTGACGAGCGGCCAGTCGGGCGCGAGCACCAGCCGGGTGAGCGGGTTGCACAGCTCGATGCGGTTGCCGCCGGGCTCGTAGACGTACAGGAAGAACGTCTGCTGGATGGCGTGCTTGTGCGGGCCGGTCTCGATGAACACGCCCGTGTCGATGGCGAGATCGGCCGCGCGCAGGACGTCCTCACGGGTGTCGGTCGCGAAGGCGATGTGATGCAGCCGCCCCTCGCTGCCGGTCCAGTCCGAGGTGTAGACGACGTCGTACGACTTGTTCGTGTACGTCAGCCAGCGCGCCGCGATCTTCCCGCTGTCCAGCCGGATCTGCTCGGTGGGCCGGGCGCCGAGCACGTTCTGCTGGAACTCGGCGTTGGCGAGCACGTCGGCCGCGAGGAAGTTGACGTGGTCCAACCGCCGTACGCCGACTCCCCTGTTGGGCTTGGCCTGCGGCTGGTTCTTCAGCGCGGGTTTCAGATCGTCGGGGGCCCGGTAGTACTCGCTCTCCCAGTAGAGGGCGTGCTCGTGGCCGTCCGGGTCGGTGGTGACGTAGAGCTTGCCGAGGCCCGGTTCGTCCTCGACCCAGGTGCCGGTGCCGCCCGACTCCTCGACCGCCCTGACCCGGCGATGGAGTGCCTCCTCGCTGGAGGCGCGCAGGGCGAGCCGGCCGAGACCGGGCTGCTCGCGGGCGGTGAGGACGAGGCTGTGGTGCTCGTAATCGTCGTAGGTCCGCAGATAAACCGTGTCGCCGTCCTGGCCGTTGACCGTCAGGCCGAGGAAGTCGGTGAAGAAGGCGACGCTGGCGTCCGGGTCCGGGCTGAAGAGCTGGGTGTGGCCGATGTGGGCGATGTCGCCGAGCGGCGGAGTCATCGGTGACCTCCTGTGGGTCGGTGGGCGGCCCGGGGGAAGACGGTGCCGTCGAAGATCTTGCGGGCCGTGCGGACCACGGCGGTACGGCGGACGGAGGGCAGGCCGTCGGGGCCGGCGGCCACGCTGCTCTCGATGTCCATGAACCCGGTGGGGTGTTCTATGCGGACGCGGTCGCTACCGGGGTCGATCGTGGCGAGCCCGGCGCCCACACTGCCGTCGATCCGCAGGCCCGCGGCCACACTCGCGGCACCGAGGACCCCGATGGAGGTGTGGCAGCGCACGGGGATGAAGGTGCGGGTGGTGACCGCGCCGCCGTCGCGTGGCGGGGCGAGCAGCGTGAGCTTGGGCACGGTGGCGTCGGACACGTCGCCGAGGCCCATCAGGCGGCCCGCCACCAGGCGGATGGTGCGCAGGCGATCCGCCAGGGCCACGTCCTCCTCCAGGTCCCGGGGCAGTTCGTAGCCGGTGACCTTGAGGGAGGTCGCCGGGATGAGGACGGTCGGCATGCCGTTGTCCACGCAGGTCACCTCGACGCCGTCGATGACGTCGGCGGCGTTGCCGGTGGGGAGCAGCCTCCCGGCGCCCGGCGGGAACTCGATCACCACGGGCGCCGCCGTCCCGGGCACGCCCGAGATCTGCGCGTCCCCCGTGTAGTCCACGCGACCCCCGGGGGTCGGGAAGGTCGCCGTGGCGCGGTCGCCGGAGTTGACCATGCGGATCCGGACGGAGGTCCGCCGCTCCCCCGCCGGGACGAGTCCGCGCTCGACGGCGAACGGGCCGACGCCGGCGAGGATGTTCCCGCAGTTCTGACGGGCGCTCACCTCGGGCCGGTCGACGACGACTTGGAGGAAGAGGTAGTCGACGTCGGCCTCGGGATCGGCGGACGGTGAGATCACGGCGACCTTGCTGGTGAGCGGGTGCGCGCCACCGAGGCCGTCGACTTGCCGCTCGTCCGGACTGCCCATGATCCGCAGCAACAGGTCGTCGCGCAGGGCGGGTTCGGCGGGCAGGTCGTCGGCGAGGAAGTAGGCGCCCTTGGAAGTGCCGCCCCGCATCAGCACGCAGGGCACCTCCTCGGGCAGCGGGGTCACGACCGCTCCCCCGTGTACTCCTCGTAGGACCTGTACTCGACGCCTAGGTTATTCAGTGTTTCGCGCAACCCGTAGCGGTCCAGGCCCAGTTGGCCGTCGAGGAAGGCGGCCCGGGTGGCGGCCTCCTTGGCCTCGCGGGCCTCGGACCTCTGCACCGTCTTCGCGACGCGCTCGCGCGGGACGACCACGACACCGTCGTCGTCGGCGAGGATCACGTCGCCCGGGTTGATCACCTGGCCGTCGATGGCGATCGGCACGTTGACCGAGCCGCCGGTGGCCTTGACGGTGCCCTGTGAGGAGACCGCGCGGGACCAGGCGGCGAAGCCCATGTCGCGCAGCTCCTGGGTGTCGCGGATACCGGTGTTGGTGACGACCCCGCGCACCCCGCGCCGCTGCAGAGCGGTCGCGAACAGCTCACCGAACAAGCCGTCCGTGCACGGGGAGGTGGTGGTGACGACCAGGATGTCGCCCTCGCCGCACTGCTCGACGGCCGCGTGGATCATGAGGTTGTCGCCGGGCCAGCTCAGCACGGTGACCGCGGTGCCCGCGACTCGTACGCCCTGCTGGACGGGGCGAATTCGCGGCCCCAGCAGGCCCGTTCGGCCCATGGCCTCGCTGACGGTGGCCACGCCGTACCGCGCGAGCGCGTCGACGTCCTTCAGGTCCGCCTTCGGCGGGTTGGTGACGATCACGCCGCTCACGCCAGCTCCTTCGCGATCTGCGGGAAGGGGCGCATGTACGCCTCGGCCATGGCCTTGTGGGCCAGCCCCAGGTTCGGGCCCGCGTTGCGCTTGAGCTGGACGCCCCGGCGTACGGCGAGGTCGGTGTAGTAGTCCCAGAGGTGCTGCTGGGCGCCGAGGCACTCCATGGCCTTGCGCTTGGTCTCCCAGACCTCGGTGATGTCGAGGAGGACCTCGGGCCTGAAGCCGCTCATCTCGGGCTGGTGGGGCTCGAAGTAGAAGACCGGCGGGGCGCCGATGATCTCGCCCTCGCCCGGGTAGCCGATGGCCTGCGCAAGGATCCGGGCCTCCAGCGCCATACGGTTCGCGGCCGGGTGGTCGCCGTTGTACGGGTCCTCGACCGGGTGGGTGAGCACGACGTCGGGCTGGACGGCCCGGTAGACCTCGACGAGCCGGTCGGTCAACTCGGCGGTGGCGACCAGTGGGTAGTCGCCGGCGTCGAAGAAACGGACCTCGGCGCCGAGGCCGGCTGCGGCGCGCTCGGCCTCGTCCCGGCGTATCGCCTTGATCTCGTCGAGCTTCCTGCCCTCGCGCCAGGCCTTCGCGGACTCCCCGCGCTCGCCGAAGGTCAGACAGGCGACGGTGACCTTCTCGCCCCGGGAGGCGGCCAGGGCGATGGCGCCGCCCGCCCGCCACACGAAGTCCCCGGCATGCGCGGTGATCACCAGTGTCGAACGTGGAGGGGCGGGCGCGCCGGACTGCGTCATGGCTGAAATCTCCTTGGAGTGGACAGGTTCGCGCCCACCTCGCGCGGCTCAGTCGCGCAACGCCTCGATCACACTGGCGAGGTGGGCGCGGACGGCTTTCTCGGCCGCCTGCGGATCCCTGGACCTGATCGTCTCGATCATCGCCAGATGCTCGTTCAGGGAGTGCTGCGGGCGGCCCGGTCGCAGCGCCAACTGGAAGCGGTGCCGCACCAGTTGGGCGTTGAGCCGCTCCAGCAGATCCACGGCGGTCCGCTGGCCGGAGAACTCCCGCACCTTGGTGTGCAGTTCCTGGTTGAGCTCGGAGTAGGTCACCGGCTCACCGTCGGCCACGGCCTTGGTCATCGCCGTGCCCAGCTCTGTCAGCTCGGCGAGCTGCTCGTCGCTGGCCAGGGTCGCCGCCTTGGCCGCGCACAGCCCTTCGAGGACCATGCGGCACTCGGTGATGGCGACCGCCTCCTCGACGGTCACCACCCGCACCCGGGAACCCCGGTTGCGGATCCGCTCGACGAGGCCCTGGGCCTCCAGATCGATGAGTGCGGCCCGGATGCTGGCCCGTGTCACACCGAACTGCTCGGCGAGCTCGTTCTCCACCAGCCGCTGCGCCGGTGCCATCTCGCCGTGCAGGATCGCCTGCCGCAGCTGCGCGAACGCGTGCTGCTTGGCCTGCTCCCCGGTGCTCGGACGGGCTTCTTTCGGCATCGTTGCCCTCCCTGAGTGAGTGCCTGTCGAACCTAAATCTAGCCAAACAAGATTGTCAACAATTTTGTCCGCGCTAGGCGGATGCCGGTCGGAGGCCTCCGTCGGCCGACGGAGGTCGGTGCCAGGGCGTGAGCCCGGGTCCAGGCACCGGCCCGAGTGGCCGTCACTGCCCACAAGGGCCGCTCGGCGTCACGGGTGGCTGTCACCGCTCGGCGCGACGGCAAGGCTCCTCCACGGCCGGACCCGCCCCACCGCCACCCCGCTCCCCCTACTTGATCACCGCGTTCGCCACCACGACCACCACGCCCAGCATCGCGTCCCCCGCCCCGATGCCGATCGCTGCCGCCCACGAGCGGTGGGACCAGCGGGCCGTGACCAGGCCGAGGGTGAACAGGAGGGTGAGGTTGAGGGCGAAGGCCGGGTACTCGACGCCCTTCGCGGGCCACCAGCCCCAGCCGGCGCCCATCAGGACGACGGCCGTGGGCAGGACGGCCGCGACCAGGGGCCACTCGTCGGCCAGCGTGCGCAGGGCGTCCCAGCGGCGGTGCGGGGCGCGCTCGGCGATGTAGTGGGCGTAGCCGTGCGCGAGGGCGGAGGCGAGGGCGGTGACCAGGAGCCACGCGGCGTCGTAGCGGCGGCTGTCCCGGGAGGTGTGCCCGTACTGGGTGAGCGCGGCGACCATGGAGCAGGCCAGGACCGAGCCGTAGACGCCGCCGAACAGGACGGCCTCGCGGGTGTCGTGTTGGTGCGGCCGGGACGCGGCAGCCTCTGAGTCGGCCATGCCCTCCACGATCACCCGGGCCGCGAGGTGCCGCCAGTTCGCGACGGAGTGTCCTCCCACCTGCGCCGGCACTGCACACACTGTCGGCGGACGGGCCGGGAACGATCTCGCTAGGGTCGCCTCATGGACCACAGCTTCGTACTGCACATCCCCGACGCCGAGCTCGAGTCCGAGCCCCTCGCCCGGGAGCAGATCGTCTCCGGGACGCCCGAGGTGACCGGGAAGGTGGTCTGGGAGTCGCAGGACGGGCGTCAGCTACGGGGCATCTGGCAGATCACGCCGGGCGTCGTCACCGACACGGAGGCGGACGAACTGTTCGTCGTCATCAGCGGCTCGGCGACCATCGAGGTCGAGGGCGGGCCGACGTTGACCGTGGGGCCCGGCGACATGGCCGTACTGCGCGAGGGCGACCGTACGACGTGGACGGTGCACGAGACGCTGCGCAAGGCGTACGCGATCAACCTCTGACCGGGGCCGGGAAGGGAGGCAAGGGCGCCGTCACCTTCCCTCCGGCGGGCCCGCCGTCGTCCCCCGGACCTCAAGGACCGGCGTCGCGAGATCCGTACGCCCCGCTCCCCCGCGCCCCTCGAACCGGTCGAGCAGACAGCGGGCCGCGCGGCGGCCGACCTCGTGGCTGGCGTTGTCGACGGTGGTGAGCCAGACGTGGCGCAGCCGGGCGATGCTGGTGTTGTCGTAGCCGACGACGGACAGGTCGCGCGGGACCGTCAGGCCCAGTTCCTCGGCGGCCGACACCGCGCCGATCGCGGCGATGTCGTTGAAGGCGAAGACGGCCGTCGGCCGGTCGGCGCGGCTCAGCAGCCGGACCGTCGTGCGGTAGCCGCCCTCCTCGGTCATGTCGCTCGGCTCGACGACAGCCTCCCCTGCGAGGCCGTGCGCCCGCATCGTCGCCTCGAAGCTGCCCCGGCGCAGCTCGCCGACCGCCCCGTATCCCGCGATGTGCGCGACCCGTCGGTGGCCGAGGCCGATCAGGTGCTCGGTGACCAGGCGGGCGCCGTGCTCGTCGTCGTTGGCGACCACGTCCACCCCCGGCAGCCCGGGTTCGCGCGCTCCGGCCACGACCACCGGGAGGCGTTCGGCCACCGCCCCGAGCGCGGCGGGGTCGGGCAGCGTGCCGACCACGACCAGCCCGTCCACCCCGAGGTCCAGAAATGGGCCCGCCGGGTCCTGCCCGCTACGGCGGTTGAGGCGCGCGTCGGCCAGGAGCATGCGCAGGCCGTTGTCGTGGAGCAGGGAGTTGAGGCCGTCGAGCAGGTCGACGAACCACGGGTTGCGCAGGTCGTTGAGGAGGACGCCGACCGTGCGGGTGCGCTGCTCACTGAGGCTGCGGGCGGCGGCGTTCGGACGGTACCCGAGTTCTCGCACGGCCCGCAGCACGGCCTCCCGCTTCTCGGGACGCACCTGGTCGGAGCCCCGCAGCACGAGCGAGACCAGCGACTTGGAGACACCGGCCCGGTCGGCCACATCGCGGATCGTCGGCGCTCTCATGGATATGGACCGTTCCATGTCGCGCCGCGGGTTGTCAAAGGGTTGACAGCGGGCAAAGACGGCACCCATGGTGACCCGGACAGATTGTGGACCGGTCCAAAGAGGGGCTGTCATGGTGGACACGCTCGGCGTCGCCGTCGTCGGATTCGGCTGGATGGGGCGGGTGCACACCCAGGCGTACGCCCGTGTCCCGCACCACTACCCGCGGCTCCCCCTGCGTCCGGAGCTCGTGACGGTCGCCGAGGAGGTGCCGGGTCGGGCCGAGGAGGCCGCCGCGCAGTTCGGGTTCGCCTCGACGACCCGCGACTGGCGTGAGGTCGCCGCCGACCCCCGCGTCCAGGCGGTCAGCATCACCGCGCCCAACTTCCTGCACCGCGAGATCGGCGTGGCGATGGCCGAGGCCGGCAAGCACCTCTGGATCGAGAAGCCGGTCGGCCTCACCGCCGAGGACGCCCGGGCGGTGGCCGACGCGGCGGCCAAGGCCGGGGTGCGGAGCGCGGTCGGCTTCAACTACCGCAACGCCCCCGCCGTCGAGGCCGCCCGGGAGCTGATCGCCTCCGGAGAGATCGGCGCGGTCACCCATGTCCGCGTCCGGCTCTTCAGCGACTACGCGGCCCACCCGCAGTCCGCCCTGACGTGGCGCTTCGAACGCGAACGCGGCGGCAGCGGAGTGCTCGGCGACCTCGCCTCGCACGGCGCCGACCTGGCCCGCTTCCTCCTCGGCGACATCGCCTCCCTCACGGCCGACACCGCGGTCTTCGTACCGGAGCGGGCCCGCCCCACCGGCGCCACCGCCGGGCACACCCTCGCCACCGGGGAGCTCGGGCCGGTCGAGAACGAGGACTACGTCAACTGCCTGCTGCGTTTCGCCTCCGGTGCCCGGGGTGTCCTGGAGGCCTGCCGGGTCTCGGTCGGCGAGCAGAACAACTACGGCTTCGAGGTGCACGGCACGAAGGGCGCGGTGTTCTGGGACTTCCGCCGCATGGGCGAGCTCGGCATCAGCCGCGGCACCCGCTACCAGGACCAGCCGGTCAGCACGGTGTATATCGGCCCGGGCGACGGCGAGTTCGGCGCCTTCCAGCCGGGTGCGGCCAACGCCATGGGCTACGACGACCTCAAGGTCGTGGAGGCGTACCGCTTCCTGCGTTCGGTCGCCGAGGGCAGGCCGTACGGGGCCACGCTGGAGGACGCCGTGCACAGTGCCGCCGTACTGGACGCGATGTCCCGGTCCGCGCAGAGCGGTTCGTGGGTGGACGTGTAGGAGCAGCCCCTTCGGTGCGGCGCCTTCAGTACGGCATGTTGTACGGCGTCACCACCTGTATCGCCGATGGCGTCGTCGGACCGGCCGGCGGCAACGCCCCGTGCGCCCGCATCACGATGTGGCACGCCTCCCGCATGTCCTGCCGCAGATCGTGGTGCAGTACGGCCGACAGGCGGTGTTCCCGCAGCAGCCGGTCGTTGTCGTGGTCGAGGTCGTGGGCGACGAAGACCGCGCACTCCCGGCCCAGGTCCTCGAAGGCCCTGAGCGTGGCGATGTTGCCGCCGCCGATCGAGTAGACCGCGCGGATCTCCGGGTCCCGCTCCAGCGCGGCCCGGACGAGGTCGTACTGCGTGGCGTCGAGGCCCTGGCCCTCGGCGATCTCCACCAGCGCCCGCTCGGGGTGCCGGGCGCGCATGGCGCTGCGGAACCCCATCTCGCGCTCCTCCTCGTTGCGGAAGAAGCCGCTGCTGAGGCTGGTGAGGACGTTGCTGGGGCGGTCGCCGAGCCACTGGCCCATGAGGTAGGCGGCGGTCGCTCCCGCGGCCCGGTTGTCGATGCCGACGTAGGCGAGACGGGCCGTGGAGGGCAGGTCGGTGACCAGGGTGACCACGGGGATGCCCGCCTCCGCGAGCCGGCCGACGGCCGCCGTGACCTCGGGGACGTCCGGGGCCTTCAGGATCACTCCCTGGGAGCCGCGCCGGGCTATCCGGTCGAGGGTCTTCGTCAGTTCCGCCACCGGGCCGGTCTCCCGGAAGTGGAAGCGGGAGCGCAGGACGGCGGGGTGCAGCGCGGGCAGCTCGGCCTCCAGGGCGGCGCGGACGGCCGTCGAGAAGCGTTCCGGTGTCTGCATCACGATGTCGATCATGAAGGTGCGGCCGACGAGCCGGACCTGGGTGCGCTGCCGGTCCAGGTCGGTGATCGCCTGACGGACCTCGCGGGCGGTGTTCTCCCGGACCCCTCCCCTGCCGTTCAGGACCCGGTCGACGGTGGCCTCGCTCAGCCCCGCCTGACGTGCGATTTCCCGGATCGGATAGGGGTGGCCCACGCGCCTGCTCCTTGAGGGGTTTTTGATGGCTGCCTGCTGGTTGTTCGACGCCTTTGTCATGACAAGAATGACAGCGCTGAGTCGCCCCTGTCACCGAGAGGACGCCGATGTCCTTCACCGCCGTACACCGCCGCGCCTGGCTGTCCGAGCAGGACTGCGACCTCGGCTCGTTCCGCGCTCTCGTCGAGCGGACGGCCGACCCCGCCGACTACCCGCACGCCTCGGCCGTGGAGCGGAACGTCCTGCTGTACGACACCGGGCGCGTCCTCGGCGCCAAGGACCGCCGGCAGGTGCAGGAAGAGCTGGTGCGGGCCCTGACCGACGGCCCCGGGGTCGTGGTCTTCCAGGGGGCGTTTCCCGACCCCGCGGTCGTCGACCGGTTCACCGAGGTGTTCGACTCGCTGATCCGCGAGCAGTACGCGGCGGGCACGACCGCGGGCGACCACTTCGCGAAGCCCGGCGCCAACGAGCGGGTGTGGAACGCGCTGGAGAAGGCCGCCCTCTACGACCCGGCGGCGTTCGCCGACTACTACGCCAACCCCGTCGTCGCCCTGGTGTCAGAGGCCTGGCTCGGCCCCGGCTACCAGGTCACCTCACAGGTCAACGTGGTCAACCCGGGCGGGCTCGCGCAGACCGTGCACCGCGACTACCACCTCGGCTTCCTCTCCGACGAGGCCGCCGCGGCCTATCCGGCGCACGTCCACCGGCTCTCCCCCGTGCTCACGCTCCAGGGCGCGGTCGCGCACTGCGACATGCCCGTGGAGTCGGGGCCGACGCTGTACCTGCCGTTCTCGCAGCTGTTCGAGCCCGGGTATCTGGCGTGGCGGCGGCCGGAGTTCCAGGCGTACTTCAAGGAGCACCACGTCCAGCTGCCGCTCGCGAAGGGCGACGCCGTCTTCTTCAATCCGGCGCTGTTCCACGCGGCCGGGACCAACCGCACCACCGACGTGCGGCGCACGGCCAACCTGCTCCAGGTGTCCTCGGCCTTCGGACGTGCCATGGAGACCGTGGACCGGGAGGCGGTGTCGAACGCCGTCTACCCCGCGCTGCTGCGGCGGAAGGCGGAGGGCGCCGACGCGGAGTGGCTGGACAACGTGATCGCGGCGAGCGCCGAGGGCTACCCCTTCCCCACCAACCTCGACAGCGACCCCCCGGTCGACGGGCTCGCCCCGCCCTCCCAGGCGGACCTCGTACGACGGGCGATCGCCGAGGGCTGGACCCCGCGGACGCTCCGGGACGAACTGCGGGCGGGCGCCGACCGGCGCACGAGCTGAATCACCACTGCTGAAAGGTACCGGCACGGTCATGGGACTTCTCGACGACAAGGTCGTCCTCGTCAACGGCGGCAGCCAGGGGGTCGGTGCCGCCATCGCCCGGGCCGCCGTCCGTGAGGGGGCGGTCGTGGCCGTCACCGGCCGCCGCGCCGAGCCCGGTGAGGCGTTGGTGGCGGAACTGGAGGCGGCCGGCGGCAAGGCGCTGTTCGTCCGCGCCGACCTCGCCGACGCCGAGCAGGCCAAGGCTTCCGTCACCCGGGTCGTGGAGGCGTACGGCCGGGTCGACTGCCTGGTGAACTCCGCCGGGCTCACCTCCCGGGGCACGCTCCTCGACACCACGCCCGAGCTGTTCGACCAGCACATCGCGATCAACCTGAAGGCGCCGTTCTTCGCCATGCAGGCGGTGGTGGCGGACATGGTCGGCCGCGGGGCGCCCGGCACGGTCGTCAACATCATCACCTCCTCGGCGCACGGCGGGCAGCCGTTCCTGGCGCCCTACGTGGCCGCCAAGGCCGGCCTGATCGGTCTCACCCGCAACGCGGCGCACGCGCACCGCTGGGACCGGGTGCGGATCAACGGCCTGAACATCGGCTGGACGGCGACCGAGGGCGAGGACGCCACCCAGAAGACCTTCCACGGCGCCGGCGACGACTGGCGTGAGGAGGCCGCGGCCAGGCTGCCGATGGGCAAGCTCGGCCAGCCCGACGAGATCGCCGACTTCGTGGTCCTCCTGCTGTCCGACCGGTCGGGCGTGGTGACCGGATCGGTGATCGACTGGGACCAGAACGTCCTCGGCGGCCTCGACTAGCACCCCCGCACCAACCCTCAAGGAGCTGCACCCCCATGCGTATCGGAATCCTCGGCCTCGGCCGCATCGGCGCCTTCCACGCCGAGACCCTCTCCGGACTCGACGCGGTCGAGTCGCTCGTGCTCACCGACCCCTTCGCCGAGGCCGCCAAGTCCGCCGCGGACCGGTTCGGCGGCGAGGTCGTCGACTCGCCCGAGGCTCTGCTGGCCGCCGGTGTGGACGGCATCGTCATCGCGGCCGCGACGGACGCGCACCCCGGGCTGATCCTGGCCGGCGTCGAGGCCGGCATCCCCGTCTTCTGCGAGAAGCCCGTCGCCAAGCACATGAGCGAGGGCGTCCAGGTCCTCAACGCCGTCCAGGGCAGCGACGTACCGATCCAGATCGGCTACAACCGCCGCTTCGACACCGGTTTCGTGAACGCGCGGGCCGCCGTCCAGGCCGGTGAGCTGGGCAAGCTGCACACCGTGCGCTCGACCACCCTGGACCCGGCCCCGCCGCCGGCCGCGTACGTCGCCGCCTCGGGGGGCATCTTCCGGGACTGCTCGGTGCACGACTTCGACATCATCCGCTGGGTGACCGGCCGCGAGGTCGTCGAGGTGTACGCCGTCGGCGGCAACCGGGGCGCCGACTACATCAAGGAGGCGGGCGACGCCGACACCACCGGCGCGATCCTCACCCTCGACGACGGCACGATCGCGGTGGTCTCCAACTCCCGTCACAATGCCCGAGGTTACGACGTCCGCATGGAGATCCACGGCTTCACGGACTCCATCGCGGTGGGCCTGGAGGACAAGCTCCCGCTGCGCTCGGTCGAGCCCGGCGTTACCTTCCCGGCGGGCACCCCGCACGACTTCTTCATGGACCGCTTCACCGCGGCCTACCGCGCCGAACTCACCGCGTTCACCGAGGTCGTGGCGGGCACCCGGCCCTCGCCGTGCACCGTCGCGGACGCCCTGGAGGCGGGCTGGATCGCGGAGGCGTGCACGCTGTCCCTGCACGAGCACCGCCCGGTGACGATCGCCGAGGTCCGCTCCGCCTGAGCCCGCCACCGTGCCCCGGGCCCCGCGCCCGGGACGCACGGGGGTGAACGCTCCGCCCGCGACGCCCGTTTACGGTCACGTGATCTCTCCGTACGACCATGAGAGCCTCCCACGTCCGACCGACCCAGGAGTCACGAGCATGCAGGAGTTACCCCACACCGCGGGCCCCCGAACCGTGACCGTCGTGGGCGCGGGGCCCAGCGGTCTGGCCGCCGCCCGCGAACTGGAGCGCGCCGGGCACCGGGTGACCGTGCTGGAGGAGCAGGCCACGGTGGCCGGGAAGTGCCAGAGCGTGCACGTCGACGGGCACGCCTTCGATCTCGGCGGCCACATCTGTACCAACAGGTACGAACGGATCGCTCAGTTGCTGACCGAGTTGGACGTGGCGACGGAGCGCACCAGCCGTTACCGCGTCCTCGACACCGAAGGACGCGCCGTCCGCCAGTCGATGGCGTTCCTGCGCGACGGCTCCCTCCAGCGCTACCGGGCCCTGCGGGAGCGGGAGTTCACCCGCATCGGCGAACCCGGGCTGGCCCACTCCGCGCGGGCGCTCGCCGCCCCCGTCGCCGACTGGCTCGCCGAGCACGGGCTCCGGTCCATGGCCGAGTCCTTCGGCACCGGATACACGGCGGCCGGGTACGGCCACCTCGACGACGACGTCCCGGCGCTGTACTTCGTCAAGTACGCGGAGATGACCGGGCTGTTGGACCCCGGACCCGAACTCCTCGGCCACGCGGGCGACTTCACCGTCGTGGGCGGGTTCGCGACGCTGTGGCGCCGGGTCGCGGAGGAGCTGAAGGACGTGCGGTGCGGGGTGCGTGTGACGTCGGTGGAGCGCCGCGAGGACGGGGTGCGGGTGCACACCGACTCGGGCCCGGTCGAGGCGGACGACGTGGTGCTCGCGGTCGCGCCGGACCGGGTCCTGCCGGTCCTGGACGCCACCGACGAGGAGCACGACCTGGCCGCGCGGATCCGCAGCAACGCCTACCACACCACCCTCGCCGCGGCGTCCGGCCTCCCCGAGGACGCCTTCTACTTCCTCGCCGGCCACACCGGGAGCCGCGAGACGGCCGGCCACTGCGTCTCGTACCACCACCGCTACCCGGACAGCGAGGTGCGGACCTTCTACTCCTACGGGCGCCCGGGCGACATCACCTCGCTGCTGCGGGAGGACGTCGCGGCCCTCGGCGGACGGCTGGAGGAGGTGCATCTGCGGCGCGAGTGGGCGTTCATGCCGCACTTCGGCAGCGCCGACCTCGCGGCCGGGGCGCTGGACCGGCTCGACGCGCAGCAGGGCCGGCAGCGCACCTACTACGTCGGCGGGCTACCGGCGTTCGAGCTCGTCGAGTGCACGGTGGCGCACGCCCAGGACCTCGTGCGCCGCCGGTTCCCGCCCGCGCGGGGGACACTGACCCGGCAGGACCACGGCCCTGCCACGACCGAGGAGGAACGGCAGACATGAACGAACCGCTGCGCATCGGAGTCCTGGGAGCCGCGCGGATCAGCGGGGCCTCGCTGATCGGCCCCGCCCGGGCGACCGGCCACCGGGTCGTGGCGGTGGCCGCGCGCGACCGGGCCCGCGCCGAGGCCTACGCGGCCGAGCACGGCGTGGAGCGGGTGGCGGGGTCGTACGCCGAACTGATCGCCGACCCCGAGGTCGAGGTCGTCTACAACCCGCTCGCCAACGGCCTGCACGGGCCGTGGAACCTCGCGGCGCTCGCCGCCGGCAAGCACGTGCTGAGCGAGAAGCCGTCGGCGAGCAACGCCGAGGAGGCCGCGGAGGTGCGGGACGCTGCCGCGAAGGCCGGGACGGTCTTCATGGAGGCCTTCCACTACCTGTTCCACCCGGTCACCCGGCGCCTGCACGAGGTTCTCGGGAGCGGGGAGATCGGGGAGCTGCGGCACGTGGAGACCATGGTCGCGATCCCGGCTCCGGCGGACTCCGACCCGCGCTGGTCACTGCCGCTGGCCGGCGGGGCGGTGATGGACCTCGGCTGCTACAGCCTGCACGCGCTGCGCGTGCTGGCCCCCTGGGCGGGCGGCGCGCCGCTGCTGGTCTCCGCACGCGGCGGGGAGCGGGCGGGCGCACCGGGCGTCGACGAGTTGCTGGACGCCGACCTGGCCTTCCCGGGCGGTGCGACGGGGTCGGCGCGCTGCCACATGGCGTACGACCGGCTGGAGATGAGCTGCCGGATCATCGGTTCGCACGGGGAGGCCTTCGCACCGAACTTCGTGCTGCCGCACATGGACGACCGTGTAGTGGTGCGCACGGCGGCCGGCGAGCGCACCGAGCGGCTCGGCACCCGCTCGTCGTACACCTACCAGCTGGAGGCCTTCGCGGACCGGGTGCGCGGGGGCGCCCGGCTGCCGCTGGACCCGGACGACGCGGTGGCGACGATGACACTGATCGACACCGGGTACCGGGCGGCCGGATTCGAGCCGAGACCGCGGTACGTCATGTCCTGAAACCGGCCGGAGGGGCCGGACCGCGACACCGGGTGGGTCCGGCCGCGGCCTCCGGGACCGTCCGACCGGTCCGCAGCGGTGGGCCCGCGAGTCCCGGCGGGCCTTCGGCAGCACTGACGGCGGTGGCCGGGCCGTCTGCTGCGGTCGGGCCCGGCGGCAACCCTTCGGAAAGCCGTAGGGCCGCCCGACCCGAGCCGATCCAGCCGGCTGGACCTAGCCTCCCGCCCGGTCCGCCGTGAAGTCGGGGTCCAGTGCACCGAGTTCGCGGCGGATGTCCGATTCCCTGTCCTGTTCGCCGACTTCTCCGAGGACGTCGGCGAGGCAGGTCAGGGCCGCGGGCAGGGCGCTCGCGCCGAGTGGCTTGCGGGCCTCGGCCACCGCCTCCACGGCGCAGGCGCGGGCCTCGACCGGGGCGCCGGTGGCGCTGTGGCAGCGGGCGAGGTCCACCAGGAGCCGTACCCGCAGGGGCAGGACGATCTCGGGGACGGCCCACGCGACGGGGCCGCGCAGCGCCTCCCTGGCCTCGGGCCCCACGCCCAGCGCGTCCTTGTGGCGCCCCGACGCCCGCAGCCCGCCGACCAGTTCGGCCAGCACCCGCGGCCGCACCAGCTCGACGTGGGACAGCTCCCTGAGCGACATGGCGGCGAGCAGCGCCGCGCACTCCTCGTACACGGCCACGGACTCCTCGGTCCGGCCGACCGCGGCGAGCAGCATCCCGTAGGTGCGCAGCGCGCCGGGCAGACTGCCGAGCGCCCGCTCCCGGCGTTCGGGACCGGACAGTCCGCGGTACGCCTCCACGCACGCGCGTGCCACGGACACGGCCTCCTCGGTCCGGTCGGCTCCCGCGAGGGCCTGTGCCCGCACATCGCCGGCGAACGCGGTCAGTGCCGGGGACGCCTGCGCCCCGGGAACGGCGACCGCGTCGGCGACGGCCGCGCACGCCTCCTCGTACCGGCCGGACAGCAGCAACGCGTGGGCGCGCAGCGCCAGAGCGCGGCCGAGCCCGTCCGCGTCGGTGGTCGCGCGGTAGACCGCGACCGCCTCCTCGGCCCAGGCGAGCCGCCGCGCGGGGGACGGCGACCGCAGGCCCGCCCAGGAGGGCGTGACGCAGTACGACAGTGCCGCCCCGAGCAGCGGTCCGCCCCTCTCCGGCGCCAGCCGGGCCGCCGCGCGCGGCAACGGCAGCAGTATCCGTACGAGTCCCATGATCACCCCCTCGCCGCCCCGCCGAGGACAGCCGCGCCATGGTCGCACAGGGGGTCACGCGGATACCGCGATTCACCGAGTACGTAGCGAGCACGGGGGAACTTCGCCGAACTCGCCCCGTACAGCACGGAGTCAGCCGTACCGCGCGGAATCAGCCGTACAGTGCGGGTCGCGCCACGAGTTCCACCGGCACCCGGCCGCCCTCGTCCAGCGACCGTACGCCCGCCTCGCACACCGCGGCGGCAGCGTAGCCGTCCCACGCGCTGGGGCCGGTGACCTCCCCGCGGCGGGTGGCGTCGACCCAGGCCTGGACCTCACGGTCGTAGGCGTCGGCGAAGCGTTCGACGAAGTCCTGGGCGATGGTGCCGCCCCAGCGCCCCGCCATGTTGGTGACCATGGCGTGGCCGTCGCCGATGCGCGCGGTGCCGCGTTCGCAGACCGCCTCGGCCTGGACCTGGTAGCCGAAGCCGCAGTTGACGAAGATCTCCACGTCGGACAGGGCGCCGCCGTCGGTCTCGAAGACGACGAACTGGGGGTCCTGGAGATCGTCGGGGGCGTTCGCCGACGGGGTCGGGCGCCACACCGTGACCGCCGTGATCTCGTGTCCGAGCAGCCAGCGCGTCACGTCGGTCTCGTGGGCCACGGAGTCGCTGATCAGCATGGAGCTGGTGAAGAAGGGCGGGCTCGCGGCGTTGCGGTGCCGGTTGTGCAGCATGAGCGGCCGCCCCAACTGGCCGGTCCCCAGCAGGGACTTGAGCTTCATGTACTCCGCATCGTAGCGCCGCATGAAGCCCACCTGGGCACGCCGGTGCCCCAGTTCCTGCTCGGCCTCCACCACCCGCAGCGCGGAGGCCGCGTCGGGGGTGAGCGGCTTCTCGCACAGCACCGGCAGGTCGTGCTCGAAGGCCTGCAGGAGTGCCGCCTCGTGGGCGGGGCCGGGTGAGGCGATCAGGACGGCGTCCACGTCGGCCGCCGCCATCGCGGAGGCCGGGTCGGTGTAGGCGGTGCAACCCTCGACGCGGGCCGCGATCTGCTTGGCGCGTTCCGCGTCGAGGTCCACGACGGCGCTCACCCGGGCACCGCTGACGACCTCGTGGATACGGCGGACATGGTCGGCGCCCATCTTGCCGGTGCCGATGACGGCGACGCCCAGCGTGGCTCGCTCGGTCATGGTGATCCCTTCAGGCGCCGCAGGACCTCAGGAACTTACGGGTGCGCACCGCGATCGGCAGCGGCTTGTCCGGCTCGCACGGATACATGTCCTGCTCGACGATGGCGAACAGCTCCACGCCGAGTTTCTGCGCGGCCACCAGCACCGGCTCCAACTCGGGTACGCCGGACGGCGGTTCGCACATCACTCCAAGCCGGACGGCAGGCCCGAACGGCACCCCGTTCGCCACGACGTCCGCGAGGACCTCCGGGTCGACCTGCTTGAGGTGCAGATAGCCGATGCGCTCGCCGTACGTCTCGATGAGCTTGACGCTGTCCCCGCCGCAGTAGGCGTAATGCCCCGTGTCCAGGCAGAGGTTGACGAGCTCGGAGTCCGTCGAGTCCAGGAAGTGCTCGACGTGGTCCTCGGTGTCGAGGTGGGTGTCGGCGTGCGGGTGGACGACGATGTCGAGCCCGTACGCCTCCTTCACCTCGTGGCCGAGCCGTTCCATGCCCTTGGTGAGGTGGGCCCACTGCTCGTGGGTCAGCTCGGGCGGCTCCAGGATCTCGGCGGTCTTGTCGTCCCGCCAGAAGGACGGGATGACGACGAGGTGCCGCGCGCCCGTCACCTGGGTGAGCGCGGCGACCTGACGGACGTGCTCCCAGGTCTCCTCCCACACCGAGGGGCCGCGGTGCAGCCCGGTGAAGACCGTCCCCGCCGAGACCTTGAGGTCGCGCCGCGCGAGCTCGTCGGTCAGGCGGGCCGGGTCGGTCGGGAGATAGCCGTACGGCCCCAGCTCGATCCAGGAGTAGCCCGCCTCGGCGACCTCGTCCAGGAACCGTTCCCACGGCACCTGGGCCGGGTCGTCGGGGAACCAGACGCCCCAGGAGTCCGGGGCCGAACCGACGCGGATACGGTCGAGTGAGGCCGTCATCTCAGGACTTCCCCTCGCCGGTGGTGGCCGCGGTGAGGTCCCCCTCTTCGGGGAGGGCCTCGGTGTCGACACCGCGGACCTGACTCAACTCGTGCTTCAGGGCCGCGAGTTCGGCACCGCCGGCCATGTGGTTGGTCAGTTCTTCCAGGGTGATCCGGTCGCGGGGGGCGGACAATTCCATGGTGCCCAGGCGCAGCACGCTGAAGTGGTCGCCGACCATGTAGGCGTGGTGGGGGTTGTGGGTGATGAAGATGACGCCCAGGCCGCGGTCGCGGGCGGCGGCCACGTACTTGAGCACCACGCCGGACTGCTTCACACCCAGGGCCGCGGTGGGCTCGTCCAGGATCAGGACGCGGGCGCCGAAGTAGACCGCGCGGGCGATGGCCACGCACTGGCGCTGGCCGCCGGACAGGGTGCCGATGGGCTGTTCGAGGTCGTCCAGGACGATGCCCATCTCGCGCAGCTCGTGGTCGGCGGTCTTCTTCATCCTCTCGATGTCGAGGCGACGGATCGGCCAGGGGCCCTTGGTCATCTCGGAGCCGAGGAAGAAGTTGCGCCACACCGGCATCAGCGGGACGACCGCGAGGTCCTGGTAGACGGTCGCGATGCCCTTGTCGAGGGCTTCACGCGGGGTGCTGAAGCGCACCGGAGTGCTGTCGACGAGGAAGTCGCCCTCGGTGTGCTGGTGCAGCCCGGAGACGATTTTGATGAGGGTGGACTTGCCGGCGCCGTTGTCGCCGAGCACGCAGGTGACCTGGCCGGGACGGACCTTCAGGTCCACGCCGTGCAGGGCGCGGATGTTGCCGTAGGACTTGCCCGCGCCGCGCAGCTCCACGATCACCCCGTCCTCGCCGGCGGCGGTGTCGGGGGTGTCGGCGATGATCGCGCCGTGCGGGCCGGTCTCTTCAGTGGTCATAGTGCGTTTACCTCCGGGTCGCGGTGCGGCTGACCCACAGATTGATCATGACGGCGCCCAGCAGCATCACGCCGAGGAAGGCCTTGAACCAGTCCGGGTTCCAGTTGGCGTAGACGATTCCCTGCTGGACCATGCCGAACATGAACGCCCCGAACACCGGCCCGATCGCCGAGCCCGCGCCGCCGGTCAGCAGACAGCCACCGATCACCGCGGCCGAGATGTAGATCAGTTCCTGGCCGACGCCCTCGCCGGACTGCACGGTGTTGAAGGAGAACAGGTTGTGCATGCCCACGAACCAGGCGGCGAAGCCGACCAGCATGAACAGGCTGATCTTGGTGAAGTTCACCGGGACACCCACGGCCCGGGCGGAGTCCTTGTTCCCGCCCACCGCGAAGATCCAGTTGCCGTACTTGGTGCGCAGGAGCACCCAGGTCGCCAGGGCGGCGAAGACGAGCCAGTAGATGATGGTGATCTTGATCTGGACGCCGGCCACTTCGAAGGAGTTCGCGAAGACCTTCTTGGCCTGGTCGAAGCCGTCCATGTCGCTGATGTCGTCGGTGGCCACGTTCCCGGTGACCAGCTTGGTCACCGCGAGGTTGACGCCCTGGAGGATCAGGAAGGTGCCCAGGGTGATCAGGAAGCTGGGCAGACCGGTCTTGACGACCAGCCAGCCGTTGAGGAACCCGATCGCCAGCGACACCAGCAGCGCCACGAAGATGCCCACCCACACGTTCAGCGTGAGCTGGAAGGCGAACATGCTCGCGGTCAGCGCCGAGGTGATCACCGCGACGCCGGCCGACAGGTCGAACTCGCCGCCGATCATCAGCAGGGCGACCGGCAGCGCCATGATCCCGATCGTCGACGACTGGTAGAGGATGTTCGCCATCGAACTGCCCTCGCGCACCGGCGGAGCAGCGATCAGGAAGAACACCCACACCGCCACCGCGCCCAGGAACACCCCGACCTCGGGGCGCGCCAACAGCCGCAGGGCGAGCGGTCGTTCCGCGGTCCGGCCGTCCTTGGTGTTGCTGGGGCCGGGGGCCGGCGGTGTGGTCACCGCCGGCTCGGCGTGCTGGGTCATACCCATCACCTGGTGCCCTTCGCGGCGAACTTGGCGACGGTGTCGACGTTCGACTTGTCCACGAAGGCCGGACCGGTCAGCACCGGCTGCTCGCCGCCGCCCATGTAGTTGCCGTTGTTCTTGTAGAGCCACAGCGAGTCGATCGCCAGGTAGCCCTGGAGGTAGGGCTGCTGGTCGACGGCGAAGGCGATGGTGCCCTTGCTGATGGCGGTCGTCAGGTCCTTGTTGAGGTCGAAGGTGGCGACCTTGGCCTTGCTGCCGGCGTCGGCCCCCGCCTGCGACGCGGTCAGCGCGATGGGCGCGCCGAGGGCGACGACGTAGTCGATGGACTTGTCCTGGCTGAGCTTGGCGGTGATCGTCGACTTCACCGACGGCATGTCGGCGCCGTTGACGTTCAGCGTCTGGAACTTGCCGGTGAAGGTCTTCTTCACGCCGTCGCAGCGCTGGGTCAGGCCGATGTTGCCCTGCTCCTGGATGACACAGACGGCACTCTTGGCGCCCTCCTGGTTCAGCCGCTTGCCGAGCGCCTCACCGGCCACGGTCTCGTCCTGGCCGAAGAACTCCATCAGGCCGAGCTTCTGCCAGTCGCTGACGCCGGAGTTCAGGCCGACGACGGGTATCCCGGCCTTCTTCGCCTTGGCGACGACGTCCTTGAGGGCGTCGGGCTTGGCGAGGGTGATGGCGATGCCGTCGACCTTCTGGTCGATGGCGTTCTGGACGAGGTTGGCCTGGCCGCCCGCGCTCGGGTCGGCCGAGTAGACCAGCTTGACGTTGTCCTTGGCGGCGGCGGCCTGGGCGCCCTTGCGGACGATGTCCCAGAAGGTGTCTCCGGGAGACTGGTGGGTGACCAGGGCGATGGTCATCCGGGGGGTGGTGGCCTTGCCCGCGGAGGCGCCGTCCGCGCTCTCCTCGGACTTCTTGCCGCCCGAGCTGCTGGAGCAGCCGGCGAGCGTCAGGGCCGCGGCCGCAGCCAGGGCCACGGCGGGAGCGAATCTCCGCGAACGGGAGAGAGAAGAGCGGTCCATCTTTCCTTGCACCTCACTGTGCGACGGGGAGAACGTCGGGAAAGGGGGGCGGGATCTGTGAAAACGCGCCAACTTGCGTTGGGACGGGATCCAACTCCCCTGGCGCGGCCGCTGTCAATACTTTGTTAAGACATCATTTCACGAACAGGTCCGAATGTAAGTACAAACTATTGACAGCGTCGCCCTTCGAGTCCTACACCTGGGATGCAACGGGCCCGAAGGGCCTCGCATCCCCAGTCCGGACCGAGGAGCGTCGCGCATGGTCGAGCCAGTGCAGCAGTTCGACGTGATCAGTATGGGCCGTATCGGAGTTGATCTCCACCCGCCCCGACCAGGGGTGCCGCGGGCCCGGGGCGGGTCCTCCGGTAGGTTCCTCGGGGGCTCGGCCGCCGACGTCGTGGTCGCCGCCGCCCGGCTCGGCCGCTCCACCGCGGTCATCAGCCGCACCCGAGCCGATTCCTTCGGCGCGTATCTCCACCAGACCCTCACGGAGTACGGCGTCGACAACCGCTGGGTGAGCCGGGTGGCGGACTCCTCGACGCCGGTCTCCGGGGCCCCCGACCTGGAGATACACACGGACGAGCTCGACTACTTCGCCCTCCGTGCGGCCCGGATCCTCTGGATCACCGGCACCGGTCTGAGCGCCGAGCCGAGCCGCTCGGCCACGCTCGCCGCGCTCAAGTGCCGCGACAGGTCGGGCACCACGGTCTTCGACCTCGACTGGCGGCCCGCGCTGTGGAACGACACGGCCTGGGCGGACCCCGAGGAGGCCCGGCCGTACTACGCCGAGGCCCTGCGGCACGCGACCGTCGCGGTCGGCACCCTCGACGAGTGCGAGATCGTCACCGGGGTCCGCGAACCCCGGGCGTGCGCCGAGGCCCTGCTGGCGGCGGGCGTGGAACTCGCCGTGGTGAGGCAGGGCCCCAAGGGCGTTCTCGCCGTGCACCGGGACGGCACCACGGCCGAGGTCCCGCCGGTCCCGGTCGAGGTGGTCAACGGTCTCGGCGGGGGGGACGCGTTCGGCGGCGCGCTGTGCCACGGGCTGCTGTCGGGCTGGGAACTGGAGCGGACCGTGCGGTACGCGGGCGCGGCCGCGATGCCGGCACCGGCGGAGGTCGACGGTCTCCTGAACGGCGTCGCACCGTGACCGGCGGCCCGTCCGCCCGGCCGATCCACGGCTCCTGACCCGACCACCTGCCTCCTGATCCCCCGCTTCCCCTCTACACCGCACCGGAGAAGTCCTGATGAGCGCCACCACCCGCCTGACCGTCGCCCAAGCCCTGGTGCGGTTCCTGTCCGTCCAGTACACGGAACGGGACGGCGTACGGCACCGGCTGATCGCCGGGACCTGGGGCATCTTCGGACACGGCAACGTGGCGGGTATCGGGCAGGCCCTCCTGGAGGCCGGCGAGGACGCGATGCCCTTCCACCAGGGCCGCAACGAGCAGGCGATGGTCCACGCGGCCGTCGGCCACGCCCGCCAGCTCAACCGCCTGTCGGCCCAGGCGGTCACCACGTCGATCGGCCCGGGCGCCACGAACCTGGTCACCGGCGCGGCCCTGGCGACGATCAACCGCCTCCCGGTGCTGCTCCTGCCCAGCGACTACTTCGCCAGCCGCCCCGCCGACCCGCTCCTCCAGCAGCTGGAGCACCCCACCGAGGCGGACGTGTCGGTGAACGACACCCTGCGCCCGGTCTCCCGCTGGTTCGACCGCGTCCACCGCCCCGAGGCCCTCGTCCCGTCGGCCCTGCAGGCCATGCGCGTCCTGTCGGACCCGGCGGAGACCGGCGCGGTCACCCTCGCCCTCCCTCAGGACGTCCAGGCGGAGGCGTACGACTGGCCGCAGGAGTTCTTCGCCGAGCGGGTGTGGCGGGTACGGCGGCCCGTGCCGGACCCGGTGGAGCTGGCGGAGGCGGTCAGGGCGATCCGTGCCTCCCGGAGGCCCCTCGTCGTGGCCGGCGGCGGAGTCCACCACAGCGAGGCCGAGGAGGCGCTGAGGACGCTGGTGGACGCCACCGGCATCCCGGTCGCCTCCACCCAGGCGGGCAAGGGCTCCCTGCGCCACGACCACCCCGCCGACGTGGGCGGCATCGGCCACACCGGCACGGCGGTCGCCGACGAGCTCGCGCGCGCCGCGGACCTGGTCATCGGCGTGGGCACGCGCTACTCCGACTTCACCACCGCCTCCGGCACCCTCTTCCAGAACCCGGACGTGCGCTTCCTCAACCTCAACATCACCGCCTTCGACGCCCACAAGCTGGCCGCGCGGACGCTCGTGTGCGATGCCCGGGCGGGTCTGGAGGCGCTGGCGTCGGCGCTGGCGGGTCACCGCGTGGACCCGGCGTACGAGGCCGCGTACGGCACCGGCAAGGAGC
The DNA here is from genome assembly GCF_049739545.1 of Streptomyces sp. SLBN-8D4. Lineage (NCBI taxonomy): Bacteria > Bacillati > Actinomycetota > Actinomycetes > Kitasatosporales > Streptomycetaceae > Streptomyces > Streptomyces sp. SLBN-8D4. The sequence continues at coordinate 1,315,644 of NZ_JBMGQC010000001.1, forward strand.
GCTGGGACCAGGTGGTGGCCCAGGCCTACCGCGCCGCCGACGAGAACGCCGTTCCGACCCAGACCCAGCTGCTCGGCGCGCTGGACGCGGTCGTGGGCGACGAGGACGTGGTGATCAACGCGGCGGGCTCGCTCCCCGGCGACCTGCACAAGCTGTGGCGGGCCCGCAGCCCGCGCCAGTACCACCTGGAGTACGGCTACTCCTGCATGGGCTACGAGATCCCGGCGGCGATCGGCGTCCAGCAGGCGACCCCGGACACCCCGGTGTGGGCGCTGGTCGGCGACGGCACGTATCTGATGATGCCGACGGAACTGGTCACCGCGGTCCAGGAGGGCCTGCCGATCAACCTGGTCCTCATCCAGAACCACGGCTACGCCTCCATCGGGGGCCTGTCGGAGTCGGTGGGCGGCGAGCGCTTCGGTACGGCCTACCGCTACCGGGCCGCCGACGGCACCTTCAGCGGCGCCCCGCTCCCGGTCGACCTGGCCGCCAACGCGGCGAGCCTCGGCATGGACGTCCTGCGCGCCAAGACCGTACGGGAGCTGCGGGAGGCCCTGGCCACGGCCCGCGCCTCGGACCGTCCGACGTGCGTCTACGTCGAGACGGACACCGCGACCGCGACCGCTCCCCCGGCTCAGGCCTGGTGGGACGTGCCGGTGGCGGAGACCGCGGCGCGGGAGGCGGCGGTGGCGGCGAGGACGGAGTACGACCGTCAGGCTGCCGCCCGACGCACCCACCTGTGACGGCCCGCCCCCGACCCTTTGAGGGAGGTACCCCCATGGCGAAGCCCGGCGACACGCCACGTGCCGCGACCACCGCCGCGCTGGACGCCCTGGACTTCGCCCTGGACCGGGGCAGTCCGGTGCCGCTGTACTACCAGCTCGCCCAGCAGCTGGAGGCGGCCATCGAGCACGGTGCGCTCGCCCCGGGAAACCTCCTGGGCAACGAGATCGACCTGTCGATCCGCCTCGGCCTGTCCCGCCCGACCGTCCGGCAGGCCATCCAGACCCTGGTGGAGAAGGGCCTGCTGGTCCGCCGGCGCGGGGTGGGCACGCAGGTGGTGCACAGCCAGGTCAAGCGCCCTCTGGAGCTCAGCAGCCTCTACGACGACCTGGAGGCGGCCGGGCAGGGTCCGGCCACGCGGGTCGTGCGCAACGAGACCGTGCCGGCCCCCGCCGACGTGGCGGCCGCGCTGTCCCTCCCGGAGGGCAGCCCGGTCACGGTGCTGGAACGCCTGCGCCTGACCCACGGCCAGCCGGTGGCCCTCCTGTGCAACCACCTGCCCACCGACCTCCTCGACCTGGACAGCGACCGCCTGGAGTCCACCGGCCTCTACCGCCTGCTGCGCACCGCCGGCGTCACCCTGCACAGCGCCCGCCAGACCATCGGCGCCCGCTCCGCCACCGCCGAGGAGGCCGACCGCCTCGACGAACAGGAAGGCGCGGCGGTCCTGACCATGCAGCGCACGGCCTACGACGACACCGGCCGCCCGGTGGAGTACGGCAGCCACATCTACCGGGCGTCGCGGTACGCGTTCGACTTCCGGCTGCTGGTCAGGCCGTGAAGGGCCCGGCCCGACCGCCGGCGCCGGCCGGACGGGACAGCGCGAACGCCGTCTCGACCAGGGCCATGTGACTGAAGGCCTGGGGCGTGTTGCCCAGTCACGCCCAGCAGGCCCACCGTGCCCTCGGCGACCACTTCGGCGAATCCCTCCACCGTTTCCTGGAGCGGGACCCTGTGGTCCTCTATGTACGCGTAGAGGAGATCCAGCTTTGCCACACCCAGGCACTCCCGGCTGCGTTCCGCGGACTCGCGGATCACTCCCGTGTGTACCCGTCTTGGGGGCACACACGGGAGCCTTCATCTTGAAGCACACTTCAAGTCAAGCACCCACGTGCTTACTTGGCGAACGGGCCTTCCAGCGCCGCCCATTGGAGCAGCATGATGGTCTTGGCGTCGGCGATCTCCCCGGTACGGATCATCTCCAGGGCCCGGCGGAAGGGCAGTTCGAGGATCTCGATGTCCTCACCCTCCTCGTCGAGACCGCCCCCCTCGTGGGTGCGGGTCGAGGACGCGTACTCGGCGGCGTAGAAACTGACGCGCTCGGTGACCGAACCGGGGCTCATGTAGACATCGAAGACGTGGCGGACCTCGCCGATGGTGTGCCCGGTCTCCTCGACGACCTCGCGCCGTACCGCGATCTCGGGGTGCTCGTCATCGTCGTCGAGCAGACCGCCCGGGGTCTCGATCAGCAGCCCGTCGGGGTGCCCGTTGACGTACACCGGGTAGCGGAACTGGCGGGTGAGCAGGACGGTTTGGCGTTCCGTGTCGTACAGCAGCATGGTGGCGCCGTTGCCGCGGTCGTGGGTCTCGCGCTGCTGGGTGCTCCAGGAGCCGTCGGCGCGCCGGATGTCGAAGGTGGTGGCCCGCTCGACGTACCAGTGGCTGGACAGCAGTTTCACCTCCCGGACCCTGACGTGCGGGTTGCCGGTCAGGTCCAGGCCGGTGCGGTCGAGTCCGGTGCGGCCCCGGCGGTCGGGGATGTCGACGCCCTCGGTCATCGGGCACCCGCCGGACGGGAGGAGAAGCGGGAGGAACAGTGGTGGTGCGAGTTGGTCATGCCCGCTTCTACCATTCCGCGGCAGGCCGCGTCGCGTACGGCACCCCTTCCCGGCGGGGCCCACGCTGCCTAGCGTGCACCTATGGATCATCCGCGGCAGCCGTCCCAACGGCACTTCGACCACTGCCCGGGTTCTACCGGCTGACGCGGGGGTCGTTCGCACAGTTCGGGCTGCCGGTGCCGTATCCGGAACGGGTCGTGGACGCGGTCCTCGACCATGCGCGCGACGCCCGGCATTTCGGTCCCGGGCGGGAGAACGCCTGCAATGTGCTCGACGTCACCCACCCTCTGTGACTGTGCACCCGGCAACTCGGCCCTGCCGACGACGGCTACCGATCCGGCGAGATCCGCGGCTGGGCCGAGCGGCGACTGGCCGCGGTGCTGCCGCGCTGGCAGGACGGCCGGGGCCTCGGCTTCGGCCCTGGCGCCGCGGGACCGGGCGCCGAACCCGGGCTCCAGGGCACGGAGATGTGGCTGGCCATCGTCTGGTACCTCGCCGATCTGCTGGGCCGCTCCGGCGAACTCGGCTGCCGCCCCCGCGGCATCCACCGCCCCGAACCCGCCCGACAGGGGATCGGGGGACCGGCGTGAGCCGACAGGACGTGGCGAGGCACAAAGGCTCAGGCGTCGCCAAGCCGCCGGACCACACGAAAAGGGCCCCCGCGGGCTCTCGCCCGCGAAGACCCTTCGCACCGTCGGGACGACAGGATTTGAACCTGCGACCCCTTGACCCCCAGTCAAGTGCGCTACCAAGCTGCGCCACGTCCCGGTGCGCTGCCCCGCGGTGGACCGCGGGAACGCGCGTACAGAACTTTACCCCACGTCGGGGGCCGGACCGAAGCCCGCACCGGGCGCGGGACAATCGACGTATGGCCAGTACATCCTCAGGACGGCAGACGGGCGCGCGGGACCGCGACAGCGAGGGGCGGGCGCGCAACGCCCGGCCACGGGACGGGCTCGGGCGGCCGCTTCCGTACGGCGCCGACGGCGTCGAACGGCAACCGGAGGGCGTGGTGCGCACTCCGCAGGAGACCGTGGCCGAGGCTCAGGAACTGCTGGACGCGGGGCGTCCGTTCCACGCGCACGAGGTCTTCGAGGACGCCTGGAAGGCGGGGCCCGACGAGGAACGGGCCCTGTGGAGAGGGCTCGCCCAGCTCGCGGTGGGGCTGACCCACGCGGCCCGGGGGAACGTCACGGGCGGCGCGAGGCTGCTGCGGCGCGGCGCCGGGGCCGTGGAGGAGTGGGCCGCGTCGACTGCCGGGCGGGGTCGGCCGTACGGGATGGATCTGGCCGGGCTCGCCGAGTGGGCACGGCAGCTGGCGGAGGAGGTCGAGCGGGACGGCTCGGCGGTGGACGCACAGGTCCGCAGTCCTCGGCTGCGGGGGTGAGGCGGGGCGGGTGAGGCGGGGCGGGTGAGTGCCGCACAGCGGCTCCGGGGCCCTGCACCACCGCCGGAGGCACGATGCCCGGACGCGGTGCCGTCGCTGTCGGTGGCGTGCGGCAGACTCGGGGTGTGCGAAAGATTCATGTCATCGGTATCGGCGCGGGCGACCCCGAGCAGCTCACCCTCCAGGCGGTCAGGGCGCTGCGGAGCACGGACGTGTTCTTCGTCCTGGACAAGGGCGAGGTGAAGAGCGACCTCACACAGCTGCGCCGGGACATGCTGGACGCGCACATACCGGAGGGGTCGTACCGGGTGGTGGAAGCCCGGGACCCGGAGCGGGACCGCGGTGCGGGCGGCTCCGCCTACTCCCCCGCCGTCGGCGACTGGCGCAGCGCCCGCGCCGACATCTACGAGCGGCTGATCGCCGAGGAGCTGGGCGAGGAGGAGAGCGGCGCGTTCCTGGTGTGGGGGGATCCGGCGCTGTACGACAGCACGCTCGGCATCCTGGAAGAGATCCTGGAGCGCGGCTCGGTGTCCTTCGAGTACGACGTCGTGCCCGGCATCAGCAGTGTGTCGGCCCTGGTGGCACGGCATCGCACCGGGCTGAACCGGGTCGCGCGGCCGGTGCAGATCACCACCGGGCGGCGCCTCGCCGAGGGGTTCCCGGACGGTGTGGACGACGTGGTGGTGATGCTCGACGCCCACCAGGCCTTCCGGGCGTACGCCGACCAGGACATCGACATCTACTGGGGCGCCTACATCGGCACGCCGGACGAGATCCTCGCCTCCGGTCCGATCGCCGAGGCCGCGCCCCGGATCGAGCGATTGCGGGCCGAGGCCAGGGAGCGCAAGGGCTGGATCATGGACACGTATCTGCTGCGCCGCCGTCCGAAGCGGCGGTAGGCAGAAGCAGCGGTAGGCACCGGGAGCACGGCAGGCACCCGGGCGGACCGCCCCGCAGGCACGGATGGCCCAGCGGTTGATCGTGCCCTTGTGATCGACCGCATGCGGGACCCGTCATCGCGGGTCGAGGTCCAGCCACCTCTGCACTCCCGCCACGTCCGGCACCGCCGTCACCCCGGCCGGGAGGGCCGGGCGGCGTACGACCACCACGGGCAGGGCCAGTTCGCGGGCGGCCGTGAGTTTGGCGGAGGTGGCCGCTCCCCCGCTGTCCTTGGTGACCAGCACGTCGATGCAGTGGTCGCGGAGGAGGGCAGACTCGTCGGCCACCGTGAACGGACCGCGGGCCAGGAGGATTTCGGTGCGCGGGGGCATGGGCGGCTCGGGCGGTTCCACCGACCGTACGACGAAGTGCAGTGCGGTCAGGTGGGCGAAGGCGGCGAGCTCCATGCGGCCGGTGGTCAGGAACACCCGTCGGCCGAGGCGCGGCAGCAACCGGGCGGCCTCGTCGAGGGAGTCGACCGGATGCCAGCGGTCCCCGGGGCCGGGCCGCCAGCCCGGGCGGCGCAGCACCACGGAGGGCACGCCGGTCACCGCGGCCGCCCGGGCCGCGTGAGCGGTGATGGCGCGGGCGAAGGGATGCGTGGCGTCGACCAGTGCGTCGACCTGCTCTTCCCGCAGCCAGCCGGCCAGCCCCTCCACCCCGCCGAACCCCCCGATCCGTACCTCCCCCGCGACCGTGCCCGGCCGGGTCACCCGCCCCGCGAGAGAGGTGGTGACGCGCCACCCCGGCCGCGACGCGAGCGCGGCGGCCAGTTCGCGGGCCTCGGTGGTGCCGCCGAGGATCAGGATGTGCGGGGACATGGCGGGAAGCGTACGAGGCCGGGGGCGTGCGGCGGCGAGGCGGGTGTGCGAGTGCGGCCGTCCCCTCCTCCGGCCGGCAGGACATCCGGGCGCACGACAACGGGCGTTCCCGCCCGTCCGTGGTTATGGTCCGGGCATGGCATCCGTGCGCGCGGTCCTGATCGACATCGACGGAGTTCTCACCGTGTCGTGGGAGCCGCTGCCGGGGGCGGTGGCGGCGTTGCGGGAGGTCCGGGAGGCCGGTTTCGGGGTCGCGCTGGTCACGAACACGACCTCGCGGACCCGGGCGTCGATCGCCGAGGTGCTGGAGGGGGCGGGCTTTCCGGTGCGGGCGGAGGACATTCTCACCGCGCCCGCGGTCACCGCCTCGTATCTGGCCGCCCACTGTCCCGGCGCCCGCTGCACACTGCTGAACAGCGGGGACATCGCCGAGGATCTCGCGGGCGTCACGCTGGTCGGTGGCGAGGCCGGGGATGTGGATGTCGTCGTCCTCGGTGGTGCGGGGCCCGAGTTCGGTTACACCGCGCTCAATCACGCCTTCGGGCACCTCCAGCGCGGGGCCCGGCTGGTGGCGATGCACCGCAATCTGTACTGGCGTACCGAAGACGGGCTGCAGCTCGACGCCGGGGCCTTCCTGGCCGGACTGGAGCAGGCCGCCAGGACCGAGGCCGAGGTCACCGGCAAGCCGTCGCCCGCGTTCTTCGAGGCGGCGCTCGCCCGGCTCGGGGTCGGGGCGGACGAGGCGCTGATGGTGGGGGACGACATCGAGTCGGACGTGCTGGCGGCTCAGCGCGCCGGGCTCACCGGGGTGCTCGTGAGGACCGGGAAGTACCTCCCGGAGACCCACCGTTCGGCCAGTGGCACGCCCGATCACGTGATCGAGTCCTTCGCTGACCTGCCGGTGCTGCTCGCCGCTTCAGCGGAGCAGTAGTTGTACACCGCCCACGACGGTCGCCGCGATCACCAGCTGTTCGAAGAGCCGCTGGTTGATCCGGTGCACCGCCCATTTGCCGAGGAACGCGCCGGGGACGACGAAGGCCACGAGGGCCAGGTCGAGCAGCAGCGAGTGGCCGTCGATCAGGCCGAGACCGACGCTGAAGGGCACCTTGGAGACATTGACGATCAGGAAGAAGAAGGCCGAGGTGCCGAGGAAGCCGAGTTTGCGGAAGCCCGCCGACAGCAGGTACATCGACATCACCGGGCCGCCGGCGTTGGCGACCATGGTGGTGAAGCCGCCGAGGACGCCGTAGGAGCGGGCCTTGACCCGGCCGGTCCGGGTGGCGACCGAGTCGGGTTCCTCCTCCGTGTCGGCCGTGCGGCGGCGCCAGACCGTCACCCCGGCCATGAAGAGGAGGATCGCGCCGATCGACGTGCGGACGATCCCGTCGTCCGCCCATTGCAGGAACAGCGTGCCGGCGACCACGCCGACCGCGACCGCCGGGAACAGCCGCCAGAGGGTGGGCCAGTGGGCGTGCCGTCGGTAGGTGAGTACCGCGAGCACGTCCCCGGCGATCAGGATCGGCAGCAGCGCGCCGGTGGAGGCGCGGGCGGGCAGCACCGCGGCGAAGATCGCGAGGCTGACCGTGTTGGCCCCGCTCACGGCCGTCTTGGAGAAGCCGACGAGCAGGGCCGCGGCGGCGAGCGCGGCGAACTCCCAGACGGAAAGGTGCCAGAGCGTCATCGTGTCCATGCGGAGACCGATGCTAGGTGCAGGTAAGAGATCTTGTAAGTGCCGTCTCGCCGTGTGGTCCTGTTGGCGTGCTCGCGCTAGTGCCGCTCCACCAGGACGGCGCTCCCCTGCCCGACGCCCACGCACATCGTGGCAAGACCTCGTGCCGCCCCCGTCCGGCGCATCCGGTGCAGCAGGGTCGTGAGGATGCGGGCGCCCGAGCAGCCGAGCGGGTGGCCCAGCGCGATCGCGCCGCCGGTCGGGTTGACGCGGTCGGGGTCGATGCCGAGCTCGTCGACGCAGGCGAGGGCCTGGGCGGCGAAGGCCTCGTTGAACTCGGCCTCCTCGATGTCGCCGATGCTCCAGTCCACGCGGGCGAGTGCCTTGCGGGTGGCGGGGACGGGGCCGATGCCCATCACGTCGGGGTGGACGCCGGCCGAGGCACCGGCGACGTAGCGGCCCAGGGACTCAAGGCCCAGGTCGTTCAGCGCCTCCTCGCTGACCAGGAGGAGTCCTGCCGCGCCGTCGTTCATGGGGGAGGCGTTGCCCGCCGTGACCGTGCCGCCGGCCCGGAAGACGGGCTTGAGGCGGGCCAGCTTGTCGTAGGAGGTGTCCTCGCGGATGCACTCGTCGCTGTCGACGAGCACGCCGTCGGGGCGCTCCACCGGGAGGAGTTCGTCGTCGAAGCGGCCGTTCTTGCGGGCCTCGGCGGCGAGGCGGTGGCTGCGCAGGGCGAACTCGTCCTGGCGTTCGCGCGAGATGCCGTAGCGCTCGGCGACCTCCTCGGCGGTCTCGCCCATGGGCAGCAGGCCGTGGAGTTCCTTCATGGCCGGGTTGACCAGGCGCCAGCCGAGCCGGGTGTCGTGGGTCTCGATCCGGTGCGGGAGGGCCTCGTCGGGGCGGGGCAGCACGAAGGGGGCGCGGCTCATCGACTCGGAGCCGCCCGCGAGCACGATGTCGGCCTCGCCCGCGGCGATGGTGCGGGCCGCGGTCGTCACCGCCTCCAGGCCGGAGGCGCACAGGCGGTTGACGGTGGCGCCGGGTACGGTCTCGGGCAGTCCGGCGAGCAGCGCGGCCATGCGGGCCACGTTGCGGTTGTCCTCGCCGGCCTGGTTGGCGGCGCCCCAGTAGACGTCGTCGACCCGCGCCGGGTCGAGCGCGGGCACGTCGGCGACCAGGGCGCGGATCACGGTCGCGGCGAGGTCGTCGGGGCGTACGGCGGACAGGGCGCCGCGGAGCCTGCCGATGGGGGTGCGGCGGGCGGCCGCGAAGTGGACGGGGCGCACGACTTGACTCCTGACCGTCATGATCCGGGGGACCGAGAGAATTTAATTAGCACCGCTAGTTTCGGACTATAGCTGGAGGAGACATGGCCGAGCACGTCCTCGCCGGAATTCACGGCGCCCTCACCGTCCACGAGTGGCCGAACCGAAGGCCCCGATACGCGGCGCTGCTGGTGCACGGTTATGGCGAGCACATCGGCCGGTACGCGGAACTCGCCGAGGTCCTCACGGCCCACGGGGCGGCCGTGTTCGGGCCGGATCATGTCGGGCACGGGAGGTCGGCGGGCGAGCGGGTGCTCATCGAGGACTTCGAGGACGTGGTCACGGATGTGCACGCGGTGGCGGACCTGGTGCGAGACGCCTGCCCCGGTGTGCCCCTCGTCATGGTCGGGCATTCCATGGGCGGTCTGATCGCCGCCCGCTTCGCCCAGCGGTACGGCACCGAGCTCGCCGCGCTCGTGCTGTCGGGGCCGGTGATCGGCGCCTGGGCGCTGCCCGGGGCGCTGCTCGCCCTCGACGAGATCCCGGACACGCCCGTCAGCGCGGCCTCGCTCTCCCGGGACCCCGAGGTGGGCGCCGCGTACCGGGCGGACCCCCTCGTCTGGCACGGGCCGATGAAGCGGCCGACGGTGGAGGCGTTCGCCCGCACCCTGGAGATCGTGTCGCGGGCCGGTGACGTCGGGCCGCTCCCGCTGCTGTGGCTGCACGGCGAGGACGACCGGCTGGTCCCGCTCGCCGGGAGCCGCGTCGGTGTCGAGGGGATCAGGGGCGGGACGTTCACCGAGCGGACCTACGCCGGGGCCCGGCACGAGGTGTTCCACGAGACGCACAAGGCGGAGGTCTTCGCGGACGTGACGGACTTCCTCGACGGGGTGCTCACCGGCTGAGACACCACTGTTTGCACGAGTACGCCCGGGGCACCCGCGCCCCCATGGAGTGGTTGCGTCGAGCGGCCTGCGTGGGCGAGGACCCCGAGCTGTTCTTCCCCGTGGGCACGCAAGGACCCGCGCTGCGGGACACCGCGGCGGCGAAGCGCGTGTGCGCCCGCTGCCCGGTCGCCCTCGAGTGCCTCGATCTGGCGCTCAGCAGTGGGCAGACCTCGGGCGTGTGGGGCGGAACCTGCGAGCAGGAACGCGACGCACTGCTCCGTACCGGCATTGACCATGCCAGAAGGAGGAGCACGGTATGACTGTGGTCAGGAGCACCCTGTCCGACTCGGCCCGCGAGACGGCCGGGGAGGCCCTGCAGAGCACCCTGGTGGATCTGATCGGCCTGTCGTTGATCGGAAAGCAGGCGCACTGGAACATCGTGGGCCCGCGTTTCCGGTCCATCCACCTCCAGTTGGACGAGGTGGTGTCGACGGCCCGCTCGTTCTCCGACACGGTGGCGGAGCGCGCCGCGGCCCTGGGCGTGGCGCCCGACGGCCGGCCCGAGACGATCGCGGCCGCCTACACGCTGCCCGGCTCGAAGAGCGGCTGGATCCGGGACGACGAGGTCGTCCGGCTGGTCGTGGAGACGCTGGAGGCGGCCATCGGCCGGCTGCGCGAGCGCATCGAGGCCACCGAGAAGGCCGACCCGGTCACGCAGGACCTGCTGATCGGCATCACCGCCGAGCTGGAGAAGCAGCGCTGGATGTTCGAGGCCGAGAACTGGCCCCGGGACTGACCGGCCGCAACACCCACGGAAAGGCGCATGCGATGACCGACGCTCTCGAACTCGACGCGCTGTGGGAGGACTTCCACCGCGCGGTGAACATGACCTCACAGGAACTGGCCGCGTGGCTGCGGGTCAGCGAGGCCGACGAGTCCTCGGAGCCGCTGCCGGAGCACGCGGGTGAGCCGACCGGGCAGCATGTCCTCGCCATCCTCCAGAAGCGGCGCACGGACCTGACCGACGCGGACATCGACGTCATGTACGAGGTCGTGGACACCGTCGCCGCAGAGGCCGACGTGGAGAAGGAACCCGAGGCCGAGGAGACTCTGCGCAGGCATCGCCTGATGTCCGTCGGGCACGACCCGCTCAGGCGGTGACCAGGGCCGAGCGCGTCGTACGGGAACTCGTCGGCGCGCATGGACGGACGTACGCCGCGGAGGCGGGCATCACGCTGAAGGACACCCCGCAGCCCCTGTACCGGCTGCTGGTGCTGTCCCTTCTGCTCAGTGCCCGCATCCGCGGCTCCGTCGCGGTCGCCACCGCCCGCGAACTGCACAGGGCGGGACTGCGCGACCCCCGCCGCATGGCCCGGGCCCAGTGGCAGGAGCGGGTGGACGCACTGGGCCGCGGCGGCCACCGGCGCTACGACGAACGTACGGCGACCCAACTCGGCGAAGGCGCCGAGCTGTTGACCGAGCGATGGGGCGGCGATCTGCGCCGGCTGCGCGCGGAGGCGGACGGCCGGGCCGCCGAACTGCGGCGCCTGCTCCAGGAGTTCCCGGGTATCGGGCCCGCCGGCGCCGACATCTTCCTGCGCGAGGTGCAGGGTGTCTGGCCGGAGGTCGCGCCCTACCTGGACGGCAGGACACTGGCGGGCGCGGAGCGGCTCGGTCTGCCGAAGGATCCCGACGGGCTGCTGTCCCTGGCCGGTGACGCCCATCCTGACGTCCTGGCGGCCGCGTTGGTGCGGGCGGCGATCGACGACGAGGTGGCCGAGGACAGCCTTCGCCGCGCCGGGTGACATGGCACACTGCTCGCACATTCTGTCGAGCAGAGGAGCTTTGCGTGACCGGGACCGAGTCGGCCGGCCGGCGGATCGACACAAGCAGGCCGCATCCGGCCCGGGTGTACGACTGGTTCCTCGGCGGGAAGGACAACTACCCCGTCGACGAGGAGCTCGGACGAGCGATCACGGCACAGGGGGACGCTCCCCGGCAGGCGCGCGCCAACCGCCGGTTCATGGAGCGGGCCACCCGGGTCGTCGTACGGGAAGCGGGAATCCGCCAGTTCCTCGACATCGGCTCCGGCATCCCCACCGAGCCCAACCTCCACCAGATCGCCCAGTCCGCCGTACCGGACGCCCGGATCGTGTACGTCGACAACGACCCGATCGTCCTGGCCCACGCGGCGGCCCTGCTGCACGGCACCCCGGAGGGGGCGACGCACTACCTCCAGGCGGATGCCCGGGAGCCGCGGCGGATCCTCCAAGGCGCCTCCGCCGTCCTCGACTTCGAGGAGCCCGTCGCGCTGTCGCTGGTCGCGCTGCTGCACTTCATCTCCGACGAGGACGGCGCCCAGGAGCTGGTGGACACGCTGGTCGGCGCGCTGGCTCCGGGCAGTTGCCTGGTGCTGTCGGCGATGACGGCGGACTTCGATCCGGAGCGGGTGCACGCGGGCATCGCGGCCTACACGGCCGGCGGGGTCACCCTGGTGGCCCGCTCGCACGACGAGGTGAGCCGTCTCTTCAAGGGACTCGACGTGCTGGAGCCGGGGATCGTGTCCCTGTCGCGATGGCGTCCGGACGCCCGCGAGGAGGGCGACCCCGTGTCGCTGTACGGGGCGGTCGGCATCAAGCGCTGAGCCCGCGGGCCGGACCTCACCCCAGCAGCCATCCGCCGTCCACGCTCAACTCCACCGCGTTGACGGAGCCGTTGCGCAGCAGGAAGTCCACGGCGTCCACCACGTCCGCCACGGTCGCGAGCCGTCCGGTCGGGGTCCTGGCCCGCAGGTCCGCCAGGACCTCCGCCGGCTTGGCCCGCCAGTAGGGGCTGTCCCCCACCACCCCGGGATGGATCGCGTTGACCCGGACAGGGGCGAGTTCGACGGCCAGGGAGTGCATCAGCCCCGTCACCCCGGCGTTGACGGTCGCCACCGTCGTCGCTCCCGGGTAGGGCCGCTCCTTGGCCTGTCCGCCGAACAGCACGATGGCGCTGTCGTCGTGCAGCCGGGACCGCAGCGCGTGCACGACGGCGGTGTAGCCGACGAGCTTGAGGGTGACGAGGTGGACGGCGGCGTCGATGTCGTACGCGGTCACCCGGTTCTCGTCGCGGGAGATGCCCGCGATCACCAGGTGGTCGACGGTTCCCACGTCGCTCAGCGCGTCGACGACCCCCTTCGGCCGCGCGAGGTCCAGGGCGAGTCCCCGGGCGCCGATCTCCTTGGCCGCGGTGTCGGTGCGGTGGGCGTCCCGCCCGGTGATCACCACCTCGTCGCCGCGCTCGGCACGCACCCGGGCGAACTCCCTGCCGATGCCCGAGGTTCCCCCGATCACCACCACACCGCTCATCGGGAAGCCTCCCTCAGGTAGTCCCAGTCCCGGGTGAACCGGTAGGAGTGCCGCACCGGCGGCTGCGGCGCCTGTGTCTCCAGCCAACGCAGCGGCCCCTCACCGGCGTTGGAGAATCCGTGCACACAACCGGCGCCCGCCCAGGCGCAGTCGCCCGGACCGAGCCGGTACGGCGAACCGTCGAAGACCGCGTCCGCCTCGCCTTCCAGGAACAGATACGTCTCCTCGAAAGGGTGGTCGTGCGTGCCCGCGACGCCGTCGGGCGCGTACTGCACCATGAACATCGTCGAGGCCACCGCGCCCAGGTCGCTGTCGACCATCATCTTCACGGTGATCCCGCTGTAGACGAGCAGCGCGGTCCGCATGCTCGCCGACACCGCGAGCAGGTCCTGGGACTGCTTCCCGGGATCCATCTGGGCGGGCTCGAAGTGCCCGAAGGACCGGGTGCGCGGGTCGCGGACGTCGACACGGACGGGCGGACGCAGCGGCCACGCGGAGACCGCCTGGGTGTCGTACCCGTACCGGGCCCGCGGTACCGGAGCGAGCATGTCCGCCCAGCGGGCGACGCCGTCCCCGGCGCCACGCCAGGCGTGCGGGACGCCGGTCGCAAGAAGCCCGTAGTCGCCCTCCTCCAGCAGATACGCCCCCTCGGGCGCATCGAGGACCACGGTCCCGTCGAGGACGTGGAAGCTCTCCTCGTAGGAGTGGACATGGGCCGCCACGCTCCCGTCGGGGCGCAGCTCGCACACCCCGAAGCCGGTGTGCGAGCTGCCGTCGGCCTCGCCGACCAACTCCCGTCGCCGGTAGCCGTGTTCGTCGTACGACGGCTCAGGGAGGTCGGTGGCGCGGCGCACCAGGTGCCTGGTCACGCCCGGGCCTCCTTCGCGGCCAGCAGCCGGTCGCGGGACTCCTCGACCAGGCGCCGGGCACGGACCGCGTCGGCCGTGAGCCTGCCGTCGCGCTTGCGGACGACGCCGTCGACGATGACCGTCTCCACGTTGGACACGTCCGCGCTCAACGCCACGGCGGCGGCCGCGTCGTGCACCGGGGCCACGTTCAGGGCGGTCGCGTCGATCGCGACGACGTCCGCGCGCTTGCCCGGGGTGAGCGATCCGGTGCGGTCCTCCAGGCCTGCGACGTGGGCGCCGTTGCCGGTGGCGATCTCCAGCATCTGACGTGCCGTCAACATGGTGTCGGGGACCGGGGCATCGGCCTGCCAGCTGGCCGCGTTGACGCGGGCGCGCTCGGCTGCGAAGGCCGCGCGGATCTGGGTGAACATGTCGCCGGGCACGGTGGTGACGACGTCGATGCTCAGGGAGGGGCGCAGGCCGTGCTCGATCGCCTTCATCACCGGCGGCCAGCCGTGCCCCATCTGCGTCTCGACCTGCGGCGCGATGGAGACCGTACCGCCGCTGTCGGCGACCAGCCGCCACTCCTCCTCGCTGAAGTAGCAGCAGTGGACGTAGGTGGTGTCGGGGCCGAGCAGTCCGAGGTCGTGGAGTTGCTTGACCATGCCGAAGCGGCCCGCGAGGCGTCCCATGGCCACGTGCACGGTGATCGGGATGCCGAGCTCGCGGGCGAGGGCCCACTCGGAGGTGACGACGTCGTTGACGCAGAAACCGGGGCCGCGGGTGGCGAGGGCCAGGGTGAGCAGGCCGGCGTCGGAGGAGAAGTACTCGGTGCGGATCCGGCGTACGTCGTCGCCCGGGATCGCGATCTTGCTTTCGAACCAGTAGTCGGCGAGCGAGGTGTTGGCGCTGCCGTACGCGTACTGGGCACGGATGCCGCTCTCCGCGAGGGCCCGGATCGCCGCGTCCGGGTGCTCGGGCGTGTTGTTGATGTGGGACCAGTCGACGAGCGTGGTGATGCCGGCGTTGAGGCACTCCAGGGCGCCCGCGAGGTTGGCCGCGTAGACGTCCTCGGGGGTGTAGAGCGGCGCGAAGGTGTCGAGGATGTCGACGAAGTAGTCGTCGAGGGTGGCGTCGGGCGCCACGTTCCGGATCGACGCCTCCCAGGTGTGGCGGTGGGTGTCGACGAAGCCGGGGATCACGATGCGGCCGGTCATGTCGAGGACTTCGGCGTCCGCGCCGATCTCGCGGTCCACGGCCGCGATCCTCCCGTCCTCGATGAGGACGTCCCCCCTCGGCAGGTCCCCGATGTCGGGGTCCATGGAGAGCACGTGTCCGGCTCGAAGGAGTGTCCGATGGGTCATCGCGCTTCCTCCTAGGGGGTGTTCAGTACGCGGCGAGACTCCTGACGGCCGCCACGACCTTGTCGACGGTGGGAATGACCTGTTCCTCCAGCGCGTCCGCGAACGGCAGCGGCACGCACTCCCCCGTCACCCGCCGCACCGGCGCGTCCAGCAGCCCGAACCCCTCGTCGGCCACGACGGAGACGACCGTCGCCCCCCAGCCGCCCTGGTACGGGTTCTCCTCGACGGTCGCCAGCCGGGAGGTCCGGCCGAGGGAGGCGAGCACGGTGGCCATGTCGAGCGGCACTAGGGAGCGCAGGTCGACGACCTCGACGCCGATGCCGTCCGCGGCGAGCCGTTCCGCGGCCGTGAGCGCGACCGGCACCATCGAGGCGAGCGCCACCAGCGTCACGTCGGCCCCCTCGCGCACGACGGCCGCGCGCCCCAGGTCGACCACGTGGTCCGGCGGCGGGGGTGGCCCCTTGGTGGCCAGCAGTCCCTTGTGCTCGAAGAACACGACCGGGTCGTCACTGCGGATGGCCGCCGCCATCATCCCGATGACGTCGGCGGGCGTGGCAGGGGCCGCGATCTTCAGTCCGGGAACGGTCAGCGCCCAGTTCTCGGTGGCCTGCGAATGCTGGGCGCCGAAACCGAGCCCGCCGCCGTTGGCGGTGCGCACGACGAGGGGCACGGTGACCTGACCTCCCGTCATGTAACGCACCTTGGGTATCTCGTTGGCGAGGTAGTCCCAGCAACAGGCCAGGAAGTCCGAGAACATGATCTCCGCGACGGGCCGCATCCCGGTCATCGCGGCCCCCATCGCCGCGCCCACGATGGCCTGTTCGGAGATCGGCGTGTCCCACACCCGCTCGGATCCGAACTCCTTGTGCAGTCCCGCGGTCGTCTTGAACACCCCGCCGGCCGCGCCGATGTCCTCCCCCAGGCAGACGACGGAGGGATCGCGGCGCATCTCCCGCGCGATGCCCTCGGCGACCGCCTCCCGATAGGTGATCACGTCCGCCATGCCGCACCTCCGTCGGCCCACACGTCGGTGAAGGCCTCGCGGGGATCGGGCGGCGGCGCGTTCTTCGCGGCCTCGACCGCCTCCCGTACGACGGTCCGCGCGCGCTCGTCGGCCTCGGTGACCCTCTCCTCGGGCACCCCGGCCTCGACGAGCCGCCCGCGCGCGATGTCCAACGGGTCGTGCTTGAGCCAGCGTTCGACCTCCTCGGCCGGACGGTAGGTCGCCGGGTCGGTCCGGCTGTGCCCGAAGTGGCGGTAGGTCTCGGCCTCCAGCAGGGCGGGCCCGTCTCCGGCCCGGGCCCGCCGCGCCAGCCGTGCCACCGTCTCCTGGACGGAGACGACGTCGTTGCCGTCGACGACCTCGCCGGGGATGCCGTAGGCGGACGCCCGGTCCGCGGCGGGCCGGGGCACCGCGGTGACGTCGGCGATCGGCGTGTACTCCATGTACAGGTTGTTCTCGCAGACGAACAGCACGGGCAGCTTCCACACGGCGGCCAGGTTCAACGCCTCATGGAAGGCGCCGATGTTGGTGGCGCCGTCCCCGAAGAAGGCGACCGCGAGCTGTCCGGTGCCGCGCAGTTTCGCCGACCAGGCGGCGCCGACCGCCATCGGCAGGTGGGCGCCGACGATGGCGTAGGAGCCGAGCATGTTCGTGGCTGCCTTGGTGAGGTGCATGGAGCCGCCCTTGGCCCCGCACAACCCCGTTGCCCTGCTCATGAGTTCGGCGAGGCACTCCTCGGGGCCGGCGCCCCGGGCCATCGCGTGGTGGTGGCCGCGATAGGTGGCGAAGACGTAGTCGTCGTCGCGCAGGGCGGCGCTCGCGCCGACGGCGATCGCCTCGTGGCCGGCGGCGAGATGGGTGGTGCCCTTGACGAGGCCCTGGAGGAACAGGTCGTGGGCGGCCTTCTCGGTACGGCGGATGAGGACCATCCGCTCGTACAGGGCGAGGAGTTCGGCCGGTTCCATCAGTGCTTCCCGTTGTTGAGATGCGACTGCGACTCACGGCGGGTGTTCAGCTCGCCGCCCACCGTCCAGTACTTGCGGCCCGCGACCAGGAGTTCCTCGGCGGGGAACTTGGTGATGACCTCGCAGCCGTCGGCGGTGACGACCAGTTCCTCCTCGATCCGGGCGGCGGACCAGCCGTCGGCTGCGGGCCAGTAGGTCTCCAGGGCGAACACCATGCCCTCTTCGAGGACTTCGGGGTGGTCGAGGGAGACCAGCCGGCTGAAGACGGGCTTCTCCCAGATCGACAGGCCCACGCCGTGGCCGTACTGGAGGGCGAAGGCGGCGGTCTCGTCGGCGAAGCCGAACTCCTCGGCACGCGGCCACACTTGGACGATGTCGGCGGTGGTGGCGCCCGGTCGGACCAGGGAGATCGCCTCGTCCATGTACTCCCGGCAGCGGACGTACGCGTCCCGTTGCGCTCGGGAGGCGCTGCCGACGGCGAAGGTGCGGTAGTAGCAGGTGCGGTAGCCGAGGTGGCTGTGCAGGATGTCGAAGAAGGCGGGGTCGCCGGGGCGGATCAGGCGGTCGCTGTACACGTGCGGGTGGGGTGAACAGCGTTCGCCCGAGATGGCGTTGACGCCTTCGACGTACTCGCTGCCGAGGTCGTAGAGGACCTTGCTGACCAGGCCGACGCACTCGTTCTCGCGGATGCCGGGGCGGAGGTGGGCGTAGAGCTCCTCGTAGGCCGCGTCGACCATCGCGCAGGCCTGGGCGAGCAGGGAGATCTCGTCGCCGGTCTTGACGCGGCGGGCCTCCAGGAAGACCTGCTGGCCGTCGACCACGTCGATGCCCTCGGCGCGCAGGGCGGCGAGGACGGGCATCTCGGCGACGTCGATGCCGAGCGGTTCGCCGGCGAGGCCGTGGGCGCGCAGTTCGGCGGCGATCTTCGCGGCGACGTCCTCGGCGATCCCGGCGTCCGGGTGGAAGGCGCCGCGCAGGGTGGAGATGCCGGCGCGGGCTCCGGTGGGCGGGCCGCCCTTGCCGTCGCTGTGGTCGAGCCACGGGTTGTAGAGCTGGTGGTGGCGGGCCGCGGAGCCGAAGTCCCAGACGATCGGCTCGCCGCCGCGGACCAGCAGGGCGAAGCGGATCAGCTTGTCCATCGCCCAGGTGCCGATGTGCGTGGCGGTCATGTAGCGGATGTTCGCGAAGTCGAAGCTGAGCACGGCGCCCAGTTCGGAGCGGTTCAGCGTGTCGTGGAGCCGGGCCAGGCGCTGTCGGCGCAGCCGGTCGAGGTCTACGCGCTCTTCCCAGTCGACAGCGTTGGGGCCGTATGTGCGGATCGCCATCGCGACCACCCCCACCATCGAGTCAACGACCGTCCACGGGGAGTGTCAAGTGTCACTGAACGGTTTGGCCGTCACCGAACGGTCCGGCTCGACACGAACCAGACACCCACGGCCGGTTCGTCGCCGTCGTTGCGGTAGCGGTGCGGGGTCGTGGACTCGAAGCTGACGGCGTCGCCGGGGCGCAGGACCTGCTCGTCGTAGCCGAGGGTGAGGACGAGTTCGCCGGAGGTCAGATAGCCGTACTCGGTACCGGCGTGCCGCATCAGACCGCCCGCGCCGGAGGAGGAGCCGCCGGGCCGGTAGGTGACGAGCAGGAAGTCCACGTCCGTGCCGGGGACGTGCCCGAGCCGCTCCCACAGGACGCCGGAGTCCAGTTCCAGCACCTCCCGCTCACCGGGGGTGACCAGGGGGCCTATGCGGTGGCCGGGGTCGGCGGCGAAGGCCGCCAGGGCGTGCACGACGGTGGCCGAACCCACCGCCGCGGCGGTCTCCCGGCCCTCGAAGAGCGACTCGACGGAGATCCCGAGAGCCGTGGTGATCGCGTACAGGGTGCTGACCGACGGCTGGCTCTTCCCGGTCTCTATCTGGGAGACCAGGCTCGCGGAGACACCGACCTCGCGGGCCAGGGCACGCAGCCCGAGGCCACGCTCCAGCCGCGCCTGCCGGATGCGGACGCCGACGGAGGGCACGGGGGCAGGGGACACGGGCGGGCTCCTCTCCTGTGCAGCCCCATTGAACAACCCGACCCGCCGCCCGGGAAAGACGCCCGCTTCGCCCGGGCGGGCGGGCGTGCTCCTCCCCGGAAGACAGCTCCGGCACCGTCCCCGGGGAGGAACGCCGCCCGGGGAGCAGCGTCGCCCGTAGCCCCGGCCGGACGACTCGCTCTCGTCCGGACGACCCGCGCCCCCGGACGAGAACCCCGCCCTCCTCGGAAGAACACCCGCGGTCCGGCCCCACGCTCCTCGCCGAGGCGGTCCGAGCCGCCGCGGCCGGTGACTCACTGGTCTCCCCTCGGCCGCCGCACGTCTGCTTCCCGTACCTCACCGCGGGCCCGATGCCGCAGCCGGTCGTAGCGCCCCACCCGGCAGCGGCCCCGAGCCCCCGACCGACCGCGAGCTCGACCTGGTCCGCCTGGTCGCCCTCGGCCGGAGGAACGCGGAGATCGCCGCCAGGGCCCGGCAGGACGGGCAGGCGCGGCCGGAGAACCGCGTCACCCCTTCTTCTTCGCTCCCAGCACCTCCTCCAGCCGGTCGAACCGCTCGTGCAGGGCATGCAGGGTCTCGGCACCCACCGGGTGCGCACGCTTCTGCTGCCGGGCCACGAACCAGGTCGCGAGCGCCGCCGTGACCATGCCGTACGTCGTGATGCCGACGACCATGACGACCGTGCCGACGACCCGGCCCCACCAGGTCACGGGGTAGAAGTCGCCGTATCCGACGGTCGTCGCCGTCTCGACCGACCACCACAGGGCCTTCGGGTACGAGGTCAGACTGGCGCCCCGCGCCCCCTCCTCGGCGGCGAGCACCGCCCAGGAACCGGTGAGCATCACCAGGAGCAGCACGGCGGTCGCACCGCCCGCCGCCTTCACATGGAGCGAGCGGCCTTCCCGGCCGCGCATCAACTCGACCATCCTGGCGAGGAAACCGGGCAGCATGCTCACTCCTCGAAGGCCGGGGGCGGGGCGGGCGCACGGGGCCAGTGTCACCGCCGAGAGGGTGTCCGGCACTTCGGACAGGGCGTTCGAGTCGGGGGTTCGCGGGACAAGCTGATCATCGGACGGCACAATGGCGGCAACGGCCGCAGGCACGGAGAAGGAGCACTGTCGTGAGCGAGAGCCACACCCCGTCGGGCGCATCGGCGAGGCTGAACACAGGTGTGGCGCACAACGCGCGCGTGTGGAACTACTGGATCGGCGGCAAGGACAACTACGAGGTCGACCAGCGGGTCGGCGACCATGTCGCCGGGATGTTCCCGATCATCCGGGAGATCGCCCGCGCGGACCGCTGGTTCCTGGGCCGCTCGGTGCGCTTCCTCGCCGAGGAGCGGGGCATCCGGCAGTTCCTCGACGTCGGCACGGGGCTGCCGACGGTGGACAACACCCATGAGATCGCCCAGCGCATCGCGCCCGACGCCCGGATCGTCTACGTCGACAACGACCCGATCGTCCTCGTCCACGCCCGCACCCTGCTGACCAGCACCCCCGAGGGCGTCACCGACTACATCGACGCCGACGTCCACGACCCGGCCGCCATCCTCGAACGGGCCGCGCGGACCCTGGACTTCAGCAAGCCGGTGGCGGTGATGATGCTCGGCATCCTCAACTTCGTCCTCGACACCGACGAGGCGCGCAGGATCGCGCACGAGATCATGGCCTCGATGCCCGCCGGCAGCCATCTGGCCCTGACCCACCCCACGTTCGACGCCGACCTCGGCGGCGAGGGCCAGATCCCGGCCATGAAGTTCTGGAACGAGAACGCCACTCCGCCGATCACGGCCCGCAGCGGCACGGACATCGCCACGTTCTTCGACGGACTCGATCTCCTCGAACCGGGCCTGGTCTCCTGCTCGCAGTGGCGTGCCGAGTCCGACTCCCCGGGGGTGGTACCGCAGTTCGGCGCGGTCGCCGTGAAACCCTGACGCGGGATCCGATCGGCCGAGCCCGTCGTGGAGGACGTATGACCACCCTTGCCGACCCCGTCCCCGGCGGCCGTCCCGGAGACGTGGACCGGGCCACCGCACTGAGCGAGGAGCTGTCCGCGAAGGGCGTGCACGGCGTGGTGCTGGCCTATGTCGACACCGCGGGCATCTGCCGGGTGAAGACCGTCCCGACGGCGAAGCTGCCCTCCGCCGCGGCCTGGGGCGTGGGCATGTCGCCGGTGTTCGACACCTTCCTGGCGAACGATTCCATCGTCACCACGGAGACTCTCGGCTCCCCGGACGGTGACCTGCGTCTGTACCCCGATCTGGACCGGCTGGTGGCACTGGCCGGGCAGCCCGGCTGGGCGTGGGCGCCGGTCGACCGGATCACCCAGGAGGGCGAACGCCATCCGGGCTGTTCCCGCACGGTTCTGCGGCGGACCGTCACCGAGGCGGCCGAGCGGCACGGGATCACCTTCGAGGCGGGCATCGAGATCGAGTGGGCGGTGGGCCGGGGCCCGGCGGCGGACGGCGACTTCGTGCCCGCGGTGTCGGGACCGGCGTACGGCGCCACCCGGCAGGTGGAGCTGAGCGACTACGCGGCCGACCTGCTGGCGGCCTGCGCCGCCCAGGGCATCGAGGTCGCACAGCTCCACCCCGAGTACGCGGCCGGGCAGTTCGAGATCTCGACGGGTGCCCTGGACCCGGTGGCGGCGGCCGACGTCAGCGTCCTCGTACGGCAGACGATCCGTGCGGTGGCCCAGCGGCACGGGCTCGTCGTCTCCTTCTCCCCGGCGGTCTTCGCGGAGGGCGTCGGCAACGGCGGCCATCTCCATCTCTCCGCCTGGCGCGAGGGCGTGAACCTGCACTCGGGCGGCAAGGGCCGGTACGGCATGACGCGCGAGGCCGAGTGGTTCGTCGCGGGTGTCCTCGCCCACCTGCACGCGCTGACGGCCCTGACCGCGCCGAGCCCAGCCAGCTATCTGCGCCTCAAGCCCTCCCAGTGGGCGGGGGTGTTCACCGCCTGGGGCCGGGAGACCCGGGAGGCGGCCGTGCGGATCGTCACCGGCACGGCGGGCCTGACCGACCGGGCCGCGAACCTGGAGCTGAAGCCGGCCGACCTGGCCGCGAACCCGTATCTCGCGCTCACCGGGCTGATCGCCGCCGGGCTCGACGGGCTGACCTCGGCCATGCCGCTGCCCAGGGAGATCACCGGGGATCCGGCCCTGCTCGCCGCCGACCGGGCCGCCGCCCTGGGTGTGCGCCGGCTGCCGACCTCCCTGTCCCAGGCGGTCCGGGCCTTCCGCGCCGACGAACAGCTGCGGGCCGCGCTGGGTCCGGTCCTCGCCGACGCCGTGGTCGCCGTGCGCTTCGGAGAGAGCGATTCCGTGGCCGACCTGGACGACGAGCAGATCGCGGCCGCGTACCGCTGGAAGTACTGAGCATGAGCGGACGCGTCCACGAGGCCCTCGCCACCGCCCGGCTGGTGGACCACCACTGCCACGGGGTCGTCACCGACGAACTCGACCGGCCCGCCTTCGAGTCGCTGCTCACCGAGGGCACGGCCTGGCCCGGGATCTCCCCCTTCGACAGCCCCGTCGGCGTGGCGGTCCGGCGCCACTGCGCGCCCCTGCTGGACCTCCCCCGCCACGCGCCGCCCGAGGACTATCTGGCCCGCCGTGCCGAACTCGGCCCGCAGGAGGTCAACCGCCGCTTCCTGAGCGCCGCGGGCACGGACGTGTTCTGCGTCGACACCGGGTACGCGCCGGACCGCATCACCTCGCCCGGGGAACTGGCCGCCATCGCGGGCGGGTCGGCCTACGAGGTCGTACGGCTGGAGAGCGTCGCGGAGGCGGTGGCGGCGCGGGGCGTGGAGCCGCACGCGTACGCCGATGTGTTCCGGGCGGCCGCTCTGGACGCCGTGGGACGGCCGGGTGTGGTGGCCGTGAAGTCGGTCGCCGCCTACCGCACCGGCTTCGACCTGGACCCGGCGCGCCCCTCGGAGGCGGAGGTCACCCGCGCCGCCGGCGCCTGGCTCGCCCGCGGTGGCCGACTGGCCGATCCCGTTCTCGTACGGCATCTGCTGTGGACCGCCGTGGACCTGGGGCTGCCGCTCCAGCTGCACACCGGGTTCGGCGACAGCGACATCCGGATGCACCGCGTGGATCCCACCCACCTCACGGACTGGCTGCACCTGACCGCGGGCACCGTCCCGGTCCTGCTGCTGCACTGCTGGCCGTACCAGCGGCAGGCCGCCTATCTGGCCGCGGTGTTCGAGCAGGTGTACCTGGATGTGGGCCTCACACTGCACCACGTCGGCCCCGCGCGGTCCCGGGCGATCCTGGCGGAGGCTCTGGAGATCACGCCGTTCCGCAAACTGCTGTACAGCTCCGACGCGTACGGTGTGGCCGAATTCCATCTGCTCGGCGCGCTGTCCTTCCGGCACGGCCTGGCCGGTCTGCTGCAGGAGCGGGTGGACGCCGACGAGCTGAGCCTGCCGGACGCCTTGCGCATCGCGGCCTGGACGAGCGGGGACAACGCCCGCCGTCTCTACGGACTTCCCGCCCCGTCCCCGTCCCACCAGGCGAGCGCGACTGAGCACCCGCCGTCCCCGGAAAGTATGATCTAGCAATGTCTGACTTGACCGATACCACGCCCGGCTGGCTCAGCGCCGACGATCTCGAGCAGGCGCGCGCCCGGATGCCCATCCTGTACGTCGAGGCCGTGCCCGTGCGCGTAGACGACAGCGGCGAAGTCACCAGCGTCGGCCTGCTGCTGCGCATCGGACCCGACGGAACGGTCAGCCGGACTCTGGTCTCCGGCCGCGTTCTGCACCACGAGCGGGTCCGGGACGCCCTGCTGCGTCACCTGGAGAAGGACCTCGGACCCGTGGCCCTGCCCCGGATCCCGCCCTCCCTGCAGCCGTTCACGGTGGCGGAGTACTTCCCCACCCAGGGGGTCACCCCGTACCACGACCCGCGCCAGCACGCCGTCTCCCTTGTCTACGTCGTTCCGGTGAGCGGTGACTGCCAGCCTCGCCAGGACGCCCTGGACCTCGTGTGGTTCAGCCCGCAGGAGGCCCTGTCACCGGCGGTGGCGAGCGAGATGCCCGGCGGTCACGGGGTGCTGCTCAAGCAGGCGCTGGCCCACGTGGGCTGCTCGGTCTGAGGCCCCCGGTCAGTCGGACTCCTTGCGCTGCGTGGTGCCGGGCTCGCCGCCGTCCCGGGTCCACTCGACGACCAGTTCGTCCTTGCTGCCGAAGCGGACGAGGTGGCTGCCGACGACACCCTCCAGCAGATCGAGGTGCTCGGACTCCGTCTCCAGCGTCAGCAGCAGCGCGCCCTCGGTGGCGGTGAGGGAGCCCTTGCCTCCGTTCTGGAAGAGCAGGCTGCCCTCACCGCTCTCCTCGTCCCAGCTGGTCGTGGAGCGGCGGCCCAGGTGCGAGGCGAGCTGCTTGGCGTAGCGGTGCGGGCGGTCGGTGGCGACGCGGGCTTCGGAGCGGGGCACGGGAACTCCCAGGAGTGCGGTGGCGCGGAACGGACTCGTTGGTGCCGCAACACCGGCCGCCCCGCGCCCATTCCGCGGCCCTCGCACACCGCACGGCAGGGACGGCCCCTAGCGCCTGTCGGACAATTCCCGTCTGCCTCGCGACGCCATGCACGCTCCCCCACTGCCTCAAGGGCGTGGGAGGTGCCCCCACTCGCCGCACCGGGCGCAGACCCAAGTACGTCCAGTACGAGGGCCTACGCCCGGCACGCCGAGAGCACGCACCTGACGCCGCGAGGCCGCCCTTCGGGCGACGACGGGAATTGTCAGACAGGCCCTAGCCGCGGGTCCTGCTCGTCATGGAGAACTCGTCGGCCTCCGCCAGGTCGAAGTCGCCGTGGTCGCTGCCCAGGCCCTGCGCCACCAGTGCCGCCGCGGCGCTGCCCAGGACCGCCGCCTCGCGTGGTGTGCGGTCCAGGCTCATCCCGCGCAGGAAGCCCGCCGAGAACGCGTCCCCGCAGCCGGTGGTGTCGACGACCTCGACCTCGAAGGCGGGGACCGTCTCCGTGCCCTCGGCGGTGACCAGGAGGGCGCCGTCGCCGCCGCGGGTGACCGCGACCAGGCCCACCCCGCCGGCCAGGAACCTCTTCGCACCGGTGACGAGGTCCTCCTCCTCGCTGAAGCCGAGGACCTGGTCGTCGTTGGGGAGCAGGAAGTCGACGTACGGGAGCAGCGGTTCGATCTGGTCGAAGGTGCCGAGGTAGCCCGGGGCGAGCAGGTCCACCGAGGTGACCACGCCGTGCTCCTTGGCGTGCGCCAGGATGCGGGCGGCGACGTCGGCTCCGATGAGCTCGGGGCCGCCGAGGTGCAGGTGACTCGCCTCGGCGACCGCGTCCCAGGGCACGTCGTCGAGGCCGTAGGTGACGTTGGCGCCGAGCAGGTGGAGGGTGGGGCGGTCACCGTTGGGGCGGATGGGCAGGACGGTCGCGGAGGTGGAGGTGTCGATACGGCGGACGAGCAGCCCGGTGTCGATTCCCGCCTTGTCGAGGAGCCGTGTGAGCAGGTCGCCCGTCGGGTCGGTGCCGATGGCCCCGGCGGTGCGCACCGAGGCGCCCAGCTTGGCCAGGGTGAGGGCGGTGCCGGCGGCCGTGCCGGCGGCGGTCATGCGGATGTCCTCGACCAGGGTCGCGCCCTGGCCCTCCGGTATCTCCTCGACCGGCCGGACCAGGACGTCCAGCACGTGCACGCCCATGGTGACGACGTTCATCGGTTCCCCTCCTGCGCGGATGTTGCGGTGGGTGCGGTGGGTGCGGACTGCGTGGTGCCGTAGTTGCGGGCGAGGGCGGCCTCGATCACCGCGATCTGCTGCTGTTCATCGAGGACGCGCGGCAGCCCCAGGGCGGCCGCGCGCTGGTAGACACCGCAGGCCCACTCCAGGAGCAGCGCGTGCTCGACCGCCTTGTCGAGGGTCGGGGCGTGCGTGACGGCCCCGTGGTTGGCCATCAGGGCGGCGCCCCGGCCCTCCAGCGCGGTGAGGACCGACTCGGCGAGTTCCGGGGTGCCGAAGGTGGCGTACGGCGCGACCCGGACGGTGCCGCCGAGGGCCAGCAACTGATAGTGCACGCAGGGGAGTTCGTCGAGGACGAGGGAGAGCGCGGTGGCCATCGGGGCGTGGGTGTGCACGACGGCGCCGGTGCCGTAACGGCGGTAGACGCCGAGGTGGAGGTCCAGTTCCGAGGTCGGCAGCAGGCTGCCGGTCACGATCTCTCCGTCGAGGTCGACGACGGTGACCTGGTCCGGAGTGAGCTCGGCCAGGATCGCGCCGGTCGCGGTGATCGCCACGCGGTCCTCGACACGGACGCTGACATTTCCCGCCGTACCGATGAGCAGCCCCTCGGCCCCCAGTCGGCGGCAGGCGGCCGCCACGGCGGCCCGCTCCTCGCTCAGCGCCGGGCTTGAGTCGGTCATGCGCGCGACGCTAACCTAAACGTGAAACAAAGTCACGTTCAGGTTCGGAGGTAGTCGCGTGAGGTGGTCACGTGGGTGAGCGGAGGTCGTCGCGTGGCTGAGTCCGCCCCGGACGCCGACCCGGCCGCATGGATCGCCTCCCTGCGCCGCACCCCCCAACAGGCCCGCAGCCGGGCCCGGTTGGCCAGAGTGCTGGAAGCCGCGGAGCGCATTCTGGTCGAGGAGGGCGTCGAGTCGCTCACCACGACCCGCATCGCGTCCGAGGCGCGGGTGTCGGTCGGTTCGCTCTACCAGTACCTGCCCGACCGCGGGGCGATCATCGAGGCGCTCGCGGCCGGCTACTTCGCGAAGCTGGAAGCGGCGATGGACGCGCTCGTCGAGGCCGCGGCCGCCGAGCGCTGGGCGGACCCGGTCGGTGTCCTCGTCGACGCGTACGCCGAGATCTACCGCACCGAACACGGCTTCCGCGCCCTGTGGTTCGGCAGCGGGCTGACCGAGCGGACCCGGGCCGCGGACCGCGAGCACAAGCACCGGATGGCCGACGGGATCCGCCGCATCCTGCTCGCGCTGGACCTCGCCGAGGACGACGAGACCCTCGCCCGCGTCTGCCACGCCGCGATCCTCGCCGCCGACGCCCTCGCGCAGGAGGCCTTCCGCCGGGACACGAAGGGGGACAGCGCGCTGCTGGAGGAGGCGAAGATCCTGTTGCGCGGATATCTCACGGACGTCGCC
Organism: Streptomyces sp. SLBN-8D4; assembly: GCF_049739545.1. Taxonomy (NCBI): domain Bacteria; kingdom Bacillati; phylum Actinomycetota; class Actinomycetes; order Kitasatosporales; family Streptomycetaceae; genus Streptomyces; species Streptomyces sp. SLBN-8D4. Next base: position 1,342,911 of record NZ_JBMGQC010000001.1, read on the forward strand.
GCACGGTACAGACTGTCCTGACGTCGTCGGGACAACGGGGGTCTCATGCAGCTCACCTTCACCGGCCGGGTGATCGAATGGCGCGGCCCCGGCCCCCTACTACTTCGTCCCCGTGCCCGGCCAGGAGTCCGCCGACATCGCTGAGGTGGCCCGCATGGCCACGTACGGCTGGGGCGTGATCCCGGTCGAGGCCCGGATCGGCGAGGTCACCTTCACGACCTCGTTGTTCCCGAAGGACGGCGGCTATCTGCTGCCCTTGAAGAACGCGGTGCGCACACCGGAAGGGCTCGACGCGGGGGACGACGTACGGGTGGAGATGACGGTCCGCTTCTAGGTCCCGCGGCCGCCCGTCCGGACGGCGCCCACGCTCGCCGCCCGCTCGTGGACGCCCCCGACGCCCCGGCGGCCCTCGCGGCCGCCCGATCACGACGCCGACGTATCGTTCGGCGATGAACGACACCGAGCCCCTGCGGCTGCCCGACATGCCGTTGCACGATCCGTTCGTCGTCGCGGACGAGAAGACGCGGACGTACTTCCTCTACACGTCCAACGAGCCGTCCGTGTCGGGTGTGCGGGGCGTCGGGACGATGGTGTACCGCAGCCGGGACCTGCGGGACTGGACGCGGCCCGTCGTGGTGTTCCGGACGGACGAGCAGGAGGACATCTGGGCACGGGACGGCGGCTGGGCGCCGGAGGTGCACGCGTGGGACGGCAGGTACTACCTGTTCACCACCCTGCACGACGAGAGCCGGCCGCTGCCGGTGCCGCCCGCCGGGCGCTGGGGTACGCCCTTCCAGCTGCCGAACCACGCGCGCGGCACGGTCACCGCCGTCTCCGACTCGCTGCTCGGCCCGTTCACCGTCGTCGACCCGTCCGGGCCCACTCCGCCCGCCCACCTGATGACGCTCGACGGCACGCTCCACGTCGATCCGGACGGGCAGCCCTGGATGGTGTACGCGCACGAGTGGCTGCAGACCGTCGACGGGACGATGGAGGCGATCCGGCTGGCCCCCGACCTGACCGGGACGGTCGGTGAGCCCGTCTTCCTGTTCAAGGGCTCGGACGCGTTCTGGCTCGGCGAGCAGCTCCCCGCGGGCGTGCCGCACCAGCTCGCGCCCTACGTCACCGACGGCCCGCAGCTCCACCGCACCCCCGACGGCGCCCTCCTCATGCTGTGGTCGACGTACGAGAAGAACAGGGCCGCCGCGGACGGCACCGTCAGTGGCGATTACGTGCAGACCTACGCCGTCTCCAGGTCCGGTGAGCTGACCGGCCCCTGGGAGCAGCGCCGGCCGCTGGTCCGGGAGGACAGCGGGCACGGCATGCTGTTCCGGGCCTTCGACGGCCGGCTGCTGATGATCCTCCACCGTCCCTTCGAGAACGCGCGCGGGCATCTGTACGAGATGCGGATCGAGGGTGACGAACTGCGGGTGCTGCGGCCGTGCGAAGAACAGGAACAGCCGGGAGGTACGACCGCCACCGGGCAGTGACGGCCGGACCTGACGGGCCCGCCGGCCTCAGATGGCTTCGCGGATGGCCTGTTCGAAGCCCTCGACATGGCTGCGGGCGAGCCGCGCCGCCGTGTCGGCGTCGCCGGAGACGATCGCCTCGATCAGCGGGCCGTGCTCCTCGACATGGCCGGCCATGTCGGACAGCCGGTCCACGAACAGGCACCAGATGCGGGTGGCCAGGTTGTCGTGGCGGACGAGGGTGTCCTCCAGGTACGGGTTGTGCGTGGCCGTGTAGATGGCGCGGTGGACCTGGAGGTCCAGGTGCATGAGTTCTGTGGAGTCCCGCCCGGGGGCCCCGGCGGTGTCGAGTTCCCGCCGTAGGGCCGTCAGGTTCGCGCGGTCAGTTGCCGTGGCGCGCCGCGCGGCCTGTGCCGCCGCCAGGGGTTCCAGTTCCTGGCGCACCTCGGAGATGTGGGCGAGGTCGGTGATGTTGACCTCGGTGGCGAAGGTGCCGCGGCGGGGATAGGTCGTGATCAGGCGCTCGTACTGGAGCCGCTTGAGCGCCTCGCGCACCGGGGTGCGGCCGACGCCGAGGGACTGCCCCAGTTGCTCCTCGTTGATCGGCGCGCCGGGCCGGATCTCCAGCATGACCAGCCGGTCCCGGATGGCGCGGTACGCGCGCTCGGCGAGCGACAGCTCCTCGATCTCCGTCGCGACCTGCTCCATGGATGCCCCCTTGACCCGTGCGGCGAGCTCCCATACCTTAGCGCACAGGCTGATATATCAGTTGCTCATTAGCTGGCTCTCAGGATGGTGCACCGATGGCAACGAGCACGTCGCCCACCTCGCCGCTCTCCCTCCCCCTCAGCGAACTCGACCCGGACGTCGCCGACGCGCTCGCCGCCGAGCTGCACCGCCAGCAGTCCACACTCGAGATGATCGCCTCCGAGAACTTCGCACCCGCCGCCGTGATGGAGGCCCAGGGCTCGGTCCTGACCAACAAGTACGCCGAGGGCTACCCGGGCCGCCGCTACTACGGCGGCTGCGAGCACGTCGACGTCGTCGAGCGGCTGGCCATCGCCCGGGTGAAGGAGCTCTTCGGCGCCGAGGCCGCGAACGTCCAGCCGCACTCGGGCGCCCAGGCCAACGCGGCCGCGATGTTCGCGTTGCTCAGCCCCGGCGACACGATCCTCGGCCTCGACCTGGCGCACGGCGGGCACCTGACCCACGGCATGCGCCTCAACTACTCCGGCAAGCTGTACGACGTCGTCCCGTACCACGTGCGCGAGTCGGACCTGCGCGTCGACATGGACGAGGTGGAGCGGCTCGCCCTCGCCCACCGGCCGAAGATGATCGTCGCGGGCTGGTCGGCCTACCCACGGCAGTTGGACTTCGCCGGGTTCCGGCGGATCGCCGACGCCGTGGGCGCGTACCTGATGGTGGACATGGCGCACTTCGCGGGGCTGGTGGCCGCGGGCCTGCACCCGAGCCCGGTGCCGTACGCCGACGTGGTCACGACGACCACCCACAAGACCCTCGGCGGTCCGCGCGGCGGTGTCATCCTCAGCCGCGCCGCCCTGGCCAAGAAGATCAACTCGGCGGTCTTCCCCGGTCAGCAGGGCGGTCCGCTGGAGCATGTGATCGCGGCGAAGGCGGTGGCCTTCAAGGTGGCGGCGGGCGAGGAGTTCAAGGAGCGCCAGCGGCGCACGCTGCGGGGCGCGAAGATCCTCGCCGGCCGGCTGCTGGCCGACGACGTGGCCGAGGCCGGGATCACCGTGCTGACCGGCGGCACCGAGGTCCATCTGATCCTGGTCGACCTGCGCAACTCCGAGCTGGACGGGAAGCAGGCCGAGGACCGGCTGCACCGCATCGGCATCACCGTCAACCGCAACGCCGTGCCCTTCGACCCGCGCCCCCCGATGGTCTCCTCGGGCCTGCGGATCGGCACCCCCGCCCTGGCCACCCGCGGCTTCGGCGAGACGGAGTTCCGCGAGGTCGCCGACATCATCGCCGAGGCCCTGAAGCGCGAACGCCCCGAGGACGAACTGCGCGCCCGGGTCGAGAAGCTCGCCGCCGCGTTCCCCCTCTACCCCCACCTCGACGGAGGCCCGGCATGACCGCCGAACCGCTGCCGGAGCACCCGGACTTCCTCTGGCGCAACCCCGAGCCGCGCTCCTCGTACGACGTCGTCATCGTCGGCGCGGGCGGTCACGGTCTCGCCACCGCCTACTACCTCGCCAAGAACCACGGCATCACCAATGTGGCCGTCCTGGAGAAGGGCTGGCTCGCGGGCGGCAACATGGCCCGCAACACCACGATCATCCGCTCCAACTACCTGTGGGACGAGAGCGCGGCGATCTACGAGCACGCGCTCAAGCTGTGGGAGCGGCTGCCGGAGGAGCTGGACTACGACTTCCTGTTCAGTCAGCGCGGAGTCCTCAACCTCGCGCACACCCTCCAGGACGTCCGCGAGGGCGTGCGCCGGGTCAACGCCAACCGCCTCAACGGAGTCGACGCCGAGTGGCTGGAGCCGGACGAGGTCGCCAAGGTCTGCCCCATCCTCAACGTCTCGTCCCGCACCCGGTACCCGGTGCTCGGCGCCACCTTCCAGCCCCGGGCCGGCATCGCCAAGCACGACCACGTCGCCTGGGCGCTGGCCCGCCGCGCCGACGAACTGGGCGTGGACCTGATCCAGGGCTGCGAGGTCACCGGCTTCCTCAAGGACGGCGACCGGGTGGTGGGTGTCGACACCAACCGCGGCCGCATCCACGCCGGCCGGGTCGGTCTCGCGGCCGCCGGGCACAGCAGCGTGCTGGCCGAGCGGGCGGGCATCCGGCTGCCGGTGCAGTCGCACCCGCTCCAGGCCCTGGTCTCCGAGCTGCACGAGCCGGTGCACCCGACCGTCGTCATGTCGAACCACGTGCACGTCTACGTCTCCCAGGCCCACAAGGGCGAGTTGGTGATGGGGGCGGGCGTCGACTCGTACAACGGCTACGGACAACGCGGCTCGTTCCATGTGATCGAGCAGCAGATGGCGGCCGCCGTCGAGCTGTTCCCGGTCTTCGCCAGGGCGCATGTGCTGCGCACCTGGGGCGGCATCGTCGACGTCACCCCGGACGCCTCGCCGATCATCGGCAGCACGCCCGTCGAGAACCTCTACGTCAACTGCGGCTGGGGAACCGGCGGTTTCAAGGCCACTCCGGCAGCCGGCTGGACCTTCGCGCACACCATCGCGACCGGCGAGCCGCATCCGCTGAACGCCCCCTTCGCCCTCGACCGGTTCACGACGGGCGCGTTGATCGACGAACACGGCGCAGCAGCCGTGGCCCACTGAGGCACTGAGGCTTTGAGGAGAACGCCGTGCTGCTGATCACCTGCCCATGGTGCGGGCCGCGGAACGAGACGGAGTACCGCTACGGCGGACAGGCCCACGTCCCCCACCCCGAGTCCCCCGCCGACCTCACCGACGAGCAGTGGGCCGAGTACGTCTTCTACCGCGACAACCCCAAGGGCCCCTTCGCGGAACGGTGGATGCACAGCGTCGGCTGCCGCCGCTGGTTCAACGTCCTGCGCGACACCACCACCCACGAGGTGCTGACCTCGTACCGGCTCGACGAGCCACGCCCCGGAGGGAACCGATGACCGACCAGCGCTTCCGGCTGCCGCGAGGCGGCCGTGTCGACCGCGGCACGCTGCTCCGATTCACCGTCGACGGACGGGAGTTGACCGGCCACCCCGGCGACACCCTCGCCTCCGCGATGCTGGCGAACGGCCTCGTCGAGGTCGCCCCCTCGCTCTACCGCGGCCGCCCGCGCGGCATCGTCTCCGCGGGCGTCGAGGAGCCCAACGCCCTGGTCCAGCTGGGCGGTTCGCACTCGGAGGGCATGCTCCCGGCCACGACCGTCGAACTGTACGAAGGCTTGTCCGCCACCACGCTCTCCGGGATGGGCCGGCTCGACCCGACCCCGGATCCCGCCGTCTACGACAAGAAGTACGTCCACACCGACGTCCTGGTCGTCGGCGCCGGCCCGGCGGGCCTCGCGGCGGCCGCAGCTGCCGCCTCCTCCGGCGCCCGCGTGCTCCTCGTCGACGAGCAGCCCGAGCCCGGTGACGGGGAGCGGTCCGAGGAGCTGCGCGCGGCCCTCGACGCCGCCCCCGAGGCCGTCGTCCTGCATCGGACCACGGCTTTCGGGTCGTACGACGACAACTACGTGCTGGCCCTTGAGCGGCGCACCGACCACCTCGGCGCCGACGCCCCCGAAGGTGTCTCGCGGCAGCGGCTGTGGCACATCCGCGCCCGTCAGGTGATCCTGGCGACCGGGGCACACGAGCGTCCGCTGGTCTTCGCGGGCAACGACCGGCCCGGCGTGATGCTCGCCGGGGCCGTGCGCACGTATCTCAACCGGTATGCCGTGAGCCCGGGTTCGCGGGCCGTGGTGAGCACGGCCAACGACAGCGCCTACGACACCGTGGCCGATCTGCACAGGGCCGGCATCGACATCGCCGCCGTGGTGGACGCCCGCCCCGAACTCTCCGACCGGGCCGCCGAGGTGGTGGTGGCGACGGGTGTGCGGGTCCTGACGGGCAGCACGGTGGTCGACACCTCGGGCGACCACAGGCTCACCGGCGTCACCGTGCAGGCCCTCGACGCCGAGGGTCAACTCACCGGCGAACCCGAGTCGTTCGTCTGCGATCTGCTGGCCGTGTCGGGCGGCTGGAGTCCGGTGGTGCATCTGCACAGCCAGCGTCAGGGCACGCTGCGGTGGGACTCCGACCTGGTGGCGTTCGTTCCGGACGGGGCCGTACGCGATCAGCAGGTCGTGGGGGCGGCCCGGGGGACGTACGACCTCGACGACTGTCTGACCGAAGGGACCCGGGCCGGTGCACTGGCGGCGACGGCGGCGGGGTTCCCGGTGCCCGTACCGGCCGACCCCGTGCGGCGCGCGCCGGGTACGACGCGGGCCCTGTGGCTGGTGCCTTCCCCCGAGGGCGAACCGGGCACCTGGGACAGCCACTTCGTCGATCTCCAGCGTGATGTCACGGTCGCCGACGTCTGGCGCTCCACCGGCGCCGGCATGCGCGGCGTCGAGCACGTCAAGCGCTACACCTCGCTCGGCACGGCGAACGACCAGGGCAAGACGTCCGGCGTCAACGCGATCGGGGTGATCGCCGAGGCCCTCGGCGGTTCACTGGGGGAGATCGGCACCACGGCCTACCGGGCGCCGTACACGCCGATCGCCTTCGCCGCCCTGGCCGGGCGCGAGCGCGGGGAGCTGTTCGACCCGGAGCGGACCACGTCGATCCACAGCTGGCACGTGGCGCACGGCGCCCAGTTCGAGGACGTCGGGCAGTGGAAGCGCCCGTGGTACTACCCGCAGGCCGGGGAGGACATGGACGCGGCCGTGGCGCGCGAGTGCCGGGCGGCCCGGGAAGGTGTGGCGTTCATGGACGCCTCCACCCTGGGCAAGATCGAGATCTGGGGCGCGGACGCGGGCGAGTTCCTCAACCGGATCTACACCAACGCCTTCAAGAAGCTGAAGCCCGGCACCGGGCGGTACGGCGTGATGTGCAAGCCCGACGGCATGATCTTCGACGACGGGGTGACGCTGCGCCTCGACGACAACCGCTACTTCATGACCACCACGACCGGCGGCGCCGCGAACGTCCTGGACTGGCTGGAGGAGTGGTCGCAGACCGAGTGGCCCGAACTCGACGTGCACTGCACCTCGGTGACCGAGCAGTGGGCGACGATCGCCGTCGTCGGCCCGCAGTCGCGCGCGGTCCTCGGTCATCTCGCCCCGGACCTCGACCTGTCGAACGAGGCCTTCCCGTTCATGGCCTTCCGCGAGACGACCCTGGCCTCCGGCATCCCGGCCCGGGTCTGCCGGATCTCCTTCTCCGGCGAACTGGCCTACGAGATCAACGTCTCGGCCTGGTACGGGCTCGCGGTCTGGGAGGAGGTGGACGCGGTCGGCCGGCCGTACGGCATCACCCCGTACGGCACCGAGACCATGCACGTCCTGCGGGCCGAGAAGGGTTACATCATCGTCGGCCAGGACACCGACGGGACGGTCACCCCGCAGGACGCGGGCATGAGCTGGGTGGTCTCCAAGCAGAAGGACTTCATCGGCAAGCGGTCCTTCGCCCGTGCCGACACCGCCCGCACGGACCGCAAGCAACTGGTCGGGCTGCTCCCGGCCGACCGCACGACCCGGCTGCCCGAGGGCACCCAACTCGTCGCGCCGGAGGTCGACTTGGGGACGGTGCCGGTGCCGATGCTCGGCCACGTCACCTCCAGCTACCACAGTCCGGCCCTCGGCCGCCCGTTCGCCCTCGCCCTCGTCGCCGACGGACAGGCACGGAAGGGCCAGACCCTGCTCGCCCCGGTGGGCGAGGCCCTGGTGCCCGTCGAGGTGACCGACTTCATCCTCTATGACCCCGAAGGGACCCGGCGAGATGGCTGAACCGATCATGGCGGGGCCGGTGGCCCTGCGCACCAGCCCCCTGGCCCACCTGGAGGAGCGGATGTGCTCCGCCGCCGTCACCGGCGCCCGGGGCGTCACCCTGACCGAGCTGCCGTTCCTCACGATGGTGAACGTGCGGGTCGACCCCGCGTCCGAGGCGGCCGACCGGATCGGCAGGACGCTGGGGGCACCGCTCCCCCGCCGGTGCGGCGACACCGCCGCGAGCAGCCACCGTACGGCGGTCTGGCTGGGCCCCGACGAGTGGCTCGTGATCTCACGGGCCGACGCCGGCGTCGTGACGGCCGAGCTGCGGGAGGCCCTCCAGGGCGCCCCCGGATCGGTGGTCGACGTGTCGGCGAACCGCACCACCCTTGAGCTGAGCGGCCCGTCCGCCCGCGAGGTCCTGGAGAAGGGCTGCCCGCTGGACCTGCACCCCCGCGTCTTCGGCCCCGGCCACGCGGTGTCGACGACGGTCGGCCCCGTCGCGGCACTGCTCTGGCAGACCGACGACACCCCGACCTACCGTCTGCTCCCGCGGTCCTCGTTCGCCGACTACCTGGCGCGCTGGCTGATCGACGCGATGAGCGAGTACGGCCGAGCGTAGCCGGGCCGGCGCACATGGAGCACGAAAAGGGTCCCCGCAGGCTCTCGCCTGCGAAGACCCTTCGCACCGTCGGGACGACAGGATTTGAACCTGCGACCCCTTGACCCCCAGTCAAGTGCGCTACCAAGCTGCGCCACGTCCCGGTGCCGTCTGACCTGGGGTTTCCCCTGGCCGAACGCGCAGAGAAACCATACCGCACTCGGGTCGGTGGTCGCGCACTCCTTTCTCCCTGGCGCCTTCCTCACCCCTGGGGCAGCCCCAGCTCCGGATACGCGTCGAGCAGCCGGGACGGGGCCGCCTGCCGCCAGGAGTCGGCGAGGATGTCGCGCAGTTCACCCTCGTCCTCGATCGCGGCGAGACGAGCGCGCACCCACGCGAACTGCGCCTCGTGGTCCGCGATCCAGAACTTCCCCGGCTCGGCCAGCACCAGCTCGTCGCGCTCCTCCTTGGGACAGCGCACGGCGATGGAGGTCTCGTCCTCGGGCAGCGTGGCGAACATCTTGCCCGCGACCCGGAACGTGGGCATGCTCCAGGCGATCTTCTCCGTGGCGTCCGGCAGGGACAGGGCGACACGGCGTACGTCTTCGGCGTCCGGCATGACAGGCACCGTAGCGGCTGCCTCTGACAATCACCTGGTCGCAGCGGTCGTCCCGAGCCGCTTGTAGTAGAGGGTCGTCGGCCGCAGCACCCCGGCGGGATCGGCCGCGTAGTCGGGGATGACGCCGGCCCGGGTCCAGCCGGCGGAGCCGTAGAGCCGCTCGGCGGGGCTGTCGGTCTCGGTGTCCAGGTGGAGCAGGGTGATTCCGGCCGAGCGGGCGGCGTTCTCCGCGGTGCCGAGGAGCCGGCGCCCGAGGCCCTGTCCGCGCGCGTCCCGGTGCACCATCAGCTTGACCAGTTCCGCGCGGTGGCGGGAGTTGGGCTTGTCGGGGAAGGCCAGACTGACGGTGCCGACCGCGCGGCGGCCGTCGTACGCCGCCCACACCGCCAGGTGTCCCGCGGCCACCGCGCCGACGCGCTCCTTCCACCAGGCGACGGCCGCCGCCCGGTCCGTCGCGGCGAGGAACCCGATGGAGGCGCCGCCGTCCACGGTGTCGATCAGCAGGTCGGCCAACCCGTCGACCTCGTTCGCGAGTTGGGCCTCATCAAGGCGGTTGACGATCACGGCAGGACCACCGCCAGCACATACCGCACGGCGCCGGGGCCCGCACACCGGAACCGCGTCGGCCCCCACACGCGCAGCCGCAGACAGTCCCCGGTGTCGAGGCGGTGCTCGACGTCCATTGCAGTGACGTCGAGCGCACCCTCCAGGACCCAGATGTGCTGCTCCAGGCCGGGCACGGGCGGCCGGTCATAGGCGAGGTCGGCACCGGCGGCGAGCCGTCCCTCGACGAGTTCGCCGCGCAGCCCGGGGTGCGGCGGCGACACGGACCGCCGTACGAACCCGGAGGCCCGGTCTTCCCAGACCTCCTGTTCGGCACTCCGCATCAACGGCGTGGGCTCGGCCTCGGCCTCGACCTCGCTGAGCAGCTGGGACATGGTCCGCCCGTACACCCCGCACAGCCGGTTCAGCAGCGAGGCGGTGGGGCTGATCTCGGCCCGCTCGGCACGGGAGAGGGTGGACTTGCTGACACCGCTGCGCTCGGCCAACTCGCCCAGCGACCAGCCGCGTTCGGCCCGCAGCTCGGCGAGCCGGACGCCCAGGCGGGTGTCGACGGGGTCGGGTCCGGACTCCTCCTGTTTCACATGCGGGACGTTATCCCAGATGCGGGATGTCTTTCAATCCCTCGGTTCCCTACCCCTCGGCGACGGCTCGGAGTGCGTCGAGGACCGGGCGGATCAGGGGGTGCTCCTCGGCTCCCCGTCGTACCGCCGCGAAGACCCGGCGCGTCGGGGCCACCCCGTCGACCGGCCGTACGACCACTCCGGCTAGGTCCATCCCGATCAAGGCCGAGCGCGGCACCAGGGCCACCCCCGCGTCCGCGGACGCGAGGGCGACCACCGCGCGGAAGTCGTCCGAGGAGTGCTCCAGGCGTGGCTGGAAACCGGCGTGCTCGCAGGCGAGGACGACGACATCGTGGCAGGGATTGCCCGGGTAGGGGCCGATCCACGGGTCCTTGGCGAGCTCCGCCAGCGGCACCTCGCCCGCGTCGGCCAGCCGGTGGCTCACCGGGACGACCGCGTCGAAGGGCTCGGCGTACAGCGGCACGTGCGCCAGCCGGGGGTCGTCGGCGGGCGGGGCTCCGCGGTACTCCACCGCGACCGCCACGTCGACCTGCCGGTCAAGGACCATCGGCAGGCTCGCGTCGCCCTCGGCGTCCTGGACGCGGAGGTGGATGCCCGGGGCCGTCGCGGCGAGGCGGGCCACCGCGGGCGCCACGACCAGGGCGATCCCGGTCGCGAAGGAGGCGACGGTGACCGTGCCGGCCGCACCCGAGCTGTAGGCGGCCAGCTCGGCCTCCGCCCGCTCCAGCTGGGCGAGGACCGCGTTGGTGTGGCTGAGCAGGATCTCGCCCGCGGGGGTCAGCCGTACGCCCTTCGCGCCGCGCTCCACCAGACGGTGGCCGGTCTCCTGCTCCAGGGCCGTGAGCTGCTGCGAGACGGCGGAGGGCGTGAGATACAGCGCGGCGGCAGCCGCCGTGACCGTGCGGTGGTCGGCCACCGCACGGAGGATGTGGAGCCGCCGCGCTTCGATCATGGGATCGATTATCGCAAGAGGTCCGGACTAGGCCGCCAGCTCGGCCCTGGCCGCGACGAAGGCGTCGACCGCGCGGTTCACGTCCTCGGTGGAGTGGGCCGCCGAGAGCTGCACCCTGATGCGCGCCTGCCCCTGCGGGACCACCGGGTACGAGAAGCCGATCACGTACACCCCCCGTTCCAGGAGCAGCTCCGCGAGGCGTCCCGCCTTCGCCGCGTCCCCGATCATCACCGGCGCGATGGCGTGGTCGCCGGGCAGGACGTCGAAGCCCTCCTCGGTCATCCGGCGCCGGAACAGCGCGGTGTTCTCCCGCAGCCGCACCCGCAGGTCGTCCGCCGACTCCAGCAGGTCGAGGACCTTCAGGGAGGCCGCGGCGATCACCGGGGCGAGCGTGTTGGAGAAGAGGTACGGCCGGGAGCGCTGGCGCAGGAGCGCGACGATCTCGGCGCGGGCGGCGACGTAGCCGCCGGAGGCGCCGCCGAGCGCCTTGCCGAGAGTGCCGGTGATGATGTCGACGCGGTCCATGACGCCGTGCAGCTCGGGGGTGCCGCGGCCGCCGGGGCCGACGAAGCCGACCGCGTGGGAGTCGTCGACCATGACCATGGCGTCGTAGCGGTCGGCGAGGTCGCAGATGTCCTTCAGCGGGGCGAGGTAACCGTCCATGGAGAACACGCCGTCGGTGACGACCAGCTTGCGGCGCGCCCCCGCGGCCTCCTTCAACTGCCGTTCCAGATCGGCCAGATCACGGTTGGCGTAGCGGAAGCGGCGGGCCTTGGACAGCCGGATGCCGTCGATGATCGACGCGTGGTTCAGGGCGTCGGAGATCACCGCGTCCTCGGGGCCCAGCAGGGTCTCGAAGACACCGCCGTTGGCGTCGAAGCAGGAGGAGTACAGGATCGTGTCCTCCTGGCCGAGGAAGGCGGACAGCCGTGCCTCCAGCTCCTTGTGGACCTCCTGCGTGCCGCAGATGAAGCGGACCGAGGCCATGCCGTAGCCCCAGCGGTCCAGGGCCTCGTGGGCGGCGGCGATCACCTCGGGGTGGTCGGCGAGTCCGAGGTAGTTGTTGGCGCAGAAGTTGAGGACCTCGCCGGGGCGGCCGCCCGCGGAGACGTTCACGGTCGCCGACTGCGGGGTGTCGATCACGCGCTCGGGCTTGTGCAGTCCGGCGGCGCGGATCTCGTCGAGGGTGGCGCGCAGGTCGTCGCGCACGGAGTCGAACATCGTCAGTCCCTGAGGTCAGTTGGTCCAGTCGAGGATGACCTTGCCGCCGCGGCCGCTCGCCGCGTCGGCGAACGCCGCCTCGAAGTCGCGGTAGCCGTACCGGCCGGTGATCACGGGGGCGAGGTCGAGGCCGCCCTCCAGGAGGACCGACATCGCGTACCAGGTCTCGAACATCTCACGGCCGTAGATGCCCTTGATGGTGATCATGGAGGTGACGATCCGGGCCCAGTCGACCGGGAACTCCGCGGCCGGCAGTCCCAGCATGGCGATCCGGCCGCCGTGTGTCATGTTGGCGATCATGTCGCGCAGGGCCTCCGGCCGCCCGGACATCTCCAGGCCGATGTCGAAGCCCTCGCGCAGCCCCAGCTCCCGCTGCCCGTCGGCGATCCCAGCCTCCGACACGTTCAGCGCGAGACTCACCCCGATCTTGCGGGCCAGCTCCAGGCGCTCCTCGCTGACGTCGGTGACCACGACGTTGCGGGCACCCGCGTGCCGGGCGACCGCCGCCGCCATCAGCCCGATCGGCCCGGCGCCGGTGATCAGCACGTCCTCGCCGACCAGCGGGAAGGACAGCGCGGTGTGCACGGCGTTGCCGAACGGGTCGAAGATCGCGGCCACGTCGAGTTCCACGGGGACCCGGTGCACCCACACATTGGCGGCGGGAAGGGCGACGTACTCCGCGAAGGCCCCGTCCCGGCCCACCCCGAGTCCGACCGTGGCCCGGCACAGATGCCGTCGCCCGGCGAGACAGTTGCGGCACTTGCCGCAGACGAGGTGTCCCTCGCCGCTCACCCGGTCCCCGACCCGGATGTCCGGGACGTCGCGCCCGGTCTCCACGACCTCGCCGACGAACTCGTGTCCGAGCACGAGCGGGGTCCGGATCGCCTGCTGGGCCCAGCCGTCCCAGGACCGGATGTGCAGATCGGTGCCGCAGATGCCGGTGCGCAGCACCTTGATCAGTACGTCACCGGGGCCGACGGCCGGCTCCGGGACGTCCGCGAGCCACAGCCCGGGCTCGGCCTTCTCCTTGACCAGCGCCTTCAAGGTACGGCTCCTGTGATTGCGAGGGGTGGAAACGCCCAGCAATCTGCCGTACGACACCGTCCTGGTCCATCGAGGATTTCTTAAGCGGTGCCACAGCTCCGCTTCACACCCCGCCGCCCGCACTCGTGCACGAACCGCGCCTCGCAGTCGAAGTCGGCACGGGCGCGGTCCGGGGCGAGGACGGACACGGTGTCGACGTCCGGCCCGGCTCGATGGCCCAGCGGTGGTCGCCGACCGTACGCCCGCCGAGGATGCTGCGCCCGGCCCCGGCCCGCCGCTCCGGGGCGGAGCCGACGGCCACGGTGACAGCACGCCCCGGTACCGCTCTGCGGGGGCTTTAGTCGAGGCGCGAGACCTGATAGTGGCTGATGCGCCAGTCCTCCCCCTCCCGGGTCACGAGAACCGCCAGTTTGACCGCGAGTGCGGGCCGGTCCGTGAACGTGAAGTCGACGTCCAGGTAGCCCAGGACGAGGCCGTCCGCGGGTCGCCGTGTCTCGAGGACGCGGTAGGACGCCTTCATGCCGGCCGGCTGGGAGGCGTAGTACTCGGCCACGCCCTGCCGTCCGACGCTGTAGGGGTGCAGCCCCTGGAAGACGGCGTCCTCGGTGAAGAAGGGCGGCCACGCGCTCCGGCCGATGGGCGTCGACACCGGACTTCCACCGGTCGAGGACCCCGCTCAGGATCGCCTTGTCGTCGGTCGAGACAGTCATGTCCGCTCCTTGGACGGTGAATTGACGGATCGTCAGTGTCCGGCGCTCATTCCGCCGTCGACGTGCAGGATCTCGCCGGTGACGAACGGCGCCGTCTCCAGGAAGAGCACCGCGTCGACGATGTCGCTCACTTCCCCCATCCGTCCGACCGGGTGCAGGGCGGCGAGGAACTCATGGGTCTCCTCGGCGTGCATGGGCGTCTTGACGGTGCCGGGCGACACCGCGTTGACGCGGATGCCGCGGGTGGCGTACTCGACGGCGAGGGACTTGGTGGCGGACTGCAGACCCCCCTTGGTCAGCGAGGCCAGCACGGACGGGACGCGGGAGTCCGCGCTGTCGACCAGGCTGGTGGTGACGTTGACGATGTGGCCGCCGCCCTGGGCGAGCAGGTGCGGGACGGCCCGCTGAGTGAGGTGGAAGACGCCGGCGACGTTGATGCCCGTCACGGTGGCGTAGTCCTCGGCCGTGTACTCGGTGAACGGCTTGGCGACGAAGACGCCCGCGTTGTTGACCACGGTGTCGATGCAGCCGAACCGCTTCACGGCGGCCTCGACCACGCGCTCCGCGGTCTCCGGGTCGGCGATGTCGCCCTGAACGGTGAGGACGTCGGCGTCGTCCACGGGTGCGATGGTGCGCGAGGTGGCGACGACGGCGTGTCCCAGCTTGCGGTAGCCCTCGACGAGGGCGGCGCCGATGCCCTGCGAGGCGCCGGTGATGATCGCGACCTTCTGGTTCTGCGTGCTCATGGTGGCCTTCTCGGAGTCCGTGACCGGTACTAGCCGACCGGTCGACTATGAAGAAGCTAGGCCGGTCCACCAGGAGTGGGAAGGATCGGGTTCCTCCCGTCTGGAAGGCACGGGCTCCCAGCGCAGGTCAGCCCGGGATCCCGTACGGATCGTCGGCCGGCAGCCAGGCGTCCGGGGCATGGATGCCGAGGTCGCCGACCCCTTCGCACAGCGCGTCGACGACCGCCAGGACACCCGCGCGGTCCTCCGTCTCGCGCCGGACCAGGGACCACGTCCAGTAGACCTTCGGCTCGACGATCTCCCGCCGGACCAGGTCCGGCGGGAGCGGACTGGTCTGCCCCTTGGGCGAGTTGACGACCGGGCGGCTGCAGCGGCGCACGTGGTCGAAGAACGCGGGGCCGGTGATCGCGCCGTCGGAGATGCGGACCGTACGGGCGCCGCTGGCCTGTGCGAGCTCCTCGCCGTACACGTTCCAGGACGCCCAGGCGGTGACGTCGTCATCGATGAGCACATCGGTGTCCCTGGCCCGCACGGCGGGTACGTCGCCGCTGTCGCCGCCCCTGGACACGGCGTAGAGCCGGTCCGCGCCGATCAGCCGGGCCCGCAGGCCGAGCTTCCGGAGGTCCTCGGTGCGCAGCCAGCAGACGGCGAGGTCCAGGCTGCCGTCGGCGACGCGCGCGGCCTGGGTGTGGGAGGGCGCGACCCAGGCGTCGAGGTGCACCTGGGCCGCCGCTGCCGTACGCGCCGTCAGGTCCGGGGGTAGCCAGTTGACGTATCCGAGCCGCACGGACTGCGAGCCGGACAGCCGGCCGGCCCGGTGTTTGAGGTCGTCGGCGCGGTCCAGCAGGGCGCGGGTGTGCGGGAGGAGGGCGGCACCGGCCGGGGTGAGGGAGACCTTGCGGCGGTCGCGGTCGAACAGCCGGACGCCCAGGTCCCGTTCGAGCGCCTTGATCTGCTGGGAGAGCGAAGGGCCGGCGATGAGCAGCCGCTCGGCGGCCCGGCCGAAGTTCAGCTCCTCGGCGACGGCGACGAAGTACCGCAGCTGGCGCAGTTCCACGGCCGCCATCGTACGCGCGCGCTGGGAGGCTGCGCCTCTCAGCAGCGAGGAAGCCGGTCGTGGCGTCGGCGCAGGTGACGAGCGCACGATGGGTTCACCGACGACGACAGGAGCGCGCCGTGCGAGAGTTCCTGGTCGAGATCACCACCACCGTTCCCGAGGGCACCGCGCAGGAGGAGGTGGACCGGCGCCGGGCCGCCGAGGCCGTCCGCGCGAAGGAACTGGCCGCGACCGGCCATCTGGCCCGACTGTGGCGCCCGGTCGGCGAGTTGCGCAGCATCGGCGTGTGGCGGGCCGCCGACGAGGAGGAACTCCACGCGAAAGTACTCGGCACCCTGCCGCTGCGCCCGTGGATGACCCTCACCGTCACCCCGCTCGAAGCGCATCCCAACGACCCCGGCACGACGTGAGCGCTCCGTCCCCCTGGGGACATGTCACCCGGGCCGCGGCGGCCCTCGCGGCGGCCATGGGAGTGGGCCGCTTCGTCTACACCCCGATCCTGCCCCTGATGCACACCCAGGCGGGCCTGTCCGCCGAGGCCGGGGCGAACCTGGCCACCGCGAACTACGCCGGCTATCTCGTCGGCGCCCTCGCGGGCATCCTGGCCCCCGTGCTGGTCCGGTCCCGCGCCGTGCTCCGTGCCTGTCTGCTCCTGCTGACCGGCACGCTCGCCGCGATGCCCCTCACCCTCAGCACCACCGTCTGGAGCCTGCTGCGGCTGGCCGCCGGTGTGGCGAGCGCCCTGGTGTTCGTCGTCGCGGCCGGATCCCTCCTGGACCACCTGAGGGAGCACCCGCCGCACCTGTCCGGCTGGGCGTTCGGCGGGGTGGGCGGCGGCATCGCGCTGTCCGGCCTGCTGGTCCTGGCGGTGCGGCCCGTCGCCGACTGGCGCACCGCCTGGTGGGCCGCCGCCGTCCTCGCCGCGCTGCTCGCCGCCGCCTCGTGGAATCTACGGCCGGAGCAGGCGCCCGTCGCCGTCCCGGGCGGGCTCGGCGGCGCGAGGCCCCGCACGCACCGCTGGTTCGCTGCGCTGTTCGCCGGCTACACGCTGGAGGGCGTCGGCTACATCATCGCCGGGACCTTCCTGGTCGCCGCCGTCGGACAGGGCTCCCCCGGGTGGGTCGGCAGCGGCGCCTGGGTGCTCGTGGGCCTGGCCGCCGTACCGTCCGCGGCACTGTGGGCCCGGCCGGGCCGCCGCTGGTCACGCCCCGGACTGCTGTGCACGGCGCTGGTGGTCCAGGCGGTGGGCATCGCACTGCCCGCCCTGGTCGGCGGTACGGCCGCGGCCCTCGGCTCGGCGGTGCTGTTCGGCGCGACGTTCATCGGCGTCAGCACCCTCGCCCTGGCCCTGGGAGCGCATCTGCGGTTCCCGCGCTCGGTCGCCCTGCTGACCGCCGGGTACTCGGTCGGACAGATCCTGGGCCCGCTGATCGTCGCCCCGCTGCTGCACCACGGCTACCACCGGGCGCTGCTGCCGGCCGCCCTCGTGGTGCTGGCGGCGGCCGCGGCCGCCGGCGTACTGCGGATCGGTTTCCCGCACCACATGGTCGTATCGGGTCACACGGACGTCGATCAGCAGCGAGAATCGACCGAGGACGCCCGGCTCGACGGGGCCGGCCCCTGAGCACGCACCGCCGCACCCGGCCAACTGACGTGGAGCCGCTGATGACCACCGCACGGGACCTCGCGATCGTCGCCCTCGATGTGACCGCCGGCAAACCGGTGGGGCAGGGCGATCTCTCGCTCGCGCTCGCGGGAGCCGAGGTGTTCGACCTCCTCGACGCCCACGCCCTCGTCCTGGACGGCGACCGCATCCTGCCCAACGCCCCGTCCCCCACGGGTGACCGCCTGCTGGACGAGGCCGCCGAGACGCTCGTACGGCAGGAGCCGTACGAGTCGGTCGAGGACTGGCTGTGGCGCCGGGGCCGCGGACTGTCCTCGGCCTACGTCGACGACCTGGAGCGGATCGGGCTCACGACCCGGCAGCGCAGCCGCCGGATCACGCTGCGGACCGGGCGCCCGGAGCTGGTCGACTCGGCGGCCCGGCGGGAGGCCGAGGAGCGCTGGGCGGCGGGCGAGCCCGTCCTCGTCGCGCTGGCGGCAGCCGCCGGCATCGGCGACGAACCGGCCGGTGAACTCGCCGACGAGACGGCCACCGTGCTGGCCGCGGTCGGGGACGCGGTGATGGAACTGGAGGCCGTACGCCAGCGGAAGGCCATCGAGGACGCCGCGTTCGACAACGTCTGGCGCGGTTACTAGGAGCCGGCGACCCCGAGCAGCGCGCGGCAGTTGTCCCACAGGGGGCTCAGGCGCTCGGGGCTGTTGTAGAGCTTGGCGAACATCACCTGGCCCTCCAGCTGGGCCACCACCGCCCGCGCCGCCTGCCGGGGGTCGGACACGGTGACGTCACCGCGCTCCCGGGCCTCGGCGACGACGGCCTCGACCATGTCGACCTGCGCCTCGAAGATCTCCTGCAGCCGTCCGCGCACGGGCTCGGCGTGGTTGCTCAGCTCCAGAGCGAGGTTCCCGAACAGACAGCCCGCCACCGTGCCGCAGCCCTCCTGGACGGCGCGCTGGCCGGCCTCGGTCCGCTCGAAGAGCGCGCGCAGCCGCCCCAGAGGGTCCGCGTCCGCCCCCAACGCACTTTCCCAGTCCCGCCGTTGGGCCGCCCAGTGCTCGTCGACGACGGCGAGCGCGAGGGCCTCCTTGGACTCGAAGAAGTAGTAGAAACTGCCCTTCGGCACCCCGGCCGCCTTGCAGATCTCGGCCACGCCCAGCGCCGAGTAGCCGCGCCCCTCGATGAGCGAGCGCGCGGCACCGAGAATCTTCTGCCTGGCGTCACTGGTGCGTCCCACACAGCGAGTGTACGTAGGTACTGGACCGGTCGGCTAGAAAGGGGGCCCGTCTCGCCCGTCACAGCACAGGGAGCCCGTCGGCCTCCCGTCGCTCCAGACGCGCGACGAGTTCCGCCGCCGCCGACTTGATGGTCTCCAGGCCGGACTTCCCCCAGGTCCGCGGCTCCACGTCGGCCGCGCACACCGTGCCCAGCACCATCCCCGCGGAGTCGATGAGCGGGGCGCCCAGATAGGAACGGATGCCGAACTCGTCGACGACCGGGTTGCCCGCGAACCGCGGGTAGTCACGGACGTCCTCCAGGACCAGCGCCTTGCGGCGGACGACCACATGGGGGCAGAACCCATGGTCGCGCGCCAGATGACGGCCCAGTTCCGGCTTGGCCTCCTCGCCGTCCGACGGTGGCCGGGCCGCGGGAATCCTGAGACCGGCGAAGAACTGCCGCTCCTCGCCGAGGAAGTTGACCATCGCGTACGGCGCCCCCGTGCGCTCGGCGAGCCGCTCGGCGAAGGCGTCCAGCGCGGGCTCCGGATACTCCCCGAGCCCGAGCAGGCGCAGCCGTCGCGCCCGGTGCGGGGCCTCCTTGTCCTCCGGGGTGAGCAGCAGTCGACCGGCCGGGCGTGGTGGGTCGTAGCTCATGGGCGGCCGTCGCTGTGGACGTCGGTCATATGCGGCTCCGTAAGGTGTGTGCGGGGGTCACATGTGGGCGCCGTGGCTCGGCGCGGGCGCCGGGCTGTGGGCGATGAGATGCCGTACGAGGGTGAGCAGGGTCTGCACACCCGAGCTGGAGATCCGCGCGTCGCAGCGCACGATCGGGATCTCCGGCGGGAGGTCGATGGCGGCGCGGACCTCCTCGGGGTCGTAGCGGTACCCCCCGTCGAACTCGTTGATGGCCACGATGAATCCGAGGCCGCGCTGCTCGAAGAAGTCCACGGCCGCGAAGCAGTCCTCCAGTCTGCGGGTGTCGGCGAGGATCACCGCGCCGAGCGCGCCCTCGGAGAGTTCGTCCCACATGAACCAGAACCGCTCCTGTCCGGGCGTGCCGAACAGGTACAGAACGTGTTCCGGATCGAGGGTGATCCTGCCGAAGTCCATGGCCACCGTCGTCTCGACCTTGTTCTCGATGCCGTCGAGACTGTCGGTCGCGGCGCTGACCGTGGTGAGCAGTTCCTCCGTGCTGAGGGGAGCGATCTCGCTGACCGCGCCCACGAAGGTCGTCTTGCCTACCCCGAACCCTCCCGCCACCAGGATCTTCAGTGCGGTGGGGAAGGGATCAGAGCTGTCGTCGTAGTCCATCGAGCACTGCCTCCAGAAGAGCCCGGTCAGTCGGGTTGTGGGTGAACTCGGGCGGCTTGGTGGTCAGCGCCCCGCAGTCGACGAGGTCGGACAGCAGCACCTTGGTGACCACCGCCGGCAGCCTGAGATGGGCGGCGACCTCGGCGACCGAGACGGGCGCGCGGCACAGGTCGAGCGCCTGCGCGTGCTCGGGGCCGAGGTAGCCGATGGGAGTGGCACCGGTGGCCATCACGTGCGACAGAAGGTCGAACGCGATGGACGGCCGGGTGCGGCCGTTGCTGACCGTGAAGGGCCGCACCAGCCGCCCGGCTGCGTCGTCGAGCCAGGGCCCGTCGCCGACCGCCGCCACGCTCAAGGCCTCATCGCCGGGGATTCGACGGCATGCTGCCGGGGCGCGGTCACCAGGTAGGGGCGCACGCTCTTGACGAGCATCGCCATCTCGTAGCCGAGCACGGCGGCGTCGGCCTCGCGTCCCGCCAGGACGGCGAGACAGGTGCCGGAGCCGGCGGTGGTCACGAACAGCAGCGTCGAGTCGAGTTCGACGACGACCTGGCGGACGTCCCCGCCGTCGCCGAAGCGGACGCCCGCGCTGCGGCCGAGGGAGTACAGGCCGGCGGCCAGGGCCGCCATGTGGTCGGCGCTGTCCCCGTCGAGCCCGTGGACCGACTTCACGAGCCCGTCGCAGGACAGCAGGACCGCGCTGCTGGTGTGCGGCACGCGCTGCACGAGGCCGCTCATCAGCCAGTCGAGGTCGGATACATGGCCGGTCGGCGCTTCGCTCGCCATGGTGGATCGACTCCTTGAGGTACGAAGGTCTGCGGGAGCGCTGGGGGGTGGGGTGAACGCGGGGGTGGTCATCCGGCGGGTGCGCTCCCGTCGTGCCGGGGGGTGGTGCGGTCGTGATCGAGGCCGCGCGCCTCGGCTATGTGGGGCCGCTCCATGGGGGATGCGTCAAGGGCGGTGGCGTCGGTCGTGGGTGCGGCCTCCGTGTGGCTCGCGTCCAGGTCGAACCCGAAGTCGAAGGAGGCGGACGGGTGGGGGGACGGGGCAGGGCGGGGCTCCGGAGCGGCGGATGCCGGGGAGCCGCTGTCGGTGGTGGGTGCACCTGTGTAGGCGACGTCCCTCTGCGTGCGGCCCCCTGGCGCCGGTTCCGGGTGGGCCGACTGGGCTTGCCGGTCCGGCCGGGCCGAACCCATGTGGCCGATCTCCCTACGCGGCGACGGCAACGGCAACGGTGGTGACGTGGTCGGTTCGCCGCCCTCGGGCTCCAGGTGTTGCTGGGCCTCGGCGAGGCTGATCCCGCGCTGGAAGGCCGCCATCAGTCCCGGGTCGTGGCCGGTCAGGTGCTCGGCTTCCTGCCGGGGCGCCGGTCCGCCGCGCAGTTGGGGTGCGATGTGCTCCTGGGCGCGGCGCCGGGGCAGTTGGGGCTTGCCCATGGTGCCGCGCACGGTCCCGGTACGCGGGGTGGGCGGCGCGGTCACGTGCTCGGCGACCAGCCGCCGGTCGTCGGGCCTGATCCCCGGCACGGCATCGGCGGGCGTGGGCCGCGCCCCACGGGCCCCGCGCACGGGCAGCGGCGCGGGACGCCCGGAGCGCGCTCCCCCGCCGTTCGGGCCGCCCCCGGCACCGGGCTGCCGATCGGTCACCGTGTCCTTCGCACCGGACTGGGGCCCGCTTACGTTCGGCACGCTCCCGCCGCCTTCCGGCACACCTCCGCTACCGTCCGGCAATGACCCGGCAGCTCCGTCGGGCTGCCGCTCACCCGGCAAGTGTTCACCCCCTTTCGGAACGCTCCCGCCGGTGTTCGGTGCCCCCGAGGCGCCGTTCAGGAAGCGCCAGCCGCCACTGGGCAGAGGCTCGCCCCCGGGCTCATGCCCCCCACCGCTCGACGGGGCCCCGCCGCCGTTCGGCGCGGCGCCGTCGCCGGCCGGTACGCCTCCGCCGGCCGGTACACCTCCGCCGGGCGGGCGGCCACTCCCGTTCAGTCCCGGCCCATGGCCACCACGTCCGTGCCGCGCGCCCTGCGGCACCGCGACGCCGCCCTGTGCCGTCGGCGCCGCACTGCCGTTGAGGCCGGGCTCCGTGCCCCGGGGCTCCCGCCGCTGCGGGTCGGCACCGGGACGCGGCTCCGCGGACGCTCCCCGGTGCCGTGCCTCGTGCCCCGGCCTCGGGTGACCGGGGCCCTGTGGGGACACGGCCGCCCCCGTGGCCTCCGGCGGCCGCGCGCCGACCGCTCCCGGCGCCGAACCCAGCAGCGCCTGCGGCACGACGAGGACCGCCTGGACACCGCCGTAGATGTTGGTCTGGAGCCGGACATGGATCCCGTGCCGCTTCGCGAGCTGCGAGACCACGAACAGCCCGATGCGCCCGTCCGCCAGCAGACTCGCGACGTTGACCTGGTCCGGGTCCGTCAACAGGGCGTTCATCCGGTGCTGTTCGGCGACCGGCATGCCGAGCCCGCGGTCCTCCACCTCGACGGCGAGCCCGGAGGTCACGAGGTTGGCGCGCAGCAGCACCTGGGTGTGCGGGGCCGAGAACACCGTGGCGTTCTCGACCAGTTCGGCGAGCAGATGGATGACGTCGGCGACGGCGTGCCCGCGCAGTGTGCCGTCGATCGGCGGCACGAGCTTGACCCGCGAGTACTGCTCGACCTCGGCGATGGCGGAGCGCAGCACCTCGGTCATCGAGACGGGGTTGCTCCACTGCCGGCGCGAGACGGCGCCGCCGAGGACGGCGAGGTTCTCGGCGTGCCGGCGGATACGGGTGGCGAGGTGGTCGACGTGGAAGAGCCCCTTGAGCAGGTCGGGGTCCTCGATCTCGTTCTCCAGCTCGTCGAGGATCGAGATCTCCCGGTGCACGAGCGACTGAAGGCGCCGCGCCAGGTTGACGAAGACCTCCAGTTTCTGTTCGCTGCCGGCCTGGCTGGAGAGCTGGGCGGCCTGGACGACGGCGGTGACGGCCCCGTCGTGGGCGCGGGCCAGGTCGGCGGCGAGCAGGTCGAAGTCGTCGGCGTTCTCCGGCGGACCGCTGCCCGGGCCACGCCCCGGCGGAAGCTCGCCGCGGCGCAGCCCGTCGACCAGGGCCCGCAGGTCGGCCTCGCGGCGCGCGCTGCTGCGGCGCAGCGCGCCCACGCGGTCGCTCACCGATTTCGCGGCTCGGTCGGCCGCGACGGCGGCGATGGCGATGCCCGCGAAGGTCACCGAGACCGCGCCGGCCAGAACACTCCACAGGATGAGGCCGGGTTGTGCCCCGGTGGAGCGAACGGTGAACAGGACGGCCGCGCAGCCGCTGAGGGCGACAGCGATCGGCGGCAGCACGGCCAGCCGCAGCAGTTGCGGCCGTATGTGCGTCTCGGGCAGCGAGGGGGCGGTGCGGGCGACCGGCCGCCCGTGCCGCCCGCCCTCACGGCGGTCTGCGCGTGCGGCCGGTGCGCGGAGGTGAGACATCGGTGTCCTTGTACTGGTCCGTCGGTCCTGTGGGCCGGAGGGCTCCGGGCCGCCCGGCCCGGGTCGGCGGGCTCCGGCGGGTGCCCCCACGGGCTTCGGGGCGGGTTGCCGGGCGGCTCGCGCGGCGGCATGGTCGTCGGTCACCGGCGCGTCGCCTCCCTCCTCCCCGCGCCTCGGCTGTTCGCCGTGGGCATGCGTCATGGCGTACCGGTCGAGAGAACCGAAGACTTCAACCCCTCGTCGCCCGGCGGACACTCACAGTAGTCGCCAACGCATCATGTGCGAGCGGCAGTTGACAAACTCCTCCGCGGAGCGTCCCGCTCTGGTATGAGGACTCGCACGACAGACCGACAAGCCGACCGGCCCGCCTTACCCGAACGAGTGAATACCGATCAGCCCTGGTCAGAACCGGTCACGCACGACAGGCGAGGGCCCAGGCCGTACGCACACCTCGATCGCCGCGCAGGCCCTTACCCGGGTACGGACAGGCTCCCCGACACCCCTCCGGAGCCTTGGCCCAAGCCTTCCGCATCGTCACTGACTGTGTCGGTTCGCCGCGGGTGCGGGACCGCCGCGGCCACTGGGCCACGGCTCACCGGCATCCCACGCGCATGAGCGAGCCGGGGACTGTCGCCGGTGCGCCGCCCGTACGCGTCTCCCGCAGCGCGGGCAAACCGGGCGCAGGGGCGTTCCGGACACAGGGGCGTTCCGGGCGCAGCGCTGCCCACGCCGCTCGCCACGGCAGGCGGCAGTGACACCGGCAGCTCGCTACGCGATCCGGCGCTCTTCGAACAACCTCGTGGCGCTACGGCCGCCTCCTGGCCGCAGCCCGTCCTCGCCGGACACGGCGTCACGAGGTCGGGTGTTGCCGGTACCGGGCCCCAAGGCCAGGACGGCCACGGACGTCACCGTGCTCCTACCAGCGGCCGCCGACCCGACGCGCGCAGTGCGCAAGCCCGGGCACCACCCGCTCGACAGTTCTCAGCGGTTCAGAAACACACTGCACGCCTCGCTGACCCAACCCCGGCCGGCACCGGCACCAACCTCACGTCACACCTCGGCCACCGGCTCCCGATCCTCCACCGCCGTGGGCAACTCGACCCAACCCCCGACCGGCGCCCTGGCCACCCCCCGCCACCAGGGATCGACCACCGGCGCCGCCCCCGGCTCGAACGGCTCCCCCGGCCGCGGCGTGGCCATGGCGACCCCGGCCTTGTGGGACAGCAGCATCGTCCGCTCCGCCGGCTCCGCCCAGGGATGCGTCGCGAGGTTGAACGTGCCCCAGTGGATCGGCAGCAGCACCCCTTCCGCCGCGTCCCCGCCCTGGAGGTCCAGATGGGACCGCACCGCCTCATCGGGCGTCATGTGGATGTCGGGCCAGAACTCCGAGTAGGCGCCGAGCTGGATCATCGTGGCGTCGAAGGGCCCGAAGGCCGCGCCGATGTCCTTGAACCCGTCGAAGTACCCGGTGTCACCGCTGTGGTAGATCCGGTGCTCCCCGCCGGCGACGACCCAGGACGCCCACAGCGTGTGCTGGGTGTTCCGCAGTCCCCGTCCGCAGAAGTGCCGGGCCGGGGTGGCCGTCAAGGTCAGCCCGGCGACCTGGGTCGACTCGTGCCAGTCCAGCTCGCGCAGCCGGTCTGCGGACACACCCCAGTATTCGAGGTGGGACCCCACCCCGAGCGGGACGGCGAAGACGGTGTCCGTCCCGGCCAGTTCCTTGATCGTGGGCATGTCCAGGTGGTCGTAGTGATCGTGGGAGATGACGACCACGTCGACCGGACCGAGCGCGGCGAGCGGCAGCGGCACGGGGTGCAGCCGCTTGGGCCCGGCGAAGGGGAAGGGGGAGCACCGCTCACCCCAGACGGGGTCGAACAGCACCCGCCGTCCGTCGATCTCGGCGAGCACGCTGGAGTGCCCCATCCAGGTCAGCCGCAGACCGGTGGCAGGGGGCTTGGAGAGGTCGGCGAGGGTCGTGGCGTGCACCGGGATCCGGCCCTCCGGGGGCGCGCTGCTGCCGGCCGTCGCTGTCGAAGAAGACCTTGGCGAAGTCGATCGCCGATCCGTCGGGCCGGGTCCTGGCGGTTCCGCCGGGGTTCTGGAAGACACCGTCTTTGTAGTGGGGGGATCTGCGGATGCGCGCCATGCGCTCACCGCTCGGGTCCGCTCCGAAGGCCGCGGGCTGCAGCGCGCGGAGCCCGGAGCTCAAGGGACGGAAGCCGGTCACGGTACCTCCAGGTGGAGTCGCTGAGGCATCCATTATGGTCCGCCCCTCCGACAGTGCCGGGGTCTGTCCGGTCACACGGATAAGGACGCCACCGCGGCGGATCACGTTGACAGCGCGCACCCGACTGCAAATACTGACCCCTCGTTCAGTAGCCGCCCCACCACCGGAGCCCGCGTGACCACCCCTTTGCTCTCGCTCACCTGGACCGACCACGTCACCGGCCGCCAGGGCTTCCTGGTCGTCGACCGGCTGGTACGGGGTGTCGCCAGCGGCGGCCTGCGGATGCGCCCGGGCTGCACGCTGGACGAGGTCGCCGGGCTGGCCCGCGGCATGACCATGAAGGAGGCCCTGCACTACGACCCCGCGGCGCGGTACGTCCCGCTGGGCGGGGCCAAGGGCGGCATCGACTGCGACCCCCGGGACCCGGAGGCGTACGGCCTGCTCGTGCGCTACCTGCGCGCCGTGCGACCGTACGTCGAGAGCTGCTGGACGACCGGCGAGGACCTCGGTCTCAGTCAGGACCTGGTGGACCGGGCGGCCGCGGAGGCCGGCCTGGTCTCCTCGATCCAGGCGGTCTATCCGCTGCTCGACGACGAGTCCGCGGCCCGGCGGCGGCTCGCGGACGCGTTCGCCGTGGAGGTGGACGGCATCGGACTCGACGAGCTGGCGGGCGGCTGCGGGGTGGCCGAGTCGGCGCTCACGGCCCTGGACGCGGCCGGGGTGCCGTACACGGGCACGCGCGTGGCCGTGCAGGGCCTTGGCACCATGGGCGGGGCCACCGCCCGTTTCCTCGCGCGCGCGGGGCTCACGGTCGTGGCCGTCGCCGACATCAAGGGCACGATCTTCAACCCGGCGGGGCTCGACGTCGAGGCGCTGCTGGCCGCCCGGGACTCCCACGGCACCGTGGACCGCTCGGCCCTGCTCCGCGCCGACCGCGAACTGCCCGGCGAGGCCTGGCTGTCGCTCGACGTGGAGGTACTGGTGCCCGCGGCGGTCTCGTACGCGATCGACACCGGCAACCAGGAGCGGATCCGGGCCCGTTGGATCGTCGAGGCGGCCAACATGCCGGTCCTGCCCGCCGCGGAGGCGCTGCTGGCCGCGCGCGGGGTGACCGTACTACCGGACGTGGTGGTCAACTCCGGGACGAACGCCTGGTGGTGGTGGACCCTCTTCGGCGACATCGGCCCGGACGCGGACGGGGCCTTCACGCACATACGCCGTTCCATGCGCGCCCTGGTCGAGCAGTTGCTGACGCGCGCGGAGGCGGACGGCACCTCGCCGCGCGCCGCCGCGCACGCGCTGGTGGCCGACCGGTTGCCGGTGATCGCGGAGCGGTTCGGCCGGTACCGCTGACCTGGCCCGTCGCGCGGTGCCCCGCAGGGGACGGATTAGGGTGAGCCCGTGGCGAGAGTGCGGTTGACAGTGGCCGAGCGGCGCGAGGAGCTGCTGCGGGCCGCCATCGAGCAGATCGAGGCGCGGGGCGTGGCGGCCGTCAGGATCGCCGACGTGGCCTCGGCGCTCGGGGTGAGCAACGCCCTGGTGCTCTATCACTTCTCCACGAAGGAGAAGCTGGTCGCCGCCGCGTTCACCTACGCCGCCGAGGAGGACCTGGCCCGTCTGCGCAAGCTCCTCGGCCGCCGCACCAGCGCCCTGCGCCGGCTCCGGTCGGCGGTGCGCTGGTACGCCCCGACGGGCCAGGCCAAGGGCTGGCGGCTGTGGATCGAGGGCTGGGCGGTGGCCCTGCGTGAACCGGCCCTCCAGGAGGTCACGCGCGACCTCGACAGACGCTGGAAGGCGGCGCTCACCGAGGTGATCGCCGAGGGCGTGGCAGCGGGCGAGTTCCGCTGCCCGGACCCGGAGGCCACCGCGCTGCGCCTCACCGCCCTTATGGACGGCCTGGCGGTCCAACTGACGTCCTATGCGGGCGCGGTGGCCAGGTCGCGGGCCCAGGAGTGGGTCGCCGAGGCCCTGGCGCGGGAACTCGGGCTGGACGGCACGAGTCCCGCCTAGCGGCGGCTCACGAGCCGGGTCGCCCAGGTGCACTGGTGGACGACCCGACCGCGGACGCCGGGCGGCCCCCGCCCCGACCGGCCCCAGGACCGCCTCGGGCTCAAGCCACCTTGGCGATCCGCGTCTTGATGTCGTCCGGCGACAGCACACCCTTGGCGGTGACATGGTCGCCGGAGGACTCCCCTCGCAGCCGGCGTCCGATCCACGGCACCAGGAACTCACGCGCCCAGTGCACGTCGTCCCGCCGCACGTCCAGCGGCCCGCGAGGGGGAAGCGGCGGCCAGGGCTGGTCCGGGTCAGCCGGCACCTCGAGGCCCAGCACCTGTCCCGCACGGAGCGCCACACGCGTGTGCCCCTCCGGAGAGAGGTGCAGCCGGTCGCTGTCCCAGGCCCGCCGGTCCTGGATGGTCTTCAGGGACCACAGATCGAGCACCGGGCATCCGTACCGGTCGGCGACGGCCCGCACATGTCCGTTGTACGTGGCGATCTTGCCGCGCAGATGCTTGAGCACGGGCACACCACGGGTGTCGAAGCCGGTCGTCACCATGACCGTGCCGCACGCCTGGGTGAGCCGGGCGATGGCCCGCTCGAAGCGTTCGGCGACCTCGTCGGGGTCGGTGCCGGGCCGGATGATGTCGTTGCCGCCGGCGCAGAACGACACCAGGTCCGGTGCCAGTTCGACGGCCTGCGGAAGCTGGTCCTCGACGATCTGGTCGAGCAGCTTCCCGCGTACGGCGAGATTGCTGTACCTGAAGTCGCCTTCGGGCCGCCGGTCCGCGAGAAGTACCGCGAACCGGTCGGCCCAGCCGACGAACGCCCCGTCAGGGCCGGGGTCGCCGACGCCCTCGGTGAAGCTGTCCCCCACCGCCACGTACGACCCGATCACTGAGCTGCTGTCATTCTTCGAATCGTCTGCCACAGCCGTTCATGATTCACCTTGGAATGTGACCTACGCGACCGTAGGAAGGACTTGACGGGCGGTGAGATAAGCCACTCCTAAAGTGTTGGCCAAACCAGGAATAGCCCTTTCACCAGGAGTGTTGACACTGCGACCGCCACACCCTGAAGTCACTGATCCGGAAGTGGCTCCAGGTGGTCCGGAACGCGAAGTGCCCGCTCGTATAAGGCTCCGGGTCGGTGTAGTCGAAGACGAGCCGCCCGTTGTTCCACCACTGCACCCTGGAGCCGTCGGAGACGATCCGTACCCGGTTCGGCTCGTTCGCGGCCAGCAGCGGCTCGGTGTAGTCGTAAATCAGGGGCCGCACACCGGATTGTCCGACGTAGCGGCGCAGCCGTGTCGTGGTGTTGTAGTTGGCGCCGTAGCCGGAGTAGTACGTCCTCAGGTAGTCGTACTCCGCGAGCGCCCCGCCCCGGGGGACGGCGAAGAGGTCGTCGGGGGACCGGACGTCGACCGCGTTCCAGAAGTTGTTCAGGTCGGACACCCGGTCGTTGGCCCCGCCCGCGGACACGGGTGTGGCGGTGTACTCCAGGACGTACGGCCCTGCGAGCGGCTGCCTGAACCAGATCGTCGCACCGGCCGGCACGTCGACCTCCAGGATCCCGCGCCGCGCGGTGACCGTGCCGCCCTGCTCCAGTTCGACGGCCCAGCGGCCGAGGCCGTGACGGAAGTCGTCGTGAGCGATGAGGCGCCGGTGGCGGGGCGAGGCGCTCGCGGTGGCCGCGGGGGCGAGGGCTGCCAGGGCGGCGCCGGCCGCGAGGGCTCCGAAGGCTCTGCGCGTGGTCGTCATGGCGGACGGTTCCTTCCGGGAAGGGGGTGAACTCCGAAGCCGTTAGAAAGCGCTTACGCAGCAACGGAGTTCACTGTGCCCCGCCCCTCCCCCACCTGTCGACGCCCCGAGCGCGCCTGCCACAAGAACGCAACGAAGCGATCATGAAGGCGCGAACACCCCCGACCGGCATCGCGCTTCCACGGAAACACCGAAGGCCGGACCCGGGGATCGGGGTCCGGCCTTCGGTGGCACAGGGGGGCGTCAGCCGACGGCGACGCCCTTGGAGCGGAGGTAGGCGACCGGGTCCACGTCGGAGCCGTAGTCCGGCGTGGTGCGGATCTCGAAGTGCAGGTGCGGGCCGGTCACATTGCCGGTCGCGCCGGAGAGGCCGATCTGCTGGCCCTCGGACACGGTCTGGCCGGCCGAGACGGAGAGCTGGGACAGGTGGGCGTACTGCGCGTAGTAGCCGTCGGCCAGCTTGATGACGACCTGGTTGCCGTAGGCGCCGCCCCAGCCCGCGGAGACGACCGTACCCGCGCCGACGGCCTTGAGCGAGGTACCGGTCGGGACGACGAAGTCGACGCCGGTGTGGTAGCCGCTGGACCACATGCTGCCCGCGACGCGGTAGCCGGTGCCGATGGTGGCGCCGCTGACCGGGAGGGTGAAGCCGCTGGCACTGCTGGTGGTGTCGGCGCTCTGGGTGACGGCCGTCGACTTCGAGGACGCCTTCTTCGGCTCGGCCTTCTCGGTCCTCGCCGAGGACGACGAGGAGGAGCCGGTCTTCGTCGCGCCCGCCTTGGCCTTCTTGCCGATCGAGAGCTTCAGACCCGGGTGGATCAGCGACGGGTCGTCGCCGACCGCCTGGCGGTTGTCGGCGTAGAGCTTCTTCCAGCCACCGCTCACATGCTGTTCGTCGGCGATCTTCGAGAGATAGTCACCGACCCGCACCGAATAGGTGCGCACGGTCGAGGTCTTTGCCGCGTCTTTCTTCGCAGCCGCCTTTTCGGCGGACTTCTCAACGGCCTTCTGCGTGACGGGAATCGACTGAACGGCCTTTTCCGACACGGACTGCGAGGTGGCGGCGTGCGCGCCGGTGGCCCCCATGAGCGGGAGGGCGAGCGCGGCGCCCCCGGTTCCGGCGACGGCGATCGAGCGGGCGAAGCGCTGGGACTTCGGGCGGCGGTGCTTACCCTTCGCGGGCATGACGAATTCCTCTCCGGCGCCTGCGAGGTGAGCTGTCGGGTGCGGGCTGGAGATGCCCGGCCGCGCCGAGACGCGACTAAACCCCAAGCCTGTTCCGGAGACCGGAACAGGCAGTACTGCCTGTGGGTCCCCCGCTCCTGCCGTTCACGGGTAAGTGGGTGTGGGGAATCCGTTCGGCGGCAGGATTGGGCGTCCGACCGGATCGGTGGCGAACGTAAACGAGCAAGACGCAAAGGGACAAGTGAGAGGTTGCGCGGGTATGCGTTTCCCTTGATCCCCTATGAGAATTACCAGTCACCCTGCGTGTATCGGCCGCGCTTCTCCCACCCAAACCCCCTTGATAAACCTGTGAATTACGTGAACATGACGGGCGACACACCGTCACGGCTATGACGCTCCTCACGTCACGAATTCACAGGAATCCTCATTCCGGAAGGAGTTGGAAGGAAGCTAGTAATTCGGACAGAAGCCCTAGATGCGGCGCAGTCGGATAACCGTCGCATCGAGGTCGCCGCGCAACCCGGTCCGAAGTCCGTGATGCATCAGTACGACCCCTCGGTGAACTTCGCCCGTTTCAGGGCATTCGTACGACGCTGTCGGATCGAGCCCGCGCAGCCGCAGCGAGGGGACGGGCTCGCCGTACTTCTGCGCCTGAAGCCAGGCGAGGACGACGGTCTCGTCCCCGCGGACGTACTGCACCGCACTCAGTCCGCCCCGCGGAGGCCGCAGCCGGTAGAGGTCGCCATGCTGCACCAGCGGCCTGATCTCCTTGTAGAGCTTCACCCAGCGACCGGCTTCGGCGAGCTCCTCCTCTGTCCACTCGGCGAGGTCCCCGCCGACTCCGAGCACCCCGGCCATCGCGCTCACGAACCGGAACCGCAGCGAGCTCACCCGGCCGTTGAGCTGGGTGTTGGGACTGTCGGTGACCCAGGCGGCCATCACGCGCGCGGGATGGATCTGACTGAAGCCGTCCTGAATGGCGAGCCGGTCGAGCGGGTCGGTGTTGTCCGAGGTCCACACCTGGTCGGTACGGCTGAGCACCCCGAGGTCGATCCGGCCGCCGCCCCCCGAGCAGGACTCGAAGGCCACGCCCGGGTGAGCCGCCCGCAACCGGTCCAACAGGGCGTAGAAGCCACGCACATGGTCGACCCACAGGCGCTGCGGGTAGGACTCGCCGGGCCAGCCCGCGTCCGTGAAGCAGCGGTTGAAGTCCCACTTCACATAGTCGATCGGGGCCGAGGAGAGCAGGGTGTCGAGCTGCTCCCACAGGTACTCCTGGACGTCCTCCCGCGCGAGGTTCAGCACGAGCTGATTGCGGAACTCCGTCCTCTTACGTCCCGTTTGGTACTGCACCCAGTCCGGGTGGGCGCGGTACAGCTCGCTGTCCGGGTTGATCATCTCCGGCTCGACCCAGATGCCGAACTGCATGCCGAGCGCGCGCACGTAGTCGCCGAGCGGCTTGAGGCCGGAGGGGAAGCGGTCGGGGTTGGGCGCCCAGTCGCCGAGTCCGGCCCGGTCACTGGTGCGGGCACCGAACCAGCCGTCGTCGACCACGAACAGCTCGACGCCCATCGCCGCGGCCCGCCGGGCGAGGGTGCCCTGCTGCTCCTCGGAGATGTCGAAGTTCGTGGCCTCCCAGGAGTTGAACAGCACGGGCCGGTCCTGGTCCGCGTCCGGGATGACGTACGCCCGCTGGTAGGCGTGCCAGGCACGGCTCGCGCCGCCGAAGCCGCCGTCGCTCCAGAGGCCGGCGAAGACAGGGGTCGTGAAGGACTCCCCGGCCGCCAGCCGCAGCAGACCCGAGTCGTCGTAGCCGGCGCCGCCGGTGATCTGCACGCGCGCGTCGGGCAGCTGTGCCACGGCGATCCGCCAGGACCCCGACCAGCCGAGGGCGACGCCGTAGACCTCGCCCCGCTCCTCGGTGGCGTCGGTGTCGAGCGCCACCCACGGCAGGTGCTGGTGGCCGGTGTGTCCGCGGCGGCTGCCGATGACCTTCTCGCCGTAGGTGAGCGGGGTCCGGGTGAGCAGGGACTCGGCGGCCCAGCGGCCGTGCAGCTGGGACAGCCGCCAGCCGTCCTCGCGGTCCGGCAGGGTCCAGGTGGCGGAGTCGGCACGCAGCAGCTCGACCGGGGCCGGGTCCTGGTTGTCCAGGGTCACCCAGCGCTCCAGGACGTCGTGGCGCATCCGGTAGTGCAGCGTGATGGTCAGCCAGCCGTCGCGGAACCGCAGCCGCAGCTCGTCGCCCTCGGTGTCGTACGCCTCGAAGCCCCATTCGGTGCCGCGCCGCTCGTCGGTGCGCACGGAAAGGGCGGGGCGGGTGAAGCGGGGGCCGCCCTCGACGGGGTACTCCTCGCGGCCGTCGAGCGGGGACTCGAAGGGCCAGTACTCGGGCAGCGGACGTACGGCGAGGGCCTCGGCGTCGGCCAGGGCGATCCTCGGGCCCCAGTGCAGGTGCAGCAGCTCGTCCTCGGCGGTGAGGTGCAGGGCGTAACTGCTGGCCGGCCCGGACAGAATCCACGTACGGCCGTTCTCGGCGATCTCCAGCATGGTGCTTCCTCACAGATCCGAACAGGTGCCAACAGGTGCACTCAGGCCCCAACATCATCAAGGGCGGACAGCGCTGGTTGCAACGGCTGTGGACAAGTCATTGCCGGCCCTGTGGACAACTCATTGCCCCAGGAACCCATGTCGTATCGTCGAGGACGTGCCCCGTCGACGAGCCGCGTCGGCGGAGCCCGGCTGGGAGGAGCCCCCGTGACGCAGCAGATCCCGTCGACCGAACCCGAACTGGCAGGAATCCGCAACTTCCGCGACGTGGGCGGACTGCCGACGGCGGACGGGCGGCGGGTGCGGTACGGAATGCTGTTCCGCAGCGGTCACCTCGCGCACGCGACCGAGGAGGACGCGGCCTTCCTGGCCTCCCTGGGCCTGCACACGATCTTCGACTTCCGCAACGCTGCGGACCAGAAGCTGGAGGGCCCCGACGTCGACCTGCCGGGCGTCACCAATGTGAACCTGCCGCTGAGCGACCCCGCCGAGGGCACCTGGTTCTGGAAGATGGTCCGCGACGGCGACATAGAGCAGCTGCGCGAGCTCCTCGGGGACGGCAAGGCCGCGGAGCGCATGACCAGCTCCTACCGCACGATGATCAAGGAGCGCACCGGCGAGCACTCCCAGGTGCTGCATTCCCTCGCGGAGGACAGCGCGCCCGCCCTCATGCACTGCGCGGCCGGCAAGGACCGCGCGGGCCTGTCCGTCGCCGTGACCCTGCTCGCCCTCGGGGTGGAGCGCGAGGCGATCGTCGCCGACTACCTGGAGTCGAACGCCAAGCACCGCCGGTACAAGGTGCGCCGCACCAGCACCTCCGCCGACGCCTACTCCCCCGAGGTCATGGAGCTGCTCAGCCCGCTGTTCGAGGCGCGCGCCGAGTATCTGGAGGCGGCCTTCGAGACCATCGAGGAGACGTGGGGCGGGGTCGAGGAGTATCTGCGAGAGGGCCTCGGCCTGACTCCCGAGATCCGCGAGCGGCTGCGGGAGCGCCTGCTCGACTGAGCCGCACGGCCGCTACTGCCCGGCTCCCACCGCGAACAGGAAGTAGATGAAGGCCGCGAAGACGTGGCCGACCGCGAGGTAGATGATGAGGCGCACCCACAGGGCGCGGGGGAACTTCTCCTCCATGTCACTCATGGCGTCTCTCCAGGGGTGGGGCCCAGGCACAACGTGGCCGTGGGACTCTGCAACAGGGTGTGGACGAACAGGAGCTCGACACCGTCGGGATCCTGGGCGGCGATGCGGTGCGGGGTCAGCGAGTCGAAGTGCGCGCTGTCGCCCGGGCCGAGCCGGTGCGTGGCGTCCCCGAGGCGCAGCCTGAGCCGCCCCTTGAGGACGTACAGCCATTCCTCGCCGGGGTGCACCCGCACGATGTCGCCCTGGGAGCCGTGCGGGACCTGCACGCGCAGGGCCTGCATGCCACGGCCGGCCGCGCCCGCCTGGACGTAGGTCCAGCCGCCCGCCACGGTCGGTTCCATGTCGGTGGCGCGGATCACGGCGTCCCGGTCGGCGGCCGTCTCGCCGAGAAGTTCCGAGACCGTCGTACCGTAGATACGGGCGAGCGCGAGCAGCATCGGCAGCGAGGGCTGGCGCTGACCGGTCTCCAGCCGCGAGAGATGGGCGGGCGACAGCCCCGCGGCACCGGCCGCGGCCTCCAGGGTCAGGGAGGCGCGACGGCGCAGAGCGCGAAGCTGGGGAGCCACGGAGGGCAGCTCCGTGGAGGCTTCCGGGGAGGTCATACGTCCATTGAGCCGGAGTTTTGCCTCTGCGGCAAATTTCTTGCCTCAGAGGCAAAAACCTTTGGGTCGGGCCGTTACCGGTTGGCCACCGCCTGCTTCACCAGCGTCTTGCCGAAGTCCCACATCAGTCCGCCGCCGTTGTGCGCGTCGTCCATGACCTCGGTGAAGGCGTCCACGAACCGGTCCACCTCCTTCTCTCCGACGACGAGCGGCGGGATGAGCTTGATGACCTCCAGGTGGTCGCCGGAGACCTGGGTGAGGATCCGGTGCCGCTGGAGCAGCGGGACGACGACCATCTGCGCGAACAGACCCTTGCGCGCGGCCTGGAGCATGGTCCAGCGGCTGCGCAGCTTGAGCGACTTCGGCCTGCCGAACTCGATGCCGATCATCAGGCCCCGGCCTCGTACGTCGGCGAGCAGCTCGTACTTGTCCACCAGTGCCGCGAGCCGGGACCGCAGCAGGTCACCGGTGGCGCGGGCGTTCGCGACGATCTGCTCGTTCTCCATGACCGACAGGACGGCCAGCCCGGCCGCCATCGCCTGGGCGTTGGATCCGAAGCTCGCCGAGTGCACCAGGACCCGGTCCATCGACGAGTAGACCTTCTTGAAGATCCAGTCCTTGCCGAGGGTGGCGCCGACCGGGACATAGCCTCCGGAGAGCGCCTTGGCCACGCACACCAGGTCGGGCTCGACGCCGTCCTCGTGCTGGTAGGCGTAGAAGTCCCCGGTCCGGCCGAGCCCGGTCTGCACCTCGTCGGCGATGAGCAGCGCCTTGTGCCTGCGCAGGAGCTCCTGCGCGGCGCGCAGATACCCGGGTGGCGCCTCGTGCACCCCCTTGCCCTGGATCGGCTCGACGACCAGGGCGGCGACATCACCCTTCTTCAGCTCCCGGGCCAGAGCGTCGAGATCGCCGAGGGGTACGGCGGTGTCGGGCAGCAGGGGCGCGAATCCGTCCCGGAAACCGGACTCGCCGTTGACCGACAGCGAGCCGGTGGTCAGCCCGTGGAAGGCGTGGTCGCAGTACAGGACGCGGGGCCTGCCGGTGGCGTACCGGGCGAACTTCAGCGCGGTCTCCACCGCCTCGGTGCCGCTGTTCCCGAAGAACACCCGGTCCAGGTGCGGACTGTACGTGAGCAGCTTCTCCGCCAGCAGCCCCGGCAGCG
This sequence comes from Streptomyces sp. SLBN-8D4, assembly GCF_049739545.1. Classification (NCBI taxonomy): domain Bacteria; kingdom Bacillati; phylum Actinomycetota; class Actinomycetes; order Kitasatosporales; family Streptomycetaceae; genus Streptomyces; species Streptomyces sp. SLBN-8D4. Next base: position 1,379,119 of record NZ_JBMGQC010000001.1, read on the forward strand.
GCTGGCAGTCGAAGCGGGTGAGGTCGGCGAGAGAGGCGTCCAGGACGTCGTGCAGCGCCTTGCGGACGACGGGGTGGTGGCGCCCGAGGCCCATCACCCCGAACCCGGCGAGCATGTCCAGGTAGTCGTTGCCGTCCGCGTCCCAGAAGTAGGCGCCCTCACCACGCTCGTAGACCTTGTCGAAGCCGATGGTGTGCAGCATTCGCGGGAGCTGGTGGTTCAGATACCTGCCGTGCAGCTCGTAGCGCTCGGCTCCGCGCTCGGCCAGGAGTCTGCCGAGGTCGAACTCCGTGCTCATTCAGCAGTCTCCTTGAGGTCGACCTGTGCCTTCACGGCCAGGCTCGCGCTGATCCGTCCCGCCACCTCGACCGGCGTGAGGCCGATGTCCGCGATCACCTCGCCCCGTTTGGCGTGCGCGAGGAACTGCTCCGGGATCCCGAACCGCCGTACCGGCACGTCGACCTCGGCGTCCCCGAGCGTCAGCGCCACCGCTGCGCCCACTCCGGAGGCCCGGCTGTTGTCCTCGACCACGGCCACCAGCCGGTGCTCCGCCGCGAGGCCCGGCAGCGCGGGATCGACGGGCTTGACCCAACGGGGGTCCACGACCGTGCAGTTGATGCCCCGCGCCTGCAGCAGCTCGGCGGCCTGGAGGCAGACGCGCGCCATCACGCCGACGGCGACGAGAAGCACCTCGGGCCGCTCCCCGCGGTGGAGCACGTCCATGCCGCCCACGTGGTCCACGGCCGGGACCACGGGCCCCACCGACTCCTTCGGGAACCGCACCAGCGTCGGCGCGTCGTCCACCGCGACCGCCTCCCGCAGCTGCGCCCGCAGCTGGTCGGCGTCGCGGGGCGCGGCGATCCTCAGGCCGGGCACGACCTGGAGGATCGACATGTCCCACATGCCGTTGTGGGAGGCCCCGTCCACCCCCGTGACCCCGGCGCGGTCGAGGACGAACGTGACCCCGCAGCGGTGCAGGGCGACATCCATCAGGAGCTGGTCGAAGGCCCGGTTCAGGAAGGTGGCGTAGACGGCGACGACCGGGTGCAGCCCGCCAGTGGCGAGACCTGCCGCGGAGACCGCCGCGTGCTGCTCGGCGATGCCGACGTCCCACACCCGGTCCGGGAAACGCGCCGCGAACTTCCCGAGCCCCACCGGGTGCAGCATGGCCGCCGTGATCGCCACGACATCCTCCCGCTCCTCCCCGATCGCGACGATCTCGTCACCGAACACCGAGGTCCAGGACGGCCCGTTGGACGGCGCGAGCGGCTCGCAGGTGAGGGGGTCCATCACACCGACGGTGTGGAAGTGGTCCTCCTCGTGGGCGAGGGCGGGCTCGTATCCGCGTCCCTTCTCGGTGAGGCAGTGGATCAGCACCGGCCCGTGGAAGCGCTTCGCACGCCGCAGCGCGGACTCGACGGCCCCGATGTCGTGTCCGTCGATCGGGCCGACGTACTTCAGCCCGAGGTCCTCGAACATGCCCTGCGGTGCGAAGGCGTCCTTGAAGCCCTTCTTCGCGCCGTGCAGGGACTCGTAGACGGTGTTGCCGACCAGGGGGGTTCTGAGCAGTACGTCCTTGCCCCAGGCCAGCACCTTCTCGTAGCCGTCGGTCGTGCGCAGGGTGGCCAGGTGGTTGGCGAGGCCGCCGATGGTCGGCGAGTACGACCGCTCGTTGTCGTTGACGACTATGATCAGCGGCCGGTCCTTGGCGGCCGCGATGTTGTTCAGCGCCTCCCAGGCCATGCCGCCGGTGAGCGCGCCGTCGCCGATGACCGCGACGACATGCCCCTTCTCGCCCTGCACCTGGCGGGCCTTGGCGAGCCCGTCCGCCCAGCCGAGCGCGGTGGACGCGTGGCTGTTCTCGACGATGTCGTGCTCGGACTCCTCGCGGGAGGGGTAGCCGGACAGACCGCCCTTGCCGCGCAGCTTGGAGAAGTCCTGACGCCCTGTCAGGATCTTGTGCACATAGCTCTGATGGCCGGTGTCCCACACGATGCGGTCGACCGGCGACTCGAAGACCCGGTGGAGTGCGATGGTCAGTTCCACCACCCCCAGGTTGGGCCCGAGGTGTCCGCCGGTCCTGGCGACCGCGTGCACCAGGAACTCCCTGATCTCCTCGGACAGTTCACCAAGATCCGACTCGGACAGCGCCTTCAGGTCGCGTGGTCCCCGGATGTTCTCCAAGATGGTCACGCTCGGGCCCCCTTCGGTCCGTGCTGTTCAGCTCACGGTGACGGCCGGCTCCCCCGACGCGACGCCGTCCTGCTCCATCTGTTCGGCGATCTTCATCGCCTCCTCGATGAGGGTCTCCACGATCTTCGACTCCGGGACGGTCTTGACGACCTCGCCCTTCACGAAGATCTGTCCCTTGCCGTTGCCGGAGGCGACCCCCAGGTCCGCCTCCCGCGCCTCGCCGGGACCGTTGACCACACACCCCATCACCGCGACCCGCAAAGGCACCTCCATGCCTTCGAGACCCGCCGTGACCTCGTCCGCCAGCTTGTAGACGTCCACCTGCGCGCGCCCACAGGACGGGCACGAGACGATCTCCAGCCGGCGTTGCCGCAGGTTCAGCGCCTCCAGGATCTGGATGCCGACCTTGACCTCCTCGACGGGCGGGGCGGACAGCGACACCCGGATGGTGTCGCCGATGCCCCTGGACAGCAGCGCCCCGAAGGCCACCGCCGACTTGATCGTCCCCTGGAAGGCGGGCCCGGCCTCCGTGACCCCCAGGTGCAGCGGGTAGTCGCACTGCTCGGCGAGCTGCTGGTAGGCGGCCACCATCACCACGGGGTCGTTGTGCTTGACGGAGATCTTGATGTCCCGGAATCCGTGCTCCTCGAACAACGACGCTTCCCACAGCGCCGATTCGACCAGTGCCTCCGGGGTCGCCCTGCCGTACTTCTGGAGCAGCCTCCGGTCCAGCGACCCGGCGTTGACCCCGATCCGGATCGGCGTGCCGTGGTCCTTCGCGGCCCGCGCGATCTCCTTGACCTTGTCGTCGAACTGCTTGATGTTGCCGGGATTGACGCGTACGGCGGCACAGCCCGCCTCGATCGCCGCGAACACGTACTTGGGCTGGAAGTGGATGTCCGCGATCACCGGGATCTGCGACTTGCGGGCGATGGTCGCGAGGGCGTCCGCGTCGTCCTGCGTGGGACAGGCGACACGGACGATCTGGCAGCCGGACGCGGTGAGTTCGGCGATCTGCTGGAGGGTGGCGCCGATGTCGGACGTACGGGTCGTCGTCATCGACTGCACCGGCACCGGAGCCCCGCCCCCGACCGCCACCGGCCCGACCTGGATCTGCCGCGACACACGCCGCCTGGCGATCGGCCGGACCGGTACCTCGGGGACGCCCAAGGGAATGGCGGTCATGGCGCTACTCGCGGTTTCCGGAGACGGTCTCGCGCATGGCGCGCAGCGACTCCTTGAGCGAGCCCATGGTGGCGAGGACGGCGGTGGGCTCGTAGCCGCAGTGCGCCATGCAGTTGGCGCAGCGCGGGTCCTTGCCGCGGCCGTACTTGTCCCAGTCGGTCTCCTCGATGAGTTCGCGGTAAGTCGGCACGTACCCGTCGCTCATCAGGTAGCAGGGGCGCTGCCAGCCGAACAGGGAGTAGTTCGGGATCGCCCAGGCCGTGCACGGGAAGTCGACCTTGCCCTCCAGGAAGTCCAGGAAGAGCGGGGAGTGGTTGAGCCGCCACTTCTTCCGGTTGCCGCCCGCGAAGGCCTTCTTGAACAGTTCGCGGGTCTGCTCCACGCCCAGGAAGTGCTCCTGGTCGGGCGCCTTCTCGTAGGCGTAGGCGGGCGAGATCATCATCTCGTCGACCTTGAGGTCGTCGTTGAGGAAGTTGAGCACCTCGATGATGGTCTGCGGGGTGTCGGTGTTGAAGAAGGTCGAGTTGGTGGTGACCCGGAAGCCGCGCCGCTTGGCCTCCTTGATCGCCTCCACCGCCTCGTCGAACACACCCTCCTTGGCAACGGACTCGTCGTGGCGCTCGCGCAGTCCGTCGATGTGCACGGCGAAGGCGAAGTAGGGGGAGGGCGTGAACTTGTCCATCTTCTTGCGCAGCAGCATGGCGTTGGTGCAGAGGAAGACGTACTTCTTCTTCGCCACCAACTGCCGCACGATCTCATCGATCTGAGGGTGCATCAGCGGCTCACCGCCGGCGATGGACACCATCGGCGCACCGGACTCGAGGACCGCCCCGACGGCCTGCGCCACCGGCATGCGCTGCTTGAGCACGCCCGCCGGATGCTGGATCTTGCCGCAGCCCTCGCACTTGAGGTTGCACGCGAAGAGGGGCTCAAGCTCCACGATCAACGGGAACTTGTCCCGCTTGCGGAGCTTCTGTTCGGCCAAGTATGTAGCGACCTTGATGGACTGACGCAGCGGCATGGCCATCTGGCTCACCTCCTGGGGAGCAGCAAGGAACGGTGCCATTCATAGAAAGCGGGAAGGACGGAACGAAGAACGCGGAAGGCTGATATTCCACCGCGTACCGTGCCGATCCGGACGAGTTCATGTTGTGGAGCGTCCACGACCACCCGGACGGCCGCAACAGGGCGCTCGCCCGCGCGCACGGCGCTCAGGAGTGTGGCCGCGGACTCCATGTCGACCGCGATCGCGCCGGTCGCGAGCAGCGCGGACCGCTCGTGACCTCGGACGACGTGATCGGAGCCGGTGAGGGGTCCGGTGTGCACGGTACGTCCCGGCACGGCCCGTACCAGCTCCTTGACGAGCAGGTCGGTCCCCATACAGGGAACGGTTCCGTCCGGGTCACGGGTCTCCTCGGCGACGACCAGGTCGCCGGGGTGCATCCCGGGGGCGAGGCCCGCGCAGAAGCCGGTGGCCAGCACGGCGGCCCCGGCGAGGGCCGGGTCGGCCAGGCGCCGGGTGACGGACCGCTGCGCCGCCTTGGGGCCCATGCCCGTCCGGAGCAGGGTGACCGGCCCGCCGGCCCCGCCGCGCTCGCCGGTGCGCAGGGCGAGATGCTCGATGCCGAGCGCGCAGGCGATCAGCAGCGGGGCGGTGGCGGGCTGGGTGCTCATCAGATCGCCTCGGTCCGGGAGAACGGTTCTCCATGGACGTAACGGCCCAGGGCAGTGAGCGGGAAGACCTGCCGGTAGAGGTGGTAGTTGATGGAGAAGTCCCAGGGGAAGCCGGTGCCGGTGAAGTAGGGCTCGTCCCAGGAGCCGTCCGCGCGCTGGGTGCTCGCGAGCCACTCGATGCCGCGCTCGACGGCCTTGGAGTCCTTCTCCCCCGCGGCCAGCAGCGCCATCAGCGCCCAGGCCGTCTGCGAGGCGGTGGAGGCGCCGCGGCCGCTCCACTCCTTGACGTGCTTGTAGGAGCGCAGGTCCTCGCCCCAGCCGCCGTCGTCGTTCTGCACCTTCTCCAGCCAGGCCACCGCCCGCCGGATCGCCGGGTGCGAGGCGGGCAGTCCGGCGGCCGTCAGGGCGGGCACCACCGACCCGGTGCCGTAGATGTAGTTGACGCCCCAGCGCCCGAACCACGAGCCGTCGGGCTCCTGTTCGGCGAGCAGCCACTCGATGCCGCGCCGGGTGCGCGGGTCGTGGGAGAGACCCTCGACGGCCAGCATCTCCACCACATGGGCGGTGACGTCGGCGGACGGCGGGTCGATGACCTCGCCGAAGTCGCAGAACGGCAGCCGGTTGGGGAAGGGACTGGTGTTGTCGACGTCGAAGGCGCCCCAGGCCCCGTTCTTCGACTGCATGCCGAGGTTCCAGCGCACCCCGCGCCCGATGGCCTTCTCAACCCGCTCGGGGTCGTGGTGCCTGACCCGGCGCAGCGCGAGGACGACCTCGGCGGTGTCGTCGATGTCCGGGTAGTTGTCGTTGTGGAACTCGAACGCCCAGCCGCCCGGCGGAAGTTGGGGCCGCTTGACCGACCAGTCACCGGGCCGCACGATCTCCTCGCCGAGCATCCAGTCCGCGGCCTTGACGAGCTGCGGATGGTCGGCGGGCACGCCCGCGTCGACGAGCGCGATGGTGGCAAGGCAGGTGTCCCACACCGGCGACTGGCAGGCCTCGATCATCCGGGACCCGTCCTCGCGCCAGATGGCGAACCGGTCCAGTGACTCCAGACCGGCCCGGATGACCGGGTGCTGGAGGTCGTAGCCGAGCAGGTGCAGGGCGATCACCGAGTACACGGCCGGGGGCTGGATGCCGCCCCAGCAGCCGTCGTTCTCCTGCCGTTCGATGATCCAGCGGGCCGCGCTGTTCATCGCGGCTCTGCGGAGTCTGCGCGGGGCGACCTTGCGCAGCTGGTGCATCGCCTTGTCGAGCCGCTGGAAGGCTCCCTCCCAACTCGCCACCGGGGCGAGGGGCTTGGCCGGGTTCGGGTCGGCCGGGTCGGTGTGCAGTTCGTCGAGCGGGAAGGGCGCGGGCCGCACCGGGCGCTTCGCGGAGACGATCGTCAGCGGGACGATGGTCTGGCGGGCCCAGCAGCCGAAGTCGTAGATGTTGAGCGGGGCCCACTTGGGGAAGTAGATGAGCTCCGGCGGGAGTTCGGGCAGGTCCTCCCACTTCCACCAGCCGAACAGGGCGAGCCAGATCCGGGTGAACACCCGGGCGGCGGCGATCCCGCCCTGTGCGCGGATCCAGGCGGAGGCCTTCGCCATGTGCGGGGCGTCCGGGGCGTCGCCGTCCAGGCGCAGGGCGACGTACGCCTCGACGGTGGTGGAGAGTTCGCCGGGACCGCCGTAGAAGCTGGCCCAGGTGCCGTCCTCGCGCTGCTCGCCGCGGATGAACTTGGCGGCGGCCCGGGTGGTCGACTCGTCGCGGATGCCGAGGAACTGACGGAGCAGCAGGTCCTCGGCGTCCATCGTGACGTTGGTCTCCAGGTCGCCCTTCCACCAGCCCTCGGCGTCCTGCCGGGCGAGCAGGTGGTCGGTCGCGCGCAGGACGGCACGCAGGGCGGCTTCTTGTATCCCGGCCGCCACGGGGGTGTCGAGGTGGGTTTCGCTGGCCGCGGCAGCGCGGGGCGGCAGGGCCCCGGTGCTTCCGTCGGTCGTCGCTGTCATGGCTTCCCCTTCGTGCAGTGTGCAATGTGGTGCTCTGCTGTGGGTCCGCCGTCGGCCGGTGCCTTTCCTTTCCTCGCAGCACCGGCCGGCGACTACGCGAGGGCTATTCGACCGATAGTGATCATCTCTTTCGTACGACGACGAAGTCGGCGAGCGCCGTGAACTGGTCCCGTACCCGGTCGGGCATGTCGATGGCGTTCAGGGCTTCGATGGCGATGGTGTGCTGACGGCGGGCCTCCGCGGCCGTCCACTCGCGGCCTCCGGCCTCCTCGATGAGGGCGGCGCGGGCCGCGAACTCCTCCTCGGAGAAGTTCTCGAAGTCGCTGCTCTTGGCGTCCGCGGCGAGGATCTCGCCGAGCCGCTCGGAGGCGGCACCGCCCGCCGCGAGCGCGGCCACCACGGGCAGGGACTTCTTGCGCTGGCGCAGGTCGCTCCAGGTCTGCTTGCCGGTGGAGTCCGGGTCGCCCCAGATGCCGAGGAGGTCGTCGACGGCCTGGAAGGCGAGGCCGAGGTGGTAGCCGTACTTCTCCAGGGTGTCGGCGGTGCGGTCGTCCGCGCCGCCGAGCACGGCGCCGATGGAGCTGGCGCAGGCCAGCAGGGCGCCGGTCTTGTTGCCCTCCATCTCCAGGCACTCCTCGACGCTGACGCGGTCGCGGTGCTCGTAGGAGATGTCCTGGGCCTGGCCGTCGATCAGGGCGCGGGTGGCGGTGGTCAGACGGCGGGTGGCGCGGCCGGCCTCGACGGTGCCGAGCTCCAGCAGGACCTCGTTGGCCAGGGCGAACAGGGCGTCGCCGACCAGGATCGCCTGAGCCGGGCCGTGCACCTTCCAGACGGTGTCGCGGTGGCGGCGCTGCTCGTCGCCGTCCATCAGGTCGTCGTGCAGCAGCGAGAAGTTGTGGACCAGTTCCACGGCGACCGCGCCGGGGATGCCGGTCTCGGGCTCGGCACCGGTGACCTCGGCGGAGAGCACGGCGAGCGCGGGTCGCACGGCCTTGCCGCCGTCTCCGGCCGCGGGGTTGCCCTGGGCGTCGATCCAGCCGAAGTGGTAGGCGGAAACGGTGTCCATCGGGGATGCGAGGCGGTCCACGGCCGCCTTCAGCACCGGAGTGGCCAGGGTCCGGCCGCGCTCCAGGAGCGCGGTCACGTCCACCGCGGACCTCGCAGCGGCCGTCTCGGCCGGGGGCACAGTGGGCACAGTCTCTCCTCTTGTTGCGGTACCGGAGGTGCTGGGGCCGGATACGCCGTGCTGGTCGAGCATCACGCGGCCTCCTCGAACTCGAAGAGACGGGCGGGGCGGGGCCGGCCCAGGGCGGCGAGGGCGGCGTCCGCCGCACTCACACCACTGCGGACCGCACTCTCCATGGTCGCGGGCCACCCTGTGGCGGTCCACGCGCCGGCCAGGTAGAGGCCGGGGGCTTTCGTACGGGCGCCGGGCCGCAGCCGTCCGACGCCGGGGGCTGGGGCGAAGGTCGCCGTGCGCTCCCTGGTCACGAAGAAGTCCTTCACCTCGGCGCCCCGTGCGAGCGGCAGCAGCCGCTCCAGCTCGGGCAGATAGCGCTCGCGCAGCGCGGCCACCGGCTCGTCGATCTCGTCGTGCGCGGCCGACTGGGACAGGGCGAGGTACTGGCCCTCGCTCAGCCCGGAGGCGCCGGTGCGGTCGAAGACCCACTGCACCGGGGTGCCGAGGGCCGCGAGGAACGGCTCGTCGAGGACCTTGCGGTCGTAGACCACGTGGACGTTGAGGATCGGCGCGGTGCCGATCTGCCGAAGATTTTCCGGGGCGTCGAGCGCGCCCTCCGGCAGCAGGTCACACGCCTCGTGCTGGGCCACGGCGAGCACGACGGCGTCGGCCCGGAGCGTCTCCCCGGGAACCTGAACGCTCCAAGTGCCGTTCTCGTCAGTAGAGATGGAGGTGACGCGTGTACGGACCTCGGTACGCACGCCCGCGGAGTCGAGCGCCTTGCGGGCGAGCCGGTCATGCAGTTCACCCAGCGGGACGTGCGCCCAGCCGATGTCGGCCGCGCCCGGGTCGGACAGCAGACCGGTCTTGAACACCATCGCGGCGAGCCCCAGCGAGGCGTCGCCCGCGACCGCGTTGAGGGTGGCGACCCCGACCAGGTCCCACAGGGCCTCGACGGCACGCGCCGACTGACCGTGCGCGGTCAGCCAGCTGCCGAAGTCCTGTGCGTCCAGGCTCGGATCGGCGAGATCGAGACCCTTGAGCGCGAGCGCGGCCCGACCCACCCTGGCCCGCTCGGCGAGCGAGAGATGCGGATAGGTCGCGAGGCTGCGTCCCAGATGCAGGGGGACCGGCAGCGCGTCGCGCCGCAGTCTGCCGAGCCGTCGGCCCGCGGGCCGGGCCAGGTCGAGTACGGGCACGTCGAGACGATCCTGCAGCGGCGCCAGCGCCGTCCCCTCGATGCGGTCGAGGAACCAGCGGTAGGCGGTGCAGCAGCGCAGGTAGACGTGCTGTCCGTTGTCGACGGTCAGTTCGCCGCGCTGGAAGGAGAAGGCGAGCCCGCCCAGGCGTGGCCTGCCTTCGAGCAGGGTGACGCGCACCCCGGCGTCGGCGAGCGCGAGCGCGGCGGTGATGCCGGCGAGCCCGCCGCCGATCACGACGGCGTCCCGTCCGGACCGCTGTCCGTCGGTCATCGCACACCCTCCCCTGCCCGGACGCCGTGGTGCTCGTACGGTGCACGGTCGGCCGTTGCAGTCAGGGACGCCGTCGTCGAGCGGAGGGTTGCGTGCCGCTTTCCTCCGGCGACATCACCTTGGAGCGGATTGTCCACGTCTTCCATCAGGCGCGCCTCCTGACGGTCCGCCGCGTCACATGGCGGGTGTCCAGGCCGGACAGGCCGCGGACGGCGACGTACGCCTTCTCACGCCCGGGCAGCGAGACCCGGCCGCGCAGCACAGCCTCGGGGTCGCGCTCGATGCGGTCGAGCAGGCGGCGGTAGATGCCGGCCATGGCGGCGACACAGGCGCCGCTGCGCCGGTCGAGCATGGGCAGCAGCCGGTAGCCCTCGGCGAAAAGGGCGCGGGCCCGTCGCACTTCGAAGTGCACGAGGCCCGCGAAGTCGGCACCCTCCGGTGGTTTCGGCCCCTTGAAGCCGGCCGAGCAGCCGAACTTCGCGAGGTCGTCGGCCGGCAGATAGATCCGCCCTCCCTCGGCGTCCTCACGGACGTCTCTGAGGATGTTGGTGAGCTGGAGCGCGAGACCGAGCGTGTCGGCATACTCCGGCGCGCGTTCGGCGGCGCGCGCCCCCGGTTCGGTGCCGAACACGCCGAGCGAGAGGCGCCCGATGGCGCCGGCCACGCAGCGGCAGTACACCTTCAGGTCGTCCCACGTCTCGTAGGTCTCGCCGCGTACGTCCATCAGGACGCCGTCGATCAGTTCGTCCAGGCCGCTCAGCGGGATCGGGAAGGTCTCGGCGGCGTGGGCGAGGGCGACGGCCACCGGATCGGTGTCGTCCTCGTCGACCGAGCCCTCGCGCACCCGGGTCAGCATCGCCCGGGTGTCCTCGAGTCGCGCGGCCTTGACGTCGCCCGCCAGCGCGCCGTCGCCGATGTCGTCGACCCGCCGTGAGAACGCGTAGAGCGCGGACATCGCACGCCGCTTGGACGTCGGCAGCAGCCTGATGCCGTACGCGAAGTTACGGGCCTGCTGTCCGGTCACGGCCTCGCAGTAGCTGTAGGCGGCGAGTACCGGTGCGGACGCGTGCGGTGGTGGCTCCACCGTCCGGATCACCTCTCTCCTCGCAGAGTGACGCCCACCTCGCGCAGCAGCTGGAGCTTGCCGGGCTTGGGCGGGCCGGGAAGTACGTCGTGCTCGGCGGCGGCGATCGCACGGAGCGCCGCCCTTCCCCCCGCCACGAACCCCGCGAGCAGCAGCTTCAGTCTGCCGTGGACGCTACCCACCAGGGGGGCGCCTTCATTCAGGAGTTCGCGGGCGCGTTGCGCCTCGTATGCAACCAGAGCGCGCACCGATGCGCCCGCGGTTTTCGTGGCGAGATCCGCCTCCTGCACATGAAAGCGCTTCATGTCCGCGGCGGGCAGATAGACCCGGTCGCGGCCGAGGTCCTCGGCGACGTCCTGGAGGTGTTCGACGATCTGGAGGGCGGTGCAGACCGCGTCCGAGAGGCGGACCCGCTCGGGGGTCGAGGTGCCGGTGACGGCGAGCACGAGACGGCCTACGGGGTTGGCGGACAGCTCGCAGTAGGCGAGCAGGTCGTCGTAGGTCTCGTAGCGGGTGACGAGCTGGTCCTGGCGGTTGGCGGCGATCAGGCCGAGGAAGGGCTCGGGGCTCAGCGCGCGGCGGCGGACCGTGGGCCGGAGGCGGCGCAGCAACGGGTGGCGGGGCTCTCCGGTGAAGACGCGGTGCAGGTCGGCCTCGAAGGCGTCCAGGAGGAGCAGCCGGTCCTCGGCCTGCGCGGGCGACACGCCGAGCAGCCGGGCGTCGGCTCCGCCGGGGGCGAGGTCGCCGTCGCCGATGTCGTCGACGAGGCGCGCGAAGCCGTAGACCGCCATGAGGTCGGTGCGCCAGTCCCTGGGCAGGAAGAAGGGGGCCACGGGGAAGTTCTCCGCCGCGGCCTTGTCGAGCGTTCCACGCTCCGTCACTCCGGGGCGCGTCGTGCCCGTCTCCGTCATCGCGGCCTGCCCGGGGCGGGGACGGCACGTGCTGCGTTGAGCTGGGGAGTTTCCGTAGCCATCGCCGTCACATCTCCCGTTCTACACCGCCGACCCAATACACACTATTTCGGACACGCCGCCCAGCCGTCCGCACGGCGTCCCAGTGATGGGGTGTCGCGCATTATCGCCCTACTTGCCGCGATTGGGCACCGGTACAGCTTACGTTGTACAACGCGGCAAGGATCGTCGGGGTGTCCTGCACATCACAACAACACACCGATTGGCCCCAAGATTCCTAAGGGGCGCCGAAGTTGACGCTTCCTTTGCAGACGCGCGGCCCCGCCGGAACAGTTCCGGCGGGGCCCGGTCGAGCGGAGCGGTGTTTTTCGTCCGTGGCGCGGTGGACTACTTGCCCGTGAACTTCTCGTACTCCTTGATGACCTCGTCGGTCGGGCCGTCCATGCGCAGCTCGCCGCGCTCCAGCCACAGAACGCGGTTGCAGGTGTCACGGATCGACTTGTTGTTGTGACTGACGAGAAAGACCGTGCCGGCCTCCTTGCGCAGTTCCCGGATGCGCTCCTCGGAGCGCTTCTGGAACTTGCGGTCACCGGTGGCCAGGGCCTCGTCGATCATGAGGACGTCGTGGTCCTTGGCCGCGGCGATGGAGAAGCGCAGGCGGGCCGCCATGCCGGAGGAGTAGGTGCGCATCGGAAGGGTGATGAAGTCGCCCTTCTCGTTGATCCCGGAGAAGTCGACGATCTCCTGGTAGCGCTCCCTGACCTGCTCCCGGGACATGCCCATGGCGAGCCCGCCCAGGATGACGTTGCGCTCGCCGGTCAGGTCGTTCATCAGCGCCGCGTTGACGCCGAGCAGGGAGGGCTGGCCGTGGGTGTAGACGCGGCCGCTCTCGGCGGGCAGCAGGCCTGCGATGGCGCGCAGGAGGGTCGACTTGCCGGAGCCGTTGGAGCCGATCAGGCCGACCGCCTCGCCCTTGTAGGCGACGAAGGAGACGCCCTTGACGGCGTGCACCTTGCGCACACCGCGCGCAGTGTCGTCGGAGCCTCGCTTGAGGATGCGGCTGAGCGCGGCGGTCGCGCTGCCCTTGCCGGTCTTGGCGCCGTTGACGCGGTAGACGATGTGCAGCTCGTCCGCGATGACCGTGGGGGTCTGCGCGTCCGCCGTCACCTTGGGCATCTGCTCGTCCCGGATGTCGTCAGCCACGGCCGTACCTTTCCTCCGCCTTCCAGAAGTACACGAAACCGCCGATCGCGAAGAGTGCGGCCCAGCCGCACGCGGCCGCCCAGACGTGGTCCGGCAGGTTCTCGGCGCCGTACTCCTCGATCAGGGCGAAGCGCATCAGGTCCATGTAGAGGGCCGCCGGGTTCCACTGGAGAACCGTGGCGATCCACTGCGGCTTGCCGGCCAGCATGGCCGGGATCGAGAACATCACGCCGGACGCGTACATCCACGTACGCATCACGAAGGGCATCAGCTGGGCCAGGTCGGGTGTCTTGGCACCAGCGCGGGCCATGATCAGCGCGAGGCCCGTGTTGAAGAGGAACTGAAGGGCCAGCACCGGCACGATCAGCGCCCAGGACAGGTCCGGGTAGTGACCGAACCCGATCACCACGGCGAACAGCACGATCATCGAGAACAGCAGCTGCTGGAGCTGCTGGAGCGCGAAGGAGATCGGCAGGGAGGCGCGCGGGAAGTGCAGCGCCCGCACGAGCCCGAGGTTGCCGGAGATGGCCCGCACACCCGCCATGACCGAGCTCTGCGTGAAGGTGAAGACGAACACGCCGGTCACCAGGAACGGCACGTAGACGTCGTGCGGGATGCCCTTCCGGGCCCCCAGCAGCAGGCCGAAGATGAAGAAGTACACGGCGGCGTTCAGCAGCGGCGTCGCCACCTGCCACAGCTGGCCGAGCTTGGCCTGGCTGTACTGGGCCGTCAGCTTCGCCCGCGAGAACGCGAGGATGAAGTGGCGCCGGTCCCAGAGCTGGCGGACGTACTCGACGAGCGAGGGCCTGGCGCCGCTCACGGTCAGGCCGTACCGGCCGGCGAGCTGCGCCGCCGTGAGGCCCTCGTCGGGCGACGCGGGCGCGCTCACCGCGACCATGGCGTCGTGCGTTGTCTCACTCACTGATGGATAGCTTTCCTCTTCGGGATGCTTCGGGATGCGCGGCCTGTACGGGCACGGCAGGAGCGGGGGCCATGGTCCGGCCCGGCCGCTCTCAGGAACGAGCTTGTCAGATGACCGGGGGCCGGCCCAGTCGGGTCAGGCGCCAGACGGTACGCCACTTCATCGGCCTGCGCGGTCCGCACGGCGTGCTCCAGCCCTCCCGGAAGCCGCCGAACCAGGCCTTCAGGGCGGGCCGCGAGGGGCGGCGCACCAGGGTCAGCAGCATCCAGACACCCAGGTAGACCGGGACCAGGAGCGCGGGCAGGTTGCGGCGGGCGAGCCAGACGCGGTTGCGGGCGACCATGCGGTGGTAGACCGCGTGCCGGGAGGGCGCGGTCGTCGGGTGGTACAGCACCATGTCGGACCGGTAGTCGATCATCCAGCCCGCGTCGAGAGCCCGCCATGCCAGGTCGGTTTCCTCGTGGGCGTAGAAGAACTCGTCCGGGAGGCCGCCGACTTCGGCGAAGACCTGGGTGCGGACGGCGTTGGCGCCGCCGAGGAAGGTGGTGACCCGGGAGGAACGCATCGGGTCGGCGGCCCGCAGCCGGGGAACGTGCCGGCGCTGGGTGACCCCGGTGTCGGGGTCGGCGATGCGGAAGCTGACGATGCCGAGCTTCGGGTCGGCCGTGAAGGCCTGGCGGCACAGTTCGGCGGTGTCGTGATTCGGGAGGAGTCCGTCGTCGTCCAGGAAAAGCAATATGTCTACATCGCGACCGCTGGGGCCGAAGGCCTCGATGCCGACGTTGCGGCCGCCGGGGATGCCGAGGTTCTCGGGCAGCTCGATGGTCCGGACGCCCTCGGGGACGTCCGGGACGGGCGAGCCGTTGCCGACGACGACCACCTGGACCGGGTCGCCGTCCTGCTTGGCGACCGAGTCGAGCAGGGCGCGCAGCTCCTCGGGGCGGTTGCCCATGGTGATGATGACCGCGCCGACCTTCATGCCGGTGCTCACTTCAGCCTGCTGGAGGCGAGGATCGACACGAGGTGCAGCAGGGTCTGGAGCAGGGCGATCCCGGCGAGCACCGCGACACCGAGCCGCGAGAAGAACAGGTCGCCGCGCGCCTGGTCCACGACCGCGAGGACGAGGATCAGCAGGGACGCCTCTATGCCGAGGATCAGCCGGTGGAACTTGAGCAGGGAGGCGGCCCTGCGGGCCAGCGCCATGCCGGAGGAGCGCATCTCGGCGGCGGCCTCCTGAACAGGCGGCTTGCCCGTCTGGTGCCGGGCGACCCCCACGAGGTCGGTCTCGGCCTTGATCAGGATCGCGCCGAGCGCGGCCAGGGTGCCGAGGAAGGCCCACAGCCAGTCGATACGGCCGCTGCCGAACAGGTCGGCGGCGCGCAGACCGAAGCCGACGAGCACGGCCGCGTCGGTCAGGTACGCGCCGACGCGGTCCAGGTAGACGCCGTTGAGCGAGTACTGCTTCTTCCAGCGCGCGATCTCGCCGTCGACGCAGTCCAGCAGCAGGTACATCTGGACGCACACCACGCCGAGCACGGCCCCCGGGATCCCCGGCACCAGGAGGGCCGGGGCCGCGAGGACTCCGAAGACGGTCATCAGGTACGTGAGCTGGTTGGGCGTGACCCTGGTGTTCACCAGGTAGCGGTCCACCCGCAGGGACACCTCACGCATGTAGAGGCGTCCCATCCAGTGCTCACCGCTGCGCCGGTCCTTGACCCCTGCGGGGTGGACGACCGGACGGAGTTCAGCTACCGATGGCCTTGACATAGTCGGCGTAGATGTCCTTGATCTGGTCGGTCTTGAGGTCGAGGTGTTCGAGGATGGTGTAGCGGCCGGGGCGGGTCTGCGGGGCGAACTCCACGACGCGGACGAACTCCGCGGGCGTGAAGCCGATCTCCTCCGGCAGTACCGGAAGTCCGTGCCGGCGCAGTACCTCGGCCATGTACGCCGATTCCTCGTGGGCTCCGCGCAGGTACATCGCGAAGGCCGCGCCCAAACCGCACTGCTCGCCATGGGCGGCGGCACGCTTGGGGTAGAGCAGGTCGAACGCGTGGTGGATTTCGTGACAGGACCCGGAGGCCGGGCGGGAGTCACCGGAGATCGACATCGAGATACCGCTGAGCACCAGCGCCTCGGCGAGCACCTGGAGGAAGGCGTTGTCCCCGATGCCGCCGGGGTGGCGCAGTACCGCCTCGCCGGCCTGGCGGGCCATGGCGGCGGCGAGACCGTCGATCTTCTCGCCGTTGACGCGGTTGGACAGTTCCCAGTCGGCGACGGCGTTGATGTTGGAGATCGCGTCACCGATGCCGGCCCGCACGAACCGGGCCGGGGCCTCGCGGATGACGTCGAGATCGATGACGGCCGCGATCGGATTGGGCACGCCGTAGGAGCCGCGGCCCGCGTCGTTGTCGAGGGTCGCGACGGGCGAGCACAGGCCGTCGTGCGCGAGGTTGGTCGGTACGGCGACCAGGGGCAGGCCGACGCGTGCCGCGGCGAACTTGGCGCAGTCGATGATCTTGCCGCCGCCGAGTCCGACGACCGCGTCGTAGTGGCCGGCCTTCATCTCGCCGGCCAGCCGGATCGCGTCGTCGAGGGTGCCGCCGCCGACCTCGTACCAGGTGGCGCCGGGCAGGGCGGGAGCAAGCCGGTCCCTCAGCTTGGCGCCGGAGCCGTTGCTGACGGCGACGGCGAGCTTGCCGGAGTGCGAGATGCGCTCGTCGGCGAGCACACCGGCGAGGTCGTCGAGGGCACCGGGGCGGATGTCCACGACGACCGGCGAGGGAATCAGCCTTGTCAGTAGCGGCACGCGATCTCCCGTCCACGGGCGAGGTCGTCGTGGTTGTCGATCTCCACCCACGGAACGTCGCCGATCGGCGCGACGTCGATACGGAAGCCGCGGTTCACGAGCTCCTGGTAGCCGTGCTCGTAGAACTGCTGCGGGTCGGTCTCCCAGACCGTCTTGAGCGCGTCGGCCAGTTCGGGGGCGGCGTCGCCCTCGATGAGGGTGACACCGATGTACTCGCCGGTGGCCTCGGCGGGGTCCATCAGCTTGGTGATCCTCGTCATGCCCCCCCGCTCGGGGTCGACGACGACCTTCATCTCCTCGTCGGCGAGGTTCTTCACCGTGTCCAGGGCGAGGATGATCCGCCTGCCCTCGCCGCGGGCGGCGAGCAGCGTCTTCTCGACGGAGACCGGGTGCACGGTGTCGCCGTTGGCGAGGATCACACCGTCCTTGAGGGCGTCACGACCGCACCACAGGGAGTAGGCGTTGTTCCACTCCTCGGCCTTGTCGTTGTCGATGAGGGTGAGCTGGAGGCCGTACTTGGCCTCCAGCGCCGCCTTGCGCTCGTACACGGCTTCCTTGCGGTAGCCGACGATGACCGCGACCTCGGTCAGACCGATCTCGGCGAAGTTGCCGAGGGTGAGGTCCAGGACCGTCGGCTCGCCCTCTATGCCCGCGGGGCCCACCGGCACCAGAGCCTTGGGGAGGCTGTCGGTGTAGGGGCGCAGACGGCGTCCGGCGCCGGCCGCCAGCACGAGGCCGATCATGCGGGTTCTCCTTCGTCGTGTACGGCGGGAGCCCCAGCGGACACCCAGAAGCGGATGCTCTCGACGAGCACCAGCAGGGCCACGGCCACGGCCAGGACCGTGAGCGCGACCGTGAACTGCGAGGCGGTGAGCAGCGCGGCCAGGACGGTGACGAGCAAAGTCCGTCCTTCGTGCCCCCCGACGGCGCGCACCAGCCAGGCCGGGGGCGCTCCGGCGTTGCCGCGGATGCGGTACACCGTGTCGTAGTGATGGTAGGCGACGGCGCCCACCAGCCCGAAAGCCGCTGGCAGGGCTCCGTTCACGTCCGCCTTGGCCGCCAGGATCAGGACGGTGCCGTATTCGGCGGCGCGGAAGAGCGGGGGGACGAGCCAGTCGAGGGCGCCCTTGAGGGGGCGGGAGACGGCTTCCGCGGAGAGCAGGACATAGGTACCCGCCATCAGGACGACCCACCATCCCGAGCCCCACGCCCAGGCTCCGGCGACGACGATGCCGCCGCCCACGGCGGCGCTCAGGGGTGCCAGGTGCGGGCCGTTCCCACGGAGAATCCGCGCCAGTGCCTGGACGAGGGGCCCGTTGTCCGCGAGGTCCGCCAGCGCCTGTGCCGCCCGGTCCGTGCGCTGTGCCTTGCGGGTCAGCGACCGCAGCACCCGGCCCGCCGTGGTGTACGTCGCCGCGAAGGCGCATCCGACGAGAAGGACGTAGAAGGTGATCCGCGGTGTCGTGACCGCGGTGAGCACGGCGATCATCGCCCAGCGCTCCCCGATGGGCAGCACGATCATCCGCCGTAGCCACACCGTCCAGCCGACGCTGTCGAGCTTGTCCGAAAGGGCGGCCGTGGGGCTGGTGTTGGCGGTCGCGTCGTGGTTGGCCTCGTTGAAGGAGAAGTCGACGACGTGCCGGCAGGTCTGGAGGATCATCGCGCCGAGCGCCAGCGCCCACACGTCGTCGCCGCTCCGGGCCGCGCCGAGGGCCAGGCCGGCGTAGTAGGCGTACTCCTTGGCGCGGTCGAAGGTGGCGTCGAGCCAGGCGCCGAGGGTGGAGTACTGCAGCGAGTAGCGGGCGAGCTGGCCGTCGGTGCAGTCCAGGACGAACGAGGCGATCAGCAGGACGCCCGCCGCGACGAAGCCGCCGCGGGTGCCGGTGGCCGCGCAGGCCGCCGCGATCAGGGCGGTGATCAGGGACGCGGTGGTGACCTGGTTCGGGGTCAGGCCGCGGCGGGCGCACCAGCGGGCGATGTAGCGGGAGTAGGGGCTGATGCAGTACGTGGTGAAGAAGCCGTCGCGGGACTTCACGGCGGACTTCAGGCGTACGGCCTCGTCGTCGACGTCCGCGACGGCCTGCCGTGCCTCGTTGCGGGCCTGCGGGTCGGCGGGGACGGCGGCGACCAGGCTGCCGAGCTCGGGGCGGTACACCTCGGCGCCGTCCTCGGCCAGCGCCGTGACGATGCGGTCGGGAAGGCTGTCCACGGCGACCGCCGTGCCGCCGCCCGCGGAGTTCTCGCGGGCCAGCACGCGGGTGAGGGCCACCCGGCCGTCGGGCTGCGCGGTGACCGCGCCGGGCAGCGCGGCGAGGGAGAAGCGGGGGTCGGTGAGACCCAGGCGCAGCGCGTGGACGTGGCCGACGAACCGGGCGTCGACGAGGGCGACGCGCTGGTCGCAGGGTGCCTCGGCGACCAGCCGCTCGGCGTCGGCGGCGTCCGCGGCGACCTGCACGTCGAAGCCGAGGGACCGCAGATCACCCTCGATCGACGAACCGGGGACCGGCTGACCGGTGAGGATGGCGGTCGACAACCGAACTCACTCCCTGGGTGCCGACGCGCGGGCGCCGGTCATGTGCACGATGGGGGCGCCCCTTGGCTGGACCAGGCGGGCGGCATGTCGGCAGAGGCTATCGGATGCCAAGAAGGCGGCGTTCACCGCCCGTTAACGGACCGATCAACAGCGTCTCCCCCGGCCTTTGCCGCGATCATCATCGGTGATCCGGGCCCCCGCCCACAAACCGCGCCCCACAGAGCGGACATCCAGGACATCGTGAGGGTCCGGGACCGTCGGCATAGGGTGGACGACCATGACGTGGCTGATCACCGGCGGTGCCGGGTACATAGGGGCGCATGTGGCGCGGGCCATGACGGGGGCCGGGGAACGGGTGCTCGCCCTGGACGACCTCTCGGCCGGGGTGCCCGCGCGGCTCCCGGCCGACGTGCCGCTGGTCCGGGGCTCCTCGCGGGACGGCGGCCTGCTGAAGCGGGTGCTGGCCGAGCACGCGGTGACGGGTGTGGTGCATCTCGCGGCGCGCAAGCAGGTCGCCGAGTCGGTGGCGCAGCCGACCCGCTACTACCAGGAGAACGTCGGGGGGCTCGCGACCCTTCTGGAGGCGGTCGCGGAGGCCGGGATCGAACGCTTCCTCTTCTCCTCCTCGGCGGCGGTCTACGGCAACCCCGATGTGGAACTCATCACGGAGGAGACGCCGTGCGCTCCCGTGAACCCGTACGGCGAGACGAAGCTCACCGGGGAGTGGCTGGTGCGGGCGGCCGGACAGGCACACGGGATCTCCACCGTGTGCCTGCGCTACTTCAACGTCGCCGGGGCCGCGGCGCCGGAGCTCGCGGACACCGGCGTCTTCAACATCGTGCCCATGGTCTTCGACCGCCTCACCCGCGACGAGGCCCCGCGGATCTTCGGCGACGACTACCCGACGCCGGACGGCACCTGCGTCCGCGACTACATCCATGTGTCCGACCTGGCCGACGCGCACCTCGCGGCGGCCAGGCGGCTGTCCGAGGGCGGCCGGCACGGCGACCTGACGGTCAACATCGGTCGTGGTGAGGGCGTTTCCGTACGCGAGATGGTCACGGTGATCGGCGAGGTGACCGGAGACCGACGGCCCGCGGTCGTGGAGCCCCGCCGTCCCGGGGACGCGCCCGTGTCGGTGGCCTCGGCGGCCCGGGCGGCCGAGACGCTCGGCTGGAGCGCGCGCCGGGGGGTGCGCGAGATGATCGAGTCCGCCTGGCGCGGCTGGCTGCTGCACCACCGGTGAGGCTGCCCTGACCTGCGATTCGTTTCCGCAGGTCAGGGCACATGACAACGGTGTTCAGTGCCGCGTTGCCCGATACCCCCCGCCCGTAGTTCACTGTGATCCCGGGCGGACTGTCCGGGATCGACACAGGAGGCGGCTTCCATGGGGGCAGGGCACGATCACGGCCACGCGCACTCGCATGCGCCGGCCGGCGGTACGGCGACCTCGGCGTACGTCGGCAGGCTGCGGGTGGCGTTGTCGATCACGCTCACCGTCATGGTGGTCGAGATCGTCGGCGGCGTCGTCGCCGACTCCCTCGCCCTGGTCGCGGACGCGGCGCACATGGCGACGGACGCGCTGGGCCTCGGCATGGCCCTCCTCGCGATCCACTTCGCCAACCGCCCGCCGACCGGCAACCGCACCTTCGGGTACGCCCGCGCGGAGATCCTCGCCGCCCTCGCGAACTGTCTGCTGCTGCTCGTCGTCGGCGGCTACGTCCTGTACGAGGCGATCCAGCGGTTCGTCACGCCGGCCGACACCGAGGGCGGGCTGACCATCGTGTTCGGTGCGATCGGTCTGGTCGCGAACATGATCTCGCTGACCCTGCTGATGCGCGGCCAGAAGGAGAGCCTCAACGTGCGCGGGGCGTTCCTGGAGGTCGCGGCGGACGCGCTGGGCTCGCTCGCGGTGATCGTCTCGGCCGCGGTGATCCTGACCACGGGCTGGCAGGCCGCCGACCCGATCGCGTCGCTCGTCATCGGCGTGATGATCGTGCCGCGCACCTTCAGGCTGCTGCGCGAGACCCTCGACGTGCTGCTGGAGTCGGCGCCCAAGGACGTCGACATGGCGGAGGTGCGCACGCACATCCTGGCCCTGGACGGCGTGGAGGACGTCCACGACCTGCACGCCTGGACGATCACCTCGGGAATGCCGGTGCTGTCCGCTCACGTGGTGGTGCGTTCCGACGTACTCAGCGCGATCGGCCACGAGAAAATGCTGCACGAGCTCCAGAACTGCCTCGGTGACCATTTCGACGTGGAGCACTGCACCTTCCAGCTGGAGCCGGTCGGGCACGCGGAGCACGAGGCCCATCTGTGTCACTGACACGCGTGTACGGTGCATGAAACGCCCGTTCTGGCGGAATGCAGCGATCCGGCGCACCTTCGCGTCCTCCACCCCACAACCCCGCCCCGAGCGGTTCCCCGCCCGCCGCGCCGGGCACGATCAACTGCCGGGGGTGCCGGATCCGTGCGGCACACTTGGGGCGCGAAGACCGATGTGAAGGATGGGTATGCCGACCACACCTGCCACCACGACGCACACTCCGTCGAACGGCGCCGCGAACGCGATCCTGCTGGAACTGGTCGACGAGCACGGTGTGACGATCGGCACCGCGGAGAAGCTCGCCGCCCACCAGCCGCCGGGACAACTGCACCGCGCCTTCTCGGTGTTCCTCTTCGACGAGCGGGGCCGGCTGCTGCTGCAGCAGCGCGCGCTCGGCAAGTACCACTCCCCCGGCGTGTGGTCCAACACCTGCTGCGGCCACCCCTACCCGGGCGAGGCGCCCTTCGCGGCGGCGGCCCGGCGGACGTACGAGGAGCTGGGGGTCTCCCCGTCGCTGCTCGCCGAGGCGGGCACGGTCCGCTACAACCACCCCGACCCGGACTCGGGCCTGGTCGAGCAGGAGTACAACCACCTGTTCGTCGGCGTGGTGCAGTCCCCGCTCGGCCCGGACCCGGAGGAGGTCGCCACGACCGCCTTCGTGACCCCGGCCGAGCTGGCGGAGCGGCACGCGAAGGACCCCTTCTCCGCGTGGTTCATGACGGTGCTGGACGCGGCCCGTCCCGCGGTCAGGGAGCTGACGGGCCCGTCCGCCGGCTGGTGAGGGGCCCATGGGCCTTCAGGACACGCGCACGGCCTTGAGCGGCAGGGCGGCCCAGATCACCTTGCCGCCGCTGGAGGTGTGCTCGACGTCGCAGACCCCGCCCGCCTCGCGGGTGATCTCGCGGACCAGGAGCAGTCCCCTGCCCCCCTCACCGCTGTGGTCGGCCTCCAGGGCGGTCGGCCGGTAGGGGTGGTTGTCCTCCACGGACACCCGCACCCACTCCGCACCCACGGCCACCTCCACGGCGAGCATCGGTGAGAGCAGGGCCGCGTGCCGGACGGCGTTCGTGACGAGCTCGGACACGATCAGCAGGAGGCCCTGGACGAGGTCGTCCGAGACGGGCACTCCCTGGCGGTACAGCAGGTCCCGCACGGCGTGGCGCGCCTGCGGGACCGACGCGTCGACGGCGGGGGCGGTGAACCTCCACACCCCCTCGTACGGCAGCGGGTCCGGTGTGCCCCGGTCGAGAGGGTCCGGTTCGAGGGGGTCTTCTCCGCTGTCCGTCGGGCGAGGGCCTGACCCACGCCCATGATCGTCCATTCTTCGGTCGCCACCCTTGCGCTCGATTGTCACCACATGTCGAGTGTTGGCAGCGCACCGCTCCCCTCCGGATGTCTGAACAGAAGTCAGCGCATATCGAATGCCCCTGACCGATTCCGCGCGGAACTATTCGGATTGCGTCGGCTTGGCGACTGCCTCGTGCTGTTCGGTGACCATGCCGACGATCTTTCGTCCGCCGAACCCGGTGGCGATGAGCCCGAGACCGTCGAAGAGCAGGGCGAGCGAGAAGAAGCAGCCGATCACGTACTTGCTGCTGCTCGGCCAGGAGGCCAGCACCAGGATGCCCAGCAGCAGACCGAAGGCGCCCTGCACGAGCGTCCAGCCGAACTGCGGTCCCCGCACCACCAGACTGCCGACCAGCCGGAACACCCCGCCGGTCAGGAAGAGCAGCGCGGCGAACATGGTCAGCGCCGCGGCGGCCGCCTCCGGGCGGGCGATGACGACGACGCCGGCCGCGATGTTCAGTGCGGCGACCACGACACCGAGCCAGAAGAAGCTGGAGCCCCGGGCCTGGACCGCGTGCAGCAGTCCGACCACGCCGCCGATCAGCAGGAGCCAGCCGAACAGGATCATCGAGGTGAGCGTGGCCACCCCGGTGTAGACCAGCCCGACGAGTCCGGCGATCACCAGGATCACACCGAGCGCCGCCAGCCAGCCGAAATCGCGGCTCAGCCTGGCCGTCTCCGGGTTCTCCGCCTTGTTCACTGCCATGCGGGGCCTCCTCGCGCCGCGGGCCCCTTCTTGATCGTGCGGTCGGGGGGTACGGCTAGCATCCGACCCATGGAGTACCCGGAACCGCAGTTGCTGCACACCGTCGCCGACTCGGTCGCTACCGTCGTGGTCCACCATCCGGCCAAGCGCAATGCCATGACGGCCGCGATGTGGGGAGCACTGCCGCCGCTGCTGGACACGCTGGCCGCCGATCCGGGCGTCCGGATGCTCGTGCTGACCGGGCAGGGCGGGACGTTCTGCGCGGGCGCCGACATCTCCACGCTGCGCCGGTCGCCCGAGGAGGCCCAGGGCCTCGCGGTGCGGGCCGAGGAGGCCCTGGCCGCGTTTCCGAAGCCGACGCTCGCGGCGGTCCGGGGGCACTGCGTGGGCGGCGGGTCGCAGCTCGCGGCGGCGTGCGACCTGCGGTTCGCCGAGGAGGGCGCGCTGTTCGGGGTGACTCCGGCGAAGCTCGGTATCGTGTATCCGGCCTCCTCCACCCGGCGGTTGGTGTCGCTGGTCGGTCCGGCCACCGCCAAGTACCTGTTGTTCTCGGGCGAGTTGATCGACGCGGAGCGGGCACTGCGTTCGGGTCTGGTCGACGAGGTACTGCCGGAGGGCGAACTCACCAAGCGGGTCGGGGAGTTCGCGCGGATCCTGGCGTCCCGTTCGCAGCTCACGCAGGCCGCGGCGAAGGAGTTCGCGAACGGCCGCACGGACCGGGACGCGCACTGGAGCGCGCAGACACGGGACAGCGACGACACCTCGGAGGGGGTCGCCGCGTTCCTGGAGCGCCGTCAGCCGCGGTTCACGTGGTCGGTTCCTGGCCGAGGATGAAACGGCTCCTGGAGCGGAGCAGTTCCACGACGTCCGCGGGTGCCTTCTGCGGGGCCCCGGCGTCGTAGGGCGGCTGCGGATCGTACTCGATGCCCAGCTGCACGGCCTGGGCGACGAAGTCTCCCGCCGTCCGGCCGATCAGGTCGAGCCCCATGTCGATACCGGACGAGACCCCGGCCGCGGTGACGTACTTGCCGTCCACCACGACCCGCTCCCCGGTCGGTTCGACGCCGAACTTCCTCAGTTCGTCGAGGGCCAGCCAGTGCGAGGTGGCCCGGCGGCCTTCGAGGAGGCCCGCCGCCGCGAGCAGCAGGGAGCCGGTGCACACGGACGTCGTCCAGGTGCTGGTGGCGTCGGCGGCGCGGATCCAGTCCAGCAGTGCCTGGTTGGTCATCTGCGGGGTCTGTCCGGGGCCGCCCGGGACGACCACGATGTCGGGGTGCGGCGCCTCGGCGAGGCTCTTGTCGGCGACCAGGGCGAGCCTGCCGTTGTCCGTACGGACGGGGCCGGTCTCCTCGGCGACGAAGACGACCTCCGAGTCCGGGAGACGGCCCAGGGTCTCGTACGGGCCGATCGCGTCCAGGGCGGTGAAACGGTCGAAGAGGACGATGGCGATCTGCACAGGGAGTCCTTTCAGCGGGCCGGGGTCGGGTGGAAGCGGCGGCGGTACTCGGAGGGGGCCGTGCCGAGGGCTTTGACGAAGGCACGGCGCATCCCCTCGGGTGTGCCGTAGCCGCTGGCGCGGGAGATCTCCTCGATGCCGTCGGAGGTGTCCTCCAGGAGACGGCGGGCGTGTTCGAGCCGGACCCGGTCGACGTACCGGCCGGGCGTCATGCCGGTCTCGGTCCGGAAGGCACGCGCGAAGTGGCGGGGCGAGAGGCGGGCCCGGGCGGCGAGGGCCTCGACGCTCAGGTCGTCGGCGGGGTGCTCGGTGATCCACAGCTGGACCTCGCGCAGCGGCTCGCGCTGCGCGGTCTGGGCGGCGAGCTGGGCGCTGAACTGGGCCTGGTTGCCCGGCCGGCGCAGGAAGACGACCAGGTGGCGGGCGATGGCGAGGGCGGCCTCCCGGCCCAGGTCCTCCTCGACCAGGGCGAGCGCGAGGTCGATGCCCGAGGTGACGCCGGCGGACGTCGACACCTGTCCGTCGCGCACGTAGATCGGGTCGGGGTCCACCTCGACGGCCGGGTGGTCGCGGGCCAGCTTGTCGCAGTACGCCCAGTGCGTGGTGACCCGGCGGCCGTCCAGGAGCCCTGCCTCGGCGAGCCGGATGGCGCCGGTGCACACCGAGACCAGGCGCTCGGCCCGGGGTCCGTACTCGCGCAGCCAGTCGGCGAGGCGCGCGTCGGGGTGCCGGGTGCCCTGGCCACCGGGCACGAGGAGGGTGTGCGGGGCGTCCGCCCGCGCGAGGGCTTCGTCCGGTACGACGGTCAGGCCGCTGGAGGTGCGTACGGGAGCGCCGTCCGGCGAGGCCGTACGGATGCGGTAGGTGCCCGGGGCGAGCTGCTCGGCGCCGGCGAAGACCTCCAACGGGCCGGTGACGTCGAGGCTCTGCACCCCGTCGAAGAGGACGAAGAGAACGGTTCGCTGGGCCATGTCCCCGATTCTTGGGCCGCGGGGCGATGGCGGCAATGACGAGTTCCCCACCTTTTCTGCCCTGCGCAGCCTCCCCGTAGAGGGGATACCAAGCGGTCGGTAACCTGCTCGCCATGACTACTGCCGCCCTGGAACCGCGCGTCGGCCGCCGCTGTCACAACCCCCTCAACTCCCTGCACGCCGCGCACTACTTCTCTCCCGACCTGGGCAAGGAGCTGGCCGCGATCGGTGTCACGCACCCGAGAGCCGTCAACTTCGCGGTGCGGGCCGCCGCGCTGGGACCGGTCGGCCCGGGAGCGGTGACGGCCGCGTTCTACAACTACAAGCACGAGCTGGTCGCCGAGCACGTGCCCGCCGTGTGGCGGACCGCCACGCCCGAACAGGTTCTGGCGGCACGCGTGCGTGCCGTCGACGCGACCCTGCGCCGCCTGCTCGGCGACGAGACCGTGACCTCGGACGGGATGGCCGAGGCCGCGCGGCTCGCGCTGCGGGCCGCGGAGGGCTGTTCGCGCGCCGCCCGCCCGCTGTACTCCGCGCACGCCGACCTGCCGGTGCCCGAGGAGCCCCACCTGGCGTTCTGGCACGCCGCGACGCTGCTGCGCGAGCACCGGGGCGACGGACATCTGGCCGCCTTGATGGCCGCGGAGCTGGACGGTCTTGAGGCTCTGGTGACCCACACCGCGACCGGCCGGGGCATGACGCCGTCCTGGGTGTTCACCACGCGCGGGTGGACCCGTCAGGAGTGGGACGCGGCCGTCGAACGGCTCCGTGGACGCGGACTTCTGGACGCAGACGGTGAGCTCACCGAGCGGGGGCTCGCCCTGCGGGAGGAGGTCGAGGCCGAGACGGACCGGCTGGACCGGGCCCCGTACGAGCACCTCGGGCCGGAGGGCGTACGACGGCTGACCGAGCTCGCGGTGGGGTTCGCGCGAACCGCAATGGCGGCGGGGGCCTATCCCGCGGACCTGATCGGCAAGCGCTGATCTTCCCGGGCCACGAAGATTGCCCGGCCGTCTCGGAGGTACCCGTTCCCTTCCCGGTCGTCCTGGCCGGGAGAGGAAAGGGGAAGCACATGTTCCGCGCGATCGCAGACGTCCTGCGCCAGATCGGTGGCGCCATCGCCACCGTGGTGACCCTGCCCTTCCGGGCACTGGCCCGGCTCTTCGGCGGTGCGTCCGGCTCCACGCGGAGCCGCAGGGCGTGATGCCCCCGGTCGTATGACCGCGCCCTGATCCCCGACTGTCGGTGCCGCCTGCCACAATTGCCGCGCAACCTCAGTGAGAAGGCGGTACGGGATCGTGACGACACCCGGGTCCAGCGGGTCCACCAGCGCAGGGTCGATCGAAAGCAGGATCGCCGAGGAGCTCGGCGTACGGGAGCGGCAGGTGAAGGCCGCCGTGGAACTGCTCGACGGCGGTTCCACGGTTCCCTTCATCGCCCGCTACCGCAAGGAAGCGACCGAGATGCTCGACGACGCGCAGCTGCGCACGCTCGAGGAGCGGTTGCGGTATCTGCGGGAGCTGGAGGAGCGGCGGACGGCGATCCTCGACTCGGTGCGCGAGCAGGGCAAGCTCACCGAGGAGCTTCAGGCGCGGATCCAGGGCGCGGAGACCAAGGCGCGCCTCGAGGACATCTACCTGCCGTTCAAGCCGAAGCGCCGCACCAAGGCGCAGATCGCCCGCGAGGCCGGCCTCGAACCGCTCGCCGAGGGCCTGCTCGGGGACCCGGGTGTCGCTCCGCTCGCCGCGGCCGCCGCGTTCGTCGACGCCGACAAGGGCGTGCCCGACGCGCAGGCCGCGCTCGACGGCGCCCGGGCGATCCTCACCGAGCGCTTCTCGGAGGACGCCGACCTGATCGGCGAGCTCCGCGAGCGCATGTGGGTGCGGGGGCGGCTGGCCGCCAAGGTGCGGGACGGCAAGGAGGAGGCGGGCGCCAAGTTCGCCGACTACTTCGACTTCACCGAGCCCTTCACGAACCTGCCCTCGCACCGCATCCTGGCGATGCTGCGCGGCGAGAAGGAGGAGGTCCTCGACCTCGTCCTGGAGCCCGAGGAGCCCACCGAGGGACCCTCGTCCTACGAGGGCATCGTGGCCCACCGGTTCGGGATCGCCGACCGCGGCCGCCCCGGCGACAAGTGGCTGACGGACACGGTCCGCTGGGCCTGGCGGACCCGCATCCTCGTGCACCTCGGCATCGACCTCAGGCTGCGGCTGCGGACGGCCGCCGAGGACGAGGCGGTCAACGTGTTCGCGGCCAACCTCCGCGACCTGCTGCTCGCCGCCCCGGCCGGCACACGCTCGACGCTCGGCCTGGACCCCGGCTTCCGTACGGGCGTCAAGGTCGCCGTGGTCGACGCGACCGGCAAGGTCGTCGCCACCGACGTCATCCACCCGCACGTCCCGGCCAACCGGTGGGACGAGGCGATCGCCAAGCTGGCCCGGCTCGCCATGGAGCACGCGGTCGAGCTGATCGCGATCGGCAACGGCACGGCCTCCCGCGAGACCGACAAGCTCGCCGGGGAACTGATCACCAAGCACCCGGAGCTGAAGCTCACCAAGGTGATGGTGTCCGAGGCGGGCGCCTCCGTGTACTCGGCCTCCGCGTTCGCCTCGCAGGAGCTGCCGGACATGGACGTGTCGCTGCGCGGCGCCGTCTCCATCGCGCGCCGGCTCCAGGACCCGCTGGCCGAGCTGGTGAAGATCGACCCGAAGTCGATCGGCGTCGGCCAGTACCAGCACGACCTGTCCGAGGTGAAGCTGTCGCGCTCCCTGGACGCGGTGGTGGAGGACTGTGTGAACGGCGTGGGGGTCGACGTCAACACCGCGTCCGCCCCGCTGCTCGCCCGGGTCTCCGGCATCACCTCCGGACTGGCGGAGAACATCGTGTCGCACCGCGACGCGAACGGCCCCTTCAAGTCCCGCACCCAGCTGAAGAAGGTGGCCCGGCTGGGCCCCAAGGCGTACGAGCAGTGCGCGGGCTTCCTGCGGATCCGCGGCGGCGACGACCCACTGGACTCCTCCAGCGTCCACCCCGAGGCGTATCCGGTGGTGCGGCGCATGGTGAAGACCGCGGGTCAGGAAGTCGCCTCCCTCATCGGCAACACCGGGGTGCTGCGGTCGCTGAGGCCGCAGGACTTCGTGGACGAGACGTTCGGTCTGCCCACGGTGAGCGACATCCTCAAGGAGCTGGAGAAGCCGGGCCGCGACCCGCGGCCCGCCTTCAAGACGGCGACCTTCAAGGAGGGTGTCGAGAAGATCTCCGACCTGTCCGCCGGGATGGTGCTGGAGGGGGTCGTGACCAATGTGGCGGCGTTCGGGGCGTTTATCGACGTCGGTGTCCACCAGGACGGTCTGGCGCATGTCTCCGCGCTGTCGAAGACGTTCGTCAAGGACCCGCGGGATGTGGTGAAGCCCGGTGACATCGTCAAGGTGAAGGTGCTGGAAGTCGACATTCCCCGCAAGCGGATCTCGTTGACGCTGCGGCTCGACGACGAAGCGGCGCCGAAGTCCTCCGGTGGGGAGCGTCGTCAGCCGCAGCGGGGTGGGCGGCCGCCTCAGCAGCGGCAGCAGGCGCCTGCGCCGGGCAACAGTGCGATGGCTGACGCTTTGCGGAAGGCGGGCCTGCTCAATCCGAAGAACGGCAAACGCTAGTACAGGTCGTGGGGAACTGCGGGTCGGCTGTGGCTGGTCGCGCCGTTCCCCGCGCCCCTAACGAGTTTCCGTCACCTTGCCCGACGAGAGCTCCAGGCGGCGGTTCACCCTTACCGCGTCCAGCATTCTGCGGTCGTGGGTGACCAACAGCAGGGTGCCTTCGTAGGCGTCCAGCGCGGATTCCAGCTGTTCGATCGCCGGCAGGTCGAGGTGGTTGGTGGGCTCGTCCAGGACCAGGAGATTCACCCCCCGGCCCTGCAACAAGGCGAGCGCCGCCCTCGTCCGCTCCCCAGGGGAGAGCGTCGCCGCCGAGCGCGTGACGTGGTCGGACTTCAGGCCGAACTTGGCCAGGAGGGTGCGGACCTCCGCCGGTTCGGTGTCGGGGACCGCCGCGCAGAAGGCGTCCAGCAGGGACTCCTCACCGTGGAACAGCTCGCGGGCCTGGTCTACCTCGCCGATCAGGACACCGGAGCCCAGGGAGGACTGGCCGGAGGTCAGCGGCACCCGGCCCAGCAGGGCGCCGAGCAGAGTGGACTTGCCGGCCCCGTTCGCGCCCGTGACGGCCACCCGGTCCGCCCAGTCGATCTGGAGGGACACCGGGCCCAGGACGAAGTCGCCGTGGCGTACCTCGGCGTCCCGCAGAGTCGCGACGACCGCGCCGGAGCGGGGCGCCGACGCGATCTCCATGCGCAGTTCCCACTCCTTGCGCGGCTCGTCGACGACATCGAGGCGTTCGATCATGCGCTGGGTCTGGCGGGCCTTCGCGGCCTGCTTCTCGCTGGCCTCGCTGCGGAACTTGCGGCCGATCTTGTCGTTGTCGTTGTTCGCCTTGCGGCGCGCGTTCTTCACGCCCTTGTCCATCCACGAGCGCTGCATCTGCGCCCGGTCCTGGAGCGCTGAGCGCTTGTCGGCGTACTCCTCGTAGTCGTCCCGGGCGTGCCGGCGGGCGACCTCGCGCTCCTCCAGGTAGGCCTCGTAGCCGCCGCCGTACAGGGTGATCTGCTGCTGGGCCAGGTCGAGTTCGAGGACCTTGGTGACCGTGCGGGTGAGGAACTCGCGGTCGTGGCTGACGACCACCGTGCCGGCTCTTAGGCCCTTCACGAACCGCTCCAGGCGCTCCAGGCCGTCCAGGTCGAGGTCGTTGGTCGGCTCGTCGAGGAGGAACAGGTCGTAGCGGGAGAGCAGCAGGGAGGCGAGGCCTGCTCGTGCCGCCTGGCCGCCCGACAGGGACGTCATCGGCTGGTCCAGGTCGACCGCCAGGCCCAGCGAGTCGGTGACCTCCTCGGCCCGTTCGTCGAGGTCGGCGCCGCCGAGGTCCAGCCAGCGCTCCAGGCTGGTGGCGTAGGCGTCGTCGGCGCCCGGTGCCCCGTCGACCAGGGCCTGGGTCGCCTCGTCCATCACCCGCTGGGCCTCGGCGACTCCGGTGCGGCGGGCGAGGAACTCGCGCACGGTCTCCCCCGGGCGCCGCTCCGGCTCCTGCGGCAGGTGCCCGACGGTGGCCGTGGGCGGGGAGAGCCTGAGCTCTCCCTCCTCCGGGGCGAGCAGACCCGCGAGCATCCTGAGCAGCGTGGACTTGCCCGCGCCGTTGGCCCCGACCAGGCCGATCACATCTCCGGGCGCGACGACGAGGTCGAGCCCGCTGAACAGGGAACGGTCGCCGTGGCCGGCGGCGAGGTTCTTGGCGACGAGGGTGGCAGTCATCAGACCGTCGATCCTAATGGCCGTGGTGGGTGCCCGGCGCCCCGGTTCTCAGCGGGCCATCGCCTCCACCAGGACGCTTCCCGAGGTCCGCGCCACCACGAACGCTTCTCCCCGCACCGCCTTGGCGTCCAGGGCGATGCGGTGCCGGCCCGCTTCCAGGACGCCGTCGAAGACCTCCTGGGCGTGGGTGCGGTACAGCCGGTCGAGACGGTACGCCGTCAGGCGCACCCGGCACGGCGAGGTGACCTCGACGCCGGCCTCGCCGTCGGCGGCCACCAGCCGGGTCAGCCGGCGCAGTTCCACCGGGCGGCGGTCCAGGGCGTGCTCAATCTGCGCCACGAGCAGAGGGACGATCGGGGCGAGGCCGTCGACGTAGGCCACGTCGACGCCCGCGCGGGCGAAGGAGCGGCGTACGGCGGCACGTTCCTCCTCGGTGACCGCGCGGCCGAAGGCCACGGCGCCGTAGCCGCGCAGTTCGTCGGCGTGGACCTCACCGACCTCGCGGGTGATGTCGGCGCCGATGCCGATGGCGCGCAGGGCGGCGGCGAGTTTGGCGAGGACGGCGACGCGGGCGCCGATGAGCAGGACGCGGCGGCGGGAGCCCTCCGAGTCTTCGGCGCCCCGGAGCAGGGAGTCGAGCGCCGTGCGGTACTCGGCGCCCTGGAAGCGGAACGGCCCGATGCCGTGGTAGCCGTTGAGCTGGACGTCCACGGCCTCCGCGGTCTGCCAGGCGAAGTCGCGCCAGATGAAGTCGTCGCCGTCCCGCTCGATGACGGCGGTGACGGCACCGCAGCCGAGGTCCTCGCACTCGGGGCAGCCGTAGATGACGTGCCGGCCGTTCGGAAGCGGGGCGTCCGTCTCGCCCAGGAGGCTGCGGACCTGGGCGGTGAAGATCGCGGGTGGGACGTCGGAGGCGAGGGGGGAGACGGCGTCGAGGTCGGAGAGCTGGAAGAGGAGCGGCCGGCCGTCGACGATGAAGTCCAGGAAGTCCCGGTGGACCTGGACGTCACCGTTGGCGAGTACTCCACCGGCACGCATCGCCGGTGCCAGGCCGAAGGTCGCGTATGCGGCAGACATGGTGTGAGTATTCCCGGCTTTGGGCCGGTCTGAGCACGGCATGGGTCATTCCGCTCACGCCGGGCGGCGCGGTCGCTCGACAAGTACCTCGGCGTGCACGAGGAGTTGGCGGCGCGGCCCGGCGTCAGCGGCGTACGCGTGGTCGAAGGAGGACCGGTCGGAGAGGGTGTGACCCCCTCCTCCCGACGTGCGCCGTACTCAGCTGTGGTCGTGGCCCAGCGGGTCACCCTCCGTCTCGGTGCCGGGGCCCGGGCCGATCTGGATCCCGAAGTCGCCGTCGTACTTCTTGTGGCCCTCGATCACGGCGAGTTCGACGGCCTCGGAGCCCATCTCGCCGCGCACGATCACCGGGTCCTGGCGCAGATCGCGCATGAGGGCGACACACATCCCGATCATCACGAGGACGAAGGGGGCGGCGGCCAGGATCGTGAGGTTCTGCAGGCCGGTGAGCGCGTCGCCCTGGCCGCTGCCGACGAGCAGCATGATGGCGGCGACCGCTCCGGTGACCACACCCCAGAACACGACGACGAAACGGCCGGGTTCGAGGGCGCCCTTCTGGGAGAGCGTGCCCATCACGATGGACGCGGCGTCGGCTCCGGAGACGAAGAAGATGCCGACCAGGATCATCACGAGCAGGCTGGTGGCGGTGGCGAGGGGGAACTCCTGGAGCACGCCGAACAGCTGGCCCTCCGGGGTCGACTCGCCGGCGAGCGCGCCGCCCTCCTTCAGCTTCATGGCCGTACCGCCGAAGATCGCGAACCAGACGAGGCTGACCGTGCTGGGCACCAGGATGACGCCGCCGACGAACTGCCGGATGGTGCGGCCGCGGCTGATGCGGGCGATGAACATGCCGACGAAGGGCGTCCAGGAGATCCACCAGGCCCAGTAGAAGACGGTCCAGCTGCCGAGCCAGTCCGCGACGCCCTTGCCGCCGCTCGCCTCGGTACGCCCCGCGAGCTGGGGCAGATCGCCGAGGTAGGAGAAGACCGAGGTGGGCAGCAGGTCGAGGACGATGATCGTGGGGCCCGCGATGAACACGAACACGGCGAGGATCAGGGCGAGCACCATGTTGGTGTTGGACAGCCACTGGATGCCCCGCTCGATGCCGGAGACGGCCGAGAGCACGAAGGCCAGGGTCAGCACGGCGATGATCGTGACGAGCAGTCCGGTGCTGACGTGGTCCATCCAGTTCAGCTCCTGGAAGCCGGAGCCGATCTGGAGGGCGCCGAGGCCGAGGGAGGCCGCGGAGCCGAAGACGGTGGCGATGATCGCGAGGATGTCGATCACGCGGCCCGCGGTGCCGTTCGCGTGCTTCTCCCCGATGAGCGGGGTGAACACGGCGCTGATGGTCTGGCGCCGGCGCTTGCGGAAGGTGCTGTAGGCGATGCCCAGGCCGACCACCGCGTAGATCGCCCAGGGGTGCAGGGTCCAGTGGAACAGGGTGGTGGCCATCGCCGTCTCCATGCGTTCACCGGAGTTGGCGGGACTCGTGCCCGGAGGCGGGGTCGTGTAGTGCGAGAGGGGCTCACTGACGCCGTAGAACATCAGGCCGATGCCCATGCCGGCGCTGAACATCATCGCGACCCAGGAGACGGTCTTGAACTCGGGTTCCTCGCCCTCGGCGCCCAGGTGGATGCGGCCGTAGCGGCTCATCGCGAGCCAGAGGGCGAACACCACGAAACACGAGGCGGCCAGCATGAAGGCCCAGCCGCCGTTGTGGATCAGCCCGCCGAGCATGCTGGTGGAGACGTCCTCCAGCGAGTCGGTCGCCGCCCAGCCCCAGATCACGAAGGCCAGGGTGATGGCGGCGGTGACGCCGAACACCACCCGGTCGGTCCGGTGGCCGAGAATCCCCGCGGTGGGGTCTTCCCGGCCACCTCTCTGCTTCAGGTCTTCAGTCATGTGCGGCACCTTCCCCCGGGGCAGTGGATACGCCGGTTTTCACACAGTTCCCCAGGACCTACCACAGGTGCCGCAGATCGGAGCCGATTCAGCAGCCGGTGTCGGGCTCCCCGACCGTCAGGTGATAGGGAGCGCGTTCGTCGAGAAGCAGCGGGACGAGGGCGCGCAGGGGCTGGCGTTGACCGAAGCGGTGGAGGTGGGCGACATGGGTTCCGTCCTGTGTAAGGCCGCCCGTTTCGCGATCAGTCCAGCAGGTCTCGGAGAGAGGTGGCCGGCAGATCTGCGACCGCACCGTTGCCCTTCAGGGGTGAAGTCGCATTTCCGCTGACAACGGCCAACGCAATGAAGGCTTTGGTCTCAGCGGTGGTGTCGGCAGGGCGGGCTGAGGTTCTCTGCGGGATCCTGTACGTGCTGCACACCGGCATCCAGTGGGAACACCTGCCCGCCCAGATGGGCTTCGGCTCGGGCATGACCTGTTGGAGAGCACGCGTGCCGCAGGAGATGTGGATGAAGCTCGGTGACCGGGCCCGACGGATGCGGTTTCGAGGCGGCCTTCAAGGACCGGCGGAAGGCGTCCGGGCCGACAGCCCGCGCGACCGGGAGATCGAGGGAGGCGACAGCGGTCGGCAGCCGTTCCGAGGGCCACACCGGAGCACACGGATCGGACGGGTCGTCGGCGGACTCACCGCGGATCTCCTCGACGTACCACCACAGAAGTTCACGGCCCTCCGCGAACGGAAACGCCTCGCGTTCACGCGGCCCGGAGCCTCTGGCGCCTTTGCCCTGGACGACGAAACGTCCCCACTGGCCCAACTCCCAGTGGATGCCGCCGATGCGCACTGTGCACAGCTCGGTGGCCCGGACGCCGGAGATGTAGGAGATCTTCGCCATGCAGTAGTCACGCACGGCCACCGAATACTTGCGGGCGTCCGGTAATGCCTCGCGCCAGGAGGCGAAGAACTCTGTCATCGCCCGCTTCGAGGGCGGGATCCTCAAGCCGTACTCGCCCGGTGGCGCGGACGGTTGAAGGGATCGACCGGCGACTCGACGGCCGCCCCGAACCGCCGCAGGATCTCGTAGACGTCGCAGAGCTCGATGACCGGCTTCGTGAGCTTGCCCAGCGTCGTCGCCGCGAGCCCGGCCACGTCCCGTGCCCAGGTGTACTCGGCCACGGCGTCCTGGAAGGCCGCGATCTCGTCCGCGCTGTCCGAGATCGCGGCGGCCCGCCGCTGCAGCGTGAGTACGTCCGCCAGACCCTCCCCTGGCGGACGCGCCTCACTCGGTGCAGCTGCCGTGCGGGACCAGCGACAGCCGACGACTTCTGGTTTCATCCACGAACCGGCACATTAGGGGGATCACTCGCAGAATCCGCCAGTAACAGCGGAGATCCCACATGAACGAGTGACTCCCCGGTACAGACCGTGGACCTGCTGAGATGCGGCTACGTCAGGGTGAGGACGTTCGGGGAACCCATCGGACAACCACTTGCGGCCTCGGTGGCTTCCGTGGACTCGCCCGGCGTCGCGATCAGGGATGCGGCCCCGGCAGCCACGCTCGCGGTGACGGCTCGGATCATCGTCCTCCCTCCGGGACGCGGTGCGCGGCGCGCGGTGCCCGCACGCCGTCGAGGGCTGCCGCCCGATGGGGTACGGCGGTCCCGGCGCCCTTCGTGGCGTGCGCGAAGGCGGAGGCGCCGCCGACCAGCGGGACGCGGGCCGAGGTGCGGGCCAGGTCGATCGTCAGGGTGGGCTTGGTGGACGGCGGGTCGATGAGGTCCTTGTCGGTGCCCGCGACGATCAGGGCGAGGCGGTGGCCCGCCGGGACGACGTGGTCCGTGGCGCCGAGGTCGAGGGTGATGGTGTAGGCCTTGCCCGGGGTGAGCGGGACGCCCTTCCCGGCGTCGGCGTAGGTGCCGAGGTCGGCCCAGCCGCGGCTGACCACCGTGTAGTCGACGGCCGTGGTCCTGGCCTTTGTCTCCTTGAAGCAGGCGCTGTCACCGGTGGTGCCGGCGCCCCAGCAGGTGCGGTTCGTGAGCGTGGTGATGCCTTCCCCACTGGCCGCGTAGTCGCGGATGGTGTCGGGGCCGAGGTCCACGAGCACGGCGGAGAGGTGGGCCGTGGGGGTGGTCGGGGTCGCCGTGACCGTGACCTTGGAAGGGCCGGACAGGCGGAGGTCCTTGGTGAGGGTGCCCGTGGTGAAGCCCGCCTTGTCGGGGGTGGACGTGTCGATCCGGGCGGCCCAGTCGGTCTCGCTCAGCGCCGGGTCGTCGGTGAAGGTCTCGGTGCCCTTGGCCTTGGCGAGGCCGAGGGTGCCGACGCCCGACCGGGCACCCTGGGCGGGGCGCAAGGTGGCCGACGAAGTGCCGCGCGGGGGCCAGGACTTCGAGGTGACCCACTGGTCGGGGTGGCGTTCGATGTCGGCCATGGGCTCGCGGTCGATGCCGTTGTCGTAGCCGAGGAGTTCGTGGTCGAACCAGCGGTGCAGGGTGTCGACCCATGCCGTGCGCCGGAAGTCGAAGGGGTCGACGTGGCCGGTCTGGGAGAGCCAGATCTTGCCCTCGACGCCGTTCTTCGCGAGGGCGTCCCACCACGGACCGACGTGCTGGAGACGGACGTTGAGGTCCTGCATGCCGTGCACGAGGAAGACGCTGGCCTTTACCTTCTTCGCGTCCTTCACGTAGTCGCGTTCGGTCCACAGCGGGGTCCGGTCGCCGGTGCGGGGCGCCTGGTCGACGAGCTTGTGCTGGACGGCGGCGCACTTGGCGCGGGCGTCGGGGCTGTCGACGTAGTCGGACAGCCAGTCGGGGCCGGAGTCGTAGAGCGGGGCGCCCTGAGCGAAGTAGTAGTCGTACCAGGTGGAGATGGCGCTGATCGGGACGATGGTCTTCAGGCCCTTGACGCCGGTGGCGGCGACGCCGTTGGCGATGGTGCCGTCCCAGCTCTTGCCGATCATGCCGGTTCTGCCGTTGGTCCAGGTGGCTTTGGTCTTCGCGGTGCCGGTGCGGCTCGTGTAGGCCGTGGCCCGGCCGTTCAGCCAGTCGACCACCGCTTTCGCCGACTGGACGTCGGAGCGGCCGCCGACGTCCACACAGCCGTCGGAGCGGTTGGTGCCGGCGAGGTCGACGCCGACGAAGGCGTAGCCGCGGGGCACGAAGTAGTTGTCGTAGAACAGCGGCATCTGGACGACATCGCCGTTGGCGTCGTACGTCTTCAGCTGGCTCTCGTTGCCGCGTCCGCAGCAGGAGTAGTAGGGGCTGGCGTCCATGATGACCGGGACCTTGCGGCCCTTCTGGGCTGCTTCGCGGGGCCGGACGATGTCGACGGCGACGCGGTCGGTCCTTCCGTCTCCGTCGCCGTCGAGCCGGGTGTCCACCCAGACGGCCTCGCGGACGGCGTTCTCGTACGAGTAGATCGGTTGGCTCTCCCGCGGGGCCGACTGGGCCTGTGCCTGTGCGGTCGCGGGTGCGAGGAAGGTCGCCAGCAGGGCGGCGGTGGCCGCGGCGGCGGTCGCGAGCGGTCTCCAGATCATGAAGCGCGTGCGTATCGACATGCGCGGACGGTACTGCGGTCAACTCCCGTGCAAAAGAGGGCCCCTTGAGTCCGCGACGACCGAATGGCGATCGTGTGACAGGGGTGGCCGTGGACACATCCGGCTCACAGGTGGTGAATAGGCTGCGAACAGACCTCGTGCCCCTACGACTTGGAGCATTCGTGCACCGCAGACTCATCGCACCGGGCGCATTCGCGGCGGCCTCCCTGATGCTGGCGATCCCGGCGTCGGCGGCGGGCTTCTCCCCCGGCGCTCCGGGCATCGGCGACCCCTACTACCCGGACTACGGCAACGGCGGATACGACGTCTCCCACTACGACCTGCGGCTGAAGTACCAGCCGGCCACGGACGAACTGGAGGGCACCGCCACCCTCCTGGCCCGCACCACGCAGGACCTCTCCCGCTTCGATCTGGACTTTCTCCTCGACGTGAGCGAAGTCCGGGTCAACGGCGCGAAGGCGTTGTTCACCACCTCGGGCGAGCACGAGCTGGAAGTCACACCGAAGTCGCCGCTGGCAAAGGGCACTTCCGTGACGGTGGTGGTCCGCTACAGCGGAGTGCCCTCGTCGAAGCAGGCGTACGGCTTCACCAGCTGGCACCGCGCTCCGGACGGCGGGGTCGGGGCGAACGAGCCCGAGGCGGCCTGGTGGTGGTTCCCGAGCAACGACCACCCGCTCGACAAGGCCACCTACGACGTGTCGGTCCTGGTGCCGGACGGCAGCCAGGCCATCTCCAACGGCACGCTCCAGTCGACGAGTTCACGCCTCGGCTGGACCCGCTGGAACTGGCGCTCCGACAAGCCGCAGGCCACCTATCTCGCGACGCTCGCCGTCGGCCGCTTCGACCTCACGACCGGGACGACCGACGGCGGGATTCCGGTCGTCAACGCCTACAGCAAGGACCTCGGGGCCAACTACGGCGCCGCGCGCGCCAGCGTCGAGCGGACCGGGGAGATCGCCGACTGGCTGAGCGGCTACTTCGGGCCGTATCCCTTCGACGCGCTCGGCGGCTATGTGCCGAACACGAACACCGGTTACGCGCTGGAGACGCAGACCCGGCCCTTCTACAGCCCGCGGCAGTTCGCGAACGGGTCCAACACCTCCGTGGTCGTCCACGAGTTGGCCCACCAGTGGTACGGCGACCTGGTGTCCGTGCACGGCTGGAAGGACATCTGGATCAACGAGGGCTTCGCCCGGTACGCACAGTGGCTGTGGTCCGAGCACGAGGACGAGGGGACCGCGCAGGAGCTCGCCGACTACGTGTACGCCTCGCATCCGGCCGACGACACGTTCTGGACGGTCAGGCCGGGTGACCCCGGGCCGGAGAACCAGTTCGACATCGCCGTCTACGACCGGGGCGCGCTGGCCCTTCAGGCGCTGCGGAACGAGATCGGCGA
Source organism: Streptomyces sp. SLBN-8D4 (assembly GCF_049739545.1). Taxonomy (NCBI): domain Bacteria; kingdom Bacillati; phylum Actinomycetota; class Actinomycetes; order Kitasatosporales; family Streptomycetaceae; genus Streptomyces; species Streptomyces sp. SLBN-8D4. The sequence continues at coordinate 1,418,357 of NZ_JBMGQC010000001.1, forward strand.
CGAGGCGTTCTTCGCGGTGCTGAAGGGCTGGCCGCAGAAGTACGCCTACGGCAACGCGTCGGTCGCCGACTTCCAGAGGTACGCCGAGGAGGTGTCGGGGCAGCCGCTGGCCGCGCTGTTCGACACGTGGCTGTTCCAGCCGTCGAGGCCGGGGTCGCCCGCGGCTCGGGGCGTGTCGATCGCGAGGGCCGCGGAGGCTCCCGTACAGCCGAAGTCGTGGAAGAGGATCGCCGCGACGAACGAGGTACACGGCCACTGAGGGTCGTGGGGTGGGGCGGCCTGTCCCTCGACGCCCGTCTAGGTGTGGGCCGCTCCGACCGGTTTGGACTCCGGTGAGCCGCGCTGTCGGAGGTAGACGGAGAGGATGGCCATCGAGGCCACGGCGAGGAGTTCGGACTGCCAGTTCCGCAGGGTGCGGCTCCGGAAGTCCGCGGAGCCGATGTAGCCGCCCCAGCTCATGGGGGCCTGGAACTGCCGCGGTTGCCCCTCGTTGTAGGCGGCGACGCCGCCGATCGACTGGGCCAGCCAGGAGAAGACGAAGATGGCGCCCACCACCAGCCCGAGGGAGCGGGAGTAGAGGCCCTGGCGCAGTCCGCCGGCAGCGGCCCATCGCGGGGAGTTCCGGTGGGCTCGGGTGAGCCGCGCTGGAGGAGCCAGACAGTGGCCGTGATGTAGAGGAAGAACTGGAGGTACTCCGACTGCCAGTTCTCCGTCACGTCGACCGCGAAGTCCGAGGACATGAGGTAGTCGCCGAAGCCGACCTGGGCGAGTCCCTCGGTGGTGAGCTGGTTGTTGAAGTCCGCGTACCCCGCGATCGCCCGTCCGGCGAGGGCCACCAGGAATCCGATGCCGAAGGCAAGGCCGAGGCCGTTGTCGCGCAGGAAGCCGCGGGTGCGGGTGGTCGTCCGGGGGCGTGTGGTCATCGGTGCATCAGCCCCACGACGGTGAAGTAGACGAGGCCGCTGAGGACGACGGCCAGGCAGAGCGTGAACATGGTCCGCGTGTGCCGTCAGCCTCCCCTGATCGCGCACTGGTACGGCCGCCCCGGCTGCGGGCTGCAGCCGGCCGCGACGACTTTCCAGCCGTCGGGGAACAGGGAGAGGAAGAGGGTGTCCCTGGCCAGGACGATGCGGGCCTGTCTGCCGTAGAGGTCCACTCGGTGGGTGGTGCCGCCGGGGGGAATCTCCTGGGAGGAGATCGCCTTCTCGCAACCAGCCTTGTCGGACTCCTCCAGTTAGCTGCGGGTTTCCGGCGCGAGTGCGGTGCGCAGTCCGGTCGGATCGTCGGCACGCAGAAGCCGCTCGAATCCGGTGGCCGCGGTCTCGGCGTCCGAACGGCGCTCTCCGACGCTGCCGCAGCCCGAGAGGACCAGTCCCAGCAGGGCCAGGCACATCAGCGCGCTGATCCGGTGCGATGTGCGCATCCGGTTCCGGTGCGGCTCTCTCACCCGGCCCGGGTACCCGGATCCTCCCGGTTCAAGAGATCTGCCACGCGGGCGAGGAGGACGTCCCTGGTGATCGCGTCCGTCCGCGTCGACGGCACGGTGCAGGCGTGGGCGCTGGCCACCGCGCCGTACAGGGCGCACCGGTGCGGGGGCTCGCCGGTCAGGCGGCCGAAGAGGAAGGCGGCGGCGAAGGCGTCACCGGCGCCGTTGGAGTCGATCACGGGGGCGGGTGGCGTGACCGGCGGGACGTGGGTCAGCTCGTCCTCGGCGAGAAGGTACGAGCCCTCGGCGCCGGCGGTGGCGACGACCACCTCGGCACGGCCGCGTGCGGCGATGTCGCGCAGGGTGCGCTCGGGGTCGGTGAGGGCGGCCGCGGACAGGAAGACCACGTCGGCGGTGAGGGCGAACGGCTCGTGGTAGGGGTTCTCGCCGTCCCAGTCGTGGAGGTCGGTGGAGAGGGTGGCCCCGGTGTCCTGGAGGACGGGGAGGGCGTGGGCGCAGGGGTGGGTGATCGAGATGTGGACATGGCGGCTCGCCTCGGCGACGGGCCGCAGGGTGTCCGGCGGGATGCGGTCGTCTGCGTGGGCACGGCTGGTGTCGTACAGGGACAGGCGCCTGCCGTCGGGGCCGACGAGGTTGACCGCCCGCTTGGTGCCGGCGGGCTGGGGTACGGCGGTGAGCGCGATGCCGCGGTCGCGGTGCAGGGTGCGGACCAGCTCGCCCTCGGGGTCGTCGCCGAGGAAGTCGAGGTGGTGGGTGTTCATGCCGAGGGCGGCGAGGCCCACGGCGACGAAGTCCCCGGTCTGTCCGGCGCGGGTGCGGATGCCGGAGTCGATCATGTAGCTGTCGGCGTAGGGCAGGGGCAGCTCGGGGACGTACACGATGGTGTCCACCCCGGCCCCGCCCAGCACGAGCACGTCGATGTCCCGGCTCACGTCAGTCCTCCCCGTGGTCGTAGACGGTGACGGAGAGGTCGCGCGTCGCTCCGCTGGGTGTGTCGCTTGCTCTCTCCCGTAGGCCCCCAGGCATGGGGCAGCTGCGGGCCGGCTGTGGCTGGTCGCGCAGTTCCCCGCGCCCCTGCGGGGCGCGTCCCTCGCCGCCTGTCGACATGATGTCGTACTTGATCTCCCCCATGGCGCCACCGTAAAGGCCACCACTGACAGTGGCTGCTCGTCAGTCCGTGAACTCGGTCAGTTCGCGGTCCGTGGTCCGTTCCACCCTGCGGCGGATACCGAACCAGCCGCCCACCAGGAGTACCGCGATCACCGGGATGAGCAGCAGCGTCCTGCGGCCGACCTCGGGGTCCTTCCACATCATGCCCAGGCAGGCCAGGAGGAAGGCGATCGTGGTGATCTCGGTGGCCGGGCTGAACGGGAGCCGGAAGGAGGGGCGGGTGAGCAGGCCCGAACGTGCGCGGCGGACGAAGACCAGGTGGCACACCATGATGATCACCCAGGTGCTGATGACGCCGAGGGAGGCGACGTTCAGGACGATCTCGAAGGCCTGGCTCGGCATGAGGTAGTTCAGGACCACACCGAGGACGCAGACCGCGCACGTGAGCAGGATGCCGCCGTAGGGGACCTGGCTGCGGTTCATCCGGGCCGTGAACTTCGGGGCCGAGCCCGCCGTCGCCATCGAGCGCAGGATGCGGCCCGTGGAGTACAGCCCGGAGTTCAGCGAGGACATCGCCGCCGTCAGGACGACGAGGTTCATCACGTCACCGGCCGCCGGGACCCCGATCTTCGACAGGACCGTGACGAACGGGCTCTGGTCGGCCGAGTAGACCGACCCCGGCAGGAGCAGGGCCAGGAGAACCACCGAGCCCACGTAGAACAGGCCCACCCGCCACATGATCGAGTTCACCGCGCGCGGGACCACCTTCTCCGGCTCCGCGGTCTCGCCCGCCGCGACACCGACCAGTTCGAGGGCGGCGTACGCGAAGATGACGCCCTGCATGACGAGGACGACCGGCATCACGCCGTGCGGGACGACGCCGCCGTTGTCCGAGATCACCGACACACCGGGCGTCCGACCGCCCACCTCGTGCTGGGTGGCCAGCAGGAAGATGCCGATCAGCATGAAGCCGACGAGCGTGGCGACCTTGATGATCGCGAACCAGAACTCCATCTCGCCGAAGATCTTCACCGAGATCAGGTTCACGGCGAGGACCACGGCCAGCGCGATCAGGGCCAGCGTCCACTGCGGGATGTGGGTGAACAGGCTCCAGTAGTGCGTGTAGAGCGCGATCGCGGTGATGTCGGCGATGCCGGTCGTCGACCAGTTCAGGAAGTACATCCAGCCGGCGACGTACGCGCCCTTCTCCCCGAGGAACTCGCGCGCGTACGACACGAAGGAGCCCGAGGAGGGGCGGTACAGGACCAGCTCGCCCAGGGCGCGGACGACGAAGAAGGCGAAGATGCCGCAGACCAGGTAGGCCAGCGCCAGCGCCGGACCCGCCGTGTGGAGACGCCCTCCGGCCCCCAGGAAGAGACCGGTGCCGATCGCGCCGCCGATGGCGATCATGTTGACATGGCGGGCCTTGAGGTCCTTGCTGTAGCCGGCGTCGCCCGCGTCGGCGGGCACCTGGGCCACGTCGGTGCGGGAGGCGGCCTGTGCCGAGTGCACGGCGTCCTTGCTCACGGTGGATCCACTCTCTGGTGCGCCCCGGCGGGTCCCGCTCGGGTTTCCGGACGTGCGTCGGCCCGCACCTCCTGGTGACAGGCACAGGCCGAGAGGGCGCATGCCCCGGAAACGACCCCTCACGCGGTGGCGGTCGTCACAGCGGTCGGCGGCCGACATGATCGGAAAGGGTCTGCCGACCGGGTGTCACAGCAGTGGTGAGACAGCGATACTGCTGCACATGACGACCGACCCCTCCCCCGTTGCCGAGGAGCCGACCCTCACCGTCGACGAGCTGGCCGCGCGGGCGGGGGTCACGGTCCGCACGGTCCGCTTCTACGGCACGCGAGGGCTGCTGCCGCCGCCGGTGATCGGTCCGCGCCGGGTCGGCCACTACGGCCGCGAGCACCTCGCGCGTCTCGCGCTGATCGAGGAGCTCCAGCACCAGGGGATGACGCTGGCGGCGATCGAGCGGTACATGCAGCAGCTGCCGGCCGAGCTGAGCGCACACGACCTCGCGATCCACCGGGCGGTGGTGGCCTCCTGGGCCCCGGACGTCGTGGAGCGGGTGACCCGCGAGGAGCTGCGGCGGCGGGCGGGGCGGGCACTGAGCGACGACGACCTGGAGCGGCTCGCCGCGATGGACGTCGTACGGCGGGACGGCGACGGCTACCGAGTCGACCTGGGCCTGCTCCGGCTCGGCGTCGCGCTGCTCGACGTCCCCCTGTCGCAGGAGGCGATCCTCGCCTCGCGGAAGGTCCTCATCGAGCACTCCCGGTCCGCCGCGCACGAGTTGTCGCAGCTGTTCCGGGGCGAGGTGGCCCAACGCGACGCGCAGGACGTGAAGTCGTTGTCGGCACACATGGAACCCCTGGTCGTGCAGGCCCTGTTGACGACCTTTCAGCGGTCCCTGAAGGAGGAGCTGCGGGAGTGGACGTCAGAGGTGGGCGGGGCCCCCTGAGGGTGGGGGCCTCCTGAGAGCGGGGCCCTCTGACGCCCGCACCACCGCGGACGCCGGGCGGGTCGGCACAGCCCCGCCCGGCGTTCCTGGCGTTCGCCTCACTCGTCCCCGAAACGGCCTCCGTTCTCCGCCTTCTCGACCAGCAGCGCCGGAGGCGTGAAGCGCTCTCCGTACCGGTCCGCCAGCTCACGCGCGCGTGCCACGAAGCCCGGCAGGCCGACACCTGCCCCGGCGCCGCCGTCGTAGCCGTTGATGTACTGGAGGACACCGCCCGTCCAGCCCGGGAAGCCGATACCGAAGATGGAGCCGATGTTGGCGTCGGCGACCGAGGTGAGGACTCCCTCCTCCAGGAGCTTGACGCTGTCCAGGGCCTCGGCGAAGAGCATGCGTTCCTGCATGTCCTGGAAGGGGATCTCCGTGCCGGGGCGGGTGAAGTGTTCGCGGAGACCGGTCCACAGGGCGGAGCGCCTGCCGTCGTCGCCGTAGTCGTAGAAGCCGCCGCCCCCGCTGCGGCCGGTGCGGCCGAACTCGTCGACCATGCGGTCGATGACCGCCTCGGCGGGGTGGGGCGTCCAGGTGCCGCCCGCCTCCTCCACCGCCTGCTTCGTCTCCTTGCGGATCTTGCGCGGGAGCGTCAGCGTCAGTTCGTCCATCAGGGAGAGGACCTTGGCCGGGTAGCCCGCCTGCGCCGCGGCCTGTTCGATCGACGCGGGCTCGATGCCCTCGCCGACCATCGCGACGCCCTCGTTGAGGAACTGGCCGATCACGCGGGAGGTGAAGAACCCGCGGGAGTCGTTCACCACGATCGGGGTCTTGTTGATCTGCCGCACCAGGTCGAAGGCCCTCGCGAGGGCTTCCTCGCCCGTGCGCTCGCCCTTGATGATCTCGACCAGCGGCATCTTGTCGACCGGTGAGAAGAAGTGCAGGCCGATGAAGTCGCTCTGGCGCTCCACCCCTTCGGCGAGAGCGGTGATGGGAAGCGTCGAGGTGTTGGAGCACAGCAGTGCGTCCGGCTCGACGATGTGCTGGATCTCCTGGAAGACCTTGTGCTTGAGCGACGTGTCCTCGAAGACGGCCTCGATGACGGCGTCGCAGCCGGCCAGGTCCTGCGGGTCCGCGGTCGGGGTGATGCGGGCCAGGAGCGCGTCCGCCTTCTCCTGCGTCGTACGGCCTCGGGAGACCGCCTTCGCGCAGAGCTTCTCCGAGTAGGCCTTGCCCTTGGCCGCCGCCTGCAGGGACACGTCCTTGAGGACCACGTCGATGCCCGCGCGGGCGCACGAGTACGCGATGCCGGCGCCCATCATCCCGGCGCCGAGCACGGCCACCTTGCGGACCTGGCGGGGTGCCACGCCCTTGGGGCGGTTCGCGCCGGAGTTCACCGCCTGGAGGTCGAAGAAGAACGCCTGGATCATGTTCTTCGAGATCTGGCCGGCGGCCAGCTCGACGAAGTAACGCGCCTCGATGACCTGCGCGGTCTCGAAGTCGACCTGGGCGCCCTCCACCGCGGCCGCGAGGATGTTGCGCGGGGCCGGGTAGGGCGCGCCGTTGGTCTGCTTGCGGAGGTTCGCCGGGAAGGCGGGCAGGTTCGCCGCGAACTTCGGGTTGGAGGGCGTGCCGCCGGGGATGCGGTAGCCGGGCTTGTCCCAGGGCTGCTGGGACTCGGGGTTGGCCTCGATGAACGCGCGGGCCTTGGCGAGGAGTTCGTCCTGTGTGGTGGCCACGTCGTCGACGAGGCCGTTCTGCAGGGCGCGCTGCGGGGCGTATTGCGTGCCCTGGAGCAGCACCTTCAGCAGCGCGTCGGCGATGCCGAGCAGCCGGACGGTGCGCACCACTCCCCCGCCACCGGGCAGCAGGCCGAGGGTGACCTCGGGGCAGCCGATCTTGGAGCCGGGCGCGTCGAGGGCGATGCGGTGGTGGCAGGCCAGGGCGATCTCGTAACCGCCGCCGAGGGCCGCTCCGTTGATGGCGGCGACGACCGGCTTGCCCAGGGTCTCGATGCGGCGCAGGTCGCGCTTGATCGCGAGGCCGCCGTCGAAGAGCTCCTGCGCGGTCCCGGGGGTGACCCGGATCAGGTCGCGCAGGTCGCCGCCCGCGAAGAAGGTCTTCTTGGCGGAGGTGATGATGACACCGCGGATGGTGTCCTTCTCGGCCTCCAGGCGGTCGGTGATCACCGCGAGGGAGTCGCGGAACGCCTGGTTCATGGTGTTCGCGGACTGGTTCGGGTCGTCGATGACGAGGGTGACGACGCCCGTGCGGTCCTGTTCCCAGCGGATGGTCGTGGACTGAGTGCTCATGTGGAAGTGCTCCGTGTGATCCGTCGTATCCGTGGGAGGGGGTCAGATGCGCTCGACGACGGTGGCGATGCCCATGCCGCCGCCGACACAGAGGGTCGCGAGGCCGTACCGCTTGTCCTGGCGCTCCAGTTCGTCGATCAGGCTGCCCAGGATCATGGCGCCGGTGGCGCCGAGCGGGTGGCCGAGGGCGATCGCGCCGCCGTTGACGTTGACCTTGTCCAGCGAGAGGCCCATGTCCCTGACGAAGCGCAGGACGACCGCCGCGAAGGCCTCGTTGATCTCGACGAGGTCGATGTCGTCGATGGTCAGCCCGGCCTTGGCGAGCGCCTTGCGGGTGGCGGGCGCGGGGCCGGTGAGCATGATGGTGGGCTCGGAGCCGGAGACCGCGGCGGAGACGATCCGCGCGCGCGGGGTGAGGCCGTAGCGCTCGCCGACCTCCTTGGAGCCGATCGCGACCAGCGAGGCGCCGTCGACGATGCCGGAGGAGTTGCCCGCGTGGTGGACGTGGTCGATCCTCTCGACCCAGTGGTACTTCTGCAGGGCCACGGCGTCGAAGCCGCCCAGGTCGCCGATGTCCGCGAAGGACGGCTTGAGTTTGCCGAGGGAGTCGGCGGTGGTGCCGGGGCGCAGGTGCTCGTCGTGGTCGAGGACGGTCAGGCCCGCGCGGTCCTTCACCGGGACGACGGAGCGGTCGAAGCGGCCCTCCTTCCAGGCCGTCGCGGCACGCTCCTGGGACAGTGCCGCGTACTCGTCGACGTCACGCCGGGAGAATCCCTCGATCGTGGCGATCAGGTCGGCGCCGATGCCCTGCGGCACGAAGTTGACGGCGAGGTTGGTCATCGGGTCGTTGAACCAGGCGCCGCCGTCGGAGGCCATCGGCACCCGGGACATCGACTCGACACCGCCCGCGAGGACCAGGTCCTCCCAGCCCGAACGCACCTTGGCGGCAGCCATGTTGACGGCCTCGAGACCCGAGGCACAGAAGCGGTTCTCCTGGACGCCCGCGACCGTGTCCGGCAGTCCGGCGGCGACGGCGGCGATCCGGGCGATGTCGGAGCCCTGGTCGCCGACCGGGCCGACGACACCGAGCACGATGTCGTCGACCGCCGCCGGATCCAGGCCCGGGAAACGGGCGCGGATCTCGTGGATGAGTCCCACGACCAGGTCGATGGGCTTGGTGCCGTGCAGGGCGCCGTTCGCCTTGCCGCGGCCGCGCGGGGTGCGGATCGCGTCGTACACGTACGCTTCGGTGCTCACGGGGAAGCCTTTCAAATGAGGGTCAGCTCAGCAGGGAACGGCCGATGATCTCTTTCATGATCTCGGTCGTGCCGCCGTAGATGGTCTGGATCCGGCCGTCGGTGAAGGCCCGTGCGACCGGGTACTCGCTCATGTAGCCGTAGCCGCCGTGCAGTTGCAGGCAGCGGTCGGCGACCCGCTTCTGGAGCTCGGTCGCCCACCACTTGGCCATGGAGGCGTGGACGGCGTCCAGTCCTCCGTCGGAGTGGTCCTCGACGCAGCGGTCGACGAACGTCCGCGTGACCGCGCACTCCGTGGCCATCTCGGCTATCTCGAACCGGATGTGCTGCTTGGTGGCGAGCGGCCGGCCGAAGGCCTCGCGCTCCTTGACGTACGCGGTGGTGATCTCCAGGAGGTGTTCGGCAGCGGCGATCGCCGCGACGGCGATGCTCAGGCGCTCCTGTGCGAGGTTGGTCATCAGGTGCGCGAAGGCGCCGTCGCGCTCGCCGAGGAGGTTCTCCTTGGGCACGCGCACGTCGTGGAAGAACAGCTCGGCGGTGTCCTGCGCCTTCTGGCCGATCTTGTCGAGGTTGCGGCCGCGCTCGAAGCCCGCAATGCCGCGCTCGACGACCAGCAGCGACAGCCCGCGGGCCCCGCCCTCGGGGGTGGTCTTGGCGACGACGATCACCAGGTCGGCGATGATCCCGTTGGAGATGAAGGTCTTGGAGCCGTTCAGCACCCAGTGGTCGCCCCGATCCTCCGCGTGCGTGCGGATGCCCTGGAGGTCGGAGCCCGCGCCGGGCTCGGTCATGGCGATGGCCGTGATCAGCGAGCCGTCGCAGAAGCCGGGCAGCCAGCGGCGCTTCTGCTCCTCGGTGGCGAGGCCGGTGAGGTACGGGCCGATGACGTCGTTGTGCAGGCCCAGGGCGAGTCCGGGGGCGCCCGCGCGCGTGAACTCCTCGGCCAGGACGGTCGCGTAGCGGAAGTCGGTCGTGCCGCCGCCCCCGAACTCCTCGGGCACGGCGAGCCCGAGCAGACCCTGCTTGCCGGCCGCCCGCCAGGCCTCGCGGGAGACGATGCCGTCCTTCTCCCACTGCGCGTAGTACGGCAGGACCTCCCTGGCCAGGAAGGCGCGCACGGTCGCGCGGAAGGCGTCGTGCTCGGGGGCGAAGAGCTGCCGCTTCATTCGGGGCCTTTCCGGAGTTCCTGGACCTGCACGAGGTCCGGTACGTCCCAGTCTCGTGCCACGTCCGCGGTGTCGGCGCCGTCCCGGGCGGGCCCGGTGCGCACGGCCGTGGGGGTCGCGGAGAAGCGGGGCGCGGGCGCGGGCTGGGTGATGCCGCCGTGGTCCGTGAAGGTGCCGCGGGCGGCGAGGTGCGGGTGGTGCGGCGCCTCGCGCAGCGACAGGACGGGCGCCACACACGCGTCGGTGCCCTCGAAGACGGCCGCCCACTCGTCTCTCGTACGGCTGCGGAAGCGGGCCGCGACCGCCTCGCGCAGGTCGCCCCAGCGGGTCCAGTCCTTGCGGGCGTCCGCGAAGTCCGGGACGCCGAGCAGGTCGAGGAACAGGTCGTAGAACTGCGGCTCCAGCGCCCCCACCGCCATGTACTTCCCGTCGGCGGTCTCGTAGGTGCCGTAGTACGGGCAGCCGCCGTCCAGGAGGTTGGCGCCGCGCCGGTCCTGCCAGCCGCCGGCCGCGGTCATGGCGTGGATCATCGCGGAGAGGTGGGAGGTGCCGTCGACGATGGCGGCGTCGACGACCTGTCCGGTGCCGGTCGCGCGCGCGTGGTGGAGGGCGGCGAGAACGCCGACGACGAGGTAGAGGGAGCCGCCCGCGTAGTCGCCCAGGAGGTTGGCGGGGACGGCCGGGGGGCGACCCGGTTCGCCGATCATGCCGAGGGTGCCGGTGAGGGCGATGTAGGCGATGTCGTGCCCGGCGCGCTGGGCCAGCGGTCCCTGCTGGCCCCAGCCGGTCATACGGCCGTAGACGAGGGCGGGGTTGCGTGCGTGGCAGTCCTCGGGGCCGACGCCGAGGCGCTCGGCGACACCGGGGCGGTTGCCCTCGATCAGGATGTCGGCGCGGGCGGCGAGGTCGAGCACGCGCGCGGGTCCTTCTGGGGCCTTGAGGTCGACGACGACCGAGCGCTTGTTGCGGTTGGTGAGGTCGTGGTCGGGGTCGATCGAGAGGGCGGCGCCGCCGGGGCGGGAGACACGGACGACGTCGGCTCCCAGGTCTGCGAGGAGCATGCCGGCGAACGGCCCCGGCCCGATGCCGGCGAGCTCCACCACGCGCACGCCGGCGAGCGGGCCGTGCCCGGGCGTCGTTGCCGTTGTCATGCAGCCCCCATTGGCGTGACACAACCGATGTAACACCAGTGATGCTAAGAACGTGTTCCAGTGGACACAAGACCTGAGCGAGCAAGCGCTTAGCCAATTATGAGCCGGTCACGGCGGTTCTCCCGCTTCGCCATCCGCATCAACCTCCGGCCCCCTCGACTGGCTCCGCACTCCTCACGCTAGCCTCGGCCACCGACAACGGCGCGTGCGGCGGATCCAGGAGTGTCATGAGCAGGCTGAAAAGGTCGGACCGTCCCTACGACATCGTGCTGTTCGGGGCGACGAGTTTCGCGGGCGCGCTCACCGCGCAGTACCTCGCCGCGCACGGCCCGGACGATCTGCGCTGGGCGATCGCCGGCCGCAACGAGGACAAGCTGAGGGCGCTGCGCGAGCGGCTGCCGGAGGGCACGGACATCGGGGTCCTCACGGCCGACGTGTCGGACCCGGACTCGCTGCGCGCCCTCGCCGAGCACGCGCGCGTGGTCGCCACCACGGTCGGCCCCTACCTGACGTACGGCGAGGAGCTGGTCGCCGCCTGCGCGGACGCGGGGACGGACTACCTCGACCTCTCGGGCGAGCCGGAGTTCGTGGACCTGATGTACGTCCGGCACGACGCACGCGCGCGTGAGACGGGCGCACGCCTGGTGCACGCGTGCGGGTTCGACTCGGTCCCGCACGATCTGGGGGCCTACTTCACGGTCCGGCAGCTGCCGGAGGGCGTTCCGCTCACCGTCGACGGCTTCGTGACCGCGGACGCCATGTTCTCCGGCGGGACCTTCGCCTCCGCTCTCAACCAGTTCGCGCGCGGCCGGCAGATGATCGCCGCCGCCCGGGACCGCGGCCGGCACGAGCCGCGCCTGGTGGGGCGGCGGGCCGCCGCGCCGACCGGCACCCCCCGGTACGCGCAGGAGGTCGGCGCCTGGGCGCTGCCGCTGCCTACCATCGACGCGCAGATCGTCCGGCGCTCGGCGAAGGCCCTGGAGCGCTACGGCCCGGACTTCCGCTACCGCCACTACGCGGCGGTACGGCGGCTGCCGGTCGCGGTGGGCGGGGTCGCGGCCGTGGGCGCGCTGTTCGCGGCGGCTCAGGTGCCGCCCGCGCGTCGCTGGCTGTCCGGCCGGGTCAGGCCGGGTGACGGGCCGAGCGCCGAGAAGCGGGCGAAGAGCTGGTTCTCGGTGCGCTTCGTCGGCGAGGGCGGTGGCCGGCGGGTGTTCACCGAGGTCGCGGGCGGCGACCCGGGGTACGACGAGACCGCGAAGATGTTCGCCGAGTCGGCGCTGTCGCTGGCCTTCGACGACCTCCCGGAGACGTCCGGTCAGGTCACGCCGGCGGTGGCGATGGGGGACGCGCTGATCGAGCGGCTGCGACGGGCCGGGATCACCTTCCGGGTCGCGTCGACCCGGTGAGGCCGCGTCAGAAGGACCAGCCCGCCACCGTGTAGATCATCCCCGCGATCCAGCCGAGCCCGGCGAGCACGCCGAGGACCAGCGCGGCGGTCACGGCACGCTCGACGGGCCGGTTCGGGTCGGCGAGGGGCTTGGGCGAACGGTGGGCCATGCGGTGCGTCGTCATGCGGAACAGCCTGCCGAGCACACCGGGGTGGGCACATCCGTACAGATACTCAGACGACGTACTCAGTACCTCTCCTGAAACCTGTCAGGAGGTCGCCTCCCGCAGCGCCTGCCGGCACAGCGCGTCCGCCCTGCGGGTCGTCTCCGGCAGCCGGTACGACGGCGTGAGCGCGAGGGTGTGGGCGCAGGCGTTGTCCAGGCTCACGCGGTGGCCGACCGAGACGAAGACCGGCTTCACCGCCTCGCGCGTGCGCAGGGCCCGGCCGACCTCCTCCGGGCCCGCCAGCAACGGCGACCACGCACCGCGCCGGGTGCCGGGTGCCGGGATCGTCGCAGGTGAAAGTGAATGGGTTCTTGGCGACCCCGATCGTCGGCAGCCCGCTGAGGACGCCGAGGTGGCTCGCGAGACCGAAGCGGCGGGGGTGGGCGCGGCCGTAGCCGTCGCAGACGACAAGGCCGGGCGGACACGGCAGGGCGTCGAGGGCGGCGAGGACCGTGGGGATCTCGCGGAAGGCGAGCAGGCCGGGGACGTACGGGAACGAGATGCGGCCGACGGCGGTCGCCTCGGCCACGGCCTGAAGGGTCGCCGCGTCCAGCACCACGGCCGCCGCCGCGACCACGTCCCGGTCGTCGTCGTAGGCCACGTCGACCCCGGTGACATAGCCGGTGCCGGGCGGCGGGCCCGGCTCGTCGAGGACCGTCCGCGGCCTCAACTCGTCCTGGACCGCGCGGGCCTGCTCCTCGGTGGCGGGCCAGCCCGCGGGGATGTCCACTGTCGTCATGGTGGAAGCGAGCGTACGACGGGGCGGCGTAGGCTCGCGATCATGTTCGTACTGGAACTGACCTACACCGCCCCGCTCGATGCCGTGGACGCCGTGCTGCCGGCGCATGTCGCCTGGCTGGAAAAGCAGTACGAGCACGGCGTCTTCCTGGCGTCCGGGCCCAAGAACCCCCGCGACGGCGGGATGATCATCGCCGTCGCGGAGGATCGTGCGCGGATCGAGGAGATCACCGCGGGCGACCCGTTCGTCACGGCCGGGGTGTGCGCGTACCGCGTCACCGAGTTCGCCGCGACGAAGACGGCTCCGGCGCTGGAGCCGTACCGGGAGATCCCCGGCTGACGGATCAGCTCTTGTTGCCGAGGGCGCGCTGGAGCTGGCTCTTGTTCATGTCCGAACGGCCCTTGACGCCCTTGCGCTTGGCCTCTTCGTACAGCTGGTCGTAGGTCGGCCCCTGCGAGCCCTTGCCCGACCGCTGGCCGCCCCGCTTGCCGGAGGACATGTCCTTGGTCGAGGTACGGCTGGCGGTCTTGGACTCGCCGGAGCGGGCGCGTTCCTTGTTGACCGTCCGCGCCGCGATCTCCTTGGCCCGTCCGGTGCTCTCGCCCCGGTCTTCCGCGCTCTCCTTGATGTGCTCGTACTGGCGTTCACGCTTCGAGTTCGAACCGGCCGGCATGGGGGATCACTCCTTTCGCCGTCGGCGCCCGGGTACCCACATTCCGCCACTCAGCCCTCCAGACGAGCCACCCGTCCCTTCTCCCCGGCCGCCCAGCAGCCGCCGTCGACCGTGCAGTCGACGGTGTCGTACGAGCCGGTGTCCACGGTCCGCCAGGTCCGGCCGCCGTCCCTGGTGAGGTCCGTTCCGGTAGGGCCGACCGCGAGGGCCGCGGTGCGGCTGTGCGGAAGCCAGGCCACGCCGGAGCGGTAGGCGTTCACCGGGGCCGCGGCGGGCCGCCAGGTCGCGCCCCCGTCACCGGTGCGGGCGGCGGCCTGCGGAGAGCTCTGGTCAGGTCGGTAGTCGCCGCCGACCGCGAGCCCGTGGACGCGGTCGCGGAAGGCGAGCGCGAAGACGCCCTTGGCGGGGTCGCCCGCCGGGATCGGCGTCTCGGAGGCCGTCCAGGTGCGGCCCCGGTCGGCGGAGTGCAGGACACGCGCGCGTGCCGCCCCGCCGGTGGCCAGCCAGACGTCCCGGGGCCCGGAACTGACCAGGCACTGCCCGCTCGCCGCGAAGCCCGCCTCGCCGTCGAGCGCGGCCGGCATCCCCTTGTCGGGCAGCACCTTCCAGGAGCGGCCGCCGTCGGAGGTCGACAGGATGCGGAACTTCCCGTCCACCGGGTCGCTCATGGCGAGGCCGTGGCGGTGGTCGAAGAAGGTGAGGCAGTCGTAGAAGGCCTTGGTGTCGGTGTTGCGGAAGGACTCGGTCCAGGTCGCGCCGCCGTCCTCGGTGCGGTAGACGCGGGACGCCTCGCCCTCCCCGATGGCCAGCACCACCGCCCGGCGCGCGTCGAAGGCCTCGATGTCCCGGAACTGGAGCTCGGCGGCACCGGGCGGCGAGACGTTTCGCCAGCTCGCTCCGCCGTCCGTGGTGCGCAGCACGGTGCCCTGGGTGCCGGCCAGCCAGGCGGTGTCCCGGCTGACCGCCGACAGCCCGCGGAACCGCACCTCGGGGGTGCCGCTGTCCTTGAGCTCCCAGCGCGGCGCACGGCCGTCCGGGTCATGTGCCTCGGCCGGTACTGCGGTCAGGACGGCCAGCGCCGCCGCACAGGCCGCCCCCGCGGCGACGGTCCGGCTCATCAGGCCCGTCGGTCTCTTGCCTCGCGTGTTTCCCAAGCGCCTCATGGCGGGCGAAGCTAGCCCACGCTCCCGGCGCCGTCCAGATGCCCTCGGGCGGCCGCCGACCGGTGCGCGGGGTGTCACAAGTGTCTCTCGGGGCACGGGAGAAGGACTGGATCACACCGGTACATGAAGACGGTGACAGAGGTCACTCGAATTTCGTGTACACGGATTGGCTCATTCCGACGTCTCTTCCAGTGCCCGTCCCACTCCGGAAGCCCACCGCCGTCACAAGGGAGCAAGGCGTTGTCCACCGTCATCGAGCAGCCCGTAGAGGCCCGTCTCGTCGCCGCGGCACCGCGGATGCCGAGCATTCCCGCCACCCTGCACTACGACCGCTGTGATCCGTTCGCCGTCCGTATGACCTTCCCCGCCCCGGCCACCCTGGAGGGCGTCGAGGTCTGCTGGACCTTCAGCCGCGAACTGCTCACCACCGGCCTGCACGAGCCCGAGGGCCACGGCGACGTCCGGGTGCGGCCGTACGGCTACGACCGCACCGTTCTCGAGTTCCACGCCCCCGAGGGCACGGCCGTCGTGCATGTCCGCACGGGTGAGCTGCGCCGGTTCCTGGAGGCGACGAACGACCTCGTGCCGACCGGTCTGGAGCACCTCCAGCTCGACCTCGACCACGACCTGGCCGAGCTGATACGCGACGCCTGCTGACGCCGGGCGCCCAGGAGGGCGTCGGGCTCGCCGTGGTCGAGCCCCTCGGTCGGCACGTCGCACGTCCCCGCGTCCAGCAGCTCCCGCGCGACGCGGCGGGCCAGGGCGTGCGCGGCCTGCACGAGGCCGGAGCCGACGCTGACGCGCGCCACCCCGATTGAGGCCGACTCGGCAACGAACGCGGGGCGCCGGGCCCGGCCATGACGTTCAGCGGACGGTCGATCGCGTCGACGAGGAGCCTGACGGTTCCCGGGTCGACGGCCCCGGGGACGGGGATCCCGTCGACGCCCACGGCGAGGCGCGGTTCGCCCTCGTCGTCGTACAGGGCGTCCTCGACGTTCACCCGACCCCGCCCGCCGCGAGCACCGCCCGCCCGCGCGATACGAACCCGCTCTCTATGTCCGCGCCGACCGGCACGGCGGCGATCCGCCCCACGGCGTCCAGGGCCCAGGAGAGCCCGGAGCTCGCGTTGGCCACGGCAGTGGCGCCCGCGTTCCTGCTCACTCAGTCGCCGGCCCCCGCGGCAGCGCCGGCCGGAATCCGACCCCGGCGTTCAGGCGCGCGCCGTGACCGCGGCCGCCGCCCCGCGGACCCCGTGGACGAGTTCCCGCAGCACCGGCGCCACCTGACCGCTGCGCTCGACCAGCTCCTCGACGCGCGCCTCGTGGTGTTCGCCGCGGGGCAGGAGGGTGCGCAGTTCGGCCGCCGCGGCGAGCGCGACGAGGGCCGCGTCTCGCTCGGAGACGTCCACCGGCGGCACCGGGCCTCGCAGCACCTGCCGCGCCTCCTCCTGCAGCGCCTCCACGGCGGCCGGTCGGGCCAGGTCGTGCTCCACCGTCGGGAACAGCCCGAGGATCCGCCGCTTGCGGGCGCGCAGATGTCCGCCCGCCGTGAGCTGTTCCCGTACGGCGTCCAGGGTGATCCGGGTGTGCGGTGTCACCCAGCTCCGCCACCGGTGCGGGCGGGATTCCCGGACCAGTTCGAGCAGCCCGTCCAGGACGGGGTCACCGGTCTCGGCGTCCATGTCGACCGGCGTGGCGATGCCGTCCACGTCGAGGAGCAGCCCGCGCCGGGCCAGCTCGGTGAGGGCACCGGCCCGGACCAGCTGGGGAACCTGGGCGGCACCGGTGGTCTCGGACTTCGAGGTGTCCCAGGCCAGCAGATAGAGGTGGGCCGGCAGGGAGAGCGGTCCGTCGGGCACGGGGCCTCCTAAGGCGATTTAACTCGTTGACAGCCCTACGGCCGCCTCGTACGGTGTAGAACGCTTCTGTTGCCGTCGATCGGAGTAGGACGTTGCTCGTCTGAGGTCCTGAGACACCGTGTCACACACCTGAGGTGTGTGCGCCGCGTGCGACCTCGGCACACGAGCCGTTCCCGACGAGCAGGGCCCTGTTCCCGCCCTCCGGTCTCCTGGCCTTCTCCCGTGGTCGCGGGTGTCTCGATACGCGTTTGCCCCTTCTCGCTTCGAGCAACCGCGGAGACTCACATGTCTGCTTCCCTCACCTGCGCCTCCCTCGCCTTCTCCTGGCCCGACGGCACCCCCGTTTTCGACGGCCTCGACATCGCCTTCGGCCCCGGCCGGACGGGCCTCGTCGGCGTCAACGGGTCAGGAAAGTCCACCCTGTTGAAGCTGATCGCCGGTGAACTCACCCCGGCCGACGGCGCCGTGCGCGTCGCGGGCGAGGTCGGCCACCTCCCGCAGAACGTCACGCTCGACACCGGCCTGAAGGTCGACGAGGCGCTCGGTATCGCCGCGCGCCGCGCCGCCCTGCACGCCATCGAGGGCGGCGACGTGTCCGAGGAGCACTTCGAGACGGTCGGCGACGACTGGGACGTGGAGGAGCGGGCCCTGGCCACCCTCGGTGAACTCGGGCTCGGCCACATCGGGTTGGACCGCAGGATCGGCGAGGTCTCGGGCGGCGAGTCGGTACTGCTGCGGCTGGCCGCGCTGCTGCTGCGCCGACCGGACGTCCTGCTCCTCGACGAGCCCACCAACAACCTCGACCTGTACGCCCGCAGGCGGCTGTACTCGGCCGTCGCCTCCTGGCCCGGGGTGATGGTCGTGGTCAGCCACGACCGCGAACTCCTCGACCTGGTCGACCAGATCGCCGATCTGCGCTCGGGCGAGGTCGCCTGGTACGGCGGGAACTTCTCCGCCTACGAGGAGGCCCTCGCCGTGGAACAGGAGGCGGCGGAGCGGATGGTGCGCGTCGCCGAGTCCGACTTCCGCAAGCAGAAGCGTGAACTGGTGGACGCACAGGTCAAGTTGGCCCATCGCAGGCGCTACGCCCAGAAGATGTACGACACCAAGCGCGAGCCCCGGGCCGTCATGAAGCTGAGGAGCCGCGCGGCCCAGGTCTCCGCGGGCAAGCACCGCATCATGCACGAGGAGAAGCTCGCCGAGGCCAAGGACCGCCTCGACGAGGCGGTGGAGGCCGTACGGGACGACGACGAGATCCGCGTCGACCTGCCGTACACGGCCGTACCGCAGGGCCGTACGGTCCTGACCCTCATGGACCTGCACCTCGCCTATGGCGCGCGGGTGAAGGGCGGTCTCGACCTTCGCGGGCCCGAGCGGGTCGCGCTGATCGGGCGCAACGGCACGGGCAAGACGACGCTGCTGCGGACGATCGCCGGGGAGCTGCCCCCGGTGTCGGGCGAGGCCACCGTCCATGTCCCGCTCCGCTTCCTGCCCCAGCGTCTGGACGTCCTCGACGGCGAGCTGTCGGTCGCCGAGAACGTGGCCCGGTTCGCGCCGGGCGCCACCAACAACCGGGTGCGGGCCCGTCTCGCCCGCTTCCTGTTCCGGGGCGCCCGGGCCGACCAGCAGGCGTCGACACTGTCCGGCGGCGAACGCTTCCGGGCGACCCTGGCCGCGCTGATGCTGGCGGAGCCCGCACCCCAGCTGCTCATGCTCGACGAGCCGACGAACAACCTCGACATCGCGAGCGTGCGACAGCTGACCTCGGCCCTGGAGTCGTACGAGGGCGCGCTGGTCGTGGCCAGTCACGACCTGCCGTTCCTGGAGTCGATCGGCATCACGCGCTGGCTGATGCTGGACGGGGAGCTGCGTGAGGTCACGCCGGAGGATCTGGAGTTCCGCGTGTAGCGTCCGTGACGTCCGCGGCGCAGACGACGGCCGCCAGGTCCGCGCCCGCCCGGAGCAGCGCCACGCTCCGGGCGGCGATCCGGTCGAGCCGTGCCCGCAGGATCCGCCGGGCGTCCTCCAGGCCGTCGGTGCCGTCCAGGCAGGCCATCACCTCACGTACGGCCGGGATGCCGTACCCGCCGGCGCGCAGGGCGACGACGACGCGTGCCGCCCTGATCGCCGCGGGACCGTAGCGGCGCGCGCGCAGGGTGGTCACGCGCTCCGGGAGGACGAGCCCTTCCTCCTCCCAGAACCGCAGGGTCGAGGACCGTACGCCGAGGGCCTGCGCGAGCTGGGTGATGGTCATGAAGTCGTCGTCCCCGCCGGCCCCTTCGGCCTGGATGCCCTCCAGCGCCCGCTGGGCGCGCAGCACCTCCGCGCGCTCCCGCGCGAGCCGGGCGTGGACCTCGTCGACCGCCGAGGCCGCCTCCGTGACCGTCGCCGTCCGCAGCTCGGCGAGCAGCCGCCGGGCCTCGACGGGTCCGGCGGCCGCTGCGAGCCCTCGGTAGGCGCGCAGAGCGTGCACATGGAGCGGCGTGTAGGAGCGGTAGCCGTTGTCCGACCGTACGGCCGGCGGAATCACGCCCAGCCGCTCCAGGTCGCGCACCTGCTGGGCCGAGTACCCGGACTCCCTGGCGACGTCGGTCGTGCGCATCGTTCGGTCAACCCCACACAAGCACTTGAAGGTCACGCTTGAACCATGAGTATGGAGCAGATCATCGCGACCGTGCGCGGCTTCGACGGGGCTCTCGTGATCGTCCCGGGGCCGGGTGGGGACTCCCCCGAGATCGCGTGGGGCGACGCGTTCTTCTACTACGCCCCCGACGGCCGGACGCCACGGAACACCCAGCCCTACGGGACGATCGTCACGAAGAACTACCCCGCCGACACCGCCTGCGACCTGGACCCGCCGGGCCGCTGGCGGGTCAACGTCCAGGTCGGCCGCACGGCGCTCCCGGAACTCCTCGGGGAACGGCACGATCCCGCGACGGCCGACGTGGTGCTGCCGCACCCGGTCTACGGGTCCCTCGGCTGGATCTGCGTGGTGAATCCCGGCGAGAGGACGACCGGGACCGTCGTACGACTGCTGCGCGAGGCCCATGAGGCGGCACGCGTGCGTGCTGCGCGACGGCGCTCGTGAGCCGTGAAGCGTCTCAGGAGGGCCACAGCCTGACTCCAGGGGTTTTGTCGACACGGACCGGCGCTGCATGATGGCTGACCGGCGCCCGTCACGCGCGCCGCCCCCTGTCCCGCCGATACGGAGTTCCCTCGTGCCCAGCAAGAAGGCCCTCGTCCGCCGCCCCAGCCCGCGCCTCGCCGAAGGTCTGGTGACGCACGTCGAGCGGGAGAAGGTCGACGTCGACCTCGCGCTCGAACAGTGGGAGGCGTACGTCGAGGCCCTGCGCGGGCACGGCTGGGAGACCGTCGAGGTGGACCCGGAGGACGACTGCCCGGACTCGGTGTTCGTCGAGGACACCGTGGTGATGTACAAGAACGTCGCCCTGATCGCGCGCTCCGGCGCCGAGTCCCGGCGCGAGGAGACCACCGGCGTCGAGGAGGCCGTGGCGCGCCTGGGCTGCTCGGTGAACTGGGTCTGGGAGCCGGGCACCCTGGACGGCGGTGACGTGCTGAAGATCGACGACACGATCTACGTCGGCCGGGGCGGGCGTACCAACGCGGCCGGCGTCCAGCAGCTGCGGGCCGCCTTCGAACCGCTCGGGGCGCGGGTCGTCGCCGTGCCGGTGAGCAAGGTGCTGCACCTGAAGTCGGCGGTCACCGCGCTGCCCGACGGAACCGTCATCGGACACATCCCCAAGGTGGACCGGCCCGCGCTCTTCCCGCGCTTCCTGTCCGTGCCCGAGGAGGCCGGCGCCCATGTCGTCCTGCTCGGCGGTCCCAAGCTGCTGATGGCCGCGAGCGCGCCGAAGACCGCGGAGCTGCTCACCGACCTCGGATTCGAACCGGTCGTGGTGGACATCAGCGAGTTCGAGAAGCTCGAAGGCTGTGTGACTTGCCTCTCAGTGCGCTTGCGGGAGCTGTACGCCTGACGGGGTGCGGGCATGAGACCCGGCGGCCTCGGACCTGCAGTTCCAGGGGCGCTTCTCGTGGTTCCAGAGCCGCGTGTCCTGCCCGGGGAGCACTGCTGATCAGGGATCTTTACGACACCCTTAACCTACGGTCTCGTAACCTACGGTTTCGTAGCCTACGATTCCGTAGGTTCCCCGGCACCGCTCGCCGGAGCCCGCAATGCTGGTCCCGTCCCCCTGGAGCACCTATGACGATCACTTCCCCTCACCTCGGCAGCCCGTCCTCCGAGTGGACCGACGCGCGACTGCTGTTCGCGCTGGAGGAAGTGGTCGAGACCGAACTCAACCGGCATCTGAAGGTCACCAAGGACTGGATGCCGCACGAGTACGTCCCGTGGAGCGACGGCCGCAACTTCCCCGGCTTCTTCGAGGACGGCGAGGCCTGGGAGAAGGAGCAGTCCAAGGTCACCGAGATCGGCCGGATCGCCCTGGTCGTGAACCTGCTCACCGAGGACAACCTCCCCAGCTACCACCACGAGATCGCCTCGCTCTTCGGCCGTGACGGCGCCTGGGGCACCTGGGTGCACCGCTGGACCGCCGAGGAGGGCCGGCACGGCATCGTGATGCGGGACTACCTGCTGGCCTCGCGGGCGGTGGACCCGGACAAGCTGGAGCAGTTCCGCATGGCCCACATGAGCGAGGGCTTCGAGTCGGACAACCGCCACTCCATGCTGCACTCGGTCGCGTACGTGTCCTTCCAGGAGCTCGCGACCCGCGTCTCGCACCGCAACACCGGCCACCAGTCCGGGGACCCGGTCTGCGACCGCATGCTGGCGCGCATCGCCACCGACGAGAACCTGCACATGGTCTTCTACCGGAACCTGCTGAAGGCGGCCTTCGAGCTCGCACCCGACCTGACGATGATGGCCGTGCGCGACGTGATCGTGAACTTCCGGATGCCCGGCCACGGCATGCCCGGCTT
The DNA here is from genome assembly GCF_049739545.1 of Streptomyces sp. SLBN-8D4. Classification (NCBI taxonomy): domain Bacteria; kingdom Bacillati; phylum Actinomycetota; class Actinomycetes; order Kitasatosporales; family Streptomycetaceae; genus Streptomyces; species Streptomyces sp. SLBN-8D4. The sequence goes on from NZ_JBMGQC010000001.1 coordinate 1,440,251, forward strand.
CGAGCGGGCCGCCGCGCAGATGGCGATCGGCGAGATCTACAACATGCGCATCCACCACGACGACGTGCTCCAGCCCGTCCTGCGCTTCCTGAAGGTCATGGAGATCGACGGCCTCGGCCCCGAGGGCCAGAAGGCGCAGGACGAACTCGGCCTGTACATGGGCGGTCTGGACGCGGAGGCCGCGAAGTTCGACGAGAAGCTGGCTGCGCGCAAGGCGCGGATGGCGGCCCGCGCGGGCGCCTGACGCCGACCTGGCCGTCCCGGCCCGCCGACGCATCGAATCCCGGTGCGATCCGCCCTACCCAGCGCGATCATGCGGCCATGCATGACAGCAGCATGGATCAGCGGGCCGCCGGCTTCCTGCCGGGCCTGATCGACGCCGATGCGCCGCCGTACGGATACGACGGCGCATCGGCGCGCCGCCATCGGGCGCGAACGCACGCCGGGTCGCCCGGGCCGTCCTGAGGTCGACCCCGGTCGCCTCCTCCGTGCTGGTGTGGATCCTGGAGGAGGACGACCCGGAGCTCAACGCGGCCGTCGCACGATCCAGCCGCCCGTGGCCATGAAGGTGCGCCTGCCTCTGCGCTACGCCCGGGTGCGCTCCGGGGTCTTAACCGCACTCCCGGCCGGCCGGCTCACCGGTTTTGCCGTCGCGCCTGATCGCCAGCCGTTCCTTCTCGGAGAGGCCGCCCCAGACGCCGAAGCGTTCGTCGTTGGCCAGGGCGTACTCGAGACAGGCCGGGCGCATCTCGCACATGCCGCAGATGCGCTTCGCCTCTCGTACCGAGCTGCCCGGCTCGGGAAAGAAGAAGTCCGCCCCGGTCTGCGCGCACAACGCCTGCGCCTGCCAGGCGGGGTCGGTCGGGGTGATGGTGTCGATGTGCATGGCGGAGATCGTGCCGGGCAGCGAAAAACGTTCGATCAACGCGGGATCAACGGCTGCGTTCATGGCCCCGGGCCGCCTTGATGGTCCCCCGTCCGTCGCGGGGGCGCACGGCGGCGCGCGGAATCGGTTCGCCCTGCGGAAACGGATCGCCCGGTGGGTGCCGGCGCCCCGGGGCGGTGCGGGCCGCCGGTCGTCCCGATGCGCTCCCGCCCAGGTCCGCCGCGGGCCCGGTGCCCTCCGGCCCGGCCGGCCCGGCTTCGACGGCACCCGCGCGTCCGCCGGCAAGGACCGCACCCGCTCCCCCACGGCGGGCGCGACTGCCGACCGGCCCGCATCGGCGTCCCGGCAGCGATTGTCAGTGGACGGTGCGAGACTCGGCGGTACAGGCAACGGGACCCCTCAGAGGAGGGCAGAGATGCTCACGACCCGTTATGTCACCGGCGCTCCGAACTGGCTCGACCTAGGCACCCCCGACATCGACGGCGCCACCACCTTCTACGGTGGCCTGTTCGGCTGGGAGTTCCGGCCGGGCCCGCCCGAGGCCGGCGGTTACGGCTTCTTCCAGCTCGCCGGCAAAACCGCCGCGGGCGGCATGCAGACCACACCGGAGCAGGGCCCGCCGTCCTGGACGGTGTACTTCCAGACACCGGACGCGGACGCCACCGCGAAGGCGGCCGAGGAGGCGCACGGCTCGGTGCTGATGCAGCCCATGGACGTGATGGACCAGGGCCGCATGGCGATCCTCGCCGACAAGGCGGGCGTCCCCTTCGGCATCTGGCAGCCCGGGCGGAACAAGGGGCTCGACGTCACCCAGGAGCCCGGGTCACTGTGCTGGGTCGAGCTGTACACGGCCGACCTGCCGATGGCCGCCTACTTCTACCGCGCGGCCCTCGGCCTGGAGACCTACGGGGTCGACTTCCCCGGCGGGACGTACACCACCGTGCTGCCGGACGGGCAGAGCGAGGACGGCATGTTCGGCGGCATCGTCCCGCTCGCCGACGATCCGCTGGAGGCGCGGGACGGGGCGTACTGGATGCCGTACTTCGAGGTCACGGACACGGACGAGACGGTGGCGAAGGCGCAGGAGCTGGGCGGCAGCGTCCGGCTGCCCGGCACCGACATCCCGGGTGTCGGCCGGGTCGCCAAGCTGGCCGATCCGTACGGCGCCCGCTTCGCGGTGATCAAGAGCGCGCCGCAGCAGACGTGACGGGGGCGGGGGCGGCTCACGCCGAGGTGCGCCGCACCAGCGTGGTGGGCAGTACGACACCGGCCGGTGCGGCTCCCGTGTCCCCCGGGCCGAGGCCTCCCAGGAGCAGGCGGGCCATCAACCGGCCCATCTCCTCGATGTCCTGACGGACCGTCGTCAGCGGCGGATCGGCCTGCTCGGCGAGCGGCAGCATGTCGTCGAAGCCGATCACCGCCACATCCTCGGGCACCCGGCACCCTCGCTCGCGCAGCACGCGCAGGGCGCCGGACGCGGTGAGGTCGTTGGCGGCGAACACCGCGTCCACGTCCGGACACCGGTCGAGGAGTTCCCGCATGGCCCGCTCACCGCCGGCCGGGGTGAAGTCGCCGCCTGCGACCAGCCTCGGGTGGGCGTCGCCCATGACGTCCCGGTAGCCGTCGAGCCGGTCCGCCGCGGAGGTCTGGTCGAGGGGGCCGGTGATGTGGGCGACACGGGTGCGCCCGAGCCCGGCGAGATGCCGTACGGCCTCGCGGGCACCGCCCCGGTTGTCGCTGTCGACGTACACGACGTCCGTCGTCCCGTCGCTCCAGCCGGGCCGTCCGCCGAACACCGTGGGGACACCGGCCCGCTGGATCAGTCCGGGCAGCGGGTCGTCGAGGTGCAGCGAGAAGACGAGCGCGCCGTCGACGTGGCCTCCGGCGAGGTAGCGTCCGACGCGCGCGTGGTCGTCGCGGCCCTCGGTGAGCAGCAGGACGAGCTGATTGTCGTGAGCGGTCAACTCCTTGCTGATACCCCGCAGTTGCAGCGCGAAGAAGGGATCGGCGAAGACCCGGGTCTCCGGCTCGGCCACGACCACGGCGACCGCGTCGTGGCGCCGGGTGACAAGGCTGCGGGCGGCCTGGTTGGGCACGTAACCGAGCTCCTCGACAGCTCTGCGCACCCGCTCGACGAGCGGCTCCCTGACCCCGTCCCCACCGTTCACCACCCGGGACACGGTGGCCCGCGACACCCCGGCCCGGGCCGCCACGGCCTCCAGTGTGGGGCGCGGCGCTGTCTCGGTCACTTCGGGGCTCCTCATCGGCGGGTGCGGATCAGGATAGCCCCGGACGAGCACCCGGTGAGAGCGCTCTCGCGGCATCGGACGATGGACACCTGAGCCCGGGGACGTCCGGTGAACGGCCTCACGCCAGCAGGTCGATCCGCCGCCCGATCCCGTCCCGTTCGGCCCGCTCGTACGCCGTCCAGGCGACCGCGAGGTCCTGCCAGGGCATGCCCACGGGGGCGTAGACCGTACGGTCCGACTCCGCCGTCCGGCCGGAGTGTTCGCAACGCACGATCTCGCCCAAGGTCGCGTCGGCGGCCCTCAACACGCCCACGCGTGACGCCAGTTCGCGATCGTCGACCACCAGCAGCGACGCGTCCAGGAGGTCCGCCGCCAGCTCTGCCTTGCCCGGTTCGTCCACGCCGAGGCTCGTGAAGTGCTGGCCCGGCCTGGTGTCGTTCAGGTGCAGCAGCGGCTCTCGGGACCAGGTCGCCGAGAGGACGACGTCGGCGGCCGTGGCAATCTCCGCGGCGGAGCCCAGAACCCGGCCGCCGTGCCTCGCGGCGAACTCCGCGGCGCGCTCGGCGGACGTGTCATGGACGACGAGGGCACCGCGGGGTCGTAGCGCCCCGAGGCCCCGCACCATCAGCTCGGCCTGTACGCCCGCGCCGATCACTCCGACGACGTCAGCGTGGCCGGCCAGCAGGTGTGTGCCCAGTGCCGCGGCCAGCCCCGTCCGCCACGCCGTGACCGTCGCCGAGTCCATGAGGGCCAGCAACGCGCCGTCGGTTCCGCTGTGCAGGCAGATCACCCCGCGCAGGGCGGGGCGCGCGGCCGGGAACTTGGCGTTGACCTTCACGGTGTAGGCGGGAACGCCGGGGAGCAGGCCCGGGATCAGCGCGGTGGCCGTACCGGGGAACGGGAGGTCCGTGCGCACCCGTTGCCCGGCGATCGACACACCGTCCGCGTCCACGTCCGCATTCAGGAAGCCGTCCCGCAGTGCGTCGAGGCACGTCTCCGGCTCCAGCACCGTCTCCAGGTCGCCGCGCGTGAGAAGAAGAGTCACCCGCCCATGATCCGTCAGTGGTGGTGCCCGGCCCGCTGCCCGGTGTGGTCGTGCGGCTCGTACCCCGGGATCGTCCCGTCCGTCTTCCTCACCAGGAACAGGCCCACCATCCCCATGTCGGAGTGGCTCTGCACATGGCAGTGGTACATCCACGCGCCCGCCCCGACCCCCTCCCCCGCGATCACCTGGAAGCCGAAGGAGTCCGCAGGGCCCACGATCTTGTTGTCGACGACCTGGCTCGGGTCGTCGGGCCCGGTAAGCATGCCGGTGCGGTTGTCCGCCCAGCGGTGACCGTGCAGGTGGAAGGTGTGGTAGTACTCGCCGTGCGTGATCATCACGAACTCGACCCGATCGCCCACGGTGGCCTCGAAGTCGGGTCCCGAGTGCGCCGGCTTGTTGTTGATGAGCATGTCGTTGAAGACGATCGTGTGCGTCGCGTCCGGCAGGACGTCGCCCTTGCGACGGACGATCACCGGGCCGTAGAGGCCCTTGCGGATGCCGCCGGTGCCGTGTTCCGTGCCGACGACGTGGTCGTGGTAGTGCCAGTAGCCCGCGCTGCCGGCCCGCCAGGTGCCGTCGCTGCGGCGGCCGGGCGCGTGGGTGCGCCAGGTGTAGGTGCGGGTGCCGCCCGGTTCGACGTCGCTCCTGTTCAACGTCGTGCCGTCGCTGGAGACTTCGTAGTCCAGGCCGTGGACGTGCAGGCTCGCCCGGACGTCCAGGGTGTTCTCGAACTCGATGTGCAGAGTGTCGCCCTCGTTGAGCTCGATGAGCGGGCCGGGGATCGTCGCCTTGCCCTTCTCCAGGCCGTAGCCCAGCTGTCCGTCGGCGAGCTTCTCGGCGTACAGCTTGATGCGCCGGACCTCGCCACCGGGCGGGGCGGCCTGCGCCGGACCCGGGTCACTGCGGGCCTCCGGCGCCATCGACAACGATGTCGCCACCGCCGCGCCACCGAGCAGCACCCGCCGGTTGAAGCCACGTCTGTCCAGTGCGCCCATGCAGAACTCCCCACCGCGATACGGGTCTTGCGGAGACGTACCTGTGATGAACCGGTGAGACGGTACCGGCCCCGGAACCGTTTATCCACACTCAGGACAAAGTTCGTGCGATCCCGGTCATAGGTATTGGCGCGGGAGGCAAAGGGGTCTAGCTTCCATGGCGCTGTTGCTGTGACCGAGGAGGTGCCCATGCACTTACGAGGGTTGAGCGCGAGAAGCGGAGGAAGCGCGAGGAGACGGGTCTGGACGGCCACCGTGACCGCGGGGGTCGTCGCCGCAGGGCTGATGTCCGGGCCGGCGGCGGGGGCGCTGCCGGCTCCCGGCCCGTCCGCGACAACGATGTCCGTCAAGTCGCCACCGGGCGGCGGGGACGTACGGGTGCTGGTCTTCCACGGGTCCGCGGCGGCCGGCGAGGAATCGCCCGTCGTCAACGCCGGTATCGCGGCGATCGAGAGGATCGGGCTGTCCGGTCCGGTGAACCAGCGGTTCGAGACCGAGGCCACCGACGATGCGAGGGTCTTCACCGACGAGAAGGCACTGGGGAGTTACAACGCCATCGTCTTCCTGACCGGCGGCGGCGATGTCCTCGACGCGGAGCAGGAGGCCGGTCTGGAGGCGTACATGGAGGCGGGCGGCGGTTTCGTCGGCATCCATGACGCGGCCCGCGCGGAGCCCTACTCCGACTGGTTCACGGGTCTGGTGGGCGCCCGGCCGGCGGCTTCCAGCCCAACGGCCGTACAGCGGGCTACCGTTGAGGTCGGCGACCGGCAGCATCCGGCGACCAGGGATCTGCCGGTGCAGTGGAAGCGCCCCGACCAGTGGTTCAACTGGACGAAGAACCCCTCCGGTGACGTGCACACCGTGGCCCGGGTGCGCGAGTCGACCTACCAGCCGGGAGCGAGTGCCAACGGCTGGGACCACCCGGTGAGTTGGTGCCGGGACTACGACGGCGGCCGGTCCTTCTACACCGGCATGGGCGGCACGGTGTCCTCGTACGACGAGACCGACTTCCGGACCCATCTGCGCGGCGCGCTGCTGTGGACCTCGCGGCTCGTCCAGGCCGACTGCAAGGCGACCATCAACGGCAACTACAAGGCGGAGCGCCTCACCCAGCCCAACCAGGCGGGGCTGAACGACCAGATCGGCGAACCGCACGGGCTGGTCACCGCCCCCGACGGGCGGGTCCTGTACATCGGGCGGGGCGGAGCCGACTCCTCCCAGCCGGTGATCACCGACTGGAACAACCCCGACATCGGCAAGGGCAAGGGCGAGATCCACGTCTACGACCCGAAGACCAGGAAGGTCACCCTCGCGGGCGCGTTGACCGTGTTCGGCAACAAGGGCGGCGGCGACGAGCTGGTGAAGGTCGAGGAGGGCCTGCTCGGGATCGAGCTCGATCCGCGCTTCGAGGAGAACGGCTGGGTGTACCTGCACTACACCCCGCATTCTCAGCTCAACCGCGACACGCAGATGGCCGAGCGGCGGGTCTCCCGCTTCACCCTCGACCTCGCCACGAACAAGCTGGACCTGAACAGCGAGAAGGTCCTGCTCAAGTGGCCGGTTCAGGTGCACAGTTGCTGCCACGCGGGCGGCGGGATGTCCTGGGACTCGAAGGGCAACCTGTACATCGCGACCGGTGACAACAACTCCAGTGGCTTCAGCGGCGGTTACTCGGGCAACAACCCGCAGCCGAACTACAAGGGCGTCTCCTTCGCGGACGCGCGCCGCACCGCCGGCAACACCAACAACCTCAACGGCAAGATCCTGCGCATCCATCCGGAGGCCGACGGAACGTACACCCTGCCCGAGGGCAACCTCTTCACGGGCCGGGAGACGGCCGAGGGCGGCGGCAAGACCCGGGGCGAGATCTATGTGATGGGGGTCAGGAACCCGGCCCGGATCTTCGTCGACAAGAAGACCGACATCCTCTACGCGGGCTGGGTCGGGCCGGACGCCGGCACGCCCTCGACGACCTGGGGGCCGGCCAAGTACGACACCTTCGCCGTCATCACCAAGGCGAGCAACCGGGGCTGGCCGTACTGCATGGGCAACAAGCAGCCCTACCGGGACCGCAACCTGCCCAACCCCGACCAGCCGCTGGGCTGGTACGACTGCGACCACCCGAAGAACGAGTCGCCCAACAACGACGGTCTGGTCAACCTCCCGCCGGTCACCGGCAACAACATCTGGTACTCGCCGCAGGGCGGCGCCCCGGACTACCCGCGGGACGCGAACGGCATCCCGTCCTACAAGCAGGAGGAGGCCAAGTACCTGCTGCCGTGGCTCAAGGGCGGCGGCCAGGCGGCGATGAACGGGCCGGTCTACCGCTACGACCCATCCAGCGCGAGCGCGACCAAGTGGCCCGCCTACTGGGACGGCAAGTGGTTCGTCGGCGACTTCTACGACGCCGACCAGCCGCGGAACGCCGTCATCACCGATCCGAAGAACCACGGCGAGGGCGGACTGCCCGTCCACTCGGAGTCGCTGAAGAAGATCGTGCCGATCGGCAACGACGGCATCAAGAACCTCATGGACTGGAAGTTCGGCCCGGACGGCGCGCTGTACGTCCTCGACTACGGACGCGGGTTCTTCACCTCGGACGCCAAGTCGGCACTGTGGCGGGTCACTTACACCGGCGGCGGGCCGACGCCGGCCGCCGGACAGCTGGCGAGAGGAGGGCAGTGATGCACCCCCGAGCAGTGATGCACGCCCGAAGAGCTCTGACCGTCCTGTTGGCCGCCCTGCTGATGGTGCTCGGCCTCCAGTCGACGTCCGAAGCACGGCCCGACGCGGTCCCTGCGGCGGGCCAGACACTCACCTGGACCGCTGGCGACGACATCACCAAGTACGGATCCGCCCCGGCAACCGCCGTCGCCGGTACGGCCACGATCGTCTTCGAGAACAGCACGGAGACCGGCAACACCACCGGCATGCCGCACACGTTGACCTTCGTGACCAGTGATCCCGAGTTCAACGACGACGTCGAACTCAACATCCTGGCCAACCCGAACGACGACATGGGCGGCCGCCACACCGCCGAGGTCACGCTCACCCCGGGCCGCTACTTCTACCACTGCACGATCCCGGGCCACGGCCAGATGCAGGGCATCCTCGTGGTGAGCGAGGGCAGCGGCCAGGACACCACTGCGCCGACCGCCCAGGCCCAGGTGACCGGCACGCAGAACGCGCAGGGCCAGTACATCGGTTCGGCGAGCGTGGCGGTCACGGCGACCGACGAGGCCGGTGGCTCCGGCGTCGACCGGATCGAGTACGCGATCGGGGACACGGGTGCCTGGCAGCCGTACACCGCCCCGGTCGTCGTCGACCAGGTCGGCGACCACAAGGTCCGCTACCGGGCCGTCGACAAGGCGGGCAACGTCTCCGCCGAGAAGAGCGCCGCCTTCACGGTGGTCGCGCCGCCCTCCGACGACACCGCCCCGCCGGACACCTCGGCGACGGTGAGCGGCGAGCAGAACCCGGACGGGGCCTACATCGACATGGCCACGGTGACCGTGTCGGCCTCCGACACCGGATCCGGGGTCAACACCATCGAGTACGCGGTGGACGACGGGAGTTGGCAGCGGTACACCATGCCCGTGATGGTGCACCAGGCCGGCTCCCACACCGTGCGCTACCGGGCGACCGACAAGGCGGGCAACGTGGCCGCCGAGAAGAGCGTCCGGTTCACGGTCGTCGCGGCGGCCCCGCAGGACACCACCCCGCCGGTGACCGGTGTGACCGTGGACGGCACGCGGAACTCCGACGGGGCGTACGTGGGCAACGCCAAGGTGACCGTGAGCGCCACGGACGAGGGCGGTTCGGGGGTGGCCGGGGTCGAGTACTCGATCGACGCGGGCCCCTATCTCGCGTACACCGCTGCCGTGGTCGTGGACCGGGCGGGCACGCACACCCTGGCGTACCGGGCGACGGACAAGGCGGGCAACACCTCGGCCGCGCGCACGGTGACCTTCACGGTGATCCCAGGCCAGGTCCCGGCGCCCAACTGCGCCGAGTTCGACGAGCGGTTGACGGTGATCGTCGGCACGGTCGACTCCGGGGTGCCGAACCGCATCACCAACAGCCGGTGCCGGATCAACGAGTTGATCGAGGACGAGAAGGAGTGGACGTCCCACGCGCTGTTCCTCAAGCATGTGAAGACCGTTCTGGACAAGCTCTTCCGGGAGGGGGTCGTCGACGAGCGCGAGTACGACGCGATCGACGCGGCAGCCCGTGAGTCCGGGATCGGCAGGCCGGGACAGACCGAGGGCTACCGCACGATCCTCGACGGCAGCCCTGCCTCCTTCGCCAAGTGGCAGCAGGTGGGCGGTGGTTCCTTCGCGCCGAACGGCGACGGGTCCATCACCTCAGGCACCACGAGGGACGGCCTCGGCATGCTCTGGTTCCCGGAGCGCACGTACGGCGACTTCTCGCTCAAGCTCCAGTGGCGGGACGACGCCCCGGGCACCGGGAACGCCAACTCCGGTGTGTTCGTGCGGTTCCCGTGGGTCCACGACCACCCGGAGGAGCCCCGGCCCGAGTGGGCGGCCATCAAGTACGGCCACGAGGTGCAGGTGTTCGACCGGCCCGACGGCGACATGTACAAGACCGGATCGGTCTACGGCTTCGACCGGGTGGGGCTCGCCGGCGCCGGCGTCACCCAGAAGGGCACGTGGAACGACTACGAGATCCGGGTGGTCGACCAGCACTACTCGGTCTACCGCAACGGCGTGCTGATCAACGAGTTCGACAACATCGGCGGCCAGGACTTCTACCCCGCCCGCTCGGATGACCCGGGCACGGACGGACGGCGGTTCTCCTCCGGCTACATCGGACTCCAGGTGCACAGCACGACGGACGTGATCTCGTACCGGGACGTCAGGATCAAGGAGCTGTAGGACCGGCCTTCTTGGCGCGGCTCGGCTGTACCCGCTTGGGCTCCCCCGGCATCTTCGGATACTCGGGCGGGTACGGCAGATCACCCAGCCCGTGGTCGTGCTCGTCGCGGCGGGCCAGGTCCAGGAGGGCCTCCAGCGAGAAAGCGTGATCGTCCATGTCCGCGTGCACGTCGCCGAGTTCGGCGAAGCGCGCGGGCATGGTCGCGATGTCGAAGTCCTGGGGGTGCGCCTGGCCGACCTCCTCCCAGCGCAGGGGTGCGGAGACGGGGGCGTGCGGGCGCGGCCGTACCGAGTAGGCGGAGGCGATCGTGCGGTCGCGGGCCGTCTGGTTGTAGTCGATGAAGATGCGTTCGCCGCGCTCCTCCTTCCACCACTTGATGGTGACGTGGTCCGGCATCCGGCGTTCCATCTCGCGCCCGACCGCGATCGCGGCCCGTCGCACCTGGGTGAAGGTCCAGCGCGGTTCGATGGGCACGAAGACGTGCAGACCGCGGCCGCCGGAGGTCTTGGGCCAGCCGCGCAGACCGCCGAACTCCGCCAGGACCGACCGTAGTTCGTGGGCCGCGCGCACGGCGTCGTCGTAGTCCGTGCCGGGCTGCGGGTCGAGGTCGATGCGGAGTTCGTCGGGGTGGTCGACGTCGTCGCGGCGGACCGGCCAGGGGTGGAAGGTGAGCGTGCCGAACTGGGCGGCCCACAGGACGGCGGCCTCCTCGGTGGGGCACATCTCGTCGGCGCTGCGGCCGCTGGGGAAGGTGATGTGGGCGGTCGGGATCCAGTCGGGCATGTTCTTGGGCGCCCGCTTCTGGAAGAAGTTCTCGCCGGTCACACCGTCCGGGTAGCGCTCCAGGGTGGTGGGGCGGTCGCGCAGGGCGCGCAGGATGCCGGGGGCGACGGCCTGGTAGTAGCGGGCGAGGTCCAGCTTGGTGAACCCGCGCTCCGGGAAGAAGATCTTGTCCGGGCTGGACAGCCGTACGGTCCGGCCGCCCGTCTCCAGTTCCACCGCGTCACCCATGCGAGCCACCGTAAGCGAGCCCGGCATATCAGGCATTTCGGGGCGTGCGCGTGCAGAATCGGACCATGGATCTGCCGGTGATGCCCCCCGTGAAGCCCATGCTCGCCAAGTCGGTGGCGAAGATCCCGCCGGACATGCACTACGAGGCGAAGTGGGACGGCTTCCGGGCCGTCGTGTTCCGGGACGGTGCGGAGGTCGAGCTGGGCAGTCGTACCGGTAAGACGCTGACCAGGTACTTTCCGGAGCTGGTGGAGGCGCTGCGGGAGCGGCTGCCCGAGCGCTGTGTGATGGACGGGGAGATCGTCATCGCCCGGGACGGGCGGCTGGACTTCGACGCGCTCACCGAGCGGATCCATCCGGCGGCCTCCCGGGTGCGCACCCTGGCGGAGCGGACGCCGGCCTCCTTCGTGGCCTTCGACCTGCTGGCGCTCCAGGACGAGTCACTGCTGAACGTCCCGCTGACCGACCGCCGGAAGCTGCTCACGACGGCACTGTCCCGGTCGACCCCGCCCGTGCACGTGGCACCGGCGACCACGGACATCGAGGTGGCGCGGCAGTGGTTCGAGGAGTACGAGGGCGCGGGCCTGGACGGGGTCATCGCCAAGCCGCTCACCCTGCGCTATCTCCAGGACGAGCGCGCCATGTTCAAGATCAAGCACGAGCGCACGGCGGACGTGGTGGTCGCGGGTTACCGGCTGCACAAGAGCGGTCCGGTCGTCGGCTCCCTGCTGCTCGGCCTCCACGACGACCGGGGCACGCTCCAGCACGTCGGCGTGTCCGCTGCCTTCCCCATGAAGCGGCGCGCCGAGCTGATCGAGGAGCTGGAGCCGCTGCGGATGCGGGACGCCTCCGGGCATCCGTGGGCGGCCTGGGCCGAGGAGGCCGCGCACGAGAGCGCCCGGCTGCCCGGGGCGCCGAGCCGCTGGTCGGGCAAGAAGGACCTGTCCTGGGTGCCGCTCAGGCCGGAGCGGGTGGCGGAGGTGGCGTACGACCACATGGAGAACGGCATACGGTTCCGCCACACCGCCCGCTTCCGCCGCTGGCGGCCCGACCGGACCCCGGAGAGCTGCACGTACGCGCAGCTGGAGGAGCCGGTGCGCTACGACCTCGACGAGATCCTGGGCTGACGCGCCAGGTCAGGGCCGCATCAGGACCTTGACCGCGCCCTCCTGCTTCTTCTGGAACATCTCGTACGCGTGCGGGGCGTCCGACAGCGGCACGTGATGGGTGGCGAAGTCGTCTACGCCGAGCGGGTCCTCGTCGGTCAGGTACGGGATGATCTCGTCGCTCCAGCGCCGCACGTTGGCCTGGCCCATCCGGACCTGGATCTGCTTGTCGAACATGGTGAGCATGGGCAGCGGGTCGGCCATGCCGCCGTAGACACCGACGAGGGAGAGCGTGCCGCCGCGGCGCACCAGCTCGATGGCGGTGTGCAGGGCGGCGAGCCGGTCGACGCTGAAACGCTCGGCGAACGGTCCGCCGATCTTCCTGGGCAGCAGGGCCGAGGCGTTCTGGGCAAGGCGGGCGACCGCGCTGCCGTGGGCCTCGGTGCCGACGGCGTCGATCACCGCGTCCGGGCCGCGTCCGTCGGTCTCGTCGCGGATCGCCTGGACCAGCTCCTTCTCGCTGTCGAAGCTCCTGAGGTCGTACGTCTCCACGCCACGCGTGCGGGCCCGGCGCAGCCGTTCGGTCACGAGGTCCACGCCGAAGACGCGCCCGGCGCCGCGCACCTGTGCGACCCGGCAGGCCATGTCCCCGATGGGCCCGAGTCCGAGCACGGCGACGCTGCCGCCCTCGGGGATGTCCGCGTAGGCGACGGCCTGCCAGGCGGTGGGCAGCACGTCGGAGAGGTACACGAAGCGGTCGTCCGGCGGGCCCTCGGGGACCTTGATGGGTCCGAACTGGGCCTGCGGGACGCGCAGGTACTCGGCCTGGGCGCCCGGTACGGCGCCGTAGAGGCGGGTGTAGCCGAACAGGGCGGCACCCATGCCCTCGCTGGCGACCTGGGTGGTCTCGCACTGGGTCGGCAGTCCGGTCATGCACATCCAGCAGTTGCCGCAGGCGATCTGGAAGGGCACGACGACCCGGTCGCCCGCCGAGAGGTCCGGCACCGCGGCCCCGACCTCCTCGACGATGCCCATGGGTTCATGGCCGAGGATGTCGCCCGGGGTCATGAACGGGGTGAGTACCTCGTAGAGATGCAGGTCGGAGCCGCACAGCCCGGTCGAGGTGATCCGGATGACGGCGTCCGTCGGCTCCTTGATCTTCGGATCGGGCACTTCCTCCACCCGTACGTCCCGCTTGCCCTGCCAGGTCACAGCCTTCATCCCGGCACTTCCCTCCGTCACATCGCGTGTCGGTCCGCGGTAAGCGCCCCGGGTACCCGGACGCACTCCCGCCGAACCGCAATCCAGGGCCGATCGGCGTAGTCGACGCGACTAATCAGAAACAGACGGGTATGGCCATCAACGAACTTATAAGCGCACAATCAAAGACACGAGACGGGCGGGCATGGTGGGCATGGTGGGTACGGAGCAAAGGGCGCGCACGAGACCCGCCCGTACGGCGGCGGCACTGCTGACCGTCACGGGCCTCTTCGCCGCGGGCTGCACGGGACACGGCACACCCCCGACCGACGACGGACGGGGGCAGTTCCGCACGGCACAACCGGGTACCTCGCGACCGGACACCTCGGAACCGAGCGCGAGGGCCGACGGCCCCTCCGTGCTCGCCGTGAAGATCGACAACGTGCGGGCTGCGCGCCCGCAGACCGGCCTCGACGCGGCGGATGTCGTGTACGCCGAGCAGGTCGAGGGCGGGCTCAGCCGCCTCATGGCGGTGTACGCGACGAAGCTGCCGAAGGCCGTGGGCCCCGTGCGCAGCGCCCGCGAGTCGGATCTGGAGCTGCTGCGGCAGTTCCACGAACCGACGCTCGCCTTCTCCGGCGCCCAGGGCAAGCTGATGCCCCTGATCAACCGGGCACCGCTGGTGGCCCGGACCCCCGAGAAGGCGGCCGGCGCCTACTTCCGCGGCGCCGGCAAGGTCGTCCCGCACAACCTCTTCCTGCACCCCGAACGCCTGGTGCCCGCCACGCCGGGCGCGGCCGCTCTGACGAACGGCTTCCGCTACGGCCCCGCGCCGGCCGGGGGCAGCAAGGACACCTCGGAGACGGTCCGTTACCCCGCCGCCCGCTTCACCTTCACCTGGTCGCGGAGCCGGGAGCGCTGGCTGGTCTCGATGGACGGCGCACCGGACGTGACGGCCGACGGGAAGCGGCTGGCCCCGGCCACGGTCGTCGTGCAGTACGTGAAGATCCGCAAGTCCGCCTTCCACGACTTCCTCGGCAACAACACGCCGTACACGGTGACGGTGGGCTCGGGAAGGGCGAAGGTGCTGCGCGACGGCCGCGCCTACGACGTGAACTGGAAGCGGGCGAAGGCCACGGACGGCACGGACTTCACCACGAAGGACGGCTCCCCGGTGAACTTCGCCGAGGGCCAGGTGTGGGTCGTCTTCGCGAAGGCGTCCTGATCAGCGCGGGCTGACGAGGGGTTCCGCGGGATTGCGGAGCCCCTCCGCCGCGTCCGCGACCCGGCGGATGAGCTCGAAGAACCGGCTCTGTTCGTCGTCGGAGAGCGGGGCCAGGAAGACCTGGTTCATCCGGGCGGTGCGCACGGTCAGCTTGCGGTGGGTGCGCACCCCGTCGTCGGTCAGGCGCAGCAGGAAGCGGCGGCCGTCCTGGGGGTCGCGGACCTTGTCGAGCAGTCCGCGCCGGCCGAGCCGGCTGATGACCTCGGCGATCGTGGACCGGTCGAGCCCCACCCGCTCCCCCACCGTGCGCTGGTCGAGGCCCGGCTCGGCGACGAGCGCGTTCAGGACCGCGAACTGGGGCGAGGTGATCTCCTCGGAGACCATGGTGTTCCACAGCAGGTAGTGCGCCTGCTGGAGTCGCCGGGCGAGGTGCCCGGGGTGGGTGGTGAGGTCCACCGCGGCCATGTGCGCTCCCGAGTCAGGTTGGTTGGTGCACTGAAGAGTAGTGAGCCTTGACGCCAGGCTGCCACAGTGGCAGCTTAAGAGAAACCTCGCTGAAATACTCAGTGCACTGAGCAATGGAGAGATGGGGCTGTGCGGATGGACAAGGTGGTCGCCACGGCCCGGGATGCGGTGGCCGATGTGCCGGAGGGCGCGTCGCTCGCGGTGGGCGGTTTCGGGCTGAGCGGTGTGCCCAACGTGCTCATCCAGGCCCTGTACGAGCAGGGCACCGGCTCGCTGTCGGTGGTCTCCAACAACTGCGGGGCGATGGAATCGGGCCTCGCCGTCCTGCTCGCCGCCGGGCGGATCGCCCGGGTGACCGGCTCCTACATCGGCGCCAACAAGGAGTTCGCCCGCCAGTACCTGGCCGGCGAACTGGAGGTCGAGATGATCCCGCAGGGCACGCTCGCCGAGCGGCTGCGGGCGGGCGGCGCCGGGATCCCCGCGTTCTTCACCCCGGCCGGGGTCGGGACCCAGGTCGCCGACGGGGGGCTGCCCTGGCGCTACGACGGCCACGGCGGGGTCGCGGTGGCCTCGCCGCCGAAGGAGGTGCGGGAGTTCGACGGCACGGAGTACGTCCTGGAGCACGGGATCCGCACCGACTTCGCCCTGGTGCGGGCGGCGAAGGGCGACCGGCACGGCAACCTGGTCTTCAACAAGTCCACCCGGAACTTCAACCCCCTGGCGGCGATGGCGGGCCGGGTCACGATCGCCGAGGTGGAGGAGCTGGTGGAGCCCGGCGAGATCGACCCGGACGCGGTGCACCTGCCGGGGATCTTCGTACAGCGGGTGATCGCGCTGACGCCCGAGCAGGCGACGGACAAGCGGATCGAGCAGCGGACGGTGAGCAGCTGATGGCCTGGACCCGGGAACAGATGGCCGCGCGGGCCGCGCGCGAGCTCCAGGACGGTCAGTACGTCAACCTCGGCATCGGCCTGCCGACGCTGATCCCGAACTATCTCCCGCCGGGCGTCGAGGTGATCCTCGAGTCCGAGAACGGCATCCTGGGCACCGGCCCCTACCCCACCGAGGACCAGGTCGACCCGGACCTGATCAACGCGGGCAAGGAGACCGTCACGGTGCTGCCGGGGGCGTCCTTCTTCGACTCGGCGCTGTCCTTCGGGATGATCCGGGGCGGGCACATCGACGTGGCCGTGCTGGGTGCCATGCAGGTCTCCGAGGCCGGCGACCTGGCCAACTGGGCCATTCCCGGCAAGCTGATCACCGGGATCGGCGGGGCGATGGACCTGGTCCACGGCGCCCGTACGGTCATCGTGGTGATGACGCACACCGCCAAGGACGGCTCGCCGAAGATCCTCACCGAGTGCGCGCTGCCGCTGACCGGCAAGGCGTGTGTGAACCGGATCATCACCGACCTCGGCGTCCTGGACGTCACCGAGGACGGTCTGCTGCTGGTCGAGACGGCGCCCGGGGTGGGCGTCGAGGAGATCACCGCCAAGACCGACGCCAAGCTGACCGTCGCGGAGGGCCTGCAGTGAAAACCGTCTACATCGTCGACGCGGTCCGCACCCCGGTCGGCCGCTACAACGGCTCCCTCGCCTCGGTACGCCCGGACGATCTGGGCGCGCACGCGATCCGTGAACTCCTCGCCCGTACGCCCGACTTGGACCCCTCCCGGATCGAGGACGTCTACTTCGGCAACGCCAACGGCGCCGGCGAGGAGAACCGCAACGTCGGCCGGATGGCCGCGCTGCTGGCGGGCCTGCCGACCTCGGTGCCGGGGGTGACCGTCAACCGGCTGTGCGCATCGGGTCTGGAAGCGGTGATCCAGGCGGCCCGGGCGATCGCCCTCGGGGACGCCTCGATCGCCGTGGCCGGTGGTGTGGAGTCGATGACCCGGGCACCGTACGTGCTGCCCAAGTCCGACCGTGCGTTCCCGGCCGGGCACGCCGAGCTGTACTCGACCACCCTGGGCTGGCGCATGGTCAATCCCAGGATGGAGCCGCAGTGGACGGTCCCGCTGGGCGAGTCGGCCGAGCTGATCGCCGACAAGCACAAGATCGGCCGTGAACAGCAGGACGAGTTCGCGCTCGACTCCCACCGCAAGGCGGCCGCGGCGCAGGCGGCGGGGCTGTTCGACGCCGAGCTCGCGCCGGTGCCCGTCCCGCAGCGCAAGGGCGAGCCGGTCGTCTTCGGCGCCGACGAGTGCGTACGGCCGGATGCCTCGCTGGAGGCGATGGCCAAGCTCAAGCCCTCCTTCCGTACTTCTGAAGGCACCGTGACCGCGGGCAACGCCTCGCCCCTGAACGACGGCGCCGCCGCGCTGCTGCTCGTCGACGACGAGGGCCTCGCCGCCACCGGTCGCGAGCCGCTCGCCCGGATCTCCGCGACCGGCGTCAACGCGCTGGACCCGCACTACTTCGGGCTCGCCCCCGTCGAGGCGGTCAACCGGGCACTCGCCAAGGCGGGCAAGGGATTTGGCGATCTGTCGGTGCTGGAGCTGAACGAGGCGTTCGCCGCCCAGGTGCTCGGCTGCGTGGCCGAGTGGCCCGAGTTCGACCCGGCGATCCTCAACCCGCAGGGCGGCGCGATCGCCCTCGGCCACCCGCTGGGTGCCTCCGGCGCCCGCCTTGCCGGCACGGTCGCCCACCAACTCGCCCGCAGGGGCGGCGGAGTCGGTGTCGCCACCCTGTGCATCGGCGTCGGCCAGGGCCTCGCCCTCGTCCTCGAACGTTAAGGAACGCAGGAATCCCCATGACTCTCACCCAGCACGACATCGACCGGGAAATCGCCGCCGAGCACGCCGCATACGAGAAGCGGCTCGCCGACGGCGCACCCGTCGAGCACCAGCCGCGCCGCGACTACGCGCCCTACCGTTCCTCGGTGCTGCGGCACCCGAAGCAGCCGCCGATCACCATCGACGTGTCCAAGGACCCGGAGCTGGTCGAGCTGCACTCGCCCGCCTTCGGGGAGCGGGACATCACCGAGATCGACAACGACCTGACCCGGCAGCACAACGGGGAGCCGATCGGTGAGCGGATCACCGTCGAGGGCCGGCTCCTGGACCGGAACGGCCGTCCGCTGCGCGGTCAGCTGGTCGAGATCTGGCAGGCGAACTCGGCCGGGCGCTACGCCCACCAGCGCGAGCAGCACGACGCCCCGCTGGACCCGAACTTCACCGGCGTCGGCCGCACCCTGACCGACGACAGCGGCTGCTACCGCTTCACCACCGTCCAGCCGGGCCCCTACCCGTGGCGCCAGCACGTCAACGCGTGGCGGCCGGCCCACATCCACTTCTCGATCTTCGGCACGGCCTTCACCCAGCGGCTGGTGACGCAGATGTACTTCCCGAGCGACCCGCTGTTCCCGTACGACCCGATCATCCAGTCGGTGACCGACGACTCGGCCCGTCAGCGGCTCGTCGCCACCTACGACCACAGCCTGTCCGTGCCGGAGTTCTCGATGGGCTACCACTGGGACATCGTGCTCGACGGGCCGCAGGCCACCTGGATCGAAGAAGGACGCTGACCAGCCATGACGAAGATCGACACCAGTCGTCCGGAGACCGTGCTGCCGACCCCGTCGCACACGGTCGGCCCCTTCTACGGCCACGCCCTGCCCTTCCCCGGCGGCGGCGACATCGCGCCCGTCGGCCACCCGGACACCATCACGCTCCAGGGCTACGTCACCGACGGCCAGGGCAACCCGCTGCCGGACGCCTTCCTGGAACTGTGGAGCGCCGACCCCGAGGGCAACGTCCCGCAGGTCGACGGCTCGATCCGGCGCGACCCCGCGAGCGGCGGTTACCTCGGCCGCAACGGCGTGGAGTTCACCGGCTGGGGCCGGATCCAGACCGACGCCAACGGCCACTGGACCGCCCGGACATTGCGGCCGGGCGCGCGCGGGCTGAGCGCGCCGTACATCAGCGTGTGCGTCTTCGCGCGCGGACTGCTGGTGCACCTGTACACCCGCATCTACCTGCCGGGCGACGAGGCGGCCCTGACCGCCGACCCGCTGCTGGCCCGGGTGCCGGCGGAGCGGCGCGACACGCTGATCGCGCGGAAGCAGGGCGACGGCACCTACCGTTTCGACATCCGCCTTCAGGGCGAAGGCGAAACGGTCTTCCTGGAGTTCCAGTGACTTCTCCCGATCCGGACACCGGCCTGCTCGCCCCCGGGTGGGCAGGCTCCCCCGCCGCCGCGGCGACCTCCGACCGCGCCTACCTCCAGGCGCTGCTGGACGCGGAGGCCGCGCTGACCAGGGCACAGGCAGCGCTGGGCCTGGCTCCGACGGAGGCGGCCGCCGCCGTGACCGAGGCAGCCGACGCGGGCCGTTTCGACGTACGCTCGCTCGCCGAGCGGGCGCGCGGCGGCGGCAACCCCGTCATCCCCCTGGTCGCCGACCTCACGCAGGCGGCCGGCGAGGAGTACGGCCCGTACGTGCACCGGGGCGCCACCAGCCAGGACATCCTGGACACCGCGACGATGCTGGTCGCGAGCCGCACGCTCGCTCTCCTGCTGACCGACCTCGACCGCGTCCAGCAGACCCTGGCCCGGCTCGCCGCCGACCACCGCGACACCGCGATGCCCGGCCGGACGCTCACCCAGCACGCCGTACCGACGACGTTCGGGCTGAAGGCCGCCGGGTGGCGTTCGCTGGTACTGGACGCGCGGGACCGGGTCACGGCCGTACGGGACGCCTTGCCCGTCCAACTCGGCGGCGCCGCAGGGACCTTGGCGGCCTTCACGGCGTACGGCACCGAGGACACCCCGGCCCTCACGGCAGCCTTCGCCGACGAGCTCGGCCTCGGGGTGCCGTCGCTCCCCTGGCACACCCTGCGCACCCCGATCGCCGACCTCGCCGGCTGCCTGGCCTTCACCGCCGGCGCGCTGGGCAGGATCGCCGCGGATGTGCTCGTGCTCGGCCGCACCGAGATCGCCGAGCTCGCGGAGGGCAGCGGGGGCGGCTCCTCGGCCATGCCGCACAAGGCGAATCCCGTGCGGTCCACGCTGATCGCCGCCGCCGTCCGGCGCGCCCCGCAGCTCGCGGCCACGCTGTACGGCTCGCTCGCCGCCGAGGACGAGCGGCCCGCCGGAGCCTGGCACGCCGAGTGGGAGCCGCTCAGGGACCTGCTGCGGATTGTCGGCGGAGCCGCCCGGGACGCCGCCGAACTGACCTCAGGGCTGCGGGTCCACGCCGACACCATGCGCGAACACCTCGATCTCACCCACGGGTTGATCGTCTCCGAGCGGCTGTCCGCCGAGCTGGCCCCCGTGCTGGGCCGCGCCCGCGCTAAGGCACTGCTGACAGAACTCGCCGCGCGGACGTACGCCGATGGTGTCTCGCTCGGTGAACTCCTCCGCCAGGAACCCGAGTTGAAGGACGTCGATCTCGACGAGCTCACCGACCCCGCCCGTTACACCGGCTCCGCCGGTGCCCTCACCGACCGTGCTCTGGAGCGACGTTGACCGACACACTCCTCAACCACCGCGCCGAGGGCCCCGCCTCCGCTCCCCCGCTGCTGCTCGGCCCGTCGCTCGGGACGTCGTACGCCCTGTGGGACAAGGTGGCGCCCGAGCTGTCCAGCCACCGGGTGATCCGCTGGGACCTGCCCGGACACGGCGGTTCGGCGGCGCACCTGATCGGTCCCGGCGCCGGTGTGGGTGACCTCGCCGACCTGGTGCTGGCGCTCGCCGACTCGCTCGGCGTCGAGCGATTCGCGTACGCGGGGGTGTCGCTCGGGGGCGCGGTGGGTCTGCACCTGGCCGTGCACCACCCGGAGCGCGTCACATCGCTGGCGGTGATCTGCTCCTCGGCCCACTTCAACGGCAGCAAGCCGTGGGAGGAGCGTGCCGAGCGGGTCCGCCGGGAGGGCATGGAGTGGCTGCTGGAGAGCGCGAACGCGCGTTGGTTCGCGGGTGACTTCACCGTGCCGGAGCTCGTACGGGACCACGCCGAGGCCGATCCGGAGGCGTACGCGGCCTGCTGTGACGCCCTGGCCTCCTTCGACCTGCGCGACCGACTGACCGGGATCTCCGCGCCCACCCTGCTGATCGCCGGCCGCCAGGACCCGGCGACCCCGCCGCCCCATCTGCGGGAGATCGCCGACGCGGTGCCGCGCGCCACGCTCGTCGAACTCCCGGGGGCCTCGCACCTGGCCCCGGCGCAGTGCCCGGAGGCCGTTCTCACCGCTCTGCGCGCACATCTCGACGGGGGTGCCAAGCGGGGCATGGAGGTGCGGCGCGAGGTGCTCGGGGACGCGCACGTGGACCGGGCGCAGGCCCGGCAGACGCCCTTCACCGCGCGCTTCCAGGACTTCATCTCACGGTACGCGTGGGGCGAGATCTGGACCGACCCGACGCTCAGCCGCCGCGAGCGCAGCATGATCACGCTGACGGCGCTGGTCGCGCACGGCCACTACGACGAGCTGGCCATGCATGTGCGGGCGGCCCGGCGCAACGGCCTCACGCCGGAGGAGATCGGGGCCGTACTGCTCCAGACGGCCGTCTACTGCGGGGTGCCGGCGGCGAACTCGGCGTTCGCCACGGCCCAGCGGGTGCTGGCGGAGGAGACGGAAGGGTGACCCGGGCAGGGGCAGGCACGCGAGACGACGATGTGCCTACCGTGGGGGCATGTCGACCATCCTGATCACCGGCGCCACCTCCGGTCTCGGCCGTTACGTCGCCTTCGAACTGGTCCGCGCCGGCCATCTCGTCCTCGCCCACGGGCGGGACCCGGGCCGCACCGAGAGCCTGGTGGCGGAGCTGCGGACGGAGGGGGAGGCCGAGGGCTTCGTGGCCGACCTCGCCTCCCTGGCCCAGGTGCGCGAGCTGGGCGCGAGGGTCGCCGAGGCCCGTCCCGGACTCGACGTCCTGGTCAACAACGCGGGCGTGGGCGCGGGTTCGCCCGGCTCGGGCCGTGAGGTGAGCGCGGACGGACATGAACTGCGGCTGGCGGTGAACTACTTGGCGCCGGTGACCCTGACCCGGTCCCTGCTTCCGGTGCTGCGGGCGAACGCACCGGCCCGCATCGTCAACGTGGGTTCGGCGGGGCAGGAGCCGATCGACTTCGACGACCCGGAGTTCACCCGCGGCTACGCGGGCTTCGCCGCTTACTGCCGGGCCAAGTTCGCCCTGTCGGCCCACACCTTCGCCCTGGCCGCGGAGTTGAAGGACTCGGGTGTCGCGGTGAATGTGCTCCACCCGGCCACGTTCATGGACACGGCGATGGTCCGGGAGGGCGGGGTCGCCCCGTGGTCGACGGTCGCGGACGGGGCGCCGGGAGTGCTGGCCCTGGCCACCGAGGACCTGGGAACGGGCGGCTACTTCGACGGGACGCGTCCCGCGCGGGCGCACGGGGAGACGTACAACGGGGAGGTGCAGAAGCGCCTGGCGACGCTGACGGACCAGCTCCTCGCGCCGTAGCTCCCCAGGGGCGCGGGGAACTGCGCGACCAGCCCCCACCGGCCCGCAGACGAGATCAGCGCAGTCCCCGCCCCGTCTCCAGCACCTCCCTGGCCTGCGTCACCAGCCCGTCCGCGCCACACGAACGCGCCAGCGCCAGGCCCCGGTTGAGCTCGGCCACGGACCGGGCCGCGATGCCGTACTCGACCCGGGCCGCCGCGTGCTCGTACTGGCACGGCGAGGCCTCCAGATAGGCGACGGCCTGCGCGGCGAGCCGTACCGCCCGCTGACCGGTCTCCAACGCCGCCGCGCACCGCAGCGCCTCGCCTATGGCCGTGTCCGTGCCGAGGCGCTCGGCATGCCGGCGAAGATCCGTGGCCAGCTGGGCGGCCCGCACCGGGTCCTCGACGGCGAGAGCGCGCGCGAGGTCGGCCGCCCACGGCACCAGCACCGGATTGTGATGGCCTCGGACCGCCGCCGCCTTCTCCGCGGCGTCCAGTTCGTTGACCCCCTCCTTGGTCCTGCCGACGGCCAGCAGCAGCCGCCCGCGCACGGACCGCGGGTCGGGCAGCACGATCGTGGACGGGTACGGCGGGGCGAACCCGTACTGCTCGGCGATCGCCCACGCCTCCTCGACATGCCCGCGCGCGAGCAGCGTGTCCACGAGGTTGCACGTCGCCGACCAGTACAGCGGCAGTCCTCGCCCCACCCGCTCGGCGAGCCGCAGCGACTCGCGCAGGGAGGTCTCCGCCTCCCGGAGCCGGCCGCGCCGACGGTGGCCCAGGCCGACGTAGGCGTGGGCGAGCGCGAGGTGGCCGCCGCTCCAGCCGGCCGACTCGTAGGTGCGCAGGGCCTCGGTGTACAGGGCCTCTGCGCGGTCGAGCCGGTCCGTGAAGGCGTACGCGCTGGCCAGCATCAGCGGCAGTTCGAGCCCCCACTCGGTGTCGGTCCAGCCGAGTCCGGGCGCGAGGCGGCCGTTGACGAGGGCGCGGTCGCACGCTTCGGCGATCTCCTCGGCGCTCTCGCCGCGGGCCATGGCGTCGAATCCGCGCAGGATGAGCAGGGCCCGCTCGGAGTTGTCCCGGCCGGTGCAGGTGGCGGCGAGGGCGGCGAGGCGCTCGGAGCGGGCCGGGGAGGTGGCCTCGCCGGGGTAGAGCGCCTCCCAGGTGTACTGCACGGCCTGGAGGCGCAGCCGGGCCGGGCCTTCCTCGTGCCGGGCGGCCTCCGCCTCGACCATGCGGACCGCCTCCTCCAGCTGGTTGTTGTGCATGAGCGCCTGGGACAGGCGGACGACCGCGTCCACCCGGGCGGAGCCCTCCAGGCCCGGCATGGCGAGCGCGGTCTGGAGGTGGCCGATGGTTTTGGCGGGTGCGGTCAGGAGGGTGGCCCAGCCGAGTTCGAAGAGCACGCGCGCGTGGACCTCGGGGGTCGGGGGTTCCAGCAGGGCGCGCTCCAGGCAGCGGCGGGCCGCGTCGGGGGCGCCGACGAGCAGGTGCTCGCGGGCGGCCTCGCGCAGCTGCTCGACGAGTTCCTCGTCGTCGTCCGGGTGGACCTGGAGCAGGTGCCGGGAGGCGGCCGCGGCTCCGAGCCCGGAGTCGGTGACGAGCTGGGCGGCGATGCCGTGCATGGCGGTGCGCAGGGCGTCGGGGATGGAGTCGTAGACGGCGGTGGCGATCAGCGGGTGCACGAACTCCAGCTCGCCCTCCTCCGCGCCGGAATCGGTCAGGATGCGGGCGCTGCGCAGCAGTTCGGCGCAGAGCCTTGCCTTGTCCGGCTTGAGGGTGGCGAGTTTGGCCACCAGGTCGACGAAGATGTCGGTGCCGAGGATCGCGGCCGCCCAGGCGAACCGGGTGGCGTCGATGCCGAGTTCCTCCAGGCGGGCGACGAGTCCGCCGCCGCGGGCCGACCGGTTCAGCTCGCGCAGTTCGTTGGCCGAGGCCTCGCTGGGCTCCATCTCGCTGTCGCGGACCTTGGCGAGGAGTTCGACGGTCTCGTACGGGTTGCCGCCGGTGACGGCCCACACCTCGCGGCAGAAGGGGGCGTCGGCGTGCTCGCCGAGGGTGGCGCGGGTGAGGCCCGCGGTGGCTTCCGGGGTGAGGGCGCTGAGGCTGGTGACGGGGTGGCCCGCGGCGGAGGCCACGGTCTCCAGGAGGCGGGCGCTCTCGGTGGTGGCCTCGCCGGGGCGCCGGGCCACCACGACCAGGACGGACAGGTCGTCCAGGCGCTCGGCGAAGGCGGCGAGCCAGTGCAGGGTCTCCTGGTCGGCCCAGTGGGCGTCGTCGACCATCAGCACGAGCGGCCAGTCCCGGCGGGCCAGCCTGCGCACCGCGGCGACCAGTCCGTCGCACACGCCCTGCGGGTCGGCCTGCCGCTCCCCCGGCTCCGCGATGCCGAGGGCGGGTCCGGCGATGTCGTACCAGTCGCCGAGGTACTCGCGGGCCTCCTCGGGCATCAGCGACAGGAGGGCGGGCTGGAGCAGTTGGCGTACGACATTGAAGGGGACGGACCTGAGGGTCTCGCCGCCGCGGGCCGACCAGACCGTGCAGCCGCGCTCCTCGGCGATGCGGCGGGTCTGGGCCAGCAGGGCGGTCTTGCCGAAGCCCGCCTCGCCGCGGATCAGCAGCACACTGCCCGAGGACGTACGGCCCGCACACAGGGAGTCGATCGCCCCCTCGACGGCGGCGAGTTCCTCGTCGCGCTCCCACAGCGAGGCCGGGGCGGCCGCAATCGGCCCTACCTCCGTCATCCCGCTACCTCCCCAAGTCGCCCGAACGACGTACGGATCTCGAGCGTAGCCGTCCCGGTGCGGAAGCGGAGGGCGGTCGGGGTACCTGTTGCCTTGACGGGTGAGCTGGGGTACGGGAGGGCGACGCGCAGTGCCCCTGACCTGCCGTCGACAAACCTGACCGACAGTCAGTCGTGGGCCGGGAGACACCTGGGGCGGTCCACCGGTGCGGCGCGCCTCGGAACGGCCGATTCGAGTGGTGGCCCTCTCATCCCGCTTTCACCGAGTGCTCATACGGTGGGGGCATGACGCAGGAGACTCCCCCCGGGTGGTACCCCGATCCCGGGCAGACAAGTGACGGTCCCGCCGCCGAGCGCTGGTGGGACGGCAAGGCGTGGACCGAGCAGACCCGGCTCGCCGGATCGGCCGCCGCATGGGGTCCTCCGGAACAGGTCGCGAGCCCCGGGGACACCGGGCAGTATCCGGCCTTTCCGCCGTATCCCGCCCAACAGCCGAGCGGCTCGCGGCGCGGCCGTACGGGCATAGCCGTGGCGGTGGCGGTCGTGGTCCTGGCGAGCATAGGCGTGGGGGTGTACGCGCTGGCCGACAGCGGCAACGGCAACGACGACTCGGCCGCCTCGCAGGGGCCGGGAGGCCAGGGCGGTCCCGGCGGCACGGGAGGGCAGGGCGGACCGTTCGGCGGCAACGGAGGGTCCGGCGGCTCCGGGGGCAGCGGGGGTTCCGGGGGCGCGTCGCCCTCCCCGCAGGGGTCCGAGGCGCCGAGGATCGAGAGCGGCTCGGTGACCGACTCGATCGACGGGATCAGCCTGCCCATTCCCGACGACTGGTACGGCCAGGAGATCCAGGTCGGCGCGTCCGTGACCTCGAACGACTCCTACGCCTGCCCCGGCGACACCGCCGACAAGTGCACGAAGGGCGGTGCCTACTCGGCTCCCGCCGTGGCGCTGGGCACCAAGGGCGGCACGGCCGAGGCCGTCGCCAAGGCCGACATCCAGGCGAACGCCGAGCAGTCCTACGGTGGCAAGACCTACGGTTCGATCACCTCGCACGACGTGATCGACTCCAAGGCCGTGACGGTGGCCGGGCAGAAGGGCTACCGGGTGCGCTGGAAGGCGGTCACCAGCAAGGGCTCCGACGGCTATGTCGAGTCCCTGGCCTTCCCGTCCCCGGCGAACCCGCAGCAGATCGTCGTGGTGCGCTTCGGTGTCGACGTCGAGGAGGGCCAGACGGTGATCGACGACATCACCGAGGGCATCAAGGTGTCGACGGGCGGCGGCAGCGGTCAGGGCGTCTGACGGCCGGACACCGGTCGGCCGGGTGGGGTTCCTCCTGAGCCAGGAGGAACCCCACCCGGCCGGGGGGTGCGCGCCGCCCCCGTCCCCACGGTGCGGCGCGAGCAGGTCACCGTCCAGTCATCCCGTGGACGGCGGCCTGGGTCTCAGGTCAGGCCGAGGGCCGGCAGTACGGCGGCCTCGACGAAGCGGACCAGGTAGTCCGGGTCGGCGTACTTACCGTCCACGACGGGCCGGGCGCGGATGACGCCGAACATCTGGGCCGGGATGTACTCGAGGGCCGGGTGGCCGGTGATGATCTCACCCCGGTCGACCCCGCGCTGGAGAATGTGCCGCAGTGCGGCGATCTCCGGTTCGACCAGCGCCTCACGCAGGGCCTGCGCGAG
This sequence comes from Streptomyces sp. SLBN-8D4, assembly GCF_049739545.1. Classification (NCBI taxonomy): domain Bacteria; kingdom Bacillati; phylum Actinomycetota; class Actinomycetes; order Kitasatosporales; family Streptomycetaceae; genus Streptomyces; species Streptomyces sp. SLBN-8D4. The sequence goes on from NZ_JBMGQC010000001.1 coordinate 1,467,153, forward strand.
TTCCGCGTCCTGGGTGACCGCGTGGCCGAGCGCCTGGAGCAGTTTGGTGTCGTGCATCGACCACCGGCCCGCGGCCCGGGCGGCCTCGCGCAGGTCGTCGGCGAGCGATCCGGTGTCGATCCCGTCGAACTTCGACCTGCGGCGGGAGCGCAGGGCGGCCACCACGAACTGGGGCTTGGTCTTCCACTGCCGGTAGAGGGTGGACTTGCTGCAGCGGGTGCTGGCGGCGACGCCCTCCATGGTCACGGCTTCGTATCCGCATTCGCGGACCTGTTCGAGCACGGCGTCGAAGAACTCCTGCTCACGCTCGGGCGTGATCTTGGAGCGGCGCGAGGCGGCGACCGTCTCCGGTCCGTCCGCGGCCTGCGACGTCATCAGCTCTTCCCTTCCTTCGCTCCGCCGGCCGGGCTGCTGCGCGGCCGGCGCGTTTCATTCCCGGATTCCAGTGTGGCGTATGTCAATCGATACGCCAGTGTACCGGTACCCGACCGTATCGGTACACTGGCGTATCGGTACGATGTCGTATCGATGAGTTTCGGAATCCGGACGGGTCATCCCCTTGTTCGGATCCAGTATCAGCACCACCGCCAGCGAAAGGGCCGGGGGAATGAATGCCCGCACCGAGCCTTCAGAAGCGGAGCCGAGCGCGACAGCGCGGCCGCCGCTCGTCCGTGAGCTCCTGCTCGTCGTAGGACTCTTCCTCGTCTACAAGTTCGGCCGGCAACTGGTCACGGGCCACACCACCGAGGCCTACCGCGACGCCGGTCGCGTATGGGACTGGGAACGGACCCTGCACCTGCCGGGCGAGGGCTCGGTGCAGTCCCTGCTGTTGCACGGCGACACCCTCGCGCATCTCGCTAACACCTACTACGCGACCGTTCACTTCCCGGCCACGGTCGCCTTCCTGGTCTGGCTGTACCTGAAGCGCCCCGCCCACTACGTCTGGGCCCGCCGCGTCCTGGCCGCCCTCACCGGCGCCGCCCTGGTGCTGCACCTCCTCTTCCCGCTGGCCCCGCCGCGGATGCTCGCGGCGGCGGGCCTGGTCGACACCGCGAAGGTGTACGGCCCCTCCGTGTACGGCCCGCCGCAGACCGACACCCTCTCCAACCAGTTCGCCGCGATGCCCTCGCTGCACTTCGCCTGGGCCCTGATGGTGGCCATCGGCCTGATCGTGGCGACCCGCTCACGCCTGCGTTGGCTGTGGCTGCTGCACCCGCTGGTGACCCTGGTCGTCATCGTCGGCACCGCGAACCACTACTGGATGGACGCGATCGTGGCGACGGCCCTCCTCGGCATCGCCCTCGCGGTCATCCAGCCGCCGTCCCGGACGGCCACCACGACAGGCGGGGCACAGGAGAAACTCGCTCCGGCCGAGCCCAAGGAGACCGTCCTGGTCGGAGCGGGCCGATGAACGCGACCCTGCTCGCCCTCGCTCTCTCCCTGCTCTCCTCCGTCGCCTACGCGGCCGCCGCGGTCGCCCAGGAGCGCCTCGCCTCCCGCAACCCCGGCTCCGGTGTGCTGCGGATGCTGACCTCGGGCGCCTGGTGGGGATCGGTCGGGCTCAACGCGGCGGCCGCGCTGCTGCACGTCGTCGCCCTCAAGTACGGTCCCCTGACCGTGGTCCAGCCGCTCGGCGCCCTCACCCTGGTCGCCGCGGTGCCACTGGGCGCGCGGATCGCGGGGCGCCGGGTCAGCGCGACGGAATGGCGGGGCACGGCATACACACTGGCCGGTCTCGCCGCGATCCTGGTGGTGGCGTCGGGCTCCGAGCCCGGGAAGGTGCTGAGCACGTCCGAGGCGGTGGCGGTGGCGGCGGTGACGGCGGCCCTGATCGGTCTGCTGGCCCGCCCCGGCGCCCGGCCCGGCATACGGCACGCGTCGGCGTCCGGGGTCGCCTCGGGGGTGGCCTCCGCGCTCACCCAGACCGTGACGGTGGCCGCGACGGACCGTTCCGAGTCCCTTCTCAGCGTCCAGGTGATCGGCGTGGCCCTGCTCGTGGCGGCCTTCGCCGCAGGCGGCCTCCTGCTCTCCCAGACCGCCTACCGTGACGGCCTGGGCGCCCCGCTGGCGGTGGTGACTCTGGCCAACCCGGTGGCCGCCGCGGTGATCGGCCTCTCCCTCCTGGGCGAGAGCCTGCGGGGCGGTGCGGCGGGAGTGCTGCTCGCCCTGGCGGGCGCGGGCCTGGCGGCCTGGGGTGTGGTGCTGCTGACCCGGATGTCCCCGGTGCCGGTGGACGACGACCACCCGGTGGCGGCGGTCCTGGCCCTCGAGCCGTCGACCGCGTCGGTGGAACCGTCCCTGCGGGACATGACGGTGCCCCGGCAGCCGGAGCCGGGGCACCTCACACCGCTGTAGGCAGGCTCAGCCGAACCCGCGGGCGTCCTGCTTCAGCGCCGTGTCGACCGTCAGCGCGGTGGCGACGACCAGGCTCAACAGCGGCTCGGGCAGCTGGTAGTGGATCTGCAGGACGTAGTTGTCCGCGGTCGTGAACATCGTCTTGGCGAGCCCCTCCCACGTCTTCGTGATCCGGGCGACCTCGTTCTCCGTGTGGTCGACGATCGCGAAGTTCCAGGCCCGCCAGTTCTCCGCCTTGATCGCCCCGACCCGCTGGCCGTTCACCATCAGCGCGAAGTTGATCTTCCCGATCATGTTCTGCTGGACGATCTCGCCGACCGGCGAACCGTCCGGACGCTCCACGATCACCCGCGACTTGAAGATCTTCCCCGGCCGGGTCAGCAGCATGACCGGCTGCCCGTGGGCGTCGCGGATCTCCAGCTTGATCTTCATGAACTGATCGATGCTGTAGAAGAACCGCACGATCTTCCGGAAGGCGCTCTGCCCGACCTGGCTGACGGAACCGAGCTGGTTGCCGTTCTGGTCCATGACCTTGTACTCGTTGGTCAGCTCGATCAGCTTGGCCTTCTGGTTGACCACGAGCACCGGCTCGGAGAACAGCGTGCCGCCGCCCGCACCTCCCCCGGTGACCCCGGCCTGCTGCTGCACCTGACGCTGCACGCGCGGGTCCGGACCGGCCGACTGCTGAGGCATCTGCGGTGCCTGCTGGACCGGCGGGGCCTTGACGGCCTGAGCCTGGGCCTGCCCCGCCCCCTGCTGGTCCTGGTGCGTGTGCGAGGTCCACTGCGCCCCGTCCCAGTAACGGAGCGTCTGGGCGGCTCCGTGCGGATCGGGGTACCAGCCTGCAGGTGTGTTCGAATGCATGGTCACCGGGGCACACTACCCCGGGACCATCGCATTCCGGCCGGGTGAATTACCGCCCCCCGTACGGCTTTACCTGGTGATGACGGCGGGGTCGCTCACTCCGGGGCGCCCGTTCTCGACATGTCCGGCGAATCGCCTCAGGAACGCCGGCTCCGCGTCGGACGTGACCGTGAGGTCGTACCAGCGACGGCTCTTGGCGAGGCCGAAGGTGTGCTGAACGGTGGCCCCGGCCCGCACGGTGAAGGTCCTCGCGGGGTCGCCGTAGCCGCTCGCCACCTTCAGACGGACCGTGCGGGAGCCCTTGTTGGTGAAGGTCAGCTCGACGTCGTCGCCGGTGTGGCAGGCGGCGACCTCGGGGCCGGCGCTCTTGTTCGGCCCCTTGAAGACGCGCAGGAAGCCTGCCGGGCCGTGCACGGTCAGGTCGTACGACCCCTTGGAGTACGCCGAGTTCCAGGTGTCCGAGACGGTCTTGCCGGCCTCGGTGGTGTAACTCCAGGGCCCGTCGGTGCGGTTGCCGGAGGTCACCAGGAACGCGGCGCCGGCCTTGCTGCCGGAGGCGAAGGTGAGCGTGAATGTGCCGCTCGCCGCGTCCACCGAACCGTCCACGCGCGGGACGTACTTGAGCGGGCGGGCGGGGCGCAGGCCGCGCTCCTGCCTCGGCAGGACGCCGACGGCGGGTGGGACCGGCACGTAGTCGGGGTGGCGCTCGCGGTCCGGCGGCGCGTAGCCGTCGGTGTCCGGGAGGGCGACCGGCCCGGTGTCCTTGTGGGAGAAGTCGAAGGCCGAGGTCAGGTCGCCGCAGACGGCGCGCCGCCAGGGCGAGATGTTGGGCTCGTGGACGCCGAAGCGCTTCTCCAGGAAGCGGACGATCGAGGTGTGGTCGAGCGTCTCGGAGCAGACGTAACCGCCCTTGCTCCAGGGCGAGACGACGAGCATGGGCACGCGCTGGCCGAGTCCGTAGGGGCCGGCCGGGTGGTTGGCGTCGCCCTTGAACAGGTCGAGGGCGGGGTCGACCGTGGACTTGCCCTGGGCCGCGGAGCCGGGCGGGAAGGCGGGGACCACGTGGTCGAAGAAGCCGTCGTTCTCGTCGTAGGTGATGAACAGGGCCGTCTTCGCCCACACCTCGGGGTCGGAGGTGAGCGCGTCCAGGACCTGGGCGATGTACCAGGCACCGTAGTTCGCGGGCCAGTTGGGGTGCTCGGTGAAGGCCTCCGGGGCGACGATCCAGGAGACCTGGGGCAGCTTCCCGGCCTTGACGTCCGCCTTGAGCTGGTCGAAGTAGCCCTCGCCCTTGGTGTAGTCGGTGCCGGTGCGGGCCTTGTCGTACAGCGGATCGCCGGGCTTGGCATTGCGGTACTGGTTGAAGTAGAGCAGCGAGTTGTCGCCGTAGTTGCCCCGGTAGGCGTCCGGGATCCAGCCCCAGGAGCCGTTCGCGTCGAGGCCGTCGCCGACGTCCTGGTAGATCTTCCAGGAGACGCCGGCCTTCTCCAGGCGCTCGGGGTAGGTCGTCCAGCCGTAGCCGGTCTCGTCGTTGCCGAGGACCGGGCCGCCGCCCTGGCCGTCGTTGCCCGTGTAACCCGTCCACATGTAGTAGCGGTTCGGGTCGGTCGAGCCGATGAACGAGCAGTGGTAGGCGTCGCAGACGGTGAAGGAGTCGGCGAGGGCGTAGTGGAACGGGATGTCCTCGCGGTTCAGGTAGGCCATCGTCGTGGACCCCTTGTTCGGGACCCATTTGTCGTACTTGCCCGCGTTGAAGGCGGCGTGTCCGTCGTTCCAGCCGTGCGGGAGGTCCTGGATGAACTGGAGCCCCAGGTCGTCGGCCTCGGGGCGGAACGGCAGGATCTCCTTGCCGTTCCTGTCCGTCTGGTGCCAGACCGACTTGCCGTTCTCCAGCGTCACGGGGCGCGGGTCGCCGAAGCCGCGAACGCCCCTGAGCGAGCCGAAGTAGTGGTCGAAGGACCGGTTCTCCTGCATCAGGACGACGACGTGCTCGACGTCCTCGATCGTCCCCGTGCGGTGGTGGGCCGGAAGCGCGGCGGCGCGCTGGATGCTGTTCGACAGGGCGGTGAAGGCGGTGGTGGCGCCCGCGAGCTGGAGGAATCTGCGCCGGTTGACGTCGGACATGAGTGAGGGACCTCTCAATCCTGCGCATCGATGGCCCGCATGTGACGGAAGGTGCGCGCAGCGAGTGTTCCAAGAGCAACAAACGTCAGGGAAGGGTGCGGTGGCGCTGATGTGAAAGTCGTGGGTACGGGAGGTGTGGCGGACCTCGATCGGGGGATGGGCACCGTATGTGGGCACTCTGTTCAAGGAGTTGGGCCACGCGGGCGTGTTCCCCTGGTACGTGGCCGCCCTCTGCCTCGGCTCGTCACTGGTCTATCTGCGGCTCCCGGAGACCGCCCACGGGGAACTGCGCCGCTAGCGCCCGCTTCGCCACCGCCGTGCCCGACCTCAGCGCGGCCACCGGGTCGGCGGCCTCGTCCAGTTCGATCAGGACCGTGTCCGCGCCGGGCGTCGCGGACATCGCGTCCGCCCAGCCCTCCCAGTCGACGATGCCCGTGCCCAACTCCGTCATGTACGGCTGCTGTCGGGAGTACACCGTCTCGTCGATCGTGAGGTGGACGTCGATCGGGGCGACCGCGTCCTTCCAGTGGGCCAGGGCGGTGCGCGGGGTGTGGCGCCGGGCCACTGCGACGGGGTCGCCGCCGCCCAGGGCGATGTGGCAGGAGTCGGGGCACAGCCAGACGTAGCACGGGTCGGTGAGGGCCATGAACAGGTCGATGTCCCGCTCGTACCAGAGGGTGCTGTGGGACTCGGTGTGGAAGGCCAGCCGCACCCCGTGCCGGGACACCGCCTCGCCCACCACGTGCGCGATGTCGGCCATGCGGGTCATGTAGGCGGCGTCGACGAAGAAGGGCGGGCGGGTGCCGTACGTCGCCCTCATCGGCAGTCCGGCGACGAGGACCTCGGCGCCCACCTCGGCGAGGAAGGCAGCGCGGCGCTCGGCGTCGGCGACGATCGCGGGGAGGTTGCCGCCGTGCCGCCAGTCGGGGGCGTCGCTGTCGGCGACGAAGGCGCTGACGACGGCCAGGCCCCGGCCGGCCAGTTCCCGGCGGAACGCCTCCGCGCCGCCGTAGGCGCGCAGGGCCGAGTCGATGCCGCCGGGCGCGAACGTCAGCTCGATGCCGGTGACCTCGGTCTCGGCGAGCGTGTCCAGCACCCGCCCCCAGAAGCGGTCCGGATGATCCGCGGCCCAGTCGCGTACCGCGGCGGCGGAGTCGAGGCCCCAGAATCCGGGGTGATGGAAGGTGACGACGTCCGTGGCGAAACGAGGGCTCATTCGGCTCCCCCGCGCGCGTTGTAGACGACGACCTCGTCGGACTCGTCGACGGCCTTGCGGTAGTTGCGGAACACCGCGAGCGCCTCGTCCCTGAGGACATCTCGCACGACCTCGATACCGCGTGCCTCGAACTGCTCGGCCCAGTCCGCGCCGACCGGGCCCTCGTCGAACGTGGTGATCTCCTCCAGTTCGGGGCCCTGGCCCGCGACCACCAGGCCGCGGACCCCGGACCACATCGTGGCGCCGTAACACTGCACGCAGGGACGCCAGTTGACGACCAGTTCGTGGGACGGCAGGCCGTCGCCGCCGAGGTCCCAGCTGCCGGTGGCGATCTGGGCGAGGCCGAGCGCGACGACCTCGGCGTGCGCGCTGGAGACTCCGGTGGACAGGACGACGTTCACGCCGACGGAGACGATCCGGCCGGACTCGCGCTCGGCGACGACAGCGGCGAACGGGCCGCCGTTGCCCTCGCGCCAGTTGCGGTCGGCAAGGCGGTGCACGAGACGCATCCGGTCCTCGCGGGAGGGCAAGGCGGCGGGTGCGTCGGCGAGTTCGTCGTCGATCCAGGCGGGCAGGGCGACGCGGTATTCCTTGGCGGTGTCGATCACTGTGCTGTTCCTCTCGGATGGTTCAGGTGCGTGCGGTGACGGCACGGGCGGCCCGTACCGCGGTGACGGCGCCGGTCAGGGTGACGTTGGCGGCCATGGCCGTGGGAACGACTCCGTTGCCCGCCAGATACAGGTTGTCGAAGCCCCACACCCTTCCGTCCGGGTCGCACACGCTGGTGCCGTCGTCGGTGACGCCTGCCCGGACCGTGCCGGTGAGATGCAGCGACGAGCCGGGCGGCAGCACCGTGGACTCGGTGTCGGGATCGAAGGGGCCGAACTTCCCGGCCACGGACCGGACTTCATCCAGCGCTCGCCGGATCAGCGCGCGGTCGGTCTCGGAGTAGCCGAACTCGACGCGGATGCGGGGCAGCCCCGCCAGGTCGGTCTCGTTCGCGGAGAACACGAGCCGGTTCTGCGGGCGCGACTCGACGGGGACGTACAGCGACAGACCGACGGAGTGCGCGAGGGGCCGGCCGGCCTCGTCGACGTAGGTGCGGTTCATGATCTGGCCGTGGAAGGGCCGGCCGGGTCCGTTGCACGGCAGCCACAGCGAGTCCGTGCTGAACTCGCCGGGACGCGGCAGGGGCAGGGCACCGGGGTCGAGGCCGAACCGGTCGAGGTCGAGCAGGACGCGGGCCGTGACGAAGGCGTGCTCGTTGAGGTGACGGCCCAGGGCCTCGGGGCGGATGCCGGAGGCGTACAGGAGTTGTGGGGTACGCAGGGCGTCGGCGCACACCACCACGGTGCCGGCGCGGAGTTCGGTCTCGGTGCCGTCGGCGACGCGGCGCAGACGGGCCCCGGTGACCCGGCCGGCGTCCCGGACCAGGGCGGTCACGAGGGTGCCGGTGAGCAGGGTGAAGGCCGGATCGCCGCCCTCCGCGAGGGCGGGGAAGATCGTCCCGGGGGCCGTGCGGGGCATGGGGCCCGAGGGTGTGGGGGTGACGGCCATGGGCATGGGCTGCGGGGCCCGGTCGGCCGGCCCTGTGCCGCCGTAGCGTCGGCGCAGGATGTCGAGGACGAGTTCGCCGACCTTGGTCGGGCCGATCGCGGCGGGTGTGACGGCGAGCAGTCGGCGTGCGGTGTCGAGGTCGGCCGCCCAGGCGTCCGGGTCGCCGAAGTCGAAGACCTCGTCCCCGGCGGGCCACGGTGTCGCGGCGGTCCAGTGGACGCCCATGCCGCCCGCGTTCCAGGCGAGCGCGGCCTGCGGCATCGCCTCGGCGTCCTCGCCGAAGGCGAGCGCGTGGAACATCCCGGGGGTGAGGTCGGGGAGGCTGTCCGCGACCTCCCGGACCACCTCCGCTCCCGTGTACATGCCCTGGATGCCGGTGGCGACCTTCTCGTTGTAGCGGGACCACAGCTCGGGGTCGTCGAGGTCGTGCAGGTGCCGCCCGGGCGCACCGCCGATCGGGGCGCCGCCGTCGGCCATGGTGATGTGCAGCGCCGGGTCGCTCTCGCGCAGGAGGCGGGCCACGAGGGAGCCCATGATGCCGCTGCCCACGATGAGGACGTCGGTGCGGGGGGTGTGGGTCAAGTGGAGCTCCGGGTACGTGGGGTGTGGGGGTCAGTCGACCGGGACGAGCGGTCCGAACAGCTCGGTGTCCATGCGGTCCAGGGCGAGCTTCACCGCGCCGATGAGCGGGGCGTCGTGGCCGAGCGCGGTGGCGCGCAGTTCGACCGCGGGGGTGCGGGCGTCCCGCAGCGCGTCCCGCACCCGGGGCAGCAGGACGTCGGCCGCGTCCTCCAGGCCGCCGCCGAGGACGATGAGCGAGGGGGCGACCGTCCAGGACAGGGTGGTGAGGATCGACGCGATGTTCTCCACGAACTCGTCGACCTCGGCGAGCGAGGCGGCGTCACCGTTCCTGGCCGCCTCGAACCGGGCCAGGGCGAGGGCGCGTTGGGCGGGCAACGGTGACGTCAGGGCGGCCACGGGCCGGTCCTCGACCGAGCCGGCCGGCATCGAGCGTGCCTCGACGATCTCGCCCGCGGCACCGTCGAGCCCGCGGTGCACGGCCCCTCGGATGAGGATGCCGAGACCGGTCCGGTTCCCGAGCATCGCCCATACGACGTTGTCGTGATCGACGGCGACTCCCCGCCAACGCTCCGCCAGCGCACCGAGGTTGGTGTCGTTGTCGGCGAACCAGGGCACCGGGACGCGCCGGCCGAGCTCCTCGGGCAGGTGCACGCCCTCCCAGCGCGTGGTGTGCACCAGGCGCCGTACGACTCCCTCGTCGTCGATGGCACCGCCGCCCGCGACGGCCCCGGCGCGCAGCCGGTCCACCGAGCCGCCGGCGTCGTCGAGGGCCTCAAGGACCAGTGCGGCGGCGTCGTCGAGGGTGGTGCACGGATCCTTGTAGGCGCGCAGCGGCCGGTGTGCCCGGCCGAGGATGTGGCCGCGCACGTCGGCGACGACGGCGGAGACATCGACGGTCGTGATGCGTACGGCGGCCAGCAGGGCGTGTTCTGCCCGCAGTTCGTAGCGGCGGGCCGGACGTCCGGCGCAGCCGCTGTTGGGCACCCGGTCGAGTTCGGCGACCCATCCCGCGTCGACGAGTGAGTCCAGGATCAGCTCGACCGTGCGCCGGGACAGACCGGTCTGCCCGGCGAGTTCGGTGAGTTTCCTCGGCCCCGACGACACCGCCAGCGCCCGCAGGATCACGGAGGTGTTGACCCGTCGTACGGCGCTCTGGTTCATGCCGGCCGTCAGCACGGCTCGCCTCCCGTCACCGGGTCGTACGCGCCCCGGGTGTCGGCCACGAGCGGTCGGCCGTACTCGCGGGCCGGGTCGCCGAGCGTGCCGGTCGCCCTCCCCCAGGCCGGGGTCTCGCCGCGGACGAAGGCGACGAGGTCGGCGTGCATCCGGGTGGCCAGCTCCGCGGGCGGGTTCGGGCCGAGCGCCTCGGGGACGCCGGGCGCGTCGAGTACGTCGAAGAAGAAGGGGAGGTCCACACAGTGGACGGCGCCGCCGAGGGTCGGGGAGTGCCATTCGAAGGAGTACAGCCAGGTGCCGGCGGGGGCCTCGCGACGAGCGGCAGCGGTGCGGGGGCAGGCGGAACGGAACAGGGTGTCCGTGATACGGGTGCCGGCCGCGCGCGACCCGCGCCCGCTGTCGCCGTCGCCGTCGCCGTCGAACTCGTCGCCCGTGGCGCCGAGCAGCAGGGGCACGTCCTGGCCGTGGACGGTGAGTCCTTCGGCGAGCGATACCGGCAGGATGTCGTCCCCTGCGACCGGGCCGAGCACGAGCGCGTCGTCACCGCGCAGGTCGAGGACCGCCCGCTGGAGCTGTTCCGGCGTACGGCGGCCGAATCCGGCGCGCGTGGGTGGCACACCGAGGCTGTGCCCGAGTCCGGCGAGGAAGTCGTGCGGCGGGTCGAGGTCGAACAGCCCGCCCGACAGGCTCACCGCGCGCCGGAAGCGGCCCTGGGCGGGCGGCGAGGAGAGCAGCGCGAGCACCGCCGCTCCCCCGGCCGACTGTCCGGCGACCGTGACCCGGTCCGGGTCGCCGCCGAACGCGGCGATGTTCTCCTGGACCCAGTCGAGAGCGCACAGCAGGTCGCGCAGTCCTAGGTTGGCGGGTACGCCGTCGAGCGGGGCGAAGCCGTCGACACCCAGCCGGTACCCGACCGTGACGACGACCACGCCGTCCCGGGCGAAGGCCCGCCCGTCGTACCACGGACTGGCCTGGCTGCCCGCCAGGAAGCCGCCGCCGTGGATCCACACCAGCACCGGGCGGCCCTGAGCGGCGGGAGCCGTGACGGAGAGGTTCAGCACGTCGTCGCCCGGCACCGAGGGCTCGGGGATCGTGGTCGTGGCGAACAGCGGCACACGCTGCGAGGTGGCGCCGTGCCGGGAGGCGTCGTACGGCCGCGGGAACCGGGCCCGTGGCACCGGCGCGGCGAACCGCCGCGCACCGGTGGGCGCTTCGGCGTACGGGATGCCCAAGTAGCGCCGTACGCCGTCGGCTTGGCGGCCGACAACCGTGCCGGCCGGGGTGTCCAGGACGGATTCCGTCACGGTCATCGCAGCCCCGTTCCCGCGACGCCCTGCACGAAGTACCGCTGCAGGAAGAGGAAGAGCACGAGCACCGGCAGCATCACGACGATCGCTCCGGCGAGCAGCAGTCCGTAGTCGGTGACGTGGGCCGCGGCCTGACTGGTGGCGGCGAGGCCGACCGGGAGGGTGTAGGTGGACATGCTCTGGGCGACGACCAGCGGCCAGATGAAGTTGTTCCAGGAGTTGAGGAACGACATGATCGTGATCGTGGCGACGGCGGGACCGGCCAGCGGCAGGAAGATCCCGAAGAAGATCCGGAACTCGCCCGCGCCGTCGATGCGGGCCGCTTCGAGGAGTTCGTCGGGGACCGACAGGGCGTACTGGCGCATGATGAAGACCGACAGCGGAAGGGCCGCGCCGGGCAGGGCGATTCCGGCGAGGGTGTCCGCGAGCCCCAGGTCGACCGTGATCACGAACTGGGTGACGAACACCGCGGTGAACGGCACCATCATCGCCGCCATGACCGCGCCGAACGCGAGCCGCCGGCCCGCGAAGTCGAGCTTGGCGAGGGCGTACCCGGCGGCCGACGCGGCCAGGATGTTCCCGGCCACCACGATCAGCGCGACGACGACGCTGTTGACCAGGAACCGGCCGAAGCCCTGGGTCTCGAACAGCCGCGTGAAGTTGCCGAAGGTGAGATGGTGCGGGAACAGCGCCCCCGGGTCGGAGCGGATCTCGTCCAGGCTGCGCAGCGAGCCGCTCACCCCCCACGCGAAGGGCAGCAGGGTCAGCAGGGCGCACAGCACCAGGGCGGCGTACATCAGGGGACGGGCGGCACGGTTCATGTACGGGACCTCAGCAGCCGGAACTGGACGACGCTGACCACCGTCACCAGCGCGAGCGTCACGAAGGACGCCGCCGAGGACATCCCGAACTCGCCCGCGCCGAACTGCCGGTAGGTGTACAGCGCGACCGACTCGGTGGAGCCGAGCGGGCCGCCGCCGGTGAGGAGGTAGGGCTCGTCGAAGACCTGGAGGTAGAAGACGGTCAGCAGGACGGAGACCATGAGGGTGGTGGGCAGCAGCAACGGCAGGGTGATGTGCCGGAGCCCGCGCCACCGGCCGGCCCCGTCCAGGGCGGCGGCCTCGTACACGTCCCGCGGGACGGCCTGGAGACCGGCGAGGAACAGCACCATCGCGATGCCGAAGTTGCGCCAGACGCCGAGCAGGATGACCACCGGCATGGCCAGGTTCGGGTCGTCCAGCCAGTTGGGTCCGGCGAATCCGACCGCGCCGAGCAGCTTGTTGACGGTGCCGTCGACGTGGAAGGCGTACTGCCAGATCAGCGCGACGGCGACGACGTTCGTGACGACGGGCGCGAAGAAGACGGTGCGCAGGACACCGCGCAGCCGGCTGATGCCGGAGTTCAGCGCGAGGGCCAGCGTCAAGCCGATGCCCATCGTCAGCGGTACGCCCACGGCCACGAAGAGGGCGGTGTTGAGGATGTCCCGTACGAAGGTCTCGTCCTGGAACAGCCGGAGGTAGTTCTCGGCGCCGGTGAAGTCGACGGCGAACGGGGTGCGCAGGTCGGCGCCGCGGATGTCGGTGAGGCTCAGGGCGAGGGCGGCGACGGTGGGGATCGCCGTGTAGACCAGGAAGACGAGGGCGAACGGGGCGAGGAACAGCCAGGCCACAGCGGTGCGGCGGGCACGGGGCGCCCTGCGTGCGGCCGTCTTCGGTACGGCCGTGGCCTTCCCCGCGGCCGATACGGCGCTCGCGGTCATCGCTTCGTGCCCGTGCCGACGCTCTCGGCGTACGCCTGGATGTTGGCGGCGGCCTTCGCAGCGGTCTCCTTGCCCTTGGCGACGGCCTCCATCTCCTTGCCCAGCCGGGTCGCGACCTGCTGCCAGGTGCTGACCTGGGGGAACGCCCGGGTGTTCTTGAGCTGGGTGAGAAAGGCGGCCATGAGCGGCTGCCCCTTGATGGCCGGGTCGTCCCAGGCGGAGATGACGGCCGGCAGCGAGCTGTACGCCTTGTACTGCGCGACCTGGGTGGTGGGCTCGGCCAGGTACCGGACGAGCTTCCAGGCGGCGTCCGCGTTGGCGCTGTCGGCGAGGACGCCCCAGGTGCCGCCCGCGGAGAAGGACACGCTGCCCGATGCTCCGGCGGGCAGCGGGGCGGTGGCGACATGGGAGGCCGTCCAGCCGCTCTTCTTGGCGGCGGTGTCGAGCTGGCCGATGACCCACGGCCCGGTGATCATGCTCGCCGTCCTGCCGGAGACGAAGTACGGCTGTGCGTCGAGGAAGGTCGGCCCGCTGGTGTCGGCGGTCCCGGAGGTGAAGAAGGACGCGTTGTACTTCAGCGCGTCGACCATCTGGGGCGTGTTCAGGTTCCACTTGCCGCCGGAGGTGACGAGTGAGCCTCCGGCCTGCCAGCCGTACATGGCGACGTCCTGGCCGTTGAAGATGTCCCACCCGATGTCGGCCCCGAGCGCGTGGCCCGCGCCGGCGCCCTGGAGGGCCTTGAGGAAGGGCTCCATGGCGGCCCAGGTGGTCGGCGCCCCGACGCCCGCCTTCTTGGCCAGATCCGATCGGTAGACGAGCGCGTACGTGTACGCGTACCAGGGCACCGTGTAGGCCACGTCGTCCACGACTCCGGCGTCCCACAGGCTCTTGAAGAAGCTGTTCGGATCCACCAGGCCGTCCGGCACGGGCCGCAGGGTCGACGAGTCGAGGAACTGCGCCTGCGACTCGGGGAAGAACTGGGCGACGTCCGGTCCCTTGCCCGCCGCGATCGCCGCCTGGAGCTTGGTGTAGTACTCCGCGTTCGGGATCAGCGTGGTCTTCACGACCAGGCCGGGGTTGGCGGACCTGAACGGCTTGACGACCGTGCCGAGCACGTCGGCGTCGCCTTGGGCGGCCCAGACGTTCAGGGTGCCGGTGGCCGGGGACGCGTCGACCTTCTTGGCGGTGCCGGCGGCGGCCGCGGCGTCGTGGCGCCCGCAGCCGGTCAGGGGAAGCGCGCTGCCGACGGCCAGGCCGGCGGTCAGCCGCAGGGCGGCGCGGCGGGAGATGTTGGGCACGGAGGACTCCTGTCACACGAGGTGCCTCACGGGGGCGGAGGTCAGTGACGTGATGTGCCCAGACGCTATGAACCGCGTGTTTCGGCCACGTGGCGGTCCTCGCGCTGAATAATTTCGGAACTTGTAGCGAAATCGGCTCGGGGTGTGGACCGCTGGGCGGTCCCATGAAAAGACGACGGGCGGCGGGGAAATCGCCGCCCGTCGTCGGGATCGTCACAAGGCGATGATCTGCCACTGCTCCTCGGGCGCGCGGCTGTAGGTGAACTGGTCGATGTTGGCGCCGTCGGCGGTCGAGCCCCCGTCGACGTTGAGGGACAGTCCGCTGAACCGGTTGGTGAGGTAGTAGTAGCCGTCACCGGTGGGCGTGACCGCCCAGTGCTGCTGGGGAACGTTGCTGTCGGAGTAGATGGAGACGTTTCCGCCGTCCACCCTCGAGAGTCCGGCCACCTCCATCAGCTTGCCGCTGTTCACGTTCTTGATCTCGTAGTAGCCGTCGCCCGTGGAGGCGAAGGTCCACTTCTGGGCGGTGTTGTTCAGCCACGGCCACTGCTGGATGTTGGTGCCGTTGGCGGTGCCGAAGTTGAACACGTCGACGACCTTGCCGCTCTTGCGGTTGACGATGCGGTAGACCGTGCCGTCACCCGGCAGAACCTTCGACACCAGGGCCGGCTTGGCGGTCCGGCCACCGATGTGGAGGCCGCCGATGTTGGCGTAGCCGCCGGTGGCCGCGTTGGCCTGGAGCCGTACGAAGCCCACGTTCCTGGCGGGCCATTCGGCCACCTTGGTGGCGCGGTCGCCGGCCCAGGTGCCGGTGGCGACCTGGGTGAAGTTCGTGCCGTCGGTGCTGGTGGAGATGGCGTAAGAGGTGATGTCGCCGTCGGTGGTGTCGCTGCGGTTCCACTGCTTGGGCAGGTACTCCAGGGTGGAGACGTTGCTCCACACCCCGCCCAGGTCGATCGTGATCGAGTGGGGCAGGGCCGGGGACAGGCCCCAGGTCGACCAGCAGGTCTCGTAACCCTTGTCGCTCAGTCCGTCGATGGCGTTGAGCGGTCCCTCGCCGGTGCGGTATGCGGTCGCGTAGGCGCTGACCGGTGTGACGGGGTGCTCGGCGCGCAGCATCTGCGTCGGCAGTGGCGGGCGGGAGGTGTTCGGGCTCCAGGCCGCCCCGACTTCGGCGAGCCGGTTGACTATGTTGGTGTCCAGCCTGCCGTCACGGTTGGGCGGGCAGTTGAGGATGAACGAGGTGTACTTCGGCTCCAGGTCGGCCAGATGCGACAGGATCGATGCCTTGCTCATGGGGTCGGTGGTCGGCGTGGCCGGGTGCCAGAACCAGCCGTTGCTGATCGTCTGCCCCTGCGTGGAGGCGTAGGTGTTCCCGGCCGGCGACGAGACACCCAGCGGCTCCTCGAAGTAGATCGCGTCGCCGAGGAACGGCACCGACAGCGCACCGTGGTCGATCATGACGATGTCCGGCTGGAGCGACTTCACGTGCTCGCGGATGCGCTGGTAGGAGACGGCCTGCTGTCCCATCTGCCACCCGTAGCCGTCGGTGACGAAGAGGTCGACGGTGCCGTAGTTGGTGAGCAGCTCGGTGATCTGACCGAGGATGAAGGTCATGTCGCTGGGTTGGATGGCGTCGGTGGTCTGGAGGCCGACCCCGGTGTGCCGGCTCTCCCACGCCTGGACGCCGAAGGTGCGGTCCCATATCGAGTAGTAGAGCCCGACCTTCAGCCCCTTCGCGCGGAAGGCGTCGCAGTACGCCTTCACCACGTCGTGCTTGTAGGAGCTGTTCGCGACGTTCTGGGTGCCGTAGGCGCTCGGCCACAGGGCGAAGCCGTCGTGGTGCTTGGTCGTCAGGATGCCGTAGCTCATCTTCGCCGCCGCGGCGGCATCGGCCCACTGGGCGCAGTCCACGGCCGTGGGGGCGAACAGGGTGGGGCTCTGGTTCGGGGCGGCCCACTCCTGGTTGGTGAACGTGCCCAGGTTGAAGTGGTTGAACATGCCGAACCGCATGTTCACCAGCTTCTCCAGATTGGTCTGGGGATCCGCGGCGGCCGCCTCCGCCAGCAGGGGCGACAAAGCGGGGACCACGGGCAGCGCTGTCGCGGCCACAGCGGCACCCGCGGCGCCCAGCAGGGTACGACGGGACAGTCTTGTCTCTGAGGGCATGGGTGTACTCCCGGTCGGGTGGTTCTGACATCTGGGGGCGACCAGTGAAGGCGGCGGGCAGGCCCGAGAGCGCGCTCGCCGCGGCCGTTGGTCAGGGCGGAGCGGGAATCAGAGCGCCGTGAAGGTCCACTGCAGGTTGGTGCTGCTGCCGTTGGTCCACTGCTTGGTGACGGAGCCCGAGGTGACGTTGCCGCCGCCGTCGAGGGCCAGGCCGGTGGTGCGGTTGGCGATCGTGTAGCTGTTGCCGCCCCGGGGGGTGATCTTCCACTGCTGGTTGGGGCCGCCGTTCCACGGCGCCTGCTGGGCCGGGGAGCCGTCGGCGGTGCTGCCCCAGCCGTCGGCGACCATGCCGTTGGTGCGGTTGACCAGCTTGTAGTAGCCGCCGCCCACGTCGACCGCCTGCCACTGGAGGTTGTTGCTGGAGTCCCAGCTCCACTGCTTGAGGTTGGATCCGGAGGCGACGTTGCCGCCGCTGTCCAGGGCGAGGCCGTCGGTGACGTTGGTGATCCGGAAGTACTTCGACGGGTTGAACTGGACCCTGAGCGAGGTGATCTGGTCGTTGTTGCCGGTGACCCTGAGGTCGGGGTTGTCGGCGGTGAAGGTCCAGGCGGTGCCGGTGAAGTTGTCGCCGGAGTAGCCGATCACCTGGTAGCCGGGGGCGGGACGCAGGCTGGAGATGGTGCGGGTGCCCAGTCCGGCCGCGCTCAGGTCGGCCGCGGTGTGGTCGCCGACGGGCAACGGGGCCGAGCCGCCGGTGTAGTTGACGTCCGTGAAGGCGGCGGCGCCGGCGAGCGGCAGCAGGGTCGGGACGGTGCCGGAGAAGGCCAGCTTCAGGACGTAGGCGCCCGCGCTGTAGGGCGCCGAGGACGGCAGGGTGACGGTGAGGCCGGAGGAGGTCTGCGTGGGTGCGGGCAGGTCGATGTAGGTGCCGGCGGTGGAGCCGAGCAGCTTCACCGAGGTCAGCGAGGAGAGGTTGATGCGGTCCGAGCTGAGCGTCTTGATCGTCACTGAGCTGCCGGGCCAGCCCAGGACGGTGGCGTACAGGACGTTGCCGGCCTTGTTGCGGGTGAAGCGGATGTCCTGCGCGGTGCCGGCCGTCGGAGTGGTGAAGGCGCCGCCACCCATCTTCGTCGGGCCTTCGCCGTACACGGTCCAGGCGCGGGTCGAGTACACCGACTCGCCGAAGCGCTTCAGGTAGTCGCCCATGCCGAGAAGGATGTCCTTCTGCGCCTGGGGGATGGTGCCGTCGGCCATCGGCGCGATGTTCAGCAGCACGTTGCCGTTCTTGCTGACCCGGTCGAGGAACGAGTGCAGCATCTGCTGGCTGCTGTAGTAGCCGATGCCCTGCGTGTAGCACCAGCTGGAGCTGGAGATGCTGTCGTCGGTCAGCCAGTAGGGGCTGGTGAGGTCGCCGGGGCCGCCGCGCTCGTAGTCGAAGACCTCGCCCTTGCCGTTGAACCCGTCCTTGTAGGTGGCGACGACCTCACGGCCCCAGGCGTTGGCCTGGTTGTAGTAGTAGGACAGGAAGTTCAGGCGCTGCGTCTCGTCGACCGCGTCCAGCTTGAAGTCCTGCCACAGGATGTCCGGTTGCGCGAGGTCGACGACTTCCTTGAGCTTGTCGTACCAGAGCTGGTTCTCCGCGGCCGCACCGAGCTGGCCGTAGAGCTTCTTGAGGCTGGGGTCGGTCTGGGCGGGGGCGAACTCGTAGAAGCCGTTGTAGTGGTACGCGTGGTGCATGGCGACCAGCAGCTTGAGGCCTTTGGCCCGGATCGCCGTGGTGAACAGCTGCAGCAGGTTGAGCTTCGGGCCCTTGGTGACCGAGTTCCACTCGTTGACCTGGCTGTTCCACATGGAGAAGCCGTCGTGGTGCTCGGCGACCGGGCCGGCGAACTTCGCGCCCGCGTCGACGAACAGCTGCGCCCACTCGTTGGGGTCGAAGTTCCCGCCGGCCGACTTCAGCTTCGGCGCGAACTGCACGAAGTTGCCCGCCAGGTCGTTCGCCCCGTTGATGAAGTTGTGGTACGGCCATGCCGAGGGCTGGCCGTAGGTCGCGATGTGGTGCTGGTTCACGCTGTCGCCGGCCTGATACATGGACCGCGGATACCACTCGTTGCCGAAGGCGGGAACGCTGAAGACGCCCCAGTGGAAGTAGATCCCGAACTTCGCGTCCTGGAACCACTCCGGAGCCGGCGGGTGCTGGTCGACCGAGTTCCAGTCGGGCGTGTACGTGCTCGGTGCCGCCTGGGCGACGCCGGCGCCGAGACCACCGCCGGCCATGGCTGCCGCCGCCACACAGGTGGCGGCGGACAGGAACTGGCGTCTGTTGAGCGAACGCGACATGAGGACATCCCTGGGGTAGGGGCAAGGGGGACGGGGGGAGACGCGGGACGCCGACGGTTCTGGAGCGTCGGAGGTTACGCATGAAGTTCGACCATGTGACGCACTGATGTCAACGGGCGTGCAGGGATGAAAACCCGTATCAGCAGAAGCTTTTGTCCCTACATGAGGGCTATTGGCGTATAGCTGCAGTGGCAAACATGGAATGTCTAGAGGCTCGGCGAAGGGTGCACCACCACACGGGCAGTCCACAGGCAAGCCGTCGGTCCATCACGAGTGCGCATCATTGATGGGATGGATCTACTAACCAGGGAGGCTGTCTCCAGCACTTTTGCCGCACCCACTAGACAACCTCATTCCTCCCGCTCTATAAACATCCCATCTCTCCGCCGACGACACACAGCCGTCGCATCGGCGTAACAACCCCGCTCCGGGACCAGCGCGAGGAAGTACCCATGAGACTCAGAACCGCACTCGGCTCCACCGCCTCCGTCGTCTGCGCACTGACGCTGCTCAGCGCCTGCAGCAGCGGCTCCGGCACCACCGCCTCGTCGAGCGGCAAGCCCCTCGTGGGCGTCGACTACCCGCGGTCCGACACCGACTTCTGGAACTCGTACATCAAGTACACGCCCCAGTCGGCCAAGGAGCTGGGGCTGGACCTGAAGACCACGAACTCCCAGAACGACGTCGCCAAGCTCACCGCCAACGCGCAGACGTTCATCAGCCAGGGCGTCAAGGGCATCGCGATGGCCCCGCAGGACACCGCCGCCATCGCGCCGACGCTGGCGCAGCTGGAGGCGAAGAAGATCCCGGTCGTCACCGTCGACACCCGGCCCGACAGCGGCAAGGTGTTCATGGTGGTGCGGGCCGACAACCGCGCCTACGGCGAGAAGGCCTGCCAGTACCTCGGCACCAAGCTCGGCGGCAAGGGCAAGGTCGTGATGCTGGAGGGCGGCCTCGACTCCATCAACGGCCGTGACCGCACCGAGGCGTTCAACGACTGCATGAAGAAGAACTACCCCGGCATCAAGGTGTTCGGCGAGGCCACCAACTGGGACGGCGCGGTCGCCGCACAGAAGCTCCAGACGGACCTGACCGCCAACCCGGACATCAAGGGCGTCTACATGCAGTCCAGCTTCGCCCTGGCCGGCACGCTCCAAGTCCTCAAGCAGAAGGGCCTGTTGGTCGACCCGAAGGACAAGAAGCACGTCTTCGTCGTGTCCAACGACGGCATCCCCGAGGAGCTCAAGGACATCGCCGCCGGCCACATCGACGCCACCGTCTCCCAGCCCGCGGACCTGTACGCCAAGTACGCCCTGTACTACCTCAAGGCCGCGATCGACGGAAAGACCTTCAAGCCCGGCAAGACCGACCACGACAGCACCATCATCCAGGTCCGCGACGGACTGCTGGAGGACCAGCTCTCCGCTCCCCTGGTCACCGTCGACGGCGGCACCTACGGCGGCGTGCCCAGCGTCAAGAGCGACGACACCTCCCTGTGGGGCAACAACCTCGGCTGACCTGCCCTCTCGGGCATCCAACGGCTCACCACTACAAGGCGGTTGAAATGAGCGACGGGGAGCGAGCAGTCACCCCCGCGCCCGCCCCGGCGGACGACGGACGGGCCCCCGCGACCCCGCCCGTCGTCGAGGCGACGGGCATAGTCAAACGATTCGGTCCGACCGTGGCCCTGAACGGCGCCCGGATCACCATCAGGCCGGGCGAGACGCACGCGCTCGTCGGCCGCAACGGAGCCGGCAAGTCGACCCTGGTCTCCGTCCTGACCGGCCTGCACGCCCCCGACGAGGGCACGGTCACCTTCGGCGGGGACCCCGCCCCCCGGCTCAGCGACCGCGACGCCTGGCGCCGGCGCGTGGCCTGCGTCTACCAGAAGTCGACGATCATCCCCACGCTGACCGTCGCCGAGAACCTCTTCCTGAACCGGCACCACCACGGCCCGAACCGGCTGATCAGCTGGACCGGCGTGCGCCGCCGGGCGCAGGAGCTCCTTTCGACCTGGTCGGTGGACGTCGACCCGCAGTCCCCGGCCGGCGAACTCAGCGTCGAGCAGCGGCAGTTCGTCGAGATCGCCCGGGCGCTGTCCTTCGGGGCCCGGTTCATCATCCTCGACGAGCCCACCGCACAGCTCGACGCGGCGGCCATCAACCGGCTCTTCGACCGCATCCGCGAACTGCAACGCCAGGGCGTGACCTTCCTGTTCATCAGTCATCACCTGCAGGAGGTCTACGAGATCTGCGACATGGTGACGGTGTTCCGCGACGCCCGGCACATCGTCACCGCCCCCGTCGCGGACCTCCCCCGCACCGAGCTGGTCGCCGCCATGACCGGCGAGGCGGCCGCCGACCGGCAGCAGGCGCGGTCGAGCACCCTCGACCCCGCCGCCGCCCCCGCGCTGTCCGTGCGGGATCTGGGCCGTGACGGCACATACGAAGACGTCACCTTCCAGGTGGGCGCCGGCGAGATCGTCGGCCTGGCCGGTGCCGCCGCCAGCGGACGCACCGAGGTCGCCGAGACCGTCGTAGGACTGTGGGCGGCCGCCGGCGGCGAGGTGGAGATCGCCGGGCGACGGCCCCGGCCGGGCAGCGTGCCCGCCGCGCTCGCCGCCGGCGCCGGGTTCGTCCCCCAGGACCGGCACCACCAGGGCTTCGTGCCCGACATGTCGATCGCCGACAACGCCACCCTGTCCGTGCCCCACCGGCTCGGCAGGAACGGCCTCCTCAGCCGTGACCGACGCGACCGGCTCGCCGACAACATGATCGAGAAGCTGGCGATCAAGACGCCGGGCCCCGAGCTGCCCGTCTCCTCCCTGTCCGGAGGCAACCAGCAGAAGGTCGTCATGGCCCGCGCCCTGGCCGACGACCCGCGGCTGCTGGTCCTGATCAACCCGACCGCGGGCGTGGACGTGCGCTCCAAGGAGTTCCTCCTCGGCAAGGTCGAGGAGACCGCCCGGACCGGCACCGGAGTGCTCATCGCCTCCGACGAACTCGACGACCTGCGGATGTGCGACCGGATCCTGGTGATGTTCCAGGGCCGGGTCACGACCGAGATAGCCCGCGGCTGGCACGACCACGACCTCGTGGCCGCGATGGAAGGAGTGGACCTCAATGCCTGAAACCGTCCTCGCGGACACAGCCGCCAAGGCCGCGGAACCGAAGCAGCGGCGCACCGCGCTGCTCGGCGGCCGGATCCCCCTGGCCCGGCTGCGCGACCTCGCCCTCGTCCCCGCGATCGTCGTCATCGCGATCGTCGGCCAGATCGTCAACCCGGTCTTCCTGCAGACGGACAACCTCATCAACGTCCTGCAGACCATGTCCGAGATGGCCCTGCTGGTCCTCGCCCAGACGATGATCCTGATCGTCAAGAAGATGGACCTGTCGCTGGAGTCCACCATGGGCCTCGCGCCCGGTGTCGCGGCCTGGCTGGTCGTCCCGGCCGGCGCCGGACACGGACTCGGCCTGCTCTCCGGTGGCTGGGCGATCCCCGTCACCCTGGCCGTGGGCGCGCTGGTCGGCGTGATCAACTCGCTGCTGATCATCCGCTTCGGCCTCAACGGCTTCATCGTCACCCTCGGCATGCTGATCGTGCTGCGCGGCATCCTCACCGGCATCTCCGGCGGCCAGACGTTCTTCCAGCTGCCGCAGTCGATGCTGTACCCCGGCACCGCGCAGTGGTTCGGGATGCCCGCCTCCATCTGGATCTGCCTGGCCCTGTTCGCCGTCGCGATCGTGGTGCTCGGCTGGACCAGCTTCGGCCGGTCGCTGTACGCCATCGGCGGCAACGTCGACGCGGCCAAGGCCGCCGGCATCCGCACCGACCGGGTGCTGTGGATCGTCATCGTCACCGGCAGCGTGCTCGCCGCCGTCGCCGGACTGCTGCTCTCCGGACGGCTCGCCTCCGTGGCCTCCGCACAGGGCAACGGCTACATCTTCACCGTCTTCGCCGCCGCCGTCATCGGCGGGATCAGCCTCAACGGCGGCAAGGGCACCATGTTCGGCGCGTTCTGCGGCATCCTGCTGCTCTTCATGATCCAGAACGTGCTCACCCTGGGCGGCGTCCCCGCCCAGTGGATCGGCGCCCTCAACGGCCTGATCATCCTGGTCGCCCTCGCCATCTCCCGGATCACCGGCGGCAAGGTCCAGGACTGACCCGGGCGGCCGTCGCCGGCCGTCCGTCCCGCGCCGTGTTCACCGCTCGTCGCAAGGGGCCCGATTCCCCCTTGCCGTCACAGGAGTTGCCGCCATGTCCTCCACCCTGCCCGCATCCGCCCGCATCACCGCCCTGGACGTCCTGGACGTGCGGTTCCCCACCTCCGAACACCTCGACGGCTCGGACGCCATGAACCCCGAGCCCGACTACTCCGCCGCCTACGTCGTGCTGCGCACCGACGCCGGCGACGGGCTGGAGGGCCACGCCCTCGCCTTCACCACCGGCCGCGGCAACGATGTCCAGGCCGCCGCCATCGCGGCCCTCGCCCCGCACGTGGTGGGCCTGTCCGTCGAGGAGGTCTGCGCCGACCTCGGGGCCTTCTCCCGCTCCCTCGTGCACGATCCCCAACTGCGCTGGCTGGGCCCGGAGAAGGGCGCCATCCACATGGCCACCGGCGCGGTCGTCAACGCCGCCTGGGACCTGGCCGCCAAGCGCGCGGGCCTGCCCGTGTGGCGGTTCCTCGGCGAGATGTCGCCCGAGGACCTGGTCGCACAGGTCGACTTCCGCTGGCTGAGCGACGCCCTCACCCCCGAGGAGGCGCTGGAGATCCTGCGCCGTGCCGAGCCCGGCCGCCAGGAGCGCGTCGCCCGTCTGCTGGAGCGCGGCTACCCCGCCTACACCACCACCCCCGGCTGGCTCGGCTACTCCGACGAGAAGCTGGCCCGCCTCGCCCGCGAGGCCGTCGCCGACGGCTTCACCCAGATCAAGCTGAAGGTCGGCGCGGACCTGGAGGACGACGTACGGCGCATGCGCACCGCCCGCGAGACGGTCGGCCCGGACATCCGCATCGCCGTCGACGCCAACCAGAGATGGGACGTCCAGCCCGCCATCGACTGGATGCGCGCCCTCGCTCCCTATGACCCGTACTGGATCGAGGAGCCCACCTCCCCCGACGACATCCTCGGCCACGCCGCCGTCCGCAAGGCCGTCAGCCCGATCAAGGTCGCCACCGGCGAGCACATCGCCAACCGGGTCGTCTTCAAGCAGCTCCTGCAGGCCGGCGCGGTGGACATCGTGCAGATCGACTCCGCCCGGGTCGGCGGTGTCAACGAGAACCTCGCGATCCTGCTGCTGGCCGCGAAGTTCGGCGTGCCGGTCTGTCCGCACGCCGGAGGGGTGGGCCTGTGCGAGATGGTCCAGCACCTGTCGATGTTCGACTACGTCGCCGTCTCGGGCACCACCGAGGACCGCGTCATCGAGTACGTCGACCACCTGCACGAGCACTTCGTCGACCCGGTCCGCATCAGCGACGGCCACTACCTCGCGCCCGCCCTGCCCGGGCTGAGCGCGCAGATGCACCCCGCGTCCCTCAAGGAGTACACCTACCCCGACGGCCCCGTGTGGACGGCCCGTGTCTGACGCCCACACCCTCGTCGACGCCCACCACCACGTGTGGGACCTGGACATCCGGCCGCAGTCCTGGCTCGACGAGCCCGGACACGAGCCCATCCGCCGCAGCTTCGGCACCGACGACCTGCGCACGGCCGCAACCAGGCCGATCGCGGGCCGGCGGCTGGAGCGCACGGTGCTCGTCCAGTGCGTGGCCTCGGTCGACGAGACCCGCGAGTTCCTCGCCCTCGCCGACGCCGACCCGCTCGTCGGCGCGGTCGTCGGCTGGGCCGAGCTCACGTCCCCGGCGATCGGCGACGTACTCGACGCACTGCGCGCCGGGCCCGGCGGTACATATCTGCGGGCGGTGCGTCACCTCGTCCAGGGCGAGTCCGACGCCAACTGGCTGCAACGGCCTTCGGTGGAGCGGGGACTGCGGGCGGTGGCCGAACGGGGCCTCGGGTACGACCTGCTGATCCGCGACCACCAGTTCCCCGAGGCGATCCGCGTGGCCGAACGCCTCCCCGGCCTTCCCCTGGTCCTCGACCACGCCGGCAAACCCCCCGTCGCCCAGGGCGACCTGGGCGACTGGGAGCGGGGCGTGCGACGGCTGGCCGCGCATCCCCAGGTGCGGTGCAAGGTGTCGGGCCTGGTCACCGAGGCCGACCACGAGAAGTGGACCGTCGACGACATCCGGCCGGTGTGGGAGGTCCTGCTGGCGGCCTTCGGCCCCGACCGGCTGATGTTCGGCTCGGACTGGCCGGTCTGCGTCCTCGCCGGCGGCTGGAACCGCTGGGCCGCCACCGTCGAGGAACTCCTGGCCGGCTGCTCCGCCGCCGAGACCGAGGCGGTCCTCGCCGGAACCGCCACCACGTTCTACGGCCTCGACCCCGCTCGAAGGAAGGAGCGCACCGCATGCTGATGACCGAACTCCTGCACCCGGGGATCCTCGAAGCCCTGGCGGGCGCCGGGCACGGCGCCCGGGTGCTGCTCGCCGACGGCCACTATCCGGCGAGCACCGCCACCGGCCCGCGCGCCAGGACCGTCCACCTCAACCTGGCGCCGGGGCTGCTGGACGTCACCACCGTGCTCGACGTCCTGCTGCGGGCTCTGCCCGTCGAGTCGGCGCACGTGATGGTGCCGCCCGAGGGCGCGCCCGAGCCCCCGGCCATCGCCGAGTACCGCTCGATGCTGGCGCCCGTCCCCGTCGAGACGCTCGACCGCTTCGCGTTCTACGACGCCGCCCGCTCGCCCGACCTGGCCCTCGTCGTCGTCACCGCCGACATCCGCACCTACGCCAACCTGCTGCTCACGATCGGCGTCCGCGCCGAAGGGACCCTGAGATGACACTCGCCGTCCGCTACCTCGCCGCCCGCACCCTGGACACCGCGCCCGCCGAGAACCCGCCCCCCGGCC
This sequence comes from Streptomyces sp. SLBN-8D4, assembly GCF_049739545.1. Taxonomy (NCBI): domain Bacteria; kingdom Bacillati; phylum Actinomycetota; class Actinomycetes; order Kitasatosporales; family Streptomycetaceae; genus Streptomyces; species Streptomyces sp. SLBN-8D4. The sequence goes on from NZ_JBMGQC010000001.1 coordinate 1,492,869, forward strand.
CCGGCCAGGTGGAGATCGCCCCCGCCTACGTCGGTATCTGCGGCACCGATCTGCACATCTTCCACGGCGACATGGACGCCCGGGTCGCCGCGCCCGCCGTCCTCGGCCACGAGATGTCCGGCCGGATCGTGCGGGTGGGCGCTGGTGTGGAGGACTGGTCGCCCGGTGCCGCGGTCACCGTGATGCCGCTGCGCTGGGACGACACCTGCCCGGCCTGCCGTGCCGGCCACCAGCACATCTGCCAGCACCTCGACTTCATCGGCATCGACTCCCCGGGCGCGATGCAGCAGCGCTGGACCGTGCCCGCCACCACCCTCGTACGGCTGCCCGGCTCCCTCCCGCTCGACCACGCGGCCCTCGTGGAGCCCACCGCGGTCGCGGTGCACGACGTGGGCCGGGCCCAGGTCCGCGCGGGCGAGAAGGCCGTCGTGGTCGGCGGCGGTCCCGTCGGCATCCTCATCGCCCTGGTCGCCCGCGCCGCCGGAGCCGAGGTCCGGGTCGTGGAGCTGAGCTCTCACCGGCGGCGGCTCGCCGAGAAGTTGGGGCTGACGACCTGGGACCCGGCCGCCGACGACCTGCCCGAGCTGGTCCGTGAGTGGACCGGCGACGCCGGTGCGGAGGTGGCCTTCGAGGTCTCCGGCGCGCAAGGCGGGGTGGACACGGCGGTCGACGTGCTGGGGGTGCGCGGCCGGCTGTGCCTCGTGGCCATCCACCCCCGGCCCCGCGAGGTGAACCTGCACCGCTTCTTCTGGCGCGAACTCACCCTCGTCGGCGCCCGGTTGTACGACCGCACCGACTTCGAGCGGGCGGTGACCCTGGTGGCCGACGGCACCGTTCCGGCCCAGCAGCTGATCAGCAAGGTCGTCCCCATGGCACAGGCGCCCGACGCCTTCGAGGCCCTGGAGGGCGGCGGCGACGTGATGAAGATCCTCGTGGACTGCACCGACGACTCCCAGGGAGCCGCCCAGTGAACGCCTTCGACCTGACCGGCAGGCTCGCCGTCGTCACCGGGGCCCGGCGCGGCATCGGCCGTGCCATGGCCCGCGCCCTCGCCGAGGCCGGCGCCGACGTCGTCGGCGTCAGCGCCCAACTGGAGGAGACCGGCAGCGACGTGGAGAAGGACGTCCTGGCCGCGGGCCGCACCTTCGAGGCGATCCGCACCGACTTCGCCGACCCCGAAGCCGTCCGCGCCCTGGGCGCCGACCTGGCCGGACGGGAGCGCCCGGTGGACATCCTGGTCAACAACGCGGGCACCATCCGCCGCGCCCCGGCCGCCGAACACACCGACGAGGACTGGGAGTTGGTGCTCCAGGTCAACCTCAACGCCCAGTTCGCCCTGTCCCGCGCGGTGGGCGCGTCGATGGTGGCCCGCGGCCGCGGAAAGATCGTCTTCACTGCGTCGCTGCTCAGCTTCCAGGGCGGCATCACCGTCCCCGGCTACACCGCCGCCAAGCACGGCATCGCCGGACTGACCAAGGCCCTGGCCAACGAGTGGGCGCCGCACGGCGTCAACGTCAACGCCATCGCCCCCGGCTACATCGCCACCGACAACACCCAGGCCCTCCAGGACGACCCCGTCCGCAGCAAGGCCATCCTGGACCGCATCCCGGCCGCCCGCTGGGGCAGCGCCGACGATCTCGCGGGCGCCACCGTGTTCCTCGCCTCGGACGCCGCCGCCTACGTCCACGGCGTCGTCCTGCCCGTCGACGGCGGATGGCTCGGCCGATGAGTGCCACCGAAGCCGCCGGCCTGGCCGCCGTGCTGGACGGGGCCCGCGTGCTGCCGGTGCTGACCGTGCCCTCCGCCGCGACCGCCGGCCCACTGGCCGACGCGCTCGTGGCGGGCGGCGCCCGGTGCGCCGAGGTCACCTTCCGCACCCCCGACGCCGAGCAGGTGCTCAAGACGATGGCCGCCCACGGAGGGCTGACCGTCGGCGCCGGTACGGTCCTCACGTGCGAGCAGGCGGACCGTGCCGTGGCGGCCGGGGCGCGTTTCGTCGTCTCCCCCGGCTTCGACGAGGACGTCGTCGTCAGGTGCCGTGAGCTGGGGGTGCCCGTGGTGCCCGGCATCGCCTCCGCGACCGAGCTGATGCGTGCCCTGCGGGCCGGCCTCGACACCGTCAAGCTCTTCCCCGCCGAACCGCTCGGCGGCGTCCCGATGCTGCGCGCCCTCGCGGCTCCCTTCCCTCAGGCACGGTTCGTGCCGACGGGCGGCATCGACGCTCCGCGCCTGCCCGCCTACCTCGCCGTCCCGGCGGTCCTCGCCGTAGGCGGCAGCTGGATGGCCACCCCCGGCCATCTGGAGCGCGGCGAGTACGGCGAGATCCGCCGGCTGACCGCCGAGGCCGTGCACGGGAGCGCGACGTGAGCGACGTGGTGGCCCTCGGCGAGGTGATGCTCCGCTTCGACCCGGGCGAGGGCAGGATCCGCACCGCCCGAACCTTCCAGGTCTGGGAGGGCGGCGGCGAGTACAACGTCGTCCGCGGACTGCGGCGCTGCTTCGGCCTGCGTACGGCCGTCGTGACCGCCCTCGCCGACAACCAGGTGGGGCGGCTGGTCGAGGACCTGATCCTCCAGGGCGGCGTCGACACCTCCCTGATCCGCTGGGTGCCCGACGACGGCATCGGCCGCACCGCACGCAACGGCCTCAACTTCGTCGAGCGCGGCTACGGCATCCGGGGCGCGGTGGGCGTCAGCGACCGCGCGAACACCGCCGTCTCGCAGCTGCGCAAGGGGGACGTCGACTGGGACGCGGTCTTCGCCCCAGGCTCGACGGGGCCGCGCTGGTTCCACACCGGCGGCGTCTTCGCCGGTCTGTCGGACACCACCGCGGACGTCGCGGACGAGGCCATGGCGGCCGCGCGACGGCACGGCATGACGGTCTCCTACGACCCCAACCACCGCCCCAGTCTCTGGGCCGGCAGGGGCGGCGCCGACGCCGCCCGCGAGGTCGACCTGCGGCTCGCCCGCCACGCCGACGTCGTGGTGGGTGCCCTGGGTCTGGCAGGGCCGTACCCGGGGGCGGTTCGCGTCGCGGCGGACGAGGTGCGGGACGCCCTCGCCGAGGTGGCCGCGCTCCTGCCCCGGGCCGAGGTCCTCGCGACGACCCTGCGGGCCGTGCCCTCGGCCGGCGTCAACGACTGGTCCTCGGCCGCCTGGTCGCCCCGTACCGGCTTCGTCCGCGGCCCTGAACTGCCCGGCCTGCACGTCCTGGACCGCATCGGCTCGGGCGACGGCTTCGCGGCCGGTCTGATCTACGCACTGCTGACCCTCGGCGGTGGCGAGGCCGGACCGGCTGTCCCTGCGGCGCGCGTCGCGGACCTCGACACCGCCGGACTGAGCCGCGCCCTGGCCTACGGCACCGCGCACGGCGCCCTCACCATGACCACCCCCGGCGACGTGTCCATGGCCTCGCTCGCCGAGGTCGAGGCACTCATGGCAGGCGGCTCGGCCGCCGTCCGAAGGTGACGGCCCATGAGCGCTCACGCCGTCGCCGCTTTTGAAGGAGCACAGTTGACACCGCACAGCATCGGGCGCCGAAAGGTCGCGAGCACCCCGGTCGAGCTCACCGGGCTCGGCTTCGGGGCCTCCGTCATCGGCAACCTCTACCGAGTCACCCCGGCCCAGGACGCGCAGGCCGCACTCGAGGCGGCCTGGGAAGCGGGCATCCGGTACTTCGACACCGCACCCCACTACGGGCTCGGTCTCTCCGAACGCCGCCTGGGCGCCGCACTCAAAGGCCGGCCACGTGACGCGTACGTCGTCTCCTCCAAGGTCGGCCGCCTGCTCGTGCCCAACGAGCACCCGCGCGGCACCGACACCGAGGGCTTCGTGGTCCGCGACGACCTGCGCCGCCAGTGGGACTTCAGCCGGGACGGGGTGCTCCGCTCCATCGAGGACACCTTGGAACGCACCGGCCTGGACCGCCTGGACGTCGTCTACCTGCACGATCCCGACGACCACTGGAGGCAGGCGGCCGAGGAGGCCATGCCCGCCCTGGCGGAGCTCCGGGATCAGGGAGTGATCGGCGCGATCGGCGCCGGAATGAACCAGTCGGCCATGCTCGCCCGCTTCCTGCGCGAGACCGCGGCCGACGTGGTGATGCTGGCCGGCCGGTACACCCTCCTCGACCAGTCGGCCCTGGACGACGTCCTGCCCGCCGCCGAGGAACTCGGCAAGAGCGTGGTGGCGGTGGGGGTCTTCAACTCCGGACTGCTCTCCCGCGACCACCCCACCGAGGGCATGAAGTACGACTACCAGGAGGCCCCGCCGGAGCTGCTCGACCGCGCCCGGGCGATCGCCGACGTCTGCGCGGCCCACGGCACCACCCTGCCGGCCGCCGCGATCGCCTTCCCCTACACGCATCCCAGCGTCGTCAACGTCACCCTCGGCATGCGAAATCCGCAGCAGGTCGTGCGGAACGCAGAACTCCACCGCCGGTACGTCCCCGACGGTCTCTGGGACGATCTCCGCGCCCGGGGACTCATCAGGTCGGACGTGCCCGCGGCTGACGGGCCCGGAAGGAGCACGCGGTGTCTCTGACCGACAAGGCCATCGTGCAGATCCGGGAGCTGATCCGCAGCGGAGCGCTGCCGCCGGGCTCGAAGCTCCCGCCGGAACCGGAGCTGGCCGCCCAGCTGGGCCTGTCCCGCAACCTCGCCCGGGAGGCCGTGAAGGCGTTGGCCGTCGCCCGGGTCCTGGAGGTCCGGCGGGGCGACGGCACCTATGTGACCAGCCTTCAGCCGAGCCTGCTGCTGGAGGGGCTCGGCGGTGCGGTGGAGCTGCTGCAGGGCGACTCCGCCGCGCTGCAGGACCTCATGGAGGTACGGCGGCTCCTGGAACCGGTCGCCACCGCGCTGGCCGCCACCCGGATCTCCGACGAGCAGCTGGCCGAGGTCGAGCGGCATCTGAACGCCATGCGCGAGGCCCAGGACGACGTGGAGCGGCTCAACGCTCACGACGCCGCGTTCCACCGCGCCGTCATCTCGGCCACCGGCAACGAAACGCTCCTGACGCTCCTGGAGAGCATCTCCGGGCGCACCCTGCGCGCCCGCATCTGGCGCGGCCTGGTCGACACCCAGGCCTCCGGCCGGACCCTCGCCGAACACGAGGCGATCTTCTGGGCATTGTCCGTCCGCGACGCCTCCCTCAGCCAGGCCGCCGCACTGCTGCACGTCAGCAACACCGAGCTGTGGCTCAAGGACCACCTGCGTTCGGGAGAAGCACTCCCGTGGGGCGTGACCACAGGGGCCTGACCAGCCCTTCCCCAGACGCTCTTCCGTCTGGCAGAAGCCGCCTTGCGGAGCCACCACCGGCGTCAGGAACCTGTTCCCAACCACGGCACGCGGGGCGACGGAGCGCCAGCCGGTCGCGTTGCTGTCCAACTACCTCCCGGCCACCCTCCTCGCACTCGACACCGAGCGGCTGGAGTCGACCGGCCTGTACCGGATGATGCGCACCGCCGGCATCACCCTGCACAGCGCCCGCCAGACCATCGGCGCCCGCTCCGCCACCCCCGAGGAGGCCGGCCGCCTCGACGAGAAGGAGGGCGCCGCCCTGCCGACCATGCAGCGCACGGCGTACGACGACACGGGCCACCCGGTCGAGTACGGCACACACATCTACCGGGCGTCTCGGTACGCGTTCGACTCCCAGCTGCTGGTGCGGGCGTAGCGGGGACGAGGGCGGGCCCGTCCGAGGCCCGTCCGCCCTTGACGCACCGGGGGCGGGCCGGAACAATCGTATGGTTACATCGTAAATGTACGATGCCTACGAAGGGCCGAGCGCCCATGAGCGCACCGTCAACAGTCCTGGTCACCGGTGGGGCGGGCTTCATCGGCAGTCACACGTGCGTCGACCTGCTGGACCACGGCTACGAGCTGATCGTCGTCGACGACTACTCCAACAGCACGCCGCAGGTCTTCTCCCGGGTCGAGCGGATCGCCGGCCGTTTCGTCGGCACCGTCTACGAACTGGACATCCGGGACCGGCACGCCCTGTCGGCGGTCTTCACCCGCCACTCCGTGGACGCCGTGGTGCACCTGGCCGCCGTGAAGTCCCCGAGCGGGTCCCTGACGCGGCCCGTCGAGTGCTACGACACCAACGTCGGCGGCACCACCGCCCTGCTGTCGACCATGCACGAGCACGGTGTGCACCGCCTGGTCTTCGCCTCCTCCTGCATGGTCTACGGCGACGCCGGCCCCGGTCCGCTCGACGAGGCCACCCCCGCCCGGCCGGTGACGCCGGACGCGGCCTCGAAGTGGCTGTGCGAGCAGATCCTGGCGGACGTCTGCCGCCGCTGCCCCGAGTACACGGTGCTGTGCCTGCGGTACGCCAATCCGGCCGGCGCGCACCCCAGCGGGCTGCTCGGCGAGGATCCGCCGGGCGGACCCGAGACCCTGATGCCCTCCGTGGCCCTGACCGCTGCCGGCCACCGGAGCGTGGTGCACATCCACGGCGGGGACTACCCCACCCCCGACGGCACCGCGATCCGCGACTACATCCACGTCATGGACACCGTCGAGGCGCACCGCTTGGCGCTCGACCACCTCGTCGGCGACCCCGGCATGCGGGTGTACAACGTCGGCCTGGGGCAGGGCAGTTCGGTCCTGGACGTGGTCGCCGTCTTCTCCGAGGTGTGCGGTGAGGAGGTGCCGTACCGGATCGGTCCGCGCCGTCCCGGCGACGTCGCCGGACTGGTCACCGACGCGAGCGCCGTCACCCGGGCCTGGGGCTGGCGGCCCACCCGTGACCTGACCGACATGTGCCGGGACGTCTGGCGGTTCCAGCAGCTCAATCCCCATGGCTACGCGGACTGTTCCCGGTGATCCGGGGACGGTGCCCGCCCGGAGGCGTGTGCCGATGACCCACCGGTCGATGACCGTCTACACCGTCGTCGTGGCGGGTCTGGCCTGTGTCTCCATGACCCTTGCCGACGCGCACGTCCTGGTCGAGGCTCTCATCGGCCTGGGCAGCGCCGCGGCCGTCCTGACCGGCGTGCGCCTGCACCGTCCCGCGCGCTGCTGGCCATGGCTGGCCCTCGCCGCCGGCCTGCTGGTGTTCACCGCGGGTGACACGTACTACGACGTGCAGGACCAGTACTTCCGGGCGCTGGCCCCCTCCCCCGCGGACGCCTGCTTTCTCGCGGTGTACCCCCTCTTCGCCGCGGGACTGTCCGGCCTCGTCCGGTACAGCTGTGGCCGCCGGGACCTGCCCGGTCTGCTGGACGCCCTGATCGTCACCGCCGGCCTGGGCCTGCCGGTGTGGATCTACCTGGTGCAGCCGCTCGCCGCGCTGGACGGGCTCACCTGGCAGCAGCGCGCGATCAGCCTCGCCTACCCGCTGGGCGACCTCCTGCTGCTGGCCCTGCTGGTCCGGCTGCTCGCGGCCGGCCCCGGCCCCCTCCACAACCGTGCCGTGCAACTGCTCGGTCTGGGCATGCTGACGCTGCTCGCCTTCGACATCACCTACGGGATCCTGCGGCTCGACCAGAGCCAGCCGCCCGACACCCTGCTGGACGTCGGCTGGATCGTCTTCTACCTGACGTGGGGGCTGGCCGGCCTGCACCCGTCGATGGCCCGGCTGACCGATCCGGAGCCCCGGGCGGAGTCCCTGCGGCCGCAGTGGCGCAGGCTCGTCGTACTGACCGTCGCCACGCTGATCGCACCCGGCATCCTGGTCATCGAGGAGCGGACGGGCACCGTGCGCCACGCGACCGTACTCGCCACGTTCTCGGCCATGCTGTTCCTGCTGGTCATCCTGCGGCTCGCGGGCATGGTCGTCGCCCACCGCAGGGCGGTGTCACGCGAACACGTGCTGCGCGCGGCGACCGCCTCCCTCGTGGCGGCCATGGCTCCGCACGAGATCGCGCGGGCCTGCGACACGGCGGTCACGGCCCTGGTGGGACCAGACGTGCCCCATCTGACCCTGCTCGTGCCGTCCGGACGGTCCCGGTACCTCCACAGGCTCCTCGCGGGCGCCGACGCTCCCTGGGACCCGCGGGGCGGTCCTCGCCACGGCTGCCGCCTGATCCCCGCCGACCGGCTCGGTCCGGACCTCGCCCCCGCCCTCGGCGCGCTGCCGTACGCCCTGGTGTGCGCCGTCGGCCAGCCCGACCGCAGGGCCGGCGACGACCTCCCGAGCATGCTGGTGGCCGCGGGACCGGAGCGCCGGCTCGCCGACGTGCGCGGGACCGTGGAGATCCTCGCCTCGCACGCGGGACTGGCCGCGGACCGTATCGCCCTGCGCCGGGAGATCGTGCACCAGGAGAGCGAGGCGTACTTCCGCACGCTGGTCCGCAGCGCCTCGGACGTCATCCTGATCGTCAACGACGACACGACCGTGCGGTACGCCAGCCCCTCCGCCGAGGCCGTCCTGGGCAGCGCCGCCCTGACCGGCACGGCGCTGCGGGAACTGGTGGACCCCAGGGACCGCGACCGGGTGGAGAGCACCCTCATGGCGCCGGACGGCGACGCGCGCCAGGAGAGCCACGACCACTGGCGGGTGCTGCGCGGAGGCGGCCACATCGAGGTGGAGGTGCGCTGCCGCGACCTGCGGCGGGACGAGACCGTGGGCGGACTGGTCGTCACCCTGCGGGACGTGACCGAACAGCGCCGGCTGCAGCAGGAACTGACCCAGCGGGCCTTCCACGACCCGATCACCGGTCTGCCCAACCGCACCCTGCTGCTGGAGCGGACCCACCGTGCGCTGCTGCGCGGACGACGCGAACCCGCGCTGACCTGTCTGCTCTTCATCGACCTGGACGACTTCAAGAACGTCAACGACACGCTGGGCCACTCCTGCGGCGACCAGCTCCTGAAGGCGGTCGGCGAGCGGCTGGAGGGAACGCTGCGCCGTACCGACACGGCGGCACGGCTCGGCGGCGACGAGTTCGCGGTGCTGATGGAGGACGCCAAGCTGCCGCTGGACGCCGAACTGCTGGCGGCGCAGGTCATTCAGACCCTGAGCAGACCCTTCCGGCTGTCCGGCGACACCGTGAACGTCTCCGCCAGCGTGGGCGTGGCCACCGCTCTCGACACCACGGACGCCCAGGAGTTGCTGGCCCTCGCCGACGTGGCCCTGTACGCGGCGAAGGCGGCGGGCAAGCGCCAGTGGCGCCGCTTCCGGCCCCAGCTGCGAACCCGCATGACGCAGCGCCAGGATCTGCGGGTGCGGCTGGACGACGCGATCGCCCGGGACGAGTTCGCGCTGCTGTACCAGCCCGTGGTGGACCTCGTCACGGACGAGGTGGTCGGCTTCGAGGCGCTGGCCCGCTGGCCGCACCATCGGCACGGGCCCGTACCCCCCGACCAGTTCATCCCGCTCGCCGAGGAGACCGGGCACATCACGCCGCTGGGCGCCTGGGTGCTGCACAGCGCCGCCGCCGACATGGCCCGGCTGCAGCACCAGGTCGGGCGGCCGGCGCCGCCGTACGTCAGCGTGAACGTCTCCGGTCGTCAGTGGCAGGAGCAGGGCTTCGTGGACGAGGTGTCCCGCGCCCTGGACACCCCGGGCCTGGCCCCGGGCTCACTGCAGCTGGAGCTCACGGAGTCGGTGCTGATGCGACGGGACGAGCGGATCGACGAACTCGTCCGGGAGCTCAGGGACCTCGGTGTGCGCATCGCCGTGGACGACTTCGGCACCGGGTTCTCCTCTCTGCGCTATCTGCACGACTTCCCCGTGGACGTCCTCAAGATCGACAAGTCGTTCATCGACGACATCCCCGAGGACACCCGGCAGGTCAAACTCGTCGAGGGGATCGTCCGCCTCGCGAGCACGCTCGAGGTGCAGGTGATCGCGGAGGGCGTCGAGGCGTCGCCGCAGCGCGACCTGCTGACCGCCATGGGCTGCCGGTACGGACAGGGTTTCCTGTTCGCGCGGCCGATGACGGTGCAGGAGGGGGCAGCGGCGGTGCGTGACGGACGCGCCCTCAGCGACGGTTCGGGGCGAGGGACGACAGGGCGAACGCCGTCTCCACCAGCGCGACGTGGCTGAACGCCTTCGGCGCGTTGCCCAGCTGGCGGCCCCCGTCCGGGTCCCACTGCTCGGCGAGCAGACCGACGTCGTTGCGGATGGCGAGGACCCGTTCGAAGACCTCCCGGGCCTGCCGCGGATGTCCGGTCGCGGCAAGGCTCTGGGCGTACCACAGGGAGCACGAGACGAACGTGCCCTCGGGGTCGCGGATGCCGTCCAGGGTGTGCTCGGCGGCGTACCGTCGCACGAACCCCCCGTGGTCCAGCCGCCGCATGGCGCGCACGGTGGCGCGCACCCGCTCGTCACCGGCGGGCAGGAAGCCGAGGCGGGGGATCAGCAGCGCCGAGGCGTCGAGGGCCGAGGAGCCGTAGTACTGCACGAAGGACCTCTGCCCGCTGTCCCACCCCTTGCGGCAGACGTCACGGTGGACCTCGTCGCGCATGGCCCGCCACACACCGGAGGAGCCGTTCCTGCCGAGCAGCACCCCCATGCGCACGGCACGGTCGGCGGCCACCCACGCCATGACCTTGGAGTGGACGAACTGTCTGCGCGCTCCCCGCACCTGCCACATCCCCTGGTCCGGCCGGCGCCAGTGCCGCTCGAGGTGGCCCATGAGCACCTCCACCAGGTCCCACACATGAGCCGGCATGGGGATCCCGGCGCGCAGCGACAGCCAGAGCGTGTCCATGACCTCGCCGTACACGTCCAGCTGGAACTGAGGCATCGCGGTCCCGAACCGGACCGGCTGCGAACCCTCGTAACCCGTCAGCCACGGCGCCTCGGTCTCCGTCAGGAGCCGTTGGCCCTCGACCCCGTAGACGGTCTGCAGATGATCCGGGTCACCCGCGACGGCCCGTACGAGCCAGTCCAGCCAGGCCGTGGCCTCCTCCCGGTAGCCGCTGCGCAGCAGACACGACAGGGTGACGGTGGAGTCGCGCAGCCAGCAGTACCGGTAGTCCCAGTTGCGCTCTCCCCCCACGCAGCCGGGAAGCGACGTGGTCGGTGCCGCGACGACACCGCCCGTGGGGGCGTACGTGAGCGCCTTGAGGGTGATCAGGGAGCGCATCACCGCCTCGCGCCACGGTCCGGCGTAACGGCACTGGGCGCTCCAGCGTCGCCAGAACTGGCTGGTCTCCTTCAGCGCCGTCTCCGCCGGAACGTACAGCGGTGGGGGCGGCTCGGTCAGGTGCGACGGGGACCAGACGAGCGTCAGGGCGAGCCTGCGGCCGGCCGTGGCCACGAAGTCGTGCACCGTGCGGTCCGCCCGGTCGGGCCCGTGCACCGGCCCGTCGGCGTGCAGCCAGACGGCGTCCGGACCGGCGACCGCGACCGTGCCGGACTCGCCGACCCGGACCCACGGCAGCACACGGCCCTGGTGGAAGCGCAGCCGGAGGTCGCTGCGCACGGTCACCCGGCCCCACAGCCCCTCCACCATGCGGACCAGGCACGGCGACTGCGTGCGCGGGGGCATGAAGTCGACGACCCGCACGGCGCCGGCCGCGCTGTGCCACTCCGTTTCCAGGATCAGGGTGTCCCCGCGGTAGGTCCGGCGGGTGCACCGGCCGCCGGCGACGGGTGCCACCCGCCAGAAACCGTTGTCCCGGGTGCCCACGAGCGCGGCGAGACAGGCCGGCGAGTCGAACCGGGGCAGGCACAGCCAGTCGACCGATCCGTCCCGGCCGACCATGGCGGCGGTTTCCAGGTCGCTGATGAGGGCGTAGTCCTCGATGGGCGCGTTCATGACGGGAGCCGCTCGTAGTCGCACCCCTCGGAGTCGCTGCGCCCGTGGTCGCACCGGCGTGCCGGGTCGCGCCGCAGCAGCGGCTCCCACCAGGAGCGGTGCGTCCGGTACCAGTCGACCGTCTCCTCAAGGCCCGTGACCAGGTCCTTGCGGGGCGCGAACGCGAGCTCCGTGCGGATCTTCGTGCAGTCGACCGAGCGGCGGTGGTCGCCGCCGCCCCGGCCGTCATCGACGAACCGGACCGTCCCCCGGTCGGCCCCGCAGGTGCCCAGCACCAGCCCGGCGAGCTCCTGGTGGGAGAGTTCGTCGCCGGCGCCGATGTTGTAGACCTCGCCCGGGCGTCCGCCCCCGCGGACCAGTTCGATGCCGCGCACCTGGTCGTCGACGTGGATCCAGTCGCGGACGGTGAGCCCGTCGCCGTACAGCGTCACGGGGCTGTCCTGAAGGACGTGGGTAATGATCAGCGGGACGACCCGCTCGGGGAACTGATGGTGCCCGTAGGTGGTCGAGCACCGGACCACGCGCACGTCGATGCCGTGGGTGCGGTGGTACGCAAGCGCCAGCAGGTCGGACGCCGCCTTGGATGCGGCGTAGGGCGAGTTGGGCCGCAGGGGGGCGGTCTCGGGCCAGGAGCCGGCGCGCACGGAGCCGTAGACCTCGGCGCAGGAGACGTGGACGAACCTGCGCAGCCCGTGCCGCAGCGCCGCCTCCAGCAGGGTCTGCGTCCCCAGGCCGTTCGTGCGGACGGCGGGAGCGCCGGCCGCGAAGTGCACCACCTGGTCGTGTGCCGCGGCCAGCGCATCGACGAGGTCCCGGTCGCAGATGTCGCCGCGGACGAAGGAGAAGCCCCGCGTGTGACGGACGTCGTCCAGGTTGGCGGGGTTGCCGGCCCCGGTGAGCTTGTCGAGGACGGTCACCGCGACGTCCGGGGGGCCGCCGGTACCCAGCATCGTGCGCACGTAGTGCGAGCCGATGAAACCGGCTCCGCCGGTGACGAGGATGCGGGTTGGAAGGGTGGTCCTGTTCCGCGTCATGATCACCGCCCGGATTGATCTTTAATACGTATGTTTACACCGTATACGTAAATCATCCGCCCGGAGTCCCGTCGAGTCAACCCCGCCCGGCGGACCATTACCGCCGCCTTCCAACTGCACGCCGTGCGGGGCGATTCGACACCTTTGACCGAATTATCCTCCGGTGTGTCAGACGTCACTGGAACCGGCCCGGCATCGGCAACTCGGGGAAACCACAAGCATTTCCGTGAAATGTCGGCATGCTTCGACGCGGAACGGCCCTTGCGCATGAAATCCGCCTCGCGCAGAGTCCATGACCGTTCAGCCCGCCATCGCTTCGCGCATGAGCAGGCTCAACTGCCGAAGCCTGGGGGGCGAAAGGGTCACACCGTATATGCCGACAAAACACACAGCTGTCATTGCTCGACACCGCCGCCCGTTTGCCGCGCGGACAAAGGCGGGCGGTCTTCTGCTCGCCACCGCCGTCCTCGCCGGCGGCGCACTCGTCCAAGCCGCACAGGCCAAGGCGTCCACGGCGCCGATCGTCGTCGACTCCCTGTCCGTCTCCGCGACGCCGGACGGCCAACTCAAGGCCACCACCAGGGTGCACGCCACAAGAACGATCAAGGTTCAGGCCCTTGCCGTAGCCGCGCGTTCCGCCGGCGGTGGAGCCTTCGACTTCCCCGGCGCCGCCCCGGCCACCCTCAGCGCGTCGCCCACCACCTACACCTCAGGCAGTCGCGTGTTCCCCGCCGGCACCTACACGTATTTCGTCTCCTACAAGGTGCACGGCAGCTGGTACCGCCTTTCCCCGGTGAATTCCTTCACCACCGGAGGCGGTTCGGCCTCCACTCCGTCAGGAACACCGACGGCGACGGCCTCCCCCTCCCCCACCGTCTCGACGCCGACCCCCACGCCGACGCCGACCTCCACACCCACGGCCACTGCGTCTTCCTCGGCCTCCGACGCACCGCTCGGCGTTCCAGGGACGTGGCGCAACGTATTCGACGACGAATTCAACGGAACGAGTCTCGACGGCTCGAAGTGGAACCCGAACTGGCTCGGTTGTTCCGGTTGCACCACCAAGCCCGTCAACTCCGGTGAACTCTCCGCCTATTCGCCCTCACAAGTGAGCGTCAGCGGCGGAAATCTCCATCTGAAGGCCGTCCAGCAGTCGGCGACCGTCAACGGCACGACCTATCCGTACGTCTCCGGCCTGGTCGAGAGCAACGGAAAGGCCCAGTTCACCTACGGTGCTTTCGAAGCCCGTATCTACACCCCCGCGTCCGGTACACAGATCGCGAACTGGCCCGCTTTCTGGACCGACGGGCAGAACTGGCCCACCGACGGGGAGATGGACGTCATGGAGGGGCTGGGCGGCTCGGCCTGCTACCACTTCCATTCCCCGGCCGGCGGTCCGGGCGGCTGCGCCTCCGGCTCGTACACGGGATGGCACACCTTCGGCGCCGAATGGGCGCCGGGCTCGGTCACGTACTACTACGACGGCAAGCAGGTCGGACGCATCACGACCGGGATCACATCCGCTCCGATGTACCTGATCCTCAACAACGCCGTCAGCTCCACGCACGGCGGACCCACCCAGGTCCCGGCCGACATGATGGTCGACTACGTGAAGGTCTGGCAGCACTGACCGACCCGGCACTCCCGCAGGCGCCGGCCCGCCTCCCGCGGGCCGGCGCCGCTCGGTGCCCGGCGCTCAGGGAACCGTCCGGTCGTGTTTCGAACGCGCAAGCCGGCGCGCCACCGCCCCCGTGAAGCGGATCGCCTCACTCACCGCCGGCAGGGGGTCGTCCAGGCTGAGCCAGGCCCGCTCCGTGGGCCTGACGTGCAGGAGGTCGGGGGGCAGTCGGCGTTCCGTGCGCAGCCATGCCGCCACCGACGGCAGATCCAGTTGCCCCGCCACGAAGATCCGCCCTTCGGCCTGAGGACCCTCGGGTATGTCCCGGCCGGTCAGATCGAGATGCATCGCGCGGACGACATCGACTCCCTGGACGTTCTCGAAGAGACGGAACTGGGCGCCGGTACGGGGGTTGAAGTCCACCAGTTTGTACTTTGCGTCCCTGCGGTCGTAGCGCCAGTCGAGGTCCGCCACCCCGCTGTAGCCGATGCTTCGGCACAGACGGTCCGCCAGTTCGGCCAGCTCCGGGTTGCGCAGCGCCACGGCTCGGGTGGTCACTCCGGCGTACGGGGGCCAGGACCGTATCTTCAGGCCGGTGAACAGGACCCGCGGCACACCGCCCGGACCACAGTAGAGATGGGTGATCCAGTCCTCCGCCTGCCGCCTGGGGATGTACTCCTGCATCAGGACGGGCGGCAGCGCCGTCCTGAAGCGGGCGAGCAGTTCCCGCTCGTCGCGCACCACCGTGGTGCCGCAGACGGCGGGCGTGCGCAGACGGCTGAACGGGCCCAGGTTCTTGAGCACCAACGGGTAGCCGAGTTCTCGCCCCGCGTCGACCATCTCGGCACGGTCCGCCGGGGCCAGTGACCGAGGCGTCGGCACTCCGCTCTCAGTACAGGTCCTGTGCATGGTCGCCTTGCCCGCCAGAAGGCGCGGCAGGCCGGCCGGCACGGGGGGAAGCAGGAACCACTCCGCCAGCCGGTCGGCGTGCTCGGCCAGCACGACCGCCGCCTCGTCGTCGGTCGGCACCGGTACACACCGCCTGCCGATCGTTCGTCCGATCGCAAGCAGCGCGTCCCTGAGCCGATCCGGCTCCTCCGCCCCCGTCGTCGGACGGACGAACCCGCGGGTCACATGACGCGAGAGCGCGACCGGGGTGAAGCGGTCCTCGACGATCGCATACACCGGCACCTTGAGCCGCCCGACCGTGCGGACGACGCCCAGGCTGCCGTGATGCTGCGGATAGCGGCCGACTTTGGCCAGGAGCACGGGCACCTCGTCGTCGAGCAAAAGGACCACCCCTCGTCCTTTCGAAAGGAACCGGCGCGGGAGGGGATCTATCATGATGAGGTGATATGTCGCATTTCTTTCATTATCCCGGAAATCGCGGACACCGCTGCGCGGAAGAGGCGCGACATGAGGCCCACCCCCGGCATGCCCCGGCTGAGCGGTCTGCTGCCTCTCTACTTCCCCCGGCTGTTGGGGGGCGTGGACGACCGCCTCAGGGCCCGGCAGTTGGTGCGGGGTATGGGCAGGTGCGACATCACCGTGATCCGGCGCCCGTCCCGCATCCAAGGGAATCTTCTGGTGTTCGGGCTGCGTCAGGGCTCACTGGACCTCGTCGTCAAACATCCGCGAGACGGACGGGGGGCCGCCACCGTCGCCCGCGAGCGGAGGGCTCTGCAACAGCTCCGCGCCGACGAGCGACTGGGCCCCTGGCGCCCTCTGCTGCCCCGGGCGGTCGACTCCGGACCGCGGCTGTCCGGAACGCTCGTGCAGAGCAGGCTGCCGGGTGCCCTGGCGGAGCGGCTGATCCGGGAGGGCCCGCAGGACCCTGGCCGCGCCGCCGCGCCCGCCCTGCGCCTGCTGGCGGACCTGAGGTGCGCGACGGGCCGTCGCCGCCCGGCAGCCGAACGGACCGCCTGCTGGTACGTGCCACAACTGGCGGTCCTCCGCGCGGAGATCCCCTCCTACGGCGCGGGCCGCGGAGCGGCGGCACTCCAGGCGCTGCGCCGTCGACTGGACGCGGCACTGGCCGGCGCCGTGCTCACCGAGGGGTGGACCCACGGCGACTACCACGCGGGCAACGTGCTGCTCGAAGGCGACCCGCTCCGGGTCAGCGGAGTCTTCGACTGGGGCAACGCCCAGGCGGACGGTCCCTGTGAGATCGACGCCTACACCTTCGTCCTGGCCCTGCGCAGCATGCTCACGGGGCGCCCGCACGGTGTCATCGTCGCCGACACGCTGCGCACCGGCCGACTGCCCGACGGCGACGCCGCCCTTCTCGCACTGGCCGGAGTGGATCCCGACCGGGACATCGGCGACCCGTCGGCTCTCGCCCTGCTGACCTGGCTGTGGCATGTCGCAGGCAACCTCCGCAAGTCGCCGAGGTTCGGCCGCAGTCACTGGTGGCTCACCGCGACCGTCGCCCCCGTCCTGAGGGAGAGCTGCCGATGGGCCCGCGCCGCTGACACACACCTTCACCGCTGATCCCGTCAACGGGCGCACCGCGGCCCGTGCGAGCCCCGAGGAGGCAGTGCGCATGCCCGAGAAACCCGTCGTCGTGATCGGTGCCGGCCCCTACGGGCTGGCGACGGCCGCCTGGCTGAGCGTGACCGGGGTGCGACGACGCGTCTTCGGTGACCCGATGGAGAGCTGGTGCACGCACATGCCGCAGGGCATGTACCTCAAGTCGGTACCCACGGCCTCGTCCATCTCCGCGCCGGAGTCCGGATACCGCTTCGAGGACTTCCGCGTCTCGCGGGGGTTCGCACCCGTGGGAGACCGGTACCCCATCCCCGTCGAGGAGTTCATCGCCTACGGACGGTGGTTCCAGGAGCGCCGGGTGCCCGAGGTGGAACGGCGCAAGGTACGCACCGTGCAGGCCGTTGACGGACTCTTCGGTGTCACCCTCGACTCCGGCGAGCAGTTCCTCGCCCAGCAGGTGGTGATGGCCACCGGACAGGTCGCCTTCGCTCACGAGCCGCCGGAACTGCGCGGGGCCCTCCCCGACGACCTGGTCTCCCACGCCAGTGGGCACCGTGATCTGAAGCGCTTCGAGGGACAGCGGGTCGCCGTCCTCGGTGCCGGGCAGTCCGCCCTGGAGAGCGCCGCCCTGCTGCACGAGGCGGGCGCCTTCCCCACCGTGGTCGCCCGCGCCGGTTCCCTGGCGTTCGGATCTCCCCCGGCCACCGACCGGCCGGCCGACCGGCCCCGGCCCGTACGGCTGGCGAAACCAGGCTCACCGCTGGGTCCCGGATGGTCGCTGGTGGCCTGCAGTTACGGCGGAGCCGCCTACCGGCATCTGCCGGAGCGGGTACGGATCCGGCTGCTCCACCACGTGCTCGGACCGTCCGGTGCCTGGTGGCTGCGACAGCGGGTGGAGGGACGCATCCCGGTGCTGTGCGGCCGTACGGTGTACTCGGCGCGAGCCGAGGACGGGACAGTGCGCCTCGAGGTGGTGGACGCCGCCGGAGGCGGGGAGACGCTGCGGGCCAACCATCTGCTGCTCGCCACGGGCTATCGCGTGGACGTCGACCGGCTGGGCCTGTTGACGTCAGAACTCCGCCGAGAGTTGGCGACCTCCCACGGCGCCCCACGCCTCTCGTCGGGGATGGAGTCCTCCGTGCCCGGCCTGTTCTTCACCGGACTGGCCGCCGCCCCGACCTTCGGGCCGGTTCTGCGGTTCGTCGCAGGCACGGGACTCGCCGCGCGCAGGGTCGCCCATGGCGTCGTCGCGGGCGCGGACCGCTGACCGGGCCCCTGTCGGTGCCGTCACCAGTCAGGCAGGAAGAGCCCGGTACGGTCGCCCCACGGAAGCCCTCAGCCTACGGTAGGCCCGCCATCCCCGGGTGCGCATGCCCTCGTCGAACGGCGCGACGGGGGCGCCCTCGCCACGGGTCCACTGTCCGAAGCGCTCCCGGCTCGTGTCGGCCCGCACCATGAGCCGGGCGAACCACAGTGGGTCGTCCCGGAGCGAGCTGTGGGCCGAAGCGGCTCGGATGGCGGCGGCGGAGGTCCATCCCGACTCCCCCACCAGCGCGCGGACGCGGCTGCTCGAGTAGCCGTGCGGGTAGGCGAACGCGTCGAGGGCGTGACCGAGAGTGTCCTCGAGCTCCCGCTTGCATCCGCCGACTTCCTCCCGCACGGCCTTCCGCGGCAGGGTGTCGAGTTGCGGATGGGTCCTGCTGTGACCGCCGATCTCGAATCCGGCCGTGTCCAGTTCCCGGACCTGGGTCCAACTCAGCATCTCGACCGACGGAAAGGGCCCGTGGCGCGACCTCTGCCCGGGCATCCTCAGGGCGCCGGTGGTGACATACAGCGTGGCCGGGAGTCCCCGGGCGTGGAGCAGCGGAGCCACCGTGGAGGCGAAATCCGCGTATCCGTCGTCGAAGGTCAGCACGGCCGACCGGGGCGGTGGCTGGGGTCCTCCGAGCAGCGCCGCCACCAACTGCCCCAGCGGGACCGGGCGCAGACCGCTGTCGGCGATCATGTCCAGCTGTTCCACGAACGTGCGAGGAGTCACCGTGAACGGCGCGAGCCATGACGGGGGGTCGTCGGACACGGCGTGGTAGAGGAAGACGGGTATGGCGTTCATGACCTGTCCCCATCCCGTGTCCCCGACGAGCGGAGCCGTCCGACGAGGTAGCCGGTGCCGGTCGCGCAGACCCCCGCGGAGAGCGCCCCCAGAGTGCGCACGGCACCGGGACGCCCCGTCCGGCGCAGGTTTCTGACCAGGGCCCGCGGAATGGTGGAGCGCAGGTAGGCGCGCTCGCTGGTCAGGGCCGGCCCGCTGCCGTCGTACCGCGCGACCAGCGCCTTGGACCGTCCCTCGCCGTAGCAGCGGGACCGGAAGTACGACCACCGGGTGCGGGCCTCGGGAACCCGGTGCCGCACCGCCGCCGCCGGCTCGTACAGCAGGACGGCGTCAGGTCGGCGGGCCGTGATGCGCAGACACAGATCCGTCTCCTCGCAGCCCGCGGTCGGCCGGTCGCTCACCCTGCCGAGGGTGTCGAGGAATCCGCCGACCGCGAGCAGCTCCGTTCTGCGGAAGGACATGTTGGCCCCGATGAAGTTGCGCACGGGAGCGGTCCGTTCGGGCAGTCCCCGGTACGAGCAGCCCACCACCCAGTCGAACTCCGGCGGGAACCACACCGGGCGCCGGGTGGACCAGCGCGGCCTGACCAGTCCGCCCACTCCCACCACCCTCGGGTCTTCGTACGGTGCCAGCAGACGGTCGGTCCATTGCGGTTCCGCCGCCGCGTCGTCGTCGAGGAAGGCGACCACGTCGCCGTGCGAGACCGCGACGCCCGTGTTGCGTGCCCCGGACAGGCCGCGGGGGCCGCTGCTGGGCACCACCCGAACACCCGGCAGCTCCCTCGCCGCCCGCTCATACAGCGGCCGGCAGTGGTCGACGACCAGCACGATCTCGTCCGGGGGGTTGCGCTGGGTCCGCACCGACGTGACGGCGGCCCGCAGGTCGTCCCACCTCTCGAGGGTGTAGGCGCAGACGACCACCGTGAGGGTTACGGAGGGTCGGGAGGAGGGCATCGCGTCGTTCATGAGGACCTCCGGTCCGGTCCGTCGGAGTGCGGAGTCAGGAGCGGTCGCCGGTGAGACGTCCGCGCACATAGCCGAAGGGTCCGTACGCCATTCCGCGCAGTTCCAGGAATGCGAGGCGTCGTGACCAGCCGGCCTCGGGATCGGCGCCGCGCGCACGCGATCGGGCCATGGCGTGGCGGATGCCACCCGGGAGCCTGCGCAGCAGAGTCGGCAGCCTGCGCGGATCGCCCGCCATCGCCGCCGTGAGGTAGGCGGTGAGTCCTGCCCCGTATCCGAAGGCCTGTGCGGTCACGGCGTCCGGTGTCCGGCGGTGCCGGTGCCAGACGATGGCATCCGGCTGGTAGGCCAGTGCGTGACCGGCGCTCAGGACCTCGAAGAAGGCGAGCAGATCGTCACCGCCGCGCGCAGGGGTTCCGGCGCCGGTGGCGGTGTCGAAACCGCCCAGGGAGCGCAGTACGCCGACCCGGAAGGCCATGTTGGCGCCGGAACCGAAACGCCCGGCGGTGAAGGGGAAGAGAGGGTCGGCCGAGGGCTCGGACAGCGACCATGCGCACGGCGTGCAGCCCTTGGCGAAGCCTCCCTGCCGTTCGAGCGCGGCCTGTGCCGGCGTCTCCAGTTCTGCGGGGACGATCAGTCCGGTGACACAGCCGGCTCGCGGTTCCCGAACGAACGTCTCGGCCAGGGCGGCGAGCCATCCGGAGTCGACGAGTGTGTCGTCGTCCGTGAAGGCGACGACGGATCCCTCGGTGTGGGCGAGTCCCCGGTTGTGGGCCCGGGCCAGTCCGGCGACAGGTTCACGGACGTAGCGGACCTGCCCACGGAACTGCCGGCGGACCAGGGCTTCGGCCGCGTCGTCGGCCGGGTCGTTGTCGACGACGACGATCTCGAACCCGGGGTAGTCCTGCCGCAGCAGCGAACGGAGGCAGTGGCGCAGTTGCTCCGGGCGGTCGTGGGTGGCCACGACCACGCTGATGAAGGGCGCCTGCCCCAGCACGCGGCGCCTCGCGGCCTGGCACGGGGGCCACGCGGCGGTGCGGGCGTCGGAGGCCTGCGCTCGGTCCGCCTCCTGATGCCGGGCGAGCTGTTCCGCCAGCTCCCCGTGCGCCGCCCGGCTGACCGCTCGCCACAGGCCGCCGGGGCCGGAGGCGTTCACCGCGTCGACCATGCCCAGTGGATGGCCGTGGAGGCGTACGAGGGCGCGCACCGGCCCCTGCGGCTCCGCCGGCAACGGACCGGCGGGGGAACGGAGTTCGCCCGGGCGCCCCAGGTCGACGTCGAGGACACGGATTCCGTGCCGGACACCGGTGCGCACCGCGACGGAGGTCATGACACGGTGCCCACGCTCGCGGCTGAGGAGTGCGCACCAGGCCGCTCCGAGATCAGGGTTCGCAGCACCCGGCGGCCGTCAGTGATGGCGTGCAGGTTGGAACGACCGTTGCGCCGGGGCAGTTCGAGGCTGGGAACCTCGGCGATGCGCAGTCCGGAACGCAGGGCGTGGACGATCATCTCGGTCTCGATCTCGAATCCCGTGGCGTGCAGGTCCAACTGGTCGAGGAAGCTTCTGCGGAAGGCGCAGAAGCCGTAGCACAGGTCGGTGAGGGACGCGTGGTAGAGCCGGTTGACTGCGGCCAGCAGCATCTGGTTGCCCAGCCGCCTGATGGTGGTGATGTCCAGGGAGCCGCCGCCCTCGACGAACCTGGAGCCCTTGACGAAGTCGTAGCCGTTCTGGAGGAAGTGCAGGTAGTGGGGGATCTCGGTCGGCGACATGCTGCCGTCGGCGTCCATCATCACCACGTTGTCGCCGGTCGCCGCGAGAAAGCCCGCACGCAGGGCGTTGCCCTTGCCCGGGCCGTTCTGCCGGACGAAGCGCACGGCTGGCAGGCAGTGCCGGGCCATGGGGACCGTCGCGTCGCTGGAGTCCCCGTCGACAAGGATCACCTCGTCCACGCACGCCGGAATCTGTTCGAAGACCCAGGGGATGTTCCGGGCCTCGTTCAGCGCCGGAACGACCAGGCTCACCGTGGCCCCCTGTCTGCCCCCACTGCTGGTGATCCAGTCGCTGTACACGATCTCGCACCTCCGGAACTACGCCATATGCTTACGTCGTATATTTCTACCTTCGTCCTGGTTTGGGCGTGCGTCAAGTGCGTCCGGCGGTACTTCTCCGATTGCTGCCGCCCCCCTGGGCCGCACGGCGGCCGGTCACTGTTGCCAGACCCGCACCCAGTCGACCTTCATCCGGGCCTCCCGCACAGAGGGCGGAGGAGAGTGCGGAAGCCCGACCGCCAGATCGAGCAGGACCTCCATAGGGACGTGCGGGACCCCCGCGGGGTCGGTCACCCGGAACCGTGCGAGGCCGTCCACGAACCAGGTCAGCTCATGTCTGGTCCACAGCAGCGCGAACACGTGGTACCCGGCGGGGAAGTCCTGCGGACCGTAGGTCCCCCGTTCCGTGCGGCGGGCGCCCTCCCCGCCCCGCCAGTGCGTGGACATCAGGACCTCTTGGGTGCTTCCCAGGAACTCCATGACATCCAGCTCGGGTGGCGTGTGCCGGGAAGCGGGCATCATCCAGAAGGCCGGGAACATGCCCCCCTGGGAGGGAATCCTGACGGCCGACTCGAAGTATCCGTAGGTGAAGGTCCTGCGGGGGCGGCCGTCCCAGTGGTCACGGCCGGTCGAGACCATGCCGGAGGTCCACGGATAGGTCTTGCCGTCGCTGCCCCGGGTGGCGCGACGGACGGCGGTCAGGGAGAGAGCGCCGTTCCCCACGGTGACCTGGCCGGGGAGGTACCACTGCTCCTCGTGGTTGCTGCTGTTGGTGCAGCCGTTGCGGTTCCAGTCGTAGCAAGTGGCCCAGCGGCGGGTGTCGAGGGACGAACCGTCGAACTCGTCGTGGAAGACGAGCCTCCAGTGGCCCGGCGCGGGCGGCCGTCTGCTCGTACCACCGTTGGCGCAGGCCGTCGCCGCCAGCAGTGCGGCCACGACGAGCGCCCGCAGGGCCCGGCCGACCCGCATGACTATCGCCGGCCGCCGGGCCGCGACGGGCGGCCCGCGGCCCGGCTGTCGCCGGACGGGGCGGAGTCCGGGGGTGCTCCGGGTGGAGGCTGCCGGGGCGGGGCGGCCGGTGGCGCCATGGGATCGGGAGCCGGATCCCGCCGCGAGTCCCTGGGCCGCCCGCGGCCGCGCGGTACGGGCAGCAGGGCCAGCGCCGAGGTGACGAAAGCCAGCGTCGCCAGGGCCCGGAGGGTCGTGAAGACACCGTTCAGATAGAAGGGCACGACGACCAGGACCGTCAGCGCCAGGCTGACCACCACGGCCAGGACCGCCATCTCCAGCATGGGCGCCCGACCGGTCTCGCGCCCCACCCGCGGCCGCGCCCACCGACTGGCCGCCAGCCCGGGGCAGACCAGCAGAAACGGCGTCGACACCAGGACGCGCAGGACGCTTCCGGCCGGAAGTCCGCTCGCGGCCACGGCCAGCCATCCGGACAGCGCGAGAGCGCACCGGAGCGGAAGTGCCCAGCGAGATGAGGGGGCCGTGCGGAGCAGAGTCATCGTCCCCCTCCCTTGGCCGGGTTCTCGTAGCGGTAGACCACGGCGTCCTTGTTGCGGAACACGGTCGTGAAGCCGTGCGCCTTCTCGATCTGGGACTCGAGGCGTTGCACGGTGTCCGCGGGCAGGGTGCCGTTGAGATAGCACTCGGCAGCCTGCGCCCTGCTCAGCACGATGTAGGCCGGCTTCGCGGCGGTGGTGTGCGCAAGGAACGGCTCCAGGCCGGCCAGCGGATTCCGGGCCAGCCGCTGCCGGTCACTGAGTTCCTGCTCGTCGAGCTGAACATGGGGGTGCTTGTCGTAGTGGGCGACCAGACCCGGAACGGCAGACGTCACGGAGACGATCAGGGAGCCGGGACGCGTGGACGTGGCGAACCGGCCGGCCGCGACCTCGTCCTTGGTGAAGTAGTTAGCCGCCTCCTTGCCGTAGTAGCCGAAGAGCAGACCGCCGAGCAGGGCCAGCAGCACCGGCGTGACGGCGAGAACGCGCAGCAGCGGTCTACGGTCCCACGGGAAGAACAGCGCGGCGACGAGGAGGGCGGCAGCGGGCAGCGCGAACAGATAGGCGCGGAAGATCATCTCGCCGCCGTAGGCGTTGGCGACCAGGAGCGGCAGTGGGGCCAGGACGAGAAGCGGCAGACCGGTACGACGGGTCCACCGGCGCGTCAGGAAGGCGACGGCCGCCAGTAGGAAGACCGCCGCGGACAGCCCCCGGTCGACCCAGGACACCTCCACCTGCCCAGGCGCCGCGGTACCCAACTGGGCCAGTCCGGAGACCACGTTGGAGTCGGGTTGCACCAGCGCGCCGAGGAACTGATGCAGATTGGAGGAGACATAGGGTCTGGCGACCGTGGTGTCCCACACCGCCGTCAACAGCACCGCGCCGGCCGCGACCGGCAGCACCACACGCCGGTTGCGGCGTGGAAGGGACAGCGCGACCAGTGCGCTGATCATCATCAGGGGTGTGAGGGGGTGCGAGCAGATGATCACGCCCTCGAGCAGCAGCACGACGGCGAACCTGCCGACGGTCCAGCCGATGGGCGTGGCGGCGGGGAGTGGGCGCGCCGAGGTGGGCAGCTGTGCCATGACCAGGGCGATCAGCGTCACGAAGAGCAGGAACGCGAACGCCTGGGGAGCGAAGTAGTCCTGTCCCACCCAGGAGCACGAGTAGTAGATCCACGCGGCTCCCCAGATCAGCCGTCTGTCCCGCGTCACCGCCCGGTAGATCAGTAGCAGGGGGGCGAGCAGCAGCGCGTTGAAGACCGGAGGGGTCCAGGCCGCGTAACCGAGCACCGAGTCCAGGCCCGTCGCCTGCAGGAAGAACGCGTTGAGCTGGAAGAAGCCGGGCCACTGGTTGTAGAGCTCGAGCTTGCCCGCGTTGGGGACCGTTCCGCCGTTCCTGATCACCGCGTCGACGATCGCGACATGCTTCCAGGCCCAGCCGTAGCGCAGGGTCGGATAGAGCAGCGAGGGGGTGGCGTGGATGACCGCGATCAGCCCCAGGACATAGCCCGCGAACCAGCCGTTGGGCGTCCGCCGGTCGCAGAGCGCCGTGCAGAAGCCGAGGGCGAGCAGACCGAGAGCGACCCAGAACACCACGGGCAGCACTTGCAGCAGGCCCAGGTCCTTCATGCGGCCGAGGTCCACACCGCGCAGGGAGGCGAGCCACAGGCCGAGCGAGACGGGCAGGGCAACGCGCACCCACACCTGGCGCACGGTGTACGGCCTCCCCCGCCCCCGCGCCGTGGGCGGACCGGTCGGACCGGACCGTCGGGCGTCGGCCTCGGTACGCGGCCCCGTTCGATGGCCGCTCGTCTGCGTCGGGTACCTGCCCACGCGGATGCCTCCCGCAGAGCGGCTGGATCATTTATGCCGAAAAACAGCTGCACATCACGTTACTTTCATTCGCCGCAACCGGCAGTTCGTGGCGGTTCGCGCCGGCGCCGCTCCGGTCGCAGCCGGGTCGCTTCCGACTTAGGCTGAGCAGAACGAGGCCCGGAAGTACGACGATTCGTAGGCGCCGCATGGAGTCACGGCAGACGCGGACAGCAGCCACCGACGGGCGCGCACGATGAGTTCGGGCCTGGGCAGACGCCTGCGGGGTACCGACGGGGCGGCGGGGCCAAGGTCCAAGGACCAGTTGCTGCGCAACGGCCATGTGCTGACCTTCAACTCGGTACTGACCGCCGCCCTGGGAGCGGGCTACTGGGCGTTCGCCGCCCGGAACTACGACGCCGACACGGTGGGCCGCAACTACTCGGCGGTGTCGGCGATGATGCTGCTCGCCGGAGTGGGCCAGCTCAACCTGACCAACGTACTGCTCCGGTTCGTCCCCACGGCGGGGGGCCGCACCCGGCGGCTGGTCACCAGGGCCTACCTGGCGGCCTGCGCCACGACCGTGCTGCTCGCGGGGGCATTCCTGCTGTTGCAGCCGGTGCTCTCACCAGGGCTGCACTTCCTCCGCGACCCGTTGCTGGGACCGTGCTTCGTGCTGGCGAGCGCGGCATACGCGGTCTTCGTCATCCAGGACGGAGTGCTGACCGGACTTCGGCGCACGGACTGGGTGGTGCTGGAGAACGCCGTGTTCTCCGTGGTGAAGATCGTGCTCGTGGGTGTGCTGGCCGTCGTCCTGCCGTCGAGCGGGATCATTCTGTCCTGGACGCTCGCCGTCGCCGTCGCCGTCACCCTCACCAACGGGTTCCTGTACGCGCGGGCCTTCCCCCGGCACGCCATGACCGCGCTGGACGAGCGGGCCGACGTCAGCAGGCCCACGGGCGGCTACATCATGGCGGACTACGTCGCCGCGCTGTTCTGGCTCGGCGCGACCGCCCTGCTCCCGGTCCTCGTCCTCAACCAGCTCGGCCCGGACCAGGCGGCGTACTTCTCACTGGCCTGGCTCGCGGGATTCTCGCTCTACCAGTTGAACGCCAGCATGGGCGAGTCGCTCATCGTGGAGGCGGCGAACGACCCGGCTCAGCTGCTCAAGCAGTGCCACAAGGTACTGCGGCACACCGGGATGCTCCTGGTGGCGGGCACCGCGGTGCTCTGTCTGGCGGCGCCGCTCCTGCTGCGGGTGTTCGGCCCGGACTACGCGCGCAACGGCTCGGGCCTGCTCCGCCTGGTGGCTCTCTCGGCCATCCCGAATCTGGTCGTGATCGTCGCCGTCAGCGCCTCCCGGGCCCAGCGTCGGCTGCACATGCTGATCGGCATTCTCGCCGTGGTCTGCTCGCTGTCCACAGGTCTGTCCCTGGTGCTGCTGCCGGTGATGGGGATCGCGGGAGTCGGGGCGGGATGGCTCATCGCGCAGACCTTCGTGGCCCTGTTGCTGTGGTGGCAGAAGCCGCTGTGGCTACCTGTGGGCCGGTCCGCGCCACGGACCGCTCAGAACCGCGACGCCGGCTGACCGGCATCGCGCCCGGGCGGGCCTACCGGCCGCCGGCCGTCTCCGGGCGATGGTCGACCGCTGCCCGAAGGTCGTCCATCCGGCCCCGCAACCGGGTCAGCAGCGTCCGCTCCAGCCGGTACTCGGTGAGGGGGTGCGGCTCGGCTCCGACACGGGTCTTGAACTGCTCCAGCGAGGCCACTCCTCCGGACTCGCCCATCTCGTAGTAGCGACAACCCGCCTCGCAGGCCTGCTCGATGGAGCGCAGCAGAAGTATCTGGTTCGCCCGCAGCGGGCCGGCGACCTCCACGTCGCTGAATCCCCGCCAGTAGACGCAGACCTCACGATGCAGGAGCACGATCACCGTGGCGAGGGTCCGCCCGCGCACGCCGGCGACGAAGATCCGGCAGGCGTCCGGCAGAGCGGCGGCGACCGCGTGGAACTTGGCGAGCGGCTCGGCTCGCTTCCCACGGCCGCGCACCAGGGCCGGGGGAAGGTTCCGCTCACGGGCCCGCCGGTCGAGCCACCGGAGATAGAGGTCGTAGAAGCGCTCGACCAGCTCCGGCGAACTCCCGCTCTCCACCGTCATCCCCGCCCGCTCCGCCCTGCGCTCCGCATTGCGCATGTTCCCCCGGGTGTTCTTGGACCACCGCTGGGACCAGATGGCGTCCATGCCGCCGTCGAGGTCGAGGACATGCACGGTCCGGGGGACGGGTACGACTCCGGGTGGTGATGCGGGCCAGTTGTGTGCCGCGCGGAACGAGGGACGGAGGCTGGTGCGCAGGGCACGGTCGGCGACGAGGTCCTCAAGGACCATGTCGACCTCGTCGGGGCGTACCCCTCCGGGTGCCAGGATGCCGCCGGTGCCCCAGCCCGGGGGCAGCGACGCCCGCACGGTGAGCGGGTGCGGCCGGGCCGGGCGGCAGACCATCGGCAGGACGAGCTCTCGTCCCTCATCGGTCCGGTAGAGCCGACCAGTGTCGTGCCAGCCGCTGACGGCGCAGACGCAGTCCACCCATTCGGGCAGATGGAAGGCCATGGCCCCGGGATCGGCCGCGAGCACCCGTGACCAGGCTTCACGCGGGATCGGGCTGATGGCCCGTATCCGGCCGCCGCCGGTAGGGACGTCCCACACCCGGGATCCGCTCTGTCCTGTCGTCACCTCGGCCTCCTCAGGGGGTGGAGTGGCGAGTCGTGTCCCCGCCCGCTGTAAGGGGTGCGCCGGCCGTGCCCGCGCAGGAGTGCCGGGCCACGGCCGCCCGTGCGTGTGCGAGGCGGGCCAGCCGGACGGGCATGCCGGCCCGGCCTGCCTCGGGCACCGCCAACAGCGCCGTCAGGGCCGTGTCACCGGGGGACAGCGAGGGAGGGCGGCAACGGGGGCAGCCGCCGGGGCGGTGTCCCAGCAGTCGCCCCACCGCGTCGGCCAGCCCCGCCTGGCAGGGCCGGCGCAGCACGGTGAGCCCGGCCGCACGCACCGCCGGGGCGGCGTTGCCCGGGGCAAGACCGTTGCGCGCCCACCGCAGCAGCGGAATGTCGGTGGCACTGTCACCCACGGCCAGCACGGGTCGCGTCCCGGCGGGCGCGCCCAGTGTCTGCAGAAGCGTCGCGACGCCCGTGGCCTTGTCGACGCCCGCGGGAACGAAGTCGGTCTGCATCTCACCTTGCACCACCGTGAAGCCGGCGGCTTCCGGACGGCCGGTCACCTCGCGCACGGTCGCGTCGTCGAGCGCCGCGCGGTCCGCCCCGGTGCCTCGGCAGGCCCGCACGCACCGCGCGTACTGCGGGTCCAGCGTCACGGACGGCAGTCCCGACAGCAGACTGGCCAGCGCGGAGGGGTCGGGGCCGGTTACGACCGGGGTCACACTGTCGCGTTCGGTGTCGTAGACGACGGCGCCGTACTCCGCGACGCCGCCGGGCAGTCCGTACGTACGGCAGCGGTCGCGCACCTCCGGTACCGGTCGTCCTGTGGCGAGCAGCACCCGGTACCCGTGGGCGCGCAACGCCCGCAGCGCGAGCATCCCGGCGGGTGCGGGTGCGGGAGCACCGCACAGGTCCGTCTCCAGAACACCGTCCACGTCCAGCGCGCACCACGCCCCGTGCGCCGACGGCGGTTCGAGACCGGCGCCGGGGAGTTCGAGGTCCCGCAGATAGAGAGCGGCCAGATACTCCTGGACCGCGCGCGACCGTGCCCGCCGGGCGGTGGCCTCGTCCACGCCGGTGCGGGCGCCGGAGCGGCCGAGTCGCTCGGCGTTCCAGCCGTGGACGGCCTGGTACACACACCACCGGGCGGCCGGAATCCGGCTGCCGGTCATGCGTTCGTAGGCGGACTGCATCTGGTCGGCGTCCGGGAGCAGGGCCTGCGCCGCGCCCGCCAGGTCGTAGGCCGCGTCGTAGGCGGCGAGGTCCAGATGGCTGAAGCAGCCGTCGTCGAAGTCGGCCTTGGTCCATCCGCCGGAGTCGGGGCACCACCGTCCGAAAGCCATGTGCCCGTCCACCAGCGAGGCGGACGACGTGCGCAGCAGGTCGCGCAGCAGCGGGTCGATCAGCAGCGGCCGCAGCGGTGCCGCCAGCCGGCCGCAGCGGTCGGCGAACAGCCGGGCGCCGGCCTCCCAGACCGGCTGACACCCCGTCAGCATCACGCTGCGGTCGGCCGCGAGCGGCACACGGGCCCGGCGCTGGACGACGTAGCGGACGACGTCAGCGGCCGGAGCCTGCTGTGTGCGGGCGAGGTCCGGACGCGGGCCCGGTTCTTCGGCCGGCCGGTCCCTCAGGAGCACTCCGTCGTGGAATCCGTGGACCCGGGGCACCAGTCCGTCGAGGGCTTCGGCGACCGACAGCGCGTGGCGTCCGAGGTAGCCGGTTCCTGCTCCCTGTGCGACCAGGCGCAGCTCTGCGTCCCCGGTCGCGGAGTGTGTCCGGACGGTGAACGGCAGCTCGACGTGGGACCAGCGGGACGGCAGTCCCGGCTCGTCGGCCGACAGGCTGAGCACGTCATGGTCCGGCAGCACTTCCGCCAGACTGCGGCGCAGGCCCGGCTCCCGCAGACGGTCGCGGATGTGCCAGTCGTCCGGCGGCAGCACGACACTGGGAAACCGGGCCAGGAGCGCAGGTGCCGGCCGGTCGGCGAAGGCGGCGTAGAGCATCACCACGCGCTCCGCGGGCAGGCCCGCCCGCGACAGCCCGCGTGCCACGGCCACCAGGCTGCCGCCGGTGGATGGCGGATCGTCGATCAGCACGGCCAGCGCGCCGTCACGCACCGCGGAGCGCAGGGCCGCGATGTCTGCGCGCGACGACGCTCCGCCGGGTCGTGTGGTGCGGACCGTGACGTGTGCGTACCCGTCGGCGCGCAGGGCGGCCCCGGCGAGCGGCGCCAGATAGCTGCCTGACGTACGCAGGCCGATCACCAGGATCCGCGTGCCGCGGTCCGGGTACCGGTCCGTGAAGCGGGTGACGAGTTCGACGACGTCACGGGGATGCTGGTCGAAACTGCGAAAGCAGGAGGGGGGACGCAGGAGGCTGCCCTCGAGCATTGCGGCACCGGACGGCGGAACCTCGGTGCCCAGACGCTCCAGCAGCGCGCCGACCCGCCCGGAGAACGCCTGCGGGTCGCCCTCGGTCGTGGCGTCGGGCCGGCCGGTGACGGCATCGGCCAGAGCGTCCGTCAGCCGACGCGTGGCCGACAGCCACTCCCGCAGCCGGCCTGTGGTGGGCGACTGGTCGGCTGCGGTCACCACGCCGTTCAGTGCGAGCCGCAGCACCTTTCCGGCGGCCGTGCCGTCGAGTTCCGACGCGGCTCGGCTGAGCAGCCAGGGGGTACCGGCCAGATGATCCTCACAGACCTGGGTGAGGCCGGCGGCGAAGAGGAAGGCGTCCAGCGGATCGCTGCGGCGTGCGGCCCCCAGGAGTCCGCGATGGAGTTCGGTCGCATCGGCGTAGAGGTCGGCAACGGCCTGCCCGGGAGGGGTTGCACCTCCCGTGTCCAGTGGGGGGCGGGACATGTCAGGCGTCCTTGAACCGGATGGCATGTTTGACGACCGTCCGCAGCCCGCGCTCGGCCGCGGAGACGGGCAGCCGCTCAAGGACATAGCGAGGGGAAGCACAGGTGTCCGCCCCGAACCCCTCCTTGAAATGGGCCAGCGAGGAGCCCGGGGAGGACTCGCCCATGTCGTAGCTGCCGCAGCCGGCCAGACACGCTTCCTCGATCGCCAGCCGGTTGAGCAGGGACGTGGCCCGGACAGGATGGGCCAGCTCACGGTCCATGGCCGCGCGCCAGAACTTGGCGTGACGGCCGTAGCGCAGCACGACAATCGCCGCGGCGGGCCGGCCGGCGTACCAGGCGACCCAGATCGAACACGCTTCGCCGAACCCGGCGGCCGCGGCTGCGAGCCGCCGGCCGGGGAAGGCTCTCCTCCTGCGCCATCGGGCCAGCGTGAGCGGCTCGTGCTGCTGCGCGGCCCAGCGCTCGATCGACTTCTCGTACAGCTCGTGGAAGACCGGAACCAGCCGGCCTGCACGGTCGACCTCGACCTCGACATCCGACTTCTCGGCCCGGCGGACGTCGCGCCTGACTCGCGTGTGGAACCGCGACTCCCACACGGTGCCGAAACCGCCGTCGAGACGCACCACCTGCGTCATGTGGGGCTCCGGCCGGAAGTCAGCCGGGGCGGCCTTCTCCCACACCTCCGTGTCCCCCGGCCGAAACCGCACGCCGACCCGGAGCGCGTGGCGCCCGGCCAGGTCGTCGAAGAGCACCCGCGCCTTCGCCAGGCCGACGCCCCCGGGGGCCAACGGCCCTCCGATGCCCCACTCGGCCGGCCAGGACTCCTCCGCGCCCAGCCACTGCGGGCACCGTCGCCTTCTGACCAGCGGGAGCACGATCCGGCTGCCGTCCTCGAACTCGTACAGCCGACTGGCCTCCTGGTACGGCCCCGTGGCACACAGGCAGTCCAGCCAGGTCGGGGTCTGGGTGACGTGCGTGTCCACGTCCCGCGCCGCGAGTTCCCACCAGACCTCGCGCGGTGCGGGAGTGGTGACGCGCGCGGGACCCGCGGCGCTGTCGATGAGGAGTTCAGCGGGTGCGTTCACAGGCTTCTCCTGCAGGGGCGCGGGTACCGCAAGCACGCCTTGCGGGCGAAGACCCGCGCCTGTCCACCCATTGATTTTAGTTGCGCCGAAAAGACCGGGCATCTCGGGCACTTCAGGGCATCCCGCCCGACCCCACCTCGCTGAGCACCGGCACGATGTTGTCGGCGACCCAACGCTGGCTGCGCCCGTAGCGGGCCGATTTCGCCACGTTCCCGGCGACGTGCCACAGCCAGGTCAGCAACGTGAACGTGGTCTCCCCCTCGGGGTCGGAGGCCGTAGCTCCCGCCTCGGCCAGTACGCGCCGGTCCTCCGGCAGGAGGGAAGCGCGGCGCACCACATCGGCGACGACCTGCCCGAACTGACGTCCTTCGAGCTGATGCCGCATGGTCAGCACGAAGGTGTACTGGTCGAGGACCGCCGGACCGTCCGGGAGGGCCCCGGCCCAGTCGATCACCCCGCACAGCTCCCCGCTCCGCCGGGTCACCAGCACGTTTCCGGGGTGGAAGTCGCCGTGTGTCCACGCCACCAGCAACTTGCGCCCGGCCAACCCACGCACCAGACGGTCGCGCAGCACCGTCATGGCTTCCGCACCCTGGCCTCGGCGGCACCAACGGACCTCTTCGGCGAGGACGGTCAGTCGTGGCTCGACCCAGTCCCCCACCCGGGAGGTGACCTCCTCCCTCCGTCCGGTGGCCCGGTGCAGTTCGCGGATCGCGTCGAGCCCGGACAGGGTGACCGACCGGGCCAGCCGGGGTGAGCGCTGCAGCAGCGTGTCGCCCTCGACGCCGGGCAGCCAGCTCTCCACCACCAGCGGCAGGGGTCCCTCCAGCCGGCACTCCTCCACCACGGGCAGCAGTCGCCGCCATGTTCCGAGGCTTTCCTCGTGGGCCAGTCGCCGTACGGCCTCGCATTCGCCGGCCAGCGACACGGCCGCTCGTGAGCTGCGGGGGTGCTTGACCAGGACGGGCGCCTGCGCCGCGCCGTCGAGACGGAACACCAGGAGATCGGAGA
Source organism: Streptomyces sp. SLBN-8D4 (assembly GCF_049739545.1). Taxonomy (NCBI): domain Bacteria; kingdom Bacillati; phylum Actinomycetota; class Actinomycetes; order Kitasatosporales; family Streptomycetaceae; genus Streptomyces; species Streptomyces sp. SLBN-8D4. Next base: position 1,525,823 of record NZ_JBMGQC010000001.1, read on the forward strand.
GCGTCCTTCGCGGCCCGCGCGGATGTCCGTAGGCCGCGCCGTCCGCACGGAGGGACTCCGCCAGCCGACGGGCAATGATGAGGTCTACGGGACGGGTCAGCAGACCGGCGGACTGGATCGGCAGAAACCCGCGCAGCTCCGCTGCAAGACCCATCCGGCTCTCCTCTCAGCCAGACAGTCCGTGAACATCGTGTATGTCCATTGTCATCGCATTCGCGACGCCGAGCCAGTCGTCCTGCCGGCCGCCGCCCACCACCCCACGACACGCGCGGTCGCCCCGCGGTTGCGCGCGCCCGGGGCGGGCGCATTTACGCTGTATACGGACGCGTGGCCTCCTGGTCACGGGCGAGGAGACACACATGGCACGCGACTCTGAAACAGGGCAGGCACGCCGCGCGAGCGACCGCGGTCGCTACGGCCGGCTGAGCCGGGAGCGCGTGCTGGCCAGCGCGCTGGCGCTGGTGGACCGTGAGGGCCTGTCGGCGCTGAGCATGCGACGGCTGGGCGCCGAACTCGGCGTGGAGGCGATGGCCCTCTACCGGTACGCGGATGGCAAGGACGGTCTGCTGGACGGTCTGGTGGAGGCCCTCTACCTGGAGCTGCAGGAGCGGCTGGCCGCCGGGACCGAGGCGGTCGACTGGCGGGCCGGCCTCCATCGCGTCGCCCGGGCGACGTACGACGTCTGCCTCGCCCATCCCCAGGTGGTCCCCCTGCTGACCACGCGCATGCTGGCCGTCCCGCTCGCCCGGCGGCCGCTGGCCGTGCTGAAGGACCACGAGCGGGTGCTCAGGCTGCTCAAGGAGGCCGGGCTGGACGAGGCCCGTACGGCCAACGCCTTCCGCGCCTTCACCGCCTGGCTGCTCGGCTACGTCTCCGTGGAGCTGCGGCCGGTGATCGACAACCCGGACGAACCCGATCCCGCCTTCCGTCTGGGGCTGCATCGCATGTCGCCCCAAGAACTCCCCGGCCTGCGGGATGCCGCGCCCACCCTCATCGAGCCGGGTGGAGCGGAGGGGCTGGCGGCGGGGCTGGACGCCCTGCTCGACCGTTTCGCCGGGGCCGCCTGAGCAGGGCAGGGCAGTCTCACAATGGAAACCAAGTGGATATTTTCGGGCGATTAACGCCCACGCTGTGAGTAGTCGCACCCACCGGCGCCGCCTCCGGCTCCCCCGAGCGCGAACCGAACAGCAGAGCACCACTCTGGCGACTAGGAGCTGTTGGAACAGGGCTCTGATCAGCCTCTTCACAGAAGTCCTTCCGCCAGGCAGAAGCCGTCTTGCCGAGCCGACACAAGTCTCACGACCCTGATTCCAACCACGGCACGCGGGGCGACGAAGCCCCGCCGACAGGGACGGGAACCCCATGCCTCACACGACCGCCTTCGCCAGGAACCAGTGGTACAGCTAGCGCACCTTTCTGACCTGCGCTTGTGTGGGGGCGATGAGGCTGTGACCTGCTAGGACGGGTTGCAGAGGCGATCGGAGGCAGTCAGAGGAAAACACTCTGATTCGACCCCGGTTCGACCTGGACCGCTCAGAGGCAGTCAGAGGCAACGACCTCTGAAACTGGCCTCTGAGGGACCCGAGTTGACCGGTGCGGATCACGGTGGGCGACTCCGACGGTGCTCTGTGTCGACCTCGGTCGAGCTGCGATGGGGACGCCTGCCTCCGCTCGGGGCCGGGCATGAGAAGGCCTCCAGGATGGCCGTCCTGGGGACCTTGCCGGCACCGATGGAGGTCGGACCCGGACACCACCCGTGGTTTTAGCGGGCCTGGGTGGCGTCCACGTCTTTGCGAGACGACCCCACCGTGCCCAACAGCACCCACCAAACACTCCCCCAACAACACCTCACCCAGCCTCGCGGCCCCCTGGGCCGTTCCCACTTGCCGTCGGCTGCCGCCGATCTGATCCTCCTCGGCGACCTCACCGGCCGCTACGCGAGCGGCAGTTACAGCAGGCTCGCCTCCGACGGCCGGTCTGTGGCCCTGCGCGCCGAGCGCCAGGGCGCGGCCGAGCACGGGCACCGGATCACCGCGGCCATCGCCTGCCACGTGGCCCGCGCCGGGGGCACCATGGAGCAGCTGACCCGCCTGCTGCTGTACCCCGAGCACGAGGGCGGGCGGCACGCCCAGCACATCGCGCTGCGTTCCGGGCAGTCCCGCGCTCTGGACTACATCCGCCGGGTATGGGCCAGCGCCACAGAAGCGGTCAGCACCACCATGGTGCTGGACTCCCGGCACCACGCGTACGAGGCTCTCGCCACGCTGCGAGACCGCATCGAGACCACGCCCTGGCGCGGGGAGCGGGCACGGACCGCGCTACGGGTGCTGCGAGCGCACCTGAACTTCGCCGAGGCCGCGGGCGGTCCCCTGCATCACGCCAGCGAGCGGCAGACCGCGGAGGAAGCCGGGATCTCCCGCACGACACTGCGGGCCGTCTACGACACCGTCCTCAAACCGCACGGCTGGCTGCGCCGACTGCGGGTGGGCCATGGCCGGGAGGGCTCGACCTGGTACCTGGGTGACGGCAGCGGCTCTGCTCAGTTTTCTCGTTTCCGCACCACTCAGTACCCCCCCGACCCGGCACTTGAGGAGTGGACCACCCCTGAGACGGCCACGACGGCCGACATCGACTCCACCATCCTCGGCCAGCTGATGGGCCACGACGCCTTCACCCACCACGGACTCGGCAGCGCCGCACTCATGCTCATCAGCGCTCTCCACCAACGCCCCAACCAGACGGTCAGCGAGCTCATCGGCACCTCCTCGGTCTCCCGCGCCACCACCTACCGGACCCTGCAACGCCTCACCGCCCACGGCCTCGTGCACCACACCGGGGAGACCTGGGGCCTCGCACCCCGGGCCCTGGAGGGCACCGGCAACAGCTATCCCGAGGCCGATACCGGCTCGGCCACAGCACCGGCACAGGGCTGGGACGAAGTCGCCGAGCACCACGGCGCGACGGGCGTTGCGGCCCGGCGTAAGGCCCGGCACGCGGCCGAGCGCGCGGCATATCGGGAGACCTTGGACCGGCTTGCGGAGCACCGAAGCAAGGCCTTGGTGATCATCCGCGACGGCCGCCAGGTCCTGGTCCCGACGCCACGCCCGGACGAGATCTCCTCCGCCTGGCACGCCCCCGGCGGATGCCTGCGCGACCCGGCCACCGGTCGCGCCGATCCCGACTGGCGCATCGCCACCGACGGCCGACTGATCCTCATCACCCACTCCGACCAGCGCACCTACGACGAGCTGACCGCCGCCCATGCCGAAGCCCTCAGCGAATGGAACTCCGCCGCATGAATCAACAACCACCTGCAGGTGCCGAGAGCCAAGAGGCCACCGCTCAGGCTCTGCGCGAGCAGTACGAGTCCGGGACCACGGTCGCCGAACTCGTCGCCACCAGTGGCCTGTCCTACGGCACGGTGATCAACCGACTGCACGCAGCGGGGACCGTGATGCGCACCTCATGGCAGACCCGCAGGATGCGCGACGGGTCAGCCCGCCGCAGTCTGGCTGCCCATCTGCGCCGCCTGTACGAGCACGAAGGCGCGACACTCACGGAGCTGGCCGCCGCGGGGTCCGTGACCCGGCGTGCCGCACGGCGGCTGCTGATCGAGGCCGGGGGCACGCCCCGGACCACCCAGCAGACACTTCGCATCCGCTCCGCAGCCACTACCGCACGGCGTATGAAGCTCGCGGAGTCACTGCGGGCGCGGTACGAGGCCGGCGCCACGGTGCCGGACCTCGCCGCGGAGTGCAGCTACTCCGTCGGCACCGTCTACCGGCTCCTGCACCAGGCGGGCACCCGCATGCGGCCCAAGCACCACCACGGCCCGGCCCGCACCCCAAGGAAGAGGCCATGAGCGCGCCTGCACGTGTACCTGGTCGGGCTCGGCAGATCAAGGGATCGATGGCGCACCGGCCAGTGCCTAGTGCTGAAGCACGGGGCCCTCCTCGTCCGCACTCAGCCGCCTCCGACATCGGCCCACTCGCCGACACGCGCACGTCAACGCACCTTCCCAGATTCAGGAGATCAAGCACACGTGAGTGAGAACACCCGTACCAAGACCCTGGCCGCAGCCACGGCCAGCGCCTGGGACGCCTTCGTCATCGTGGTCGGCATGCTCAAGGGCGGCACCGGCAAGACCACCTCCGCCTGGTTCATCGCCCTCTACTACGCCGTCGTCCTCGACCTGCCGACGCTGCTGCTGGACGCGGACGCGACCAGTCAGTCCGCTTACGACTGGTTCAAGGTCGCCCAGGCCGCCGGCTTCGAAATCCCGGCCAACCTGGTCGTCGAGCGGTACCCGTTCGACGACATCGCCGAGTACATCCGCGCCAAGGGTGCCGAGTTCGGCGCGATCGTGGTCGACGCCGGCGGCGGCAGCGCCCGCATCTTCCACGAGGCCGTCACCGAGGCGAACCTGCTGCTCGTACCGGTCGCCCCCACCAAGATCGAACGACGCAAGCTCGTCGCCACCTTCGACGAGGCCGAACGCGCCGCCGCCCGCAACGAGCAGGGCGTCACCGCCCACGTGGTCATGGTCAAGGCCGACGACCGCACCAGCCTGCCCAACCGGGCCAAGGACCAGCTCCTGGAGCCCGCCGAGGGCGAGGGCATCGGCCCGGACCGCGACGAACCCTTCCCGCTCGCCGAGACCACCATCCACTCCTGGGTCCACTACATGGAGGCCTTCGGCGAGATCCCCACCGAACTGAGCGAGTACGCCAACCTGATGAAGGAGCTGACCCAGGCATGAGCGAGAAGAACGAAAGGCCGAAGCCTCCCACCCGCCGCACCGGCGGGCGTGCCCTGGGCGCGGCCAAGAAGACGACCCCGCCGCCCCCTCCCCCGGCCGCCGAACTCACACCCGAGCAGTACGCAGCCGAACAGGCCGCCACCGACGGCGAAGAGGGCCTCCATGCCCGCGAGCCGCAGGCACAGCCCGCTCCATCTCCTTCTCCCGTTCCCTCCGAGGTATCGGCGCGGGGCCAGGCTGAGGCGGCGCCCGAAGTGGCACAGACCTCCGCCCAGCCGACCATTGAAGTCACACCGAGCGGCCCTGGGCCGAAGCCAGCCACCAGTCAGCCGGTGCGCCCAGCCGTCGTCGCTCCCAAGGCGGGGACGCCGTCCGCTGGGACGCCGGTGGAACGGCAGGTGACGCCTGTGACCCCAGCTCCCGAGCTTGTAACACCGGCGGTCCAGGCCACGCAGCCGGCCGAGCCTGTTGCCCAGCACAGCCCGTCCGCGGCTCCTGGCGCAGCCGCGGGCGCCGAAGTGGCGCTTCGCCTTGCAGCTCATACGACGCCTGGCGGCAACGGGTTCCCAGTGAGGACCGATGTTCCACAGGCTCACCAGGAACAGAACGTGCAAACCCAGGCAGCGCCCAGCGAAGGAACTCCGTGGGCTCAGGGTCCCGGCCGTCCTAAGGGAATTCCCGAAACCGCCGTCGTTCTCAACCAGCGCATCATCACGCGCGAGAGTCTCGACTCATCGATCCCCGCTGCCCTGAAGCTGAAGAAGCGGATCAAGCGCTTCGCGCTGGACAACGAACTCGACCACCTGCCCATCGGCGACATCGTCTCGGTCGCGCTGGACGAGTGGCTCACTGCCCGCGGGTTCTGAGCCCGATTGCAGTGCGCGAGAGGCGGCCGCCCCAACACCAGGGTGCGGCCGCCCCACGTACCGACTATTCCAATAGCCCAGTAGGCGGATAGCTATCCGCCTAGCCGGACCGACCGGAGGAGCTCTCGTGCCCGATCACTCCCCCTACGCTCGCCGACTGCGTGAAATTGCCGACGCGCTCGACGCCGAGTTCCAGCAAGCCGACGACGCTCTGAGGCCGCACCCCGACACCCTCAACGTCATCAAGGACCGGCACACCAAACGAGGGCAGCTGAACCATGCCGTCCCCGAAGTTCTTCAGCTCCAGCGCCGGATCCGCCGCTGCAACGCCGACACCGATATCCCTCACGGTGACATCGTCGCTCTCGCCCTTGACGCCTGGCTTCGTGCGAAGGGCTACCCGCCAGACCTGAAGCCACTGGGCACAGAAGTCTCTTAACCAGACGTCTCACAACGGAAGACGCTGGGGTACCGGGCTTTACGGCAAGCCCGGGAAGTTAGGCCGCCGGGTCTGGTGTCAAGAGGTTCGGTGAAGTCCGGGTAGGCGAACGGGGCTCCGCGTAGGACGGAAGTCGACCAAGACACCGTTCTGCAGGAGCCCCGTTGCATGTTCAGTCTGGCATGCCCGCCGTCGGCCGAAGTGCCGTTGCTGCCGGGCATCTTGGAGAGCTCACACAGGTCATCACGCCGCAGTTGGTGGACGAGGTACTCGCCACGACCCGACGGGTTCAAAAGCGGGTGCGCAAGCTGCCTTCGCGGGTGGTGGTGTACTTCGTACTGGCCATGACCCTCTTCCCCAGCTGCGGCTATGCAGGGGTATGGGCGTCGATGACCGCAGGGCTGCGGTTACGGGCCGTCCGGCCGTCGGCCGCTGCGCTACGAGCGGCCCGCCGCCGGGTGGGAGTGGAGCCGTTGGCCGCGCTGTTCGCCCGGCTGCGAGGCTCAGTGGCCACCACGGCGACAGCTGGCGCGTTCTGGCAGGGGCTGCGGCTGGTGGCCTGGGACGCCACCACCATGGAGACCGCAGACACCGCCGCCAACGTGGCCGTTTTCAAACGGCACCGCTCCGGCCACGGCCCGGCCGGCTATCCGCAGGTGCACCTGTCGGCGCTGGTGGAATGCGGTACCCGCGCCCTGATCGACGCGGTCTTCGGCCCCCGCACGGGTGGCGAGGCCGGGCAGGCACGCCGTCTGCTGCCCAGCCTCAGGTCGGGGATGCTGCTGCTGGCCGACCGCGGGTATGACAGTTACGCATTGATGAGGGAGGTCGCCGACACCGGCGCTCACCTGCTGTTCCGCTCCAAGACACGGCACCCGGTGCCCGTCTTGCAGGTCTTGCCGGACGGCTCGGGCATCTGTTTCCTGCCGCTGCCCGCCCACTCCGTCCGTTACCACCACTGGGTCCGCAGCGGCGGCACCCCACCGCAGGTCCACGGCCTGCTCGCCCGGGTCATCGAGGTGACCATCACCGTCACCACCGGCGACGGAGACACCCGCGCCTCCACGATGCGGTTGCTGACCACCCTGCTCGACGCCCACCGCTACCCGGCCGCCGACCTCGCCCGGCTCTATCACCAGCGCTGGGAGGCCGAGACGGCATTCTTCGCGCTCAAGGCCACGCTCCGCGGACCCAGCCAGGTCCTGCGCTCCCACCATCCCACTGGGGTCAACCAGGAGATCTACGCCTACCTGATTACCTACCAGGCCCTACGGATCACCGCGAGCCGGGCTGCCGACACCGCCGGCCTCGATCCCGACCGGCTGTCCTTCACCGTCGCCCTGCGCACCCTCCGCCACAGCGTGATCAGCGCGGTCAGCCACACAGACAGCATCACCGCAGCCCTGCTCGACCCCCGCCACCTCCACCCCGCACGGCGGCGCAACAGGACCAGCCCCCGGACCGTCAAACGCACTCTGTCGCCCTACGCCTACAACAAGCCCAAGGGCGGAGCCAGTTGGGCAAAGCTCCGCATCACCACCAGCTTCACCATCACGCCAAGGACCAGCTTGACGAACGGCACCAGACCCTAACTTCCCGGGCTTGGGCTTTACGGTGATACACACACCGAAGGCGGCACGCGCGCTGACGGCTCGGCGGCGTCCAAGATGCGTCCATCAGTTCACACTTGGCAGCCGAGGGCGGGCACCATCGTCAAGGTGACCACACCACCCGCCCACTGGGATCCGATCTCACAACGCCTGTGGCAAGCAGTACGCAACGGCGGTCCCCTCGATCTCACTGCTGCTTCACCCGACGGCACAACGCAAGACCCGAGTTCCATGAGCCAGGAAGTCCCTGCCGAGGTCATTGCCGCTCTCCTACTGCAGCCCCCTGCGCCGGAGCCTGGAGCGGTGCCGCGGCTGCAGCTGATAGGTGCGCACATCACCGGACGCCTTCAGCTGCACTACGCCGCGGTCGAGATCCCCTTCTCCCTGCTCGATTGTCGTTTCGACGAGCCGGTGGAACTCGCCGACGCCTCCCTGCGTGCGGCGGACTTCACCGGCTGCCGCATACCTCGGCTGAGCGCCGACCGACTGCGCGTGGACGGCGATCTGACGCTCGACCAGCTGGTCAGTGGCGAGGTGGACCTGTTCGGCGCACAGATCAGGGGCGATCTGTGGCTCACTTCCGCCCGCATCACAGGCAACGGATCCGGCTTTGCCGTGAACGGGCCTCAGCTCCGCGTCGAAGGTGGCTTGTACGCGCACTCCACTCACGTGAAGGGCGGACTGAACCTGTGGGGCGCCCAGGCCTTCACCATTGAACTCACCCAGGCCCGCCTGTCCGGGGAGGAAGAACGTCCGGCGTTCCGTGGCGACGGCCTGCACCTCGTTCAAGACCTCCGCTGTACCGACCTGTTGGTGGACGGCGGCGGCATCCGCCTGTTCGGCGCAACGATTGGCGGCCAATGCTGGCTTGCCCGTGCCGACATACGCAGTACCACTGGGTGGGCCGTCAGCGCACCTACGCTCACCGTCGGTGGTGGTATCTACGCTGACGGCCTGAAGGTCGAGGGGGGTGTCAATCTGTTCGCTGCCGTCGTCGGCGAATCGATAGAACTCACCGCCAGCACGCTCCTCCCCTACCACCAGTACGCGCTTCGAGCTCCTGGAGCCCGAGTGGAAGCAAACATCAAGCTGGACAATGCGACACGCGTCGCAGGAACCATCGACCTGACCCGCGCTGAGGTCAAGGGCACCTTTTCACTCATCGGGACAACGTTCGCGGAGGAAGCAACCGTCGCCCTGCACCACGCCGCCCTCGGAGCGCTCCATCTGGAGTCCCTCACTGCGCCACCCGCCACCATCGACCTGAGCGCTGCCACCATCGTTTCCATCACCGATGCCGCCGACTCCTGGCCCGCACAGATCGCGCTCACCGCACTCACTTATCAAACCCTCCTCCCGGTGATGCCGGCCGCTCACCGTCTGCCCTGGCTGCAGCGCGACACTGACTACCAACCACAGCCCTACGAACAGTTGGCCGCCTACTACCGTCGACTCGGCCATGACGACGACGCGCGGACAGTACTCTTGGCCCGGCATCGACAACGGCGGCGCAGCCTGCCAAGGCCTGCCCGACTCTGGGGCTACATCGAAGACGCCACCGTCGGATACGGCTACAGACCGGGGCGCGCGTTCATATGGCTGCTGGCACTTGTCGCTACTGCTGCCATCGCCTTCTCGGCAGCACCACCACGGCCCGCCCAATCCCACGGACCGTCCTTCCAACCGATCGTCTTGGGCCTTCACCCGGAATCTTGGACACGGGCTATGCGGCTTGGGCCAGGGTAGTTGATGTTGTGTCGAGTGCTGTCTCGTAGGCGATGGGACTGCGTTGTCCGAGGCGGGAGTGTCGGCGTCGGGTGTTGTAGCGGTTGAGCCAGCGGAACGCGTCGAGACGGGCCTCGTGTTCGCTGGACCAGCGCTTCCGGCCCTGAAGCGTCTCGCGTTTGAACGTCGCGTTGAAGGACTCGGCGAGCGCGTTGTCCGCCGAACTGCCGATCGCGCTCATGGACTGGCGGACGCCGGCCTGGCGGCAGGCGTCGGCGAAGGCCCGGCTGGTGTACTGGGCCCCGTGGTCGGTATGCATGACCGTCCCGGCGAGGCTGCCGCGGGTCCGTTCGGCGGCGGACAGGGCGTCGGTGACGAGGTCGGTGCGCATGTGGTCCGCGATCGCCCAGCCGGCCAGGCGGCGTGAGGCGAGGTCGATGACGGTGGCCAAATACAGGAACTTCCCGCCGTCCAGCGGGAGATAAGTGATGTCGCCGACGTACTTCGTGTTCGGCTCGGTGGCGGTGAAGTCGCGGCCGATGAGGTCCGGGGCCTTCGCCGCGGCCGGGTCCGCCACCGTGGTGCGGTGTCTGCGGCGCAAGCGCACGCCCGCCAGCCCGGCGCCCCGCATCACCCGCGCGATCCGCTTGTGGTTGACGCGCTCGCCCGCCTCGCGGAGCTCGGCGGTGATCCTGGGGACGCCGTAGGTGCCGTCCGACTCGCGGTGCACGGCCCGTATCCGGGAGGCGAGGCGGGCGTCGGCCGCCTGCCGGGCGGCCCGGTCCGCGGCCGTCCGACGCCAGTAGTAGAAGCTGGAGCGGGCGATGCCCAGGATGGCGCACAGCCGCTTCACGCCGTAACGGCGCTGATGGTCGGCGACGAACTGGAAGCGGTTCACCAGCGCGTCTCCCCGGCGAAATACTTTGCTGCCTTCCGCAGGATCTCGCGCTCTTCCTCCAGCTCACGGACCTTCTTCCGCAGAGCGGCGTTCTCCGCCTCCAACGGCGCCGGCGGCTCGGTCGGCACCTCCGCCCGGCGTCCACGCGGCCGGCTCGCGCCGGCTGCCCGCACCCAGTTCCGAAGGGTCTCGGGGTTGATCCCCAGGTCGGCGGCGACCTGCCTGATCGTCGCCTCGGGCCGCGACTGGTACAGCGCGACCGCGTCCGCCTTGAACTGCGGCGGATAGTTCTTCATGACCACGAGATGTCCGTTCGCAGATCCTCAGGATCCAGTGTCTCGTGTGTCCAGGATCAAGGGTCAAGGCCCCTTCTCCCTCGACCTGATCCTGCCCGTTCTCGACCTGGGTCAGGAAAAGGCGTTCACCCCTGTCGACAGCACTGCCTGGATCGCCTGGATCAGCTCCCTCTCAGGCTGGCTACTCGGCACCACCGTGATCACCAGCCTGACCCGTCGCCTCACCCGCTCCTAAGCGCTCGCAAAACGTGCGTGCCCGAGCATGCACCTGCCTTGCGACCACCTGGAGAGTTGGGTCTGCTGCACGATCGGGTGACAAACCTGTCACCCAAACCTGCATCAGACCCGCTGTTCGGGATCACTTCCCGCTACCGCTAGGAAAGAGTTCACGCCCGGTTCTATGGCGAGCGCCAGGCGGGTGGGCTGGCAACGTAGATTGGGGAGAGCGGGCTGCCGCACTATCTGAACGCCCTCTCCGCTGGCGTGCAGCGCTCCAGGGTCTCTGCAGCCAATGCAGGCACGTGCATGCGAAGAAGTTCCAGTGGCGCCAACGCCCTTACCCGTAGCAGCGGATCAGCATAGGGTCGCCACAATCACACAGTGATTCCTAATGCGGTCTGCGCTTTCACAATGGGCCCTAGCGGGCGCCTACTCCAGGCCTTGATGCCGTCGCTCTGCCTCTTGGTCCTCCCGTCGGGCGTCAGCTTCGTACGACTCCGCAAGCCCCTTGAGCAACTTCCTGGTTCGCGGCCACGCGCGTGCGCGCTCGGCCTGCTCCCGGAAGGACCGGGCCAGCCCCGACTCTTGAACTCCGCCATCCAGGAGTCCCCGAGTGGTCACACCTCGTTTGTTGTAGATTCCAATACTGAGACCTCGTTCGAGATCGCTGCTATTGATTTCTTCAAGTAGGTCTCGGACGGCTTCCGGAATCGGCAAGCCATCCTGGCCTCGCGGGGCGAAAGCAAGTACCTGGCCGATCTGCACGTCACCCACCCTGGCACGATCCCTGGCAGCCAGTTCTGCCCGGGCCGCCGTGACCCACCTGCGCAATGCAACCGGCTCGAGGGCCCCGTCGGCCGTAAGTCCTGGACATGTACGCAAAGTGTGAAGGGCTCTGTAAGCATGGTTCGCGATATTGCGTCTGTTCTCCTGCTCAACGGCATCGGCCGTATCTTCCTCGGAAGGGGTGCTGGGACGGAAGGACCAGGTCACCAAATCCACGAACGCCTCAGGGTCCTCAACCAACGTCTTGTGGAGAATTGGAGCCTCAGCGTCGAACCCGAGCGCGGGCAAAAGTTGCCACTCCAGACTGAGAATGCGTTGACGCCCGACCTGCTCATGGTGCCGGGCCAGTAGCGCAAATAGATCCTGGAAACGTGTACTGAGTCGCCCGAGCTCAGGATCGCTCAACCTACCTGCGATGAGGGCTTCAAGCCCGGTGACGACGACCTCGGCGGCCTCTGCACTGTTCCCTTTCCTGTCGTACAGGAGGATCAGGTCCAGCGCCGCTGCAGGACGGCCGGCACCCAACAGCGAGCGGGCCGCATCCAACGCTCGCGGGAAGTCGGAGCCGAGCCCGAAGTAGGAGAATTCACGCCAGTAGTGTCCTGCTACCTCCGGACCGAGTTCAGCGAGCTTCGACCACGCGGTGACTGGATCCGGGGCGAGCCGCAGGACGGTTGCCTGAGTCTGCGGAACCTCTGTGAGGGAAAGAAGCCTGTCGCGGAGATCGTCCCCCTGTGCCCACATGCGCCGCCGCAGGTACGCAGCTGCGACCTCCTTGGCTGGTGAGGCGTCCTCCTCAAGCCAGGACAGCAGCTCTTGGTCATGGTCCGCGGAGTGTTCTGCGAGAGCAATGCCCACCAGGTCGGCAAACTCGCTTGCGGAAGCCAGCTCGACGAGAGCCTCCAGCCCTCCGTTCGCGACTGTCTCCCCGACCGCGGCGGCCCGCCGGGCGAGGAGTTCCGCGTCGTAGGCAGCGAAGTTGTCACGGCGCCTGATGTCGCCAAGCGTGATCCAGCCGGACTGCAACAACCATGCGTACCGCTGCACCGTATTCCGAGGCTCCAGCGCTGCGCACACCTCTTGGAGGGGGCGAAGCTCGTCAGCGGGAAGGGCCCACGCGGTGTCCGCGTACTCCTGGTGCCGGGCGACCTGATCGCGCAGTGCGCGGTGGAGAACCGCACGCTGATCGTCATCTTCCAGGTCGCCGGCCAGCTTGGTCAGCCGTCGCGCGACCTCAGCGCGGTGTTGGGGAGGGAGAACATCGATTTTGCCGATCAGGTCACCATACAGCTCGGGGGCGGCATTGAGTTCGTCAAGGAGCAGGTCGACTACGGCGGTGGTAACAGTCCATCGATCATGCGGGGTGACGACGGTGTCCCTTTTCCAGTCGCGGAAACGCGGACCCGGATGGGTCATCTGCGTCGCGTGGCTGTCAGGAATGAGCTGGAGTAGCAACTTGCGGCCAAGTGCCGGCTGCCTCCGCACCAGGCGTCGGATCACTCTGATCCGTTCCTCGGCGTGGACCGTCGTGTTGGGAGCCCACACGCTGAGAATCCCCACCAGACTCGCGAGGGGACGATTCGAGAGCCGGCCGCCCGGGTCCACGACAGCCAGCGCGGTAAGTACGTCGACCGCGTCATCGAGGTGCTCCGGAGACCATGCCAGGATCTCCAAGGACCACATAAACCTTGTATGAGGAGAGCTGGATCCAAGCCCCATGTTGTCAGGCTGGTTGTCGGTGAACATGGCAACGTGAAGAGGCCTGGTGCCACTGAGGCCCTCATACATCGCCTCTATGAACTCCTCCGGAGCGGCCTCAGCCAACAAGGTGAGCACATCGCCCAGGGAACGCCACAGGCTATACGCGTCATCAGCGTTCGCCTGCTTCAGCAGATCACGAACCAGCAGCCGTGCCCATCGATCCCCCGTGACACCTCCGGGGCCCCGTACATCCGCGCCCAGGGCGCCCAGGAGGGCGAGCGACTGTGCGAGCCCTGCGCGAAGGGTGTGTGAGAAGCACCGTCTCACACCCATCACCCCGGCCCTCCACCGCTCGCCAGGGTCTAGGTCGAGGGTCGGGTCCGTTTCAGTCAGTACCTCCAAGACTGCCGTTCGGAAGAATTGGAGATCGTCGCTGGTGAGGGATGTACCGAGCAAGGCCCAGGCGTCTTCGGCAGCGAGCACGTGCCAGATCCCTTCCTGATGGCCGAGGAAAGGAATGTCGGACCCAGCGGCGAGCTCCCGGGCCCGCTCCTGCAACGCTTCGTATTCAAGTCCCGAGCACTGTCCAACCACACGGCGGTCTTCCCGATTGTCCCCATTCCAGGAATTCAGCAAAAGCAGCCGCCGGCGGACCACATCGAGCGTCGACGCCCGTTCCGGTGTGAGTGGCTCCGGGTGGTGAGCCAGGGCTCGCCGAAGCGCGAGCAGGCTGCGGCGACCGAGCGCGCCAAGTCGGGCCGCACGCTCGCTCGGCATGCCGTCGGAGAGCAGCAGGGACTCGAGGACCTGACTGTGGAGCCTGGGCACGTTCACGTCGCACGGACCGCCGGGCATCGCCGCCCACACGAGCTGGTGAGGATGCTGCTGTGGAATGTCCCGCGCGAGCGCCAGGTCCGCGAGGACCAAGATCAAGGGCTGGAGCTGCGTGACCAGTTGCTCGATACCGTGCTTGTCGGAAACGAACAGGACTCGCGCCCCCACCTGAGTAGCCCCCAGGACGCCTTCCTGTTCTAGGGCAGCAGCAACAAAGGCGCAGACTTCGTCGGGGCGCAGATCTCCGCCTAGCTTGATCACCGACCGCCCGGTGGCAAGTAGGGCACTGAAGTCGGCGGCTTCCTTCTCTCTTCCTGCCAGCACCACCGCCCGGTCCAATGGGATGCGCGTCGATCGGAGCCACATGTCAGTCCACCACGAGTCCAGCGACCGCACGCCTGGTTGCGCCTTTCCCAGTCGGGCAGCAAGCCATGCCGTGGTGGCTGGCGCTTGTTCCAGCCAGAGGTCGATCCCGTCGAGGTTGTACCCGCGTACCTCCCGCCACCGACCGTCCTCGGTGTGGCGCGCGGCCCAGGTTCGAGCATCTCTCCACGTGTCGAGGACGACTTCCACGTAGGTGACGTCTTGGGTCGCGAGCTCCTTCGGGCCTTTGGTCCTCTTCTCGTAGTCATCCTCGGCCTTGCTGTTGCCGCCGCCAACAGACAACTCCCACACCGAGGTTCCCTCAGGCACGAACGCCGACGGTCCCGACGCTGTGACGATGCCGTCGAAACCTCCGACCGCGGTGCCGGAGCCTCCCGGCATGTCCAAGGAACCCAACCCACTTGCGGTCTCGGCTATCAAGCGCCTGATCAGCAGCGGGAGGACGGTATCGAAGCCCGCGTCACCACGCGCCTTGCGAAGATCATCACGATCAATTGGCGGCCATGCAGTCATGCCCCGACGGTACTGCCGCCCACTGACACTCCTTTCGGATGCAACTCCGCCGACGCCATCACCGTCCGCCTCGTCCTCCTCCACAGAGCGGGGTCCGCGCTGGATGAGCCCACTCGCCTTCACCGACGCGTGAAGGCACGGCACGCCGCCAACGATCGAAATCGATCAGCAAAGACCGAAGTTGGTGCAATCTGCCGTATCACTGACCACTTCGAGCCAAGTGGGCACCTCCGTCCCCTCCGTATCAGATACTGCTTTGACTCTCGGTAATCGCACGCGTATGTCGGCCCGGGAGCTGGGGTTGGGAACGATGTCGGGAGTGCGATGCAGCTGACCCACGCCGAAGTAATCAACTTTCGCGCCCTTGAAAGGGTGGACGTCCGGGTTGATCCCAAGGCCACCCTCATCGTCGGGCGCAACAACAGCGGCAAGACGTCTTTCGTCAACCTCTTCGAGAAGTTCTTCGGTGAGGAAGACACGAGGTTCGTCCTGGAGGACTTCTCCACCTGCCGTATCGCCGACATCGAGCAGGCGCGGCAGATTTTCGGCGAGGCACAGACGCACGCTACCCGGGGCGACACCAAGACGAGCGAGGACCTGCTGGCCAAGGCCTACGACCTCGTCCCCACTATCCGACTGGTCCTCACCATCCAGTACACGGAGGACGACGACCTCGCGCCGCTCACGGGTGTGATCCTCGACCTGGACGACACCTGCTTCGAGGTCAAGATCGAAGCGGCGCTGGAGGTGGCCCGCCCGCACGACTTCCTCAAGGACTTCTGGGCGGCCAGCCAACGCGAGCAGTTTGACCGCATCAAGTGGCTGCGCAAGAACTTCTCTGACTACTTCGCCCCGGCCTATCGCGCGCTCAGCCCGCTGGACGAGAACGTCCGCAAGGAGATCAAGCGCGGCGCCGCCGAATCCATCCTGTCGGTCAAGTTCGTCTACGCGCAGACCAAGATGGATGACACACCGAGCGACAAGGCCCGCACGTTGTCGAAGACGTTCGAGGCCTACTACAAGGTCAACAGTGGGCAGGAGGACCGTCACCAGAGCATCGAGCAGATCGAGACCGCTCTGGCGTCCGCCTCACAGCAGCTCGACGACAACTACGCCACGCTGTTCGACCCGATCTTCGAGGACCTGCGCACCTTCGGGGTGGGCACGATCACCCCGGTCCAGAAGCCCCGCATCGTCTCTCTCATCGAGGCCTCAGGGATCCTCCGCGGCAGTACCCGCATCCAGTACCCATCCGGGGACGACGACTTCCATCTTCCCGAAGGCCACAACGGGCTGGGCTACAGCAAGCTGATCTTTACGATCTTGCAGGTCATCAGCTTTCACCAGACCTACGAGCGCACCACACCCAAGCCGGCGCTGCAGGTGCTGTTCATCGAGGAGCCCGAAGCCCATCTGCATCCCCAGATGCAGGAGACGTTCATCAAGAACATCCAGGACTTCATCGACCGCAAGTCGGGCTGGAAGGTGCAGGTGGTCATCACCACGCACTCCTCCCACATCGTCGCCAGCAGCGGCTTCCACACGGTGCGCTACTTCGACCGTTCCGAGCCGCAGCTCACGGTCAAGGACCTCTCGACCTTCGAGGCCAACGTGAAGGCCACACCGCAGGGTGACGAGACCCTGCGCTTCCTGCGCCAGTACATGGTCTTGCACCGGTGTGACATGTTCTTCGCCGACAAGGTGATCCTGATCGAGGGCACCGCGGAACGGCTGATCCTGCCGGAAATGGTCCGGAGGTGCGCCAAGGATCTTCTGCACCAGTACGTATCGGTCATCGAGGTCGGCGACGCCTACGCCGTCCGCTTCCGGGAACTTCTCGCCTTCCTGAACGTCAAGACCCTCGTCATCACCGACATCGACTCCGTGTGCCCCAAGCACCGCAAGGCCTGCCCACCCGGCCAGGGGCAGACGGTCACCTCGAATACGACGCTCAAGAACTGGCTGCCCGCAAAGTCCAGCATCGCCGAGCTGCTCGCCACCGACCCGGCCGACAAGGAACAGGGTCATGTCTGTGTCGCCTACCAGATCCCGGAGACAGATTCGGGAGCCTGCGCGCGGAGCTTCGAGGACGCCTTCATCATCGCCAACGCGGAGCCCCTCGTACGTGGCTTCCGCCAGCTCGCTCTGAAGGCGGCCTTCGTCAAGGAGGTCGGGGCTGACCCCACTGCCGACGACATCGCAGCCAAGGCCTACGACATCGCACAGCAACTCAGCGACCATAAAACGGACTTCGCCTTCGACGTCATGCTCTTGGAGGACTGGGCCGTGCCCCGCTACATCTCCGAAGGACTGCAGTGGCTCGCCTAGACACCCTCGAAGCCGTCGCCACCGAACTGGAGGCCCGGCACAGCTTCCTCGTCGAAGCAGGGGCCGGCGCCGGCAAGACGACCACCCTGGTACGCGCCCTGCAGCACCTCCTGACCCACCACCGCGCAGACCTGGAGGCACACGGCCGACGGATCGCCTGCATCACCTACACCAACGTCGCCAAGAAAAAGATCGTCGAACGCATCGCCGCAGATCCGCTCGTCGATGTCGACACCATCCACGAATTCCTGTGGAGCGTCATCAAGCAGTACCAGCATGAGCTCTGGCAGCAGATCCTCGACTACAACAAGGAGCTGTCCAAACCAGAAGACCTTGATGATGTCACCGATCCTCCCGCCATCGACTATTCCGACCGCGGGCGCAGGCTGCACGAGGGGCGCATCTCCCACGACG
Source organism: Streptomyces sp. SLBN-8D4 (assembly GCF_049739545.1). Lineage (NCBI taxonomy): Bacteria > Bacillati > Actinomycetota > Actinomycetes > Kitasatosporales > Streptomycetaceae > Streptomyces > Streptomyces sp. SLBN-8D4. The sequence goes on from NZ_JBMGQC010000001.1 coordinate 1,543,595, forward strand.
ACGTCATCGCGCTGTCGCTCCGCCTGGTCACCGCTCACCCGAAGCTCATACGCATCATCACCAGCAAGTACCCGGTCATCTTTGTCGACGAGTACCAGGACACCTCGCCCAAGACAATCCAGCTGCTGCTGGACCACCTGGCGGGCGCAGGCCGCGAGAAATGCGTGGTCGGTCTCTTCGGCGACTCCATGCAGAAGATCTACGAGTCCGGAGTCGGAGCGGTCAAACGGCCTGGTCTTCTCACCGAGATCACCAAGCACGAGAACTACCGGTGCTCGCCTCCCGTTGTCGAGGTGCTCAACCGGATGCGTCCCGAGCTCACCCAGGACGCCGTCGGCCAGCAGCAGACCGGCGAGGTCCACCTGTTCCTCAACAGCAGCATCCCGGCTGGCCCTGAGCGGCTCACCGCCGCCGAAGCAATTCTCGCCCGGAGTGGCTGGACACGGGCGAACTGCAAGTACCTGCTGCTCACCCACCGAGGGATAGCCGGCACCCTGGAGTACGCCAACCTCCTGGAGCAGTACCGAAAGCTAGGCCGCTACGGTCCCGACGACCTCATGGCCCGCGACGAGCCATACATCCAGTACCTCACCCGCGTCGAAGCCGTCAGCACCGCTTTCCGCAACAACGACTTCGCCGAGCTGACCGACCTGCTGGACGAGGGACGGACACGGATCACCCGTCACGCACACAAACGCGCCATCACTGACGCCATCCGAGCACTCGACGCCGTACGCAGCACCGGCACCATCGGCGACGTGCTCGATCTGATGGCCGACGGCCATCTCCTAGCCCTGCCGGGAAAACTCAAAGACCTGGAACGCCGAAGATCCGCAACGGACCTCGACGAGCGCGACCAGCGACGAGCGGACTTCTCCAACAACCTCCGCACCGTGTCCTACCGTGAAGTCACCAGCATCACGCACTTCATCGACGAACTCACGCCGTTCTCGACCCAACACGGTGTCAAGGGTGACGAATTCGAGAACGTTGTAGTCGTGGTCGACGACCGCGCCTGGAATCGATACAGCATCGGCAAGATGCTCGCCGGCACCGACAAACCCGACCGCACCGAACGGTCACGCAACCTGTTCTACGTCTGCTGCTCCCGAGCCCAGCGCGGCCTGGCCGTGGTGTTCATCGACGATCTCCCTGACGGAGCAGAGCACGCACTCCACACCTGGTTCGCGTCGGGCACCATCCACCCGTGAATTACACGGCAGACAGGGCGCTCAACGGGGGGCCAAGGACTTCGACGTGGCCGATCCGTGGTGCCGGAAGGTGGGTCTGACCAGCCGAAGGCGCAATCGGCCGCCGGTTGTTGGCGCCGGTAGAGCGAAGTAGCAGTGCCGCAAGTCGCCGCCCACTCGTCCTCGGCCTGCGCCCTCCGCGGCTAAGCGCCCCATGAGGCCCCGGCCGGGGCCTCGAGTCATCCCTCCTGCCTGGTCCCCGCCGTCCGGTCGTCGAGGCCGAGGTCGTGGAGGGCGGCGACCACGAGAGTTCCGGAAGCTCAAAGCGCCGGGCCAGCTTCCGGCTGCCGAGCCGTTCCACGACCTGCTGGTCCCCCATCTCCCGCAGGGCGGCGATATCGTTCACGCCCCTGGCCACCTGGTCCACTGCCGACCCCGGGGCCTGCACCGCCTCGGGGCTGGCCGCACGGTACGGGTCTGCCTCGGACTCCGGACCTTCCGGCGCAGGGCCACCCGCCACCTCCCCCTCCGATGCCCGGCCGTCTCGTCCGTCCCGCACGTCTAGCTCGTAGGCCCCCGGCCCCCACTTCTCCCACGGCAGGGCCTGCTCGGCGTAGCAGCCCGTCAACAGGTCCTGGGTCGAGACCCACTGGAGCCACGACCGGGAAGGGAGCAGGGCGGCCGCTACGCGCTCCGCCGGGCTGCCCGCAGGCAGCACCCGGCTGTCCTCGGCATCGGAGGGCGACTGGCACACAGGAAGGCACCCCCTGCACGCCAGGCACTGGGGCACACGGGGCGCTGTGCCATCAACCTCGCAATCGATCGCCAGTGCGGATGAATTTGGACTCTTCACTACATGACCGATTCACGCCTTCTCGCTGTGTGATCGCGCACGTACTTTGGGTGGCGTTTTCCTCCGGCATGCCAACCGCACTTCACATCGGGAAGTGCGGAGGCCGAGGAGGCACGGGGAACGGGGAGGGGCGGATAGATGGATCTGCTGGCGTTTCCGGCACTGGCTGGGCCAGTGTTGGTTGAGACGGTCAAGTTCCTGTTCGATCGGGCGGGTGCCGTGCTGGACCGGCGCGCGGGACGGGTTCCCTTGGAGGAACCGGAGGAGATTCCGGGTCATGCGGAGCCGCTGCGCGTCAGGCCCCAGGAACTCACGGACATCCGGATCGATCGTCTCTCACAGGCCCAGGGGGCTCTTCGGGTCTACCTGTCCCGCCCCGACTTCCTTCAGGGCGATGACGCTGATCTGCGGGAGTTGCTCGGCACGCTCCGTCGTGACCTGGAGGAGATCTACGGACGCGGGCTTCCCTTCGGGGAGGAGGAACAGCGGCCCAATCCGGGAGTGAGTGTGTCGCAGCGTGCGGCTTTCGTCGCCAACAGGCAGGTTGGCGTGCGTTCTCGGGGCATCGCGCCCAACGCCGGTGTCCAGGTGGTGCAGGACGCCGGGATCATCGGCGAGTCGGGCGAACAGGTCGGAGTCGAGGTCGAAGGCACGATCGGCTGAGGCGGGCGACTTAACTGATGAGCCTCGACGATCGCCGCGACGGCGCAGACCAGCAGCTCACACGTCAGCCAGGCGGTGACACGCCCCGTGACAAACACCCCTTGCTCGGGCGTCTCATCGGCAGGCCGGAACCCCAGGATGGGGATCGCAGGCCGGCGGACGAGACGACGGCCGACAGCCAACCTGACAGTGAGGGGGTTGAGACGGCCTGGCAGGAGTCGGCTTCCCTCCCGCCAGCCGGTGCCGTAGGGGAAGGTACTGAGGGCCCGGAGGCGCGTCCCGAGGTGCTTGGGGACGCGGCTGCGCAGTCCTCGGCCCTCGTGCGGGCAGACGCCTCCGCAGCAGGAGGATCCTCGGCGATGCCTGTGTCTCCCTCGCCCGCCGCGGTCGAGGCTGTCGGACAGGCCGCCGTGCTCCAGCGCGCCCTGGTCAACCAGGGTGAAATGATCGCAACGAAGTATGTGTTCGAGCAGACCTTGGACTCGCATGCGCCTATTGCCTCGGAGTACCTGGCCGTCATGCGGCAGGTCTACGCCGAACCGTACGGCGGCGAAGACGCATCGCTGCAGAGCCCTTTCAGCCGTGCCCTTGCCTCTTTGCGCCCCGCGGGTTCGGTCCTCGTTCTGAGCCGTCCACCGGACAGCGGCCGCACCATTACCGCGTATGTGTTGCTCGGCAAACTTCTGGAAGAGGGCGTGATCGAGGAGGTCCGCCCCATTTCCTTCGGGAACTCGCAGCACTTCCCGACCAGACGCCTGCCGCATGACGCGCGCTGCGGCTACCTGCTGGAACTCCCACCCGACGAAGACGACTTCGCCGTAGACGATGCCTTCGGAGCAAGCGTCAGAAAAATCAGGGAGCGCCTTGAGCGGCGCGGCAGCCGTCTCATCGTCCTCACCAGACCTGAGCAGTGGCGGCGCATCTGCCAAGGTGCGCCCGACGACGTCGCTCCGGAGCTCGGGACCGCCAGGCCCCGTGACATCGCCGAGCGGTGGCTGCTCGCCCAGGAACCCGGCTTCCCGGTGGATACGTGGCTGGAGCATCCCGGCATCCGCCGCCTCCTCGTCGGCCAGAGCCCGACAGACGTGCTCAGCCTGGTCTACCTGATGCTGGACCAGCACCGCACAGCTGAGCAGGCCACTCTTGCGTCGAGCGATCCGCTCCGTCAGGAACGTGGGGCTCTGTCTGCCCAAACGTTCGAGGAACAGGTCGCCGACGTCGTGGCGGCGCACAGTAACTGGGAAGACGCGCTCTACGAGTGGCACGAGCCTGAAGGCCGGTCTCGAACTAGCTTTGAGCGGAACTTCCTCCTGGCCGCCGCCGTGCTGCGAGGGGACCCGGTCGGGCATGTCTATGCGAAAGCAGCAGAACTCACAGCTGTGCTAGACAAGACCGAGTTCAACGTCGATGGCCAGCAGGCGCCGGGCGTGATCGCCATGACACGTGCCGTCGGAGCCCGCAGAGAGACGGACGGTTCACTCGACTTCGAGCGTCCTCACTGGGACGACGCCGCCGTCGAGTACTTCTGGAACGATCGCCCCCTGGCCCGCACGTCTTTCCTTGGCTGGCTCGCGCAAGCGCCGGTCGACACCAGCACGAGCAAGGAAGCGCTGGAGACCATCAGCAAAGACGACCGCCGCGTCCTGGCCGGACGCATCGGGCAGTTCGCCCTGCAGTGGGCAGTACGGCACCGCCGCCAGGAACCCCTGGAAGAGATTGTCAAAGCCTGGTACCTGCACGGACCGGAGAAGGAACTGTGGCCCCTGGCCGTGGAACTGCTGGACCGCGCAGCGATCCACGCCGTGACAGCCCCCTACATACATTCCATGCTCCTGAGCTGGGCCAGCCGCAAGGAACCTTCCCTGCAACGGGCCGTCGTAGAAGTCTGCACCCTGGAGTTCGGCCGCCGGCACACCGGCAAAGCCCTGCGCCGCCTCCGGCACGTGGCTGAGATGGGGCTTCCCGACGTCATCGACCAACTACGGGACGCGGTATGCGTCTTATGGGGCGACGCCACAATACGCAGCACCCTCTTCAGCTACGTCGTGGCATGGTGTCAGTCGGAAAAGACCCGCGATACTGTCGGCCACCGCACCTTCGCCGCCCTGGCAACCTCCACACCGCCAGGAACCCATGACCTGCCCCTGCTCCTACAGACACACGGCGCCGAAGAAGTCGCTGACGAAGAGAGCTTCCGGCCACCCGTGCCCGGCCTGGTAACAGGCTGGCGCACCCTACTGCGGCAGGCGACAGGAGCGGCCGGATCACGGGAACTGGACACGGCCATCCGTCTTTGGCTCGACGCCGCCCTGGCGCATCCGCCCCTTCGAGCGATCATCTTCGAAACCCTGCGGGAGGCCGTCAACGTCCGCGGCGCGCAGGGCCCGAACCTGCGTGAAACCCTGCGCACCTGCGCCGAGATGTGGGTCCAAGGAGCGGACCGTCCCTACTCCGAGGAGAAGGAAGACCTCAAACGCGACCTGTCGGCGCTACTCGACAACGACCTCGTCGCCGCACGGCGAGGCCAGTCCGGGACACAACAGCCGCCACTTCCGGCTGAAGCCGAGGCAGCAGCGGAAGCTGATGCCGCATGAGGCGCAAACACACCGTCCCGCGGCCAGGGCGCGCCGACGGCTCCGCCACGTGGACCTCCACCTTCCCGGACCGCCCGAAGAGCGCCGACCCGACCTTGTGTTTCACCGCCCAGATCCAGGTGACCTGGCACCGGGACGACAGCCCTGGCTCACCGGTGAGCAGGCATGCGGCCGCACGTCTGATCCGGGAAGTGGTCGACGAGACCGCTGCCGAATGCGACGTGCTGCGGCCCGACGCCGCAGAACAGGACATCGCCGCCGCCGTCCATGCCTGCCTCCCCCTCATGGGAGAAGGCGTGGTGGTGACGGACGCCCGGATCCGGATCAGTGTGGACGACGCGACCCGCAACGCCGCACTCACCGCCGAGCAGCTGCGGCAAGACTTCCAACGCCGCGCCATCCAGCTGCAACACGAATACGAACTGGACGAACTGGCGCGGCGCCAGGTCCAGGCCCGCGAGGCCTTCCTTCGTCACGAGATCCTGGCCAACCCCGCTTCCGCACGCCTTTACACACTCCTGGAAAGCTCCGCCGACCACTGGCCCCGCCTCGCGGGAATCCAACCCAGCACTGACCTCAGGGACTTGGTGCGAGAGACCCAGCAGTGGCAGCCCGGACGACAATGGGTGACGGTCGCCCAACTGCTCCACGAGTTCCTCGCGAACCTCTCCGCGGAAGGCCGCAGAGAACTACTCACCCTCCTGATCGACGCGGTTCAGGCGTTCGGCGCCGACGAGACGGCAAAGCGTCTCGCGTCCCTCGTCGGCGAGGCTCAGTGAAAACCGCCGCATGGCGCTGGCTGCTCGACCCCGCCACCAGCCTCCTGGCCCTTCGTCTTCGCGCACGAGAACGCGGGCCCATGTCCTACGACGCGGCCTGGCGTCTGGCCCGCGTCACACGCCACCCCGACGAGATGGGCTACCGCATGCACGGGCACCGTTCCGACGACCAGCCGAGCAAAGATCCCGCGGAAGAGCGGCCCTGACCAACGTCCGATCGCTCTTCCGTCGGGCGGCTGGGGTGCGTTCGACGCAGTTGTGCAAGATCAAAATCAGCGGCAGGAGCCCCACCTCTGCTATTCCGGGATCTCACGAGGGCCAGGACGCGCGATGACAGGGCATGTAAGCCGTTCACGCCACCACGCCACGCAGCACCCGGCCTGCGTCCGACCCGGGTGCTGGAAGGTGAGATTGTACAGCTGGACGGCCTGCCGGAAGGTCAGCGGGCCCGCGTCCAGCAGGGCCTCGAAGATCTCCGGGGCGTGCGCCAGCCGTCCGATTCCCACCGGCCGGGCCGCAAGGAGCGCGGCGGCGGACGGGCTCGTCCACCCGGACCGGCCAGTGTTCCAGACGGTGCATCTGAGCACTGCGTACGCGTGGTGCGAGAGGCACTACGAGATGCGTCGTGCAGTCGAGAGGCTGCGTGAGCGCGACTACCTTGCCCGCCCGCGGCTACTTCGAGGCCCCCCGCAGGCTCAGCGGCCGCGACCGCTCACGCCTGGCGTGGTGCGGCCTGCCAGGACAGACGTGTGACGTCGAAGCCATGACTGACCACCAGATACCGGCGGGTTGCCGCCAGCCGGGTGCAGGTGCTCGGGAAGGCCAGCGTGTGCGACTGTGCGGACTCGCCGCTGAGGTCCCAGATCATCGCCGATTCGCCTACGCCGGTGGCGATGAGTGTGCGTCCGTCCACCACCGCTGCCGCGACCGCGTTCACCGCTCTTCCCTCGTGCCCGAGGCGATGCACACATACTCCTGAGGCGAGATCCCACACTCGAGCCGTTCCGTCGTCTCCAGCAGTAACGATCAGCGCTTGATTCTCGTTGACTAGCGTCGCCACCGCGTTCACGGAGCCGGTGTGCCCCTCCAACGCCGCCACACGCTGTCCGGTGGCCGGGTTCCACACAAAGGTGGTGCCGTCGACTCCTCCCGTGATAATCAGTGACCGGTCACCCAGTGTGAAATGCTCCATGACGTTAACCGCATCGCGGTGTCCGACGAACTCAGCCACCTGCCGTCCCCGGGCCAGGTCCCACACGAGCACGCGAGCATCGCGGCCGGCGGTCACTGCCAGCGACCTACTGCCGACCACAGCGATGACTACTGAATGCACGGCGTCCTTGTGCCCGGGAAAGGTAGCCAGCCGTTCGCCGTTGGAGAGACTCCACAGGGCAACCGCTCCGTCGCGTGCACCGGTCACGGCTATGGGTTGGTTGTGCAGCAAGGCCGCTGCCAGTCCGGTCACAGCGTCGGTGTGTCTGATCAGGATGCGGCTGTCTCTGTCGGGGTCGTGTTGCGACGCGGAAGATGTGTAGTCGACGGGATCAAAGCCAGAATTCGGATCCCAAGCCGTCACCGTGCCGTCATTGCTCGTCGCAACCAACCAGTGCTCGCCGTCCACCGAGACGCTCGCTAATGCGTTGATGGATGTACTTCGTTCGACGAAGGTACGAACGTGTCGGCCGGTGTCCAGCTCGCGGGCCGTCGGCGCACCTCCACGGCCGCATGTGAAGATCAGCCGCTCGTCGTCCGAAATCACCGCAGCGCTTCTTGACCCCGCTTGACCGGAGAATGTGTGTGTCTTCTGCCCAGTGACCAGATTCCAAGCGAAGGCGGTGCCGCCGCGACCACCGGTGACGGCGTAGGGGGCGCCGTCGACGACTCCCGTGTCGAGCGCGCTCACCGTTCCCCCGTGGCCCACCAGCGTGTGGACACGTTCATAGGTGGTGACGTCCCAGACGATCGCGGTGCCGTCCGCGCCGGCGGTGACAGCGCTGGGGCGGCCGTTCAGTGTCGTGGTGACCACCGCGTTCACCGAGCCGCCATGGCCGACGAGCGTATGAACGGATTGCCCGCTGCTGAGGTCCCAGACGATGGCGGTGCCGTCCGCGCCGACGGTGACAGCGCTGGGGCGGCCGTCCAATGTGGTGGTGACCACCGCGTTCACCGAGCCGCCATGGCCGACCAAGGTATGCACACGCCGCCCTGAAGCAAGGTCCCACACCACAGCTGAGCACTCTCGGCCGCCCGCCACCACGCAGACGCGTCCTTCCACGCTGGTGATGGACGCGGCGATCGCTGCGGCACCGTTGTCCCTGAAGGCGCGAATCAGGTGTCCGGTACATAGCTCCCAGACGGCCACGGTGCCATCGGCGGAGGTGGTGACACCCAACGCCTGATCTTCCACGGCGAAAGCAGCGATCTCCACCACCGCAGAGCCGTGGCCGGCGAGGACGTGCAGACGGGTGCACGTCCTCAGGTCCCACACGACCGCTGTGCCACCACGGCCGGCTGTCACTCCGAGGAGCCGGCCGTCCAGCGCGAGGGCTGCCACGGCCTTGACGTCCGGGGAGTGGCTCGTAGGTGTTCCGACGAGCTGGCCGGTCGCCAGGTCCCAGACCGTGGCCGTGCCGCCTTTTCCGCCGCTCAGTGCCAGGGACCGGCCTGCCCCGTCGATCGTCGCCACGCCGAGCGCCCAGGAGCCTGGGTCGACGAGATGGTGGATCCGGCGCCCGCTGTCGAGGGACCACACAGTGATGGATCCGTCGTCGGCGGCGACAACCACTGTGGGCCGGCCTTCCAGGGTGACTGTAGAAACGGAGATTACCCAGGGGCCCTGGTCGGTCATCGTGTGGTGTCGGCGCAGCGTCTCCGAGCGCTGGTGGGTGGTCCAGATCGGTAGCGCGGGAAGGCGCCGGTGATCGATCCGGAGCGAGGCCCAGGCCTGCGCAAGGCTGCGGTTGCGCCAAGCCGTGGCCTGCAACGCGAGCAGACTGCGGCGCGCCTCCAGGATGTGCCGCATGGGGTGGTGAGCGGTGGGCCGATAGATTTCCGCACACTGGACTGCTTGCAGGGAACGGGCTCGATCGAGCAATGGGGCAAGGTGCTCGGGATCAGCAAGGACGAGGAATCCCGGATCCGTGAGGAGCTCATCGAGGGCATTGGCCGCCACCGCGTGTTCGGCCAAGTGCCGGAGCAGGTAGGGGGGTGCCAGGTGCCAGACAGGTCCAGCGTCCGCCGGGCCGGGTGTGACAGTGCTGAGCAAGGCGTCGAAGACCTCCCCAGGTTTTGCCAGTCGAGCCGTGTGTTCGGCGAGGCTTTCGTGAAAGTACCGGTACAGACGGCGACCGTCCGTGTCAGTTGCGGCACGCAGATAGAAGCCCGCGGTGGCCAGGGCATCCAAAGTGGCTTGCACATCGGGCTCCGACCCCTGCGGGTTCGCGCATCCGCCGCGGTCGAGGGCGAGGGCGAGGGTGTGAAGCAGACTGGCCGGCATCCCCTGGCCTCGTGCGTGGCCGAGCGCCGCCAGGACCGGCCTGACCCACGGCATCTCGTCGGCCAGTGTGGTGAGGTGAAGGTCGAACATCCCACTGAGAGTGCAGGGTACTCGTCCGGCGGCCTCACTGTCTGTCAGCGTGGTGGCGAGATTCCGCAGATGGTCGGCATACAGGGCGGCGAGAAGGAATCCGCCGTGTTCGGTGGACCGGGAGAGGTTTGCGGCGATGGCGCCCGCAGCAGACTCGGAATACCGGCCGTCCGTCCAAAGTAGCGCTCGCAAATAGCCTTTCAGGTCATCCGTGAGCCGCTCCGCCGGGACCTTGTCGAGGTCCAGGTGCCGTCCTCTCCGTGCGACAGCAGTATCGAGGGCATCCATACTCTCGACGCCACGACGCGTGCCGATCACCACACGGCACTCGGGTGGGGCAGGACCGCTCTCTTTCTCGGCCAGTGGCAACAGCACGTTACGCAGTAGGGCCAATGGATCGTTGGCTTCGTCGAGCGCGTCGACGATCACAACGGTCGGCCCCGCCAGCCGCAGTTGTTCGGCGAGTTCGCGCCAGGCCTCGTCATGCGACCGAGCGTCGCCAAGCCGTTCTTCAGGACGGAGTGAGGGGCCTTTCGCCACGCCCGAGAACCGACGCGAGTCAAGGTCCGTGTCCAGGTTCCTGAGTTGACTCAGAAGAGACCTGATGACTTCGAAGGTCGAGAGTTGCCGGGCATGGACGGCCAGCACACGGGCGTTCGGACGAGGCCTCTCTCCGACATCGATACGACTATGGACGGCATCCGCCACCGGAGCCAGTTGCCGGTGTGTAAGGCATGCGGTAATGCCAAGGAGCGCGGACTTCCCTGATCCCGCGATACCGGTGACCACCAGCAGTGGGGGCTCGTCACCGTCGTTGTTCTCCAGCCACCGGTTGATGGTCTCTCGCTCTCCTTTACGGCCGTAGAAGAGACACTGCCCCGAGTTCGCCCAGCCGGGGGAGCTGCCGGAGGCGCGAGTGACGAAGTGAACCGGGTCCAAGCCCAGCGAGGCTTCTGCGGCGAACTGCCAGAGCGCAGATTCCACCCGTGACCGGTAGCGACCCGATGGGTGGTCGGAGTAGGCACGGTTACGGAAGAACGGAGGAGGTGGCGCGGAAGCCGCCAAGTGGGGAGTCCGGATCACCGTCTGCGCGTACGCGGACTCCTCGGCTGCGCACGTACGGATCAGTTCCAGGTCGATCTCGGCGGCGAGGGTTTCCAGCGGCACGTGCGTGAGAGCCGGAGAGACGTCCAGCCAGCCCTTCGCCAGGCGCTCGAAGACCGTGGCAGCCGCAAGCGTGAAGCGAGACCGGAACGCGCTCTGGTCGGCTGCACAGGCAGCGATTACCCAGGCTTTGCGGTCCTGTTCGGCGATGTCCTGCGCCATCTGGGCCGCCACCGCCTGACCTGCGCCGCATACGTCCAGCAGGAACAGAACTTCCCCTACCGACTCCGATCCCTCAACGTCGCCCAAGAGCTGTGTCATGCTGAGCGACGTTTTACGCAGCGTGGATTTGTTCCGTTGGCTGCCTTTGACAGCCAGGTACAGGTCACCCTTGTACTTCTCGCCGTGGCCGGTGAAATGCACTAGCAGGGGTTCGCCCGGCGCACTCTCCAAGAGAGCCGTCCACAGAGGCTGTACCGCCTCCTTTTCTGGATCGATCAGAGCGGGACCGACTTCAAGGCCGGGTATGCGCAGCAGCGTTCGGGCCAACTTCGTCAGCGCGGGTCTCACACTCAGGAGCGGGCCGAACTCCACTTGCCCGGCCGCCCGTTCTTCCTCGGTGGCCGTCACCGTCGGAAAGTCGCCGGCGCCAAGCACCCACGTACGGACCATCCTTGTTGCCACCACCCCGTCGCAGTCGGCCTCACGGGCCAAGTGCACATCCTGGCAGCTGAGCAGCGCGCCGGGAGCGATTCGGCGCTATTTCCGGCTCGAGATCAGTCATGGCGCGGCGTGTTGGTCGCCGATGTGCAAACATGCCCGAGAAGCGCTACTCGGCAGGCGCGAAAGGGCTATGTGGTGCTGCCGACGGCAAGGAGCCGAGTCGGATGTCGGCCAAGCGTAGCGGGGGTGTCCTATGGCCGCGGTGGTACTGGTGCACGGTATCTGGAATCTCATTTCCGGCCTGGCTCCGCAAGAGGCCGCTGCGGTGAAGAGCTCGGAGTACCGGGAGACCTTGAGGCAGGGCCTGATGGCAGCACAGCTGCCTCATGTGCCCGTGCCGGACATTGCCATGGCGTACTACGCACACGTGCTGACGAACGCCCCACTCGAGGAGCAGGCCGGCGGACATGCGGACCGCCTGGAGGACCTCTCGTACGAGCAGCTGCTCGAGGCCTGGGAATGGCTGCTCCTGGCGGGGGTTCCAGAGCCGACGGAGGCGCAGGCCGGGTGGCTCGCGCCGGTGCGGCTAGCCGTGGGATGGCTGGCGCACGAGCACCCGGGCACGAACGGGCTGACGGCGCGCGCCCGTCGTAGTCTGATGGACGTCGTCGAACGGATGGTCGTCGCCATGATCCGCGACACCGACTCCTACGTCTCCCGCCCGGAACGCCGGCGCGCGGCGCGGGCAATTGTCGCGGAGACGATCAGGGAGATCCAGCCGCAAGTGGTCGTAGCGCACTCACTCGGTTCGGTCGTCGCATGGGAGGCTTTGCACGCTTACCCGGAGCTTGAAGTGGAGCTGCTAGTGACGGTCGGCTCGCCGCTGGGGTTGCCCGGACTCGCGCGGAAGCTCGAGCCGGAGCCGATAGACGGACACGGAAGGCGGCCTGCGGGCGTCAGACAGTGGGTGAACATCGCCGATGCGGGCGACCTGGTCGCGCTGCCGCCCGAGTTGGGCGGGATGTTCCCAGTCGATACACACGCGGTCACCGACACTGGGATCCTGGGTTTTCACAGCTTGAAGGGTTACCTCGCGAACGGACTGACCGCCGCGGCCATGGCACCGTATCTCTCCTGACTACCGTCGCCGGTCGACGTAGATGTTCCCGTCCCCATCGCGGACATAGCCGTAGGTCGTATGTCCGTCCGACGAATCGCGTCCCTCAACGACGTGGACGTGCTGTTCGCGCATGGATCCGGAATCATTGGCAAGTGCTCGGTCTTACCGTCACTCCGAACGCGGCTTTCGAAGACGGTTCCGCGGATCGGCCGTACTTCCTTGCTCTCACGGGAAAGCGACTGGAGCTTCGCGGTCGCCTTGCTCTCCGGCGACCGGTGGCCGGCGATGAGGGCCCTCAGCTCAACCTGCAGCACACCGCTGACGCGACTGTCATGCACTGCGTGCGCCACTTCGACGGCCGCAGCACGGACCTCCTCGGCCGACGTCGCCTGACGGACGGCACGGTGCGCCGAAGCGATCAGTCGACTCGTCGATTCGTGGGCGAGGGCTGCTGACTACAGAGAGAGCCCCGGGGCAGGAGACATGCGCCTGCTGCGTCCGACGAGCAAGACCCACTTATGGGTTGTGGGACGGGAGATACCCATCTCGGCTGCGACATGCGCGACGGGACGGCCGGAGCGGACACGCTCGACAAGCATCCGTCTGACGTGAACGGTCAGGCGGGCATTACGGTGGGACACGAAGGCCCCCGTGTGCGGTGAAGATTCGACACCTCCACCGCGCACGGGGGCCTTCGCCACGATCAAGACCGGCCCGCGTTAACAACGCTCGTGATCAATACACCTAGACGGCACTCCGGTCACCCGTACCGGGGTGATGACCGGCACGCCCGCCTGGATAAGTCCCGAGCACTACCGCACCGGCACCATCGGCTCCCCGGGCGATGTGTTCGCCCGGGGAGCCCTCCTCGCCTTCACAGCGACCGGTTGTCTCCGTCGACATCGGCGCCACGAGGTTGGCCGCCGCGTCACCCGCGCCCCGTTCGACCGGACCCGCGCCGACAACGGCAGTTTGACCCATCCTCGCTTTTGAAACGGCATCCAATTCGGCACTGAATGGACTTCTCGCCTGCGCCACAACCCACCTGACACTCCATCACAAAGGGTCACGGCCCGAGCGTGAGCGGGACTACTCCTAGCCCAGCGAGTTCAAAACAGTCGCACTGTTTAGGTCCACCATTCACCCGACCTGCACTTATGCGCTGCAGAGGCAAAAGAACGGCGCGTTCGACCCGGATTCGCCCCCACGCCCCCATCTCACGGCTACGCCCACGCCTGATCAGCGATGATGCAACTTCTGCCGCTGTACCAACGAATTACGGAAACTGAATCACCACAAGAGTCCTAATAGGGATCAGCTTCGTAAGTCGACAGCTCTGAAGCGGACACCCAGCCCATCGATTCAGACACGGTCCCACGTGATGGCCCGAGCCCATCCCGACTCAACCTCACGAGGGACCACATGCCCTGAACAGGGATTTTATCGATCCTCTTCCGCGAGACGGAAGCCGTATTGCGCCCCCATGACGCCCTTTCGGACGATGTCGCCACCACCCAACGACGGGAGCCGCAGCCATGCCGCACATGACGACATTCGCCAGGAACCAGTGGTACGTCGCCGCCTACAGCCATGAGGTGGGGCGTGAGGAGCTGCTCGGCCGGACGATCCTCGGTGAGCCGCTCGTCTTCTACCGGACGGAGGAGGACGGCACGCCCGTCGCGCTCGCCGACCGGTGTGTGCACCGCCGGTTCCCGCTGCACGAGAAGCCGAGCCGGCTCGACGGCGACCGGCTCGTGTGCGGGTACCACGGGTTCACGTACGACACGACGGGCACCTGTGTGTACGTGCCCGGTCAGAAGCGCGTACCGCGTACCGCGCGCGTCGCCTCCTACCCCGTCGTCGAACTGGACTCCCTGGTCTGGGTGTGGATCGGCGACCCGGCGCTCGCCGACGCCGACACCATCCCGCGGGCCAGGCACCTCGACTCCCCCGGCTGGGTCACCGTCCGCGGCATGGAACCGATCGACGCCGACTACGGCCTGCTGGTCGACAACCTCCTCGACCTCTCCCACGAGACCTATCTGCACGGCGGCTACATCGGCACCCCCGAGGTCGCCGAGACGCCGATCACCACGGAGGTCGACGAGGGCGCGGGCATCGTACGGGTGAGCCGGCACATGGACGACGCCGCGTGCCCGCCGTTCTACGCGAAGTCCACCGGCATCGAGGGCCGGATCACCCGCTGGCAGGACATCGAGTACCACGCCCCCTGTCTGTATCTGCTGCACAGCCGCATCGCCCCGGTGGGCGTGCTCCCCGAGGCCGACGGCAGCGACCCGAACGGCTTCCACACCGAGATCACGTACGCCATCACGCCGTCGAGCGACGGTCACGTGTACGACTTCTGGATGGTCTCGCGGGACTGGGCGACCGAGGACGCCGAGGTCACCGAGTTCCTGCGGGGCAACAACCACACCGTCGTCATGCAGGACGTCGACGCGCTCAACCTGCTCCAGCGGACGCTCGGCACCGAGCGCTCCGGATACCAGGAGCTCAGCATCAACATCGACACCGGCGGTCTCGCCGCCCGCCGTATCCTCGCCCGCTTGGTCGAGGAGGGCGACAAGCCCGTGGAGAAGGTCCTGTGAGTGCCGCACCCACCGGGGAGATCTACCGCATCGACTGGCTGCCGGGCACGGACACCCTGCACGGCACCTGTCACTGCGGCCGCGAGCACACCTCGCAGGACCCGATCGAGATGTGGGAGTGGATGCTCGCCCACCCGAACGGGCACACCCCGCAAGGAAACGCCCCGCAAGGAAACGAGCCGCGAGGGAACGAGCCGCGAGGGAACCGTTCATGAGTGACGCGTACGAAGCCGAACTCGTCGTCGACCGCAGGGACCCGGCGGCCGACGGCGTGCTCGCCCTCACCCTGCGCCACCCGCTGGGCGAACAGCTCCCGGAGTGGGAGCCCGGCGCCCACATCGACGTGGTGCTCGGCCCCGGCCTGGAGCGGCAGTACTCCCTGTGCGGCGACCCGTCCGACCGCACCGCCTGGCGGATCGCCGTGCTGCGCGAGCCCGCGGGGCGCGGCGGATCCGCCCATGTGCACGAGCAGTTGAGGCAGGGCGGCAAGGTCCGGGTGCGCGGACCGCGCAACCACTTCGCGCTGCGGCCCGCGTCCCGCTACCGCTTCATCGCGGGCGGCATCGGCATCACCCCGATCCTCCCGATGCTCGCGGCGGCGGAGGCCGAGGGCGCGGAGTGGACCCTGCTGTACGGCGGGCGGACCCGTGAATCCATGGCGTTCACCGAGGAGTTGAGCCGCTACGGCGACCGTGTCACCGTCGCTCCCCAGGACGAGACCGGTCTCCTGGACCTCGCCTCGGTGCTGGACGGCGTCCCCGAGGGCACCCTCGTCTACTGCTGCGGGCCCGGCCCGCTGCTCGACGCGGTGGAGAAGCGCTGCCCGGCCGGGCTGCTGCACGTGGAACGGTTCGCGCCCAAGGAGCAACCGGAGGGCGAGAACACGGAGTTCGAGGTCGAGCTGGCGCAGACCGGCACCACGGTCACCGTGGCTCCGGACGTCTCCGTGCTCGACGCCGTACGCGCCTCGGGGGTCGAGGTGCTGTTCTCCTGCACCGAGGGCACCTGCGGCACCTGTGAGACCGACGTCCTCGACGGCACCCCGGACCACCGGGACTCGGTGCTCACGGACGAGGAGCGGGAGGCCGGGGAGACGATGATGATCTGCGTGTCCCGGTGCCGGGGGAAGAGGCTGGTGCTGGACCTGTAGCTCCCTTGTGTTCTCGACCAGTTGCTCCGGATGCGGGTCGGCGATCTGGGCCGGCGTGACGCTGACGTTGTACCGTGCGGTCTGCGCACAGCCTGTCGGAACAACGAAGTCTGCACAGGAGGAGCCATGCGTCGTCTGCTCGTCGCCCTCGCGGCCGGAGCGTTACTGGTCACCGCGTCGGCCTGTGGTTCGTCCGGCGACTCGGGGGCCCCGGACTCGGGATCGTCGTCCGGCGGCACCGCCACCGTCAAGCTCGGCCTCATTCCGATCGTCGATGTCGCGCCGATCTATCTGGGCCAGAAGAAGGGCTTCTACGGCAAGCGCGGGCTGAAGCTCGAGATATCGACCGCCTCCGGTGGTGCGGCGATCGTGCCCGGGGTCGCCAGTGGGCAGTTCCAGTTCGGTTTCTCCAACGTCACCTCCCTCCTGATCGCCCAGTCCTCCGGCGTACCGGTCCAGGCGGTCTCCAACGGCATCGCCTCAACAGGCGTGGCGGGCAAGGACTTCGCGGGCATCGCGGTGAAGAAGGGCAGCCCGGTCATGTCCGCGAAGGACCTGGAGGGCAAGAAGGTCGCCATCAACACCCTGAAGAACATCAACGAGTCCGCGGTGCGCGAGTCGGTCCGCAAGGCCGGCGGCAACCCGGACAAGGTGAAGTTCGTTGAACTGGCCTTCGACCAGATGCCGGCCGCTCTCGACGGCGGACAGGTCGACGCGGCCTGCGCGGTCGAGCCCGCGCTCGCCACGATCAAGAGCCAGGGCGGCCAGGTGATCGCCTCTCCGCTGGTGGACGTGGCCAAGGACACCACGGTGGCCCTGTACTTCACCTCGACGCGGTACCGGCAGCAGAACGCCGACGTGGTGAAGAAGTTCCAGGAGGCCACCGCCGAGTCCCTCGCCTACGCGGACGCCCACCCGGACGAGGCACGGCAGATCATCACGACGTACACCAAGATCCCGGCCTCGGTGCTGGCGCAGGTGACTCTCCCGAAGTGGCCGGCCGAGCCCAACAAGGAGTCCGTCGAGGCACTCGCGAAGCTGGGCGAGGAGGACGGGTTCTTCAAGAAGACCCCCGACGTGGACGCGCTGCTTCCGTGAGACTCCAGAACGCGGCGCTGGGCGCCGCCGGCCTCGCGGCCTTCCTCGCCCTGGGCGAGGCGGTGCCGCGGCTCGGTCTGGTCAAGGAGGAGTACTTCCCGCCGACCAGCCGGATCGCGCGTGCCTTCGCCGGCGAACTCTCCGACGGCACCTTCTGGACGGCGCTCGGCGACACCCTGACCGGCTGGGCCCTGGGCCTGGCCATCGCCGCCTCGGCGGGGATCGTCATCGGCGTGATCGTCTCGGTCGTGCCGTATCTGCGCGAGGCGACGGCCTCGACGATCGAGTTCCTGCGCCCGATCCCCTCGGTCGCCCTGATCCCGCTGGCGGTGCTGTTGTACGGCAGCGAGCTGCGCTCGGTGCTGCTGCTCGTCGTGTACGCCAGTTTCTGGCAGGTCCTCATCCAGACGCTCTACGGCGTCCAGGACGTCGACCCGGTCGCCGACGAGACGGCACGGTCGTACGGTCTGGGCACCTGGGCGCGGATCCGGCACGTGCTGTGGCCGACCGCGCTGCCGTACGTGATGACCGGCGTGCGCCTGGCCGCGGCCGTCGCGCTGATCCTCGCCATCACCGGTGAACTCGTCATCGGGGCCCCGGGGTTGGGCGCCCGGATCGCGGTGGCGCAGAACTCGCAGGCGGTGCCGGAGATGTACGCGCTGATCGTGGTGACCGGCATTCTGGGGCTGCTCGTCAACGTCGGCGCGCGTACCGTGGAGCGACGGGCGCTGGCCTGGCACCAGTCGGTGCGCGGGGAGGTGGCGGTGTGAAGCGGCTCCTGCTGCGGCTGGTGTTCGTGCTTGCGCTGCCCGCGCTGCTGGTCGTGGTCTGGTGGCTGGCCTCGGACGGCAGCACCAACGTCTTCTGGCCGCCGCTGCGCACCATCCTGCGGACCTTCCCGGACGTGTGGACCGCCGATCGCCTGCGCGACGACGTACTGCCCAGCATCTGGCGGCTCACGGCCGGTTACGCGCTCGCGGCCGTCGCCGGGGTCGCCGTCGGCACCGTCATCGGCTCCTACCGGCGGGTGCGTGCGGTGTGCGAACCGGTCCTGGAGTTCCTGCGGGCGGTCCCCCCACCGGTCCTGATCCCGGTCATCATGCTGTTCGCGGGCATCGGCGACACCATGAAGGTCACCGTGATCGCGAGCGGCTGCGTCTGGCCGATCCTGCTCAACACCGTCGAAGGGGTACGCGCGGTCGACCCGGTGATGCTGGAGACGGCCCGCTCCTACGGCATCACGGGGCAGTCGCGGCTGCGCAACCTGGTGCTGCGCTCGGCGAGTCCGCAGATCTTCGCGGGCCTGCGCCAGGCGCTGTCCATCGGCATCATCCTGATGGTCATCAGCGAGATGTTCGCGGCCAGCAACGGCATCGGCTTCACCATCGTCCAGTTCCAGCGCAGTTTCGCGGTCCCCGACATGTGGACCGGGATCCTCGTCCTCGGTCTGCTCGGCTTCCTGCTCTCCGTCCTCTTCCAACTGGTCGAGCGGCGGGTCCTCGCCTGGTACCACGGCCTGCGCGCCTCGGCCCGGCGGTCCCCGTGAATCACCCGAACGCGAAAGGGCGGTCCATGCACGCGCTTCTTGGCGTATCCGGCCTGAAGAAGGTCTACGAGGGGTCGGGACGCCGGGTGGAGGCGGTCCGCGATCTCACCTTCACCGTCGAGGCGGGCGAACTCGTGTGTCTGGTCGGCCCGTCCGGCTGCGGCAAGACGACCCTGCTGAAATGCATGGGCGGTCTGCTCACCCCGTCGGCCGGCGAAGTCCACCTGGCGGGCCGGAAGGTGAGCGGTCCCCCGCCCGGGATGGCCTTCGTCTTCCAGGAGTACGGCCGTAGCCTCTTTCCCTGGATGCGGGTCGCCGACAACGTCGAACTCCCCCTGAAACAGAAGAGCCTGACGAAGGCGCGACGCCGTGAGCTGGTCGCCGACGCGTTGGACTCGGTGGACCTCGCGGAGGCGGCCGGGGCGTATCCCTGGCAGCTCTCCGGCGGTATGCAGCAGCGCGTCGCGATCGCCCGGGCGCTCGCGTACGAGCCCGAGGTCCTGCTGATGGACGAGCCGTTCGCAGCCGTGGACGCCCAGACCCGCGCCGACCTGGAGGATCTCGTACGACGGCTGTGGCGCGAACGCGGCATCACGATCCTGTTCGTCACCCACGACATCGACGAGGCCGTGTACCTGGGCGAACGTGTGATCGTGCTGTCCGCGTCCCCGACGGTCGTGCAGGAGCAGCTGAAGGTCGATCTGCCGGCCGAGCGGGACCAGGTGCACACCCGGGTGGCCCCGCGCTTCGCCGAACTGCGCACCCATGTGTACGAGCAGATCCAGGCGGCCAAGCGCGGGGTCGTGCGGGACGCTCCGGTCACGAAGTCCGATACGCCTCCACTTCACTGAACTGCCCTGCGGGCCAGCCGGTGTTGGCGCTCACCGACAGCCGCAGGTACCGCAGGCTGGTGCCGGGCAGGCCGACGGTGGCCGTGTTGCCGGTCGCCGGGTCGAAGCGGTAGCCCTGGGCGCCGACGACGGTGGTGTAGGTGCTGCCGTCGGTGCTGCCGAGCACGGTGACGGTCTGGGTGCGGGCCTGCCAGGCGCTCTGCGGCGGCAGCTTCAGCACCAGCCTGCGCACCGGCTCGGCCGCGCCCAGGTCCACCGTCCAGGACTGCGGGAACGCGTTGTTGGCGGACTCCCAATAGCTGTTCGCGTCTCCGTCGACCGCCTTGCCGGGCGTGTAGACGTCCTGCGAGCCGGTCGCGGTGGCCGGGCGGCCCTTGGCGAGGTTGCGGTTCGGATCCGGGTCGGGGTTGCCCTGCCCCGGCTGCGGCCAGGTCGAGCAGTCCGACCAGGTGCTGCTCCAGCCGGAGTTGCCGCCGCCGTCGGTGAGGGTGAAGGAGCCGGAGCTCGCCGGGTAGGGGCAGTTGTAGACGCCCGCCGCACCCACCGAGCCGGCCGTGACATTGCGGAAGGTGGCCGCGCCCTGGGCCTCCGCCTGCACGACGACCGTGCCGGTGTTGCGGACGGTCGCGCCGTCCACGGTCACGTTCCGGACCGGGTAGCCCTGTCCCCCTCCGGACACGAACTCGAAGGCGCTGTACGGGCTGTCGGTGACGGTCGTGTCGGTGATGTTCACCGTGGCGTTGACGGCGCTGTCGTACGAGTCGACCCGCAACGCCCCCATCGGATGGTTCCAGTTGGGGTTCATCGCGCCGGTGCGGACCAGGGTGTTGCCGTCGACCGTGATGGTGCCGGCCAGCGGGGAGAACGGGTCGAGGAACTTTTGGTTGGAGATCGCGATGCCGCTGCCGAGGGCGTTGGTGTCCAGGACCAGGTTGTTGCGCACCGCGATGTCGGTGCCGCCGTAGATCGCGATGCCGTTGGCGAGGTTCGGCTGGGTGATGGTGTTGTTCTCGAAGCTGCTGTTCGTGTCGGGGGCGTAGAGCGACCACATGGCGAGCGCGTCGTCGCCCTGGTTGCGCAGGAAGTTGTTCCGCACGCGCACTCCGCGGGCGTTCCCGTTGAGGTTGAGGCCGTCGGCGGTGGTGTCGAGGAAGCGGTTGTTCTCCACGACGAGGTTGTCGTTGTTGCCCGTCAGCCAGAGGCCGACCTTGAGGTGCTGGAGCCACATCCCGGACACCGAACTCCCAGGTCCCAGGGAGCCGTTGACGAAGTTGTCCGGGTTGGAGTCGACGCGTTCGGTGACCTCGCCGACGACCGCGAAGTCCTTGATGTGGACGCCTCCCGGGGAGCTGGACTGGTCGATGAATCGGGAGGTGTGCACGATCGAGTGCCAGCTGCCGGCGCCCTGGAGGGTGACGTTCTGGACGCCGCCGAGCGAGGACGTCAGCCGGTAGTCGCCCGGCGGGATCCAGACCACTCCCCCTTGCGCTGCGGAGATCGCGTCGCGGAAGGCCTGGGTGGAGTCGCCGTTCCCGGTGGGGTCGGCGCCCTTGGAGGTCACGGACACGGACCCGGCGGGCTGACCGCCGGCCGCCGCGACCTGCTCGAAGTCGGCCACGTCGACGGTGACCTGGGTGCCGGTCGACTCGAAGGCGACCTTGTCGCCCGCCTGGACGTTCTGGCCCAGCGGGAGGCGGGCGTTGTCGAAGAAGTGGTGGGTCCTGGCGCCGGGGATCCAGCCGGTGTCGACGTAGGAGTACTTGGAGGTCACCGGGAGCGTCCTCGCGAGCCTGGTGCCGTTGACGTAGAGGTTCAGCGTGCCCGACTGGCCGTCCGGGACGCTGTAGGCCAGGTTCACGGCGTTGGCGGCGCGCGGCACGGTGAACTCCACGCGCTGGCCCGAGCCGAGCCGCACCGCCTGCCGCCCGGACGCCTCCGAGGCGAGCGTGCCCTGGGTGTAGTCGGGGCCGATCCTCGTGCCGGTCGTGGTGGCGGACTCGGCCTCGACCGAGGTGAAGGGGAGGGTGGCGCCCGCGGCCGCGTGGGCGGTGGGCGCGATGGCCGTGAGGAGGCCGGTGGTGAGAGCCACGGTGACAGTTACTGACATGCCCCTGACAGATCTGCGCATGTACTGATCCCTTCGGGTGGGGGTGCTGCGGTCTCAACCCCGCAGCCAGACCGCGGTGTCCTTCGCCAGTCGGCCCTGCGCGTCCAAGGGCCCACTGGTGAGAAGTAGTTCGGCGTGTGCGGGGAGGTCGGCCGGGGTGTCGGCGAGGTTCACCACGCACCGGGCCCCGCCGGCGCGGGTGAAGGCGAGGACGCCCTCGGGTGCGGGCAGCCAGCTCAGCGGGCCCTCGCCGAAGACCGGCCGGATCCGGATGGCCTCGCGGTACAGGCTGAGCATCGATCCGGGATCCACGGCCTGCCGGTCGACCGCGTACGACGGCCAGTCGGCGGGCTGCGGCAGCCAGGGCTCCTGGTGGGAGCCGAAGCCCGCACAGGGCGCCTTCGCCGCCCAGGGCAGCGGCACCCGGCAGCCGTCCCGCCCCGGGTCCGTGCCTCCGGAGCGGAAGTGCATCGGGTCCTCGATGCGGTCACGGGGGATGTCCGCCTCGGGCAGGCCGAGCTCCTCGCCCTGGTAGACGTAGACGGCTCCGGGCAGGGCGAGGGTGAGCAGGGCCGCCGCGCGGGCGCGCCGGGTACCGAGGGCCAGGTCGGTCGGGGTGCCGAAGGCCTTGGCCGCGAAGTCGAATCCCGTGTCCGCACGGCCGTAGCGGGTGACCGTTCGGGTGACGTCGTGGTTGCACAGCACCCAGGTGGCGGGGGCGCCGACCGGGGCGTGTTCGGCGAGGGTCGTGTCGATCGAGGTGCGCAGGCGCTCCGCGTCCCACGGACATGACAGGAAGGAGAAGTTGAAGGCGGTGTGCAGCTCGTCGGGGCGCAGGTAGCGGGCGAAGCGTTCGGTGTCCGGGAGCCAGACCTCGCCGACGAAGACCGCGTCGTACTCGTCGGCCACGGCCCGCCAGGAGCGGTAGACGTCGTGGAGTTCGTCGCGGTCGACGAAGGGGTGCGGGCCGGGTCCGTCGGCGAGGTCGGGCAGCTCGGGGTCCTTGGCGAGCAGGGCGGCCGAGTCGATGCGGACGCCCGCCACTCCCCGTTCGAACCAGAAGCGCAGGATGTCCTCGTGCTCCTGGCGGACGGCCGGGTGGGCCCAGTTGAGGTCGGGCTGCTGCGGGGTGAACAGATGCAGGTACCAGTCGCCGTCGGGCAGCCGCGTCCACACGGGCTCGGCGGAGCCGACGAACTGCGACGGCCAGTCGTTGGGCGGGAGTTCACCGTGCTTCCCGCGGCCGCGCCGGAAGTGGAAGAGCTCGCGTTCGGGGCTGCCGGGACCCGCGTCGAGTGCGGCCCGGAACCAGGGGTGCTGGTCGGAGACGTGGTTGGGCACGATGTCGACGATCGTGCGGATGCCCAGCTCCCGTGCCTCCGCGATGAGTTTCTCCGCCTCGGCGAGGGTGCCGAAGGCGGGGTCGACGGTGCGGTAGTCGGCGACGTCGTAGCCGCCGTCCTTCATCGGGGAGAGGTACCAGGGGTTGAACCACAGCGCGTCCACGCCGAGTTCGGCGAGATACGGCAGCCTGGCACGCACTCCTGCGAGGTCGCCGGTGCCGTCCCCGTCGCCGTCGGCGAAGCTGCGGACGTAGACCTGGTAGATGACGGCGGAGCGCCACCACTCGGCGGGCTGTCCCACGGGGGGTTCCCTTCTGCAGTCGGACGGACGGTGTCAGCCCTTCGTGCTGCCCGCGCTGATCCCGGCGACGATGTGCCGCTGGAAGACGAGGAACAGGGCGACCATCGGGATGCTGGCGATCACCATCGCGGCGATGAGCACGGTCAGTTGGATGTTCTGCGACAGCTGGACGAGTGCCACGCTGATGGGCTGCTTGTCGGTGTCGGAGAAGACCATCAGCGGCCAGAGGAAGTCCTGCCAGACGGCGACCAGGGCGAAGATCGACACCACCCCGAGGACCGGCCGCGACATGGGCAGCACGATCGACCACAGGGTGCGCAGCTTTCCGGCCCCGTCGATCTCGGCGGCCTCCAGCACATCGCGCGGGATCTGGTCGAAGAACCGCTTGAGCAGGTACAGGTTGAAGGCGTTGGCGACGGCCGGCAGCCAGATGGCCAGGGGGTCGTTCAGCAGTCCCAGGTCCGCCACGGTCAGGTACTTGGGCACGACCAGGGCCTGGGCCGGCACCATCAGCGTGGCGAGGATGCCGCCGAGGACCACCTTGCCGAAGACGGGCTTCAGCCGGGACAGGGCGTAGGCGGCGGCCGTGCACAGGACCAGCTGGAACGCCCAGGCGCCGGCGGCCTGGACCACCGTGTTCCACAGGTGCTCCGGGAGCTGCATGAGGTCCCAGGCGTCGGTGTAGCCGTCGAGGCGCCAGTGCTCGGGCACGAGGGTGGGCGGGGTCCGCGTGACCTCGTCCGGCGACTTCGCCGCTCCGGTGACCATCCAGTAGACCGGGAAGAGGAACGCGAGCGCGAAGAGAGCGACGACCGCGGTGAAAACGGTCCAGTAGGCGGCCCTGCCGCGCGGGCGGGCGAGCGTCGCCGGTGAGATCAGGGTGCGGGTGCTCATGCGGGATCACCCTCCGCGGACCGGGTCAGCCGCAGGTACACGGCGGAGAAGGTGCCCAGCAGCACCAGGAGCATGACGCTCAGCGCGCACGCGCCGCCGAAGTCGTTGTAGAGGAAGGCGTACTTGTAGATCAGGTAGAGGACGGTGACCGTGGCGTTCTCCGGGCCGCCGCCGGTGATCACGAACGGCTCGGTGAACACCTGCATGGTCGCGATGATCTGAAGGAGCATCAGCATCAGGATCACGAACCTGGTCTGCGGGACCGTCACATGGCGGACGCGCTGGAGGAGGTTCGCGCCGTCCAGTTCCGCGGCCTCGTACAGCTCGCCGGGGATGGACTGCAGGGCGGCCAGGTAGATCAGGACCGTGCCGCCCATGTTGGCCCAGGTCGCCACGATCACCAGGGAGACGAGGGCGGTGTCGGCGCCGTTGGACCAGTTCGAGGTGGGCAGGTGCACAAAGCGCAGCACCTCGTTGGCGAGGCCGGCACCCGGGTCGTAGAACCACTTCCAGAGCAGGGCGCTGACCACCGGCGGGATCATGACGGGCAGGTAGACCACCACCCGGAAGAACGCCCTCGCGTGCCTCAGCTCGTTGAGCACCAGCGCCATCACGAAGGGCACCGCGAAGCCGATGAGCAGGGCCAGCAGGGTGAAGGTGAGGGTGTTGCGCCAGGCGGCGGTGAACTCCGGGTCGTGCAAGACACGGGTGAAGTTGGCGGTGCCGACCCACTCGGGCTCGGAGCCCGGCGTGTACTTCTGGAAGGCGATCACGACGGCGCGGATCGCCGGGTACCAGGAGAAGAGCGCGAAACAGACGAGCCCGCCGAGCAGGAAGCCGTAGGCGCGGGCCTGGTCGGCGAGGCGGCGCCGCCTCCGGTCCCCTGCCGGGGACGGCGCCTGCACGGGGGTTGTGCCGACGGCCTCGCGGGGCGGGCTTTCCAGCGTCTTCACGGGTCAGCCCCGGGCCAGGATGCCGTCGATCTTGCCGGAGGCGTCCTTCAGGAGCTGGTCGATGTCGGCGTCCTTCTTGGTGAGGACGGCGGAGACGGCACCGTCGAGGACGGAGTAGATCTGCTGGGCGTCCGGCGGCTCGATCTTCATCCTCAGGCTCTGGTTGCCGTCGAGGAAGGCCTGGTAGTTCTCCACCGGCACATTGGCGTTGGCCTTCTTGACCTGCTGGTCCTTGGCGTCGGCGGCGCCGGAGAACAGGCGCGGTTCGGGCAGTCCGACCGGGGCGTCGGCCTTCTTGGCGCGGGCGTAGTCGCCGAGGAAGCCGGCGCCGGGGGTGAGGAACATGTGGTCGAGCCATTGCAGGGCGGCCCTGATCTGGTCGGGGCTGGCCTTCTTGTTGACCATGTAGCCGTCGCCGCCGATGAGCGTGCCCTTGCCGCCGGGCATGGGGGCGAGGGCGAGGTCCTTGTAGTTGCCGCCCTTCTCCTTGACCAGGATCGGGATGTTGTCCGGGGCGGAGAGGTACATGCCGAGCTTGCCCGAACCCATCATCTGCTGGACGTCGTTGATGACGAGGAGCTGCTTGCTGCCCATGGAGTCGTCGGTCCAGCGCATGTCGTGGAGGTTCTGCAGGACGGCGTGGCCCTCGGGGGTGTCGATGGTGGCCTTCTTGCCGTCGGCGCTCACGACGTCGCCGCCCTGCGAGTACAGCTCGGCCGTGAAGTGCCAGCCGCCCTGGTTCTGGGCGCTGTAGTCGGCGTACCCGACGGTGCCGTCGCCGAGCGCGGCGATCTTCTTGGCGTCGGCGCGCAACTCCTCCCAGGTGGCAGGGGGTTGCTCGGGGTCGAGGCCGGCCTTCTCGAAGAGCTTCTTGTTGTAGATCAGGCCCATCGAGTAGCCGGTGCGCGGGATGCCGTAGATCTTCCCGTCGACCGTGTAGATGTCGCGGAGTTGCTGCTGGAGGGTGCCGTAGCTCTTCAACTCCTTGACGTACGGGGTGAGATCGGCGGCCTGGTGGATGTCGACGACGTGCCGGGCGTCGGTGAAGTACGTGTAGAAGACGTCCTCCATCTGCCCGCCGGCGAGCTTGGCGTCGAAGGTCTTGGGGTCCTGGCAGGGGAAGGCGTCGTGCGCGACGACGTCGATGTCCGGGTGCTGCTTCTCGAAGGACGCGATGTCCTGCTCGAAGAACTGCCGGTCGACCTTGGCGCTCTTGGGCGGCATGCAGTTGACGGTGATGCGGGTCTTGCCGCTCGCCGTGTCGTCGCCCGATCCGCAGGCGGAGACGGCGAGGGCAAGGGAACAGAGACTGAGCGCGGCGAAGGTACGGCGGTACCCGGTGCTTCTCATCGGTGGACCCCTCGTGGCAGGAGCGGTGGGCGCCGCACACTCAAGCACCGCCGACATCGGCCCGCAAGATGTCGCGCAGAATCTGTAATTATTCGACAGAGCGATGGCAGAGGCGATGGCAGAGGAGTGGATCTCAGCCGCGCGGGGCTTGCGCGGTGGACCCCCGGACCACCAGTTCGGGCTCGAAGAGCAGTTCCTCGGGTGGTACGGCACTGCCGCCGACCTGCGCGTTCAGCAGTTCCACGGCGGCTCGGCCCATGGCCTCGATGGGCTGGCGGACGGTGGTCAGCGGGGGTTCGACGCAGTTCATCAGGGCGGAGTCGTCGTAGCCGACGACCGACACCTGGCCCGGCACGTCGAGTCCCTTGCGGCGGGCGGCCCGGATGGTGCCGAGCGCGAGGGGGTCGCTGGCGCAGATGAAGCCGGTGACCCCGCGGTCGATGAGCCGGGCGGCCGCCGCGTGCCCGCCCTCGATGGAGAACATGGCCCGCGCGACGTGCTCGTCGGGCAGCTCGCCGAGCCCTTGGGCGGCGGCCAGCTTGCGCGCCGAGGGCACGTGGTCCGCGGGCCCCAGCACGAGCCCGATCCGCTCGTGCCCGAGGGAAGCGAGGTGTCGCCAGGCCTGCTCGACGGCCACCGCGTCGTCGCAGGACACGCGTGGGAAGCCGAGGTCGTCGATGGACGCGTTGACCAGCACCACCGGGATGTTGCGGTCGGCGAGTCGCCGGTAGTGGTCGTGCGGCGCGTCCGCCTGGGCGTAGAGGCCGCCGGCGAACACCACACCGGAGACCTGCTGCTGGAGCAGAAGATCCACGTAGTCGGCCTCGGACACCCCGCCCTTGGTCTGCGTGCACAGCACCGGCGTGAGCCCCAGCTGGGCCAGCGCCCCGCCGATCACCTCGGCGAAGGCCGGGAAGATCGGGTTCTGCAGCTCCGGCAGCACCAGCCCCACCAGCCGCGCCCGCTCCCCGCGCAACTGTGTGGGCCGCTCGTACCCGAGCACGTCCAGCGCGGACAGCACCGCCTGCCGGGTGCCCTCGGAGACCCCCGGCTTGCCGTTGAGCACCCGGCTGACCGTGGCCTCACTGACCCCGACCTTCTTGGCAACTTCGGCAAGTCGTCGCGTCATGAACGCAAGAATAGCGCAAGCTACGCAAGCCACTTGCGTAATCGCGTCAGACGCTACGGAAAGGTTGCGGTCACACCCGGCCCCCCGTCGCCGTGTCCGCCGACAGCCGTTGGGCGACGTAGATCGGGATCACGGACAGCAGCACGAGCACGGCCGCCACCACGTTCACCACCGGTGCCTGTTGCGGGCGGGTCATGTTGTCGAAGATCCAGAGGGGGAGGGTCTGGACGCCCGGGCCCGCGGTGAAGGTGGTCACCACGATCTCGTCGAAGGAGAGGGCGAAGGCCAGCAGGGCGCCGGCCAGCAGGGCCGAGCGGACCAGGGGGAAGGTGATGTCGGCGAAGGCGCGGAAGGTGTTCGCGCCCAGGTCCATGGCGGCCTCCTCGTAGGAGCCGGAGGTGCGGCGGAGACGGGCCACGACGTTGTTGAAGACGATGACGATGCAGAAGGTGGCATGGCCGACCACCACGGTGAACAGGCCGAGGCCGACGCCCAGCGGCTCGAGGACCGTACTGAACGCCGAGTTGAGGGCGATGCCCGTGACGATCCCCGGCAGCGCGATCGGCAGGACGACCACGAAGGACAGGGCGTCCCGGCCGAAGAAGCGGTGCCGGGCCACGGCGAAGGCGATGAGCGTGCCCAGGACCAGTGCGGTCGCCGTGGCACCGAGTCCCGCCTTGACTGAGGTCCACAGGGCGGCTCGCGCGCCGGAGTTCTCCCAGGCCACTGACCACCAGTGCAGGGTCAGGCCCGGCGGCGGCCAGCTCGCGCTCCGGTCGGGGTTCAGGGAGTTGACGAGGACGAGCACGAGCGGGACGTAGATCACCGCGAAGCCGAGGCCGGCGGCGACGCGCAGGGCGATCCGCGCCGAACGGGAGAGTTGCACGAGGGGCTCCTCTACAGACTGCTGAGCGCACCCGTGCGGCGCACGGCCAGCAGGTACAGCACGATGACGACCACCGGGACCGTGGCGAGCGCGGCCGCCATCGGCAGGTTGAGTTCGATGTTGGAGTAGACGAGGTTGCCGATCAGCTGGCTCCTGCCGCCGACGATCTGCACGGTGATGTAGTCGCCGAGGCTCAGCGAGAAGGTGAACACCGACCCGGCCGCCACCGACGGCAGCACCATCGGGAGGACCACCGAGCGGAAGGTCCGGCCCGCCCGTGCCCCCAGGTCCGCCGAAGCGTCGAGCAGGTTGGCGGGCAGCTGCTCCAGCGCCGTGTGGACCGGCAGGATCATGTACGGCAGCCAGAGGTACGTCAGTGTCAGCACGGCCGCCGTCAGTCCGTACCCGGGACCGCTCAGCCCGAACGGCCTCAGCATCCAGTCGGCGAGCCCGCCCTCGGAGAGGATCAGCCGCCAGGCGTACACCTTGACCAGGTAACTCGCCCACAGCGGGGTGAGGATTGCGACGACCAGCAGCGGCCGCCACCGGGCCCGTGCGACCCGTGCGGTGCAGAAGGCGACCGGGAAGGCGATCACCGCGCACAGGACGGTGACCGCCAGCGCCACGCCCACACTGCGCAGGATCACCTGCCGGTAGACCGGCGTGGTGAACAGCTCGCGGAAGTTGTCGGTCGACCAGACCTTCACCACCTCGGAGGTGAAGGAGTTCGTCGTCCAGAACGCGGAGACGAACAGCACGGTCAGCGAGCCGAGATAGAGCACCGCCAGCCACAGCAGCGGGGCCGCGAGGAGCAGGGAGAGCCGCAGGCGGGGGCGGCGGTGCAGCGCCCCCGCGGTCCGCGTCGACGCGCTTCGTGTCTGCAGGGCCACGCCTCAGCCTTTGATCTCGGTCCAGGCCTGGACCCACTTGGCGTACGGCACGCACTTGACGTCCGTGCGGCCGTCCAGGCACTGCTCGATGGGCGTGTTCCAGAAGGCGATGTTCTTCCAGTAGCTCTCGTCGGAGGCGTGATAGGTCGTGCAGAAGTTCTTGTCAGCGGTGAGCTCGCAGGCCTTGGAGTTGGCGGGCGCCTCCCCGAAGTACTCGGCGACCTGGGCGTTCACCTTCGGCGAGACGATCCAGTCGAGCCATTTGTAGGCGCAGTTGGGGTGCTTGGCCTTGGCGGAGACCAACCAGGTGTCGGACCAGCCGGTCGAACCCTCCTTGGGGACGAAGGCCTTGACCTTGGCACCCTCGTCGGCGGTGAGGTTGGCGATCACCTGCCAGGTGGTGCCGACCACGGAGTCGCCGCTCTTGAACGCGGAGATCTCCTTGAGGTAGTCGCTCCAGTACTCCCCGATGTTCGCGTTCTGCTTCCTGAGCAGCGACACGGCGGCGTCGAACTGCTTCTGGTCCAGCGCGTAGGGGTCCTTGATTCCGAGGTCGGGCTCGGTGGCCTTCAGGTACAGGGCCGCGTCGGCGATGTAGATCGGTGAGTCGTACGCCGTCACGTGGCCCTTGTACCTGGACGCGTCGTCGAACACCGCGGACCAGGAGGTCGGGGCCGGGCTGACCTTCGCGGTGTTGTACATCAGCAGGTTGGCGCCCCGGCCGTGCGGGATGCCGTACATCCGCCCGTCGACGGAGTTCCAGGCGCCGTCCTTCAACCCGCTGAAGACGTCCCGGTAGTTGGGTACGAGGTCGGTGTTGACGGGGGCCGCGTCCCCGGAGGCGATGAGGCGCAGGGAGGCGTCGCCGGAGGCGGAGACGGCGTCGTACTGGCCCGTCTTCATCAGCTTGACCATCTCGTCGGAGCTGGCGGCGGTCTTGGAGTGGACCTGGCAGCCGGTCTGCTTCTCGAAGTCGCTGACCCAGTCGGCCTTGGGGTCGTTCGAGCCGTCCTCGACATAGCCGGCCCAGGCGATCAGGTCGACCTGCCCCTCGGTGGCGCCCAGTGCGGTGGGCGCCTTGAGGTCGGGTGGGTTGAGTCCGGAGGAGGAGGAGGCACCGGAGCCGGAGTCGGAGGAGCCGCAGGCGGTGGCGGCGAGCAGGAGGGTGACGGCCGCAGCCGCTTTGAGGGTGAGGCGCACGACGTACTCCATCCGCGAGAAGGGGTCAGCCGGTGGTGGGCACCGCGACAGCGTGCCGCCGGTGCCATTGCAGTCGCACCCGGGCGCCCCGGTACGCGGCCACGTCCTCGGACGACGTCTCCAGGTTCTGCTGGAGCGCCGTGAGGCGGCCGCCACCGTCGAGGTCGACCAGGAAGCGGGTGACGTCCCCCAGGTAGACCACCTCGGCGACGGTCCCGGTGACGCCGGCGTGCTCCGGCTCCCCGGAGTCCGCGGACTCCTTCAGCACCCGGATCTTCTCGGGCCGCACGCTGAAGGTGCCCGGCGCGCCGACGATCCGCCGGGCGGTGTCCCCATCGAGGAGGTTGGACGTGCCGACGAAGGACGCCACGAAGGGCGTCGCGGGCCGTTCGTAGATCTCGGCCGGGGTGCCGACCTGTTCGACGCGGCCCCGGTGGAGGACGGCGATGCGGTCGCTCATCGTCAGGGCCTCCTGCTGGTCGTGGGTGACGAGGACGAAGGTGATCCCGACGTCCCGCTGGAGCGCCTTGAGTTCGACCTGCATCTGCTCCCGCAGCTTCAGGTCCAGCGCGCCCAGCGGTTCGTCCAGCAGCAGCACCCGGGGACGGCCGACCAGCGCCCGGGCGAGGGCGACACGCTGGCGCTGCCCGCCCGAGAGCTGGGCCGGCCGGCGTCTGCCGAAGCCCTCCAGGCGTACCTCGCCGAGCGCCTTGCGGGCCCGCACCAGCCGCTCCGCCTTGGGCACCCCGCGGACCCTGAGGGCGTAGGCGACGTTCTGCTCGACGCTCATGTGCGGGAAGAGGGCGTAGTCCTGGAAGACGGTGTGGACGTCCCGCTCGAAGGGCGCGAGGCCGGTGACCTCCTGCCCGGCGAGCTCGACGCGGCCCTCGGTGGGGGTCTCGAAGCCGGCGATCAGGCGCAGGACCGTCGTCTTGCCGGAGCCGGAGGGACCGAGCATCGAGAAGAACTCCCCGTCCCGGACCTCCAGGTCGATCCCGGCGACGGCGGTCGTCTCCCCGAACGACTTCCGCAGCCCCGACAGCCGGATCGCGCTTCCCTCCATCGGCGGGAACCTTTCTGGCTCGCTCGGGCGTTGACCGATTGAACAAAAACATATGAAGTCATAGTTCAAAGCTCAAGGCCCCCTTGGGGTAAAGCTTGAGTCAACGTGCAAGGTGGTGGCCGTGAATCAGCAGCGCATCGACGGCGGCGCCCGCAGAGCCGTCTTCGCCCCGGTCGACAACCGGGCACGGGTGGACGCGGTCGTGCGGCGGATCGGCGACGCCATCGAGCTCGGGCTGCTCGGCGACGGGGAGCAGCTGCCGGGCGAGAGCGAACTGGCCGGTCAGCTCGGGGTGTCCACGGTAACCCTGCGGGAGGCCCTGATGGCACTGCGCCAGCAGGGGCTCGTCACCACTCGCCGGGGCCGCGGCGGCGGCTCCTTCGTCTCGCTGCCCGAAGTCCCGGGCGAGGAACGGCTCAAGGCCCGTCTGCGCGGCTGGAGCACCGAGGAACTGCGCGACCTGGGCGACCACTGGGCCGCCCTCTCCGGTGCCGCGGCGCGGCTCGCGGCCGAGCGCACGGAACCCGGGGACCTCGTACAACTCCGGCGCACCGCAGCGGAGTTGGAACAGGCCGACGAGGCGGCGGCATGCAGTCGCCTCTACGGCCGCTTCCACGTGGAGCTGGCGGCGGCCGCGCAGTCGGCGCGCCTGACGCGGGAGCAGGTGGCGCTCCAGACGGAGGTCGGGGCGCTGCTGTGTCTTGTGCTCGGGGACGGCGAATATCGTGAAGAGGTGTCCGAGCGACTCCGATTCGTCATCTCGGCCGTGCAGGATGGGGCCCACGAATCGGCCAGGGAGCCGGCCGAGCGTTGCGTCCGGGAGTCGACGGCACGGCTGATCGCCCTGCGTCTGACGCTGTAGCCGCGTCGCTCGACGGCCCCGTCCTCTGGAGGGCAGCCATGGGCCTCGTGACGGCAATGCTCGACAAGGCACCCGAGGAGTCGGTCGCGGCGCGGGTCCGCTCGGCCGTCGAGACGGTCTTCGACGCCGTGGCCGCGACCCGCGCGGACACCACGGCCCTGCTGGCACGCGTGGCCGCCGAGGGCCGCCGCCCGGCCACCGTCGACCTGGCCGCCCTGCGCCCGGGTCTTCATCTGCGGCTCGCCCGGCACGCGTTGGTGTCCGGTGCCGGCTTCGTCGCCGCGCCGGGACTGCTGACGGACGTACCCGCGTGGCTGGAGTGGTGGCAGACCGGCGCGGAGGGGGACGTACGGCCCCTGCTGCTCGACCTGGATCCCGCGCACTCGGCGTACGCCGACTACACGCACTGGGACTGGTTCGCACTCCCCCGTGACACGGGCGAGCGGGCGGTGGCCGGGCCGTACGTCGACTACCTCTGCTCCGACGAGTACAGCCTGACGCTGTCGGCGCCGGTCGAGATGGGGGGCCGGTTCGCCGGAGTGGCCGCGGCGGATGTGTACCTACGGCACTTCGAGGCGGCCGTCATGCCGATGCTGCACCAACTGCCGGGCCCCGCTCGCCTGGTGAACGCCCGCGGCCGGGTCGCCGCGTCCAGTGATCCGCGGCATCTGGTCGGTTCCCTCGACAAGGGTCCGGACTTCGCCGGGGCGTTGGCGACGGGCCGGACCGCGCGGGCCGGCGGGGTGCGGCTGGTCCCCTGCGCGGGGGTGCCGCTGGTGCTGGTGGTGACGGAGTGAGCCGGGACGGGCGGCCCCGTGGAACGCCCCTGCTCCACGGGGACCGACGACTACTGACGAGGCGCCGTCGACGACCTGAACGCCGACGGTGCCCGTCAGGCCTTGGGGGTGGGTACCACCGTGAGGTGGGCCGCCGCGCGCCGCGGACGGCGCCTGGTGGGAGCCGGGCGGAGCACCAGCGTCAGGCGGGTGTAGCCCAGGTCGCGCAGGGTGCGCGGGGTCTCGTCGACGATCCGGCAGTCGGTGGCGCCCCAGCGCGGGTCCGGGTGGACGAGCGGGCGTACGGAGCCGTCGTGCTCCACGGCTTCTTCGCCGACCGCGCGGATCCAGTGCGGCAGGCCGTGCCGGTAGGCGGCGTCCATGATCGGGTCCTGGGCAATGTCCCGGCGGATCGCCTGGAGGCCGTGGTCGTGGCCGTGCCGCTCCACCGCGGCCGCGAAGTGCGCGAGCATGGGCAGACACCAGCGCGACTCGTGCTCGCCGAGGACGCTGCTCGCGTCGGGGTGGAAGAGGACGAAGCGCAGGAAGTTGTCACCGGGCATGGCCGTCGGATGCGGACCCACGGCACGGAAAAGTGACGCGAAAGCGGTGTTGGCGAGAACGACGTCCCAGCGGTGGTCGAGGACGACGGACGGGAAGGGGACGGCTTCCAGGAGCGTGGCGTAGTCCTGAAGATACGCCCGGGCTTCGAGCCCCTCGGGGACGGGCCGCAGTTCCGACCGCTGCCCACCTGCCTGATATGCCATCGGGAGGTCACCCCTCTTGCCTATGCGGCCTTCACGCGGCTCCTTGATCCTGCTGTCCCGGAGCGAGTCGTGTCAACTATCGTGGCATTCCGCGGCGGTTGACGGCTGAAATTGGCCACAGTTGTGGCGAGACCTGGATGTGAGTTCGAACAACGGGCTACTCTCCGGGAAGTTCACGGCGACCGCCTGTGAGAAGTCGGGTGAGAGACGTAGGAGATCTGTCGGTGTCGGATGGCTTCGAGAGCCCGGACGACGCGGCAACGGTCGTGCTGACGGCCGTCGTCGCCCGCGTCACCGCACTCGCCGACCGGCTCGGCGTGCCGCACGCGCAGGTCTTCGACACCGGTCGGCTGTCCGTCGCCTCCGGCGTCCCCGAACCCGTGGTCAAGGCCCTGCTGAGCGGTCGCCCGGCGGGTGAACCGGACGTCCAGGCGCGGTTCCTGCAGCGGCTCGACCTGCTGCGCCGCACCCGGCTCAAGCCGAACGGGCGCAAGTACACCCAGCAGGAGATCGCCGACGGAGCGGGCATGTCCCGGCAGCAGGCGGGCGCCCTGATCAACGGCGACCGGCGCCCCACCATGGAGCACTGCGACGCCATCCAGCGGTTCTTCCGCGTGCACGCCGGCTTCCTCACGGCCGAGGACCCCGAGGCGCTCGCGGGTGCGCTGCAGCACACCGAGCAGGAGCTCCTGCACAAGCTCGCCGACCGGGAACGGGAGGCCGCGGCGGCCGCCCGCGACCCGCTGGAGCGGCTGCTGCAGGACCACGGTGTGCGCGGGATCGCCTGGCGGGCCGCGCAGCTGCCGACCGACCAGCACCGTGACAAGGTCGCCGAGTGGCTGGACATGCTCCTGGAGAGCGTCAAGCGGCCCGAGTCCTGATCCGGGAGACAACTGTGGGCATCGGTAAGCACATGCGCCGCCTGAGCGGCGAGTTGGTGGCGGAGCTGGAACTCGACACCCCGGCACGGCCCGAGGACCTCTACGGCGCCCTGTGCGACGCGATGAGCAGACGCCGGGGCCGCCCGGTCCACTTCCGTACGGCGCCCTTCCCACCCGGCACGGCCAGCGGGCTGTGGCTCGACATGGCCGACCAGGACCTCGTCGTGATCGAGGAACGCACCGCCCCCGACCACCAGTTGGTCATCCTCGGCCACGAGCTGTGGCACATGAACGCCGGCCACTGCTCCCACCACGTCGAGGGCGCCGCGGTCGCCGCCCGCCTCCTCCACGACGACGCCGATCTCCAGGCCACCGTCCGCAAGGTCGCCGCCCGCAGCCGCTTCGAGCTCGACGACGAGCGGGAGGCGGAGAGCTTCGGCCTGCTGCTGGCCAGCAAGTGCCGTACCTGGCTCGCGGGTTCACCGTTGCGCGGGCCTGTGCAGCGGGACCGGCTGGCGGGGCGGATCGAGGCCTCCCTCGGGTATCTGGGGCCGCAGGGCTGAGGGTTCAGGGGCTGAGGGTTCACCGGGCGTCAGGTCGCACTGCGTTCGCTGGCCTCTCTCAGCTCCCGCTCCCCACCGGGTGCCCACGCGCTCCCGGGGTTGCCCTCCCGCAACAGCTCCCGCCAGTGCTCCCGGCTCCAGTCCGCCGGGGCCGTGGTGGCCGTGAACTCCTCGACCAGGGAGACGAACCGGGCCGGGTCGGTGTGGAAGGGGAAGTGGCCCGCGCCCTCGAAGATCTCCAGACGGCTGCCGGGCATCGCCTCGTGCGCCCCGAAGGCGTGCTGTACGGGCACCACGCTGTCCCGGTCGCCCCACAGCAGCATGGTCGGCATGCCCTCGGTGAGATAGCAACGGTCGAGCATGGTGACGACCTGGCCGCGCCAGTCGACGACCGCGCGCAGGGTGCGGATGAAGGCGTTGCGGGCGGTCTCGTCGGGCAGGGCGTCGACGAGGTTCAGCAGGTCCGGGGCGTCCTGGCCGAGATCGGTGTCCATGAGCTTCATCAGGCGCACGGCGAGGCCGACCTGGAGCCGCATGCCGGGCAGCCGCAGCGAGGACAGCATCAGGTGGGCGCCGGGCAGGGACACCAGCCGCAGCACCGGGTTGACCTCACGGCCCACCCCGCCCGCGCTGACCAGGATGAGCCGCTCGGTGCGCTCCGGGAACTGGTAGGCGAACTGCATGGCCACTCCCCCGCCCAGCGAGTGCCCGACCAGAGTGGCCGACTCGATGCCGAGGGTGGTGAGCAGATCACGGACGCCGTTGGCGTACGCGGCCACCGAGTAGTCGGCGCGCGGCTTGTCGGAGTCGCCGTGGCCGAGCAGGTCGGGGGCGATCACGGTGTGGGTGCGGGCGAGGTCGGGGATCAGTTCGGCCCAGGTCGCCGAGGAGTCGCCGATGCCGTGGATGAGGACGAGCGGCGGCCCCTCGCCAGCCCTGCGGAAGGCCCGGCGGTAACCGTGCACCACGCGGTACTGCAACGCGAGTTCCGCGTCGCCCACCGAGCGCAGCCGGACCGCGCGCACCGGGCGCCGGAGCGGGTCGTCGACCACGTGCTCACCCTCCCCTTCTCCTGGCCGCCGCACGGCGGCAGCAAGCCCTTCCTCCCAGCGTAGGGCTGCTTTCCGCACGGTGATTTCGGTGAGGTTTCGCCTCCGCTAAGCGGGCGAACGAACCGGCGCGGAAGCTGGATTGTCAGTGGTGGGCGGCAAGCTGGAGACGCACGCCCGTATGACCGACAACGACTTGGGGAGAGCCGCCGATGCCCACCGCCGTACTGACCGACCGTGAGCGCACCGCCGTCCAGGCGTATCTTCGGCTGCTGCACACGGTCCGAGCCGCCTTCGACACCGCGTCCGGCCCGCCCGACACCGCCCGGCCACCGGTCGTCCCGCCGGCGGTCCTCGCCGAGGCCGAACAGGCCCTGGCGGACGCGGGCCTCGCGGGCAACGAGGAGGCGTTCTTCAGGCTGCTGAAGAACTGGTGCCCGCCGGAGTTCTAGCGGGGACGAAGGGGCGTGCCGTGCGCTCAGGCGTGCGGCACGGTCACCGAGGTCACCACCAGGCCGTCCCGGACCGTCCAGCGGCCCTGGAGGACGCCGCGCCGCTCGCCGCCCACCAGCGGGCCGGGGACGAGGAGTTCGGCGCGCAGCGTGCCGCTGACGGGCGGTCCGGGGGCGACGAGGATGTCGATGTCGGCCTCGGTGAAGTCCAGCCACGTCCGGGTGAGCGGGAACCACGCCTTGTAGACGGACTCCTTGGCGCTGAACAGCAGCCGGTCCCAGTGGACGGCGGGGTACGCCCCGGCGAGTTCCCGCAGCCTGACCCGCTCCCCCGGCAGCGAGACGCTCCCCAGCACGCCCTCCGGGAGCGGCCCGTGAGGTTCGGCGTCGATCCCGAGGGAGGCCAGGTCGGCGGAGCGGACCAGGGCGGCGGCGCAGTAGCCGTCGCAGTGGGTCATGCTGCCCGTGAGCCCGGCGGGCCACTGCGGGGCGCCGCGTTCCCCTGGGAGGACCGGCTGCGGCGGCACACCGAGCTTCTCCATGGCCCGGCGGGCGCAGGTCCGCACGACGGCGAACTCACGGCGGCGTTTGGGGACGGCGTGCGCGACGAGCGCGGCCTCCTCGGGGTACAGCGCGGTGTTCCCCGGCTCGCCGTGGCCGTGGACCTCGACGGCCACCACCGAGTCCGGCAGGAGTTCCTCGATCACAGCGCGCCGACCTCCCTGGGCACGATCCGGCGCAGCCGGCCGGGCGGCTCCGTCCGCTTGCGCCACTCCCGCGGATAGCCCACCGACACCTCCTCGAAGCGGACGCCCTCGTGAAAGGTGGTCCGCGGGATGTGCAGATGGCCGTAGACCATGGTCTCGACGCGGAACCTGCGGTGCCAGTCGGCGGTCAGCGCGGTGCCGCACCACATGGCGAACTCGGGGTACCACAGGACGTCCGTGGGGTGCCGGTCCAGCGGGTAGTGGTTGACCAGGACGGTGGGCAGGTCGTCGGGGAGGGCGGCGAGTCTGCGCTCGGTCTCGGCGACCCGGGCCCGGCACCAGGCCTCGCGGGACGGGTAGGGGTCGGGGTGCAACAGGAACTCGTCGTTGCAGACGATGCCGGTGCCGTGCGCGTACTCCAGGCCCTGCTCCTTGGTGGTGCAGCCGGCGGGCAGGAAGGAGTAGTCGTACAGCAGGAACAGCGGGGCGACGGCGACGGGCCCGCCGGGGCCGTCCCAGACCGGGTAGGGGTCCTCGGGGGTGAGGACGCCGAGCTGCCGGCACATCTCGACGAGGTGCTCGTAGCGGGCGACCCCGCGCAGGCTGACGGTGTCCTTCGGGTGGGTCCACAGTTCGTGGTTGCCGGGGGCCCAGACGACCTTGCGGAAGCGGCCGGCGAGGGTCTCCAGGGCCCAGCGGACGTCGGCGACGGTCTCGGCGACGTCACCGGCCACCAGGAGCCAGTCCTCGTCGGTGCCCGGGCGCATCCGCTCGACGAGGGAGCGGTTCTCGGGATATCCGATGTGCAGGTCGCTGACGGCCAGAAGCTGTGCCGTGCCACCGGCCGTAGACGTCACCTCTCGCCCCCTCCGAGCAGCCCAGTGGGACCACGAGATCACATTAAATTGCCCGGTACAAGAGTGGACCGGGGCGACGGAGTTCCATGATCGGGAATTCCGTAACACGGGCGTTGCACGCGTGGCCCATTGAAAGCCGTATGATCGCCCCAACACCACCGCAGTGAACTTCCCTTCCAAGGGGCGGTTTGGTGTCCCTCCAATCACCCTGCCCGGGCACGGGCCCGCTTCGCCCTGCCCGAAAACCCGAAAGGCGGCCTGAATGCATTCTCGCGTACGCGTCTGGCTCAACCGCACGTACGCGGAGAACGTGTTCTTCATGGATCAGCTGCGGCGAAATCCCAGCGACAGAGCCGTCGAGATCCATGCGACGCACGGCGACGCCGACTCGCCCGTGCTGGCCGCCGCCGACACCGCCGAGCTGGAGCCGGAGGGGCTGTCCCCGGCCGCCTACGTCGAGTTCGCCCTCGACCAGTGCCAGAAGCGCGGCATCGACGTGTTCGTGCCCCGGCTGCACCAGGCGGCGATCGTCGCCCACCGCGCCGACTTCGCCGCGCTCGGCACGGCGCTGCTCGCGCCGCCGCCGGAGGCCGTCGCCGTCTTCCACGACAAGGTGATCGCCTACGAGGCGGTCCAGGCGGTCGGTGTCCCGGTGCCGCCGTGGTGGCGGGTGCGGACCGCGGACGAGCTGGTCGCGGCCGTCGAGGAGCTGGAGGCCGACGGACACAAGGCCTGCTTCAAGCCCGCGTCCGGCGCGGGCGGGGTGGGCTTCCGGATCATCACCCGCGCCCCCTTCTCCCTCGCGCAGCTCAATGGGTTCCCCAGCCCCTACGTCTCGCTCGACACGGTCGTCGAGGCCCTCGCCCAGGCCGACGAGCAGGTGGACTGGCTGGTCATGCCGCGCCTGGAGCAGCCGGAGGTCTCGGTGGACACGCTCACCGGACCCGACAACCGGGTGCGGCTCGCGATCGGCCGCACCAAGAACGGTCGGCGTCGCGGGTTCACGCAGCACGAGCAGTGGCTGGAGCCGGCGCGGCTGATCGCGGAGGGGTTCGGGCTGCACTACCTGTCCAACATCCAGTTCCGGATGCTGGGCGACCGTCCTGTGCTGATGGACGTGAACACGCGTCCGGCGGGCGGCCTGCACCAGGTGTCGCTGTGCGGGGTCAACGTGCCGTGGGCCGCCGTGCAGTTGGCGCTGGGTGAGGACACCGGGGTGATCGAGCCGCCGTTCCTGGGACAGGACTACACGGTGGTGTCGGGACCGAGGCAGTTGCGGCCGGTGTCGATTCCGGCTCAGCGGGCCGAGGTGCCGGAACCGTTGCCCGCCGTGCCGTCGCCCGCGGCCGCCGAGGCGGTTGTCGTCCAGGCAGCCGGTCAGGTACTGCCGCTTTAGGTTGCCTCACCTCACCCCCCACCGGTATGGACCAATTCTGCCGCTCGTCTTGACAGGCCGATTGGTCCATACCAACTTGGTTGCGCACCCCCTGCACTACCTCTCTGCACTCCCGAACACCCCCATTTCTTCAGGGAGATCGCGTGCGCAACCCACTCAGACGTCCCAGACTTGTCGCTCTCCTCGGCTCCGCCGTTCTCGCGCTGGCCGGAGCCGTCGCCCTCCCCGGCACGGCTCAGGCGGCCAACGTCCTCACCAACCCCGGCTTCGAATCCGGAAGCCTCTCCCCCTGGACCTGCACCGGCAACCTCGGTTCGGTCGTCTCCTCGCCCGTCCACGGCGGCTCCAAAGCCCTTGCCGGGGCGGTGAGTTCGAGCGACAACGCGCAGTGCAGCCAGACCGTCTCCGTGCAGCCGAACACCACCTACAGCCTCAGCGGCTGGGTGCGCGGCTCCTACGTCTACCTCGGCGTGAACGGCGGGGCCTCCACCTGGACGACCTCGCCGTCGGCGTACAGCCAGCTGTCCGTCTCCTTCACCACCGGCGCCTCGCAGACCAGCGCCACGATCTATGTCCACGGCTGGTACGCCCAAGGCACCTACTACGCCGACGACATCAGCCTCGACGGGCCCGGAGGCGGGGGCTCGGACACCCAGGCGCCGAGCGCGCCGACCGGGCTGGCCTCCACGGGCAAGACGTCGTCGAGCGTGTCGCTGAAGTGGAACGCCTCGACGGACAACACGGGTGTCACGGGGTACGACGTCTACAGCGGCTCCAACAAGGTCCTCACCGCCTCCGGTACGTCCGCCACCGTCAGCGGGCTCTCGGCCGGCACGGCGTACACCTTCACCGTCAGGGCACGCGACGCGGCCGGGAACACCTCCGGGGCCTCCAACTCCGTGAGCGTGACGACCGACGCGGGCAGCGGGAACCCCACCGGCTTCAAGCAGGCCGCGCCGTATCTGTACGAAGGCTGGGGTGATCCGCCGAGCCCGAGCACGGTGATGAGCGCGACCGGCGTCAAATGGTTCACGATGGCGTTCGTGCTGGACTCCGGCGGCTGCAATCCCTCCTGGGACGGCAGCCGGCCGCTGACCGGCGGTGTCGACCAGACCGCCATCAACCAGATCCGGGCCGCCGGCGGTGACGTCGTGCCGTCGTTCGGCGGCTGGCAGGGCAGCAAGCTCGGCGCCAACTGCTCCTCGGCGAGCGCGCTCGCGGCCGCCCTCCAGAAGGTGATCGACGCCTACTCGCTCAAGGCGATCGACATGGACATCGAGAACACCGACGAGTTCGAGAACGAGGCCGTGCAGGCGAGGATCCTGACCGCGCTGAAGACGGTCAAGGCCAACAACCCCGGCCTGAGGACCATCGTCACCTTCGGCACCTCGACCACCGGCCCGACCTACTACGGCAACCGGCTCATCGAGCAGGCCCAGTCGCTGGGCGCGAACATCGACGTCTTCACCATCATGCCGTTCGACTTCGGCGGCGGCTCCGACATGTACGGCAGCACCGTGAACGCCACGGAGGGCCTGAAGGCCAAGCTGAAGTCGACGTTCGGCTGGGACGACGCCACTGCCTACTCCCACATCGGCATCTCCGGCATGAACGGGCTCTCCGACCAGCAGGAGAACACGACCCCGGCGATCTGGACCCAGATCCGCGACTACGCGAACTCGCGCCACCTCGCCAGGCTCGCCTTCTGGTCGGTCAACCGCGACCGGCCGTGCCCGGGCGGCGGAGTCGTCAGCAACTGCTCCGGCATCAGCCAGAGCAACTGGCAGTTCACCTCGATCACGGCCGGCTTCACCGGCTGAGCGTGGCGGTGCCTGCCGGTCCCTCAACCGGCAGGCACCGCCACGCCGTCAGGACCGGCCCGAACCCCGGTACAGCTCCAGCTCCCCGTCCAGTTCGACCTTGAGGACCGTGGCGTACGGGTCGAGGTCCGCCGCGGCGGGCGGGGCGATCCACACGATGCCCACGGCGTCGTGGAGTCCGCCCACCATCCGGTGCCCGAGTTCCGTGCCGGTACCGAGGACGGTGACCTTGCGAACCGGGGTCACCAGGCCGCGCAGGCCCACTTCGGCGCGCGGCGCGTCGAAGAGCACCAGGTAGAGCGTCCGGCCGTCCGCCGACAGGGTGCTGGGGCCGTAGTGGTGCCCGGCGGGCAGCCCGCGCACGGTCCCGTACACGGCCTCGGAGTGCTTGCGGATCCACTCCCCCAGCCCCTCCAGGCGCTCGACCTGAGGCTCGGGGATGGTGCCGTCCTCCCTCGGGCCGACGTCCAGCAGCAGATTTCCGCCCCCGCCGATGGTCTCGGTGAAGTAGCGGATCAGCTGGGCGAGCGACTTGTGGTTGTGGTCGTGGTGCTGGTACCCCCACGAGTCGTTGATCGTCAGGCACAACTCCCAGGGACCGTCAGGCGGTTCGATGGGAGCACCCTGTTCGGGGGTGGCGTAGTCGCCCTCACCGAGCATGCGCGCGTTGAAGACGACGTCCGGCACGTACGACCGTACGAGCGCGGCCAGTTCGGGGATGCGCCACTGCTCCTCGCTGCGCTCCCACTCGCCGTCGAACCACAGCAGGTCGGGCCGGTAGCGGGAGGCGAGTTCGCGGATCTGGCCGTCCCGGTAGGCGATGAAGCGCTCCCAGGCCTCCAGGTCCTCGTCCTCGGCGGCGACCTCGGAGTAGCGGTTGTCCTCCTGCTCCGGCGGGCGGCCCGGCTTGCGCGTGGAGGCGTAGTCGGGGTGGTTCCAGTCGGAGTGCGAGTAGTAGAGGCCGACCTTCAGGTCCTTCTCCCGCAGGGCCTCGGCGTAGGGGCCGAGGTAG
This sequence comes from Streptomyces sp. SLBN-8D4, assembly GCF_049739545.1. NCBI lineage: Bacteria > Bacillati > Actinomycetota > Actinomycetes > Kitasatosporales > Streptomycetaceae > Streptomyces > Streptomyces sp. SLBN-8D4. The sequence continues at coordinate 1,586,659 of NZ_JBMGQC010000001.1, forward strand.
TCCGTGCCGAGGTTGAGGTCGCCGAACTCCGTGTCCCACAGGGCCACACCGTCGTGGTGACGGCTCGTCAGGACGGCGTACTTCGCGCCGGCCCGGGCGAACAGATCCGCCCAGGCCCGCGGGTCGTACCGGGCGCCGGTGAAGCGCTCCAGCTGGGACATGTAGCGGTCGTGCGGGACGATGTCGTCGTAGAACGACCAGGACTCCTGGACGCCGTCCACCGCGTAGATGCCCCAGTGGACGAAGATCCCCAACTTGGCGTCGGTGAACCAGGGTTGCATCGGCACGGGTCAGCCCCTCCGCAGCCGGAGGGTCAGCACCTGGAAGGGGCGCAGCGAGACCGCGACCCCGCCGTCGGCGAGCTCGGCCCTCTCGTCCTCGAGGGGGCGCTCCAGCAGGTCGGTGACCTGGGCGCCGGCCAGCGGGAAGCCGGTGCGCAGGACGCCCTGGGCGCGGCCGCCGCCCGACTCGTAGAGACGGACCACCACGTCACCGGAGCCGTCGTCGGCGAGCTTGACCGCCTCGACTGTCACACCCTCGCCGTCGACCGAGACGACCGGCTCGGGGGCACCTGCCGCGTCCGCCACCCGGAGCGGGAGGTTGAGGGAGTAGCCCTCGGCGACGGTGTCCTGGATGCTCGCGCCGGGCAGCAGCGAGTACGTGAAGCGGTGCCTGCCCTGGTCGGCCTCCGGGTCCGGGATGCGCGGGGCGCGGACCAGGCTGAGCCGGACCGTGGTCGTCGTACCGCCGTCCTCGCGGACCGTGCGGGAGACGTCGTGGCCGTAGGTGGAGTCGTTCAGCACGGCGACGCCGTAGCCGGGCTCCCCGACGTGCACCCAGCGGTGGCCCGAGACCTCGAAACGGGCCGCCTCCCAGCTGGTGTTGGTATGCGTGGGCCGCTGGATGTGGCCGAACTGGATCTCCGCGGAGGAGTGCGCGGCGCGCACGTCCACCGGGAAGGCGGCCTTGAGGATCTTCTCGGCCTCGTGCCAGTCGATGTCGGTCTCGAAGTCGATCCGGGGGCTGTCGGCGCGCAGGGTGATGGTCTGGGTGATCGTCGAGCCCTTGCCGAAGGACCGGGTCACACGGATCGCGCCGAGCAGCGGGTCCTCGGAGACGAGCTCGACCGAGGTGGGCTCGAGAAGGTCCGTGTAGCGGTTGTTGTAGTGCTTGTCGATGTCCCAGGCGTCCCAGTAGTTCGGGAGGTCGGTGTGCAGGCGGAGCAGGTTGCCCTTGTCGCCCAGGACTTCGCGCCGAGCACGCAGGTCGTAGACGGACGACAGGGTGCCGTCCTCCGCCACCTCCACGCGCACCAGGCCGTTGTCGAGGACCCTGCCCTCGGCCTTCACGGGCCGTGCGGGCTCCGCGTCCGCCAGCGGCGCGCTGCCGTTCGCGGGCACCTCGACGTACGCCGGAGCGCCCTCGGACGTGCGGACCACCTCGGCCCGGTCGAACGGGCTGGTGTTGAAGACCCGCGTGCCGCCGGCCCCGAGCGCGGCCACGGCCTCGGCGGTCAGCGCCTCCAACTCCTCGGCCACGCGGGCGTATTCGGCCTCGGCCTCGCGGTGCACCCAGGCGATCGAGGAGCCGGGCAGGATGTCGTGGAACTGGTGGAGCAGGACCGTCTTCCACAGCCGGTCGAGCCTCTCGTACGGGTAGGAGTAGCCCGGCGCGTGCAGCGCGGCCGTGGTCGCCCACAGCTCGGCCTCGCGCAGCTTGTGCTCGGAGCGGCGGTTGCCCTGCTTGGTGCGGGCCTGGGAGGTGTAGGTGGCGCGGTGCAGCTCCAGGTAGAGCTCGCCGACCCAGACGGGGGCGTCCGGGTACTCCTCGCGGGCCTTGGCGAAGAACTCGTCGGGGTGCTCCACGACGACCTTGGGCGAGCCCTCCAGGTCGGCGAGGCGCCGGGCGCGCTCCATGATCTCGCGGGTGGGGCCGCCACCGCCGTCGCCCCAGCCGAAGGGGGCCAGCGAGCGGGTGCCGCCGCCCTTCTCGTTGTAGTTGCGGACCGCGCGGTCCATCTCCTCGCCGCTGAAGCGGGCGTTGTAGGTGTCGACGGGCGGGAAGTGCGTGAAGATGCGGGTGCCGTCGATGCCCTCCCACCAGAAGGTGTGGTGGGGGAACTTGTTGGTCTGGTTCCAGGAGATCTTCTGGGTGAGGAACCAGTCGTTGCCCGCCAGCTTGGCGAGCTGCGGGTAGGCGGCGGTGTAGCCGAAGGAGTCGGGCAGCCAGACGCCCTTGGTCTCGACGCCGAAGTGCTCGATGAAGAAGCGCTTGCCGTGGATGAGCTGGCGGGCGATGGCCTCGCCGCCGGGCAGGTTGCCGTCGGCCTCGACCCACATGCCGCCGACCGGAGCCCACTGGCCCTTCTTCACGGAGTCCTGGATGCGGGCCCACACGTGCGGGTAGTTGTCGCGCACCCACTCGTACTGCTGTGCCTGGGAGCAGGCGAAGATGAAGTCGTCGTACTCGTCGGCGAGCGCGGTCACATTGGAGAAGGTGCGGGACGTCTTGCGCTTGGTCTCGCGGATGGGCCACAGCCACGCGGAGTCGATGTGCGCGTGCCCGACGCCGGAGATCGTGTGGGCGCTCGCGTGGGCGGGCCTGGCCAGCACCGGCGCGAGGACCTCGCGGACGGCGGCCGCGCTGCCGGCGACGTCGTCCAGGTCGAGGGCGTCCATGGCCCGGTCCAGGGCGTGCAGGATCTCGTGGCGGCGGGGCTCGTGCTCGGCGAGGTGGACCATGAGCTCGCGCAGCACCTGGAGGTCCAGGTCGAGGTGGAAGACCTCCTCGTCGAGGACGGCGAGGTCGGCGCGCTGGAAGGTGTAGAGGGGCGCGGAGCCGGCCGTGAGCTTGTCGCCCATCGGCGTGATCCTGGAGAAGTTGTCCTTGAGGATGTCCGGGTTGGAGGCGGCCTCGACCAGGTAGTCGATCTGCTCGCCGCCGTTCGCCGGATTGGCGATGGGGACGTACTGGTTGAGCGGGTTGACGGCCTTCAGGGGGCGGCCGTCGGCCAGGTGGACCAGGGCCTCGGCCTGGTTGCCGGGCCAGTCGCCGACGAAGCCGAGGTCGATGACGGCCTCGACGCGCCGTCCGGCCCACTCGGCGGGCACCTGACCGCGCATCCGGAACCAGGTGGTCCCCCAGGGCGGGCCCCACGGGGTGTCCATCGCGAAGGGCGTGTAGCGGGCGGCCGCGGCCTCCTCGAAGGAGACCGGCTCACCCGGCGCCTGCCAGGCCTCGACCTCGAAGGGGACGGTGGCCGCGTAGATCGCGGGCTTGATGCGCTGGTCGTGGGCGCGCTGGACGCGCTCCTCGATGCGGCGGCGTTCGTCGTGCATGAAGGGTCTCCAGGGAGGGAGAGAGCGAGCTGGTGAGGCCGGGAAGCCAGGGGAAAGCGCTTTCCAAAAACGATGCTACTTAAGGTACGCGAGCCCCGGATGGACCGAGGTGTAGCCCTCGACCAGCTTGCGGGCGACATTGACGGAGTCGACCAGCGGGTGCAGCGCGAAGGCCTTGACCGCGGTCGTGCGCGAGGCCGACTCGGCGGCGGCCAGCACCTCCCGCTCGACCGCCTTGACCGAGCAGACCAGGCCGGTGGCGTGGTCGGGCAGCGGGGCGACCGAGACGGGGTGGGCGCCGTTGGCGTCGACCAGGCAGGGCACCTCGATGACGGCGTCGCTGTCCAGCACCGAGAGCGTGCCCTGGTTGCGGACGTTGAGGATCAGGGTGGTGCGCTCGTCGCGCGCGATGGCCCGCATCAGGGCGAGGGCGACCTTCTCGTAGCCGCCGGAGAGGTCGTCGGCGTCGCGTTCCCCGGCGCCGGCCGTCTCCCGGTTCTCGGACATGTAGGTGGCCTCGCGCTCGGCCCGCGTGCGGTCCCAGACGTCCAGCGCCTTCACACCGGGGGCGCCGACCTCGTCGTAGAACCGTCCCTGCTGGTCGGCGAGGAAGGCGCCGCGGGTCTTCTCGGCCTGCTGGTAGGCGCGGACGGCCTCGCGGTTGAAGTAGTAGTAGTGCAGGTACTCGTTGGGGATCGCGCCCAGCGACTGCAACCAGTCGACGCCGAAGAGCTTGCCCTCCTCGAAGGAGCCGAGCAGGTCGGGGTCGGCGAGCAGCCGCGGGAGCTCGTCCCGGCCGGCGATCTTCAGGCCGCGGACCCAGCCGAGGTGGTTGAGGCCGACGTAGTCGATCCAGGCCTCGTTCGGGTTGGCGCCGAGCACGCGCGCGATACGGCGCCCGAGGCCGACCGGGGAGTCGCAGATGCCGATGACCCGGTCGCCGAGGTGGCGGGACATGGCCTCGGTGACCAGGCCCGCCGGGTTGGTGAAGTTGATGACCCAGGCGTCGGGGGCGAGCCGGGCCACCCGCCGGGCGATGTCCACGGCCACCGGGACCGTGCGCAGGCCGTAGGCGATGCCGCCCGCGCCGACCGTCTCCTGGCCGAGGACGCCCTCCGCGAGGGCCACCCGCTCGTCCTCGGCACGGCCCTCCAGACCGCCGACGCGGATCGCCGAGAAGACGAAGTCGGCGCCGCGCAGGGCCTCGTCGAGGTCGGTGGTGGCGGTCACCGAAGGGGCGTCGGTGACCTGCGCCGCCTGCTCGGCGAGCACCCGGGTCACGGCAGAGAGCCTGACGGCGTCCAGGTCGTGCAGGACGACCTCGGTGACCCGGCCCTCGGCGCGGTCGCCCAGGAGGGCGCCGTACACGAGCGGCACGCGGAACCCGCCGCCGCCCAGAATCGTCAGCTTCACCGCCTACCTCCCTCGCAGGAGTGCAGTCCGGCTGTTCGGAAGACCTCTACTCGCATGACCGGATAAGCTCCGTGAAGTGCGTCGCGAGAACCAAGCACGCGCTGTCCCCTTGCATTTGCTCCAAGAACCCGGGCTGGTTTCAACCCGGCTGGTGATGATCGCGTCAGACTCGATCGCTTGCTGAGCGATTGAGCAGTGTGAGCCAGGAATCTCCTTCGAATCAGAGGGAGAGGATTCAATCTTGCACCTTTCCTGCCACGACGACCTCGACCCGGGCCTCCTCAAGAGAGGCCCGGGTCGCCGTGTCCACCGGGGCGTTCGTGACCACCACGTCCAGCTCCTCGGGACCGCAGACCTTCGCCATGCCCGTCCCCGGGAACTTGGCGGCGTCGGCGAGCAGGACGACCTTGTCGCCGGCCTTGATCATGGCTCGCTTCACCGGCACCTCGACGACCGTCGTGTCCATCACCTGCCCACCCGGGCGCACTCCACTGGTGCCGAGGAAGAGCCAGTCGGCGTGCAGCTGGCGCAGATTGTCCTCGGTGAGGAAGCCGACCAGGCTGCGGTACTCCCGGCGGAGCATGCCGCCGAGCAGCACCAGTTCGATGCCCTCGTCGTCGGCGAGCTCCTCGTAGACCACCAGGTTGCTGGTGATCACGGTGAGGCGGCGGCCGTGCAGCTGCCGGGCCAGCCGGAAGGCGGTGGTACCGATGTCCAGCAGCACCGTCTGGCCGTCGGCGACCATGGCGGCGGCGCGCTCGGCTATGGCGTCCTTCTCGGACACGCGCACCTCGGCGACCTCGGCGAAGGGCTGGTCGCCCTCCTCCACGACGGCGCCGCCATGGACACGCGTGAGCAGCCCGTCCTCCTCCAGTCTGACCAGGTCGCGCCTGATCGTGGCAGGGCTCACACCCAGCTGCTCGGAGAGATCGGTCACGGACGCGGGGCCACCGGAGCGCAGGGCCCGCAGGATGAGTTGGTGTCGTCGTTCTGCCAGCACGGCGTGAACACTACTCGTCATCTTCAATCAAATCCATGCTCAGTTCTGCTCGGGTATTGACCAATCTCCCGGAGCAGCGCACGATTCCCGTCATCGAAATTGACGAGTTTTGACGAGAGGCTCATCGCGTGGACGACGACAGGCCCGACGTGCTCCTGACCGGGCTGCTCTTCTACGACCTCGTCCTCACCGGGCTCGGGAAGCCGCCGACGCCCGGCGAGGAGATCTGGACGGCCGGCATGGGCTGCGGCCCCGGCGGCATCGCCAACCTGGCGGTCGCCGCGTCCCGCCTCGGCCTTCGGACCTCCCTGGCCACGGTCTTCGGCGACGACTTCTACGGCGCCTACTGCCAGGAGATCCTCGCAGGTCAGGAAGGCGTCGACCTCTCGCTCTCCCGGATCGCGAACGGCTGGCACACCCCCGTCACCGTCGCGCTCGCTCACGGTCACGACCGGGCCCTGGTCACCCACGGCCAGGAACCGCCGTACTCCCAGGACACGCTGATGGGCGACCCGCCCGAGGCGCGCACGGCCCTCGTCCACCTGGAGGCCGAGCCGCGCGCCTGGCTCTCCAAGGCCGCCGCGAACGGCACGCACATCTACGCCGACGTCGGCTGGGACCCCACCCAGGAATGGTCGAAGGACCTCCTCGACCAGCTGGCCCTGTGCCACGCCTTCCTGCCCAACGAGGGCGAGGCGATGGCCTACACCCGCACCGACAGCGCGGTCGCGGCCCTCGGCACGCTCTCCGAACTGGTCCCGGTCGCCGTCGTCACCCGGGGCGGGGACGGCGCGATCGCCGTGGACCAGGTCACCGGAGAGTACGCGGACGTTCCGGCCCTGCCCGTCGACGTGCTCGACGCCACGGGCGCCGGTGACGTCTTCGGCGCTTCGTTCGTCGCCGCCTCGCTGGGCGGCTGGCCGCTGGAGGAACGGCTGCGGTTCGCCGTCCTCGCGGCCGGACTGTCCGTCCTGCACCACGGCGGCGCCCTCGCCGCCCCCGGCTGGTACGGCGTCGACCGCTGGTGGCGCTCCCTGACCGACCCCGGCCTGCGCAAGGCGTACGGCTTCCTGGCCGACCGCCTGCCGGCCGACGTCGGGCCACCGGTGCGCCACGCCCCGGTCACCCCGCCCCGGCCGCACTGACCCTCACATCGCCCCCACAGTCCGACACCCCTCTCCACCACGAACAGGAACAACAGGAGTGACCCGTGGACCTTTCACGTAGAGGCTTCCTCCAGGCCGCCGCGCTCACCGCGGCCGCCTCCGGACTGACCGTCGCCTGCGGCGGCGGCTCGGGCTCGGGCGGCACCAAGAACGGCAAGAACCTCACCCTGTGGTACTGGGGCGGCGCGCTCAGCGACAAGGTGGTCGCGGAGGCGAAGACCCACTTCAGCAGCCAGATCAAGCTGACCTCGGCCTCCATCGGCGGTGACTTCAAGCAGAAGCTCACCACCACCCTCGCGGCGGGCACCTCGGTGCCCGACATCACCGGTATCAAGGGCGAGGACATCGCGTCCTTCCTGCCCAACGCCAACCGCTTCCTCGACCTGAACGACCTCGGCTTCAAGAAGGTCTCCTCGCAGTACCTGGACTGGAAGACCAAGCTCGCCCAGACCGAGGACGGCAAGCAGATCGGCTTCCCGATCGACATCGGCCCCACCGCGCTCTTCTACCGCGCGGACCTGTTCGCCAAGGCCGGGGTGGACACCGACCCCGCCAAGGTCGCCGCCCTGGTCAAGACCTGGGAGGACTACTTCCAGCTCGGCACCGAGCTGCAGCGGAAGAACCCCGGCACCTACCTGGTCAACAACCTCGGCTCCATGTTCGACATGACCATCGGCCAGGGCACCCAGCGGTTCATCGACAAGGACAACCACTTCATAGGCGACCAGGACCACATCCGCGCCGCGTGGACCACGTCGGTGCGCCCCTACACCCTCGGTCTCGACGCCAAGATCAACGACAACACCTGGAACGCCGCCGTCGGCAAGAACCTCCTCACCGAACTCGGCGCGGCCTGGCACGCGCTGGACATCGAGCAGGCCGCCCCGCAGACCAAGGGCGAATGGCGGGTGTGCCCGATGCCCGTCGGACCGGCCAACCAGGGCGGTTCCTACCTGGCCCTGCCCAAGCAGTGCCGCAACCCCGAAGAGGCATTCAAGATCATCAGCTGGATCCTCAGCCCCGCCAACGACGCCCGCGGCTTCACCGACGCCGCCATCTTCCCCGCCGCCCCGGCCGCCTACACCATGCCGGCCATGACGGGCCCCGACGCCTTCTTCGGCGGACAGAAGATCATCGAGGTTTTCGGTCCTGCCGCCAAGGCCGTCCCGCTCGCCTACGAGGCCCCGGCCGACGCCGCTGTCATGGCCCCCTACAAGACGGAACTGACCAACATCGAGGCCAAGGGCAAGAAGCCCGACGACGCCTGGAAGGACGCGGTCAGCCAGGCCAAGCAGATCGCCCGGCGGCAGGGGGTGAACTGAGGTGACGTCACCTCCGGTCACCGGTCCCGCCGCGGTGCCCGCGCACCGAGGCGGGCCGGGCCCGGCCCGGTTCCGCCCGCGGCGCGCCGCGCCCGCGGGTACCGTTCGGCCCAAGCGACGCGGACCGCTGTCGTACTGGCGGCAGTACCTGGCGATCTCGCCGTTCTACCTGATCTTCGCCGCGTTCTCCTTCTTCCCCGTCTTCTACTCGCTGTACCTGGCCTTCCAGCGCTGGGACGGCATGGGCACCATGCAGTTCGTGGGCCTGCAGCAGTTCCGGTTCCTGTGGGACGACCCGGTCTTCTGGCTGTCGATCCGCAACACCCTGGTGATCTGGGTGCTGTCCACCGTGCCGACGCTGTTCGGTGCCCTGGTCCTGGCGACGCTGCTGCACTCGGTGCGCCGCTTCAAGGGCTTCTACCGCATCGCGCTGTACGTGCCGAACGTGACCTCGATCGTCGCCGTGGCGATCTTCTTCGGCGCGGTGTTCAGCAACAACTTCGGTCTGGTCAACGCGATCCTGGGCACGGTCGGCATCTCGCCCGTTCCGTGGCTGAGCAACCCGTGGCTGATCAAGGTGGTCATCTCGCTGCTGATGACCTGGCAGTGGACCGGCTACAACATGATCATCTATCTGGCCGGCCTGCAGGCGATCCCGACCTCGATCTACGAGGCGGCGAAGATGGACGGTGCGGGGCCCGTCCGCACGTTCTTCCAGATCACCATCCCGATCATGCGGCCGATCATCCTGTTCACGGTGATCATCTCGACGATCAACGGCCTGCAGAGCTTCAGCGAACCGCAGGTCCTGTTCGCGAGCAACGCCGCCAACGCCAACCTCGGCGGCCCGGGCCAGGCGGGTCTGACGACCTTGTTGTACTTCTACCAGTCGGCCTTCCTCAACAACGACTACGGCTACGGCGCGGCCATCGTGTGGGCCTTCTTCGTACTGATCATCGTCCTCGTCGCCGTCAACTGGCGCATCACCACACGAGGGAGGAAGGCATGACGGCAGTGGACACCACCCCGCGCGCCGCGGGCGGCAGGCGGCCGCGCCGCCCCAGAGGCCTGACGGCGCACATCATCCTCGTCGTGGCCGTCCTGTTCTCGGTCTTCCCCTTCGCGTGGACGATCGTCATGGCGACCAACACCACCCAGGACATCTACAAGAGCCCGCCGAAGTTCACCTTCGGCTCCCATCTGCTGGAGAACATCCGGCACGTGCTGAACACCATCGACTTCTTCGGGTCGATGCTCAACACGGTGATGGTCGCGACCGTCACCACCGTCCTGGTGCTGTTCATCGACTCCCTGGCGGCCTTCACCTTCGCCAAGTTCGACTTCCCCGGGCGCAAGCTGCTCTTCGGCACGCTGCTGCTGTTCATGATGCTGCCGCTGCAGCTGGCGATCCTGCCGCAGTTCATCCTCATGTCGAAGATCGGCTGGGTCGGGATGCTCAAGGCACTGGCCCTGCCCTCCCTCGCCAACGCCTTCGGCATCTTCTGGCTGCACCAGTACATCCAGAACGGCGTGCCCGACGAACTCCTGGACGCCGCCCGCATCGACGGCGCCGGGTTCTTCCGTCAGTACTGGAACATCGCGCTGCCGATGATCAGGCCCGCGCTGTCGTTCCTCGCCATCTTCGCCTTCGTCAACTGCTGGAACGACTACATCTGGCCGCTCGTCGTGCTCACCGACCCGGGCCACGTGACCCTCCAGGTGGAGCTCGCCCAGCTCAACGTCGGCCACACCACCGACTACAGCATGGTCATGGCCGGTGTCCTGATGGCGGCGCTCCCGCTGGTCATCGTCTTCAGCATCTTCGCCCGCGGGTTCATCGCGGGCGCCACCGAGGGAGCGGTACAGGGCTCCTGACCCGGTGCCGTGAGAAAGGGGGTGGGCGGTGACGTACGACATCGGCGGGCCCGGCAAGGTGCTCGTCGTGGGCATGGACGGGCTGCGCTACGACCTGCTGACCCGCTCGCCGGCCACGGCACCGGTGCTGCACGCGCTGATGGCGGCGGGCGCCCACGGCACCAGCCTGCTGCCCTACGGCGAGGTGGACGGCCAGGCCCCGGACGGGCCGTCCGCCGGCATGGCCTACACGGACTCCGGGCCCGGCTGGTCGAGCGTGCTGACCGGCGTGTGGCCCGACCGGCACGGAGTGCGCGGCAACGACTTCGCCGGTGCCGACTACGGCCGCTACCCCGACTTCCTGAGCCGGGCCGTCACCGCCCGGCGCCGGCTGCGCACCGCGGCCGTGGTGTCCTGGCCGGAGCTGATCCGACGCGGCACCCTCGGCCCCGCCATCGGCCGCCGGGTGCGCTACGACGGCGAGACGGACGGCTACGGCACCGCGGACCGCCTCGTCGCCCGCACCGCCGAGCGCTGGATCGGCCAGGACGATCCCGACGCCGTGTTCGTGTACTTCGGCGCCACCGACGAGGCCGCCCACGCCATGGGCCCGCACAGCCTCGCCTACGACCGGGCCCTGCTCACCCAGGACACCCACCTCGGCTGGCTCCTTGCCGCCATCGACTCCCGGCGCTCGGACCCCGCCCGCGCGCGGGAGCGCTGGACCGTGCTGGTCACCACGGACCACGGGCACCTCGACACCGGCGGCCACGGCGGTGACACCCGCGCCGAGCGCGAGGTGTTCGTCGTCCTGGCCGAGCCCGGCATGCCCGGCGGCACCCGGCTCGACACCCCGCGTCTCATCGACATCGCCCCCACCGTCCTGGACCGTCTCGGCGTCCCCGTCGACCCGGCCTGGGGCCTGCAGGGCCGGGTCCTGCACGGCCACGGACGGTCCTGCCACATCCCGGCACCACCCACCCCGCCACCGACTTCGGAACGGTCATGACCGACGCACCCCGCGGATCCCACCCCACCGACCCCCTCGTCGCCCTGCGCCCCTGGGAGGCACCCGAGGTGACCTCCTGGGGGCGGCTGCCCATGAACGCCGTCGACCGGCGCTCCGGAACACTCCCCCTGGACGGCGACTGGCGTTTCCAGTTGCTGCCCACTCCGGACGCGCCGGTCGGCGGTGCCTGGTCCTCGGCGTACGTGCCCGGCGTCTGGACGATGCAGGGCACCGACGACCTGCCGCAGTACCTCAACGTCCGCATGCCGTTCCCGGACTTCCCGCCGCACTCCCCCGCCGCCAACCCGACAGGCGTCTACGAACATGCGGTGGACGTCCCCGCCGAGTGGGCCGGACGCCGGATCGTGCTCCAGGTCGGGGCCGCCGAGAGCGTGCTCCTCGTGCACGTGGACGGGCGGCCCGTCGGGATCTCCAAGGACTCCCACCTGGCGGCCGAGTTCGACCTGACGGGGCTGGTGCGCGCCGGCGCGCGGAGCGTCGTACGGCTGACCGTGGTCAAGTGGTCGGACGCCTCGCACATCGAGGACCAGGACCAGTGGTGGCACGGCGGGATCACCCGCTCGGTGCTGCTGTACGCGACGGATCCGCTGCATCTGTCGGATGTGACCGTGCGGGCGTCCTTCGACGGCTCGCTGCGGGTCGACTGCCGGGTGCGGGACGCGGGCGGGGCGCTGCCCGGGGGGTGGTACGTCAGCGGGGAGCTGGACGGCCGACTGCTCGCGCAGGACGCGGAGTTCGACCGGTTCAACCGGGAGGACGAGCGGGTCTCGGACTTCCTCGGCGAGGCACGTCTGACCGCGACGGTCCCGGACGTGCGCACCTGGAACGCCGAGACGCCCGAGCTGTACACGCTGACCGTCCGGCTGCACCGTGCCGACGGCACGGTCGCCGACACCTCACGGCACCGGATCGGCTTCCGCGACGTCGAGATCACCGGCCGGGATCTGCTGGTCAACGGCGAGCGGGTCTTCATCCGGGGCGTCAACCGGCACGACTTCCACCCGCTGACCGGGCGGACCGTGTCGTACGACGACCTGCGCGCGGATCTGGTCACGCTGAAGCGGTTCGGGTTCAACGCGATCCGCACCTCCCACTACCCCGGCGATCCCGCCCTCTACGACCTGGCCGACGAGCTGGGGCTCTACGTCGTCGACGAGGCGGACATCGAGTCGCACGACCACGCCCACGAGATCGCCGACGACCCGCGCTACCTGAACGCCTTCGTGGACCGGGTCTCGCGGATGGTGCTGCGGGACAAGAACCACCCGTCGGTCATCGTCTGGTCGCTGGGCAACGAGTCCGACTACGGAGCGAACCATGACGCGGCCGCGGGCTGGGTGCGGCGGCACGATCCGACGCGGCCGGTCCAGTACGAGGGAGCCGCGAAGCTCGACTGGGCGGCGGCCGGTGACGCCACCGACATCGCCTGCCCCATGTACGCCTCGCTGGAGGAGTGCGTGGACCACGCCCTGTCCGGGCGGCAGACCAAGCCGCTCATCTGGTGCGAGTACTCGCACGCCATGGGCAACAGCAACGGCACGCTCGCGGACCATTGGGCGGCCATCGAGTCAACGCCGGGTCTTCAGGGCGGGTTCATCTGGGAGTTCTGGGACCACGGCATTCTGCAGCGTGTGAACGACGGCAGACCGGTCGGACGTGGGGGCGTCGGGCTCTATGACAACGGTGTCGCCGCGCCCGGACACCGCTGGGCGTACGGCGGCGACTTCGGCGAGGCCCTGCACGACGGCGCCTTCATCGCGGACGGCGTGGTGTTCCCCGACCGCACGCCCAAGCCGGTGATGTACGAGCACCGGGAGATCGCGGCACCGGTGCGCATCGAGTGCTTCCGGCACGAGGGCATCGTGCTCGGCAACCACCAGCACTTCCGGGGTCTGGCCTGGCTGGCCGGCGAATGGGAGCTGTCCCTGGCCGACGGCCGCACCCTCACCGCGCCCGCCGAACTGCCCGATCTGCGGCCCGGGGAGACGGCGGCCGTGCCGCTGCCGTTCGAACTGCCCGAGGACGGCGGCGAGGCGTGGCTGACGCTGCGGGTGACCACGGCCGCGGACGAGCCCTGGGCCCCGCGCGGGACGGTGCTGTGCGTGCCGCAGGTGCGGCTGCGGGAGGCGGTGCCGCAAGCGCCGATGGCCGTGCAGAACCGTTTCGTCGAGGTCGACGACGACGGTCTCCTGGTCCACCCCCTGCTCACCTGCGCCCCCACGCTCTCCCTGTGGCGGGCGCCCACCGACAACGACGAGCTCGGCGGGATGGCTCCGCGCTGGCGTGACTGGGGACTCGACGCACTGGTGCGCAAGGTCACCGACGTACGGCGGACTCCCGGACGGGTCACCGTCCATGCCGAATACGCCTGCGAGGCCGGAGTCGTGCGCCATGCGCAGGTCTTCACGGCCGTCGAGGGCGGAGTCCACGTCGAGGAGTCCGCGGAGCTGCCGGAGCGGCTGGACGACGTGGCACGGGTCGGCTGCGTGTTCGAGACGGTCGCCGGGCTCGACCTGATGGAGTGGTACGGACAGGGCCCCTGGGAGTCGTATCCGGACCGCGGCTTCGGGGCGCCGGTCGGTCACCACGCGGTACCGGTGGACGAGTTGTTCACCCCCTATCTGCGCCCGCAGGAGAGCGGCGGCCGGCACGGGGTCCGGCACTTCACGCTGTCCGCGCCGGACGCCACCGGCCTCGCGGTCGCCCTGGACGAACCGCGCCAGGTCGGCGTGACCCGGTACCGCGCGGCGGACCTCACCGCTGTGGCGCACCACGACGAGCTCGTCCCCGGTGCGGGCTGTGTCGTGCACATCGACGCGGCCCACCGCGGCCTCGGCACCGCCTCGTGCGGCCCCGACACCTTCGCCTCCTATCGCGTCGCGCCGGGCGTCCATCGCTGGAGCTGGACCCTGCGCGCGCTCTGATCCCCCTCGATCTCCGAACCTCCTCGACTTTCGCTACGGAGCACACGTGTGCACTTCGCATGACCAGAATCAGGCCGAGGCCGCGCAGGCCGGTGCCGGAAGACGCGGTTTCCTGCGGGCGACGGCGCTGCTGGGCGCGGCCGCCACGGCCGGGGTCGCGCTGCCCACGGTGGCCGAGGCCGCCCCGGGTGCGTCCTGGCGTCCCGACACGGAGAGCCGGCGGTTCACGCTCGCCGTCATGCCCGACACCCAGTACCTCTTCGACGGGCCGAGCATCGACAAGGCCCCCGTCGAGGCCTCGCTGCGCTACCTGCTGGAGCACGGCAAGGACGAGAACATCGTCTTCCTGTCGCACCTCGGCGACCTCACCCAGAACGGCGCGGCGCCCGAGTTCGCCGCGATCGGCGACGCGTTCAGGCTGCTGGACCGGCGCGGGGTCGGCTACAGCGTCCTCGCGGGCAACCACGACGTGAAGTCGTCCACCACCGACCAGCGCGGTGCGACACCGTACCTGGACGTGTTCGGTCCCGACCGCTTCAAGGGCCACAGGACGTTCGGGGGTGCCTCCGCGGACGGCTACAACACGTACCACCTGTTCAAGGCCGCGGGCCGCGAGTGGATGGTGCTCGCCCTGGACTGGCGGCTGTCGGACAAGGGGTACGCCTGGGCGAAGAGCGTCCTGGCCGCCCACCCGAGGACGCCGGTGATCCTGACCACGCACGAGCTGGTCGTCGAGGACGACAGCCTCTCGGACTACGGCCAACAGCTGTGGGACCAGCTCGTCAAGGACCACGACCAGATCTTCCTCACCCTCAACGGCCACTACTGGCCCGCCGGCCGGGCGACCCGCACGAACACGGCGGGCAACGACGTCCACCTGCACCTGACGAACTACCAGAACCGGTACTTCGGCGGGGCGGCCATGATCCGCCTGTACCGCTTCGACCTCGACCGTGGCGTGATCGACGTGGAGACGGTCTCCCCGTGGATCCTCGGCCGGGCCGGGAAGGGCCTCAACGAGCTGGAGCGGCAGGAGATCGAACTCAGCGGCGACGCCGACCGGTTCTCCGTCGACATCGACTTCGCGTCGCGCTTCGCCGGCTTCGACCCGGTGCCCGCGCGCGCGGCCCGTCCCGCGTCAAAGATGCTGATCCCGGGCACGGCCGCGTACTGGCGCTTCGAGTCGGCGGTGTCGGGGACCGTCCGTGACCTCTCCGGTCGCGGCAACGACCTCACCGTGGTCTCCGTGGGCGGCGGCTCGCTCGGCTGGTCCGCGGACCACCACCCCGACCAGCCCGGCCACGGCAGCCTGGAGTTCCAGGGCTACAAGTCGCCCCTGAAGGGCGCCTATCTGCAGACGGTCGACAAGGCGCCGCTCAACTCGGCGGTGTTCAAGGACGGTTACACCATCGAGGTGTTCTACCGCATGCCCGCCGACTGGGACCCGGACCACAACGCCTGGGCGGGACTGGTCAGTCGGCGGGGAACCGGCGGCGCCGCCGGCAAGACCGGCGACGACCCCGACGAGCCGCTCGCCACGCTGTCGCTCTCCAACGACCGGGAGCCGCAGTGGGCCATGCGGCCGCTCGACCAGGAGGGCATCGCCACCAACTGGGGCCAGGAGACACCGCTGGAGACCTGGTGGCACCTCGCCGTCGTCAACGACGGCCGGCACACCACGCTGTACGTCCAGGGCTGCCCGGTGGTCCGCAATCCGAAGGCGTCCGCCGTCGGGATCACCTCGGTCGGGCTGCCGTGGCTGGTGGGCGGCTACACCTACGCCGACAAGATCGACCAGATCTTCCACGGACGGCTCGGCGACGTCCGGATCGTGTCGCGGGCGCTGCCCGTCTCGTCCTTCATGACCCACTGAATCCGAGGATCACCGTGAACGAGCAGCAGCTCCCCTCCTGGGCGGATCCGTCCGTCTCCCCCACCGATCTCGACGCCCAGGGCGTGTCGAGACGTGGACTCCTGCGCCGTGCGGGCCTGTTCGGCGCCGCGTTCGCGCTGGGGTCGGCCACTCCGGCACTGGCCGCTCCGAGCCGCCCCGGCTTCGGCGGCGACGACCCCCGGCTCGCCTACCTCGTCGGCGACCACCACGTCCACTCCGTCTACAGCCACGACGCCAAGTACACCTTCTCCCAGCAGGCGAAGGCCGCCGCGAAGTACGGCCTCGACTGGATGGTGTTCAACGAGCACTCCAACTTCGGACACGCCGACTACGGCGCCAAGCTGGAGCACGCGGAGATCGTGAAGGCCCGCTCGGAGAACCCGCGCCAGCTGATCTTCCAGGGCCTGGAGTGGTACATCCCGGCCGCCGAGCACTGCACGGTGTTCGCGGCTCCCGGCCCCCACGAGACCGACCTGCTCACCCAGTTCGAGCTCGCCTACGACGGCAAGCTGCTCGGTTACACCGAGGGATCGGCCGGGGCGACGGACACGGCCCGCAACGAGGCCCACGCCGTCAAGGCGATCAAGTGGCTGGCGGAGCAACGCCGTTCGGGCTACGTGGACGACGTCCTCGTCCTCGCCAACCACCCGCTGCGGCTCGGCATCGACTCCCCGCACGAGATGCGGGGCTGGCGGGACGCGGCCCCCGAGATCATGATCGGCATGGAGGGCGCACCGGGCGCCCAGGGCGCGGCACTCCCCGGCTGGCGCAGCACGACCTCGATCCGCGGCGAGTACGAGAACAAGCCGTCGGCGCAGTCCTGGGCGGGCTATCCGGCGGACGCGTATCTGACGTACGGCGGCTTCGACTGGGCGACGGCGACCGTCGGCGGGCTGTGGGACTCGATGCTGGCCGAAGGCAGCCTGTTCTCGATCACCACGAACTCCGACAACCACCGCACCGTCTTCGACACCTGGAAGAACGGCGACTGGCCGGCGGGGCAGAACTTCGACAACACCGGCAAGCTGCCCGACCCGGTGAACACCGACACCGCGCAGCCCGGCAGCGACTTCTGGCCGGGCCAGTTCAGCCGCACCCACGTCGGCGTGACCCGCTACGGCTACCGCGCGGTGATGGCGGGGATGCGCGCGGGCCGGGTCTGGGTGGACCACGGTCATCTGCTCGACGGGCTCGACGTGCGCGTGAAGCGGGACTGCGACTCGGGGCGCGGTGTCACGCTGGGCGGGCGGCTGCGGGTCCGCAAGGGTGAGCGGATCACGCTGTACGTGACGGTCACCAGCGCCTCCCGGCCCAACCCGCAGGGAATCCTGCCCGAGTTGGCGCACGTCGACGTGATCCGGGGCTCGGTGCGCGGTCCGGTGGCCGACCGGGACAGCTGGAGGGCGCCTGACACCAAGGTCGTCCAGACCAAGGACGTCTCCGGCCGGAAGGGGACGTACACCCTGCGCATCCCGCTGACCGCCGGCGACGAGTCCTTCTACGTCCGGCTGCGCGGCAGCGACGGCAAGCGGAACGGCACGGGCTACCTCGGTGCCTCGGTCGACCCGCACGGCCCGATTCCGCACGAGCCCGGCAACGGCGACCCGTGGGCGGACACGTGGTTCTACTCCAACCCGGTCTTCGTCGACGTCACCGGCTGAGGCAGGCGCCCTGAAGGGGCGCGGGGAACTGCGCGATCAGCCACAACGATCCCGCAGTTCCCCACTGCCACCGCACGGGACTTTCTAGGCGTAGAACCGGGAAAGGCTCTGCAGCACCGCGGCCGGCTTGGCGCCGCCCTCGATCTCGATCGCCCCGTCGACGGTGATCTGCACACCGCCCGGCACCTCCTCGACGTCCGTCAGCTTGGCGACGAGGCGGATGCGGGAGCCCACCTTCACCGGGGAGGGGAAACGGACCTTGTTCAGGCCGTAGTTGACCTTCGTGGTGACGCCCTGGACGTCCAGCAGCTCGGTGAAGAGCGGGATGAAGAGGGACAGGGTGAGGTAGCCGTGCGCGATGGGGGCGCCGAAGGGGCCCGCCGCCGCCTTCTCGGGGTCCACGTGGATCCACTGGTGGTCGCCGGTGGCGTCGGCGAAGGTGTCGATGCGCTCCTGGGTGACCTCGATCCACTCGCTGGTGCCGAGGTCGCTGCCGGCGAGCTTCTTCAGTTCGTCGATGCCGTTCACGGTGACGCTCATGTAGCTGTCCTTACTCAGGAGTCGGAGCCGTAGCGCTTGCGCACCCGGGACTTGAGGAGCTTTCCGGAGGCGGTGCGCGGGAGTTCGTCCGCGACCACCACCGACTTGGGGATCTTGTACTTGGCGAGTCGGCCGGCCAGGGAGGCCAGGACCTCGTCGGGGTCGGGCACGGCGCCCTCGCGGGGGACGACGACCGCCCGCGGCACCTCGCCCCACTTGTCGTCCGGGACGCCGATGACCGCGCACTCGGCGATGTCCGGGTGGCCGAGGAGCAGGTCCTCGATCTCGGCGGGGTAGATGTTCTCGCCGCCGGAGATGATCATGTCCTTGATGCGATCGACGATGAAGACGTATCCGTCCTCGTCGACCCGGGCCGCGTCCCCGCTGCGGAACCAGCCGTCCGCGAAGGAGGCGGCGGTCTCCTCGGGCAGCCCCCAGTAGCCGGGCATGACGTTCGGGCCCCGGAGCACGACCTCGCCGGCCTCGTCGATGCCGACGGGCGCCAGGTCCGGCCGTACCACCCGGACATCGGTGAAGAAGTGCGGCACACCCGCCGAACCCGCCTTGCCGAGGGCGTGCTCGGCGTCCAGGAACAGGGTTCCGGGCGAGGCCTCCGTCATGCCGTACCCCTGGAGAAAGGTGAGCCCGCGCTCCTGGTAGGCGGCGATGAGAGGGGTCGACACCGGGGAGCCGCCGCAGGTCAGGATGCGCAGCGAGGACAGGTCCGCGCCCGCCCAGCGCGGGTGCCGCGCCACCTGCTCGAACATCGTCGGCACTCCGAACATGAAGGTGATCCGGTGCTGTTCGATCAGGTCGAAGGTGGCGTCGGGGTCGAAGGCCTCGACGAGGACGCAGGTGCCGCCCTTGAGCAGCACCGGGAGCGTCAGCATGTTCAGGCCCGCCGTGTGGAACAACGGGGCGGACACCAGGGCGCGTTCGTCGGCGATCAGGTCGGTGTCGACGAGGACGTTGATCGCGTTCCACGTCAGGTTGCCGTGGGTGAGCATGGCGCCCTTGGGGCGTCCGGTCGTGCCCGAGGTGTACATGATGATGCAGGTGTCGTCGGGCGCGACCGGCTCGTCGATCGGCTCGGCCGGGGACTCGGCGAGCAACTCCTCGTACTCGGCGCCCACCTCGACGTACGTACGGACGTCGGTACTGCCCGGCAGTCCGGCGACGAGCCCCGCGTGCGGGGGGCCGTAGACGAGCGCCCTGGCCCCGGAGTCGGAGAGCTGGTAGGCGATCTCCGGTCCGGCGAGGCGGGTGTTGAGGGGGACGAAGACCGCGCCGAGGGTGCCGGCCGCGAACAGCGTCTCCAGGTAGGAGGGGTGGTTGGGGCCGAGATAGGCGATCCGGTCGCCGCGCCGGATGCCCCGGGCGCGCAGGGCGCGCGCGAGGCGGGTGACGCGGGTGTGCAGGGCGGCGTACGTGAGCGTGGTGTCGCCGTGGATCAGGGCGGTGCGGTGCGGGGTCTTGCGGGCCCGGCGTGCGGGCCATGAACCCAGTCCCTCGTTGCGCATCTGGGGCCCCTTACGGCTTGGTCAGCCCGAGCAGCCGGGCGGCGTTCTCCTTGAGGATCCTCGGCTTCACCTCGTCCTTGATCGACAGCTTCGCGAAGTCGGCGAGCCAGCGGTCGGGGGTGAGGACGGGGAAGTCGGAGCCGAAGAGGACCTTGTCCTTGAGCAGCGTGTTCGCGTACTGCACGAGCTGCGGCGGGAAGTACTTCGGCGACCAGCCGGACAGGTCGATGTGCACGCCCGGCTTGTGGGTGGCGACCGCGAGGGCCTCGTCCTGCCAGGGGAACGACGGGTGCGCCAGGATGATCTTCAGGTGCGGGAAGTCGGCCGCCACGTCGTCGACGTGCAGGGGGTTCGAGTACTTCAGGCGGATGCCGCCGCCCCCCGGGACTCCGGCGCCGATACCGGTCTGCCCCGTGTGGAAGAGGGCGATCGTGCCGGTCTCCTCGATGACCTCGTAGAGGTCGTACGCGACCGAGCGGTCGTTGGGGAAGAAGCCCTGGATGCTGGGGTGGAACTTGAAGCCCTTCACCCCGTACTCCTCGACCAGTCGGCGGGCCTGCTTGACGCCCGCCTTCCCGCGGAAGGGGTCGATGGAGGCGAAGGGGATCAGCACGTCCGAGTTGGCGGCGGCCGCCTCGGCGACCTCCTCGTTCGGGACGGGCGCGGTGCCGGTCGCGGACTCGGCGTCCACCGTGAAGATCACGGCGGCCATCTTCCGCTCGCGGTAGTAGGCGGCCGTCTCCTCAAGCGTCGGCTTCCGCTTGCCCTCGACCTTGAAGTAGGCGGAGGAGGCGTCGTGCAGGTCGTCGTCCAGCGAGGAGTGGCCCTTGGAGGAGACCTCCGCATGGGTGTGTACGTCGATGGCGACCAGCTCGTCGATGTCCATCAGGCCTCCGGAAGCTTCGGTGCCGGGATGCCGACCGTCTGGAGCTCGGCGCCGACCGAGGTCGGGAAGGCGTCGGCCAGGGTGTCGGGGGTCCAGCCGCCGTCGGCGTACGCCGTCTTGATCTCCTGCGGATGCGACCAGAGTGCCACCTTGTCGCCGCCGATGCCGATGGCCTGGCCGGTGATGGACCGGGCGGCCTCGGAGGCGAGGAAGGGGACGAGGGCCGCGCAGTCCTCGGGGGTGCCGAAACCCTCGCCCTTGCGGAGGAAGTCCGGGAGCGCCTCGCCGTTCCTCATGGCCTCGATGTACGGGGCGAAGGCGGGGATGGTCTCAGTCATCGCGGTGGCGGCGACCGGCACGATCGCGTTGACCGTGATGTTCGCGCGGCCCAGCTCCATCGACCAGGTGCGGGCGAAGGCGGCGATGCCGGCCTTGGCGGCGGCGTAGTTCGTCTGCCCGAAGTTGCCGCGCTGCCCGGCCGGGGAGCCGACCAGGATCAGGGTGCCGCCCTCGCCCTGCTCGCGCATCCGGACCGCGGCGGCGCGGGCGCAGGTGAAGGTGCCCTTGAGGTGGGTGGTGATCACCGCGTCGAAGTCGTCGTCGGTCATCTTCCACAGCACCTTGTCGCGCAGGATGCCGGCGTTGGTGACCAGGACGTCGAGCCGTCCGAACTCCTCCACCGCCCGGTTGACCAGCCGCTCGGCGGCCTCGGTGGTGCCGACCGGGACGACCTCGGCGACGGCGGTGCCGCCCGCCTCGGTGATGGACTTCACCGCCTGGTCGGCGACCGCCTCGTCGACGTCGTTGACGACCACGCGGGCGCCGTGGGCGGCGAGGGCGTGCGCGTAGGCGAGGCCGAGGCCCCGGCCGCTGCCGGTGACGACGGCGACCTTGCCGGTGAGATCGATGCTGGGCACGAGGGGGTCCCTTCACGAACGGATGCTTGAACGGATGCTCGGGGGTGCGACTTGCTGAGGGGTGCGGCTACGAGATCGAAGCTAAGAGCAATAATTGGTGACGTCAATAGTTGTTGGCGACCTTCGGGTGCGTCATGCTGGAATCTCCCTGACACACCGAGCACGAGGAGCCCGCCATCACACGCCAGCACGTCACCGCGAAGCCCATCGACTCGGAGGAGCCGTGGATGCGCGGGCTGCACGCGGACACCGGTTATCTGCTGTACCGCCTGGGTCTGCGCTCGGGTCAGCTGTTCAACACGTTCCTCCAGGAGTCGGGACTGCGGCTGCGGCACTACGCGGTGCTGCGCTATCTCGCCGGCTCCGAGGGCGCCCTCCAGCGGGAGCTGAGCTCGCAGCTCGGTTACGACCCCAGCGCGATCGTCGGCCTGGTCGACGACCTGGAGAAGCTGGGGATGACCGAGCGCCGCCCCTCCCCCGACGACCGCCGCAGCAAGATCGTCGCCCTCACCGACCAGGGCCGCGCCTTCCTGCGCGGCACCGACGAGGCCGGCCGCCGGGTGACCAACGACCTGCTCGCACCGCTGGACCCCGCCGAGCGGGACACCCTCCAGGCCCTGCTGCTGAGAGTCGTCGACCAGCCATGACCGCCCTCCCCCACTCTCGACTTCGCTCGCGCGGGGGCGCCCCCACCGCACCGGACCGGCTGCTGTCCGTGCTCGCCGCGTTCGACCACGACCATCCGGCGCTGTCGCTGACCGAAATCAGCCGCCGGGCCGGGCTGACGCTGACGACCACGCACCGGCTGGTGGGCGCGCTGACCGACTGGGGCGCGCTGGAGCGGGACGACGACGGGGTCTACCACGTCGGACTCCGCCTCTGGGAGGTCGCCGCGCTCGCGCCGCGCGGGGTCGCGCTCAGGCAGCTGGCACTGCCGTATCTGGAGGACCTGTACGAAGCCACCCACGAGAACGTGCAGTTGGCGGTGCGGGACGGCGCGGACGTCGTCTACATCGAGTGGATCGCGGGGCGTTCGTCGGTGGGCGTGCACATCCGGGTGGGGGCGCGCTGGCCACTGCACGCCACCGGGGTCGGCCTGGTGCTGCTGGCGCACTGCGAGCCGCGGGAGCAGGAGGAGTACTGCGCGACCCCGCTCGCCGTCTTCACGCCGTACACGATCGCCGAGCCCTCGGTGCTGCGCCGCGTCCTGGCCGAGGTCCGGCGCACGGGCGTGGCGGTGAGCAGCCGTCAGGTCACCGACGACGCCATCTCGGTGGCCGCCCCCGTGTGCGGGCCCGATGGGACGGTGGCCGCGGCCGTGTCGGTCGTGGTACCCCAGGCCGACGCCCAGGTGCCGGCGTTGATCCCGGCGGTCCGGCTCGCGGCGCTGGGGATCTCGCGGGCGCTGGGCTGGCAGCCGACGGTCGCACCCCGTTCGGGCGCCGGATATCCCTCTCATCGGTGAGGTCCCGGCCGACCGGCCTCGTGATACTGGAGCGGCCCCGGCCCCGAGGAGCCGCTCATGTCCGCCGTCCGGTCCTGGTACGCCCCCGTCGTGACCCGTCTGAGGACGACGAACCCGTACGTCGTCGACAGCGCACTCGCCGCGCTGGTGCTGTTCGCCGCGTCCCTGCAGTGGATGTTCCCGGACGAGGGCGACGACCCGCTGAGCCTGGTGGGCTGGCTGCTGGGGGCCGCCACCGCCGTCCCCCTGGTCTGGCGCCGCCGCTTCCCCTACGCCTGCGCCCTGGCCGTCTCGGCGGCTACCACGGCGATGGCCTACTACCACGCGCCACCGCCGGACGTGCTCTACGGCGGGCTCGTCGTCCTCTACACCATGGCCGCCCGGGGCCTGCCCTGGCAGCGCCGCACGATGCTGGCGAGCTGGCTGCTCGGGGCCGTGCTGACCATGCGGCACAAGGAGCACTCCGAGCCCTTCGAGTACGCCTTCCACCTCACCGGCATGATCTGCGCCTACGGCCTCGGCGTACTGGCCCGCGTCCAGCGCGCGTACACCGCCGCCGTCGAGGACCGGGCGCGCCGCCTCGAACGGGAGCGGGCCGCGGAGACCGCGCGGGCCATCGCCCAGGAACGCTCCCGCATCGCCCGGGACATGCACGACATCCTCGCGCACGCGGTCAGCCTGATGGTCGTCCAGGCGGAGGCCGGACCGGTCGTGGTGCGCAGCGACCCGGACCGCGCCGAGGCGGCGTTCGACGCGATCGCGGCCAGCGGGCGGGACGCCATGGCCCAACTGCGGCGCATCCTCGGGGTGTTGAAGGAGGAGGAACGCCGGGGCGGCGCCGCCCGGCTGCCGCAGCCGGATCTCGCCGGACTGCCCGATCTGGTCCGGCAGGTCGCCGCATCGACTTCCCTGCGGGTCGAGTTGAGCGTACGCGGCCGGTCCCGTTCGCTCCCCCCGGACACCGAGGTGGCCGCCTATCGCGCGGTGCAGGAGGCCCTCACCAACACGGTGAAGCACGCGTACGCTTCCTGCGCACAGGTGGAACTCGACTGGGCGGAGGACGAGTTGACCCTCACGGTCACCGACGACGGCAGAGGCCCCGCGCGCACGAACGGCGGCCACGGACTGATCGGCCTCAGGGAGCGGGCGGCCGCCTGCGGGGGCAGCGCGGAGGCCGGGCCGGGTCCGCAGGGGGGCTTCCGGGTCGTCGTACGGCTGCCCGCCGGCGCGGACCGGGAAGCGGCTCTCGGGTGAGCATCCGGGTGGTCGTCGCCGACGACCAGGAACTGGTCCGCAGCGGCTTTTCCATGATCCTGGAGGCGCAGCAGGACATCGAGGTGGTCGCCGAGGCCGGGGACGGCGCCGAGGCGGTGGCCGCGGTGCGCAGGCACACGCCCGACGTCCTCCTCCTCGACATCCGGATGCCCGTCATGGACGGTCTGGAGGCGGCCCGGCGGGTGTGCGCGCAGTCGAGCTGCAAGGTGGTCATGCTGACCACGTTCGACCTCGACGAGTACGTGTACGACGCGCTGTACGCCGGAGCCAGCGGCTTCCTCCTCAAGGACGTCCGCCGGGACGACCTCGTGCACGCGGTCCGCGTGGTGGCGGGCGGCGACTCGCTGCTCGCGCCGACGATCACCCGCCGCCTGGTCGCGGACATCGTGCGCCGCCGCCGGGAGGAGGCCGCCACCGCGACCGCCCCCGGCCGCCTGGACGCCCTGACGGCCCGCGAGGTGGAGATCCTGCGGATGCTGGCCCGGGGTCTGTCCAACGCGGAGATCGCCACGACCCTGTTCGTGAGCGAGCACACGGTGAAGACCCATGTGAGCAACGTCCTGAGCAAGTTGGGGCTGCGAGACCGGGTCCAGGCGGTGATCTGCGCGTACGAGACGGGCCTGGTGGCGCCGGGCGCCCCCTAGTCCCCGAGCTCGGTGAACAACGTCAGCTGAAGCGAACCGGGCGCCTCCAGCCTGGAGTTCAACGAGTTCCACGGAGTACGGGTCGGCTCGGCGACGACTTCCGCCCCTGCCTGAGCCAGCCTCGCCGTCGTGGCGGTCGAGTCGTCGACCTCGAAGGCGACCCTGATGTGCCCCGCGACCCGCTTGCCGACCTCGACCTCGTCGATGAACGCGGCATGGCTGGGATCGGTCAGCTCCAGCGTCGCCCGCCCCGCCTCCAGAATGGTCACCCGCCCGTCCGGCGACGAGAACGCGGCCCGCTCGGGCAGCCCGAGGACGTCCCGGTAGAAGCGCAGCGCCTCGTCGTAGTCCTCCGCCGTGACGACGAGACGGAGTTCACGGACGGCGGGGGGTACCTCGGACATGCGGGCCTCCTGGTGTCTCCAAGGTCAACTCCCTGACCGGTACCGAAAATTCCTCCCCCGCGGGAGTGAGCCGGGCCCCGCCCTCACCCGTACGGCGGAGCTCCGGAAACCACCCGCGACGGCGATCCGGTGATCACGCCCGCCGCACCAGTCTGAGGGTGCCATCGACCACCGCCAACCCGCCGGGAGGCCCCCGTGCTCTCCACCCTCGCCCGGGCAGCGACCCGCCGCCCGCTGACCGTCATCGGCCTCTGGGCCGCCTTCCTGCTGCTGGGCTTCGGCCTCGGGACGGGCGTCTTCGCCGACCTCTCCGACGATGTGCCCGACGTGCCGGGCACCGAGTCCGACACGGCCGACGACTATCTCTCCGGCGTGGACCCGACCGGCGAGTCCGTCACCGCGGTCGTCGCGGGCGAGGCCGTCTCCGACGCGGCCCTGCGCGCCCAGGTGGAGCGGACCGTCGCCCGGGTCCGCGAGATCGCCGGGGTGGCCGGCGTGCCGGACCCGTACACCACCCCCGGTCTCACCGCCCGCGACGGCCGGGCCCTGATCATCCCCGTCACCTTCGAGGGCGGCCTCAGCGACGAGGACGAGGAGAAGGCGACCGACGCGGCCGTCGACACGATCAAGCGGATCGACGCGCCCGACGTCCACGTCAGCGGCGGCGAACTGCTGGGCCGCCAGCTCGGGGAACGCGCCCAGGAGGACGTGAAGAACGCCGAGTTGATCTCCCTGCCGGTCGTACTCGCCCTGCTGCTCGTCGTGTTCGGCGGACTGCGCGCCGCCGCACTGCCGCTGGTGGTCGCGGTGAGCGGGATCGCGGGCGCCTTCCTCGGGCTGTTCGCCTTCAGCCAGGTCACCGACATCTCGGTGTACGCGATCCAGGTCACCACCATGCTCGGCCTCGGACTCGCCGTCGACTACGCCCTGTTGACACTGGTCCGCTTCCGCGAGGAACGACGGCACACCGACGACGTGGTCGAGGCCGTGCACCGCACGGTCGACGCGGCCGGCCGGACCGTCCTGTTCTCCGGCCTCACCGTGGCCGTCAGCCTGACCGGCCTGCTGGTCTTCCCGAGCGTGTTCCTGCGCAGCATGGGCCTGGCCGTCGCGGCCGTCGTGGTGGTCGACATGCTGGCCGCGGTGACGCTGCTGCCCGCGCTGCTCACGAAGTTCGGCGGGCGGATCCGGCCCTCGAAGGCGCGTTCCGAGGACGAGGAGGGCCGCGTATTCGCCCGCCTCGCCCGCTTCGCACAGCGCCGCCGGGTCGCTGTCCTGGTCACCGTCGTCCCGGTCCTGCTGCTCCTGGCCCTGCCGGTGACCGGCATGCGGATCGCCATCGGGGATGCCCGGCAACTGCCCTCCGGCACCGAGGCACGGCAGCTGTACGACACCGTCGGCGCGCACTTCCCGAAGGGCACCGGGGTCTCCCCCGTGGTCGTCGTCCTCAAGCCCGGCACCGACCCCGCGACCGCCGACCGCGTCCGCGCCCTGGTTCCGAACGCCGAGTCCCGTGACCTGCCGGGCGGCAACACGGTCGTGGAACTGCGGCCGCCCGGCACGGTGGACGGCACGGCGGCCACCGACCTGGTCGAGCGGGTACGGGAGCTGCGCGGCGACCGGCCCGTCGAGGTGACCGGCGTCGCGGCCCGGCTGGTCGACTTCCGCGCGATGCTCGCCGACCGGGCGCCCTGGGCGGCGCTGACCGTCCTGGCCGCCGTCTTCGTCCTGCTGTTCGCCTTCACCGGCTCGGTGCTGCTCCCGCTGCGCACGATCGCGACCACCCTGCTCAGCCTGGGCGCGGCGCTCGGCGTGGTGGTGTGGGTCTTCCAGGACGGCCACGGGGCCGGACTGCTCGGCGGCGAGAGCCTGGGCGCGCTGAGCCTGACCGCCCCGCCGCTGATCGTGTCGATCGCCTTCGGGCTCGCCATGGACTACGAGCTGTTCATCCTGGCCCGGATGCGGGAGGCCCGGCAGCGCGACGGCGACGACCACGCGGCCGTCGTGACGGGGCTGCGGCGGTCGGGGCGGGTCGTCACCTGTGCCGCGCTGCTCCTCGCGATCGTGTTCGGAGCCTTCATGACCGGCGGTTTCTCCCCCATCCTCCAGATCGGCCTCGGTCTGACCCTGGCGGTGCTGATCGACGCGACGGTCGTACGGATGCTGCTGGTCCCGGCGACCATGGCGCTGCTCGGCCGACGTGCATGGTGGGCGCCGAAGCCGCTGCGCAGGGTGCACGACCGGTTCGGGCTGCGGGAGGCGGCCACGTCCGAGCGGATCGTGTCGACGAGCGCCTGACGGCGACGGATGGCGGTGCTCCGGCGCTCACGTCGAGCGCCGGAGCAGGCTGGGCCCCGGAGGCCCGCGCCACCGGACCCCGGCGAGGGACCAGGCGAGGGCCGGGCAGGCCGAGGACGTCGAGGACGTCGAGACGCCCCGGGCCGGCGGTCCCGCGTCGCCGGGCCGCCCGGCGCATCGCCCCTCGCGGGCCCCGCGGCCGGTCGCGTGCCTCCGCGGGTGTCCCGCACCGGTGGAGGCCCCTCCTCAGAGTCTCCTCATCGGAATCTCAGCCGGTGGCCCGACGATTCAAAGGATCACCCAAGGTCCGAGGCGCACGATGCACCCCCGAAGGCGGATATCTCAGGAAGGCCTGCAGTGGGTGACTCGCACATATCGAACCGGTCCGAGCAGTCGGAGAAGTGGTCCCGCCGCGGGATCCTCGCCGCGCTCGGCGCCGTACCGGCCGCGACCCTGCTGACGGGGTGCGGCGGAGGTTCGGCGGACGCCTCGCAGGGGTCCGGGGCGACCGCGTCCGTGCGGGCGGCGACCAGGAAGGCGGTCGTCTCGGTGGCCCCGGCGGACGGCACCACGAAGGCCGACTTCACGGCCCCCGTCGAGGTCACGGTCACCGCCGGCACCCTCGCCTCGGTGAAGGTCACGGGCAACGACGGCTCCGCACTCGACGGCTCCTTCGACGACGCCCGGACGAAATGGACCTCGTCGAAGAACCCGTACTCGGGCACCAGGTACACGGTCGCGGTCACGGCACAGGGCGGCACCGAGGAGACTGCGACCTTCACCACCAAGTCCCCCGGCGAGACGTTCGTCGGCTACTTCACCCCCGAGGCGGGCTCCACCTCCGGCGTCGGCATGCCCGTGTCGATCAACTTCTCGCACGCCGTGTCCGACAGGGCCGCCGTGCAGAAGGCGGTCACCGTGACCGCGGAGCCCGCGGTGGAGATCGTGGGCCACTGGTTCAGCGACACCCGGCTCGACTTCCGGCCCGAGACCTACTGGGCGGCCGGCACGAAGATCACGCTCGGTCTGCGGCTCAAGGACGTCCAGGGCACGGACGGCGTCTACGGTGTCCAGTCGAAGGACGTCACCTTCCACATCGGCCGCGAGCAGATCAGCACGGTCGACCTGGCCGCCAAGGAGATGGTGGTCAAGCGGGGCGGCGAGACGATCGCCACCTACCCGGTCAGTGGCGGCGACTCCGATCACACCACCTGGTCCGGGATCATGGTGATCAGCGAGCGGTTCAAGCAGACCCGCATGGAGTCCTCGACGGTCGGGCTCGGCGACGAGTACGACATCTCCGACGTCCCGCACGCCCAGCGCCTGACCACCTCCGGGACCTTCGTGCACGGCAACTACTGGGCGTCCACGTCGGTGTTCGGCCACGAGAACACCAGCCACGGCTGCGTCGGCCTGCACGACGCGAAGGGCGCGAACGACAGCTCCGTGGCCGGTCACAAGTTCTACGCCGGCTCGATGCTCGGCGACGTAGTCATCGTGAAGAACTCCGGCGAGAAGACCGTGGAGCCGTCGAACGGCCTCAACGGCTGGAACCTGTCATGGGCGGACTGGAAGGCCGGCAGCGCGGTCCGGACGTCACAGTAGCCGGGCGAGGGCGGCCTCGGAGGGGCTGCCCGGCACCGCCTGGTAGACGATGATCACCTGCTGCTCGGCGCCCCCGACGGTGAGCGCCTGCCGCCGCAGGGCGAGGTCCCCGACGACCCCGCGGGTCCGGACACGCCAGCCACCCGGCCGGACCCGGATTCACGGGCTGAACTCACCTGCACCGCAGTGACTTTCACTGTTTCACCTCTTGACGACCGGAGTGGCCGAGAGCACATTGGGCGCACTCTGAGAGCGCTCTCAGAGCGTGCTCGAAGGGCATCCGCACCCCCATCCCGTACCCGAGAGGCACCCCCATGAGCGAAACCTCCGGCATACCCAGACGGCGACGGGCCCTCGTCGCCGTGCTGAGCACCCTCGGACTGGCCGCCGCCCTCGCGACGGCCGCCACCCTTCCCGCCGACGCCTCCGCCCCCACGCCTCCCACGGGCTGGTCGCAGGTCTTCCTCGACGACTTCAACGGCTCGGCGGGAACCGGCGTCAGTACCTCCAACTGGCAGTACGCGACCGGGACTTCCTACCCCGGCGGCCCTGCCAACTGGGGCACCGGCGAGGTCGAGAGGATGACCAACAGCACGAGCAACGTCGCCCTCGACGGCAACGGCAACCTCCGCATCACCCCCCTCCGCGACTCGGCCGGCAACTGGACCTCGGGCCGTATCGAGACCAACCGCACCGACTTCCAGCCCCCGTCCGGCGGCAAGCTGCGCGTCGAGGCACGGATCCAGATGCCCAACGTCACCGGCACCGCGGCCGAGGGCTACTGGCCCGCCTTCTGGATGCTGGGCGCGCCCTACCGCGGCAACTACCAGAACTGGCCGAGCGTCGGCGAGCTGGACATCATGGAGAACGTCCAGGGCATGAACCGGGTGTGGGCCACGATGCACTGCGGCACCAACCCGGGCGGCCCGTGCAACGAGACGACGGGCATCGGCAACAACGTCGCCTGCCCGGGCTCGACCTGCCAGTCGGCGTTCCACACCTACACGATGGAGTGGGACCGCTCGGTGAGCCCCGAGACGATCCGCTTCCTGGTGGACGGCACCCAGTTCCACTCGGTCAACGCGAGCCAGGTCGGCGCCACGACCTGGGCCAACGCCACCCAGCACGGCTTCTTCGTCATCCTCAACGTGGCGATGGGCGGCGCCTTCCCGGACGCGTTCGGCGGCGGCCTCGACTCCGGCACCCAGTCCGGCGTGCCCATGGTCGTGGACTACGTCCAGGTGCTGTCGGCGAGTGGGAGCGGTACCACACCGCCACCCACGGGAGGCGTCGACGCGTACGGCACCATCCAGGCGGAGTCCTTCAACAGCCAGAGCGGTGTCGGCACCGAGACCACGACCGACACCGGCGGCGGCCAGAACATCGCCTCCCTCGCCAACGGCGACTGGGCGCTCTACCAGAACGTCAACTTCGGCTCCACGGCGGCGACCCAGTTCGTGGCGCGGGTGGCGAGCGGCGCGGCGGGCGGGGTCAGCGGTCTGGTCGAGGTGCGCCTGGACAGTCGTACCGCAACTCCGATCGGCAGCTTCGCCCTCGCCAACACCGGTGGCTGGCAGTCCTGGAGAACGGTCCCGGCGAACATCGGCGCCGTCACCGGCACCCACAACGTCTACCTGACCTTCACCAGCGGCCAGCCGGCCGACTTCGTGAACGTGAACTGGTTCAACTTCGGTCACTGAAAGGCTCGTCGAGACCCCGCGAGGTCGCTTGTGCGGGCTCGCGGGGTGGCGCTGCGCCGTGTCATCCCAGATAGGCGGGGGCGACCGCGGAGGTCATCAGGCGGCGTGCCGCGCCGCCGCCGTCGGCGGGCACGGTCCACAGGTCGGAGCCGTAGTCGCCGGGGAGGGCGTAGACGAGGGAGCCGTCGTCGGCCCACAGGGCCTGGTCGTCGATGTTGCGCGACTCGGCGGTCGCGGTTTCTTTCATGGTGCGCAGGTTCAGGACGTACAGCCGCCAAGGGGCGTCGGCGGAGGCCCCCTTGACGCGCTTCTTGTAGGCGATGCGGGTGCCGTCGGGCGAGAGGGAGGGGCATTCGACGTCGCGGTGCAGGGTGGTGAGGATGCGCGCGGTGACGTCGCCCCGCACGAGATACGTCCGGCCGCCGGTCGCCAGCGTGGCGTAGAAGCGGTTGTCGTCGGCGAAGGTGACGCCCCAGACGTTGGTGTCTGCGGCGTGGTACGCACGCCCGTCCTTGACGATGCGGAACGTCTCCAGGTTGTCGTCGATCGCCCAGGTACGGGTGTCCACGACGGCCGTACGCGTGGAGAAGTTCGTTCCGGCGTACGAGTCCCCGCTGACGAACACCGTCCAGGCGACCAGGTGTCCCGAGGGCGAGACCCGGGCCCGGGTGGGGATGCCGGCCGCCGGGAAGCGGTGGCGTTCGCGCAGGTGCGCGTCGAGCACCACCGCGCGGTAGGTGTCCTCCAGGGCCCCGTGCACGGCCTGGAGACAGATGCCGGTGCCGGCCGCAGCGTGGAAGCGCAGGCACTTCACACCCGAAGCCGTGCGCGGGCCCTGCGGATCGTCGGCGGGGACGGTGGCGATCTCGTCGCGGTGCGGGCCCCAGGCGAGGTTGCGGACCAGCAGGCGGCGCTCGGCCGTCGGGCGGAGCGAGACGGTGCCGGCCCGTACGGTCGGTCCGTCCGCCTGCTGCTGGTCTCTCCGGCCCGAGCGGTGGGCGGCGTACAGCACCGACCCGGCGCCGACCGCGCCGAGCAGCACGACGGCGATCAGCAGGGTCACCAGACGGGTCGTTCGGGTCATGCGGGCACCTCGTCGGTGGTGGGGGTCTCGTCCGTGCCGCGCAGGACGAACACGGCCACGAGGGCGCTGACGGCCAGCGCGGCCGCGGTGACGGCGAGCGCAGTCCGCCCGCCCCACAGGCTCCAGGCCGCGCCGAAGGCGAGGGAACAGGCGAACCGGGCCAGCGCCTGCCCGGTGCCCACCAGCGCCTGCCCCGCGCCCTGTTGCCGGGCCGGGACGACGGCGGCGGTGGCGGCCGCGAGCACTCCGTCGGTGGCCGCGTAGAAGGTGCCGTGCAGCACGAGGACGGCGATCACGGCCGGGACGCCGTGCCACGGGGAGAGCACCAGGCCGTACCCGAGCAGCAGGACACCGTGGCCGGCCAGGAAGAGCCGGCGGCGGCCGACGCGGTCCGCCAGTGCGCCGAGGGGCACGGCGAGCAGCAGGAAGCAGGCGGCGGTGCCCAGCGGCAGCAGCGGGAACAGGTGGGCGGGCAGGTTCCCCGCGCGCTGGAGCAGCAGATACAGGAAGGAGTCGCTGACGGTGGTCAGGCCGAGCAGGGCCGCACACACCGTGAGCCGACGCAGTTCCGGCCGCCGCAGCAGCCCGATCGCCTCCCGCAGCTGTGGCGGGTGGACCGGCTCGGGCGGCGGGGGCCGTCGTACGGCGGCGGCGGGCGCGTCGATCCTGCGGGGCACGAAGAGCACCAGGACCAGGACGCCGAGTGCGGCGACGCAGCCGCTGACCGCGAAGACCGCGTCGTAGCCGTCGACGGTGGCCCGCAGGACGGCGAAGGCGACGAGCGGGCCGAGGAGCGCGCCGGTGGTGTCCATGGCGCGATGGACGCCGAACGCCCGCCCCCTGCGGGCGGGTTCGGTCGCCAGCGAGATCATCGCGTCCCGCGGGGCGGTGCGCAGCCCCTTGCCGGTCCGGTCGACGGCGAGCACGGCGCCGAGCACGGGGAGGGTGTGGGCGAGGAGCAACAGCGGTTTGCACAGCGCCGACAGACCGTAGCCGAGGCCCGCCACGACCTTGTGGCCCCGGCCTCCCCGGTCGGCGAGATGGCCGCCGGCCAGCCGGACGAGGGCGCCGACGCCGTTGTTGATGCCGTCGAGGAGACCGAAGCCGAGGGGCGAGAGGCCAAGGCCCGCGACCACGTACAGCGGCAGGACGGCCGTCACCATCTCCGAGGAGACGTCCGTGATCAGGCTGACCGCGCCCAGCGCCAGCACGGTGGAGGGCACGGCGGCCGGCCGCCGTCCCGGACGGGTGTCCGGGACGGCGGCGGCCTCGGTGCCGCGGGAACCCGTGCTCCGGGAGTCCGCGAGGTACACGGGCGTCAGTTCCAGATGCCGGTGATGTCGGAGGCCGAGGCGGCGTTGCCCGCGTGGGCGCTCAGACCGGCCAGGTCCTCCACCGTGCGCAGCACGTTGTAGTGGTTGTAGGTCGTGGAGCTGGAGCTGCCGGGGGCGACGTGCTGCCCGTAGAACAGGGTGGGGATGCGGTTGCCGGAGAGCTTGTTGTCCTCGTCGAAGGTGACGGCGAGGATGCTGTTGTGGGTCTTGGCCCAGGTGGCGTAGGCGCCCAGGTTGTTCTTGATCCAGGTGTCGCCCGTGGACACCGAGCAGTCGTGCATGTCGCTGCACAGGTTCGGGACGACGAAGGACACCTTGGGCAGGGTCGTGTAGTCGGTCGGGAACTGCGCGAAGGTCTTCGCGGTGCTGGTCGGCACGTTGGAGAAGCCGAACCACGGGTTGTGCTTCTGCGCGTAGTTCCCGCTGCTGCAGGTCGTCGAACCCTGGCTGGGCAGCGATTCGTTGTAGCTCGCCCAGGTCTGGCCCGCGGCGATCAGCTCGGAGGCGAGGTTGGGCTTGTTGATGGAACCGACGCCGACGCAACTGTCGTCGGTGCGGCCCTGGTTGGAGCCGGAGAAGAGCATGTAGTAGTTCGGCTCACTGGGGTGGGTGAGGCCGTAGGACTGGGTGAGCTCGGCGCCACCCGCCTTGAGGGTGTTGTTGAGGTACGGCGCGCTGGAGCTTCCGATGACCTGCGAGTAGGCGTGGTTCTCCATCACCACGACCACGACGTGGTCGGGGGTGGGCAGAGCGGCTGCCTCGGCGGTGGAGGCCGTCGCGGCCCACACGCCGATCGAGGTGGCGGTGAGAGCGAGGGCTCCGGCGAGAGCGGAGAGGGAACGTCGGTTGCGCTGCGGTGCCTTGACGGCGGCCATGACTGTCCTCCGGACAGAGGTGACGGACGTTCGGGGGGAGCGGCGCCGCAACCCTAGGAGCCCTCGGCCGGGTCCACGTGAAGGCCGGGCGAACCCCGGGCTCCGCCAGGCAAAGATCACCCCACGCACAGGTCATGCACGGCAAAGGGTTGGTCAAGTGAGCATCGCGCCGGACGGTTTGGCGGGATGCCAACCGTCCTGGCCGACGACGCAGAACTCGTTTCCCTCAGGATCGGCCAGTACCGGATGGTCCGCAAATCGGTCCCACACCCTCGCACCGAGCCCGACGAACCGCTCGGCCTCCGCCCACATGTCAGGGGCGGACAGGTCCAGGTGTGCCCGGTTCTTGCAGCTCTTGCCCGGCGACGGCGGATCCGTCCAGCGCGGCCGCCCAGAACCGGGCCGTGGCGGCGGGGCGGGCGCGGTCGAAGACGATGTCACGCAGTCCGGCCAACTCGATCCGCTCCTACCGAAGTTCCGTCCGGAACGCCGCCGGTGTCATGTCGGTGTGCTGGTGGAAGAACTTGGAGAAGTTCGCGGCGTCGGGAAACCCCACCGCCGCCCCCACCCGCCCGATCGGCATGTCGGTGTGGGCCAGCAGCCGCTTCGCCTCCAGTACGACCCGCTTGTCGATGAACCCCTTGGGGGTCTCCCCCGTCGCGGCGCGCACCGCACGCACCAGGGTCCGGCGGGAGTAGCCCAGCGCGTCGGCGTACGCACTGACACTGTGGTTCGTGGCGAAGCCCTTCTCCACCGCGTCCCGGAACAGGGTGAACGTCGACTCGGCCCGCCGCCCGGCCTCCGCCGAACTCGCCGCGAGGTGGGCCAGGCGCAGCAGGAACGCCGTCAGCGAGTGCCGCAGGACCGAGGTGTGCAGGCTCAGCGGGAGCGTCGAGGAGTCTTCGTACTCCCGCTGAAGCTGGGTCACGGAGGCCTTCAGGCCCGCCAACTGGGCATCGGAGGGCCGCAGCAGTGGCGGGAGGTCGTAGCGGTAGAGCCCCGTCGCCTCCACCGTCGCCCGCGGCAGGAAGCCCGGCTGCATGGTCAGCACGGTTCCGCGGTACTCGCTCGTCGGTGAGAAGCGGTGGACCTGGCCCGGGCGGATCCACACCACGTCGCCCGCCGTCGCCGCGTACTCGGCGAAATCGATCATGTGGCGGACGGGCCCGCCGTCGAAGAGCATCACGACATGGAAGTCGATGCGGTGCACGCGCTCCAACGGGGCATCCGCGTGCCAGGTGCGTCCGGCTCCCATCGGGCCGACCTGCATGCCGACTCCGCACACACTCAGCTCGCTGGGGAAGGGGAACGTTCTGATCCCGTCCACTTGGCCGTCACCGTCTCCACCTTGGATGGAGGCTTGGGGTGTTCTGTCCGCCATGTCCTGCTCGTGCCGCCTGCCTGGAGCGTTCCGTGTCCCACTTTCACCACAGGCTGACACACGGCGACCTTCCCCCGTAAAAGTCATACTTTTAAGTTTGAACACATCAGGCCAGCTTTCCCGCTCCAATCGAGGATTTCTTGAAGATGAGCACGCAGACACCGGACACCTTCGAATGGACCGAAGTCGACCGGCGTGCCGTCGACACCGCCCGCCTTCTGGCGGCCGATGCCGTGCAGCAGGCCGGAAACGGGCACCCGGGCACCGCGATGGCCCTGGCGCCGGCGGCGTACACGATCTTTCAGAAGGTGATGCGTCACGACCCCGCCGATCCCGAGTGGACGGGTCGTGACCGTTTCGTCCTCTCCCCCGGGCACACCTCGCTGACGCTCTACACCCAGCTCTACCTCTCCGGGTACGAGCTGGAGCTCGACGACCTCAAGGCCTTCCGGACCCACGGCTCCAAGACGCCCGGTCACCCCGAGTACGGGCACACCGCCGGCGTCGAGACCACCACCGGGCCGCTCGGCCAGGGTGTCGCCAACGCGGTCGGCATGGCGATGGCCGCCCGCTACGAGCGCGGCCTGTTCGACCCCGAGGCCCCCGAGGGCGAGTCCCCCTTCGACCACACCGTCTGGGCGATCGTCTCGGACGGCGACCTGGAGGAGGGCATCTCCGCCGAGGCCTCCTCCCTCGCCGGCCACCAGAAGCTCGGCAACCTGGTCTTCGTCTACGACGACAACCACATCTCCATCGAGGGCGACACCGCCACCGCGTTCTCCGAGGACGTGCTGAAGCGGTACGAGGCCTACGGCTGGCACACCCAGCGCATCGAGCCCGGCGCCGACGGCGACATCGACGTACACGCCCTGTACGCGGCCCTGAAGGCGGCCCAGGCCGAGACCGGGCGGCCCTCGATCATCGCGATGCGCACGATCATCGCCTGGCCCGCCCCGAACGCGCGGAACACCGAGGCCGCCCACGGCTCCGCGCTCGGCGCCGACGAGGTCGCCGCCACCAAGCGCGTCCTCGGCTTCGACCCGGACAAGAGCTTCGAGGTCACGGACGAGGTCATCCGCCACACCCGGCTGGCCCTGGACCGGGGCGCCGAGGCGCACGCGGCCTGGGACAAGCAGATCTCCGGGTGGCGCGGTGAGCAGCCCGAGCGGGCCGAGCTCTTCGACCGGATCGTCTCCGGCCAGCTCCCCGAGGGCTGGGAGTCCGCGATCCCGGTCTTCGAGGAGGGCGGCTCCGTCGCCACCCGTGCCGCCTCCGGCAAGGTCCTCCAGGCGCTGGGCCCGGTGCTGCCCGAGCTGTGGGGCGGTTCCGCCGACCTCGCCGGGTCGAACAACACCACCATCGACAAGACGAGCTCCTTCCTGCCGAAGGGCAACGCGCTGCCGGAGGCCGACCCGTACGGCCGTACCGTCCACTTCGGAATCCGCGAGCACTCGATGGCCGCCGCGATGAACGGCATCGCGCTGCACGGCAACACACGGATCTACGGCGGCACCTTCCTGGTCTTCTCCGACTACATGCGCAACGCGGTCCGCCTGTCCGCGCTGATGCAGCTGCCCGTCACCTACGTCTGGACGCACGACTCCATCGGCCTCGGCGAGGACGGCCCGACCCACCAGCCGGTCGAGCACCTGGCCTCGCTGCGCGCCATCCCGGGCCTGAACGTCGTCCGTCCGGCCGATGCCAACGAGACCGCGATCGCCTGGGCCGAGATCCTGAAGCGGCACGCCACCGACCCGGCCCCGCACGGCCTCGCACTCACCCGCCAGGGTGTCCCGACGTACGCCCCGAACCCTGACGCGGCCAAGGGCGGGTACGTGCTCAGGGACTCCTCCACGGAGATTCCCGACGTGGTGCTCATCGCCACCGGCTCCGAGGTCCAGCTCGCCGTCGCCGCGCGGGAGCAGCTGGAAGCGGAGGGGGTGGGCACCCGGGTGGTGTCGATGCCGTCCGTGGAGTGGTTCGAGGAGCAGCCGCGGGAGTACCGGGAGCGCGTCCTTCCGCCGTCCGTGCGAGCCCGCGTCGCCATCGAGGCCGGCATCGGTCTCACGTGGTACCGCTTCACAGGTGACGCAGGACGCATCGTCTCCCTCGAACACTTCGGCGCCTCCGCCGACGCCAAGACCCTGTTCGCCGAGTACGGCTTCACCCCCGAGAACGTCGTCGCGGCAGCCAGGGAATCCCTCGCCGCCGCGCGTGGTTGATCCGACCGCCAGAAAGAAGATGATCACTGTGACCGAAGCGACCGCGACCGCGGGAGCACTCAAGCGCCTGTCCGACGAGGGCGTCTCCATCTGGCTGGACGACCTGTCACGCAAGCGGATCGAGTCGGGGAACCTGGCCGAGCTCGTCGCCACCCGGCACGTCGTCGGCGTCACCACCAACCCGTCCATCTTCCAGGCCGCCATCGGCTCCGGGGCGGGCTACGAGGAGCAGCTGACCGACCTCGCCACCCGGGGCGTCACGGTCGACGAGGCCGTACGGATGATGACCACGGCCGACGTCCGCGCCGCCGCCGACGTGCTGCGCCCGGTGTTTGACGCCACCGGCGGCCGGGACGGCAGGGTCTCCATCGAGGTCGACCCGCGTCTCGCCCACCACACGGCGGCGACGATCGCCGAGGCCAAGCAGCTGGCCTGGCTGGTGGACCGCCCGAACGTCATGATCAAGATCCCGGCGACCAAGGCGGGCCTCCCGGCGATCACCGAGGTCATCGGCCTCGGGATCAGCGTCAACGTCACGCTGATCTTCTCGCTGGAGCGCTACCGCGAGGTCATGGACGCCTACCTCGCCGGTCTGGAGAAGGCCGCCAAGAACGGCCTCGACCTCTCCACGATCCACTCCGTCGCCTCCTTCTTCGTCTCCCGGGTCGACTCCGAGATCGACAAGCGGCTCACCGTCCTCGGCACGGAGCAGGCCCTCGCGCTCAAGGGCCGGGCGGCGCTCGCCAACGCGCGGCTCGCCTACCAGGCGTACGAGGAGGTCTTCGGCGGCGAGCGCTGGACCTCCCTCGGCGGCGCCCGCGCCAACAAGCAGCGCCCGCTGTGGGCCTCGACGGGCGTGAAGGACCCGTCCTACAAGGACACGCTCTACGTCGACGACCTGGTCGCGCCCGGCACGGTCAACACCATGCCGGAGGCCACGCTGAACGCCACCGCCGACCACGGCCGGATCACCGGCGACACGGTGACCGGCGGCTACGCGCAGGCCCGCGCCGACCTGGCCGCTGTGGAGGCGCTCGGGATCTCCTACGACGAGGTCGTCCAGCAGCTGGAGGACGAGGGCGTCGCCAAGTTCGAGGCGGCCTGGCAGGACCTGCTTGACGCCGTCACCAAGTCGCTGAACAGCAAGGGAGTGGACGCGGAATGACCATCACCGCCGACTGGGAGAACCCCCTGCGCGACGAGCGCGACCGGCGTCTGCCCCGGATCGCCGGGCCCTCCGGGCTCGTCATCTTCGGTGTCACCGGCGACCTGTCCCGCAAGAAGCTGATGCCGGCCGTCTACGACCTCGCCAACCGCGGCATGCTCCCGCCGGGCTTCTCGCTCGTCGGGTTCGCCCGCCGGGACTGGGAGGACGAGGACTTCGCGCAGATCGTGCACGACTCCGTGCGCGAGCACGCGCGGACCGAGTTCCGTGAGGAGGTCTGGCAGCAGCTCGCCGAGGGGATGCGGTTCATCCCGGGTGACTTCGACGACGACACGGCGTTCGAGCAGCTGCGCCAGACCGTCGACGAGCTGGACAAGGTCCGCGGCACCGGTGGCAACTACGCCTTCTACCTCTCCGTACCGCCGAAGTTCTTCCCGAAGGTCGTCCAGCAGCTCAAGAAGCACGGGCTGGCGAACGCGCCCGAGGGGTCCTGGCGGCGGGCGGTCATCGAGAAGCCGTTCGGCCGCGACCTGAAGAGCGCCCGCGAGCTCAACGCGCTGGTGCACGACGTGTTCGAGCCGGACCAGGTCTTCCGCATCGACCACTACCTGGGCAAGGAGACCGTCCAGAACATCCTGGCGCTGCGCTTCGCCAACCAGATGTACGAGCCGATCTGGAACCGGTCGTACGTCGACCACGTGCAGATCACGATGGCCGAGGACATCGGCATCGGCGGCCGGGCCGGGTACTACGACGGCATCGGCGCCGCCCGAGACGTCATCCAGAACCACCTGCTCCAGCTGATGGCGCTCACCGCCATGGAGGAGCCGGCCGCCTTCGACGCCGAGTCGCTGCTCACCGAGAAGCTGAAGGTCCTCAGGGCCGTGAAGCTGCCGGAGGACATCGGCGAGCACGCCGTGCGCGGGCAGTACGCGGCAGGCTGGCAGGGCGGCGAGAAGGTGCGCGGCTATCTGGAGGAGGACGGCATCGACTCGTCCTCCACCACCGACACCTACGCGGCCGTCAGGCTGAACGTGGACAACCGCCGCTGGGCGGGTGTGCCCTTCTACCTGCGCACCGGCAAGCGCTTGGGCCGCCGGGTCACCGAGATCGCGGTCGTCTTCCAGACGGCCCCGCACTCGCCCTTCGACTCCACGGCCACCGAGGAGCTCGGCTCCAACGCCATCGTCATCCGGGTGCAGCCGGACGAGGGCATGACGGTCCGCTTCGGGTCGAAGGTGCCGGGCACCTCGATGGAGATCCGGGACGTGACGATGGACTTCGCCTACGGCGAGTCGTTCACCGAGTCCAGCCCGGAGGCGTACGAGCGGCTCATCCTGGATGTCCTCCTCGGGGACGCCAACCTGTTCCCGCGCCACCAGGAAGTGGAAGAGTCCTGGAAGATCCTCGACCCGATCGAGGAGCACTGGGCGAACCACGGCCGTCCGGCGCAGTACGCGTCGGGTACCTGGGGACCCGAGGAAGCCGACGAGATGCTCGCACGAGACGGACGGAGCTGGCGCAGGCCATGAAGATCGACCTGACCGACACCACGGCAAGCAAGATCAACAAGGCGCTGGTGCAGGGTCGCCGCGCCATCGGCACACCGGCCGTGGGCATGGTCCTGACGATGGTGATCGTCACGGACGAGGA
Organism: Streptomyces sp. SLBN-8D4; assembly: GCF_049739545.1. Classification (NCBI taxonomy): domain Bacteria; kingdom Bacillati; phylum Actinomycetota; class Actinomycetes; order Kitasatosporales; family Streptomycetaceae; genus Streptomyces; species Streptomyces sp. SLBN-8D4. Next base: position 1,627,229 of record NZ_JBMGQC010000001.1, read on the forward strand.
GAACGCCTACGACGCGATCAAGGCGGCCGAGGAGGCCTCGCACGAGCACCCCTCGCGCACCCTGGTCGTCATCAAGCGGCACGCCCGCACCGCCCGCGACCGGATGGCGTCCAAGCTGGACGCCGAGGTCCGGGTGGGCGCCGACGCCGGCACCGGCGAGACGGTCATCCTGCGGACCTACGGCGAGGTCTCCGACCACGCCGACTCCGTCGTGCTGCCGCTGCTGCTGCCCGACGCCCCGGTGGTCGTGTGGTGGCCGGTGGACGCGCCGGAGAACCCCGCGAAGGACCCGCTGGGCGCGCTGGCCCAGCGCCGGATCACCGACCTGTACGCCGTCGAGAGCCCCCTCGACGTCCTGGCGACCCGGGTCCGCTCCTACGCGCCCGGCGACACCGACCTCGCCTGGACCCGGCTGACACCGTGGCGCTCGATGCTGGCGGCGGCGCTGGACCAGGCCCGCGCGCAGATCATCTCCGGGGCCGTGGAGGCCGAGGCCGACAACCCGGCCGCCGAGCTGCTCGCGCGCTGGCTGGAGGCGCGGCTGAAGGTGAAGATCGACCGCGTGGTCACTGCCGGTCCGGTCGTCACGGCCGTCCGCCTGGGCACCGCGAACGGCGAGGTCGTCATCGACCGTCCCGAGGGCCCGCTGGCCACGCTGTCCCTGCCGGGCCAGCCGTCCCGCACCCTCGCGCTGAAGGTCCGCACCACCTCCGAACTCATCGCCGAGGAGCTCCGCCGCCTCGACGCCGACGAGATGTACGCCGTCGCCCTGCGGGGCGAGGCCGGCAAGGAGACCCCTGCTCATGTCTGACTCCCCTCTTCTGACGCGTCGCCCCGAGTGGACGGCCCTGGAGGACCACCGAGCCGAGCAGCACGCGCATCTGCGTGAGCTGTTCGACCAGGACCCGGGGCGCGCGGAGCGATACGTGGTGCGCGTCGGCGATCTGCGCATCGACTACTCCAAGCACCTGATCACCGACGAGACCCTGGCCCTGCTCCAGGAACTGGCCACTGCCACCGACGTGTTCGGGCTCCGCGACGCCATGTTCCGCGGCGAGCGGATCAACCTCACCGAGGACCGGGCGGTGCTGCACACCGCGCTGCGGGCCCCCGCGGGCTCGGTGGTCGAGGTCGACGGCGAGAACGTCGTGCCCCGCGTGCACGCCGTCCTCGACAAGATGAGCGACTTCGCGAACCGGGTGCGCTCCGGCGAGTGGACCGGCCACACCGGCAAGCGGATCAAGAACGTCGTCAACATCGGCATCGGCGGCTCCGACCTCGGCCCCGCGATGGCGTACGAGGCCCTGCGGGCCTACACGGCACGGGAGTTGACCTTCCGCTTCGTGTCCAACGTGGACGGCGCCGACCTGCACGAGGCGGTACGGGACCTGGACCCGGCGGAGACCCTGTTCATCGTCGCGTCCAAGACGTTCACCACGATCGAGACGATCACGAACGCCACGTCGGCCCGCACCTGGCTGCTCGACGGACCCGCCGGACTCCACGACGACAAGGCCGTCGCCAAGCACTTCGTCGCCCTGTCGACGAACGCCGAGAAGGTCACGGACTTCGGTATCGACCCGGACAACATGTTCGAGTTCTGGGACTGGGTCGGCGGCCGCTACTCCTTCGACTCGGCGATCGGCCTCTCCCTGATGATCGCCATCGGCCCGGACCGGTTCCGGGAGATGCTCGACGGCTTCCGTATCGTCGACGAGCACTTCCAGAACGCGCCGGCCGAGGCCAACGCCCCACTGCTGCTGGGCCTGTTGGGCATCTGGTACATCAACTTCCACGACGCCCAGTCGCACGCGGTGCTGCCGTACTCCCACTACCTGTCGAAGTTCACCGCCTACCTTCAGCAGCTGGACATGGAGTCCAACGGCAAGTCGGTGCAGCGAGACGGCCGGCCGGTGGAGTGGCAGACCGGCCCGGTGGTGTGGGGCACGCCCGGCACCAACGGGCAGCACGCCTACTACCAGTTGATCCACCAGGGCACCAAGCTCATCCCGGCCGACCTCATCGGCTTCGCCCGCCCGATCGACGAGCTGAGCGACGAACTCAAGGCGCAGCACGACCTGTTGATGGCCAACATGTTCGCTCAGGGGCAGGCGCTCGCCTTCGGCAAGACCGCCGAGGAGGTGCGCGCGGAGGGCGTGGCCGAGGAGCAGGTGGCCCACCGCACCTTCCAGGGCAACCACCCGACCACGACCATCCTGGCGCGCGCGCTGACCCCCTCGGTTCTCGGTCAGCTCATCGCCCTCTACGAGCACAAGGTCTTCGTCCAGGGCGCGATCTGGAACATCGACTCCTTCGACCAGTGGGGCGTCGAGCTGGGCAAGGTCCTCGCCAAGCGCGTCGAGCCCGCCCTGACCGAGGGCGCCGACGTCCCCGGCCTCGACCCCTCCACCACCGCCCTCGTGGCCGCCTACCGTGAACTGAAGGAAGTGCACTGATATGCAGTTGGGACTCATCGGCCTGGGCAAGATGGGCGGCAACATGCGCGAGCGCATCCGCCGCGCCGGCCACACCGTCGTCGGCTACGACCGCAACCCCGAAGTCTCCGACGTGGCGAGCCTGTCCGAGCTGGTCGACAAGCTGGAGGCGCCGCGCACGGTGTGGGTGATGGTCCCCGCCGGCGCCGCCACCCAGTCCGTCGTGGACGAGCTCGGTGGTCTCCTGTCGCCCGGTGACACCGTGGTCGACGGGGGCAACTCCCGCTACACGGACGACGAGAAGCACGCCGAGGAGCTGGGCGCCAAGGGCATCGGCTTCGTCGACGCCGGTGTCTCCGGCGGCGTGTGGGGCCTCCAGAACGGCTATGCCCTGATGGTCGGCGGCGACAAGGAGCACGTGGACCGGCTCCAGCCGATCTTCGAGGCACTCAAGCCCGAGGGGCCGTACGGCTATGTCCACGCGGGCAAGGTCGGCGCCGGGCACTTCTCCAAGATGGTCCACAACGGCATCGAGTACGCCATGATGCAGGCGTACGCCGAGGGCTGGGAGCTGCTGGAGAAGGTCGAGTCGGTGGACAGCGTGCGGGAGGTGTTCCGCTCCTGGCAGGAGGGGACCGTCATCCGCTCCTGGCTCCTTGACCTCGCGGTCAACGCCCTCGACGAGGACGAGCACCTGGACAGGCTCAAGGGCTACGCGGAGGACTCCGGCGAGGGTCGCTGGACCGTGGAGGCGGCGATCGACAACGCGGTGCCGCTGCCCACGATCACGGCGTCGCTGTTCGCCCGGTTCGCGTCCCGCCAGGACGACTCCCCGCAGATGAAGATGATCGCGGCGCTGCGCAACCAGTTCGGCGGGCACGCCGTCGAAGCGAAGAAGTAGGCACGCCGTGGGGGATCTCCTTCTGGTCCGCCACGGTGAGACGGAGTGGAGCGTGTCGGGACAGCACACCAGCTGGACCGACCTGCCCCTCACCCAGCACGGCGAGGAACAGGCCAAGTCACTCGCTTCGCTCCTCTCGGACCGGACCTTCTCGCTCGCGCTGACCAGCACGCTGGACCGCGCGATACGCACCGCCGAACTGGCGGGCATCACCGGGGCCCTGACCGACCCCGACCTCCACGAGTGGGACTACGGCGCCTATGAGGGCGTCACCACCGTCGACATCCACCGCACCCGGCCCGACTGGAACCTGTGGACCGACGGTGTCCCGCCCGGCCCCGGCGGACACCCCGGCGAATCCCCCGAGGAGGTCGGCCGCCGCGCCGACCGGGTCCTCGCCCGTGTCGACGCCGCCCTCCCCGACGGTGACGTGGTCCTCGTGGCCCACGCCCACTTCCTGCGGGTCCTGACGGCCCGCCGGCTGGGGCTCGCCCCGGCGGACGGCCGGCTGTTCCAGCTGGCGACCGGGACGGTGAGCCGCCTTTCGACGGAACACGACCGCCCGGTGATCGCGGAGTGGAACACCAGGGCCTAGCACGGCAGTTGTGGACGGCCCGGGAGCTCATGCTCCCGGGCCGTCGTCGTCCGGGGGCCGGTTGACAGCGTGACGTGAGCGTTGGAGAGTCACGGCTGATGGAGATCGACAACCTGACCCCGGCCGAACTGCGGGTGTGGCGTGCCTTCCCCCGGGGGGAGGCCGTGGACTTCCGGGCGGCGCAGGACGAGGACGTGGCGGGCGGCGCCGAGTGGGGTGCCGAACGGACCGTGCGTGCCTCCGTGTTGCGGGCGCTGATGCTCAACGGGCCGCAGGAGGACGGGGAGATACCCGCCCTCAAGCTGGCCGGCGCCCGGATCACCGGTGTGCTCGCGCTCCAGTACGGGACGGTCGACCACGCCGTACGGCTCAGCCACTGCCACTTCGACGACGTACCGGTGCTGTACGGCTGCCGGATGCGTCAGTTGAACCTCAGCAACTCCGTGCTGCCCGGACTGACCGCCGCCACGCTGCGTGTGGAGGCCGTGCTGCGGCTGACGGACTGCCTGGTGAACGGCCCCGTGCGGCTCGGCGGGGCGCGGATCGCCGGGGCGCTGTTCATGGACCGGGCCGAGATCGTCGCGGACGAGGCCGGGGAACCCGCGCTCCAGCTCAACCACATGAGCTTCGGCGACGATCTGTGGGCTCCGGGGCTCCGCGTCCACGGCGAGATCCGTCTCAACGGCGCCACCGTCGCCGGTTCCGTCAACCTCAACGACGCCCGGCTCAGCCGCCCCGGCGACATCGTCCTCGACGCGCAGACCCTCGTCGTGGAGGGCGACGTCCATCTGCGCCGGGCGCACACCTTCGGCTGGGTCGGCCTGCGGGGCGCCCGGATCGCGGGCCGGCTCGACTTCTCGTACGCGCATCTGTCGAACCCGGGCGACGCGGCGCTCAGGGCGAACAGTTGCACCATCGGGGAGCTGTGGCTGCGCAAGGGGCCGCCCATTCAGGGCACCCTCAGCCTTCGCCGCGCCCAGATCGACGACCTGTTCCTGGAACCCGAAGTGGTGCCGGAGGAAGTCCAGTTCAACAAGCTCGTCTACACCTCGCTCACCCCGCAGGAGCCCGCCGAGCGCCGCCTGCCCATGCTGGAGCGCGACCGCGAGGGCTACGTCCCGCACGCCTACGAGCAGTTGACCGCCGCCTACCGCCGCATCGGCGACGACCGCGCCGCGCGACTGGTCCAGCTCGCCAAGCAGCGCCGCCACCGCGCCACGCTCGCCTGGTACGGACGCCTGTGGGGCCATGTCCAGGACGCCACCGTCGGCTACGGCTTCCACCCGCTGCGGGCCTGCGTCTGGCTGCTCTCCCTGCTCGCCGTCGGCACGCTCGCCTACGGCCTGCACCACCCGCCGCCACTCAAGGCGGACGAGGCCCCGCACTTCAACGCGCTCTTCTACACCCTCGACCTGCTGCTGCCGGTGATCTCCTTCGGCCAGGAGGGCGCCTTCGCCCCGCGGGGCTGGTACCAGTCGCTGTCGTACGCCCTGGTCATCGCGGGCTGGATCCTGGCGACGACGGTCTTCGCCGGTGTGACCCGGACCGTCAGCCGTCAGTGATCGGCGGTTACTTGGGGGTGCCGACCGCGCCCGCCAGTTCCCCGATGTCCGCGAGCATCCGGGCCGCGTCCGGTTCCCGCCCCGTGAACAGCCGGAACGCGTCCGCGGCCTGGAAGACGGCCATCCCTCCCCCGTCCAAGGTGGCGCAGCCCAACGCGCGGGCGGTGCGCAGCAGTTCCGTCTCCAGCGGGCGGTAGACGACCTCGGCGACCCACAGCTCGGGGCGGAGCAGGCCGGCCGGGAGGGGCAGGCCGGGGTGGGCGGCCATGCCGGTGGGAGTGGCGTGCACCAGGCCGTCGGCGTCGGCCAGCAGCGGGGCCAGCCGGTCCGGGGCGGCCGCGGCCGCGCGTCCCTCGCCGAAGTGCCGGTTCAGGGCGGCGGCGAGGTCGGCGGCCCGGTCGGCGAGCGCGTCGACGACGGTGACCCGTCCGGCGCCCAGGGTGAGCATGGCGTGCGCGACGGCGGCCCCCGCGCCGCCCGCACCCAGCTGCACGACCCGCTCCAGGGGCACGTCGGGCAGCCCGCGCGCGAAGGACGCGGCGAAGCCGGTCACGTCGGTGTTGTGGCCGGTCGCGCGGCCGCCCTCGAAGACGACGGTGTTGACCGCGCCGAGCGCCTCCGCCTGCGGGGCGAGCGCGTCCAGGTGCCCGATGACCAGCTGCTTGCACGGGTGGGTGATGTTCAGCCCGTCGAAGCCCAGGTCCCGGGCGGCCCGCAGCAGCTCGCCGACCGCCTCGGGGCGTACGCCGAGCACGTCGATGTCGATGAGCCGGTACAGACAGCGCAGGCCCTGCCGGTCCGCCTCCCGCTCGTGCAGCGCCGGGCTCAGCGAGGGGCCGATGCCGGCGCCGATCAGTCCGACGAGAAACGAGTCCTTGGCCACGCGGACCTCCCAGCCGAAGTTAATGTACGAACCAGTACGTTAGCTATATCAGCCGGGCAGCCGCCGGGGAAGAGCCGGGCGGTGCCTTCTAGAATCTGCGGCACCGGCCGCCCACCCGAAGGAACCCGATGACCAGCGTCGACGAACCGGCACGACCAGGCGGGCGGATCCGCGACGCCGCCCGCACCCAGGCCGAGATCCTCGACGTGGCGACCCAGGAGTTCGCGCGGGCCGGCTACGACGGGGCCCGCGTCGACGAGATCGCCGCCCGCACCCGCACCACCAAGCGGATGATCTACTACTACTTCGGCGGCAAGGAACAGCTGTTCACGGCCGTCCTGGAGCGGGCGTACACCGTGATCCGCGAGGCCGAGCAGGAGCTGGACGTCGAGCACCTGGACCCGGTCGCGGCGATCCGGCGCCTGGCCGAGCTGACCTTCGACCACCACGAGCAGCACCCGGACTTCATCCGCCTGGTCAGCATCGAGAACATCCACGGGGCCGAGCACATCGCCGCCTCCGAGAAGCTCGGCAGGATCGGCTCCCCCGCGCTCGACGTGATCGGCCGCATCCTGGCCTCGGGGCAGGAGTCCGGCCTGTTCACGGCCGACGTGGACGCGGTGGACCTGCACGCCATGATCAGCTCGTTCTGCTTCTTCCGGGTCGCCAACCGGCACACCTTCGGCGCGCTGTTCGGGCGTGATCTGGTGGCCGCCGAGCAACGGGAGCACTACCGGACCATGTTGGGGGACATGGTGATCGCCTACCTGACGGCGGACCGCGCGGCGGACTGACCCGGCCCGTCCGGACCCCTTGACACCCGGGAGGCGTGGGCGCACCATCCTCGGCAACCGCTACTAACTACCCAGTGGGTTAATTAACTGGGTAGCTCCCCGGAGTCCCCCCGAATGGAGCACCGCCGTGTCCGTCCCCGCCGAAGCCGTCGGGCAACCGAAGAAGGCGGCCACCGCCGCCTGGATCGGCAGCGCCCTGGAGTACTACGACTTCTTCATCTACGGCAGCGCCGCAGCCCTGATCTTCCCGAAGGTGTTCTTCGACGAGTCCGACCCGGCCACCGCGACCCTGCTGTCGCTGGCCACGTTCGGTGTCGCCTACGCGGCCCGGCCGGTCGGCGCGCTCTTCCTGGGGCATTTCGGCGACCGGGCAGGGCGTAAGAAGATCATGGTCTTCACGCTGATCCTGATGGGCCTGTCGACGTTCCTCATCGGCTGTCTGCCCACCCGCCACCAGGTCGGCACCCTCGCTCCGGTCCTGCTGGTGCTGTGCCGGGTCCTGCAGGGCATCTCGGCGGCCGGCGAGCAGGCCAGCGCCAACTCCATGAGCCTGGAACACGCGCCGGCGCACCGCCGGGGCTTCTTCACGAGCTTCACCCTAAGCGGCACCCAGGGCGGGCAGCTGCTCGCCACCCTGGTCTTCCTGCCGGTCGCCGCGCTGCCCGAGGACCAGCTGCTGTCCTGGGGCTGGCGCGTGCCGTTCTGGCTGAGCGTGGTGGTCGCCGTGGTCGGCATCGTGATCCGCCGCAAGCTGGACGAGACACCGGCGTTCGCGCAGCAGGCCGCCTCCGAGGGCGTCCCGAAGCTGCCGCTGGTGGTGCTGCTGCGGGAGCACTGGGCGGACGTGCTGCGGGTGATCGGGGGCGCGCTGATCGCCTCGGTCTCCACGATCTTCACGGTGTGGGCGCTGGCGTACGCGACGAGCGACGCGGTCGGGATGAGCCGTTCCTCGATGCTGTGGGTGGGCGCCCTGGCCAACCTCGTCGCGCTCGCCGCGATCCCGGCGTGGGCCACGCTGTCGGACCGCGTCGGCCGGCGCCCGGTCTTCCTGATCGGCGCGGCGGGCAGCGCGGTGATGATGTTCCTCTACCTCTGGGCCATCTCCACGGGCAACTACCCGCTGACGCTGCTGTTCGGCATCGTCACCTTCGGTGTCGTCTACAGCGCCGCGAACGGCGTCTGGCCGTCCTTCTACGGCGAGATGTTCTCCACCCGGGTCCGGCTGTCCGGCATGGCGATCGGCACCCAGATCGGCTTCGCCGTGGCGGGTTTCGCGGTCACCTTCGCCGCCCAGATCGCGGGCCCCGACGGCACCGACTGGTCCTCGGTGGCCCTGTTCACCGCGGCCCTGTGCGTCCCCCCGGTGATCGCCGCCCTGACGGCCCGCGAGACTCACAAGGTCCCCACGGAGGACCTCGGCTCACGTGCACACCGACAGGCGTCCCGCCCGGAAAAGGTGACGGCCTGACCCAGCCCCCTTCCGCTCCCCCCACGTCGAGCCCCCGGACGCCCGCAGGCACCGGGGGCTCGGGCCTGCCCGCCCGCTGCGGTCAGCCGTTCGACCAGCCCCGCGTGCACAGCACCAGCCGGTACCCGTCCGGATCCTCCACCGTGACGCCCCACTCGTTCCAGTAGGGGTTCGGCGACCGCACCTGTCTGCCGCCGTGGGCCTCCAGGCGGGCGACCAGGTCCTCCGGCACCGGCCCGTCGACGTAGATCACCAACAGGTCCTCCTCGGTGGGACGGGGCTCGACGGGACGGCCCTGCTCGTGGACCAGCTCCAGGTGCCAGCCGGCGTCCGGCCACCCCAGCATCAGAAGGTCGTGCTCACCGGGCTCGGGGCCGCCCTCGGCCCGCCATACGACACCCAGCCCGAGCCCCTCGACCCAGAACCGTTCGGCGGCGGCCAGGTCCCGGGAAGGACGGGCGACACGAACGTGGCTGCGGCCGTTGACGGGCATGCTGACCTCTTCCCTCGGTGTGCCGGTCAGCGTAGGCAGCCGCCGCTCCCCGCCACATCGGCCGTCGGCCCTGCGCCGCTGGTCGTAGGACCGCGGGCCGGAGGTGGTAAAGGGGGCCCTTGGCAGCACAGGCGACTGCAACCCCCTGGGGGGCGCGGGGAACTGCGCGACCAGCCGCATCGCACCCGCACCCGCCCGACGACCAAACCCGGCACCCCCCTGGGCGCGCCGCCCAAGCCGGTCAGCCGCCGATCGCCCCGGCGGGAATCCCGTACGCCCGCTCCACCCGCAGCCGCAGCACCAGCCGCCGGTCCCGGACCATCGCCGCCCGGTAGTCGTCCCAGTCGGGATGTTCGCCCTGGACGTCCCGGTACAGGCGGACGAGTTCCTCGACCGTGTCGTCGTGGGGGTCCTGTGCCACGGGGGTGAGATCGGCCGTGCCCTCGGCGACCGTGTAGGCCCACCGGTCCGGCGTCGTCACGTGGTACGAGGCACGGGGGTCCCGGCGCAGATTGCGGGTCTTGGCGCGGTCGTCGGTGAGGGAGACCCGGATGATCCGCTCGTCGGGGTAGTAGGCGTGGCTGACGTTCGACAGCTGGGGGCGGCCGTCGCGCTTGAGGGTGACCAGCACCCCGCCGTGGCTCTCGGAGAGCAGCCGGAACAGTGCGTCCTGCGTCGCGTCATCGGTCATGACACGATCAACCGGCCCGGCCGCACCCCGCATTCCCCCACTGCCGAATCCCGGCCGACCCGCGGCTCGTCGTGGTTTTCTGAGCGACGATGATGTCTGAGGTGGTCGGGACCGGGTATGTCGGTCCCCACCTCGACGGATGCGCGACGGAGGAAAGCAATGGCACAGCTTCGGCAAGAGGTCGATCCCGGTGAGGTGGGGCTGGACGCGAAGGCGCTCGACCGCCTCGACCAGCACTTCGCCCACTACGTCGACGAGGGCCGGCTGCCCGGCTTCCTGGTGTCCGTCGCCCGCGGCGGCCGCGTCGCCCACCTCACCGCGCACGGCCACCGTGACCTCGCGGCCCGGCTTCCGGTCGAGGCCGACACTCTGTGGCGGATCTACTCGATGACCAAGCCGGTCACCGCCGTGGCCGCCCTGATCCTCGTGGAGGAGGGCCGGCTGTCGCTGGACGACCCGGTCGCCGAGTATCTGCCGGCGTTCGCGGAGCCCCGGGTCCATGTGGACGGTTCCGGCGACAGCCTCACGACCCGCCCGGCGGACGGTCCGATCCTGGTCCGGCATCTGATGACCCACACCGCGGGCCTGACCTTCGCCTTCTACCACTCCCACCCGGTCGACGCCCTCTACCGCGAGGCCGGACTGGAGTCGTCCGTGCTGCCGGGCTCCGACCTCGCCAAGACCGTCGACGTGTACGCGAGCCTGCCGCTCCAGTTCGAGCCGGGCACGCAGTGGAACTACTCGGTCGCCTCCAACGTCCTCGGCCGGGTCATCGAGATCGCGTCCGGCCAGACCCTCGACACGTTCTTCGCCGAGCGCGTCCTCGGCCCGCTCGGGATGACCGACGCGGGGTTCTGGGTGACGGACGAACAGGCGGACAGGCTCGCGGAGTTGTACGGCGAGAAGGACGACGGCACCATCGAGCCGGTCCCCGGACTGCCGCTGCGGGGCCGCCCCCGTCTGCTGTCCGGCAGCGGCGGCCTGGCGGCGTCGGCGTACGACGTCCACCGCTTCGCGGAAATGCTGCGCCGCCGCGGCGAACTGGACGGCACCCGCCTGCTGTCCCCCGAGACGGTGGACCTGATGACCTCCAACCACCTGCCCGGCGGCGCCGACCTGCGCGCCTTCGGCACCAAACCGGCCCACGACGAGCCCGGCAACGACGGCGTCGGCTTCGGCCTCGGCGTCTCGGTGGTGATCGACCCCGACCGCACCCTGGCCCCGTCGACGCTCGGTTCCTACGGCTGGAGCGGGGCCGCGTCCACGACCTTCTGGGTCGACCCGGGGCGCGATCTGACCGTGCAGTTCTTCACCCAGGTGCGCCCGAAGTCGCTGAAGCTCTTCCCCGACCTCAAGCGCCTGGTCCACGAGGCGGTCATGGCGTAGGCGCCTACTGATCGACCCGCAGGGTGAAGTGCACACCGCTGCCGGCGAGTTCGCCCAGCCACTGTTCCGAGCGGTCGGCGGTCTCCGCCGCGCGGTTCAGGCCTGCCGGGAGGGAATCGTCCAGGATGTGGCCGATGCCCAGGGCGAGGGTCCGGGAGACACAGCGGGCCATGGCGCTGTCCTCCTCGTCCCCCACCAGGTCGAGCAGATAGCCGCCGGACCAGGTGCGGCCGTCCTCCGCGCGCACGTCGAGGGAGACGGCGAGGACGACCCGGTCGCGGTCGGCGTCCGTCGTGGGATACCTGGCCGCCAGCTCCCGGGCCAGGGCGGCGATCCGGGTGTCGTCGCCGGTCCTCAGCTCCTCGAAGACCGGCTCCCAGGCGCGCAGCCAGCCGTCCAGTCGCAGGGTCCCGCGCACGAAGGTCCGCGGGGTCCAGGCGGCCGGCAGTCCGTACTGCTCGACGAAGGGGACGCTGTCACGGTTGGGGTAGACCTCGAAGGTCTCGCCGTCCACGACATGGCGCCGGGTCGCCTCCCAGGGGCGCTCTGCGGTGGTCGGGACGCCGTGGTCGATGTAACGGGCGGGCGAGCGGAGGGCGTTCAGGACTCCGGCGGGGGCCCAGCTGAAGCGGTACCTGAAGTCGTTCGGGACGGCGGGCACGCCGCCGCAGTAGGAGGTGAGGCCGTACGACGCCGGGGTCACGTCGCCGATCGCCTCGCGGGCCCGGGCGACGAGGCTGTGGGCGAAGAGGTGGTCGATGCCCGGGTCGAGGCCGGCCTCGGTGAGGACGACGAGACCGGCCTCGTACGCCTTGGGCACCTCTTCGAGGACGGCGTCGGACACATAGCTGGAGCACGCGAAGTGGGCGTTCTCGCGCACACAGGCGGCGAGGATCCCGGCGTGCTCGGGGGCGGGCAGCATCGACACGACGACGTCCCCGGGGGCCAGTTCGGCCGCGAGCGCGGCGAGCGTGTACGCGCGGGGCGCGGCGCGTCCGTTGATGCGAAGCCCTTCGAGGGCCTCTTCCGCCCGCTCCTCGGTGCGGTGCCACAGCAGCACGCGGTCGGCCGTGTCGCACAGTGCGGCCAGACCGCTGCCGGTGGAGAGTCCGGCGCCGATCCAGTGGACGGTGCCGCTCGCGGGAACCAGGTCAGTCACGGCGGGCCTCCCCCTCGTCGATGCCGAGTTCACGGCACGCCCGGTGGTACCGGTCCAGGCAGCGCCCCCAGGGTCCGCCGACCCCGAAATCCAGCAGCAAGGGCAGCAGCGACCCCGAGAACCCGACGCTGGACTCCTCGGGGAGCAGCGACGGCAGGTTGTCGATGGCGATCAGGTCGAGCGGGGGTTCCTTGTGCAGCCGGCGGACGGGCTCGGCCCACTCGGTGGTGCGGTCGTAGACCGGCAGGACGTTCAGGGGCGAGCCGACGTCGCAGGTGACGTCGGAGAGGGTGCGCAGCCGGCGGGCCGGGTCGTCCAGGTCCGCCTCCCGGACGAAGGGCGGGATCGGGCTGGTGGCGAGGACGCAGTTCACCAGCACGTCGTGGGCGAGCAGGGCAGGGCGGTCCAGGTCGCGGGTCTCGTCGAGGTCCCAGCAGGTCGGCTCGATTCCGGCGGCCCGGAGCGCGACGCGGGCGCCCCGGCCGCTGCGGCCCAGGGCCCCGATCACCAGGGCCGTGAACTCCTCGTCCCCGGCGACGGGCCGCAGCGCCTCCTCCAGTTCCTCCTGCGAGGTGGGTGTGAGGGGCGCGGAGAGCCTCCCGCGGTGCTGGAGGACGGCCAGGGCCGCGCCGAGGTAACCGGCCCAGTAGCCGAAGGCGGCGAGCCTGCGGCCGTGGTCGTCGACCAGGTACTCCAGGTCGAGGAGGGCTCCTCCCCCGGCGGCGAACCGGCGCAGCAGTTCCAGGGCGCCCGGCTGCTCCTTGTAGGCGTGCCCGAAGAAGACGTGCCGGTGCGTCAGGGCGCCGGGCTCGTCGGGGAGTTCCTTGAGACCGACGACGACGGCGTCCCCGGGCGCCCGGGAGGCCCAGGAACCCGCGGGGGCGACACCGCAGCCGACCGCCGCGTACTGCTCGATCGGGAAGATCCGCTGCGGGGACTCCTCGACGGTCAGCGTCACGCCGCTGTCGACGAGCCGCCGGGCGTCGGACGGCACGAGGGGCGTGCGCCGCTCGGTGGAACGGACCTCGTGGCGCAGCCACAGATGGAGCTCGGTCATACGCGGTTGGCCTCCGGGCGCGGGGCGTCGGCCGCGAACCGGCCGGCGCTGAGCGGGCTGATGTCCACGAAGGGTACGCGGCCGAGGTACAGGTCGCGGACGACCTCGCCGACGGCCGGTCCCTGGAGGAAACCGTGGCCGGAGAAGCCGGTCGCGTACAGGAAGCGGGAGACCGAAGTCGCCTCGCCGATCAGGGCGTTGTGGTCCGGGGTGATCTCGTACAGGCCGGCCCAGCCACCGGTGCGGCGCAGGTCGAGGAGGGCGGGGGCGCGGTGCTGCATGGCCTCAGCCAGGCGGGGGATCCAGCGGTCGTGGGTGGCGGTGTCGAAGCCGGGTGTCTCGTCGGGGTCGGACATGCCGAGGAGGAGGCCGGGGCCCTCGCGGTGGAAGTAGAGGCTGCTGGTGAAGTCGATGGTCATGGGGAGGTCGGGAGGCAGTGCGTGGACCGGTTCGGTGACGGCGATCTGGCGGCGCAGCGGCTCGACCGGCAGGTCCACCCCGGCCATCGCGCCCACGGCCCGCGACCAGGCGCCGGCCGCGCAGACGACCGTGCCGGTGGCGATACGGCCCCTGGTGGTCGTGACGGCGGTGATGTCGTCGCCGCGCCGTTCGATGCCGGTGACCTCGGTGTGCCGCAGGACGGTCGCGCCGTGGCGGCGGGCGTCGGCCGCGTAGCCCTGGACGACGGACTCGGGGGTGCAGTGGCCGTCCTCGGGTGAGAAGGCGGCGGCGAGCAGTCCGTCGGTGGTGATGAGCGGGGACAGCCGGCGTGCCTCGGCCGGGTCGATCATGCGGCTCGGGACGCCGAGGCCGTTCTGGAGCCGCACGCTCTCCTCGAAGGAGGCGAGCTCCTCGGGCGTCGACAGCAGGAACAGGTATCCGACCCGGTGCAGGCCGATGTCCTGCCCGGTCTCCTCCTCGAACCGGCCGAACGCCTCCAGGCTGCGCGCCCCGAGCCGGATGTTGAGCTCGTCGGAGAACTGCGCCCGCATCCCGCCCGCCGCCTTCGAGGTGGAGCCGGAGGCGAGCTCGTCCCGCTCGACGAGCACCACGTCCCGTACGCCCGCGCGCACCAGGTGGCGGGCGATGCTCGTCCCCATGACACCACCGCCGATGACGACGACCTCGGCCGCACGTGTACTCACCGGCGCTCCCCCTCGGCCGCGTCCTGGTGGACGGTGTCACCGGGGGCGCCCCGGGCCACGGCTCGTCCGGTCGGTACGTCACCCGGGCGGACGAGACCGGTCGGCAGCCCCGTCCGGAGCGCGCCCCCGACCGGCCCGGCGTCCTCCGCCGCGGTCGCCGGATCGCCCACGACGACGGTCGCCGACCGCCGCAGGACTCCGGTCTCCGCCTCCCGGCGGGTGACCTCGAAGGCGCCCCCACCGACCACCGCGCACCCGGGCGCGGGCCGCCCGCACACCACCGGTTTCGCGCCCGGCGTGCGGACCGCGACCAGGCAGGCGCCCGCCACCGCGGCCTCCCGGCGGGTGACCTCGAAGGCGCGCCCACCGACCACCGTGCAGCCGGGCGCGGGCCGCCCGCACACCACCGGTTTCGCGCCCGGCGTGCGGACCGCGACCAGGCAGGCGCCCGCCACCGCGGCCTCCCGGCGGGTGACCTCGAAGGCGCGCCCACCGACCACCGTGCAGCCGGGCGCGGGCCGCCCGCACACCACCGGTTTCGCGCCCGGCGTGCGGACCGCGACCGGGCAGGCGCCCGCCACCGCCTCTTCGGTGCCTGCGGGCACCTCTCGCCCACGGGTCAGGGCCTGGGTGCCCGTGCCCAGGACGGCGAGGCCGGCGCTGTCGGGCACGGCGGCACGGCGGCCGGTCGTCGGGGCAAGCACCGGCACCATGGCCTGGCCCATGGGCAGCCTGGCCGCCGCGTCGCCGGGGCGGGCGCTGCCGGACTTCGGGACGGCTCCGGGGCCGGGCGACTGCGCGGTGACGGCCGGGTCCGCGTCGCGCAGGCGCGTGGCGCGCTGTCCGGGGAGGAGGAGGACGTCGTCGGTCATTCCCTCTTCCTGTCCGGATCCGGCCTCGCGGAATCCGCCCGACGGTCAGGACAGGTGGGCCACCGCGTCCAGATGGGGCAGGACGTGGTCCAGTCGCTCCCGCTTGGTGCGCAGATAGGTGATGTTGCTCTCGCACGGCGTGATCAGCAGCGGCACCGTCTCGGAGACCTTGATTCCGTGCCGCACCAGCGCCTCGCGCTTGCGCGGGTTGTTGGACATCAGGCGGACCGAGTTCACGCCCAGGTCGTGGAAGATGCCGGCGGCGACGCCGTAGTCGCGGGAGTCCACCGGCAGCCCGAGCGCGAGGTTCGCCTCCACGGTGTCCAGGCCCTCCGCCTGGAGCGCCATCGCACGCAGCTTGGCGAGCAGGCCTATCCCCCGGCCCTCGTGGCCCCGCAGATAGACGACGATGCCGCTGCCCTCCTTGACCACGGCCCGCAGCGCGGCGTCCAGCTGGTCACCGCACTCGCAGTGCTGGGAGCCGAAAGCGTCACCGGTCAGGCACTCGGAATGCAGCCGCACGAGGACGTTCTCCGTGCCGATGTCTCCGTAGACCAGGGCGACCTGTTCGTCACCGCGGTCGTGATCGAGGTAGCCGACCGCCTGGAATTTCCCGTACACGGTGGGCAGCGGGGCATTCACCACGCGTTCCACCCCGGTGCGCTGCGGTGCCTTCTTGCCGAGTACGCCAACGTAATCTGTCATGATCTGTTTCCTAAGCAGAGACGAAAGGCCGTGAAAAGATGAGCGGTTCGGGAATACGGTCGGCGGCGTACGGTCTGATGCCGACGGACACTACGGAAGACGTACGGACGCGGGGCGCGGGCGTCTCAACTCAGGTCGCCGTCCTTCCGGTCGGGAGTTTCGAACAACACGGCGCGTACCTTCCCCTGGCGACCGACACCCTCGTCGCGTGTGCCGTCGCGCGGGAGATCGCCGCGGCGTACCCGGTGCACCTCCTCCCCCCGGTGACGATCTCCTGCTCGCACGAGCACGCGGCCTGGCCGGGGACCGTCAGCATCTCCGCCGTCACCCTCCACTCGGTGGTACAGGACATCGCCGCCTCGCTGCGCCGCTCGGGCGTCGAGGCCCTGGTCGTGGTCAACGGCCACGGGGGGAACTACGTGCTGGGCAACGTCGTCCAGGAGGCCTCCGCCCGCGGGGAGCGGATGGCGCTGTTCCCGGCCGCGGAGGACTGGGAGGCCGCCCGCACGGAGGCTGGAGTGGTCACCTCGCTGCTCACCGACATGCACGCGGGAGAAATCGAGACCTCCATTCTTCTGCACACGCACCCGGAAAGTCTCCGCCCCGGTTACGAGACCTCCGATTTCGTCGCGGACGACCGTCGTCATCTCCTCACCCTCGGTATGTCCGGTTACACCGATTCCGGTGTCATCGGGCGCCCTTCGCTGGGCTCGGCGGAAAAGGGGAAAGCCTTGCTGGAGAGCCTCGCGGCATCCTTCGGAACGTATTTCTCGATGCTGACCGCATCCGGCGACGGCGCCGAGTAGGGCTTCGCCGGGCGCCGCAGACCCTGGTACCAGCGGGCGACCAGGACCACCGCGCCCGGCAGGCTCGCCACGAAGCTGAGGACGCCGTACACGATGGCGGTCGCGAGGCCGGCGCCGGCGCCGAGGCCCATGGCGGCGAACGCCCAGGCGGTGACGCCCTCCCGGGGGCCGAACCCACCGACGTTCAGGGGCAGTCCCATGGCGAGCAGGGCGAGCACGGCCAGCGGCAGCAGGGCGGCGACGGAGGCGTCGGAGCCCGCGATACGTGCGGCGAGCACGAACATCCCGAGGTGGCCGGCGAGGACGACGGCCGAGGACAGCGTGACGCCGGGCCAGTTGCGGCGGGACAGCAGGGCCTCGCGCGCCTCGCCGAGGGTCGCCCGCAGCATCCGGCCGCGGCGGGTGGAGGGGGCCCGGTTCATCCGCAGGGCCACGACCACGGCGAGCGCGCCGAGGCCGGCCAGGCCGGCGACGGGGGCGAGGTGGCGGGCCTCGGCCAGCACCGGGGAGTCCATGGTGAGCAGCACGGCACCGCCGACGACCGCCAACGCGATCTGACCGGCGACCCGTTCGAGGACGACCGCCCGCACTCCGCGGCCCATGTCGCCGGCACTCTGCCCGTGCCGGACCGCGCGGTGCACGTCACCGAGGACACCGCCGGGCAGGGCCGCGTTCAGGAACAGGGCACGGTAGTAGTCGGCCACGGCCTCGCCGAGGGGCAGCCGGATGCGCAGCCCGCGGGCCACCAACTGCCAGCGCCAGGCGCTGAACACGGTGGTCAGTACGCCGATCGCGAGCGCCGCCAGCAGGGCGGGTCCGTCGATCCGGCGCAGCCCGTCCAGGAAGACGCCGGTGCCGAGGCGCCACAGCAGCAGAGCGAGGATGGTGACCCCGGCGACGGTGCCGAAGTGGGTGCGCAGGGCGCGGGAGTTGAGGACCGAGCGCAGGGCGGTGCGCCACCGGGGGGTTGCCGGGTGAGCCGGCTCGGGCCGGGCCTCGGTCACGATCACGCCGATCCGGTCGTGGGAGACGGCGGCATCGGTCAGGTCCCCGGCGGGCACGCCGGCGGCTTCGAGGATCTCGGCCCGGGCCACGAGAGCGTCGGTCCGTGCCGTGAGCACCTCGTCCCGGGTCTGGACGACCTCGGCCCGCAGGGTGCGGGCCCGGTGGGAGAGCGTGCCCGGTCCGGCCGGGTCCGCGGGTCGCCGCACGGGCAGCGGCGCCTTGGTGCGACCGGTGCCGCGGGCCGCCGGGAGGTCCGTGCCCGGCCGCACCGTCTCCACGCTCATGACGCTCCGCCCGTCGGGCGGGACAGCGCCAGCAGGTCGCTGTGGTGGACGACGACCTTCAACTCGCCCGCGCGGCAGGCCTCCAGACGGTCCTGGAGGTAGCGCTCGGCACGCTCCTTCAGCTCGGGGCGCTCCTCGACGGCCGCGCCGACCCAGCCGCGCAGCCACTGCGCGGTGAGCGCGGAGTCGGCGGGGCCCAGGCGCCAGGCGCTCGGGTGCAGCCGGACCGTCGCGCCCCGTTCGGAGAACGCCTCGCAGGCGACGGTGACGGCGTCCGGGCCGAGCAGTCCGCCGCGCCGCTGGTGGGCGTTGAACGCGTGGGCGATCTCCTCGTCCAGCGGGTCGGACGGGGTGAGTTCGACACGGCCCGCCACGGACAGGGTGAGCAGGGCCGGGCAGCCCGCGCCCGTGCAGGCCGCGGCGAGGGTGTCGATCTCCTCGCGGGTGAGGACGTCCAGGAGCGCGGAGGCCGTCACCAGGGAGGCGCCGGCGAGGGCGTCCGGGGTGAGCAGGCCGACGTCGCCGCGGCGCGTCTCGACGGTGACCCGGCTGCCGTCGGCCGCGGAGCGCGGGGAGGCGACGGCCGCGAAGTGCAGCAGGTAGGGGTCCCGGTCGTGCAGGATCCAGTGCTGGGGGCCGTCCAGGCGGGGCGCCAGCCAGCGTCCCATCGAGCCAGTGCCGCAGCCCAGGTCGTGGATGACCAGCCCGGCCTTGCCCGGCAGGTTGGCCAGCCGGATCCGCAGCGGGTCGAGCAGATCGGCCGCCCGCGCGGCCGCGTCGGGTCCCTCCCGCAGTTCCAGCCACTCGGGGGCGTAACGGGGAGCGTCGTCGGGTCCGGCGTCCCTGAGGCGTACGGTCGGACGCTCGCCGGGGCGGGTGCTCGGACCGGCGCCGGGGATGACCGATTCTGCTGCGGAAGGGACACCAGGCTGCACCGACGCCACCTCTCGAGGCCCCGGCTGCGCCGGGATCTTGCCGCTCTGCTTGGTCGCCGTCTTCCTCATGCCGCCCTCCTGGGCTCGCTCGGGAGTCGGCCGAGTACTCCGGCCAGGCTGCGGGCCGTGGTCGCCCAGCCGTCCAGGGCGGCCCGCCGGCCCCGGGCAGCCGCCTTGAGCCTGCGTCGTACGTCCGCCTCGCCGAACCAGCCGCGCAGTTCGGCGGCGAGGGCGGCGGGGTCCTCCGGCGGGACGAGGATGCCGGGCACCCCGCCGTCGGGGGCGCGGCCGACCGCCTCGGCGACTCCGCCGACGTCGGTGGCCAGCACCGGGATGCCGCGCGCGAGGGCCTCGGTGACCGCCATGCCGTAGGTCTCGGCGTAGGAGGTGAGGACCATCAGGTCGGCGGCGGCGTAACTGGCGTCGAGCTCGGCCCCGGCCTTCGGTCCCGCGAGGTGCAGGCGGTCCTGGAGGCCGTACCGCTTGATGAGCATCCGCAGATGCGCGACGTACTCGGGATCCTGGGTGATCCCGCCGACGCACACGCAGCTCCACGGCAGGTCCTGGGCGCCGGCCAGGGCCTCGATCAGCCGGTGCTGTCCCTTGCGGGGCGTCACCGCGGCCACGCACAGCAGCCGGGAGAGACCGTCGGTGCCGGAGGCGAGGGGGGCGATGTCGGCCCCCGGGGTGGCGACATGGACCCGCTCGGGGGCGAGGCCGTGGTGCGAGACGAGCCGGCGTACGGCCCAGTCGCTCGTGGCGATGACGGCGGGCACGGCCCGCAGCACCTCGCGCTCCTTGGCGTCCAGTGCGAGGGCGAGCCCTGGTTCGAGGCCGGTCTCGTCGCCGAGCGGCAGGTGGACGAGGACGGCGATGCTCAGCCGTTCCGCCTCCGGGACGACGATCTCCGGTACGCCGCAGGCGACCAGGCCGTCGATGAGGACGACGGTGCCGTCGGGCAGGTCCCGCAGGGTGCGGGCGAGCTCGGTACGGGCCGGCGCTCCCGGCCGGGGCCAGCTGCCGGCCACCGCGTGCCGCTCGACCTGCCAGCCGAAGCCGGGCAGGTCCAGGCAGACCCGCCGGTCGTAGGCGTTGCCGCCGCTCGGCGCGGTCGGGTCGTCCACGCCGCCCGGCATCACGAAGTGCACGGTCCGCAGGGACATCGGGATGATCTCGGCCTTCTTGAGAGCCGTGTGCTGTACGGGCACGTAGTCGAGCGTGGCCGCCCGCCCGGTCGTCATGTCGGTCACAGCGCACGCTCGTAACTCGCCCACGCGACATGCGACTCGTGCAGGGTGACGGTCAGCCCCGCGAGACCCTTGGCGCCCTCACCGAGAGCGCCCTTCTCGATGCGCTCGGCGAGCCGGTCCGCGATGACCTTCGCCAGGAACTCCGTGGAGGTGTTGACTCCGGCGAAGTCGGGTTCGTTGTCGAGGTTTCTGTAGTTCAGCTCGCTGACTACGGCACCCAGTTCCTGTGTGGCGAGTCCGATGTCGACGACGATGTTGTCGTCGTCCAGCTGTTCGCGCCGGAACGTGGCGTCCACCAGGAACGTCGCGCCGTGCAGACGCTGCGCGGGGCCGAAGACCTCGCCGCGGAAGCTGTGGGCGATCATGATGTGATCGCGGACGGTGATGCTGAACAACGGACGACCCTCCAGGTGCGGCGCGTCTGGTCCTCCGGCTGATCCCTGCCGGGGGATGCCGTGTAGTACGGCTCTCCGCTTCCCCGTGTTCAGCCGGATCTCACTCTTTTCTCAGGTCAGGCGCTCTTGCCGTACCTCACGAGGTGACAGAGGGCCGCAATCTCCCCACTGGCCAGCAGGGGCATCACCTCCGGCAGTTCTTCGAACGCGCTTTCCCCCGTGATGAGGGTGTCAAGCCTCGGATCGGCGAGCAGCTTCAGCGCGAGGGCGAGCCGGTCGCCGTAGCTGCGGTTGCCGCGGGCCGGGGAGACCGTGCCGACCTGGCTGCTGCGGATGACGAGCCGCCGCGAGTGGAAGGCCTCGCCGAGCGGCAGGCTGACCTTCCGGTCGCCGTACCAGCTCAGTTCGAGGACCGTGCCCTCGGCGCCGAGGAGTTCCAGCGAGCGGGCGAGGCCCTGTTCGGTGGCGCTGGCGTGGACGACGAGGTCGCAGTCGCCGAGGGCGTCCGCGGGGGACGCGAAGCCGACGCCGAGGGCCTCGGCGGTCGCGGCGCGGGCGGGGTCGGCGTCCACCAACTGGACCCGCACGCCCGGAAAGCGGGCGAGGAGTGCCGCCACCGAGCTGCCGACCATGCCACCGCCGACCACCGCGATCCGGTCGCCCACCAGGGGCGCCGCGTCCCATAGGGCGTTCACGGCGGTCTCGACCGTGCCGGCGAGGACGGCCCGGCGGGCGGGCACGTCGTCCGGTACGACCGTCACGGCGCTCACGGGCACCACGTACCGCGTCTGATGCGGGTACAGACAGAAGACGGTCCTGCCCTTCAGCGCGGCGGGCCCCTCCTCCACCAGCCCCACGCTGAGGTAGCCGTACTTCACGGGTCCAGGGAAGTCGCCCTCCTGGAACGGGGCCCGCATGGCCGCGTGCTGGCTCTCGGGCACCTGGCCGCGGAACACGAGTGTCTCCGTGCCCCTGCTGACTCCCGAGTACAGCGAGCGGACCAGCACTTCGTCCTCGCGGGGGGACGGAAGGGTGACCTCCCGTACCTCGCCCTCTCCCGGAGAACGGAGCCAGAACGCGTGTGCCGCGGCCTTCATCGAGAACCTCCTGAACGATCGGCAACCCGTGCACGTACCTCGTCACGTAACCCGAGGTGTGCACAGGCCGCGCACAGTACGCGGCCTTGATCGACTCTGTCATCTGGCCGGAGGAATGTGCGGTGGCCCTGAACAACACTTACGAAGCAAGGCTGGTCCAGCAGGAGACCGCTGTGGGAGCGGGCGTTCAGATCCTGTTGCTGGCTCTGCTCGGCACGGCGATAGGCATGGGGCCGGCGGGCTGGCTGACCGGCCTCGCCTTCGCCGTCGCCACCTGGGCCGTGCTCTCCAGGGCGCTGCACCGCACCCGGCCGCGGTCCTTCGGACCGGCCAACCGGGTGACCCTCGGCCGGGCCACGCTGGTCGGCGGAGTGACCGCCTTGGTCGCGGACTCCTACCAGGACTCCCCGCCGGTCACCCTCTTCGTCGGCCTGACGGCGGTGGCCCTGATCCTCGACGGCGTCGACGGCAAGGTGGCCCGCGCGACGGGCACCTCGACTCCGCTGGGCGCGCGGTTCGACATGGAGGTCGACGCGTTCCTGATCCTGGTGCTCAGCGTGTACGTGTCGATGTCCCAGGGCCCGTGGGTGCTGCTCATCGGTGCCATGCGGTACGGCTTCGTCGCCGCGGCCCGCGTCTGGAACTGGCTCAACGCCCCGCTGCCGCCGAGCATGGCCCGCAAGACGGTGGCCGCGCTCCAGGGGATCCTGCTGCTGGTGGCCGCGTCCGGGTACCTGCCGCACACGGCGACCTTCGGGGTCGTGGCGCTCGCCCTGTCCACCCTGGTCTGGTCGTTCGGCCGGGACGTCCTGTGGCTGTGGCGCACGCACCGGTCGGACCAGGCGGCGGTGGGCGAGCTGCTGGAGCTGGAGTTCGCGGCGGTGGAGCGGGAGCCGGAGGCGGTGGCCTCCTGAAGCCCGGCCGGCCCGCAGGTCAGCCTTTGAGCGGCACCCGGTACACGGTCGACTCCCGCTGCCGGAAACCCTGCCGCTCGTACAGCCGGTTGGCCGCCGCCCGGTCCGGGCGGGAGGTCAGGTCGACGGTACGGGCCCCGGCCTCCCGGGCGAGCCGGATGGCTTCCCTGATCAGCAGTCCCGCGATGCCCTGGCCGCGAGCCGCGTGATCGACGATCACGTCCTCGAGACGGGCCCGGAGCCCCGCGGGCGCCGGGAACATGACGAGGGTGAGGGTGCCCACGACCGACCCGGCCGCCGACCTGGCGATCAGCATGGTGTTGGCGTCACAGGCCAGGATGCGGTCGAGCGCGGCGAGGTCGAGGGCCTCGGCCGCCGAGGACAACTGCGGCAGCATCCGCGCGAACGCGCCGACGAGCTCCTGGTTGGCCTCCCGGACGATCTCCACCCGGGTGTCCTGAGTCTCCATGGGGTGGACCCTATCGCCGCGACCACGGGCCCTACGGCAGATCCGATGCGCCGGGGCACGGGCGCCGTCCGGCGAGTGCGCGGCGCGGGGGCTGGGGGCTTCTGACGGGTTCCTGTCCCGGCCGCTTGGCTGTCTGGCGGGTGCCACTGACTCGGCCCCGTGAACGGTCCGGCGGGGGCGCGGCCTGCGTCTGAGCCTCCCCCGCGAGACCTGACCCGAACATATGAACCGCCCGGCGAGTGCGCGGCCGGCGTCGAGCCTCCCACCGCGACCCTGACCGGGGCACGGAACTCGCCGACGCCACCCCTCCGTGGCCACTTGGCGTCATCCGGTCTCCACCGACTCCCGCGTACGGGGACGCGCGGACCGTCGCGGCCACCGCACCCCGCCCGCCGCGCTCACCGCCAGCGCGCCCAGCAGGGCGAGTGCGGCGGCGGGGGCGAGGACGGCCCAGGGGGCGCGTTCGGCGTAGGGCTGGTTCTCGGCCAGGAGCAGGCCCCACTCCGGGGCGGGCGGCTGGGCGCCGAGGCCGAGGAATCCGAGTGAGGCGAGGGCCAGCGCGACGCCGGGCAGGCGCAGCAGGGCGTGCCGGGTGACGGACGGCAGGATCGCGGGCAGCAGTTCGTGCCGGAGGAGGTACCAGCGGTTCGCGCCCAGGGCCCGGGTGGCCGCCAGATGCGGGGTCGCGCGTTCCTGCCGGAGGAGTGAGGAGGTGTGCGCGGCGAGCGCCGCCCAGGAGACGGTGGCCACGGCGATCGCGGGCGTGGCGGCGCCGCTCCCGGCGACGGCGGTCACGAGCAGCGCGGCGAGCACCGGCGGTACGGCGTTGACGGTGTCGACGAGCGGCCCGGACAGCCGGGGCAGCAGCCCGAGCAGGACGCCGACCACCAGGGCCGTGACGCTGATGGCGAGGGCGGTCAGCAGGGTGTCCAAGGCCCCCTGTCCGACCCGGGCGAACAGGTCCCGGCCGAGTGCGTCGGTGCCGAACGGGTGGGACCGGGAGGGGGGTTGGAGCCGGGACCCGGTGTCCAGGGCGAGTGGGTCGCGGAGCAGGCCGAGCGCGACGACGGCGGTCAGGAGGCCGCCCAGGACGAGAGGCAGGGTGCTGCGGGTGGGGCGTCGCGGCCGGTGCAGGGAGTCCAGGGCGCCGTCGCGCAGGGCCGGGCCGGTCAGAAGGCGGACGGCGAATGCCGCGAGGCCGGTGACGGTGGCGGCGAGGAGCAGGAGGGCGAGAGTGCCCGCCTGGAGCACGGGCAGGTCCTGCGCGAGGGCGGCCTGGAGGGTGGTGCGGCCGAGGCCCGGGATGTCGTATATCTGCTCCACGGCGACGGAACCGCCGGTGAGGCCCACGACGAACAGGCCCAGGTTGGGCAGCAGCGCGGGGACGCAGCGGCGGACCGCCTTGGCGGCGACGGTACGGCCGGGCAGGCCGCGGGCCTCCGCCGCCCGCGCCCAGGGTTCGGCGAAGGCGCCGGGCAGCAGGTCGGCGAGGAGGCGCCCGAGCACGGCCCCGGTGGGCAGGCCGAGGGCGAGGGCGGGCAGGACCGTCCAGCGGGGTCCGTACCAGCCGAGGGCGGGCAGCCAGCCGAGTTGTACGCCGACCACGGTGGCGAGCACGGAGGCGGTGAGGAACTCGGGCAGCGCGGCGAGCATCGCCGAGGCACCGCCCCCGGCCCGGCGTCCGTCAAGGCGTCGGTGCGCGCCGAGCCACAGCGTGCGGGCGCACACCAGGGCGGCGGTGGCGGCGGCGACCACGAGGGCCACCGTCACGAGCAGCAAGGACACCCCGAGTTCCTGGACGACGGTGGGGGTGACCTGCGTGCCGTTCAGCCACGACCGGCCGGCGTCGCCCCGGGGCAGCCCGCCGAGCCACTGGCCGAGCAGGTGCAAGGGGCCCTTGTCCAGGTCGAGTTGGGCCCGGATGTCGGCCAGTACCCGCGGTGTGGGCTCGCGGTCCGCGGAACGCGCCTTGAGCACGGTGCGCGCGGGGTCGGTGCGGGACAGCCACGGCAGCAGGCCGATCCCGCACACCAGGGCCGCCGCGAGCAGGACACGCCACACCAGGGTGGCCACTCGGTGCCGCATGGATCAGCGTCGCGTTCCGGGGCCGACCAGGGTCCGCTCGTACGGGTCGAGCAGCACGCCCCGGACGTCGGTGGCGACGCCGGTGATGATCTCCTGGTGGGCCAGCGGGATGACGGCGTCGGTGCCGAGGACCGCGGCTTCGGCGCGCAGGGCCGCGTCCTGCCGTTCGCCGGTGTCGGCCACCGCGTCGGCCTCGGCCACCGTCCGGTCGACCTTGCTGTCGCACAACCGGGAGAGGTTGTAGCCGCCGTCGCAGGTGTAGTCGCTCGCGAGGACGGCGACGGGGTCGCCGGTGTCGACGAGGCTGTTGCGGGCGCCGATGAACGCGTCGAACTTCCCTGCGAGCACGTCGGTTTCGAGCCGCGAGTACTCACGTACCACCAGGGTGACCCTGAACCCGGCCCTCTGGAGCTGCTGTTGGAGGACCTGGGCGGCTTCGGGGAGTTCGGGCCGGTTGTCGTACGTGGCGAGGGTGACGGAGGTGCCGTGCGGCTCGGCCGCGCTCGCGCGTCCGGCGGGCCGCACGCGCTTGCCCTCGGCCCAGGTCACGGCCGGCCCGTAGATCCCGGTGCCGGGATCGGCGTACCCCTCGAAGACCCCTTTGACCACGGCCGAGTTGTCGACGGCCTCGCGGGCGGCGGCGCGCAGTTTCGGGTCCCGGAAGGGACCGGACCCGGTGTTGAGGTGCAGGCTCGTGGTGCGGGTGGTGGCGGTCTCCTTGAGGGTGGCCGTGTCGAGGCTCACGGCCTGGGCGACGGGAATCGCCTCGGCGATGTCGACCTGGCCGCTGCGCACGGCGTTGGCGCGGGCGGTGCCGTCCGCGATGAAGCGGGCGTCGACGCCGGAGGCCTGGGCGCGGCCGCCCCAGTAGTCGTCGAAGCGGTCGAGAGCGGCGGACGTGGAGCCGTTGACCTTGGTGAGCTCGAAGGGGCCGGTCGCGGTGCCGACCGGGTCGGCGCCGTCCTCGTAGGCCTTCGGGGAGAGCACGGCGAGGCTCGGACTGGACAGGCGCAGGGGCAGTACGGGGTCGGGGTTCGTGGTGGTGATCCGTACGGCGGTGCTCTGTGCCTTGACCGTGAGCGTGACGCCGGAGAGGGCGGCCGGGGCGGGCTTGGCCTCGGCGGCATGGGTGAGGGCGGCGGCGACCGCGGCCGGGGTGACCTCTGAACCGTCCTGGAAGGTGGCCTCGCGCAGGGTGAACAGCCAGGTGCGGTCGTTCTCGCGGCTCCAGGACTCGGCGAGCGCGGGAGCCGCGGCGCCGTTGGCGTCGAGGGTGGTCAGGCCCTCGGTGACGCCGAGGCGGCTGAGGAGGGTGGCGTCGCCGCCGTACGGAGAGAGGTTCTCGGCGGGCGGGAAGGCGAGGGCGACGCGGAGGCGGGAGCCGTCGCTCGCGTCACCCGTGGAGCCGCCGCCCTGGGCGGCGAAGCAAGCGGTGAGCAGCGGGGCGAGCAGGAGTGAGCCGAGTGTGTGACGGCGGCGCATCGCGGTCACCGTCCCATCGGTATCTCGAAGTGGACGACGCTGCTCGCGCCGCCCGTGGTCTCGCGTTCGTCGTGCACGACCTTGCCGAGCGAGCGCCAGAAGGGTTCGGCGCCCGGGACCGCCGGGTCGGTGTGCAGATACACGGAGCGGTAGCCGCCGTCTGCGGCCGCGAAAGCGAGCAGGTCGTCGACCAGGCGGCGGGCCAGGCCGCGCCTGCGGTGCTCGGGGCGGACGTAGACGCGGCGCAACTGGGCGGTCTCGCCGCAGGGGTAGCGCTCGGCCAGCTCGCGCGGGTTCGGCGGGTGGGCGGGGCCGCGCGAGTCGAGGGCGCCGGTGGCCACGACGGTCCCGTCCTCCGGGTCGAGGGCGACGAGGAGGGTGTGGCGGGCCGGGACGAGATAGGCGGCGGCCGGGTCGATGATGTCGCCGTGCCAGCGGGGCACGTACCCGGTTCTGAAGTCTTGGTAGACGGTGTCGAGCATCACGGCTCGCGCACCTTCGAGGTCGTCCGGGCTCGCAGTCCTGATGCCATAGTCATGCACTTGCACATCATATGCATTAAGCCTTCCGGCTTGATCGCGGGGCGATTTGACAGTGATCGAATGAACGCCATAGAACCTACCGACATGACATCCATTTTCAAAAAGACGGAGCGGTAGTGCGCATCGCGTTCGTCGGCAAGGGCGGCAGCGGCAAGACCACCCTGTCGGCGCTCTTCTCCCGCCATCTGGCCCGTTCCGGCGCATCGGTGCTGGCCGTGGACGGTGACATCAACCAGCACCTGGCCGAGGCGTTGGGCCATGACGGCGGGGACCTGGGTGCCCCTCCGCTGGGCGCACACACGGCCGACATCAAGGACTACCTGCGCGGCACCAACCCGCTCATCGCCTCCCGCGAGGCGATGATCAAGACCACGCCGCCAGGCCGGGGTTCACGTCTGCTGCGCCTGCTGGGCGAGGACGAACTGCACGCCAGACACGTCCGGCGGGTGGGTGACGTCCCGCTGATGGTGACGGGCGAGTTCGACGAGAGCGACCTCGGCGTGGCCTGCTACCACTCCAAGCTCGGCGGGGTGGAGCTGTACCTCAACCACCTGGTCGACGGCCCCGGCGAGTACGTCGTCGTCGACATGACGGCCGGCGCGGACGCGTTCGCCTCGGGCCTGTTCACCCGCTTCGACCTGACCTTCCTGGTGGCCGAACCCACCCGCAAGGGCGTCTCGGTCTACCGCCAGTACCGGGACCACGCACGGGAGTTCGGCATCCGGATCGCCGTGATCGGAAACAAGGTGACCGGCGAGGACGACCTGCTCTTCCTCAAGGAGCACGTGGGCGACGACCTGTTGACCCACCTGGTCCAGTCACCCTGGGTACGCGCGGCCGAACAGGGGCGCTCCGAGGGCGACTTGGAGTCGCTGGAGCCCCACAACCGGCACGCCCTGTCCATCCTGCGCGAGACGGTCGACGCCCACCCCCGCGACTGGCACGCCCTCCACCGCCACGCGGTCGAGTTCCACCTCCGCAACGCCCGCTCCTGGGCGAACGAGGCGACCGGCCTCGATCTGACCGCCCAGGTGGACCCGGACTTCGTACCGGGCCCCGCCTCCCTCGTCTGACCCCCACTCCCACCCCAACTGACAGACAGGAACCACCGCACATGTCTCTCGACGTCTCCCCGAAGCTCCTCGCCGAAGCCGAGCAGGGCACCATCCGCCAGGAGGACTTCGTGGACACGGTCCGCACGTCCCTCCCCTACGCCTACGACCTGGTCGCCTCGCTGGCCGGTGAACTCAAGGGCGGCACGGCCGAGTTCACCGACAACCAGACCCCTCCCCCGTCGGAGAAGGAACGCGGCCAGCTCCTGCGCGCCCTCGCCAGCGACGCCATCCGCGGCAGCCTGGAACGCCACTTCGGCGTGGCCCTGGCCTTCCAGAACTGCCACCGGGTGGCGGCGTTCCGCCCGGAGTCGGTGGACGGCGACACGTACGCCCGCTTCACCTCGGTGCGCGCGCAGGTGCTGAACCAGTCGCCGGAGTTCAGGGACTGCTGAGCGCATTCTCGTGCGCGTGACGAGGGGCCGGACGGTGCGACCGCCCGGCCCCTCGTTCTCGTACCCGGGACTTCCGTCCCGGCCGTCACCGTGCCGAGGTCACCGCCGGTGCCGGCGCATACCCCGTCGGACGGGCCGTGAAGGTGCCGCGGCCCTGCGTCCGGCTGCGCAACCTCGTCGCGTAGCCGAAGAGTTCGGCCAGCGGCACGGTCGCCGTGACCGTCGCCGAACCGCCGCGCGTGACCGAGCCGGAGACCCGGCCGCGGCGGGCGGCGAGGTCGCCGAGCACCGCGCCGACGGCGTCCTCGGGCACGGTGACCGTGACCTCGACGACCGGTTCCAGGAGGACCATCGCGCAGGCGCGCAGGGCCTCCCGCAGGCCGAACCGGCCCGCGGTACGGAAGGCCGTGTCCGAGGAGTCCTTCACATGGGTCGAGCCGTCGGTGAGGGTGACGCGCAGCCCCGTCACCGGGTGCCCGGCGAGCGGCCCTTCGGCCAGGGCGTCCCGGCAGCCTGCCTCGACCGCCCGCACGTACTCCTGCGGAACGCGCCCGCCGATCACCGCCGAACGGAACTCGAAGCCCTCCTCGGCCGGTTCGACATCGAGCACGACATGCGCGAACTGACCTGCTCCGCCGTCCTGTTTGACGTGCCGGAAGACCAGCCCGGACACCCCGCGTCCGACCGTCTCGCGGTAACTCACCCTCGGACGGCCGACGTTGAGCGTCAGGTCATGCTCGCGCCGCACCTTCTCCACCGCGACCTCCAAATGCAGTTCACCCATGCCGGACAGCAGGGTCTGGCCGGTCTCGGCGTCCGTGCGGACGACCAGCGAGGGGTCCTCCTCGGCCAGTCGGGCGAGCGCCGAGGCCAACCGGCCGGTGTCCACGGACCGCCCCGCCTCGACGGCCACGGACACGACCGGCTCGGCCGCGCTGGGCGGTTCGAGCACGAGCGGGGCGTCCGGCGCGCACAAGGTCGAGCCGGCGCGGGCCGACTTCAGACCGACGACGGCGACGATGTCACCGGCGACCGCCCGTTCCAACGGCGCGTGCCGGTCGGCCTGCACCCGCAGGATCCGTCCGACGCGCTCGGTACGGCGTGCGCCCGCGTCCCACACGGTGGCTCCCTTCTCGATCGTTCCCGAGTACACGCGTACGTACGTCAGGCGTCCCGTGGCCGTGGCGTTCACCTTGAACGCCAGTGCCGCGAGGGGCGCCGCCGGATCGCTGGGCCGCTCCTCGCCGTTCGCACCGCGTACGGCGGGCACGTCGAGCGGCGACGGCAGATACGCCACGACCGCGTCCAGCAGCGGCTCGATGCCGCGGTTGCGGTAGGCCGAGCCGCACAGGACGACCACGCCGTCGCCGCTGTGGGTGAGGTCCCGCAGGGCGGCGGTGAGGGTGCCTTCGGAGAGGGTCTCCCGGTCGCAGAACTCCTCCAGGGCGGCGGGGTGGCGTTCGGCGACGGCCTCCTCAAGGAGCCGGCGTCGCTTGAGCGCCTCCTCGCGCAGAGCGGCGGGCACCGGTCCGTCCTGCGCCGCCTCACCGGAGTCGGACCAGGTCAGCGCCCGCATCCGCACCAGGTCGACGACGCCGGTGAAGCCGTCCTCGCTGCCGATGGGCAACTGCACGACCAGCGGGGCCGGATGCAGCCGCCGCCGGATCGACTCGACGGCCGCGTCCAGGTCGGCGCCGGCGCGGTCCAGCTTGTTGACGAAGGCGATCCTCGGGACACCGTGCCGGTCCGCCTGCCGCCACACCGACTCGCTCTGCGGCTCCACGCCCGCGACCGCGTCGAACACCGCGACCGCCCCGTCGAGCACCCGAAGGGAACGCTCCACCTCGTCGGCGAAGTCGACGTGCCCCGGGGTGTCGATCAGGTTGAGGCGATGCCCGTCCCACGCGCAGCTCACGGCCGCCGCGAAGATGGTGATCCCGCGGTCCCGCTCCTGCGGGTCGAAGTCGGTGACGGTCGTGCCGTCGTGGACCTCGCCGCGCTTGTGCGTGGTTCCGGTGGCGAACAGGATCCGCTCGGTGACGGTGGTCTTGCCGGCGTCGACGTGGGCGAGGATGCCGAGATTGCGGACGACGGCGAGCGGGTCGGATGTGTGGGTGCGCACGGCCCATGGCCTTTCAGGTGCGGTGATGACAGGGCTGCGCGATGGCCCGTACGACGACATGACGGCACGTCACATACGCGTGCCGCGGCGGTACTCGACCGTTCAGACAGTCGTCGCGGGCATCCGGTGCCGGCCGCGCAGCGGGCACCGGAGAGTCCAGGACACGAGGATCACGTCGTACGACGTCCGGGGAACGGCGACAGCTGCGCGCACGCACATGGCCGTACTCCCCTCACTCGTCGTCCCTGGTCATGGCGAGTGTAGGGAACCGGCCGGGGCCGGCGCACGGGGTTTTCCGCAGTCAGCGGCGCAGGCCCTGGATGCCGTCGTAGGCGGACATGACGAGGTCCATGCCACGGGTGTCCTCGGCGGGTTCACGCATCTGGTCGGTGGCGTAGGCGACCACCATGCGGGCCTCGGGGTCGATCACGACCAGGGAGCCGCCCCAGCCGCCCCAGCCGAAGGAGGTCCCGAAGAGGCCGAAGCCGAGGCCGTACCGCTGTGTCATGCCGATCACGCGGTCCTCGCCGCTGAACTGCTCCTCGCGGGCGCGTTCGGCTCCCGCCGCCGACAGCAGCCGGACACCCCCGACCGTCCCTGCGCAGGCGAGCGCGGACTGCACGAGTGCGACCGAGCGGGCGTTGCCGAACCCGCTCGCGGCGGGGATCTGGGAGCGCCGCCACGCGACGCTGTTGGCGTCCCTGACGCGCATCGCAGTGCCCGCGGCGGGTGTCGCGTCGGGCCCGGGGGCGCCCGCGGTGTAGTCCTCGTCCCGGCCGGGCGGCGGGAGGGTACGGGCGACCCGGTGGTCGTGTTCGGCGGCGAGTCCGATGTGGAAGTCGGCGCCGAGGGGGCCGGTGACGTCGTCGGCGAGGAACGCGCCGATCGTGCGGCCGGTGATCTGGCGCACGACCTCGCCGACCAGGAAGCCCTGGGTGAGCGAGTGGTAGCCGGCCGCGGTGCCGGGCTCCCAGAGGAGTGGCTGGGCGGCGAGGCGGGCGGTGGCGGCCGACCAGTCGTAGAGCTCCTCGACCGGGCCCTCCCAGTGCGGCAGGCCTGCGGTGTGCGACAGCAGGTGCCGTACCAGCACCTTGTCCTTGCCCGCGGCGGCGAACTCCGGCCAGTACCGGGCGACCGGGGCGTCCAGGTCGAGATCGCCGCGGTCGGCGAGGATCAGTGCGCACAGCGCCGTCATCGTCTTGGTCGTGGAGAACACGTTGGTGATCGTGTCCCGCTCCCACGGGGCCGTCCGGCCGGCGTCGGCGAAGCCGCCCCAGACGTCCACCACCGGTTCACCGTCCACGAATACGGCCACGGAGCCGCCGACATCCCCCTCGTCCAGCAGCGCCGCCAGCTTGGTGGGGACGGCGGAGAACAGGTCGTCGTACGTGCCCTGGATGTCGGCCATGCCGGGTATTCAGCCCCTGCCGGGCGGTCCTCGTCAACCGAATTAGGGGCGCCCGGTGGGCCGTAACGCGAAAGACCCCACATGAAGTGGGGTCTCACTGGTGTCCGAGGGGGGACTTGAACCCCCACGCCCGATAAAGGGCACTAGCACCTCAAGCTAGCGCGTCTGCCATTCCGCCACCCGGACGAGGTGTCTGCCGCCTTGACGGGGGTGTTCCCCGGGGCGACACGCACAACAATACCAAGCTTTCGGAGTGCCCTTCACCTGCATATCCGTCCGGAGAGAGACCATGACGACAGTATTCTGTATACTGTCGTCACCCCAATGGCCCCGGCTCGGAGGCGACATGGACGATCTGGATTCCGCGGTGGTGCTGGGCATGGCAGACCAGGCACCCGACGGCATAGTGATCACCGACAGGGAAGGGCTGATCCGCTACTGGAACCGGGGTGCGGAGCGCATCTTCGGGTTCGCGGCGGCCGACGTGACGGGGCAGAGCCTGGACGTCATCATTCCCGAGCGGCACCGCAAGCGGCATCAGGAGGGCTTCGACGCGGCCATGGAGCGGGGGTCCAGCAAGTACGGCGACGCGGATCTGCTGAACGTGCCGGCGCTGGCGGCGGACGGCCGCAAGCTGTCCATCGAGTTCAGCGTGGTGCTGCTCTCGGGCCCCGACGGCAGCCCCTACTGCGGCGCGGTCGTCCGGGACGTCACCGCGCGGCGCGAGCGGGAGCGGGAGCTGATGCGGCGCCGGGCCGAGGCTTCGGTCTGAACCCAGGGCCACGCCGAAGGGGCCGTGACCCGAGAGGTCACGGCCCCTTCGGCGCAGCGCTCAGACGATGACTCCGCTTTCCTTCAGCCGGCCGATGGTCTCCTCGTCGTAGCCCAGCTCCACCAGGACCTCGGAGCTGTGCTCGCCCAGCAGCGGGGCGCCGACGACCTCCGGCTTGAAGGTGGAGAACTTCACCGGGCTGCCGACCGTCAGGTAGGTGCCGCGGCCCTTCTGCTCGACCTCGACGACCGTGCCGCTCCTGCGCAGGTCCTCGTCGTAGGCGATCTCCTTCATGCTCATCACCGGGGCGCAGGGCACCTCCCACTCCCGCAGGATGTTCACCGCCTCGTACTTCGTCTTGTCCGCGAGCCACTTCTCGATCTCCTCGAAGATCTCGAAGATGTGCGACTGGCGGGCGCGCGCGGTGGCGTACTCCGGGTCCTCGGCCCACTCGGGGCGGCCGATGACCTCGGCGGTGCGCTTCCAGTTCTGCTCCTGGACGGTGAAGTAGATGTACGCGTTCGGATCGTCCTCCCAGCCCTTGCACTTGAGGACCCAGCCGGGCTGGCCGCCGCCGCCCGCGTTGCCGCCGCGCGGCACGACGTCGGTGAACTCGCCGTTGGGGTACTGCGGGTACTCCTCCAGATAGCCGACCCGCTCCAGACGCTGCTGGTCGCGCAGCTTGACGCGGCACAGGTTGAGCACGGCGTCCTGCATCGAGACGGACACCTTCTGGCCCCGGCCGGTCTTCCCGCGGTCGATGATCGCGGTGAGGATGCCGATCGCCAGGTGCATCCCGGTGTTGGTGTCGCCGATGGCGGCCCCGGAGATGGTGGGCGGGCCGTCCCAGAAGCCGGTGGTGGAGGCGGCGCCGCCCGCGCACTGGGCGACGTTCTCGTAGACCTTGAGGTCGTTCCAGGACGACTGGTCGTTGAAGCCCTTCACCGAGCCGAAGATGAGGCGCGGGTTGAGTTCCTGGATGCGTTCCCAGGTGAAGCCCATGCGGTCCAGGGCGCCCGGGGCGAAGTTCTCCACCAGGACGTCGGCGTCCTTGATGAGCTTCTCCAGGACCTCCTTGCCCTCGGCGGTCTTGGTGTTGATGGCGAGGGAGCGCTTGTTGCTGTTGAGCATCGTGAAGTAGAGCGCGTCCAGCTCCTCGATGTCCCGGAGCTGACGGCGCGTGACGTCGCCGCCGTTGGGGCGCTCCACCTTCAGGACGTCGGCGCCGAACCAGGCGAGCATCTGCGTGCAGGCGGGACCGGCCTGGACCCCGGTGAAGTCGATCACCTTGATTCCGGCGAGCGGCTTTTCACTCATGTGTGCTTCCTTTTCGTGAAGTTGCGCGGTCACTTGGTGGCCGGCGTGATGTTGCCGACGGTGATGCCCTTGGGGTTGAGGTGCGAGATGTGGCCGCTCTCGGTGCCGGCCGAGGGGTCGATCACGCAGTCGATGAGCGCCGGGCCGCCGGAGGCGAGGGCCTCGGTGAGCGCCGCGGTGACCTCGGCGGGCGTGGTGGCCCGGTAGCCCTTGCCGCCGAACGCCTCGATCAGCAGGTCGTGGCGGGCCGCCGACATGAGGGTCGTGGGCGAGGGCGCGTCGTCGTACGGGTTGGCGTCGTCGCCGCGGTAGACCCCGCCGTTGTTCATGATCACGGTGACGACGGGCAGCTTGTAGCGGCAGATCGTCTCGATCTCGATGCCGCTGAACCCGAAGGCGCTGTCGCCCTCGATCGCCACGACCGGGGCGCCGCTCTCGACGGCGGCGGCGATCGCGTAGCCCATGCCGATGCCCATGACGCCCCAGGTGCCGCTGTCGAGGCGGTGCCGCGGCACATGCATGTCGATGACGTTGCGCGCGATGTCCAGGGCGTTGGCGCCCTCGTTGACGATGTACGTCTCCGGGTGCGCGCGCACGACGTCGCGTACGGCCTTCAGGGCGCCCATGAACTGCATGGGGTGCGGGTCGGCCTCCAGGCGCTTGGCCATCTTGGCGACGTTCTGCGCCGAGCGCGCCCCGAGTTCCTCGCGCCAGGCCGAAGGGGCCGTGATCTGGCCGGGCTTGGTGCGTTCGGCGAGCGCGTCGAGCACCGACTCGATGTCACCGACGAGAGGTGCGGAGATGGGCTGGTTGCTGTCCATCTCCTTGGGGTCGATGTCGATCTGGACGAACTTGGCGTCGGGGTTCCACCCCGTTTGGCCGTGGCCCAGAAGCCAGTTGAGGCGCGCGCCGATCAGCATCACGACGTCGGCCTTCTTCAGCGCGAGCGAACGGGCGGTCGCGGCCGACTGCGGATGGTCGTCCGGCAGCAGGCCCTTCGCCATCGACATCGGTACGTAGGGAATGCCGGTGGACTCGATGAACTGCCGTACTTTCGCATCCGCTTGGGCGTACGCGGCGCCCTTGCCCAGCACCACCAGCGGGCGTTCGGCGGACGCGAGGAGCTCGATCGCCCGGTCCACCGCCTCCGGTGCCGGGAGCTGGCGCGGGGCGGGGTCGACGAGGCGGCTCAGCGTCCGGTCGCCCTCCGCCTTGGGCATGATGGCGCCGAGCACCGCGGCGGGGATGTCGAGGTAGACACCGCCGGGGCGCCCGGAGACCGCGGTGCGCAGGGCGCGGGCGATGCCCCGGCCGATGTCCTCCACGCGGCTGACCCGGTAGGCGGCCTTCACGAAGGGCTGCGCGGCGGCGAGTTGGTCCATCTCCTCGTAGTCGCCCTGCTTGAGGTCGACGAGGTGGCGCTCGCTGGAGCCGGAGATCTGGACCATGGGGAAGCAGTTGGTGGTCGCGTTCGCCAGCGCGACCAGGCCGTTGAGGAAGCCGGGGGCCGAGACCGTGAGGGCCACGCCGGGCTTCTTGTTGAGGTAGCCGGCGATGGCGGCCGCGTGCCCGGCGTTGCTCTCGTGGCGGAAACCGATGTAGCGGATGCCCTGCGCCTGGGCGAGCCGGGCCAGGTCGGTGATCGGGATGCCGACCACGCCGTAGATGGTGTCGACTTCGTTCATCCTGAGCGCGTCGACGACCAGGTGGTACCCGTCGGTGAGCTCGGTCGGAACGTCGGCTGCTGCCGCGGTCTCCAGGGTCGAGGGAGCGGTCATGGTCCGAGGTCCTCCTTGGGCAGGTCCTGCCGGAGCGGCTACTTCTCTCACCATCCGCAGCGCGCTCGTCCGCGTCCAAGACCCATCGGCGACCAGCCGATAAACGGTGTCTATCGAGGGCTGGTCAGAGGCCTGGCAACTGTCTTGATAGACAGCCGCTATCGGCCGTTCGCCAGCGGGTATTGGACGTCAACGGGGTGCCACCGCACGCTCGCAGAGGACGTTTCATCGGACCTGTGCGAGGGGGTGGGGTCATGGCCGTTCCGGCCGCGGCATCCGTGCGTGACGCGGACCGGTACCGGCCTCCGCGGGTCACGGGCCTCGTCGACCTCCTCGACCGGCAGGTACGTGACCGCCCGTACGCCCGGGCCCTGGTGGTGACCGGCGAGCGGGTGCAGCTGTCGTACCGGGCGCTGGCGTCCCTTGCCGACGAGGTGGCGGCCCGGCTCGGTGGGGCGGGGCTGGGCCGTGGTGACGCGGTCGGGCTGATCTGCGCCAACACGGCGGAGTTCGTCGTCGCGTTGCTCGGCGCGGCCCGGGCCGGACTGGTCTCGGCTCCGCTGGATCCCGCGCTCCCGGCGTCACAACTCTCCTCGCGGCTCACGGCGTTGGGGGCCCGGGCGGTCCTTCTCGACGCGTCGGCGTCCGGTCGTGACGTCATGCTTCCGGTGCCCGCGTGGTCGCTGCGCGTGGACGTCTCGGGGGCGGGGGCGGGGGCGGGGGCGGGGGCGGCTGTGTTGGAACTCGAACCCGGCGTCTGCGATTCGGCCCAAGTCCAAGGTGCTGCGCTTGAGTTGTCGGAACGGGACGCTCTTGTGCTGTTCACCGCCGGCACCACCGACCGGGCGAAGATGGTCCCGCTGACCCACGCCAATGTGGCCGCCTCCCTTCGCACCATCTGCGCCACCTACGAGTTGGGCCCCGAGGACGCGACGGTCGCCGTGATGCCGTTCTTCCACGGCCACGGGCTGTTCGCGGCGCTGTTGTCTTCTCTGGCGAGCGGGGGGTGTGTGCTGCTGCCCGAGCGGGGGCGGTTCTCGGCGGGCACGTTCTGGGACGACATGCGGGCCGTGGACGCCACCTGGTTCACGGCGGTGCCGGCCATCCACGAGATCCTTCTGGAGCGGTCGGAGCGGGAGTACCCGGGCCCGCAGGCACCGCCGTTGAAGTTCGTCCGCAGTTGCAGCGCGCCCCTCAACACGGCGACCCAGCGGGCGCTGGAGCGGACGTTCGGCGCGCCGCTGCTGTCCGCGTACGGGATGACCGAGTCCTCCCACCAGGCCACCAGCGAACCCCTGCCGCAGCGGGGAGCACTCCGGCAGGGGTCGGTGGGCCGGCCGACCGGGGTCGCGGTGCGGGTCGTGGACCGCGGCGGACGGTCCTGCCCGGCGGGGGTCGAGGGCGAGGTGTGGGTGCAGGGGCCCACGGTCGCCCGGGGCTATCTCGCCGACGGGGACGAGTCGGCGCGGACCTTCGTCGACGGGTGGCTGCGCACCGGTGATCTGGGCGCACTGGACGAGGACGGGTACCTGTCGCTGACCGGCCGGATCAAGAACCTCATCAACCGGGGCGGGGAGAAGATCTCACCCGAGCATGTGGAGGACATCCTCGCCGGGTGCCCGGGGGTCGCGGAGGCGGCCGTGTTCGCGGTGCCCGACGCGGTGTACGGGCAGCGGGTCGGCGCCGCCGTGGTGGTACGCGAGCCTGACGGCGCCGGGCGCGAGGAGATCCTGCGGTACTGCCGCGACCACTTGGCCGCGTTCGAGGTACCGGACCGACTCGACCTGGTCGCTGCGCTGCCGTACACCGCGAAGGGGGGACTGGACCGGAAGGCGGTACAGGCGCGGTACGCATCCTGACGGGCGGCGCGGTGCTTGGGACGGCGCCGGATGGCGGACGCGGAGATAGTCCCACGACAGATCGGCCGTCGCGCCACGGTGGACCACCAGGAACGGCCGGACCGAAAGGCGTCCCCAGCACGGCACGCACCCTGACCGGGGGCGCGGTGCTTGGGACGGCGCCGGGTAGCGGGACGCGGAGATAGTCCCACGACAGATCGGCCGTCGCGCCACGGTGGACCACCAGGAACGGCCGGACCGAAAGGCGTCCCCAGCACGGCACGCACCCTGACGGGAGGGGCGGGAGACGCGGTGCCGGGGCGGGGCGGGGTGGCGGGGCGCGGAGGGAGTCCGACGACAGCCAGGCCGTCGCGCCACGGTGGACCACCGAGAACGGCCGGATCAGAAGGGGTACGGGTTCGGCACTCGCCGCGACCAGGCCCGTGCCCGGTTCAGCGCGCTCGGTGCTCGGGCGAGTGGAGCTCGGCCGGGGCTCGCCCCGCGGGAGCCGGGAGACGGTACGGGGCTTCCAGGCGTGCTGCGCGCAGGGCGGCCGTGGGATTACTGGACCCGCCGAGTCCACCGACAGGCCGGACACCGCCTTGGGGTGGACCACCAGGAGCAGCGAGACCAAGAAGGGGTACGGCAGCGGCACGCACCCCGACGAGACCTGGCCGCAGGGTCAGCGTGCTCGGTGCTCGTGTGCGGGCGGGCGAGGCGCGGCCGGAACAGGGTCAGCGCACTCGGTGGTCGGTCGGCAGGGGGCGGGCGAAGAAGTCGTCCAGGGACAGGCTCGTCGCCGCGTTGACGAAGGCGCGGGCGGCGACAGAGCCGGGGGTAGCCGCGTGGATCGCCACCGAGACCTGGGCGCCGGCCTCGGGGTCGACCAGCGGCAGCGCTCTGGTCCGGCCGACCACCGGCATCGCGCGCAGCCAGGTGTGCGGCACGATGCTCGCCCAGCCGCCGCCGCCCACATGTGCGTAGAGGGAGGCGATGGAGTCCGTCTCGACCTGCGGAGTCACCACGTACCCCTTCTCCGCGAACACGGTGTCGACGATCTGGCGGATCCGCATGTCCGGCGTGAGCAGTGCGAGGGGCAACTGGGCCGCGTCCGCCCAGGACACGGTGGCGGACTGGGCCACCAGCTGGTCGTCGGAGACCAGGAGCATGTATCTCTCCTGGTAGAGGGGGACGACCTGGAGGCCCTCCTGGTCGTCGGGGTCGAAGTGGGCGATGGCCACGTCGAGTTCGTAGTCGCGCAGCTGGCGGTGGAGTTCCTTCGTCGACAGACGGGAGCGGACCTGGACCTTGGCCAACGGGTGCGCCGCGCAGAAGGCGGCCACGGGGAGGGCGAGGGTCGTGGACGCGGTGGGGTCCGTGCCCAGGCGGAGGGTGCCGGTGATGCCGGACTGCACGGCGGCCACCTCGGCCTTGAAGGCGTCCTGTTCGGCGAGGATCCGCTTGGCCCATACGACGAGCCGCTCCCCCTCGGGGGTGAGGCCCTGGTAGTTGTGGCCGCGGTTGATCAGCGTGACGTTGAGCTCGCGCTCCAGTTTGGCGATCGCCGCCGAGAGCGCGGGCTGGGAGACGTAGCAGGATTCCGCCGCCCGGGCGAAGTGCCGTTCCCTCGCCACCGCCACGAAGTACTCGAGCTGCCGGAACAGCATGAGCGGCTCCTCCCTGCCCATGGGATCACTGGCTCCATACTGTATGCAGCGTGGAGCGATGTACAGGGAGGAGACCGCACGGGTCAGTGCAGATGCCTCACCGCGGCCACCACCAGGGGGTCTAGACCGTCCACCCCGGCATCGACGAACCCGTGGAGCCGGGTGCGCATACGCGGGTCCCAGAACCTGCCGATGTGCCCCGCGATCGCCTCCGCGGCCTCCTCCCCCGGCAGGTGTCCGAGGTTCCTGGCGATGTCGTTGGCCATCCTGCACTCCGCCGGCACGGTCGCTGTCATCTCAGTCCACCCATCTCAGTCCACCACCGTCATGAGGTCGTTCCCGGTGGCCTCGGCCTCGCGCGACCGGTCCGGGCGGGCGAGCGCCACCTGTACGGCGGTCACCTTGTACTCGGGGCAGTTGGTCGCCCAGTCGGAGTTCTCGGTGGTCACCACATTGGCGCCGGTGACGGGGTGGTGGAACGTGGTGTACACGACCCCGGTCGGCATGCGGTCGGAGATCTCCGCGCGCAGGGTGGTCTGCCCGACACGGCTGGCCAGGGTGACCATGTCGCCGTGGTTGATGCCGCGGACCTCGGCGTCGTGCGGGTGCAGCTCCAGTACGTCCTCGGGGTGCCAGGCGACGTTGCCGGTACGGCGGGTCTGGGCGCCGACGTTGTACTGGCTGAGGATGCGCCCCGTGGTGAGGACCAGCGGGAAGCGCCGGGTGCTGCGTTCGTTGGTCGGTACGTAGGAGGTGACGACGAACTTGCCCTTGCCGCGCACGAATTCGTCGACGTGCATGATGGGCGTGCCCTCGGGCGCCTCCTCGTTGCACGGCCACTGGACGCTGCCGAGCTTGTCGAGGAGGCCGAAGGACACTCCGGTGAACGTCGGCGTGACCGAGGCGATCTCGTCCATGATCTGGCCGGGATGGCCGTAGGACATCGCATAGCCCATGGCGGTGGCGATCTCGCTGACGA
Organism: Streptomyces sp. SLBN-8D4; assembly: GCF_049739545.1. NCBI lineage: Bacteria > Bacillati > Actinomycetota > Actinomycetes > Kitasatosporales > Streptomycetaceae > Streptomyces > Streptomyces sp. SLBN-8D4. The sequence goes on from NZ_JBMGQC010000001.1 coordinate 1,668,027, forward strand.
TCTGCCACTCGTGCTTGCCGGTCTTCGGTTTCATCACCGAGCGCACCCGGTTGATGCGACGTTCGGCGTTGGTGAAGGTGCCGTCCTTCTCGAGGAAGGACGCGCCGGGCAGGAAGACGTGGGCGAACTTCGCGGTCTCGTTGAGGAACAGGTCCTGGACGACGACCAGTTCCATGGCTTCGAGGGCGGCGGTGACGTGCCCCAGGTTGGGGTCGGACTGGGCGATGTCCTCGCCATGCACGAACAGGCCGCGGAAGGTGCCGTCGATGGCCGCGTCGAACATGTTGGGGATGCGAAGTCCCGGCTCGGCGAGGAGGGTTCCGCCCCACAGGTTCTCGAAGACGGTACGGACCGCGTCGTCGGAGACGTGCCGGTAGCCGGGGAGTTCGTGCGGGAAGGAGCCCATGTCGCAGGAGCCCTGCACGTTGTTCTGGCCGCGCAGCGGGTTCACACCGACGCCGTCGCGGCCGATGTTCCCGCACGCCATCGCGAGGTTGGCCATTCCCATGACCATGGTCGAGCCCTGGCTGTGCTCGGTGACGCCGAGACCGTAGTAGATGGCTCCGTTGGGGGCCTCGGCGTACAGCCGTGCGGCGGCCCGGAGTTCGGCGGCCGGTACGCCGGTGATCTCCTCGACGGCCTCCGGGCTGTTCTCCGGGCGGGCGATGAACTCGGCCCACTCGTCGAAGCCTTCGCACCGTGCGTCCACGAAGGACCGGTCCACCAGGCCCTCGGTGACGACCACGTGGGCCATCGCGTTGACCACGGCCACGTTGGTGCTGGGCCTCAGCTGGAGGTGGTGCCGGGCCTCGATGTGCGGGGAGCGCACGAGGTCGATGCGGCGCGGGTCCACGACGATCAGCTTCGCGCCCTCGCGCAGCCGGCGCTTCATCCGGGAGGCGAACACCGGGTGCCCGTCGGTGGGGTTGGCGCCGATCACCACGATGACGTCGGCCTCGGCGACCGAGCGGAAGTCCTGGGTGCCTGCGGACTCCCCGAAGGTCTGCTTGAGGCCGTATCCCGTCGGGGAGTGGCAGACGCGGGCGCAGGTGTCGACGTTGTTGTTGCCGAAGGCCGCGCGGACCATCTTCTGTACGACGTAGACCTCTTCGTTGGTGCACCGTGAGGAGGTGATGGCGCCGATCGCGCCGGAGCCGTGCCGGTCCTGGATCTCGCGCATCCGCCGGGCGACGGTGCCGATGGCCTCGTCCCAGTCGACCTCGCGCCAGGGGTCGGTGATCCGGTCGCGGACCATGGGCTTGAGCCGGCGGTCGGGGTGGGTGGCGTAGCCGAAGGCGAAGCGGCCCTTGACGCAGGAGTGGCCCTCGTTGGCGCCGCCGTCCTTGTGCGGGACCATGCGCACGAGTTCGTCGCCGCGCAGTTCGGCCTTGAAGGAGCAGCCGACCCCGCAGTACGCGCAGGTGGTCACCACCGACCTGGTGGGCATGCCGAGTTCGACGACCGAGCGCTCCTGGAGCGTGGACGTCGGGCAGGCCTGGACGCAGGCTCCGCAGGAGACGCACTCGGAGTCCATGAAGGACTCCCCCGCCCCCGCCGAGACCTTGGAGTCGAAGCCGCGCCCCTCGATGGTGAGGGCGAAGGTCCCCTGGACCTCGCCGCAGGCGCGCACGCAGCGGGAGCAGGCGATGCACTTGGACGGGTCGAAGTCGAAGTAGGGGTTCGAGGTGTCCTTCTCGGCATCGAGGTGGTTCTCTCCCTCGTAGCCGTAGCGGACCTGTCTGAGACCCACCACCCCTGCCATGTCCTGGAGTTCGCAGTCGCCGTTGGCGGGGCAGGTGAGGCAGTCCAGGGGGTGGTCGGAGATGTAGAGCTCCATGACGCCCTGGCGGAGCTTCTCCACCTTCGGGGTCTGGGTGCTGACCTTCATGCCGTCGGCACAGGGGGTGGTGCAGGAGGCCGGGGTGCCGCGCCGGCCGTCGATCTCGACCACGCACAACCGGCAGGATCCGAACGCCTCCAGGCTGTCGGTGGCGCAGAGTTTGGGTATGTCGACGCCTGCCTGCGCGGCCGCGCGCATCACCGAGGTGCCCTCGGGGACGGTCACCGGCAGACCGTCCACCTCCACGCACACCGTGGCCGGGCCTGGCCGTTCAGGGGTTCCGAAGTCGGGTTCCTTGAGCAGGCTCATGCCGTGCCCTCCGTCGCTTGTACGGGGTGGATCTCCAGCAGCCGACGGCCGCCGAGGAAGTCGTCGGGGAAGTGGGTCAGGGCGCTGCGCACGGGCAGCGGGGTCAGCCCGCCCATCGCGCACAGCGAACCCTCGGTCATCAGGTCGCAGAGGTCTTCGAGCAGGGCGAGGTTCTCGTCCCGGTGGGTGCCGGCGACGATCTTGTCGATCACCTCGACGCCGCGCACCGCGCCGACCCGGCACGGTGTGCACTTGCCGCAGGACTCCTCGGCGCAGAACTCCATCGCGAAACGGGCCTGTGCGGCCATGTCGACGCTGTCGTCGAACACGACCACGCCACCGTGGCCGACCATCGCCCCGGCGGCCGCGAACGCCTCGTAGTCCATGGGCAGGTCGAACATCGACTCCGGCAGGTAGGCCCCGAGCGGGCCGCCGACCTGCGCGGTGCGCACCGGGCGTCCGGAGTGGGTTCCGCCGCCGTACTCCTCGATGAGTTCGCGCAGGGTGATGCCGAAGGCGGTCTCGACGATGCCGCCCTGGGCGATGTTGCCGCCGAGCTGGAACACCTGGGTGCCGCGGGAGCGTTCGACGCCGAGGCGCTCGTACGCCTGCGCGCCCTCGGCCAGGACGACGGGCACGGTGGCGAGGGTGAGGACGTTGTTCACCACGGTCGGTCTGCCGAACAGGCCCTCGATCGCCGGGATGGGCGGTTTCGCGCGGACCATGCCGCGCTTGCCCTCCAGGCTCTCCAGCATGGAGGTCTCCTCGCCGCAGATGTACGCGCCGGCGCCGACGCGGACGTGCAGGTCGAAGTCGAGTGCGGAGCCGAGGATGCCCTTGCCGAGCCAGCCGTGCTCGCGCGCGACGCCGATCGCCCGGCGCATCGTGGCGATGGCGTCGGGGTATTCGGAGCGGATGTACAGGTAGCCCTCGCTCGCGCCGACCGCGTGTGCGGCGATCGTCATGCCCTCGATGAGCATGAACGGGTCGCCCTCCATGACCATGCGGTCGGCGAAGGTCCCGCTGTCGCCCTCGTCGGCGTTGCAGCAGACGAACTTCAGCTCGTCGGCGCAGTCGAGCACGGTCTTCCACTTGATGCCGGCCGGGAATCCGGCTCCACCGCGGCCGCGCAGTCCGGACGCGGTGACCTCGGCGACCACGTCCGCGGGGGCCAGTTCCAGTGCGGTGCGCAGTCCGGTGAGGCCGCCGTGCGCCTCGTAGTCCTCGGCGGACAGGGGGTCGGTCACGCCGACCCGGGCGAAGGTGACGCGGTTCTGGCGTGCCAGCCAGGGCAGTTCGTCGACGATGCCGAGCCGCAGGGGGTGGTCCGCGCCGTCGAGCATCCCGGCGGAGAGGAGTCCGTCGACGTCCTCGGGGGCCACCGGGCCGTAGCCGACGCGTCCTTGGGGGGTCACCACCTCGACCAGGGGCTCCAGCCACAGCATGCCGCGCGATCCGTTGCGTACGACGTCCAGGGCGAAGTCGCCACGGTCGGAGGCGTGTTGGAGGGCCTGTGCGACCTCGTCCGCGCCGACGGACCTGGCCGCGGAGTCGCGGGGGACGTAGACGGTGGCCGTGGAGTGCGCGGCGTTGCTCATGGGGTTGTTCATGGCGTTGTTCATGGGGTCGTTCATGAGGAGACCGTCCCGTTGAGGATCGAGCCCAGCCGGGCCGGGCCGACGCGTCCGTACAGCCGCCCGTTCGCCTCCACGGAGGGTCCGAGCGCGCAGTTGCCGAGGCAGAAGACCTGCTCGACGGTGACCGAGCCGTCCGCCGTCGTCTCCCCCAGGGCCAGGCCGGACTCGCGGGCGTAGGCGACCAGTTGGTCGGCACCCAGTGCCTGGCAGGCCTCGGCGCGGCAGATGCGCACGGTGGTGCGGCCCGCGGGCTCGCGGCGGAAGTCGTGGTAGAAGGTCACGACTCCGTGGACGTCGGCCCGGGAGAGGTTGAGCTCCTCGGCGAGCACCGGCACGGCCTCCTGCGGCACATGGCCCAACTCAGCCTGGACGGCGTGCAGTACGGGCAGCAGCGCACCGCGCTCGCCCCGGTGCCGGGCCACCGCCCTCCGGACCACGCTCTCGACCGTCACGTCACTCCCGCTGGTCGTCATGATCGCTTCGCCTTCCGTCACGCGGGTCCCCGACGAGGGGCGCAGGAGACTCGGAACCATACTCCATACAGACTTCTGTATACACAACCCTGCCGCAGGGGAAGGACTGTCCTGCCGTACGGAAGGACTCAGTCAGGGGACCTAGGTACCGCGTGCGCCGACCAGGGCTGACCCGCCGCCGACCCCCACCATGTTGCATACCAAAACCTGTATGCTGACGCGGCCGTCGGCAACCTCCGGGCGGCCCCCACTTGGCACAGCCGCCGCCCTGCGACACCGGCGGCAGAACGGGACCACCATGCGCGAGGCACTCACGGCCGCAGCGTCCCGGCGCGTCACCCGCCCGGCACCGCTGCGTCAGGCCGTGTACGACGCCCTGGCCGAGCTGATCATCAACGGCTCCCTCAAGCCCGGCCAGCATCTGGTCGAGGCCGAGCTCGCCGAACACCTCGGCGTCAGCCGCCAGCCGGTGCGCGAGGCCCTCCAGCGGCTCCAGACCGCCGGCTGGGTGGATCTGCGGCCCGCCCAGGGGGCCTTCGTCCACTCCCCCACCGAGGAGGAGGCCGCCCAACTCCTCGGCGTCCGGGCGGTCCTCGAGACCTACTCGGCCCAGCTCGCCGCCAAGAACGCGAAGCCCGAGGACATCGCGCGTCTCGACGAGCTCCAGCTGGAAGGCATCGCCGCTCTCGCCGACGGCGACGTCGAGCGGCTGGTCTCCGCCAACACCGCGCTGCACGACTTCATCACCGCCGTCGCCGACAACGCCGTGCTGGCCGAACTGATCGCCCAGGTGGGCCAGAAGGTCCGCTGGTACTACACGCCCATCGCCAAGCCCCGCGGCAAGGAGGCCTGGAACGAGCACACCCCGCTCATCAGGGCCATCGCCAAGGGTGACGCGCACCAGGCGGGCGAGGTCATGCGCAAGCACACCGAGCGCACGACCGAGTTCTACCGCAAGCAGATCGCGGCCAGGGCGAACCAGGACTGACGTCTGGCCGGGCATGGTTCAGGACGCGGCGAGGGAGCCGGGGGGACGGCGTGCGCTCCCAGGATCACTGGCCGCGTTCAGGGCCGGGTCGAGGACTGGGTCCAGGGCCGGTTCCAAGGCCGGGTCGAGGACGGGTGGGCGGCGGGTTTCCGCGGCGGCCCGCAGTTCGAGCAGCCACGGCAGGACCGTGCGCAGCACGACGTCGAGTCCGGCGCCGTCCGCGCCGAGCATCGCCTCGGCGGGCACCAGCACCGGGTCGGCGAACACCGTGGACGTCGCGCTGCCGCGGGGTCCGGCGGCGCCGGGCCGCGCGGGGACGAACAGGTCCGGGGCGTGCGCCGGGACCGCCCAGAGCGTCAGCCCGTCGGGCGCGGCGAGGGGCCGGGAGGACCAGACATAGAGATCGGCCTCCCCCGCCGCGACCACCCGCTGCTTGCGGGCCCGCAGGGCCACCACCGCACCGGAGCGGGTGGCCACGGAACGCGGCACGAGGAGCTGGGAATCCGCCGCCGGCCCGTCCCCCTCCCTCTCCCCCGTCCCCTCTTCCTCCGACTCCGCGAGGGCGAGACTGGCGAGATGGCGTCCGGCGGCGATCTCGGCGCGCAGCCAGGGACCGCCGTGGGCCTCGATGACGGCGACGGCCGTGTAGTGCGACTGGAGCACGGCCGCAGTCGCCGGGCAGACGCGCGCCGTCCGCGCGACCACGTCGACGGCTTCGGGCAATCCCCGTCCACCGCCGCCGAATTGGGTGGAGACGGTGAGTCCCAGGATCCCCGCGTGACCGAGGGACGTCACGGCGCCGCGAGGGAACCGGCCCCGGACGGCCGCCGCTTCGGCGACGGGTCCTGCTAGGCAGGTCAGGACTTCGGAGAGAGCGGTGCGGTACGACACGGGGCATCCCCCTCGGGCGTGGCTGCTGGTCCACTGTCGAACGATGATTGCATACAGTATTCTGCATGGGAAGGTGCCCGCGCCAGGGGTCAAGCCGGGCAATTTCCGGGACTCGGCACTGTGCGAGACACGGCAATGGACTCGGCACTGTGCGAGCCACGGCAATCTGACGGACGGCTCGACCCACCAGCCGAACGAGGGAGACAGGGCCGATGCCCGACACACCCACCGTGACAGCCCGTGGCCCGATCAGCAGGCCCACCCCACTGCGCCAGGCGGTCTACGAGACCCTGACCGAACTGATCATCAACGGCTCGCTCAAACCCGGTCAGCACCTTGTCGAGGCGGAACTCGCCGAGAGTCTCGGGGTCAGCCGGCAGCCGATCCGTGAGGCGCTGCAGCGGCTCCAGACCGCCGAGTGGGTCGACCTGCGCCCTTCCCAGGGGGCGTTCGTCCACTCCCCCACCACCGAGGAGTGCGCCCAACTCCTCAGTGTCCGGGGCCTCCTGGAGGCCCATTCCGCGCGCGGCGCCGCCCAGCACTCCACTTACCGGGACATCGCTCGCCTGTGGGAGCTCCAGCAGGCCGGTCTGACCGCCCTCGCGGCCGCGGACGCCCGGGCCATCGTGGAGGCGAACGCCGCCCTCCACGGTCACATCACCCTGCTGTCCCGCAACGCGGTCCTCGCCGAACTCATCCCTCAGGTCGACCGGCGGGTGCGCTGGTACTACATGCCCATCGCCCGGCCCCGCGGCAAGGACGCCTGGAACGAGCACGCGAGGATCATCGAGGCCATCGGCGAGGGCTCCCCCGACCGCGCGGAGGAGCTGATGCGCCGGCACACCCGCAACACCACCGAGTTCTACTGCCGGCAGATCGCCGCGGTGGTGGGCCGGGGTGACTGACCCCGCCCATCACCGCCCGTTTTGACGCCCACAACAGGCCGGGGTGGCTCAGGAGTTCGGAGCTGTCTCCCGCAACAGCCCTGTCGTGACGTCGAAGACGAAGCCGCGCACGTCGTCGGTGTGCGGCAGGAACGGCGAGGTGCGCACGCGCTGCATGGACTGCCGTACGTCCTGGTCGACGTCCCGGAACGCCTCCACCGCCCAGGCGGGGCGCTGACCGACCTCCAGCTCCAGTTCGTGCCGGAAGTCCTCGGTCAGGGTCTGCAGACCGCAGCCGGTGTGGTGGATGAGCGCCACACTGCGAGTGCCGAGGGCGCGCTGACTGATCGTCAGGGAGCGGATGGTGTCGTCGGTGACCACACCGCCCGCGTTGCGGATGGTGTGGCAGTCGCCGAGCTCCAGGCCGAGCGCGGCGTGCAGGTCGAGGCGGGCGTCCATGCACGCCACGACGGCCACGTGCAGGACGGGGCGGGCACCCATGCCGGGGTCGGTGAACCGGGCGGCGTAGGCGCGGTTGGCTTCCACGAGCCGGTCGGTGACCGTCGCGGTTCGGGGTACGGAAGTCGTCATGTGGGGCTACCTCACTCCGGTCGGGTCGGGTCTGGTCGATCAGATGACGCCTTGCTCCTTGAGCTGGGGCAACTCGTCCCGGGTAAGCCCGAGTTCGCCGATGTAGATGTCCTCGTTGTGCTGGCCGAGGAGGGGTGGGGTGGTGATGGTGGTGGGGGAGTCGGAGAGTTTGAGGGGGTTGCCGACCGTGGTGAACGTGCCACGGTCGGGATGGGCGACCTCGACGATCATGTCGTTGTCGGCCAGGGAGGCGTCCTCGATGATCTCCTTCGGGGACAGGATCGGCCCGCACGGGATGTTGTGTGCGTTGAGTTGTTCCAGGACCTGCCATTTGGGCAGGGTCGCGGTCCATTCCTCGATCAGCTGGAACATCTTCGCCAGCTTCGGCAGCCGGGCCTCGGGGGTATCCCACTCGGGATCGGCGGCGAGTTCGGGACGGCCGATCAACTCGCTGAGCGGCTGCCAGCCGACGGGCTGGACGATGACGTACACGTAGTCGTTGGGCCCGCCGGGCGCGCACCGGACGGCCCAGCCGGGCTGCCCGCCCCCCGAGGCGTTCCCGGAACGCGGGACCTCATCTCCGAAGTCGTCGTTGGGGTATTCGGCCAAGGGTCCGTGCGTGAGGCGTTGCTGGTCGCGGAGTTTGACCCGGCACAGGTTCAGCACCGCGTGCTGCATCGCCACGTTCACCCGCTGCCCCCGCCCGGTCCTCTCGCGCTGGAAGAGCGCGGCCAGGATGGCGGCGACGGCGTGGATGCCGGTGCCCGAGTCGCCGATCTGCGCGCCGGTGGCCAGCGGCGGCCCGTCCTGGAACCCGGTCGTGGCCATCGACCCGCCCATCGCCTGCGCGACCACCTCATACGCCTTGAAGTTCGTGTACGGGCCCTGGCCGAAGCCCTTGATCGAGGCGTACACGATCCTCGGGTTGATCTCACGGATCCGGTCCCATGTGAACCCCATCCGGTCCACCGCGCCCGGCGCGAAGTTCTCCACCAGCACATCCGCACCCCGCACCAGCGCCGTCAGGATCTCCCTGCCCCGCTCCGTCTTGAGGTTCAGCGTGATGCTGCGCTTGTTGCAGTTGAGCATCGTGAAATACAGCGAGTCCACGTCCGGGACATCCCGCAACTGCCCGCGCGTGACGTCCCCGCCCGGCGCCTCCACCTTCACCACATCCGCCCCCAGCCACGCCAGCAACTGCGTCGCCGACGGACCCGACTGCACATGCGTCATGTCCAGCACCCGCACACCATCAAGCGCCAACGTCATGCTCGCCACCCCATCTCTGCGTCGTCGTGTGTTCGCCGGTGGCCGGGCGGCGCCCCTTCCCGGTGCGCCGCCCCGGCCTTTCTCACGGCATCAGCTGGTACTCGGGGAAGTTCCCGGGCAGCCGTTCGCCGGCCGGACCCTGGGTCACGGCGCGGATCAGCAGTTCGCCGCCGACGAAGGCGCCGCTCCAGGAGGCGCCGAACCCGCCGAACAGCTCGTCGCGGTCGCCGCGGGAACGTGGCTTGCCGTGGCCGATCTTGAACGCGCGGATCTGCGGGGCGAGCCGGTCGAAGGTGGCCCGGTCGTCGGTGGACAGGGTGGCCACCAGGGCGCCGTTGGAGGCGTTCATCGCGGCCAGCAGTTCCGCCTCGGTGTCGACCAGGACGATGGTGTCGACCGGGCCGAAGGGTTCCGCGTGATGCAGGGGTGAGGAGGGGGGCGGGTTGAGGAGGGTGACCGGCTGGACGTATGCCGAGGTGTCCTGGCCGGGCAGGAAGCGGGCGTCGGCCTCGCTGCCGCGGTGCACGGGGACGGCTCCGCGGTTGATGGCCTCGGCGACCTGGTCGCGGAGTTCCTTCGCCTTGGCCGCGTTGATCACCGGCCCGAAGTCCAGTGCCGGGTAGGGGTCGTCGGGGTGTTCGACGGCGAGGGGGTGGCCGAGGCGCAGGGTGCGCACGGCGGGGAGGTAGGCCGTCAGGAACTCGTCGAACAGCTCGCGCTGGACGACGAACCGCGGGTAGGCGGTGCAGCGTTGCTTGCCGTAGTCGAAGAGCTTGGGGATGACGGCGGTCAGCGCGTCCCAGTCGGTGTGGTTCCAGATGCCCCAGGTGTTGAGTCCCTCCTGTTCGAGGACGTGGCGCTTGCCGAGGTCGGCTACGGCCGTGGCGACGGCGGCGCCGGTGTCGCGGCCTCCGACGAAGGAGACGCAGCCGATCTCGGGCGCCCGCACCAGCGCCTCGGACAGCTCTCGCCCGCTGCCGCTGACGAGGGTGACGGGAATCCCCTCGCGGGCGGCGAGCGCGCAGGCCAGGGTCAGACAGGCGACGCCACCGTCGGTCGGGGTCTTGGCGATGACCGCGTTGCCCGCCAGGGCCTGTACCAGCATGGCGTGCACGAGCACGCTCATCGGGTAGTTCCAGCTGGCGATGTTGGACACCGGGCCGTCCAGCGGGGCGCGGCCCTCGACCATGGGTTCGATGCCGTCGACGTACCAGCGCACGCCGTCGATGGCCCGGTCGACGTCCGCCTGCGCGAGCCGCCAGGGCTTGCCGATCTCCCATACCAGCAACAGGGCGAGGAGTTCGCGGTGCTGGGTGAGGGCGTCGAGGGTGGCCGCGACGCGGGCCCGGCGCTCTTCGAGCCGTATGTGCCGCCAGGCGCGGTGCTGGTCGAGGGAGGCGCGGACGGCGTGGTGGGCGGCTTCCCGGTCCAGACGCGGCGGGCCGGCGATCGGGCTGCCGTCGACGGGGCTGGTGGCGGGCAGTGCCCGGCCGTCGGCCCGCCAGGCGGAGGCCCAGAGGTTGAGGACGCGGTCGTCCCGGAAGGCCTCGGGGGCGACGGCGAGGCAGCGTTGCCAGGCGTCGTTCCAGGAGGTGCCGGACTTCACCACGAGGTGGGTGGAGTTGAGGGTGGTGGTCATGCGATGTCTCCGCTCTCGGTGCACAGTCGGGGGCGGGGTGTCTGAGGGCGCGGCGGGGCCGGGCGAGTCTCCGTCCGCCGCCGTGTGGGGGTCCGGGTCAGGCGTGAGGGGCCTCGCGGACCGTGTCCAGCAGGGCGAGCACGAGGCGGGCCGTCTCGGTGGGGGTGTTCCCGACCTTGACGCCGACCGCCTCCAGCGCCGCCTTCTTCGCCTGCGCCGTGCCCGCCGAACCGGACACGATGGCGCCGGCGTGGCCCATGGTCCGTCCCTCGGGCGCGGTGAATCCGGCGATGTAGCCGACGACGGGCTTGGTGACGTGCTCACGGATGTACGCGGCCGCCCGTTCCTCGGCGTCCCCGCCGATCTCCCCGATGAGGACGATCAGTTCGGTGTCGGGGTCGTCCTGGAAGGCGGCCAGGCAGTCGATGTGGGTGGTGCCGACGACGGGGTCTCCGCCGATGCCGACACAGGTGGAGAAGCCGATGTCGCGCAGCTCGTACATGAGTTGGTAGGTGAGCGTGCCCGACTTGGACACCAGGCCGACGCGGCCGGACCTGGTGATGTCCGCCGGGATGATGCCGGCGTTGGACTGGCCGGGGGTGATCAGGCCGGGGCAGTTGGGGCCGACGATCCGGGTCCCCTTCTTCCTCGCGTACGAGGTGAAGGCGACGGAGTCGTGGACGGGGATGCCTTCGGTGATGACGACGGCCAGGGCGATTCCCGCGTCCACGGCCTCGACGACTGCCGCTGCGGCGAAGGGGGGTGGCACGAAGACGACGGTGACGTCCGCTCCGGTCGCCTGTATGCCGTCGGTGACCGAGCCGAAGACGGGTACGGCCCGGTCGTCGAAGTCGACTCGCTGTCCGGCCTTGCGCGGGTTGACGCCGCCGACCACGTTGGTGCCGGCCACGAGCATGCGCCGGGTGTGTTTCATGCCCTCGCCGCCGGTCATGCCCTGGACGAGGACCCTGGACTCCTTGGTCAGGAAGATGGCCATGTCCCTCTCCTTCAGCCGGCGTTGGCGAGTTCGGCGGCGCGGCGGGCTGCGCCGTCCATGGTGGTGGCCTGCTGGACCAGGGGGTGGGCCCGTTCGTCGAGGACGGCCCGGCCGCGGGCGGCGTTGTTGCCGTCGAGTCGCACGACGAGGGGTTTGGTCAACTCGACCTCGTCCAGGGCCCGGACGATGCCGTCGGCGACCGCGTCGCAGGCGGTGATCCCGCCGAAGACGTTGACGAACACGGACTTCACGGCCGGGTCCGACAGGATGACCGCCAGTCCGTCGGCCATGACCCGGGCCGAGGCGCCGCCGCCGATGTCGAGGAAGTTGGCGGGACGGGCTCCGCAGCCGGCGACCACGTCGAGCGTCGACATGACCAGGCCGGCGCCGTTGCCGATGATGCCGACCGAGCCGTCGAGCTTCACGTAGTTGAGGCCCTTCGCGGCGGCCGCGGCCTCCAGCGGATCGTCGTACGCCATGCTCCCGATGCCCCGACGGGGCTGCCGGAAGCGGGCGTTGCCGTCGAGGGTGACCTTGCCGTCGAGGGCGAGGATGTGCCCCTGCCGGGTCCGGACGAGCGGGTTCACCTCGACGAGGACGGCGTCCTGGCCGACCAGCACCTCCCAGAGTCGTACGAGAACGTCGACGGTCTGTGGCGGCAGTCCGGCCGCCTCGGCGATCTCGCCCGCCTTCGCCGAGGTGACGCCCTCTGCGGGGTCGATCGGTATCCGGGCGACGGCCTCCGGGCGGACCGCGGCGACCTCCTCTATGTCCATGCCGCCCGCCGCCGAGGCGATCGCGAGGAAGCGTCCCGCGGCCCGGTCGAGGACGTAGGCGACGTAGAACTCGCCCTCGATGTCCACGGGTTGGGCCAGCATGACCTTGCCGACCGTGTGTCCCTTGATGTCCATGCCGAGGATCCGGCGTGCCGTCCTCTCGGCCTCGGCCGGGTCGGCGGCGAGCCTCACTCCGCCCGCCTTGCCTCGTCCACCGGTCTTGACCTGCGCCTTGACGACGACGCTGCCGCCGAGCCTGCGGGCCATCACCCGTGCTTCCCGGGGCGAGTCGGTGACCTCCGCCCTGGGCACCGGGATCCCGCGTTCTTCGAAAAGCCCCCGGGCTTCGTGCTCGTACAGGTCCATGCTTGGGCTCCCGTCTCAAAGTGCACGACTCAAAAGTGCTGCACGCCCCCTGGACATCACCCATCGGATGCGGGATAACAATCTTCATACAGTATTCGTCGACTGTATGCAATGTGCCAAACATGGCCGTGAGGTGATCCGTGACGACGTTGGCGCTTGATGGTGTGCGGGTGCTGGACATGACGCATGTGCAGTCGGGTCCGTCGGCGACGCAGTTGCTGGCGTGGCTGGGGGCGGATGTGGTGAAGGTGGAGGCGCCGGGCGGGGACGTCACGCGCGGGCAGTTGCGGGATGTCCCGGACGTGGACTCGCTGTATTTCACGATGCTCAACTGCAACAAGCGCAGCATCACGCTGAACCTCAAGACGGAGCGGGGCAGGGAGATCCTGACGGCGCTGGTGCGGGGTGCGGATGTGCTGGTGGAGAACTTCGCGCCGGGCGCGGTGGACCGGATGGGGTTCACGTGGGACCGGATCCGTGAGATCAACCCGAGGATCGTGTACGCCTCGATCAAGGGCTTCGGCCAGGGCCCGTACACGAACTTCAAGGCGTATGAGGTGGTCGCGCAGGCGATGGGCGGGTCGATGGCCACGACCGGGTTCCAGGACGGGCCGCCGCTGGCCACCGGCGCGCAGATCGGCGACTCGGGCACCGGCATCCACGCCGTCGCCGCCATCCTGGCCGCGCTCTTCCAGCGCGAGAGGACCGGGCGGGGGCAGCGGGTGAACGTGGCGATGCAGCACGCGGTGCTGAACCTGTGCCGGGTCAAACTCCGCGACCAGCAACGCCTCACGCACGGACCCTTGGCCGAATACCCCAACGACGACTTCGGAGATGAGGTCCCGCGTTCCGGGAACGCCTCGGGGGGCGGGCAGCCCGGCTGGGCCGTCCGGTGCGCGCCCGGCGGGCCCAACGACTACGTGTACGTCATCGTCCAGCCCGTCGGCTGGCAGCCGCTCAGCGAGTTGATCGGCCGTCCCGAACTCGCCGCCGATCCCGAGTGGGCCACCCCCGAGGCCCGGCTGCCGAAGCTGGCGAAGATGTTCCAGCTGATCGAGGAATGGACCGCGACCCTGCCCAAATGGCAGGTCCTGGAACAACTCAACGCACACAACATCCCGTGCGGGCCGATCCTGTCCCCGAAAGAGATCATCGAGGACGCCTCCCTGGCCGACAACGACATGATCGTCGAGGTCGCCCATCCCGACCGTGGCACGTTCACCACGGTCGGCAACCCCCTCAAACTCTCCGACTCCCCCACCACCATCACCACCCCACCCCTCCTCGGCCAGCACAACGAGGACATCTACATCGGCGAACTCGGGCTCGGTGACGAGGAGTTGCGGCTTCTCAGGTCGGGCGGGGTGATCTGACGTGGTGAACCGGAGCCACGTTCCCGGGCCCCTGGGCGGTGGTCCATGACGTGAACGAGCGCGGGGTCCGGCGGCGGTGCGCGTCGGCGGACCCCGGGATCCGTGCGCGCACGAAAGGAATTTGGACAGGGGGCGCTGGCCAGATCTTTCGACGCAAGGAGTGCTTGAAGACTATGACAGCCATCGACTACTCGTCGTCCGCCGCCTTCAGGGAGGTGACGGACCGCAACGGCCGCGTGTACCGGGTCGGCGAGACCGACCGGCACATCATGGGGCGACCACGATGGACCATGGTGCTCTTCCCGTGGATGGGCATGCTGGGCATCAGTTCCTCGGAGTACGCGTTCACGTCGGCCGAGGACACACTGCACGAGGCGCATCTGTGGAGCAGTGGGCACATCTTCTGGCTGATGGGCGTCTGGGTGTTCTTCCAGGCGGCCGTGGCCTTCCCGGCCGGGCAGCTCAGGGAGAGCGGAAAGCTTCCGGCCCGGTACGCGATGATGCTCGGCGCGGTGGGCACGATCTTCGGCTACATCTCGCTGGCGTTCGCGCCGAACGTGATCTTCGCCTATCTGGGCTTCGGCGTGTGCAGCGGTATCGGTGCCGGTCTTGTCTACGCGACCTGCGTGAACATGGTCGGCAAGTGGTTCCCGGAGCGCAAGGGCGGCAAGACCGGCATGGTCAACGGCGGTTTCGCCTACGGCTCGGTGCCCTTCGTCTTCCTGTTCACCTCGTACATGGACCTCAGCAACTACCGGGGCGTCCTGGTGACGGTGGGCCTCGTCTGCTGCGCGATCGTGGCGTTCGCCGGGTGGTTCTTCAAGGACCCGCCGAAGAACTGGTGGCCGCCGCACGTCGACCCGCTCAAGCAGACCGACGACCCGAAGATCCGGCGGGCGCTGGAGAAGAACCCGCCGGCCGTCAAGCAGTACACCCCGAGGGAGGCCGCGCGCACGCCCGTCCTGTGGATGATGTGGTTCTGCCTGCTGTGCACGGCCGGGATCAACATCTTCGGCATCGCCTTCCAGGTGCCGTTCGGCAAGGACATGGGCTTCGCGGGCGGGATCGTGGCCACGGCGATGTCCCTGAAGGCGATCGTCAACGGCACCGGGCGCGGGGTGATCGGCTGGATCTCCGACAAGTTCGGCCGTCGCCACACCCTGATCATCGTCTGTCTGGTGCTGGGCACCGCCCAGTTCGGGGTGCTGGTCTCCGGCCAGATGGGCAGCATGCCGTTCTTCCTCTTCTGCTCCATGGTCTCCGGCTTCGGCGGCGGCGCGATCTTCCCGCTGTTCGCCGCGATGACGGCCGACTACTTCGGTGAGAACAACAACGCCTCCAACTACGGCATGGTCTACAGCTCGAAGCTCATCTCGGGGCTCGTCGGCTCCGGTGTCGGCTCGATCGTGGTCGGCGCCTGGGACTACCAGGGCGCGTTCGTGCTGGCCGGCTCCATCGGCCTGGCGTCCGCGGTTCTCGCGCTGTTCCTGAAGGCGCCCGGCAGGCCTCAGACCAGCCGTCGGACCGTACCCAACCCGCAACCGCTCGGCGAGGAAATGGCCTGACATGACGGCAGATCCGTACGCAGCACGCAGCGAGACCGACAAGACCCCACACTCCACCGCCGCATCACGTCCCTACCGAGAAGTGACCGACGCCAATGGCCGCGTCTACCGCATCGGCGAGACCGACCGGGACATCCTCGGTCACTCGCGCAAAATCATGGTGTATCTGCCCTGGATGACCATGATGGCCATCAGCGTCTTCGAGTACGCGTACGGCTCGGCCGAGGACACTTTGTCCCACGCCCACGGCTGGACGCAGAGCAACACCTTCTGGATCCTCAGTGTCTGGGTCTTCTTCCAGGCCGGCATCGCCTTCCCGGCGGGCTGGCTGCGGGAGAAGGGCGTCCTGACCGCCCGCAAGGCCATGTACATCGGCTCGGGCATGTGTCTGGTCGGATTCCTCGCCCTGTCGCACCTGGGCAACGTCTGGCTGGCGATCCTCGGATTCGGCGTCATAGGGGGAATCGGCGCCGGACTGGTCTACGCGACCTGCATCAACATGGTCGGCAAGTGGTTCCCCGAACGCCGGGGCGCCAGGACCGGGTTCGTCAACGGCGGCTTCGCGTACGGATCACTGCCCTTCATCTTCATCTTCAACTACGGCTTCGACACGGCCAATTACCACCGCGTCCTGGACCTCATCGGCTGCTACATCCTGATCGTGGTCGTCGGGTGCGCGTTCTTCTTCAAGGACCCGCCGAAGAACTGGTGGCCCGCGGACATCGATCCGCTCACCCACGGCGGCGGTGGGAAGGGGACCGGCGCTCTGGCCAAGAACCCTCCGGCCGTACGGCAGTTCACGCCGAAGGAGGCCGTCAGGACCGGCATGCTTCCCCTCATGTGGATCGCCCTCGTCATGACCGCGGGAGTGTCGATCTTCGGGATCTCCTTCCAGGTCGACTACGCCAAGGAGGTCGGTTTCGGGCCGCTGGTGGCGGCCTCCTCGATGGGCGTCATGGCCGTCATCAACGGCGTCGGGCGCGGGGTGGTGGGCTGGCTGTCCGACAAGTGGGGCCGCAAGTCCACGCTGGTGTTCGTGATCGTCGTCCTGGGTCTCGCGCAGTTCGGCGTGATCTGGGCGGGCGACATCAAGAGCGAGTCGTTGTTCCTGGTGTTCGCGTTCCTGTCCGGGTTCGGGGGCGGTGCGTTCTACCCGTTGTTCGCGGCGCTCACCCCGGACTACTTCGGGGAGAACTACAACGCCTCCAACTACGGGCTGGTGTACAGCGGCAAGCTGATCTCCGGCCTGTTCGGCGGCGGCCTGGGCTCCATGGTCGTCGCGGCCTGGGGCTACGACGGGGCGTACGCCCTGGCCGGCGCCACGTCGATGCTCGCGGCGGCGATCGCCCTGCTGCTGCGGCAGCCGGGACGGCCCCGGAGCGGAGCCCCGGCACCACAGCCACAAGCCGCGGCCTGAGCAAGGCGGTTCGGACAGCGGGCGGCCCCTTCCCCACGGCGTCGGGAAGGGGCCGCCGCCTGATCCGATGGCTGGGCGTTGTCCGGTTGCCGGGTGCGGATCGATGGCCGGGTGCTGACCGATGGCCGCCTGACCCGAGGGCCGGGTACTGGCCGACGCCGCACTGCCCCAATGGGGGGTGCCGACCGATTGCCGACTGCCGACCCATGGCCGGGCACTGACCCACGGCCGCCTCACCCGAGAGCCGGGGTGTCGACCGATGGCCCAACGCTGACTGACGGCCGGCCGGGCGCTGATCGACAGCCGCCTGACCCGACAGCACGCTGCCGACCAATTGCCAGGTGCTAATCAACCACCGCCCCATCCGTCGCCGGGCGCTATCCGTCGGCCGCCTGATCCGACGGCCCGGCGCCGTTCGGCGGCCACGGGCCCTGAACTACTTGACGGCGTCGTACGTCACTTCTCGCGGTCGTGGTACATCTTCCGCGTGTGTTCCGTGTGTTGCCGCATGATCGCGGTGGCGCGCTGCTCGTCCCGGTCGGCGATCGCCGCGATGAGCTCACGGTGCTCGATCCAGGACTGGCGGCCGCGCTGCCGGGCGACCGGCGTGTAGTACCAGCGCACCCGGCGGTCGACCTGCCCCGCCAGCTCGGCGAGGACCGCGTTGCCCGCCAACTCCATGACCTTGGCGTGGAGTCGGGCGTTCAGGGCGACCGCGGCGTCCACGTCGTCGGCGGCGACCGCGCTCTCTCCCTGTGCGCACAGGTCCTCCAGTACGGCGATCCCGGCGCTGCCCGCGTTCGCGGCGGCGAGCCGGGCCGCCTCGGCCTCCAACAGCGTGCGCACGGTGAGGAGTTGGTCGGCCTCCTCGTCGGTCGGCTCGTGCACGAACGCGCCCTGGGCGGGCCGCAGATCCACCCACCCCTCGGTGTTCAACCGCTGAAGAGCCTCCCGCACCGGCTGCCGGGACACCCCCAGATGACCCGCCAGCTCACTCTCCACCAGATGCTGACCCGGCTGGAGAGCACGGGTGGTGATGAGTTCCAGCAGCGCGCCGTAGACACGGTCGCGCAGTGGACCGGGGCGCTCGAGCCTGGGCACCGTCCCGTACGGCAGTCCTGTCGTCGGCAACATCACGGTCCCTCCTGTACAGCGCTCGTCGCTGCAGCTGAGAGCCAATTATGAATTGGTTTTCGCCTACAGTCTACGGCGCACAACCCCCGTCGGCCCGGCACTTACGGGGGCGTAGCAGCAGCTCATGGGCCTTGGTGACGTCAGAACCCTTGCTGAGCACTCTCTCCATCCTGTAGACAATATCCAGTCGACAAAGTCGGCAGTTCCTCGGTCACCCTCACCGAACGGAGCTTCCACCCATGAAAGTCGCAGTCCTCGGCGCCGGAGCCATCGGTGCCTACGTCGGCGCGGCACTCCACCGCGCCGGCGCCGACGTCCATCTCATCGCCCGCGGTCCGCATCTAGCGGCCATGCGGGAGCACGGTGTCCAAGTCCTCAGCCCGCGCGGCGACTTCACCGCCCGCGCCCACGCCACCGACGACCCGGCCGAGATCGGCCCGGTCGACTACGTCTTCCTCGGCCTGAAGGCCAACTCGTACGCGGCGTGCGGGCCGCTCATCGAGCCCCTGCTCACCGACACCACCGCGGTCATCGCGGCCCAGAACGGCATCCCCTGGTGGTACTTCCACGGGCACGGCGGCCCGCACGACGGGCACCGCATCGAAAGCGTGGACCCGGGTGGCGCGGTCAGTGCGGTGCTCGCTCCCTCCCGGGCCATCGGGTGTGTCGTCTACGCGGCGACCGAGCTGGAAGGGCCGGGGGTCGTACGGCACCTGGAAGGCACCCGGTTCTCGATCGGCGAGCCGGATCGCAGCCTCTCGCCCCGGTGTCAGGCCTTCAGCGAGGCCATGCAGGCCGGCGGGCTCAAGTGCCCGGTCGAGCCGAACCTGCGGGACGACATCTGGCTCAAGCTGCTGGGCAACATCTCCTTCAACCCCATCAGCGCGCTGGCCCGTGCCACCATGCGCCAGATGTGCCTGCACGGCGGCACCCGCAAGGTCATCGAGACGATGATGGCCGAGACCCTCGCGGTCGCCGAGGCGCTCGGCTGCACCGTCGGTGTCTCCATCGAACGCCGTCTCGCCGGCGCCGAGCGCGTAGGTGACCACCGCACCTCCACGCTCCAGGACCTGGAGCGCGGCAAACCGCTGGAACTCGACGTCCTGCTCACCGCGGTCATCGAGCTGGCGGAGATCACCGGTGTGGACGTGCCCACGCTCCGCACCGTCCACGCACTCTCCGACCTCCTCGCGCTCCGGGCCGTCGCATGACGGAACGGGGCACCCACGCCGTCGGGCCGTCACCCCGGATCCGGCCGAAGGCCGGCGCCGGGGTCGCGTTGGCCCATGCGATCGGCCGGGAGATCATCCGGGCGGGGCTGGCCGACCGGGCGTTCATCGAGTGCTCGACCTCCGGGTTCGAGGAGTACCGGCGGCTCGTCGAGCCGTGGACGGTGTCGCTCGCGGTGAAGGTGACGGGCGTACCGGCCGCTGTCGTGCGGGAGTTGGCGCACACCTATGCGCGCGGCGAGCCGTTACGGGCGTTCGTCGGCACCGGGCACGAGGAGGTCCGCGCGCTGACCGACCTTGCGCTGCTCACCGGCCGCGGTCACGACGGTCGAGCGGGGCGGACACCTTTCCACCTGGTCCAGCACTCCTCTCCCGTCGACCTGACGGACGAGGAGTATCCGGTCCGGCTCACCAAGGGGCGCCGTACGGACTCGTACAACACCCTCGTCCAGAGGGGCGGTTCGGCGTCGCCGTTGCGGCGGACCGAGTGTGTCGAGCTGAGTCCGGAGGACGCCGAGCGCTATGGCGTGGTGGTCGGCGAAGAGGTGCGGGTCATCACCCGGCGGGGCTCGACGACTGCGCCGGTGTGGGTGGATCCGGCGCTGCGGCCCGGTCTGGCGTTCATGAGCGGCCGTCCGCCGGACGGGACGGACGCCAACCGGGGTGCGTACAGGGCTGGTTGTCCCATCGCGGGGACCGTGGAGTTCCAGGCCGCCGCGATCCGGATCGAGAAGTTGCCTGTCGAGAAGATGCCCGTCGTGGCGATACGGAGGTGAGACCGGACATGGGACGAGTCACGGAACGACGCAAGGTGATCCGCATCCGCGACGGGGCCCTCTCGTCCCGCCCGGACACCCTGGTCGCCGAGGAACCCCTCGAAATCCGCCTCAACGGCAAACCCCTCGCCATCACCATGCGCACCCCCGGCGACGACTTCGCCCTCGCCACCGGCTTCCTCGTCAGCGAAGGCGTCCTCGCCCAGCAGAACGACCTGCAGAACATCGTCTACTGCGCCGGCGCCACCACCGACGGCTCCAACACCTACAACGTCGTCGACGTCACCACCACCCCCCACGTCCCCATCCCCGACATCACCCTCCAACGCAACGTCTACACCACCTCCTCCTGCGGCCTGTGCGGCAAAGCCAGCCTCGACGCCGTCCGCACCACCACCCACTGGCCCATCCACGACACACCCCCGGTCCGTGTCAGTCCCGACCTCCTCGCGAGCCTCCCCGACCGGCTCCGCGCAGCCCAACGCGTCTTCGACCGCACCGGGGGCCTGCACGCCGCCGCCCTGTTCACCGAACACGGCGAACTCCTCGACATACGCGAAGACGTCGGCCGCCACAACGCCGTCGACAAACTCATAGGCCGCGCCCTCCAACACGGCCACCTCCCCCTGTCCCGCACCATCCTCCTGGTGTCGGGCCGCGCCTCCTTCGAACTGGCACAAAAAGCCGTCATGGCCGGCATCCCCCTCCTCGCCGCCGTCTCCGCACCCTCCTCCCTCGCCGTCGACCTCGCCACCGAGACCGGCCTCACCCTGATCGGCTTCCTGCGCGGCCCCTCCATGAACGTGTACGCGGGAGAGAACCGCATCACCCTGACGGCCGTCGCGGCCGCCCCGGGCTGACGGTCCTTTCCGCTGCACGACGGCGGGACCCCGAAGGGCGGGGAGCGCCCCCTGCGCCCTCGGGGTCCCGCTTCTGTCGTGTGCGCTCAGCACTTCTCCCGCAGCGAGTGCAGGTAGGCGCTGGAGCGGCGGGCGAACGTGAAGGACTCGGCGGGCTGGTCGTGCTCGGCCTGCCAGTGGTGGGCCAGGCGCTCGCCCCGCAGCCGGGTCACGGCGGAGATGAACTTCTGGTAGTCGATGTCGCCGTCACCGACGTCGGTCATGCGGTAGCCGTAGGTGTCGGCGGGGTCGCTCACGCCGTCCTTGACGTGGAAGAGCGAGTAGCGGTGGGGCTGCCTGAGGACGTAGTCGAGGGGTTCGAAGGGGGCGGGGGTGCCGTCGGGCCGCTGGGAGAAGCGGAACTGGCCGGAGTACGCCCAGAAGATGTCCATCTCCAGGAACACCAGGTCGGGGTCGGTCTCCCTGAGCAGCACGTCGTAGAGGCGGACCTTGGGGTTGTCGGTGGCGAAGGAGAACTCCTCGGAGTGGTTGTGCTGGTAGAACTTCATGCCGCGTGCCTTGGCCGCGGCTCCGTAGGTGTTGAACTCCTCGGCGGCGCGCTTCCACGCGTCGACGGTCGAGCCGTAGCGGAACGGTCCCGAGGCGGTGCCGATGTGCTTGAGGCCGAGGGCCTGGGCGTCGTCGAGGACCTTGGTGAGGTTCTGGGCGAAGGTGTAGGCGTTCGGGTCGTCCGCGTAGTAGCCGACGTGGCTGCCGATCGGGTTCAGGCCGTGGTCGCGGGCCAGGCGCTTGAGCTGGGCCAGGGTGATCGGTCCGGCCGAGCCCTGGGTGTAGCCGGCGAACTCGACCTCGTCGTAGCCGTATTTCTCGAGTTCGGCGAAGACGGGGGCGAAGCCGAGCGTGGAGACCTTGTCGCGGAGGCTGTAGAGCTGGATGCCGAGGCGGCCAGGGGGCAGGACGGGGCGGCCGCGGCCGGACGTCTTGTCGGCGGCTTGGGTGGCGGCGGCGGCCGGGACCGCGGCGGAACCCAGCAGCGCGGCCGCGGTGGCGCCGGCGGCCACGCCGAGCATGCCTCGTCTGGTGAGGCGGTGGGTGAGTTCGGGGTCGGGCTGGAACATGCGGCTCATGTCCGGGACTCCTCGGGGTCTGGGGGCGTTGTCAGTGGTGGGTGCTTCACTGGTGACCAGTCAGGAAAGACCGGCCAGTCGGAGCAGGAGTGACTTCACGTCGGTGGCCGCGATGCGGTCGCCGACCGCGTGGGGGGTGGAGCAGATGAGGAGCGGACCGTCGTCGTCGCTCTCGGGGAGGCGGCCGTGGCTGCCGCGAATAGGTGACGGGTCGAGGGGCACTACCGCCATGCGGTAGCGCAGGCCGAGTTTCTTGCGGGCCAGTGCGGTGGCCGCCTTGACCTTGACGTAGGGGTCGAGCGGGTCCATGAAGAGTTCGACCGGGTCGTAGCCGGGTTTGCGGTGGATCTCGACCAGCTGCGCGAAGTCGGGCGCGCGGTCGTCGTCGAGCCAGTAGTAGTACGTGAACCAGGCGTCCGGCTCCGCCACGGCGACGAGTTCGCCGGAGCGCGGATGGTCGAGGTGGTGGGCCTTCTTGCCCTCGTCGTCGAGGAGTTGCTCGATGCCGGGCAGGCCGTCGAGGGCGGCCCGGGTGGCCTCCAGGTCCTCGGGGCGGCGCACGTAGACGTGGGCGATCTGGTGGTCGGCGACCGCGAAGGCACGGGACGCCATCGGGTCGAGGTACTCCATGCCGTCCTGGGTGTGCACCTCCAGGAGTCCGGCGCGGCGCAGGGCGCGGTTGATGTCGACGGGTCGGTCCGCGCGGGTGATGCCGTACTCGGACAGCGCGACGACGGTACGGCCTTGCGCGCGGGCGTCGTCCAGGAGCGGGGCCAGCGCCCTGTCCAGGTCGGCGGCGGCCTTGAGGGAGCGTGGGTCGTCGGGTCCGAAGCGTTGCAGGTCGTAGTCGAGGTGAGGGAGGTAGCAGAGGGTCAGGTCGGGGTGGCGGGTGCCCATGATGTGGCGGGTGGCGTCGATGATCCACTGGCTGGAGACCAGGTCCGCGCCGGGGCCCCAGAAGTGGAAGAGGGGGAAGGTGCCGAGTTTCTCGGTGAGTTCGTCGTGCAGGGCCGGGGGGCGGGTGTAGCAGTCGGGTTCCTTGCGGCCGTCGGCGTAGTAGACCGGACGGGGGGTGACGGTGAAGTCGGTGTCGGCGCCCATGGCGTACCACCAGCAGATGTTGGCGACCGTGTAGCCGGGGTGGGCGCGGCGGGCGGCGTCCCAGAGCTTGTCGCCGGCGACCAGTCCGTTGTGCTGGCGCCACAGGAGTACGTCGCCGAGCTCGCGGAAGTACCAGCCGTTGCCGACGATGCCGTGCTCGCTGGGGTGGGTGCCGGTGAGGAAGGTGGACTGGGCGGCGCAGGTGACGGCGGGCAGGACGGTGCCGAGCGGGGCGTGGGAGCCGGCCCCGGCGAGGGACTTGAGGTGGGGCATGTGGTGGAGGAGACGGGGGGTGAGGCCGACGACGTCGAGGACGAGGAGAGGGTTCGGTGCCGCCTCCGGGGGCTGGTGGCTCATGGCAGCTCCTTCAGGCCGAGGTCCGTCAGCAGGTCGCGGGCGAGGGTGAGTTCGGCGGCGATGCCGTCGGCGAGCTGGGTGCGGCCGCGGGGGCGCAGTTCGGGTGGGAGGGCCTGCCAGGTGTAGGTCTCGACCTCCAGGTGGCGGGTGAGCGGGTGCGGGCCGCCGACGAGCCGGGAGAGGGCGGCCTTGAGTACGGGGAGCGTGGAGGTGAGGGGTGCGGCGGGGGCCGCGTGCAGGGGGACGTGGAAGTGGGCGCGCCAGGGTGCCCCGTCGGGCAGGGCGCCGCCGGCGAGGGCTTCGCCGAGGTCGTCGGTGCCGCGCAGGCCTGCGGCGGTGGAGGTGCGGGTCTGGTGCAGGAAGCGGGGTTCGTCGAAGGCGGCGAGTGCCTCGCGGACCTCGGGCAGGTGGGGGTGTTCGGCGTGCAGGGCGGCTGAGAGCTGGGACTTGACGACGGGGACGCGGGCGGCGGTGAGCGCGTCCAGGGCGGTGTGCGGGTCTTCGAAGGAGGTGGCGAGGTGGCAGGTGTCGACGCAGATGCCGATGCGGTCGTGGGCGATCGCGGTCAGCGGGGCGACGGCGTCGGCGGTGGTCTCGACGACGCAGCCGGGTTCGGGTTCGAGGCCGACGCGGATGGAGCGGCCGGTCAGCTCCTGGAGGGCGTCGAGGCGTTCGGCGAGGGTGCGCAGGGCGGTGCGGGCCTTGTCGGCGCTTGCGTCGTCGTAGGCGGTGCGCCAGGCGAGCGGCAGGGTGGAGATGCTGCCCTCGGTGACGTCGTCGGGCAGGAGTCCGGTCAGGACGCGGGCCAGGGCGGTGGTGTGGTCGAGGCGTTCGGGGTCGGTCCAGTCCGGCTTGTAGACGCGGTACTTGACCTCTTCGGCGCCGAAGCCCTCGTAGGGGAAGCCGTTGAGGGTGACGACTTCGAGGCCGCGGCGGTCGAGTTCGCAGCGCAGGTCGCGCAGTGCGGAGGGGTCGCTGACCAGGGCGTGGGCGGCGTCGCGAGCGAGCCACAGGCCGATGCCGAGGCGGTCGCGGCCGAGGCGGCGGCGGACGGGCTCGCAGTGGTCGCGGAGCTGTGCGACGACGCCGTCGAGGGTTTCGGCGGGGTGGACGTTGGTGCAGTAGGCGAGGTGGACGGTGGTGCCGTCGGGGTGGCGGAAGCGCATGGCTCACGCCCCGCCGCGGAGGATGGAGTTGCCCTCGTGAGTGGCGTCGGTGGCGGCGATGGTGAGGTCGAGGCGGCCGCTGAGTCCGTAGAAGGCGACGGGGTTGCGCCAGAGCACGCGGTCGACGTCGTCCTCGGTGAAGCCCTCGGCGAGCATCAGGTCGCCGACCTTGCGGGTCTTGAGGGGATCGCTGCGGCCCCAGTCGGCGGCGGAGTTCACCAGGACCTGTTCGGGGCCGTACGCGCGCAGGATCGCCACCATGCGTTCCTCGTCCATCTTGGTGTCGGGATAGACGGAGAAGCCGAGCCAGCAGCCGCTGTCCTTGGCCTCCTTGACGGTGGTCTCGTTGAGATGGTCGACCAGGACGCGGTCCATGGGGAGGTCGGATTCGCGGACGACGTCGAGGGTGCGGCGCAGGCCTGTGAGCTTGTCGCGGTGCGGGGTGTGGACGAGCGCGGGCAGCTGGTGGTCGGCGGCGAGCTGGAGCTGGGCGGCGAGAGCGGTGTCCTCGGCGGGGGTCATGGAGTCGTAGCCGATCTCGCCGACGGCGACGACCTGGTCCTTGACGAGATACCGGGGCAGCTCGTCGAGGACGGGGACGCAGCGTGGGTCGTTGGCCTCCTTGGGGTTCAGCGCGAGGGTGCAGTGGTGGGCGATGCCGTACTGGGCGGCGCGGAAGGGCTCCCAGCCCAGCAGGGAGTCGAAGTAGTCGAGGAAGGAGGCGGGGGAGGTCCGGGGCTGGCCCAGCCAGAAGGAGGGTTCGACCACGGCGCGCACGCCGGCGTCGTGCATGGCCTGGTAGTCGTCGGTGGTCCGTGACGTCATGTGGATGTGGGGGTCGAAGATGCGCATCAGGACTCCTTGCCGTGGGGGCCGTCCGCGCCGTTCGGGCCGTGGTCGGCGGCCGGCGCGGGTGGGGTGGCGGTGGGGTCGGTCAGGGTCAGGACGCGGTGCAGGTCCTCGGGCACGGGACGGCCCGCGGCGGTGCGTTCCGCGGCGTAGTCGCCGAGCATGCGGGCGAGTTCGATGTCGGCGTGGGCCCTCCGCTCCAGGTCGGCCACCTCGGTCACGGGCACGCCGGTGAACAGGCACTTCAGGACGGCGTGGCGCCAGTGGTGGGCGTCGAGGTGGCGGGCGGCGTAGGGGCCGACGGCTGCGGCCAGGAGGCGGGTGTCGTTGGTGCGCAGGGCGTCCTCGACGAGCGGGAGGGCCTGCGGGCCGGGCACGAGGTGGGGCAGGGCGTGCAGGACGGCCCGGCGTTCGGCGGCGGTGCCCTGGGCGTAGACGCGGGTCAGGGCGTCGGTGTCGGCGCGGGCGGCGTGCAGGATCAGGATGCGGGCGGCGTCGGCGTGTTCGGGGCCGCAGCGGCGTCCGGCCTCGGCGAGGCGCAGCTCCCACACGGAGATGGGTCCGTGGGCGCCGGGGTGGGCGGCGGCCTCGTCGAGGGCCTGGTCGAGCCAGGCGCGGGCGGCTTCGCCGAGGCGGTCGGAGAGGTGGCTGTGCAGGTCATGCGGCGGGGTTCGGGCGAGGGTGGTGCCCTGGGTGTCCGCCGCGGGGGTTGCCTGGTGGGCAGAGGGGTGGGTCATGGAGTGCTTCCTTGTGAGAGCGCCACTGCCTGACGGAGGAACGGGAGGGAGCGTTCGGCGAAGTGCGGGCCCGCGTGGGAGTGGCGGGGCAGTTCGACGACGGTCAGGCCCTGGTAGCCGGTGTCGGCCAGGGCGGCGAGGACCGGCGGGAAGTCGATGTCGCCGTCGCCGAAGGGAAGGTGTTCGTGGACGCCTCGGCGCATGTCCTCGATCTGGACGTGCCGCAGCCAGGGGCCGGCGGCGCGTACGCAGTCGGCGGGTGGGAGGGGTTCGAGGCACTGGCAGTGGCCGATGTCGAGGGTCAGGCCGAGGGCCGCCGGGTCGCCGAGGGTGGTGCGGAGGTGGTGGAAGTCGGCGAGGGTGGCGAGGAGGTGGCCCGGTTCGGGCTCGACGGCGAGGGGGACGCCGGCGATGGTGGCGGTGTCCAGGACGGGGGTGAGGGTCTCGGCCAGGCGTTTCCACACCGTGTCCGGGTCCGTGCCCGTCGGGGTGATACCGCTGAAGCAGTGCACGGCGTGTGCGCCGAGGTCGGCGGCGACCTGGACGGCCCGGAGCAGCAGGTCGGCACGGCGGGCGCGGTCGTCCGGGTCGGGGTCGAGCAGTGAGGGGCCGTGTTTGCGGCGCGGGTCGAGCACATAGCGGGCGCCCGTCTCGACAGTGACCGTCAGTCCGAGCGCGTCCAGCCGGCGGCCGAGGCGGCGGGTGCGGGCGGCCAGGTCGGGGGCGAGGGGGTCCAGGTGCATGTGGTCGAGGGTCAGACCGACACCGTCGTATCCGAGGTCGGCGAGCAGGGCCAGGGCGTCGTCCAGGCGGAGGTCCGCGAGGCCGTTGGTGCCGTAGCCGAAGCGGAGTGGGGTGGCGCCGGGCTGCGGAGCGGTCCTGGGCCGGGCGAGGGAGGCCGTCCTGTCGCCGGGGCCCGGAGTGGGCCGGTGGCGGACAGCGGGGTCGGTCACGTCTGCATCGGGTGCGTCGGTTGCGTCGGGACTTCGAGGGGGCCGTTGTGCGGCAGCCCGGCCGGTCCTGGGCCCGCCGGGGCTGGGAAGGGGCCGGCGTGGGCCCGGGATGGGTCGGCGGGGAGAGTGGGGGTCGGTCATGTGACGCTCACCTTTCTCGCGAGGCGTGCGGCCAGGGGGGCGAGGGCGGTGGTGAGCAGTGCCGTGACGGTCGCGCTCTTCGTGCGCGAGCGGGCGGCGAGGGCGGCCTGGAGGGGGATCGTGGCTCGGATGCCGGCGGTGACGGCTCGTTGGGTGAGCGGGGGTGAGGGGTTGAGGGTGGCGTGCAGGTACGAGCGGGCTGTGGTGGTCGCGTAGGCGGCGCCGAGGGCGATGCGCAGGGCTGCGTGCGGGTCGAGGGGTTCGGAGTCGGGGCCGGGCTGCCGCGGACGGCGTGGCAGGCGGGACACCGCTGCGACAGCCAGGTCCGCACGGTGGGGCGGGCCCGCCGGATCGCGCGGTCCGGGACCGCTTCGGCTTGCGTCGGTCCGGTCCGAGGGGAGCGAACGCCGCCGGGCCACGGCCCGTGTCAGCGCGGCCGTCACGGCGAGCGCTGCGAGGGGAGCCAGGGCTGAACCGCCCTGGGCTTCGCGGCGGGACACG
This sequence comes from Streptomyces sp. SLBN-8D4, assembly GCF_049739545.1. Classification (NCBI taxonomy): domain Bacteria; kingdom Bacillati; phylum Actinomycetota; class Actinomycetes; order Kitasatosporales; family Streptomycetaceae; genus Streptomyces; species Streptomyces sp. SLBN-8D4. The sequence goes on from NZ_JBMGQC010000001.1 coordinate 1,695,973, forward strand.
GTGGTGACGGCGAGGGTGTGGGCGCCGAGCAGCGCGGCGGAGGGCAGGGCCTGCCGGATGCCGGGCAGGGCGGCTGCGGGGATGGTCTTGAGATCGCCGAGCAGGGCGTCCGGCGGCAGGATGCCCCGCGCCCGGGTCCCGCCCCGCAGGGCACTCCTCCGCCCGACGCCCCCATATCCGTCCCCGCCCCTGACCCCACTCCCGCCCCCAGCTGTCGCCGCCGCGCCGAGCAGCAGGTCCAGTCCTCGTGCCGTCGCCATGGCGAACGGTCCCGCCGGGGTGTTCTTCAGGGCCAGGTCGTACGCCCAGACCGTGGCCGCGAGCGGCACCGCGACGGTGAGGGCGGGGCGGCCCGCGCAGGCCGCCAGGGTGAGGCCCGCGCCGGTGAGGGCGCAGGCCGCACCGAGAGCGGCCGTGGGGTGGACACGGCCGGAGGGGAGGGGGCGGTGGGGGCGTTCCACGGCGTCCACGTCCCGGTCGGCCCAGTCGTTGAGGGCCATGCCGGCCTCGTAGAGGCAGAGGGAGGACGCGATGGCGAGGAGGGTGCGGGAGGTGGGTCGTGCGGAGGCTGCCGCCGCTCCGGCGAGGGCGTCGCCGGGGACGGTGAACAGGGCAGGGAGGCGCAGGAGTTCAGCCCAGGCGCGGGCGCGCGGGCGGTCGGTGTGTACAGGGGTCGGTGGTGCGGTGTGCTGGGAGGCGCCCTGGAGGGAGGCCGTGGTGGGTGCCGTCGGCTCACCCGCCTCCTCGGAAAGGCCGTCCACCGCTGCCCTGCTCGCCCTCACCGCTGCTCCTCTCCCGAACGACCCCGGGTGTGGCTCCGCGTGCCGCCGCCGGCGGGCCTTGTCCGGAGGCGTTCCGCGAACCGCACCAGTGCCGCGTACTGCTCCCCCAGCCCCGAAGGTCCCTGCCCCACCGGGTCCTTGAAGTGGAGGCCCGGTTCGCTCAGCGGGCCGGACAGTCCCCTCTCGTGTGCGCGAGCGGTCAGGCGGGCCGGGTCGAGGACGAAGGGGGCGGCCAGGGCGGAGTCGCAGCCCTGCCAGGTGGTCTGGAGGATCATGCGGGTGCCGGGGAAGCCGTCGAAGGCGATGTGGTCCCAGGCGGTCTTCCAGTCGCCGGGGGCGGGGACGTCGTCGATGTGGACCTCTCCCTCGGGGGTGGTGGCGAGGGTGTCGGTCAGCCAGACGCCGACACGCGGTACGGAATCGGACGCGGACATGGGCAGCCTCCTTGTCGAACGCGTCGTGTGCGAACCCCGGACGTGAGGGGAAAGGACGGCGGGCGGGAGTCCGGCGTCCCCCGCCCGCCGCCGCTCAGTCGCCCTTGACGGGCAGTTCCTTGATCCGGATGTCGCGGAACGACACCTGGTCGTCGGCTCCGTGGTTCTGGATGCCGACGTGCCCGTCACGCAGGCTCCGGGCCGGATCGGTGTTGGTGAAATCGTTGATCTTCACGCCGTTGAGCCATACGCGGAGGCGTTCGCCCTGCACGCGGATCTCGTATGTGTTCCACTCCCCCGGCGGGTTCAGCGCACGGTCGCGCTTCTTCAGGTCGGCGGAGCGGAAGCCGTAGACGGACCCTGTCGTCTTCTCGGGTACGTCGGTGGCGTCGATCTGGATCTCGTAGCCGTTGTCCACGGCGGACCAGGGGTCGTCCGAGGGCGGGAAGCCCACGAACACACCGGAGTTGTCGTCCCCGGAGGCGCTCGCCATCTTCCAGTCGAGCTTCAGGGAGTACGACCCGAGGTCCTGGCCGGGGTACCAGAGCATCCCCATGCCGCCGGACGAGGTGAGCGTGCCGTCGTCGGAGCGGGTGAAGGAGCCCGGGCCCGCCTGTTTCCATGCGGCCAGCGACTCGGCGGTGCCGTCGAAGAGCGGGCGGTAGCCGTTCTCCGGCCGGCAGTCGGCCTGTGTGCGGCCGGTCGCGTACCGGATTCCGCCCAGCAGGTGGCCGCGGAAGGCGGGATCGGCGTACGACTCCTTGGTGTGGCCGAGGCCGGTGTAGAAGGCTCGGCCGCCCTGGTAGTCCTGGCACCAGGCGATCGGGTGGTCGCCGTTCATCGTGCCGCCGGTGTAGGACGACTCGTCGAGGGCGGCCAGGACGTGGACCCGTTCGCGGGGGTTGGAGCGGTAGTTGTACCACTCGTCGGTGCGGTTCCACTTCGGGGACAGCTCTGAGGTGGAGGGGTGGGCGCGGTCCTCGACCACCACGGTGGCGGGCTGGATCGCCGGGTGCGACTGGAAATAGGCGCCGGCGAGGCCGCCGTAGAACGCCCAGTCGTACTCGGTGTCGGCGGCCGCGTGGATGCCGACGTATCCGCCGCCGTGCCGGATGTAGCCCTCGAACGCCCGCTGTTGGTCGGGGTCGAGTATGTCGCCGGTGGTGGAGAGGAACACGACCGCGTCGTACCGGCGCAGGTTCCGCGGGGTGAACGCGCTCGCGTCCTCGGTGGCGTCGACCGTGAAGCCGCCGCTCTCGCCGAGCTGCTTCACCGCCGCGATGCCTTCGGGGATCGAGTCGTGCCGGAAGCCGGCCGTCTTGGAGAAGACCAGCACCCGTTCGGTGTCGGTGGAATGCGACACGGCGGGTTGGGACACGCAGCCGAGGAGTAGTGCGGCGCCCACAACTGCCGTTGTCCATCGTCCGGTTGTGTTCATGCGAGTCGCTCCTCTCAGGCGGTCGTGAAGGTGAAGTCGTCCACGTCGAACAGGGCTCCGGTGCCGGTCCCCTTGAAGACCAGGTAGAGCGTGGTGGTGCCTCTGGGGGCGCCGGACAGGTCGGCGGTGACGTCCTGGAAGGTCTCCCAGCCGCCGGTCACCGGTACGGTCGCCGTGCCGAGCAGGGTGCCGGTGGCGGATCCCGCACGGAACTCCAGCGTGCCGCCGGCACCGCCCGAGGAGATGCGTGCGGTGACGGACTTGGCGTTGCCGAGGACGTACGGCGTGAAGGAGATCCAGTCGCCGTTGTTGATGTCGCCGACCGTGTTGCCGCCGTGTGCCGTGTCCTTGGCGATGACGGAGACGCCCGAGCCGGTGCCGAAGTGCTCGGCCTGGCGGTGCCTGGGCTGCAGGACGCTCCGGTCGTGGGTGGTCAGCGGGGCCTGGCCGCCGCCACCGTCGTCGGTGTACTCGGCGTCCAGCACGCCGAAGATGTTGGCGTCCTCGTCGTGGCCGCCGTCGGCGCTGGTCTGGAGGGTGCCGGTGCAGCCGTTGACGGAGGTGACGGGGTGGCCGTGGCTGTCGTGGCCGAGGACGAAGGTGACCTTGACCTTGGCGCAGTCGATGGGCCGGCCGTCCTCGGGGTCGCTCACCCGCACCTTGAAGGGAATCGCGTCCCCGAAGCTGAACAGCTGGCCGTCCTGCGGGAGTTCGAGGGTCACCTTGGGCGCGGTGTTGCCGACGACGATCTGCACGCTCGCGCTGCCGGTTTGGCCCGAGGGGTCCTTGGCGGTCAGGGTCGCGGTGTAGGTGCCGTTCTTCCGGTACCTGTGCGTCGGGTTCGCCGCGGTGGACGTGGAGCCGTCGCCGAAGTCCCAGCTGTAGGTGAGGGCGTCGCCGTCCTTGTCGCTGGTGCCCGCGGAGGAGAACCGCACCCGCAGCGGTGCCTGTCCCGAGGTACGGTCGGCCGCCGCCTGGGCGACCGGGGAGTGGCGGCCGGTGACGTTCTCGATGCGGTACAGGGCGGAGTTCTCGTCGCCGCCGAACCAGGAGAGGCCGTAGTCGAGGACGTACAGCGCGCCGTCGGGGCCGAAGGCCATGTCCATCACCTGGGTGCCGGTCCAGGGGATGTCGTTGATCGACTGGACGGTCCCGTTGTCGTCGCTGGTGATGCGCTTGATCCAGCGACGGCCGAACTCCCCGGCGAAGAAGTCGCCGTCGTAGGCCTGGGGGAACTTCACCGGTGAGTCGAGCGCGGCGTCGTAGTGGTAGACCGGGCCGCCCATCGGGGACTCGGAGCCGGTGCCGAACTCGGGTACCGATCCGCCGTCGTAGGGAATCCAGGCGGCCTGCGCCGGGGGAAGGTCGGTGAGGCCGGTGTTGTGCGGGGAGTTGTTCTTCGGCGCGGCGCAGTCGAAGGAGGTGCCGGAGGTGCCGGTGGCGAAGTCGTAGTCGACGTAGGCATCGTTGTCGCCTGTGCAGTACGGCCATCCGAAGTTGCCGGGGCCGGTCACCCGGGCGAACTCGACCTGGCCCCCGGGGCCTCGGGCCGGGTCCGCGGCGCCCGCGTCGGGGCCGTAGTCGCCGACGTAGACGATCCCGGTCTGCTTGTCGACGCTGAAGCGGAACGGGTTGCGGAAGCCCATGGCGTAGATCTCGGGTCGCGTCTTGTCCGTGCCGGGCGCGAAGAGGTTGCCGTCGGGGATGGCGTAGGAGCCGTCGGCGTTGACCTTGATGCGCAGGATCTTGCCGCGCAGGTCGTTGGTGTTGCCTGCGCTGCGCTGGGCGTCGAAGGCCGGGTTGCGGTTGGCGCGCTCGTCGATGGGGGTGAACCCGTCGGACTGGAAGGGGTTGGAGTCGTCGCCGGTCGACAGGTAGAGGTTGCCGGCCGCGTCGAAGTCGATGTCGCCGCCGACGTGGCAGCAGATGCCGCGGGTGGCGGGGATGTCGATGATCTTCGTCTCGCTGGCGGTGTCGAGGGTGCCGTCGGTGTTCAGGACGAACCGGGAGAGCCGGTTGACTCCGTCGAAGGGGGCGAAGTCGGCCGCGGTGCCGGTTTCGGGGGCGTCGCCCGACGGGGTGTTCAACGGGGGCGCGTAGTACAGGTAGATGAAGCGGTTGGTGGTGAACTGCGGGTCGACGCCGACGCCTTGGAGGCCCTCCTCGTCGTGGGAGTAGACGTCGAGCTTGCCGGCGAGACGGGTGGTGCCGGCCGCGTCGGTGATGCGCAGTTCGCCGTCGCGGGAGGTGTGCAGGACCGAGCGGTCCGGGAGGACGGCGAGCGACATGGGCTCGCCGACCTCGGGTTCGCCCTTGGCGAGGGTGACCTGCTGGAAGTCCTCGGCGGCGGCCTTGGTTGCGGCTCCCTCGCCGGCGACGGCTGCGCCGGCCTGGGGAGCGGCGAGGGTGAGGGAGGCGCCGGCCAGCAGGAAGCCGGTGAGCAGGGCCGCCGCTCTGCGCCAGGGGGCGCGTCGTCTGTGGGTCTCGATTCTGTCGGTCGGGGTGGTGCGGTCTTTCCCGTGCACGGATGCCTCCAGGAAGGGGCCGGTTGTACGGGTGGGTGCGGGTGCGCCGGGATGCGCCGTCATCCCGGAACTGACCGGTGCGGCTTGCTCGTTGCCGGAGCGGTGCGGCTTACTCGCCGCCTCCGAAGGCCGCGTCGAAGGATGCCGACGGGGGCTCGAAGTCGTATGCCTTGAGTCGGTTCAGTGCCTCGGGTGCGCCCTGGAGCCGGTCCATGCCGGCGTCCTCCCACTCGACCGAGATCGGGCCCTGGTAGTCGATGGAGCGCAGCATGCGGAAGACGTCCTCCCAGGGGACGTCTCCGTGGCCGGCGGAGACGAAGTCCCAGCCGCGGCGGGGGTCGCCCCAGGGCAGGTGGGAGCCGAGGCGGCCGTTGCGGCCGTCGAGGCGTGTGCGCGCTTCCTTGCAGTCGACGTGGTAGATCCGCTCGCGGAAGTCGTACAGGAAGCCGACCGGGTCGAGGTCCTGCCACACGAAGTGGGAGGGGTCGAAGTTGAGCCCGAACGCCGGCCGATGGCCAACCGCCTCCAGGGCGCGCTGGGTTGTCCAGTAGTCGTAGGCGATCTCGCTGGGGTGGACCTCGTGCGCGAACCGCACGCCCTCGGTGTCGAAGACGTCCAGGACCGGGTTCCAGCGTTCGGCGAAGTCCTGGTAGCCGCGCTCGATCATCGACTCGGGGGCGGGCGGGAACATGGCGACCAGGTGCCAGATCGCGGAGCCGGTGAAGCCGATGACGGTGTCGACGCCGAAGGCACGGGCGGCCCGCGCGGTGTCCTTCATCCGGTTCGCGGCCCGCCGGCGGACGCCTTCCGGGTCGCCGTCGCCCCACACCTCGCCGGGCAGGATGGCCCGGTGGCGTTCGTCGATGATGGCGTCGCAGACGGCCTGGCCCACCAGGTGGTTGGAGATCGCCCAGCACTTGAGGCCGTACTTGTCGAGCAGCGCGTGCCGGGAGTCCAGGTAGGAGGGGTCGGCGAGCGCCTTGTCGACCTCGAAGTGGTCGCCCCAGCAGGCGAGTTCGAGGCCGTCGTAACCGAAGTCGCGGGCGAGGCGGCAGACCTCTTCGAGGGGGAGGTCGGCCCACTGGCCGGTGAAGAGCGTGAACGTGCGCGGCATCTCTGGGAGCCTCCTCAGACGGCTATCGGGGTGTAGACGGAGTTCTTCTCGGCGCTCTCCTCCACGGCGGCGAGCACCCGCTGGACCTGGAGGCCGTCGGCGAAGGAGGGGGCGGGGCGGCGGCCCTCGGCGATCGCGTGGACGAGGTCGCGGGCCTGGTGGACGAAGGTGTGCTCGTAGCCGAGGCCGTGCCCCGGCGGCCACCAGGCGTCCAGGTAGGGGTGGTCGGGCTCGGTGACGAGGATGCGGCGGAAGCCGGCGTGCGTGGCGGGCTCGGTGGCGTCGTGGTAGGAGAGTTCGTTGAGGCGTTCCAGGTCGAAGGCCAATGAGCCCTGCTCGCCGTTGAGTTCGATGCGCAGTGCGTTCTTGCGGCCGGTGGCGTAGCGGGTGGCCTCGAAGGAGGCGAGGGCGCCGGAGGTGAAACGGCCGGTGAACAGGGCCGCGTCGTCGACGGTGACCTGGCCGCTGCCGGCCCCGGAGACGGCGGACAGGCCTTTGACGGCACCCTCGGCCAGCGGCCGTTCCCGTACGAAGGTCTCGGTCAGGGCGGAGACGCCGGACAGTTGCTCTCCCGCCAGGTACTGCGCGAGGTCGATGATGTGGGCGCCGAGGTCGCCGAGCGAGCCCGAGCCCGCCTGTTCCCTGCGCAGTCGCCAGGTCATGGGGAACTGCGGGTCCACGAGCCAGTCCTGGAGGTAGGTCACTCGTACGTGCCGCAGCCTGCCGAGCCGCCCCTCGGCCACCATCCGGCGGGCCAGCGCGGTGGCCGGCACCCTGCGGTAGTTGAAGCCGACCATCGCCAACTGGCCTCGCTCGAAGGACTCTTCGGCGGCCAGGGCCATCGCCTGGGCTTCCTCCACGGTGTTCGCGAGGGGCTTCTCGCACAGCACGTGCTTGCCCGCGGCGAGCGCGGCGACGGCGATCTCGGCGTGGCTGTCGCCGGGGGTGCAGATGTCGACGAGGTCGACGTCGTCCCGCTCGATCAGCACCCGCCAGTCGGTCTCGGCGGCCGCCCAACCGTGCCGGTCGGCGGCCCGGCGCACGGCGTCCGCGTCCCGTCCGCAGATCGCGGCCAGCACCGGGCGGCGGGGCAGGTCGAAGACGCGTCCGACGGTCCGCCAGCCCTGGGAGTGGGCGGCGCCCATGAAGGCGTAGCCGACCATGCCGATCCGGAGCGGCGGCACCTCGGCCTCCTCTGACTGCTGCGGCTGTGCCATGCGCGATGTCCTCCTCGTCGTCGTGGCGCGGTGGGGGGTGCAGCCCGGTCCGTCGACGAACCGGGCTCCTGGGGCCCGCCCCTCGGATCGGGCCGGCCGGGGCGCGCTGCCGCTCGCGTCCGGCCCGGCCGGTAAGGCGGGCCCCGCGTCGGGACGCCTCACTTGAAGCCGGTGGACATGTACTGGTCGACGTTGGTCTTGTCGACGACGGCCGAGTAGAGGGTGAGCGAGGCCGGGATCTCGAACTCGGCGAGGCCTCCTATGCCCTTGGACTGGCCGAGGGCGCGGGCGAGGTCGATCGCGGAGGCGGCCATGGTCGGCGGGTAGAGGACGGTCGCCTTGAGGACACCGTTGTCCTGCTTGATGGCCTGGAAGGCGGACAGGGCGCCCGCGCCGCCGACCATCAGGAAGTCCTCGCGGCCGGCCTGGTCGATGGCGCGCAGCGCGCCCACGCCCTGGTCGTCGTCGTGGTTCCACAGCGCGTCGAAGCTCGACTGGGCCTGCAGGAGCTGGGCCATCTTGGCCTGTCCGGACTCCACGGTGAACTCGGCGGCCTGGCGGGCCACCTTCCGCACGTTGGGGTAGTTCTTCAGGGCGTCGTCGAAGCCCTTGGTGCGCTGTTTGGTGAGTTCGAGGTTGTCGAGTCCGGCCAGTTCGATGACCTTGGCGTTCGACTTCCCCTTGAGCTTCTGGCCGATGTAGTGGCCTGCGTTGAGGCCCATGCCGTAGTTGTCGCCGCCTATCCAGCAGCGGTATGCCTGCGGGGTGTTGAAGATGCGGTCCAGGTTGACGACCGGGATCCCGGCGCGCATCGCCTTGAGGCCGACCTGGGTGAGGGCCTTGCCGTCCGCGGGCAGGACGACCAGCACGTCGACCTTCTTGTTGATCAGGGTCTCGATCTGGCCGATCTGCTGGGCGGTGTCGTTGGAGCCCTCGGTGATCTCCAGGGTGACGTCCGAGTACTTCTTGGCCCGGTTCTTGGCGTTGTCGTTGATGGCGTTGAGCCAGCCGTGGTCGGCCTGCGGTCCGGCGAAGCCGATGGTGACGGGCTTGCCGGGCGAGTCGGAGGCGGCGGGCTGGTCGTTCGCGGCCGGCTCGTCGTCGCCGGAGTCGTTGCTGGTGCAACCTGCGAGGAGGGCACCGGCCCCGACGGCGGCGGTCCCGAAGAGCAGACCTCTGCGACTGGTGAAGCGGTTCGTGTGCTGTGGCATGGCGGTGAACCCTTTCCTCAGGTCGTGCTTGCGGTACGGCGCTGGACCAGCACGGCGGCGACGATGATCGCGCCCTTGGCGATCTGCTGGACGTCGCTCTGCAGGTTGTTCAGGGCGAAGATGTTGGTGATCGTGGTGAAGATCAGGACGCCGAGCACGGAGCCGGTGATGGTGCCGCGGCCCCCGCTGAGCAGGGTTCCGCCGATGATCGCGGCGGCGATGGCGTCGAGCTCGTAGAGGTTGCCGTTGGTGTTCTGGCCGGAGCCGGACAGGATGATCAGCAGGAAGGCGGCGATGCCGCAGCACAGTCCGGACAGCAGGTAGAGGTAGAGGCGCTGACGGCGGACGTCGATGCCGGCGAGCCGGGCGGCCTCGGCATTGCCGCCGACGGCGACGGTGCGCCGGCCGAAGGTGGTGCGGTTCAGCACCAGCCAGCCGATGATCGTCACGACCGCGAAGACGAGGACCAGCGGAGGGATGCCGAGCACATACGCGTCGCGCTCCCCGAGGTCCAGCACGCTGTTGACGGTGACGACCTGCGTGCTGCCGTCGGTGATCTGCAGAGCGAGTCCGCGGGCCGAGGCGAGCATGGCGAGGGTGGCGATGAAGGGGACCATGGCGCCGTACGCGATGAGCAGCCCGTTGACCAGGCCGCAGCCGACGCCGACGATGACCGCGGTGAAGAGGATGCCCGCGAAGCCGTACTCCTGGGTGGCGACGGTGGTGGCCCACACCGAGGCGAGGGCGACGATCGCGCCGACCGAGAGGTCGATGCCGCCGGAGGTGATGACGAAGGTCATGCCGACGGTGACGACACCGATCACCGAGGCCTGGGTGAGGACGAGTTGGAGGTTGCGGGTGTCGAGGAACTCGTCGGGCTTGGTGATCCCGCCGATGAGGACCAGTACGGCGAGCACGCCGAGGAGGGAGAGGGTGCGGACGTCGGCGCGGGCGAACATCCCTCGCCAGGCGGACGATTCGCTCACCGAAGGCACTTTGTCGGCGCTTCCCCTGGGCGGGGACACATGCTGCGTCATGTCGCCGGGCTTCCTTCCATGACGAGGTCGAGTACACGGTGTTCGTCGAGCTCACGGGCGGGCGCCCGGTGGACGACACGGCCCTCGCGGAGCACCAGGACACGGTCGGCGAGGCCGAGCACCTCGGGGACCTCGCTGGAGACCAGCAGGACGGCCAGCCCTTCGTCGGCGAGGCGGCGGACGACTGCGTACAGCTCGGCGCGGGCTCCTACGTCGACGCCCCGGGTGGGTTCGTCGAGCAGCAGGACCCGGCAGCCGCGCAGCAGCCAGCGGGCGAGGACGGCCTTTTGCTGGTTGCCGCCGGACAGGGTGCGGATCGGCACGGAGGGGTTGTCGGGCCGCAGGGAGAGTTCGCGGGTGGCCGCCCGGGCCGCGCCGAGTTCGGCGCGCCGGTCGATCCAACCGGCTCTGGAGAAGCGGGACATGGAGGAGACGGACACGTTGCGGGTGACCGACTCCAGCATCAGCAGGGCCTGTGCCTTGCGCTCCTCGGGGGCGAGCCCGATCCCGGCGCGGACGGCGGCGCGGACGCTGCCGGGCTTCAAGGGACGTCCGTTCACGGAGACTTGACCGGCGGTGGGCTTGCGGGCGCCGTAGACCGTCTCCAGGATCTCGGAGCGTCCCGAACCGACGAGTCCGGCGAGGCCGACGATCTCCCCGGGGTGGATCACGAGGTCGAGGGGCTCGAACTCGCCCTGCCGGGTGAGCCCTTGGACTTCCAGCAGCGGCTTCTCCCCCTGTGCGGGAGCCGTCGACCGCTCCGGAAAGACGTACTCGACGTTCCGGCCCGTCATCAGCGCCACGACCTCTCGCGTCGGCGTCGACTTGGCGGGCAGTCCGACCGCGACGGCCCGGCCGTCCTTGAGGACCGTCACTCGGTCGCCGATCCGCCGGATCTCCTCCAGGCGGTGGGAGATGTAGACGACGGCGACTCCCTCGGCGGTGAGGTCGCCGACGATGCGGAAAAGGTTGTCGACCTCGTCCGGGTCGAGGGCGGCGGACGGCTCGTCCATCACGATGAGCCGTCCGTCGTGGGAGAGGGCCCGCGCCATGGAGACGATCTGCTGCTGCGCCGCGGGCAACTCCCCGACCAGGCGCGCCGGATCGATCTCCGGGTGCCCGAGTCGTCGTAGCAGCGCGGCGGTGGACTGACGGGCCGCCTTGCCGCGTACGACGAACCCGGCCGTGGTGGGTTCATGGCCGAGGTGGACGTTCTCGGCGACGGACAGGTGTTCCACCAGGTCGAGTTCCTGGTAGATGGTGGCGATGCCGAGGCGCATGGCGGCGATCGGCGAGCGCAGGGCGACCTCCTCGCCGCGCCAGCGCAGGCGGCCGGTGTCGGGCTGGTGGGCGCCGGCCAGCACCTTGATGAGGGTGGACTTCCCGGCCCCGTTCTGGCCGAGCAGACAGTGCACTTCACCGGCCTGGACGTCGAGGTCGACGCCGTCGAGGGCCCGGACTCCGGGGAACGACTTGGTGATGCCGGACATGCTGAGCAGCGGTGGTTCTGGTGCCATGAGGTCCCCTTGGCGGGCGTGCGGGCCGGATTCAGGGCAGGGCGAAGCAGGGCGCCGTACTGGGACGCCTGACGGATTCGAGTGCTCAGGCGGGTGAGAACAGGTGGTCGCTGATGAGCCGGGCCGCGCCGATGACTCCGGCGGTGGGGCCCAACTCCCCCAGAACGATGGGCAGGTTGCCGGTCGCCAGCGGAAGGGACTGGCGGTAGACCTGGGTGCGGATCGCGGCGAGCAGGGTGTGGCCGAGGCCGGTCACCCCGCCGCCGATCACCACCAGGCCGGGGTTGAAGAAGGAGACCAGACCGGCGATGACCTGGCCGGTCCGGTTGCCGCCCTCGCGGATCAGGTCGAGGGCGGTGGGGTCGCCGGCGGCAGCGGCGGCGGCGACGTCGACCGCGGTCAGGCCGCCGTTCGCCGTGTGCCGTGCGGCGAGTGCCTCGGAGCGCCCCTGCTCGACCGCCTCCACGGCGTCCCGGGCGAGGGCCGCCCCGCTGAAGTGGGCTTCCAGGCAGCCCCGGTTGCCGCAGGCGCACGGGCGGCCGTCGGGCACGGCCTGGATGTGCCCGATGTCGCCCGCGCTGCCCGTCACCCCGCGGTGGACCTCACCGCCGGCGACGATGCCGCAGCCGATGCCGGTGCCGATCTTGACGCAGAGGAAGTCGCCCACGGAGCGTGCGACGCCCGCGTGCATCTCGCCCATCGCCATCAGGTTCACGTCGTTGTCGACCATGACCGGGCAGCCGAGTTCCTGGCTCAGCGCCTCCCGTACGGGGAAGCCGTCCCAGCCCGGCATGATCGGCGGAGCCACCGGTACGCCCTCGGGGAAGCGGACCGGCCCGGGGACGCCGATGCCGGCGCCGTCGAACCCCTCCGCGAGCCCGGAGGCCCTCAACTTCGCTGCCATGGACAGGACTTGCTCGAAGACCGCGACCGGGCCCTCGCGGACGTCCATGGGCTGGTTGAGATGTCCCAGGATCTCCAGTTCGGCGTTGGTGACGGCGACGTCGACCGAGGTAGCGCCGATGTCCACGCCGAGGAAACGCAGATTGGGGGCGAGCCGGATGTTGTGGGAGCGACGCCCGCCGCGGGAGGCGGCGAGTCCGTCGGCCACGATCAGGCCCGTCTCCAGCAGCCGGTCCACCTCCACGGCCAGCTTGGACCGTGACAGGTCGACCTGATCGCCCAGTTGCGCACGGGAGTTGGGGCCTCCGTCACGCAACAGCTTGAGCAGCCGGGCCTGGTGCGCGTTCGCGGGTCGTGCCGTCATGCGTCTCACGAGCCCCTCCCCGCCTCATTCGGCCACCAGCCGGTTTGCTTTCGAGGGGAACGTAGCAGCGGCTGCCGAACCTGGGAAGAAGCTGGGCGCAGATTGATGCTCACTTTCTCCACTCGCAGGACAAAGACGTGTCGCACTCTGGTGTCCCGGCGCCCTCACCCGCAGGATGTTGAGCGAGGGAGGGAAGCGCATGTTTCTGGTGACGGGTGCGACAGGGAACGTGGGGGCCGAACTCGTGCGGGCGCTGGCGGAGTCCGGCGAGCGGGTGCGGGCGGTCAGCCGTTCCGGGCGGAGCGAGGGGTTACCGGCGGGCATGGAGGCCGTGGCGGGAGATCTGAACCGGCCCGAGAGCGTGCGGGACGCGCTGGACGGCGTACGGGGAGTGTTCCTGATGCCCGGCTACGAAGGGCAGCGGCAGATCCTGGCGGACGCGCGGGCCGCCGGTGTGCGCCGCGTGGTGCTGCTCTCCGGGCTGTCGGCGGGCACGGGCGACCGGGACAACGCGGTGGCCGGCTATCTGCTGGCCGCGGAGGACGCGGTGCGCGACTCGGGTCTCGACTGGACGTTCGTCCGTCCGACGAGTTTCATGACCAACGCGCTGCGGCTCGCGGACCAGATCCGCGAGGGTGACACGGTCCGGGTGCCGTTCCCCGACGCGCGGACCACCGACATCGACCCCTACGACATCGCGCAGGTCGCCCAACGCGCCCTGCTGTCCGACGAGTTCGCGGGCCGGGTGCTCCAGGTCACGGGCCCCGAGACGCTGTTGCCGGCCGACCGGGTCCGGATCCTCGGCGAGGCGCTGGGCCGGGACCTGCGCGCCGTGGGACTGGGCCACGAGGAGACACGCGCCGAGATGGAGGCGACGGGCATGCCGAAGCCGTACGTCGACGCCTTCTTCGCCTTCTTCGTGGACGGCACCCTGGACGAGTCGGTGGTACTGCCCACGGTGGAACAGGTCACGGGACGCCCACCGCGCACCTTCGCCCAGTGGGCACGGGACCACGCGGAGGCCTTCCGGTGACGTGAGCGGGACGAGGTGAGGCGACTACGACCGCTCGCGCGTGCCACGCCGTCCGCGGCGAGTGGGGCAAGGCAGGTGGGCAAGCAGAAGCGATGACGACCGCTGACGCGCGCGACACGCCGTCCGCGTGTTCTCGCTGCCCCCCATCAGCCCCGCCACCCGCCGCCGACCCGGGCCCACGACCACCACGACCAAGGCCCGGCACCCGACACAGGACCCACGACCGCCCTCCCGAACGACGGCGACTACGACCGCTGACGCGCGTGATACGACGTCCGCGTGCACGCGGCGTGCTCCCGGCATCCGCCCCGTCACCCGCCGCCACGCCCGGCCCACGGTCACCACGACCAAGACCCCGCACCCGACACAGGACCCACGACCGCCCTCCCGAACGACGGCGACTACGACCGCTGACGCGCGTGATACGACGTCCGCGTGTGCTCGGTGTGCTCCCGCATGAGCTCCGTCGCGCGTGGCTGGTCACGGTCGGCGATCGCGGCGATCAGGGCCCGGTGTTCGATCCAGGACTGGCGGCCGCGCTGCCGGGCGACCGGCGTGTAGTACCAGCGCACCCGGCGGTCCACCTGCCCCGCCAGCTCGGCGAGGACCGCGTTTCCTGCCAACTCCATGATCTTCGCGTGGAAGCGGGCGTTCAGGGCGACCGCGCCGTCCACGTCGTCCGCGTCGACGGCCTTGTCGCCCTCCGCGCACAGCGTTTCCAGGGCGGCGATTCCGGCGCTGCCCGCGTTGGCGGCGGCGAGCCGGGCCGCCTCGGCCTCCAACAGCGTGCGCACGGTGAGGAGTTGGTCGGCCTCCTCGTCGGTCGGCTCGTGCACGAACGCGCCCTGGGCGGGCCGCAGATCCACCCACCCCTCGGTGTTCAACCGCTGAAGAGCCTCCCGCACCGGCTGCCGGGACACCCCCAGATGACCCGCCAGCTCACTCTCCACCAGATGCTGACCCGGCTGGAGAGCACGGGTCGTGATGAGTTCCAGCAGCGCCTCGTACACGCGATCACGCAGTGGGCCGGGACGTTCCAGCTTCGGCACGGCTCCCTGCGGCAGACCTGTCGACAACATCGCGGTCCCCCTCCTCGGCGGCGGTCACCCGCGGACACCGCCGGACACCCCTGACTCGTTGCCTTTTGTCTACAGTCTACGACGCACAGGGTCCAGGAAACCAGGCGTCGACCTCGTCACATCCCGTAGGTCACGGGCAGCGGACGACCTGCCCGGCGTAGGACAGGTTCCCACCGAAGCCGAACAGAAGCACCGGGTCCCCGGTCGAGATCTCGCCCTGCTCGACCAGTTTGGAGAACGCGAGGGGAATGCTGGCCGCGGACGTGTTCCCGGACTCGGTGACGTCGCGGGCCACCACGGCGTTGACCGCGCCGATCTTCTCCGCGAGGGGCTCGATGATCCGCAGGTTCGCCTGGTGCAGCACGACCGCAGCGAGGTCCTCGGGGGTGAGCCCGGCGCGTTCGCAGGCCTGCCGGGCCAGCGCCGGCAGCTTCGTGGTCGCCCACCGGTAGACGCTCTGCCCCTCCTGCGCGAACCGGGCCGGCTCGCCCTCGATCCGCACGGCGTGCCCCATCTCGGGCACCGACCCCCACAGCACGGGCGAGATTCCGGGCACGTCGGCCCCCTCGACGACCGCCGCACCCGCCCCGTCCCCCACGAGGACACAGGTGGTGCGGTCGCTCCAGTCGGTCACCGCGGACATCTTGTCGGCGCCGATCACCAGCGCACGGGTCGCCGCACCGGCCCGGACGGTGTGGTCGGCGGTGGCCAGGGCGTGGGTGAAACCGGCGCACACCACGTTGACGTCCATCGCGGCGGGCGAGGGGATGCCGAGCCGGGCCGCGACCCGGGCGGCCATGTTCGGGGACCGGTCGACTGCGGTCGAGGTGGCCACCAGGACCAGGTCGATGTCGGCGGGCGTGAGCCCGGCCGCGGCCAGCGCCTTGGCGGCGGCGTGCGCGGCGAGCTCGTCGACCGGCTCGTCCGGTCCGGCGATGTGACGGGTCCGGATGCCCACCCGGGACCTGATCCACTCGTCGCTGGTGTCGACCAGGCCCGCCAGATCCTCGTTGGTGAGCACCTTGGCGGGCTGGTAGTGGCCGACTGCGGCGATCCGCGAGCCGTTCATGGAGGGTCCCCCTCGTTGCCTTGGGTAGCGGGATCCACCAGTCTGATCAGTGACTCACGGGTACGCGGGCACGTAAGGCCACAGGAAACGGGCGCCCGAGTTGTCGGCTTCCCTCACCCCTCGGACGTCCGAACACCTGTCGAACAGTTACTTGGTGAACAGCTGCGTGGCCTTCTGCACGAGCTCGTATAGCCCGTAGACGAGCGGTGTGCCCACCCACACCCAGGCCAGGGCGATGAGAGGGCGCCGGTCAGGCGGACTCTGACTGCTGTCGGGCTGTGACATCGGCGGCCTCCCTCGGTGCGGGGATGTGGTGACGGGCACTGACGGGGCGGACCAGCTCATTGGCGACGAAGCCGACGGCGAGCAGCCCGATCATGATCATGAACGAGAGGCTGTAGAGGTCGGACCCGCTCTTGCCCGCTTCCTCCTGCCGGTCGGCTATCCAGTTCACGATCAGCGGTCCGAGGACCCCGGCAGTGGACCAGGCGGTCAGCAGCCGGCCGTGGATGGCGCCGACCTGGTAGGCGCCGAAGAGATCCTTCAGATAGGCGGGGATCGTCGCGAAACCGCCGCCGTAGAAGGACAGGATCACCAGCGCGCACAGGATGAACAGTGGCTTCGAGGAGTCGCCGAACAGGGCGATGAGCCCGTACATCACCGCACCCACGCCCAGGTAGACGCGGTAGATGTTCTTCCGTCCGATCAGGTCGGACGTCGACGACCAGCCGATGCGGCCCGCCATGTTGGCGGCCGACAGCAGCGCGACGAAGCCGGCCGCGGCCGACACCGAGACCGGGGTCGAGGTCTCCTTGAAGAAGTCGGTGATCATCGGGGCGGCCTTCTCCAGGATGCCGATGCCCGCGGTGACGTTCATGCAGAGCACGATCCACAGACACCAGAACTGGGGCGTGCGCACGGCGTTGCGCGCCGAGACCTGAGGGCCGTCGAAGGCGCTGGGCGCGCTCTCGACCGGCTTCTCGCTGCGCGGCACGCGCACCAGCAGGACTCCGAGGAGCATGAATACGGCGTACGACAGCCCGTGCACGAGGAACGCGAGCGCGATCCCGGAGCTGTCGGAGCCGAAGGACTCCAGCATCTGCGCCGACCAGGGCGAGGCGATGAGCGCGCCGCCGCCGAAGCCCATGATGGCGATGCCGGTGGCCATGCCGGGCCGGTCCGGGAACCACTTGATCAGGGTGGAGACCGGTGAGATGTAGCCGATGCCGAGGCCGATGCCGCCGACGAAGCCGTAGCCGAGGACGATCAGCCAGTACTGCTCGGTGGCCGCCCCCAGCGCGGACAGCAGGAAGCCGGACGAGAAGCAGATCAGCGCCACCGTCATCGCCCAGCGCGGCCCGTTGCGCTCCACCAGCGTGCCGCCGAACGCGGCGGACAGGCCGAGCATCACGATGCCGAGCTGGAAGGGCAGTGCGCTCTGCGTGCCGCTGAGACCGAGCGCGGACTCGAGCGGCGGCTTGAACACCGACCAGGCGTACGCCTGTCCGATGGAGAGATGGACCGAGAGAGCGGCCGGGGGGACGAGCCAGCGGCTCCAGCCCGGGGGCGCGACAGGGGGACTCATGATCCCGAACGGTAGGAACAATCAGGTTGGTTGAAAAGGCGGCACGTCGACCGTATGCGATGAGCGGTATCCCGGACGCGACGAACGGTCGGACCGGCCGGTTTCCGGGACGGATTTCGACAGGCGGACGGCGGGTACCTGTGTGCGCACCACGGAGTGGGCTGTGGCCTCACGCTCCATGTGCAGGACAATGAGATCGTGAAGGTCACCGCCCCGCTGGACGGACCGGTGACCAAGGGCAGCCTCTGCAGCAAGGGCCGTTTCGGCTACCAGCACGTACAGACAGAACCGGGACTGAGACACATATGGGACGAGTCACGGAACGACGCAAGGTGATCCGCATCCGCGACGGGGCCCTCTCGTCCCGCCCGGACACCCTGGTCGCCGAGGAACCCCTCGAAATCCGCCTCAACGGCAAACCCCTCGCCATCACCATGCGCACCCCCGGCGACGACTTCGCCCTCGCCACCGGCTTCCTCGTCAGCGAAGGCGTCCTCGCCCAGCAGAACGACCTGCAGAACATCGTCTACTGCGCCGGCGCCACCACCGACGGCTCCAACACCTACAACGTCGTCGACGTCACCACCACCCCCCACGTCCCCATCCCCGACATCACCCTCCAACGCAACGTCTACACCACCTCCTCCTGCGGCCTGTGCGGCAAAGCCAGCCTCGACGCCGTCCGCACCACCACCCACTGGCCCATCCACGACACACCCCCGGTCCGTGTCAGTCCCGACCTCCTCGCGAGCCTCCCCGACCGGCTCCGCGCAGCCCAACGCGTCTTCGACCGCACCGGGGGCCTGCACGCCGCCGCCCTGTTCACCGAACACGGCGAACTCCTCGACATACGCGAAGACGTCGGCCGCCACAACGCCGTCGACAAACTCATCGGCCGCGCCCTCCAACACGGCCACCTCCCCCTGTCCCGCACCATCCTCCTGGTGTCGGGCCGCGCCTCCTTCGAACTGGCACAGAAGGCCGTCATGGCCGGCATCCCCCTCCTCGCCGCCGTCTCCGCACCCTCCTCCCTCGCCGTCGACCTCGCCACCGAGACCGGCCTCACCCTGATCGGCTTCCTGCGCGGCCCCTCCATGAACGTGTACGCGGGAGAACACAGGCTGGCTCTGGAGGCCACGGCAGCCCCGGGCTGAGCGGCTTCCCGTCTCAGCCCTGCGGCTCCCCGGCAAGGACCTCAACGAACGCTGCGACCAGCGGTGATCTCCGGCTCGCCGCCCAGGACGACCTCGCCCGGGCACGGAGCTTCCTGGAGACGCGGCTGTGGGGCGCGGTCACGGTGGTCAAGTACGGGGCGCCGCTCATCCGGGAGGGCGGGTCGGTCGTGCTCACCACGGGGACCGTCGCGCGCCGGCCGATGCCGGGGACGAGTGTGGTGGCGGGCCTGGCCGGGGCGATGGAGTCGCTGACCCGGGCGCTGGCCCTGGAGCTGGCTCCGGTCCGGGTCAACGTGGTCGAGCCGGGGGTGGTGCGCACCGAGCTGTGGCGGGAGCTTGCGGAGGAGGAGCGCGACGGCCTGTTCGGGGCCGCCGCCGAGTCGCTCCCCGTGGGGCGGGTCGGCGAGCCGGAGGAGGTCGCCGAGGCGTGTCTCTATCTGATGCGCGGCGGTTTCAGCACCGGCTCGGTGGTGGTCGTGGACGGCGGAACGGTTCTGGTCTGAGCGGTCAGCCCGCCACGAAGCGCACCTGATCCGCCGTCACCACCGTGCCCAGGCGCGGGAAGTCGAGGCGGGTCGAGGACTCGTGCTCGGCGGTGGTGAAGGCGGCCATCGCGTTCTCGACGAGGACGAGGTCGTAGCCGAGGTCGAGGGCGGCGCGGGCGGTGGACTCGACGCCGAGGTTGGTGGCGATTCCGCCGAACACCAGGGTGGTGACGCCGAGTGCGCGGAGGCGTGCGTCCAGGTCGGTGCCCTGGAAGGCGCCGATCGTCCGCTTCACGATCTCTACGTCGCCGGGATGGACGAGACCGGGGACCAGCCCGCTGCCGGGTGGCTGGTCGGCGACACCGGGCCGTTCGACGCGCACGAGCACGACGGGTGCGCCGACCGCGCGGAAAGCGGCCGCCAACTCCTCAGCCGCGGTGAGGACTTCGGTGCCTTTGCGGGGTTCCAGGGGCAGCGCGACGATCCGGTCCATCAGATCGACGAGTACGAGGGCGCTGCGCGCGGGATCGAGGGCGAGGGGTCCGGTCATGACGGAACGTTATCCGCCATCAGCCCTCCGTGCCGGAGATCCGGATCAACAGGTCCATGAACATGGCGCGTTCGTCCGGGGAGAGGGGGGCCAGCAGCTCGTCGTTGGCGTGGCGGGCCGCCTTCTCGCAGCGGGTCAGCAGCCGTGTTCCCTCGTCCGTGAGGGACACCGCGTTCTTGCGGCGGTCGCCGGGGTCGGGTTCGCGCAGGACGAGTCCGGCGGACTGGAGGTCGTTGAGGACACCGACCAGGTCCTTGGGGTCGAGCCGCACCGCGCGGCCGAGGTCGGCCTGGGCGACGGGGGCGAGGTCGCGGACGGCGGAGAGCACCACGTGGTGCCACATCTTCATGCCCTCGGCGGCCAGCGCCTCGGCCACCAGGGTCCGTCCGCGGGCGGCGGCGCGCCCGAGGAGCCAGCTGGGGAGGGAGCGGATCGCGGGGAGGGGAGCTTCGGCCATGGGGCCAGCCTAGCCACTATTCATTGGACTCCCCAATGACCTACCTCTTATCGTTGGGAAGTCCAATGAATCGGTTGGGCAGTCCGATGAAGCAGGGGAGGTCGGATCGATGCGTCGCGTTCGTTACGAGTCCACGGGTGGCCCGCTGTTCCTGGAGGAGGTGCCGGTCCCCGCGCCGGGCCCGGGCGAGCTCCTCGTGCGCTGCGAGGCGATCGGCGTCACGCTGCCCGTCGTCCGCAAGGTGACCGAGGCCGCGGAGCCGGTGCCGCTCGGCGGTGAGCTCGCCGGTGAGGTGGTGGCCGTCGGCGCCGGGGTCACCCGCTTCCGGCCCGGCGAACGTGTCACGGGCCTGTGCTTCGGCCACGGTTACGCGGACTTCGCGCTGCTGGGCGAGCCCATGGCCTCCCCGGTCCCCGACGACGCCTCGGCGGCCGACGCGGTCGCCCTGGTCCGCAGCGGTCTGGTCGCGCTCGGCGCACTGGAGGCGGCGCGACCCGAGCCGGGAGAGACGGCACTGATCACCGCGGCGGCGAGCGGGGTCGGCCACCTCGCGGTGCAGCTCGCGCGGACCCGGGGCGCCTCCCGGGTGGTGGGCGCGGTCTCCGACCCGGCCAAGGCGGACTTCGTGCGCTCCCTCGGCGCCGACACCACCGCCCTTTACGGCGACGGCAGTTGGGGAGATCCCGTCGACTACGTCCTCGACGCGGTCGGCGGCGAGCTGCTCACCCCGGCGCTCGCCGCCCTGACCCCGGGCGGGCGGCTGGTGGCGTACAGCTCGGGCGGCGGGACCATCCGGGCGTACGACCTCCTCGTCGGCGCCAAGTCCGTGACGGGTTTCCAGATGGCGCGGATCGCCCGCGAGCGGCCCGAGTTGTACGAGCGGTGGCGGCGGGAGCTGTGGCGGAGGTTCCTGGACGGCACGCTTCGGCCCGTCGTGCACGGGGAGTTCGCCCTGGAGGACGCGGCGAAGGCGCACGAGGTGATCGAGTCGCGGCGCAACCTCGGAAAGGTCGTACTCCATCCGTGACGGGACACGCGCGGGGTTCTTGTGAGGCGCGAGGGGCGGAACTACCGTCCGTCACCGGAAGGTCACATTTCCGGATGTACGGACAACTGAAAGGGCGCCCGTGCCGTCGAGTCGCGCACGTCTGAGATCCCACCTGTCCGCCGTTTCCGCCACCGCCGCCCTGCTCGCCCCGCCGAGCGCCGCTCTCGCCCAACCCCTGCCGTCCGCAACGAGGTTGGAACAGCAGATCCTTTTCAAGGCGGACCGGGACCCCGGTTACGCCTGCTTCCGTATCCCGGCGATCGTCCGTACCGCCGCCGGCACCCTGCTCGCGTTCGCCGAGGGACGCGTCCTCAACTGCGGGGACGCCTCCGACATCGACATCGTCCTCAAGCGGTCCACCGACGGCGGCCGCACCTGGGGCCCCCTCCAGGTGGTCAGCGAGGGCGCGGGCGACACCCACGGCAACCCGGCGCCGCTCGTGGACCGCGGGACGGGCCGCGTCCTGCTGGCCGAGACGTACAACCCGGGCCGTACGAACGGCGGGAACTGCCGGGCGCCCTGCGTGCGCACCCCGCACCTCCAGTACAGCGACGACGACGGCCGCACCTGGTCCGCGCCCCGCGACCTGAGCGACGAGCTCCTGGCCGCGCAGCGCGGCTCCTGGTACGCCACCGGCCCCGTGCACGGCATCCAGCTCGGCCACGGACCGCACGCCGGGCGGCTGGTGTTCGGTGTCAACGCCGAGACGTGGGACGGCAGTCGGGTGACCGCGAACCACGCCGCACTCGTCGTGAGCGACGACGGCGGCGAGCACTGGCGGGTCGGCGCCACCGACTCCTGGCCGGTCGCCGCCGACGGCACCTTCCGGCAGAAGCCCTCCGAGGTCACGCTCACCGAGCGCGCCGACGGTTCCGTGCTCGTCAGCGGGCGCGAGCAGGACGGCACCGACCTCGGCCACCGCACCCAGGCCGTCGGTGTCGACGGCGGCGACAGCTTCGACGCGCCGTTCCGGGCCCTGCCGGACCTGTACGCACCGCAGGTCCAGTGCGCCACCCTCGGCCTCGGCGCGCGCCTGCTGCTGTCCTGCCCGGCCGACCCGGACCGCCGCCGCACGATGACGATCCGCTCCTCCTACGACGGCGGCGCCACCTGGGACACCCCCGACCGCGCCACGGTCGTCACCACCGACTGGTCCGGCTACTCGGACATGGCCCCGGTCGACGAGGCCACGGTGGGCCTGCTGTACGAGGGCGGGACCGCCGACGCGCGCGACGAGATCCGCTTCGCCCGCTTCACCGAGGACTGGCTGACACCGCGCCGCGGCCCCGACCCGACCACCCCCGACCGTGCTCACCTCGCGCCGCCGGCGGCCGTGCTCGGCGGCGCCCGCGAGACGACCGGCGTCATCGGCGGCGCCCTGGACCTCGACGGCGCCGACGACGCCGTACGACTGCCGTATCGTGCGCAACTTCCGCTCGGCACGCAGGACTTCACCGCGTCCCTGTGGTTCAGGTACACGGCCACGGCCGGGGAGCAGCCGCTGCTGTGGATGGGCGGGGTCGGTACGGATCAGCCGCAGGTCTGGCTGCGCGGGGAGCCCGCGAACGGGCGGGTGCACGGGCTGATCACCGTGCGGGAGGGCGCGACGACCCTGCGGACGGCGTCGGTGAGCACGAGTGGCGCGTACAACGACGGACGGTGGCACCACGTGAGCCTGCGCCGGGGCGGCGGCCGGCTGACGCTCTTCGTCGACGGTACGGCGACCGGCGCACCGGACGTGCCGGGCTCGGTCAGCCGCAACTCCCCGTTCGGTGTGCACATCGGCCAGCGCATGGACGGCCGGGCCTTCTTCACCGGCGCGATCGACGAGGTCCGGGTGTGGGACCGGGCCCTGACCGACGCCGAGATCACCGGCGCGGACCCGGCGTCGGAGGGCACCGTCCTGTGGCTGCCCATGGACCGGGTGAGCGAGAGCCGCTAACGTCGCGGACCGTGCCCGAGGACGCACGAGCACGACAGCGAACCGGCACCGGCGTCGGTCTGCTGCTGGCGCTGGTGCTCGGAGCCGTGCTGCTCACCGCCCTGCCGAACGGCGGCGGCCGGGACGCGGGCGACTGCACCCCGCTCACCGTCGGCTCCTGGTCCGCGGACGACCGCCTCACCGGCGAGTTCGCGCGCTACGGCGACGACGGCGCCCGCGCCGACGACTGGACCGGCGGTGACGGCACCCACTCGGTGCGGCTGCCCGACGGGCGGCTGCTGTGGCTGTTCTCCGACACCTACCTCGGCCAGGTGTACGGCCCGCCCAACCCGCTCGGCGAGTCGTACGCCTGGCGCGACCCCACCGCTCCCCTGGTGCGCAACTCGGCGGTGCTCATGCGTGACGGCCGCCTGGAGACCACCCTCCCGACGCCCCTGTTCCCGGACCCCGGCCCGAACCAGTGGCGCTGGCCGGTCGCGGCCCGCGTCGAACCCCGCTCCCCCGGCTCGCACGAACAGGTCGTGCGGGTGCTGCTGTGGGTGCGGACGGCCGGCCCGTCCCCCTGGATCTACGGCGTCCCGACCGCCACCGAGGTGGCCACGCTCTCGCTGCCCGCCCTGCGCGTCGAGTCGATCACGAAGGTCCTCGACGAGCAGCGGGTCAAGGACCCCTCCCGGCGGGTGCTGTTCGGGACCACGCTCGTCGAGGACGGCGAGTGGACGTACGTCTTCGGGGGCGACGACGGCCGGGCCGCGTCCCGTTCCGCCTCCTCGGCCTACGTGGCCCGGGTGCCGAAGGGCGGGCTCGCCGAGCCGGGCGCCTGGGAGTACTGGGACGGCTCGCAGTGGACGACCGGCGCCCGCCCGCGCCCGGTGCTCGGGGACGGGCGGCGCACCGGGGTGGGCAGCGCCTTCTCCGTCGTCCAACAGAACGGGACGTACGTGCTGTTCACCATGGCCGCGGGCACGAAGGGGCTCGCGGCCGTGACCTCGTACTGGGCCTGCTCCCCCACCGGACCGTGGCACGGCCCGGAGAAGGACTTCACCCCGTCCCTGCCCGCCGGGCAGGTCGCCGCCTACAACCCGCAGGCGCACCTCGAACTCAGCGGCGGGGGACGGCTGGTGCTCAGCTACGACGTCAACTGGCTGGAGACGGCTCTCGCTTCGGCCCAGCTCAGCCGGAACGTGTCGCTGTACCGACCGCGGTTCGTGACGCTGCGCCTGACCCCGGCCCGCTGACCTCCGCGCTCTCTCCGGTCTCCGCCGGGACGGGGTCGTGCGAGCGGCGCTTGGCGATGACGGCGCAGACCATCAGCTGCATCTGGTGGAACAGCATCAGCGGCAGCACGGCGAGCGAGGCGTGCGCGCCGAACAGGACGCTGGCCATGGGGAGTCCGGAGGCGAGGGACTTCTTCGAGCCCGCGAACTGGATGGCGATCCGGTCCTCGCGGCCGAAGCGCAGCGCCTTGGCGCCGTACCAGGTCAGGGCGAGCATCAGGGCGAGCAGGACGGCCTCGACGATCATGAGCCCGCCGAGCCTGAGCGGGCTCACCTTGTGCCAGATGCCCTGGACCATGCCCTCGCTGAACGCGGTGTAGACGACCAGCAGGATCGACCCGCGGTCGACGAGGCCGAGGACCTTCTTGTGGCGGGTGATGAAGCCGCCGATCCAGCGGCGCGTCAACTGGCCCGTGAGGAACGGCACGAGCAGCTGGAGCACGATCTCCAGGAGCGAGTCCGCGGAGAACCCCCCGCCGCTGCTGCCGAGCAGGGCGGCCGCCAGGAGCGGGGTGATGACGATGCCGACCAGGGAGGAGAAGGAGCCGGCGCAGATCGCGGCCGGCACGTTGCCGCGGGCCATCGAGGTGAAGGCGATCGAGGACTGGATGGTGGAGGGGACCAGGGTGAGGAAGAGCAGGCCCTGGTAGAGGGGGTTCGTCAGGAAGACCGGGACGAGTCCGCGGGCGGCGAGACCCAGCAACGGGAAGATCACGAACGTACAGGCGAGGACAGTGACGTGGAGGCGCCAGTGCTTGAGGCCGTCCAGGGCCTCACGGGTGGACAGGCGGGCGCCGTACAGGAAGAAGAGGAAGGCGATCGCCGCCGTGGAGGCTCCGGAGGCCACGTCCGCGGCCGTCCCGCGTGCCGGTACGAGGGCCGCGAGGCCCACCGTGCCGAGCAGCAGCAGGATGTACGGGTCGACCGGCATCCAGGCCGGCCACTTCAGGCGCTTCACGGTTCTCCACTTGCTCGTGTTCGACGACGGTACGGGGGCATGACGGGTACCTCCCTCAGGACGGAAGGTCCCCCTCCATCGTCCTCCCTCACCCCTTGATCGGGAATCCCGCATACCACTCTCACTGTCATCACGTTCCGCGATAGGCTCGCGCCATGTACGACCCGTCGCAGTTGCGCACGTTCCTGGCGGTGACGCAGACCCTGAGCTTCACGCAGGCCGCCCGAAGGCTGGGGGTTCGCCAGTCGACCGTGAGCCAGCACGTACGGCGTCTGGAGGACGCCGCCGGGCGGCAGCTGTTCACCCGGGACACCCACTCCGTGGAGCTGACGGAGGACGGCGAGGCGATGCTGGGGTTCGCGCGGCGGATTTTGGAGGTGCACGACCAGGCGACCGCGTTCTTCACCGGCACGCGCCTGCGGGGGCGGCTGCGGTTCGGGGCCTCGGAGGACTTCGTGCTCACCCGGCTGCCGGAGATCCTCGAGACCTTCCGGTACGACCATCCCGAGGTGGACCTGGAGCTGACGGTCGAGCTGTCGGGCACCCTGCACGAGCAGCTGGCCGCCGGGAAGCTGGACCTCGTGCTCGCCAAGCGGCGCCCCGAGGACCCCCGGGGCGAGCTGGTGTGGCACGACCGGCTGGTGTGGATCGGCGCGGAGCGGCTCCGCCTGGACGCGGACCGTCCGGTGCCGCTGATCGTCTACCCGCCGCCGGGGATCACCCGGACGCTGGCTCTGGAGGCGCTGGAGCGGCAGGGGCGCGAGTGGCGGATCGTGTGCACCAGCGGCAGCCTGAACGGACTGATCGCGGCCGCGCGGGCCGGCCTGGGGGTGATGGCCCACTCCCGGGGGCTGGTGCCGCCGGGGCTGGTGCGGGTGCCCGACCGGTCCGGGCTGCCGGAGCTCGGGCGGGTGGACTTCGTCCTGGTCCACGGCCGTCGGCGGACGGCCGCTCAGGAGGCCGCGGACGCCCTGGCCTCCGCGATCCTGGCGGGCGGGGACCGGCTGCACCGACGGTGAGCCCACCGGCCGGAGTGACAGATTCCGGGCCGCCGACGCTGAATGAGGAGAAGGACGGCACCCCGGTGGACAACCGTTTCACCAGGGTGGCGAGCCGCGACGAGGACGTACAGATTCCGTGGAGATTGCGGCTCTGAAACTTACGCAACCGTCGGTTTTCTGTCCGACCCTTCCCCATGTGAGGGTATTTTCCGGTACTGACCAGGCCATACGTGAGCACCCCTCGGCTTCGGCCCCCCTCCCACCGGGGGGGCGGGGTGGGGTAGCTTTCACGGCGCTGTGCGGAGCTTCACTGAGCGCCAGGGAGAGCGGGGAGCGGGGTTTGCGCGAGTTCACCAACCCTCCGTTGGCGTTGGCACCCCCGGTGGGCGGACTGGCCGACGTCGTCTTCGAGCATGCCCAGAACGACCCCGTGCACATCGCCCTCGGCCGCAAGGACGAGAACGGACGGTGGCGGGACGTCACGTCCGCGGAGTTCCGGGACGAGGTCATGGCGCTCGCCAAGGGACTGCTTGCCCAGGGCATCCGCTTCGGCGACCGGGTCGCGATCATGTCCCGCACCCGCTACGAGTGGACCCTGTTCGACTTCGCCCTGTGGACGATCGGCGCACAGGTGGTGCCGGTCTACCCGACCTCCTCCGCCGAGCAGTGCTTCTGGGCCCTGTACGACGCCGAGTGCACGGCCGCGATCGTGGAGCACGAGGACCACGCGATGACGATCGCCACCGTCATCGACCGGCTGCCCCAGCTGCACCGGCTGTGGCAGCTGGACTCCGGCGCGGTGCAGGAGCTGTACGACGCCGGCGCCGCCATCGAGGACGAGGTGGTGCACCGGCACCGGCAGGCCGTCACCCCGGACTCGGTCGCGACGATCATCTACACCTCGGGCACCACCGGCCGCCCCAAGGGCTGTGTGATCACCCACGGCAACTTCATGAACGAGGCGGACACCGTCATCGAGCGGTGGGAGCCGGTGTTCCACTCCAAGAAGGGCGACGAGGCGGCGACCCTGCTGTTCCTGCCGCTCGCGCACGTCTTCGGGCGGATGGTGCAGGTCGCGGCGATCCGCGGCGGGGTCCGCTTCGGCCACCAGCCGCAGATGAACGCGGCCGCCCTGCTGCCGGACCTCGCCGCGTTCAAGCCGACCTTCTTCCTCGGCGTGCCGTACATCTTCGAGAAGGTCTTCAACGCCTCCCGCCGCAAGGCCGAGAAGGAGGGCAAGGCCGGGCCGTTCGAGAAGGCCGTCGACGTGGCCGTGAAGTACGCCGAGGCCCTGGAGGCCAAGGCCTGGGGCATCGGTCCCGGTCCCTCGGCGGGGCTGCGGATGCAGCACCAGCTCTTCGACAAGCTCGTGTACTCGAAGATGCGGGCGGCGATGGGCGGCCGTATCAAACAGGCCATGACCGGCGGTTCGGCCATGGACCGCAAGCTCGGGCTGTTCTTCGCCGGCGCGGGCGTGCACATCTACGAGGGGTACGGCCTCACCGAGTCCACGGCGGCCGCCACCGCCAACCCGCCCGAGCGCACCCGCTACGGCACGGTCGGCCAGCCCATCCCGGGCATGACCGTGCACATCGCGGACGACGGCGAGATCTGGCTGTACGGCCCCACCGTCTTCCAGGGCTATCTCAACAACGACAAGGCCACCGACGAGACCCTGCACGACGGCTGGCTCGCCACCGGTGACCTCGGCTCCCTCGACGAGGACGGCTACCTCACCATCACCGGCCGCAAGAAGGAGATCCTCGTCACCTCCGGCGGCAAGAGCGTCTCCCCCGGTGTGCTGGAGGAGCGGGTGCGCGACCATCCGCTGGTCTCGCAGTGCATCGTCGTGGGCAACGACCGGCCCTACATCGCCGCCCTGGTCACCCTCGACCAGGAGGCCGTCGAGCACTGGCTGGGGATGCACGACAAGCCCCGGATGTCCCCGGCCCAGCTGGTGCGCGACGCCGACCTGGAGACCGAGGTGCGGCGCGCCGTGGTGGCCGCCAACACCCTGGTCTCGCAGGCCGAGTCGATCCGCACGTTCCGCATCCTGGCGCAGCCCTTCACCGAGGAGCACGGGCTGCTGACCCCCTCGCTGAAGCTCAAGCGCAAGGCGATCGAGACGGCGTACGCGGGCGAGGTCGAGGCGCTGTACCGGGCCTGACGGCCCGTGTCACGGCCTGCTGGCCTGTCAGCTGATCGTCACGCGGAAGATCTTGTCCGAACCGTCCGCCGCTCCTCCGTTGTTGTCGCAGTTGGTGGTCGACAGCCACAGCTGGTCGGCGCCCGGCACCTTGACGACCGTGCGCAGCCGACCGTAGGTGCCCACGTAGTACGCGGTCGGCGTGCCGACGCTGTCGTTGTCGCCGTTGATCGGGATCCGCCACAGCCGCTCACCGCGCAGGGAGGCCATGTAGACGACGTTGCGCACGATCGCGATGCCGCTGGGCGAGGCCTCCGAGACGTTCCAGGTGGCCTTCGGGTTGGTCATCCCCGCGGTGGAGCAGGTGCCCTCGCAGACCGGCCAGCCGTAGTTGGCGCCGGGCTTGACCAGGTTCAGTTCGTCCTTGGAGCTGTTGCCGAACTCCGCTTCCCACAGGCGGCCGTTGCGGTCGAAGGCGAGGCCCTGGGGGTTGCGGTGGCCGAGGCTGTAGACGTAGGTGCCGAACGGATTGCCGGGGGCAGGTTTCCCGTCCGTCGTCATGCGCAGGATCTTGCCGTTGAGGGAGCTCTTGTCCTGCGCCAGGTCCGGTGTCTGGGCCTCGCCGGTGGAGACGTAGAGGTAGCCGTCGGGGCCGAAGGCGAGGCGTCCGCCGTTGTGGTAGCGGTTCTTCTTGATGCCCTGCAGGAGCACTGTGTAGTCGCTCAGGGTGGTCCCGTCGTACGTCATGCGGACCACGCGGTTGCCCTCGGACGCGGTGTGCATGAAGTAGACGCGGTGGTTCGTCTCCCACTTCGGGTCGACGGCGACGCCGAGCAGTCCGCCCTCGCCGTTCGTGGTGACGGCGTTCGGGACGGTACCGACCTGCGTCTTCGTACCGTCCTTGGTGACCTTCCAGACCCGGAAGTCGTCCCGCTCGGTGACCAGCGCGCTCTTGCCGTCCGGCAGCCAGAAGACGCCCCAGGGGATGGTCCAGCCGGAGGAGAGCGTGGCGACGGAGGACGGGACGCCACCGTCGGTGGCGCAGGCCTTGGTCGTGAAGGTGACCGTGTTGCTCGGCTGGGAGACGTTGCCGGCCGCGTCGCGGGCGACGACGTTCAGGCTGTACGGGCTGTT
Organism: Streptomyces sp. SLBN-8D4; assembly: GCF_049739545.1. Classification (NCBI taxonomy): domain Bacteria; kingdom Bacillati; phylum Actinomycetota; class Actinomycetes; order Kitasatosporales; family Streptomycetaceae; genus Streptomyces; species Streptomyces sp. SLBN-8D4. The sequence goes on from NZ_JBMGQC010000001.1 coordinate 1,725,454, forward strand.
GCAGGCGAGCCCGGTCAGCGTGGTCGAGGTGCCGGTGCTGACGGACGTGTAGACGGTGGTGTCACTGCGCACGTCGTAGCCGGTGACCGCCCGGTCGTCGGTGGAGGCGCCCCAGCTCAGTGCGGCGCTGTTCGCCGTGACGTCCGCCGCGGACAGGGTGCCGGGCTTGGTCGGCGGGGTGGTGTCGGAGCTGGGCTGGGTGGTGCAGTCGACGACAGGGCTCGCCGGGGACGTGTTGCCGGCCGCGTCACGGGCGATGACCGTGAGGTTGTAGGTGGTGCCGGGGGTCAGGCCGGTGAGCGCCTTGCTGGTCGAACCGCCCGGCGCCTCACCGATCTTGTTGCCGTGCTCGTAGAGGTCGTACGCCGTCACGGCCACGTTGTCGGTGGAGGCGCCCCAGGCCAGCGTGAGCCCGTCCTCACCGATGTCGGAGCAACTGGGCTGCCCGGGGCGGCTCGGGGCCTGGGAGTCGGTGGCCGCGTCGACGCCGATGCGGTCGAGGTTGGGACCGCCGCCCGCGGTGGTGGCGGTCGCGCGGACCTTGGCGGAGCCCGCGGTGAGCGGGACGGCAACGGTCTTGGTGGCCCAGGTGTTCCAGTCGGCGGTGGCCGGGAAGGAGACGGCCGAGGACACGACCGTGCCGTTCACGGAGATGTCCATGGGCCGGTCGGTCGCGGTCCCGTTGGCGTAGCGGAAGGTGACGGCCGTGGTGCCCGCGGAGGCGGCGCTGACGGTGAACTCCACATAGGAGCCCTTGACGTTGGTGTAGTCGACGAAGCCGGTGCCCGTGTAACCGGTGTGGTTGGTGGCCACCGTGCCCTGCACGACGGTCGCGTCCTCCGCCTGGTAGTCGGTGGCCGCGAGCGCGGTGGCCTGGCTCAGGCCGGCGAGGGGCAGCGCGAGGGCCGCGGCGAGGCCGTAGGGCAGAACTCTCTTGTTTTTCACGGATGTTCCCTTCAGCCCGTGTACTGGGTGAAGACCTTGAGGTAGTCGTACGGCTGCTGCGTCACACCGCTGCAGGAGTCGCCGTCGGTGCCCGAGCCGCAGGGGCGGTCGCGGTTGACGGACCAGTAGGTGAGGCGCCCGATGTGGTGCTGCTGGGCGTAGGCGAGCATGGTCCTGAAGTCGGCGACGCGGACGCGCTCACCGGAGTCGTCGGTCTTGCCGTTCATCGAGGACAGCCCGATGTGGGCGTAGGCGGTGGCGTCGCTGTATCCGTACGCCGACTTGACCCGTGCCTTCAGGCCCTCCATGGCCTGCGTGGTCAGGGTGCCCATGTTCGTGGTGCCGCCGCCGAAGTCGAACGGCATGATGCACCAGACGTCGTTGGCCAGGCCGGAGTTCGCGGCCCGCTTGATCATGTCGACCCCGGTGGAGTCGGGACCGCTGGTGGTGGTGCCGAAGGTGATGACGGTCTTCAGGCCGGGGTTGTTCGCCTTGACCGTCTTCAGCGCGTCGACGACCCGCTGCCGTACGGTCGCGTTGGACCACTCGGTGTTCTCGATGTCGATGTCGAGGGCCTTCAGCTTGTAGGCGTTGATCACCTTCTGGTAGGCGCCGGCGAGCGCCGAGGCGCTGGAGCACTTCTCGCCCAGCTTGTTCCCGCTCCAGCCGCCGACGGAGACCATGACGTCACCGCCGGCGGATCTGATCGCGTCGATCCTCGACTGGTCGGTGCCGCCGGTCAGCGCGCGCGAGCCGTCCCACTTCGGGTTGCAGCCGCCGTCGGAGAGGATGAACGCCAGGGTGAACCACTTGACGCCGGTCGCCGACATCACCGAGGTGGGGTTCTGCGGGTTGCCCCAGCCGAGGTACTCGTAGGGGGCGACGGCCATACCCGGTGAAGCGGCCGCGCTCTTCAGGGAGTTGGCGGGCTGCACGCGGATCAGCCGGGTCTCGCCGGGCCGCAGGGTCGCGCTGTAGGAGTCGGCGATCGCACCCTTGTGGGAGCCGGACCACAGGTCGGTGACGTCTCCGGAGCCGGTGAAGCCGACCTGGGACCAGTCCACGGTGACCGTCGCGTTGCCGGAGGTACCGGTGTTGAACAGGGCCACCACGTACTGGCCGTCGCTCTCCTTCTTGCTCCAGACCTGCTTGACCCCGCTGTTCACGATCCGCTTGGCGGCGACGCCGTCCTGGTCGACCCCGATGAGGCGGTCGTTGGTCAGCATCGCCTTGTCGACCGGGTCGAGATCGGTCAGGTCGGTGCCGAGCAGCAGCGGCGAGGCGGCCATCGCCCACAGGGTGAAGTGGGACCGGCGCTGGTCGGCGGTGAGGCCCGCCCGGTCGCCGTTGCCGATCTCCAGGGAGTCGAGGTCGTTCCAGCCGCCCGGGCCGGCGTGCGGCTGCCAGGAGGCCGCGGTGTTGAAGCGGGAGGAGACGTGCGACCAGTCGGTGAGCGGATAGCCGCTGCCGTTGTCACCGGGACCGCAGTAGCACTCCACGTCGCCCTGGGTGCGCCAGCTGTTCGCCAGCTTCTTCCAGGTGGAGGCGTCCGCGATCGGAAGGTTGTTGGACAGCGCGAAGTTGATGGGCCGTCCGGTGGCGCGCAGCGCCTTGTCCCAGGCCCGGACGTCGGGGACGTCCTGGCTGCCCACTCCGTCGATCTTGAGGTAGTCGACTCCCCAGGAGGCGAACTGCTTGGCCCAGGAGTTCACGAACTCCTGCGCGCCCGGCTTCCCGTAGTCGATGTAGTACATGTTCTTGCAGTTGTAGTTCTTCTCCGTCTTCGAGGTGTCCGCGATGTCCTTCGCGTGGTACGAGGTCCCCTCGATCGGGGTGTTCTTGGAGACAGCGTTCTTGGCGATGCCCGGGGTCACGTAGAAGCCGAACTTCAGGCCCCTGGAGTGGACGTAGTCGGCCAGCGTCTTGATGCCGGACGGGAACTTGGCGGAGTCGACGGTCCAACGGCCGTAGGAGTCGACGACGAAGCCGTTGGAGTCGCACTTCTGCCAGAAGTCGTCCAGGTTGACGTAGACGAAGCCGTGGTTCTTGAGACCGGTCGACACGAGCGCGTCGGCCTGGGCCTTGAGCTTCGCCTCGGTCGGCGAGCGGCGGACGAAGCTCCAGCTGCTCCAGCCCATGGCGGGCCGGACCGACTGGCCGTTGTCGGAGGCGGCCGCCGGGCGGGCGGCGGCCAGCAGCGGGACGGCCGAGGCCATCAGCAGCCCGACCAGGGCCACGATCAGTGATCTGACACGAGTGACACGGGTGATGCCTGTCATAACTGTCCCCTCTTCGCGGGAGTCGCGTACGAGCTGCCGATCCACGCCTCGTCGATCCGCAGCCGCTGGTAGCGGGTCGTGTCGGTGGAGGCGGCCCAGGTGGAGCCCACTTCGAGGCGGACGTAGCGGGCGTTGGCCGCGGTCAGGTCGATGCCCTGGACGCCGCGGCGGCTCGGCAGTTGGCCGGTCTTCACCGGGTTGCCCCAGGTGGAGCCGTCGGCGCTCAGATACACCTTGTAGTCCTTGATCCGCGCCGACTGCTCGGTGTCCGAGCGGGCGTAGGCGACGGAGTCCTCGCGCTGGTTGAGCCCGAGGTACTGGACCTTCTTCGAGCTGCCGAGGTCGAAGGTGAGGTTCACCGGGAGGGTCTTGTTGTTGTCCCAGAAGGTGCCGTAATCACCGTCACCGGCGGCCGAGCCCGCGTGACCGCTCGCCGAGGCGCTCGCGCTCACCTTGACACCGGTGAGGATGCCCTGGCGGCCGGCCGTGGTGACCTTGAACACCGTGTCGTACGGGTCCCAGGCACCGAGGCCGGTGAGGGTGAGCACGCCGCCCGACTGCGACCACGAAACCGCCGCGCCCGTACGGAGGTTGGTGACCGCCGCGACGCGGTAGCCGTTGTCGCGGATACGCAGGGTGCTGGTGCTGGGCGGGGTCAGGACGTGGATGTACTGGCGGTCGGGGTCGATCTTGCTGATCGTGGTCACGCCGTGGGCGCCGTCGTTCCAGAATCCCGGCTTGAGCCCGCCGTACAGGTAGCCGCCGCCCTCCGTGCCGTGCAGGGACTCCCAGATGGGGTCCAGGTAAGAGTTGGCGAAGTTGTTGAAGTCGGCCTGGTTGGCCGGGAACTTGCCGTTGACCTGAGCGGTCTCGGCCATCAGCGCCTTCACGGACGAGCCGGTGTTGGTGACGAGGCGGCCGAGGGTGAGCATCTTGTCGACCGACGGGTCGGTGCCTCCGTACCACCAGGCGCCGGTGGAGGGCAGCTTGAAGTCGGCCTCGGTGAGGCGGGGTTGGGAGGTGTAGACGGCCTGAGGGTAGTCGTAGGCCGGGGTCATGCCCGTCTTCTGCTCATTGCTGATCATGTCCATGATCGGCGTGTCTTCGTTGTTGTTGCTGAGCGTGTAGTTCGGACGCTTCTCGTAGATCTGCCGGTAGAGGTCGTGGCTCTCCCAGTAGGCGTTGTCGTTGTCGATCCAGAAACCGCCGAGGTCGGGGTAGCGGTCCATGACCTCGAAGAAGTTGTCGTAACTGAACTGCCCGAAGCCGTCGTTGGTGGTGAGGTCGACGTTCTTGCCCTTGTAGGCGGAGTAGGCGGCCGAGTCGAGCCACTCGTGGCCGCCCTCGTCGTGCCACTGGGGGTCGTTGGTCATGTAGAGGATGACCTTCAGCCCCTTGGCCTTCGCGGCGGCGACCAGCTCACCCAGGAAGTCCCGCTTGGTGGAGCAGGAGCCGGGGATCTTCGACGGCCAGGCGCGGGCGTAGCCGAGGCGGCTGTGGAAGGAGGCGAGGACGAGGTACTGCGTGTGCAGCTTCTGGGCCTCCTTCACCCAGTAGTCGGCGTTCCAGCCTCCGTTGGTGACGTCGTCCTCCCAGGCGGTGCAGCTGGTGTGGGCGGGCGTGGTGCGCAGGCCCCAGTGCAGGAACAGTCCGCCCACCGAGGCGCGGAGGAAGTCCTGGCGGGGGTTCTCCAGATCCAGCGGCTCGGCCGCCGTGCCGCAGTCCTGGTCTCCGGAGACCCGCAGGGCGCCGCCGGACGTGTTGTGGCTGTCCGTCAGGCAGCTGCCCGTCGCGCCCTGGAAGCCCACGTCGAACGGGGAGCCGCCGCCCTTCTGTGCGGTGAACCGGGTGAGCCGGATGCCGTCCGCCGCGTTGGCGAGGAACGCCGGGCGGCCGTCGTCCGCGGCGAACTTCACCGAACTGTCGGTGAAGCGGATGTCGTCGGCGTTGTGGAGGTACCAGCCGTAGGCCGGCCGGGTTCCGATGGCCTTGGGGTTGTAGTCGTTCGGGTCGTTGCTCGGCACCGCAGTGGACATGGTGCCGTTGCCGCCCGGAACCGTGATGTCGACGTTGTTGAAGGTCACGCCCTTGATGCGGTGGCCGGTCTCGCCCCACAGGGTCGGGCTGAAGGACGGACTGCTGCCGGTGGCCGTGATGTCGTCGTACGTGATGTCGCTGATCGATCCGACACCGGGGCTGTTGCCGCAGCGCTTTCGGGTGCCGATCTTCTGCATGATCGGCGAGTGGACGTTCGTCATCGTGATGTCGCGGTAGTGGACGTCGGAGATCTTCGCGCCGTCCATCGACACCATGCCGAGGCCGGACTTGTCGGCTCCGTCGATACGGATGTTCTCGAACCGGTAGTCCGAGAAGTCGCCGCAGGTCTCCGAGCCGAACATGAGGGCGTTGCAGCAACGGGCGGACAGGAAGCTGTCGTTGACGCGGACGTGGCCGTTGGGAAGCTTGGCGCCGAGGGCGTAGTCGCTCTTGAAGACCAGGGCGTCGTCGTTGGCCCTGATGTTGGCGTTCGTCACCGTGACGTTCGTCGTGGAGATGATGTTCCAGCCGTCGCGGTCGCTCGCGGTGTCGATGGTCAGGTGGTCCGACGTCACGTTCCTGCAGCCGTTGACGAGCGCAGCGAAGTGGCCGCCGCGGCGGAGGGTGAGGCCGTCACCGATCGTGAGTCCGTCGCACCGGGTCAGGGAGATGATCTTGTCGGCCTCGCCGGACTTCGGGTTGCCGGTGATCAGGTTGCCCATGCCGTCGATGACGCCCTGGCCGACGAAGCCGATGCCGGTCAGCTTGTCGCCGTAGATCATCGCGTCGCGGAAGTGGCTGTGCCCGTAGTCCTGGTAGTCGTCGTACGGATTGGACTCGGCCTTGTCGTAGGTGTCGGCACTGGAGCCCTGGAGGGCGGCGCCCTTGTCGAGCCGGAGCGTCACATGGCTCTTCATGTGGATGGTGTTCTTCGACTTGTAGTCACCGGGCGGGAAGCGGACCACTCCGCCGCCCGACGCCGAACTCGCCGCGCTGATCGCCTTGTTGACGGCGGGGGTGTCGTTGGCGGAGCCGTCGCCTTTGGCGCCGTAGTCGCGTACGTCGAAGACGGCGGCGGCTCGGGGCGGGTCCTGCGGGGCGGCCGGGGCCGCCGGGGCCGCCGGGTGGCTGAGTCCGAGGACGACGGCGACGACGAAGAGGACGATCGCGGCCGCTCGGGAGCGGGAGCGGGAGCGGGAGGCAGTGGGGGGTTTCAAGGTGACGGCTCCTCAGACCAGTTGGTAGCCGCGGAGGTTGCTGAGCAGCAGGTAGGTGTTCTGCAGGGAGCCGGAGGTGTCGCCGAGGGAGCGGTAGATGCCCCACTTCGGGCGGACCCGGTCGGCCAGGAAGGTGTCGACGCCGGTCTTCGACGCGTCGACGACGGTCGAGCCGGCGGACTTGAGGATCCAGCGGACCGAACCCGCCGAGCCGTCGCCGACCTTGATCTGGAAGTCGACGTCGGTCCACTTGTCGTGCAGCGGGTCCAGGTCGGTGCGGCCGACGAGGATGTCGTCGATGGCGAGCTTCAGCTCGATGGTCTGCCTGCCGTTCACCCGGCGCAGGGACTGCACGACGATCGGCGAGGTGCCGCTGCCGGGCTGCTTCATCTGCATGATGTGGGTGAAGGTGGTGGTCGCCTTCAGGGAGCTCGGGATGTACATCGAGTAGGTGACCCGCCAGGTCTGGCCCTTCGTCCACTTCAGGTAGTTGGCGCCGCTGCCGTTGCGCAGCCCGGTGACCTCCTGGCGCTGGCGGTCGGTCGAGGTGTCCCGGTCGACGGTGTGCATGTCGAACCGCCAGTTGTTGCCGGTGGCGTAGATGTGCGGCTGTCCGGCGGGGTGCGAGTCGGCGCGGTCGTCCTCGATCGTCTCGAAGGCGCCGAGGCCGTCGGCGCTCGCGGAGGGGGCCCACTTCTGCTGCCAGGAGGCGGCGTGGGCGGTGGTCGCCGTCGGCAGACCGACCGCGGCCGCCGTGGCACCGCCGAGCGCGGCGCCCAGCACCGCCCTTCTGGATGTGCTCATGACACTAATCACCTCGCAGTTGTTCGTTCATGATCAGGAAGGCGCCCAGGCCGTGGAAGTCGTTGGTGGCCCGGTCGCGAGCGATGTAGTACGCGTAGTCACCGACGTTGGTGCCGATGGAGATGTCGGCGAGGTTCGTGCGCCCGTCGGAGCCGACCGAGAGCTTGGCGAGCACGCCCTGGTAGCCGCGGTGTGCGACGGCCTTGAAATGCCGGTCCAGGTATCCCTGCTGGGCGCCGCGCGAGAGGGCGTAGGTGAACATGCTGGAGCAGGACGTCTCGGTCCAGTTGTCGCCGCGGGCACCCTTGTCGATCACCTGGAACCAGCGGCCGGTCGCCGGGTCCTGGTACTTCTCCAGGCCGGCCGCCAGCTTGCGGAAGACAGAGAGCAGCTGGGCCCGGCGCGGGTGGTGCCGCGGAATGCCGTCCAGCACGCCGACGATCGCCATGGAGTACCAGCCGACCGCACGGCACCAGTGCTCGGGGGCGAGCCCGGTCTGCGGGTCGGCCCAGCCGGCGCTCTTCGACTCGTCGTAGGCGTGCTTGAGCAGTCCGTTCGCGACCTGGAGGTGGCTTCCGTAGACGGCGAGCTGTTTCGCGGCCTCGTCATCGGTGTACGAGCTGTCGCCGAACTCCTCTCCGTACTCGACGAGGAACGGGTTCACCATGTAGACGCCGTCCGCCCAGAGCTGATGGGCACGGCTCGCGGTGTCGGCGTGCCAGAACCCGCCGTCGCTCGTGCGGGGGTAGCCGGCCAGGCGGTCGACGATCTTCTTCGCCGCCTTGCGGTAGCGGTCCTGGCCGGTCTCGTGGTGCAGGATCACCAGGAGCCGGCCGGCCTGCATGCTGTCCAGGCTGTTGAAGGACTGGCCGATCGAGCCGTCGCTCTTCACGAAGCGGTCGACGTAGTCCTTGATGTAGGTCAGGTAGCGGGTGTCATGGGTGCGCTCGTACGCGAGGTACTGGCCGTAGAGGTACAGGCCGACCGGGTAGGACCAGCCACCGATGCTGCTCGGTGTGTAGCGGGCCATGGTCGACTCGACCATCGCCACGGACCAGTCCCGGTCCGGGGACGGCCCGGTCGGGGAGCCGGCGGGCGGGGGTGCGGCGGCCGGCACGGTGACCAGGGTCGCGGCGGCGAGTGCAAGGGTCGTCAGAGCCGTGCGGAGACGACGGCGTCTCATGTTCCTCCCTCTCCGTGAGCCAGGAGACACGGGAAACATCGGATGAAAGTCGAGGCAGATTCATATCCGTGAACTGAGTTCAGGATTCCGCCCGTTGGCGCGATCCAGAGTCGCGGCAGGACCGTCGGCGGTCAATGGTCTGTACCGAAGAGGTCGGATGCATTTCCGGCCAATTTCAGCCATCGCCCACTGACTCGCGGGTCAGTTCGGACGGATTCCCCGGTCAGGAATGCATCACGGCTCGTGATCGTTGACGATGGGAGTACCACCTGACGACAACCGTAAGGATCAAGAGCTCGTGAGCAGCAAGGTCCCCCCGATCATCCTCAACAACGGCGTCGAGATGCCCCAGCTGGGTTTCGGCGTCTGGCAGGTGCCGGACGCCGAGGCTGAGCGCGCGGTCGCCACGGCGCTGGAGGCCGGGTACCGCAGCATCGACACAGCGGCGATCTACGGCAACGAGAAGGGCACCGGAAAGGCCGTCGCCGCCTCCGGACTGGCCCGCGAGGACATCTTCGTCACCACCAAGCTCTGGAACAGCGACCAGGGCTACGACTCGACCCTGCGCGCCTTCGACACCTCGCTGGACAAGCTCGGCCTGGACTACGTGGACCTGTACCTGATCCACTGGCCCGCGCCCGCCCGCGACCTGTACGTCGACACCTACAGGGCGTTCGAGAAGCTGTACGCGGACGGCCGGATCCGGGCCATCGGCGTCTCCAACTTCGAACCCGACCACCTGGAGCGGCTGATCGCCGAGACGTCCGTCGTCCCGGCCGTCGACCAGATCGAGCTGCACCCGCACCTCCAGCAGCGCGCGGCCCGCGAGTACCACGCGGAGCAGGGCATCGCCACCGAGGCCTGGTCGCCGCTCGGCTCCGGCAAGGGCCTCCTGGAGGTCCCGGCCGTGGTGGCCATCGCCCAGAAGCACGGCCGCACCCCGGCCCAGGTCGTGCTGCGCTGGCACCTCCAGCTCGGCAATGTCGTGATCCCCAAGTCCGTGACCCCGTCCCGGATCAAGGAGAACATCGAGGTCTTCGACTTCAGCCTCGACACCGAGGACCTGGCGGCGATCAGCGCGCTCAACGAGGACCGGCGCCTCGGCCCGGACCCATCGACGTTCAACGCCGCCTGACGCACCAGCAGTTCGGCCGGCGGTGGGCCCCCTGTCACGCAGGGGGCCCACCGCCGGCCGTCGTGTGTCCGGCGCACGCCGTCAGACGGGCTGCCCGATCGGCCGTACGACGACGGTGTTGATGTCGACGCCCTCCGGCTGCCGTACGGCCCACACGACCGACGCGGCGATCTGCTCCGCGGTGAGGAGGTGGCCGGGCGGCAGGCTCCCGTAGCTGTCCCAGAACGGCGTCTCCACCCGGCCGGGGGCGATCAGCGTGACACCGACGCCGAACTCGGTGACCTCGCGGCGGGCGTTCTCCGCGAGCCCGGTCACCGCCCATTTCGTCGCCCCGTAGATGTTGCCGGGCCCGTGGACGAACCCGGCGACGCTGCCGACCAGCACGATCCGCCCGCGGGTCTCCTTGAGCGCGTCGATGGAGGCGCGGATGAGGAGGGCGGGGCCGAGCACGTTGGTCAGCACCATCTCGGTCCAGCCGGCGGGGTCTCCCGCGGCCACGGTGTCATGGGTGGCGAAGCCCGCGTTGGCGACGACCGTGTCCAGCCGGCCGAACTCCTTGAGCGTGCCGTCCACGGCGGCCTTGATGTCGCCGTACTCGGCTGCGTTGCCGACGAACGTCAACAGCCCCTCCGGGTTGCCCAGTTCCTCCGCGAAGGCGCTCAGCCGCGGCGCACCACGGCCGGTGACGGCCACCCGGTGCCCCGCGTCGAGCAGTTGTCTCGCGACCGCGGCGCCGATACCGCTGCCGCCGCCGGTGATGAGCGCGACCGGTGAGTCGGACATGGCTTCCCCCTGTGTGCTTCTGTCATCTTGTGGACGGCAGGGAGTACATCAGTTGGAGCATTCTCGAAGTCAAGAGCCGCAGGTGCGGCGGTGTCCAGCGGCGGGCCCTCAACCGGTCCGCACAGCCGTGTGCACCGTGTGCACCGCCAACAGGAACACATCCGCCCGCCGATGCACACTCGCCGCGTCTTCAGGATCGAGCAGCCGGTCAAGGGTCTCCCGGTCGTCCGCATCCAGCTGCTCCCCGAACACATCCCGCAGCCGCCCGAGCGACGCGGCGATGTAGTCACGGGCCCGATCGGTCGTCGGCGCCGGAAGATCCAGCATGAAGCTGCGGGTACCGGTGTGCCGCAGTCCGGCCGAGGCCATCAGCGCGGGCCAGTCCTCGACCTCCGCGACGGAGTCGGGCAGGTCCGCGCGCATCGCCGCGAACCACTGCTCCTCCAGCGCGTCGAGCCGCGCCTGGAGCCCGGGTCGCCCGATCCCGATGTCCCGGGGCAGAAAACGCGCCGGCAGCCCGCCCTCCATCAGCGCCAACGTGCCGCCGCGCGCCAGCCGTGCGGCGAACGCGGCGATTCCGGCCCGCTGGTCCCCCAGGTGGTGCAGGCTCCGGCTGGCCCAGAGCAGGTCGACGGGGTAGTCCAAGTCATCGAGAATTCCTGGTAGTTCACCGGCGAGGGTGCCGAAGCGATCGGCGACGCCGAGTCGTTCGGCCCGGGCCTGCGCCCGCTCCAGCAGCGGCGCGGCTCCGTCGACGGCCACCACTCGGGCCCCCGGGAACGCGTCGGCCAGCAGACAGGACAGCACTCCGGGCCCACTGCCCGCGTCGACGATCAGCCCCGGCTCGGTCTGCTTGTGCCCGAGCCAGGCCAGGGCCCGCTCGTACAGGGGCGTGAACAGTTCCGCCTGGGTCTCCAGATGCTCGGCCATCCTGGACCAGTCGATGTCGGTGTGGTCATGGTGGTGGTGACCGTGGGTCTCGTGATCGTGCGCCATGGTGCCAGCCTCTCCTCGCGGTGCGGCCAGCGTGCTCCGACGCACCGCGAAGAGGCCAGTGGTGTTGCCACGACGGCAACAAGCACGGCAAAGCGGACGTAAAGAAAAGGGGATGCGTCCGTCCCGGCCGGTCCCCCACGATGACCCCATGGACGACGAATTGGTGGAGCGCTTCCTCGAAGACGGATTCGTGAGGATCGAGGGCGCCTTCCCGCCCCGCGTCGCCCAGCACTGCGCGTCGCTGCTGTGGCGGGAGACGGGCTACGACCCTGAGGACCCGGCCTCCTGGAAGGACCCGGTGGTGTGGGTGGCCGGGATGGCACAGGGTCCGTTCGCGGCGGCCGCCAACTCTCCGGTCCTGCACGAGGCGTTCGATCTGCTGGTGGGCGAGAACCGCTGGCAGCCCCGCTACTCACTGGGCAGTTTCCCGTTGCGGTTTCCGCACGCGGAGGAACCCGCCGACGCGGGCTGGCACATCGAGGGAAGTTATCTCCCCGAGGGCGCACCCGCCGGCATGTACCACACCAACCTGCCCTCCAGGGACCGTGCCCTGCTGATGCTCTTCCTGTTCAGCGAGGTCACCGAGACCGACGCCCCGACCCGCATCAGAGTGGGTTCCCATCTCGACGTGCCCCCGGTCCTGGAGCCGTACGGCGAACCGGGCGCGTCCTTCCTGGAGTTGGGCCCGAAGGTGGACAGGGCCTCGGCACACCGTCCGCTCGCCCACGCCACCGGCAGCCCCGGTGACGTCTACCTCTGCCACCCGTTCCTGGTCCACGCGGCCCAGCCCCATCACGGCGGGACGCCCCGCTTCATGGCGCAGCCGCCTCTGCTCCCGGCCGAGCCGTACGAGTTGGACCGACCGGACGGCGACTACTCGGCGGTGGAGTTCGCGATCCGCCGGGGTCTGGCCAAGGAGAGCTGACCGGACCCCGGCGGGGGTGTCGCACCGCGCAGCCGGCAGACCTAGAGCGCCGGGTACGCGTTCTTCATGAGCTCCTGGAACTGCGCCGAGAACCAGTGCCCCGACAGCGGGGCGTTCGGCAGCGCACCGGACATGTTGTTGTTGTTCCGCGGGTTGCCGGTGTACGTCGGGTCGCACATCCGGTCGAAGCCCTTGCCCTCGTCGTTCGGGACGGCGGAGCTTGCCCCGTCGGACTCGCCCGGAGGCTTGATCCACACGTAGGCGTCGATCCCGGCGGCCGGGCTGGCCTTCGGACGCTCACCGAGACCGGCACCCGACTGGTTGCACCAGTTGCCGACATGGATACGCCGGTCGAGCTTGCCGCCGTTGACGTAGGTGTCCACGTCCGTCATGGCACCGGGGCCGGTGGGCCGGGCGGAGCCGCCCCAGCCGTTGCGGGAGGTGTCGATCAGCATGCCGACGCCCGAGGGGAAGCCCTGGTTCACGGCCTCCTGCCGGAAGGCCTGGGCGTAGGAGAGCTCGTCGACGTACCGGTTCCAGTCGACCCACTTGGACTCGCGCACGGACTTGCCGTTCACGGAGTCGTTGATGGTGAAGTTCGGCTCCTTCAGCGCGCTGTAGTTGGCGGTGTTGGTGATGAAGCCCTGCACGTCGTTGAGAGTGGCGCCCTCGGCGGTGGCCGCCTGCTTGATCGTCTGGACGGTCGCGGAGAAGTTGTCGTCCCAGCCGAGCCAGCCGTGGTGCCCGGCGTCCACGTAGTTGTAGACGTTGGGGGCGTCACCGAGCTTGTTGAGCGCGTAGCCGACGCCCTTGGTGTAGTTGCCGTTGGCCTTCATCGTGTCGCAGTTCGCGGTGGCGGTGGCCCGCGGCGTGACGTTGGTGACGAGGTTCGGCAGCGAGTCGAGCTCGACCGTGTTGACGATCCGCAGCGAGGCGTACTTGGGGTCGGCGAGGATCGCGGCGATCGGGTCGATGTACTGCGTCTTGTACTTGTCGATCTCCGTCGGGCCCAGTTCGCCGTTGGAGGCGAGGGCCGAGCAGTCGCGTCCGGGGAGGTCGTAGATGACCAGCTGGACGACGAGCTCTCCCGAGCCCTTCTGCTTCAGCGCCTCGTCGAGGTGGGCGCGCAGGCCCATCTTGCCGCCGGTGCCGTTGATCGCGGCGATCCGGTCCAGCCACACGCCGGTGGGCTGGTTGGAGATGCGGCTGCCGCCCGGCTCCGCGGCGGCGTTGGCGGACCACTCGGGGTTCACGTACACCTTGGCGCCCGCGTACGGGTTGTCGACCCGGGTGCCGGGGGTACCGGGGTCGGTCGGGCCCGGGTCGGTGGGGCCGCCGCCGTCGACGTTGCAGGTCACCCCATCGAGGGTGAAGGTGGCCGGGACGGCGTTGGTGCCGCTGTAGCTGCCCTGGAAGCCGAAGCTGGCCGAACCGCCGGTGGCGAGCGTGCCGTTGTAGGACTCGTTCGCCGCGGTGACGGCCGTCCCGCTCTGGCTGATCTTGGCGTTCCAGCCGCTGGTGACCTTCTGGTTTCCGGCGTACGACCACTTCAGCGCCCAACTCGTCTTGGCGGCGCTGTTGTTGGTGATGGTGACGGCGGCCGTGAAGCCGGTGTCCCACTGGTTCTGCACCTTGTAGTCCACGGTGCAGGGGACGGCGGCAATGCCTGCGCCCCCGGGGGTCACGGCGAGCGCGGTCCCGGAGGCCCCGGCGACGAGCGCCAGGGCAGCGAGGAGCGCTGTTCTCGTACGACTCATGAGTGCGGGTTTCCTTCTCGTTCGCGGACGTTGTCCGCTCGGCGGGTGCTATCCGTTCAGGGCGCGCAGATGGTCACGCAGCCCGGTGCCGAACGCTGTGGGTGTGCCGTCGTAGCTGCTGATCAGGGACGGTCCCAAGGAGCAGTCCCAGGTGTTCCAGGTCCAGCCGAGATACGACAGACCACGGTCGTCGAACCACTTCATGACCTGGTCGACGAACCCGTGCGCGCAGGTGTTCTCGCCGATCTCCCCCGCCACGAGGGGGACCTGGGCGGCCACCGGGGCGAGCGTGGAGTTCCAGCAGCTCGCGTTGGAGCAGGTGTTGAAGTTGTACACGTGCCAGGCGGCGGCGAGATTGCCCGCCGGGTCGGCCGGCTTGTACGTCAGCCACTGGCTGAGATCGTTCGAGTAGGCGATCCCGCCGGCCAGGATCAGGTTCGTCGCGCCGGTGCCCCGGACGCTGTCGACGAGATCCTGCATACCGGCGACCTCGTACCCGATGCCCGGGCAGCTGCCGCCGTCCCGCCAGCACTGCCACGCCTGGGTGGTCGTGGAGGTGGCGCGGTCCGGGTAGGGCTCGTTGAACAGGTCGAAGACGACAGTGCGGTCGTTCTTGAAGGTGTTCGCCACCGAGGCCCAGAACGCGGGCGTGTACTGCATGTCGGGCATCGGCTTCTGGCAACTGGCGTGCACGTCGGAGCAGCCGGCGGAGTTGCCGGTGTACTGCCCGTGGGTCCAGTGCAGTTCGACCACGGGTGTCATGCCGTGGGCCTTGACCTTGGCGACCAGGTCCTTGACGGCGTTGATGTAGTTCGTCCCGGCGTAGGCCGGGTCGATGTCGGCCAGGCCCAGCCAGCACTCCTCGTTGAGCGGAATACGGACCGCGTTGGCCTTCCAGTCGGCGATCGCCTTGACGGAGGCGTCGTCGACCGGGCCGTCGAAGATGCCGCGGCCCTGGACGCACATGAACTCGCCACCGGACCGGTTCACCCCGAGCAGCCGACGGGTGGCGCCGCCGGCGTCCACGAGCTTGTTGCCCGAGGCACGGAGAACAGGGGGTGTCCCCTGGGCCGGGTCCGTCGGCTCCGGCGTGGGTGAGGGGTCGGCGGCCGTGTTGCAGCTGGTGCCGTTGAGCTTGAACGAGGTCGGTACGGCGTTGCTCCCGGACCAGGACGCGATGAATCCGGCGCTGACGCTCGCTCCGGTGGCCAGCGAACCGTTGTAGCTCTCGTTGGCAGCGGTGACCGTCGTACCGGACTGGGACCATTGCGCGTTCCAGCCCTGGGTGAGCTTCTGACCGCTGGCGAAGTCGAACGTGAGGTTCCAACTGCGCACGGCGGCAGTGTTGTTGGTGATCCTGACGGCGCCCTGGAAGCCGCTGTCCCACTCGCCGGTGACGGAGTACTCCACCGAGCAGGCAGGGGCGGCACCGGACGCCGTGACCACCGGCACCGTCACGGACCCGATGAGGGCGACCGCGCCGGCAACGGCTAGGAGAACTGGACGCGGGGGGTGTCGCATGAGCGACTCCTTGCAGATCAGCGCGCCGTTACGGACGCGTCGACTGATGGAATCGCTCCCACTGGTGCCAAGGAAGGTAGCGCCAAGTGACGGCAAAGAACAGAGGGGTCACTTGACTTTTCCCGAGCCCCGTTCGTCGAATCTTTTCGACTCTTCAAGCACCTTGACCCCTTGAACGCACGTCCCCACTATGGGAGCGCTCCCACTGGTTCAAGCCTTGACTTCTCCGAGCCGCACAAGGAGGAACCAGCAATGCCCCCCACCAGGAGACGCCGGACCGTCCGGCGATTGTGGACCGCTGTCGTGGCGGCCATGGCACTGCCGTTCGCAATGCTGAGTGCGGCTTCAACTCCCGCACAAGCAGCAGCAGTTCAGTGCAGCGTCGACTACAAGACCAACGACTGGGGTTCCGGCTTCACCGCGGATCTGACGATCACCAACCGCGGCACGGACGCCATCAACGGCTGGACCCTGACCTACAGCTACACAGGCAACCAGAAGCTGAGCAACGGCTGGAACGGCAACTGGTCCCAGTCCGGTCAGAGCATCAGCGTCAAGGACGCCGGCTACAACGCGAACATCGCCGCGGGCGCCGCAGTTTCCACGGGCGCGCAGTTCACCTACAGCGGCACGAACGCGGCCCCGACCACCTTCGCCGTCAACGGCACCTCGTGCACCGGAGCCCACCAGCCTCCGATCACCGTGCTGACCAGCCCCGCCGCGGGCGCGGTCTACACCCAGGGCAGCGCGGTGCCCCTCGCGGCGACAGCCGCGGCCGCGGACAACGCGACCATCAGCAAGGTGGAGTTCTACGACAACACCACACTGCTCGGCACCGACACGACCTCGCCGTACTCGCTCTCGGTCTCAAGCTTGACCGTGGGCAGTCATTCGCTGCTCGCGAAGGCGTACGACAGCCTGGGCGCGTCCGGTGAGTCGACCCCGGTCGGCATCACGGTCACCTCGGGTCCCGCGGTCGTCGCCTCCGCCACCCAACTGGCCGTCCAGCAGGGCAAGACGGGCACGTACACCGTGAAGCTGTCGACGCAGCCCTCGGCCAACGTGACCGTCACGACCGCCCGCACGAGCGGCAACACGGGCCTGTCGGTGACCGGCGGCGCCTCGCTCACCTTCACGCCGTCGAACTGGAACACCGCGCAGACGGTGACGATCACCGGCAACGCCTCCGGCACCGGTGCGGCGACCTTCGAGTCGACGGCGACCGGCCACGCCAAGGCCTCGGTGACGGTCACCGAGATCGCGGCGACGGGCACGTACAACGCCCGCTTCCTGGATCTGTACGGCAAGATCACCAACCCGGCGAACGGCTACTTCTCCCCCGAGGGCATCCCCTACCACTCGGTCGAGACGCTGATCGTCGAGGCGCCGGACTACGGCCACGAGACCACGTCCGAGGCGTACAGCTACCTCCTGTGGCTGCAGGCGATGTACGGCAAGGTGACGGGCGACTGGTCCAAGTTCAACGGTGCCTGGGACATCATGGAGAAGTACATGATCCCCACGCACGCCGACCAGCCGACCAACTCGTTCTACAACGCTTCCAAGCCGGCCACCTACGCGCCCGAGCTCGACACCCCGAACGAGTACCCGGCGAAGCTGGACTCCTCGGTCTCGGTGGGCTCCGACCCGCTCGCCGGTGAGCTGAAGTCGGCGTACGGCACGGACGACATCTACGGCATGCACTGGCTCCAGGACGTCGACAACACCTACGGCTACGGCAACTCGCCCGGCAAGTGCGAGGCCGGACCGACGGACACCGGACCGTCGTACATCAACACCTTCCAGCGCGGCGCTCAGGAGTCGGTGTGGGAGACGGTGCCGCAGCCGACGTGCGACGCCTTCAAGTACGGCGGCAAGAACGGCTACCTGGACCTGTTCACCGGTGACTCCTCCTACGCCAAGCAGTGGAAGTTCACCGATGCACCCGACGCCGACGCGCGGGCCGTGCAGGCCGCGTACTGGGCCGATGTGTGGGCCAAGCAGCAGGGCAAGGGCTCCGACGTCTCCGCGACCGTGGGCAAGGCCGCGAAGATGGGCGACTACCTGCGCTACGCCATGTACGACAAGTACTTCAAGAAGATCGGCAACTGCGTCGGGCCGTCGACCTGCCCGGCCGGCACCGGCAAGGACGCCTCGATGTACCTGCTCTCCTGGTACTACGCCTGGGGCGGCGCCACCGACACCTCGGCGGGCTGGGCCTGGCGCATCGGATCCAGTCACGCCCACGGCGGCTACCAGAACCCCATGGCCGCGTACGCGCTGAGCTCCTACGCCGACCTCAAGCCCAAGTCGGCCACGGGCGCCACGGACTGGAACACCTCGCTCTCCCGGCAGCTGGAGTTCTACCGCTGGCTGCAGTCCGACGAGGGTGCCATCGCGGGCGGCGCGACGAACAGCTGGGCGGGCCGCTACGCGACTCCTCCGGCCGGCAAGTCGACCTTCTACGGCATGTACTACGACCAGCAGCCCGTCTACCACGACCCGCCGTCCAACCAGTGGTTCGGCTTCCAGGCGTGGTCGATGGAGCGGGTGGCCGAGTACTACCAGCAGACGGGGAACGCGCAGGCCAAGGCGGTCCTCGACAAGTGGGTGAAGTGGGCGCTGTCCAAGACCACGATCAACCCGGACGGCACCTACCAGATCCCCTCCACGCTGCAGTGGTCGGGCCAGCCCGACACCTGGAACGCGTCAAGTCCCGGCGCCAACAGCGGACTTCACGTCACCGTCGCCGACTACACCAACGACGTCGGCGTGGCCGCGGCGTACGCCAAGACCCTGAGCTACTACGCCGCCAAGTCCGGTGACACGGCGGCGAAGACGACGGCCAAGGCCCTGCTGGACGGCATGTGGAACAACTACCAGGACAGCCTGGGCATCGCGGTGCCGGAGAACCGGGCGGACTACAACCGGTTCGACGACTCGGTGTACGTCCCGAGCGGCTGGACCGGGACCATGCCGAACGGTGACGCGATCAACTCCTCGTCGACCTTCGAGTCCATCCGGTCCTTCTACAAGAACGACCCGGCCTGGTCGAAGATCCAGGCGTATCTCGCGGGCGGCGCGGTGCCGTCGTTCACGTACCACCGGTTCTGGGCCCAGGCGGACATCGCCCTGGCCATGGGTTCGTACGCGGAGCTACTCGAATAGCCCCCGCCGAGCACTCCGTGGGGAGGACCGTTGTCGACTGCGGATCCGTTGTGGCTGGTCGCGCAGTTCCCCGCGCCCCTAAAAGCGCTACAGGCACCGTTCCTCCCTCGGAGCCGCTCGAAGGCTCCGCGTATAGGCCCCGTCACCTGACGACGGGGCCAACCGGCCGGGCGGCCCCCCTCCCGCACTGGGGGTCGCCCGGCAACTCTCGCCTCATACAGAAAGCGCTTGCCCCCACCTCTCGGGAAAGGACCCTCCCGTGCGAAGAACCCGCATCCTCACGGCCGTGCTCGCGCTCGCGGCCGGGCTGCTCGCCGGCACCCCGCCCGCACTGGCGGCCGACGGCACCGCGAAGGTCTCGCTCGCCGCCGACACGTACACCTGGAAGAACGCCCGGATCGACGGCGGCGGTTTCGTGCCGGGCATCGTCTTCAACCGCAAGGAGAAGAACCTGGCGTACGCCCGCACGGACATCGGCGGGGCCTATCGCTGGCAGGAGCCGACGAAGACGTGGACGCCGCTGCTGGACTCGGTCGGCTGGGACGACTGGGGGCACACGGGTGTGGTCAGTCTGGCCTCCGACTCGGTGGACCCGAACAAGGTGTACGCGGCCGTGGGGACGTACACCAACAGCTGGGACCCGAAGAACGGCGCGGTCATGCGGTCCTCGAACCGGGGCGCGAGCTGGCAGAAGACCGACCTGCCGTTCAAGCTCGGCGGCAACATGCCGGGGCGGGGCATGGGCGAGCGGCTGGCCATCGACCCGAACAAGAACAGTGTGCTGTACCTCGGGGCGCCGAGCGGCAAGGGGCTGTGGCGGTCCACGGACTCCGGGGTGAGCTGGTCGCAGGTGGCGAACTTCCCCAACGTCGGCAACTACCAGCAGGATCCGAGCGACACCAGCGGTTACTCCAGTGACAACCAGGGCGTCGTCTGGGTGACCTTCGACGAGTCGACGGGGACGTCCGGGAACGCCACGAAGACGGTCTACGTCGGGGTCGCCGACCTGCAGAACTCGGTGTACCGCTCGACGGACGCGGGCGCGACCTGGACGCGGCTCGCCGGCCAGCCGACGGGTTACCTGGCCCACAAGGGTGTCCTGGACGCGGCGGGCGGCTACCTGTATCTCTCCTACAGCGACAAGGGCGGGCCGTACGACGGCGGCAAGGGCCAGGTGTGGCGGTACGCGACGGCGACCGGCACCTGGACGAACATCAGCCCGGTCGCGGAGGCCGACACCTACTACGGCTTCAGCGGACTGACGGTGGACCGGCAGAAGCCCGGCACGGTCATGGCCACCGCCTACAGCTCCTGGTGGCCGGACACCCAGATCTTCCGCTCGACGGACAGCGGGGCGACCTGGACGAGGGCGTGGGACTACACGTCGTACCCCAACCGCGCAAACCGCTTCACCATGGACGTCTCCTCCTCCCCGTGGCTCACCTGGGGCGCGAATCCGTCGCCGCCCGAACAGGCGCCGAAACTCGGGTGGATGACCGAGTCGCTGGAGATCGACCCGTTCGACTCGAACCGCATGATGTACGGGACGGGGGCCACCGTCTACGGCACGGAGAACCTCACGAACTGGGACTCCGGCGGCCAGTTCACCATCAAGCCGATGGTGCGGGGCCTGGAGGAGACGGCGGTCCTCGACCTGGCGTCGCCGCCCTCGGGCGCCCCGCTGCTGAGCGCGCTCGGTGACATCGGCGGCTTCCGGCACACGGATCTCACCAAGGTCCCGTCGATGATGTTCACGTCCCCGAACTTCACCACGACCACCAGCCTGGACTTCGCCGAGACGAACCCGAACACGGTGGTGCGGACGGGCAATCTGGACTCGGGGCCGCACATCGCGTTCTCGACGGACAACGGAGCCAACTGGTTCGCGGGGACCGACCCTTCGGGCGTCAGCGCCGGCGGGACGGTGGCCGCCGCCTCGGACGGCAGCCGGTTCGTGTGGAGCCCGGACGGCACAGGCGTGCAGTACACGACGGGTTTCGGCTCGTCCTGGTCCGCGTCGAGCGGCATCCCGGCCGGGGCGATCGTGGAGTCGGACCGAGTGGACCCGAAGACCTTCTACGGCTTCAAGTCCGGGAAGTTCTACGTGAGCAAGGACGGCGGGGCGACGTTCACGGCGTCCGCGGCGAGCGGACTGCCGACCGGTGACAGCGTGCGCTTCAAGGCGCTGCCGGGCGTGAAGGGTGACGTGTGGCTGGCGGGCGGGGCGGTCGACGGCGCGTACGGCCTGTGGCACTCCACGGATGGCGGCACGAGCTGGACGAAGCTCTCGAACGTCGACCAGGCCGACGCGATCGGCTTCGGGAAGGCGGCGACGGGGGCCTCGTACCAGACGCTCTACACCAGCGCGAAGATCGGTGGCGTCCGTGGCATCTTCCGCTCCACGGACAAGGGCGCGAGCTGGACCCGCATCAACGACGATGCCCACCAGTGGGGTTATACCGGTGCGGCGATCACCGGTGATCCGCGGGTGTACGGGCGGGTGTACGTCGCGACCAACGGCAGGGGCGTGATCTACGGCGACACCTCCGACACGAGCGGCGGAGGCGGCACCGATCCGACGGACCCGCCCGATCCCACACCCACGGGTGCCTGCGCGGTGACGTACAAGATCACCAACCAGTGGTCGGGCGGCTTCCAGGCGGACGTCCGGCTCAGCAACACGGGCTCAAGTGCCTGGACCGGCTGGGCACTCGGCTGGACCTTCCCCGACGGCCAGACGATCTCCCAGACCTGGAACGCCGAGTCCACCCAGTCGGGCTCGACGGCGACAGCGAAGAACGTCGGCTGGAACGCCAACGTGGCGGCGGGCTCGTCGGTGAGCTTCGGCTTCACGGGCAACTGGTCGGGGACGAACGGGAAACCGACCGCGTTCAAACTGGGCGACCAGAACTGCGCGATCGCCTGACCGGAGCGTCGAGGGCGCGTACCGCACCGGGTACGCGCCCTTTCCTCTGCGGATCGATAGTCCAGGTCACAACTGAATCACCCCGCCCGCACAACTCTCACTTTCTCTTCACACCTCCCGTTACGCTCATCCCCCACGAAAGACCTCAGGGGGGACCATGTCGTACACCCAGCCGCCTCCGCCTGCTCTTCCTCCGCCGCCCGGTTTCGGGCCGCCGCCCGTTCCTCCCGCGCCCCGGCCCCGCTGGGCCCGCAAGCGGGTGCTCATCCCCGTCGCCGTGGGCATCCTGCTCCTCGGCGTGGGCATCGGGGCCGCCGGCAGCGGCGACGACGGCAAGAAGGCCGCCGCCGAGCCCGCCCCGACCGTCACGGTCACCGCGCCGGCGCAGGTCGACGCCGAGGCGGAGCCCGCGCCAACGGTGACCGTCACCAGGACGGCCACGGCGAAGGCGAAGGCCGAGGCGGACACGGCCGACAGCGCCGACGCGGCCCCCAGCGGCAAGGCGGTGTTCAAGGTGTGGGGCTCCGCGCCCGCGGGGGTCGACATCACCTACGGCAGCGACGGCACCAACCTCCAGGGCAAGGGGCTGCCGATGGAGAAGACGCTGAGCGTCGACGAAGGCGCCTTCTACTACCAGGTGACCGCCCAGCTCATGGGCGGCGGGGACGTCCAGTGCTCGGTCACCATCGACGGGAAGACGAAGAAGGGCCGGGCCAAGGGCGGCTACAACATCTGTTCCGCGCAGCTCAACAGCGATTTCAGCGGCGGCTTCAGCTGACCGCCCAGGTGGGTGCGTGCTCCCCCGAGGCGCACGCACCCACCCTCGCTCACGGCGTGTACACCGTCGGCCGAGGCGCCGTCGCCATCCCGTTGCCGATGAAGAAGCCCGGGTGCGGGGGCTGGTTGTAGGCGGTGTTCTGCCAGGCCAGACCCGTGCGGTACATCGTGTCGTGGAGCAGGGTCGTGATCTTCGTCGACGTCTCGATCGGGGTCGAGTAGATCCGCAGCGCCTTGTTGTCCGACGTCGGCCAGACGACCTCCTCGCGCCAGTCGCCGAGGATGTCGCCGGACAGCGACGGGGTCGCCTTGGTGCCGTTGTTGGAGTGGACCGACGCTCCGGTCAGGAGGCGGGTGTCGGACGCGGTGCCGTACTTGTCGATGTGGGTGCCGTCGAGGAGTTCGCGGACGGTGTCGCCGTCCCACCACGACAGGAAGTTGGTCGAACCGGGCTTGCGGGTCGCGACCACCGTGCCCTTGGGGCTGCGGACGCCACTCTCCGAAGAGGACCAGGACTCGGCGCCCGCGCTGCCCGACCAGATGTCTCCGGAGACACCCCGGCCGTTGTCGCCGTTGGCGGGAGTGGTCCAGATGATCTGGCCGGTCCTCGCGTCCGCCATCCAGGACGACGGCTTCGACCCGTCCTCGTCGACCTTGAACTCCTCCAGGCCCGGCCGCGACGGGTCGAGGTCGCCGACATGCATCGCGTCGCCGTGGCCGTTCTTGGTGGTCCACAGCCCGGAGCCGTTGTCGTCCACGGCCATCGAGCCGTACACGATCTCGTCCCTGCCGTCGCCGTCGACGTCCGCGACCGACAATTGGTGGTTGCCCTGACCGTCGTAGCCCTTGCCGGAGTTCGTCGAGGAGTTGGTGTCGAAGGTCCAGCGGCGGGTGAAGGTGCCGCCTCGCCAGTCCCAGGCCGCGATCACCGTACGGGTGTAGTAGCCGCGGGCCATGACGAGGGAGGGGCGCGCCCCGTCCAGGTACGCCGTACCCGCGAGGAAGCGGTCGACGCGGTTGCCGTACGAGTCGCCCCACGACGACACCGTGCCGCGCGCCGGGACGTAGTCGACGCTCTGCATCGCTTTGCCGGTCAGGCCGTTGAACATCGTCAGGTACTCGGGGCCGGACAGGACATAGCCGCTGGAGTTGCGGTGGTCGGCCGACGGGCTGCCGATCACCGCGCCCGTGCCGTCGACCGTGCCGTCCGCAGTCCTCATGGCGATCTCGGCCTTGCCGTCGCCGTCGTAGTCGTACGCCTGGAACTGGGTGTAGTGCGCGCCGGAACGGATGTTGCGGCCCAGGTCGATCCGCCACAGCCGGGTGCCGTCGAGCTTGACGCCGTCCAGGATCGTGTTGCCGGTGTAGCCGGACTGGGAGTTGTCCTTGGCGTTGGTCGGCTGCCACTTGAGGACGAAGTCCAGCGCGCCGTCGCCGTCGAGGTCGGCCACGGACGCGTCGTTGGCCTCGTAGGTGTAGGCGACGCCGTCCGGAGTCGTGCCGCCGGCAGGTGGGCTGATGGGTACGTCTTTGTAGCCGGTGCGGAGTTGGACCGCGTGGACCGAGTCGGCCTGCTCGACACCGCCGACGATTGCGCGGACCGTGTAGTCGGCCTCGGCGGGCGCGCCGGAGTGGAAGTAGTTCGTGGAGCCGGTGACCGGGGCCGAGTTGACCTTGGTGCCGGCGCGGTAGACGTTGAAGGACACGTCGTCGGGGTCGGTGCCGAGCCAGCGCCAGCTGACCAGGTTGCCGCTGCCGGTGTGCACGCTGACGACGCCCCGGTCGAGCTTCTCGACCTGGCGGGCGGTGGCGGCCTCGGCGGACCCGGGGCTCAGGACGGTGAGTCCGGCGGCCACGAGGGCCGCGGCGCCGGTCACCGCCGAGAGGAGGACTCGGCGTCCGCGGTGCGGGTGGGGGTGCGGGTGCTGCACGGGTGAACCTCCGTAGCTGAGGGGGCGGACGGGTTCCACCACCTCAGTCGCCGCACGGGGAAGCCGAGTTGCCGTATCTTTCGGCCAGTTCGGAGATCGTTCGCGCCATCCGTTCGCGCAGCTCGGGGGGTTCCAGCACCTCGATGTCGGCGCCCAGGCGCAGGAATTCGCCCTGCGCGTGTCCGAGGGACTCGACGGGGACCCGGGCGAGGGTCCAGCCGTCGGAGTCGACGCGGTCGTGGACCGCCCTCGGCAGCCGTACGCCCGGTGCCACCCGCACGACCGCCTCGCCCCGGTACAGCCGGTCGTGGAAGTCCCGCTGGTAGGCCGTCCAGTACGCGGCCAGGTCGAAGTCTCCGGGCCGGGTGAACTCCTCGTCCGTGAGCGTGAGTTCGAGGATCTGGTCCACGCGGAAGGTGCGTGGTCCCGGACCCGCGACCACGTACCAGCGCCCCGCCTTCAGCACCAGGCCGTACGGCTGCAACCGCCGCTCCACGTCGGTCGGTTCGGCCCAGCGGCGGTACACCACGCGCAGCACCCTGCTGTTCCACACGGCCTCCGCCACCTGCGGCAGATGGGGCGCCTGCTCGGCCTGCGCGTACCAGCCGGGCGTGTCGAGGTGGAAGCGTCCGCTGATCCGGTCCGCGTGGGCCCACAGCTCCGCCGGCAGCGCGGCCCGCACCTTCAGCTGGGCCGCGGCGAGGACCGGGCCCAGGCCCAGCTCGGCGGCCGGTCCGGGGGCTCCGGCCAGGAAGAGGGCCTCGGCCTCGTTGGGGGTGAGGCCGGTCAGGCGGGTGCGGTAGCCGTCGAGCAGGCGGTAGCCGCCGGCGTGGCCCGCGTCGCCGTACAGCGGGACGCCGGCCGCGCCCAGCGCCTCGACGTCCCGGTAGACCGTGCGGACGGACACCTCCAGCTCCTCGGCGAGCTGGGCGGCGGTCATCCGGCCCCGGGTCTGGAGCAGGAGGAGGATCGAGACGAGTCGGCCGGCCTTCACTGACACAGGATGTCAGTGAACCGGGCCTAGCGTCCTGGGCATGGCTTTCACCGAGAAGCTGCTGACCGTGCCACCGCCGATCGAGGTCGCAGGACGGCACGTCAAGCGCTACCACGTCACCGCCGATCCGGCCGGCATCGCGCCCGAGGTCGAGAAGGCGGCGTACGAGATCCTCCCGGAGCTGCTGCCGGAGCCGGACGGCACCCCGCCCGCGACCTTCGTCGTGCTGCACCGGGGCGCGGACACCGGCGCCTACCTCAACGCCTACAGCTGGGTGTGGGACAACGTGCTCCACTTCCGGGGTGCCGCCGCCGGGCAGCCGGCGCTCCGCTGTCCGGACGTCGATCCCACGCACTTCGTCCGGACGGACCTGCCCTGGATCGGCTGCGTCTGGGAGCTGCCGCCGATCCTGCACGAACGGGACGCCTGGGTACGGCATCTGCTCGCGCCCGAAGTCCCGGACCTCAAGGCCTACTTGGCCGATTCACTACCCGAAGGAACCACGGGAGACCGCTCATGAGCAGTCCGCACGACTTCGACTTCTTCCATGGCGAGTGGGCGGTCCTCAACCGCCGCCGCGCCGACTTCCTCGATCCGGACAGCCCGTGGGAGGAGTTCCCCGCCACCAGCCGCTGCTGGCCGCTGTTCGACGGGGCGGCGAACGTCGACGAGATCGACATGCCGCATCTGAAGGCGAAGGGCGCGACCCTGCGGCTCTTCGACCCGGACACCGGACAGTGGTCGCTGAACTGGGCCGCGAGCCGCAGCGGGAAGCTGTTCCCGCCGGTCGTCGGAGAGTTCGGGAATGGTCGCGGCGAGTTCCACGGCGACGACACGCACGACGGGAAGGACGTGCGGGTGCGGTTCCTGTGGGCCGGCATGTCGGCGGACGCGGCTCATTGGGAGCAGGCGTTCTCCGTCGACGGCGGGGGGACCTGGGTGACCAACTGGACCATGGACTTCAGCCGGCCTTCCGGAACGCCCGGACGCTGAACACCGGGTCGGCGCGCGGGAGTTCCTGGTCGGGCAGCGTCTCCAAGCGCTCGGCGAACCGTTCGGTGAGCGGGTCGCCGGGCGGCAGCCGGGTGAACCAGCCGCGCCGCAGGTCGGCTGCGGTGCGCCGGGGGCTGCGGCCCTGACCGCGGCCCGGGAAGCGGGCCCGGCCTGCCGGACGCAGGCGGTGGGCGGCGGCGTACGACTCGACGAGCGGTGCCGCGTCCGGGGCCGGGCGGCGCGGGCGCGGGGCGAGGACGGCGTCGATGTCGCTGCCCACGTCGTGGGCGGCGGCCTTGTCGACGGTGGTGACGTACACCCCGCCCGGCCTCAGGACCCGGGCGCACTCGGCGACCACGGCCCGCACGTCCTCGGGCCGGTCCAGGAGGTGCAGCAGCCACACGCTGGTGACTGCGTCGAACACCGCGTCGGGGAACGGCAGCGCCCGGCTGTCGGCGAGCACGATCGCGCCGGGCAGCCGTACGGCGGCCGTGCGGGCCATGCCGTACGTCAGGTCGGCGCCCGTGACCCGGGCCGCGGGCCGGGCGGCGGCGAGCCTGCGGGTGACGATCCCGGTGCCGCAGCCCACGTCGAGGAGGCGCCGGGTCTGCGCCGGGATCAGGCCGAGCACGGCGTCGGCGGCCGCGGCGGCCCTGGGCTCACCGCCGCGGGTGGCGTCGTAGGCGTCGGCCTCCTTGTCGTAGTCGAGCACGGGCTCACTGGGCTCCGTGACCGGCGGCGAGTGCCTCCACCCGCTGCGCGAGCTGGAAGTCCTTCTCCGTGAGGGCGCCGCCCGCGCTGTGCGTGTGCACGGACAGCGCCACCGTGTTGTAACCGAGGGTGAGGTCGGAGTGGTGGTCGAGCTCCTCCTGGACCTGGGCGACGTGGACGACCATCGCCGTGGCGGCGAAGTGGGTGCCGAGGCGGTACGAGCGGGTGAGCCGGCCGTCGTCGACGGACCAGCCCGGCAGCTCCGCGAGCCGGTCCTCGATCTCCTTCTGCGACAGGGGTGCGACGGGCATGGCCTGGCTCCTTCCTAGGGGGCGGAATGTCTTCAGCGTCCCACAGCTGAGCCGCTGCGGCCCTGGTCAGGAGCGTTCCCGGTGGTCATCCGGGGACACCTGCGCCCGCAAGGTCATCGGCGAGGGCGACGATCCGGGCTCCCCGGCGGCGGCCTGCCGGGCGCCTTCGCCGCCCTTCCACGGCCCGCCCGTCCTCCCGCTCCTCGACTACGGTCGTACGTATGACGATTGCCCCCTCCGCCACAGCCATCCCCGCCGACCAGGGCGTCGGTCCGCTCCTGCGCGCCTGGCGGGAGCAACGGCGGGTCAGTCAGCTGGAGTTGGCCCTGCGGGCGGACTCCAGTGCCCGGCACATCAGCTTCGTCGAGACGGGGCGCTCCCGGCCGAGCGAGGAGATGGTGCTCCGGCTCGCCGAGCATCTGGACGTTCCGGTGCGGGAGCGCAACGCGCTGCTGCTGGCGGCCGGTTACGCCCCGCGCTTCCCGGAGACCCCGCTGGACGATCCGGCCCTGGACGCCGTGCGCGAGGGGATCGAGCGGCTCATCCAGGGCTACGAGCCCTACCCGGCCCTGGTGTTCGACGCCGCGTACCACGTCGCGGCCGCGAACCGGGGCATCATGATGCTGCTCGACGGCATCCCGCAGTCCCTGCTCCGGCCTCCGCTGAACACCATGCGGCTCACCCTGCACCCGGAGGGTCTCGCCCCGCGCATCCGCAATCTGCGGGAGTGGCGCGGCCATCTGCTGGAGCAGATGCGGCGGCAGATCGCCCTGCGCCGCTCGGAGTCGCTGCGGGCGCTGTACGCGGAGGTGGCGGCGTATCCCGTGCCGGTCGCCGAGGCCGAGGGCGGCCTCGAAGAGGCGGAGTCCATCCCGTACTTCGCGCTGCCGATGCGGATCGAGCACGAGGGGCGGACCCTGTCGTTCATCTCGTCCACGTCCACCTTCAACACCCCCATGGACGTGACCGTCTCCGAGCTGGCCATCGAGACGTTCCTCCCGGCCGACCCGGCGACGGCCAAGTACCTTCACACACTGCTGCCCTGACGGGCTTTCAGCGCGCCGTACTGGAGCAGTGCGAACCCGGCGACGGTGATCGCCTGCAGCACGGTCCACACCGCACCGGCCGTGCTCGGCGACAGCCACAGTCCGAGGGCGGCACAACTCATGGCGGCCCACAGGAGGTTGGCCTCGATCGCGGCGCGCACGGCGAGCGCCCGCGGACGGCCGCGCGAGGCGAGGACGCCCACGACGGCGCCGTACGCCACGAGGAAGGCCCCCAGTCCGAGCAGCAGCCCGGAGTCGACGTCCAGGAACCGGCCGACCGGTCCGGATGCGAGGAGGTAGACGAGACCGTTCGCACCGGTCACCGCCGCGTCCAGGGCGAGGAAGCGGCGCAGCATGGTGTGCGGGTCCGAGGTGCGGGCGAGCACGGCGAGCTGGGTCGCGGACATGATGATTCACCCTCCGTCGAGGTCGGAACGTCGAGGTCGGAACGGGGAAGCGGACGGCGGGCCCCGGACCGGAGTGCGCCGGCCCGGAACCCGTGCCCACCACGATCCCGGCCGCCCGGCCCCCGGTCGATTACGCGGGAGGTAATCGCGCGGGAGGCAAGAAGGAAGAGGTCGTGACCGGTGAGACCGGCACGGGAACATGGCACACTGCACGCAAGCTTCGACGCGTAGGGGAGGCGTGGCGTGAGTGAGCGGCGACCTGCGCCGACCGTGGGCCAGGTGGTGCTCGGCAGACGGCTTCAGGAACTGCGGGAGGCGGCCGGCCTCAAGCGTGAGGAGGCCGCACAGGTACTGCGGGTGGCCCCCGCGACCGTACGGCGGATGGAAATGGCCGAGGTCGCCCTGAAGATCCCGTATGTCCAGGTGCTTCTGGAGACGTACGGGGTGCCCGAGGAGCAGGTCGAGACCTTCGTCCGGCTGGCCGAGGAGGCCAACAGACCGGGCTGGTGGCAGCGGTTCCACGATGTGCTGCCCGAGTGGTTCAGCCTGTACGTGAGCCTGGAGGGCGCGGCCGGGATCATCCGCTCCTACGAGCCGCATTTCGTGCCCGGACTGCTCCAGACCGAGGCCTACGCGCGTGCCGTCATGGAGGCCGGGACGATCGGGCAGACGGGTTCTGAGGCGGTGGAGCGGCACGTGTCACTGCGCATGGCCCGGCAGCGACTGCTGGAGCGCCCGAACGCACCCCATCTGTGGGCGATCATGGATGAGACGGTACTGCGCCGCCCGGTCAGCATCCGCTCCGAGGTGATGCGCGAACAGCTGGACAAACTCCTGGAGTTCGCCGAGCGGGACCGGGTCACGCTCCAGGTGTGCGAGTTCGAGGAGGGCCCGCACCCGGGGACGTACGCGCCCTTCTCGCTGTTCCGCTTCTCCGAGCCGGAGCTGCCCGACCTGGTCTTCACCGAGTACCTGACCGGTGCGCTGTATCTGGACTCCCGCCAGGAGGTCGCCACGCACCTGGAGGTCCTGGACCACATGTCGGCGCGGGCCGCGTCGGCCGAGCGCACGAAGAAGCTGCTGCGGGAGCGCCGCGAGGACTTCTGAGCGGGCAGCACGACACACCACGGGTCCCACGACACACCACAGGGTCCCACCACAGGGGAGAAGACACCGCATGACCGGATCCGACGCCGCCGCCCCCGCCATCGACACCAGCAGGCCGCACCCGGCCCGGGTCTACGACTGGTGGCTGGGCGGCAAGGACAACTACCCGGTGGACGAGGAACTGGCCCGCCGGATCCTCGCCGTGGACGGCACGGTGGTGCGCGGGGCACGCGCCAACCGCCGTTTCATGCACCGGGCGGTGCGGACGGCCGCGGAGGCCGGGATCCGCCAGTTCCTGGACATCGGCACCGGCATCCCCACCGAGCCCAACCTGCACCAGGTGGCGCAGGAGGTCGCCCCGGAGTCGAAGGTCGTGTACGCGGACAACGACCCGATCGTCCTCAGGCACGCGCAGGCCCTCCTGCACAGCACCCCCGAGGGCGCCACCCACTACGTCCACGCGGACGTCCGCGACCCGGACACCGTCCTGCGGCCGGCCGCCGAGACCCTGGACTTCTCGCAGCCGGTCGCGCTGTCCCTGGTGGCCCTGACCCACTACCTGGGCGACGAGGCGTACGGGCTGCTCCAGCGGTACGTCGCCGAGCTCGCCCCGGGCAGCTTCGTGATCCTCTCGCAGGTCACGCCCGATCTGAGCCCCGAGGCCGTCGAGAAGGCCGCCGAGCAGTTCCGCCGCAGCGGCACCCCCTTCTTCCCCCGTTCGCTCGCCGAGTTCTCCCGCTTTTTCGACGGCCTGGAGCTGCTCGGCCCCGGGGTGATCCCGGTGTCGGGCTGGCGTCCGGGCCCGGAGGACGTGGCGGCCCAGGCGGAGGGCATCGTGCCGGTGTACTCGGGGGTCGCCCGCAAGGTCTGACCCGTACGGGTGCCGTGAACGGGTGCGCTCCCGCGCGCCGCCCTAGGTTCGAAGCGAGCCGCGGGCCGGCGGAGGGAGCGCACGGGACCGACACGACGACGCGGAGGAGGCCGGATGCCCTCGGACGCAGTGCTGTACCAGGCGGCGGCGCTCTGCCTGACGTATCCCGACGACGACTTCCGCGCGCGGCTGCCGCTGCTGCGCGAAGCTGCCCCTCAGCTGCGGGACTTCGTCGACCACGCGGCGGTGACGCCCGCGCGGGAGCTGGCGGAGCACTATGTGCGGGTCTTCGACGTCGGGAATCAGCGCGGTCTGCATCTGAGCCGGTGGCAGGACGGGGACACCCGGCGCGGGATGTCCCTGGTCCGCTTCCAGGAGGTCTACCGGGCCGCCGGCCTGGAGTTCACCGGCGAGGAGCTGCCCGACTTCCTCCCCGCCGTGCTGGAGCTCGCGGCCCGCACCGGGGACCTCGGCCTGCTCGCCGAGCACCGCGACGGTCTGGAGCACCTGCGCTCCCGGCTCACCGACTTCGGCACGCCGTACGCGACGGTCCTGGACGCCGTGTGCGCCACGCTGTGAGAGGGAGGAGAACCTGACGGGTAATCAAGCAGCCCCGCCCTTCTGGTCCTTGTCGTCGTCCACGATCTCCGCGTCGACCACTCCCTCCTCCTGCGGCGGGGAGCCCGGTTCGTTCTGCGGGTGCTGCTGCTGGGCCTGGGCGTACATGGCCTGGCCCATCTTCTGGCTGACGGAGGCCAGCTTCTCGACTCCGCTCCTGAGGGTGTTGGTGTCGGCGTCCTCCTCCAGGAGCCGCTTCAGTTCGGAGACCGCCGACTCGACCTCCGTCTTCGTGTCCTCGGCCACCTTGTCGCCGTTCTCGCGGACGAACTTCTCGGTCTGGTAGACGAGTTGCTCGGCCTGGTTGCGGGTCTCGGCGGCCTCGCGGCGACCCCGGTCCTCCTCGGCGTACTGCTCGGCCTCCCGCATCATGCGGTCGATGTCGTCCTTGGGGAGCGCCGAGCCGCCCGTCACCGTCATCTTCTGCTCGCGCCCGGTCGCGAGGTCCTTCGCCGAGACGTGCATGATGCCGTTCGCGTCGATGTCGAACGCCACCTCGATCTGGGGAACACCGCGCGGAGCGGGCGGCAGGCCCGTGAGGTCGAAGACGCCGAGCTTCTTGTTGTACGCGGCGATCTCGCGTTCGCCCTGGTAGACCTGGATGCCCACCGAGGGCTGGTTGTCGGTGGCCGTCGTGAAGATCTCCGAACGGCGGGTGGGGATCGTGGTGTTGCGTTCGATGAGCTTCGTCATGATGCCGCCCTTGGTCTCGATCCCCAGCGACAGCGGCGTCACGTCGAGCAGCAGCACGTCCTTCACGTCGCCGCGGATGACACCCGCCTGGAGCGCCGCCCCGACCGCCACGACCTCGTCGGGGTTGACCCCCTTGTGCGGGTCCTTGCCCGTGAGCTCCTTGACCAGGTCGGTCACCGCGGGCATCCGTGTCGAACCGCCGACGAGGATCACGTGGTCGACCGCGGAGAGCTTGATGCCCGCGTCCTTGACCGCCTGGTGGAAGGGCGTCTTGCAGCGGTCGAGCAGATCCGCGGTGAGCTCCTGGAACTGCGCGCGGGTCAGCTTCTCGTCGAGGTGCAGGGGTCCCTCGGCGGAGGCGGTGATGTAGGGCAGGTTGATCGTGGTCTCGGAGGACGACGACAGCTCGATCTTCGCCTTCTCGGCCCCCTCGCGCAGCCGCTGCAGCGCCATCTTGTCGTTGCCGAGGTCGATGCCGTACTGCCCCTTGAAGCGTTTGACCAGGTGCTCCACGATCCGGTGGTCCCAGTCGTCGCCGCCCAGACGCGTGTCGCCGTTGGTCGCCTTGACCTCGATGACCCCGTCGCCGATCTCCAACAGGGACACGTCGAAGGTGCCGCCGCCCAGGTCGAAGACCAGGACCGTCTGCTCCTCACCCCGGTCGAGACCGTACGCCAGCGCCGCCGCCGTGGGCTCGTTGATGATCCTCAGCACGTTGAGGCCGGCGATCTCCCCGGCCTCCTTGGTGGCCTGGCGCTGGGTGTCGTCGAAGTAGGCGGGCACCGTGATCACGGCGTCGGTGACGTCCTCGCCGAGATAGGACTCGGCGTCCCGCTTCAGCTTCTGAAGGACCCGGGCCGACAGTTCCTGTGCCCGGTACCGGGTGCCGTCGATGGCGCCCTCGTCGGGGAAGCGCCAGCTCCCGTCGCCCATGTGCCGTTTCACGGAGCGCGCGGTGCGCTCGACGTTGGTCACGGCCTGCCTTTTGGCGACCTCGCCCACCAGCACCTCGCCGTTCTTGGCGAAGGCCACGACCGACGGTGTTGTCCTGGCCCCCTCCGCGTTGGCGACAACCGTGGGTTCACCGCCCTCCAGTACGGCCACCACCGAGTTCGTGGTACCGAGATCGATCCCGACCGCACGTCCCATCGCCGTCCCCTTCCGCCAGGGATGTCCACCGGAGAGCCTTCCCCCACTCCAGCACAAAACTTGAGTGCGCTCTTGTCAATGGTGCGGGTGGCCCTGCTCAGTGGGACGAGTACCCCGGCGAAGGCACCTCGTGCGGTTCCCCGCGCAGCGCGACGGCACGCCGGGGCCGGTCGGTGATCAGGACGTCCACCCGGGGGTGGTCGAGGAAGGCCCGCATCAGGGTGTCGTCGTTGACCGTCCAGACCATGGTGAACAGATCGTGGCGGGACGCCTCGCGCAGCACGTTGGCGCGGGCCAGCCGCTGGTGCACGGCCACCCCGCTCGCGCCGCAGGCGCGCACCCGGCGCATCGGCAGGAGCTCGCTCAGCCGCACCCCGGCCAGCCGGGAGCGGGCGATCTCCTTGCCGTCCCGCCCCAGCGACAGCGCGGTGCGCACCCTCGGGAAAGCCCGCGCGACGGCCGCGACGGAACGGTCCTCCAGGGTGGTGGCGACGAAGCCGTCCGCACCGAGCAGGGCCACCGCCCGGTCGATCAGCTCACGCTCGTAGCCGGCCTCCTTGAGGTCCAGGTGGCCCACCATCCGCCCCGCGATCAGCGACATGACGTCGTCGACGACCGGCACGGGATATCCGGCGCGCTCGCTGAGCTCGGCATACGGGATCCCGGCCAGCGGCGGCCCGCCCGGCCCCACCCGGGCGTCGTGGTGGACGACGAGGACCCCGTCGGCCGTACGCCGGATGTCGAACTCGACGTACTCCGCCCCGGACCGGAGCGCGTCCTCGTAGGCCTCCCAGGTCGCGGCGGCGGCGCGCTCGGATCCGCCCCGGTGGGCGGAGACGGCGGGTCGTCGGGACATACGGCGGTCAGCTTCCGGACGGTGTGCGCTGGGCGGGGACCGGGGCGGCCTGGGCGAGCAGGGAGCCGGAGCGTCTGTCGCTGCGGATGATCCGGACGTATCCGATCCCGGCGAGCACCAGAAAGGGGACCCAGGCCAGGAGGTACGCCGGGAGGTACTGCGCGTCGAAGATGGAGCGGTGGGAGTTCACGGTCGTGGCGTTGGCACCGAAGAACGCGAGCAGCAACGTCGGCGGCAGGGCGATCAGGGTGGCGATCGCGACCAGCACGGACACCGTACGGTCCCGGCGGTCGTCGCGCTCCGAGAGCTCCGCGTCCAGGGCCGCCGAGCGGGCACTGATCACCGAGGTCAGCCGCTCCACCATGCGAGCCGAGTTGTCCAGGCTGTCGCGGATGCCGAGCGCGTCCCGCAGCGAGGACTGGAAGGCCTCCATGACCATCTCCGGGATCAGCAGGCTGTCGACGTACGCCTCCACCCCGAAGGCCAGGTCGAGCTGGAGCTCGTTGACGCCCGCGGACAGCCGCGAGATCAGCGAGCGGATCTCGTACGGGGAGCTCGCCGAGGCCTGTTCGTTCGCCCGCATCGTCTCGAAGGCGGCCAGCCGCGTGCGCTGGAGGACGGCGAGCGCCGAGACCATGCCGATGGCGACCAGGGTCAGACCGTTCTCCACGTGCTCGGCCCAGCCGGCGTGGACGGAGACACCGCGGCCGTGCGCGGAGAGCGTGGTGCCGTGGTTCCTGAGGTTGGGCGGTTCCGAGGTGGCCATCCGGCCGCGGTACACGATCTCGTTCAGCACGAGCGACTGCCGGGCCGCGTCGACGCCGAGCAGTTCCTCGCGCAGCTCTCCGCCGGGGAACACGAGTTGGTGGACGTTCTGGCCGAAGGCGAGAGGCTCCCGGAGTGCGAGCCGCTGTCCCAGGACGTCGAGCAGCGGCCGGTCGCCGAGCATGATCAGGTCCCGGTCGAAGCAGGTGTCGGCGAGCCACGCGGAGAGGGCGTCCGGGGCTGTTTGGCCGTCGAACTCGCAGTCCAGGATCAGGGTGATGTCACCGCGCGGGGTGGCGAGAACGGCGAACTCGGCCGACGCCAGGGCGAGTCCGTGGTGGCCGTGGGGCAGCCGCAGCTCCCCGGGCGCCACGTCCGCCACGAGCACCGGCACGGGGAGCACCGCCTCGCTGGACTTCAGGTGCAGGGCGAAGCGGCCGAAGTCGAACCGGTCGACGAGGCTGCCGAGCGAGGGCCCTTGCGGGTCGAGTTCGCCGCTGAGGCTGAACAGCACCAGGACACGGGTGGATCGACGGGTCCCGGAGTCGAGTTCCACCGTGCCGCCGGCCGTTGTCCCCGAAATCATCGCGTCCTTCCCACGCCCTTGATTTCCTCCCCCGGTCCGGCAGCGCGCAGACCGCCCCGGACGAGCGGCCTGCGCGAACCGGCGCCTCGGGTTCAGGCGAGCTTCGCGTCCAGTGTGATCGGTACCGACTTCAGGGCCTGGCTGACGGGGCAGTTGGCCTTGGCGTCGGTGGCGGCGGCAAGGAAGCCGTCCTCGTCGAGGCCCGGCACGGTGCCCTCGACGGTGAGGTGGATGCCGGTGATGCCCTCACCCGGCTGGAAGGAGACGTCGGCCGAGGTGACGAGCTTGGTGGGCGGGGTGCCCGCGCCGTTCAGGGCGTGCGACAGCGCCATCGAGAAGCAGCTGGAGTGCGCGGCGGCGATCAGCTCCTCGGGGCTGGTCTTGCCGTTGGCGTCCTGGGAGCGCGAGGCCCACGTGACCGGCTGTGCCTCGATGGCACCGGAGGAGTCGAAGTTGACGACACCGCTCCCCTCGAGGAGGTTGCCTTCCCAGACGGTGTGTGCGGAGCGCGTGGTAGCCACGGTCAGTCCTTTCGTGTGGTCCCGCTGACGGGGGTACGGGAACCATCCGATCACACTACGGCTCAGCTCACGCGGAAGACCGGCCCACGTGCGGTGAACGGCAGCCTGGCCCCCTGCGGGATCAGATAGGCGTGCTCCCGGCGCACCCGCAGCACGTCGCACCAGCCGTCGGTGATCACCAGCACGGGTGCGCTCACGGGGAAGTCGTCGGCGCGGTGCAGGAGGTCGATGCCGGGCTGCAGGACGGTGCCGCCGCGGCCGTGGACCCGGACCCGCTCGGCGATCTCGGTCACGGGCAGGTAGCCGGCGTCGTGCGGGGCCGCGTCGCAGAACACGACCCGGGCGGCGGGGACGTCCCGGGCCCCGGCGTACGAGGCGATGGCGCCGAGTGCCTTGCCGAGCAGGGTGCGGCTCATCGAGCCGGAGGTGTCCAGGACCACGCCGAAGGTGCAGCGGGCGATCTCCTCGGGCGGGAAGTACCGGCCGGCGCGCGGGATGTCGGGGGTGGAGGACTGACGGCGCGAGGGACGGGCGTAGGACCGCACGGGTTGCGGGCTGGGTACGAACTCGTCGAACCAGCGGGCGAGTTGCGCGTCCCAGGGCAGCGGCGGATGGCTGAGCGCGCGGATCTCCTCGACCAGGCCGCCGGGCAGGAAACCGCGCTCCTGCCGCTGGTGCAGGTCGAGGCCCTGAGCGAGGCCCCGGCGGTAGAACTCGTCGAGGTCGACGTAGTCGCGGGGCGAGCCGAGCGGACCGCCTAGGATGTCGCCGACGCCCTTGCCGCGGAGGGTCGCGAGGCGTCGCATGCGGCGCAGGTCGCCGGCGATGCGGTCGTAGACCTCCTCGGAGGACAGGCCGGTGAGCTCGGGGTCGTGCAGCAGGCCCTCGGGCATGGTGCCGATCCGCATCTCGTTCAGCCAGCCGTTGATGACGTAGTCGCAGGCGATGTTGAAGAGGTAGGGGTCGCGGGTGCCGCAGCGGTCGCCGTGGCGCAGGGCGGCGTGCAGCATCTCGTGGGCGAGGACGAACCGCCATTCCTCGTCGTCGAAGCGGCGCAGCGGGTTGATGTAGATCTCGGCGGCCTCGGCGTTGACGGCGGCGATCGCGATGCCGTGGGCGCGGGCGAGTTCGGCGTCGGCGACCAGCTTGATGCCGGCCGCGATGCCGCCGAGCAGCGGGTAGGAGGAGACGAACCAGCTCAGGGCCTTCTGCCAGGGGCGCAGCGTGGGGGCCTCGCCGTCGAGGGAGTCGCGGCGGCCGCCCGCCATGTCCATCGCCGCGGACACGGTGCGGGTCAGTGCGGTGGCGAACGCCAGCTGCCAGTCGGGCGGCTGGGACCAGCCCGCCCACCTGAGCAGCAGCTGGTCGGGCTCGGGGCCCGCGGTGCCGCAGTGTTCGTAGACGGCGGGGATGCCGTCGCGCCGCCAGCGGGCGGCGAGCTTCTCCTCGTCGCCGTCGGGGTAGGCGGCGGGCAGGTGCTCGGGTGTCTGACCGACGCGGAAGCCGAGCAGGAAGCGGTTGACGACGACACAGCGGGCGGCGAGGTCGAAGCGGTCGGGCTGGGTGCGGTCGCCCTTCACCGCGGGGACGTGTCCGAAGCCGAGGTGCAGGACGGCGTGGGCGAGGGCCCACGCCCAGGCGGCGGGCTCGGCGGTGGGGGTCCCCCCGCGCGAGTCTGTTCGAGCGCGGGGGAGGTCGGGGTGGGCGTGGAGATCGCCGTCGGAATCGACGACGACGAGACCGTCCCGGGGTGCGAACCGGCACTCCTCCCGGCGGCAGACGTCGAACTCGACGGCCGCGAGGGCCGGGTTGGCGCGCATCAGCCGCATCCCCTCGGCGAACGCCTCGCCCGCGAGGTCCCGCTTCTTCTTCTTTTCGGGGCTGCGGCTCACCGCCGCGCCTCCACCAGCCGGGGCATGTCCCGGGCGGCCTCGAC
This sequence comes from Streptomyces sp. SLBN-8D4, assembly GCF_049739545.1. Classification (NCBI taxonomy): domain Bacteria; kingdom Bacillati; phylum Actinomycetota; class Actinomycetes; order Kitasatosporales; family Streptomycetaceae; genus Streptomyces; species Streptomyces sp. SLBN-8D4. The sequence goes on from NZ_JBMGQC010000001.1 coordinate 1,763,402, forward strand.
GAGGAACCAGGACGGCAGGACCGGGTTGCCGTCGTCGCCTGCGGCGATGACGGTCTGGGCCACCTCGACGGAGATCTCGGCGAGTTGGACCAGCAGCGACTTGGCGCGGTACGCGGTCTGCCGGCCGTTCGCCGACATGTGCTCCTTGCTCACCGGGAGTTCCTTGACCAGGCGACCGCGGAAGGACTCGGCGAGGTAGTAGAGCAGGTCGCGGTCCTCCAGCCGGTTGGGCCAGCGGGCGTCGCCCTTGATGATCGCCTCGATGCCGAACCGGCTGCGCACGATCTTGACGTAGCCGCAGAACGCGGTCGCGTGCCGGGGCGTCAGCGTGCCGTGCGCGAGCACCTTCAGGGTCTCCTCGTCGAGGTCCGGGCCGAAGGAGTGCAGCGCGTCGGAGAGCATGTGCCAGGAGCGGGGCGTGGAGAAGGGCTCCTCGGTCTTCGGCGGCTTGGACCACAGGTGATCGGGCCGGTCGGTGAGGTGGTCGAGGATCCAGGGGTGGATGCCGTTCTCCGCGGCCCACACCAGCCAGTCCTGCGCGGACGCCTCCAGATGGACGTGGGTGAGGCGGTTGACGAGGGCGGAGGCGATGGGCCGGGCCAGGGCGTTGTCGGTGGCCCGGTTCCCGGCACCGATGACGATGGAACCCTTGGGGAGTTCGTAGTCTCCGATACGGCGGTCCAGGATCAGCGAGTAGAACGCCTTCTGCACATCCGGCGTGGCCGCGTTCAGCTCGTCCAGGAACAGACAGTACGGCTCGTCACGGGCGATGGACCGCGGCGGGCAGAACACCGACCGCCCGTCCCGGATCTGCGGCACCCCGATCAGGTCCTCGGGAGCGAGCTGCGTACCGATCAGGCTCACGCACTCAAGGCCCAGCGACGTGGCGAACGCCCTGACGAGGGAGGACTTGCCGATGCCGGGGGCACCCCAGACGAAGACGGGCCGCACGGTGGCGAGGCCGAGGAGGAGGTCGGGGATCTTGGAGGGCGACACGGTGACGGCAGCCTGCAAAGCGGTGGCTCCAGGGAGTGTTCGAGAGAGGGCGACTCGAACAGTGTGGGCGGGGCCCCACACAGGTGCACCTGATTTTCCGAGGCCGCAGCCGAACAACTACGCGGCCTTCTCCTCGGCCTTGTCCAACGGCACTTGAGGACCCCCTGCTTCGTCGAGCCACCCCCGCAGCACCCGATGCACCTGCTCGGCCCCGGCGATGCCCTCAGGGGGCGCGGTCAGGGCGAGCGGCGACAGCAGGAAGGGCTTGGCCTGCGCGCCCCCCAGCCCGCCGTGCGACCCGATCTGCTCCTCGAAGGCCAGCACCTCCCCCACCGCGGGGTCGTACCAGGAGTTGACCATGATGTCCGCGGTGTGCGGAAAGGAGTGCGTACGCCGTACGACATCCGCCGCGCCGGGCCCGAAGTCGGCCAACGGTCCCGGATTCTCGTCCAGTTGATCCAGCGGGATCTCCGTGCCGAAGGGTCCGAGGACCACCCCGCCGTGCTCCTCGCTGCGCACCAGGAGGAACCCGACACCCGGATGGTTGGCGAGGGTGGTCAGCAGGGCCGGGTGCCGCGCGTCCAGCTCCTCCTTGGTCATCCGGTGGTGCACGTCGGGGAAGGAGACCAGTCCGAGATTGCCGGAGGCCAGCACGATCGGCTCGGAGCCGCGGGCGGGCCGGTACTCCTCGCGCCCCTCCTTGCCCGGCCGGCGCAGCGCGGCACGGACGGCGGCGCGGGCCTCGGCCCCGCTGTGGGTGCGCTCGGCCTTGCGCGGCACGGGCAGCCCGCAGCCCGCCCGGACCAGGTCGCCCAGGGTGAGCCCGTAACGGGTGCGGAAGGTCTCGCCCGGGCTCTGGCCGTGGTCGGAGAGGACGACGATCCGGTACGGGCGCGGGGCGTGCTCGGCGACGTTCCCGATCAGCGCGAGCGAGCGGTCCAGGCGCTGAAGGACCTTCGCGGCGTCGCGGCTGGTGGGCCCGGAGTGGTGGGCGACCTCGTCGTAGGCGACGAGGTCGGCGTAGACGGCCGTACGGCCCGCGAGCATGTCGCCCATGACGGCGGCGACCACGACGTCGCGTTCCACGACGGTCGCGAAGGCCCGGACCAGGGGGTACAGGCCCCCGCGGCCCACCCGGGGGCGCTCCTTGCGGACCCGGGAGCGGGTCGACTGGCCGATCTCCCGGCCGACCTCGGCGAAGAAGGACAGGGCGGTGCGCACGGCGTTGGCGGGGTCGGAGAAGTAGGCGAAGTAGCCGGCCCGGGAGCGGGTCTCGCGGCTGCGGCGGCGGGTGGCGATGGACAGGACGAGGGCCTGTTCCTCGGCACCGCCGGAGAAGAGATTGCCGCGGCTGGCGCCGTCGACGGTGAGCAGTCCGCCGTGTCCGGCCTGCTCCACGGCCCGGCGCTGGAGTTCGACGGCGCTGGTCGGGCGGTTGCAGACCATCACCTCGCCGCGGTCCTTCTCGTACCAGCGGAAGGCGGGGACGTCGTGGTTGCTGCCGTGCAGGATGCCGAGCTGGCTGGCGCCGGTCTGGCTGGACCAGTCGGTGCGCCAGGAGGTGAGCCGGTGGGTGGGGCGCACGGCGCGGCCGGGGGTGTCGCCGTGGCCGATCCAGCGGGCGATCGTGGGCATCAGGCCCTTGCCGACGGCGGCCAGCAGGACGTCGTGGCCGACGCCGTCGAGCTGGAGGAAGACCGTGCCGGGGGTGGCCGGTCCTACGGGGCCGCGTCTGCGGCGGCGGTCGGCGAGACGGTAGAGGCGGCGCCGGTAGGCGTCGTCGTCGCGCACCGCGAGGGCACCGCCGGTGGCGGAGGCGACCGCAGACATCACGGCGGCGACCACGACCGCGGTCTCCGGGGCGGCGTCGCCGCGCTCGGCGGGGTTCAGGCGCAGGGCGAGCAGCAGCAGCGCTCCGTTGAGGAAGAAGACGAGCAGCCCGAGCACGAGGGTCGGGACGAGCAGGAACAGCCGGACGAGCAGCGGCCACACGACGGCCGACAGCACACCGAAGGCGCCGGCGCCGAACGCCGCCGTGACGGCGATCCGGGTCGCGCTGTCACCGGTCGGGGACTGCAGCCTGAAGTCCGGCAGGATGCCCGCGAGGACGAGCATCGTCAGGGTGGAGACGACCCATACCGTGACGCTCCGCCCGACCTGACTGGCCACCCGTCGCCAACGCCCCGCACCCACGCCCCGCACACCTCACGTCCTGGCCCGTCATCGGTGCGGGCGCTGGGACCAGCGTGTCATACGGGTCGGACGGTCAGCGTCCGTCGTAGCCCGCCGTCGGCATCGACAGCCTGCGGTGCACCCTGGCCTTCATCTGGGCGTCGTAGAGAGGCTCCGCGAAGCCCACCGTCTCGACCCGTACCCCGCGGCGGGCGCACTCGGCGGTGAACTCCTCCACGGAGGACAGGGCGCTCTCCAGTACCCGGCGGCTGGGGGCCACGAAGAGGTCCCGGCCTGCCCGCACCCCGTCCCACAGCACGCAGTGGTCGGCGCGCAGACCCCGCACCAGCAGTTCCCGTCGCACGGTGTAGCCCCGCTCCGCGGCCCAGCGCGCGCACATCGCGTGCTGGCTGCGGGAGTCCACCAGGAAGGGATCAGCGTCGAGTTCCTCAAGCGGCGTCAGACTCGCGATCGCCGTGACACGGACCGCTCCCATGGTGTCCCCCTCACCTCCGGGTTTCGCCGCCGACCATACTCCAGCCCGTAGGCTTCGGGGAGTCGCGCGAAGGAGGCAAAGAGGTGCCGGTGGAGATCACCTGGTGGGGCCACGCCACCTGCACGGTCACGGATTCGGACGTACGTGTGCTCACCGACCCTCTGTTCGCCCGCCGGCTCGCGCATCTGCGCCGGCGCCGCGGCGCGGTGCCCCCGTCCGAGGCCCGTCGTGCGGACGTGGTTCTCGTCTCCCACCTGCACGCCGACCATCTGCACGTTCCCTCTCTGGCGCGGCTGGAGCCGGGCACGCGCCTGCTCGTGCCCCGGGGCGCACCACGCCAGGTGCCGGGGCTGCGCCGGCTCACCCACCTGCGGGTGCACGAGGTGGCGCCCGGTGACGAGCGGCGCGTCGGCAACCTCCTGATACGCGCGGTGCCCGCCTGGCACGACGGGCGGCGCCTGCCGGTCGGCCCGCACCGCTCCCCCGCGCTCGGTTACGTCGTCGAGGGCTCGGCGCGGACGTACTTCGCCGGGGACACCGGACTGTTCGACGACATGGCCAAGGAGGTCGGGCCGGTCGACGTGGCGCTGCTGCCGGTCGGCGGGTGGGGCCCGTATCTCGGGGAGGGGCACCTCGACGCGGGGCGGGCGGCCCAGGCGTTGGCCCGGCTGGGGCCGCGCAGTGCGGTGCCGATGCACTACGGGACGTACTGGCCGATCGGGATGGACGCGGTACGGCCGCACGAGTTCCACGCGCCGGGTACGGAGTTCGTGCGGCTGGCGGCCCGGTGCGCGCCGGACGTGGACGTGCACCGGCTGGAGCACGGGGAGAGCGTGCGGCTGGAGGTCGCACGGTGACGTGGCTCGCAGCCGCCACCACGGGGGCGACACCCGGGGCCGCCGGACAGGCGATCGGGTATCCGACGTTGTTCCTGCTGGTGTTTCTGGGGGCGCTGGTACCGGTGGTGCCCACAGGGGCGCTGGTGAGTTCGGCGGCCGTCGTGGCGTTCCATCAGACGGCGCCCCTGTCCCTGCTGTTCGTGTTCGTCACGGCCTCCGCCGCCGCGTTCCTCGGGGACATCGCCCTGTACTGGCTGGGGCGGCGCGGGATGAAGTCGAAGAACGGCTCGCGGTGGCTGGAGGCACTTCGGTCCCGGGCACCGGAGGAGCGGCTCTCGCAGGCGCAGGAGAAGCTGGCCGACCACGGGGTGGCCGTCCTCGTGCTGTCCCGGCTGGTGCCGGCGGGGCGGATCCCGGTGATGCTGGCCTGTCTGATGGCCGAATGGCCCTTGCGGCGGTTCATCCGGGGGAATCTGCCGGCCTGTCTGGCCTGGGCCGTGACGTACCAGCTGATCGGGATTCTGGGCGGGTCGCTGTTCAAGGAGCCCTGGCAGGGGGTGGTCGCGGCGATCGCGCTGACCGTGGCGATCAGCGCGGCGCCGACGGTGTGGAAGCGGGTCCGCTCCTGAGAGCGCTCCTAGGAGCCCTCCAGCACGCGTGAGCCCCCGATCGGCAGGTCCCACAGGTCCTCACGTGCCAGGCCCGCCTTCTCCCACGCCTGCCTGACCCTGGTCAGCGGCTCCAGCACCGGCTCCGCCGACAGGACGAACGTCGCCCAGTGCATCGGGGCCATCCTCCTCGCGCCCAGGTCCTGGGCCGCTCGCACCGCCTCCTCCGGGTCGCAGTGGACGTCGCTGAGCCACCAGCGGGGGTCGTAGGCGCCGATGGGCAGGAGGGCGAGGTCGATACCGGGGTAGTGCCGGCCGATGCGGGAGAACCAGTGGCCGTAGCCCGTGTCGCCGGCGAAGTAGACCCGCTGTCCGTCCTGGGCGGTGAGGACCCAGCCGCCCCACAGGGTGCGGCAGGTGTCGGTGAGGGAGCGCTTGGACCAGTGGTGGGCGGGGACGAAGTCGAAGCGGACACCGTCCAGTTCGGCCGCCTCCCACCAGTCGAGTTCGGTCACCGCGGTGAAGCGGCGGCGGTGGAACCAGCGGGCCAGGCCGGCCGGGACGAAGACCGGGGTGTCGCGCGGCAGGCGGCGCAGGGTCGGGGCGTCCAGGTGGTCGTAGTGGTTGTGGCTGATGACGACCGCGTCGACGCGCGGCAGGGCGTCCCAGTCGATACCGACCGGGGTGATGCGGGCCGGGGTGCCGAGGATGCGGCGGGACCAGACCGGGTCGGTGAGGACGGTCAGGCCGCCGATCCGCACCACCCAACTCGCGTGTCCCGCCCAGGAGACGGCGACCGTGTCGGCGTCGACGGCGGGCAGCGGGCCGGGCGCGTAGGGCAGCTTCGGGATGTCGGCGAGGCCCTCGGGCCCGGGGCGTACGGCGCCCTCGCGGGCGAAGCGGGCCATGGCCTTCAGGCCGGGCAGCGGCGCGGTCAGACGATCGTGGAAGGACCTCGGCCACACTCTGCGCTCGCCCGGCGGGCGGGGGGCGGCGAGCGGTGGGGACGCGGGCGCGAAGGACGAGGGGGTGGAGGGGGCCGAGGGTTCGTCGGCCACTCGCATGCCGGTGGTCGACTCGGACTGCTGCGTCATCGAGGAGGCTCCCATCGCCGAGCGTCGTCGCGGAGGTCGTCGAAGACCGACTCCAGGGTGGTCAACGCGCGTTGCACATGTGGCAGTTCCAACGGCGCGGGTGACGTGAGGCATTCCGCGCGTTCCTCGTCGGATCCGCCGAGCAGGGGGCCGGTCGACAGCCGTACGCGCAGCGCGCCGAGGTCGTCGCCGAAGCGGTGACCGCCGGGCGCCGGCATGCCGAGCCGGGCGGTGAGGAAGTCCTCCAGGTCCTGGGCGTCGCCGACGCCCCGCGCGATGAGCGCGGGCCGCAGCGGGCCGAGGTCGACGTAGAGGTGACGGCCGGCCCGCGGGGGCCGGCAGAGCGCGCCCGCCCCGACGACCACGGAGTGCGCGGCCGCGGCCACGCGCGCGTGAAGGTGTCCTACGGCGGTGCGGTGGGCGGTGACCGGTTCGGGCTCGGTCAGGGCGTGGGCGGCGGCCTCGGCGACGGGGGCGGCGACGCGAGCGCCGAGGGCGGTCAGGATGTCCAGCACACGCGCGCGAAGGCCGTCGCCGTCGCCGTTGGCCGGGAAGCGGGCGAAGGCGGCCGGCCAGCCGGTCGGGAGCAGGCTGCCGGCCAGGTCGGTGACGACGGTGACCCGGGCGGGCAGCATCTCGGCGGGGCTGAGCAGGACCGTCTCGTGCGGGGCGTGCACGGTGTCGCGCCAGGTCTCGTCGCTGACCAGGTGCAGGCCCTCCCCCGCGGCGGCCTCGACGGTCGCGTGCAGCACCTCGGGCGGGGCGACGGTGGCGGTGGGGTCGTCGGCGACGGACAGCACCAGCAGCCGCGGGTCACCGCCCTCGTCGCGCACCCGGCGCACGGTCTCCAGGAGGGCGTACGGATCCGGGACACCCCCGCACTCGGCCGGTGTCGCCACATGGAACACGGGTCTGCCCAGCAGGCGTGCGTACGGCGCCCACCAGGCGGCACAGGGGCGGGGCACCAGGACGTCGCCGCCGAGCGCGGCGGTCAGGGCGAGCAGCAGGGAGGGGGCGCCGGGGGCGGCGACCACGTGGTCGGTTTCGGCGGGCAGGCCGCGCCGGGCCGCGTAGGCGCAGGCGGCCTCCAGGAGCGGGGTGCCGCCGCCGACCGGTTCGGCGCGGGGGCGGGCGGCCGCGGCGGCGAGGACGGCGGTGAGTTCGGGCAGGACGGGCAGCCCGTCGTCGGGCAGCGGAGGGCCGTAGCGGACGGGGCCGTGGCCCTCCGGGTCGGTCCGCATGGTCACCTCCGTAGGGCGCTGTCCGGTGACTCGTCCGGTCCGCCGTCTCGTTGCCTCGCGCCTGGCCCGCCTGACGCGCTCCTCGCGCTCCGAGTACCCACGGCGCCGCCGTCCCATGGGCGCGGGTGCGGGTTGCGCCTGTCACACGGACCCGAGGTTTCGATCTCAGGCGTCCGTCGCGGGAGCCTTGCGGCGCAGCCGGTACACGGCGCCCCCGGCGGCGGCCGCGATCAGCAGTCCGCCGGTGACCAGGGCGGGCACCGAGTCGCTGAAGGAGCCGCCCTGACCGGCGCGGACGGGTCTCTGGACGGCGGCGGGCTCGCAGCTCTCGGTGCGCGGCTCGGTGCCCGGCTCGGTGCCCGGCTCGGTGCGCGGCTCGGGACACGGACGGTGGCTGCCTTCGGCGGCGGCGGTGCCGCGGGTGACGGTGAAGGTGGCGCTCCATGCCTTGCCCGCTGCGCGGTCCGCGGTCGGGCAGGTGCCGTCGACGGTCCACGCCGAGTCGGGGCCGACCCCGCCGGCGCCGTCCTGGAGTTCCTGGTCGGCGGAGACGCGCGCCGTGCCGCTGTAGGCGGGGCCGGAGACCTGGTCGTCGTTGCCGGGCACCAGTTGCAGCCGTACGGTCTGCGACTCGAAGGCCTCCGAGGTGGCGTCGACGGTGGCGGGCGGTGTCCCGGCGCCGGGATCGCAGGAGACGGACACGGTGACGGTGCCGCCCGGCTGGACACTGCTCGGGCTGACCTCCGCCGCCGGGTCCGCGGAGGCGCTCGGCGCGGCGGCGCCCAGGGTGATCCCGAGCGCGGGGAGGACGAGGGACAGGGCCCGGAGACGGGCGGTGCGGCGCATGGGGTGGACTCCTTCGGCCGACGGCTGCGGGGCCCGTCGTCGGGCGGCGGGGGTGTCGACGACTGGACCGAGGGCACGACGGTCGCACCCACAGCCATCACAGCCCGGCCCTCCCCGTCCCGCGCGCGGCCGGAGGCCATTGGCGGGACGGGGAGGGCCGAGTGGGTGACGCCGGGCGCCGCGGAGGTGGGGCGCGCTGCCGTCAGCCGGCCGCGTCGCGCATGATCTGCTCGCGCATCCGTCCGCAGCAGCGGCTGATCAGCCGGGACACGTGCATCTGGGAGATGCCCAGCTGCTCGGCGATCCGGCTCTGGGTCATGTCGCCGAAGAAACGCATGTAGAGGATGGCGCGCTCCCGCTCGGGAAGGGCGGCCAGCCGGGGCTTGACGGACTCGCGGTCGACGACCGTGGCCAGGGCGGGATCGGCGGAGCCGAGGGCGTCGGCGAGCGAGTAGCCGTCCTCGCTGCCGGGCAGTTCGGCGTCGAGGGAGAGGGCGCTGAAGCTCTCCAGGGCCTCAAGGCCCACCAGGACGTCCTCCTCGCTCATGCTCGCGTGCTCGGCGATCTCGGCGATGGTGGGCCTGCGTCCCTGGATGGTCTGGACGAGGTCCTGGGAGGCGAAGCGGACGCGGTTGCGCAGGTCCTGGACCCGGCGCGGCACGTGCAGGGTCCACATGTGGTCGCGGAAGTGGCGCTTGATCTCGCCGGTGATGGTGGGGACGGCGTAGCTCTCGAAGGCGTTGCCGAGGGCGGGGTCGTAGCGGTCGACGGCCTTGACCAGGCCGAGGGCGGCGACCTGGCGCAGGTCGTCGAGGTTCTCGCCACGGTTGCGGAAGCGTCCGGCGAGCCGGTCGGCCATGGGCAGCCAGGCCTCGACGACCTGTCCGCGCAGGGTGTCACGCTCAGGCCCCGGGGGCAGTGCGGTGAGCCTGCGGAAGGCTTCGGCCGTGTCGGGGGCGTCGTCGTGCGGGTGGTGCTTCGCGCTCACTGGAGTGGGCATGTGCGTCGCAACTCCCTAGAGGGTGCTCTGGGGTGGACGATCGGCGTGAGGCCCGCGTGCGGACGGATGCGGCCGCGGCGGCCGGTCGCCGCTCCCACGGACGTGCCTCCGGTCCGAAGCACTGTGAGTGCGCCTGCCCCCGGCCCCGCGGGCCAAACCCCGGGCCAGGTTTTCCGACGGCCCGCAGGGTGACTCGTAGGGCTGCTGCCTGTGCCGTCCATGTCCGGGAGGTCAGCCCATGAGCACCAAGGTGTCCGACCACGTCGTCGAGCGGCTGCACGAGTGGGGAGTGGACCATGTCTTCGGCTATCCGGGCGACGGCATCAACGGCCTGCTGGCGGCCTGGGGGCGGGCCGGCAACCAGCCGCGGTTCGTGCAGTCCCGGCACGAGGAGATGTCCGCGTTCGAGGCGGTCGGCTACGCCAAGTTCAGCGGCCGCCTCGGAGTGTGCGCGGCGACCTCGGGGCCCGGGGCGATCCACCTGCTCAACGGCTTGTACGACGCCAAGCTGGACCATGTGCCGGTGCTGGCGATCGTCGGCCAGACGCACCGCACCGCGATGGGCGGGTCGTACCAGCAGGAGGTGGACCTGCACACCCTGTTCAAGGACGTCGCCTCGGAGTTCGTGGAGACGGTGACCGTCCCCGAGCAGCTGCCGAATGTCCTGGACCGGGCGATCCGCACCGCGTACGGGCGCCGCTGCCCCACGGCGATCATCCTCCCGGGCGACGTCCAGGAGCTCGACTACTCACCGCCCACGCACGAGTTCAAGATGGTGCCCTCCAGCCTGGACCACAGCGCCTGGACTGCGGTGCCCTCCTCGGAGTCGCTGGAGCGGGCCGCGGAGATCCTCAACTCCGCTGTCAGGCCCGCGATTTTGATCGGCCAGGGAGCGGCCGGAGCGCGGGCCGAGGTGGAGCGGGTCGCCGAACTGCTCGGCACGGGCGTCGCCAAGGCACTGCTCGGCAAGGACGCGCTGAGCGACGAACTCCCCTACGTCACCGGCTCGATCGGCCTGCTGGGCACACGGCCGTCGTACGAGCTCATGCGGGACTGCGACACCCTGCTCACCATCGGCTCGTCGTTCCCGTACACGCAGTTCCTGCCCGAGTTCGGCAAGGCGCGGGGCGTGCAGATCGACATCGACCCGCACATGGTCGGGATGCGCTACCCGTACGGGGTGAACCTCGTCGGCGACGCGAAGGCGACGCTCCGGCGGCTGATCCCGATGCTGGACGTGGAGCGCGACGGGCGCGAGTGGTACGACACGGTGTGCGACAACGTCACGAGCTGGCGCAAGGTGATGGAGCGGCGGGCGCAGCAGTCCGCCGACCCGATCAACCCGGAGTACGTGGCCCACGTCCTCGACCCGTTGCTGCCCGACAACGTGATCGTCACCTCGGACGCCGGGTCCACCGCCACCTGGTACGCCCGGCACCTGACCATGCGTCCCGGCATGCGCTCGTCGCTGTCCGGAACGCTGGCGACGATGGGCCCCGGAGTGCCGTACGCCATCGGTGCGAAGTTCGCGCACCCGGACCGGCCGGCGATCGCGCTGGTCGGGGACGGGGCGATGCAGATGAACGGCATGGCGGAGCTGATCACCGCGGCCAAGTACCGCGAGCTGTGGGAAGATCCGCGGCTGATCGTCGCCATCTGGAACAACCACGACCTCAACCAGGTCACCTGGGAGATGCGGGCCATGGAGGGCGCCCCGTCGTTCCCGCCCTCGCAGGCGCTCCCGGACGTGCGGTACGCCGCGTTCGCCCGCTCCCTCGGTCTGACCGGGATCCGGGTGGAGAAGCCGGAGGACGTCGAGGCGGCCTGGCGGGCGGGTCTGCGGGCGGACGGGCCCGCCGTGCTGGAGTTCCTCACCGATCCGGCCGTACCGCCGATCCCCCCGCACGCCGACTGGGATCAGATGGAGGCCACGGCCGCGTCCGTCCTCAAGGGCGACGCCGACCGGGCGTCCATGGTGAAGCAGGGCTTCAAGGCGAAGGTGCAGGAGTTCCTGCCGGGGCGGGAGAAGAAGTAGCCGTCGGGAGGGTGACCGGTTCGAGCCGGTCGCCCTTCGGCTCCGGGAGCATCAGTTCCTCGTACCGGCCGAGCGCGAGCACCGCGGCGAGCATGAGGATCGGTACGAGCGCGGCGAGGAGCACCATCGCCATGTCCTTCCCAGGGGAGGTGCGCGGGGGGTCGGAATCGGGTCTCCCGGGTTCGGTCCGGCAAACCCCGTGTCGGCCTCCGGTGCACGGGTACGCGGTGCGGACCCGAAGATCTGGAGGGGAGACATGCAGCGAGGCAGCGACCGGCTGAGTCGCCACCGCGACGACGAGATGAAGCACGAACTCCAGGGTCTGCTCCGTTCCGGGCATCCCACCCGGACCGAGGAGTGGAACGACCCGGAGCCGACCGCCGACGACGATCCGCAGGTCTGGGGCGGCCCGGTGGCGCCGGGCAGCGACGGGGCGTCGCTGGAGACCGTCCGACTGGAGCTGGCCCGGCTCCTGGGCCGCAGCTCGTTCCCCGCCACTCCCGTGGAGCTGGTGCGGGTGCTGCGCCGCAAGAACGCCCCCGACCCGCTCACCGAGGCGGTGGAGGCACTGCCACGCAAGGAGAGCTACTCCAATGTCCAGGAACTCGCGCGGGCGCTGACCCGGGCGGAGGGCACCCCGTGACGGCGGAGCTCGTCAGGGACGTGATGACACCCGGTGTGGTGGCCGTCCGCCCGGACGCCTCGCTGGTCGAGGCGGCACGGCTGATGCGCGCGCAGGACATCGGCGATGTCGTCGTGGCCGACGGGCAGCTCGTGGTGGGGCTGCTCACCGACCGGGACATCACGGTCCGGGCCGTCGCCGACGGCGTCGACCCGCAGACGGTGAGCGCCCGGGCGGTGTGCACGCCGGATCCGCTGACGGTCGCCCCCGGCGACCCGGTGACCCAGGCGGTCGCGCTGATGCGGGCCCATGCCGTACGGCGGCTGCCGGTCGTCGAGGACGGTCTGCCCGTCGGGATGGTGAGCCTCGGGGACATCGCCGAGGCCCGGGACCCCGGTTCGGCGCTGGCCGACATCGTCGGCGCGGATCCGGACGACGGGGCGGCCTTATGAGCGGGGGCCGGGCCGCGCAGCTCAGCGCCACCGGCACCACGGTCGACGTCGGGGACGTGACCACCCGGTATCTCCTGTACGGGCTGCTGCCCGGCTGGTTCGTGCCCGGTCTCGCCGACTGGGTGATGCACCGGCGCACGAGGATCGAGGAGACGGCCGGGACCAAGGAGTCCTTGCTCCACTCCCTGATGATGGCCGAGGTGGGCCTGCCCATCGCGCTCACCCTGCGCTACGAGGTCAATCCGCTGCTGCTGAGCGTGCAGCTGGGCGGGGCGGCCGTGCACGAGGCGACCGCCCTGTGGGACGTGAAGACGGCCGTCGACAGCGACCGCGAGGTCAAGCCCGTCGAGCAGCACATCCACAGCTTCCTGGAGTCGCTGCCGTTCGCCGCGCTCGCGTCGCTGATGTGCCTGCACGCCGACCAGGTGAGGTCGCTGCTGCGCGGCGGGCCCGGTGATCCGGACGCGTGGCGGCTGGTACCGCGCAGGCGGCCGCCGTCGCCGGGCTATCTGGCCGGCATCGGCGCCGCGATCGGCGCCTGTGTGCTGCTGCCGTACGGCGAGGAACTGCTGCGCTGCGTACGCGCCTCCCGTGCGAGGAAAAAGCTTTCCAAGAAAGGACGTTGAGTCGTCATGCGTATCGCGTTTCTGACCGCACCCGAGGGCGTCGAGCAGATCGAGCTCACCGAACCGTGGCAGGCCGCGGAGAACGCGGGGCACGAACCCGTGCTCGTCTCGACGGAGTCAGGCGAGATCCAGGCGTTCAACCATCTCGACAAGGGAGACACCTTCCCCGTGCAGGAGGTCGTGGGCGAGACGTCCGCGGACTCCTTCGGCGGGCTGGTGCTGCCCGGTGGGGTGGCCAACCCGGACTTCCTGCGGACGGACGAGAAGGCCGTGGCGTTCGTGCGGGACTTCTTCACCCAGGGACGCCCGGTGGCCGCGATCTGCCACGCGCCGTGGACCCTCGTGGAGGCGGACGTCGTACGGGGCCGGGTGCTCACCTCCTGGCCGAGTCTTCGGACGGACATCCGCAACGCGGGCGGCACCTGGGTGGACGAACAGGTGAAGGTCTGCGACCACGGGAACAACAAGCTGGTCACCAGCCGTAAGCCGGACGACCTCAAGGCGTTCTGCGAGACGTTCCTCGACGTGTTCTCCCAGGAGGCCGTCTGATGGACTCCGCCGACCGTACCCCTGTGGATTCCGCGGAGCGCAAGCAGCGCCGGCGCGAGAGCTTCCACGCCGACGACCCGGGCGCCGGACCGCTCACCACCGACCAGGGCGTCGCGGTGGACCACACCGACGACTCGCTCGCCGCCGGTGAACGCGGTCCGACGCTGATGGAGGACTTCCACTTCCGGGAGAAGCTCACCCGCTTCGACCACGAGCGGATCCCGGAGCGGGTGGTGCACGCGCGGGGCGCGGGAGCCTACGGGTACTTCGAACCGTACGAGTCCTGCGCCGAGTTCACCCGTGCCGCGTTCCTCCAGGACCCGGCGGTGCGCACCCCCGTCTTCGTGCGGTTCTCGACGGTGCAGGGCCCCAAGGGTTCCGCGGACACCGTGCGGGACGTGCGCGGCTTCGCCACCAAGTTCTACACGTCCGAGGGGAACTACGACCTGGTCGGGAACAACTTCCCGGTCTTCTTCATCCAGGACGGCATCAAGTTCCCCGACTTCGTGCACGCGGTGAAGCCGGAGCCGCACAACGACATGCCCACCGGCGCCTCCGCGCACGACACTCTGTGGGACTTCGTGTCGCTCCAGCCGGAGACCCTGCACGCGATCATGTGGCTGATGTCGGACCGGGCCATCCCGCGCAGTTACCGCATGATGCAGGGCTTCGGCGTGCACACCTTCCGGTTCGTGAACGCGGACGGCAAGGGCACCTTCGTGAAGTTCCACTGGACGCCGAAGCCGGGCTCCCACTCGCTGGTGTGGGACGAGGCGCAGGAGTGCCAGGGCCGCAACCCGGACTTCAACCGGGGCGACCTGTGGGACGCCATCGAGGCCGGCGAGTACCCGGAGTGGGAGCTCGGTGTGCAACTGGTGCCGGAGGAGGACGAGTTCGCGTTCGACTTCGATCTGCTCGACGCCACGAAGCTGATCCCCGAGGAGCAGGTGCCGGTGCGGCCGATCGGCCGGATGGTGCTGGACCGCAACCCGGAGAACTTCTTCGCCGAGACCGAGCAGGTCGCCTTCCACACGGCCAACGTCGTGCCCGGGATCGACTTCACCAACGACCCGCTGCTCCAGGCCCGCAACTTCTCCTACCTGGACACCCAGTTGATCCGGCTGGGCGGGCCGAACTTCTCGCAGCTGCCGGTGAACCGGCCGGTGGCGCCGGTGCGCAACAACCAGCGCGACGGCTACCACCAGAGCGCCGTCCACCGGGGCACGAACTACTCCCCGAACTCGCTCGGCGGTGGCTGCCCGGCCCACGCCGGGGTCGACGGGAACGCGTTCACTCACTACACGGAACGCGTGGACGGACACAAGATCCGGCGGCGCAGCCCCAGTTTCCAGGACCACTACAGCCAGCCCGCGCTGTTCTGGAACAGCATGGCCGACTGGGAGAAGCAGCACATCGTCGAGGCGTTCCGCTTCGAGCTGGGCAAGGTGGACGCCCGGGCCGTGCGGGCCCGCACGGTCGAGCAGCTCGCGAAGGTGGACGGCGCGTTGGCGGCCCAGGTGGCCCGCGGTGTCGGGGTCCCGGAACCCTCCGGGGGCGAGACGGCGTCCAAGCTCTCCTCCCCCGCGCTCAGCCTGGAGTCGCAGCGCGGCGACGGCTCCCTCCGTACCCGGAAGATCGCGGTCCTCGTCACCGACGGGATCGACGCCGAGCAGGTGACCTCGGTGCGGGAGCGGCTGGCCGCCGAGGGCGCGATCGTGGAGGCGCTGGCCCCGGCGGACGGAGAGGTGCGCGGTGCCGACGGCGAGCTGTACACCGTCGACCGCGCGCTGCCGACGGTCGCCTCCGTGCTGTACGACGCCGTCCTGCTGCCCGGCGGTCCGGTGGGCACACCGCCCGCGGCCGCCGACCAGGACGCGATGCGGTTCGTGCGGGACGCCTACCGGCACGGCAAGCCGATCGGCGCGCTCGGCTCGGGCGTCGGGATCCTGTCGTCGCTGGAGCCGGAGGGGCTGCGGGTGTCCACGGAGTTCCACCGCGTGGAGGCCGACCACGGCGTGGTGACGGAGACCTCTCCGGGCCCGGCGGGCGAGGAGTTCCTGGACGCGTTCGTGGCCGCGATCGCCGCGCACCGGCACTGGGACCGGCCGCCGACGCGCCACTGAGCCCTCCGGGCATCTCACCGGTGGCCTGCTGATCATGTGATCGGCAGGTCACCGTTGGCTGTCGGCGTCGGCTGTCGGCGTCGGTAGTCGGCGGGCCCGGTCAGTCCAGCGCCGGGGTCGCCGACTCTCCCGCCTTGCGCTCCCGCGCGCCCTCACGGGTCCGGCCCGCGGCCACCGTCCGGCGCGGGTTGCGGCGCAGGTACTCGCCTTCGAGCCGGGCCATGCGCTGGTTGTGGGCACTGAGCGCGTCGTTCGAGCCGTAAAGCAGCGTTTCGTGCCGGGTGCGATGGATCGTCTCCAGCTCTTTCATGAGCTGGTGGTCGTCCAACCGGCTGGGGTCGACTCCGGTCATCGTGGTGTCCCGCTCGTCGTGTTCGTTCATGTGCTTCGGGTACCCGCCCCGCACGCATTACCGCACTGCCCCCGAGCGGCATCCGGGAGGGAACCATGGATCTCGCTTTCCTGCATCCACTCTACGAAAATCCGGGCCCCTGGGCCTCGGTGTACGTCGACACGTCCCGACATACGGAGGGCACCCCCCACGAACGGCAGCTCGCGGCGCTGGCGGCCTCCCGCGAGCTGTCCGTGCAGGGGGCCGACGAGAAGACCTGCGTGGCCGTACGAGAGGCGCTGGAGGAGCTGCGGCACTCGTCCGAACCGCACGGCCGGGCCGTCTTCGCCCGGGCCGGAGAGGTCGTCCTGGACCCGCCCCTGACCAGGTCCCCCGCGGGCAGCCTGGTCCACTGGGCCCCGCTGCCGCACACCACGCCCCTGCTGGAGCTGGCCGGCGAGGACCCGCTGTGCGTGGTGGCGTACGTCGACCGCAAGGGCGCCGACTTCGAGCTGCGCGGGGCGCTCGGCCGGCAGGGTGCCGGCACGGTCACCGGCAGGCAGTGGCCCGTCCACCGGACGAGCAGCTCCGACTGGTCGGAGCGGCACTTCCAGCTGCGGCTGGAGAACACCTGGGAGCACAACGCGGCCGAGATCGCGGACGCGCTCACCGTCTGCCAGGAGGAGACCGGGGCCGACCTGCTGATCCTGGTCGGTGACGAGCGGGAGAAGCGATCGGTGCACGAACGGCTGCCCAAGGCGCTGCAGGGCCGGGTCGTGGAGGCCGAGCACGGTGCCGGGAGCCGGCTGCTCGACGAGGACGTGGAGCGGGCCCGTGCCGAGCACGTACGGCAGCGCGCGGAGCGGGAGCTGGAACGGTTCCTCGCGGCCCGCGCACCGGGCGACGACGGCCGTCCCGGAGCCGTGGAAGGCGTTCCCGCGCTGGTCGAGGCCGCGCGTGAGCACCGTATCGACGAGCTGCTGATCCGCCCGGACGGGCCCGACGCGCACCGCGAGGTGTGGATCGGCGAGGACCCGGACCAGCTGGCGGTCCGCCGTACGGATCTGAAGATCCTCGGTGAACAGAACTCCTGGTCGGCCCGGGCGGACGACGCGCTGATCAGGTCGGCGGTCGCGACGGACGCTCCGGCGCTCTCGGTGACCCCGGTGACCCCGGTGGCCGAGGAGGTCCCGGTGGGCGGCCTGGGCGCCCTGCTGCGCTGGGCCTGAGACGCTTCGAACGGGCCCGGTGACCCTCGGTCACCGGGCCCGTTCCACGCGTCGTTCGTCCCACACCGGCTCCGGCGTCTCACGCACCCGCCCGTCCGAGCCGAAGACCAGGAACCGGTCGAAGGACCGCGCGAACCAGCGGTCGTGGGTGACCGCGAGGACCGTGCCGTCGAAGGCCTCCAGGCCCTCCTGGAGGGCCTCGGCGGACTCCAGGTCCAGGTTGTCCGTGGGCTCGTCCAGGAGCAGCGCGGTGACGCCCTGGAGCTCCAGCAGGAGGATCTGGAAGCGGGCCTGCTGGCCGCCGGATAGCCGGTCGAAGTTCTGCTCGGCCTGGCCGGTCAGTTCGTAGCGGCGCAGCCGGGACATCGCGGCACCCCGGTCCTGGGCGTGCTCCTTCCAGAGGATGTCGAGAAGGGTGCGGCCGAAGAGCTCGGGGTGGGCGTGCGTCTGCGCGAAGTGGCCGGGCACGACCCGCGCGCCCAGCTTCCACTGCCCCGTGTGCGCCACCGTGGTGTCCCCCGCCAGCAACCGCAGGAAGTGGGACTTGCCGGAGCCGTTGGAGCCGAGGACGGCGACGCGCTCGCCGTAGAAGACCTCCAGGTCGAAGGGGGTCATCAGGCCGGTCAGTTCAAGTCCCGCGCAGGTGACGGCCCTTACGCCGGTGCGGCCGCCCTTGAGGCGCATGGTGATGTCCTGCTCTCGCGGCGGCTCGGGCGGCGGTCCGGCCTCCTCGAACTTGCGCAGGCGGGTCTGGGCCGCCTGGTAGCGGGAGGCCAGCTCATGGCTGATGCTGGCCGCCTGCCGGAGGTTCAGCACCAGCTTCTTGAGCTGCGCGTGCTTCTCGTCCCAGCGCCGGCGCAACTCCTCGAAACGGGCGAAGCGTTCGCGGCGCGCCTCGTGATAGGTGGCGAATCCGCCGCCGTGCACCCAGGCGTCCGCGCCGGCGGGCGAGGGTTCCACCGAGACGATCTTCTCGGCGGCCCGCGAGAGCAGTTCCCGGTCGTGGGAGACGAACAGGACGGTCTTGCGGGTCTCCTTGAGCCGCTCCTCCAGCCAGCGCTTGCCGGGCACGTCGAGGTAGTTGTCCGGCTCGTCGAGCAGCAGCACCTGGTCCGTGCCGCGCAGCAGCGCCTCCAGCACGAGCCGCTTCTGCTCCCCGCCGGACAGCGTCCGCACCTGCCGGAACTGCGCCTTGTCGTAGGGGACCCCGAGCGCGGCCATGGTGCACATGTCCCACAGCGTCTCGGACTCGTACCCGCGCACCTCGGCCCAGTCGGACAGGGCCTGCGCGTACGTCAGCTGGGCGGCCTCGTCGTCCACGGTCATGATCAGGTGCTCGGCCCGGTCGACGGCCTGCGCGGCCTCCTGGATCCGCGGCGGCGCGACCGACACGAGCAGGTCCCGTACGGTCGTCTCGTCCCGTACGGACCCCACGAACTGGCGCATCACGCCCAGGCCGCCGCTCACGGTGACCGTCCCGCCGTGCGGCTTCAGCTCGCCGGAGATCAGCCGCAGCAGGGTCGTCTTGCCGGCGCCGTTGGGCCCGACGAGGGCCACCACGGCCCCTTCGCCCACCCGGAACGACACATCGCCGAGCAGCGCCCTCCCGTCGGGGAGGTAGTACTCGAGATGCCCGGCTTCCAGATGTCCCATGGAGCGCATTGTCGGTGCGACGGCGGTACCTGGGCAAACGCTTATCACGCCCCGCGGGGCGCGGGGAACCGCGCGACAGGACGCGACGAACCCGCGTCCGGTGGGGCGGCTGCGTCTGTCGGGTGTGGCGCCGGGCACGCTGCTCGCCTACGACGGCGAGGTGACCGACGTACAGGGCGAGGTGATGCTGGAGAAGCTGCCCGAGGCGCTCACGGTGTACCGGCCGCCGCCGGGGAGCTGATCTCCCGTCAGTCCGCATGGCGATACGGGGGTCTCACCATGCGACATGCGGGCGTACGGTTCCCGGTACCGACGGACTTGTCGAAAAGGGGAGCTCAGCCATGCCTGGACCACAGGGGAAGCCGCAGGAGACCGCCGTCTACACACACGGTCACCACGAGTCCGTGCTCCGCTCGCACACCTGGCGCACCGCAGCCAACTCGGCGGCCTACCTGCTCGGTTCACTGAAGCCCCACATGAGGATCCTGGACATCGGCTGCGGTCCGGGCACGATCACCGCCGACCTCGCGGCACTGGTCCCGGACGGCGAGGTGACCGGCGTCGACCGGGCGCCGGGCATCCTGGACCAGGCCCGCGCCACGGCCGCCGCACGAGGTCTGACGAACGTCGACTTCGCGGTCGCCGACGTGCACGCGCTGGACTTCCCGGACGACACCTTCTGCGTGGTCCACGCCCACCAGGTGCTCCAGCACGTGGGAGACCCGGTGCAGGCGCTGCGCGAGATGAGCCGGGTCACCAGGCCGGGTGGATTCATCGCGGTCCGCGACTCGGACTACGCGGCCATGACCTGGTACCCGGCGTCAGCGGGGCTGGACGACTGGCTGGACCTGTACCGCCGGGTCGCCCGGGCCAACGGCGGCGAGCCGGACGCCGGCCGGCGGCTGAAGTCCTGGGCGCTGCGGGCGGGCCTGACGGACATCACCGCGAGCTCCGGCACCTGGACCTACTCCACCGCCGAGGAGCGGGAGTGGTGGAGCGGGCTGTGGGCGGACCGCACGGTGGCCTCGGCGTACGCGGAACGGGCCACCGAGAGCGGCCACGCCACCGTGGACCGGCTGCGGGCCGTCTCGGACGCCTGGCGGGAGTGGGGCCGGCAGGAAGACGGCTGGTTCTGTGTACTGCACGGAGAGATTCTGTGCCGAAAGGAAGCCTGAAAAGCGGATTCCGGGAAACTCGGAATGCAGGAGGTTCACTATGATTGCCATCCTGCTTGTGCTGCTCCTGGTGCTGATTCTTTTCGGCGCCGGTTTCGCAGTGAAGATTCTCTGGTGGATCGCACTGGCCGTGCTCGTGCTGTGGTTGCTGGGGTTCCTGATGCGTGGGACGACATCGGGCGGAAGCAGGGGTCGTTGGTACAGGTGGTGACGTTCCCCGGCCATCACTCCCGGGGAAGCAGCGGTCCCAGCGGCCCGAGGTCCAGGTTCAGGTCCTCGGGCCGCAGTCCGTACCGCTCGCGCAGTTCGGTCATGCGCTCGTCGAGGAGCATGAGGGTGAGACCGATCCGCTCCTCCTGCTCCTCGCTCAGGTCGCCCTCGTCGAACCGGCGCAGCGCCTGGCGCTCCATGAGCTGCCGCAGCAGCTCCACGACGGTCAGGACGAGCTTGACAAGGTCACGCTCGACCGTGTCGGGCTCCAGGTCCATCCGCTTGCGTCGGGCTGTCACAGCAACTCCTCCCACGGTGAGGGAACTTGCGCGTTGACCGAGCTGATCAGCGCGTTCAGGTCGATGCGCACGAGGTCGACGTCCGCGATCCGCAGGGTGATGTCCCCGGTGATGACGACCCCGCCGGCCAGCAGCCGGTCGAGCAGGTCGACAAGGGCCACCTCGCGGCGCTCGATGACGGTCACGGCTGCTGTTCCTCCCCCGCGAAGGAATAGGCCGCCCAGGGTCCTGTGAGTTCCACCCGCATTCCCGGGAGTTCGCCCTTGGTCCGGTCCACCATTTCCACGAATTCCTCGGACTCGCCGCGCGGCACGAGATAGGCGGCATTCAGAATGTTCTGTCCGGAGGCGCCGGAAAGCGTGGGATTCTGCGGGGCGTGCAGCCGCGCGTCCTCGGCGTATCCGGAAAGCGTTTCGTGCAGCCGGGTCGCGAAGGCCTCCGCCTGCTGCCACATCTCCTCGTGCGACCGC
Source organism: Streptomyces sp. SLBN-8D4 (assembly GCF_049739545.1). Lineage (NCBI taxonomy): Bacteria > Bacillati > Actinomycetota > Actinomycetes > Kitasatosporales > Streptomycetaceae > Streptomyces > Streptomyces sp. SLBN-8D4. The sequence goes on from NZ_JBMGQC010000001.1 coordinate 1,784,468, forward strand.
ACGCTTTGCCGCCGCTGCCGCAGATAGTCCCCGGCCCGAGACCGGCTTGGCCGGCGTCTCGGCGGGCTCCGCGCGGTCCGGGGCCGGCGTCTCGGCGTACACCTTGACGCCCCACTCCACCCGGCCCTGCAGCCGGTCGAGGGTGCGCCGGAAGCTTTTTTCGCGTTCCTCGATCATCACGCGGACGCCGCTGTCGTCACGGAACACGGTGCCGAGCCGGAGCGGCAGCGGGGTGGTGACGACGGTGAGCGCGTCGATCACGCTCTGGTGGGCGCGCACGGTCCCGGTCAGCCAGTCCAGGTCCTCCAGATGCCTGCGGAGCGGCTCTTCGGCGAAGTCCCGCTCCGGAACATGGCTGACGACGGCCACCAGACCGTGGTGGTGCAGCAGCCTGGGCGGGTCTCCGGCCACCCCGGCCAGCTGGGCCTGCAGTGGGGTGCCGAAGGGGCGGCAGACGGCGTACACGTACCGCAGTCCGGTCATGAACTCTCCTCCTCGGCACGGCGGCTGGGCTCCAGCTCCTCCAGACGCGCGAGCCGTTCGCGCAACTCGCTGTTCTCCCGGGCGAGTTCGTCACGGCGGGCGCGGGAGGACAACGCCGGGTCGTCCTCCCACCAGTCGATCCCCATCTCCTTGGCCTTGTCGACCGAGGCGACGATGAGCCGCAGTTTGATGGTGAGCAGCTCGATGTCGAGCAGGTTGATGCGGATGTCTCCCGCGATGACGATGCCTTTGTCCAGCACACGCTCCAGGATGTCGGCCAGGTTGGCTCCGCTCCCCTGACCGTAGGGATCCGGGAGCCGGCTGGGCATGCTCATCGTCGGCTCCCGCCCTCGGCGTACTCCTCTTCCTCTTCTTCCTCGGGCACCTCTTCCTCGTCCTCGGGAGCCTCGTCCTGGGCCTCCTCCTCGGGCTCCTCCTCGTCGTACTCCTCGTACTCGTCCTCGGGCTCGCCCTCCTCCTCGGGCTCGTCCTCGTTCTCGTACTCGGCGTCGGGGCCCTCCTGCTCTTCCTCTTCCTCGCCTTCTTCCTCGGTGCCCTCGGCCTCTTCCTCCTCCGCCACCGCGTCCTCGTGGCTCTTGACGACCTCGCCGTCCTGGATCTCGCCGCGCCAACCGTCCTCCGCCTCCCCCTTGAGGGTGATGAAGCGGGCGAAGTGCTTGAGGTCCAGCCGGGCCCGGCGGCCCTGGGCGCGCCAGATGTTGCCGGTCTTCTCGAACAGGCCCGAGGGGTAGTACTCGATCACCAGCAAGACGCGGGTGAGGTTGTCGGCGAGCTTGTGGAAGGTGACGACGCCCTTGGTCGTGCCCTTGGCGCCCTCCGACGTCCACTGGATCCGTTCGTCCGGGACCTGTTCGGTGGTGGTCGCCTTCCAGCTGCGGTTGGACCAGAAGATCTTCGCCTGCCAGTCGCTGTGGGTGTCGTCGGCGCGGTTCGCGCTCTTGACGCCCTTCGCGAAGGTGGAGAAGTCCTGGTACTGCGTCCACTGGTCGTAGGCCGTGCGCAGATCGACGCCGACGTCGATGAACTCGATGATCACCGTGGGCTTCTGGCCCGCGCCGCGCTTCTTCTTGCCCTTGCCGCCGCCGAGGTTCTTGAAGGCGCCGACCACGCTGTCCTTGGCCTTGCCCGCTCCGAGCTCCAGGGCGCTGCGCAGCGGCCCCTTGCCCTCGGCGAGCTTCTTGCCGCCGTCGAGGGCGAGCTTGGCGAACCCGGGGCTGTTGCCCTCGGCGATGTCGTTCAGCTTGCCGGTGGTCTCGCCCAGCTTGTGGCCTACACCGACCAGCATCCGCTGGACCTGTGCGGAGAGGTACTCCTGCACCTCGGCCTTGAGCCGGTCGGCGGCCTCGCTGTGGGCCACCTCGGTGAGCGGGTTGTTCTTCGCCTTGTCGGCGGTGTCGCGGGCGGATCCAAGTGTCTCGGTCATCACTCACCGCCTCCCTTCGGCAGTCGGGCCCGGGTGCTCCGGCCGGCCCCCCTGGCCGCGGTCGCCTTCTTGGCGGCCGTCTTCTTCGCCGTGGTCTTCTTGGCCGCGGTCTTGCCGGGCGTGCGGCCCTGGCTCTGCGCGGCCTTCTTCGCGGGCGGCTTGCGGCTCGGCTCCTTCTTCGCGGCCGTCTTCCTGGCCGGAGCCTTCTTCGCCGGGGCCTTCTTGGCGGTCCTCTTGGCCGCGGCCGGAGCCTCTTCCTGCTCGTCCTCGTCGTCCTCGGCCTCGTCGTCCTCGGCCTCGTCGTCCTCGGCCGAGGGTTCGTCCTCGTCCTCGTCCGAGGGCTCCTCGTCGTCCTCGGCCTCCGCGGTCCCAGTCTCCTCCTCCTCGGGCTCCTCGTCCCCTTCGGACTGCTCGTCCTCGTCGTCGGAGAGGCCCGGCAGGTCCGGCGCCACGCCGGCGAGCTCGTCGCGGACCTGGGCGGTACGGCCGTGCAGCCGGTCGGCGATCGCGACCATCTGCCGCTCCACCATCGCCCCGGAGGCCGCCTTGCCGACGCCTCGCAGGTCCTCGCGGAGCGTGTCCCCTATCTCCTTGAACTGCGGGTTCTTCAACAGTTGCTGGGAGACCAGATCGGCAACGGCCTTCGGGCTCAGATGCATCCGCTTGCCGGCCACGAGCGTGCCGACGGCGAACGCCAGTTTCAGTTTCTTCGTACGTCCGAGGAGATATCCGGCCCCTACCGCGAGGCCCAGTCCTGTTCGGTTCATCGTGTCGTCCCGTCGCCAGTCCCCGCGCCACCGCGCAGGCCGATCTCCAGTCGTTCGAGGAGTTCGTCCTCCTGTCGGTCGAATTCCTCCTCGCCGATCTCGCCCGCCTCGAGTCGCTCCTCGAGCCGGGCGAGCTCCGCCCGTACCGTCGCCGGGTCGTAGTAGAGGCGCTCCGCTTCGTTCAGCACCTGCTTGATCACCCAGCCGCTGCCGCGTACCGGGGCGAACGGCAGCAGCAGCACCTCTCCGATGAGACCCACGGCTGACTCACTCCTCCGCGTGATCGATGCCGACCGTGGTGCCCGCGGGTTCGGCCGGGCCCGGGTCGACGAAGCTGTACGGCGGCAGCGGGCCGTTGACCCGCAGGTCGAGGTGCGGATGGGCCTTGCGCAGCTCGTCCACCGCCTCCAGGAAGGACGCGGCCGAGTCGCGCTCCACGAGGAAGGACACGTTGGCCAGCCAGCCCGAGGACTCGGGGCCCACGCTGATCGCGTCGGCCAAGGGCTCCAGGGCGCTCTGCACCAGGCCGGCGTCCTCGGCCTCGCGGGCCTTGACCGCGGCCACGACCATCTCGCCGAGCCTGAGGCGGTCCTCGTAACTGCCGCCGCCCGCCTTACGGTTGGCCTCGGTCATCGCGCGGACGTCCGGGTTGTCGGACATCACGCGGTGCAGTACGGCCTCTTCGTCGTGCGTGGCCTTGACGTTGTACTCGACCTTGCCGTCGAGGGTCCGCAGGCGCTCCTGGTAGTGCTCGGAGCGTTCCGCGAGCACCCCGGTGACGGTGTCGTCGTCGGGGGCGACGCTGCCGAACCGCATGGGCAGGATGCAGCCGTCCGCGCCCGCCTCGCTCAGCACGTTCTGGTGGGCGAGGAGGTCGCGGCGCTTGGGCCGCAGCCCTTCGGGGGCGTCACTGACAATCGCTGCCAGCTCGCCCACCGTCAGCACCCGCACCGGAAGGGCGGGGTCGCCCACCCCCCTCAGTTCCTCCGGCACCGTGGGGTGGGAGGCGGCGGTGATGCCGTACACGTACGTGCTCACTCCTGCTCCTCCTTCCGGCGCGAGGCGGTCGACTTGCGGGCACGCGGCCTGGACTCGCTCTGACCGTCTCCCTCACGCGCCTGCTTGAAGGCGTCGGAGATGGTCTCGGCGGCGCCGGAGAGCGCTCCCTTGGACTTGCCGCGGGCGCCGGACTCGGTCATCTCGCCGACCAGGTCGGGCAGACCGGGGTCCTTGCGCGGCCCGGCCTCCAGGTCGAGCCGGTTGCACGCTTCGGCGAAGCGCAGATACGTGTCGACGCTGGCCACCACGACCCGTACGTCGATCTTCAGGATTTCGATGCCGACCAGGGAGACCCGTACGAACGCGTCGATGACGAGACCCCTGTCGAGGACCAGTTCCAGAACGTCGTAGAGGCCGCTGGAGCCGCCTCCGCCACCGCCCTGTTGTGCCGGGACAACGGTCATGTCGACCGCGCCTCCTTTTCTGTGTGCTGCTGAACGGATGTCTGTACGGCGGAGCGGTCTAGTGACCGCCCCGCCTTTGTGCGTCCGCGCGCCCTCGTTCGTAACGGCGAACGCGCCGATAACCGGTGAGCTGGCCCTCCGGGTCGAGTTCGACCTGGTAGGTCGCCATGAGGCTCATCGTGTCGGGCACGCGGGTCAGCTCGAGGACCTCGATCTCGAGCTCCCAGCCGTCCTCCGTCTGTTCGAAGGACGACACGTTCTCGGCGGTCATGCCGGTCAGCTCGGCCAGCTGGGCGCGCGCCTCGCGCAGCACCTCCATGGGCTTGGGCCGTCTGTTCTCCGCCACTTTCTCGTCCGTGTCCTCTTCTGTCCCTTTGCGGGAGTTTCGTGAATCCTGTGTTCCGGATGAGTTTTTTGTGTTCGACATGGCACCTCTCACCTCGGGTGGCCGCTCGTTCCTTCGCCAAACCTTCAAGTGGGCATCAAGGCGTTCAACCTGCGCCGGGCGGGCCCGAGGGCGCGCCCTTTGGCCATGACCCCGGCCCACGGGTTGGTGCGGGCCTGTTCGACCGCGTCGGCGATGGTCCAGCGGCGGGCGTCCAGCCCCGGATCGTCCAGCTGGGTCCAGGCCATCGGGGTGGCCACGGGAGCCCCGGGTTTCGCACGGACGGTGAACGGGGCGACGGCGGTCTGCGCGTAGGCGTTGCGCTGAATGTCGAGGTAGAGGCGGTCGCCGCGGTCCTTCTTGCGGGCGGCGGTGGTGAGGCGGTCGGGGTGGCCGGCGACCAGGGTGTCGGCGACGTCCTTGGCGAACCGGCGGACCTCGTCGAACTCGTGCCGGCCGTTGAGCGGCACGACGACGTGCAGCCCGCGCGAGCCGGTGGTCATCAGCGCCGAGGGCAGACTCAGCTCGTCGAGGAGTTCCCCGAGCAGCCAGGCCGCCTCGCGCACCAGGGCGAAGTCGTCCTCCCCGGCCGGGTCGAGGTCGAAGACCATCCGGTCGGGCCGCTCCACGCTCCCGGTCCGGGACAGCCAGCGGTGCAGGGTGAGGGCGGCCTGGTCGGCGAGGTACAGGAGGGTGGCGGTGTCGTCACAGACGGTGTGGCAGACGGTGCCGCCCTCCTTCGCCACCTCGACGCGGCCGATCCACTCCGGGTAGGAGTCCGGGGTGTTCTTCTGCATGAACACGGGGCCGTCGAGGCCGTCCGGGTGGCGTTCCAGCATCAGCGGACGACCGCGCAGGTGCGGCAGCATGAAGGGCGCGACGGACCGGTAGTAGTCGACGAGGTCCGCCTTGGTGTACTCCTTGGCACCGTCGCCGCCGGGGAAGAGCACCTTGTCCGGGCGGTGCACCTCGACGGTGCGCCTGCCCGCGCGTACGGTCCGTACGTCGTCCCCGGTCACGGCACGATCGCCTGCTCCACCAGCAGCCGGCCCGCGGCCGCGATCGACTCGGCGTCGATGCCCGCGGCGTGCAGCTGCTCCTCGGGCGAGGCCGAGCCGGGCATCGTACGGACGGCGAGGCGCACCAGGCGCGGTACGGGGCGGCCGTCGGCGAAGGCGTCGAGGACGGCGTCGCCGAGGCCGCCCTCCTCGCGGTGGTCCTCCACGGTCAGCAGGCAGCCGGTGTCCTCGGCCGCCTGGCGCAGGGTGGCCCGGTCGACCGGCTTGACCGAGTACAGGTCGACGACCCGGACCCGGATGCCCTCCTGCTCCAGTGCCTCGGCGGCCTTGAGTGCCTCGGGCACGGTGACGCCCGCGGCGACGAGCGTCAGCCGGTCGCTCTGGGAGAAGCGCAGCACCTTGCTGCCACCGATCGGGAACTCCTCGTCGGCGCCGTAGATCACCGGGCTCTCGCCGCGGCCCGTGCGCAGATAGCGGATGCCGTCCAGGTCCGCCATCTGGGCGATCAGGCGGGCGGTCTGGTTGGCGTCGCACGGGTACAGCACGGTCGAGCCGTGGATCGCCCGCATCATCGCGAGGTCCTCCAGGCCCATCTGGCTGGGCCCGTCCTGTCCGATGGCGACGCCCGCGTGCGAGCCGACGAGGTTGACGCCGGCCCCGCTGATGGAGGCCATGCGTACGAAATCGTAGGCACGGGTCAGGAAGGCCGCGAAGGTGCCGGCGTAGGGCACCCAGCCGCGCGCGGCCAGTCCCACGGCGGCCGCGACCATCTGCTGCTCGGCGATGTAGCACTCGAAGTAGCGGTCGGCGTGTTCCTTGGCGAAGTACTCGGTACGGGTCGAGTCGCCGACCTCGCCGTCCAGAGCGACGACGTCACCGCGGCCGGTGCCGAGGGCGGCGAGGGCCTGTCCGTAGGCGTCGCGGGTGGCCACTTCCTCGCCGGTCTCCCAGCGGGGCAGGTCGACGTGCCCGGAGCGGACGGCGTGCAGGATGCGGGCGGCCGGCGGCTCCTGCACCTGGACGCGCAGGTCGCGTACGCCACCGAGCTCCTCGATGGCGTCGTCGGCGTTCTTGAGGGGCTTGCCGTGCAGTCCTTCGCGGTCCTCGACGTCGGCGACGCCCTTGCCCTTGAGGGTGCGGGCGAGGATCGCGGTGGGCTGGCCCTTGGTGGACGCGGCCTCGCCGTACGCGCGGTCGATGGCGTCCACGTCGTGCCCGTCGACCTCGACGGTGTGCCAGCCGAAGGCCTGGAAGCGGCGGGCGTAGGCGTCGAGGTCGTGGCCGTGCCGGGTGGGGCCGCGCTGGCCGAGCCGGTTGACGTCCACGATCGCGGTGAGGTTGTCGAGGTGCTCGTGGCCCGCGTGCTCGGCGGCCTCCCAGATCGAGCCCTCGGCGAGTTCGCTGTCGCCGCACAGCACCCACACCCGGTAGTCGCTGCGGTCCAGCCGCTTCCCGGACAGCGCGATGCCGACGCCCACCGGCAGTCCCTGGCCGAGCGATCCGGTCGCCGTCTCCACCCAGGGCAGCTTGCGCGGGGTCGGGTGTCCTTCGAGACGGCTGTCGAGCCCCCGGAAGGTCAGCAGTTCCTCGTCGTCGATGGCACCGGCCGCCTTGAACGCGGCGTACATCAACGGTGAGGCATGCCCCTTGGACAGCACGAAGCGGTCGTTTCCGGGGTGTGCGGGGCGGTCGAAGTCGTAGCGGAAGTGGTTGGCGAGGAGTACGGCCATCAGGTCCGCGGCGGACATCGAGGACGTCGGGTGCCCGGAGCCCGCGGCGGCCGAGGCGCGCACACTGTCCACGCGCAACTGCTGGGCGAGTTCGACGAGTTCACCGGTGTTCATGAGTCTCCTTCCGCGGGGTCCGCGTCAGTTCGTTTGGTGGGGCCGGGGCCTTGGCCCGGCTGATATGTGGCGGGCTCGGAGCCCGGGTGGTTCCTGGCGGGCTCGGGCGATTGCTCCGGCGACTCCCACTCAGGTGACTCCCACTCCACCGGCTGCCGCTCGGGCGACTTCCGTTCGGCCGTCTCGCGTGCCTTCGCCTCCGCGATCACCGCTTCGCCCGCGCTTGCCGCAACCTCCGGCTCCTGTCCGTCGGCCTGTACGGACGCGGGCTCTCCCGGCCTCGTCTCCCGCTCGGTCGCGGCGCCGGGACCGGAGCGTGCGTCGGCCTCCTGGCGTGCCTGCGCTCGCCCCGGGGCCCGTGTCAGCTCCGGCGAGGCGGTGTCCAGCGGTACCGCCCAGGACCGTACGAGTCCCAACTGGACGGCCTGGCGCGGGAGTACGGCGTCCAGGAGCCAGTCGGCGGCGACCCGGACCCGGTTGCCCGGCATCGCGGCGAGGTGGTAGCCGCGGGTGACGGCACCGGCCGCGAGACCCGACAGCGGGACGCCCAGCGGGTTGGCCGCGGCCTTCACCCCGCCGAGGTCCACGACGAAGCCGAGGTCCCGGTGTTCGTAGGGGCGGCGCACACCGGCTCCCAGGGAGGCGGCGACATTGAGGGCCGCCGTACGGCCCTGCCGCCAGGCGTGCTGCGCCGTCATCGGCGTGTACTGGCCCGGGTTGTCCAGATCGGGCACCGCGGCCGCGTCGCCGCACGCGAACAGCTCGGGCCGTCCCGGGACCTGGAGGTTCGGGTCGACGAGCAGCCGGCCGCGCTCCATGGGCAGTCCGAGCGACTCGGCGAGCGGATCGGGCCGTACCCCCACGCACCACACCAGCGACCGGGTCGCGACGAACTCGCCGTCGGTCAGCAGCACTCCCTCCGACGTGGCCTCCTTCACGGAGGTGCCCATCCGTACCTCCACGCCCCGCTGCCTGAGCGTGCGGTCCGCGGTGCGGGACAGATGCGCGTCGAGCTCGGGCAGCACCCGCTCCGCCACGTCGAGGAGGATCCAGCGCGGCCGCATGCCCTCCCGCAGCGGATGCCTGCGCACCTGCGCGTCGGTGAACAGCTGCCCTTGCGCGGCGACCTCGGTGCCCGTGTAGCCCGCGCCGACCACGACGAAGGTGCACCGGGCGGCGCAGGTCGCGGGATCGTCGGCGGCCGCGGCGAGCTCCACCTGCCGGGTGACGTGGTCGCGCAGGTACAGCGCCTCGGGCAGGCCCCGGAAGCCGTGCGCGTGCTCGGCGACCCCGGGTATGGGCAGCAGTTTGTTGACGCTCCCGGCGGCCAGCACCAGCCGGTCGTAGGCGAGGGTGCCGCGGGCGCCCTCGGGGTCGGTGTAGCGGACGGTGCGGCCGTCCAGGTCGATGCCGTCGGCCTCGCCGAGCACCAGCCGCACCCACGGCAGGGTGTCGGAGAGGGAGACGGTCACCCGTCGGGGTTCCAGGATGCCGGCGGCGACCTGGGGCAGCAGGGGCAGGTACAGGAAGTAGTCGGTCGGGTTCAGCAGGGTGATGTCGGCCTTGCCGCGGGCTTTTCGGGACAGCTCCTTGGCCGTCCGGTACCCGGCGAAGCCGGCACCGACGATCACGATGCGGGGTCGACTCATGGTTCGCCTCCGGGGCTGTCGCGTACCTCGGGAGCCTTCCGCGTCCCCCTGGCCAGGGCGCCCAAACGCCGGTTTCCGCACGGACCGCCGGGTACTCGGCCAAGGCCCCGCTCATCACGGAACCGCCGGAGGTACCCCCCATGCCCGAATACGGCTATTTCCTGTCGTGCGAGGAGTTCGGTCCCGCGGACCTGGTCGAACAGGCGCGGATGGCCGAGCAGGCGGGCTTCAGCTCGCTGTGGATCTCCGACCACTACCACCCGTGGAACGACGCGCAGGGCCAGAGCCCCTTCGTGTGGTCGGTGATCGGCGCACTCTCGGAAGCCGTGTCCCTTCCCATCGAGACGGCCGTGACCTGCCCGACCGTGCGGATCCACCCGGCGGTGGTGGCGCAGGCCGCGGCGACCTCGGCCGTGATGACGGGCGGCCGGTTCCGGCTGGGCGTCGGCTCCGGCGAGGCCCTCAACGAGCACGTGCTCGGCCATGTCTGGCCGCCCGCGCACATCCGCCTGGAAATGCTGGAGGAGTCGATCCAGGTGATGCGCCGCCTCTTCACGGGCGAGGAGGTCAACCACCACGGCACGCACTACACCGTGGAGAACGCCCGCCTGTACACCATCCCCGACGAACCCGTCCCCATCGACATCTCCGGCTTCGGTCCGGCGGCCACGGCGCTCGCGTCCCGGGTCGGCGACGGCTTCATCACGATGACGCCCGACGAGTCGATGGTGGAGCAGTTCCGCAAGGGCGGCGGGGCCGGCAAGCCGGTCATCGGCGGTACCAAGGTCTGCTACGGCAACGACCGCGACGAGTGCGTCGCCACGGTCCGCAAGCTGTGGTTCAACCAGTTCCTGCCCGGCGAGATGGCCCAGATCCTGCCCTCGCCGCGCCACTTCGAACAGCTGGAGCCGCTGGTCACCGAGGACATGGTGCGCGAGAAGGCGGTGTGCGGGGACGACGTCGACGAGCACGTCTCCACGCTGAGCGCGTTCACCGAGGCCGGCTTCGACCGGGTCTACGTCAACCAGATCGGCCCCGACCAGCGCGGCTTCTTCGACTTCTACCGTACGAAGGTGCTGCCCCAGCTCCAGCAGGGGTGAACGATGAGACTCCACCGCCCGGTCGTCTCGGTGTACACGGTGCCGACCGACGCCCCCGAGGCCGACGGCACGCTCGCCTGGGACACCACGACGATGGTGATCGCCGAGGTGACGACCGGGCAGGAGACCGGCACGGGCTGGACCTACGGACCGGCCGCGGTCGGTGACTTCCTCACCGAGCAGCTCGGACCGCTGGTCGAGGGCCGCAGCCCGATGGACATCCCGGCGCTGCACGACGCGATGTGCCGTTCGGTCCGCAACGCGGGCCGTCCGGGCATCGCGGCGGGCGCGATCTCGGCCCTCGACATCGCCCTGTGGGACCTGAAGGCCCGCATCCTGGAACTCCCGCTGGCGCGCCTGCTCGGCGTCGCCCGCGAACGCGTTCCCGTCTACGGCAGCGGTGGCTTCACGACGTACCACGACACGCATCTGGCCGCGCAGCTCAACGGCTGGGTGCACGGTCAGGGCATCCCCCGCGTCAAGCTGAAGATCGGCGAGAGCTGGGGCCGGGCGGTCCCCCGCGACCTGTCCCGGGTCCGTACGGCCCGTGAAGTCATCGGCCCCGACGCGGAGTTGTACGTCGACGCGAACGGCGCGTACACCCGCAAGCAGGCGGTCCGGGTGGGCAACGCCCTGGTGGAGCACGGCGTCGGCTGGTTCGAGGAACCGGTGTCATCGGACGACCTGACGGGCCTGCGGCTGGTCCGAGACGCCCTCGTCTGCGATGTCACGGCCGGGGAGTACGGCTACGACCTGCCGTACTTCGCGCGCATGATCGCGGCCGGCGCCGTGGACTGTCTCCAGGTGGACGCGACCCGCTGCGGCGGTGTCACGGAGTTCCTGCGCGCGGCGGCGCTGGCCCAGGCCCACGGTCTGGAGATCTCCACCCACTGCGCTCCGCACGCGCACGCGGCGGCGGCCGCCGCGATCCCCAACATCCGGCACATGGAGTGGTTCCACGACCACGTGCGCATCGAGGACATGTTCTTCGACGGGGCACTGGATCCGACGGGAGGCACGGTCCGCCCGGTGGCGGGGGTGGGCCACGGTCTGACGCTGCGGACGGAGGAGGTGGAGGAGTACCGGGTGGCCTGAATCCGTTGCCCCGGTGCTCCCCCGGCCCGCCCCCGCTCAGCCCCGGCGGCGCAGCCCGGAGGTCACCGTGACGCCCAGCGCGCCGGCCGCGGCCGCCACGAGCCCCACGCCCATCCGGGCGCGGTTGCGGGAGAACCAGTCCTGCGGGCTCTTGGACACGGCCTCCTCGTCGAACCGCCCGTGCGCCCCGAAGTCCCGCCCGTGCGGCCCGTCCGCGGGCGCCCACAGGTTCCCGGGACCGCCGTGCTCGCCCTCCTCCTGCTGTGCCTCGAAGTTGGTGCGGGCGAGATAGCGGTCCAGGACCCCGGGCGCGACGGCGTTGGCGACGAGCGTGGCCACCGTGGACCCGCCGACCCAGTACTCCCGCCGGCGCGCGTGGGAGGCCGCGTGGACGACCGCGCGCGCGGCGACCTCGGGCTGGTAGACCGGCGCCACGGGACGGGCCTTGCCGGGCATCCGGTTCAACACCCAGTCGAACTGGGGCGTGTTGAGGCCCGGCAGCTGCACCATGGTCGTACGGACACCGGTGCCCGAGTGGAGCAGCTCGCACCGCAGTGACTCGTTGAAGCCCTGGATGGCGTGCTTGGCCCCGCAGTACGCGGACTGCAGGGGAATGCCCCGGTAGGCCAGCGCGGACCCCACCTGCACGATCGTGCCGCGGTCCCGCGGCAGCATGTGGTGGAGGGCGGCCCGGGTGCCGAACACATAGCCCAGGTACGTCACTTCGGTGACCCGCCGGAACTCGTCCGGGGTGATCTCCGTGAAGGGCGCGAAGACGCCGGTGAAGGCGTTGTTGACCCAGACGTCGATGTGCCCGTAGGCGTCGACGACCTGCTGGGCGGCGTCGTCGACCGCCTTGGGGTCGGCCATGTCGACGCTCACGACGAGCGCCTCACCGCCTGCCCGCTGCACCTCGTCGGCGGCGGCCGCGAGGCCCTCGCGGCCCCGGGCCAGCAGGGCGACCCGGGCTCCGCGTTCGGCGAAGGCCCGGGCCGTGGCCCGTCCCACGCCGCCGCTGGCCCCGGTCACCACGACGACCTTGCCCTGCTTCACGTGCGCTTCCTTCCATGCGTCGCGCACCACCACGCGTCAGGCCCGGTGGTGCGGCTGCTCGGGGTCGATGCCGTCCTGCCGGGGCGCGGCGCCCGCCTCCGGTGTGCCCGGGGTCTCGGGGGCGACGGGCGGCATGGGCGGATACGGCGTCCCGAGCCCGCTCGGCGGGGCGGCCACCGGTGCGGCTGCCTCGGCGGTCCGGTCCGGCACGGCCGCGGCCTCCTCCTCCCGCCCGGCCGTCGGCCGGGCGGCAGACGGCCTGGCCGCACCGCGCAGTGCGTAGGCCACGGCCCCCAGGATCGCGGCGGTGATCAGTGCGGCCGCCCAGTCGGGCAGCCCGAGGGCGAGGGCGAGGCCCACGGCGAGTGCCAGGGCTGCTCCCGCGTACAGCGCGACGGCGCCGGACGCGGCGTACAGCATGGCCGTACGGCGCTGCTTGCGCGTCTGCTCGCGCAGCTCGTCCCGTACGGTCTCGCGCGCCACCTGCGCCAGCTCGTCGACCAGATGCCTGTCCAGATGCTCCAGGTGATCCAAGCGCTCCATGGCCGCCGGGTACCCGTACAGGCGTGCGCATAACGCCGGGGCCGCGTGTGCGGTACGGGCGGCCGGGTCGGGAGGATCGGTGAAACGATCTCCGCGGCCCTGCGACCGCAATTAGGCTCGTCCGCATGGACATTCTGGGAACCACGCTGCGTGTCTGTGTCGACGACCTGGAGGCCGCGGTCGTCTTCTACGAACGGCTCGCGGGCGCCACGGCCCTCCGTTTCGAGCGCGGCGGCGTCCAGGTCGCCGCGGTGGGCTGCTTCCTGCTGATGAGCGGCCCCGAGGCCGAGCTGGAGGTGCTGCGCAAGGTCGCGGCGACCATCGCGGTGAAGGACGTCGACGAGGCCCACCAGCTGCTCAGCGAGCTGGGCGCCCGGGTCATCGCGGGCCCGGTGCCCACGCCGGTGGGCCGCAATCTGATCGCGATGCATCCGGACGGCGTGGTGTACGAGTACGTGGACCGCAACGTCACCTGAAGGGACCGGCTCCCCTACGCCGGCGGCCGCATACGGAAGTCGTAGTGCGCCGGAAGCGGCTCGTCGGGGGAGCTGATGCGGCTCCACAGTTCGCCGATCGCCTCGGCGCCCTCCCGCAGGTCGGCGACCTCGAAGCCGTCCTCGAAGACGGCCCGGGCCGCCTCGGGCCGTCCCTCGGCGAGCAGCAGTCCGGCCTCGATCAGCCGGAACCCGCCTCGTGCCCGGATCGCCGGGTACAGCCGCTCCCGCACGGAACGCGCCGCGGAAGTTCGCCGGGCCGCGAGAAGCGCCTCCAGCGTCTCGCGGCCGAGCGCTGCGGTGGCCGCCGTCCACGCCTCGCCGTCGTCGCGCCGCTCGTGGCACAGGTCGTCGAAGGCGTCGGCGTACCGGTCGGCGGCCCGCTCCCGGTTGCCGCTCTCCTGGTCGGCCACGGCGAGACAGCGCAGCAACGGCCAGCGGGACGGCGCCAGTTCGAGTCCCCGCTCCCAGCTGCGCACGGCCTGCGCCCGGTCCCCCGCGTGCCACTGGGCGACTCCCAGGTGGTACTCGGTGAGCGGGGTGGCGGGCGCGGTCTCCAGCATGTCCCGCCAGTGCGGGGCGACCAGGGTGTCCCCGGGCGGCCGTACCCTGCGCGGCTCGGGGAAGGACCCGGTCCGCAGCAGCTCCAGCCAGGGCTCCTGCGCCGGACCGAGGGTGCTCTCCTCGAAGGGGGTGCCGGGCAGCTTCCAGTCGGCGCGCAGCACTTCGAGGGCGCCCCAGCCCGAGCCGACGGCCAGGGTCTCGCCGGGTTCGGTGTCGGCGTACGGCTTCCAGGCGGCACAGGCCGCGTCGACGGCGGCACGCGGCAGTACGGCTTCCAGGCGGGCCTCTGCCTCGGCCGGCACCGGTGGCGCGCTGAGCGGCCCATATGCCTCCAGCCATGCCACCTCGCTCCCGGCGTCCAGGCGTACGTGCTCCAGCTGGGTGCGGGCGAGTCCGGCCTGGATCTCGCAGTAGCCGCCGGTGCCGGGTTCGGTGAGCCACTCCTGCCAGCGCCGGCCGCCGCTGCCGGTCCCCCACACGAACAGCTTGCGGCCGCGCAGGAGGTCGGTGGACGTCTGCACCAGGCCGTGGCCGTCGCCGTCGAGGGCGGCAATCCAGCGACGTTGGGCGTCGGGCAGGTCGTAGAAGTAGTCGGCGGCGTACAGGCTGTCCAGGGGGTCCGGCGGGACGGGCACCCGGCGCAGGTGGCGCTCGTAGCCGAACTGCCAGGCGTCCTCGGCCGGGGCGAGCACCCTGCGCCCCTCGGGGACGGCGATGTTCGACCACCAGTAGGCCGGCACCGGCCGCTCGTGCGGATTGCGGATCCGCAATCCGGCGTACAGGAAGTCCGACCCCTCCGGGAGCCACAGGTCCACCTGGAAGGGCAGGTCGCGCAGCCGCTCCCACTCCCACAGGCGCAGCATCTCTCCGCCGTCGGGGGCGGGCACGCGGGCGGCGTGCAGGGGTGCGCAGGACAGGGTGGTGTGGCCGGTGGCGCCGATGTTCCACTCGATGCCGCCGGAGAACCAGGCGCCGTTCAGGGCGAAGTTCGCGGGCTGGAACACCGGGTTGCGGTACAGGAGTTCACGCCCGGTGGCCTTGTGGAGGAGGGAGGCGACCCGGCCGCCGAGACCGGGGAGGACCGTGGCCCTGAGCCGGTCGTTCTCGATCACGATCGTCTCGAAGGCGCGGGGTGCGCGCTCTCTGCCGTAGCCGTCCCGGACGCGGACCGGCAGCAGGCTCCCCAGCGGTCCGTAACCGGCCTGCCGGGCCATGTCCCGGGGCAGGTCGTCCCGCTCCCGCACGTCGATGCGGTGGACCTCCTGCGGGAGCCGCAGCGGGGGCAGGGGGTTGTCGGGGCCCAGCGGTGCGGCGGGCAGGGTGAGTACGTCTCGCCGGATCGTCGTCACGATCACCATGGAAACCGCTCGGCACCGAGTCGGCCAGGGGAGCTGCCGGTCAGGATTGCGCAAAGGCGTCCACGACGATGTCGGTGAGCAGCGCGCCCGCGGTGCCCTCGGGGTCCAGATCGGAGTCGTAGATGGTGACGTTGAGGCCTGCGCAGGAAGGGGAGGCGAGCAACGGCCGTAGCAGCGCGAGGAGTTCGGCGGGTCGGAGCCCGTCCGGGTCGGGGCTGTCGACGGCGGGCATCACGGACGGGTCGAGGCAGTCGGCGTCCAGATGCACCCAGAAACCGTCGATCTCCGGGATCTCGAAGGCCTGGGCGGTGGCCCTGGCGAGGGCGTCCGCGCCCCACTCCCGGACGTCACCGACGGTCACCACCGGGATCTTGAGGCCGGCGAGTTCGGCCCGGTCCTCCTCGAAGGCGTCGCGGATCCCGAAGAACCGCACGTCCTCGTCCCGCAGACAGGGCTTCAGCCCCTCCGGATCCGTCAGGTCCTCCTGTCCGCGCCCGGTGCCCAGCGCGACCTCCTCACCGCCCGCCGCGCCGATCCGGTCGGAGTTGCCGGGGTGCCGGAAGTCCGGCGCGGCTCCCCCACTGCCTGAAGGGCGTGGGAGGTACCCCCAATGGCGGCCAGTCCGTAGCGTCCGACCCGGCGCAGGGCGAGCGAGGCGCCGAGCTGGACGGAGCAGTCGCCACCGAGGACGACGGGGAAGTCCCCGGCGCGCACATGGCGCTCGACGCGGTCGGGCGGTACGACCACTCCGCCCTCCAGGGCGTGCAGCCGCTGGACGATCCGCTGCTCACGGAGGGCGCCGGCGGGCTTGTGGCAGCCGGGCACGGCACCGGGGGCGGGCGGGCGCAGGCCGAGGTTGGAGGGGGCGTCCAGCACGACGATATTCCGCATGCGGAGCATCCTCGCCGACGTACAGTCGACCGTCCACGGAGATACGCGAGGGAGCGACAGTGAGTGAGCAGCACACCTACCGGGTGATCGTCCGCGGCACGTGGGAGGGGCTCACCGACGAGGCCCGCGCCCGGCTGCTCGCCGAGGCGGCGGACCACGGCATGGCGAGCATGCGGTTCACCGAGGAGGGTTCGCTGTCGTACGAGCCGGCGCCGCTGAAGCACTTCTCCATGCGGTACGTGGTGGTGTCGGACGCGGCGGACGGCGAGGAGATGGCGGCCGCGATCGCCGAGGACCGCGCGCAGACGGCACTCCGTGAGCTCGGCTACGGCTTCGGCGACCTGAAGTCGACGGTCACGGACCTCGACACCATGAAGATCAACCGGAAGCCCGCATCTCGGCGGTGATCGCCCAGCGCTCGTGGTCCCGCCACTCCCCGTCGATGTGGAGCATCTTCGGGGAGAACCCTTCGAGCCGGAAGCCGCAGCTGCGGGCGAGGGCGAGGGAGGCGGTGTTGCCGGGCTGGGCGTTGATCTCGAGCCGGTGCAGCCGCATCGGGCCGAAGGCGTGGTCGACCACGAGGTTCAGCCCCTCGCGCATCAGCCCGCGCCCGGCGGCGTGCGCGAAGACGCCGTAGCCGAGGGCCCCGCACTGGAAACCGCCCTGGACGATGTTGTTGATGTTGATGAACCCGGCGATGGCCCCCTCGCCCCGCTCGCCGTCCTTCTCGCAGACCAGGAACCCCGCCTTGGTCCGGTCCTCGATCAGCCGGCCGGCATAGGCGAGATACGCGCTCTCGCTGTCCGGCGGGAACAGCCAGGGCTGATGCAGTTCCTTGCTCTCCCGGGCCCGCGCGGTGAACTCGGCACCGTCCTCGTAGGTGAAGTGACGAATGCCCACGCGGGGGCCCTCGGCCAGATAACGGGACGTGGTGTGCGGCATCCCGCCAGACTACGACGACCTGACCGCGCGCTCTTCATGACGTACGTCCCGCACAGCGCGCCGATCAGGCCGGTGGCGAGCAGGGCCTTGGGCCGCCGTCAGTGCCGCTGCGCCCACCCGTGGCAGGCTCAGCGCAGGACGGGTTCGTCGAGCGTCAACGTGCCGGTGTCCGCGTCGAGTTCGGCCGCCACCCCGAACGGGATCGTCAGCGCCCCCTCGCCGTGCCCGAAGCCGAACTCCTCGGCGATCGGGACGCCGAGGCCGCCGAGCCGGTCGAGAAGCAGCGCGCGCACCCTCTCGTACGGTTCGCACTTCTCCCACGACCCGAGAAGCACCCCGCGCACCCCGTCGAGCCAGCCCGCGCGCAGGAGTTGGGTCAGATAGCGGTCGAGGCGGTACGTCTCCTCGCCGACGTCCTCCAGGCAGAGCAGCCCGCCGCGCGCTCCGGGCCTGGCGTGCGCGGAGCCCAGTTCGGAGGCGAGCAGGCACAGACAGCCGCCCAGGGTGACACCGCGGGCCCGGCCGGGGACGAGGGCCGTGCCGCCGGAGGCGATCGTGCGGACCGTCTCCGGCGCGAACAGCGTGGCCTTCAGATGGTCCTGGGCCCGCACGTTCTTGATGAAGTCGATGCCGGCCGCCATCGGGCCGTACAGCGTGACCAGGCCGAGCCGGGCGGCGAAGGCCTCATGCAGCGCGGTGACATCGCTGAACCCGACCAGCACCTTCGGCCCGGCCGCTCGCAGGGCCTCCCAGTCGAGCAGGTCGACCATGCGCATCACGCCGTATCCGCCCCGGGCGCACAGCACGGCGTCCACCGACGGGTCGCACCAGGCGTTCTGGAGATCGGCCGCCCGATCGGCGTCCGTACCCGCCAGGTAGGTGAACTCGCCGTGCCGGTCCAGGACATGGGGTGCCACGACCGGATCGAGATCCCAGCCGCGCAGGATGTCCAGGCCCGCCTGGAGGCGCTCCTCCGGCACCGGCCCGCTGGGCGCGACCACGGCCACGCGGGCTCCGGGCGCGAGTCTGGGCGGTCGTACGAGTTCTGTCACCTGGTGAGCTCCAATGTCGGGACGCCGGGCGGGTTGAGACCGAACACCTGGGCGTACAGGGAGAGTTCGGCCTCCAACGCGCGGATCATCGTGTCCGCCCGGCGGAACCCGTGCCCCTCCCCCTCGAAGGCGAGGTAGGCGTGCGGCACCTGCCGTCCCGCGATCCGGTCGAGGAACCGCTCGCACTGCGCGGGCGGGCAGATCACGTCGTCCAGGCCCTGGAGCAGCAGGAAGGGCGCGGTGACCCGGTCGGCGTGCTCGACGGGCGAGCGTTCCGCGTACCGTCCTGGGACCTCGGCGAGCGGTCCGACCAGGCTCTCCAGGTACTGGGACTCGAAGTCGTGGGTCTCCCCGGTGCCCCAACCGGCCAGGTCGAGAATGGGGTAGACGATCGTGCCGCAGGCGTAGACGTCGGTCATGGTGAGCGAGGCGGCGGCGGTCCAGCCGCCCGCGCTCCCGCCGCGGACGGCGAGCCGGTCGCGGTCGGCGGTGCCCTCGTCGGTGAGGGCGAGCGCGACGGCGGCGCAGTCCTCGACGTCGACCACGCCCCACTGCTCGCGCAGCCGGTTGCGGTACTCCCGCCCGTATCCGGTCGACCCGCCGTAGTTGACCTCGGCGACGCCGATGCCGCGGGAGGTGAAGTAGGCGATCGAGAGGTCGAGCACGAGGGGTGCGTGACCGGTCGGTCCGCCGTGCGCCCAGACGACGTACGGCGGCAGCTCGTCGCCGGGCGCCCGGTACCCGGGGTGGTGCGGCGGATAGACGTGGGCGTGGATGTCCCGGCCGTCCGGCCCGGTGAAGACGCGGATCAGGGGCTCGGGGTAGTGCACGGGGTCGACCGGGTCGTCGTGCTCGGCTCCGATCACCCTGGCGCGGCCGGTGCGGGTGTCCAGCTCCACCACCTCGTAGGCAGTGCGCGGGCTGGCGCCCACGGCGACGACACGCTCGCCGTGCACCGCGAGGGTGGGCGCGAACTCGGTCCAGGGACCGGCCGCGTCGACGAGTTCACCGGTCTCCGGGTCCAGGATGCCGAGCGCGGTCGATCCGGTGCCGTGCACGACGGCGATCAGGCCGCTGTCCAGCGGGGCGAACCAGCGGTGCCCGAGCTTCCACAGGGCGCCGCCGAACTCCTCCTCGCGCGGGCAGAGTTGCTCGCCGTCGCGGTAGAGGTTCCACCAGCCGGTGCGGTCGCTCGCGTACAGGAGGCGGCCGTCGGGCGACCAGTCGGCCTGGGCGATGGACTCCTCCGGGCCGCCGGCCACCGTACGGGGCTCCCGGAGCGTGCCGTCCAGGACCTCGGCGACGATCAGCTCCGTGCCGTCCCAGGGCATCCGCGGATGGTCCCAGGCGAGCCAGGCCGCGCGCGAGCCGTCGGGCGAGATGCGGGGGCCGGTGACGAACCGGTGGCGGTCGTCGGTGAGTTCGCGCACCGCGTCCCGATCCTGCACGGCCGAGCCGTCCAGCGGCACGGCGGCCAGGACCCGGCGGACGTCGGTGGGCCCGTCTCCGGTGAACTCCTCCAGGACGCACCACACTTCACCCAGCTCAGGTCTCAACTGCGGCTCCGCCCAGCGCAGTCCGCCGCCGACCGGGGAGACAGGCGTGAGGGGACGCGGCTCACCGCCGGGCTCGTACCGGTACAGCCGCTGGTCGGCGAAGTGCACGAACACGACGAGCGGTTCGCCGGCCACCACCTCGCCGGCCCAGGGGTGACCGCCGTACTCGATGACCCGGCTGCGCACGTTCCACGGCGCCGGCAGCACCGACTCCTCCCGGCCGTCGGGGCGCCTGCGCACCAGGGTGCGACGGCCGCCCTCGGTGGGCCGGGGCTCGGTCCACCACACCTCGTCCCCGACGAAGCCCAGCCATTCGGGGTGCCCGTCGTGCGCGGCCGCGAGCGCCGCGTCGATGGGCGAGGGCCAGGAACCGTATGCCGACGTCCGCACGTTCTCCCCCACTTGCTCAGGCCGTTCGCAGGAAGCGGTCGAGTACCCGCACGCCGAAGTGCAGTGCCTCGACGGGGACGCGTTCGTCGACCCCGTGGAAGAGGGCCTGGTAGTCGAAGCCCTCCGGGAGCTTCAGGGGCGCGAACCCGTACCCGGTGATGCCCAGGCGGGAGAACTGCTTGGCGTCCGTGCCGCCGGACATGCAGTACGGCACCACGTGCCCCTCGGGCGCGAACTCCTCCACCGCCGCACGCATGCCGGCGTACGTCGGCGAGTCGACCGGTGCCTGGAGGGCGACCTCGCGATGACTGAACTCCCAGTCCACGCCGGGCCCCGTGAGCAGGTCCAGGGTCGCGCGGAACTCGTCCTCCCCGCCGGGCAGGTAGCGGCCGTCGACGTAGGCCACGGCCTCCCCCGGGATGACGTTGAGCTTGTAACCGGCCTGCAGCATCGTCGGGTTGGCGCTGTTGCGGACGGTCGCCTCGACCAGCTTGGCCGCCGGGCCCAGCTTCTCCAGCAGTCCGTCCACGTCGCTCAGGTCGGTCTCGATGCCGTAGAGCACGGCGAGTTCGGCGAGGGCCGCGCGGACGGTCGGGGTGAGCCGCAGCGGCCACTCGTGCTCGCCGATGCGGGTCACGGCGGCGGCGAGCCGGGTGACCGCGTTCTCCTTGTTGACCTTGGAGCCGTGTCCGGCGCGGCCGTTCGCGGTGAGCTTGAGCCAGCCGGTGCCGCGCTCCCCCGCCGCGATCGGGTAGATCTGCCGGCCGGCGCCGTCGTGGAAGGTGAACGCCCCCGACTCGCTGATCCCCTCCGTGCAGCCCTCGAAGAGCTCCGGGTGCTCATCGGCGAGGAATCCGGAGCCGTCCTCGGCGCTGGCCTCCTCGTCGGCGGTGAACGCGATCACGAGGTCCCGCCGGGGTCGTACGCCCTGCCGGGCCCAGGACCGCACCACGGCCAGGATCATCGCGTCCATGTTCTTCATGTCGACCGCCCCGCGGCCCCAGACGACCCCGTCGCGGACCTCCCCGGAGAAGGGGTGCACGCTCCAGTCGGCGGCCTCGGCGGGCACCACGTCCAGATGACCGTGGACGAGCATCGCGTCCGCCGACGGGTCGGCGCCCTCGATGCGGGCGACGACGTTCGTCCGGCCCTCGGTGCGCTCCAGCATCAGGGGCTCAAGGCCCGCCCCGGCCAGCTGCTCGGCCGCGTACTCGGCGGCGGGCCGCTCCTGGCAGTCGCCGCCGCCCCGGTTGGTGGTGTCGATGCGGACGAGGTCGGAGGTGAACCGGACGACCTCGTCCAGTGCCTGCTGGTCAGCCATACTGCTCCTCCACGGCGGCCGAGACGATGGTGGTGACCGCCTTGAAGGTACGGATTCCCGCGTACATGGTCTCGCTCGTGTACGCCACCTTCCGCGCCCCGATCCGCTCCACACCCGGCACCACGGTGGCGGCCATGGCGAGGTGCTCGGCGTCGAACTCGACCGCGATCGTGAACGGCCCCGCCTGTACGGGTTCCTGACGGACCGCCAGCCGGGCGGCCTCCTTCGCGGCGGCCCGGATGTCGGCGGCCGTACGGGCCGGCGTGCGGCAGACGGCCGCGTACCGCGAGACATGGTCCTTGACGGCGACCTTCAGCGCCTCGGGGGCGTAGCCGAGGGCGTCCTCGCAGGCCACGTCGTCCCCGGTGACGAGGACGACGGGGACGCCGTACTCGGCGACCACGTGCGCGTTGAGGTACCCCTCGCTCGCGGGCACGTCGTTCAGCCACACCCCGGTGATGGAGTTGGCGAGGTAGGTGTGGGCGAGGACGCCCTCCTGGCCCGCGCCCGCGTGGTAGCCGAGGAAGGCGATGCCGTCGACGTCGCCGTGCTGGACTCCCTCGATCATGGAGAGGTCCTTGTGCCGGCCGGTGAGCATCTGCGCCCGCTGGTCGAGCTGTTCGAGCAGCAGGTTGCGCATGGTCGAGTGCGCCTCGTTGATGAGCACCTCGTCGGCGCCGCCGTCGAAGAAGCCGAGCACGGCGGCATTCACGTCCGAGGTGAACAGGGAGCGGCACCGCTCCCACTGCGACGCCCCGGGCATCACGTCGTCCGGCCACGTGACACCCGTGGCGCCC
Source organism: Streptomyces sp. SLBN-8D4 (assembly GCF_049739545.1). NCBI lineage: Bacteria > Bacillati > Actinomycetota > Actinomycetes > Kitasatosporales > Streptomycetaceae > Streptomyces > Streptomyces sp. SLBN-8D4. Next base: position 1,806,678 of record NZ_JBMGQC010000001.1, read on the forward strand.
TCCATGTCGGCGCTGATCAGGATCTTCATGCTCCGCCACGTTACGCGGCGCGGAGGTTTACGTCGCCCGCGTGGGGTGAGGCGAGTCGGATGCGGCCCCCCCCCCCCCCCGCCGCACAGGCGATTCCTGGAAGACGCGTATTCTCCCTCGCGGGTTCCACAGGAGACGGACAGGGAGAAGCGTGAGCGACACCGCACAGCCCGTACAGCCGGCACGACGGACGACGGCGACCGCCGCGCCGGGGAACCCGCCCGGCCGCCCCAGGCAGCGCGACGCGTTCTTCGACAACGCCAAGTACCTGGCGATCGTGCTGGTGGCCATGGGCCACGCCTGGGAGCCGCTGCGCTCCGACAGCCGTGCCGTCACGGCGCTGTACACGATCGTCTACGCCTTCCACATGCCGGCGTTCATCATCATCTCGGGCTACTTCTCCCGCTCCTTCGACGCCAGCCCGGCGAAGATCAAGCGACTGGTCACCGGGGTCGTGGTCCCCTATGTCGTGTTCGAGACGGCGTACACCTATTTCACCCGGTGGTCCGACGGCGTCCCGGACCGCGACATCAGCCTGCTGGACCCGCTGTATCTGACGTGGTTCCTGGCCGCCCTGTTCATCTGGCGGCTGACCACGCCGATCTGGCGCGCCGTGCGGTGGCCGCTGCCGATCGCCCTGACGGTCGCCGCGCTCGCCACGCTCAGCCCGTCCATCGGCGACGATCTCGACCTCCAGCGCACCCTGCAGTTCCTGCCGTACTTCGTGCTCGGCCTGTGTCTGCGCCCGGCGCACTTCTCGCTGGTGCGCCAGTGGCGGGTGCGGCTGCTCGCGGTCCCGGTGTTCGCGGCGGCGGTGGTGTTCTCGTACTGGGCGGTGCCGCGCATGGACTACGCGTGGTTCTTCCACCGTGACGCCGCCGAGCACTTCGGCGTGCCCGCCTGGTGCGGCCCGCTGATGACCTTGGCCCTGTTCGGCTGCTCCCTGGTCCTGGTCGCCTGCTTCCTGTCCTGGGTGCCGGGGCGCCGGATGTGGTTCACGAGCCTGGGCGCGGGCACGCTCTACGGCTATCTGCTGCACGGTTTCGTCGTCCAGGCCGGCAACCACGTCGACTGGGCCGGCCACCGCTGGCCGCACACCCCGCTCGGCGAGATCGTCGTCACGCTCGTCGCCGGTGCGGTGGTCACCACCCTGTGCACCGCTCCCGTGCGGCGGGTCTTCCGGTGCGTGATGGAGCCCCGGATGGAGTGGGCGTTCCGGAAGACCCCGCCCGGCGCGGGCGGGGTGCCCGTTCAGGTACGCCGATAGGGCGCGTGCACCGCCGGGCCGTCAGGCGGTGCGGCCCACCACCCACCACTTCGACGGCAGTTCGATCCGGGTGCCGTCGGCCCGGTACTCGGTGGTGATGAGCGGCAGTTCCCCGCTCGCCACGATCGTCAGCCCGGCCGCCCCGAGGTACACGGGCACCGCCTCGTCGGCGACCTCGCCGGGGGCGATGCCGTGCCGGAAGATGGGTGCCAGCTTGGCGGGCGGTCCGTCGGGGCCCTGCGCCAGGCCCATCAGGACGGCCTTGGCGGCCTCGGAGAGCTCGACGAGGAAGGCCCGGCCGCGCTCCCCGACGAGCGTGGCGATCCCGTCGACCAGTTGCTGCCGGTCCTCGGGCCCGGCCTGGTGCAGCACGCCCCGCATGTAGACGTTGGCGTCCCCGAGCTCTTCGTGCAGGTTCTCCGGCTCGCTCTTGTCGCAGGCGTCGAGGAGCCGGTACGTCACCTGCCCGTCGGGGTCGGCGTCGCGCGCACGGTCGAGGGCGGCCGCGGACAGGTCGACGCCGACGACCTGGGTGAAGTGTGCGGCGAGGAAACGGCTCTGGGTGCCGTTCCCGCAGCCCAGGTCCACGAGAGGCAGCCCGGGATCGGCCAGCAGCGGCTCGAAGTGGGCGAGGTGGACGCCTGCGGTCAACACCGGCTCCGCGTCCCAGAAAACGGCCCCTTGGCGCCCCGGGGCCTCCCGCCAGAAGCCCTCCCAGGACTCCCGGTACCGACCAGTCACGCTCATGCCCAACTCCCCAGGATATGACGCAAACCCGCCACACTTGGCGGGCCAGTACGGTGTATCGCGCCGGGGTCGTGCGGACAAGCGCATGGCGGGTTCCTTCACTGCCAGTTCGAGAAACACACGCCCCCGGCGACGGACCCGGCGCTCAGCGACGCGGCAGGGTCAGTTCGAACCAGACGGTCTTCCCGGCCTTCGTACGACTGGCACCCCACTCCCGGGCGAGCGTGCTGACCACTCTGAGTCCTCGTCCCTGCTCGTCGGTGGGTCCGGCGCTCAGCAGGTTCGGCAGCTCGTGGTCGTCGTCGTCCACCTCGCACAGCAGGGTGTCCTCCCGCACGAGCCGCAGCTCGACGGGCCGGCCGTGCGACTGCCGTACGGCGTTGGTGACCAGCTCGCTCACCATGAGCTCCGCGCCGTCGGCGAGCTTCGCCAGGCCCCAGTCGTGAAGCTGCTCGCGCACCACCGCCCGGGCCCGCCCCACCTCGGCCGGGTCGAGAGGGATCCGCCACTCGGCCACGTCGTCCGGCTCGATGCCGCCCAGCCGGACCATGAGCAGCGCCACGTCGTCCTTGCGTCCGCCCCGCGGGTTGAGGGCCCGGATGATCGCGTCGCAGGCGTCGTCCATGGAGGCGGCCGGATGCGCGGCGGACTCGGTGAGGGTCGCCAGACCCACCCCGATGTCCTCGCCCCGCACCTCCACCAGTCCATCGGTGCACATCAGCAGCCGGTCACCGGGCTCCACGCGCACGCGCACGGCCTCGAAGGGCACCCCGCCGACACCGATGGGCGCGCCGGTGGGCAGGTCGAGCAGTTCGCTGCGCCCGTCCGCGGCCCGCACGATCACCGGGGGGATGTGCCCCGCGTTGGCGAGGTGGAGTTCGCTCGCGATCGGGTCGTAGACGGCGTAGAGACAGGTCGCGAGGTAGGTGTCGCCGAGCCGCTGGGCGAGGTCGTCGAGGTTGCGCAGCAGCTGGGCCGGCGGCAGGTCGAGGGCGGCCATGGTCTGCACGGCCGTACGCAGCTGGCCCATCATCGCGGCCGAGTTGAGCCCGTGCCCCATGACGTCCCCGACGACCAGCGCGGTCCGCGCGCCGGGCAGCTTCACGGAGTCGAACCAGTCGCCGCCGACCCGCCCGAGGAGCGTGCCCGGCAGATAGCGGGTGGCGATGTCGCAGCCCGCCATGCGCGACGGGATGTGCGGCAGCATGCTGTCCTGGAGGGTCTCGGCGACGGACTCCTGGAAGGTGTACATGCGGGCGTTGTCGAGCACGAGGCCGGCGCGGGCGGCGAGTTCGGCGCCGGTGACCCGGTCCATGTCGTTGAACTCGTCGCGCTCGGGGTGCCGCAGCAGGATCATGAACCCGAGGACGACGTTGCGGGCCTTCAGGGGGACGACCAGCATGGAGCGGCCGGTGATCAGCGGCCTGATGTCCCGCTTCTCGAACTGTGAGGCGATCGCATGCCCCATCTGTTCGCTGATGCGCGGCACGAGGACGGGCTCACCGGTGGTCATGCACTGGAAGAACGGGGTGTGCGCGGGGAACGGCATGGCCTCGCCGACCGGCACCACGTCGTCCCAGCGGCCGGGTTCGTCGGTGTGCTCCAGGGCCACCCGGTGCCACATGGTGGTGGTGTCCGGCACGCCGTCGGGGAATCCCTCGCCGGCGACGACCTGTTCGCGCAGATAGGTGCCGGCGACATCGGTGAAGCGGGGCACGACGGCCCTGCTGACCTCGACGATGGTCCGCGACAGGTCGAGCGAGGTGCCGATCTTCCCGCTGACCTCGTTGAGGAACTCCAGGCGCTCGCGCACGGCGACGTACTCGAGATCCTCGCCCTCGTCCGGTTCGTCCAACGGCAGCGGCAGGCCCTCGGCGGCCGCCCGGGCCGCCCGCTCGCGGCGGGCCTTGCGCTCTGCGCGCCGGGGCACACCCCAGTCGGGGGTGACGGGCACCCTGTCGTTCTGGCTGAACTCCAGTACCGGATAGCCCAGTTCGAGGACCTGTGCGACGATGCGGGCGCTCTCGCCGACGCTCATGCTGGGCAGGATCTCGGGGAGCCTGCGGGCGAGTTCGTCGGCGCCCGGGAAGTCGGTGTGCAGGGCGAAGGCGGGCGCGATCCGCTCCACGGCCGCACCCGCCTCGTCCAGGTCGAGATCCCGGCGCAGCCCACCGGCGTCGGCGGCCAGCACCAGCAGCCGCTCCCGGCCCGGGCCCACCAGCGGGTAGGCCCACCACAGGACGTCGGCACGGTCCGCGCCGGACACGGTGAGACGGGCGCGGCCGGCGGCCGGGTAGGACAGGCCGCCGTCGAGGGAGGACTCGAGATCGGGTCCGAGTCCGTCATAGGCCGCGTACCCGCCGTAGGGCGGGGTGTCCTCCGCGTCGGGGAGTGCTCCGGAGACGGGCAGCAGGTCGGCCGCGGAGCGTCCGATGGCTTCGTCCTTGCCGGCGCCGAACAGCCGGCTCGCGCCCCGGCTCCAGTGGGAGACGAGGCCGTCGCGGTCCACGACGACCACGGCCAGCGGGACCCGGCCGGCAGCGGCGTGTCCGTCCGCCGCGCCGTGCCCAGCTCCGCGGCTGGGAGGTGCGCCCCTCTCGGTGCCACGGTCCATGGCCCAGGCCCTCTCTCCGCAAGATCTGTGCCGCCTGCTCCACCGTACGGCGCCGGGCGGTCACGGTGTGCGGCAACGCGGGAATTGGCCCGGACCGGATCACCCCGGCGTGCGCCCGCGCTGACGCACCGTCAGTCCTCGTGTCCCAGCTGGAGATCCCGCTCCGTACGGCCGCCTCCGGCCACCTGGAGGACGGTGGCGACCGGCGGGTAACCGGCGGCGATGACCGTGTACTCGCCGCCGGTCAGGTCGACGAAGCGGAAGGTGCCGTCGGGGCCGGTCGTGAGGGTGTCCACCACGTTGCCGGCGACGTCCAGGAGCGTCACGCGCGCGTCCTCGACGGATCGTCCGCCACCGGCCCGCACGGTGCCGCGCAGCACCGCGCCGCCCGCGAGTTCGACGTCCTGGCGGGTCTCCCGGGAGGCCCGGACGGTGACGGGGAGCGCCGCGGGGCGGAACGCGGGCGCGCCGACGGCGAGGGTGTACTCCCCCGCGACCAGTTCGGTGACGACGTAGGCGCCCTCCGGTCCACTGCGGGTGGTGGCGACGACCTCGCCGCGCGCGTCGGTGAGGGTGACGGTGGCGTCCGGTACGGGTGAGCCGCCGGTGAGCACCCGGCCGGCGAGCCGTCCGGCGCCGCCGAGGACGATGTCCAGCTCGACGGGGCGGTCGCCGATCGTCACGGAGACGGCCTGCGGCTGGTGGCCGCTCGCGGCGGCGATGAGGACGTACGCCCCCGGCCCGGGCGTCGACAGCGCGAACCGTCCGTCCTCGCCGCTGGCCCCGCGCCCGGTCTGCGCTCCGGCGACGTCGATGAGGGTGAGGGCGGCCCGGGGGACGACGGTCCCGTCGGTGTGCCGCACCGCGCCGCACACGGGGAGCGCGCCGGCGTGCGGCGAACGGCACTGCGGGATCGGGGCGGTCTCCGTGTCGGCGGAGTGGGACACCAGCGGTTTCTCCTTGAGGAAGAAGGCGATGAGCAGACCGAGGACGAGCACCGGCACCAGGTAGAGGAAGATCCTCGGCATGGCGTCGGCGTAGGCCCGGATGTAGCCGTCGCGCAGCGCCGGGGGCAGACCGTGGACGAGCTGCGGGGTGAGGGACTCGGGGTCGGGCAGCCCTTCCGCGGTGGGGAGTCGCTGCTGCAGGGAGTCCGCGAGCCGGTGGGCGAAGAGGGTGCCGAAAACCGCCGCTCCGACGCTGCCGCCGATCTGCCGGAAGTAGGTGTTCGCGCTGGTGGCGGTGCCGAGGTCGGCCGGGCGGACCGAGTTCTGCACGGCGAGCACCAGCACCGGCATCACCATGCCGATCCCGGTGCCGAGGACCGCCATCCAGATGCTGTAGTGCAGCCGGGGCGTGTCCACCTCCAGGCGGGACAGCAGCCACATGCCGACGGCGGACAGGGCGCTGCCGAGGATCGGCCAGATCCGGTAGCGGCCGGTGTGGCTGATGAGCTGTCCGGCGACGACGGAGGCGCCGACGATGCCGGCCATCATGGGCAGCATCAGCAGACCGGACTCGGTGGCGCTCGCGCCGTCGACCATCTGCAGGAAGGTCGGCAGATAACCGGCGGCCCCGAAGAGCGCGACCCCGATCACCAGGCCCACCAGGCCCGTGACGTTGAAGACGGAGTCCCTGAACAGCCGGAGCGGGATGAGGGGTTCGGCCGCGAAGTGCTCGGCGACCAGGAAGAGGACGGCGGAGGCCACCGCTCCGGCCCCGAGACCGAGGATCACCCGGGAGTCCCAGGCGTACTCGGTGCCGCCCCAACTGGTCAGCAGCACCAGGCAGGTGGAGGCCGCGGCGAGCAGCAGAGCGCCGGGCAGGTCGAGCCGGGGCCGCACCCGCGGCTTGGGAAGCTTCAGCACGGCGGTGACGACGGCCAGGGTCAGCAGCCCGAAGGGCACGTTGACGTAGAAGCACCACCGCCAGGACAGGTGGTCGGTGAAGTAGCCGCCGAGCAGCGGGCCCGCGACGGAGGCGAGTCCGAAGGCGGCGCCGATCAGGCCCATGAAGCGGCCGCGCTGCCGGGGCGGCACGATGTCGGCGATGATCGCCTGCACACCGATCATGAGGCCGCCCGCGCCGACGCCCTGCACCGCGCGGAAGGCGATCAACTGGTCCATGGTCGCGGACCGTCCGGCCAGCGCGGAGCCGGCGACGAAGACGACGATCGCGAACTGGAAGACGCCCTTGCGGCCGAGGAGGTCGCCGAGCTTGCCGTAGACCGGGAGTCCGATCGTGGCGGTGAGCAGGTAGGCGGTGATCGCCCAGGACATCCGGTCCAGACCGTGCAGTTCCCCGACGATCCTGGGCAGGGCGGTGGCGACGATCATCTGCTCCAGCGCGGCGAGCAGCAGCGCGAGCATCAATCCGAAGAAGATCAGCCGGACCCGGCGCGGGCCGAGTTCGACGGTCGGGGCGGGGGCTTGCGGTGGCGCTTCGACCCGTTCCTCGTGCGTCGCAGTCGTCACGCCCACGTCCCGCTCCCCTCGTCGCGCCTGCCCCGCATTTCCCGCATAAGGCGACAACTACGAGCAAGCGCGACGAGTTACGGCACGCCGGTGGGCCGTACGGAGATCCACTCGATCCGGTGACCGGGAGCAACGTCCGCCCGGCGCCGGGGACTTACTTCTCGACCTCGGCGGCGAGCCGGTCGAGGAGGGAGTCGTAGATCCGGCCGAGGCCCTTGGGGGCGAAGGTCTTCTCGAAGAAGCCGCCGATACCTCCGGCGCCCTGCCAGGTGGTGGTCACGACGACGCGGGACTTGCCCTCGCCGGCCGGGGTGACCCGCCAGGTGGTGACCATGGAGGAGTTGCGGTCCTTCTCGACGAGCTCGCCGTCGGTAGGCTCGGTGACCTCCAGGAGGCAGTCGCGCACGCGCTTGCTGGTGGCCTGGAGCTTCCAGTGGACGAGGGTGCCCTCGCCGTCGCCGCCCTCGCGCACCTCGTACTCGCTGAACTGCTCGGGCAGCACCTTCGACCGCGTGCCGGTGTAGTCGGCGACGGCGTCGAACACCTTCTCCGCGTCCGCCGCGACGATCCGCTCCGTAGTGGCCTCGACCTGCGCCATCGACTTCCTCCAGGACTTCGGGTTCTCGGGTTCTCGGGCTGGGGGCAAGCCAACCACCCCCGCCCGCGGGCCCCCAAATCGGGGTTGCACAGGAATTCGAACAAGTGTTTCACTCAAGGGGCAGTGCTACCGAGGAGGCCTCATGCGCTGGGAGAATCTCACCGAGTCCGCGGAACACGGGCGGGCCGACGCCGCCCTCTTCGGCGCCGACGCGGTGGTCAGCCGTACCTTCGACACACCCGAGTTCGCCGGGATCACGTTCCACGAGATCCGGGCCCGCTCGATCATCAACCGGGTGCCGGGCGCCTCCCGCATGCCCTTCGAGTGGACCGTCAACCCCTACCGGGGCTGCTCCCACGCGTGTGTGTACTGCTTCGCCCGCAAGACCCACAGCTATCTCGACCTGGACACCGGTCTCGGCTTCGACTCGCAGATCGTGGTCAAGGTGAACGCCCCCGAGCTGCTGCGCCGCCAGCTGGGCTCGCGCCGCTGGACCGGCGACCACATAGCGATGGGCACCAACGTCGACTGCTACCAGCGCGCCGAGGGCCGTTACCGGCTGATGCCGGGCATCCTCGCCGCCCTGCGCGACCACGCGAACCCCTTCTCGATCCTGACCAAGGGCACGCTGATCCTGCGCGACCTCGACCTGCTCCGGCAGGCCGCCGCGGTGACGGACATCGGCGTCTCGGTCTCGGTCGGCTTCACCGACCCGGAACTGTGGCGCACCGTGGAGCCGGGGACGCCCGCTCCGGAGCGGCGCCTGGACGTCGTACGGACGCTGGGCGAGCACGGCATCGGGTGCGGGGTGCTGATGGCGCCGGTGATCCCGTTCCTGAGCGACACTCCGGCGCAGCTGCGGGCGACCGTGCGCGCGATCGCCGCCGCGGGGGCCACCTCGGTCACCCCGCTGGTGCTGCATCTGCGGCCCGGCGCCCGGGAATGGTTCATGGCCTGGCTGAACCGGGAGCACCCGTATCTGGTACGCCGTTACGAGCGGCTCTACGCGGACGGCGCCTACGCTCCGAAGTGGTATCAGCGCCGGATCACCCGTCAGGTCCATGAGCTGGCCCAGGAGTACGGCATCGGTCCCGCGGGCGCGGGGATGCCCCGCCGGATCCGGGAGCCGGAGCCCGAGGTCGAGCCGGTGTCCGAACCGATTCAACTCACATTGATCTGAGAGCGTTCGAGCGCATCGGATTGCCCAATCGGGTCAACTATCGTCATAACACGTTCTTCCGGGCGCACTTTCCGGGACGATCCGGCAGGGACCGTGACCCTCGCGGTCCGGAACCCTCCGTCCTGGGAGGACCCCATGAGAAAACGCGCAGCCGTGCTGTGCGGCGCCGCGGTCGTCGTGGCCGGGACCTTCACCACGGTCCCCGCCGAGGCCGGCACCCCGCAGCACACGCAGACCACTTCGACCGCTGGTGCCGCTCACACCGCGAAGCTCACCTGGAAGAAATGCGGCACCGCCCACTACCCGACGCTGCAGTGCGCGTCCCTCAAGGTACCGCTCGATCACGCGAACCCGCGCGGGCAGCAGATCACCCTCGCGCTGTCCCGGGTCCCGCACACCGCGAAGAAGTACCAGGGACCGCTGCTGGTCAACCCCGGCGGTCCCGGCGGCAGCGGTCTGACGTTCGCCGGGTTCATCGCCTCGGGCCTGCCCAAGGCGGTCGCGGCCCAGTACGACGTCATCGGCTTCGACCCGCGCGGGGTGGGCGCGAGCAAACCCGCCCTCGACTGCAGGCCGGGCCACTTCAAGCCGGTGCGACCGGACTCCGTGCCGAGCACACCCGCGATCGAGAGGGCCAACCTCAAGCGCGCCCGGTCCTTCGCCGCCGCCTGCGGCCGGAAGTACGCGAGCGTGCTGCCGTACATCGACACCATCAGTGCCGTGCGGGACATGGACTCGATCCGCCAGGCCCTCGGCGCCAGGAGGATCAACTACTTCGGTTACTCGTACGGCACCTACCTGGGCGCGGTCTACGCGAAGCTCTTCCCGCACCAGGTGCGCCGCCTGGTCCTGGACTCGATCGTCGACCCGACCGGCGTCTGGTACGACGACAACCTCGCCCAGGACTACGCCTTCAACGACCGGCACCGCGCGCTGATGGCCTGGGTCGCCAAGTACGACACCACGTACAAGCTCGGCACCGACCCGGAGCGGATCGAGGCCAAGTGGTACGCGATGCGGGCGGCCCTCGCCAAGAAGCCCGCGGGCGGCAAGGTCGGCGCCTCCGAACTGGAGGACACCTTCATCCCGGGCGGCTACTACAACGGCTACTGGCCCTACCTGGCCGAGGCGTTCGCGGCGTACGTGAACCACAAGGACGCCGACCCGCTGGTCGAGGCGTACGAGAACTTCGCCGCCGTCGACGCCTCCGGGGACAACGGCTACAGCGTCTACACCTCGGTGCAGTGCCGTGACGCCTCCTGGCCGCGCGACTGGCGCCAGTGGCGGAAGGACAACTGGGACGTGTACGAGAAGGCGCCCTTCATGGCCTGGAACAACGCCTGGTACAACGCGCCGTGCGCGTTCTGGCCCACGGAGTCGCTGAGCCCGGTGAACGTCGCCAACGGCAAGCTGCCGCCGGTGCTGCTCTTCCAGGCGACGAACGACGCGGCCACGCCGTACGAGGGCGGTGCCACGGTCCACCGGCTGCTGGCGGGCTCCAGTCTCGTCGTCGAGGAGGGCGGCGGGAACCACGGCATCACGCTCAGCGGGAACACGTGCCTGGACAAACACCTGGCCGCGTACCTGACCGACGGAAAGGTGCCGCGGGGCGGCGGCGAGGTGGACGCGGTGTGCAAGGCGCTGCCCGATCCGAAGCCGCTGACCTCCAAGGCGGCGTCGACGTCCGCGCGCGGGGCGGCACTGCACAGGCTGCTCGGCTCCCGCGGCTGAGCGTCCGGGGCTCCTTCCTCGCCCCCGCGGCCCAGTACTCCCACGTGGTGCCGGGCCGCGGCCGTTTCGTGGCGGTCTCGGGCCAGGTGGCCGTCGACGAGGACGGCAAGGTCGTCGGAGAGGGCGACGCCGGCGCCCAGGCCCGCCAGGTCTGCGAGAACCTCCGGCGCTGCCTGGCCGCCGCCGGAGCGACCTTCGACGAGGTCGTCCAACTCACTTACTTCGTCACGCACATGGCGCACCTGCCGACGGCCTCGGCCGTCCAGGTGGCGGCACTGGTGCGGGCTGAGTTCCTGCTGGAGGTCGAGGCGTTCGCCGTGGTGGACGGGAAAGGGGAGGCCCGGGCGGGCGGGTGGTGCCTAGGGTGCCGTCATGGACGACCCTTTCCTCATCCGCGAGATGACTCTCGCCGACTGCGACCGCGTCTCCGAGATCCGGATCCGGGGCTGGCAGAGCGCGTACCGGGGCCTCATGCCCCAGCCGTTCCTCGACGCGCTCAGCGTGCAGGAGGACGCCGAGCGCCGCCGCGCCCGGTTCGGACGGGGCGACGGCAGCGTGGTGGACCTGGTCGTCGAGCGGGACGGCGAGATCCTCGGCTGGGCCTGCCACGGCCCGTACCGCGACGGCGAACGGCGCACCGAGGACGCCGAGTTGTACGCGATCTACGTGGACGCGCGACGGTACGGCAGGGGTCTCGGACACGCCCTGCTCCAGGAGTCCGTACGCCGCTGCACGTCCGCCGGCCACCCCCGCATGCTTCTCTGGGTCGTCACGGGCAACACCCGCGCCCGGCGCTTCTACGAAGGCCAGGGCTTTCGGACCGACGGCGCCGAGGAGCCCTACGAGGTGGACGGGGTCGCGGTGCCCGAGGTGCGGTACGTCAAGGACCTGTCCCTTTGACGCCTCCCCGCTGCCTGGGGATCCGCGCCAGCGCCCGCACCGCCGCCTCCGCGAGCGCCGGATGTGCGAGGGCCTCGTTGAGCACGGGTCTGGCGCGGTCGTCGGCCAGCGCGCCGAGGCCCTCCACGCAGGCGAGCGCCACGCGGCGGTAGGGGTCGTGCGGGCGCAGCCGGCGCTCCAGTGTGGCGATGAGGGCGGGTACGGACTCGGGGGCGCCCAGTTCGGCCAGCAGCCGGACCGGGTGCAGGGCGTAGGCGACCCTCAGTTCGTTGGTGGCGAGGGCGGCGGCCGCGCGGGCCGTGCGCGGGTCGTCGAGCCGGGCGAGGGCGTACGCGGCGGCGGCGCAGCGCGGCGGATCGCGGTGGTTGAGCAGCAGGACGAGCGACTCGAAGGCCCGGCGGTCCCCGGCGAGGCCGAGCCGGAACGCGGCCAGCTCCCGGGCCCACAACGGCTGTCCGGGTTCGGTGAGCACTCCGGCCAGCTCGTCCGGATCCTCGGTCGCCACCAGACGGTCGAAGGCGGCCGACGCACCCGACTCCTGCCGTAAGCGCTCCGTGAGCGATCGCAACTCTTCGTCCATGAACCCGAGGTTAGGCGGCCCGCCCGGGGCGCGGGACGTACATCACAAATCCGGGGGCTGGCGCGCTCGTTACCCACCGGTTAAGCTCAGACGAGCGAGTTACCCACTCGCGGAACCCCTTGCGGTGGCCTGGTGACGCAGCCGCCGCGAGAGCAGTCGGTTCGGTACCTTCAGGTACCACCAGTACGACCCGGCCTGGGACAGGGCCGGTCGGATTCCACCGTTCTCCGGGCCTGTGCAAGGCCCGTGACGACGGCCCGGGCGTGTGCGCTCGCAGCCCGGCAACACCCGCAACGCAGCAGTTCCTCACGCACCCGGTGCGCCCCTCGGCGTACCGGGTCGCGTTCCCAGTCGTCACCCTCATTTCTGGAGTTCCGCGATGGCCACTCCCCTGTCCGACCCCTCTCTGTCCCCTCTCCAGACGATCGCCGTCGTGGGCCTCGGCACCATGGGCACCGGTATCGCCGAGGTCCTTGCCAGGGCCGGCCGCGAGGTCGTCGGCATCGACATCAGCGAGGCGCAGGCCGCCAGGGCCGTCGCCACGCTGGAGACCGCGACGGCCCGTGCCGTGGAGCGCGGCCGGCTCACCGAGCAGGAGCGCGCGGACGTCCTCGCCCGCGTCCACGTCTCCACCGACCTGCGGGCGGCGGCCGACGCCGGCCTCGTCATCGAGGTGGCTCCGGAGTCGTACGAGATCAAGCACCAGATCTTCCGCGAACTCGACCAAATCGTGCGCCCCGAGACGATCCTCGCGACCGGCACCAACGCCCTGTCGGTGACCCGCCTGGCCGCCGACTCGGCCCGCCCGGAGCGGGTGCTGGGGCTGCACTTCTTCAACCCGGCGCCCGCGATGAAGCTGGTCGAGGTCGTCTCCTCGGTGCTCACCGCCCCGGCGGCCGTCACCGCGGTCACCAACCTCGCCCTCGACCTCGGCAAGGAGCCCGTCGCGGTCGGCGACCGGCCCGGTTTCGTCGCCGACGGGCTGCTGTTCGGCTACCTCAACCAGGCGGCCGCGATGTACGAGGCGAAGTACGCCTCCCGCGAGGACATCGACGCGGCGATGCGGCTCGGCTGCGGTCTGCCCATGGGGCCGCTCGCCCTGCTCGACCTGATCGGCGTCGACACCGCGCGCACCGTCCTGGAGGCCATGTACGCCGAGTCCCACGACCGGCTGCACGCCCCCGCCCCGATCCTCAAGCAGCTCAGCGAGGCGGGCCTGACCGGCCGTAAGTCGGGACGCGGCTTCTACACGTACGACGCTCCGGGCAGCGTGACGGTCGTGCGGGACGCGCTGACGCCCTCGGAGAGCGCCGCGCAGGTCCAGGGCCGCGAGGTCCGTTCCGTCGGGGTCGCGGGCTCCGGGACCATGGCGTCCGGTATCGCGGAGGTCTTCGCCAAGGCCGGGTACGAGGTCGTGCTCGCCGCCCGCAGCGAGGAGAAGGCGCAGACGGCCAAGGCCCGTATCGGCAAGTCTCTTTCGCGCTCTGTCGACAAGGGCCGCATGACCGCCGAGGCGGCCGCGCAGACCCTGGACCGGATCACCGCGGCGGGCTCGTACGAGGCGTTCGCGGACGTCGACCTGGCCGTCGAGGCCGTCGCCGAGGACCTGGAGATCAAGCAGCAGCTGTTCCAGGCGCTGGACAAGGTCTGCAAGCCCGGCGCGGTCCTGGCCACCACCACCTCCTCGCTGCCCGTCGTCGCCTGCGCACGCGCCACCTCGCGCCCGCAGGACGTGATCGGCATGCACTTCTTCAACCCGGCACCCGCGATGAAGCTGGTCGAGGTCGTCCGCACGGTCCTCACCGCCGAGGACGTCCACGCCACGGTCCGCGAGGTGTGCGGCAGGATCAAGAAGCACGCCGTCGACTGCGGAGACCGTGCGGGCTTCATCGTGAACGCGCTGCTGTTCCCGTACCTCAACAACGCGATCAAGATGGTGCAGGAGCACTACGCGTCCCTCGACGACATCGACGCGGCCATGAAGCTGGGCGGCGGCTATCCGATGGGCCCCTTCGAGCTGCTGGACGTCGTCGGCCTGGACGTCTCGCTCGCGATCGAGAAGGTCCTGCACCGCGAGTTCCGCGACCCGGGTCTGGCTCCGGCCCCGCTCCTGGAGCACCTGGTGGCCGCGGGCTGCCTCGGCCGCAAGACCGGTCGTGGCTTCCGCGAATATGCCCGCCGCTGAGCACGTCGGCGACTGGTTCACCGACGGCGAGGACTGGGGCGGACTGCTCGATCCGGGCAGTCCTCCCCCGCCCGCGGGACCCGGCGGCTCCCCGCCGGCCCGGGGCGGGACAAACCCTGGACACGCGCACCAGCCTGCGCACATGCAGTACGTTCGGGTCATGCCCCAGCCCGCCAAGTCGTCCCGTACACCAGCCACGCCCGACGCGCCGGAGAGTGCCGCAGGCAATCGTGCGGCCGCCCAACGGCTCAAGATGCGCCGAGAGCTGGCCGCCGCCGCGATGGAGCTGTTCTCCACCAAGGGGTACGAGGCGACGACCGTCGACGAGATCGCGGCCGCGGCCGGTGTCGCCCGCCGCACCTTCTTCCGCCACTTCCGCTCCAAGGAAGAGGCGATCTTCCCCGACCACGACGACACCCTGATCCGGGCGGAGGCCGTGCTGAACGCGGCGCCCGCGCACGAGCACCCGCTCGACACGGTGTGCCGCGGCATCAAGGAAGTCATGAAGATGTACGCGGCCCGGCCGGAGATCTCGGTCGCCCGCTACAAGCTGACGCGCGAGGTGCCGACCCTGCGGGAGGCGGAGATCGCCTCGGTGGCCCGCTACGAGCGGCTGTTCACGCGGTATCTGCTCGGGCACTTCGACGAGCACGCGCACGACGACGACGCGAACGACGACCCGCTGCTGGCGGAGGTCGCCGCGTCGGCCGTGGTCACCGCGCACAACCATGTGCTGCGGCGGTGGCTCCGGGCCGGGGGCCAGGGGGACGTCGAGGCGCAGCTGGACCACGCCTTCGCGATCGTGCGCAAGACCTTCGGGACCGGCATCGGGGCGGGCCGCACCACCACCGCCCAGCCGCCGACCGCCGCTACGGTCTCCACCCAGGGCGAGGTCCTCGTCGCCCTCGCCCGCACCGACGCCCCGCTGGACGAGGTCATGCGCACCATCGAGCAGGCGCTCAAGGAGCGCTGAACGGCTCTTCGACGCTGTGACGACGGCCACCCTTCGGGGTGGCCGTTTTGCCATGTCAGAGACCCTTTTCAGGCACCTTTCAGCGCCCGTTCGATCGATCATCGCTCATTTGTTACGTAAAGATTTCATCTGAGGGCAAGATCTGGCACTCAGTGCCTTGCACGGTGGCACGCGGTGTCTTACGTTGAGGGGAGTCCGGGCGGCCGGCGTGCAGAGACCTTTCGTACGCCGGCTGTCCCAGCAAGTCATCGACCTGCCCGCCCGGACGCCTGCGTCACAGGCAACCTCCCGCGCCACAAAGCGCTGCCGAACAGCATGACCGCCGAACCGACGGCACCGACGTAACCCTCAGCGTCTCCCCTCAAGACGCCATTCGCCGGAGGCAACACCGTGACCGTGAAGGACATCCTGGACGCGATCCAGTCGCCGGACTCGACGCCGGCCGACTTCGCCGCCATGCCGCTCCCCGAGTCGTACCGCGCGATCACCGTGCACAAGGACGAGACGGAGATGTTCGCGGGCCTGGAGACCCGCGACAAGGACCCGCGCAAGTCGATCCACCTCGACGACGTGCCGCTGCCCGAGCTCGGCCCGGGCGAGGCCCTGGTCGCCGTCATGGCATCGAGTGTCAACTACAACTCGGTGTGGACCTCGATCTTCGAGCCGCTGTCGACCTTCGGGTTCCTGGAGCGCTACGGCCGTACCAACGACCTGGCCAAGCGGCACGACCTGCCGTACCACATCATCGGCTCCGACCTCGCGGGCGTGGTCCTGCGCACCGGCCCCGGCGTCAACGCCTGGAAGCCCGGTGACGAGGTCGTCGCGCACTGTCTGTCCGTCGAGATGGAGTCCTCGGACGGCCACAACGACACCATGCTCGACCCCGAGCAGCGGATCTGGGGCTTCGAGACCAACTTCGGCGGCCTCGCCGAGATCGCGCTCGTCAAGTCCAACCAGCTGATGCCGAAGCCCGGCCACCTGAGCTGGGAGGAGGCCGCCGCCCCGGGGCTGGTCAACTCCACCGCCTACCGGCAGCTGGTCTCCCGCAACGGCGCCGGCATGAAGCAGGGCGACAACGTCCTGATCTGGGGCGCGAGCGGCGGACTCGGCTCGTACGCCACGCAGTTCGCGCTGGCCGGCGGCGCCAACCCGATCTGTGTCGTCTCCAGCGACCAGAAGGCGGACATCTGCCGTTCCATGGGCGCCGAGGCGATCATCGACCGCAACGCCGAGGGCTACAAGTTCTGGAAGGACGAGCAGACCCAGGACCCCAAGGAGTGGAAGCGCTTCGGCAAGCGCATCCGCGAACTCACCGGCGGCGAGGACATCGACATCGTCTTCGAGCACCCCGGCCGCGAGACCTTCGGCGCGAGCGTCTTCGTCACCCGCAAGGGCGGCACGATCACCACCTGCGCCTCGACCTCGGGCTACATGCACGAGTACGACAACCGCTACCTGTGGATGTCCCTGAAGCGGATCATCGGCTCGCACTTCGCCAACTACCGCGAGGCCTGGGAGGCCAACCGGCTGATCGCGAAGGGCAAGATCCACCCGACCCTCTCCAAGGTGTACTCCCTGGAGGAGACCGGGCAGGCGGCCTACGACGTGCACCGCAACCTCCACCAGGGCAAGGTCGGCGTGCTGTGCCTGTCCCCCGAGGAAGGTCTCGGTGTGCGCGACGAGGAGATGCGCGCCCAGCACATCGACGCCATCAACCGCTTCCGCAACATCTGAGACACCCGGGGTCATAGATGACTGAGCGTCAGAATGCCGCAGGCAAGCGGGAGAAGGACCGGCCGTGGCTCATGCGCACGTACGCCGGTCACTCCACGGCCGAGGCGTCCAACGAGCTGTACCGGCGCAACCTCGCCAAGGGGCAGACAGGGCTCTCCGTGGCCTTCGACCTGCCCACGCAGACCGGTTACGACTCCGACCACATCCTCGCCCGCGGCGAGGTGGGCCGGGTCGGCGTGCCGATCGCGCACCTCGGTGACATGCGCCGGCTGTTCCAGGACATCCCCCTGGAGCAGATGAACACCTCGATGACGATCAACGCCACCGCCATGTGGCTGCTGGCGCTCTACCAGGTCGTCGCCGAGGAGCAGGGCGCGGACATCACCCAGCTCCAGGGCACGACCCAGAACGACATCGTCAAGGAGTACCTGTCCCGGGGCACGCACGTCTTCCCGCCGGGACCGAGCCTGCGTCTGACGACCGACATGATCGCGTACACGGTCTCCCACATCCCCAAGTGGAACCCGATCAACATCTGCAGCTACCACCTGCAGGAGGCGGGCGCCACGCCGGTCCAGGAGATCGCGTACGCGATGTCGACGGCGATCGCGGTCCTGGACGCCGTCCGGGACTCGGGGCAGGTGCCGCAGGAGCGCATGGGCGACGTCGTCGGCCGTATCTCCTTCTTCGTGAACGCGGGCGTCCGGTTCATCGAGGAGATGTGCAAGATGCGCGCCTTCGGCCGCATCTGGGACCAGGTCACACGTGAGCGCTACGGCATCGAGAACCCCAAGCACCGCCGCTTCCGGTACGGCGTCCAGGTCAACTCCCTCGGGCTGACCGAGGCGCAGCCGGAGAACAACGTCCAGCGGATCGTCCTCGAGATGCTGGCCGTGACCCTCTCGAAGGACGCACGCGCGCGTGCCGTCCAGCTGCCGGCCTGGAACGAGGCCCTGGGTCTCCCCCGGCCCTGGGACCAGCAGTGGTCGCTGCGGATGCAGCAGGTGCTGGCCTACGAGAGCGACCTGCTGGAGTACGCGGACATCTTCGAGGGCTCGCACGTCGTCGAGGCGAAGGTGAACACGCTCGTCGAGGAGTCGCTCGCGGAGATCGAGCGGATCCAGGAGATGGGCGGCGCGATGGCCGCCGTCGAGTCGGGCTACCTCAAGTCGCAGCTCGTCTCCTCGCACGCCGAGCGCCGCGCCCGGATCGAGTCCGGGCAGGAGAAGATCATCGGTGTCAACATCTTCGAGACGACCGAGCCGAACCCGCTGACGGCCGACCTGGACACCGCGATCCAGACGGTGGACCCGGCCGTCGAGGCCCGCGTGATCGCCGGGCTCCAGCACTGGCGCGACACCCGCTACCAGCCGCCCTTCAACCACCCGCGCCCCTGCAAGGCGCTGGAGAAGCTGAAGGAGGCCGCCAAGGGCACGGCCAACCTCATGGAGGCCACTCTGGAGTGCGCCCGCGCGGGTGTCACGACCGGCGAGTGGTCCGGGGCCCTGCGGGAGGTGTTCGGCGAGTTCCGGGCGCCCACGGGCGTCTCCTCGGCACCGGTCGCGGTCCCGGCGGAGGCGGGCTCGGCCATGGCCGACGTGCGCCGCCGGGTCGAGGTGACCGCCAAGGACCTCGGCGTCGGCAAGCTGCGCTTCCTGGTCGGCAAGCCGGGCCTGGACGGGCATTCCAACGGGGCCGAGCAGATCGCCGTACGCGCGCGTGACGCGGGCTTCGAGGTGGTCTACCAGGGCATCCGGCTGACCCCGGAGCAGATCGTGGACGCGGCCCTCGCCGAGGACGTGCACGCGGTCGGGCTGTCGATCCTGTCCGGCTCGCACGCCCAGCTCGTTCCGGACGTGCTGGAACGGCTCAGTGTGGCCGGTGCCACAGATGTACCTGTCATCGCCGGTGGGATCATCCCCAATGGAGACGCCGAACAGCTGAGGGCTGCGGGCGTGGCCGCCGTCTTCACCCCGAAGGACTTCGACATCACCGGCATCATCGGCCGCATCGTCGACGAGATCCGGAAAGCGAACAAGCTCGACCCCCTGGAGGTCCCCGCATGACCGTCAACCGTCTGCGTCCCCGCCGCTCCTGTCTCGCGGTACCGGGAAGCAACCCCCGCTTCCTGGAGAAGGCGCAGGGCCTCCCGGCGGACCAGGTCTTCCTCGACCTGGAGGACGCGTGCGCCCCGCTCGCCAAGCCCGAGGCGCGGCACACCATCGTCAAGTTCCTCAACGAGGGTGACTGGACCGGCAAGACGAGGGTCGTGCGCGTCAACGACTGGACGACCGAGTGGACGTACCGCGATGTCGTCACGGTCGTCGAGGGGGCCGGCCAGAACCTCGACTGCATCATGCTGCCGAAGGTGCAGACGGCCGAGCAGATCGTCGCGCTCGACCTGCTGCTGACCCAGATCGAGAAGACCATGGGCTTCGAGGTCGGCAAGATCGGCATCGAGGCGCAGATCGAGAACGCGCAGGGCCTCAACAACGTCAACGAGATCGCGACGGCCTCCCAGCGCGTCGAGACGATCATCTTCGGCCCGGCCGACTTCATGGCGTCGATCAACATGAAGTCCCTGGTCGTGGGCGAGCAGCCGCCCGGCTACCCGGCGGACGCCTACCACTACATCCTGATGAAGATCCTGATGGCCGCCCGCGCCAACAACCTCCAGGCGATCGACGGCCCCTACCTCCAGATCCGCAACGTCGACGGCTACCGCGAGGTCGCCCAGCGCGCCGCGGCGCTCGGTTTCGACGGCAAGTGGGTGCTGCACCCGGGCCAGGTCGAGGCGTCCAACGAGATCTTCTCGCCCTCCCAGGAGGACTACGACCACGCCGAACTGATCCTCGACGCGTACGAGTACTTCACGTCCGAGGCGGGCGGCAAGAAGGGCTCGGCGATGATCGGCGACGAGATGATCGACGAGGCCAGCCGCAAGATGGCGCTGGTCATCTCCGGCAAGGGCCGTGCGGCCGGTATGCAGCGCACGTCCAAGTTCGAGATCCCGGAGGGCTGAGCGCGATGCAGTTCGGACGCACCTACGAGGAGTTCGAGGTCGGCGCGGTCTACAAGCACTGGCCCGGGAAGACGGTCACGGAGTACGACGACCACCTCTTCTGCCTCCTCACCATGAACCACCACCCGCTCCACATGGACGTCAACTACGCCGAGAAGACGACGGACTTCGGCAAGAACGTCGTGGTCGGGAACTACATCTACTCCCTGCTGCTCGGCATGTCCGTGCCGGACGTCTCCGGCAAGGCGATCGCCAACCTGGAGATCGAGTCGCTCAAGCACGTGGCGCCGACCTTCCACGGCGACACGGTCTACGGCCAGACGACCGTGCTCGACAAATGGCCCTCCAAGTCGAAGAACGACCGCGGGATCGTGTACGTCGAGACCAAGGGCTACAAGCAGGACGGCACGCTGGTCTGCGTGTTCCGTCGCAAGGTCATGGTGCCCACCGAGACCTACATCAAGGAGCGCGGCGGCGAGCAGCCCGGCCGCCCGGAACTTCAGGAGGGCTGACCCCCATGGCACGCCTCGCCCAGACCCACGGCCTCACGGACATCCAGCGGGAGATCCTGTCCACCGTCCGGGACTTCGTGGACAAGGAGATCATCCCGGTCGCGACCGAGCTGGAGCACCGCGACGAGTACCCGCAGCAGATCGTCGACGGGCTCAAGGAGTTGGGCCTGTTCGGGCTGATGATCCCCGAGGAGTACGGCGGTCTGGGCGAGTCCCTCCTGACGTACGCGCTGTGCGTGGAGGAGATCGCCCGCGGCTGGATGTCGGTGTCCGGCATCATCAACACCCACTTCATCGTGGCGTACATGCTCAAGCAGCACGGCACACAGGAGCAGAAGGACCACTTCCTGCCGCGCATGGCGGCCGGCGACGTGCGGGGCGCCTTCTCGATGTCGGAACCGGGTCTGGGTTCCGACGTGTCGGCCATCACATCGAAGGCGGTCAAGGACGGCGACGAGTACGTCCTGAACGGTCAGAAGATGTGGCTGACGAACGGCGGAACGTCAACTCTGGTCGCCGTTCTCGTCCGAAGTGACGAAGGACACCCTGAGGGCACCGCGCCCCACAAGTCGATGACGACCTTCCTGATCGAGAAGGAACCCGGTTTCGGAGAGGTCCGTCCCGGTCTCACCATCCCCGGGAAGATCGACAAGATGGGCTACAAGGGCGTCGACACCACCGAGCTGATCATGGATGGCCTGCGACTTCCGGCCGATCGCGTGCTCGGCGGCACCACCGGCCGAGGTTTTTACCAAATGATGGACGGGGTGGAAGTGGGCCGCGTCAACGTGGCGGCGCGTGGCTGCGGCGTCGCCCAGCGCGCCTTCGAACTGGGCGTCCGGTACGCCCAGCAGCGTCACACTTTCGGCAAGGCGATCGCCCAGCACCAGGCGATTCAGTTCAAGCTGGCCGAGATGGCTACCAAGGTCGAGGCCGCGCATGCGATGATGGTCAACGCGGCTCGCAAAAAGGATTCCGGTGAGCGAAACGACCTTGAGGCAGGGATGGCGAAGTACCTCGCCTCCGAGTACTGCAAGGAGGTCGTGGAAGACGCCTTCCGGATCCACGGCGGCTACGGCTTCTCCAAGGAGTACGAGATCGAGCGCCTCTACCGTGAGGCTCCGATGCTGCTGATCGGTGAAGGTACCGCCGAGATCCAAAAAATGATCATCGGTCGCAGGCTGCTCGAAGAGTATCGGTTCCAGGGCTAGATGTCCGGATACGGGGTGTTTTCTTGGAGAAGAAGATCACACCCCGTCAGCATGGTTCAGCCGCCGACTCGGCTTCCTGGCTTGCCCAGTTGTGGCCCGCGACCGGTACGATCCCGGAAAGCCGCCGTCCCCCGTCTAGTGCGCGGCATCATCCGCTACGAAGGTCATCCATGCCCCACAGCCAAACCTCTGCACCTCGCGACAGCCTGGCAGGCGTACGCCTCGCGCGCGGAGCATCGCCGTGGCTCCTCCCGACCGTCGCCACCGCAGCACTGAGCCTGGTACGCGCGCGCAAGTCCGGCGCCGCCAAGGCCGTCGCCGTGCCCGCCACCGCGCTGGCGGCGGGCATGCTGTGGTTCTTCCGCGACCCCGAGCGCGAGATCGCCCCGGGCCGGGTCATCTCGCCCGCCGACGGTGTGGTGCAGAGCATCATGCCGTGGAAGGACGGGCGCACCCGCGTCGCGATCTTCATGAGCCCGCTCAACGTCCACGTCAACCGCGCGCCGCTCTCCGGCACGGTGACCTCGGTCGAGCACATCCCCGGCGGCTTCGTTCCGGCGTTCAACAAGGAGAGCGAGAACAACGAGCGCGTCGTCTGGCACTTCGACACCGAGCTCGGTGACATCGAGATGATCCAGATCGCGGGCGCGGTGGCCCGTCGCATCGTGCCCTACGTCCCGCAGGGCACGAAGGTCGAGCAGGGTGAGCGAATCGGTCTGATCCGCTTCGGCTCGCGCGTCGACATCTACCTGCCCGAGGGCGTGGAGGTCGCGGTCGAGGTCGGCGAGAAGACGGTGGCTGGGGTGACTCGCATTGACCGTGATTGATCCCGAGACACAGGCGGGCTGGGTGCCCGGGGCCGACGAGGTCGACGACGAGGAGGAGATGCCTCTTTCTCTCCGCCTCTCGATAGCGGACACCCTCACCCTCGGCAACGCCACGTGCGGCTTCATGGCGGTGTACTTCACCACCACCGGCATCCTGATCCCGCACCTGACCGACAGCCAGGAGTCCGGCATGGCGCGCAACAGCGCGGCCACGGCGGTCATCCTGATGCTCTGCGCGGCGGTCTTCGACCTCTTCGACGGCCTGGTGGCGCGCAAGCTGCGCTCCTCGCCGATGGGCGCCGAGCTGGACAACCTCTCCGACCTGATCAGCTTCGGCCTCGCGCCGGCGTACTTCGTGCTCGTCTACGGCATGGTCGCCGACGACGCGTCGCAGCGGGTGGCGGCGGTGGGGGCCGTGGTGGTGCTGCTCGCGGTGGTCCTCAGGCTTGCCAGATTCTCCTGTGTGACCGTGGCGAACGGCATGTTCCAGGGCATGCCGTCCCCGTTCGGCGCACTCACGGTGGTCGCGATCGTGCTGCTGGAGCTGCCGTTCGTGGCGACGCTCCTGGCGATCCTGGGCACCGCGTGGCTGATGGTGAGCCGGGTGGAGTACCCGAAGCCGCGGGGGCGGCTCGCGGTGGCGATGCTCTCCTGGATCGTGCTGGCGATGGGGCTGCTGGCGGCCTGGGCCTTCGGCGCTCCCAGCGGTCAGCTCCTCCTCCAGACCGGCTGCGCCCTGCAGCTCGTCACGGGGGCGGTGATCCCGCTGTTCGCCACGGCCCGCCGGGTGAACAACTTCCGCGGCAACAGGCGCGAGGCGCGGGCGGCGCAGCTGCCGTAGCGCTTGGCCGTCGTACTCCCGAGGGGCCCGAACCGATGACGGTTCGGGCCCCTCGGCCGTCTGCCCGCCGGGCTTCTCATGCCGCCCGGCGGGATCAGCCCCGTCGTGCCGGGGCCCGGCGAGCCGGCGCTGCGCACGTGTGCGCCGGACGCCGGCGCGGTCGTACGCCTCGATGAACCCGCCGATCAAGCCGTGCTCCTGGAGACCGGCCTCAGACCAGGAAGTCCCGGCCGATCCGCTCCGCCACGTCCTCCAGGATCGGGCCCGCCTCGGCGATGCAGCGCTGGATGTCGGGCTCGGCGTCGGTGAGGGGGTAGACGCGGCGGATGCCCGCCCGGCCGAGGGCCTCCGGAGGGAGGGCGAGGCGGCCGCACACGGCGACGACCTCCTTGTCCTTCGCGCGGGCGGCCGCGGCGACGCCCGCCGGGGCCTTGCCGTGCAGGGTCTGCTCGTCGAGGGAGCCCTCGCCGGTGATCACCAGGTCCGCCCATTCCAGGGCGGGCGCGAAGCCGAGGACGTCGAGCATGACGTCGATGCCGGGGCGGAACCGGGCGCCGAGCAGGAGGGCGCCGTAACCGATGCCGCCGGCCGCGCCCGCACCCGGCGAGGCGGCGTACTCGGCGGCCTTCGCGCCGACGGCCTCCTCCAGCACCTTCGCGTAGTGGGCGAGGGCGGTGTCCAGGGCCTCCACGTCGTCCGGCGAGGCGCCCTTCTGCGGGCCGTAGACCGCGGGGGCGCCCTTGGGGCCGGTCAGCGGGTTGTCGACGTCGCTGGCCAGGATGAACTCGACGGACGCGAACCGCGGGTCCAGTCCCGACAGGTCGGCCGAGGCCAGGTCGGGGAGGCCGGCGCCGCCGGGCGCCACGGGCTCGCCGTCGGCGTCCAGGAAGCGGGCGCCGAGCGCGGAGAGCATTCCGGCACCGCCGTCGGTGGTGGCGCTCCCCCCGACCCCGAACACGATCGTGCGGGCGCCGGCGTCCAGCGCGGCGCGCAGGAGCTCCCCGGAGCCGTACGTCGACGCCGTGAGCGGGGCGAAGACGCCCGCGGGCAGCCGCTGGAGGCCACTGGCCTCGGCCATCTCGACGACCGCGGTCTCCCCGCGGACCGCGAAGGCGGCGGTGATCTCCTGCCCGAGGGGCCCGGCGACCGCCACCTCCCGGCGCTCGAAACCGGCCGCGACCGCCGCGGCGACGGTGCCGTCACCGCCGTCGGCGACGGGCAGCGACTCGACCTCCAGGTCCGGCACGACCCGGCGCAGCCCGGCCGTCACCCGCTCGGCGACCTGCACGGCCGTGAGCGAGCCCTTGAACTTGTCCGCGGCGATGAGCACGCGCTGTGTCACGATTTCCCCTTGCTCTCCGGGCCTCTCGCACGTCAAGGCCAGTCGCGCCGCTGCGACCTTAACCGCAGAGGCCCCCCGGAGTCATGCACCGACCAGCCCCTGAGAAGGCCCCGCGAACCCTCTGTGCGGTGCTCCGGAATGGGGTAAACCGGAGCTATGACCCTTGTGGGCACTGAGCCAGAGCTCGCCGACCGCATCCACGGGGGCTGGCTCGGCCGGATCGCGGGCAACATGCTCGGCAAGCCGGTCGAGCAGGGCGACCTGTGGACGCGGGACCGGATCGACCGCTATCTGCGGCAGGCCGCCGCGCTGCCCCTGACCGACTACCTCCCCGAGCCCGCCGGCGAGAGTGACGGCTTCGAGCTGCGCCCCGAGTGGCGCGAGTGCGTGCGCGGCCGCATCCACGGCAGCTGCCGCGACGACGACGTCGACTACGCCATCCTCGGCCTCGACCTCCTGGAGACCCACGGCTTCGGCTTCAGCACCGAGCAGGTGGGTGACCTGTGGCTGCTGAGGCTGCCGTATCTCCAGACCTTCACCGCCGAGCGGGCCGCCTATCGCAACCTGGCCAACGGGCTGAAACCGCCGCTGACGGCGACGTACGACAACCCGTGCCAGGAGTGGATCGGGGCGCTGATCCGGGCCGACATCTACGGCTGGACCTGCCCCGGTGCCCCGCGCCGCGCCGCCTCGCTGGCCCGCCGGGACGCGGTGCTCTCGCACACCGGGAACGGCGTGTACGGGGCGATGTGGGCGGCGGCGCTGATCTCGGCGGCGTTCACCGCCGACACCGTGCGCCACGCGGTGGACGAGGCGCTCGCGGTGATCCCGGCGAGCAGTCGCCTCGCCCGCACGGTACGCCGGGTGGCGTCCCTGCACGACACCCGGATGACCTGGGAGGACACGCTGACCACCGTCGCGGAGGAGACCGCGGGGCTCGGCTGGATCCACACGATCCCCAACGCGGCCGTCCTGACCGCGGGGCTGCTGTACGGCGACGGCGACTTCACCCGCACCATCACGCTCACCGTCCGGGGCGGCCTGGACACCGACTCCAACGGCGCGACCGCGGGCTCGGTGGCCGGGGTGCTCACCGGAGCGGAGGCGATCCCGGACCAGTGGAAGGACCCGCTGGAGGACCGGGTGCGCAGCGCGGTGTTCGGGTTCGACGGGGTGCACATCAGCGAACTGGCCGAGCGGACGGTGCGGTTGGCGGGGGCGGCGGCCTCCTGCTGAGCCTGGCCAGGGCGGCCGCGGATGCTGGTTACCCTTCGAGGATGACCACCACCCCTGACCTCGCCACGTACATCGCCGGTCTTCCCCGGATCCTCGCCGGTGCCGCCGCTCTCTTCCGTGACGCCTCGGGCCGGGTCCTGCTCGTCGAGCCCAACTACCGTGAGGGCTGGGCGCTTCCGGGCGGCACGATCGAGTCCGACGAGGGCGAGACCCCGCGCCAGGGCGCGCGTCGCGAGACACTTGAGGAGATCGGGCTCGACCGCGACCTCGGCCGGCTGCTCGCGGTGGACTGGGTGTACCGGCCGCCCTGGCCCCCGCTGGTGGCGTACCTCTACGACGGCGGTGTCCTCGGCGAGGAGGACCTGAAGGCGATCCGGCTCCAGGAGGAGGAGCTGCTGTCGTGGCGGCTCGTGCCGCAGGAGGAGCTGACCGAGTATCTGCCGGACGGGCTCGGCCGCCGGGTCCTGGTCGCGCTGGACGTGCTGGCGGAGGGGCCGGGGACGGCGGAGCTGGAGAACGGGCGCCGGGTGGGCTGATCCGGCACGCTGTCGGCCCTCATGATTGCTCGCGTCCTGGCGGTGGGATATCCACTCGCCGCACCCGGATCACCCGTCCTACCCTCGGCACCATGACCACGCCCCTCGTCGCCCTCCTCAGCGGCGCCGGAATCTCCACCGACTCCGGGATCCCCGACTACCGCGGCCCCAACGGCCTGTGGCGCAAGGACCCCGAGGCCGAGAAGCTCGTGACGTACGACTACTACATGAGCGATCCGGAGATCCGCCGCCGCTCGTGGCAGATGCGGCGGGCGAACGGCGCGCTGAGGGCCGAGCCCAACGCGGCGCACGTGGCGGTGGCCGAGCTGGAGAAGTCCGGGGTGCCGGTGCGGGTGATCACGCAGAACGTGGACGGGCTGCACCAGCTCGCCGGGCTGCCCGCCCGCAAGGTCCTCGAACTGCACGGCACCGCACGGCAGGTGGTGTGCACGAAGTGCCACGCCCGCGGCCCGATGGAGGACGCGCTCGCCCGGGTCGAGGCCGGCGAGGCGGACCCGCCGTGCCTGATCTGCGGGGGCATCCTCAAGTCGGCGACCGTGATGTTCGGCGAGCGTCTCGACCCCGTGGTCCTCGGCGAGGCCGTCGCCGTCACGAAGGCGTGCCAGATCTTCATCGCCGTCGGCACGACCCTCCAGGTCCAGCCGGCGGCGGACCTCGCGGGCGTCGCCGCCGGCCACGGCGCCCGGCTCGTCATCGTCAACGCCGAGCCGACACCGTACGACGACCGCGCCGACGAGGTGATCCGGGAGCCGATCGGCACGGCACTGCCCGAACTGCTGCGCCAACTCTGCGTGGAGCACCCCTAAGGGCGAATCCCGTCGCAAGAGATGTGCAGATGCCGCGGCCCGCGCAGGACGGCGTTCTGGCGGTACGGGGGCGGGTCTTCCAGCAGGCGTGGGTTTTCCAGTCTCCGGGCCAGTTCCGACAGGGCGAGCTGGGTCTCCAGTCGGGCGAGGGGGGCGCCGAAGCAGCTGTGGATGCCGCTGCCCAGGCCGAGGTGCTGAATGTCCCCGCGGTCCGGGTCGAAGCGGTCCGGGTCCTCGAAGCGCTGGGGGTCGCGATTGCCCGATGCCAGGACCAGCCAGAGGGAGGCGCCCTTGGGGATGGTGACGCCGCGGACCTCGATGTCGGCGAGGGTGGTGCGCTGGGGCACCAGTTGCACCGGTGGCTCGAAGCGCAGCAGCTCCTCGACGATGGGCACGGCCAGCTGCGGATCCGTGCGAAGTCGCTCCAGGACATCGGGATGGCGTAGCAGAGTCAGCATTCCGTTGGTGATGAGGTTGACGGTGGTCTCGTGCCCCGCGATCAGGAGCAGCGCCGCGGTGCTGAGCAGTTCCATGGTCGTCATCGGACCGTCCCCGCCCTGGGCCGTCGCCAGCTGGGAGAGCATGTCGTCGCCGGGATTCTTGCGGCGTTCCTCGATCAGGCCGGCCACGTACATGCCCAGCTGCATACGGGCTTCGTGCGCGCCCTTGCCCCGCTCGGTGGAGTCCGCGTCCGGGTCGGGGTCCAGGCTCGCCGCGAGTGTGTCCGCCCAGGTGTGGAAGCGGGCCTCGTCCTCGCGCGGCACCCCGAGCAGCCGGCAGATCACGGTCACCGGGAAGGGGTACGAGAACTGCTCCACCAGGTCGATCCGGCTCGGGTCGGTGATGCCGTCGATGAGGCCGGAGACGATGTCGTGGAGCTCCGGGCGCATCCCGTCGACGCGGTGCGGGGAGTGCGGTGGCCCGAAGGGCCGGTTCGTCATGCGGCGCATCCGGTCGTGTTCCGGTGGGTCGAGCCGCAGGAACCCGGGGGGCAGGGCGCTTTCCTCCTGGGCCGGCTCGGCCAGCGGGTCGCGGGTGGCCGAGGACAGATTGCGGGCGTCGGAGCTGATCCGAGGATCGTGCAGGAGGCTGCGGATCTCGTGGTAGGTGCTGATGACGTACGGCCCGCCGGCTTCGTGGTGCACCGGCGTCTTGCGCAGCTCTTCGTAGATCGGGTACGGGTTGGCGCGGTTGGCGTAGTCCAGGATCTGGTGCAGCAGGGATTGCGTCATGGCGGGTCCTCGTGGCCGTACGGGTCAGTGCGCGGGGGTGAACGTCATCCGGCGGTCGGCCGGCGAGTATCCGCCGAGGGTCACGGTGGGGCCGTGGGTGGGCACCGAAGGGTCGGGGAAGTCGGCGGCGAGCGGCCGCTGTCCGTCCGGGCGCCGGTCGACCGTGGGGAACGGCAGCGGGAACGGCGCGGTGGTCTCGATCAGCTCCTGGTAGAACGGCAGCCATCGGCCCTGGTCGAAGGTGACCGCGCCGATGACGCGGCCCTGGTACCCGTAGACGCCGACGAACCGGTGATCCTTGAGCGAGCCCTGCGAGATGAGGATCTCCGTCCCCAGCGACGGCACCCCGACCGACTTGATGTTCACTCCGAACTGCGAGGACCAGAAGGCCGGCACCTCCATGTGGGGGATGCGGTCGGAGCTCTCGCTGATCATGTTGTGCGCCGCGATCCGGGCCTGGGTGACGGCGTTGCCCCAGTGCTCCAGGGACAGGAACTGGTAGCCGAACAGGGGGTGTGGGCAGCGTGCGACGTCACCCGCCGCGTAGATGTCGTCGGTGACGATTCCGCGGATGTCGAAGGCGCGGCAGCCGGCGTCGCAGGCGATGCCTCGGGGGCCCGCTCCGAGCCCGGATCCGGCGAGCCATTCGGTGTTGCGGGTGGCGCCGAGCGAGACGATCACCACGTCGGTCTCCACGGTGGAGCCGTCGGACAGATGCGCGGCGCGCACCCGTCCCGAGGCGTCCCCCTCCAGCGCGGTCACCATGACCCCGCACCGCAGGTCCACACCGTTCTCGCGATGCATCTCGGCGGCGACCGCGCCGACCACTCCGCCGAGCGCGCCGACCAGGGGTGCCGAGCCGCGCTCGGCGACGGTGACCGGGAGGCCGCGCTCGCGACAGGCGGAGGCGATCTCCGAGCCGGTGAACCCGGCCCCGATGACCAGGACCCGCTTGGGTCCCGCGTCCAGCCGCCGGGCGAGCGCGGCGCTGTCGTCGGCCGTCCGCAGCACGAAGACGCCGTCGAGTTCCGCCTCGGCCTCGTGCGGCCACGGTCGTGCCCGGACCCCGGTCGCGATCAGCAGCCGGTCGTACGGCACCTCGTCACCGTCGGCCAGCCGCACCCGCCGCGCGGCCATGTCCAGGCCGGTGGCCGGGACGCCGAGCCGCCAGGTCGCCTCGACGGATCGGAGCCTGGGCAGTGCGGTGTGGTCGGCGGCGGCCCTGCCGAGCAGCACCTGCTTGGAGAGCGGCGGGCGGTCGTACGGCTCGTGGGGCTCGTCGCCGATCATGGTGAGGGAGCCCGTGAAGCCCTCGGCCCGCAGGGTTTCGGCAGCGCGCAGGCCGGCCAGCGAGGCGCCTACGACGACGATGCGGCCCTCGTGTTTCAGGCGTTCCAGATTTCCGTCACCGAGCACTGGACACCGCCTCGGCCGACAGGTCCACCGCGTCGACGAGGATGGCCTGGACCGGGCAGGCCGCGGCGGCCCGGACCAGCTTGGCGCGCTGCGCCTCGTCGGCCTCCGGGGCGTACAGCAGAGCCTCCTCGCCGTGCATGGCGAAGATCTCGGGGGCGAGGAACGCGCACTGCGCGTACCCCTCACAGCGGTTCAGGTCGACGGCAATCCTCACCACGGGATCGGTCCTCTCCTACGGCCTGGTCGGCCCCCTGCGACCACCCTCGTCGGCCGGGCGGGATGCGGCGACGAGAAGCAGACCGTTCGAGTGAGCGGTTCGGCCGGCTCAGGTCGATGTGGCCGGCTGTGGCGGGGCGGGACGTCGTCCCCACAGGATGTTCAGGCTGACGAGCAACGCCCAGGCCGGGAAGACCAGTTCGGACCAGGGCACGCTGGACCCCACCACCAGCAGCGTGAGGCCCGCCAGGTAGCCGAGGGCGACGAGCGGGCGCGGGAGGGCGCCGCGGCGGCGGCCGATGGTCGAGGTGGTGATGATGAACACCGCCGCCATCCGCATGGCGTACGTGGTCAGCAGGGCGTAGGCGAGGTGCCGACCGAAAGGAGGGTGCTGCTGACTTTCGGCGAGCACGGTTCCGGCCGCCGCGGCAGCGCCGAACAGGGTGGCGACGAAGATCAGGCCGCTGCCCAGGAACACGGTGGAGAAGAACCGGTCCTCGTCCTCGCCGGCCTGCTCGCGGAGGGCGCCCATGAACCACAGGAAGGCGATCCCGGCGAACGGGAGCAGCTCAAGCGCGGTCCGTACGGCGCTGCGCTGTCCGGCATCGGCGCTCACGTCGCTCCCGCCGATTCCGCCGGGCAGAGCGATGCGCACCATGACAATCGCCACGGCCGTCAGGACGGCGAACACCACCCCGGCCACCCCGGCGGCCCATCGGGTCGCGAGGGGCTCGTGCTTTCTCTGCATGGTCTCCTGCTTTCTGCCCGGTCCCCCTTCGTACAGACACCAGCGATTCAATGGCTCGCGCCACCGGGGTCACTCGGGAGGAAGACGGCGGTACGCCACACAGGTCATGGCCACTGGTCCGATTCGGGCCGCCGCTGACGCCGAGCCGTCTGTATCTGTCCGTCCCGAACGGCCTGTGGCTCCCATTCGGCGGCGTTCAGAACAACGCCGCCCCCCGCTCGAAGTCCAGCAGCCGCTGCTTGCGTTCCAGTCCACCGCCGTAGCCCGTGAGGCTGCCGTCCGCTCCGACCACGCGGTGGCAGGGGACGACGATGCCGATCGGGTTCCTGCCGTTGGCGAGACCGACCGCGCGGGAGGCCCTGGGGTTGCCGAGGGCGTCGGCGAGTTCGCCGTAGGTGCGGGTCTCGCCGTGCGGGATCCGGCGCAGCTGTTCCCAGACCGTGCGCTGGAACGGTGTTCCGTGCAGGCGCAGTTCCAGGGTGAACTCCTTCAACTCGCCCTTGAAGTACGCCGTCAGCTGGCCCTCGGCCTCCTTGGACCATCCGTCGTCCGGCGTTCCGAAGGTCTCCTCGGGCGGGCGGTGGCGCTGGTCGGTCATGTAGAGGCCGCACAGGACGCCGTCGTCGGCGACGAGGGTCAGCGGGCCGTAGGGGCTGTCGATCACGGTGTGCTGCTTCATCGAACGTCCTTATACGGGAAGGAAGTTGATCGGGTGACTGTCGGTGGCCCAGAGGTACTGGACGGCGTAGGCCCGCCAGGGCTGCCAGGCCGCCGCGCGGGCCGTGAGCGCGGCCGGGGTGGAGGGCAGGCCCAACTCCTGGGCGGCGCGGCGGATGCCGAGGTCGGTCGGGAGGAAGGCGTCCGGGTCGCCGAGGCCGCGCATGGCGATGACGTCGACCGTCCAGGGGCCGAAGCCGGGGAGGGCGAGGAGGCGGGAGCGGGTCTCGGACCAGTCCTGCTCGACGCCCAATTGCAGGCTGCCGTCGGCCAGTTGGTTCACCAGGGTGGTGAAGGTCGCGCGCCGGGTGCGGGGCATGGCGAGTGTGGCGGGGTCGAGCGCGGCCAGCGCCTCGGGGGACGGAAACAGGTGCGTGAGGCCGCCCTCCCGGTCGTCCACCGGCTCGCCGTGCGCCGTGACCAACCGGCCCGCGTGGGTGCGGGCCGCCGCCGTGGAGACCTGCTGGCCCAGCACGGCCCGTACGGCGAACTCCGCCTCGTCGACCGTGCGCGGGACGCGTCGGCCGGGCGCCTTGTCCACCAGGGGGGCCAGCAGCGGGTCCGTGCGCAGCTGGTCGTCGATGGCGACCGGGTCGGCGTCCAGGTCGAGCAGCCGTCGGCAGCGGCTGATGGCGACGGTCAGGTCGCGCAGGTCGCTCAGCGTCAAGCGGCAGGCGATGTGGTCGGGGCGGGGCGTGAGGGCCACGACGCCGTGTCCGTACGGCAGTCGCAGCGTGCGCCGGTACGCGCCGTCCCGCCACTCCTCCACGCCCGGGACCGCGGTGGCCGCGAGGTGGCCGAAGAGGTTGTCGGGGTTGAGGGGGGCACGGAACGGCAGGCGCAGGGACAGGAAGCCGGGGGGGTCCGGCGTGTCCGGCGCGGTCCTCTTCGCGGCGCGTGTGCGCAGCTCGCCCGGCGCGAGCGCGAAGACCTCGCGCACGGTGTCGTTGAAGGTGCGGATCGCGGAGAAGCCGGCCGCGAAGGCGATGTCCGCCATCGGGAGCGCGGTGGTCTCGATGAGGATCCTCGCCGTCTGGGCGCGCTGGGCGCGGGCGAGGGCGAGCGGGCCGGCGCCGAGTTCGGCGAGGAGCTGGCGTTCGACCTGCCGGGTGCTGTAGCCGAGGCGGGCGGCGAGGCCGGGCACGCCCTCGCGGTCGACCACGCCGTCGGCGATCAGCCGCATCGCGCGGGCCACGAGGTCGGCACGCTGGTTCCACTCCGGGGAGCCTGGGCTGGTGTCGGGGCGGCAGCGCTTGCAGGCCCGGAATCCCGCCTGCTGGCAGGCCGCCGCGCTCGGATAGAAGGTCATGTTCTCGGGCTTGGGCGGGACGACCGGGCAGCTCGGCCGGCAGTAGATGCGGGTCGTCAGGACGGCGGTGAAGAACCAGCCGTCGAACCGCGCGTCCTTGGACTGCACGGCGCGCACGCAGCGCTCGGTCTCGGTGTACATCCCCGTCTGCATGCGTCCAGCATCGACCACCCGGCAGAGCCGGGCTGGCGAGAATCCGACATCAACCTCGCGTGCCCTGGGACGGGACCTGCCCGGGTCGCCACGCGGACTCGCGCAGCAGCCGCAGTCCGTTGAGACCGACGAGGACCGTCGAGCCCTCGTGCCCGGCGACCCCGAGCGGCAGCGGGAGGTGGCCGAGGAGGTCCCACAGGACGAGCCCGGTGATGAAGGCACCCGCGATCACCAGGTTCTGGAGGACCAGCCGGCGGGCGGCCCGGGACAGCCGTACGACCGCCGGAACGGTCGCGAGCTCGTCCCGTACGACGACCGCGTCCGCGGTCTCCAGCGCGAGGTCGGCGCCCGCCCGGCCCATCGCGATGCCGGAGTGGGCGGCGGCGAGCGCGGGTGCGTCGTTGACGCCGTCCCCGACGAACAGCACCTTGCACCCGGCGTCCTGGAGCTCCCGTACGGCGTCCACCTTGTCCTCGGGCAGCAGGTCGGCGCGGATGTCCACCAGGCCGGTGGCCTCGGCGACCCGGGCGGCGGCCCGCGCGTTGTCGCCGGTGAGCAGGACGGGGGCGGTGCCGGTCAGGGCGGTGAGCGCGGCGGTGGCGGCGGGGGCGTGCGGGCGGAGGCGGTCGGTGAGTGCGAGGGTCCCGAGGGGGACGCCGTCGCCGGTCACGAGGACGACGGTGGCGGCGGTCCCGGAGCGGCCCGGTCCGGCATTCGGAAGGCCGAGGTCCGACGGGGCACCGGGCCGCCCGACCTCGATCACCCGCCCCTCGACCAGCGCCGTCACCCCGCGCCCGGGCACGGCGACGAAGTCCCGAGCGTCCGCGATCCGCAGCCCCCGCTCCTGCGCCGCCCTCACCACGGCCCGCCCCAGCGGATGCTCGCTGGGGAGCTCGGCCGCGGCGGCCAGCGCGAGAAGGGCGTCCGGAGTCAGCCCGGAGCCCGGCAGCGGCCGTACGGCCGAGATCTCCGGGGCGCCCTCCGTCAGCGTGCCCGTCTTGTCGAGGGCCACGGCGTCCACCTCGCCCAGGCGCTCCATCGCGACCGCAGACTTCACCAGGACGCCGTGCCGCCCGGCGTTCGCGATGGCCGAGAGCAGGGGCGGCATGGTCGCGAGGACGACCGCGCACGGCGAGGCGACGATCATGAAGGTCATGGCGCGCAGCAGCGCGTCGGTGAGGTCGGCGCCGAACAGCAGCGGCACGCCGAAGACGGCGAGGGTGGCCGCCACGATCCCCACCGCGTACCGCTGCTCGATCTTCTCGATGAACAGCTGTGTCGGCGCCTTGGTGCGCGAGGCGTCCTCGACCAGGGTCACGATGCGCGCGATCACGGAGTCGGCGGGGTCGCGCTCGACGCGGACGCGCAGTGCGCCGGTGCCGTTGAGGGTGCCGGCGAAGACCTCGTCACCGGGGCCCTTGGCGACCGGGAGGGGTTCGCCGGTGATGGTGGCCTGGTCGGCCTCGCTCGCGCCGTCCAGGACCCGGCCGTCGGCGCCGATGCGCTCGCCGGGCCGGATCAACAGGACGTCTCCGACGGCGAGTTCACTCGTCGGGACAGTCTCCTCGGCGTTCTCCGTCACCCGGGTGGCCGTCGTCGGCGCGAGGTCGAGCAGGCCGCGGACGGAGTCGGCGGTGCGGGCGGTGGCCAGCGCCTCCAGGGCGCCGGAGGTGGCGAAGATGACGATCAGCAGGGCGCCGTCCAGGACCTGCCCGATCGCTGCCGCGCCGAGCGCCGCGACGATCATCAGCAGATCGACGTCCAGGGTTCGCTCGCGCAGTGCGCGCAGCCCTTCGAGGGCCGGTTCCCAGCCGCCGGCGGCATAGGCGAACGCGTACAGCGGGCCGCACGCCCACCACGGCAGGCCGCCGAGGTCCAGGGCGAGAGCGAGCAGGAACGCGCCGGTCGCCGCCAGCGCCCAGCGCACCTCGGGGAGCGCGAGCACCCGGGTGCGGCGGCTCGGTGCCGGGTGCGCGGGTCGGGGGACACGAACGGGGGTGAGAGTCGTGGACACCCGAGCACCATACAGGAACACATGAAGACTCATTCATTTGTTCATGTGCGATGGGTAAGATACCGCCCATGGGTCATGGAGCCGTCACCACCGCGCAGGAAACCGCCGAGCGCGTACGTCTGGACGCGGCGAACGTGGCCAAGGTGGCCACCACCCTCCAGGCCCTGTCCACCCCCTCCCGCCTGCTGATCCTCGCGCGGTTGCGCGAAGGACCGCTGCCGGCCACGGAGTTGGCCGCCGAGGTGGGGATGGAGCAGTCGGCGTGCTCGCACCAGCTGCGGTTGCTGCGCAACCTGGGCCTGGTCGTGGGCGAGCGCCGGGGCCGGTCGGTGGTGTACGCGCTGCACGACCACCATGTCGCCGAGCTGCTCGACCAGGCCGTCTACCACGTGGAACATCTGCGGCTGGGACTCAGTGACGCCACCGAGTGAGCCGCCCCGGCAGGTGATGTGGCCGCTGTACGCGGCCGGGTTCACCACCGCTTTCGGCGCGCACGGCATCGCCGCGAACCTCGGCGCGGACTCCGCGGACGCGGTCACCTCGCTGCTCGTGCTGGGCGGCCTGCTCGCCCTGTACGACGGTGCCGAGGTCGTGCTCAAGCCGGTGTTCGGCACGCTCGCCGACCGGATCGGGGCGCGTCCCGTGCTGCTCGGCGGACTGGTGGCCTTCGCCGTCGCGTCCGCCCTCTACGCCCTCGCCGACAGCCCCGGCTGGCTGTGGGCCGCGCGGCTCGGGCAGGGGGCGGCGGCCTCCGCCTTCTCGCCCGCCGCGTCCGCGCTGGTGTCCCGGCTGAACCCGGCCGCCAAGCAGGGGCGGGCCTTCGGGAGTTACGGCTTCTACAAGTCCGTCGGTTACACCCTGGGCCCGCTGCTCGGCGGGGTGCTGGTGTGGGCGGGAGGGCTGCGGCTGCTGTTCACCGTGCTGGCGGTGCTGGGCGCGGCCGTGGCGGGGTGGGCGTTGATCGCCGTACCCGTCGTGCCGCCCCTGCCCCGAGCCCGGCAGACCGTCCTCGACCTGGCGCGACGGCTGGCCGACCCGGTGTTCCTGGTCCCGACGGCCGCGCTCGCCGGGGCGACCGCCGCGCTGTCGGTGGGCGTGGGCTTCCTGCCCGTGTCGGGCGCGGTGGCGGGACTGGGCACGGTGGCGACGGGGGCCGCGGTGTCGGTGCTCGCGGCCTGCGCGGCGATGGTACAGCCGCGCGCCGGGCGGGCGTTGGACGCGGGCCGGCTGACGGTACGGGGTGGATTGACCGCCGGGTTGCTGCTGGCGGCGGCCGGTCTGGGCTGCGCGATGCTGCCGGGGCTCGCGGGCATCCTGCTGGGAGCCGCGCTGATCGGCGTCGGGACGGGGCTGATCACTCCCCTGGGGTTCGCGGCGCTCGCCTCGACGACTCCGCGGGAACGGTTGGGGCAGACGATGGGGGCTGCCGAGCTGGGACGCGAGCTGGGAGACGCCGGCGGACCGTTGCTGGTCGCCGGGGTGGCCACGGCGGCGAGTCTGACGTACGGGTACGGGGCGCTGGCGGTCCTTCTCGCGTGCGGGCCGGTGGTGGTGGGGCTGCTTCGCCGACGTGGGTGAGGCGTCACCGCGAGTCCGGAGCCGCCCCACCCACGCGGTGAACTAGGCGGAGGCCGTCGGCCGCCGTGAAACCGCCGTCGCCCGGGCCACGTCCGTCAGGGGCCGCAGCCGGTAGGTGTACGCGTAGTCCCGGTCGGCGAACAGCTTGTACTCGTCGTGGGTGTGCGCACCCCAGCTGTTGTCGCCGCCGACGCCCATCTGCCGGTGGTTGACCCGCAGGACGACCGCGTCACGTGGGGTGAGCTGGTAGTCGTGGCGCACCCCGTTGGACAGGTCCTCCGGGGTGAAGTGCGAGGCATTGACCTCCAGCAGGGGTTCACCGGAGACCAGCAGGCCCACGCCGTCCCGGCCGGTCAGGGCGGCCCAGCGGACGTCGGTCTTGTTGCCGTTCTCCTGCGGGCGGATGTAGGAGGTCCACTGCTCGGCGACGGTCCCGGACCAGAGGCCCACGTCCGTCCCGTCGTTGCGGTCCCAGTGGTTCTCCTCGGGTCCGCGGCCGTAGTAGTGCAGCCGGTCCAGGCGGCGCGGCAGGAACAGGAGCGTGCCGACCTCCGGGATGTACGGCAGCGAACTCGCACCCGGGTGCAGGGTGTTGTCGACCCTGATCTCACCGTTGCCGAAGACGGTGTAGGTCGTGCCGTACGCCGACTCGGTCGCCGTCGGCAGGGTGCCGCTCACCTTGATCTCGACGGCCCGGTCCCGCAGGGCGCGCACGCGCACGTCGGTCACCTTGCGGTGCGCACCGGCGTCGCGCCAGGTCTGGTTGCGGGTGTGCTGCCCGTTGCCGTGGTCGTTGTCGGTGGGCGCCCGCCAGAAGTTCGGGACGGGACCGGAGGTGATCAGACGGATGCCGTGCGCCTCGTACGACGTGATGGTCCCGCTGTCCTTGTCGACGGTGACGGAGAAGTCCTTGCCGGTGACGGTGACCTGGGCGGAGGCGTCCCGGTAGGTCAGCGCCGGGACCTTGGCGAGCGGCACCGGTGTCACCGATGGGTTGTTCGCGTCGACGGCCAGCTGCTGCTTGGCCACCTCGAAGCCGGGCCGCGCCCAGGGCGTGGACTCCCTGGTGGTGAAAGAGAGTTGGAGGAAGTACTCGGTGCCGGGCGCGGGGGCGCTCGGGAGCCTGTACGGGACGGTGACGGTCTTGCTCGACAGCGGTGCCAGGTTCAGCTGGTCCCGCGTCAGCCTCCCTCGCTGCACCACCTTGCCGTCAGCGGACAGGGTCCAACTGCCGTTGAATTCACGGAGGTTGGTGAAGAGGTGTTCATTGGTCAGGGTCACCGACCCGTCCGCGGCCCAGGACGCGTTGACCGCCTGGTAGATCTGCTTGACCTCGGCGGCCTTGCCGGTGTGGCCGCGGTCGGCGGTGACGATGCCGTCCGCGACGAAGGCACCGTCGTTGGGGTTGTCGCCCCAGTCGCCGCCGAAGGCGAAGAAGGTCTTCTGGGCGGGCCGCTTCTCGGTGAGCCCCGCGGTCGCCGCGTCGAACCAGAACCGCACGCCCTCGTCGCCGGGGCCCCGGCCGTCCGAGGCCAGTTCGGCGGCGGTCAGGGCACGGGCGTACACGCGCGCCTTCCTGATCGTGCCGCTGAACTCCCTTGTGGGGTTGTCGACATCGACGGCCAGCGCGAGGGGCGCCGTGTTGCTGCTCGGCTTCTGGGTGGTGGTCCGGGTGGCCCTGACCTGGCCGTCCACATGGAGGGTCAGCGTGCCCGCGGCCGCGTCGAAAACACCGGCGACATGGTGTTCCCGGCCCGTCCAGTCGTCCGGGAGCGCCCAGGTGGTGGTGATCCACTGGCCCCCGCCGTGGATGAAGAACTCCAGTGTCTTCCCGGACTGCTTGAGCGCGTAGTGGGTGTCACCCTTGGCGATGACCGGCTGGTGACTGCCCGTCACCTTCGGGGTGAACCAGGCCTCCAGGGTCAGCGAGCCGGTGAGGTCGAGGCGGGCGTCGCGGGCGAAGACCGTGCCACCGGAGACCCCCTTGTCGCGGTCGAACCTGGCGCGCGCGGGCAGCACTTCGCCCTTCAGCGCGCCGGGCCCGCTCTCGGTCAGCAACTGGCGTACGGGGACGGGCTCGCTGAGGGACTGGTCGACGAAGTCCCAGATCCAGCCGCCCTGGAGGACCGGGTAGCGGCGGACGATGTCCCAGTACTTCTTGAAGTTGCCGTTGGAGTTCCCCATCGCGTGGCAGTACTCGATCATCACGTACGGCCGGGGGTCGGAGGTGTCCTTGGCACGCTGCTCCACACGTGCGGGGCTTTCGTACATCTCCGAGCGGATGTCGCTGATGGTGGGCCGGTCGTCGCCCTCGTACTGGACGACGCGGGTGGTGTCGTACGACTTGATCCAGTCGCGCATGTTCACGAAGGTGCTGCCGCCGCCCGCCTCGTTGCCGAGGGACCAGATCACCACGGAGGCGTGGTTCTTGTCGCGGTGGACCATGTTCTGGGCGCGCGCCACACAGGCCGCGCTCCAGTCGGGGTGGTTGCCGGGGTACTCGTCGCGGATGCCGTGGGTCTCCAGGTTGGTCTCGTCGACGAGGTACAGGCCGTACTCGTCCGCGAGTTCGAGCCAGAGCGGGTTGTTGGGGTAGTGGGAGGTGCGGACGGAGTTGATGTTCATGCGCTTGATGATCGTGATGTCCTTCACGAGGTCCGCGCGGGTGAGCGCGGTGCCGCGGTCGGGGTGCATCTCGTGGCGGTTGGTGCCGCGGAAGGAGATGGGCCGGCCGTTGATGCGCATCAGCCCGTCCTTCAGGGCGAACTCCCGCAGGCCGACGCGGTGCGACAGCGTCTCGATCACCTTGCCCGCGGGGTCGCGCAGCCGCAGAACGGCGGTGTACAGGTTCGGGTGCTCGGCCGACCACAGCTTGGGCGCTGGCACGGCCTTCGCCGCCTGTACGGTCGTCTCGTCCCCCGCATCGAGCGCGACAGCCTGCTGGAGCGGGCGCGACCAGACGGCGTGGCCGCCCGAGTCGTAGAGCTGGGTCTCGACCGTGTAGCGGCCCGCGTTGCCGCCTCCGTAGTCGCGCACGCTGGCGGTGACCGAGAGCTGGGCGGACGTGTAGTCGTCGCCGAGCGGGGTCTCCAGCTTGAAGTCACGCAGGTGGACAGCCGGGGTGGAGTAGAGGTAGACCGAGCGGAAGATGCCGCTCAGCCGGATCATGTCCTGGTCCTCCAGCCAGTCCCCGTCGGAGAAGCGGTAGACCTCGACGGCGATCTGGTTGGTGCCCGGCCTGAGGTGCGGGGTGATGTCGTACTCGGCGGGCGTGTAGGAGTCCTCGTGGTAGCCGACGAGTTCACCGTTGATCCACACGTAGTGGGCCGACTTGACGCCCTCGAAGTGCAGGAAGGTTCGCCGCCCGGACCAGTCCTTCGGCACGGTGAAGGAGCGCCGGTACTGACCGACCGGGTTGTAGCGGGTCGGGGCGGCGGGCGGCTGGGCCTCCTCGCCGAGACCGTTGGGGCCCCACCAGGGGTAGGTGATGTTGACGTAGATCGGGAAGTCATAGCCATGCACCTGCCACACCGAGGGGACAGGAATGGCGTCCCAGTCCGTGTCGTCCACGTCCGTGCGGTAGAAGTCGTTGTCGCGGTCGGCGGGGCGGTCGGCGTAGGCGAACTTCCACTTGCCGTCGAGGCTCACGCGGTACGGCGAGCGGGTGCGGTCGGCGGCGAGCGCCTGGCCGACGTCGGCGTACGGCATGAGGGTGGTGTGCGGGGGCTGGGTGCCCACCCGGAAGAGGTCGATGGCGCCGTTCCACTCCGGGGTCCCCTCCGCCGCGTGGCCGCGACCGGCCAGGGGTCCGGAGGAGAGCGCGAGGGCGCCGAGGACGGCGGCCCCCGACTCCAGCAGACGCCTGCGGCTGAGGGGGGCAGGCAGATACGGGTGGGGCATCGGTGGAACCTTCCTCGGGACGACAGTGCGGTGTACGTACTGAGGGAGCGTCAACTCCTGTGCACAATTGGTGACTTTGAGGCACAGGATGCGACTCAACCTAGATCCCGAAGACTGCCGAGGCAATGACCCTGTCGGACTTTGTGTGGTCCTGGGGACATGACGACATGCGGCACCCCCGCGTGCGTTCACGCGGGGGTGCCGTGGGGTGCGGTGCGGTGCTGCCGTCGGTGTGGTGGTGCTGTCGTCGGGTCAGCCGGCGGCCGGCAACGAGGGCAGTCCGCCGCCGAGGAGTCCGGTGACGGTCCCGACCACGGTGCCCAGGAGGCCGGTGACCGGGCCCAGCACACCGTTCAGGTCCAGCGAGGTCAGCGACTTGAGCAGGTCGTCGATCGTGGACTGGAGCGAGTCCAGGAGGTCGGAGACCGGGTCGGCCGCCGCCGCGGCCCGGTCCGTGCCGCTCTAGCTCTCCGGCGTCAGGCGACCTGGCCCGCGAACGCCCGGTACGCCTTCTCGTCGAACAGCACGAACCGGACCTCCTCGACCGCGGTCTGCGTCTCCCGTACGGTCTCCACCGCGATCCGGGCGGCGTCGTCCATCGGCCAGCCGTAGATGCCCGCGGACACGGCCGGGAAAGCGATGGTCCGGGCACCCAGTTCGTCAGCCACGCGCAGGGACTCGCGGTAGCAGGAGGCCAGCAACTCCGACCGGTCCTCCTCGTGGCTGTAGCGGGGGCCGACGGTATGGATCACCCAGCGCGCGTCCAGGTCGCCCGCGGTGGTGGCCACCGCCTTTCCGGTCGGCAGACCCTTGCCGTAGTGCGAGGCACGCAGCTTTCGGCAGTCGGCGAGGATCGCGGGGCCACCGCGGCGGTGGATGGCCCCGTCGACTCCTCCTCCGCCGAGCAGGGAGGAGTTGGCGGCGTTGACGATCGCGTCGGCGCTCTCGCGGGTGATGTCGCCCTGGACGAGCCTGATGGTGGTCATGACCGCCACTCTTCCAGCCCGCTCCGCCGGGGGCAGCGCGGTTTCGATCTCTCTCAGGTCTGCTGTCGCAGCCTGCGCCATACGGCCTTCGCGGCGTTGTGTCCCGACATGCCGTGCACGCCCGGTCCCGGTGGGGTCGCCGACGAGCAGATGAAGACGGCCGGGTGCGGGGTGCCGTACGGGGACAGGGAGAGCTTGGGACGCAGCATGGTCTGGAGTCCGCTGACCGCGCCGGAGCCGATGTCGCCGCCGACGTAGTTGGCGTTGCGCGCGGCGAGTTCGGGCGGGCCCGCGGTGGCACGGGCGAGGACACGGTCACGGAACCCCGGGGCGAAGCGCTCCAGTTGGCGCTCCATGGCGTCGGTGAGGTCGCCGGTCCAGCCGCTGGGCACATGACCGTAGACCCAGAACACGTGCTTCCCGGCGGGGGCCCGACTCGGGTCGACGACACTGGGCTGCACAGTGATCATGAACGGCCTGTCGGGCGCACGGCCCTCCCGGGACGCGGCTCGCAGCGCGGTACCGATCTCCGCGCTGTCGGCGCCGATCTGCACGGTGCCCGCGCCGCGCGCCTCCTTCGCGGTCCACGGCACCGGGCCGTCGAGGGCGTAGTCGACCTTGAAGACGCCCGGGCCGTAGCGGTAGCCCTCGTAGTAGGTGCCGAAGCCGGCGATGCGGGCCAGGGCGGTCGGCGAGGTGTCGAAGACGTAGGCGCGGGCCGGCGGCAGGTCGTCGAGCCGCTTGACCTCGTAGTCGGTGTGGACGCTGCCGCCGAGGTCGTCGAGGTACGCGGCGAGGGCGTCGGAGATCGACTGGGAGCCACCGCGCGCCACGGGCCAGCCGCGCGCGTGGGCCGCGAGGGCGAAGACCAGACCTATGGCGCCGGTGGCGAAGCCGCTGAGCGGGGCCATGACATGCGCGACGAGTCCGGCGAACAGCGTCTTCGCGCGCTCGTCGCGGAAGCGGCGCATCAGCCAGGTCGACGGGGGCAGCCCGACCAGACCGAAGCGGGCCAGGGTGACCGGGTCGCGGGGCAGCGCGGTCGCGGGCAGGGACATGAA
The DNA here is from genome assembly GCF_049739545.1 of Streptomyces sp. SLBN-8D4. Classification (NCBI taxonomy): domain Bacteria; kingdom Bacillati; phylum Actinomycetota; class Actinomycetes; order Kitasatosporales; family Streptomycetaceae; genus Streptomyces; species Streptomyces sp. SLBN-8D4. Next base: position 1,849,375 of record NZ_JBMGQC010000001.1, read on the forward strand.
GTCGCGGGCCAGGGTGTCCCACTTGGGCAGGAACGGCTCGACGAGCCTTCGGTACGTCCCCGCGTCACGCGGCCCGAACGAGGCGGCCGTCTCGGCGACCGACCTCGACAGCACGGCGGCGGTGCCGTCGGTGAAGGGATGCGCCATGGGCAGCTCGGCGTGCAGCCACTCCAGGCCGTAGCGCTCCAGGGGCAGGGCACGGAACGCCGGGGAGTTGATACCGAGGGGGTGGGCCGCGGAGCACGGGTCGTGCCGGAAGCCGGGGAGGGTCAGCTCCTCGGTGCGGGCTCCCCCGCCCACGGTGTCGCGCGCCTCGAAGACGGCCACGGAGAAGCCGCGGCGGGCCAGCTCCACAGCAGCCGTCAGTCCGTTCGGCCCCGCACCCACCACGACCGCATCGAGCATCGACGGCACCTTCGGACCCCTTCGTCAGCCGATGGCCAGAGGATCAGGATATGCCGGGGCACCGACAGTCTCGGGGCGTGGGGGTAAGTCGGGGGTAGCGGGGGGCGGGGATGGGGGGGCGGGGCGGGGGCGGGTTCGGCTCTGGGGGGGGGAGGTCGGGTTCGGGGGAGGTCGGGTTCGGGGGAGGTCGGGTTCGGGGGAAGTCGGGTTCGGGCGGCCGGGCTCGCGGGGGCTCCGGAGCCGGGGAGACGGCCGGGTTCGGGGGGAGACCGGGCTCCAGTGGGCCGGGCTGGGGAGGAGGTCGGGCTCCGGGGGCGGGCTTGGGAAGGAGTGGCGGGCTTCGGAGGCGGGCTTGGGAAGGAGTGGCGGGCTTCGGAGGCGGGCTTGGGAAGGAGTGGCGGACTCCTGGGCCGGGCTCCGGAAGAAGCGGCGCGCTCCGGGAGGCGTGGCGGGAGACCGGGGCCGGCGCGTGGGAAGGCGAGGAACGGCCCGCACCCTCAGGTCACGATCCTGGCTCCCGGCCGGCGACGACGCCGGTTGCGGACTCTGCGGGGGGGCGCAGGCTCCAGTCCCTCCTGACCTGACCCGACCTGACCATGCCCGCGACCTCGACCTCGACCTCGACCGTCCCCCGGCTCCGGCCCCGGCCCCGGTTCCGCCCGCCCCGGCCATGACTGCGGCCTGCGGCTCAGCCGTCGCGTCAGGCCTCGCCCGCCAGCAGCCCCCTCACCCTCCGGGCCGTCGCCGCGTCGCGGGCCGCGGTGAAGGGGAGCGTGTTGCCGCCCTTGATGCTGAACGGTTCGCCGGTGAGGGTCAGATGGGCGCCGCCCGCCTCCTCGACCAGCAGCAGGCCCGCCGCATGGTCCCAGGCCGCCTCCCAGGAGAACGCCACGGCGTCCGACTCGCCCCGGGCGACGGCGAGATACTCCAGACCGGCCGAGCCGCACGGGCTCGGTGCCACGCCGTCCGTCCACAGCCCCAGCAGGCCGCGCTTCTGCTCGTCCGTCGTGTAGTCCGGGTGGGAGGTGGCCACTTGGAGGTCGCGGCCCTGGTCGGGGACGCCCGCGCGCAACCGCTCGCCGTCGAGGAACGCGCCCCGGCCGCGTATCGCCGTGGCCAGTTGGTCCCGGGCCGGTGCGTAGGTCCAGGAGGCGAGCACGACGCCGCTCCTCGCGAGCGCGACCAGCATGCAGAAGCCGGGGTCGCCGTGCACGAACTGCCGGGTGCCGTCGACGGGGTCGACTATCCATACGGGGGTGTCGCCCTGCAGCGCCTCGTACGACGCCGGGTTGGCGTGGACCGCCTCCTCGCCGACCACGAGGGAGCCGGGCAGGAGGCCGCCGAGCACCTCGGTGAGGTACTGCTCGGCCAGTCGGTCGGCGTCCGTGACCAGGTCGTGCTGGCCCGCCTTCTGGTCGACCTCGTGCGCGGCGAGCCGCCGGAAGCGCGGCATGACCTGGGCCGCGGCGGCCTTGCGCACCGCCTCTTCCACGTCGCCCGCGTGCCGGTCGAGAAACTCGTCGATGGTTTCCGTGTCTTCGATCATGACTCCATGAGAGCACGAGGGTCTGACAATCCCCACCCGCCCGGTGAAGGGCGGGTGCAATCACCGTGAACACCGGTAATGCGGAGACAACGGGCACTAAAATCAGTACAAATGATGCATATCTGTCACCGTCCCACCGCATACCCCTGCATCCCCCGCGGATTGGCCGCCGCCGACAGCACCCCCGTCTCCGGATCCCGTGCCACCGCGCACAACCGTCCCTCCGACCAGGGCTCCCCCACCGTGACGTCGTGCCCCCGCCGCCGCAGCTCCTCGACCACCCGGGGATCCGTCCGCGCCTCCACGGTGAGGCTCCCCGGCCGCATCCCCCGCGGATAGAAGGACCCGGGGAAGCTGTCGTTGTGCCAGTTCGGGGCGTCGATCGCGCCCTGGAGGTCGAGACCGCCGCGGACCGGGGAGCGCAGGGCGACGGCCAGGAAGAAGTGCAGCTGCCACTGGTCCTGCTGGTCCCCGCCCGGGGTGCCGAAGGCCAGAACGGGCACGCCGGCGCGCAGGGCGATCGAGGGCGTGAGGGTGGTGCGGGGGCGGCGGCCGGGCGTGAGGGAGTTCGGCAGGCCCTCCTCCAGCCAGGTCATCTGCAGCCGGGTGCCGAGCGGGAAGCCCAGTTCGGGCACGACCGGGTTGGACTGGAGCCACCCGCCGCTGGGCGTGGCGGCGACCATGTTGCCCCAGCGGTCGACGACGTCGAGGTGGCAGGTGTCGCCCCGGGTGGTGCCGTCGGAACCGGTCTCGGGCTCGCCGGGTACGGGGGACGTGGGGTTCTTCGCGACCGTGGGCTCCCCCACCCCCATCGGGCTGAACCCGGGCTCCTCGGTGACGACCGCGTACGCGTGGGCGCTGAGTCGCGGGGCGCGCCCGCCGGGGCTGCCCGGCCGCAGCTCGTACGAGGCCTTGCCGCCGACGAGTTCACGCCGCCCCGCGTTGTACTCGGCCGACAGCAGCTCACCGAGCGGTACCTCGGCGGCGTCCCCGTACCAGGCCTCCCGGTCGGCCATGGCCAGCTTGCAGCCCTCGACCAGCAGATGGACGTACTCGGCGGACCCGTACCGCGGCAGCTCGGGCGGCAGCAGCGCGAGCTGCTGGAGGAGGACCGGGCCCTGGCTCCAGGGACCGGCCTTGCACAGGGTCCAGCCGTTCCAGTCGTACGTCGCCGGAGCCTCGTAGGTCGCGGACCACCCGGCGAGATCGGCGGCCGTGAGCGTGCCGGTGTGCCGCGCGCCGCTGGTGTCCAGGGTGGGCCGGCGCGCCTGCCGTACGAGCGCCTCGGCGATGAACCCGGTACGCCACACCTCGCGCGCCGCCTCGATCTGCGCGACCCGGTCGCCCGCCCCCGCCGCCTCGTCGATCAGCCGCTTCCAGGTGGCGGCGAGGGCCGGGTTGCGGAACAGCTCCCCCGGCCGCGGGGCCTTCCCGCCCGGCAGGTACACCTCCGCCGACGAGGTCCACTCCGTCTCGAACAGCTCCCGTACGCTCTCGACGGTCGCGCCGACGTTCTCCACGGGCGCGTGCCCGTCCTCGGCGTACCCGATGGCGTACCTGAGGACGTCGGCGAGGGACTTGGTGCCGTGGTCACGGAGCAGCAGCATCCAGGCGTCGAAGGCGCCGGGGACCGCGGCGGCGAGGGGGCCGGTGCCGGGGACGAGATCCAGGCCCAGTCCCTTGTAGTGGGCGACGCTCGCCCCGGCCGGCGCGACGCCCTGCCCGCACAGCACCCGCACCTGTCCTCCGGCGGGCGCGAGCAGGATCGGCACCTCGCCGGCGGGTCCGTTGAGGTGCGGCTCGACGACGTGCAGCACAAAGGCACCGGCCACCGCCGCGTCGTACGCGTTGCCGCCGTCCTCCAGCACCGCCATCGCCGACTGCGAGGCCAGCCAGTGGGTGGAGGACACCATGCCGAAGGTTCCCTGGAGGGTCGGCCGGGTGGTGAACGACATCTCTCACCTCACTGCTGGGGCGCGCCTCGGCCGGTCCGAAGCGGTCACGGTCACGGATCCTTTCATTCCCGGGCGCTCGGACCTCAGGAGCCGCGTGCCGTCACCAGCCCCGACTCGTAGGCGAACACGACCAGTTGGGCCCGGTCCCGGGCGCCCAGCTTGGTCATCGCGCGGCTGATGTGGGTCTTGGCCGTGAGGGGGCTGATCACCATGTGCTCGGCGATCTCCTCGTTGGTCAGGCCGCGGGCGGCCAGGGCCGTGACCTCGCGTTCGCGGCGGGTGAGGCACTCCAGACCGGGGGCGGTGGACCGGTCCGGGGGACGGGAGACGAACTCGCCTATCAGGGTGCGGGTGACCGCGGGGGACAGCAGCGCCTCGCCCCGGGCCACCACTTCGATGGCCTGGAGGAGGTCGGCCGGCTCGGTGTCCTTCAGCAGGAATCCGCTCGCGCCCGCCCGCAGCGCCTCGAAGACGTACTCGTCGACGCCGTAGTTGGTGAGGATCACCACGCGGACCCCGGCCAGCTCCGGATCCGCGGCGATCCGCCGGGTCGCCTCGATGCCGGTCATCACCGGCATCTGTACGTCGATCAGCGCGATGTCGGGCACCTGCGCCCGCACCAGCTCCACGCCCCGCTCCCCGTCCGCCGCCTCCCCGACCACCTCGATGCCGTCCTCGGCGTCGAGCAGGGCCCGGAACCCGGCCCGCATCAGCGCCTGGTCGTCGACGAGCGCCACCCTGATCACGCCACCGCCTCCACGCCCGCGACGTAGCCGCCCGTCAGCCTTGTCACGCCAACTCCCCCGCTCCCAGAGGCAGTTCTGCTCGCACCGAGAATCCGCCTTCCTCGCGCGGTCCGGTGTGCAGCGTCCCGCCGAGTGCCGTGACGCGTTCGCACATGCCGGTGAGGCCGTGGCCGGGCCGGGGCGGGCAGTCCGGATGTGCGGCCCCGTCGTCTTCGACGCGTACGGCCAAGGCGTCCTTGCCGTAGGCCAGTTCGACCCGTACCTTCGCCGTTCCAGCGTGCCGGGCCGCGTTGGTCAGGGACTCCTGGACGATCCGGTACACGGCCCGGTCGAGCGGGGCGGGCAGGGCGCACTCCTCACCCGTCACGCACAGTTCGACGGCGAGACCCGCGGCCCGCGCCCGCTCCACGAGCAGCGCCGGGGTGCCGGTCGGCTCGTCGGTGCGCAGGACCTCCAGCGTGGCGCGCAGCTCGCGCATGGCCTCGCCTCCCGCCTCCTGGATGGCGAGCAGGGCGGGCGGCACCTCCTCGCCCCGCTTGCGCGCCAGATGTACGGCCACGCCCGCCTGAAGCTTGACGATGGAGATGCTGTGGGTGAGGGAGTCGTGCAACTCCCGGGCTATCCGCAGGCGTTCCTCGCCGGCCCGGCGCAGGGCGGCCTCCTCCCGGGTCCGCTCGGCCTCCAGGGCACGCTGTTCGGTCTGGCGCAGATAGGCCTGCCAGTTGCGGCCGGCGAGGCCCGTCACCACCGCGCACACGAACCAGCCCGCGAGCAGCGCGGTCTTCTCGACCGCCTCCTGGGCCGTGGGGCCCGTCGCCGCGTACGCCCCGAGGAAGACTCCGCTCGCCCCCGCGGCCCAGCCCCGGTGTCCTCCCTGGGAGGCCAGGTGCACTGCGGCGAAGACGGACAGCGCGCCGAGGGGGCCCGGGTGGGCGTGCAGGACGTAGGCCGCCCCGCTCACCGTGGCCACGGCCAGCGCCACCAGCGGGGCCGTGCGGTGGAACGCGAGCGCGGCCGCGCTCACCACGAGGAACCCGAGGTCGAGGGCGGTCGTGTCCGCGTCGAGAGTCGCCGCGGCCACGACGAGGGCGCCGACCACGACCACGAGGGCCAGGTCGGCGAGCCGCTGGGAGATGGCCGAATCGACCGGGTGCCCGCTCATGCCCACACGCTAGACCGGCACACCGACACCGGCGTCAGCCCTGTGGACAACTCCCCCGCTACTCCCCCCGTAGTAGTCCCCGGCCCGGCCCGCGCCTGCGGACGCAGCGCCAACTCCCTTCGGCCGTACGACGACCGCGCCCGAGGGCGGGAGCAGGCTGCTGTGCATGTCCACACCCTTCCGCTACACCCGGCCCCTGCCGCCCAAGTCCGCCACCGGCCCGGTCGCCGAGGTCTACGGGCAGATGTCCCGCGACTTCGGCATCGACGAACCCGTCACCTTCGTGGTCCTGTCCTCCGCGCCGGAGCTCCTCGCCCCCGCGTGGGCCCTGATGCGCGAGTCGCTGATCGCCGGCCCCGGCAGCCGCACCGGCAAGGAGCTGGCGGCGCTCGGGGTCTCGCTGGCCAACCGGTGCCCGTTCTGCGTGGACGCGCACACCATGCTGCTGCACGCCACCGGCGACCACGCGCTCGCCGAACGCGTCGCCCGAGGGGAGCGGCCGGCGAACGAGGAGCACGCGCGCGTACTGGAGTGGGGCAGGCACACGCGCGTGCCGGGCGGCCTCGGCGCGGCGCCTTACCCGTTCCCGCGCGAGCACGCTCCGGGCTATCTCGGCACCGTGCTCGCCTTCCACTTCATCAACCGGATCGTGTCCGCCCTGCTCACCGAGAACCTGCTGCCGGGCAACGCCCAGCGCTTCCGGGCCGTGCGCAGTCTCGCGGGCCGCACCCTCGCCCGGACCGTACGCCGGCCCGCCCGGCCCGGCGCGTCCCTCGCGCTGCTCGACCTGCCCGACCCCGGCGAGGCCCCCGCGTGGGCGGACGGTACGCCCGTCGGACTCGCGTACGCGGCGCTGCTCCGGGCGGCCATGGCGGGCGCCGGACTCCTCGGCACCGACGACCAGGATCTCGTGGAGGAGGTACTGCTGGACTGGGACGGCTCGCACCCGCCGCTCGACCTGAGCGGATTTCCGGATCGGCGGGAGCGTCCCGGTGCGCGTCTGGTGCTGCTGGCCGCGCTCGCGCCGTACCGGATCACCGACGAGGACGTGGCGGCCTGGCGGCGGCCGGAGCACACCGACCACGGTCTGGTGCACCTCGTGGCCTACGGGGCGTTCCTGGCCGTGGACCGCATCGAATCGGCCCTCCACCGGCCCATCGCCCGGACATAAGCGGACACATGACGCAACGACGGCAGGGCACAGTGACGGCACAGGTACGGAGCGAGTTCACACTTCCGCCCCACAGGGAGACATGTGAAACTGGCGTCCGTCCGCAGTGCGGACCCCTCCGCACCGTCCGTCCCCCACGAAAAGTGCGCCGTGCGAAATCTTTCCCTCCCGCTCGCGCTCACCGCGCGCATCTCGCCCGTCGTCGTACTCGCCGCGGCGGGCTGGGTGCTGACGTCGGGCCCGGCCACGACGCCGGCCACCCAGAAGGAGTCCTCATCGGCTCCGCAGTCCGCCGGCGAGTCCCCTTCGGGCGCGTCCACGGCGGCCGCCACGAAGCAGTACGCCGCCGCGCCCGCGCCGTGCGGCAGCATCGGCGCGGCGACGATCAAGTCGCTGGTGCCGGGCGCCAAGACGGCCGGCAAGGAGATTCCCTCGACGGACACGGCACTGCGCCGCACCTGCTCCTGGAACGCGCTCAAGGGGTACGACTACCGCTGGCTGGACGTGTCCTTCGAGATCACGGAGTCCGACCAGGCGGCCGCCAAGTCGTACAAGGACAACGTCGCCGAGAAGAGCGGCGGCGGAAACGTGCCCGGCGTCGGGGACGCCGGGTACTCGGTGGTGAACCTCACCACCGAGAACAAGCAGCAGACCCGTGAGGGCGTGGTCATGATCCAGGCGTCCAACGCGCTGGTGACCGTGACGTACAACGGCAGCGACTTCGAGTCGAAGAAGGCGCCCAGCACGGACGAGATCAACAAGGGCGCCATCAAGGCCGCCAAGGAGGCGGTGGCGGCGCTGGAGAGCGGCCAGAAGGCCTGAGCCGGCAGATCCGGGCCGGGCCCGGCCGCCCTCCACACACGCGAGGCGGCCCCTCAGGCCGCGATGCCCTCCTGCTCCTTGCCCTTCGGCAGCATCAGCGCGACATACAGCACCAGTGACGTGGCCAGGCCCACCGCCCAGCCGTAGTCGGCCAGCGGCTTGAGGAACGGGATCAGACCGTCGGCCGGGAACGGCCCGGCCTTCTTGCCGTCCGCACCCACCCCCGAGTACGAGCCGCCGACCGCGAGCAGACCGCCCACCACGAAGGCGACGATGGCGCGCCAGTTCCAGCCGTTGGCGTACCAGTAGCGGCCACCGGGCGTGTAGAGGTCCGCGAGGTGCAGGACCGTGCGCCGGACGATCCAGTAGTCGGCGATGAGGATGCCCGCGACCGTGCCGAGCAGGCCGCCCACGACTCCGAGCCAGGTGAAGATGTAGAACTCCGGCGTGGAGATCAGCTTCCACGGGAAGATCAGGATGCCGACGACACCGGTGATCAGCGCGCCCGTACGGAAGTTGATGAACTTCGGGGCCAGGTTGGACAGGTCGTACGCCGGTGAGACCACGTTGGCCGCGATGTTCACGGAGATGGTGGCGACCAGCACGATGACCAGCGCGAAGAGCAGCCCGAAGGCGTTGTCCGTCTTGGCGGCCAGCGCGACCGGGTCCCAGATGGCCTCGCCGTAGATGGCCTCGGACCCCGAGGTGACCAGCACCGCGAGGACCGCGAAGAGGGTCATCGTCGTGGGAAGACCGAGGGCCTGCCCCCAGGTCTGCGCCTTCTGGCTGGCGCCGAAGCGGGTGAAGTCCGGGATGTTCAGGGACAGAGTGGCCCAGAAGCCGATCATTCCCATCAGGGACGGGAAGAAGACCGGCCAGAAGTCGGCGCCCCAGCCCAGCTTCGAGGGCTGGTCGAGCAGCGCGCCGAAACCGTCGGCCTTGACCGCGATCCAGATCAGCAGCACGAGCGCGCCGGCGATCACGAAGGGCGCGGCCCAGTTCTCGAAGTGCCGCAGGAAGTCCATGCCGCGGTAGATGATCGCGATCTGGAGCGCCCAGAACAGCAGGAAGCAGAGCCACAGGGGCCAGGGGTTGCCCGCGATCTTGCCCGCGTCCTCCCAGTGGCCGCCGGTGAGCTTGGAGCCCAGGGCGAAGATGCCGCTGCCGCCGATCCAGGTCTGGATGCCGAACCAGCCGCACGCCACGGCGGCCCGGATCAGCGCCGGGATGTTGGCGCCGCGCAGCCCGAAGGAGGCGCGGGCGAGCACCGGGAAGGGGATGCCGTACTTGGGCCCCGCGTGCCCGGTGGCCAGCATCGGGAAGAGCACGATGATGTTGGCCAGCGCGATGGTGAACACGGCCTGCTTCCAGTCCATGCCGAGCGCGACCAGGCCGGAGGCCAGGGTCCAGCTGGGGATGCAGTGGGCCATGGAGATCCACAGGGCCGCGAAGTTGTACGTCGTCCACTTGCGCTCGGATACCGGTACGGGACGCAGGTCCTCGTTGGCGAAGGGGCTGTCGGCGGGGAATGCCTCGGGGGCGAGCTCGACGCGGCCGCCGGCGGACTGCGGTATCGGCGACCCCGTGGGGACTGTTTCGGTCATGGGCAGGCCAATCGATCAGAACGGGACGGGATAGGCCGTGCGGGGGCCTTGGGCGGGGCCGGGACGGGCGGGGAGGCCTTTCCCGGCCCCGCCACCCCTCCCCGGGACGGCGGGGAGGGGGGACAAGGAGTGGGGGGTCGGTCGAGCGGCTGTGCGGTCCGGGTCAGGAGTTGAGAGCGGGGATGACCGTGGAGCCGTAGGCGTCGATGGTCGCTTCCTGGGCGTCGTGCATGTCGTAGACGGCGAACTGGTCGACGCCCAGCTCGCGCAGCGCGTTCAGCTTCTCGATGTGCTTCTCGACCGGTCCGATGACGCAGAACCGGTCGACGATCTCGTCGGGCACGAACGCGGTGTCCGGGTTGTCGGCGCGCCCGTGGTGCGAGTAGTCGTACCCCTCACGCGCCTTGATGTAGTCCGTCAGCTCGTCGGGGACGGCGGCCGAGTGCTCGCCGTACTTGGAGACCAGGTCGGCGACATGGTTGCCGACCATCCCGCCGAACCAGCGGCACTGCTCACGCGCGTGGGCGAGCGCCTCCGGCGAGTCGTCCGCGGTGACGTAGGCGGGGGCGGCCACGCAGATCTTCACCTCGGACGGGTCTCGCCCCGCGGCGACCGCCGCGTCCTTGACCGCCTTCACCATGTACTCGGTGAGATACAGGTCGGACAGCTGGAGGATGAACCCGTCGGCCTCCTCACCGGTCATCTTCAGGGCCTTCGGGCCGTACGCCGCCATCCATACGGGGAGTTCGGCGTCCTCCTTGATCCACGGGAACCTGATCACCGTGCCGCCGAGGTCGGCCTCCTGGCCCGAACCGAGCGCCCGGATGACCTTCATGGCCTCGCTGATCCGCGCCAGGGTGTTGGGCGTACGGCCCGCGACGCGCATCGCGGAGTCACCGCGGCCGATGCCGCACACCGTGCGGTTGCCGAACATGTCGTTGAGGGTGGCGAAGGTGGAGGCGGTGACCTCCCAGGTGCGGGTGCCCGGGTTGGTGACCATCGGGCCGACCTTCAACTTCGAGGTGTTCGCGAGGATCTGACTGTAGATCACGAACGGCTCCTGCCAGAGCACGGCGGAGTCGAAGGTCCACCCGTAGGTGAAGCCGTTGCGTTCGGCCCGCTTCATCAGGCTGATGACCTTCGAGGCGGGCGGATCCGTCTGCAGGACGAGTCCGAAGTCCATGGGCGCCACTCCTAGTTGAGGTACTGACAGGTGGAGCGCGGGGTGTACGTGCCGTGTCCGGCGCGTCCGGTGTACTCCCGCTCGGTGATGACGAGTTCGCCCCGCGAGAGGACCGTCTCGACCCGGCCCGTGAGGCGCTTGCCCTCGTAGGCCGAGTAGTCGACGTTCATGTGGTGGGTCTCGGCGGAGACGATCTGCTCGGCGTGCGGGTCGTAGATGACGACGTCAGCGTCGGCGCCCGGGGCGATGGTGCCCTTCTTCGGGTACATGCCGAACATCCGGGCCGGGGTGGCACAGGCGATCTCGATCCAGCGGCGGCGCGAGATGTGCCCGTCGACGACGGCCTGGTGGAGCAGGTCCATACGGTTCTCGACGCCCGGGAGGCCGTTGGGGATCTTGGAGAAGTCGCCGCGGCCGAGCTCCTTCTGGCCCACGAAGCAGAAGGGGCAGTGGTCGGTGGAGACGACCTGGAGGTCGTTGGTCCTGAGCCCCTGCCACAGCTTGGCCTGGTGCTCCTTGGGACGAAGCGGCGTGCTGCACACGTACTTCGAGCCCTCGAAGTCCGGTTCCGCGAGGTTGTCCGTGGACAGGAACAGGTACTGCGGGCAGGTCTCGCCGAAGACGTTGAGGCCCTCGTCGCGCGCCCGCGCCAGCTCGGCCACCGCCTCCATGGCGGAGACGTGCACGACGTAGAGGGGCGCGCCGGCGACCTGCGCGAGCTTGATGGCGCGGTGGGTGGCCTCGGCCTCCAGAAGCGCCTTGCGGACCTCGCCGTGATAGCGGGGGTCGGTCTCGCCGCGGGCCAGCGCCTGCTCGACCAGGACGTCGATCGCGATGCCGTTCTCGGCGTGCATCATGATCAGGCCGCCGTTGTCGGCGGAGCGCTGCATGGCGCGCAGGATCTGGCCGTCGTCGGAGTAGAAGACGCCGGGGTAGGCCATGAACTGCTTGAAGGAGGTGACCCCCTCCTCCACCAGCAGGTCCATCTCCTTGAGCGTCTCCTGGTTCACATCGGAGACGATCATGTGGAAGCCGTAGTCGATGGCGCAGTTGCCCTCGGCCTTGGCGTGCCAGGCGTCCAGGCCCTCGCGCAGGGAGTGGCCGACGCTCTGCACCGCGAAGTCGACGATGGTCGTCGTACCGCCCCAGGCGGCGGCCCGGGTGCCGGTCTCGAAGGTGTCGGAGGCGAAGGTGCCGCCGAAGGGCAGCTCCATGTGGGTGTGGACGTCGACGCCACCGGGGATCACGTACTTTCCGGTGGCGTCGATCGTGCGGTCCGCGGTCCAGCTCTGGGTACCGGGCACGGCGAGGGCGGCGACGCGGCCGTCCTCGATCAGCACGTCGGCGTGGATCTCGTCGGACGCGGTGATGACGAGGCCACCGCTGATGACGGTACGGCTGCTCATGTTCCCTCTCCTGCCAGGGTGGACGGTTCGGTCAGGGTGCGGTCAGCGGGGGGTACGCGTCCGGACGGCGGTCCCGGTAGAACTGCCAGCGGTCGCGGACCTCCCTCAGCTTGGCCATGTCCAGGTCGCGGACGACGAGTTCGGTCTCCTTGTCCGAGGCGACCTCGCCGACGAACTGGGCCTCCGGGTCGACGAAGTACGTCGTCCCGTAGAAGTCGTTGTCGCCCAGCTCCTCCACACCCACCCGGTTGATCGCGCCGACGAAGTACTCGTTGGCGACGGCCGCCGCGGGCTGCTCCAGCTGCCACAGGTACGCGGACAGGCCGCGCGAGGTGGCCGACGGGTTGAAGACGATCTCGGCACCGGCCAGGCCCAACGCCCGCCAGCCTTCCGGGAAGTGGCGGTCGTAGCAGATGTACACGCCGATCCTCCCGACCTTGGTGTCGAAGACCGGCCAGCCGAGGTTGCCGGGTCGGAAGTAGAACTTCTCCCAGAATCCCGGAACTTGGGGGATGTGGTGCTTGCGGTACTTGCCGAGGTACGAGCCGTCCGCGTCGATCACCGCGGCGGTGTTGTAGAGGACGCCGGGCTGCTCCTCCTCGTACATCGGCAGGACGAGGACGATCCCCAGCTCCTTGGCCAGCGCCTGGAACCGCTTGACGATCGGGCCGTCCGGGATCTGCTCGGCGTACTCGTAGAACGCCTTGTCCTGGACCTGGCAGAAGTACGGCCCGTAGAACAGCTCCTGGAAGCACAGGACCTGAGCACCCTGCGCGGCCGCGTCCCGGGCCGCCTGCTCGTGTACCTGGATCATCGACTCCTTGTCGCCCGTCCACGCGGTCTGGAAGAGGGCGGCACGAATCACTCTGCTCATCGGGACCTCCGGTCGCTCGGTGTGCGAGAAGACTAGGAAGTCCGAAAAGCTGCTTTGAGTTGCACGGTGTCACGTCTGCGGGCGTGCGGCGTGCCACGGTGTCACTCTCTCGTGAGCCCATGTTTCACCGCCGTTTTCCCAGGTCGTGGCTTGTTTCAGGCCTGTTGCGCGTCGTGTGCGAGGAGTGCGATGTGCACCGAGGCGGCCTGCTCGAAATCGTCCAGGTCGACGCCCAGCCGGCCCTGTATCGCCTCCAGCCGGCGGTAGAGCGCGGGCCGGGAGACGTGGTGCAGCTGGGCGGTGCGGGACTTGTTGCGGCCGGTGGCGAGGTAGGTGCGCAGCACCGCCAGCAGATCGTCTCCCGCCGCGCACAGCAGCCCGTCCAACTCGCGCTCGGCGAAGGACTGCACATGCGGGTCGTCGCGCAACAGCCTTATCAGTCCGCGCAGATGGACGTCCTTGAGGCGGACGACGGCGGGAAGGTCGAGTGCCCCCGAGGCGACCGCGTCCGCGACGTGCCGGGCCTCACGCATGCCGGCGGGGACGTCGTCCCAGGCGGTGCGCGGATCCGCGGCGGCCACGACCGTCTGGGTCAGCCGCGCCGCGAAGTTGGCGGTGAGCACGGCGGCGTCCTGGTCCCGGGCCAGGCTCAGCAGCACGGCGGTGGCCCCGTCGGCGAGTTCGGCGACGATTCCGGGCAGCCCCAACAGCCGTAGCACCCGGTCGAGTTCGGCCGGATCGCCGTCCCGCACGACGAGCGGGACGAAGGTGCGCCGGTTGACGGGCAGCCCGGCCGCCCGGGCGCGGGGCAGCAGCTGCCGCGCCGGTACGACCCCGCTGACCAGGTCGGTGAGCAGGCTCTGCGCGGACTGCTCCTCCCAGGTGTGGGCGGAGGTGCCGCCGAGCATGCGGTGCAGGACAAGGGATTCGGCGGCGCGGTCGGCGAGGAGGCGTCCGGTGGCGGTGTCGCCGCGGTAGCCGCACAGCATGATCTGGCCCCAGCGCTCCCCGCGCCCGCTCAGTTCGGCGCGGATCCAGCCGTCGCCCTCGCTGCCTCCCCCAGTGCCTGAACGGCCTGGGAGGTGCCCCCATGCCTGACGGGCGATGCGCTCCCAGTCGCGCAGCACGTCGTCCACAGCGGACCGCTCCCCCGCCGTGGCGAGGACGCGGTGGGCGAGGTTGGTGACGACGACGGGGCAGCCGCTGTGGTGGGCGATCTCGTCCAGCAGGTGCTGGAGCGGGGCGCCGGCGGTGATGAGTCCGGTGAGGGCGGTACGGACCGCCTCGGACATGCTGACGGCGGCGAACTTCCGCCGCACCAGCCGGGCCTGGACCTCCTCCGTCAACTCCGCGAAGGGGAAGGGCCGGTGCAGGACGACCATGGGCAGCCCGCACCGCTCGGCGGCCCGGCGCATCACGTCCGGCGGGGCCGGGAAGGCGCGGCCGAGTCCGAGGACCACGGCCGCGGCCTCCGCGCGGTGCAGGGACTGGATGTACTCGGCCTGTTTGCCGTCGTCCCCGGCGAGCAGCACACCGGTGGTGAGGACCATCTCGCCGCCGCTGAGCATCACACCGACGTCGGCCGCCTCCGCCACGTGCACCCAGCGCACGGCCCGGTCGAGCTGAGCGGCACCGGCCACCACCTCGGGCTCCCCGGCCAGGACCCGTTCCAGCATGAGGACCTGACGGACCGAGAGGGTCGGCGCCAAGGACTCCAGAGGCTCCGAGGTGGTGCTCATGACGGTGTTCCCTTGCTGTGGACCTACTGGATGGTGCTCCTCAGAGCGTGTTCGAGGATCGTGGCGCCCTCTTCGGCCTCCGCGACGGTCAGGGACAGCGGCGGGGCGATCCTGAGGGCGCTGGTGTTGTGCCCACCGCCCTTGCCGAGGAGCAGTCCCTCGGCGCGGGCCGCCTCCAGGACGGCCGACGCGGCCTGCGGGTCGGCCTCGTCGGTGCCGGGTTTCACCAGCTCGACGCCGAGCATGAGCCCACGCCCGCGCACCTCCCGTACGCCGGGAATCTGCGCGGCGACCGTCCGCAGCCGCTCGATCAGTAGTCCGCCGACGCGCCGGGCGTTGCCCTGGAGGTCGTGTTCCAGGAGGTACGTCAGGTTCGCGAGGCCGGCCGCCATGGTGATCTGGGTGCCGCCGAAGGTCGAGATGCTGTTGGAGTCGAGGCAGTTCATGATCTCGGCGCGGGCGACGACCCCGCCGATGGACATGCCGTTGCCGATGCCCTTGGCGAAGGTGAGGATGTCCGGTGGGCCGTTGCGGTCATGGGCCTGCCAGCCCCAGAAGTGGTCGCCGGTACGGCCCCAGCCGGTCTGCACCTCGTCGGCGATCCAGAGGATGCCGTGCTCGTCGAGCACTTCGCGGAAGGCGGCGTAGAGGCCGTCGGGCGGGGAGGTGAAACCGCCGACGCCCTGGATCGGCTCGGCGATCAGGGCGGCGGGCGGCCGGGTGTGGCCGAGGAGGTCCCGGAGGTCGTCGACGCAGGCCGCGATGAAGTCGTCGTCGCCGAGGGAGGCGTAGGGGCCGCGGGTCCGCACGCCTCCGTGGACGTACAGCGTCTGGAGCGGGGACAGCGAGGTGGGCGACCAGCCGCGGTTGCCGGTGATGCCGACCGCGCTGAAGGAGCGGCCGTGGTAGCTGTTGCGCATCGCCAGGATCGTGTTGCTGCGCCGGTAGGTGGTGGCGAGCAGCAGGGCGGTGTCGTTGGCCTCGGTGCCGGAGGTGGTGAAGAAGACCCGGGCGTCCGGGATGCCGGACAACTGGGCGACACGCTCGGCGAGTTCGACCATCGGCCGGTTCAGGTACAGGGTCGACGAGTGGATGATCCGCCCGGCCTGTTCGCTCACCGCCTTGGTGATCTCGGGCAGGGCGTGCGCGGTCATCGTCGTGAGGATGCCGCCGAAGAAGTCGAGGTACCTGTTGCCCTCGGCGTCCCACACGTACCGGCCCTCGCCGTGCGTGATCTCCAGCGGCTCCTCGTAGTACAGGGCGAGCCAGTCGGGCAGGACGGCCCGGTGGCGTCCCAGCAGGTCCTTGGTCACGGCTGCACCAGCCCTTCGTAGGCGTCGGGGCGGCGGTCGCGGTAGAAGGCCCACTGCTGCCGCACTTCCTCGATGAGGTCGAAGTCCAGGTCGCGGACGACCAGTTCCTCCTCCTTGTCGCTCGCCGTCTCCCCCACGAACTGGCCGCGCGGGTCGACGAAGTACGACGTCCCGTAGAAGTCGTTGTCGCCGTACTCCTCGACGCCGACCCGGTTGATGGCGGCGACGAAGTACTCGTTGGCGACGGCGGCCGCGGGCTGCTCCAGGCGCCACAGGTGGGAGGAGAGCCCCCGGTGCGTGGCGGACGGGTTGTAGACGATCTGGGCGCCGTTCAGGCCCAGTTGCCGCCAGCCCTCCGGGAAGTGCCGGTCGTAGCAGATGTAGACGCCGACCTTGCCGACGGCCGTGTCGAAGACCGGCCAGCCGAGGTTGCCGGGCTTGAAGTAGTACTTCTCCCAGAAGCCCTTGACCTGCGGGATGTGGTGCTTGCGGTACTTGCCGAGGACGCTGCCGTCGGCGTCGATCACGACCGCGGTGTTGTAGTAGAAGCCGGACTGCTCGACCTCGAACACCGGCACGACGATCACCATGCCGGTCTCGCGGGCGAGGTCCCGCATACGACTCGTGGTGGGGCCGTCCGGCACCGGCTCGGCCCAGCGGTAGTGCTCGGGTTCCTGGACCTGGCAGAAGTAGGGGGCGTTGAACACTTCCTGGAACCCGATGATCTTCGCGCCCTGTCGGGCCGCCTCGCGGGCGTGCTCCTCGTGTTTCGCCACCATGGACTCGGTGTCGCCGGTCCAGGTGGCCTGGACCAGAGCGGCGCGTACGACGTTGGCCATGAGCTGCTCCTTCGGCGGGACGTCAGAGCCTCTACGCCCGTAGAAGGGGCCGTAGAGGGACGAACGTAAGCCTCCTGGACAGGCTTGCCAAGACCATCGTCGTTAACCCGCGAAGTCGATCACGTTTCACACTCCAGTGGAGGAGTGATGTGCCCGGTCAGGGCGGTTGTGGGGGACCTGTCAGGCAGAGAATCCGGCGACCCGCAGGGCGTGCACCAGATCCCAGTGCCGTTCGTCCGAGACGCCTCGCGCGGCCGCCAGGAGAAGCGGTACGAGGGTCCCCGGGCCGGGTTCGGCGCTGCGGGCGGCCTCCTCGGGGGCGCGGACGCGGACGTAGGCGTCGAGGAGCGCGGTGACCTCGCGGCGGCGGCCCTCGGCGACCAGCCCGAGCACGGCCGTGCCGATCTCGCCGGCGGGCCGGGCGACGCCCTGCCTGAGGATCTGCTCCCCGTCCGCGCCGCGCCCTGCCGCGACCAGCGCGTCGGCGGCGGCCACCAGCCGGTCGGCGGGCAGCGACGCGGCCTCCCACAGCAGGGAGGCCCAGTCGGCGCCGAGCCCGGCGTGCTGAAGCTCCGCGGCGAGCAGCGGGAAACGGTCGGCGGGCCAGTGGGCGAGCTCGACGAGCACGCCGTGCGCCTCGCCGGTACGCCCCTCCGAGCGCAGCCGCACCAGCGTCGCGACCGTATCGGCGGTCTCCCGCCGCGCCACCGCGTCCAACGCCTCGGCCCCCTGCCCCGGACCCGCCGCCGGCACCTCCGCGGCCCCGGCGAAACGGGCCCCGCGCGGGGTCCGCCCCTTCGCCACGGGCGCGGTGGGCAGCTCGGGCACGGCCGCCGGGGGTACGACGACGGGGGCGCCGTCCTCCTCGACCGCACCGGCGAACCGGGCACCGCCGCGGCGGCGCTTGCGCTTTGCCTCCGGCGGTGGGGCGGTGGGGGTGGGTTGTTGCGGGGGGTCGATGTCGGATGGGGGTGTGCGGTCGGGGGCCTGCTGATACGGGGCGTGGGCCGTGGGGGAGGCGTCTGCCTGGCGGTGCTGGTGGGGGCCGTGGGCCGTGTGGGGGCCGTCGGCTTGGCGGTACTGGTGAGGGGCGTGTCCGGAGTGGGCGGCTTCCGCGGGGCCAGGACGCTGGGGTGCGTGGTCGGGGGTGTCCGCATCGACCGGGGCCATCGGGTGCGGGCGGTAACCCGGACGGGCCGTTCCAGCGACACCGGGTCGCCGAGACACGTCTCCCGAAGCGTCCACCCAGGCGGAAGGCTGCGGGGCGGGGGCCGAGCGGGTGGCTTCCGTGGCACCGGAGCGCCCTGCCACGTCTCCGGAAAAATCCGGCCAGACGGAAGACTGAGGAGCGGGCGCCGAGCGAGCGGCTTCCGCGGCACCAACTCGCCGAGACACGTCTCCCGAAGCGTCCACCCAGGCGGAAGGCTGCGGGGCGGGGGCCGAGCGAGCGGCTTCCGCGGTATCGGCGCGATGTGGCGCAGCTCCGGAGGAGTCCGCCCAGGCGTGTCCGGATGCGTGTCCCGAGCGGGCGGCCTCGGTGGGGCCGGCCCACTGCGGGGCGTGTCCGGTGTGGGGCGCCTCGGCGTCAGTCGCCGGCGCGGCATCGCGCTGCTGCGGGATGTTCGGGAACTCAGTGCTTCCGGGGCCGGCCTCGCGACCGACGTCCCTTCTTGCGTGTCCGCCGCCCCCGGCATCCCCCCAACCGCGGTCGCCCCGGGCCCCGTCCCCGTGCCCTTCCCGGAACACCCCGCCGTCCGCGACCTGCCCCCGCCTGATCGCCCGGGCCTGGTTGTCCAAGGTGCGGTGGTCCAACTCGGCCATCCGGGACTGGAGTTCGGCGCAACGGCGTACCGCGCGTTCATGGTCGTCGCGGGCCCAGGCGAGGTCCAGGCGGATGGCGTCGGCCTCCTCCTGGGTGGTGGCGCCGGCGAGGCGGCGGCCCAGTTCGGCCTGGCGCTCCGCGGCGTAGCGCTGTTCGCGGAGCATCACGTCGAAGCGGTCACCGAGGGCGTCCCGGCCGCCGGGGCGGGCGTCGTGGGCGGCCTGGGCGGCGGCGTGCAGGGGGCGGGCCCGGTCCGCCTCGGCGTGGGCCGCCTCCGGGCCGTACGCCACCGCGAGGTCCTGCAGAAGCGACTCGACCACGTCCCACGGCGGCACTTCGCGGCCGTCGAGGCAGGCCTGCATACCGTCCGGGTCGCGCTGCCAGAACACCGCGCACCAACCGGCGCCCTGATCCAGGCGCGCGAGCACACCGTCCAGGTAGGCCACGAACTCCCGCATCCGACCCGGGAGTTGATCCACTGCCATCGCTCAACTCCCGTTAGACCGGAGCACTCCGGTCCGTAAGGCAACACCAGCAGTGTTACGAACGGGCTACGGACAGTTTTCAAAGGCGCAGCAGGAGCCTCATGGCGCGCACACCGCCGCTGAGCGAACTCGCGTCACACGCCCGCCAACTCGCACAGCCCGGCCAGCTCGTCCATGGACAGCCCGAGCGCCCGGGCGAGCGCGGCCACCGTGAAGAACGCCGGGGTCGGAGCCCGTCCGGTCTCGATCTTCCGGAGGGTCTCCGGGGAGATCCCGGCACTCGCCGCGACCTCCGCCATGCTGCGGCCACCGCGGGCCTCGCGCAGCAGCCGGCCGAGCCGCTCGCCGCGTTCGTGTTCTTCGGGAGTGAGAGGGGTGCGCACCATGCCCCCATTCTAATACCGGTATAGTAATTGGCATGGTGGAGCTGAAGACGGACACATCGATGGATGCCATGTACGAGGCGGGACAGGTGGTCGGGCGCGCCCTGACCGCCGTACGAGAGGCCGCTGACGTGGGTGTTTCCCTGCTGGAGCTGGACGAGGTGGCGCGTGGGGTGCTGCGGGAGGCCGGGGCGTCCTCGCCCTTCCTCGGCTATCGCCCCTCGTTCGCCTCCACACCTTTCCCCGCCGTCATCTGCGCGTCCGTGAACGACGCGATCGTGCACGGCATCCCGGACGGCTACCGGCTGCGCGACGGCGACCTCGTCTCGATCGACTGCGGTGCCCAACTCGGCGGCTGGGCCGGTGACTCGGCGATCAGTTTCACGGTGGGCAGGCCGCGCGCCGCCGACGTACGGCTGATCGAGACCGCGGAGCGGGCGCTTACGGCCGGGATCACGGCCGCGGTCGTGGGCAACCGCATCGGCGACATCGCGCACGCGATCGGCACGGTGTGCCGGGACGCCGGGTACGGCATCATGGACGACTTCGGCGGCCACGGCATCGGCCGCCGTATGCACGAGGACCCGCCGGTGCCGAACGAGGGGCGCCCGGGGCGGGGGCTCGCGCTGCGGCACGGCATGGTGCTCGCGATCGAGCCGATGCTCATCGCGGGCGGCTCGGACGAGTACCACACGGCGCCGGACGGCTGGACGCTGAAGACGAACGACGGCTCGCGGGCGGCACACACCGAGCACACCGTGGCCGTCACCGACGCGGGACCACGCGTCCTGACGGCACGCTGAGCGGCCCCCTCGACGGGGGCTGGCGAACCGGCGTTCCCGGCCGACCGTCGAATGTGCCCCATTCCCCCATCCGTGCGAAGGTGTAACCGGCTGACACCCGGGTTACCCGGCCCCGGCACGTCGATCAGCGAGGTTGTCCCCGGCCCGCGTGGGGATGCCGGATGGGAACGCCCATGACCAGCGGATTCAGCGGATCGGAAGGCTACGACGCCTTCGGAGAGTTCCTCGCCCGTTTCTTCGGCGGGCCGCGTCCAGGCCCCCGCCAGATCAACATCGGCCAGCTGCTGAGCCAGCCGGCCAGAGAGCTGGTGCGGGGCGCCGCGCAGTACGCGGCCGAACACGGCAGCCGGGATCTGGACACCCAGCACCTGCTGCGGGCCGCGCTCGCGGCCGAGCCGACCCGGACGCTGCTGAGCCGGGCCGGGGCCGATCCCGACTCGCTCGCCTCGGAGATCGACGAACGCTCCGGCCCGGTCCAGCACCAGCCGGAGGAGGCCCCTCCCCCCACGTCGCTGTCCCTCACCCCGGCCGCCAAGCGCGCCCTGCTCGACGCGCACGAGCTGGCCCGGGCCCGGGGCGCCGGCTACATCGGCCCGGAGCACGTGCTCAGCGCCCTGGCCGCGAACCCCGACTCGGCCGCCGGGCACATCCTCAACTCGGCCCGGTTCGCCCCCACCGGTCTGCCTCCCGAGACGGCCCCGGACGGCGGGCAGCACAGCGGTGAGGCACCGCGCGGCACAAGTACGCCCACTCTCGACAAGTACGGCCGCGATCTCACCGACCTGGCCCGTCAGGGCCGTATCGACCCGGTGATCGGCCGGGACGAGGAGATCGAGCAGACCATCGAGGTGCTGTCCCGGCGTGGCAAGAACAACCCGGTGCTCATCGGAGACGCGGGCGTCGGCAAGACCGCCATCGTGGAGGGACTGGCCCAGCGGATCGTCGACGGGGACGTGCCCGACGTGCTCATCGGCCGTCGGGTCTTCGCCCTCGACCTGACCGGGGTGGTCGCGGGCACCCGCTACCGGGGCGACTTCGAGGAGCGCCTGACGAACATCGTGGGCGAGATCCGCGACAACTCCGACCGGCTGATCGTCTTCATCGACGAACTGCACACGGTCGTCGGCGCGGGCGGGGGCGGGGAGGGCGGCTCCCTGGACGCCGGCAACATCCTCAAGCCCGCCCTGGCCCGCGGCGAGCTGCACATCGTGGGCGCGACCACCCTGGAGGAGTTCCGCAGGATCGAGAAGGACGCGGCCCTGGCCCGCCGCTTCCAGCCGATCCTGGTCCCGGAGCCCACCCCGGCGGACGCGATCGAGATCCTGCGCGGGCTGCGCGACCGCTACGAGGCCCACCACCAGGTCCGTTACACCGACGAGGCGCTGGTGGCCGCCGTGGAGCTGTCCGACCGCTATCTCCCCGACCGCCGTCTGCCGGACAAGGCGATCGACCTCATCGACCAGGCGGGGGCACGGGTACGCCTTCGCGCGCGGACCAAGGGCACGGACGTACGGGCCCTGGAGCGCGAGGTCGAGCAACTGACCCTGGACAAGGATCAGGCGGTCACCGCCGAGCAGTACGAGCAGGCAACCCAACTGCGTGACCGCATCGCCGAGTTGAAGCAGCGGATCGGCGAGGCCGCCGGGGGCGACGAGGCCGACGAGGGCCAGCACCTGGAGGTCACCGTGGAGGCCATCGCCGAGGTGGTGTCCCGGCTGACGGGCATCCCGGTCAGCAGTCTCACCGAGGAGGAGAAGGACCGGCTGCTCGGCCTGGAGCGGCACCTGCACGAGCGGGTGGTCGGCCAGGACGAGGCCGTACGGGTCGTCTCGGACGCCGTCCTGCGCTCCCGGGCCGGCCTCGCGAGCCCTGACCGGCCGATCGGCAGCTTCCTCTTCCTCGGCCCGACCGGCGTCGGCAAGACCGAACTGGCCCGCGCCCTCGCCGAGTCCCTGTTCGGCAGCGAGGAGCGCATGGTCCGTCTGGACATGAGCGAGTACCAGGAGCGGCACACCGTCAGCCGCCTGGTCGGCGCCCCGCCCGGATACGTCGGCCACGAGGAGGCGGGCCAGCTGACCGAGGTGGTCCGCAGGCACCCGTACTCGCTGCTCCTCCTGGACGAGGTGGAGAAGGCTCACCCGGACGTCTTCAACATCCTCCTCCAGGTCCTCGACGACGGACGGCTCACCGACTCCCAGGGCCGCACGGTCGACTTCACCAACACGGTGATCGTGATGACGAGCAACCTGGGCTCGGAGGCGATCACCCGGCGGGGCGCGGGCATCGGTTTCGGGCCCGGCGGCACCGACGCGGACGAGGAGGCCCGACGGGAACGGATCCTGCGCCCCCTGCGCGAGCACTTCCGCCCGGAGTTCCTGAACCGCATCGACGAGATCGTGGTCTTCCGCCAGCTGACGGGAGAGCAACTGCGCGAGATCACGAAGCTGTTGCTGGAACGCACCCGCCGCCTGCTCCACGCCCAGGGCGTCACGGTCGACTTCACCGACGCGGCCATAGACTGGCTGGCCGAACGCGGCTACCAGCCGGAGTACGGCGCCCGTCCATTGCGCCGCACCATCCAGCGGGAGGTGGACAACCAGCTGTCCCGCCTCCTGCTGGACGGCACGATCGCCGAGGGCGACACGGTGACGGTGGACACGGAGGCAGGCAGTCTGACGTTCACGCGGACTCCTCAGGGGCGCGGGGCTGTATAGATTTGCGGCTCCGCCGCGGGGCGCGACGAGCCCCCACGCGCCTGAGGACGACTACGGCGCGGGGTACACCACTTGCGCAGATCCCCCACCCCGCCGAACGGTCTCAGCAGCCGCGAGCCACTTCCCACCCGGCAACCGCTGCACACCCGTCGCCGCCCCGATCTCCGGATTCAGCTTGAACGAGTGCCCGATGGCCTCCAGCTGGGACCGTTCCCCACTGCTGTACAACGCCGGCTCCAGCTCGGTCTGCGCAGCATTCCGCTGACTCGCCCGAGGCGCCGCGATCGCGTCCACGAGCGGCAGTCCGCGGTCGACGAACTCGGTCAGCACCTGGAGCACGGTGGTGATGATGGTCGCCCCACCGGGCGAACCCAGCGCGACCACAGGCTGGTTGTGCCGGTCGAGCACGATCGTCGGCGAGATCGAGGACCGCGGCCGCTTGCCGGGCCCGGGCAGGTTCGGGTCGTGGACGGCCGGGTTGGCGGGAGCGAAGGAGAAGTCCGTCAGCTCGTTGTTGAGAATGAACCCACGCCCGGGAACGGTGATCGCACTGCCACCGGTCTGCTCGATGGTCAGGGTGTACGAGACGACGTTCCCCCACTTGTCGGCCACCGTCAGATGCGTGGTGTTCTCACCCTCGTACGTCGTCGGAGCCGCGGTGCCCCGGGCCGTGCAGGCCCCGGGGTGCCGCGGGTCTCCCGGCGCCACCGGACTCGTGAGCACCGCGTCGTCCTTGATCAGGCAGGCCCGCGAGTCGGCGAACTTCTGCGACAGCAGCCCCTTCGTCGGTACGTCCTCGAAGGCGGGGTCGCCGACCCAGCGCCCCCGGTCCGCGAACGCGATCCGGCTGGCCTCGATGTAGTGGTGCAGGTACTGGACCTCACTGGCCTTCGAAAGGTCGGTGTGCTCAAGGATGTTGAGGGCCTCGCCGACCGTCGTGCCGCCGGAGGAGGAGGGCGCGATGGAGTAGACGCCGAGCCCGCGGTAGGAGGTCTTGGTGGGCTTCTGGAGCTTGGCCCGGTAGGCGGCGAGGTCCTTCTCGGAGAGGTCCCCGGGACGGGCGTTCCACCCCGAACTCGGGTTCACCGGCGGATGGTTCACGGTGTCGACGATGTCGTCGCCGAGGTCGCCGTGGTAGATCGTGCCGACGCCCTTGCGGCCCAACTCCTGGTAGGTGCGGGCGAGATCGGGGTTCTTGAAGGTGGAGCCGACGACCGGCAGCTGCCCGCCGGGCAGAAACAGCTTCGCGGTGTCCGGGAAGTACCGGAACCGCGTCTCGTTGGACGCGGTCTGCGAGCGGAACGTGTCGTCGACCGTGAACCCGTCCCGGGCGATCCGCTCGGCCGGCTTCAGGACGCTGCCGAGCGGTCTGCTGCCCCACCGGCCCAGCGCCGTGGCCCAGGTGGCGGGCGTGCCCGGGGTGCCGACGCTCAGCCCGCTGCTGACGGCGTCGGCGAAGGCGAGCGGCTTGCCGTTCTCGAGGAACAGGTCGGAGCCGGCGGTCAGCGGTGCCGTCTCCCGGCCGTCGATCGTGTGGACCGTACGGGACTTGGCGTCGTAGTAGACGAAGTAGCCGCCCCCGCCGATGCCGGAGGAGTACGGCTCGGTGACGCCCAGCGCGGCGGCGGTGGCGACGGCCGCGTCCACCGCGTTGCCGCCTTTCCTCAGCACCTCGATGCCGGCGGCGGAGGCGTCCGCGTCGACGCTGGAGACGGCGCCGCCGTAGCCGACGGCGACGGGTACTTTCCCGGGTGTCGAGGTGGCCTGCGGCGGTGCTGCCGCCCCCACCGACACCACGGCGGCCGAGACCGCCAGCACCGACAGTTTCCGTGCGACAGGGCGACGCATCCGTACCTCCAGTCCAGGACCGTCCGCGCAGCGTAACCACATCGCCGTGGCCCCGACACCCCTCTTCGGGTCAGGTGTCATGCGAATGCCACACTTCGAACACCGGTACGTACCAGCGGTGTCGGCCCGCTAGCATGCGCGCACATGAATGACGACGTGCGCAACATCGTCCTGGGTGTGGTGGCGGCGGGCATCAGCGCCGCGCTCGGCTGGCTCGCCCGGACGTACCTGTGGAAGCGGAAACTCCGCCGCAAGCAGGCGTTCTTCGGGCTGCCGGACAACTCCGAGTCACTGCTGGTCGTGAACCGGGACGCGGGCAGCACCGAACTCGCGGTGCACCGCTACGACGTGTTCGCGCTGCTCGAACTCTCCGCCCTCATCAAGGACTGCGGCGCACACGCTGAGGTGATCACCCAGGACGCGGCCCGGCAGGGCTTCGGGGAGCGCACGGAGTTCTGTGTCGGCGGCCCCACGTCGAACCGGCGCATGATGGCGCACATTGCCGCCATGCTGCCCGGGGTGCTGGTGAAAGTCGATCCGTCGGAACCCGGCCCGATCCGCATGACGTACCAGATCGGCAGCGAGCGCTACCTCCTGGAGAAGGGGGTGTCCGAGTACACGCTGCTCGCCCGTCTCACCGCCGGACAGCCCGGACTGACCAGGCCCGTCTTCCTGTTCTGCGGTCAGACCGCGATCACCAACCAGGCCGCGACCCGCTACCTGGCCCGCAACCACGAGCGGCTGTTCCGCAAGTACGGCGACAACTCCTTCGTCCTCCTGCTGAAGGTGGTCAACTCACAGGCGTACGGCCCCGATGTCGCCGAACTGGTCGCGGACGTGACGCGCGCGGCCCAGACGCCACTGCCGACGCCTGCGGCTCCACGCAACTCCCACCGCGCCTCCTGAATTGATTCACACCACAACAATCGTTACTCCCACGTAACTTACCGACGGGTTACCTCCGGTAAAGCGTCGAGGTTACCGTCTGGTCACTTTGCATTGACACGAGTAGGGAGTGACCCGTGGGACACCCTCGCAAGGCCCTGCGTACGACCACCGTGGGCGCCGTCTCCGCGACTCTGATCGCCGGTAGCGCCCTCGGACTCGCCCCCACCGCCCAGGCGGCGGACGCCGTCCGCTTCGTGGACATCACCGGTGACGGTGGCACCGTACTCAAGGCGAACGTCATCACACCCGCCGGCTCCGACGGTTCTCGGCGCTACCCGCTGCTCGTCCTGCCCACGAGCTGGGGGCTGCCCCAGGTCGAGTACCTCGCCCAGGCCCAGAAGCTCGCCAACTCCGGATACATCGTGGTCAGTTACAACGTCCGGGGCTTCTGGCAGTCGGGCGGGGAGATAGAAGTCGCGGGCCCGCCCGACACCGCCGACGCGTCCAAGGTCATCGACTGGGCGCTCGCCAACACCCCAGCGGACGCCCAGCACATCGGCCTGGCGGGCGTCTCCTACGGCGCCGGCATCAGCCTGCTCGCCGCCGCGCACGACAAGCGCGTCAAGGCCGTGGCCGCCCTCAGCGGCTGGGCCGACCTGATCGACTCGATCTACTCCGGCCGCACCCAGCACGTCCAGGCCGCCGCCGTGCTGGACGGCGCGAGCCTGGTCACCGGCCGCCAGAGCGCCGAAGTCCGGCAGATCTTCGACAACTTCTACGCGTCGAACCTGTCGAAGGAACAGGAGATGATCGACTGGGGGAAGAAACGTTCGGCCGCCACATACGTGGACCAACTGAACCAGAACGGCGCGGCGGTCATGATGGCCAACGCGTGGGGCGACACGGTCTTCTCCCCCAACCAGTACGCGGACTTCTACGAGAAGCTGTCCGGCCCGAAGAGACTGGAGCTGCGCCCCGGCGACCACGCCACGGCCGAGCTGACCGGACTGTTCGGCCTTCCCAACGACGTGTGGACGGACACCGGGCGCTGGTTCGACCACTACCTCAAGGGCGCGGACAACGGCATCGACCGTGAGCAGCCGGTCCAGCTCAAGTCCCGGTCCGGGGGCGGCTACGAGGGGTACCCGGACTGGAAGTCGATCGCCGCGACCCGCAAGAAGATCGCTCTCTCGGGCACCACCACGATCCACACCAACGTGGACTCGGGCGCGGACGGCGGGATCGTCTTCCTGTCCAGCATCCTCGACCAGATCGCCCAGGCTCCCCCGGTCGCCTCGATCCCCCTGCTCCCCCGCCGCTGGGCCGCCGTATGGCAGTCGGAGAAGTACCGGACCGCCCAACAGGTGCGCGGCACCGCGAAGTTGCACACCACGGTCACCCCCACCAAGGAGAGCGGCACCCTCGTCGCCTACCTGTACGACGTGGGGCCGCTCGGCCTCGGCAAGCTGGTCTCCAACGCGCCCTTCACCTTCCACGGGCAGACGCCCGGGAAGCCGTTCGGCGTCGACCTGCAGCTGTTCTCCACGGCCTACGACGTCCCGGCGGGGCACCGTCTGGCGCTGGTGGTCGACACGGTCGACCCGCTCTACATCGAGCACAACCCGTCCGGCGCTCAGCTGACCTTCTCCTCGCCGGCGAACGACCCGTCGTACGTGTCGATTCCGCTGCGCGAGCAGTGATCTCCGGCCGGCGCCGGGCGGGTAGGGCTCTGTGACTGCTGCCCCCTACGGCTGAGAGGCCGTGGGGGGACCCCCACCAGGCAGCAGCGTCCCTGGAGGCACGGTCGCCGTCACCATGGGGGTGAGCGGACCATCGTAGTCGAGGCTCGAAGACATGGCCGTCGCCTCCCTCAGTGCTTGAGGATCTTGGAGAGGAAGTCCCTGGCGCGCTCGCTGTCCGGGTGGGTGAAGAAGTCGTCGGGGGCGCGGTCCTCGACGATGCGGCCGTCGGCCATGAACACCACGCGGTTGGCGGCCGAGCGGGCGAAGCCCATCTCGTGGGTGACGACGACCATGGTCATGCCCTCCCGGGCCAGTTGCTGCATGACCTCCAGGACCTCGTTGATCATCTCCGGG
This sequence comes from Streptomyces sp. SLBN-8D4, assembly GCF_049739545.1. Classification (NCBI taxonomy): domain Bacteria; kingdom Bacillati; phylum Actinomycetota; class Actinomycetes; order Kitasatosporales; family Streptomycetaceae; genus Streptomyces; species Streptomyces sp. SLBN-8D4. The sequence goes on from NZ_JBMGQC010000001.1 coordinate 1,877,179, forward strand.
TCGAGGGCCGAGGTGGGCTCGTCGAACAGCAGGGCCTTGGGCTCCATGGCGAGGGCGCGGGCGATGGCCACGCGCTGCTGCTGACCGCCGGAGAGCTGGGCCGGGTACTTGTCGGCCTGGTCGGCGAGGCCCACCCGGTCGAGGAGTTGACGAGAGCGCTGGTCGGCCTGGTCCTTCTTGCGTCCGCGGACCTTGACCTGGGCCAGCGAGACGTTCTGCAGGACCGTCTTGTGGGCGAACAGGTTGAAGGACTGGAAGACCATGCCGACCTCGGCACGGAGCTTCGCGAGGGCCTTGCCCTCCTCGGGCAGCGGCTGCCCGTCGAGCGTGATGGAACCGGACTTGATGGTCTCCAGGCGGTTGATCGTCCTGCAGAGCGTGGACTTGCCCGACCCCGAAGGGCCGATGACCACGACCACCTCCCCCTTGCCGACGGTGAGGTTGATGTCCTGCAGGACATGCAGCTCCCCGTAGTACTTGTTGACGTCACGCAGTTCGATCAACGGATCGACGACGGCCATGCCCAGCCCTACTCACTCTCAGCTGTGTCGTGGTTGCCGCAACTTATCGAGGCAAGATCGCACTTGAGGAACGACACGCACTTTTCGATCATTAGCCGTATTTACGCCGCGCTTACGGCCATGGGTTCACTCCTCGGCGACCTCCGCGTAGAGCTGGGACAACTCGGGCACCCCGCTCGCGGCCCACTCGTGACCGGAGGCCACGACGTCGAACTCACGCCCCGACTGCAGCCGGATCACGGGCTGGCCGTCCGAGCGCAGATCCCACGCCGCCCCGGGGACGGTCCGTACGATGACCGTGCCCAGATAGAGCCCGGCGTCGTTACCGAGCCAGAGCAGGATCTCCTCGTCGTCCCGCCAGCCCGGCACCAGCTGGTCGAGCGCCTCCAACGAGGCCGCCGTGTCGTCCAGTTGGACACCCGAACGGGAGGCGTGGGAGCGCAGGAGCTCGCACTCGGAGAGGAGTTCGGCGATGCCCTCGGGGTCGCGGGTCCCCGGTTTCTCACTCCAGCCGCCCAGAAAAGGGATCTTCATACACCCAGCGTGTCACTCACCCGGCCGCATGCACCACAGGCGCGCGGCCGTGGTTTCCCGAAGGCCTCGCACAGGGTGCCCTGAGACCTAGACGTCCAGATCCACGACCACCGGCGCGTGATCGGACGCGCCCTTGCCCTTGCGCTCCTCACGGTCGACGTAGGCGTCGGTGACGGCCTTCGCGAAGGACTCGTTGCCGTACACCAGGTCGATGCGCATGCCGCGGTTCTTGGGGAAGCACAGCTGGCGGTAGTCCCAGTACGTGAACGGGTGGTCGTACTTGAGGGGCCGCGGGACCACGTCCGACAGGCCCGCCTCGCGCAGGGAGGCGAGGGCGGCGCGCTCGGCCGGGGTGACGTGGGTGAGACCCTCGAAGGCGGCCACGTCGTGGACGTCGTCGTCCGTCGGCGCCACGTTGTAGTCGCCCAGGACCGCGAAGGGCCGGCTGCCCGCCGCGTCACCGGCGACGGCGGCCTTGAGGGCCTCGAACCACTGGAGCTTGTAGGCGTAGTGCGGGTGGTCGACCTCGCGGCCGTTCGGCACATAGACCGACCAGACGCGGACCGGGCCGCAGGTCGCGGAGATGGCACGGGGCTCCGGGGCGCCGTCGTAGCCGGGATCGCCGGGCAGGCCCTTGACCACGTCCTCCAGGCCCACCCGGGAGATCACCGCCACGCCGTTCCACCGCCCTGTCGCGTGGACCGCCGCCTCGTAGCCCGCCTCGCGCAGCTGGTCGAACGGGAACTGCTCCTCGGCGACCTTGGCCTCCTGGAGGCACAGCACATCGGTGCCGGTGCTCTCCAGCCAGGCCAGCAGCCTCGGGAGACGAGCGGTGATCGAGTTGACGTTCCAGGTCGCGATGCGCATGCCTCACAACCTACCGGGCGGCACTGACACTCACAGAGCCGTGCTCTCCCCCGGCTTCAGCCGCAGGTGCTCCGCGCCGCCGAGGGCGCCGATCTGGTTGTCGTAGATCGGGCGGGCGAGGTCGGTGAGGAGGGCGTCGTGGATGTCGTAGGCGCGCTGGGGCTTGACCTCACGGACGTAGTCGATGACCTCGGAGATCTTGCTCCAGGGGGCCATGACCGGGAGCATCAGCGTCTCCACGGCGTGGTCGGGGACGGTGAGGGCGTCGCCGGGGTGGAAGACCTTGCCGCCGTCGACGAGGTAGCCGACGTTGGTGATGCGTGGGATGTCCGGGTGGATCACCGCGTGCAGTTCGCCGTGGACCTGCACGTCGAACCCGGCGGCCGTGAACGTGTCGCCGTGGCCGACGGTGTGCACACGCCCCGGGAAGGCGGCCGTGATCTTCTCGGCGACCGACCTCAGGGTCCAGATCTCGGCGGCCGGGTTGGCGTCCAGGGCCTTCCGCAGCCGTTCCTCGTTGAAGTGGTCCAGGTGCTCGTGTGTGACGAGGATCGCGTCCGCCCCGAGGGCTGCGTCCTCCTCGCTGAAGGTCCCGGGGTCGAGGACGAGCGTCTGTCCGTCCTTCTCCAGACGGACACAGGCATGCGACATCTTGGTGAGCTTCATGGGTCCATCCTGCCTCCCGTCCCGCGCGAACGGGCAGCACAGCCAGGTGCTCTGGCCACCCGCCTCAGACGATCACTCGGTGGGGGTGGTCTCCTCGCGGATGACCTGCTGGGCCACCTTGAAAGCGCTGTTGGCCGCCGGGACTCCGCAGTACACGGCCGCCTGGAGCAGCACTTCCTTGATCTCGGAGGGGGTGAGGCCGTTGCGCAGGGCGGCCCGGGTGTGCGAGGCGAGCTCGTCCAGGTGTCCGCCCGCGACCAGCGCGGTCAGGGTGGCGACACTGCGGGAACGGCGGTCGAGCCCAGGCCGGTCCCAGATCTCACCCCAGGCGTAGCGGGTGAGGAGCTCCTGGAAGTCGGCCGAGAAGTCGTCGGCCTGCGCCAGTACCCGGTCGACGTGCGCGTCGCCGAGCACCTCGCGGCGCACCTTGATGCCGGTGTCGTACGGATCGGCGCGGCCGGCCGACTGAGGGGCCGGGGCGGCCGGGGCGATCTCGGCGATGGGCACCGGGTGCGGTGGCGCGGCGTGCGGGGGCGCGGCCATGAGGGCCGGGTTGACGGGGTTGATCGGGGCGCCGGGGATCGCGGTCTGGCCGGTGCTGGAGTCGAAGGCGGGCTGCCAGGCGGTGGAGAAGTGTCTGACGAGCAGGTCGGTGACGGCGGCGGGTTGCTCGACCGGCACCAGGTGGGAGGCACCGGGCACCACGGCGAGGCGGGCGTCCGGGATGCCCGCGACCAGAGTGCGGGCCTCTGCGGGACCGGTGACCTGGTCGTCGGAGCCGACGAGGACCAGGGTCGGCACGCCGACGCTCGCGAGGTCGGCCCGTACGTCGAAGGCGGCCAGCGCCTCGCAGGCCGCGATGTAGCAGCCGGGGTCGGTGGTGCGCACCATCTGCACGGCCCACTCGGTGATCGCGGGCTGGGCGGCGGCGAACCCCGAGGTGAACCAGCGGTCGGGCGAGGTACGGGCGATGGGATCGAGCCCGTTCGTCCGTACGATCACCCCGCGCTGGCGGAACTCGTCGGCCGTGCCGAAGCGGGGCGAGGCGGCGATCAGCGCGAGCGAGGCGAGCCGCTCCGGGTGGCGCAGCGCCAGCTCCATGCCGACCGCACCGCCGAGCGCACAGCCCGCGTAGCCGAAGCGCTGCACCCCGAACCGGTCGAGCGTGGCGAGCAGCCGGTCGGTGAGGTCGCCGACCGAACCCGCCGGGTAGGCGGCCGCGCCGCCGTGCCCCGGCAGGTCGAACCGGAAGACGCGCCACTGCTTGACCAGTTCGGGGACCTGGCGGTCCCACATGTGCCATGTGGTACCCAGTGAAGGCGCCAAGATCAGGACCGGGGCGTGTTCTGGCCCGTCAAAGCGGTATTGGAGGGTGTTCGGTGGTGTCTCGCTCACCCGTCAGACCCTCTCATCTCTCACGAGATCTCACATGGCCGGTCCCAACCTAACGGCTCATGTTCTTCTCGCTACGGCAGGTTTGGCACTGCCGGAACCCCTCGGAGGTCCAGGTACGTGTTCTCCGGCGGGTACTCGTAACCGTGTCGACACTGGGTTCTGCGGGCGCATGCCCTTTCGGCGTCGAAGAGCTTCCTCCCTCGTCACGGCTTCCAGGTGATGCGGGTTGCAGCATCGAGTGTGGTGGGACCCCCGTGGCTCGGCGTGACTCACCTGAAAGCCTTTCGGGATCTCCCCAACCAGCAGCTTGAACACCACGCGGTGAACGAGTTGCGTCTTCCTCTGGTAGGAAACGGTGCCGTAGCGTGACGGGCCATCCCGGTTACAGCTACCGGTCCACAACCAGCAGCCGGACTCCGGGTCCGCCTCGATCTCGCCGGCCATACGGCTTGGCAAGTCGCTCGGCTGGTAGACCGACTGGCTCACGCTTGCCCCTCTATCGCATCCCCGTGCAAGCCGTCCCACATTGTGGCGGCCCCGCGAAGATCCTCGACGTCCGGCTTCACGTACCACTTCTCGGTGGTCTTCGCATTCGTGTGTCCGGCCCACCGCGCAAGGATGTGATCTGGCACGCCGTTGTTGGCCAGGTACGTGAGGCACTCTACGTATGCCTCACCCAGAGCCAGCTTCTCCTTGGACTGGAGGGCCTTGAGCGACTTGAGAGCGGCCAGCACCGGAGCCGGCAACGGGAGCTCTCGTTCACCTGCCAAAGACTTGGTGTCCTTCTCCACCACGTACCGGTTGCCCATCATCGTGCGCGTGTTGGCAATGGTGATCGTGGCGTTGTCCAGTTCGACGTCTTCCCACCGGAGTCCGCAGACTTCAGCCGGACGCAGACCCATGAGAGATAGCAGAAGTGGAGCGTAGAGCCGTCCTCCCCTGATGCCAAGAACGAATGCCTGAACCTCCTGGACATTCCAGGGCTTCACCTCCTGCTTGTTCTTCCGCTCTTCCTTGCGTGCCCTACGCGGAATCGCCACATGCTGGGCCACGTTCATAGGCACCAACCGACGTGTCACCGCTCGGTTCAGAGCGTCCTTCAGGCGAGCAGGACTCATGTCCACGCTGGTCACTCCCAGCGGAGTGCCGGCCTTACCGCCGCGTACACGCCCGTGCTTCAGAGACCAGTGCATCCACTCCTCTACGTCTTCTTCAGTGAGTTACTGAAGACGGATATTACCCAACATCCCGCGCACCCGGTCCAGGGTGATCTGGTAGTTGTAGATGGTGGTTTCTTCCAGATCCTGGGCCTTCATAGCCAGCCACCGATCAAGCTCATTCTCGGTGACCTTATTCGGCGGTACGAGCGTCCCTTCCTGGCGGCGGTTAGTGATGCGCGCATATTCGGCCTTCGCCTCCTTGAGCGTGCCGAATGTACCTGGTCGATGGGCGCGGTCGGCACCAGCGCCGACAATGCGGCCTGCGAGGCTTTCGCGATGATCGCCCCGGCACTTGACCTCAGCACAGACCCGAACTGAACCTGCCCGCGGCCCGGCAGGCAGCGATCCCGCTGCCAAGTTCATGGACACGGCGGCTGACCCGTCGTGGTACTCGCGAGTCCTGCAGACGCTGGCCCGGGACTACCCCGAGATCAGCGACAAGGCAGGGGCGACCGCCGTCGGCGAGAACGCCGTCGAGAGGGTAGCGGAGAAGCGGCGGGGAGTAGCGGCTCGTTGGAGGTGTTCGCGGGGCGGTCACAGTGACCGTTCCGCGAACGCCCCGCCGACGCGCCTCCCTGGCCTTCACTGGGGAGGTGCTGCGCATTCTGGGTTCAGAAGCGGACTCTGATCACGGCCCAACCCTCAAGACCCCTCGGATACTCGCGAAACAACACGCCGCTGCGGCATCCGGCGGACGCCTACCTCACGCTCCGCACCCTCGTCGGCCTGCCTGCCGATCACGAGGACGGGAAGGCAGTTCAGCCGCTGACCACCGCTTTCCGCATCGGTGACGGTGTCAAAGATCCGCAGCATCTGATCCGCTTCGGTCATGGCCAGCAGGGCTCGCAGCGGCGGCAGCGCACAGGCCGGCACCACTCCGGCGGCGTCGGCCTGACGATGGGCCGCCTGCGGCACGCTGAGCCCAACCGAGTCACAGAACGACGCCCCCGACAGATCCAGGATGAGAAACCCGTCAACGTCGGTGACCGGGTGGGTGAACCGCTCACGGAACCAGGGCTGGGAGGGGTGACCCGTTGCCCCGCCGACCCGGGCCATGGCCCAAGCGGGTCGTCACGACTGAGGACGTGTCCTCCACAGCTTCCCTCACCGTCTAGGTCTCGCCATAGTTCAGTGTTGAGCCTATCGCCGCGACCGGCGGCTGGCCCCGCAGTTGGCCGGTACACCGCATCGGATGACGCTCCGACGGTCTCCAGACCGGCAGGCAGCGCAGGCAATACAAGGCCAGACACGGGTCACCAGCAGTCAGGTCGACTCCCCTGCTTCCCTCTGCGCGGCTACGCATCCCGGTCTGTATCGGGCACGGCGCGCATCAGCGGCTCCAGGTCACATAGAGGGCCGCGTGAAAGGCAGCGGCGAGCTCGCGGGCCCGCTCCTGGCTCGGCACGCCGTGCAGCATGAAGGGCGCGCACGGGCCGAGGCCGAGGATCTGGCCGTCAGCGGGGCCCAAGGACTATCTGCCATGACAACCCCAGGACCCCGCCCGGCGCGAGGGCACTTGCCCTGATGATCTGGTGGGAGGCCGGTATCCGAGCGGACGGCGGCCGGGTTCTGAGGCGGGCAGGTTTTGGCCATACGTAGCGCCTGGGTCACGCACGGCGCAGGGCCGTAGGATCTCCGTAGCCGGGACCACCGCATTTAACACATGCGTTCGAGTGCCGACAGGGCCGTTCAGGCATGATGGGAGGGTGCCAGCGGCACCTTTTCTGGGAGGAGCGGGAGTGGCGGAGAGTCCGGCGCAGAGGCGGAAGGGCGGCCCCGCGGGGCCCCAGTTGCGGCTGGATGAGCTGCTGGAGGGCTTGCAAGCCCAAGTCGCACAGGTTCGCGCGACGCGAGACCGGGTGCACACGCTGCTGGACGCGGTCCTCGCCATTGGCTCCGATCTGGATCTCGACGTGGTGCTGCGGCGGATCACCGAGTCCGCGGTCACTCTTGTGGACGCCCAGTACGGGGCCTTGGGCGTGCTCGGGGAGGAAGGGAAGATCCGGCAGTTCATCACGGTCGGCATGGACGAGGACACCATCCGCACGATCGGCCACTATCCCGAGGGCCAGGGCATCCTTGGGCTTCTGATCCGCGAACCGGAGCCGCTGCGCCTGACCGATCTGGGCGGCCACCCCGACTCGGTGGGCTTCCCCGCCGGGCATCCGCCGATGACGACGTTCCTCGGAGCTCCGGTGCGCGTGCGTGACCAGGTCTTCGGCAACCTGTACCTGACCGACAAGCGCGGCGGGGCCGAGTTCGACGAGGACGACGAGGCGGTGCTGCGCACGCTCGCGGCCGCGGCCGGCGTGGCGATCGACAACGCCCGCCTGTACGAGGACTCCCGCCGCCGGGAGCAGTGGCTGGCGGCGAGCAGTGACCTGACCCGCAGCCTGCTGTCGGGCACCGACCCGGACGAGGTGCTGTACAAGGTTGCCTCGACCGTCAGGGCTCTGTCCGGAGCGGATCTGGTGACGCTGGCGGTGCCGTTCGACGGCGGCGAAGAGCTGGTGATCGAGGCCGCAGACGGTGAAGGTGCCGAGCAGGTCCGTGGGCTGGTACTGCCGGTTACCACGCTGGCCGCGAAGGTCCACCTCTCCAACGAGCGGATCACCAGCGGTGCGCTGTCCGACGAACCTCAGTCCGGGGGCGGCTCCGCGGCGCAGATCGGCCTGGGGCCCGGGTTCCTGCTCCCTCTGGGCGGTGGCGAGCACGTGCGCGGGGTCCTGCAGGTCGCCAACCTGCCCGGCGGCGCGGAGTTCTCGGACACCACCATGGCCATGATCAGCAGTTTCGCCGACCAGGCCGCGCTGGCTCTGGAGATCGCCGAGCACCGGCGCGAGGCCGACCACCTGCTGGTTCTGACCGACCGCGACCGCATTGCCCGCGACCTGCACGACCTGGCGATCCAGCGGCTGTTCGCCTCGGGGCTGACCCTGAACTCGGTGCTCGGCCGGGTGTCCGACCGGCCCGAGGTGGCCGAGCGGGTCCAGAGGGTCGTCGACGACCTCGACGACACCATCAAGACCGTGCGCGGCACGATCTACGCCCTGCGTGAGCGCGACCGCTCCGACGGGCGCGGCGGGCTGCGCTCGAAGCTGCTGGCCGAGACCGACCGGGCCGCCGCCGTACTCGGATTCGCTCCCGCCCTGCGCATGACCGGCCTGCTGGACACCGACGTGCCCGCCGACCATGCCGAGCACCTGCTGGCGGTGTTGCGCGAGACGCTGTCGAACGCCGCCCGGCACGCACACGCCACCGCCGTCGAGATCACCGCCGAGACTGACGGCACCCGGGTCCGCCTGCGCGTCGCCGACAACGGAACCGGCATCGACCCGGCCGTCAACCGCCGCAGTGGCCTCGACAATCTCCGCCAGCGCGCCGCCGACCTCGGGGGCAGCTTCATTCTCAAGCCGAACGATCCCACCGGCACCATCGTGGAATGGACAGTGCCCCTCTCCGTGGCCTGAGCCCCGTAGAGCGCGATCATTCCGATCGCGGTGGGCCCGATCGTGTACGTCCTGCCGCAGCCGGACGGGATCAAGTCCGGCGGACGGGCGGTCCTGGCCGTCGTCACCGGCGCCGTGCTGGACCTGATCCTGCAGCTTTTGCCGCTCGGCGCGGTCGCCTTGTCAGTCCAGCCGGACGGTGAGGAGGACGAGCGTGTCGCTGTCGGCGATAAGCCGGTGACGTTGATCGGGGATGGCCACGAGGACGTCCTCCTGCAGATCCCATTCTCGCTCGGCGGTGGCCAGTCGGGCCCGGCCGGCCAGGCAGATCAGGGTTGCGGCACCGGGGGCCTGGTGCTCGGCGAGTTCACGTCCTGCCGTCAGGGCCAGCAGCGTGGTTCGCAGTCCGGGCGCGGCTACGACGGTGCGTGCGGCCCGCCCGGAGCTGACGGTGCGGGCCTCGGCCAGCAGGTCCTGGCCCAGGCTGCGCAAGGCTACGACCGCTCCGGAGTCGTTCGGGGTCGAGGTCATCGGGTGCGCTCCCATCCGCGGCGGGGCGCGCGGGCTCCGAGCTGGACGTCGCGGCTGCGGTAGACGATGTAGGGGCGGGTCAGGTAGCCCACGGGCGCGGTGAGCATGTGGACGAGCCGGGTGAAGGGCCAGGCCGCGAAGAGCAGCAGGGCGCTGATGGCGTGGAGCTGGAAGAGGATCGGCGTGCCGGTCATCAGGTCCGGGTCGGGCTGGAAGTAGAAGATGCTGCGGAACCACGGGGAGATGGTCTCGCGGTAGTCGTAGCCGCCGCCGACGATGTTCGCGGCCACGGTGGCGGACAGGCCGAGCACGATGGTCAAGGCCAGGGAGACGTACATGGCCTTGTCGTTGCGGGTGGTGGCGGAGAAGACCGGGCCGACGGTGCGGCGGCGGTAGATCAGGATGGCCAGTCCGCCGAGGGTGGCGACGCCCGCGATCGTGCCGAGGACGACCGCGCCGATGTGGTACGTGTGTTCGCTGACGCCGGCCGCCTCGGTCCAGCTCTTGGGGATGACCAGGCCGCCGATGTGGCCCAGGAGCACGACGAGGATGCCGAAGTGGAAGAGCGGGCTGCCGATGCGCAGCAGGCGGTTCTCGTAGAGCTGGGAGGAGCGGGTGGTCCAGCCGAACTTGTCGTAGCGGTAGCGCCAGACGTGGCCGAGGACGAAGACGGCCAAGGCGACGTACGGGAGGGCGACCCACAGCAGGATGCCGCCGGTGCCGACCTCGGCCGCCAGGGTGAGGGGCTGCGCGGGCGCGGTCATCGGGGACCTCCTACGACGGGGTCGGGCAGGAACACCGGGGAGGCGTACGGGTCGAGGCCGACCTGTTCCTCGGGCGGGCCCTGGGCGGCGAGACGCAGGACGGCTTCGCGGTCGTCGCCGGCGAGGGCGGGCAGGGTGGCCGTGACGGAATCCAGCACGGGTGCCCAGGGCGAGCCGTCGTCGTTCAGGGCCAGGCGCAGCAGCTCCAGGCCGGCGCGGTGTCCGGTGAGGAGACCGTGTCCGGTTTCCGGGTCGGTGGCGGCGAATTCGAGGACGACGGCGAGGTGGTCGGGCAGTTCGTCGTCGCCCAGTTGCCATCCGGCTGCGGCGTAGGTCTGTTTCAGCCGCAGGAGGGCGAGGCCGCGCTTCCTGGTGTCGCCGTGCGCGTAGTACGTCAGGTACAGGCAGCAGCGTTTGCGGTGGTCGAAGGTGGCGACGTAGGTGGTGGCCAGGTCGGCGGGGGCGGTCTGCTCGGCGTGTGTGGTGAAGCGGAGCAGTGGGCGGGCGACCGGGTCCGGCAGGGTGGCGGCGACGCGACGGGCCAGGGCGAGGCGCTGCTCGAACTGCTCGTCGGGGTAGGCGAGCAGCAGGGACTGGGCCTGCCAGGCGAGCGGGTGCCAGGAGTGGGGGCGGGTTGCGCGCGTGGTCTTCTTTTTCATGGCTTCGGCTCGGCCTCCCCGCCGTTGTCCGCGCCGGCATCGCTGCCGCCGGGTGGTTGGTCGGGGAAGAGGCCGGGCGGGGAGCCCTTGCCGTCCCAGTTGAGGAGGTTGACGCGGGTGGCCTTGTCGGTAGGGGTGGCCGCAGTGTCGGAGGTCTGCCGGTCACGCAGGGCGTGGAAGTTCTCCACCGCGATCGGGGCGGCGCCGCCGGAGGTCTCGCCGAAGGGGCCGGAGCCGCCCATGCCGGGGCCGCCCTCGTAGTCCAGGCTGCACTCGGTGGCCAGTTCCTCGAGTTTGTGGGCCTGTTCGGCGTGCGCAGGCGGGATGACGTACCGCTCGTCGTACTTGGCGAGCGCCAGCAGCCGGTACATGTCGTACATCTGCTCCTCGCCCATCCCGACCGCCTCCGGGATGGACGCATCCGGCTCACGGCCGAGGTTGATGTCGCGCATGTAGGAGCGCATGGCCGCCAGGCGGCGCAGCACCGCGTCCACCGGGGCCGGATCCCCTGCGGTGAACAGCTGGGCGAGGTAGTCGACGGGGATGCGCAGGGCGTCGACGGCGGCGAACAGGGTGCGGTGGTCCTCGGCGTCCCGGCCGATGTCGCGGACGGCGTCGACGACCGGGGACAGCGGCGGGATGTACCAGACCATGGGCAGGGTGCGGTACTCCGGGTGCAGCGGCAGCGCCACCTTGTAGGAGTTGATCAGGGCGTGGATCGGGGAGCGCTGGGCGGCCTCGACCCAGTCCCGGGGGATGCCTGCCTTCTCTGCCTCACGCATGACGTCTGGGTCGTTCGGGTCGAGGAAGACCTTCCGCTGTGCCTCGTACAGGTCGGTGTCGTCGGGGGTGGAGGCGGCCTCCAGCACCTTGTCGGCGTCGTAGAGGACCAGGCCGATGTAGCGCAGCCGGCCGACGCAGGTCTCGGAGCAGACGGTGGGCAGGCCGACCTCGACACGGGGGAAGCAGAAGGTGCACTTCTCGGCCTTGCCGGTGCGGTGGTTGAAGTAGACCTTCTTGTAGGGGCAGCCGGTCACGCACATCCGCCAGCCGCGGCATCGGTCCTGGTCGACCAGGACGATGCCGTCCTCTTCCCGCTTGTAGATGGCGCCGGAGGGGCAGGAGGCCGCGCAGGACGGGTTGAGGCAGTGCTCGCAGATGCGCGGCAGGTAGAACATGAAGGTCTGCTCGAATTCGAGCTTGATCTTCTCCGAGACCTGGTTCAGCAGCACGTCCTTCTCGCCGTGCTCGGCCGAGCCGCCGAGATCGTCGTCCCAGTTCGCCGACCAGGAGATCTTCATGTCCTTGCCGGTGATCAGAGACTTGGGGCGGGCGACGGGAGTGTGCTCCTGCAGCGGGGCGTTGGTCAGGGTCTCGTAGTCGTAGGTCCAGGGCTGGTAGTAGTCGTCGAGCGTGGGCAGCACCGGGTTGGAGAAGATCGTGATGAGCTTCTTGAACCGCCCGCCCGCCTTCAGCGCGAGACGGCCCTTCTTGTTCAGCTCCCAGCCGCCGCGCCATTTCTCCTGATCCTCGTAGCGGCGCGGGTAGCCCTGGCCGGGCCGGGTCTCGACGTTGTTGAACCACACGTACTCGACCCCGGTGCGATTCGTCCACGCCTGTTTGCAGGTGACCGAGCAGGTGTGGCAGCCGATGCACTTGTCGAGGTTCATCACCATCGCCATCTGGGCCATGACGCGCATCAGTACGTCACCTCTTGATTGCTGCGGCGGCGGATGACAGTGACCTCGTCGCGCTGGTTGCCGGTCGGGCCGAGGTAGTTGAAGGCGTAGGACAGCTGCGCGTAGCCGCCGATCAGATGGGACGGTTTGATCAGCAGGCGGGTCAGGGAGTTGTGGATGCCGCCGCGCCGGCCGGTCGTCTCGGTGCGGGGCACGTCGATCAGGCGGTCCTGGGCGTGGTGCATGTAGACGGTGCCTTCCGGCATGCGGTGCGAGACGATCGCACGGGCGGCCACCACGCCGTTGCGGTTGACCGCCTCGATCCAGTCGTTGTCCTTGACCCCGACCTTGGCCGCATCCTGGGTGCTCATCCAGATCGTCGGCCCGCCCCGGGACAGGGAGAGCATGAACAGGTTGTCCTGGTACTCGGAGTGGATGGACCACTTGTTGTGCGGGGTCAGATAGCGCACGGTCACGCCGAGTTCGCCGACCTCCCCCACTCGGGGTTCGTCGAAGAGTGCCTGCATGTTCAAGGGTGGCCGGTAGACGGGCAGTTGCTCGCCCAGCGCGGTCATCCAGTCGTGGTCGAGGTAGAAGTGCTGGCGGCCGGTGAGGGTGTGCCAGGGCTTGAGACGCTCGACGTTGACGGTGAACGGGGAGTAGCGGCGCCCTCCGGTCTCCGATCCGGACCACTCCGGTGAGGTGATGACCGGCACCGGGGCGGCCTGGGTGTCGGCGAAGGTGATCTGCTTGCCCTCGTGCTCGGCGGCCAGGTCCGCCAACTGCGTTCCGGTGCGGGCCTCCAGGGTGTGGAAGCCCTGGGTGGCCAGATGGCCGTTGGTGGTGCCGGACATCGCCAGGATCGCCTCACAGGCGTGAACGTCGCGGGCGATCGACGGCCGTCCGTCGGCCGCCCCGCCGCGCACGGTGCCGTTCTTGTGCCGCAGGTACTCCAGCTCCCGCTCCAGCTTGAAGGTGACGCCCTTGGTGGTGGCGCCCAGAGTGTCCAGCAGGGGGCCGAGGGCGCCCATCTTGTCGGCGACGGCCTCGTAGTCGCGTTCCACCGTGATCAGCTTGGGCATCGTGCGGCCGGGAACCGGCTCGCACTCGCCCGCCTTCCAGTCCCGCACCCGACCGTGCGGGGTGGCCAGTTCGTCCGGGGTGTCGTGCAGCAGCGGCGCGGCCACCACATCCTTGCGCACGCCGAGATGCCCGGCGGCCTGGCGGCTGAACTCCTTCGCGATCGTGTGGAAGGCGTCCCAGTCGGTGCGGGTCTGCCAGGGTGGGGCGATCGCCGGGTTGAAGGCGTGCACGAAGGGGTGCATGTCCGTGCTGGACAGGTCGTGCTTCTCGTACCAGGTCGCGGCCGGCAGGACGACATCGGAGAAGACCGTGGTGCTGGTCATCCGGAAGTCGAGGGTGAGCAGCAGGTCGAGCTTGCCCTCAGGGGCCTCCTCGCGCCACACCACGTCCTTCGGCCGCGCCTCGGGCGGCGCCTCGGTGGCGCGCACCGAGGCGTCGGTGCCCAGCAGGTGCTTGAGGAAGTACTCGTTGCCCTTGGCCGAGGAGCCCAGCAGATTGGCCCGCCAGATGGTCAGCACCCGCGGGAAGTTCTCGGGTGCGTCCGGATCCTCGCCGGCGAACCGCAGCCGCCCGGCCTTCAGTTCGTCCACGATGTGCTCGGCGACCGGGCGGCCCGCGGTGTCGGCTTCGTCGGCCAGGTCGAGGGGGTTGCGGTCGAAGGTCGGGTACGACGGCATCCAGCCCATCCGCGCCGACTGCGCGATGACGTCCGCCGTGCTCTTGCCAGCGAACGGACCGCCCGTGCCCGGACCGGCCGCCGTGAGGGTATCGGCGGAGAACGGGTCGTAGCGGAACTGGTCCCCATGCAGGTACCAGTACGCCGTCTGGATCATCTGGCGGGCCGGCCGGTTCCAGTCGGCGGCCGTCGCGATCGCCGAGTAGCCGGTGATCGGCCGGACCTTCTCCTGGCCGACGTAGTGCGCCCAGCCGCCCCCGTTGACGCCCTGACATCCCGTGAGCGTGGTCAGCGTGAGGAAGGCCCGGTAGATGGTGTCGGAGTGGAACCAGTGGTTGGTGCCCGCCCCCATGATGATCATGGAGCGGCCGCCTGACTCCTCCGCGTTGGCCGCGAACTCCCGGGCAATACGGGCCGCCCGGTCCGCGTCCACGCCCGTGATGGCGGCCTGCCAGGCCGGGGTGTACGGCTCCTCCGCCTCCTCGTACGAAGACGGCCACCGGCCGGGCAGACCTTCGCGGGCCACCCCGTACTGGGCCAGCAGCAGGTCGAAGACGGTGGTCACCAGGCGCCCGGCCACCCTGCGCACCGGCACCCCCCGCCGCAGCCGTCCCGACCCCCCGTCGGGGGCGTCGAAGCGGGGCAGGTCGACCGCGACCGGTGCCTCGCCGCCGCCCTCGGCGGACAGCAGCGGGTCGGTGTCGCCGAGGTCGAGGTTCCACTTTCCGGCCCCGGCTTCGCCGTAGCGGTCTCCCAGCGTGCCGTTCGGCACCACCGGTTCTCCGGTGGCCGCATCCAGCAGCACGGTCCGGAACTCCGCGTGCTCGGCTCCAGCAGCCTCGCCCCCGAGGTCGGCGGCGGTCAGGAACTTGCCCGGCACGTAGGTGCCCGGCTCGTGCTCGGCCTCGTCGAGAGTGACCAGGAACGGCAGATCCGTGTACTGCTTGACGTAGCCGGTGAAGTACGGGGTGGTCCGGTCGACGAAGAACTCCTTGAGGATCACATGCCCCATGGCCATCGCCAGCGCGCCGTCGGTGCCCGGCTGGGCGGGCAGCCACTCGTCGGCGAACTTCACGTTGTCCGCGTAGTCCGGCGCCACCGCGACGACCTTCTGGCCCCGGTAGCGGGCTTCCGCCATCCAGTGCGCGTCCGGCGTGCGGGTCACCGGCAGGTTCGAACCCCACATGATCAGGTAACCGGCGTCCCACCAGTCCCCCGACTCCGGTACATCGGTCTGGTCGCCGAACACCTGCGGCGAGGCCACCGGCAGGTCCGCGTACCAGTCGTAGAACGACAGCATCACGCCGCCGAGCAGCGAATAGAACCGTGCACCGGTCGCGTGGGAGACCATCGACATCGCCGGAATCGGCGAGAAGCCGGCCAGCCGGTCCGGCCCGTACTCCTTGATGGTGTGCACATGCGCGGCGGCAACCATCTCGGTCGCCTCGTCCCAGCTCGCCCGCACCAGGCCACCCTTGCCGCGCGCCCGCTTGTAGCGGCGGGAGCGCTCCGGGTCGGAGACGATGTCCGCCCAGGCCGCCACCGGATCGCCCAGCCGTTGCTTGGCCTCGCGGTACATCTGCAGCAGGACGCCCCGGACGTACGGGTAGCGCACCCGGGTGGGCGAGTAGGTGTACCAGGAGAAGGCCGCGCCGCGCGGGCAGCCGCGCGGCTCGTACTCGGGGCGGTCGGGGCCGACGGACGGGTAGTCACTTTGCTGGGCCTCCCAGGTGATGATGCCGTCCTTGACGTACACCTTCCACGAGCAGGAGCCGGTGCAGTTCACGCCGTGGGTGGAGCGCACCACCTTGTCGTGCGACCAGCGGTCCCGATAGAACTCGTCCGCCTGCCGGCCGCCCTTGCGGTGCAGCGTGCGCAGGTCGTCGGAGACCTCCGCCCGGGTGAAGAACCGGCGGGAGCGCACCAGGGCCTCCGCCAGATCACTGTCCATGCCTGCCCGTCCCGGGCTGATCTCCGCGCTCACCGTGCCACTCCGCCCCGGGCACCGCGGGCCCGTTCGAAATCGTGATCGGTTCCGGCCGCACACGACTCTACGACCGGCGCCCGCCCGAAGGTCAACAGCCACACCACGGACAACTTGTGGCCTGATAAAGATCGTCTGCGTGCAGGGGCAGTTACCCGGGCTCCACGAGGCCATGGCGACGGCTACCGCCCGCACCCCCCGGCTCGGGATGAGGCGGGGGGTGCGGGGTCTGGTGGGTGTGCTCCCGAGGGCGGGATCGTGGCCGGTCAGGCGGCCGGCCGGGACAGGGCGCCGCCCGCCTCGGTGCGCACAGCTTCGACCGCTTCCCACTCCTCGGTGCTCAGGTTCGCCAGTGCGGCAGGAAAGACGCCGTCCTGCTCCTTGAGAATGTGGTCCCGCAGCAGGGCCATCGCCTCCATCAGCCTCTCCGGCCAGGCCGGGTCCGAGGGTGTCGCGCCGTCGGCGGCCTGGTCGAGCACCGACTCGATGCGGCGGTGCTCGGCCTCCAGGGCGGCGATCTGGTCGGGGAAGTCCCCGGCCAGAGCGGGGAACAGGCCGTGCTCCTCCACCTGGGTGTGCGGGCCGAGCACGGCGACGATCTGGCGGGCGACCTCCGCCATCCGGGCCACCCCACCTTCCTGGTGGGCCGGGCGCAGGTGGCTGATCAGGCGGACCACCTCGTCGTGCTCACGGGTCAGCTCGTCGATCGACGCCAGAGACTGGCATCCGCAGTACTCACACACCGGTCTTCTCCCTGTCCTTCGTTCCCCTTGGCCTCGGCTGCTCGCCCTTATGCGGTGGTGCCGGCGGTGCGGTGCTCGCGCCGACCGCCGGTGCGCGGCTTCCGCGTGCCGCCTTCGGTTGCGGCGCGGACACCGGTGAGGGTGAAGGCCAGCGCCGCGGCGGCCACGATCGCGAGCAGGACGAGACCGGCCGCGTAGGAGCCGTACTCGCCGTACAGCGAGCCCATCACCAGCGGCGGCAGGAAGCCGCCCAGACCGCCCGCGGCGCCGACCACGCCGGTGACGGAGCCGACCTGGTTCGCCGGGGTCCGCAGGGCCACCAGGGCGAAGGTCGCGCCGCTGCCCGCGCCGAGCGCGCCGGCCATGGCCAGGAAGGCGATGGTGCCCACCGGGGCGAGAGCCGGGGTGAACGACTGCACGACCGCTCCGGCCACGACCACGGCCAGCGAGCCGGCCAGCACCCGGACCGGGCTGATGCGGTCCGACAGCCAGCCGCCGACCGGGCGCATCGCGACCGCCAGCAGCACGAAGCCGGCCATGCGGTTCGCGGCGTCCGCCTGGGTGAGGCCGTAGCCGGTCTTGAGGTAGGTGGGCAGGTAGACGGAGAAGGCCACGTAGCCGCCGAACGCGACGGCGTACAGGGCGGATGCCTGCCAGGTGATGCCGAGACGGGCGGTGGCGGCCAGGCGGCGGGCCAGCGGCTCGGTGGGCACGGTGCGGCCGGGGGCGTCGCGCAGCAGCAGCGCGGCGGCCACGGCGTACACGGCCAGGACCGCGGCGGTGATCAGGAACGGGGTCTTCATGCTGTTCGCGTCGACCAGCTTCACGGTGGTCAGGGCGCTGATGGCGGTGCCGCCCATGCCGGCGCCGAAGACGCCGATGGCAAGGCCGCGCCGCTCGGGCGGGAACCAGGCGTTGACGAAGGGCACGCCGACGGCGAAGGCAGTGCCGCCGATGCCGAGGAAGAACCCGCCGACCAGCAGCGCGGCGAGTGAGGAGTGCCCGGCCAGGCCGAGGTAGAGGACCGGCACGATGGTGACCGCCGACACGATCGGGAACATGATCCGGCCGCCGAACCGGTCGGTCAGCGCACCGACCGGAATCCGGCCCAGGGAACCGACCACGACCGGCACCGCCACCAGCAGCGACTGCTGGAACGACGACAGGTCGAGGCCGTCCTTGAACCGCGGGCCCAAGGGGCTCAGCAGCGCCCAGGCCCAGAAGTTCACAGCGAAACCGACCGTGGCCAGAGCCAGCATCAGCCACGCCCGGCCGGACACCGGAGCACCTGACGGCGAGCTCCCGCTCTTCGACTTCAACGACTGGACCATGTTGTCCGTCCCTTTCCTCTGCCTGGTGGTACAGCGCCACCGGGTCCGCACGCGCACCGCAGGCCCCTTGCCTGCCGGCGGCGTCCGGTAACCACTGTCCGCATCCGGACTCTTCGACGGCATGGGCCATGGGTCCCTATCGGCGGACAGACAGTCCCTGGGATCGGGTCCGGCCGTCCCTCCCCGCTCCCACTGCTCCGTGCACCGGATTGCCAGCCCGGCGCACGGGAAACAGCGGCCTCGGCCGGCGCTCCCGAACGGGATCTTCCAAAAGGAGGGCCGGTCGGCCCTACCCCCTCGCGGCGCCTGCGGGGACGCTGGGCTGATGTCCCAGAACGACGCCTTTCGCGCACTCGACCGGCAGGAGTGCCTGCGCCTGCTGAGCAAGGTGCCTGTCGGCCGCGTGGTGTACACCAGGCAGGCACTGCCCGCGGTCCTGCCCATCAACTTCTCCCTGGACGAGGACGCCTCCGTCCTGCTGTGCACCTCGCCGGACTCCGACCTCGTACGCGCCATCGACGGCGTTGTGGTCGCCTTCGAGGCGGACGAGTTCGACGCGGCTGCCCGGTCCGGCTGGAGCGTGGTCGTCACCGGCCGGGCCACCGTGGTGACCGACCCCGCCGAGCACGAACGCCTGTTGCAGGCCGGCCCCAGCTCCTGGATGCCCATGCGGGACGCGGCGTTCGTGCGGATCGAGTCCGAGATGGTCACCGGCCGCGAGCTCAACGGCGCGCTTGCCACGCAGTGAGCCGCACCCCGCAGCGACCGCTGTTGTGACGACCGCCGCGTGGACAAGGCACGAGCCGAGGGCGCGGAGGCAGTCCGTCGGCCCGGACCTCGCATCGCTCCTCACATGAGCACCTCCGGCTCCGCCGCCGTGACGGAACCAGACGCAAGGTATGCAGACGCGCGGGGCGTCCTGGCGCCGTCCGGGCCGTATCCGAAGCGGATCAGCAACTGCGGGCGGCACCCCTGCCTCGATCCGGCCATCGCCGCCCGCAGGTCCGGCCACTCCATCGCCTGGTGCAGCATCGAGGTGCGCACTCCGCGCCCGGTCGCCGTGAGCAGCACGCGCTGAAGGGCCTGGCCCGCCCGCAGCCAGTCCTCCCGCCGGTCGCGGGAGGTCCACAGCAGGGCCACCTGGGCGTGGCGTTCGAAACGCAGGGCGGGCAGCCACGGGGCAGGCGGCGCTCCGGTGAAGTCCCGTACCGGCATTCGCCCGGACGCATCCCGCGGGCCGAGGGCTGTTACGGGAATGCCGTAGGAGGTGTCCGTTCCCGGAGCTGTGATCGAGGCACGGGCCTCGGCCGCACGGGCCGGGTGGACGGCGTTGCGCGCCTCCGCCGCCTCGGTCAGGCGCAACAGGCGCCGGGTCCCCATGATGTCGGGGACGTCCAGGTACGCGCCCTCGGCACGGGCCGAGCTGATCATCTCCGTCACGATCGGCTCCGGCACCGGCCGGCCGGTGAAGGGCATCCGGCTCGTGTGGCGCCGCTCGATGGCCTCATACAGACCGCCCAGAGCCGGCTGCCCGTCGGCCACGGCCCCGACCGTCAGTTGCACCGTGGCCAGCAGGTCAAGATCGTCCGCGGCCGGGAGCAACGTCACGAGGGGGTTCCAGCCCAGATGCGTCGCGGCCAAGCGCAGGTTGAAGACGGCCGCACCCACCGACAGGTACTGGGCACGCCGTTCCGGGTCGGTCCTCGGCAACGCTCGTTCCTGGTCGACACGGACCTCGATCGACCGGCTGTCCGGATCCAGGCGGAACCGCCAGGGCTGGGTGTTGTGGATCGACGGTGCCGCCACCGCCGCGGCCAGCAGGGCCTGAACGGCTGTGGCGTCGACTTCCCGGGTCTGCATCTCGGCTCCTTCACCATGCTCCCCCTCGTATCCGTCAACCCTCCGCAGTCATCCCGCTCCTCGGGAGGGTTGACCGGCCCCTCACAGCGGGCCATGCGGCCTCGATTGACGAGCCGGACGACGCAGAGAGGACCCGACACGCCACGGACGATGAGGCCGGCGTCATCGAGCCGGTGCTGGACCGCTTCGTGGAGTCGGCCCCAGACCCCGGCCCGCGACCAGATCACGAACCGCCGGTGGGGCGTCGACTTCGATATCCCGAAACTCGGTGGCAGAGCCCGCCAGGCACAGCCGCTGACCAGCACGTAGATGATCGCTGCGAACAGCGTCTCATCGGGTGTGTCCCGCGTTCCGCCGCCCTGCGGCCGCACCTTCGACGGTGGGATCAACGGCTTCGCGATCTCCCGCAATCCGTCCGACACGACCCAACTCCACGTCCCCTGCCCCATGTTGGGCCGCCCGCGCGGCGGGATCCGCATCATCACGTGAGGCAGGGCAGGCGCCGGGCGGCGGCTGCCCTGCTGCGCCACCAGGCCGAAGACTCAGCTCGTTTCGGTACCGGTTGCGGGTGGTGCTGCGGGACGGGCACCGCAGCGTCCAGGTGCCCGCGGAGTGCGGGCGCCGTCCGGGCCGTAGCCGAATCGGATCAGCATGTGCGGATGGCACCGCTTGTGTCCCGGCAGAGCCGTCGCGGCCCGTAGGTCAGGCCATTCCATGGCCTGGTGCAGGAGTGAGGTGCGCAGGCCCCGGGCGGTCGCCGTGAGCAGGACGTACTGCAGGCCCTGGCCGGCTCGCAGCCAGTCCTCCCGCCGGTCGTGGGACGTCCACAGCAGGGCCACCTGGACGTGGCGTTCGAACCACAGGGCGGGCAGGCGCAGGGCGGGCAGCGCGGCGGTGAAGTCCCGCATCGGCATCCGTCGGCCCGCGTCGGGCGGGCCGAGGGCGGTGACAGGTATGCCGTAAGGGGTGTCCACTCCGGGGGCGGTGAGCCAGGTGCGGGTTTCAGCGGTGCGGTCCGGGTGGGTGTGGTTGCGTGCCTCGGCCGCCGCGGTCTGGCGCAGCAGCCTCCGTGTGACGGCGATGTCCGGCACGTGCAGGCGGGCGCCGGCCGCGTGCGCGGCCGACGCCATCTCCGCCACGATCGGCTCGGGCACCGGCCGGCCGGTGAACGGCATCCGGCTCGTGTGCCGCCGTGCGATCGCCTCGTAGAGACCGGGGTCCGCCAACTGGTCGTCCGCGCCGAGTGGTTCAGTCAGTCGTACGGTGGCCAGCAGCCCTGGTCGGCGCGGGTCCGGCAGCAGTCTCACCTCCGGCCGCCAGCCCTGGTGGACGGCGGCGAGCCGGAGGTTGAAGACCGCCGCGCCCACGGACATGTACTGGGCGCGGTGCATCGGGTCGGTGAGCGCCAGGGTGCGCTCCGGCGCCGTATGCACCTCCAGCACCTGCTGGTCGGGGTCCAGGCGGAAGCGCCAGGGCTGGGTGTTGTGGATCGACGGCGCTGCCACGGCCGCTGCCAGGAGCGACTCCACGGTGGCGGCGTCCAGCCGGGGTTGGGTACGCATGATGCCTCCTCTTCTCTCTTCGTCGCGGCCGCGGGTCAGGTGGCGGGCAGGGCTGTGGCCAGCAGCACGACGCCGAGCGAGCCGACGAGGGAGACCACCGCCAGGATCCGGGCGAGTTCGGCGCGGCCCTTGGCGTGGGCGATGCCGTGCCCGCCCGCGGCGGCCATCACCACGACGAACAGGGCGAGTTTGGCCGCGAGGGTGCGGCCGTAGCCGGGTTCGGCGAGCGAGGCCCAGGTGACTCCCTTGTGCCACGCCATGGCCCAGCCGGTGGCCAGCTGCGCCGGCAGGAACAGCGCCCCCGTCAGCATGCCGAACCGGCGACCGGCTGCCGCGGTGAAGCGGTCCTTGGCCTCCGGGTCGAGCAGATGGCGGGCCAGCGGCAGGACCACCAGGGTCAGGGCCAGTTGGCCGCCGACCCACAGGGCGGCGCCGGCCACGTGCACGAACCGCACCAGGGACCACCAGCCGACGGTGTCCATCAGCCGCTCACCTCCACCATTCCGTGCGCGCCGGCTTCGGCGTGGCGCATGTCGTGGTCGACGAACGCGTAGTGGCCGGCCTCGGGGAACGTCGTCTCGACGAAGCCGCCCTGCGCCGTGGCCAGGTCCAGCACCTGCGAGCCTCCTGCCTGGTTGGGCTTGAGCAGAAAGGCGCCCTCCTTGTACACGGTGTCGAAGACGGTTCCGACGATGTGGAAGGCGATGCCGTCGGACGGACCGGCGGCGATGACCCAGAAGCGGGCCCGCTCCCCGGCCTTCACCTGCAGGGGCCGCTCGGTGTACTGGTTGGCGACGCCGTTGAACACCCAGGCGTCCGGGGCGTTCTGGCGCATCTTCTTCACCTGGGCGGTGCTGCCCGGCGTGCCGAGGTAGAGCTCGGAGGAGACCAGCACGTACTCGTGGTCGACCTTGGCCATGCCGGGCGGGTCGATGATCACGGCGCCGTACATGCCGTTGCCCATGTGCTGGAGCATGGGTGCGGTGCTGCAGTGGTACAGCCATGCCCCGGCCCTCTCGGCGCGGAAGCGGTAGACGAGGCGTTTGCCGGGCTGGATGGTGCGCATGGGTTTGTCGGGGGCGAGGGAGCCGGCGTGGAAGTCGATGCCATGGCCCATGGTGGGGTCGTCGTTGACGAGGGTGACCTCGAAGACGTCGCCGACCTTGCCGTGCAGGGTGGGGCCCGGTGCGGTGCCGCCGAAGGTCCACATCTTCTGCTGCACTCCCGGGGCGACCTCGACCGTCCTACGGGCGGCGTGCAGTTCGACCTTGTGGGTCGTGCCTCCGGGCGCAGGGGCCAGGTCGGCGGTGCGCTCCTTCCAACCCTTGGTGAAGTCGGCAGACAGGTCGAGAGCGCCGCCGGTGATGGCGGTCATGGAGTGGCCGTCGTGCGCGCTCGCACCGTCGGCGGCACCGGTGACGACGATGTCCATCGTCATCCCGGCCGCCCGGTGGCCCGGCAGAGTGCACCATGCCTCGCGGCTCTTGGTGACCGGTCCGAGGTCGAGTGTGCGGGTGTGGCCCTGGGCGAGCATCGGCGTGGTGGGGCCGTCCTCGACCCTGAGGTCGTGGCGCTGGGTGTCGGTGTTGGTGACCTTCAGCTTCAAGCTGGTGCCTGCGGTGACCTCGATCCGGGCCGGGCGGATGCGCATGTCGGCGAGGGTGACGGCGACGGTGCGGGTGGTTCCGGCTCCCGCACCCGCCGCCCCGGCGGCGCTCGCCTCACTGCTGGTGTCCCCGCCGCTGTTCGCCACGACGATGGCCAGCACGATCAGGACGATCCCCGCCGCAGTGCCCAAAAGGACCGGACGCCGTGACGCCCCGCCCTGCTCCGCATCCCGGAGGAGACCCCGTCCGCTGCGGACCAGTACGCGCACGACGAGGGCGAGGAAAGCGGCCCCGGCCCCGCCGGCCAGCAGCATGCCCGCCGTACGGAGAGGACCGGGCAGCGGCAGCGCCAGCAAGGCCACGCCGAGATTGAGCGCGCTCAGCCGCGCCACCCAGCCCCACTCGACTACCGCCCGCAGCGAAGCCCGCTCCTTGGGACCACTGGACAGCACGATGGGCAGCAAGTAGGTGAGGGCCCCGATGAGGACCTGCGCGACGAGGCCGACGAGCAGCACAGGAAGAAGAGAGCCGAAGTCGTCCCGGACCTCGGCGAGCGGCCGTGCGACCAAGAGCACCAGGTCCGCCGTCACACCGACGCACAGCCATCCCGTGGCGGCGGCCAGCATCCATGCGGCAGCCGCGGAGATCGCGGGCCGCCGGCGCACCGTCCGGGCGAACAGCTGCGCCGCGACGGCGACACCGGCCGCGTAGCAGGCGACACCGGATGCGGCGGCGGGGCGCCAGCCGGCCGACAGCCCGGCGACGGCGGTCAGCAGGCCGCCCCCGGTCAACACCAGCACCCGGCGCGCCAACCGGGTGGTGCGCTCGGCCATGCGCACGCCCAGCACGGTGGGCCACAGCATGAACAGAGTGCCCAGCACGGGCAGTCCGATCCAGCCGAGAAGCGTGACGTGCACGTGAGCCAGCTTCAGGCCGCTGTAGTGCTCCGGCCCGGCCTTGCCGGTGGCCAGCAGCCAGCCCAGCACCGCGCCGATGACCAGTGCCACCGCGGCGGCCCGGTAGTAGTCGGCGATCGGGGCGAGCCGTCCGCCCAGCACGCCCCGGCCCATGCGGACCAGCACCACCAGGTGCGCGGCGATGGCGGTGATCAGCAGCGCACAGCCGACGCCGGTCAGGACGGGCAGGTCGGCCCACACGCCGGTAAGGACGCCCAGCGTGCCGATGTTGACGCCGGCCAGCCGGGCGTTGCTCCACCGCCGGTCCGGTAGTTGGGCGTGGAGCATGGCGACGGCGAAGTGCTCGCTCCACACCACGATGGCGGTGGTGGCGGCGCCGAGCAGGAACAGGTGGATGGCCAGCCAGCGGGCCACCGGCAGCGTCTGCTGGATGCTCGCCGCCAGGAGGGCGAGCACCACCCAGGCCGCGACCAGGACGTGGGCGCCCAGGTGGCGGCTGCGCAGGCCGGACGCCTTGAATTTGCTGGGCGGGCGGCCACCGCCCCCGGCCGGGTCATCGTTCTTGCTGTACACGGTGCTCCTTGCCGCCCTCTGCGGCGGTCGGACCGAGACGGGCCGGCGAGGGCTTGCCCGTGTCGCCGGACAGCAGCGCGGCCAGTTCCCGCTGGTGCGGGAAGGAACCGGGGACGTAGCCGCACCACGGCTCCTCGGCGAACGGGTCGCCGGTGACGCCGTAGGCGCGGGAGCGGGAGCCGCCGCAGACGCGGCGGAACTCGCACTGCCCGCACCGGCCGCCGAGCATGCCGTCCGCTCGCAGGCCGGTGAACAGCGGTGAGGTGCGGTAGATCGACGTGAGCGAGCTCTCGCGCACGCTTCCCGCGCTCAGCGGCAGGAAGCCGCTGGGGTGCACGGTGCCGGTGTGCGAGACGAAGACGAAGCCGCGGCCCGCGTTGACGTCCAGCGGCGGACGCCGGACACGGCGCGTACCGACGTCCAGGCCCAGGACGGCGGCCCTGTCGGTCAACTCCTGGTACAGCGGCCCGAGTCCGAGCACCGCCATATGGTCGTCGCCGCTGTTCGCGAGGATCTGGCGCTGCAGGGCGACGCGGCGGAAGTGGTGGGCTTCGGTGGTCTTGGCGGGCACCGTCAGGCCGACGTCGTAGACGAAGTTGAGGACGTCCTCGACCTCGGCCGCGGTCAGTGCTCCGAGGGTGCGGCCGCGGCCGGTGGGTACCAGGAAGAAGGCG
Organism: Streptomyces sp. SLBN-8D4; assembly: GCF_049739545.1. Taxonomy (NCBI): domain Bacteria; kingdom Bacillati; phylum Actinomycetota; class Actinomycetes; order Kitasatosporales; family Streptomycetaceae; genus Streptomyces; species Streptomyces sp. SLBN-8D4. Next base: position 1,902,474 of record NZ_JBMGQC010000001.1, read on the forward strand.
CTCCACAGCATCGCCCCGCGGTCGGCGACCAGGCGGACGATGTCAGGCAGATCGTGCAGGTTGTGCCGGGCGACCGTGGTGTTGATCTGCACTCTCATGCCGAGGGCGCGGGCGGCGTCCCAAGCGTCCAGGGTCCAGCGGAACACCCCGGGTACCCCGCGGAAGGCGTCGTGGATCTCGGCGGTGGAGCCGTCCAGGCTGAGCGAGAGACCCGACGCGCCCGCCGCGTGCAGTTCCCGCAGCCGTTCCTCGGTGAGGGTCGGCGTGCCGGAGGGGGAGACAGCGACCCGGACCCCCACTTCCCTGCCGTGCGCGATGAGTTCGCACAGGTCGGGGCGCTGGAACGGGTCGCCGCCGGTGATCACGAACAGCGGGGCGGGCTTCCCGAAGGCGGCCACCTGGCGCAGCAGGTCCTTGGCGGCGGCGGTGTCCAGCTCTCGCGGGTCACGGTCGGGCACGGCCTCGGCCCGGCAGTGCAGGCAGGCCAGCGGACAGGCCCGGGTGGACTCCCAGATGACGATGAACGGCCGCTCTGCCGCGTCGTGCCGCTGGCGGCGGATGGTGTGGGCGGAGGCGCTCATCGCACGGCCCTTCCCAGCGCCCTCGCGCTGTGTCCGGCCGCCCTGGAGTCAGGGCAGACGAGGCGGGCGGCCGGACGGTGGCCGGGCCGGACCGTGCGCGGCACCCACCGCGAGCGACAGCGGTGGAATCGGCCTTGAGGGCGGTCGATGTGGTCGTGCACGGGGATTACCTCCGGATCGGTCGCCGTCAGCATCCACCGGCGGCGGTGCTCGGCGCGGCGGCCGATGGTCTTCACTGGCAGGGCCGACAGTCCCTGTTCGCGCGAGGTGCGGCAGGGCTGGTCGGGCCGTAGGGCTGCGGCAGGTTCAGGTGGGGTTCGAGGAGCGGGATGTCAAGGCGTCCGCGGTGGCCACCAGCGCGGCGCCCAGGCCGGTGAGCGCGGCGCCCAGGCCCGTGACCAGGGTCGTGAGGTGCCATGCCTGGTAGGCGGACATCAGCGAGGCGCGCAGGGACTGGCCCATGAAAGCGGTCTGGCGCAGCTGGGAGAGCTTCTCGTGGTCGCCTCCGGCGGCGTGCAACTCAGTCGTGATCTCCGCGTAGGTGCGGCCGCCGGTGGCCTTGGCGAGGTTGCCCTTGATGAACTCGGCGTAGGCGTGCGCCTCGGGGCCGGTTTCCACCCGGCGGCCGGCGTAGGCGGCGAGGTCGGCGGGCAGCCCGCGTTCGGGGAAGGCGATCTTCTGGGCGGCCAGCTCGGTGCGGATCTCCTTCCTGCCGCTGCGGCCACGCCACAGCATGACCGGTCCGGCGACCACGAGCGCTGCGCCGACCGTCCCGAGCAGGGCGCCGGCCCGGCGGTGCGATCCGTCCATGACGTGTGTTCCTTCTTTCCTTTGCTGCGATGCGAGGTGACGCGACGCGTGCGCGTCGGCTGGAGCCAGATGCACGCACCGCCCGGGTGAGTGGCGCAGGGTCAGCGGTGGCTGAGCCGCAGCCGCCAGGCTTCGGGGCCGCGTTCCAGGTACTGAACCGAGAACACCCCCGGGCGGCGCTGCTCGATCTGCGCGAGCAGCGGCAGCGGGTCGTGATGGGCGACCAGCACCATCGCGGTGCCCGCCGGGACGGCGTCGAGGGCGCCGAAGACCGTGGCGTGACGTAGGGCGTGCGGAACATCCCGGACGTCCAGTTGGGGTTCGTTCTCCTCCTCCCCGCCGCCGCAGCCGCACACTCCGCCGCAGCCGCCGCTCTCCTGGCTCTGCCGTTCGTCCATGTCGTGGCCTTCCTCGTGGTGCTGGTCCTGGGCCTCGCCCTGGGTGGACGCATTGTTCGCGAGCCGCTGGTGCATGTCCGCGAGAAGCTCCGCCAGACGGACGTCGGGTGTCATGGCGAGCAGCGGCAGCACGAGGCCGTTCTCCTTGGCCACGTGTTCCTCGAAGAGCACCTGCAGGGCCCGGGCGTCGGCTGCGGCATCCGCCGGGCCGGGTCCGGTACGCAGGGCGTCGACGAGCGTGGTGAGGCAGCGGTGTTCACCGATCAGGCTCTCGACGAGCAGGCGGGCCTCGGGCATGCGGTGGGCGGCGGGGTAAAGCGCGGCTTCCTCGGCTGCGGCGTGCGGCAGGAGCGAGCGGTCGCAGAAGGCCACGAGACCGGCGTGAATCTTCTTGGCGGCGCTCGGGTCACGGTCCACGGCGGTGAGCAGCATTTTCACCCGTCCGGACAGCTCGCCGGCCAGTCGGGCGTGGTGTGCCTCGGCTGATTGCAGGGCCGTGGCGTCCTCGGGGTCCGAGGCAAGGGTCAGCTCGCTCATCGCGGTGTCTCCAGCAGGTCGGGTCGGCTCAGCCGGCCCATGCGGCGGGGAACGGCATCCGGTAGTGCCGGCGCCGGGGGCGGATGCCGCGTCCGGCCGCACCGGGCGGCCGGACGCACGACCGAACCGGGCGACAGGCGCCTTACCCGCTGCGCCAGCGGCAGCCGGGGACGGGGTATCGGCCACCAGAACAGGCGCGGGATGCGGTCGTACCTGACAGATGGGCATCTGCGGTTCGATCAGTGCCCAGCATGCATGACGGGCCTGCCCGACTCCCCAGCCGACCGGACCCGGCACCGGGGCCATTGGTCCCTATTGAGAACGCCCCGGACTGGGCCGGAAGGCCATCTGGCAGGGACCGCCAGCCCCAGGTGCACCAGGGTCCGCGCCGCTTAGCGTTCCTGGCCATGGAGAACGATCAGAACGCACGGCGTCAGGCGTCGAGCGCAGGTGAAGGCTGGCCGCTGGCGGCCCGTCGGCTGCTCACGCGCAGCGAGGTGTCGGCCGACGGGCGCGCCGTGTTCGGCGAGAACGACGGCAAGTGGGAGGGCTTCTACCGAGACCGGTGGGCGCACGACAAGGTCGTACGGTCCACGCACGGCGTGAACTGCACCGGTTCCTGTTCGTGGATGGTGTACGTCAAGGACGGCATCATCACCTGGGAGCACCAGGCCACCGACTACCCCTCGATCGGCGCCGACTGCCCCGAGTACGAGCCGCGCGGCTGCCCCCGTGGGGCGTCGTTCTCCTGGTACACCTACTCGCCGAGCCGGGTCCGCTACCCGTACGTGCGGGGCGAGTTGCTGAAGCTGTGGCGCGAGGCCCGCAGCCGCCTCGGCGATCCGGTGGCGGCCTGGGCCGAGATCACCTCCGACCCGGCGAAGGCGCGGGCGTACAAGCGGGCCCGCGGCAAGGGCGGCCTGGTGCGCGCCGACTGGGACGAGGTGAGCGAGCTGATCGCCGCCGCCCAGGTCCACACCATCAAGACGTACGGCCCCGACCGGGTCGCCGGCTTCTCCCCGATCCCGGCGATGTCGATGGCGTCCTTCGCTGCCGGCGCCCGCTACACGTCGCTGATCGGCGGGACCCTGTTGTCGTTCTACGACTGGTACGCCGACCTGCCGATCGCCTCCCCGCAGGTCTTCGGCGACCAGACCGACGTGCCCGAGGCAGCGGACTGGTGGAACGCCGGCTATCTGATCATGTGGGGCTCCAACATCCCCGTCACCCGCACCCCGGACGCGCACTTCCTCACCGAGACCCGCTACAACGGCACCAAGGTCGTCGCGGTCAGCCCCGACTACGCCGACAACGTCAAGCACGCCGACGAGTGGCTGGCCCCGCACCCCGGTACGGACGGGGCGCTGGCGATGGCCATGGGCCACGTGATCCTGCGTGAGTTCCTGATCGACCGCGAAGTGCCCTACTTCCAGGACTACCTGCGCAAGTTCACCGACGCGCCGTTCCTGGTGACCCTGCGCGAGCACGAGCGCGGTCTCGTCCCGGACGGGTTTCTCACCGCGGCTGACCTGGGCCACGACGAGGAGCACGCTGAGTCCAGGACGGTCGTCCTCGACGGCGTCAGCGGCGAGCCCGTCGTCCCGAACGGTTCGCTCGGCTTCCGCTGGGCGAAGAAGGAACAGGGCCGCTGGAATCTCGATCTGGGCGATGTCGTGCCGGAGTTGAGCCTGCTGGAGTCGGCCGAGGACACCGCGACGGTCGCCCTGCCCCGATTCGACGAGGGGGCCACCGAGGGCGGATCGGTGATGCTGCGCGGCGTTCCGGTCCGCCGGGTCGGCGGCCGACTCGTCACCACCGTCTTCGACCTGATGCTCGCCCAGTACGGCGTGCAGCGTCCCGGCCTGCCGGGCAGCTGGCCCTCATCGTACGAGGACGCGTCGGAGCCCTACACCCCTGCCTGGCAGGAGACCATCACGTCCGTGCCGGCCGAACAGGCGGCGCGGATCGCCCGGGAGTTCGCCCGCAATGCCGAGCACACCAACGGCCGTTCGATGATCGCGATGGGTGCGGGCACCAACCACTGGTTCCACTCCGACACCATCTACCGGGCATTTCTGGCGCTGACGACGATGACCGGCTGCCAGGGTGTCAACGGCGGTGGCTGGGCGCACTACGTCGGCCAGGAGAAGGTCCGCCCGGTCACCGGGCAGCAGCACTTGTCGTTCGCCTTCGACTGGCAGCGGCCCACCCGGCACATGGCGGGCACCTCCTACTGGTACCTCAACTCCGATCAGTGGCGCTACGAGGCGTTCGGTCCCGACGAGCTGGCCTCCCCCCTCGGTGAGGGCCGCTTCAAGGGCAAGGGGTTCGCCGACTGTCTGGCGCAGGCCGTGCGGCTGGGCTGGACCCCCGGTCACCCAGGCTTCAACCGCAACCCGCTCGACCTGACGGACGAGGCCGCCGCCCAGGGCCGTCCGGTCGCCGAGCACATCGTCGACGAGCTGAAGTCCGGGCGGCTGAGGTTCGCGGTCGAGGACCCCGACGACCCCGCCAACTTCCCGCGGGTCCTGACGGTGTGGCGGGCCAACCTGCTCGGCTCCTCGGGCAAGGGCAGCGAGTACTTCCTGCGCCACCTGCTGGGCACGGACGCGGCCGTCCGCTCCGAACAGACCCCGCCCGAGCACCGGCCGAAGGATGTGGTGTGGCGGGAGGAGGCGCCCGAGGGCAAGCTCGACCTGCTGGTCACCATGGACTTCCGGATGACCTCCACCAGCCTGCTCTCCGACGTGGTCCTGCCGGCCGCGACCTGGTACGAGAAGGACGACCTGTCCAGCACGGACATGCACCCCTTCGTGCACGCCTTCACCCCGGCCATCGCCCCGCCTTGGCAGGCCCGCACCGACTACGACAGCTTCCTCACGATCGCCGACAAGTTCAGCGAACTGGCCGCCGAACACCTCGGCACCCGCACCGACGTCCTCGCGGTGCCGCTGCTGCACGACACGCCCGACGAACTCGCCCAGCCTGGCGGGGTGGTACGGGACTGGAAGGCCGGCGAGTGCGAGCCGGTGCCCGGCCGGACCATGCCGAAACTGGTGGTCATCGAGCGGGATTACGCGGCGGTGGCGCAGAAGATGCGCGCTGTGGGCCCGCTGCTGGACACCCTGGGCACCACCACCAAGGGCGTCACCGTCCACCCGAACCAGGAGATCGAAGACCTTCGGCACCGCAACGGCACCGTCCGGGACGGAGTCGCCGCCGGACGGCCTTCCCTGGCCACCGCGTCCCACATGTGCGAGGCGATCCTCGCCCTGTCCGGCACCACCAACGGCCGCCTGGCCACTGAGGGTTTCAAGGAGCTGGAGCGGCAGACCGGCAGTGAGGGTCTGGTGGAACTCGCCTCCGAACGCGAGGCGGAACGGATCACCTTCGCCGACACCCGCACCCAGCCCCGCTCCGTGATCACCTCATACGAGTGGTCGGGCTCGGAGACCGGCGGGCGCCGCTACTCCCCGTTCGTCATCAACACCGAGCACAAGAAGCCCTGGCACACCCTCACCGGCCGCCAGCACTTCTTCGTCCAGCACGACTGGATGAGCGAACTCGGCGAGCAGCTCCCCGTCTACCGGCCCCCGTTGAACACGCCCCGGCACTACGGCGACGAGCAGCTGCACGAGGACGGCCGGGCGGAGGTCACGGTGCGCTATCTGACCCCGCACTCGAAGTGGTCCATCCACTCGAACTACCAGGACAACAAGTACATGCTCGACCTGTCCCGCGGCGGACCCACGATCTGGATGTCCACCGGCGACGCCGAGAAGATCGGCGTGAAGGACAACGAGTGGATCGAGGCGTACAACCGCAACGGTGTCGTCGCCGCCCGTGCCGTGGTCACCCACCGCATGCCCGAGGGCACCGTGTACATGTACCACGCCCAGGACCGCAACGTGAACGTGCCCAAGACCGAGGTCAGCGGCAAGCGCGGTGGCATCCACAACTCCCTGACCCGGCTGCTGCTCAAGCCCACCCATCTCGCGGGCGGCTACGCCCAGTTCACCTACGCCTTCAATTACTACGGCCCGACCGGCAACCAGCGCGACGAAGTCACCGTCATCCGCCGCCGCAGCCAGCAAGTGGAGTACTGACATGCGCGTCATGGCCCAGATCGCGATGGTGATGAACCTCGACAAGTGCATCGGCTGCCACACCTGCTCGGTCACCTGCAAGCAGACGTGGACCAACCGCACCGGAGTCGAGTACGCCTGGTTCAACAACGTCGAAACCAAACCCGGCGTCGGCTACCCCCGCCGCTACGAGGACCAGGAGCACTGGAAGGGCGGCTGGATGCTCGACAAGCGCGGACGCCTCGTCCTGCGCTCCGGCGGCCGGATCAAGCGGCTGCTGTCGATCTTCTCCAACCCCGACCTGCCGAGCATCGAGGACTACTACGAGCCGGTCACCTACGACTACGACAACCTCGTCAACGCCCCCGCGCAGAAGGACATGCCCGTCGCCCGCCCCCGCTCCGTCCTCACCGGCAGGCCCACCGCCATCACCTGGGGCGCCAACTGGGAGGACGGCCTCGGCGGCGCCCCCGAGAACGCCGGCGGCGACCCCAACCTCAGCGGGGAATGGGCGCAGAAGGTCAAGTTCGAGTTCGAGCAGACCTTCCTCTTCCACCTGCCCCGCCTGTGCGAGCACTGCCTCAACCCGGCCTGCGTCTCCGCCTGCCCGTCGGGTGCGATGTACAAGCGGGTCGAGGACGGCATCGTTCTCGTCGACCAGGACCGCTGCCGGGGCTGGCGGATGTGCGTCACGGCGTGCCCGTACAAGAAGGTGTACGTCAACCACGCCACCGGCAAGGCCGAGAAGTGCACCTTCTGCTTCCCGCGTATCGAGGCCGGCCAGCCCACCGTCTGCTCCGAGACCTGCGTCGGCCGGCTGCGCTACCTCGGCCTGCTCCTCTACGACGCCGACCGCGTCGGTGAGGCCGCGGCCACCCCGGACGAGAAGGACCTCCTCGACGCCCAGCGCGGGGTCTTCCTCGACCCGCACGACCCGGAAGTGCGTGCGGCAGCACGCGAGTCGGGCATCCCGGAGGACTGGCTGGAGGCCGCCCGCCGCTCCCCGGTGTACGACCTGGTCATGCGGTACAAGGTGGCGCTGCCGCTGCACCCGGAGTACCGGACCATGCCGATGGTCTGGTACGTGCCACCGCTCTCCCCGGTGCTGGACGCCGTCGACGCGGCGGGTGGCAACCAGGACGACCCCGACCACGTCTTCGCCGCCGTCACCCGGCTGCGCATCCCGCTGGAGTACCTGGCGGAGCTGTTCACCGCCGGTGACACCGACGTCGTCGCCGGCGTGCTGATGAAGCTCACCGCGCTGCGCTCCTTCATGCGGGAGCGCACCCTCGGCGAGGAGGGCGACGAGGCCGTGCTCAAGGCCGTCGGTCTGACCGCCCGGGAGGCGGAGGACCTGCACCGGCTGCTCGCCGTCGCCAAGTACGCCGACCGGTATGTCGTCCCCGCCGCCCACAAGGAGGACGCCGCCGCGCTGAGCGCGATGGAGAACCGCTGCCCGGTCGAGTCCTCCGAAGAGCCACAGCCCGCCGACGGCCGCCGCGTGATGCTCGGCATCCCCACCCTGCGCCGCCGTACACCCGAAGCTCCCGCCGGAGGCCGTCCGTGAGCCCGCTGCCCTCCCCCAGTGCTGGACGCCTGGGGGGACCCCCATCGATTCCCGCCCTCGTCCGCACCCGCGTCCGGGCAGCCGTCCGCCGCCCGTCCCGGCTCACACCCGAGGAGACGGCTGGCCGAGCCCTGATACTGCGGCTCGTGTCGCTGCTCCTGCAGTACCCCGACTCCGAACTGATCTCAGCCCGGACGGAATTGACGACCGTCGTCGAAGCCCTTCCGGCCTCGCCCGCGGCGGAACGCCTGGCCCGGTTCACCGACTGGTTCGCCGCCCAGGATCCCGAGGCGCTGGAGCGCCACTACGTCGAGATGTTCGACCTGCGCCGCAAGAGCAGCCTCTACCTCACCTACTACCTGCACGGCGACACCCGCCGCCGAGGCATGGCCTTGCTCACCCTCAACCAGCGGTACAAGGCCGCGGGCTGGAACACCGAGGGCGGAGAACTGCCCGACCACCTCCCGGTCGTCCTGGAGTTCGCCGCCCTCGTGGGCCCGGGTGGTGGCGAGGCACCGCTGCGCCAGCACCGACGCGGGCTGGAGCTGATCCACCAGGCGCTGACCGACGCCGACTCGTCGTACCGGCACGTCCTGGCCGCGCTCCTCACCCTGCTGCCGCCGCCCACCGACGCGGACCGTGCGGCGGTGGCCCAGCTCGTCGCCGAGGGCCCGCCGAGCGAGGAGGTCGGCCTCGACCCCTACGGGACCTACGGAGACGGCGAGTTCGCCCCGCCGGGCACCTTCGTGCCGCCGGCCGCAGCCCCGTCGACCTGCGTGCCACCCGCTCCGACCAGCCGTACGGAAGGCACCCGATGAGCGCCGTACCCACTCCCCTGGCCGCCGCGTCCACCAGCGGCGCAGACCTCCTCCTGTGGGTTGCCGTCCCCTATATCTGTCTCGCGGTGTTCGTCGTCGGGCACGTCTGGCGCTACCGGCAGGACCAGTTCGGCTGGACTTCGCGCACCAGCCAGCTTCTCGAACACCGGTGGCTGCGCTTCGGCAGCCCCCTGTTCCACCTGGGCGCCTTCATGGTGATCGCCGGGCACGTCGTGGGGCTCGCCGTCCCCGACACGTGGACCGAGGCCGTGGGGATCACCGAGCACACCTACCACACCACGGCCGTCTGGGCGGGTTCCGTGGCGGGCGTCGCCATGGTCACCGGACTCGGCATGCTGTGTGCCCGCCGGCTGCTGACCCGATCGATCCGGCTGGGCACCGACCGCAGCGACAAACTGCTCTTCCCGCTGCTGTCCGCCACCGTGCTGCTCGGTATCACCGCCACCGCCGCCCACAACGTCTTCGGCCCCGGCTACGACTACCGCTCCACCGTCTCCGTCTGGTTCCGCGGCCTGTTCGTCCTCCAGCCGCAACCGGAAGCCATCGCCGGCGCCCCGCTGCTGTTCCAGCTGCACGCCCTGACCGCCTGCCTGCTCTTCGCCGCCTGGCCCTTCACCCGCCTCGTCCACGTGTGGAGCGCCCCCATCGGATACCTCGCCCGGCCGTACCTGGTCTACCGGCGGCGGGCCACGCCGGCATCGGCTCCGTCGGCAGGGGGCCGGCCCCGGTCGGCCTCCGGCTCCCAGCGAACGGTATGAGCCACACACCCGCGCTCGCGCCGGACGCCACGACCGCCCGGAGCACGAACGCCGTGGGCGCGAGCCGCCGAACGGGCCTGGTCATGCTCGTCACCGGGATCGTCGGATGGCTCGCCTCCTTCCAGCTCACCGTGGACGACTGGCGGCTCCTGAAGGACCCGGCCTACCAACCGCCGTGCAACATCAGCCCGATCGTGAGTTGCGGCAGCGTCATGTCCAGCTCACAGGGCAGTCTGTTCGGCTTCCCCAACATGCTGCTCGGACTCGGTGCCTTCGCCGCCGTGACCGCCCTGGGCACCGCCGTGCTCTTTGGGGCGCGCCTGCACCCTCGACTGTGGCTCGCGCTGGACGCAGGGGCGCTGGGCGGCGTCGTTTTCGTGCACTGGCTGATCGGTCAGTCGCTCTACGAGCTCAACAAGCTCTGCCCCTACTGCGCCGTCGTCTGGGTCGTCACCATCGGGCTGTTCTGGTACCTGACCATGCACTGCCTGGAGCAGGAAATCGTCCCCGCGCCCCGGGGTGTGCTGGCGGTCGTCCGGGACACGCACTGGATGCTGCTCGGCGCCTGGTACGGGGTGATCGCACTGCTCGTCCTCACCCGCTTCTGGCCGTACTGGAGCAGCCTGCTGTAGCCGGCCACCGCGCTTGGCACCACCTGTTCGCTGGTCACGCAGACGAAAGAGTAAGGCGACGCTAACCTCGCCTCCGTGCTGGTGAGGTCGGGCATGCAGCCCTATGGCAGGGCCCCTCGGCCCCATCGGCCAGGACCACAGGGCCCTCAACAGGCTCGTCGGACGAAGGGCAGCACGCGAAGGTCTTCGCCGGCGTGCATCGACGGGCATGCCAAAAGCGCTGTCCGGCCGCCTGGAGACGGTGGCAGGCGGCCGGACAGCGACCGAGTCGGCAGGACGCCGCTTCCCACTGCGGCTTCTGGTTATGGAGAACGGGTCGCCTGCAGCTGTCAGCGGCGTGGCGTGGCTTCCTGCCGTTCGGTTCCGGGAAGAAGCGTCGCTGACCGCGACTGTGGGCACACGGGCCGAACAGTCCCTTCGTTGCAGGGTTGTTGGTCCCGTACCACGAGCGGCGATCCGGACCGTTCGGCCCACTGATGCCAGGCTCTTCGGGCCGGGCCATGGACTTCCACGTCACCGACAGCTACTTCGTCGTCGCCCACTTCCACGGGATGGCAAGGACGCCCGCGGGCTGGGTTCGATGTCAGCGGACAATGGCTGCGGACTTTGGGGCCTACGTCGTCCACTACTCTTGAAGAGTTCTTCAATTCACTAGTTGCCGTGGAGCGCGGCCGTCGGGGAGGAGGCCCGGATGGGCGGGTCCGTGTTCGCCGAGGCGCTGCTGGAGCGGGTGCGTCAGGCGCGGGCGGCTCTTGGGGTGGCACTGGAGGCCGAGGACGCGTATTCGGTGGCTGTGGCCCAGGACGAGCTGGACGACGCGGTGCGGGTGGCGCGACGGCACGGGGTCGACGTCGGCCCCCTCAAGGCGGAAGCCGAAGGGGAGTGATCGGGATGGCTGTTCCCCTGTACGAGGCGAAGGCGGAGTTCTTCCGGATGCTTGGGCATCCGGTACGGATCCGGGTGCTGGAGCTGCTGCAGGACGGGCCGAAGCCGGTACGCGATCTGCTGGCGGCGATCGAGGTCGAGCCGTCGAACCTGTCGCAGCAGCTGGCCGTGCTGCGCCGCTCCGGAATCGTCACCGCCACCCGCAACGGGTCGACGGTGGTCTATGAGCTGGCCGGCGGCGATGTCGCGGAGCTGCTGGCCGCGGCCCGGCGGATCCTGTCCGTGCTGCTGGCCGGGCGCCAGGACCTGCTCGCCGAGTTGCGCGGCACGGAGCCGGCCCTGTGACGGGCGGTGCCCGCCGGTTCCGGATGCCGTGGCACCGGGGCAGACCCGCAGCGGCCATCGAGCACGTCCGGCCGCCGGTGCGGCGGCACGTCGCCTCGGTGCGGGTGGGGCCCGATGCGGTGCGGGAGTCGCGGGAAGCGGTGGCCGGACACTTCGCCGAGATGGGCATCGCCCCACACTCCGCCTTCGCGGATGCGGTGCTGCTCGTGGTGAGCGAGCTCGTCACCAACGTGCTGCGGCACGCCCCGCACTCGCCGTTGGCGGACGTGGGGATAGCGGTCGCCGGCGATCAACTGGTCGTCAGCGTCGCGGACTGCGAGCCCCGTCTTCCGGATCTCACGCTGGAGGGCATGGGCGCCGGCCTGCGGATGGTGGCCGAACTGGCCGCCGACTACGACGGGGAGCTGAGCGCCGAGTCGGCCGTCGAGCACGGCGGCAAGGTCGTTCTCGTCCGGTTCGAGATACCCCTGTAGGCACACGCGGCAGGGCGAAGGAAGGGAAATGACGCGGTGAGCGATGCCAAGAAGCGCAAGCCCCGGGACGCGGAGGACGAGAAGGAGCGTGGCGTTGCGCTGCGCGCCTTCTTCTACATCTTCGGCACCCACCTGTTCGCGGGGTTCGTGTGGCTGCTGTTCTATCTGGGCGGGCACGCCAACAAATAGGCGAGGCGTTTCCGGAAGGGCCGAGCGGCTCTGGCTTCTGCCCGTGCGGCCCATGGGAGCCTGGCGGGACCCGGAAGATCATGCGGAGGGTGACGTGGGCGGGAGGATGCTCGCCCTTACAAGGCCGTCCACGGCGCAGTCGTACGAAGAGAGGGTCACCGGAAGTGATCGCTGTTGTGGGACATCCCGACCTCACCGCGCCCACGCTGGCCATGCTGGAGGAGGAGCTGCGTCGGCGTCTGGGCGACTTCGCGCGGGCGGGCAAGGCCGGGCTGGTGCGGGCAGGTCAGGGGTTGCCGGTCGCCTTCGGACGGGCGGCGCGATCTGCTGGGCTGGCGCTGGTGACCGTCCTGCCCTCGAAGAACGGCGTGCCCGCGATGCTGGACGTGTGTGACCGTAGAGCGGCCGGGGAGTTGCTGTTGCTGTCGGAGCAGGTGCGGCTGCTGGAGTACGACGCGGCCGACCGTGACGCCCGTATAGGCGCGGACGAGAGCCTGCTGCGTTCCTGCGGCCGCCTGCTGGCCGTGTGGGACGGCTCGCCGTCGGACAGTCGGGACGCGACGGCCCACCTGGTGGCCTACGCCCGCGGATGCGGCATCGACGTCGAGGTGCTCTGGCCCGCCGACGCCAGACGCATGGTGATGGAGGAAGAGGTGTCGTGAATCCCGTGTGTTCTCCGAGCCGATCCCCTCTGCGCGCATGGTCGCGTTGATCCGTGAGGAAGCCCTCGGACTGCTGGGCACTGTGCAGTTGGGGCGGGTCGCCTTCACCGATCAGGCGCTGCCCGCGATCAGGCCGGTCAATCATCTCGTGGCCGAGGGCGACATCATCGTCCGCACCCACGGCGGATCGCACTGCTGGGGCGTGCGCTGCGGTCCGAGGTGGTGGCGTACGAGGCCGACGAGATCGACCCGGTAACGCGGACCGGGTGGAGTGTCGTGGTCAGGGGCACGGCGACTCGCTTGACCGAGGCCGCCGAACTGGCCCGCTACCAGGGGCTGCTCCCGCCGTGGATCGATGCGGAGATGGGGCAGGTGGTGCGCATCCGACCCGAGATCGTCAGCGGCTGGCGTCAATGTCGTGCAGGGTGGCTACGAGGACCTGTCGGCCTTCTACGACCTCTACGTCGAGACCGCCGAGCGGGACCGGTTCATCCCCAGCCCGTTGCCCTACTTCCAGCGGATGTGGACCGCTTTGACGGCCGAGAACGACACCGTATGCGCCTCTGTCTCGCTCTTCACGAGGGCAAGACGCTCGCCGCCGCCACGATGCTGACCGTCGGTGAGCACGTGTGGTACTCCTACGGCGCTTCCACCAGCCGCAAGCGCGAGGTCCAGCCGAACAATGCCATCCAGTGGCGGATGATGTCTGACGCCTACGAACTCGGCGCCGGCGTCTACGACTTCCGCGGCATCACCGACACCCTGGAGGAGAGCAACCACCTGCTGGGGCTGCTGAGTTCAAGGCCGGCACCGGCGGCGAGGCGGGTCGAATACCTCGGCGAGTGGGACCACCCGCTCAACAAGGTCCTCCACAAGGCCCTCGACGTCTACATGTCGCGGCGCTGAGACTCCGGCAGCCTCGTGCTGCTCGTCGACTCCTCCGTGGACACCTGCAGCGTCGCTCAACAGCGGGGAGCCGTCACAGGTCGTTGCCCGCGTAGGACAGGTTGAAGCTCTTGTTGGTCAGCGGGAAGTCCGGGACGATCGTGTCCGTCAACGCCACGGGCAGGGCAGGCCAGTTGAAGAAGGACGGGTCGACGGGCTTGACGCGTGTCAGGGTGCCGTCGGGGGCGAGTTCGACGCGGGTGGCGATGGTGCCGCGCCAGCCCTCCACGACACCCACCCCGGTGCCGGGGCCCGCTCCGGACGCCGGCGCAGGCGTCAGCAACACCATGGGGGCCGACAGACCGTCGGTGAAGTGCGCGATCAGGGCGAGGGAGGCGTCGATCTCCTCGGCGCGGACCAGGAAACGGGCCAGCACGTCACCGCTGTCGTGGACGGGCACGGTGAGCCTTGTGCCGTCGTACGGCGTGAAGGGATGCGCGATGCGGGCGTCCGTGCCGGTGAGGCCGCTGGCGCGGGCGATGTAGCCGAGGCAGCCGATGGTGCGGGCGGCGTCGGTGTGGAGGATGGCGGTGCCGGTGAAGCGGTCGTGGACGGTGGAGTGGCCCAGGGCCAGGTCGGCGATCTCGCGGATGTCCTCGCCGATGGCCTTGAGATGAGCGGGGTCGGGGAGGGCGTGCAATGCTGCGCCGCCAGGGACGATGCCGCCGCGCAGCAGCCGGTGCCCGGTGACTTCCTTGTTGAGGCGCAGGAGTTGTTCGCGGATGCGCTGGGCGTGGGCGTTGAGGATGCCGTGGCCGACGTCGTTGCACAGCATGCCGAGGTCGGCCACGTGGTTGTGGATACGCTCGAGTTCGAGGAGGAGGGCACGGGCACGCTGGGCCTCCGGCGGGACCTCGGTGCCAGTGGCCTCCTCCACGGCCAGGCAGTACGCGAGGGCGTGGCCGACCGCCGTGTCTCCGCTGATGCGCTCGGCGAGCGGAAGTCCGGCGGCGACCGTACGACCCTGGAAGAGCTTCTCCACACCCTTGTGGACGAACCAGAGGCGGGCCTTGAGCTTGAGGATGGTCTCGCCGACGACGGAGAAGCGGAAGTGGCCGGGCTCGATCAGGCCGGCGTGCACCGGGCCGACGGGGATCTCATAGACCCCGTCGCCCTCCACCTCCAGGAAGGGGTACGGGCCTTCCTGCTCGCCGAAGTTGGGCGGTGGGCCGGCGTCGGGGCGCATCGGGTACCAGCCGCGCGGCCAGTGGAAGTGGCGTACGAGGCGGCGGGGGAGCGGGTGGCCCTGGGGGATGATGCCGAACAGGTCGCGCATCTCGCGTTCGAACCGGCCCGCGGGGAAGGAGAGATGGGCGAGGGAGGGCACCTCGGGGTGGTCGGGGTGGAGGCGGACGTGGAGTTCGGTGCGGGTGTCGGGCGGGCCGGAGGTGAACAGGTACACCACACGCGGACCGGCCTCGTCGATGTGCGCGGCGACCAGGGCGAGTCGGTGGCCCGCAGCGAGCAGTTCCTCGGCGTGCTGGGGCAGTGCGGCGAGGCTGACCTGGTACGTCGTGCGCATCGTTTCAGTGGCCTCCGATCGCCTGGGCGGCGACGTGCAGCAGGTTGGTGAGCGGGCCGGTGGCGATGCCGAGGGCGGCGCAGGCGGCCAGGCCCAGCAGCAGCGGCCATACGGCGGACAGGCTGTCCTCGGCCGGTGTTCCCGGTCCCAGCAGCATCCGGGCCGTGCGGGCGGCCAGTGCGGCGAAGGCGACCAGGACGAGCAGCAGGGCGGCGGCCGTGGCCCAGCCCAGGCCGGCGCCGGCTGCGAAACCGGCGCGGGCGATGCCGAGTTCGGAGGCGAAGAGGCTGAAGGGCGGGAACGCCATCAGGGCCACCACCGCGAGCCCGAACGCCCCGGCCGGCGCGGGCGCCCGGGCCAGCAGTCCGCGGACCCGTCCGATCCGCGTGGTGCGGGTGATCTGCAGGATGCGGCCGGAGGCGCAGAAGGCGACGGACTTGGCGAGCCCGTGTCCGGCGATGTGCAGCAGGGCGGCGGTGAGGGCGAGCGGGCTGCCGATCGCCGCGGCCAGCGCGATCAGGCTCATATGCTCCATGGATGAGTAGGCCAGCATCCGCTTGTAGTCGCGCTGGGCCAGCAGCAGCCCGGCGGCCAAGGCGAGGGTGAGCAGGGCAATACCGGTCAGCAGAACGCGGGTGAAGCCGGTCCCGAGGGCGGCGTTCGCGATGACCCGGTAGCGCAGGATGGCGGCGAAGGCGACGGACAGCAGCACCCCGGACATCAGCGCGGAGACCGGTGCGGGGGCCTGGCTGTGCGCGTCGGGCAGCCAGGCGTGCAGCGGGATCAGACCGGCCTTGGCGCCGAAGCCCAGGACGACGAGTGTGATGCCGAGCCGGGTGACCGCCGGGTCGAGCTGGTCGGCGTGGGCGACGAGGGTGGGCCAGTCCAGTGCCCACGCCTCGGCGATGCCGGCCTGCCGGGCCGCGTAGTAGATGAGGACGGTGCCGAGGAAGGCGAGCGCGATCCCGGCCGAGCAGATCACGACGTACTTCCATGCCGCCTCCACCGACATGCGGGTGCGACGGTGACCGACCAGGAACGCGGTGACGATGGTGGTGGCCTCGATCGCCACCCACAGCACGCCGAGGTTGGCGGTCACCACGGCCAGGCACATCGCGGCCAAGAACGCCTGCACGAGGACGTGGTAGCGCCACACCGACTGCGCGGTAGCCCACCCCGCTACCCGCTCTCCGGCCAAGTAGGCCGGGGCGGAGCCGCAGGCGACAAGCGCGACGGCGCCGACGACCAGGAGCATCCAGGCGGTGAGCGCGTCCGCGCGCAGCAGACCCGAGTACGCCGCCGTCGGGCCGTGGCTGACGACGTCTGTGGCCAGCAGGCTCCCGCACGTAAGGATCACGGCGGGCGAGAGGAGAGCGGCCCAGTCCGCGGGATGCCGCTGCGGGGATTCCTCGGACTCGGGCGCCTCGGCGACCAGAACGTCCCCTTGTGCAGATGCCCGACGCCGGACCTGGGTGAGCTCTGCGGCGACCGCCGCGGCGGTCGAGCGGGTACGCAGTCCGGTCAGCGCGTACGCGCCGGCCACCACGAGCGGGACGGCGGCAGGTGCGGTGAGAAGCGCAGCGGAACCAGTGACGTTCATCAGTCGTGCAGCTCCCGCAGGTCGTCGATGTCGGTGGTGCCGAACGCCTCCCGGACCCGGGTGGTGAGGATCTGCAGCACCAGCACCGCGAGCAGTACGTCGAAGGAGACGCCGAGTTCGACGATCAGCGGCACGCCGGAGGTGGCAAGGAAGGCGGTGGCGGTGATGCCGTTGTCCAGCAGCAGGAACCCGACCACTTGAGCGAGCGCCCGTCTGCGGGTGACCAGGATGAAGAAGCCGATCAGGACGACCGCGAGGCCGACGGGCAGCGCCCGGGTGGCAGGAATGGGGTTCAGGGCGGTCAGCGGCCGGGCGACCGCGTAGGCCAGCAGCGTCAACAGGGACGCGGTCAGCAGCGAGGCGGCGACGTTGACCAGTGGCTGGGTCTCCCGTACCTCGTCGCTGTGCGCCCGGCCGGTGGTGAGCGCGGCCAGGGCGCGGCGCATCAGATGCGGCAGGACGCCTGCCCTGAGCAACCCGATGCCGATGCCCACGCCGATCAGGTCCCAGCGTTCCTCGTGTGCGCCGAGCAGGACGGCGATCGCGGCGAGCGCCACGCCCTGCAGGGCGAAGATCCGCACGATCGTGGCCAGTTCGCGCCGCCACAGCACGATCACCGCGGCCAGCAGGAAGGCTCCGCAGGCCAGGTCGAGGAGTTGGATGAAGAGGTCCTCGCTCATGACGTTCCGCTCAGGAAGTAGGAGGCGGTCACCGCGAGCAGTGCCAGCAGGAAGGACCCGGCGAGCAGTTCGGGCACCCGGAACAACCTGACCTTGGCCCAGAAGACCTCGGCCGCCGCCAGCACGGCGCCCAGCAGGCAGACCTTCGCCGCGAACAGGACGAGGGCCACGACGAGCGCGGTCCATGAGGCGTTGGTGGCGATGCCCCACGGTACGAACAGCGAGGACAGCAGCCCGAGCAGCAGGGTGAGCCGCATCTGGGCGCCGAGTTCGACCAGCGCCAGGTCGGGGCCGGCGTACTCCAGGACCATCGCCTCGTGAATCATGGTCAGTTCGAGGTGGGTGGAGGGATTGTCCACCGGGATCCGTCCGGTCTCCGCCAGCACCGCCACCGCGAGTGCGGCCGTGGCCAGCAGGCCGGCGGGGGAAGTGAGACGGGCCGGCTGATCGACGGCACCGTTCACGATGGCCGGGATGTTGGTCGTGCCCGCCGGTATCGACAGGGCGAACACCGACAGCAGGATGGTCGGTTCCACCAGTGCGGCGACCGTCATCTCGCGGGAGGCGCCCATCCCGCCGAACGCGGTGCCGGTGTCCAGTCCGGCCAGGGCCAGCGTCAGGGTGCCCAGCGCGATCAGCCCCACCACCACGATGAGGTCGGCGTGGCCGCTCACCGGTGTGTCCGTCGACAGCAAGGGGACGAGCCCGGCCGCGACCACGGTGGTGGCGACCAGCAGTGCGGGGGCGGTCCGGAACGCGGGCCCGGTGCCGACCGGGCTGATGGGTTCCTTGCGCAGCAGTTTGCGGGCGTCCCGCCAGGGCTGGAGCACCCCTGCCCCGGCCCGGCCCTCCAGGCGGGCGCGTACCAGACGCATCCACCCGGTCAGCAGCGGCGCCCCGGCGCCGACGACCACTACCTGCCCGGCCACGGCCGCGTATCCGACAGCACTCATCTGTTCGCTCTCACCAGCCCACCGCCAGGATCAACAGCAGCACGACCAGGCCGGCGAAGCCGTAGCCGAGATAGAGGTGAACGCTGCCGCCCGCCAGCCGCCGGGCCGCCCGCCCGGTACCGGCCAGGGCCCGCAGCACGGGTTCGTACAGCCGGTGCTCGATCCGGTCAGGCACCCGGCGCTCAAAGCGCACCCGCTCCACCAGGTACGACGACTCGCGCACCGGGGTGACGTTGACATCCTGCACGGGCGCGAGGACGTCGTCGAAGACCCGTTGCAGCGGTTCGGCGAACGAGGTGGCCGTGTAGGCCATGCGCGGGGTGGGGGCCCCGCCGCCACAGTCCCACAGGCGTGCGTTCGCACGGCGCCTCCTGCGCTGGTACAACCTCGGCAGTCCGACAGCCAGCAGCAGCGCGGCGGTCAGGGCCGATGTGATCCACAGCGGCGACAGGGACGCGGAGATGTCGGCAAGGCGCACCTTCAGCCCGCCGCCCGAGACCGCTCCACTGCCCGCCATCCCGGTCGCGGTCACGGCCCGGTCCAGGCCGTCGCCCAGCAGGCCGGGCACCAGGGCCAGAGCCGCGCACAGTGCCGCGAGCAGGCCCATCCCGACGAGCATCAGGGGCGGTGACTCCTTGGCCTCCGCGGCCGGTTCACTGCGGGGCCGGGCAAAGAAGCCCACCCCGAGCGCCTTCACGAACGCCGCCGCGGCGATACCCGCCGACAGCGCGATCAGCGCCACCGACAGCGGCAGCACGACCGCGACGGCCACCCCGGGTACCTGAAGTCCGTGGATCAGGGACTGCAGCAGCAGCCACTCGCTGATGAACCCGTTGCCCGGCGGCAGCGCCACGGCCCCGAGACCGGCCAGCGCGAACAGCCCGGCGGTGGCCGGCATGCGCGCCCGCAGCCCGCCCAGCCGGTCAAGGTCACGCAGGCCGGTGGCCCGCAGCACCGAGCCGGCCGCGCAGAACAGCAGAGCCTTGAACGCCGCGTGGTTGACCACGTGCAGCAGGGCCGCCGCCAGCGCCATTGCGGCCAGCGGCCGGTCGCCGTAGGAGGCGAACAGCCCAGAGGCCCCCACCCCGATCAGGACCAGGCCCATGTTCTCGCTCGTCGAGTACGCCAGCAGCCGCTTGAGGTCGGAGGCCATCGCCGCCTGCAGGATCCCGTACACCGCACTGACCCCGCCCACCGCCATCAGACCCAGCCACCACCACGCCGGCCCACCGCCCAGCAGGCCAAGACCGGTCCGCACGAGGCCGTAAATGCCTAGGTTGACCATGGCCGCGCTCATCAACGCCGAGACGGGACTGGGCGCTTCGGGATGAGCGCGCGGCAGCCAGGCGTGCAGCGGCACCGCACCCGCCTTCGACGCGAAAGCCGCCGCGACCAGCACGAATACCAGCCCCCGCAGCGTCGGCGACATGGAGTCGGCGCCCGCCCGGAGCGCTGCGAAGGTCTCCCCACCGGCCTGCGCAGCGAACACGGCGAATCCGGCCAGCAGCAGGACCAGGCCGAGATGCGTCATCACCGCGTACCAGACGCCCGCCTGCCGCACCGGAGCCCGCTCCCGGTGCTCGGCGAGCACCAGCAGCAGCGAGGTGAGCGCCATCAGCTCCCACAGCACCAGGAACGTGGACACCGACGCCGCCACGGGCACCAGCACCAGGGTGAGCGCGAACAGCGGCAGCACCGCCTGCGCCGTACGCGAGCCGAGCCCATGAGGACCATGTCCGGCCACATACCCGATGCCGTACACGGCGACGGCGACTACGACCGCCCCCGCCACGGCCGTGAACAGGCCCGCCAGCGCATCCACCGCCAGATGCGCCCCGGCCAGCGGCAGCAGCCCGGGGAAGACCGCGGCCCAGCGGCTGCCGCCCAGTGCAGCCACACCCGCCGTGCCACCCGCCACCCCCACGCCCACCGTCAGAACTCCGACAACCGGCACGCGGACGCGGTACGGCAGTCCGAGACCGGCCAGCGAACCCGCGCCGCCCAGCCCGGTGGCCGTCGCGAGGGCGGCCGGGATCACGCTCACCGTCCGGTCACCCTCCGCAGGGCCGCCACGATCGCCTCCGGCTCCGGCGGGCACCCTGGCACCGCCAGATCCACCGGTACGACATCGGAGACGGCGCCCTCCACGCCATAGCCGCCCGCGAACTCACCGCAGTTGATGGCGCAGTCCCCGACCGCCACCACCAGCCGCGGCTCGCCCATCGCGGCCACCGTGCGCCGCAGCGGCTCGGCCATGTTCCGCGTCACCGGCCCGGTCACCAGCGCCACGTCCGCATGGCGCGGCGAGGCCACCAGCCGGGCGCCGTACCGCTCGGCGTCGTACACCGGGTTGAAGGCCGCGGTGATCTCGATCTCACAGCCGTTGCAGGACCCCGCGTCCACACATCGCACCTGCACCGACCCGCCCAGCTCCCGAGCCTTTTCCGGGACATCGCCCTCGGGGCGCGGCGGCGCGGGCTCGGCCACCCTCCCGGTGTCGCGGATCTTGCGCAACAGGCCCATGAACCCTCCCTGGAACGGTGAGGACTGTCCGTAGGAGGCCAACGGGCCATCCCGCGAGTGGAGTTACGGCACTTTCCCGATGCTTTGCCCTTTTGGCGAATTTGATGAAGGCGACCGTCCCCCGGCACCACAGAGCGGTGTCAACTCCTCGGGAGACGGCCGCCGATCGAGGGCCGTCGCTACGACGGCGGTTTCGCCTCCCCTTGCGCGGCCTGCAGGTCGGCGAGCAGCTCGGCCTGGCCGGCCAGCACGCCGGACAGGATGGTGCGGGCGACTCGGAGGAGCTCGGCGACGTGCGGGCTGGTGAGCGAGTAGTAGACGGTCGAGCCTTCCTTGCGGGTCACCACCAGGTTCGCGCGTCGCAGCACCGCGAGCTGCTGGGACAGGTGCGCGGGCTCGATGCCCACCTCGGGCAGCATCTCGGCGACCGCGTGCTCGCGCTCGCTCAGCAGCTCCAGGACGCGGATGCGGGCCGGGTGGCCGAGCGTCTTGAAGAACTCGGCCTTCAGTTGGTACAGCGGCGTACTCATCGTGCCGTCGCCTCCCCGACCCAACAGCACGGCCCCTCCGGCCGGGCCTCGGCGCATCGCATCCACCCACTCGTCGACAACATGCGGCCCATCCTCGCCTGCGGCACCGGCCACGCCGAACCCACATGGAGGAACCGGACCGCCGAATCCAGCAATGGCGACCTCAAGTAATTGCTAACATTAGCAATTCATGAGGTCGCGTGAGGAGGAATGCGTGAGGATCACCCCGCTGCGCGGCACCGGCGTCATCTGGCTCAAGTGCCCCGTCTGCCGCGTCAAGTGCAGCCCCACCGCCCTCGGACCGAGCGGCGGATGCCCGCGCTGCGGCCATGACCGCATGCTGAAGCTGTCCTTCGGCGGCCGGTCCGCACAGAAGACAGGGGGCGCGGGCCGCGGCTGACCGTCGCTTCGCCTGCGGGAGGGGTTCGGTGATGGGTGACTGGGCTGCCCAGTCCGGTGCCGGGGTCCGCTTCGAGTGGGGGCCCGCCGGAGCCGACCGTCTCGTCACGGCAGCGGCCTGTCTGGTCGTCGTCGACGTGTTGTCCTTCACCACGGCGGTGAGCGTGGCCGTCGAGAAGGGCACCCAGATCCTTCCCTTCTGGTGCCCCAGCAACTCGTCTCCTGTTCCGAGCAGTCCGGCATCGAGAAGGCGGCCGCGGCCTATGCCCGTCAGTCGGGCGCACGGCTGGCCGTCCACCGCGCCGCTGTCACGCCCTCCAGCCCCTGGTCCCTGTTCCCGCACCATCTGCGAGCGGCACCTTTCGTCACCCGCCTGGTCCTGCCCTCCCCCAACGGCGCCGCCATCGCAGCCGCGGTCCCGCCCGGCGTACGGCTGGTCGCCGCCTGCCTGCGCAACATCACTGCTGTCGGCTCCTGGCTCACCTCCCACGGCTACGGCACTCCCGACCAACCCGTCGCCGTCGTCGCCGCGGGTGAGCACTGGCCGGACAGCACCCTGCGCCCGGCCCTGGAGGACCTGCTCGGCGCCGGAGCCTCGTCTCCGACCTGTCCGCCCAGGGCGCGGGCCCGCTCTCGGTGGAGGCCGCCGCCGCGAAGGCGAGCCACGAAGGCACCGCTGATCTTGCGCACGCGGTCGCCGCCGGTGCCTCCGGCCGGCAACTGGCCGCGAGGGGATTCGTCGAGGACATGGCGATCGCCACCGCGGAGGACACCTGCACGGTCGTGCCCGTTCGCAATGGCGACGGCGCCTTCGCCCTGGGGTGAGCCGCCGGGATCACTCGTCCGCCGGGCCTTCGTCCGACCACCCTGTGGTGCGCCACTCCTGACGGCCCTCGACGCGCCCTCCGATTCCCACGCCGTGCGCGGCCAGCGCGGCGGCCAGGTCCAGGTGCACCGGGATCGGCGGGCCGTCTCCGGTCGGGACGAGGGACCCGTCGGCGGGGATGGCGGCCAGTTCCAAGCTGCGGCCCGCCTCCGTCAGACGGCGCGCGGCTTCGGCGATCGCCACTTGTCCCTCGGCCGACCAGCTGCGCAGCTCGGTCAGGTCGACGAGCACCGGTCCGGTGCCGCGGGCCAGGGCCCAGCCGACCGCGCCGGTGAAGCGGTGGACCGCGTCCGGGCCGAGGTATCCGGCGACGGAGAGGATGCCGAGATTCTCCTCGACGGTGTAGCGCCAGTTGATAGTCATGAGGGTGTGCTTCCTGGTGCGGGTGATCGGCCGGAGGCGTGCCGATCGGTCAGAGGGGCAGGGTGATCCAGATGCTCTTGCCCCGGCCATCGGCATCCGCGCGGACCACCGCGGTACCGCCCAGGCCAAGGGTGAGTTCCATGACGGTGGCCAGACCGCCGGTGCCGGCATCGGTGAGCGACCCATACAGCGCGGGCTGGTAGGGGTGGCGGTCATGGACGGCGAAGGCCAGACAGCCCGGGCCCGACGCGTAGATCACGGTCACCTGCGGGGAGAGCACGGCGGCGTGCCGGACGCTGTTGGCGACCAGCTCACTCAGGATCAGCAGCGCCGGGTCCACCGTGGGGTGACGCAGCCCTATCCCCCACTCGACCATGGCCTGCTCGGCCGTCTCGCGGGCCATCCGCACGGCGGACGGTTCGGCGGGCAGCGTGAGCACGTGCCGGTGGGGCAGGGCTTCGAGCTGCGTGGCCATCACGCCTCCGCGCGGGCGAGGCGGAACCCGGTGACGGTCTTGGGGTGCAGGCGCAGCAGGGTGTCGTGCGGGCCGTGGGTCCAGCCGGTCAGCGTGCGCCGGTAGTGGGCGGCCTCGTCGAGGTCCGTGATCACCTCGGCGGGACCCGAGACGGTGACCGTCCAGCCGGTGGCGGGCACGGCACGGATCTCGTCCAAGTGGTACGCCGCCGTCGCGGGCACCGCAGCGGCCGGGGCCGGCGTACGCACGACCAAGCGGCCGTACTCCCACACATGACGGGCGGGCCGCACCGTCGGCAGGTCCCGTTGCACGTACACCAGCCGGCCGCTGCTGCTGCCCTCGACCAGCCACAGGGCCTCCGCACCGGAGACCTCGACCATACGAAGGGGGACGGGGAGAGTGCTCATCGCAGGGCTTCCTCGCTGGCGGTTCGGGGCGTTTGTGCGGGAACGGCGGGCAGGACTCCGGCCGCCTCCAGGTGGCCGCGGGCGGCCCGGATCGCCTCGGGGGTGGTGGCGTACTCCAGGCCCTCGTGGCGCAGCAGGTCCAGCGCGCCGACCGAGTCCAGGACCTGCCGCTGGCCGGACCGTATGCCGGAGGCCAGGACCGCGATGCCACGACGCCGCAGCTTCTCCACCGCGTCCTTCAGGACCAGGGCCCCGGTGGCGTCCATCGTCGACACCCGGGACATACGCAGGATGACGACCCGTACGTCGGCGACCTCGGTCAGCTCCAGCAGGAAGCGGTGGGCGGCGGCGAAGAACAGCGGTCCGTCGATGCGGTAGGCGACGATGTGCTCGGCCAGCAGCGCGTGTTCCTCGGCACTGTGGTCGCCCCGGTCGAGCGGCACCGGGTCGAAGCGGGCCTGCTTGGCCACGGCACGCAGGGCGAGCGCACTCGCGACGGCCAGGCCGATGATGACGGCGTACACGAGGTCCAGGGCCAGGGTCGCGACGGCGGTCAGGACGAGGATCAGCGCATCGGAGCGGGTCGCTTTCGCCATGGCTTTCAGCGAGCCGACCTCGACCATCCGGATCGCGGTGGCCAGCAGGACGCCGGCCAGTGCGGCGAGGGGGATCTTCGAGACCAGGGGTGCCGCCGCGAAGACGATCACGGCGAGGATCGCCGCGTGGGTGAGGGCGGCCAGCCGGGAACTCGCGCCGGTGCGGACGTTGACCGCGGTGCGCGCGATCGCCCCGGTCGCCGGTACCCCGCCGAACAGCGGGGCGGCGATGTTCGCCAGGCCCTGGCCGAACAGTTCCCGGTCGGGGTCGTGCTTCTGCCCGACTGTCATGCCGTCGGCGACCGAGGCGGACAGCAGCGACTCCAGGGCGGCCAGGGCCGCGACCGCCACGGCCGGAGCCATGAGCGTCCCCAGAGACCCGACCTCCAGGAAGGACAGCGAGGGTGCGGGCAGCCCGGCCGGAAGGTCGCCGATCGGTGTCGCCGCGTCCAGCCCTGCGGCCTGCGCGACGACCGTCGCGGCGATCACGGCCAGGATCGAGAACGGAACGGTCGGCCGCCACCGCGCCCCGGCCAGCATGACCGCCGCGACGGCGACGGCGAAGCCGAGAGCGGTCCAGTTCGGGGACTTCGCGAACTCCTCGATCGCCCGCCAGGTCACCACCAGCACCCGGTCGCCCTCGGGCTTGGGCACACCGAGCGCGTTCGGGACCTGCTGGAGGCCGATCACGCAGGCGATGCCGAGGGTGAAGCCCTCGACCACGGGGGCGGGAATGTACTGCATGTAGCGGCCGGCCTTGAGCGCCGCCAGCGCCACCAGCATCACGCCGGCCATCAACCCGACGGTCAGGACGCCCGTCGGCCCGTACTCACCCACGATGGGCACGAGGACCACGGTCATGGCACCGGTCGGCCCCGACACCTGCAGATTCGACCCGCCGAACACTGCGGCGAGCGCACCGGCGACGACCGCGGTCGCCAGTCCCGCCTCCGCGCCCAGGCCGGAGGAGACGCCGAAGCCGAGGGCGAGCGGCAGCGCCACGATGGCCACGGTCAGCCCGGCCAGCAGATCCCGGCGCGGGTCGCGGCGCATCTCCGTCAGGTCGGTACGGGCGGGCAGCAGCGAGGTGATCCGGGCCCAGGCCCGGCTGATCTGCGAGGTCATCGCGCGGTGACCTCGGCTTCCCGCAGCTCGGCCAGCAGCTCATTTTGCCCGGCCAGCATCTGGGTCAAGATCCGCCGCGCGGCCTTCATCAGGTCGGCCACGTCCCCGCCGGCCAGCTCATAGACCACGGTCGAGCCCTCGCGGGTCGCGGTGACGATCCCCGAGCGGCGCAGCACCGCCAGCTGCTGGGACAGGCTGGAGGGCTCCACCTCGATGGCCGCGAGCAGCTCCCGTACCGGCATCGATCCTTCCTGGAGCAACTCCAGCACCCGTATCCGTACTGGATGCCCCAGCATCCGGAAGAACTCGGCCTTGGCCTGGTACAGCGGAACGGACACGACCCCTCGGCTTCCCCTACGCCCCCCGGGGGGCGGACACGAAAGGCTGTGCCCGCGGCTACCTGCAGACACAGCCAACACAGCATCTAACCAATTGCGAAATTTTGCAATTCAGCATCAGGCTGCTGCACCGGTGTTCCCGCCAGGGAGGGGGCCGTCGGGATCAGGCTTTCTTGACCACGCTGGACTTCAACTGCATCGCCCCGAAACCATCGACCTTGCAGTCGATGTCGTGCCCGTCGACGCCGTCGACCAGCCGGATGCTGCGCACCTTGGTGCCGGCCTTGATGCCGGAAGGGCTGCCCTTGACCTTGAGCGCCTTGACCACGACCACGCTGTCGCCGTCCCGCAGCACGTTGCCGACGGAGTCCTTGACGACGCGCTCCCCGGCAGCTTCCGCGCCCTCAGTGTCGCTCTCTGCGGGTGCCCATTCGTGGCCGCACTCTGGGCACACGAGAAGGGCGTTCATTTCGTAGGTGTACTCACACGAGCACTTCGGACAGGGAGGAGGATTCTCGATCACGCCGACAGGGTAACCGGCGCCCTTACTCGCAGATTGCTGCCCGTCCACGGTGCCGGGGGGATCGACATTGAGGTGTCCCACGTACCAGGTGGGCAGTGGGAACAGCGCCCAGCGCTTCGGGTGGTTAGGTAGGGCGGCCGTGGACAGCCCCGCTGGGACGAAACCATGGCGGCGGACCATGCCCGCCCTTGGGCTCAGCCAGTCTTCCGCCCCCACCGTGTATCGATCCGGGCCCATTCCTCGTCCCATGGCGTCATACGCCGCCGGTCGAGCCCTCTGCGTACGGCCCAGGTGCCGCACAGCACGGTTCCGCCCGCGCCCATCGCGGCGACCACACCCACCAGGGCGGCCTGTATCTGTGCCTCCTGGTGCGTGACGGGCTTGGAGGTCAGTCCGCCGCGCCGGTCCGTCCACACCGTCACCAAGGTGCCTGCCGGAGTCTGGGCCGGCACCTTGGTCTGGCCCGTACGCACCGTGCCGTCCGGCGCGTTCCAGCGCACCGTCACCCACACCCGCTCGCTGTCCACCGCCTGCGGGGACTTGCTGTCCGCCGCGTCCTGGGCGAGCACGGCCGCGACGGCACGGCGTTCCGCCCGCTGCAGGTCCAGGCTGCGCTCCACCGCGCCTACCACTCCCAGTCCCGCGGGCAGGCCGCCCGCCACCGCAAGGAGCCAGGCGGTCAGCACGACCCAGGCTTCGACGATGTCCACGCGTCGCCGGAGCGGACTGCGCCGCCAGCCCCAGACCGCCGGGGGCATACGCCGCGCTCTCCCCATCGGCCGACACCCCCATGCGTGCTGGTTGAACCCCCGCCTCCAGTGTGCTCGCGAAAGCGCCCCGGAGCAGCGATCGGGCACCGGCGCGCCTTCGCACCGAGCACCGCGTGGCGGCCTCGGTCGGCATGGCAGTGTTCCCGGTTCCTGGCCTGCGCTATTCGTCGCCCGCGCCTTCGGGGTGAGTGATCGCTTGCCGGGCCCGGCCACAGCAAATCTCCTCGGCCGTTCAACCTTCTTGCCGCCCGAACCCTGTAGTGGGCAGTTCCGCGGCGCAGGGCCACGGTATGAAGCGGACGGAGTCGTACACCGATGAACGTGACCTGCTGACCGTTCTGGTCCCGATGACGATCACCTTGGCAGAACTGTTCCTGCGTTCCCGCAGCGGGAGTTCGAACCACTGGGACGTGCTGCACGAGCTGGCGCGGGGCAGGGTGGCCGCAGGGATGGAGCGGGAGCGTCGGGCCACGCTGCGGATGGTGCTCGACGCCCGTCGGGAAGCTTCCGTTCCCGGAGATGGAAGGGACCACGACGCAGCGCGCGCCGTGAACGGACTGTGGGCCGAATCCGACGCCACCCGGTACCGGCTGACACGCCTGCAGGCCCGACTCGCGGGAGAAGAACTGCCGACCCAAGGTTCATCGGAGGATCGGGTCCAGGTTGCTGCTCGTCGACGACGACCAGGTGGCAGCCACGCTGTCCGCAGTCCTCGCGCGGCACGGTTTCGACGTGTCGCGTGCGCGCAACGGCGAGGAGGCCCTCCAAGTGCTCGTCCCGCAGGGCGCCGACTGCGGCGTCGTCCTACTCAACCTGGGCACCCGGCCGGGCCTGCCCGGCGAGGACGGCTACGAGGTCTGCGGCAGGATCCGCAAGCGCACCAGCACCCAGATGATCATGGTCACCGCGCACCCCGACGTCCGCTCCCGCATCCACGGCCTCAACTCCGGCGCCTACGACTACGTGGTGAAGCCGTACGACACCGGAGAGTTGCTCGCCCGCATCCCCCTGAGACGGGCGAAACCGTGCTGCGCCTCGGCCCGGTGCACATCGAACTGCCCACCCGCCAGGTCAGCGTGGACGGCGCGGTCGTCCCACTGACCCCGCAAGGAGTTCGACCTCCTCGCCCCGCTCGCCCATCGCCCCGGCGTGGTCTTCCGCCGAGAGCAGATCATCAGCGAGGTGTAGCGCACCAGTTGAGAGGGGACCGGGCGCACTCTGGAGGTGCACGTCGCGTCCCTGCGCGCCAAGCTGCGCATGCCAGCACGATCGAGACCGTACGCGGCGTGGGCTACCGGCTGGTCGCCCCGGGCGCGTAGCCAACGATTCAGGCGGCGCTCACCACGCTGGGCGGTTCGCTGATGGCGATGCGGCCCGTCGGCCCAGGGACCAGATGTACGCAGAGGGAGCAGACCTCAAGGGACAAGATCGTGAGACAGAAGTGCGGTGTCCCCCAAATGAGACAGTCGGGAGTACCCAGGTCGCCGCAGCGGAACAGGTCATTCCGAATGCGGGCCTGCAAGCCGCCTGGCCCACTGGGCCCGCACATCGGGACGTTCGGCCCCCGCACAGCAGTGCCACCTCAAGTTAGGTTCGCCTAAGTAGTACCCGTGCGGCAGAGAAAGCGAGGCACGACCATGGCGTCGACCGACCAACAGGCCCCACAGCAGCACACTCCGCTTCCCGGCGACGGACTGGACGCCGCCCGTATGCCTGGCCACTGGCTGCTGGCCCGCCTGGGCAAGCGGGTGCTGCGCCCCGGCGGCGTGGAGCTGACCGAGTGGATGCTGGACGCCCTGGGCGTGGATCCTGAGGACCGGGTGGTGGAGCTGGCCGCCGGGCTCGGAGCCACCGCCCGGCTCACCCTCAGCCGCCGCCCGGCCTCCTACACCGCCGTCGACCGCGAGGCCGCCGCCGTGGCCGCCCTGAGCGTCCTGGCCGGCCCCGGCCCGACCGAGGTACGTGCCGTGCAATCGGATGCCGCGGACACCGGGTTGCCGGACGGCGACGCCACCGTCGTGTACGGGGAGGCGATGCTGACCATGCAGCCCTACCCCGCCAAACGGCGCATCGTGCGAGAAGCACGCAGGCTGCTCGCGACCTCCACCGGCCGGTACGCCATCCACGAACTGTGCCTGCTGCCCGACTGTCTCGACCCCGCGCTCGCCGACCGGATCACCGCAGACCTGCAGCACGCCATCCACGTGGGCGCCCGCCCCCTGACCCCCAGCGGCTGGAGCGAACTCCTCGCCCTCGAAGGCTTCACCGTCACCGCGCAGAAGACCGCACCGATGGCGCTGCTCGAGCCGCGCCAACTGATCGCCGACGAAGGACTGATCCCCGCCCTGCGCATCGCCGCCCGGGCCCTGCGCAACCCTGCAGCCCTGCGCCGCATGCTGCACCTGCGTCGCGTCTTCCGACGCCACAGTGCTCACCTCGGCGCGATCAGCCTGCTCGCCGTCCCCACCCCGACCCACGCCTGAGGAGGCACTCCATGCCCGCCACCGTGATCACCGACCTGGCCGTCGAACTGACCGTGCCCGAGGACGGCACCCTCAGCCGGGTCCTGTACCGCGACGACCGCCTGCGCGTGGTCGGCTTCGCCTTCGCCGCCGGCCAGGAACTGACCGAGCACACCTCGGCCCTGCCCGTGGTCATCCAGGTCGTCTCCGGCCGCCTCGACCTCGTCCTGGGCGACGAGAAGACCGAGGCGACACCCGGGAGCTGGATCCACCTGCCCGCACGGCTGCCGCACACCGTGCGCGCCGCCGAGCCCAGCGTCATGCTGCTGACCATGCTGCCCGCCCCGGAGCCCTCCGGATCCGGGGTGCCTTCCACGGCATGACCGACGACCCGGCCGGGTGCCCTGCCCGGATCAGCGCACGAGCGCCGCTGCCACCGCGGGCGGCAGCACGTCGCACAGGTCGGTGACCCGGACATGGGCGGCGTGGCGCGCCGTGAACTGCGCGACGGAGACGTCCAGGGAGCCGAAGGACTCCTCGAACGCGCGGCGCGCGTGCGGGGTGCGGTCCAGTGCCCAGGCCGCCGTCGCCCTGGAGGTGCGCAGGAAACGGCCGGGCTCGGGCCCGACGACGAACAGTTCGGCCCGGCGGCCCGTACGGTCGGCGGCCAGCATGACCAGGTCCTTGAACGTCTGCCGTTTGCGCGTGGCGTCCGCGCCGCGCCATCGCGCGAGTTTGAACTCCGCCACGCGACGGTCCGTCTCCAGGTCGAAGGGCCGCAGCGGGTCGTTGCCGGCGGCCAGCGAAGGGCGCACGGATATCTCCTCGCCGTCCTCCAGGATGTGCGGCAGCGCCAGTACGATCCCGGCTGCGTGAATGAGGTCGTTCAGCCGGCCGAGGCTCTCCCGAACGGTCAGGGCGGCCACCATCAGTTCGGCACTGATGCCCCGCTCTGCGGCCATGTCGCCGACCTCCCTCGCGGGCCTGCCTGCCAGGCCCCGCTCAAGTGAGGCGATGGCCGCGGTCAACGGCTCGGCACCCAGGAAGTCCGCCAACAGCACAACGGCTTCACCCAGTTGCGGACCGGCTGCGCCATCAGCCGTTGCGTCAGTCATGAACGGCATTGTGCCCGGGATCGCTTCCGCAGCCCGGGACCAGCCGGCTTTCGCAACAGGGCCGGTCGGCCCTGCCAAGACGACCCCGTTGGCCTCTGCCGCCATCAATCACCGATCCGTCACCGTAGGTGTGATGGTCAGGTACGTCGTGCCCGGAGGGATGCACGCATGCTGAAAACGGTTGGCAGGGTGTTGCTCTGGCGCTGGCGGCGCAACCCGCTCAAGCGGCGCTCCGACGTCGCAGAAGCCTGGATCACCGTCGCGGCGGCGATGCTGCTGCTCATGGCACCCGCGGTGGGCGTGGTGATGGCCGGCGTCGGCGAGCGATCCGCTCTCGGCCAGGCGCAGGGCCTGCACCACCGCTCCGCTCGCCTCGTCGAGGACGCCTCCGCGACGCCGGCACGGTTCTCCGGGATGGCAGACGACCATGTGCGGGCGACGGTGCGGTGGACGATGATCGACGGCTCTTCCCGGACGGGTGAGGCCCACGTGGCAGCGGGCGGCAAGGCGGGCTCGTCCACCATGGTGTGGCTCGACGACGCGGGCCGCCTCCAGCCCGCCCCGCCCACCCCGGGCCAGGCCGACACCCAGGGGGCTGCCCTCGGCGCGGCGTCCGGGGCAGGCGTGTGCGTGCTGGTGGTAGGCATCTGGTGGGCCGCCCGGGTACGGCTGGATGTGCGCCGCGGGACACAGTGGGAGCGGGCCTGGGCCGAGTTCAACGCCAACATGGGCCACCGGCACGCGTAAGGCCCCTCCGGCAAACGGGCCCGAACACGTATCCATCCGGTGTCGGGTGGGCCGAAGCCCAACGCGCCGGCCAGGCAGCGTTGCCCGCCTTCACCAGCGCGATACCAACCAGCCATCAGCGGGAGAGGATTCGGGGCACCGCGGGATGGTGACGAGACACAGCAGTCCGCCTGATTCTTGAACGTTTTCCCGCTCTACGACCTCCATTGGAATAGGATCTCCCTCAATTTGAGTTGTGCGCCACCGAGGGGGACTACGTGCCACGCAAGATAACGGAGGCTGCAGCGATCGAGGCCCTGATAAGCCGCGGAGCGCGCCCGATCGAGCCTTTTCCGGGGACACAAATTCCCTGGAAATGCCTTTGCCTGACATGCAATGAAGTGAGCGCGCCACGTTACAACGACGTCGTGAACAAGGGAACCGGGGTCTGCAACAAGACCTGCCGGTCCCGCACGATCGCAGCCAAGCTCACCCGCGACGGGGCGCATGCTGCTGCCGTGATGCTCACGTGGGGCTGGGACCCGCTTGAGGGCTATCCCGGGGCGGGCAAGCCGTGGCTTGCCCGATGCGTCCACTGCGGGGCTATCAAGCCGAAGAAGCTGTCACATGTCCAGAACGGGCGCGGTGGCTGCACCAGCTGCGCCGGGCGCGATGTCACGGATGAGTCCGCACGCAAGCTGATGGCGGAGGCTGATCTGGAGCCCCTCGTCGGATATCCGGGGTCCTTGCAACCTTGGTTGTGTCGCTGTATGCGCTGCAGTCACATCGGAACTCCCACATACGCGAAAGTCCGCGCCCGCGGTCACCAATGCTGGTCCTGCCGCTCGGAAAAGATCGCAGACGCGCTGCGACTCGACGCCACAGTGGCCATCGCCAGCATGCTGGAAAAGGGACTCGAAC
The DNA here is from genome assembly GCF_049739545.1 of Streptomyces sp. SLBN-8D4. Lineage (NCBI taxonomy): Bacteria > Bacillati > Actinomycetota > Actinomycetes > Kitasatosporales > Streptomycetaceae > Streptomyces > Streptomyces sp. SLBN-8D4. The sequence continues at coordinate 1,935,094 of NZ_JBMGQC010000001.1, forward strand.
CACTCGTCCCCTACCCAGGCAGCACGGACCTGCCCTGGAAAGCGCGCTGCCTGACATGCGAGACGGTCCTGACTCCTGGACCGACGCTGCACAACATCCGAGGCACCCAGGGGGGTTGCCCGACCTGTGCCGCGCGCGGCATCAACCCCGCCCGGCCGGGCTACCTCTACCTCGTCGTCCACCGTGCCCTGAAGTGGGGCATCGCCAACGTCGAACAACGCATCACCCAGCACGTGTCCCAAGGCTGGCAGCTGGTCGCGCGCTGGAACTTCGAGCAGACCGGCGACGCGTGGGCCCTCGAGCGCCAGATCAAGACCTGGGTGCGCGGCCAGGGAATTCCGCGAGCGCTGACCACCGACCAAATGAAGTACGGCGGACACACAGAGACCGCCTTCCTCGCCGATATCGACGTTCACCAGGTGCGGCAGTACATCGAGTCCTTGACTGGCCGCCGCCCCGAATCGCCCCCGTTGCCTTAGCTCAGCGCGTCGGCCCGCCAGACTGATCGTGGATAAGTCCGACGCCGGCACGAGGTGATCAACCACCACGCGCATATCGCCCGTTGAGGCCGGCAGCGGAGTACCCCGCAGTTGGGCGGGGTACTCCACAGTGCCTACTGTCGGATCGGCGCAGCCGACACGGCGAGCAGGGCTGCAGCAGCCGTAATCCATTCAGGGCTCAGCCCGGCGCACGCCGTCACAATCACCGTAATGATCACGATGATGACGACCCTGTGCCACTCGCTCGCGCCGTGTGCCCAGCCCCCGTCGGGGGCATGCCCACACTGTACGGTCATCCGTATCACCTTCCAGGTTTGCCTGGGGTTGAGCCTTCAGCGCGTTGTTGGTTGGGAAGCCGATCGCGCTGAGGGCCTTCTTCTTTGCCCGTTTGTACCCACGGTGCGCTAGTGACCATAACTTTCCGTGCCTGCGCATCGGTCGGCGCACAGCCGCACAAGACGGCGCATGGCCAATATGGTCGGGGTACGACGAGCGAGTCCTGACTCCTTCCCCCGACGTCCCGTCCAGACACGCCGACTCGCCCTTCGTGTGCCGCGTGCGTTCACCGTGGCTCCGGATGGTTCCCGGGAGACGTGATTCCTCGCTCCGACTCCAATACGGGCTGACCGAATTCGCCGCTGGGCTGGACGTGGCCGGCGGAGGGGCGGGCGCTCATCCCGACCCGCGAGGCACTACTCGGCCCCGTCATTCGACAGAGAGGGCGACACAGTCACACAAATAAGCAGGAAATGCGTTAACACGCAGGCAGCTTCGCTCACCCCCTCGGATGACTCAGCCAACTGCCCCTGGTCGAGCGACGATCCGCACGGTGTTGCCGCCGTTCCTTGGACCAGGTTCAGAGACCGCCGACTGGCACGATCTGTGCAGGTCCCCACTGGCTAGAACTTTTCCCTGGCGTGCCTGGCTGGAGCCCGGGCGGATGGCTCTCGCGGAGCGTCGAGGTCGGGGCTCCGCACTGCCGCAAGCATCCAGACGTGTTCTATGTGCGCGTCACGGGGGTGCCCCCGAGGGGGACTTGACGGCAGGACGACGCAGCGGTCGCGGGGGCGTCGGACGGGCTGTACTGGCTCAGCGGGTGGATGCCGTCGGGCATCTTCACTCGGACGCTGCCGTACTGGCTGGCGCGGGCGGGCGGCACGGCTGCCTCATTGACGGGGCGCAACAGGGATGGAACCCACGTCTGGGGGCTCCTCACGTCGCTCCCCCACGGGCCGTTGCACGGATCGACCATCGGGCTTCGCGGCCCTCGGTTCACGTCCGGCCGGACGCTCTGCAAGTCGGAGCCGTCGGCCTTGTCACCGGCTGGCGCCCACCCGGAAGGGCTCTGCCGGCCCATCTTCATCAGAGTCTCAGTCTTGTTTCGTACGATTCTCCAGTGGCGGAGGGGCCGGATGCGCCACTGAACGTTTCTGCCCAGGAGTGTCCCGTCCGGCAGGCCGCTCTTCAGTCGCTCACACGATCTCGAGGACGTCCCTGACGGGGCGGCGGGGTGTGGCCGGGCCCCTTGGGCCGTAGCCGATTCGCAGCACCATCTGCACCTGGCCCGTGCCCGATCCCGGGTCGCGGGCCAGCAGGCGCAGCTCGCGGTTCTCCAGGGCGTGGGAGGTCAGGGAGGTGGCCAGATCGGCCAGGGTGGCCTCCAGCAGGACGCGTTCCAGTGCCTGCCCGGCGCGCAGCCAGTCGGCGGGTCCGTCGCCGAGGGTGCTCAGGAGGGCCAGGTGGGGGGTGTGCTCGAAGGTGGTGGTCCCGCGGTCGGCCACGGCACGGCGACCGGCGAAGTCCCGCACGGGGGCTTTGCCGTCCCGTTTGCGCGGTCCGAACGCGTACTCAGGCACGCCGTCGACGGCGGTGTCCGCCTCCGGACCGAGCCGGGTCCAGCGGACCAGGTCCTCGCTTGTGTCAGGGTCCATGACGTCGCGGCTCTCGGCGTCGCGGATGAGATCGAGCAGGGTCTCGGCATGCCAGGGGCCGGGGAAGAGCAGCGCGGCTTCCTCCCGCGCCGCCGCGTCCTGCAAGATGGCCCGCATGGCCTCGGGGATGTCCTGCTCGGCGAAGGGGTGGCGGCTGGTGTGCCGCTGCCGGATCGCGGGATACAGCCGCGCCAGGTCGTCGTCCCGCGAGCTGCCGGCTAGGTCGGCGAGATGAACGGCGGCGAGCAGCAGCGGGTCCTGCGGCTCGGGAAGCAGTCTTGCCTCCGAGGCGAGGTCCGCGTGCGCGGCGGCGACGCGCAGGTTGAACAGCGCCGCCCCGCAGCCGATGTGCAGCGCCCGGTTGCCGGGATCGGAGCGGGGCATGGCCCGCTCGGGATCGGCGCGCAGCAGCAGGAGACCCTCGTCTGCCACGAAGCGGAAACGCCACGGCTGCGCGTTGTGCATGGACGGGGCAGCGGTGGCCTCGGCCACCAGCATGGCCACCGTCTTCTCGTCGAGCTGTCGCACACCCATGCCGGCCTCCTCGCCTGCTCGCGCCGTGACGGGCCTCCCACCATCAGGTACCCCACTGAGTAGCGGGGTGCACTGCTTGACGCCGCACACCACAGGGGCGGTAGGTCTGCACCGGGCAGGCTGATCCCAGTGTCCTCCCGACGGGAGCCTGCGGTCCTGCGAAGTCCCGAGCGCGGCCTGTCACGGCGCCGTGTTCCACCCCATCCCTGCAGAACATGCCGTGCAAGGCCCCCATCGTCCCCAAGCCGGGTCCGATCGCCCCTTCTCCGCCCGGAAGACAAGATTGCGCTGCCGTCTCCCAAGGGCATGGCACATCAGCGCCTTCACCACGATCCTGCGCACCGCGCAGATGAGCGCGCCGGCGCCCGGAGGCCGGGGTGGGCGCCGGCGCGCAGCTCAGGGCGGGTTACCGGCGCACCGGGCACGAAACCTCCACGGCCCGAATCGCAGGGTCCGCATTCAGGTGCTCAGAATTTCAGGCGGCGGGCTCCGGACGAGGGTGTCGTCGCCGGTGCGGCCGGCGAAGTAGTTCATGACGTTGGCCGCGGTCGTCTCGGCGATCTGCCCGACGGCGTCCCGGGTGAAGTACGCCTGATGGGAAGTGACCAGGACGTTGTTGAAGGTCATCAGCCTCGCGAGGCGTTCGTCGGTCATCACCTCGAGCGACTTGTCAAGGAAGAACACACCGTCCTCCTCCTCGTACACGTCCAGGCCGACGCCGCTCAGCCGCCCCGCGCGCAAGGTTTCCAACAGGGCGTCGGTGTCCACCAGGCCGCCGCGGCTGGAGTTGACCAGGATCGCGTCGTCCTTCATCAGCGCGAACATGCGGGCGTCCACGAGGTGGTGGGTGTCTTCCAGCAGCGGCACATGCAGGCTGACCAGGTCCACCTCGGCGAACAGCCGCTCGGGTTCGACGTACTTCATGCCCAGGGCCAGGCAGTCGGGGTTCTCGGCCACGTCCCAGCCCAGCAGCCGCATCCCGAAGCCGTGGGCGATCCGCGCGAACGCGGCCCCGATCTTCCCGGTGCCCACCACCCCCGCGGTCCGGCCCCGCAGGTCCCGGCCCATCAGCCCGTCGAGCCGGAAGTCGAACTCCAGGGTCCGGTGCGCGGCCCGCACGATCCGGCGGTCCACGGCGAGCTCCAGCGCCCAGGCGAACTCGGCGACCGAGTCCGGCGAGTAGAACGACACCCGCGCCACGGTCAGCCCCAGCGCCTCGGCCGCTGTCAGGTCGATGTTGTTGTAGCCGGTGGACCGCTGGGCGATCATCCTCGTGCCGCCCCTGGCCAGTGCGTGCAGCACGTCCCCGTCCAGGGTGTCGTTGACACTGCTGAGCACCACCTCGTGACGGCCGCGGTCGGGGCGGTGGCCCGGTTGAGGAACAGCCGCAGACAGCGCAGTTCATGGCTCTCGCCGAGCTCGCGGGCGAATGCGTCGTGCAGCAGGGGCTCCTCGTCCGCGAGAACGCCGTACGCGATGATCTCCATGTGCTCTCCTCCCGTGGGCGGTCACCTCTCCACCGTAGGGGCGGAGTCGTGGGGCGGGTCCGAAGGGCGTCGACGGCATTGCGGACTGCGCCACACACCGGGGCCGCTCCTGCGGGCGGGGTTTGCGGCCGCTGGGGGCGTCACCAAGCAATCCTGCCCGCCGGCCCGGCGGGTGGACGGCGGGCACCCGGTACGGGGGGAAGCGGCGCGGGCATCGACAGCTCACTGTCCCCCCAGCAGAAGCCTGTCGAGAAGGGCGAAAGAGGGTTCAGCGGGTGCGTGGTGCTGACCTACGCTGAGGACGCACCGACTTCCTGACGCCCGTTGGCCGAGATCGAGCGTCCTGCACGGGCCTTCCGGTGGCCCTACGGACGCTGCCGCCCGCCAGAGGGGGTTCAGCCGAGGTAGGCGCGATGCCCATGATCATGGGGGGGCAACGACGGCAGGCGATCGCTGGCGTCGGACACCGGCCGGAGTGCCGGGTGCGTCTTCGAACGGCTGGCATTCAACGACGCAGTCGTCCCGATCAGCGCCGAGCCGTGGCCCGGCCCACGCCCGGCCAAACCACCGCCGGCGACTCCAAGTCCTGGCGGACGGAAGACTCCGGGCCTTGCTGGAGAGCCGGGGCAGCCCAGCGTCGATTGTGCGTGTGGGGAGGTGACACGAGGTATGGATATGCCGGGGTCCCGGTTCCGCGGCGGCGTTGAGCCGGGGACCGCACCGGTCACGTCAACCACGAGACTCGGGAGGAACTGAAGGAGGCTGACCACGCGGCCGCCGGACGCCCCCTGGGATCGCCCCGGACACGCATGCGGAACCAGCCGTTGGCCTGGGGCATACCGCCATTCTGTGCGTCGGAGAGGAAGCCGCTCATCGCGTCGGTGCGGGGGTTCAGAGGTTTTTGGGGTTGATCGGCGTCCCGTCGATGCCCGCTTTGCTCTGCGCGATGATCTCCTGGACGTGTTCCTCGATTTCCTGCGGGTCCAGGCCGAGCACCTTGCCGATATGGACCGACCACACCTCGGAGCGCAGGTTGGTCTCGAAGTCCAGATCGGCCCGTACGTTCTCCCGCGCCGCCTGACGGTTCTGGCTGACCATGACGAACGTGGACAGGAAGATCGCCTCCAGGCTGACGATCATGGTGAGCAGCCCGAAGGGATACGGATCGAAAATCCCTGTCTTCCCCAGGAAGCCCTCGTTCAGCGCGATCCATATCGTGAACCAGAGGGCGTGGAGGTAGACGAAACGCATCGTCCCCGCGAACGAGGTGATCGCGTCGGCGACCTGGTCCTGCGAGCTACGCATCCGGGCGAACTGGATCCGCTCGTGGGGAAGGCGGACGACGGGCTGCCGGGGGGCGCTCCGTCCCGGACGCGAAGGGCTGCGGTGGTCGTCGAACTCCGACTTCATGCCGTCCATCCTGCTCGGCCGGGACCCGCCGCTCGCGGTCACCCTGTCGCCGGCTGCGGACAGGCGATCCCGGGCCGGGCAGCGCAGGGCGGATCCCGGTGATGTCCTTGTTGTCGATCTGCGGCAGCCCGTACAGGTCGTACGGGTGTCCGTGCGTGACGACTCGGCGGTAAGGCCACCGGAATCCGAACCGGCCTGGCGGACCCTCCGTCGCGTGTCGGTCTTGGCCTGTCAGCGTTGCGGGAGCCTGGCGTCGACGTATTCGGTGAGGTCGAGCAGCCGGTTGGTGTAGCCCCACTCGTTGTCGTACCAGCCGAAGATCTTGACCAGCTCTCCGTGCGCCTGGGTCAGCGGGGCGTCCAGGACGCAGGAGGCGGTATCGCCCACGACGTCGCGGGAGACGATCGGGGCGTCGGAGACCCGCAGGATGCCCTTGAGGGGCCCGTCGGCGGCCTCCCGGAAGGCGTCGTTGACCTCGTCCGCGGTCACGGGACGCTCCAGGACGACACTCAGGTCGGTCAGTGAACCGTCCTCGACGGGCACGCGGACGGCGATGCCGTCCAGGGTTCCGGCGAGCTCCGGCAGAACGAGCCCGACGGCCCGGGCCGCGCCCGTGCTGGTGGGGATGATGTTGACGGCGGCGCTGCGGCCCCGCCGGAGGTCCTTGTGCGGGCCGTCCAGGACGACCTGGTCGTTGGTGTAGCCGTGGATGGTGGTCATCAGCCCCTTGACCAGGCCGAAGTGCTCGTCCAGCACCTTCACCAGGGGCGCCACGCAGTTGGTGGTGCAGGAGGCGTTGGAGACGACGTGGTCGTGCTCCGGGTCGTAGGTGCCTTCGTTGACGCCCATCACGATGGTGGCGTCGACGCCCTTGCCCGGCACGGACAGCAGCACCTTGCGCGCGCCGCCCTTCAGGTGCAGCCCGGCGTCCTCGCGGGTGCGGAAGCGGCCGGTGGACTCGATGACCACGTCGACGCCGAGGTCGCTCCAGGCCAGGGCGGCCGGATCACGCTGGGCGGTCACGGCGATGCGGTGTCCGTCGACGGTGATCGAGGTGTCGTCGTGCTCGACGGTGCGGTGCAGCCGACCGTACGTGGAGTCGAACGCCAGCAGATGGGCCAGCGCGGCAGGTGAGGTGATGTCGTTGATCGCGACGACCTCGACGGCCGCGGTCTCCGCGCGCTCCAGCACGCAGCGCAGGTAGTTGCGTCCGATACGGCCGAAGCCGTTGATGCCCACGCGCACGCTCATGTCCGTCGTCCTCCCGGTCGGCGCCCGGTGGTCTCCGGGCTGCGCTGCCAGCCTGCTCGCCCGGGAGGGGATCGGGCTTGGGTCATAAGGGGGTGAGCCGGGGGACGTTCGGCCCCACCCAGCCTTACGGCCTCGTGTACGAATGAGGATGGGGGCGTGTTGGCCTGGCGGGTTGTCTGATGGGTGCTCACCTCTCGGCGGCGCGGTTGGAGACAGGGCGGCGACTGCCGCGTAGGTCTCGTCGCAGTACTCGTCGCGTCCGAGGTAGCGCTGGAGGGTTCGCCGCTGCTTGTGTTCAGCGTTGGCGTGCTCGACGCAGAGGCGCTCCGAGGATTGCCGATGGCGGGCTGCGTCCCAGGCGGCCGTGTCTTCGGGCGGGGCACCCTTCTTCGGTTTGAGTGGCGGGGCTTGAACCTGGTGGGGAACTGCTTGGCAAGTCCCCGGTAGCCCGCGTCGGCCTTGGCCCTGACCTGTGGGTACTGCTCGAACAGCTCGCAGATTCCCTCGGTCTTCACGGCTGTCTGGTCGTGCATTCGGCCGGGCCCCGGCCCACAGGGTGCGGCCCTGCCCGTCAGTGACGACGGTGGCCTTCTTGGTGTTCTGCCGCATCTTGCCCGAGACGTTAGGCGCGACGGCCCGGCGTGTTCGCCCGGGGGCGTCGAACCCGGACCTCCGCCCCGTCCAGCCGCAGCTTGACATCCTCAGCCGCCGCATAGGCGAAGACGTCCGCGAGAGTGCGAAGCCGTCGGTCGCCATGTCCGGGAACGGCGAAGCCACAAGCTGCCAGAAGGGGACGGACTTCGTGGACGGCCCGGGTGATCGTCGGAACGGTCCACCCCGTAGAGCAGGGCCAGAGCCGCGTGCGGGAGCTGGAACCGCGGGACGACCAGCGTGGCGATGACCCGGTCGGTGAACACCAGCTGGTGATTCGGTCCCGCGCCGGCCGCCCGCAACCGGCTGCGGCCTCGGCGTTCGTGCAGTCGGCCCTCCTCGTCGGCCGTCCATGCCTCGGCCAACTCTGCGATCAGCGAGCCGAGTCGACGGCGCTTCAGTCCCGTGAAGACACGATGGGACAAGGCCGTGCGGTCACCGGTTCAACCCAAGCTCGGGAGCCCGGAGAGCAGGGCCGCGGCAGCTCTGTCGAAGGGGGCGATGCTGCCCTCAGCGCGGCACAGGATGTGGGCGCCTTCGAGTGTGACGATCATGAGGGTGGCCAGATCAGCGGCCTGGGACGCGCTCATTCCGGCGTGGGTGAGCTTTCCGGCGAGCTCGCAGCCCCATCCGGTGAATGCTTCGGCCGCGACAGTGCGCAGGCTGCCCTGGTCGGCAATGGCCGCACCGCCGTCGACGGTGACCGCCGCGATTGCGCAGCCGCCGCCCCCTGCGGATGCCTGCACCACGGGACGGACGCTGCCAAGGAACGCCTCCACGACTTCGCGTGGCGTGCGGGCCGGCAGTTCCTGCAGGTGGCTGCGGACGTCTTCTGCGTTGCGGCGGGCGGCTTCGAGTGCGAGTTGCTGTTTGCCGCCCGGGAAATGGTGATAGATCGCTCCGCGCGCGGCACCACTCTCGGCCAGGACGTCGGTGAAGGACATCGCGGCCAGGCCGTGGCGCTGCAGCAGTCCGATTGCTGCGCTGATCATGCGGGACTTCGTGTCCGTGGCCATCGCGACCTCCTTGACTAGTACGGCCATCCTAGTCCATGCTCACCCCACTAGGACGCACGTACTAGTGGGGTGAGCATGGACAGCCCCAGAAACCGGAGGTTCGTGATGGGCAAGACGTTTCTCTACACCGAGATCCAGGCAGCAGTACCGTTCGACCAGTTCGACTGGCACGAGATCAATGCGGCGCTGAAGACCGCACCGGGCCTGATCCGCAAGACGTGGCTGTCCGGCATCGGAACGCACACCGTCGGCGGCTTCTACGAGTTCGACAGCGCCCAGAACGCCCTGGCCTTCGCTCAGGGCCCCTTCGCCGAAGAAGCCCGCCGGGCCGGAGCCCCGGCAACGACCCGACTGTTCGACGGCGACATCGTCAAGGACGCCAGTACCGACCTGAACTCGCCCTACTACACCTGACACCGCAGGCCGCCGAGTCGGCTCTGAACACCGCCTCGCTCCACCGCCGGGGCGAGGCGGCCTCAACGGAAAGTCATCTCGATGAACATCACGCGGCACCCCGAGAACACCGTGAGCTGGATCGACCTCGGCACCCCCGACATGGGGACGACGACGGCGTTCTACACCGCGCTGTTCGGCTGGACCGTCGCCCGACCGGACTCCAACGGCTACCGGCTCTGTACGCTGCGCGGACATCTCGTCGCCGCTCTGGGGCCGGCCGAGGACGCAGGCGCACCCTACTGGACGACCAACGTCACCGTGTCGGACGTCCAAGCCACCGCCACCCGCTTCTCGAACCTGGGCGCCCGGATCATCGTGGCACCGACCCAAGTCGGGACGCTCGGCCACGCCGCCGTCACGATCGACCCCGTCGGCGCACCACTGTCACTCTGGCAGCCCGGAACCCATGACGGCATGCAGCTCAACCACGAACCGGGGACCTTCGCCCGCATCAGCCTTCTCACTGACCACTCCACGGAGGCCGCCGCCTTCTACCGGCCAGCACTGCACTGGAACTCCAACCCCCAGCGCACCGAGTTCCGGTTGCCGGACAACTCCATCGCCGCCACCGGCAAGCCGCCAGGGAAACCAACGGTGCAGCGATCACTCTGGCTGGTCAGTTTCGCCAGCAACAGACCCGCCGCCGACGCCCAGCGGGCCCGACGGCTCGGTGCGACCGAAGTTCGCGAGGACTCCAACGGAGACGTGGTTATGCGCGATCCCACCGGTGCTCTGTTCGGCCTTGCCCAGCGCGTCCGATAGTCCCGCTTGCCCGAACGCGTTGCCGCAGGCAATCGCGCGCCAAGTTGTTAACGGCCTTCCTGCTTGAGGCGGTCCTGGGCCTGGGTGGCGATCACGGCGGCCTGGATGCGCCGCTCCACACCGAGCTTGGCCAGCAGCCGGGAGATGTGGTTCTTGACCGTCTTCTCAGCCAGGTACAACCGCTGGCCGATCTGGCGGTTGGTCAAGCCCTCGCCGATCAATGCCAGGATCTCCCGCTCCCGATCGGTGAGCCCGGGGAGGGCGTCCGTCTTCTCCTCGGGTTGCTGGTCCTGGCGCAGCCGGGCCATCAGCCGGGTGGTAGCACTCGGGTCGAGCAAGGACTGGCCCGCGGCCACCGTGCGTACGGCCGAGACCAGGTCGGAGCCCTTGATCTGCTTCAGCACGTAGCCGGAGGCGCCCGCCATGATCGAGTCGAGCAGGGCCTCCTCGTCGTCGAACGAGGTCAGCATCAGGCAGGCCAGCTCCGGCATGCGCGAGCGGAGCTCGCGGCACACGCTCACTCCGTCGCCGTCCGGCAGGCGGACGTCGAGCACCGCCACCTGCGGGCGCAGCGCCGGAACCCGGACGAGGGCCTGCTCGACCGTGCCGGCCTCCCCGACCACGGTGATGTCCGGCTCGTCATTCAGCAGGTCATGCACCCCGCGTCGTACCACCTCATGGTCGTCCAGCAGGAAGACCCGGATCGGGTTGTCGGGTCCGGGTCGTTCGCTGTCCGCCATCGGATGCTCCTCGTCCTGCGCCGTCTGGTGCCTGTCCCGGACTTCGCCCACCGGGCGCGACCGTTCCTTGCCTACCCGAGATCTTGCGTGATTCAGGGCCGAAGGGCCAGGGCCGGTCGGGCCTACAGCCCAGTCGTCCCGACGTCCCACGCGGACGGTTCCAGGCACCCATCGCCACGGGGACCGGTCTGCCGACGCTGATCGGCCTCGGTCGGTGCGGCAGCCGGGGCGTGATCCCGCTGCGCGCCCTGCCGACCGTGCCGGCTGGCGTGTCCGGCGGCCCTACCGAGGACATTCGACCCCCTGGTCTCAGGACGGTCGGCCCTCCGCCGGTGGGCTGTCGTGCGGGACCCTGAAGAGGCATCAGGGGCCAGCTCAACGGGACGGTCCGAAAGGGCAGCAACGGCCGCTCGGCCGACAGAGCCCGTGCGCTCCGGCCCCGATGCCATCGCAGACGCCGCGCCCCACAAGGCCTCACGCCGACGGGCGTCCCAGGACAGCAGCATCCATTCGCCCTCCTCTCGCGGACGGCGGACGCGGAAGGGAGTTGGAAATGAGCCGCACTGTCGGTGAGCTGATGAGCAGCGAGGTCGTCGAAGCACGTCGGGAGACGTCCTTCAAGGACGTGGCACGGCTACTGGACCGGCACGGCATCAGCGGCCTGCCCGTGGTGGACCACGATGACAAGGTCCTGGGCGTGATCTCCGAGACTGACCTGATACGCCGCCAGGCAGCCCAGTCCGCACACCACCGCGGGCGATGGTTCCGCAAGCCCGTGCTGCGCCGCTCCAGCCGTCACTCGGCCACCGCGGCCCAGGCCACGACCGCCGGCGACCTGATGTCGACGCCCGCCATCACGGTGCACCCCGAGCAGCGCGTCTCGGACGCCGCCCGCGTGATGGAACGCCACCATGTCGACCGCCTTCCTGTGGTGGACGAGGAAGACCGGCTGATCGGCATCGCCACCCGGCGAGACCTACTGCGGGTCTTCCTGCGGACGGACGAGGAAATCCGCCGGAACGTAATCGACGATGTCGTAACTCGTGCCATGTGCCTACCGCCCCACGCCGTGAGCGTCATGGTCCGCGACGGCATGGTCACTCTGGAAGGGCAGCTTGAGCTCCGCGCCGATATCCCGCTCGCCCTCCAGCTGACGTGGCGAGTGGACGGAGTGGTCGGCGTCGTGAACAGTCTGACGTTCCGTATCGACGACACTCATCCGCCCGAGCAGCACGCCTTGGGCAGGACGAGCCACCCTCGACTGCTTGAGCACTGACCCCCGGCAGCCGAAGCGGGCCGTTGGTCACAGCAGCCGGCGCCAACGATCACACCGACGACCTGGCGCTGCACGCGATCCGGCTGATCCTCGACATCATCGAAGCGGCGGTGAACCGGCGCGCCGGCCGGCAGGAGCACCGGATCGTCTGGTTCGGATGACCACGGTGCCCGACGTGCCGCTGCCGGCTGGTGCAGTGGATCCTTCTCATCCCGCACTACGTAATGCTGCTTTTCCTGTGGATCGCCTTCACCTCGTGGTGAGCGGGATCGCGTTCTTCGCCATCCTGTTCACCGAGCGCTGTCCGCGCGTCCTGTTCGACTTCGTGTACTGAGCGACACGCAGGTGCGGACGGGCCCCGGGATCGTCTCCCCGGGGCCCGTCCGCACCTGCGGGGCGCTCAGTCGTGCGGGACCACCGCGACCGGCGCGGAGGCGTGCTGGAGCGCAGCGTGTGTTACCGGGCCGATATGGCCGCCGACCGGCGAGCGGCGGTTCTTGCGGCCGACGACGACCAGGGCCGCGTCCCGGGAGGCGTGCACGAGGTGGCGGCCCGCGCCGCCGACGACGGCCTGCTCACGCAGCTCGACGCCCGGGTACTTGTCCTTCCACGGCCGCAGCACATCAGTGAGCCGGTGCCGCACCTGCTCGGCCAGCTCGTCGTTGAGCCCGGCGTCCATGGCGGCGCCGTAGCCGTAGGCGGCCGGCAGCGACCAGCCGTGGACCACTCGCAGGTCGGCCGCCCGACGCTGGGCCGCCTCGAACGCGAACCCGATGACGGCGTCTTCCGGGTTCTCCAGGTCGAGCCCCAGTACCACGTCGCGGTACGGGGTCGCGGTGGACGCGGTCTCTGTGGCCTGCGGTCGATGGTCGTCCGCGGCGCTCTCGTCGGCTCGTACGAGGACGACGGGCCGCGGGGATCGTGCCACGACGGCGAGGGCGACGGAGCCGACCAGGAACCCGGCGAGTGGGCCGAGGCCCCGAGAGCCGAGGACCAGCAGGTCGGTGTTCTCGGCGGCGGCCAGCAGGGCGGGGACGGCCTGCTCCTCGGTCTGCTGTGTGGTGATCCGCAGACTCGGGTGGCGCTGGGCGAGCCGGGATTCCGTCTCGCGCAGCATGTAGGCGGCCCACTCGCGCTGTGCATCGAGCGCGCCTGGCGCCGGGATGCCGGCGAGCGGCGCGTACAGGTAGCGCATTTGCTCCCCGCCATGCAGGAGACGCAGGGGCACCTCGCGTTCCTGTGCTTCGCGGGCGGCCCAGTCGGCCGCGGCGAGGCTCTCGGGTGAGCCGTCGAGACCGACGGTGATGGTGGACATGTGCGGACCTCCTTCAGGGGTGCCGTGTCAGTCTCCAGGCCAAGATCGTGGGAGGGCAGGGGCCTGAGGTCCCTGCCGGGGGCCGAACGGCCCACGCGGCGGCAGCCCGTGGTGCGGTGTCAGCCAGGCTGGAGGAATGGCCATGCCGCGGACGGCGCGTGAATCCAACTCTCGGGGCGCGGGCGGGCGTCATGTCTTCGGCAGCGGGCCGGTCGGTGCGTGCGTGTGGGCGCAGTCCAGGAGCGGAGCGTGGGCCACGGACTCGTTCGCCGACCAGCCGATGGCGGCGGCGCGGTATGCCGAGGCCATGCGGAGAGATCGGTGCCTGGTGTGCGCAGGTCCTCGGCGTGCCGCTACCGGCGGCCGGCGGCTGCGTGCAGGTCACAGGGCCCGCAGGCCGTGCTTCCTGAGCTGTTCTCGCACCCGCTCCGTCAGGTTCGGATCTGGCGCGGGTGTGTCGCGCAGTGGGAAGGGGATGCCCAGGGCGTCGTATTTGTGGGTGCCGAGCTTGTGGAAGGGCAGGACGTCCACCCGGTCGATGTTGCCGAGTCCGGCCAGGAACGCGCCGAGGCCGTCGACGGCCGCCGGGTCGTCGGTCCAGCCGGGCACCAGGACGTAGCGGATCCACACGGGGACGGCGAGCCGGTCCAGGCGGGTGGCGAAGTTGAGGGTGGGGGCGAGGTCGCCGCCGGTCAGCCTCCGGTAGGCGCGGACGTCGAAGGACTTGATGTCCAGCAGCACCAGGTCGGTGTCGGCGAGCAGTTCGTCGCTCGCGCGGGCACCGAGGAACCCGGAGGTGTCCAAGGCGGTGTGCAGGCCGAGTTCCTTGCAGCGGTGGAAGATCTCGGCTGTGAAGGCGGGCTGGAGCAGCGCCTCGCCGCCGGTGAGCGTCACTCCTCCGCCGGCGGTGGTGATGAAGGCCCGGTACTTCTCGATCTCGGCCATCACCTCGTCGACGGTGGTGAGCTTCCCGTCGCGCATGTGCCAGGTGTCCGGGTTGGCGCAGTACAGGCAGCGCAGCGGGCAGCCGCTGAGGAACAGCACGAACCGGGTCCCGGGACCGTCCACTCCCGTGGACAGGTCCCAGGAGTGGATCCGGCCCGTCACCGGCTCGACCGTGGTGCTCACAGCGATCCGTGGAAGGTGCGGCTGATCACGTCGAGTTGCTGCTCGCGGGTCAGGCGGACGAAGTTGACGGCGTATCCGGAGACCCGGATGGTCAGCTCCGGGTACTTCTGGGGGTGTTCCATGGCGTCTTCCAGTGTGGCCCGGTCCAGGACGTTGACGTTCATGTGGAAGCCGCCGGAGGCCGTGTACGCGTCGAGGATCCCGGCCAGGTGTGCGGCGCGCTCGGCCGGGTCGTGGCCCAGTCCCTCCGGAGTGATCGTCGTGGTCAGCGAGATGCCGTCCCGGGCCTGCTCGTACGGCAGCTTGGCCACTGAGAGGGCGGAGGCGGCCACGCCGTGCCGGTCTCGGCCGTTCATCGGGTTGGCGCCGGGGGCGAAGGGCTGCCCCGCACGGCGGCCGTCGGGCGTGTTGCCGGTGTGCTTGCCGTACACCACGTTGGAGGTGATGGTCAGCACCGACTGCGTGTGCTCGGCGTTCCGGTAGGTCGGGTGCCGGCGCACCTTGGCCATGAAGGACTCGACGAGTTCGACGGCGAGGGTGTCCGCGCGGTCGTCGTTGTTGCCGTACGCCGGGAACTCTCCCTCGATCTCATAGTCGACGGCGAGCCCGTTCGCGTCCCGGATGACCTTCACGCGCGCGTGCTTGACCGCGGACAGGCTGTCGACGGCGACCGACAGCCCCGCGATGCCGCAGGCCATGAAGCGGTGTACGGGGTGGTCGTGCAGGGCCATCTCGATGCGTTCGTAGGCGTACTTGTCGTGCATGTAGTGGATGACGTTGAGCGCGTTGACGTAGGTGGCCGCCAGCCAGTCGAGCATGTGGTCGTAGGCCGCGAGAAGCTGCTCGTAGTCCAGGTACTCGCGGGTCAGCGCGGGAGCCTCGGGGGCGATCTGCTCGCCGGTCATCTCGTCCCGGCCGCCATTGATCGCGTACAGCAGCGCCTTGGCAAGGTTGACCCGGGCACCGAAGAACTGCATCTGCCGGCCCACCGCCATCGCGGAGACGCAGCAGGCGATCGCGGTGTCGTCGCCGGTGCGCGGGCGCATCAGGTCGTCGGACTCGTACTGGATGGCACTGGTGTCGATGGACACCTGCGCGCAGAACTCCTTGAAGCCCTCCGTCAGTTGGGGCGACCACAGGACGGTCAGGTTGGGTTCTGGGGCCGGGCCGAGGTTGTAGAGGGTCTGCAGAAAGCGGAAGGAGGTGCGGGTGACCAGCGTGCGGCCGTCGGCGCCGATGCCGCCGATGGACTCTGTCACCCAGGTGGGGTCGCCGGAGAACAGGGCGTCGTACTCGGGGGTGCGAAGGAAGCGGACGATCCGCAGCTTGATCACGAAGTCGTCGATCAGTTCCTGGGCGCGGGTCTCGTCGAGGATCCCCTCGTCCAGGTCCCGCTGGAGGTAGACGTCCAGGAAGGTGGAGGTGCGGCCCAGCGACATCGCGGCGCCGTTCTGCTCCTTCACCGCTGCCAGGAAGCCGAGGTAGAGCCACTGCACCGCTTCATGCGCGGTGGCGGCAGGGCGGGTCACGTCGCAGCCGTAGGAGGCTGCCATCTGTGCCAGCTCCCCCAGTGCGCGGATCTGCTCGGCGAGTTCTTCACGGTCGCGGATGACGTCCGGGGTGGAGGGCTGTGCGTCCAGTAGGGCCTTCTCGGCCCGCTTGGCCTCGACCAGCCGGGTCGTGCCGTACAGCGCGACGCGCCGGTAGTCGCCGATGATCCGGCCGCGGCCGTAGGCGTCCGGCAGCCCGGTGATGATCCCGGCCTTGCGGGCGGCCCGCATCTCAGGGGTGTACGCGTCGAACACGCCGTCGTTGTGGGTCTTGCGGTAGGTCCCGAAGACCCGCGTGACGAAGGGGTCGGCCTGGTAGCCGTACGCCTTCAACCCGTTCTCCACCATCCGCAACCCGCCGTTGGGCATGATGGCCCGCCGCAGCGGGGCGTCGGTCTGCAGACCGACGATCAGTTCGCGGTCGCGGTCGATGAAGCCCGGCCGGTGCGAGGTGATGGTGGACGGGTTGCCCGGGTCGACATCGAGGATGCCCCGGCGCCGCTCCTCGGGGAACAGGGCGGCGACCTTGCGCCAGACGGCGAGGGTGCGCTCGGTCGGCCCGGTCAGGAACGTGGAATCGCCTTCGTAGGGTGTGTAGTTGGCCTGGATGAAGTCGCGCACGTCGACGTGGTTCCGCCAGTGTGTGCCGGCGAAGCCCCGCCATGCCTCGGTCCGCGCCCGGGGTCCAGCTGTCACCGTTACCGTCATCGCCGGTCTCTCCCTCACTCCGCATGTGAACGTCTGCACTTTTGATGCTCGTCTCCCGCCCTGCCCGCGGAGAGGGCCTGTCGGCGCACAGGGGCCCGCCGTCCGTCCCTGCTGTGCTGGGCCGTTGGGCCTCGTCCGGCCGAGCCCGGTTTTCTGATCAGCCGTTCCCAGGACTCACCCCGGCTGACCCGCACGCCGGCCGGGGCGGCACAAGCGGCCGGGGCACCTCCGCCGACAGGCGGAGGTGCCCCGGCCAGTTCGGGCAGGTGCCGACGCAGCAGCTGGGCGGCTGGGCGGCACCACCGACTTCCACTCCCACCCGCACAGCGCCGCCCTCCGCGGCCCGGGTCTCCACCGGCAGCCCGGGGTGGCGCTCGTGGACCCGCGCGGCGGCCGACGCCAGAATGGGCCCCGCCTCGTCGCGGTCGGCCACGGCATAGACGATGCGCAACGCGGTGCCGCGGCGCACCGCTTCCTCGGCGGCCCAGTCCAAGGCCCGTACTGCGACCAGTGAACCGTCCACTCCGACAGTCACGTGACGATCAGTCATTGTCCTGATTCCCTTCCGTGCGTGGGGTGTTCACCCTGTTCACCCCCTGCAGGTGCCGGGGGTGGTGGGAAACGCGCCGGCGGTCGACTGGGCGTCGATCCCGCGGCGGGCCCACGAAGGATGCTCATCGTCTGCGGACGCTGCGGGCGTTCCCTGGCCCGGGTCGGCGCCGCCGGACTCACAGCCTTCGCCGGCGACGGCGAATCCACCGCCGCACTGCTCAACACACGGCAGGGCAAGGATTTCTTCCAAGGCTTCGCCCACGCCTCGGCCGGCAGTGTCCAAGACGCGCGCTACACGCTGCTGGGCGAGGAATTCGAGGGCACGGACCATGTTTTCCGACTCAACGGCGAAAGGGTCCAAGCGTTCTCCGGCGTCGCGAAAGACATACTCAATGCCCTCGTCACCAGGAAAGAGCCCGGGCGGCCTGAGCGACATGCCGATGTCGCCGCCTACCGACAACGGGTACATGAGTGGAAGGCCGGGCGTCACGGGACGTTCTGGGACCACAAGTGGGGCGGCGTGGTCTCGATCAGCCACGACGGGACCGTGCTAGCGATGCGTCAGATCCCGCCGTTCCACGACGAGTGATCTGGAGGGTCCGGAGCGTCGGCCGGTGGCCCCACGATCAGACAGCGGAGACCGCTTCGAAGCGAAGCAACATAGCGCGGGATCGCCGGTTGGCCAAACCGGCGATCCCGCGCACCATTGATGGTCCACCGCCGCTACTTGCCCGCACGTCGAAAGGCATCGCCAAGACGATCACGAATCCAACTCACCGCGCATCGTCAGCGCGCAACGCTGCCACGCAGCTCATGAGGAACGGCCCCGGTCGCACTGCGGATCTTTCGGCGTGCGCAGTTGGACCGTTGGTTCGCTCATGCCGTGGTGACCGAGCCTTGTCACGTCCTGGGTAAAGCCGGAAGCGATTCCGACCTGGGCGGCCTGCACAACGGCATTGACCTCGGCGCGCGATGGGGCGCAACCACCTTGAAAGGGGCTGAAGAATCCGCAATGCACAGCCAGAGCAACGAGCTGCAGGGCTCCAAGTACAGCCCTGCGCGTATCCGCGCCACCTGGGACGGAACGGGGAGCGTGGCGGACGCTTCCAGGGCGTTGGGCTTCTCGCGAGCCAAGGGATACGACCTGGTGCGCCGCGGAGAGTTCCCGTGCCGCGTGCTACGCGTCGGCCGTACGACTCGTGTCGTCACCGCATTCTTGCTCCGCGTGCTTGAAAGCGGAGAGCCGGAGTACAACGGAGCCCGCGCCGGCCCCTGCACGCGATCGTAGACCGCTGCTCACAGAAGCCCCGCAGGAGCAAACCTGCGGGGCTTCGTCGTCTCACGCGCTCTCACGCAGCTCTCACCAACTGTGCGGACTCCCCCGGAAAATGAGGCCCTGACCTGGCATAACGCACCTCACTTGGACCAGTTGGACGCCCCTGGAGGGTAGTTACGACCTGTGCCACGTAGTCCCGAGGGACGGCCCCAGGATGAGAACGGGGGCGTCTTCCGGGCCGTCGAAGCGGTACTGGAGGGCGGGGGTCTTCGTCTCACTCACGGCCCCCACGCTAACCGCCTTTTACTCGGGTCCGGACCGGGAGCCCCCACTCCTCACACCTGGCTCCCGAACATCACCGGCGAACTCTCACACGGCCTTCACCGGGTACGGGGAAGGTGCTGGGGGTTCAGAGGCCGGCTGTGGTGCCGAGACCTGTGAGGGCGCCGACCGGGTCCAGGTCGGGGGTGCCGCGGGGCCACCAGTCGTCGTGGCCCGGTTCGGACTCGTAGGCATACCACAGGCCGTCGCGGCCGAGGCGGAGTTGGATGTGGCCGCGGGGGTGGGTCAGATGGTTTCGCCAGGGGCGGAAAACGGGGAGGTCCGCGGCGAGGAGGAGGGGACGGGCGCGGTCGAAGCGGCCGGCCGGCGGGTCCCAGGGGTCTTCGAGGACGGCCAGTCCTTCGAGCCCGCCCTGCCTCCAGGCGGCGACCGCGCGGGCCAGGTCGGCCGGGGTGCGGTCGGTTGCTGCGGCGAGGGAGGCGTAGAGGGATCGGGTACCGGCGGTGAGGCCGGAGCCGGGGCGGGCGGCGGCGAGGCGGACCGCGTCCTGCCACAGGGTGAGTTCGCCGACCGGGTCGCGGCCGGTGCTGAGCAGGGCGTGAGCGCGGACGGCCGCGTCGGTGGCCAGCTGGTCCAGGGCGAAGGGATCGGGGCCGCCGGGGGACGCGGGATAGGCCGGGGGCTGCTCCGGGTGCGGAGGGACGGGCAACGGAGCCGGAAGCGGCGGGAGTCGGCGGGGTGCGAGCGCTTCGCCGGCCCGCACGCCGGGCAGCGGCGCCGGCTCCTGTCCCTGGGCGGCACGGGCCGCGCGGGCGGCGCTGAGGCGGGACAGGGCGTCGAGCAGCTCGCGTTCGCCCCGGCCGCGCAGCAGGAGCAGGACGAAGGGGTCGGCGTCGAGCAGACGTGCCGTCTGGTAGCAGAGGGCGGCGGCGTGTTTGCAGGGGTGACCGCGGTCGGGGCAGCTGCACTGCGGTTCGAGATCGCCGGGGCCGGGAAGCAACGGCACTCCGCACTCGGCCAACGCCTCGGGCATCTCCCTGTCGAGCAGGGCGGCGATGTGCCCGGTCCGGTCGGCGGCGAGGTCCAGGAACCGGTCCCAGTCGGCGTCCCCCAGCGTCCGCAACCGCACCTGCACGCGGTACGGCCGGGCGCGGCTGCCCTGCACATAGGCGAGCACGAGCCCGGGCGTCACGGTGATCGCGTCCACGTTTCCCTGCTCGGCATAACCACGGCCCCGCGCCAGCCGCTTGGCGTCCAGCGCGCCCTCCTCCAGCGCGGTGACCCAGGCGTTGCCCCACCAGGTGGCGGCGAACCGGGCGTCCTCGGAAGCGTGGGGAGGGAAGGCGGGGAAGGTGCGACGCAGGTCGTTGTCCCGGTTGGGGGCGGCCATGGAGTGGGGGTGTCGGGGGGAGGCCGGGCCGGGGACGTCCTGAGGGGAACTGCCTTGCCGTGTAAGGCTGTTGCCCCTGACCTTCTCTTGGCCCCTCTCCCCGCCCTCGTCCTCGTGCCCCTCCCCCGGCTGGGGCATGTCGTCGGGCATGCGGAACGCGTCGGCCAGCAACTCCCGTACATCACGCGCCCGGACGCCGGCGGCCGTACTCGGCGTACGGCTCCGGTCCCGGGACGCGCTCGGGGTGGTCCTGCGCGGCCGACGTGCGAGAGCGGCCTCCGCTTCTGCGGCCTCGGCGTCCGCGCGCCGCTTGCGTGCCGCGCGCAGTGCTTCGCGTGCCGCATCGGCGGGCCGTGCCCCGGAACGCCCCGCGGATGCGTCCTCGCCGGCGTCCGCGACCGGAGACGCTGCCTCGCCGACGCGATCCGTTTCCTCAGGCGTGGACTCGACGGAGGCGGTGGGGGCGGCGGCCATGTCGGGCTCCCCGCTCGAGTCGTGCCGAGCCGCGACAGCCTCTTGCCGGGGTGTGTGGGACTGCGCGGGGTTGACGGGTTCGGAGGAATCACCGTCGGCGCCCGTCTCGGACCGGCCCGTGGCACCGTCCGCGAGCGCATCACGCCGTGCCGCGGCAGCTTCCCGCAGAGCCGCGCGAACCGCGTCACCTGGCCGGGGCTCGGCCGGGGCGGGGTCGGTCACGGCGCTCTCGGGCACCGCGCCCTCCCTGTCCTGCCCGTCGGCGGTACCCGACCCATTGGCGTCTGCGTCCCCCCGGAGAACTGCCCCCTCCGCCGCCGAACGTTCCGCACCCGTGGCCGCGCCCCCTGCACCCTGCGCTGCAGGGCCGCTCTCTTCCTGCCCCGAGGGGCTGCCGCCCCTCTCGACGGCAAGGCGCCCGGCACCCCGCATCATCCGGTCCGCCGCAGAGCTCCCGGGGCCCTTGGTCACGTGGCTCTCCGAACCCTGCGCGCGATCGCGATCGAGACCCGTACCGCTCGTGCCCGGGTCGCCGACCTCCTCAGCCTCGCGGCCCTCCGCCCCCTGGGCGACAGCACCACCCGCACTCTGCACGGCACGGTCCCCGATCCCCCCAGCCGCCGAGCTCCCGGCTTCGGACGCCGCGGGGTTGCCGACCTCCCGCACAGCCGGGCCACCGCCCTCCTCAGCCGCGAAGTGCCCCGCACCCGACGCAGCGGAATCGTCGGCCGCCCCCACCACGGGCCCCCCATCCCCCCTCGTCTCCCCGGCCGCCCGCTCCCGTGCCGCCCGCAGGGCCCGGCGGGCCTCGTCGGCGGGGCCCGGGGTCATGACGGCCTCCGGAGGGAGACCAGGTCGGTCAGTTCGCGGTCGGTGAGTTCCGTGAGGGCGGACTCGCCGGAGCCGAGGATCGCGTCGGCGAGGGCGCGCTTGGATTCGAGCATCTCGGCGATGCGGTCCTCCACGGTGCCCTCGGTGATGAGCCGGTGGACCTGGACGGGCTGGGTCTGGCCGATGCGGTAGGCGCGGTCGGTGGCCTGTTCCTCGACGGCCGGGTTCCACCAGCGGTCGAAGTGGACGACATGACCGGCTCGGGTGAGGTTGAGGCCGGTGCCCGCCGCCTTCAACGACAGGACGAGCACCGGGATCGCGCCGCTCTGGAAGCGGTCCACCATGCGCTCGCGCTCCGGCACCGGCGTCCCGCCGTGCAACAGGTCCACCGGGACGGCGCGGGCGGCGAGGTGGGCGGTGATCAGGCGGGCCATCCCCACGTACTGGGTGAAGACGAGGGCCGACCCGTCCTCCGCCAGCAGGGTGTCCAACAGCTCGTCCAGCAGGGCCAGTTTGCCGGAGCGGGCGACCAGGCGCTCACCGGCCGTCGGCGGGACCTCCTCCTTCAGGTACAGCGCGGGATGGTCGCAGATCTGCTTCAGCGCGCCCAGCAGCTTCAGCACCAGGCCCCTGCGCGCGATGCCCTGCGCCGTCTCGATTGCCAGCAGCGACTCGCGCACCACCGCCTCGTACAGCGAGGCCTGCTCGCGGGTGAGCGGGACGGGGTGGTCGGTCTCGGTCTTGGGCGGCAGCTCGGGGACGATCCCGGGGTCGGACTTCTTGCGGCGCAGCAGGAACGGGCGGACCAGGCGGGCCAGCCTGGTCACCGCCTCCTCGTCCTCGCCGTTCTCCACCGCGCGCGCGTGCCGGGCACGGAAGGACTTGAGCGGGCCGAGGAGTCCGGGGGTGGTCCAGTCGAGCAGGGCCCAGAGCTCCGAGAGGTTGTTCTCCACCGGGGTGCCGGTCAGGGCCACGCGCGCGGGCGTCGGGATCGTGCGCAGGGCCTTGGCGGTCGCCGAGTACGGGTTCTTCACATGCTGCGCCTCGTCCGCCACGACCATGCCCCAGCGCTGGTCGGCCAGCCTTGCCGCCGCCGCCCGCATGGTGCCGTACGTGGTGAGGACGAAGCCGCCGTCGAGGTCGTCCAGACTGCGCTCGGTGCCGTGGAAGCGGCGGACGGGGACGCCCGGCGCGAACCGGGTGATCTCCCGCTGCCAGTTGCCCAGGAGCGAGGCGGGGCAGACGACGAGGGTCGGTTCGGAGCGTGCCCGCCGCAGGTGCAGGGCGATGACGGTGATCGTCTTGCCGAGGCCCATGTCGTCGGCGAGGCAGCCGCCGAGGCCGAGGGAAGTCATGAGGTCCAGCCAGGCCAGGCCCCGGAGTTGGTAGTCGCGGAGGGTGGCGTGCAGACCCGCGGGTGGCTCGGCGGGCTGTACTCCGGTGGTCAGGCGGTCGCGCAGGGCGGCGAGCGCGCCGACCGGCACCGCCTCCACGGTCTCGCCGTCGACCTCCGCACTGCCGCTCAGCGCCACGGAGAGCGCGTCGACCGGGTCGAGCAGGCCCAGTTCGCGTTTGCGGGCCTTGCGGACGAGGGCGGGGTCGACCAGCACCCACTGGTCCCTGAGGCGGACGACGGGGCGGTGGGCCTCGGCCAGCGCGTCCATCTCGGCCTCGCTGAGCGGGTCGCCGCCGATCGCCAACTGCCAGCGGAACTGCAGGAGTTCCTCGCTCTCGAAGAATCCGGTGCCGTCGGTCGCCGAGCCCGGCGCGGGGCGTACGACCGCCGCCGCGGTGAGGTCCTGGGCCAGGTCCCGCGGCCAGTGCACGGCCACCCCGGCCGCCGCGAGCCGGGTCGCGGCCACGCCGAGCAGGTCGCCCAACTCCTCGTCGGACAGGGCCAGTACGTCGGGCACGTCCTGCTCGGAGAGCCGGTCCAGGGGCGGCCAGACGCGTGCCGCGCGTCGCACGGCGAGAGCCGCGTCCACGCGGGCGCGTGGCCCGAAGACGGCGTCGGCGTCCCCCGCCCACAGGGTCGCCGCGTCGGTCACCAGGGTCGGGTCGGCGAGGCTGTGCACCTGGACGATCGCGGCGCCGGCACTGCGCACGCCGTCCGCGTCGGCGTTGAACAGGTTGTACGCCGACAGGTCCAGGCGGAGTGAGATCCGCACGCCCGCGTCCATGCCGGCGGCGACCTCGGCGGCCCAGTCCTGCGCGTGCGGCAGCCGCTGCGGCGCTCGGGCGGCGAAGGGCTTGCCGGAGGCGTAGGGGGCCGCGGGGGTGCGGGGCAGGGTGTCGGCGACCGCGTCCAGGAAGGAGCGCATCAGTGCTTCCGGTTCCGGCAGCCGGAGCGGGCCGGGGCCGGGCAGCGGGACCGCGTGGCCCTCGTGGGGCAAAGCGGCGGCGACCGCGCGCAGGTGGGCGATGTCGTCGGGATCCAGGGGCCCGGCCCGCCAGGCGTCGTGGCCGGTGGCGGTGAGTCCGGGCAGCAGGCGGCCGCGGGCGGTGAGCCGCAGCGCGTGCAGGGCGGCGGCGCCCCAGCAGGCGGTGGCGGGATGGGCGGCGGGGTCGCGCCGGGCCCGGACGAGCAGCGGCAACGCCTCGTCGACCGGGAGCGAGAGGGCGGGGACGGTCCGGCGCCGGATTCCGGCTCCGTGCGGTCGTACGACGGTGAGTTCGGTGCGCTCGCGGGACGGGATGTCGGCGTCGGGGCTCTCGGCCGGGAGGGGGGCGCCCTCGGGGTCCCAGAACGCGATGCGGCCGTCGCGAGGAAGAGGCGCGGGCAGGAAGACGGCGGCGAGCCGGACGGGGACGGCCGCCCCCTGCTGCTCGCGCCTGGGCTCAGCCCCGCGCTCGGCCACCATGACCCTGTCGCTCATACGTCCTGTCACCTCCCGCCCGCATGTCGGATCAGTCGTCTTCGACTCTACGGGCGGGGTCTGACAATCGGCTCCAGCGACCTGGTCAGGGAACCGTGCGCGAGACGACGTACACCTTCGGGGCGTTCGGGACGGTCAGGTTGACCATGACGTCCTGGGTGGGCGCCGGGTCCTTCTGCACGTGGGTCAGGCCCCACCAGGACCGGGGGCCGTCGAACTTCCAGCCGCTGACCTTCTGGTCGCGCTCGCTGATGGTGATGTCGTTCTTCTTGAGGTCGGCGCGGCTGACGCCCATGCCGGTGAGGAAGGCGGCGAGGCCCGCGTCGGTCGTCCGGAACTGGACGTAGAGGCGGCTGGTCTTCCAGTTGTTGGTCTCGTAGGAGGCGACCAGGTCGGCGGGGTGCGGCACGGGCACCTGGTAGAGGCGGCGCTGGACCTTGGACGGCCAGTCGGGCGTGAGGCCCGTCGCCGAGTACTTCGCCTCCTTGTCCTTGCCGCTGTCGCGGCTCTGGTTGGCGGAGATCACCAGATAGCCCGCCGGGACGCCGATGAGCAGGCCGATGATGAGCAGCGTGATCGCCCGGCGGCGGTTCCTGTGGCGGCGGTCCTCGGTGGGACGCTCCGGTTCGTCGGGGGGCGCCGAGGCCTGGCGCGGCAGGGAGGCCGTCATGCGGTGTCCCGGGACGTACGACGGGCCTCCACGTACCGTTCGTAGCGCTCGTGCCGCTCCACCCTGCGCCGGTTGGCGCGCCGGAAGCGGCGGGCGACCAGGCGGGCGAGGTCGGCGGCGCCGACCATGCCGGCCTCGGGGCCGAGCTGGGCGCGGGCGATACGGGCCTCGGGGCGGTAGCCGCGGCCGGTGAGCTGGCGCTTGAACGCGTCCCGCGCGGGGCCGATCAGCAGGTCGTCGGCCGCGCTGACGCCTCCGCCGATGACGAAGCAGGAGGGGTCGAGGGCGGCCGCGAGGTTCGCGATGCCGACACCGAGCCACTGGCCGATGTCCTGGAGCAGCTCGATGCACATCGCGTCGCCCTCGCGGGCCAGCTCGGTGATCATCGGGCCGGTGATGTCGGCGATGTTGCCCTTGACGTGCTCGATGATCCCGTACGCCACCGGAGAGTCGGCGGCGGCCAGCTCCCTGGCCTCCCTGACCAGCGCGTTGCCGGAGCTGTACTGCTCCCAGCAGCCGCGGTTGCCGCACGGGCAGCGGTGGCCGCCGGGGACGACCTGCATGTGGCCGAACTCGCCGGCGACACCGTACTTGCCGCGCTTGACCTGGCCGTCCTCCAGGATCGCGCCGCCGATACCGGTGCCGAGCGTGATCATGACGAGGTGGTCCTCGCCACGCCCCGCGCCGAAGCGCCACTCGGCCCAGGCGGCGGTGTTGGCGTCGTTGTCCACCAGGACGGGGACCGCGAGGCGGCCGGCGATGCGGTCGCGCAGCGGCTCGTTGCGCCAGGACAGGTGGGGGGCGAACAGCACGCGGTTGCGGTCGGCGTCGACCCAGCCGGCCGCGCCGATGCCGACCGCGTGGACGTCGTGGCGGTCGGACAGGTCGAGGACCAGTTCGACGATGGTGTCCTCGACGACCTTGGGGCTCTTGGACTTGTCCGGGGTCTCCGTGCGGACCTTCTCCAGGATGTTGCCGTCGGCGTCGACGACACCCGCCATGACCTTGGTGCCGCCGATGTCGATGCCCACTGTCGGCACGCGGGGTGCGGTCAGGTGTGAGCGGCGTTCCCGCGTGCCGACGGTCCGCAGGGCGGGGGCGCGGCGGGAGCCTATGGGGGCGCTGAAGTTGCCGTAGGTGCTCATCAAGGCCCGATTCTGCCGCACGCGCCCACGAGGTGCCGAACACGGGGCAGCAAAGGGGAGTGCGCGATTCGTTGCCGTGTGCGAGTGCGTGGGGGTTGAGCGCGCGGTTCCCCACGCCCCTAAGGCCGGACCAGGAGCTGGAATTCGAACGAGTAGCGCGTCGGGCGATAGGTGTGGGTGCCGTACTCGACCGCTCTGCCCGTGTCGTCGAAGGTGACGCGCTGCATGGTGAGGAGGGGTGCCCCCGCCTGCTCGGCCAGGCGTTCCGCCTCCTCCGCCGTGGCCGCACGCGCACCGATGGACTGGCGGGCGCTGTGCAGGGTGATGCCCGCCGCGCGCATCATGCGGTACAGGCCGCTGGCCTCCAGCTGGGCGGTGTCCAGGTCGAGGAGGGCCGGCGGGAGGTAGTTGCACAGGTACGCCATCGGCTCGCCGTGGGCCAGGCGCAGGCGTTCGACCTGGTGCACGTCGCTGCCCTCGGCGACGCCGAGCGCGGCGGCGATCTCGGCGGTGGCGGAGACGACCGTGTTGACGAGGACCCTCGTCGCGGGGCGCTGGCCGGCCGCCTCCAGGTCGTCGTAGAGGCTGCTCAGCTCCAGCGGGCGCTTGACCTGGCTGTGCACGACCTGGGTGCCGACTCCGCGGCGGCGCACGAGCAGGCCCTTGTCGACGAGCGACTGGATGGCCTGGCGGACGGTGGGCCGGGACAGGCCGAGCCGGGCGGCGAGCTCGATCTCGTTGCCCAGCAGGCTGCCGGGGGTGAGCGTGCCGTGTTCGATCGCGGCCTCCAGCTGCTGGGACAGCTGGAAGTACAACGGCACCGGGCTGCTGCGGTCCACACTGAGCTCGAGCGTCACGGTCGGGTCCACTCCTGGTTTCGGCACGGGCCCGAGCGTAGCTCCGCGCGCTGTTGACGGGAAGTCGTGTAGTCAGATTGTCCGGACATACGCATTGACAGCACGGGGTTCGCGACCACACTTTGTTCACATGCGCATCGGGGTCATAGGGACGGGCCGCATCGGCACCATTCATGCGAACACGCTCAGCCGTCACCGGGAGGTCGGTTCCCTGATTCTCACGGACGCGGACGGCGCACGGGCCCAGGAGCTCGCGCACCGGCTGGGGGAGACCGCTGCCCCCGGCGTCGACGAGATCTTCAAATGGGGCGTGGACGCCGTGGTGATCACCACCGCGACCTCGGCCCACGCCGAGCTGATCGGCCGGGCGGCGCGCTCGGGACTGCCGGTGTTCTGCGAGAAGCCCATCGCACTCGACCTGCCCGGCACGCTGCAGGCCATCGCAGAGGTGGAGACCGCCGGGACGATTCTCCAGATGGGTTTCCAGCGCCGCTTCGACGCGGGCTACACCGGCGCGCGGGAGGCCGTGCGCTCGGGGCGGCTCGGACGGCTGCACACCGTGCGGGCGCTCACCTCCGACCAGGCGCCGCCGCCGGCGGAGTGGCTGCCGCTGTCCGGGGGGCTGTACCGGGACACCCTGATCCACGACTTCGACATGCTGCGCTGGGTGACCGGGCACGAGGTCGTCGACGTGTACGCGGCCGGATCCGACGCCGGTCCGCCGATGTTCCGGGCCGCGGGGGACGTCGACACCGCGGCGGCGGTGCTCACCCTCGACGACGGGACCCTCGCGACGGCCACGGCGACACGGGTCAACGGGGCCGGGTACGACGTGCGCATGGAGCTCGCCGGGGAGCTGGACCAGGTGGTGGTGGGCCTGGACGACCGCACGCCCATCGCGTCCACCGAGCCGACGGGGCCGCCGGCGGCGGACAAGCCGTGGACGGGGTTCCTGGAGCGGTTCGGGCCGGCGTACGAGGCCGAGCTGGCCGCGTTCATCGAGGTGGTCCGGGGCGAGAGGGCGAACCCCTGCGACGGGCGCGAAGCGTTGCAGGCGCTAAGGGTCGCCGAGGCGTGCGAGGTGTCCCGGCGTGAGCGCAGGGCCGTACGGCTGGCGGAGCTCCCGGGCGGCACGAGCGCAGCCGTGTTCTGAGCCCGGCCCGCCCGGCCGCGCCCCGGCACGCCCCTGCTGACCTCACCCTGTGCCGCCGTACCGTCCTCACCTCGTCGAGTCCTGCCACCGGACCGGCAGGCTCCGCACTCCCCTGATCAGCATTCCCGGCAGCCACTCCCCCGTGGGCCCGTCGAGTGCGAGGGCGGGGGCGCGCTCCAGCAGGGTCCGGATCGCCGTGCGGGCCTCCAGGCGGGCCAGCGGGGCGCCCAGGCAGTAGTGGATGCCGTGGCCGAACGCGAGGTGCCCGCGGGGGTCGCGGCGGATGTCGAAGCGGTCCGGGGCCGGGTAACGGTTGTCGTCGCGGTCGGCCGCGCTCAGGCAGATCATCACCGGGTCGCCCTTGGCTATGGTCCGCCCCGCTATCTCCAGGGGCTCGGCGGCGTACCGGAAGGTCGCGTTCTCCACCGGGCCCTCATAGCGCAGCGTCTCCTCGACCGCGCCGTCGACGAGGCTCATGTCGGCGCGCAGGGCGGCGAGTTGGCCGGGGTGGGTGAGCAGGGCGTGCACGCCGTTGGTGATGAGGTTGACCGTGGTCTCGTGGCCCGCGATCAGCAGCAGGAAGGCCATCCCGCGCAGTTCCGACGGGGAGAGCCGGTCGCCGTCCTCGGCGGTGGTGCGGATGAGGTCGCCGAGCAGGTCGTCGCTCGGTCCGGCGCACCGCTTGTCCTCGATGAGCTCCGTCAGGTACGCGCCGAGCCGCCGGACGGCGTCGTACGAGCTCTCCGGGCTGGTGGGTGCCACGACCTCCGTGGACAGCTTCCGGAACTCGGTGCGGTCCATCTCGGGTACGCCGAGGAGTTCGCAGATCACGGTGATCGGCAGCGGGTAGGCGAGGTATTGCACCAGGTCGGCGCGGCCGTGCGGCAGCATCGCGTCGAGGAGGTCGTCGGTGATCTGCTGGATCCTGGGCCGCAGTTGCTCGACCCGGCGCATGGTGAAGGCGCGTGACACCAGGCCGCGCAGCCGGGTGTGCTCGGGTGGGTCGCTGCCGAGCAGATGGCGGCCGATCAGTCCCTCGCCGTCGAACACCATGCCGATCCTGCGGCCGTCCTTGGACAGTCTCGGATCGGCGAGGGCCGCGCGCGCCTCCTCGTGCCCGACGACGAGCCAGGTCGAGTAGTCGGCGTCGGAGCCGGGCGGGCGCACCCGGTGCACGGGGCCGAGACCGCGCAACCGGGCGTACACCGGGTGCGGATCGACTCGGAACGCGTCGCCGTACTCCCCCAGGTCGATCACTGCTTCGGCCATGGACTCCCCCTTCACCCCGTCAACGCCCGGCGACCGCGACTAGTGCCCGTTCGACTCGCGTTCCTCGGCGGGCTCCAGCAGTCCCGCGTCGTAGGCCAACAACGCGATCTGCACCCGGTTGTTGAGGTCGAGCTTGGCCAGGACGCGGGACACGTGCGTCTTGACGGTGGCCACGCTCATGTAGAGGGCGGCGGCGATCTCGGCGTTGGACAGGCCCTGGCCGACGGCGACGGCGACCTCGCGTTCACGGTCGTTGAGGGCGGCGATGCGCTCACGCGCGCGTGCCCGTCGGGTGTCGGCGGCGGTACCGGCGGCGTGGGCCATCAGCTGACGGGTGACGGTGGGCGACAGGACGGGATCGCCGGCCGCGACCCGGCGGACGGCGGCGAGGATCTCGGCGGGCGGGGTGTCCTTGAGGACGAATCCGGCGGCACCCGCGCGCAGGGCGCGCAGGACCTGCTCGTCGGCGTGGAAGGTGGTCAGGACGACGACCTGCGGGGCGTCGGGACGGCCGCGCAGCCGCTCGGTGGCCGTGAGGCCGTCCACCGCCGGCATCCTGATGTCCATGAGGACGACGTCCGGGCGGGTCCGGTCGACGGCGGCCTCGACCTCGGTGCCGTCCGCCGCCTCTCCGACGATCTCGATGTCCTCGGCTCCGCCCATCATCAGGGACAGACCGGCCCGCACCAGGGGGTCGTCGTCGACGAGGAGCAATCTGATCACAGTCATGGGCCCTACGTAACCACGCGGAGGCGGGGCGCAATCACCCTTGCGGGCGGGCGAGTTGCGCCTCCGGCGACGCCCCGGACCGTCATCCCCACGGCAGCCACGCCCGCACCGCGAACGCCCCGTCCTTCTCCACCCCGTGCTCCAGCCGGCCCCCGGCGAGCGTGGCGCGCTCGGTGAGGCCGATCAGGCCCTGGCCCGAGCCGGGGACGTGCGGCACCTCGCCCTCGGGCGGGAGGTTCCGGACGGTCACGGCCAGGCCCTCGCCCGGGCCGCCGGTGACGGTGACCGTGACCTCCGTGCCGGGGGCGTGCTTGCGGGCGTTGGTGAGGCTCTCCTGGGCGATGCGGTAGGCGGTGCGGCCCACGGAGGCGGGCACGGCGGCGGGGTCGGCGACCCGGCTGTCGAGGACGACCTTCATGTCGGCCTCACGGGACTCGGCGACCAGGGTGTCGAGCGCGGCGAGGGTCGGCTGGGGGCGGCCCGTGTCGTCGTGATCCGCGGCCCGCAGCACGCCGATGATCTCCCGCAGGTCCTGGAGCGCCTCGTGCGCGCTCTCCCGGATGACGCCGGCCGCCCGGGCGACCTCCTCCTGGGGCGCGTCCGGCCGGAACTCCAGGGCGCCCGCGTGGACGCTGAGCAGGGTCAGCCGGTGCGCGAGGACGTCGTGCATCTCGCGCGCGATGGCCTCGCGGGCGAGCCGCTGCGCCTGCTCGGCCCGTAGCCGCGCCTCGGTCTCGGCGCGGCGGGCGCGGTCGCGCAGGCTGAACATGAGCTGCCGTTTGGCCCGTACGAGCAGACCCCAGCCGACGACCGCGGCGACCAGGACCGCGGTGAGGACGACCGAGACGAGGTACGGCAGGTCCGCGTCGGGCCGCAGCCGGAAGGTGAGGGGGACCGCGGCGATGTTGAGGCCGGCCACCCAGGCGACGTACCGGAAGGGGCGGTGTACGGCGAGGGTGAAGACGGCGATCAGGCAGGCGCCGCCGGCGGTGTCGGAGAGCACCCCGAGCGGGATCGTGGCCAGGGCGAGGCCTAAGGGCCGGCGGCGGCGCAGCCACACGGCCGCGCAGGCCAGCGCGCCGAGGAGTTGGTCGAGACCGGCCGCGGTGTGCGACACATGCGGGTTGTCACCCACCGCGTCCGCCGCGATCAGGCCGACGAAGACCGCCAGGAGGAAGCAGGAGAAGTCGACGAGCCAGTCGCGCGCGGTGCGCCGGGGCCGCCGTCCGGGCCGCGCGGCGGCGGGGTCGAACTCGTGGATCACGGCGGACGGCAGCAGCCAGCGCCGGCCGGGGAAGGCCGGGGGTTCGGGAACCGTCTCGTCAGCGCTCACGGTCGACAAATCTACGCAGTGAGGCCCGGGCACACCTCCCCGTGACCGGGATCGGCGACCAAAGTCGCGGCACCGCAGACTTTCGGCGCGGAAGGCCGCGCGGGGCCGATGCTTCGGTGGGACGGGGTTCGCCCCGCGGCCGATGTCCGTGGGGGTGCCGCGGGGCGAGGGTCTTCCCATGAAGCAACTGCTGGAACTGCTCGGTTTCCTCGCCCTGGTGCAGGGCGGGGCGGGTCTGCTGCACGAGTTCACCGACTGGCACGTCGGACTCGTCCAGCGGATCGGTTTGCTCGACGGCTACGAGATCTACGCGAGCGTCGCCCTGATCGTGCTGGCGTTCGCACTGTTCGCCGCCGCGGAGAGCCGGAGGTCAGGCTGAACGCGGGGTGGGCCTCCAGCTGGTCGCGCCGTTCTCCCGGCCGCTACGACCTTGTCAGCAGCCGTAGTTGACGAGGTTGAACGTGGCGTAGTGGTCCGCCGTGTAGTAGTCCTCCCGGGTCTTCTCACCGGTGACGATCCGGCGTGCTCCGCGCGTGGAGGAGCCCGGCGTGATCACCGTGTACTCGTGGTAGTAGCCGGTCGACTGGCTCGGCAGGACGCCTTCGCGGTTCTGGAAGACGACGCCGTCCTGCGAGTAGGGATAGGGGCCGCCCTGCTCGATCAGATCCAGGGTGTCGTACGCCTGGGAGGGCAGCTTGGTGTAACAGATGCTGCCGACGGCGGCGGCCGCCGGGGTGGCGGTGGTGACGGTACCGCCCACGAGGAGGGCGGACAGGACGGCGGCAGCGGCGCCGATGCGAGTGATCCGTGGGGGGAATCTCATGCCTTCATGATGACGCGCGTAGACCGTGGCATGTCAATGACAACTCCGTGGATTTTCCCGTCAAGTCCGATGTGTTTTCAGGGAGTTAACCTGCCGCCCGGCGTCTTCACGAGAACCGCTGGGGCGGCTGACGTCCCTGTCCGTTCACCGCCAGCGGTTCGGGGGCCGGGCCGGTGGGATGGGTGGCATGACAACGACTCACGGAACTCCGAACGGCAAGGTCGCGCTCGTCACCGGGGGCAGCCGGGGGATCGGCGCGGCCACGGCGGTGCGGCTGGCGCGGGAGGGCGCGGATGTGGCTGTCACGTACGTGGACGGCAAGGAGGCGGCCTCGGACGTCGTACTGCGGGTCGAGGCGCTGGGGAGGCGGGCAGTCGCCCTGCGGGCGGACTCCGCGGACCCGGAGGAGGCGGCGGGGGCGGTGCTGCGTACGGCTGAGGCGCTCGGTGGACTGGACGTACTCGTGAACAACGCGGGCGTGGGGGTGCTCGGGCCGTTGGGCGAGCTGTCCCTCGCGCAGGTCGACCGGGTGCTGGCCGTCAACGTGCGCGGGGTGTTCCTGGCGTCTCAGGCGGCGGCCGCCCGGATGCGGGACGGAGGGCGGATCATCACCGTCGGCAGCTGTATGACCCAGCGGGTGCCCGGCCCCGGCGGGACCCTGTACGCGACGAGCAAGTCGGCGCTGATCGGGCTGACGAAGGCCCTCGCGCGTGAGCTGGGGGCGCGGGGGATCACGGCGAACATCGTGCATCCCGGGCCCATCGACACGGACATGAATCCGGGGGACGGACCGTTCGCGGCGGGGCAGGCCGCGATGACCGCGGCGGGTCGGTTCGGGACGGCGGAGGAAGTGGCGTCGATGGTGGCGTATCTGGCGGACGCGGAGTACGTCACCGGGGCGGAGTTCTCGGTCGACGGGGGGCATGCGGCGTGAGGTAGCGGCTTTTTGCGGGGCTGCCGTCAGGACCGCGCCCCGGCTCCCGCTCCTCGCACGCCGGGGGCGGGCTGGAGGCA
This sequence comes from Streptomyces sp. SLBN-8D4, assembly GCF_049739545.1. Lineage (NCBI taxonomy): Bacteria > Bacillati > Actinomycetota > Actinomycetes > Kitasatosporales > Streptomycetaceae > Streptomyces > Streptomyces sp. SLBN-8D4. The sequence continues at coordinate 1,968,483 of NZ_JBMGQC010000001.1, forward strand.
GCCCCCGGCGTGCGGGTACGAGGAAAAGCCCCGCTTCAGCCGCCCAGTTCCTGGTGCCTCACCGTCAGTGCCGCCGCGCCGCCCTCCGTCAGCGAACCGAACAGCCGCAGTCGGGAGATCCCGCCGTCCGGGAAGATGTCCACCCGCGCGTGCGTGCCCACCGCCGGGGCCTGCAGGACGAAGCGGTGGTTCGTGTCGGGCTGGAGACGGGTGCGCGGAAGGATCTCCCGCCAGTCGCCGTCCTCGCCGTCGCGGACCGACACCGACGCCCAGCCGGCACTGTTCCCCTTCAGATACGCCGTGTCGATCTCGATCGCCCGGATCCGGGACTGTGCCACCAGGCGGTAGCGGATCCAGTCGTTGCCCTGGTCACGGCGGCGGCGGGTCTCCCAGCCGTCGTCCATCTTGCGGGAGCGGCCCGGCTGGATGGTGTTGGACGCCGGCGAGTAGAAGAGGTTCGACGCGTCCTCCGCCCGGCCGCCGTTCTCCATGGCGACCACGTCGAAGGTGCCGAGCACCTCCAGCCATGCGGGGTCCGGGACGACCTCGCCGTACACGCGCAGGCGGGCGATGCCGCCGTCGGGGTGCTGGTTGACCCGCAGGTGGGTGAAGCGCTGCTCCAGGGACACGGAGAAGCCGTTCGCCGCGTGGCCGCCGACCGGCGTCCGCGGGACCAGGGTCGTCCACTTCACGTCGTCGCCCAGCAGTTCCTCCGGGGACGGGGAGCCTGCCACGGACGTGCCTTCGACCGACACCGCCTGCGGGTAGTTCCCGCGGAAGTGCGCGGTGTCGACCACGACCCCCCGGATCACCCCGGGCGCGCCCAGGCGCACCAGCGCCCAGTCGTGGTCCTCGGCCGTCGGCCAGGGGTGTTCGGCCGAGGCGCCCCGGCGTCGCCGCGTCTCCCAGCCGTCCATGATCTTGCCCTTGTGCCCGAAGTGCTCGGGGTCGAACTCGGCCCGCTCGGGCATCAGCAGGTTCTCCCGCTGGGCGAAGAACTCGTCATTGGCGGCGATGACTCCGGCACCGAGCGTGCGTGCGGCGAGGTTGGCGTACTGAGTGAAGGGGAAGTCGGCGGTGCGGTAGTCCGCGTAGGGGTCACCGCCGCCGTACGGGTGCGCGTCGCCGGTGAAACTGGGAATCGCCGTCACGTACATGTGCCTTTCTGGAGTTGCCGGTGCGGGTGATCAGGGCGTACGGGTGAGCAGTCGGCCCTTCGGAGCGGTGAACCCGCCGTTCACCACGATGCGTTCGCCGCGCAGCCAGGTCGACTTCACGACTCCGTGCAGGGTCTTGCCCGCGTAGGCCGTCACGCGGTTGCGGTGCTGGAGGGCCGCAGGGTCCACGGTGAAGGTCTCGTCGGGTGCGAGGACCGCGAAGTCGGCGTCACGGCCGGCCTCGATGGCGCCCTTGCGCGCGTCCAGGCCCACCAGTTCGGCTGTCCGCGCGGACATCCAGCGGACCACGTCCTCCAGCGAGTGACCGCGCTTCCGCGCCTCAGTCCAGACCGCCGCCAGGCTCAGCTGGAGGCCCGAGATACCGCCCCACGCCGTGGCGAAGTCGTCCGTCTTGAGGTCGGCCGTGGACGGGGAGTGGTCGGTGACCACGCAGTCGATGGTGCCGTCTGCCAGCGCCTGCCACAGCAGGTCCTGGTTGGCGGACTCCCGGATGGGCGGGCAGCACTTGAACTCGCTGGCGCCGTCCGGGACTTCCTCGGCGGTGAGGGTGAGGTAGTGCGGGCAGGTCTCGACGGTGATGCGCACCCCCTCCGCCTTGGCCCGGGCGATCAGCGGGAGCGCGTCGCTCGACGACAGGTGCAGCACGTGCACGCGCGCGTCCAACCGCTTCGCCTGGGCGATGAGTTGGGCGATCGCGGTGTCCTCGGCGTCGCGCGGACGGGACGCCAGGAAGTCGGCGTATTTGGGACCGGCCTGCTGCGGGGCGGCCTCCAGGTGGTGCGGGTCCTCGGCGTGCACGATCAGCAGCCCGCCGAAGGAGGCGATCTCGGCCAGGGACCGGGCGAGGCCGTCCTGGTCGAGATGCGGGAACTCGTCCACCCCGGACGGCGACAGGAACGCCTTGAAGCCGAAGACACCCGACTCGTGCAGCGGCCGCAGGTCCTTGACGTTGTCGGGCAGGGCGCCGCCCCAGAAGCCGACGTCGATGTGGGCCTTGTCGGCGGCGACCCCCTGCTTCGTGCGCAGGTGGTCGACCGTCGTCGTGGGCGGGAGGGAGTTGAGCGGCATGTCGACGAGGGTGGTGATGCCGCCGGCCGCCGCCGCGCGCGTGGCGGTCCAGAAGCCCTCCCACTCGGTGCGGCCCGGGTCGTTGACGTGCACATGGGTGTCGACCAGACCCGGCAGCAGGACATCGTCCCCGAGGTCCTCCAGGCGGACGCCCGACGGTACTTCGGCGTCGTACGGCAGTACGGCCGCGATCTTCCCGTCGGCGACCGCGACCGACGCGGGCCGCGTCCCCTCGGGCGTGATGACGCGCGTCGTGCGCAGCACCAGTTCAGTGTCGGACACCCGGACCCCTCTCTGCCGCCGTTAACTTCCGCGTAACGGAATTCAACTTTCTGTTGAAGGAGTCTTCACTCCCGGTCGAGCGCCGTCAAGGGCACACTTCCCCAGGGTGCGCCTTGCGTCGACACTCTGGACGTTTCCACAAAGCGGAATTAAGATTCCAGCAAGCAGAACGTAGCTATGCGCCAGCGGGGAGTCAACCGACTGCCGGGTAGGCTTCTGCCTCCTGCCCAGACCCGAAAGGCAGCCCCGAAAGGAACGCGCCGTGCCGACGTCCAGCGCCAGCACCACCGACTCCGCCAAGTCCGCCGGTGGCGGGGTCCAGTCCCTCGAGCGCGCCTTCGATCTGCTGGAGCGGATGGCGGACGCGGGCGGAGAGGTCGGACTGAGCGAGCTGTCCGCGAGCAGCGGGCTGCCGCTGCCCACCATCCACCGCCTGATGCGGACGCTCGTGTCCTGCGGATACGTCCGCCAGCAGCCCAACCGGCGCTACGCCCTCGGCCCGCGCCTGATCCGCCTCGGCGAGTCGGCCGCCCGGCTGCTCGGCACCTGGGCCCGCCCCTACCTCGCCCGTCTGGTCGAGGAGACCGGCGAGACGGCCAACATGGCCCTCCTCGACGGGGACGAGATCGTCTACGTCGCCCAGGTGCCCTCCAAGCACTCGATGCGGATGTTCACCGAGGTCGGCCGGCGGGTCCTGCCGCACTCCACGGGCGTCGGCAAGGCCCTGCTCGCCAACACCCCCGAGGACGAGGTGCGCGCCCTGCTCTCCCGGACCGGTATGCCGGCCGCGACGGAGAAGACGATCACCACGCCGGACGGCTTCCTCGCGGCCCTGAAGGACGTGCGCGGCCAGGGCTACGCGGTCGACGACAACGAACAGGAGATCGGCGTCCGCTGCCTCGCGGTGTCGGTACCCAACTCCCCCACCGCCGCCGCCATTTCGATCTCCGGCCCGGCCGGCCGGGTCACCGAGGCGGCCACCGAGAAGATCGTGCCGGTGCTGCAGCAGGTGGCATCGGAGCTGTCGGAGGCGCTGGCCAGCCAGAACCCGGCGTGACGGGCTCACAGCACCGGCCGGGTTCCAACAGGCCCTAGCGGCCCGGCTCCCCGAACAGCTCCACCGCGTCACGCACCGCGGTCAGCCCCCGCGACAGCGCGCTCACCGATCCGATCGCCCCGGCGATCAGCAGCAACGACCGCCGCAGGCGCGGGACTTCGGGGGCGCCGTCGATCGTCATGGCGGCCAGCGCGGCGAGTTCGTCCTCGGCGATGCCCCGGTCGGGGAACTCGGCCGGGTGCGCGGCGAGTTCGCGGCGCAGCCGGGACACCGCGGTCCGCAGTTCCGCCACTCTCGGATCGTTGTCGCTGCCGGTCACTGGCCTCTGCCCCACGCTCCGCAACACAGCTCTCCCCCTCGCACACCCGTGCGCCCCGGCGTCGTGAAGGCCCTTCGGTGTCGGTCAGCCCCGAGGGACGCGGGTCAGTAAACGCCACGCAGGGCGCCGCGCGCCACCGTGCGGACCGAAATTCAGCCCGTGGAAACCCGGCGCACTCCGGCGCGTCGGGTATGCAGGACGCATGACGGAGAACGAACGGCAGGTCGCCGGACTGCTTCTGGCCGCGGGCGGCGGACGGCGGCTCGGCGGGCGGCCCAAGGCACTGCTCGCACACCGGGGGCGCCCACTGGTCGAACACGCGGTCGGCGTCCTGCGCGCGGCCGGCTGCACCCGCGTGCACGTGGTCCTGGGAGCGGCCGCGGCGGCCGTACGGGAGCGGGCCGAGCTCGGTGACTGCGTGCTGGTGGAGAACCCGGAGTGGGCCGACGGCATGGGGTCGTCGCTACGGGCCGGGCTCGACTCGCTCGCCGGAACGCGGGCGCGGGCCGCGCTGGTCTCGCTCGTCGACCAGCCCGGCATCGGGGCGGCCGCCGTGGGCCGGGTGCTCGCCGCGTACGAGGACGAGAACTCGCTCGCCTCGGCCGCCTATGACGGCGTACGCGGGCATCCCGTCCTCCTCGGCGCCGCGCACTGGGCCGGGATCGCGGCGACTGCCACCGGCGACCGGGGGGCACGCGCCTATCTGAAGGAGCACCACGGCGCGATCAGGCTCGTCGAGTGCGGGGACGTGGCCGAGCCGTACGACATCGACACGCCCGAGGATCTGGCGCACCTTGAGTGAACGCGGTGGCACGCAGAGCCACCTTTGCTCGACCCGGAGAATCTCGACATCAACAAACCATTGAACTTCCACGATGAGGAAACTAGTATCCACTAATCAGAAGCGCCCTACCCCAGCGAAGGGCGCCGCTCGCGTACCCGGTTCGACTGGCACCCGGTGCCACCGCTGAAGGAAGTGACCGCTCATGTCCGCACCAGCGCCGTCCCCGCTGGCCATCGTCGACGCCGAGCCCCTGCCGCGGCAGGAGGAGGTCCTCACCGAGGCGGCCCTCGCCTTCGTGGCCGAGCTGCACCGCCGGTTCACGCCCCGGCGTGACGAGCTCCTCGCCCGCCGCGCCGAGCGCCGCGCCGAGATCGCCCGCACCTCCACGCTCGACTTCCTCCCGGAGACCGCCGCGATCCGCGCGGACGACTCCTGGAAGGTGGCCCCCTCCCCCGCGGCCCTGGACGACCGCCGGGTCGAGATCACCGGCCCCACCGACCGCAAGATGACCATCAACGCCCTGAACTCCGGCGCCAAGGTGTGGCTCGCGGATTTCGAGGACGCGTCGGCGCCGACCTGGGAGAACGTCGTGCTCGGGCAGGTCAACCTGGCCGACGCGTACACCCGGAACATCGACTTCACGGACGAGAGGTCCGGCAAGTCCTACGCCCTCAAGGCCGACGAGGAACTCGCCACCGTCGTCATGCGCCCGCGCGGCTGGCACCTGAACGAACGGCACCTGGTCGACGCGGACGGCACCCAGGTCCCCGGCGCGCTCGTCGACTTCGGCCTGTACTTCTTCCACAACGCCCAGCGGCTGCTCGACCTCGGCAAGGGCCCGTACTTCTACCTCCCGAAGACCGAGTCGCACCTCGAAGCGCGGCTGTGGAACGACGTGTTCGTCTTCGCGCAGGAGTACACCGGCATCCCGCAGGGCACCATCCGCGCGACCGTGCTGATCGAGACGATCACGGCGGCGTACGAGATGGAGGAGATCCTCTACGAACTCCGCGACCACGCCTCGGGGTTGAACGCGGGCCGCTGGGACTACCTGTTCTCCATCGTCAAGAACTTCCGTGACGGCGGCGCCAAGTTCGTCCTGCCGGACCGCAACGCGGTCACCATGACGGCCCCGTTCATGCGCGCGTACACCGAACTCCTCGTCCGCACCTGCCACAAGCGCGGCGCGCACGCGATCGGCGGCATGGCGGCCTTCATCCCCTCGCGCCGGGACGCCGAGGTCAACAAGGTGGCCTTCGAGAAGGTCCGCGCCGACAAGGACCGCGAGGCCGGCGACGGCTTCGACGGCTCCTGGGTCGCCCACCCGGACCTGGTCCCGATCGCCATGGAGTCCTTCGACAAGGTCCTCGGCGACAAGCCGAACCAGAAGGACCGCCTGCGCGAGGACGTCCACGTCGAGGCGGCCGACCTGATCGCGATCGACTCGCTGAAGGCCAGGCCGACGTACAACGGCCTGGTCAACGCGGTCCAGGTCGGCATCCGGTACATCGAGGCCTGGCTGCGCGGACTGGGCGCGGTGGCCATCTTCAACCTGATGGAGGACGCGGCCACCGCCGAGATCTCGCGCTCGCAGATCTGGCAGTGGATCAACGCGGGCGTCGAGTTCGAGCACGCGGGGAACACCGTGAAGGCCACGCCGGAGCTGGCCCGCGAGGTCGCCGCCGAGGAGCTCGCGAACATCCGCCAGGAGATCGGCGAGGAGGCCTTCGCGGCCGGACACTGGCAGCAGGCGCACGACCTGCTGCTCCAGGTCTCCCTCGACGACGACTACGCGGACTTCCTGACGCTGCCGGCGTACGAGCAGCTGCGCGGCTGACGTACCGTCACTTGTCCGAGTGGCCCAGGGACTTCCCCGGGGCCACTCGGTCGCGTACGGCCTGCTTGACGGCCGTGGGCTCCGGAAAGCCCTGCTCCCGCCGGTCCCAGACGACCTCGTCGTCGACGCGCACGACGAAGATCCCGCCCTTGCCGGGCTTCAGGGCGAGTTCCGTGAGCTCGGTCTCGAAGGTCGTGAGCAGCTCCTGCGCCAGCCAGGCCGCGCGCGGCAGCCAGCGGCACTGGGTGCAGTACTCGATCTCGACCCGCCGGGTGTGCGAAGAAGGCTCCGTCATCCGAGGCTCCGTCATCCGAGGTGCACCGACCAATCCTGTTCCGCGGCCGGTTTGCCGTGCAGGTCGGGGACCCGCTTCAGCCACTGGGGCCGGCCTTCCTGTGTTCTCGCCGCCCGCAGGGCCTCCTCGGCGGCGAGTTCGTCCCGGGAGGGGAAGTCGGTGGGCAGCCATGCCCCGGAGGCCCGCACGCGCGCGTGGAGGTACGTCACATAGGCCTCGCGTGCCTCGGCCGGCGTCGCGAAGTCGGTGAGCCAGGCGTCGGGGACGGCCGCGGTGACCTCGCGCAGGAGGTCGAGGGTGACCCTGGGCGCCAGTTCCGCGTCGGCGGCGCGGACGTCCGGGCCGTAGTGGCCGAGGGCGTGGTGGCGGAAGTCGTAGGACTTCGAGGGGTCCGTACCCTCCCAGCGGTGGTGGAAGACGAGGGCGGCGCCGTGGTCGATCAGCCACAGCCGCGGGGGCGCGATGCCCAGGGTCGGCCAGACCATCAGGTTCGAGCTGTGGACCGTGCGGTCGACGTTGACGGTGAGCGCGTCGAGCCAGACGATGCGGCCGGCCTCCAGCGGGTCCACGGGGAAGACCTTGGCGATCTCCGGGGTGAAGTCGCGCGCACCCGGCAGGTGGTCCATGCCGAGGTTGACCCCGGCGCTCGCCGCGTGGAGGTCCCGGACCTCCTGGTGCGGCTCGCTGTCGGCGATCGCCGGGTCGAAGTGCACGAGGACCAGCTCGGGGAAGCGCAGCCCCAGCGCCCGCGCCAGCTCACCGACGATCACCTCGGCGACCAGCGCCTTGCGGCCCTGGGCGGAGCCGGTGAACTTCACGACGTACGTCCCCAGGTCGTCGGCCTCGACGACTGCGGGTACGGAGCCGCCGGAGCGCAGAGGTGCGACGTAGTGGGTTGCGGCGACTTCCCTCAGCATGACGACAGGCTCCATGGCGCCTTTGCCTCGAAAAGCCCGCCGGAGAATTCGGGAGTCGTGGTCGGCATGCCGATCTCCTCCCTTCCGAGCAGAGCGGTGCGCCCCTCGCGTCCGGCCTCTGGCATGAAGTGAACAGAGTAACCGAGCGTGACAGCCGACCGGGAGCAGCGGGACAGCGGCGGCCTTTCCCCGCGGTGACAGGACGCCCGGGCTCGCGGCGGCGTCGAGGACGATGGGGCCGGTCAGTCCTCGGATGTTCATGAGCAGCCCGAGATCCTGTCGCCCGGCAACAGGCCGAGCGCACTGGAGCCTCAGCCGACGCCGATGCCAGGGCCACTACGGGTAGCCGCGGACGGCGGGGACCATCCGGGCGGCAGACGAGCCGTGCCCCTGGCACCCGGCCGCGGCCGGCCTCCTCGCCCTCATGCCTCGCCACCGGGGCTGTTGAGTCCGGCGTACAGCGTGCACACGGGAGCCGCAGGGTTCTTGTAGGCGACCCAGCTCAGCCTGCGCAGGCCACGCGGATTCGAGCCGGAGATCGCGGCCACGGTGGCCCGGTACAGCGCGGGGTCCGCGCCCGCCATGGCCATCAGGAGGCTGACCCGCTCCGCGGAGACCTCGTCGTTCACGATGTTCGGGTCCAGCGGGCAGTACAGGGTCGCCGACGACGGGACCGTGTGCTGCGAGCGGAAGGCCAGGCAGGTCATCGGCGCCTTTTCCCAGCTGGTCACCGGGACATCACCGCCGATCGCGGCGATGACCTTCGTGAACACGCCTTCCTGGTGGTCCGCTGCCACGGCGGCCGCTCGGTCGATCCCCTCGGCATCGACGCCCGTGTGTCGCAGGTAGACCTTCACCCGCGCGTCCTGGGACTCGGTCAGGTCGAGCCCGACCAGGGCGACTTCCTGCTCGGGAGCGTCGAGATCGCCGCCCCGGAAGTGGTCGACGACCGCCGCCCACTGCTCGGCGAAGCCGAGGCGGCGCAGTGCCTCGGCGGCCACGGCCGCGGGCGACGCCCCCGTGGCACCCGGGTTGAGATACATCTTGAACAGTGGCGGTTCCCCGTTGGGCGACAGCGCTGCTGCGTGCATCAGGGAGAACGGACCGCGGGGCTCCTCGCACCGGAAGAGGTCCGCGATGTCCAGGTAGCGGCCCAGATAGACGCCGAACTCCTCGGCGAGCCGTAACGTGAACGCGTGCCCCTCCTGCTGGCATGACAGAGGGGTCACCGGTTCCCGTAATGCCTCCAGCAGCACACGGACGCCTACCACCCCGGATGCCGAGTGGGCGACGGAGAACTCCAGCGGTGCCCCGTTGTTCGCGACCCAGGAGGAGTAATTCTCCAAGTCCGATATGGGCGCGGCCGCCCAGTCGCCGATCACCGACGTCAGGGCCTTCGCCTGCGGTAGCAGATGCGCCGTGGAGAGACCGAGGTGCCGGCAGGCACCCTCGAAGTAGGTGTTGATCAGATCGCCGTATGTGGCGGGCACGTGGTCGCCGGCGAGCGGCCAGGGGCGGAATCGCATGGTTGTCATCGGTTGTCGTCCCTCCAAAGGGGGTCAGCTTCCTCCGATATGGCGGGTGATGATCTCCGCGAGCCGCGCGACCGGTCCCGGGGTGAGCATGTCCCGGTGCTCACAAGGGATGTTGTGGTTCAGCACCCTTCCCGCCACGTGTTTTTGCCAGGACTCGGCGGCGGCGTAACCGTCTCCGGCGGTGAAGAACAGCACGTCTCCTTCGACCCGGCCGGGCACAAAGGTCCGCAGAACCGTGTTGTTGTGGACCGCCGCGCGGGCGATGCCCCGTTCACGCCGCAGGACTCGTTCCCGCATGGCCGGTTCCAGCTGGGCCAGGTACTGCGCCAGCGTCTTTTCGCCGACACCCGCCCGCTTCATCTTCTCGGCGAGCATGGCGTCCTCGTCCTCGGGCGCCTGAGGCTCGTCGCCGTCCGGAACACGGGAGTCGAGCATCACGAGCAGGTCGACCCGTTCGCCCAAATCCTGCAGCTTCGCCGCGATGGCGTGACAGACGACTCCGCCGAACGACCAGCCGAGCAGTGAGTACGGTCCGGTCGGCTGCACACGGCGCATGCTGCCGATGTAATCGTCGGCCATTTCGTCGATGCTCCGCGGCGCCTTCGCGGCGTCGCTGATGGCCCGGGCCTGCAGTCCGTACACAGGACGATCCGGGTCCAGGTGCGCCAGCAACCGTGCGTAGGTCCAGCTCAGCCCCACGACGGGATGGACACAGAACAACGGCGTCAGCGAGCCCCGGGCACGAAGCGGGAGCAGTACGTCGAAGTCGTCGTCGTGGTGCTCGCTTCCGGTTCGCCGGGCGAGTTCGGTGACGGTGGGTGCCTCGAACACCGACCGGACCGACAGGTCCACTCCCAGGGTTTCGCGGACGCGCGACACCAGCCGTGTCGCCAGCAGGGAATGGCCGCCGAGGTTGAAGAAGTCCTCCTCCAGCCCGACCCCGGGAACTCCCAGGACCTCGGCGAACAGGCCGCACAGCAGTTCCTCCCGTGGGCTGAGCGGCGTGCCGGTCCCGGCCACGCCCGCGAAGTCGGGCGCGGGCAGGGCCCGCCGGTCGAGCTTGCCGTTCCGGGTCAAGGGAATCGCGTCGAGGAGGACCACCGCTGCCGGCACCAGGTGATCGGGCAGCCGCTCGCGCAGGAACCTGACGAGCACGCCCGGCAGTTCACCGGCCCTGGGCCGCGCCTCCTCTCTGGGGACGACGTAGGCGATCAGCTGCTGCTCGCCGGCATGGTCCTGTCGAGCGATCACGACTGCCTCGGTCACGTCCTCCTGGCCGGCCAGCACCGATGCGGCCATGCCCGGCTCGACGCGGAAGCCGCGGATCTTCACCTGGTCGTCGGAACGCCCGAGGAACTCCAGGTTCCCGTCCACGCACCGACGCACCAGATCCCCGGTGCGATACATGCGCCCACCGGACTCCCCGAACGGACACGCCACGAACCGGCCGGCCGTCAGCCCGAACCGCCCCAGATAACCCCTGCCCAGGCCAACCCCCGCCACATACAACTCACCCGTCACACCCACCGGAACCGGCCGCAGGTGGCCATCAAGCACATAGACCCGGATGTTCGCGATCGGCACACCGATCGGCGGCGCCGACACACCACCCACCCACCCCGGCGGGCACTGCCAAGCCGTCACATCGATGGACGCCTCAGTCGGACCGTACAGATTGTGCAGCCCCGCACCACACCGCCCGCCAAACACCCGCACCGTCTCCGCAGGCAGAGCCTCACCGCTGCAGATCACCTCCCGCAGCCCGGCCAACCGCTCCGGCTCCGCCTCACCCAGCAGCGAACGCAACATCGACGGCACGAAATGAGTCACGGTGACCCCCTCACGCCGGATCAGCTCCGCCATACGGCGCGCATCCCGGTGCTCACCAGCAGGCGCGACAACCAGGACGGCACCCGCCAGAAGCGTGGCGAAGAACTCCCACACCGACACATCGAATCCATAAGGCGTCTTCTGCAGAACACGGTCCCCACCGCACAAGCCGTACCGCTCGATCATCCACACCAGCCGGTTGACCACCCCCACATGCGCAACCATCACCCCCTTCGGAACACCCGTCGTCCCCGAGGTGTAGATGACATACGCCGGGTTCGCCGCACGCAGCGGCACCAGACGATCCGCATCGCAGACATCGTGCCCAGGCTGCGCATCCAGGGCACAAACCGTCTCCCCACCGTCCAGGCGGACCGTCGCCACGTCACAAACGTCCCGCGAAACCGCATCCACGGTGACCAGACACGTTGGCGCCGCGTCCGCGAGCAGGAAACGGATGTGCTCGGCCGGATACCCGGGATCGATCGGCAGGTACGCCGCCCCGCACTTCAGCACTGCCAGCAGCGCCACCACCAGCTCCACCGAACGCGGCAGCAACAGCGCCACGACCCCCTCGGGACCCGCGCCCCGAGCGATCAGATGCCGCGCCAGCCGATTCGCTCGCGCATTCAGCCCGGCATAGGTGAGCGTCTCACCGTCGCACACGACCGCGGTCGCCCCAGGTGTCCGCGCGGCCTGCGCTTCGAACAGCACCGGGATCGGGGCCGTCGGCATGGCCTGAGCTGTGTCATTGGTATCGACGACCAGCTGACGTCGCTCGTCGTCGCTGAGCAGATCGACCGTGCCGAGCCGCCGCTCCGGTTCCCCGGCCACTGTTTCCAGCAGGCGGGTGAACCGGCGTGTGAGCGCCGTGACGTCGCCGATGCCGAGGACATCGGGGCGGTGGCCGAACCTGAAGGTGAGTTGCTGACCCGGCACGGTGACGAGGGTGAGCGGATAGTGGGACTCGCCGCCGGGGCCGCCGGCGTTCGACACCCGGATGTCCACGTCGGCAGCACCGGCCTCGGCGTCCACCGGATAGTTCTCGAACACGGTCAGTGTGTCGAACAGCTCCGGCATCCCGCTCAGAGTCTGAATCTCGGTCAGGTCCAGGTGCTGATACGGCACCAGGGCCGCCTGCTCCCGCTGCAGCCGGGTCATGAAGTCGCCGACCGACTCCGCGGGATTCAGACGGACACGCACCGGGACCGTGTTGATCAGCAATCCGATCATGTGGGCGCTGCCCGGCAACTCCGGCGGGCGGACCGACACGGTCGTGCCGAACACCACGTCCCCGCTTCCGGTGACCCGTCCCAGCAGCAACGCCCAGGCACCCTGTACCAGCGTATTCAGGGTGATGCCCCATGCTCGGGCCCGCACGGTCAGCGTCCCGGTCAGCTCCGGCGAGAGCCGGACACGTGCCGACGCCGACTCCGCCACGGCGTCCCGTGCCGGGGATTCAGGAGCCAGCCGGGTCGGTTGGGCGAGCCCGGCCAGTGCGTCCTGCCACGCGGCGCGCGCCGCCTCCCGGTCCTGCCCCCGCAACCATTGCAGGTACTGCCGGTACGGAGGTGCGTACGGCAACGCCGTTTGGTCGCCGCCCGACCGGTGGAGCGTGAACAGTTCACGCATCAGCAACGGGCCGGACCAGCCGTCCAGCAGGATGTGGTGGTGGGTGAACACCAGTCGGAACGAGCGCGGCGACCACCGGATCAACGTGAAGCGCAGCAAGGGCGGGCACGACGGACGGAACCGGCGAGCGCGGTCGTCCGCGAGGATCGCCGCCAGCCTGTCCCGGCGGTCGTTCTCCGGGTATCCCGACAGGTCGAGTTCCTGCCACGGCAGCTCGACATCCCGGGGAACCACCTGGACGGGAGAGTCCAGGCCTTCGTCGCCGAGGTGCCGGCGTTGTTCCACGGCGGTGTGAACGACGTACCCGACCGGTTCCCGCCCGACGAGCGGATGTCAGCGCACGGCTATCTGACGCACATGGGACGTGTCGACGGCCTGCGGAACGCGGCGGCGAGCCGACGCGCCGAAGAGCTGCTGGAGCGGCTCGCCCTCGTCGGCGGCGTCGACACAGCTCTGCGCACGTTGTCCAAGGGAAACGCGCAGAAGGTCGCCCTGGCACAGGCGCTGATGATCCCGCCGGATCTGCTCGTCCTGGACGAGCCGTGGTCCGGGTTGGACAGTTCGGCCCACGGCGTCCTGGCTGAGATCATGAGCGAGACGACCAGAGCGGGCGGCACCGTCGCGTTCACCGACCACCGTGAGTCGGTGGTCCAGGCGAACGCGACCCGGATCTACCGTGTGGCCGGCGGACAGGTGACGCTCGATGAGGGCTCCACACGCGCGGCGCGGCCGACAGAGACCCGGCTCGTGTTCAAGGCGCCGGTCAACGCGTACGGGATTCCCCGCACCGCCGACTGGCACGCTTTCGTCGGCGTGGTCACCGCGCATACCGACGGCGTGTACGCGACGGTCCATGTCACCAGCGCACATGCCGACGCACTGATCCTGGCCGCGCTGCACGATGGATGGTCGATGGTGGAAGCGGGCCAGGCTCAGGTGAACACCCCACACGCCACTGTCCACGGCGGTGCCTCATGATCGCGCTGTTCCGCTACACCGCGGCGGTGATGCTGCATTCGCAGCGCTACATTCCCCCGCTGCTGCTCTTCGCCGCCGTGGCAGTCGTCTTCACCGGAAGTTCCGAATCGGTACCGGTGGCAGCGATCTACGGACCCGTCTCGGGGGTGCTCTTCGTCTCCTCGGTATGGCTGACCGTCACCTTGGTCAACGCCGAGGACCCGGTGCGGCGCGTCATCGCCGTGGTCCACGCCGGTCGATCGCGTTCTGTGCTCGTCGCGACGATGCTGGTGGCCCTGGCCACAAGCATGCTCGTCTCCGGCCTGATTCTCTTCCTGCCGCTGGTGATGGGCGACCACTCGATCACCCTTGACGACATCCTGGGCGGCGTCTTGGCGCAGCTGACGTGCGCGAGCACCGGCGTCGCGATCGGTATGCCCGTCTCCCGCCTGGTCATTCGCCGCACCGGCCACTCGCTGATCACGGCCTTGGGGCTCATCTCGATCTTCAGCTTCTCTCAGGGCCTCCCTCCGATCAACCGGCTGATCCGCCTCCTCGCCAACACGCCGGAAGCCCCGAGCCTGCTTCCCCGGACGGCGGAGTGCGCGGCCGTCGCGCTGTCCCTGCTGGTGGCGAGCGTATGCGTCACCGCTTTCATCGCCGACCGCCGGGACTGAGGCGCGGGGGCGGGACGGGTGATTATTTCTGCAATACAAGAAGCGCAGAACAGACACGGGCGCGGGAATTCCGAGGGCATGCAAGCCCTCTATTTTCGCCCTCTCAATGGTACACTTCCGGGCATGGACAAGACTTCACCCAGCACTAAACGCTGGTTAATCGCGATTCTGATACTGGTCGTGATCATTGTCGCCGCGGCGCTCGCGTTCGGCGGTCACACCGAGAAGGGTCCGAAAAAAAGCTTGGGCCGCCTGCCCTCACACACAGCCCAGGTGGTCATCGTTTAAAGGCAACAGTCACGGCCGGCGACACTGTCCCGGCCGTGACGCCTTTGTACCAGGTGCTGCCGCCGGACGGCGACACCCCGAGAGTATCGTTCGACTGCGGAAGCTAACCAGTTGAACTGCACACTCCGGCACACGGGCGGAGGGCGCCCCCCGGGGCCCCGTTCCCGACCAGACCGGGTAGGGGCGATGATCGAGCCGCTGCTGCCCAGGCATGAACGGCGACACCGCGAACGGACCATCACACCCGGAGATCACCCGTCACGAACACTCACATGTTCTTGCCTGCAAAATCTCCGCATTCTGCTGCGCGCACTTTGCGAATGCTCCTGGACCTGGACACAGTAGAGAATTTGACGCCACTACTGCCCAGCTCAGGAGCATTTTCTGCTTTTGTCATATCCGGGCCATGAGTAAATGGGAGAGACGATGACGAACGTGCTGCAAGAACCAGCACCTGCCGACGAGGCCACGCCACCTCCGGTGAAGTCGTGGGACGAGTTCACGCGACTCAGAGAAGTGATCGTCGGCGACGTGGCGAATGCCCGGCTACCTCGGATGAATGATGTCTCGGCATGGCTCGCCTGCTACCCGACGCTGTCGGAAAAGGAATTGCGGGAGGTCTCCGAGGGCGCATTTCCCAAGCAGGTCGTCGAGGAGACCACCGAGGACCTGGCGACACTGATCTCCACGCTGCGGAACCTGGGCGTCACGGTGCACCAGCCCGCCGCGCCAGATCACACAAAGGTGTTCGCTTCGCCGGACTGGACGAGTGACGGGTACCTGTCCTACTGCCCCCGCGACATCACGATGGTCCTCGGTTCGGCGATCATCGAGACACCCAGTCCCATGCGGGCCCGGTACTTCGAGCTGCTCGGCGGGATGCGGGAGCTCTTCCAGGAGTACATGCTGCGCGGCGCGACCTGGCTCTCCGCGCCCAAACCACGTCTGGCCGACGACCTGTTCTCCCTCGACGAGGACGGCCTGCCGCTGCTGGGGGAGAGCGAACCGGTCTTCGACGCAGCGAACGTTCTGCGTATCGGCCGGGACGTGATCTACCAGGTCTCCCGCAGCGGCAACGAACTCGGCCTGCGCTGGCTGGAGTCGACGCTGCGGCTGTTCGGCGACTTCCGCGTCCACCCGGTCCGCGGAGTGTACGGCTACACACACATCGACACCACCATCACTCTGCTGCGGCCCGGACTGGTGCTGCTGAACCCCGAGCGGCTGACGGAGGACACGATCCCCGCCTGCTTCCGCGGCTGGGACGTCCTGTGGTCGCCCCCGATCCGTGACGTCCCCACGATCGTGAAGCGTCCCCTGAGCGCGCCCTGGCTGGGGATGAACCTGCTGATGGTGAGCCCGGAGGTGGCGATCGTGGACAAGGACCAGCCCGAGCTGATCTCCGCGATGGAGAAGAAGGGCATCACGGTGCTCCCCCACACACTGCGGCACTCGCGGGTCCTCGGGGGCGGGTTCCACTGCGTCACGCTCGACGTCGTCCGCGACGGCGACCTCGAGGACTACTGCAGCTGAGCGCGACACCGGGTGGGCACGCGCACGGCTTGTGCCGCGGCAGGCGTCGTTCGTCCCGTCGCGACGCGTTGACGGTCGGTCGTCGCCTGCAGGACCCTTCTTTCGGATCAGGTCGGCTCCGAGCGACGGCGCCTTCTTGGCGACGCCGACAAGATCCGGAAGAGACGCCCTAGGCATCGCGCCCCCGCAGCAGCAGACCGCCGGTCAGCAGCGCAGCTGCGGCCCAGCCGGCGGTCACGCCGAGACCGGCCCACGGGCTGATGGGCAGGCTGCCGAGATCGGTGGTGGCCTGGATGGCGAGCCCGGCGCTCATCGGCGTGATCTTCTCGAGCCGGCGCTGCCAGTCCGGATCGCTGATGGTCTGGGAGACGATCGGGATGATGTACAGCACGCTGAGGACGACACCGATGCTGGTGGCGGCGTCCCTGACGGCGGTCGCGACACCGAGGCTGAGAAGGCCGATCAGGATCAGGTAGAGGACCGTCCCGAAAACCGCGCGCAGCGTCGGCCCGTCGGACAGGGACAGGGCCCGGTCGCCGAGGTCGGGCAGGATGAGCCGCCCGGCGAGCACCGAGCCGAGGACGGCTGTCGTGCCGCCGACGGCCACGAGGCCGGTGAGGGTCACGGCCTTGGCCGTGAAGAGTGTCGCCCGACGCGGCACCGCCGCCAAGGTGGTGCGGATCATTCCCGAGCTGTACTCCCCGCTGATGATCAACACGGCCAGGATGGCGACCAGTGCCTGGCCCAGGTAGACCCCCATGAGGCTGAGCTTGGTCATGTCGCCACCGCAGTCGCCGGCCGTGCAGTTCGCCACCGACGTCGCTCCGGCGCCCAGGACCACCGTCGCCGCGACGGTGCCGAGCAGCAGCCACAGCGGACTGGCGATGGTCCGCATCTTCGTCCATTCCGCGTGCAGGGCCAGTCTCATGCGTCCCTCCGGTTGAGAAGGACGGCAGCCACGGCCAGGCTCGCCACCGCGTAGGCGGCCAGGACGGCGAAGCCGGCCCATGGCGCCAGCGGGTAATAGCCGTTGTACGGGGTGTAATGACTCGCAACCTGGTCGTACCGCACAAGGGTCTGCTGGACGGCGAAGGCCGCCGCCGGTGTCACTCTGGACAGCCAGTTCGCCGCGCTCTCGGGCATGAACGGGATCGCGGTCAAGATGTAGGGCAGCACGATGGCCACGATGACGGTCGTGACCGCGCCGGAGCTGTGCCGGAAGACAGTGCTGACGGCCAGGGCGAGGACCGATGCGGTCGCGAGCAGCGCCGCGGTCCCGAGCGCCACTCGCAGTTCGGTCGAGGACGAGACCGGGAAGATGTAGACGCCCTTGGCCTTGGCGAGCCGCTCACCGAGCGGAATCGCGAGGACCGTTCCGACCAGCCCGGCGACGAAGGTGACGGCTCCCAGGACGATCGCCTTGGCCATCAGTACCCGGCTCCGCCTCGGGCTGGCGGCCAGGGTGAGGTGGATCATGTTGTGCCGGTATTCCGTGGTGATGAACAGCGCTCCCACGACGATCACCGCGATCAGCGCGGCGAACGTGCCGGTGAGGATGTCCCGGACGGTGCCGCCGGTCGGCAGGGCCTCGCGGACGGCGGGCGCAATGTCGCCCGCTCCGGTCACCGTGAACCGGCTGCCGGACTGGCTGAACGAACCCGACAGGTCGTCCGGGTAGCCTGCGAAGGTCGGTGAGTGGGCTCCCAGCTGCTCACCGGTCCACTCACCACCGGTCCAGCCCCCTTGGAAACGAAGGTCCCCGAAGGCGGCTGTCGACACGCTGCCGACCGTACCCCGGCCCTCCACGGCAGGCGGCGACGCGACGAACCAGCCCGACCTGCACGGTCGATCCGACCCCGCTCACCCGCGCGGCGCCCGCCTTCGTCCACTTCGTGCCGTCGGTGGAGGCGTAGCCGGTGATCGTGTCGCCAGAGCGGTCCAGCCGCAGCCAGCGGGGGGACTCGGCGGAGACCGGACCGGGCAGACCGGCCGTGTCGTTGACGTAGTCGTCCTGCATCCGCACACCATGGCTGCCGGTGACCATGATCGCCGCGTAGGACGATCCCTGGCGGGTGTTCTCCTTGATGACGAGTCCGGCCTTCGCCCACGGCACAGTGCCGGGCCGAAGATCCCCGGGGCCCTTGGGGATACGGCTCTGGAGCGCCGAGACGGAAACGGAGACACTGCCGTTCCCGGCCAGCGGCTGGTGCACGAGGTAGTAACTGTCGGTGACCGGTTCGCCGCCCGGTCCGACGGGAACGGACGGCGAGCCCTTCTGATTGCTGCTGAACCCCGCGAGCAGCGCGACCAGCACCACCAGCAGTGCCGCCACCGCCGTGCCGGTCACCCAGCTGCGGACCGTGCGGAACTTGGTCCACTCGGCGTGCAACAACTGCGGGAACCCGTCCCGTCCGGCCCGTTGGCCGACTGGACGGGGAGTCAGGGTGGCGGTCACAGGGCTGCCTCCGTGGGCGTCGCGGCGCGGAACTCGACCGCGTTGCGCGTGAGTTCCATGTAGGCCTCTTCGAGAGTCGCTCGGTGCGCTGACACCTCGGAGAACGGCACCGCGCTCGCGTTCAGTACCGCCACGACGCGATCCGAGGCGAGCCCGGAGACGGTGACGGTGTCACGCCCGATGGCCGCCACGGTGGCCCCGGCCCCGGCGAGCGCCCTCATCGTGTCCCGCGGTTCGGTGGTGCGCACGGCGACCCGACTCCCGGACGCCGCCTCGATGAGGTCGGCCACGCTGGTGTCGGCGATGACCTTGCCGCGCCCGACCGCGATCAGCTGATCGGCCGTGTCCTGCAACTCGCTCATCAGATGGCTGGACACCAGGACGGCGCGGCCCTGAGTGGCCAGCAACCGCAGGAAGCCGCGGATCCAGACGATGCCTTCCGGGTCCATGCCGTTGAACGGCTCGTCGAGCATCACCGTCGCCGGGTCGCCCAGCAGCGCTGCGGCGATCCCGAGACGCTGCCGCATGCCCAGCGAGTAACCGCCGGCCTTCCGCCGCGCCGCCGACGTCAGGCCGACCAGATCGAGCACCTCGTCCACGCGCCGCGCGGCCATACCCTGCGAATGCGCCAGCCAGAGCAGATGGCCGCGAGCGCTCCGGCTGGGATGCAAGGCGGCCGCGTCCAGGAGTGAACCCACGTGGCTCAGCGGATGCCGAAGACTGCGGTACGGCTTCCCGCTGATCAACGCCGTGCCCTCGTTGGCCGAGTCCAGTCCGAGGATCACCCGCATCGTCGTGGACTTCCCGGCCCCGTTGGGGCCGACGAACCCGGTGACCAGACCGGGCCGGACACTGAACGTCATTCCGTCCAGGGCCACAGTGTGCCCGAACCGCTTGCGCAGACCGGAGACTTCGATGGTTGCTTCCATGCCCGCAAGGCTATGGACGTCCGGCGCGGCGGACATCACGTGGCAGTGCCATCTTCGCCGCCCCTGGGAGGAGGGACGCCTGCCCTCGGGCGTTCCCCGTACGAGCCAGGCGATGTCCCTCCTGCGGGGGATGGCCGGTGGGTGCCGGAACGCGGACAGGGTGTCCGAGATCGCCTGCGCCAAGCGATCCGGACACCCTGCGGCAGGAACCTTCTAGAGCTCGAACTCCTCGTACTCATCCGTACCGCCGACGGCGGCGAGCGTCGCCCTGTCGATGGTCTCGGCGGTCTCGGCGATCGTGGGCTCGTGGAACATGGCGGTGAGGGGCAGTTCCACGCCGAACACCTCCCGGATCCTCGACACGACCTGAGTGGCGAGCAGGGAGTGGCCGCCGAGTTCGAAGAAGTTGTCGCGGGTGCCGATACGGGTCCGGCCCAGGACGTCGGCCCAGAATCCGGCCAGGAGCTCCTCGGTGCGGGTGGCGGGCGCGACGTACTGGTGGCCGGGCTGGGGGCCGGCCTGGTCGGGGCCGGGCAGGGCGGTGCGGTCGACCTTGGCCGTGGGGGTCAGCGGCAGTCGGGCCAGTTCGGTGAAGGTCGCGGGGATCATGAAGTCCGGGAGCCGGCGCCGGAGGTGTTCCCGCAGGTCGGCCACGGACGGGATGGCCTCGCCGACGGCGGCCGGGGTCAGGTGGGCGGCCAGCTGTGCCATGACCCCGTCCCCGATGACGGTGACGACCGCCGATCCCACGCCCGGGTGGGCGGTCAGCGCCGTTTCGACCTCGCCCGGTTCGATACGGTAGCCGCGCAGCTTGATCTGGTCGTCGAGCCGACCCAGGAACTCCAGTTGCCCGGCTTCGTTCCATCTGACCCGGTCGCCGGTCCGGTACAAGCGGGAGCCGTCTGAGGCGAACGGATCGGCGACGAACCGTTCCGCGGTGAGGGCGGGCGCACGGGTGTAGCCGCGGGCCAGGTTCGCCCCGCCGACGAACAGTTCTCCCGGCACGCCCGCGGGCGCCAAGGACAGGTCGCGGGCCAGCACGTAGACGCGGGTGTTGGCGGCCGGGACGCCGATCGGCACCACTCCTTCCACCTGGTCGCCGACCGGCTCGTAGGTGTGGCCGGTGACGTCGATGGTGGTCTCGGTCGGCCCGTACACGTTGTGCAGCGGCACCGGCAGTACCCGGGTGAGCGCGGCGGCGGCCTGGCCGGTGAGCTGCTCCCCGCCGCAGACCACCCGCCTGATCGCGGAGCACCCGGCCAGCGCGGCACGCCCGGTGAGCAGGCTGAGCATGGCCGGCACCGTCGGAAGGACGGTGACCCGCTGCGCGGTCATCGTCTCGATCAGTCCGTCGGGGTCCGCGACGACCCCCGACGCGGGGGCGACGACCAGGGCCCCGCCGGCGGCCAGCCCGGGATACAGCTCGATCCCGAAGGCGTCGAAGGACGGCGAGGACGACACGAGGACGCGGTCGCTCGCGGTGATCTCGAACCGCTCGTCGAACCAGCGCACGTAGTTCACGAGCGATCCGTGGCTGACCATGACGCCCTTGGAGGTTCCGGTCGAGCCGGAGGTGTAGATCACGTAGGCCAGGCGGCCCGCCGGTGCGGCGGCGGACGTCGCCGGCGCGGCGGCGGCAGCAAGGTCCCGCTGAACGGCCGGGTCGTCCAGGGCGACCATCCGCACCCGGCGCAACGGCAGGTCCTCGACCACGTCCGTCGTGCCGACCAGCACCGCGGCACGGCTGTCGGCGAGCATGAACGCCAGCCGCTCGGACGGGTAGGCCGGGTCGAGCGGCAGGTACGCGCCGCCGGCCTGCCAGACCGCGAGGACCGCGGTGATCAGGTCGGCGCCGCGCGGCAGGCACAGGCCGACGACCGTGTCCGGCCCCACCCCCGTCGTACGGAGGTGGGCGGCCAGCCGTCCGGCCCGCGCCATGAGCGCGGCGTAGGACAGGCACCGCCCGCCCGACACCACCGCGATCGTGTCCGGGGCCGCTGCCGCCCGCGCGGCGATCAGCTCGTACACCCCTTCGGCGTCCGGCCGGCTCACCGCCGTGTCGTTCCAGTCGTCCACCAGGCGGGCCCGCTCGATCGCGGTGAGCATCGGCAGGCGCGACAGCGGACGGCTCGCGTCGGCCGCGACGGTGGCCAGCACCGTGAGCAGATGCCCGGCCATCCGTCGCACCGTGGCCGGGTCGAACAGCTCGGCGCTGTAGTGGATCCCGCCCGAGAGGCCGCCCTCGGGATCGTCGGAGATCGCCAGCCGTACGTCGAACCGCGTGTCGACCTCGATGTCGAGCTCTTCCGGCACCATCTCGGTCCCGCCGCCGGGGGCGGCTTGCGCGGTGGGCCGCCCTTCGCCCGGGGTGTAGTTGAAGATCGCCTGGAACAGCGGGGTGCGCGCCTCCTCCCGGTCGGTGACCAGGGCGTCGACCAGCTGCTCGAACGGCAGATCCTGGTGGGCGTATGCGGCGAGGGACAGCGCGCGGACCCGGGCCAGCAGTTCGGTGAAGGTGGGGTCACCGGACAGGTCCGTGCGCAGCACCAGGCTGTTGACGAAGAACCCGATCAGGTCCTCGGTCTCGGCCCGGTTCCGGGCTGCCACGGGGGTGCCCACCGCGATGTCGTCCTGGCCGCTGTAGCGGCTCAGCACGAGCGTGTACGCGGCCAGCAGCGTCATGAACATCGACGCGTCGTTCTCCCCGGCCAGCTTCCGCAGGCCCTCGGTGACCGAAGCGGGGACCCGGAAGCCGACGACAGCGCCGGCCCGGGACGGCACCGGCGGGCGGGGCCGGTCCGTGGGCAGATCCAGGACGGGCACTCCGGCGAGCTGCTCACGCCAGTACGCCAGCTGCTCGTCGAGGGCGTCACCGCTCAGCCAGGTCCGCTGCCACACCGCGAAGTCGGCGTACTGCACCGGCAACGGCGGCAGCGGATCGGGCTCGCCCGCCCGGAACGCCTCGTACAGGGCCAGCAGGTCCCGGCGGAAGACCCGGTCGGACCACTCGTCGAACGTCACATGGTGCATGGTGAGGGCGAGCATGTGCTCGGCTGGGGCGAGACGGTACAGCACGGCGCGGAGCATCGGCCCGGCGGCCAGGTCGATCGGCATCCGGGTGTCCTGGTCGACCAACTGCTGGACCGTACGGGCCGGTTCCGGCCTGGCGGACAGGTCGACGACCGGCAGCGACACGGTTCCGGGCGGGTCGATGACCTGGTGCGGAACGCCGTCGCTACCGGTCACCAGCCGTGTCCGCAGGACCTCGTGACGTGCCGTGATCGCGTTCAGGGCCGCACCGAGCGCGGCCGTGTCCACGTCCGAGTCGAAGCGTACGCGGGTGGGCATGACGAACTCGGCGGAACCGGGTTCGAGCTGGTCGATGAACCAGAGCCGCTGCTGACCGAAGGACAACGGAAGGGGCTGGTCCCGGCTGACCGGGGTGACCGCAGGCACGGCCGGTTCCGTCCGAGGGCCTTCGAGCAGCGCGGCCAGGTCCCGCAGCGTGGGGTGGTCGAACGGCGCGGAGAACGGGATCTCGATCCCGAAGACGTCGCGGACCCGGAAGGTGACCTGAACAGCCAGCAGTGAGTGGCCGCCGAGCTCGAAGAAGTCGTCCTCGGCGCCGACCCGCTCGACGTGCAGGACCTCGGCCCAGATGGCGGCCAGGAGCTCTTCGGCCGCCGTGGCGGGGGGTACGTAGTGGTCCAGGTCCGGACGATTCTCGTCGGGGGCGGGGAGCGCCGCGCGGTTGACCTTGCCGGCGGTGGTGAGCGGGAGGGCCGCCACCTCGGTGAAGACCGCGGGAACCATGTACTCGGGGAGCCGCCGGGCTGCGAAGGCACGCAGGTCCTCCACCGCCGGGATGCCCTCGGCGGGGTCGGTGGGGACCAGGTAGGCGGCCAGCCGCGCGGCCGCCCCCTCACCCCAGGCGGTGACCACCGCGGACCGCACCCGCGGATGCGCGGCCAGCACCGACTCCACCTCACCCGGCTCGATCCGGAACCCCCGCACCTTGACCTGCTCATCCACCCGGCCCAAAAACTCCAGCCGGCCATCCGAAAGCCACCGCACCCGGTCCCCGGTCCGGTACATCCGCGCACCGTCCGCCGTAAACGGGTCGGGGACGAAACGCTCCGCCGTCAGCGCGGGACGCCCCGCATAACCGCGCGCCACCTGCACCCCGCCGACATACAACTCCCCCGCCACACCGGTCGGTACGAGGCCCAGGCTGCGGTCCAGCACATACACCCGCGTGTTGGCGATCGGGGTGCCGATGGCCGCGCCGCCTCCCGGACGGCACAGGCCGGCCGAGGCGCACACCGTCGTCTCCGTCGGACCGTAGGCGTTGAACAACCGCCGCCCGACCGCCCACACCCCGGCCAGTTCCTCGTCCAGCCGCTCACCGGCGGTCACCAGCGTCGTCACGCCCGCGAGCTGGGCCGGGGTCACCCCCCTCCAGCGCCTGCAGGAGGGACGGCGGCACCGTCGCCACCCCCACACCCCACGAACGCACCAAAGCCGCCACCCGTCCCGGCTCGGCCCGCTCCCGCGCCGACGCCACCACCAACGACGCCCCCACCGACAACGCCATCAGCAGTTCCCACACCGACGCGTCGAAACTGAACGACGCGAACCCCAGGACGCGGTCGCGTTCACCCAGCCCGAACAGCCGCCGCTGGGCCACCGCCAGGTTCACCGCACCACCATGAGTGACCTGCACGCCCTTCGGCGTTCCCGTCGACCCGGATGTGTACATCACGTAGGCCAGCCCACCGCTGTCCACCGTCACCGGCTCCGGGGCCGGCGAGGCCGCCAGCAGTGCCGCGTCGGCCGGGTCGTCGAGGCACAGCACCCGCATCCGGCCGACCGGCAGTTCGTCGGCCAGGCCGGTCGTGGTCACCAGCACCGGGGCCCGGCTGTCGGCCAGCATGAAGGCCAGCCGCTCCGGCGGGTAGTCGGAGTCGAGCGGCAGGTACGCCGCCCCGGCCCGCCACGCGCCCAGTACGGCCGCCAGCATGTCGATCCCACGTGGCAGGCACAGGCCCACCACCGACTCCGGACCCGCGCCCGCCGCACGCAGGAAGCCCGCGAACCGCCCGGCCCGCTGCCACAGCGCTTCGTACGTCACCTGCCGCGAGCCGCACACCACCGCCACCGCGTCCGGGGACCACCGCACGTGCTTGGCGACCAGATCGTGCGCCCCGCCCGGGCCGGGCAGTAACGCCACCGTGTCATTCCACTCCTCGACCACCTGAACCCGTTCGGCGGCGGTCAAGAGGGGCAGCTCCGCCACCCTCTGATCCGTCTCGGCCGCGATCGCCTCCAGCACGGTGGCCAGGTGCTCTGCCATCCGTTCCATGTCAGCCGGAACGAACCGGTTCCGCTCGTAGTCGAGGCGGACGGACAACTCCGGTCCCGGTCCGATTCCCGCAGCGACCGTCAGCGGGTAGTTGCCCTGCGGGCGGCCGTGGAAGACCGTGCCGACTCGTAGGCCGTCCGCTCTCGACGAGTCCTGCCGACCGTTCCAGCCCGGGGCGGGGTAGTTCTCGAACACGAACAACGTCTCGAACAGGGACTGTCCGGCGGGGACCTGGCTGCAGGCCTGGATGTCGGTCAGCGGGGTGTGCTCGAACCGGCGACCGCGTGCCTGCTCGGCCTGTATTCCGGCCAGCCACCGCGGCACGGTCTCACCGGGATCGATCCTGATACGGGCCGGGGTGGTGTTCATCAGCAGGCCGACCATGGACTCGATGCCGTCGAGTCGGCCGCTGCGCCCGGAGGAGGTGATGCCGAAGACGACGTCGTCGGTGCCGGCGTAGCGGGCGGTGAGGATGGCCCACGCGCCCTGGACGACCGTGTTGACCGTCAGCCGGTGCCGTCGCGCGAACTCCGCCACCCGCGCGGAGGCGTGCTCGTCCAGTCGTGCCCAGGCGGTGCCGCGCCCGGTCTCCCCCGTCTCGTGCCCGACACCGAGGGTGGTGGGGACGGTGAACCCTGCCAGCTGTTCCCGCCAGTACCGCTTCGCCTCGTCCTGGTCCTGGCCGAGCAGCCAGGCCACGAAGTCGCGAAACGGGCGCCGGTCCGGCAATACCGGCTGCCGCCCGGCGACCAGTTCCTGGTAGACCCGCAGAACCTCTCCGATGATCGCAGGGCTGCTCCAGCCGTCCAGCACCAGGTGGTGGTAGCTCCACAGCAGCTGATGGCGGTCCTCCCCCAGACGCACCAGTGCGACACGCACCAGCGTGGGCGCCCCGAAGTCGGCGCCCGCCGTCTCGTCGGCGGCCACGTAGTCCTCGATCGCCCGCCGCTGGGCGTCCCCGTCCAGACCGGACAGGTCGACCACCTGCCAGGGCAGCGGCACCGACCGCGACACCACCGCCATCGGCACCGGAACCTGCTCCCACACCACCCCGGTACGCAACACCTCGTGCCGGGCGAAGACCAACTCCCACGCCCCGCGCAGCGCCTCCAGATCCAGTTCGCCCTCCAGTGGCAGCCCCATCCAGATCCAGTACGCCCCTGTCCCGGGGGCGACCCGGGAGTGGAACAGCATGCCCTGCTGCAACCCGGTCAGCGGGTAGATGTCCTCGATGGTTCCGCTGCCGGGCTGCGCTGTCAGATCGAACGCTGTCATGACCCACCTCCGGAATCGGTGCTCTCACCCGGCCGGGACACCGAGCCGAAGCGTTGTGTGATGAAGTCGAGGGAGGACTGGTCGAGGGCGGCCAGGGGGAAATCCGACGGTGCGTAACCGTCGGCCCCGGAACGGCAGCAGTGGTCGATCAGCTCGCCGAGGACCTCGATGTAGCGGTGAGCCAGCGCCGAGATCGTCGCCTCGTCATGGATGGCGTCGCTGTAGCTCCAGACCAGGTTCAGGCGGCCGTCGACCACCTTGCCGTTGATCTCGATCAGGTACGGCCGGTCGCCTTCGCGGGAGTGTGCGTGGCCCTGTGGTCTCTCGGCCACCTGGAAGCAGGCGTGGCCGTCACCGGTCCTGTCATCGGCCGGCCTGCCGGAGGCGGCCTGGCCGAGGTAGTTGAAGCTGATCTCCGCGGTCGCGGGCGGCCGCCAGCCCGACAGGTGACGCAACAGGCCGTAGCCCAGGCCATGACGGGGCACCCGCCGCAGCACCTCGTTGGTCTCCGCCAGCACCGCATCCGGCTCGGTCCCGCCGGGCAGCGCCACGGGGTACAGACACGTGAACCAGCCGACGGTCCGGGACAGATCCCTTCCCGGGCCTTCCTCGTGCCGGCCGTGGCTCTCCACGTCCACCACCGCCGGTCCCTCGCCGAGCCAGCCGCTGAGGACCGTCCCCAGTCCGGCCAGCAGTACCTCGTCCACGCGCAGTCGGGACACCGAGGGCACCCGGTGCAACAGCCTCGACGTCAGTTCACCACCCAGACGCACCCGCACTTCCCGGGCCGCCACCGCCGCATTGCCTCCGTCCGCCCGGTTCCGCGGCACAGGCCGTGCCTGGCTCGCGACCTGTTCCCAGTACGTGGTTTCGGCGGCGACGTCGTCCGAACCGGCCAGTTCGGCCAGATACGACGTCCACGCGGCGAACGACGTCGTCTTCGCCGGCAGCACCACCGGCTCCCCTGCCGCCAGGTGCCCGTACGCCGTTCCCAGATCGGCTGTCAGGACCGGCCACGACACGGTGTCCACCACCAGGTGATGCACCACCACCAGGACCAGTCCGGGGTTCTCACCCCGATCGAAGACCACCACGCGCATCAGCGGTCCCGCGGACAGCCGCAAGGACTGCTGTGCCCTGTCCGCGACGGCGGTCAGCCATTCCTCTTCATCCGTCCCGATCGGGCACGTGCCCGCTTCCCACACCACGTCCGCCGCGTCCTGCGCGATGTCGGCGACGCGGCCACGCCACTCCCCGTCCACCAACTCGAAGCGGGATCGCAGACCGTCGTGGTGCGCCAGCACTTCTGCCACCGCATCCCGAAGGACCTCCACCTCGACCGCGCCTGCGGCTTCCAGCACCACCGACTGGTTGAAATGCCACGGCACCGGCAGGCCCAACCCGAAGAACCACTTCTGCGTCGGCGACATCGCCACCTCGCCGACGACCGCGCCCTGGTCCCCCACCACGCTCGTCCCGAGCTCGGCCGCTCTGGCCAGCGACTCCACCGTCTGGAAATCAAACAACTGCGCCACCGAGAGGCCCACGCCGGCGGAACGTGCCCGCGCCACCACCTGAATCCCGATGATCGAGTCTCCGCCCAGCTCGAAGAAGTTGTCCTCGACGCCCACCCGGTCCACGCTCAGTACCTCGGCCCAGATGTCGGCGAGTACCCGTTCCGTCTCGGTTCGGGGGGCGACGTACCGGTCCGTCAGATCGGTGCGGTCTGGTTCGGGGTCGGGCAGGGCGGCCCGGTCGGTCTTGCGGCCCGGGGTCAACGGCAGCGCGGACAACTCGGTGAACGACGACGGGACCATGAAAGCCGGCAACCGCGACCGCAGGAACGTACGCAACTCACTCACAGCCGGAACACCTACGGCCGGATCAGCGGGGACCACATACGCCGCCAGCCGCACCCCATCCCCATCCCCGTCCCGGTCCCGGACGACCTTGACCACCGCGGAACCGATGTCCGGACGGCCGGCCAGCACGGCTTCTATCTCACCCGGCTCGATCCGGAACCCCCGCACCTTGACCTGCTCATCCACCCGGCCCACGAACTCCAGCCGGCCATCCGAAAGCCACCGCACCCGGTCCCCGGTCCGATACACCCGCGCACCATCCCCCGCAAACGGATCAGGGACGAAACGCTCCGCCGTCAACCCCGCACGCCCGGCATAACCACGCGCCACCCCCACACCACCCACCAACAACTCACCCACCACACCCACCGGCACCAGACGCAACGACCCATCCACCACATACAACCGCGCCCCCGGCACCGGCCCCCCGATCGGCACAACACCCCCACCCACCCCCTCCACCACACCAATACTCGCCACCACCGTGGCCTCCGTCGGCCCATACGCATTCACCAACCGACACCCAGCCGCCCCCCACACCGACACCAGACCCGCATCCACCCGCTCCGCACCCGTCACCAGCGTCCTCAACCCCGCCAGATCACCCGGCGCCAACACCCGCAACAACGACGGCACCACAAACGCCAACTCCACCCCCGCAGACCGCACCAACCCACCCGGCTCAGCCCGCTCCCCGGACGACGCCACCACCAACGTGCCGCCCCCCGACAACACCATCACCAACTCCCACACCGCAGCATCAAAACTGAACGGCGCCAGCAACAACCCCCGCGGCCCCCTGCCCAGCAACGGCCACAAACCCACCGCCAGACTCACCAACCCCCCATGCCCCACCCCAACACCCTTCGGCACCCCCGACGTCCCCGACGTATAAATCACATACGCCAACTGAGACCCACCCACCACCAACCCCAACAGATCCCCCGACAGATCCCCCGACAGCCCATCCACCCCCGCCCGAACCACCGGGTCATCCAGACGCACCACCGGCACCTCACCACCCAGCACAACCGCCCCGGCCCGGTCAGCAACCACCACCCGCGCACCCGAATCAGCCAGCATGAACGCCAACCGCTCGGCCGGATACTCCGGATCCAGCGGCACGAACGCCGCCCCCACCAGCCACACACCCACCACCGCGACCGCCAGATCCACGCCCCGGTCCATGCAGATGCCCACCACGGACTCCGGCCCCGCACCCAGCCCGCGCAGGTGCCGCGCCAGCCGCGACGCCCGCTCCACCAGGCCCCCGTAGGTCACCTGCCGCTGCCCGCACATGACCGCCACCGCGTCGGGGCGGTCTGCGGCATGGCTCACCAACAGCTCGTGCACACCGACGGCGTCGGAGACCGGTCCCGCGGCGCCCGACCCGTACCTCAGCGACTCGGCATGCTCCGCCGCCGGCATTATCGGCAGGCCGCCGATCGTGGCTTCGTCGTCGGCCGCGACCCCTTCGAGCACAGTGGTCAGATGGCCCGCCAGCCGGCTGATCGTCTCCGCGTCGAACAACGCCGTGCTGTACTCGATGCCGCCTACCAGTCCGCCGTCGTCGGCGTCACCCATCGTCACGGACAGGTCGAACTTCACCTGGGACCCGCCGGGGCTGTCGCCGTCCATGGCCACGTCCGCGTCGACGCGGGTTTGGGCGGAGTCCTGGCGCGGGTCGCGGGGGGCGTAGGTGAAGAAGACCTGGAACAGGGGGGTCCGGGAGCGGTCGCGGTCGGTGACCAGGGCGTCCACCAGCTGCTCGAACGGCAGATCCTGGTGGGCGTAGGCGTCCAGTGCCGTCTGCCGGACCCGACCCACGAGTTCGGCGAACGTAGGGTCGCCGGACAGGTCGGTGCGCAGGACGAGGGTGTTGACGAAGAACCCGATCAGATCCTCGGTCTCGACTCGGTTCCGGTTCGCCACCGGGGTCCCGACGACCACATCGTCGAGTCCCGCATGTCGTCCGAGAACCACGCTGAGCGCGGCCAGCAGCGTCATGAAGACCGTCGCGCCGTGGTCCTGGGCTGTCACGCGCAGGGCATCCGCGGTTCGGGCCGGGACTCGGAACTCGGCGACCGCCCCGGCGCTGGAGCGCGTCGGAGGCCGCGGGCGGTCGGTGGGCAGTTCCAGCACCGGCGCCCCGTCGAGCCGGTCCCGCCAGTAGGCCAGCTGCCGGTCGAGGACTTCGCCGGTCAGCCAGGCCCGTTGCCAGACGGCGAAGTCGGCGTACTGCACCGCGAGCGGCGGCAGCGGATCCGGCTCGCCGACCAGGAACGCCTCGTACAGGGCCAGGAGTTCACTGCGGAAGATGCGGGCGGACCAGTTGTCGAAGACCACGTGATGGACGGCCAGTGCCAGCACGTGTCCCAGGTCGCCGAGCCGGATCAGGCAGGCCCGGACGAGTGGTCCGGCGGCCAGGTCGAACGGCTGGGCCGCCATCCCGGCGATCAGCCGTCGTCCGACGTCCGGCGCATTGTCGTCGTCCGACAGGTCGACCACCGGCAGCGGGACCGGCGACGGCGGATCGACGACCTGGCAGGCGATCCCGTCCGGGCCGGTGACCAGCCGGGTACGCAGCACCTCGTGCCGGGTGACGACAGCGGTCAGGGCCAGTCCCAGGGCTCGGGGGTCCGGGGTCTCGTCCCAGCCCACATGTGTCGTCAAGTTGTATTCGGTGGAGTGGGGTTCGAGCTGGTCGAGGAACCACAGCCGCTGCTGGGCGAACGACAACGGCAGCACCCCCTCCCGCGGCACCGGCGTCACCGGCGGAGCCACCACACCGGCCCGCGACCCATCGATCACAGCAGCCAGACCCCGCACCGTCGGATGATCGAACAACGCCGCCAACGCAACCTCAGCCGCCAACACCTCCCGCACCCGCGACATCACCCGCGTCGCCAACAGCGAATGACCACCCAGCACAAAGAAGTTGTCATCCACACCGACCCGCTCGACCCCAAGCAGCCCAGCCCAGATCCCCGCCAACACCTCCTCAGTGACCGTCACAGCAGCCCGGTAGGGCACACCCACCCCCGCACGAGCCACATCCGGCACCGGCAACACCGCCCGGTCGACCTTCCCCGCCGGCGTCAACGGAAGAGCAGCCAACTCCGTGAACACCGCCGGAACCATGTACTCCGGCAACCGCCGGGCAGCAAAGGCACGCAATTCCTCCACCACCGGCAACCCTTCGGCCGGGTCGATGGGCACCAGATAGGCGGCCAGCCGCGCGGCCGCCCCCTCACCCCAGGCAGTGACCACCGCAGACCGCACCCCCGGATGCGCGGCCAGCACCGACTCCACCTCACCCGGCTCGATCCGGAACCCCCGCACCTTGACCTGCTCATCCACCCGGCCCAAAAACTCCAGCCGGCCATCCGAAAGCCACCGCACCCGGTCCCCGGTCCGGTACATCCGCGCACCGTCCGCCGTAAACGGGTCGGGGACGAAACGCTCCGCGGTCAGCGCGGGGCGCCCCGCATAACCGCGTGCCAGCTGCGTCCCGCCGACATACAACTCCCCGGCCACGCCGGTCGGTACGAGGCCCAGGCTGCGGTCCAGCACATACACCCGCGTGTTGGCGACCGGGCCACCGATCGACGGCACCCCACCCCCCGCCGCATACAAGCCCGCCGACGCACACACCGTCGTCTCCGTCGGACCATAGGCGTTGAACAACCGCCGCCCCACCGCCCACACCCCGGCCAGCTCCTCGTCCAGCCGCTCACCCGCCGTCACCAGCGTCCTCACGCCCGCGAGCTGGGCCGGGTCACCCCCCTCCAACGCCTGCAGGAGGGACGGCGGCACCGTCGCCACCCCCACACCCCACGAACGCACCAAAGCCGCCACCCGCCCCGGCTCGACCCGCTCCCGCGCCGACGCCACCACCAACGACGCCCCCACCGACAACGCCATCAGCAGTTCCCACACCGACGCATCGAAACTGAACGACGCAAACCCCAGAACCCGGTCACCTTCACCCAGCCCGAACAACCCCCGCTGCGCCACCGCCAGGTTCACCGCACCACCATGAGTGACCTGCACACCCTTCGGAACACCCGTCGACCCCGACGTGAACATCACATACGCCAGCCCACCACTGTCCACCACCACCGGCTCCAGAGCCGGCAAGGCCGAAGGCAACACCGCCTCATCCAGCCACACCACCGACTCCACCCCGGAACCATCCACCAACCCCCCGGCAACCCCCCGATGCCCCACCAGCACCCGCGCCCCACTACCAGCCAGCATCAACGCCAACCGCTCCACCGGATAACCAGGATCCAACGGCACATACGCCGCCCCCGCACGCCACACACCCAACACCGCGACCACCATGTCCAGCCCACGCTCCAGACACAGCCCCACCACCGACTCCGCACCCACACCCCCCGCACGCAACAACCCCGCAACCCGCCCCGCCCGCTCCCACAACCCCCCATACGTCACCTGACGCGACCCACACACCACCGCAACCGCATCCGGACACCGCTCCACCCACTCACCAACCAGCCCATGCACCCCACCCACACCCGCAACAGCCACCACCGACCCGTTCCAACCCACCAACAACCGCGCCCGCTCCGCCACGGACAGAACCGGCAGCTCCGCCACACGCCGACCCGCATCGGCCGCGACCGCCTCCAGAACAACCCCCAGATGCCCGGCCATACGCTCGATCGACACCGCATCGAACAACGCCGTGCTGTACTGAATCTCGCCGGTCAGGGTGCGGCCGGAATCGATCAGTGTCACTCCCAGATCGGTCTTCACTCGCAGCTGGCCCGGTCCGGCATCGAGTCCGGACCCGGTGTCCGCGCCCGGGTGGGAGTCTGCTCGGTTGCTGACGAGATGGGTGTTCTCGTCGTCATCCGCGACCGCAGGGTCGTAGCTGAACCAGATCTGGAAGAGGGGGGTGCGGGAGCGGTCGCGTTCGGTGACCAGGGCGTCCACCAACTGCTCGAAGGGCAGGTCCTGGTGGGCGTAGGCGCCCAGTGCCGTTTCCCGCACCCGGCCGACGAGTTCGGCGAACGTGGGGTCGCCGGACAGGTCGGTGCGCAGGACCAGGGTGTTGACGAAGAACCCGATCAGGTCCTCCGTCTCGGCGCGGTTCCGGTTCGCCACCGGCGTACCGACCGCCACGTCGTCGGTGCCGCAGTACCGGCCCAGCAGCACATCGAACGCCGCCAGCAACACCATGAACATCGTCGCGCCGTTCGCGCGGGCCAACTCGCGCAGCGCGTCGGCGGTCTCGGCCGGGATGGTGAAGTGTGCCGCGGTGCCCGCGGTGGAGCGCACCGGCGGCCGGGGCCGGTCGGTGGGCAGCTCCAGCACAGGCGCCCCGGCCAACTTCTCCCGCCAGTAGGCCAGCTGACCATCCAGGACCTCGCCGGTCAGCCAGGACCGCTGCCACACCGCGAAGTCGGCGTACTGCACCGCCAGGGGCGCCAGCGGATCAGGCTCACCGGCCCGGAACGCCTTGTACAGGGCCTGCAGATCACGACGGAAGATCCGCCCCGACCACTCGTCGGAGACAGCATGGTGCATCGACAACACCAGCAGGTGCCTGGTGTCGGCCAACCAGATCAGACACGTCCGCAGCAGCGGTCCGGCCGCCAGATCGAACGGCGCCACCGCATCGCCCTCCACCAGATCCCGGGCCACACCCAACGGATCAGCGACACCCGACACATCCACCACCGGCAACGGCACCCGCCCCGGCGGATCGATCACCTGACACGCCACCCCGTCCGCACCCGCCACCAAACGCGTCCGCAACACCTCATGCCGCGCCACCACCGCATCCAGCGCCCCACCCAGCGCCGCCACATCCACCACACCCTCGAACCACACCGGCGAAGGCACGTTGTACTCGACCGAACCCGGCTCCAACCGGTCAAGGAACCACAACCGCTGCTGCCCGAACGACAACGGCAACAACTCGTCCCGGCCCACCACCGTCACCGGCGGCACCACCACACCCGGCACCGCCCCCTCAACCACCCCCGCCAAAGCCCGCACCGTCGGATGATCAAACAACGCCGCCAGCGCAACCTCACTCCCGAACACCTCACGAATCCGGGACACCACCTGCGTGGCCAGCAACGAATGCCCGCCCAACTCAAAGAAATTGTCCAGCGCACCCACCGGACCACACCCCAGCACCTGCGCCCAGATCCCCGCCAGCAACTCCTCCGACGCCCCCACCGGCGCCACAAACACACCCACATCCGAACGGGAAACATCCGGATCAGGCAACGCCGCCCGATCCACCTTCCCGTTGGACGTCAGCGGCACAGCCCCCAACCCCACAAACACCGACGGAACCATGAACTCCGGCAACCGGCCGCCCAGGAACACCCGCAACTCACCCGCACCCAGCACCCCACCACCACCGACCGGCACCACATAAGCCACCAGCCGGCGCTCCGCACCCTGCCCCCGCGCCACCACCACAGCCGCCGCGACCCCCGGATGCGCGGCCAGCACCGCCTCCACCTCACCCGGCTCGACCCGGAACCCCCGCACCTTGACCTGACCATCCACCCGGCCCAAAAACTCCACCCGGCCACCCGCCAGCCACCGCACCCGGTCCCCCGTGCGATACAACCGCCCACCATCCCCCGCAAACGGGTCCGGGACAAAACGCTCCGCCGTCAGCGCGGGACGCCCCCCATAACCACGCGCCACCTGCACCCCGGCCACATACAACTCCCCCGCCACACCCACCGGCACCGGGCCCAGATGACGATCCAGCACATACACCCGCGTCCCCGGCAAAGGCGAACCCACCGGCACCACCCCAGCCGCCGCCTCCACCCCACCCACCCGCGCAGTAAGCACACCCACCGTCGTCTCCGTCGGACCATAGTGATTAACCACCACCCGATCCCCCGCCACCTCCACCAACCGCGCAGCCAAACCCGGCGAAACCGCCTCACCCCCCAACACCAGCACCCGCCCCGGCAGCACACCCGACATCCCACCCGCACCGGCCAGCGCGGCCAGATGCGAAGGCACCACCTTCAAAAAATCGATCCCCCACCGCACCACAAAACCGCGCACCGCACCCGGATCAGCCACCACAGCCGCATCCAGCACATGCAACACACCACCACACACCAACGACGCGAACACCATCGTGTTGCCCAGATCCGTCACCAACGGCTGCACCACACCGAACCGCCCACCACCGCCCACACCCAGACGACCCACCACCCCCGCCACATACCCCGCCACACCACCGAACGTGACCTGCACACCCTTCGGCCGCCCCGACGAACCCGACGTATACACCACATACGCCAACTGACCAGGACGCCTCACCACCGACCCCACCCGCACCGAAGACAACCCGGCCAGATCCGCACGCACCACCGGATCGTCCAACGACACCACCCGCAACCGCCCCGCAGGCAGATCCCCCACCGTCTCCCGCGTGCCCACCACCACCGCGGCACGGCTGTCAGCCAGCATGAACGCCAACCGCCCCACCGGGAACGCCGGATCCAACGGCAGATACGCACCCCCCGCCAGCCACACCCCCAACACCGCCGTCACCATCTCCACACCCGCCGGCAGACACAACCCCACAACGGTCTCCGCACCCACCCCCACACCACGCAAATACGCCGCCAACCGCGACGCCCGCCCCACCAACCCCCCATACGTCACACAACCCTCAGGACCCACCACCGCCACCGCATCCGGAACCGACCCCCCACACGCCAGCACCGCCTCCGCAACCCCACCCCCACCCAAAGCCCCAACCCCAGCCCCGCTCCACCCCTCCAACAACTCCACACGCTCAACAGCACCCACCATCGACACAGCAGACAACGGCCGGTCAGGATCAACAGCCACCGCACCCAGAACCGTGCACAAGTGCTCCACCATCCGCTGCACCGTGCCCCGGTCGAACAACGCCGTACTGAACTCGACCATCCCCGTCAACGCACCACCGGCACGATCCCCCACCACCAACCGCAGATCGAACTTCGCCAGCACCCCACCCAGACCCGCCTCCCCCGGCGCGCCACCATCACCCGGACCCTCCAGCCCGAAATAGTCGAACAACACCTGGAACAACGGAGTACGCGACCGGTCCCGCTCCGCCACCAACGCATCCACCAACTGCTCGAACGGCAGATCCTGATGCGCGTACGCACCCAGCGCCGCCCCCCGCACCCGCCCCACCAGCTCACCGAACGACGGATCCCCCGACAGATCCGTACGCAACACCAGCGTGTTCACGAAGAACCCGATCAGATCCTCGGTCTCGGCACGGTTCCGGTTCGCCACCGGCGACCCGACCACCACATCCTCGGTGCCCGCATACCGGCCCAACACCACACAGAACCCCGCCAGCAACACCATGAACATCGTCGCGCTGCTCTCCCGCGCCACCACCCGCAACGCATCCGCAACACCCCCGGGCACCGCGAACGACACCACCGCCCCCGCATTCGACCGCACCGCCGGCCGCGGCCGATCCAACGGAAGCTCCAACCCCGGCAACCCCTCCAACCGCTCCCGCCAATAACCCAACTGCCGCTCCAGCACATCCCCCGCCAGCCACGACCGCTGCCACGCCGCAAAATCCGCGTACTGCACCACCAGCGGCGGCAACGGATCCCGCTCACCGGCCCGAAACGCCTCATACAACGCCGTCAGCTCACGCCAGAAGATCGCGCCGGACCACTCGTCGAACACCACGTGGTGCAGCGACAGGACGAGCAGGTGATCGGTGGCGCCCAGGCGGATCAGGCAGGCGCGGACCAGCGGCCCGGCCGCCAGGTCGAACGGTGTGGCCGTGATCGCCTCGGCAAGGTCGCGGGCCGCCGTCTCCGGATCGGGAGCGCCAGACACGTCCGCCACGGGCAGCACGAACGGGCTGGGCGGGTCGATCACCTGACGGGCCGTCCCGTCGGAGCCGGCCACCAAGCGGGTCCGCAGCACTTCATGCCGGGTCACGATCGCGCCCAGCGCGGCGCGCAACGCTTCGATGTCCAGCGGCTCGCGCCACCGGGTTCGGAGGGGCACGTTGTACTCGGTCGATCCCGGCTCGAGCTGGTCGAGGAACCACAGCCGCTGCTGCGCGAACGACAGCGGCAGCGCCTGGTCGCGCGGGGCCGGCGTGATCGGTGCCACCGTCGCACCCTGCGCGGACCGTTCGACCACCCGGGCCAGTTCGCTGACCGTGGGCCGGTCGAACAGGGCCGCCAGGGGTACCTCGGTCCCGAACACGTCGCGGATTCGGGAGATCACCTGGGTGGCCAGCAGTGAATGGCCGCCGAGTTCGAAGAAGTTGTCCTCGGCCCCGACCCGGTCCGCCCCGAGCAGCTCCGCCCAGATCCCAGCCAGCGACTCCTCGACCGGGGTGGCGGGGGCGACGTACGTGCCGTCCAGGTCGGGGCGGTGGGCGTCGGGCGCCGGCAAGGCAGCGCGGTCGAGCTTGCTGCTGGAGGTCAGGGGCAGCGCGGCCAGCTCGATGAAGACCGACGGGATCATGAACTCCGGCAGGCTCTCGCGCAGGTGGCCGCGCAGTTCGCCGGAGGTGGGGATGCCTTCGGCGGGGTCGGCGGGGACGACGTAGGCCACCAGGCGCGCCTGGGCCGACTCGCCGAACGGGGTCACCACCGCCACCTGGACACCGGGGTGGGCGGCCAGCGCGGCTTCGATCTCCCCGGGTTCGATCCGGACTCCGCGGACCTTGACCTGGTCATCGGCCCGGCCCAGGAACTCCATCTGCCCCGAGACGTTCCACCGCACCCGGTCGCCGGTCCGGTACATGCGCGAGCCGTCGGCGGCGAACGGGTCCGCGACGAACCGCTCCGCCGTCAGCGCCGGGCGGCCTCCGTACCCGCGAGCCACCCCGGGGCCGCCGATGAACAGTTCGCCCGCCACTCCGACCGGGACCGGGCGCAGCCGACCGTCCAGCACGTACACCGTCGTCGCGGCTATCGGCAGGCCGATCGGGACCGGTGAAACCGGCTCGCGCAGCACCGAGACGACTGCCGTGATCGTCGCCTCTGTGGGCCCGTAGGTGTTGTAGATCGGGACCTGGGTCCGCTCGAACCAGCGCACCAGCACCGCGGCCGGTATCGCTTCCCCGGCCAGGATCAGCAGACGGAAGTCCGGACCCAGTCCGTCTCCGGCCGTGAGGTCGGCGATGGCCAGCTCCCAGACCGCGGGGGTCATCTCCGCGATGGTCGCCCGTTGTGCCCGGATATGCCGCAGCACCTGTGCCGGCGTCCAGAGTTCGGCGCCCCGCAGCACCAGCCGTCCGCCGCGCATGAGGACCGGGAAGAGCTGCTCTACCGTCGCGTCGAAGGTGATGGAGGCGAACTGCAGGGTGCTGTCGGCCG
Source organism: Streptomyces sp. SLBN-8D4 (assembly GCF_049739545.1). Taxonomy (NCBI): domain Bacteria; kingdom Bacillati; phylum Actinomycetota; class Actinomycetes; order Kitasatosporales; family Streptomycetaceae; genus Streptomyces; species Streptomyces sp. SLBN-8D4. The sequence goes on from NZ_JBMGQC010000001.1 coordinate 2,006,931, forward strand.
GGGTGATCTCGTACCGGCGGCCCATCTCGGTCAACCGCAGGCTCATCGAGCGGTGTTCGATGAGCACGCCCTTGGGCCTGCCGGTCGAGCCGGAGGTGAAGATGACGTACGCCAGGTCCCCCGGCCCCGCCTGCGGCGGCAGGTCGTCGGGGCTGTGGGTGGCGATGGCCGCCTCGTCCGCGTCGACGACCAGGCGGTCCACTCCGGCGCCCAGCCGGTCGGCCAGCGCGGTCTGGGTGATCACCAGGGGCGCGCCGGAGGCTTCGAGCATGTACTGCATGCGCTGGTCCGGGTGGTCGGCGTCCATCGGGAGATAGGCGGCACCGGCCTTCAGCACGCCGAGGATGGCCACCATCAGCCCGGTGCCACGCCGCAGGCACACCCCGACCACGTCCTCACGGCCGACGCCCCGCGCCCGCAGATGCCGCGCCAACCGGTTCGACCGTGCGTTCAACTCCCCATAGGTGAGCTGCCGCACTCCCTCCACCACCGCGACCGCATCCGCCCGCAGCCGCGCCTGCTCCCCGATCAACTCCAGGACCGAGCCCTTCACCACCGGCTCGGCACCCGTCCCCCACGACCGCAACTCACCACGCTCGGACCCGGACAGCAGCTCCAGGCCGGCCACCTCGCGACCAGGATCCATGAAGGCCCGCAACACCGTGACCAGATGCCGGGCCAGCCGCCGCACCGACTCCTCGTCGAAGAGGGCGGTGCTGTACTCGATCTCCCCGGAGAGGCCGCTGTCGCCGGAGTCGCCGAAGTTCACCTGCAGATCGGCTGTTGTGAGCTGCCGGGCGATGCCGTCGCCGTCGCGGTCCTCCCGGTGTTCCCGGGCCGGCCGCCCGGGGGTGTCCTCCTGACCGTAGTTGAGGAAGACCTGGAAGAGCGGGGTGCGGGACCGGTCCCGGTCGGTCACCAGGGCGTCCACCAGCTGCTCGAACGGCAGGTCCTGGTGGGCGTAGCCCCCGAGCGCGGTCTCCCGCACCCGGGCCAGCACCTCGGCGAACGTCGGATCCCCCGACAAGTCGGTGCGCATCACCAGGGTGTTGACGAAGAACCCGATCAGATCCTCGGTCTCCGCCCGGTTCCGGCCGGCCACCGGGGTGCCCACCACGATGTCGTCCTGACCGCAGTAGCGGCCCAGCAGCACGCTGAAGCCCGCGAGCAGTGCCATGAACATCGTCGCGCCGCTCTCACGGGTGATCTCCCGCAGGCCGTTCGCCACATCGGCGGGGACAACGAACGGAACCGCCCCGCTCGCCGTCGACCGCACCGGAGGCCGGGGCCGGTCAGTGGGCAGCTCCAGCACCGGGGCACCGGCCAGACGCTCCCGCCAGTAGTCCAGCTGCCGATCCAGCACCTCCCCGGTCAACCAGGACCGCTGCCACACCGCGAAGTCCGCGTACTGCACCTCGAGCGGCGGCAGCGGATCCGGCTCCCCCGTCCGAAGCGCCGCATACAACGCGAGCAGTTCCCGCCGCAGCACACGCTCGGACCACTCGTCGAAGACGACGTGGTGCATCGTCAGGATCAGCACATGTCCGGCCTCACCCTGCCGGACCAGGCAGAAGCGCACCAGCGGCCCCGTCGCCAGATCGAACGGCGACATGATCATCTGGGCTCCCAACCGGTCCAGGGCGTGCCCCGGGTCCGGTTCGGCAGACACGTCGGCGACCGGCAACCAGACCGGACCGGGCGGATCGATGACCTGGTGGGCAACTCCGTCCGGGCCCGCCACCAGCCGGGTCCGCAACACCTCGTGCCGCGCCACCACCGCGTCCAGTGCCTTGTTCAGCGCGCCGGTGTCAAGGTCATGACCCAGCGGCACCCGCATCGGCATGGTGTATTCGATCGAGCCCGGTTCGAGCTGGTCGAGAAACCACAGCCGCTGCTGCGCGAATGACAACGGAATCGGGGCGTCGGGGCGTCGACCCCATCCCTGAAGCGGCGACCGCTCTCCCTTGAGGCGTCGCGTCAGCAATTCCTGCCTGGCCCGGGAAAGCGTCACTTGTCCTCCACCGTGAGAATGCCGAACAAAACCCGTGATTCATCCGCTGCCATCAGGATCCGGATCACCCGCCCCAATATGGCATTCGGTACAGCTGTATCGCACGCGGTGAATCCACGCTCAGCTGCGCCTCAAAGGTGTTCAACAACGGCGGAGCGGCACTTGAGCACGGTCATCGCCCACGGAGGGCCGAAATGATTACCCGCGGAGTGCCGTCCAGCAAGGCCGGGGTGTGCGTCGCCTCCGCCATGAGCACTTCGGCGGCCTCTTTTCCAAGTTCCAGGCAGATCGCCTCCCCATGACGCAGAATGGCCTTGTGCACGGCGATCTCCCGGTCTCGGGAGCCGGCGATCTCCTGCTTGGTGATATCGGTGAACCCGGCCCTTTCGAGGAACGAGTCGTAGGGCAGGCGAGCCGGTTCCCAACTGGTGAACACGAGTCGGCCGGCGGGGCGAAGCACCCGTGCCAACTCCCGGAAGGCGGCTGCCTTGTCGTGCACCATCCACAGCGCGTCGATGCTGACCGCTCCGTCGAAACCCCCGGCGGGCAATCCCGTGTCCGTGGCGCTGGCCACGTAGAAACGGGCCGAGGACGCCATCCCGAAACCCGCCGCCCGATCAGAAGCGGCGGCCACCGCTTCGGCAATGATGTCCACGCCGATCAAGGGCACACCGAGCTCTCGCGCGATCCAGAGACCGGGGCCGCCCCGGCCGCAACCGACGTCGAGCAGCCGTGTCGTGTGCGACTCCGCCAGGATCTGCGTCAGCAGGCGCAGGTCGCTCAGCGTGACGAAACCGAAGGGTTCCACTTCGCCGGGATAGTCGGCGCCGTAGATGTCCCGGTAGATGGATTGGAGTGTGGAGCCGCGGCCCTGGTTGGCCAGCACCGAACGGTAGCGGTCTTCCCGCGTGAAAAGTGGTCTCTCAACGGCACTCATCGCGTCACCCCGTCTCCAGCCTCACGCCGACCGGTGCAACCAGGCCAGCACGTCGGGTTCGAGGACCCGAGCCACCCGTGCGTGGTAGTCGGCGAGTTCGGCCGTCGTGAGCAGCTCGGCTCCCCGCTCCCGACACACCCCTCCGGAAGAAGGACGCGCTGTCCTCGAGCAGGCCTCCGAAAGGCTCGATCCGGTCCGCGGCGGCGCGCATCCGTTCGAATGTCGCGGCCTTCACCAGGCCCGGCCACAGCGCTTCGGCGACCGTGATCCCCAGCCGCTCCGCAAGGAGGCGCATCTGTCCTTCGAGATCGGCGGACAGGTCCTCGTAGTGCGTGAGGACGACGTTCGGCTCGTCGCGTCGTGCCCACGCGTCGGCGATACGCCGGAGAATGCCGCCCAGGTCGCTCAGCTGTGCCGGGGAGGCCGGCTCTTCGGCGATCCATTCGAGCAGCCATTCCCGTGCCGAGTCCGTGAGGCTCCGATCACCGGATACCCGGGCAATGCGCTTCCGCTGGTGGTACGACGAGACGGCGGCATCCAGCGGGTTTCTTCCGACCACGATGTAGGTGACCTGGGGGACGGCGGGAATGTCCGCCAGGGAGCTGTGCGTCTTGATGAACCGTCGGTTGCGTTGAGCTGCGTACCGCTCCAGCACCTCGTGGCGTATGCCGGTCGGGTCGTCCAGCCACGGCGACAGTTCATTGAGCGGAGCCGGAAGATCCGGCGTCTGGAAGACCAGGAGCGCGCAGATCATCTGCATCCACGTGGTGCCAGACTTACCCGGCGCACTGATGACGATGTCATCCGGACGGAACGGGAAGGAAACCCAGCGATCAGCCAGAACGCCGTCCATGACCACTTCGACGGCCAGGCGGCCCCGACCGGTGAGCACGATTTCCGTACGGTCGGGATCATCGGGCCGACTTCGGTCTTCCAGATACCCGCCTGCGCACAGCTTGTCGGTCATCTCCCGTGATACACCACCGCCGATTTTCGGCTTCTGGCTCGCCCCCGTGGCGGAGTGGCCTCTCATCTGCAGCGCCGTCAAGAGGAGCACGTCACTCAGGGCGATATCTCTGAAGCCCGCCGAAGAAAGGCGGGCAGCCGTGACCCGTTCATTGGATTCGCTCATCTCAAAGAACAGACTCACGGCAATTTTGGCCGTATCGAGCGACGTATCGAGCATGACCGCAATTCTTCTGCCTTCCGGTCATGAATTTCAACCGTGCGTCATACGCGGCTGGGCGCACCAGGTGTTCAACCAGGGCATGGCATCAGTTGAACACCTGGTTTTCCGCTCAGCGCCGCCGGCGGGTGATCTCCGTCCTCAGCCATGCGCCGATGACACGCGCGCTGTCTCCGCGCAGCACGGTCGAATGGTCCGCGGGAACCTCCACGATCTCCGGCTCCCGGACGAGCGCCGCCCGCCACTGGTCGAGTGCCTGCTGCCGGATCTCGGCCGGGTCCTCACCCGGCATGAACAGCACCACTCTGCCGTCATAGGGCCTCCGGTGCATACTCCGCCCGTATGCGGTGTAGGCCAGCCCGTTGATGGTCACCGCACGGATGATTCGCATCCCGTGCTTGTCACCTGCCCTGACGGCGAGGGCGATCTTGTCGTCGGGTTCACGGAATCGCAGCAGACGGTCCTCGTCGGCCGGGGAAAGGCGGGTCCCGGGCGGAGCCTGGATCGTGTCGTCCAGACGGGCCAGGAGCCGGCGGGTCTCCTGGGCGGCGGCCCGGTAGCCGGGATCGCGGGCGCCCAGGAAGGCCGGCCCCATCAGGAACACACCGCCGACCTCCTTACCCGCGGCGCTGGCCCGCTGGGCCATCTCCAGGGCGATGTAGCATCCTCCGGACTGTGCGGCGAACAAGTACGGTCCCTCCGGCTGGAGTTGGAACACCTCCCTGAGGTAGGCAGCCGCCATCGTCCCGACCGTTCGCAGTGGACGGTCGTCGCCGACCAGGCCCCGCTCCTGCAGCGCGATCAGCTGCTGACCCTCGCCGAGATGCTCGGCAAGTCCGGCGTAGGCGGCGACCTCGCCGGTGATCGAGTGCACGGCGTGCACGGCGGGGACGATGTCGCCCCTCCTGATACGGACGGCCGAGCGGAGTCTGGCCTCAGCCCTGTGCGCCTCGATCCGTGCGGCGACGCCGGCCACGGTGGGCCGGTCGAACAGGTCGCCGACGCTGGTGTCGTAGCCTGCGGCCCGGATCCGGGCCACGATCTGCGTCACCAGCAGGGAGTGCCCGCCGAGTTCGAAGAAGTTGTCGTCCGCGCCCACCCGGTCCAGGCCCAGCGCGTCGGCCCATGCCCTGGCCACCGCCCGCTCGATCCTCGTTCGGGGGGCGACGTACCGGTCCGTCAGATCGGTGCGGTCTGGTTCGGGGTCGGGCAGGGCGGCCCGGTCGGTCTTGCCGCCCGGGGTCAACGGCAGCGCGGACAACTCGGTGAACGACGACGGGACCATGAAAGCGGGCAACCGCGACCGCAGGAACGCACGCAGTTCCTCCACCACCGGCAGCCCTTCGGCCGGGTCGGTGGGCACCAGATAGGCGGCCAGCCGCGCGACCGCCCCCTCACCCCAGGCAGTGACCACCGCGGACCGCACCCCCGGATGCGAGGCGGCCAGCACCGACTCCACCTCACCCGGCTCGATCCGGAACCCGCGCACCTTGACCTGCTCATCCACCCGGCCCACGAACTCCAGCCGGCCATCCGAAAGCCACCGCACCCGGTCCCCGGTCCGATACACCCGCGCACCATCCCCCGCAAACGGATCAGGGACGAAACGCTCCGCCGTCAACCCGGGGCGCCCCGCATAACCACGCGCCACCCCCACACCACCCACCAACAACTCACCCACCACACCCACCGGCACCAGACGCAACAACCCATCCACCACATACAACCGCGCCCCCGGCACCGGCCCCCCGATCGGCACAACACCCCCACCCACCCCCTCCACCACACCAATACTCGCCACCACCGTGGCCTCCGTCGGCCCATACGCATTCACCAACCGACACCCAGCCGCCCCCCACACCGACACCAGACCCGCATCCACCCGCTCCGCACCCGTCACCAGCGTCCTCAACCCCGCCAGATCACCCGGCGCCAACACCCGCAACAACGACGGCACCACAAACGCCAACTCCACCCCCGCAGACCGCACCAACCCACCCGGCTCAGCCCGCTCCCCGGACGACGCCACCACCAACGTGCCGCCCCCCGACAACACCATCACCAACTCCCACACCGCAGCATCAAAACTGAACGGCGCCAGCAACAACCCCCGCGGCCCCCTGCCCAGCAACGGCCACAAACCCACCGCCAGACTCACCAACCCCCCATGCCCCACCCCCACACCCTTCGGCACCCCCGACGTCCCCGACGTATAAATCACATACGCCAACTGAGACCCACCCACCACCAACCCCAACAGATCCCCCGACAGATCCCCCGACAGCCCATCCACCCCCGCCCGAACCACCGGGTCATCCAGACGCACCACCGGCACCTCACCACCCAGCACAACCGCCCCGGCCCGGTCAGCAACCACCACCCGCGCACCCGAATCAGCCAGCATGAACGCCAACCGCTCGGCCGGATACTCCGGATCCAGCGGCACGAACGCCGCCCCCACCAGCCACACACCCACCACCGCGACCGCCAGATCCACGCCCCGGTCCATGCAGATGCCCACCACGGACTCCGGCCCCGCACCCAGCCCGCGCAGGTGCCGCGCCAGCCGCGACGCCCGCTCCACCAGGCCTCCGTAGGTCACCTGCCGCTGCCCGCACATGACCGCCACCGCGTCGGGGCGGTCTGCGGCATGGCTCACCAACAGCCCGGGTAGTCCGCCCGCCTCGGACTCCGGGCGCGCGGCACCCGACCCCAGCGCCAGCAGCTCGGCGTGGTCGACCGCCGGCACCAGGGAAATCTCGGATATCGGCCGGTGCGGGTTCTCCGCGACCCGTGCCAGCAGCATCCGCAGATGCCTCGCCAACCGGTCGATCGTCGCCGCGTCGAACAACGCGACGCCGTACTCGATGGTGGCCGTGAGGCCGTCGTCGTCTTCGACCACGATCAGGCGCAGGTCGAACTTGGCGGTCACGTCGGCCTGGACGCCTTCCGCGGGGCCGCTTCCTTCTGCGGTGTCCTGCCGGTAGTAGTCGAACAGCACCTGGAACAGCGGGGTCCGGGACCTGTCCCGTTCGGTGACCAGGGCGTCCACCAACTGCTCGAACGGCAGGTCCTGATGGGCGTAAGCACCCAGCGCGGTCTCCCGCACCCGGCCCATCAGCTCGGCGAACGACGGATCCCCCGACAGATCGGTGCGCATCACCAGCGTGTTGACGAAGAACCCGATCAGATCCTCGCTCTCCGCCCGGTTCCTGCCGGCCACCGGTGTGCCCACCACGATGTCGTCCTGACCGCTGTACCGACCCAGCAGGACGCTGAACGCGGCCAGAAGGGTCATGTACATCGTCGCGCCGCTCTCGCGGGTCGCTTCGTGCAGGCCCCGCACGACCTCGCCGGGCACGCTGAACCGCATCGCCGCTCCCGCCGACGAGCGCAGCGGCGGACGCGGCCGGTCCAGGGGAAGCTCCAGGACCGGCAGGGCCGCCAGCCGCTCCCGCCAGTAGGCCAGTTGCCGGTCCTGGACGTCATCGGCCAGCCAGGCCCGCTGCCACACCGCGAAGTCGGCGTACTGCACCGCGAGCGGCGGCAGCGGAGCCGGACGGCCCGTCCGGAACTCCTCGTACAGCGAGGAAAGGTCGCGGCGCAGGATCCGGTCCGACCAGTCGTCGAACGCCACATGGTGGAGGGTCAGCGCCAGCACCTGCCTGTCGCCGGCCAGCCGGATCAGGCCGGCCCTCAGAGGCGGTCCGGACGCCAGATCGAACGGCTCCGCCCTGTCGACCGCCACCAGACGCCTGGCCGCACCCAGGGGATCGGCGACGCCTGACACGTCCGCCACCGGCAGCGGAACCGGCCCCGGCGGGTCGATCACCTGGTACGCCACCCCGTCCGGGCCCGCCACCAGCCGGGTCCGCAACACCTCGTGCCGCGCCACCAGCGCACGCAGCGCCGCGCCCAGCGCCGCCACGTCCACCGGGCCGCCCATCGGGATCAGCGACGGCAGGTTGTACTCGGCCGACCCGGGCTCGAGCTGGTTCAGGAACCACAGGCGCTGCTGGGCGAACGACAACGGCAGTGCCCGGTCCCTGGACACCCGTGTGATCGGCGGGGCGGCCGATCCCGGCATGGTCCGGTCGACGACGGCGGCCAGGGCCCGCAGGGTGGGGTGTTCGAACAGCGCGGCCAGCGCGACCTCGGCTCCGAACACCTCTCTGATCCGGGAGATCACTTGTGTGGCCAGCAGCGAGTGCCCGCCCAACTCGAAGAAGCCGTCCAGTGCGCCGATCTGGTCGGCGCCGAGCAGCTGTGCCCAGATCCCGGCCAGGAGTTCCTCGGTCGCCCCGGTCGGCGCCACGAAGGCGCCCAGCTCGGGGCGGGCGATGTCGGGGGCGGGCAGCGCGGCCCGGTCCAGCTTCCCGTTGGGGGTCAGCGGCAGGGCGGCCAGCTCGGTGAACACCGAGGGGACCATGTACTCCGGCAGGCTCCTCCGCAGGAAGGCGCGGAGGTCCTCCGCCGCGGGGATGCCCCGGCCCTGGTCCACCGGGACCAGGTAGGCGGCCAGCCGGTCGCCGGCCTCGCCCCAGGCGGTGACCGTGGCCGACCGTATCCGGGAATGCGCCGTCAGCGCCGCCGTCACCTCGCCCAGCTCGACCCGGAACCCGCGCACCTTGACCTGGTCGTCGGCCCGGCCGAGGAACTCCAGCTCTCCGCCCGCCCGCCTGCGGACGACGTCCCCGGTCCGGTACAGCCGCGACCCGTCCGCCACGAACGGGTCGGCCACGAACCGCTCCGCCGTCAGCGCCGGGCGCCCGGCGTAGCCACGGGCCACTCCGGCGCCGCCGATGAACAGCTCACCGGCCACCCCGACGGGCGCCGGCCTCAGTTGGCGGTCCAGCACGTGGACGCGGGTGTTGGCCACCGGCGCCCCGAGGGTGACCGGCCCGTCTTCCGTCAGGGGCCGGCAGGTGGACCAGATGGTGGTCTCCGTGGGCCCGTACATGTTCCACACGCCGGCGGTGCGTGCCTGGATCGCCCTGGCCAGTTCGTCGGGAAGTGCCTCACCGCCGCACAGCGCGCGGAGGCGTGCCGTCCCCCTCCAGCCGTCGACGACCAGCATCTGCCAGGTCGACGGTGTCGCCTGCATGACGGTGGCGCCGCTCCGGCCGATCTCGTCCGCCAGCAGCCGGGGGGAGCGGACCGTGTCCCGGTCCGCCACGACGACCTGTGCGCCGACGGTCAGCGGAAGCAGCAGCTCCAGGCCGGCGATGTCGAATCCCAGGGTGGTGACGGCCAGCAGCACGTCGGCGGAGGTGAGGCCGGGACGTTCCGCCATCGCAGCCAGAAAGTTCACCAGGTTGTGCTGTGTGACCTGCACTCCCTTCGGGGCCCCGGTCGACCCGGAGGTGTAGATCACGTAGGCGAGGCGGTCCGCGGCCGGCTCCGGCTCCGGCGCCCCTGCCGGGCCGACGGCTTCGGCCGGGGCATCCAGCCAGATCCTGATGTCCGCGGAGAGGCCGCCGGCCACGGCGCGGTGGCCGACCAGGACACGGACTCCGCTGTCGGCCAGGACGAACGCCAGCCGCTCCACAGGGTGGTCGGGGTCCAGCGGCAGGTAGGCGGCGCCCGCCTTCCAGACCGCGAGCATCGCGACGACCTGGTCGAGGCCACGTTCGAGGCACAGGCCTACGACAGACTCGGCACCCGCGCCCAGCGTACGAAGCCGGTGGGCGAGCCGGGCGGCACGTTCCTCCAGCGCGGCGTAGGTCAGCACGGTCCCGTCGGCCACCACCGCCACCGCGTCGGGTCGTACGGCCGCCTGGTCCGCCACCAGCTCGTGCACTCCGCCCACCGCGGGCGCGGACCTCGTGGTGTCGTTCCAGGCCGCCAGCATCAGGTTCTGCTCGGCGGTGGTCAGGACGGGCAGCCGAGACAGCCTCCGGTCCGGGTCCTCCGCCACCGCGCCCAGTGCCGTGATCAGGTGGCCGACCATACGTTCAACCGTGTCCCGGTCGAACAGCGCCGTGCTGTACTCGATCGATCCGGCCAGCCCGGTGCCGGCGTCGACCAGGTTCACCGTCAGGTCGAACTTCACGGTCCGGGGCGACGCCTGTGCGCCGTCGTGGTGGTCTCCGGCCGCCGCACCGTCGTCTTCGTCCCGCAGATAGTTGAAGAAGACCTGGAAGAGGGGGGTGCGGGAGCGGTCGCGTTCGGTGACGAGGGCGTCCACGAGCTGTTCGAAGGGCAGGTCCTGGTGGGCGTAGGCGCCCAGTGCCGTTTCCCGGACCCGGCCGACGAGTTCGGCGAACGTGGGGTCGCCGGACAGGTCGGTGCGCAGGACCAGGGTGTTGACGAAGAACCCGATCAGGTCCTCCGTCTCGGCGCGGTTGCGGTTGGCCGCCGGCGTACCGACCGCCACGTCGTCGGTGCCGCAGTACCGGCCCAGCAGCACCAGGTAGGCCGCCAGCAGGACCATGTACATGGTCGCGCCGTTCGCGCGGGCCAACTCGCGCAGCGCGTCGGCGGTCTCGGCCGGGATGGTGAAGTGTGCCGCGGTGCCCGCGGTGGAGCGCACCGGCGGCCGGGGCCGGTCGGTGGGCAGCTCCAGCACAGGCGCCCCGGCCAGCTTCTCCCGCCAGTAGGCCAGCTGACCATCCAGGACCTCGCCGGTCAGCCAGGACCGCTGCCACACCGCGTAGTCGGCGTACTGCACCGGCAGAGGCGGCAGAGGATCCGGCTCACCGGCCCGGAACGCCTCGTACAGGAGCTCCAGCTCGCGGTGGAAGATCCGCCCCGACCACTCGTCCGAGGCCACGTGATGCACCGACACAGCCAACACATGCCCGGCCGCACCCAGCCGGATCAGGCAGGCCCGCAGTACCGGCCCGGCGGCCAGGTCGAACGGCGCCACCGCATCGCCCTCCACCAGATCCCGGGCCACACCCAACGGATCAGCGACACCCGACACATCCACCACAGGCAGCGGCACCGGCCCAGGCGGATCGATCACCTGGTACGCCACCCCGTCCGGGTCCGCCACCAGCCGGGTCCGCAACACCTCATGCCGCGCGACCACGGCCGTCAACGCCGCGTGGAGCGCCACCACATCGATGTCGCGACCCAGGCGCAGATGCATCGGCACGTTGTACTCGACCGAACCCGGCTCCAACCGGTCAAGGAACCACAACCGCTGCTGCCCGAACGACAACGGCAACAACTCGTCCCGGCCCACCACCGTCACCGGCGGCACCACCACACCCGGCACCGCCCCCTCAACCACCCCCGCCAAAGCCCGCACCGTCGGATGATCAAACAACGCCGCCAGCGCAACCTCACTCCCGAACACCTCACGAATCCGGGACACCACCTGCGTAGCCAGCAACGAATGCCCGCCCAACTCAAAGAAATTGTCCAGCGCACCCACCGGACCACACCCCAGCACCTGCGCCCAGATCCCCGCCAGCAACTCCTCCGACGCCCCCACCGGCGCCACAAACACACCCACATCCGAACGGGAAACATCCGGATCAGGCAACGCCGCCCGATCCACCTTCCCGTTGGACGTCAGCGGCACAGCCCCCAACCCCACAAACACCGACGGAACCATGAACTCCGGCAACCGGCGCCGCAGATGGTCACGCAGCTCTCCGGCCGGCGGAAGAGTGCTGTCGGCACCGGCGGGCACCGCATACGCGATCAGCCGTGCCGCCGCTTCCCTTCCCGAAGCCACCACCACAGCCGCCGCGACCCCCGGATGCGCGGCCAGCACGGCCTCCACCTCACCCGGCTCGACCCGGAACCCCCGCACCTTGACCTGACCATCCACCCGGCCCAAAAACTCCACCCGGCCACCCGCCAGCCACCGCACCCGGTCCCCCGTGCGATACAACCGCCCACCATCCCCCGCAAACGGGTCCGGGACAAAACGCTCCGCCGTCAGCGCGGGACGCCCCCCATAACCACGCGCCACCTGCACCCCGCCCACATACAACTCCCCCGCCACCCCCACCGGCACCGGGCCCAGATGACGATCCAGCACATACACCCGCGTCCCCGGCAAAGGCGAACCCACCGGCACCACCCCAGCCGCCGCCTCCACCCCACCCACCCGCGCAGTAAGCACACCCACCGTCGTCTCCGTCGGACCATAGTGATTAACCACCACCCGATCCCCCGCCACCTCCACCAACCGCGCAGCCAGACCCGGCGAAACCGCCTCACCCCCCAACACCAGCACCCGCCCCGGCAGCAGCCCCACCACCCCACCCGCACCCGCACCCGCACCCGCACCGGCACCGGCCAGCGCGGCCAGATGCGAAGGCACCACCTTCAAGAAATCGATCCCCCACCGCGCCACAAAACCGCGCACCGCACCCGGATCAGCCACCACAGCCGCATCCAGCACATGCAACACACCACCACACACCAACGACGCGAACACCATCGTGTTGCCCAGATCCGTCACCAACGGCTGCACCACACCGAACCGGCCACCACCACCCACACCCAGACGACCCACCACCCCCGCCACATACCCCGCCACACCACCGAACGTGACCTGCACACCCTTCGGCCGCCCCGACGAACCCGACGTATACACCACATACGCCAACTGACCACGACGCCTCACCACCGACCCCACCCGCACCGAAGACAACCCGGCCAGATCCGCACGCACCACCGGATCGTCCAACGACACCACCGTCTCCACCGCAGAGTCCGCGAGCGCGGCGGCCATCGCCCGATGACTCACCACCACCGCGGCACGGCTGTCAGCCAGCATGAACGCCAACCGCCCCACCGGGAACGCCGGATCCAACGGCAGATACGCACCCCCCGCCAGCCACACCCCCAACACCGCCGTCACCATCTCCACACCCGCCGGCAGACACAACCCCACAACGGTCTCCGCACCCACCCCCACACCACGCAAATACGCCGCCAACCGCGACGCCCGCCCCACCAACCCCCCATACGTCACACAACCCTCAGGACCCACCACCGCCACCGCATCCGGAACCGACCCCCCACACGCCAGCACCGCCTCCGCAACCCCACCCCCACCCAAAGCCCCAACCCCAGCCCCGCTCCACCCCTCCAACAACTCCACACGCTCAACAGCACCCACCATCGACACAGCGGACAACGGCCGGTCAGGATCAACAGCCACCGCACCCAGCACCGTGCACAAGTGCTCCACCATCCGCTGCACCGTGCCCCGGTCGAACAACGCCGTCGCATAGGCGATCATGCCTGTGAGCCCACCGCCGGGGCCGGTGCCGCCCACCGTCAGGCGGAGGTCGACCTTGGCGAGTCCTTCGGCCTGCTCTCCGCTCTCGGCGGGAGTGTCGCCCTGTGGGCCGTCGTCTCCGAAGTAGTCGAACGACACCTGGAAGAGCGGGGTGCGGGAGCGGTCGCGTTCGGTGACGAGGGCGTCCACCAACTGCTCGAACGGCAGGTCCTGATGGGCGTACGCACCCAGCGCGGTTTGCCTCACCCTGCTCAGCACGTCGGTGAACGACGGTCCGCCGGACAGGTCGGTCCGCATCACCAGCATGTTCACGAAGAACCCGATCAGGTCCTCGGTCTCGGCGCGGTTCCGGCCCGCGACCGGCGATCCGACGACGATGTCGTCGGTGTCCGCGTACCGGCCCAGCATCACCGAGAACCCGGCCAGCAGGGTCATGAACATCGTCGCGTTGTTCCGGCGGGCGATCCTCCTCAGCCTGTCCGCGACCGGCTCAGGGATCGTGAACCCGACCGCCGCACCGGTGTTGGAGCGCACCGGCGGCCGCGGGCGGTCGGTCGGCAGTTCCAGTACCGGCACATCGGCGAGCGTCTCCCGCCAGTAGGCGAACTGCCGGTCGAGGGCCTCGCCGGTCAGCCAGGACCGCTGCCAAGCCGCGAAGTCCGCGTACTGCACCACCAGCGGCGGCAACGGATCCGGCTCACCGCTCCGGAACGCCTCGTACAGGGCCAGCAGATCCCGCCGCAGTACGCGATCCGACCACTCGTCGGAGACCACGTGGTGCATGGTGAGCGCCAGGAGGTGTCTTTCCGTGCCCAGGCGGATCAGGCAGGCGCGGACCAGCGGCCCGGCCGCCAGGTCGAACGGCGACGTCATCTCCGCCGCCAGCAGGGCCCGCATCGCCAGGACCGGATCGGCCAGGGACGACACGTCGACCACCGGCAGATCGAACGGGGAGGGCGAGTCGATCACCTGCCAGGCCGTCCCCTCGGGGTCGGCCACCAGCCGGGTCCGGAGCACCTCGTGCCGGGCCACCACCGCGCTCAGAGCGGCGGTCAGCGCGGTCACGTCCACGTCGCGTCCCAGGTGTTCGAGGAACGGGACGACGTACTCCACCGACCCGGGCCGGAGCTGGTCCAGGAACCACAGCCGCTGCTGGGCGAACGACAGCGGCAGCGGCCGGTCCCGCGGCACCGGTGTCATCGGCGGTGCCACGAGCCCGCGCGCGGTGCCCTCGACGGCCTCGGCAAGGCCGCGCACCGTCGGATGGTCGAACAGCGCCGCCAGGGGCACCTCGGCCCCGAACACCTCACGCACCCGCGAGACGACCTGCGTCGCCAGCAACGAGTGTCCGCCCAGCTCGAAGAAGTCGTCGTCGGCACCCACCCGGTCGACTTCGAGGAGCTCGGCCCAGATGCCCGCCAGCAACTCCTCGGCCGGGGTGGCGGGGGCGACGAACACGCCGTCGAGCTCCGGGGGTGCGGTGTCGGACGCCTGCAGCGCGGCGCGATCGACCTTTCCGGCCGGGGTCAGCGGCAGCGCGGCCAGCTCGCTGAACACGGACGGCACCATGAAGTCCGGCAACCGCTCCTGGGCGTACCCGCGCAGGACGCCGGGCGCGGGGATGCCTTCGGCGGCGTCAGCGGGCACCAGGAACGCGGCCAGCCGGGCGGCCGGACTGTCCCCGGCCACGACGACCGCCGCGGCCTGGATCCCCGGGTGGGCAGCCAGGACCGCCTCCACCTCCCCCGGCTCGATCCGGTAGCCGCGCACCTTGACCTGTTCGTCGGTCCGGCTCAGGAACTCCAGCAGACCGTCCGGCAGCCACCGCACCCGGTCCCCGGTCCGGTACATGCGCGAGCCGTCGGCGGCGAACGGGTCGGCGACGAACCGCTCCGCCGTGAGCGCCGGCCGGCCGCCGTAGCCGCGGGCCAGCTGCACCCCGCTGATGAACAGCTCTCCGACCACTCCGACCGGCACCGGATTCAGGTGGCGGTCCACCACGTGTGCCCGGGTGTTGGCGATCGGGCCGCCGATGGGGAGAGCTCCTTCGGCCTGACCGGTGGCCGGGTAGTGGGTGGCCGAGGTCGCGTCGATGGTGGCCTCGGTCGGCCCGTAGACGTTGTGCAGCGGCACCCGCAACCGCTCGTGCAGAGCCGCGGCGATGTCGCCGGTGAGCTGCTCGCCCCCGCAGACCACCTGGCGCAGCGCCGTGCACCGTGCGAGGGCGGGAAGCCCGCTGAGCAGGCGCAGCACGGCCGGGACGGTACCCAGCAGGGTCACCTGCCGGTCGGCCATGGTCTCGGCCAGCCCGGCGATGTCGGTGGCGGGGCCGGACGCGGGGACGATCACCAGGGTGCCGCCCGCGGCCAGGCCCGGGTACAGCTCGATCCCGAAGGCGTCGGTGCTCGGCGAGGAGTACATCAGGACCCGGTCGTGGGTGGTGAGGGAATACCGGTCGTTGAAGCCGCGCACATAGTTCGCCAGGGCGTCGTGCGCGATCATGACGCCCTTCGGCGTACCCGTGGAACCGGATGTGTAGATGACGTACGCCAGCCTGCCGGCCGCCGCGGGGACGGGGCGTTCCGTCGGCATCTCGGCCGGCCGCCGCCGGACGTCCGGGTCGTCGAGCAGCACCACCGTGCGCCCGTCGGCGGCGCCGTCCGGGAGTGCGGCGGTCATCTCCCGGTCACCGACCAGGACCGTGGCCCCGCTGTCGGCGAGCATGAACGCGAGCCGCTCGGCCGGGTAGCCGGGGTCCAGCGGCAGGAAGGCGCCACCCGCCTGCCAGATCGCGAGCACCGAGATCGTGAGGTCGATCCCGCGTGACAGGCCCAGCCCGACGACGGACTCCGGGCCGACCCCGAGGGCGCGCAGATGGTGGGCGAGCCGGGTGGCACGCGCCAGCAGCGCGCCGTAGGAGAGGGACCGACGACCGCAGACCACGGCGATCGCGTCCGGGGTGGCCACCGCGTGGGAAGTGATCAGCTCGGGTACTTCGATCGAGGTCGGCCAGGTGACGGCGGTGTCGTTCCAGGTGTGCACCAGCGTCGTACGCTCGTCGGCGGTCAGGACGGGCAGCGCAGACAGCGGCCGGGCCGCGTCGGCGGCGGCCGCGGACAGCAGGGTGCCCAGATGCCCGGTCAGACGCTCGATCGTGGTCGCGTCGAACAGGGCGGTGCTGTACTGGATGATCCCGGTCAGGCCGCCCTCGCCGGAGTCGATGAGCGTGAGGTCCAGGTCGGCGAGGGTGAGGGGGCGGGCGAGGGTGTCCGCGGGGCGTGCGTCCGGGGCTCCGGGTTCCGGCCGGGCGCCGCCGCCTGCTGCGACGTAGTTGAAGAAGACCTGGAACAGGAGGGTCCGGGAGCGGTCCCGGTCGGTGACCAGGGCGTCCACCAGCTGCTCGAACGGCAGGTCCTGGTGGGCGTAGGCGCCCAGCGCCGTCTCCCGGACCCGGCCGACCACGTCGTTGAAGGAGGGGTCTGCGGACAGGTCGGTACGCAGGACCAGGGTGTTGACGAAGAACCCGATCAGGTCCTCGGTCTCCGCTCGGTTCCGGCCCGCGACGGGTGTGCCCACCGCGATGTCGTCGGTGCCGCAGTACCGGCTGAGCAGCAGGTTGAACCCGGCCAGCAGCGTCATGAACATCGTCGCGCCGTTGTCGCGGGCGACTTCCCGCAGCCGGTCGGCCGTGTCGGCGGCCACGGTGAACTGCACCGCCGCCCCTGCGGTGGACAGCACCGGCGGGCGTGGCCGGTCAGTGGGCAGTTCCAGCGCCGGCACCTCGGCCAGTTCGTCCCGCCAGTAGGCGAGCTGCCGGTCGAGGACCTCGCCGGTCAGCCAGGACCGCTGCCAGGCCGCGAAGTCGGCGTACTGCACCGTGAGGGGTGCCAGCGGATCCGGGTCCCCGGCCCGCAGCGCCGTGCAGAGGGCGGACAGCTCGCGCCGGAACACCCGCGCCGACCACTCGTCGAAGACCACGTGGTGCAGCGACAGCACCAGCACCTGTCCAGCCGTGCCCAGGCGGATCAGGCAGGTGCGGACCAGTGGTCCGGCCGCCAGGTCGAAGGGGGTGGACGCCTCCGCCTCCAGCAGGTCCCGTACGGCGGTCTCCGCATCGGCCGTGCCCGACACGTCCACCACGGGCAGCGGCACCGGCCGCGGCGGATCGATCACCTGGTGGGCCACCCCGTCGGTGCCCGCCACCAGCCGGGTCCGCAACACCTCGTGCCGCGCCACCAGCGCACCCAGCGCCGCGCCCAGCGCGGCCACGTCCAGGTTGCGATCGAGTTCCACCGGCAGCAGCAGGTTGTATTCGGTCGAATCCGGCTCCAGCTGGTGGAGGAACCACAGCCGCTGCTGGGCGAACGACAGCGGCAGCGACCGGTCCCGGGGTACGGGCGTCACCGGCGGCACCACTACGCCGCGCGCGGTGCCCTCGATCACCTCGGCGAGGCCCCTGACCGTCGGCTGTTCGAACAGGGCCGACAGCGGCACCTCCGCTCCGAACACCGTCCGTACCCTGGACATCACCTGGGTTGCCAGCAGGGAGTGTCCGCCGAGCTGGAAGAAGTCGTCGCAGGCGCCGATCCGGTCCGCTCCGAGGAGTGCCGCCCAGATTCCGGCCAGGACCTCTTCCGCGGGGGTCGAAGGCGCTACGAATCCGTCAGGTTGGGTGCGGTCTGGTTCGGGGTCGGGCAGGGCGGCCCGGTCGGTCTTGCCGCCCGGGGTCAACGGCAGCGCGGACAACTCGGTGAACGACGACGGGACCATGAAAGCCGGCAACCGCGACCGCAGGAACGCACGCAGTTCCTCCACCGCCGGCAGCCCTTCGGCCGGGTCGGTGGGCACCAGATAGGCGGCCAGCCGCGCGGCCGCCCCCTCACCCCAGGCAGTGACCACCGCGGACCGCACCCGCGGATGCGCGGCCAGCACGGCCTCCACCTCACCCGGCTCGATCCGGAACCCCCGCACCTTGACCTGCTCATCCACCCGGCCCACGAACTCCAGCCGGCCATCCGCCAGCCACCGCACCCGGTCCCCGGTCCGATACACCCGCGCACCATCCCCCGCGAACGGATCAGGGACGAAACGCTCCGCCGTCAACCCCGCACGCCCGGCATAACCACGCGCCACCCCCACACCACCCACCAACAACTCACCCACCACACCCACCGGCACCAGACGCAACGACCCATCCACCACATACAACCGCGCCCCCGG
The DNA here is from genome assembly GCF_049739545.1 of Streptomyces sp. SLBN-8D4. Taxonomy (NCBI): domain Bacteria; kingdom Bacillati; phylum Actinomycetota; class Actinomycetes; order Kitasatosporales; family Streptomycetaceae; genus Streptomyces; species Streptomyces sp. SLBN-8D4. The sequence goes on from NZ_JBMGQC010000001.1 coordinate 2,025,493, forward strand.
CACCGGCCCCCCGATCGGCACAACACCCCCACCCACCCCCTCCACCACACCAATACTCGCCACCACCGTGGCCTCCGTCGGCCCATACGCATTCACCAACCGACACCCAGCCGCCCCCCACACCGACACCAGACCCGCATCCACCCGCTCCGCACCCGTCACCAGCGTCCTCAACCCCGCCAGATCACCCGGCGCCAACACCCGCAACAACGACGGCACCACAAACGCCAACTCCACCCCCGCAGACCGCACCAACCCACCCGGCTCAGCCCGCTCCCCGGACGACGCCACCACCAACGTGCCGCCCCCCGACAACACCATCACCAACTCCCACACCGCAGCATCAAAACTGAACGGCGCCAGCAACAACCCCCGCGGCCCCCTGCCCAGCAACGGCCACAAACCCACCGCCAGACTCACCAACCCCCCATGCCCCACCCCAACACCCTTCGGCACCCCCGACGTCCCCGACGTATAAATCACATACGCCAACTGAGACCCACCCACCACCAACCCCAACAGATCCCCCGACGCGTGGGGACGGATCCGTGCGGTCGGATCGTCCAGCCAAAGGACCGAGTCCACCGCGGAATCCACCAGTCCCGCGGCCACCGACCGATGCCCCACCACCACCCGCGCATCCGAATCGGCCAGCATGAACGCCAACCGCTCGGCCGGGTACTCCGGATCCAGCGGCACGAAGGCCGCCCCGGCGCGCCAGGTCGCCAGGACCGCCGTCACCATGTCGATTCCGCGTTCCAGGCACAGGCCCACCACCGACTCCGGGCCCGCACCCGCCGCCCGCAGCGCCCCGGCCAACCGCCCGGCCTGCTCCCACAGCTCCCGGTACGTCATGTGACGCGACCCGCACACCACCGCCACGGCGTCCGGTGACCGCCTCACCTGCTCGGCGACCAGATCGTGCACTCCGCCCGGACCGGACGCCGCCGCCGGTACCGCGGCACCTGATCCCCACTCGAGCAGCTCGGCGCGTTCCGCCGCCGAGAACACCGACAGGTCACCGACGGTCGCCTCGTCGTCGGCGACGACGTCCGCCAGCACTGCGGCCAGATGGCCCGCCAGCCGATCGATCGTGCCGGCGTCGAACCGGGAGAGGTCGTAGCTGAAGCCGACCTGCAGGCGCGGTGCCGTGCCCGCGATGACGACCAAGGGGTAGTTCAGCCGCTGGTGGCCGTGGGAGATCTCGCCGAAACGCAGGTCGTCGGCTTCCGGTTCGCCCTGGCCGCCGCCTCCGCCGCCGCCGGGGAGGGGGTAGTTCTCGAACACGAACAACGTCTCGAACAGGGACTGGCCGGCGGGGACCTGGCTGCAGGCCTGGATGTCGGTCAGCGGGGTGTGCTCGAACCGGCGACCGCGTGCCTGCTCGGCCTGTATTCCGGCCAGCCACCGCGGCACGGTCTCACCGGGATCGATCCTGATACGGGCCGGGGTGGTGTTCATCAGCAGGCCGACCATGGACTCGATGCCCTCGAGCTGGCCGCTGCGCCCGGAGGAGGACACGCCGAAGACGACGTCGTCGGTGTCGGCGTAGCGGGCGGTGAGGACCGCCCACGCGCCCTGGACGACCGTGTTGACCGTCAGCCGGTGCCGTCGCGCGAACTCCGCCACCCGCGCGGAGGTGTCCGCAGGCAGCGGGGCCCAGGCCAGGTCCCGGCCGGTCCGGCCTGTCGTGTGCTCGAGGCCCAGCGAGGTGGGTGCGGTGAACCCTGCGAGCTGCTCCCGCCAGTACCGTTCGGCCTCGTCGTGTCCCTGCTCGGCCAGCCAGGACACGAAGTCGCGGAACGGGCGCCGGCCGGGCAGCACGGGCTGCCGTCCCATGATCGACTCCCCGTATGCCTGGAGAACCTCACCGAGCACGACGGGGGCGCTCCAGCCGTCCAGCGCCAGGTGGTGGTAGCTCCACAGCAGCTGATGGCGGCGCTCCCCCAGACGCACCAGTGCGACACGCACCAGCGTCGGCGCCCCGAAGTCGGCGCCCGCCGTCTCGTCGGCGGCCACGTAGTCCTCGATCGCCCGCCGCTGGGCGTCCCCGTCCAGACCGGACAGGTCGACCACCTGCCAGGGCAGCGGCACCGACCGCGACACCACCGCCATCGGCACCGGAACCTGCTCCCACACCACCCCGGTACGCAACACCTCGTGCCGGGCGAAGACCAACTCCCACGCCCCGCGCAGCGCCTCCAGGTCCAGTTCGCCCTGGAGCGGAAGGCTCATCCGCACCCAGTACATGCCCATCTCGGGCGCCAGCCGGGAGTGGAACAGCATGCCCTGCTGCAACCCGGTCAGCGGGTAGATGTCCTCGATCGCCGGGCCGATCCGGTGCTTGATGTGGTCGAGAGAGGACTGGTCGAGGCGGGCCAGGGGGAAGTCCGACGGTGTGCTGCCGCCGCCCTCCGGGCGGCAGCAGTGGTCGATCAGCTCGCCGAGGACCTCGATGTAGCGGTGAGCCAGCGCCGAGATCGTCGCCTCGTCGTGAACCGCGTCGCTGTAGTTCCAGCCGAGGATCAGGCGGCCGTCGACGACCTGGCCGCTGATGCCGATCAGGTAGGGCGCGTCGCCTTGGGCAGACTGCTCCCGGCCCAGCCGTCCGACCGGCCGCAGTGGTGGTGCCTCGCCGTCTCCGGCGTGATCGTTCCGGTCGCCGGTGGGCCTGCCGGGGGCGGCCTGGCCGAGGTAGTTGAAGCTGATCTCCGCGGTCGCGGGCGGGCGCCAATCCGACAGGTGACGCAACAGCCCATAGCCCAGACCGTGGCGGGGCACCTGCCGCAACACCTCCTTGGCGTCGGCCAGCACCGCGCCGGGCTCGGTTCCGCCGGGCAGTGCGACGGGGTGCAGGCAGGTGAACCAGCCCACGGTCCGGGACAGGTCGATCCCGGGGCCCTCCTCGTGCCGACCGTGGCTCTCCACGTCGACGACCGCCGCCCCGCCGTCACCGAGCCAGCCGCTCAGCACCATGCCCAGCCCGGCGAGCAGCACCTCGTCCACGCGCAGGCGCGACTCCGACGGCACCCGGGACAGCAGCAGCGACGTCGACTCGCTGTCGAGGGCCGCCCGCACCTCACGTCCGGCCACCACCGCGTTGCCGCCCGACCGGTCGCGGGGCACCGGCCGGATCCGGGCGGTGACCCGTTCCCAGTACGGCGTCTCGGCGGCGATCTCATCGGACTCCGCCAGTTCGGCCAGATACGACGTCCACGCGGCGAACGACGTCGTCTTCGCCGGCAGCACCACCGGCTCCCCTGCCGACAGTTGACCGTACGCCGTTCCCAGATCGGCCGTCAGGACCGGCCAGGACACGGTGTCCACCACCAGGTGGTGCACGACCACCAGGATCAACGAGCGCTCGCCCCGGTCGAAGAGGACCACCCGAACCAACGGGCCCGCCGACAGATCCAGCGATTCCTGCGCCCTGTCCGCGGTCTCGGTCAGCCATTCCTCTTCATGCGTTCCGGACGGGCACGACCCCGCCTCCCACACTGCATCCGCCGCGTCATGCGCGATGTCGGCGACGCGCCCGCGCCATTCTCCGTCCACGCGTTCGAACCGCGACCGTAGTCCGTCGTGGTGCGCCAGCACCGCGGCCACCGCGTCCCTCAAGACCACGGCATCCACCCGGCCGACGGCTTCCAGCAGGACCGACTGGTTGAAATGCCAGGGCGCAGGAGAGCCCAACCCGAAGAACCACCGTTGCACCGGGGACAGCACAAGGTCTCCCGACACGGCGCCCTGGTCCACGAGCGCACCGGCACCGGCCTCGGCGACTTCGGCCAGCGACCTCACCGTCTGGAAATCAAACAGCTGCGCCACCGACACTCCGACGCCCAGGGAGCGCGCCCGTGCCACCACCTGAATCCCGATGATGGAGTCTCCGCCCGACTCGAAGAAGTTGTCATCGAGCCCCACCCGGTCCAGGCCCAGCGCCTGGCCGAACGCCTCCGCCAGAATCCGTTCCACATCGTTGCGCGGAGCGACGAATTCTCCCGCCGTCGTACGCACCACATCCGGGTCGGGCAAGGCGGCGCGATCGATCTTGCCGTTGGGCGTCAGCGGCAGAGCGGCCAGTTCGGTGAAGGAGACCGGAACCATGAACTCCGGCAGTCGGCTCCGTAGGAAGTCGCGCAGTTCGTCGGTCGGGGGGAGACCGCCGTCGTGATCGGCGGGCACCAGATAGGCTGCCAGCCGGCCTGTACCAGCGGCCACCGCCACCACTGCCGACCGCACGTCCGGATGTGCCGCCAGCGTTGCTTCGATCTCGCCCGGCTCGATCCGGTAGCCGCGCACCTTGACCTGCTCGTCGGCCCGGCCCAGGAAGTCCAGCACACCGTCGGCGCCCCACCGCGCCCGGTCACCTGTGCGGTACATCCGCGAGCCGTCGGCGGCGAACGGGTCCGCGACGAACCGCTCCGCCGTGAGCGCCGGCCGGCCGCCATAACCGCGGGCCACCTGGGCTCCGCCGATGAACAGCTCGCCGGCCACCCCTTCCGGAACCAGACCCATCGCACGGTCCAGCACGTACAGACGGGTGTTGGCGATCGGCCGCCCGATCGGGACCTGCTCCGGCACCTCCTGGCCGGCGACGAGCACATGAACGCAGCAGCCGACCACCGTCTCGGTCGGGCCGTACTCGTTCACCAGCACCGACCCCGGCGCGGCGGCCAGCCAGTCCCGCGCATAGGTCCCGCTCAGCGCCTCACCGCCCACCACCACGCGCCTGGCCGTCCGGGCCGCATCGCGCGTGGACATCAGCTCCAGCAGCAACGGCAGGTGCCCGGGCACCGCCTTCAGCAGCCCGAACCCGCCCGCGGTGCGCGCGACCCCGGCCAGGTCCTCGGGATCGCCGCCCGGGCTGACCACGACCGCCGATCCCGTCGCCAGCGGCACCACCAGGCTCGTCACCGTCAGGTCGAAGGACAGCGAAGAGTGCAGCGGAGCCCCCATGCCGCCCGCCCCGCCCACGGACATGCCGTAGGCCTCGGCGGCCCAGGACACGTAGTTGACGAGCCCGCCCCGGGTGACCTGCACTCCCTTGGGCCGACCCGTCGAACCCGACGTGTAGATCACATACGCAAGCCCGTCCGGACCGGCCCCCGACGGTTCCGGCAGGGCCGCCGGGGACGCCGCCACGGCCGCGACGACCTCGGGGGCGTCGAGCTCGACCACCTGCACGCGCCGTAATGGCAGGTCCTCGGTCAGCTCGGAGGTCCCCACCAGGATCGCGGCCCGGCTGTCGGCCAGCATGAACGCCAGCCGTTCGGCCGGGTAGTCCGGGTCCAGGGGAAGATACGCGCCACCGGCCAGCCACACCGCCAGCACCGCCGTCACCATCTCCACGCCGCGCGGCAGGCACAACCCGACGACGGTCTCCGGGCCTACGCCCACTCCGCGCAGGTGATGCGCCAAGCGGCCCGCCCGCTCCACCAGACCCGCATAGGTCAACGACCGCTCACCGCACATCACCGCCACGGCGTCCGGGTACGCGGCTGCCCGTGCGACGATCAGCTCATCAGGGCCGTTCGCCGCGGGCCAGGTCACCGCGGGGCCGTTCCCGGCGCCCACCAACCTGGCGCCTTCGTCGGCGGTGAGCATCGGCACAGCGGACAACGGCCGACCAGGATCAACAGCCACCGCACCCAGAACCGTGACGAGGTGCCCCACCATCCGCTGCACCGTGCCCCGGTCGAACAACGCCGTACTGAACTCGACCATCCCCGTCAACGCACCACCGGCACGATCCCCCACCACCAACCGCAGATCGAACTTCGCCAGCACCCCACCCAGACCCGCCTCCCCCGGCGCGCCACCATCACCCGGACCCTCCAGCCCGAAATAGTCGAACAACACCTGGAACAACGGAGTACGCGACCGGTCCCGCTCCGCCACCAACGCATCCACCAACTGCTCGAACGGCAGATCCTGATGCGCGTACGCACCCAGCGCCGCCTCCCGCACCCGCCCCACCAACTCACCGAACGACGGATCCCCCGACAGATCCGTACGCAACACCAGCGTGTTCACGAAGAACCCGATCAGATCCTCCGTCTCGGCACGGTTCCGGTTCGCCACCGGCGACCCGACCACCACATCCTCGGTGCCCGCATACCGGCCCAACACCACACAGAACCCCGCCAGCAACACCATGAACATCGTCGCGCTGCTCTCCCGCGCCACCACCCGCAACGCATCCGCAACACCCCCGGGCACCGCGAACGACACCACCGCCCCCGCATTCGACCGCACCGCAGGCCGCGGCCGATCCAACGGAAGCTCCAACCCCGGCAACCCCTCCAACCGCTCCCGCCAATAACCCAACTGCCGCTCCAGCACATCCCCCGCCAGCCACGACCGCTGCCACGCCGCAAAATCCGCGTACTGCACCACCAGCGGCGGCAACGGATCCCGCTCACCGGCCCGAAACGCCTCATACAACGCGAGCAGGTCCCGGCGGAGCACCCGGGCGGACCACTCGTCGAAGACCACGTGGTGCATGGTGAGCACCAGGACGTGCCCGGCCCTGCCCAGGCGGATCAGGCAGGCACGGACCAGCGGCCCGGCCGCCAGGTCGAACGGGGTGGCGAGGTCCGCCATCACCAATTGTTCGGCGAGGCGGCTTGGTTCGGCGGCACCCGACAGGTCGGTCACCGGCAGAGTGAGCGGACCGGGCGGGTCGACCACCTGGTGGGCCACGCCGTCCGGCCCGGCCACCAGCCGGGTCCGGAGCACCTCGTGCCGTGCCAGCAGGCCGCTGAGGGCGGCGGTCAACGCGGCCACGTCGACGTCCTGCCCGAGAAGCACCGGCGAGGTGAGGACGTACTCCACCGAACCCGGCTGAAGCTGGTCGAGGAACCACAGCCGCTGCTGGGCGAACGACAACGGCAGCGGCCGGTCCCGCGGCACCGGCGTCACCGGCGGAGCCACCAGCCCCCGCGCGGTCTCCTCGATCACTGCGGCGAGGCTCCGCACCGTCCAGTGGTCGAACAGCGCGGCCAGGGGCACCTCGGCGCCGAACACCTCCCGCACCCTGGACATCATCTGGGTGGCCAGCAGGGAGTGCCCTCCGAGCGCGAAGAAGTTGTCCTCGGCGCCGACGCGGTCCATCTGGAGCAGCTCGGCCCATATTCCCGCGAGCAGTTCCTCCGTCGCCCCGGACGGAACGGCGACATCGTGCTCCGGCTCCCCGCGGTTCTGCTCCGGTGCCGGCAACACCGCCCGGTCGACCTTCCCCGCCGGCGTCAACGGAAGAGCAGCCAACTCCGTGAACACCGCCGGAACCATGTACTCCGGCAACCGCCGGGCAGCAAAGGCACGCAATTCCTCCACCACCGGCAACCCTTCGGCGGGGTCGGTGGGCACCAGATAGGCGGCCAGCCGCGCGGCCGCCCCCTCACCCCAGGCAGTGACCACCGCAGACCGCACCCCCGGATGCGCGGCCAGCACCGACTCCACCTCACCCGGCTCGATCCGGAACCCCCGCACCTTGACCTGCTCATCCACCCGGCCCAAAAACTCCAGCCGGCCATCCGAAAGCCACCGCACCCGGTCCCCGGTCCGGTACATCCGCGCACCGTCCGCCGTAAACGGGTCGGGGACGAAACGCTCCGCCGTCAGCGCGGGACGCCCCGCATAACCGCGCGCCACCTGCGTCCCGCCGACATACAACTCCCCCGCCACACCGACGGGCACCAGCCCCATCGACCCATCCAGCACATACACCCGCGTGTTGGCGACCGGGCCACCGATCGACGGCACCCCACCCCCCGCCGCATACAAGCCCGCCGACGCACACACCGTCGTCTCCGTCGGACCATAGGCGTTGAACAACCGCCGCCCGACCCCCCACACCCCGGCCAGCTCCTCGTCCAGCCGCTCACCCGCCGTCACCAAGGTCCCGACCTCTGCCAGACCCCCCACCTCCAACGCCTGCAGGAGGGACGGCGGCACCGTCGCCACCCCCACACCCCACGAACGCACCAAAGCCGCCACCCGCCCCGGCTCGACCCGCTCCCGCGCCGACGCCACCACCAACGACGCCCCCACCGACAACGCCATCAGCAGTTCCCACACCGACGCATCGAAACTGAACGACGCAAACCCCAGCACCCGGTCACCTTCACCCAGCCCGAACAACCCCCGCTGCGCCACCGCCAGGTTCACCGCACCACCATGAGTGACCTGCACACCCTTCGGAACACCCGTCGACCCCGACGTGAACATCACATACGCCAGCTGCCCACCGTCCACCACGATCCGAGGCGGCTGCGTCGCCGCTTGCCCCCCTAGCGCAGGATCATCCAGCCACACCACCGACTCCACCCCGGAACCATCCACCAACCCCCCGGCAACCCCCCGATGCCCCACCAGCACCCGCGCCCCACTACCAGCCAGCATCAACGCCAACCGCTCCACCGGATAACCAGGATCCAACGGCACATACGCCGCCCCCGCACGCCACACACCCAACACCGCGACCACCATGTCCAGCCCACGCTCCAGACACAGCCCCACCACCGACTCCGCACCCACACCCCCCGCACGCAACAACCCCGCAACCCGCCCCGCCCGCTCCCACAACCCCCCATACGTCACCTGACGCGACCCACACACCACCGCAACCGCATCCGGACACCGCTCCACCCACTCACCAACCAGCCCATGCACCCCACCCACACCCGCAACAGCCACCACCGACCCGTTCCAACCCACCAACAACCGCGCCCGCTCCGCCACGGACAGAACCGGCAGCTCCGCCACACGCCGACCCGCATCGGCCGCGACCGCCTCCAGAACAACCCCCAGATGCCCGGCCATACGCTCGATCGACACCGCATCGAACAACGCCGTGCTGTACTGAATCTCGCCGGTCACCTCTCCGTCGGCGCCGCCCAGCAGGAGCGCCAGGTCGAACTTCATCAGCGGCGCCCCGGCCAGCAGCCCCACTTCCGGCTCGTGGTCCGAGTCGGCCCGGCGGCCGGTCTCTCCGGCGGCGTAGTAGAACCAGATCTGGAAGAGGGGGGAGCGGGAGCGGTCGCGTTCGGTGACGAGGGCGTCCACCAACTGCTCGAACGGCAGGTCCTGGTGGGCGTAACCGTCCAGGGTGGTCTCCCGCACCCGGCCCAGCAACTCGGCGAAGGTCGGGTCCCCGGACAGGTCGGTGCGCAGGACCAGGGTGTTGACGAAGAACCCGATCAGGTCCTCGGTCTCCGCGCGCGTCCGGCCCGCCGCCGGTGATCCCACCGCCACGTCATCGGTGCCGCAGTACCGGCCCAGAACCACATCGAACGCCGCCAGCAACACCATGAACATCGTCGCGCCGTTCGCGCGGGCCAACTCCCGCAGCGCGTCCGCCACCGCGGCGGGGATGTGCACCAGTGTCGAGGCGCCCGCGCTGGACGCGACCGGCGGCCGCGGCCGGTCGGTGGGCAGGTCCATTACCGGCACGTCGGCCAGCTGCCGGTTCCAGTAGGCGAGCTGACGGTCGATGACGTCGCCGGTCAGCCAGGAGCGCTGCCAGGCGGCGTAGTCGGCGTACTGCACCGCGAGCGGCGGCAGCGGATCAGGCTCACCGGCCCGGAACGCCTCGTACAGGAGTTCCATCTCACGGCTGAAGATCCGTCCCGACCACTCGTCGGAGACGACGTGGTGCATCGACAGCACCAGCGCATGTCCGGCAGTACCCAGCCGGGCCAGGCACACGCGGAGCAGGGGCCCGGCCGCCAGGTCGAAGGGGGCGAGCGCGTCCCGCACGATCAGCTGGTGCAGGGCGGCCACCGGGTCGGCCAGAGCGGACAGGTCAGCCGTCATCACCGGCACCGGCTGCGGCGGGTCGATGACCTGATGGGGCACCCCGTCGGAGCCCGCCACCAGCCGGGTCCGCAACACCTCGTGCCGCGCCACGACCGCGGTCAGCGCCTCTCCGACCGCCCACACGTCGACGTCGGGGCCCAGCCAGATCGGTGACGGGACGTTGTACATCACCTCTTCCGGATCCATCTGGTGCAGGAACCACAGCCGTTGCTGGGCGAACGACAGAGGAAGCGTCCGGTCCCTGGGGACGGGGGTGACGGGCGGGGCAACCGGACCGCCGGCGGTGTTCTCGATCACCATGGCCAGGCCCGCCAGCGTGGGGTGGTCGAACAGCTCGGCCAGCGGGAGCTCGGTTCCGAACGCCTCGCGGACCCGCGAGATCACCTGGGTCGCGAGCAGCGAGTGCCCGCCCAGCTCGAAGAAGTCGTCGGCCGCCCCGACCCGGTCGGTCCCCAGCACCCGCGCCCAGATCCCGGCCAGCAGTTCCTGCACCGGGCCGACCGGAGCCAGCCAGTCGTCGGCCTCGGCACGCACCTGCCCGGGGGCCGGCAGAGCCGCCCGGTCCAGCTTTCCCGACGGTGTCAACGGCAGGGCGGCCAGTTCGGTGAACACCTGCGGAACCATGAACTCCGGCAGGTGCCCGCGCACGAACGCCCGCAGCGTCGCTGTCGGCGGGATCCCCACCGCGGGGGCCGTCGGCACCAGGTAGGCGACCAGCCGCGCGGCCGCGCCTTGGCCGTCCGCCGTCACAACCGCGGCCCGAATCCCCTGATGGGCGGTCAGCACCGCCTCGACCTCGCCCGGTTCCACCCGGAACCCGCGCACCTTGATCTGGTCGTCGGCCCGGCCCACGAACTCCAGCTGTCCGTCCGCGCGCCTCCGCACCCGGTCCCCGGTCCGGTACAGCCGTGCCCCGTCCGCCGCGAACGGGTCGGCGATGAACCTCTCCGCCGTCAGCGCGGGACGCCCCGTGTAGCCGCGGGCCAGCTGCGGCCCGCCGATGTACAGTTCGCCGGCCACACCCACCGGCACCGGGTTGAGCCACCGGTCCAGCACGAACAACCGCATGTTGACCACGGGCGCCCCTATCGGCGGCCCCGTCTGCTCCGCGGGTTCGACCACACCGGTGGTCACCATGACCGTGGCCTCGGTCGGCCCATAGGTGTTCACGAGTCGCCGGCCGTCGGCCCAGACCTGTGCCATCGCCCCGGTCATCCGCTCCGCGCCCGACAACACGGTGCCCAGGCCCGGGACCCGTCGCGGGTCCAGCACTTCCAGCAGCGACGGCACCACGCTGGCCGCCTCCACCCCGAGCTCCACCACCATGCCCGCCAGGCGGGCGGGTTCGGCGCGCTCAGCTCCGGCCGCCACCACCAGCGTCCCGCCGCGGCCCAGCGTCACCGCCACGTCCAGAACCGCCGCGTCGAAGCTGAACGAAGCGAACTGCAGCACCCTCGTCCCAGGGGCGACATCGAGGACCGGACCGATTCCCGCCACCAGGTTCACCACACCGGCGTGGGGCACCTGCGCCCCCTTCGGGGTGCCCGTCGAACCCGACGTGTAGATCACATACGCCAGTTGGCGCGGATCCGTCGGCTCCGGCGGCAACGGGGCCGACGCTTCCAGCCGGGTGCGCACCGCCGGGTCGTCCAGCCACACCACCGGAAGGCCCTTCCCGGCTGATGTGATCAGGTCTCCCGCGGCCCTCCGGTCCGCGAGCAGCGCCGCCGCACCGGAGTCGGCCAGCATGTACTCCAACCGGTCCGCCGGATACTCCGGGTCCAGCGGCAGGTAGGCGCCGCCGGCCAGCCACACCGCCAGCACCGCCGGCACCATGCCGGCATCCCGCGGCAGGCAGATCCCCACCACCGACTCCGGACCCACGCCCAGCCCTCGCAGGTGCCGGGCCAGCCGGCCCGCGCGCTCCACCAGCCCGGCGTAGGTCAGCCACTCCCGCCCGCACACGACCGCCACCGCGTCCGGGTGTTCCGAGGCACGCGCCAGCACCAGCTCAGCCGTGCTGTCCGCCGCGGGCACGGGCCCTGCTGTCTCGTTCCAGCCCCGCACCAACTGGTCCCGCTCGGCCACCGTCAGCACGTCGAGCCGCGACAGCGGCCGCTCCGGGTCGGCCGCCGCCGTTCCCAGGACGGTCAGAACGTGCCCCACCAGGCGGTTCACGGTGGCCACGTCGAACAGGGCCGTGCTGTAGTCGATCCGCCCGGCGATGGCCCCGCCCGCGTCTCCCAACGTCAGCGCCAGGTCGTACTTCACCTGGAAGCCGCCGCTGAGTGCCTCCGTCATCGGAGCCGGCTCGGCGGGGTCGGCGTCACCGGCGTCGGACTCCTGGAAGCCGTAGCTGAAGAGCACCTGGAACAGCGGGGTGCGGGAGCGGTCACGGTCGGTGACGAGGGCGTCGACCAACTGCTGGAACGGCAAGTCCTGGTGGGCGTAGGCCTCCAGCGCCGTCCGCCGTACCCGGCCCGTCAGTTCGGCGAACGTCGGCTCACCGGACAAGTCGGTGCGCAGGACGAGGGTGTTGACGAAGAACCCGATCAGATCCTCGACCTGAGCATGGTTGCGGTTCGCGACCGGTGTCCCCACGATCACGTCGTGGGTGTCCGCGCAACGGCCCAGCACCACCGAGAACCCGGCCAGCAGCGTCATGAACATCGTGGCGCCGTTCGCGCGCGCCACCTCGCGCAGCCCGTCCGCGACCGGCTCCGGGATCGTGAACCCGACCGCCGCACCGGCGTTCGATCGCACAGGCGGCCGCGGACGGTCCGTGGGCAGTTCCAGCACCGGCACATCGGCGAGCCGCTCCCGCCAGTAGGCGAGCTGCCCGTCCAGGACCTCACCGCTCAACCACGAACGCTGCCAGGCCGCGAAGTCGGCGTACTGCACCTCAAGCGGCGGCAGCGGGTCCGGTCCTCCTGTGCGGAACGCCTCGTACAAGGCCCGCAGCTCACGGCGGAAGACCTGGTCCGACCACTCGTCGAAGACCACATGGTGCGTGCACAGTGCCAGCACGTGTCCCAGGTCGCCGAGCCGGATCAGGCAGGCCCGGACGAGTGGTCCGGCGGCCAGGTCGAACGGCGTCGCGGCGTCGGCCGCCAGCAGTTCCCTGGTCAACGCGGCGGGATCCGGCGCCGACGACACATCCGCCACCGGCAGGGGGAACGGGCGGGGCGGATCGATCACCTGGCAGGCGATCCCGTCCGGGCCGGTGACCAGCCGGGTACGCAGCACCTCGTGCCGGGCCAGGACAGCGGTGAGTGCCGCTTCCAGTGCCGGAACGTCCAGGTTCCGCCCCAGGTGCATCACCGTGGGCAGGACGTATTCGGTGGAGTGGGGTTCGAGCTGGTCGAGGAACCACAGCCGCTGCTGGGCGAACGACAACGGCAGCACCCCCTCCCGCGGCACCGGCGTCACCGGCGGAGCCACCACACCGGCCCGCGACCCATCGATCACAGCAGCCAGACCCCGCACCGTCGGATGATCGAACAACGCCGCCAACGCAACCTCAGCCGCCAACACCTCCCGCACCCGCGACATCACCCGCGTCGCCAGCAACGAATGACCACCCAGCACAAAGAAGTTGTCATCCACACCAACCCGCTCGACCCCAAGCAGCCCAGCCCAGATCCCCGCCAACACCTCCTCAGTGACCGTCACAGCAGCCCGGTAGGGCACACCCACCCCCGCACGAGCCACATCCGGCACCGGCAACACCGCCCGGTCGACCTTCCCCGCCGGCGTCAACGGAAGAGCAGCCAACTCCGTGAACACCGCCGGAACCATGTACTCCGGCAACCGCCGGGCAGCAAAGGCACGCAATTCCTCCACCACCGGCAACCCTTCGGCCGGGTCGATGGGCACCAGATAGGCGGCCAGCCGCGCGGCCGCCCCCTCACCCCAGGCAGTGACCACCGCAGACCGCACCCCCGGATGCGCGGCCAGCACCGACTCCACCTCACCCGGCTCGATCCGGAACCCCCGCACCTTGACCTGCTCATCCACCCGGCCCAAAAACTCCAGCCGGCCATCCGAAAGCCACCGCACCCGGTCCCCGGTCCGATACACCCGCGCACCATCCCCCGTAAACGGGTCGGGGACGAAACGCTCCGCGGTCAGCGCGGGACGCCCCGCATAACCGCGTGCCACCTGCGTCCCGCCGACATACAACTCCCCGGCCCACGCCGGTCGGTACGAGGCCCAGGCTGCGGTCCAGCACATACACCCGCGTGTTGGCGACCGGGCCACCGATCGACGGCACCCCACCCCCCGCCGCATACAAGCCCGCCGACGCACACACCGTCGTCTCCGTCGGACCATAGGCGTTGAACAACCGCCGCCCCACCGCCCACACCCCGGCCAGCTCCTCGTCCAGCCGCTCACCCGCCGTCACCAGCGTCCTCACGCCCGCGAGCTGGGCCGGGTCACCCCCCTCCAACGCCTGCAGGAGGGACGGCGGCACCGTCGCCACCCCCACACCCCACGAACGCACCAAAGCCGCCACCCGCCCCGGCTCGACCCGCTCCCGCGCCGACGCCACCACCAACGACGCCCCCACCGACAACGCCATCAGCAGTTCCCACACCGACGCATCGAAACTGAACGACGCAAACCCCAGAACCCGGTCACCTTCACCCAGCCCGAACAACCCCCGCTGCGCCACCGCCAGGTTCACCGCACCACCATGAGTGACCTGCACACCCTTCGGAACACCCGTCGACCCCGACGTGAACATCACATACGCCAGCCCACCACTGTCCACCACCACCGGCTCCAGAGCCGGCAAGGCCGAAGGCAACACCGCCTCATCCAGCCACACCACCGACTCCACCCCGGAACCATCCACCAACCCCCCGGCAACCCCCCGATGCCCCACCAGCACCCGCGCCCCACTACCAGCCAGCATCAACGCCAACCGCTCCACCGGATAACCAGGATCCAACGGCACATACGCCGCCCCCGCACGCCACACACCCAACACCGCGACCACCATGTCCAGCCCACGCTCCAGACACAGCCCCACCACCGACTCCGCACCCACACCCCCCGCACGCAACAACCCCGCAACCCGCCCCGCCCGCTCCCACAACCCCCCATACGTCACCTGACGCGACCCACACACCACCGCAACCGCATCCGGACACCGCTCCACCCACTCACCAACCAGCCCATGCACCCCACCCACACCCGCAACAGCCACCACCGACCCGTTCCAACCCACCAACAACCGCGCCCGCTCCGCCACGGACAACAGAGGCAGATCACCGATCCGCTGCTCCGCGTCCTCGGCGACGACCGTCAGCAAGTTGACGAGGTGGGCAGCCATCCGCTCCACCGTGGCGGCGTCGAACAGCGACGTCCGGTAGTCGATCCTGCCGACCAGCTCGCCACTGGCGTGGACCTCTCCCAGCCCCAGCACGAGGTCGAACCGCGCCGGCGGCGACGTGTCGAGGGGGAGGCCGTCGGCGGATTCGGACATGCCGTCGGCCGGGGCCGCGGGGTCGTAGTTGAACAGGACCTGGAACAGCGGCGCCCGGGACCGTTCGCGTTGGGTGGCCAGCGCGTCGACCAACTGCTCGAACGGCAGGTCCTGGTGCTCGTAGGCCCCCAGCGCCATGTCCCGTACCCGGCCCAGCAGCTCGGCGAAGGTCGGGTCCCCGGACAGGTCGGTGCGCAGGACCAGGGTGTTGACGAAGAACCCGATGACGTCGTCGGTTTCGGTCCGGCTGCGGTTGGCCACCGGCGCACCGACGACGACGTCGTCCTGGCCGCAGTACCGGCCCAGCAGCACGGCGGACGCCGCCAGTAGCGTCATGAACATGGTTGCGCCGTTCCGGCGGGCGATCTCCTTCAGCCGGTCCGCGACCGGCGCGGGGATCACGAACCCGGCGGAGGCTGCCGGACCGTCCGAGACCCTTGAGCGGGGCCGGTCGACGGGCAGCTCCAGCACAGGCGCCCCGGCCAACTTCTCCCGCCAGTAGGCCAGCTGACCGTCCAGGACCTCGCCGGTCAGCCAGGACCGCTGCCACACCGCGTAGTCGGCGTACTGCACCGCCAGGGGCGCCAGCGGATCAGGCTCACCGGCCCGGAACGCCTTGTACAGGAGCTCCAGCTCGCGGTGGAAGATCCGCCCCGACCACTCGTCCGAGGCCACGTGATGCACCGACACAGCCAACACATGCCCGGCCGCACCCAGCCGGATCAGGCAGGCCCGCAGTACCGGCCCGGCGGCCAGGTCGAACGGCGCCACCGCATCGCCCTCCACCAGATCCCGGGCCACACCCAACGGATCAGCGACACCCGACACATCCACCACAGGCAGCGGCACCGGCCCAGGCGGATCGATCACCTGGTACGCCACCCCGTCCGGGTCCGCCACCAGCCGGGTCCGCAACACCTCATGCCGCGCGACCACGGCCGTCAACGCCGCGTGGAGCGCCACCACATCGATGTCGCGGCCCAGGCGCAGATGCATCGGCACGTTGTACTCGGCCGTCCCCGGTTCGAGCTGGTCAAGGAACCACAGCCGCTGCTGCGCGAACGAGAGCGGGAGCCGATCCCGCCGGTCCGCGCGGGAGATCGACGGAGCGGAGCCGCGGGGGGCGCCCTGCCGGGTTCCCAGCAGTTCCACGATGTCCTCGCGCCAGTCCTGGAGCCGCTGCCGGAGGTCGCCGGTCAGCACGTCCTTCGGCGCGAAGACGCGGAGCCGTCCCTCGTGGAGGCTGAAGCGCACACCCCGCTTTTCGAGGTCTTCGACAAGATCTGCGGGAGAAGCAGCCATCAGGAAATACCATCCTCGCCGGGCCGTGCGTCCTGTCCGTCACCACTGAGTGCCTGGAGCACTTCGTCATCTGACATGCGCTCGATCTCGTCCAAGATCCGTTCTTCGACCACCTGGGCGAGTTCACGCACCGTGGGCCGGTCGAACAGGGCCGCCAGGGGTACCTCGGTCCCGAACACGTCGCGGATTCGGGAGATCACCTGGGTGGCCAGCAGTGAATGGCCCCCTAGTTCGAAGAAGTTGTCCTCGGCCCCGACCCGGTCCGCCCCGAGCAGCTCCGCCCAGATCCCCGCCAGCAGTTCCTCGGTGGGGGTCGAGGGCGCAACGTAGGAGCCGTCCTGCTCGGTACGGCCGATGTCGGGCGCCGGCAGCGCGGCGCGGTCGATCTTGCTGCTGGAGGTCAGGGGCAGCGCGGCCAGCTCGATGAAGACCGACGGGATCATGGACTCCGGAAGGCTCCGACGCAGATGCCCGCGCAGATCGCCCGAGTCAGGGATGCCTTCGGCGGGGTCGGCGGGGACGACGTAGGCCACCAGGCGCGCCTGGGCCGACTCGCCGAACGGGGTCACCACCGCCACCTGGACACCGGGGTGGGCGGCCAGCGCGGCTTCGATCTCCCCGGGTTCGATCCGGACTCCGCGGACCTTGACCTGGTCATCGGCCCGGCCCAGGAACTCCATCTGCCCCGAGACGTTCCACCGCACCCGGTCGCCGGTCCGGTACATGCGCGAGCCGTCGGCGGCGAACGGGTCCCCGATGAAACGCCGCGCGGTCAACGCCGGGCGGCCTCCGTACCCGCGAGCCACCCCGGGGCCGCCGATGAACAGTTCACCCGCCACTCCGACCGGGACCGGGCGCAGCCGACCGTCCAGCACGTACACCGTCGTCCCGGCTATCGGCAGGCCGATCGGGACCGGCGAAGCCGCCTCCCGCATCAGCCACGCCATCGACGTGATCGTCGTCTCGGTCGGCCCGTAGGTGTTGAGTACGGGCACCGAGGTCCGTTCGAACCAGCCGGCCAGCACTCCCGCCGGCACGGCCTCGCCGCCGAGGTTCAGCAGGCGGAAGTCCGGGCCCAGTCCGTAGCCTCCTGAACGGTCGGAGACCGAAGGGTCGGAGACGGCCATCTCCCAGACCGCGGGCGTCATCTCCACCATGGTGACCCGCTGCGCCCGGATCTCTCGCAGCACTCGCGCCGGAGTCCACAGCTCAGGACCCCGCAGCACCAGCCGTCCGCCGTACATGAGGACCGATAACAGCTGATCCACCGTCGCGTCGAAGGTGATGGAGGCGAACTGCAGGCTGCTGTCCGCCGGGGTGATCCCGTAGCGGCGGCCCAGCTCCACCAGGCGCACGCTCATGGCGGAGTGCTCGATGAACACGCCATTGGGCCTGCCGGTCGAGCCGGAGGTGAAGATGACGTACGCCAGGTTCGCCGGCCCCGCCTGCGGCGGCAGGTCAGTGGCCGGACGAGTATCGATCACCGCCCGGTCGTCCTCGATCAGCAACCGCGGCACCGTGGCCGATTCGAGCCGGTCCGCCACCTCGCTCTGGGTGATCACCAGCGCGGCCCCGGCGGCTTGGAGCATGTACTGCATGCGCTGACCGGGGTGGTCGGCGTCCATCGGGAGATAGGCGGCACCGGCCTTCAGCACGCCGAGGATGGCCACCATCAGCCCGGTGCCACGCCGCAGGCACACCCCGACCACGTCCTCACGGCCGACGCCCCGCGCCCGCAGATGCCGCGCCAACCGGTTCGACCGTGCGTTCAACTCCCCATAGGTGAGCTGCCGCACTCCCTCCACCACCGCGACCGCATCCGCCCGCAGCCGCGCCTGCTCCCCGATCAACTCCAGGACCGAGCCCTTCACCACCGGCTCGGCACCCGTCCCCCACGACCGCAACTCACCACGCTCGGACCCGGACAGCAGCTCCAGGCCGGCCACCTCGCGACCAGGATCCATGAAGGCCCGCAACACCGTGACCAGATGCCGGGCCAGCCGCCGCACCGACTCCTCGTCGAAGAGGGCGGTGCTGTACCGCAGGGTCCCGGCCAGGCCGCCCCCGGCAAGGTCGCGGAGTGTGAGATCGAGATCGGCGAGGGTCAGCGTGCCGACCATCTGGTCCGCGTCGCGCTCGTCCGGGACCTCGGGCTCCTGTCGGTCGGCGTCCCCGTCTTCCTGGACGTAGCTGAAGAAGACCCGGAAGAGCGGGGTGCGGGACCGGTCCCGGTCGGTCACCAGGGCGTCCACCAGCTGCTCGAACGGCAGGTCCTGGTGGGCGTAGCCCCCGAGCGCGGTCTCCCGCACCCGGGCCAGCACCTCGGCGAACGTCGGATCCCCCGACAAGTCGGTGCGCATCACCAGGGTGTTGAGGAAGAACCCGATCAGATGCTCGGTCTCGGACCGGCTCCGATCCGCCACCGGGGTGCCCACCACGATGTCGTCCTGACCGCAGTAGCGGCCCAGCAGCACGCTGAAGCCCGCGAGCAGTGCCATGAACATCGTCGCGCCGCCGTGCCAGGCGACCGCCCGCAGGCCGTTCGCCACATCGGCGGGGACAACGAACGGAACCGCCCCGCTCGCCGTCGACCGCACCGGAGGCCGGGGCCGGTCAGTGGGCAGCTCCAGCACCGGGGCACCGGCCAGACGCTCCCGCCAGTAGTCCAGCTGCCGATCCAGCACCTCCCCGGTCAACCAGGACCGCTGCCACACCGCGAAGTCCGCGTACTGCACCTCGAGCGGCGGCAGCGGATCCGGCTCCCCCGCCAGCAACGCGTCGTAGGAAGCCAGCAGATCGCGCCGCAGAATGCGCTCGGACCACTCGTCGAAGACGACGTGGTGCATCGTCAGGATCAGCAGGTGCCCGGTCTCACCCAGGCGGATCAGGCAGGCGCGGACGAGCCTCTCGGCCGCCAGGTCGAACGGGGTGGCCCCGTCCACCGCCACGAGGAACCGCGCCGCCGCCGTCGGATCGACCGCACCCGACATGTCGGCCACCGGCAGCGGAACCGGCCCGGGCGGGTCGATCACCTGGTACGCCACCCCGTCCGGGCCCGCAACCAGCCGGGTCCGCAACACCTCGTGCCGCGCCACCACCGCGTCCAGGGCCTCACCCAGGACGGCCGCGTCCACGGGGCCGTCCCATCGTATGGGCATGCGCACGACGTATTCGGCCGATTCCGGCTCGAGCCGGTCGAGGAACCACAGCCGCTGCTGGGCGAACGACAGCGGCAGCGACCGGTCCCGGGGCACGGGCGTCACCGGCGGCACCACCACGCCGCGCGCGGTGCCCTCGATCACCTCGGCCAGGCCCCGGACCGTCGGATGATCGAACAACGCGGCCAGGGGCACCTCGGCTCCGAACACCGACCGGACCCGGGACATCACCCGCGTGGCCAGCAGCGAATGCCCGCCGAGCTGGAAGAAGTCGTCGCCCGCGCCGACCCGGTCCACGCCCAGCACCTGGGCCCAGATGCCGGCCACCAGTTCCTCGCTGGGGCTGGACGGGGCGGTGTACCGGCCGTCCAGGTCGGGGCGGTGCGGGTCGGGAGCCGGCAGTGCCCTGCGGTCGGTCTTCCCGGACGAGGTCAGCGGCAGGTCGGCCAGCTCGGTGAACAGTGCCGGGATCATGAATTCGGGCAGGCTCGGGCGGAGGTGGCCGCGCAGCACGTCCACCGCGGGGATGCCACCGGCGTGGTCCGCCGGGACGACATAGGCGGCCAACCGCCGGTCGGGACCGTCTCCCCAGGCGAGGACCGCGGACGACCGGATCGCGGGATGGGTGTTCAGCGCGGCCTCGATCTCGCCCGGCTCGACGCGGAAGCCCCGGATCTTGATCTGGTCGTCGATCCGGCCCAGGAACTCCAAGTGCCCGTCGGCCCGTCGGCGCACCCGGTCGCCCGTCCGGTACAGCCGCGACCCGTCGCGGGAGAACCGGTCGGCGACGAACCGCTCGGCGGTCAGCGCCGGGCGCCGGCCGTATCCGCGGGCCAGCTGCGCGCCGCCGACGAACAGTTCGCCGGCCACCCCGACCGGTACCGGGTCCAGCCGGGCGTCCAGGACGTAGACCCGGGTGTTGGCGATCGGAGTGCCGATCGCCGGGCCGCCCGTGGAGGACGGACCGACGGCGCCGATGCTGGTCGCCACCGTGGTCTCCGTCGGGCCGTAGCCGTTGAGGAGGCGGTGGTGGTTCTGCCACGCGGCCGCGAGGTCGGGGTCCAGACGCTCCCCCACGGTGATCAGGGTGCCGAGTCCGCCGAGGTCACCCGGCTCCAGCATCCTCACCAGCGACGGCGGCAGGAGCGTCACCCACACGGCCCGGTCGCGGATCAGCCTGGCGAGCAGGTCCGGTTCGGCGCGCTGCTCCGGCCTGGCCACGACCGATGTGCCGGCCAGCGCCAGTGCCATCACCAGCTCGCCGACCGCGCCGTCGAAACTGAGTGGCGCGAACTGGAGCACACGTGTCCCCGGTCCGGCTCCCACGGCCGCACGGAACGCGGTCGCCAGGTTGATCGCGCCACGGTGAGCGACCTGCACGCCCTTGGGCGTGCCGGTGGAACCCGAGGTGTAGATCACGTAGGCGAGCCGCTCCGGACCTCCCGCTACCGGGCCGGGCGGTGTGGGAGGTGACGCCGCGATCGCGGCCTGAACCGCTGGGTCGTCCAGAACGATGGTCCGCAGACCGGTGGGCAGGGTCGTGGGCAGGCAGGTACCGACGACGATCGCCGCCCCGCTGTCGTCCAGCATGAACGCCGTCCGCTGCGCCCCCTGGTCGGGGTCCAGCGGCAGGTACGCCCCGCCGGCCAGCCAGACCGCCAGAATGGCGATCACGGCGTCCGGTCCCGGCGGCAGATGCAGGGCCACCACCGTCTCGGACGTGACACCGGCCGCGCGCAGCCGGTGGGCGAGCCGCGCCGCTCGTTCCCGCAGGGCGGCGTACGTCAGCGACAGGGAACCGCTTTCGAGCGCGATCGTGTCCGGCGCCGCTCGCGCGATCAGATCGTGTACGCCGTCGACCGGGGGTGTCGGGACCGCCGTGTCGTTCCATTCGTCGAGGAGGCAGCGCCGTTCCCGCTGCGTGAGCACCGGCAGGTCGGCGACCAGGCCGCCCTCGTCCGCGACGACGGCCTGCAGCAGCTCGGCCAGGTAGCGCGCCATCCGCCCGACGGTTTCATCGTCGAATCCGGCCCGGTCGTACACCAGCCGGACAACCAGCTCGTCGTCCCAGTTGACGATGACGGCCAGCGGCTCGTGCGCCTGCATCTCGAACAGGATTCGCTGGACGCGGATGTCACCCCCCGTGGGCTGGTCCTGGTCCGGCGCCGTCGGCGTGGGGTGGTTCTCGAACACGAACAGCGTCTCGAACAGGGACTGTCCGGCGGGGATCTCGCTGCAGGCCTGGATGTCGGTCAGCGGGGTGTGCTCGAACCGGCGACCGCGTGCCTGCTCGGCCTGTATTCCGGCCAGCCACCGCGGGACCGTCTGACCGGATTCGACCTTGATGCGGGCCGGGACGGTGTTGATCAGCAGGCCGACCATGGACTCGATGCCGTCGAGCCGGCCGCTGCGCCCGGAGGAGAGTACGCCGAACACGACGTCGTCGGTGCCGGCGTAGCGGGCGGTGAGGATGGCCCACGCGCCCTGGACGACCGTGTTGACCGTCAGCCGGTGCCGTCGCGCGAACTCCGCCATCCTGACGGACGTGTCCGTCGGCAGGCGGACCCAGGCCGTGCCCTGCCCGGTCTTCCCGGTCGTGTGCCCGACGCCCAGCGGCGTGGGCGCGGTGAGGCCGGCGAGCCGCTGCCGCCAGTACCGCCGGGCCGCTTCCTGGTCCTGGCTCGCCGACCAGGCCACGAAATCACGGAACGGCCGCCTGTCCAGCAGTCTCGGCCGCTGCCTGGCCACCAGTTCCCGGTAGGCGTGCAAGGCGTCGCCGACCACCACCGGGGCGCTCCATCCGTCCAGCAGCAGGTGGTGGTAACTCCACAACACCCGGTACCGGTCCTCGCCCAGGCACATCACCGCGACCCGCGCCAGCGACGGCGCGGTGAAATCTGCGCCCTGGGCGACGTCGGCCGCCTCGTGGTCCGCGACGGCCCGCTGTCGGGTGTCCTCGTCCAGTCCGGACAGGTCGATCACCTGCCAGGGCAGCGGCACCGACCGGGACACCACCGCCACCGGCACCTCGGCTTGATCCCACACCCCGGTGCGCAGGGCCTCATGCCGGGCGAAGACCAGTTCCCAGGCCTGACGCAGGAGCTCGAGGTCGATCCGGCCGTCCAGCAACAGCCCGTACTGGATCCAGTACATCCCCTGCTCGGGAGCCAGCCGGGAGTGCAACAGCATGCCCTGCTGCAGCCCGGTCAGCGGGTAGATGTCCTGGATGGCGCCGCCGCGCGGGCGCGCCGTCATGTCGAACGCCGTCATGACCCGCCTCCGGAGTCGGTGCTCTCCCGCGGCCCGGACACCGGGCCGAAGTGCTGGGCGATGAGGTCCAGTGCGGTGTGGTCCAGGCCCGCCAGCGGGAAGTCCGACGGCGTGTAGCCGTCGTCGGCCTCCGGCCCTGAGCGGCAGCAGTGGTCGATCAGCTCGCCGAGGACCTCGATGTAGCGGTGCGCCAGTGCGGAGATCGTCGCCTCGTCATGGATGTCGTCGCTGTAGCTCCAGACAAGGCTCAGACGGCCGTCCGCGACGCGGCCGAGGATCTCGATCAGATACAGGCGGTCGCCTTCGGACGACCGTGCCCGGCCGCGTGGCCCCTCGGTGAGCCGGAACCGTTCGTCGGCGTGGTGGCTGGTAGGGGCCTGGCCGAGGTAGTTGAAGCTGATCTCGGCGGTCGCGGGGGGCCGCCAGCCCGACAGGTGGCGCAGCAGGCCGTAGCCCAGACCGTGGCGGGGCACCTGCCGCACCATCTCCTTGGTGTCCGCCAGCACCCTGCCCGGTTCCGTGCCGCCGTGCAGCGCGACCGGATACAGGCAGGTGAACCAGCCGACGGTCCGGGACAGATCCATCCCGGGAGCCTCCTCGTGGCGGCCGTGACTCTCCACGTCCACCACCACCGGTCCCCCGCCGGCCCAGCCGCCCAGCACCAGACCCAGTCCGGCCAGCAGTACCTCGTCCACGTGCAACCGCGACTCCGACGGCACCCGGTGCAGCAACCGCGACGTCGGCTCCTCGCCGAGAGTCACCCGCACCTCCCGGCCCGCCGCCATCACGTTGCGCCCCCACCGGTCGCGCGGCACCGGCCGTGCCTGTTCCGCCACCTGTTCCCAGTACGGGATCTCGGTGGTGACCTCATCGGAGCCGGCCAGTTCCGCAAGGTGTGACGACCATGCCGCGAACGACGTCGTCTTCGCCGGCAGCACTACGGGCTCTCCCGCCGACAACCGCCCGTACGCGGATCCCAAGTCACTGATCAGGACCGGCCACGACACCGTGTCCACCAGCAGGTGGTGCACCACCACCAACACGAGCGGCCGCTCGGCCCGGTCGAAGACCACGACCCGGATCAGCGGTCCGGCCGACAGGTCCAGGGAGCCCTGCGCCGCGTCAGCGACGCTCGTCAGCCATTCCTCCTCGCCGGTTCCGGACGGGCACGGCCCTGCTTCCCACACCACGTCCGCGTGCGTTGCGCCGGTCTCCTCGACCCCCGCCACACGGCCACGCCATTCCCCGTCCACCAGGTCGAACCGGGCCCGCAACCCGTCATGATGCGCCAACAGCTCCGCCACGGACGCACGTAACACACTCGGGTCCACCCGGCCCGCGGCTTCGAGCAGAACCGACTGGTTGAAGTGCCAAGGCGCCGGCAGACCCAATCCGAAGAACCACTTCTGCACCGGCGACAACGCCGTGTCGCCCGCCACGGCCCCCTGATCGGCCACCGCAGCCGCACCGGCCTCGGCGACAGCCGCCAGCGACCCTGCCGTCTGAAAGTCGAACAACTGCGCCACCGATACCCCGACACCCGATGCCCGCGCCCGCGCCACCACCTGAATCCCGGTGATCGAGTCCCCGCCCAGCTCGAAGAAGTTGTCATCGACGCCCACCCGGTCCACACCCAGCGCCCGGGCGAACGCCTCCGCGAGAACTCGCTCCACCTCGGTGCGCGGAGCAACGAACTCCGTCACGTCCGGACGCGCCACGTCCGGGTCCGGCAGCAGACTCCGGTCGACCTTGCCGTTGGGCGTCAACGGCAAGGCGGCCAGCTCGGTGAAGGAGGCCGGGATCATGAACTCGGGCAACCGCCGCCGCAGGAACTCGCGCAGATCGGACACCGAGGGTATGCCGCCGACGGGATCGGCCGGGACCAGGTAGGCCGACAACCGGGCCGAGGTCCCCTGCCCGAACACGGCGGCCACCGCGGACCGTACCTTCGGATGCGCGGCCAGCGCCGCTTCGACCTCACCCGGCTCGATCCGGTATCCCCGCACCTTGACCTGGTCGTCGGAGCGGCCCAGGAACTCCACCTGCCCGTCCGGCAGCCACCGCGCCCGGTCACCTGTCCGGTACAGCCGCGAACCGTCCCCGGCGAACGGATCGGCCACGAACCGCTCCGCCGTCAACGCCGGCGCGCCGAGATAGCCTCGGGCCAGGCCCGCACCGCCGATGAAGAGGTCTCCGGGCACCCCGATCGGTACCAGGTCCATCGACTGGTCCAGCACATACAGGCGGGTGTTGGCCAGCGGGGCGCCGATCGGGAGTGCTCCGTCCACTCCGTACCGACCGTCCGGGTCTTCCTCGGGCGGGTGGGTGTAGGAGGTGACGTCGATGGTGGCCTCGGTCGGGCCGTACACGTTGTGCAACGGCACCGGCAGGACCCTGGCGAGCGCGGCCGCGGTCAGCCCGGTGAGCTGTTCCCCGCCGCACACCACCTGACGCACCGCCGTGCACCCCGCCAGAGCGGGGCGATCGGTGAGGAGCGTGAGCATGGCCGGGACGGTCGCCAGGACGCTCACCCGCTGAGCCGTCGTCACCTCGATCAGCCCGTCGACGTCCGCGACCGGTCCGGTCACCGGCATGACGACCAGCGTGCCGCCCGCGGCCAGCCCCGGGTACAGCTCGATCCCGAACGCGTCGAAGCTCGGCGACGAGGACACCAGCACCCGGTCGTGCTCCGTGACAGCGAACCGGCGGTTGAACCAGCCCACGTAGTTGGCCAGCGCGTCGTGCCCGACCATCACGCCCTTCGGCTGCCCCGTCGATCCGGACGTGTAGATCACGTACGCCAGTTGCCCGGCCTGCGGCGGCAAGGACGCGGCGGGTTCCGCAGCCGTCACGGCGTGCCGCACCGCGGGGTCGTCCAGCGCGATGACCCGCAGCCGCCGCACCGGCAGGTCGTCCACCGTCGCGGACGTGCCGATCAGGACCGCCGCACGGCTGTCGGCCAGCATGAACGCCAGCCGTTCGGGCGGGTACGCGGGGTCCAGCGGCAGGTAGGCCGCCCCGGCCTGCCACACCGCCAGCACCGCGACGGTCAGATCGACCCCTCTGGGCAGGCACAGCCCCACGGTGGTCTCCGGTCCGACCCCCACCTCGCGCAGGTGTCCTGCCAGGCGGCCCACTCGTGACATCAGATCCGCGTATGTCACAGACCGTTTCCCGCATGTCACGGCGACCGCGTCCGGGCGGGCGGCAGCCTGCCCGGTGATCAGTTCGAGTACCCCGGCCGCCGGCCCGGGCTCCGCGGTGTCGTTCCATTCGACGGTGAGCCGGTAGCGCTCCGCGGCGGTCACCATCGGCAGCGCCGACACCGGACGGCCCGGGTCCGCGGCGACCGCGTCCAATATCGTGCCGAGGTGCCCCGCCATCCGCTCGACGGTGGCCGCGTCGAACAGCGCCACCAGGTACTGGATCACTCCGGACAGCTCACGACCGTCGTCGCTGAAGATCATCCGTATGTCGAACCGCGAGATGGCACCCGTCCACAGGCCCTCCAGCATTCTGGGATCCAGGTTCCGGGTGGGCCCGTCCTCGGTGACGAAGTAGTTGAACAGCACCTGGAAGAGCGGGGCGCGGGACCGGTCGCGGTCGCTGACCAGCGCATCGACGAGCTGCTCGAACGGCAGGTCCTGGTGGGCGTGCGCGGCGAGCGTCGTTTCGCGGACCCGGCCCAGCAGCTCGGTGAAGGACGGGTCCCCGGACAGGTCGGTGCGCAGCACCAGATCGTTGACGAAGAATCCGATCAGGTCCTCGGTCTCGGCCCGGTTCCGGCCGGCCACCGGTGTGCCCACCACGATGTCGTCCTGGCGGCTGTAGCGGCCGAGTAGCACCACGAACGCCGTGAACAGCGTCATGAACAGGGTGACGCCGTTGTCGCGGGCGATGCTCCGCAGCGCGTCCGCGGTCGCGGCCGGAACGGCGAACGGCACCACGGCGCCCGCGCTGGACCGGACCGGAGGGCGCGGCCTGTCGGTGGGCAGATCCAGCACCGGGGCCCCGGCCAGCTGGTCCCGCCAGTAGGCCAGTTGCCGGTCCAGCACCTCGCCGGTCAGCCAGGACCGCTGCCACACCGCGAAGTCGGCGTACTGCACCGGCAGAGGCGGCAGCGGATCGGGCTCTCCGGCCCGGAACGCGTCGTAAAGCGCCGCCAGTTCCCGCCGGAAGATCCCGTCCGACCATTCGTCGAAGGCGATGTGGTGGACCGACATGGCGAGGATGTGGCCGGCCGGGCCCAGCCGGATCAGGCCGGCGCGGATGAGTGGCCCGGCCGCCATGTCGAAGGGCAGCAGAGCGTCCGCCATGATCAGCAGCCGGGCGCCCGCGACCGCGTCGGGCAGCCCCGACACGTCCGCCACCGGCAGGGGAACCGGGCCGGGAGGGTCGACGACCTGGCGGCCGACGCCGTCCGGGCCGGTCACCAGCCGGGTGCGCAGCACCTCGTGCCGTGCGGCGATCGTGTCGAGTGCGGCCCCCAGACTCCGGATGTCCAGGTCGCCGTCCAGCCACATCGGCGTCGGCACGTTGTACTCGGTCGAACCCGGTTCGAGCTGGTCGAGGAACCACAGGCGCTGCTGTCCGAACGACAGCGGCAGCGGCCGGTCCCGGCGCACCGCCGTCACCGGCGGCACCGCTCGTGCCGCCGACGTGCCGTCGATGACGGCGGCCAGGCCGCGCACGGTGGGACGGCCGAACAGCGCGGCGACGGGCACCTCGGCCTCGAACTCCGCGCGGATCCGGGACACGACCCGCGTGGCCAGCAGCGAATGCCCGCCCAGCGTGAAGAAGTCGTCGTCGGCGCCGACCCGGTCCAGGCCCAGCAGTCCGGCCCAGATTCCGGCCAGCAGCTCTTCGGTCCGCGTCGACGGCGGCGTGTAGTGGCCGTTGAGCGCGGGACTGAGGTCGGCGGCGGGCAGCGCGGCGCGGTCGAGTTTGCCGCTCGGGGTCAGCGGCACCGCCGCCAGCTCGGTGAAGGCTGCCGGGATCATGAACTCCGGTAGCCGCAGGGCCGCGAACCCACGCAGCTCGTCGGGTGTGGGGATGCCCTCGGCGTGATCGGCCGGGATCAGGTAGGCCACCAGCCGCGCGTCCGCGCCGGTCCCCTCCACGGCGGCCACCGCCGACCGTACGGCGGGATGGGCGGCGAGGACGGCTTCGACCTCCGCCGGCTCGATCCGGAACCCGCGCACCTTCACCTGGTCGTCGGCGCGGCCCAGGAACTCCACCTGCCCGTCCGTCAGCCACCGCACCCGGTCACCTGTCCGGTACAGGCGCGAACCGTCCCCGGCGAACGGGTCGGCGACGAACCGCTCCGCCGTGAGCGCCGGCCGTCCGCCGTAGCCGCGGGCCAGCTGCGGCCCGCCGATGTACAGCTCCCCCGGCACCCCCACCGGCACCGGGTTCAGAAACGTGTCCAGGACGTACAGCCGTGTGTTCGGCGCCGCGCGGCCCACCGCCGGCGCGCGCCGTGCCTCGGGGTTCACCGGCCCGGCTGTCACCATCACCGTGGCCTCGGTCGGCCCGTAGGTGTTGACGAGCCGTCGGCCCCGCGCCCAGGCCCGCGCCAGCACCGCGGTCATCCGCTCGGCCCCGGACAACACCGTGCCCAGGCCCGGTACCCACGCCGGGTCCAGGACCTCCAGCAGCGACGGCACCACGCTGGCCGCCTCCACTCCCAGCGCCGTCACCATCGCGGCGAGCCGGGTCGGATCGGCTCGCTCGGCTCCGGCCGCCACCACGAGCGTGCCGCCGCGTCCCAGCGTCGCCGCCAGGTCCAGCACGGCGGCATCGAAGCTGAACGAGGCGAACTGCAGCACCCTGGTCCCAGGAGCGACGCACAGCGCGGGCCCGAGGGCGACGACGAGGTTCGCCACACCGCCGTGGGTGAGGCGTGTGCCCTTCGGGGTGCCGGTCGACCCCGATGTGTAGACCACGTACGCCAGCGTGTCCGGCGCCACCCGGACGTCCTGGAATCGGCCCGGCGGCGCCGCAAGCTCCGCCCGTACCGCTGAGTCGTCCAGCCACACCGCCGGCACGCCGTCCCCGGCCGGGCCGCCCGCCGCCGAACGGTCCCCGACCAGCAGGACCGCGTCGGCGTCGGTCAGCATGAACTCAAGCCGGTCCGCCGGGTACTCCGGGTCCAGCGACAGGTACGAGCCGCCCGCCAGCCACACCCCCAGTACCGCGGTCACCATGTCCGCCCCGCGCGGCAGGCACAGGCCCACCACCGACTCCGGCCCGACTCCTCGCGCGCCCAGCAGGCGCGCCAGCCGCCTTGCCCGGTCCACCAGGCATCCGTAGGAAACCTGCCGCGGTCCGCACACCACCGCGACCGCGTCCGGGTGTGCCGCCGCACGTGCGACGATCAGCTCGGCCACCCCGGCCGCGGGCGGGGCCGCCACGGACTCGCCGTGCCAGCCTCCGGTCACCTGCCGGCGCTCGGCGGCCGTCAGCACCGGTATCCGCGAAAGAGGACGGCCCGGATCGGCTGCCACGCCCCGCAGCACCGTGACGATGTGCCCTGCCAGCCGGTCGATCGTGTCCGGATCGAACAGCTCCGTGCTGTAGTCGATCTGTCCGGTCACGTCCGTCCCGCCATCGGCCAGCGCCAGCGCCAGATCGAACTTCACGTCCACCGGACGCGGTGCGACATCCCGGCCGGGCCGAATGGCCCCCTCGTCCGGGTCGGGGGTGGCGTAGCTGAAGAAGACCTGGAAGAGGGGGGTGCGGGAGCGGTCGCGTTCGGTGACCAGGGCGTCCACCAGCTGCTCGAACGGCAGATCCTGGTGGGCGTAGGCGCCCAGTGCCGTTTCCCGCACCCGGCCCACGAGTTCGGCGAACGTAGGGTCGCCGGACAGGTCGGTGCGCAGGACCAGGGTGTTGACGAAGAACCCGATCAGGTCCTCCGTCTCGGCGCGGTTCCGGTTCGCCACCGGCGTACCGACCGCCACGTCGTCGGTGCCGCAGTACCGGCCCAACAGCACATCGAACGCCGCCAGCAACACCATGAACATCGTCGCGCCGTTCGCGCGGGCCAACTCGCGCAGCGCGTCGGCGGTCTCGGCCGGGATGGTGAAGTGTGCCGCGGTGCCCGCGGTGGAGCGCACCGGCGGCCGGGGCCGGTCGACGGGCAGCTCCAGCACAGGCGCCCCGGCCAACTTCTCCCGCCAGTAGGCCAGCTGACCATCCAGGACCTCGCCGGTCAGCCAGGACCGCTGCCACACCGCGTAGTCGGCGTACTGCACCGCCAGGGGCGCCAGCGGATCCGGCTGCCCGGCCGCAAACGCCCGGTAAAGAGCCGACAACTCTCGGAACAGGATGCGCCCCGACCACTCGTCGGAGACAGCATGGTGCATCGACAACACCAGCAGGTGCCTGGTGTCGGCCAACCGGATCAGACACGTCCGCAGCAGCGGTCCGGCCGCCAGGTCGAACGGCGCCGCCGCATCGCCCTCCACCAGATCCCGGGCCACACCCAACGGATCAGCGACACCCGACACATCCACCACCGGCAGCGGCACCGGCCCCGGCGGATCGATCACCTGACACGCCACTCCGTCCGCACCCGCCACCAAACGCGTCCGCAACACCTCATGCCGCGCCACCACCGCATCCAGCGCCCCACCCAGCGCCGCCACATCCACCACACCCTCGAACCACACCGGCGAGGGCACGTTGTACTCGACCGAACCCGGCTCCAACCGGTCAAGGAACCACAACCGCTGCTGCCCGAACGACAACGGCAACAACTCGTCCCGGCCCACCACCGTCACCGGCGGCACCACCACACCCGGCACCGC
This sequence comes from Streptomyces sp. SLBN-8D4, assembly GCF_049739545.1. NCBI lineage: Bacteria > Bacillati > Actinomycetota > Actinomycetes > Kitasatosporales > Streptomycetaceae > Streptomyces > Streptomyces sp. SLBN-8D4. The sequence continues at coordinate 2,056,347 of NZ_JBMGQC010000001.1, forward strand.
CCCCTCAACCACCCCCGCCAAAGCCCGCACCGTCGGATGATCAAACAACGCCGCCAGCGCAACCTCACTCCCGAACACCTCACGAATCCGGGACACCACCTGCGTAGCCAGCAACGAATGCCCGCCCAACTCAAAGAAATTGTCCAGCGCACCCACCGGACCACACCCCAGCACCTGCGCCCAGATCCCCGCCAGCAACTCCTCCGACGCCCCCACCGGCGCCACAAACACACCCACATCCGAACGGGAAACATCCGGATCAGGCAACGCCGCCCGATCCACCTTCCCGTTGGACGTCAGCGGCAGAGCCCCCAACCCCACAAACACCGACGGAACCATGAACTCCGGCAACCGGCCGCCCAGGAACACCCGCAACTCACCCGCACCCAGCACCCCACCACCACCGACCGGCACCACATAAGCCACCAGCCGGCGCTCCGCACCCTGCCCCCGCGCCACCACCACAGCCGCCGCGACCCCCGGATGCGCGGCCAGCACCGACTCCACCTCACCCGGCTCGACCCGGAACCCCCGCACCTTGACCTGACCATCCACCCGGCCCAAAAACTCCACCCGGCCACCCGCCAGCCACCGCACCCGGTCCCCCGTGCGATACAACCGCCCACCATCCCCCGCGAACGGGTCCGGGACGAAACGCTCCGCGGTCAGCGCGGGACGCCCCCCATAACCACGCGCCACCTGCACCCCGCCCACATACAACTCCCCCGCCACACCCACCGGCACCGGGCCCAGATGACGATCCAGCACATACACCCGCGTCCCCGGCAAAGGCGAACCCACCGGCACCACCCCAGCCGCCGCCTCCACCCCACCCACCCGCGCAGTGAGCACACCCACCGTCGTCTCCGTCGGACCATAGTGATTAACCACCACCCGATCCCCCGCCACCTCCACCAACCGCGCAGCCAGACCCGGCGAAACCGCCTCACCCCCCAACACCAGCACCCGCCCCGGCAGCAGCCCCACCACCCCACCCGCACCCGCACCCGCACCGGCACCGGCACCGGCACCGGCACCGGCACCGGCCAGCGCGGCCAGATGCGAAGGCACCACCTTCAAGAAATCGATCCCCCACCGCACCACAAAACCGCGCACCGCACCCGGATCAGCCACCACAGCCGCATCCAGCACATGCAACACACCGCCACACACCAACGACGCGAACACCATCGTGTTGCCCAGATCCGTCACCAACGGCTGCACCACACCGAACCGCCCACCACCGCCCACACCCAGACGACCCACCACCCCCGCCACATACCCCGCCACACCACCGAACGTGACCTGCACACCCTTCGGCCGCCCCGACGAACCCGACGTATACACCACATACGCCAACTGACCAGGACGCCTCACCACCGACCCCACCCGCACCGAAGACAACCCGGCCAGATCCGCACGCACCACCGGATCGTCCAACGACACCACCCGCAACCGCCCCGCAGGCAGATCCCCCACCGTCTCCCGCGTGCCCACCACCACCGCGGCACGGCTGTCAGCCAGCATGAACGCCAACCGCCCCACCGGGAACGCCGGATCCAACGGCAGATACGCACCCCCCGCCAGCCACACCCCCAACACCGCCGTCACCATCTCCACACCCGCCGGCAGACACAACCCCACAACGGTCTCCGCACCCACCCCCACACCACGCAAATACGCCGCCAACCGCGACGCCCGCCCCACCAACCCCCCATACGTCACACAACCCTCAGGACCCACCACCGCCACCGCATCCGGAACCGACCCCCCACACGCCAGCACCGCCTCCGCAACCCCACCCCCACCCAAAGCCCCAACCCCAGCCCCGCTCCACCCCTCCAACAACTCCACACGCTCAACAGCACCCACCATCGACACAGCAGACAACGGCCGGTCAGGATCAACAGCCACCGCACCCAGAACCGTGACGAGGTGACCGGTCAGCCGGGAGATCGTCGCCGCGTCGAACAACGCGGTGCTGTACTCCACCACCCCGGCCAGGTCCACGCCGTCGTCCACCAGGATCAGCCGCAGATCGAACTTCGCGACCACGTCCGTTCCGACGTCGCCCGGGTCCTCGACGTCGTAGTTGAAGAACGCCTGGAACAGCGGGGTGCGCGCCCGGTCCCGCTCGGTGACCAGGGCATCCACCAACTGCTCGAACGGCAGGTCCTGATGGGCGAAGGCACCCAGCGCCGCCTCCCGCACCCGCCCCACCAGCTCACCGAACGACGGATCCCCCGACAGATCCGTACGCAACACCAGCGTGTTCACGAAGAACCCGATCAGATCCTCGGTCTCGGCACGGTTCCGGTTCGCCACCGGGGTTCCCGCCACTACGTCGTCGGTTCCGCAGTACCGCCCCAGCAGCACGGCGTACGCGGCGAAGAGCACCATGAACATTGACGCGCCGCTCTCGCGGGCGATCCTCCGCAGCCCCTGTGCCGTCTCATGGGGGATGGCGAACCGGGTGACCCTTCCCGAGGACGAACGGACCGGCGGACGCGGGTGGTCGGTGGGCAGTTCCAGCACGGGAAGCCCGTCCAGCCGGTCCCGCCAGTAGGCCAGTTGCCGATCCAGCACGTCGCCGGTCAGCCAGGCCCGCTGCCAGAGAGCGAAGTCGGCGTACTGCACGGGGAGGGCCGGCAGCGGATCCGGCTTCCCCGCACGGAAGGCGGTGTCGAGGAGCGAGAGTTCACGCCGGAGGATCCGGCCCGACCATTCGTCGAAGGCGACATGGTGCATGGTCAGCGACAGCACGTGTCCGGCCGGGCCGAGCCGGATCAGGCAGGCCCGGATCAGCGGACCGGTGGCCAGGTCGAACGGTGAGACCGCGTCCAGGGCGACCAGCCGGTCGGCCGCCCGCATCGGCTCCGCCGCCGCGGACACATCGGCAATCGGCAGCGGTACCGGGCCGGGTGGGTCGATCACCTGACCGGGCGTCCCGTCGGGGCCGGCCACCAGCCGGGTCCGCAGCGCCTCGTGCCGGGCTACCACGGCGTCCAGCGCGGCGCCCAGTGCGCGTACGTCGGTGTCCGCCGTCAGCGGCATGCGCATCGGCACGTTGTACTCGGCCGTCCCGGGTTCGAGCTGATCGAGGAACCACAGCCGCTGCTGGGCGAAGGACAGCGGCAGCGTCCGGTCGCGCGGTACCGGTGTCACCGGCGGCGCCGGGGTCCGCACAAAGGGCCCTTCGACGGCCGCGGCAAGGCCTCGTACCGTGGCCTGGTCGAACAGGACGGCGAGCGGCAGCTCGACCCCGAGCGCCTCGCGCACCCTGGAGATCACCTGCATGGCGAGCAGGGAGTGTCCGCCGAGTTCGAAGAAGTTGTCGAGTGCTCCGATCGGTCGCACGCCCAGGACCTCGGCCAGGATCTCGGCCAGCAGATCCTCGGTGGGCGTCGCTGGGGCGACGAAGGGGCCGTCCAGGTCGGGGCGGTCCGAACCGGGGTCGGGGAGGGCGGCCCGGTCGATCTTGCCGGCCGGAGTGAGCGGCAGTGCGGCCAACTCGGTGAACGAGGCCGGAATCATGAAGTCCGGCAGCCTGCCCCGCAGGTACTCCCGCAGGTCGGCGGGTCCCGGGATGCCGGCGCCGGAAGCGGCCGGGACCAGGTAGGCCGCCAACCGGGACCGCGTACCGTCCCCGGCGAGGGCCACGACGGCGGAACGGACGCCGGCGTGGGCGGCCAGCGCGGCCTCCACCTCGCCCAGCTCGACCCGGAATCCTCGCACCTTGACCTGGTCGTCGGTCCGGCCGATGAACTCCAGGTCACCGGCCGTGGTCCACCGCACCCGGTCACCCGTCCGGTAGAGCCGGGTCCCGTCCCCCGCGAACGGGTCGGCGACGAACCGCTCCGCGGTGAGGGCCGGGCGGTGGCCGTAGCCGCGCGCCACCTGCGGTCCGCCGATGAACAGCTCCCCGGTGACCTCGGCGGGCACCGGCCTGAGTTCCTCGTCCAGGACGTGCAGGGACATGTGGGACACGGCGGAGCCGATCGGCGGCGCCTGCCGGATCTCGGGATCGACCTGCCCGGTGGTGACCATCACCGATGCCTCGGTCGGCCCATAGGTGTTGACCAGCCGGCGGTTCCGCGCCCACGCCCGCGCCACCTGTTCGGTGAGCCGCTCGGCGCCCACCAGGACGGTGCCGAGGCCGGGGAGGTCCTTTGGCGACAGCACACTCAGCAGTGACGGCACCACGCTGGCGGCCTGCACCGCACCGGCTCGGAGCAGCGCCGACAGCCGGGACGGCTCGGCCCGCTCTGGCCCGGTCGCCACGACCAGTGTCCCGCCGTACGCCAGCGTGGCCGCGATGTCGAGCACCGCGGCGTCGAAGCTGAACGAGGCGAACTGCAGCATGCGCACACCGGGCTCCACCCCGAGCACGGGTGCCAGACCGGCCACCAGGTTGGCGAGTCCGGCGTGGGGCACCTGGACGCCCTTCGGTGTCCCGGTCGACCCCGATGTGTAGATCGTGTAGGCCAGCCCGGCCGGGTCCACGGGCACCGGTTCAGGGGGCGCGGTGGGCAGCGCGGCCAGATCGGCGCGCAGGGCCGGGTCGTCCAGCCACACCGCCGTGCCGTCGTCCATCGCTTCCGCGACGGCGCCGCCCGGGCCGCTCCCCGCGGTCCGGTCCCCGACCAGGACGGCGGCGCCGCCGTCGGCGAGCATGAACGCGAGCCGCTCGGCCGGGTAGTCCGGATCCAAGGGCAGGTACGCGCCCCCGGCCTGCCACACCGCCAGTACGGCTACCACCATCTCCACGCAGCGCGGCAGGTACAACGCCACCGCGGATTCCGGTCCGACGCCCAGGGCGCGCAGATGCCGGGCCAGCCGGGCCGACCGCCCCACCAGCCCGGCGTAGGTGAGCGACCGCTGCCCGCACACCACCGCCACCGCGTCCGGGTGGGTCGCCGCCCGGGCGGCGACGAGCTCGTGCACTGCGATGAAATCGGTCTTTTCCCCGTCGGACGGGTGCTCGGAAGGCACTGCCAACACCTCCGCCTGAACGTGGTGTTCAGGAAATCGTGGGACCGGAACCGGTGCCGGCCTGCCGGACGAACTGCTTGTCGTACAGATCCGCGTAAAGGCCGCCCGCCTCGAGCAGCACCTCGTGGGTGCCGCGCTCGACGATCCGGCCCCGGTCGACGACCAGGATCTGGTCGGCGTCGCGGATGGTGGACAGCCGGTGCGCGATGACCAACGAGGTACGGTCGGCCAGCGCGGTCTTGAGCGCACTCTGGATCGCCGCTTCGGACGCCGAGTCCAGGTGAGCCGTCGCCTCGTCCAGGACGACGATCGGCGGGGCCTTCAGGAGCAGCCTTGCCAGGGCGATCCGCTGCTTCTCGCCACCGGACATCCGGTAGCCCTGATCGCCTGCCATCGTGTCCAGGCCGTCGGGCAGAGATGCGATGAGATCCCAGATCCGGGCCGCGTCGCAGGCCTCGACCAGCTCGGGTTCGGAGGCGTCCGGCCGCGCGTACAGCAGGTTGGCCCGGATCGTGTCGTGGAACAGGTGGGCGTCCTGCGTCACCACGCCTATCGAGTCGCGCAGCGACGTCAGCGTGAGGTCGCGGATGTCGTGCCCGCCGATCCGCACGGTTCCCGAGTCAGGGTCGTAGAACCTGGGCACCAGGTGGGTGATGGTGGTCTTCCCCGCGCCCGACGGACCGACCAGCGCCGTGAGCCGCCCGGCCGGAGCGAGGAAGCCCACCTCGTTGAGGATCATGGCCTTGTCGCTCCGCTCGGGTACGGGAAGCGAGATCGACTCCAGCGACGCGAGCGAGACCTGCGCTGCGTCCGGGTAGCGGAACGACACATCCTGGAACTCGATCTCAGGTACCGCGCGGCGGCCGTCGGCGGTGGCGCCGACGGGCAGCGCCTTGGCTTCGGGCCGCTCCGCGACCAGCGGCTCGAGGTCCAGTACCTCGAAGACCCGGTCGAAGCTCACCAGCGCGACCAGGACGCTGACCGGCAGGTTGGACAGCTGGTTGACCGGGCCGTACAACATGGTCAGCAGAGTGATCATGGCGACCAGCGTGCCGACCTGGAACTCGTTGTTGACGACGAGAGCGCCGCCGACACCGAGCATCAGCGCGAGGGCGAGCGTGCTGGCCAGGCCGATGACGAGGGCGAGCGTTTCACCGGTCACGTCGGTCTTCACACCGATGTCGCGGACCCGGCGCGCACGCCGGGTGAACAGGGTGGACTCCTGGTCGCGCCGCCCGTACAGCTTGACCAGCATCGCCCCGGCCACGTTGAACCGCTCGTTCATGAGCGAGCCCAGCTCAGCGTTGAGCTGCATGGTCTCCCGGGTGAGCCGTTCCAGCCTGCCTCCGATGATCTTCGCGGGGAAGATGAAGAACGGGATGGTCAGCAGGGCGGCTATGGCCAGCTGCCAGGACAGGTAGAACATGGCGGCCAGCACCAGGACCAGAGTCAGCAGGGTCTCCGCAGTCTGCGACAACAGCATCGTCACCGCCTGCTGCGCCCCTATGACGTCGGTGTTCAGCCGGCTCACCAGCGCGCCGGTCTGGGTGCGGGTGAAGAAGGCCAGTGACTGCTCCTGCACGTGCGCGTAGGCCTGCGCCCGAAGGTCGAAGATGAGGCTCTGCCCGATCCCGGCGGACAGCCGGGCCCGGACGTAGTCGGCTCCGGCCTTCAGCAGGGCGAGCCCGGCGAGGGCCACGGCGAACCCGACGACGACCCCCATCCGGCGCGGCAGGACGCCCTCGTCGATGACCTTCCCGAACAGCACTGGGGTGACGGCCGCGAAGCCGGCGCCCAGCAACGTGACGATCGTCAGCAACAGCAGCGGCCAGCGGTACGGGCGCACGTACGGGACGATCCGCGGGATCGTCCCGGGCCTGAGCCGCTGGCGGGGCCCCGGCCGATCTTCGACTTCCCCGCCGTCCAGTCCCGGAGGAGCTGGAACAGTCCTGCCTGCCATGCGACCGACTCCGTCCCCTACCCGTCCTCCACTAGCCCTGCGGGCTGACGGCGGAGAAATTCTGGGAAAAATAAATCAGCAGATTGCTTTCTTCTTCTGATATGTGAGCGCCGGTCACGGCGCCGATCAGCAGAAGGTGGGTGGTTCGTTCGACGATGTCGTCGACCTTGCAAAGGAAACTCGCCGGGGCGCCACCCAGGATCGGGACGCCTTCCGCATTCGGACGCCAGTCGCCGTGGTCGAACCGGGAGGTCCCGCGGACCCCGGCCACGTGTCCTGCGAACACCTCGGCCACCTCGCGGTGCTGCGTGCCGAGGATGTTGACCGCGAAGGCGGGTACGTCCTTGATCACCTCCCCCAGCCGGCTCCGCCGGTTCACGCCGACGACCAGGGAAGGCGGGCACAACGACAGCGACGAGACCGCCGTGGCCGTCAGCCCCCACCGTTTGCCGTCGGCGGTGGTGGTGGTCACGACGCACACACCGCTCACCAGCCGCCGCATCCCCCGGACGAAGCCGTCGGCCGGGTCCGTGATCAGTTCTTACGATGCAGCCGGCGGAGGAACACGTGGTGGGCGGGCAGCGACGCCATGAGCGCACTCCGCTGCTCGCGAACCCGGTGGGCGTCGACGCGCCACGCGCAGATCCTGACCCGACGGCCGTCCGGCCACCGCGGCAACATGTGGCCATCCAGAGGGGGCGGCTCCGTGGAGCGGGCGGCGGCGAAACTGCGGTCGATGCCGCCGGCCTGCTTCCTGTTCACCCTGGACGGCGCCTCCGGGACCGTGCTGCCCGCACTGCCCCGGAAGCAGCTGCCGGTCCGGGTGGCCACAGTCACCAGCGCCATTCGTGCTGGCCGTAGAGGTGGTCGGCCTTGACGCCCTGGGCGGCGCACCAGGTCATGAACTCCTCGACCTGCTTGAGCTGGACGGAGTCCTCGTTGTACGAGGTCGCCATGACATGGCCGACGAGCCACTGCTCCTCGCCCATGGCGTAGATGTAGGCCTCGCCTGCGCCCAGCTCGGACACGATCGCGCTGGCCTGGACCGCGTTGGAGCCCGAGAGCGTCCGCGAGTCGCTCATCTTCTTGCTCACCGGCCGGACGAGCAGTGCCTGGTACAGCCAGGTGAGCGGAGCGCCGGCGCACTCCATACCCAGGAACGCCACGTCGACCGGGCCCAGATGGTTGCGCATGTGTCGGTAGAGCCCGGGGTCGATGCCGGAGGAGTCCGCCCCGATGAAGATCCTTCGCCCACCGAGTTCGAGGTGGTAGGTCGACTTGGCCCGGATGTCGAGGTCGGCGTGCTCTCCCAGGAACGGTGTCGCGGTCACCTTGCCGCCGGGGAACTCCACCTCGGAGAAGTCGTCCACCTCGATCACGGGCAGGCCGACGCGCTGCAGGTAGAGAGCCAGCGACGGATCGCAGATGTTGCCCCGCGACGACCGCGGCACGACGACACCGCCGACCCGGCCGCGCAGTTGCAGCAGAGTCTCCAGCACGATGTGATCCTGGTGACCGTGGGTGAGCAGCACCAGGTCGATGTAGTCGGGGAGGTCCCGGTAGGTGTACCGGCCGGACGCCGTGCTGTCGGCGTTGACCCAGGGGTCCGTGATGATCGCGGCCTCCGGTGTCTGCATGACCAGACAGGCGTGTCCGAAGTAGCGGATCCGGCCGCCGCCCTCGATGTGCCGGTCGCTCGCCAGGTCGGGCGCATCCGTGAGGAGACCGTTGAGCTGGTCGGCTTCGGCGTCACCGAGTTCCAGCGCCTCCCGCAGGCGCGCCCGTGTCGTCGGCTCGATCCGGGCTCGGAACAGGTCGACGAGGCCCGAATGCCGGAACGGTATCGGCAGGTCGAGCACGCCGGGGGACGGCAGCCGCGGCGTGCTGAGGATGAAGGGCCGCTCGATCCCCGTCTCGAGCGACAGCTGCACCGACTGCCGGTCCTCGGAATAGAAGCTGCTCTCGTACACCAGCGGTTCGTGGAACCGGATCGACGCCTGGTTGCTGACGTCGTAGGCGAGCTCCACCAGCCCGGACAGCTCGGATGGCAGCTTCGGGTAGAGCGGCGTCAGGTCGAACCCGGTCGCCTCCCGCCCGACGAGTTCGTCGGCCTCGGCGATCGCCTCGGCGAAACGAAGCTGCTCGGCCCGGTCGCGCTTGATCGAGGCCAGCAGCTCTCGCACTTCGCCGCTGCGCTCCTCGGGGAGGTTGACGAAGAATCCGCCCCGCAGTTCGGGGTTGACACTCGCGTTGATGTGCACCTGCGGAGACTGCAGGTACGACTCGAGCAGCGGCACCTGAAGGAAGGCCAGGTTCATCGCCGACTGGACCGGGGCCACATTGTGCATCCAGGCGTAGAACCGGTCAACGAGCGGTTCTATGATCGCGTTCGAGCGAAGAAATATCGGCTCGTCCATTTCGGTTCTCCCTCAGCTGTCCGGTGCTGGTCAGTCGACGAGTACTTCGGCTTCTTCTACGACCTGCAGGCGTCCGGTCCCCTTGAGCGTGGCGAGGTCGATATCGGCGATACAGCGCACGGGGTCGTCGTTGAGGATGAGCGTTCCCTCGACGTGCACGCTTCCACGGCCCTGGTCGAAATCGGCCGCACTGGTGTCGGATGCCGAGCGGTCCAATCGAATTCCGAGATCGGTGCCACCGCGTGTCTCCGTGAACTTGATGAACACCGTCCCGATCTCGTCCAGCCGGGTCCTGAATTCCTCCAGCGAGGAGTTCGGTCCACCCACCACCACCGGCTGGTCGGTGGACAGGCGCTGGGTCAGTTCATCCATGGGTCTACCCTTCCGACGGCGATTTCCTCGCCGACTGCCCGGTCAGCTCTGTTCCGACTCGTTGTACGCGAACGCCAGATCTTCCGGAATCTCGAACTTCAGGACCTCCGTGCAGAACTCCCGCCATTCGGGAGTGACGTCGGAGAACAGCCGCTTGTCCTTGTCCTTGCCGACCGGGCTGATCAGTACCGTGAGTTCGTCGCACAGAAAGACCGGCTGGTCGTCCGCGATGTCGTGCTCCTCTGCCGCCGCGCCGGCGGCCCAGCCGGGGAACTTGCGCAGCTCACCCAGTGAATAGGCTTTGCAGTACTTCTTCACCAGTAACCCTCCAGAAGTTCCTGCCTTCGTCAGGGATCATTCGGCGCCAGATGGACTTTACGACGAACGGCGCTTCCCCATCGAGAGTGTCGGTCGTGAATCCCGGAACCGCACCTGTTCAACTGGCGCGATTCACCGGTTGAACACTCTGTCACCGTGTCTTGGCAGTGATGTTCTCGGATGCCATAGTTCAGTGATCTCATACCGCAGGGCCTGCGATCGTTTCACGGCCCACTCCCAGACCGCTCTTGCCGGAAGCGAGATGTAGTCGATGAGCAGCACCGAGGGCCTTAGCGAAGAAGCCCACGTCGTGGTCGTCGGCGGCGGACCAGGCGGATCCACGCTGGCGACGCTGATAGCGATGCGCGGGCACCGAGTCATCCTGCTCGAGAAAGAGAAGTTCCCCCGGTGGCAGATCGGCGAGTCGCTGCTCCCGTCCACCGTTCACGGCATCTGTCGCCTCACCGGCGTCACCGACGAACTCGCCAAAGCCGGGTTCACCAAGAAACACGGCGGCACAATGCGCTGGGGCGCGAACCCCGAACCGTGGACTTTCTCCTTCTCGGCGTCGCCAAGAATAACCAGTGAGACTTCCCATGCCTACCAGGTCGAGCGGAGCAGATTCGACCAGATCCTGCTCGACCACGCACGGCACATGGGCGTGGACGTGCGCGAGCAGCACGCTGTCGTCGACGTCATCGACCGCCACGGCCGGGTCGGTGGGGTGACCTGCACCGACGCCGAAGGCGCCCAGCGAACGATTCTCGCGAAGTACGTGGTGGACGCCTCGGGCAACAAGAGCCGCATCCATCAGCGGGTCGGGGCGGCCCGGGAGTACTCGGAGTTCTTCCGAAGCCTCGCGCTCTTCGGCTACTTCGAAGGCGGCAAGCGCCTGCCCGAGCCCCACTCGGGGAACATCCTCTGCGCCGCCTTCACCGGCGGATGGTTCTGGTACATCCCGCTGAGCTCCACTCTCACCAGCGTCGGCGCCGTCGTGCAGCGGGAACTCGCCGACAAGATCCAGGGCGATCCAGAAGCAGCGCTCACCTCACTCATCGCCGAATGCCCATTGATCGCCGAGTACCTCCAGAACGCCACGCGGGTCACCGAAGGCCAGTACGGGCAGCTGCGGGTCCGCAAGGACTACTCCTACGCGAACACGAAGTTCTGGCGCCCCGGCATGGCACTCGTCGGCGACGCGGCGTGCTTCATCGACCCCATCTTCTCGTCCGGGGTGCACCTGGCCACCTACGGCGCGCTTCTCGCCGCACGCTCCATCAACAGCGTGCTCGCCCAGACGGTCGACGAGGACACCGCCTTCCGTGAGTTCGAGAGGCGGTACCGCCGCGAGTACAGCGCGTTCCATGACTTCCTCGTGTCCTTCTACAACCTGCACGTCGACGAGGCGTCCTACTTCTGGTCTGCCAAGAAGGTCACCGACAGCACCAGTTCCGCGCTGGAATCGTTCGTCACCCTGGTAGGCGGGGTGTCCTCGGGCGAGGCCGCCCTGGCGACGGACCAGGCGCTGGCACAGCGCTACGAGAGCCAGTCCAGCGAGTTCGCGGCGGCGGTGGACGAGCTCGCCGGCAACGAGGAACCGAGCATCCTGCCGCTGATGCGGGCCCAGGTGGTCAGGGACGCCATGCAGCAGGGAGCCAACGAACAGATCCGGGCGCAGCTCGGGTCGGACATCGGCCCCGAGAGCCCGCTCTTCGAGGGCGGCCTGATCGCCTCTCCCGACGGCCTGAGCTGGTCACCTTCCGCCTGACCCGCGGAGGCGACCGGTACCGGAAGGATTCGCGTGAGGATAACCAGGCCAGCCGCAGATGCGCGTGTCCCGCTCGAGCAGATCGATCTGACGGACACGGATCTCTACACCGACGGTGACGCCCACCTCGTATGGCAGACGCTCCGGGCCGAGTGCCCGGTGTTCTGGCAGAACCGGGGAGACGGCCACGGTTTCTGGGCCGTGACCCGGCGGGCCGATGTCCGCCGAGTACTCAGTGATCACGAGACGTTCAGTTCCGAGGGCGGGACCGCCATCGCAATGCTCGACGCGCCGGACCCCGCCGCCGGCCTCATGATGCAGTCGACCGACCCGCCCCGGCACCGGAAGTACCGTGAGCAGGTCGGCAAGCCGTTTTCCGCACGCGCCGTGCCCGCGTACACCGAATTCGTGCAGAGGTTCGTCAAGGAGTCCATGGAGCCGGCGCGTGACGGCGAGGTGTGGGACGTGGCGTCGTCGTTCGTCCGGCTGCCGATGGCCCTGTGCGCCATGATGATGGGCTTGCCGGAAGAGGACATCGACCCGCTGCTCCGGCTGGCGTACGCCTCCCTCGCACCGCATGATCCCCGCTACAGCACGCATGGTGCCGCGAAGCCCACCGCTGGTTCGGCCCACTACGAGATCATGGGCTACTTCGCGAGATGCATCGGGGACCGGCGCAGGAATCCCACCGATGACCTCACCAGCTACCTGATGTCGATCGAGGTGGCCGGGCGGCGTCTGACCGACGAGGAGCTGCTGTACAACTGCCTCAGCCTGCTCCTGGGTGCGGTGGTCACCACCTCCCATGTCATCAACGCGACGATCATCGCGCTGACGGAGAAGCACGGCGGGGAAGGGTTCTGGCCGGATGCCATGCCGACGCAGCCGGCCGTCGAGGAGGCGTTGCGCTGGGCCTCTCCGGTGACCCACTTCATGCGGCGCGCTCGCCACGACACCATGATCGTCGGCCAGAAGATCGCCGCCGGCGAGGCCGTCACCGCGTGGATTGCATCCGCCAACCGGGACGAGACCACGTTCGAGCGGCCGTACGGCCTTGACTTCGCACGCACGCCGAACCGGCACATCGTGTTCGGGGCCGGTCCGCACACCTGCCTGGGCCGCCATCTGGCCCGGCTGATGCTGCGAAGCTCCTTCGCGGAGCTGTGCGCCGCCGTCGAGTCCTTCGAACTCGCCGACGAGCCCGTCCACCTCGCCTCCAACGAGATAGCCGGTGTGGTCAGCCTGCGCCTGAGGGCCAAGTTCCGCGGCTAGCCCTCGCACCGACGCCGCACGGTCCGCTCTCCACGACTACTCCTCCCAGCCCACGGCGGGTGCCGGATCCCTTTCCAGAACCACCGGGAGGCTGCTCATGCCGGTGAGGAAGTTCGAGTAGATCCAGCGTTCCGGCCCGGCCTGCCGGATCCCGCCGACGAAGGCCCGCAGGCCGTCCAGCATGGCGCGGATCTCGATCCTCCCCAGGTAGGCGCCCAAGCAGAAGTGCCGCCCGTGGCCCAGCGCCAGGTGCCTGTTCGGCGAGCGGGTGATGTCGAATCGTTCGGGATCCTGGAACACCGCCTCATCACGGTTGCCGGAGATCAGCCACAAGGTGACGAGGTCGCCCGCTCTGATCGTGCGATCCCGCAGGCTCACATCCGCGGTGGCGGTGCGTCCGAAGTGCATTGCCGGCGTGGTCCAGCGCAGTACCTCCTCTCCCGCCACCTCGACCGACGCATCGCGGGCCTTGAACGCCCTCCACTGATCGGGGTTCTGGACGAAGGCCCGAACGGCACCGATCATGGCCAGTCTGCTGGTCTCGTCCCCGCCCATGATCAGGCTGTAGCAGTTGAGGACGATGTCGAGGTCTGTGAGGCGCCTGCCGTCCACCTGCGCGGTCGCCATCAGGCTGATGGGATCGGCTCCCGGGGTTTTGCGGCGTTCCGCCACGAGATTCTGGAAATACACCACGAGGGCGCTGCGAGCGGCCACGTCGGCATGGGCTTCGGGATTCTCATAATCCGACGCCAGCGCGGACTTGGTTAGTTTGGCAACTTCCTGCCGGTCTCCTCGGGGAATATCAAGGAGGCCGCATATCGTCTCCAGGGGTATGGCGGACGCGATATCGCGTGCGAAGTCACATTCCCCCTTCTCGATGGCTTCGACCATCAGTTGCCTCGCGATCCGGCGCACATGACGTTCGACCCCCGCGACGGCGCGCGGGGAGAACGCCTCGAGCAGGAGCTTACGCAGGCTCGTGTGATAATTTCCGTCACTGACCGCCAGCATGCTGCGGGCGCCCATGTCCCCGCCCTTGAGCATGGTCGCCAGGACATTGCCCTTCTCGGACGTGAAATTTCCGTCATCCCGAAGCACGCGCGCGATGTCCTCATATCTGCTGACCACCCAGAATCCGGGTCCCTCGGACGTCTCCGGGTGCCGGTGAACAGGGTCCTGGGCACGCAGAACCCGCCACACCTCGGGCATGTCATGATCGAGGTAACTCTTCGGGTCCACGAGATTCGGCACTACGACCGAGGATGGGGCCATGGTTTTCCGTCGTCTCCTTCGCACGCGTGTCTCACCGATGACGAATCAGGTCGAGGATCCTTCCAGTCCGAAACGCAGCCCCTCGGAGCGGAGCCGGTCGATCACCGCCGTTGTTTCGTCGAGCAGCCCGATGTCCGCCAGCCAGCTATCGGAGTAGAAGGTGTCCAGATACTTGGTGCCGTCGTCGGGGCACAGGCACATCGGAAGCGAGGTCTCCCGCCGGCCGGCCCCCGTGACCATCGCGTAGATCACGCTGCCGCTCGAACCGCCCACAGTGATCTTCAGGTCGTCCCTCAGGACCCTGCACATGGCGAAGGACTCCGCCGCGCCGGTCGACACGAAATCGTCGTAGCAGGTCTCGTCGAGGAAGCTCGAACGCAGACTGGACCCGATGCCTGGCACGAGGCGCCGCCCCACGCTGTCGCTGATCGCCTGGGACCCCACCGCGTCGACCGCCACGATGTGCATGTCGGGGCGATGGCGGCGCAGGTACGCCGAGACACCGGCGAGCGTGCCTCCGGTCGAGACGGCGATGTAGACACCGTCACAGGCGAGGCCGCCCTGCTCGGCGATTTCCCGGCCTGTCGTGAGCTCGTGAATCCGGGGATTGGCATGATTCCGATACTGGTCGGGCCACCGGTAGTCGGGATTGCGGTCAAGCAGGCGGGCCACCTCGCGTAAGCGGCTGACCAGGTACCCGCCGTACCGGTCCGGCTCGTCGATGAGTACGGTCTCGGCTCCCCACCGGTTCAGCCGCACGCGGGTCGCAGCCGGTGTCCTCGGGTCGATGACCGCGATGCACCGGCAGTCGATCTGCCGCAGCAGTGACGCCATGGCTATGCCCAGGTTGCCCGATGTCGATTCGATGACGACACTTCCCGGAGTCAGTGGTCTTTCGCGCTCGAGCATGAGGATCAGGCCGCTTGCCGTGCGATCCTTGATCGAGCCGGTGATATTTTCACCTTCGAGCTTGAGCAGAAACCTGCAGCGCATCTCGCGGTATTCAAAGACTGCGGTCACCGTGGGTGTAGGCCGGAGATTGTTCCGGAGAAAGGAGGCGACAGCACGCGTCGAAGTCCGGTCCACGGTCCAGCCTCCTGACGAAAATGACGAGCACCCGCAATAACCGGCTCTAACCCTGCGAATAAACCTAGGGCATGACTGATTAGGGAGCTACCTCGTCACTCGGTCCATCCCCTCCGCCTTCCCCGGTCGCCCGGTCCGGAGCCGCCGCGGACCGGTGACGGGCGGCTCTCGGTCAAAAGGGCACGCCCGGCTGCCGGAACCGGCACAATGTCGGCATGGGCCTGACGAGTGGGGGCACGGCGGGAAAGGAGCGGCAGACCGGGGCGGGTCCGCAGCCCCCGATC
Source organism: Streptomyces sp. SLBN-8D4 (assembly GCF_049739545.1). Taxonomy (NCBI): domain Bacteria; kingdom Bacillati; phylum Actinomycetota; class Actinomycetes; order Kitasatosporales; family Streptomycetaceae; genus Streptomyces; species Streptomyces sp. SLBN-8D4. Next base: position 2,072,088 of record NZ_JBMGQC010000001.1, read on the forward strand.
GTGCCAGGCGTGCTGCTGGGAGGGGCGGCGATCGCCGAGTCCGTCGGGCGAGCCGCGATCTCCGGCTGGAGCCTGTCGAACGCTCTGGTGTTCTGCCTCCTCGGGCTCGCCGGCACACTGCCACTGGCCTTCCTGCCCCCAGCCGCGGCCGCGGCGAGCATCTCCGCTGTCGCCGTCCTGTCGCTGGCGGGCTTCCGTGACCTGGCCGTGGCGGTTCTCTGTGCCACCCTCGTCGTCTTCCACCGGCTCGGCCGGACGGGTCCACGGCACGGTGGTGCCCTGATGCTCACGCCGGTCGCGGTCGCCTCTTTCCTCTCTTTGGCGCTGCTCAGCCGCCCGGAGCGTGGGGTCGGGATCCTCACCGTTGTGCTGGCCTCGCTCGCGCCGGCCGCGGCCTGGGCAGGTTCCACCCAGCGCGCACAGGTCGACGCCGAACGGCACGGGGCGGCGCGGCAGGCCATCATGGGCCGTCTGATGGAGCACACGGCCCGCGGCGAGCGGGCACGCATCGCGCGCGAGCTGCACGACGTGGTCGCGCACCATGTCTCCGTGATCGCGGTGCAGGCGGAGACGGCCCGGCTGACCACACCCGGCATGCCGGCCGCCGGGGCGCAGCGCCTGTCCGAGATCGGCGATGCCGCGCGGGCCGCGCTGACCGAGATGCGGCGGCTGCTCGGTGTGCTCCGCGAGGACACCGAGATAGAGGACACCGAGGACCGCCGCCCGCAACCCAGCCTGAGCCAGCTCAACGAACTGCTCGACGGCGTACGCGACACCAACAGCGCGGGGACACGGCTGATCATGCGGGGCCGGCCGGTGACGCTCGACTCCGGCATCGAACTGGCCGCCTACCGCATCGTCCAGGAAGCATTGACCAACGCGCGGCGGCATGCGCCCGGTGCCGCGGTCGATGTCGAGCTGGTCTATGCCCAGGAGGCGCTGCTCCTGCGGATTCGCGACAACGGACCAGGGCCGCCCGCGGCGCCCTCCGGAGCGGGACACGGACTGCTGGGGATGCGCGAGCGCGCCGCCGCGGTCGGCGGTCGGTTGAGCTCCGGGCCCGCACCGAGCGGCGGTTTCCTGATCGAGGCTGCGCTGCCGGCCACGGTGGAACAGTCCCCGCTCAGGGCGGTGGACACAGTGAACGTCGAGACAGGGAGCATCCGGTGAGCGGTTCGCCACCACAGATCCGTATCGTCGTGGCCGACGATCATCTCGTAGTCCGCACCGGATTCGCCGCGCTGCTGGACACTCAGCCCGACTTCACGGTGGTCGGTACCGCGTCCGACGGGTCGCAGGCGCTCGGGATGTGCTCGGATCTGTCCCCCGACGTCGTGCTGATGGACGTGCGCATGCCCGGCATGGACGGCATCACCGCCACTCGGCAGCTGACCGGCGCCCACCCGGGCGGCACACGCGTCCTCATCCTGACGACGTTCGACTTGGACCACTACGTCTACGACGCGCTCTGCGCCGGCGCCGGCGGCTTCCTGCTCAAGGACGTCACCGCCGAGACCCTCTTCGAAGCCGTGCGGGTCGTCGCGAGTGGCGACGCGCTCCTCGCGCCGAACGTGACCCGCCGCCTCATCGCGGAATTCACCCGGCTCCGCCCGCAGGCGCAGGACAAGCCCGCTCCTGAGCTCGACACACTCACAGCGCGCGAGACCGAGGTCCTGCGGCTGCTGGCACGGGGCTTGTCCAACGCGGAGATCGCCGGTCGCCTCATCATCACCGAGGAGACCGTGAAGACACACGTGAGCCGGATTCTGGCCAAACTGCAGCTGCGTGACCGGACGCAGGCCGTCATCATCGCCTACGAGACGGGGCTGATCGTCCCGCAGGCCCGGGAACCACGCATGTGACCGCAGTCCTTGGCGGACCGGTGTCCAGCTCCGGGACGCCCGGAACACGCGGTCATGCCACGGGCAGCGCCACCTCGGCGGAGCCCCGGTTGAGCAGATGGGTCCCGACGTGCTGCGCGTGAGCGGCGACGAGGCCGGCGAGGCGTTCCGCCGCCTGGTCGAGCTCGTCCAGCGGCACCTTGCCGCTGACGCGCTCCAGCATGAACAGCGCGTTCCGGCTGTCGGGCCGCAGCATCGTCCTGTGGCAGTCACGGTGATTCCAGTGCCGCGTCAGAACCGCTTCCTCATCCGCGTACACCACCTCACCGGCGCGCACGTTCTCCCACTCCCCCGGCGCACCGAGCGGCTCGAACAGCTCAGCGTCGCGGGCATGGCGAATCACAATGTCGCCCGCGACCCGATCGAGGTCGAAAGCGCCGGCAGGCAGGCCCCAGAGCACGGACACCGCGTTGTAGGCGTCGACAGCCGGGCTGATCGAGGGGAGGGCACCTGACTTGCGGGCCCTTCGCAGCAGGGCGTCCACGCTGGGCCGAAATCGGCGGGGGTTCGTTCCGAATGCGCGGTAGGCCGCATGCCATGACGCGATGTGATCGCTTTCCTCGTCGAAGGCTTCGGCACGGCCATTCGCGACCGCCTCCGCCGCTTCCGTCCGAATGTCCACGGACTCGGGCCAGGGGGACGAGTTTTCCAGCCCTCTTGCGGAGATGAGCCGGATCTCGGTCTCGGGGAACGCCTCGGACACTTCCGGCGCGAGGATCACCTTCGCCACTGCTGTACCGTCCTCCGGGATCGAGATGGGGCACGACTGCAGCCGGTGATTCTAGCGGCCCGCGCGTCCCTCCGGCCGAAGTCCCCGGACAGGCGAGGAAAGGAACCGCGTCCGGTGGCGCAACCGCGCCGTGTAACCCTCCGGATCATTCACCACCAGCCTCCGGTGCAGGTTCCGGATCCGATGGTGTGGAACACCCGGCCACAGGTGGTGCACCGTGTGGTACCCGTCGCCGTGCGGGTGAATGAAGAGGCGTGACATCAGCCCCAGGTTGGAGATCGTCGAATCGAACACGGTCTGCGAGCCGGTGTAGATGTGCTCGTTGCACTCCCCGAGAAAACGCACGACAGGCAGCAGGACGCCGTAACCGAGGAGCCAGACACCCGTCGCGGCGAAGGCGGCCGACCAACTCCCCCAGACGATCCCCGCCGGGACGATCGCCAGCACGACGGCCCAGAGGAACGGCATGGCGGGAAGCCTGCCGAGCCCTCCTGAGGTCTCCTTCCACCGGCGTCGGTAGGCCGGCATCCGGCTGAGCGAGTCCAGCGCGAACGACAGGATGCCCGACCGGTCCAGCTCCTCCAGTCCGAACTGCCGGTAGTTGGCCAGATCAGGGTCGTCCCGGGTCCCGAAGCGTCTGTGGTGCCGAAGGTGCGACGCGCGATAGACGTCAAGCCGCGACCCGGTCGGAACACAGGAGAGCACGGTGGCCAGCTGATCATTGAGGCGGCGGTTGGCACGGGTCCAGTTGTAGTGGGATGCCTCGTGAGCCATGCACTCCAGAGCCCGGAACTGCCGCCCCAGCAGTACTACGCCGAATCCGGCCACGGTCAGCCCGACCACGATGTGCCAACCGGTCCAGAGGACCGGCCAGGCACAGCCTATGACGATCATGACGATGACGGCCTGGTCCACCGTCGCCAGCAGGGTGGACAGCCACAGCTTGGTCGAGTGAGCGTCGGCGACGGCTCGGCGCTCCTGCGGCGGTGTGGTGTATCCCCGTTGGAAGGGACGGTCGGCAGCGTGCCCGGGCCACGACCCCATGGCCGGGCTGGAGTGTTCACCGGCTGCGCTGGACATCGTCAGCTCTTGTCCAGGAATTCGATGATCGCCGCATTGACCTCGTCCGGATGTTCCAGATACCCGAAGTGACCGCACGCCGGGATCTCCACGAAGTCGCAGTCCGGTATGGCGTCGGCAACCTCCGCGGCCAGGTGCGGCGGGGTGATGAGGTCATGCTCGAAGGCGATCACCCGGCAGGGTACGGCCACGTCCCGGAGCGCGCTCCTGCGGTCCTGGTTGGTGTCGATCCAGACCTGGCCGCCGCCCACGTCGCCGCTCGGCGAGAACCGGAACGTGTCGAGCCACAGGGGGATGGTCCCGTCGTCGTTCAGCGTCGCGGGCGACAGCGCCTGCATGGCCGCCATCGCGGCATGGTAGTCGGACGGAAGCGTGATGCCGCTTTCCGCCAAGGCCTGCTCCGCCTTGGACTGGGCGTTCCGGAACGCGTCCGAGCGCGCCTTCGTCGCGATGAGCACAGCGCACCGGACCAGTTGAGGGGAACTGATCATCAGTTCCTGAGCGATCAGCGCGCCCAGCGAGGCCCCGACGATCCGGCACGGCGCCAGGGCCAGCGCCTCGATCACTCCCCTGGTATCGGCGACCATGTCGGCCAGTGAGTACTTTCCAGCTGGGACGTCCGAGGGCGGTATGCCCCGGTTGTCGAACGTGATCGCCTGGTACCCGGCCTCGCCCAGAGCGGGCGTCTGATGCATGGTCCAGACCCGGCCGGCCGCCGCGGACCCCATGATCATCAGGACGCGCTCGCCCCGGCCGAACCGATCATAGGCAATTCGGATACCGTTGGTGAAAACATACGGCATGACAGTGCGGACTACTCGCCGTCGAGCGCGATGCGCAGGCTCTTGGGTCGCATGTCGGTCCACGTCGATTCCAGGTATTTGTCGCACTCTTCCTTCGAGGCGCAAACCCCGGTCTCCGTCCAGCCTCCCGGCACCTCGAGATCAGCCGGCCACAGTGAGTACTGCTCCTCGTGGTTGATGAGTACCTTGAATCGCGCTTCCGGTGAATCAAAATCAAAACTCACGGTTCGCATGGCAACCTCCCGCTCCCGGGTCAGGACTTCTCCACTATCGCAATTCATGGCGTATTTATTCAATGCCGTGCCGTTCAACTGCGGAACTGGTTCGGTTGAACGGCCCGGACTCGCCCTTCACGAGGCGCGCCTCCTCCCGTAGGCAGTCCGGCCATGCGGTGCCCGCCGGTCAGCCGCCGTCAGGGTTCCGAGCCGCTTGCTTTTTCGCGTGAAAGCGACCTGCTTTGGCCACCACGTCATCGCTGTAGAGCCGCAGCGCCTGCTGCAGCGAGAATTCCGCCATGTACCGGAGAAATTCCTCGGGGGTTTCCTCGGCAAAGATCTGCATCCGCCGGTTGGCCACCACTGCGGGGCTCTGCAAACGGGCGAGGCACCTTTCGGTGACCGCGTCCAGTTCTTCGGATTCCGCGATCTGGTCGACCAGCAGCCGGGCGTCCGGCTCACTCGCCTGGATCCTGCGGCCGGTCAGGATGACCTGCCGGGACAGCCGCGGGCCGGCCCGCCGGGTCAACCGGAAGTTGGCGGCACCGGGGATGATGCCCTCGTCGGCCGCGGGAAGGCTGAGGTAGGCGTCGGCGGCGGCGAGCACCTGATCGAAGACGAGCAGCAGCTGCGCGCCTCCGCCGATGGCGAAGCCGTCCACCACGGCGACCCAGGGCTTCTCGATCGCCGGCGAGTGCCAGCACGCGTGATCGGCGGCCAGGACTCCGCGGAGCAGCTTGTGGATGTAGCCGAGCTCCCGCCGAAGCAGGAAGTCCACCAGCGAGATGCCACCGACGTGCAGCGCCTTGAGGTTGATCCCCGCGCTGAACACCCGCCTGCCCCGATACCGCGGATGGGTCATCTCTCCACCACGCAGCAGACCGACGCGCACGGCGGGGTCGAGCAGCGCGAGATCCACCGCCGTCTCCATGTCGTCGACCTGGCGGTCGTCTTCCGCATTCAGGCAGTCGTCCCGGCACATCGTCAGCCGTGCCACCCCTCCGGTGCGCTGCAGCCGCACCGATCCCAGATCGGCACTGCCGGTCCGCAGGAACTCCGGAAGCAGCCGCAGGGCACGAGGCGTCGGACGCAGCATGGAGGCGAGCAGGTGAGGGCCTGCCACCGGCGCGCGCAGCACCCGGCTGAAGAAGATGCCCTGGTCGATCTCGTGCCCCTCCTTGCCGGCCTGCGGCCGGAGCCGCTCGGCGGCGAGCTGGTCAGCGGTGGGCACCAGCCCGGGGAAGGCACCTGCGGCGGCCTCCGCGAGTTCCGCCAGGCGGAGGTGACGCGTGCGGCCATCGGTGAGCTCGTCATAGACCGCCTCGGCATGGACGTCCATGAACCGGCAGCGCAGCGCACGAGCGGTGTCCTTGGCGGCGGCCGCGGTGGCCCGCTGCTCCGGCGACCGCCCGCCGGGCGCGGGCAGGGCCCCGAGTACGTCGCCACTGCGGCGAGCCGCTGCGGCCAGCGCCCGCCGGGCGGAGGAGAGGTCTTCCGCGTCCACGGCCGCTGGATCCTCGCGCACTGCCGACGCAGCCACCGGCCCGGTCATCGGCCGGTCTCGGCAGAGGCGAGCCGCAGCGCGCGATCGCACGCCGCCAGGTGCGCACCCAGCGCTTCCTCGAAGCTGACCGCGGTGGCGTCATGCATCAGCTGCCGCCTGATGGCCAGCTCTGGCCCGGGAATGGCCCCGGCCAGCTCCGTCGCGGCCGTCAACGCGGTCTGCGTGTCCACGGTCAGCTCGTCGATCAGGCGCATCGCCAGCGCGTCGGCGGCCATGATGGGGATGCCGAGAAGCACCGCCCGGCGGGCCGCCGCGGAGCCCGCCTGCCGCACGATCCGGTACAAGGCCATACCGGGCCAGGTCGCCGACTCCCCCCTGCCCATGAGCAGCCGCAGCGAGGCCGTCCCGATGCGGTAGTCCGTGGCCAGGACCGCCTCCAGCGCGACCCCGCCGCACTCGTCCGAGGCGACCGCGACCGTGGCGGCCGGGAGGCGCTCGAAGCGTCGCAGCGCGCGTTCCCACTTGCTCACCAGAGCGATGGTGATGTCCTCGTTCGGGGGCACCTCGGGGGCGCCTGACGCATGCATGATGACCGTAGTGGGGTCAGCGCGGTCCTCCACGCGGTCGCACAGGTCCTCGAAGGCCGCCACCAGCTCTGCCGACAGGGGGCGCCTGCCGTCGACCCGGATGACCAGGTCGTCCGTCTCCCGCGTCACCATTGGACCAGCGCCGTCTCGATGGTCGACCCCGGCCCCATCGTCATCAGCACGCCGTAATCACCCGGCCTGGTGACGTCCTCGCGGACCAGCCGCTGGTAGGAGAAGAGGAAGGAGGCGCTCGACACGTTTCCGTAGTCCCGCAGCACGCCGGTGGTGTGCCGTACCTCATGGCGGGTCAGGCCCAGGTTGACGCGAACCGCGTCGATGACCTTCTTGCCGCCGGAATGGACCAGCCAGTGGCTGATGTCGCTGCGGCGCAACCCGGCCCCCGACAGGAGCCGGTCGACGACGAGCTCGGCGTGGGCTCCCACGACATAGGGGATGCCAGGGTCCAGGAAGAAGCTGAACTTCCCCTGAGCACCGTCCCAGTCGTAGCGCATGGCCTCGAGCGCGTCCGTGATGACATGGCTGGCGAACGAAACGAGCCGCGGCCTTCCGGCGGCGGGCCCCGAGGGGTCGTCGGCGTGGCCGTCGGCCTGGTCGCCGCTGACTATCGCGATGGCGGCCGCACCGTCCCCGAACAGGCTGTTCACGACCGCGGTCCGCATCGTCGAGTCGAAGACATAGGCCGCGGAGCAAGCCTCGGCACACAGCATGACGGCCGGCTCGCCGGGGTGGGCCGCGGACCATGAGGCCATCACGCCGAGCGCGTTCAGTCCGGCGTTGCATCCCATGCCCACGATGTCGACCCTGCTGCACGACGGCGCGATGCCCAACTCACGGATCAGCAGTGCGCTCAGGCCAGGGGTGAGGAATCCCGTCGAGGTGACGCAGCACAGGTGTCTGACGTCGGCCAGCGCGGCCCCCATGTCCTTCAGGCACGCGTCTATGGCCCGCGCTCCCATGTCGACCGCCAGTGCCTTGTGTTTGCCGAGCAGCTCTCCCTGGCTCTCCTGGACACGGGCACGATCGTCCCTGGGTGCCGGCAGCGTCAGGTAACGCCGCTTGATGGCGCTGTTCAGGAAGACGGACCGGACCTTGGTGTCGTCGATGCCGAATACCTCCAGCACTTCTTCCTGGGAATACGCCTCCCCGGCCACGGCGGTCCCGATACCGGCGATCGCCGGGATACCGGTCGTCCCTGGATTCCGGACGCCGGAACTCGCGAGGTCCACGCATATGGTCATCGGTATGTCCACCCCCACCTGCGACGTTGACTCCGTACAGGCGGCTCTGCCTTGATCATTGACCTGTCCTTTCCGGTAGGCGGCACATGGTCGCTGGTCACTTTTCGGCCTCGGCCACTATGAAGCGGGCGAGCCGGTGGATTCCGTCGGTGATCTCCTCTTCGGACAGGTAGCTGACCGACAGCCTGATGCCGCGTTCCCCTCCGCCACCCGGGTAGAAGTACGACATCGGCGTCCAGATGACCCCGAATTCCTCGGCCGAACGCGCCAAGGCCGCATTGTCCGCCCGGAACGGGACGCGCATGCTCAGGAAGAAGCCCCCGGCGGGGGTGTTCCACCGCACCCCGAGGGCCGCTCGCCGGTCCGCCGGAAAACATCGCTCGAGCTGCCGCAACGTGCGGCGCATCGCGGTGGCGTAGTAGTCGGCGGTCTCGGCGTTGAGTTCCGATACGCGCCCCTGGCAGGTGAGGAGCATCCCTGCCACGACGGCCTGGCTCAGCGGTGAGGTGTTCACCGTCACCATGCTCTTGAGCTTGGCGAGTTCGGCCGCCAGCGGGCCGGTGCCGCCCGCTCCGTCGGCGACCAGCTGGTCGGCCACGGCGTAACCCACCCGGGCGCCGGGGAAAGCGGTCTTGGAGTAGGACCCCAGATGGACGACCCTGCGGCCGCGGTCCAGTGACTTCAGCGTCGGCAGGTGGGGCGCCGGGCTGACCAGGCGGTAGGGGCTGTCCTCCAGGATCAGGATGTCCTCGCGGCAGGCGAGGTCGAGAAGTTCGTGGCGTGTGGGCACCGGCATCGTGGTGCCCGCCGGGTTCGAGTGGTCGGGCACCACGTAGAAGGCGCGCGGACGCCGGCCGCGCGCGCGCTCCTTTCGGATGGCCTCCTCCAGGTCCGCGCAGCACAGGCCGTCCTCGCGCTCCTCCACCGCCGTCGGCTCGATGTCGAGCAGCCGGGCGGCGCCCGTCATCCCCACGTAGCACGGGCTGGACACCAGGAGAACGTCCGCGGGACCGGCGATGAGCGCCCGCAGCACCAGGAACATGGCCTCCTGGCAGCCCACGGTGACCACGATCGACTCCGGCCCGACGTCGATGCCCTCGTCCGCGCGCAGCGAGTCAGCGATCAGTTCCTGGATCCGGCCGGCTGTCGGGCCGTACTGGAAGATCACGTCACGGATCCGGTCGGCGGCGTGCCCGCCCGCCACCAGATGATCGATGTACTCGTGGAGATAGGCGAAGACCTGATCGACGTCGAAGAATCCGTCATAAGGCCTGCCAGGCGCGAACGAGATCGCTTTCGGATACCGAAAGGTGACCTCATTCAAAAAGTTCATCGTGTCCAGCAACGGATCGGACAGACTGCCGTGCAGATCACCGATATTCAGCTCGGCATGCGGGATGTTCTGCGCCGACATCGGACCGCCACCACCTCGACAAATTGAAGTGAGCTATTTGCTGCCGCTCGCCGCCGCACCTTCTTCCATGGCCTCGGTCAGGCCGTGGGTCGCAGGTCGATCCAGCCGGTCACACTGGGATCAGCGTCGCCTTCAAGTAAAAGCCTGTCAAGACCGGCTCGGCAATGTTCGACTGCCGCAAATCCTCAGTTGAACACCACTTGGGCATCCTTCGTCGTAAATCAGCGAATTGACATTTCTGCGGCCTGACACAATACTCTCCGGCCGCACATCACCACGCTTGCCGCCCAGCGTGACGCGAGTTACGCTCGGCGCCTACTTATTGGGGATCATGGAGGCACCGAATGTCGGTCCAAACGGGGCGAGCAGAGCAGGAAGTATTCGACTTCCAGGCGGAGGCGGCACAGATCCTGGATCTGATGGTCCATTCCCTGTACAGCAACAAGGAGATCTTCCTGCGTGAGCTGATCTCGAATGCTTCGGACGCGATTCACCGATTGCGTCTGGAACTGCTGGCGCGTTCGGAGCTTCCCGAGGCGGAGGGGCAGCTGCGCATCCGGATCGGATACGACAAGGACGCCGGGACCATCACGATCGCGGACAACGGTATCGGCATGAGCCGGGAGGATGTCATACAGAACCTCGGCACCATCGCCAAGTCCGGGACCAGGGAGTTCCTGCGCTCGCTGACCGGTGACCAGCGCAAGGACGCCACCATGATCGGCCAGTTCGGGGTGGGCTTCTACTCCGCCTTCATCGTCGCCGAGCGGGTTGTACTGACCACTCGGCGCGCCGGCCTCGAGCCGAGCGAGGGGGTGCGCTGGGCCTCGGACGGAAAAGGCGAGTACACGCTGGAAACCATGGAACGGCCCGAGCGGGGCACCACCATCGTGCTGCACCTTCGGGACGGTGAGGACGACCTGTTGAACGGGTGGCGGCTGCGGTCGATCATCGAGAAGTACTCCGATCACATCCGCGTGCCCATCCTGATGCCCGACGAACGCCAGGACAAGGCGGAGGAAGCACCGGGAACGACCGGACCGGACGTCACAGTCAACCGGGCGTCGGCGCTGTGGGCCCGTCCGAAGAACGAGCTCACCGACACCGAGTACAACGACTTCTACCGGCACATCGCCGGCGAGCCCACCGACCCGCTGGCGTGGGTGCACGCCAAGATCGAGGGCACCTACGAGTACACGCTGCTGCTGTTCGTCCCGTCCCGCGCGCCGCATGACCTGTGGGTGCCCCAGGCGCGCCGCGGGGTGCGGCTTCATGTGCAGCGGGTCTTCATCCTGGAGGACACCGGGCAGATCCTGCCGAACTACCTGCGGTTCGTACGCGGCGTGATCGATTCCGCCGACCTTCCGCTCAACGTCTCCCGGGAAATCCTGCAGGGCAGCCGCGCGGTGGGCAACATCCGCAACGGCGCGGTGAAGAAGGTGCTGAAACGGCTCGCCGAGCTCGCCGAGAAGGAGCCGGAGAAGTACGCCGTGTTCTGGAAGGAGTTCGGCACCACTCTGAAGGAGGGCATCGCCGACGACTACTCCCACCGGGACGAGATCGCCAAGCTCCTGCGGTTCACCTCCACGAAGTCCGCCACCGATGTCCCGGACACCTCGCTGGACACCTATGTGGCACGGATGAAGGAGGGGCAGGAGCACATCTACTACTTGCTGGCTCCCTCGTCGGCCGCAGCGAAGTCGAGTCCGCACCTGGAGACGTTCCGCACCAAGGGCGTGGAAGTGCTCCTTCTCAGTGAGGGCGTCGACAACTGGGTCGTGTCCAGCCTGCGCGAGTACGACGGCAGGCAACTGCAGTCGGTCGCTCAGGGCGCCGGGGACCTGGGCGCCCTCGCGGACGAGGAGGAAAGGCAGACCAAGGAGCAGGCTGACGCCGAGTACGCCGATCTGCTCGGCAAACTCAAGGCCCATCTGGCCGGGCAGGCTTGGGACGTGCGTTTGTCCACCCGCCTCACCACTTCGCCGGCCTGCATCGTCAGCAACGAACCCGAGATCGATATCAACCTCATGCGGCGGCTGCGCGGAACCGGCCTGCCGAGCCAGGCGGTACTCGAACTCAATCCGAGGCACCCGCTCATCCAGCGGCTCAACCGCACGCAGGGCGGCGCGCACCTCCGCGAGTGGGCACAGGTCCTGTTCAACCAGGCGGTGCTCACCCTCAGCGCCCGGATCGAGGACCCCAGCGCGTTCGTTCAGCAGCTCAACGGACTGCTCACGGCCCTCACCGATGAGCAGACCCCAGGAACCCCCGAGGACGCGGGCTGAACCCGGTACACCACGGCAGCTGCCGGCCGGGCCAGATCTTCGGCGCGGCCGGGCCGGTGGTCGATCAGCGTCCAACTCTTCTTCGCTCGCCTTGAGTTGCTCCCCCCCTCCGTCGCACCGCGACCTTTCGCGTACTACGGCAACCAGGCCGCCCGTGTCGCACGGCGGCCCGCTGCTGAAGAGGGAACGTATGGGGGATTTAAAGAGCAGGTACGGCAATTCGGTGTCAGCCGGCCACCAGTCGGCCGCCAGCTTCGCCGCGTAGCGTGCCACACCAGTAATGCTCAACCGAACCATGCGAAGGAGCGCAGCCGTGGTCCATCCAGGTGCTCGTGTGTCCCAGCCGGTGAGCAAGGCAGCACCCTCTGATCCATCCGTCGACGACCTGGCCGCTCACACCGGCGGTGAGAACACCGTGGTGGTGTCCGTTCCGCTGCTCTCGCTCCGACCGGCCGACTCCCCACGGCTGAACGGCGAGGACAAGGCCCACATCATGCGCCTCGCCGAGGCCGAGACTCCCCTTCCGCCCATCCTGGTGGACCGGCGCTCCATGCAGGTGATCGACGGGATGCACCGCCTGATGGCCGCGTCGCTGCGAGGCCAGGAGACCATCGATGTGATGTTCTTCGAGGGCCACGAGGCCGACATCTTCCTGCGGGCGGTCCAGGAGAATGTCACGCACGGCCTGCCGCTGTCCCGGGCCGACCGCCGGGCCGCGGCGGAGCGGATCATCGCATCGCACCCGCACCTGTCCGACCGGGCCATCGGCCAGACCGCCGGGCTGGCGGCGAAGACCGTCGCCGCCATCAGGAAGCTCTCCGGTGAGAGCGCACCGCAGCCGACCGTGCGGGTCGGCAGGGACGGCAGAGTCCGCCCGCTGGACGGCCGGGCGGGCCGACGGCGAGCCGCGGCGCTGCTGGCCGACCAGCCGAACGCGTCCTTACGGGACGTGGCACGCGCTGCGGGCATATCGCCGGCGACAGCGTTCGACGTACGCAAACGCCTTGAATGCGGCGAATCACCTGTTCCCGACAGGGCTTCCGGGCGCACGGGGTGCGAGAGTACTGCCGTCAACGGCGCGAACGCCGACAGCGAGCTGAGCCTCCATGGCGTCGGTGCCGGCCGGAACGACGGCACCGCTGCCCAAGTGCCGCCCCTTCGCATCGAACCGCGGTCGGTTACTGGGGAGATGTCGAGGCCGGATCCCGCGGCCGCGGTGGAGAAGCTCATGCGCGACCCGTCCCTGCGGAACAACGAGCTGGGAAAGAGCATGCTCCGGCTCCTGCACGTGAACGCGGTCGGTGCGAAACAGCTACCGGACGCGGCCGATACCGTACCGCCGCATTGTGTCGCCATCATCGTCCAACTCGCCCAGCAGTACGCGAGCATGTGGCAGGACTGCGCCCATGAACTGGCCAGGCGTGCGCACATCGTCGACCCCTTCGCGACCCGCACGCCGACCAGGTCCGCCTGAGCACTGGGCGACTCCTCCAGCTGCTCGTGTGCCGGGCTCGCTACGGCCTGCCTGCTCGATCGGCCCGCGCGAGGTGATCAAGGACCGCCGTCCCCCTGTACGACCGCGTGATCAGCGCCGCCGGGTACTGCGCCGATGACGCGTGGGTCGCCCAGCGCTTCGGCGCTTGCGAGCCCGCATCCGGACGAATCGAGAGACAGAGCATGGCTGACACCACGGCACCACGGCCTTTCGTGGTGATCTCCGGCAAGGCGGTGCACGACACCGTCCACGGCCGCGAGAAGGAACTGCTCGCACTCGTCGAGCACGGCTATCGGCTGCACGGCGACGGCATGACGGTGAACCCGCCGTCGTACTTCCTGCGATTCCCCGCACAACCCGCCAACCGGATCATCGCGCTCCCTGCCTCCGTGGGGGGTGACGTCGACGTCTGCGGCATCAAATGGATCTCCAGCTTCCCCGCCAACGTGGACCTGGGCATCCCCAGGGCGTCCGCCGTCGTCGTGCTGAACGACCAGGAGACCGGCTATCCGCTGGCGTGCCTGGAAGGGTCCGTCATCAGCGCGGTCCGGACCGCGGCGTCCGCCGCGGTGGCCGCGGTCGAGCTGAGCGCCGGACGGCCGAAGCCGGCGCGGCTGGGCGTTGTCGGCGCCGGCCTGATAGCCCGGTTCGTACACACCTACCTGGTCGCGGCCGGGTTCGAGTTCGAGGAGATCGGCCTCTTCGACCAGAGCGCGGAGCACGCCCGGGGCTTCGCCGGATACCTGGAGCGCTCCGGCGCCCGCCGGGTCACCGCGCACGACGACCTGGAGAGCCTCGTGCGCTCGGCGGACCTGCTGCTCTTCGCGACGACCGCGGGAACCCCGTACGTCGAGGACCGCGACTGGTTTGCACACCACCCGCTGGTGCTGCACGTGTCGCTGCGCGACCTCTCGCCCGATGTCGTGCTGGACAGTTGCAACGTCGTGGACGACATCGAGCACTGCCTCAGGGCTGAGACCTCGGTTCACCTCGCCGAGCAGGCCGTGAACAACCGCGACCATGTGCGCGCCACCCTGTACGACGTGCTGACCGGGGCGTTCACGCCGCCCGGCGACCGCACGGTGGTGTTCTCGCCCTTCGGGCTCGGAGTGCTGGATCTCGTCGTCGCACGGCACGTCTACGACAGGACCACGGCGGGCGTGGCCGTGGACGACTTCTTCCACGAACTGTCCCGATACGGAGGATGAGGATGCTCCGGGCCTGATGAACACTCCGGCTCGACCGGCCTGGCAGCGGGACGTGAGGGCGGCGGCTCCAGGACGGCTCTCGCACCTTGCCGTCCGTGCCCCTCGGGCACCCCTGAAGGGAGAGAACTGATCGCCTTGGAGCACTCCTTGATCGCCGCCCGCTCCGGTGATGTCATGACCGGAGACGTGCTCGCGGGCGTTGCGGTGATCCTCGCCGTGGCATTCGTCTTCGCCCGGCTCGCCAGGCGCATGCGGCAACCCATGGTCATGGGGGAGATCATCGCCGGTGTCGCCCTGGGGCCGAGCCTGCTGGGCCTCTTACCGGGAGACCTCGTCGAAGCGTTGTTCCCGGCGGACGCACGGCCGGTTCTGCAGGCGCTCTCGCAGCTCGGACTGGCCCTGTTCATGTTCGGCATCGGCTACGAACTGGACTTCACCCGTCTCCGGGGGACCGGCCGCAGGGTCACCTTGGTCTCGCTCGGTTCCATGACGCTGCCGTTCGCGCTGGGCGCCGGGCTCGCCCTCCTCCTGTTCCCCTGGTACGACAGGTCGCAGCTCCGTACTGACGGTGTACTCGTCCCGGCGCTCTTCCTCGGGGCCGCGATGTCGATCACCGCGTTCCCGGTTCTGGCCCGGATCATCGCGGAAGGCGGCATGCAGCGCAGCCGCATCGGTGCCTTGGCGCTCGCCTGTGCCGCTGCCCAGGACTTCCTCGCCTGGTGTGTGCTGGCCGGCATCGTGGTCATCGCCACCGCGAGTGGTCTGTGGCCACTGGCACGGATGGTCCTTGAGTCAGGTCTTTTCCTGGTCGTCCTCCTGTACGCCGTACGCCCGGGGCTGCGTTGGCTGCTGGCTCCGGAGCGGCGGCGGCCGGTCGGCAGCTCCCTCATCCACACGATCCTCGTCACCGGACTGCTGGTGTCCGCCTGGGCGACCAACGAGATCGGTCTGCACGCCGTCTTCGGTGCCTTCGCCTTCGGCGCCGCGATACCCCGCGGCCCCATCGAGGCGCAGGCCCCTCAGGTCGTCGAACGCATCGAGCAGACCAGTCTCTTTCTGCTGCCGGTCTTCTTCACCGTGACCGGGCTGTCGGTGAACCTCGGCGAGCTCGGTGGGCACGGCGTGATCATGACCGTCGCCGTAGTCCTGGTGGCATGCGTGGGGAAGTTCGTCGGGGCCGCCGCTTCCGCCCGTCTTTCCGGCGCCTCGGGGGCCGAGTCGATGACACTCGGCGTCCTGCTCAACGCCCGAGGGCTCACGGAACTGGTCATCCTGAACGTGGGCCTCGGGCTCGGCATGCTGGACACCCGTCTTTTCAGTGCCATGGTCACCATGGCACTGGTCACCACGTTCATGACGGGACCGCTGCTGCAATACCTCGGATTTCACGAGGAGGCTGTCGAAGAGGTCACGGAAGGCGCCCTACGTTGACGCGATCGTGTACACGATGACACGAGGCGCCGTTCGTTGGCCACAAATTGAAGGGTAAGTGGCCGCCTACAGGGGCCTGCCACGACTGCCTTCGTCCATAGTGGGTCCAGGTGCAGTAGACGCGACAATATTGAAATTGTGGCACCTGTGTTTCCATCATGATCATACGGGGGCAGATGATGACCGGGGAGAGTGACAAGGACCCTCATTTCGGGGCGTTGGTACGTGCGTACCGTCGCGAGATGGGGCTGACCCAACGGGAACTCGCAGCAAGGGCAGGGCTCAGTCTCGCCGCGTTGCGCGACTTCGAACAGTCCCGCCGAAGGCGGCCGCGGGCACATTCGTTGGCCGCGCTGATCGACGGTCTGGACCTTGACAGGGACCAGGCGGCCGGCCTGGCCAGGGCGGCCGCGCTACCCCGGCCACGCCCTGATGAGGTGTCATCGGTGCATCGCCGACAAGGCGATTCCGATTCCGCGCGGCGCGGGCACTCGTCCGGGCGTGACAAAGGACTGTGGCTGTCTGTCCTCGGCCCACTCGAAGCCTGGGCGGAAGGGAAGCCGCTGCGCTTCGGTTCGCCCGCGCGGCGCGCGGTGCTCGGGCTGCTCCTCCTGGACCCCGGAGTCCCTGTGCGCCGCGATGCGATCGTCGACCTGCTGTGGGGTGATTCGCCGCCTCGCACTGCGGTAAGCCTGGTCCAAGCACATGTCAGCAGGATCCGCCGGGCCCTGAAGGGCGGACGCCGCTTTGACAACGATGACGAGGTGATCGATTCGTTCGGGGACGCCTACCGGCTGAGCCTTTCGGCCATGGAGGTTGATCTGCTGCACTTCAGGGATTTGGCCGCCCGTGCCGCCGCGGCGCGGGGCGACGGGCATGACGCGACCGCAGCCGAGTACTACGAGCGGGCGGTGAGCCTGTGGCGCGGTGAGCCATTCGCCGACGTTGCCGCACTCCGGGGGCACCCAGGCATCACCGCGCTCCGGCAGGAGCTGGTGGGAGTGCTCCTGCAGTACGCGGAGGTGACCCGTGAGTTGGGCCAGCACAATCGGGTGCTGGTGCGGCTGCAGGCGTTGGCCGACGCCGAGCCGCTCAACGAACGAGTCCATGCCTACCTCATGATCGCACTGGCCGGTTCCGGGCAGCAGGCGGACGCCATCCGGGTCTACGAGGGCGTGCGATCGCGCCTCGACTGCGAGCTGGGACTGTATCCGGGCGAGGAGTTGGCCGATGCCTACATGCGAGTGCTGCGGCAGGACCTTCGCGCGCCGGACCGGGAGCAGATGCACGCCCGGCTGCCTGCACTCGCCGCCTCCGGGCATCCGGTGCCGAGGCAGCTGCCCGCCGCGCCGCGACACTTCACCGGACGCGCCAGCGAACTCGCCTGGCTCTCCGCCCTGGCAGAACAGGACATGACGCATGCGAAGGGCGTGGTCATCGCGACGCTGACGGGGATGGCCGGGATCGGCAAGACCGCGCTGGCCGTGCACTGGGCGCATCAGAAGGCCGCTCGGTTCCCTGACGGGCAATTGTTCGTCAACCTGCGCGGCTCCGGGCCAGGAAAGCCGGTCCCGCCGACTGACGCGGTGGGGGGCGTCCTGATCTCACTCGGCGTGCCGCCTGCGCGGATCCCCCCGGACATCGACGGGCGGGCCGCCCTGTACCGCAGCCTGCTCGCGGACTGTCGCATGCTCATCGTCCTGGACGACGCTCACAACGCGGAGCAGGTCCGTCCGTTGTTGCCGGGGTCACCGACCTGTCTGGCATTGGTGACCAGCAGGAGCTGGCTCACCGGCCTGGCCGCGGAAGGTGCCCATCTGATGACGTTGGGAGTCCTGCCGGAGACGGAATCGCGCAAACTGCTGGCCCTGCACTTACGAGGCAGCTCGACGACGGCCGATCCTGTGATGATCAACGAACTGGCCGCGGCGTGCGGTGGCCTGCCACTGGCCGTGTGCGACGCCGCTGCTCGTGCCGTCGCGAGGCCGGGCCTGCCCCTGGACTCGCTCGCGTCCGAGCTGCGGGACACCCATGGGCGGCTGGACGCGCTGATACGGGGGAGTCGGTCATCGGCCTGACGTCGGTGTTCTCCTGATCGTGGGCCAGGCTCGGAAGCGCCTGGCCCACGCCTGTTCCGAAGGGGCCGGCATCCGCGAAACGCACCGGCCAGGTACAGCAGCCTCATGGGGCTGATCAGAAACTACGTCCCGGCCAGCGGGTTCGGCAGCGGCAGGTACCGGGCGTCCGCCCCGTCCGCCCCCGTCCACCTCAGCAGCAGGTTGGTCTTGCCGGGCAGGGTCGGCGCGGTGAGGAGGGCGGCGGCTTCGGGGAGGTCGTGGCGGGACAGTTCGCGGCGGACGGCGGGCCAGGGGTCGAAGCCGGGCCGGCGTTCGGCGAGGGCCGCGGCGACCTCGCACAAGTGGTTCACGACCAGGCAGTACACCAGCCGCTCCCACCCGGCCGCGCGCGGGACGTCCGGCAGCAGCTTCACGCCCTCGGCGTCCCGGAACAGCGCCTGCACGGGCGTGCCGTCGGCGTCCACGGCGACCAGGGTGTTCTGAAGGTGTGCCTCGAGTACGACGCCGTGGTCGGCGAAGGCCGCGAGGGCGGGCGGGACGACCGCGCCCAGATACGCCTCCCACCAGGCCGCCGGGTCCCCGGTGCCGTCGAGCGGGTTGCCCTCGAAGCCCTCCACCAGGGCCGCGGCGAGCAGCGGGGTCGCCCCGGGCCGCACATGGCCGCGCAGACCGTCGCGGACCAGGACGGCGAGTTCCTCGAAGGCGAAGTCGGCGGTGCGGTAGCCCCGGTCGCTCAGCCAGGCGGCGGAACCGCGGCTCGCGGCGAAGGCGTTCACGACCGCTTCATCCGTACGGCGGAGTTTGAGCAGGTCGTGGCGCCAGAGCCGCCGGATGTCGTTGGTGATGCGGACGTCGAGGCTGAACTTGAGGAACAGGTCCCGCGAGGGGGCGTACACCGTGCGGATCGCGGCCGTCGGCCAGGTCTCGAAGCCTGTCGTGCCGAGCCGCACCAGGCGGCCGTCCGCGAAGGCCTCCGCGCAGTGCACCAGGTCGAGCTGCCAGGGGTGGGCGGGCAGCAGCCGGTAGCCGGGCGGGGCCTCGCCGAGCGTGTCGAGGGCCGCGGTGTCCCCCTCCTCCACGACGGCGTCCTCGCGCACGCCGAGCAGAACCAGCGGGAAACGGGCGTGGGCCTCGGGAGCGTACGGCAGCCAGGCGGCGGCGGGGCCGCCGCCGCGGGCCTTGGGGGCGGGGTGGTAGGGATGGCCGGTGACGAGGCACTGCTCGGAGCGCTGGTACGGGTCGTCGGGCGCCGTCGCCCGGTCCCTGGCCGTGAGCACGGCCGCCACCGCGTCCCGGCTGTCGATGATCTCGGCGGGCAGCTCGTGGTTGGACACTCCGGTGTGCCGGGTCAGTTCCTCGGCGGCGAGCTTCACGAGTTCGGTGTGCCCGACCCGCCGCCAGCCGGCCGCCGTGCGCACCTCGGGCTCGGCGGGCCGCCGGTCGCCCCGCACCCTGAGCAGCCGCCCGCTGGGCAGCCGGTACACCCTGCGCTCGCCGGGGTCCGGGAGCCGGACGGCGACCTCGCGCAGCAGGCAGTTCAGCAGGGGCGCCGCCGCGAACGCGTCGGCGCGGTGTGCGACGGCGGTGTCGGCCGGGGGCAGGAGGTCCACGCGGTTCACTCGTTCTCTACGGTTCATCCGGGGCGATGACGATCAGTATGTCTGCCGTCACGGCCCCGCTGTGCCACCAGTATCCGAGGAGTCCCCGTGCACCGTCCCCCCGCCGCCGAGGCCCGGTTCGCCGAAGAGCTGGCCGGCCTGCGCCCCGACCTCGTGGCGCGGTACGCGGCCGAGCTGCCCGGCGCCCGGGCGGCCGTGCTGTCCCGGCTGTGGCGGGGGCTCGCGCACGAGCCGCTGCCCTGGATCGCGGCGCGGGAGGCCGGCCGCGAGGGGCTCACCCTGCGCCTCTCGGACGGCCGCCGGCTGCACGGCCCGCACCCGGACCCGTTCGCCACCGCCGCCCACGTCACCGCCGTACGGCTGGACGAGGTCGTCCACGACGATCCGGTGCGTCTGATGACCGGTCTCGGCGTGCCGCACGGAGCGGACTTCGCGGCCGAACTCGCCGACAGCGTCGCGTCGATGGCGTTGTCGAGGGCGGGCCAGCCGCCGGGCTCGAAGGAGTGGCCTTCGCACGACTGGGAGTGGGAGCAGCGAATCGTCGACGGGCATCCGTACCACCCCAACTGCCGTTCCCGGCCCGGCTTCTCGGTGGCCGAGCAGCTGGCCTACGGGCCCGAGCACCGGCCACTGGTACGACTGGGACTGGTGCCCGTGCCGGCCGGCGAGTGCCTGCTGACGGGGGCGTGGCCGGCGGAGCTGCGGGACGGGGAGCGGCTGCTGCTGCCCGTGCATCCGTGGCAGGCGGACCATGTGCTGAAGCGGCCCGTCACGGAGGGCGTCGAGGCGCACCCGCTGATGTCCCTGCGGACCCTCGCCCTGACCGGCGGCGGACCGCATGTGAAGACCGCGCTCAGCGCACGGCTCACGTCCTCGGTGCGGGACATCTCCGTCTACTCGATCGGCATGTCGGCGACGCTCTCCGAGTTCGCGGAGACACTGACCGCACGCATGGACGGCCTCCTGCACTTCACCCGCACGCTGGGGGCGGTGACCGCCAACTCCCCCGATCTGGCGGCCGTGTTGCGCGAGTCCCCTCAGGCGCACGGCGACCATGTCCTGCCCGTGGCGGCCCTCGCCACCACCGAGCTGCCCGAATCCCCGGTATGGCTGGCCGAGTTCGCCCGGCTGACCCTCACCGCCGGGCTGCGGCTCCTGGAGCTCGGCGTCGCTCTGGAGGCCCACGGCCAGAACCTCCTCGTGGTCCTCTCCGAGTCGGGCGCGCCGCTCCGGCTGGTCTACCGGGACCTCGCCGACATCCGGGTCAGCCCTGTCAGGCTGGCCCGGCACGGCATCCCGGTTCCGGCGCTGTCCGGGCGGGTCGTCACGGACGACGTGACGACCCTGCGGCGCAAGCTGTTCGGCTCCCTGGTGGCCGGGGCCCTCGCGGCTACGGCGGGTTCGGCGGGGGCGTTGCGAGGGGCGCTGGAGACGGCCGTACGGGAGCTGCCGCGCACCCCCGATCTGGCCGCGCTGCTCGAACAGCCGCTGCCCACGAAGGCGTTGACGCTGATGCGGCTCTCGCCCGGGGCACCGGGCGACCAGTGGACGGAGCTTCCCAACCCCCTTCTCTGAGCGGCCGTTTTGGAGCCCGGCGCACCTGATCAATAGGATCCGGCGATGATCACAAGAAAACGGCTGGCGGCAGGAGTGTGCGCCCTGCTCGCCGCCCTGACGGCCGGGATCGCCTTCCCGGTCGCGGCGGCAGCCGGTGAACCCACGGGCGGCACCGCACCCCAGGTCGACCTCGTCCTCGACGTGAGCGGCTCGATGCGGACGGCGGACATCGACGGCGGCTCCCGGATGGCGGCGGCGAAGCGGGCCTTCAACGAGGTGCTGGACGCGACGCCCGAGGAGGTCCAGCTCGGCATCCGGACCCTCGGCGCCAACTACCCGGGCGACAACCAGAAGACGGGCTGCAAGGACACCGCGCAGCTCTACCCGGTCAGCACCCTGGACCGCACCGAGGCCAAGACGCAGGTGGCGACGCTCTCGCCCACCGGCTGGACACCGATAGGCCCCGCACTGCTGAAGTCGGCCGGCGACTTCACCGACAGCGCCTCCTCCAAGCGGATCGTGCTGATCAGCGACGGCGAGGACACCTGCGCCCCTCTCGACCCGTGCGAGGTGGCCCGCGAGATCGCCGCCAAGGGCATCGGGCTGACCATCGACACCCTCGGCCTGGTCCCCAACACCAAGATGCGTCAGCAGCTGAGCTGCATCGCGGAGGCGACCGGCGGTACCTACACCTCCGTCGAGCACGCCGACGAACTCACCGACAAGGTCAACCAGTTGGTGGACCGCGCGGCCGACCCGGTGGTGACGCCGGTGGCCACCGAGGGCGCCGGGAGCTGCGCCACGGCGCCCACTCTGAAGTCCGGGCTGTACACCGACCGCGAGGAGTTCACCCAGCAGCGCTGGTACCGGGTGGACGTCGACCCGGGCCAGGAGCTGCGGGCCTCGGTGAGCGTGGGAGCCGACCGGGCCGTGAACCCGTCGTACGGGGTGCTGCTGCGGGCGGTGACCGTGCACGGCCGGGAGATCGTGCGCGGAGAGGGTGCGGGCAACGGCCGTACCGATGTGATTTCCACGGGGCTCAGGTACCCGAAGGCGGACAGCGACGACGAGGACGCCCCGGCCGAGACCGTCTGCCTCCAGCTCACCAACTCCTTCTCGGCCGCCGCCGGGGTGAAGACCACCCCAGGACTGCCTCTTGAGCTGACCGTCGACGTCGTCGACGCGCCGTCCCACGCGAGCGACGTGGCCTCCTTCGGCCTCGGGCGTGGCTGGTGGCCGCTCGGGGTGCTGATCCTCGCCGGCTTCGTCGCCGGTCTGCTGTGGGGCTGGCTGTCACGCTGGCGGGTCGCGGTCTGGAGGACCAACTGATGCGGATCACACGCGCGTTGAGCGCTTCCCTGCTGCTGCTCGGGCTGGCCGTCGCACCGGCCGCGGCGGACTCCTCGCCGACGCCCACGGATTCGGCCTCGGCGGACGGTGACGCGCCCACCCAGGCGGGCACCTCCTTCCGTACGGCGACCGAGGTCGAACAGGGCCAGACCGCCACGGCGAGCGGCTCCACGGGCGACTACCTGTACTGGTCGTTCCCCGCGGACGCCGGACAGCGGCCCACCGTGAAGGCGACGGTGAAGCTGCCCGAGACGCATGCCGCGCAGACCTGGCAGGTCGACGTGTACGACGGACTGCGCCGCCGCCAGTCCTGTCAGTACGGCGCCCAGACCCGCACCGCCGCCGCTGACTCCTCCTCGGTGGAGCTGGCCTGCACCCTGCGCACGGTCCGCGCCTGGTCGGAGACCTGGGCCAACGACCCGCTGCCGGGCACGTACTACGTCCGGCTGACGGCCGTCGGCCTCACCACGGCCGACCTGGGTCTCCCGGTCGGCACCGAGGTCCGGGTCGACTCCAAGGACATCGGCGGTTCGGCCGCGGTGGACGGCTCGCTGGCCGAGCCGCTGGTGCCGGGCATCGCGGTGAAGTCCGAGGCGGACAAGGACGGTTCGAAGGACTCGGCCGTACTGTCCGCCATCGAACCCGAGGACGGCTGGTCCTCCGGGTGGTGGTCCGACCGGTGGGTGTGGACCGCGATCGGCGGTGTGCTCGCCGCGCTGGCGGGGGTCGGCGGGTATGCGCTGACGCGCGGGTCGGGACGCCCGCACCGGGTGCCGCCGAGCGCCTGACGCTCCGTCCAGGGCCCGCCGTGCTCAGGTACGGCGGGCCTTTCTCACGCCTCCCGCAGCACCTTGGCGATCGCTCCGTCCCCGGTCACCTCGACCCGCCCGTCCCGCACCGCGTCCCGCAGGCTCAACTCCCCCCGGCTCAGAGCCCCGCAGGTCTCGATGTCCAGGACGAGCCGGGCGTCGGGCTCCCCGGGGGCCGGCCCGTCGCCGTACGCCGGCCCCTCTTGCGCGCCGACGTACACATGGAAGTCCCCCTCCTCCAGCCGCACTTCGACGAGCCCCTCGCCCTCCAGCGAGCGCAGCAGGGGCAGCGCGAACCAGTGCGCGCGGACGGCGTCGGTGGGCCGCCGTTCGGTGAGTTCGGGCCCGCCCCAGGTGCCGAGGGCCTGGAGAACGGGCAGCAACTCGCGTCCTCGTGGGGTGAGTTCGTAGACGTAGGCCGCGCCGGGCGGGGGCAGCCGGCGGCGGGTGGCCAGGCCGTCGCGCTCCATGTCCTTCAGCCGGGAGGCGAGTACGTCCGTGCTCACGCCGGGCAGGTCGGCGTGCAGGTCCGTGTAGCGGCGCGGCCCCGACAGCAGTTCCCGGACGATCAGCAGGGTCCAGCGGTCGCCCACGACATCGAGGGCGCGGGCCGCGGAACAGTACTGGTCGTAGCTTCGGCGAGGTGACATGCGACGCAGTCTAGACAAGTTGTTGGACTTTCCAAGCTCCTACTTGGTAAAACCAAGCATCACCCGAAACCGGAGAGGCGGCAGCGCATGGAGTTCCGGCAGTCGAGCAAGCTCAGCGAGGTCTGTTACGAGATCCGGGGCCCGGTGATCGAGCACGCCGACGCGCTGGAGGAGGCGGGCCACAGCGTGCTGCGCCTCAACACCGGCAACCCCGCGCTGTTCGGCTTCGAGGCGCCGGAGGAGATCCTCCAGGACATGATCCGGATGCTCCCGCAGGCGCACGGCTACACCGACTCGCGCGGCATCCTCTCCGCCCGCCGGGCCGTCGCGGGGCGCTACCAGACCCTGGGCCTGGAGGTCGGCGTGGACGACGTCTTCCTCGGCAACGGCATCTCCGAGCTGATCTCGATGGCCGTACAGGCGCTGGTCGAGGACGGCGACGAAATCCTCATCCCGGCCCCCGACTTCCCCCTCTGGACGGCGGTCACCACGCTCGCCGGCGGCAAGGCCGTCCACTACCTCTGCGACGAACAGGCCGACTGGTACCCGGACCTGGACGACATGGCCTCGAAGATCACCGACCGCACCAAGGCCGTCGTCATCATCAACCCGAACAACCCCACCGGCGCGGTCTACCCGAAGGAGATCATCGAGGGCATCCTCGACCTCGCCCGCCGGCACGGCCTGATGGTCTTCGCCGACGAGATCTACGACCAGATCCTGTACGACGACGCCGTGCACCACTCCGTCGCCGCCCTCGCCCCCGACCTGGTCGTGCTGACCTTCTGCGGCCTGTCGAAGACGTACCGGGTGGCGGGCTTCCGCTCGGGCTGGCTGGTGATCACCGGCCCGAAGCAGCACGCGCGCAACTACGTGGAAGGCCTGACCATGCTGGCCTCCATGCGGCTGTGCGCCAACGCGCCCGCGCAGTACGCCATCCAGGCCGCGCTCGGCGGCCGCCAGTCCATCCACGAGCTGACCGCGCCCGGCGGCCGGCTCCACGAACAGCGCACCGTGGCCTGGGAGAAGCTCAACGAGATCCCCGGCGTGTCGTGTGTGAAGCCGAAGGGCTCGCTGTACGCCTTCCCGCGACTCGACCCCAAGGTCCACAAGATCCACGACGACGAGAAGTTCGTCCTGGACCTGCTGCTGCGGGAGAAGATCCAGGTCGTCCAGGGCACCGGCTTCAACTGGCCCTCCCCTGACCACTTCCGCATCCTGACGCTGCCTCACGCGCAGGACCTGGAGGCGGCCATCGGGCGGATCGGGCGTTTCCTGAGCGGGTACCGGCAGTAGCTGGTGGTGTGGATGGGATTCACGGTCGGTCAGAGCGGGGATGCCCTAGAGTGCGGCCACTGATCCCGGGGGCCGGGGGGATCGGGGGATGGGGGAACCCCAGATGTTCTTGTCACATCGGCGTGCGTCCGGCACGCCCTCGGCTTTACGCGGCCGTCTCACGCTGCTGATGCTGCTCGTGGTCCTCGCGGGCAGCCCGTGGGTGCAGCGACCGCTCTCGGACTACTACACCAGGAAGTTCTACATAGAGCTGTCCGACAACAAGATCCTGCGCTGGCTCGTGGAGGCCGCGTTCCTGCCCCGCTGGGATGTGTCCGCCGACCGGTACGGCGGCACGTCCTCGCTGGTCGTCAACGATCTCGCCGTCCTGGTCCTGCTGACCGCGCTCGCGTTCTTCGCCCGGCGGCTGTGGGCCGGCGGGGCGTCGCGCCCGTTCCGCTGCCTCGTCGCGGGCGTGCTGGCCTCGGCGCTGGCCAACCTGGCCTGGTGGGGCATGCACGAGGTCTTCGTCGACGACGTGCCGCTCGAACCGGCCGACATCCTGGTGAAGGAAATGCTGCGCGGCGCCCTCCTCTTCGGCCTCGCGGTCGGCACCCTGCTCGCACTCCTGGCCACCGGTGTGCCGAGCCCCGTCAAGGGCGCCGTGAGGGCGCCGCTGCGTCGCTGGAGAGAGGGAGGGCCCGGCATGACGACCGCGCCGGTCCACATGCCGGTCGGGAGCGCACCGGGTGACGTCACCCGGTATCTGTGCGCCGCGGCCTACGTGGACGAGGGATTCGCCGAACGCGTCGTGGAGGACATCCTGGCCGACGAGGCCGGCGCGGTGGCGTCCTCACCCGACGTCGACCTGGTGACAGTCGTACGGCACTGTCTGACGGCCCAGGACATGCGGCACCGCCGGGATCAGCGGCTGACGGGCGTGTTCGCCCTCGTGGCCGTGTTCGCACCGCTGTGGCTGCTGTTCGTCTCGCTGTTCCTGTCGATCACCCGCCAGGCGGGCGGTCGGCCCAGCCTGGCCACCCGCGGCCGGCACCAGCCCACGGGCAGGGTGCTGGTGGGCACGGCTGTCGCGGCCGGCATCGCGGTGCTCTTCGCGTTCTCCTTCGGGATCGCCCTCTCCTCGCTGCCCACCCCCGCCTTCGTGAGCTGGCTGCTGGGCTCCTACCTGGCCGGGGTGCCGGCCGCGCTGGTGTCCGTCACGGCGATGGCGCTCGCGTACGTCACGGTCGTACGCCATGACCTCGCCGTCGACCTGCTGCTGCGCACGACCATGACCCGCGAGGCGTTCTCCCGGCAGCCGCGCCCGACCGTGCCGCCGCGCAAGTGGATGGCCGCGCGGCTGACGGCCATCCGGGAGGCGCAGGAGGGGAACGTCACGGTGTACAGCGGCTACACGCCCTTCCTCGGTTATTCGGCGGCCGCCTCTCAGTGGTCGATCGCCGTTCCGCTGCTGCCCGCCGACGATCCCGTGGGTGGGGTTTCGCGTTCCGCCGGGCCGGAGCCGTTCACCGTCACCGAACTCGTCGACCACGTACGCGCGCGGTTGCGGGCCACGGCCGTGGCCGGCGTGGCCGACGCGGCGACGGACGGCGAGGCGGCGCTCGGGTCCCTCGTCGTGACGGACCGGATCTTCGCGAGCGGCACGGCCGTCGGCGACGACGAGCGGTTCATCAGGTCCACGAGCCTCGCCCCGGTCGCCCGGCTGTCGGCCGACCAGGTCGAGCGGATCATGGAGCGTCCGACCGGTGCGGTGCGGCACTGTCTGGCGATTCATCTGCCGCTGTGGGGCGGGGATGTGGTGCCGACCGTGTTCCTGCACTTCTCGACCGAGGGCAGAACACTCCATCTGCACTGCAGCAACCATGTGCTCGGTCCGGTGAGAGCCGACTTCCACGTCGTCGACCGGCTGCGCGGCCCCCTCTCCCCCGAGGCGCGGCGGGGGCTGCTGCTGGACGCCGTCCCCGGCACCGGCAGGGCCTTCTTCGCCGCCCCGTTCCGGGCGCTGCGGCAGGCCCGCTTCGAGGAACGGCACAGCAGACGCATGGTGGACGAGCTGAGGGCTCTGCAGCAGGACCCGGTCTACGACTTCGGCGCCCGGCTCAGCATCCGGGAGCTGGCGGTGAGCCCCAACTACCAGAACTACTTCCAGGTCGTGGACGCAGCACGGATCACGTCCCTGGTGGAGCGCCACACCCTCGCCGCGATCCGCGTGTTCCTCGACACGCACGGCTACGACATCACCGACTTCCGCGCCCAGCAGCAGACCATCCTCAACCAGGGACTCATCCAGCAGGGCGGCATGAGCATCATCGGCAACCAGGCCATCGGCACGGGCGCGACCGCGACCCAGCAGGTCCCGCAGCAGTCCGGCGCGGCGGCGCCCGTCGCCGGTTCCGGTTCCGGTTCCGGTTCCGGTTCCGGTTCCGGTTCCGGTTCCGGCAAGTAGGAGGTCCCCATGACGGGCAACGACGACGGCCGGCAGGACCCTCCGGTCAACAACGGCGTCATGATCAGCGGCGGCACCCACTACGTCGGCAACCAGGCCGTGGGGCACGGCGCCCAGGCGTACTCCGGCTCGGTCTCCTTCCAGCCGCAGGACGCCGAGCGTACGGCCGAACTCCTCGCGTACGTCGAGCGGTTGCTTGAGGAGCACCGGGCTTCGCTCGCCGATCCCGACGCCACCACCAGGGAGCTGCGCCGCCTCCGCGAGGAACTCGACGAACCCGAACCCCAGCGGACAGTCCTGCGACGGGCCCTCGACCGCCTCAACGATTTCGTACAGCCGGTGACCCCGCTCGTCGTCGCGGTGGGGCAACTGGCGCAGTCGGTGCAGGGGTTGCCGGGGGTTTGAGGGGCGGGGGCGGCGGGACCTGGTCGATCGGGACCGGCGGGGCCCCGGTCGAGCCGGACGCAACGGGTGCGAGGCCCGTCGGGGACTGGACCCGGTCGAGCCGAACACGCTGGGCGCCGGGCCATCGGGACGGACCGGACCCGGTCCAGCCGGACACGCTGAGCCTGGTCGGTCACGGACGCACGGCGCGAGCCGACCCAAGACGCACCACGCCGGCCGGCCCAAGCCCCCAGCCCGTCCGAGCTCGCGCCCAGTGAGGCTGTGCCGGTCGGCAAGGGGACCCATGGTCGATCGGCCCAGTCCGGCCTGCACGGTCGGGGGGTGTGTGGCACCGTGCTGGGAGGCGAGCAGGAAGGGTGGGCGGCGGCATGGGTGATCTCTTTCTGGTCCGGCACGGTGAGACCGAGTGGTCGCGGTCCGGGCGGCACACCGGCTGGACCGACGTGCCGCTGACCGAGCGCGGCAGGGAGGAGGCGCGCCGCCTCGTGCCCCTGATCCGCTCCCACCGCATCGGCGCCACCTTCGTCAGCCCCCTCCAGCGGGCCCGGGAGACCGCGGAACTCATCGGGCTGCACGAGCCGCGGGTCGACGTCGATCTGCGGGAGTGGGATTACGGCGGCTACGAGGGCGTCACGACCGTGGAGATCCAGCGGGAGCGTCCGGACTGGTTCCTGTTCTCGGACGGCGTGGCACCCGGCCCGCCCGACCACCCCGGGGAGAGCCCGGAGCAGGTCGGCGAGCGGGCCGACCGGGTGCTGGCCAAGGTGGACGCGGCGCACGCGAACACCGAGGGGTGCGTGGTGCTGGTGGCGCACGGTCACTTTCTGCGCGTGCTCACCGCCCGTCGGCTCGGGCTGCCGCCGTCGGCCGGGGCGCTGTTCCAGCTGGCGACCGGGACGCTGGGTCGGCTGGGGACGGAACATGGACGGCCGGTGATCGCCGGGTGGAATGTCAGAGCCCCGTCGTAGCCTTCGAAGCGGAGGGGGTCGGTGATCCGTTCGGCCCGTCGTACGGCCCCTCCCGAGGAAGGAGCACGCCGTGACGCGACCGCCCACCGCCGCGCAGCGGCGTGTCATCGACGCCGCCGATCCCGTCACCGGGCGGATCAAGGGCACCGAGGCCCAGCTGGAGGCGCTGGTGAAGCGCGGGCTGGCCTTCCGGCATCCGAGGCCGCCGCACGATCACTTCCTGACACCGGCCGGGCACCGGCTACGGGAGACGGTCGAGGAGGAGCCCGAGCGGGCCGCCGCCCCGGCCACCGGCGGTGTGTTCGCCGCGCGCATCGGCGGCACGCAGGAGGCAGCCGACACCGGTCCGGCCCGGACGCGTGAGGTGCACAGCGCCTGGCAGGGGCTGCTGGAGCTGCGCCGGATGACCAACCCCGACGGGGCCACGGAGCGGCCCTGCGGCTGGGAGCGCGCTCATCTGGTGCAGGCGGCCGCGCTGGCGCTGGAGGCGGCCGGGCACGCGCCGGAAGCGGGGGGCTCGCCCGGCTACCGGGTGCGCGCGACCCCGCAGCCCGAGGCCGTGGCCGTGCACGCGCCGGACGGCGAGACGCTGCGGGCCTGCGCGATCACCCTGGAGAAGGCCGGCTGGCAGGTCGGCGAGTACACACAGCCGCGGACCAGGGCCCGGTACCTGCTGGCCTCGCCGCGCCGCGTGTAGGGGGCACATGCCAGGATCGGGCCCAGTAACTGCCGTGGCGTGAGAGGGGATTGACGTGAGTGAGCCGTTTTCCGTGCCGGTGACCGTCCGCGGGTACGAGACGGACGTACAGGGCCACCTCAACCAGAGCGTGTACCTCAACTACGCGGAGCACGCCCGCTGGTCGCTGCTCGATGCCGCCGGGATCACCCAGGCCGCGCTGATCGGCAGCGGGGTGGGCCCGGTGGCGCTGGAGACCACCATCCGCTATCTGCGGGAGCTGCTGGCGGGTGACGAGGTGGACGTGACCTGCGGATTCGAGTGGGGCGAGGGCAAGACGTTCCGCATCCGGCAGACGATCCGCAAGAAAGACGGCACAGTCGCCGCCGAGATCACCGCGGTCGGCGGTCTGATGGACCTCAAGGCGCGGCGCCTGGTCGCGAACGCGGGCGAGGTGCTCAAGGGCTTGGCCACGGATCCGAGTCTGCTGTAGCTCAGGCCGGCTCCGGTTCCCGCTCGGCGTCGTAGTTCGCCCGGGCCTCGGCGATGTAGACCCTGTTGCGCTCGGCCCAATCGGTCAGGCGCTGCAGGGTCTCGTGCAACTCACGGGCGACGGGGGTGAGTTCGTACTCCACCCGGGGCGGCACCGTCGGATGGACGGTGCGGGTGACGAGGCCGTCGCGCTCCAGGTTGCGCAGGGTCAGGGTCAGCATGCGGCGGCTGATCCCCTCGATGCTGCGCTCCAACTCGGTGAAGCGGATGGGTCCGTGGGCGGCCGCGACGAGAATCTGCACGCTCCATTTGCCGGAGACCCTGTCAAGAACTTCCCGCACCGGGCACGCGTGCGCGTTCACGACCTGGACGGTTACACCGGTGTTCCTCTGGGACATCGAACTGCCTCCTTACGGCACTCCTCATGGTCACTGACGATGGTCCCCGTTACAAGTCGTGCACCAAGGCCCGTTGTCGGAACCCACGGAGAATGCGGAGGCCACGCCGCCATGACAGCCGTCGTCGAAACCCCCACGCGAGCGCTGCGACGAACGTACTCCCGCTGGACGGCTCTGGTCGTCCTGTGCGCGGGAACGCTCATGACGATCCTGGACGGCAACATCGTCACCGTCGCCATGCCGGCCATCCAGAGCGACCTCGGCTTCTCGGGGCCGGGCCTCGCGTGGGTGGTCAACGCCTATCTGATCCCGTTCGGCGGGCTGCTGTTGCTGGTGGGCCGGCTCGGCGACCTGGTCGGCCGCAAGCGGATGTTCGCGGCGGGGCTTGCCGTGTTCACGGCGGCGTCCGTGCTGTGCGGGGTGGCCACGAGCCAGGGCACGCTGATCGCGGCGCGGGCGCTTCAGGGCGTGGGCGGAGCGATGACCGCGGCGGTGGTGCTCGGCATGCTGGTCGCGCTGTTCCCCGAGCCGCGTGAACAGGCCCGCGCGATCGCGGTGTTCAGTGCGGTGGGTGCGGCGGGCGGGGCACTGGGCACGTTCCTCGGCGGGGCGCTGACGCAGGCACTGAACTGGCACTGGATCTTCCTGATCAACCTGCCGATCGGGATTGTCGCCCTGCTGGCGGCGATCCGGGTGCTCGACGCGGAGGACGGCGAAGGTCTGGGCCGGGGCGCGGACTATCCCGGGGCCGCGCTGGTGACCGGTGCGCTGATGCTGACGGTGTACGTGATCGTCGGCTCCGGCGACCGCGAGCCGACCACCACGCTTCTCCTGGCCCTGGCCGCCGTCGGCCTGTTCACGGCGTTCACCCTGCGTCAGGCCCGTGCGGCCCGCCCCCTGCTGCGGCTTCGGTTGTTCGGCTCCCGACTGCTCTCCGGCGCGAACGCCGTGCAGATCCTGATGATCGCCACGATGTACGGCTTCCAGTTCCTCGGGGCTCTGTACGTCCAACGGGTGCTCGGGTTCGGCGAGTTGCTCACGGGTACGGCGTTCCTGCCCGCGCCGATCGCGATCGGGGTGCTGATGCTGGGACTGTCGGCACGGACCATCGGGCGGTTCGGCCCGTACCGGGTGCTGCTGGCCGGGCTTGGCCTCATCGTCGCCGGAATGGCCCTGTTGAGCCGTGCGCCGGACCAGGGCTCGTACGCCGCGGATGTCCTTCCGCCGCTGCTGTTGCTGTCCGTCGGCTTCGCCGCGGCCATGCCCGCGTTGACCGGTCTCGCCATGTCGGGTGCCCGGGAGGAGGACGCGGGACTGGCGTCCGGGTTGTTCAACACCACGCAGGTGGTGGGGGGTTCGCTGGGGCTGGCGGTGCTGTCGGTGCTGGCGGCCAGTCGTACGGAGGGGTTGCTGGCAGGCGGGGCGGGCCTGGGCGCGGCCACGGCGGAGGGGTATCAGCTGGCGTTCCGGGTGGGGGCGGGGATCGCCGTGGCGGCGCTGGTGCTGGCCGCGGTGGTGCTGCGGCCGCGAGCGAGGGAGTGAGCCGCCTTCAGAGGTGCCACGCCATGCCGTCCGGCGGCCGCGGGCACGTCGTGGCTGCCCCGCGGTCGGGCCCCAGCCTCAGCCCCCGCCGAACGCCTCGCTGTGGTCCCGTGCCCACTCCCGGTACGTCCGTGGCGGACGACCCAGCACCTCCTCCACGTCCCCGGTGACCACCGCGTTGCCGCCCTCGGCCACGAAGCGGACGCTCCGCAGCATCCCCTGCGCCGATTCCTCGCTCCACCCGGAGGCGACCAGCAGTTCGCGGGTCTCCGGTGGGGTCAGTCCACGAAGCTCCACACCCCTGCCGAGCACCTCGCCCAAAGTCGCCGCCTGGTCCTGGGGACTGAGCGTCTCCGGGCCCGTCAAGGTGTACGTCCGTCCCAGGTGGCCCGGACCGGCCAGCGCCGCGACCGCGATCTCGGCGACATCCCGCGGGTCGACCACACCTTGCCGCCCCTCCCCCAGCATGTTCGGCACGGGCGTGCCCGCCCGAACGGCCTCCGCCCACCCCAGCGTGTTCGACGCGAAGGCCGAGGGTCGCAGGATCACCCACTCCAGGCCGCTCTCCCGGACCGCCTCCTCACCGTGTCCGTGCGCGATGCCGCCCAGCCCCGTCCTGGGGTCCCCAGCGCTGATCGCGGAGAGCTTCACCACGCGCCGCACCCCCGCCGCCCGGGCCGCCGCCACCATCCCCCGGTCGCTGCCGGCGTCCTCCGGGCCGAAGACGCCCACCAGGAAGGCGGCGTCGGCGCCCGCCATGGCCGACGCCACGGAGTCGAGATCGCGATGGTGTCCCCGAGCCGCCTCGACCCCCGGCGGCAGTTGGGTCCTGCCCGGTTCCCGCGTGAGCGCGCGCACCTTCTCGCCGCGCGCCACGAGCCGTCGTACGACATCACTTCCGATGGTGCCCGTGGCACCCGTGACCAGGATCATGACCACCACGGTGGGCGCCGCAGCGGTCCGGCCGATAGGAAATTCCGGCACGTTTCGCGCGCCCGAACCCCCCGCTCCCCCGCTTACGGTGGATGCGTGACCAACTCCGTTTCCGAGCGAGCGCCGCGCACCCCCGACGCGCCGGGTCCGTGGATCGCCGGGACCGGGGTCCTGGCCGTGGCGGCGGATCCCCGGGAGCCGTTCGTCCAGCTGCCGGACCCGACGACCAAGGTGATCGTCCGCAGCGAGGCGCGCGGCCGGCCCACCCTGCTGGTCTCGGGGCCCCGCGTCCGAGCTACGTACCACGAGGGCAAGACGGACGTGTCCTGCGTGGAGGTACGGCTCGCGCCCGGCACCACCCGCCCGCTGCTGGGCGTCCCCGCGGTCGCCCTCGTCGGACGGATCGTGCCGCTGGGCGCGCTGCCCGGCCCGGCCGCGCGGCGACTGGCGTTCGAGCTCGCCCGGCTGGAGCCCGAGGAGGTGGCCGTCCGGCTCGCGGACGTCCTCCCGGACCGGCTGCCCACGGCGGCCGACGGGGCACGCGCCGAGCTGCTGCGCGCCGCGGTCGCCGCGCTGTCCGTCCGCTCGGGTCGCACACCCGGTCATGTCGGCGAGGTGGCTCGCGAACTCGCCGTCAGCGAGCGCCAGTTGCGCAAGCTGTTCAGTGAGGGGGTCGGGCTCTCGCCCAAGCACTACACCCGCATCGACCGCGTCCGCGCCGTGCTCGCCCATGCCGGAGAGCTGGCCTCGGCCGAACTGGCCGCCGTCACCGGCTACTACGACCAGTCCCACATGACATCCGACTTCCGCACCCTGATGGGTGTCCCACCGCGCTCCTACTTCACCGGACGGCTTCCCGCCCCCCGCGCCTGCCAGGTGATCGACAGCCGGTGACCCGACTTCACAGTGACCCCCTGTCCGGAACAGCCGCCCGCCGCACCCTGCTCGCCGCCCTCGGAGCCGGAGTGCTGAGCTCGACGTGGCTGTCCGCCGAGGCCGCGGACCGGACCGGGCTCGACGATCCGGTCAAGAAGGACCTGGCGATGCGGCTGGTGTCCAGCGCGGAGAACTCCTCGCTGGACTGGCAGGCGCAGTACGCGTACATCGAGGACATCGGGGACGGCCGCGGCTACACCGCCGGCATCATCGGTTTCTGCTCCGGTACGAGCGACATGCTGGCGCTGGTCGAGCTCTGCACGGCACGGGTCCCCGACAATCCCCTGGCCCGGTATCTGCCCGCCCTGCGCACGGTGGACGGCACCGACTCGCACGAAGGGCTGGACCCGGGCTTCCCGGCGGCCTGGCGGACCGCTGCGAAGACCTCCGCGTTCCGCCAGGCGCAGCGGGACGAGCGGGACCGCGGCTACTTCGACCCGGCGGTCGCGCGCGCCAAGCGGGACGGTCTGGGCACGCTCGGCCAGTTCGTCTACTACGACGCGATGGTCATGCACGGCCCCGGCACCGACCCGCTGAGCTTCGGCGGTATCCGCGGGCGGGCCCGGCAGGGTGCGGACACCCCGGCGGACGGCGGTGACCAGACCGCCTATCTGCACGCCTTCCTGGACGCCCGGGTGTGGGCGATGCGCCAGGAGCCGGCCCACCATGACGTGAGCCGGGTCGAGACCGCCCAGCGGGTCTTTCTGCAGCAGGGCAATCTCGACCTGGACACACCGCTCAAGTGGAAGGTGTACGGGGACAGTTACGAGATCGGCTGAGCGGAGACGGCCTCCATGGGGTGGGTGACGTCCTGGGCGTCCGCGCCCCGGCCGAGGTGGTTGAAGACCAGGTTCAGCGCCACCGCCGCCACACAGCCCGTGGAGATCCCCGAGTCCAGGACGATCCTCGCGGTCTCGGGGAAGGCGTGGTAGAACTCCGGCGCGGTGATCGGGATGATGCCGACGGCCAGGGACACGGCGACGATCAGGACATTGTTGTCCTTGTCCAGGCCCGCCTTGACGAGGGTCTGGATGCCGCCGGCGGCCACCGAGCCGAACAGGACGACTCCGGCGCCGCCGAGCACCGGACGCGGGACGACGGCGATGAGCGAGGCGGCCATGGGGCACAGGCCCATCAGCACCAGGAAGGCGCCGCCGGTGGCGACGACGTAGCGGCTGCGGATCCTCGTCATCGCAACCAGGCCGATGTTCTGGGCGAAGGCGCTGCACATGAAGCCGTTGAAGAGGGGGCTGATCGCCGAGCCGAGGGTGTCGGCGCGCAGACCCGCGGCGATGGTCCTCTCGTCGGCCGGGCGCTCGACGATCTCGCCCAACGCCAGCATGTCCGCGGTCGACTCGGTCATCGAGACCACCATCACCACGCACAGCGAGAGGATCGCGGCGAGCTGGAACTGCGGGGCGCCGAAGTGGAAGGGGGTCGGGAAGCCGACGACGGCCGCGTCGGTGACGGGTCCGAAGTCCGTGGCGCCGAAGGGGATCGCGAGGAGCGTGCCGGCCACCAGGCCGATGAGCACGGCGACCTGCTTGACGAAGCCTCGCGTGAACCGTCGTAGGAGGAGCACGATCCCGAGGGTCGCCGCCGCCAGGCCCAGGTTGGTCGTCGAACCGTAGTCCCGCGCCGCGGGATCGGGACCTTGTGCCCAGCCGAAGGCGACCGGCAGGAGCGAGACGCCTATCAGGGTGATGACGGTCCCGGTGACGACCGGCGGGAAGAAGCGGATCGCCTTGCTGAAGAAGGGGGCGGCGAGGAAGCCGAGGAGTCCGGCGACGATCACCGCGCCGAAGATGACCGGCAGGGCGTCGGACTTGTCGTCCGTGGAGGCGACGACCGCGGTCATGGGGGCGACGCCGGCGAAGGTGACGCCGTTGACGAAGGGCAGCCGGGCGCCGATCTTCCAGATGCCGAGCGTCTGCAGGAAGGTGGCGAGGCCCGCGGTGAACAGGCAGGCGCCGGTGAGGAAGGTGAGGTCGGTGGCGGAGAGGCCGATGGCCGCGCCGACGATCAGGGGCGGGGCGACGACTCCGGCGTACATGGCGGCCACGTGCTGGAGGCCGGTGGTCGCCATCTTGAGAGCGGGGAGCTTTTCGTCGACGGGGTGGACTGACACTGCGGCTCGCCTCCGGGCGGTTGCACGGCCGCCGGAAAGCGGTGCCGTGGGTTTCATGGAGGTGGTGCGCGGGCATGGAGGCACCTCCCGCTCGAGCGAAGCCGAGAGTGGGGGAGGGACCGTTGGACGGGGACCGTTCCGGGGCGCGTGCGTCCAACACGCGCCCCGGGCACGGCCGCCATGGAGCCCGCAACCGGGGTCCACGGCCGCCGGCCGGGAGCCGTCCCTCCCGACCGGAGTTCTTGGGTGAAGCGGTCAGCCCTGCGCGGCGATGCGCGCGAGACGCTGGGCCTGTTCCCGCGTGGAGCGCGCGATGGCGTCCTCGTCCACGTGCGACAGGCGGCCGTTCTCGACGATCTGACGGCCGTTCACGAACGAGGCCGTGACCGGGGCCGCCGCACCGAAGACCAGCGCGGTCACCGGGTCGGCGATCGAGGCGTGGGCGAGGGTGTCGAGCTTCCACAGCACCAGGTCGGCGAGCTTGCCCGCCTCCAGGGAGCCGGTCTCGGCCGCGCGGCCGAGGACCTGGGCGCCGCCGTAGGTGCCCAGGCGCAGGGCCTGGCGGGCGTTCAGGGCGGCCTCGCGGTGGGCGCCGAGGCGGTTGATGAGCAGGGCGTTGCGCAGCTCGGTGTGGAGTTCGCCGGACTCGTTGGAGGCCGTGCCGTCTACGCCGAGGCCGACCGGGACACCGGCCGCGAGCATGTCCGGGACCCGCGCGATCCCCGCGGCCAGGCGGGCGTTGGAGGACGGACAGTGCGCCACGCCCGTCTTCGTACGGGCGAAGGCGGCGATGTCGGAGTCGTTCATGTGGACGCAGTGCGCCATCCACACGTCCTCGCCGAGCCAGCCGGTGGACTCGAAGTAGTCGGTGGGGCCCATGCCGAACAGTTCCTTGCAGAACTGCTCCTCCTCGACGGTCTCCGAGCCGTGGGTGTGCAGTCGCACGCCGAGGCGGCGGGCCAACTCGGCGCCCTGGCGCAGGAGCTCGGTGGAGACGGAGAAGGGCGAGCAGGGCGCGACGGCGACCTGGGTCATCGCGCCGAAGGAGGAGTCGTGGTGCTCCTTGACGGTCGCCTCGGTCGCGGCGAGGGCGCCCTCCAGGGTCTCCACGGCGAAGTCCGGGGGCAGGCCGCCGTCCTTCTCGCTGCGGTCCATGGAGCCGCGGGCGAGGGTGAAGCGGACGCCCGTCTCGCGGGCGGCGCGGATGATCGCGCCGGACAGGTCGCCGGAGCCGGCGGGGAAGACGTAGTGGTGGTCCATGGCGGTGGTGACGCCACCGCGGGCCATCATCGCCAGTGAGCCCTGGGCGGCCGCGTAGACCATCTGCTCGTCGATGCGCGCCCAGGTCGGGTAGAGCGCGACGAGCCAGTTGAAGAGGTTGTGGTCGGTGGCGAGGCCGCGGGTGATCCACTGGTAGTAGTGGTGGTGGGTGTTGACCAGGCCGGGGGTGACCAGGTGGCCGGTGGCGTCGATACGGCGGTCGACGTTCTCCAGGCCCTCGGGGGCCCTGCCCGCGCCGAGCGACTCGATGCGGTTGC
The DNA here is from genome assembly GCF_049739545.1 of Streptomyces sp. SLBN-8D4. Taxonomy (NCBI): domain Bacteria; kingdom Bacillati; phylum Actinomycetota; class Actinomycetes; order Kitasatosporales; family Streptomycetaceae; genus Streptomyces; species Streptomyces sp. SLBN-8D4. Next base: position 2,109,821 of record NZ_JBMGQC010000001.1, read on the forward strand.
CGGCGAGGACGACGTACCCGCTCGGGTACTCGGTGTCGTGCGCGTCCACGGTCGCGATCGAACAGTTCTCGATGACGATGCGCCGGTCTTCTGCCATGGTTCGTCCTTTGCGCTGAGGTGGAGAGGGCACGGCAGGACCCCGGGAGTTTGAGTGCCGCGGCCGGAGGGCCCTTCCGGGCCCTTGCCCGGCCGCGGGTGCCGCGAGGGGGTTGCTAGAGGTTCGTGAGGTCCACCGGGATCCTCGGTTCGACGCCGTCCCGCAGGACGGTCGCCTCGATCAGGCCGTAGGGCCGGTCGGCGGCGAAGTACACCTCGTTGTCGTTCTTGAGGCCGAAGGGCTCCAGGTCGACCAGGAAGTGGTGCTTGTTGGGCAGCGAGAAGCGGACCTCGTCGATCTCGCCGCGGTTCTCGATGATCCGGGAGCCCATGGCGTAGAGGGTCTGCTGGAGGGAGAGGGAGTACGTGTCCGCGAACGCCCCCAGCATGTGCTTCTTGACCTGGGCGTACGACTCCTCCCAGTCCGGTGCCTCCTGGGCGTCGTCGGTCCAGTTGAAGCGCCAGCGGCTGGACACCTCGGTCGCCAGGATGCGGTCGTACGCCTCGGGCAGGGTCGTGTACTTGTCCTTGACGTAGCCCCAGAACTCGGAGTTGGTCGAGTTCATGACGGTCAGATCCTTGAGCCCGGAGACGACCTCCCACGACGAGCCGTCGTAGGTGATCTGTGTCAGCCGGGTCTCCTGGCCCTGGCGGACGAAAGAGTGTGCGTCCTCCCCCGGCGTCCCGATCCGCTCCCAGGAGTACTCCTCGACGCGGATGCGCGCGGTCCTGATCGGTTCCTGCGAGGTCACGAAGTGCCGGGCGAGGTGGATGCCGAACTGCTCGGCGGACTCGATGCCGTGCTCCTTGGCGAACGCGTACACCGTGTTCTTGGTGGTGTCGGTCGGCAGGACGTTGGCGTTGGAGCCGGAGTAGTGGACCTCTTCCATGTCGCCGGAGAGCGCCACGGAGACGTTCAGGTCCTTGATGTGGTGGGTGGCGCCGTCCCGCGTGATCTTGACGACTCGGTTCTCGGCCTTGCCGTACTGGTTCTGTCCCAGGATGGGCATAGCTAGCTCCCTCGGTAAACGGAGTAGCCGAACGGGTTGAGCAGCAGCGGTACGTGGTAGTGCTCGCCCGGCACGACGGCGAAGGTGATCGCCACCTCCGGGAAGAACACACCGGTACCGCTGTCCCGATTCGCGGGGGCGTCCTGCTGCGCATCGGCTTGCTTCTTCAAGAAATACGGCTCCACGGCGAAGTCGAGCCGTACGTGGGTGATCCCCTCCGGCAGCGCCGGCAGGTCCTTGCACCGCCCGTCCGCGTCGGTCGCGCTGCCGCCGAGCGCCTGCCATTCGGCCTCCCGGCCGCTGCGGGCCGCGAGCTGGACGGCGACGCCCTCGGCGGGGCGGCCGACGCTGGTGTCCAGGATGTGCGTGGACACGGATGCGGTGGTGCTCATGTCGCTCAGACCTCTTCGACGATGCGGGCGAGCCGAATGCGGTTGATCTTTCCCAGCTCGGTGCGGACGATCTCGCGTTCCCGCTCCGGCGGGTTGCCGATCCGCTCCTTGACCGCGTCGCGCATCTGCTCGCCGGTGCGGCCGGTCGCGCAGATCAGGAAGACATGGCCGAACCGCTCCTGGTACGCCAGGTTCAGTTCCAGCATCTGCGCCTTGAGCTCGTCGGAGGCACCGTCCATGCCGCGCTGTTCACGGGAGGAGGCCGGGTCGCCGGGCTTGGGACGGCCGATCGGCGGGTGGCCGGCCATGGCCTCGGCGAGGTCGTCGGGGGTCAGCTCGGCCATGGCGGCGTCGCTGGTGGCGTAGAGGTCCTCCGCGGTCGCATAGGGGCGGGCGGCGAGCAGACGCCGAGCCCACGCCGTCGAGGCGCACGTCTCAAGGAGGACCGCGTGGGCCGCGTGCTCCTCCAGGACGTTGAACCGGGCCAGGCCGGGGGACGTGGAAGTCGAAGTCACGGGAGTCAGCTAACGCCCCCACGCGACATCACGTCAACACTTTGTTGAAAATTCGGGGTTACGAACCCCGGCGGGCCCCGCCGTCTAGGTTTTGTCCCGGTTCAGGTAGTTGTAGACCGTGAAGCGGCTCACCCCGAGGGCGCTCGCCACGGTCTCCACGCCGTGCCGTACAGAGAAGGCGCCGCGCGCCTCCAATATCCGTACGACCTCCTGCTTGGCCTTGCGGTCCAGGTCCGAGAGCGGCTTGCCCCGCTTGCGCTCCATGGCGGCCAGGATGTGATCGAGGGAGTCCGCGAGCTGCGGCAGGCGCACGGCGACCACGTCGGCACCCTCCCAGGCGAGCACGACGTCGTCGGGACCGGCCTCGTCCGGCGGGAGCATCTCGCCGCCCATGGCGTCGACCAGCGGCTTGACCGCCGAGATGAACGGCTCGTCGGCGCTCACGCGTCCCCCTCCCCCAGCACATTGACCTGAAGGGAGATCCGGGTGGCACCGGAGGCCAGGGTCCTGCGCAGCAGGGCGTCCACGGCGCCGAGCACCTCGTCGGCGCCCCCTTCGGCCGTGTTGCCGAACGGGCCGACGTCCACCGCGTCCAGCTCGGCCGCCTCGATGACCTCACGGGCCACGAGCGCGTGCGCCGGGGCCTCGTCGAGGTCGAAGGGCTCGGTCGTGAACTCCACTCTCAATCGCACGCGCACAACCTAACCCGAGGTGCCGTTTTCCGTCGGGCCCTCTTGACAACGCCGTCGACCCGACGGCAATCTTCCAATAGGCAGAAACTAACTTCCGCATTATGGAATATGACGGACTACGACACGGAAGGGAGCGCCGCGACCGATGGGATTCGCCGACCAGCGCTTCAACGTCAACCTGTCGATCCTCTTCACGGAACTCCCGCTCCTGGAGCGCCCGGCGGCGGCCGCCGCGGCCGGCTTCACCGCGGTCGAGCTGTGGTGGCCCTGGATCGACACCCCGACCCCCGAGCGGTCCGAGCTCGACGCCCTGAAGAGGGCGATCGAGGACGCGGGCGTCCAGCTGACGGGCCTGAACTTCTACGCCGGCCGGCTGCCGGGCCCCGACCGGGGCGCCCTGTCGATCCCCGGCGAGGAGTCGGAGCGCTTCCGCGCCAACATCGACGTGGCCGCCGACTTCGCCGGGTCCCTCGGCGCGACGGCGCTCAACGCCCTGTACGGCAACCGCGTCGACGGCGTGGACCCGGCCGAGCAGGACGCGCTGGCGCTGGAGAACCTGGTCCTCGCGGCCCGCGCGGCCGACCGGATCGGCGCGATCCTCCTGATCGAGGCCCTCAACAAGCCCGAGTCGCCGCTGTACCCGCTGGTGAGCGCGCCCGCGGCGGTGGGGATCGTGGACAAGGTCAACAACGCGACCGGCCTCGGCAACGCGAAGTTCCTGATGGACCTCTACCACCTGTCCATGAACGGCGAGGACCTGCCGGCGGTGATCGAGGAGTTCGCCTCGAAAACCGGCCACGTGCAGATCGCCGACAACCCGGGCCGCGGGGCGCCGGGCACGGGCTCGCTGCCCCTCGACGACCTCCTCGGCCAGCTGAGGAAGGCGGGCTACGACGGCTGGGTGGGCCTCGAGTACAAGCCGGGCGACCGCCCGAGTGCCGAGTCCTTCGACTGGCTGTCCCGCTGACCCCCCTTTCCTGAGAGGCACCCCACCATGAGCAACCTCGCGCAGTCCTCCCACCCAGCCCGCCCGGCGATTGCCTGGATAGGCCTCGGCATCATGGGCTCCCCCATGTCCGAGAACCTGGTCAAGGCGGGTTACGACGTCACCGGCTTCACCCTGGAACAGGACAAGCTGGACCGGCTGGCCGCCGCCGGTGGCACGGCCGCCGGTTCGATCGCCGAGGCCGTGCGCGACGCCGAAGTGATCATCACGATGGTGCCGGCCTCTCCGCAGGTCGAGGCCATCGCGTACGGCCCCGAGGGCATCCTGGAGAACGCCCGCTCCGGCGCGCTGCTGATCGACATGTCCTCGATCACCCCGCAGACCTCGGTCGATCTGGCGAAGGCGGCGAAGGACAAGGGCATCCGTGTGCTGGACGCACCCGTGTCCGGCGGTGAGGCCGGTGCGATCGAGGCCGTGCTGTCCATCATGGTCGGTGGCGAGCAGGCCGACTTCGACGAGGCCGAGCCCATCTTCGAGGCGCTCGGCAGGACCATCGTGCTGTGCGGTCCGCACGGCTCGGGCCAGACCGTGAAGGCCGCGAACCAGCTGATCGTCGCCGTGAACATCCAGGCGTGCGCCGAGGCCGTGGTCTTCCTGGAGAAGTCGGGCGTGGACCTGAAGGCCGCGCTGGACGTGCTGGGCGGCGGCCTCGCCGGCTCGACCGTGCTGACCCGCAAGAAGGACAACTTCCTTCAGCGCGACTTCGCGCCGGGCTTCCGGATCGACCTGCACCACAAGGACATGGGCATCGTCACCGACGCCGCGCGCAACGTCGGCGCGGCCCTGCCCGTCGGCGCCGTCGTCGCCCAGCTGGTCGCCAGCCTGCGGGCGCAGGGCGACGGGGGCCTGGACCACTCGGCACTGCTGCGGGCCGTGGAGCGCCTGTCGGGCGCCCAGGTCTGACACCGACTTCCGGTCCGCGGCGGCGCTGACATCTGTCGTGTCGCGCCCAGGCGCCACCGCGGACCGGAACCCCTCCCTGACCGCACCCGACGCGCCGGGCGACCCGGATGAGGGGTGGTCGCCCGGTGCCGGGTGCGGTCGGGGGAGGACCGCGGCGGCGTGCGAGCCAGTGCGGTGGTGAAGGTCCCGGGCCCTCCTTCTTCGACCTGAGGGAAGGAGCGCGTTCCCGGTTCCGTCGCGGCCGCCGCGGTCCCGGCAAGACCGGCAGGAACCCAGAGCGCCGGATACGGACGGTCCCGTATCCGGCGCTCTTCCATGTGGCGGCTACGGTCGGGGTGCGGATTGCAGCGGATGGCAGGACGCTGAAGGCATGGCAGCACAACCGACACGGCATCCGCATGTCGTGGTGCACGCTCCGGCCCTGGACGGGTCCCGGCGCGTCACCGTGGACGACAAGAACCTCGGCGTCGCCTCGCACCTGGACGACGTCGTGGAACTGCTCCGGCTCGCCGACCTGGACCGGATCGAGGTCGAGGACGACGACATCGTGGAGTGGCAGGGCGGCGGTCCCGACGACTGGCCGGGACTGTCCGAGCACGAGGAGCGGTGAGCGGGCGTACGGCAGCGGTCGTAGGCCGGCTACGGAATCCTCAAATCAAGCTCTGAACCTGATGCAGGGGCTTCTGCCGGACGCGTTCCCGGGCGCATTCTCATCACACGAGGTTCGCCGGCACGGGGGCGGCGGGCATCGCGACGGGGGACGGCTTCGGGGGAGCCGGGCACGGGAAAGGGCGGTCCGACCTTCACGGTGGGACCGCCCTTCAGTTGTGCGCGGGGTCAGACCTTCAGTTGTGCGCGGTGTCAGACCTTCAGCGGCCTGACCGACGTCGGCGCATGGCCCGGCTCCGTCGCGATCTCCTCGAACTCGACCACGTTGCCTATGTCGTTGGTCGTCGACATCGAGATGTTGGTGACCCGCTCCAGGATGGCCTCGACGACGACCGGGACCTGGAACTCGGCGGCGAGCTTCTTCGCCTGCTCCAGGGCCGCGCCCAGCTCCGCCGGGTCGGTCACCCGGATCGCCTTGCAGCCAAGGCCCTCGGCGACCTTGACGTGGTCGACGCCGTAGACGCCCAGCTCCGGGGAGTTGATGTTCTCGAACTCCAGGTTGACCTGGAAGTCGATGTCGAAGGCCCGCTGGGCCTGGCGGATCAGGCCCAGGTAGGAGTTGTTCACGAGGACGTGGATGTACGGGATCCGGTGCTGGGCCCCGACGGCCAGCTCCTCGAGCATGAACTGGAAGTCGTAGTCCCCGGAGAGCGCGACGACCTGCGCCTCGGGGTCGGCCTTGGCGACGCCCAGCGCGGCCGGGATCGTCCAGCCGAGAGGGCCCGCCTGACCGCAGTTGATCCAGTGGCGCGGCCTGAAGACGTGCAGCATCTGGGCGCCGGCGATCTGCGACAGGCCGATCGTCGACACATAGCGGGTCTCGGGGCCGAAGGCCTTGTTCATCTCCTCGTAGACACGCTGGGGCTTGATGGGGATGTCGTCGAAGTGCGTACGGCGCTGGAGGGTCGCCTTCTTCTCCTGCGCGGAGGCCGCCCACGCCGAGCGGTCGGGGAGCCGGCCCGCCGCCTGCGACTCCCTTGCCACCTCGACGAAGAGTTCCAGGGCGGCCCTGGCGTCGGAGGCGATGCCGTAGTCCGGCGCGAAGATCCTGCCGATCTGGGTGGGCTCGACGTCGACGTGGACGAACTTCCGGCCTGCCGTGTAGACGTCCAGCTTGCCGGTGTGGCGGTTGGCCCAGCGGTTGCCGATGCCGAGGACGAAGTCGGACTCCAGGAAGGTGGCGTTGCCGTAGCGGTGCGAGGTCTGCAGGCCCACCATGCCCGCGTTCAGCTCGTGGTCGTCCGGCAGAACGCCCCAGCCCATGAGCGTCGGGACGACCGGGATGCCGGTCAACTCGGCGAACTCGACGAGGAGTTCGGCCGCGTCGGCGTTGATGACACCGCCGCCGGCGACGATAAGGGGGCGCTCGGACTCGCTGAGGAGAGCGAGCGCCTTCTCGATCTGCGCGCGGCTCGCGACCGGCTTGTAGACCGGGAGCGGCTGGTACGTGTCCGGGTCGAACTCGATCTCGGTGAGCTGCACGTCGATCGGCAGGTCGATCAGGACCGGCCCCGGGCGGCCGGAGCGCATGAGGTGGAAGGCCTGCTGGAAGACGCCGGGGACCTGGGCCGCCTCCAGGACGGTGACCGCCATCTTGGTCACCGGCCCCGCGATGGAGGCGATGTCGACGGCCTGGAAGTCCTCCTTGTGGATCACGGCGGTCGGGGCCTGGCCCGTGATGCACAGGATCGGGATCGAGTCGCCGGTCGCGGAGTACAGGCCGGTGATCATGTCGGTGCCGGCGGGTCCTGAGGTGCCGATGCAGACACCGATGTTGCCCGGGTGGGTCCTCGTGTACCCCTCGGCCATGTGGGATGCGCCCTCGACATGGCGGGCGAGGGTGTGGTGGATGCCCCCGGAGGCCTTGAGCGCGGCATAGAAGGGGTTGATCGCCGCGCCGGGGACACCGAACGCGTCCGTGACACCTTCGCGCTTGAGGATCTCAACTGCCGCGCGGGCAGCGGTCATTCGAGCCATCGAGTACTCCTGCTTCGACTGCTTCTACGGCTTCGGCTGTCGGATGCGTACTCCCGTCGCGCCCCGCGGCGAGCACTTCCGTATTGCGGAATATGTTTTCTACTATCTGGAAGCAATGTAAGTGGAGGGGCCGGGGCCGTCAAGGGACGAAGGTGGTCAAGAGACGGACAGACGGCCGCCTCCTGGAGGACGATGAGGCCATGTCCGAGAGCGTCTCGGTGCGCTGTCCGGTCTGCCGGCGCGAGCACCTCTATGCGGCGCCGTCGTACCCGTGCGAGTGCGGCGCCCCGGTCTGCCCGCCGCTGGACCGGCACGGCGCGCCCACAGCCGTCACCCACCAGGTCTGGGACGAGGCGTGGGTCTCCGTGGAGTGCGCGGTCTGCGGCCGCAAGGCCGAGTGGCCCCAGCCGGAGCTGGGCTGTGGCTGCGGAACGGTGCTGCGGATTCCGGTGTCCGGGGAGACCTGCTCGTGGCCCGAGCCGGAGGTGTCCGCCGAGGTGGACACTCCCACTCCCCCGCGGCGCGCCTTCCAGCCGATCACGATCCGCACCGCGCGTGACGCGGTCACCGTGGCCGCGCTGTATCTGCGCTGGCTCGGCTACGAGGACATCCGGCGCGCGGACCAGCGGCCGCCGTCCGGCATCGGTCTCGCGGCCCGCGGGCTGCTGGCCCAGGTCGACCCGACCGTGCGGCCGGCCTCACCGCGGGACGTGGAGTGCCTGTGGCTGACGGCGATGACGGAGTCCGCGCACTGCGTGTACTTCTCCCTGGCCGGCTACACCCCCGAGGCCCGCGCCCAGGCCGACTCCCTCGGCGTCCCCCTGTTCGTCCTGGACCTCACGGGCACACCGCAGCCGGTGAACAGCCTGGCGGACGAACTGGAGGGCGGGTAGGCCTCCGGCGGCGGGCCGACTTGAGCGGCACGCGGCCGGAGCGGGGGCTGGTGCGTGACCGGCCGGACGGGGGACGCCGAGCCGCGTCACCGCACGGCGAGGCCGCCTCGACTCCACCCGGCCCGCGGCACCGCCCGGCGAGCGACCGCGCCAAGAACACTCGGCACCGACGCCAACACCCGGACGGCGGGCACCCCGACAGCCAACACCCACCCAACCCCCGACCGGACAGCGACGGAGACCGGGACGTCGCCCGATCCCCGGCACCGCCCGCAGGCCGGCGGGCGACGACGCGCGGGACTCCTCGACCACCGGACTGATCAGCCGGACACCTCTATCCCTCCGCGTAGGCCTCCCGCAGCTCCACCTTCCGCACCTTCCCGGAGACCGTCATCGGGAAGGCGTCGAGGATCTTCAGCCGGCTCGGGACCTTGTAGTGCGCGAGCCGTCCCTCGCAGAAGCCGCGCAGTTCGTCGAGGGTCGGCGGGTCCGCCGGGTCCCGCGGGATGACGCAGGCCAGCACCTCCTCGCCGTAGCGCTCGTGGGGGACGCCGACCACCTGGACGTCCGCGATCTTCGGGTGGGCGTAGAGGAACTCCTCGATCTCGCGGGGGTAGATGTTCTCGCCGCCCCGGATGATCATGTCCTTGATGCGGCCGACGATCTCGACGTACCCGTCCTCGCGCATCGTCGCCAGGTCACCGGTGTGCATCCAGCGCCCCGGGTCGACGGCCTCCGCGGTCTTCTCGGGCTCGTTCCAGTAGCCGAGCATCACGCTGTAGCCGCGGGTGCACAACTCCCCCGCTGTGCCCCGGGGTTGGGTGACCCCGGTCGCCGGGTCGACGACCTTGACCTCGATGTGCGGCAGGACGCGGCCGACCGTGCCGGTGCGGTGCTCCAGGTCGTCGTCCCTGCGGGTCTGCAGGGACACCGGGGACGTCTCCGTCATGCCGTAGCAGATGGACACCTCCGCCATGTGCATCTCCGCGACCACCCGCTTCATCACCTCCACCGGGCAGGGCGAGCCCGCCATGATGCCGGTGCGCAGGGAGGAGAGGTCGTACGTGGCGAAGTCGGGGAGGTTCAGCTCCGCGATGAACATGGTCGGGACGCCGTAGAGCGAGGTGCAGCGCTCCTGCTGGACCGCGATCAGGGTGGCCGCCGGGTCGAAGGAGGGGGCCGGGATCACCACGCAGGCGCCGTGCGAGGTCGCCGCCAGATTGCCCATCACCATGCCGAAGCAGTGGTAGAAGGGCACGGGGACGCAGATCCGGTCCTGCTCGCTGTAGGAGATCAACTCCCCCACGAAGTAACCGTTGTTGAGGATGTTGTGGTGGGAGAGGGTGGCCCCCTTGGGGAAGCCCGTGGTGCCCGAGGTGTACTGGATGTTGATCGGGTCGTCGCAGGACAGCTCCGGGTGCGCCGTGTCCGGCACGGCCCGCCCGAGCAGCGCCTGCCAGCTCGGGTCGCCGATGTATACGACCTCCCGCAACTCCCGGCACCTGCCGCGCACTTCGTCGACCATCGCCCGGTAGTCGCTGGTCCTGTGACTGAGGGAGGCGAAGAGAAGGGAGATCCCGGCCTGGTTGAGGACGTACTCGACCTCGTGGGTGCGGTACGCCGGGTTGATGTTCACCATGATCGCGCCGATGCGGGCGGTGGCGTACTGGACGAGCACCCACTCGGGGCAGTTGACCGCCCAGATGCCCACCCGGTCACCCTTGGCGATCCCGGAGGCGAGCAGCGCGGACGCCAACTCGTCGACGTCGGCACCGAATTGAGCGTAGGTCCAACGCCTCCCCGACGGCACGTCGACGAGCGCCTCACGCTCCGGCCAGGTAGCCACGGCCCGGTCCAGGTTGGCCCCGATGGTGTCGCCGAGCAGCTCGGTCGTGCTCACCCCGTGCGTGTACGAGTTCACCGGAAGTCCTCCTCGCGGTACTCCGCGTCCGACCCCGCCGCCGTGGCCTCACGCAACTCGATCCGACGGATCTTTCCCGACACCGTCTTCGGCAGCTCCGCGAACTCAAGCCGCCGGATCCGCTTGTACGGTGCCAGCGCCTGCCGGGAGTGCTCGAACAGCACCTTGGCCGTGTCCGGGCCGGGCTCCCAGCCCTCCGCCAGCACGACGTACGCCTTCGGGACCGCGAGCCGCAGCTCGTCCGGCGCGGGCACGACGGCCGCCTCGGCCACCGCCTCGTGTTCGAGGAGCGCGCTCTCCAGCTCGAAGGGACTGATCTTGTAGTCGGAGGCCTTGAAGACGTCGTCGCTGCGCCCGATGTAGGTCAGATAGCCCGCCTCGTCCCTGGACGCCACGTCGCCGGTCCGGTAGTAGCCGCCCGCCATCGCCTCCGCGGTGCGGTCCGGGTCGCCGTGGTAGCCGGTCATCAGGCCGACGGGCCGGGCCGACAGGTCCAGCGCGATCTCGCCCTCGGCCGCGCCGGGCGCGCCGGACACCGGGTCGAGGAGCTCCACCTTGTAGCCGGGGCTCGGGCGGCCCATGGAGCCGGTCTTCAGCACCTGTCCGGGGCTGTTGGAGACCTGCACGGCCGTCTCGGTCTGGCCGAAGCCGTCCCGGATGGTGATGCCCCAGGCCCGCCGGACCTGCTCGATGACCTCGGGGTTCAGGGGTTCGCCCGCCGCCACCACCTCGCGCGGCTTGTGGCGCAGCCCGGTCAGGTCGGCCTGGATGAGCATGCGCCACACGGTCGGCGGGGCGCAGAAGGTCGTCACTCCCGCACGGTCCATCTCCGCCAGCAGCCGGCCCGCGTCGAAGCGCGTGTAGTTGTGGATGAAGACGGTCGCCTCCGCGTTCCACGGCGCGAACAGGTTGGACCAGGCGTGCTTGGCCCAGCCGGGCGAGGAGATGTTGAGGTGCACGTCACCGGGCTTGAGGCCGATCCAGTACATGGTCGCCAGGTGCCCGATCGGGTACGAGGTGTGCGTGTGCTCGACGAGCTTGGGCCGGGCCGTCGTCCCGGAGGTGAAGTACAGCATCAGTGGGTCGTCGGCCAGGGTCGGGCCGTCGGACAGGAACTCCTCGGAGGAGGTGTACGCGTCCTCGTACGGCTGCCAGCCCTCCGGTACCCCGCCGACCGCGATGCGCGTGTAGTCGCCGGGCACCTCGTCGAACTTGGCGGCGTCCTCGGCCCGCACCAGGACGTGCCGCACCCGGCCGCGCTCGACGCGGTCGCGCAGGTCGGCGGGGCCGAGCAGCGGGGTCGCCGGGATGACGACGGCCCGCAGTTTCATGGCGGCCAGGGCCGTCTCCCACAGCTCGGCCTGGTTGCCCAGCATGACGAGGATGCGGTCCTCGGCCTCCACCCCGCGTTCGCGCAGCAGGTTGGCGACCCGGTTCGACCGTTCGGCCATCTCGGCGAACGACAGCCGGACCTCGCTGCCGTCCTCCTCGACGATGTGCAGGGCGGTGCGGTCGTTGCCCTGCGCGATGACGTCGAACCAGTCGAGCGCCCAGTTGAAGTGGCGCGGGCGGGGCCAGGCGAAGCCCTCGTACGCCGTGGCGTAGTCCTCGCGGTGCTGGAGCAGGAAGTCCCGCGCCCCGCGGAAGTCCTCCGTGGCCGTCATGTTGCGTCCTCCTCGTACCGGACCATTGCCGGGCGGCTCTCTGCCATCGTGTAATCCGTGATGCAGGTCTCACTACCCCCGAACGGGGGTGTGTGCCGCGGTGAGGGGACGAACAGGTGACAGTGGACGCGGCCGGCGCGGTGGAGATCCGGCGTGCGCTCGCGCGGCTGCGGCGCACCACCGGCCTCCCGGTCGCCTTCGGTGGTCTGGTCGAGGCCGGGCGCCCGCGGATTCGGATCAGCGAACTGAGCGGTACGGCCACCACCTCGCTCCTCGCACTCGCGGTGACCTCGGGCAACGGCCTCGGCGGCAAGACGGTCGCGCTGGCCCGCCCGTGCGCCGTGGCGGACTACTCCCTGTCGCGGCAGATCAGCCACGAGTACGACGCCGCCGTCGCCGCGGAGGGGCTGCGCTCGGTGCTGGCCGTGCCCGTGGTCGTACGGCGCCGGGTGCGGGGCGTGCTGTACGGCGCCCTGCGCGACGCCCGGCCGCTGGGCGACCGCACGCTGTCGGCGGCGGTGGACGCGGCGCGGGACGTGGAGCAGGCGCTGGTCGTGGGCGACGAGGTACGGGAGGTTCTGGCGGCGGCGCGCGCCGAGCCCGGTCACGGCGACGCCTCGGCGTGGGAGCAGGTCCGGGAGGCCCACACGGCGCTCAGGGCGCTGGCCCCGCGGATCGGCGACCCCGCGCTGCGCGCCGAGCTGCTCGACGCGTGCGCGCTCCTGGCCGGGGACGCCGAGCCCCCGAAGGAGGTCGCTCTGGCCCCTCGTGAGCTGGACGTCCTGGCCTGTGTGGCGGCCGGTGCGACGAACGCCGTGGCGGCGGACCGGCTGGGCGTGAGCGCCGAGACGGTCAAGGCGTACCTGCGCTCGGCCATGCGGAAGCTCGGGGCCGGGACACGGGGCGAGGCGGTGGTCGCCGCACGCCGAGCGGGACTGCTCCCGTAACAATTGTACGCCTATCATTCATTCGCAGGTACTTTGAATTTGTCCATGCGGTACGGGTTGTTATTTCCCTCACCACATCTTCCAGCCGAATTTCAAAGCACCTTGCCTAATATTGGCCAGGACACGACACAGGGAGGGGAGCGGTGACCGTGCCACGCGACTTCCAGGAGCCTGCGAGAGGCCGCCCCGACCTGGTCATCGGCCGGGACGAGCTGTTCGGCCAGGCCCGTGAACAGCTCACCCGCGGCGGCAGCGTGCTCCTGCACGGCCCCGCCGGAATAGGAAAGTCGACCGTCCTGCGGGCCCTGGCCGCGGAATGCGGCGAAGCGGCCCACACCGTGTTGCGCTGCTCGGCCACCGAGTCCGAATCCCACCTCCCCTTCCTGGCCCTGGCCGACCTCTTCGGCCTGGTCCTCGACGACATCTCCGACAAGCTGCCCGCCGCCCAGCGCACCGCCCTCGAATCGGCGCTGACCGGCCGGGGCGAGTCCACCCTCCAGCGCGACGGCCTCGCCCTGCGCCTGGCGGTGCTGTCGGCGCTGCGCGCCCTCGCCGCCGAGGGGCCGGTGCTGGTCGTCGCCGACGACGTGCAGTGGCTTGATCCGGCCAGCCTGGAACTGCTCGGCTTCGCCGCCCGCCGGCTCGGCGACATCCCGGTACGGATGCTGTGCGCGGTCCGGACCGACGGCCCCGAGTACGACCGCCATCTACGCGTGTTGCCCCCGGACAGCCTCGCCGTCCGCTTCAATCCGCTCACCCGCGCCCAGACGGCCGCGCTGCTCGACCACCGCGGCTACACCGGCCTCCAGCGCTCCACCGTCCGGGACATCCACCGCACCAGCGGCGGCAACCCCTTCTACGCCCTGGAACTGGGCCGCGCTCTCACCGAGAACCCGACCCCGCCCCGCCCCGGCGAGCCGCTGCCGGTGCCCACCTCGCTGCGGGCCCTGGTGCTCAGCCGTCTGGAGATGCTGTCCGAGGACGCTCGGCGCACCCTCCTGGTGGCGAGCGCGGGCGCCCGTCCCACCCCGGCCCTGCTGCACGCGGCCGGCCGCGGGGACGCCGAGGCCGAGATGGCCCAGGCGGCCGCGCTGGGCCTGCTCGCGACGGAGGCCGAGGGCCCCGCCGTACGCTTCGCGCATCCGCTGATCTCGGCCGCGCTGTACGCGGAGGCGCCCGCGCAGGAACGGCGGGACGCGCACCGGGCGCTGTCCACCGCCGCCTCCGACCCGATCGAACGGGCCCGCCACCTGGCCCTCGCGACCACCGGCGCCGACCCGGAGGTGGCCGCCCGGCTCGCCGAGGCCGCGGCCCTGGCCCGGGACCGGGGCGCGCCCTCCATGGCCGCCTCCCTCGGGCTGCTCTCCGCACGGCACACCCCCGCCGACACCGTGCCCGCACCGGACGTACGGCGGCTCGCGGCGGCCGAGGACGCGATCACCGCCGGTGAACTGGATCTCGCCCGGGACATCGCCCGGGACGTGCTCTCCCGGGCCACCGTGCCCGCGGACCGGGTGCGGGCCTGGATCATCGTGATCGACACCGCGGGCCACGCCATGACGGAGGTCGACGCGGTCTTCCCGCAGGCGCTGGCCGACGCGGGCGACGACCCCGAACTGCTCGCCCTGATCCGCTACCAGCTGGCCTGGCGGGCGCTGCTCGTCGAGGGCGACTTCGACGAGGCACGCGGGGAGGCCGCGCGCTCGGCGGCGCTGGCCGCGCGGGCCGGCGACCGCTACAACGAACTGATGGCGCTGTCCTTCCAGGCCCAGCTGGAGACCCTGATGGGCCATCCGGACGCCCCCGCGACCATCAAGCAGGCTCTGAAGGAGCCCCAGGACCCGCGGGTGGCCTGCCATCACAACGGCGCCGGTTACTCCCGCTTCCGCTGGCTGATCATGAGCGACCAGCTGCCCGAGGCCCGGGCCACGGTCACCGCGCTGCTGCGCGAGGTGCGGCGGCGCGGATCGGTCGAGAGCGAGGTGCACTTCCTGCGCGGCGTGGCCGAGACCGAGCTGCGCTCAGGGCACTGCGGCCGGGCCCTCGACCTGGCCCGGGAGAGCCTGATGATGGCCCGGGACACCGGGATCGGCGAGGTGGCCTCGGCCGTGCTCGCCTCCCTCGCCGAGGCCTCGGGCGGCAGTGTCGAGCGGGCGCTCGAACTGGCCCGGGAGGCGGTCGACCACGCCGAGGAGAACGGCGACCAGATGTACGAGTCCCGGGGCCTGACCGCCCTCGGGTACGCGCAGCTCGTCGCCGGGGACGCGCAGGGGGCGGTGCGTTCGCTGCGCCGGGTGCGCGAGCTGGAGCACGGCCTCGGCATCACCGACCCGGCCCGCGGCCGCTGGCAGGGCGACCTCGCCGAGGCCCTCGTACGCATCGGGGAGACCGGCGAGGCGCAGGACGTCATCGACGTCACGCGGGTGAACGCGCTGCGGCTCGGCCGGGAGAGCGTGCTCGCCGTACTGGACCGGGCCGAGGCCCTGGTGCGGGCGGCGCGGGGCGAACACGACGCGGCAGTGGTCCAGTTGACGTCGGTGCAGGATCGGCTCGCCAAACTGGGCCACGGCCTGGAGGAGGCCCGCGCCGCCTTCGCCCTGGCCCGGTTGCGCACCCGACGGCCCGGTCCGACCTCGTACGACGAGGCGGCCCGGCTCTTCAGGCGCTGCCGGGCGCTGCCGTGGCTGCGTCAGGTGGAGGCGGCCGCGCTGGCCCGGCCGGTGGTGCCGGAGCCCGCGCCCGCCGTCGCACCGGACGGGCTGGACAGCCTGGAAGGGCTCGCCTCGATGGAGCGCCAGGTGGCCGCGCTCGTCATGGAGGGCGCCACCAACCGGGAGATAGCCGCGCGGCTGTTCATCAGCGTGAAGACGGTCGAGGCGACACTCACCCGGGTCTACCGCAAGCTCGGGATCCGCTCCCGGGTGGACATCGTCCGGCTGGCGGCGGGCCGCCGACCGTAGCCGAGGATCCGTCAGAACAGCGTCTCCCAGGGCCGGTCGACGGCCGACCGAGGGTTTTCCCTGCCCAACTCCCTTAGGGGGTTCCCTCATTGGGAGGGGGAACTTCCGCGTTCTAGCTTATGCACATGCCGCTCGCCCGGGCATACGGGGGTCGGTCCCGCGACCCCCGTGTACCACCCCCCACACCCGCGCGACCCCCCACCGGCACTCCCTGAGGAGACTCACCGATGTTCGGTCTCACCCGTGCGAAGAAGGCCGGCGCCGTGGCCCTGGCGACCGCCGCTGCCGCCGCCACCGCGTTGCTCGGCGCCCCCACCGCCGTCGCCGCCCCCCAGCCCATCGTCGGCGGTACGACGACGACCACGACCTCGTACCCGTTCATGATGCAGATCACGGACGCCTCGCAGAACCAGTTCTGCGGCGGCACCCTGGTCTCCGCGACCAAGGTGGTCACCGCGGCCCACTGCATGGTCGGCGAGACCACCAGCGGCGTGAGAGTCGTCGGCGGCCGCACCTACCTCAACGGCACCAACGGCACGGTCAGCCGGGTCAGCAAGATCTGGATCAACCCGAGCTACACGGACGCCACCAACGGCGACGACGTGGCCGTGCTGACCCTGTCGACCTCGATGCCGTACACGACGGCGTCGTACGTCTCCTCCTCCCAGACGAGCGTGTACGCGGCCGGCACCACGGCCCGCATCCTCGGCTGGGGCACCACCTCTTCCAGCGGCAGCTCGTCCAACCAGCTGCGGACCGCGACCGTCCCGATCGTGTCCGACTCCAGCTGCAAGAGCTCCTACGGTTCGGACTTCGTCCAGACCGACATGGTTTGCGCCGGATACACCTCCGGCGGCACAGACACCTGCCAGGGCGACAGCGGCGGTCCCCTGCTCATCGGGGGCGTCCTGGCAGGGATCACTTCATGGGGAGAGGGCTGCGCGCAGGCCGGTTACCCGGGTGTCTACACCCGGCTGACCACCTTCTCCAGCCTCGTGACCGCGCAGGTCAACTCGTAGGTCCCCAGAGGTTCCTGAGCATCGCTCAGGTGAGAGACCGGGGGCGTTGCGGGCCACCACGAGCGGCCCGCAGCGCCCCCTATCCATGTGTGCCGGGACCGAGGCGGGTTCTCACAGGGGCGGTCAGCAGGGACGGTCAGTGGGGTACGACCGTCCCGAACCGGATGTCGTACGGCGTCCCCGGGTGGAGCGTGGCGAGCATCCGCTCCCCCTCGGCGCTGACGTCCTCCCGCTGCGCCTTGGTGAGCCGGTCGAAGGGCTCGACGACGAGGGCGTCCGCGGTGAGCCTCCAGACGCCCGCGAGGAAGCCGTCGACGAGGAGCGTGCAGTAGGCCTGGTTGCCCTGCCAGCTGCGGCCCCAGTACTCCTTCGGCACCACGCGGGTGCGGTCGGCGTGGGAGAGCAGCAGGTTGTCGAACTCCGGAAGGAAGCGCGGCGGGGCCGGGGTGTCCTCGGCGGGGCGGGGGGCGTCGGGCAGGTCGAAGAGCTCGACGCCGTTCTCGTCGCGGAAGATCCGCAGTTGGGGCCTGAGCCGCTCGAAGGCGTCGCGGAGGCGGGTGAGCCCTGCCCAGACCTGCATGTCCTTGACGGAGGCGGGACCGAAGGCGGCGAGGTAGCGCAGGACGGTGGCGTCGGGGGCGGGGCCGGACTCGGCCGGGCGGCCCAGCCAGTGCTCGGCCGTGGTCAGCGCGACCTGGCCGCTCCTGCCCCACAGACCGCGGGGGGTGACCTGGACGAGGGGGAGCCTGCAGCGGGCGGCGATGGCGAGGGCCTGCGGATCGGCGTCCGGCCACTCGGCGAGGAGGGCCTCGCGCAGCTGCTTCATGGTGCGCGGCTCGGCCTCGACGAGTTCCCGCGCGAGGACGGCGAGCCGGTCGAGGTCGACGCCCTCAAGTCCCTTGCGGAAGGTGGTGAGTTCGCGGTCGCGGGCGGGCTGCACGAGAGGCCGCAGGGTGAGGCAGTCCTCGGCGGTGTGGGTGTGGATGGTCGAGCGCATGGTGACGATCCGGACGACCTCGCGATCGGCCATCAGCTCCGACAGCGCCTCGGGGGTGAACCCGTCGAGGCGGGCGGCGAGCGCGTAGTACGGCGGCTTGACGTTCTGGGCCTGAAGGCCGAGCAGATGCCCGACGGCGGCCTTCGCGGACAGACCGGACCGGCGCAGGAGCAGCTGCCGGCCGAGGGTCGCGCGGTTCAGGGCGCGGATGCCGAGCACGGGGGCCGACGTGGTCGTCTTCGTCATGAGGAACACGCTAGACGCGCATGCGGACAGGTTCTGTCCGCAACTCTCACCGCGTCCTCGTGGGGTCATCCCCACGATGTCATTTGCCCCGTATACCCTGCTCCGTGATCACGCCGACATCGGCCGATCCTGGAGCGAGAGGCAGCCACGATGTCCGAGCGACGTGCCGGGAAGAACTCGGGGAACAGCCCCAGGAAGTCCGTGTGGCGCCGTGCCCTGAACCAGCCACCGGCGCCCGATCGGCACCCGGAGGCCCGCGCGGAGCCGTCCGCACCGGACCCGGAGCCGCCGAGCATCGTCCAGGCGGCCCTGTACCGGGACGGCGTACGCGTGTCCTCCCCCGCGACCCTCGCCGACACCTTCCGTGAACTGCGCGAACAGCCGTCCGGCATGGCCTGGATCGGCCTGGCCCGCCCTCCCGAGAGCGAACTCCTCTCCCTGGCCGAGGAGTTCGACCTGCACCCGCTGGCCGTCGAGGACGCGATGGAGGCTCACCAGCGCCCGAAGCTGGAGCGCTACGGCGACACGCTCTTCGTGGTCCTGCGGGCGGCCCGTTATCTGGACGCCCCCGAGGAGGTCGACTTCGGCGAGCTGCACGTGTTCGTGGGCCCGGACTTCGTGATCACGGTCCGGCACGGGGCGGCCCCCGATCTCTCGGCGGTGCGCCACCGCATGGAGAAGACACCGGAGCTGCTGAGACTGGGCCCCGAGGCCGTCCTCTACGCCATCCTGGACGCGGTGGTCGACGGCTACGCGCCGGTCGTCGCGGGCGTCCAGAACGACATCGACGAGATCGAGACGGAGGTCTTCCGCGGCGACCCGGAGGTCTCCCGCCGGATCTACGAACTCTCCCGCGAGATGGTCGAGTTCCAGCGCGCGACCCGGCCCCTGGTCGGCATGCTGCACGCCCTGATGGCCGGCTTCGCCAAGTACGGCACGGACGAGGAACTGCAGCGCTATCTGCGGGACGTGGCCGACCACGTCACCCACACCAGCGAACGAGTCGACGGCTTCCGCCAGGCCCTCACCGACATCCTCACGGTCAACGCGACCCTGGTCACCCAGCAACAGAACGCGGAGATGCGGGCGTTGGCGGAGTCGGGGTTCGAGCAGAACGAGGAGATCAAGAAGATCTCGGCCTGGGCGGCGATTCTCTTCGCTCCGACGCTGGTGGGGACGATCTACGGGATGAACTTCGCGCACATGCCGGAGTTGGGGTGGAGGTTCGGGTACCCCTTTGCGATCATCTTGATGGCCATCGTATGTGCCGGCTTGTACCTCATCTTCAAGCGCAGAGACTGGCTCTGAGCAAGCAGGCCGTTGGAAGGCCGTCGAGCAGGAGCCTGGCGTCCTTTGGTCTTCCTCACCGCTGGGAATTGCCGCAGTCGTAGAGGGCGAAGCTGCCGTCGGTGTGGCGGCCGTAGGCGGTGGGCCGGATGTGGGTGCAGTGCGACTTCACCCAGGTGGTGGCGGGAGTGGTGGGGCGCTGGGTGGTGAGTAGCGCATAGCGCAACTGGTGGGTGGCGACGAGGCTGCCGAGCTGCTGGGCGGTGGGAAAGGGCGTGCTGCCGGTGAAGCCGCCCATGACGAGAATGGGCTCGGACTCCGCGCGCAGCAGGGGCTCGGCGGTGTAGGCGGCCTGGGTGGCGAGCAGGTACTTCTCGCCATGACGGTGCGCGGTGAGGTAGTCGAGCAGGGCGGTGTCGCGTGCGTTGGGCCGGCCGAGCCCTCTCCTGCGCGGAGCGTGACGGGGGTGCTCGTAGTACGACTTGCCGACCGGACCGGCCATCGGCGAGGTGGCGGCGCCCGCGTAGAGCGGGTCGAGGCCGGAGACGGCCCAGCCGGCCGGTACGACCAGAGTGGCCGCGATTCCGGCGGCGAGGGCGGCCTGGATCATCCGCGGGGAGGTGCGCGGCCCGCGGCTCCACAGGCCCACCACGCCGCACAGCGCGAGCATCACGACGACCGGCAGCAGCCAGGAGACGAATCGGGTGGGCCAGTCGAGCACCAGCGCCCACACCGCCGTCAGCACGATCCCCGCCGGGAGCGCCAGGTGCCGCCGGCCGCCCGCCTCGCGCCCCGACTCCGGCTCGTACTTCGCCTCGTACTCCGATCGGAAGAGCGCGAGCCCGCCGCCGGCCAGCGCGGCGAGCGCCGGGGCGATGACGGCCGTGTAGTAGGCGTGGTTGCCGTTGGAGGCGCTGAACACCAGGGTGTGCACGGCCAGCCAGCCACCCCACAACACAAAACCCGCGCGCGGCAGGTCGGTTCGCGGTTGCCCCGGCGCGCCAGGCGAAGCCCAGGACGGCGGCGAGCACGGCGAGCGGCAGGAACCAGGCGACCTGCGGGCCGACGGTGTGGTTGATCAGCATGTCCCAGCCGGTGTTGCCGGTGGTGCGGCTGGCGGCGGTGCCCGCGACGGCGCCGAACGCGGTGGAATCGCTGCTGAAACGGCTCAGGCCGTTGTAGCCGAAGACCAGAGCGAACGGATTGTTGTCGGACGTTCCGTCGAGGTACGGGCGGCTCGCGGCCGGTGTCGCCCAGGCGATCAGAATCCAGGAGCAGGAGACCGCGAGGGCGACCGCACCGGCCAGCAGGAGGCGCAGGGCCCGGTTCAGCCGGGTTCCGGGCGCGGCGAGTTGGTAGACCACGGCGAAGACCGGCAGCACCAGCCACGCCTGCAGCATCTTCGTCTGGAAGGCGAGCCCGACCCAGATCCCGCAGGTGATCAGTGGCAGCAGCCGCTCGGTGCGCACCGCCTTCTGCAGCGCTCCGGCGGCCGCCACCAGGAGCAGGGTGAGCGCGGTGTCCGGGATGGTGGCACGGTTGAGCGCCACGGTGACCGGGGTGAGGGTGAGTGTCAGCGCGGCGATCAGCGCGGCGAACGGACCGGCCCAGGCCCGTACGATCCGGTGCAGCAGCCATACGGTGAGGACGCCCTCGACGACCTGTGGAAGCGCCGCTGCCCAGGTGTGCGGGCCGAAGAGCCAGACGGAGACGGCGTCGGGCCAGAAGGCGCCGGGCAGCTTGTCGATGCTGATCGAACCGCTCGCGTCGAGCCCGCCGAAGAAGAAGGCTCTCCAACTGTCGGCCATCGACCGTATCGCCGCACCGTAGAAGGGGTGGAGCGCGGCGTGTCCGATACCCCAGGAGTAGAGCGCCGTGGCGAGGACCAGCACCGCGGCGAGCGCCGGACGCTCCCAGCGCGGGGCGTCTTCCGGCAGGCCGGAGCGGGGGCCGGGCTGTCGGCGGCCGCGGTGTGATCCGGTGGGCCGGACGGTGGGGGTGGCGGTCATGGCGGTGGTCCTCGGATCAGCAGGTCAGGTGAGGCGGCGGTGCGCGGGCGGCGGGATCACAGGCGGCGGGCCGCCCGGAAGCCGCGGGCGTAGAAGTCGGTGCCGTCCAGCAGCGCGTGGCCCGACAGATCGCCCATGGTCGGGCCGTTGGCGGCGGAGCGGCTGGAGTAGAAGCGGTGCCGGCCCTGCTCGTCGAGGCCCATGTACATGCCGACGTGGTCGATGAAGTCCGGCCGGTCCTTGATGATGGCGAAGAAGACCAGATCGCCGGGTTGCAGGGCGTCCAGGTCGGTGGCCTGCCGCGTGCCGGTGTGCGGGATCACCACGTGGCCGGGACCGTAGGCGGCGATGGCGTAGGCGCGGCGTGGCAGACCAGTGCCCTTGGTGTTGGTGTTGTGCAGGGGCATGCCCATGCGGTAGCCCCACACCAGACGCTGGAAGCCGGAGCAGTCCACACAGCCGTAGCGGTCGTTCTCCGGCTGCACGCGCGTGCCGTCCGGGAAGTCCCACTTGATGCCCAGATAGTCGTAGAAGTCGGACTTCTCGTCGTAGTAGGCGAAGTCCAGCGGGTTCTTGACCTCGTCGTTGCGCGGGCCGAAATGGGCGGTGCCCGCGACGCGCACGCCTGCGGCGTTGTGCTTGTCGGGCGCCCCGGCGCTGCTGTACTCGAACGCCACCGCGAAGACGTCCGGGCTGGTGTCGCCGAGCGCCTTGCGGAACCAGGCCTTGAACGAGGCGGACTTCTCCATGCCCCGCTGCCACTCGTGCGGCAGCAGCCGCACCCAGGCGTCCGTGCTCACCTTGGCCTCGGTGGTCCGCGGCTCGCTGAAGGTGCGGGTGGGTCCGGTGAGTACGGCCGTACGGGCTCCGTCGGTGAACGTGGCGAGCGTGCCGCCGTCGGCGGCGCGGACCACGGTGCGGTCGGGGTCGGACAGGCGCTCGAAGGTGTGGGGCCCGGTGGGCCGGGTGCTCGCGCCGTCGGCGGCCGTACTGGCGCTGTCGTCGCTGCCGTGTCCGAGGTGGTCCCAGGCGTATCCGCCCACCACCCCGGCGGCCGCGACGCCCGCGATGGTCCCGAGCACGGCGCGGCGAGTCGGGCTGCTGCGTCTGCCGACGGGGTTGGAGTGCATGGCCGATCCTCCTGGAAGTGTGAGGTGAGAGGGGGTTGGGCAGGTCAGCCGGTGGGCAGTGCGCCCATCAAGAGGCCGGAGACCAGCACCACGTACGTGGCCAGCGTCACCGCCGTGGTCGAGATGACGGTGGCCGCCATGGGCTGCCGGACCATCTGGTAGGAGACCAGGCCGGGGACGATGAAGCCAAGGGTCTGTGACGTGTACAGCAGCGGGAACTCGTGGTTGAGGGCGAGCATCACGGTGGTCTGGATCACCACCGCGCACAGCACCACGGCGGCGAACAGCCGCTTGCCGTAGAGGATCACGGTGCGCTGCAGCAGCTTCGTCATGAAATACGTGGCCACCGCCACACCGACCATCAGACCGGCCATCCGCACCTCGGTGACGAGTGTGAGGGCGATCCAGCCCGGGGTGATCATTCCCCCGGGGGAGAGGTTGGTGGTCAGATAGCAAATGAGCGAGAAGATCAGCCCGAGGGCGATCCCGAGTGCGGCGGTCTGTGCATTGAGGTGGGCGGGGATCACGGGTTCCTCGTGGCCTGGGGCGAATCGTAGGAGTGGAGCGGGTCGTGGGGGTGGCGCGGGTCGTGGGGGTGGTGCGGGTCGTCCGCGGCACTCTGGTCGTCGGACCGGCCGTGGCGGGCGGCGAACCGACGGGCGAGGTCACGTTGTTCGGGGATGCGGAGGGCGTACGTCGGTGTCTCCAGCGGTGCCACCCAGCTGTACGGCTCCGGCTCGGGCGGCCGGGCCACCGAGACCCGCGGCCGGGGCAGGGCGATCTGCATGGTCTCCTGGTCCAGGCCGTCGCCGTCGGGAACGGCGTCGAACAGGTCCTCGGAGTCGTCCAGCAGCAGTTCGGCGAGGCATTCCAGGAACCGCTCGCCCTGACCGTGGATGTTGCCGATGGCCACCAGCGAGGAGGCCGGGCCGAGTTCCGCGAGCACCGCCGCGGTCAGCTCCTCGGGGTCCCGGCGGTCGCCGCCGAGATCCACCACTCGCCCGGTGAAGCCGTCCGGAATCGCGTCGCGGGCGCTCTTGGTCGGGTGGCCGATCAGGAACACCGTCTCGGCACCGAGGTCGGGGACGATGGCGCCCATCTGGCCGTTGCGCTCCACCCGGTCCGGGCGGCAGTTGATGACGGCGTTGATCGGCCGTCTGATCGCGCCCAGATCCTCCAGCTGCTTCACGTTCATCAGCGTCGACTCGGGGTCGTTGGCCGCGAAGACGTTGGCGAACCGCAGCTTCTTGCCCTCGGGGGTGACGTAGCGCTCCACCGACAGCACGCCCGGGTCGGGCGGCGCGTCCCACATGCCCTGCATCGCGGTCTGCCGCTCCACGCCGAGCAGTTCGGCGACGGCGAGTGCGATCGCCACGTTCTCCTTGAAGGTGAACCAGCTGAAACCGCGCAGTTCGGCGTCGGTCACCGACTCCGGATCGACCGCGATCAGACGGCAGTTCCGCTTGTCGGCCTCCTCCTGGAGGATGTGCAGCCGGTCCTTCTCCGCCGTCACGCACACCCCGCCCACCGGCATCGAGCGGGAGAGCGAGCGGGCGACGTCGTCCAGCGTGGGCCCCATCTCCTCCAGATGGTCCTCGCGGACATTGCACAGCACGCCGATCGTGGAACGGATCAGCTTCTCCTGATTGATCTCCTGCAGTGCCGGCATCACCGCCATGCACTCGATCACCAGGGCGTCCGGCCGGTAGGTCGCCGCCCGCCGGACGATGCCGATCTGCTCGACGACGTTGGCGATGCCGAACTTGCGGTACACCGGTTCCTCGGTGGCATCCGGATGGATGAACCGGGCCGCGGTGCCGGTTGTCTTGGCCACCGTGACCAGGCCGCCGCCACGCAGCGCGCCCGCGCACAGCCGGGTGATCGAACTCTTGCCGCGGATGCCGTTGACCAGCACCCGCGTCGGTATCTGTTCCAGCGAGGCGAAGTGCCGCCGCTGCTCCAGGATTCCGGCGATCCACAGCCCGGCGCAGCACAGCAGGACGATGACATAGAGGAAGAGCAAGCCGATTCCGTCCTTCTACCGCTGGAGGGTGTTCTCGCGCAGGGGCCGGGAGGGCCCGGGGGCGGGGCGGGATCTGGCCGCCCGGTCGCGTTCCGCCAGCGCCTGGCGGATCAGCTCCAGGCTGCGGGTGACCGAGCCGATCTCGTCGTGGTTGACCGGATGCAGCACGGTACGGCGGTCTCCGCCGGCGAGCCGCTCGACGAGTACGGCGACCGCGCGCAGCGGCCGGATCACCACGACATGAAGCCAGCCCAGACAGGCCGCGCCCATGGCGAGCCCCAGGATGCCGGCGAGCATGGTGCGTTGCTCGGCCTGCACGGCGGGGATCTGGAGCGCTGCCGCGGGCTCCGCGGTCACCACGTGCCAGCCGAGGCGGGCCGTGGGGCCGCTCTGCGCCAGCGGCGCGGCGGCGTCGACCGAGGGGCCGGAGGAGGTGAGGTGCACCGCCGAGGTCGCGGTGCCCGGGGTCCCCGGGGCGCTCTGGGTGGCGCGGGCGAGACGGGTCAGGCCGGAGTCGGGCAGCGACTGGAAGGCGCGGTAGCCCACGCTTGCCGCCAGCACCTTCTCCTCGCCGTCCGTCACCCAGACGCTGCCCAGCTTCGGCCTGGGCAGGATGGAGTTGAGCGCCTTCACGTCGATCTCGCCGAACAGGACCACCCCGGCCGCCTTGGCCTTGCCCTTGACGGCCCGGACCTGGGCGTAGGCGGCGATCGCCGGGATCCGGCCCGAGGTGTTGACGGTGGTGATCCCGCCGCCGGCGGGCACGTGGACCCGGGTGCGCAGCGGCGTGGCGCCCACCCTCAGCGTGATGCCCCCCGAGCGGTCCAGGAGATACAGCGAGCGGTACTGCCTGTGGTCGTCGAGGGAGTGTCGCAGAGCCTCGGTCTGGGCGGCCCGGCTCCGGCCCGGCAGGCTTGCGGCCGCGGCGCTCAGGTCGGTGTACGACTGGTCGAGGGACTGCCGGATCCGGTTCGCCACGATCTCGGTGCGCGCCTGCTGGTCGGCGAGAACCGGAGCCGGAACCGCGGTCGCGGCGTCGGCCCGATTCAGCAGGAAGATCATCGGCAGCGCCCAGCAGCCCACCACGACCACGCAGACCACGGCCAGCGCCCGGTAGCCCGGTCCGCGCCGGGCCGGGAACTCCTGCGGGCCGCTCTCGCCGAGCAGTTGCCGGCGCAGTGAGTCCAGGGCCCGCCCGATCCGGGCCAGTTCTCCGAAGCCATGCACCGGAACAGGCCGGGACAGCTCCGCCCGCGCGGTCGGCCCGTCCCCGGTCGCGCCCCGGGCCAGGCGGCCGGCGGACAGATACAGCCGCAGCAGTGGCCGCTGCACGGAGAAGTACAGCGCCAGCCCGAGCAGCAGCGCGACTCCGGCCAGCGCCCCGGCGGCCCCGAGCGCGAAGCGCGAGTAGTCGGCGGTGGTGGTCGTGGTGGGCACCGCACGGGAGGTGAGCACCACCAGACCGAGGTCGTCGGTGTCGCCCGGACCGGTCGCCGAGGCAACCTGGGCCCAGCCGGCCACGGTGCGCCGGCTGTCGGTGGTGGCACCCAGCAGGCTTCCGGAGGCGTCGGTGCCGGCCTCGGATCCCTGCACCGCGCGGGCCGCCGCCGCGGACAGGCCGCTGTCGGCGGCGGCCGGCGACACCTTGCCATGGGCCGCGGTGGCGAGTGTGGTGCCGCTCGCGTCCAGCACCGCGGCGGTGCGTCCGTCGCCGTACGCGGCCAGGGACGGGAGCGCCTCGGAGACCACCAGCAGCCACTGCCGCTCGGGCCGGTTCGGTGCCTGGTACTGGTCCTGGTCGGGTTCCTCCTGCTGCGCGGGCAGCGTGACCCTGGCGAAGTACAGCAGGCGCCGGGTGCCGGCCGACGTCACCAGCCGGGGCGGGACCGCCCGGGCCCCGGACACCGTCCTGACGACGTCCACCGCGGCCAGTGGCACCGTCTCGCCGCCGGCCGCGAGCAGTTTGCCGGTGCGCCGGTCGAGCAGCGCACCGCCGAGGACCGCCTTCCCCGCAGAGGTCAGCGCCTTGAGCGTGGTGGCGGGGGTCGATGCGCCCGTCGCCGGGTACGCGCTCGCGGTACGGCGTACCGTGCTCGCCTCGGTGTCGATCGCGGTGCGCAGCGACTGCGCGGTGTCCGCGGCGATCTGCTGCTCCTCGTTCGGCACGGCCTGCGGGAGACCCGCCGTGTGGAGACTGCCGAGGCCGATCACGGTCAGGGCGGCGACCACCAGCAGGAGTACAACAAGCGAGGCTGTCGGCGGGCGCACCCCGCCCAGCATCGGCATATCGGCGCGGCGACGAATGCGGTGTCGGCGCGGCGCCCGTGGTGCGGAGGGCAGGGGAGGTCCTTCCTCAACTGGCGTCGAGCGCCCATGTGTTCGATAGAACGAACATCCTAGCCCCCGCCCGCCACAGAACCATCACGCTTTCGCCCCATGTGACGTACGTGTTAATTCGAATTCACGGGAACACCGAGCCGGCGGCGGCGATACATACCGCCCCGGCACGCGGAAGGGCGGACCTGCAAGCAGGCCCAGCCCTTCGAAGCGCAGGCTCAGCTGCCCGGTCCGCTCTCCGGTCAGCGGACGAAAGAGATCTCCGGGTACTTGTCGGAGGGCCCGTCGAGCAGGGTGCTGTGCTTGTGACGCAGCGTCTGGTCGAAGAAGGCGGCGAGATAGACGCGCTGGACCTGGACGGCCCGACTCGGGTCGATCGTGCCGTACTGCTGCTCGATCTGAGACTTGGAGAGCCCGAGCAGGCCCGCCTCCTGGGGCACCATCCACTCCTGGTCGCAGAACGACAGGTGCGCCGCACCCTTGAGCTTGATGTCGACCCGGTACCCCTTCAGGTGCGACCACATCGTGCGCCACGACGAGTCGTTGTTGCGGTTGTGGGTGCCGGAGCTGAAGAGCATGAAGGGGCGGTCCAGGTCCTTGCTCGGCGCGGTTCCGAAGAACTGGCCGTCCAGGTTGGCACCGGCGCCGATCCGCTTGTCGAGCTGCATGGCGGTGGGGACCGCCCCACCACCCAGCGACCAGCCGAACATCCCGATACGGGACATGTCGACCGACTGCTTCAGCCCGGTGGGCAGCGTCGCGTGGCCCGCGTCCGGGTTGCCGCCAGTGCTGATCTTGCCGAGCTGGTTGATGACGAACTTGATGTCGGCCGCGCGAACCTTGAGCGTGTCCGAGGAGTGTGTGCCCGGCGCCATCCTGTTGAGCTCGAGCCGGTTGCCGGGGAACTGCACCTCGTTGGCGTCGTGGGTGTGGTCGACGGTGACGACGAGGTAGCCGCGGCTGGCGAGGTCCTGGGCGAGCGCGGTGCCCTGTGCGCGGTCCGAGTGCAGCCCGGTCGAGTACAGCAGGACGGGCAGCTTGCCGAGCGAGGTCTTCACCGGCGCGAGGACATGCCCCGCGGTCTTCGGCAGGGTCACCTGCTGCGGCGACATCCCGTGCGTGGAGAGGTAGTGGCCCCCGGAGATCGACGGCATCCACGGCGCCTGATAGTGCCCGGACGTGGCGGTGGCCGGATACCACAGCGACACCATCACCTCGCGCTTGCCGCCCACATACGGATCCGTACGGGACGAGTCGACGAGGTGCAGGCCGACCATGCCCACGCTGTTCGGCCCGGTCGGGGCGGGCATCTTGAGCTGCAGCGGGGACGCGGCCGTGCGGCTGGAGGCGAGCGCCTCAGGGCGTACGGACTTCTTGGTCAGCGGCGCCTCGTCGTTCTCGGGCGCCCAGTTGGTGTCCGGGTCGGACTCGTCAGGCGAGAACCCGGTGGCCGTAGGCGTGGCTGACGTCTTCCCGGCGGCTATAGCCGGCGTCACCCCCACACCCAGCGCGACGGCCAGCACACTCGCCGAACCGACCGCTCTGGCGACGGCTCTACGACGGGGCCGCGGACGGCGGTGTTTCATGGAACCCCCTTGTTGGTCAGCGATCGTAGAACGTGCGATCGACTGCCGCATACCGTATCGCTGCGACGGCGGGCCGGCGCACACGCCCGGGATGCTGCCAGGGCGACCTCCTGTACGGCACGCGGGCGCATTGGCACCCCTTGGACTGATACGCCCCAACGGCCTGGACCCCCGCAAGCCCTCCCGGCGCCCTCACGGACCACTCGCACCCGAACCCACCGGATTGACGTAGCAGTACATCGAGTCCAGGTCTCACCAGGCCACGTCGCCGTGGCGGTCGCGGAAGGTTCCCGTCGGTCCGTCGGGACCGATGGTGGCGAGTGCGACGATCGCGTCGGTCCCCTCCGTCACGGTCTGCGGGCCGCTGTGCCCGTTGAAGTCGGTCGCGGTGTAGCCGGGGTCGGCCGCGTTCACCTTCACCTCCGGCCAGGACCTCGCGTACTGCGTGGTCAGCATGGTCACGGCGGCCTTCGACGCGGTGTAGAGCGGTGCGAGGGCCCGGCCCTCGGCGCGTGAGGCGTCGTGGGTCAGCTCGAACGACCCCATGCCGCTGGACACGTTCACGATGACCGGATGCGCGGACTTGCGCAGCAGGGGCAGGAACGCGTGCGTCACCCGGACGATCCCCACGACGTTGACGTCGAACACCGCGCTCGCGTCGGCGGCCGTGAGCTGGTCGGCGGGGAGGTGCGGCCCGAGGACACCCGCGTTGTTGATCAGGACGTCGATGCCGCCCTCGCGAGCCGCGACGTCGGCGGCGGCCGCGGCGACCGACGCGTCGTCGGTCACGTCGATCCGGACGAAACGGGCACCGAGCGCGTCGGCGGCGGCCTTGCCGCGCTCGTCGTCGCGGGCGCCGACGAGGACGGTGTGGCCGGCCTCGATCAGGCGGCGGGCGGTCTCGTACCCGAGGGACTTGTTGGCTCCGGTGATGAAGGTTGTGGTCATGCGTTCACTCTCGGGCCGCGACGAGGGGCCAGCCAGTGCCCCCCGCGACGGTAGGACTGCCGGTACCAGGCACAACGGGCGTACGACGGCCACAATGGTCGCGTGGACGAGACCCTTGGCACGGCACTGCGCCGCTGGCGCGACCGGCTTTCTCCCACCGACGTCGGACGGCCCTCGCGGCCCGGACGACGTGCGGCGGGGTTGCGTCGCGAGGAGCTCGCCGACCTCGCGGGGCTGTCGGTCGACTACGTGGTGCGGCTGGAGCAGGGACGCGCGACGAGTCCTTCGGCACAGGTCGTCGCGAGCCTGGCCAGGGCACTGCAACTGCAGCCCGTGGAGCGCGACTACGCCTATCGGCTGGCCGGCCTCCTCCCTCCCCAGGAAGGGACGATCTCCACGCATGTCCCGGCGGGGGTCCAGCGCATGCTGGCTCGTCTCGGGGAGTATCCCGTGGGCGTGTTCAGCGCCGACTGGACCCTGCTGTCCTGGACCCCCTCCTGGGCGGCGCTCCTGGGTGACCCCGGCGCCCGGACTCCCGTCGAGCGCAACCTGGTGCGGGCGGTCTTCGCCACGGGACCCTCGGGGCTCGCGGCCTGGCCCGTGCTGCAGGACGGCGACGCCCTGTCCACCGCCCTCGTCGCCGATCTGCGCACGGCTCTCGTCACCTATCCACGTGACCGTGGCCTGATCGGCCTCGTCGAGGAACTGCGGTCCACCAGCGCGGAGTTCGCCCGGCTGTGGGACGAGGGCGCGGTCGGTCCGCACGTCTCGGCCCGCAAGACCGTCCTGCACCCCCAGGTCGGCGAGGTGACCTGCGACTGCGACGTCCTCACCGTCCCGGGCTGCGACATCCGCCTCGTCGTCTACACGGTGGCCGCGGGTTCCGCCGACGCGGAGAAGCTGGAGTTCCTCCGGGTCACCAGCGGCGCAGGCGCGGACGGCCCCTCGCCGCAGGGACCCGGCCTGCTCTCCACGCCGTGACGGACGCCCGCTTCCGGCCGTGGGAGACCGGGGTCACAGTCTCGTTGCGGGCAAGGTCACAGCCGTGCCCTCTGCTGCTCGTTCGACGATCTGGCCTAGCATCCGAGCATGACGGTCCTGCCTGACGACGGGCTCTCGCTGGCCGCCGAGTTCCCTGACGCGAACCTTGATCAGTGGCACAGCCTGGTGGCGGGTGTCCTGCGCAAGTCGGGCAAGGAAGTCTCCGGCGCGGCAGCGGAGGACGCCCTGTCCACCGCGCTCGAGGACGGGTTGCGCACCCGTCCCCTGTACACCGCGCACGATGCCGCACGCGATCCCGGCTTCCCCGGCTTCGCGCCGTTCGTGCGCGGCGCCCGCGCCGAGGGGAACACCACCGGCGGCTGGGACGTACGGCAGCGGCACGCGGTCGCCGACAACGCCGCGGTGCTCACGGACCTGGAGAACGGCGTCACCTCGCTGTGGCTCGTCGCGGGCGACGGCGGCATCCCGGTCGACTCGCTGGGCCAGGTCCTCGACGGCGTCTACCTCGACCTCGCACCGGTCGTCCTGGACGCCGGAGACCAATTCCCGGCCGCCGCACAGGAGTTGCTGCGGATCTACGGCGAGCGCGGCATCGACGGCAAGGCCGTGCGCGGCAGCCTCGGCGCCGACCCGCTCGGCCACGAGGCCCGTACCGGCGAGGTGTCGGACTTCGCCCCCGTCGTCCCGCTCGCGCGGCGGTGTGCCGAGGAGTACCCGGGGCTGCGGGCGGTCACCGTGGACGCGCTGCCGTACCACGAGGCCGGCGGTTCGGCCGCGCAGGAGCTGGGCGCCTCGATCGCCACCGGTGTCGCCTATCTGCGAGGGCTGACCGAGGCCGGGCTGAGTGTCGAACAGGCCTGCGCCCAGCTGGAGTTCCGGTACGCGGCGACGGCCGACCAGTTCCTGACGATCGCCAAGCTGCGGGCCGCGCGCCGGCTGTGGGCGCGAGTCGCCGAGGTGTGCGGGGCGCCCGGCGCCGGTGCGCAGGCACAGCACGCCGTGGTGTCGCCCGTGATGATGACCCGCCGTGACCCGTGGGTGAACATGCTGCGCGCGACGATCGCCACCCTGGCCGCCGGGGTCGGTGGCGCCGAAGCGGTCACTGTGCTGCCCTTCGACCACGCGCTCGGCCTGCCGGACGCGTTCGCGCGCCGCATCGCCCGCAACACCTCGACGATCCTGGTCGAGGAGTCGCACCTGTCCCGGGTCATCGACCCGGCGGGCGGCTCCTGGTACGTGGAGCGGTTGACCGACGAACTCGCCGAGGCCGCGTGGCGGTTCTTCCGGACGATCGAACGCGACGGCGGCCAGGCGGCCGTCCTGCGCTCCGGCCGGCTGCGTACCGACCTCGCCACGACGTGGGCGCAGCGCTCCAAGAAGCTCGCCACCCGGCGCGAACCCGTCACCGGCGTCAGCGAGTTCCCGCACCTCGGCGAGAAGCCCGTACAGCGCGCCCCGGCGCCCGAGCCCCGCACCGGCGGCCTGCCCCGCGTGCGGCGCGACGAGGCGTACGAGGAACTGCGCGCCCGCTCCGACGCCCACCTCGCGACGACCGGATCCCGGCCGCGGGTCTTCCTGGCCGCGCTCGGTCCCGCCGCCGCCCATACCGCGCGCCTGACCTTCGCCGCCAACCTCTTCCAGGCCGGCGGCATCGAGCCCGTCACCGAGGGCACCTTCGAGGAGAGCGGGGCCACCGAGGTCTGCCTGTGCTCCAGCGACGCCCTGTACGAGGAGCGGGCCGACGAGGTCGCGGGAACCCTCAAGTCGGCGGGGGCGCGGCACGTGTTCCTCGCCGGGCGGCCCGGGCAGTACCCCGGCGTGGACTCCTACGTCTTCGCGGGCTGCGACGCCGTCGCCGTGCTCACCGCCACCCTCGACCGCATGGGAGTGTCCTGATGACCGCCCCCGCCGGCCCTTCCGTTCCCGACTTCACCGGAATCGAGCTGGGGACCCCGGCCGCCGACGGCGGTGCCGACGAGTGGCGTACGGCCGTGAAGCAGGCCACCCAGGGCGCCGAACCGGTGTGGGAGACGCCGGAGGGCATCGAGGTCAAGCCGCTGTACACCGGCGCCGACCTGGAGGGCCTGGACTTCCTGGAGACGTACCCGGGCGTGGCCCCGTATCTGCGCGGCCCGTACCCGACGATGTACGTCAACCAGCCGTGGACGATCCGCCAGTACGCGGGCTTCTCCACCGCCGAGGAGTCCAACGCCTTCTACCGCCGCAACCTCGCGGCCGGCCAGAAGGGCCTGTCGGTCGCCTTCGACCTGCCCACGCACCGCGGCTACGACAGCGACCACCCGCGCGTGACCGGTGACGTCGGCATGGCGGGCGTGGCCATCGACTCGATCTACGACATGCGGCAGCTGTTCGACGGGATCCCGCTGGACAAGATGTCCGTGTCGATGACGATGAACGGCGCCGTGCTGCCGGTGCTGGCGCTGTACATCGTGGCCGCGGAGGAACAGGGCGTACCGCCCGAGAAGCTGGCCGGGACCATCCAGAACGACATCCTCAAGGAGTTCATGGTCCGCAACACCTACATCTATCCGCCGAAACCGTCGATGCGGATCATCTCCGACATCTTCGCGTTCACCTCGCAGCGGATGCCGCGCTACAACTCGATCTCCATCTCGGGCTACCACATCCAGGAGGCGGGCGCGACGGCCGACCTGGAGCTGGCGTACACCCTCGCGGACGGTGTCGAGTACATCCGCGCGGGACGCGAAGTCGGCCTGGACGTGGACGCGTTCGCGCCCCGGCTGTCCTTCTTCTGGGCGATCGGCATGAACTTCTTCATGGAGATCGCCAAGTTGCGGGCGGCGCGGCTGCTGTGGGCGAAGCTGGTCAGGCAGTTCGACCCGCAGAACCCCAAGTCGCTTTCCCTGCGTACCCATTCGCAGACCTCGGGCTGGTCGCTGACCGCGCAGGACGTGTTCAACAACGTCACGCGCACCTGTGTCGAGGCGATGGCGGCGACCCAGGGCCACACGCAGTCGCTGCACACCAACGCCCTCGACGAGGCACTGGCGTTGCCCACCGACTTCTCGGCGCGCATCGCCCGCAACACGCAGCTGCTGATCCAGCAGGAGTCCGGCACCACCCGGGTCATCGACCCGTGGGGCGGCAGCGCGTACGTCGAGAGACTGACGTACGACCTCGCCCGCCGCGCCTGGCAGCACATCCAGGAGGTGGAGGCGGCGGGCGGCATGGCCAAGGCGATCGACGCCGGCATCCCCAAGCTGCGCATCGAGGAGGCCGCGGCCCGTACCCAGGCCCGTATCGACTCCGGCCGCCAGCCCGTCATCGGTGTCAACAAGTACCGCGTCGAGACCGACGAGGCGATCGAGGTCCTCAAGGTCGACAACTCCTCCGTGCGCACCCAGCAGATCGAGAAGCTGCGGCGGCTGCGCGCGGAGCGGGACGAGACCGCCTGCCGGGACGCGCTCGACGCGCTGACCCGGGCCGCCGACGGCGAGGGCAACCTGCTGGAGCTGGCCGTGGTCGCGGCCCGCGCCAAGGCCACCGTCGGCGAGATCTCCGACGCCCTGGAGAAGGTCTACGGCCGCCACGCGAGCCAGATCCGTACGATCTCCGGCGTGTACCGCAACGAAGCAGGGGAGTCGGAGAACGTGGACCGCACCCGTGCCCTGGTGGACGGCTTCGAGGAGGCCGAGGGCCGCCGGCCGCGCATCCTGGTCGCCAAGATGGGCCAGGACGGCCACGACCGCGGCCAGAAGGTGATCGCCACCGCCTTCGCCGACCTCGGCTTCGACGTCGACGTCGGCCCGCTGTTCCAGACCCCGGGCGAGGTGGCCCGCCAGGCCGTCGAGGCGGACGTGCACATCGTCGGCGTCTCGTCGCTGGCGGCCGGTCACCTCACCCTCGTGCCGGCGCTGCGTGAGGCGCTCGCCGAGGAGGGCCGGGAGGACATCATGATCGTGGTGGGCGGGGTCATCCCGCCGCAGGACGTGCCGACCCTCCTGGAGATGGGCGCGGCGGCCGTCTTCCCGCCGGGGACGGTGATCCCGGACGCGGCCTACGACCTGGTGGAGCGTCTGTCGGCCGACCTCGGGCACGGGCAGTGATCGAGCTCGACGCGTATGTGAAGGGTGTCCTCGACGGGAAGCGGGCGATCGTGGCCCGCGCCATCACGCTCGTCGAGTCCACTCACCCCCGACACCGGTCACTGGCCCAGGAGTTGCTCACCGAGCTGCTTCCACACAGCGGCCGGGCCCGGCGGATCGGGATCAGCGGGGTGCCGGGCGTGGGCAAGTCGACGTTCATCGACGCGTTCGGCACCATGCTCACCTCGCTGGGGCACCGGGTGGCCGTGCTCGCCGTGGACCCGTCCTCCAGCCGGACGGGCGGCTCGATCCTGGGCGACAAGACCCGGATGGAGCGCCTGGCCGTCGACCCGGCCGCCTTCGTACGGCCCTCCCCCAGCGCGGGCACGCTCGGCGGGGTGGCCAAGGCGACCCGGGAGTCGATGGTCGTGATGGAGGCCGCCGGCTACGACGTGATCCTGGTCGAGACCGTCGGCGTCGGGCAGTCGGAGACCGCGGTGGCCGACATGGTCGACTCCTTCCTGCTGCTGAGCCTCGCCCGCACCGGCGACCAGCTCCAGGGCATCAAGAAGGGTGTTCTGGAGCTGGCCGACGTGATCGCGGTCAACAAGGCGGACGGTCCGCACGAGCGCGACGCCCGCGCGGCCGCACGTGAACTGGCGGGCGCCCT
Organism: Streptomyces sp. SLBN-8D4; assembly: GCF_049739545.1. Classification (NCBI taxonomy): domain Bacteria; kingdom Bacillati; phylum Actinomycetota; class Actinomycetes; order Kitasatosporales; family Streptomycetaceae; genus Streptomyces; species Streptomyces sp. SLBN-8D4. The sequence goes on from NZ_JBMGQC010000001.1 coordinate 2,144,787, forward strand.
GCGGCTCATGCACGGCAAGGACGCCTTCTGGACTCCCCCGGTGCTCAGTTGCAGCGCCCGCGAGGCGACCGGCCTGGACGTGGTGTGGGAACGCCTCGAACAGCACCGGACACTCCTCGACTCCACCGGGCGGCTCGCCGCCAAGCGCCGGGACCAGCAGGTCGGTTGGACCTGGGCGATGGTCCGGGACGAACTCCTCGGCCGTCTGCACGCCGACCCGGCCGTCCGGTCCCTCGCACCGGACCTCGAACAGCGGGTCCGCGACGGCGGGTTGACGGCCACACTGGCCGCCGAGCGGATCCTTGAGGCGTTCGGCGGCAGCACGGGGGGCTGACGGCCCTGAGCGAGCGGCCCGTTCATCCTTTCGGTTGAACGGGGGTTCCACCGTGGGCCGGGGCGTCGATCCGTACGGACGACGCGGAGGCGCGCGAGCCCGCACCAGAATGGCGTTCGCCCATGGCGCCGGGCTCTGAACGTCACCCCCTCAGAGAGGTCTCCGCAGCATGTCCAGCTTTCTCAGCAGACGACGTGTCCTCACCGCCGGGGCAGGTGCGGCCATCGGTCTCGGAGCGACCGGTGCCACCGCGACCCACGACGTCCGCGTCGACAACCAGTTCGCGACGAACACCCTCGTCCCCGACGTCGTACAGCTCCAGACCCTCCAGGACTTCGTCCGCTGGAGCCGGCAGGGCCGGCTCCGCACTACAAGCCCGCAGGGTTCTCGAAGCTGCACACGCCGTTCCGGGACCCGCAGGGCGCCTGGGTCGCCGTCTCGGCGATCGCCTCGTCGTACCCGCACGACGACGACGCCGTCCTCTACCTGTGCTCGCTGTACGTCCGGAAGTACGGCTGGGACCGGGTGGCCAAACTCGCCGCGCAGGACGTGCAGTTCGCGCGTGGCAGCAACTCGCCGCACGCGCGGGCGACCAGCCTGAGCGGCCGGGAGGCCGAACCCGCGGTCCGACGGAGACGGCCCGGCGACGCGGGCGAGGCGGTCCGACGGGGGCCGCTGGAGTTCACATAGCCGGTGGGCCGGGGCCCCCGGAACTCACGCGGCCGGTGGCGGCGGGGCCTGCTGATCCGGCCCCTGCTGATCCGGCCCTGGCTCCCGCACCTTGGCGACGGCCGCGGCCATCTGCTGTTGCACCTGCTCCGGCACCGCGGCTCCATGGATGGCGCCCATCAGCTCCTGGGCGAGCTCGTGCAGTTTGGTGTTGGTGTTCTGGGAGGCGGTGACGAGCACCGTCCAGGCGTCCTCGGCGCTCAGCCCGAAGGAGGCCATGACGATCCCGCGGGCCACGTCGATGGCCGGCCTGGTCCGCATGGCCCGGCGCAGCTGGTCGACCTCCAGGCGCAGTTCCTGATCGACGTCCATGGGCTGCGGCTGTTCCTCCACGGCTCCCAAACCTTCGGGGCGCGCGGAATGCTCGGTCACGAACAGCTCTCGGGCCCGGGTCAGCTCCAGCAGGCGTCCGACGGTCGGGCTGTACGCCCGGACGGTGACCGTCTTGCCCTGGCCGAGGGCCTCCCGGCGCAGGCTCAGCAGGACGTTGAGGCCACCGCAGTCGCAGAACCGGACCCCGTCGAGATCCAGGTCCACACCGGTGGCCGAGCGGTCGAGGACGGCGTAGAGCTCGGGCTCGAGTCCCTGGGCCCCGATGTCGAACTCACCGCGACAGATGATCACCGTTCGCTCCCCGGCCGGCACGGCCTCGATCGTGGCCAGACACGGCGGGCGCGCGTCCAGCGTGGCGAGGGGCTGCGCCGAGTGCGCAGGTTCCGGCATGGCCCTCTCCCTCATGTGCTCGGCTGCCTCTGTGCCTCAGATTCCCTTCGGCCGCCAACATACGTCAACCAATACACGAAATAAAGTTCGGGTTTTTGAATACGTGAATGCTCGGTCGCTACACTGCTGCCATGGATGGAGTGCCCGAGTCTCACACCGGCTGGACGTTTGTCACCAACCACGCAAGGGTGCTGGCCGCGATCGCCGACAACCCCAGCACCCGGATCCGCGACATCGCGGCCCACTGCCGGCTCACCGAACGCGCCGTTCAGAAGATCATTTCCGATCTGGAGCAGGACGGGTACCTCTCGCATGTGCGGGAGGGGCGCACGAACACCTACCGCATCGACCCGGGCAAGGTCCTGCGCCATCCCGCCGAGGCGGGCCTGACGGTGGCGTCACTGCTCTCCCTGCTCGTCCAGGACGAGGCGGACCGCAGCCCGCTCCTCGACAACCGGCGGCACACCCCGGCCTGACGCCGCAGCGAACGGAACCTGTCACGGCCCGCGCCCCGGCAGGTTCGTCGGCCTGGGCAGGCTCGGCGGGACGGCACTCCGGCGATCACAACGGCCGCTCACCCACCGCCACTCCACCAAAGGCGAGGCCGTTCCACCCCTTTCAGCGTGACGGACCGAGACAGAATCGTCGACGTCCCCGCCCACGCATCCCCGCCCACCATCCGCCGCCGCCCCACCCCGGCATCCGCCACCTCCGGGAGACCGGGCACGATCAGACCGACGCCACCTCCAGGCCGGCCGGGACACGGAAGTCGACGTCCCTACCCATGCATCCCCGCCCACCATCCACCACCCCCAGGACGCCGGGCACGGTCAGACCGACGCCACCGCCAGGCCGGCCGGGCGCCGTCAGGCCGGCGCCGCCGCTCCCATCCATCGCGCGCTCAAGCCGCCGCGCCGAACCACCTGGGCAGTCGGGCCAGCAGGTCGGCCTGGTCCTCGCCGGCCCAGGCCACATGGCCGTCCGGGCGCAGCAGTACCGCGGGGGCGTCCAGTTCCTCGCCGGTGTCGACGACATGGTCGACCCGGTCCGCCCAGCCCGCCACCGAGAGGCGCCCGGTGCCGTCGAGCAGCAGTCCGCGGCCGCCGCGCATCAGCTCGTACAGGCGGCCGCGCCCGAGCGTGAGGTCCCGCAGGCGGCGGCCGAGCAGCTCGTGGCCCTCGCCGAAGTCGTAGCGGACGCCGATCGCGGTGATCTGCTCGATCAGGTACCGGTTCACCTCGTCGAAGTCCATCAGCCGGGACAGCAGCCGACGTACCGCCTGCGGCCCGGGCTCGGTCGACAGCAGCTCCATCTGCGCGCGGGTGTTGTTCAGTACCTCGGCGGCCACCGGGTGCCGTTCGGCGTGGTAGCTGTCCAGCAGGTCATCGGGCGCCCAGCCGGCCACCTCGGCGGCCAGTTTCCAGCCCAGGTTGAACGCGTCCTGGATGCCGAGGTTGAGCCCCTGCCCGCCCACCGGGGGATGGACGTGGGCCGCGTCGCCGGCCAGCAGCACCCGGCCGACCCGGTAGCGGTCGGCCTGCCGGGTGGCGTCGCCGAAACGGGAGAGCCAGCGCGGTGAGTGCACGCCGAAGTCGGTGCCGGCGACCGCCCGGAGCCGTCGTTTGAACTCCTCCAGGGTCGGCGCGACCGAACGGTCCCCGCTCACCCCCTCGGCGGGCACGACGACGCGGTACAGCCCGTCCCCGACGGGTCCGAGACCGAACAGCTTCTGGGTGCGCCGGACGTCGGTCACCACGGCGGTGACCGTCTCCGGCGCCACACCCACCTCCATCGCGCCGAGCAGCGTCTCGGCCCTGGCGGGTGCGCCGGGGAAGCCGACCCCGAGCAGCTTGCGCACGGTGCTGCGGCCGCCGTCGCAGCCCACGAGATGGCGCGAGCGCAGCCGCGTGCCGTCGGCGAGTTCCACGCTCACCCCCTCGTCGTCCTGGCTCAGCCCGACCAGCTCGCAGCCGCGCCGGATCTCGGTGCCGAGCTCGACGGCATGCTCGGCCAGCAGTCGGTCGGTGACCGTCTGCGGAATGCCGAGGACGTAGGCGTGCGCGCTGTCCAGCCGGTCCGGCCAGGGCTTGTCGATGGCGGCGAAGAAGCCGCCGGCCTTGGACTGCTTCCCGTGCGCGAGGAACCGCTCCAGCAGCCCGCGCTGGTCCATCACCTCGATGCTGCGCACGTGCAGACCGAGCGAGCGGACGATCTCGGTCGGCTCCGCCGCCTTCTCCAGCACGACCACCCGCACACCGTGCAGCCGCAGTTCGGCCGCCAGCATCAGTCCGGTCGGTCCGCCGCCGACGACGATCACGTCGATCATCGGATCCCCCTCCGTGTCTCGGACGGAGATTGTGGGGCACGCCGGGGATCTTGCCGCAAGGCCCCCCGTGAGCTATACGTTGAAGAGGGCAAGGAGAGCGGTGATCTCCTTGCCTTTCCGCATTTCCTCATGGGCGTCCTGACGCGGGTGACCGCCCTCAGGACGGCTGGAGGTAGCGTGCCAGCAGGTCGTCCAGCGTCACCATCCCTGTCAGCGTGCCCGTCCCGTCCCGGACGACCGCCAGGGACGCCCGGTTGCGGCGGAGCAGGTCGATCGCGTCGGCGACCTTGGTGTCCTCCGTCAGCTCCGGGACCGGGCGGGCCAGGGAGCGGGCGGTGCCGGTGCGGCCCCGGGCGAGGGCGACCAGGGCGTCACGGGCGTGGAGCGAACCGAGCACGAGGTCGCCCTCGCGGACCAGCATGCGGGTGCGGTCGTGGTCGGCTGCCGTGCGCAGGATGGTGTCGAGGTCGGCGTCCCCGGCCACCGAGGTGATCTCCGCGGCCGGGATCCGGAGGTCGGCGACCGGGGTGTCGGGCTCGGTGAGCGAGCGGGTGAGCAGGTCCGAGTCGGCCTCGCTGATCAGTCCCAGCCGCTCCGACTCCTCGACCAGGTGGGTGAGTTGCTCACGGTTGTGCACGGCGGCCAGCTCGTCGCGCGGGGTGACCCGGCACAGCCGTACCAGCGCGTTGCTCATCCTGTTCAGGACCGAGAGCAGCGGCCGCACGGCCTTGACCACGCCTCGGAAGGGCGGCGAGAGCAGCATCGCGGAGCGCTCGGGGTGGGCGATCGCCCAGGACTTGGGGGCCATCTCGCCGAGCACCATGTGCAGGAACACCACGACGACCATGGCGACCACGAAGGCGATGCCGTAGCTGAGCGCGCTGGGCAGGCCCAAGTGGTGCAGCAGCGGGTCGAGTTCGTGGGAGATCGCGGGCTTGGAGACCGAGCCCAGGCCCAGGGTGCACACGGTGATGCCGAGCTGGGCGCCGGCCAGCATCAGCGACAGTTCGCGCATCCCGGCCAGGGCCGCCTTCGCCCCGCGCCGTCCCTCGGCCGCGGCCTTCTCCATGCGGTGCCGCTTGGCGGCGACCAGCGCGAACTCGGCGGCGACGAAGAAGCCGCTGCCGATCAGCAGCAGGACGGTGACGAAGAGCGCCATCGGGAAACTCATGCCGACTCCACCCTCTCCACGCGGACGCGTTCCGGTACGTGCCGGTCCAGTGTCCGTACGTCGATCACCGCACGGCCGCCGCCGAGCAGCTCGACGGTGACCCGGTCCCCGATCGCCGGGAAGCGGCCGAGGCGGTCCACGACCAGTCCTGCGACGGTGTCGTAGTCCTCCTCCTCGGGCAGTTCGACGCCGGTGGCGTCGGCGATCTCGTCGAGGCGGCGGCCCGCGTCGACCAGCCAGCCGTCCCCGTCGGGCACGGCGAGTTCGGTCACGGTGTCGGTCTCGTCGGCGATGTCGCCGACCAGTTCCTCGGCGATGTCCTCGTAGGTGACGATGCCGGCGACGCCGCCGTGCTCGTCCAGGACGACCGCGAACTCCTCGTCCCGCTCCCGCATCTGCGCGACCGCCTCCGGCAGCGGGAGGGTGTCGGGCAGCAGCAGCGGGGCGCGGGCGAGGGCGCCCGCGGTGACCCGGGTCAGCTCATGGGCCTGCAGGCGCGTCAACTCCCGTACGCCCAGGACGCCCGGGATGTCGTCGGGGTGGTCACCGAGGACGGGGTAGGTGGAGTGGCCGTGCTCGGCGATCAGGTCGACGGCCTCGGCGGCGGTGGCGTCCTTGCGGACGAAGACGGCGTCGACGCGGGGCACCATCACCTCGTCGAGGGTGCGCTCGGAGAACTCCAGGGCGTGGTCGAGTAGTTCGGCGGTGTCCCGGGGCAGTTGGCCCTGTTCGTGGGACTCGCCGATGAGGTGGCCCAGCTCCTCCAGGGTGGCGCCGTGGTGCAGTTCCTCGACGGGTTCGATGCCGACCCTGCGGAGCAGGCGGTTGGCCGCGCCGTCGAAGACGTGCACCAGCGGGCCGACGACCTTGAGGTAGCCGAGCGTGGAGGGCGCGAGGGCCTTCGCCAGCCGCTCCGGGACGGCGATGGCGAGGTTCTTCGGGGCCAGCTCGCCCAGGACCATCTGGACGACGGTGGCCAGGACGAAGGCCAGCACCACGGAGATCCCGCCGACGGCCCCCTCGGGGACACCGAGGCCGGTGAGGGCGGGCTTGAGCAGGGCGGAGACGGACGGTTCGGCGATGAAGCCGACGACGAGACCGGTGACGGTGATGCCCAGCTGGGCGCCGGAGAGCATGAAGGACAGCCGCTCCAGCACGCTCAGCGCGCGGGCAGCCTTCCTGTCACCGGCCTCCGCCGCACGGGAGAGGGCGAGCCGGTCCGCGGAGACGTACGCGAACTCCTGGGCGACGAAATAGCCGGTGCCGGCGGTCAGCAGGAACACGGCCAGCAGGCCGAGGACGGCACTCGTGGTACTCAACGGCGGGTCGATCGCGCGGGGTGGGAGTCCGTCGGTGTGGCGGACACGGGCTTGCTCCTTCGGTAGTGATGTGCGCTGTGTGAACGGCCGGGGCGAGGGCGGCGTTCCCCGGATGCACCGGTGGGGTGGTGGGGCCGCCCGGCGGTCATACGGTGGCCGGTGTCGGCCCGACCAGCTCGGTGAGGACGTCCTCCATGGTCACGAATCCGAGGACGGCCCCCGTCTGTCCCGTCACCGCCGCCAGATGGCTCCCGTCGGCGCGCAGCGCGGTGAGGGTGTCGTCCAGCGGGGTGTCGATGCGGACCCGGGTGACCGGGTGCAGGGCGGCGCGCGGGAAGGGCCGGTCGCGCTCGGTGACGCCCAGGGTGTCCTTGATGTGCAGGTAGCCCAGCAGGGTGCCGTCCGGGCCGGTGACCGGGAAGCGGGAGTAGCCCGCGTCGGCGGCGACCCGCTCCAGCCGGGCCGGGGTGACCGAGGTGTCGACGGTCCGCATCTTCGGCACCGGGACCAGGATCTCGCCGACCGGCCGGGTGCCGAGCTCCAGCGCGTCCCGCAGCCGCTCGCCGTCGGCGGGCGAGAGCAGCCCCGCCTCACTGGCGTCGACGACCATGCGGGCGAGCTGGTCGTCGGTGAACGCCGACTCGACCTCGTCCTTGGGTTCGACGCGCAGCAGCTTCAGCAGGGCGTTCGCGAAGGCGTTGATGCCGAACACGAAGGGCTTGAGCGCGCGCGTGAGGGCCACGAGCGGCGGGCCGAGCAGCAGCGCGGCCGGCACGGGGGCCGCGAGGGCGAGGTTCTTCGGCACCATCTCGCCGATCAGCATGTGCAGATAGGTGGCCAGCGACAGGGCGATCACGAACGCGATCGGGTGCACCAGGCCGTCCGGGATGCGGGCCGCCTCGAAGCCGGGCTCCAGCAGGTGCGCGATGGCCGGTTCGGCGACCGCGCCGAGCACCAGCGAGGAGACGGTGATGCCGAGCTGGGCGCCGGAGAGCTCGAGGGTGAGCCGGCGTACGGCCTTCAGCGCACCCTCGGCGCCGCGCTCACCCGCCTCCGCGGCTCGCTCCAGGTCGCCGCGCTCGACGGTGGTCAGGGAGAACTCGGCCGCGACGAACACGGCACAGGCCAAGGTGAGGAGCAGGGCCGACACAAGCAGCAGGATCTCGGTCACCGGGCCGCCCCCGCCCGTCCGTGTGCGGGGGACGCGGCGCGGCCGGTACTGGGAGGCTCACCCATCGCGGAACTGTGGCTCCTTCTTGTCGGGGACAGGTCCTACCCAATAGTAAAGGACAGGCAAAGCTACCTGTTCCCGGGAGGGCGGGGTACGCTGCCGGTCCGGCGGGCATCTCGTCCGACGTCGGCGTCACCCTGACGGAGGCCCACCCCATGTTCGGACTGAGCGAGCTCGCGATCATCCTCGTCGTCGTCATCGCGGTCCTCGCCGTCAGGAAGGGCCCGGAACTGACCCGCACGGCGGGCAGGTCGGCGCGCATCCTGAAGGCGGAGGCCCGCGCGGCGCGGGAGGGCCGTCCGGAACCCAAGGTCGTCCAGGGAGAGGTCCTCCGGCCCGGAAGCACCGGGGGCACGGAGCAGGGGCCCGGCACCCGCTGAGACATCGGCGTCCGTGCGCGGTCCACGGTTTTCCCTGCCGTCCGGCCCCGCGATGATCCATGATGAGCGGGCCATGCACCTGCCGGCCCCGACCACGCGCGCTCCGCTGCCCGTACTGCGGGCCGCGGTGTTCGCCGTCGTCGGCACGGTGCTCGGGGTCAGTGCCCATCACCTGCTCGCCGAGGGACCGGTGCCCTGGGGGCGAGGGGTCGCCGCGACGGCCGTGCTCTTCGCGGTGGGTCTCATCGGGGTGCAGCGGCCCCGCAGCCTGGCGACGGTCGTCGCGTGCAGTGTCGCGGGACAGTCCGGGCTGCATCTGTGGCTGACGCTCACCGCCGCCGCGCACCACTCCGGCGGACACATGCACGAGGGCCGCTCGGCGTGGCACCAGCGTCTCCACGACTCCCTGGCCATGACGGCGGCCCACTCGCTGGTCGCCGCGCTCGTCGCCGTCCTGCTGCACCGCGCGGACGCGGCCTGCTGGACGGTGGCCCGCGGGGTGACGGCGGCTCTCGACGCGGTACGGGACCGACTGGCCGCCGCCCGGCCGCTGTTCACCCGGCCCACGTCACCCGCATGGACGGCCGCGGTGACGGTCGTGCCGGCGCATGACGAACGGCCGCTCAATGCACGGCCGTTGCTGGCACACGCGGTGATACGGCGGGGTCCTCCGGCGGCGAGCGCAGTTCTCGCCCACTGACCCCACGGGGACGCCGTCCCGGCCCGCGCCGCACGGCCGCCCCGCCGTACCAGCTCGCCTGGAGACCTCCATGTCCCGAATCCCCCTGTCCCGTCTGTCCGTCGCGGCCGCCGCAGCGGCGACCGCCGTACTCCTGACGGCCGTTCCGGCCGCCGCCCACACCGAGGTCGAGGCCGACAAGGCGCAGGCCCTCGCCGAGCACGTCACCGTCTCCTTCCACGCCGAGGCCGAGTCCGACACCTCCGGGATCAAGGAGGTGCGGGTGGTCCTGCCCGAGGGCATCACCCCGGCCGACGTGAGGTACGGCAAGGGCCCCGAGGGCTGGAAGTTCAGCGCGACCGAAGACGGCTACACCGTCAAGGGTGCGGAACTGAAGACCGGCGAGAGCGCCGAGTACTCGGTCGTCGTACGGCAGTTGCCCGACGCGCAGGAGGTGGCATTCAAGACCCTCCAGACCTACGGCGACGGGCACGTCGACCGCTGGATCGAGCTGGACGAGAACGGGGAGAACCCGGCGCCGGCCCTGAAGCTGAAGGCGGCGGCACCGGACGCGAAGCCGGTCAGCCCTTCCCCGAGCACCGCCGAGAGCCCGACCCCGACAGCCGTGGAGACCACGCCCGCGGCCTCCCCGCAAGCCGCCGACACCGGGAAGGACGACGAGGGCGGTCTGTCCGCGGGTGCCTGGACCGGGATCGGCGCGGGGATCGTCGTGGCGGTGGCAGCGGTGGTCTTCGTGGTAAGGCGACGCGGCGGCGCCGAGGGGTAGGCGCACCCCGTCGGGGGGTTTTCCCCGGCGCCCTGGATGAATCCCGCGCCTCCGGGTAGGCCAGCCCCACGGCGTACCCGGAGATGGAGTGCCATGACCTGCGCGAACTCCCCTGCACGGCACGGGACCTGGGCGGTGGCCCTGGCTGTCGCCGCCCTCGTCCTGACCGGAGCCTGCGGCGACGGCGACGGCGACGGCGGTGACGAGGGCGCCTCCCGTACGGGCCGGCCATCCGTCACCGGCTCCCCGGGCCCGACCACGGCCGACGGCTCCCCCTCGCTCTCCGCCTCGCCGACCCCGACCGCGACAGCGCCCTCGGACCCGGACCAGGCGGAGCAGGACATCCGGGAGGCATGGACGGTCCTGTTCGACCCGAAGTCCTCCGTGGACCAGCGCAGTAACGTCGTCGAGGACGGCGACGAGAACGCCCTCATGATCGACAACCTCTTCCGCGACCCGAGCGGCAGCAAGCTGCGCGCCGAGGTGACCTCCGTGGCGTACACCTCGGACGTGCGGGCCGAGGTGGCCTACGACCTCACGCGCGAGGGCCGCCGGCTGGACACCGGCGGCCCGGGGGCGGCCGTACTCCAGGAGGGCGGTTGGAAGGTCGCCCTGCGTACGGTCTGCGCGCTGACACGGCACGCCGAGGACGCCCCGGAGGCGCCGAGCTGTGCGTCGGCGTCCGCCGGCGCTGCCGCAAGCCCCGCCGCTAGCCCCGCCTCCAGCCCTGCCGGAACAGGTCGTTGAGCTCGGTCTGGGAGAGCTGGTCGGCGGCGTACGAGAAGGTCCCCAGGTCGGCCAGCTCCCGTGCCGCGTCGAGCAGACGGCGGTACATGGCACGGGCGATGCTGCCGCCGACCGTGACCCGGCGGACGCCGAGTGCGCGCAGGTCGTCGAGGGAGAGCGCGTTGCCGGTCAGGCCCATGACCACGTTGAGCGGGCCGTCGATCTCGCGGACCAGCCTGCCGATGGTCTCGGCGTCGGCGGCACCGGGCACGAACGCGCAGTCGGCACCGGCCTCCAGATAGGCGTTGGCCCGCCGCACCGCCTCGTCGAGCGTGCCGCCCACCAGGAGCGCGTCGGTGCGGCCGACCAGGACGAAGGGCTCCCCGTCGGCCGCCAGGGTCTCGCCGGCGGCCCGGACCCGCTCGACGGAGAGCTCGTGGTCGTACAGCGGACGGGTGCGGTCGCCGGTGAAGTCCTCGATGTTGCCGCCCGCGGCTCCGGCGGCGAGGGTTTTCGCGACGGTGTCCGCGACGGTCTCGGGCGACTCGCCGTATCCGTCCTCCAGGTCCGCGCTCAGCGGCACGGCGAGCCCGCCCGCGATCTCGCGGACCCGGCCCAGCATGGTCTCGCGGTCGACGCGGTCCTCGGGCGGCTGTTCGGCGAAGAAGTCGTGGTCGGGCCGTCCGAGCGAGAACGCGACGCCCGCGCTCGTGGTCGCCACGGCCGGGAACCCGGCCGCCTCCAGGATCCGGGCGCTGCCCACGTCCCACGCGTTGGGGAGCAGGAAGCAGCCCTCCCGGTGCAGGTCGACGAAGCGCTGTGCCTTGGCTCGGCTGTCGGTGTCCACACGGTCCTTCCCGGCCCGTCGCCCCTCGACGGACTCCCGGAGAACGTACGCCCGAGGCACTCGCGCCCGCCTGCACTGAACAGAGGGCGGCTCCGGGCCGTACCCAGGATGGACGGCGTCGATGCACGGCCGTGGCACAGCCCCCCTCTAGGATGAGCCCGATGACCAGCTCCGAGCAGCCCAGCGCGCGTCCGCCCCTGTGGCGGGCGCTGCTCCTGCTGGGGCTGCTCGTGGGGGTGCTGGGCATGCACGCCCTGGCGCCCGGTGGCGGCATGGGTGGGCACGAGGTCAGGTCCGCGCACATGGCGACGGCCGCCGCCGTCGCCGTCGACACCGTCTGTCACGACGGCTGCGGCTCGGGCCATCTCCACCACGCCGACGCGACCTGTACGTCGGGGGCCGTGAGCGGTGGGCCCGCCCTGCCCGCGCTCGTTCCCGATCCGTCGGGAAGCACCCCGGGCACGGTCGAACTGAGCGCCCAGACGGCCGCGGCCCAGGAAGGTGCCCGCGCCCCGCCCTCCCTCGCGGAACTCCAGCTCCTGCGGATCTAGACACGGCGTGTTCCGCCACGTCCAGATCCCTTTCACCGCAACGGAGTTCCAGCATGCGCAGTACCCGTACCGTGATCCGCCGTGCCTGTCTCGCGGCGGTCGCCGTGAGCGCCGCCCTCACCCTCACCGCCTGCGGCGGCGACAGCGACGACAGCGGCTCGGCCGCCTCGTCGCCGTCGGTGTCCGCCGCCGAGACCTCGGCCGGCACCCACAACGCCCAGGACGTCTCCTTCGCCCAGGGCATGATCCCGCACCACCAGCAGGCCGTGGAGATGGCCGGCCTGGCCGCCGACCGGGCCTCCTCGCCCGAGGTCAAGGACCTCGCCGCCCGGATCGAGAAGGCCCAGGGGCCGGAGATCGAGACCATGAGCGGCTGGCTGAGGACCTGGGGCAAGAAGGTCCCCGAGGCGATGCCCGGCATGGACCACTCCGGCATGGCCGGGATGATGGGCAGCGCCGACATGGAGAAGCTGGGGAAGGCGTCCGGCACGGACTTCGACTCCATGTTCCTGACCATGATGGTCGAGCACCACGAGGGCGCCGTCGAGATGGCCGGCACCGAGAAGGCCAAGGGCGAGGACCAGGCCGCCACGACCATGGCCGGCGACATCGTCACCACGCAGAAGGCCGAGATCAGCGAGATGAAGAAGCTCCTCGGCAAGAGCTGACCCGTCCGCGTGCCGCCCCGGTGCCCGCGCCGCCGTCCGGCGCGGGCACCGGGGCCGTCACCGGACGGTTCGCGGGTCCTTCTCCGGGCACTAGGAGAAAGGACTCTGCGGATTCACGAGGAGCGACAGTGGCGACAGGGCGACTCCCCGATCACGAACAGCGCATCCTGGACGAGATGGAACGCGCCCTGCGCCGCGACCGCCGTCTGTCCCGCCGGATGCGTTCAAGCCGGCCGCGCCGACGGCCGGACCTCACCCGGGTGACCCACTACCGGCCACACGTCCTGACCGTGAGCGTGCTGCTCGCGATGTCGCTCGGACTCATGGTGACGGGCATCGTCACCTCGCGGCCCGCGGTGATCTGGGCCTTCGCGGCCATATGGCCACTGGCCCTGTTCGCGGTGTTCCGACTCCTGAGCCGCTGGACCCGTCCCTGAGCCTCACGCCTCGCCGTTCTCGAAGGCCGACTCGATCGGTCGCTCGTCGACCAGGACCCGCCCCCGCGGCGGCCCGGCGAGCAGCGCGCGTACGGCGGTCAGGACGTCCGGCGCCACATGATCGGCCCGTGCCGTCTCCTCCGGCCGGGTCCGCTTGTCCGGTACGAGGATCCCGTGGGCGCCCACCCGGGCCGCGGCCTCGGCGTCCGCGGCGGTGCCGACGACCGCGCAGTCGGCCGGCGCGGTGCACACCCGGCCCGCCGCCCACAGGATCAGGCCCGGTTCGGGCGGACGGCAGTGGCAGCCGTCGTCGGGCCCGTGCGGGCACACTCCCCAGATGTCGAAGGGGCCGAGCAGTTCGTCGACACGGTGGTTGACGGCCCGCACGTCGGCCTCGCTGAGCGGCCCGTGTCCGATGCCCGGTTGCAGGGCCACGAACCCGGTGCGGACGCCGTGCAGACGCAGCATTCCGAGCGCCTCGCCGGCACCCGGCGCGGGGCGCACCCGGTCGGGGTCGGGCGAGTCTCCGGCAAGGATGCTGTCGCGGTCGAACAGCACCGTGCGTACGCGCGTCATGCGGCCACCTCCCGCTCTCACGGCACTTCTTCCCCTCGGCGAGTAACCGTGTGAAGCCGGACCATGCGGCGGCCTGTCCTGCGGTTCGCTGCCCCCAGGGCCCGTCCGGGCGGCCGCCGTACGGTCGCGCGCCCCATGAGATCCACTCTGAGCAGGACTGATTCCCTAAGATCAGCTCGTGGTCACCTTCCTCCTCGAACGTACGGCCCCGCTCTCCCCGGACGAGGCCTGGCGCCGCCTCACGGCGTGGCCCCGCCACGGCGAGGTCGTCCCCCTGACGCGCGTCACCGTCGTGCCGCCGGGGCCGACGGCCGAGGGCACGCTCGTCGTCGCCCGTTCGGGGATCGGCCCGCTCGGCTTCGACGACCCCATGGAGGTCACGGTCTGGCGCCCGCCGGCGGAGGGCGTCTCCGGCCTGTGCCGTCTGGAGAAGCGCGGCCGGGTGGTGCGCGGGTGGGCCGAACTGGAGGTGCACCCGGGCCCGGGTGGCCGGGCGCGCGTGATCTGGCGGGAGACCCTGCGATTCCCCCTCGTCCCCGAACGCGTGCTGCGCGTGGCCGCCCGGTCGGTGTTCGGGCGAGCCCTGAACCGGCTGCTGCGGGCAGCATGACCGGCGCGCGACAGTGGGCGCCATGACGGCAGTTGACGGTACGACCGTGCAGGTGGACTAGGTCGAGGAGCTCGCGGTGGACGGCCCGCGGTAGCTGGTGGCCACAGCGGCACGGCCGGGATCGTCTCCGCGCTCCTGGAGGCATGGCGGCACTTCGGCGACGACGCACGCGGGCATCGTGCGTGAACTGCTGTGCTTCGTCCGGCTGAGCCGGGGCGGCGATGCGAGGTACGCGTTCGCCGGGCCGGACCACGCCCAGGTGTCCGCTCAGGCCACCGACCCGATCCGCCGGGCCGCTGCCGACGTCCCGTCGTGATGGATCGGTGTGTGAGCTCCGGTGAGGGAGACCCCGCTGCCGCCGCGCCGGGCCGCCACGATCTCCGCGGCGATCGACAGGGCCGTCTCCTCGGGCGTACGGGCACCGAGGTCAAGGCCGATGGGTGACCGCAGCCGCGCCAACTCCATTTCGGTCACACCGACTTCGCGGAGGCGTTCGTTGCGGTCGAGGTGGGTGCGGCGGGAGCCCATGGCGCCCACGTAGGCGACCGGGAGCCGGAGGGCCAGGCGCAGCAGGGGGACGTCGAACTTGGCGTCGTGGGTGAGGACGCACAGGACTGTCCGGGCGTCGACCTCGGTGCGCTCCAGGTACGTGTGCGGCCACTCGACGACTATCTCGTCGGCCTCCGGGAAGCGTGCCTCGGTCGCGAAGACGGGCCGCGCGTCGCACACGGTGACCCGGTAGCCGAGGAACGTGCCGACCCGCACCAGCGCCGACGCGAAGTCGATCGCGCCGAAGACGATCATCCGGGGCGGTGGCACGGAGGACTCGACGAGCACGGTGAGCGGGGCGCCGCAGCGCGAGCCCTGTTCACCGATCTCCAGGGTGCCGGTGCGGCCCGCGTCCAGGAAGGCGCCGGCCTCGGCGGCGACCGTGCGGTCCAGCTCGGGATGGGCGCCGAAGCCGCCGCCATGACCGGAGGGGTCCTCAGGGCGTACGACGAGTGCGCGGCCGACGAGCTCGCCCGGGCCGGAGACGATCCGCGCCAGCGCCGCCGCCCGTCCCTTCGCGGCGGCTTCCACGGCGGCCGCGATCACCGTACGGACGGGGTCGCCGGCCCGGACCGGGGGTGACGAGGATGTCGATGACGCCGCCGCAGGTCAGGCCGACGGCGAAGGCGTCCTCGTCGCTGTAGCCGAAGCGTTCGAGGACCGACTCCCCGTTTTCCAGCGCCTGTTGGCACATGTCATAGACCGCCCCCTCCACGCAGCCGCCGGAGACCGAGCCGATCGCCGTGCCGTCGGCGTCCACCGCGAGGGCGGCACCCGGCCGGCGGGGCGCGCTGCCGCCGACGGCCACCACGGTGGCCACGGCGAAGTCACGTCCCTGCTCGACCCACCGGTGCAGCTCTTCGGCGATGTCCAGCATGTCTCGGTCTCCTTCACAGCGGTTGCGTACAGCGGTTGCGCAAGGGGGCGGAGCGTTCGAGCGTGCTAGTGCACGCCCATCCAGCTCTCGATGGGGTTGAGGGCGTAGTACACCAGGAAGATCACCGTCAGTCCCCACATGAAGGCGCCGATCTCCCGCGCCTTGCCCTGGGCGACCTTGATGGCGACGTACGAGATGACGCCCGCCGCGACGCCGGCGGTGATCGAGTAGGTGAACGGCATGATCACGACGGTCAGGAAGACCGGGATGGCGGTGGCGCGGTCGGCCCAGTCGACGTGGCGTGCGTTCATCATCATCATGGCACCGATCACCACGAGGGCGGCGGCCGCGACCTCGCCCGGCACGATCGCCGTGAGCGGGGTGAAGAAGAGACAGGCCGCGAAGAACAGGCCGGTGACCACGGAGGACAGCCCGGTGCGGGCGCCCTCGCCCACTCCCGTCGCCGACTCCACGAAGACGGTCTGGCCGGAGGCGCCGGCCACCCCGCCGATCGCGCCGCCCGCGCCGTCGATGAACAGGGCCTTGGACAGGCCCGGCATCCGGCCCTGCGCGTCGGCGAGCTTCGCCTCGGTGCCGACGCCGATGATGGTGGCCATCGCGTCGAAGAACCCGGCGAGCACCAGCGTGAACACGATCATGCCGACCGTCATCGCGCCGACCTCGCCCCAGCCGCCGAACTCCACCTTCCCGAAGATCGAGAAGTCCGGCATGGAGACCGCGCTGCCGTGCAGTTCGGGAGCGCCGCTCGCCCACTGCTTCGGGGCGATGGCCCCGGCAGCGTTGAGGAGGACGGCCAGTACGGTCCCGCCGAGGATGCCGATCAGGATCGCGCCGGGGACGCCGCGCGCCTGGAGCATGAAGATGGCGAGGAGGGTGACGGCGAACAACAGGACGGGCCAGCCCGCGAGTTCACCCGTGGGGCCGAGGGTCACCGGGGTGGCCTTGCCCTGGTGGACGAAGCCGGCCTTGTAGAAGCCGATCAGGGCGACAAAGAGGCCGATACCCATGGTGATCGCGTGCTTGAGGGCCAGCGGGATCGCGTTCATGATCATCTCGCGCAGGCCGGTGACGACCAGCAGCATGATGACCACGCCGTACATCACGCACATGCCCATGGCCTGCGGCCAGGTCATCACGGGCACGACCTGCGAGGACAGCACGCCGGAGACGGAGAGACCGGCGGCGAGCGCGAGGGGCACCTTGCCGAGGAAGCCCATCAGCAGCGTGGTGAGGGCCGCCGCGAACGCGGTCGCGGTGATGAGCGCCTTCTGGCCGAGCGTGTCCCCCGCCGCGTCCTTGCCGGACAGGATCAGGGGGTTGAGCAGGAGGATGTACGCCATCGCCATGAAGGTGGTGACGCCGCCGCGCAGTTCACGCGCGACCGTGGATCCCCGCTTGGATATGTGGAAGTACCGGTCGAGCCGGGACCTGCCTGCCGGGACGCGGGTGCCTTCTCCCGCGTCGTCGGCCGTGGTCCTGGGTTCCAGGGACTGCTGGGTCATGGTGCCGTCTCCCAAGGTTCACAGGGACACCCGTGCAACCGCCTTGTTCGGTCACGGGATTTGGGATGTGCACGACCCGGGGGACGGCCCAGGGCGGACAGTTGAGGGCCGGGGGACGAGGTCCCCCGGGGTGACTCACCGGTTGTTCAGGTGCCGGTCAGGTGTTCCGGCCGTACCGGTGTGCGGTTCAGCTCCAGCCCCGTCGCGTTGCGGATCGCCGCGAGCACGGCCGGGGTCGAGGACAGGGTGGGTGCCTCGCCGATGCCGCGCAGCCCGTACGGCGCGTGGTCGTCGGCGAGTTCGAGCACGTCGACGGGGATGGTCGGCGTGTCGAGGATCGTGGGGATCAGGTAGTCCGTGAAGGAGGGGTTCCTGACCTTCGCCGTCACGGGGTCGACGATGATCTCCTCCATCACCGCCACCCCCAGGCCCTGGACGGTGCCGCCCTGGATCTGGCCGATGACGGAGAGCGGGTTGAGCGCCTTGCCGACGTCCTGCGCGCAGGCCAGTTCGATGACCTTTACCAGGCCCAGCTCGGTGTCGACCTCCACGACCGCGCGGTGGGCGGCGAAGGAGTACTGGACGTGTCCGAAGCCCTGCCCGGTGCGCAGGTCGAAGGCCTCGGTCGGCCGGTGCCGCCACTCGGCCTCGACCTCGACGGACTCGCCCTCCAGCACGTCGGCCAGGTCCGCGAGGACCTCACCGCCGTCGGTGACGACCTTGCCGCCCTCCAGGAGCAGTTCGGCGGTGGCCCAGGCGGGGTGGTAGGAGCCGAACTTGCGGCGCCCGAGCTCCAGGACCTTCTCCCGGACGAGCTCGCAGGAGTTCCTCACGGCGCCCCCGGTGACGTACGTCTGGCGGGAGGCCGAGGTCGAACCCGCCGAGCCCACCTGCGTGTCCGCGGGGTGGATGGTCACCTGGGTGACACCGAGCTCGGTGCGGGCGATCTGCGCGTGGACGGTGACCCCGCCCTGGCCGACCTCCGCCATGGCGGTGTGCACGGTGGCGACGGGCTCACCGCCGACTACCTCCATGCGCACGCGCGCGGTCGAGTAGTCGTCGAAGCCCTCGGAGAAGCCGACGTTCTTGATGCCGACCGCGTAGCCGATACCGCGGACGACGCCTTCGCCGTGGGTGGTGTTGGACAGACCGCCCGGCAGCTGCCGTACATCGGCCTGCTCGCCGGCCGCGAGCCACTGCTGCTCCGGAGGGAGCGGCATCGCCTTGACGCGGCGCAGGAGTTCGGCGACGGGGGCCGGGGAGTCGACGGGCTGACCGGTCGGCATGATCGTGCCCTGTTCCATGGCGTTCAGCTGCCGGAACTCCACCCGGTCCATGCCCACCGCGTCGGCCAGTTTGTCCATCTGCGCCTCGTAGGCGAAGCACGCCTGGACCGCGCCGAAGCCGCGCATCGCGCCGCAGGGCGGGTTGTTGGTGTAGAGGGCGATGGCCTCGATGTCCACGTCGTCGACGACGTACGGACCGATCGACAGCGAGGAGGCGTTGCCGACGACCGCCGGTGAGGCGGAGGCGTACGCGCCGCCGTCGAGGACGATCCGGCACTTCACATGGGTCAACTTGCCCTCGCGCGTGGCCCCGTGCTCGTAGTGCAGCTTGGCGGGGTGCCGGTGGACGTGCCCGAAGAAGGACTCGAAGCGGTTGTAGACGATCTTGACGGGCTTGCCGGTGCGCAGCGCCAGCAGACAGGCGTGGATCTGCATCGACAGGTCCTCGCGGCCGCCGAAGGCCCCGCCGACGCCGGACAGCGTCATGCGGACCTTGCGCTCGGGCAGGCCGAGGACGGGCGCGATCTGGCGCAGGTCGGAGTGCAGCCACTGGGTGGCGATGTAGAGGTGGACGCCGCCGTCCTCGTCCGGCACGGCGAGTCCCGACTCGGGGCCGAGGAAGGCCTGGTCCTGCATGCCGAAGGTGTACTCGCCCTTGACGACGAAGTCGGCGCGCTCTGCGGCCTGTTGCGCGTCACCGCGGACGATCGGCTGGCGGTGCACGATGTTGGGGTGCGGGACGTGCCCGATGTGGTGGTCGTCGCGGTTCTCGTGGACCAGGATCGCGTCGGGGGCGGTCGCGGAGGCCTCGTCGGTGATGACGGGCAGCTCGCGGTACTCGACCTTGATCTTGGCGGCGGCGCGGCGGGCTGTCTCCGGGTGGTCGGCGGCGACGATCGCGACCGGCTCGCCGTGGTGACGTACCTTGCCGTGGGCGAGGACGGGGGTGTCCTGGATCTCCAGACCGTAGTTCTTCACCTCGGTCGGCAGGTCGTCGTACGTCATGACCGCGTACACGCCCGGCAGGGCCAGGGCCTCGCTCGTGTCGATGGACACGATCTCGGCGTGCGCGACGGTCGAGCGGAGGATCTGCCCCCAGAGCATGTCCTCGTGCCACATGTCGGACGAGTACGCGAACTCGCCGGTGACCTTGAGGGTGCCGTCCGGGCGGAGCGTGGACTCGCCGATGCCGCCCTTGGTCTGCGAACCCTGGGTGATCTTGGTGGGGGTGCCGTTGGGAGTCGACATGTCAGACCGCCTCTCCCTGCCGGGCGGCCGCGAGGCGGACCGCGTCCATGATCTTCTCGTAGCCGGTGCAGCGGCACAGGTTGCCCGACAGCGCCTCGCGGATGTCCGCGTCGCTCGGGTTGGGGTTGCGCTCCAGCATCTCGTCGGCGGCGACCAGCAGCCCCGGCGTGCAGAAGCCGCACTGGACGGCACCGGCGTCGATGAACGCCTGCTGGATCGGCGCGAGTTCGGTGCCCTCACCGGTCTGTGAGTCCTGCCCCTTGGCGGCCCAGTCCTGGGCCTCCTGGAGCGAGGTCCCGCACGAGGAACCGCAGGACCGCTGCTTCGCGTAGTCGGCGAGCCCCTCGACGGTCACCACTTCGCGGCCCTCGGCCTGCCCGGCGGCGACCAGGCACGAGCACACCGGGACGCCGTCGAGGCGGACCGTGCAGGACCCGCACTCACCCTGCTCGCAGGCGTTCTTCGAACCGGGCAGCCCCAGCCGCTCGCGCAGCACGTACAGCAGGGACTCGCCCTCCCACACGTCGTCGGCTTCCTGCGGACGTCCGTTGACAGTGAAGTTGACGCGCATTACGCAGCTCCCTCCGTGGTGGCGGCGGTGCCGCGGTACGACTCCCAGGCCCAGGTCAGCGTGCGGCGGGCCATGATGCCGACCGCGTGGCGGCGGTAGCTCGCCGTGCCCCGGACGTCGTCGATCGGGTTGCAGGAGGCGGCGCACAGGTCCGCGAACTGCTTGGCGACCGAAGGGGTGATGATCTTGCCGTTGTCCCAGAAGCCGCCCTCTTCCAGGGCCGCGTTCAGAAATTCCTCGGCGGCCTTGGCCCGAACGGGCGTGGGAGCCGCGGACCCGATTCCCGTCCGCACGGTCCGCGTCCCGGGGTGCAGCGCGAGCCCGAAGGCGCACACGGCGATGACCATGGCGTTGCGCGTGCCGACCTTGGAGTACTGCTGGGGCCCGTCGGCCTTCTTGATGTGCACGGCGCGGATCAGCTCGTCGGCCGCCAGCGCGTTGCGCTTCACGCCGGTGTAGAACGCGTCGATCGGGATGAGCCGCGATCCGCGCACCGACTCGACCTCGACCTCGGCGCCGGCCGCGAGGAGGGCGGGGTGGGCGTCGCCGGCCGGGGAGGCGGTGCCGAGGTTGCCGCCGACACCGCCGCGGTTGCGGATCTGCGGGGAGGCCACGGTGTGCGAGGCGAGGGCCAGGCCCGGGAGCTCGCCGCGCAGGCTCTCCATGATCCGGGTGTACGGCACGGAGGCGCCGAGCCGCACGGTGTCCTCGCCGACCTCCCACTCGGTGAGGTCGTCGATGCGGTTCAGGTCGAGCAGGTACTCGGGCCGCCGATGGTCGAAGTTGATCTCGACCATCACGTCGGTGCCGCCCGCGATGGGCACAGCGGTGGGGTGCTCGGCCTTGGCGGCGAGCGCCTCCTCCCAGCTGGCGGGGCGAAGGAAGTCCATGACCGGCTCTCTTCTTCGTCTTGAGGGTCGTACGGATCGAGCCAGATCGGGTGCGGCGGGCCCGGCTCGTTCATGGGGTGTTCACGTGGAGTGGAGCCAGTACACAGCGGTGTACTCCGACGGGGTCAGTCACGGAAACCATGAAGGAGTTGGCTGGTCGGGACCGTCATCTTGTAGATTCGTATGAACGGCGGCGCTCAGCAACCTCCGTGTTTTCCTTTGGAAACATCCGATACAGCCCACGTGACCTGGGACACAGCCATGGAGGCGGCAGCGGCCGCTCCCCACCCCACCGGACCCCTTCTCCATCGTAGATTTCGAGACACAGAACGGCGGCGACGAGAATGCGGCTGCGCGCACTGCTGGACACCGACGCGCTGGGCCTGCGGCTGCTCGGCGGCGAGGACGAACTGGACCGCACCGTGCGCGGTGTGATGACCACGGACCTGCGCGACCCCAGCCGCTACCTCTCCGGCGGGGAACTGGTCCTGACGGGTCTCGCCTGGCGCCGGGACGCCGCCGACTCGGAGCCTTTCGTACGACTCCTGGTGCAGGCCGGAGTAGCGGCGCTGGCGGCCGGCGAGGCGGAGCTGGGCGATGTCCCGGAGGACCTGGTCGTCGCCTGCGCCCGGCATCGCCTGCCCCTGTTCGCGGTGCACGAGTCGGTGGCCTTCGCGACGATCACCGAGCATGTCGTACGGCAGGTCTCGGGCGAGCGCGCGGGTGACCTGGCGGCCGTGGTGGACCGTCACCGCCGCATGATGACCTCGGGCCCGGCGGGCGGCGGCCCGGACGTGGTCCTCGACCTTCTCGGCTCGGACCTGGACCTGCGCGCCTGGGTGCTCTCCCCGACCGGACGCATGATCGCGGGCCCGAAGGTGGCGGGCCCCGGCCTGCCCCCGGACATCTGCGCGAAGCTGGCGGCGGAGCATCTGGCGGCGGCCCGCACCGGCCGCCGCGGCCCCCACAGAGTCACGCTCGGCTCCTCGGCGTACTCCCTCTTCCCGGTCCGCAGCAGCGGCCGCTCCTCCCAGGCCTCCAGGGACGTGCGCGAGACCGTCCTGTCCGACTGGCTTCTCGCGGTGGAGGCGGACGCCGGCGACTGGCCGGAGGAGCGTCTGGACCTGCTCCAGGGCGTCACCCAGCTGATCGCGGTCGAGCGGGACCGCAGGGACGCGGCCCGCACGGTCCGTCGCCGCCTGGCCCAGGAGGTCCTGGAACTGGTCCAGACGGGAGCGGCACCCGCCGAGATCGCCGCCCGCCTGCGGGTCGCCGCCCCGGTCCTCCTCCCCGGCCTCGGCGCGGCCCCCCACTGGCAGGTCGTGGTGGCGAGGGTCGAATGGCAGGACGGCGAGCTGGACGGCGGCCCGACGGCGCAGTCCCTCCTGGAGGAGATCCTGGTGGACCCTCTCGCGACCGGCCCCGAACCGTCCGACCGCATAGCGGTGGCCCACACCGGCGACGAGGCGATCGCGCTCGTCCCCCTCCCCGCGGTCTCGACCGAGCACGACGGCTCGGAGCCGGGCATCCTGGCGGAAGCGCTGCTGGAGTCGGTCCGGGACCCCCTGTCGGCCGGCCTGGACGACGACGGCAGGGTCACCCTGGGCGTCAGTGCGTCGGTGCACTCGGCGGAGGGCCTGCGCGGCGCGCTGGAGGAGGCCCGCCACGCCCGCAGAGTGGCGGCGGCCCGCGCAGGCCGCGTCTGCGCGGCAGGCCACCAGGAGCTGGCCTCCCACGTCCTGCTGCTGCCCTTCGTGCCGGACGACGTACGCCGCGCCTTCACGGCCCGGCTGCTCGACCCGCTCCGGGACTACGACCGCCGCCACCGGGCCGAGCTGATCCCCACCCTGGAGGCCTTCCTGGACTGCGACGGTTCCTGGACCCGCTGCGCGACCCGCCTCCACCTGCACGTCAACACGCTGCGCTACCGCGTCGGGCGGATCGAGCAGTTGACGGGCCGCGACCTGTCACGCCTCGAGGACAAGCTGGATTTCTTCCTGGCACTGCGGATGAGCTGAATCCTGCGGGGCCCCGGACTCCCACGACTTTGTGAATTCCTTCACCCACCCCCTTGGCCGGGCCCGTCGTTTCGTGCTGAGATGCCGCCACCACTCAAAGCTCGACGGCGCGCTCGGGGAGGGCAACGTGGCGCATACCGCCATGTCTGGTAACGGAACGACCGCCGGTGACGATCCACTCCAGACCGCGGTATGGCGGCTGCGCTCCCGGGCCTGCTGGGCCGACGCGGCCGCCCTGCTCCAACCGGTCACCGCACCGGCGGCCCTGCAGAGAGCGGCCCTGCTGGTGGAACGCTGCCTGTACACGGAGCAGGGCTGGCCGGAGGCGGAGGACGCGCTGCGCACCGCCGAGGCGCTGGCCCACAGCGACGACGAACGGGGGGCGGCAGCTTGTGAACGAGGGCAACTTGCGTACGCCTCGACGCTCCACGGGGTCCGTGACCGCGCGGACGAGGCGAGGGCCGCGCTGGGCCGGGCGGCGGCACTGATCGCTCCGGGGGCGCGGGGAAGGGCTCTGCTGGACTTCCGCCGGGGCCTGCTGGCGGAGAACCTGGCCCAGGCCCCCCAGGCGGCCCGAGCGGCCTACCGCCGCGCCCACGCGGGCGCCACGGCCCACTCCGACCCCCTGCTGCTGTCCTTCACCTGGCGCCACCTCGCCGGACTGGCCCTGCGGGAGGGCGAGTTGGCCGAGGCGCGGCACGGCTTCGCCGAATCGCTGCGGATCCGCGAGGAGTTGGGCTATCTGGTGGGCACGGCACCGGCGCTCGCCTCGCTGGCGGACGCGGAGGCGGAGCCGGAGGCGTCCCGGCTGCGCGAGGAGGCGCGGCGGCTGTACCAGCTGCTGGGGGGCGTACCCACGTGGCTGGCACGGCAGTTGACACCGCCGGCGGCCACGGCCTGAGTCGAGTGCCTGAGGGGCTGCCACGGGATGTCGTACGGCGGCTGCGGGTGAGCGGGGGCTGGTCGCGCAGTTCCCCGCGCCCCTGGGCGGCGCAGTGACCCTGCGCCACGATGGATTGTGCGCCGCAGGCGTCCGTCCCTCAGGACCCGCCGGCGAAATGCCCGCCCACCAGTCCCCGCACCACATCCAGATCCCGCGCGATCAACGCGTCCAGCAGCGCTGCGTGCTCCGCCGCGTCCGCGATCAGGTCCGCCCGTCCCCGTACGGCGGACCCGCCCACCAGCGGCCACTGCGACCGTCGGTGCAAGTCCTCCGAGATCTGCACCAGTTGCTCGTTCCCCGACAGCAGCAGCACCGCGCGGTGAAAGGCCCGGTCGGCCTTCGCGTACGTGGCCCGGCACCCCGAGGACGCGGCCCGTACGGTCGCCTCCGCCATCGGCCGCAACTCCGCCCAGCGCTCCACCGGCACACTCCGTGCCAGCCGCAGCACCACCGGCACCTCGATCAGCGCCCGCACCTCGGCCAGTTCGGCCAGCTCGCGAGCCCCCCGTTCGAGGACCCGGAACCCGCGGTTGGGAACGACCTCGACGGCGCCCTCCAGCGCGAGTTGCTGCATGGCCTCCCGCACGGGTGTCGCCGACACCCCGAACTGTTCTCCCAGCGCGGGCGCCGAGTACACCTCTCCGGGCCGCAACTCCCCCGCGAGCAGCGCGGTTCGCAGGGCGTCGAGGATCTGGCCCCGCACCGAGGCCCGCTGCACGACCGGCCGGGGAATCGGCACCTCACTGTGGGTGTGTTCGCCCCGGACCCCGGAACCCTCCTCGGCCCGGGCCCGCGCCACGTCGGAGGCCCGCAGCTGCGGCGGCACCCGGACGGACCCCGCGTCCCGGTCCACGACCCGCTCCGCACCCCCCGTCCCGGCGGAGCGCTGCGCACCCTGCTTCACGGGCCCTCCTCCGGACGTGTCAGTACTTGGGGTCATTAACGGCAGGTTGTTACTCACCCGTCAAGCACCTTAGGCGCAGAACGCTCCAGTTCAAATCCTGGACAACTTGGTAAGGTTAGGCTTACCTCCAGTCGACTGCGAATCGGTGGACCCGCATGCTCGCACCGCTGCCCGCCCCCCGTTCGACCCCTGCCGTTCGTTCGGCCGTCGCCGCCGCCTACGCGCGTCTGACCGAGGCCCTCCCGGTGCTGACGGTCACGGAGCTGCCCGAGGACACCCCACTCCCGGCCGGCGACGGCTGGGTCACCGCCGCCGCCCTCGCGGAGAACGCGACCACCCTGGACGCCTTCCTCGCCTGGGACGACGAGCAGGTCCTCAGGGACAACGCCAGGAAGGGCCGCCCGGACGTGATCGCCGGCTTCGGTCTGCACCGCTACGCCTGGCCGGCCTGTCTCCTCTTCACGGCACCGTGGTTCCTGCATCGCCGGGTCCCCCGCTACCCCGTGACGCACGTCTCCTACGACCGCACCCGGGGCCCGATGGCCCTCGCGGTCCACCCGAGCCGCTTCGCCTGCCTCCCGGACGACCCGGCGGCAACGCTGCCGGGCGCGTACACGGTCCCCGACGAGGAGTCCCTGCGCGCCGAGCTG
This sequence comes from Streptomyces sp. SLBN-8D4, assembly GCF_049739545.1. Lineage (NCBI taxonomy): Bacteria > Bacillati > Actinomycetota > Actinomycetes > Kitasatosporales > Streptomycetaceae > Streptomyces > Streptomyces sp. SLBN-8D4. The sequence continues at coordinate 2,170,340 of NZ_JBMGQC010000001.1, forward strand.
CGGGACGCGGTCGCCGAGCACATGGAGCCGCTGCTGGCCGCCTTCGGCCCGCGCATGCGCCGCCGGGGCCGGGCCCTGTGGGGCATGGTGACCGACGAGATCGTCGAGGGGATCTGGTACGTCGCCGGGCTCCTCGGCGAGCACGAGAGGCGCCGGGCCGAGCATGCCCTGGAGCTGCTGCTGCCCGGGACGACGAAGCCGTACGTCGGCTCGCCGGCCTTCCGCGTGCTGGCCGGTCCGGACGGCGGGTCCCTGCCCACCCGGGACCGGGTGAGCTGCTGCATGTACTACACACTGGATCCGGACGACACCTGCGCGACCTGCCCGCGCACCTGCGACACGGACCGGATCTCCAAGCTCACTGCGGCCGCGGCGAGTTGAGGGACCCTCAGGGGACCCCCGGTGCGGACTCCGTTTCCGCGTCCCGTAAGATCAACGCCGACTGGGACGCCCGTTCGGTTACAGGCAATTCACAACTTCCTCACTTGTCGCAGGAACTTTCCGTGGAACCCCCCGGACGGGTAGTCTTATTCGAACTCAACTCCCGCCCCTCAAGCGGCAGTTCGAGCAGAACGCCGCCCTGGGCATCCCCTTGCACTTCCTTGGCGGCCTCTTGCCCCGAAAACGCCTGAGGGCCGTTGGGATTGGGCCACTATGGCGGGCGTTACGCCCTATCCCAATGCAAGGGACCCCAGATGAGACTGACCGACATATCGCTTAACTGGTTGCTTCCGGGCGCCGTACTGCTCCTGGGCATGCTGGCGGCGGTGGCGGTGCTCGCGCGGAGCAAGCGGTCCGGCGGGGAGCACGCGAAAGACGACTCGTGGGAGCGCAGCGAGGAGCGCCGCAGGCGCAAGGAAGCCATATACGGCACCGCCTCCTACGTCCTCCTGTTCTGCTGTGCGGCGGTTGCCGCCGCCCTCTCCTTCCACGGTCTGGTGGGCTTCGGCCAGGAGAACCTCGGCCTCTCCAACGGCTGGGAGTACCTGGTCCCGTTCGGCCTGGACGGCGCGGCCATGTTCTGCTCCGTCCTCGCTGTGCGCGAGGCCAGCCACGGTGACGCCGCGCTCGGCTCCCGGATACTGGTGTGGACGTTCGCGGGTGCCGCGGCCTGGTTCAACTGGGTGCACGCGCCCAGGGGTTTCGGTCACGACGGCGCGCCCCAGTTCTTCTCCGGCATGTCCCTCTCGGCGGCCGTCCTGTTCGACCGCGCGCTGAAGCAGACCCGTCGGGCCGCGCTGCGCGAGCAGGGTCTGGTGCCGCGTCCGCTGCCCCAGATCCGCATCGTCCGCTGGCTGAGGGCGCCGCGTGAGACGTACAAGGCCTGGTCGCTGATGCTGCTGGAGAACGTGCGCAGCCTCGACGAGGCGGTCGACGAGGTCCGCGAGGACCAGCGTCAGAAGGAGGCGGCCCGCCTCATGCGCCGCGACAAGGAGCGGGTGGAGCGGGCGCAGCTCAAGGCGATCAGCCGGGGCCACCGCGGCTTCGTCGGCCGGGGCGGCGGGCGCCAGTTGGAGCAGCAGCCGCAGGCCGCCCTGGAGCGGGCCTCGGCGGAGCCTGCGATATCCAACCCGGAGCCGCTGCCGGTACGCCAGCGTCCTTCTCTCCAGCCCGTCCGCGGGGCTTCCGAGTCGAGCTCGGTCGATCTCACCGCGGAGGACGACACAATGGCCCTGCCGCGTCTCGACTCGCTGGAGCGCAAACTCAAGGATCTTGAGCAGCAGTTCGGCTGAGGCGAAGGCCGAGGCCTGAAGGGCGCGGCCGAAAGGCCGGAGCACCACGGGAAGGGGGCGTGACCGACGCGGTCACGCCCCCTTCCCGTGGTTCACGCCGCTCCCGCGTCGAGTTCGAACCAGACGGACTTGCCCACGCCGTGTGCCCTTACGCCCCAGGCGTCCGCGAGGGACTGCACCAGGGCGAGGCCCCTGCCGTGCGTGTGGTCGTCGGCGTTCGCCATCCGCACCCGGGGTATGCGGGCGACGAAGTCCCGCACCTCCACCCGCAGGGCCCGCGGCCCGACCGTGGCCGTGACGACCGCGTCGTGGTCGGTGTGCACGAGCGCGTTGGTGACGAGCTCGCTGGTGAGCAGTTCGGCTATCTCGGATCGCCCGGGCCTCCCCCAGTGCCGTAACAACTCGCGCAAGGCCCTGCGTGTCTCGGGTACGGCCCCCAGGTCCGCCCGCTCCAGTCTGCGCCGGAGCTGAGGCGACTGCGCCTGCTCCAGGGCGCTGTCGGCGTTCTCCTCCATGGTCTGTGCCGAGAAGGCCCCTACTGCCGTGGGACCGCCTCCTCGTGCCTGCCTCTTCATGACCCCCGCCCGCGTGCCGATGTCGGTTTCCCTCCTGCTCGAACACGTTCACGGGGATCCATGCCCCGTAGTTCATGCGCCAGTCATGTCGAATCGTCAACGACCAGGTGTTCGGCCACGTTTGCGGGGGCGACCACGGCCGTGCCGACGGAGCGGACGGATCCCCGGCGGCGCCCCGCGAACCCCCGCGTACGACGGCGCGGTTGCCGAGGAGAGGACCCCCCGCGGCGGTCCGTACGGGGCGTCTGCCACGCGGTGCCTGTGCCGCTGGTCCCCTCCGGATGGCATGTGCCCCGCGCTCCGCTGTCCGCCTGCCGGACGCCACGGGTGGCGCGCGAGCCCTTCACGAGCGGGAAGGCCCCGGGAAAGCACCTGTTCGGCGGGGTGAGTCCCGAGGCCCGGGAGGAGTGGGCTGACCAGGCCCGGCAGGCGGCGACCGGCCCCGGACGCACCCGTGCCCGGCCCGGCCGCCGGGTGAGGAGCCTGCCGTACGACGGCACGCGCGCCCCTGAACGACGTGCGCCCCCGCCGCCGGCACCCGAGGATCGGGGTCCGGCGGCGGGGGGTGAGCCGGTGCACGAGTTCCCCTCGGGCGGCCTCCGGTCCCACGGTGCCGTGGGGCTCCCGGCCCACCTGGCTCCGGGACACCGGGATCGCCCGGCATGGGCCGATGTGCCGACTCCGCGCTGCCGACCTCGTCGTATACGGCGAAGAGGTGGGGCAGCAGGGAAACTGGCCGGAATCCGCCGCTACTTGCTGCCGACTCCCTTGGCGCCGATGTGGAGGATCTGGTGGCTGTCGCGGGTCATGTCGACCACGAGGGTGCTGGTCTGGCCGGCGCTCCAGGTGAGGGTGACGACGGCCTCGGTGCGGGCGGCGGTGGAGCCGTTGTCGGTGACCTTCCAGGCCAGGGGCACGTTCTGGGCGCGCAGCACGCCGTCGGCGTGCTCCTTCTCCTCCCAGGCGTTCAGCTCCTTCTGGAAGGCGGGCGTGAGGTAGTGGGAGCGGAGGGCGTCCCGGAGGTCGCCGCTGCCCTCGTCGGTCACCGCGTCGATGTAGGCGCCGTAGAAGTCGGCGATGCGCGTGATGTTGTCGGAGGGCTTCCCGCTGACGCTGCGCGGTGCTCCGGCGGAGGCCTGGGCCGTGACGCCGAGCCCGAGGGCCAGGGCGAGGCCGAGGGCCAGGGTGGTGCGGCGGGTCGCCTTGGTCGTGTTCATCTCTGTTCCCCGTTTTCTTTTCGGTTCCTGCTGCTGGTCATGCGTTTCTGCCGCTGGACCTGTGGTCCGTGCGGGGCCGCCCGCCCGACCCCCGTGCGGGAGGGCGGCCCCGGCTTCAGTGGAGCTTGTTCACCGCGGTGGCGGTCGTCTTCTTGAAGGCCTTGACCGGGGCGTCGGCGAAGTCGCCCATCTGGGACCACTCCACGACGGTGACGGTCCGGTCGTCCCGGCCCACGGACAGCAGGCGGATGTCGGTGGCGCCGTACGAGTACTCCGTGTGCAGTCCGTGCACCCGGGCACCCTCCTCGACCGCGACCTTGCCGTAGTCCTTGTACGTCGCGTCGAGCTCCGGGTCGCCCTGTTCGAGGCGGTCCGCGCAGGTGCGGATCTCCTTGTTCATGAGGGTGGCGAGGGCCGCGGCCTTGGTCTTTGTGCCGACCTCGATCGTCAGCTGGCGGGCGCTGGTGTCCAGGTCGGTGCGGAAGTCGCGGTACCGGGAGTCGTAGCCCGGCAGCGCGTCCTTCAGGCAGAGCAGCAGTTCGTCCGGTACGCCGTCGGTGACCTTGCCCGCCGTCCACGTGGACGAGGGGTGCGGGGGGAGGTCGGCGGCCGAGAGGAACTTGGGCGCGGCCGGCGCGGCCCCGGCCTGCACCGCGAGGGTGACGCCGAGCATGAGGCCGGTGAGAGAGAGTACGGTGAGCCCGCCTGCTCGACTGTGCTTGGGCATGGGTGTCCCCCGTGAGATACGTACAGGAATGTGGGATGCCACGACGACGCCGGATGGTCGGTCCGGCCCGGTCGGTGTGACACCAGAAGCATCAGCGGTCACACGGGGCGGACGCAACAAGGGACACGGGATCCGTCGGCATGGAACCATCCCAGGCCGTCTGACGTGCAGGTATAGGGAGTGCCTGGGATGCGGGATCTAGGGGGAATCGTTGTCGGCACCTGAACCACAGGACGATGTCCACGAGTTCGCGGCCCTGCTGCGGCGGCTGAAGGAGCGCACGGACCGCAGCTATGGCTCGCTGGCCCGGCGCCTGGGCATGAACACCTCGACCCTGCACCGGTACTGCGCGGGGGACGCCGTGCCGGTCGACTTCGCGCCGGTGGAGCGGTTCGCCGCCCTGTGCGGGGCGTCGGCCGAGGAGCGGATGGACCTGCACCGGCTGTGGCTGTCGGCGGTGGCGGCGAGACAGCGGCCTCGGACTGCGGAGCCGACGGAGTCGTCTGGGTCGTCTGGGTCGTCTGAGGCTTTCGTCGTGCCGGCGGGAGCAGTGGAAGATCCTCACGCGGACACAGCCGGTGGGCCGGACTCGGAGAGCGCGTACGAGGCAGAGGGACCGGACGACAGCGAGAGTGCGGGTGAGCCGGACACCGTGCGGGTGTCGGGGCCGGCTCCCCCGCCCCGCCCCTGGTACCGGCGTCGGCGTCTCCTCGTCACCGCGGCCGCCGTCGTGGCCGCTCTCGCCACTGTGGGCAGTCTGTCGGCGCTGCCGTCCGGCCGTCCCGCCTCGGACAAGGTGGCCCAGGCTCCTGACCCGTCGTCCCGGACGACCGCGTCGGGCCTGCCCGGCCGTTCCGGATCGCCGTCACCGAGTCCCTCCGCCGCCTCCGCCTCCCCCTCGACCAAGACCACCGGAACGCGGCCCTCCGCGTCGGCGTCCCACGGCCGCGGCACCTCGAAGGAGAGCGCGGGGCCCGGGCAGCGGGGGACCTCCGTCGGCACTCCCCTGACCTGGAGCGCGAACTCCCAGATCTGGGAGGGAAGCTGCGGTCACGACTACGTCATCGACAAGCCGCCCTCCCAGGTGCCCCCGCCCCCGCTCGTGCAGGACGCCGGCATCTGGGCGGCGACGCAGGGCGCGATCCACGGGCGGGAGACGAAGGTGCAGATCACCGTGCAGGGACGGTCGTCCACGGCCGTCGTCCTGGAGGCGCTCCGCGTCCGGATCACCGGCCGCGGCACCCCGGCCCCCGGTACCGATTACGCCATGGACCAGGGCTGCGGCGGCGGGATCACCCCGCGCGGCTTCGACGTGAACCTGGACATCGACCGCCCCGTCGCCCACGCGGTCGCCGGCAACGAGACCGGACAGACCGTCCCCGCGGTGCAGTTCCCCTACCGGGTCTCCGCCTCGGACCCGGAGGTGCTGCTGGTCAACGCGACGACCCAGACGTACGACTGCAGCTGGTACCTCGAACTCGACTGGTCCTCGCAGGGCCGCACCGGCACGGTCCGCATCGACGACCACGGCCGCCCGTTCCGCACGAGCAGCATCAAGGGCCTGACGCGTCTCTGGTACGGCACGAACAGCGCCGGTGAGCGGGCGTGGGTACCGTCCGGCACCTAGGGCCTTTCCGGCGCGGACCCCACTCGGTGAGCCGTGCCGTCGGCGTCCACGTAGGTGAACTCCCGTAGCCCGTAAGGCGTGTCGGCCGGCTCGCCGAAGCGGCCCTCGACGCCGGAGGCCGCCCACTCGGCATGGACGGCGTCGGCGTCGCCCACGTAGAGGTAGACGACGGCTCCGGTGCGCAGCGGGTCGTGCTCGGACCACTCGCTGAGGTGGATCGACACCGCCCCCCGCTCGACGAAGCCGTACCGCTGCGGACCGTCGTAGGCACGCGCGGTGAAGCCCAGCCGGCGGTACCGCTCAAGGGCCGCGTCGAGGTTGAGGACCGGGATGACGGGCGCGACATCGGTGAAGGCGATTTCCGGCATGCGGCCAGTCTGGCAGCCACTGGCTCCTCAGGGCCGTGGCATGTTGCGGAGGTTGGAGCGGGCCATCTGGAGCATCCGGCCGACTCCGCCGTCCAGGACGATCTTCGAGGCGGACAGCGCGAAGCCGGTGACCATCTCAGCGCTGATCTTCGGCGGGATGGACAGGGCGTTGGGGTCGGTGACGATGTCGACGAGGGCGGGCCCCTTGTGCTTGAACGCCGACTTCAGGGCGCCGGCGAGGTCCTTGGGCTTCTCGACGCGCACGCCGTAGGCGCCACAGGCCTGAGCCACGGCCGCGAAGTCGGGGTTCTTGTTGGTGGTGCCGTAGGAGGGCAGGCCGGCGACCAGCATCTCCAACTCGACCATGCCGAGCGAGGAATTGTTGAAGAGGACGACCTTCACGGGGAGGTCGTACTGCACGAGGGTCAGGAAGTCGCCCATCAGCATGGAGAACCCGCCGTCCCCGGACATCGACACGACCTGTCGCCTCCGGTCGGTGAACTGCGCCCCGATCGCCATGGGCAACGCGTTCGCCATGGACCCGTGCGAGAACGAACCGATCACGCGGCGGCGGCCGTTGGGCGAGATGTAGCGGGCGGCCCATACGTTGCACATGCCGGTGTCGACGGTGAACACCGCGTCGTCGTCGGCGAGTTCGTCCAGTACGGAGGCCACGTACTCGGGATGGATCGGGACGTGCTTGTCGACCTTGCGGGTGTACGCCTTGACGACCCCTTCGAGCGCGTCGGCGTGCTTCTTGAGCATCTTGTCCAGGAAGCGCCGGTTCGTCTTCTCCTTCACCCGGGGCGTCAGACAGCGCAGAGTCTCCTTCACATCACCCCACACGGCGAGGTCGAGCTTGGAGCGGCGGCCCAAGTGCTCGGGACGCACGTCGACTTGGACGATCTTGACGTCGTCGGGGAGGAAGGCGTTGTACGGGAAGTCGGTGCCGAGCAGGATCAGCAGGTCGCACTCGTGGGTGGCCTCGTAGGCGGCGCCGTAGCCGAGCAGGCCGCTCATGCCGACGTCGAAGGGGTTGTCGTACTGGATCCACTCCTTGCCCCTGAGGGCGTGCCCCACGGGGGACTTGACCTTCTCCGCGAACTCCATGACCTCGGCGTGCGCGCCCGCGGTGCCGCTGCCGCAGAACAAGGTGATCCTGTCGGCCTTGTCGATCATCTCGACGAGCTTGTCGACCTCGGCGTCGCCGGGGCGGACGCTGGGCCGGGAGGTGACGAGGGCGGTCTCGGCGGCCTTCTCGGGGGCGGGCTGGTCGGCGATGTCCCCGGGCAGGGAGACGACGCTGACGCCGGAGCGGCCGACGGCGTTCTGGATGGCGGTCTGCAGCAGCCTCGGCATCTGCTTCGGGTTGGAGATCAGCTCGCTGTAGTGGCTGCACTCGCGGAACAGCTGGTCGGGGTGGGTCTCCTGGAAGAAGCCGAGGCCGATCTCGCTGGAGGGGATGTGCGAGGCGAGGGCGAGGACCGGGGCCATGGAGCGGTGGGCGTCGAAGAGCCCGTTGATGAGGTGCAGGTTGCCGGGCCCGCAGGAACCGGCGCAGGCGGCCAGCTTCCCGGTGATCTGGGCCTCGGCGCCCGCGGCGAAGGCGGCGGTCTCCTCGTGCCGTACGTGCACCCAGTCGATGCCGGCGGTGCGGCGGACCGCGTCCACGACCGGGTTGAGGCTGTCGCCGACGACGCCGTAGAGGCGTTTCACCCCGGCCTTGACGAGGATGTCCACGAACTGTTCGGCGACGTTCTGTTTGGCCATGGATCCATGCACCCCTTCGGTCTCCTTGGGTCCATCAATCCACACTGGCCGCGATCACGCCTCCCAAACAGCGGCGGCCGTACGGTCGTCGGCATATCCCTTGACCCGGACCTGGGAGTCGGCGAGGAACGCGGCGAGGCCGGGCGGGGTGGGGTCCGACCACCGTCCCGTGAGGTACTCGCGCAGTTCGGGCTCGCCGCGCAGGGGGTCGGCGAGGCCGCCGGTGCACATCAGGAGGGCATCACCCGGGCGGGCGACGGAGGCGCGGAAGCGGAAGGCCTCGCGGGGCGGTTCGGGTGCGGGCTCGTAGGGGCTCGGGGGTGTGGGGATGCCCAGGTCCATGGTGAGCCGGTCGCCGTCGGGGGTCTCGGGGGGCAGCGAGCCGAAGCCGACGACGGGTTCGCCGGGGAGGTCGGTGACCTGGGGTTCGATGTCCTGCCACTCGCCGTCGCGGAGGCGGAAGAGTCCGCCCGCGCCGACGCCGAAGAAGACCCGGACACGGCAGTCGGGGTCGGCGGGCAGGAGCAGACAGCGAAGGGTGGCGGCGTACTCCTCCGGGTCGATGCCCTGCTCGACGGCGCTGGCGCGGAGCTTGCCGAGACTGCGGTCGGTGAGCCGGTGCAGCCCTGACTTGAGGTCACCTCGGCGGGCGGCGCCGATGTCCTGCGCGAGCCGGGCGTGACTGCGCCCCACGGCGCGCCCGATCCAGTGACATGCCTCGGCTGCGGCGCGGTGGGCGCCGGGGGTGGCGCGGGCGCCGGTGGCCATGGCCACCAGGATCAGAGCCTGCTCGCCGGTGCCGAAACGGGCGGTGAGCAGGGAGTCCCGCCGGGGCTCGCCCCGGAACCTGGCCGAGTCCCCGCGCACGGACACCGCCCGCAGCGTGCAGGCCCCGTACCTGGCCCCGTCCAGCACGGTGTCCGCCACCAGGTCGTCGAGTTCGTCGGGGTCGGCGGGTGGGAGGGCGGTGGGTTCGGCGTCGTAGGTCGGCGGACCGGAGCCGACGAAGCCGACGAGTGCGGGCGGGAGGGTGGGCAGGTCCACGCGGGTGGCGGTGCGGGGTGCCTGCGGGGCGGGTTCGTCCTGGTAGGGGGCGCTGACCTGGCCGTGGCCGGGGTCCTGCCCGGGGCGCTCGGGCGTGGGATTGGGTTGGGTGGAGCCGGGGCCGGTGCGGGGTGGTGGCGCGACCGCGGGGGTGGCGTCCTGGACGGCGTCGGCATCGGGGGCGAAGCCGGGGGCGGGTGGAGCAGCCCACCGGTCGCCCTCGCCACGGGGTGTGCCGGCCGCGCGTCGATCCGAGGGCTCTGGAGGGCTCTCGGGACGGCGGCCTGGGGTCGGCGCGTCCTCGTCCCCGCCGGCAGGGGCGGCCCCACCGGAGACGGAGCCCTCCCCGGAGTCAGCCTCATGCGACCCGGCACCGCCCGGGACACCCTCACGGAAGCCGGGCCCAGGGGCGTCGCCACGGTCGGGTGGGACGGGCCCACCGAGACCGCCCCCGCCCGAGTCACCGCGCTCGGACGGGACAGCACCGTCGACGTCCTGGGCCGGACCCCCAGCGGGCTCCCCTCGCGAAACCTGCCCGCCGAAACCGCCCCGGTCCGAGTCACCGGTGCCGGGCGGGGGTGGGGCCGCGGGGCGAGGTGGGGCGGAGGGGGGTGGGGGTGGAGCCGTCGGGGGCCTCGGGGGCTCGGTCGGCATCCGCGAGGCCGGGACCGACGTGGCCGGAGGGGTCTCCGTGGACGCACGACCACCCGGTGGCGCGGGCGGCCGGTCCTCGGGGGCGCGCTCGACGAAGCCCGGTGGCTTCGGGCCGGGCGGGAAGGAGGCGGGCGCGTCAGAGGGCGGTTCCGGTTCCCACGGCGCTCGGTGCCGGCCGGGTGCGGGGGCCGCCTCGTCGGGGATGCCGGTGCGCGGCGCGGGAACCCCGGGACCGGGCCGAGGACCCCTCACCCCGGAACCTGCCCCTCCCCCATCGCCGCCGTCCCGGGGTCCTTCGGCCTCGTCGGCCGTACTCACCGTGCTCCCGGACCCGTCCCGTACCGTCCCCGCCGCCGAGGCGAAGCGGTCGTCGAGGGTGTCCGGGGCCGGTGCGGGGCCCGTGTCGTCGGTGGAGTCGTACAGCTGCCTCCACCAGTCGTCCTCTTGACCGGTGGGCCTTCCCCCCTGCTGGCTCATGCCCCTGATTGTCCACGGTGCGGGCCGTATGAAAACGGGGCATCGCGAAAATCAGGTGCCGCCGCGCCCGTCGAACGACGTGTCGAGTGAGCTGTCGAACGCGTGTTGCCCAAGAGGCCGGGCCGGCTCCACGACCATCGCTTATCTGCGCTTCCCGCCGTCCTCCTGCACCCTGGACGAATGGGAGTGTGGGACCTCCTGCTGGTCGGCCTGGTCATGCTGTTCGGCCTGGTCGGGGTTCTGGTGCCCGGCGTACCGGGGTCGTGGCTCGTGTGGTCCGCGGTCCTGTGGTGGGCGCTGAAGGATCCGCAGCCGGTCGCATGGGGCGTGCTCGTGGGGGCCACGGTCGCCCTGTTCCTCTCCCAGGTGGTGCGCTGGGCGCTGCCGCCGCGCCGGCTGCGGACGAGCGGGGCCACCCCGCGCATGGCCGTGTACGCCGGGGTGGGCGCGTTCCTCGGCTTCTTCCTGATCCCCGTGCTCGGCGCGATCCCCGGGTTCATGGGCGGCATCTACCTCTGCGAGCGCCTCCGCCTCGGCCGCCACAGGGAGGCGAAGGCCGCCCTGCGCACGGCGATGCGCTCGGGCGGCTCCAGCGTGCTGGCGGAACTCTTCACCTGTCTGCTGATCACGGGCGCGTGGCTGGGGGCGATGTTGTGGGGATGACGTACGGGATACCGATGTGCGCGCCACCCGCGCGTGTTTGGGTGGCTGCCATGACCGAATTCAGCGAGGCCGAGCGCGCGTACCTGAGGTCCCAGCGGCTGGGGCGGCTGGCCACCGTCGACCCGCAGGGACAGCCGCAGGCGAACCCGGTCGGCTTCTTCCCGCAGGACGACGGGACCATCCTGGTCGGCGGCCACGCGATGGGCCGTACGAAGAAGTGGCGCAACCTCCAGAGGAACCCGAAGGTCGCCCTGGTCGTCGACGACATCGTCAGCCTGAACCCGTGGACCGTGCGCGGCATCGACATCCGCGGGGAGGCGGAACTCCTCACGGGTCCGCACGAGTTGGGCCCGCACTTCAGCGAGGAGCTGATCCGCATCCATCCGCGACGGATCCACAGCTGGGGGCTGGAGGAGTCCTGAGTCTCACAGGGCGCCTTCGAGGGTGAGCAGGGCCGTCTTGCGTTCCAGGCCGCCCGCGTACCCGGTGAGCAGGCCGTTCGCGCCGATCACCCGGTGGCACGGGCGGAGGATCAGCAGGGGATTCGCGCCGATCGCGCCGCCCACGGCCCGGACGGCGACGTGGGAGGCACCGACGCGGGCGGCGATCTCGCCGTACGTCGTGGTCGCGCCGTACGGCACGTCGTCGAGGGCGTCCCAGACACGGGTCCGGAACTCGGTGCCGCTCGGGCGCAACTTCAGCTGGAACTCCTTGAGTTCACCGGCGAAGTAGGCGGCCAGCTGCTCCTCGGCGTCCCGGAAGGGGGCGAGGTCGTGGACCCAGCCCTCCTGGACGGTACGGCCGTTCTTCTGGCCGGGGACGGACAGCGAGGTCAGTGCGCCGGTCTCGTCGGCGGTGAGCAGCAGAGTGCCGACCGGGCTGTCGATACTGGTCCAGCGGATGGCCATGATTACTCCAACTCTCCTGCTGTGCGCAGGTGTTGCCAGGCGTAGGAGCGCCAGGGGCGCCAGGTGTCGGGGGTGTCGAGGCCCGGCGGGGCGACATCCGGATCGCCGAGGGCGCGGCTGCGGATGACGGCGACGGTACGGGCGTCCAGACCGGGCAGGGCGAGCAGCGCGTGCTGCGCCTCGTCGCGGTCGGCGCCCGGATCGAGTCGTACGGTTCCGTCGGCGAGGGCGGTGGCGAGCGCGCCGAGAGAGCCGGCCGCCTCGGACAGGGCCGCGGACTCGGGGAAGAGGTGGGTGAGGCTGCCGCAGGGCGCGTCCAGGGTCTTGCCGTGGCGCCGGACGAGCCGTTCGGCTTCCGTACGGCCGACCAGGGCCCGTACGGCGCACTCCTCGGGGTCGGCGGCGCCGGGCGACCGGAGTCCGGGACGGGCGGCGACCAGGGGGGCGAGCCGGGTGTCCTCGCCGAGCCGCTCGTCGACGGCGTAGGGGTCGGCGTCGAGGTCGAGGAGCCGCCGCAGCCGTCCGACGGCGGTGGTCAGATCGCGAGGGTCGGTGAGGTGCAGCTGGGCGTCGAGCCAGCCGCCGGGGTGCGCGCCGGAGGTGGTCCTGGTCGTGCCGGGGCGTTCCTGGACGGCGACGATGCCCGTGCCGTGCGGGAGGCGGAGGGTGCGGCGGTAGGTGCGCCGGCCGGGTGCCCCGCTCACCTCCTCGACGCCGGGCACGGCCTCGCTCTCCAGCAGGTCGAAGACGGCGCCGGACCGGTAGGGGCCGCGGTGCGCGAGCCGTAGCGGAATGCCCGCCGCGGGAGTGGCCGCGCGGCGGGTGGTCCGGGCCGCGGCCCGCAGGGCGCTGGGCGTGGCGGCGTAGATCTCCCGGACCGTGTCGTTGAACTGCCGCACGCTGGCGAAGCCCGACGCGAACGCGATCTCCGTGACCGGCAGGCCGGTGGTCTGGAGCAGGACGCGCGCGGTGTGGGCCCGCTGGGCCCGGGCCAGGGCGACGGGTCCCGCGCCGAGCTCGGCGGTGAGCTGGCGCTGGACCTGGCGTGCGCTGTAGCCGAGGCGGTCGGCGAGCCCGGCGACGCCCTCCCGGTCGACGACACCGTCGCCGATCAGGCGCATCGCCCGGCCCACCACGTCCGCCCGGGCGTTCCAGTCCGCGGAGCCGGGCACCGCGTCCGGACGGCACCGCCGGCAGGCCCGGAACCCGGAGCCCTGCGCGGCGGCGGCCGTCGCGTAGAAGCGGACGTTGTGACGCTTCGGGGTCACCGCAGGACAGCTGGGGCGGCAGTAGATCCCGGTCGTCTCGACGGCGAAGAAGAACTCCCCGTCGAACCGGGCGTCCCGGCTGCGGACGGCTTCGTACCTGGTGTCTTCGTCCATCACGCCATCCAGTCTCGCCGGTCGGCACGGGTTGGGCTGGCGGAAAACGGACATGGGGGTGGGGTCTGCCGGTGGGCGGCTGCGGGTCCGGCCCCCACCCACCGGCTGCCGAACGACTACGCCCAGCGCCCCCGCTTCGCCTCCATCGCCGCCTTCCCCTGGGCTCCCCGCTTCTTCCAGTCCTTGCGGATCTCGGCACGGAGCCTCGCGTCCGTCTTCGCCACGATCCGCTGGTTCTCCCGGATCAGCTTCCGGTAGCTCTCCAGCCGCCGCTCGGGCAGCTCACCGGAGTCGATCGCGGCCAGCACCGCGCAGCCCGGCTCGCTCTCGTGCGCGCAGTCGTGGAAGCGGCACTTCCGGCCCAGTTCCTCGATCTCGGAGAAGACCTGCGCGACACCGGTCTCGGCGTCCCACAGGCCGACCCCCCGGAGGCCGGGCGTGTCGATCAGCACACCCCCGCCGGGCAGGGCGAGCAGGTTGCGGGTCGTGGTCGTGTGGCGCCCTTTCCCGTCGGCGTCCCGCGTGGCCTGCACGGTCATCATGTCCTCGCCGATGAGCGCGTTCGCCAGGGTGGACTTCCCGGCACCGGACTGCCCGAGCAGCACGGACGTACCGCCGGAGACGACCGCGACGAGAACGTCGAGCCCTTCCCCGTCCAGGGCGCTGACGGTCAGCACCGGGACCCCCGGCGCCGTGGTCTCCACGTCCTCCACGAGATGCGCGAGGGTCGCCGCGTCCGGCACGAGGTCGGCCTTGGTGAGCACGACCACCGGCTGGGCGCCGGACTCCCAGGCCAGGGCCAGGAAACGTTCGATGCGGCCGAGGTCGAGTTCGACGGCCAGCGACACGGCGACGATCGCATGGTCGACGTTGGCCGCGAGGATCTGCCCCTCGGACCGCTTGGAGGAGGTGGAGCGCACGAAGGCGGTACGGCGCGGCAGATAGGTCCGTACGTACCGCGGGTTGCCCGCGGGTTCGACGACGGCCCAGTCGCCGGTGCACAGCACCCGCATCGGGTCGTTCGGGGTGACGAAGGCGGTGTCGGCCCGCAGCATCCCGTCGGCGGTGACGATGTCGCACTGCCCGCGGTCGACCCGGACCACGCGTCCGGGCAGGAGCCCCTCGGGCTCGTAGGGGGCGAACGCGTCCGCCCAGTCCTCGTCCCAGCCGTAGGGAGCGAGAGCGGAGAAAACCTGAGAAGTGGAGCTGGAAGTCAAGGGAGACCCTTCACAAGGGTGGCCCCGGCACCAGGAGTTGGTGTCAGCCGACGGCCACGGAGGTGGACTTGATGATCTGGATGCGGGCAGCGCTCGTCGCAAAGACAGCCATCGGTCGACACCTCCCTGATTCCTGCTCGTGGGGCACGGCAGCCGTGAGCCGCCGTGCGAAGTGATCTCACCATAGGGGCGCCGGCGTGCGGGGCGCCACCGGTTTTCCGGACCCCGACGCGAGCGCCCGCCTCACTCGAACAGCCCGGTGCGCTGGTCGTCCGGGAGGAGCGGTTGTGGCATGGAAGCCGACCCCCATCTCCAGGAGACCCCGTGACGACCCACCGCCCACCCCGCCCGCTCCGTGTCCTCGCCCCCGCACTGGCCGCCGGAGTCCTGATGACGATCGCCGGGTGCTCGGACGGTGAGGACGGCGGGCCGGACCGCGCGGACACCACGCGGATCTCCTCCTCGCCTCTCGCGCAGGCCTCCCCGGCCCCGCTCACCGCGGCCGGGGCGCGGGCCGCGCTGGTGACCGAGGCGGACCTGGAGGACGACTGGACCCAGGTCAAGAACGCGGCCAAATGGCGCGACAGCCTGCTGGTCGGCAAGGTGGACGTCGCCGACTTCATCACCGGCAAGGCGGACGCCGCCGACTGCCAGAAGCTCCTCGACCGGCTCTACAGCGACGATCTGCTGGGCAAGCCGTCCGGCGCGTCCGCGCTCACGGGCTTCCAGCAGGGCGACTCCCGGCTGCTGTACCAGGTGGCCGCCTATGACAGGGCGGGACTCGACACGTCCTTCGCCTGGCTGAAGAGTCTGCCGGTCAAGTGCGACCAGTTCACGGCGAAGGACACCTCCGGCGCTGCGCGCACGGTCCAGGTGATCGAGCGCTCCCTGCCCAAGGGGGGCGACGCCCGGCAGGGGCTGCGGGTCACGGTCCAGGGCACCTCGGGCGGCGCGCCCACCACCCTCACCCTGGACGTCGCGGCGGTGCGGGTCGGCACCGACACGATCACCCTCACCAACGGCGGCCTCGACGGAGTCGACGGCGACAGCACCGAGCAGGCGGCGAAGCTCGGCACGGCACGGCTGAAGGACGTACAGGCGGGCCGGACCCCGTCCGGCGACCCGAGCGAGATCGACTGATGGCCCGGTGAGCGCCGTTCATCCCGCGGCCACCGTCCCCAGCCCCCGCCGCGACCACGCGCCGGTCGGCTGTCGGGGTGTTCCCACCCGGAGAGCCATGTGACATAGTACTGGCGTGAGCAAGCGACTGACCTGCGATGTCGTGGTCGTCGGAGCCGGGATGGTGGGCGCGGCCTGCGCTCTGTACGCCGCCCGGGCGGGCCTCGACGTGATCGTCGTCGACCGCGGCCCGATGGCCGGCGGCACGACCGGCGCCGGTGAGGGCAATCTCCTGGTCTCCGACAAGGAGCCGGGTCCCGAGCTCGGACTCGCCCTGCTGTCCAGCCGGTTGTGGGCCGACCTGGCGGAGGAGGTCGGCGACGCGATCGAGTACGAGCTCAAGGGCGGCGTGGTCGTCGCCGCCACCCCCGACGGCCTCGAAGCCCTGGAGAAGTTCGCGACCGGGCAGCGGGCCGCGGGCGTCGAGGCGGTACCCGTGGACGCGGATCGGCTGCGGGAGCTGGAGCCCCAGGTGGCGCCCGGGCTCGCCGGCGGTGTGCTGTATCCCCAGGACGCGCAGGTCATGCCCACGCTGGCCGCCGCCCGTCTCGTACGCGCCTCGGGTGCCCGCCTGGCCACGGGGGCGGCGGTGACGGAGGTGCTGCGCGGTGCCGGCGGTGCCGTACGCGGGGTGCGGACCGGCCGGGGCGAGATCCACGCGCCGCATGTCGTCAACGCCGCCGGGACGTGGGGCGGTGAGCTGGCCGCGCTGGCGGGAGTGCACCTCCCCGTGCTCCCCCGGCGCGGTTTCGTCCTCGTCACCGAGCCCCTCCCCCGCCTGGTCCGCCACAAGGTGTACGCCGCCGACTACGTGGCCGACGTGGCCAGCGACTCGGCGGCCCTGCAGACCTCGCCGGTCGTCGAGGGGACGGCGGCAGGGCCCGTCCTGATCGGCGCGACCCGTGAACGGGTGGGCTTCGACCGCTCGTTGTCGCTGCCCGCACTGCGAGGGCTGGCGGCGGGCGCGACCCGGCTGTTCCCGTTCCTGGAGCACGTGCGCGCGATGCGGACGTACCTCGGCTTCCGGCCGTACCTGCCCGACCACCTGCCCGCGATCGGCCCCGACCCGCGTGTGCCCGGCCTGTTCCACGCGTGCGGACACGAAGGCGCGGGCATCGGACTGTCCACCGGGACAGGGCAGTTGATCGCGCAGGTGCTGGCCGGGGAGGCGCCGGCGCTGGATCTGGCACCGTTCCGGCCCGACCGTTTCCCTGTCTCCCCACTCGCCTCCTCGTCCAGCTCCTCGTCCAAGTCGTCGTCCGGTTCCTCGTCCGACTCCGGGGAGGCCTCGTGAATCCGCTGGAACTGGCGCGCGCCGAACCCGGTCCCGCCTTCACCGTCACCCTCGACGGGCGGGAGATCGAGGCCCTGCCCGGCCAGACCGTCGCCGCCGCGCTGTGGACCGCGGGGGTCACCTCCTGGCGCACCACCCGGGGCGAGGGCCGCCCGCGCGGGATCTTCTGCGGCATCGGCGTCTGCTTCGACTGCCTGGTGACCGTCAACGACCGCCCGAACCAACGGGCTTGCCTGGTCCCCCTCCGACCGGGCGACACGGTCCGCACGCAGGAGGGGACGGGCCGCCATGGGTGAACCGGGACTGGCGGTGATCGGCGCGGGCCCGGCCGGCCTCGCGGCCACCCTCGCGGCAGCCGCACGCGGCGTCCACGTCACGCTGATCGATTCGGCTGCGGAGGCGGGCGGGCAGTTCTACCGGCAGCCCGCACCTGGGCTCGGAGCCCGGCGCCCCCAGGCCCTGCACCATCAGTGGCGGACCTGGGAGAGACTGCGGGACGGACTGCGCGCACACGTACGGGCGGGCCGGGTACGACACTTGACGGACCATCACGTCTGGTTCGTCGAGCGCCGAGGTGCCGCCGGGCTCACCGTGCACGCCCTCACCGGCGCGGAGCAGGAGGAGCCGGGCGAGGTGCACGCCGACGCGGTCCTCCTCGCCACCGGCGGCTACGAGAAGGTGCTGCCCTTCCCCGGCTGGACCCTGCCCGGTGTCGTCACCGCGGGCGGGGCGCAGGCCATGCTCAAGGGCGGGCTCGTACTGCCCGGCCGTACCGCTGTCGTCGCCGGGACCGGCCCGCTGCTGCTGCCCGTCGCCACCGGGCTCGCGGCGGCGGGAGCGAAGGTCGCCGCGCTGGTGGACTCGGCCGACCCGACATCATTCCTACGGCGGTCCCGGGCGCTGGCGGGCCGGCCGGACAAGGTGGCCGAAGGCGCCGGGTACGCGGGCCTGTTGCTCCGGCACCGGGTGCGTACGCTCCTGCGCCACACCGTCGTGGAGGCGCACGGCGCCGAGCGGCTGGAGGCGGTCACGATCGCCGCCCTCGACCGGGACGGACGGGTGCGCCCCGGAACCCGGCGGCGCCTCGGCTGCGACGCCCTCGCCGTGGGCCACGGCATGCTGCCGCACACCGACCTCGCCGACGCGCTGGGCTGCCGGGTCGACGGGACGGACGTCTACGTCGACGACGAGCAGCGCACCGACGTGCCGGGTGTGTGGGCGGCGGGCGAGACCACCGGCATCGGCGGCTCCGCCCTGTCCCTCGCCGAAGGGCACATCGCCGGGCGGTCGGTCGCGGCACGGCTGGCCGGGCGGGTGCCGGACCGGGGTGAGTGGGCGGCCACCGCACGCACCCGGGAGAAGCTGCGGGCCTTCTTCGCCGCCGTCGACTCCGTGTACGCGCCGCCCGTGCACTGGGCCGAGCAGGTCACCGACGAGACGGTCGTGTGCCGTTGCGAGGAGGTGTCGGCCGGTGCCGTGCGGGAGGCGGTGCGGGAGCTGGGGGCCGGTGATCTGCGGACCGTGAAGCTGCTCACGCGGGCCGGGATGGGCTGGTGCCAGGGCCGGGTGTGCGAGCCCGGAGTGGCCGGAGTCGCGGGGTGCGCGCAGACGGCGGTGCGCAGGCCGTTCGCGCGGCCGGTGCCGCTGGGCGTGCTGGCGCGCGCCGGAGAGGACGGGGAGTCCGCCGGAGAGACCGGGCAGTCCGGAGAGTCCGGAGAGTCCGAGGAACCGTGAGCCGAAGAGACGGGAAACAGTGAAATGTCACACTTCACCGAGAGGGAATCCGTATGACCACCACCGACCTCCGCCCCTGGCGCGGTGTCCTCGTCGCCACCGCCCTCCCGCTGAACGACGACCTGACCGTGAACTACGACCGGTACGCCGAGCACTGCGCCTGGCTGGTCGAGAACGGCTGCGACGGCGTCGTACCGAACGGCTCGCTCGGCGAGTACCAGGTGCTCACGCCCGAGGAGCGGGCCAAGGTCGTGGAGACGGCCGTGGCCGCGATCGGCGGTCAGCGGGTGATGCCGGGTGTCGCCGCGTACGGCTCGGCGGAGTCGCGCCGCTGGGCCGAGCAGGCGCGCGACGCGGGCTGTGCGTCCGTGATGCTGCTGCCGCCCAACGCCTACCGCGCCGACGAGCGGTCGGTGCTCGCGCACTACGCCGAGGTCGCGAAGGCGGGCCTGCCGATCGTGGCGTACAACAACCCCATCGACACCAAGGTCGACCTGGTGCCCGAGCTGCTGGCCAAGCTGCACGCCGAGGGGTGGATCCGGGCGGTCAAGGAGTTCTCCGGTGACGTCCGGCGCGCCTATCAGCTGGCCGAACTCGCACCCGAACTCGACCTGCTGATCGGCGCCGACGACGTCCTGCTGGAGCTGGCGCTCGCCGGGGCGAAGGGCTGGGTGGCCGGGTACCCGAACGCGCTGCCCAGGTCGTCGGTCGAGCTGTACCGGGCCGCCGTCGGCGGCGACCTCGCCACCGCGAAGAAGCTGTACGAGCAGCTGCACCCGCTGCTGCGCTGGGACTCCAGGGTCGAGTTCGTGCAGGCGATCAAATTGTCCATGGACCTCGTGGGCCGCCACGGCGGAAGGTGCCGGCCGCCGCGGGTCCCGCTGCTGCCCGAGCAGGAGGCCGTCGTGCGGGCCGCGACCGAGAGGGCGCTCGCGGCCGGGCTCGTGTGAGCCTCGAACCGTCCCTCCGACCACCAGGAGCGTCATGCGCAGCAAACTCGTCCTGCACGCCGTCGACTCGCACACCGAGGGCATGCCCACCCGCGTGATCACCGGCGGGATCGGCACGATCCCCGGCGCGACCATGAACGAGCGGCGGCTGTACTTCCGTGAGCACCGCGACGACATCAAGCAGCTCCTGATGAACGAACCGCGCGGGCACGCGGCGATGAGCGGCGCGATCCTCCAGCCGCCGACCCGCCCGGACTGCGACTGGGGGGTCGTCTACATCGAGGTCTCGGGCTATCTGCCGATGTGCGGGCACGGCACGATCGGCGTGGCGACCGTGCTGGTGGAGACCGGGATGGTCGAGGTCGTGGAGCCGGTCACCACGATCCGGCTCGACACCCCGGCGGGCCTGGTGATCGCCGAGGTCGCGGTGGAGGACGGCCGGGCGAAGAACGTCACGCTCCAGAACGTGCCCTCGTTCTCCGTCGCCCTGGACCGCAAGATCGCACTGGCCGACGGGCGGACGGTGACATACGACCTGGCGTACGGCGGCAACTTCTACGCCATCCTGCCGCTGGAGGAGTTCGGGCTGCCCTTCGACCGGGCCCGGAAGGACGACATCCTGAAGGCGGGGCTGTCCCTCATGGCGGCGATCAACGCCGAGGAGGAGCCCGTCCACCCGGAGGATCCGTCCATCCGCGGCTGTCACCACGTCCATCTGATCGCGCCCGGTGCCACCGCCCGGCATTCACGGCACGCGATGGCCATCCACCCCGGCTGGTTCGACCGGTCCCCCTGCGGCACCGGCACCAGTGCGCGCATGGCCCAGTTGCACGCGCGCGGTGAACTCCCGCTGCACACCGAGTTCGTGAACGAGTCCTTCATCGGGACGCGGTTCACGGGCCGGCTCCTCGGCACGACCGAGGTGGCGGGCCGTCCCGCCGTGCTGCCCAGCTTCACCGGGCGCGCGTGGATCACCGGCACGGCCCAGTACCTGCTCGACCCGACCGATCCGTTCCCGGCGGGATTCGTCCTGTGAGCCCTGAGGGCGTCGAGGATAATGCCGGGTGCCGCGTGACATTGCACCACTAGGAGATGCCCCTCATGGCCGCCCAGCGATCCAGCACCCCCGCTCTTCCCGTGCTCGGCGGAAAGAAGAGCAGCTACCGGGAGCGGGTCGCCGATGCCCTGCGGGCCGCGCTGATCGCGGGCGAACTCCTCCCGGGTCAGGTGTACTCGGCGCCCGCGCTCGCCGCCCGCTTCGGTGTGTCGGCCACGCCCGTGCGCGAGGCCATGCTCGACCTCGCCAAGGAGGGCCTGGTCGACACCGTCCCCAACAAGGGGTTCCGGGTCACCGCGGTCTCCGAGAAGCAGCTCGACGAGTACACCCACATCCGCTCACTCATCGAGATCCCCACCGTGGTGGAGCTGGCCTCGACCGCCGACCCGGTCTCCCTGGAGGCGCTGCGTCCGGCCGCCCGGGAGATCGTCCAGGCGGCGGTGTCCGGCGACCTGATCGCGTACGTCGAGGCCGACACCCGCTTCCACCTCGGCCTGCTCGCCCTCGCGGGCAACACCCACCTGGTCGAGGTGGTCGGCGACCTCCGCAAGCGGTCACGTCTCTACGGCCTCACCCCGCTGGTGAAGTCCGGCCGCCTGCTGGCCTCAGCCGAGGAGCACCTCGAACTCCTCGACGCGCTGATCGCCCGCGACGAGAGGGCGGTGCACGAGGTCATGACCCGGCACATCGGGCACGTCCGGGGGTTGTGGGCCGCCAAGTAGGCCAGGGAGGCACGAACTGATTTCCGGTCAGGACTTGGCACACTCCTGCCCGTTGAGGGAGAAGTCGTAGGCCGGGGCGTTCTTGCTCTGCCAGGAGGCAAGGAATCCGAAAGAGAGCGAACCGTCCGCGGCGACCGACTTGTTGTAGGAGGCGGCGGTCGCGGTGACCTTCGAGCCGCTCTGGGTGAAGTTCGCGTCCCACATCTGCGTCACCTTCTGGCCGTCCTTGAAGGACCAGGTGACCCGCCAGTCGTCGAGCGCCTCGGTGGTGGTGAGGGTGACCTCGGCCTGGAAGCCGTCGGGCCACTGGTTGACGAGGGAGTACTCGAAGCGGCAGGCCGGTGCGGCGCTCTCGCCGGGCTCCGGCTCCTCGGCGCCCGCGGAGGAGGTGCCCTGGGGTTCCGGGTCGGAGTTCGTCGCCCCCGTGGACTCCGACGGGTTCCCCGTGGGCGTGGGCGTCCCGGAGGGCCGCGCCGAGCCGGGCGCGCGCGAGGTGGCGGCGGGGGCGGAGTAGGTGGGGTTGGCCACCGGCTGGCCCTCGGCGCTGGTGCCGGGCCCCGCGGCACCGTGCTTCATGTCGTCGCCCGGCATCATCGAGACCGCGAGGGCGAGCAGGGAGACGAGGACGGCGGCGACGAGCAGCCCGTTGCGCGCCACCTTCGCCTTGTGGGCGCCGGGGTTGGGGGGCCCGCTCTCCAGGGCGAGCGGGCCCCCGGCGCCAAGACGCACCTCGGCGGCCCGGCGGCGGCGCTCCAGATAGGCGAGCCCGCCCCAGCCGATCACCCCGCCCGCGAGGGCCGCGGGCAGCCCGCCGCCGTGCAGTCGAAGACAGGCGGCGGCCTCCGCGCACTGCTGGCACCGCGCGAGATGGCGTGAGAGGTCGGCCGGGGCCTCACCGGAGGTGGAGCGGGTGACGGCGTCCAGCAGCCGTGCGTAACTGCGGCACTGTGCGTCCATCGGCATGTCGAGGTGGTTGCGGTGGCTGCGGTCCCGGAACAGGCCGCGCACCTGGGCGAGTTCTTCGCCCACGGTGGCGGGGTCCAGGCCGAGCCGACGGGCCACCACGGGCAGCGGCAGCGCCTCCACCTCGGCCAGCCACAGCAGTTCGGCGTCCGCCGCCTGCAGATCGCGCAGTCCGCGCAGGGCGATGGGGCGCTGCAGCGGCGGGCCGGTGTAGCGGGCGGCCTTGTCGGAGTTGAGCCACAGCCGCAGATCGGGGTCGAGTCGGTGGCCGAGGTCCTGCGTCTCCCAGTCGGCCGCGGTGGTGCGAACGGCCGTGAGCAGCAGAGGTATCCGGGGCAGCCGGGCCGGACGGCGGCCGGCACCGCGGACGGCGGCCTCCGCCTCCCGGGCCTCCCGCATGCCGAGGGCGAACGCCTCCGTGGCCAGTTCGCCGGCGGCGGTGGAGCCGGCCGTGCACAGATCGGCGTACGACAGCACGGCATCCCAGCACTCGGAGAACAGCGCGGCCTCGGCGGCGTCCTGGGGGGTCGGCAGGTCGGGCATGGGTCTCCTGCATCCAAAGCGAGGTCAACTCGCCATACTGGCAAAGGAGTTGGGGGGAACCTCGCGGCAGGACAGGAGCCTTTCACGTCTCCCACACAACTGACAAGCAGGCTATTGAAATCGGTTACCGAGGGTTCGGTCCACTCCCCCACGGCATATTGCCGCGCGGAGTCACGCCCTTGTGTACGGACCGGAAGCCGGAACGTATCAATCCCGCCACACAGGAACCAGCCGTAACGCGGAATCAGGACGACTGGAAGCCCGACGGGATTCGGCGCCGGTCAGTCCACGGCAGGAACCGGTCGAGGCCGAGGTCCGCCCTCGCACGCGGGGCGCACCTCGGCCTCGGCCGCTTCCGGAGCCGTCAGACCTCGGCCGCCTCGGCCGCCTCGGCCGGTTCCGGGGCCGCCGGAAGGCTGTCCATGAAGGAGCTCACCGAGAACACGGCACGGCCGGGTCCGGGCGGGCCGTAGCCGGGGGGCGAGGAGAGACCGAAGTCGTCCATGGTCTGGCGGTAGGCCTGGAGCAGCCGGATGTGGTACTCCAGCGGCGCGCCCTGCGGGTTGGCCTTGCCGAGCGGAGTCGTCGGCTCGGGGCACCAGGTGGTGAAGCGGGGGGTGATGCCGTGCGACATGAAGAACCGCAGGCCCTCGGTGGTGGAGGCGATGGCCTCGTCGACCGTCGTGAAGCCGAAGGGCTCGGCCATCTCCACGCCCGCCACGAAGTTGGGGATCACATTGCGCGGCCCGAAGACGTCCGCCGAGTCCAGGATCCGCTTGTGCCACTCGTCCCGGCCGACATAGCGCTCCTTGCCCGGGCAGTACATCTTGAAGAGGTACTCGTCCCACACCTCGTAGTTGGGGTGGTAGATCTGCACGCCGTAGTCCTTGAACCGCTGCACGTCGTCCTTCGGCAGCGCCTGGGCGACGACCTTGCCGATCCAGCGGTTCGGGAAGTGCTCCTCGATGGCCTTGGCGTACATGCCGTAGAAGTCGGCCTCGTCACGGCCCTGGAGCTTGGAGGTGATGGCACCGCCGGTCAGGGTGTAGGCGGTCGACGCCTTCGCCGTGTCGTAGCGGTCGATGATCTCCAGGGCTTCAAGGACCTCGTCGACGTCCTTCACCCCGGTGTACGGCCGCCCGGCCGCCTTGTGCTGGCGCCAGTTGTGGTTGATGTCGCAGTACTGGCACTCCTCCTTGGCGCCGAAGTACTGGCAGACCCGGAAGACGGTCAGGTAGATCAGGTAGCCCCACTGGATGGTCGGGGCGACCTCCATGACGGACTTCCCGCTGGAGAGCTTGTGCCGGTAGTACTCCGGCATCGGCGGCACACCCACGTCGGCGATCCGCTTGCCGTCGAGGTAGAGCCCGAGCATGCCGGAGTCGTCGGCTGCCACGCGGTAGGGCGAGGCGGGGTTCACCCGCACCGACACCACGGTCCGCCTGAGGTCGTACGGCCCGCCGGTGAGGATGATCTCCTCCGGCGGGCGGCGCAGCGCGGCCTCGCCCAGCTCCGGCAGGGTGCCGTGGTCGAAGGAGAAGATGAAGTACGACTTCGGCTTCACCTCACCGGACTCGTTGTCGCTGAGGGCTGACGGGTCGAAGGCCACGCCACCTCGCAGCAGGTCCTCCTTGAAGACGGCTTCCCGCGGAACCTGCGGAAACCGCTCCATCAGATCTTCGACCAGCGCGGTACGGCTGCCCATCCCGTGTCTCCTCCCGGATCGGACGTACGACTCCTCACGGTATGCCCTCGCTCGGACATCATCCGTGCCGGGTCCCCTCACGGCGTGCGATGTGGGGCGGTATGGGCGTTTCCGGAGACAGTGTCAGGTCCGGAACCGGCGTGCCCCACGCCGAGGTGAGCGGAAGAACACCGGCCCACAGCCCCAGCTCGGCGTCGGGTCCGTCGCCGTCGTCGGGCGCGCCGGTACGGATCTTGACGGAGGCCTCGTCGAGGCGGAGGGCCAGCAGGGAGCTGGCCGCCAGCTCCTTCCGGCTGGGCTGCCGGGCGTACGACCACTGTCCGGGCGTCGCGTGTTCGGTCAGCAGGCGCAGGCCCGCCAGCTTCTCCTGCGGGTCGGTCACCTTGCGGGCCTCGCCGTGGATCACGGCGCTGCGGTAGTTGACGCCGTGCTCGAAGACGGACCGCGCCAGGACCAGCCCGTCGACGTGCGTGACGGTGACACAGACCGGCACACCGCCGGCGAGGCTGCGACTGGCGACCGAGCCGTGCACGTAGAGCTGCCGCTCGTCCCGCCCGTACACCGTGGGCACGACCAGCGGCCGCCCCTCGACCACGACCCCGAGATGGCAGACGAACCCCGCGTCGAGGATCGCCTCCAGGTCGGCCCGGTCCAGACTGCCCTGCTCGCGCAAGCGCCGGTGGCGGGTGAGGTCGGTCTCGGGAAGCCGCTCGTGAACCATGAACCAGGACGCTACTGATTCGGCGGTTCCGATACCAGTATCCAGCCCGTCTGGACTGTGAATTAGCCGAAGAACAACGAAATCCGTAGCTCAGGCCGTCCGCTCCAGCTCGGCGTAGTCCACCGGAAACGCGAGCCCCGTCCCGGACACCACCCGCTCCGCCTCTTCGGCGACCGCCAGCCCCAGCCGCGCCAGCTCGTTGCCCTGTGAGCCCGCGAGGTGCGGGGTGACGAAGGCGCCCGGAAGGTCGTGGAGGGGGGAGTCGGCGGGCAGCGGCTCCGGGTCGGTGACATCGAGGACCGCGGACAGGCGGCCGGTGCGCAGTTCGTCCACGAGGGCGTCCGTGTCGACCAGGCTCCCCCGCGCGGTGTTGATCAGGACCCCTCCGTCCGGCATCAGGGCCAGTTCGCGACGGCCGATCAGGTGCCGGGTCTCGGGGGTCTCCGGGGCGTGCACGGTCACGATCTCCGAGGTGCGCAGCAGGTCGTCCAGCAACGTCAAGGGGACGCCCAGCTCCGCGGCCCCCGCCTCGTCGACGTACGGGTCGCTCAGGCTCACCGAAAGGTCGAACGGCCGCAGCAGCTCGATCACCTTCCGCCCGATCCGGGACGCCCCGATCACCCCGACCCGCCGCCCGTGGTTGCCGATGCCGGGCACGACCCCCCAGCCGGGAGCGGCCCGCTCGGCACGCAGCCGCTCGCGGCGCACGAGGACGTCCTTGCCGGCGAGCAGGATCATGGCGAGCGTGTACTCGGCGACGGGCACCGCGTTGGCCTCCGCCGCCGAGGACACGGCGATCCCGCGCCGCCAGATCTCGGGGGTGGCGAAGCCCTTGACCGACCCGGCCGAGTGCAGGACGGCCCGGAGCTTCGGGGCCGCGTCAAGGACTGCCGTGCCCAGACGGGGGCAGCCCCAGCCGGTCACGAGGATCTCGGTGCGGGCCAGGACGTCCGCGAAGGCCGGGTCGGTGAGATCCTCGGCCACCAGAGCGGGGTCGATGTCCACCCACTCCCGCAGTCGCGCCAGCACCTCGGGCGGGAAGACGAGCGGCACGTTCTCGGCGGTCATGGCGAACAGCGCCTTAGGTCGCTCGGGCAAGGTGATGGCCCTCCATACCTGCGGAAAGGTTGTAGAAAACGCTCTCTACGGTAGGCCCCGACAAATGAGAGGGTCAACGCATACACACTCCCGGGAGGAACGACGGACATGTCGGAG
This sequence comes from Streptomyces sp. SLBN-8D4, assembly GCF_049739545.1. NCBI lineage: Bacteria > Bacillati > Actinomycetota > Actinomycetes > Kitasatosporales > Streptomycetaceae > Streptomyces > Streptomyces sp. SLBN-8D4. The sequence continues at coordinate 2,196,785 of NZ_JBMGQC010000001.1, forward strand.
ACGATCACCAACTGGGCGGGGAACATCACCTACTCCGCCAAGGAACTGCACCGGCCCCGCTCGCTCGACGGGCTCGCCGCCCTGGTCGCGGACAGCGCGCGCGTGCGGGTGCTCGGCAGCGGGCACTCCTTCAACGAGATCGCCGAGCCGGGCCCGGAGGGCGTCCTGCTGTCGATCGCCGACCTGCCGCCGGTGATCGACGTGGACACCGAGGCCCGTACCGTCCGGGTCTCGGGCGGCGTCCGGTACGCCGAACTGGCCCGCACGGTCCACGCCCGCGGCCTCGCGCTGCCCAACATGGCCTCGCTGCCGCACATCTCGGTGGCCGGCTCGGTGGCGACCGGCACCCACGGCTCGGGCGTCGGCAACGGTCCGCTCGCGTCGGCCGTGCGTGAGGTGGAGCTGGTCACCGCGGACGGCTCCCTGCTGACCATCGGCCGCGGCGACCCGCGTTTCGGCGGCGCGGTCACCTCCCTGGGGGCGCTCGGTGTCGTCACCGCGCTCACCCTGGACCTCGTGCCGTCCTTCGACGTGGAGCAGCACGTCTTCACCGAACTTCCCCTCGCCGGGCTGGACTCGGCGGCCTTCGGGACGGTCATGTCGACGGCGTACAGCGTCAGCCTGTTCACCGACTGGGGCGCGCCGGGCTTCCGGCAGGTCTGGGTCAAGCGGCGGACGGACCAGCCCCTCGCCGACTTCCCGTGGGCCGCGCCCGCCACCGAGAAGATGCATCCGGTGCCGGGCATGCCCACCGTCAACTGCACCGAGCAGTTCGGGGTGCCGGGGCCCTGGCACGACCGACTGCCGCACTTCCGGGCCGAGTTCACGCCGAGCAGCGGGGCCGAACTCCAGTCGGAGTACCTGCTGCCGCGCGCGTCCGCCGTCGAGGCGCTGCACGCGGTGGACGCCGTCCGGGAGACGGTCGCCGGGGTGCTCCAGATCTGCGAGGTGCGGACCGTGGCCGCCGACGAGCAGTGGCTGAGCCCCTCCTGCGGCCGGGACACCGTCGCCCTGCACTTCACCTGGATCGAGGACACCGCGGCCGTCCTCCCGGTGGTGCGCCAACTGGAGCAGGCACTGGATCCCTTCGACGCTCGGCCGCACTGGGGGAAGGTCTTCACCACGCCTACGAACGTGCTGCGCGAGCGCTACCCGCGCCTCGGCGACTTCCGGAAGCTGGCGCGTGAGCTGGACCCCGAGGCAAAATTCGCCAACGCCTTCGTGCGGGCCGTACTCGCCGACTGACTTTATAAAGCCCCTTTCCTAACCCCTTGTACAAAGTCCCTCGCTGCCCATAGCCTTGCGCCGCGCCGGTGCCACTGTCGTCCCGGCATGAGCGAAGGGATGGGGCAGGCCCGGTGAAGCGCACATCACGCGACATCCGCACCGCGAACCGCTACGAGGTGTTGCGCCAGATCATCGCCGAGTCGCCCACCTCCCGGCAGGAGCTGGCGGCTGCCACCGGACTGAGCCTGGCCACGGTCGCCACGCTCGTGGGCGAGCTGCTCGACCTCCGGATGATCACGGAGGTCGGGTTCGAGGAGTCGGCCGGCGGGCGTCCGAGGGGCCTCGTGGCGGTCAACGCGTCGGGGGGCGCGTTGATCGGCGTGGACATCGCGGAGACGTACGTCCACGTCGAACTGTTCGACCTCGCGCTGAACGTCCTGGCCCGCGCCGAGGAGGACGTCCACCCCGGCGAGAGCCTCCCCGAGCAGGTGGTCGGCCATGTCGCCGCCGCCGTCGGCTCGGTGGTCACGCAGGCCGGGATCGAGGGCGCCCGGGTGCTCGGGGTGGGCGTGAGCGTGCCGGGGCAGGTGGACCGCGCGACCGGCATCTCGGAGTACGCGCCCAACTGGGACTGGCACGACGTGCCGCTGGTCGACCTGCTCTCCGAGTACATCGCCTACCCCCTCTACCTGGACAACCCGCTGCGTGCCGTCGCCGTGGCCGAGCTGTGGTTCGGGGCCGCGCGCGGGAGCGGGAACGCCGTGGTGGTCACCCTCGGGACCGGCGTGGGCGCCGGGCTCGTCCTGGGCGGCGCACTGCACCGGGGCGTGTCCAACAGCGCCGGCGAGTGGGGCCACAACACGATCGTCCTGGACGGACGCCTGTGCCGCTGCGGCAACCACGGCTGTGTGGAGACGTATGTGGGCGCGCCCGGGATCATGCTGAACCTGCGGGAGCTGAGCCCCGACAGCGAGCTGCTGCACCCGGGCGACCAGACGGCGACGGTCGACGCGCTGGCCCGGGGGATGCGCACCGGGGACCCGGTGGCGGTCGAGGTCGTCCGGCACACCGCCCGTTATCTGGGCGCCTCCATCGCGCACCTGGTCAACCTGTTCAACCCGGAGGTGGTCGTGCTCAGCAGCTGGGTCGCGGCCGCCCTCGGCGAGCCCCTGGTCGCGGAGGTGCGCAAGGCCGTCGCCCGGCACGCGCTGCCCCGGCCGATGGCCGCCACCGAGATCGTCCTCTCCCCGATCCCGACGGACCCGGCGTGCCTGGGCGCGGCGACGTTCGCGCTCGAAGGGGCGCTCCAGTCGGTCGGGCAGAGGTCCGCGAAACGCACCGCCCCCGCACGCCCGAAGGCGCACGACCCCCGCTAGGAGCCGTACCGCACCACCTTCATGACGACGGAAGGGATGCACGTGTCTGACCCCCACCGCAAGAGATCGGCCCTGCTGACAGCCGCAGCCGCGTTCGCTGTCGCGGGACCGCTGATATCCGCTCCGCCGGCGTCGGCCGCCACCCCCACGGTGGCCGAAGTCTCCCCGCACGCCGCCCAGACCATCGACAACATCGGTGCCTCGGGCGCCTGGTGGGTCAACGACCTGAAGAACTTCGACCCGAAGGTCCAGGCCCGGGTGTCCAGGCTGCTGTTCTCCAAGGACGGCCTGGCGCTCAGCAGTTACCGCTACAACATCGGCGGGGGCGGCACCGGCGTGACCTACGCGCCGCGCGCCCCCGAGACCTTCGTGAACGACGACGGGTCCTACGACTGGAGCAAGGACAGGGCGGGCCGCACGTTCCTGTACGCGGCCGCCAAGTACGGCGTGAAGGACCTGATCGCCTTCGTCAACAGCGCGCCGGCGCAGTGGAAGACCAACGCCAAGAGCTGCGGCGGCTATCTGAAGGCGGAGAACACGCAGGACTACGCGAAGTACGTCGCCGACGTCACCGCCCACTTCGCCCAGCAGGGCGTGAGGTTCGACTACATCAGCCCGTTCAACGAGCCGACCAACAGCTTCGACGACTGCGGCCAGGAAGGCATGCTGGTCCCGGTCGACCAACGCGACGACATCGTACGGGCGTTGGGCGCCGAGCAGCGGGCCCGGCAGCAGCGGACCGGCATCATCGCGGACGAGTCCAGCAGCACGGTGAGCTTCAACACCGAGGTCCCGCAGTGGATCTCGCAGCCGGACACCGCCCAGTACGTCGACAAGCTCGCCCACCACACGTACAACAACCCGGGCGACGACCAGCGGGCGAAGATCTACGAGACGTCCAGGTCGGTCGGCAAGCAGTCCTGGTCCACGGAGATCTGCTGCTTCGGCAAGGGCGGCACGGGCTGGGCGCAGGAGTACGACCCCACGATCGACGGCGGTCTGAACCTCTCCCAGATCATCTACAAGGACTTCGCGACCGCGCACGACTCGGCGTTCCAGTGGTGGGTCGCCCTCTCGGAGCAGATCGGCTCCGACCCCCTCGCGAAGAACGACAAGGGCTGGAACGACGGTCTGATCTACTACGACCCGAACTACGCCGGCAACGGCAACCAGACCCTGTACTTCACCAAGCGCTACTACGCGCTCGGCCAGTACAGCAAGTTCGTCCGGCCGGGCTCGGTCGCGCACAACGTGACCGGCGTACCGGACGGCGTCGAGGTGTCGACGTACGACGACCACGGCAAGTGGGTGGCGGTGGTCAACAACCACAACACCACCGACACCGCGGTGAAGCTGCACTTCAACAGCAAGGCGCCGGTGCGCGCGAGCAAGGCCGTGCGGACCTCGGCGACCGAGAGCTGGGCGAACGTCGCGAAGCCGTCGGTCAAGGGCGGCACAGCCTCGGCGACCCTGCCGGCCCGGTCCATCACGACGTACGTCCTCGACCAGAAGGGCCACTCCGCGCTTTCGACGGTCACGGGGGCGCTCAAGGGCGAGCAGTCCGGCAAGTGCCTGACCGCGAACGCCTCGGGTGCCGTGATCACGACCTGCACGGGCGGGTCCGAGCAGGTGTGGTCGTACGACGCGAAGGGCCGCCTGAAGGGCGTGAACGGCTATCTGACAGCGGGGAGTTCGGGACTCACGACGAGCCCGGTGGCGACCCGTGACGGCAGCCAGCAATGGTTGCTGAACTCCAACGGCCAAGTCGTCCGCGAGGCGTCCGGCACCTGCCTGGACGTCGGCGGACAGGCGACGGCCGACGGCAGCAAGGTCGGCTTGTGGTCCTGCAACGGCGGGACCAACCAGGCCTGGTCCAGGCAGTAACAGGCAGTACTTGCAGGGGGTTGCGGGCCGCGGTGCGGCGGCCCGCAACCCCGAGACGTCCGGTATCCCGAACGCCGCACAACGCTTCGAGCAGACTTCGTCCAACCCCTTGCCGAAGCCTTAGCCGAAGGTTAACGTCCCGCACCGCAGGTCCATTTGAGCCACCTGGCACTGAGCCGCAGAGCCTTGGCACAGAGCCGCAGCCGTATTCGAGACAAGGACGTCAGCATGTCGGCATTGAGCAACAGCAACTGGGACCGTCGAAACGTTCTGCGAGCCGCGATGGGCCTGGCCGCCGCCGGCGGGCTGGCCGCGTGCGGCAGCAACAACGGCCGAGGCGGGAGCGGAGGGTCGGGAACCCAGCTCACCCAGATGTTCCACGCCTACGGCGAAGCGGGCACGGAGCAGGCGATCAAGCGGTACGCGAAGGCGTACAAGAAGGCCAACGTGACCACCAACTGGATCACCGGCAACACCTTCGAGGCCAAGCTCTTCTCGTCGCTGCTCACCAAGCAGGCGCCCGACGTCTTCGAGTTCCACCCGCAGATCCAGATGGTCAAGAGCGGGCAGGTCGCCGACCTGACCGACATCATCGACCCGGTCAAGGACGACTTCAACCCGGCCGACATCAAGTCGCACACGGTGGACGGCAAGATATACGGCGTCCGCATGATCGACGACCCGCAGTTCTTCTTCTACCGCAAGTCGATGCTGGAGAAGGCCAAGGTCGACGTGCCGACCACCCTCGACGAGTTGCTCGAGGCGGCGGAGAAGCTCACCACCAGCAAGGTCAAGGGCGTCTTCCTCGGCAACGACCTCACCCCGGCCATCAACCCGCTCCTCTGGTCGGCAGGCGCCGACACCCTCACGGCCGACAACAAGCCCGCCTTCCACACGGACGCGGTCGTCGCCGGCATGAAGCAGCTGCGCCAGCTGTTCACCAGCGGCAACCTGCTCCTTGACGCCCCGGCCGACTACTGGGACCCGTCCGCGATCAACCAGGGCCTGTGCGCCATCCAGTTCTGCGGCATGTGGGCGATGCCCGCCATGCAGAAGGCCCTCGGCGACGACCTCGGCGTCTTCCCCTTCCCCAAGGTCGGGGACAACGGCAAGCAGTCGGTCTACAACGGCGGCTGGTCGATGTTCGTCAACGCCAAGGGCAAGAACGTCGACGCGGCCAAGGAATACGTCAAGTGGCTGTGGATTGACCAGAAGCAGTACCAGGAGGACTGGGCCACCTCGTACGGCTTCCACATCCCGCCGCGCACCTCCATCGCGCAGTCCGCCACCAAGCTCAAGTCGGGCCTGCCGGCCGAGGGTGTCAAGCTCTTCAACGAGTTCGGGCACTTCGACAACATCGGCTGGACCCAGTCCATGATCACCGCCCTGACCGACGCGTTCACCAACAGCGTCCGCAAGAACGGCGACCCGAACGCCACGCTCGCCACCGCGGAGAAGAAGGTTAACGCCGAGCTCAAGAAGCTCTTCGGATAGGTCGACGGAGAAACCACGACATGTCGACCACCACCACGCGCGGGGTCGCCCAGCCCGCCCCGGCCCAGGCCTCACCGGCCCGGCCGCGGCGGGCCCTACGGGGCAACCCGACCTTCAACTTCTGGCTCTTCACCGGGCCGTTCCTCGTCGGCCTGGCGATCTTCGTCTTCGTGCCGATCGTCTGGAGCATCTGGCTCAGCTTCTTCGACGCACGCTTCACCGTGACGCCGAGCAAGTTCATCGGCTTCGACAACTACAAGAGCATGCTGACGAACTCCAACTTCACCGGTTCCCTGGTGACGTTCACGGTGTTCGCCGCGCTCATCGTGCCCCTCACCTGGGCCCTGTCCCTGGGCCTGGCCCTGCTGGTGCACCGGCTGCGCTTCATGCGGGCGTTCTTCCGGTCGGTGTTCTTCCTGCCGACCGCGGTCAGCTACGTCGCCGCCGCGCTGATCTGGAAGATGTCCATCTTCACCGGGGTCCGCTTCGGTCTGATGAACACGGTGCTCGGCTGGTTCGGCGTCGAGAACATCGCCTATCTGTCCGACCCGAACCCGCCCTGGTACTGGCTGGTCATCGTCACCGTACGGCTGTGGCTGCAGGCCGGTTTCTACATGATCCTGTTCCTGGCCGCGCTGCAGAACATCCCGGCGGAGCTGTACGAGGCGGCCGCGATCGACGGCGCCAAGCCCGGCTGGCAGACCTTCCGGTACATCACGCTGCCCCAGCTGCGTGCCACCTCCACCGCGGTGATCCTGCTCCTGCTCGTCGCCGCCTACCAGGCGTTCGACGAGTTCTTCAACATCATCTCGATCAAGGCGACCTGGGGTCAGACCCCGCTCATGGTCCTGTACAAGACAGCCCTCGGCGACAACCAGGACTACGGCGCGGGCAGCGCGGGCGCCGTCATCCTCACGGTGCTGATCTGCGCCGTCACGCTCCTCCAGGGCAAGTTCATGGGCTTCGGAAGGGGGGAGGACTCCAAGTGACCACCACCGCACCTCAGGTGGGCAAGGAGAGCCGCAAGAAGCGCGGCGCCGTCCTCGGCAACACGGGCCTGTACATCGCCGTCAGCGTCGCCGCCCTGCTCTTCCTGCTCCCCTTCTACCTGATCCTCCGCAACTCCCTCTCCACGGACCCGGAGATCACGGGCGAGAACTGGAAGCTGCTCCCCTCCTTCCAGTGGGGCAACATCAGCGAGCTGTTCGACGACCCGACGGTCGACTTCGCCAGGTCCATGTGGAACTCGACGGTGATCGCGGTGTCCATGACCGTCGGCACCCTGCTGATCTGCTCCCTGGCCGGCTACGGCCTCGCACGCATCCCCTACAAGCACGCCAACAAGGTCTTCTACGCCGTCCTCGCGACCCTGATGGTCCCGACGGCCGTGACCTTCGTCCCGAGCTTCGTGCTGGTCTCGTCGCTCGGCTGGATCGACACCTACCGCGGTCTGATCATCCCGGGCCTGTTCAGTGGTTTCACCTGCTTCCTGTTCCGGCAGTACTTCCTCGGGTTCCCCAAGGAACTGGAGGAAGCGGCACGCGTGGACGGGCTCGGCTACTGGGGCGCATACTGGCGCATTGTCGTACCCAACTCGCTGAACTTCTTCGCGGCGATGGCCACGATCACGTTCATCAGCGGCTGGAACGCCTTCCTGTGGCCGTTGGTCATCGGCCAGGACCCGAGCTCCTGGACCGTCCAGGTCGCACTGTCCTCCTTCATGACCAACCAGACCGTCAACTTCCACCTGATCTTCATGGCCACCGCCATTTCCATCCTGCCCCTGCTGTTCGTGTTCCTCTTCCTCCAGCGCTGGCTGGTCCAGGGAATCGCGCAGACCGGCATCAAGGGCTGACACCTTCTCTCAGGACCTGGAGACCGATGTCCTTCCGCACCACCAGCAGCGCTTTCGACTACGTCGAGGACGTGTCCCCGGGCAGCGGGGCCCTCCCGCCCCGCGCCTGGTACGCCTCCTCCGACGCGAAGGCCCTGCCCCTCGACGGCGCCTGGCGCTTCCGGCTGTCGGCGACCGCCGACGCCGAGGACGACTCCTTCGCCGAGGAGGGATACGACGCCGCCGGCTGGGCCGAGGTCACGGTCCCCGGGCACTGGGTCCTCCAGGGTGACGGCGCCTTCGGGCTGCCCGCCTACACCAACCACCTCTACCCCTTCCCGGTGAACCCGCCGCACGTCCCCACCGAGAACCCGACCGGGGACCACCTGCGCGTCTTCGACCTGCCGGAGGACTGGCCCGCTCTCTCCGAGGGAGGCGCCGTCATCCGGTTCGACGGTGTCGAGTCCTGCGCCCGGGTCTGGCTCAACGGCACGGACATCGGTGAGTTCAAGGGCTCCCGGCTCGCGCACGAGTTCGCGGTCGGCCATCTGCTGAAGCCGAAGGGCAACGTCCTCGCGGTCCGTGTGCACCAGTGGTCGGCCGGCTCCTACCTGGAGGACCAGGACCAGTGGTGGCTGCCGGGCATCTTCCGTGAGGTCACTCTGCTGCACCGCCCGGCGGGCAGCGTCCTGGACTTCTTCGTGCACGCCTCCTACGACCACCTCAGCGGCGAGGGCACCCTGCGCGTCGACTCCGACGTCGACGGGCGGGTGCTCGTCCCCGCGCTCGACATCGATGTCGCCACCGGTGAGTCCGTGACGGCCCTGGTGGCCCCGTGGAGCGCCGAGAGCCCCCGGCTCTACGACGGCGAACTGGTCACCGAGGGCGAGCGGGTCCCGCTGCGGATCGGTTTCCGTACGGTCGCGCTCGAGGACGGGCTGATCAAGGTCAACGGCAAGGCGATCCTGTTCAAGGGCGTCAACCGGCACGAGTGGCACCCGGAGAAGGGCCGCACCCTCGACCTCGCGACCATGCGCGAGGACGTGCTGCTGATGAAGCGGCACAACATCAACGCCGTGCGCACCTCGCACTACCCGCCGCACCCGGCCTTCCTGGACCTGTGCGACGAGTACGGTCTGTGGGTCATCGACGAGTGCGACCTGGAGACCCACGGCTTCACCGAGCAGGGCTGGCGGGACAACCCCGTCGACGACGACCGCTGGACCCCGGCCCTCCTGGACCGCGCGGCCCGCATGGTCGAGCGGGACAAGAACCACCCCTCGATCGTCTTCTGGTCGCTGGGCAACGAGGCCGGCACCGGCCGTGGTCTGACCGCGATGGCCGAGTGGATCCACGGCCGGGACCCCGAGCGGCTCGTCCACTACGAGGGCGACTGGAACTGCCGGGACACCGACGTCTACTCGCGCATGTACGCCACCCACGCCGAGGTCGAGCAGATCGGCAAAGAGCTGGACGGCGGCACGCTGGGGCGCCGCGGGCTGCCGTTCATCCAGTGCGAGTACGCCCACGCCATGGGCAACGGCCCCGGCGGTCTCGCCGACTACCAGGAGCTGTTCGAGAAGTACGACCGGCTCCAGGGCGGCTTCATCTGGGAGTGGATCGACCACGGCGTGCGGCACGCCGAGCTCGGCTACGCCTACGGCGGCGACTTCGGCGAGGAGCTGCACGACGGCAACTTCGTCTGCGACGGTCTGATCTTCCCGGACCGCACGCCCTCCCCCGGCCTGATCGAGTACAAGAAGGTCATCGAGCCCGTCCGCATCGAGGGCGCCGAGGGCACCGTACGCGTCACCAACAAGTACGACTTCGCCGACCTGTCCGCGCTCGCCTTCGAGTGGTCGTACCAGGTGGACGGCGAGACGGTCGAGGCCGGCACGCTGTCGGTGCCCGCGCTGGCGCCCGGTGAGTCGGCGGACCTGAAGCTGCCGCAGCCGCCCGCGCACGAGGATGCGGAGGCGCAGTGGACCGTGCGGGCGCTGCTGGCGTCCGACACGGCCTGGGCGGCGAAGGGCCATGTCGTCGCGTGGGGCCAGCTGCCGGCCTCCTCGCCGGTACGACCCTCCGTCGCGGCCACCGACCGGCCGGTGCGCGGCGAGAAGCTGATCACCCTCGGCCCGGCGTCCTTCGACGGACGTACCGGCGCCCTCAAGGCGATCGGCGGGGTGGCCGTCGAGAACCCGCGGCTGGACGTCTGGCGGGCGACGACCGACAACGACGACGGCACGGAGTGGAGCTCCGGTATCCAGTACAGCGCGCTGTGGCGCACGCTGGGCCTGCACCGGATGCGGCACCGGCTGGACTCGGTCGAGCTCGGCGAGGACGCGCTGACCGTCCGGACCCGGGTGGCGCCCGCCGCCCGCGAGGTGGGCCTCGCGACCGTCTACCGCTGGACCTCGGACGGCGAGAAGCTGCGGCTGACGGTGTCCGTCGGCCCCGAGGGCGAGTGGACGCAGCCGCTGCCCCGGCTCGGCATCAGGCTCGGACTGGCCGAGGCCGACCAGGTGAAGTGGTTCGGCGGCGGGCCCGGCGAGGCCTACCCGGACACCAGGAAGGCGTCCATGGTCGGGCGCTGGCAGGCCAGTGTGGACGAGCTCCAGACGCCGTATCTGCGCCCGCAGGAGAACGGCGCCCGGGCCGACGTCCGCTGGGTGGAGCTCGGCGGGCTGCGGATCGAGGGGGACCCGGAGTTCTCCTTCACCGCCCGGCGCTGGACGACCGAGCAGCTGGACGCGGCGGCGCATCTGACGGATCTGCGGGCCGGTGACACGGTGTGGGTGAACCTCGACCACGGCCACCACGGAGTCGGCTCGCAGTCCTGCGGTCCCGGCCCCCTCCCGCAGTACCACCTGCGGGCCGAGCCGGCGGAGTTCTCGTTCGTCTTCTCGGTGAGCCATTAGTCCAATTCACCGGTGGATTAATCCATTGCCAGTGTGATCGGGATTCTGCGACGGTCATGGGGTACCCGCGGCCGGTCGGCCTTCCAAGCCGACCGGCCGCAACTCTTGTTCCCAACAAGGGAGTTCCCAGCGTGCCCGGAAGCATCGAGGTTCGCGGCCTGTCCCGCACCTTCCACACCACCGTCCGCCGCCCCGGCCTCGCGGGCACCCTGCGCTCCCTGGTCAACCCGGAGCGGGTCGCCAAGCACGCCGTCTCGGACATCACCTTCGACGTGGCGCCCGGCGAACTCCTCGCCCTGCTCGGCCCGAACGGCGCCGGCAAGTCCACCACCATCAAGATGCTCACCGGCATCCTCACGCCCACCGCCGGAGAAGCCAGGGTGGCGGGCGTGGTGCCGTACGAGGATCGCGAACGCAACGCCCGTAACATCGGCGCGGTGTTCGGGCAGCGCACCCAGCTGTGGTGGGACCTGCCGGTGCGCGAGTCGTTCTCGATCCTCCGGGACATCTACGAGGTCCCGAAGGCCGAACACGCCACGCGGCTCGCGGAGTTCGACAACATCCTGGAGCTGTCCACGTTCTGGGACACCCGGGTCCGCCATCTCTCCCTCGGCCAGCGGGTGCGCTGCGACCTGGCGGCCGCGCTGCTGCACGACCCGCCGGTCGTCTTCCTCGACGAGCCGACCATCGGCATGGACGTGGTGGTCAAGGAGCAGGTGCGGGAGTTCCTGCGCCACCAGGTGGAGGAGCGCGGCCGTACGGTCCTGCTGACCACCCACGACATGACCGAGGTCGAGCGGCTCGCCGAGCGGGTCGTCCTGATCAACCACGGCAGGCTCGTCCTCGACGGCAGCCTGGACGAGATCCGCCGCAAGTTCGGCTCGACGTGGCAGGTCCGGGCGACACTGGCCGACGCGCACACGGACGTCGTGCCGCTGCCGGGGATCGCGGTGCTGCGCAAGGAGGGCCCGCAGGTCGTCTTCGGCCCCGAGAGCCCCGACGGGCCGGACTCCCCCACCGTGCACCAGGCGCTCAAGGCGGTCATCGAGCGGTACGAGGTGACGGGCGTCGCCATCGACGAGGCCGACCTCGAAGACGTGATGCGGGCGGCCTACGTCCACGCGGAACCCGCGACCGAGGCGGTCTGACATGGCCGTCCTGCACGCCTGGCGCGCCGCCCGGGTCACCCCGCTCGGCGAGCTGCACGCACCGCCCCGGATGACGGCCGTCCTGGTCCGACTGGTCGTCCAGGTAGTCCTGGTGGCCTCCCTGTGGCACGGTCTGTACGCACACACCGGCACCACCGCGGGCCTCGCCGAGGGCCAGGCGGTCACCTATGCCGTGCTGGCCGTACTCGCCTCCCGGCTCAGGGAGCTGGACCAGTACGCGGGCCGGGACACCGTGCTGCAGCACATGCACTTCGGCACGATCGTCTACTGGTATCTGCGCCCGCTGCCGCCCCAGCGCTACCACGCCCTGCGGGCGCTGGGCGAGCAGCTGTACGGCTTCGCGTGGGCGCTCGGCGGCTATCTGGTCTGTCTGGCGGCCGGGGTGGTGGACCCGCCCAGGTCGGCGGCCGTGGCAGGGGTGTTCGCGCTGAGCCTGCTGCTTGGCCAGGGCGTCCTGTACTTCGTGATGCTCACGCTGGACCAGCTGTGCTTCTGGACGGTCCGCAACAACGCGGCGATGCTGATTCTGATCTTCGCGCAGAACCTGCTGTCCGGTGTGTACGCGCCGCTGTGGTTCTTCCCGGACTGGTTCATCACGCTGAGCGGATTCCTGCCGTTCCAGGCCACGTTGAGCGTGCCGCTGTCCCTCTACATCGGACGCATCCCGCTGTCCGACGCCTTCGGGCAGCTGGCGATCCAGGCGTTCTGGGTCGTGGCGCTGTTCCTGTTCACCCGTTTCCTGTGGCGGCGGGCCGCCCGTCGCGTCATCTCCCAGGGAGGCTGAGGCCTGTGAACGGCATGCGGATCGCGTGGCGCGTCACGCGTCTCAACTTCCGTGCGCAGCTGGAGTACCGCACCGAGTTCCTGCTGATGATCGCGATCGGTGCGATCTGGCAGGTGTCGGTGATCGTGTTCGCCACCGTGCTGCTGACCCGGTTCACCGGGATGGGCGGCTGGGACAGCTCGGAGGTCCTGCTGATCCCGGCGACGCGGATGCTCGCACACGGACTGTTCGTTCTGTTGCTGGGCCGGGTGCACGGCGCGGGCCGCCAGATCCAGGAGGGCAGGATCGACATCTACCTGACCCGCCCGATGCCGGTGTACCGCCAGCTCCAGCTGGCCTTCTTCCCCACCAACGCGATCGGCGACCTGACGGTCGCGGTGGGCCTGATGGTCGGCGCGCTCAGCCGCAGCCAGCTGGACTGGACGCCGGGCCGGATCTCCTACCTGATCGCCGCCGTCATCGGCGGCATGTTCCTGGAGGCGGCCCTCTTCACGGCGATCACCTGCGCGGGCCTGCGCTTCCCGGCCGCGGACTACTGGAGCCGCTGGCTGGAGGAACTCCTCGGCACCTTCGGCAGCTACCCCCTCAACGTCCTCCCGAAGGCGGTGGGCGGCCTCCTCACCTACGGCCTCCCCCTCGCCTTCGTCGCCTACTTCCCGGCGGCGATCCTGACGGGCCACGGCCACGACACGGGTGTCCCGTACTGGCTGGCGGCGATATCGCCGCTGCTGGGCGTGGTGGCGTATCTGGGGTCGCGGGTGCTGTGGCGGTGGAGTTTGCGGCATTATGCGGGGGTGAACGGGTGAGGTCTGCCAAGGAGCCCGCGGTGAGGGCAACTTGGGGCACATGCTGCATCGCGGCCTCAGGCCCGCCGGACGGGCGTGAACAGAGCCGTGATCGCGATCAGTACGCAGCACGCGCCGGCGGCGACGCCGACCGGGGCCGTGCCCTGGTGCTCCGCCGCCCAGGTCAGGACGGCCGCGCCGATCGGGGCCGCTGAGTAGTGCAGGGTCCAGAAGGCGGCGGTGACCCGGCCCAGGAGGGGTTCCGGGGTGACCTCCTGGCGTAGGGACATGGAGCAGGTGCCCGCCACGGCGACGCAGGCCAGGAAGGCGGCGCTCAGGGCCGCGACGACGGGCACGTCCGCCGTCCAGCCCATGCCGGCGAAGGCGAGCCCGCACACCGCGACCGCGACCGTCCAGGTCACGCCGAAGCCGAGCCGGCGGCGGGCCCGGGCCACCAACAGGGCGCCGGTGATCGTTCCGAGCGCGCCGACGGCCATGACGGTGCCGACCGTGTCGTCGCCGCGGCCCAGGTCGTGCTTGAGGTGGTAGATGATCAGGTCGTTCAGACCGAAGGTGAGGAAGCTGAAGACGAACAGCAGCGCGGTGAGCGTACGCAGGACGGGATGGCCGCGCAGGAAGGTCACTCCGGTCCGCAAGTCCCGCCACAGACCGGTGCGTTCGCCGTCAGCTCCGACGGCGCGTGCCCGGAACCGTACGAAGGCCGTGCACAGCGCCGACACCCCGAAGCTCGCGGCGTTCACCCCGACGGCGGCGGCCGGTCCGGTCCAGGCGGCCACCATGCCCGCGCACAGCGGGCCCAGCACGCCCGCCGCCGCCGCGGTCGCATTCAACCGACCGTTGGCCTCGGTCAGTTGCCCGGTCCCGACGAGACTCCGTACGACGGTGACGTAGCCGACGGCGAACAGCGTGCCGACGGCCTCGCACAGCGGCAGGACCGCGTACAGCAGCCAGACCTGCGGCCCGAACAGCCACACCACCGGGATCACGCCGTACAGCACCAGACGCACCAGGTCACAGCCGATCAGCAGCCGGCGCCGGTCGACCCGGTCGACCACGACCCCGGCGAACACCGCCGCCACGACCGCGGCCGCCCCGCCCACCGCCGTCAGCAGCCCCATCCGCGCGAGGGAGCCCGTGGCCTCCAGCACCAGCAGGGGCAGGGCGATCAGAGCGAAGGAGTCACCGAGGACGGAGAGGGTCTGGGCGGCCCAGAAGACGGCGAAGTCCCGTTGCCGCCACAGCGGGCGCGGCTCGTCGTCGGACTTCGGGGAAGCCGTGCGGCCGTCGGACTCTCCGTCACGCCTCGCCTTGCACGCCATGCCCCTCCCCAGGTCTCGGACAACCTGGGCAACCTTAGGGCCGCCGCCACCGGCACGGAAACGACTTTCGGCGCCCGTGTCCCGCGCCCCTGGAGACATCGGAGAACGAGTGGTTCGCGTACCTCGAAGGCCAGGAGGCAGCCAGTTCATCGTCAAGCCGCAAACGATCAGCATGCTGCACATGCGCTATGCGAAACTTCGCTCACAGGCTCTGACTCCTGAGGACTCCCGGGGCCTGTTGGAGCGGATGCGAGGAGCATGATGAGCACGACTGAACTGGCCTGGTTCAAGAGCAGCTACAGCGGCGACAGCTCCGGCGACTGCGTCGAGGTCGCCGCCGCTCCCGCCACCATCCACGTGCGCGACTCCAAGGACACCACAGGTCCCCAACTCGCCCTCTCCCCCGCCACCTGGTCGGAGTTCGTGGCCTTCGCCTCGCGGAGCTGACCTCGTCAGCCGTTACTGGTGGGAGGCGGGTGCCTCTTCCAGTTCGGCGAGTCGCGCGAGGATGCGCCGGGGCAGTTCGGCCGCGTCCAGCCGGTACGGGGTCCAGCGGTCCATGGAGGTCGGTTTCATGGAGGCGGAGAACCGGAAGCGTCCCCTGCTGTTCGGCTCGGGCACCATCTCGGCGAATGCGGGGCTCGGTACCAGCCATGCCGTCATGATCGCCCCCTGCTCCACGTCCACGGCGACGAAGAGCATGTCGAGGTCGGACCGGGGCTGGAACGTCTGCGACCGGACGAAGGCCATCAGCGTGCCCCGTCGGACCAGGACCCCGGTGGACATCCTGGCCTTCACCTGCACGGCCAGGGTCGCGGTGCTGCCGCGCCGGTGGAAGACGAGGTCCACGCCTTCGTCGTCCACGAGCGAGGTGGAGACGTTCAGCTCGCCGCCCGTGGCGAGGATGGCGGAAGCCGCGACCAGGTACTCGGCAGCCTTCCCCATCCGTGCGGCGGCCGGGCTCTTGTCCTGGTACTCCTCGTCGTCACTCATGGCGTGAATCTACTGTCCGCGCGGGGCACTTGAGCCTGTTCCCGCTCTCCGAAAATCGCTGGCCGACGACCGAGGCACCCCGGGTAGCCTCCTCCCGTGAGTCCTGGAACAGGCCTGCCCGCCGACCGTCTCGCCGGGCCGGGAGCACACCGCGGGCGGCGAGCGGCTTCGATGCCTGCCAGGACGAACACGACCCCTGAGGAGAGACCATGGCCGACCCGCATCTTCACTACGACGTCACCGGCATCGGCCCCGTCCTGCTGCTGATCCCCGGCGGCGCCGGCCACCCCATGGGCCTCGGCCCGATGACGGAGGCACTCGCCGGGCGCTTCACCGTCGTCACCTACGACCCACTCGGCCTCGCCCACGGACGGCTGGGCGCACCCGTCGAGGACCAGCGGCCCCAGGACTGGAGCGACGGGGCGCGGGGTGTGCTCGACGCGACGCTCCCGGACGGCGAGTCGGCGTACGTGCACGGCATCAGCGCGGGCGGTGTCGCCGCCCTCGACCTGCTCGCCCGGCACCCGGCGCGGCTGCTGCACGTGGTCGCGCACGAGCCGCCGTGTGTGAGCGTGCTGCCGGACGGGGCACGCCAGCGGGCCGGGTTCGTGGAGGTCTGCGACGTCTACCGCGACCGGGGTCTCGCCGCGGCGGGAGCCCGCATGACCGCCCTGCTGGAGGAGCGGGCGGCCGGACAGCTGCCGGAGGGCCAACCCCTGTCCAGGGAGGAGGAGTTGGCCAGTCCCATGGCGATCTCCCTGGCCCACGTCCTGCGGCCCTTCACCGCGTACATCCCGACGACGGCTCCATCGGGGCCCCGGCTCACCCTCACCGCCGGCACCGACTCACGCAACCAACTCCTTTACCGCACAGCCGAGTTGCTCGCCAAGGACCTGCACGGCGACTTCGTCGAGACCCCCGGCGGTCATCTCGGCGCCGCCCAGCATCCGGTGGCCTACGCCGAACAGCTCACGCGGACGCTGCTCGGGGCGGACGTTCCCGGCTGATCCTTTGGGCGGGTGCGGTCCTGCGGCTGGAGGTCGAGGTGAAGGCGGTTCCTGACGGTCTGCCGTCCAGAAGGACGGGACGCCGACCGGGGCATACGCCCCGGTTACACCGTCGTACGCCACCCCACGGAACGGTTCCCTCCCGACCGCGACGACTCTGCGGATCGCCCGCCTCAAGCCCTGAGGACAGCCGCGCAACCGTCTTCCCCGGCCGCGTGTCCCACTCAGTGCGACGCACACGGACGGGGGAGAGCGCATGGGCGACGGTGTACGAAGTGCCCGACGGTTCTTTCGGCGGCCTCCGACGGAGCCGCCCCAGCCCTCGGAGCTCCTGCCCCTCCTGCGGGTGTGGTTGTTCCTGCTGGCCGTGGGGGCGTGTGCGGCCGCGTTCGGCTGGGAGACGGCGTCGCTCACGCTCCTCGTCGGGACGGTGTGGGCCATCTTCGACGAAGCGACCCTGGGCGTACGGCACGGTTGGCCCGCCTTCGTGGCGGCGCTGGCGGTCGGCCGGGGCGTGAACCGTCTCGCGCAGGCCGCGGTGCCCGGGTCCGGGTCGCTGTGGGACGAGTTCTGCGTGAACGCCCTGTGCACCGCGGCGGCTCTGGTGACGTTCGTCGGGGTCAGTCGGCTGCGGTGGCGGAGGGGCTGAGCAACTCGACCATCTGCCGCATGACCTCGGCGGGCAGCGCCGGGTTCCGGGCGGCGGTCTCCGCGGAGCCGCCGCCCTGGCGCAGCAGTCGGACCACTGCCCGAGACGGTTCAGTCCCCGGAGGTGATCTCCACTCCGGAACCGTCCAGCCGGACCCGCGTCCCGGAGCCCCCGCTCCAGACCACGGTCAGCTCCCGCTCCCCTGCCGACCGTACGGTCACCGTCTCCCCCAACGGCACGGCATCGGCGTCAGCGGTGAGCCGGGCCAGCGCGACGAACCGCGTGTCCCCCTCGCCCGTGACCCCGCTCAACTCGTCGTCGAGACCCACGGCGGGCAGGAGTTCGGCCCGGACACCGTCCCGCGCGGCCCACCCCGTCACCCTCACCGGCGTCCCGGGCGCGGCCCCGGACACGAGGAAGACGCGTACCTCCACGGCTCCCCGCGCGAGGACGGCACCGGAAACCCGCGCACCCCCGGCCGCCGTGTGCCGCGAGGCGGCCCACCCCTCCCCCACCCCCAACGGCTCGATCTCCGTACGGCTCGGATCCCCGTCCACGATCAGGCTGTTGTCGTACGACTCCGAGGGCTCGGTCACCGTCGAGTAGGCGAGGCGGGTGTAGTACGGGTCGTAGCGGACATCCTCGCTGCCATGGTTGTGGAGGCGGACGAGGCCGTCGGAACGGGTGGACTGAAGCAGCCAGTTGGGGGCGGCGATCGAGGTGACCGCGTCGGCGCGTTCGGCGGGGCCCGGTTCCTCCACCGCCGTCCACACCTCGTGGTCCGCCGGGAGGAGCAGGCCGAGGAAGCCCTTGCTCGCCCAGTACGGGGAGGCCGGGCCCGAATAGCCTTGCAGGACGGCGGGGTCGGGGCCGTGCCAGCCGAGGGTGAGCAGGTCTCGGGAGTCCACCGCGCCCCGGTCCAGGAAGTACTTGAGGGCTCCGGAGGCCAGCCGGCGGGTCTCGCCCGGGGGCAGCGGGGTGTGGCCCGTCAGCGCGCCCAGCCACAGCGGGGCAGTGGTCGCGAAGCGGTACGTCAGTGAGCGGCCCTGGTGCATCGGGGCACCGTCGGCGCCGAACAGGCGGGCGTAGTCCTGGAGATGGCGGGAGAGGCGGCCGCCGTACAGGTCGAGCAACCGGTCGTCCTGGGCCAGCCAGGCGTGCAGCACCGGGTAGAGGTGCATGGCCCAGCCGTTGTAGTAGTCGAACTTGCGGCCGTCGCCGTCCGTGTACCAGCCCTCGCCGGCGTACCACTGCTCGATGCGCTCCAGGCCGCGGTCGATCGCCTTGCGGGAGGCGTCCGGCTCGTACCCGAGCAAGGACAGGAAGCCGGCGACCGTGACCGGGAAGAGCTCCCAGTTGCAGGGCCAGGCCTCGGCGGTCAGCGCGTCTGCGAGCCAGGCCGCGGCGCGCTGCCGTACGGCGTCGTCCAGGCGGTCCCAGAGCAGCGGCTTCGTGATGCGCAGCGCGAACGCGATCGACGCCGCCTCGACCAACGGCTGGCTGCGGTCCCCGATGCGGGGCCAGCCTCCCGAGACTCCGGCGGCGAGACCGTCGGCGTACCGCTCCAGCGCGGTGGCGTCCTGGCGGAAGGCCGCCAGCAGGAGCGTACGGGCGTAGCCCTCAAGGCCGTCGGAGAGGCGGCCGGACCAGCTCTGCCGGTCACCGGGGAGGTGGTAGAGGGCGCGGTCCTCGGTGGCGTACGGCTCGACCGCGGCGAGCAGGGCGTCGGCCGCGGCCTCCCAGTGGGCGCGCGTGTAGCCGGTGTACGGACTGAGGGTGCGGTCCTCGGGGGGCAGCAGCATCGGTTCTCTTTCTTCGGCTCGCAGGCTCGCAGGCGCGTTGGCCCGTTGGCCCGTTGGCCCGTTGGCGCGTTGGCGCGTTGACTCGCGACACAGACCTGGGGCGCCCCGGTTCCGGTCGGGACGCCCCAGGCGTCTATCCCACCCTCACGGCCCCTTCGGGCACCAGTCCCTGGGCGACGAGTTCGTCGCGGACCAGGCCCGCGTACACGGTGGCGCCGTGTACGGAGGTGTGGGTGTTGTCCCTTTTCTCGTTGTAGAGGTAGATCGCCTTGGAGCCCTCCACTCCCAGGGACTCCACGAGCGACTTCGTCTTCGCCGTCAGGTCGACCAGCGGGACGTCCTCGGCCGCGGCCACCGAGCGGATCACCGCGGGATGGTCCACCCCGAGGCTGTTGACCAGCAGGGCCGTCCCGTTGTTCAGCGTGCCGTCCGAGTTGAACCAGCGTCGCACGATGGGCGTCACGAGGACAGGGTTCCCGCCTTTCTCCCTCACACCCGCCACCAATGTCTCCAGGTTCGCCCGGTACGTCGCCTCGTCGGTCGTCTTGTCGTTGTGGGCGAGCTGGACGAGGACGAGGTCGCCGGGCCGGATCAGCGGCTGGACCGTGGCCCACAGACGCGGCTCGGACAGATAGGTCACCGTGCTCTCGCCGGAGTCGGCGTAGTTGGCCACGGACACGCCCTTGCGCAGGTACTGGGGTAGTTGCTGGCCCCAGCCGGAGTACGGGTCGCCGGGCTGGTCGCACACCGTGGAGTCGCCGACGAGGAGGATCTGGCGGGCGTGCCGGGCGCGGGTGACCTTGATGTCGGCGAGCGCGGGGGCGGAGCCGCCCAGCACCAGGTCGAGGCCCGGCGTGCCGTCGGGTCCGGTCGGCTCGCCCTCCGGGGTGCGGACGTTCACGGTGAAACTGCGGGCGACGCGCCGGCCGGCCTCGGCCACCGTCTCCGGCAGCAGCGAACGCCGGGTCTCGCCGCTGATCGCCGTGCTCGACGCGGTGTCGCCGCCGAGGAGGACCTTCACGTCGTACGTGCCCGGCGGGACGTCGAAGTGGCAGCCGGCGGTGGTGCAGTTCTCGATGCCGAGGGGGCGGCCGGAGTGCGCCTGTGCCGGTACGGCGGTCAGGCCCGCGCTCAGCGTGACCGCCGCCAGCACGGCGAGGTTGAAACGTCTCATTCGAGGCTCCTCAGACGGACGACAAGGCCTGGCGGCTGGACCGTACCCTCATCGGCAAGCGCTTTCTAGCCCCTGGGCGAATTTCACAAGATTGCCAACTCCCGGGCAGCGAAAGCCCTTTCGCGAAATCGATTCAACTGTCACTCTCCAAAGCACCCGCACCACCCCCACACCTCCCGGAGGAGGCACCCCCACATGTCCGAATCCACCGTGAACAGACCGGTCGGACGCCGCACCTTCGTCCTCGGCACCGCGGCCGCCGCGGGCACCGCCGCCCTGGCCGGGCCGCTCGCCGGCAGCGCGTCCGCCGCGGGCTTCGGCTGGTCCGACGACGGCTCGAACTACGTCGTCGACACCGGCGCCAACCTCGTCTTCAAGGTCAGCAAGACCAACGGCGACCTGACCTCGCTGGTCTACAAGGGCACGCAGTACCAGGGCTACGGCGGCAAGAACTCGCACATCGAGTCCGGTCTCGGCACGTCCACCGTGAGCATCAAGCAGTCCGGTACGACGATCCTGATCTCGGTCGCGTACGGCACGCTGAAGCACTACTACGCGGCCCGCAGCGGCGAGAACAACGTCTACCTGTGGACCAACAAGGCCGATGACTCGGTCTCGGCGACCCGCTACATCCTGCGCGTCAACGCGGGCAAGTTCCTCAACGACGAGCCCGACTCGTACACCTACGCGCCCACCACCATCGAGGCCTCCGACGTCTTCGCGAAGTCCGACGGCCAGACCCGCTCCAAGCACTACGCGAAGGCGCGGGTCATCGACTACGACTACGTCGGCTGGACCACCGGCAGCGTCGGCCTGTACATCGTGCGCTCCAACCACGAGAAGGCCTCCGGCGGCCCGTTCTACCGCTCTCTGCTGCGCCACCAGAGCGCGGACGGCGGCGGCCTGTACGAGATCCTGTACTACGGCGAGAACCAGACGGAGGCCCAGCGCTTCGGCCTCCAGGGCCCCTACGTCATCGCCTTCACCGACGGCGCCGCCCCCTCCTCCGCGCTGTACCCCGGGACCCTGACCACCTCTTGGGCGGACTCGCTCGGCATCTCGGGCTACGTCCCCGCGAGCGGCCGGGGCAAGGTCGCGGGCGTCGGCATCACCGGGCGCAACACGTCGTACGCCTACACGGTCGGGCTCGCCAACTCCGCCGCCCAGTACTGGGGTTCGGCGCGGTCCTCGGACGGCTACTTCTCCATCGGGGGTGTGCTGCCGGGGACGTACACACTGACCGTCTTCAAGGGTGAACTCGCCGTCTACACAAGCTCGGTGAGCGTCGGCGCGGGCGGCACGACCACCCTCAACTCCATCGCGATCCCGTCCTCGAACGATCCGGGCAACGCGAGCGCGATCTGGCGCATCAACAACTGGGACGGCACGCCCGGCGGTTTCAAGAACGCCGGCCTGATGACGTACGCCCATCCGTCCGACGTCCGCGCCTCCTCCTGGACCGGCAACGTCGTCATCGGCAGCGGCACCGAGACCTCGGCCTTCCCCTGCTATCTGTGGAAGGACGTCAACAGCGGCATCACCGTCTACTTCAAGCTGACGGCCGCCCAGGCCGCCGCCGCGCACACCCTGCGCATCGGGGTGACGACGGCCTACGCCAACGGCCGTCCGCAGGTCGTCGTCAACGACACCTGGACCTCCGCCGTCCCCTCCCCGCCCACCCAGCCGAGCACCCGGTCGCTGACCGTGGGCTCGTACCGGGGCAACAACCACACATTCACCTACAGCGTGCCGGCGTCCGCCTGGCTGACGGACACCAGCGCCTACAACACGCTGAAGATCTACGTGGCGAGCGGTTCGGGGTCGACGTCGTTCCTCAGCGCGGGCACGTCGATCGACGCCATCGACCTGCTGACCTGACGTCAGGTACCGCGTGTCCACTGCTGGTTGGCCGCCCCGTTGCACATGTACGTGATGATCGCGGCGGAGTTGGCGGTGGACGCGCCGTTCACGTCCAGGCACTCCCCGGAGGCCCTGGCCTTGATGTTCACGTACGAGCCCGAGGTGACCAGCGACCACTGCTGGCTGGTCGCGCTGCCGCAGTTCTCCTGGGTGACGTTCGTGGCGTTCTCCTGGAGGCACAGCGAGCTGCCGCGGCCCACCAGCTGGTAGTAGCCGGTGCCGAGGTTCTTGAACCACCACTTCTGGTTCGCGCCGCTGTTGCAGGTGTACTGGCTGATCGCAACGCCCTGCCACAGCGACTGGTTGGCCACGTCCGCGCACTTGCCGCTGTTGCGGGAGACCAGCGTGTTGTACGTGGCGCTGGTGCCGCTGATCGTCCCGGCCGCCACGTCGATCGTGACCTCCGGGTACCAGGACATGGACATCGTGGTCGAGGTCGGAAAGGTCAACGGCAGCCACACGTACCGCGAGTCGTTGACGGTCCCGCCGAAGGAGTTGCCCCAGCGGTCGCCCATATAGAGGTACGAGGTGCCCGAAGTCCCCTGCACCGGAAGGACGTACGCCGTCTGCGAGTTGTAGGTCGTGGAGTCACCGACGTTCGCCATCGACGTCCACGGTCCTGCGAGGGAGGTGGCCGTGGCGTACTGCTGCTGGTTGGCGTTCCAGCCGGTCGCGCCCGAGGTCAGCATGAAGTAGACGCCGCCCCGCTTGAACAGGGCCGGGGCCTCACGGTGACCGCCGACCCACGGGTTGGCGACCAGACTGGCGATGCCCGTGTAGTCCGCGGTGAGCTTGTAGATGTGCAGGTCGTAGTTCTCGTTGGCCGCCGAGACCATGTAGCCGGTGCCGTCGGTGTCGACGAACGTCGTGATGTCGCGGGACATGTTGTCGCCCAGCGGGCGGAAACTTCCCTGGTAGGTGTAGCTCCCGTCGACCGTGGACGACACGGCGACGGCGGCGCGGGCCTCGCTGTAGTCGGTGCCGTTCTCCTTGTGCATCCACATCACGAACTTGCCGGTGGACGCGTTGTAGACGACCTTGGGCCGCTCGATGTAGGCGGTGGCGAGCTCGGAGGCCGACGACTGGGTCAGGACGTGGTTCCTGAACTCCCAGTTCTTCAGGTCGGTGGAGCGGTAGGCGTCCACGTACCGGAAGGTGTTGTCGGCGTTGCGGTCCTCGCCGAACCAGTAGTAGTAGGAGCCGACCTTGATGACCCCGCCGCCGTGGGCGTGCAGGGCGGCTCCCGAAGTGTCCGTGAACTGGACGCCGTTGGTGATCGTCAGCGGGGCGGCCTGGGCCGGTCCGGCGGTCACCAGGGCGCCGGCCAGGGCCAGGCACAGGGCGAGCAGTACCGCGTGAGCACGTCTCATGACGCGACCTCCGTGTCCGTGGCGGTGTCCGCCACCGGTATGCCGAAGTCCGGGGTGCCGTCCGCGTGCCAGCCGAGCTTCTGGACGCGGGTGTGCCGGTTGGGGTCGTTCAGCGGGTCGCCGGCGATCTCCTTGTACTGGCGGGCGTGGTAGACGAGGACGTCACTGCGGCCGTCCTCGGCCACCGTGAAGCAGTTGTGGCCCGGGCCGTACTGCCTGGTGGTCTCGTTGCTGGTGAAGACAGGGGTCGGCGACTTGGACCAGCTCGCCGGGTTCATGAGGTCGGCGTTCGCGTCGGCCGTGAGCAGGCCCATGCAGTAGTGCCAGTCGGTGGCGCTGGCCGAGTAGGACATGAAGAGGCGGCCGTTGCGGGCGATGACCGCCGGCCCCTCGTTCACCTTGTAGCCGACGCACTCCCAGTCGTACTCCGGGGTGGAGAGCCGGATCTGAGGTCCCGTCAGGGTCCATGGGTTCGCCATCCTGGACAGGAAGATGCCAGTGTTGTTGTCCAGGCCGGGCTCGTGCTGCGCCCAGGCGAGGTAGCGGGAGCCGCGGTGGGTGAAGGTCGTGGCGTCCAGCGAGAAGGTCTCCCAGGCGGTCCTGATCTGGCCCTTCTCGACCCAAGTTCCCTTGAAGGGATTGGGGTTGGCGTTCTCCAGGACCCAGATGCGGATGTCCCACACGCTCTCGGCGGGCGCGGAGGCGAAGTAGATGTACCACTTGCCGCCCACGCGGTGGATCTCAGGCGCCCAGATGTGGGCGCCCATGACACCGGTCGGATGCTTGGTCCACAGGACGGACTCGTCCGCGGTCGCGAGCCCGGCCAGGGTGCGGGAGCGGCGCAGGACGATGCGGTCGTACTCGGGGACGGTGGCGGTGAAGTAGTAGTAGCCGTCGGTGTGCCGGTGGATGTACGGGTCGGCGCGCCGGCGGACCAGCGGGTTCACGAAGGGCGCGGCCTTCCTCGGGCGCGGGGCGGCTTCGGCGAC
Source organism: Streptomyces sp. SLBN-8D4 (assembly GCF_049739545.1). Classification (NCBI taxonomy): domain Bacteria; kingdom Bacillati; phylum Actinomycetota; class Actinomycetes; order Kitasatosporales; family Streptomycetaceae; genus Streptomyces; species Streptomyces sp. SLBN-8D4. Next base: position 2,221,500 of record NZ_JBMGQC010000001.1, read on the forward strand.
GGTGGGGGTCGCGGCCAGGGCGCCCGCGGCCAGGGCGCCTTTCAGCAGCAGTCGTCGGTGGGGGACGTCGGGAGCGCGGCTCATGCGGACTGCCTCTCGGGTGGGGGTGTCCTGAGAGAGATGTTCGATATTGAGAACATCTGTTGTGATTGCGAACAGCCGAAAGGTACGGCTGGGGAACCAGGAGGTCAACGGGTCGGACGCGACCAGAAGAAGGCGCTTTCTGCGTTCCGGATTTCTGTTATCCGTCCGGCCTTCGCGCGTCTCCGATCATGTGAGCAGCCAAACCCGCAAGACAGCAGCAGTCGTGGGCGCCCTCGTCGCCCTCCTGGCCTGGGCTCCCCCGGCTCTGGCCGCCGGCCCCCGGGACGTCACCGCCGACGTCCTCGCGGACCGGGACGTCACCCTGACCGGCGACACGTTCGTCAGCGTGCCCGCGGGGACGACGACGTACGACGGGGTGTTCCGCGGCGAGGGCACGCTCACCGTGCGCGGCACCGGGACGCTGGTCCTCACCAAGGACAGCGACTTCACGTTGCCCAGGTCCCGGCAGCGGCAGTCCGTGCGGACTCAGGGCGGCAACCACCCGTACGTCACCACGACCCGCCCGGATCCGCCCGCGATCACGGTCGAGCGCGGGGCGACCCTGCAGTACGGCGACGGCGGGACGACAGGACTGATCGGCCACTTCCCCTACAACACCCCGGCGTTCCGGCTGAACCAGGACAACATCCGGGTCGACGGCACCCTGCGGCTGTCCCTGACGAGCGCCTGCAACCTGGGCACCGTCAGCGGCTCCGGCCTGATCACCCAGCCGCGCTTCCTCTGGGGCACGTGGGACCTGACGTCCGGCCCGTTCTCCGGGGTCGTCGACAACGGCACACAGACCAACGCGGGGCGGCCCGAGTACGCGACCGCGCTGCCGAACATGCGCAAGGTGCTGAACCAGGGCACCTGGACCGTGGACACCCCGCTGGGGCAGACCGTCACCGAGCGGATGGACTTCTACCAGCGCGAGTACGGCAGCGACATCAACGTCCAGTCCCGGCCGGGCAGCAAGGTGATCCTGACGGGCCAGTACAGCTGGTCGAACCAGGGCGGCGACACCGATCCCTCGCTCAGCGACCCCGCCCTGAACTGGACTCCGGCCGCCAAGAACGTCAACAAGCGCGGCACCAACATCAAGGGCGCGAACGTCCAGTGGGGCGACGGGACGACCAGCGGGATCTTCATGCCGGGCACGGCGAAGACGGTGTACATCAACCTCCTTGCGGCACGCTCCCGTTCACTGCTGACCTTCGACTACAACGGGCCGGTCACCCTCGGCGCCCCGATCGGCGGCGGCCGCTTCCACGACACCCTGTCCGCGCCCGGCGCGGGTGACATCGTCATCAAGGGGACCAAGGGCAACGACGTCACCTTCGCGGCCGTCCAGTACTACGACGGTTCCACCACCGTCGAGAAGGGCGCCGTACTGCGCCTGGGCAGCGGCAGGCCGGGGGGCGACGGAGGGCTCTACACCGGGGGCGGCCTCTACAAGGTCGTGAACAACGGCTCGCTCGTGCTCGACAACACGGCCAGGTCCCTGACCCTGCCCCGGATCAGCGGCAGCGGCTCCCTCACCCAGACGGGCAGGGCGACGACGACACTGACCGGCGGCGCGATCACCTACACCGGCACGACGACGGTCAAGAAAGGCACGCTGGCCCTGCGGGGCGGAGCAACGCTCGCCCGCAGCAGGGGAATCCGGCTCACCTCGACGGCCGCACGGCTCGACGTCGGCACAGCCGGCCTCCGGGTGGTCTCCGCGCTGTCCGGCAAGGGCACGGTGAAGGGCGCGGTGACCAACGAGGGCGTGGTCGCGGGCGGACTTACGGTCTCCGGCGGATACACCCAGAGCGCCAAGGGCCAACTGGTCCTGGGAAGCACCCCGTTGAGAGTGACGGGTCCGGTACGGCTGTCCGGTGACCTCGACCTCGCCGCGGCCGGCGCGGACCCGGCACGCAGGATCACCGTGCTGGACAACAAGGGCGGTGCGAAGACCGTGGGCGCCTTCAAGGGCCTGACGGAGGGCACGCGGCTCAAGCTCGCCGACACGACCTACCGGATCACCTACCGCGGCGGCGACGGCAACGACGTCGTCCTGACCGCCGTATCAGCGAGCGCGTCCCCGCAGGTCCGCTCCGCCTCGACGCCGAAGGAAGCGGCCGCGGCACCCCACGCCACGGGTGAGGCGGCCGAGGGACTGGGCTGGTGGCCGTACATTCTGGCGCTGGGACTGCTGCTCGGCCTGGTGGTCCCGCCCACGGTGAGCAGGCGGAGCAGGCGAGCCGGGGGCGGGCGCCACGCGGCGCACTGAACGACCCGGGATTCCGCGGCACCCCCCGTCCGGTCCGCATGCCGGCCCCGGTGTTCGCGGACCGGACAGCCCCGGCCGTCCGGCGGTCCTTCGGTTAGCGTCGAGGCATGACCAGCGACACCCCGGAAGTCCCCGACGCCCTCTCCCGCCCCTTCGCCGAGGCCCTCGCGGCCGGACCGGTCGTGCTCGACGGCGGTATGTCCAACCAGCTGGAGTCCGCCGGGCACGACCTGAGCGACGAGCTGTGGTCGGCCCGGCTGCTCGCGGAGCGGCCCGAGGCGATCACCGAGGCGCATCTCGCGTACTACGAGGCGGGCGCGGACGTGGCGATCACGTCCAGCTACCAGGCCACCTTCGAGGGCTTCGCCAAGCGCGGCATCGCGCGCGAGCGGGCCGCCGAACTGCTCGCCCTGAGCGTCGGGCTGGCTCAGGAGGCGAGGCGGCAGGCGCGGGCGAAGGGCGTACTGCGGCCGCTGTACGTGGCGGCTTCGGTCGGGCCGTACGGCGCGATGCTCGCGGACGGCTCGGAGTACCGCGGACGGTACGGCCTGAGCGTGGCCGAGCTGGAGGCGTTCCACCGGCCCCGGCTGGAGGTGCTGGCGGCGGCCGGACCCGACGTCCTGGCCCTGGAGACGATCCCGGACAGCGACGAGGCGCAGGCGCTGCTGCGGGCGGTCCGCGGTCTCGGTGTGCCGGCCTGGCTCTCCTACTCCGTCGCGGGTGGCCGTACCCGGGCCGGCCAGCCGCTGGAGGAGGCGTTCGCCCTGGCCGCCGATGTCGACGAGGTCATCGCGGTGGGCGTCAACTGCTGTGTCCCCGAGGACGTGGACACCGCGGTCGAGACCGCCGCGCGGGTCACCGGCAAGCCGGTGGTCGTCTATCCCAACAGTGGGGAGACCTGGAACGCGGGCACGCGCGCGTGGGAGGGCGACTCCTCCTTCGCGCCGGAGGAGGTGCGTGGCTGGCAGGAGGCCGGGGCGCGGTTGATCGGGGGGTGCTGCCGGGTGGGGCCGGGGGCGATCTCCGGCATCGCGGGGGCGCTGCGCTAGCGGGAGCCGTGCCCCTCTTCGCCGTAGCGGTTCTGGTGGTCTGCGGCTGCGGCTTTCGTCGGGGTTGCTCGCGCAGTTCCCCGGCGCCCCTGGGGGTGCTCTTCGCGCCCCCCGAATTTCCGCTCCCGCCACTTAGCCCCGCCCCTCTCCCCCTGCTAGCCTCCGCTCGGGAACCGGTTTCCATGGGTGTTGCCGCTGTTCCCCAGGGGGTGAGGCAGGGATGACCAGGAAGAGCGAGGACGCGAGCCGGAGCACGATCCGGGACGTGGCGGCGCGGGCCGGGGTGTCCGCGTCGACCGTGTCGCGGGTGCTCGGCGGGGTGTATCCGGTGAGCGCGACCACCCGCACGCGCGTGATGCGGGCCGTACGCGACATGGACTACGTCGCCGACGCGCGCGCGAAGGCGATCGCGGGGGTCGGCACCCCCACGTTGGCGTTCGTGCTGGAGGACATCACCGGCCCCTCGTTCGCCCTGATGGCGCACGGGGTGGAGCGCGAGGCGACCCGGCTGGGCCATCTGTGTCTGGTGTGCAGCACGGAGGGCGATGTCGAGCACGAACTGGAGTTCGTGGAGATGATGCGGGCCCAGCGCGCCGCCGCCCGTGATCCTGGTGGGCGGCGCCGCCGACACCGTCGAGTACCGCGAGCGCACCCGCCGGATGGCCGACTCGCTGGCCTCGGCGGGATCGCGGCTGGTGCTGTGCGGGAGACCGCCGCTGGGCCCTGGGGCGCCGGTCACAGTCATCGAGTACGACAACGAGGGCGGCGCCTACGCGCTGGTCGCCCACGTCCTGTCCCAGGGCCACCGGCGGGTCCTGTTCCTCGGCGGCAAGGCCGACCACACCACCGCGCAGGGCCGTGAGCGCGGATATCTCGCCGCGCACCGCGCCCGCGGCCTGGACCCCGACCCGGCGCTGGCCCTGAACGGCGACTTCACCCGCGACTCCGGTCACCGCCTGATGCGCCGGGTCCTGAAGGAGGGCCTGGACTTCACGGCCGTGGTCGCCGCCACGGACATGGTCGCGGCCGGCGCCCTGACCGCCCTCCACGAGGCCGGACTCGACGTCCCCGGGGACGTCTCCCTGGCCGGCTACGACGACATCCCGTTCGCCCGCGACCTGCACCCGGCACTCACCACCGTCCACGTCCCCTACGAGGAACTGGGCCGCCTCGCCGTGCGCACCGCGCTCGGCCGTACCTCGGAGGACCCCGCCGAGCACCTGCTGCTGGGCACCCATGTGGTGGTCAGGGACTCGGTCGCGGCGACCGGCACCTGAGACCGGCGGGGGCGGCGGGGGCCGCCCTCAGTGCCGGCGCGCGAGCCCCGAGCGCCGCAGCCGTCGTACGACCGACCGCAGTTCCGCGGTCCGTGCGGGCCACCCCTCCGCCGGTTCCGACACGGGCGCCGTCTCCTCGATGGTCGGGTCCGCCGTCCACACCGCGAAATCGTGGTCCCGAGGGCCGGACGCGAGGTAGGGGTCGCCCTTGCCGAAGATCTGGACCGGGTGGGTGGCGTCCCAGGGCTGCCAGCCGGGGTCGCCGTCGACGGCGAACCGCACCCAGGCGCCGTGCATGGCGTCGGCGAGCTCGGTCGGGGCGCCCTCGCCCGCGAGCTTGGCCGACTCGGGGGTGTTTCCGGTGTCGAAGACGAAGCCCAGCTCCAGGGCGTGGCAGGCGCCGAGTTTCGGCAGGTGGGAGGGCCAGGCGAACTCGTAGACGTACGACGTGCCCGGACGGGCCCCGGCCAGTCGGTGCAGGGGGATGCGGAGCAGATGGTCGGTGACCATCTGGCCGACGGTCTCGGCGGTGCCGGCGTCGGGGTGCAGGGCGCGGTAGCCGCGCACCACCTCGGAGCCGCAGTGGCAGCGGGCCATGGCTCCGGCGAGGGCGACCGGGCCGAGCCGGTCGACGCGCTCCACGAGGCCGCCGGGGACGAGCCAGAGGCGGTACTCGTCGCTGGTCCAGCCGAGCATCAGGTCGACGTCCTTCGCGACGCCGGCACCCGGCTCGGTGAGGGCCTCCAGGGGGTCGCGCGGCACGAGGTCGCCGTCGACCACGATCCCGAACGCGGGTCCGCCGAGGACCGGGCTGCTGAGCCGGCCCACCTCGGCCTGGGTGCGCAGCAGCAGGTCACGGTCGACCTCGGCGAAGGCCGCGGCGGTGGCGGGCACCTTCAGCCGGGTGGCCATCCGGCGCACCATCCGCCGTACCTTGTCGCGGTCACTCGCCTCGGGCGGCCCGCTCTGCAGGACCGCCCTGTGGAACAGCCCCTGGGCCTGCGGGGCGGCGAGCAGGGCGCCGGTGCTGATCGCGCCGGCCGACTGTCCGGCCAGAGTCACCCGCCCCGGGTCGCCGCCGAAGGCCCCGATCGCCTCGTGGACCCACTGCAGGGCGGCGAACTGGTCGCGCAGGCCCGGGTTGGCGGGGGCGTCGGGGAACAGGCCGTAGCCCTCCACGCCGAGCCGGTAGTTCACGGAGACGAACACGACGCCGTCCCGGGCGAAGGCATGCCCGTCGTACACCGGGACCGCGGAGGATCCCCTGGTCAGAGCGCCGCCGTGCAGCCAGACCAGGACCGGGAGCCGGGCCCCGGGGCCGGGCTCGGGGGTCCACACGTTGAGGTTGAGGCAGTCGTCGCCGGGCACGACCGGGTCGGAGAGGTACTGCGCGAAGGCCTCGGAGTACGGCGGTTTCGGTGCCGTCGGCCCGAAGTCGACCGTGTCGCGCACGCCGTCCCAGCGCTCGGGCGGCTCCGGTGGGCGGAAGCGGCGGGGGCCGAAGGGCGGGGCCCCGTACGGGATGCCCCGAAACACCGCGACGCCGTTCTCGTACCGGCCGCGTACGGCCCCGTACGGCGTGCTGACCACGGGGTTCGTCCGGACTGCTGTCATGCACCAGCCTCCTCACCGCACTACTGCACCGGTAACAACAGAGCACCACATTTCCGCTCGGTATTCCGGTGCAGAGCGCGGTTCGGCCGCTACTTGGCGTACATCAGGGTGCCGAAGCCCAGCTGGTCGAAGCCTCCGCTGGTGGTGCCGTAGTCGCCGCCTCCGCCCTCGGGGGCGACGAGGTCGTAGTACATCTGCGAGATGTACTTGTCGTCGAGGCCCAGGCGCCGGTTGTAGTGGAAGTGGAGCATCGCCCAGACGGGCCGGATCTGGCCGCGGGAGGCGGCGGAGATCACGGTCTGGGACGAGGCGGCGCAGTTCTGCCCGGTACCCCAGTTGTAGGTGGTGAAGGGGACGTCGCTGCCGAGGTTGTACTTCGCCACGTACTGGGCGGCCTTCATGAAGCGACGGCTGTCGTAGGAGTAGAGGTCGTCGCCCTGGTTCCAGGCCATCTCGCAGAGGGCACCCATCTGGCCCATGCCCATGACGGTGTGCCCCTGGTCGCGGCCGGACTCCTGCCACTGGCCCAGCGCATACCCGTCGGAGTCGGTGTACAGGTACGGCACCGCGTGGGAGAGGGAGCCGTTGCCCGCGCCGGACTTGAAGTAGGTGACGGCCTGGTCGTACTTGGCGCTGTCCTCGTCGAGGATGCCGATGGCCAGGATCGAGGCCATGTTGCACAGGTCCCAGTTGGCCCAGTAGTTGGTGATGCAGGCGTCGTTGTGGTTCGTCAGGAAGCTGTTGTTGAGCGGGTAGAAGACCTTGACCAGCATCTCCTGGGCGGCCGCGAGGTCGAAGCCGCTGTAGCCGCGCATCAGTTCGCAGGCGTTGGCGAACTGCCAGCCGTAGAGGCCTGCGGCGAGGAAGCGGTCGGCGTTGCCGGTGACCGAGGTCAGCGTCGTCGACCAGGCGTTGAGGATCCTCGCGGCGCACGCGGCGTTGGCCTCGGTCCCGCCGACCTGCCAGCGCAGGGCGTTCTGGTAGGCGGCGGCGATGTCGTTGAAGAGCAGGGAGTAGTTCTCCCCGGTGCCGCCGCGGATGATCGTGGCCGTGGCCCGGTTGGTCCAGGTGGACTGGGAGTGGGAGTTGGCGACCAGCTTGTTCCAGCCGGAGAGCCAGGGGTCGGTGCCCGCGGCGACCCTGACCTTGGCCCGGTTGATGTCGCCGGCGTTGTGCAGCATGCCGGGATGGGTCCAGGTCGAGGGCGCCGCGTCGGCCGTGGTGGCCAGGCCGCTGGCGAGGGCGCCGCCACCCAGGGCGAGCGCGGCGCCGAGACCGCCCGCGGTCCTCAGAAGACCGCGGCGGCTCACCTCGGGTTGCGGGATGTGCTGGTGGGGGGACGTGCGGCTCATGGGGTGCATCTCCGTTCCGTGGGGGGAATCAGATGGGAGTGATGCTCACCTCGTCGAACTCGGAGGTGACGAGGGCCAGCGGGCTGCGGGAGCAGGCCACCGGGCCGACGTGGAAGGGGGCGTCACCGAAGCCGGGGATCTCACCGGAGGCGAGGTCGGTCCAGGTGGCGCCGTCGTCGCCGGAGACGGACGCGGTGAAGACGGTCCCGGTGCGCTTCAGCCGCAGCAGCGTGGGGAGTTGGACGGCGGCGCTGCCGGACAGGACGGAGGCCCCGGCGACCGTTCTGCGCAGCATGAGCTGCGCGGTGCTGCCGCCGGTGACGATCACCCCGGCGGCCTGGTCGAACGGCGACAGCGACTTGGCCATCAGCAGTCCGACCCGGTCGGCGGCGGCCCCGGTGCGGGAGACCAGCCGGGCGGTGACCTGACAGTCTCCGGTGGCGGGCCGCCGTACGAACTGCCCTGTCATTCCCTGGTTGTTGACGGTCAGGTCCACTCCCGCGCCACGCACCACGAAGGTCCCGTCCTCGTGGGCGGTGCTGCCGGGGGTGAGGATCGCGGTCACCCCGAGCGTCCCGAAGTCCCGGTCGTCGAGGACCACGTCACCGAGGTCGCCGTACGTCCACGGGGCCGGCGGGGGTGTGCCGACGGTGAGGGCGAGGGTCCCGGTGCCGTCGCCCGCCGCGTTCCCTGCGGTGGTGGTGACGGTGAACTCGCCCGTCTCGCGGGGCGTTCCATGGATCAGTCCGGTGCGCCTGTCGACGCGGAGTCCGTCGGGCAGGCCGGTGGCGGTGAACCGTACGGGCGCGTGGGAGGCCCGCAGGACGTGCCGGAAGCCGACCCCCTGGTTCGCGAACGCCTGCTCGGCGGAGGTGAGTTCGGGCACGGCCGGGGTCGGCATGGCCGCGGCGGCGGGTTCCGAGAGGGGGCCGCGCCCGGCCGCGTTGGTCTTCGCGACGGCGTAGTGGTACGTCGTCCCGGGGGTGCCGGTGGCGTCCGCGTACCGGATACGGGTGCCGGTCCCGACCGGGCCGACACCGGTGGCGAGGGTGCGGTAGGGGCCGTCGGGGTCCGTCGCCCGCAGGACCTTGTAGCGGGCGGAGAGGTCCGGGTCGGTCCAGGCCAGCTCGACGGCGTCGGAGCCCGGGGCCGCCCTCAGGTCCCCCGCGGTGCGGGCGGGCCGGGGCACGGACCAGATCTCGCCCGTGGAGGCGGAGGTCACGGTCACGTTGTCGAAGGCGCCGGTGCCGGTCTCGGCGTGGTCCGCGTCGACGCCGAGACAGGAGGTGAGCAGCAGGCCCGCGTACGCGGTGCGGCCCAGCGCGACCTCGGTGGAGCCGACTTCGGTCCAGCGGACGCCGTCAGGGGAGAGGGCGCCGGTGCAGCGGCGGCCCGTGCGGGTCACTCGCACCCAGTAGGGCATGCGCAGCCGGTAGCCGTCACCGGCTCCCTCGACATAGGGGGCTTCGAGCGGGGTCGCCGACTCGGGCAGGGTGCCGAGGGCGGAGAGCGGGAAGGCCGCGTTCGTGGTGATGGCCGTCTGCTGCGAGGGCGGCACCGGTGTGCTGCCGGTCGCCGAGACGGCGGCCCCCTTCGACGGCCGTACGGTCCACACCCCGCTCCAGGTGTGCAGCGGCAGCCCCTGGATGACCATGGCGGCGTGGGCCGCGTCCGCGTCGAGGGAGTCCCGGAGGCCGACGCCGATCTTGGAGTACTGCGAGCTCAGCGGCCACACGATCCGCGCGGTGACCGTGCCGTCGCCGCGCAGCGGCAACTGGACGAGCCGGTGGGTGTCGGCGGTGCCGCTCGCCTCCAGCACGAACCGCTCACCGTCGAAGACGGCCGAACCGGGGATCCGCACGTCCCCGATGTCCTGCGTCGACCAGGGCTCCGGGAGACCGGCGGTGGCCGGGGCGGGGGCCGAATCTCCGCTGTTGCCGAGCGAGTTGGTGGCGATGACGGTGTAGTGGTACGTCCGCCCCGCGCGCACCCGGTCGTCGGTGTACGTGGGCTTGCCGACGCCGGTGGCGATCTTCGCGTACGGCCCCTGGGGGCGCGTGGCGCGCAGGACGGTGTAGGTCGTGGCCCAGGTCGAGGGCAGCCAGCTCAGTGTGATCCCGGCCCGCTCCCCCACCGCCGTGACCCCCGCCGGTGCGGTCGGGGCGGTGGGGGCGGGTGCCGTGGCTCCCGCGTAGGCGAGGGTCCCCCAGCTCGGCAGGTCGTCGTTGCCGCCCTCGACGAGCCGGGCGCCGCCGCTGCCCCGGAAGACGGCGGCCCTGGTGTACGGGGTGTCGAGGCCGCGGACGCCGGCGTAGTGGGCGTAGGCCATCTCGTAGATCGGGGGCAGGGTGCCGCGGCCGGTCGCCGAGACGGTCGTCTTGAGGTACTTGCCGGTGCGGTCGAGGTCGGAGGTGAAGGGGACGTCGCCGCCGAGGTTGTAGCGGGCCGCGTACTCGAAGTTGGCGAGGATACGGTTGTCGTCGTGGCCCCACAGGTCGACGCCCTGGTTCCAGGCGACCTGGGCGATGTCGCCGGTCAGGCCGACCGCCAGCTGTTCGTGGCCCTGGTCGCGGCCGGCCTCCTGGCCCTGGCCGGCGTCCGTGACGACGCGGTGGGCGATGCTGCCGTTGCCCGCACCGGCCGCGGCGAAGCGCAGCGCGTCCTCGAAGAGGGCGGGCTCCTCGCAGAACACACCGATGGCCAGGATGGTCTGAAGGGCCGTCAGGTCCCAGTTGCCGTTGGCGTAGAGCATGTAGCCGGAGACGGCCGGATACCAGACGTCCAGGAAGGACCGCTCGCAGCGGGCGATGTCCGCGTCCGCCCAGCCGTCGTAGCCGGTGTGGCGCAGCAGTTCGGCCGCGTTGACGAACTTGAAGGCCTGGAGTCCGGCGCCCAGCGGGCCGTCGGCGCCGGTGATCATGGTGAGGGACCCGGACCAGGCGTTGAGGAGGTCGCGGGCCTTGTCGGCGTTCGCGCGGTCGCCCGTGACGGCCCACATGAGGGCGTTCTGGTAGGCGGCGGCCGAGTCGGCGACCGCCTGGTTCTGGAAGTTGGTGGGGCCACGGCCCCACGAGGTGATCTGGCCGGTGTTCTGGACGGTGTACGTCGACCTGGAGCGCGCGTGGGCGGCGAAGGCCAGGTAGCCGTCGTACACCGGGGATTGCTTCGCTGCGACCGCGGCCTTCATGCGGGCCAGGTCGTCGGCGGTGTGCAGGAGGCCGGGGTGGGTGAAGGCCCTGGTGTGCTCGGCGTCGGCGGCTCGGGCGGTGGCGGGTGCGAGCAGTCCGCTCGCACCCGCCACCAGCAGCAGGGCGGCCGTGCCGCCGAGGAAGCCGCGGCGGCTCGGGGCGAGGTCGGTGCCGGGAAGGCCGGTGCTCATGACGCGGCGGCCGCCTCGGCCTCGGCGGTGGTGAGGAACCTCAGGTTCGTGACGTGCTCGTTGGAGAACCACTGGATCGTGTCCGTGGTGTAGTACCAGCTCGGCTTCTTCATCGAGTCGGCGACGACCAGCCCGTTGATCACCAGGTTCTCGAAGGTGACGTCCTTGATGGCGTGCTTGGCGTCATAGCCGAGGAGGAGCGAGGACTTGGCGTTCGTGCCCGTGTAGCTGAGGTTCTTGACGTAGACGTTCTCGATGCCGCGGCCGACCGAGGTGTTGTACTTCGTGTTGTACATGACCTTCATGTAGATGACCTGGCCCCAGCGGAAGTCCTCGATCCGGATGTCCTCGATGCGGACGTTCTTGATCAGGTTGGAGTCGCCGGGGTTGAGCGCGATGCAGCCCTGGTAGTTCATCTGCGGTTCGCGGTGGTCGAGGATGTCGATGTTCTTGAAGCGGAGGTTCTTCAGGACCTCGGGGTTGTCGGTGTTGCCGTGCGTGCCGACGTTGATCGGGTGGGCGACGTCCGCCCAGAGGGTGGAGTTGCGGACGGTGACGTCGGTGGTGTCGCCGTAGTAGTCCCAGCGGTGGGTGTAGATGGCGATGCAGTCGTCGGAGTTGCGCATGAAGACGCCGTCGATGACGACGTTGCTGGAGCAGAAGACGTCGATGCCGTCGCCCCAGCCCTTGGAACTGAAGGAGCCGAGGCCCTTGATGGTGACACCGGTGGCCTCGCCCAACTGCACGGCGTAGCCGTTGGGGTTGAGCACGGTGACGGCACCGATGGAGATGTTCCGCGAACTCTCCACCAGGGCGCCGCCGCCCGCGGTCCCGGCGAGCACGCCCCGGCCGGCGATCCCGGCGTGCTCCACGTTGCGGAAGATCACGGTCGCCTTGAGGACGGCGCCGCCGTCGAGGTACACGGTCTTGCCGGAGGGGACGAGCAGGGTGCCGTCGGCGGTGGTGTGGACGCCGGGGCCGTAGTAGAGGACGTCCGGGTCGTCCTGCGCGGGTTTCTTCTTCTCCACCGCGCGGGCGAACAGGTGCAGGCAGTCGAAGATGTCGTCGTTGATCTGGACGACGAGGTTGCGTGGCTGGTCGAGCGTGAAGCGCAGGGTGTCCCCGAGCACCTCGGGCTTGATGCCGTAGGAGTCCGGTCTCACCCGGACCTTGGTGGTGCCGCCCTTGAGGTAGGTGACCTCGACCTCGACGGAGCCCTGGAAGTCGAAGTACGCCAGCGAGGAGTTGTAGGTCCTGCTGGAGCCGGTGGCGGGGTTGATCTCGCCCAGCTGGGGCCGCCAGATGTCGAGGGTCTGCCAGTCGCCGTCGGGGGCGGTGCGGACCCGCACCTTGAAGGTGGTGTTGGTCGGCATCGCGGACGGGCGGGGGTAGGTCACCAGCCGCGGCGTGCCGGCGGCGGTCTCGTCGGCCCGGGCCGCCGTGGCGGTGAGGTTCGTCAGACCGGCGGCGAGCACGGTGGCACCGGCCGCCTGGAGGGCCGTACGGCGGGACAACGGCGTGTTCATGCGGAACTCCTTGTGAACAGGGGTACGAGGACGGCTACTTGAGGCCGGTCGTCGACATGCCGGCGACGAAGCCGCGCTGGGCGACGAGGAAGATCAGCAGGATCGGCACGACGTACATCACCGAGGCCGCGGCCTGGAGGTTGGTGACCGGGGTGCCGGCCGAGGTGACGTAGGTGGACATGACGGCGACCGCGAGGGTGGTGCGGTCCGTGGACAGCAGGAGCTGCGGGGCGATGTAGTCGCCCCAGGTCCAGGTGAAGGCGATCACGAAGCTCGCGGACAGGACCGGCCAGGACTGCGGGAGGAAGATCCGCCAGAAGACGGCCGGGTAGCCGCAGCCGTCGACGATCGCCGCCTCCTCCAGCTCGCGGGGCAGGCCCGCGAAGAACTGGCGGAAGAGGAACACCAGATAGGGGGCGGAGGCCAGGCCCCACAGCACCCACGGCCAGTACGTGTCGACCATGCCGAGTTTGGCGAAGATCAGGTAGGTCGGCAGCAGGGTGATCATCTGCGGGAGCATCATCGAGCCGAGCAGGATGCCGAACAGGGTCTTCCTGCCGGGGGCTTCGAGGCGGGCGAAGCCGAAGCCGACCCAGGCGGAGCTGAGGGTCACGAGGGTGGCGTAAATGAGCGCGATGACCAGGGAGTTGCGGGCGTAGCCGAGGAAGTCGATGAGGTTGAAGGCGTCGGCGACGTTGTGCCACTGGACGTGTTCCGGCAGCCAGTGCACGGGCGAGGCCGCCAGCTCGGCCGGGGTCTTGAGGCCGGAGACGACCAGCCAGCCGAAGGGGCCCAGGAACAGGCCGGTGATCGCGACGAGAACCGTGTAGGGGACGAGGCGGTTGACGCGTAGCCGGGGGCCGGGCTTGAGAGGTGCGCCCACAGGGGCCGGGCTGGTGGCGGTCACTTCTTCGCCTCCGGGTCGACGTTGTAGAACACCACGCCGGAGGTGGCCTTGAAGATCACTCCGGTCGCGACGAGGATCAGGACGAAGAGCACCCACAGCAGCGCGGAGGCGTAGCCGTAGCGGCCGAACGCGAAGTACTCCGCGAACACATGCATCATGTAGAGGTAGTTGGACTGCGGAAGCGCGGTGATGCCGGCCGGGGTGGGGTCGGGTGCCAGCAGCAGCGGCATGATGGTCTGCACCGAGGCGATGACCCCGGTCACGGTCTGGAAGAGCAGGACCGGCGACAGCAGCGGCACCGTGATGCTGCGGAAGCTCCGCCAGGCGCTCGCGCCGTCGATCCGGGCCGCTTCGAGGAGTTCACGGGGGATGTCCTGGAGCCCCGCCAGCGAGATGATCATGATGTTTCCGGCCGTCCAGAGCACCGTCATGATCAGTACGTAGCGGGCGTAGGGGTCGGCGAGCCAGCCGAGGGCGTCGATGCCGAAGAGGTTCAACACCCCGTTCGCGGCACCGGAGTTCTGGTCGAAGAGCTGCTTGAACGCGACGCCCGCGCCCACCGGCGGCACCACCGCCGGCAGATAGAGCAGGGTACGGAACAGCCCGCGCGCCTTGAGCGGCCGGTTCACCAGTACGGCGAGCCCGAGCCCGGCGATGATCGACAGCGGCACCGAGGTGATCGCGAACAGGCCGGTGCGGCCCAGCGACTGCCAGGTCTGCGTGTCGGAGAACAGCTCGCGGTAGTTGCCGAACCCGACGTAGCGCCAGTTCGGCGAGATGCCGTCGAAGGTGGTGAAACTCAGCCACAACGCGTACGCCATCGGCGCGATGGTCAGCAGCGCGAACCCGATGATCCAGGGCGCGGCGAACAGGTAGAACGCCCGGTGCCGGCGGGTGGCGATGGAGGTGCGGGGCCGGGAGAGGGCCGGACCCGCCGCCGGGGCGGGGCCGTGCCGCTCGGCGACCGAGGTGACCTGACCGACCGTCATCCGACCTGCTCCTTACCGCGCTTGAGCTGCTCGTTCATGGCGGAGTTCAGTCGCCCCGCGAGGGTGTCGACGGACATCCCGCCGGTCATGGCGGCCGGGGCGATCTGGTTGAAGAGGGCGAGGAGCGAGTCCGCGCCGGCGTACGGCGTGAAGGCGATCACCGAGTAGTGCTTCAGCTCCGCCTGCTGCACGGTCAACACCCGCTTCTGGTAATCCTCCTGAGCGGGCATCAGCGGCCGCAGCGACTTCAGGGTCGGGATGCCCCAGCCGCCGGAGGCGCGCGCCTTGGCCGGTGCCTCGCCGAAGAACCACTCGAAGACCCGCCACGCGGCGTCCTTGTGGTGCGAAGCGCTCGGGATCCAGAAGCCGGTGCCGGCCTGGCAGGGACTGATCCGTCGGCCGCCCTCGAAGTACGGCGCGGGAGCGAGCCGTGACAGCGGCGCGAGTTTCTTGTCCGCGTTGATCAGGCCGCCGAGCCAGTAGCCGGAGTTCGACATGGCGAGCCGGTTCGCCTGGAAGGTGGGCCCGTCCCAGGTGTTGGGGTCGGGCTGGACGATGCTGGGACCGACCTTGGTCCGGCAGTACTCGACGTACCAGCCGAGCGCCTTGCGGGCCTCGGGGGTGGTGAAGTCGACCCGGGAGTAGTCGTCGGTGAAGAGGTTCCCGCCGGCGGCCACGGTGAGGCTCGCCAGCAGGTTGGGGGTGAGCACGCCGTTGTAGCTGCCGCCGAACACGGTCGTCTGGCCGTGCTTGCGGCGGGTGAGCCGCTTGGCCTTGTCCAGCCACTCCTCGTAGGTGACGGGGTCCAGCTCGGGCGGGTAGTCGACGCCCGCCCGGTCGAACAGTTCGGTGTTGTACCAGAACATCGAGTCCTGGGAGAAGTCCTTCGCCATGCCGTAGCGCGGGCCCCTGCCCTGGGTGCGGCCGTCGTAGCGCCACAGGTCGTTGACCGGGTCCAGGTCGTCCGGCCTGAGGACGCTGCTCCTCGCGAAGTACGGGTCCAGGTCCTCCATCACGCCCCGGGCCGCGTAGTACGGGGCGTCCACCGCACCGACCCCGCGCACCAGATCCGGCGGGTTGCCGTTGGTCATCATCGCGATCAGCTTGCTGGTGCTGTACAGCACCGTGTTGATCCTGACGCCGATGTCCTTCTGGGCCTGCCTGATCAGCTCCGGCGAGAGGTCGTCGGCCTTGGCCATCACCGTGACGGTCTCGCCCGAGCCACCGACCGCGCTCGACACCTGCATCGCACAGCCGCTCAGTGCGGCCGCCCCCGCCGCGGCACCGCCTGCGGATAGGGAGAGAAAACGGCGGCGGCTCAGCGCGGCACCGGCATGTGGGCGCACGGCGCACCACCTCCTGCTCTGTCCGTTCATGGGAACGCGGCGACTGGTAGACAACCGGTTGCTGCATGGGGCAGAGCTTCAGCCCTGGCCGGAAACGGCGTCAAGAGGCTTGACGAACTTTCGAAAAGACTGTGTAACCTCGCCGACACGGACCAGACTCTGGAAACCGGTTGTCATCCGGTTGTCAACCGGTCCTCTTCAGCGATTGACCACCCCTCTACGCCAGACCTACGGTAGATCTGGCGTAGAAGGCGTTTTCAGAAACTGTTTCTACTCAGTGTGTCAGGAGTGACATGCCCAGCCCTCAGCCACCCAGGGCCGTCTTCGCGATGGATCCCGTGCACCTCCCCCTGCTCTTCCCCCCACCCCTGATGACCCGGTTGAGCGAGGCCGCCGATCTCGACCCCGCGCTCGTCGTCCAGGACTTCACCGACCCCCTCGCGGCGGACGCGCTGACCCGGGCCGACGTGCTGATCACCGGCTGGGGCTGCCCCCGCCTCGACACCGACGCCCTCACCGCGGCACCCCGGGTGCGCACCGTCCTGCACGCCGCGGGCTCGGTCCGCTCCCTCGTCGGCGACGCCGTGTGGCAACGCGGCATCTGCGTCTCCAGCGCGGTCACCGGCAACGCCCTGCCGGTCGCGGAGTACACCCTCGCGATGATCCTGCTGTGCGGGAAGGACACCTTCGAACACCGGGAGCGGTTCCGGGCCACCCACACCTATCCGCCGCCCACGGCGACCGCGGCCACCGGGAACGTGGGGCGGCGGGTAGGAGTCATCGGGGCGTCCCGGGTGGGGCGGCGACTGCTGGAACTGCTCCGGCCGTTCGACTTCACGGTGCTGTTGCACGACCCCTACGTCAGCACCTCGGAGGCCGGCGCACTCGGCGCCGAACTGGTGTCGCTGGACGACCTGCTGCGGCGCAGCGACATCGTCTCGCTGCACGCGCCCGACATCCCGGAGACGTACCGGATGCTGGACGGGGAGCGGCTGGGGCTGATCCGGGACGGGGGCGTGCTCATCAACACCTCCCGAGGGGCGCTGGTCGATCCCGGCGCGCTGACCGACGAGTTGGTCTCCGGGCGGCTGCGGGCGGTCCTCGACGTCACGGAGCCCGAGCCGCTGCCTGCGGGGTCGCCGCTGTACCGGCTGCCCAACGTGTTCCTCACCCCGCACATCGCGGGGTCGCTGGGGAACGAGCTGGAGCGGCTGGGACGGATCGTGGTGGAGGAGCTGGAACGGCTGGTGGCAGGGCTGGGGTTGGTGCATGAGGTGCGGTATGCGGACATGGGGCGGGTGGCTTGAGGGGCTGAGGGGCGCTTGCCGCCCGCTGGTGCCCACGCCGTCGGAATCCAGCCGGAGCAACAATGGGATACGGTTTCCGGACCCTGGGTCCTGGGGCCGGGTCACTATCGCTAAGGAGCCGCAAGGGTGAGTCAGCGCAAGGCCTCGGGGGACGTCGGACGGGCCACCATCCGGGACGTGGCCGAGCGGGCCGGGGTCTCCGTGGCCAGCGTTTCGCGCGTGCTGTCCGGGAACTATCCGGTCTCCGAGGACCTGCGCCGCAAGGTGATGAAGGTCGTGCGCGATCTGGACTACGTCACCAACGCGCACGCCCGGTCGCTCGCCGGGGGCGGTACGCCCACCGTCGCCATCCTCATCAACAACATCACCGGTGCCGCGTTCGCCCACGTGGCCAAGGGGGTGGAGGGGGCCGCCACACTGCGGGGATGGCTGTCGCTGGTCGGGACGACCGGGGACGACCCCGAGCGCGAGCTCGCCCTCGTCAACCTCATGCGCCAGCAGGGGGTCGCGGCCGTGGTGCTGCTCGGCGGCGCCTACGACTACGACGAGTACCAGCTGCGCATGGCCCGTTTCGCGCGGTCCCTGGACGCCGCCGGATCCCATCTGGTGCTGGTGGGGCGGCCGCCGCTGGAGGGTGATGTGCCGGCCACGACCGTCGACTACGACAACGAGGGCGGCGCCTACGCCATGGCCAGCCATCTGCTCTCGGCCGGGCACCGGAGGGTTCTCGTGCTGCCGGGGCACTCCGAACTCACCACCGCCCAGGGACGGTTGAGAGGCGCCCGACGTGCCTTCGAGGCGTACGGCGTGCCGTTCGAGGCCGGCATGGTGCGGCACGGGGCCTACGACTACGAGCACGGGTACGAGGCCGTCGAGCACGGTCTGCGGGACGGGCTCGAGTTCACCGCCGTCCTCGCCGGGACCGATGTCGTCGCCGCCGGGGCCATGCAGGCCCTGCGTGCGGCGGGGCTGCGGGTGCCCGAGGACGTGTCCATCGTCGGGTACGACGACATCCCGCTCGCCTCCCAGCTCACCCCGCAGCTCACCACCGTCCACGTGCCGTACGAGGAGATGGGGCGGGTGGCCCTGCGTGCGGTCGCGGACCGGCGTGAGGGCGGTGGAGCACGGCGCCGGGGGGCCGACGGGGACCATCTGGTGCTGGGCACCCATGTCGTCGTACGGAACTCGGTGCGGCCGCCCGTGCGTCCCCGCTAGCAACAGAGGAAGAGATCGTTTCGTAAACGGTTTCTGTCCAATGTCCGATGATGGTGCGCCTGGGCTCACGGCCGTGCGCCTTTCGTGTCGGCATGCCTGTGAGCTGGCAGTTCGCCAGGTGTTGCAGGGGTGTTGCGGGCGCCTCCACCTCACGCCCTGGACGGACCGGCGTAACAAATTGCCGTCGCCCTCTTGCTAACCACCAAAGCGTCGGCCTACCGTCCCAGCAACCGGTTACTACAGCTTCTGCTGGACCGACCCCCCGCAACCGCGAGCCGATGAACTTCCGGCCGCCGTTTCCGGCCGGCACCGAGCCGCCGATCCCCCTCTCTCCTCTCCGAGACGCCCTACTTTCCGAAGGAACACGGTCAGATGAACTTCAGCAGCCCCCGGAGAAGGTTCGCCCGCGCCGCCGTTGCGGGACTCGCGCTGTCAGGTCTGCTCACCGCGTGCGGCGGGTCGGACGATTCCGGCGACTCGCAGTCGTCGGGGCCGGTCACCCTCCCCTTCTGGGGCTGGGCGAACGGCCAGGACGCCGTCGTCAAGGCGTTCAACGCCTCGCACAAGGACATCCAGCTGAAGTACACGAAGGTCACCGACCAGCTGACCATGCAGAAGCAGCTGACCAATGCGGTGAAGGCGGGCAACGCGCCCTGTCTCGTGCAGAACACCGCCGAGTACGTGACGAGTTGGGTCGCGCAGGGCGCGCTCGCCGACATCACGAAGTACGTCGGGGGCGGGAAGGACAAGTTCAACACCGGGTCGTGGGCGAGTGCGCAGGTGCAGGGGAAGTCGTACGGCGTGCCGACCAGTTCGTCGCCGAACTTCACCATCTATCGCACCGACCTCTTCAAGAAGTACGGCATCGAGCCCCCGGCGACCTGGGACGAGTTCATCGCCGCGGGCAAGGTACTGAAGAAGCACGGCGTCAAGATCACCAACTACGCCGGTGAGGACCCCAGCACGCTGGAGGTTCTCGCCATGCAGGCCGGGGCGCACTGGTACGCGATCGACGGCAACTCCTGGAAGGTGGACTTCCAGGACGCCGGCACGCTGAAGGCCGCCAAGGTGATCCAGGAGATCATCGACAACGACCTCAACAGCAAGTTGTCCTTCGCCGACTACGCGGCCGTGCAGCGCAACTACGACAACGGCGGCACCGCGACCCGGCAGATCTCCACCTGGCAGATGGCCGGCATGGTGCAGAACTTCACCAAGTCCTTCGGCGACTGGGGGCTTTCGCCCTGGCCGACGTTCACCGGTGAGGCCGCCAAGACCCCGGCCGGCACCAATCTGACCGGCAGCGTGACCCTGGTGACCAAGGGGTGCAAGCACCAGGAGCAGGCCGCCGAGGCCGCGCTGTGGATCTCCACGAACCCCGGCGCCGTGAAGACCATGGCCAGCCCGGAGACCGGCAACGGCGTGATGCCGGCGCTGGCCGACAGCGATTCCTACGTGCCCGAGGCGGTCTCGGAGAAGCTGCTCGGCTCCAACTACCAGGCGGGGCAGCAGATCGTGAAGGACAGCCTGAAGACAGTCACCACCGACTGGACCTTCGGGCCCGACTGGACCGCGATGTTCACGGAGATGCAGGCCGGCTGGGCCAAGGTGGTCAGCAAGGAGCAGACGGTGACCGAGCTCCTCGCCCATATGCAGGAGTGGACGGTCAAGGACCTGAAGTCCCGCGGCATCAGCGTCAAGGGCTAGAGGCTGAGGGCTACCACTGATGATTCGCTCACTGCGCTGGAAGGGTGCCGCCTTCACGGTGCCCTTCCAGCTCGGCTTCGTCTTCCTGTACCTGCTGCCGATCGGGTACGCCGTCTACCAGTCGCTGTACCGGTCGCAGTCCTCGGGGTTGGGCCTGGGTGGGACCACCGACGAGTTCTCCGGGCTCGACAACTACCAACAGGGCCTGACCGACTCGGCGTTCATGGGCTCAGTGCTGCGGGTGGTGCTGTTCGCCTGTGTGCAGATCCCCGTCATGCTGCTGGTCAGCCTGGTGCTGGCGCTGCTCCTGGACGCCCTCCGGTCGAGGACGGCCGGGCGGTTCCGGATCCTGCTGCTGGTGCCGTACATGATCCCGGGTGTGGTCGCGGCCATCGTGTGGCTGAACCTCTACAGCCCGGACGTCGGCCCGCTCACCCCGCTCGGCGAGGTTTTCGGGTTCTCCTGGAACTTCTTCGCGCCCTCGATGGTGTGGCCGTCCATCGGCAACCTGCTGACCTGGCACGGCATCGGCTACAACATGGTCATCATCTACTCGGCGCTCCAAGGCGTGCCCCGCGACCTCTTCGAGGCCGCGCGGCTCGACGGGGCCTCCGAGCTGCGGATCGCGCGCAGCATCAAGATCCCGTTCGTGCGGGGGGCGTTGGTGCTGACCGGGATGCTCTCCATCATCCAGATGCTCCAGATCTTCAACGAGCCCGCGCTGTTCCGGAACGTCACCCCGCAGACGGTCAGCGACTCCTTCACCCCGATCATGATCATCTACAACCAGGCGTTCAACGCCGGCAACTACCACTACGCGGCGGCCCTTTCGGTGCTGCTCGCCCTGATCCTCGGCGTCGCCTCCTTCCTGTTCTACCGGTTCACCTCGAAGGAGACCGACTGATGACCCTCATCGAGGAACCCACGAAGACCTCACCGGTCCGACGGCTCAACGCCCCTGATCAAGCCGCCCGTTCGCGCGGCGGCCAGCGGTTTCTGCTCGTCGGACTGTCCCTCGCGAGCGTCTACAGCCTCTTTCCGGTGTGGTGGCTGATAGTCGCCGCCACCAAGGACCGCACCGGGCTCTACCAGTCCAACGGGCTGTGGTTCTCCGGCTGGCACCTGTGGGACAACCTGCATCAGCTGTTCACCTACGAGCACGGCATCTTCCTGCGCTGGACCGCCAACTCGTTCCTGTACGCGGGTGTCGGCTCGCTGGGAGGCACGCTGCTGGCGCTCGCCACCGGGTACGGCCTCGCCCGCTTCGACTTCCCGGGCCGCAACCTCGTCTTCGCGTGCGTGGTCGGCTCCTTCCTGATCCCGATCGCGCTGCTCACGCTGCCGCTGTACCTGCTGTTCTCGGAGATCGGCCTGGTCGACACGCCCTGGGCGATGCTCATCCCCTGTCTGATCAACCCGTTCAGCGTGTACCTCGCCAAGGTGTACACCGAGGCCACGATCCCCTTCGAGCTGCTGGAGGCGGGCCCGTATCGACGGGGCCGGAGAGCTCAGGATCTTCTTCAGCATCGTGCTGCGGATGATGACCACCGGGGGTGCGACGGTGTTCCTGCTGGCCTTCGTGAACACCTGGAACGCCTTCTTCCTGCCGCTGACCGTGCTGCGCGGCGAGAACAACTGGACGCTCAACATCGGTCTCTACAACTGGTCCGGCAAGCGCCTGGAGTCCGGCGTCGACCTCACCAGCCTGGTCCTGACCGGCGCCCTGCTGTCCATCGTCCCGATGGCGATCATGATGGTCGCGATGCGCCGCTACTGGCGTACCGGAGTCACCCTCGGAGCGCTCAAGTGACCCTGCTGCGCAACCCGGTGATCCGCGGCTTCGCGCCCGACCCGTCGATGGTCCGGGTCGGCTACTGGTTCTATGTGGCGACCAGTTCCTTCGAATGGTTCCCGACGATCCCGCTGCACCGCTCCCGCGACCTCGCGCACTGGTCGTACGCGGGCCATGTCGAGGGCGCCGTCCCGGGCGGCTCGCTGGCGGGCGTGCCCGATTCGGGCGGCATCTGGGCGCCCTCCCTGAGCTGGGACGGCGAGCGCTTCTGGGTGGTCTACTCGATCGTCCGCTCGGTCGGGACGCCGTACTTCGACACGGACACCTATGTCTCCACGGCTACGGAGGCGGCGGGCCCGTGGTCGCCGCCGCGGCGGATCCCGAGCCATGGCTTCGACCCCGCGCTCTTCCACGACGACGAGGGCCGGTTGTGGCTGCTCAACCTCCAGAACGACCACCGCCCCGGAGGCCGGCGCTTCGCCGGGATCGTGCTGACCGAGTTGGACCGCAAGGCGTTGACACCCGCAGGTGACACGCATCTGCTGCTCCAGCACGAACGACTCATCGAGGGACCGAAGTTGGTCCGCCGGGAAGGCTGGTACCACCTTGTCCTCGCCGAGGGCGGCACCGGTTTCGAGCACGGGGTCCTGGTCGCCCGGAGCCGGCAGATCACCGGCCCGTACGAGCTGGACGACCGCCCGCTGCTGACATCCCGGGACGACCCGTCGCTGCCGCTGCAGAAGGCGGGGCACGGCGAGCTGGTCCAACTTCCGGACGGAAGCTGGGTGTTGAGCCACCTGACGGCCCGCCCCCTGAACACCCCTTCCGGACCGCGCTGCCCCCTCGGCCGGGAGACGGCGATCCAGGCGGTGACGTGGGACACGGAGGGCTGGCCGAGGCTGCGGCACGGGGGTGCGCATCCGGCGGTCGAGGTCGAGGTACCGACGCTTCGGGAAGCAGGGACGGAGACGGGCGCACCTTCGCCCACCCACCCGGAGCCCGAGCCCGGCGCACCGATGGCTGCGGAGCCGGAACCAGGGGCGGAGCCCGGCACACCGACGCCTCCGCGGCCAGGCGCCGGGACCGGCACACCCCCACCACCGCGGTCAAGCGCCGAGGCCGGCACACCCCCACCACCGCGGTCAAGCGCCGAGGCCGGCACGCTCAAACCCCCGCGGTCAGGCGCGGAGGCCGGCACACCCCCACCACCGCGGCCAGGCGCGGAGGCCGACGGCGCACCGCCGCGGTCAGGCGCCGGGGCCGGCACGCTCACACCCCCGCGGTCAGGCGGCGAGGCCGACAGCGCACCACCGCATTCACCGCCGGCCGCCCAACCCCTCGCGCCGTACCGCCCGCAGTCACCAGAGCACCCCGCTCTTCCCGGCACCCCCGTGAGCTGGCCCTGGAGCACCCTCCGTGCCGCCCCCGACCCCTCCTGGGTGGACACCGCCGCCCGGCCCGGCTGGATTCGGCTGCGGGGGCGGCACGGGCCGGAGTCGTGGTGGGCGCACAGTCTGCTGGCCCGGCGGATCACCGAGCACCGGGCGGAGGCCGAGGTCACCGTGGAGGCGCGGCCGACCACGTTCACCCAGGCCGCCGGTCTGGTGCTCTGGTACGGCACCGAGTCGTATCTGGCCCTCGATCTGACGTGGGCGGAGCCCGAGGGCGAGGTGCAGCGCGGTCAGCAGTGGCGGGGCGGTGGGCGGACCGTGCTCCGCCTGGTCGAGCGGGACGAGGGAAGCACCCGCCAGGTGGCCGTGATCGACGTCGGCACGGAAAGCGCCTTCACCCTGGGGGTGACCGTGACGGACGGGGTGGCCTGTTTCTGGTTCCTCGACAGCGACGGCGCGCGGCGGTCCGTCGGTCCGGAACTGGACTTCACCCGCCTCTCCGACGATCACGGGTCCAGGCTCCGGTTCACGGGCGCGATGGCCGGAATCCATGCCGTGGACCTGGTCGACGGGGCCTTCACGGCCGACTTCACCGGGTTCCGTCTGAGCTGCGGGCAGCGTTCGAGGTTTCGAAAGTCAGGGGGCCCCGAAGACCCGCCCAGCCCGACCTCTTCCCGACGTCACCGGGCGAACCTAGGGTAGGAAGCGCTTACTGTTTCCGCGCTGGTCGAAACTTTCATGGCCCTCGGGCGGGCCGGAGAGGTGGTTCCCGATGGTCCGCACGGGGAGTGCGAGCGTGGCGGCCGGTCCCACGCTGGCGGTCGTGGCCCGGGAGGCGGGCGTGTCGGTGCCGACCGCCTCCAAGGTGGTCAACGGCCGGGAGGACGTGGCCCCCGAGACCCGCCGCCGGGTCACCGAGGCGCTGGACCGGCTCGGCTACGTCCGCAGACCGAGGTTCGACGCGGCGAAGACGTCGGGCCTCGTCGACCTGGTCGTGCACTCGCTGGAGACCTCCTGGTCGGGGGCGGTGCTGCACGGCGTGGAGGCGGCCGCCCACGACGCGGGCCTGGAGCTGGTGGTCTCGGCCGGGCCGACCCGCAACCGTGCGGGGCGCCCGGACCGCGGCTGGATGGACAAGCTCACCGCGCGCGGCTCCTCCGGGGTGCTGTTCAACCTGGCCGAGCTGACGTCGTCGCAGTACGGCTGGCTGGACCAGCACCGCATCCCGTACGTCCTGATCGACCCGGTCCTGGAGCCGCCGCCGGGCGTGGTCTCGGTGGGCGCGGCGAACTGGCAGGGCGGGGTGACGGCGACCGAGCACCTGCTGGCGCTGGGCCACGAGCGCATCGCGGTCGTCGCCGGCCATCAGCGCAAGATGTGCGGCAGCGCCCGTGTGGCGGGCTACCGTTCCGCGCTCGCGGCGGCGGGGACACGGCAGCGTCCCGAGTACGTCCAGTACGCCGGTTTCGACGAGAGCGCGGCCCTCCGCCGCACGCTGGAGCTCCTGGATCTGCCCGAACCGCCCACCGCGGTCTTCGTCTGCTCCGACCACATGGCCCTCGGTGTGTACGAGGCGCTGGCCGAGCGGGGTCTGCGCGTCCCCGACGACATCAGCGTCGTGGGTTTCGACGACCTCCCCGAGGCCCGCTGGACCACCCCGGCGCTCACCACGGTCCGTCAGCCCCTGTCGGAGATGGCGGCGACGGCCCTGCGGCTGCTGGTCCGCATGATGGAGGGCGACCGCCCGGAGAGCACCCGGACCGAGCTGTCGACGCGGCTGGTGGAGCGGGCGAGCACGGCCCCGCCGCGCGACTGACCGTCGATCGGCTGCAGGGGCCACCCACCGCCGGATTCGTTCAGCTGCGGTCATCCGCGGGCGAGGGGAACTGGCCGGGGCGGGCGGGCGTCGAACGTTGCGGTGGGGAGGGGGGCCGCTGCCCCTGCCAGGGCGGCGGCGAGCACTTGGGGGACGACCATGACGCGCTGGCGGCCGCTGCCGGACTCGCTTCCGAGGGAGGCGCGGCATCTCGTCGAACAGCTGCGGCACCTCAAGGACCGTACGGATCTGAGCCTCGCCGAGCTGGCCCGGCGCACCGCGTACAGCAAGTCGTCCTGGCAGCGGTATCTCAGCGGGGCCAAGCAGCCACCGCGGGGGGCGGTTCAGGCGCTGTGCCGGGTGGCGGGCGCGGACCAGGGGCGGCTACTGGCGCTGTGGGACCTGGCCGCCCCCGTCTGGCCGTACGGCACCGTGGTGAGCGTGGTGGCGCAGGAGGTGGCGGTGCCGGTTCCGGACGGTCTCGAGTACCGGCGGTGGCGTACGGCGGCGCTGGTCGCGTTCGCCGTCATCGTGCTGCTGGTGGCAGGGGTGCTGTGGGCGTGGCCGTCGGGGAGCGGGTGACCGCGGGGCCGCCCGCTCCCCCGCCGGCCGGGGTCAGCCGACCTGGTCGTAGTACGCGATCCGCCAGGATCCCGTCCCCTTGAGCTTCACCCGGTACTTGCCGCTGATCCGCTTGAAGTCGACGTCCCGCTTGTCGCCCTGGTAGCGGACCCCGCCGCCCGAGACGGGGCCGTGGAGCCACTGCTGGGCGAACTCCCAGCTCTGGTCGGTGACCACGCCGTCGTTGTCGGTGAGTCCGTAGTGCTCCTGCCACCACTGGGTGGCCGACTCGGTCTCGGGGCCGAACGAGCCGTCGATCTGGCTCTTGGCGTAGTTGTGCCAGTCCCCGTCCTCGTCCTGCCACTTGGCGCCGTCCGCGTACAGGACGGACTGCCACAGGGCCGTGGCGTTGCTGGTGGCGTGGTCGTCGACGCTCAGGTTCTCCTCGTCCTGCCAGTCGTCGCTGACGACGCCGTTGCCGTCGATGCCGTGGTACGAGGCCGCGTCCGCCGCCGGCGCCACGGCGAGGCCGAGCGTCCCGGCGCCCAGCAACGCGGCCATCATCATCGCGACGGCCCGCTTGCGCATGCTCATGGAAGTCTCCCTTTCCGAACCGCCGTGGTTCCCCCCGTGGTTCCCCCTGGGGCGGCTCGCTTCGCTTGGCACGGCACAGACTCACAGGACTGAGGTGCGCACGGCGAGACCTGCCGGCGTCCCCGGGCCGGAGGGGGACGGTCCGTGCCGCGTACGGCGGTGTGGTCCGGGAGCGCGGGCCGTACGGGGACCTGCTGGGACGGGATGGGACGGGCTCAGGACCCGGGGTGC
This sequence comes from Streptomyces sp. SLBN-8D4, assembly GCF_049739545.1. Classification (NCBI taxonomy): domain Bacteria; kingdom Bacillati; phylum Actinomycetota; class Actinomycetes; order Kitasatosporales; family Streptomycetaceae; genus Streptomyces; species Streptomyces sp. SLBN-8D4. The sequence continues at coordinate 2,247,912 of NZ_JBMGQC010000001.1, forward strand.
TCCAGCCGTGCCGCCCAGGTGATCCCGCCGAGCAGATGGGCCCGGAAGTCCGGGTCCGCCCAGGCCTCGGCGGCGTGCCCGAGCGCGGTGTAGAAGACGCGGCCCGCACCCTGCTCCCGGCACCACACCAGCGGGTGGTCGGCGCCCATGCCACCGCCCTCGTACGACGACTCGTCGGCGCACGCCAACACCCGCACCGACCCTCGCGGGTTGGTCCGGAAGTCGTACCACTCGTCGGTGAACTCCCATACGGCGGGCAGGTGTCGGGTGGCCGGGTGGTCGCGGTCCTCGACGTGGATCCTGCCGGGCTGGTACGCGAGGTGCTATTCGAACCGGGCGCCCAGCAGTTCGCCGTAGTGGGGCCAGGTGTACTCGGTGCAGGCGGCCGCGTGCACCCCGACGAACCCGCCGCCCGACTCCACGTGGGCGGCCAGCCGCTCGCGCCCCGCCGGGGTGAGGATCTCACCGCTGGTGGAGAGGAAGACGACGGCGGCGTACCGGTCGAGGGGCCGCTCCAGGGCCGCGGGGTCCTCGCTCGCGTCCACCTCGAAGCCGCCGAGGGCGCGGACGGCGTCGACGGCGGCGGGGATGGAGTCGTGGCGGTAGGCGGTGGTGCGGGTGTGGACGAGGAGTCGGGGAGCCATGGCCCGAGCCTAGGAGGTGTGTCGCCGTACAGGTGTTCCGTCGTGCGGTCGGGGCGCCGTAGCCTCGGCGCGGTGAACGCGATTCCCGCACGGCTGGACCATCTCGTCCTGGCGACCCCCGACCTGGCGGCGACGGTCGGCGACTTCACCCGGCGCACCGGCGTGACCCCCGCCCCCGGCGGTGTGCACGTCGGTCTCGGCACCCGCAACCATCTCGTGTCGCTGGGCGGCACCGCCTATCTGGAGATCATCGGTCCGGACCCGGAGCAGCCGGAGCCGAGGGGCCCGCGTCCCTTCGACGTCGACGCGCTCGCCGCCGCCCGCACGGTCACCTGGGCGATCAGCCCGCCCGACCTGGACGCGGCGGTGGCGAGGGCCCGGGCCCGTGGTTACGACCCCGGCGAGATCCGCCCGATGAGCCGCCGCCGGCCCGACGGCACCCTGCTGGAGTGGCGCCTCACGGACGGCGACACCCAGCACCCCTCCGGACTGGTCCCCTTCCTCATCGACTGGGGCGCCACCGCGCACCCGACGGCCTCCGGCCTGCCCACCACTCCCCTGCTCTCCCTGACCGCGACCGCCCCCGCACCGAACGGGATCCGTCGCCTTCTCGCCGCCCTCGACACCGAACTCCCCCTGGCCGAGGGACCGGTGGGCCTCTCCTTCACCGTGGACACCCCGCGGGGACCGGTGACCTTCGGCTGAGGTGTCCGATTCCTTCAAGACCGGGCGCCCCGGCCCTGCCTACGGTGGCGTCATGACTCCACGATTCGACGCCATCGGCCTGGTGGCCTCCGACCTCGCCGCCTCCGTCGCCTTCTACCGTCGGCTCGGGTTCCCGTTCCCCGAAGGGGCGGAGACGCAGCCGCACGCGGAGGCCGAACTGCCGGGCGGTGTGCGGCTGATGCTCGACACCGAGGACACGGTCCGCTCCTTCCACCCCGGTTGGCGGGCGCCGGCCGGCGGCAGCCGCACCGGGCTCGCGCTGCGCTGCGACAGTCCGGCCGAGGTCGACGCGGTGTACGAGGAGCTGGTGGGCGAGGGTTTCCACGGGGAGCTCAAGCCGTGGAACGCCGACTGGGGCCAGCGGTACGCGTCCCTGCACGACCCCGACGGCAACAGCGTCGACCTGTACGCCCCGCTAACCGGCGGCGAGTAGCCGCCCGAGCGGCACGCCCGCCAACTCCCTCACGTCCCGGGCGAGATGGGCCTGGTCGGCGAAACCGCACCGTACCGCCGTCTCCGCGAACGGCACTCCGGCCCCGGCCAGCGCGAGGGCCCGCCGCAGCCGCAGGATCCGGGCGAGGGTCTTCGGCCCGTACCCGAACGCCACGAGCGACTTCCGGTGCAACTGCCGTGCCCCGAGGCCGATCTCGTCGGCGGTCGCGGCGACGGGACGGCCCGCGCCGAGAGCGGCGACGAGGGCGTGCAGGGCGGGGTCGGGAGGGGCCGCGCGCTCCAGGGCGATGTCCTCCAGCGCGGTGGCGGGGTCGCGGGCCTCGGCGATGCGGCTCCGCAGCCGCCGTACCTCGGACGCGGGCCAGAGATCGGCCAACTCCACCCGTCGGTCCCGCAGTTCATGGGCGGGCACACCGAGGAAGGCGGGCGCGGAACCGGGAGCGAAGCGCAGGCCGGTCCAGGTGCCGGCGGCGCCCGCGGTGACGTACGCACGGGTGTCGGGCCCGGCGACGAGCAGTCGCTCCTCGTGCCAGAGCAGATCCATGCACCCGTCGGGCAGGACGCGTCCGGACCCGTCACCGGCCCAGACGACGGCACCGGCGAGCCGGGACGGCCGTTCCGTGTACACGTCCCCAGGCTACGGCCGGCCGGCCCGCAGCCGGAACTCCTGCGGGCTGACCCCGTAGCCCCTCTTGAACGCGCTGGACAGCGCGAACGCACTGCCGTACCCCACCTGCCGGGCGATCGCGTCCAGCGTCGCGTCCCCCTCCCGCAGCCGGTCCGCCGCCAACGCCAGCCGCCACCCGGTCAGATACGTCATCACCGGCTCCCCCACCAGCTCACTGAACCGCCGGGCGAGCGCCGCACGCGACACCCCCGCCTTGGCGGCGAGGGAGGCCACCGTCCACGGATGCGCGGGATCGTCCTGCATCAGCCGCAGCACCCGCCCCACCACAGGGTCCGCAAGCGCCGCGTACCACGCGGGCGCCTTCGCCTCGGGCCGGGAGAACCAGGCCCGGAGCGCCGCGATGACCAGCAGGTCCAGCATCCGGTCCAGGACGACCTCCTGCCCCGGCTCGTCACGCACGATCTCCTCCATGAGGAGGGGGGTCAGCGGGCACTCCCACACGTCGGTGGTGAGCGACAGCAGCGGCGGCAGCGCGTCCAGGAGCCGGTTGCTGATCTCGCCCTCCATCAGATACGTCCCGATGAGGACCACCGTCCCGCCGTCGAGCCGGTCGCCCCACGTGCGCACGCCGAGGTCCATGGAGCCGTTCAGGGACCGTCCGTCGGGGTAGCTGCACTCCGCGCCGGGCAGGATCAGCGCCTGCGGGGCCGTACCGGGGTCGTCGGCGCAGGTGTAGGGGTCGGGGCCGCGGGCGATGGCGAGGTCGCCGGGGCCCAGCCGGACCGGCTCGCCCGCGTCGGGCAGGACCACGGCCTCCCCGCGGACCATCAGCATGACCGTCAGCGGTGCCCGGTCCTCCACCCGCACCGCCCACGGCGGGTCGAAACACGCGCGGATCATGAAGGCGCCACGCGCCCGCGGTCCTTCCAGCAGGCCTGCCAGAGCGTCCATGCGGTCAGCGTAGACGCGTACGCATGGGAATGAGCCGTTCAGCGATGGGCCCCTGCCGGGCACGGGAGTTGACTCGACGGCATGACACAGAACACACGCAACACGACGGTGGTGGTGACCGGTGCCTCGGGTCGTACGGGCAGCCGGGTGGCGCGGTCCGCTCGGGCCGCGGGGCTGACGGTGCGGGCCGCCTCGCGGGCCCAGGGGTTCGACTGGCAGGACCGGTCCACCTGGGCGCGGGTGCTGCGGGGCGCGGACGCGGCGTATCTGGTGTACCCCTCGGACATCGGCGCCCCGGGGGCCGCCGAGGCGGTCGGGGCGCTCGCGCGGGAGGCGGTGGGGGCCGGCGTACGACGGCTGGTGCTGCTGTCGTCGCGGGGGCAGGACCGGGCGCGGGACGCGGAGGAGGCGCTGCGGGCGTCGGGGGCCGACTGGACGGTCGTACGGGCCGCGTGGTTCGCGCAGAACTTCAGTGAGGGGCCGCTGGTCGAGGAGCTGCGGCTGAGCGGGGAGCTGGTGTTCCCGGCGGGCGAGGTGCGGGAGCCGTTCGTGGACGTGCGGGACATCGGGGACGTGGTGGTGGCCGCGCTGGTGGCGGGCGACCGGTACGTCGGCGAGACGGTCGCCGTGTCGGGGCCCCGGCTGCTCACCTTCGGCGAGGCGGTCGCGGAGATCGCGAAGGCGACGGGGAGGGCGCTGACGTATCAGGCGGTGTCACCGGAGCAGTACGGGGAGCGCCTGCTCGCGTTCGGGGTGCCGGCGCGGGAGGTGGACGCGCTGGTGGAGGCGTTCACTCAACTCCTGGACGGCCGTAACGCCCATCTCTCGGACGGCGTCCGGAAGGTCCTGGGCCGGGAGCCCCGGGACTTCACGGACTTCGCGAGGGAGGCGGCAGCCGCAGGAACGTGGAAGGTCTGACTCCGGTCGGTGATCCGACCTCAGGGGCGCGGGGCTGAGTCGATCAGCGGCTCCGCCGCGGGGCGCGACCAGCCCCCACCCACCCGCACCCGACAGCGCCCCCCCCCTTCAGGACCCCTCCGGCTTCCGCGGGGGATGCGTCGACTTCGCATGCGTCCTCAGACGGGACGTCACGTCCTCCGGCGGCAGGAAGCGCGACCACCGCTCCGGGAACTCCGACGGCATGTCGGGGTCGTCGGGATCGTCGGGGCCCGCGTCCCTGACCGCCGCTGCCGCGCGGGCCACGTACTCCGCGACCTGCGCCTCCCGCACCCGCTCCTGCGCCGCGCGCGCCGCCGCCGTGGCCGCCGCGGGCCACACGCGGTCGATAGCGGCGTTCATCGCCGCGCCCACCAGGACCGCGAAGGCGGAGACGCCGATCCACAGCAGCACCGCCACCGCGGCGGCGAGCGAGCCGTAGATCGTCGCGCCCTCGATCGTGCTCTGGAGGTAGATCCGGAGCAGGAAGCTCCCCAGCACCCACATCGCCAGGGCCACCAGTGCGCCCGGGACGTCCTCGATCCACGGTGAGCGCACCGGTACCGACACGTGGTACAGGGTCGTCAGGAAGGCGATGGACAGGATGATCACCACGGGCCAGTACAGGACCTGGACGACCGTCGTCGACCACGGCACGATCCGCACCACCGCGTCCGGACCCGCCACCATCAGCGGCAGCGCCACCGAGCCGATCAGCAGCGCCGCGACGAACAGCGCGAACGCCACGAGCCGGGTCTTGACGATGCCGCGGACCCCGTCGAGGCCGTACATGACGGTGATGGTGTCGATGAAGACGTTCACCGCGCGCGACCCGGACCACAGGGCGAACAGGAAGCCGACCGAGATGACGTCGGGACGGCCGCCCTTCATCACGTCGTCGAGGATCGGCTGCGCGATCTCCCGTACCCCCTTGTCGGACAGGACCGTGCGCGCGGCGTCCAGGAGGTTGGCCTCCAGGCTGCTGATGCTGTCGGTGCCGGTCCAGTCGTCGACGTAGCCCAGCAGGCCGATCAGGCTGAGCAGCAGCGGCGGCACGGACAGCAGCGAGAAGAACGCGGCCTCGGCGGCGAGCCCCAGGATGCGGTACTCGATGCACGAGTTGACGGTGTCCTTGAGCAGCAGCCAGGCGGTCCTGCGCTTCGACACGTTCCGGTAGAGGGCACGGGCCCGGTGGAGTCGGCCGGAGGGTGGCTGAGGGGATTCGCTTGCTGCCTGCACGTCCTAAAGGTATCCGCCACGCGAGCGTGCACTCATCCCCCCGTCCCGGTCCGGGGCACGCCCGTGCGGGGAACGCCCGCTCGCGTTCGGTTCCGTCATACCGCGGAAAACGCCGGGCAACCCCGGGGAAATCGCGAAGGAAATCGAACCCCTTTTCTGTCATGAACCCGCTGGCCGGTTTTCGTGTCCCGGAAACCGGAATGCCCGACGACATATGCACCGTCCATGAAGTGAGTTCCCCGGTGGCGCCGCCGAACGGCAAGAATGAGTCATACCGACAGCGAACTGCCGACCGACAAGAAACCGCCATTGACTGAAATGCGCTTGACCCGTTCATGAGCGCCTCGAAACAATTCGGATTGCATTCTCAGGGCTCTGACCAAGGCCCGAGCCAGGCCACCCGGTCCCCCTCGCGTGGTCACTCCAGGCGCATACCGAACCGCTCCTTCTCATATTCCATTCCGTGCCTCACGGCACTTCCTTTTCTTCCGGAACACCGGAACCACGGGGGTCCCTCTTCATGATTTTCCGCTGCGCGGTGAGCAGCGGGCGATATTCCGCCGTATCCCATTCTGGAGAATTCGCATGCCTGCTCCGTACGCACCGAAGCAAGCCGCGCCGCGCATCGTGGGGGTCGATGTGGCACGGGGGCTCGCCCTGCTGGGAATGTTCTCCGTTCACGTGTTCGGCGCGTTCGACGAGGCGGGATCGCCCACCCCCGCCTGGATGTTCGCGGGCGGCCGTTCCTCGGCGACCTTCGCCGTGACGGCCGGGATCGGTCTGGCCTTCACGACCGGCGGTCGCCGGCCGGCGACCGGGCGGCCCGCGACCGCCGCGGTGGCGGCGCGGGCCGGTGTCATCGCCCTGATCGGGCTGCTGCTCGGCTACGCCTCGCGCGCGGCGGCCCTGGACGTGGACGTGATCCTGGTGTTCTACGCCCTGTTGTTCCTGATCGCGATCCCGCTGCTGGGCCTCCGTCCGGGGACCTTGACGGCGCTCTCCCTGTCCCTGGCCGTGGGGGCGCCGTTCGCCGTCCACGCGCTGCGGGGCGCACTGCCCCAGCCCGCGTTCGACGGTGACCCGACCCTCCAGGACGTGGTCACCGATCCGCTCGGCCTGGTGTCGGACCTGCTCGTGCACGGCGACTACCCGGTGCTCGCCTGGACCGCCTATCTGTGCGCCGGACTCGCCCTCGGCCGACTGGACCTGACCTCACGCAGGCTCGCGCCCCGGCTCCTCGGGGGCGGCCTCGCGCTCGTGGCCGGAGTCTGGCTGGTGTCGTCCCTGGTCCTGTTCCGGTTCGACGGGCTGCGGATGCTGTGGCGCGCGGAGTTCCCCGGCGCCTCCCGCGCCGAGGCCCTGTGGGACAGCCCGGACGGCGTGACCTGGTGGGCGCTGCTCTCCCGCGCGCCGCACGCGACCACGCCCTTCGACCTGCTCCTCACCCTGGGCTCGGCGGCGGCGATCCTCGGCGGCGCCCTGCTGCTGACCAGGAACGCCCTGCTCACGCGGGCCCTCACCCCGCTCGCGGCGGCGGGCAGCATGCCGCTGACCCTGTACGCCGCCCATGTGCTCCTGCTCGCCACCGGCGCGCTCTCCGGCTCCCCCGAGCTCCTCTACGCCGTCATGACCACCGGAGCGCTCCTGTTCGCCCTCTCGTGGCGGCACGTCGGACGTGGCCCGCTGGAAACGGTCGTCGCAGGCGCGGCCCGGCGGTGTCGCGAGGCCGTAACACCACCCCGGCCCCCGGAACCGGTGGCGGACCCGGTCCGACTTAGCAAGCACACCGAATAGTCCATAAGCCCAAAAGTAATGATCTAGGAGCTCAAGTGGTGGTAAATCCTGGCGAGATCACGACAGTCGCCCCGGTGGACGGCACCGCCCAGGTCCTCGCCGAGGTGCTGGCCGGGGTCGTGAAGACGGATCAAGTCCCCCTCGACAGCCACTTCTTCGACGACCTGGGTGCCAACTCCCTGGTCATGGCGCAGTTCTGCGCCCGGGTGCGCAAGCGGGAGGATCTGCCGCAGGTGTCGATGCGGGACGTCTACGGCCACCCGACGATCCGCGGCCTGGCGACCGCTCTCGCCGAGGTCCCGGCCACCGGACCGGTCCCCGCCCGGCCGGCCGAGCCGCCCCCGCCGCCGGGCAGCACCGCCCGCTATGTGCTGTGCGGGGTGCTGCAGTTCCTCGTCTTCGCCGCGTACTGCTTCGGGGCCGGTGTCGCCACCGCCGCGGGGTACTCCTGGATATCCGGCGCCGATGGCCCGGTCTCGGTCTATCTGCGGTCGCTGGTCCTCGGCGGTGCCCTGTTCCTCGCCCTGTGCACGCTGCCCGTGGTGGCGAAGTGGGTGCTGGTCGGGCGGTGGAAGGAGACGGAGTTCCCGGTCTGGAGCCTCGCCTACGTCCGCTTCTGGCTGGTCAAGGCGCTGCTGCACGCCAGCCCGATGGTCCTGTTCACGGGCAACCCGCTGTACGTCCTCTACCTGCGGGCCCTCGGCGCCCGGATCGGCCCGGGCGTCACGGTCCTGTCGCACTCGATGCCGGTCTGCACCGACCTGCTGACCGTCGGCGCCGGCACGGTGATCCGCAAGGACGCCCTGCTGCTCGGCTACCGGGCGCACGCGGGACGGATCCGCACCGGCCCGGTCACCCTCGGCCGGGACGTCTTCGTCGGCGAGAAGACCGTGCTCGACATCGGCACGTCCATCGGCGACCGCGGCCAGCTGGGCCACTCCTCGGCGCTGTACGACGGTGCCTCGATCCCCCCGGGCGAGCGCTGGCACGGCTCGCCGGCCCGCCCCACCGACGTCGACCACATCCGGGTCCCGGCGACCGGCTGCACCTCCGCGCGCCGGGCCGGTTACGCCCTCGTGGCGCTGCTGCAGACGCTGCTGGTGTACGTCCCGCTCGGCATCGGCGGTGTCTTCCTCGTCATGGACCTCGTGCCGGCGCTGGACCCGCTGCTCGAACCGAACGCGAAGGAACTGGCGTCGGCGGCCTTCTACGCCGAGGCGCTCACCCTGTCCGTCGTCCTCTTCGCCGGTTCGGTGATCCTCGGTCTCGTCATCGTGACGGTGCTGCCGCGGCTGCTGAACCTGACCCTGACGGCGGACCGGGTGTATCCGCTGTACGGCTTCCACTACTCGGTGCAGCGCGCGATCGCCCGCATGACCAACATCAAGTTCTTCAAGTGGCTGTGCGGCGACAGCTCGTACATCGTCCCCTACCTGCGGTCCATCGGCTACGACCTCTCACGCGTCGAGCAGACCGGCTCGAACTTCGGAACCGAGGTCGCGCACGAGACGCCGTACCTGGCCACCGTCGGCAGCGGCACGATGGTCGCCGACGGGCTGTCGATCCTCAACGCCGAGTACTCCAGCACCTCGTTCCGGCTCTCACGGGTCACGATCGGCGGGCAGAACTTCCTCGGCAACCACATCGCCTATCCGGTCGGCGGCCGCACCGGGGACAACTGCCTGCTCGCCACCAAGGTGCTGGTGCCGCTCGACGGCGAACTCCGCGAGGGCGTGGGCCTGTTGGGCTCGCCGCCGTTCGAGATCCCGCGCACGGTGGAGCGCGACACCCGCTTCGACCACTTCCGCGAGGGCGACGAGCTGCGCCGCCGCCTCTCGGCCAAGAACCGCTCCAACGCCCGCACGATGGCCCTGTTCCTGTTCCTGCGCTGGCTGCACTGGTTCCTGCTGACGCTGCTCGGCTTCGCGGCAGTCGACCTCTACGGCGGCCGGGGCGCCCTCGGTGGACTGCTGATCGGCGCCTACCTGATGACCGGCCTCGCGGTGACCGTCGGCTACTGGGCGCTGGTGGAGCGCTTGATCACCCGCTTCCGGCCGCTGAAGCCGCGGCTGTGCTCGATCTACGACCCGTACTTCTGGTGGCACGAGCGGCTGTGGAAGGTGCCCGACCAGCATCTCGTGGTGTTCAACGGCACTCCGTTCAAGAGCCTGGTCTGGCGGCTGCTGGGAGTGCGGATCGGCCGGCGGGTCTTCGACGACGGCTGCTACCTCACCGAGCGGACGCTGGTCGCGATCGGCAGCGACAGCACGCTCGGCCACCACTCCAAGGTGCAGGCCCACTCCCAGGAGGACGGCACCTTCAAGTCCGACCACATCGTCATCGGCGACGGCTGCACCGTCGGGACGGGCGCGCTGGTCCACTACGGCGTCGCGATGGGCGACGGCGCCGTACTCGGTGCCGACGCCTTCCTGATGAAGGGCGAGGAGATGCCGTCGGGGGCGCACTGGGGCGGGAATCCGGCGGTGGCACGTGACTGAAGCGCCCTGAGCCGCCCGAACCGACCCGAACCGACCCGAACCGCCTGAACTGCCTGAACGAAGAACAACCAGGGGGACGAACGTCATGGAAACAGCTCCGCACCGCACGCCCGGTCCACTGCCGGACATCGGGGAGTACGCGATCCCGCTGCCCGCGGGCACACCGACCGATCCCGCCGCGCTGCTCGCGGCCCGCACCAGGGTCCTCGCCGCCCTCTCGGACGGGACGGAGGGCACGTCCGGCGCCGGCCTGCGCGTCACCGTCACCGACGGCACGCTGCTTCTGCGCTACCGCGCCGGTGTCCTCGACGCCGAAGCCGCCGCCCGCATCGCCGGCTACCACCTCACCGCGCTCACCCACCCGGACCGCCGGAGCCTGCTGTCCGAGGACGAACTCCACTTCCAGCTGGAGGAGTTGGCGGGCCCGGTCCGCGAACTCCCGGACCGGCGGGTGCACGAGCTGTTCGAGGAGCGGGTCGAGAAGCACCCTGACGCCGTGGCCGCCGTACAGGACGACCGGCGATGGACGTACGCCGAGCTCAACTCCCGCGCCAACCGGATCGGCCGGGCACTGCTGGCCCGCGGCCTCGCGGCCGAGGACGTCGTCGCCGTCGTCATGGAACGGAACCTGGACTGGATGGCGGCCGTGCTCGGCGTGCTCAAGGCGGGCGGGGCCTATCTGCCGGTCGAGCCGCACTTCCCGGCCGAGCGGGTCGCGAGGACGCTGTTCCGGGCGGGCTGCGCGTTCGTCGTCACCGAGGAGGGCAGCACCGGATCGCTCTCCGGTACGTCCGCCGGGACGGGTACGGCCGCCGAGACCGTTGCGTCCGCCGAGACGCTGTTCGTGGACGCCGCGTACGCCGAGGGCCACGCGGGCGACGATCTCGGCATCCCGGTCTCAGCGGGCCAACTCGCCTACATCTACTTCACGTCCGGCTCCACCGGTGAGCCCAAGGGCGCCATGTGCGAGCACGCCGGTTTCCTCAACCACGTGCTCGCCAAGGTCGAGGACCTGGGGATCGGCGAGTACGACGTCGTCGCGCAGACCGCGCCGCAGTGCTTCGACATCTCCCTGTGGCAGCTGCTCGCCGGGCCGGTCGTCGGCGGGCGGACGCTGATCGTCGGGCAGGACACGATCCTGGACGTGCCGCGGTTCGTGGACACGGTGGTGCGGGCGCGGGTCCACGTGCTCCAGATCGTGCCGTCCTATCTGGAGGCCGTGCTCGCCGAGTTGGGGCAGCGGCCGCGCGAACTGGCCGACCTGCGCTGCGTGTCGGTGACCGGCGAGGCGGTGAAGCGGGAGCTGGTGCAGCGCTGGTTCGCCACCGCGCCCGGCATCAGGCTGGCCAACGCCTATGGCCTGACCGAGACCTCGGACGACACCAATCACGAGGTGATGGACCGGGTGCCGGACGGCGACCGGGTCCCGCTCGGGCGCCCGGTGCGCAATGTGCGGGTGTACGTCGTCGACGAGGACCTGGTCCCCGTGCCGTTGGGCGCGCCGGGCGAGATCGTCTTCTCCGGGGTGTGCGTGGGACGCGGCTACGTCAACGACCCCGAGCGCACCGCGGCCGCCTTCACTCAGGACCCGTACCGGCCCGGCGAGCGGCTGTACCGCAGCGGTGACGTGGGGCGCTGGCGGGCCGACGGCAAGCTGGAGTTCCTCGGCCGCCGGGACACCCAGGTCAAGATCCGCGGGTTCCGTGTCGAGATCGGCGAGATCGAGAACGCGCTGCTGCGGGTGGACGGCGTGCGCGACGGGGCCGTCGTGGTCGTGCGGGGCGCTCAGCTCGCCGCGTTCTGCGCCGGGCCCGAGCCGGTGGCCGCGGACACGGTACGGGAACGGCTGGCCGTGTCACTGCCGTCGTACATGGTCCCCGCCGTCGTGCACTGGCGGGAGCACCTGCCGCTGACCGCCAACGGCAAGACCGACCGACGCAGGCTGACCGCGCTCGCCGAGGACCTCGACACCGGTGCCGCGGGCGGGCCCTCGACGGACGGCGAGCGGCGGGTGGCGGAGGCATGGGCCGAGGTGCTCGGCGTTTCCGCCGACCGGATCGGCCGGCTCGACCACTTCTTCGACCGCGGCGGCAGCTCGCTGTCCGCCGTGCGTCTCGCGATCGCCCTGGACCGGGTGATCACCCTCCAGGACGTCGTCCGTCACCCGGTCCTCGCGGACCTGGCGGATCTGCTCGACCGGCGCAGCTGAAAGGAACACCGAGATGTCCTCCACGAGTCTCCTTCCCCATCCGGACCTGGCCCCGGGCAGCCCGCCGCTCCTGCACGCCACGTCCGACGGCGACGCGGTGCGCTGGGCCGCCGCGCACCGCGACCCGCTGCGTGACCTCGTCCGCGACCACGGCTGTGTCCTGGTGCGGGGGCTGGGCCTCGCCGACCCCGTGACGAGCGAGGCGGTCTTCAGGCGGCTGACCGACGGTCTGATGCCCGACCGTGAGCCCTTCGCACCCCGCCGGCGCTACGCGGACGGTGTGTACTCGTCCACCAAGTGGCCGCCGAACCAGCAGATGTGCATGCACCACGAGGTCAGCTACGGCCTGGAGTTCCCCGGCCTGTTGCTGTTCGCCTGTCTGGAGGCGCCCGGGTCCGGGGGCGCGACGGCGCTCGCCGACGCTACGGCGGTGCTGCGGGCCCTGCCCCGCGAGCTGGTCTCCCGCTTCGAACGGGAGGGCTGGCTGCTGACCCGGGCCTACCACGAGGAGATCGGCGCGTCGGTCGAGGAGGCCTTCGGCACGGACGACCGCGACGCCGTCGAACGCTACTGCCGCCGGCACGCCATCGAGTTCGCCTGGCAGCGCGACGGCTCCCTGCACACCCGGCAGCGGCGCGACGCGGTGCTGCGGCACCCGCGCTCCGGACTGCCCTGCTGGTTCAACCAGATCGCGTTCCTCAACGAGTGGACCATGGAGCCCGAAGTGCACGAATACCTGGTGGACCTGTACGGCGCCGACGGGCTGCCCTTCAACACCCGCTTCGGGGACGGGAGTCCGATCGACGCGGACGTCGTCCGGACGATCAACGAGGTGTACGACGCCCACACCGTGCGCGAGCCCTGGCAGGACGGCGACCTCCTGCTCGTCGACAACATCCGTACGGCGCACAGCCGTGAGCCCTTCGAGGGGCCGCGCGAGGTGCTGGCCGCGCTCGGCGACCCGGTGCTGCGCGCCGACGGCGAGGTGAGCGGCGCATGAGCATCCTCGACGCCCCGTCCTTCGCGCTCGTCACCGGCGCCCAGGTCCAACAGGCCCTGCACGGACGGGAACCGGAGATCGCGGACCTCGTCGAGGCCGTGTACCGGCTGCACGGCGCGGGCGACTCGGTGAACCCGCCGTCGTACTTCCTGAGGTTCCCGGACCGCCCGTCGTCCCGGATCATCGCGCTGCCCGCCTCGCTGGGCGGACCGCTCAGGGTCGACGGTCTGAAGTGGGTCTCCAGCTTCCCGGAGAACATCCGTTCCGGGCTGCCGCGGGCCTCCGCGGTGCTGATCCTCAACGACCCGGAGACCGGCTATCCGTTCGCCTGCCTGGAGAGCTCGGTCATCAGCGCCACGCGCACGGCGTCGTCGGCGGTGCTGGCGGCGGACAGGCTCAGTGCGGGCCGGACCCGCCCGACCCGCGTGGGCTTCATCGGCACCGGGCTGATCGCCCGCTACATCCACACCCATCTCACCGCCACCGGCTGGGACTTCGAGGAGACGGGCGTGCACGACCTGTCCGCCGAGAGCGCCGCCGGGTTCCGCGGCTATCTGGAGCGGTCCGGCGCGCCGGGGAAGGTGGCCGTGCACGACTCGGCCGAATCCCTCGTCCGCTCCAGCGACCTGGTGGTCTTCGCCACCGTCGCCGGCCGGCCGCACGTCCACGATCCGTCGTGGTTCGGTCATCACCCCCTGGTCCTGCATGTGTCCCTGCGCGACCTCGCCCCGCAGATCCTGCTCGCGTCGGCCAACTTCGTCGACGACGTCGAGCACTGCCTCAAGGCCGAGACCTCCCCGCATCTGGCCGAACGGCTCACGGGGAGCAGGGACTTCATCGACGGCACGCTCGACGACGTGCTGACCGGACGGGTGACCGTCCCGACGGACCGGACGGTGGTGTTCTCCCCCTTCGGCCTCGGGGTGCTCGACCTCGCCGTCGGCCGGTACGTCCACGACGAACTGGCCCGGCGCGGCGAACTGCACGTCGTCGACGGGTTCTTCAACGAGCTGCGCCGGTACGGCTGAACGACCCGTGCGCATGAGGAGGGGGGCGTCATGCCCGTCATATCCGATCCTTCGGAGTTCAACGAGTCAGACCTCTACGTCGACCTGCGGGCCGCGCTGGAGCTTCCGCTGTTCCTGAAGTGCGAGGGCTTCAACTTCGCCGGGTCCATCAAGCTGAAGGCGGCCCGCGAGATGGTGAACGCCGCCGAGCGCGACGGCACCCTGCGGCCCGGGTCGGTCCTGGTCGAGTCGTCGTCGGGGAACCTGGGGGTGGCCCTGAGCATGATCGCGGCGAGCCGGGGCTACCGGTTCCTGTGCGTGACCGACACCCGGTGCAACCTGGTGACGATCCGGCTGATGGAGTCGCTCGGCACCCGGGTGCACGTGGTCAGGGAACCCGACCTGCACGATGGCTACCTGGGCGCCCGGCTCGCGTACGTGCGGGCGCTGTGCGCCTCGGACGAGCGGTACGTGTGGCTCAACCAGTACAGCAACCAGGGGAACTGGCGGGCGCACTACCGCACCACGGCGCCGGAGATCGCGCGCCGCTTCCCGGACCTGGACGTGCTGTTCGTCGGAGCCGGCACCACCGGGACCCTGATGGGCTGCGCCCGCTGGTTCTGGCAGTGGCGGCGCCCGGTGCGGATCGTCGCCGTCGACAGCGTCGGCTCGGTCACCTTCGGCGGGCCGCCGGGCGTCCGTCTGATCCCGGGTCTCGGCACGAGCGTGCCGCCGCAGCTGCTCGACAAGTCGTACATCGACGACGTGGTCCTCGTCGAGGAACCGGACACCCTCCAGGTCTGCCGCGGGCTGGCGGCTCGGGGCTTCCTGTTCGGCGGCTCCACCGGCACGGTCGTCAGCGGCGCCCACCAGTGGCTGTCCGCCCACGGCCGCGGCCTCACCGCGGTGGCGATCGCCCCGGACCTCGGCGAACGCTACCTCGACACCGTGTACCGGGCGGGCTGGCCGCACGGCACCCACGACACGGACCCGCTGCACCACCCGACGGAGGCGATGGCCCACCTGGCCTGACCCCCTGCCCGCGGCACCCGCCCCGCCCGTCCACGGGCAGCGGGTGCCGTGCCGGCGAGGCGCGGGCGGAGATCGCCTCCACGAGACACCGGCGCGCGTCGACGAGGCACCGGCCCATACGCCGACGGCAACCAGGCCCCGCCACACAGCACCCCGTGTCCGTGAGGTGACCCTCCCCCGCCCCGGGGTACTTTCGCTGGCATGGCAGGCACCACGCACACCGTGACCAACCAGCCCCCGCCCCTGACCGGCTACGACGTCTACGGCGCCGACCGCGCCCTGAAGGAGGCCGTCGAGCGGCACCTCGACCCGGCCCTGCTCGACGACGTCCACGGCGAGCTGGCCGCGCTCGGCCGGGCCTGTGGCTCGGCGCAGGTGCAGGAGTGGGGTCGCCAGGCCAACGAGCACCCGCCCCGGCTGCGCACCCACGACCGCTACGGCCACCGTGTCGACGAGGTCGAGTTCCATCCGGCCTGGCACCGGGTGCTCGGCAAGGGCGTCTCGGCGGGCCTGACCGCCGCCTGGGGCCGCCCCGGCGGACACGTACGGCGCGCGGCGGCCTTCGTCCTGTGGACGCAGGTCGACGCCGGCAACTGCTGCCCCCTGTCGATGACCCACGCCGCGGTCCCCGCCCTGCGCGCCGACCCGGACCTGGCCGCCGAGTGGGAGCCGCGTCTGACGTCCATGGTCTACGACCGCGCGCTGCGGCCCGCCCACCTCAAGGCCGGGGCGCTGTTCGGGATGGGGATGACGGAGAAGCAGGGCGGCAGCGACGTCCGGGCGAACACGACGTCCGCGCGGCCCCTGCCCGACGGCGAGACCTACGAGCTCACCGGCCACAAGTGGTTCTGCTCGGCCCCCATGTCGGACGGCTTCCTGGTCCTCGCCCAGGCCCCGGGCGGGCTCACCTGCTTCCTGGTCCCCCGTGTCCTGGAGGACGGCACCCGCAACACGTTTCTCCTCCAACGTCTGAAGGACAAGCTCGGCAACCGCTCCAACGCCTCCGCCGAGGTCGAGTTCGACCTGACCTGGGCCCGCCGCGTCGGCGACGAGGGGCGCGGGGTCCGCACCATCATCGAGATGGTGGCGGCGACCCGGCTGGACTGCGTCCTCGGCTCGGCCGGCCTGATGCGCCAAGCCGTCGCCCAGGCGATCCACCACTGCACCCATCGCGCGGCCTTCGGCGGCAAGCTCGTCGACAAACCGCTGATGCGCAACGTCCTGGCCGACCTCGCCCTGGAGTCCGAGGCCGCGACGACCCTCGCCCTGCGCCTGGCGGCCGCCTACGACAACGACGACGAGCAGGAACGGGCCTTCCTCAGGATCGCGGTGCCGACGGCCAAGTACTGGATCACCAAGCGCTGCACCCCGCTGACGGTGGAGGCCGCCGAGTGCCTGGGCGGCAACGGCTACGTGGAGGAGTCGGGCCTGCCCCGCCTGGTCCGAGAGTCACCCCTGAACTCCGTCTGGGAGGGCGCGGTGCAACATCCAGGCCCTGGACGTCCTGCGGGTCCTCCAGCGCGAGCCCCAAGCCCTGAACGCCTACCTCCTGGAGATCGGCCGGACCCGAGGGGCCGACCACCGCCTGGACGCGGCGACGAAGAGCCTGTTCACCGAACTGGCCGATCTGGAGGGCATCGAGGGGCGGGCCCGCCATCTGACGGAACGGCTCGCACTCGTCCTTCAGGGCTCCCTGCTCGTCCGCCACGCTCCAGCTGAGGTCGCCGACGCCTTCTGCGCGTCCCGTCTGGGCGGCGACGGCGGCACGGCCTTCGGCACCCTGCCCACGACCCTCGACCTGGCGTCGGTGGTGGATCGGGCCCGGCCCGTGGAGTGACCTGCCCCAACAGCGGGCCGGAGTGAACGGGGGTGGTGCTGCGCCGACACGGCACCACCCCCGTTACGGCCCTCAGAGGCCGAAACACGCCGCTGCGAGACGGCGTTCGCCCAAGTTTCAATCAGTCCGGAGCCCACCACCAGGGTTGCAGGGGGTTGCAACTTCCTGGTGACTGTGGGCGGACTGTGTCCCTTCCCGAGCCGCGACCGGCACTATGAGACAGACAGTCAATGGATCCGGGACCGGGAGGACCAGTGCCGCTCTCGCCGACGCATGTGACCCACCTAGCCACCGTGGACACGGCAGGCGCAGCCCGGGTACTGAACGACATCCGCTCCGCCACCCTGTCCGGCCGGCGCACGCCCCTCGCCCCGCGCCCGGTGATCGAGGAGTCCTGGAGCCGGATGCTGCGCAGCGGCGTCGATCCGGACCACGACTTCCGGTCAGGTCTGCTGCCCCCCGAGGAGGTGCAGCGGCGCCGGGAGACCACACGGCTGAGGCACGTCCTGCCGGTGCTCAGGGAGGGGCTGCTGTCGGTCGCGGACGTCGCCCACCACATCATGGTGGTCGCCGACGACGACGGCCGGGTGCTGTGGCGGGAGGGCAGCGCCCGCGTGCTGCGCAAGGCCGACGGCACCGGCTTCGAACTCGGCGCCGACTGGCGGGAGAACGTCGTCGGCACGAACGGCGTCGGCACCCCGGCGGTGGTGCGCCGCCCCGTCCAGGTCTTCGCCTCCGAGCACTTCGTGCGCTCCCAGGCCTCCTGGACCTGCACCGGCGCCCCCGTCAAGGACCCGCGGGACGGCCGGCTGATCGGTGTGGTCGACGTGAGCGGGCCGCTGGACACGATGCACCCGGCGACCCTCGCCTGGGTCGACTCGGTGGCCAAGCTCGCCGAGTCCCGGCTGCGCGAGCTGCATCTGGCCTCGCTGGAGCAACTGCGGGCCGTGGCGGCGCCCGTGCTCGCCCGGCTCACCGGGCGGGCCCTGGTGGTGGACCGGGACGGCTGGACGGCGGCGGTGACCGGAATGCCGTACCCGAACCGGATCGCCCTGCCCAAGTCGCCCTCGCCGGGCCGCCGATGGCTGCCCGCGCTCGGTCTGTGCACCCTGGAACCGCTCGCGGGCGGCTGGCTGGTCCGCGCCACCGACGAACCGGAGCCGCAGGGCACCACCCGGATCGTGCTGGACCTCGCGCATCCGCGCCGCTGGACGGTGACGGTGTCGGGCGGCGCGGGCACCTGGACTCACGAACTCAGCCCCAGGCACGCCGAATTGCTCTACCTGCTGGCCCTGCACCGCTCGGGCCGCAGCGCGGCGGGCCTGGCGCAGGACATGTTCGGCGATCCGGGCCGCACGGTGACCGTGCGCGCGGAGATGTCCCGGGTACGGCGCTATCTCGGGGCGTTCCTGGAACACCGGCCGTATCGTTTCTGCGATGACGCCGAGGTCGAGGTGCTGCTGCCGGCCGGCCCGGGCGACCTGCTGCCGCACTCGACGGCCCCGGCCGTGCTCAGGGCCCGCGCCGGCGCCGAGACCGGGTGAAAACCCTCGCTCATGGTGCATCTTCCGCATAATTGCAGCATCTTCATCCCCAGCGGTGCCGCACTGCCGTAGCATCCTCTGCGGGCCACCCCACCTGCTCCTCGATCAACGTACGGATCATCAGGCGCAGTTGGCCCGCCTCGGGAGGACGTATGAAGCAACGTGGCAGACACCGCAGGCGCAAGCGGGGCCAAGCGCTACGCGCCTTCCTGGCCGGGACAGCCCTCGCGCTGACCGCCGCCGCCACCATGATCAGCGCCTCGCAGGCCACGGTCGCCGCCAATCCGGGGACGCTGAAGCCGCTCACCTCGGCCGCCGAGACCGCCCCGCTGCGTCTCAAGGAATCCCGGACCCCGAAGAGTTCCCTCGACCGGCTCACCGCCGGGATGGGGCGTCCGGTCGGTGTGTCCGCCGTCCTGAACTCCGCCGACCGGCCCCTGCGCGACGCGATCGACTGCACGGCCGGTGAGCGCACGGCGCTGCCCGTGGAGCCGACGGCCACCGCCGCCTACTGCTGGGACGCCGCCGACACCCGCTCCTGGCGGGCCGGGGCGGTCACCACCTCAGGGGACGCCGACGACGACGGCCTGTGGGGCGCCAACCGCGTGATCCTCTCCGCGTGGAGCCGCACCGGCACCGCGGCGGAGGGCGGGGGCCTGGCCCGGGTCGCCTTCGTCGACGCCAACGACCTCGACCATCCCACCTACTCCTGGGTTCTCCTCGCCGTCCCGGTCGACGGCGGACGCGACTTCCGCGGCCTCGTCTCCGAGGTCTCCGGGATGGTCTGGTACCAGAACAAGCTGCTGGTCACGGCGAGCGGAGACGGCGGCGACGCGCTGTACGTCTACGACATGAACCGCGTCCAGCGGGCCACCGTCGACAGCGGCGCGGTCGGCAGGGTCCGCGGCGGCTGGTCGGCGCACGGCGCCCAGTGGGTCCTGCCCGCCGTCGGCTCCTACCGTCTGACCGACGCGGCGGGCGCCACCCGCCCCGACTACCTCTCCCTGGACCGCAGCACCGCACCGGACAGCCTGGTCGCGAGCGAGTGGCTCTCCGGGGACGGCGACACGGCCGCCCGGCTGTGGCGCTACGACTTCAGCGGCGCCCCCGGCCGCTCCGGCCTCCTGGCCACCGACGCCGGCGGCTACGCGCGCGTGGCCGAGGCCTTCGCCACGAAGGCCTCGGGCTCCGGCCCCGTCCTGGCGCACGACTCCCAGTGGTACCTGGGCCGGGCAGCCGCGACGGAGGGCGGCCACGGTACCCTCTGGCGCCAGAACACCGCGAACCCCGCGAAGGCCACCCGCTGCGGCGCGGACGAGACCCGCAGCTGCTGGAGCGGGGAGTCGGAGTCGCTGTCGTACTGGGAACAGACGGGCGACGTGTGGTCCCAGTCGGGACGGATGCTGTTCGCGCTGCCGCTGGCCTCGATCGACAGATCTCTGGGATAGATGATTCCCTGACCGGCATGCCGAACATCCCCGTGACCACCTGGTCCCTGGAACAGACCGCCCCCACCGACCTCCTCCCGGCCGAACCCCCGGAGAGCGACGTCCGCATCCATCGCGCGGAAGTCCCCTCCCCCGAGTTCAGCCGTTTCCTGTACGCCTCCGTGGGCGGCGACATCCGCTGGACCGACCGGCTCTCCTGGACGTACGCGCGGTGGCGGGAGCACCTGGAGCGGCCGGGCGTGGAGACGTGGGTGGCCTACGACCACGGCACGCCCGCCGGATACGTCGAGCTGGAGGCCCAGGACGACGGTGTGGTGGAGATCGCCTACTTCGGCCTGATCCCGGCCTTCCGCGGCAGGCGGATCGGCGGTCACCTGCTCTCCTACGGCACCGCCCGCGCCTGGGACCTCGCGGACCGCTGGCCGGGGCTGACGGACACCAAGCGGGTCTGGCTGCACACCTGCTCCAAGGACGGCGAGCACGCGATGGCCAACTACCAGCGCCGTGGCTTCCAGCTCTTCGACACCAAGGTCGAGGAGGAGGCGGAGGCGCCCGCACCGGGCCCCTGGCCCGGGGCGTACCCGGCCTGACCTGCGGGAACAAGAGGTCCCGCGATCTTTGTGACCAACGACACCCTGGTCTCGCCTGTCGAGACCAGGGTGTCCACATGGTGGATAAAGCTGGACTGTGTCCAGATCGCCGTGACACGCTTCCGTCATGTCTGGAACTGGAATTGCCTTGGTGAGTCGGCGGCACGTCGACCTCGGCCGCATGTCCAGCGCCATCTGTCCGGTGCGCTGACGAGCCGCAGCGTCACCCGACACATCCTCCCGTTCTCCTCCCCGCGCAAAGCCGCGCATGCACTCCCATGCGCCCGTACACGCAGGTAAGAGCCGCTTTCCGCCTGTCCCGAAGGACGTAGAACCATGGCCGCCACCCCGCAGAACCCTGCTGCCGCAGCGCCCCGCCGCAAGGTGAGCCGTCACCGCGGTGAGGGTCAGTGGGCCGCGGGGCACCACACCCCGCTGAACGGCAACGAGCAGTTCAAGAAGGACGACGACGGTCTCAATGTGCGGACACGCATTGAGACGATCTACTCGAAGCGCGGCTTCGACTCGATCGACCCCAACGACCTGCGCGGCCGGATGCGCTGGTGGGGCCTGTACACCCAGCGCAAGCCCGGGATCGACGGCGGCAAGACCGCGATCCTGGAGCCGGAGGAGCTGGACGACAAGTACTTCATGCTGCGGGTGCGGATCGACGGCGGACGCCTCACCACCCAGCAGCTGCGCGTGATCGGCGAGATCTCCGAGGAGTTCGCGCGCGGCAGCGCGGACGTCACCGACCGGCAGAACATCCAGCTGCACTGGATCCGCATCGAGGACGTCCCGGAGATCTGGAACCGCCTGGAGGCGGTCGGGCTGTCCACGACCGAGGCCTGCGGTGACACCCCGCGCGTGATCATCGGCTCGCCGGTCGCCGGCATCGCCGAGGACGAGATCATCGACGGCTCCTGGGCGATCGAGGAGATCCACGAGCGGTACATCGGCAGCAAGGAGTTCTCCAACCTGCCCCGCAAGTTCAAGACGGCGATCTCCGGCTCCCCGCTCCTCGACGTGGTCCACGAGATCAACGACATCGCGTTCGTCGGTGTCGAGCACCCCGAGCACGGCCCCGGCTTCGACCTGTGGGTCGGCGGCGGTCTGTCCACCAACCCCAAGCTCGGCGTCCGGCTCGGCGCCTGGGTGCCGCTGGACGAGGTGCCCGAGGTGTGGGCCGGCGTGGTCGGCATCTTCCGGGACTGGGGCTACCGGCGGCTGCGCACGCGCGCCCGGCTGAAGTTCCTCGTCGCCGACTGGGGCCCGGCGAAGTTCCGCCAGGTCCTGGAGGACGACTACCTGGGGCGCAAGCTGGTCGACGGCCCCGCGCCCGCCGAGCCCTCGGGCCGCTGGCGCGACCACGTCGGCGTGCACCGCCAGAAGGACGGCCTGTTCTACGTCGGGTTCGCCCCGCGCGTCGGCCGTGTCGACGGCACCACGCTGACGAAGATCGCCGAGGTCGCGGAGGCCCACGGCTCGGGCCGGGTCCGGACCACCGTAGAGCAGAAGATGATCATCCTCGATGTCGAGGAGGCGCAGGTCCAGCCGCTGGTCGAGGCCCTGGAGGCGCTGGACCTGACGGCGAAGCCCTCGCCCTTCCGGCGCGGCACCATGGCCTGCACCGGCATCGAGTACTGCAAGCTCGCCATCGTGGAGACCAAGGCGCGCGGCTCCCAGCTGATCGACGAACTCGAGCGCCGCATCCCGGACTTCGACGAGCCGCTCACCATCAACCTCAACGGCTGCCCGAACGCCTGCGCCCGTATCCAGGTGGCGGACATCGGTCTCAAGGGCCAGCTGGTCCTCAACGACAAGGGCGAGCAGGTCGAGGGTTACCAGGTGCACCTGGGCGGCGCCCTCGGTCTGGAGGCCGGGTTCGGCCGCAAGGTGCGCGGCCTGAAGGTCACCTCCGAGGAACTGCCCGACTACGTCGAGCGGGTCCTGAAGCGGTTCCAGGCCGAGCGCGAGGACGGCGAGCGCTTCGCGGCCTGGGCCTCGCGCGCCTCCGAGGAGGCACTGTCGTGAGCGAGCGGGCCGCCCCCTTCTACTGCCCCTACTGCGGCGACGAGGACCTGCGTCCGAGCGAAGCCCTGGAAGGCGCCCACGGCGCCTGGGAATGCGCGGCGTGCAACCGCGCATTCCAGTTGAAGTTCCTCGGGCTGCTCGCCCGGGGCCTTCGGCACACCGACGCAGGGGGAGATCAGATATGACCGCGATTCAGGAAGAACGCACCACCGACGATCTCAAGGCGCTCGCCGAACAGGCGGGCCGTGATCTGGAGGACGCCTCCGCGCTGGAGATCCTCCAGTGGGCGGTCGACACCTTCGGCAGGCGTTTCTGCGTGACCTCGTCGATGGAGGACGCCGTGGTCGCCCACCTCGCCTCCCGCGCGAGGAAGGGCGTTGACGTCGTCTTCCTCGACACCGGCTACCACTTCGAGGAGACCATCGGCACCCGGGACGCGGTCGAGGCCGTGATGGACGTCAACGTCATCACGCTCACCCCGCGTCAGACCGTCGCCGAGCAGGACGCCGAGTTCGGCCCCAGGCTGCACGACCGCGACCCCGATCTCTGCTGCAAGATGCGCAAGGTCGAGCCGCTGGAACGGGGCCTGAAGGGCTACGTCGCCTGGGCGACCGGCCTGCGCCGCGACGAGTCCCCGACCCGGGCGAACACCCCGGTCGTCGGCTGGGACGAGAAGCGGCAGAAGGTCAAGATCTCCCCCATCGCCCGCTGGACCCAGGACGACGTGGACGCGTACGTCCAGGAGCACGGCGTCCTCACCAACCCCCTGCTGATGGACGGCTACGCGTCCGTCGGCTGCGCCCCCTGCACCCGCCGTGTCCTGGAGGGCGAGGACGCGCGCGCCGGCCGCTGGACCGGGCGTTCCAAGACCGAGTGCGGGCTGCACGGATGACGACATCTACCAAGGAGTTGCACGTGACGACCGGAGCCACCGTCTGGCTCACGGGTCTGCCGAGTGCCGGCAAGACCACCATCGCGTACGAGCTGGCCGGCCGGCTGCGCGAGGAGGGCCACCTCGTCGAGGTGCTCGACGGCGACGAGATCCGCGAGTTCATCTCGGCGGGTCTCGGCTTCAGCCGCGAGGACCGGCACACCAACGTGCAGCGCATCGGCTTCCTCGCCGAACTGCTCGCCCGCAACGGCGTCAAGACGCTGGTCCCGGTCATCGCGCCCTACGCCGACAGCCGTGACGCGGTGCGCAAGCGCCACCAGGAGAGCGGTGCCGCCTACCTGGAGATCCATGTGGCGACTCCGGTCGACGTGTGCTCCGTACGCGATGTGAAGGGCCTGTACGCCAAGCAGGCCGCGGGCGAGCTGTCCGGGCTGACCGGGGTCGACGACCCCTACGAGGAGCCCGAGTCGCCCGATCTGCGGATCGAGTCGCAGAACCAGACCGTCCAGGAGTCCGCGGCCGCGGTCCACGCGCTGCTCACCGAGAGGGGACTGGCATGACGACGACCGTTGCCAAGGTGACGGGGGGCGACGGGGACACCGACGCTCCGTACGCCCTGTCCCACCTGGACGCCCTCGAGTCCGAGGCCGTGCACATCTTCCGTGAGGTGGCGGGTGAGTTCGAGCGGCCGGTGATCCTTTTCTCCGGCGGCAAGGACTCCATCGTCATGCTGCACCTGGCGCTGAAGGCCTTCGCCCCCGCGGCGATCCCCTTCTCGCTGCTGCACGTGGACACCGGACACAACTTCCCCGAGGTCCTTGAGTACCGGGACCGTGTGGTCGCCGCCCATGGGCTGCGCCTCCATGTGGCCTCCGTCCAGGACTACATCGACCGCGGTGTGCTCAAGGAGCGTCCGGACGGCACTCGTAACCCGCTCCAGACGCTGCCGCTGACGGAGAAGATCCAGGCGGAGAAGTTCGACGCCGTCTTCGGCGGTGGCCGCCGGGACGAGGAGAAGGCCCGCGCCAAGGAGCGGGTGTTCTCGCTGCGCGACGAGTTCTCCCAGTGGGACCCGCGCCGCCAGCGCCCCGAGCTGTGGAACCTGTACAACGGCCGGCACGCCCCCGGTGAGCACGTCCGTGTCTTCCCGCTGTCCAACTGGACCGAGCTGGACGTGTGGCAGTACATCGCCCGCGAGAAGATCGAGCTGCCGGAGATCTACTTCGCCCACGAGCGTGAGGTCTTCTCGCGCAGCGGTATGTGGCTGACCGCCGGTGAGTGGGGCGGCCCCAAGGACGGCGAGACCGTCGAGAAGCGCCTGGTCCGGTACCGGACCGTCGGTGACATGTCCTGCACGGGTGCCGTCGACTCCGACGCCGACAGCATCGAGAAGGTCATCACCGAGATCGCCGCCTCCCGGCTCACCGAGCGGGGCGCCACCCGCGCCGACGACAAGATGTCCGAGGCCGCGATGGAAGACCGCAAGCGCGAGGGGTACTTCTAAGCATGAGCACCACCACGGAACTCACCGAGACGACCCTGCTGCGGTTCGCGACCGCCGGTTCGGTCGACGACGGCAAGTCGACCCTCGTCGGCCGGCTGCTGCACGACTCCAAGTCGATCCTCACGGATCAGCTGGAGGCCGTGGAGCGCGCGTCGGCGAGCCGGGGCGCCGAGGGCCCGGACCTCGCGCTGCTGACGGACGGTCTGCGCGCCGAGCGCGAGCAGGGCATCACCATCGACGTGGCCTACCGCTACTTCGCCACGCCCAGGCGCCGGTTCATCCTCGCCGACACCCCCGGCCATGTGCAGTACACCCGCAACATGGTGACGGGTGCCTCCACGGCCGAGCTCACGGTGATCCTCATCGACGCCCGCAACGGCGTCGTCGAGCAGACCCGCCGGCACGCGGCCCTCGCCGCCCTGCTCCGTGTCCCGCACGTGGTGCTCGCCGTCAACAAGATGGACCTCGTCGACTACGCCGAGCCCGTCTTCGCCGCGATCGCCGAGGAGTTCACGGCGTACGCCCTTGAGCTGGGCGTCCCCGAGGTCACCGCGATCCCGATCTCCGCGCTCGCCGGCGACAACGTGGTGGAACCGTCCGCGAACATGGACTGGTACGGCGGCCCGACCGTCCTGGAGCACCTGGAGACGGTCCCGGTCACCCACGACCTGAGCCACTGCCACGCCCGGCTTCCCGTGCAGTACGTGATCCGGCCGCAGACCGCCGAGCACCCGGACTACCGGGGCTACGCCGGTCAGATCGCCGCCGGTTCCTTCCACGTCGGCGAGCAGATCACCGTGCTGCCCTCGGGCCGTTCCACGAAGATCGCCGGCATCGACCTGCTCGGTGAGCCGGTCGACGTGGCCTGGACGACCCAGTCGGTGACGATCCTCCTGGAGGACGACATCGACATCTCGCGCGGCGACCTGCTGGTGCCCAGCAAGGACGCCCCGCCGACCACTCAGGACATCGAGGCGACCGTCTGCCACGTGGCCGACGCCCCGCTGACCGTCGGCCACCGGGTGCTGCTCAAGCACGGCACCCGCACGGTCAAGGCGATCGTCAAGGACATCCCGTCCCGGCTCACGCTCGCCGACCTGTCCCTGCACCCGCACCCGGGTCAGCTCGTCGCCAACGACATCGGCCGCGTGAAGATCCGTACCGCGGAGCCGCTGCCCGTCGACTCCTACTCGGACTCGCGGCGCACCGGTTCGTTCATCCTCATCGACCCGAACGACGGCACCACGCTCACCGCGGGCATGGTCGGCGAGTCGTTCGCGTCCCCGGAGCCCGTCAAGGACGAGTCCGAGGACGACGGGTGGGACTTCTGACATGAACTCCACCGACTACTGGTCCACGTTCGCGAAGGAGGGCGGCCGCGTAGGCAGCGGCGCGCTCGGCAGCGGGCAGGGCGGGGTGGCGCGATGTGTGCGCTGACGTACGCGCACCGCTTGCGCGCCCCGTCCCCCCACAGCCGTAGACGCAGACCTGCCGACCTCCCGGCCACGACCTGAGAGACCGTGACCGCCGGGCCTCCGAGAGGAACACCTCCCGTGCCTGCTACACCAGCTCTTCGCCGCACCCTCGCGGTCATCGCCGCGCTCCCGCTCCTCACCCTCGCCGCCTGCGGCTACGGCTCCCAGGCCAAGGACGACGGCACCGCCAAGGTCGCCGCCGGGGCGAAGAAGATCGACGGGCTCGACTCCGTCAAGATCGGCTACTTCGGCAACCTGACCCACGGCACCGCGCTCGTCGGGGTGAACAAGGGCTTCTTCCAGAAGGAGCTCGGGGCCACCAAGGCCTCGTACGCGACCTTCAACGCCGGTCCTTCCGAGATCGAGGCGCTCAACTCCAAGTCGATCGACATCGGCTGGATCGGCCCCTCCCCGTCGATCAACGGCTATGTCAAGTCGGGCGGCAAAAGCCTGAAGATCATCGGTGGTTCGGCCTCCGGTGGTGTGAAGCTGGTCGTCAACCCGGACAAGATCAAGTCCCTGAAGGACGTCAAGGGCAAGAAGATCGCCACCCCGCAGCTCGGCAACACGCAGGACGTGGCGTTCCTCAACTGGATCGCCGACCAGGGCTGGAAGGTCGACGCGCAGAGCGGCAAGGGTGACGTCACCGTCGTCCGCACCGACAACAAGATCACGCCGGACGCCTACAAGTCGGGTTCCATCGACGGCGCCTGGGTGCCGGAGCCGACCGCGTCCAAGCTGGTCGCCGAGGGCGGCAAGGTGCTGCTCGACGAGTCGTCGCTGTGGCCGGACAAGAAGTTCGTGATCACGAACATCATCGTGCGGCAGGACTTCCTCAAGGAGCACCCGAAGGCGGTCGAGGCCGTCCTGAAGGCGTCGGTGGAGGCCAACAAGTGGATCAACGCCAACCCGGACGCGGCGAAGGCGGCGGCGAACAAGCAGCTTGAGGCGGACTCCGGCAAGGCACTCAAGCCCGCGGTCCTGGACCCGGCCTGGAAGTCGATCCAGTTCACCAACGACCCGCTGTCCGCCACCCTCAACACCGAGGCGGAACACGCGGTCAAGGCCGGTCTGCTGAAGAAGCCCGACCTGAACGGGATCTACGACCTCACGATCCTCAACAAGGTCCTCAAGGCCGACGGCGAGTCCCCGGTCGACGCCGCCGGTCTCGGCACCAGCTGACCCCGGTCCCCGAAGAGTTCCCAGGAGGTGACGACCATGGCCACGACCACGACGCTCGCCCAGGCCGACGAGTCCGTCGAGTACGCCGCACGCCTTGAGCACGTCTCGAAGTCGTTCGCGGGACCGGGCGGACAGCAGCTCGTCCTGGACGACATCAGCATCGATGTCGCGCCGGGCGAGTTCGTCACCCTCCTGGGGGCCTCGGGCTGCGGCAAGTCCACGCTGCTCAACCTGGTGGCGGGTCTTGACCGGCCCAGCACGGGCGACATCATCACGGACGGCCGCCCCGCCCTGATGTTCCAGGAGCACGCCCTCTTCCCGTGGCTGACCGCGGGCAAGAACATCGAACTCGCCCTGAAACTCAGGCGAGTTCCCAAGCCCGACCGGCGCACCAAGGCCGAGGAACTGCTCGAACTGGTGCGGCTGAAGGGCGCGTACGGCAAGCGCGTGCACGAGCTGTCGGGCGGTATGCGCCAGCGGGTGGCACTGGCCCGCGCGCTCGCCCAGGAGAGCAACCTGCTGCTGATGGACGAGCCGTTCGCGGCCCTCGACGCCATCACGCGGGACGTGCTGCACGACGAGATCACCCGGATCTGGGCGGAGACCGGCGTGTCCGTCCTGTTCGTCACGCACAACGTGCGTGAGGCGGTACGGCTCGCGCAGCGCGTGATCCTGCTGTCCTCCCGCCCCGGCCGGATCGCGCGCGAGTGGACGGTCGACATCCCGCAGCCGCGCCGCATCGAGGACGCGCCCGTGGCCGAACTGGCCCGTGAGATCACCGAAGAACTGCGTGGGGAGATCCGCCGTCATGGCCAGCACTGACACGACACCGGGCCAGGACGCCGGGAGCGTAGAGGCGGGCCTCGACGCGCTGGAGACCCGGACCACCGGGCGCCCGACCTTCCGGCAGACCCTGGTCAACAAGATTCTGCCGCCGGTCATCGCGCTCGCGGTGGTCCTGGTGGTCTGGGCGCTGCGCTCTACCCGGTCGTCGACGACCCGTCGAAGCTGCCGTCGCCGGCGGCCGTCGGCTCCACGTTCAAGGAGGCCTGGCTCCAGGGCGATCTGCTCGGCTACATCTGGACCAGCGTCTCGCGCGGTCTGCTGGGCTTCTTCTTCGCCCTGCTCATCGGCACCCCGCTGGGTCTGATCGTGGCCCGGGTGAAGTTCATCCGCGCGGCCATCGGCCCGATCCTGTCCGGCCTCCAGTCGCTGCCGTCGGTGGCGTGGGTGCCGCCGGCCGTGATCTGGCTGGGCCTGAACAACTCCATGATGTACGCGGTGATCCTGCTCGGCGCGGTCCCCTCCATCGCCAACGGCCTGGTGTCCGGCGTCGACCAGGTGCCGCCGCTGTTCCTGCGGGCCGGCCGCACGATGGGGGCGACGGGCGTCAAGGGGATCTGGCACGTCACGCTGCCGGCCGCGCTGCCCGGCTATGTCGCGGGTCTCAAGCAGGGCTGGGCGTTCTCCTGGCGCTCGCTGATGGCCGCGGAGATCATCGCCCAGTTCCCCGACCTGGGCGTGGGTCTCGGCCAGTTGCTGGAGAACGGCCGCACCAACAGCGACATGGCCATGGTGTTCGAGGCGATCCTGCTCATCCTGTTCGTCGGCATCGCGATCGACCTGCTGATCTTCAGCCCGCTGGAGCGGTGGGTGCTGCGCAGCCGCGGTCTGCTGGTGAAGGGCTGAGTCCCATGAAGCCTGTCCTCCTCGTCATCGCCCACGGCAGCCGCGACCCGCGGCACGCCGCGACGGTGCACGCTCTCGTCCGCCGGGTGCGCTCGCTGCGCCCGGACGTACGGGTGGAGACGGGCTTCCTGGAGTTCAACATCCCTTCCGTTCAGGGAGTGTTGGAGTCCCTGGCGGCGGAGGGCGTCCGAGACGTCGTAGCGCTGCCGCTGTTGCTGACGCGGGCGTTCCACGCGAAGTCGGACATCCCCGCGGTGCTGCGGGACGCGCCGCCGCAGTTGCGCATCCGGCAGGCGGAGGTGCTGGGTCCGTCCCCGCTGCTGGTGTCGGCGCTCGAACGGCGGCTGCACGAGGCGGGGTTGACTCCCGCCGACAAGTCCTCGACCGGGGTCGTGCTGGCCTCGGCGGGGTCCACCGACCCGGAGGCGATCGCAGTGATCGCTGATATCGCGCGGGAGTGGCGGCACACCGGTTGGTGCGCCGTGCGGCCTGCGTTCGCCTCCGCGGCCCTGCCCCGCACCGAGGACGCGGTGCGCGAACTCCGGGCGCTCGGCTGCGCCCGGGTCGCCGTGGCGCCGTACGTCCTCGCCCCGGGGTTCCTCCCCGACCGCATCGCGCGCGGTGCGGCGGAGGCGGACGTACTCGCCGACGTCCTTGGCCCCGCGCCGGAGGTGGCGCGGGTGCTGCTGCGGCGGTACGACGCGGCCTCGTCGGCGCGGGTGCTGCTGCCGGTGAGCGCCTGAGGCACCCCTGTGCGGCCACGGCGTCACGGCCTCGCGGCCGGCGCAAGCCGATGAGTACCTGAGGCGCCCCCCACCCGCCTGCGCGGCCCAGCCGCAGGCCGGTGAGCGCCTGAAGCGCCCCTACGCGGCCGCGGCGGCCACGGCCTCGTCGGCCCGCCGCAGCAGCTCTGCCAGGGGCATCGAGCCGGCCTCCCGCCGCTCACGCGCGAAGGTGTTGGCGAGCCGCTGGAGGAGTTCGTTCAGCGGGGTCGGGACGCCGTGCAGACGGCCGAGGAGGGCGATCTCGCCGTTGAGGTGGTCGGCCTCGATGGTGCCGGTGCCGCGGGTGAGGGACTGCCAGGAGGAGCCACCGCGCGGGGCGTCCCCGAGGGGCAGCAGGGTGACCTTGTCGCCGCGCAGCGCGCGCTGTTCCCCGACGCTCGCGTAGGCGATCCCGGCGGCGTCGAGGACGGCCATGCCCTCGGCCCGCACCCGGTCGACGAGCGCCAGGGCTTCCTCGCTCTCGACGGACCCGGAGACCGCCTCGACGGCGTTGGCGAGGTTGGACAGCAGTTTGGCGTACTGCCAGCGGGCGAGGTCCGGCACGACCGGTGCCTCGAACCTCGCCTTCTCCAGGTCGGCGGCGATCCGGCGGGCCGTCTCGTCCGTGCCGTGCGGATACACCCCCAGGTGCAGGATGCCGGTGAGCGGACTGCCCGCGGCGGAGACGGTACCGGGTTCGACGAAGGTGGCCGGCAGCCAGACGCAGACGCCGTACACGTGCCGGAAGCGGCGCAGGGCCACGCGCTGCCCCTCCACGCCGTTCTGCGCGCACAGCAGGGGCAGCCGCTCGGCCGCCGTGCCGCCACCCTCGACCGGGGCCGGGCCCCAGACGCTCAGGGCGCCTTCCGTGTCCTGGGTCTTCACGGCGAGGACGAGCACGTCGTCGGCGCGCAGGGCGCCGAGTCCGGCCGGCCCGTCCACCACCGGGAGCCGGTACGTGAACTCGCCGTCCGGCACTCTCAGCCGCAGTCCGCCGTCCCTGAGCGCGGCGTGGTGCGCGCCCCGCGCGACCAGGACGACCTCGTGCCCGGCCCCCGCGAGCCGCCCGCCGACGGCCCCGCCGACCGCCCCTGCCCCGATGATGACGTAGCGCATGGGAGGAGCCTCGCACACCGTCATCCGGCGAACGGCGTCGCCTGGTGGAAGTACAGCAGCCACCCGCTCGGCGTGCGCCGCCACAGTGAACTGCGGTGCGCCCGGCTGCCGTTGCGCTCCGTGTCGAAGGTCAGGTGAACGAGGTCCGGCGCGAGCCGGACCCCCTTCATCCCGGACGCCGTGACCGGCCCGGCCTCCTGGTCCGTGACCCCGGCGAGGGCGGCGACGATCGACGCGCGGTCCCACTGCCGCCCGGACGCGCCGAACTCGTGGAACTCGGGGTGCAGCAGCGCGCCCACCAGCTCGGGCGAGGCCCGGACCTCGGGGTCGAGGAGCCGCAGCTCGCCCTGGACGGCGGCCTCCACGGCGGGGTCGCGGTCACTCACCGGTCATCTCCACCAGCTTGACGACGGTGTTCCAGTTGCGGCTGGTGGCGATCACACCCTTGTTCAGCCTCGGCCTGGACAGGTACTCGGCGAGCTTGGAGCGGCCGAGGCCGTTCGGGGCGTACAGGTACAGGGCGCGGTCGCCGAGGCGGAACTCCTCGGGGAGGTGGGCGGTCCGGTCGATCTCCGCGAAGCGGTCCGCGTCGACGGGGGCGGAGAAGTAGGTGACGTGGAGCTGCTTGCCCTCCAGTTCGGCGGCCGGGAAGGGGCAGTCGTCGACGATCGCCTTCAGGTAGGCGTGGTCGCGGACGATCACGTCGACCGGGAAGCCGAACCGCTTCTCGATCGCGGCCGTGAGCTCGGCGGCCAGGGACTCCTCGTCGCCGTGGCCGGCGGTGAACACGGCCTGGCCGCTCTGGAGATAGCTGCGTACGCCGTCGTGGCCGAGGCCTTCCATCAGCGTGCGCAGGTCGGCCATGGGGACCTTCCTGCTGCCGCCGACGTTGATCCCGCGCAGCAGCGCCGCGTATGTCGTGGTCATGCGCACACCCTAGGACGGTGCTCGCGCGGACCCCGATCACCGCCCCGCACAAGGGCCGTTAGATGTAAGGGTCACGATCCTCCCCAGTGCGGAGGGGGCGCGGTCCCCTGGGAGGAGCCGGTGGCGCCCTCACCTCACCGGACAGCACGACGAGACGGGTTTATCCAGCTCATACCTTCAATGTGAAAGGTGGCGGCAGGGGGCTGCCACCGCTCACAAGGGGGCAAGCCCGTCATGCGGAACGGAGACACAAGGGTGCGTGGCCTGGCCGCCCGGGCCGGCGGCTGGAGCGCACGGCACCGATGGGCTGCCGTCGGTATCTGGGTGCTGTTCGTCGTCCTGGCGATGGGACTCGGCTCGGCAGCGGGCCGGGTCGACGTCAAGGACAGCGACCAGCTCAAGGGGGAGACCCACACCGCCGCGAAGATCATCGAGGACGCCGGGATCGACGAGCCGGCCAGTGAGTCGGTGCTGATCCAGGCCAGGGACGCCGGCGGCAAGGCGACCGACGCCGACTTCAGGGCGGCCGTCTCCGCGGTCGTGAAGGCGGTCGAGGGCACCGGCAAGGCCACCGACGTGACCTCGCCGTACGACACGAGGACGATCTCGAAGGACGGGCGCAGCGCGCTCGTGCAGTTCGACATGCGCGGCGAGGCGGACACCGCAGGCGACCGGGTCGAGCCGGTGCTGAAGGCCGTCGAGGGGGTGCAGAAGGAGCACGGGTCGCTGCGGATCGAGGAGATCGGCGGCGCCAGCATGGCGAAGACGTTCTCCGACGCGTTCGGCGACGACTTCGAGAAGGCCGAGCTCTCCGCCGTGCCGGTGGCCCTCGGCATCCTGCTCATCGCCTTCGGCGCGCTGGTCGCGGCCCTGCTGCCGGTGCTGCTGGCCGTGAGCGCCATCATGGCGACCATGGGGCTGATGGGCATCGTCAGCCATGTGATGCCGATGAGCGACACCGCCAACTCCGTGATGCTGCTGGTCGGTCTGGCCGTGGGCGTCGACTACTGCCTGTTCTATCTGCGCCGTGAGCGCGAGGAACGGCAGGCCGGGCGGGACCCGCAGACCGCCCTGCGGATCGCCGCCGCCACCAGTGGGCGCGCGATCATCGTCTCGGGTGTCACGGTGTGCGTGGCGATGGCGGGCATGCTGTTCACCGGGCTCGCCGAGTTCGAGGCGATGGGTCTGGCCTCGCTGATGGTCGTGGCGGTCGCGATGATCGGTTCCATCACCGTGCTGCCCGCGCTGCTCTCGCTGCTGGGCGAGCGGGTCGAGAAGGGCAAGATCCCCTTCCTGCACCCGGAGAGCCGGCTGCGCCGCAAGCGGGGCGGCAACCGGGAGAGCCGGTTCTGGACCGCCGTGCTGAAGGGCGTCCTCGCGAAGCCGGGCGTCTCGGTCGTGGTCGCGGCCGGCGCGCTGCTCGCCGTCGCGGCGCCCGCGCTCGGCATGAAGACCCAGAACCTCACCCTGGACCAGCAGTTCGGCGACTCGCTGCCGATCGTGGCGACGTACAACCGGGTCAACGACGCCTTCCCCGGCGGCTCCGAGCCGGCCGAGGTGGTCGTCAGGGCGGCCGACATCAACGCCCCCGAAGTCACCTCCGCGCTGGCCGACTTCAAGGCGAAGGCGATCTCCTCGGGCGCCTCGCGCGGCCCGGTCGAGATCAAGCTGCACGACGCGCAGAACCTCGCCTTCGTGTACGTCCCGCTGGTGGGCGGCTCCGACCTCGACAAGGCGGGCGCGAGCCTGGACAAGCTGCGCGACGAGGTGCGGCCTGCCACGCTCGGCAAGGTCGACGGCGTCGAGGCGCCGATCACCGGAGAGGTGGCCGGTTCCAAGGACTTCAACGACCAGTTGGCGGGAGCGGTCGTCCCGGTGTTCGCGTTCGTCGTGGTCTTCGCCTTCGTGCTGATGCTGCTGTCGTTCCGCTCGCTGACGGTCGCGATCACCTCGATCGTGCTCAACCTGCTGTCGGTGGGCGCCGCCTACGGCATCCTCGTCGCGGTCTTCCAGCACGGCTGGGGCGCGTCGCTGGTGGGCGCGGAGGGCGTCGGCGCCATCATCACCTGGCTGCCGCTGTTCCTGTTCGTGATCCTGTTCGGCCTGTCGATGGACTACCACGTGTTCGTGGTCTCGCGGATCCGCGAGGCACATCTGCGGGGCCGCAGCACCAAGGACGCGATCCAGCACGGCGTGGTCACCACGGCCGGTGTGGTCACCAGCGCCGCCGTCATCATGGTCGCGGTGTTCGCGATCTTCGGGACGCTGTCCATGCAGTCCATGAAGCAGATGGGCGTGGGCCTCGCGGCCGCGGTGCTCATCGACGCGACGATCATCCGGGGCGTGCTGCTCCCGGCGGTCATGGCGCTGCTCGGCGAGCGCAACTGGTACCTGCCGAAGTGGCTGAACCGGCTGCCGGACCTCACCCACGACGAGGCCGCGGACGCGGTGGCCGCGCCCGCGGCGCGGGACGACGAGGGTGAGCCGCTGAGGGTCTGAGCCCTCCGGGGCGCGGCTGAATCCCCTTGTGCTGAGGGCCCGTTGGCGACCGGGGTGCCAACGGGCCCTCTCTCATGCGCGCAGTTGCGCCTCGACGAGGTCGGCGGCCCTGCGCGTGCCGCCCTCCCGAGCCATCTCCGCTTGGACCTCCTTGAGCCTGCGCGCGACCTCGGGGTCGTCGACGAGCGCGAGGGCGGCCTCTCGCAGCGCCTCGGCGGTGGCCTCCTCCGTGTCGATCCGGCGGGCGACCCCGAGGCCCTGGAGCAGGTCGGCGTTGCCGAACTGGTCCACGGCCTGCGGTACGGCGATCATCGGTGTGGCGGTCGACAGTCCCTCCTGGCTGCCGCCCGCGCCGGCGTGCGTGACGAACAGGTCGGCCTGCCTCAGGATCGCCAACTGCGGTACCCAGGGGCGCACTTCGACGTTCTCCGGTACCGCGCCCAGCTCGGCCGGGTCCACATGCCTGCCGATCTGGAGCACGAGGTGCCAGCCCGGGAGGTCGCCGAAGGCCCTCAGGCACTCCCGGTAGAAGTCGGGCCGCTTGGTGAAGGAGGAGCCGAGGGAGACGAGAGCCACCTTCCCGGCCCCGGCCGGCCGCCGCCACTCCCCCTGGGAGGCACGGTCCCCCTGGCAGGCGCCGACGAAGGTGTACACGTTCTCGTCGACCCGGTCGGCGTGCGGCTGGAGCGCCCTGGGGATCAGGACCAGGGAGCGGTCGGGGCGGCCGACGAAGGAGTCGGGGTCCAGGTCGATCCCGTTCTCCCGCAGCCAGCCCTGGAAGCGGGCGTAGTAGGCCTGTCCCCGTTCGGTGCTCCTCGGCTCGGCCCACATCGGCTCGGCGACCTCCTCCTCGTAGCCCTGCCAGGCGACGAGGTTCGGCGAGAGCGAGATCGCGGGCACACCCCAGCGGTGGGCGAGGACGCGGGCCGGGTAGGCGGTGATGTCGTGCAGGACGAGATCAGGTGTGTCGCCTTCGTACGCCTCGGCCAGCTGCGGCAGCGCCTGCATCGCGTCGGCGAGGAAGAGCTCCACGTGGTCGAGCAGTTCGCTGCCCCAGGCCGCCGGGTCGTCGTCGGGACCGGGCAGCGTCGAGTTCCAGGGCTTCACCTCGGCCCCGGTCTCGGCGACCTTCTCGGCGAACAGGGGCGGAACGGCGTACGTGACCCGGTGCCCGCGCGCCACGAGCTCGCGGATCACCTCGAGGCTGGGGTTCACGTGGCCGTGGGCGGCGATGGAGAACATGGCGATGTGTGAGGGACTGGTCATGTCGGCGACCCTAGGCGAGACGATACGTCTCGTGCAACTTCTTTTGGATCGCGCGAAGCGCGAAGAGGGGCGCGGGGAACTGCGCGACCCGCCACGACGGCGCGGCAGACAACGAACGACGCCTCATTCACGGCACCAGCACCTCGCACAGCCGCAGCCACGACTGCGGCGCGACCTCCCCCACCAGCACTCCCCGGTCGAGCCCCGCGCGGCGAAACGCGAGGTCCACCCGCCGCCGAGGGCGGGCCCGGCACAGGGAGGCGTGCAACGACCCGCCGACCCCGGAGAACCCGAGCTCCACCAGGCGCCTCCAGCCCTGCTCCGAGGTGGCGGCGAGGAGCGGTGCGCAACGGCGCTCGATCCGGATGATCCCGGCCTCCACACGCGGCACGGGCGTGAAGCCGTACCGCCCGACCCGTCCCACCAGACGCCACTCGTACCGGGGCCAGCTCAGGACGGTCAGCAGGGTCCAGCTCCCGTAGTCCCCCGTGCGCTTGCGGGCGTACTCCAGCTGCGTGAGAAGCGTCGCGTCGGTGAGGGCGGGGGCGCGCAGACACCAGTCGACGATCGCGGCCGTACGGGAGAAGGGCACGTTGCCGGCGACCGAGAACGGCGTCCGGGGTGGGCGTGCGGCCAGGAAGTCCCCTGCGACGACCTGGACTTGGGGTACGGAACGAAAGCGGGCGTCGAGCGCCGGAACGAGGCGTTCGTCGATCTCGTAGGCGAGCAGCCGACGGCAGCGCGGGACGAGCGGTTCGGTCAACGCGCCTTTGCCCGCGCCGACTTCGAGGACCAGGTCCGCCTTCGGGTGCGGTACGGCAAGCCTCGCGAGCCGAGCCGCTGCCTTGGGATCAGTGAGGAAGTTCTGCGAGAGCGCGCGGGAAATGCGTGAGGGGCGGGCCATGGCCTGCGGTCCTTGTCTTCCGGGAGCGGGAAAAGGGCAGACGAAGGCCCTGACCGGAAGACAGGAGAAGTGCGTACGGGACGAACCTGGCCGCGGGTGATCAGCGGCGGATGTGGCTCCCCGGGCCGGTCAGGGCTCCGGGGCCACGACGCATCCGTACGGAGTGCGTGAAGCCCCGGCCGAGACCGGAGAAGTGAATCGCGTTGTTCGCTGCCACGGACGGAACGCTAGGGCGGCCCCGGCGGCGGCGACAACCGGTTTTTCACCGCTGGTAGCGGGCCAGCACGAGGTTCCCGTCCCGCTCCAGCCGTTCGCGCAGCTCACCGAGGCCGATGGCGCCGCTGTAGTACTCCTGGAAGGCGGGGGTGGCGACCTTGTCCTTCCACTCCGGGTAGCCCCGGACGGACTGCGCGGGCGCCGGGCTCAGCCGGGAGGCGAGCGCGGTACCGGTGGCCCAGCCGTCCTTCGCGGTGTGCAGGGCGGGGTCCTTCAGCGCCTCGGTCCCGGTGGGCAGCATCCAGTCCCCCAGCGCCAGCCGGACCATGTTCTTCGGCCGGAGCAGGAAGTCGATGAACGCGGCCGCCTCCTTCTTGTGCGCGCAGTCCTCGGCGACGGACAGGGTCTGCGGGCTGACGCCCTGGGTGAGCCCGTCGGCGCCGGCCGGGGCGGGCAGCACCTGCCACGCGAAGCCCTTCGGCGCCTGCTGGGCGATCTGCTGACGGTAGGAGAACCCGAGCGGGACCATCGCGTACTTGCCGCCGAAGAAGCCGGGCAGGGTGTCGGAGCCGCCGCTGCCGAGCGTGGTCGGCGAGGCGCTGTGGTCGGTGTTCGCCTGGTCGTGGACGGTGCGCGGCACGGTCTCGTCGGCCTTCTCGAAGCGGATGGTGACCTTTCCGTCGGCGCCCCGGTGGAAGAGCTGTCCGCCCGCCGACAGCGACAGGTTGAGGGTCGCGGAGACGGGTTCCTTGAGCGGCCAGGCCACGCCGTACTTGCCGTCACCGCTGAGCTGCCGGGTGATGCGCCGGAACTCCGGCCAGCTCCACGGGTGTTCGGGGGTGGGGACGCGTACGCCGGACTCCTTCAGCCACTTCGCGTTGGCCACGAGGACCCGCGGCTCCTGGAGGAAGGGCACGCCGTAGACACCGTCGCCGAAGGTGGCGGTCTGCCAACTCCGTCGCGGGATGTCCGACTTCAGCCGCTCGGGCAGCAGGTTGTCGAGATCCGCGAGATAGCCGCCGTAGGCGAAGTCCGCGAGGTCGTCGGAGGCGTCGTGGATGATGTCGGGCGCCTCGCCGCCTTCGAAGGAGGTGAGCAACTGGTCGTGGACGCTGTCCCAACTCCCCTGCACGTACTCGACCTTGACGCCGGGGTGGGTCGCGTTCCACTCCTTCACGAGCTCCTGGTTGGCCGCCACGGACTCCTCCTGCCAGGCCAGCGACTGGAAACGGAGGGTGATCCGGCCGTCCCCTGACGTGTTCGTGGCGGTGCACCCGGCCAGGAGAAGGAGGAGGACACCGGCGAACCATCGTGCGCGCATCAGCTCTTCACCGCCCCGGTCAACATGCCTCCCGTGATACGGCGTTGGATGATCGCGAAGATGACCAGCGAGGGCAGGGTGGCGAGGAAGGCGGCCGCCGCGAGCGGGCCGAGGTCGGCGACCCCCTCCGCGCCGATGAAGTGGGTGAGGACGACGGGCAGGGTCTGTTTGTCCGCGGTCTTCAGCAGCACCAGTGCGAAGAAGAACTCGTTCCACGCGGTGATGAACGCGAACAGGGCCGTCGCCACGATGCCGGGCGCGAGGAGCGGCGCCGTCACCGACACCAGGGTCCGCAGGCGCCCGGCCCCGTCGACGGCCGCCGCCTCCTCCAGTTCGGTCGGCACGGCACGGACGTATCCGACGAGCATCCACAACGCGAACGGCAGCGCCCACACGACGTACACCATGACCAGACCCACCAGGGAGTTGATCAGCCGCAGGTTCTTCAGCACCAGGAACAGCGGGATGATCACCAGCACGAGCGGGAACGCCTGGCTGACCACCACCCAGCCCGTCGCGGCCTTCGCGAGCCGGGTGCGGTGGCGGGCCATGACATAGGCCAGCGGGGTCGCGATCAGTACGGCGATCACGGCGGCGGCGAGCGCGGCGAGCAGGGAGTTCCCGGCGGCGCGCAGCAGGGGCTGTTCGTCGAAGGCCTGACGGAAGTTGTCGAGCGTGGGATCCCGGGGGATCCAGGTGGGGTGCAGACTGCCCAGTTCCCGGGGGGACTTGAAGGCGGTGGAGACCAGCCAAAGGAAGGGGAAGGCGAGGAAGACGAGATAGGCGAGAAGGGCGGCGTACTGGCCGACACGGCCGGAGGTGCTGGTCCTCATGCCGCCTCACCTTCCGTGCGGTCCTTGAGCCGGCCCACCAGGAACAGGGCCAGGAGGAGGGAGACCACAGCGACCATCACCAGACCCATCGCGGCCGCGTAGCCGAACTGGCCGTAGCGGAAGGCCTCTTCGTAGGCGAAGAGCATGGGGAGACGGGTGCGGCCGCCGGGCCCTCCGCTGGTCAGCACGTACACCAGGGCGAACGAGTTGAAGTTCCAGATGAAGTTGAGCGCGGTGATCGCGAGGGCGACCGGTCTGAGGGCGGGCCAGGTGACCGTGCGGAATCTGCGCCATGCGCCCGCGCCGTCCATCGCGGCCGCCTCGTGGAGTTCGCGCGGGGTGTTCTGGAGGCCGGCGAGCAGGGTCACCGTCGTCTGGGGCATCCCGGCCCAGACGCCGACGACGATCACGGCGGGCAGGGCGGTGGACAGGCCACTGAGCCAGTCACGGCCGTCGCCGAGACCGAGGGTGCGCAGGGTCTCGTTGAGGACACCGGCGTCCGGGTTGTAGACGAGCCGCCACATGACACCGACGACGACCTCGGGCATGGCCCAGGGGATGATCGCGAGGGCACGGGCGAGCCAGCGCAGTTTGAGGTCCTGGTCGAGCAGCAGGGCGAGGCCGAGCGCCAGCAGGAACTGCGGCACGGTCACGCCGACCGCCCAGACCAGGCCGATCCGGAACGACTCCCAGAACAGGGTGTCGTGCAGCAGGTCCTGGAAGTTGAGGCCTCCGATCCACTGGGTGGCCCGGGTCCGGCCCGACTGGGCGTCGGTGAAGGCCAGCAGGATCCCGTACAGCAGGGGCCCCACGCTCAGGACCAGGATCGGGATCAGCGCGGGCAGCACCAGGAACCAGGCTCCGTGACCGGAAGGGCGCCGGTCCCCCTCGGCGCGCGGTGCGCCCCGTGCCGGCCGCTCCGTCGCGGTCACCAAGGTCACGTCATCGGCTCCTTCACGCGGCTCGTGACGATCCGGCCCTCCCGGCCTGGGCCTCCGTCATGGTCGTGAAGGGGATATGCGCCGTCAAGGCAGCACGCACACCGGCCCACCTGTGGGAATGCGAGACTGGCCGGGGCGATGGCGTGAACTCGACGCCGTGCGCGGTGGCACTGCACAGGCATGCGGGACAGGTCAGGACCGGGAGGCCGGACGATGGACGAGGCACGGGCGCGGGACGTACTGGCCGCTGCGGGACTGCCGGCGGGGACGGCGCAGCTGCTCGCCCTGGGCGAGAACGCCGTGTTCGCCGTCGGTGACCTGGTCGTCAAGGTGGGGCGTGACGCGGAGCTCCTCGACCGGGCGCGCCGGGAACTGGACATCGCCGGGTGGCTTGCGGAGGCGGGAGTGCCCGCGGTGCGGGCGGCCGAACCGAAGGCGCGGTCGGTCGAGGGACACCCGGTGACCGTGTGGCACCGGCTTCCCGAGGCCGTACGGCCCGCCGAGGCACGGGATTTGGCCGAACTCCTGCGAGTGGTGCACGCGCTGCCCGCGCCGCCCTTCGCCCTGCCGCCCCGTGAGCTGCTGGGCGGTGTCGAGCGGTGGCTGCGGCTTGCGGGCGATGCGATCGACCCCGCCGACGCTGCGTACCTCCGTGAGCGGCGGGACGGTTTCGCGGCGGCCGCGGCAGCGTTGACGCCCCACCTGGAGCCGGGGCCGATCCACGGGGACGCGCTTCCCCGCAATGTCCATGTGGGTCCGGACGGGCCTGTTCTCGTCGATCTGGAGACGTTCTCCTCGGATCTGCGGGAGCACGACCTGGTGGTCATGGCGCTGTCCCGGGACCGGTACGGGGTGCCTGCGGCGGCCTATGACTCCTTCACCGCCGCCTACGGATGGGACGTGCGGGAGTGGGAGGGCTGCGCGGTGCTTCGGGGAGCCCGGGAGACGGCCAGTTGTGCGTGGGTGGCCCAGCACGCGCCGTCGAATCCGAGGGCTCTCGCCGAGTTCGAGAGGCGGGTCGCGTCCTTGCGGGACGGCGATGAGACGGTGCGGTGGCATTCGTTCTGACCGGTGTGGCGCCCCTAGGGAGTCGACTCGCCCCGAATCAGCAGGGCCGCCGACCTCAGCTCCGTCAGAACCGTGCGGACCGCCCTTCTCGCCGTCCTCTCGGGGCGGCAAAGGGCGTCGATGTGGCGCCTCGCCTGTACGCCCCTCAAGGGTCTGAGCACGAGCGCCGGATGCCGGTGCGTCGTCCAGCGGGGCATCAACGCCAGGCCGCCGCCCGCCGCCACCGCCTCCGCCGCCACCGCGAACTCGTTGATGCGGTGGGCCAGGTGGAGGCGGCGGCCCGCAGCCGCCCCGATGGCCTCGATGGTGGCCATGACCGGGAAGCCGTCGTGGACGGTGATCCACGGCTCGTCGGCCACGTCCGCCGGGGTCACCCGGCGCCTGGCCGCCAGCGGGTGGTCGGCGGGCATGGCCACGTCCAGGGGTTCCCGCAGGAGCGTGGTGGCCGTCACCGTGGGCGGCCAGGCGGGGGCGTGGTCGAGGCGGTGGGCCAGGACGATGTCGTACGCGCGCGTCAGGCGCGGGAAGTCCTCCTGCGGCACGTCCTCGTCGGCCAGCCTCGGCACGGGGGCACCGGGATCGGCGAGGGCGCGCAGCAGCAGGGGGAAGAAGGCCGCGCCCGCGCTGTGGAAGGCCGCCACCGAGACCTCGCCACTGGGCCGGTCCACGAACTCCTCGACCGTGTGCCGGGCGCGGGCCAGCGCCGTCTCCACGTCGATGGCCGCGCCCGCCAGCGCCTGACCGGCGTCCGTGAGCACCAGCCGTCTGCCGTCGCGTTCGGTCAGCGGCACCCTGACCGAACGCTGCAACAGCCTGAGCTGCTGCGAGATCGCGGACGGCGTCACCAGCAGCGCCTCGGCCACCGCGGTGACACTGCCCAGTTCGCCGAGCTCCCGCAGGATCCGCAGCTGTCGTTCGTCCACCCCAACAGTGTAGGAGTACTAAAAGATCGTTGAAGAAGTTGGTTCTGGGCTTCAGAGACGGATGGGGGCAGGGTGGGCGCATGTCCGATGCCCGCCGTACCGACGTGGTACTCCTGCTGGTCGCGATCGTCTGGGGTTCGAGCTATCTCTCCGCCCAGACGGCGACGTCCGCCCTCCCTGTCCTGCTGGTGCTCCTCGTCCGTTACGCCCTGTCCGCGCTCGCCTGCCTGGGAGTCGTCGCCGTCCCCGGACGCGGGCCGCGCCGGTGGACCCGCGAGGAGCTGCGGGCGGGGGTGTCCCTGGGCCTCACCCAGGCCGCCGTCCTGGCCGTCGAGACCTACGGCGTCGCCCACACCAGCGCCGCCAACGCGGGCCTCATCATCAGCCTGACCATCGTCCTCACGCCCCTCCTCGACCGCACCGGCCGGCGGGGCGGTCTGCCGCCCGTGTTCTACGCGGCCGCCGGTGTGTGCGTCCTGGCCGTCGGGCTGCTCATGGTGGGCAACGGCTTCCACGCGCCCCGCATCGGCGACCTGCTGATGCTCGGCGCCGCGGTCGTACGGGCCGGCCATGTCGCCCTCGTCGGCCGGCTCACCGCGGGCCGGGCGATACGGCCGCTGCATCTCACGACCGTGCAGACCCTCGTCGGCACCGTCCTGTTCCTCCCCCTGGCCGCGCACGATCTTCCGGCCCTGGCCCACGCGGACCCGGCCTCCTGGACACAACTGCTCTATCTCGCCCTGTTCTGCAGTGTGTTCGCCTTCCTCGCCCAGACCTGGGCGGTGCAGCGCACCTCGGCCAGCCGGGCCAGTCTGCTGCTGGGCACCGAGCCGATCTGGGCCGCGGGGGCGGGAGTCGCCCTGGGCGGCGAGCACTTCACCGCACTGACCGGGCTCGGAGCGGTCATGATGCTCGCCGGTACCTACTGGGGGCAGTCCGTGGAACGGGCCCATCGCGCAACCGCCCCGGCCCGCACCGCAGTTCTACTCACCGAAGGGGACACCCGATGCCCGGCGACGACGCCTACGACACCGACGCCCACGACACCGACGCCCGCGACACCTACGACCGTCTGATCTCCCTGCTCGACGCCTCCTCCGTCGACTACCGGCTGATCGACCACGCCCCCGAGGGCACCACGGACGCCGTGTGCGCGCTGCGCGGGCACCCCGCCTCCGAGGCCGCGAAGTGCATCGTGCTGCGGGTCAAGGTGGACCGCCGGACCACCCGGCATGTCCTCGCGGTCGTCCCCGGGGACCGGCGCGTGGACCTGGACGCGGTCCGGGCGCTGTTCGCCGCGCGCTATGTCGGGTTCAGCGATGCGGAGACCGCCGAGCGGCTGGCCCGCGCGATCCCCGGCACGGTCCTGCCGTTCAGCTTCGATCCCGAGCTGGAGGTCGTCGCCGATCCGGAGGTCGTGAAGCAGCCCCGGCTGTACTTCAACGCCGCCCGGCTGGACCGGTCGCTGTGCGTGTCGGGGGCCGACTACGAGCGGTTGGCGAAGCCGCGGGTGGAGCCCGTCGCGAGTCCTCCGCTCTCGGATCCGCTGCCGGGGTGACGCCCTCTCAGACCGTCTCGTCGGCCGGCTCGCGCAGCGGCCAGACGCCGTCGACCACGGCCGTCGCATCGCCCTTGCGGCGCAGGAAGCTCTGGAAGTCCGCCGCCCATTCCGCGTACCACTCGATCTGGCGGTGGTGCAGCTCCGCCGGGCCGAGGGCCGCGACCTTCGGGTGGCGCACGGCTATCGCGCAGGCCAGCCGGG
This sequence comes from Streptomyces sp. SLBN-8D4, assembly GCF_049739545.1. Lineage (NCBI taxonomy): Bacteria > Bacillati > Actinomycetota > Actinomycetes > Kitasatosporales > Streptomycetaceae > Streptomyces > Streptomyces sp. SLBN-8D4. The sequence goes on from NZ_JBMGQC010000001.1 coordinate 2,291,764, forward strand.
CCGCGGCGAGCGCGTCGGCGCAGGCGTCGTGGGCGGTGTCGAGCGCGACGCCGTACTCCGTGCAGACCGCTTCGAGGTTGCGCTTGCCGCGGCGGTAGCGGTCCACCGAGCGGTCGATGGTGTACGGGTCGATGACCGGTGCCGGGTCGAGGCCGCCCAGGCGCTCACGCAGGGACGGCAGGCCGTACCGGCGCAGTTCGGCGGAGAGCAGGCTCAGGTCGAAGGCGGCGTTGTAGGCGACGACCGGGACGCCCGTCTTCCAGTAGGTCGTGAGGACGTCCGCGATGGCGTCGGCGACCTGGTCGGCGGGGCGGCCCTCGGCGGCCGCCCGCTCGTTGCTGATCCCGTGGACCGCCACGGCGTCCGCCGGGATCTCCATGCCCGGGTCCGCCAGCCACTCCCGGCGCCCCAGGGGCTGCCCGTCCCTGAGCTCGATCACGGCAGCCGTGACGATGCGCGCCTCGCGCGGATCGGTGCCGGTGGTCTCCAGGTCGAAGCCGATCAGCAGCTCTCGGTGCCAGCCCATGGGCGGTCCCCCTTCTTGGTGGTGCTTTCCCCCAGTGGTCTCCACCTTCCCATGAGCCACTGACAATCAGAGGACCGCATTCCGCTTGGCATCGCCGACACACCGGAAAGCGGGGACACTTCAGGACACCGGACGCGAATCCGCCCAGTTCGTCTCGAACTCCTCGCGGTAGGTGGGGAAGAGACCGCTGTCGTCCACGTCGCCCGGCTTGACGACCCGGTTTCCGTTGCGCAGCACGAGGACCGGCGCCTCCATGCCCCGCGAGCGGCGCAGATAGGACTGCACGACCGCGATGCCGTCCGAGCCGTCGCCGTCCACGAGGTAGGCCGTGAAGCGCGGGGTGTCGTCGTAGACCTGGATCTCGAAGGCGCCCGGGTCGCGCAGCCTGGACCGCACCCGGCGCATGTGCAGGATGTTCATCTCGACGGCCCGGCTCAACTCACCACGCTTCAGGCCCAGCTCCCGCTCGCGCCGCTTGACCGCGCTGGAGGCCGGGTTCAGGAACAGCAGCCGCACCCGGCAGCCGCCCTCGGCAAGGCGCACCAGACGGCGGCCGGAGAAGTTCTGCACGAGGAGGTTGAGGCCGATGCCGACGGCGTCCAGGCGCCGGGCACCGCCGAAGATGTCCTCGGCGGGGAACTGGCGCAGCAGCCGCACCCGGTCGGAATGTACGGCGACCACGTCTGCGTACCGGTCGCCCACCAGGTCCTCGACCGCGTCGACGGGCAGCCGGCGGGCGGACGGCACGTCGCCGCCGGCGCCGAGTATCTCCAGCAGCTTGGCGGCCGCTCGCTCGGCCTGTCCGAGGACCGCCTCGGACAGGGCCCGGTTGCGGGAGACGACGTTGCGCGTCACCTCCAGCTCGTCCAGGGCCAGTTCGACGTCCCGGCGGTCGTCGAAGTAGGGCTCGAAGCACGGCCAGTGCTGCACCATCAGCTCACGCAGCTGGGGCAGGGTGAGGAAACTGAGGACGTTGTCGTCGGCGGGGTCGAGCAGATAGCCCTTGCGGCGGCTGACCTCGCGGACCGCGACCGCGCGCTGGACCCACTCCTGTCCGGCGGGTCCGGCGGCCGCGACCACCCAGTCGTCGTGGCCGTGGACGGGTTCGTAGATGGGACGCAGAACAGCGGCCACGACAGCCCGCAGCCGCTGTTCGACGAGGTTCAGCCAGATGTAGGCACGGCCCGCCCGCTGTGCGCGCGTCCGTACCTCGCGCCAGGCGTCGGCGTCCCAGTCCAGCTCCGGCCCGATCGTCGCTCCCGCGTCCATCGGCCGTGCCAGGGACACCGTGCCGGGCGGGGCGTCTTGGGAGTTCCCCTCGTGACCCTCGTCACCAGGGGGCAACTCCAGCCCTCCCGAGCCCACCCGCGCACCGCCTTCCGCTCCCCCGAGCACTCCCGGGGGCATGGCCCCACCCAACGATCAAGGAAGGGTACTCCGGGAGCGGTCGGCGGTGCAGCCGGATGGACAGGGTCAATCTCAACTACCGGGCTCCCAGTGGCCGTTCTGCCCGGCGAGCTCGGCCGGAGTGAGCGGATTCATAGCCGTGACGTCCCTGGGGGCGATGGAGAATCCCTGCCAGTGGACCGGCATGGGCTGCTGGTCCTCGTCCCGGGCGATGTGGTGGAAGCCCACGTTCATCCAGACCACCGGGTGGGTGAGGGTCTGGCCGTTGACCCACTTGTCGACGGACGTGCCCGCCCCGGCACCGCAGTTGCCGGTGTTGTTGCTGGCGAACTGCTCGCACGGGTTGTACTCGGTGAAGTACACGTCGTGCTTGGTGAAGCTGCGCCCCGGGTACTTGGTGCTCGGACCGGGGACGATCTCGTACGACCGCGGGTGCCAGTCCTTGTTCTTGCCGACCGCGCTGACCATGCGCCACCAGCGGTAGCTCTTGGCGTCGCCCGCGAGTTCCTTGGTGACCGGGGTGCGGGTGGTCTTGACGGTCGCGGTCTGCTGGCCCTGGGCGGCCGCGGTGACCGTGGAGTCGTACTGCTCGACCCGGTTCTTCGAGGAACTGTCGAGGGCGAAGTCCAGGCGCCAGAAGGCGTTGTGGCTGTGGCTGGTGGCCTGGGCGCGGGGGCCCTTGCCGATGGGCCAGCCGCGGCCGTCGCCGGCGTCGTAGTCCTCGTAGGAGAGACTGCCGGTCGCGCCGAGGTTCATGGTGATGGTGCCGTCGTCCTGGAAGCGCCACTCGGTCATGTACTCGTACCAGCCGACCTGGTTGACCGAGTAGACGAGCAGGTCCTTGCCCTGCGCCTGGTAGACCTTGTTCGCGCTGTCGCCCTGCATGCGGTAGGCGTGTCCGCGTGAACGGGTCGTGGTGCACAGGCCGTTGACGTTCGCGTGGTCCGGGTCCCAGGAGTCCGGGACCTTGACGCTCTTGATGGTGCCGCCGGGGCACTCGCCCGGGTCCAGGTTCATCAGGCCCTGGGCGAAGCCGAAGCCCGTCAGGTCGTCGTACTCGACGCTGCCGTCGTCGTAGGGGACGTGGATCTGGCCGAGCCTGGCGCTGTTGAGGACCTTGATCGGCGCGGTCTCGCCCTTGGGCTGGTAGGAGATGTCCTCCAGGACGAGCCCGGCCTTGCTGTCGTAGCGCCAGCACATCCGCCAGGTCGTGCCGCTGGAGAGCGTCTGCTCGATCTTGTAGGCGGTGCTGCACTCCGCCGCGGGCGCGGCGGCGGCCCCGGGCTGGGCGGCGGCCGGTCCCGCACCGGTCGTGACACCGGCGGCCAGCGCGGCCACGGACACGCCGAGGGCCGCGTGCCTGCGCGCGCGGCTGATTCTGTTGACACGCATGAAGAGATGACTCCCTTGCGGAAGGAGCAGGTGGGAAAAGTGGACGGAGGGAGGCGGATCAGCTCTCGAGCTTGGCGACCTTGCGGGCGCTCAGATCGATCACGAAGGCCCTGGCGTCGATCCAGGGGCCGTTCTTCACCTTCGGGAACAGCCGCACGCAGCGGTGCTCGCCGCACTTGTCGAGCACGGCCGGCTGACCGCCCGGGACGGCCCGGTACACGGCGCCGGTGAGCAGCAGCTGGTTCGGGTCGGTGAGTTCCTTGTCGGTGGCGTCCTTGTAGTCGGCCTTCAGGTCCGCGCCGAGCGGGTCGGCGATCAGAAGGCTCGCGGCCTCCGCGTACTCGGCACCGCTCAGCGGCGGCTGGACGCCGTGCTGGGTGCCGGTCGCGACGATCTTGCCGCTGTCGAGGTCGACGGTCCTGGTGACGAGGGTGTCGTCCCGGTAGTCGTAGAAGGTCACGTTCGCGCGACGGGGCGCGTTCGGGTCGTCCAGTTCGCCGACCTTGGGGTCGGCGAGGTCCACGGTGAGCCGTTCGGGTCCGCGGTCGCCCTCGACGTCCTCACTGGCGTTGAGCAGCTGCGGGTTCACGGCGATCTGCTCGACCCGCTTGATCTCGTCGTCGGTGAGCGGGTCGCGGCCCTTGCCCTTCTCACCCTCGGCGGCCGACGCCTTCTCGACGACTCCGGGCGCGACGGCCCCGTCCGCGCCCTGTCCCGCCTGCGCCACGGACTGTCCGGAGGCCGTCTTGCCGCCTCCGGTGTCGTCCGCCCCCGCGGTGCCCGGCAGGGTGATCCCGACCATCACGGCGGTCCCGGCCACCGCGATGGCCGCACCTGCCACCACCTTCCCGAGGTGGCGGTGCACTATCTTGCGCACATCTTCCCCCTACTCCCCGGGATGTCCGGGAGTATGTGTATGCCCCGATATTTCGGCAAAGAGCGGTTCTATGACCGCACTATGCACTGGTCGGTCGGTAAGAGGGACGTAAGTCATAGGTGGTTCCATCACTTTCGGGGACACTCGGGGCCATGGGGCCCCACGCGGCGCGGGACAGCTGAAAGAGTCGTTGCATGCAGGTCTGGCCTGGAGAGGCGTATCCACTCGGTGCCACGTACGACGGCGCCGGTACCAACTTCGCGGTCTTCACCGAAGCCGCGAACCGAGTAGAGCTGTGTCTTTTGCACGACGACGGCTCGGAAACGGCGGTGGAACTGCGCGAGAGCGATGCGTTCGTCCGGCACGCGTATCTGCCCGGCGTGATGCCTGGACAGCGCTACGGCTTCCGTGCGCACGGCCCGTACGCTCCCGAGCGCGGCCTGCGCTGCAACTCCTCGAAGCTGCTGCTCGACCCGTACGCGCGCGCGATCAGCGGTTCGATCCGCTGGGGCGAGGAGGTGTACGGCTACCACTTCGACTCGCCCGACAAGCGCAACGATCTCGACTCGGCGCCGCACACCATGACGTCCGTCGTGGTCAACCCGTACTTCGACTGGGGCGACGACCGGCGGCCGCGGATCGGATACCACGAGACGGTGATCTACGAGGCGCACGTCAAGGGCCTCACCATGCGGCACCCGGGGCTGCCCGAGGAGCTGCGCGGCACCTACGCCGCGCTGGCGCACCCCGCGATCATCGAGCACCTCGTGGAGCTCGGCGTCACCACCCTGGAGCTGATGCCGGTCCACCAGTTCGTGAACGATCACCGCCTGGTCGACATGGGCCTGAACAACTACTGGGGCTACAACACGATCGGTTTCTTCGCCCCGCACAACGCGTACGCCTCCTGGGGCGACCGCGGCCAGCAGGTCCTGGAGTTCAAGTCGGCGGTCAGGGCGCTGCACGAGGCCGGGATCGAGGTCATCCTGGACGTCGTCTACAACCACACCGCCGAGGGCAACCACCTGGGCCCGACGCTGTCCTTCAAGGGCCTGGACAACCCGCAGTACTACCGCCTGACCGACGACCAGCGGTACTACATGGACACCACGGGCACCGGGAACTCCCTGCTGATGCGGTCCCCGCACGTCCTTCAGCTGATCATGGACTCGCTCAGGTACTGGGTGACCGAGATGCACGTCGACGGCTTCCGCTTCGACCTCGCGGCCACCCTGGCGCGGCAGTTCCACGAGGTGGACCGGCTGTCGTCGTTCTTCGACCTGGTGCAGCAGGACCCGGTGGTCTCCCAGGTGAAGCTGATCGCCGAGCCCTGGGACGTCGGCGAGGGCGGCTACCAGGTGGGCAACTTCCCGCCGCTGTGGACCGAGTGGAACGGCAAGTACCGCGACACCGTGCGGGACCTGTGGCGGGGCGAGCCGCGCGCGCTGGCGGAGTTCGCGTCCCGGCTGACCGGTTCCTCCGACCTCTACCAGGACGACGGCCGGCGTCCGCTGGCCTCCATCAACTTCGTCACCTGCCACGACGGGTTCACCCTGCACGACCTCGTCTCGTACAACGACAAGCACAACGAGGCCAACGGCGAGGACAACCGCGACGGCGAGAGCCACAACCGGTCCTGGAACTGCGGGACGGAGGGCGAGACCAACGATCCCGCGGTGCGGGAGCTGCGCGCCCGCCAGATGCGCAACTTCATCGCCACGCTGATGCTGTCCCAGGGCGTGCCGATGATCAGCCACGGCGACGAGGTCGCGCGCACCCAGTGCGGCAACAACAACGCCTACTGCCAGGACAGCGAGCTGGCCTGGGTGCGGTGGCCGGAGGACACCGGGGACGGGGCGGCGGGGCTCGGCGCCGAGTTGCTGGCCTTCACGCGCGCGATGGTGTGGCTGCGCAAGGACCATCCGGTCTTCCGGCGCCGCCGCTTCTTCCACGGGCGGCCCGTGGAGGGGACCCACGACGAGCTGTCGGACATCGCCTGGTTCACGCCCGAGGGCAAGGAGATGGCCCAGCGGGACTGGGACCGGGCGCAGGCCTCGGCGCTGACGGTCTTCCTCAACGGCAACGCGATCTCCGAGCCCGGCCCCCGTGGGGAGCGGATCAGCGACGACTCCTTCCTGCTGATGTTCAACGCCTCGCCCAAGACGCTGGACTTCGTGGTGCCGGTCAACCACGGCCGGCAGTGGGAGGTCGTGGTCGACACCGCCCGCCCGGACGGGGTGCCCCCGGGCACGGGGGCGAAGGTGCAGGCCGGCGACCGGCTGACGCTGGTGGACCGCAGCATGGCGGTGCTGCGACGGCCCGTCTAGCGGTACGGGCCGATGGCGCCGTCGACGTCGGAACGGGACGGTAGCGTCGTGTCGCTTGCGGTGACGTCGGGACGGTAGCGTCCCGACGTCCGCGTCCCGTGCACATGGAGCACGGGATGACACGAAAGGCCGTAGGGCGGGTACGTAGGTCTGCATGACACCTGAGCGACCCGACCCGTCGGCGCCGACGGCCACGTACCGGCTGCAGCTGCAGCCCGAGTTCCCGTTCGCGGCCGCGGCGGCGGCCGTGCCGTACCTGGCCTCGTTGGGCGTCTCGCATCTGCACCTGTCCCCCGTCCTGGAGTCCGTCCCCGGTTCGACGCACGGCTACGACGTCGTGGACCACGCGCGCGTGCGCGAGGAACTGGGTGGCGAGGACGGGCTGCGGGCGCTGTCGCGCACCGCGCGGGAGCACGGGCTCGGTCTGGTGGCGGACATCGTGCCGAACCACATGGCGATGGACCCGCGCCACAACCACGCCCTGTGGGAGGTGCTGCGGGAGGGCCCGAAGTCGCCGTACGCGCGCTGGTTCGACATCGACTGGGAGGCGCAGGGCGGCCAGGTGCTGCTGCCGGTACTGGGGCATCCGGTCGGCGAGGAGCTCGGCAACCTCACGGTGGACGGCGAGGTACTGCGCTACTACGACCACGTGTTCCCGCTCCGCGAGGGCACCGGGGAACTGCCTCTGCCGCAGCTCCTGGACGCGCAGTGGTACCGGCCGGTGTGGTGGCGGCTGGCCCGGACGGAGCTCAACTACCGGCGATTCTTCAGCATCTCGGAGCTGATCGGGGTGCGGGTCGAGGACCCCGAGGTGTTCGAGGCCACCCACGCCAAGATCCTCCAGCTGCTGCACGAGGGCGTGCTCGACGGGCTGCGGGTCGACCACCCCGACGGCCTCGCGGACCCCGACACGTACCTCCAGCGACTCCACGAGGCGACCGGCGGGCGCTGGACGGTCGTGGAGAAGATCCTGGCGGACGGGGAGCGGCTGCCGGCGGCCTGGCCCGTGGCGGGGACGACCGGGTACGACGCCCTGAGGCGGATCGACGGGCTGTTCACGGACCCGGCGGGGTTCGGGGAACTCCTCGGCCAGTACCGGCGGTTCGCCGCCCCGCAGACCGACCGCGGGGGTGACTGGGCCGCGACGGCACGGCGGGCGGCGTACAAGGTGATCACGCACGAGCTGGCCGCCGAGACGGACCGCCTGACCCGGGTGGCGGCACGCGTGTGTGCCACGTCCCCGGAGCCCGCGCTGCGCGACCGGGCGCCCTGGGCGCTGCGCACCGCGCTCCAGGAGCTGCTGGTGCGGATGGAGGTCTACCGGCCCTACGGCTCCTCGGACGCCGCCCGTGTCGTCACCGAGGAGGCCGCGGCCGAGGCCCGGCTCGCCTTCGTGGTCCCCGAGGAGGCGGGCGCCGTCGACGTCGTACGGGATCTGGTGCTGGGGCGCGCCGGGGACGGGCCGGACCACGTGGAGTTCCGGACCCGGTTCGCGCAGACGGCATCGGCGCTGCGGGCCAAGTCCGTGGAGGACACGGCGTTCTACCGCTATGTGCCGCTGCTGTCGGCGACGGAGGTGGGCGGGAATCCCGGGAGCCCTGCCGTCTCGCCCGAGGAGTTCCACGCCTACTGCACACGCGTGCAGCGCGACTGGCCGCTGACGGGAACCGTGCTGTCGACGCACGACACCAAGCGCAGTGCCGATGTGCGGGCGGCCCTGGCCGTGCTCACCGAGTGCCCCGAGTGGTGGGCGGACACGCTGGCCGAGGTGACCCGCACCGGCGACGGCGTGCCGGACGCGCAGCTGGCCTGGGCGGCCTGGCAGTCGGTGTTCGGGCTCGGTCCCGCCGCCCCGGAGCGGGTGCGGGAGGCGCTGCTGAAGCATGTGCGCGAGGCGGGGCTGTACACGAGCTGGACGGAGCAGGAACCGGCGTACGAGGAGGCGGTGGCGCGGTTCGTCACGGCCGGGCCGTGCGGGCCGCAGGGCGAGCAGGTGGCCGCCTTGCGCGGTCGGCTCGATCCGCACATCCGGGCGAACGAGCTGGGGGCGGCCCTGGTGCAGCTGACGATGCCCGGGGTGCCCGATGTGTACCAGGGCACGGAGGGCAGGTACCTGGCGCTGGTGGACCCGGACAACCGGCGGCCCGTGCGGTTCCCGCCGGAGGACTCCGGCGACAAGGGCGCGCTCACGGCCGCGGCACTGCGGCTGCGCAGGCGCCGGCCGGACGTCTTCGGTGACGCGGCGACGTACACGCCGCTGGCCGCGGAGGGGCCCTCGGCGGCGCATTGCGTGGCGTTCGCGCGCTCCGGGGAGGTGGTCACCGCGGTGACCCGGCTGTCGCTGCGGCTGATGGAGGCGGGCGGCTGGGGGGAGACGGTGCTGCCGCTGCCGCCGGGCGTCTGGCGCGATGTGCTGGTACCGGAGCGGGAGTTCTCCGGGCACGTGCGTGTGGAGGAGCTCCTGGGCGAGTCGCCGGTGGCGCTGCTGGAGCGGGTCGTCACGGACTGACTGGGCGCGGGCGGGCGGGGCCGGTGCGGCCTGACTGGGCGCGCGTGGGCGAGGCCGGTGCGGCCGACTGCGGCCAGGTCTTCCGCAGCAGGTCCACGAAGGCCTCCGCCGCGCCGGTGAGCGGCACGCGCGCGAAGACGGTCATGGGGCGCTTCCAGACCGGGTCGTGCGAGAGGACCACGCAGTCCTCGCCGACCGCCGAGCGGACGATGTGCGAGGGCGCCGCGCACACGCCGACCCCGGCGGCCGCCATGCGCACCGCCGTCGACGTGTGTTCGGTCCATACGGCGGTGCGGGGCTTGAAGCCGGCCTGTCCGCACGCCCAGTCGAGAAAGCGTTCGCCGTGGACGACCGGCTCCATGGCGCAGCGGATCCAGGCGCGGTCGGCGAGTTCGGGCAGGGTGACCGTGGTGCGGCCCGCGAGGCGGTCGTCGAAGGGGACGGCGAGGACGACCTCCTCCTCGCCGACGGGCACGACGGTGGCGGGCCGGTGCGCGGGCACGGGGCCGCGCGGCCGGGTTCTCGGGGTGCATCTGGTGGGCCCGCACGTGTCCGAGATGGTCGCCGAGAGCCAGCTGATCGTCGGCTGGGACGCCGAACCCGCCGACGTGGCCCGGCATGTGCACCCGCATCCGACACTGTCCGAGGCGGTAGGCGAGGCGTTCCTGACGCTGGCCGGGCGCGGCCTGCACCAGCAGTGACGCCGGAGCCGCTACCGCGGGCGCGGGGGCACGGGCAACCCCGCTGGCACCTACGGCTTTACCGGCTGCCGGTAAATGCTTCTGGGCGCCCCCTGGCGGCTCCCCCATGGCGTGCTTGACAGCTCAACCAGACCGTGGGGTACTGCGGATTGCGAGGCCGGTCGGACATATCGGGGGTGAGTCTGCTGCCGGAGCTGCGCTACCCCACGGTGACCGAACTGGTCCGGTCCGCACGGGCGTTGGCCGCACAGCGGCCCGGCGACTGCCGGCTGAGGCAGGTGGGTGCCTCGCGCGCGGGCAGACCCCTCCATGTGCTGTCGGTCGGCCGGGCCCGGCGAGCCGTCCTGGTGGTCGCGGGCGCGCACGCCAACGAACCGGCCGGCGGCCCCGCGGCTCTGGCGGTGGCCCGGCGGGTGCTGGCCGAGCCGGAGTTGCGGGCGGACACGTCCTGGCACTTCCTGCTGTGCGCGGATCCCGACGGCGCGAGCCTGCATGTGACCCCGGCGCCGCGCAGTCTCTTCGACTACCACCTCGGCTTCTTCCGGCCGGCCGGGGCGGAGCAGCCGGAGTGGGCGCCCGCGATGCTGCCGCCGGACCGGCTGCCGCCCGAGACCCGTGCCCTGACCGGGGTGATCGACACCCTGCGGCCCTACGTCCAGGTGACCCTGCACGGCACCGATCTGGGCGGCAGCTGGGTGCAGTTGACGAAGGACGTGCCGGGGATCGCCGAGCCGTTCGCCAAGTCCGCGGCGGAGCTGCACATTCCGGTGGAGACCGGTGCCTCGGACGCGGCGGGCTGGCCGGCGTCCGGACCGGGGGTGCATGTGATGCCGGCGCCGGGCGCCGGGGCGGCGTACCCGAGCATGCCGGACGACGCGCGGCTCAGCACCTGGTACCACGCGCACCGCTACGGCGGTCTGACCGCGGTGGTCGAGGTGCCGATGTGGGCGAGCGACCTGGTGGACGATCCGGCGCCGCACCCGGCGCCGGCGGCGGCGATGCGGCGGCTGGCGGGCCGGCTGCTGCGTCAGTCGCGGGCGGTGGACCAGGTACGGGCGGACGCGCTGCCGCGCCTCGACGGCGTCGGCGGCCCGCTGCTGCGGGCCGCCACCTGGGGCCTGGGGCTGGTGCCGGGGCTGGCCGCGGACTGGATCCACACACGGCCGGCCGACGACACGAAGGCGTACATCGGCAGTGTGGACGCGTTCTCCCGCCGGCTGCCGCTGCGGGCCGCGGCCATGCTGCTGCGGGTCCTGCGGGAGACCGACGACCGCGCGGCACCGCGTCTCGAACGGCTCGTCGAGGCGTGGAGCGATTCCTTCGCGGAGCGGTTCGGGGCCCGCTGGGTGCCGTTGGAACACCAGATCGAGCACCAGGCCCGCACGATCGTGGCGGTGGCGCTGCACGCGCGTGTGCGGGCGGACTGAGCCGGCCTCACCCCACGCGCGTGGGCGTCAGCCGTCCAGTGCGAAGACCGCCCCGGTCCGCGCCCCCATCACACAGTCGTTCGAGAAGGTCTGCCGGTACTCGACCGGTCGTCCGTTCCACTGTCCGCGGGCCTGGACGGTGACCGGCGCGTAGAGCATCGGGCAGTAGACGTCCGCGGCCGGAAGGGCGGCGATGTCACCGCCGACGGAGTCCAGTTGGGCGCAGGCCTCGGCGGCCCGGCTGTGGCCCTGGGGCGGGTCGCACAGCAGGAGGGTGCCGCGGGTGTCGCTGGAGCGGCCGTCGCCCGTGGTCACCATGAGGTAGAGCTGGTCGCCGCCGGCGGAGGACCCGGCGGTCGCGGGGGCCGCGGCGGCGAGAAGCAGGGCGGTCGCCGCCGTCAGGGCCAGGTGTGCCGCTCGCCGTACCGCTGTCGTTGTCGCTGTGTTCGTGGACGTCATTCCCGATGCATCGGCACGGCGGGCTCGGATCCCCAGCCCGGCTCACCCGAACGGGAGCACGCGGGCGCGTTCCGGACGGCGAGTTCGAAGGCGGCGAGCACGACCCGGGACTGGTACTCGATCTGGCGCGGCACCGGGATCCAGCGGGCGCCGCAGCCGTCGCGGTAGTCGGCGCACCAGAGGTCGATGAGCCGGTCCAGTTCCGGCAGCGCGCCGGCCGGGTCGGCGCCCGAGCGGATCACGAGCTGGTGCAGGAGTCCGGCCGTGCGCAGGGCGAGGCGCCGCCCGGCGATGCGCAGCGCGGCCAGGTGACCGGTGCTGAGCGCGGGCATCGGGCGGCCGCCGTCGGTGACGTCGGGGTCCCAGGCGTCGGCGAGTCCGGGGCAGACCAGTAAATAGTCCTCGACCGGGGCGAGCAGTCGCTCCGCGTCCGGGGCGGCCGAGACATGCGGGCGGATCCGCGCCAGGACGCCCTCCAGGAGCCGCGCGTCGCGGCGCAGCGTGTGGCTGACGTTACGCAGCACGGCGGCCGCGTCGGCGGGTGCGCTGCCGTCCTCGACGGCGGCCACGCCCCACATGGGCGACTCGACGACCGCGGTCACGGTGCCGTGCCGGTGCGGGTGGTACCAGGTCGACTCGACGGCGGCCTCGGTGATGGCGGCGGCCAGGTCGCCGCGGCGGGGCGGCGGGATCCGGTAGACGGCGGGGCCCAGACACGGCCAGTACAGGGTGTCGTAGGGGCCGAGCTCGCGCGGGATGCGCAGCCGGGCCGCGGTGTGGGCGACGCGCAGGGCGAGGCCGGGCAGGTCGCGGGTGAGTTCGACGAAGCCGCCGCCGACGTCGACCCCGTGCAGGGAGCACTGGAGGAAGGGCCGCAGTTCGTCCTGGAGGGCGAGGAGGGTGCGGGTCTCCGGCAGGGCGGCCGCGTCCGCGCCGTCGGGGAGCCATTCCGGCTGTTCGCCGAAGCCGGGCCGGAAGAAGTTCCGGAAGTAGCGACCGAGGGAGTACGGGCCGCGCAGCCAGCCCTCGTTGCGGCGCAGGCCGTCGGGGTCGAGGCAGAGCAGCAGGTTCCAGGTGGCGTCGGCCCCGGCGGTGAGCGCGGGGTCGGCCAGGGCACGCTCGGCCAGTCTGAGGACGGTGCCCCCGCCCACGGGCTCGTTGGCGTGCGGGCCGGCCACGACGAGGGCCTGACGGCTGCCGTGGCCGACGGAGAGCAGCCAGAGGGGGTTTCCCGCGCGGGAGGTACCGGCGCGGCGCAGCCGGGCGTCCGTGGGATGGCGGGCGACGAGCGCGGCGGCCCGTGCGCCGAGCTCGTCGGCGGTCGGGTATCTGAGGAGGGGCGGCAGGGCACACCTCCACAATGTGGTGCCGTCGGTTCACCTGATGTGCATGGTGTACGCACAGTCAGTCACGACTTGAGGAGAACGTCAACACCGTGCGAAGGAAAGGGCATTGGGCCACGACCGCCCGTAAAGCCCAGGCCAGAGGTGAGGTTGGGCTCAGTTGACCGCGAGCCGGAAGGCCATCCGGCCGAACCCGACCTGATCGCCCTCACGGACGACGGCGGCACCGATGACCCGCCGGCCGTTGACCGTGGTGCCGTTGGTGGAGCCGAGATCGCGCAGGACCCACATACCGCCCTGACGGCTGAGTTCGGCGTGCACGCGGGAGACCGTCTCGTGGGTCAGCCGCAGCCCGTTCGCCGGGTCGCGGCCGATGCGCAGCGCGTGGCCGCTGCCCGGGTGCGGCAGCAGCAGCTTGGGCAGGCGCTCGACCTGCCACGCCCTGCGCAGCCGCACGGTGAAGCCGGAGACGGCCTCGACGGTACCGAACACCAGTCGGGAGACGCGGCTCTCCTGGGGCAGGTCCGCGGTGAGCACGGCGAGTTCGTCGGACCGGCGCGCGATCAGGGCCAGTTCCATGCGGCGCACGAACGTGTCGTGCGACAGGCGGCCCATGGCGACGCCGTCACGGAGCACCTTCAGCACCTTGTCGCGCTCCGCGTCGGACAGCCGCGCGGGGTACGTGTTGAACTCGAAGGACGACGTCACGTTGGTGATTGTCGGGCAGTGAACCCCGGGTGTCCAGAAAACGAGACAACGGCCGCTCCCCGCGCCCACCTGACGACACCTGCCGCAAAGGGAGGGATTCCCAGGCGGATTGATCTCGTTTGAAGCACCATGGACGGGCTACATCACGGTGAGCAGACGAAGGGGAACCGTCCGTGCAGTTCGAGGTGTGGGCACCGCAGGCCGACCGCGTGACGCTCCATTGCGAGGGCGCCACACGCGCTTTGGAGCGCGATCCGGAGCGCTCGGGATGGTGGTGGGGTGAGGCGGAGGCCGGGGACGGCACCCGGTACGGCTTCGCGCTCGACGACGGCCCCGTGCTGCCCGACCCCCGCTCGCGCCGTCAGCCGGACGGTCCGGACGGACTCAGCGCCGTCGTCGAGCACGAGCGGTACACCTGGCGTACGCAGTGGGCGGGCCGCCCACTGCCGGGCGCGGTCCTCTACGAGCTGCACGTGGGCACCTACACTCCCGAGGGCACCCTGGACGCGGCCGCCGCCCGCCTCGACCACCTCGTCGAACTCGGCATCACCCACGTCGAGTTGATGCCGCTGTGCCCGTTCCCGGGGCGGCACGGCTGGGGCTACGAGGGCGTCTCCCTGTGGGCCGTGCACGAGCCCTACGGCGGCCCCGAGGCCCTGAAGCGCTTCGTCGACCGGGCGCACGAACTGGGCCTCGGGGTGGTCCTGGACGTGGTGCACAACCACCTGGGCCCCTCGGGCAACTACCTGCCCGCCTTCGGACCGTACTTCACCGACACGCACCACACGCCCTGGGGTTCCGCGATCAACCTGGACGCCCCGGGCTCCGACGAAGTGCGCACGTATCTGCTGGGCAGCGCGCTGTCCTGGCTGCGGGACTACCGGATCGACGGGCTGCGCCTGGACGCCGTGCACGCGCTCGCCGACACCCGCGCGTGCCACTTCCTGGAGGAGCTGTCGACGGCTGTCGACGCGCTCGCCACCGAAGTGGACCGGCCGCTGTTCCTCGTCGCCGAGTCCGACCTCAACGACCCGCGGCTCATCACGCCCCGCGCCCAGGGCGGTCTCGGACTGCACGCGCAGTGGAACGACGACTTCCATCACGCCCTGCACACCGCGCTGACCGGCGAGTCCCAGGGCTACTACGCCGACTTCGCCCGCGCTCCCCTGGCCTCGCTCGCCAAGACCCTCACCGGCGGCTACTTCCACGACGGCACCTGGTCCAGCTTCCGCGGCCGCAGCCACGGGCGTCCGCTGGACCGCACGCGTGCGGCGGCGCACCGGCTGCTCGGCTACTCCCAGACCCACGACCAGGTCGGCAACCGCGCCCAGGGCGACCGGCTGGCGGCCTCCCTCTCCCCCGGCCTGGTGGCCTGTGCGGCGGCGCTCGTGCTGACCGCGCCCTTCACCCCCATGCTGTTCATGGGTGAGGAGTGGGCTGCGGGCACGCCCTGGCAGTTCTTCACCGACCACACCGCCCCCGAGCTCGCCGAGGCCGTACGCCGGGGCAGGCGGCGGGAGTTCGCGGAGCACGGCTGGGCCGAGGAGGACGTGCCCGACCCGCAGGACCCGGCGACCCGCGACCGCTCCTGCCTCGACTGGTCCGAGCTCGAACGCGAGCCCCACGCGCGGGTGCTGGCCTGGTACCGCCGGCTCCTCGCGCTGCGGCACGAGCAGCCGGACCTCACCGACCCCGACCTCGCCGACACCAAGGTCGCCTACGACGCGGACCAGCGCTGGCTCGCCTTCCGCCGCGGGGACGTCCGGGTGGCGGTGAACCTGGCGAAGTCGACGGCGGCCATTCCCCTGGGTCCCCGCGAGGCCCGTGTCCTGGCGGCCTGGGAGCCGGTGGAGGCGCCGGGCGCGGACGGGGTGCTGCAGGTGCCCGGGGAGTCCTGCGTGGTGCTGCTCCAGGCGTGACCTCACGGGACTCCTCCGGTTCACGGGCTGGCCGGCAGGGCGTTTCGCCGCTGCCTGCCGACGCGGGTCCGCAGGACGCGGCCGCGCACGACGATCAGCGCGAGACGGACGACGACCTCGCCGAAGGCCATGAGGACAAGCGCCGGTCGATGAGCCGGTCGGAGATCGTCATGCTTCGACTGTCCGGCTCCGGCACGGTCGCGCGCCTCGACCCCGGGGTGGAACCACGGTGGAAAAGACCGGGTGGAACCGCCTACAACTCCGCGTCGTCCGTCTCCTCGTCCCGCAGCTCGGTGACGCGTTCCAGCAGGATCGCCTCCCAGGCCCGCCGCAGCCGGGTGCGCAGGAGGGGCAGGGGCTCGGCGGCCCGCCTGTCGAGGCCCGCGGCGAGGCGGATCACGGTGTCGCAGCGGGCCAGCCACAGTCCGCGCAGGCAGGGGCGGGCGCCGTACCCGGCGAGCGTGGCGGCGCGGACGGCGGCGGGCGAGCCGACGGCCAGCGCGAGGCCCGCGATGTCCTCGGCGGGGTCACCGACGACCGTGCCGGTCCAGTCGAGGACACCGCGCACCCGGCCGTCGGCGCTGATCACGAGATGGTCGCCGGTCAGGGCGTGGTGCACCAGGACCGCGCTGCCGGGCTGCGCGGCGAGCTGGACCGCGGCCGCGGAGGTGAGCTGGTGGAGCCGGGCCGGGTCGAACTCGTCGGCCGCGTGGAGGAGTTCGACGGCCCGGGCGGCCTCCCGGCGCAGCGCCTCCAGGGAGCGCGGGGCGACGCGTGGGACGCCGAGCGCCTCGGCCTGCCGTACCGGCACCTCGCGCAGCCCGGTGAGCAGGCCGGCCAGGTCGGCCTCGCCGACGGCGGACACGTCGTGCTCCTCGGCCGAGCCGCCGGGCACCTTGGTGTCGAGCGTGTAGGCCAGCCCGGGCGCCCACTCGCCCTGTGCCACGCTGGTCGGCACCGCGACCGGCACGTGCGGGCGGACCAGGTCGCGCAGCCGCAGTTCACGGCGTCCGCGGAGGGAGGCCTCCCGGTCGCCGGCGAGGCGCAGGACGTGGCGGGTGCCGATCCACCAGGTGAAGTGCCCGCCCTCGGCGACGGGCCGGACCTCGGGCCCGCCGACGTCGGGCGTGCCGGCCTTGAGCAGGGATCGGACCAGTAGGCGGACCGTGTCCGCGGTGGGTGTCGGTGCCTGGGTCATGTCGCGCCGTAGTCGCTCGAGGGGTGGAGGGCTCCTGGGGGCTCGGTCAGTCCACTATGACCATCTCGCGGGTGGTGTCGTTGAGCCTGCGTCCGCCGTCCTCGGTGACCGTGACGATGTCCTCGATGCGTACCCCGAAACGGCCCGGCAGATAGACGCCGGGCTCCACGGAGAAGCACATGCCCGGCACGAGGGGCTGCTCCTCGCCCTCGATCATGTACGGCGGTTCGTGCGTGGTGACGCCGATGCCGTGCCCGGTGCGGTGGATGAAGTACTCGCCGTACCCGGCGTCGGCGATGACCGCGCGGGCGGCCCGGTCGACCTCCTGGCAGGGCACGCCGGGCCGTACCGCCCGGAAGCCCGCCTCCTGCGCCGCGCGCACGAGGTCGTGCACCCGGCGTTCCTCCTCGGTGGGTTCGCCGACGTGGACCGTGCGGGAGGTGTCGGAGCCGTAGCCGTCCTTGAGGCCGCCGAAGTCGAGGACGACCATGTCGCCGCGCTCGATGACCCGGTCCCCCACCTCGTGGTGCGGGTTGGCGCCGTTCGGTCCCGAGGCGACGATGGTGAAGTCGACCTGGGAGTGGCCGAAGCGACGCAGCAGGCCGGCGAGGTCGGCGGCCACCTCCGACTCCCTGCGGCCGCCGAAGGGAACCTTCCGGATCTCCTCGAACGTCGCGTCGGCGGCGGCTCCCGCGGCCGCCAGCAGCTCCAGTTCCGCCGTGTCCTTGACGGCGCGGAGCATCGGCAGGGCCTCGGTGAGGGAGGCGTACGAGGTGCCGGGCAGGGCCTTCTGGAGGCCCAGCAGGTGCATGGCCCAGGCGTTGTCACTGATGCCGAACCGGCCGTCGGTGCCCAGCAGGGCGGCGGTGGCTGCGTAGGGATCCTTGCCGTCGGTCCAGTCCCGCAGGGTCAGGGCGCTCGCGCCGACGGCCTTGGCGGCGTCCGGGGCCTCCAGGGTGGGCACGACGAGGACGGGGTCCTGTCCGGGGGCGAGGACCAGCAGGGTGAGCCGTTCGGTGACGGCGGTGGGCGCGTAGCCGGTGAGCCACACCAGGTCCGGGCCGGGCGCCACGAGGAGTCCGGCGAGTCCGGCCTCTGCGGCCGACCGTGCCGCGCGCTCCATACGGGCTCTGTAGTCGTCGGCGGCGAAGGGCGCTGCGGTGCCGGTCATCCGGGCCTCCCTGGGCGGTGATGGTCTTGGGCAGCATCCTGCCCGGACGGCGAGGGGCGCGCGAGCCGGTCGACACGTCTTCCGGACGGGGCGCCGGACGTGCGTCAGCTCTCCAGGGCCATGCGGACGCCGAGGAGCAGCAGGACGCCCCCAGAGACCTGCTCCAGGCGTCGGCGCACGCCCGCGCGGGACAGCACGGCCCGCAACCGGCCCACGAACCACACGTAGAGGCCGTAGTAGCCGATCTCGTAGACCGCCCAGAGCGCGGCGAGCCCCACCATGGTGGGCAGGTGCGGCGCGCCCTCGGGCACGAACTGCGGCAGGAAGGACAGGGCGAAGACGGCCGCCTTGGGGTTGGCGAGGTTGAGCAGCAGTCCCGCGCGGTAGGCGGCCCAGCCGGTCCTGCCGGTGCGCTCCCAGCCGCTGTCGTCCTCGGCCCCCTCGGCGCGGCGCGCCTGTCGCAGCGCCTGGACGCCGAAGGCGACGAGCACGACCGCGCCGCCGATCCGCATCACGTCGTAGGCGATCTCGGAGGCCGTCAGCAGGGCGGTCAGGCCGAGTGCGGCGACGACGCCCCAGACGAACACGCCGGTCTCGTTGCCGAGCACGGTCAGGAAGCCGGAGCGTCTGCTGTGCAGCGACTGCTTGATGATCAGCACGGTGCTCGGCCCGGGGGACGCGGCGATGAGGGTGCAGGCCCCCAGGAAGGCGATGAGCGTGGTCGGCATGCGCTCATCGTGGTGCCGCCGGCCGGACCCGGACCAGTGGTTTTCCGCCCCGGCCGACGAGAGCGTCTTGCTCGGACCTGAATTCCACTGCTGTGCTGGACGACGAGGGACGGCGGCTCACCACGCACTTACGGGTGGTCACGTGGGCACGGGCCCGTGGCCCACCGCTCAGGTGACGACTCCCGGTACGGCCGTCAGCTGCTGGTAGCCGCCGCTGCGGTGCCGGACCGTGAGCACGACCTCGCGGCCGGCCCGGGCCCTGGCGACGGCGCGCGCGAGGTCACCGGCCGTGTCGACGCGGGTCCGGCCGAAGGCGAGGAGTACGTCGCCGCGGACCAGGCCCGCCGTGTAGCCCGGGCCGGGGACGTGGACGCCGACCACCAGCGCGCCCGACTTCTCGGCGTCCACGGCCTCCAGGCCGAGGGTCGCGACGGCAGGAGCGGGCGAGGGGGCGGTCGTCGGCGCCGCGGACGACGAGGCGGTGCCCGGGTGCGCCGAGGCGGACGGGCCGCCCAGGTGAGGCAGTGCCTGCCGGCGCAGTTCGGCCAGTCTGCTCATGCCGACCACGGTGGCGCCCACCGCCCCGAGACCCACCCCCGACAGCACCAGGACGGCCGCGCCGAACAGGCCGAACAGCAGGGTCGTGAGCCGGCGTCCGCGCCGGCGCGCGGCGTGCGGGCGCCGGGCGGGTCCGGGCCTTCTGCCCCCGCCCGGCTCCTGACCGGGCATCGGCTTGGGACGCAACGCAGTCTGTTCCATGGATCGCCTCCGGCTGAATCACCACCGGCTGGTGTCTACCCGGCACAGCGGCGCGCGACGAGCCACGAACGAGTGAGACTGACGGGGGGTCAGGAGCGGGCAGGGGTGGGAGACCGGTACGGCGCCTCCATGCCCCGGCAACACTCCGGTGGCGGACGCGGACGGCCAGGTCCGGATCGCTCTCCGGGGACGGCTCGCGCCGGGAGCGGGGCGCGTCAGGCGGTGTGACGCACCGCGCGCGGAGAGCAGCAGCCGGTGTGGTCCTCGCCGTGACCGCCGCACGGGTGGCCGCGAGCCCGCGAACGGACCGACCACGGCGGCCGTCGTCGCGGGCGGACGCCGACGACGGACCGCCGCGAGGCCGCGCCGAGGGGCACCCGCTCGCCTGACGGCGGTTTCGCGGCCGGCGGGTCAGCCCGCCATGGGGAGCGCGGGCGGGCGGTCCGGGAGGAAGCCGTGGGTGCGGCGGGCCAGGTGCTCGGCCTTGTAGCGGTCGACCGTGCGGTGCCAGTGCAGGATGCCCGCCATCCAGTGCTGGAGGTCGGTCACATAGCCCCGCATGACCTCGCGCGCCTCTTCCGAGAGCCCGAAGTCGTCGTAGACAACGGGCAGTTCGTGGGCCGCGACATGCTCGAACTGCTGCATGCGCTGGGTCGTCAGGTCGTGGACGACACGCAGCGCGGTCGGGTAGTCGATGCCGAAGAAGTTCTGCACGACGAGGATCGAGTTGTGGACCTCGCCCTCGTACTCGATCTCCTTCTGGTAGGAGAAGACGTCGTTGAGCAGGCACGCGTAGTCGACGGCGGCGTTCTCCAGGGAGCGCACGGGTCCGCTGCGGTAGACCTCCGGCGGCACGGCGGGACCGTGGCCCATCCGGCACATGCTCATGGTGAGGTCGGAGCCGAAGGTGGCGCGCCGCATCTCCAGGTAGTCGACCGGGTCGGGGACGCGGTGCTGGATCTGGTTGGCGAGCTCCCAGAGCCAGCTCTCGGTCATCACGTTCACCGAGTCCTTGAGAATGCGCCGCTGGTCGGGGGTCATCTCGGCCGTGGTGCGGGCCCACAGGTCGATCAGACCGCGTTCCATCGCGTTGACCGGAATGAGGGTCTGCTCGCCGTCCAGGGGCATGCAGTCCGAAAGGCGCTGCGTGGTGAGCCGGGCGGCGGCGAGGTCGCGGCGGCCGCCGTAGACGAGGGGGTAGTAGTCGTCGCCGTAGGTCCCCCAGGCCAGCCAGTGCGAGCTCAGGTCCAGGGCCTCGGGACTCGCGTCCGGGTCGATGCCCGCGGAGCACAGCGGGAGGTCGGCCGCGGCGAGCCTGTCCTCGTCCCAGACGCCCTCCTGGAGCATGCCCATGCGGTGCGCCCACTCGGCGAGGCGGGGGCGGGCGCCGGGCAGGTGCGGGCTGTGCTCGACCTGGAACGGCATGTAGAAGTCGGGCAGCAGGGACGGGCCGACCTTCTGGAACGGCACATGCCTGTGCGCGCGCAGCCGCTCGGCGCCGGCCGCGGCGAGCAGGGCACCGACGTCGGCGGCCGAGGCACCGCGGCCGGTCAGGGCCTGCCAGGGGGAAGTGGTGTCGGCCCGGGCGTTCATGTAGCGGCTGGAGCGCATGTGCCATTCGTGGCCGCCGGACTGCCAGTCCTGGAGACCCTGCGTGTACCGGGCGACGGCGGTCACCTCGGCCGGGGAGAGACCGTTCTCCAGGGCGACCGCGGGGACCTCGGTGAGGGCCGTGTGCTCGAACTGGTGGAGACGGGAGGTGAGGACGTCGTTGACGGTGTCGGCGGCCTCCTGGGTGGTGCAGCCGAAGAAGGTCTCCAGGACGAGCACGCCGTTGCTGAGTTCGCCCTCGTCCTCGACCTCGCGCTGGTAGGAGAAGAGGTCGTTGCGCAGGTGGACGGCGTCGGAGAAGGTCTCCATCAGGACGCGCAGGGGTCGTGATCCGGCGACCGCCGCCGGTACTTCGGCCGTCGCGTACTCCACCAGACCGGCCGACCAGGGGGCACCGCCGACCTTGCGGCGCATCTCGATGTACTCGACGGGGTTGGCGATGCGCCCCTCGTTGATGTTCGACAGCTCCCACAGGGACTCGTTGAGCAGATGCTCGGTGGCCACGGCGAAGCGGCGGCGCCAGTCGGCGGACATCGACGGTACGGTCCGCGTCCACAGGTCGGCGAGGCCCGCCTCGACCGGGTTCTCCGGCTCGGGCATCGGGGTCGACAGGTCCATCGGCATGAACAGGGGCAACCGGTCGAGATAGGCCTTGCCCCCGGCGCGGTCCTGCGTGCGCTTGAAGGTCTCCAGGAAGTGGTCGTCGAAGAAGAACACCCACACGTACCAGTCGGTGATGAGCGAGAGGGCGGGGCCGTCGCAGTCAGGGTGCGTGTAGGCGCAGAGCAGGCCGTAGTCGTGCGCGTCGAGGTCGGACTGCTCCCAGATCCCGGACCCCTCCAGCATGCCCATCTCGCGCGCCCACCCGGTCGAGTGGGCGCGGGCCTCGTCGACGTGTGGGTTGAGCCGCGCGGGATACGGCATGTAGAAGTGCGGGAGTTCGAAGGGCTGCTGCGTCATGCGCCGGGCCCTACCCAGGGCCCGGCGCAGGCATCCGTCACGGCACACATGATCACACCATCGCGTGAA
This sequence comes from Streptomyces sp. SLBN-8D4, assembly GCF_049739545.1. Lineage (NCBI taxonomy): Bacteria > Bacillati > Actinomycetota > Actinomycetes > Kitasatosporales > Streptomycetaceae > Streptomyces > Streptomyces sp. SLBN-8D4. The sequence goes on from NZ_JBMGQC010000001.1 coordinate 2,313,855, forward strand.
ATCCGGACTGAACACGGGAGTTCGCGAGGGGAGCTGTGGCCTCCGGGTGACGGGGCGGGAGTTCAGGCGCCCTGAACTCCCTCGCCGCTGTCCTGGACGCTCTGGTTGCGGACCGCCCGCCCCACCTCCGTCCGCAGCGCGACGAACTCCGGCAGTCCCCGGGTGGCGATCTGGTCCCGTCGCCCGGGGAGCCGGACCGGAAGGTCCAGGACCCGCCCGGCGGCCGCGGCCTGCGAACGGCACCCCGGCGGCCTCGAACTCCGCGGTGTCCCAGCCGGTGCCGACTCCGAGCGTGAACCGGCCGCCGGAGAGCCGGTCGAGCGTGGCGGTCTGGTGGGCGACGACGACCGGGTTGTACGGGGGCAGGATCAGGACGCCGGTCACCAGCCCGATCCGAGTCGTCGCCCCGGCCACGGCGGACAGCAGGACCAGCGGGTCCGGGGTCACGCCCACCGCCCCCGCCAGCAGATGGCTGCTCGCGATGAGATGGTCGAAGCCCAACTCCTCGGCGGTTCAGGCGATTTCGAGGACGCCGTCGAGCTCGTCCTCGTGAGCGGGCCACAGACGGTGCGGTGCGACTCCCAGACGCATGCGGGGGCGACGCCCGCCGCACATCCCTTGCCGTGCCTCCTTCTTCACGGATCCGCCGGACCACGAATGGTCGAGATCGACGGGATCAAGTCCCCTCGGGTCCGCGTGACATGAGAACCTGAGGACGGGAGAGGGGTTCGGACGTAGCCGTACAGGTGTGTGCCGACAGGGGGTCCTCGATGTTCGGGGCAGAGTTGTTCACCCAGACCGCCGCAGCCGCCGCGGGCACGATGGTCGGGCTGATGACCACGGATGCCTGGCAGGCGGCCCGGCAGCGGATGGCGCGGTTCCTGCGGCGGGAGGACGTCGAGCGGTTGGACCGGGCACGGGCGGAGCTCGACGCGGCACCGCCGGCCCGGCAGGAGATCATGCTGCGGGAGCAGCGGCAGGAGTGGGACACCACCCTGCGCGGTCTGCTGGCCCGCAATCCCGATCTGTCCGGTCTGCTGGCCGAGTTCGTCCAGGAGTTCTCCGGCCTCGCGCGTCCGGTCTTCATCCAGGTCCAGCAGGCCCCGGCCCCGCTGGAGCCCGTCCGTGCCCCGGGTGCGCTGACCGTCGCGCCTCCCCTGGGCCGGCTCGACCGCCGGGTGCGGGGCCGTGAACCACTCCTGGACACGCTGAAACAGCTGGTGGGCAAGCCGACTTCGGGTGTGCGGGTGCTGCACGGCATGGGCGGCAGCGGGAAGACGACGGTCGCCCTGGAGATCGCCGCCTATGCCGCCGCGCTGAACGTCGACGTGTGGTGGGTGACGGCGAAGAACCCCGCCACGCTGAGCGCCGGGATGCGCGAGGTGGTGGCGGCTCTGGGCACGCCCGCGGATCTCATCGACCGTGCCTGGTCGGGGCGTTCGAGCGCGACCGACCTGCTGTGGCGGCGGCTGTGCGACACCGGGAGCCCGTGGCTGCTGGTGGTGGACAACGCCGACGAGCCCGAACACCTGGCGCCTTATGGCCGGTTGGCGGAGGGGAGGGGCTGGATCCGGCCCGCCGCGGAACTGCCCGGCCTGGTGCTGATCACCAGCCGGGACAGCAGCCCGAGGACCTGGGGGCCGTGGGCCACGCTGCACTCGGTCGACGCCCTGGAGGAGGACGACGCCACCGAGGTGCTCTGGGACCTCGCCGGGGAGCGGGCCGGTTCCCGTGAGGACGCGCGGCTGCTGACCCGGCGGCTCGGCGGACTGCCCCTGGCGCTGCGCATCGCGGGCTCGCATCTCGCGGCGGCCTCGGCGTTCCCCGCCTGGCCGGGCACGACCACGGTGCGGACGTACGCCGACTACCGCGTGGCCCTCGACGAGCGCTTCGCCGAACTCCTCGACGAGCGTCCGCCCGGGCGGCAGGGCAGCAACTACTCCGTCCCGGTGACCGGTACCTGGGAGCTGTCGCTGGACCTCCTGGAGCGGCGGGGCATCGTCCAGGCCCGGCCGCTGATGCGGCTGTTGTGCTGTCTGGGCGAGGCTCCGGTACCGCTCCTTGGCCTGTTGCGCCCCGACCGGCTGGCGGAGTCGTCGGTGCTGCCCGGGGTCACGCCCCAGGAGCTGTACACCGCGCTCACCTCGCTCGCCGACTTCGGTCTGGTCGAGCTGCACACCCCGCGCGGCGGCGACGACCACACGCGCACCCTGCTGATGCACCCCCTGGTCCGGGACGCCGGCCGGCTCCAGCGGGACCTCGCCGAGCACATGCGGGAGTACGCGGCCGTCGTCGCCGACCTGGTCGTCTGCGCCAGCGCCGAACTCAGCGAGGACGACCCGTCCGACTGGCCGCGCTGGCGACTGCTGCTCCCGCACTGCGACGCCCCGCTGGCCCTGATCGGCGACCCGTACGAGGCGGAGGACGACCTGGTCTCCAAGGCGCTGCGGGCGGCGGCGGCCGGGGCCCGGCATCTGATCCGGCGGGGCTGGCTGGACCGGGCCGAGGAGGTCCTCGGCGCGTGCGAGCCGGTGGTGCTCGCGTGCGGTCCACGGGACCCCGACGCGCTCGAAGTACGGTCCGCGGCCGCCCACTTGCTCCAGTTGCGGGGCCGGCTCGCCGCCGCCGAGACGCTGGTGCGTTCCGTACTGGAGGACCACCCGGGCCCTGTTCGGCGACGGTTCCGGTGAGACCGCCGACGCCCGGTACGCCCTCGCGGAGCTGCTCTGCGACCGGGGCCTGCCCGCGGAGGCCGAGGTCGAGTACCGCTCCGTGTACGCGACGCGTCGCACCCTGCTCGGCGACCGTGACCCGCAGACCCTGGCCGCCCGCAAGGGCGTGGCCCGCATGTCACAGCAGCGCGGACTGCTCGCGGAGGCCGAGGAGGAGCACCGCCTGCTGCTCGACGCCTACCGCGACGCGCTCGGCGACCGCCACCCCGACACCCTGGCCGCCCGGCACGACACCGCCCAGGTGCTGCACGAGCGCGGCATGTTCCGCCAGGCCGAGCAGGAGCTGCGGGAGACGCTCCAGGTGTGCGCGGACGTACTGGGCGAACGCCACCCGGGTACGCTCGCCGTCCGCCACGACCTCGCGGACGTCCTGCGTGACCGCGGCCTGCTCGTGGAGGCCGAGCACGAGTTCCGCACGGTGCTCAGGCTGCGCGCCGACGCCTACGGCGAGGACCATCCCGAGACCGTGGCCGCCCGGCACGGCCTGGCCACCGTGCTGCGCGACCGCGGCTGGCCCGGTGACGCGGAGACCGAGTTCCGGGAGGTCTTCGAGGTCCGGCGCAGGCTGCTCGGCGACATGCACCCGCACACCCTGGTGGTCCGGCACAACCTGGCCGACCTGCTGATGGAGCGGGGTCAACTGGAGGCGGCAGAGACGGAGTTCAGGGAGGTGTACGCGGCGCGCCGGGAGGTGCTCGGCGAACAGCACCTGCTCACCCTCTCGGTACGGCACGGGGCCGCGCACGTCCTGCATCTGCGGGGCCGTACCGACCGGGCCGAGACCGAGTACCGCACGGTCCTCGCGGACTGTGTGGAGACCCTGGGCCCCCGCCACCCGGGCACGCTCGCGGTCCGCCACAATCTCGCCGACCTGCTCAAGGACCAGGGCCGACTCGCCGCCGCGGAACAGGAGTTCAGGGAGATCTACGAGGCCCGGCGGACCGTACTGGGCGAGCAGCATCTGCTGACCCTGTCCGTACGGCACGGCGCCGCGCACGTGCTGCATCTGCGCGGGCACGTCGAGCAGGCGGAGGCCGAGTACCGCACGGTGCTCGCGGACTGCGTGGAGACGCTGGGGCCGAGGCACCCGGGCACCCTGTCGGTACGGCACAACCTGGCCGGACTGCTCTGCCTCAAGGGTGAACTCGCGGCAGCCGAGACGGAGTTCACCGAGGTGCGGGAGGCCTGCGAGGAGGTGCTGGGGCCACGGCATCCTCGGACACTGGCCGCCCGGGAGGCCCTCGCCCGTCTTCGGTCCGAGGATCAGGCGCCCAGGGATCCCGACTCGGCGGCCACCGGCTCGTAGCCCGGGAAGCTCGCCGGGATCTGTGCCAGGTCCCACAGGGAGAGCGTCTTGTCGTCGTAGAAGTCGTCGGACTCGTCGTCGCCGATGACCTGCAGCGGTTCTGGCAGCCCGAAGGGGGCCAGCCGGAGGTTGATCGGCCGCCACCAGCCCGTGACGATGTCGGTGTTGACGGGCGTCCGGGAGAAGGTCGTGGTGAGCAGATAGCGCGAGCCGCTCTCCCGGAAGCGGGTCAGCGCCTCCACCACATGCTGGTAGGAGAAGTGCACCAGGGCGTCCCGGCACACGATGAGATCGACGCGCGGCACGGGCTGGGCGGTGAAGTCGAGCAGCTGGAACTCCCGCCCAGGGCCGGGGTGGTGGGCGCGGTTGGCCGCGACGAGCTCCGCGACGACGTCCCCGCCGAGGTAGGAGGCCCCGTGCAGTTCGACGTGCTGCATCCAGTTCAGGTCCCCGCAGGGCGCGTCCAGCACCGAGCGGACGCCCAAGTCCTTGATGAGCGCGCCGAGTCGGCCGATGACGCGCTTCATGCGCTGGAGCTCGGAGCCCGGTCCGGAGCGGGTCTCGTCGGAGCCCCAGCGGTTGGTGCGGTAGATGTCCGTGAACACGTCGTGCAGGTCGGGCTCGTCACGGGCGTCCGTGACGTCGACGTAGCGCCGTGCGTCCACGTCGTAGACGGGCTCCCCAGGATTGCTCAGGTACCGCGGGGTCAATGACGTCCTCTTTCGCTCCCCGTCGGCGGGACGCAGGGCAGCCCACCGGTGCACGTCGGCAGCATAACGCTCCTCAGGGCCGGACCTGGATGAGCGCGTGGGTCCCGCCCGTCCGCCAGCGCCGCCCCTCCGCCTCGTCCAGCGCGGCCACCGTACGCCCGTCGAGACCGGTGACCACATCGGACTTCAGGGTGCGCAGAGCGGCGACCGGTCCCGGGAAGTACGCGGTCGCGTCGGCGAACGGCGTGGTCGGCGCCCACCACCGGTCGCCCACCAGACGCCGGTAGTTGAGGTCTCCCTTCAGGACGGTGAGCGCGGCGCCGCCGAGCTCCGCACGAAGGCCGTCCGGCATGTCCGCGTACGGCAGCGGAGCGCAGGAGAACGCGTGCGCGCGCACCCCGAGGCGCCCGTCGGCCATGGCGTCCCACAGCCGGCGCCCGTACCCGGCGGCCTCGCCCGGTGCCCGCACGAGCCGGCGCAGCGCGTCGACCACATCGGCGGTGGTCGCGTCGGAGACGTAGTAGGGGTACGGCTTCACATGCAGCACGGCCCGCTCGACACGGCCGTGTTCGAGGAGGTGCGCAAGGAGCAGCAGATCGGGGATGAGCTCGCGTCCGGCGTTGTCGGCGATCAGACACAGGGTGCCGACGCCGTCGAGCAGCGCCCAGAGCCGGTCGCTGTCGTCGGCGACCAGGTCCGGCACCGCGTCCCGTCCCTCGGCCTCCCCGTCGGAGAGCCGGAAGCCGAGGTCGGCACGGTTCCCCCACAACGATCCGTGCAGCAGGGCCGCACCCTGCTCCTCGACCGGCAGAGCGGCGAGTTCGTCCAGGGCCGCCAGCTCCTGGTCCGTCTCCGGGGAGTCGAGTTCGGCGAGCTTGGAGGGCCGGAAGGGGTCGATGCCGCGCCAGGGGCCGTCCCCGAACCAGCCGACGGCGTCGAGGAGCCGCCGGTAGAAGTAGCTCTCGGACCAGAGCCACGGCACGTCGAACCAGGACTGCCCGATGTAGCCGCCGATCCCCCACTCGGCCCAGGCCCCGCCGGGAAGCGGCTCGATCACGCCCTTCGTGCAGCTGTCGAGCAGCGCGTCGAGTGCGCGGTGCTGCTCGGGGCCGTAGGGGAACGCCTCCCGCACCTGCCCGATGATCGCGGGGTGCCGCTCGGCGAGCACGCTGTACGGGAAGGAACCGGGTTCGTTGCCGAGGATGACGGCGGCGCCGATAGACATGCATCGACTGTAGCCAGGAACCCGCTCACCCGCTGGTCCGGGACTCCTGCTCCAACTGGCTGACCAGCGCCAGATACCGGGCCCGTCGAGGTACCGGCACCAGCCCCCGGATCATCACGTGCCACATCTCCGCGAGCCGTCGCGGCTGCCGTCCCACCGGCTCCAGATGCGGTCCCACCACCCGTGTCCCGACGAAGAAGCACACCAGCGAGTGCGCCACCGCGTCCACATCGGTGTCCGGGTGGAGGTCGGCCTCCTTGACCGCCCCCAGCAGCTTCCCGGTGGCCAGGTCCAGCCACTCGGTGAACGGGTGCCGCAGCGGCGGCCGCACCTCGACTCCCCCCGTGGCGAGCCGAAGCCCGGCCCGGAGCACGGGCCCCTCGACCGACAGGCGCGCTATCCCGAAAGTGACGCGGACCAGCGCCTCCAGCGAGGTGTACCCCCTGGCGTCCACGTCCCCCGCCAGCTGCCGCGACGCCCGCGACTGGATCTCCATGATCGCGTGCGCGAGGTCGTCCTTCGCCGCGAAGTGGAAGTACAGCGCGCCTTTGGTGACTCGGGCGTGCGCGACGATGTCGCTGAGACTGGTCGATTCATAGCCACGGCGGTCGAACAGATCGGCGGCGGCGGTGATGATCGTCGCTCGGGTCTGTTCAGCGCGTAACTGCCTCGGCATCGACTGCACACTCCTGGTACGGAAAAGAACGGGTCATGCCGTTTGTTTCTAACTCCCTGTACACGATATCTCACCCTGCGACGGCACCCACCAGGCACTCGAAGACCACCGACTCCCCTTGCAACGCGATGACTTGTACGTGGGTGCCGTTCTCCTCGCTCACTTCCGTCCAGACCGGTTCGTCGAGCTCCGCGTACTGGTGAAACGTGGCGTGGAACGACGTCGGCACCCGGCGCTCCCGCCCGCCGTGCGCCCGTACGGTCTGGCGGGCGGCCTCCAGCAGGAGCATGCCCGGGATGTGGTCCAGGGGATGGTCGAAGAAAACAGGATGAGCGGTATCCACGCGCAGCCGCCAGCGGCCGGGGCGTGCGGCGGGCGCAAGGAGGACGTCGGCGGCGAGAGCCCGGCCGACCGTGTCGGCGGGCAGCGACGGTGGCAGCGGCCGCGGCAGCCGCAGGGCACCGACGTCGGCGGTGCGTCCGCCGCGCAGCCGGCGGTAGACGGACTCGTTCGTCCAGGTCACGGCTATGCGGCCGGTCGCGACCCGCTCACCGCCCAGACGTACGGCGGCCTCGTAGCGCAGTGCGGCCGGGCGACCGGCGCGGCGGCGGACCTCCGCGACGGTGATGTCGATGACGGGTTCGGCGGGGACGGTGCCGACGGCCAGGTGTTCCGGGCGGGTGTCGACCCGCAGTTCCCGGAGGACGAACTGGTGGCCGAGCGGGACCTCGTACTCCGCGTGGGCGAGCAGCGCCCCGCACTGGCGGACCGTTTCTGCAACCAACAGCGGCTCGTAGGCCGAGCGGTCCGGGGACACGTGTAACTGATGGGCGCGCGGCCACTGCGCGGTGATGGTGAACCGGTCGGTGTCCGTCCTGGTCCAGCCGGTGAGGAGGATCTCCGCGACGGCCACCCGGTGGACGAACTCCCGGGGTACGGTCGCCGTCAGGGGCCCGGATCCGGGCCGGGCCTGCACGAACTGCCGTAACTCTGGCATGTTTCCCCTCGTTCCTCCGAAGCGATGACGGACGGTGAGGTGCCCGTGCCGGTGAGCGATAGAGTACGAGGGATTCCGGTCTGTTTTCAATGTGACCTGATCGAGACCGGACGAGATCCGAACTCGGCGCATGGGAGGGGTTCTTATGGCGAGACAGGAGCGCGCCATCAGGACACGCAGGACGATCGTGGAGGCCGCGGGCGCCGTCTTCGACGAGCACGGGTACGCCGCGAGCACCATCGCGATGGTGCTGGAACGGGCCGCCGTCACCAAAGGTGCCCTGTACTTCCACTTCTCCTCCAAGGAGTCCCTGGCCCAGGCGGTGCTCGACGAGCAGTTGTCGCTGGGGGCCGTGCCGCCGCACCCGTGCAAGGTGCAGGAGATCGTCGACATGACGTTCGCCTTCGGGCAGCGGCTGCGGACCAACTCCCTTCTGAAGGGGAGCGTGCGGCTGACGGTGGACCAGTGCGCGCCGCCCGGCGTCGATCACACGGGACCGTTCCGGCAGTGGAGCGAGCATCTGGTGGCGATGCTGCAAGAGGCGCGGGCCCAGGGGGAGTTGCTGCCGACGGTCGAGCCGCGGGACACGGCGGATCTGCTGGTCGGGGCGTTCGCCGGAGTGCAGTTGATGTCACGGGCGCTGCACGGGCGGGAGGATCTCGCGCACCGGATCTCCGTCATGTGGGCTCATATGCTGCCCAGCATCGTGGTGCCGGGGCTGCTGGTCGGCCTCGACAGCCGGCCCGACCGCGGGGCACGGGTGCTGGCATCCCTCGGAAGCGACGAGTTGGTGGGCGCCGAGGCCTGATCGGGGACGGCCCTGTCACGGGCGGCACGCAGACGGGCCGGCCGGTGCCCCATCCGCACCGGCCGGCCCATCCGTTCAGGGGAGTTCGCTCAGAGGGTGAGCTTCCAGCCGTTGAGCGTGCCGGTGTCCTGCGACGCCGTGTCCTGGACGCGGAGCTTCCAGGTGCCGTTGGCCGTCTCGGAGGAGGCGTTCACGGTGTAGGTGGTGTTGACGTCGTCCGCGGAGTCCGAGGAACTGGCCGCCTTCAGGCTGTACACCGTGCCGTCCGGGGCGACGAGGCCGATCACCAGGTCACCGCGGTAGGTGTGGGTGATGTCGACGCCGACCTGGAGGGTCGAGGGGGCGTTGCCGCTGCGGCCGCTGACGGCGATGGAGGACTCGATCGCCGAGCCGTTGTCCGGGATGGCGACGGCGGTGGTGCTGGAGAAGGTCGTCCCCGTCGTCGTACCGCCGCCGCTCACGGCCGCCACGGTCTTCGCCGCGTCCGCGAGGCCCGCGCCGCAGCCGCCCGAGCAGGCGCCCGGCAGCGGACGGGCGTTGTTCTTGATGGCGGTCTCGATCTGCGCCGGCGTCAGCGCGGGGTTCGCCGACTTCACCAGCGCGACCAGGCCCGCGATGTGCGGAGTGGCCATGCTGGTGCCCTGGTAGTAGGCGTAGGACTCCGAAGAGGGCGTCGAGGCACCGGAGTTGAGGGTGGACAGGATGCCGTTGGCGGTGCCGGTGCTGGTCTGGCCACCGGGTGCCGAGATGTCCACGAGGGAGCCGTAGTTGGAGTACGAGGCCTTGGCGCCGGAGCGGTTGGTCGCGGCGACCGAGATGATGTTGTTGCAGTTGCCCGGCGAGTGTCCTGAGACGTTCTCGTTGTCGTTGCCGGCGGCCACGACAACGGTCGTACCGCGGCTGACGGCGTTGTTGATGGCGGTCTGGGTCGCCGAGGTGCAGGCGCCGTCGCCACCGAGGCTCATGTTGATGACCTTGGCGACATTGGTGTTGGCGGGCACGCCGGAGACGGTGCCGCCGGACGCCCAGGTGATGGCGTCGATGATGTCGGAGTCGTAGCCGCCGCACTTGCCGAGGACGCGCACCGGGGAGATCTTCGCGCCGTACGCGATGCCCGCGACGCCCTTGCCGTTGTTCGTGACCGCGGCGATGGTGCCGGCGACGTGCGTGCCGTGCCAGGAGGAGCTGGAGGCCGGGATACCCGCGCCGCACGCGCCCGCCGCGTAGTAGTCGCCCGGGTCGGCCGGGTTGCTGTCGCGGCCGTCGCCGTCGACGGAGACCGCGGTGTCGGAGATGAAGTCGTAGCCGCCGACGATGTTCGCGGCGAGGTCGGAGTGGGTGACGTATCCGGTGTCGATGACGGCGACGGTGACCCCGCTGCCGGTCGAAGTCGCCCAGGCGCTCGGCACGTTCATGCCGGCCGTGGACTCGAACAGGTCCCACTGCTTGGCGTACTCGGTGTCGTTCGGGTCGGCCTGCGGCTTGTTCAGGCGGTCCGGTACGACGTAGGCGACCTGCGGGTCGGCCTTGAACTCGGCGACCGCGTCGGCGACTTCGGTCTTGCTGGGGTCGGTGCCCAGGTCGACGAGGGCGGCCCCGGTGCCGAGTCTGCGCTGGAAGTCGGCGTCCTTGGCGGCGGCGTCGGCCTCTGCGGCCTTGTTCGACGTGGCCTCGGCGGCGCCGGACTTGTAGCCGACGATGAGGCGCTCGGCCTGGACGCCGGGGGCGGCCTCGGTGAGCGCGGCCGGAACGGCGGCCGGCCGGCCGGGGGTGTCCTGGGCGACGGCGACGGAGGCCGTACCGACGGAGAGGAGGGCCGCGGAGACGGCGGCGGCGGATATCAGCTTCCGCCGCAGGGAGGGGGACGTACGCAAGGGCTTGCCTTTCGTGGCCGTGCTCCGGGCAGTGCGGAGCAGCAGTCGAATCGCTTCGTCGATGAAGCGGGCGGGGGGTGAAGCCAGGAGCGCGGCGGCCGGCCATACGTGGGGGCGTGACCCGTTCGGGGTTACCTGTGGGTCAGCTGTGGTCGAACGATAGGCAAAGAGCAGGTCATGCGGATACAGGGGAAACCCTTGATCGGGCCGGAAACACCCCCTCTGCGGTGGCCGGTTGAGCAGGGGTGGCCGCTTTGCCCGCGTCTGCGCGCGGCGGCCGAGCCGGTGTGCCGGTGAACGCGCGGGGCCCGCGGCCCGTACTGCACGGAAGCCCGTCGTTCCCGCGCCGCCCGAGGAGGCGTTCCGGATGTTCCGGATGCCCTGGACCACCGCCCGTCGCACCAGTGCGACGGCCGCCGCCGCCCTGACCCCGTTGCTGCTGACCGTGTTCGCGGCGGCGCCCGCACAGGCCCACGGCGCTCCCACCGATCCGGTCAGCCGGGTCTTCGCCTGCTCCCCCGACGGCGACTCCTCGGGCACGCCCGCGTGCCGGGCCGCCGTGGCGGCGAACGGCTCGCCCTTCACGGCCTGGGACAACCTGCGGGTCGCGAACGTGAACGGCCGGGACCGGCAGACGATCCCCGAGGGAAAGCTGTGCAGCGGCGGCCTGCCCGCCTACCAGGGCCTCGACCTGGCCCGCTCCGACTGGCCGGCCACCCGCCTGTCCCCCGGCGCGACCCTGACCATGAAGTACGTCTCGACGATCCCGCACACCGGCACGTTCCGCATGTACCTCACCGAGCCCGGCTACGACCCGTCGAAGCCGCTGAAGTGGTCCGATCTGCCGGAGCAGCCGTTCGCCCAGGTGAAGGACCCGGCGCTGACAGGTGGCGCGTACCGGATCCGGATGACGTTGCCGAAGGACCGCACGGGTCGGCAGGTGCTGTACACGATCTGGCAGAACAGCAGCACGGCGGACACGTACTACTCGTGCTCGGACGTGGTGTTCCCGGCGGCGGCCGGCAAGGACGGGGGCAAGGCGAGCGCCGCCGCGTCGTCGGCCCGTTCGAAGGCGGCGGAGAAGAAACCCGCGCAGAGCCCGACGCCGGCCACTCCCCCCGCTACACCGTCGCCGACACCGTCCGTGGCACGTTCGGCGGGTGCCGCCGTGCCCGACTCCACTCCGGTGGCGGCCGACGCCGATCCCGCCTCCGGACCGTCCGCGCCCATGATGGCGGGCGGCGCCGCCGCGGTGCTGGTGCTCACCGGGGGCGCCGCCCTGGCGCTTCGTCTACGCCGGCGCTGAACTACGCGGTCACGGAGTTCAGTTGACGTAGACCGGCTCGCCGCCCGCGGTCACCGGGCTGTACTTCGCGGTCCAGAAGCCGCTGGCGGGGCACAGCGAGGAACCGGACGTCCGGCTGAACTGCTGGTTGGCGAACTTGATGCTGTTGTCGGTGTTGTCGGCCGTACCGGCCAGGCCGGACGCCGCCTGGTAGACACAGCTGACGCTGCCCAGCAGGGTGCGCAGCACGACGGTGGTCTGGATGGCGGAACCGCTCGCCGGGGTCACGGCCACGGAGCCGTCGGAGGACACGGCCGTGGTGTACGGCAGGTTGTTCACCGTGATGCTGGTGACGCCGAGGACACCGACCACGTTCGAGGAGCAGCCACTGAAGGTCTGCCCGGTCAGGGACTCGGTGGCGGTGCCCGGCGCGGTCGGGTTGCCGCTGACCGTGGCCGTGAAGGTGGAGGCCGTGCAGGTGATCCCGCTGGTGCCCGTCGAGCTGGAGTAGAGGGTCGCGGTGGTACCACTGGCCAAGGAGGCGCTGATGGCGGTGCCCTCGGCGACGGGGGCGCCGCCGACCGAGCCGGTGGTGAGGACCGGGACATCGGCCGCCGCGGCGGGGGCGGACGCGGCCACGGCGACGGGGAGCGCGAAGGCGGCGGCAGCGGCGGTGAGGGAGAGCAGAGAACGCATACGCATGCGGGGTTGCCTCTTTCGTGAGGTGAGGGTGGGGGTGGGGGGCGCGGACGCGCGTCGGCGTCCCGCCGTTGCCGGTCCGTCACGCCTTCTCCGTACGTGACGGACCGGCAACGGCATCAGACCGGTGACCGGCCGGCTGCCCCATGGGGGAGGGTCCGGCCGGGCCGGGTGAGAGAGGGCGAGCCCGGTGCGGCCCGGGGGGATCGGCCGGTTCGGGTGCCGTGGAGGGGCGGACTCGGGCGGTGAAGAACCCGTGAGGGACAGCTGGTCCGGGAACGCGGGCATGTGCCGCCCGACGGCTTGGATCCGGCGCCACGGATCCGAGCGAGCCAGGGAGAGTTGTAGACCTGATCATCCGTCAACGTCAAGGTGTTGAAGGGGAGTTGATCTTCAAACAGCGCTTTTTGTCGCCGCCGGAAGGGTTGTTGATCACGGGGGCCACATAATCGACACCCTTTACTCACAACTTGCTTGACCCACGGGCGTAACCGCCGGTAACTTCCGTGGCGTTACTGCGGAGTACGAGAAAGCCCTTGCAGCCGCCGGGGGTTGGGAGGACACGTGCACCGCAGCCACTGTCCGCGCCAGGACAACAAGCCACTGAAGCCGCACATCCGCACGTGAGCCCCACTTGCGTTGACTATGCCCCTGGGAGCAGCACATGGCCTCGTCCGTCGGCACCACCCCCGAGACCCCTGAAAGCGGTTCCGCACCCGAAGCCCCCGGCAGTTCCGCGAGACGCGGGCGGGTCCGGGGCCGCCGGGCCGCGATCATGGCCGTACCGGCCGTCGCGATCACCGCGGGTCTCGCGATCCTGACCGCCGAGGGTGCTCTGGGTGTCCAGTTCGCCATCTCCGGCATGGCCTTCACGGTCACCGCGGACAGCCTCGACGGCACCGGGTTCGAGCAGTTCGGCGGCCTCGACAACATGGCTGACAACAGCCCGAACGCCGGTGACTCCGGCGGGCAGGTGCTGGTCGTGACCTCCGCCATCAAGAGCGCGACCCTCTCCAAGCTGTGCCAGAGCGTCGACCTGGGCGGCACGAACCTGAAGATCGAGGCGGGCGCCGGGCAGGACAAGGTTCAGGCGACCGATCTGACCACGGACTCGACCGAGATGTTCGGTAATGCCTCCTTCCGCAACATCGAGATCGGCAACGACGCCAGCACCCTCACCAAGGCAGGGGTGAAGGGCCCCATCGGTGTCTTCAGCCAGCAGGCCGACATCGTGCACATCGACGCCCTGCGCCAGACCAACTACGCCACCACGGCAGGCGTGTTCAAGCTGCCCGGCCTCAAGCTCACCTTCAGCAGCAAGGCCTGCTGATGGAGGGTCAGGAGCCGGTGAGCGGGCCCGGGCCGTCGGGCGGACAGCAGCCCGCGGCCCAGCAGGACGCGTTCACCCGCTGGGTGTACGGACGCCCCTTCTTCGGCGGCCTGTGGCTCACCCTGGGCGGCGCGTGGATCCTGTTGACCATGAAGGCCTCGGTGAAGGTCGTCCTGCACGTCGGGATGCAGGGGGTGGCGGGCTACCTCCTGCCGACCCTGATGGTGCTGCTGGGGCTGCTCATCCTCTTCAGCCCCGACCAGCGCCTGTTCTACTCGATCACCGGCGTCCTGATCTCCCTGGGTACCTGGGTCACCTCGAACATGGGCGGCTTCATGGTCGGCCTCCTGCTGGGGGTCCTGGGAAGCGTCATGACCTTCGGCTGGCTGCCCGATCAGGAGCCGCGGGCGAGCCGGCGGGAGCGGCCCGGGTCGGCTCGGCCGGCGACCCAGGACGGCCCTGCGACCCACACAGGACACAACGGCACCGACACCCCCACGGCCCAGACCGTGACGGCCGTCGGAACACCGAGGGCCGCCCAGTAACCCGGACGAGCGGACCGCTCCGGCAGCCGGCTCGCGCATCCGCCTTCCCCCTCCCGGGGCGCGGACCGCGCAGGCACGCCCGTCACACGCCGGGCAGCCTGCGCGGTTCGACGCGTTCCTCGCCCGTCCTGTCGCCGTCGCGCGTGACGAGGTAGGCGCCCTTGCCGGGCACCTCGGTCACGGCCTCGAAGAGTTCGGTGGCGCGGTAGACCAGCGGGCGGCGGCCCGGGTCGCTGTCGCAGTGCCCTCCGTTGCCGTCCGGCAGAAAGCCCAACACATCGGTGAGCGGGCTGAGTTCGGGGCCTGACGAGTCGGTGGTGCCGCCCTCGAACCAGCACAGGGAGCCCGCGCCGACCCCACTGAGCACCACGCCGGACTCCCAGGCCCGGCGCATGATCCGGTCGAGGCCGTGCACCCGCCACACAGGCCGGCCGGCAGGACACCGAGCCCCGCGTACATCACGCGGCGCCCCCACCGTCGTACGCCGTGCGCCCCCGCCGCCCACGAGGCCGCCGCCAGCCCGAGCGACCACGGGGCGAGGGTCAGGCCCGACGGCAACACACCGATGCCCAGGCCCAGTTGGAGCTGAAGCACCACGACGGTCATAAGACCGTTCGTCACCGCGAAGAAGGCCGTGGAGGCCACCAGCGCGGCCGGGAAGGCCCGGTGGGCGAACAACCCCGGCTCCACCAGCGCGGTGCGGCCCGTGGCCGCGACGTGTCGTTGGTGCAGGACGAAGGCGATGAGCACGGCGACGCCCGTCACGATCGTCGCCCAGGAGCGCGGGGAGAGGCCCGAGCCGATCAGGGGGAGGACCACGAGCGCCGTGCCGGTCATCGCCAGCAGCGTGCCGGGGACGTCGAGGGTGGGCCGTACCGGCGCCCGGTCCTCCGGCAGCTCCCGGGCCAAGCGCAGGACCACCAGTGCGAGCGGGACGTTGACCAGGAACACCGCGCGCCACGACGAGCCGAACAGGTCGGCGCGGGTCAGCACCCCGCCGAGTACCGGTCCGCACACGGCCGCGAGGCCCATCACCGGGCCGATGCAGCCCAGGGCTCTGGACATCTCGGGGCCCGCGAACATCGTCTTGATCAGGCCGATGGCCTGGGGGACGATCACCGTCGCCGCGGCTCCCTGCACCGCCCGGAAGGCGATCAGGGCCCCTACGGCGGGGGCCAGGGCGCAGGCGACGGAGGCGAGCGTGAAGGCCGCGACGCCCGCGACGAACAGCCGCCTGCGGCCGAGGATGTCGCCGAGCCGTCCGCCGGTGACGAGCAGCACCGCGAACGGCAGGGTGCAGGCGGCGCCGAACCACTGCACGTCGGACACCGCCCCGCCCAGGTCGGCGTGGATGGCGGGCGCGGCGACCTGGACGACGTTCGCGTCCAGCAGGTTCATGGCCTCGCCGAGCAGCAGCGCGCCGAGCGCGAGCCATCGGGAGGGGTTCAGGTGACGGGTGGTCGTGGTCATGGGACCAGGCTGGGAAGGGGTCCCGCCGGGCGGCCGGCCACCGACGCCGTATCGAGGATTTCTTCCGTCCAGGGGGGCCGGGAAGAGGAAAACGCACACCGGCCGAGGGGTCCGGAACGCGGACATGGCGGGCGGTCTCCTCCGCACACGCACGTGAAGATCATTACGATGCGGAACCGAGAAGTCACTACAAGGGGCTGATCACTTGACTACCGGCGGTCACACGCGGTTGGCTCCTGGCCAGTGAAAGTTCCACGGCCGACGCACCCGCGTTCCGGCCGCACTTTCGCGTTCCGCCTGCCAGGCCGCACAGCGAGGTGCCGCACGCCATGAACACTCCTCCCCCACCTCGGACTTCCTCCAGATCCCTGCGCGTGGCCGCCGTCACCTCCGTCACCCTCCTGCTGCTCGCCGGCTGCTCCGGCGCCGGCGGTGACTCCCGCCTCGGCACGGACGCGGCGCAGAGCGCGGACGGCTCAGGGCTGAAGATCGCCCTGATCACCCACGGCGGCGAGGGCGACGCCTACTGGGAACGCGTGCAGAAGGGGGCCGAGGCCGCAGCCGCGAAGGACGGTGTCGACCTGACGTACGCCAACGACTCCGATCCGGCGGGGCAGGCCCAGCTGGTGCGCGACGCGATCGGCGACCGGGTCGACGGCATCGCGGTGACCCTGGCCAAACCGGCCGCGATGAAGGCCCCGGTGGCCGCGGCACGGGCGGCCGGCATTCCGGTGGTGGGCCTCAACTCCGGTATCGACGCCTGGAAGTCGCAGGGACTGCTGGAGTACTTCGGCCAGGACGAGATCGTGGCCGGCGCCGCCGTCGGCGACAAGCTGAACGCCCTGAAGGTCAAGCACGCGCTGTGCGTCATCCACGAGCGGGGCAATGTCGCCCTGGAGGCGCGCTGCGCCGGAGTGAAGAAGACCTTCGGCGGCGAGACCGAGAACCTGTACGTGGAGGGCACCGACCCCGAGGCCGTGGACACCGTCCTCACGGCCAGGCTGCGACAGAACCCCGGCATCGACGAGGTCGTCACCCTCGGCGCGCAGTTCGCCCTGGACGCCGTGGACTCGGTGAAGGCCGCCGGCAGCAAGGCCCACGTCGCCACCTTCGACCTCAACAACGACCTGGTCAAAGCGGTCCGCGCCGGGGACGTGCAGTTCGCGGTGGACCAGCAGCCGTATCTGCAGGGCTACCTCGCCGTGGACTCGCTGTGGCTGTACCGGACCAACGGCAACATCAGCGGGGGCGGTGTGGCTCCCGTGCTCACCGGGCCCGCGTTCGTCACCCGGACGAACGTCGCCGCGGTCGCGAAGTTCGCCGCCGCGGGCACGCGGTGACCTCCCTCCCGACAACCGCATCCGCCCCGACCATCTCCCCGACCGGCCCACTCCGCTCTCCCTGACCGCCCAAGGACGACCATGCCCGACCGGAAAGGCGCCCGCCGCCGCCTCGGCTCCATACGTCTCTCCCTCATCATGCTGGCGCTGGTGCCGAGCGTGACGCTCGCCGCGATGTGGGGTGTGACGACCACGCAGTTGTTCTCGGAAGGCCTGCGGCTGCGCTCCCAGACCGAGCTGAGCAGGTCGACCGGCGCGATGGGCACCGAGACCACGCTCGCGCTGCAGGGGGAACGCGCGGTGTCCGCCGCCTGGCTGGCCAGGGTCCCCGGATCCCGGACCGCCCTGGACGAGAAGCGGGCGGCCACGGACGCGGCGGTCGCCCAGCTCGTGCGGCGGTCCGAGGAGATCCAGCGGGCGCCCGCGCGCATCGCCGACCAGCTGTACTCCGTTCTCGGCTCGGTGGGCAGCCTGGAGTACTACCGCGACCAGGTGGACCACCCCACCGACATCACCGCCGAGCAGGCCCTCGACCAGTACACGTCGATCATCGACGACCAGATCCACGCCTACCAGCAGCTCTCGCAGGTCGACGACGGCGACCTCACCTCGCAGGCCGGGCCGCTCGTCGCCCTCGAACACGCGGCGGAGCTGACCTCGCAGGAGGATGTGGCGCTCACCCTGGCCTGGCCGTCCGGGCATCTCGACGAGAAGGCCTGGGAGCACTTCGTCCAGCTGGTCAACACACGCCGGTGGCTGGTAGAGGACCAGATCGTGCCCGCCCTGAGCGGCGACGCGAAGACGCAGACCGAGGCGATCCTGTCGAGCGCGGACTGGCGGACCCTGACAGCGGTCGAGGACCAGGTCCTCGCCGCGCGCCCGGCCGACGGCACCGGGCCGGTGGCCCTGCCGAACGCGGGCAAACGGTGGTCGGCCGCGATGGCGAGGGTCTCCGTCCGCTACACCGACCTCATCCGGCAGCAGACCTCGGGGCTGCTGACCCGGAGCGCGGACAAGGCGCACGAGCAGTTGCTGACGGCGGGCTCCCTGAGCGCGGGCGGACTGATCGCGCTGCTGATCTGCCTCGTCATGTCCTGGCGGATCACCCGTTCGCTGTCCCGGCGGCTGCGGGGCCTGCGGGAGGCCACGCTGAGCCTCGCCCAGGAACGGCTGCCGGACGTGGTCGCGCGCCTGGAGCGGGGCGAGAAGGTCGATGTGGACCGGGCCGCACCGGAGTTGGACTACGGCTCGGACGAACTGGGGCAAGTGGCCAAGGCGTTCAACACGGCCCAGCGGACGGCCGTGGTGACCGCCGTCGAACTCGCCGACACCCGGCGGGGGTTCCAGAAGGTGATCCTCGGGATCGCCCGGCAGAGCCAGAACCTGGTCAACCTCCAGCTCAGCCGGCTGGACACCCTGGAACGCGAGCACCAGGACCCGGACGTCCTGTCGGGACTGTACGAACTCGACTCCACGGCCAGCCAGTTGCGGCGGTACGAGGAGAACCTGGTCATCATCAGCGGCGGGCAGCCGCGGCGCAGCTGGACCGAGCCGGTCGCACTGATCGACATCCTGCGCAGTGCGGTGGGCGAGGTCGCCGAGTACCAGCGGGTGGAGGTGCGCACCGAGGAGGAGATCTGCGTGGCCCCGCCCGCGGTGGCGGACGTGATCCATCTGCTGGCCGAACTGATCGAGAACGCCACGCTGTACTCGCCCGCGCCGAGTCCGGTCGGGGTACGGGCCGGGCTGGTCGCCAAGGGGCTGGCCATCGAGGTCGAGGACCGGGGCCTCGGCATGGCGGAGGAGGAATACGCCGCCTTCAACGCCCACTTGGCCCAGGCCCCCAAGTTCGACGTGGTCGCCCTCGCCGACGACCTCCGCCTCGGCATGTTCGTCGTCGCCCGCCTCGCCAACCGCCACGGCATCCAGGTGACCCTGCGCTCCTCGCCGTACGGCGGAACGACGGCGATCGTGCTGATCCCGCACGAGATCGTCGTACGGGAGGAGGACGAGCCGGAGAGCCGGGGCGGGGCGAAGGCAACGGTGACCGCAGGAGCGACGACCGACGAGACGGAACCGGCCGCGGCACCGACGGGCGCCGAGCGCGGGGCGGGCCCGGCAGCAGCCGGGACGGACACCCCGCGCCCGGAGGACCCGGCAGGCGCCACGCAGGCCGGGGACCCGGCAGAGCCGGCGGGTGCGCCGGGCGCGGAGCCGGCGGCCGGAGCGGTGTCCGGTCGGGCGGGCTCCCGGCCGCTCCCGGCGGCGCGCGACACCGCCGCCCCCCGCCCCGACGGGCTCACCCCGCTCCCCCGGCGGGTGCCGCAGACCAGTCTCGCCGTCGAACTGCGCGAGGAGGCCCCGGCCGCTTGCCAGGAGGAGGACGCCGACGAGTTCACCGCGGACCACGCGGCCTCCTCGCTCGCCGGGTTCCAGCGCGGCACCCTCCGCGCCCGGGACGAGGACGACCTCCTCGACACCCCTGAGGACGCGCTCGCGCCCGGGGAAGTGACCACCGCCGACACGAACGGCCGGCCCGGCGCTCCGGAGGCCCCGCCCGTCGCCGCCCGTACTCCCGACACCGATCGCTCATGAAGGACACGCCATGACACGCCCCACCCCCGCCACGCACACCCAGCTGGACCAGCTGCTCACCGGACTCGTGGAGCGGGTCGCCGACGTGACGCAGGCCGTCGTGCTCTCGGAGGACGGGCTGGTCGTCAGCAAGTCCACCGGGTTCCTGCGCGACGACGCCGAGCGGCTGGCGGCGACCGCGTCCGGTCTGATGAGCCTGAGCAAGGGCGTCAGCATGGACTTCCGGGGCGGCCCGGTGCGCCAGGCGCTCATCGAGATGGCCAACAGTTTCCTGATCCTCACCTCCGCGGGGCCCGGCGCCCACCTCGTCGTCCTCACCGGGCCGAACGCCGACGTCGGTGTGGTGGCGTACCAGATGAACATGCTGGTGAAGAAGATCGGCGAGCACCTCAGCGCGGCACCACGGGCCGGCATCGGCCCCACCGGCGGGTGAGGTGACCGACAGTGACGCGGCCGGCCGGCTGGTGCGACCGTTCGCCCTGACCGGCGGACGGACCCGGCCCAGCCGCGCCGACTTCACCCTCATCACGACGGTGACGGCGGTGGACCCGCCGCCGGAGGGGTCCCCCCGGCCGCAGGCCGAGCAGAGCCGCATCCTGCGCCGGTGCGCCCGCCCGGTCGCCGTGGCGGAGCTGGCCGCGCTGCTCGACCTCCCGGTCAGCGTGGTCGTGATCATGCTGTGCGACCTCCTGGAGGCGGGCCTGATCACCGCGCACCCGCCGCGCCCCGTCTCGCCCCGCACCCCGGACCTGGACCTGTTGCAGAAAGTGAGGGAAGGCCTTGGCCGGCTCTGACGCGCTCGCCACCGGGACAGCCGCTCCCGCCGCACCCGACACCGTCAAGATCCTCATCGCCGGGGGCTTCGGGGTCGGCAAGACCACCATGGTCGGGTCGGTCAGCGAGATCACCCCGCTGCGCACGGAGGAACCCCTCACCGTCGCCGGTCTGGGTGTCGACGACCTCGCCGGGATCGAGGAGAAGCGGGCCACCACCGTGGCCATGGACTTCGGCCGGATCACCATCAGCGACGAGCTCGTGCTGTACCTCTTCGGCACCCCGGGCCAGCAGCGGTTCTGGTTCATGTGGAACGACCTCGCCGTCGGGGCCCTCGGCGCGGTCGTCCTGATCGACGTACGGCGCCCGGAGTCGAGCTTCGCCGCCGTGGACTTCTTCGAGCGCCGGCGCATCCCCTTCGTCGTCGCCGTGAACGGTTTCGACGGCCGGCACCCGTACCCGGCCGACGACATCAGGGAGTCCCTGGCCCTCCCGGCGGACGTCCCGGTGGTGCTGTGCGACGCACGGCGGCGCGAGTCGTCCCGGGACGTGCTGATCGCCCTCCTGGACCTGCTGATCGCCGCCGCGGTCGACTAGGACACTCGTCGGGACCGGTCAACTCCTCGTCCGAGGAAGGGATCAGCCGGGCCCGCAGTTCGGGCTCCGGACACCCGGTCCCGACGAGGACGAGGTCCGCCTCGCGCGGCGCCAACTCAAGCTCGGTGAAGTCGTGTTCGCGGTGGTACGGCTTCCTCAGCCGGGTCAGGACCACATACACGCTCCCCCTCGCAGCACGGCCTCGGTCACCGGCTGGGGTCCTCGAACTCCGGCCGGGCCAGCACCTGTCGGAGCCCCACGTGACGTCACCGGCGCCGCTGATGAAGTACGGGCGCCTCCCGGAGGCCGGCTCCGCGTCCAGGCACGAGGCGGGCGTCGGCACGGTACGGCTGCTGCACCGCCTCTGCCGCGTCTACGCGGGCATCGGAATCGCGGTCCCCGTCCTCGGCCATCGCCACCGGAGCCGCGATGGGCGTCCTGGGCGACGCCGGGCCGACCACGTCCATGGCTCTGACGGCCGCGGCCGCGGGAGTTCTCGCCGCCTTCGTCCTTCCCCGGCAGAGCGAAGTCCTCGAGGAGCTGACCGGACAGGGGAGCGTCGTGCCGGTAAGCGACGAAGCCGACGTCGTGACGGTCCTTCCCCGACGGCTGGCTGAAGCCTCGCGACGACGGCGGCCCGGTTGCGGGGCTCGTCCGCCCGCGCGTAGCCGATCCGGATCACCGCGTCCGTCACGCCGTCCGCGGCCTCCAGGGCGGGACTCCTGGCCGTCACCACCGCGGTGATCGGCGGTGGTGACGGCCGCGCCTGGACACTCCTCGAACCCTCGATCGGGCGGGCGTCCGGTACGGGCGCTCCGCTCACGACTCGGCGAGGACGCGGTGGCGGTGGGAGCGGCGGCCCGGGCACGGGCGGAACTGGGAACGTGAGCTGCCCGGCCCGTGCCCTGCGACCGGGTGCGTCAGCCGAGACCGTTCGACTTCAGCCAGGCCTTCGCCACGTCCAGCGGGTCCCCGTTCTCCAGCTGGACCTGGGAGTCCATGGCGAGGAGGGCCTTCGTGTCCAGCTTGGCCGAGACCGCGTTCAGGGCGGCCACGCCCTCCTGGGTGAGACCGGACTTGTAGACCAGCGGGGTCACGTTCGCGAAGCCGAAGAGGTTCTTCGGGTCCTGGAGGACGACGAACTTCTCCTTGGTGATGGTCGGGTCGGTCGTGAAGATGTCCGCGGCCTGCACGGTGTTCTTCTTGAGCGCCGCCTGGGTCAGCGGGCCGCCCGCGTCGAGGGCCTTGAAGGAGTCGAACTTCAGCCCGTACTGGGACTCGAGGCCGAGCAGGCCCTGCTGCCGGGTCTGGAACTCCGGCGAACCGCCGATGACCAGGTCCGGGGCGATGGACTTGAGGTCGGCGAGGGTGGACTCGGTGGTCAGGTTGTACTTCTTCGCGGTGGCCGCGTTGACGGTGACCGAGTCCTTGTCCTCGGCGGGCGCCGAGTTCAGCAGCGTCAGCTTGGAGTCGAGCTTGGCCTTGACTGCCGCGTTCACGCCCTCCGCGGACTCCTGCTTCGCGTCCTTGTCGAGGTAGGCCAGCAGGGAGCCGTTGTACTCGGGCAGGACGGTGATGGAGCCGTTCTTCAGCAGGCCGTAGGTGGTCTCGCGGCTGCCGATGTTGGGCTTGTAGGTGACCTTGACGCCCTTGGCCTTCAGCGCCTCGCCGTAGATGTCGGCGAGCAGGATGCTCTCGGCGAAGTTGTTGGAGCCGACGACGACGGTGTCACCACCGGCGGCGCCTCCGGTGTCCTCGCTCAGCGGGTCGGAGCTGTTGTCGGAGGACCCGCATCCCGCCAGCAGGACCGTGGCGGCGGCGAGCGCGACGGCGGCCACGCCGGGGTTGTTCCTGAGGGACCTGCGGTGTGCGGCGGTAGAAGTCACGATTCCCGTTCCGGAAGTCAGGGGATGCAAGGTGGTCCGGGGCGTTCGAGAAGGGAAGCCCTTGCACTGATCCAATCCAGCCTGTTCTCACTCAGTCAAGACCGGCCTGGTCACAATTGGCGACACCTTGTGGACGGTTGTGAAGGAAAAGCGAAACCGGCACGCGGGGTGCGACTCGGGTTGTAACGGATTCTTGACTCAGGGCGACACCAAGCGCTGTCCGAAGAGGCTGTAGTCTCGCCGCAGTTGGCGCCGGTCACACAGGCGTGCAGGAGCCACTCAGGTGTCCCTACGCACCGTCCCGTAGCGATCATATTCGGTCAGGTCCGCTCGCGCGCCGACCGAGACACCCATGAAGGAGGGCTGGTGTCCACGAACGAGGTGGACGCGTCCACCCGGTCGGCACCGTCGCCGGACCGGAACGGTGCACGCGGCAACCGGGGCCTGCGGGACTTCGCCGAGCGCTGGCCGTTCCGGCGCAAGCTGAACATTCTGGTGGGTGTGCCGCTCGCGGTGGTCGCCGCACTGCTGGCCTATCTCTTCGCCGACCAGGTCGGCCAGTCCGGCGACGCGTCGGACGCGGCCCAACTGGTGCGGGACAGCGCCCAGGTGGCCAAGCTCGTCGGGCAGCTGGAGGCCGAGCACCAGCAGGCCGTCCTGCTCTCCGTGCGCCACCAGTCCAGCTGGAACGGCGCCACCCCCTCGCGGACCGCCTACCGCGAGGCCCAGATCCGCGTGGACAACCAGGTCGAGAAGGTCCGAGCGGTCTTCGGCGGCCGGCTGCCGCAGGAGGAGGCCCAGGCGCTGCGCGAGGTCGACGGACTGGCGGACCTGCGGGGCACCATCGAGCGCTCCTACCTGCCCGCCGACAACATCGACCCGGCCTACAGCGACGCCGCCAAGGGCCTGATCGACGGCCTCGGGCTCGACCGCGACCCGGCCCTCGCCGCCACCTTCACCGGCAACCTGCTCGACTCGCTGCTGCGCGCCGACGCCGCGCACGGTTCCTTCGAGACCGGCGTCTTCTCCGCGACGACCGGCGACTCCAACGCCCTCATCGAGCTGATCGGCGCGATCGGCTCCTACGACGAGTACATCCACCAGGTGGAGCGCTTCGGCCGGTTCGCCACGGCGGAGCAGGCCGAGCAACTCGGCGACATCGAGCACAACACGGCCCAGGCGGCGATCGCCCGGCAGTACGCCGAGCTCCAGATCGACCCCGGCTCGCTGCAGGCGCAGAGCCCGGGCGAGATCAAGCAGGCCTTCCAGACGGCGCTCGACTCCTACCCGGACTACCGCGCCCAGGCCCGCACCCGGCTGAAGACCACCACCTCGCTCATCGACCAGATCGCCGACCGCGCCGACGCCGCCTCCCGGGACGCGCGTACGAACGCGGCCTGGCTGCTCGGATCGGCCCTGCTCGGCTTCGTGCTCTGGCTCGCCTTCTCGGTCGCCGTACGGCGCTCGGTGGTGCGCCCGGTGCAGGCGCTCACCGGTGCCGCCAAGCAGGTCGCCGAGGTGGCGGGCCGTGAGCTGGCCCGTGTGGCCGACGACGACACCGAGGACACCGGGACACCGCTGCTCCAGGAGATGCCGGTCACCGCGAAGGACGAGATCGGCGATCTCGCCGATGTGTTCAACCGGGTGCAGACCACCGCGGTCGCGCTCCTGGAACGCCAGGTGCTCAGCCGCCGCAACGTCGCCGAGATGTTCGGCAACGTGGGCCGCAGGGTCAGCAACCTCACTACCAGGCAGCTGGCCCTGATCGACGCGGTGGAACGCGGCGAGACCGACCCCGCACTCCTCGAACGCCTCTACAGCATCGACCACATCGCCGTGCGTCTGCGACGCAACGCCGACAGCCTGATGTTGCTGGCGGGCATCCGCGAGACGGTCCTCGACTCCGGGCCCCTGGCGCTCACCAACGTCGTCCGCGCCGCGCTCGGCCAGATCGAGGGGTTCCGGCGGGTCTCGCTGCAGGCCGGCACGGAGGTCATGGTCGAGCCGGACATCATCGGCGACCTCACCCTGATGGTGGCCGAACTCGTCGAGAACGCCGTGTCGTTCTCGCCCGCCGGCAGTCCCGTCGAGGTGATCGTCAAGGACAGCCACGAGGGCGCGCTGGTCGTGATCTCCGACCACGGTCTGGGCATGAGCGCCGAGCGCCTGGAGGAGGAGAACGCCCGCCTCATCCGCCGCGAACGCCTCGACCTCGTCCCGACGAAGGTGCTCGGCCTGTTCGTGGTCGGCACCCTGGCCCGCCGCTGGGAGGTGGGCGTCGCCCTCTCCCGCACCCCCGGCGGCGGCGTGACGGCCGAGGTGACGATCCCCTCGTCCCTGCTGCTGACGATGAGCCCGATGGCGGTGGCCTCCACCGCGGCGGACTCCGGCGCGGTGCCAAACACGGCGGAGGATTCCCGTACGGTCTCGGCGGCGGCCACCGCCCCGGGACCGCGCCCGGCACCGGCCTGGGCCTCGGACTCCGGCGCGGACACGACCCCGGCCCCGGAGCCGGTCCCGGCAACAGGTCCTACGGCCGCACGGCCCGAGTCCGTCCAGGAGGCGACCGGGGCCCCGACGGCCCGGGGTACCACCGCCTCGGAGCCCGGCGTCACGGGGGCCGCCGCCGACGGCGATCACGCCCCTCTCCCCCGCCGGGTCCCGCACCGCGACCCGGACCCCGAACCCTCCTCCCCCGCAGCCCCGTTCATCCCGAAGGCCCGCGCCGGCGAGGCACCCGGGGACGGTGACGGAGGCGAGGGCCCCCGGCCCCTGCGTCGCCGGGTCCGCGGTGCCACGCTGCGCACCACCGTCGGCGCCGACGCCGTGCAGAAGACGGCCCCGCCCAAGCCCGCCGACGCGGAGGCCGTACGCGACGCGCTCGACGAGTTCGAGGCGGCCGTGGAGCGCGCCCACCGGGACAGCGAGACCGGCAGCCACACCAGACCGGCGTCCGTCGACGACAAGGCCGACGTGGAAACCCAGCAGACCGCATCCAACCCCCCGCACGAACAGAACCACTCCCCGGAAGGAGCGGAGCAGTGAGCACGTCCACAGGTGACACGCCTACGGAAGGCACCACGCCCGCCGACCTGCAGGCCGCCGCAGCCGACTTCACCTGGCTGCTGAACCGTTTCGCGACGGAGACCGCGGGTGTCGTCGACGCCATCGCCGTGTCCTCCGACGGGCTGCTCATCGCCGTGTCGGAACTGCGCGAGCACGCGGACTCCGAACGCCTGGCCGCGATCGTCTCCGGCATCACCAGCCTGGCCGCCGGAGCCTCCGGCAACTACGGCCTCGGCAGCCTCAACAAGGTCATCATCGACCTGGAGGGCGGCCATGTCCTGGTCTCCGCGATCGGCAGCGGCGCCGTGCTCGGCGTCGTCACCGACAAGGAGGCCAAGCTCGGCAACATCGCGTACGAGATGACGCTGTTCGCGAACCGTGCCGGCAGCGCGCTCAGCCCCCAGCTCGTACTCGAACTGAAGAACAGCGTCGGCACCGCGGCGAAGCGCTGACCGAGCCGATCGAGGAGGAAGCGCAGTCATGGCGGACGGCAGCACGCCTCCGAACCCGGAGCCGGGCGGTCCGGTGCCCGCCGTACGGCCGTTCCTCGTCACCGCCGGCCGGGTGGCACCCGATCCGTCCGGCCGGACGATGCCCGTCGAGACCCAGGTGGTGGCCACCGCCGAGGGACTCGCCGTGCTCGACCGGCTCGCCTTCGAACAGCACGACATCGTCGCCGCGTGCCGCATCCCGCAGTCCATCGCGGAGATCGCGGCGCGGCTGCGGCTGCACCTGAACGTGGTGCGGATCCTCGCCGAGGACCTGCGCACGGCGGGGCAGCTGACGGTGCACGTGCCCGACACCGACGTCACCCACGACGCGTCCGTCCTGCGCAGGCTCATCGACGGCCTGCGTGCCATCCCCGACTCCCGAGGGGTACTCCGTGACACCGACTGAACCGGCCACCCGGCCCTCGGCCGCGCCCTCCGCCGCCGTACGACCGCCGCTGCCGGTCAAAATGGTGATCGCGGGCGGCTTCGGGGTGGGCAAGACCACCGCGGTCGGCTCGATCTCCGAGATCGAGCCGCTGACCACCGAGGCCGCCATCACCGAGGTCGCCGCGGGTGTGGACGACCTCAGCCACACCCCGCGCAAGACCACGACGACGGTCGCGATGGACTTCGGCTGCATCACCGTCGACCCGACCCTGAAGCTGTACCTGTTCGGCACGCCGGGGCAGGAGCGCTTCGGCTTCATGTGGGACGACATCGTCGAGGGCGCGCTCGGCGGTCTGGTCATCGTCGACACCCGCCGCCTCGACGACTGCTACGCCGCGGTCGACTACTTCGAGCACAAGCAGATCCCGTTCGCCGTCGCCGTCAACGCCTTCGACGGCAGGGTCGAGCACACCCTGGACGAGGTCCGCTGGGCCCTGGACGTCAACGACCGCGTCCCGGTGATCGTCTTCGACGCGAGGGAGCGGGGTTCGGTGCGGGACGCGCTGCTGGTCGTCCTGGAACAGGCGCTGGCCCGCACGCAGGCGTGACGAGGGCCGGGGGCGGACTCCCCCGGCCCTCTGCCTGGTTGCTCTGGTTGCTCTAGTTGCTCTAGTTGCTCTAGTTGCTCCTGAGTACCCCGCGCGAGACCGTGAGCCGGGTGATCCCCCAGAACACCGCCAGCGTCGCCAGCGCCATCAGCGCGACCAGCGCGGCCCCGCCCACGACCTTCTCGTAGTTGCGCTGGTACAGCCCGTCCACGATGTACCGGCCGAGCCCGCCCAGAGAGACGTACGCGGCGATCGTGGCCGTGGACACGATCTGGATGGCCGCCGAGCGCAGCCCGCCGAGGATCAGCGGAAGGGCGACCGGCAGTTCGACCCGGAACAGCACCTCCACCTCGTGCATGCCCATCCCGCGGGCCGCGTCCACCGGGGCGGGGTCCACCGACCGCATCGCCTCGTAGCTGGTGACCAGGATCGGCGGCACGGCGAGCACGACCAGCGGGATCATCACGTTGATCAGCCCGAACCCGAGCGACAGGGTCATCAGCACCAGCAGACCGAAGGTGGGCACGGCCCGCCCGGCGACGGCGATGAAGGCCAGCGCGTTGCCGCCCCGCCCGTAGTGCCCGGTCACGAGCCCCACCGGCAGCCCGATCGCCGCGGCGATGGCGAGCGCCTCCAGGGTGTACTGGACGTGCTCCCCCAGCCGCGTGGGAATGCCGTCGTAGCCCTGCCAGTGCGCGCTGTCGCTGAAGAAGGCGTTGATGAAGTTGAGGATGTTCACCGGGCGGCGACCTCCGGTTCGGGCCGCTGCGCGCGCCGCGCACGCGCGCCGCTCGGCATCCACGGCGTCATGAGCAGTCGCACACCGACCAGCAGCCCGTCGGCGAGGATCGCGAGGACCGCCATGGTCAGCACGGCGTTCACGGCGAGTTCGGGCCGGTTGTAGATGTTGGCGTCGTTGATGAGGTTGCCGAGCGCGCCCTGGTTGCCGATGAGCGCGCCGACGCTGACGAGCGAGATGCTCGACACGGTCGCCACCCGAAGCCCCGCGATGATGGCGGGCACGGCGATCGGCAACTGGACCTGGACGTAGCGGCGTACGGGCCCGAAGCCCATCGCCGTCGCGGCCGCGAGGGTCTCCTGCGGCACCGAGCGGACACCGTCGACGATCGCCGGGACCAGGATGACGAGCGTGTAGACGGTGAGCGGGATCATCACCGTGAGCTCGGTCTGGCCGGTGTAGTCGATGAGGACCACGAAGAAGGCCAGCGACGGGATCGCGTACAGCACGGTCGTCACCCACAGCACGGGCGGGTACAACCACCGGAAACGCACGCACAGCTGGGACAGCGGCAGGGCGATCAGCAGCCCGGCGAGGACCGGCAGCAGGGCTTCCCTGAGGTGCAGCCCGATCAGTCCGAGCCAGCTGTGCTGGAGGTCGCTCGGGATGTCGAAGAAGCCGCTCATCGGGCGACCTGGGCGTCCGCACGGCCCTCCGCGTGGGCCCCGCGGATCGCCTCGCCGATGGCCTGCTGCGAGACCACCCCGGCCACCCGCCCCTCGGCGTCGACACCGACGGCCCACCCGGTGGGCGAGAGCACGGCACAGTCCAGCGCGGCCCGCAGCGAGTCGGTGCCGGCCACGAAGGGCCGCCCGTACGACACCAGTCGCGTCGCGTCGACACCGCCCGCGGTCAGGTCCGCCGGCTCGATCCAGCCGAGGGGCCTGCCGTCCACGTCGGTGACGAGGAGGTAGGGGGCCTCGGCCGTGCCGCGGGCGGCGATCTGCCCGGCGGTGGCGTCGACGGCGACGACCGGTGCGGTGAGCAGCCGCAGTCCCGCGGAGGGGAAGAAGGAGAGCCGCCGGATGCCCCGGTCGGTGCCGAGGAAGTCCTCGACGAACGCGTCGGCCGGGTTCGACAGGAGTTCGGCGGGCGGCGCGTACTGGGCGAGCTTGCCGCCGGTGCGCATCACGGCGACCATCGTGCCGATCTTGACGGCCTCGTCGATGTCATGGGTGACGAAGACGATGGTCTTGCCCAACTCGTCCTGGATGCGCAGGAGTTCGTCCTGGAGCCCCTTGCGGACGATGGGGTCGACGGCGGAGAACGGCTCGTCCATCAGCAGCACCGGCGGATCGGCGGCGAGGGCCCGCGCCACACCGACGCGCTGCTGCTGGCCGCCGGACAGTTGGTAGGGGTACCGCTTGGCGAGCGAACCGTCGAGCCCGACCCGCTCCATCAGCTCCCGGGCCCGGGCCCGCGCCTTCTCCTTGCCCCAGCCCAGCATCCGGGGGACGGTCGCGATGTTGTCGACGATCGTGCGGTGCTGGAAGAGGCCGGCGTTCTGGATGACGTACCCCATGGACCGGCGCAGCGTGTTGACCGACTGCTGCCGGCTGTCCTTGCCGTCGATCAGGATGGTCCCCTCGCTGGGTTCGACCATCCGGTTGATCATGCGCAGGGTCGTGGTCTTGCCACAGCCCGAGGGGCCGACGAGGACCGTGATCGAGCGGTCGGGAATCTCCAGGGAGAGCCGGTCGACCGCCACCGTGCCGTCCGGGTACCGCTTGGTGACTGAATCTATCCGTATCAAGGCGCCGAATACCCTTCGGGTCTGGCAGAGGTCGTCCGCATTCGGCCGGTCCAGCAGGCCGTCCGGCAGAGTCTAGACCGGTTGCGTTACGTCGTCGGCGGTTGGTTCCGGCGCCGCTGTGGGTGGCCTGTGAGTCCCGTGATTCTCACCCTTCGTTCAGTGCAGCCACAGGGTTCGCCCAGGACCGGGGCCGAGCGTCGTCACCACCACCGCTCGGAGACCTGGAGAACGTGCCATGACGACCCTTGCCCCACCGCCCGCGCCGTCCGTTCCGGAGGGCAGGCACCGGGCCGCGGTGCCCGCCGCGAGCAGCCGGCTGCGCAGGTTGTTCACCGGTGCCCCTGAGGACCCCCGGTGGGCCCGCCCCGCGCTCTGGGCGATCCTGGTGCTGGCCGTGGCGCTGTACGCCTGGAACCTGTCGTCCGTCACCGGCAACACCTTCTACGACGCGGCCGTCTGGTCCGGCACCAGGAGCTGGAAGGCGTTCTTCTTCGGCGCCCTGGACTCCGGCAGCTTCATCACGGTCGACAAGCCGCCGTTCGCCCTGTGGGTGATGGGGCTCTCCGCCCGCGTCTTCGGGTACGGCACCTGGCAGTTGCTGCTGCCGATGGTCGCGGTCGGCACCGGCTCGGTGGCCCTGCTGTACCGCATGGTCAAGCGGGACTTCGGTGCCGTCGCGGCCACGATCGCGGGGCTCGCGCTCACCCTCACTCCCATCACCGTCGCCCTCACCCGGGACACCAACCCCGACCCGGTCCTGGTCTTCCTGATGCTGCTCGGCGCGGCCGCGCTGATGAAGGCCGTGCGCACCGGACGGCTCATGCCGCTGGTGTGGTCCGCGGTCGCCATCGGCTTCGCGTTCAACACGAAGATGATGCAGGCGTACGTCGTGCTGCCGGCCTTCTTCCTCGTCTACCTCTGGGCCGCCCGGGCCGGCCTCGGCCGGCGGATCCGCAACCTCGCCGTCGGCACGGTCGCGCTGGTCGTCTCCAGCGCCTGGTGGATGGTGGTCGTCGATCTCGTCCCCGCCTCCTCCCGGCCGTACATCGGTGGCTCCACGGACAACACCGTGTGGGACCTGGTCGTCGGGTACAACGGCTTCGGCCGGATCTTCGGGGCCGGTTCCTCGGTCGGCTCGCAGGGCAACGGTGCCGGTTTCGGGGGTGAGGCGGGTCTGTACCGGCTGTTCAACAGCATCATGGGCGGCCAGATCTCCTGGCTGATCCCCTTCGCCCTCGTCGCGCTGATCGGCGGCCTGGTGCTGCGCGGCCGGGCGCCCCGCACGGACGCGAAGCGGGCGGCGCTGCTGCTGTGGGGCGGCTGGTTCGTCCTGCACTACCTGACCTTCGCCCTCGCCGAGGGCACCTTCCACCCGTACTACGTCACCGCCATGGCACCCGGCGTCGCGGCGCTGGCCGGTATCGGCGCTGTGATGCTCCACAAAGCCTTCCGTGAGGGTTCGGCGGCGAAGTGGGCCTGGGTGCTGCCGGCGGCGGTCGCGGTCAGCACGGTGTGGGCGGTCGTCCTGCTCCAGCGGGTCTCCGGCTCCGGGACGCTGTACACGGTGGCCGAGGTCGTGGCCGGGGTCGCCGGTGCGGTCGCGGTGATCGGGCTGCTGCTCGGCCGGTTCACCAAGCGGCAGCGGCTGACGGGCATCGCGGCCCTCGCGGCGGTCGTCGCCCTCCTCGCCGGTCCCGCCGCGTACTCGGCGTCGGCGGCCGGCTCCGGCACCAACGGCACCAACCCGACGGCCGGTCCGAGCACCGGTGGCATGGGCGGGGGCGGCGGTCAGCGCCCGAGCGGCGGCAGCGGCACCGAGGGCACCGGCGGGCCCCCGTCCGGCCGTGCGGCCGGAGGCACGGGAGGCGACAGCCAGGTCTCCGCCGCGATGATCTCGTACCTGAAGAAGAACCAGGACGGCGCCACCTGGCTGGTCGCGGTGGCCACCGACCAGGCCGCCTCCTCGATCATCCTGGAGTCCGGTGAGCCGGTGATCTCCATGGGCGGCTGGTCCGGCTCCGACAACGCGATGACCCTGGCCAAGCTGAAGAGCCTCGTGAAGTCCGGCAGCTTGCACTACGTCGTCATCAGCAGCGAGGGCGGCCAGGGCACGAACTCCGCGATCTCCACCTGGGTCAAGAAGAACGGCACGGCGGTCTCCGACTACAGCGGCCTGTACCGGCTCGGCTGACACACACGCGGACTCGCAGAGGGCGGGCCGCCGGTGAACACACCGGCGGCCCGCCCTCGTGCGTGTCGCGTCACGCCGCCGTGACACCCTCCCTGACGGCAGGGAACCCAGGCGTACGCAGCACCCGTCGCTCCGCGTCCACCGCGAACACCTCGCAGCCCTCCAGCGAGGCCGCCCAGTCGACGCCCTCCGCACCCATCGCGAAGGCCCCTGTGGCGACCGAGTCGGCCTCCGTCAGGGTCGGCGCCACGACCGTCAGGCTGAGCAGGCCCGTCGCCGGGCGGCCGGTGCGGCCGTCGAGGATGTGGTCGCCGCGCTCGTAGCGGGCGGAGGTGGCCACCGCCCCGTCGGTGAGCGACAGCACCGTGCACAGCTGGTCGGCGTGCTCGGGGTGGCGTACGCCCACCCGCCAGGGGCCGCCGGAGACGACCACGTCACCACCGGCGTTCAGGACGAAACGCGTCGCGCCGGCCGCCCCGAGCAGCTCGGCCGCCCGCTGCACCGACCAGCCCTTGACCACCGCGCAGGGGTCGAGACGGCGACCGGGCAGCCGTACGTCGAAGGCACCGCCGGTGGCCCTCCGGTAGTGCTCGCACAGGTCGAGGATCTCGGCGAGGTCCGCGCTCACCTCCGACGGCTCGCCGCGGTCGTACCGCGAGACCTCGCTGTCCTCCTTGAACGGGCTGAACCGGGCGTCCACCTCGCGCAGCCAGGCGAAGACCGTGTCCGCCGCGGACTCGGGGACGCTCTCGTCGTCGACCCGCAGCGAGACGGGGAAGCCCATGACGTGTTCGACGCGGTGCAGCATGTCCGTTCCTCAGCCCTTCGCGTCGATGGCGGCCTGGAGGGACTCCTTGTAGCCCCCGCTGGTGATGGTCGCACCGGAGACGGTGTCGATGTCGGCGCTCTGCGCCTGAAGCGTCTCCGCGATCAGCTTCGGCACGGCCGCCGTGGTCTGCGGGTGGTTCGGCTGCTGGAGCATCCTCACCGCCGTGATCTCCGTACCGGAGAAGGTCACCTGGACCTGGACGGTGCCCTTCTCCGTGTCGACCGCGGTGCCGTCGACGGTCTTGGACGCCTGCTCCGAAGACGAGGAGGAGGACGAGGAGGAGGGGGACGGCGAGGCCGTCGCCGCCGTCTTCGCGTTGTCGTCGATCGTGGCCTGGAGGGACTTCTTGTAGGCCTCACTGGTGATCGTCGCGCCCGACACGGTGTCGATGTCCGCGCTCTGCGCCTGAAGCGTCTCCGCGACCAGCTTCGGCACGGCAGCCGTGGTCTGCGGGTGGTCCGGCTGCTGGAGCATCTTCACGGCGGTGATCTTCGTACCGTCGAAGGTGACCTGGAGCTGTACGGGCCCCTTCTCGGTGGTGATCGTCGAGCTCGTGACGACGTTCGAACCGGAGGATCCCGAGGACGAGGAGGAGGTCGACGAGGGCGCCGGCGTGGTGGCCTGGACGGTGGAGGAGCCGGCCGAGGGCTGGTACAGCCACACGGGGATCAGGCCCGCGATGCTCAGGACGACGACAGGTATGGCTCGTTTCACGGTCTGTTCCTCATCCCGCCAGGCTGAAGCGTTCGAAGTGGATCTGCGGCCCCGGCACGTCCAGCTCGCGCAGGCTGCCCAGGACCGCCTTCATCATCGGGGGCGGTCCGCACAGGAAGACGTCCCGGTCGGCGATGTCGGGCACGAGCCGCGCCAGCTCGCCGGCCGCCAGCTTGTCGGGCACCGGCGGTCCGGTGACCAGGTGGAGATCGGCGCCCTTGGCGAGCGCGAGGTCGCGCAGCTCGTCGTAGAGGACGGCGTCCCGGTCGGAGCCGACGCGGTAGATGACGACGGCGTGGCCGTGCACCTCCTCCAGCAGGGCCCGGATGGGGGTGACGCCGACGCCGCCGGCGATGAGCACGGACTCGGGCCGGGTGCGGTGCAGGGCGGTGAAGGCGCCGTAGGGGCCCTCGGCGAAGACGCGGGTGCCGACCTTGAGGTGCCTCAGGGCGGCGCTGCCCTCGCCGGCCGCCTTGGCGGTCAGGCGCAGGGTCCTGCCGTCCGGGGCTGCGGACAGGGAGAAGGGGTTGGCCTGCCACCAGCGGTCGGCGGTCAGGAACCGCCACAGGAAGAACTGGCCCGCCCGGGCGGGGAGTTGGTCGAGGTCCTTGCCGCTGATGTAGACCGAGACGACGTGGTCGCTCTCGGGGACGACGGCCGTGACCCGGAACTGGTGACGCCAGTTCCGCCACAGCGGGAGCACCATGCGGCCCAGGACGACCGAGCCGAGGGCCACGCTCCAGACGCCGTACCAGTAGGCCGTGGCGGCGGACGAGGACGTGAAGGTGGTACCGACCGAGACCTGGTGGGTGAAGGCGAGCACCACGGCGACGTAGGTGTACAGGTGGATGAAGTGCCAGGTCTCGTACGCGAGGCGGCGCCGGGCGTAGCGGGCGGAGACCGCGCCGACCACGAGGATCAGGAAGAACGCGACGACCGCGCGGAGCACGCCCTCGGTGGTCTCGGCGAGGTCGACGATCTCACCTATCGGCCCCACGTCGGTGCCCTCGGCGTAGCCGAAGCTGATGAAGACGACGTGCGCGAGGA
This sequence comes from Streptomyces sp. SLBN-8D4, assembly GCF_049739545.1. NCBI lineage: Bacteria > Bacillati > Actinomycetota > Actinomycetes > Kitasatosporales > Streptomycetaceae > Streptomyces > Streptomyces sp. SLBN-8D4. The sequence goes on from NZ_JBMGQC010000001.1 coordinate 2,348,589, forward strand.
GCGTCCACAGGATGCCGAAGCCGGTCCAGCGGTGCCAGGAGGTCAGCCGGTCCATGCCGATACGGCGGTCGAGCCAGGGCAGCCGGGCCACCAGGACCAGTTGGAAGGCCATGATCAGCGCGGCGTACAGGCCGGTGAGGCGGCCGAGCACGATGAGCGCGTTGGAGGCGAAGCCGGCCTGGGCGAAGAACCAGGCGACGACGGCCGCGTTGGCGGCCAGCACGGCGTAGAGCCCGGTGCGGGCCACCACCCTGGGGCGTTTGATCGCCGTGGGGGGCGTGGGGGGCGATTGGACGGTCGTCACGGGTCGTAGCTCCTTGGTCGGGGCCTCTGGATAACCGAGTGGACAACCGAGCTTCTCCGGCGGGAGCTGTCGATCAGCTGTCGTACAACTTTCAAGAGCTTATCGATCTGCGCACGGGACCCACCCCGCTCTGGCTTTCCGGCCGCTGTGAAGCACTATGAGCGGGTGGAAAAAGTACGACTCCTCGTCGTGGACGACGACCCGCCGATCGCCGATCTCGTGGCGACGGTCGCCCGCTACGAGGGCTGGGAGGCGGTCACCGCCAACTCCGGCGAGGAGGCCCTCAGCCGCGCCGCCGAGTTCCGTCCCGACATCGTGGTGCTCGATCTGATGCTGCCGGACATCGACGGCTTCGGGGTCCTGGACCGGCTGCGCCGCTCGGGCACCATGGTGCCCGTGGTGTTCCTCACGGCCCGGGACGCGGTCGCCGACCGGGTGGCGGGGCTGACCCGGGGCGGGGACGACTACCTGGTCAAGCCGTTCGCGGTGGAGGAGCTGATGGCCCGGCTGCGGACCGTCCTGCGGCGCAGCGCCGGGCCCGGCTTCCAGCGCTCGGTGCTCCGGGTCGCGGACCTCACGATGGACGAGGACACCCGCGAGGTGCGGCGCGGCGACAAGCTGCTCACGCTCACCCCGACCGAGTACGAGGTCCTCAGGTACCTGATGCGCAAGTCGCCGACCGTGCTCACCAAGGCGCAGATCCTCGACCATGTGTGGGAGTACGGCTTCGGCGGCCGCTCCAACGTCGTCGAGCTGGTCGTCAGCCGGCTGCGCCGCAAGCTGGACGACACGGGTGAGCCGCTGATCCACACCGTGCGGGGCTTCGGGTACGTCATCCGGCAGGCGGCCGAGTGATCCGGCGGCTCCTCAGGTCGTACCGGCGGCTGCGGCTCGGTACCCGGCTGGCGCTGGGGCTCGGGGCGCTGGCGCTGGTGGTGTTCGCCGTGGTCGGCACGGCCCTGACGACCTATATGCGGGACTACCTGTCGAACCAGCTCGACGACCAGCTGGGGCTGGCCCAGGCCGCCCAGTCCAGGAGCATCGCGGAGAACGGCACACTCGCGGGCAAGAAGTACTGGGGCTGGTACTACGCGGTGTACGACGTGTCGCACGGCTCCCCCGTGCTCCGCAGGCCCGAGGAGCCGAGCGACCTGCCCGAGGACGTCGCCGGTCTCACCGCCGTGGCCGAGGCGCAGATCTCCGCGCACACCGAGGTGCTGCGCACCGAGGACATCGCGGGCCAGGGCGAGTACCGGCTGCGCAGCTGCGAGGTCACACCCGGCGTGATCCTGGTCAGCGGGGCTCCGATGGGCGACATCGACGACACGGTACGGCGGCTGATCACGGTCCAGGTGGTCGCCTTCGGGCTCGCCCTGCTGGCGCTGGTGCTGGCGGGCCGGCGGATGCTGCGCCGGGGCCTGAAGCCGCTGAGCGACATGGCCCACACCGCGCACGGCATCGCCTCGCACGACCTCACCGAGACGGCGTCCCGGCTGCCGCTGCGTGCCGACAAGCGGGGCGGCGGGCCGGAGGTGGAGGAGCTGCGGACGGCGTTCAACACCATGCTGGAGCACATCGACGACTCGCTCGCGGTCCGCGCGGCGGCCGAGCAGCGGCTGCGCCGGTTCGTCGCGGACGCCTCGCACGAGCTGCGCACGCCCTTGATGTCGGTACGGGGCTACGCGGACCTCTTCCAGTACGCCGCCGCCAACGCCCCCGAGGAGCGCGACAAGCACCTGGCCCGGCTGCGCGCCGAGGCCGCCCGCATGGGTTTCCTGCTGGACGACCTGCTGCTGCTCGCCCGGCTGGACGCGGCGGAGGTGGAGACTCCGCTCAGGCCCGTCGAGGTGGATCTGGTGGAGCTGGTGGAGCACGCGGCCGACGCGTTCCGGGCGAGCCACCCGGACCATCCGCTGTCCTTCGAGGAGGGCCCGCAGGCTCTGAAGCTGCGCCTCGACCCGCAGCGGGTGCGCCAGGTCGTCGACAACCTCCTCACCAACGCGGCCGTGCACACCCCGGCGGGCACGGCGGTGTCGGTCGGCGTGCGGGTGCGGGACGGGCACGCCCAGGTGCGGATCGCCGACGCCGGGCCGGGCATCCCGGCCGCCGACCAGGAGCGGGTCTTCGACCGCTTCTACCGTGTCGACAAGGCCCGCAGCCGGGACCGGGGCGGCAGCGGCCTCGGCCTCGCGGTGGCGAGCTCCCTGGTGCGGGCGCACGGCGGCACGATCGAGCTGGGCAGCGCGCCCGGCTCGACGGTGTTCACCGTGTCGCTGCCGCTGAACCTCACCCGGCCGTGAGTCTTACGAAGCCGTGACGTGACCGCGCGGCCCGGCCGTCCGGCCCGGTCAGGGCCCTAGCGTGAGGGCATGCGCGTACTGGTCACCGGCGGTGCCGGTTTCATCGGGTCCCAGATCGTCGAGGCGCTCGCGGCACACGGCCACGAGCCCCTCCTGTACGACGTCCGGTCCGACCCGGCGTCCGACGTACGGGACCCCGACGCCGTCCGGCACGCCCTAGGCGGAGTGGACGCGGTGTGCCACCAGGCGGCCATGGTCGGCCTCGGTGCGGACTTCGCCGACGCCCCGGGGTACGTCTCCCACAACGACCTCGGTACGGCGGTCCTGCTCGCCGCGATGGCCGAGGCGGGGGTGCGGCGGCTGGTGCTGGCCGGGTCGATGGTGGTGTACGGCGAGGGCCGGTACGCCTGTGCCGTGCACGGGACCGTACGGCCGGGTCCGCGGGCCGTCGCCGACCTGGACGCGGGGCGCTTCGAGCCGCCGTGCCCGCGGTGCGGCGCGGCCCTGTCCCCCGGTCTGGTCGACGAGGACGCCCCGGTCGACCCGCGCAACGTGTACGCGGCCACCAAGCTCACCCAGGAGCATCTGGCGGCGTCCTGGGCGCGGGCCACGGGCGGCTCCGCGGTGGCCCTGCGCTACCACAACGTGTACGGCCCTGGCATGCCCCGCGACACCCCGTACGCCGGGGTCGCCTCCTTCTTCCGCTCCGCGCTCGCCCGCGGTGCGGCCCCGCGCGTCTTCGAGGACGGCGGTCAGCGCCGGGACTTCGTGCACGTACGGGACGTGGCGGCGGCCAACCTGGCGGCGCTGGAGGCGAGTTCACGGGACGGCGCGCTCACGTCGTACAACACCGGAAGCGGCGAGCCGCACACCGTGGGCGAGATGGCCCGCGCGCTGGCCGAGGCGTACGGCGGTCCCGAGCCCGTGGTCACCGGGGAGTACCGTCTCGGGGACGTACGGCACATCACGGCGGACTCGGCGCGGCTGCGGGCGGAGCTGGGGTGGAAGGCGGAGGTCGGATTCGGCGAGGGAATGCGGGAGTTCGCGGGCGCGGGGATGCGGGACGCGTAGCCCGCGGCGGACCGGTGGTGCCGCCCGCGAAAGAAAGCGGCCGCGGGCGGCACCACCATTTTTTCAGCGGCCCCTTTACCAAGGGGCCGCTTTTTCACGAGGCGGCCGGTCGGGAGACGGCCGTTTCAGGAGGCCGCCGTCGGCAGCACCACCTCGAAGCGGCAGCCGCCCGGCACATTGCGTACGGTGGCCCGGCCCGCGTGGGCCTCCACGATGCCCCGGACGATCGCGAGGCCAAGTCCCGCTCCGGCGGGCGGAGTCCGGGCGTGGGTGCCGCGCCAGCCGGTGTCGAAGACGCGGGGCAGGTCCTCCTCGGGGATGCCGCCGCAGCCGTCCGTGACGGACACGACGACCCCCTCGGCGCGGTGCTCGGCGGCCACCGCGACCGTGCCGTCGGCGGGGGTGCGGCGGATGGCGTTGACGAGGAGGTTGCCGAGCACGCGGCTCATCTCCTTGCCGTCCACCTCGACCGGCACGGCCGCCACCCGGTCGCCGACCAGCCGTACGCCGTGCTCGCGGGCCAGCGGGTCGGCGCCCGCGAGGGCGTCCGATACGAGGTCGTACAGGGAGATCCGGCTCGGGCTCAGCGCCAGCGCCCCGGCGTGGATGCGGGAGAGCTCGAAGAGGTCGCCGACCATGGCGTTGAGGCGTTCGACCTCGGTGCGGATCTGCCTCAGATAGCGGGCTGGGTCGGCGGCGACGCCGTCCTCCAGGGCCTCGGACATCGCGCGCAGGCCGGCGAGCGGGGTGCGCAGGTCGTGGGAGATCCAGGCGACGAGTTCGCGCCGGGAGGACTCCAGGGCGCGTTCCCGCTCCCGGGACTCGGCGAGTTTGGCGCTGGTGAGCTCCAGCTCCCGGCTGAGGTCGGTGAGTTCGGCGGTCGTGGGGCCGCCGGGCGAGGTGAAGTCGCCGCCGTCGCCGAAGGAGCGGGCGGCGAGCGTGAGGGCCCGGCTGCGGGCGGAGACCCAGCGGCCGAGCAGCAGGGCGGTGGCCAGCGAGACCACGGCGGCCATCAGCACGACGGTCGTGACGACCCTCAGGTCGTGCCCGGACAGGAACATGGCCTGGGCGACCGCGAGGGTCCCGGCCAGCATCGCGGTGACGCCGACGGCGGCGACCACGGTGAGGTGCAGGGAGAGCGAGCGGCGGCGGATCAGCATCAGCACCCAGGCGCCGAGGAGCCCGGCGACGACGGCGCCGAGGAAGGCGTAGAGGGCGATGAGAAGCATGTCGCTCATGGCCGGACCCCGCGTTCCGCGACGCCTTCGAAGCGGTATCCGACGCCCCACACGGTCTGGATGAGCCGCGGGCGCGCCGGGTCGTCCTCGACCTTTCCGCGCAGCCTGCGGACGTGGACGGTGACGGTGGACAGGTCGCCGAAGTCCCAGCCCCACACCTCACGCATCAGGTCCTCGCGGCCGAAGACCCGGCCGGGGTGCCGCAGGAAGAACGCGAGGAGGTCGAACTCGCGGATGGTGAGGGCGAGTTCGGCGCCGTTCTTGACGGCTCGGCGGGCCTGCGGGTCGAGGCTCAGCCCGGCCGCGCGGAGGGCTCCGGACTGCTGGGCGGGCCGGGAGCGGCGCAGCACCGACTCGACGCGCAGCACCAGTTCGCGGGGACTGAAGGGCTTGGTGACGTAGTCGTCGGCGCCGACCTCGAGGCCCAGGATGCGGTCGTCCTCGTCGCCGCGGGCGGTGAGCATGATGACCGGGACGGGCCCGCGTCCCCGCATCCGGCGGCACACCTCCAGGCCGTCCATACCGGGCAGCATCAGGTCGAGGACGACGAGGTCCGGGCGGTGCTCGGCGGCGCGGGCGAGTGCCTCGGGGCCGTCGGCGGCCCGGTCCACGAGGTATCCGGCCCGGTCCAGGTAGCCGGAGACCACCTCGGCGACGGTGGGGTCGTCGTCGACGACGAGGACCCGCGGCCGGGTCTGTGCGTACTGCTGCTGCTCCATGCCGCCAGCCTCGCACCGCGCGCGCGAATGTGCCGCAGCCTGCCGCCGACGTCCTTGTTTCGTAAGGAGCCGGAGTCCGGTTTGCGTGCTTTGCGTTCGTAGGGTGAAAGCCGTGACGACACCTTCACTGAACGAACCGGCGGCGTCCGTGGACGTCGTGCTGCCCTGTCTGGACGAGGCCGGGGCCCTGCCGTGGGTGCTGGAACGCATTCCGCCCGGGTGGCGCGCGCTGGTCGTCGACAACGGCTCCACGGACGGTTCCGCCCGCATCGCCCACGCCCTCGGCGCGACCGTCGTCCGTGAGCAGCGGCGCGGTTTCGGCGCCGCCTGCCACGCGGGGCTGACCGCGGCCACGGCCGACATCGTGTGCTTCTGCGACTGCGACGCCTCGCTGGACCCCTCCGACCTGGTGCCGTTCGTGGCCGAGGTGCTGGCCGGCGAGGCGGACCTCGTGCTCGGCCGGCGCCGCCCGCAGGCCCGTGGCGCCTGGCCGCCGCACGCCCGCGCGGGCAACCTGGCGCTCGCCCGGCTGCTGCGCCGCCGCACCGGTCTGCGCCTGCGGGACCTGGGGCCGCTGCGGGCCGCCCGGCGCGAGTCGCTGCTCGCCCTCGGCCTGACGGACCGGCGCAGCGGCTATCCCCTGCAGATGGTGGTGCGGGCGGCCGACGCGGGCTGGCGGATCACCGAGCACGACGTGCCGTACCACCCGCGCACCGGGGCCTCGAAGGTGACGGGCACCTGGCGGGGCACCTGGCAGGCGGTGCGGGACATGAGCAACGTCCTCAACGAGACGGGGGTGCGCGCGTGACCACGCTGCTCGTCATCGCCAAGGAGCCGAGGCCGGGGCGGGTGAAGACCCGGCTCACCCCGCCGTTCACGCCCGAGGCGGCGGCCGCACTGGCCGAGGCGTCCCTCGCGGACACCCTCGACGTGGTGGCCCGTACCCCGGCCCGGCGCCGGGTGCTGGTCCTGGAGGGGGCGCCGGGCCCCTGGCTGCCGCCGGGTTTCGAGGTCGTCCAGCAGTGCGCGGGCGGCCTTGACGAACGGCTGGCCGCCGCCTTCGCGGGCTGCGAAGGCCCGGCCCTGCTCATCGGCATGGACACGCCCCAGGTGACTCCCGAGCTGCTCACGGTGGACTTCGCCGACTGCGATGCCTGGTTCGGGCCGGCCGAGGACGGCGGCTTCTGGGCCCTGGGCCTGGCGGAACCCGACCCGGCCCTGCTGCGCGGGGTCCCGATGTCGACGCCCCGCACCGGCGCCGCCCAGCGCGCCCGGCTCAGCGGACTGCGGGTGCGGGAGCTGCCGGCGCTGCGGGACGTGGACACGGCGCAGGACGCGGAACTGGTCGCGCGGGCGGCACCGGACGGACGGTTCGCGGCGGAGCTGGCACGGCTCGCGGCGGTGCCGCGGTGACGGGGGCGCAGGTCGGCACGGCCCCTCGGCCCGCCGCGGACACGGAACCCGTACGGCCGGACGGCGGGGCGGGAGCCGGGCCCGAGAGGCGTGGCGCTCGCCCACGCGGCGCGGACACTCCACCCCCACGGCCGGACGGGGTCGGACGCGGGCGGGAGACCGGCCGGGCACCCCGGCCACCGGGCCCGGCCACGGGGGTCGGCTCACGGCCCGGGGCCGGCGCGCCGGACGCGGACTCGAAGCCGGAGCCGGAGCCGGTCATGGCGGGGACGGCGACGGCCCGCACATTCCCAGGCCCCAGGCCGGCAGATCCGGGCGTCGGCCTCCGGCCGTACGACATCCCCTCCCGTGACGGGCGGCCGGGTGTCCCGGTGAGTGGGCCGGGGACCGGCGGCCCGGGGTCGCATGCGGACGGCACCCCTGAAGACGGCACCTGGTCCGCCGACCCCTACGCCCGGGCCCTGCGCACCGGCCGCGGGCCCCTCTTCCTGCGCCGCTCCGACGGCCGGCTGCTCCCGCTCGAACTGGAGCGCTGGTGCGCCGCCGCGGATGCCGCGGACCTGGAGGTGCTGCGGCGCTGCGAGGGTGCGGTGCTGGACGTCGGCTGCGGTCCCGGACGGCTGGTCGCCGCGCTCGGGGCACGGGGGCGGCGCGTGCTCGGCATCGACGTGAGCGAGGCGGCGGTCGCGCGGACCGTCGCGCTCGGCGGGCAGGCCCTGTGCCGGTCCGTCTTCGAGTCCCTGCCGGGCGAGGGCCGTTGGGGCACCGCGCTGTTGATCGACGGCAACGTCGGCATCGGCGGCGACCCGCGGGCCCTGCTCGACCGGACGGCCCAACTCCTGAGGACGGGCGGCCTGTTGATCGCCGAGACGGTCACCGGCCCGGATCTCGACGAGCGGGTCCAGGTGCATGTCACCGACGCCCGGGGTGCCGTCGGCAGCCCGTTCCCGTGGGCCCGGCTCGGCACCCCCGCCCTGCTGCGGCACGCCGCCCGCTCCGGCTGGGCGTCCGTGGATCAGTGGACGGCGGGCGGCCGCTCCTTCGTCGCCCTGCGCCGCCGTACGACGAGGACCACCGCGGAACCGCCGAAGAGCGCGGCCGTCACCAGCAGCCAGCGGGCCAGGAACCCGTCCGCGGACAGGCCGGTCACCCGGGCGTAACGGTCCGCGACCTGCCCGCTGATCAGCGGGAACCACACGAGCAGGAGCAGCAGGGAGAAGGCGGCGGGGACCCGGACGTACAGGACGTGCCGCCCCGCCGTTCTCACCAGAGCCCGGTCCGCCGCCGCGTACAGCGGCAGCAGCACCAGGTCGTGCAGCAGGGCCGCCCCCACGAACCACAGCGCGACCCCGAACCAGTCGCCTGCCAGCAGTCGCACCCCCGCATATCCCGCGAGGGCGAACGAGCAGACGAGCAGGAGGAGTTGGAGAGGGCTGCCGAGAGGGATCCGCATCACAGGTCTCCGAAGGTCAGCCGCGCCACCCACTTGGTGTTGAGCACACCGGGCGCCGCGGGCACGATGATCCGGGCCGGGTGGCCGTGGTCCGGGGTCAGGTCCTCGCCGTTGACGGACAGGGCGAGCAGGGACCGCGGATCTGCTACCTGGTTGGCGCGCAGGGCGGCCCGCCGGAAGGCACCGTGCCGTTGCAGCGACTCCACGAAGAGGTCCGGCGGATCGTCCTCGTACCCGACGAGCGCCGCGAGGTCCCGCAGCCGTACTCCGCGCCACCACTGGTCGGAGGTCGACCAGCCCTCCACACAGGCGATGGGCAACGCCGAGCTGTGCAGGGGCAGTCGCAGGAGTTCGGCACGGCCAAGGCGGACCGTGCGGCCGTCGCGCCCGGCGAGGAGCAGCCGCCAGGCCTCCTCACCGGTCTCGGCCGGGTCGATCCCCGCGTACACGGCGGTCTTGTTGATCTGGAAGCCGCCCGGTCCGGACCCCGGCTCGGCGCCGCCGTGCGGGGCGAGGAGAGCGGTCCGGCGCAGGACGCCGTCGAAGTTCTGCCCGGCCGTGGTGAGGAACAGCAGCAGCGAACCGCCCCCGACGAACCAGAGCGCCCCGCGCCGCGACACGGTCGGCTCGGCCGGGTCCGGGGACACCAACTCGCTCCGCTCCTCCCGGGGTTCCCGAATCCGGCGGAGATTGCGCAGCGCGAGCGGCGTCTTCAGCACGGCATGGACGACGAACGCGGTGAAGAACACCCACGCCCCGTAGAAGTGCAGCGGGTAGAAGGAGCCCGGGAAGAGGTAGTCCAGCTGGACGTTGAGCACGCCGGTCACGAACTCGAACAGGGCGCCGCCGACCAGCAGCAGCAGCGAGATCCGCTCCAGGGCGTGGGCGAGCGAGCGAGCGGGCGGCAGCGTGAACAGCTTCGGCGCCACCGACCACAGCTTGGCCAGCAGGACCGGGATCAGGGTGATGCCCAGGGTGACGTGGACACCCTGGTCCAGCCGGTACAGCCAGTGCGGGTCGGTCGGCCACGAGAAGAGGTAGAAGCCGAGGATCCCCTTGTCCGGGGTCTTGTCGTTCACCGGCGCGAGGTCCGGGTTGTAGGCGGCGTACGACAGCAGGCCCGTCACGAACAGCAGGGTGATTCCGCCGAGGAGGACGATCCCGAGGACCGAGGTGAGCCAGGGACCGCGCAGCGGGCTGCGCCAGAAGGAGGGAGCGAAGGGAGACCGTGCCATGTCCCGACGGTAGGCCCGCGCCACCCCGCAAGCCGCCCGCGAACCATGACGAAACTCTGACGTCGTCGCATGTCAGCCGTACGGAGGCGGTCGTGCCGCCTAGCGTCGTCCGGGTGAACCGGGACCTCCTTCGTGACCTGTACGCGGCCGTGTGCGCCGCGCTCCTCGTGCTGACCGCCGTGCTGGTCGGCCGGGCGATCCAGCACCGGGACGGCTCGCTCCGTGTCGACTGGCCGCCCCTGCTGGCGAGTTGGGACCCGCATGTCGGCCCCGGCACCCCGGCCGCGGTGCTCGTCGCCGCCGTCGTGGTGGTCTACGGCCCCTCGCTCGCGGTCCGGCTGCCCTGGCGTTGGCTGCTGCTCGCCGTCTGGGCCGCGGGCATGGCCTGGACGTGGTCCCTGGCCCTCGTGGACGGCTGGCACCGGGGCGTCGCCGAGCAGCTCACCACCAGGAACGAGTACCTGCGGGCCGTCGATCGCTTCCACGACATCCCGGCGGCCCTGCGGGACTTCACCGGGCACATCCTGATCGGCTCGCCGGACAGCTGGGGCGCTCATGTCGCCGGGCATCCCCCGGGCGCGACCCTCACCTTCGTCCTGCTCGACCGGGCCGGGCTCGGCGGCGGGGGCTGGGCGGGGACCTGGTGCATCACGGTCGGCACGACCGCGGCGGTCGCGGTCCTGATCGCCGTACGCACCCTGGCCGACGAGGCGCTCGCCCGCCGCGCCGCGCCCTTCCTGGTCCTGGCCCCGGCCGCGGTGTGGGTGGGCACGTCGGCCGACGGGTACTTCGCGGCGGTGGCCGCGTGGGCGGTGACCCTGCTCGCCCTCGCGGTGCGGGGGTTCCGGCCGGGACCGTACGGCTTCTGCTCGGGATTGTTGTTCGGGCTGACCGTCTATCTGTCGTACGGCCTGACTCTCATGGCCGTCGTCGCGGGGGCGGTGCTGCTGCTGGGCTCCTCCCGTCGGCCCCTGCTGTTCGCGCTGGCCGGGTTCGTGGTCGTGCCGGTGCTGTTCACCGTGTCCGGGTTCGCGTGGTGGGAGGGGTACCGGGTGCTGGTGACGCGGTACTACCAGGGGGCGGGCGGGGTCCGGCCGTACGGGTACTGGGTGTGGGCGAACCTCGCGTGCACGGTGCTGATCGTGGGGCCGGCGACCGTGGCGGGGGTGCGGCGGGCTGTCGTCCGGCCGGGACTGCGGTCGGGGATGTGGTCGCGGCTGCGGTCACGGCTGCACGGGAACCACGGCGATCTTCGGCTCTGCCTGCTGATGCTCAGTGCTCTTCTCGCGCTCCTTCTCGCGGATCTGTCCGGGATGAGCAAGGCGGAGACCGAGCGGATCTGGTTGCCGTTCGCGGTGTGGCTGCTTCCCGCGTGCGCCTTTCTCAGCGGGGCGCGCGGATGGCTCGCCGGGCAGGCGGTGCTGGCGCTGCTCCTCAACCACCTGTTGCTGACGGGGTGGTGAGGCGCCGCGAGTGCCGTGGATGTCCGAGAGGACCGGACCGGCCGTGCACGGCCGGTCCGGTCGGGAGGGGTCGGGTCAGCAGGTGGCCACGCCCGGCAGCCAGTCGGGGCCCTTGATGTAGATGACGGTCATCCACGAGCCGTCGGTCAGCTTCGCCCAGGCGTCGTTGGTGTAGCCCTCGGCCGTGACCTGCTGGGCGTGGGCCTGGCAGACCACGTTGACCGTGGTCGGCTGCGCGAAGTAGTCGACCACGCCCGCGTTGACGTTGGGCTCGCTGTGGGTGCGCACGCCGGTGCCCCAGGTCTGGAACGCCTTGCTGCCGCCGGCCGGCGGCGGGGTGCTGCTGCCGCCGCAGTCCGGGATGCCGGGCAGCCAGGCCGGGCCCTTGATGTAGATGTTGGTCACCCACGAGCCGTCGGCGAGCTTGGACCAGGCGTCGTTGGTGTAGCCCTCGGCGGTCACCGTCTCCGCGTGCTCCTGGCACTGGACGGACACCTGGGTCGGTCCGGCGAAGGTGTCGACGGTGGCGGAGCCCACGCTCGGCGACCTGTGGGTGCGCACGCCGGTGCCCCAGGTCTCGAAGACCGTGCCGCCGTTCGCGGGCGGCGGGACGGGGGTGCCGGAGCCGTTGATGCGGACCGCGCCCGCGTAGTCGCCGCCGGTGCGCACGGACGTGACCCTGATGTGGGTGCCCGACTCGTACGCCTCGACCATCTGGCCGCCGCCCAGGTACATGGCGACGTGGTGGATGTGGCCGCTGCCCCAGAACATCAGGTCGCCCGGCAGCAGCGGGGCGGTGCCCTGTCCGGCGGAGAACCGGGCGGAGGCCTGCGAGGTGTGGAACTGGTCGTCGGCCGTGCCGTTGAGCAGGTCCCTGCCGGTCGCCCGGTAGTAGGCGTACCGCATCAGGCCCGAGCAGTCGAAGCCCTTGCGCTCGCCGTCGTGGAGGCTGTCCGGGTCGGAGCCGTCGTAGTAGCCGTAGCTGGCGCCGGGCGTGGCCGCGTGGCCGCCACCCCAGCTGTACCAGACACCGATCTGCGAACAGGCCGCGTCGACGGCGGCCTGCGCGGTGGCCGAGGCGCCGGGTGCGAGCACACCGCAGCCGGCGTCCTGGGCGGCGTGGGCCGGGGCGGAGAAGAACGCGGTGAGCGCCAGGGCCGAGGCGCCCAGGATCGCGCCGCTGGTCCGGCGGCGCGTGCTGATGGTCTGCAAGGGACTCTTCCTTCGTCGAGGTGGCGTCGGCGGGATGACGGCGACGCCGGCGGGAGACGCGGTGCGAGAAGCGGATGGCACACCCCACCCCCGTGGAGGTGTGCCATCCGGGCTACGGGTGGAGGGCGGCACGCATCTTGGCGAGTCCGCGCAGACGGTTGCGCTGGACCGTGCCGCGATGGGCGCCGAGCCGCTCCCCGGCCGTGTCGTGGGTGAGTCCCTCCAGGTCCACGAGGATCACCGCGGCGGCCTCCTTCTCGGAGAGCATGCGCAGCAGTGCGAGCGCCGTGGCGGAGGCCTCGTAGGAGTCGAGTCCGCCGTCCCAGCCGGCTTCCGGCAGCTGGTCCGTGGTGCGCTCGCGACGGGAAGGGTGCTGCCAGGAGTCCCGCAGCAGGTTGAGGGCGACGGCGCAGGTGTACGCGTACGGGTGCTGCTGCCGTGTCAGGCTCTGTGAGCGGGCGCGCCGGGAGAGCCGCAGATAGGTCTCCTGGAGCAGGTCGTCGGCGTCGTGCGGATTGCCCGTCAGTGCCAGCAGCCGCCTTCGCAGGCGTGGCATGTCGGCCGTGAAGGACGCGTCGAAGTCCCCGGCGCTCATCCGGTTGTCGGCCTCGCGCGGTGGTGGCGGACAGGTGGCATGGCTGTGCATTTCTTTCCCCCTTGCGGTGATCCCTTGCGGTGATCCCTGCGGTGTTCTCTCGCTGCGGTCGTCGTGCGCCGCCCCGCTCCGGTGGTCAGGCCGGAGGACGGGGCGGGTCGGCGGGGCCGTAGCGGGCGGCCGGTACGCGGCGCAGCAGGGCCCAGTACCGGTCGCCGTACGACCAGTGCCACCATTCCGTCGGGTAGTTGACGAACCCGGTCTCGGTGAGCACCCGGCCCAGCAGGGCCCGGTACTCGCGCGCCTCGGCGCCGATGCCGGGCGCGTCGGTGCGGCAGGCGCCCGCGCTCTCCTCCGGGGTGGCGTTGACCTCCGTGCCGAGCGGCAGTTCCCGGCCCGCGTGGTCGCACAGGGTCAGGTCGACCGCGCCGCCGCTGACGTGCGGGGCGACCTCCGGCGGCGAGATGTACGCGCTCGCCAGCTCACGGATCCGCTCGGGAGCCGCGTCCGGGTGGGCCCGTCGCATGGTCGCCGCGTACTGCTCGAAGTACCGGCGCTGGAGGCCGGGCGGCCGGTACCCCTCCACCACCAGCAACCGGATCCCCGCGGGCAGCATCCGCTGCGCCCGCACGAGCCGCTGCAGCGCACCGGCCCTCAGGTGGGCGTAGCTCCCGTCGTCGTCGGCCTGCCGGGGATCGAGGAGCAGCTGCCCCTCCTCCCGCAGATCGACGAGCGGTTCCCCGCACTCGTCGTGCGTCACCGCGGCAACCCTCGGGTCCGCGAGCGTGATGATGTCGGTCACGGGAAGAGCATCCCGGGGGCCTCTGCAATTGCTCTGCAGATCGCCTGCAAGCGCCGGACCGGGGGTCTGCAGCGCCCTGGCGCCACCCCCGGACCGCCGAGGCCGGCTCCCGCGCCACATCACGGCACTCCGTCCCGCCTACGCCGACTCCCGCGCCGAATCACGGCACACCCGGACCACCGACGCTCGACTCACGCGCCACACCACGGCACCCCCGGACCACCTACGCCCGCACCCGCCGAATCGCGGCACACCCAAACCGCCGCCCCCGCCACACCACCGCACCCCGCACCACCTACGCCAGCTCCCGCACCGAACCAGGGCACCCCGCACCACCGACCCCCACACCCGCGCCACACCACGGCACCCCGCACCACCTACGCCCGCACCCGCCGAATCGCGGCACACCCAAACCGCCGCCCCCATCACACCACCGCACCCCGTCCCGCCTACGCCAGCTCCCGCACCGAACCAGGGCACCCCGCACCACCGACCCCCACACCCGCGCCACACCACGGCACCCCCGGACCACCGACGCCCGCACCCGCCGAATCGCGGCACACCCAAACCGCCGCCCCCGCCACACCACGACACCCCGCACCACCTACGCCCGCACCCGCGCCGAACCAGGGCACCCCGCACCACCTACGCCCGCACCCGCCCCGATCCGCGGCACACCCGCACCACCTACCCCCGCTCCCGCGCCTCCCGTGCCCCCGATTCCCGGAAGAAGCGCATCGCCTCGGTGCGGGCGCCGGAGGCCGTGTCCGTCTCGCCGGCGGCCTCCCACACCTCGGCCAGGTTCCACAGCGTCCGCGCGCGCCACAGCGGGAGCCGCAGCGCCTCCCAGAGGGACAGGGCCCGCTCCAGCGGGTCCCGGGCGCTCCCGGCGTCGCCGGCGGCCAGCCGCCACTCCCCCAGCGTCCGCAGCACCAGCGCCTCGCCGAAGCGGTCCTGCCGCTCGCGAGCCAGCTCCAGGCACCGCCCGAGGCGTTCGCGCGACGCGTCCAGGAGGCCGAGACGCAGCTCCACCTTGGCCAGCGACTGCTCCGTGTACATCACGCCGAACGTGTCGTGGAGGCCGGCGAAGATCCGCAGCACGTCCCGCAGCAGCCGCTCGGCCTGCGCGTACTCCCCTTCCGCCCGGTGGCACAGCGCCACCGCGCGCAGGACCAGCGCCTCGCCGTGCCGGTCGTCCTCCGCCCGGTACAGCTCCAGGGCCTGCGCGAAGGCCTCGCGGGCGGCGGGGTCGTCGCCCTGTTCCCGGTACACGTAGCCGAGTCCGTACAGCACCCGGGCCCGGGCACCGCGGTCGTCGAGCCGTCCGTACCCCTCAAGGGCCCGGTTGAGCAGCTCCAACGCCTCACCGTAGCTGGCCTGTTCACGCCGGGCGGTGGCCATGCCGAGCAGCGCCTGGGCGGCGCCCTGGACGTCGTCATGGGCCTCGAACAGCCGCAGCGCGTCCCGGTAGTAGGCGTACGACTCCTCGAACTCGTCCTGCTCGTAGCGCAGTTGGCCGAGGCCGGTGAGGAGCCACGCCTCGCCCTCGCCGTCCCCGCTGCGCCGCACCGCCGCCATGGCCGCGGTGTGCGAGCGGGACCATGCGTCGAACTGGTTGTACAGCGCGACCGAGCTCGCGATGAGCGCGCCGGCGAGGTCCCGGGCGGCGCGGTCCATGCCGTGGTCGGCGCAGTACTCCACCGCCGCCAGCAGACCGGCCTGTTCGGCGGCGAACCAGGCCGCGGGCCGCGTGAGCAGCTCCTCCTCGGCCCGCGGATCGGCCGGGTCGAGGGGCCGTACGGCGGCCGGTTCGGGGAAGTACCGTGCCGCGCCGCCGGGGCCGCGCGCGGCGGCCTTCTCGGCCAGCCCCAGCCAGCACTCCACGAGGCGCCGCACCGCCGCCGCCCGCTCCTCGGCGCTCTCCTCCGACAGACAGCGCTCGCGTGCGTGTTCCCGGGCCAGGTCGTGGATGCGATAGCGGCCGCGGCCGGTGCCGTCCACGCCGATCACATCGATGAAGTGGCAGTCCACCAGCCGCTCGACGGCCTCCTCGGCCTCCTCCGTGCCGATGTCCAGCAGGGGTGCGGCGATCCAGGCCGCGAAGTCGGGCAGGTCGAGCAGGGCCAGCCGGCGCAGGGCGCGCTGTTCCTGCGGGTCGAGGTCGGCGTAGCCGAGTTCGAGGCTGGTGCGCAACTCCAGGTCCCCGGCGCGCAGTTCGTTGAGCCGGAGCCGCTCGTCCCGCAGCCGGGCGGCGAGCCGGCCGGGCACCCAGTGCGGCCGGGCCGCGAGCCGTGCCCCGGCGATGCGCACGGCGAGCGGCAGCCGCCCGCACAGGGAGACGATCTCGGCGGTCTGTTCCGGCTCGGCGCGCACCCGGTCCGCTCCGGCGACCCGGCGCAGGAGTTCCAGGGCCTCCTCCTCGTCCGGCACGGTCAGATCGAGGTGCGCCGCGCCCTCCAGCGCCACCAGCCGGCGCCGGCTCGTGACGAGCACGGCGGAGCCGGGACCGGGCGGCAGCAGCGGCCGTACGTGCGCCTCACCGGCGGCGTTGTCGAGGATCAGCAGGATGCGGCGGTGCCCCGTGCAGGTGCGGTACAGCCCCGTCAGTTCCTCGACGGAGCTCGGCAGGGTCTCCGGTTCGGCGCCCATGGCGCGCAGCAGCCGGGCGAGGGCGTCGGCCGGTTGCAGGGGGGCGGTGTCGGCGGCCCGCAGGTCCACGAACAGGCGGCCGTCCGGGAAGAGTTCCGCGGTGCGATGGCCGACGTGGACGGCGAGCGCGGTCTTGCCGGTGCCGGAGCGCCCGGAGACGACCCCGATCGGCGGGGCGGTGCGGCCGGGCTCGTCGACGCGGCCCAGCAGCGCGACGGCCCAGTCGATCTGCTCCGACCGGCCGACGAAGTCGGCGATGTCCGGGGGGAGATGGGAGGGGGCGGGTCTCGGGACCGGCGTGCCCGGTCCGCCGCCGACCGCCGCCGTGCGGTCCGTGGTCCGCTGCCGGGTCTTCGCGGCGGCGGCGGTTTCCCGGGACGGGGGGCCGGAGCCGGGGCCGGGCGGCGAGGGGTCGTGGGAGCGTGCGCCGGAACCGAGAAGTGACGGGCCGTGGGAGTGTGCGCCCGGGCCGAACGGCGAGGGATCGTGCGGGCGGGAGCCGGGGCCGAGCAGTGCGGGGTCGTTGGTGAGGACGGCCTTGTGCAGCGCCCGCAGTTCGGGCCCGGCGTCGATGCCCAGCTCATCGCGCAGGACCTCGCGGCCCTCCTGGTAGGCGCGCAGGGCGTCGGAGACCCGTCCGGTGCGGAACAGGGCGGTCATCAGCTGGCCGCGCGGCCGTTCCCGGAGGGGGTGGGCGGCGACGTGCGCGAGCAGAGGCGCGATGGCGCCGTCCGCGCGGCCGAGCTCCAACTGGAGGCCGAAGGACTCCTCCTGGGCGACCAGCCGCAGTTCGGCCAGCCGGGCCGCCTCGATCCGGGCGAACGACTGGTTCAGCCCTTCGAGGGCCTCCTGCCCCCGCCACAGCCCCAGTGCCTCGGACAGCAGCTCGGCGGCCTCCTCCGCGCGGCCCCCGGTGGCCCGGGCCCGGCCGGAGCTGAGCAGTTCCTCGAAGCGGCGGGCGTCGACCTGGGAGGCGTCGAGATCGGCCACGTATCCCGGGGGCCGGGTGCGGATCACCTCCGCCTCGCCGACGCGGGCCAGGGCGCGGCGTACCGCGGAGACATGGGTGGCGACGAGGGCGCTGGCGGTGGCGGGCGCCTGCTCGTCCCAGACACAGTCCATGAGCCGTTCGGTGGAGAGCACCTCGCCGAGGTGGACGACGAGTGCGGACAGGACCGCCAGGGGTCTGACCCCGCCCAGCGGGGCCCGTCGGTTCCCTTCCCACACCTCCACCGGACCGAGAAGACGTACCTGGAGCATCGTTCCCCGATCGCCGTACCGCCCGCCCCACAGATGCGTGTTCGACGATATCGACGGGCGGTGTCCGAGGACGACGTGAGCCACGCCTTCCTGGCCGGATCCGGCCAGTCGGCCGCCGTGCGCGGGCCCAGCAGCGGGGCCCGACACCGGTACGAAGGGGCTGTTTTCCCGACTCCCTCTCCGGACGGCGGTTGACTGGATTTCGACGGTGTCCACAACTGCCCCTCATCTGAGGGACGGCTGGTCGGGAGCGTTCGTATGAGCGCTCTCCGATATTTGTCGCAGAGCGCTCTCCGATACTTCTCGCGCCGGAAGACCGGTCGCCGCACCTCGTGTCGCCCACCCGCCCGCACTCCTTCGACTGCCGGACATTTGAACGTCACACCGGGAGGGAACGTTTCCCTCGTCCCCTCTGCATCGCCTTGCCTCCGTCATGCCCCGTGTCCCGCACGGGGCATGACGCGAAAGGACGACGTGCGCCGTGTCCCTGCTTCCGCTCGAAGGTCCCCCGGGTCCGCTCCCCGCCGCCGCCCCGGTCCCGCTCCCGATCAGCACCCCGGCCCCCGCTCCCGCCGGTTCCCGCCGCCCCCTGACCCGGCTCACCCGCCGCCTGGTCACCGTGCTCCCGCTGCTGCTCATCGGCATATGGGCGGCGCTGGACTGGCGTGCCCTGTACGACGGCACCGCGCGGCTGGCCTCGGCCGACCCCGGCTGGCTGCTCGTCGGGCTCTTCTACACCTGCCTGGGCTGGGTCTCCGCCTCCGTCGTCCGCCAGGGCGCGCTGCCCGAACGGCTGCCGTCGGGGCTCCTGGTGGCCTCGCAGTTCGCCGCGGGCGCCGCCAACCATGTGCTGCCGGCGAGCCTCGGCGCCCACGCCGTCACCCTGCGCTTCCTCCAGGGGCAGGGCATCCCGCTGGCCCGCGCCACCGCCTCGCTCGCCCTGTACGCGCTGGTCAGGCCGATCGCCAAGACGCTCGTCCTGATCGGCTTCCTGGTCGCCCTGCCGGATCTGCTGCGGCTCGGTGATCTCGTCCCGGACCGGCGCATGCTGTTCCTGCCGCTGGTGGCCGCGGGACTCGGACTCGGCGCCACGCTCCTGCTGTTGACCCTGGTCCGCCCGCTGCGCCGCCCGGCGGTCACGTTCGTGCGCACCGCCCTGACCGACGCCCGCCGTCTGCACACCATGCCCAGCCGGATCCTCGCCCTGTGGGGCGGCGCGGCCGCCGCGCCACTGCTCCAGGCGAGCGTGATCCACGCGGTCGGCGCCTCGCTCGGGGTGACGCTGTCCTGGGCGCAGGTCGCGTTCGCGTACCTCGCCGCGAGCAGCGCGGTCGGTTCCGTGCCGGCGCCCGGTGGCATCGGCCCGGTGGACGCGGCCATGGTCTTCACCCTCGCCGCCTACGGCGTCCCCTTGAGCGTCGGCACCGCGACCCTGATCGGCTACCGCGTCCTGACGGTGTGGCTGCCCCTGTTGCCCGGGGTGCTCTGCATGTCGGCCCTCGTCCACCGGAAGGTCCTGTGAACACCTGGCGACAGCCACCCCATTGAATGATTCATTCAACACTCCTAGCATCATCAGGTGGATTCATTCATCAATATCAGATGCATGGCCGCCGCCCTGCTGCTGGCGCTCGGCCTCTCGGCCCCCGTCGCCCCCGCCTCGGCCGAGCCCCGGCAGCCCGTGCCGGAGGTATGGCCGACGCCCCAGAAGATGACCGTCGGACCCGGCCGGCTCCCCGTCCCCGACCGGGTCGTCGAGGTGGTCGGACCCGGCACCGATCCATCCGCCCGAAGAGTCGTCGAGGCAGCCCTGAAAGCGGCCGGGGCGGAGCGCATCACGAGGGTCGACGCCGGTGACCGGCCGCCCCCGTCCGGCCTGACCGTCTACCTCGGCGGCCCCGGCGAGAACACCGCCACCGCCCGGGCCCTCACCCGCCTGGGCGCCGCCTCCCCGTCCGGCCTCGCCTCGGGCGGCTATGTCCTGGCCTCCGGCCGCAGCCACGGCCAGGCCCTCCTGGCCCTCTCCGGCGTCGACGCCACCGGCACCTTCTACGCCGCCCAGACGCTGCGCCAACTCCTCGACACGAAACACGCCTTGCCCGTGATCACGGTCCGCGACTGGCCCACCGCGGCCCTCCGCGGAGTCATCGAGGGCTTCTACGGCACCCCCTGGACGCACGCCGAGCGGCTCGCCCAGCTCGACTTCTACGGCCGCACGAAGCAGAACGTCTACGTCTACTCCCCCAAGGACGACGACTACCTGCGCGCCCGCTGGCGGGACGAGTACCCGGCGGCGGCGCTGGCCCAGCTGAAGGAACTGGTCGACCGGGCCGACGCCGACCACGTCCGCTTCACCTACGCCCTCTCCCCCGGCCTGTCGGTCTGCTACTCCTCACACGCCGACGTCAAGGCGCTCACCGCCAAGTTCGACTCGCTGTACGCCATCGGTGTCCGTTCGTTCGCGATCCCGCTGGACGACATCAGCTACACGAAGTGGAACTGCCCCGAGGACGAGCGGGAGTTCGGCACCGGCGGCAGTGCGGCCGGGACCGCGCAGGCCCGACTGCTGAACACCGTCTGGAAGGACTTCTCCGCCACGCACACGGGGCTCCAGCCGCTGGAGACGGTCCCCACCGAGTACTCCGACCTCGCCGACTCCCCGTACAAGAAGGCCCTCAGGGAGCGGCTCGACCCGTCCGTGGTCGTGGAGTGGACCGGTGTCGGCGTCATCGCGCCCACCCTCACCACCGACCAGCTGAAGCAGGCCCGTGAGGTCTACGGCCACCCGATCCTGGTCTGGGACAACTACCCGGTCAACGACTACGTCACCAGCCGCCTTCTCCTCGGCCCCTACACGGGCCGCGAACCCGGTGTGGCGAGTGCGGCCACCGGTGTGACCGCCAACCCGATGGTCCAGGGCGAGGCGAGCCGGATCGCCCTGTTCACCTCGGCCGCCTATCTGTGGAACCCGAACGCCTACGACCCGCGCCGGGCGTTCCTCGCCTCGGTCCGGGATCTTGCGGGCCCCAGCGCCGCCAAGTGGCTGCGGATCTTCGCCGAGAACAACTACTCCTCCCAGCTGAACGCGACCGAGTCCCCCACCCTCACCCGGCTGATCGCCGCCTTCCGCGAGGCCTACGAGCACAACAGCGGACTCGACCGGGCGGCTGCCGCGTTGAAGGCCTACTTCGCCGACATGGCCGCCACCCCCGCCCAGTTGCGGGCCCGGCTCGACAACCCCGGGTTCCTCGACGAGACCTCCGCCTGGCTAGACAAACTCGGCAGCTACGGCCGCGCGGGCGGGACGGCCGTGGACCTGCTGCTGGCCCACAAGGCCGGTGACACGGACGCGGTCTCGACGTACTGGACGCGACTCCAGCAGGAGCGGAAGGAGTTGGACGCCGTCCCGCAGCAGGTCTCGCCGGGCGTGATGGACCAGTTCCTCTACACAACAGTGCTGGAGAACGCGCCCGATCCCGGAGTCGACGCCTCCTTCTCCCCCGGCGCGATCTCGTTGAAGCCAGGGGCGTCCGCGACGGTCACCCTGAAGCTGTCCGACGCTCAGGCAAAGACGGTCAGTTGGAAACTCGACGTGCCCGAGGGCGTCACCGCCACCCCCTCGGAAGGCACGGCGACGACCCCCGCGTCCGTCACCGTCACACTCACGGGCAGGACGGAGGGCGTGCACTCGGTCGTGGCCGAAGGCGCCGGAATCCTCGAACGGGCACTCCCGGTCCAGGTCACCGACGGCACCGGCACACCCCGCGCCCTGACGGCGAACTTCAGTGGTGCGTCGGTGAGTTCGATCGACCTCGCCTCCGGCACGACGAGGGACATCGCCGTCGGTGACAACCCCGGCGAGGTGGTGGTGAGCGCGGACGGCCGTACCGCTTACGCGGCCAACCAGGGCTCGAACACGGTCAGCGTGATCGATGTGGCGAGCGGAAAGGTCACCGCCACCGTCGCGGTGGGCAAGGTCCCCGCGGGCCTGGCCCTCACGCCGGACGGCGACAGCCTCTGGGTCGCCAACTACACGGACGGCACAGTGCAGTCGATCGACACGGCCACTCTGCGGGCCGGTACACCGATCCAGGTGGGCGGCGGTCCCGAGAACATGGCGATCACGCCCGACGGCAGGACCCTGTACGTGGCCGACATCCACGACAACACGGTCAGCCCGGTCGACCTCACCACCGCCAAGGCGGGCACGGCGATCCCGGTCGGCCCCAGTCCCTTCAACGTGGTGGCGGCGCCGGACGGGAAGACGGTCTACGTCTCCGACTCCGGCGGCTCGACGGTGACTCCGATCGACACGGCGACGAACGAGACCGAACCGACCTTCCTGGTCTCCGGCCAGGCGTACGGCCTCGCCCTCTCACCGGACGGCCGAACCCTGTGGGTCAGTCCGAGCAACGGCGACAGCGTCACCCCCGTCGACACGGCGACCGGCGCACCGGGCAAGCGGGTGACCGTCGGAAAGTCGGCGTTCGACGTGGCCCTGGACTGGAACGGCAGCACGGCCTACGCCACCACGGCGGACGCCAACACCCTGGTCCCGGTGGACACGGCGACGAACACCGTCAAGTCCCCACTGACGACGGGCGCCTACCCCCTGGCGGTAGCCCTGACTCCAGTACCGGTGGAGTGACGGCAGGTCGACACACATAGGGGCGCGGGGAACTGCGCGACCAGCCCCCACCGGCCGCCAGTTCCCCGCGATACGCCAACCCCTCGCAAGAACCTACGTAGCAGTACGCCGAACCCGCCCCGCGTACCGCTTCTCCAACTCCAGGTTGCCTTCGAACCCACCAGGCACATTGGCCGACACGTAAACCGGCGGCCTCTCCCCAGACGCGAGCAGCAGACCCGACGCCTCCGCCACAGCCATCTGCACCAGCATCACCCCGGTCAGGGTGGACAGCGCCCCCACCGCCCCACCCCCCGGCAACGACAGCAACGCGTCCCCGACCGGAGCCGCGTTGTCCAGCACCACGTCCGCCAGGTCCACGAGCTTCTTGCCGCTCTCGTGCCCCGCGGGAACCGCCGCCGTGTGCGTGCGGGAGGTGATGGCGAGGATCTTGTGCCCCTGCTGCTTGGCGTGCAGCGCCATCTCCACGATGACGTTGTTGACGCCGGAGTTGGAGATGATGACGAACAGATCCCGGGCGTGCGGCGCGGCCAGGTCGTAGAGGCGGACGGCCACCCCCGGCTCGCGCTCCAGCAGCGGGTCGTCGAGGACGCTCGGGTCGTCACCGCCGTAGAGGACGAGGTCGGAGATCTGGAGCCGGTTCGTGGGCACGAGCCCGCCGGCGCGGCCCGCGACCTCCAGGACCATCGCCTGGGAGTGGCCGGTTCCGAAGGCCTGGATCACGCCGTCGGCGCGGATGCAGTCGGCGATCAGCTCGGCGGCGCCGCGCACGTCCTCGCGGGCGGACTCGACGACGTGACGGAGGACGTCCAGGCTCTGTTCGGCGAAGCCCTGGGCGCTGACTGACTCGACAGACACGCGACACTCCCCACTGATGGATTGAACCACCATACAATCAGCCATCGATGAATCAATAAACCATACTGCGGTCCTGGTATTCAATCAGTGGCCCTAAGGGTGGCTGATACCTTCTTGCCATGCCTCCGACCGACGTCACCACCCTGATCCGCACCGAACTGCCCCGGCTGGCCGGTTCACTGCGGAAGGTCGGCGAGCTGATCCTGGAGGATCCGGCCGCCGTCACCCACTGCTCGGCCGCCGAACTGGGCCGCCGCACCGGAACCTCGCAGGCCACGGTGACCCGGTTCTGCCGCGCCATCGGGCTGGAGTCCTACCAGCATCTGCTGATCGAGCTGGCCCAGGAGCGCGGTCGCGGCGAGGTCTCCGACTGGGGCTCGGCCGAGATCGGTCCGGACATCTCCCCGGACGACAGCCTGGAGCGGGTCGTCCAGGTGGTCGGCAGCGCGGACCTGCGGGCGATCCAGCAGACGATCGAGCGCATCGACCTCGACGCCCTGGAGCGCGCGGCCCAGGCGCTGGCCAGGGCCCGCCGCATCGACGTGTACGGCGTCGGGGGCAGCGGCGCGGTCGCCCAGGAGACCGAGACCCGGCTGTTCCGCATCGGCTGCCAGGTCCGCGGCTGGACCGAGGTGCACGGCGCGGCCACCTCCGCGGCCCTGCTCACCCCGGCCGACGTGGCCATAGGGATCTCCCACTCGGGCGCCACCCGCGAGACCCTCGAACCCTTCGAGATGGCCAAGGAGCGGGGCGCGACCACCATCGCCATCACCACCGACCCGCGCTCCCCGCTGGCCAAGGCCGCCGACATCCGGCTCATCTCCGCGACCTCGGAGACCAGTTTCCGCACCGGCAGCATCGGCGGCCGGCACTCCGTCCTGATGATCGTCGACTGTCTCTACGTCCGGGTCGGCCAGGTCGCCTACCAGCGGGCCAGCGCCTCCCTCGCCCTCACCGACCACATCACCCCGCAGCACGCGGTGAAGGCACGCCGGACGCGTTGACCTAGTCCAGCGGCACGTTGACCGTGTCCGATCTTGCATGGATGAACCACCGAGATAACACAAAGATGGTTGTTTGAATCATCCTCTCGGTGCCAGGATGGGGCTCCCCCGAGTCATCTCGTAGGAGCCCCATGCGCGTCACCTCTGTTGAGTCGACCGAGCTGTTCGTCGGTACACCCGAGCAACCGCTCCAGGTGGTGTCGGCCGGGATCGAGCACCTCCCGGGCCGCTCGGTCCACGTGCGGGTCGAGGGGCACGGCACCGGGGAGACCGTCGTCACCGTCGGCGAGGACGGCACCGTCCGCGCCGAGATACCCGTGACCGGCGCCGGCGGACCGATCACGGTCACCGCGGCCGACGGGGACGAGACCGCGAGCGCCACCGGCGAGTTCACGGTCGCCGAGCCCGGCTGGACCATGTTCATGGTCAGCCACTTCCACTACGACCCCGTCTGGTGGAACACCCAGGGCGCCTACACCGAGACCTGGGACGTCGCCGACGACCCGGCCCGCACCGGTCTGCCCGCCCGTACCTTCGACTCGCGCGGCCAGTCCGGGATGAGCCTGGTCCGGGCCCACTCCGACCTGGCCCGGCGCGACCCGGCGTACACCTTCGTGCTGGCGGAGGTGGACTACCTCAAGCCGTACTGGAACGCCTTCCCGGAGGAGCGCGGCTTCCTGCGCGAGCTGATCCGCACCGGCCGCGTCGAGATCATGGGCGGCACCTACAACGAGCCGAACACCAACCTCACCGGCGCCGAGGCGACCGTACGCAACGCCCTGTACGGCGACGGGTACCAGCGGGCGATCCTCGGGGCCTGCCCGGAGACCGCCTGGCAGCTGGACGCGTTCGGGCACGACCCGCAGTTCCCTGGGCTGATGGCGGACGCGGGGGTCACGTCGAGCTCCTGGGCGCGCGGGCCGTTCCACCAGTGGGGGCCGACCCTGTCCGTCTTCGGGGAGGAGCCGCGCGACCCGCAGCGGATGCAGTTCCCGGCCGAGTTCGACTGGATCGCCCCCTCGGGGCGCGGGATCCTCACCGCGTACATGGTCAACCACTACGGCGCCGGCTGGCGGATCGACAACGCGCCCACACTGCCGGAGGCGGAGGCGGAGGCGTTCAAGCTGTTCCGGGGTCTCAAGCAGGTCGCGCTCACCCGCAACGTGCTGCTCCCGGTCGGCGGGGACTACGCGCCGCCGTGCCGCTGGGTGATGGACATCCACCGGGACTGGAACAAGCGGTACGTCTGGCCACGCTTCGTCTCCGGCATCCCCCGGGACTTCTTCGCCGCCGTACGCGCGGAGCTGGACGCCGAGGGACGCAGGGCCTCGCCGCAGACGCGGGACATGAACCCGGTCTACACCGGCAAGGACGTCTCCTACATCGACACCAAGCAGGCCCAGCGGTACGGCGAGACCCTGCTCGCCGACGCGGAGGCCTGGGCGACCCTCGCCTCCCTCGTCACCGGGCACCCCTATCCGGACGCGGCCCTCGACAAGGCGTGGCGGCAGCTCGTCTACGGCGCCCACCACGACGCCATCACCGGCTCCGAGTCGGACCAGGTGTACATCGATCTCCTCACCGGCTGGCGGGAGTTGGCCGACCTCGCCGAGACCGTGCAGGCCGACGCGACGAAGGCACTGGCCGACCGGGTCGAGCCGGGCAGTGGGCCGGACCTGGTGGTCTTCAACCCGGTCACCCTGGGAACGACAGGACGTGCTGAGCCTCGACGACCCGGGTCTGGTACCGGTCGGCGACGACTTCCAGCCGCTGCCCGCGGTGCGCGAGCAGGACGGCACGCTCCGGGTCGTCGTCCCGCAGGTGCCCGGCATGGGCCTCAAGGCGCTGCCCCTGGCGGCCGGTTCGCTCCCCGGCTGGACCTCCGGCGAGGGCACGACCATCCGCAACGAGTTCTACGAGGTGACGGTCGATCCCGCGCGCGGCGGCGCCGTGAGCAGCCTGCGGTCCGTCACCGGGGAGGGCCGCGAGCTGCTGCCCGCCGGTGACATCGGCAACGAGCTGGTCGTCCAGGAGGAGTTCCCGCGGCACCCGCGCTTCGGCGAGGGCCCCTGGCACCTCACCCCGACCGGCACGACCGCCGCCCGAAGCCGGGACGTCACCGCGGACATCGACGTCGAGCACTCCCCCGCCGGGTCCCGCATCACCGTCCGCGCCGACCTCGGACTCTTCACGTACACACAGAAGCTGACCCTCTGGAGCGGCGTCGACCGGCTCGACGTCTCCACGACGATCGACGGCTACGACGGCGAGGACCGCCTGATCCGGGTCCGCTGGCCCTCGGACGTGCGGGGCGGACTGCCGGTGCACGAGGTCGCCGACGCGGTGATCGGGCGGGGGTTCGGGTTCGTGGAGGTGAACAGCGAGGAGTTCCCCTGGACTTTGGACAACCCGGCCAACACCTGGTTCGGGCTGGGGTCCACGGCACGGGTGGCCCTGCGCGACGACTCCGGCGCGCTGCTGGGCCAACGGGCCTTCGGCGTGGCCGAGTTGGTGTACACCGACTGGGACGAGGCGGGTGAGCTGGGCGCCCCGCTCGCGGCCGCCCTGGTCCGCGCGGGCGTCACCGCGACCTCGACCGTCGCGGGCGGCCCCCGCTACGGCGACCTCGAAGTCGACTCCAACCTTCCCGACATCCGGATCGCCGTCGGCGGCCCCAAGCACAACTCCCTGGTCGCCGAGGCGCTCGCCATGGACCCGGCCGCCGGCCGCGAACTGCGCCGCCAGATCGCCCACCAGGGCGTGGCGGCCGTCTGGGTCGCTCCGCGCGCCTCCTTGCGCGAGGAGTGGGTGCCCGGCGCCGACCTGCGCGACCTGGAGCGGCTGCCGTTGCTGGTGATCGCCGGCGCCGACCCCTCGGGGGACGCCAAGGCCGTCGACGCGCTGATCGCGGACCTGGAGGACTTCACCGTCACCGCCACGGCTGCGGGCGGTGGCGAGGCGCTCCCGCCCGGTGACGCCTGGGACGGGCGCGGCTTCGCCGTCCTGAACCGGGGCACGCCCGGCTGTGTGGTCACCACCTCCGGCGACCTCTACATGTCCCTGATGCGTTCCTGCACCGGCTGGCCGTCCGGCATCTGGGTCGACCCGCCCCGCCGTACGACCCCCGACGGCTCGGGCTTCCAGCTCCAGCGCTGGTCGCACACCTTCGAGTACGCGGTCGTCGCGGGCGAGGGCGACTGGCGGGACCTCCGACTGCCCGCGCGGGGCCACGAGTTCAACCATCCCCTCACGGCCCGCGTGCGCGGCGAGGGCAAGTCCGCGCTCCTGCCCCGCAGCACCTCCCTGCTGGAGGTGGAACCGGCCCGCGAGGTGCTCCTCGACGCCCTCAAGCCGCTGGGCTCCCCGCTGGCCAGGGGCAGCGCGGCACCCGTGGATCCGGGGCGCGGAGTCGTCGTCCGCGTGCACGAGGTCAACGGTCGGCCGGTGCGGGCGCGGGTGCGCGGGCCGGTCGCCTGGACCGAGGGCGCCCGGGCGGACGTACTGGAAAGGCCCGGGGAGTCCCTGCTCCCGGACGGCGAGGGGGCGCTGGAGGCCCGGCTCACCGGTTTCGAGGTGGCCACCGTCGTGGCCACGCCCCCGCAGGCGCCGGAACCGGGGACCGACCCCGGGATCGCGGCCCACGAGCCCGCCCAGCCCGTCCACACCCGCTACTGGCTGCACAACTCCGGGCCCGCCCCGCGCGGCAACATGCCGGTGTCCGTCTACCTCTCCCCGACCGCGCTCACCGCGACCGGCCCCGTCACCGCGACCGTGCGGATCGGCTCCGAGCTCACGGACACGTCGGCGAACGGCACGGTGGTCCTCGACGTGCCGCCCGGCTGGACCGCCGAGCCCCCCGAACTGCCGTACGCGCTCGGGCCCGGCGGCTTCTCGCTGGCCGAGGTGACGGTGACACCGCCACCGGGCGCCGAGCCCGGCCGGCACTGGCTCACGGCCAGGCTGTCGTACGGCGGCCAGACGTACGAGGACGTCGTGGGCCTCGACGTACCAGGCGGACCGCCCCCGGGGCAGGGCCTGGTGTGCGACCTGGCCGCCGACCGGGTCACCGTGCGCAGGGGTGAGCGGGCTCAGGTTCCGGTGAGCCTGCGCAACTCCACCCGGGGCCCGGTCGGCGGTCAGCTGTGGGCGGTGTCGTCCTGGGGCACCTGGCAGGGCGTGGCGCCCGGCCTCCAGGGCTTCACCGTCCCCGGCGGGGAGCAGCGTGAGTCGGTGATCGAGGTGGACGGCTCGCTGATCCCCCCGGGCACGTACTGGCTGCTGGCGAAGGCGGCGTGGAACGGCCAGGTGGCGTACACGAGAGCGATTCCTCTGGAGGTGACTCCGTGACCACGGAACACGCGGCACTGATCAACGGCGAACCGCTGCCGACAGATCGGGTGAACGCCTTCTTGGAAACGCCCCCTGGGGGCGCGGGGAACTGCGCGACCAGCCACGACGAACCCGCACCCGCCAGACGGCCCCAGGAAGCACCCTCTGTCGCGAGACAACGCCGCCGCTGGGCCACGCAAGTGATCGTCACCGACGAACTCGCCCGGCGAGCCTGTGCCGACCGGGGCCTGAACCCCCCGCCCGAAGTCTCCCCGGCCAAGGTCCTCACCCTGGCCGAATCCGACGTAGCAGACCTGGGCAGCATCGTCGCGGCGGCGTTGGCCCACTCCCCCGCCGTCCGCACCCTCCTCGCCGCCCTGGAAGCCGAACAGACGGTCCCCGAGACGGCCGTACGGGACTACTACGACCGCAACCAGGACCGCTTCCTCACCGCGGACGCCCTGAGGCGTGGGGCGGACCCCTTCGGAGAGACGGCGGCACCGGAAGACCTCCTGCCGTACGACGCCGTTCGCGAGGACATCGCACGCGAGCTCCGCAGGGCGGCCGGCCGCCAGGCATTTTTCGGTTGGCTGGACCAGGCACGCGGCGGCGTGACCTACTCCCACGGGCACGAACATCCCGGCGACCCGTCCCACCCGGACCACGAACACCGTCACTGATCTCGTACGGAACCTAAACGCAACACGGGAAACCATTGACCTCCGATGAATTCTGGTCCACCTTTTCATCAATCGGAGTCGGAGTTGGTTCATTGAACCAGCCGTGGAGGGCATCACATGCACGCAAAGAGACTGACCCGCACCCTGACCTGTATCGCCGTTCTGTCGCTCGCGGCCACCGGCTGCGGCCTCGGCGGCGGCTCCGACAGCGGTGACGCCACCGCCGGCGGCTGCAAGGTCGACAAGGGCAACGTCGGGTCGGGGAAGCTGACCGGGGACGTCAAGGGCACGATCACCTTCCAGACCACCAATCTGAAGAAGGACTTCGGCGACTTCTTCAACGGAGTGATCGCGGACTTCCAGAAGGCCCACCCCGGCACCAAGGTCAAGTGGATCGACGACCCCGGCGACAACACCTTCACGAGCCGGACCGTCGCCGACGCCCAGGCCTGCACGATGGCCGACGTCATCAACGTCAACGCGCCCACGGCGACCGCCCTCACCAAGGCCGGCTACCTGCTCGACATCGGCACCAAGGACCCGGACGCCGCGGGGCCCTTCGTCCCGTCGTTCTGGAAGACCGCCACCTTCGCGAACGCCTCGGGCACGGCGATCCACACCACGCTGCCCTGGTACACCGGCGGTGTCCTGCTGACGTACAACAAGGACCTGCTGGAGAAGGCCGGTGTCGACCCGGCGAAGCCGCCGACGAGTATCTTCGGGCTCTTCGCCGACTACGAGAAGGTCGCCAAGGCCGCCGACGGCAAGTACTTCGCGACGATGGCCAACCCGATCTGGCGCATCCCCGCCGACTTCGACCAGATGGGCATCAAGGTCCTGTCCGCCGACGGCAAGTCCGCCGTGTTCGGCGACGACCCGCGCACCACCCAGTGGGTCGCGTGGATGGCGAAGCTGTACAAGGAGGGCGCGATGCCGAAGGACTCGCTGTCCTCCAGCAACGACCCCTCCACCCTCTACAGCCAGGGCAAGGTCGCCTACGGCTCGACCAACCCGAGCTTCGTGCGGTTCGTGAAGCAGAACAGCCCGTCGGTCTACGCCAAGACGGCCGTCGGCCAGCAGCCCTACGACGCCCTCGGCGTCGCCTCCGCCGGCGCCCCGCAGTACATCTCGGTCGCCGCGACCAGCAAGCACGCCCCGGTGGCGCTGTCGTTCGCGGAGTTCCTCACCAACGCCGAGAACCAGACGGCCTGGTGCAAGGACCCGGCCGTGGTGATCTTCCCGACCACCACCGAGTCGCTGAGCGACCCGTTCTTCCAGAACGTCACCGGCAGCGACCCGTTCTCCCAGGCCCGCAAGCTCGTCGCCGACCAGCTCAAGACGGCCTCCACCAACCAGACCAACCTCTCCCCGGCCGTGCAGAACGCCATCGTGTCCCAGGTGCAGCTGGCCATGCAGGGCAAGAAGAGCGCGGCGGACGCCGTCAAGGACGCCCAGGAGAAGGCGAACGAGCTGCTGAAGCAGGGCAGCTGACGGTGACGGCACAGATCACGCAGCCGGTGTCCGGCACGGAGTCCCCGAGCTCCGCGCCGGGCCCGGCCCCGTCCCCGTCCCGCCTCCGCCGTTTCGCCAGGGCCGTGCTGCCGGGTCCCGCCCCCGGGGCCAACGGAGCGGCCATGTACCGCCGTTGGTGGCTGCCCTGGCTGTGGACCGCCCCGGCGATCGGGTGCGCGGTGGTCTTCGGGGTGTTCCCGTTCCTCAACACGCTCCTGCTGTCGTTCACCAACGCCAAGCCGCTGGGCGGCACCGCGGGTTTCGTCGGACTCGACAACTACACGCGGATGCTCCAGGACGACGACTTCTGGCTCGCCACCCGCAACAGCGTCCTGTACGCGGTGATCGTCGTGCCGCTGATGGTGCTGCTGCCGCTGATGCTGGCCGTCCTGGTGGAGCGGAACCTGCCCGGCATCGGCTTCTTCCGCTCCGCCTTCTACACACCGGTCCTCGCCTCCAGTGTGGTCGTGGGTCTGAGCTGGCAGTGGCTGCTCGCGGACGACGGACTGGTCAACACCTGGCTGCAGAAGGCCCACCTGATCAGGTCGGCGATCCCGTTCCTGTCGGACTCGTGGCTGATCCTGCTCTCCGCGATGGGCCTGACCCTGTGGAAGGGCCTCGGCTGGTACATGGTCTTCTACCTGGCCGCCCTCGGGAACGTGCCCAGGGAACTGCACGAGGCCGCGCAGATGGACGGCGCCGGTGCCGTGCGCCGGTTCTGGCACATCACGGTCCCCGGCGTACGGACGGCCATGATGCTCGTCGGCACCCTCACCGGCATCGGCTCGCTCAGGGTGTTCACCGAGATCTACATGCTCGGCAGCTCCACCGGCGGTCCCGGCGGCGCCGACCGCACCCTGCCGTTCTACATCCGGGACGTCGGCCTGGACCCGATCACCGGCAACGCGGGATACGGCTCGGCCGTCAGCGTGGCCCTGTTCGCGCTGACGCTGGGGCTGACCCTGCTGGCGCAGCGTCTGACCAAGGAGGACGAGTCATGACGACGAGTGTCGTCGAGACCAAGGGCCGTCGCCCGATGCCGCGTTGGCGGGACTACGGCCGTCCGCGCGAGCTGGTCGTGCGCTATCTGCTCCTCCTCCTGGTGCTCGGTCTCACCGTGGGCCCGCTGTTGTGGCAGCTGCTGGCCTCCCTGAAGGGCACGAGCGAGGACGTCTTCGGCGCGGGCGCCACCCTGCTGCCGCACCACCCGACACTGCGCGCCTACCGGACGGTCTTCGACCAGGTGCCGGTGTGGTCGTACATCAGGAACAGCCTGATCGTGGTCGCCCTGTCGGTCACCAGCCAGCTGGTCTTCTCCACGACAGCCGGCTACATGCTCTCCAAGCCCGCCTGGAAGGGCCGCAAGGCGGTCTGGGTGGTGCTGGTCGCCTCGATGATGTTCCCCTTCGAGTCGATCATGGTCTCGCTGTTCATCAGCATCCGCGACCTGGGCCTGGTCGACAGCCTGGCGGGAGTGTGGCTGCCCGGGTTCGTCGGCGCCATCAACGTCCTCCTCATGCGCGGCGCGTTCCTCGCGGTCCCGCGCGAGATCGAGGACTCGGCCATGCTCGACGGCGCGAACGAGTGGCAGCGCTTCCGGTACCTGTATCTGCCGTCCGCGTGGGGCGCGATCATGGTGGTCGTCATCAACACGTTCATCAGCGCCTGGGACGACTTCCTGTGGCCGCTGATCGTGCTGCGCTCCGAGAGCCACATGACGCTGACACTGGGGCTCTCCCGCCTGCAGAGCTCGTCGTTCGGCTACGACCAGCGGATGGTCATGGCCGGTTCGGTGATCTCGGTGGTCCCGGTGCTGGTGCTGTTCGTGATCACCCAGCGGTGGTTCTACAAGGGCGTGTCGTCGGGGGCCGTCAAGCTGTGACCCTTCGCGGTGAGCGCCTCCCGGGCCGACGCGGCGACCCTGATCTCGACGGTGCCGCTGACGCCGTCCAGGGGCAGGGTCACCGTACGGCGCTCGCCCGGCGCCAGGCCGACACCCTCGAACGCGCACAGTTCGAGGGTGCGCGGCCAGGTCCGCGTGATCAGCCGGCGCAGATACACCTGGACGACCGAACGCCCGTACCGGCGACCGGTGTTGGTGACGTCGACCTCGACCATGAGCCCCGTCGGTCGTGGCTCGCCGTACGCGAAGCTCGTGTACGACAGTCCGTGCCCGAAGGAGTACCGCGGCTCGGCGCTCTCGTCGACGTAGCCGCCGTACTCGGTGTCCTTGTGGTTGTAGTAGACGGGGAGTTGGGCCGCCGAGCGGGGCACGGAGACGGGCAGGCGGCCCACCGGTTCCGTGAGCCCGAGCAGCACCTCGGCGATCGCCTCGCCGCCCCAGGGGCCGGGATACCAGGCGGAGAGCAGGGCGGGCGCGGTGTCCGGCACGAGGTGCGGGCGCCCCTGGACCAGCACGACCGCGGTCGGCGTGCCCGTGGCCACCACGGCGTCCAGCAGCGCGTACTGGGCGCCGCCCAGCCGCAGCCCGGCGAGGTCGACGCCCTCGCCGCAGGTCATCTCGGAGACCGCCTTGAGCGCGGCCCCGTTGGCGTCGAACTCGGTGTCGGCAGTACGGGCGCTGCTGCCGCCCAGCACCAGCACGGCGAGGTCGGACGCGGCGGCCTGGGCGATCGCCGCCGGGATGCCGGAGAGGTCGTCACCGGTGAGGGAACAGCCCGGGGCGTGGCGGATGTCGAGGCCGGCCGGGGCGAGCCTGCGCAGGGCGTCGAGGACGCTGCTGCCGGTGCCGGGGCGCTGCGGGGCCGTGTAGTCGCCCGACTGGTGGGCGGTGGTGGCTGCCTGGGGTCCGAGCACCGCGATCCGTGAGACGTTCGCGCCGACGGGGAGCACACCGTCGTTGCGCAGCAGGGTGACGGCGGCCCGTGCGACCTCTTTGCTGAGTTCCGCGCCGCCGGCCGGCCGGGAGGCCGTCGTGTGCCGCCGCTCGAACAGGCCCAGCCGGAACTTGAGGCGCAGGACCCGGGCGACGGCGGCGTCGAGGACGGTCTCCTTGACGAGCCCTCGCTCGACCGCCTCCTCCAGGTGGGTGAAGCCCTCGTCCCACAGGCTCAGATCCACCCCGGAGTTGAGCGCGAGCGCACCCGCGGAGAGCTTGTCGCCGGTGATCCGGGCCAGCCGGTCGACGGCGAGGCCGTCCGCCATGACGAGCCCGTCGAAGCCCCACTCCTCGCGGAGCAGCCCGGTGAGCAGGGCGCGGTTGCCGGAGCAGGGCATGCCGTCGACCTCGTTGTACGCGGCCATGACGGCGGCGGCACCCGCGCGGACACCGGCCCGGGCGGCGGGGAGGTGGATCTCGTGCAGCTCACGCCAGCCCAGCTCGGACTCCGCGGAGTTGCGGCCGCCGACGGTGGCTCCCTGCCCGGCGAAGTGCTTGAGGACTACGGGGGCCTTGTCGGCGGCGAAGAGGCCGTCCGGATAAGCACCCTGCATTCCCCGGACCAACGCCTGCGTCAGCCGGCCCGCGAGGTGGGGGTCCTCGCCGAAGCACTCCTCGGTACGGCCCCAGCGCGGGTCGCGGACGATGTCCAGGGCGGAGACGAGGGCCACGTGGCCGCCGCGGGCGCGCAGTTCGGCGGCGGCGTGGGCGGCGGCGCGCTCGTACAGCTCGGGGTCCCAGGTGGCGCCGATCGCCAGGTTGACCGGGAGGACCGTGCCGTCGAGGGCCATGAGGCCGTGCGGGACCTCCTCGACGAACAGCGCCGGGATGCCGAGCCGGCTCCGGTCCACGACGTGCCGCTGCACCAGGTCGGCGAGGGCGGCCCCGTCCTCCGCGCCGGGCCCGTTCCCGTGATCCACGCCGGACCAGGCGTCGGCACGCTGGAGGCCGTACAGGGCGCCCAGGCCCTCGAAACGGTCGGTCTCGGCGTACAGGGCCTCGGTGAGCTCGAAGCCGCCGTCGGGGGTGCGGCGGTAGGCGTCCCAGCCGTACATCCGCTGGTTGAGCTGGCCGACCTTCTCGCGCAGGGTCATCCGGGAGAGGAGGTCGGGGACGCGGGCGTCGACCGGGGCGGTGGGGTCGCGGTAGACGGCGTCGCTCATGACCGGTGCGCCAGGCGTGCGAGGGCGACCGCGCCGGGGCAGCCGTCGGCCACCCAGTCCAGGCTCAGGCCGTGCGCGCGGAGCCGTTCGGCCAGCGGGTCGGTGAGCGGGCCCTCGGGGCCCAGGAGCCCGCCCGTGGCGACGATCCGCTCCCCGGGCTGCGGTTCCAGCGCTCGTACGGCCTCCAGCAGGTGGTCCGCCGCCGCGCTCAGGATGGTCTCGGCCACGGCGTCCTTCTCGGCGGCCGCCTCGGCGACCAGCGGGGCGAAGCGGGCCAGCCGGATCGGCGGATCGGCCATGACGGCGGGCAGCAGATGGCGGCGGAAGTCCTCACGCCGGGCGCGTTCCCAGCCGGGGACTCCGGTGGGGTGGGGGGCGGTACCGCTCGAGGGTACGGCGCCGCCACGGTCGTAGGAAGGGATTCCGCCCTTCGGGAGGACGTCCACCGGCAGGCCGAGGGTGCGGCCGACCCAGCCGGCGAGGACCGTCGGACGGCCGCGGCCGTCGGCCATGCGCAGGGCGGCGCGGACCGCGCTGCGGCCGATCCAGAAGCCGCTGCCCTCGTCGCCGAGGAGCCAGCCGTCGCCGTCCACGGTGGTCGTGGCGTGCCGGCCGGTGATGCGCATGGCGACCGCGCCGGTGCCCGCGACCAGGGCGAGGCCCTCGGAGGGGGTGCCGGGGGCGGCCGCGAAGGCGGCCTCGATGTCGCTGCAGACGCCGACCCGGCCGGTCGGGACGCCCAGACGGCGCAGGGCCTCGGTGAGGGCGGTGCGGGCCCTGCCGGTGCCGGGGTCGTCCTCGGAGGCCGCCGTGGCGCCCGCGAAACCGCCGGTCACGGCCACGACGCGGGCACGCGCCGCCTCCGGCACGACCCGGGCGAGCGCCTCGGTGAGGTGGTCGGTGAGCTGGGGGACGGGGACGGTCATGGCGTTGCCCGGCCCGCCGGTGCTCTCGCCCAGCACACGGCCGTCGGCGGCGGCGGCGAGGACCGCGCGGGTGCGGGTGCCGCCGGCGTCGAGTCCGATGACCAGGGCGCCGGGGTCGCGCACGTCGTGGTTCAAATAATTACCCATCGATGACTATGGTGATTGATACATTCGCGCAGGACAAGAGCTGAACCTGAGCCGGACCGAGGTCGGACCTGGCCGAACCCGAGGAGGATCCCATTCCCACGCTCCGCTTCGGCGTCAACTACACGCCCCGCCACGGCTGGTTCCACGCCTGGCACGACTTCGATCCGGCCCGCACCCGCGAGGATCTGGCCCAGATAGCCGGGCTCGGGCTCGACCACGTCCGGGTCTTCCACCTGTGGCCGCTGCTCCAGCCCAACCGCACGCTCATCCGCTCCACCGCCGTGGACCAGCTGGCGCAGCTGGTGGACCTGGCCGCCGAGGCGGGCCTGGACGTGCTGGTGGACGGCGTGCAGGGCCATCTGTCGAGCTTCGACTTCTACCCGGAGTGGACCCGCAGCTGGCACCACCGCAACGTCTTCACCGACCCGGACGCCATCGACGCCCAGGCGGACCTGCTCCGCACCCTCGGCCGCGCCCTCGCCGGCTGCCCGAACCTCATCGGCCTCCAGCTGGGCAACGAGCTCAACAACCTGATCGAGCACAACCCGGCGACGGCGGCGGAGGTCGACCACTACCTGGACACGCTGCTGGCGGCCGCCCGGGACGGCCTCGGCGCCGACGGCGGCCTGGTCACGCACTCCGCGTACGACGCCGCCTGGTACGGCGACGACCACCCCTTCACCCCGGAGGCCTCGGCCCGCAAGGGCGATGTCACCACGGTC
The DNA here is from genome assembly GCF_049739545.1 of Streptomyces sp. SLBN-8D4. NCBI lineage: Bacteria > Bacillati > Actinomycetota > Actinomycetes > Kitasatosporales > Streptomycetaceae > Streptomyces > Streptomyces sp. SLBN-8D4. The sequence goes on from NZ_JBMGQC010000001.1 coordinate 2,385,191, forward strand.
CACCCCTGGGTCTTCTCCGGCGGCTGCGCGAGCCGGTACGGCCCCCGCTCCCCCCAGGTCCTGCACCTCGCCGAGTACGGCACGGAACTCGCCAAGGCCTACGCCGAGGACCCGTCCCGCCCGGTCTGGATCCAGGAGACGGGCGCCCCGGAACCTCACATCCCGGCCGCCGACGCCCCGCACTTCGCCCGCGAGACGATCCTGAACGCCTCCGGGTGCGCGGACCTGTGGGGCGTGACGTGGTGGTGCTCCCACGACGTGGACCGGTCACTGGCGGACTTCCCGGAACTGGAGTACACGCTCGGGTTGTTCGACGCGGCGGGCAGGCCCAAGCCGATCGCGGAGGCGGTGGCGGCGACGATCGCCGAACTGCGGGCGGGACCGTCGTCGGTCGAGCCGCGCGACACGGCCCTGGTCCTGGACTGCACACCGTCCACGCGCTCGGTGTCGGGGCCGGGCGGGGCGTACTTCGAGGAGTGGATGCGCTTGCGTCAGCAGGGCGTGCGTCCGGCGGTGGTCCTGGCGGAGCGGGCGGAGGACGAGAGCTACTTGGCGGCCAGGGGAATCAAGGAGCTCGTTCGAGTTCCGTAGCAGCTGAGCCCGCAGGTGAGCGTCCTCACGGGCGCGGGGAACGCGACCGGCCCCCTACCGGCCCGCAGCTAACGCGCGGCGCTCAGCACCTCGGCGACCGCCCGCAGATTGACCTTCCCGCGCCCGTAGGAACACAGGGCACCGTCCTCCGGCAGCCCCGTGGCGACCCGCACCGCCCCCGGCCGCCGGCCCAGCAGCTCGTCCCGCACGCGGGCCTGCCACGGGTGCAGGCCCGCGTCACACGTGGCCACGACGAGAGGTCCGCTCCCGGCCTTGGCCAGGATCACGTCGACGAGCGCGGACGGATCGACCGGCTCCCCGGCCACCGCCGCTCCCGTAGCCGTCGGATCGACGGCCAGCACCTCGGTCAGCAGATCCTCCCCACCCCAGTTCAGCGCGGGATGCGGCACCGGGAACAGGTCCACGACATGCGCACCGGGCACGGGCACCGGGAGGGGCTGCGAGCCCACCGCACGCCGGGCCGCCTCCAGCCCCGCCCCCGCGTCCCATACGGCGATCTCGTCCACCGGCGTCGCATACCGCTCGACCAGCCGCTGAACCCGCCGGGCGGCCTCCCCCACCCGCTCCTGCGCCAGCACCCCGTCCCGCAACGCCTCCAGCACCGCGTCCCGGCACTCCAGCGTGACCCTCAGATCCGGCACGGCGACGATGACCTGGTCCGCCCCGGCGGCCAGCGCGATGCGCGCCCCGGCCGCCTCCCCGTACAGGTCGGAGATCGCCTTCATCTCCAGCGCGTCGCTGACCAGCACCCCGTCGAACTCGAGCTCGTGCCGCAGCAGGTCCCCGAGGATGCGCCGGCTGAGCGTGGCCGGCCGGTTGGCGTCCAGTGCCGGGAACACGACGTGCGCGCTCATCAGCATCGGCACGCCCGCGGCGATCGCGGCCCGGAAGGGGGCGAGGTCGAGTTCCTCGTACGGCCGCGGGTCGAGGGCGAGCTCGTGGTGGCTGTCGGTGAGCGTGCCGCCGTGCCCCGGGAAGTGCTTGGCACAGGAGGCGATGCCGCGTGCCTCGGTGGCCGTGATCCAGGCACGGAGGTGCCGGGACACCAGCGCGGTGTCCTCGCCGAAGGCCCGGGTGCGCACGATCGGGTTGCCGGCCTGGCGCTGGACGTCGGCGACGGGGGCGTAGGAGGCGGTGATGCCGAGGGTGGCCAGGTGCCCGGCGAGGGCGTCGGCGCAGCGGGCGGTGAGGTCCGGGTCGTCGACGACGCCGAGCGCGTAGGAGCCGGGGACCTCCGGGGCGCCGGCGGCGACCATGTGCCCGATGCCGCCGCCCTCGTTGTCGATGGCGACCAGCAGATCGGGGCGCAGGGCCCGCAGGGTGTCGGTGAGCCGGCGCACCTGTTCCGCGTCGCGCACGTTGCGGGTGAACAGGATGACCCCGCCGAGACCGCGGTCGATGAGCCGCTTCAGGGTGTCGGGGACGGCCGTGGTGCCTTCGAACCCGGCGACGAGACAGCGGTGGGCGGCCTCGTCGAGGTCGACGGGGAGGGCGGTGCGGGCAGACGGGCGCTCGGAGTGGGTCACCCCTGGAATCCTCTGGCTCGCTCAGCCGAAAGTCAACATACCAGTGGTTCTGCCATTCATCACGGGCTCTCCCGCTGCCTCTCCTGCTGCCTCTACCGCTGCCTCTCCCAGCCCAGCCCGTCGGGGGAGGCGACGAGGTGGCCCGGCGCGGCGGGCGCGGTCTCGTCCAGCGGGCCGCCGTAGAGCGCCTGCTCCTGGAGGTCGTTGCCGGTCCGGAAGGTCTCGCCCACGACCCGCGTCGACAGCAGCGGGTTGGTCCGGTCGTCCGACATGGCCAACCGGCCCACCGCGCCGTCCAGTTCGGCCGCCGCGGCACTCCACCGGTCCCCGAACCGCTCCGGGCCCAGCACCGCCGTGTCACCCGAGACCAGTCCGCCCGCCAGCTCGGCGAAGGCCGCCACCTCGGTGCTGTCGACCTTCGTGACCTTCTTCGCGGACCAGAAGTACGACTGGTCGTTGCGCTCCATGTCGTAGAAGGCGATGAGGAAGTCGTAGAACACCCGGTACTCGCGCCGGTAGCGGGTCTCGAACTCGGCGAAGCCGCGCTCCTCGGGCACGCTGCCGTCGAGCGCGGAGTTGACCGCGCGGGCCGCCAGCAGGGCGCCGTAGGTGGCCAGATGGACCCCGGAGGAGAGCACCGGGTCCACGAAGCAGGCGGCGTCGCCGACGAGCGCCATGCCGGGCGTCCAGAAGGACGTCTTCCAGTACGACCAGTCCTTGCGCACCCGTACCCGGTCGTACGGCGGCTCGGTCGCGGCCGGCACTCCGTCGAGCAGCTCGGCGACCTCGGGGCAGGCCCGGACCATGTCCTGCCAGGCGGCACGCGGGTCCCGCTGTACGGCCGGGTGGTGCTCGGGCGAGATCACGGCGCCGACGCTGGTCAGGTCGTCGCGCAGCGGGATGTACCAGAGCCAGCCGGCGTCGAAGGCGGCGCAGAAGATGTTGCCCCGGTTCGGTTCGGGGAGCCGGCGTCCGCCCGCGAAGTACCCGAACACGGCGAGGTTGCGGAAGAAGTCGGAGTACACACGCGTCCCGCCCACCCCGGAGTGGACCCGGCTGGTGTTGCCGGACGCGTCGATCACGTGCCGGCCGTATGCCGTACGGGAGTTGCCGTCCCTGTCGGTGTACTCGACCCCGCGCACCCGCTCGTCGTCGGCGACGATCCGGCGCACCGGGCTGCCCTCGCGGACGTCGGCGCCGACCCGGGCCGCGTTGCGCAGCAGGATCTCGTCGAACCGGGAGCGCTCCACCTGGAAGGCCGTCGCGGTGGGTTCGGGCAGCCGGGGCGTCATGGCGAAGGAGAACTGCCACGGCTTCGGGTCGCGGCCCCAGCGCAGGGTGCCGCCCCGCTTGAGGGTGAACCCGGCCTCGGCGACCTCGTCGGCGACACCGAGGAGGCCGCACAGGCCGTGCACCGTCGCGGGCAGCAGCGACTCGCCGATCTGGTACCTCGGGAAGGTCTCCCGCTCCAGCAGCAGCACCCGGTGTCCGCGCAGCGCGACGGCGGCCGCCGCGGTCGATCCGGCCGGACCGCCGCCGACGACGATCAGGTCGTACTCGGGGTTCATCGAAGCTCCTGTTCTCGATCGGGTCACTCGGTCAGCCAGGCCCGGATCGCCGCGGCCGTGGAGTCGGCGTCCTGGTGCACGACGGAGTAGTGGTCGCCGGGGACGTCCGCGGTGTCGTGGGGCAGCGGCCAGTGCGGCAGCCAGTCCCCTTCGGGGTCGCCGCGCCGCATCTCTGCGGTCGGCCGGCCCCGCAGCAGCAGCGTCGGCACGGGCGGGAGCCCCGGGTCCTGCTCGGGCTGCCACCCCTCCAGAACGCGCGCATAGCCACCGCCCGCGATGAGCAACGAGTCGTCGAACTCCGCGACCACGTCCTCCGGCAGGGCGGCACCGGCGGCCATCAGGGCGAGTGCGCGTGCGTCCCCGCGCCGGAGCAGGCCCGCGTGGGAGTCGACCAGGACGACACCGGCCGGCGGCTCTCCCGCGATCGCCAGACGGCGTGCCACCTCGTGGGCGATCACACCGCCCGCGCAGTAGCCGACCAGGACGACGGGCCCGCCCCGGGCGAGTTCGCGGACCGTGTCGGCGTGCGCCCGCGCCAGGGTCTCCATCGAGTCCGGAACCGCCCTGCGGGCACCGAATCCGGGGTGCTCCAGGAGGTACACGTCCCGTTCCCCGTCGAACCGTTCGGCCAGGCCGGTGGGGACACGGCGGAACGGTGCCAGGTAGTCGGGGAGGTAGGCGAGGGCCGCGGCCCTTCCGCCGGTGGCCCTTCGGGCGAGCCGGACGGGTCGGACGGTGTGCCGGGCCCGGTCGGCCGCGGTGAAGGACGGCAGGGCGTACGAGGAGACGTACCGCAGGGTCATCGCCTCCAGCGGGCCCTGCTCGCGCAGGACGCGGTGGTAGAGGGTGGTGAACCGGTAGGCGGCCGACGGCACTTGGGTCGGCGGCTCCGTCGCCGGGGTCTCCATCGGCTCCGTCGCCGGGGTCTCCGCCGTCCCCTGCGCCGTGGTGTTCGTCGTCCCCGGCCCCGGGGTGTCCGCCGGCTCGGGCAACGCACCAGCCTCACCCAGCGCGGCGAGGAGGTGCGCCGACAGCCCCTCCAGCGTCGGGTGTTCGAGGACGACGGTCGGCGCCAGCCGCACCCGGGTGAACGCGCTGAGCCGGTTGCGGAACTGAAGGGCCGTCAGCGAGTCGAAGCCTAGCTGTCCGAACTCGCGGTCGGCGGGGAAGGCGTCCGCGTCCGGGAAGCCGAGCACGGCAGCGAGCTCGGCGCGGAGCAGACCGGCCAGCACACCCGCGCGGTCGGCCTCGGGAGCGGCGGCGAGCCTCTTGCGCCAGGCACCGGGGGCATGGTCGGTCGCCGGTGCCACGGCGGCCGGGGTCGGGCGCGCCGGCCGCAGGTCCGCGAGCAACGGCAGGGGCGAGCCGCCCCACGTGGCGCGGGCGAACGGGACGGGCACCAGCACCGGTACCGCCGTGCGCAGCGCGGAGTCCAGCAGTTCGACGCCCGCCCGCTCGGTGATCGCGGGCACCTCGTCCTCGGCCGGCGGGTTCGGCACGACCCGGCCCGCCATGCCGTCGTGCTGCGCGGTGGTCCAGGGTCCCCAGGCGAGCGACCGCGCGGGCAGGCCGCGGGCGGTCCGGTACGCGGCGAGCGCGTCGAGGAAGCCGTTGGCGGCCGCGTAGTTGGACTGTCCCGGCCTGCCCAGCACTCCGGCGGCCGAGGAGTAGAGCACGAACGCGGCCAGGCCCAGGCCCGCGGTCGCCTCGTGCAGATGCCAGGCGGCGTCCGCCTTGGGCGCCAGCACTTCGGCCACCCGCTCCGGCGTCATGCCGTCCACCACCCCGTCGGCCACCACTCCGGCGAGATGGAACACGCCGGTCAGGGGCGGTCGGCAGGACCCGACCAGGGCGTCCACGGCGGACCGGTCGCTCACGTCACAGGCCACCACCCGTACGTCCGCGTCCAGTTCGGCCGCCCAGTGGGGCGTACGGCCGCTGCGGCTCGCCAACAGCAGGTGCCGGACTCCGTGTTCGGCCACCAGGTACCGGGCGAGGCTCGCGCCGAGCGCCCCGGTGCCGCCGGTGATCAGCACGGTGCCGTCGGGGTCGAGGGCGGGCGGCGCGGTGCTCGCGGGACCCGTGGTGACCAGCCTGGGCACCAGGACCGTGCCGTCGTGCAGAGCGAGTTGGGGTTCGCCGGTGCGCAGGGCGGCTTCCCGTGCCGCGGGCGTGAGGGTGCCGCCGCGGAGGTCGACCTGCACGATCCGGCCGGGGTGCTCGGACTGGGCGCTCCGCACGAACCCGGCCACCGCGGCCTGCGCCGGGTCCGGGTCGTCCCCGGTGGCTTTGTGAGTGAGCACCAGCAGACGGCCCGGGCGGGTGCCGGCGACCCGGTCGCGTACTCGGGCGAGGACGGCGGTGACCAGGTCCCGGGTCCGGCCGGGCATGTCTTCACCGGGCTGGTTCAACAGGACTGCCGTGTCGAGGAGTTCGTGCTCGGTGTCGGCGTGCCCGGCTTCCGCGGCGGGCCGCCAGGCCACCTGGTACAGCTCTGTCGGCCGCACCTTCGTCACCCGGGTGACGAGGGATTCGACGGTGGCCAGCGGCCGCCCGTCCACGCCGGTCAGCGTCACCCGTGTCTCGTCGGCCCCGAGTCGCTCCAGACGGACCCGGGCGGCCAAGGCGCCGGTCTCGTGCACGGTCACACCGGTGCAGGCGAGCGGGACACGCGCCTCGCCGGGCCCCTCGGCCAGCAGTACGGCGTGCAGGGCGGCGTCGAACAGCGCGGGGTGCAGGGTGTACGAGCCGGCCTCCGCCGCCTCTTGAGACCGCAGCGCCACCTCGGCGAAGGTCTCGGGACCGCGCCGCCAGAGTCCGGTGACCGCGCGGAAGGCCGGACCGTAATGGTGCCCGTACGCGGCGAGCCGCTGGTAGTCGACGGCGACCTCCTCGGCGCCGGCGGGTGGCCATGCGGTGTCCTGGGCGGCTGCGGGAGCCGTGCCGACCGGGGCGACCGACGCTTCGGCGTGGCGCGTCCAGGTCGTGCCCGTCCGCGCCCACACGGTGACCGGACGGTTCCCCGCCTCATCCCGGGCGTCCGCGACCACCTGGATCCGCACCGGGTCCGAGGCGGGCAGCACCAGCGGCTCGTGGAAGACCAGCTCTGCCAGCCGCAGCGGGCCCTTTGCCGCGTCCGCCCCCGCCGCCCGTAAGGCCAGCTCGGCGAAGACCGTCGCGGGCACCAGCACCCGGTCGCCGATCACATGGTCCGCGAGCCAGGGCTGCCGCACGGTGGACAGCGCACCGCTGTACCGGGTCCCGGGCCCGTCGGCGTCCGGCTGCGCCTCGCCGACCAGCTTCCCGTCGGCAACGCCGCCCTGGTCACGGACGTCGAGCCAGTAGCGCTTCCGCTGGAAGGGGTACGTCGGCAACGCCCGCCGCCGGGCGCCGGTCCCCGCGTACACGGACCGCCAGTCGACCGGCACACCGTGCACGTGCAGCTCCGCCAGGGCCGCGGCCGTCTCGGCACCGGACGTGAACAGAACTCCGGAGTCCGGCTCGACGCACTCCTCGGCCGCCGTGATCAGGGCCGCCGACGGCCCGGCCTCCACGTACGCCGTCACCCCCGCCCGCGCCAGCCAGTGCACCGCGTCGGCGAACAGCACGGTCTCCCGTGCCTGGCGTACCCAGTACGCGGCGGTCCGGATCGCGTCCGGCTCCGGGCGGCCGGTCAGCGTCGACACCACCGGGACGGACGGCCGGTGGTAGGTGACCGACTCCGCGACCTCCCGGAACGCGTCCAGCATCGGGTCGAGCAGCGGCGAGTGGAAGGCGTGGCTGACCTTCAACCGGGTTGCCGTGCGCCCGAGTCGAGCGGCCACCGCGGACACCGCCTCCTCGTCGCCGGACAGCGCCACGGACTCGGGTCCGTTGACGGCCGCTACGGCGACCCGGGCGCCGGGTTCCTCGTCGAGCCGTTTCACCACCTCCGCCAGGGGCGCCCGTACCGCGAACATGGCTCCGCCCGAAGGCAGTTCGGCCATCAGCCGGCCCCGCGCGGCCACCAGCCGTACCGCGTCGGCCCGCGAGAACACGCCCGCGATGTGCGCGGCGGTCAGTTCGCCGATCGAGTGGCCGACCAGGTAGTCCGGGCGGACACCGCAGTCGGCGAGGAGGGCGTGCAGCGCGACCTCGTAGGCGAACAGGGCGGGTTGGGCGTAGTCGGTGCGGTGCAGGAGGTCGCTGTCGGGGTCGTCGATCACCTCGCGCAGGGGCCGGTCGAGCAACGGGGTGAAGGAGTCGCACAGTTCGCCGAAGGTGGTGGCGAACGCGGGGAAGCGGGCCGCGAGTTCACGGCCCATGCCGGTCCGCTGGGCGCCCTGGCCCGTGCAGAGCAGCGCCACCTTGGCGGTGCCGCGCGCGGTGCCCTTGCGCAGTGCGGGGCTGTCGGCGCCGTCGGCCAACTCGCATAATCCGGCGAGGAGTCCTTCGGTCCCGGTGGCCAGCACGGCGGCACGACGCTGGAGGGGAGCGCGGGTGGTCGCGAGCGAGTAGGCGATGTCCAGGGCGTCGGCCTCCCCGTCGACGTCGGCCAGCGCGGTCGCCAACTCCCGGGCGTGGGCGCGCAGTCCGGCCTCGTCGCTGCCGCCGACGAGCCAGGAGGTGACGGTGCCCGGGCCGGAGCGGACGCGCTGCGGCTCCGGCGCCGCCCCCTCGGCTTCCCCCGGCTCCTCGATGATCAGGTGCGCGTTGGTCCCGCCGATCCCGAACGACGAGACCGCCGCCCGGCGCGGCCGCTCGCGCTCCGGCCAGGGCCGGGCCCGGTCCAGCAGCCGTACCGCCCCGTCGGACCAGTCGACGTGCGGCGACGGCCGCTCCGCGTAGAGCGACCTGGGCAGTTCGCCGTGGCGCATCGCCTCGATCACCTTGATGACACCGGCCACCCCGGCCGCGGCCTGGGTGTGCCCGACGTTCGACTTCACCGAGCCGAGCCACACCGGGTCGTCGGCGTCGCGGCCCCGGCCGTAGGTGGCCAGCAGGGCGCCCGCCTCGACCGGGTCGCCGAGCGCGGTTCCGGTGCCGTGGCCCTCGACGACGTCGACATCGGCCGTGTTCAGCCCGGCGTCGGCCAACGCCAGCCGGATCAGCTCGCGTTGGGCCTGCCCGTTGGGGGCGGTGAGACCGTTGGACGCGCCGTCCTGGTTCACGGCGGAGCCGCGCAGCACGGCCAGGACCGGATGGCCGTTGCGCCGGGCGTCCGACAGCTTCTCCAGCAGCACCAGGCCGACACCCTCGGCCCACGCGGTGCCGTCGGCGCCGTCCGCGAAGGACCGGCAACGGCCGTCCGCCGACAGCCCGCGCTGCCTGCTGAACACCACGAACGGCTTCGGACTGGCCAGTACGGTCACGCCCCCAGCCAGCGCGAGGGTGCACTCGCCCGCGCGCAGCGCCGCGGCGGCCAGGTCCATGGCGACGAGCGAGGACGAGCAGGCCGTGTCGACGGTCAGGGCGGGACCGCGCAGGCCCAGTACATAGGAGATCCGCCCGGAGGCCACGCTGCCCGCCGACCCGACGCCGATGTGCGACTCCAGCGCGTGTGCCGACGCCCCGGCGCCGTATCCGCCGTGCATCAGGCCGACATAGACGCCGGTGGCGCTGCCGCGCAGCGAGGGCGCGGGGATGCCGGCGCGCTCCAGCGTCTCCCAGGCGACTTCGAGCAGCAGCCGGTGCTGCGGGTCCGTGGCGGTGGCCTCGCGTGGCGAGATGCCGAAGAACAGCGGGTCGAAGTCGGCCGCGTCGGTGAGGAAGCCGCCGCGTCGGGTGTACGTCGTCCCGAGCCGGTCGGGGTCGGGGTGGTACAGGGCGTCGACGTCCCAGCCCCGGTCGGCCGGGAACTCCCCGGTGGCGTCCACGCCGTCGGACACCAGCCGCCAGAGGTCCTCGGGCGAGCGCACCCCGCCCGGGTAACGGCAGCCGGCGGCCACGATCGCGATCGGCTCGGCGGCGGGGCCGCGGCGCGGAACCCCGGTCGCGGATCCACCGCCGTGCAGCCGTTCGTCCAGGTGGGCGGCGACCGCGGCGGGTGTCGGGTGGTCCCAGACCAGGGTGGCGGGCAGCCGCAGTCCGGTACGGAGGCCGAGCCGGTGCCACAGGGTCATCGCGCCCATGGAGGTGAGACCGAGGTCGGCGAAGGCGGTGTGCGGGTCGATCGCCGCGGCATCGGTGACGGGTGCCTCGTCACGGTCGGCAGCCTCGTGACCGACGGACCGTTCACGGCCCATGTACTCGGCGCGGACGGCAGCGTCCTGACCGCCGGACCGCTCACGGCCCACGAACTCGGCGCGGACCGCAGCATCCTGACCGCCGGACCCTTCACCACCCACGAACTCGCCGCGGACCGCAGCATCCTGACCGCCGGACCCTTCACCACCCACGAACTCGCCGCGGACCGCAGCATCCTGACCGCCGGACCCTTCACCACCCCTTGCCGGCTCACGCATGGCCGCGGGCCTGTCGGCAGCCGCGAGCCCTCCGCCCACGGCCACTTCCGCGACCGTCACACCTCCACGGCCACCCACACCCCCGTTGACCACCGACGCGCCGCCGATCGCGGCCGTCTCCGCGCACACCAGCTCGGTCAGCACCACCCGGCGCTCCGCCGGGGTCCGGTCGGCGAGTCCCGCGAGGGCCTCCTCGGCCGGGCGGGCGGCGAGGCCCTCCCTGAGGACGGCCCGGCGCGGCTTGCCGGCCGCGGTGCGGGGGATGGCCGGGGTGAACAGGACGTCCTCGGGGACCTTGTGCGCGGAGAGCACTTCGGCGCAGGCCCGCAGCAGTGCGCCCGTGTCGAGGGCCCGTTCCTCCGGTACGACGTACGCGACCGGGACCTCGCCGAGCAGCGGATGCGGCCGCGCCACCACCGCCGCGTCCAGCACCCCGGGCAGTCCGCGCAGCACCTGCTCGACCTCTACGGGGTCGACGTTCTCCCCGCCCCGGACGATTCGGTCGTTCGCGCGCCCGGTGACGGTCAGGTGTCCATGCTCACCCAGTCGCCCCAGGTCACCGGTGCGGTACCAGCCGTCGCCGTCCACCCCCGCCCCGTCGCGGTAGCCGAGCATGACGCCGGGCCCGCGCACCCAGATCTCCCCCTCGGCGCCCACGACCTCCGCACCGGTCCCGGGCTCGACGAACCGCACTTCCATGCCGGGCAGCACGGCCCCGCTGCTGCCCCGCACCCGCGGCCCCGCAGGCGACTCCATCGCGATCTTGCCGCAGGTCTCGGTGGAGCCGTACCCGTCGAGCAGCGGCGCCCCGAGCCGCGCCTCGACGCGCTCCCGCAACTCCGGATCGCTCGGTGCCCCGGCGGTGACGCAGACCCGCAGCGAGGGCACCTCACCCAGTCCGGCGTCCAGCAACTGCTGGTAGGTGAGCGGCACTCCGCCCAGTACGGTCGGCGCAAACTCCTCGGTCAGCCGTACCAGCGCGGCCGGTTCCCGCATCGCGGTGATCCGCGCGCTGCCGCCCGCCACGGTCGTGCCGAGGACGCAGAGCGAGTGGGCGTAGGTGTGCGCGAGCGGCAACGGCCACAGCAGCCGGTCGTCCGCCGAGAGCCCCAGCCGGGGCACATAGCAGGCGACCGGGGACCACAGCGCGGACCGCTGACTGGAGACGGCGGCCCTGGGGGTGCCCGAGGTGCCGGAGGTGTACAGCAGCCAGGCGGGCTCGTCCAGGGCGAGGTCGTCGCGGGGCCCGGGTGAACGGCCGTCCGCCACGAGGTCGTCGAAGTGCACGACCCCCTCGGGCACCGGCCCCTCGCCGGTCACCACCAGTCGCGGTGACCGCTGCCCCACCACGCTGGCGATCCGCGCCAACTGCCGCCGGTCGACGACCAGGACGTCGGGATCACAGTCGGCGAGCAGCGCCGCGAGCTCGGCATGAGTGCCGCGCGGGCTCAACGGGACCCCGACGGCGGCGGCCCGCACCGTGGCGAGCAGTCCCTCCACCAGCTCGACGCTGTTGTCGAGGCAGAACGCCACCCTGGCCCCGCGGGTCACCCCGAGCGCGCCCGCCAACCGCCGTGTCCGAAGCTCCAGTTCGGCCCAGTTCACCGCCCGCCGGTCATCGGCGAACGCGAGCTTCGCGCCGTACCGCGAGGCGTTCTCGACCAGCAACTCCGCCACGGGCCGGACCGCGGACTCTGCCCCGACGCGCATCGGGCCTCCCTCTGGATCACCGAGTCCGCACCGTATCCCGCCCGGGCGCCCGCCACCGCATCGCAAGTGGACGCAGGACGGGCGGAGTTGGCGGAACCGGCCGGCTGACTCGATGAACGGGACCCGGGGTCAGCCCTCGTCAGCCGTCAACCGCAGCGAGATGCTGTTGATGCAGTACCGCTGATCGGTGGGCGTCGGATACCCCTCACCCTCGAACACATGCCCGAGGTGTGAGCCGCAGCGGGCGCAGCGCACCTCCGTGCGCACCATCCCGTGCGAGCGGTCCTGGATCAGTTCGACCGCGTCGGTGTCCTTCGGGTCGTAGAAGGACGGCCAGCCGCAGTGGGATTCGAACTTCGTGGTGGAGGTGAAGAGTTCGGCACCGCAGGCGCGACAGGAGTACACGCCGGTGGCCTTGGTGTCGGTGTACTCACCGGTGAAGGCGGGTTCCGTCCCGGCCTGGCGGAGCACGGCGTACTCGGCCGGGGTCAGCTCCGCACGCCACTGCTCGTCCGGCTTATCGACGTCGTACGACATGAAGCTCAGCCCCTTACTGTGCGAGACGGTCCAGGATCAGCGGGCCGAGGTCCGTCACGTCACCCGCGCCCATGGTGAGAACGAGATCACCGGCCTTCGCCATTCCCGCGACCGCCTCCGGCACGTCGGCCTTGTCGTGGACCGGCGTCACGTCCGCGCCCGCGGCCCGCGCCGCGTCGATGATCAGCTCGCTCGTCACCCCGGGGACCGGGTCCTCGCGGGCCGGGTAGATGTCCAGGACCAGCGAGCCGTCCGCGAGCGCGAGGGCCTCGCCCATCTCCTTGCCGAGCTCCTGCGTCCGCGAGAACAGATGGGGCTGGAAGACCACGAGGATGCGGGCGTCACCGGCGGCGGCCCGCATGGCCTCCAGGTCCGCCGTCATCTCGGTGGGGTGGTGGGCGTAGGAGTCGATGACCTGCACGCCGGCCGCCTCGCCCTTGAGCTGGAGGCGCCGCTTGACACCGGTGTACGCGGCCAGGGCCGGTGCCAGCTCGGCGGCGGGGATCCCGAGGGCCACGCCCGCGGCCAGCGCGGCCACCGCGTTGTGCGCGTAGTGGCGGCCGGGGACGGAGACCGCGAAGGTGAGCTCCGCGCCGTCGAGGAGCACGGTGACCTCGCTCTTGAGGCCCTGCGCCACGACGGACAGCACCCGCACGTCGGCGTCCGCGGCGGCGCCGTACGTCACCACGCGCACCCCGCTCGCCGTGACGCGCCGGGTCAGCTCCCGCGCGCCCTCGTGGTCGGCGTTGATCACCAGCGTGCCGCCCTTGGCGGTCCGGCCGACGAACGTCTCGAAGGACTCGTAGATCTCGTCCATCGACGCGTAGTTGGCGTGGTGGTCGAGCTCGACGTTGAGGACGATGGCGACCTCGGGGGCGTACTTGTGGAAGCTGCGGTCCGATTCGTCCGCCTCGGCGACGAAGATCTCGCCCTCGCCGTGCAGCGCGTTCGAGCCGGGGGCGTCCAGGTCGCCGCCGATGGCGTACGACGGCTTCAGGCCCAGCTCGGACAGGGAGACCGCCAGCATCGAGGTCGTGGTCGTCTTGCCGTGCGTGCCCGCGACCGCGATCGGCCTGAGGCCGTCCATCAGTGAGGCGAGGGCGTCGGAGCGGTGCACGACCGGGATGCCGAGCTCGGCCGCCCGGGCCAGCTCGGGGTTGTCGGCCCGGATCGCCGACGACACGACCACACAGGTGGCGTCGGCCGCCAGGTGTTCGGCCGCGTGCCCGATGTGCACGGTCGCGCCGAGCGCGCGAAGGGCCTCCGCGGTCGCGGACTCCTTGGCGTCACTGCCGGCCACCTTCGCGCCGCGCTGCGCGAGGATCTTCGCGATCCCCGACATCCCGGCCCCACCGATCCCGATGAAGTGCGGTCGGTCCATGGCGGTAGGAAGGCCGGGTGCCATGCGTGTGTCTCCCCAAGGTGGTGCGGTACGGATGCGGGGTTCAGCCTATGCCTTGCTGTGCGAGAACAGCTTCAGCACCGGTACGCCCACCTTGTGACGGGCCCGGGACGCCCAGTCGCGGTGGAAGAACTCCTCCACGTAGTGGGGGTCGGTCAGCACGATCACCTCGTCCGCGCCGATCTCGCCGACCAGGGCCTTCAGCGCGTCCAGGGGGTGGTCCTCGATGAGCCGCCCCTCCGCCTGGCTCCCGGAGGCCCTGAGCGCCTGGAGGGAGACCTCCAGGGCCCGCTCCCCCACCCCCTTCGCGTCCTCGCCCTCGGGCGTCTCCCGCTCCCGTACGGCCTCGTCCAGCTCGCCCAGCGCCACGTCGTCGATGGCCCGCAGCAGCCGGTCGGCCTGGTCCCCCCGCGGCTGGAGCAGCACATGGAACGCGACCGCCTCGTCGCCGTGCAAAGTGGTGACGAACTCCACGTCGGCGGACGTCAGGGCCTTCTCGATCATCAAAACGCTTGTGAACACCGGGCGTCCCCTTCTCTGCGCGCTGCGGAAACCATCCTGCCCCGTGATCGCACGGGTAGTGCCGGATTCAGTGTGCCCGCCGGAAACTGAACGGAACGACAGATTCCGCTGATGTCGGCCTCAGCGGTACCGGTCGAACCCGCGTCCGGGCGGTCAGTGCCTGCGATACCTGCTGAAGAGGAACCCGTCCTCCTCTAGCAGGGAGTCCAGTTCGAACCGTGCCGGGACGGCCACCGACGGCCCCCCGGCGATCCGCTGCGCGCTCCCCGCGGTGAGCATCGGGGACAGGGTCAGACAGAGCTCGTCGAGCACCCCGGCGGCCACCAGCTGCCCGAGCAGCCGGGGGCCGCCCTCGGTCAGCAGCCGGGTGTGTCCCAGCTCGGCGAGCGCCCGCACGGCCCGCGCGGGGTCCACACCGACACCGTCCCCGGCGATCACCACCCGCGCGCCGGCCTTCTCGGCCGCGGCGATCCGGTCCGGGGCCGCCGCGGCGCCGGTGAGGATCAGCGTGGGCACCAGGGGCGAGGTGTACAGCGGGAGCGAGAAGTCCAGGTCCAGGCTGGCCGTGATCACCGCGATCGCCGGGACCGGGCCCTGTCCGGCCGCCGCCCGCAGCCCCGCGAACTCGTCCCGCACGCGCGCGGGCCGGTACCCCTCCTGCCGTACCGTTTCCGCACCGGCGATCACCACGTCCGCCAGGGCTCGCAGCGTCCCGAAGATCCGCATGTCGGTCGCGGTGGAGATGGGCTGCGACCGGCCGTCGTGCTGGGCGGCCCCGTCCAGCGTGGCGACCATGTTGGCGCGCAGCCACACCCCGGGGGTCCCGGGGTCGGGTCCGAGCTCCGGGTACGCGTAGGCGGCGGCCAGTTCGGCGAGGCTCCAGTCGTGGCCGGCCTCCCCCTCGGGGCTCCGGATCTCTGTCTCGTCGGTCACAGGGAACAGGCGTCGCATGTCGTGCAGTGTGGCACGGCGCTTAGCATGGTGAACCGTGTCTACTTCCCCCGCCGCGTCCGGGTCCGGTTCGATGACCGACACCGCCCCGCCGTCCCTGTGCGACCGCGAGCCGCACGTCCCCGCGGACCGGCTGGTCGCCGAGATGGTGCCGCCGCCGCGGTTCGACTCGGTGCGTTTCGACACGTACCTCCCGGACCCGAACCAGCCCAGCCAGACCGAGGCCGTCCGGGTCCTGGAGGGCTTCGCCGCGGGCCTCGGCGGCGCACACGCGGTCGGCGGCGGCAAGCGCGGCTTCCTCGGGCTCGGCAGGCCCAGGGCCCCGAAGACCCCGGCCGGGCCCCGTGGCGTCTACCTCGACGGCGGCTACGGCGTCGGCAAGACCCACCTGCTGGCCTCCCTCTGGCACGCCACCCCCGCCGAGCCCTCCCTCAAGGCCTTCGGCACCTTCGTCGAGCTGACCAACCTGGTGGGCGCCCTCGGATTCCAGAAGACGGTCCAGACGCTCTCCGGCCACCGTCTGCTGTGCATCGACGAGTTCGAGCTGGACGACCCGGGCGACACCGTCCTGGTCTCCACCCTGCTCGGCAGGCTGGTCGACGCGGGCGTGGCGCTCGCCGCCACCTCCAACACCCTGCCGGGCAAGCTCGGCGAGGGCCGGTTCGCGGCCGTCGACTTCCTGCGCGAGATCCAGGGCCTGTCGGCACACTTCCGGCCGCTGCGCATCGACGGCGAGGACTACCGTCACCGCGGGCTGCCCGAGGCACCGGCGCCGTTCACCGACGAGGAGGTCACCAGGGCCGCGTACGCCACCGAGGGCGCCTCGCTCGACGACTTCCCGAGCCTGCTGGCGCACCTCGCCAGGGTCCACCCCAGCCGGTACGGCGCCCTGACCGACGACCTCCGGGCGGTCTGCCTCACCGACGTGCAGCCGGTGCCGGACCAGTCGACGGCGCTCCGGCTCGTGGTGCTCGCCGACCGTCTCTACGACCGCGAGGTACCGGTGCTGGCCTCCGGGCAGCCCTTCGACCGGCTGTTCAGCGAGGAGATGCTGAACGGCGGGTACCGCAAGAAGTACTTCCGCGCGATATCCCGGCTGACCGCGCTGGCGCGCGACGCCAAGGGTCTCGTCGCTTAGTCACAGCGAAACCTCGCACGTCAAGGGCCAGTTCGCGTCAGCGACCCGGCACGCTTCAGCCTCTCTTCAGCCGGAAACGTTAAGTTAACCCAGCAAACAACTTTGCCGAGTTAAGGTGTTTCTTGACCACCCGTTGACCAGCGGTTGGTCTGGACTAGAAGTGTGAACTGCCGAGAGGGGGGCGCATGTTCCGAGGTGCGACGGTACGGACCGTGGTAGCGGTTCTCACCGCCGTCCTTCTGGCGCTCGCGTTCTTCGCTTCCACAGAGGGATTCGCAACCGCGCACACAGCCCGTCAGACTGAGGCCAAAGCTCAGACCGGAAGCAAGCTCTCCGGCAAGGCGCCCCGCGCCGAAGCCTCGGGCAAGCGCCACTGCAACCACGTCGGGGACCCGACCGGTCCCCTGCGCACCCGCGACCGGCACCGCGCCGTCGACTTCGCCCCCGAGGGGCCCGAACGGCCCCTGGCGGCTCAGCAGCAGGCGGCCACGCCCGAGCGGGTCGCAGCAGGCGAGTTCCCCCTGTCGAGACCCTCGACAGCGCACACTCCGGCGGCACTTCAAGTGTTCCGCTGCTGACAGCAGAGCAGTCCCCCACCTCTGTTTCCCCCACCTGTCATGTCAACCGACGCGCCCTTCGGCGCGCCTGGTAAGCCCGACGCGCCCCCACGGCGCGCCAGGAGGAGTCACCACATGCAGCCCCTCATCGACAACGCCCGTACGTTCGGACAGCGCCCTGAGGAGTTCGCCAAGCTGGCCGAAGGCCAGTCCCCCCAGGTTCTGTTCATCACCTGCTCGGATTCCAGGGTCGTCCCGGCCCTGATCACGGGCGCCCGCCCGGGCGAGCTCTTCGAGCTGCGCACCGCGGGCAACATCGTTCCCCCCTACGCCTCCGAGCACCCCACCAGCGAGGCGGCCACCATCGAGTACGCCGTGGAGGTGCTGGGCGTCCGCGACATCGTGGTCTGCGGGCACTCGCACTGCGGCGCCGTCGGCGCCCTGGTCCGCGGCGACGACCTGGAGGCCGTGCCGGCCGTCCGCGACTGGCTCAACCACGCCACCCCGCGCCCGGCCGGCACGGTCGAGGACCCGGAAGTGGCCGAGGGCGTGCAGAACCACGTCCTGGCCCAGGTGCTGCGCCTCAGGTCGTACCCGTTCATCGACAAGAAGCTGGCGGAGGACCAACTGACCCTGCACGCCTGGTACTACGAGGTGCACACGGGCGCGGTGCGCGTCCACCGCTCCGAGACCGACGCGTTCGAGGGTCTGTGATCGGCATGATGACCAAATACCCTCACCTGCGGCAGGACTTCGCCGCCTCCCTGGTCGTCTTCCTGGTCGCGCTCCCGCTCTGCGTGGGCGTGGCCGTCGCCTCCGGTGTCCCGGCCGAACTGGGCCTCGTCACCGGCATAGTCGGCGGCATCGTCACCGGATTCATGCGGGGCAGCAGCCTCCAGGTGTCCGGTCCCGCCGCCGGTCTGACCGTCCTGGTCTTCGAGGCGGTGCAGGAGTTCGGGCTGCCCGCGCTCGGCGTGATCGTGCTGGCCGCCGGACTGATCCAGCTCGCCATGGGCGCCCTGAAGCTGGGGCGCTGGTTCCGGGCGATATCCGTCTCGGTCGTCGAGGGCATGCTGGCCGGCATCGGCCTCGTGCTCATCGCCGGCCAGCTGTACTCGGCGGCCGGTCTGAAGGCGCCCACCACGGGCATCGACAAGATCCTGGGGCTGCCCGGTGCCGCCGTCGACGCGCTCGGCAGCACCACCGCGCTCACCTCGCTCGCCGTCGGCGCGGGCACCGTCGCGGTGCTCGTGCTGTGGAAGAAGCTGCCCAAGAAGGCGCAGACCGTGCCCGGCGCGCTCGCCGCGGTCCTGCTGGCCACCCTGGTCACCCAGGTCTTCGGTCTGTCGATCGCCACTGTCGAGGTGAACGGCCTGCTGGCCTCCGTCCAGCCGCCCGGCATGGACGCCTTCGGCGAACTGGCCAACCCGGCCATCTTCGGCACCATCATCGCGTTCACGCTGATCGCCTCCGCCGAATCGCTGTTCAGCGCGGCCGCGGTGGACCGGCTGCACGACGGTCCGCGCACCGAGTACGACAAGGAGCTCATGGCCCAGGGCGTGGGCAACACGGTGTGCGGCGCGCTCGGCGCCCTGCCCATGACCGCGGTCATCGTGCGCAGCTCCGCCAACGTCCAGGCGGGCGCGAAGACCAAGGCGTCCCGGGTCATGCACGGTGTGTGGCTGCTGCTGTTCGCGGCCCTGCTGCCCTCGACGCTGGCGCTGATCCCGCTGCCCGCCCTCGCCGGCATCCTGGTCCACGCGGGCTTCAAGCTGATCCCCTTCCGGGAGATCGTGACGTTGTGGCGCGGCCACCGCGGTGAGGCGCTGATCCTGGTGGCCACGGCCGTCTCGATCGTCGCGGTGAACATGTTCGAGGGCGTGCTGATCGGTCTTGCCCTGTCGGTCGTCAAGACCGCGTGGGAGGCCTCGCACCTCAAGCTGGAGATCGTCGACAAGGGTGCGGGCCCGATCCAGGCGCACCTGTCGGGCAACGCGACCTTCCTCAGGCTGCCGAAGATCCTCGACAGCCTGGAGTCGCTCCCCCAGGACCGGCCCGTGGAACTGGACCTCTCCGGTCTGCACCACCTGGACCACGCCTGCCGTACGGCCCTGGAGAACTGGGCCGAGCGGCACAGCGCGGTCGGCACGGAACCGGTCCGGGTCACGGAGCCGGAGCCGGCGAAGGCCACCGCCGCCTAGTGCTCCCCCGCCCGGTCCGGGGGCCCGTCGTGGCCCCGGACCGGGCACCGGGCATATCGTTGCAAGAGCAGACATACGGACCTCTGGACGAGGAGGCCGGAATGCTCCAGGAACTGTTGACGGCGGCCGTGGCGGCCGCGGCCGCCGGGACCGTCTACCTCGCGGCGGCGGCCAGGGTCGTCAAGCAGTACGAACGCGGGGTGGTCTTCCGCCTCGGACGCCTCGGGGGCGAGGTGCGCGAGCCCGGGTTCACGGCGATCGTGCCGTTCGTGGACCGGATGCACAAGGTGAACATGCAGATCGTCACGATGCCGGTGCCGGCCCAGGAGGGCATCACCCGGGACAACGTGACCGTGCGCGTGGACGCGGTCGTCTACTTCCGGGTCGTCGACGCGGCGAGCGCCCTGGTCAAGGTCGAGGACTACAAGTTCGCCGTCTCCCAGATGGCCCAGACCTCGCTGCGCTCGATCATCGGCAAGAGCGAGCTGGACGACCTGCTGTCCAACCGCGAGAAACTCAACGAGGGCCTGGAGCTGATGATCGACAGCCCGGCCGTCGGCTGGGGCGTGCAGGTGGACCGCGTCGAGATCAAGGACGTGTCGCTGCCGGACGCGATGAAGCGGTCGATGGCCCGGCAGGCCGAGGCCGACCGTGAGCGGCGGGCCCGGATCATCAACGCCGACGCCGAACTCCAGGCCTCCAAGAAGCTCGCGGAGGCCGCCGAGCAGATGTCCGAGCAGCCCGCCGCTCTCCAACTCAGGCTGCTGCAGACGGTCGTGGCGGTGGCCGCCGAGAAGAACTCGACGCTCGTCCTGCCCTTCCCGGTGGAGCTGCTGCGCTTCCTGGAGCGGGCGCAGGAGCGCCCGACCGGGACCTGACGGGCCGGGACACGCTACGCGCGTGGTTCCCGCGGGCCGACCCAGGTGATAGACACAGCGAGGTCACAGTCCTGTCCGCCAGCAGGAAGGTTGCTTCGCCATGTCTCTGTCCGGTTCTCCAGCGACACGACGTCAGGTCCTGGCCCGTTCCGGCGCCTTGGGCGTGGGCATCGCCTTCACCGGCGCCCTCTCCGAGCTCTTCGCCGGCACCGCCGCCGCCCAGTCCCTCGGACACACCGGCTACGGCCCCCTCGTCCCCGACCCGAAGGGCCTGCTGGACCTGCCGAAGGGCTTCAGCTACAAGGTCCTGTCCCGCGAGGGCGACCAGCTCCGCTCCGGCGAGGGCAAGGTCCCCTCCAACCACGACGGCATGACCGCTCTGCCCGGCAGACACGGCCGCGTCCACCTGGTCCGCAACCACGAGAACCGCCCCACCGCGGCCATCGCCGTCCCCACCGTCGCGGGCCTGACCTACGACCCCGCGGGCAAGGGGGGCTGTACGGCCCTCACACTGGACTCCCGCAACAACGTGCTGTCGGAGCGGGTCGCCATCGCCGGCACCGCCGTCAACTGCGCGGGCGGGCCCACGCCTTGGGGCACCTGGCTGACCTGCGAGGAGACCGAGGACCGAGCCGGCACCAACGGCTACACCAAGGACCACGGCTTCATCTTCGAGGTCGATCCGACGGACCCGCACCGCAGTGGCGCGGTCCCGTTGACCGCGATGGGCCGCTTCCAGCACGAGGCCATCGCGATCGACCCGAAACGCGGCATCGTGTACGAGACCGAGGACGCCTTCATCAAGCCCTTCGGCCTCTTCTACCGCTTCCTGCCCAACAGGCCCGAGGGCGGCCTCGGTTCACTGCGGGCGGGCGGCCGGCTCCAGGCGATGCGGGTGCCCGGCGTACCGGACCTGTCGGTGATCCAGGAGACCGGTGCCTGCTTCGAGGGCATCGAGTGGGTCGATGTACCGGACCCGCTGGCCGGCGAAACCCCCGTCCGGCTCCAGGACTTCGGCCCCGGGGGCATCACGCACGCCCAGAAGCTGGAGGGCTGCTACTGGGGCGGGAGGAGCGTCTACTTCGTCTCGTCCTTCGCGCGCAGCGCCGACGGTTCGGGCGCCGACCACTTCGGGCAGATCTGGCGCTACGACCCCTGGGCGCGCCGGCTCACCCTGGTGATCGTCTTCGGCCCGGACACCGACGTGCAGCTGCCCGGCGAGTCCCCGGACAACATCTGCCTCGCGCCGAGCGGCGGCCTGATGGTGTGCGAGGACGGCAACGGCGCCCAGCACGTCTTCGGCGTGACCCGGCACGGCGAGGTCTACGCCATGGCCCGCGGCCGGCAGGCCATTACATCGGCCGCTTCCGCGGCGGGCGGCACGCCGGAGGCGCCGGAATGGGGCGAGTTCGCCGGCGTCACCTTCTCCCCCGACGGGCAGACGATGTATGTCAACTGCTACACGCCCGGGACGACCTTCGCGGTGACGGGGCCCTGGCGCAGGTAGCCGCCTGGACGACGGCTGGCGCGCCCCGGTCCCCCGGCGCAGGATCGAGGGGCCGGACCCGGACCGGAAGGGGTGCCCCATGTCGAAGAAGGGCTCGAAGGCACGCGAGGCGAAGAAGGGCACGCAGGGCGGGGACGGTCTCGCCCTGCGCGAGCTGCTGCGCGTACCGGGCGGCAAGCCGGTGGAACTGGCCGCCCACGCCCCCCGGGAGACCCCGGCCGGCCCCTCTCACAAGCAGGCGGGCCTGGCCGCGATGACCGAGCTGGCCGACCCGCTCGCCGACCTGCAGGAACGCCTGTGGGCGGCGAGCACGGCGGGCGACCGGCGCCGGATCCTGCTGGTGCTCCAGGGCATGGACACCAGCGGCAAGGGCGGCACGGTCAAGCACGTCATCGGCCTGTTCAACCCGGCCGGCTGCCGTGTCCACGCCTTCAAGGCGCCCACGCCCAAGGAACTCGGGCACCCCTTCCTCTGGCGCATCACAAGGGCCCTCCCGCAAGCCGGTGAGCTGGGCATCTTCGACCGGTCGCACTACGAGGACGTCCTCGTCGCCCGCGTCCACGCCCTCGCCCGGACCGACGAGATCGAGCGCCGCTACGACGAGATCAACCGCTTCGAGAGGTCCCTCGCCGACAACGACGTCACCGTGATCAAGTGCTTCCTGCACATCTCGTACGACGAACAGCGCGACCGCCTGCTCAAGCGCCTCGACCGCCCGGACAAGCACTGGAAGTTCCACGTCTCGGACATCGACGAGCGTGCCCTGTGGCCCGCCTACCAGCAGGCGTACGAACTGGCCCTGGAGCGCTGCTCGACCCCGCACGCCCCCTGGTACCTCATCCCCGCCGACCGCAAGTGGTACCGGAACTGGGCGATCAGCCGACTCCTCCTGGAGCACCTGGCGGAGCTGGACCCGCGCCACCCGGAGGCGGACTTCGACGTGGAGGAGGCCCGCCGGCGGCTGCTGGAACAGTGAATCCCGGGGTACTCGGGGCGCATGACCGAGAACCGGCATGTCAAGGGCTCGTACTGGCTGGAGACGGCACCCGGCGGACCCCGGCCGCCGCTGACCGAGGACCTCGACGTCGACGTGGCCGTCATCGGCGCCGGCATCGCCGGGCTGAGCACCGCGTGGGAGCTGACGCGGGCCGGGCGGCGGGTGGCGGTCCTGGAGGCCGGGCAGGTGGCCGCCGGCGTCACCGGGCACACCACCGCCAAGCTGACCGCCCTGCACACCCTGATCTACGACAAGCTTCGCCGCACCCGCGGCCCCGAAGGCGCCCGGCTGTACGCCCGCTCGCAGAGCGAGGCCGTCGAACGGGCCGCCGAGATCGCGGACGAGCTGGGCGTCGACTGCGACTGGGAGCAGCGCAGTGCCTATACCTACGTCCATGACGCGAGCCGGGTCGAGGAGCTGCGGGCCGAGGCGGCGGCCGGCCGGGAGGCGGGGCTGCCGGCGTCCTTCGTGACGGAGACCGGGCTGCCGTTCCCGGTGGCGGGCGCGGTGCGGGTGACGGGGCAGGCGCAGTTCCATCCGCGCAAGTACCTGCTGGCCCTGGCCGAGGACCTGGTCGCCTCCGGTGCGGCCGTGTACGAGCACACCGCGGTCCTCGGGCTCGACGAGGGCGAGCCGTGCCGGCTGTCGACCGACACCGGGGCCACAGTGACGGCCCGGGACGTCGTGGTCGCCACCCACTACCCGATCTTCGACCGGGCCCTGCTGTTCACCCGGCTCTCCCCGCGCCGCGAGCTGGTCGTCGCCGGGACGATCGAGCGGGAGCGGGATCCGGACGGCATGTACATCACGCCGGACGAGGGCACCCGCTCGGTACGCACGGCACCCTGGGACGCCGACCGGCGGCTGCTCATCGTCACCGGCGAGCACTTCACCCCCGGCACGGGCGACACCCGGGCCCGGTTCGACGACCTCTCGGCCTGGGCCACTCAGAACTTCCCGGGCGTCGAGCTCAGCCATGCCTGGGCCACCCAGGACAACGACCCCACCGACACCGTGCCGCTCGTCGGCCCGCTGCACCCGGGGGCCCGGCACACCTATGTCGCCACCGGGTTCGGCGGCTGGGGCATGAGCGGCGGCATCATGGCGGGCCGCCTGCTCGCGGCCCAGATCACCGGCGAGGAGTGCGCGTGGAGCGAGCTGTACGACCCGCGCCGCCTGCGCTCGACGGTCCGCGAGGCCCCGACCTTCCTCAAGACCCAGGCGCAGGTGGCCCGCCACTTCGTCGGCGACCGGCTGCGCCCGGCACCCCCGCTGGAGTCCCTCCCGCCGGGCGAGGGCGCGGTGGTCCGGGTGAACGGCGACCGCCTCGCGGTCTACCGCGACGACGACGGCAACCTCCACGCCCTCTCCCCCCGCTGCACCCACCTGGGCTGCCTGGTCTCCTTCAACGGCGCCGAGGACGCCTGGGAGTGCCCGTGCCACGGCTCCCGCTTCGCCACGGACGGCAAGGTGATCCAGGGACCGGCGACCAAGCCGCTGGAGCAGCGGGACATCTGAGCGGGTGACGTCACGGCCGGGGTGACTGGCAAATAGGACAGTTCGCCATATTTTCATATGGTGATCACTCTTGTACGACGCGTCACCGCCGCCTGCCTCCTCGGCGCCGCCCTCACGGCCTGCGCCGCCACTCCCCACCAGGTCCACCAGGCCCACCAGGCCCACCAGGCCCCCCGGGTAGCCCGCCCAGCCCCCTCCGCGACCTCCGCACCCCCCACGCTCGCCCCCGGCCCCGGGGGCCTGACCCCCGTCTTCAAGAACGGCTCCCGTGACCGCGGCAAAACGGTCGCGCTCACCTTCGACGCCGACATGACCGCGGACCAGGGGCCGCGGGCCGCGGCCGGCGAGCACTTCGACAATCCCGGGCTGATCGCGGCGCTGCGCGCCCTGAAGGTGCCGGCCACCGTGTTCATGACCGGGCGGTGGGCCGAGGAGTACCCGGACCAGGCCCGCTCCCTCGGGCGGGACCCGCTCTTCGAGGTCGCCAACCACTCCTACAGCCACTACGCCTTCACCGACGACTGCTACGGGCTGCCGACCGTCTCCGGTGACCGGATGCGGGCGGACGTGGAGCGGGCGTACGCGGCGTTCCGGAAAGCCGGGGTGCCGGACGCGAGGCCGTACTTCCGCTTCCCCGGCGGGTGTTACGACCGGCGGGCGCTGAAGGCGCTGACCCCGGTCGGCGTGACCGCCGTGCAGTGGGACGTGGTGAGCGGGGACGCGTTCGCGACGGACGCGGAGGCCGTGTCCCGGCAGGTGCTGGAGGGGGTGCGGCCGGGCTCGGTCGTGGTCATGCACTGCACGCGCAGTGCCGCGCCGACGACGGAGCGGGTGGTGCGGACGGTGGTGCCCGAGCTGCGGGCGCGGGGGTTCCGGTTCGTGAAGGTGTCCGAGCTGATCGGGTCCTAGGCTGGAGGGATGAGCGAGGACCACTGCACGATCGGCGACGAGCCGAAGCCGCCGTACGCGGAGTGCGTGCTGTGCCGGAAGCCGACCGAGTATCCGGAGTCGTACAGGGGGATCACGCTGTGCCCGGTGTGCGAGTGGCAGGAGGCTCAGCGGACGGCTTGTTCGGGGTGACCTTAGGGTTGTGCGGGTGAGCCACGACGTGACGCCCTCGACCGACAGCCCCTTCCGTTCCGAACCGACCGCCCGCGACCAGGCACCCCAGTTCGTGCTGCCCCTGGTCGTCCGCATCGAGAAGGCCGCTCCGCCCGCTCGTACCGACGCCCTCGAGACCGCCGCCCGCGCCGTTCTCGTCCTGCTCGCCGACGAGCGCTCGGTCGGCGACGGAGAGTGGGCCGAGGTGGTGCGGGACTGGCAGGACGCGCGGATCCGCAAGGTCGTACGGCGGGCCCGGGGGGCCGAGTGGCGGCGGGCCGAGGCCTTGCCCGGGATCACCGTGACGGGGAAGTCGGCCGAGGTACGGGTGTTTCCGCCCGTGCCGCTCGACGGATGGCCCAAGGAGCTGGCCAAGCTCCAGGTCTCCGGTACCGATCTGGACGATCCCGAGCCGCCCGCGGCGGCGGACCCGGCGGTGCCCGTGCTGTGGCTCAGCCCGGACCTCGACATGTCGGCCGGCAAGGCGATGGCCCAGGCCGGTCACGGCGCCCAACTGGCCTGGTGGGAACTGTCGGCCGAGGAGCGGGCCGCCTGGCGGGACGCCGGCTTCCCGCTCGCCGTACGGACCGCGGCTCCCGATCACTGGGCCGAACTCACCGCCGGCGGGCTGCCGTTGGTCCGGGACGCCGGTTTCACCGAGATCGCGCCCGGCTCCTGCACGGTCGTCGCGGACCATCCGGCACTGCGGTGACCAAAGTCGACGGGCGCGTCGAGCGGGGCAACCGCACCCGGCGGACCGTGCTGCGGCGGGCCGTCGACATCGCCTCGGTCGAGGGGCTGGAGGCGTTGTCGGTGGGGCGCCTCGCCGGGGAGCTGGAGCTGAGCAAGAGCGGGGTGTTCGCGCTGTTCGGGTCCAAGCAGGAGCTGCAGCTGGCGACCGTGCGGGAGGCCTCGCGGATTTTCGTCGCCGAGGTGCTGGAGACGGCCTCCGAGGCGGCCGAAGGGCTCGCCCGGCTGCGGGACCTGTGCGAGGGCTGGCTCCGGTACTCGGAGCGGCGGGTCTTCCCGGGGGGCTGTTTCTTCTACGGCGTCATGGCCGAGTTCGACGCCCGCGAGGGAGCGGTCCATGACGCACTCGTCGAGGCACAGCGCACCTGGCTCGCGGAGTTGGAGAGGTGCGCCGAGCGGGCCAAGGGACGCGGGCGAGCTGAGCGCGAACACCGATCCGGCGCAACTCGCCTTCGAGGTCGTCGCGTTGATGGAGACGGCGAACGCGATGTCGGTACTGCACGGCGAGACCGCGCCCTATGTCAGGGCCCGGCGGGGCATCGCCGCACGCTTGCGGACCTGAGGCCCGAGGCAGATTGGTCGCCAAGGCCCTTCCGGTCCCGCAAACTAGTAGCACGATCGTTCGTCTAGTTTTAGGGTCGAGGCATGGGCACCGACTTCACGGGAGTTCGGATGGACGTCGTCGCGCTGGACCGGATCGCCGTACAGGAGGCCGCTCGGGTGGTGGAGCTGGCCCGGGGCGGGGACGACGGAGACTGGGCACGGGACACCCCCTGTGCGGGGTGGGACCTGCGGCGGCTGGTGGCGCACATGACCGCGCAGCACCGCGGGTTCGCGGCCGCGGCACGGGGTGTGGGAGGCGAGCGGGAGTACTGGCGGGAGGAGAGGGAGGTGGGCGAGCCCGGCCGGGCGCATCGCGCCGCCGCGGACGCGGTGCTCTCGGCGTTCGCCGAACCGGGTGTGACGGAAAGGGAGTTCGTGCTGGCGGAGCTGGGCGGAGGGTTCGCGGGCCGTACGGCGATCGGCTTTCACTTCGTCGACTACGTCGTGCACGCGTGGGACGTGGCGGCCACGCTCGGGGTGCCGCTCGGGCTCACCGACGAGGTGCTTGTCGCGGCGCTGGCCGTGGCCCGGCGCGTTCCCACGGATCCGGCCGGGCGGGGCCCGGAATTCGCGTTCGCGCCCGCGCTGAGGGTTCCGGAGGGGACCGGGCCGCTGGAGGAGACACTGCGGCTGCTGGGCCGCGAGCCGCAGGCGTGGCCCGCGACGGGCAGGTGACCCCACCCCCGCGAACCTCAAATGTTGCTCTGAACGTTCCCCCGGCGCGGTTCGGACCCGGACCCCGGGGCCATACCTCCGTCACGCCGGGCGGGGCGACGACCGGAGCGGATGCAGGCGCGGCCGAGGAGGGGGACGGACCATGGAGCGACTGGGCACGGGGATCGGGTGGCGGCCGGAGATCGCGGACGCCGTGGAGAACATGTCGGGCATCGACTGGGTCGAGGCCGTGGCCGAGAACGTCTGCCCCGGGCACCTGCCCGAGTCGCTGCGGCGGCTGCGCGAGCGTGGCGTGACCGTGGTGCCGCACGGCGTCTCGCTCGGCCTCGGCGGGGCGGACCGGCCCGACGCCGGGCGGCTCCTGGCGCTCGCCGAGCGGGCCGAGGCACTGGGCTCGCCGCTGGTCACCGAGCACATCGCGTTCGTCCGGGCGGGCGGCCCGCTGACCGCCTCCCCGCGCCTGGAGGCGGGGCATCTGCTGCCCGTCCCGCGCACCAGGGACGCCCTGGACGTCCTCTGCGAGAACATCCGCATCGCACAGGACGCGCTGCCGGTGCCGCTCGCCGTGGAGAACATCGCCGCACTGATCGCGTGGCCGGGCGAGGAGCTGACCGAGGGGCAGTTCCTGTACGAGCTGGCCGACCGGACGGGGGTACGGCTGCTGATCGACGTGGCCAACCTGCACACCAACCACGTCAACCGCGGCGAGGACCCGGCCGAGGCACTGGCCGGACTTCCCCTGGAGGCGATCGCGTACGTCCATGTCGCGGGCGGGTTCGAGCGGGACGGGGTGTGGCACGACAGCCACGCCCACCCGGTTCCGCGGCCGGTCCTCGACATCCTCACCGAGCTCGCGTCCCGGGTCTCGCCGCCGGGGGTGCTGCTGGAGCGGGACGAGAACTTCCCCGAACCGGCCGAGCTGGAGGGGGAGTTGGCGGCGATCCGGGAAGCGGTGGAGAAGGGGGGCGGGGCGCGGGCCGACGGTGCGTGGCGCGCTGCCGCGGAGCCGTCGAGCGTCTCGACCGAGCCCGCCCGCCAGCGGGTCGCACTCGCCCAGACCGCGCTGCTGTCCGCGCTCGTGGCCGGGACGCCGGTGCCGGAGGGGTTCGACCGGGTGCGGCTGGGGGTGCAGGCGCGGGCGCTCGCGGGGAAGCGGGCGGACGTGGTGGCGAAGGTGGCGCCCGAACTGCCCGTGATCCTCGGGGCGGGTTACCGGCCGGCGTTCCTGGCGTATGCGCAGGGGGCACCGATGACCGACGGCTATCGGCGGGATGCGCTGGACTTCGCCGAGCACCTCCTGCTGGGCGGGGAGCCGGGGGACGCGCGGGTGCGGCGGGAGCTGCGGGAGTGGTGGCTGGAGCGGTCGGGACCGGCGCCGAGGTCCCGGAGGCCGGGGGTCCGGCTGGCCCGGGCCACACGGCGGGCGCTGCTGCGGCGGTGAGCGTACGGGCGCCCCGGGGCGGGTGAGGGTGCGGGGGGCGGGGGCGGGTGAGAGTGCGGGGGGCGCGGCAGGTACGGCTGCCCCGGACAGGTGCGGATGCCCACGACGGATACGGCTGCCCCAGACAGGCGCAGGGCCCCACGGCGGATACGGCTGCCCGGACAGGCGCGGATGCCCGGGGCCAAGCCGTCGCGGCCGGGCGAACCCGGCGGAAGGGGACATTGACCCGGCAGTAATATGTCAACCCCGCACCTGAGACCCCCTAGCGTGCGGTGCCGCAACAGGAGGCACCATGCGACCGCGACCGCCCGTCAAGGGACGAGGCATCTTCACCGGCACCGGCGTCATCATCGCCGGACTGACGGCGACCCTCGTGGCCCTGCTCATCCCGATCTGGTCGTACGCCGACCGCTCCGGCACGGGGCTGAGCGTGCTCAACGCCGAGACCGTGACGACGCCGTACGGGCCGCTCTCCGCGCTGGACCGGGAGTTCGTCACGAAGGTGCGCCTCGCGGGGCTGTGGGAGCTGCCCGCGGGCCAGCAGGCGCAGCAGAAGGGCACGACGCAGGCCGTGCGGACGGCGGGGCAGCACCTCGTGGAGGGGCACACGTTCCTCGACGCACGCGTGCGGGACGTGGCGTCCAAGCTCGGACTGGCCCTGCCCAACGAGCCCAACGAGCAGCAGAAGCAGTGGCTCACCACCCTGGACCAGGCCCAGGGCGTCGACTACGACCGCCAGTTCGCCAACATCCTGCGCCTCGCGCACGGCAGGGTGTTCTCCGTCGTCGCCGAGGTCCGCGCCGGCACCCAGAACTCCCTGGTCCGCACCTTGGCCGACGACGCCAACAGCACCGTGCTGGACCACATCAAGATCCTGGAGGCCACCGGGTACGTCGACTTCGGCGCCCTGGCCCGGGACATGGCCATGAGCAGCACCCCGCCGATCACCAACTCCCCGGCCCCGCCCGGCCCGACGACCGACCCGGGCCGGGTCGTCCCGGTCACCCCGTCGCCGTACGCCACGACCTTCACCCTGCCCCCGGCCGCCTCCAGCCCACCTCCGGTGCCCGTGCCGTCGTAGTCCGCTTCCGGACAAACGGAACGTCACACACCGACAACACTCCGTCCGGATCGTGAACAGCCCATGGCGCCGCCAGGAGCCTTTGGCATAGAAACGCGGCATGTTCTGGGTTCTTCTTCTGCTGCTGGCCTGGGCCGCCGCCGGCACCGCGTGCACGCGGCTGTGCCTGGCCGCCGTACACGCGGCGGACGCGGACGCGGATGCCCGGGGACACGATCTGACGCTCTACGAGGCCGCGTTCCTGTCCGGCGGCCCACGGCGGGTCGCCGATCTGACGCTCGTCTCCATGGCCCGGCAGCGTCGGCTGCTGCTGGCCCACACCGGCTGGGCGACCGTCGTCGATCCGCGCGGCCGGGACGAGATGGAGCGCACGGTCATCGGGGCCATCGGGCCCGAGGGACAGTCCCGGATCGCTCCGGTGCGGGCGGTCGCGGCCTCGGCGGAGGCGGTGCGCGGCCTCGCCGACCGGCTCGTGGACGCGGGGCTCGCCGTGCCCGCCGGCACCCGCTCCGGCATCGCGGCGGGAATCCGCCAGGTGCGGCTGGCCGCGGTGGCCGTCGTCGCGCTGGGCGCGATCGCGCTGCTGACGCCCGCCCCGTCGGAGATGCCGCGGCATCTGGTCGCCCTCTGGTTCGCGCTGCCGTTCGCGCTGACCGTGAGCTGTCTGGCCATCGCGCGGATGGAGGTCCACCCGTACTCGCGCTGGGCGTCCCCGGCGGGTCAGCGGCTCCTGGGCACCCTGACCCGGCGCCCGGGCGGCACGGACGAGCGGACGTATCTCACCTGTGTCGCGGTGCGCGGCATCAGCGCGATCGGCGAACCGGACCTGCGCGCGGCCTTCGCCCACCGTGAGCAGCACGACGGCCCGCACCACGAGGAACGGCGAGGACAGCGCCCCGGCGGACACGGCGAGGACCACCGCCGCCCGCACCGGCACGACTGAATCCACCCCGGGGGGCATCCCCGCACCCGGCTCACCGCACCGCCGCCCGCCGCACCCTCCGGGGGGACAGGCTCGTGAGCTGCGGCGGTGGGACACTCTCCGGTCGGCGGCGTGCTCGGCTCGCGCCGCGGCGATCATCGGCGCCCCCACCGCGAAACACCGCCCTCGGCACCGGCGCGACCGAACCCACCCGGGGGCGCACGGAGGCATTGGGGCCGACACCGGCGAGGCGGTGCTTGCCTTCCCCCGCGGCCGAACCAAACATCCCTTTTGTCGCTGCCGCGCACCGAAGGGACACCCATGAGAGCTCCCGCCCTCCACACGGCCGCCGGAGCCTTGCTCCTGACCACGCTCGCCGCCGCACCGGCCGGGGGCGCCCCGGCCGCCCCGGGTGCGGCCGAGCTGCATGGCACCGCGGTCGCCGCCGCGCGGGCGGGGACGGCCGGCGTCCGCTTCGGCGCCTGCCCGGCGGTCGAGGACCTGCCCGGCGGTGTCCAGTGCGGCACGGTGTCCGTTCCGCTCGACTACGCGCACCCCGACGGCCGGCAGATCAAACTGACCGTCAGCCGGGTGCGGGCCACCCAGAAGGACCCGCACAACAGCAAGCGCCGGGTGCCCCGGCAGGGCGCCCTGGTCTACAACCCCGGCGGTCCCGGCGCCTCCGGCATGTACTTCCCGCTGATCGGCGCTCTGCCCGAGTGGAAGGGGCTCGCCGCGGCCTACGACCTGGTCGGCTACGCCCCGCGCGGGGTGGGCCGTTCGGCGCCGCTGTCCTGCACGGACCCGAAGCAGTACTTCAAGGCGCCCACGCAGGCGCCGGCGCACCCCTCGGAGTCGTACAAGAAGGAACACGTCGCGCAGGCGAAGGCGTACGCGCGCGGATGCGCGCGGAGGGCGGGCGCGGCTCTCCCGTACTACAGCTCGCTGAACAACGCCCGGGACCTCGACGTCCTGCGGGCCGCCCTGGGCGAGCAGCGGCTGACGTTCATGGGGGCGTCGTACGGCACCTACTTCGGCGCGCTGTACGCGACGCTCTTCCCCTCCCATGTACGGCGGATGGTGTTCGACGCGGCGGTGAACCCGGCCCCGGAGCAGGTCTGGTACCGCAACAACCTGGACCAGTCGGCCGCGTTCGAGGGGCGCTGGGCGGACTTCCGGGAATGGGTGGCCCGGCACGACGACGTGTACGGCCTCGGGGCCACGTCCGAGGAGGTGCTGCGCAGTTACGAGAAGGCGGCGGCGCGGCTGGCCGCCGAGCCGGCCGGCGGGAAGGTCGGGCCGGGGCAATTGCAGGGGGCGTTCCTGTCGGCGGGTTACTACGACGACTTCTGGCCGCATCGGGCGCAGGCCCTGTCGGCGTATCTCAAGGGCGATCCGAAGCCGCTGATCCAGCAGGCGGCGCCGCATCAGGAGGCGGCGAAGGAGTCGGAGAACGCGAGCGCGGTCTACACCGCCGTCGAGTGCAACGACGCGCCCTGGCCGACGGACTGGAAGGTGTGGGACCGGGACAACACACGGCTGGCGCGGGTGGCGCCGTTCGAGACGTGGGACAACGTGTGGATGAACCTGCCCTGCGCGTACTGGCCCACGGCCCGGCAGGAGCCCTTGGACGTGCGGACCGGGCCCGGTGAGCTGCCCGCGACGCTGATCCTGGCCGCCGAGAGGGACGCGGCGGCTCCTTACGACGGCGCCCTGCAGCTGCACCGGCGGCTGTCCGGATCGGTGCTGGTGACCGAGCGGGACGCGGGCACGCACGGCATCGCGGGCGGCCCGAACCCCTGCGTCAACGGATACCTGGACGCCTACCTGCTGGAGGGCCGCCTCCCGGTGCGGCGCGCCGCGTGCGCCCCGCACCCCGAGCCTCAGCCGAAGCCGACGGCCGGCGCGCGCAAGGCGGCCGGCAAGCCGACTCGCTGATCAGGCGAGACCCGCCACGAGGTCGCCGAGGTCCTTGCGGCGGCCCGTGTAGAACGGGACCTCCTCGCGGACGTGCATGCGGGCCTCCGAGGCGCGCAGGTGGCGCATGAGGTCGACGATGCGGTACAGCTCGTCGGCCTCGAACGCCAGGATCCACTCGTAGTCGCCGAGGGAGAAGGAGGCGACCGTGTTGGCGCGGACGTCCGGGTAGCCGCGGGCCATCTTGCCGTGGTCGGCGAGCATGCGGCGGCGGTCCTCGTCGGGCAGGAGGTACCAGTCGTACGACCGCACGAACGGGTAGACGCTGACGTAGTCGCGGGCGTGCTCGTCCGCGAGGAACGCCGGGATGTGCGAGCGGTTGAACTCGGCGGGGCGGTGCAGCGCCATGTTCGACCAGACCGGCTCCAGGGCGCGGCCCAGCTTCGTGCGGCGGAAGAGGTTGTACGCCTCCTGGAGCTGGTCGCTGGTCTCCGCGTGCCACCAGATCATGACGTCGGCGTCGGCGCGCAGCCCGGACACGTCGTAGGTGCCGCGGATCGTGACGTCCTTGGCGGCGAGCTGGTCGAACAGCTCCTGGACCTCGTCGGCGTAGCCGGTGCGGTCCTCGGGGAGCACGTCCTTCAGCTTGAAGACGGACCAGAGCGTGTAACGGATGACCTCGTTGAGGTCCTTGGCCAGCTTGCCCTTGTTCGGGACCCTGCCGGACTCGGGGGTGGGGGCGTCGTTGCTCATGGCCCCTATTCTCCCGCTCCGCCGTGCAGACTCTGCACCGGGTTGGCGGTGAGCTCCCGCACCGCGGTCAGGTCGCCCTGGATCTGGTCCACGGCCGCGTGGGCGCTCGCGACGCAGGCCGGGATGCCGACGCCGTCGTACTGCGCCCCGCACACCGCGAGGCCGGGGAGCTTGGCGACGTGCTCACGGATGCGGGCCACGCGCGCGTGGTGGCCGACGGGGTACTGGGGCAGGCCGTCGGTCCAGCGGGTGACCCGGGTTTCGAGAGGGGTGGCGGCCAGGCCGGTGGCCGCTTCGAGGTCGTGGCGGGAGACGTCCACCAGGGCGGTGTCGTCGCGCTCCAGGATCTCCGTCTCACCGAAGCGGCCGACGGAGGTGCGCAGGACCACCAGCTCCGGGTTCTCGTCGGCGATCCAGCCCCACTTCTGGGAGGCGAAGGTGGAGGCCTTGATGGTGCGGCCGTCCACCGGCGGGACGAGGAAGCCGCTGCCCGCCGGAAGGTCCGTGTCGGAGCGGCGGTAGGCGAGGGTGACCAGGGCCATGGAGGCGTAGTCCACGGTGTCGAGCTCGGTGGCGGCCTCGGGGGCCTCGGCGCGCAGCAGGCCGGCGGCGGCCGGGGCCGGAACGGCGACGATCACGGCGTCGGCGTGCAGGACGCGGTCCCCGGTGACGACCTTCCAGCCGCCGGAGGGCTCGCGGCGCAGCTCGCGCACCGGGGCGCCGGTGACGATCTCGCCGCCCCGCGCGCGGACCGAGTCGGCGACGGCGAGCGGGAGGGTGCCCACCCCGCCCTCGATGCCCATGAACACCGGCCCGGTCTGCTGGTTGGCCGCCATCCTCGCCTGGATCTCCCGGACTCCCTCCGTCAGTGAGGCGTGGGTCTTCGCGACCTGGAAGAGCTGCGGGACCGCCGAACGCATCGAGATGCGGTACGCGTCGCCCGCGTAGACCCCGCCCAGCAGGGGCTCGATGAGGCGGTCGACGACCTCCCGGCCCAGGCGCGCCGCCACGTACTCCCCCACCGCCACGTCGTCGCCGACCTCCGTGCGGGGCAGTTCGGCGTCCTGCTCGATGCGGGCGAGGCCCTCCTCGGACAGCACTCCGGCCAGGGCCTCGGCGGTGCCGGGGACGCCCATGACGTGGCCCTTGGGCATGGGGCGCAGGGCGCCGCGGGTCCAGATCGAGGCGGTCGCGGTGGCCGGCGGCTGGAGGCGCTCGTCGAGGCCCACCTCACGCGCCAGGGCCACCGCCTCCGGCCTGCGGGCCAGCATCGACTCGGCCCCGAAGTCCACGCGCGCGCCCGCGATCTCGCCGGGCAGCAGCTTGCCGCCGACACGGTCCGACGCCTCCAGCACGGTGACGCGCGCGCCGCACCGCGTCAGCCGGTGGGCCGCGGCGAGTCCCGCGATGCCGGCTCCGATGACGACGACCTGTGATCCGCTCATGGACCCAGCCTCTCAGATCCCACTGACAGTCCACCGGCGGCCCGGTGTCCTTCACGAGTCCTGACCGTGACCGCATCGGAACCACCGGAGTCCAACGTCCGCGCCCCCTCGGGCGTCGAAGGAGCGTCAGTTGTTCACGACCCTCGGGGGAACGCCCATGCGCACACCAGGTTCACGCCGTTCACGAAGCTCGGTACGCCCCGCCCAGGCGCTGGCCGGGCTCCTGCTGGCCGCGGCCCTCGCGCTGACCGGGTGCAGCGCGGGCGCCGACTCCGGCAGCGACGGCAGCGCCCTCGCCCAGGACGACAAGGCCGCCTCGCTGGCCGACGAGAAGGGCGCGGCCGGCGCCGAGGCCGGCCCGGGCGGCAAGCAGGCCACGACCGCGCCCCAGCCCGCCGCGAACCACATCATCCGCACCGCCACGCTGACCGTGCGGGTCAAGAACGTGCCGAAGGCGCTCGCCGCGGCCCGCACCACCAGCGAGAACGCGGGCGGGTTCGTCGGCAAGGAGTCCACCTCCCGGGACGAGGAGGGCCGGGAGCGGACGGAGGTGGTGCTGCGGGTGCCCGTCGAGAAGTACGACGAGGTCCTCGCCGACCTGGAGGGCGCGGGCAAGCTCATGGAGCGCACCGCGAACGCGCAGGACGTCACCGACCAGGTCGTCGACGTGCAGAGCCGGATCGCGACGCAGCGCGCGAGTGTGGCGCGGATCCGCGAGCTGATGGACAAGGCGACCAAACTGAGCGACGTGGTGACCCTGGAGGGCGAACTGAGCACCCGCCAGGCCGACCTGGAGTCGCTGCTGGCCCGCCAGGCGTCCCTGAAGGACCGCACGAGCCTGGCCACCATCACGCTGTCCCTGTCCGAGTCGCCGGTCGTCAAGGCCGAGGAGGACGACGACCCCGGCGTCGTGGACGCGCTGGCGGGCGGCTGGGACGCGTTCGTGACCATGCTGCGCTGGATCGTGATGGCGCTGGCCGCGGTGCTGCCGTTCCTGGCCGGGATCGCGCTGCTCGTACTGGTGTGGCTGCGGCTCGTCCGGCCCCGGCTGCCGCGCCGGCCTGCGCCCGCGGGTGCCTCGACCGCGCTGGGCCCGCTGCCCATGGCGCGTCCCGTCCCGGACCCGGAACGCGCGCAGGGCCCCGGCGGCGCGCAGGCCCCGGGAGGCGAGCAGGAGCGGGGCGAGCGGGACTGAAATGCCCCGCCCTCGTAGCGTGTTCGCATGAACATGAGCCGTACGCGGGACACGAGGGAACGTCTGGTCGTGATCGGCGGCGACGCCGCGGGGATGTCCGCGGCGTCGCAGGCGCGCCGGATGAGGGACCCCGACGAGCTGGAGATCGTGGCGTTCGAGCGGGGCCACTTCACTTCCTACTCGGCGTGCGGGATCCCGTACTGGGTGGGCGGGGACGTCTCCGGACCGGACCGGTTGATCGCCCGTACGCCGGAGGAGCACCGGGAGCGCGGCATCGACCTGCGCATGCGCACCGAGGTCACGGAGATCGACGTCGACCGGCAGCGGGTACGCGCGCGTGACCTCGATTCGGGCGCCGAGTCCTGGACCGCGTACGACAAGCTCGTGATCGCGACCGGCGCCCGCCCGATCCGCCCGGACATGCCGGGCGCCGACGCCCCCGGTGTGCACGGGGTGCAGACCCTCGACGACGGCCAGGGGCTCATCGACACGCTGGCACACGCGCGTGGCCGCAGGGCGGTGGTGGTGGGCGCCGGGTACATCGGCGTGGAGATGGCCGAGGCGCTGATCAACCGCGGTTACGAGGTGACGGTCGTCAACCGGGGCAGCGAACCCATGTCGACGCTCGACCCGGACATGGGCCGCCTGGTGCACGAGGCCATGGAGGGCCTGGGCATCACCATGGTCAACGACACCGAGGTGACCAAGGTGCTCACCGGCGAGGACGGCCGGGTGCGGGCGGTGGCCACGCAGGACGCGGAGTATCCGGCGGACGTGGTGGTGCTCGGCATCGGGGTACGCCCCGAGACGACGCTCGCGAAGGCGGCCGGCCTGCCCCTGGGCGAGCACGGCGGACTGCTGACGGACCTCGCGATGCGGGTGCGCGGCCACGAGAACATCTGGGCGGGCGGAGACTGCGTGGAGGTCCTCGACCTGGTGTCGGGGCAGGAGCGGCACATCGCGCTCGGCACCCACGCCAACAAGCACGGCCAGGTCATCGGCACGGGCGTCGGCGGCGGCTACGCCACCTTCCCCGGGGTCGTCGGCACGGCCGTCAGCAAGGTCTGCGACCTGGAGATCGCCCGCACCGGGCTGCGCGAGAAGGACGCGCGCCGGGTGGGCCTGCAGTTCGTGTCGGTCACGATCGAGTCGACCAGCCGGGCCGGTTACTACCCGGGTGCCTCCCCCATGACGGTGAAGATGCTCGCCGAGCGCCGCACGGGGCGGCTGCTCGGCGTGCAGATCGTCGGGAGAGAGGGGGCGGGCAAGCGGGTCGACATCGCCGCGGTGGCCCTGACGGCGGGGATGACGGTGGAGCGGATGACGGCCCTGGACCTGGGGTACGCGCCGCCGTTCAG
This sequence comes from Streptomyces sp. SLBN-8D4, assembly GCF_049739545.1. Lineage (NCBI taxonomy): Bacteria > Bacillati > Actinomycetota > Actinomycetes > Kitasatosporales > Streptomycetaceae > Streptomyces > Streptomyces sp. SLBN-8D4. The sequence continues at coordinate 2,422,499 of NZ_JBMGQC010000001.1, forward strand.
CCCGGTGTGGGACCCGGTGCTGGTGGCGGCCAGGAAGGCCGTCGCGAAGGTGCGGGGCTCCTGAGGGCTAGGCCGTTCCGTTGATCCGCTCGATGGCCTGGCGGGCCTGGTCGGCGGGCGGCCGGGGCGGCAGCGCCGAGACGGAGGCGCTGGTGCTGGCGGGCATCGCGGTGGGCTGCTCACCGGCCGGCTTCGCGTGCGCCGCGGACCGGGTGGACCGGAGCCGGTTGCTCACCGCCTCGTCGAGCGTCACCGGCCGCTGCATCTGGGACGCCAGCCGCCCGGCCTCCTGACCGAGCCTGGCCACGTCCTCCCACGGCAGTCGCACCACGAGGGAGAGTTCGGCCTCGCCGTCGGGAAGAGCGTGCATCGGAGGAGTAATACGGTCGTTCATCGCTGTTCCTCACGTAGTCCCCGCGGCCCGCCTTCCCCGTGCCGCGGGCGGTTGAGGAGACATACGCACGCGTGCGTGCGGGTGTTCACCGGGACCCCACAGATTCGCCGGGCCCATCGCGGGCAGTACTTCCTTGTGGTCATCCCCGTCCATGACGTGAACCCCGTGCGCCGCACCCCCGTGGTGACATACGCGCTCATCGCCGCCAACGTCCTCGTGTTCCTGTACACGCCCGGCCTGGCCGGCTCCGTGGCGGGCGACAGCAGCGTGTCGCAGCTGTGCCACCTCCAGGCGTTCCTGGACCACTGGGCGGCGATCCCGCAGGAGTTGATCCACCATCAGATGCCGCGACTCGTCCCCACGGGCGAGGTCGGCACCAGCGCGCAGGGCGCGGCGGGCTGTGTGGTGGCCCCGCCGGACTACGACAAGTCCCCCGCCCTGTCGGTCCTGACGGCGATGTTCCTGCACGGCGGCTGGCTGCACCTGCTGGGCAACATGCTGTTCCTGCTGATCTTCGGCAACAACGTCGAGGACCGCATGGGGCATGTGCGCTTCGCGCTGTTCTACGTCGTCTGCGGCTACGCGGCGTCGTACGGCTTCGCGCTGCTCAACGCCGACTCGAGCGATCCGCTGATCGGCGCCTCGGGGGCCATCGCCGGTGTCCTGGGCGCCTATCTGGTGCTGTATCCGAAGGCCAGGGTGTGGGTCCTGGTGCCCTTCCTGGTCTTCCTGCCCCTGAGACTGCCGGCCTGGCTGGTGCTGGGCTTCTGGTTCGTGCTCCAGGCGTTCTACTCGTCCGGCGAGGGCGTCTCCGCCGCGGGCACGGTCGCGTACGCGGCGCACGTGGTCGGCTTCCTCGTCGGGATGCTGCTCGCCTGGCCGCTGAAGCCGGGCACGATCCCGCCGCCGGAACCGCGCGGTCTGCTGTTCGGCAGGAAGGCGCGGCCCCGGCACACGTGGTGAGGCGGCCTATCGGGCCGTCTGCGTGTGGACGTACTCGACGAGGCGGGTCAGCGCGTCCGGGTCGGTGGACGGCATCACGCCGTGGCCCAGGTTGAAGACATGGCCCTCCAGGCCCTCGGCGGAGTCCAGGACCTCGCGGGTCTTGGCCTCGACGGCCTCCGTGGAGGCGAACAGGACCGTCGGGTCGAGGTTGCCCTGGAGCGCCTTGCCGGGGCCGACGCGGCGGGCCGCCTCGTCGAGCGGGACGCGCCAGTCGACGCCGACGACGTCCGCGCCGGCCTCGCCCATGAGCCGCAGCAGCTCACCGGTGCCGACGCCGAAGTGGATGCGCGGGACGCCGTATCCCTCGACCGCCTTGAAGACCTTCGCGGAGGCGGGCAGCACCGAGCGGCGGTAGTCGGCGGGGGCGAGGGCGCCGGCCCAGGAGTCGAAGAGCTGGACGGCGGAGGCGCCGGCCTCGATCTGGACCTTCAGGAAGGCGGCGGTGATCTCGGCGAGGCGGTCGAGGAGGTCGGCCCACAGCTCGGGGTCGCCGTACATCATCGACTTGGCGTTCTCGTACGTGCGGGACGGGCCGCCCTCGACGAGGTAACTCGCGAGGGTGAAAGGCGCGCCCGCGAAACCGATGAGGGGGGTCGGGCCGAGCTCCCGGGTGAGCAGGCCGATGGCCTCGGTGACGTAGGAGACGTCCTCGGGGGTGAGGTCGCGCAGCTGGGCCAGGTCGGCGCGGGTGCGGATCGGGCGCTCGACGACCGGGCCGACGCCGGGCTTGATGTCGAGGTCGATGCCGATGGCCTTGAGCGGGACGACGATGTCGCTGTAGTAGATCGCCGCGTCCACGTTGTGCCGGCGCACCGGCTGAAGCGTGATCTCGGCGACCAGGTCGGGCCGCGCGCAGGACTCGAGCATCGGGATGCCCTCGCGCACCTTGCGGTACTCGGGCAGCGAGCGCCCGGCCTGGCGCATGAACCACACGGGGGTGTGCGGCACGGGTTCGCGCCGGCAGGCCTTGAGGAAGGCGGATTCGTACGTGGCCGGCGGCGGCGTCTGGTGTGCACTCACGTCGGAAAGTCTCGCACGGTGCGATGCGTGCCCGATGCGCGGTGTCTGTGTGGGCATGGAGCCCAGTCAGGGTGTCTAGGCCCGCACCGGGCCCCCGTTCCCCTTAACCTTCCGGCATGGCTGCGGCACAGGGACGACTGTCGGACGACACGGGCGGAATGGACGACGCGAAGGGGAGTGACCGGGATGGGAGCGGTGCGGCTCCGCCGGCCTTCCAGGCCGCGGTTCAGGCCCTGCGCGGCAGTCGGCTGCGGCCGCAGATCGAGATCGAGCCGACCCGGGCTCCCCAGCGGCTCGCCCCGCACGCGTACGCGTTGGAGGCGACCGTCGTCGACGGCGACCAGGACCTCGCCGACGGGCGGCTCGTGCTGTTGCACGACCCGGACGGCCATGACGCCTGGCGGGGCACCTTCCGGCTGGTGACGCTGGTGCGCGCGGAGCTGGAGCCGGAGATGGCCGCCGACCCGCTGCTGCCCGAGGTCTGCTGGTCGTGGCTGACCGGCGCGCTCTCGGCGCGCGGGCTGTCGTACGGCGAACCGAGCGGCACCGTCACGCGCGCGAGCTCGCACTACTTCGGCGGTCTGTCCGAGCGCCCCGCGGCCTCGCAGATCGAGATCCGGGCCTCGTGGACGCCCCGTGAGGGCCTGGGCGGGGTGCCGGACACGGCGGGGCACCTGGCCTCCTGGTGCGACCTGCTGTCCCAGGTCGCGGGCCTCCCGCCGGCCGGGCCGGGTGACGCTTCGGTGGTGACGTTGCCGCAGCGGCGGGACCCGCAAGCGCGCTGACCCCTGCCTGACCAGCCGTGCCGTCCACCCACATGGAGCATCAATTTGTCGATACGGCCACTTTCAGTCAGGAGTGAGTCATCGAACGAACCGATATGTTCACCGAACGATCGACCGTACGTCCGAATTGCACTAATTGTTACTCACTAGATCGTGATCATTCTCTAAAGGACGCCGGGTTCGGTGCCGAAGACGTCTGTGACCTTCCAAGCCGTCCCGCACCCCAGGAGGCCCGGTGTCCGTTCTCCTCGAGCAGCCCGCAAGCCTGGTCGCCTATCGCCCGAACAAGCCCACCGCCATGGTGGTCGTGGCCGACCCGCGCGTCCGCTCCACCGTCACCCGTCACCTCTGGGCGCTCGGTGTGCGCGATGTCATCGAGGCCTCGTCCGTTGCGGAGGCCCGTCCCCGTATCGGCAGTCCCAGAGACATCTGCGTCGCCGAGGTCCATCTCCCCGACGGCTCCGGCCTGACCCTGCTGTCGGAAACCCGCGCCGCGGGCTGGCCCAACGGGCTCGCCCTCTCCGCGGCCGACGACATCGGCGCCGTACGCAACGCCCTCGCGGGCGGAGTCAAGGGCTATGTCGTCACCGGCACCCGGACCAACCTCGGGCTCCCCACCCGACCGGGAGCCGCCCCCATCGGCGCCGCCGCCGCCCGTATGCACCGCCGCCCCCCGGGTGCCCCGAGCCACCCGGGCGGCTACCGCGAGCTCTCCGGCCGTGAGGTCGAGGTGCTGCGGCTGGTGGCCGAAGGGCAGTCCAACAAGGCGATCGGCGTCTCGATGGGCCTGTCCGCACTGACCGTCAAGAGCCACCTCGCCCGGATCGCCCGCAAGCTCGGCACGGGAGACCGCGCCGGCATGGTGGCGGTGGCTCTCCGTACCGGCATCATCCACTGAGGCTCCGTCCGAGCCTCACTGTTCACGGACGTGAACCAGAGCTTTCACCGGGCTGACTGGTTTACGACCCCCAGGCGCCTGCTGACGGAACGTTCCGTCGGCAGGCGCTGTCCATACACAGATACCCTTGACATGTGACCGACGCCCAAGAGACCGCAGCAGACGTTTCACTGCGAACCACCGGAGGCGGCCCTCCGGACGACGGCGGATCTTCTGTCGCGGAGGCTCCGATCCCCCTGCTGGAGCCGCGCGAGGGCATTCCGCCCGTGATCGCCGACGAGGACGCGCTCGCCGAGGTGATCGCCGCCTTCGCCGCGGGCTCCGGCCCCGTCGCCGTCGACGCCGAGCGGGCGTCCGGCTACCGCTACGGACAGCGCGCGTATCTCGTGCAGCTGCGCCGCGCGGGCGCGGGGACCGCGCTGATCGACCCCGTGGCCTGTCCCGATCTCTCGGGTCTCGGCGAGGCGCTCTCCGGTGCCGAGTGGGTGCTGCACGCCGCCACACAGGATCTTCCGTGTCTGCGCGAGATAGGCATGATCCCCTCGCGTCTCTTCGACACCGAGCTGGCCGGGCGGATCGCCGGGTTCCCCCGGGTCGGGCTCGGCGCGATGGTCGAGGGAGTGCTCGGCTTCGTCCTGGAGAAGGGGCACTCGGCCGTCGACTGGTCGACCCGTCCGCTGCCCGAGCCGTGGCTGCGCTACGCCGCCCTCGACGTGGAGCTTCTCGTCGACCTGCGGGACGCGCTGGAGAAGGAGCTCGACCGGCAGGGGAAGCTGGAGTGGGCGCTTCAGGAGTTCGACGCGATCGCCTCCGCCCCGCCCGCCGAGCCGCGCAAGGATCCCTGGCGCCGGACCTCCGGGATGCACAAGGTACGGCGGCGGCGGCAGCTGGCCGTCGTGCGCGAGCTGTGGGAGGCGCGGGACCGGATCGCCCAGCGGCGGGACGTGTCGCCGGGCAAGGTGCTGTCCGACGCGGCGATCGTCGAGGCGGCGCTGGCCCTGCCGGTCAACGTGCACGCGCTGGCCGCGCTGAACGGGTTCGGGCACCGGACGGGACGGCGGCAGCTGGAGCAGTGGCAGGCGGCCGTCGACCGGGCCAGGGCCCTGGCAGAGGCGCAGCTGCCGCAGCCAGGGCAGTCGGTGACGGGACCTCCGCCGCCGCGCGCCTGGGCCGACAAGGATCCCGCGGCTGCGGCTCGGTTGTCCGCGGCGCGGGCGGCGGTGTCCGCGTTGGCCGAGACCCTGAACATGCCTCAGGAGAACCTGATCACTCCGGACACCGTGCGGCGGGTCTGCTGGGAGCCGCCGGGTGTGGTGAGTGCGGAGTCGGTCGGGGCGGCGCTGGCCGGTTACGGCGCTCGGGCCTGGCAGGTTGAGCAGGTGACTCCTGTGTTGGTGGCCGCGCTGTCCGCCTAGCCGCGGCCCCGGCAGGTCATCTGGTCGCTCCTCGCATGAAGCCGTTGTAGATGAAGCGCTGCAACGACAGGAAGACGATGAGCGTGGGCAGGATCACCAGGACCGCTCCCGCCGAAATGACCTCCCAGTGGGCCGCGTACGGGCCCTTGAAGCGGAACAGCGACGTCGAGATCACGCCAAGATCTTCCGAGGGCATGTAGAGGAACGGGATGTAGAAGTCGTTGTAGACCGTGATGCCCTTCACGATCACCACGGTCGCCGTCGCCGGTTTCAGCAGCGGGAAAATGATCTTCCGGTAGATCGTGAAGGCGTTGGCGCCGTCCAGGCGGGCCGATTCGTCCAGGGAGATCGGGATCGAGCGGACGAACTGCAGGAAGATGTAGATCGAGACGATGTCCGTGCCCATGTAGAGGACGATCGGCGCCCACAGCGAGTCGAACATGCCGAAGCTGTTGACGATCTGGAAGGTCGCCACCTGGGTGGTGACGCCGGGGACCAGCGCGGCCGTCAGGAAGAGCGCCACCACCAGCTTCTTGAAGCGGAAGGTGAAGCGGTCGATGGCGTAGGCCGTCATCGAGCCGATGAGCACCGTGCCGCCGACCGAGACCAGCAGGATGATCGCCGTGTTGGTGAAGGCGGAGAGCATCCTTCCGTCCTGGAAGGCCGCCACGTAGTTGTGGAAGTTCAGCGGGTCGTCCGGAAGGTCGAGGGCCCCGCTCGTGTTCGCCATCTCCTTCTCCGACTTGAGGGAGGTGAGCAGGACGACGACGAGCGGGAGCAGGACGACCACCGTCGCGGCGAGCAGCGACAGGTGGACCAGGGCGCGGGTGAGCGTACGGCGGGTCATACGAGGTCCACCTTGTCGTCGGGGACCAGGCGCCGCTGCACCCAGGTCACCAGCAGGATGATCAGCAGGAGGACGACGGCGGCCGCCGAGGCCAGGCCCGTCTTGTTGAAGCGGAAGGCCAGGTTGACCGTCTGGATCACGAAGGTCTCGGTGCCGGTCGCGCCGCCGGTCATGATGTACGGGATCTCGAAGACCGAGAGCGAGCCGGAGATCGAGAGGATCACCGTCAGCGTCAGGACCGGTTTGATGCCCGGCGCGATGATGTGGCGGAACTGGTGCCAGCGGCCCGCGCCGTCCAGCTCGGCCGCCTCGTACAGCTCCCCCGGGATGGACTGGATCGCGCCCAGGAAGAGGACGAAGTTCAGGCCCAGGTAGCGCCAGACGGAGACGCCGGCCAGCGAGGTGTTCGCGGAGGCCGGGGTGCCGAGCCAGGCGTGGTCGGTGTGGACGCCGAGCAGGCTCAGCACCGAGTCGAGGGTGCCGCCGTCCTGGAAGAAGTACAGGAACACGAACCCGATCGCGACCCCGTTGATCAGGTACGGGAAGAAGAGCACGCCCTTGAAGAAGTTCCGGAAGCGGACGTCGAAGCTCAGGACCGTCGCGAAGTAGAGCGCGAGCACGATCTGGACCGCGGAGGCGGCGAGGTAGTAACCGCTCACCCAGAAGACCTCGAAGAGATCCGGGCGGGTGAAGACCTCCTGGTAGTTCTCCGTGCCCGTGTAGTGCAGGACGGGGCTGACGCCGTCCCAGTCGGTGAAGCTGTACGCGAGCATGTTGACGATCGGCGCGTAGGTGAAGGTGATCAGCAGCGCGAGCGGGGCGATCAGGAACAGCCAGGGGGTGACGCCCCGCCAGGCACGGGTCCGGCGCGAGGCGGGCGCCGGGACGGGGGCGGCCGGGGTCACCTCCACGGCCGCCTTCTGTGTCGTGTCCGTCATCAGGACCCCAGGTTCTTCCGGGCGTCCGTCCAGCGCTTGCTGAGGTCGCCGAGGAAGCCGTCGAGGCTGCCCTTGCGGGCCCCGCGGGCGAGATCGACGAGGTTCTGGCGGTACTCCGGGGCGTAGATCCCGACCTCCGAGTCGCTGTCGAGCTGCTTGACCCGGGCGCCCTGGGAGTCGTCCACCTCGATGAGCTTCACGCCCTGCTCCTCGTACGGCTTGAGGACCTCGGGCATGGAGGCGTTCTTCAATGGCGAGATGGCCAGGTTGTCCCGCCCGTACGTGGACTTGTCGGTGAACCAGTCGATCCAGGCGCGGGCGGCCTCCTTGTGCTTCGAGTGGACGTTGACGGCCTGGTTGTAGTCCGGCGCCACGGTCGCGCAGAACTTGCCGTTCGTCTGCGAGGGGAAGGGCATGAAGCCGATGTCGTCGGGGTTCACCCCGGCCTTCTGGGCGGCGTCCCGGAACTGCACGATCGCCCAGGTGCCGAGCCACTGCGTGGCGATCTCGCCCTTGGCGGTACGGGGCTTGGACTCCTCCCAGTTGCTGGTGGTGGGGTCCTTCTCGACCAGGCCGGCCTTCACGATGTCGTGGAGCAGGGTGTCGCCGACGCGCAGGTCGGCGCCCTTCGCCCACGGGTCGCCCTCGGCGAGCTTGGTGGTGGCCTGCGGGTCGCAGTGGACGGCGCCGTCGACGTACGTCCATGAGGTGAGCGTCCAGCCGGCCGCGAAGTTGGTGTAGTACGGGGTCGCGTCGGTCTTCGCCTTGATGGCCTTGAGGTCGGCGATGAACTCGGCCGGGGTGGTGGGCCATGCGGTGACCCCGGCCTCCTTCCAGATCCGCTTGTTGTACACGAACCCGGGGGCCACGCCGATCGGGCTCTGTCCGTAGACCTTGCCGTCGACGGTGGTGTAGTCGGTGAAGCGGTACTTCCTGCCGCGCTCGGCCGCGGTGCCCAGCGAGGCGAAGAACCTCGGGTAGTCGGCCTTCTTGATGACCGCGGGGATCAGCAGGACGTCACCGTAGTTCTCGGTGTTCATCCGGATCTTGACCTCGGCCTCGTAGTTCGTGAGGGCCTCGAACTCGACCTTGACCTTGGGATACGTCTTGTTGAACTCGGCGGCGTACTTCTTCATCGTGCCGTCCTGCACGAGGTCGGTGCGGACGGTGAGGACCTTGATGGTGCCGGTGACTTTTGACGGGTCGTCAGCAGCCTTGGCGTCGGCCCCCTTCGACGAGCCTCCGGTGCCGGTGCACCCGGGGATCAGCAGGGCGGTTCCCACGGCCAGGGCCAGGGCTGTACGGCGGTTCATGTGCATCAGCTCCGTTCACGGGACGGACGAGCACGAGCGGGTTGGCTGGTTCGGTACTCTGACAACGTTTTCTTGACCGGTAAAGTCCCTATCCCGCCAACGATGGCAGTGCTTCCGGAAAGTGTTCGCAGCGCTGGACTTAATCGGTTTAGGGAGTGTGTACATGCTTCAGGCCACACCGCTCACCGAGGGATGGCTCCTGCGGCACGAGGGGGGCGCGCTGCCGGCCGTGGTGCCGGGCTGTGTGCACACCGATCTGCTGGCTGCGGGGGTGATCCCGGACCCCTTCCTCGGACGCAACGAGACCGAGGTCGCGTGGGTGGGACGGCGGGAGTGGACCTACGAGAGGGACCTCGCGCCCGTGAACGGGCATGAGCAGACCGACCTCGTCTTCGACGGCCTGGACACCGTGGCCGAGGTCCTGCTGGACGGCCGGCTCCTGGGCCGGACGCGGAACATGCACCGCTCGTACCGCTTCGACGTGACCGGCATGTCCGGGCGGCTCGCGGTGCGGTTCGTCTCCGCGTACGCCGAGGCCGAGGCGGTGCGCGGGAAGGTGGGCGAGCGGCCCGCCGCGTACGCCGAGCCGTACCAGTACCTCCGGAAAATGGCCTGCTCGTTCGGCTGGGACTGGGGGCCCACGCTGGTGACGGCCGGGATCTGGCGGCCGGTCCGCCTGGAGCGGTGGTCGACGGCCCGGATCGCGCGGGTGCGGCCGCTGGTGACCGTCGAACGGAGCGTGGGCATCGTCGAGTTGGCGGTCGAGGTGGAGCGGACCAGGGTCGAGGCGCCACTGTCGGTGGAGGCTTCCGTGGGCGGGGTGCGGGCGCGCGCCGCGATCGACGGGACCTCGGGGAGGGTACGGCTGGAGGTGCCGGACGCGCGGCTGTGGTGGCCGCGCGGGTACGGTGAACAGCCGCTGTACGACGTGGAGTTGACGCTGCTGCACGAGGGCCGCCCACTCGATGTGTGGCGGCGCCGGGTGGGCTTTCGGACCGTCGGGCTGGACCGGTCGGCCGATGAGCACGGCACGGGGTTCACGTTCGTCCTGAACGGCGAGCGGCTCTTCGCGCGCGGCGTGAACTGGATCCCGGACGACGTGTTCCCCTCCCGGATCACGCGTGAGCGGTACCGGGAGCGGCTCGGACAGGCGGCCGACGCGGGCGTCGACCTCGTGCGGATCTGGGGCGGGGGAATCTACGAGAGCGAGGACTTCTACGACGCCTGCGACGAGTTGGGGCTGCTGGTGTGGCAGGACTTCCCGTTCGCGTGCGCGGCCTATCCGGAGGAGCAGCCGCTCAGGGGCGAGGTGGAGGCGGAGGCCCGGGAGAACGTCGTACGCCTGATGCCGCACCCCTCGCTCGTGCTGTGGAACGGCAACAACGAGAACCTGTGGGGCTTTAGGGACTGGGGCTGGGAGGCGCGGCTCGCCGGGGACTCCTGGGGCGAGGGGTACTACCTGGGCGTACTGCCGCGAGTGGTGGCCGAGTTGGACCCCACGCGTCCGTACTCGGCGGGCAGTCCCTGGTCCGGGTCGTGGGAGCACCACCCGAACGACCCGGCGCACGGGACGCACCACTCGTGGGAGGTGTGGAACCGTCTCGACTACGCCGGGTATCGCGACGACGTCCCGCGGTTCGTGGCCGAGTTCGGCTGGCAGGCACCGCCCGCGTACGCCACGCTCGCGCGTGCGCTGCCCGGGGAGGAGCTCGCGGCGGACTCCCCCGGGGTGCTGCACCACCAGAAGGCGGACGACGGCAACGGCAAGCTCCGGCGGGGCCTGGAGCACCATTTCGCTTTCCCCGAGGGGGACTTCGACCGCTGGCACTACCTCACGCAGGTCAACCAGGCGCGGGCCGTGGCCGCCGGGATCGAGCACTGGCGGTCGCACTGGCCGGTGTGCGCGGGCACGGTGGTGTGGCAGCTCAACGACTGCTGGCCGGTGACCTCGTGGGCGGCGGTGGACGGCGACGGCCGGGAGAAGCCGCTCTATCACGAGCTGCGGCGACTGTACGCGGACCGGTTGCTGACGGTTCAGGTGCGGGGGCCGGAGCGGGTGGTGGCCGTGGTCAACCAGGCGGCCGAGGAGTGGAAGGGGAGCGTGCGGCTGCGCCGGATGTCGGTCGAGGGGGCGGTGATCGGCGAGGCGGACGTGGAGTTCCGGGCGAAGCGGCGGGCTGTTGTCGAGGTGGCCGTGCCGGACGAGCTGGATCCGGTCGGGCCGAAGGAGTTCCTGGTGGCCGACGCGGACGGGCTGCGGGCCCTGCACTTCCCCTCCCCCGACCGTGAAATCCCCTGTCCCCGGCCCGAGTTCGACGTCTCGGTGGCGCCGGGTGCCGTGACGGTGACCGCGCACACCCTCGTACGGGATCTGTTGCTTCAGGCGGACCGGCTGGATTCCGGGGGCGCGGGCCGACCGGGGGCTGGTGACGTTGTTGCCCGGGGAGCGGGTGACCATCGGGGTGCGGGGCTGGGAGACTCCTGACGCGGATGCCGCCCGGTCCGCCCTGTACTGCCTGGAGCCCAGCCGATGACAGCCCAGCCGGCCTCGCGCGTCACCATCAAGGAGGTCGCCGCGCGCGCCGGGGTGTCCAAGGGGGCCGTGTCGCTCGCCTTCAACCACAAGCCGGGGCTGTCGGAGGCGACCCGGGAGCGGATCTTCCGGGCCGCTCGGGAGCTGGGCTGGGCGCCGAACCTCACGGCACGGACGCTGGCCGGGTCGCGGGTGGACGTGGTGGGTCTCGCGATCTGCCGGCCGGCCCGGCTGCTGGGCCTCGAACCCTTCTACATGGAGTTCGTGTCGGGGGTGGAGAGCGTGCTGATCGAGCGGAACTGCTCGCTGCTGCTGCGGCTCGTGCGGAACGTGGAGGAGGAGGTCGGGCTCCAGGAGTCGTGGTGGCGGGGACGGCAGGCCGGGGGGTCGATCCTGGTCGACTTCCGCGCCGACGACCCGCGCGTCGCGGCGGCCGAACGGCTGGGGATGCCCGTGGTGGCCGTAGGGCATCCGTCGTTCACCGGCGGCCTCACCTCCGTGTGGACCGACGACGCCACCGCCGTGACGGAGGCCGTGCGGTATCTGGCGGCGCTGGGACACCGGCGGATCGCCCGGGTGGGGGGTGCGGCGGCGCTCGGGCACACGGCGATGCGGACGGCCGCGTTCGACGACGCGGCGCGGGGGCTCGGCCTTGCGGGCGCCTGGCAGGTGACCACCGACTACTCGGGAGAGGCCGGAGGGCGGGCCACCCGGTCCCTGCTGACCGCCCCGCCGAGCGACCGGCCCACCGCGATCGTCTACGACAACGACATCATGGCGGTGGCCGGCCTGTCGGTCGCGGCCGAGATGGGGCTGCACGTCCCGCGCGATGTCTCGCTGCTCGCGTGGGACGACTCGCAGCTGTGCCGGCTCACCCACCCCACGCTCTCCGCGATGAGCCACGACGTGCACGGGTTCGGCGCGGAGGCGGCTCGTACGCTGTTCGGGGTGATCACCGGGGAGGGACCGGGATCGCATCCCGTGCCCACTCCGGTGCTGACACCGAGGGGCTCCACGGCGCCTCCCGCGGTGTGACCTTCGCCGCTCCCGCCTCCAGGGGTGGGCAGTCACGTTACTCATAAGTAGCATGGGTCCTGAGCGCGCGCTCAGCGCATCGCAGCAGTGCAGATCCCGCATCTGGAGGAGAGCCATCGTGCCTCGTACCGTCAGGGACGTCGTCTTCGTCGACGGCGTCCGCACCCCGTTCGGCAAGGCGGGCCCGAAGGGCATCTACCACGAGACCCGCGCCGACGACCTCGTCGTGAAGGCGATCCGGGAGCTGCTGCGCCGCAACCCGGGTCTCGACCCGAAGAAGATCGACGAGGTCGCCATCGCCGCGACCACGCAGATCGGTGACCAGGGCCTCACCATCGGCCGTACGGCGGGGATCCTCGCCGGTCTGCCGCAGTCCGTGCCCGGTTACTCCATCGACCGCATGTGCGCCGGCGCGCTGACCGCCGTCACCACGGTGGCCGGTTCCGTGGCCTTCGGGGCGTACGACATCGCCATCGCCGGTGGTGTCGAGCACATGGGCCGCCACCCCATGGGCGAGGGCGTGGACCCGAACCCGCGGTTCGTGAGCGAGAAGCTGGTCGACGAGTCCGCCCTGTTCATGGGCATGACCGCCGAGAACCTGCACGACCGGTACCCGACGATCACCAAGCAGCGCGCCGACGAGTACGCCGTGCGCTCCCAGGAGAAGGCCGCCAAGGCCTACGCCAACGGCAAGATCCAGGCCGACCTGGTGCCGATCTCGGTACGCCGCACCAACCCGGAGGCCGGTGAGACCGGCTGGGGCCTCGTGACCGCCGACGAGCCGATGCGTCCGGGCACCACCCTGGAGAACCTGTCCGGGCTGAAGACGCCGTTCCGTGTGCACGGGCGGGTCACCGCCGGCAACGCGGCCGGTCTGAACGACGGCGCCACCGCCTCCCTCATCGCCTCCGAGGACTTCGCCCGCGAGAACGACCTGCCGGTCAAGATGCGCCTGGTCTCGTACTCCTTCGCGGGTGTCGAGCCCGAGGTCATGGGCTACGGCCCGATCCCGGCCACGGAGAAGGCCCTCGCGCAGGCGGGCCTTTCCATCTCCGACATCGGCCTGTTCGAGATCAACGAGGCCTTCGCGGTCCAGGTCCTCGCCTTCCTGGAGCACTACGGCATCGCGGACGACGACGCCCGCGTCAACCAGTACGGCGGCGCCATCGCGTACGGCCACCCGCTGGCCTCCTCCGGCGTCCGGCTGATGACGCAGCTGGCCCGCCAGTTCGAGGAGCAGCCCGAGGTCCGCTACGGCCTGACCACCATGTGCGTCGGCTTCGGCATGGGCGCGACGGTCATCTGGGAGAACCCGAACCACAAGGACGCCGGAGGCAGCAAGTGAGCACCACGGAGCTTTTGAAGGGTGCGGCCGAGCTGTTCCCGGACGAGGTCGTCACCCAGGCGCACGTACGTCACCTGGATCTGCCGTTCAACGCGGGCCGCTTCGCCCTGATCACGCTGGACAACGGCTTCGACCACACCAAGCCGACCACCTTCGGCCCGGCCTCGCTGGCGAACCTGAACACCGCCATCGACCAGGTGGAGAAGGAGGCGTCGGCCGGCGAGATCGTCGGTGTCGGCATCACCGGCAAGCCGTTCATCTTCGCCGTCGGCGCCGACCTCAAGGGCGTCGAGCTCCTCAAGGAGCACAAGGACGCGCTGGCCATCGGCAAGGGCGGCCACGAGGTCTTCAAGCGCCTCGCGGGCATCGCGGTGCCGACCTTCGCGTACTACAACGGTGCCGCGATGGGCGGTGGCGTCGAGGTCGGTCTGCACTGCCAGTACCGCACGGTGTCCGCGGCCCTGCCCGCCTTCTCGCTGCCCGAGGTCTTCCTCGGCCTGGTGCCCGGCTGGGGCGGCTGCACCCTGCTGCCGAACCTGATCGGCGCCGAGAAGGCCGTCTCGGTGATCATCGAGAACTCCCTCAACCAGAACAAGCAGCTGGGGGGCGCCCAGGTCTACGAACTGGGCATCGCCGACGCGCTGTTCGAGGGCGCGGACTTCCTGGAGCAGTCCCTGCTGTGGACGGCGTCCGTCCTCAAGGGCGAGATCGTCGTCGAGCGTCCGGCGATCGACCGCGGTGAGGCCTGGGACCAGGCCGTCGCCAAGGGCCGTTTCGTCGCGGACTCCAAGGTGCACGGGGCCGCTCCGGCCGCCTACCGCGCCCTGGACATCATCGAGGCCGCGAAGAACGGCGACCTCCAGCAGGGCTACGACGCCGAGGACCAGGCCCTCGCCGACCTGATCATGGGTGGCGAACTGCGCTCCGGCATCTACGCGTTCAACCTGGTACAGAAGCGCGGCAAGCGCCCCGCCGGTGCCCCGGACAAGAACCTGGCCCGCCCGGTCACCAAGGTGGGCGTCGTGGGCGCCGGCCTCATGGCCTCCCAGCTCGCGCTGCTCTTCCTGCGCCGCCTTGAGGTGCCGGTCGTGCTGACCGACATCGACCAGGAGCGCGTCGACAAGGGTGTGGGCTACGTCCACGCCGAGATCGAGAAGCTGCTCGGCAAGGGCCGTATCAACCAGGACAAGGCCAACCGCCTCAAGGCCCTGGTCACCGGCGTGCTGGACAAGGCCGAGGGCTTCGCCGACGCGGACTTCATCATCGAGGCCGTCTTCGAGGAGATCGGCGTCAAGCAGCAGGTGTTCGCGGAGGTCGAGGCGGTCGCCCCGGCGCACGCGATCCTCGCCACCAACACCTCCTCGCTCTCCGTCTCGGAGATGGCGTCGAAGCTGAAGAACCCCGAGCGGGTCGTGGGCTTCCACTTCTTCAACCCGGTCGCGATCCTCCCGCTCCTGGAGATCGTCCGCGGTGAGCAGACCGACGACGCCTCGCTGGCCACGGCGTTCGCCGTCGCCAAGAAGCTGAAGAAGACCGCGGTACTGGTCAAGGACGCCCCGGCGTTCGTCGTCAACCGCATCCTCACCCGCTTCATGGGCGAGATCCAGAACGTCATCGACGAGGGCACCCCGGTGGCCGTGGCGGAGAAGGCGGTGGAGCCGCTCGGCCTGCCGATGTCCCCGCTCGTTCTCCTGGAGCTGGTCGGTCCCGCGATCGGTCTGCACGTCTCGGAGACCCTCAACCGGGCCTTCCCGGACCGCTTCACGGTCTCCCCGAACCTCGCGGCCGTCGTCAAGGCGGGCAAGCGCGGCTTCTACGTCTACGACTCCGGCAAGCCGGAGCTCGACCCGGAGGTCGCCGCGCTCCTCAAGCAGGGCGATGTCGTCCTGTCCGAGGAGCAGGTCCGCGAGCGCGTCCTCGACGCCGTCGCCCAGGAGATCGGGCTCATGCTCGACGAGGGTGTCGTCGCCGAGGCGCAGGACATCGACCTCTGCCTGATCACGGGCGCCGGCTGGCCCTTCCACCTGGGCGGCATCACGCCGTACCTGGACCGCGAGGGTGTCTCCGAGCGCGTGAACGGCAAGAAGTTCCTGGCTCCGGGTGTGGCGTCGGTTCCGGCGTAACTCCCCAGCAGGTTGAGAGGGCCTCCGCCTCGGCGGGGGCCCTCTGTCGTTCACGGTGGACCTGACGGGGGCGGGCGGGCGCTCAGACCTCCTGCCAGGCGGCCAGGGCCAGTCCCGGCTCGTCCTTCTGCCGGGCGATCCTGAGCTCCCCGTCCGGGGTCACCGTCGCCGCGACGACCCGGCCGGAGGCGTCCTCGGCGAGGGCGACCGCCGTGTCCGCCGGCAACTGCGGTCCCGACTCCGTCCACCACAGGCCCGCCGACTCCTGCTCCGCCGGACAGGCGGCGAAGGCGACCCGGCCGGAGGCCGAACGCTGGGCGAGCACCGTGCAGTCGTGGCCCTCCAGGGTGCAGCGCAGCAGGGCGGCCGGGCCGGGCCCGGCCGCCGCAAGCAGAGGGGCGGGCTCGGTGTCCGGACGCCAGGCGTAGAGCATGCCCTCGGGGTCCGCGAAGAACAGGGTGGTGTGTTCCTTGGAGGTGGGCAGGGCGCTGAGCGTGCCCGGCTCGACGCGCACCGGAAGCGGGTCGGCCGGCACCGGAGGGGCGCCCGCCTCCGTCTGGAGCCAGCGCAGGATGCCGTCAGGGTCGGTGCCGAACAGCTCGACGCGGCCCGACTCCCCTGTCACGGCGGTCAGTTGCTCGTGCACGCCGGTCCCACCGAGGTCGGCCCAGGCGTTCCAGCCGCCGCGCTCCTTCTGGATGAGGGCGCGCACACTGCCCCCGCGGTTGCGGACGAAGACATGGGCCCGGCCCTCCGCGTCGACGGCCACGGCGGGTGTGCCGGTACGGGCACCGGCCTTGTCGGGGTGGCCGAGCGGGCTCCAGTCGAGGGCGGCGAGGTGGACACGGAAGTGCGTGGAGTGCACCAGGCCGGACTCCTGGGCCTTGGTGGGCCGCCAGGAGACGAGGTGTGCGTAGCCGTCGGCGCCGTGTCCCACAGCGAGCCCGGGGTGCAGGCGCTGGTCGCCGCCGACCTTGCGCCAGGGCAGCCAGGTGTCGCCGCCCGGTCGGCGCTCCGCCCTGCACCACACCGCTTCGTCGCGGAGGGCGTAGACGCCGAGCCGGCCGTCGCGGGCGCGGATGAGCCAGTCGCCGTTCACTGTACGGACCATTGACACGGCTCCACTCTAATCGGGCGGTCGGTGCCGTCCTCGGGTGGGCCGGTCGTGGGACGCTGGGGGCATGAGTGACGTGCTGTTGGTCGTCGTGGATGCCGCGAACGTCGTCGGCTCGGTGCCGGACGGGTGGTGGCGGGACCGTCGGGGGGCGGCGGAGCGGTTGCGGGACCGGCTGGCGGCGGACGGCGTGCCGGGGCGGGCCGGGCCGGCGGAGATCGTGCTGGTGGTGGAGGGAGCGGCGCGGGGCGTGGAGTCCGTGCCGGGGGTCCGGGTGGAGTCCGCGCCGGGGAGCGGGGACGACCGGATCGTGGAGTTGGTGGCGGAGGCGGGCGAGCGGCCGGTGCTCGTGGTGACGGCGGATCGTGAACTTCGGCGGAGGGTCGAGGAGTTGGGGGCGGAGGTGGCGGGACCGCGCACGGTTCGACCATGACGCGCGGTGCGCCCCTGAAGGCGGGTCCGGTGCACGTACCTCAGGGGCACGGGGAACTGCGCGACCAGCCCCCACCGGCCCGCACCCGGCAACGCACCCGCTACCGCCGTCTCACATACAGCACCGCCCCGTCCACCGTCCCCGCCTCCTCGTACCGCGCCGCCAACAACCGCCGTAGGCCCCGCACTCGTTCCGGTGCGTACGGCTTGCCGCTGGAGTCGTCCACCACCAGGACCGCCGATTCCGTCTCCCGCCGGAACACCGTCCACGCGCCCCGCACCGCGTACCTCTCCCCCACTCGCCCGCCGTCCCGGCCCCCGCTGTAGTTCGTCAGCAGACCCGCCGTCAGATAGCGGGTGGCCGGGGCGCGGTCGGCCAGCCAGTACGTCTCCGGGTGCATCCCCCAGATCAGGACCGGCTCGCCCGGCGCCGTGCGGGACGACACCGCCTGCGCGACCCGGCGGGCGTGGTCGAGGTCGGGGCGAGGGGCCAGCGCACCCCATGTCAGGAACAGCACGCACGCACAGGCCGACGTGAGCACCGCCGTGACCGTGCGGTCGGACGGCAGCGCCCGGAGCGCCGCCGTGGCCAGGAGCGCGACCGCCGGGAGGAGTTGGAGGTAGTAGTGGCCGAAGAAGTGCAGGCCGAGCAGCACCGCTCCCGCCGAGGCGAGCAGCCACAGCCACAGATCGGCCGTCGGCGCGCGCCGGGCCCGCACGACCGGCGCGACGAGGCCCGCGCAGGCCACCGACACGATCGCGGTGTTGACCGACCCTCTTGCCAGCACGTGGAGTTCGGAGCCGGTCAGGGTCGCGTACGCGCCCGAGCCCGTCACCGTCCAGAACAGGAAGCCGACCGGGTTCGTGGCCAGCGCCGCGCCCAGCACCGGCAGCACCGCCCCCGCGGCCAGCCGCCCCAGGCCACCACGCCTAGCGCCCGAGGTGGCGTACAGCCACAGCACGGGCAGCAGCACCGCCCCGCCCGTCTGCTTGGTGAGGAAGGCGCACGCGACCGCCGTTCCCGCCGCGCCCCAGCGCCGCCGGTCCGCGCACCACATGGCCGCGGCCGTGCAGGGCAGCAGGAACACCTCGAAGGTCGCGGCCTGCGCGTCCTCGGGGTTCAGTCCGACGGAGATCAGCAGGTACAGCACACCCGCGGTACGGCCGGACGCGTCGCCCCAGCGGCGGCGGGCGAGGGAGGCCAGCAGGGCGGCGGTGAGGAGGTGGGCCAGGACCGCCAGGACCCGCACCCCGGCCAGCGTGCCGGAGCCGGTCACCGCGAACGTGGCCTCGTACAGCCACGGCACGAACGGCGGCTTGCGGTCGACGACCGTCTCGTAGAGCTGCCCGCCGTGCGCCAGCAGCCGTGCCTGGACGGCGAGATAGCCCTCGTCCGGGTTCCAGAGGGGGCGCGTGAAGGACGGGATCCTCGTCGCGCAGGCCAGGGCCGCGAGCGGGGGCAGCAGCCGGCTCCAGTACGCCGTACGGGAACCGGGTACGGAGGGTGACGGGAGCAGGAGCTCTGCGGGCATGCGCCGCACGCTATCCGGCCCCGTATCTCCTGGGTGAGCAGGACATACGGGGCCGGAGAGAGGGAACGTATGTGTTACTCCCTGTTGTCGGCCGCCGCCGCCATGCGCTGTCCGAGACGGCTGTGGCTCCGGCCGTAGAGGAAGTACACGGCGAAGCCGATGACCATCCAGATCGCGAACCGCAGCCAGGTCTCGGCCGGCAGGTTGAGCATCAGCCAGAGGGAGGCCGCCACCGACAGGATCGGGACGACCGGCACCCACGGGGTGCGGAAGGCGCGGGGCAGGTCGGGGCGGGACTTGCGGAGGATGATCACGCCGATGGCGACGACCACGAAGGCGAACAGGGTGCCGATGTTGACCAGTTCGGCGAGTTCGCTCAGGGGCGTGAAGCCGGCGACGATCGCGATGATCACGCCGAGCAGGATGGTCGGCCGGTGCGGGGTCCGGTACTTCGGGTGGACGTGGGAGAAGAACGTGGGCAGCAGTCCGTCGCGGCTCATCGCGAAGAAGACCCGGGTCTGGCCCAGCAGCAGGATCATGCACACCGTCGTGAGGCCGACCGCGGCGCCGAAGCTGATGAAGCCCGCGAACCAGGGGTGCCCGGTGGCCTTGAAGGCGTCCGCGAGCGGGGCCGTGATGGACAGGTCCGTGTACTTCTGCATGCCCGTCACGACGATCGACACGGCCACGTAGAGGGTCGTGCAGATGAGGAGGGAGCCGAGGATGCCGCGGGGCATGTCGCGCTGCGGGTTCCTGGTCTCCTCGGCGGCGGTGGCGACGACGTCGAAGCCGATGAAGGCGAAGAAGACGACGGAGGCGGCGGTGAAGATGCCCATCACACCGAAGTTGGAGGGCGCCCAGCCGAACATCAGCTGGATCAGCGGCGACTGGAGACTGTCACCGGCCGGCACCTTCTGGGCCTTCGGGATGAACGGGTCGTAGTGGTCGCCGTTGATGAAGAAGGCGCCCGCGATGATCACGGTCAGTACGACCGTCACCTTGATGGCGACGACGACCGAGGTCACGCGCGCGGAGAGCTTGGTGCCGAGCACGAGGATGCCGGTGAGCACCAGGACGAGCGCGGCGGCGAGGATGTCGAAGCCGAAGCCGTGGGCCCCGTCGCGGCTGCCGAGCGCGGCCGGCAGATGCCAGCCCGCGTTGTCCAGCAGCGAGGCGATGTAACCGGACCAGCCGACGGACACCACCGCCGTGCCCAGCGCGAACTCCAGGACCAGGTCCCAGCCGATGATCCAGGCGGGCAGTTCACCGAGGGAGGCGTAACTGAAGGTGTACGCCGATCCGGCCACCGGGACGGTGGAGGCGAACTCGGCGTAGCAGAGCGCGGCGAGCGCGCAGACGACGCCGGCCACGACGAAGGCCAGGGCGACCGCAGGGCCGGCGTTGTTCTTGGCGACGGTGCCGGTCAGGACGAAGATGCCGGTGCCGATGATGACGCCGACGCCGAAGACGGTCAGATCCAGCGCGGACAAGGACTTCTTGAGCGCGTGCTCTGGCTCCTCGGTATCGAGGATGGACTGCTCGACCTTCTTCGTCCGGAAGAGGGTGCTGCTCACGGGGACCTCCCACGCTGTGTCGTCCTCGACATGATCGAGAGGGGGCGTAGGTCGTATGCCCCGGCGCGGCCGGATTCACGCGAACGGGCCGGTCACACCACTGTCAAGAGTGGTGTGACCGGCCCGTTCGGGCGAGTCGCCGTCAGTCGCGGGCGGCCTCCGCCTCGGCCGGGGCGCTGTCGTAGCGGCCGTCCAGCTTCGAGACGAGGCCCGTGACCTGGCGGGCGATGTCGGGCGCGGTCAGCCCGATCTCCGCCATGATCTCGGCGCGGGAGGCGTGGTCGAGGAAGCGCGGCGGGATGCCGAAGTCGCGCAGCGGGACGTCGACGCCCGCGTCGCGCAGGGCCTGGGCGATCGCCGCGCCGACACCGCCGACGCGGCTGTTGTCCTCGACGGTGACGACCACGCGGTGCCGCTCCGCGAGCGGGGCCATGGCCTCGTCGACGGGCTTGACCCAGCGCGGGTCGACGACGGTGGTGGAGATGCCCTGCTTGTTCAGCAGACCGGCGATCTCCAGGCACATGGGGGCGAGTGCGCCGACGGAGACGAGGAGCACGTCGGGCGTGTCCGTGCCCGGCTCACGCAGGACGTCCATGCCGCCGACGGTGCCCACGGCGGGTACGGCGGGGCCGACGACGCCCTTGGAGTAGCGCAGCACGGTCGGCGCGTCGTCGACCTGGACGGCCTCGCGCAGCTGGGCGCGCAACTGCTCGGCGTCGCGCGGGGCGGCCAGCCGCAGCGTCGGTACGACCTGGAGCATCGACATGTCCCACATGCCGTTGTGCGAGGCGCCGTCGTCGCCGGTGACGCCGGCCCGGTCGAGCACGAAGGTCACCCCGCACTTGTGCAGGGCGACGTCCATGAGGACCTGGTCGAAGGCGCGGTTGAGGAAGGTGGCGTAGACGGCGAAGACGGGGTGCAGGCCGCCGGTCGCGAGGCCCGCCGCCGACACGGCCGCGTGCTGTTCGGCGATGCCGACGTCGTAGATCCGGTCCGGGAAGGTGTCCGCGAACTTCTTCAGGCCGACCGGCTGGAGCATGGCCGCCGTGATGGCGACGATGTCCTTCCGCTCGCGGCCCAGCTTGACCATCTCGTCGCCGAAGACGGAGGTCCAGCTGGCGGCGGAGGCCTTGATGGGCAGGCCGGTGTCCGGGTGGATGGGGCCGATGCCGTGGAAGCGGTCGGCCTCGTCCTGCTCGGCGGGCTCGTAGCCGCGGCCCTTCTCGGTGAGGCAGTGCACGATGACCGGGCCGCCGAAGCGCTTGGCGCGGGCCAGCGCCGACTCCAGCGCCTCGATGTCATGGCCGTCGATGGGGCCGACGTACTTCAGGCCGAGGTCCTCGAACATGCCCTGGGGCGCGATGAAGTCCTTGAGGCCCTTCTTGGCGCCGTGCAGGGTCTCGTAGAGCGGGCGGCCGACGACCGGAGTGCGCTCCAGGAGGTCCTTGCCGCGGGCCAGGAAGCGCTCGTAGCCGTCGGTGGTCCGCAGGGTCGCCAGGTGGTTCGCGAGGCCGCCGATGGTCGGCGCGTAGGAGCGCTCGTTGTCGTTGACGACGATGACCAGCGGGCGGTCCTTGGCGTCGGCGATGTTGTTCAGCGCCTCCCATGCCATACCGCCGGTCAGTGCGCCGTCACCGATGACGGCGACGACGTGGTCGTCGCGTTCGAGCACCTGGTTGGCCTTGGCGAGCCCGTCGGCCCAGCCGAGGACGGTCGAGGCGTGGCTGTTCTCGATGACGTCGTGCTCGGACTCGGCGCGCGAGGGGTAGCCGGACAGCCCGCCCTTGGAGCGCAGCTTCGAGAAGTCCTGCCGGCCGGTGAGCAGCTTGTGCACGTACGCCTGGTGGCCGGTGTCGAAGAGCACCCGGTCCTTGGGCGAGTCGAAGACCCGGTGCAGCGCGATGGTCAGCTCGACCACACCGAGGTTGGGGCCGAGGTGGCCGCCGGTCTTGGAGACCGCGCCGACGAGGAAGCTCCTGATCTCCTCCGCCAGCTGGTCCAGCTCCTCGAGGCTGAGCCGGTCCAGATCGCGCGGTCCCCTGATACGGGTCAGCAGCGGCACCCGTGCCTCCTTGCGTTAGAGCTGATCGAGCTTTGCCGGGCGGGGTCGAGTCTAATGTTCTACGAGAACAGTCCTGCCCGGCACCTCGTGGGTGCCGGGCAGGACCATCGATCCGGAGGGGCGCTCCCCTGCGGTGTTATCCGCGGCCGGAGGCCTTCTGAGACCTTCGCGACACCGAGTCGATGACGACCGCGCCCAGCAGAACACCACCGGTGATCATGTACTGGATCGAGGCGTTCATGTTCAGCAGGTCCAGACCGGTCGTGATGGACTGGATGACCAGCATGCCCAGGAGGGCCGACCACACCGAACCGCGGCCGCCGAACAGGCTCGTACCGCCGATGACGGCCGCCGCGATGGCGAGCATCAGGGTGTTGCCGCCACCGGCGCTGAGCGTCGCGCTCGCGGTCTGACCGGCGAAGAACATACCGCCGATCGCGGCGAAACCGCCGGAGATGGCGAACACGGTGATCCGGACCATCGGCACGTTGATACCGGCACGGCGCGCGGCCTCGATGCCGCCGCCCACCGCGAAGACCTGACGGCCGTACGTGGTGCGGCGGAGCACGAAGTCGACGATCACCAGCGCCGCCAGGAAGATCACCAACGAGTTGGAGACACCGGCCGCGTTGTTGAGGACGGCGGCGGCCAGGAAGGAGGCGACGGCGAGCGCGCCGACGCGGACCAGGATCTCGCCGGTCGGCCGGAAGGGCACGCCGGCGGCCTTGCGGCGCCGCTGCTCGTTGAGGTTGCCGACCAGGGTCAGCACGACGGCGAGGCCGGCCAGCAGGTACGCGCCGACGATGGCCTGGTCCATGAAGAACGAGCTCTGGCCGAACAGGTGGATCGGACCCGAGTCGGACGGGATGTTGATGGTGCCGCTGGAGCCCAGCAGCCACAGCATCAGGCCGTTCCAGCCGAGCAGACCTGCCAGCGTGACGACGAACGCCGGTACGCCGACCTTGGCGAAGAACCAGCCCTGGAGCGAGCCGACGGCGATACCGACGAGGATCGCGAGGACCAGCGCCAGCCAGACGTTCATGCCGTGGTTGACCACCCACACCGCGAACAGGGTGGAGGCCAGACCGCTGACGGAACCGACCGAGAGGTCGATCTCACCGAGCAGCAGCACGAACACCAGGCCGATGGCGATCATGCCGGTGGCCGACATGTAGTAGCTGATGTTGGAGACGTTGTCGGCGCTCAGGAAGCGGGAGTTCTGGGACTGGAAGATCGCCCAGATGACGATCAGACCGACCACCACCGGCAGCGAGCCGAGCTCACCGCCCTTGACCTTGCGCGTGAACTCGGTCCAGTAGCCCTTGAAGCCCTCTTCGCGGACCAGCAGCCGGGGGTCGACCACCGACACCGGTGCCGCGGTGGGGTCGTCGGCGGGAGCGACAGTGTCCTGCGCCTCCGCGTCCGCCTTGGAAACCTTCGACGTGTCGCTCACTTTGCCGCCTCCGCGCTGCGACGTCCCGCACGACGGGTCACGGCGTTGTCCGTGGCACCCGTGATCGCGGAGATGATTTCTTCCTGACTGGTGTCCTTCACCGAGAAGGAACCGTTGTTCCTGCCCAGCCGCAGCACGGCGACGGTGTCGGCGACTGCCTTCACGTCGGCCATGTTGTGGCTGATGAGGATGACGCCGAGGTTGCGCTCCCGCAGCCGCTCGACCAGGTCGAGGACCTGTGCGGTCTGCTCGACACCGAGGGCGGCGGTGGGCTCGTCGAGGATCACGACCTTGGGGTCACCGATCAGGGCGCGCGCGATGGCGACGACCTGACGCTGACCGCCGGAGAGGCTCGCGATCGGGATGCGCACACTCGGGATGCGGATGGAGAGCGTGTTCAGCAGCTCGCGCGAGTTCTTCTCCATCGTGACCTCGTCGATCACACCACGGCGCAGCAGCTCGCGTCCGAGGTAGAGGTTGCCGACCACGTCGAGGTTGTCGCACAGGGCGAGGTCCTGGTAGACCGTCGCGACGCCGAGTCCCTGGGCGTCGTGCGGCCTGTTGATGCTGACTGGGGAGCCGTCCCACTCGATGACGCCCTCATCGATGGGGTGGACACCGGCGATCGTCTTGACCAGCGTGGACTTTCCGGCGCCGTTGTCGCCGACCAGGGCGACCACTTCTCCGGCGTGGACCTCCAGTTCGACATCGGTGAGGGCCTGCACCGCACCGAATCGCTTGGAGACTCCGCGCAACGCCAGCACGGGCGTAGCGGACACGTGAACCATCTCCTTCGCCGCCTGACCGGCGGGGATGCCGCGCTTGGGGTAAGGCGCGGAGGGGTTGCGCTCGTGGCACTCAGGCTCGTAGCACTCGACTGACGAGTTGTGCCGTAAGCACGGATTTACTGTCGAACATGCGCGCGACCGGTGCCTCTTGGCAACGGCTGCGTCCGTCATGCTTCCGTCCGGCGCCCGCCCCGCAGCGGGGTATGAAGGCGGTGCGGGCGCCGGACAGGCTTGGTGCCTGCCTCGGGGCGGGTCCGTCGAAGGACGCGCCCCGGGGCTCAGCGGCTCTTACTGAAGGCCGGCCTTCTTGCACGCGGCGGCGTAGTCCGCGGTGCAGATCTGGGCGACGGTGTAGAGACCGTCCTTGACGACCGTGTCCTTGATGTTCTTGACGGTCACGGAGACGGGGGTCAGCAGCTTCGCCTGGACCTTGTCGCCGGAGCCGCTGGTGACCTGGGTGTCGGCCAGGGACTTGATGTCCTTGCCCTGCAGGAGGTTGACCGCGAGCTCGGCGGCGTTGTCGGCCTCGGGCTTGTAGGCCTTGTAGACCGTGGCGGACTGGGTGCCGGCGACGATCCGCTGGATGGCGGCGAGCTCGGCGTCCTGACCGGTCAGCGGGATGGTGCTGATGCCCGCGCCCTTGAGGGTGTTGGCGATACCACCGGCCATGCCGTCGTTGGCGGCGTAGACGCCCGCGATGTTCTTGGCACCCAGCTGGGTGATGGCGGCGGACATCTTCTGCGCGGCGACGGTGTCCTTCCACAGGCCGGACTGCTCGTAAGCGATCTTGACCTTGCCGTCGAGGATCTTGTGCGCGCCTTCCTTGAACTGCGCGGCGTTCGGGTCGGCGTCGTCACCGTTGATCATGACGACGTTCGCCTTGGGGGTCGCCTTGGAGCCGAGGGCGTCCAGCAGGGCCTGACCCTGCAGCTCACCGACCTTGACGTTGTCGAAGGAGACGTACGCGGAGACCGGGCCCTGGGCCAGACGGTCGTACGCGACGACCTTGACGCCCTTGCTCACCGCGGAGGCGATGGAGGACTTGATGGCGGCGGAGTCCTGCGCCGAGACCACGATCACCTTGACGCCCTTGGTGACCATGCTGCTCATCTGCTGGGCCTGCTTGGCCGGGTCGGCCGCGGCGTTGGCGTAGGAGACGGTGCAGTCGCTGCACAGCTCCTTGACCTTGGCGACGAAGTACGGCTTGTCGAACTTCTCGTACCGCGCGGTGACGTTGTCGGGCAGGAGCAGACCGATCGACTTGCCGCCGGAGCCCGAGCTGCTGCTGTCGCTGGTCTTGTCGTCGCCGGCCTTGCCACAGGCCGCGGCCGAGACGGCGAGCGCCGAAACGGCGACGGATACGGCCACACGACGCATGAGCGTGTTCACTTGAGAAACCTCCCTGACGAGGCCGCGTCGTTGCGGCCGAGGTGGCTGGAAGTCAACTCGGCCACACGTGCGACGTCAAGAAGTAAATACTTAACGAGATGGCAACGGCGTCCTGCGTTCTCTAAGTGAAGGCAGGTGCCGATGCATGCAGCGTGCTGTCCAAAAGGGTCGAATCACCCATCTCGCTGAGGGCGAGGGCGAGTGCTCCGAGCACCTCCGCACGACCTCCAAGTGCCCCTGGAAGCACGGACAGTTGACGTGCCGCACTGGGGATCGCATAGCGACCGACCGACTCCCGGATCGGACCGAGCACCAGCTCACCGGCCTCGGCGAGATCACCGCCCAGGACGACTCGGCTCGGGTTCAGCAAGTTGCAGAGATTGGCGACTCCACTGCCGATGTGTCGGCCGACGTCGGCGATCACCCGACGGCAACCCGGGTCTCCGTCCCGCGCGAGTCGAACTACGCCTTCCATGGTGAGATCGGTGCCGTGACTGGACTGGAGCAGCGGAAGCACATAGCGCGCGGCCGCAAACGTCTCCAGGCAGCCACGGTTGCCGCAACGGCAGACGGGGCCGGACTCATCAAGAGTAATATGCCCGATTTCTCCCGCTGTGCCACCTGGGCCCCGGTAGATCTTGCCGCTGATCACCAGACCGGCGCCCACACCGCTCGCGACCTTGATGTACGCCAGATCGCGCACCCCCCGGCCGCTCCCCCAGACGAGTTCACCGAGGGCGCCCAGATTCGCGTCGTTGTCCACGTGGACAGGCACTCCGAGGCGCCCCCCGAGCTCCTCGGCGGGCTTGGTGCCGATCCAGCCCGGGAGGATGGCGGAGGAGCCCAGCGAGCCGGATTCCAGGTCGATCGGGCCGGGCACGCCGAGGCCCACCCCGGCGATCTTCGTACGGTCCACACCGGTAGCCTCGATCAGCCGGTTGACCAGCTGTTCCGCCCGGTCGAAGCCCTGCGTGGAGGAGGCGTCCACATCCAGCGGCTCGGACTCCTCGGCGAGCACCTGGTGCGCGAGGTTCCCGATCGCGACGCGCAAATGGGTGTGTCCGAAGTCCACCCCTATGACGATGCCGGCGTCTCCGCTCAGGGAGACCGCGCGGGCCCGTCGGCCACCCGCCGACGTGGGCGTGACCTCGACGGTTCCGCCGTCCTTGAGCTCGCGCACGATGTTGGAGACGGTCGCGGCGGACAGTCCCGTGGTCCGTGCGATCTCCGCCTGCGTGAGCGACCCGGCCAGCCGGACGGCACGTACGACCCGCTCGAGGTTGGCTCGGTGCAGCGACGACTGCGACCCCGGAGTCTCCACGACGACCTCCTGCGCACGGGACCGCAGCGATGAGGCCCCGTCTATGTCCAACTAGTGAACTCTAAGCTGAGCCGTTCGGGTCGCCTCCCGTCAAGAGGTTGAACGGTATCCGGGGTGTAGGGCACACGTGAGCACACCGTCACCGGAACCGGGGACGGTGCGCGTGTGTGCGCTCGCGCAGCGCTACTTCAAGGTGGCCGAAGTCAGCCCCGCCTGCACCTGGCGCTGGAAGGACAGGTACACCACCAGCATCGGGATCATCGCGATGGTCACCCCGGCGAAGAGCACGGGCAGGTCCGAGGCGTATCCCATCTGCTGCTGGAGCTGGATCAGGCCCTGGGTGAGCACATAGCGCTCCGGATCGTCGCCGCTCTGCGGCTGCATCAGCACCGTGGGCAGGATGAACTGGTTCCACTGGCCGAGGGTGTTGAAGATGCCGACGCTGATCAGTCCCGGCTTCGCCATCGGCAGCATCACCTGGAAGAAGGTCCTGGTGTGCGAGGCGCCGTCGAGGACCGCGGCCTCGAAGACGGCCGTGGGCAGCGTCCGGAAGAACGCGTGCATGAAGAACACCGTGAACGGCATCGAGTAGGCGACGTACACCAGGATCAGCCCCTGGTAGGTGTTCAGCATGTCCAGCCGCTTCACCATGAAGAACAGCGGGACCAGGGCCAGGAACACCGGGAACATCGCGCCCGCGACGAAGAAGAAGTACAGGAACCTGTTGCCCCAGAACTGGTAGCGGGCCAGGACGTAGGCGGCCATGGAGCCGAGCAGCATCGTCAGCGGTACCGAGAAGACCAGCACGATGACGGTGTTCAGGAAGTAGTCGCCGATGCCCTTGTCCCAGGCCCGTCCGAAGACGTCCAGGGACCAGTTCTGCGGCCAGCCGAAGGCCGAACCGCCGATCTGGGCATCGGTCTTGAAGGAGCTGAGCACCAGCCACAGCAGTGGCAGCACGATCAGCAGGGCCCACAGCGCGAGGAAGCCGTGCGAGAAGGCGTTCAGGACGACGCCCTCGCTGCGCTCGCCGCCCGGACGGGCCGGGGCCGTGCCCGTGGCCCGCTGTGCCGGGACGGCGGCGGTCTCCTTGATGGGTGCGCTCATCGTCGTATCTCTCCCGCTCAGAACTCGACGCGGTCGCGGCGGGTGGCACGCAGCATGACCACGGACAGGACCAGGGTGAGCAGCAGCATGACGACGCCCATCGCGCAGGCGTATCCGCTCTTGCCGAAGTACTGGAAGTTGCGCATCATCACCGTCGACATCACGTCGCTGTGATGGTCGGGGCCGCCTCCGTAGGCGCCCATGTTCTGGGTCATCGACGACACCAGCACGAACATGTCCATCGCGACGATGCCCAGATAGACCCAGGCGGTCTGCACGGTGTCCCACAGCAGCGGAAGCGTGATGCGGAAGAAGGACTGGTTGCGGCCGGCGCCGTCGATGAGCGCGGCCTCGTAGATGTCCCTCGGAATGGACTGCATGGCGGCCGAGAACAGCACCAGGTAGAAGCCGACTCCGTGCCACACCACGGCGATGACCAGCATCCACAGCACCAGGTTGGGCTCGTTCAGCCATTCCATCGGATTCTCGGAGTCGACCAGGCCGAGTTTGATCAGGATTCCGTTGAGGAGTCCGCCGCCGTCACTGCGGTACACCGCGTTGAACAGCACGGCCACGATCGCAAGGGACAGCACCTGGGGAAAGAAGTAGACGACCTTGTAGATGTGCGATCCGGCGACTCCCCGTACTCCGCCGGCCCTGCTGCGCCCGCCCGCGTTCAGCATGAACGCGAAGAACAGGGCGAGCAGAATGGTGATCACCGGGATGAAGATCAGGAACAGGATGTTGTGCCAGATCGCCTGCATGAAGACGTCGTCGTGGAACAGCGCCTTGTAGTTGTCCAGGCCGATGAACTTGAACGTCTGCGACTGCCCTTTCCAGTCGGTCAGCGAATAGCCGAACGTCTGGACGTAGGGCCAGATCACGAAGATCAGATAGAGCGACACGGGAGCGAAGAGAAATCCCGCGACGAACCTGTACTGCCCTTTGCGCATTGGCGATTCCTGCCCCTGGTCTCCTTTCCCGGGCCGGAGTGCTCCGGCCCGGGAAACGGCGTGCGGTCAGTCCCGGTGGTTCTTCTTGGAGGCCGGGTCCTTGGCCTGCTTGTCGACCGCGGCCTGGGCCCGCTTCAGCCACTCCTTCGGCTGGATGCGCTTGGCCATCAGCTCGTTGGACGCGGCCTCGATCGCCGCTCCCATCTCGCTGTACCACTCGGTGTACAGGTAACGGAAGGTGTTGCCACCGGCCGCCTTCGATGCCTCGACGGTGGACTGGGTGCCGGGGCGCAGCTTCACGCTCGGGTCCACGCCGTCCTTGAGGATGGTGAGGGAGTTGGCCTCCTTGGCGAAGGTCGTCGACCACTCCTTGGAGAGCATGCGCCGCATGAACTCCTTCGCGCCCGGCAGGTTCTTGGCCTTGGCCGGGATGATGAAGGGCTCGCCGGAGCCGGCCCGGATCGCCTCGAAGGGCAGCGCGCTGCCGGGCAGCAGCGGCATCGGCATGAACTTCATGTCGAAGTCCGCCGGCGTCTGCTTGAGCTGCTCGTTCTCCAGCCAGGAACCGCAGGTGATGAAGGCGGCCTTGTACTGGTTCCAGCGGGTCTGGGACTCGGTGTGGGTGAGTCCGTTGGTGCCCGGCATCAACAGGCCCTTCTCCACCACCTCGTAGATCGCCTCGACGCCGGCCTGGGCCGCGTCCGAGCCGACGAAGGCCTTCGGGTCGAGGTTGTCGATCGCCTTCATGGCGTCCAGACCGCCCTTCTTGGCGATCAGGTCCATGATGGCGACGTTGATGTAATACGGGTACTTGCCCTGGTGGGCGAGGCCGCCGATGCCCTGCTTCTTGGCGTCCTGGCAGACGGCGAGGAAGTCGTCCCAGGTCTTGGGCTCCTCCCAGCCCTTCTCCTTGAAGAGCTTGCCGGAGTACCACAGGCCCCAGACGGTGTAGATGTAGTTGAGGGCGACGATCTTGCCCTCCTGGAGACCGGCGTCGAGGGTCCCCGGGATGATGAGGTCGCGGACCTTCTTGCTCGGGTCGTCGATCGCGGGCGCGTCCAGGACCTCGGCGAGGTCGAGCAGCTGCCCGTTCTTGTAGAGGACGTCGGGCTTGATCTGCTGGGCACCGGAGTCGTCGACGATGTCCGGCGGGTTGCCCGCGTTGAAGCGCGGCTGGAGCTTTCCGGTGATCTCCTGGGTCCCGGTGTGGGTGGAGGTGATCCCGAGCTTCTTCTGGAAGTCGGCCTCCCACGCCTTGGCGTAGTCGTCGCCGTAGCCGCCCTTGAAGATCACGACGTCGAGCTTGCTGCCCTTCGCCGCGCCGAAGGGGTTCTCCTTGGAGGTGGCGCCCTTGGTGCTCTTGTCACTCGAATCGCCGCCGCCGCCGCTGGCGCAGGCGGACAGAAATCCGGTCGCGGGGACGGCGACCAGTCCGAGCGCGGCCGAACGCTTGATCAGATCGCGGCGGCCGACACCCTCGTCACCGTGGCTGTCTGCGGAAGTGGATCCCATGCTCAAGTCCTCGCCTTCTCCAGGACTCAGGCGGTGAACCGGATCCTCCCCGGCACCGCGGTCAGGTCAAGCAGGTTCGTGCAGGAGGTTCGTGCAAGTGGGGTGAATCGCCGACAGGTATAGTCCACTTCCGGTCGGCGTAGCAAGATCGAATGCAATGTTGGTCTTGGGTGTGTTCGAGTTGAGACCTCGCGGAAATATGAGCGCCCCGTGCGAAGCTTGCCGGAAAAATCCGCGACATACGCCTCGAATGCCACAGCCAACACCCTTGACATCACCGTCCACTTGGACCCCTACTGATCCTTGCACGGATTGTGTGACAACGTTGTCCGTCCTTGTGCAGGGAGGGTACTCGCCGATGGATCGGTACAGAACTCGGCTCAGACGGAGTACGGCGGTCGTCTTCACGGCCGCCTTTGTCATGACGGTGGGCTCCCAGGGCGCCGCGGTCGCCCTGCCCGAGGCTCCCACCCCGGCCGACCAGGGGTTCGCCTCCTCCTTCGAGGCGGGAGAACCGGCTCCCGACTGGATCAGCACCGTCGATCACGGCCGGGCCTCAGGCGTCGACGGCGGCTACCGCACCGGCATCCCGGGCAATGTCACCGACCAGGTCACCGACGTCCGGGCGAGTGCCGAGAACACCTCCGGCGGCGAGGTGAAGGAGAACCTCGCCGACAGCGAGCCGGGCACCAAGTGGCTGGCCTTCGCGTCCACCGGCTGGGTGGAGTTCGACCTGGACAAGCCGGTGAAGGCGGTCACCTACGCACTCACCTCGGCCAACGACTTCGCCGAGCGCGACCCGAGGGACTGGACACTCAAGGGCTCCACGGACGGCAAGGACTGGAAGACCCTCGACAGCCGGGCGGGCGAGACCTTCGCCGAACGCTTCCAGACGAAGTCGTACGACATCCCCGCGGACGCCGTCGCCGAGTACCAGCACTTCCGGCTCGACATCAGCGCGAACAACGGCGCCTCCGGCATCCTGCAGCTGGCCGACGTGCAGTTCTCCACGGGCGGCGGCGACGGGCCGGTGCCGCCGGACATGCTCTCGCTGGTCGACCGTGGTCCGAGCGGATCGCCCACCGCGAAGGCGAGCGCCGGATTCACCGGAAAGAGAGCTCTGCGTTACGCCGGTCGGCACATCGCGGACGGGCGGGCGTATTCGTACAACAAGGTCTTCGACGTGGACGTGCGGGTCGATGCGCTCACCCGGCTGTCCTACCGGATCTTCCCGTCGATGGCGGACGGCGACCGGGACTACGACGCGACGAACGTCTCCTTGGACCTGGCCTTCACCGACGGCACCTTCCTCAGCGACCTCGGAGCACGCGACCAGCACGGATTCCCGCTCTCACCGCAGGGACAGGGCGCCTCGAAGGCCCTCTACGTCAACCAGTGGAACAACGTGGTCGCGCGGATCGGGTCGGTCGCGGCCGGGAGGACCGTCGACCGGATCCTCGTCGCCTACGACTCCCCGAGCGGGCCGGCGAAGTTCCGGGGCTGGCTGGACGACGTGACGCTGGAGCGGGCCGCGCCGGAGGAACCCAAGGCGCATCTGTCCGACTACGCGCTCACCACCCGGGGCACCCACTCCAGCGGCGGCTTCTCGCGCGGCAACAACTTCCCGGCGACGGCCGTGCCGCACGGCTTCAACTTCTGGACGCCGGTGACCAACGCGTCCTCGCTGAGCTGGCTGTACGACTACGCACGCGCGAACAACGGCGACAACCTGCCGACGATCCAGGCGTTCAGCGCGAGCCACGAGCCGAGCCCGTGGATGGGCGACCGGCAGACCTTCCAGGTGATGCCGTCGACCGTCCCCGGCGCCCCGGACACCGGCCGCGAGGCGCGGGAGCTGGCCTTCCGGCACGAGAACGAGACCGCGCGGCCGTACTACTACGGGGTGCGGTTCGAGAACGGGCTGAAGACGGAGATGGCGCCGACCGACCACGCGGCGGCACTGCGCTTCACCTACCCGGGCGACGACGCGAGCGTGCTCTTCGACAACGTGACGGACCAGGCGGGCCTGACGCTCGACAAGGACGCGGGCGTGATCACCGGCTACTCGGACGTGAAGTCCGGGCTGTCGACCGGCGCCACCCGGCTCTTCGTCTACGGCGTCTTCGACCGGCCGGTCACGGACGGCTCGTCGAGCGGGGTCAAGGGCTATCTGCGCTTCGACGCCGGCACCGACCGGACCGTCACGCTGCGGCTCGCCACCTCGCTGATCAGCCTCGACCAGGCGAAGGACAACCTGCGCCAGGAAATCCCGGACGGCACCTCCTTCGAGAAGGTCCGCGACCGGGCCCGGGGACAGTGGGACCGGCTGCTCGGCAAGGTCGAGGTCGAGGGCGCCACGCAGGACCAGCTGACCACGCTCTACTCCAGCCTGTACCGGCTGTACCTGTACCCCAACTCCGGTTTCGAGAAGGTGGGTTCGAAATACCAGTACGCGTCCCCGTTCTCCCCGATGCCCTCTCCCGACACCCCCACGCACACCGGGGCGAAGATCGTGGACGGCAAGGTGTACGTCAACAACGGCTTCTGGGACACCTATCGGACCACCTGGCCGGCGTACTCGCTGCTGACGCCCTCTCAGGCGGGCGAGATGGTCGACGGGTTCGTCCAGCAGTACAAGGACGGCGGCTGGACCTCGCGCTGGTCCTCCCCCGGTTACGCGGACCTGATGACCGGCACCTCCTCGGACGTCGCCTTCGCGGACGCGTACGTCAAGGGCGTCGACTTCGACGCGAAGTCGGCGTACGAAGCGGCCCTGAAGAACGCCACGGTCGCGCCCCCGTCCTCCGGCGTGGGCCGCAAGGGCATGGAGACCTCGCCCTTCCTCGGCTACACCAGCACCGACACCCACGAGGGCCTGTCCTGGGCCCTGGAGGGCTACCTCAACGACTTCGGCATCGCGCGGATGGGCCGGGCGCTGTACGCGAGGACCGGCGAGAAGCGCTACCAGGAGGAGTCGGCGTACTTCCTCAACCGGGCCCGGGACTACGTGAACCTCTTCGATCCCAAGGCGGGTTTCTTCCAGGGACGCGGTGAGACGGGTGAGTGGCGCGTCGAGTCCTCGAAGTACGACCCGCGTGTGTGGGGCTACGACTACACCGAGACCAACGGCTGGGGCTACGCCTTCACCGCCCCGCAGGACAGCCGGGGCCTCGCCAACCTGTACGGCGGCCGCTCGGGTCTCGCAGACAAGCTGGACGAGTACTTCGCGACACCGGAGACGGCCTCGCCGGACCTCGTCGGCTCCTACGGCGGTGTCATCCACGAGATGACGGAGGCACGGGACGTCCGGATGGGCATGTACGGGCACTCCAACCAGGTCGCCCACCACGTCACCTACATGTACGACGCGGCCGGTCAGCCCTGGAAGACGCAGAAGAACGTACGTGAGGTGCTGTCGCGGCTGTACGTCGGCAGCGAGATCGGGCAGGGCTACCACGGGGACGAGGACAACGGCGAGCAGTCGGCCTGGTTCCTGTTCTCGGCGCTGGGCTTCTACCCGCTGGTGATGGGCAGCGGCGAGTACGCCGTCGGCTCCCCGCTGTTCACCAAGGCCACGGTCCATCTGGAGAACGGCCGGGACCTGGTGGTCAGGGCGCCGAAGAACAGCGCGCGGAACGTGTACGTGCAGAGCCTGAGGGTCAACGGCAAGCCCTGGAGGTCGACTTCGCTCCCCCACTCGGACCTGTCGAAGGGTGCCGTCCTGGACTTCGACATGGGTCCGCGGCCGTCCAAGTGGGGCACCGGGAAGAACGCCGCCCCGGTGTCGATCACCCAGGACGACGAGGTGCCGACGCCGCGGGCGGACGTGCTCGCCGGGGACGGGGCGCTGTTCGACAACACGTCGGCGACGGACGCGACCGTGACCTCCGTGGACCTTCCGGTCTCCGGTGAGGTCAAGGGGGTCCAGTACACGGTGACCTCGTCGTCGGACCGCACGAAGGCCCCGACCGGCTGGACGCTCCAGGGCTCGGACGACGGGACCAAGTGGAAGACCCTCGACCAGCGGTCCGGGGAGTTCTTCGCCTGGGACCGGCAGACACGGGCGTTCTCGGTGAGGTCTGCGGGTACGTACGGGAAGTACCGTCTCGTGCTCGACGGCGAGGCGGTGGTCTCGGAAGTCGAACTGCTCGCCTGAGCAGGAGTGTTGGGGGTCTCATGCAGGGTGTCGATCCGGCCTGGCTGCCGGACGTGGCGTTCCGGCCGATCGGCACCCGGCGGACCCTGATCCGCGGCTCGGGTCCCTTGGTGGACACGGTGCGCGGGGAGGTGGTGGAGGCCTGCGAGCGGTTCGGGGGCGCGGTCGTGCGCGAAGACCCCGATCTCGTCCTGGAGCTGACCGGGGACGACGCCGGCGAGGCGTTCACCTACGGACGCCGTGACGGCCGTACGACCGTCACGGCGTCCGGCGCGCGCGGGTTGCTGTACGGGTTCTTCCACGTCGTACGGCTCGGGGAGGCGGCGTTCCGGGGCGAGGCTCAACCTGCGATCCATGAACCGCAGTTGCCGCTGCGCATGCTGGACCACTGGGACAACGTGGCCGTGCACCCGGTCATGGGCCAGGTCGAGCGCGGGTACGCGGGCGGGTCGCTGTTCTGGGAGGACGGGCGGGCGCGCGGGGATCTGGACCGGGTGCGGCGGTACGGCAGGCTGCTCGCGGCCTGCGGGATCAACGCCCTGTCCGTCAACAACGTCAACGTGCACGCGGCCGAGGCACGGCTGCTGACCGAGCGGCTCGGTGAAGTGGCCGACATCGCGGGCGTGTTGCGGCCGTACGGCATTCGTGTCCATCTGTCGGTGACCTTCGCCGCGCCGATGGTGCTGGGCGGTCTGCCGACGGCCGATCCGCTCGACCTGGGCGTGTCGACGTGGTGGGCCGGGGCGGCCGCCCGGGTGTACGCGGCGATCCCCGACTTCGGCGGTTTCGTGGTGAAGGCCGACTCCGAGGGACAGCCGGGCCCGTTCGCGTACGGGCGCACCCATGCCGACGGCGCCAACATGCTGGCCGCCCCCGTGGAGCCGTACGGCGGCACGGTCCACTGGCGGGCCTTCGTCTACGACCACCGCCAGGACTGGCGGGACCGCTCGACCGACCGGGCGCGGGCCGCGTACGACCATTTCGTGCCGCTGGACGGGGAGTTCGCCGACAACGCCGTCCTCCAGGTCAAGCACGGGCCGGTGGACTTCCAGGTGCGGGAGCCGGTCTCCCCCCTGATCGGGGCGATGCCGGGCACGCGGCTGGCGGTGGAGCTCCAGGCGACGCAGGAGTACACCGGGCAGCAGCGGCATGTGTGCTGGCTGGGGCCGATGTGGAGCGAGGTGCTGCGCTTCGGGATCGACGGGGAGTCCACGGTCGGTGCGTCGGCGCGCGGCGGGCTCGTGGCCGTGTCCAACGTCGGGGACGACCCGTTCTGGACCGGGCATCCGCTGGCCCAGGCGAACCTGTACACGTTCGGGCGGCTGGCCTGGGAGCCGGGCGGCGATCCGCATCGGTTCCTC
The DNA here is from genome assembly GCF_049739545.1 of Streptomyces sp. SLBN-8D4. NCBI lineage: Bacteria > Bacillati > Actinomycetota > Actinomycetes > Kitasatosporales > Streptomycetaceae > Streptomyces > Streptomyces sp. SLBN-8D4. The sequence continues at coordinate 2,458,904 of NZ_JBMGQC010000001.1, forward strand.
GACGAATGGACCGGGCTCACCTTCGGGAGCGACCCTGGGCTCGCGAAGGGGCTGCGCTCGGTTCTGGACGGTTCGTGGCGGACGTACGAGAAGTACACCGCTCCCCTCGGGGTCGGGTTCATGGTCCAGCCGGGGCACCACTACGGGCCGAGCGTCGACGGGTACGAGTACAGCCCGTGGGGGACCTACCACTTCGCCGACCGCGACGGCGTCGGTGTCGACCGGAGCGTGGCGAGCGGGACCGGGTACGCGGGGCAGTACGGGAAGCCCTGGGCGGAGGTGTACGAGTCTGCCGAGACCTGCCCGGACGAGCTGCTGCTGTTCTTCCACCACGTGTCGTACGGGCACATGTTGAAGAGTGGGAAGACGGTGATCCAGCACATCTACGACACGCACTTCGAGGGCGTGGAGGAGGTGGAGGCGGCCCAGCGGGTGTGGGCCTCGCTGGTGGACCTGGTGGACCCGGCGCGCCACGCGCGGGTGACGGAGCGGTTCGAGGAGCAGCTCCGCAGTGCCCGCGAGTGGCGCGATCAGGTCAACAGTTACTTCTTCCGTAAGTCCGGGGTGCCGGATGCGCGGGGGCGCACCGTCTACTGAAGCCTGAGGACGGCGATGCCCCTCGGGTCGAGGGTGAGCGGGTCGCCCGCCTCGGTCCGCTTGCCGGTGAGCAGGTCGGTCGCGGTGTCGTGAGCGGTCAACTCGACCGGCTCAGCCGTGTGGTTGAGGAGGAAGCGCAGGCGGGTTCCGTCGGGCGCGACACGGGTCGCGGTCTCCAGGCCCTCGTGGTCGGCGTACGGGCCGATGACACGGTGGCGGGCCAGAACGCGGCGGACCACCTGGTGCACGCCGGGCTGGTCCAGGGCGGTGGCGACGTACCAGCCCTCGCCCTGCCCGTACCGGTTGCGGGTGACGGCGGGTGTGCCCGCGTAGAAGTCCGTGCCGTACGTGGCGATGGCCTCGGCGCCTCTCAGCTGCACGATCTCGAAGACGAGGCGTCCCGATGATTCGATTTCGGGGACGGGCTGGGCGAACTGCGCCTGGCGGGAGTCCCATTCGTCGATCCGGATGCCCATCAGGGGCGCGAGGGGGCCGGGGACGTCCGTGAGGAAGGCCCGGTCGTGTTCGTCGACACGACCGGAGAGGAAGGTGGCGAGGACCGTGCCGCCGCGTGCCGCGACTGCTTCGAGGCGGGTGGCGAGGTCGCCCTTGACCATGTGCACGGCGGGGGCGAGGACGACGTCGTACGGGGCGAGGTCGGCGGTGTGCGGCACGACGTCCACGTCGGCGCCCGCCTCGCGGGCGGCCCGATAGTAGGGGTGGACCACGTCCAGGTACTTGACCAGCCGGGACGGGCCGTCGGAGATCTCCAGGGCCCACCAGCTGTCCCAGTCGAAGAGCAGCGCGGTACGAGCGGGGGTGCGGGCGCCGAGGGAGGCGACGCCGAGCCGCTCCAACTCCGCGCCCAGCGCGGCCACTTCCCGGAACACCCGGGTGTCGTCGCGGCCCGCGTGGCCGATGACCGCTCCGTGGTACTTCTCGCAGGCTCCCCGGGAGGCGCGCAGCTGGAAGTAGAGGGCCGCGTCGGCGCCGTGGGCGATCGCCTGGAAGGTGGCAAGCCGCAACTCCCCTGGCCTGCGCAGGGGGTTGACGTCACGGCAGGCCGTCGTGGACGGGGTCTGCTCCATCAGCCAGAAGGGGGCGCCGTCCTTGAGGCCGCGCATCAGGTCGTGGGCCAGGGCGGCCCAGGTCGGCGGGGCGTCCAGGGGCGGGTAGCTGTCCCAGGACACGAAGTCGAGGTGGGACGCCCAGCGGTGGTAGTCGAGGGGGCGAAACATGCCCATGAAGTTGGTCGTGACGGGAGTGACCGGATCATGGGCGCGGATCACCTCCTTCTCGGCGAGGAAGCAGCCGAGCAGCGCGTCGGTGGTGAAGCGGAAGTAGTCGAGCGTGATGCCCTGGAAGGCGGTGTGGTCGGGGCCCCGCCAGTGCTCGGTGAGGGCGCTCGGCGGTTCGATCTCCTCGAAGGAGGTGTAGCGGTGCGACCAGAACGTCGTCCACCAGGCGTCGTTGAGGGCGTCGAGGGTGCCGTACCGGTCCCGCAGCCAGTCCCGGAACGCGGCGGCGCACAGGTCGCAGTAACAGATGCCGCCGTACTCGTTGTTGATGTGCCAGGCGAGCAGCGCCGGGTGGTCCGCGTACCGTTCGGCGAGGCGTGCCGCCATCGCCGTGGCCGGTCGGCGGTACGCCGGTGAGCTGGGGCAGAAGTTGTGGCGCTGGCCGTAGCGGTGCCGGCGGCCCTCGAAGTCGGTCCGGTTGACCTCGGGGTACTTCTTCGCGAGCCAGGGCGGCAGGGCGGCCGTACCGGTGGCCAGGCAGACCTGCCGGTCCTCGGCCGCGGCCCGGTCCAGGACGCGGTCGAGGACCGTGAAGTCGTAGGTGTCCTCGGCGGGTTGGGTGAGCGACCAGGAGAAGACGCCGACGGTGAGGGTGTCGATGCCGGCCCGGGTGAACAGCCGGTGGTCCTCGTCCCAGACCTCCGTCGGCCACTGCTCGGGGTTGTAGTCGCCGCCGTAGGGGATCTTGGAGCTCGACGGGCTCATGCGGTGAAGTCCTCCTGGGTCTCGGCGATCACCGGACGGCTGCTGTGCAGCAGGGACAGCAGCAGCGGGGCTGCGAGCAGGGCGGGCAGCGCCTCGGTCAGTACGGCGGTCCCGGCGGCCGTCAGGACGAGCAGCGAGGCGGCGCCGAGGGTGGCGCGGCCGTGCCGGAACAGGAAGTAGCCGGCGAGGCGTGCGGTGTCCCTGGCCCGGAAGGCGAACAGGGCGGTGAGGACGAGCGCGTGGGCGCCCCACAGGAGGGAGCCGACGCCGACGGCCGCGAGCAGCACGGCCCACCAGCCGGGCAGGCCGGTGGCGGTGAAGTGGGTGAGCGTGAACGCGATGACCGTGAGCCAGGCCAGCAGGGGTGTCCACAGCTTCAGGGCGGGGACGGCGTTGAGCCGCCAGCCGCGCCAGTAGGAGCGGGCCGGGTGGAGGTCGGTGAGGTCGCGGTCGCGGCGGTCGAGAGCGTACAGGGCGGCGGCCGTCGCCGGACCGAGGGGCAGCAGGCACACGGCGGCGAGCGGGAGGTTGGCCGGGGCCGGGCCCAGCAGGAGCAGTCCCGCCAAGCCCGGGGAGGCGGCGACGAGGAGCAGGGCCTCGACGGTGAGGAGGGTGTGGATCAGGGCTGCGGCGCTGGAGAGGGAGCCGGTGCCGAAGGAGGGGGCGGGGGGTTCACGGTTCTCCGGCGGCCGCTGCCCTGCGGGCGGGGTGTCGTGGGACCTCGCCCTGGCACGACCGGTCTCCGCCGGTACTCGGCGCGTTCCGGCTGTCACCGCGGCTCCCTCCCCAGCAGTCGGCGTTCGTCCCACCACTCCGGTGCCTCCTCCACGACCGGGCTCACCTCCACGAGCGTGATCTCGTGACGGGCCAGCGTCAGGTCCAGTACGGCCCTGTCGTCCTCGACCGGCAGCCGCAGGTGCTGCCGGCCCGGCTCGGCGGCCTCGTGGAGTACGTCGAGCTGGTGCGGGCCGGGCGAGCGCGGGCTCCCCATCCGCTGCCAGGCCGTGCGGGCGTTGCCGTGCTCCTCGTCGACCACGGACCGCCGTACGAACGCCTCCCGGGCGCCCCGCACCGGCACGGACAGGCGCAGCCGGTGCCGGTCCGGTCCGGGCGTCTCGCCGCTCGCGTCGACCGGCGCCCAGGCGAGCACGGTCACCCGGCCGTCGGGGTGCCGGCTGACCAGGTGGTCGGCGCCGCGGGTGAGCAGGCCGGGGCCCATGCGGGCCATGAAGGCGTAGAGGTGGTACGCCGGTTTCCGCACCTGCCGGTGGGTGAGCAGGCCGAAGCCGCCGTGGAAGAGCGCGGTCGGCGGGCCGGCCTCCTCGAACATGTCGCTGAAGGTCCAGTACGAGAAGGAGTCGACGTGGTCGCCGCCGCGGGCGAGCACCGGCGCCAGGTAGGCCGCGTGGAAGGCGGTGTCGTGGACCGGGTTGTCGGGGCGGTAGGAGGAGTTGAACTCCGTGATGTGGACCGGGAGTCCGGCGAGCCGGGTGCCCTTCAGCCGCTCGCGGGGCGTGGCGAACTGGTCAAGGAGGTCCTGGGCGGGTGCCAGGGTCTGGTGGACGCCGAAGGGGACGTGCTGGGCGGGGCCCGAGGTGTAGGCGTGCTTCGACACGAAGTCGACCGGGACGTCGCGCTGTGCGGCGAACTCGGCGAAGCGGTCCAGCCACTCGTCCGCGCCCGGAGAGATCGCGGGGCCGCCGACCTGGAGATCCGGGTCCACCTCCTTCACCGCGCTCGCCGTCACCTCGTAGAGGTGGTGGTACGCCTTCTCGTCCGCGCCCTGCCAGAAGTCGGGCAGGTTGGGTTCGTTCCAGACCTCGATGGGCCATCCCCGCACCTCGTCGAGGCCGTACCGGTCGACGAGGTGGGTGACGGTCGCCTTGACCAGGGCAGCCCACTCCTTGTGCGAACGGGGCGGGGTGACGTTGCCGTGCCACCAGAACACGGTCTGCTCCCCTGACGCCAACTCCGCCGGCATGAAGCCGAGTTCGACGAAGGGCCGGATGCCGAGCTCCAGGCAGGCGTCCACGACCTGGTCGACGTAGGTGAAGGAATGACGGACCCCTCGGACGCCCTCGGGCCACTCGTACGGCCGGTACACGCCCATGCCGTCGCTCAGCAGTCCGTGCCCCCGGAGGTGGCGGAAGCCGATCTCGCGCTGGAGCAGCCTGAGGGAGTCCTGGTAGTCGCGGCGCAGGGCGAGTTCGATCCTCCCGGTGCCCACGCAGTGGCGCCAGGCTTCGGAGAGGGGGCCGGACGGCTCGGCGGGGACGCGGAAGATCACCCGTTCTCCTTCCTGAACCGCTCGTGCGCCTTGTTGTGCAGGTCGACGAGTTGCTGCATGTTCTTCGCCTTCAACTCGGCGAGATACGCGTCCCACTCGGACATCGGGCGCTTGCCGAGCACGAACTGGAGGGTGCTCTGGATGGCGTGGTCCTTGAGCGGGGTGTCCCAGAGGGTCGCCTGCTCCTGCTCGAAGGACTGCAGGGGGTGGGCCGGGTCGACTGGCAGTTCCTTGCGCTGGGACATGACGTCCTGGAACTTCTTCTCGTCCGGGCTGAAGTTGGAGGACACCAGCTCCCAGCTGCCGCCGTAGGTGAACACGCCGTTGAAGAAGCCGTAGTCCTTCTGGAGGTCCTTGGGGGCGTCGGGATCGGAGCCCATCAGCGAGATGCCGGGCTTCAGCGTGTACTTACCGCCGGACTCGGTGTAAGTGACGCCCTCCACACCCCACTTGCAGAACTTCTGGCCCTCGTCGGAGTACCAGAGCCAGTCCACGAACTGCATCATCGCGACGAAGTCGGCGCTCTTGAGGGCCTTGCTGGAGATCATGACGCCGTTCTCCAGCCGGATGCCGCTCAGCAGGATCGGGCCGGCCGGGCCGAGCGGCACCGGGACCATCTCGATCTTCGCGCCCTTGACCTGCTTGCCCAGGTTGTAGCGGTAGTTCTGCACCAGCTCCTGGGGGTTGGCGCTGATCACGTAGGACTTCTCGGCCAGCAGCTTCTGCACGGCCTGGTCGTCCTGCTGGGTGAAGCTCTCGGGGTCGAGGAGCTTCTCGGCGACGATCTTTCTCAGGAACTCGATCATCTGCCGGTAGGCGTCCTGGGCGGCCGTGAAGACGAACTTCTGCGCCTTGGTGTCGAAGCTGATGTTGTCGTACGTCCAGCCGGCCTTCACCCCGTAGGCCTGGCCGAGGTACTGGAACAACGCCCCGCAGGGGAAGGGGGTGTTGGTGCTCCAGCGGTCGGTCCAGGGGTATTTGTCGGGGTACTCGGCCTTGAGCGCCTTGAGGACGTCGTACACCTCGTCCCAGGTCGTGGGCAGGGCCAGTCCGTGCTTGTCGAGGATGTCCGTGCGGAGGGACATCGAGTAGCCGGACTTGGGCTTCTCGTGCAGGCCGGGCAGCAGGTAGTACCTGCCGTCGGACTGGCGGATGGAGTCGAGCTCGGGCTCGAGCTTCCACTTCTTCACCTTGTCCCGGAAGTTGGGCATCAGGTCGACGTACTCGCTGACCGGGAGGATCGCTCCCGAGGACACGAAGGCGACCTCGCCGGGGTGGTACGTCTTCGGGATGATGAAGGGGGCGTCGCCCGCGCCGATGAGGACGCTGCGCTTCTTCTCGTAGTCGGCCAGGGGGACGTCGAGGGGCTTGATGGTGACGCCGGTGCGCCGGGTGACCTCCTTCCAGAACAGCCAGTTCTTCTTCAGGGGGTAGACCGGGTTGTCGTTGTGCAGCATGGAGAAGGACAGCGACTTGGTGGCCTTGAACTGCTGGCCGGCCTGGTACTCCTTCATCGCTCCGTTCTGCTTCTTGGAAAGGTCCTTGGAGTCCCCTCCGTCGTCGCCGCTGCCGCAGCCGGTGAGGGTGGCGAGGCCGATGAATCCTGCGGCGGCGAGGATCTGACGCCGTGACAGCTGTCCTGGGTTCTCCACGGATACTCCCTTGTTCCGTAAGTGAAATGACGGGCCGTCAGCCCTTGACCGCGCCGAGCATCACGCCCGAGACGAAGAAGCGCTGGACGAACGGGTACACGCAGATGATCGGCAGCGCGGTGAGCACGATCGTGACGGCCTGGATGCTCGCGCCGACCTGGCTGAGCTCCGCGGTGCCGGCGCCCGCGTTGCCGCCGCCGGTGGCGCCCGCGATGAGGTTGCGCAGATAGACGGTGACCGGCATCAGGTCGGACTGGTCCATGTAGAGGAACGCGCTGAACCAGGAGTTCCAGAAGGACACCGTGTAGAAGAGCACCATGGTCGCGACGACCGCCTTGGACAGCGGCAGCACGACCCTGAAGAGGATGCCGTAGGTGTTCAGGCCGTCGATCTGCGCGGCCTCCTCCAGCTCGGTCGGCAGGCTCTCGAAGAAGGCCTTCATCACCAGCAGGTTGAAGACGCTGATCGCGTTGGGCAGCGCGATCGCCCAGACGCTGTTCTTCATTCCGAGCTCGGTGACCAGGATGTAGTTGGGGATCAGGCCGCCGGTGAAGAACATCGTGAAGACGGCTGTGCCGACGAGCACCCCGCGCCCCTTGAGGTGCTTCTTCGACAGGACGTAGGCGTAACAGGTCGTCAGAACCATGGCCACGACGGTGGACACGACCGTGTAGAACACCGTGTTGCCGTAGTTCCGCCAGAACATCGAGTCCTGGAAGACGATCCGGTACGTGGTGAGGTTGAACCCCTTGGGCCACAGGGTCACTTCACCGGCCCGGATCTGCCGTTCCCCGCTGAAGGACCGCGCGACGATGTTGGCGAAGGGGTACAGGGTTACCAGTACGACGAGGCTGAGGACCACCCCGTTGACGCCCTGGAAGACCCGGTAGGAGCGGCTTGGCCTCACCACAGGCTGGTCCCCACTGTGCGGCGCGAGAGCGTGTTGGCGGTCGTGATCAGGACCAGGCCGATGACCGCCTCGAACAGGCCGATCGCGGCCGCGTAACTGAAGCTGTTGGACTCGACACCGGCCCGGTAGACGTACGTCGAGATCACGTCGGCGGTCGGGTAGGTCAGCGGGTTGTACAGCAGCAGGACCTTCTCGAAGCCGACCGCCATGAACGTGCCGACGTTGAGGATCAGCAGGGTGACCATGGTGGGGCGGATGCCGGGCAGGGTGACGTGCCAGATCTGCCGCCAGCGGTTGGCGCCGTCGATGCGTGCGGCCTCGTAGAGGTCCTCGTCGATGGTGGTGAGCGCGGCGAGGTAGAGGATCGTGCCCCAGCCGGCGGTCTGCCAGACCTCCGAGCCGACGTAGATCGTGCGGAACCAGTCGGGTTCCTGGATGAAGCGGATCTCGTCGTGGCCGAACCAGCCGAGGGCGTGGTTGACCGGCCCGTCGGTGGCGAGCATCTGCATCGTGAGGCCCGCGACGATCACGATCGACAGGAAGTGCGGGAGATACGAGACCGACTGCACGAACCGCTTCAGGGAGCGCCGGCGCACCTCGTTGAGCAGCAGGGCCAGCACGATCGGGATCGGGAAGCAGAACACCAGCGTGAGCCCGCCGAGCCACAGGGTGTTGCGGAACACCTGCCAGAAGGTCGGATCGCCGAGGAACATGCGCACATAGCGCAGGCCCACCCAGTCCTCGCCGAACATCGAGCCGCCGGGCTCGAAGCGCCGGAACGCGATCACGTTGCCGATCATCGGCAGATAGCGGAACACCAGGAAGAACAGCAGCGGCAGGACCGCGAGGGAGTAGAGCTGCCAGTCGCGCCGCAGGGCCCGGCGCCATCCACCGCGCGGCGCGGGGCGGGCGACGGCCCCGGGCAGGTCTTCGACGCTGGAGGGTGGAGAGGCCGACTTGACGGATGTGCTCATGCTCGGTCCTCTCAGACGGAGACATGGAACCGAAACTTTCGAGCTCTTACCGGTAACTGCGCGGCAACTTAGAGGGACGAAGAAAGCGCTGTCAATGGGGCGGACAGGAGATACGTGGGGCAGGAGTGGGGTAGAACCGGGAGGCCGTATCCCTTGACTCTCCGCAAGTTTCACTACTTGGACCGACTCATGCGAGGTGCCCTGTGCCTGCGTTCGACCTGCCCGCCGCGGAGCTGGAGCACTACCGTCCCGATGTCCAGGAACCCCCGGATTTCGACGAGTTCTGGCGTGACACCCTGAAGGAGGCGGCGCAGACGGACGTGTTGGTGTCGATGCGCCCGGCTCGGAGCGGACTGCGGCTGACCGAGACCTGGGACGTCACCTTCCGGGGCTTCGCCGGCGATCCGGTACGCGCCTGGTACAGCAGACCCGTCGGGGTGCGCGAGGCGCTGCCCGCGGTCGTCGAGTACGCCGGTTACGGCCGTGGGCGCGGCCTTCCGCACGAGCGGCTGACCTGGGTGAACGCCGGATACGCGCATCTGCTGATGGACAACCGCGGCCAGGGCGACCAGTACGGCAACGGTGGCGCGACCCCCGACCCGCACGCCTCGGCACCGGGCGGCCCGGGTCCCGCGGTACGGGGCCTGCCCGACCCCCGCGCCTACCACTACCGGCGGCTCATCACGGACGCGGTGCGTGCGGTGCAGGCGGTGCGGGCGCTCCCGGAGGTGGACGGGCGGCGCGTCGCGGCCGTCGGCAACAGTCAGGGCGGCGGACTGGCGCTGGCGGTCGCGGGACTGGTGCCGGATCTGGCGGCGGTCCTGGTCACCGCGCCTTTCCTGTGCGGCATCCGACGTGCTCTGGACCTCACCGACGCGAGTCCGTACGGCGAGATCAGCGCCTACCTCTCTGTGCACCGGGGCGTGGAGGAGGCCGCGTATCGCACGCTCTCCTACGTGGAGGGCGTCTCCTTCGCGCGGCGCGCCGCGGCCCCGGCCCACTTCGGGACCGGCCTGCGGGACACGGTGTGCCCGCCGAGCGGGGCGTACGCGGCTTTCAACCGCTACGGCGAGCTGACCGGCGTGGACCCCCGCAAGGAGATCCACGCCTATCCGTACAACGGCCACGAGGGGGGCGACGCCGTGCAGGTGCGGCGCCAACTCGACTGGCTGGAGGAGGTGTTGGAGGTCAGTCGACAGCCAGCGTGAACACGTGCAGGTCCGTGTTCCGCGGCAGCTCCACGCTCGCGATCCGCTTGCCCTCCGGTGCGGTGAACGGCTTGGTGGCGAAGACGTACGTGGCCACCGGGTCCCGGTCCGCGCCCGCCACGTTGCGATACGCGGCGCGGGCGACGACCTCGTTGCCGTACTGGACGGTGCCGCCCCCTCCCCCGACGGTCCAGTCGGTGAAGGCGAGTTCGACCGTGCCGGTGCTGCCGTCGGTGTAGGTCACGGTGGCCTGGCTCTGCTGGTTGCCGTTGACCGCGCTGCCGACGAAGGACAACTCACCGATCGGATGGGCCAGTTGGAGGGCCCGGCCGGACCCGGTCGCGTTGTCGGGCCGACCGCCTGGTGAGTTCGGCCAGATGAAGGACAGGCCGTCGACCGTGCCCTGCCCGCCCGGGGTGAGACCGGCCGCTGCCAGCGCCTGACGGGAGTAACTCCAGCCGCCGCCGTCGTAGTCGGCCTCGTCGTGGTCGCCGGAGTCGTCGGAGATCCCGGTGTTGTCGTAGGCGGCGAGCAGGGTGCCGGGTGCGGCGACCGTGAGGGACACGGGCTGCTCGTACGCGGTGCCGTCCGAGGTGACGGCGACCGTGACGTCGTAGAAGCCCTGCGCGGTGCCCTCGGTGGTGCTGAGGGTGATCTCCTGGGAGCCGTCGGGCACCGTGCCCTCGGCGGGGCTCGCTGTGATGCCTTCCGGTGTCCTGACGCGGAAGCGGACCTCGGGGCCCGTGCCGTCGCCGCTCAGTGAGAGCGCGCGCACACGGGTCTTCGTGCTGCCGCCCGGCGCTACCGTCGCCGCGGTCGGGCCGACACCGATCTGGTACGGCTGCTCGCCCGCGCGGAAGGACGGCGGGGCCGCGTCCGCTCCCCAGGCCGGGGCCGGCTCGGTGGACAGGGTGTAGTCCAGCCGGCCGCCGTCCCGCACGAAGGAGGCGGGGAGCCAAGGAGCCTCACTCGTACGGCCGTCGACCTTCAGGGAGTGGACGTACGGGGCGCCGGCGGCCGCTCCCTCCGCGCGGACGGAGATGTCGTTGCCGTAGGGGCGGTCGATCTCGATGCGCGGGAACAGCGGTGAGGCGAGGACCAGTTCGGACCGGGACGGCACCTGGGGGTACATGCCGAGCGCGGAGAAGACGTACCAGGCCGACATCGCGCCGAGGTCGTCGTTGCCGGGGATGCCGCCCGGCTGGGTCGACCAGAGCTGTCGCATCGCGGCGCGGACGGTCTCCTGGGTCTTGTGGGGGGCGCCCGCGTAGGCGTACAGGTAGGGGACGTTGATCGACGGCTCGTTGTCCAGCTCGGACTTGTCGCCGCCGTTGCCCGTGAAGGCCCAGTCGCCCTTCTCGTCGTGGAAGAAGGAGTCGAGGCGGCCGAGGGCCTTGTCGCGGCCGCCCATCGCGGCGAAAAGACCCGCCGGGTCGTGCTGGACCATCCAGGTGTACTGGGCCGCCGTGCCCTCGACGAACCCGTTGCCGGTGGCCGGGGTGAAGCCGGTGACCCAACTGCCGTCCGCCTTGCGGTTGGCGATGTACCCGCCGCTCGGGCCGGCGGCGATGTTGAAGTTGTTCTGCCACCACTGGGATCTCTTGGTGAACGCCGCCGCGGTGTCCTTCTCCCCCGCCGCGCGGGCGAGTTGGGAGAGCGCGAAGTCGGCGCCGGACATCTCCAGGGTCTCGGCGGCACCGCCCCAGGCGTTGGAGACCGACGGCATGTAGTGCAGCTTCAGGTACTTGTCGAGGGAGGGCCGCTGTCCGACGGACAGCACCGGCTTCCCCGCCGCCGACAGGTCCTGTTCCGTGGGCTCTGTGGCCGCCCGGACGAGCGAGTCCAGTGCGCCGCGCAGGTCGAAGCCGGTGCCGCCGAAGGCACGGATGCCGGCCAGGGCGATGGGTGAGGGGTCGCCGTTCATGACGTGGGTGCCGCTCGCGCCGTGCAGCCAGCGGTCCCAGACGCCGCCGTTCTGCCGGGCCAGTTCGTACAGGGACTGCGCCACGTCCGAGCCGGTGCGTGCGTCGAGCAGGGTCAGCAGTTGCACCTGGCCGCGGTAGACGTCCCAGCCGGAGAAGGTGCCGTACTGGGCCCGGTGGCCGCGGGCTACGCGGTGCACCTCGTCGTCGCTCCCCCGGTATCTGCCGTCGGCGTCGCTGATGACGTTGGGGTGGAGGAGGGCGTGGTAGAGCGCGGTGTAGAAGGTGCTGCGTTCGTCGTCGGTGCCGCCGCCGACGCGGATCGCCCGCAGCCGGTCACGCCAGGCGCGGCGGGCCGCGTCGCGCACCGCGTCGAAGGAGCGCCGGGGCGGGTTCTCCGCGGCCAGGTTGGCCTCCGCGCCCGCCCGGCTGACGTACGAGATCCCGATCCTGACGCCGACCTGCTCGGTGCCGGGCGCGAACTGGACGTATCCGCCCGCCCCCTTGCCCGCGACGGGTCGCCCGTCCTGGGAGAAGCCGCCCGTGCCGCCGGAGCCCTTCAGGGACCCGGGGGTGAGCGTGTCGTCCTGCCAGGTGCCGGTGGCCGCGAAGGGGCGGTCGAAGTGGGCGGTGAAGTGGAGGGTGTAGTAGGCGCGCCGGCCTTCCGGGTCGAGATAGCCGCAGAAGTTGCCGGAGGTGACCGAGCCGGAGACGGTGCGGGTCTCCGGGTCGATCTCGACCGTCGAACCGGTCGAGCCCACCTCGGAGTTGGCGGTACGGAACAGCAGTGCGGCGGGCTTGTCGGCCGGGTAGGTGAAGCGGGCCGATCCGGTGCGGGCGGTGGCGGCGAGGTCGGCGGTGACGCCGGAGTCGAGGCCCACCTTGTAGTGGCCCGGCTCCGCTGTCTCGTCGGCGTGGCTGAAGCCGGCCGCGTACACCGCGTCCTTGGTGTCGCTCGCCGGGGACGAGGTGACCTCGCCGGCGAAGGGGAAGAGCGGGATGTCACCGCTGCCGCCCGCGCAGCCCGTACCGGACATGTGGGTGAGGCTGAAGCCGCGGATGCGGGTGGCGTCGTACAGGTAACCGCCGGGTGCGGCGGTGCGGGTGGCGTCGCCCCGGGTGTTCTCGGGGCTGAAGGAGAACATGCCGAACGGGGTGACGGCGCCGGGGAAGACGTTGCCGCCGTTCTTCGTGCCGATGAGCGGGTTCACGTAGGCGGTCGGGTCGTCGACGAGGCCGGGTGGCGCGGCGGGGGCCGCGAGGGCGGGGGTGGCGCCGGTGGCGGCGAGAACGGCCGCCAGCAGCAAGGACGTAGGACGGAAACGCATGACGCGGCCCCTCCTCCTTCGGACGGGTCGCGCAGCACAGGTCGCACAAGCCGCAGGGACAGTAACGTGCGCCACGCGTATCACGGAAGGGTGCGTACGGCGGAGGGGACGCGCGAGGGCGTCGCCCGGTCGGCCGGTCCGGCTGTTTCCCCAACTTATTTGACATCGTTGTCCGTTGGCGCGGTAGAGTCATGTACAGACCACTCGACAACGTTGTCGCGCGTCGGGTCGTCACAAGCCATGCACCATCCGCGCCGGCCATCACCCCCCTCGTGCCGGCACGGCTCGCGGACCCGGTGGCGCACAGCCCCACCGGGTCCGCCCTGAGCGGAAGGTTCGAGCGCGCTTCTGACGCTCGTGTTCTTGACGTTCGTGGTTCCGACGCTCTTGGTTCCGACGCTCGTGGTGACGGTGACTCAGCCGACCCGGCAGGGAAGGGTCGCGGCCGTGTCGCCTCCGGAGCCGGTGACGACATAGCCGAACGTCGTACTCTGCCCCGGACTGAGCGAGCCGTTCCAGTTGGCGTTGTGGACCATCACGTCCTGGCCGGTGTAGGTGGCGTTGCCGTTCCAGAGACTGTCGACCTTCTGTCCGGCCGGCAGGTTCCAGTCGACCATCCAGCCCAGCATCGGGACGTCGCCGGAGTTGGTGACGGTCACCTCGGACTGGTAGCCGCCGCTCCAACTGCCCGTGGTCTTGCGAGTGGCCGTGCAGGTGCCCGGTACCGGTTCGGTCGGGTTGCCCGGCTCGTGGATGCCGGTGACCTCTCCGTTGCCGCCGTCGAAGACGACGTCGGAGCAGGAGTAGAAGGTCTCCGCACTGTCCGAGCGCTGCCAGACCATGTAGATGATGTGGCGGCCGGACTTGTTCGCCGGGAGCTGCCCGGTCCAGGAGTAGTTGGCCTCGACCGTGCCCGGGCTGCCGTGGAGCGGCGGGTGGTCGACGCTGAGGAACGGCTGGGCCTCCATGTCGTCCCAGGTGAGGGTCTTCTTCGGGTCGAAGCCGTCCTTGGTGACGTAGACGTAGAACCAACCCGGGTGGGCTGCCCAGGCGTTGTAGGAGAAGTCGACCGTCTTGCCCGCGGTGAGGTGGGTGAGGGGCCAGTCGTCGCGGGCGGCGTTGAATCCGGTGAAGTTGGTGTTGCCGCCGCTGCACAGCTGACCGTCCGGGACGAAGCCGCGGGTGCGGCCGGCGCCGTCCGAGCGGAGCACGGAGAACCAGTTGTAGAACGGGGTGGTGCCACTGACCGCCTGCGCGTTCTTGCAGGCCGGGTTGACCGGTTTGATCTCACCGGTGTCGGTCAGCGCGTCCTGCCAGCACAGGAAGGTGCGACTGGCGGGCTTCATCGGGGTGCCGTGGGCCTCGGCCTTGACGCCGGCCGTGAGGACCAGGCCGAGGGCGGGGATGGTGGCCAGCAGGGAGACGAGGACCAGGAAGAGGGCTCTGGGGCGTGTCACCCTCGATAATTTTGTCAGGATCATGACAGTCCAGTCCGTTCCTTGAGGTACGGGCCGTGCGGGGTGTGTGTGGTTGCCGTGGGGTGGGAGCTTCATGCGGGCGGGTTCCGGTCCGTCCGAATGGGAGCGCTCCCACCCCACGTGTTGCGGAAGGTAGCGCGAAGTGGGGCGGGTGTAAACAGGTGGCGGGGGTTCGTGGGGGGATTGTGAGTTGGGGGTGGGTGGGAGCGGGGTGGGGGGCGGTGGGTTTTCTGGGCGGGGGGTGGGGCTGCACGGAGTGGGCTGTCTGGGCGGTTGGGGTGGGGGCTGCGCGGGGTGGGTCGGTCTGGGCTGTGAGGTAGGCGGCGGCTGTACGGGGTGGGTTGCCGGGAAGTCGGCCGCGTGGCTGCACGGGGTGGGTTGCCGGGAAGTCGGCCGCGTGGCTGCACGGGGTGGGTTGGCGGGAAGTCGGCCGCGTGGCTGCACGGGGTGGGTTGCCGGGAAGTCGGCCGCGTGGCTGCACGGGGTGGGTTGCCGGGAAGTCGGCCGCGTGGCTGCACGGGGTGGGTTGTCAGGGGCTCAGTCGCGCGGATATGGCGGGGGCCGCTGGGAGGCGGGGCGAACGGCCACACCGTGGTCGGACGTCTCGGAGTCCTGTGGGCCGGTCACACCAGGGGCCGTCTCGAAGCCCCGTCGGCCGGTCACACCGGGATCGGCCGTCTGGAGGTCCTGACCGACTGGTCGTACCGGATGGGCTGTCTCTGAGTGCCCTCGCCCCGCCACATCGGATGGGCGGCTCCGGACCCCCGCCGACGGTCACACCAGGGTGGGCGTCCCGGAAATCCCACCGCCCAGCAACACCCCTGTAGGACGTGGAAATCCTGACCGACCGGTCGTACCGGATGAGCTGTCTCGGAGTCCCCTCGCCCCGCCACACCGGAAGGGCCGCGCCTGACCCCCGCCGACCGGCCACACCAGGATGGGCCGTCCCGGAGTCCCGTCGGCCGGACATGCCGGAGGGGGACATCTGGAGGTGCTGCCGGCTGGTCACACCGAGTGGGTCGTCTGAAAGGCCAGTCGTTCCTGGGCGCCTTCTCCTATGGCTGTCAGCGTGTCGTCGAGGGTCAGGAACTCCTCCCCCACCGTCCGGCCGCTCGCCTCGGCCAGTCTCCTGACTATCAGGTCCTCCAGTTCCGGTACCCGCTTGTTCTTCCAGATCTTGTCGGCGAGGCTGACGAGCAAGTCGTCGAGCCCGAGGTCCGGGAGGGCCCAGACCGCGTGCGTGGCGGCGAAGCGGGCGCGGTCGGGGGTGATGCCGTGGGCCAGCAGGAGTTCACGGCCGGTCTCCTCGTGTGCGGAGCCGGGGCCGGTGAGCTCGGAGACGTGCGCGGTCTTTCCCACGTCGTGCGTCGCGGCCCCGAACAGGACGGCCTCACGGTCCAGTCGGAGCCCCGGGGTACCGCACCGCCAGCCACTCGACGAGCTCGTACGCCACGTCGTGCACGAGTCTCAGGTGGGCTGCCAGGCGGGGCGGGGCGTCCAGCATGCGCAGGAGCCTGGCGACCTCATCCGGGAGGGGGCGGGGGGCCGGGGCGTGGAGGGCGTGGTGCAGGGGGTCGGGGGTGGTCACGCGGTAAGGGTAGGGGTGGGTAAGGGAGTTGGGTGGGATCGGGCGTGCCCTCCGTCGGTCGGCGGCGTCCCGGCAGGGGCGGCCGACCCGCCGGTCCGGCAACGAGATCCGCACCGTCGCCTCAGCAGCACCTCCGCGTGCTGCGTGAACGCGCCCAGGGCGGGCCTGAGCACCCGTACCTGGCTCCTGCCGCAACCGCGATCCCCCCGACCTGGGCACTTGGGGCCCGGCCCGCCGAGCCTGTGCTGCCATGTGACCCGTGGGCCTGGCGTCGGCTTGATCGGCCCGTCATCCGTGGAGCACGGCAAGGATGTCGTCCTCAACGGGGTAGGGGTGCTCCTGGGGGCAGCAGCCGGGCGGCGGAGTCCAGGTCGCCGCCACTGACGAGAGCGTGGATCTCGCGGGCGAGCGGGGTCACGTCGCCTATGGAGATGGTCCACTCGTCGGCGTAGCGTCGTGCGGCCTCGCCGGAGAGGCCGAGTTGCAGGGACCGGTACGGCATGGGCCGCAGGTGCAGGTCCCGCTCCGGGTCCCACTGCACGCGGGTGGGAGCGCGTCTCAGCTGTCGCTGCCAGGTGGCACGGTCGGGGTGGACCCCGCGGGTGTAGCTGGACAGACAGGCGTGGCGCAGCGCCCACTCGAAGCCGTCCCGAGTGATCTCGACGGCGAGAACGGTCTCCTGTCCTTCCTTGGAGCCCCAGCCGCAGCGGTACATCATCCACAGGAACGACGGCTTGATCCACGTCATCCGGTCCCGCTTCCACGCGGCGGGGAAACGGCCATCGCGGACGGCCGACAGGCCGATTTCCGGGGGGTGCCACAGCCGTTGACTGGGCAGGCACGGGCCGGTCTTCCATTCCGAAGCAGATCTTCAGCACAGCTTCGCGGGCTCTGTGGGAATTGTCGCCGGATGTGCACTCCAGGCTTGAGGTGCCGCAGCGGGCGGAGGGCAAGGCCGAGTACCTGGACCTCCTGTGCATCGGCCCCTCGACCCGCACCGCGATCGAGTTCAAGTACTTCACCCGGAGATGGACGGGCACGGTCGGTACTCCTGCCGAGGACTACGCCTTGAAAGGGCACGCCGCCGCGGACCTCGCTCGTCTGGGACGGCTCGTTGTGCCCGGTCGGCAGCGCATCGGCCTGCTGTGGACGATCGGGATCGGAACCGTGGCGGCGTTTATCGGCACGGCATCGCCGGCGGACTCGGCGTCGCGGACACCAAGGGCGTCGACTGGGTCGAATGGCTCATCCAGATCGCCCTGGCGGCCTTCGGCGTCGCCGCACTCAGCAAGGTGAAGGTCCGCCGCTGAGGCGGGCTCTGGCAGGGAGACAATTAACAGGCACAGCAGAGGCGTTGCCCCCGGATCGTGGGTCCGGGAGCAACGCCGCTTCGTGGGCACGGCGGGCCGCGGCCCAGCACCGACTCGGCCAGTTAACCGTAAAGAACCTTGACAGATTATTGGTCTAGTCCAAAGATGGCGGCCATCTCGCAGTTCCGTTCAGCCTTCCCGCTGTCCCCGCCTGCATGTTGTTCACCATGGGAGCGTCAATGAGACGACCTGGAACTTTCCGCACCTTGCTGTCCTGTATGACTGTCACCGCCCTTTCGGTCGGGCTCGCCGCCCTCACCGGGGGCTCCGCGCTCGCCGCGCCGGAGGCGTCCTCGCCCGCGGCCAAGCCGATGCCCGCCCATGTGGCGGCGCCGTACTTCGAGGCCTGGACCGGTGAGAGCCCGGCCGCGCTCGCCGCCGCGTCGGGCAACAAGTACCTGACCATGGCCTTCCTCCAGACCGAAGCGGCGGGCTCCTGCACCGCGTACTGGAACGGCGACACCACCCAGCCCATCGGCAAGGCCACCTTCGGCAGCGACATCGCCACGATCCAGGCCCGCGGCGGCAACGTCATCCCGTCCTTCGGCGGCTACAGCGCCGACACCACCGGCACCGAGCTGGCCGACAGCTGCACCAGCGTCGACGCCATCGCCAAGGTGTACAAGAGCCTCGTCACGACGTACGGCGTCACCCGCATCGACCTCGACATCGAGGCCGACTCCATCAACAACACCGCCGGCGTCGACCGTCGCAACAAGGCCATCGCCAAGGTCCAGAGCTGGGCCGAACACACCGGCCACCGCGTGCAGTTCTCGTACACCCTGCCGACGTTCAACACCGGACTCGCGGCCAGCGGTGTGGCACTGCTGCAGAACGCCGTCGACAACGGCGCGCGCGTGGACGTCGTCAACATCATGACGTTCGACTACTGGGACGGCCTCACCCACGACATGGCGGCCGACACCGAGACCGCTGCCGCCGGCCTGCACGACCAACTGGCGGCGCTCTACCCGAAGAAGAGCTCGGCGAAGCTGTGGCGCATGGTCGGTGTCACCGAGATGCCCGGCATCGACGATTTCGGCCCCGAGGAGACCTTCACCACGCAGGACGCGGTCACGGTGAAGAACTGGGCCGTCGCCAAGGGGATCAACACGCTCTCCTTCTGGGCCCTCCAGCGCGACAACGGCGGCTGTGTCGGCACCGCGGGCGCCAACTCCTGCTCCGGCATCGCACAGGACACCTGGTACTTCAGCCACACCTTCGCACCGTTCACGCGCAGCGCCGGCTGACGGCTCCATCCCTCTCGCAAGCCCCAGGCCTCCTTCCCCGCCTGGGGCTTGTGCCTTGCCGGTCCGGGAAGCGATTCACACGAAGTGATGAGCAGCGCGCTCGGGGCCTGTCGTGACTGCGCGTGACGTAATGGCCCCCGGAACTCGCCGGGACCGCCGCCCTCCCGGACCAAGTCCGTACGGGGCGGGAGGGCTTATGAAGGAACCCTGCAATTAACCGAAACGGTTAAGCGCTTCATCGGCATATGGTCAGCCAATGGTGCAGTTGCTCTGGTGTGCCCTCATCCATGAGGAGGATCGAGCCGGAGCGGTACTGCCGAAGCTGTACTGGCGGAACGAGGCCGAGACGGTTGCAGCGGGGTTGCTGCACGGCGTTCCCGCGCCTGGCGAGGGTGAGTACGGAGACGGCCTCGTGCCGCGCCCCTGCACGGTCTGTCCCACTCCCGCGATCGAGTACCCGGGCTATGACCTCCCCGATGAGCTGCTGACGGCCCTACGCCCCCGCCTCGAAGAGCTACAGGACCGGTACGGGTTCTGGTACACGGAGGCGACAAGTGCTCTGCAGAACAAGGTGGGTGGGTATCCGGCCTGGACTCAGAGCCCCGACTGGCCGCAGTGGTCGGGCCACCGCATGGAGCACTTGTTCAGCATTACGGGCGAGCCGGCGTATGGACGTTGGCTCCCGCTGGATGAGCACGAACCCGGAACGACACAACCGGCGTGGGACGCTCCAGCGGGCCCGGACCGTCTTTGACGCTATCGGGCCCGAACTGGAGATCGGGGACGCGGGGGCCTGTACGTCTTTCTCTGCCGTCAGTGCCCGGATCTCCCGTATGGGCACCGCTACGACTGCCACTGACCCGCGAAAGCTGCTCGGCGAGGATGCCGTTTCGTGCGTGGTCTGCCGCCCCGCCTCGTCCTGAGCCGCCGAGCCGACTGCTCCGTATCCCGGAAGTCGCCATGTCTCCGCACCTGGGGACCTACTTTTCTGCGGCCTCCGGCGCGGGCGCGACCCCTGTGGGGCACGAGGCGCCCCAGTTGGTTTCGGACGGGGTACTTAGCTTGACCCCCGTCCCGACAGGCCCCACGTGCCCATGCGGGCTCAGTGTTTGAGCGTGAAGGTGAAGTCGCCGGAGAGTCTGGAGCCCAGCCGGGCTATGGAGACCAGCTTCCCCTCCGTGACCAGCCTCTCGACCTCGGCCCGGGAGAGGCCGAAGCCCTCGGCGATCAGCCGCACCGGACGGACGGGGATCCGTGCCGCGAAGCGGACCGAGACGTCGATCACCTCGCGGTCCAGGTGATCCGATCCGCCGGTGTCGAGACGCCAGGCGTCGTTCCAGTCCAGGGCGATGCGGTTACGGCGCCGCACGACCGGATCCTGGAGCAACTCGGCTGCGAGGGCCGGGTCGTTGGCGTGCAGCCGGTCCAGCAGTTCCGGTCGCAGGGAACGCACATGCGTCCGCTCCAGGACCGTGAGCTTCGCCGTTTCCCCGCAGGAGGTGCAGAGCACGAGAAGCCAGATGTCGAGGAGCTTGTGGTTCGCGTTGACACGGAACCTGCCGTCGGCCCGGAAGCGATCCGACGCGCACGTGTGGCAACGGCGGAGGACCAGCGGAAGGCAGGTGGGCATGACCACCCAGTTGGTGAGCACAGAAGTACACCGGTTTCAGTGAGAAGTCCGCAGCAAAAAGCAGCGCGGCGCACATGCGCGACGCGCGACCAATCAGCGCTTGAGGGGTCTCACACGGTGTACAACGGCACGTCCCTGCCTGGGCGACTCGGTTCGGCAGCACGCTAGCGGCGACCGGCGGTGCCGATCCATTGGTTTTCGGTCGACGCGGCCGAGCGCCCTCACTCGACGGCAGCCCCCGCCTGCCACGCCCCCGGCCGCATGCCCGTCGCCTTCAGGAAGAACACCGAGAAGTTGGACGCGTCGGGGAAGCCGAGCGCGTGGGCGCAG
The DNA here is from genome assembly GCF_049739545.1 of Streptomyces sp. SLBN-8D4. Classification (NCBI taxonomy): domain Bacteria; kingdom Bacillati; phylum Actinomycetota; class Actinomycetes; order Kitasatosporales; family Streptomycetaceae; genus Streptomyces; species Streptomyces sp. SLBN-8D4. Next base: position 2,479,431 of record NZ_JBMGQC010000001.1, read on the forward strand.
CCCGCCGCGGTGAGACGGTCGTGTGCGAGGAGCCGTTTGGCCTCCAGGACGAGCCGGTCGACGATGTACGCCTTCGCGGTACGGCCGGTGACCTGCTGTACCGCTCGTGAGAGGGTCCGGGGCGCGTATCCCAGTGCCCGGGCGTAGTAGCCCGCGTCGTGATGGTCGCGGAAGTGCGCTTCGACGCTGGACCGGAAGAGTCGGAACACCGGGTGTGCGGGCCGCTCTTCGGCGCTCGGTGGCCGCAGTCGGGCGATGAGCGCGGAGAGCAGGATCTCGGGCAGCTCCGTCGAGCCGTCCCCCGGCGGGGCGGTTGCCTCAAGGAGGAGATGGTCGCGTGCGGTGTCGACGAACGGCCAGTCGGCGTCGGGGATCCTCCAGTGCGCGACCAGGTCCGGGGACGCCACGAGCTCCCGGGTGGCACGGGTGACCGGTGCGGTCGGGGGGATGCCGGGGCCGTTGTCGCGGACGCGGATCACGCAGCGCCCGTCCGCGGACTCCACCGATGCCGTCACCCTCGTGCCGGCCGGCGTGTGCATCCTCGCGTTGGACAGGAGGTTCGCCACCACCTGGTGCAGGCGGGTCTCCTCGCCGGTCACCAACACCGGTGCGTCCAGGCTCAGTTCGAGCTGCCAGTCGTGGCCGCTCCCCGCCGCCCGCGCCTCCCACACCGCCTCCGCGACCAGCGCCGCCAGGTCCACCTCCCCGGACTGGAGGGGGCGGCCCTCGTCGAGGCGGGCGAGCAGGAGCAGGTCCTCCACCAGGCCCGTCATGCGTGCCGACTCCGCCGAGACCCGGCGCCAGGCCCGCACCGGTTCGACGCGGTCGGTGCCGCGGTTCATCAGCTCGGCGTACCCGGAGATCGAGGCGAGCGGTGTCCGCAGTTCGTGGCTCGCGTCGGCCAGGAAGCGCCGCATGCGTTCCTCACTGCGCCGCATCCGCTCCTCGCCGCGCTGCCGCTCGGCGAGGGAGGACTCCACATGGTCGAGGAGACGGTTGAGCGCGGCCCCGACCTGGCCGGCCTCGCTGCCGGGGTCGGTGTCCCGTTCGGGTACCCGGGTCAGGGCGGTGGCCTCGCCGCGTCCGAGCGGGGCGCGGGAGACCTCGGCGGCGGTGGCGGCGACCCGGCCGAGGGGGCGCAGTTGCCGTCGTATGACCACCGCGCAGACGCAGCCGGCGGCGGCGAGTGCGGCCACGGCGACGCCGGTCTCGATCATCACCAGTCCGCTGATCATGTCCTGGACGTCGTCCATGGGCAGGCCGGCGAGGACCCGGACGTCTCCGCTCACGAGGACGGTGACCCGGTAGGTGCCGAGGCCGGGCACGGCACGGGTGTGCAGGGCACCGTCCGCCCGGATCCCGGCCAGGGCGGTGCGCTGGCCGGTGCTGAGCTCGCGGGTCGGGGTGCCCTGGACGACGACGGCCGCGGAGACGATGGCGCCGTCCTCGTCCAGCCGGGCGGAGAGCATCCCGGCGGGCTGCCCGGACTCCCGCAGGAAGGCCAGGTCGTCGTCCGTGTCCCGGTGCGAGGAGGCTCCTCCCAGGGCCCGTTCGGCGGCGTCGCGGACACGGTCGTCCAGGTTGCCCATCAGATAGGCACGTTGGAAGAGCGTCGTGATCAGGCCCATCGCGACACAGACGACGACCAGCGTGGCACTGACGAACACGAGCAGACGGGTGCGGAGGGACCGGGTGCGGAGGAACCGGGTGCGCGTCCTCGCGTTCGGTCGCCGGCTCATCTCCCCTCCTCCGCGGCCCTGATGGCGTACCCGAGGCCGCGCACGGCGGGGATCACGCGCCCTCGCGCCTTGCTCAGGATCTGGCGAGGACGTGCGAGCGGGTCGTACGCCTCCGCGGTGAGCCGGCCTGACACGCCCGCGCGGCGCACTTCACGGGTGTCCTCGGTCGTGACCAGGTCGCCGAGCACATGGACGGAGTCGTCGGCGCCGGCCCCCAGTCCGCCGAGCCGGTGTTCCACGGCGACGGACAGCACCTCGTCGGGTGCGGGGTCGTCGTCGGCGATGAACACGCGTGCGCGGCCGGTTCGCGGTCCGGTTGTGCCAGTCATGTACCGATCGTGTCCCCGCCCGCTGAGGGAATCCTGTGTTCCATCTGAGGCTGGGTGATGCCCCGCGCCGCGGCGGGTACGGCGAAGGGCCGCACCCCGTCACGGGAGTGCGGCCCTCGGAGGCCCGGAAGGACGCGCCCTGGGACCTACTTGCGGATCAGGCTGCGCAGCACGTACTGCATGATGCCGCCGTTACGGTAGTAGTCGGCCTCACCGGGGGTGTCGATGCGGACGACCGCGTCGAACTCGACGCCCGTGTCGGTGGTGACCTTGACGGTGCGCGGCGTGGTGCCGTTGTTCAGCTCCTCGACACCGGTGAAGGAGAAGGTCTCCTCGCCAGTCAGACCGAGGGTCGCGGCGGACTGGCCCTCGGGGAACTGGAGCGGCAGGACACCCATGCCGATGAGGTTCGAGCGGTGGATGCGCTCGTACGACTCGGCGATGACGGCCTTGACGCCGAGGAGCGCGGTGCCCTTGGCGGCCCAGTCGCGGGACGAGCCGGAGCCGTACTCCTTGCCGGCCAGGATGGCCAGCGGGATGCCCTGCTCGATGTAGTTGCGGGAGGCGTCGTAGATGAACGACACCGGACCGCCGTCCTGGGTGAAGTCGCGGGTGTAGCCGCCCTCGGTGCCCGGCGCGATCTGGTTGCGCAGGCGGATGTTGGCGAACGTGCCGCGGATCATGACCTCGTGGTTACCACGGCGAGAGCCGTAGGAGTTGAAGTCACGACGCTCCACACCGTGCTCGGTGAGGTACTTGCCGGCCGGGGTGTCGGCCTTGATGGCACCGGCGGGCGAGATGTGGTCGGTCGTCACCGAGTCGCCCAGCTTGGCGAGCACGCGGGCGCCGGTGATGTCGGAGACCGGGGTGGTCTCCATCGTCATGCCCTCGAAGTACGGGGGCTTGCGGACGTACGTCGACTCGGCGTCCCACTCGAAGGTGTTGCCGGTCGGGATCGGCAGCGCCTGCCACTGGGCGTCGCCCGCGAAGACGTCCTGGTAGGACTTGTTGAACATGTCCTCGCCGATGGCGTTGGCGACGACGTCGTTGACCTCGGCCTCGGAGGGCCAGATGTCCTTGAGGAAGACCGGGTTGCCGTCCTGGTCGACACCCAGGGCGTCCTTGGTGATGTCCACCTTCATGGAGCCGGCGAGGGCGTACGCGACGACCAGCGGCGGGGAGGCCAGGTAGTTCATCTTGACGTCGGGGTTGATACGGCCCTCGAAGTTCCGGTTGCCGGAGAGGACCGAGGTCACCGCGAGGTCGTGGTCGTTGACGGCCTTGGAGACCTCCTCCGGCAGCGGGCCGGAGTTGCCGATGCAGGTGGTGCAGCCGTAGCCGACGAGGTTGAAGCCGACCTTGTCGAGGTACGGGGTCAGGCCCGCCTTGTCGAAGTAGTCGGTGACGACCTTCGAACCCGGGGCGAGGGTGGTCTTGACCCACGGCTTGCGGGTCAGGCCCTTCTCCACGGCCTTCTTCGCGACGAGTGCCGCGGCGACCATGACGTAAGGGTTGGAGGTGTTGGTGCAGGAGGTGATGGCCGCGACCGTCACCGCGCCGTGGTCGATCTCGTACGTCGAACCGTCGGGGGCGGTCACGGTGACGGGGTTGGACGGGGCGCCGTTCGGGGCGACGGCCGGGGCGTCGGAGGCCGGGAAGGACTCCTTGCCGGCCTCGTCGACGTCGTCGACGTAGTTGCGCACGTCCGTCTTGAACTGCTCGGCGGCGTTCGCGAGGACGATGCGGTCCTGCGGGCGCTTCGGTCCTGCGATGGAGGGGACGACCGTGGAGAGGTCGAGCTCCAGCTTCTCGGAGAAGTCCGGCTCGGCCTTCGGGTCCAGCCAGAGGCCCTGCTCCTTGGCGTACGCCTCGACGAGCGCGAGCTGCTGCTCGGAGCGGCCGGTGAGCTTGAGGTACTTGATGGTCTCGTCGTCGATCGGGAAGATCGCGGCGGTGGAGCCGAACTCCGGCGACATGTTGCCGATGGTGGCGCGGTTCGCGAGCGAGGTGGCGGCGACGCCCTCGCCGTAGAACTCGACGAACTTGCCGACCACGCCATGCTTGCGGAGCATCTCGGTGATGGTCAGCACCAGGTCGGTGGCGGTGGTGCCGGGCTTGAGCTCACCGGTCAGCTTGAAGCCGACGACACGCGGGATGAGCATGGAGACCGGCTGGCCGAGCATCGCGGCCTCGGCCTCGATGCCGCCGACGCCCCAGCCCAGCACACCGAGGCCGTTGACCATGGTGGTGTGCGAGTCGGTGCCGACCAGGGTGTCGGGGTACGCCTGGCCGCCTCGGACCATGACCGTGCGGGCCAGGTGCTCGATGTTCACCTGGTGGACGATGCCGGTGCCCGGCGGGACGACCTTGAAGTCGTCGAAGGCGGTCTGGCCCCAGCGCAGGAACTGGTAGCGCTCGCGGTTGCGGCCGTACTCCAGCTCGACGTTCTGCGCGAACGCGTCGTGGGTGCCGAACTTGTCCGCGATGACGGAGTGGTCGATGACCAGCTCGGCCGGGGAGAGCGGGTTGACCTTCGCGGGGTCGCCGCCGAGCTCCTTCACGGCCTCACGCATGGTGGCGAGGTCGACGACACAGGGCACGCCGGTGAAGTCCTGCATGATCACGCGGGCCGGCGTGAACTGGATCTCCTGCGACGGCTGGGCCTGGGAGTCCCAGCTGCCGAGGGCGCGGATGTGGTCGGCGGTGATGTTCGCGCCGTCCTCGGTACGGAGCAGGTTCTCCAGCAGAACCTTGAGGCTGTACGGCAGGCGGGCCGAGCCCTCCACCTTGTCCAGCCGGAAGATCTCGTACGACTCGTCGGCCACGCTCAGCGTGGCGCGGGCGTCGAAGCTGTTCGCCGACACGACAGTCTCCTTCATTTTTGTGCGCTTACCACCGCATCCTGCCGCCACGCCGCTTGGCCGATCCGCTAAGGTAAGGCTAAGTTAGGTATGCCTTACTGCCAGGCTCGGCGGAAGCGTGCGACTGCGGTACGCCTCGGCAGATATCTCGATGTCGAGATAACTCTAGTACATGAGGCCGGGATGGTCATGCCCGGCCTCGCTGATCTGTCGCAGCGAAGATTGAGCATTGTCAGCGAAGACTGGTGAGCGCTAGGTATTCTCAGCGAAGGTTGAGTGGCCGCTGAGGGTCACCAGCAGGGTGGGGCCCACGAGGAACTGGCGACAGATGAACAGGCGAGCCCACCAGTACCGAGGCCGTCCTAGGGCCTGTGTGAGGTCGTGATCATTCTCGGGTTCTGGTCCCGTGCGGGGGTGGGGCCTGGTAGGACGCTGGGTGTGACACGTACGCAACTCACCAACGAGCAGTGGGAGTTCATCGAGCCGTACCTGCCGATAGGCGAGTACGGCCCGTACCCCGAGCGGCTGCGGGAGCAGTTCGAGGGGGTGATCTGGCGGTTCCGCTCCAGCGCCCAGTGGCGCGAGATGCCCTCCGAGTTCGGACCGTGGCCGACGGTCTACGGGCGCTTTCGCGTCTGGCGGGACGCCGGGGTCTTCTCCGCTCTTCTGGAGGGCATGATCGCCGAGGCCGCTCGCCGGGGACAGACGGACTTATCCCTGGTCAGCGTGGACTCCACTACGGCCCGCGCCCACCAGGACGCCGCCGGGATGCACCTCGGCAAGGACGTCATGGACGCCCTTGAGGAAGCCGCCGCCGAACAGGAGCGGGCCCGGCAAAAAGGGGCGGCCCGCCGGGACAGAACGGGCAGGACGGCGGGGACGACCCCGAGCAGGAAGAGCGACGGCGTATCCGGCGGCGGCGCAAGTTCCGGCTGAACCAGGCCCTGCTCGGCAGATCCCGTGGCGGACTGACGAGCAAGATTCATCTCGCCGCGGACCGCAGGTGCCGTCCGCTGTCCCTCGTGCTGACCGCAGGACAGGCCGGCGACAGCCCGCAGTTCGTCCCCGTGTTGCAGAAGATTCGGGTCCGTCTGCCTGTGGGCCGGCCTCGAACCCGGCCCGGCGCTGTCGCCGCGGACAAGGCCTACTCGTCCCGCGCCAACCGCTCTTACCTGCGCAAACGCGGCATCAAAGCAGTCATTCCGGAGAAGAAGGACCAGGCCGCCAACCGGAAGAAGAAGGGCCACCGGGGCGGCCGCCCCACGTGCCACGACAGTGATCTTTACAAGGAGCGGAACACGGTCGAGCGGCTCATCAACAAGCTGAAGGCCTGGCGGGGCATCGCCACTCGATACGACAAGTCGCCCGAGAGTTACCTCGCCGGCCTCCACCTCCGTGCCTCAATGATCTGGATCAACGACCTGCTGAAGGCAACTGGCTGATCACAACGTCACACAGGCCCTAGGCGGATCTCATCTACTCCAGGCTGCGTGACCGAACGTGTCAGACCCGGCCGGACGGTTGACACCTGGACCGGAGAAACGTGAGCCCACCAGTAGGGCCGTACAACTCGCTTTCCCTCCCTCGGAGTGGGCCGCGTTCGTGCGTTTGTGCCGTGGAACGCGGCCCACTCCGAGGCCCTGAAGCGGCTCAGACCGGCAGGTAGGGGCTCGGCTTGTCGTGCCAGCTGATGCGGAGGGCGTCGCGGGCGCGGGTCGCGGCCACGAAGAGCAGAGAGCGGGCCCTGAGTTCCTCGCGGGCGCAGCGCCGGGGGTCGGTGGTGCGGTAGCGCTCGAGGATCTCCGTGCGGGGGATGACGCCGTCGCGGGCGCCGACGATGGCGAGCTTCTGGTACTCGAGGCCCTTGAAGCGGTGCATCGTGCCGACGTGCACCTCGCCGTCTCCCTTGGGGCCGTCCTTGGTGAGCTCGGCGACGGTGATGCCCGCCTTGGTGGCCAGGTGGAACATCACCTGGCTGGCCATGTCCCGCTCCGCGACGCACACGGCGATGCTGCCGCGAGGGTCACGGCGCGGGCCGGCGCCGCCGTTGCCCGTCGCGATCTCCTCGCGCCAGGCGGTCAGCGTCGTGGCGAGCCGGTCGAGTTCGTCCTCCCAGGAATCGCAGCGGACCAGGTCGGGCACGGGGCCCCGCAGGACGGAGCGGTACCCGTCGAGGGTGTCGGTGCTGTCGTCGAGGTCGTCGTAGGCAAGGTCCTTGCCGGTGAGGTCCACCACCCGCAGGGCCCGGGAGAGGATCTCCCTGGTGGTGCGGTAGCTGAGGGTGAGCCGGGAGGAGCGGCCCCGGATGTTGATGCCGACGGTGGAGAGGGTGACCTGTTGGTCGTAGATGCGCTGGTGGGTGTCGCCGGCGATGAACAGGTCGTCGGGGCCGGGGGCGACCATGGCGCGCAGCATCTTCCAGTGGGCGGCGCGCAGGTCCTGGGCCTCGTCGACGACGATGTGCCGGTAGCGGTGGTGGAGGAAGCGCATGCCGGAGCCGTCGTCGCGGTGGGTGAGGTCCTTGCCGCCAACGGCCTCTTTGTGCTCCTGCCGGGCCCTGATCTTCGCGTCGCGCTCCGCCTCGAGGCGGGCGGCGCGCTCGGCGGCCTGCCCCCAGGTCTCCAGCCCCTCTTTGTCCAGGCGGGCCGTGAACTGCTCCAGGATCTTCCAGATCTGTGCCCGTTCAGGGCGGGTGACGGAGCGGCCGCGGCCGGCGCGGCGGGCGTCGAAGTACGCCTTGCGGGTGCCGATGGACTGGCCGAGGATCACCTGGTCCCACTCCTCGTAGAGGAACTCGGCGTCCCAGCGGCGCTCGTCGAGTTCGAGCAGGAGTTGGCGCAGCACGTTGAGCGCGGTGCTGTCGTACACGCGCTGCCGGGCCGCGCCCTTGACGGAGTTCTCGCTGAGGACACGTGCGGCGAGCTGGTCGATGTGGGCGATCTCCACGCGGGCGAGCAGCTCGGGCTCCATCAGTGAGGCGAGGCGGGCGCGCAGGTCGGTGGTGAGGTTCTTGGTGAACGTCGTCAGCAGGATGGGCTTGTTGTGCCCGGGCGGCAGCTGCTGCGCGAGGTGCTTGACCCGGTGCAGGGCGACGATCGTCTTGCCGGTGCCGGGACCGCCCGAGACGCGGGCCGGACCGCTGTAGGCGCGGTGGACGAGCTTGGCCTGGGTGGGATGCAGGAAGACCTTCCAGGCGCGGAAGTCGCCCTCCTCCAGGGCGGCCTGAATGTCGGCGTCGATGGTGGTGACGGTGGTGCGGGCGAGCGCGGCGCCGAGGTCCTGCGCGTAGTCCTGGCCGAGGTCGACCTTGACGGGGGCGGTGATCTCCTTGCGGACCTCGTCCAGGGGCATGCCGGCGGCGAGCCCGTACAGGATGTCCTTGGACAGCAGGGGTGCGCCCTCGACTAGCTGGTCGAGCTCCTCGCTGCCGGTGACGGCGAGCGCGAGGTCGATGAGCTGGTCGGCGACGCCGAGGTCTCGCAGGTCGTCCGCGGTGACGCCGGTGAGCAGGGGCTCGGCGGCGGCCGGGACGGATTCGGGCTCGAGCTCAGGTTCTGGCGCGGGCGCGGGTTCGGGTTCGGCGGGGGTGAGGGTGACGCCCGCGCGGCGCAGCACGCTCTCGCCCACCACGGAGAGGTCCACGAACTCGATCTCGCCGGTGACCCGGTTGATCGCGACCGAGAGTTCCTCGTAGACGTGCTTGCGGTGGCGCACCGCGATGACGAGCCAGTTCTCCTGGCCCTTGTCGTCGACGCCGGCCCTGGCCAGCAGGGCGCGGTACGACTGGTCGATCTTGGCGCGAAAGACCCGGCCGTCGCCCTTGAGGGGCTTGAGGTCCAGGCCGGGGTGGTCCGGGTCCTCGCGGAAGCGGTGGCAGAAGTCGTAGAACTTGCCCTTGACCGAGCGGTCGAGCTTGTACAGCTCCTGTTCGGCCTTCTGATACAGGCTGAGCCGGGCGGTCATGGGATCAGTGCTGCCTTCCGTCGTCGGGGAGTCGCAGGAATTGTGAAGGCCGGAGGAGTAGCGGAGGTCGTAGGAATCGCGGAGGTCGTCAGGACCGGGGGAGTCGTTCGTGCCGGGTGCTCACGAGGCATCGGGGAGCCTCTCGGTGAGCGAGTCGAGGTCGTCGAGCCAGTCGGCCGCCGTACGGGCCGTCCACCCCGCGTCGGCGTAGGCCTTGTCTCGGCGGAGGGCCTCCTCGTCGTCCTCGCCGTGCGGTGCGGCGACGACGGCGATATGGACGCCGGAGTCCTGCCAGGCGAAGTCGGCCGGCCAGCCGCGTTCACCGAGCTCGAAGCCGAAGACGGGGGCCCGCTTGCCGTGTTCGGCGAGCGCGCGGGCGAGCCGGGTGAGCGTCGAGTCCGGCTCGTCCTCCTCGAGGAGGGGGAGGATCTCCTCGTCCCAGGCGGCGTCGCGCAGCAGCCCGGCGACGGCCCGCTCGGCCACCGAGCCACCGGCCTCCGCCTCGGCGACCGCAGCGGCCACGGCAGCACCGGTGCCGGTACCGGCGGGCGGCGCCTCCCGCGCCACCGCCCCCTCCGCCGTCGGCATGTCCCCCGGCCGGCGCACGGCAATGAGCGAGTCGAGTTCGCCGACGCCGCCGGTGACGGCCAGCACGTCGACCGGGAAGGCGGACGCGCGGCTGCCGGCCAGCTGGACACCGTCCCCGCCGGCGAACGCGAGGAACTGCAGCAGGTTCGACCAGTAGAGCCAGGCCCGCCAGCGCAGCTTGTGCGCGTCGGTGCCCAGGGCCTCGTCACGGTCGTCCAGCACGGCGAGCGCGCTCCACCGCACCGCCTCCGGCTCCTCGCCGTCGCTCGCGTCGACGGTGAAGAGGAGCGGGAGCCCGTACGCGTCGCTCGCCTGGAGCACCAGAACGGCCCCGTCGCCGGTGACCGGTTCCGCGGACGACGGCTCTCGGCCCGCGCCGTATGCCTCGAGCGCGGACCTCAGTGCCTGGCGTGCCTGGGTGCGGTCCGCTTGCATGGCCAGGGCGGCGGGCTCGTCCATGAGGCCGGCCACCAGGGCCCTGGCCCGGCGTCCCCACCGCTCCTTTGCCGGGTCGCGCAAGTAGGCGAGGAGCGTCTCGACGGGGTTGGCGAACACGGCCTGTGCGAAGTCGGCGCGCGCGCCGTCCATCTCCTCGTACCAGTCCTTGGCCGCGTCCTGCGCGCTGCGCGGGTACGGCGGCCAGACCGGCTTGGCCTTCGCGGCCGCGCCCTTCTCGAACAGCTCCAGGTCGTCCCAGGTGAGCTGGAAAACGACGTGGTTGTTGTCCCGCAGCCGGTTGCGCTTGTCGCAGTCCGCGGCGATCCGGTTGTGCGCGCGGGTGGCGTGGTAGCGGTGGCCGTCGAGGTAGACGGTGACGTACTCCTTGGGGCCGTCCGTGGACTCGAAGGTGAAGTCGGTCCGGGTGTACTCCATGTCCCGCTGCGCGGTGAGCCGCCAGTTGGTGCCCTGGCCGAAGCGCAGGTAGCCGCTGGCCGTGCTGCTCTCCTCCAGTACGGCGTCCCGCTCCTCGCCGGTCCAGGTGCGCAGGGCGGCCAGGAACCGGGCCTCCAGGTCGGACTCGACCTGCTTGTCCAGGCCGATCAGGTCCGTGCTGGGCAGCTCCGCCACCTGCCAGAGGCCGACGGGCCGCCCGTCCTCGCCGAGCACCGGCTCGCCGTCCTGGTCGACCGGACCCAGCAGGTCGTTGATGATCCCCAGGGCCTCGAGACGCGAGACGGTGTCCTGGTGCCGCTCCTCGGTGTAGCGGTGCAGGCAGCGGTGACAGGCGTGCCACCCCTCGTCGCGGCACGGGCACGTCAGCAGCGCCCGCCGCGCGTCGGCGAGCGCCGCCCGGAAGTGGGCCGGATCGGTGAGCCGGTGCAGATAGCCGGTGCCGCCCGGCAGGCGGTCGAAGAGCACCAGGAAGTGCCGCGTCTCGCCGGTGCCGTTGTCGGGCATGCGCGCCAGGGTCGCGTCCAGGTGCTGCGGATCACCGCCGAAGTGGTGGTCGACGCCCAGCCGCAACGCGGCCCGGAAGGAGTGGATCTTCTCGTCGACCAGGACGGTGGCGGCCGGCAGCAGCACCCGTAGCGCCTCGGTGCGCAACTGGTGGGCCAGCAGCACCGGTTCCTGCGCCACGTCCTGCGGGTTCTTCCCCCGGCGCAGCGGGCACCACGGCTGGTGGTGCTTCAGCTTGGGGTTGCGCGCCGCCGCCGAGTCGAGGGCGTCGGTGTCGTGGTCGAAGACGGGCCGCCCGTCGGCGGTCGCCGCGCCGCAGCCCGTGCACACGTGGAACGGCGCCATCCGCACGCTGTGCCCGGCGAAGTCGTCCTCCGCCTTCGCGTCGAACCGCATCGGGCCGACGTTCACCCGCCGGATGACCGCCTTGCGGCTGAAGTCGACGCCGAACGTCTGTGTCGCGTGCCGCCAGGACGTCTTCGGCTCGATGTCCTGCGACGCGATGTCGACGGCGTCGATCACCGTGTAGTGGCGTTGCTCCCGGTCGTCCTTGTCGTCGCTGATCCGGGCGTCCTCGCGTTTGTCCCGGGAGGTGACGACGGCGGGCTCGACGACCTTGTGCAGGCAGGAGCCGTCGTCCGCGATCCGGGCGCTGCCGCAGCGCGGGCACGGCGAGCGGTCGCCCTCCGCGTTCTCCGTGCGCACGTACCCGCACTCCTGGCAGAACCGCCACAGCCGCCAGTCGGGATCGGTGGCGGTCCCGATCTCCAGGCCGGTGACCTGGTGCTTGTAGCCGTTGACGTAGAACGTGTTGCCCGGCGCGAACTCGGACAGCGCGTAACGGCGGGGCCGCTCGTAGGCGCGCGGCTTGGACTTGTACGTCTCCCGGCCGGTCTTCTCGTCGACGCCCTCCGGCCAGTACAGCGTGGCGTTCAGCGTGGTCACCGCGTCGATGAGCGCGTAGTTCGGCAGCAGCGCGAGGTCGCACAGGGCCTGCTGGGCCGTGGTGAGCCCCAGCGACAGCAGCCGCTTGCCGACCGACCGGTGCTCGGCGTCCAGCTCGGCCTTCTGGCGCGCCTGTTCGTCGTCGCTGTCGTGCAGTTCGTCACGCGCCTCGCCGATCAGCTTCAGCCGGCGGCGCAGCACCTCCTCGCCGCGCCGCCACTGGCGTTCGGCCTCCTCCGCCGCGCTGCGCAGCCTGTGGGTGGCGTACTCGCGCAGTTCGGCCCTGGCCTGGTCGCTCACCCCGCCGGGGAACAGCTCCAGGAAACCGTCGACCATCTGGTCGCCACGGGCGAGGGCTGCCTCGACCAGGTCGGCGAGGTAGCCGGAGGGGCCGAACAGCTCCGGGGCCCTGGCCGGTATCGCGGCCAGGGGCTTGCCGTCGGGGCGCGGCAGGCGCCCGCGCGCGGCCAGGTCCAGCAGGTGGGCCAGGTACTGGCGGCGCAGGATCTCGATCGCCGACAGGTGGCTGCCCGGCGGCACGATCCGCCCGGCGATCATCTCGCGCGGCTGGTCCAGGAAGTACAGGTCGCGGCGGCTGCGGTCGGGGATCGTGAGTAGGAACGCGTTGCCCGTCCGCCGCCCGGCCCGCCCGACCTGCTGGGCGTAGTTGGCGGGCCGGCGCGGCAGCGCGGCCAGCACGACGGCGGACAGGTCGCCGATGTCGATGCCCATCTCCAGGGTGGGCGTGCACGACAGCACGTTGGGGTCCTTGAACCCGGTGCCGTGCTTGAACGCCGCCTCGACCCGTTCCCGCTCCGGCCGGGTGAGCATGCCGGTGTGCTCGGCGGTGACCACCTGGTAGGTGCCCGCCTTGCGGTACAGCCGCCGGTAGTAGTCGTCCCGGTAGTTGCGGTCCCGGTGGTGCATGCCGAGTTCCTCGGGGCGGTTCCCGGCGACCAGTCGGCCCCGGCGGCAGCGGTATGACGGGCACGGCTGCCCGTGCCATTGGTCCAGCAGCTCCGGGTGGACCGTCTGCTCCCAGAAGCAGACCGGGCAGCGCACGAAGGCCTCGTTGACGACGTCGTCGGCGAGCAGCCGCACGTCGACCGCGCCCGGCTGCAGCCCGTACACGCGCAGGCTGCCGTCGGCCGGGGTGCGCACCGAGAGCAGCCCGGCCGTGACCAGCTCGGGCAGCAGCCGGTTCCAGAAGCCGGCCGTCTGTTCGCGGGGCAGGTCGAGGCAGCGCTGCGCCCACCGCTCGTACCAGGACAGCCGTCCCGTCGCGAAGTCGAACTCGCTGTTGGCCTTGGGCTGATCGAGCAGGAACACCGGGGCCGCGACGCCCCGGGGGAAGGCGCGCATGCCCACCGGCCGCTTGCCCCAGATGAAGTAGCGGCTGGTCCCAGCCTCCCTCAGATAGCCGTCCAGCCACTTGTGGCCGATCGCACCCCTGGTGCGCAGCCGCTCCAGGAGGATCCGCAGGAACGCAAGGTAGCGGGCGTCGTCCTGCTCGACGGGAGGAAGCCCGCCGTGCCGGCCCTCCTCGGCCAGGTGCGCGTCCTTCACGAGCGCGACCGCCGCGGCCACGTCCGCGATACGCACCTGGGCCGCCGCCGTCCGGGTCAGCTCCAGGGTGCGGCCGTTGCGGGAGCGGAACCCGAACTCCATCAGCGCCTCGAACGCGAAGCGCTCACCGATCAGGTTCCACGTCCTGCGGTCACCGCCCCGTCCCTGGCCGGACAGCAGCCGCTGCACACCCCGGATGTCGTGCAGATCGGTCGGTACGACGGCGGCGAGCGTCGTGCGGTCGGTGGTGGCCGCGACGACGTCCGCGATCAGGTCGTTGAGCGCGGTCGGCCGATCCTCCGACAGATGCTTCTTGAACAGGGCGCGCAGGGAGAAGGTGTACGAGCGGGAGGCGACGAAACCGGCCCGGTGCGCGGCGTCCTGCACCGAGTCGTTGAACATCAGCGTCTTGTCCTCGCCCTGCTCCTCGTCCAGCTCACCCCCCGTGAACAGCTGGGTCACCGAGGCCGCGGCGAGCGCCGCCGCACCCGTGCCGAGGAAGCGGATCGCGTTGCGCGACCCGCACGCCGGACACCAGTCCTCCTCGGCCGCCGTGTTCGCCGTCTCGCCCAGGTTCACCAGCACGAAGGCCGAGTCACCGGTGGCCGGACGCGGGTCCCCGGTCGAGGGCTCGTAGTCCCTGACGGGATCGGGCAGCCGCAGCGTCCGATTCGGCCCGTCCAGCACGCGCAGCTGCCCGCCCCGGCCGGCGGACAGCGCGGAGACGGCCCGCCCGCCGTCCGCCCCGCGGCCGGCCGACGCCATCGGCGCGGCACCGGATCCCTCGCGCGCCTCGGCGTGGGTCGCCGCGATCAGGTTGCGCACCCGCATCTTGTCCTGGCTGACCGAGGCCCGCCGGATCTTGTGCGAGTCGACCTGCACGTCGGTGTCGTCCGTCTCCGGCGAGAACACCGCCCAGCCCGAACGCCCGCAGTCACGGCAGTAGACGGCGGGCAGGAACAGGTTCGCGGCCTGACCCGCCGTCGCCGTGGTGACCGGCGCCGTCCGGGCGTGCCGGTCGCTCTGCCGGTCCGCCGCACCGGCCGCGTCCCACTGGAACTCCGCCTTCGGCCACGGCAGCACCCCGCGGACCAGGCGGGAGACCGAGCGGGCCCACTGGTGCACCTCGATCTGCACCAGGGGCCGCGGCCGCTCCGGCGTGGACCCCGGATCGCGGGCGACGGCCAGCAGCGCCACGAACCGGGCGAGGGCCGAGGCGGCGACCTCCGGCCGCTCGGTGATCGTCTTGCCCCACGACCGCGCACCCCTGCGCCACATCAGGTCCAGCACCTCACCGGTGGTGCGGACCTCGCCGTCCAGCGCCTGCATGACGGCCGAGGTCAGCGTCTGCCGCTTCAGGTTCCGGCCCAGCAGGAACGGGTCTGGATCGCGCGTCCCCGTCACCGTCTCGACGAGATCGGCGAACTCCGCCTTACCGAGGGACGGATCGGGCAGCAGCGCCAGCTCGTCGGGGGAGGGATCCGGCAGCGCCGGGTCGAAGTCGTCCGGCGGGATGAACTCGTCGACGCTCTGCCGGTCCTCACCGATGATCGCGTCCTCGGTGAACTGCGTTCCGAAGACCTGGGTCGCGACGTCCAGCAGTTGACGCACCCCGTCCCCGTCCGTACCGGACGCGAGCGTCGCGGACGTGGCGACCGGACAGATCCGCCCCAGCGGCCTCCCCGGCTCCGGCGCCCCGACGGCGGCCGCCAGCCGCCGCAGCAGCATCGCCACGTCGGTGCCCTGGGCGCCGTCGTAGGTGTGGAACTCGTCCACGACGACGTACCGGATGTCCGCGCCGTTCCACAGCGCCGCGTCCTGGGACCGCTGGAGCAGCAGATCCAGCATCTTGTAGTTCGTGATCAGGACGTCCGGCGGCGACACCCACATGTCGGAACGGCGGGTGTACACCCGGTCGTATGTCGTCTCCGCCCGGTCGCCGATGTAGAGGCCGACGCGGAGTTTGCCGAGGTCCGCGTCATGCTCGCACAGCAGGTCGTTGATGCGCTGCGCCTGGTCGGTGGCGAGCGCGTTCATCGGGTACAGGAACACGGCCTTGACGCCGTTGTGGCCGGCGTCGCGCTCGCGGGCGCAGTGGTCCAGGACCGGGTAGAGGAACGACTCCGTCTTGCCGGAACCGGTACCAGTGGTGACGAGCGTCGGCCGAGGGGTCCGGCCGCCGGCCGACGACAGCCGCGCGAACGCCCTGGCCTGGTGGGCGTACGGGGTCCAGTCGTCCGTACGCCGCCAGTCCAGCAGCTCCTTCCAGGAGTCACCAGCCCGCGTGAACGGCGTCCGGATCCGCAGGAACGGCCCCCGGAACATCCCGGACGTCTCGTCCCCCAGGAACCGGTGCAGTGACTCCCGGGCGCCCTCGTCGGTCAGCGCGTACGTCGTCGACAGGTACTGCAGCAGGCTCTCCTTGAGCCCCTGCGCCTCGAGCGTCGGCCTCACGGCGCGGGCACCTCCTGCTTCACCGGGTCCCACTCACCACGGGCCACGGCCTCGTCCAGCCGCTTCTGGAAGTAGGCGTGCGCCTCGCGCATCTCCTTCTCCCGGTCGGCCTTGTAGAAGGGGGCGGTGTAGCCGTCGGGGACGGGGGCGTTGTCGGGGTCGGCGAGGTAGGCCTGGAACTGGGGCCAGGTCTCCTTGGTCTGCCGCTGCCCGATCGTGCGGGCGTTACCGGCGAGCTTCCATCCCTCGGCGTCGAACCAGGTCACCGCCTCGTACTTCTGCAGCACGGGGAACCGGCCCCGGTAGGCGGCGATGAGCGCGTCGGCGTCCATGCCGAGCCAGACGGCCACGAGGGCGTCGATCTCGACGAGGGCAGAGCGGCGGGCGCGTTCCGTACGGAGTGGGGTGTTTCGCTGCCAGGTGGGGGTGACGTGATCCAGATGCTCGAGGCCAGACCATGGGATGGCCCACGGCTCGTTGCCGCACCAGGACGGAGCGTAGAGCTCGGACCAAAGGTCGGCGTAGGCGTTAGTCAGGCAGTTGAGGCGGAGGATGCGGAGGAGAAGTGGGCTTGCCAACGGGTGGTTTGTAGTGGGGACAGGCATGGCTCGTACCACATGCGCATGTAGATCGCTGCAGCCTGTGGCGCGGACGAAGTAGTCAACTGGCAGGGATGCAAAGAATCCGGCAGTCAGCGATGTCAGCCGTGCCGTGCTCATGGCCAGGCTATTGATGCCGCTAACGTGGGCCGTGCCTCGTGGCAGCAGAGCTGCGTAGAGCGCACGCTCCGTGTTAGGGGCCACTTGACGTCGGTAAGCCAGACGGGGGTACGTCACATACCGTCGACGCGCCCATTGGGCCAGCACTTCATCCATCTGCTCTTGTTGCACGGCCTCTTCGGGTACCTTTTCCCGTTGCGCCACCACGCCTCTCGCCCGCACGAGTGCGGACTCCGACGCACGCAGGCGCGTAAGCCCCTCCTGACTGAGCCACCGGGCTTGGTCCGCGAGGTATTCCTGTGTCCGCCCTGGAACCCGTATGTACAGCGTGTCCGGAACGAAGTTGTCAGGGAGAGACACCAAGTCAGTGCCGTATGGATCGTTACTGTTTGCATCATGACGTTTGAATACTGGTGTAGCTACGCTGATCTGCGTGCCTTTGATGATGGTGTGGCGCCATCGGACAGGCTGGAATTCTTGGCCAGTGGCAGGAGCGGGTCGGTTGTAGTCGATTAGGTTGGCTTTCTTGGCTGCGCTCTCGTCATAGCCACGTGAGATCTGCGGGCCGACCATGCCGAGTCGCAGCGGGTACATGGCCAGAGCCTCGATCGCCGCAGCTTCCGCCGTGCTTACCGGAAAGAGGAGTCGGGCCTGGGTAGCAGGCGCATCGGTATCGGACATCATGCGCTGCCACTGGTGCAAGAGTGCAGAGGTTACGCGGACAACGCGCGACTTATGTGCCCGAATATCCCAGGCGTTATCGCGTTTCACGCCGGGCGGAGCACCTGATCCATCATGACGGAGGGAATCACGCAACGTGTCGACCGATACAAGCCACGACAAGTGGACGAAATCAACACTGGCTCGCCGACCGTAGATGTGAACACCGAAGTGAGTATTCTCATCTACCGGTTTGGGGAAGAACCGGTGACCGGGGTTTACGAAGTCCGCGTGAATTCGCAACCGTTGATACGCTGCCTCCCGAATTATCCCTTCCTTGTCCCCGGTGAAGTGTGAGTCTGGGTGTACCATCCCGGACGTACCGTCTGCCGAGGTATGCGCCCACACTTGAGACATAAATGCCCGATAGAGGTCCGGGCGTGTCCCTTGGAGTAGGGGGTACATCTGAGACGAGCCGTACACCGCGGCCTGTCCGCTGGTGTGCGTCGCCTCGGCTAGGACGTACGCCAGGGCCTGCGGGGACCGTAGCACTTCCGCACGATGGTGGGCTTTCTCCTCTATTGAGGGCTTTTCCGCCAGTTCGAACCATGGCTCCTGCTCCGCGTAGACGGCTGCTGCGTCCCAATCGGGCCGTACCCACGGTGGGTTCCCCACTTGCAGGTCAAATCCGCCTCGCTTCGCGAAGATCAAAGCAAAGTCCAACTCCCAGTGCAGGAAGCCTTGTTCCTCCGCGATGTTGGTGACTGTGTGCATCCAGGGGAAGCGGGTCTCCGGGTCCGCGAGGTCCATCCCCATCAGGTGAGGAAGGTTCTTCTCGAAGTCCTTGAGCGCGTCCAGGTTGTCGAACTCGGTGACCAGGTTCTGCTCGTCGGGGTCGACGGTGCCCAGGAGGGACTCGAGGAAGTCCAGCCAGTCGTCCAGCTCGACCAGCGGGATGGTGTTCCGCCACGTCCGCCGCTTGGACTGCCTCGGCGCACCGCGCCTGGACTGACCGGGCACCTCCACCGTCTGGAGGTCGATCAGCGGCTCATCATCCGCCAGTGCGGACGTCAGGGTGTCCTGCGTCGGTCCCGACGCGAACAGCGCGGTCTGCTCGGTGAAGCGCGGACCCGGGATCGCCGCCCGCGCGCCCTCGCCGCTCTCTCCGCCCCCGTCCGGGGAGATCGCCGCCGCATCCCCGCCGACTAGCGGCACGCCCAGCAGGTCGCCGAGCGCGTCGGCGGAGGCCACTGCTGGCACCGTGTCGTCGTACATCCCGTCCGTGCCGTCCAGCAGGGACGCCTTGTCCGCCGGCCAGAACCACAGGGCACACCACGCGTCCATGACCTTCTTCAGACGCCAGTACGGCGTCTCGGTGGCCTCGAACAGGTCGGCCATGACCTGCTCCTTCGGCGTCGCGCCCGCCGCCGTGCGCAGGAAGTCGTACTCGGGGTCGTCCGGCTGGGCGCCCCACACGTCGATCTTCCGCGCGATCGCGGCCTCGGACAGCTGCATGCGCTTGATGACGAGCGACCACAGGAACTCTGCCCGCTTGGCCGCGTCCCGCAGCCGGGTGAACTGGGAGGCGGCCTCACGCTTCGGCCTGCCCGCCTTGTCGAGTTTGGGCGTGCCATCTTTGTTCAGGTGCGCGGTGCTGCGCTTGGGCCGCTGGAGGACGCCCTTCTTCCAGGCAGCCAACTGCGCAACCTCGGCCTTGGCGAGTTCCTTGGCCTCCTTGGAACCGGTCACTGCCGCCCACCCGGGGCTCGGCAGCAGGAACTGATGGACCGCGTCGGCAGGCAGCGGCTGCGGCTCGCCGTCTTTCAAGAACGGCAGCGGCGTCGGCGCGAGCGTGTTCTTCGCGGCGAGCCAGGCCTTCGCCGGGGAGGCGACGTCTTCGCCCGCGTACACCGCCCGCCGTCCGCCGATCAGCGAGTTGCCCCGCCGCAGGTGCAGCCCGAACCACGGTGCCCGCATCCCCGGGTGCATGGTGTTGAGCCACAGGGAGACTTCGGCCAGCTCCACGCCCGTGGCGTTGAGGTCGACCCCGTACGCGTTGTGCAGGGCGACGTACGCCTTGACCTTCTGCTTCTCCGTCAGCGCGGCCGAAGCCGGGAGGGAGACGCCCAGCTCGTCCTGCCGACGGCGCAGGTATTCCTCGGCGACCTGGTTGATCGCCTCGTTGAGGAAGGCGCCGGAGCCCAGCGCGGGCTCGCAGATCTTGTACTTCAGCAGTTCCGAGGCCCGCGTCCGGACGACCTCGCCGTTCTCGTCGCGCTCCTGGTCGAGGAGGTGCTTGAGCGCCAGCTCGACGGTGACCTTGGTCAGGGACTCGGGGGTGTAGTACGAGGCGGATGTCTCGCGGTCGCGGCCGGCCAGCCGGTAGACGAACTCGCCCACCTTGTACTTCTTCGGTCCGCGTCGGCCCTTGACCGCGTCGTGCTCGTCGTACTCGACCCAGGTCTTCTCCGGGTACTCCTTCAGGCGGTGCGCGGGCACCAGCCAGGAGCCCTTCTCCGGGTCACCGCCCTTGGCGACCTCACACAGTTCCTCCTCGGCGATGATGCCGGTGTACGACATCAGGCCCTCGTACACGGCGCCGAGCTGGTTGATGCCGAGGTTGCGATAGGAAATGAAGCCGCCGCGCTCCCCGCGCCGCCTGGCCTTCTTCATGGTCAGCAGCCGCAGCACCTCGTGCAGGGCGTGGTTGCGCAGCCGCAGGTCCAGCCACTTCGGCTCGGTGTCCTCGTCGCTGCGGGGGTCGAGGACACCCCGGCCGATCAGCCGGATGGACTTCGGCTCGAAGAGTTCGCTGCGCAGCGGCTCGAAACGCAGGCCGCGGTCCTCGCTGCGCCGCTTCGCCTTGAGCTTGCGGGTCTCCTCGTCGTCGTCCGGCAGGTCGTCGTCGGGCTCGGTGCCGTACAGGCGGTGGCCGCGGTTGACCTTGTTGAACAGGACGTCAAGAGAGGCGAAGAGGTGGTGGCCGTTCTTCGCCTCCTCCTCGACGAGCTGCTCGTCGCGCTCGACGAGCTCCCGCAGTCGCGCCACCGAGTAGCCGGCCTCGTAGGTGCCGTCGTCGGCGGGCAGGATGCCCAGCTCCGGGCGGGCCTCGGCATACAGCAGGAAGAGGATGCGGTAGAGGTAGCGCAGCGACTCGCGGGTGAGTTCCTTGGCGAACGGCAGCTTCGGGTCCTCGATCTGCCGGGGCTCGATGCCGGCCTGCTTCAGCCGGGCCAGGACCTCGTTGGCGATGATCTCGACCGAGCGCTGCAGTCCCTCACGCAGTTCCCCGGAGACACCGACCGCGTTGTCGCGGGAGGCCTTGACCAGGGCGTCGATGCCCGGCCCCTTGCCGTCCTCGGCGGGGGCGAGCAGTTCGTGGCTGAACAGGGCGGCGATGGTGGCCAGCTCCCCGCCTTGCTTGCGGTCGTTGCGTTCCAGCGCGGCGTCGAGGTTGGCGGCGAGGAAGCGGCCCTCGCCCCACACCTGGCGGTCGGCCAGGACGATCACGCCGCCGCACAGCAGCAGCACGAAGCGGGGTGGTTCCCCGCCCGGCTCGCCCAGTTCGCTCTGGAAGAGCCAGGTGGCGAGGGACTGGCCGCTCTCGTAGACCTCGCTGCCGCTCACCCGCAGCGGGTGCGGCAGGCGGCCGGGGCCGTCCGCGTCCAGGGCCGTGTCGTTGCCGGCGGCCCAGCCACACTCGAGGGCCACGATGCCGTCGCCGTGCCAGGCCGTGGTCACGGTGTGCTCACGGCCGGCGCGGTGAACGGTCAGCTGCCGCCGCTCGGAGGCGCCGGCGAAACCGAGAGCCGCCAGCACCTTTCCATGCCAGGCGCTGAGTCGCTCGCGCCAGTCGCCGTCGTTGTAGGTGTTCAGGCGCGCTCCGGCAGCGGCGCTGTTCTCGTCGGCGTCGTCCTCGGCGTCCAGCTTGGCGCGTTCGGCGAAGAAGTTGCGGTACTCCTCCGAGAGGTACGTGCCGCGCAGGGCGCGCAGCATCTCCCTCGGTGTGGGACGCGGGTCCTTCTCGTCGGTCTCCCGGACGGTCCAGGTGGCGAGCAGGCCCTTCTTGAGGTCCTGGCCCAGCTGCTCGGCGAAGTAGTGCGCCGACAGGTACTCGCCGCGGTTGGAGAAGGAGTCGAAGTCGGTGCTCATCGGGTGGTCTCCCCAGCGGCGGCGGTGGACAGGGGCTGCAGGACGCAGAGCAGGCGCAGCATGGGCGCTCCCGAGGTCTTCAGCGACTTGATGAGGGTCTTACGGCGGCTGGCCGTGAGGTTCACGTCGTTGCGGTCCTTCGCCGAGCGGGCCGAGGCGAACAGCGCGTCCTGCTGCCACCGCGTCACCCGCTTCTCGTACGGGGCGAGCATGTCGTCGATGCGCCGCGCGTACTCGGCCTCCTGCTCGCGCAGGTACCGCGCAGCCTCGTCGACCGCCTGGGGGACGAGCCGCTGCAGTGCCTCGCGCTCCTCCTCGGACACGGCGCGGCCGGGCATCTTCGGTCCGACGCCGCACGCGGCGAGGAAGGCGGCGTTCATGCGTACGACCCGGGGCGCGTCGGGCAGTCCGACGACGGCCATCCACTCCACCACGGTGGGGCGGCCCACGGCGTTGGAGTGGATGCCCTGCACCAGACAGACCGGCCCGGACAGTTCCGCCGGCAGGCGGGGATCCAGCTTGGCCGCCGCGGCGATGTCGGGACGGTAGGCGAGGACGAACGCCTCGTCGTGCCGCAGGGACGCGAGCGCCTTGTCGGTCACCCAGTCCAGGACGGGATGCACGTCCGAGACGTAACTGACGTTGGGCCATTGGGTCTTGGACGACTCGCGGGCCGCCTTCAGCCGCTTCTCCCCGAGCCCCTTGTCGAAGGTGATGCGCAGCCGGCCGGGGGCCTTGCTGGTGGGAAGGATGTGCTGCTCGGTCAGGTACGACTTGGGCAGTGCCTTGAAGCGGTACTGGAGGTCGGCCGGCGGCTCGAACGCGATCGTTCCGTCGTCCTCGTGGCGCAGCTTCAGCTCGTTGTCCGCGCCGGTCGGGCAGATCTGGCGCAGGGCCTCCTCGAAGTAGGCGGAGGTCGAGCGGAAAACGCTCGGGACGGTCGCGGACGCCACGTCGTCCTGGGCCGACTTGGACCCGATGTTGCCCATCATCTTCCTGAGCAGCGACGAGGAGCCACCGCTGGACTGCTTGATGGACTCTTCCACGGTGCGGCCGGCGAGCAGGTCCCGCGTGAGGCGGTTCTCCTCCTCCTGCGCCCGGTACAGGCCGGTGACCGTCTCGGCCGAGCCGTCGATCCGGTGCGCCTCCTCCTCGCGCTTGAGGAGCTTGGCGCCGACAAGCCGGTCGTCGAGCGGCAGGGCCTCCCCGGTCTCCGGAACACGCCGCCACTCCACGTCGCTGGTGAGCACCAGGGCGCGGAACTGCGGTTTCTCCTTCTGTCCGTAGCGGTCGATGCGGCCGTTGCGCTGCTCGATACGGATCAGCGACCAGGGCAGGTCGTAGTGGATGAGCTGGTGGCACTCCTGATGGAGGTTGACGCCCTCGGAGGCGACATCGCCCGTGAACAGGATGCGCACCGGGTCGTCGCGCAGCCCGAACTTCTCGACGATCCGCTTCTGCTCGTCCTCGTTGGTGGCCTCGCCGTGCATCACCTGCACCGCTCCGCCGTACGCCAGCCAGGGCCGGTTCTTCTTCTCACCCGCCTCGACGGCACCGGTCTTCTGAAACCCGAGTCGGGCGGGGACGGCCTCGGCCAGCCAGGTCAGCGTGGGGATGCGCTCGGAGAATACGACGACGCGGGTGTCCGACCCCGGGCCGACACCGATCTTCTCGAGCTGCTCGACCAGCGCGTCCAGCTTCGCGGAGTCGTCGTCACCGAGCTCGCCGGCCAGCCGCTCCAATTCCACGATCGCCTCGCGCTCGATCTTGAGCGCGGCCTCGCGTGCGGCCGGGTCTTCGCCTTTCTTCCCCTTCGCGGGCCCGGCCAGGTAGCGGCGCCGTGCCTCCAGCGACTTCTGGAGCGCCTTGTGGGAGGAGAGGAAGGCCTTGAAGAAGTTGTAGGCGGCGAGCGGGTCGGCGCAGACCGAGGAAGCGGCGGGATCACGCGGGATCCAGCGGGCGGCCAGTTCCTCGAAGACCGCGCGCTCCTTCCTGGTGGCCCGCGCGGGGACCGGCTCGGACGGGCCTCGGTCGGCCCACACCCCCTTGAGGGAGTCCCGCACCTCCTTGTCCGTCTTGGTCCGCCGGATGTAGAGGTGGTCGAGATCCTTCACGTCGTAGTCCGAGGTGTTCGCGATCGCGGCCTCGTCCAGCATCTTGATCAACTCGGCGAACGACCCGGCGTCACCGTTGTGCGGAGTCGCCGAGGCGAGGATCAGCGCGTCGGTCCGGCGGGCCAGCAGGCGCGCGAGGTCGTTGTTCTTCGTGCCGCGGTTGACCAGGTTGTGGGACTCGTCGATCACGACGGCGTCCCACTCGGTGGAGTCCAGGTGGTGGGCGTACACGTCGCTCTTGAGCGTGTCCACGGAGATGATCGCCCGCTTGAAGTAGGCGAACGGGTTCCGCCCCGCGGGGATGTCCTGCTGGATGCGCTGGATGCCCGTGGAGTCGAGCCTGACGAGCGGGATCGAGAACCGGGTCCACAGTTCGCGCTGGAACTGCTCCAGGACATGCGCCGGCGTGACCACGAGGATCCGCTCGCCCCGCCCGCGGCGGATCAGCTCGGCCAGCAGGATGCCGATCTCCAGGGTCTTGCCGAGCCCCACCACGTCGGCGATGAGCAGCCGCGGCTGCGGGTTCTTCATGGAGAGGGCGAGCTCGGCCGGCCGCAGCTGGTGGGTCTGCTTGTCCATGAGGAACCCGTCGGCCAGCGCGAGCCCGTGCTCGGTCTGGGGCAGCGCCGTCTTGCGGATCACCGCCTCCAGGTAGAGGCGGGCCTTGCGGTGGTTGGGAGAGCCGTCGGGAACCAGTTCTGTCTTGCGCGGGTCGAGCACCTGGATGTCGTCGAGCAGACTGTAGAAGACGGCGTCGGTGCCCCGCACGAACGAGGAGACACCGGTGACCTCCACCATCCAGCCGTCCCGCGCCGTGGGCGCGACCTTGCGGACGAGCCACTGCTCGTCACGGATCCGCACCTGGGCCCCCGGCGCGTAGGAGACCGCCCCGCCGTCCGGCAGCGCCACGTCACCCGACGCGTCGAGAACGATCCCGTCCTCGCTCACCGCGTCGTCGAGCACACCCTGGCCGTCACCGGCCCCCGCAACGGTGGTCACGTCCTGCTCCACTTCCCGCCCCGATCTTCCTGGACCACCGCCGTCGTACACGGTCCGTCCGTATCAATGCTGCCTACATGTACCACCCGCCTTCGACACCGCCCCCACGGTGTCACCGGAAGCCGGGCTCAGAGGCCGGGCTGTGCGGCGTACCGGCTCCGCAGCTCCTCGGCCACGCGCAGCGACGCGGGCGGTCGTCCCGGCTTCCGGGGCACGGGTACGGGCGCACCGGCCACTGGGGCGGGGGGCGCCGGGCTGCCCGCCGGCGAGCCGGGCGACTGCTCGGCCCCGGCGGCGTTCTCCGCCTCCTCCGCGTCTTTCGCGTCCGCCGTGACCGGCTTCGGTGCGCCTGGTGAGGGACCGTCCAGCGGACTGTCCGGCTCGTCCTCGCCGAGCTCGACCGCCTGCTCGGCTATTCGCCTCCACACCGTCGAGGGCGACTCGTTCCCGGCAGCCGGCTCCTCCACGTCCGTCGCGGTGGCGTCGATCAGGGCGTGCCGTGCCGCCATGGGAGACAGCCCCGCCTCGGACAGCACGCTCGTGCATCCGGCCATCACCGCATCGAGGGAAGGCCGGTCGGCCGGATCGTGGGCCAGCATGGAGCCGATCAGCGGCTCCAGGATCTGGGGGAGGCCGCTCAGGTCCGGGGCCTGGTCGGCGTTGGCGACCTGCCCGACGATCGCCTCCCAGCGCGCCCCGTCATAGGGGTAGTGCCCCGTGGCCGCGTACAGCAGCACCGTGCCGAGGCCGTACACATCGGCGGACTCCTTGACCTTTGTCCGCCCCTGAGCCTGCTCGGGCGGCATGCAGCGCACGGTGCCGATGATCATTCCGCTGTGGGACAGCGTGTCCTTGGCGGTATCGAGGAACGCACCGAGGCCGAAGTCGATCAGGATCGGGCCGTAGGTCCCGAGCATGACGTTCTGCGGCTTCAGGTCCCGGTGGAGCAGCCCTACCGCGTGCACGGCCTGGAGCCCCTCCGCCAGCAGGGCGCCGAGGCTGGCCGCCAGGGGAGCGGACAACGGGCCGTTCCCGTCCACGTACGACAGCAGCGTCTGGCCGGGCACGTACTCCATGGCCAGCCACGGCCGTTCCGCGTAGGGGTCGGCGTCCAGGAAACGGGCGACCCGGTTCGTCCCCACGACCGTCCTGGCGATGAGCGCTTCCTTCTCGAAGCGTGCGCGCGCGACCGGGTCCAGCCGGTCCGAGCGGATCAGCTTCACCGCGACCGGATCGCCTGCGGGTGAGAAGGCCAGATAGACCTCCCCCATTCCCCCCGAGCCCAGCTCCCGCTCGACCGCGTACCGGCCGATCTGTCCGGGCACCCCGTTCATGAACCGTGCACATCCTCTCGTGTGCTGCATGTCCCCCAAGCAGCCTTCACTGAGCCCAACAGCCTAATCCCAGAATGAAGCGGAGTAACCCCATCTCGCCGTAGCCTCGATCTCCTCCTCGCAACTTCTGTCGCCATGGCAGGGCGCCGACGGGGGCAGGCTGGTCCACGACCACCAGGACGGTGCCGAACTTAGCCTTGAGCTTGTCGAAGACGGCCCGCAGTTGGGACTCGCCGTTGGGCAGGGCCTTGTCGAAAACGTTCTTCCCGGCCAGGGTGAGTCCGTGGCCGTGGAGGTTGCTTTGCCGACGTCCAGGCCGAGGAAGACGCCCGCCTCGTCGATGCCGATCACCGTGCCTCCCACATGCGTCGGTGCTGTGCCGACCTCGGCGGCGGGACCGTTCGCGCGCATCCACGTTATGCAGACCTGCCGCCCGCGAGTGGCATTGCGCCCGGGCCGGGCGGTGGCCGGACCTCTGATCAGCGTCTCCGACGGCACCCCTCGGACCCGGTGACACCCCCAGGTCATCCGTTCGACAGGGGGCAACAGTCATGCCGGGTCCAGAGGCCAGCGGCCCTCTTGCAGGACCGCGAAGAAGATAACGGGGTGGCCAGAGGTCGCACAGTGCGAAGCGTCTCCGGGCTGCTCTGAGCACAAAATTCCCTGCGCCATGAGACTCCAACGCCAGCAATGATCTTCAATATCCTCCCTCACTCAAACTTCAGTGAGAATGCTCAACAATCGCTGCGACAGGTCACTCGCGGTGATGTGCGGCGCACTGGGGATTCCCCGCGGGCGGGCCCATCGGGCGGCACCCCATCGGTGCCGAACCGGCGCGCAGGCCCGCTTTCCCCTGTCGACCGTCCGGGGCCCGCTCGCCGCAGCGCGATCCTCCACAGGGACGCCCCCTGCCCCGACTCCGCACCTTCACACCCTCACCCACCCGGCGCCCGACACCCAGCAGCCCCAACTCGCCCACGCCGAAAGGGCGGTACGAAACCCGGTACCCATCAGTTCACCGAGCCGGGGTAGGCGGACGGAGTCGAAAGCACGCGACCGACCTTCAAAGGGAGGCCCCCCATGCCGCTCACGTTCCGCAAGAGTTTCCGGATTCTTCCCGGGGTGCGGCTGAACATCAACCGGCACTCCTGGTCCATCACGACCGGTGGCGGAAGTCATGGACCGAAGCACACGCACAGCAGCACCGGACGTCGTACGACGTCAGTGGATCTGCCCGGACCTTTCGGGTGGCGGCGGACCCGTACCGCCAAGCGCCACTGACCTTCACTCAGGTCTGTGCGGGCCCCTCCCCCGAACGGACCCTCCGGAATGCGCCATCTCATATCTGAGATAGCCTCAACGCCATGGCAGACGACTACCTCGTACGTATCGGCAGGCTCATCCGTGACGCCCGACAGCACCGGGGCTGGACACAGTCGCAGCTTGCCGAGGCACTCGGCACCAGTCAGAGCGCCGTCAATCGCATCGAGCGCGGCAATCAAAACATCAGCCTTGAGATGATCGCCCGTATCGGTGAAGCGCTGGACAGCGAAATCGTCTCTCTGGGCTACGCGGGCCCGATGCATCTGCGTGTGGTCGGCGGTCGTCGGCTGTCCGGCGCGATCGACGTCAAGACGAGCAAGAACGCGTGTGTGGCCCTGCTCTGCGCCTCGCTCCTCAACAAGGGGCGCACGGTGCTGCGCAGGGTCGCCCGCATCGAGGAGGTCTACCGCCTTCTTGAGGTGCTGAGCTCCATCGGGGTGCGCACCCGGTGGATCAACGGCGGCGTCGACCTCGAACTCGTGCCGCCGGCCGAGCTGGACATGGCCGCCATCGATGCCGAGGCCGCCGTCCGCACGCGCTCGATCATCATGTTCCTCGGCCCACTGCTGCACCGCATGGACAGCTTCAGGCTGCCGTACGCCGGCGGCTGCGACCTCGGCACCCGGACCATCGAGCCGCACATGATCGCGCTGCGCCGGTTCGGCCTGGACGTCGCGGCCACCGAGGGCCAGTACCACGCGCGGGTCGACCGGCAGGTCCGCCCCGACCGTCCGATCGTGCTGACCGAGCGCGGCGACACCGTGACGGAGAACGCGCTGCTCGCGGCCGCCCGCCACGACGGCGTCACCGTCATCCGCAACGCCTCCTCCAACTACATGGTCCAGGACCTGTGCTTCTTCCTGGAGGCCCTCGGGGTCAGGGTCGAGGGCATCGGCACCACCACCCTCACCGTGCACGGCGTGCCGCAGATCGACGTGGACGTCGACTACTCCCCCTCCGAGGACCCGGTCGAGGCGATGAGCCTGCTGGCCGCGGCCGTGGTGACGGAGTCGGAGCTGACGGTGCGCCGGGTGCCGATCGAGTTCCTGGAGATCGAGCTCGCGGTCCTGGAGGAGATGGGGCTCGACCACGACCGCACGCCGGAGTACTTCGCCGACAACGGCCGCACCCGGCTGGTCGACCTCACGGTCCGCCCCTCCAAGCTGGAGGCGCCGATCGACAAGATCCACCCGATGCCGTTCCCCGGCCTGAACATCGACAACGTCCCGTTCTTCGCGGCCATCGCGGCGGTCGCCCAGGGCCAGACCCTCATCCACGACTGGGTCTACGACAACCGCGCGATCTACCTGACGGATCTCAACCGGCTGGGCGGACGCCTCCAACTCCTCGACCCGCACCGGGTACTGGTGGAGGGCCCGACCCGCTGGCGCGCCGCCGAGATGATGTGCCCGCCGGCCCTGCGCCCCGCCGTGGTCGTCCTGCTGGCGATGATGGCGGCCGACGGCACGTCGGTGCTGCGCAACGTCTACGTCATCAACCGCGGTTACGAGGACCTGGCCGAACGGCTCAACTCGGTGGGGGCCCAGATCGAGATCTTCCGGGACATCTGACGGACGAGTGCGGGACCGCTCGGAGTGCGCTGATCGCCTATCTTGGCGCGTATGCAGTCCTACACGATCGGCCAGGCCGCACGGCTGCTCGGCGTGAGCCCCGACACCGCGCGGCGGTGGGCGGACGCCGGGCGGGTGCCCACGCACCGGGACGAGGGCGGGCGGCGCCTCGTCGACGGCAGGGATCTGGCCGCTTTCTCCGTGGAACTGGCGAAGGGGGAGGGCGGTGAGGAGGGCGTGTCCCACACGTCCGTCCGCAACGCCTTCCCCGGCATCGTCACCGCCGTGAAGCTCGGCGATGTCGCGGCCCAGGTGGAGATCCAGGCGGGCCCGCACCGGCTGGTGTCGCTGCTGACACGGGAGGCCGTGGAGGAACTCGGCCTGGAGGTCGGGGTGGAGGCCACCGCCCGGGTGAAGTCGACGAACGTGCACATCGACCGCACCTGAGCGGGCCGTCGCCCGGGTCAGAGGGTGAGCAGTTCCTCGTGGAAACCGCCGAACTCCCGCTCGGCGTCGATGAGATGGATCTCCAGGATCCAGTGGCAGCGACGTCCCGCCTTGTCGGTGCGGCGCAGTGGGGTGTCGTTGGCGGAGGTGATGTACGACTCCACGTCGGCGCCGTCGATCCACTCGTGCGGAAACTCGCCGACGAGGTGTCCTGCGTGCCAGCCGCCCAGTGCCCAGCCGGACTCGGCGGCGAGCCGTTCGACCTCGGCGTACAGCCGCGCGCCGGTGATGCCCGGGTCGGCCTCGAAGGCGCTCCGGCCCGCCGCGAAGATCTTCGGCAGGTCGTCGCGGAGGCGGTGCTTGACCGGGTCGTCGCCGAGGACGAAGGTCCGCCCGAAGTCGGCCTCGTACTCCTCGAAGATCGGGCCGAAGTCGGCGAAGACGATGTCGTCCGCGCCGATCACGCGGTCCGGCGGGTTCTCCCGGTACGGCTGGAGCGTGTTCGGTCCGGAGCGCACGATCCGCTTGTGCCAGTGCCGGGTGGTTCCGAACAGGTCGTTCGCCAGGTCCCGGATCCGGTCACCGACCGCCCGCTCCCCCCGGCCCGGCGCGACCAGTCCGCGCGCCTCGATCTCCGCGAAGAGCTTTGCGGCCCTCGCCTGGGCGTCCAGCAGCCTTGCCGCGCGTGTGGGTTCGTCGTCCGCCATGGGCCGAACGTATGCACCTCGGTTCGTGGCCGGCAACGGCATTCCTTCGCGCCGCCCCGGCCGCTCCACAGCCACGACCGGAGTCCGTAGGAACGCACATGCCAACCTGATGGATCAGATCTACCGCTCATGCGATGTGACAGGAGACTTTCACCTGGCATCTGCGTCAGTATGATCGACGTACACGCGGATCGCCGACGAGCGGGACCGCCGGGACGCAGGTGATCGTGTCCGTGAGGACCAGAGGGAGTGGACCCGTGATGACCCCTACCCCGCGCCGGAACCACCGGGCCCTGCGGACGGCCGGCGCCGGCGCCGCCGCGCTGCTGGCCCTGAGCGCCTGCTCGTCGTCCGGATCGGACTCCTCCACGAAGCCGGACTCCTCCGCCTCGGGCCGGCTCTCCGGCACCGTGACCGTGTTCGCCGCCGCCTCCCTCCAGGAGAGCTTCACGGCGCTGGGCAAGGAGTTCGAGAAGGCCCACCCGGGCACAAAGGTCACCTTCAGCTTCGGCGGCAGCGACTCGCTGGCCGCGAGCATCACCGGCGGCGCCCCGGCGGACGTGTTCGCCTCGGCCAGCCCCAAGACGATGAAGATCGTCACGGACGCGGGGGACGCCTCCGGCACGCCCGTCACCTTCGTGCGCAACCAGCTGGAGATCGCCACCCTGCCCGGCAACCCGCACCGGGTCGGGTCGCTGAAGGACCTCACGGACAAGGACCTGAAGGTCGTGCTGTGCGCCCAGGAGGTGCCCTGCGGCGCCGCCGCCCAGAAGGCCCTCGCGGCGAGCAGGCTGAAGCTCACTCCGGTCTCCTACGAGCAGGACGTCAAGGCCGCGCTGACCAAGATCGAAATGAAGGAGGCCGACGCGGCCGTCGTCTACAAGACCGATGTGCACGCGGCGGGTGACAAGGTGGAGGGCGTGGAGTTCCCCGAGTCCGCCGACGCCGTCAACGACTATCCGATCACCCTGCTCAAGGGCACACATGACACGGAGACCGCGAAGGCGTTCATCGCGCTCGTGCGGTCCGCCGAGGGTCGGAAGGTCCTGACCGGGGCCGGGTTCCTGAAGCCGTGAGCCCGGTCGACAAGGCCGCCGCCGCGTCCGAGACCCTCCGGGGCGGGCCGCGGCGCCGCCGTGTCCGGGCTCCCGGCGGCGGCCGTGGTGTGCCCTTGCCGCTGCTCGTGCCCGCGTTGATCGGCGTGGCGTTCCTGACCGTGCCACTGGTCGCCCTGCTCGTACGGGCCCCCTGGCGCGGTATGCCCGAACAGCTGACCGG
The DNA here is from genome assembly GCF_049739545.1 of Streptomyces sp. SLBN-8D4. Lineage (NCBI taxonomy): Bacteria > Bacillati > Actinomycetota > Actinomycetes > Kitasatosporales > Streptomycetaceae > Streptomyces > Streptomyces sp. SLBN-8D4. The sequence goes on from NZ_JBMGQC010000001.1 coordinate 2,510,578, forward strand.
CGCCGCCGTGTGGCAGGCGCTCCAGCTGTCCCTGGTCTGCGCCACGGCCGCGACCGCGGTGAGCCTGGTGCTCGGGGTCCCGCTGGCCTGGCTGCTGGCCCGTGTCGAGTTCCCCGGCCGCGGTCTGGTCCGTGCCCTGGTCACCCTGCCGCTGGTCCTCCCGCCGGTCGTCGGCGGTGTCGCGCTGCTCATGGCACTGGGGCGCAACGGGGTCGTCGGGAAGTGGCTGGACGCGTGGTTCGGGATCACGCTGCCCTTCACCACCGCCGGGGTCGTGGTCGCCGAGGCGTTCGTCGCGATGCCCTTCCTCGTCATCAGCGTGGAGGGCACACTGCGGGCCGCCGACCCGCGCTACGAGGAGGCGGCGACGACCCTGGGCGCCTCCCGCTTCACCGCGTTCCGGCGGGTCACGCTGCCGCTGATCGCGCCGGGTGTGGCGGCGGGCGCCGTACTGGCCTGGGCGCGGGCGCTGGGCGAGTTCGGCGCGACGATCACTTTCGCCGGCAACTTCCCCGGCCGCACCCAGACCATGCCGCTGGCCGTCTACCTCGCCCTCCAGAGCGACCCGGAGGCGGCCATCGCCCTCAGCCTGGTGCTGCTGGCCGTGTCGGTGACGGTACTGGCTGGGCTCCGCGACCGCTGGATGGCGGCGGGATGAACGGGGCCGGCGGCGGGAGGGCGGGGGGCGGCGACCACGCGTGGCATGACCCCGGTGACGCCGCGATCCCCCGGACCGCCGGGCCGGCCGAGCACGGGACCGCGCAGACCGGAGCCGGTCCGGCCGCCGCGACCGGCGTCGATGCCGACCACGCGACGTACGACCCCAGTGCCACCGAGGCCGCCCGGACCGCCCAGACCGCTGAGCACCGGGCCACGCAGACCGGCACCCGTCCGGCCGCCGCGACCGGCGTCGGCCCCGCGAGCGGCACCGAGGCAATCGCACGGTCGGCACCGGTGACGGGCGGACGGCGCAGGCCGGTGGCGGGCGGGCGGAACAGGCCGGTGACGGGCGGACGGCGCAGGCCGGTGGCGGGCGGGCGGAACAGGCCGGTGACGGGCGGGCCACACAGGCCGGTGACGGGCGGACGGCTCAGACCGGTGGCGCCGATACTGAGGGGATCGGCGGCAACGATACGGACGGGACCAGTGACCGCCCCATGACCGGCAGAACCCGAGCCGTCGTCCCCGACGCCACCCCGGACGGCCTCGATGCCCGACTGGTCGTGGACCGCGGTACCTTCCGCCTCAACGTGCCCCTGGCCGTCGCCCCCGGCGAGGTCGTCGCCCTGCTGGGCCCGAACGGCGCCGGCAAGACCACCGCCCTGCGCGCCCTCGCCGGGCTCACCCCGCTCACCGACGGCCATCTACGGCTGGACGGCGCCGCGTTGGAGCGCACGCCTCCCGAGTCCCGCCCGGTAGGCGTCGTCTTCCAGGACTATCTGCTCTTCCCGCACCTCACCGCTCTCGACAACGTCGCCTTCGGCCCGCGCTGCCAGGGCGCGAGCAAGGCGCAGGCACGGGCACGGGCCGCCGAGTGGCTCGACCGCATGGGTCTCGCGGCCCACGCGGGCGCCAAACCCCGCAAGTTGTCCGGTGGTCAGGCCCAACGCGTCGCCCTGGCCCGCGCGTTGGCCACCCGTCCCCGGCTGCTGCTCCTCGACGAGCCCCTGGCCGCCCTCGACGCCCGCACCCGTCTGGAGGTCCGCGCCCAACTCCGGCGCCATCTGGCCGAGTTCGAGGCCGTCGCCGTACTCGTCACCCACGACCCGCTGGACGCGATGGTCCTAGCCGACCGGCTGGTGGTCGTCGAACACGGCGAGGTCGTCCAGGAGGGCGTCCCCTCCCACATCGCCCGCCATCCGCGCACCGACTACATCGCCCAGCTGGTCGGCCTGAACCTCTACCGGGGCGAGGCCGACGGCCACACGGTCCGCCTCGACGCCGGGCCCGCGCTCACGACCACGGAAGACCTCACGGGGCCCGTTTTCGTGGCGTTCCCGCCGAGTGCCGTGACCCTCTACCGCGAACCCCCCGCCGGCTCCAGCGCCCGCAACCACTGGCGCTGCGAGGTGGCCGGGCTGGAGACCCACGGCGACCAGATCCGCGCCGACCTCACCGGCGAGCTCCCCCTGGCGGCGGACCTCACGACGGTGGCCGCGGCCGAACTGGACCTGCATCCGGGCGCGGAGGTCTGGGCCGCGGTCAAGGCGACGCAGACGCACGCGTATCCCGTCTGACGTCCGGGGCCGGAGGGAGGTCTGCCGGGACCGGGTCGACGAGTCACGGGTGATCACGCACTGCCACCGCCTGGCGCCCGTCCCTCCCGGCCTCACCCGAACGGCCGCCAGGACAGGCTGCCCGACCCGCCCGTTCCTAGCGTGAACGCATGCCCGGCCCCTCGCGGACCGCAGGACCGCCGGGCGGCAGGACCGCAGGAGGAGGAGACCATGATCCTGGCCACCCTCGAACACACACCCGATACGAAGGCAGGGGTCCGGTGACGGCCGCGGAGGACCCGCCCGCACGGCGGTGCGCGAGCCGGCACTCCGGTCCTCGGGACGGGGAGGAGTGCGGAGCCCGCGCCCGCTTCGAGATCGCCTGCCACGCCCGGCCACCCCTGGTCGTGTGCCCTCAACACCTGGGCCCCGCCCTGCTGTTGGCCGACGGAGTGCTGTGGCCTCCGGAGATCGCACTCGTGCGCTGACCGCCCGCGCCCGGTGGTGGGCGAGGCCACCGGGACGCACGTGGGCCGCGCTCAGCCCTTCGTCAGCGTGATGTCGCGCTGCTCGGCCGCGTGGAAGCGGGGCAGCGGCAGACCGCCCTGGAGGGTGAGTTCCATGAGGGTGGCCTCGACATGAGCCGCACCCGGTGCGAGGGCGGCCGGGGTGGGCTTGCCCGTGTTCTGCCAGCTGTGCTCCACGCCGTCGCACACCGCGCGGGTCCCGCCGATGCCGTACCGGCTCGACGAGGAGCGCTCGCCCACGGAGGAGCTGACGAACACGGGGCCCGAACCGCCGGTGCAGCGGTAGGTGCCGGACAGGGTCACGGTGCCGTCCTCGGCGATACGGCCGACGGGGTCGATGGTGACGGTCTCGTACGGGGCGGCGCTCGCCGGCAGCGCGGGGGCGGCCAGCAGGAACAGTGCGGCACCGGCGACGGCGGCGAGAGCGGGGCGAACGGACACGGGGGTACCTCCCGGATGAGTGGAACGGGCGTCTCCACTGCTACCGGGAACCCGCCCGGACAGCCCTGACCGTCACTCATTCGGTGGCGAGTCCGCACCGAGCGTCGTGGAACCGTCCGAGAGTTGTCCGCGTGTTGTCACGCTTCATGTCGGGCTGTTCCGATGAGTTCGCGACGGGAGCATGGTCTACCCATACGGATACGGACCCCATAGGGACGGTCCGCCGAATGTGGAGGTGCGCCATGTGTTCTCACCGGTCTTCGAGCGCTTCGTCCGACGACATCACCCCGCACATCGTCGCCGCCCACCCCGAGCAGGGCTGGAACCTCCTGTGCAACGGCGCGATCGTCTTCGACGACACCGGCGAGCTGCTGCCCGACGGCCGCGTCGTCGCCCCGCACCGAGTGCCGACCGGAGAGCTGGCCGTCGCCGCCTGACCACTTCCGCCCCGGGGCGCCACCCGGCAGAACGGCACCGCCTCTGCACGACGTCGCGGGCGGCTCGGCGGCGCTACGGCAGCACAGCGAATCCGTCCAGCTCCACGGACGCCTGGTCGTCCCACAACCGTACGACCTCCACGACCGCCATCGCGGGATAGTCACGGCCCGCCAACTCCCGCCAGATACGGCCCAGTTCACGTACGTGGGCGCGGTAGGCGGCGATGTCGGTGGCGTAGACGGTGACCCGGGCGAGGTCGGCGGGCGTGCCGCCGGCCGCTCGCAGGGCCGTCAGCAGGTTCGTGAGCGCACGCTCGAACTGCTCGGGGAGGGTCTCCCCCACCACCTTGCCGTCGGCGTCGAGCGCGGTCTGCCCCGCGAGGAAGACCACCCGGGACCCGGTGGCGACGACCGCGTGGGAGAAACCGGTGGGCGGGGACAGTTCGGGCGGGTTGATGCGCTCGGCGCTCACGGCACCTCCAGGTCGGCGTACAACTCCTTGGCGATGATGCCCCGTTGGACCTCGCTGGCCCCTTCGTAGATGCGCGGGGCGCGCACCTCCCGGTACAGGTGCTCCAGCAGGTGTCCGCGCTCCAGGGCACGGGCGCCGTGGAGTTGGACCGCGGTGTCGACGACGTGTTGCGCGGTCTCGGTGGCGAGCAGTTTCGCCATCGCCGCGCGCTTGGGCACGTCCGGGGCGCCTTCGTCGTACGCCGTCGCCGCCGCGTACACCATGAGGCGGGCCGCGTCCGTGCGCAGGGCCATCTCGGCGACCGTGTGGGCGACGCTCTGGAGGTCCCTCAGCTTGCCGCCGAAGGCGTCCCGTCGGGAGGTGTGCGCGAGGGTCGCGTCCAGTGCCGCCTGTGCCATGCCCAGCGCGAAGGCGCCGACGCTGGGCCGGAAGAGGTTGAGGGTGCCCATGGCGACCCGGAAGCCTCGGTCGACCTCACCGAGGGCGTCGTCCGCGCTCACCGGTACGGCCTCGAAGGCGAGGGCGCCGATGGGGTGCGGGGAGAGCATGTCGAGGGCGGTGCCGGTCAGCCCGGGCCGGCCGGCGGGCACGAGGAACGCCGTGACTCCGCGGGCTCCCGCGCCGGGGGTGGTGCGGGCGAAGACGGTGTAGAAGTCGGCCTCGGGAGCGTTGGAGATCCAGCACTTCTCCCCGGTGAGCCGCCAGCGGGAGGGGCCGTCGGACTCGGCGGACAGGGACAGGGCCGCCGCGTCCGACCCCGCCCCGGGCTCGCTCAGCGCGAACGCGGCCACCGCTGCGCCCTCGCCGACCGCCGGCAGCCAGCGTTCCCGCTGGGCCGGGGTGCCGTGGGCATGGACGGGGTGGGCGCCGAGGCCCTGGAGGGCGAGGGCCGTCTCCGCCTCCGTGCAGGCGTAGGCGAGGGACTCCCGCATCAGGCAGAGATCGAGGGCGCTGGAGGTGAACAGCCGCTCCAGCAGCCCCAGTCGACCGAGCTCGGCGACCAGCGGACGGTTCACCTGCCCCGGCTCGCCCTTCTCCGCGAGCGGGCGCAGCCGTTCCGCGGCCAGGGCACGCAGCTCCGCACACCGGGCGGTCTGTGACGGTTCGAGCGAGAATGCGGGCATTGCCGGTCCCCTCTCGTCGGCAGGACCCCTCGACAGTATCGCGTGCCGTTGACTGTCGTCACCAACACGATACGCTCCTCGTACGAGCCCACCATCGACGCCCACAAGGCGGCCCACGCGGTCATGCGGCCACGCGGTCCACAAGGCAAGGGGGCGACCCGCCATGAACGTCTCGGCCCACGTCGACACCTTCGCGCGCGACCACCTCCCGCCCCCCGACCAGTGGCCGGAGCTCCGCTTCGACCTGCCGGAGCTGAGGTACCCCGATCGGCTGAACTGTGCCGCCGAGCTGCTGACGGGCCCGCCCGACGAGCGCCCGGTCTTCCACACCCCGACCGGGGCCACATGGACGTACGGCACACTCCGCGCCCGGGTCGACCGGCTCGCGCATCTCCTCACCGGCGACCTGGGGGTCGTCCCCGGCAACCGTGTCCTGCTGCGCGGCCCGACCACGCCCTGGCTCGCGGCCTGCTGGCTGGCGGTGCTGAAGGCGGGCGCGGTCGCGGTGACGGTACTGGCCCAGCAGCGTCCGCACGAGCTGGCCACGATGTGCGAGATCGCGCGCATCGAGCACGCCCTGTGCGACATACGCGCCGTGGACGACCTCGCCAAGGCCGAGATACCGGGCCTGAGGATCACGACGTACGGCGGCGACGCCCCCGACGACCTCCTGAACCGCGAGGCGCCCGGGACGCCGTACCCCGCGGTGCGGACCGCGGCCGACGACGTGGCGCTGATCGCCTTCACCTCCGGGACCACCGGACGCCCCAAGGGCTGTATGCACTTCCACCGGGATGTGCTCGCGATAGCCGACACCTTCTCCGAGCATGTGCTCAAACCACATGGGGACGATGTCTTCGCCGGCAGCCCCCCGCTCGGGTTCACCTTCGGGCTCGGTGGCCTGGTGATCTTCCCGATGCGTGCGGGCGCCAGCTCCCTCCTCCTCGAACAGGCCGGTCCCCGCCAGTTGCTGCCGGCCGTCGCCGAGCACCGGGTCTCCGTTCTCTTCACCGCGCCCACCGCCTACCGCGCGATGCTCGACGAGCTCGACGCGTACGACGTCTCGTCCCTGCGCCGCTGTGTCTCCGCCGGGGAGAACCTGCCGGCGGCCACCTGGCGGGCCTGGCGGGAGCGGACCGGGCTGCGGATCGTGAACGGCATCGGCGCCACCGAGCTGCTGCACATCTTCATCTCCGCGGCCGACGAGCGCATCCGGCCCGGGACGACCGGGGTGCCGGTACCCGGCTGGCACGCGCGCGTGGTCGACGAGACGGGTCACGAGAAGCCCGACGGCGAACCCGGGCTGCTCGCCGTGCGCGGCCCCGTCGGCTGCCGCTATCTCGCCGATCCCCGCCAGCGCGACTACGTGCGGGACGGCTGGAACATCACCGGCGACACATACATCCGCGAGAACGACGGGTACTTCCGCTATGTGGCCCGCGCGGACGACATGATCATCTCCGCCGGGTACAACATCGCCGGACCGGAGGTCGAGGACGCCCTGCAGCGACACCCGGACGTGGTCGAGGCGGCGGTCGTGGGACGGGCCGACGAGGCGCGCGGTCAGGTCGTCGTCGCCTTCGCCGTCCTCAAGGAGGGCGCCGAGCGCGACGCGGAGGCGCTGCGCGCCTTCGTCAAGGCCGAACTGGCGCCCTACAAATGCCCGCGCGAGATCGTCTTCCTGGACGCGCTGCCGCGCACGGCGACCGGCAAACTCCAGCGGTTCCGGTTGCGCACCGGTGGTGACCAGCAGTGATCCACACGACCTAAGATGATCAACGTGTCCGACCAGCATGCACCACGGTCTCTCATCGTCACGCTCTACGGAGCCTACGGCCGCTTCATGCCGGGCCCCGTGCCCGTCGCCGAGCTGATCCGGCTGCTGGCCGCGGTCGGCGTGGACGCCCCCTCCGTACGGTCGTCGGTGTCCCGCCTCAAGCGGCGCGGCCTGCTGCTGCCGGCCCGCACGGCCCAGGGGGCCGCCGGGTACGAACTGTCCCCGGACGCCCGCCAGGTGCTCGACGACGGCGACCGGCGCATCTACGCGGTGACGCCGCCCGAGGACGAGGGCTGGGTGCTCGCGGTGTTCTCGGTGCCCGAGTCGGAGCGGCAGAAGCGGCACGTGCTGCGCTCGCGGCTGGCCGGACTCGGCTTCGGCACGGCGGCCCCCGGGGTGTGGATCGCGCCCGCGCGGCTGCACGAGGAGGCCCGGCACACCCTCCAGCGGCTGCGGCTCGACCCGTACGTGGACCTCTTCCGCGGCGAGCATCTCGGTTTCGCGGCCACCGTCGAGGCGGTCGCCCGCTGGTGGGACCTGGCCGCGATCGCCAAGGAGCACGAGGCGTTCCTCGACCGCCACGCGCGTGTGCTGCGCGACTGGGAGGACCGGGCCGACACCCCACCGGAGGAGGCCTACCGCGACTACCTCCTCGCCCTCGACTCCTGGCGCCACCTCCCCTACGCCGACCCCGGCCTGCCCGCCCCGCTGCTCCCGGGGGACTGGCCGGGCGAGCGGGCGGCGGCGGTGTTCCGTGGCCTGCACGAGCGGCTGCGGGACGCGGGGGCCACGTTCGCCGGCTTGTGATCCCGGGCCCAGCACGGCCCAAGGCCCCGCCCGACGGGCGGCGCCCTCAACTCCCCAGCGTGAGACGGGGCTTGGGGGCGTCCGTGCGGCCGGTCTGCGGACGTCGGCGGCCGGCGCGGTACGGGTCGGGCCACACGACGCCGGGACCCTCGTACCCCTGCTCGGCGGCCGCGTGCAAGGTCCAGTGCGGGTCGTAGAGGTGGGGGCGGGCCAGCGCGCACAGGTCCGTACGCCCGGCCAGGATCAGTGAGTTGACGTCGTCCCAGGAGGAGATGGCGCCGACCGCGATCACCGGGAGGCCGGTCTCGTGGCGGATCCGGTCGGCGTACGGCGTCTGGTACGAGCGCCCGTACTCCGGGTGCTCCTCGGCCACGACCTGCCCGGTCGACACGTCGATGGCGTCGGCGCCGTGCGCGGCGAAGGCGCGGGCGATCTCGACGGCGTCCTCGGCCGTGGTGCCGCCCTCGGCCCAGTCGGTGGCGGAGATACGGACGGTCATGGGCCGTTCCTGCGGCCACACTTCCCTGACCGCGTCGAAGACTTCGAGCGGGAAGCGCAGGCGCTTGGCGAGCGAGCCGCCGTAGGCGTCGGTGCGCCGGTTGGTCAGCGGGGAGAGGAAGCCGGAGAGCAGATAGCCGTGGGCGCAGTGCAATTCGAGCAGGTCGAAGCCGGCTCGGGCGGCACGCCAGGCGGCTGCCGTGAACTGCTCGCGGATGTCCGTCAGTTGGGCGCGGCCGAGCTCGCGCGGGGTCTGGTTGGAGGGCTTGTAGGGGATCGGCGACGGCGCCACGACCGGCCAGTTGCCCTCCGGCAGGGGCTCGTCGATGCCCTCCCACATCAGCTTGGTCGAGCCCTTGCGGCCGCTGTGGCCGAGCTGCAGGCCGATCGCGGTGCCCGGTGACTGCGCGTGCACGAAGTTCGTGATCCGCTTCCAGGCCTCCGCCTGTCTGCCGCTGTAGAGCCCGGTGCATCCGGGTGTGATCCGTCCCCCGGGCGAGACGCACACCATCTCGGTCATCACCAGCCCGGCGCCGCCGAGGGCCCGGGCGCCCAGGTGGACCAGGTGGAAGTCGCCGGGGACGCCGTCGGCGGCGGAGTACATGTCCATCGGCGAGACCACGACCCGGTTGCGCAGGGTCAGACCGCGCAGCCGGAACGGGGTGAACATGGGGGGCGTGCCGGGCGGGCAGCCGAACTCGCGCTCCACGGCGCCGGTGAAACGCGGGTCGCGCAGGCGCAGGTTGCCGTGGGTGACGCGGCGGCTGCGGGTGAGCAGGTTGAAGGCGAACTGGCGGGGCGGCTGGTCGAGGTACAGGCGGAGGTTCTCGAACCACTCCAGGCTGGCGCGGGCGGCGCGTTGCGTGGAGGCGACGACGGGTTTGCGCTCCGCCTCGTAGGCCGCCAACGCCCGTTCCAGCGAAGGCTGTTCTTCGAGGCAGGCGGTCAGGGCGAGGGCGTCCTCCACGGCGAGCTTGGTACCGGAGCCGATGGAGAAGTGGGCGGTGTGGGCCGCATCGCCGAGAAGCACGGTGTTGCCGTGCGACCAGTGGTCGTTGACCACCGTGCGGAAGGTGGTCCACGTGGAGTTGTTGGAGCGCAGCGGGCGGCCGCGGAGGGCTTCGGCGAAGATCTTGGCGCAGCTCTCCGTCGACTCCTGCGGGGTGGCCTCGTCGAAGCCGGCCGCCTTCCAGACCTCCTCGCGCATCTCGATGATCACGGTGGAGGCGTCGGGGGCGTAGGGGTAGCCGTGGAGTTGCATCACGCCGTGCTCGGTCTCGGCGATCTCGAAGCGGAAGGCGTCGAAGGGGAAGTCGGCGGCGAGCCAGATGTAACGGCAGTGGTGCGGGGTCACATGGGGGCGGAACACATGGCCGAGGCGTTGACGGGTGGTGCTGTTGACTCCGTCGGCCGCGATGACCAGGTCGTGGCTCCGGGCCAGGTCGGGTGGGGCCTCGGTGCGGAAGCGGAGGTCGACACCGAGGGCGCGGCAGCGGGTGTGCAGGATGTCGAGGAGTCGCCGGCGGCCCAGTGCGGCGAAGCCGTGACCTCCGGAGGTGTGCCGCAGGCCCCGGTGCACGATGTCGATGTCGTCCCAGCGGACGAAGTCCTCGCACAGGGCCTCGTAGACCTCGGGATCCGCGTGTTCGATGCCTCCCAGGGTCTCGTCGGAGAGCACCACGCCGAAGCCGAAGGTGTCGTCGGGAGCGTTGCGTTCCCACACGGTGATGTCCCGCCCGGGATCGAGCCGCTTCAGCAGGGCTGCCGCGTACAGTCCTCCGGGGCCGCCGCCGATGATCGCGATGCGCCGGACAGTAGTGGACATGATCACCGCCCCTTCCATTTCGGCGGCCGCTTCTCCGTGAACGCCGCGTGGAACTCCCGGTAGTCCTCACCGTTCATCAGCAGGGCCTGCGTCGAGGCGTCCAGTTCCACCGAGGCCGCGAGCGGCATGTCCAGCTCCGCCGTCAGCAGTGCCTTCGTCTGGGCGTACGCCAGTGCCGGGCCCTCGGCCAGGCGGTGGGCCAGGGCCTGCGCGGCCTCGTCCGCGCCGCCGTCCGTCGTGAGTTCGCTGATCAGGCCGATGCGCTCGGCCTCGGGGGCGCGGACCGGTTCGCCGAGCATGAGGAGACGGGTGGCGTGGCCGAGGCCGACCACGCGGGGCAGCAGATAGGCCGCGCCCATGTCGCCGCCGGACAGGCCGACGCGGGTGAACAGGAAGGCGAAGCGGGCCGAGGGGTCCGCCACCCGGAAGTCGGCCGCCAGGGCGAGGACCGCGCCCGCGCCCGCCGCCACCCCGTGCACGGCCGCGATCACCGGGAACGGACACTCCCGTACGGCCCGCACGACCTGGCCCGTCATCCGGTTGAAGTCGAGGAGCTGGGCGGTGTCCATGGCGAGGGTCGCGCCGATGATCTCGTCGACGTCACCGCCGGAGCAGAAGCCGCGGCCCTCGCCGGCCAGGACCAGGGCCCGGACGGAGCGCTCGCGGGACAGCTCGGCGAGCAGGTCGCGCAGGTCGGCGTAGGCGCCGAAGGTGAGCGCGTTGAGTTTGTCGGGGCGGGCGAGGGTGACCGTGGCGACCCCGTCGGCGAGGTCGACGCGCAAGTGCTGCCAGTGGGGGGTGCGGGCGGCGGAGCCGGTGAAGGGGCTCATGTCCGTGCGGCCTCCTCGTGCTCGGGCGAGGTTCGAGGTGCGCTCTGCCCTTCGAAGCTATCACCCATCTTTGACTGTCGTCACGAGTACGCGATAGGAGCATCCGGATGTGACCCGGCGCATCCGGATGTGACCTGGCCCCGTCACATCCGTCACGGCTCGTCGACAGACCGGCAACGGCGGGATCAGCCGTGAGAGGCAAGCCGTTGCTGCGGGTAAGCCGCCTGTCAACGGGGCCGAAGGTCCCCCGCGGTGCCCGCCGGACGACTCTGCCGACGGCGCCGTACCATTCATACGGTTGAAAGCAGGACAGCCTGCTCATGAACGGAACCGCCTTGCACGATCGCCCCTCAGCCTCCGCCTCCTGGCGCATCGCGCTGCCGCATTCCGCCGCGGCCGTGCCCGTGGCGCGCGCTCTGGTCCGCACCGCGCTGGCCGAGCTGGAGCACGGGGCGGACTGCGACACCGCGGAGCTGCTGACGGCCGAGCTGGTGGCGAACGCCGTGGAGCACACGGCCGGCGACACCCCGATAGAGCTGGTCGTGGAGCTGCTGCCGACCGGCTGCCAGGTGGAGGTGCACGACCCGGACCCGGCGCCCCCGGGCCACCTCACCCAGCCGGACACCAGGGACCCGGACCCCTGGCAGGAGCACGGCCGGGGACTGCTCCTGATCAGGGCGCTCAGCTCGTCGTGCGGCCACCGCCCGACCGAGACCGGCAAGGCGGTGTGGTTCCGGCTGGCGGTGGTGCCGCCTCAGTGGCGGCCGGCGTGACGCTCAGGCCGGCGGCCCGGTGTGACGCTCAGGCCAGCGTCGCCACCAGCACGGCCTTGATCGTGTGCAGCCGGTTCTCCGCCTCGTCGAACACGACCGAGTGCGCCGACTCGAACACCTCGTCCGTGACCTCCAGGGACTCCAGCCCGTGGGTCTCGAAGATCTCCTGCCCCACCTTCGTACCGAGGTCGTGGAAGGCGGGCAGGCAGTGCAGGAACCTGACGTCCGCGTTCCCCGTGGCCCGCAGCACGTCCATGGTCACCGCGTACGGCGACAGCGCGGCGATCCGCTCGTCCCACACGTCCTTCGGCTCCCCCATGGAGACCCAGACGTCGGTGGCGACGAAGTCCGCCCCCCGCACGCCCTCCTCCAGCGACTCCGTGAGGGTGATCCGCGCCCCGCTGTCCACGGCGAGCGCCCGCGCCCGCTCGACGACGTCCTGCGCGGGCCAGTAGGTCTTCGGCGCGACGATCCGCACGTCCATCCCGAGCAGCGCGCCGGTGACCAGATACGAGTTGCCCATGTTGAACCGCGCGTCCCCGAGGTAGGCGAACGCGATCTCCCGGACCGGCTTCGCGGTGTGCTCGGTCATCGTCAGCACATCGGCCAGCATCTGCGTGGGGTGCCAGTCGTCGGTGAGGCCGTTGTACACCGGCACCCCGGCGTACCCGGCCAGCTCCTCCACCTTCTGCTGGCTGTCCCCGCGGTACTCGATCCCGTCGTACATACGGCCGAGCACGCGCGCGGTGTCGCGCACGGACTCCTTGTGCCCGATCTGCGAGCCGGACGGGTCCAGGTAGGTCGTCGAGGCACCCTGGTCCGCCGCCGCGACCTCGAACGCACAGCGGGTGCGCGTCGAGGTCTTCTCGAAGATCAGCGCGATGTTCTTCCCGCTCAGGTATCGCGTCTCGGTCCCCGCCTTCTTGGCGGCCTTCAGCTCGGCCGCCAGCTCGACCAGGCCGAGGAACTCCTCGGCCGTGAAGTCGAGCTCCTTGAGGAAGTGACGCCCGGCGAGGGCGGTGAGGACAGTCGCCATGGGGGCGCTCCAGAGGGACGAGAACAGGACTGTGGAAGTCTATACGATATTCAGCATTTCTATACAGCCGCTCTCTCCACCGGACAGCTCATGCAGCGCGGCCCGCCCCTGCCCCGCCCCAGCTCGCTGCCCGGGATCTCGATGACCTCGATGCCCTGCTTGCGCAGATGGGTGTTGGTGGTGGCGTTGCGCTCGTAGGCGACGACGACACCCGGCTCGACGGCGAGGACGTTACAGCCGTCGTCCCACTGCTCGCGCTCGGCCGCGTGCACGTCCTGGGTGGCGGTCAGGACCCGGATCTCGCTCAGCCCGAGCGCGGCGGCGATCGCGCGGTGCATGTGCTCCGGCGGGTGGTCGGTGACCTTGAGCTCCTTGTCGCCGACACCCGGTTCGATGGTGTACGAGCGGAGCATGCCGAGCCCGGCGTACTGGGTGAAGGTGTCGCCGTCGACCATCGTCATCACGGTGTCCAGATGCATGAAGGCCCGCCGTTTCGGCATGTCGAGGGCCACGATCGACTGCGCGGAGCCCTCGGCGAACAGCTTGTGCGCGAGCATCTCGACGGCCTGGGGCGTGGTCCGCTCGCTCATCCCGATGAGGACGGCACCGTTGCCGATGACGAGGACGTCACCGCCCTCGATGGTGGACGGGTAGTCGGCCTGCCCCTCCGACCAGATGTGGAACGTCTCGTCGCGGAAGAGCGGGTGGTGGCGGTAGATCGCCTCGAAGTGGACCGTCTCGCGCTGCCGGGCGGGCCACTTCATGGCGTTGACGGAGACCCCGTCGTATATCCAGGCGGAGGTGTCCCGGGTGAAGAGGTGGTTGGGCAGCGGGGCGAGGAGGAAGTCGTCGAGGTCCATGACATGGAAGCGCACCGAGGTGGGCTCCGGGTGCGCCTCCAGGAACTCGCGCTTGGTCATCCCGCCGACGAGGGCTTCCGCGAGTTCCCCTGCGGGCAGTGCCTCGAAGGAGGCCCTCAGGTGGTCGGTGGCCAGCGGGCCGTACTCCTTCTCGTCGAAGACGCGGTCGAGCACGAGCGACCGGGCCGCCGGCACCTGAAGGGCCTCGGCGAGCAGGTCGCCGAAGAGGTGCACGGCGACACCGCGGTCGCGCAGTACGTCGGCGAACCCGTCGTGCTCGGCGCGCGCCCGGCGCACCCACAGCACGTCGTCGAAGAGGAGTGCGTCCTTGTTGCTCGGGGTGAGCCTTTTGAGCTCGAGATCCGGCCGGTGCAGGATGACGCGGCTGAGCCGCCCGGCTTCGGAGTCGACATGGAATCCCATGTCTCCATCCTGACCAACGGGAAGCGTGTTGACCCCTTCGTTCGTACAGATTTCCCGTTCTCGTCCTCTTGACGATAAACGGATCGTGCGGTTATCGTCGTACGGACGAAAAGAGGGGGTTCGATGGCCGACATCACCCGGCGCCTCGGTTGGCGCCATCTGCGCGGCGCGCCCACGGCGCACATCCGGCACCACCGCGGCGGCACACTGCTGCACGACGGTCCGGGGCTCAGCTTCTGGTTCCGCGCGCTGACGGCCGCGCTCTCCGAAGTCCCCGTGGACGACCGCGAGTTGGCCATGACCTTCCATGCCCGTACGTCCGACTTCCAGGACGTGGCGGTCCAGGCGACCGTGACCTACCGGATCGGCGACCCGGCGCTCGCCGCCGCCCGCATGGACTTCTCGATCGACCCCGACACCGGGGTGTGGCGGGGTGCGCCCCTGGAGCAACTGGGCACGCTGCTCACGGAGACGGCCCAGCAGCACGCGCTCGACGTACTGGCCCGCACTCCCCTGTCCGCCGCCCTGGTGGACGGCGTGGCGGCGGTGCGCGAGCGGGTCGCGGCGGGCCTGGACGCCGAGCCACGGCTGCCGGCCACCGGCATCGAGGTGGTCGCCGTACGCGTGATGGCACTGAGACCCGAGCCGGAGGTGGAACGGGCGCTGCGCACCCCGGCCCGCGAACAGATCCAGCAGGAGGCCGACCGGGCGACCTACGAACGGCGGGCCGTGGCCGTGGAGCGCGAGCGGGCCATCGCCGAGAACGAACTGGCCAGCCAGATCGAACTCGCCCGCCGCGAGGAGCAGTTGGTCGAACAGCGGGGCACGAACGCACGCCGGGAGGCGGAGGAGCACGCGGCGGCGGACGCGGTACGGGCCGAGGCGGAGGCGACGCGTTCGGTACGGCTGGCCCGCGCGGAGGCCGAGGGAGCGCGCGCGGTCGGCGACGCGAAGGCACAGGCGCAGGCCGCCTGGCTGAAGGTGCACGAGGACGTCGAGGTCGCCACACTGCACGCCCTCACCGGGACCCGGCTCGCCGAGAACCTGCCCCGCATCGACAGCGTGACGATCTCGCCGGACGTGCTGACGGGGCTCCTGGCCAAGCTGGGCGCACGGGAGCCGGAGTGAGTCTCGCGCCACGGGCCGTCCTGGTCCATCGCACCACGGAGTACGAGGAGTTGGTGGCCCACCACGGCACCCACGGCCAGGCCGCCTTCTTCCTCTCCTCCCGGGGCCGGCACATCGAGGAGGTCGCCGAACGCCATGAGCGCAGCCGCCGCGCACTCGCCGAGGTGACCTCCGCGATCCCGCTGACCTGGCGGCAGGCACGGGTGGAGCGGGCCGACCTGGACCGCTTCCTGTTCGCTCCCGAGGACGTCGTGATCGTGGTCGGCCAGGACGGCCTGGTGGCGAACGTGGCCAAGTACCTGTCCGGCCAACCGGTGCTGGGCATCGACACCGAGCCGGGCCGCAACCCGGGTGTCCTGGTTCGGCACCGTCCGCGGGATACGGCGGGGTTGCTGGCGGCGGCCGGTAGTACGAGCGTCGACGAGTTGACGATGGTCGAGGCCGTCGCGGACGACACCCAGCGGCTCGTCGCACTGAACGAGATCTACCTGGGCGCCGCCGGTCATCAGACCGCCAGATACCGCCTGGGCCTGGAGGGCGACGGGGGTGTCGTCGAGGCCCAGGCTTCGTCCGGGGTGCTGGTGGGGACCGGGACCGGAGCCACGGGCTGGCTCCGGTCCGTGTGGCAGGAACGGGGTGGTGCCCTACGGCTGCCGGCCCCGACGGAGACCCGCCTGGTCTGGTTCGTCCGCGAGGCCTGGCCGTCCCCGGCCACCGGCACCTCCCTGACCGCCGGCGAACTCCCCGCCCCCACCCGCCTCCGCCTCACCGTCGAGTCCGAGCGTCTGATCGCCTTCGGGGACGGGATGGAGGGCGACTCACTGGAGCTGACGTGGGGACAGACGGTGGAGGTGGGGGTGTGCGCGGAGCGGTTGCGGTTGGTGGGGTGACCGTGGGGTGACCCCACGGTCACAAGCGGGGATCCACCGGCTCCGACTCCAGCGCCAGCACCCCGAACACCGCCTCGTGGACCCGCCACAGCGGCTCGCCCTCCGCCAGCCGGTCCAGGGCCTCCAGGCCGAGGGCGTACTCGCGGATCGCGAGGGAGCGCTTGTGGTTCAGGAACCGCTTGCGCAGGCGGTCGAGGTTCTCCGGACGGGTGTACTCGGGGCCGTAGATGATCCGCAGGTACTCCCGGCCGCGGCACTTGATGCCGGGCTGGACCAGACGGCCCTCCGCGCTGCGGACCACCGCGCCGAGCGGCTTGACGACCATGCCCTCGCCGCCCCGCCCTGTCATCTCCAGCCACCAGTCGACGCCCGCCCGCACCGACTCCGGGTCACCGGTGTCGACGTAGAGGCGTCGGGTGGTCTGGAGCAGGCCCGTGCCGTCGTGCTCCACCAGGCGGTCGAGCAGGGCCAGCTGCTCGTCGTGCGGGAGCCCCGCGAGGCTGCGGCCCTGGACGGCGAGGACCTGGAAGGGTGCCAGGCGGACGCCGTCCAGGCCGTCCGTGGTCCAGCAGTAGCGGCGGTACGCGTCGGTGAACGCGGCCGCGTTCACGGCGCGTTCCCGCTGCCGGGCCAGCAGGCCGGCGACCTCGACACCTCGTGCCGCGGCGCCTTCCAGCGCGGCCAGCGCGCCCGGGAACACCGCGCCGGACGCGGCGCCGACGGCCGCGTACTGCGAGCGCAGCAGGCCCGAGGCCTTCAGTGACCACGGCATCAGCTCGGCGTCCAACAGCAGCCAGTCCGTGTCGAGTTCGCCCCACAGGCCCGCCTCGCCGACAGCCGTCCGCAGGCGGTCCAGGATCGACTCCGTCACCGACTCGTCGTCGAAGAACGGGCGGCCCGTGCGGGTGTAGAGGGAGCCCGTAGGACCGTCGACGCCGAAGCGCCTCCGGGCCGTCTCCGCGTCCCGGCACACCAGGGCCACCGCCCGCGAGCCCATGTGCTTCTCCTCGCACACGACCCGCTCGACCCCGTCCCCGGCGTACTGCGCGAACGCCTCCGCCGGGTGCTCCAGGAAGCCCTCAACGTGGCTGGTGGCCGTCGGCGCCATCGTCGGCGGCAGGTACGGCAGCAGCCGCGGGTCCACCGCGAAGCGGCTCATGACCTCCAGGGCCGCGGCCGCGTTCTCCTCCCGGACGGCGACCCGTCCCGCGTGCCGGGTCTCGACCGCCCGGCGGCCGTGCACATCGGCGAGGTCCAGCGGCCGGCCGTCCTGGCCACCGGGGGCCTCGGACTTCAGCGGCTTCGTCGGCTCGTACCAGACCCGCTCCGCCGGTACGTCGACCAGCTCCCGCTCCGGCCAGCGCAGCGCCGTGAGCTTGCCGCCGAAGACCGCGCCGGTGTCCAGGCAGATGGTGTTGTTGAGCCAGGTCGCCTCCGGGACCGGGGTGTGCCCGTAGACCACGGCCGCCCGGCCGCGGTAGTCCTCCGCCCACGGGTAGCGGACCGGCAGCCCGAACTCGTCGGTCTCACCGGTGGTGTCGCCGTACAGCGCGTGCGAGCGGACCCGGCCGGAGGTGCGGCCGTGGTACTTCTCCGGCAGACCGGCGTGACAGACCACCAGGCGGCCGGCGTCGAGGACGTAGTGGCTGACCAGGCCGTCGATGAACTCCCGCACCTCGGCCCGGAACTCGTCCGGGACGCTCTCCATCTGCTCGATGGTCTCCGCGAGGCCGTGGGTGTGCTGGACCTTGCGCCCCTTGAGGTAACGCCCGTACTTGTTCTCGTGGTTGCCCGGCACGCACAGCGCGTGGCCCGACTTGACCATCGACATCACCCGGCGCAGCACACCGGGGCTGTCCGGGCCGCGGTCGACGAGGTCACCGACGAAGACCGCGGTACGGCCCTCGGGGTGGACGCCGTCGACGTAGCCCAACTTGCCCAGCAGGGACTCGAGTTCGACGGCACAGCCGTGGATGTCGCCGACGATGTCGAAGGGGCCGGTGAGGTGGGTCAGGTCGTTGAAGCGCTTCTCGGTGACGACGGTGGCCTGCTCGATGTCGGCCACCCCGCGCAGGACGTGCACCTTGCGGAAGCCCTCGCGCTCCAAGTGACGGATGGACCGCCGCAGTTCGCGGATGTGCCGCTTGATGACCCGGATCGGCATGTCGGCCCGGTCGGTGCGGGCCGCGTTGCGCTCGGCGCACACCTCCTCGGGCACGTCGAGCACGATGGCGATGGGCAGGACGTCGTACTGCCTGGCCAGGTCGATCAACTGCCGTCGGGAGTCCGACTGCACGCTGGTCGCGTCGACGACCGTGCGACGGCCGGCGGCCAGGCGCTTGCCCGCGATGTAGTGCAGGACGTCGAAGGCGTCCTTCGTCGCGCCCTGGTCGTTCTCGTCGTCGGAGACCAGGCCGCGGCAGAAGTCCGAGGAGATCACCTCGGTCGGCTTGAAGTGCCTGCGGGCGAAGGTCGACTTGCCGGAGCCGGAGGCGCCGACGAGGACGACGAGGGAGAGGTCCGTGATGGGAAGAGTCCGTCCCGTGCGCTGGGTCTCGGTCATGCCGCCTTCGCCTCCTTCTCGGTCCTGGTCACAGTTGTGCGCAATGCGAAAACGGCCATCTGGGTGGGCGGCCCGACCTCCGGGTCGTCCGGCCCCACCGGCGTGAACTCCACGTCGTAGCCGTGCCGTTCGGCCACCGAGGAGGCCCAGGCCCGGAACTCCTCCCGCGTCCACTCGAAGCGGTGGTCACCGTGCCGGACATGTCCGGCCGGGAGCGACTCCCAGCGGACGTTGTACTCGACGTTGGGGGTCGTCACGAGGACGGTCCGCGGCCGGGCCGCGCCGAACACTGCGTACTCCAGGGCGGGCAGCCGGGGCAGGTCGAGGTGCTCGATGACCTCGCTGAGCACGGCGGCGTCGTACCCCTTGAGCCGCTTGTCGGTGTACGCCAGCGAGCCCTGGAAGAGCTGGACGCGGGAGGCCATCCGCTCCCCCATGCGGTCCAGCTTCAGCCGCCGGGCGGCGATGGTGAGCGCCCGCACCGACACGTCGACGCCGACGATCTCGGTGAACTTCGGGTCCTTGAGCAGCGCCTGCACCAACTGGCCCTGTCCGCAGCCGAGGTCGAGGACGCGGGCGGCACCAGCGGCGCGCAGCGCCTGAAGGATCGCCTCGCGGCGCTGGACGGCGAGCGGGGTGGGCTTCTCCTCGGTCTCGGTCTCCGCCTCGACGGCGTTGTCGATGTCCTCGACCTCGCTGTCGTCGGCCTCGGCGAGCCGCACCAGTTCCAGACGTTCCATCGCCTCCCGCGTCAGCGACCAGCGGCGGGACAGGTAACGGCTGGTGATCAGCTTCTGCTCCGGGTGCTCGGCCAGCCAGCCCTCACCGGCCCTGAGCAGCTTGTCGACCTCGTCGGAGGCCACCCAGTAGTGCTTGGCGTCGTCGAGGACGGGGAGGAGCACGTACAGGTGGCGCAGGGCCTCGGCGACGGTGAGCCGCGTGGACTCCAGTTCGAGCCGGACGTAGCGCGAGTCGCCCCACTCCGGGAACTCGCTGTCCAGCGCCACCGGTTCGACGGTCACGGTCCAGCCGAGCGGCTCGAAGAGACCCCGTACGAGCTCCAGGCCGCCTCGGGCCGGAAGCGCCGGTACCTCGATGCGCAACGGCCGGGGCTGCGAGGGCAGTTCGGGCTTCGCGGTGCACACACCGCGCATCGCGCTGGAGAAGACCGCGCTCAGCGCCACCGCGAGCAGCGAGGAGGCCGCGTAAGGACGGTCGTTGACGTACTGCGCGAGCGCCGCGTCCGGGGCGCCGCCGCGTCCCTTGCCCTTGCCGCGCTTGACCAGCGCCACCGCGTCGACCTCCAGCAGCAACGCCGCCGTGCAGCGCTGATCGTCCGCCTCCGGATACAGGACGTGCGCCCTGCCGTAGGAGGTGGAGAACGCCTGCGCCTTCTCGGGATGCTTGTGCAGCAGGTAGCCGAGGTCGGTGGCGGGGCGCTCGGGAGTGCCGGTGGTACTGATCGTCAGAAACATGCGAGTGGCCTCTCCGGCCGGTGGCAGGGACAGGGTGCCGTACGCGCGAGAGCCCCCGAGGACGGTGATCCTGGGGGGCTCGGCAGGACGACGCCCTCAGCTTCGCACAGGGGCTGTGACCAGCGCCTTCGATTTACGGCAGTTGCGACTGCACCTGCGCGGAGATCAGCTCCAGGTGGTCCAGGTCGTCGAGGTCGAGGATCTGGAGGTAGATCCGGCGGGAGCCGACGGCGGCGTAGCGGCCGATCTTGTCGACGACCTCGGCGGGGGTGCCGGCCAGGCCGTTGGTCTTGAGCTCCTCGACGTCCCGGCCGATGGCCGCGGCACGGCGGGCGACCTCCTGGTCGTCCTTGCCGACGCAGGCGACGAGGGCGTTGGAGAAGGTGATCGCGTCGGCCTCGCGGCCCGCCTCCTGGGCGGCGGCACGGACCCGGCCGAACTGCGTCTCGCTGTCCTCGACCGAGCCGAACGGCATGTTGAACTCGTCGGCGTACCGCGCGGCCAGGCGCGGGGTGCGGGTCGCGCCGTGGCCGCCGATCAGCACGGGGATCTTGTTCTGGGCGGGCTTGGGCAGCGCGGGCGACCTGGTCAGCTCGTAGTGCTTGCCGTGGAAGTCGAAGGTCTTGCCGGGCTCGGTGGCCCACAGGCCGGTGACGATCTCCAGCTGTTCCTCCAGGCGGGAGAACTTCTCCTTCGGGAACGGGATGCCGTACGCGGTGTGCTCCTCCTCGAACCACCCGGCACCCAGGCCCAGTTCGACGCGGCCGCCGGACATCTGGTCGACCTGGGCGACCTGGATGGCGAGGACGCCGGGGAGCCGGAAGGTGGCGGCGGTCATCAGGGTGCCCAGGCGAATCCGCTTGGTCTCGCGGGCGAGCCCGGCGAGGGTGATCCAGGCGTCGGTGGGGCCGGGGAGGCCGTCGGCGTCGCCCATCTTGAGGTAGTGGTCGGAACGGAAAAATGCGCTGAACCCGAGATCCTCGGTGGCCTTGGCGACGGTGAGGAGGGTGTCGTAGCTCGCGCCCTGCTGGGGCTCGGTGAAGATGCGGAGATCCATGACTCCATCCTGCACGCAGCGGTTCGCAATACTCCCATCGGTCCCTGTGCTCCCACGCGTCCCCGGGCGGGTGAAAATCCGACACTGGACGCGGACCTTCAGGGGTCCGGGGGTTCGGTGGGGCGGGGGGGGTCGGCGAGGAGGAGGCCGGCTGAGGGCAGTTTTCGACTGCGGGCCGGTGGGGGCTGGTCGCGCCCCGCGGCGGAGCCGCTGATGTCACAGCCCCGCGCCCCTGAGTGGGTGCGGTCGAGCTGTGTCCGGTTGTACCCACCCGACCAGCCACGACGCTCCCACGGCCGAGGACTCACCCCGCCTCCGGCAACTCGTCCCCCCGGTCCGCCAGTCTTCGCAGCATCTGCAGCACCCGGTCCCGCGACTCGTCCGCCGCGTCGATCGCCTCCATGCACTGCCAGTACGTCGTCTCGTCGTCCGCCGCGCAGGCGAGGCCGACCAGGGCTATGCCCACCTCGCCGAGGAGGCCGCCGAGGTAGAGGAGCGCCTGGCGGGCATCGCCGAGTTCGGTGAGCTGGGCGGCCCGCAGCTCCGCCAGGGCGATGTCGGGACGCTCCAGGACCCCGCAGCCCCGGCCCGCCAGTTCGGTCAACCCCAGTGCCTCGCCCCGGAGTTCCGGGGGGCCGGCGACCGCGAGACGGCTCCCTATCGCCTGGGCCAGGGCCTGCGCCTGCCACACCTCCGCCATGACCTGGGGTGCCTCGCCACCCCCGGCCAGGGCACGCCTGCTCGTCACGATGAGCCGCACCGCGTCCATCGGCTGCCCCCGTCCACGTCCGCCCGAACTCCCTTGTCCACTACCCAGAGTGAGCTCGCTCGGAACGAAAAACCAGAGGTAGACGGAAATCTGTGGACAACAAATCGGTTTCGACGCAGCTTTCCGTCACGGAGAGTGAAAGAGGACTGCATCCTTCCTCACGGCGCCGGAAACCGCCGCTCGTTGCGGTCGATCTTCGCGTCCAGCGCGGTCAGCGGATCGACGCCGAGCACCTCGCACAGCTGGAGCAGATACGCGAGCACGTCGGCGATCTCGTCCGTGACGCGGTGCGCGCTGTCGGGGTCGTCCATGACCCGGGTCGACTCCTCGGGGGTCAACCACTGGAAGATCTCGACCAGTTCGGAGGCCTCCACGCTGAGCGCGGCGGCGAGGTTCTTGGGGGTGTGGTATTGCTGCCAGTCGCGCGCCGCCGCGAAGTCGGCCAGCCGGCGCTGCAGTTTCGCCACGTCGAGAGGTTCGGTCACGGCTCCAGGTGTACCACCGTGACGCCGTCCACCCCGGCGGCCCACGAGGCGTCGCTCACCGCGCCGACGAGCCGGATGTGCCCGCGCTCGCACATCCGCACGGCCAGCCCCAGCAGTTCGGTCCGCTGCCGTGGGTCCAGGCTCCGGTCGAGGTTGTCGGCGAGCACGGTGAGCGTCTGCATCGCGGCGGGCACCTCGCCGGCCGGGTCGACCTCCAGCACCCCAGGGCCGGTGAGCAGCACCAGGGCGAGGGCGAGATACCGCAACTCGCCGTCGCCCAGCCGCGCGAGCTCGGTGCGGCCGCCGTCCCCGCGGTCGAGCAGGGCCCTGACCCGCCCGGCGTCCAGGGGTTCGGCGAGCACGTCGGCGACGGGGCCCGCGCAACCGGCCCGCACCGCGGCGACGAGTTGGGCGTGCCGTCGGCCGCACTCCGCCCGGGTGCGCCACAGCACGTCGGCGAGGTTGTCGCAGCCGCCGAGCAGCCGTCCCGAACCGGTCGGCACGGGCAGGCGCATGCGTCCGGGCCGCGGGTCGCAGCCGAAGACGGAGCGCAGGGCGACGACCATCTGTTCGGCGGCGGCGAGCACCCGCCGCTGTCCGTCCGTCTTGCCGGCCACGCGCAGCGGCAGCAGGGGGGTGCCGAGCCGGTCGTCCGGGAGCGGGGCGCGGGTGACCGGGGCGCTCCCGGCGGTGTGCCAGGCGGCCTGCACGGCCCGGCGGGAGGGATCGCGCAGGGCGGTCTCCAGCAGGACGAGCCCGCCGGAGGTCAACCGCTCCCCCACGATGCGCAGTTCGGGCTCGGCCTGGACGGCGAGGTCGAGGCGGACCGGCCCCTCGGGCCCGTCGGCCGTGCAGCCGATCCGGAAGCCGCGGCGGCGCTGTGCGTCGGGGCGGGCCCGGTCGGGGACACAGGCTTCGGGCCGGAGGAACACCTCGCCGAGGCTCGCGCCGCCACCGAGTCGCGCGAGCGCCTGGTACGCCCTGAGCGCGCTCGTCTTGCCGCTGCCGCTGGGGCCGGCGAACAGGGTCAGGGGTCCGAGCGGCAGCCCGGCCCGCCGGTGCCCGGCGTACGCGGAGAGCCGCAGCTCGACGAGGCAGGGCCGGTCGGGGCGGCGCGCGCCACCCTGCGTCGGCTCCGCGAGCGGAGAGGCCGACTGAGCCGGCACTACGGAGGAGATGGGGGACAGACGCATATCCGGACCGTAGGAGTCCGCCACCGGGCGAACCGTTCCTCCGCGCTGGCCTTCCTACGAACGGGCTAACCTCCCCGAGGCTCAGGCCCCCGGCATCCCCGCGCTCTCCATCAGGCCCGTCACCTCGGTTCCGGCCGGGGTGAGCAGGAACACGTTCCGGTCCACCCGGTGCATCCCGCTGGCCAGCCCGAACACGACGCCCGTACTGAAGTCGAGGACCCGCTTGGCGACCTCGGTCTCCGCGCTGGTGAGGTCGAGCAGGACGGGGATGCCCGCCATCAGGGTCTCGGCGACCTCGCGGGCGTCCGCGAAGACGTTGATCCGCAGCACGACGAAACGGCGTCTGGCCTCGGTCTCGGCCTCCGGCATGGACCGGTGTCCGACCGCGGACGGCCACGCGTCCCGCCCGCGCAACGGAACGACCTGGGCGAGCCCCTCCCACTGTTCATCGGTGACGTCGTACCTGTTCACCGGCTCCCCCCGATCCGACTCGCCTTCAATGCCTGCACCAGCCAATTCTTACGCCAAGTCACCCGTTCGGCCCAACAACGACACGGTCCGCGACCGTCGCGGCGGTCACATCACACCGCCTCCGCCGCGGACGAAAGGGTCTTACCCGCCTCACACCGGACTCTTGGCCTCCGGCCGATCCCCCCTCACCAGGTCCGATTAGCGTCCGGTGACGTGCTCCTGGCAGATACTCAGCTGTCGGCACCCGGCCGGCCGACCCAGCCGACGGTGTCCGCCGCCCCGGAACCCCCCACGCAGTGGCATCGCGTCCTGACGCTGCTCGCGGACGTCAGCCTCTTCATCGGCACGCGCGAGGTGTGGACCCAGGCGGCCACCCACCGGCCGGCCGTGGCCGCGGTGATCTCGGTCTGCTACGCCTCGATCCTGGTCTGCGGCGTCCTGGCCCTGGTCGTGCGCGGCCGGCGGTCGCTCGCGCGCGTGGACCTGTGCGTGCTGGTGACCGGCCTGACGCTCGCCCTGTGCGCGTTCGTCCTGTTCCACCGCGGCTCCGACGAGTCCGTCCTCACCGCCCAGGCGGCCCGCGACCTGGTCGCCGGGCACGGGATCTACGGGCGTCCCTGGCCCTGGCTCTTCGGCGGCAACGGCATCGCGCTCACCCCGACGGTCACGGGCGGCTACGACTACACGTACGGCTATCCCCCGCTCGCCCCGCTGCTGACCGCACCCTTCCTGTGGCTCGGGCACGGCGGTCTGCCGGCCATCGTGATGAGCACCGGAGCACTGCTCGTCGGCACGGTCGTGCTGTGGTGGCTGCTGCCCGCCCCGTGGCGGTCGGCGGCGACCATGACGTGCCTGGGGTTCTCGATGCTTCCCATGTACGGCCGTCTCGGCTACCCGGCGATCCTGGCGCTGGCCCTGCTGGTGCCGGTGGTGGTGCGCTGGCCCCGGATCGGCCGGGGCGGGCGGCTGGGTCCTGCCGGGGTGGCGCAGGCCGCCTGTCTGGGCGCGGCGTGCGCGGCACAGCAACTGCCGTGGTTCCTCGCGCCGTTCCTGCTCGCCGGGATCTACGCGGTACGGCGCGGGGAGCTCGGCGGGCGGGCGGCGGGCCTGGTGGTGCTGCGGCTCGCCGGGGTCGCCACCACCGTATGGCTGCTGATCAACACGTACTTCGTCGTGAGCCAGCCGGTCGCCTGGCTTAAGGGGATCGCGCTGCCGCTGATCCAGGGCGCGGTGCTGCACGGCCAGGGCCTGGTGGGGGTGTCGCTGTATCTGACGGACGGCAGTGACCGGCTCGACTGGTACGGGTACGCGAGTCTGCTGCTGCTCGCCGGTCTGTCCGTGCTGTTCGTGCTGTTCGTGCGCCGTCTCGGTCCGGCGGCGACCGTGCTGCCGTGGCTGGCCTTCTGGCTGGCGACGCGTTCGCAGGACGGCTACTACCTGATGATGACCCCGCTGTGGCTGGCGGCGGCGGTCACCGCGCCGGCCTCGGAGTTCGCGGGGGCCTGGCAGCCGTTCACGCGCCGGCTCGCCGGCCCGCACCGGCGTCCGGCGCGGATCGCCGCGGCCGTCGTACTGCTGAGTCCGGCTCTGCTGAGCGCGACGCTGGCGGCCACCGGGTCGCCGCCCCTGCGCATGGAGGTCACCTCGGTGCGCCATGACGTGCGCGCGCTCTCCCGGCTGACCCTCCGCGTCACCAACATGGACGACGACGCCCTCACGCCCCACTTCACCCTCACCCGGGGCCAGGGCATGTACCCGTACTTCTCGGTACTGCGCGGTCCGGCCACACTGCCCGCCCACACGACGGCGACCTATGAGCTGCGGCCGCCCGGGGGGACGTACGCCCTCCCGAAGCCGGGTCAGAAGATCCGGCTGCGGGTGTTCACGTCCTCGCCGCAGACGCTGTCGAGCACCTACGTCACGCTGCCGACCGCTTGAAGGTGAGCGCGGCGGTGATCGTGGTCAGGCCGCGGATCATGCCGAGCTGGTTCCAGCCCAGGCCGAACTGCTCGCGGTCCACCGAGAACTCGGCCTGCAGTGTGACCGCGTCGGCGCTCGCGTCGACGAGCCGGGCGGTGAAGGACTGGGGGCGGCTGACGCCGCGCGCGGTGAGCTGGCCGATCACATGGACCTGGTCGCCGTCGCGCAGCTCGGCGCTGCGCACCGCGAAGGTGATCTCGGGGTGGTTCTCGACGTCGAAGAAGTCGGACCCGCGCAGGTGTGCGTCCCGCTTGGCGTTCTTGGTGTCGAGGGTGGCGGCGTCAAGGGTCACGGTGCCGACGGCGGACCCGTCGGCCCGCACCTCGCCCTGACCGTCCACGGTGGTGAAGGTGCCCTTCACGGTGACCAGGCCCCACATCGTCCTGTGCTTGAGCGCGACGGTGGTGGCGGTCCGGTCGAGCTGCCAGGTTCCGGTTTCGACGGCGACGGTCATGATCCCTCACTTCTGTAGTCCAAATTTGGATGACAGTACGCTAGCCCATACTCCAAATTTGAACAACAGCTACACTCGAAGCATGGCCGATCCGTCCGAATGCCCCGCCACGTCCGGTGGGCTCCTGCCCCCTGAGCTGCACGCATGGATGCTGATGCTGGCCGCGACGGGGGCCGTCGAGCAGGAGCTGCGCTCCGTCGTCAAGGAACGGCTGGACGTCTCGCACGACGAGTTCCTGGTCCTGTGTCTGCTCGCCGCCGACCCCGGCCAGGCCCTGCGCATGACCCGGATCGCCGAACTCCTGGGCCGCCCGAAGACCCGCCTCACCTACCAGATCGCCTGCCTCCAGCACGCCGGTCTGGTCACCCGCAAGTCGGTCTGCGGCGACAAGCGGGGCATCGAGGTCGCCCTCACCGAGAAGGCCCGGGGCCTGCTCAAGGAGGCCTCCGAGGCACTCGCCGAGGCGGTCAAGGAGGCCCTGGGGCGTTTCATGGGCCCGGCGCAGCGCCAGGCGTTGTGCGCCCTGATGCCCGACTTCGCCACGGAGACGGCACCGGAGTAGTCACCGGTGCGGTGCGGGTCCCCCAGGGGCCTCAATGACGCCTCCCACCTGCCCGTTCATGTCCTACGCCGGCCTCTGAACCGGCGGTGAGCGCACTCAGGGGCGCGGGGAACTGCGCGACCAGCCACCACGCTGCCGCACCCGCGCCACAGCCCCTCGTGGCACCCCGACAGGCGCAGTCACACCGCCAGTTCCATCAGCACCCTCCTGGCCCGCGCCACCCGGGACCGCACAGTGCCCACCGGGCAACCGCTCACCGCGGCAGCCTCCTCGTACGACAGGCCCAGCAGCTGCGTCAGCACGAACGCCTCCCGCCGCTCCTCGGACAACGCGCCCAACAGGTCGAGCAGCGCTATCCCGTCGTCGAACCCGGGCACATCCCGGGGCTGCGCACGCTCCACCGCGGCCTGCCAGTCCGAACCGTCGTACCGGCGGGGTCGAGCTGCCGCGTGCCGAAACCCGTCGATCACCGCACGGCGGGCGATGGACAGCAGCCAGGTCCGTGCCGAGGACCGCCCCTCGAACCGGTGCAGACTGCCGAGCGCCCGCAGGAAGGTGTCCTGGGCCAGGTCGTCCACGGACTGGGGGTCGGCGCAGAGGTAGGAGACGTAGCGCAGGACGTCATGGTGCAGCGCGCGGACGAAGTGGTCGACGGCGTCGGTGTCACCGGCCCGGGCGGCGAGTGCCCAGGCGGTGGCGGAGGCGTCGGCGGACTCCCGTTGAGCGCGGAGTTCGGCAGAGGCGGGCAGGGCGGAAGTGATCACCAGGTGTCCTTCTCGGGTCAGCCGTGATCCGGACCGCTCCGGCGCACAGGGGTGCACGGCGGTCCGGTGAGGGGATACGGCCGTGCGGCGACCACATGTGCGCAGGGCACAGGTGCGGCAGCGCCCAGGTGCGGGTGCACGACCGAGCCCGAGGCGCGCGAGGGCCGCCTCGGGGAACCGTCTGTCGTCAGGCGACAGCGGTCCCCGGGGGCGGGCCCCGATGGGTGATCGCGTGGACGAGAAGGAGAAGCCGCGGCGCCCGCTGCGAGCGGGCCCTGCGTGCCCGCAGACGCGGGCGGTGCGGGGTGGCGGGCAGGGCGAGCAGCAGTCGCAGCGGGGCGACCAGCCGTGCCGCGACGGCCCGCAGGATGCGGAACGCGGCCCGTTCGCCGTACGCCAGCCAGAGCCCGGTGAGGAGCGCGGCGAGCAGGTGGGCGGCGTACATCCCGAACGGCACGAGGAACGAGAGGGCGCCGACGCCCGACGAGGTCCCCGCCGGGGCCGCATCGAGGGAGTCCATGCCGCTCATGTGCATGGACTCCATGTGCATCCCACCCATGTCCTGCGCAGCCGTTGTGGGCTGCGCCAGGGAGAACGCCGAGTGGAGGGCCGTCTGGGCTGCGACCACGACGGCCACGATCAGCGGCAGCCCGCGTTCCCGGCCGGCCAGACACCAGCCCGCGCACCCGGTCACCGCCAGGCCCGCGGCCAGTGTCCAACCCGGCACAGGGGCGCCGGACATGAGGACGTGGCCCAGGGCGGCGAGCAGCACACAGACGGCCGCGAACACCGCGGCCCGTACTGTGCGTGAACACCACCCTGCTGTCATGGCGCCTCATCCTCCCATCCGGGCACCCGCCTTCACCTGTGGGTACGGAAATCCACAGGTTCCGGCTCACTGCGCACGGCGACTCCGTACGACGGCGAAGGCGCCCGCCGCCAGCCCCAGGACGCCCACGACCAGTCCGGCGACGCCGAGGCCGCGGGCGGTCGAGTCGCTCGCGGAGGCGGCGGAGGCGGTCGCCGACGCCTTCGGGGCCGCGGACGTGCCGGTTTCCGAGGTCAGCTTCAGGACGGGCGCCGGGTTCTCCGGCTCCTCGTCGCCCCCGGCGGCCTCCTCGATCCAGCGGACGACCTTCCCGTCGGAGTACGTCTGGAGGGTCTTGAAGGCCAGCCGGGCGGTGTCGTCCGGCAGTTGGCCGAAGGCGACGTCGAAGTCCTCGTACTGGCCGGGGCCGATCTTCCCGCCGGTCCAGGTGATCTCGGAGACCGCGTCGGTGATCGTGCCGTCGTCCGTCTTGACCGGCGTCTTGAGCTTGGTGTCGGTGACCTTGGCGGTCCAGCCGTCGTGCGGGGAGACGAGCACGCCGAGCAGGGGGTGGTCGGTGGGCAGGAACAGCTGGACCTTCGTGGTCCTCGCGGTGTCGCTCTCGTCGGGCACGCGGAAGGTGAGCGCGCCGTCGGTGGCGCCCTTGGCGTAGCTGTCGGGATGGACGGTGACGTGCGCGGAGGCGACGCCCGCGGCGGTGAGGACGGCGGTGGCGGCGAGGGCGGTGCCGAGGCCGGCGCGGCGCAGGGCGGTGCGTGCTGAGGACATGGGTGAGGGATCTCCGTACTGACAGGAAAGGGGTGAAGGGGTCAGATCGCGTACGGGATCGAGGTGGGCGGTCCGCGCCGGTGGACGGTGTGGCGGAGCAGGAGGGGGCAGGGGGTGCGCGGGCCGTCGGCCGGTGGGCGTACGGGGTCCGGGGCGACCGGTTCGCCGTATCCCTGCCACCAGGCCGCGAGGCCCGGCACGAGCGTGACCGCCCGGCGCAGGATCGACCACAGGGCGGCCTCGCCGCGCCGCAGCCACCAGGTCAGCAGGACGGCGGCCGAGACGTGGGCCGCGGTGGCGTGCGGGGTCAGGGCGTGGACGTGCGAGTGGGTCATGCGCATGCCGTGCATGACCATCACCGTGTGCGGTCGCGCCGCGCCGAAGACCAGATGCAGTCCGCCCTGGGAGGCGAGGGTCGCCCCGCCGATGGCCGCGAGCGACCGTTCGCGGCCGCCGAGCAGCCACCCGGCCGCGAACACCGGCACGAACCCGGCCGCCTGCGTCCACACCGGCGGTGCCACGCCGGTAGCCAGGGTGTGTCCGCCGGCGGCCAGCAGGACGCAGAGCACGGCGAACACCGCCGCGCGCAGGCTCCGGACCGCAGGGGACGCCCTCATGGCGACCGATACTCCCACGTGTGGCCCGAGCCCCGGGCACGGGTTCGGTCAGTAGATGTCACGCACATAGCGCTTGTCGGTGGCGAGTTGCTTCACATAGGCCGCCGCGCCCGCCTCGTCCATGCCGCCGTGGAGGACCGCGATGTCCCGCAGCGCCCGGTCGACGTCCTTCGCCATGCGGGAGGCGTCACCGCACACGTAGAAGTGGGCGCCCTCCTGGAGCCAGGACCACAGCAGCGGGCCGTGTTCGCGCATCCGGTCCTGGACGTAGACCTTGGCGCGCTGGTCGCGGGAGAAGGCGGTGTCCAGACGGGCGAGGGTGCCGTCCGCAAGGAAACCGGTCAGCTCGTCCTCGTAGTAGAAGTCGGTCGCCCGGTGCTGTTCGCCGAAGAACAGCCAGTTCGGGCCCCGTTGACCGAGAGCCCGGCGCTGCTCAAGGAAGCCGACGAAGGGCGCCACACCGGTGCCGGGGCCGACCATGACCATGGGCGTGGCGGAGTCGGCCGGCGGGCGGAAGTGCGGGGAGCGCTGGACGTGGACCGGCACCGGGGTGTCCGCGGCGGCGTCGGCGAGGAAGGGCGAGCACACGCCCTGGCGGGGCCTGCCGCGCAGGTTCTCGTAGCGCACCACGGAGACGGTCAGCGAGACGAGGTGCGGGTCGGTCAGCGGGCTGGACGATATGGAGTACAGGCGCGGCTGGAGGCGTCCGAGGAGCCGCGCCCACTCCTGTGGGCCGGCCTCCACGGCGTACTCCGTGATCACGTCCACGGCCTGCCTGCCCCAGCCCCACCTGGCGAGCTCGTCCTTGTTGTCCGGACGCAGGAGCTTCTTCAACTCCCGTGGGTCCCGGGTGCGTTCGGCCACGAACCGGAGCAGTCCCGGGGTGATCCTGGTGATGTCGAGGTGGCGCCGGAACGCCTCGCCGAGTGCGACCTCGCCGACGCCGTTGACGTCCACGCAGGCCCCGGCGTCCAGACCGGTGATCGCGAGCCACTCCTCGACCAGGTCGGCCGAGTTGAGCGGCCGGATGCCGAGGGCGTCGCCCGCCTCGTAGAGCAGCGGGCTCTCCGCGTCCCGGGTGTCGAAGGTGAACCTGCGGACCTCCTTGCCGGCGCCGGGCAGGCTCAGGAGGCGGTTGCCGGTGAGACGGGCGAGGACGGGGACGGGTTTCTTCGAGCGGGGCGGGGTGGCCGGGGTCCGCGGGGCCGAGGTCGGCCGGGCCGCGAGGTGGGCCGACTCGCCCGTGCCGGAGGACCCCGGAATGTCGGACAGCGCCGTCAGGACCTCGTCGAGCCACCCGTGCGCCGCGTCCTCGAAGTCCGGCTCGCAGTCCCTGCGCGGGGCGAGCCGCAGCGCGCCCAGTTCGTCGAGGCGCCGGTCGAGACGGCGGCCGTGTCCGCAGAAGTCGTCGTACGAGGAGTCGCCGAAGGCCAGCACCGCGTACCGCCGGCCCTCCAGGCGAGGCGTGCCGGGATCGGCCAGGGTCTCCCAGAAGCCGCTGCCGTTGTCGGGGGCGTCGCCGTCGCCGAAGGTACTGGTGATCAGCAACAAGTCGGCGCCGGAGGGCAGTTCACCGAGCTCGGCCTGGTCCATGCCGACCAGGGAGGTGCTGTGGCCGACGGTGGTGAGCCGCTCGGCGGTGGCGGCGGCGAACTCCTCGGCTGTGCCCGTCTGCGAGGCCCACAGGATGACGACCTCACGGCGCAGGACCGTGACCGAGGACTGTGTGGGCGAGATCTGTGTGGGCGAGGACTGTGTAGCCGCCGCCCGTGAGTACATCCCGGCGAGTGTGCCGTTCACCCACAGAGCGTGCTCGGGGCTGAAGGGCGCGTCGGGCGGCAGTACCGGCACCCCGGGCGCACCGGCGGGGATCCCGGCGAGGAAGCCGACCAGGTACTGGCGTTCCTGGGCGGTGAGGACGGGCGGCGGGGCCGGGTCTAGGCCGAAGACGGACGCGACCGTGGACGCGGCCGTCGATGCGGCGGGGGCGATCCCGGCGTCCCACGGCGCGGCTGCCGGAACCGGAGCCACCGCGGCCACCGGAGTCCGCACGGTCACCGGCGTGGGCACCTTCGTCAGCGACACCGCGCACACCTTGAACTCCGGCTGGAACGACAGCGGATCGACGGCGTCGCTCGTCACCGCGTTGACGCTCAGGTACTCCCCGAACAGGTCGTTCCAGTGGAAGGGCGCGAAGCAGCACCCGGGCCGCACCCGGTCCGTCACCACGGCCGGCAGCACGGCCCGCCCGCGCCGCGAGGCCACCTCGACGGAGTCGCCGTCGACCACCCCCAGGGCCGAGGCGTCCCGCGGATGCAGCTCCACGAAGGGCCCGGGGTTCAGCTTGTTGAGCTTCGCCACCTTCGCCGTCTTGGTGAGCGTGTGCCACTGGTGCTGGAGCCGCCCGGTGTTCAGGACGAAGGGGTAGTCGTCGTCCGGCATCTCGGCCGGCGGAATGTGCGGCCGGGCGTGGAAGACGGCCCGCCCGCTCGCGGTGGGGAAGCGGAGCGTCCCGTCCTCCCCCACGTACCGGATCGGATTCCGGTCGGGCCCGTCCTCGCTCGCCGCCGGCCACTGCACCGGCGTCCGCCGGAGCCGCTCGTACGAGACCCCGCGCAGATCCCAGCCCGTCTTCGGGTTCCAGGCCCGCTTGATCTCCTCGAAGACGTCCTCCGCGCTGTCGTACGAGAACCCCTTCCCGTACCCCATCTCGCGGGCGACGGCGGCGATGATCCGCCAGTCGGCCATCGCCTCGCCGGGCGGGTCGGCCACGGCCGGCGTCAGCGTGAGGTTGCGCTCGCTGTTGACGAAGACGCCCTCGCCCTCCGTCCACAGCGCACCCGGAAGCACGACATCGGCGTACGCGTTGGTCTCGGTGTCGGCGAAGACGTCCTGGGTGACGACGAACTCGGCGGCTTCCAGGCCCTCGATGACCGTGCGGCGGCCCGCGACGGAGGCGACCGGGTTGGTGCAGATGATCCAGCAGGCCTTGATCTCGCCGTCGGCCATCTTCCGGAACAGCTCGACCGTGCCCTTGCCGACGCCGTCGGCGCGCAGGGTGTCCGGGGGCAGCTCCCAGAGGTCCTCCATGAAGGCCCGCTCGTCGTCGACGAGGACGGAGCGCTGGCCGGGCAGGCCCGGACCCATGTAGCCCATCTCGCGGCCGCCCATGGCGTTGGGCTGGCCGGTGAGGGAGAAGGGGCCGCTGCCGGGGCGGCAGAGGGCACCCGTGGCGAGGTGGAGGTTGACCAGGGCGTTGGTGTTCCAGGTGCCGTGGGTGGACTGGTTGAGTCCCATGGTCCACAGGCTCATCCACTCACCGGCCTCGCCGATCAGCCGCGCCGCCTCCCGGATGTCCTCCTCGGCGAGGCCCGTCGTCCCGGCCACCGCGGCGGGCGGGTAGTCGGCGAGGAACTCCGGCATCGCCTCCCAGCCCTCGGTGTGGGCGGCGATGAAGTCGGGGTCGGTGCGGCCCTCGGCGTGCAGCAGGTGCAGCAGGCCGTTGAGCAGCGCGAGGTCGGTGCCGGGCTCGATCTGGAGGAACAGGTCCGCCTTCGCGGCCGTGGCGGTGCGCCGCGGGTCGACGACGATCACCTTGGCGCCCGCCGACTTCACCCGTTCCATCATCCTGAGGAACAGGATCGGGTGGCAGTCGGCCATGTTGGAGCCGATGACGAGGAAGAGGTCGGCCTTCTCGAAGTCCTGGTAGGAGCCGGGCGGGCCGTCCGCGCCGAGGGACAGCTTGTAGCCGGTGCCGGCACTGGCCATGCAGAGCCGGGAGTTCGACTCGATCTGGTTGGTGCGCAGGAACCCCTTGGCGAGTTTGTTCGCCAGGTACTGGGCCTCCAGGCTCATCTGGCCGGAGACGTAGAGCGAGACCGCATCGGGGCCGTGCTCGTCGATGATCTCCCGCAGCCGCCGGGCCGTCTCGGTGATCGCCACGCCGACGGCTTCCGGCGCCGGCTCCTCGCCCCGCTCGGGCCGTACCAGGGCCGTGGTCAGCCGTCCGGGCGCGGCGAGCAGGTCGGCGGTGGTCGCGCCCTTGGTGCAGAGCTTGCCGAAGTTGGCGGGGTGCTCCTTGTCGCCGGAGGCCTTCAGGACCGTACGCCGCCCGTCGGGGCCCGCACCGATGTCGAGGACCAGCCCGCAGCCCACACCGCAGTACGAGCAGACCGTCCGCACCACGGGCACGCCTCCTGACCTCAGCCGAATCGATCTCACCGACCGTACGAAATGCCCATTACACAGATGTCTCCCGAGCCGTTCATCAGGGGTTACACCGACCGCACACCTCACCGGGCACTGTTGTGAGCCCCTTCGTCGATCAGAGCGGCCCCGATCTGACGCGCCACAGATTTGGAACGGTTCCATTTCTTGAACCATTCGTGTTTGTGGGGGTAGGTTGGTCCCCATGACCGCCCCCCAGCTTCCGAACACCGCCGATGAGCTGCGCGGTGCCGGCCTGCGGGTGACGGCCGCGCGCGTCGCACTGCTCGAGACCGTCCGGGCCGGTGACCACCTGGCGGCCGACGCGATCGCCACGGGAGTGCGCGACCGACTCGGCCACATATCCCTCCAGGCCGTGTACGAGGCCCTGCACTCGCTCACCGCCGCGGGCCTCGTGCGCCGCCTCGAGCCGCCCGGCAGCCCGGCACGGTTCGAGGGACGGGTCGGGGACAACCACCACCACCTGGTCTGCCGGTCGTGCGGGGCCGTCGTCGACGTCGACTGTGCCGTCGGTCACGCGCCTTGCCTGACAGCTTCCGACGACCGCGGCTTCTCGATCGACGAGGCCGAGGTCATCTACTGGGGCCTGTGCCCCGGCTGCTCCACCCAAAGGCTTACTTCAGCACCGTGATCCACCCAGTTCGGAAGGACTTCCATGTCTGAGAACCCCGATGCAATCGTCACCGACGCCAAGACTGAGGGCACCGGTGGCTGCCCGGTCGCGCACGGGCGCGCCGCGCACCCGACCCAGGGCGGCGGCAACCGCCAGTGGTGGCCGGAGCGCCTGAACCTGAAGATCCTTGCCAAGGACCCGGTCGTGGCGAACCCGCTCGGCGCGGACTTCGACTACGCCGAGGCGTTCCAGGCCCTCGACCTGGACGCCGTGAAGCGCGACATCGCCGAGGTGCTGACCACCTCGCAGGACTGGTGGCCCGCGGACTTCGGCAACTACGGCCCGCTGATGGTCCGGATGGCCTGGCACAGCGCCGGCACCTACCGCATCAGCGACGGCCGCGGCGGTGGCGGCCGCGGCCAGCAGCGCTTCGCGCCGCTGAACAGCTGGCCGGACAACGGCAACCTGGACAAGGCCCGCCGTCTGCTGTGGCCGGTCAAGAAGAAGTACGGCCAGTCCATCTCCTGGGCCGACCTCATGATCCTCACTGGCAATGTCGCGCTGGAGACCATGGGCTTCGAGACCTTCGGCTTCGGCGGCGGCCGCGCCGACGTCTGGGAGGCCGACGAGGACGTCTACTGGGGTCCCGAGACCACCTGGCTCGACGACCAGCGCTACACCGGCGACCGTGAGCTGGAGAACCCGCTCGGCGCCGTCCAGATGGGCCTCATCTACGTCAACCCCGAGGGCCCCAACGGCAACCCGGACCCGCTGGCCGCGGCCCGCGACATCCGTGAGACCTTCCGCCGCATGGCGATGAACGACGAGGAGACCGTCGCCCTCATCGCCGGTGGGCACACCTTCGGCAAGACCCACGGCGCCGGCCCGGCCGACGCGGTCGGCAATGACCCCGAGGCCGCCTCCATGGAGGAGCAGGGCCTGGGCTGGAAGTCCACCTACGGCACCGGCAAGGGCGGCGACGCCATCACCTCCGGTCTCGAGGTCACCTGGACCACCAAGCCCACCCAGTGGAGCAACGACTTCTTCGACATCCTCTTCGGCTACGAGTGGGAGCTCACCCAGAGCCCCGCGGGTGCCAACCAGTGGGTGGCCAAGGACTCCGAGGAGATCATCCCGGACGCCCACGACTCGTCGAAGAAGCGTCGGCCCACGATGCTCACCACCGACCTCTCGCTGCGCTTCGACCCGATCTACGGCGAGATCTCGAAGCGCTTCCACGAGAACCCGGACCAGTTCGCGGAGGCCTTCGCCCGCGCCTGGTACAAGCTGACCCACCGTGACCTGGGCCCGAAGTCCCTGTACCTCGGCCCGGAGGTCCCGGCCGAGACGCTGCTGTGGCAGGACCCGCTGCCGCAGGCCGAGGGCGAGACCATCGACGCCGCCGACATCGCGGCGCTGAAGGCCAAGGTCCTGGAGACCGGCCTCACGGTCTCGCAGCTGGTCTCCACCGCGTGGGCCTCGGCGTCCACCTTCCGCGGCAGCGACAAGCGCGGCGGCGCCAACGGTGCCCGTATCCGCCTGGAGCCGCAGCGCGGCTGGGAGGTCAACGACCCCGAGCAGCTCGCCCAGGTACTGCGCGTCCTGGAGGGTGTCCAGGCCGAGTTCAACACCGGTGCGAAGAAGGTCTCCCTGGCCGACCTGATCGTCCTCGCGGGTGCCGCGGCGGTCGAGAAGGCCGCCAAGGACGCCGGCTACTCCGTGGAGGTCCCCTTCACGCCGGGCCGCGTGGACGCCACCGAGGAGCACACCGACGTCGAGTCCTTCGCGGCGCTCGAGCCGGTCGCGGACGGCTTCCGCAACTACCTGGGCAAGGGCAACCGTCTGCCGGCCGAGTACCTGCTGCTCGACAGGGCGAACCTGCTCACCCTGTCCGCCCCCGAGCTGACCGTGCTCGTCGGTGGTCTGCGGGTCCTGGGTGCCAACCAGGGCGGCACCGCGCACGGCGTCTTCACCGACCGTCCGGGCGTCCTGAGCAACGACTTCTTCGTCAACCTGCTCGACCTGGGCACGACGTGGAAGTCCACCTCCGAGGACCAGACGGCCTTCGAGGGCCGCGACGCGGAGACCGGCAAGCTGAAGTGGACCGGCACCCGTGCCGACCTGGTCTTCGGCTCCAACTCCGAGCTGCGCGCGCTCGCCGAGGTCTACGCGAGCGACGACGCGAAGGAGAAGTTCGTGAAGGACTTCGTCGACGCCTGGGTCAAGGTCTCGAACCTGGACCGCTTCGACCTGGTCTGAGCGACCCCATGACACAGGGGCCGGTCCGTGCGGACCGGCCCCTGTGTCATGCCCAGGCTTCGCAGCAGGCTCTAGACGAGCGAGGCCACGAACTTCCCCAGCCGCGCGATTCCCTCGCGCAGCTCGTCGGCCGACGCGGCGTAGGACAGCCGCACATGCGTGTCTGCGGTGGCCACCCCGAAGTCCCGCCCCGGCGTGAGCGCGACCCGCGCCTCCCGCAGCGCCCGTCCGCAGAACTCCCACGAGGTGAGCCCGGTGCCGCTGACGTCGAAGTAGACGTAGAACGCCCCGTCGGGCGGCACGGGCACCGGCAGCCCCATCTGCGCGAGACCGTCGAGGACCAGGGCCCGCCGCCGCCCGAACTCGGCCCGCCGCTCCTCGCACACGGCGAGCGACTCGGGGGTGAAACACGCGAGCGCGGCGTACTGGGCGGGCGTGGAGGCACAGATCATGTAGTTCTGCGCCAGCCGCTCCAGCGCGGGCACGAGCGCCTCGGGCACCACGCACCAGCCCAGCCGCCAGCCGGTCATCCCGAAGTACTTCGAGAAACTGTTGATGACCACGGCGTCCTCGTCGTACGACAGCACACTGCGCGGCGGCCGCCCGTGCTCGTCGTGGTCGCCGAGATCGAGGTAGATCTCGTCGACGATCCGCCAGGCGTCCCGCTCCCGGGCGAGCTCGCAGATGGCCGCCAGCTCGTCGGCCGGGACGGAGGTGCCCGTCGGGTTGGAGGGGCTCGCGACCATGATCCCGCGGGTGCGGTCCGTCCAGTACGACCGCACGGAGGCGGCGTCCAGCTGGTACCGCGACCCGGCCGTGGTGGGCACGAGCGTGACCCGCGCCCCGAAGCTCTCGGCGATCTGCCGGTTGCAGGGGTACGAGGGGTCGGCGATGAGCACCTCGTCCCCGGGATCGACGAGCGCGGCGGCACCCAGCACCAGCGCGGCCGACGCCCCGGCGGTCACGACGACCCGGCCCGGATCGACGTCGACGCCGTGCCGCTCACCGTAGAACCGCGCTATGGCCAGCCGCAGTTCGGGCAGCCCGAGCGCCCCCGTGTAAGTCAGGGGTCTGCTCCCCACCGCACCCCGCAGCGCGTCCAGCACGGCCGGCGGCGCCCCGAAGTCCGGCTCCCCCAGACTGAGCTTGACGACGTGCTGCCCCTCGGCCTCCAGCGCCGCGGCATGCTTGCCGAACTCCATGGCGTAGAACGGCGCGACGGACTGGGCGCGTTGCGAGATCCTCATACGGCGGGCCTCCGGGGGTCACTTGGTCGAGGGCTCCAGAAGGGCCGCACTCCATGTGGTGGGTCGTCGCAAAGATGCCATGGGGAAGCCGAATGGGAAAACGAGAAGGTCGGGAGCCCGGGGACTACGCCACCGCGTTCAACAAGTCGGCCGGCACGTCGGGGCGTTCCAGCGCGATGAAGTGGCCCGCTCCCGGGACCTGGGTGAAGTCGGCCGCGGGCAGCAACTCCTTGTTGGCCAGGCGGTCCGAAGGACGGGACCAGTCGTTCTCGCCGTAGACGAGGTGGACGGGGGCCTTGACCTCGGGGTAGCGGGAGCGGGCCGCGATGAGGCTGGGCAGGGCCTGGTACACGCCTCGTGCGACGGTCGGGTAGCCGGGGCGGCGGCCCACCTGGAGGAGTTCGTCCACGTAGTCCTCCCGCAGTGCGCTGTTGTCGCCGAGGCCGCCTTGGAGGATCTTCTGGAAGACGGCCTTGGGCTCCACCCCGGCGATCACCGGGCCCACGCCCGGTACGAGGATGCCACCGACCAGCACGCGGGCGAGGAGGCCGGACCGGGCGATTCCGCCGCGGAAGTCGTACGTGTTGACCGCGACGACCCGCCGGACCCGCTCCGGCAGATCGGCCGCGGTGGTCAGGGCGAGCACCGCGCCCATGGACTCCCCGACCAACGTCACGTCGTGGAGGTCGAGTTCGGTGAGTAGCCGTTCGACACCGGCACGCATCGCCGGCTCGTCGTACGACGCACCGGGCACGATCTCGGACCAGCCCATCCCCGGCAGATCGAGGGCGTACACGGTGTACCGGTCGGAGATCAACGGGATGAGCGAGCGGAAGTGCTCGGCCTGCGTGCGCACGGTGTGCAGCAGGACCAGGGGGGCGCCGGTGCCCGCTCTGAGGTAGCGCAGGGTCCCCTCGCGAGACGGGCGTCCTGTGCGCGGGGCGAGGGTGTGGCTCGTGGTCCCGGGAATGTGGATCGTGGGACGTGCGTCGGGGCTGGGCATATCGGTGACTCCTTGTGTGCGAGCTGCTGACACCCGGGGTCGAGTGCCTCCACAACGAGAAACCGACCGGTTTCCAGCAGAGTAAACCGATCAGTTTCCGCGCGCAAGGTCCCCTCCGCCGCCACATGACCGCATCACCCCTGCACCCCTGGCCAGCGACACCCCGCCCGCTTGCGCCACGGAAACCGATCTGTTTTCCTGAGGGGAAACAGATCGGTTTCCAACCAGTGGCCGGCCCATGCCCAGCAACCAAGGGGAAAAGTGAGTACCACCTTCGATCACGGGGCGCCCGCCTCCGGCACATCAGACTCGGGCCGCCGCGGCTCCCACGCCATGCGCTGGTGGGTGCTCGTCGTGCTGGGCACGGCGCAGCTCATGGTCACGCTCGACGCGACCGTCGTGAACATCGCGCTGCCCGCGGCACAACATGACCTCGGATTCAGCGACGGCAGCAGGCAGTGGGTCATCACGGGCTACGCCCTGGCATTCGGCAGCCTGCTGCTGCTCGGCGGCCGACTCGGCGACCTGTTCGGCCGACGCACCACCTTCGTGACCGGCCTGATCGGCTTCGCGGGCGCATCCGTCCTCGGTGGCGCCGCCAACAGCTTCGACATCCTCGTCACGGCACGCGTGGCCCAAGGACTCTTCGCCGCACTGCTCGCACCCGCGGCACTCTCACTGCTCAGCGTGACCTTCACCGATCCGGCCGAGCGGCCGAAGGCGTTCGGCATCTTCAGCGCACTGGCCGGTGCGGGCGGCGCGGTCGGGCTCCTGCTCGGCGGCATGCTCACCGAATGGGCGTCGTGGCGCTGGGTGATGTACGTGAACGTCGTCTTCGCGGCCGTCGCACTGGTCGGTGCGGTGCTGCTCCTGGCGAAGCCCGCGGTCGCCGAACGACCCAAACTCGACATCCCCGGGACGATCCTGGCGAGCGCGGCCCTGTTCGCCATCGTCTACGGGTTCGCGCACGTCGAATCGACCAGCTGGACCGACCCGGTCACCCTCGGCTCGCTGATCGCCGGCGTGGTGCTGCTCGCGGTGTTCGTACGACTGGAGGCCAGGGTCGCGCATCCGCTGCTGCCGCTGCGACTCGTACTGGACCGGACCCGCGGCGGTTCGTTCCTGGTGGTGTTCGTCATCGGCATGGGGATGTTCTCGATCTTCCTGTTCCTGACGTACTACCTGGAAGCCAGCATCGGTTACTCGCCGATCAAGACCGGCCTGGCCTTCCTGCCGATGGTCGCGGGAATCGTTGCCGCCTCGACCACGGCACCTTCGCTGCTGCTGCCCAGGGTCGGCCCGAAGATCGTGATCAGCGTCAGCTTCCTGGTCGCCGCAACAGGCATGGCCTTGCTGACCCGACTCGCACTGGACAGCACCTACGTCGCCCACATCATGCCCGGTCTGATCCTGCTGGGCCTTGGCCTGGGTGGCGTGATGACGACCGCGTTCCAGGGCGCGACCGCAGGCGTGCACCACGAGGACACCGGTGTCGCCTCGGCACTGATCAACACAGGTCAGCAGGTGGGTGGCTCGATCAGCACGGCACTGCTGACCACCGTCGCCTCGTCGGCCGCGACCGACTACCTGTCCTCGCACAAGCCCGGCGCGCTCACCGTGGCGCAGGCGGGGGTCGAGAGCTACACGGCCACCCTGGCGTGGGGCGCGGGGTTCTTCGTGGTCGGTGCGGTACTCACGGCCCTCCTGATACCGAACGCGCCTCTGGCACCGTCGAAGGGCGAGCCCGTGATCGCTCACTGAGCCCGAGGATCGCCGCGGCAAGCGGGCGCTCACGACCGGGGAGCACGGTAAACCGATCGGTTTTCAATTGGCCGGAGACGAGTTAACCTCGCAATATGACGACCGAGGCGAAACGAAGCTCCCGAGAGCGGCTGCTGGAGGCAGCGGCCACGCTCACCTACCGCGACGGAGTCGGCATCGGCGTCGACGCGCTGTGCAAGGCGGCGGGAGTGTCGAAGCGCTCCATGTACCAGCTGTTCGAGAGCAAGGACGAACTGCTGGCCGCGAGCCTGGAGGACCGTGCCTCCGCCTACGTGGCGACACTGCTGCCCCCGGCGGACGACGGCCGTCCACCCCGCGAACGGATCCTGCACGTCTTCGACCAGCTGGTGTCGGAGGCGGTCGCGCCCGACTTCCAGGGCTGCCGGTTCCTGGTCGTGCAGATCGAGCTCAAGGACCGGAGTCACCCCGCGAGCCGGGTGGCCCACCGGGTCAAGGAGAACCTGACGGCCTTCTTCCGCACCGAGGCCGAACAGGGTGGCGCGAGCGACCCCGAGCTGCTGGCCCGGCAGCTGATCCTGGTCTTCGACGGCGCCGCCGCCCGCGCGGGAATCAAGGCCGACACACCGGCAGGGCTCATCACCCCCACGGTGACCACCCTGCTCGACGCGGCGGGCATGCGCTGACACACTCCAGAAACCGATCGGTTTCCATCGGGCCCGATCCACGTTAACCTCGCAGCATGACCACCGCAGTGAAGCCAAGCCCTCGAGAGCGGCTGCTGGAGGCAGCGGCCACGCTCACCTACCGCGACGGTGTCAACATCGGCGTCGAGGCGCTGTGCAAGGCGGCGGGGGTGTCGAAGCGCTCCATGTACCAGCTGTTCGAGAGCAAGGACGAACTGCTGGCGGCAAGCCTCAGGGAGCGCGCCTCCGCCTACGTGGCGACACTGCTGCCCCCGGCGGACGACGGCCGTCCACCCCGCGAACGGATCCTGCACGTCTTCGCGCAGGTGGAACTGCAGTCGGGCGCACCCGAGTTCCGAGGCTGCCCCTACCTGGCCGTGCAGATCGAGCTCAAGGACCAGAACCACCCCGCGAGTCAG
The DNA here is from genome assembly GCF_049739545.1 of Streptomyces sp. SLBN-8D4. Classification (NCBI taxonomy): domain Bacteria; kingdom Bacillati; phylum Actinomycetota; class Actinomycetes; order Kitasatosporales; family Streptomycetaceae; genus Streptomyces; species Streptomyces sp. SLBN-8D4. Next base: position 2,552,823 of record NZ_JBMGQC010000001.1, read on the forward strand.
GTGGCGCACCGGATCAAGGAGAACCTGACGGCCTTCTTCCGCACCGAGGCCGAACAGGGCGGCGCGAACGACCCCGACCTGCTGGCCCGACAGCTCAGCCTGTTCTTCGACGGCGCCGCCGCCCGCGCGGGAATCCAGGCCGACACCCTCACCGGCCTCATCACCCCCACGGTGACCACCCTGCTCGACGCGGCAGACATGCGCTGACGCAACGTTGCCCATCCCCACGCCAGGCGGCAGCGAAGCCCACCTGAGCCACCGTCAGCCGGGGCAGGACCGTGCAGGCGGACCGCGTCTGACGCGATGCACACGCACCCCGGCCATCGTCGGCCGTTTTCACGCCAACGACCGGGACAGCAGACCCACTTGGGCGTCCGGTGTCAGTGCCGGGCACTAGGGCCTGTGTGAGGTCGTGATCATTCTCGGGTTCTGGTCCCGTGCGGGGGTGGGGCCTGGTAGGACGCTGGATGTGACACGTACGCAACTCACCAACGAGCAGTGGGAGTTCATCGAGCCGTACCTGCCGATAGGCGAGTACGGCCCGTACCCCGAGCGGCTGCGGGAGCAGTTCGAGGGGGTGATCTGGCGGTTCCGCTCCAGCGCCCAGTGGCGCGAGATGCCCTCCGAGTTCGGACCGTGGCCGACGGTCTACGGGCGCTTTCGCGTCTGGCGGGACGCCGGGGTCTTCTCCGCTCTTCTGGAGGGCATGATCGCCGAGGCCGCTCGCCGGGGACAGACGGACTTATCCCTGGTCAGCGTGGACTCCACTACGGCCCGCGCCCACCAGGACGCCGCCGGGATGCACCTCGGCAAGGACGTCATGGACGCCCTTGAGGAAGCCGCCGCCGAACAGGAGCGGGCCCGGCAAAAAGGGGCGGCCCGCCGGGACAGAACGGGCAGGACGGCGGGGACGACCCCGAGCAGGAAGAGCGACGGCGTATCCGGCGGCGGCGCAAGTTCCGGCTGAACCAGGCCCTGCTCGGCAGATCCCGTGGCGGACTGACGAGCAAGATTCATCTCGCCGCGGACCGCAGGTGCCGTCCGCTGTCCCTCGTGCTGACCGCAGGACAGGCCGGCGACAGCCCGCAGTTCGTCCCCGTGTTGCAGAAGATTCGGGTCCGTCTGCCTGTGGGCCGGCCTCGAACCCGGCCCGGCGCTGTCGCCGCGGACAAGGCCTACTCGTCCCGCGCCAACCGCTCTTACCTGCGCAAACGCGGCATCAAAGCAGTCATTCCGGAGAAGAAGGACCAGGCCGCCAACCGGAAGAAGAAGGGCCACCGGGGCGGCCGCCCCACGTGCCACGACAGTGATCTTTACAAGGAGCGGAACACGGTCGAGCGGCTCATCAACAAGCTGAAGGCCTGGCGGGGCATCGCCACTCGATACGACAAGTCGCCCGAGAGTTACCTCGCCGGCCTCCACCTCCGCGCCTCAATGATCTGGATCAACGACCTGCTGAAGGCAACTGGCTGATCACAACGCCACACAGACCCTAGTCTCGTTCGCCCGGCAGGGAGCCGGTGAATTCAGGGGGAGCACGAGACCGCCATGCCCGACAGCCACACCGGATACCTGATCTCCGTCGTCGACGACGATCCGCTGCGCGCCCGCAAGGACGCGCGCGAACTGCTCGCCGCGTTCGGCGAGGTGGACCCCACGGCCAGGCTCGACCTTCCCGAACCCGGCAGCGTGCCGGGGGCCGGCGACAAGGGCGGCCCCTCCGCCGAGGCCGTCGGGCTGATGCTGAGCGCCGCTTCGTTCGTCGTCTCGCTCGTGCAGACATGGCTGGCGCGGGTCCCTCAGCGCACCATCGTGGTCAAGCGGCCCGACGGGGCAACCCTGCACATCACCGGCAAGGAGGCCCGCGAGGACGACACACTGGTCGAGCGGTTCCTCGCGGACGACGGCGACGGCACGACGGCGACGACGGCGGGCTGAGCGGCGATGACCGACAACGACCGGCACGCGTTACTTGTCGGCGTCTCCACGTACGACAGCGAGACATACGCCGACCTCCCGGCCGTACGCGCCGATCTGCACTACATGCGGGCGGTGCTGGAGAACACCGAGATCGGCATGTACAACGACTGCGCGCTGGCCGCGGAGCCGACGCGGGCGGAGATGCTGCACGCCGTCGAGACATTCCTGGAGACACGGCAGCCCAGTGAGACCGCGCTGCTCTACTTCAGCGGGCACGGCGAGTACTGCGAGCAGGACGGCCAGTTGTACTTCCTGACCCGGGACACCGACCCGGCCGACCTGCCGGGCACCGCCGTACCGGCGGAGTTCCTGGAGCGGATGCTCCAGTCCTGCCGGGCCGCCTCCAAACTGGTCCTGCTGGACTGCTGCTCCAGCGGGTCCGTCGTCCAGGGCTGGACCGCCAAGGGCCCGTCGGGGGACCCGGACCGGCCCGCGCCGAGCACCCTGCTGCAACCCACCGGCGTGTACTTCATCACCGCGTCCGACGCCCTCCAGGCGGCCTCCGCGATGGCGCCGCCCGGGTCGGGCCTCGGCACCTCCCGGTTCACCGGAGAGATCGTCGAGGGGCTGCGCAACGGCCGGATCAAGGAGGGTGGCTGGATCACCCCGGACGACCTCTTCGCCTACCTCACCGCCCAGATGACCCGCGACGGCGTACCGGAGGAGCAGCGGCCCACCAAATCCACGATCAGGGCAACCCGCAGCCTCCCCTTCGCCCGGTCGGTGGCGCGACCGGTGCGGCTCCCCGCGCTCCCCCACACCGTCTCCGGAACCGCCCGGCACTCCCCCGCGCTGCTGAAGGCCCGGGAGCTCGCCGAGGCGGACGAGCGGGACGGCGTCGACGCGCAGCAGCTGCTGCGGTACTACGCCGACTGCCTCACGGCGCAGGCCGCGGCCGGGATGCGCCCGGACCGGGACGGCGGCCGGGGCAAGAAGTACTTCCTGCTGGCCCAGGGCGAGGAGACCATCCAGTCGGGGCGTGGACCACACATCGTCGCGCCCGGAGCGTTGCCCCGACCGCAGGAGGGGCGGAGCGGCTCGGACACCGAGGTGGGCTCGCGCCAGGAGTACTGGTACGGCTATCCGGCGATCACGCTGCCGGCGCGGGACGGCGGCCGGGGGCGCCGCGCGGCGGTGGGGCTGGCGCCGCTGCTCATCCAGCAGATGGAGCTGGCACCGGACGAGGAGGGCCGGGACGTGCTCCGGCCCAGCGGGGTGCCGTCCCTGCACAGCGGCGTCGTCTCGGAACTCCTGGACGCCGGCGACGCGGCGGACCTGGTCGCGCGCTGGCAACCGGCCTGGCAGGAGGGCAACGACGCCCAGATGCTGCGCGCCATCAGGGAGTTGCTGGACGAGCTGGGGCTGCCGGAACTCGAACCGCTGGAGCCCTCCGCGCTGAGCGAGCGCACGGTGATGCAGGCGCTGCGGCCCGGGGCGCACAACGCGGCCGTGCTGCTGGTGCCTTCGGGCGCGGAGGCCATGGCCACCCAGGCGCTGGTGGAGAACCTGCTCCAGATCTCGACGCGGACCGCTCAGATCCCGGGCACCGCCCTGGACGCACTCCTGAACGGCGGGGCCCGGCAGGTCCCGGCCCCGATCGCCGTCGCGGCGAGCCAGGTGACGCCAGTCGCTCCGGGACCGTGCAACGAGAGCCAGGAGCTGGTGATCTCGTCGGCGATGACCCGGCCGCTGACAGTCGCGACCGGGCCGCCCGGCACGGGGAAGAGCGAAGTTGTCACGGCGGTCGTCACCACCTGCGTCGCCGCGGGGCAGTCGGTGCTGGTCGCCTCCACGAACAATGAGGCCGTGAACGTCGTCGCCCAGCGCTGCGACGACATCGCGCCCGGGCTGCTGATGCGGACGGGAAACGTGGAGGCGTTGGAGCGAGAGGCCGCCAAACTGGAACGGCTCCTCGCCGAACCGGCCGGGGCGTCGCCACGCGGATCGGCCACCGTGGGCGGGGAACTGCGCACCACCCGGGGAACGGCCGACCAGTTGCGGGCGCAGGCAGCACATCGCGTCGGCGAGGAAGGACAGCTGCTGGAACTGCTCCACGACCGGGAGGAGCGGGCCGCGGCCCTGGAGCTGCCTCTGCCCCTGCTCGAAGGGGCCTGGGCGGCGGACGTCGACGGCGTGGCATCGCTGGGCGGATGGGCGGAGCGTGCGCGGAAGACCGCCGGGCTCCGCTGGTGGCAGTTCGGGGCATGGCGGCGCGGGCGGGCGCTCGCCGCTCTGGTCGCGGCGGGAGCGGAGCGTACGGACGGTGCCGGACCGCCATGGCCGCAGTGGGCGACGGGACGCCCCGTGCCTCCCGAACTGCTGGAGTCCCTGGCCGGGATCGTGTCCGTGGAGCGGGAGCTACGGGAACTCGTCCAACGGCACGGGGAATGGGACGAGGAAGGGCTCGGGCAGGCCCGGCTCGCGACGGCGGAAGCGCTGTCCGCGCTGTCGGCGGAACTGTCCCGCGCGCTGTCCGCCGAGGCGCTGAACCGGGCCACCGGGCTCATGAACCAGCGACTCCAGGCGCTCCGCCGCCGCTCCGGCTACCAGCGCAGCCAGAAGAACCTGATGACGCACATCAAGGGATGGGCCGTCAGCACCCATTCGGTGCGACAACTGGAACTCGCCCCGAAGCTGTTCGACCTCGTGGTCATCGACGAGGCCAGCCAGTGCTCCATCCCGTCGGTGCTGCCGCTGCTGTTCCGGGCCCGCCGGGCGCTGATCATCGGTGACCCCATGCAACTCGGGCACATCCCCGGTGTGTCGCCGCAGCAGGAGCGTCAGGCACGGGTACGGGCCGGGCTGAGCGCCGCGCAGTTGGAGCACCATCGCCTCACCTATCACGTGCACTCCTCCTACCACGCGGCCGAACAGCACGGCGACAGCGCGCTGCTCCTCGACGAGCACTACCGCTGCCACCCTCGCGTCGCGGACGTCGTCAACGGCCACTGCTACGGCGGCCGGTTGCGGGTGCTGACCGACGTACGGCGGCAGGTGCCGGCACACGACCCGGTGGGAGTGGCCGACCCCGCACCGGTGCTCGGCTGGGTCGACGTACCGTCCGGCGAGTCGGCGCGCGGCGGCGACGGGCAGTCCTGGCGGAACGCGGAGGAGGCGAGGGCCGTCCGGCGCGTGGTCGACGGACTGCTGGCGGGGCTTGCGCCGGACGCGACGGTGGGAGTGGTCACACCGTTCCGGGCGCAGAAGGAGACACTGGCCCCGATGTGGCGGGACGACGACCGTGTCCGGGTCGGCACCGTCCACACCTTCCAGGGCGGACAACGGGACGTGATGGTGCTCAGCCCGGTGGCGGCGCAGAACACACCGCCCCGGACGACGCACTGGGTCGCGAGCCAGGTCAATCTGTGGAACGTGGCGGTCACCCGGGCCAAGTCGCAGCTGATCACGGTGGGCGGCCGTGCCTTCTGGCAGGACCAGAGCGGCCTGCCGCACGGTGGGCGGCCGTGCCTTCTGGCAGGACCAGAGCGGCCTGCCCTCCCTGCTCGCCGCGCGTTCGGCGCCGCTGGGCGCGGGCGACGACGGCATGACGGCCGAGGCCGACGCGCCCGGCCCGGTGACCGAGGCCCGCGCGGACCTCGCCGACCGCCTGCAGCGGTACCTGGCCGGACGGGGCATCACCGATCTGGAGCGGGCCGTTCTGGTGGGCGGCCACCCGGTGGACCTGCTGTTCACCGACGCCGGCGAGAACACGGCGGTGCTGATCGACCCCGGCCCGCGGCCCGGCGAAGACCCCGCGCGGCACCTTCGGCTGACCCACGCGCGAGGCGACCTGCTCACCGGCCTGCCCTCCGGAGGGCACGGGGCCAAACCCTGCCCCGTGAGCCGGACGGTGCGGGTGCCCGCCTGGCGGATCCTCGCGGGCGATACCGCGCTGGTACCCCTGTTCGACTGAGCGTTGGCCAAGGCGGGCAGACTCCGCACGACCCAGGAGAGCGGCACTGTCCTCCCGCGAAGTACACGACTTGGCATGCACCGGGCGCCAGCGCGCCGATCACCTGGCTGTCGAGCATCACTTCCCCGTCGGCCGGGTCACCCGGGCTGTCACTGCCGTTGCCCACCTCGACGACGTCCACGCGCGGCATGGGGATGCCCAGCGTGGCGAAGCAGGCGTCCAGGTCGCCCTCCGGGATCCCGCCGCCGAGTTGGACGACGCCGATCGTGTGACCACTGCCGTCCGTACCCTGGGGGAAGCGGTAGATCCTGCCGAGGTCAACGGGCGAGTACGACGTCTGGGCGGCATGGGCCTTCATGCGCTGGATGTGCGGGCGGGCCTGCGGTCGGTTGTCCAAGCCCGTCACGCCGATCACCACGCCGTCCCACTCGGGCAGGATGCGCAGCTCGCCGGTCCGCTGCCGGTGCTCCACCGTGCGTGCCTCGTCCGCCGGGTCGGGGGTCGTGACCATGGTCAGTGAGTCGGCCTGCACCACGGACCTCAGCTGACCGAGCGTTCCCGAGATCTTGACCCGCCGGAAAGCCGGATCCGTTTGCGTCACCGTCAGCCCGTGCTGCTCCGCTGACCGCTTCACCATGTCGATGTCGGCCGGGTCGGCGCCGTAACGGGCCGCCAGTTCCTCACGCGTGATCGTCTCGGGTCCCTCGACCAACTCGTCCGGGATCTCGGTGCGACGGCGCAGGACCAGCGTGACTTCGATGCGTTCTGAATCGCTCACCCAGTGCGGCAACCGCGGTATCACACACCGGGTGAGCAGCTTCTTTGCGCGGCAGGCGACCGGAACCTGGCAGCCGATCATCGACATGGAGGCCCGGGGCGGCACGCTGCGCAGCGAGACCGAGCAGGACGTGACGTGGGCCCGGCGGATCACGCCGCACACCTCGCGGACCCGCACGGCGGCGGGCGCAGGCCGGCAGGTGGTCCCGGACGCTGCCGGCGGTGACGGGAGCCGGTCTCGGGGACACCGTTGGAATCGACGTGATCGTGAACGGTCGCGCCCTTCGGCGTTCACCCGCCCCTGCCCGTCAGAGCGCGGAGGCGGCAACCTTGACGGAATCGAGAATCGCCACCGTATGCCCGACCTGTTCGCCCTTCTCCACCAGGGCCATGGCATCCACCGCTGAGATCTCGTGCGGCGACAGATCGTTCTCCATCTGCAGCGCCTGTGCACCAGCAGCCGCCGGTGACAAGCCTTCGAACGCCTCCTGCAGCACGCGCACCGGGTAGAAGTGGAATGGACCGAGACCTTTTCGTTCCCACCGGGCGAATCCGCCCACCACCTCGTCCGGCTCGGACTGGACCTTCCATGTGTAGGTCAGCACGCGGCCGTCGTAGCCGGCGGCTCCGGAAAGAGCCAGAATCTCCGATATCGGAATGCGTGAACCGATCGACGACAGCACGCGGCCACCGACCCGCAGGACCGGGTACGCCTGCTGCAGAGCCAGGTAGTGCAGTGTGACGAGGTTCTTCTCGGCGAATCCGGGAATCTCTTCGCTGCGCTCCGCGATGAACGTCGAACTCGTCTGGCCGTGAGCGAGGTCGTCGCTCTGGGCCATCGGGATGTTGGGCAGGTTCTCGTAGATCACATCGACCTGGGACAACTTGCCGACCAGCGGGGTGAGGAGATCGCCGGCGCCTCCGAACAGTTCGACGTCTTCTGCCAGGAGGTTGCTCTGAATGTTTTTCCGGGCGCATTCGACGACGTCGTCGTGGATATCGGTGAAGCCGACGGTACGTGCCTGCAAAATCTCCACGGCCGCCAGGGCGTCCAGGCCTACGCCCGTGCCGATCGTGCAAAAACGCGGAGCAAGGAAGCCCCGCTGAGCAAGTGTCTTGAACGCAGGCACGGCAACGCTCGCGACCCAGTCGGCGCGCAGGAAATCCGACTTCGGAAGGTACGAGTGGTCCGAGAGCTCGAGTTCAACGGAGGACCTGATTCGCTCCGTTGCCTCGATCTGAAAGAACTCGCTCGGCGACACCACGACTTCGGCCTTGCCGGTCTGCGTACTCATCGTGCCCTCTCTTCGATATGGCAACTGTGCTGCGCCTACGAGCCCGTCCGGCCGCGATGGAGGTGTTTCCACTGTCGGCAACGCCCGCAGAGCTGTACAGAGGGGCACTGTTGCCTTTCGCCGGGCATGAAGAACGATGGTGCAAGAACACGGAATTAGTCTGCACGAACCTCAGGTCTCGAGGTCCTGATAGGTACCAGGATTGAAGCAACTCCAAGAAACCTGGGACGGCATCAGTAAAAAATGGATGCCGAGATCAGAAACTCCGGAAACCGTGGGACGACGCGTCGGGAGTTACAGCCCTGCCGAACCTGCATTGCCGAAAACTTTGTCGCACACGTGCGAGCAGGGCGCCGGGCCCTGCATTCGGTCAGGCAAGCTCGTCAACAGGGTGCACGCTGCCGGATGCGGTACCGGCGACCGCCTTGGCGAGGGAACGCTCGGCGGCGCGGGCGGCGGGCGGGGTGACGACGGCCGCGAGGAGCACGATGGCGGCGATGGTCAGCCAGCCCGCGGTCTGCCACTCCATGGCGAGGTAGGTGTAGGCGGCCGGCGCCCATACGGTGCCGAGGGTCTGGCCGACCTGGGTGACGCCCTGGTACTCGCCGCGTCGGAGGGGGTCGGACAAGAGCGCGGTGAATCCCCAGCCCGCCGCTGCCTGGAAGAGCTCGGCACCGGTCAGCAGGATGTGGGCCAACCAGACCAGGGTGATGGTCAGCCACTCGACGCTGCCGTCGGTGAACACGACGATCACACAGGAGGCCGCGAAGCAGGCGGCGCTCCGGTACTGCGCCCGGACCGCGCCCGACAGCGTGTCGGTGCCGTGGGCAGCCATGGTCTGCAGGGTCACCACCATGACGGCGTTGGTCGCGAGCAGCCCCGCCAGAAGCACACGAGGGGCGTTGGTGTCCTCCACCAGCCAGAGCGGGATGACCACGGAGAGGATCACCTGATTCGTGGACAGCACACCGCTCAGGACGGAGACGGCGAGAAACGGCCGGTTGCCGAGCGCGCCGCCCCACTTCCGCCGCTCGCGCCCTTCCGGCTGTGCGGGAGCCGGGACGGGGCCGGCCGCCTTGGGCAGCCTGAAGATCACCACCGAGTTGACGAGCAGCACCACACCGACGAAGAAGGGGAGCACGCGGATGGCGGTGTCGCTGCCGGTGGCAAGGGCCAGGCCCCCCAGCCCCGCGCCTATGGTGAACCCGGCGTTCAATGCACTCCGGTTGTAGGCGAGCCCCGCGGTCCGTTCCTTTCCGGGGTAGAGGTTGAGCAGATACGCGCCATAACCTGCGCCTCCGGCGGCGTTGATGAGTCTGAGGGCCATGACGACCACCAGAAAGGCGGCAAATCCGCGAACCGCCGGATAGGCCAGGAAGCAGACCGCCTCCGCGAGGGACGCCACGGCCCACGCGGTTTTGGGACCGACCCGGTCGGCGACACGGCCCAGCGGCACGGCGGCGACGAAGGTGACGATCCCGGCAATGGTCAGGCCCAACCCGACAGCGGCGGCGGAGAGGCCGACAACCTTGGTGAAAAAGACTGCGTTTGTGGTGAAGAAGCTGCCGGTTCCTATTCCGTAGAGCAGAGCCTGAGCGCTGACCCGCCCCACCGCCGAAGACGGCGGGGCCACTCGGCGGAGCAGGCGTGCGAACGGTTTCCGAGGGGCAGGCGGCGGGGCGGCTGATGTGGCTCGGGGCATGTGGCGTACGCTAGCCAACCGCTTGGTGGCCGTCTCCTGACATAGGACAGGGCTCGGGCGTCGCGAATAGGGTTGCCTCTGGGGAAGTGGCGGGCGGGTTCCATTCGCCGCCCCTGCAGCCCCGCCGGAGCCACAAGATGGAATGAGCTGCCCACCGACGACCGCAAATGGCAACTTGCGGGCATTTCCGGGCAGGTGACGTCGCGAGCGGCATCACGATCTCGTGGTGGATACCAACTCTTCTGTGCTGACCGCCTTTTCTGGGTTGCCGGGCTATTCGTCGAGGTCGCGAACGACCATGACGGGCCTTGGCGCGGGTCGGTTCGTGGCGCCGCCGGGCGGATCACCGGAACCGGCCGGGCCGCGACGTACTGAGGTGACCCGGGTGCCGGTTGAGCGGTAGGTCCGGCGCTGTCGGCGGCTCACGCACTCCCCGCCGCGAACCGGCCGACCTTGCCGATGACGTCCTGGCCGTAGATCCGCAAGGCCTGCTGGAGGGCGAACTCGGCCATGTAGGTGCGGAATCCGGCCTCCGGCTCTTCGGCGAGGTTGAGCATCCGGCGGTTGGCGAGGACGGCCTCGCCGTCGAGACCGTCCAGGCCGCGTTCGATCGCGGCGTCCATCTCCTCGGGCTCGACGACCTCATCGACCAGCAGCCGGGCCTCCGGCTCCGCCGCCCGGATGCGCCGGCCGCCCAGGATGATCTGGCGGGCCAGCCGGGGGCCGGTGAAGCGTGCGAGGCGGTAGTTGCCGGCTCCCGGAACGATGCCCTCCTTGGCGGCGGGCAGGCTGAAGTACGCGTCCGAGGCGGCGACGACATGGTCGATGACGAGCAATACCTGCATCCCGCCGCCGATGGCGAACCCGTCGACCGCGGCCAGCCAGGGCTTGCCGGCGTGCTGGGTGTGCCAGGTCGCGGTGTCGCCGAGGGAGAGGCCGTTGCCGATCTTGCGGAGATAGCCGAGCTCGCGGCGGAGCAGGAAGCCGACCAGTGGGATGTCGCCGGAGCTGAGGCTCTTGAGGTTGATGCCGGCGCTGAAGACGCGCCTGCCCCGGTAGCGGGGGTGGGTCATCTCACCGCCGCGTATCAGGCCGACCCGGATGTCGGGGTCGAGCAGGGCGAGATCGACGGCGGTCTCCATGTCGTCGACCTGCTGTTCGTCCTCGGCGTTGAGCCGGTCGCCCCGGCAGAGCGTCAGACGGGCGACGCCGTCGCGGCGCTCCACGTGGACGGACTCCGTCTCCAGTACGCCCGTACGCTTGAATTCGGGGAGCAGCCGCATCGCGCGGGCGGTGGGGCGGAGCATCGCGTCGAGCAAGTGCGGGCCCGCGACCGGCGAGCGGAGCACCGCGCGCAGCAGGATGCCCTGGTCGATCTCGTGGCCCTCCTTGTCGGCCTGTGGCCGGGTGCGCTCCTCGGCGATCCGCCCGGGGCCGGGGACGAGGCCGGGGTAGGCGGCGGCCGCCGCCTCGACCAGCTCGTCGAGGCGGAGGGCGCGGGTGCCGCCCCCGGTCAGATGGCCGTACACGGCCTCGGCATGGGACTCGAGGAAGCGGAAACGCTCGGCCCGGGCGGCGTCCTTCGCCGCCTCGGCCGCCTCCCGCGCGGCGGGGCCGCGGCTCGCCGGGCGCGGGAGCCCGGCGAGCACGCGGTCCGCCGCGTCGGCGGCCTCCGTGACGGCCCGCAGGCCCGGCAGATCTGGCGCCCCGGCGCTCAGGGCGTTGGTCACGCCGACTCCCGGGCGACGGCACGGCGCAGGGCGCGGTCGCAGGCGGCCAGATGGGAGCCGAGCGCGTCCTCGAACGGCGTGGTGGACGCGTCCAGGAGGAGCTGGCGGCGGACGGCGAGTTCGCTGCCGCCGCCGTCGCCGTAGCGGAGGACCAGGTCGGCCAGGGCGGCATCCGGGTCGTCCGCCAGTTCGTCGGCGAGGCCGAGGGCAAAGGCCTGCTCGGCGCCGATGGGGTCGCCGAAGAGGACGGCCCGGCGCGCGGCGCCCGCGCCGAGCAGGCGGACCAGCCGGAAGGCGGCCATGCCGGGCCAGGTGGCCTCACCGTCAAAGGGCAGCACCAGCCGGGTGCCGGGTGCTGCCAGGCGCAGGTCGGCGGCGAGGAAGGCGTCGAGGGCGGTGCCGCCGGTGTCGCCGACGGCGACGGCGACGGTCGCGGCGGGGAGGCGCTCGAATCGGCGCAGGGTGCGCTCCCACTTGGTGACAAGGGCCGTGTCGAGGTCGTTCGTCCAGCCGGGGGCGGGCGCACCGCTCACCCGCAGCACGGCAACGCCGGGGCCGCCGTCCTCCACCCGGTCGCAGAGCGCCGCGAGTTCCTTCACGGCCCCCGGTGTCGGCGGCCGGCGGCCGTCCACTGCCAGAGTCGGTGCTTCGTCCACGGGCACGTCTCCCCTCACCACTGCACCAGTACCGTCTCGAGGGTGGACCCCGGACCCATCGTCATGAGCACCCCGTAGTCGCCGGGCTCGGCGGTCTTCTCGTCGAGCAGCCGCTCGTAGGAGAAGAGGAACGACCCGCTCGACACGTTGCCGTAGTCCCGCAGCACACCGACGGTGTGCCGCAGGTCGTGGCGGGTGAGGCCGAGGTTGACGACGACCGAGTCGATGACCTTCTTGCCGCCGGAGTGCACCAGCCAGTGCCGGATGTCGCTGCGGCGCAGCCCAGTACCGGAGAGCAGCCGGTCGACGACGATCTCCGCGTGCGCACCGACCACATAGGGCACCTGGGGATCGAGGTAGAAGCTGAAGCGCCCCAGGTCGCGGTCCCAGTCGTAGCGCATCGCGCCGACGGCCTCGGGGATGATGCAGCTGGCGAACTTGAGGAGGGTGGGTCCCTCGCCGCCGACGGCACCCATGTCGTCGGGGCCGGAGACGAGCGCGATGGCGGCCGCACCGTCGCCGAAGAGGCTGTTGACGACCGCGGTCTGCATGGAGGAGTCCATGGCGTAGGCGGCGGAGCACGCTTCCGTGCACAGCATCACGGCCAGCTCCCCGGGGTGGGCGGCGGACCAGCCCGACACCAGGTTGAGGGCGTTGAGCCCGGCGTTGCAGCCCATGCCGACGATGTCACTGCGCGAGCAGTGCCGGTCGATGCCGAGCTCGCGGATGAGCAGCGCGCTGATGCCGGGGGTGAGAAAGCCGGTGGAGGTGACACAGCAGAGGTGGCGCAGGTCGGACAGGTCGGCGCCGGCCCGCTTGAGGCAGGTGCGAAGCGCCTCGGCGCCCGTCTCGACGGCCGATCTCCTGTGCTTGTCGAGGAGGTCGCCCTGTTCCTCGGCACTGCGGATGCCGTCGGGGCCGGGCTCGGGCAGGACGAGGTGGCGCCGGTCGATGGCACTGTTGCGGAAGACGGAGGTGATCTTCGGGTCGCTGATCGCGAAGGCGTCCAGGACCTCCTGCTGGGAGTAGGAGACCGGAGGCACCGCGGTGCCGACACTGATGATGCGCGGACGATGCTCCGCGACAAGAACGCCGTCGCCGGCTTCGAGGGTGATGGTCATCGGAAGGTCCACCCCCACATCCGGCGCTTGCTGCGCGGCCGTTGGCGTATTCGCCAGATCCTGTCGAAGTCGTGCACGAGTACCAGCCTTTCAGGAATGAGGCGAATCAGTCGTTCTGGATTCTTCTTGCTGTGTCCGCCGGGATGTTCTCGTCCACTGCGCTCTCGGCCTCGATGAACTCCGCGAGCCGCGCCGTGCCCTCTTCGATGTCGGCCGAGGTCAGATAGCTGGTGGAGAGCCGGAGAGCGCGGTCGCCGCCGCCATCCGGATAGAAATAGCTCATGGGTGTCCAGAGCACTCCGAATTTCTCGGCGGAGCGGGCCAGCGCCGTGTTGTCGGCTCGGAAGGGCACCTTGACGGTGACGAAGAACCCGCCGGTGGGCCGGTTCCAGCGGACCCCCAGTGCCTCGCGGCGGGCGACCGGGAGGCAGGCTTCGAGGCAGCGCAGTACGTTGCCCAGGGCATCGTGGTAGTAGGCGGCCGGTTGGGCGTTGAGTGCGGAGATCCGGCCGTCCGCCGCGAGCAGGGCACCGGCCACGACAGCCTGGCTCAGCGAGGAGGTGTTGACCGTCACCATGCTCTTGATCCGGGTGAGTTCGTCGGCGAGCAGGCCGGTGTGCCCGTCCTCGTCCACGACCTCCTGGTCGGCGACTGCGAAGCCCACCCGGGCTCCGGGGAAGATCGTCTTGGAGTAGGAGCCGAGGTGGACGACGGTACCGGAGCGGTCCAGGGACTTGAGTGCGGGCAGCGGGGTGCCGGGGCTCACCCGGCGGTAGGGGCTGTCCTCGATGATCAGGATGCCGTGACGCTCCGCGGCGGCCAGCAGGCGGTCGCGGGTGTCCCTGTCCAGCGTGTTCCCCGAGGGGTTGGAGTGGTCGGGGATGACATAGAGGGCGCGGGGCCGCCGTCCCGCCGCCCGCTCGCGAGCGATCACGGTCTCGAGGGCGGCCAGGGAGAGACCGTCCTCGTCCTCGTCGACGGGGACCACGCGGGCGCCCAGCAGCCGAGCGGCGCCGGTGATGCCCGAGTAGCAGGGGCTGGTCACCAGGACGACGTCTTCGGGGCCGGCGACGAGGGCGCGCAGCACCAGCAGCATGGCCTCCTGGGCGCCGACCGTGACGACGATCGACTCCGCCGGCACGTCGATGCCCTCGTCGGCACGCAGCGAGTCGGCGATGATGTCGCGGATCTGACCAGCGGTGGGGCCGTACTGGTAGAGAGCGGTGCGCACCTCGGCGGGGGTACGGCCCTGGGCGGCCAAGTGGTCGAGATAGGCGCGGAGATGGACGAAGATCTGCTCGATGTCGAAGAAGCCGTCGTAGGGCCGGCCCGGCGCGAACGAGATGGCATCGGGATAGCGGTGGGTGATCTCGTTCAGGAACGTCATGGTGTCCAGAACGGGATCATGAACGCAGGCGTGCAGGTCTTTCCTGTGCAGCGGACGGCAGTTCGGCGACCTGGGCAGGGGCAGGGACACGGAAACGGATCACCTCCGACGTGCATCTCGACGGCACCGACCACACCAGCCGCGAGGAGCAGGGCGGCATGATCCGCCGCTGCGTCATCCGGCTGGACCAGGTCCTACTCGGTGACAAGGAAGATCTTGGGCCCCAGCGGCCGGTCCAGGCTGAGGGCCAGTGCCTCGCCGAACCTGGCCAGCGGGTACACCGGGCCCAGAAGGTCGTCGATCTCCAGTTCACCGGCCAGCCGCACCGCGTCGTCGAGCGGTCCGTAGGAAACGGCGGCCAGCGTCACGTCGTTGCGCACGGCCCGGGTCACGTCCGTAGCGATCGGCACGGCCGGGCGGCTCTTGAGCACAACCACTCCGCCGGGCCGGACCGACCGAATTGCCAGGTCGAGCGCCCTGTCGGTCCCGGCCGCCTCGACCACGAAGTCGTAAGACTCCCAGGTGGCTCCGTTCTCCGCCCTCCCTCCCAGATCCTCGCCTTCCGGGCTGTCCAGGGCCGGGGCGGTCTCGACGCCGTCGAAGCCGCGGGCGCGCAGGACACGGGTCGTGAGGTCGGCGATGCGGCCCGAGCCCAGCACGAGCCCCCGCTCGTGGGGCCTGATCGGTGCGTTCAGAACCGCGGACATCGCGGCGATCGGTTCCACGCATGCGGCCCGCGTCAGCGCCAGGTCCGTCGGCACGGCGCACAGGCTCGCCTCGGGCACGACGACCTGCTCGGCGAACGCGCCGTCGGTGTCGACACCGAGCATGAGCCTGTGAGCACAGCGGTCGCCGTCCGCGCACGCCTTGCACTCCCCACACGAAATCAGCGGCAGCGCCACCGCCACACGATCCCCGTGCCGGTAACTGCTCGTCGAGTCGGCTTCGACCACCTCCCCGACCATCTCGTGGCCGAGGACTCTCCTGCCGCCGAGCGGAAGGAGCCCGGTCGCCGCCTGTACGTCCGTGCGGCATATCGCCGCCATCAGCACCCGGAGCCTGACCCAGCCGGGTGGACGCGGCGGCGCAGGGATGTCGCCGAGCTCGGCGCACTCCGAGTTCCGAATGACAGCCTTCATTGAAGAGATCCCGTCGTCTGGCTCATACCGCGTAAGGAGAATCGTCGTCGATCGTGGTGAAGAACTCGCCGAGGAAATCCTCTAGATGCGCATGCGAGTTGGCCATGAAAAGCACAGGCTGACGAGCGTGCGAGTTGTAGCCCTGCTTGGCCATGTCAGCGAGGTCCAGAGGCCTGATGTCAGCACTTTGGAAATGTGTGAGCTCCTTGGTGGAAGACATCAGGCTCGCCCCCCACGCCTTCGGCTCCCCGCCTTCAGCCACGAGCCCGCACTCGATGGAGAACCAGAAGATCCGCGAGACGAGCTCTACGGCCTCGGGCCTGCGCAGGCGCCGTACGGCATCTCCGGCAAGCTGATACAGATGCGCCCAGCGCTCGTTCACCAGATGTGGGCCATGTCCGATGACTTCGTGAATCATGTCGGGTTCCGGAGAGAACTCGGGTCGCGAAACATGGCGAATGTACTGAGCGGCGTGGAAGTTCCGGTCCGCGAGGCTTCCGTAGAAGGTCCTGACCGCGACGCTCCCGGCGGCCGGAATCATCTTGAAGCCGGTCTCTTTCTCGATCGCGTCCGAAACTTCACGAAGTTGCGGCGGTCGATGCGACGGAAGGTTGAGTGCGCTTACCGATTCGAGATACAGCGCGCTTGCGTGGCGCCGATGCAGGTCGCGCAGTTCCTCGGTGGCCAGCCGCCAGACCTGACGGTCGTTGTCCGAGTACACGACGTGGGGAGCCGGGTCTCCGGACCGGGCGTATATCGCCGCGGCGGCAATCCACTCGCGGCGCTCGATGTACCGCTCGTCGCCGTACCCGGGATGACCTTCGGGCAGGGTCACTGATATATCGCCATTGCGGATTTCGATAACCGCAGGGCCCGGCCGGCTCGTCCGCATTATCGCGTCAGCAACTTGATCCATGCCGGACACCATAGCCTTGGCGCCTCAGACCTCGGTCCTGTTACCTGTTGGGGCTTCAGATCCGAGGTACCGGCCGCGTCGCCCCCGGTGGACACCGGCATCCGGCGCGCAGGACCCTGGTGCGCCCGACGGCGTCACAGCTCGCGACGGGAGCAGATCAGCGGGATCCGAGGGACGGTCTCAATCGATCACGGCCCGGTGTTCTCGCCTTCGGCGATGAACCTGACATGCCGTTCGTCGCGTTCGTCAAATGCCGGCGCAACGGTCAGAACCATCTCCATCCTTCCGAGATAGTAAATGCGGATGCCCGGTGGGACCGAGATCAGGTCGGTGGCGCCGACCTCGACCGCTTCACCATCCAGGTAGAATGTCCCCTGCCCGTCGACGATGTAGTAGATGTAGGAACTTCTTACATTGTAGAATTCCTGAAAGTGTCCCCGCTCTACATGCACGCGGACAACTGTCGCCGACGGATCGTTCTGCCGGTAGACAGTCAAGTCGATACCGTGCTTGCGGAACCTTTCCGCTTCCTCGACCGTATGCCTGTGCTCGTTCATCGATCGATTCCTCCTGGCCGGCGGAGAGCCGGGCGCCGATCTCTCTGTTTCCCTGCACCGGCACCCCACTCAAGCAACAAGTTCCTCGGCCCGCTTCCGCAGTGCCAGTCGGTCGACCTTTCGGTTGGGATTCAGAGGGAATTTGTCCAGGTGAATGTACCGGCGCGGGACCGCGCTACCGGGCAGCACGGCGCGCACAGCATCTGCCAGCGCCGTCTCCGACACCTCGCTGCCGGTGTAGAACACGACCAGCTCCGTGCCGTGCATCGCAGCCCTCACGACGGTGACCGCGTCGCGTACTCCGTCGCAGGCGCGTACCACATGGTCTACTTCCGCCAGTTCGACGCGCCACCCATGCACCTTCACCTGCGAGTCCATGCGCCCGACATAGGCGAGTTCGCCGTCCGGATTCGCGCGGACCCGGTCTCCCGTGCGGTACCAGCGCCGACCGTCCAGTTCGACGAACCGCCCTTCGTCGTCGGCCGGATCGAGATAACCTTCCGTCATTTGCGGGCCCGTGACCCACAACTCACCCTCTACCGACGACTGTTCCCCTTGCTCGGTCACCAGGCGGAAGTCATGGCCGCCATGCACCCTCCCGATCGGCACCGTGCCGTTCACACTGCGCTCCACCGACTGCTCGCCCGACCAACGGTGGTAGGAGATGCCGATCGAAAGCTCGGTCGGTCCGTAACGGTTCTCCAGCTTTGATCCCGGTGCAGCCGCCAGCCAGTCCTTGACGTCCTGAACGCGCAACGCTTCGCCGCCGAAGATCGACCACTTCAGGCCGTCGAGTGCGCCTTTCTCCAGCCCGCCCATCTCGCGGGCCATCCAGATACCGCTCGGCGTGGAGTGCCAGATGGTGACTGCGTTTTCCGCGATGAACGAGGGGAGATCCCGATATGCCGACGACGGTACTACCTGGATCATTGCACCCGAGCCCCACGCGGCGAACACGTCGTGGATGCCGGGGTCATAATTGAGGTCGTAGGTCTGGGCGAGCACGTCATCCGGTCCGAAGTCGCACCGCCTGAGGAGCTGATCGAAATAGTGCGCGAACCCGCCGTGCGAAACCGGGACAGCCTTCGGGATACCGGTCGAACCCGACGTGAAGAGAATGTATGCCCGGTCTGAGAACGCCACTTCGATCGGCGCCGTAAATGCCGGATACGAAGTCACCGGAATCGTCGGAAAACCGTCGGCGAGACCATCGGTGTCGAGTACTCGAACGGGGGTGTCCTCATCGGTGATCTCCGACAGAGCCGCCAGACCGGATTCGTCGGCGATCACCGTGTCCACCCCGGCCACCTTGATCATCCGGCGGCTGAGGGCAGCGGGAAAGCTGGGTTGCAGCGGGACAACGGTGCCGCCCGAGTACAGGACTGCCAGTAGGCCCACATAGCCCGTCATGCTCTTGCCCGCCAGGACTCCCACCGCACGGGGCGCGCCGTCCGCCACCAGCGATCCCGCCCATCGCAAGGCCTTCTCGTGCACCTGCCGATAGGTGATGACCTCTGATCCGATGCGCACGGCGGGACGGTCCGGGGATATTTCCAGTCCATGCATGAATCGCTCGACCAGCGTGAGAGGCATAAGCTTTCCCATTCCCTGTCCCCGGATCGCGGAAGTGTTATTCCGCACGGCGGCCTATTATTATCCTCAAACCGGTAGATTACCGATCGGTGTGGCAATCTGTACTGACACATGCCAGGGCCCGACGGAGTTCCGCCGCGATCGGACTGTTCGCATGAGCTCCGCGACGGGCGGAACGAAGCTCCGGGGCAGATGGCGTCGGCCGGGCGATTGGCCGCACTGCCGGATCCGCGCGGCGCCGAGCTGATCGCAGGCGGGAAGGAACCTATTTCCAGGGCGACTTGGGCTGTTAGCCTACGCGCATGTCACACCTGGGACCCATCGCCTGGCCGCCTGAGCCGATCAAGACCGAAAGACTCGTACTCCGTGAATCCGAGGCCCGCGACCGTGCGGCGTTCATCGATTTGCTGGCGTCGCCGGAAGTGCACACCTATCTCGGTGGCCCCCACGCGCGTGACGAACTTGAGCGCGAGACGCCTGAGGTGCCCGAGCGCTGGCCCGGGAGTTTCGTCGTCGAGCTCGACGGGGCCATGATCGGCCAGATTCTGCTCAGGAGGGCGACGGAGCACCGCCGGCCGGCCGCCGCGGGGAAGGCCGATCTCGGCTACCTGTTCATGCCGCAGGCATGGGGATTCGGGTACGCCGCCGAGGCATGCACGGCCGCACTCGAATGGTTCGACAGTGTGCTGCCCGGCGAGCCGGTGGTGCTCACCACCCAGAGCGCCAACGTCGCCTCGATGCGCCTCGCCGCGAAGCTGGGCTTCACCGAGGTGGAGCGGTTCGAGGCCTGGGACGCCGAGCAGTGGCTCGGCATGCGGCCCCCGGCCACGCCGGCCGCCTGAGCCCGGGATCCCTGAGGCAGGGTGTCCCGAGAGAGTCCCGGGACACCCTGCCTTCCTCATGTGGCCACGGCCCCGTGCTGCTTCGGCCGGCTGACACCGCACTCGACGGCATACCCCGGCCGCACCGGCCTCCGCTGCGCCCTCTGAACACCCCGTGGACGGTCACGACACGGCCCAGGTCCACCGGTCTGCGGCCTCGGACCCGTGATGCGGTCCCTGCATCGCCCGTCCGGAAAATCGTCTGCGCCGCGGGGAGTGATCCTGACCGCTGTCAGTGTGGATACATCCCCCTCGCCAATAACCTACTGCCCTGCGGCACGCTTCAGGCCGCCGCCGACGGACAGAGCAGCAATCGAAGAGTGGCCGGCACCCAGCCGCGGATCATCGGCAGAATCCTGAACCCAGCCTCCTGACGGGCGTGCCCGGCCGTTGAGGCCCCGGGACCGGTACGCGCAGACAGCGGCGCTCGGAGGGCACCCGGTCCGTTCTGAAGGCATCCGCTGGTCCGACCTGATCCGATCCGCTCTGTGCTCTGCTGCAGACCGATGGGGGAATCGCATGGTGACCGCTGCTTTCACCGGGGCTTTCTGGTGGTCCGACGACCGTGGCTTCGCCGACGCCGCGACCTCGCGCGTCTTCAACCAACGACGGCCGGCCCGGCGGCCGGCGGCAGTGCTGCGTGCCGCTCATGCCGCGGATGTGGCAGCGGGAGTGAAAATGGCCGCGGCAGAGGGCTGGCAGGTCGCGGTCCGCTCAGGCGGGCACAGTTGGCCGGCCTGGTCGCTGCGCGAGAACACCCTGCTCATCGACCTCGCCCGATTCACCGGGATGTCCTACGACCCCACCAGCGGGATCGTCGCGACCGGTCCGGCGGTACGCGGCGGCCTGGACCTGGACCCCTACCTGGCCGGGTACGACCGCTTCTTCCCTGTAGGCCACTCCCCCACCGTGGGCCTGGGCGGCTTCCTGCTGCAGGGGGGCATTGGCTGGAACACCCGCGGCTGGGGCTGGGCGGCGGAGTCCATCGAGTCGATGGACGTGATCACCGCCGACGGCGAACTGGTGCGGTGCTCGGAGACGGAGAACGCCGACCTGTTCTGGGCGGCTCGCGGCTCGGGCCCCGGCTTCTTCGGTGTGGTCACCGAGTTCCGACTGCGCACCCGCCCGCGGTTCCGAGAACTGACCAAATCCAGCTACGTCTTCCCTGCCGAACTCACTGCGGAGGTGCTCAGCTGGTACCTCACAGCGCGCCACGACCTGCCCCCGTCCGTCGAGTTGTGCGCGGTCAGCTGCACTCCCCCCGGATCCGACTCCCCGGTGCTGGTCATCGACGCGCTCTCGTTCGACGGCGGGCCCACCTCGTTGGCCGCGCTCAGCACCTGTCCCGTGGCCGACAAGGCCACGACGTCCCAGGTCGCCCAGCCGGTGGCATTCGCTGATCTGCAGACGGAGCAGCTGCGGGCCAACCCCGAACTCCATCGCTACTTCGCGGACAACGCCTTCCTGACCGGTCCCGCTCCCGAGCTGCTCCCGGCGCTGGTACCCGCCTTCACGGCTCTGCCCACGGCCAGGACGTTCACGGTCCTCGGAGACTTCACCCCGCTGCTGTCCCGCCGTCCGCCGGGCATGGCCCTGTCCGTGCAGACCGATCTGTATTTCGCCGCGTACGTGATCGGCGAAATCCCGGAGGAGGACGCCCGGTGCCGTTCGTGGTTGGACGGCACGATGAACCGCGTGGCACCGTATTCCGCGGGCTGCTACCTGGGCGACAGCGACTTCACGGCGCGGCCCGACCGCGTGATGTCCGACGCGGCCTGGTCCAAATACCAGCAGATCCGCGACGCCCGCGACCCTGAAGGCCGTTTTCCCGGCTACCTCGGCGCCCCGTCGCAATCATGAGTGGCCGATCGCCCGGGGCGAGGCGCTGACGCGTGGGCAGCCTGTTGAAGCAGACGGTGGCGGACACCCGGCACATCTCCGCCCGCGACCAGGGTTGCGCCGGGTACGTCGCGGACCGCACCGCAGCGACCAGGTACCCCACAAGATCACCACGACCTCGGGTCGGCCCCGGTCGCGTCAGCCACGCCCTGGCCGGGCATCACCGCCCGTGCCTGCCGGCGGAACGCAGTGACCGCTCCGTCTCGCGGTAGCGACTGCTGACCGTCTGCCGGGACAGGGTCGCCAGCATGTAGTCCTCAGAAGGACGCTCGCTCATGCCCAGGTCGAGCGCCAACCGCTGGTGAACGCGGTTGTACCGGCCTTCAAGGCGTCGGATCGCGGCCCGGAGCATATCCGGATCCTCGTGGAAGTGGATCCGCCCCTGGGACTGCAGCCACACGCTCCCGCTGCTGTACTTCGCCACGGACAGGGCTCCGGCGGGGTTCCTTCGCAGGACCAGGGAGTCACGCTTCCTGACGAGGAACGAGATTCGAGCCTCCCCTTCGACGTCCACGAGATCGAACCCGATGTTGCGGCAGCGCAGGAGGCCGTGCTCGTCGAAGCAGGCAAAGTGTCCGTAGGTGGGGTGCACCGAGCGATATTCGCTCTCCTTGGCACGGCGCGTCATACCGAGGATGGCCAGCTCGTCACGGGCCTCACTCGGATCGGACTCACCCTCCGGGGAATCCTCGTCCGTCGTCCAGAAGCGATCGTGGGATTTCCGTGCGGGCAGCTGGGAAAGATCGGCATCGCTGTATCTCGGCGCCAGCTCCTGGACGTAAGGGGCGGATCGATGCACGGGGTGGTCCCCGAGCTCATTGCGCACACGGTAGGCCAGGATCTCCAGCCGAATTCGCTCGTTCCGTTCCCGCTGGTCCCAACTCGTGTAGTTGCCGTCCACGTGCTCGCCGATCCTCGGCTTGCTGTACATCCCGGCCAAGGTTCGTATCAGTTCGCGGTCGGCGTCCGGCGACTGCCTTGCGAATCCACCCACTTCGAAGGACATCTCGTTCCCGATGCCGGCCGACACGGACAGCGCGACCATCGGGTCAAGAGCCGTAGCCCTTGCCTTGATCCTGTTCTCCACCGTGCTCATGACCACGTTGCCGCCGGTCGTGGTCGCCCAGACGGGTGTGACGCTCACGGCGCCCTGCCCTGTGTGCACGGCGAGGTGAGCGTAGGGGCGATTGGGGCTGGGAAGATGGTTGGCCCGACCGTACGGTGGCCGCAGAAGAGAACGCTCATCGGCAGTCAGCGGCAGGCTCTCCACGTGTCCGAGCAACTCGGAAATCCTGTGTGCGCGCCGCTTGATTTCGTCGCGCGCCGCACCGGCAGCGGCCAGCTCGTCCCCGGAGAGGTTCCGACGCTGTGCAGCCTCTGTGAACAGGTGCGTCGATTCGGTGCCGGGTGCCCGACCGAGCTCCGCCGTCACTCGCCGGTCGTACCCGTCGGAGTTCCACTGAACCAGGCTCTCCGAATCTCCGTCGGCAAGCGGTCGTGGAACAGAAGACATCTCGCGTGACTGTTGCATCTGCACACTCTCCTCGGGCTGGAGACAGGGACTGAGCGTTGTCGACACCCGCGCTCCGTCGAGTGGAGACCATCCGGGACCGACGACCGGACTTCTCAGATGACGGCATCCGATCGGCCGAGGCTGATGCACAGGTGATCCGCAGAGTCCGGCCGGGCAGAGCCGGCGAGGCGCTCCCAGCCGGAGTGCCCCCTCGGCTTCAGCCGGGAGAGCAACCGTCGTTGACTGGGCAACCGGCCTGTCGGGTCAGTCCAGCCAACTCAGGAAGGTCGTCAGCTCTTCCCGCAACTGGACCACGGACGGTCGCTCCACCTCGATCTCGGTCACGGCCTGATCGCCGACCGGTGAGGTCCGGTAGACGTTCGTGAACTCCTCCGCGGCGGGCTGCTGAAGGACGAGCGACGCTGCGGCCTTACCGGCAGACCGAGAGATGCAGTGCAGAATCTCGTGATTGATGTGGTAAACCGTTCCCGCCGGCATGACCGCCTCGAACGCGGCGTACAGCTGCTCTTTGCCCTGCTCCTCCAGGGAGAAGGTGTTGCCCTGTCCGATCGGCCGGTACTTGAAGTGGCAGTACTCGACCCCGGGACCGATCTTGAACTCCTGAGCGAAGTACTCACCGATCACCAGCGCGGTCGTGAAGTCCCACCGATGCGAGTGGATGTCCTCGGTGATGATTCCCGAGGTGTTCGGCTGCGGATGCCACACATGGAGGCGCAGCTTCCAGGGATTCTTGTCCCCGGCGAGCAGCACGACCTTCAGGAAATTGTTTGCGTGGTAGTACGAACGCGCGGCGACCTCGGCAAGGGCGGCGTCGTCAGAGATGATCTGTCCGATCAGAGATCGCAGCTCTCCTGGCTCGGAAAGTTGACGGACCACCGACTCCGACCCCTGGAAGGTCGAGCCGCCTCCGCTGCCCACGACCAGTTCCAGCTCGTCCTTTATATCCTGCAGGGTCGCCTCCGACGAAACCCGCACCATGGCCTGTGTCTCCCTTTGTGGATACTGACGATCCTGTGACTCGATATGCATAGGAAAGTGAACCTTGTTCAGCACGTTGCCCTCCTCCCTCGACCCGCTTGCCGGCCGGGAGCTACTCGGTCCGGAAAGCGGTCAGGGATTCCGGGTCAACCACGGGCCGCAGCGGTGACGTCGACAGCGGTCCCGATCGCCTGGAGGATCTCCTCCGTATCGGCGCCGGTGAGCGTCAGCGGGGGCGCGATCCGGATCACGCCACGCTCGTGGCGTGCCAGGACGCCTGCTCGGGCCATGGCCGCCGCGATGGCGTCGCCTGACTCGGCACTGTCCGCCTCGATGGCGACCACCAGCCCGAGTCCGCGGACGTCGGTGACGAGCGGGCTCGACGCCAACTCGCCCAGGCCCTCCAGCAGCGCGGCGCCCTGGGCGGCCGAGTTCTCCACCAGCTTCTCGTCGGCCATGACGTCGAGCACGGTGTTCCCGACGGCGGCCGCAACGGCGTGGCCGCCCGTCGTGTGCCCGTAGCGGAGCCCCTGGGCGATCGGCTCCCGGACAAAGGTCTCCTTGATCGACGAGGTGACCGTCACGGCGGCCAGCGGGAGGTACCCGCCGCTGATGCCCTTGCTCATGGTGACGATGTCCGGCGTAATCCCGTCGTGGTCGAATCCGAACATCCGGCCGGTGCGGCCGAATCCACAGAACACCTCATCGAGGATGAGCAGCGTTCCGTGCTGGTCGCACAACTGCCGGAGCCTGGCGAGGAATCCCTCGGGAAAGACGACGCACCCGCCGAGACCGAGCAGCGGTTCGACCATGACCGCCGCAGCGGGCGGGCCGGCCTCCAGTGCAGCGGCGAACAGCCCGATCAGCGCGTCGGCAGCCTCCTGGGTACGCATGTCGCGAGGCGACGCCGGCAGGGAGACGTGGTCGATCGGGAAGGGCGGGGCCCACTCACTGACCGTGAACGGCAGCCCCGAGAGCTGCTGGGCCAGGTAGGTGGTGCCGTGGTACGCGGCCTCGAAAGTGATGACTCGGTCGCGGTCCTCGCCCTTGTTGCGCCAGAACTGCAGAGCGATCCGCAGGGCCGCCTCTGTGGCCTCCGAGCCGCTGTTGAGCAGCACCGTCTCGTTGAGCTCACCCGGCAGGGTCTCCGCCAGCCTGGAGGCCAGTGTCTCGGCGGGATCGTGGCTGGACACCATGGGGTCGTAGTGGACGAGCTGCTCCAGCTGCCGGGTCGCGGCCTCGATCAGCCGCGGATGTCCGTGCCCGCAGGAAGCGTTCAGCACACCGGAGATGCCGTCCAGGTACCAGTTGCCCTCCGCATCGCGGACGCGATTGCCCTTTGCTTCGACGATCCGCAACGAGTGGGCCTGTTGGGTGATCGGCGTCCAAGGCCGCCACAGCGAACTCGGTGCAGTGGATTTTTGCATGTCTGAACACTCCAGGAGACGGATCATCGGGTTTTCAGGGTCCGTGGCGGAACACTCGACATTGCCCGGCCGAGCCACTGGCACCACCCCTGCGGCTTCGTGGCCGATATGTTCGATTCATGGGGGACAGCGTCAACAGCCGGGCCGCGGCGACGAGTACGGAAATTGACGCAGTCAGTCAAAATTCCCGCCGCTTTGATCGCCGGTCCCATATCTGCAGCATCAAGCCGACTCGATTATGAGAGTCAGAAACGGCACCGCATTCGTGCCTGTTAGAACTCGAAATCAGTTTGCCAGAGCTCCGTCCCCGTGAGTCCCAACAAGTAACAGGATCGGCGATTTTGACCAACCGTATCGATCACGCTCGCTCGGGCGGCCCGGCAGAAAACCGCGGGATTTCGGAACTCAGAGGCGTTGTGGCCCGATCCTCGGCGGCTGCGGGACCGGCACACCATCAGCACCGCCTCGATCGCCTCGGGTCACCGCTCATCGACTTGACACCCTCTACCCTTCGTACTTGCGGCCGCCGGTCCGCACGACCGCCGCCCCGGGCCCGATCGGCGGCGCGACCGCGGCCGTGTGCCTCGTTCGCCGTTCTGCGGCAGGTCATGGACTTGCCACGGCTGCGGGCCGGTCGGTCTGCAGCCGTCCGGGGTCCAGCCTGCGCTTCGCGACGGACAGGCTAGGCGGTGGTTGCCGAGAGGACGAACCTCTGGGCTGCTTCGAGGAGTTCCTCCACAGCCGCGTCCGGGAAGTAGTTGCTGTTGTACTCCGCAACGAGCCTTGGACCCGTCTCGTACAGGTTCCACGAGACGATCACGGTCTCGTCCCAGACCTTGTCGCCGGGAAAGCCGAGTTCGACGTACTCCACTTCGGTACCGGTGAACCACGGCGTGTAGTACGTGGACCTCGGGCGCTCGTTGAGTTCGAGATAGAGTCCGGCGGCCGCTCGGCCGACCCCCGTCAGCGCTTCGTTCCAGGCCCTCCCTGCAACGGTGAGCGGAAGTGCGTACTCGAAGACGTCATGGGTTCGCTGGAACACCTCCTGGACCGATTCAAGGGGACTCGTGACCCGGCGTCCGAGATGCAGCGGAACGGTTTGGGCGAACAGCCCAGCCGTCTCCGAGGTACCTGGCAGACCGCGACCGTGATGAGTGACGGAGATCCCCGCCGTGGGATCGTCGGCGACTTCCCTAACACCCGCAAGAATTCCGGTGGATACCGTTGCGAAGGGCGTCACCCGGGCTTGCCGCGAGAGCGCGTCCACCCGCGCCTTGGCATCCGCAGGGAGGGCGCGGTCGATAACCTTGTATTGGTATTCTCCGGCGTGTTTGGCGTCGGCCATAAAGGGCGGAGGGTACGCCCCGAACTCATCAGTGTATGAGCGCCAGAATTCTTTGCGCTCTTCTCCCCACTCACCGGAGAACAGGCGGCGCTGCTCCGCAGCGAACATGTGATAGCCGTTCACGCCCGTCGCATCACCGGTATCGCCGGCCAGGGCCCGGTCGTAAAATTCCTTGAAATCCGCCCGGATACGATTCCAGGAGAGCAGATCGGTCATGATGTGGTCCATCGCGACACCGAGGAGGTACCTTCGCTCGCTGCGCTGCACGAGGGCGATGCGCGAGAAGCCCGGGCCGTCCAGACTGAAGGGAGTGCCGAGGAAGCTGCGCATCAGCTCGATCGCTTCGTCGTCCGTCTCCGCCGTGTGGAACTCCACCTCGCTCAGAGCGTCGGCGTGTGTGCGAGCCTCGTCCGCCGAGACATATGTCCTGCGGAGGGCGTCGTGATGCCGACAGACCCGCCGCCAGGCAGCACGGACCGCAGTTAGGTCCAATGTCCCGGTTATCCACACGGTCCGGTAAAACAGATTGTGCCAGTCGGCGAACTCTCCGGTCAGTCTTGCCTTTTCTGCGAGCGAAGTCGGTCCCAGGGAGGCCCCGACATGAGATACTGTCACATCTGACCTTCGGGTGGGTGACGCTTGAATGCGTCAGCGGTTGATATCAGGCCCGCTTGCCGATTCCGGCACCAGCTTGCCCTCCAGGAAATCCGAGAGGCTTCGCGGCGAAGCGTGGGAGAATACGTCACGCAGCTTCACCTCGACACCGAAAGCTCGGTGGATTTCACCGATGATCTGCAATATGTGCAGCGACGTCCCACCGCTCTCGAAGTGATCAGAGTTCTCGTCGAGGTTGGGGTTGCCGAGAACCTGCTGCCATATGTTGGTCAGGATTACGGTACGTTCTGACATCTCTCCCCATAACGTAGGTTCCTGTCGGAACTCCACAGCATCGCCGCGTGCTCTCCGGTGTGCACGTCGTTCAAGGCGGCGGAATGCAAGTTAGCGGTCGGCACGATGCGCGTGTACTGACAGCAGTCAGGGCTTGCCGACGCCGCGCGCCCGCGCGGACATCCGGTCGACTCGTGTCCTCGGCCAGTGCGGCAGCTGTGGGCCGGTGATGCCGGCCGCGACGAGATCCGCGACGGCTTCGGCGTCTTCCGCCGGCCCGTCGAACAGATCCACCGCGAGATCGTCTTCCGGGGCGGCGAAGCCCGGTTCTCCGGCGGCCGCCGCCGTGGACCGCGTCGGCCACCCGCCGGTGAAGGCGTTCTGCGTGGATTTCTCCGGCCACTCGGGGAGATCTGAAGTCCCGACCGGTTGGGCGCATCACAGGTTCTCGACCGGCGAAACCTGGCCTGAATCTTCGGTTTCCAGAACCGCCCCTGCGAAATACGACGCGCTTCTGTTCTCCGCGGAGCGAATAGGAAGCACTCCGGTACTGGCACCTGTCAGTACACCATTTCATGGGCGCCGTCTATTGTGCTTGGCACAGGAGTAGATCATGACCATATCATTCACGCCGAGTGTGAGTAGGTTACATGAAGATCATTGGGGCGGGCCTGCCGCGCACTGCGACGCTCACTCAGAAGATCGCGCTTGAAATGCTGGGATTCGGCCCCTGCTATCACATGGTCTCGATACCCACCGATCACAACCACATGTCCAAGTGGATATCCGCCTACGAGGGCGCCCCGGACTGGGAAGCGATATTCTCTGGATTCTCGGCGGCGGTGGATTACCCGGCATCGTTCTATTACCGGGAATTGGCCGAGGCTTATCCGGAAGCGAAGGTCCTGCTCAGTGTGAGAGACGGGCACTCGTGGGCCCGCAGTATCCGGGACACGATCTGGGGCCTTACGTACGGCGACACGGTGGGCCGTCACCTGGCAGCGGCCGTGGAGGCCGCCGATCCCGACATCCGTCGGCACACGGCGATGCTGCGGGGCATGTACAACCGGGCCGAGCTGTTCGGCCCCAACCCCGAGGTCTTCGACGAGGACGTCGTGGCCGCGGGTATGGAGCGGCACATCAAGGAGGTGCGCGCACACATTCCAGCCGAGCGACTGCTGGAATGGTCGCCGAAGGACGGCTGGGAGCCGCTCTGCGCCTTCCTGGACGTTCCCGTCCCGGAGGCGCCCCTGCCGCACGTCAACAGCTCCGCGGTCTTCAACGAGCAGCACATCGAGGGGTCGCTGCACGTCCTTCAGAAGATGAACCTGTAGCCCGCCGCCCCGGAGCAGAGTCACACCCGCAGCCGATCCTCTTGCAGAGTGCTCCTGGGCTCCTCCTGTCCGAACTGCCTGCCGTCGCCGGCCGGCCTGGGCCGTCTCTCGGCAGCACCCCTCGGCGCGGTGGCAGGCGGGGTTCACGCCCCGACGGCGCCTCCAGGACGGCCGGGGAACGGATGTGCCGGCACCTTGGACACCGGATCACGGAGGGCTGGATACATGGCGATCGGCTTCACCTCGGCTGTCGCGGACTTCGACCAGAAGCAGTTCGACGCTCTCGACACAACCGCTGGTTTCGCGTCCTCGTACACCCGCCTGCTTCAGAAGGAGCAGGACCCCAGGTGGATCAGCCGCTACCTCTGGTGGACCGACGACGACCGGCTGAGGGCGGCCATCCCGGTCTACCGGTCCCGCATGAGCTCATGGCCGGACCCCAGATACGACCCGCGTTCATGGGGCCTGCCGGACGGAGCCGGAGACGACTGCACACCCCAGGCGTCGCTGCTGGTCGGCGGATGCGGCGACCGGCGCACCGGTCTGCACGTCGACGTGGAATCCAGGACACCGGACACTCTGCGAAGTCTCCTGGTCGAACTCGCCCGGATCGCCGCGGACGAAGACCGCTGTCTGGTGTTCCCCTACATGCACGCCGATGCCCGGAAGGCGCTGGACGCGGCCACCGATGACCTCATCGCCTGGGTCGAACTGCCACGTGAGGCCCACGTGTTCGGTCTGGCCGATCCTGAGTGGGAGAACAGACTTCCCCGCCGGGTGCGGAGGACGTTCCGCCAGGACCGACGCAGGATCGCGGCGACACCGGTGACAGATGGAGTGGCGGGCGGCGGGGCGTTGTCCTGGGACGAAGCCCGCCCCTGGGCTGCCGAACTGATTTCCCGCCAGCACACCGCCAAAGGCGACCCTGAGCCACCCGAGTTCGTGGATTTCCGCTATTCCGATCTGCAGGAAAATCCTGACGTCGACGTCCTTGTGTTCACCGCTCGGTCGCCCACCTTGTGCGGTGTGGCGACAGCCGTGGTGTGGGCGGACGAGATGGAGGTGTGCGAATTCGGGCTGTCCGGCGAGAACGATGAAGAACACCTTGCGGTGTACATCAGCGTGGGTTTCCACCAGCCGTTCCAGTACGCACAGGCCCGGGGAATCAACCACCTGCGCTACGGCAGGACGTCGGAGGCGCCCAAAGCCATCCGGGGCGCCGTCTTCACGGAGAATTCCAACGGTGTCCTCGGCATCGACGAAACGAAGCGGCTCGCCCGCCGGGGCCCAGATGGCTGACCACCCGCCCCTGTCGAACCCGAGCCATCGCGTAGAAACAGGATGAGGAAATGACGGACGAGAACAGCAAGCCCAACAGGCGGTCTGTGGTCATAGCGCCCGGCAGGGTCTACGGTCCGGGCACGTCACTGCTGATGTTCAACCGGGAGGCGGCGGCACGCCGCGAGGCGTTCATGTACCCGGTCGAGTGGGATCTCGGCGCCGGGGACCTGGACTCTGATGACGTAGACGCAATGATCATCGCGCGGGTGACCTCAGCGGTCAAAGAACTGACGGCAGTCGGCGCCGGCGACACGGTGATCATCGCCAAGTCGCTCGGCTGTCGAGCGGCACCCGTGGCGGCCGAACACAGTCTGCCTGCCATCTGGTTCACGCCGTTTCTGGCCAACTCACCGGTCGCTGAGAAGATCATCAAGGGGCTGGAGCAGAGCGCCGCGCCCTTCCTGCTCGTCGGCGGGACAGCCGACGAGTTCTGGGACGGTGACATCGCCCGGTCGCTCACTCCGCATGTGGTCGAGGTCGCCGGCGCCGATCACAGCATGTTCGTGCCCGGTCGTCCCCTCAAGGAATCCGCCGATGTGCTCGGCGAGGTGGCGACAGCGGTGGAGCAGTTCCTCGACAACGTCGCCTGGCCTGCGACCCGCTGACGCCGAAGGGCACGTGACCCACCGGCTGGTGCCGGACGGTCAGGACCGCCGCCCCGAACCGAGACCGCCCCGCCGCCGACCGGCCGACGCACGCATCACCCCTGAGCCGTGTCGGCGGCCACGTCGGCGAGGGCGGCGAACGCGCCCGGCTCAGCTCAGAACCCCCACCCCTCGTCGCCCTGCACGGTCTGCACGGCAGGGGCCGTGAAGGCGGTGCCCGCCATGCCGGCGGTGAGCGTGGTGCCGTCGGCCGGATCGATGAGCAGGAAGGATCCGGTCCGGGGGGAGTCGGCGTAGGCGTCCATGGGCAGTGGTTCCGCGGTGCGCACATGCACCCGGCCGATGTCGTTCGCCCTCAGCAGCCTCGGGCTGAGGTGGTCGGAGAGGTCCTCCAGGGTCAGCCGGGAGGGGATCTCCCTGACGATCGCCTTGACGATGCGAGTCGCGTGCTTGAGCAACACCCGCTGCCCCACCGTCAGTGAGGTGTCGGCGACGTGGCAGACGGTGGCCTCGATGTCCTGGGTGAGGGCGGGCGCATCCGCCGTGGGCACGATGAGGTCGCCGCGCGAGACGTCGATGTCGTCCTCCAGGAGCACCGTCACCGACTGCGGGGCGCACGCCACGTCGACCGCCTCGCCGAGCCGGTCGATGCCCATGATCTTCGTCGTACGTCCCGAGGGCAACAGGGTGACGGCCTCGCCGATGCGGAAGGTGCCGGTGACGAGCTGGCCGGCGCAGCCGCGATAGTCGGTGTGCTCGCTGGTCTGCGCGCGGATCACGTACTGCACGGGGAACCGTGCTTGGCAGGCGGTCAGGCCGTCGCTGACCGGTACCGTTTCCAGGTGTTCCAGCACGGTCGGACCGTCGTACCAGTCCATGTGGGCGTGAGGCTCCACCACGTTGTCGCCCACCAGCGCCGAGATGGGGATCGCCGTGATCTCGCGGCTCCCCAGCGCCGAGGCGTACTCGGTGAACTCCTCGGCGATCGCCGCGAAAACGGCCTCCTCGTAGCCGACGAGGTCCATCTTGTTCACGGCCAGCACCACGTGCGGCACCCGCAGCAGCGCGGCGATCGCGGCGTGGCGGCGGGTTTGTTCGACGACGCCTTTGCGGGCGTCGACCAGGACGAGGGCGAGGTCGGCGGTGGAGGCGCCGGTGACCATGTTGCGGGTGTACTGCACGTGGCCGGGGGTGTCGGCGAGGATGAACCGGCGCTTCGGGGTGGCGAAGTAGCGGTAGGCCACGTCGATGGTGATGCCCTGTTCGCGCTCGGCGCGCAGGCCGTCGGTGAGCAGCGCCAGGTCCGGGGCCTCCTGACCGCGGCTCTTCGAGACGCGCTCGACGGCCTCCAACTGGTCGGCGAGGACCGACTTGGAGTCGTGCAGCAGCCGTCCCACGAGGGTGGACTTGCCGTCGTCGACGGAGCCCGCGGTGGCGAACCGCAGCAGGGTGGTGGCCGGAAGCTGCTCGGCCGCGGTGGTCCTGGACATCAGAAAGGTCCTTCGCAGTTGTGGTCTTCCGCCACCGTCTGCGAGCCATGGGCAGCGCGGTGGCGCGCTCATCGACGCGCCCCTCGGCCGCCGATACGGGGAGGCTCCCCGGGAAGAGCGCGGCTCGCTCAGTCGGCCGCCTCGTAGACGACCCGCGCGGTGAACCAGTCGGCGAGCCGTCGCATGCGGTCCTCGACCTCCTGTTCGTCCGCCCCGGAGACGACCGCGAGACCGGCCCACAGATGCGTGCCCTCGGTGGTGTCGGGCAGGACCGTGCCGGGACCGGCGGTGACCTCGGAGTACACCACGCCGGGCCGGTCCAGGACCTCGCGGTCGGAGGGCACGGCGCGTATGAGGCCCGGTTGTGCGGACAGGAGCATGCCGCCGAACACTGTGCCGTCGACGTGGCCGGGGAAACCGGTGACGCCGGAGGGACGGCCGGTCGCCAGCCTGGCCCACACGTCGTGCAGCCGGACGCCGAAGGCACGCTCGATGACCTCGTCGGTCCGGCCTCCGCCCACGCGCGCCCCGCATTCGCCGAATACGATGTCTCCGTCCTCGGCGTGCTGGAAAACCTCCAGGTGGAAGATCCCGTCGTGGTGCCCGAGCGCCTTGAAAGCCGCTTCGGCCAGCGCCCCGACCTTCGCGTACAGCTCCGGGTGAGCGCGTGGCGGCAGCACGATGTTGGCCACCAGCCCGCCGCTGTGCACCTCGATCAGGTTCTGCACGTACCGGGAGATCGACAACAGCCGCAGCTCCCCGCCCTCCACGAACCCGTCGACCTGGAACTCGACGCCGGGCACGTACTCCTCCAACAGCCAGGGCCCGCCGGTGGCGGCGACCACCGGCTGCCGGAGGACGGCGGCCAGGTCCTGCTCGTCGGCGACCAGAAACGTGTTCCGGGCCCCGGCGCCGTCCAGTGGCTTGAGCACCTGTGGGAACGACGGCAGTACGGCCGCGGCACCGGGCGCCTCCAGCACGGCGCAGTCGGCGGTCCGCACCCCGGCCTCCCGGACGGCACGCTTCTGGATGAATTTGTCGCGCATCGCCAGCGCCCGGGCGATCGCTGTCGCGTCGCCCGAGACCGCCGCCGCGTCGAGGAGGCAGAACTCCATCCCGCTGCACACGACGTCGAAGACATCGGGGGCCAGGCCGGCCCGGTCGAGTCCGGCCAGCACATCGGTGCTGCGGGCCGGATCGGACACCACCACCGCGCGTGCGCCCATCGCGCGGACGGCCGGTGCGTCGGCGGGTTTCACCGCGCAGGTCACGGCCGCCCCGGAGCGGATGAGCGCGGCGATGGCCGGGTACATCCAGCCAAGGTGGAGGACGGCCGGCGCTTGCTGCATATCAGCACTCTCCAAGAGACGAGACGTATCGCGTGGATGGGACTTGTACGAAAGGAGCGCCCGAAGCGTCGGCCTCGGCGCCGTAGCGTGGCCGGTCAGAAGTAGCCGTCACGCTTGCGGTCCTCCATCGCGGCGTCGGAAAGTCTGTCGTCGGCACGCGTCGCACCCCGTTCGGTGAGCCGGGAAGCCGCGATCTCGGTGATCACTTCGTCCAGCGTGGTGGCCTCGGAGTCCACGGCACCGGTACAGGACATGTCGCCGACGGTGCGGTAGCGCACCAGTCGGACCTCTGTCGGTTCGCCCTCCTTCGGGCCGCCCCACTCGCCCGCGGTCAGCCACATCCCCGAGCGCCGGAACACCTCACGCTCATGCGCGAAGTAGATCCGAGGCAGCTCGATGCCCTCGCGGGCGATGTACTGCCACACGTCCAGCTCGGTCCAGTTGGACAGCGGGAAGACCCGTACGTGCTCGCCGGGAGCGTGCCGTCCGTTGTACAGCTGCCACAGCTCGGGGCGCTGCTTGCGGGGATCCCAGCCGCCGAACTGGTCGCGCAGCGAGAACACCCGTTCCTTGGCCCGGGCCTTCTCCTCGTCGCGCCGTCCGCCGCCGAACACCGCGTCGTACCGGCCCGTCTCTATGGCGGCCAGGAGCGGCTGTGTCTGCAGCGGATTACGGGTGCCGTCCGGGCGCTCCCGCAGCTCTCCGCGATCGATGAACTCCTGTACGGAGGCGACGTGCAACCGCACCCCGTGTTGCTTGACGACACGGTCCCGAAAGGACAGCACCTCGGGAAAATTGTGCCCCGTGTCGACATGCAGCAGCCCGAACGGCAGCGGGGCCGGCGTGAAGGCCTTCAACGCGAGGTGCAGCATGACCATGGAGTCCTTGCCACCCGAGAAGAGGATCACCGGCCGCTCGAACTCGCCGGCCACCTCGCGGAGGATATGTACGCCTTCCGACTCGAGTACGTCCAGATGGGGGTCCCGACCGAGAACACGCACATCTGGAGAGGAGTGCACGCCGCTCATTGATCACCCTCCCGCGGACGCCGAGGACTGACGCCCCATCCGGTCCTGTTCACGACGCCCGGACCGCGAGTACCGAAGCGGCAACCTTCGCCGCTTCTCGGCGTAGAAGCGGCACACAGTCCACGGGAGCGGACGATCGCATTTCACGGTGATCCGGCAGGAAGTGCGCGTGAGGTCCCCATCCCGTCTCGCTGCCACGGGGCTCAGAAACGTCACCGTCGACGGACCGCGATGCCCACCGATCACCGTCCTTCGGCTCCCAGGCGCATCTCAGTCCGGTCGCCATGACCACGGAATCCACCCGACAGAGCTCACCGTTGTCCAAATAGAGCGCATACCCGGACTCATCCGTTTTTTCGATCTGCTCCACACGGTTCTTGATTCTCCGCACAGTCGCAGAGCCGGTCGCCTGGATGATCGACTCGCCGACGGTGTGCGCAAGGTAATTCTGGTAGCGATACCAGGTGGGCGTCAGACCGGTCTGCGACGGGCATTCACCACGCCGGCACAGCCAACGCGCAAAGTGGTCGGCTTCTCTCTCATAGCAGCTCATGTCCTCGACATGCGCGCTCAGCAGGCGCTGCCCCGAGTCTCGATGAGGTCGAATGGTTCCGGCCACAACGCCCGGATCTATGAGGAGCAGTTCTATCGGCACATTCTGAGGATGGCTCGACGATCCATCACACAGATGCACCACCGCAAGCGAACCGGCTATGCCAAGACCTACGACAGCGACGACAGGCCGGTGACTTCGCGCATCGTGCATTCCCATTCAGATCCCTCTCGCAGCCGGTTGCTCATGTCACGTGCAGTCATGGAGCCGTACGTCCCGCCGGAGCTACATCAGAAAACTTGCTTGGCAATATGAATGGTCCGAACCGGTCGACGCCACCGTGGTGGTGAGCAACCGGATCGATTCCCCGTAGAGAATGTAGTCCTTCTGTACGCCCTGGGGCGTTGTGGGGGTGCCGTCGAATGCGTTGAAATAACGCCCCGGACGCAGAACATCGACCAGCAGGTCCCTGATCCGCGCGTAGTTCAGGTCGACGGCGGCGAGTGCTGGACCGGCGGCGCCGACGGCCAGCAGGTCGGCCGTCAGCATGCGCCACATCTGCGCAAAAACCGGCTCGGTCGGGCTTATTCCGAAGTGCTGGAGCGGAAAGCAGTGCCCATTGACCAGTCCGAGCGTTCCCCAGCCCAGATCCAACTGGCCGACCACATAACCCTTGTCGTGCAGCTCCCAGTTCTCGCCGTTCGGGCCGACGACCCGGAGCCGGGGATTCGGGAACTGCTTGTACACGGCATCCCGGATGGGGAACCGGGACACGATCCCCAGCGCCAGGGAAGCGTTCTCCACCATGTGGGACCTGCTTGTCGGGAAGGACGCGAAGTACGGATACCCCAGAT
Source organism: Streptomyces sp. SLBN-8D4 (assembly GCF_049739545.1). Lineage (NCBI taxonomy): Bacteria > Bacillati > Actinomycetota > Actinomycetes > Kitasatosporales > Streptomycetaceae > Streptomyces > Streptomyces sp. SLBN-8D4. Next base: position 2,589,095 of record NZ_JBMGQC010000001.1, read on the forward strand.
GCTTCGCCAGCCATTCCGCCTGGCCCACCTGACGTCCGTGGTAATCGTGCGCCTCCTGCAGACACAGCACGTCGGGCCCGCATTCCTCCAGGACTGACGCATAACGATCGAGTGATGGATCCACGCCTCGCTGATGGGACTCGCCGAGGATCCCTCCCCCGATATTCCAGGTCCCGACCTTCAGAGGTGCAGGCTCCATAAATGCATCCTATCTGGGTGAAGAACCTTCATGGAATCGCGCCTGGCCTGCGACCGGGCTGACAGGGAGACCCGCGGTTCACCGACGCAGGACCCTCGCGTACTTGAGGTCGGGGAGCAGACTGAGGTGTTCCTCTCGCACCAGGTCGAAGCGGAGTGCGAACGCGACCAGGGCTTCGCGCTTGGAGTGCATGCGACCCTCGTCCACATATTTGGCCCACTGGCTGACCGGGAGCTTCCGGTCGGCCAGATAGTCGATGTGGTAGTTGATGCTGCTCCGGTTCGCGCCCCTGAATTGCTTGGTCCGCTTGAGTCTTTCGGCCACTTCCTGAACGGACGGTACGGCCGCCATGGACGAACCGCGCAACCGTGGCTCACACAGCGCGACGAGAACGGCGAAATACTTACTTGTCGTATCCAGCTTGGATACGGCGGAGGCGGAAAACGTGGTGGCCTGGTCGGATCGAAGCAGGACCGGCGGGGAAGCGAAGACGGTGATTTCGCTTACGCTCGTACCGGTAGGTATCAGGATGCGTGACATCTCGAACGGGATTACCATGTCCAATTGTCGGGGGCGCGCTTTTACGAGTTCCGTGCCGCCTTCCAGGTTCTCGATCGCGAAGGTAGTGCTTGCAGTGAGGTTCGAGAAGAGGAGGTGGCGGTCGGAAACCTCGAACGCACCAATGCCGGGTGCGGCGCCTGGTTGCAGTTTTCCGGTACCACTCACCCTGCCGAAACTCAGTCGATCGCCGGCCCTCATTCTGCTCTGCTCCGTGAACTGGGGACCGTCGGGGTGGCGCGGGTTGGACCAGCTCACAATCACTTCTATATCAGCTTCAACCATAGTGCGCACGCGAGAGAGCCTTCCTCGTCTTGTTCCCCTGGGGGAATGCGAAAGTTGACCCGGCATCGAGCAGCTTTTCGTGGACGCTTGAAATTTCCGCGCGGCCGACGCGGATCAGATCAAGCGGATGAAAGTCCTTCAAGCCGCTCGAACCGGTTCGCCATCGTCAGTACCAGTCCACGGCAGAAGTCATCGACTGTATCTATTGAAGGAGGCATGCCTCGAAGTGGCTTCTCACGCACAAGCCCGTCGAACGGCCGACTGAGTCGGCAGGTTGGCTGTCGCGCATCAGAGCATCGCCCCCGTGTCACAGATGTCCCCTACTGCAAGGGGCTCGGACCAAATCCCGACGACCGGAGCACCCGCCTCGTTACGCGAGGGCGGACCTTGGCGTCGAAAGCTTGCACCTCGGCAGCCACCGGAACCGTGTGCAGCCCGGGGTTCGCGAGCCTTAGGTTCATCATGCAGGAACCCTCCCCGTATCGCGATCGAAATTAACCTATCGAGCGCCGAGAACCGTAGCAATCAAGAACGGATAAATTCGGTGCTTCATGAAACGAGGGCGCAACCCACCCGAAAACGCCGGTAGGGACATTCGCGGCGAGTTCGGCACGCACGTGGATGTATTATGCCGCCGAGGCCGCGTTGACAGATTCGACGCATGCTGTTCAGCGGCGGGGGAATTTTTCCCTCCATGTCTTGATCACCCATGTTCGCGCGACAATGAGCGGATTCAGTAGCCCTGCCCGAGGGCGACGAGGAATTCAGGGGCGCCCGCGATCGGCGATCGGCCCAGGGCCATGGAGACGTTGTCGGTGATCAGCAGATCTCCGCGGCGCCACGGAACGTCGATCCGCGAGGAGTCGTAGGCATGGTCTATGGCCTTCACATCCTCCTCCGACAGCGGCGACCCGTCACCGAAGAAGGAGTCCATCGGGAGGTACTTCCCGAACGCCCTGGCCATGAACCGGCGTTCCGCAGGCTCCAGGCTGCCGGCATTGAGGAAGGAGAGCTGATTGAACCAGCAGACATCGCCGGTCACCGGATGGTCGATGAAGCCGGGCAGGTGCCGCACGGTGTGCAGGGCACCGCTGGGGAGCCACTCGTATTCGATTCCCTCCGTCCTGAGAAGCTCCTCAAGGGATGCGTGATCCGTCCTGGAAAATGCCTCCTGCCACGAAATGCCAAATCCAGCGTGGAAGGTCCGGGCCATGGTCCAACCGTCCGTCCGTACCCGGTCGGCGAGGTGCGCGGGCAGGTGCCGGCCTATCCGGCGGGCATCGCCCAGGTAGGCTCGCCCGTCGCCGTCCGGCGGCGTGACGCACGCAGTGAGCACGACCGAGGGGAAGGTACGGCTGAAGGAACTCTCCTGCACCGGGCAAATGTGCCGGTCCAGCGGCCAGCTGATGGGTGAAAGGATGTGTTTGCCGAAGTCGCTCCGGTGGTTGAACGCCTCAGTGGGTGTGAAGTTGTCGACCCCCAGGGAATTCCGTGCCTCGGCCAGACCGTCTGGTCCGTCTATCGGCAGGCCATGGACTATGACCGCTCCGTGGACCAGCATCTGGTCACGGATGGCCGCCGTCGCCTCCCGCAGCCACGAGAACGGGGAGTCGACCGGGGCCTCGAAGGTCGGGATGGATTTTTCCTCCTTCAGCGTGGGGGCGTTCTTGCTCACGTGACTCCTCCTCCTGGATCCGGCCCTGCCGCGCTCGATCCCGCCGTTCAGGAGGCCGGCGCGACCTCGTGGGTGGCGTGAAAGTACTTGACCGTGGCATCCGTGGAGCCGCCGGACTCAAGATATGCCGCAAACCGGGCGGCATTTACTTCATGGACGAAGTTCCACGTTATCGAGACGCTGGGCGCGAGAGCGACAGCCGCGTGAAACCACCCGGCAGGGATATAGATGGCGTCACCCGGGGAAAGGGTGACGTCCACAGCGGGCCGGACTTCCCTCCAGGTGGGAAACCGCTCGTCGTCCGGCTCCTCCAGGTCGACGACGGCATCTCCGTCCGACAGGAACTCGCCCGCGCTCGGGGGGTACATCACAAAGCGCTTCGCCCCGGTGACCTGACAGAGCACAGCATCGCTGGCCCAGGGATCCACGTGCAGCCGAGTACGGCCTCCTGCGGCGCAGACGAAGAAGCCCTTCGCGGGAAATCTGTCCCTTACCGGATCAGCATTCTCCTTGATTGGCGGGAACACATAGCCCCCCGACGGGACCCATGACGGAGCTGTCCAGCTTTCCGCGAGTTCTGCGAATGCCTCGTCTGCACATATCATTTGGAAGTGGCGCTGGCGGGCGTACCAACGCACGTACGACACGGGCTTCGCACCGGTCCGTTCGGCTGCTATCGCCGACACATAGTCGCTGAACCTCATCGAGCGCTGCATCTCGAACAGGGTGTCGAAGACAGGAACGTGGTACGCGCCGAATTTCTCTGCCAGGGGCTCCAGGTCCCACGGCGAAGCCAACGGCCCGCTGCGCGTGAAGCAGTCCCTGGCCACGAACGGCATGTTCTTGGCAAGGTAGGTGTTTACAAATTCGTTCTGATCAACCTCTGATGTCGAGTCGCGATCAGTCACTCAGGACCCCCTAACGCGAGAGAACAGCTGGAAGCCGGCCGGGGCGCGGCGGACGCGCAGGTCGGTCGCAGGCCATGTGAATGGGCAGGGCCGCTGCCGCTCATGAGCTCCGCGACCGTGCGTCGCAGTCCCCCGGCCTCTCGGCCACTCCTATCGCCACCGCCACCACAAGCTCCGCTTGATGAGTGAGCGTGACTTCCAGGCCACTCAGTCCCAGTTCGTCGGCGATGCGCCGGGCGCCGCCGCTCAGCGTGACGACGGGTCTCCCCCAGGGGTCGCCGAGCACCTCGATGTCCCGCCAACGGATCCCCTGCCAGAATCCCCGTCCGAGGACCTTGCATGTCGCCTCCTTGACGCAGAATCGGCCCGCCAGCCGCTCCACGCTGCGTTCCGGCCCCAGAGTGCAGGCCTGGGCGAGCTCGTCCTCGGTGAAGACCAGCGAGCGGTAGCGGTCGTGCCGTGCGATCGGGGAGAACCGCTGGACGGAGAGCAGGTCGACACCGACCCTCATACCGGCTCCCTCCGCCGGCAGCGCCCGGCGGTCGCCGTCGCCGAGGACGAGGACGCCTCCGGTGCGGCAGCAGTGATCACGGTCATCTGACGCCCTCCGTCGGCTTCAGGACACCAGGCCCGAAACCTCGGCGGCCAGGTAGTCGGCCAGACTCCCGACGGTCTGGAACACCTCGGGCTGCAGGTCTTCCACGTCCAGCTCCAGGCCCATGGTGTCCTCCAGGGCCATCAGCAGTTCGATGACGCTGGTGGAGTCCAGGGAAAGGTCCTCGACAAGGCGGACGTTCTCCTCCAGCTGTTCGATCTCCCTGTTGAGTACGCTGGAGAGCGCGATCCGAATGTGCTCGACAATCTGCTCACGGTTCACGAGACCTCATTTCGTGTGCCGGCCGACGACGCGCGTCGGCTGTACAGGTGTTGTTGACGCAACAGGTCATCAGGCAGATCGCGGCTGCGTACGAGGTGCGCCTCGCCGTCCCGGACGAGAACCTCCGCGGGGAAGCCGTGTCCGAGGAAGAAGCCGGGTGAGGCCGAGGGACCGTAGGCACCCGACCTTTCGACGCCCAGCAGGTCACCCACGTGCAGCGGCGGCAACGCGGCACGCTTGAGCAGGGTGTCGTTGGGCGTGCAGAGGGGGCCGGTGACGTTCCAGCTCTGCAGCTCCTCGCCGGAGTCGCGGTTGAGCAGTCGCACGGGAAAGTTGCGTTTGGCGAACGAGCCGATGCCTACCGCGGCCATGTGGTGGTTGGTGCCGCCGTCCGCAACCGCGAACATCTCGCCCATCGATTCCTTCACGTAACGCACCGACACGATGTAGATGCCTGCCGGGGCGGTCAGATAGCGGCCTGACTCCATCAGCAGCCGCGTATCTGGGTGGCTCCGCGTGAACTCCTCGATCTGCGGGTTGAGTTCCTTGGCCAGCTCCGCCGCACCGAGGTCGTCCTCACCCTCGAAGTAGGGCACCCCCAGGCCGCCGCCGATATCGACGGCCGTCATGCGGATTCCGGTGGCCGCCGCGACGCGATCGGCGAGTTCCAGGATGTAACGCGTGTTCTTCGCGACCACCTCGGCCTCGAGTATCCGGGTGCCCATGTAGACGTGGATCCCCGCCAACTCGACATGGCGGTAACGCGACGTCAGGTCCCCGGCAGCGAGCACCTGGGCCTCGTCGATGCCGAACTGCCGCGGCTTGCCGCCCATGGTCAGCCGGGATCCGCTGGCAAGGAAGGCCGGGTTGATCCGGAGCATGACCCGCTGCCGGACACCGCTCTCGGACGCGAGCCGCTCGATGCGGTCCACCTCGTCGAGCGACTCGGCGACGATGGCGTAGATGCCTGCCCGCAGGCAGGCATTCAGTTCCTCCTCGCTCTTGCCGGGCCCGAGGAAGATGATGTCCTGCGGCTGAGCTCCGGCCAGCAGCGCGGTGCGCAGCTCGACCAGTGAGGACACTTCCGCGTGCGCGCCGCCCTCCCTGAGTGTGCTGAAGACGCTGACATTAGGGTTGGACTTCAGCGAGAAGAAGATTTCGAGTGCGGGATGCAGCGCCTCGGACAACTCGCGCAGGCGCCGCAGCAGAACATCACCGTCGTAGACATAGAGAGGCGTGCCGAAGCGCTCCGCCAGCTCTGTGTAGGTGATCCCTTGGATGCTCATGAGCTCCCCCTTGCCACCAGAGTGCGCAGTCGTTCCTCGGTCCGGCTCCGCAAGGCGAGCGCCGAGCCGGCGTCGGCGGCGATGCAGATTCCATATATGCGCCCGTGGAACGGACCGTCCCCCGGACCGATGCCCGCGTTCAGCGTGGCGAAATTGTTGACGAGAACGCCCGGAACATGGGTTCCGTCGAATATGGATCGGCCCAGGACGGCGGCAACCTCGGCAAAGGAGTGGGCCCGCGACGGTTTGAGGTTGAAGGTTGCCGCGATGGCGTGTCGTCCTGCTGAGAGGAAGCGCTCCGCGATTCGGCTCTGATAGGTCGACATGTTGAATCGCGCGTTGATTTCCAAGCAGGGGTACAACACCCCGTCCGGGCCGATCATGGCGTCCACGCCGACAATTCCGTAGTAGCCGTCCGCGTGCAGCGCGCGGCCGATCAGAAGGGCCGACTCATGCAGCGTGCCGAGATGCTCCTCGGAAAGATCCACCGGGAAACGATGTCCTTGGTGCACGTTGTTGTGCAGCACCGCCTCCTTCACGGCCTCGAACCGGACCTGCCCAGAACGGCTCACCAGGAACTGGTAGTTGAGATCCGTGACATCTTCGATCCAGGACTCGACCACCATGTCCACCCGCGTCTGCTGCCCACGGCGGCCGATCAGCCGGAGCAGCCGGTCAGCGGCTGCCCGGTCCGGCAGCACCACCATGCCCCGCCCCGATACACCCAGCGACTCCTTCACCACCACCCGCCCGCCGCGGGCACATTGCGCCTCGACCGCTGCGGCCAGCTCGGCAACCGTCTCGCACACCACACCCGGCACGGCGGCCAGCCCGAGCGAGTCGACCAGACGACGGCTGTAGATCTTGCCGTTCACCCGCTTGCAGACCTCTGCACGTGGGCCGGCCAGTGGCAGGCCCACCGCCTCGGAGAGCTGTTCCTCGGCTGCGGAAATTCCCATCGGCATAAGGTACGTACGGCCGTCCGCCAGCCCGCGCAGGAAGTCCAGCGTCCGGGGCGATTCCAGCGCGTCCTCCGTGACGGTGCGTGAGGGCAGGGACGCCTCGACCGCGACCACTTCACCGGCCGAGGCGTCGACCGCACGCAGGTACGCGGCATAGTCACTGTCCATCGGCGCCTTCAGGAGCACGATGTCCGCGCTCTCGGCGAGCAGGACGCCCATCTCCTCCATACGGTTGACCGTCGCCGAGGCGAAGGAAATGCCCGCGCCCGGCAGTTTGGGTTCACCGACAGCCCAGCTGCGTTCCACTTCAAAATTATTGATATATACGAATCGCGCTTTCTCGTCCTGGACGAGATCACGCTTCAATCGTTCGGCGAACCCCACTGCGACTCCTCGGTACCGCGATAGTTCCTGCAAGCCATGGCACCGCACACTTGTGTCGACAATGCAGCGTGAAGATGGCAACCGGTACTGGCACCTGTCAGTAGCTCCAATCGCTGAGCCTGTTGTCGGCGTACGAGTGAGCGTGGCTATGGCAAAATTTTCGTAGACGGAGATCATCTGGGTGCGGCGGTCGCCGGAGGCGTGTAACGACGGCGTAGGCGCGCGATCAGCTCGCCGCTCCAGCGTGAGGACAGCCGCGGCGACTGACGTCATTCGGTTCGGGCCCGCACCTGGAGCTGCGGAAGATGCGCCAGGACTTCAATCGTGTGTCGCCGGGCTCGACCGGCGCCCCATGAACACCGCCGCGGTGCTGAGCACCGTCGACGGACTGCTGATGCCGCACGGCGTCATCGACGGCTTGCCCGCCGTCGACCTCCACCAGGACCGCTGGCTGTTCCTGGTCGCCGACGATCACCCCGAGATCGGTGACGAACTCTCCCTGGACCAGCTGGGGCGTCTGCCCTGGGCCGTCTACCAGCGTCCCTACGACGCCCCGGCCGCCCGCCAGCTCAGCATGATAGGGATCAGTCCCCAGGTGGAGGCGTCCGTGCAGACCTTCCAACTGCTGCCCCTCATGGTCGAGGGCACCCGCCGGATCGCGATGATCCAGGAGCGCCTGGCGCGCAAGGCGGTCCGATCGGCCGCGGTGCGCGTCCTGCCCTGCCCCTTCGAGGCTCACGGCGTGGACCCAGAAGGGCACGCGCCAGCCCGCCGATCCGGCGGCGCCGCCGAGCACGAAGAAGACGGTGGCCGACGCGGAGGCGCACATGGTCTGCAGGGCGAGGTACTTCACCCGCCGGTGACCGCTGTAGTAGTCGCCGATCAGAGGCGTGCAGCTGGTCCTCGTCGTGTGCGCGCTCTTCCTCGGCCAGGCGGCGCTGGCCTCGGTGCGCTCACGTCGCACCGAGATCGGCACGCTGCGCTGCCTCGGCTGGAGCGGTGGCGAAGTGCTCCGCCTGGTCCTCGCCGAACGGGCGCTGATCGGCCTCGCCGCCGGAGCCGTGGGCACGGTGCTCGCGTACGTGCTGGGCCAGCCCGAAGCCGGCGCCAAGTCACTGCTCGTGCTCCCGGTGGCGCTCCTCCTGGCCACGGCGGCGGGCCTGATCCCCGCCTGGCTCGCCACCCGGCTGGGACCGATGGAAGCCGTCCGGCCCCCGGTGACGGCGGTCCGCCGCGCGCACCCGGTGCATTCGGTGGCGGGACTGGCCATGCTCAACCTGCTGCGGGTGCGGGGCCGCACGCTGCCGGGTGCGGCAGGGCTGGCGCTGGGAGTGGCCGCCTTCACTGTGCTGCTCGCCCTGGCGCTTGCCTTCCGGGGCGAGGTGGCCGGGTCGCTGCTCGGCAGTGCCGTGGTGGCGCAGGCGCGCGAGGCCGACTACCTCAGCGTCGCCCTCTCCCTGCTGCTGGGCGCCGCCGGCGCCATCGACGTCCTGGTCATCTCGCAGCGCGAACGCGCCGCCGATCTCGCGGTGTTGCGGGCGACCGGCTGGACCAATCGCGAGCTGGCGAAGCTGACCCTCTACGAGGGAATCGGACTGGCTCTGCTGGGCGGCCTGTCCGGTGCGGGGGCCGGTCTGGCTGGGGTGCTGACCCTCGGCCGGGGCGTGCTGCACGGTCACCTGTTCCCGGTCGCCGGCGCCGCGCTGCTGGCCACGCTCGCGGCGACCGCCCTGGTGGTGGCGGCTCTGACGGTGCCGATCCGGGGGCTGTCCCGGATCGCCCCCGCCCACCTGCTCGCCGCCGACTGAGCCGAGCCGCCGCCACCGCCGGCGGCTTCGCACAGCGGAAGACCCCAGCCGTGTTCACGGGCCGGGGTCTTCCGCTGTCGACGGACGTCCGCGGTCGTGCCCTCCCCTGTCAGCGACAGCCCTCCCAACACCCCCGTCCGCTTTCTCCTGGCTTCCATGAACCGCGACGAGGCCGCCTTCACTCAGGCCGACACCTTCGACCCCCACCGCGGCGGCACAGCACACCACATCGCCTTCGGCGCAGGCATCCACTCATGCATCGGGGCCCGACTGGCCCGCATGGAGATGGTCACTGCCCTCACCACCCTCACCACCCTGGCCACGAAACTGCCCGGCCTCCGGCCTCGTCAAGGAGTTCGGTCACCGCCTCCGCTGGATCGCTGTGATCCAGAGCAGTCGGCGGGGCGGCGGTCCCGCAGCGGCACGAAGCGGACGGGAAGGCCCGGCGGGGCCTGGGCAGCGGCGGACAGACCGGTCTCGGGGACGACGCCGATGACGGGGTATCCGCCGGTGGTGGGGGAATCGGCGAGGAAGAGCACCGGCCTGCCGTCGGGCGGTACTTGGACCGCGCCGAGCACCATGCCCTCGCTGGGGAGTTCGCTGTCCACCGCTCGTTCCAGGGCGGGTCCGTTAATCCGCAGGGCGATGCGGTTGCTGTGGGGGGACACGGAGTAGCGGCTCGCCTCGCCCGCGGGGCCGAGGTCTGGGTGGAGAGGACGCTGTCTCAGACAGCGGTGTCCGTACGCCCTGTGGAGCGCTGACCCGCACGGCATCGCCGCAACTCCCGGCGCACCGGCAGCGCCGGTGGCCGTTTCTTCATACGAACCCGTATCGATCCGCCGTCCCCTGGGAGGGCTGAGGGGGAATCACCATGAGTCCAGTCGTCTTCGCCGTGGTGGGAGTCGTCGTACTCCTCGTGCTGCTCGGCCTGGTCGTCGTCACCCGGTACAAGGTGGCCGGGCCGAGTGAGGCTTTCATCGTCACCGGCCGGCGCGGCAAGCCGGCCACCGCCCCGGAGACCGGCCGGGTCTTCACCGACAACAGCGGCCAGAAGGTCGTGGTCGGCGGCGGAGTGTTCGTCGTGCCTTTCGTGCAGCAGAAGTTCACCCTCGACCTCTCCTCGCGGCACATCCCGGTCGCGGTGCGCGGCGCCGTCACCCTGCGTGGCGTCAAGGCCCACCTGGAAGGCGTCGCCATCGTCAAGGTCGGCGGCAGCGAGGACTCCATCCGCGCCGCGGCCCAGCGGTTCCTGATGCAGCAGGACGGCATCGTCGGCTTCACCCAGGAGGTGCTCTCCGGCGCGCTGCGCGCCATCGTCGGCCGGATGTCGGTGGAGGACATCATCCGCGACCGGGCCGCGTTCGCCGGCCAGGTCGCCGAGGAGGCCGAGGCGAGCCTGTCCGGGCAGGGTCTGGTGCTGGACGCCTTCCAGATCCAGGACATCAGCACCGAGGGCTCCTACCTGGAGGACCTCGGCCGCCCGGAGGCCGCCCGCGCCAAGCAGGAGGCGGACATCGCGGAGGCGGTCGCCCGGCGGGCTGCCGAGCAGGCCCGGCTGAAGGCGGAGGAGGAGATCGCGATCGCGCAGCGCACCTTCGCGCTGAAGCAGGCGGAGATCAAGGCCGAGACGGACGAGGCCGCGGCCCGCGCCGCTGCGGCCGGTCCGCTGGCCGAGGCGGCCCGCCGCCAGGAGGTGCTCAGCGAGCAGGAGAAGGTCGCCGAGCGGCAGGCCGCGCTGACCGACCGCGAGCTGGACACCAAGGTCCGCAAGCCCGCCGACGCCGCCCGGTACCAGGCCGAGCAGGAGGCCGAGGCCCGCCGGGTCGCGCTGGTCAAGCAGGCCGAGGCGGACGCCCAGCGCTCGAGGCTGACCGGTGAGGGCGAGAAGGCGCACCGCGCCGCGCTCGCCGACGCGGTCCGTATCGAGGGCGAGGCCGAGGCCGCCGCGATCGGCGCGAGGGGCGCCGCCGAGGCCGAGGCGATGCAGAAGAAGGCCGACGCGTTCGCGCAGTACGGCGACGCCGCCGTACTGCAGATGCTCGTCGAGGTCCTGCCCCAGGTCGTGGCCAAGGCATCCGAGCCGCTCAGCGCCATCGACAAGATGACGGTGATCTCCACCGACGGTGCCTCGCAACTGTCCCGCACGGTCGCCTACAACGTCGCCCAGGGCGTCGAACTCCTCAGCTCCACCACCGGAGTCGACCTCGCAGAGCTGCTGAAGAACATCACGCAGCGAAGCAGTGGCCCGCAGCCCGAGGCCGCGGCGTCCGCCGAGACGAACGGCAAGATCGAGATCACCGGCTGACGTCGGCACTGGCGGTGGAGCGAGCCCGGGCGGTCGCGAACCGCCCGGGCTCCAGGAACAGACGCCGGGCAGCCGCCGACGTGCCGCCGGGCGGCCGCGAACATCTTGCGGCCGCTCGGCCGTCGCGGAGAAGGAGTGGTGACCGGTTCCGCCGGAGCGCCACGCGTCCACAGCCCGGCGACGAGGGCATCGGCGATCGGTCCTGATGGCGTCGCCGCGGCCCGGCAGCGGCGTCTTCTCCCCCGCCCGGTGGTTCTATCGGTGGCGCCGCGTATGTTTCGCGTCGATGACCTGGCCCGCTCGCCAATGACGTAAGACGGTGAGTACAGGAACCTTTCCAGCAGATGAGGAGCCCGCCATGCGCGCTCGTGACCTGGCGGTCGAGTACGAGACGGTGAGCGTCGACAGCGACGCCATGGAGGCGGCCCGACTCCTGGCCGAGCACAGACTGCCGGCCCTGCTCGTGGTGGACGAACGGGGCGAGCCGAGGGCGATCCTTCCCGCCTCCCAGATGATCAAGATCCTGGTGCCCGGCTACGTCATCGAGGACCCGACGCTCGCCGCCGTCGTCGACGAGAAGCACGCCGACCGGCTCTGCCAGGCCCTGGCAGGCCGCCGCGTCGGCGACTGCCTGCCCCACGAGGCCACCCCGCCGCCGATCGCCGACCCGGACGACACCGCGCTGGAGGTGGCCGCGCTGATGGCACGGGTGCGCAGCCCCCTGGTGGCCGTGGCGGAAACGGCGACGGGCAGGCACAAGGAAGGCGGTACGCATCTGCTGGGCGTGATCACCGCCTCACATCTTCTGCACGAACTCCTCGGGGCCACGGGAGCATCTGACTCCTCGTGACGGCAGTCGGGCCGGTCGAGGCCGGGGTTTTCCCGTGCTCCGGCCCGTCATTCGTGCGCTCGAAGAAGGAACTTCGCTGTGTGTTTCGACGCGAACGAACCCGTCTTCCAACGGAGCAGTTGAGGGCGAACCGCTACGAGTACAACCCGACCAACCCCGTGGGCCTGGCCTTGATCGTGCTGAGCGTGGCCTTCGCTGCCGCGATGCTGATCCTCATGCACACCACAAAGGACCGTTCGCCTCGCCGACGGAGCCAACCCCCGCGTTCTGGGCCCGCCGCCTGACATGTCACGGTGGGCGCCGCCTGCGAGATTCGGTCGACCGACCCGACCCCCGCATCATCGGACAGCCTTTGGCGCGCGTCTCGATCCCTCAGGCCGCGATCGTGCCGGTCCCGTTGAAATGCCGGCGGCCGTGGTCTTGGCGTCGTGCGTCCCGGGTCTCCTGTGCCGCGGCCTCCTCGATGCGACGGGCCTCAGGGCTGGAGCCCGTCCGTCGCCGCTCGTGGCGGAGCAGCACGGCGATCTGTGCGGCCGGCACCGGTAAGAGCGCGGTGGCGCCATCGCCGTGTAGAACGTGAGTCGTCCCGTGGTCGGGGCCCGGCACGGCGGTTCGGCCGGGCCTGTGACATGCGGGGAGCTATTCCTCGCGCGGATGGACCGCGTGACGGGCCGTCGGGGTGGCCATGAGGTGGTGTGGGTCGGCGGCGCGGTTGATGGCGGATTCGACGGCGGCGATGCGGTCCGCGAGCAGGCCGAGGGCGGCGATCGCCCGGGTGAGCTGGTCGTCCTCCGGTCCGCCGAGCGTTTGAGTGCGCAGGTAGGCGATTTTGACGTCGGCCCAGCGCACGGCCTGCTCGGCGGTGAGTGTGCCGCGCAGTTCGGCCAGCTTCAGCAGGTTGGCCTCGGCGCCGGTGGTGAGGGTCTGGGCCTCGGCGGTGTAGTGGTCGTCGATCAGCGCGGACAGTTCGGCGTCGTTCATGACCGGCTGGATGCGCTGGGCGATCTTGTTCATGTTGCGGTAGGAGCCCTGGAGCTGGAAGGGCGGCTCTGTGCGTGTGGCGTCGGACTGGGCCGCTGAGTCGATGTAGGCGCCGTTCACCGTTACCACGCTGTCGCGGGCCGTGAGCAGGTGGCGCAGCACGGCCAGGATCCGCTGCAGTTCGGCGGGCCCGTAGGGGTGGGTGAGCCGGTCGGCGTGGGCCGTGGTGTCGCCCTGGGCGAGCCGGACGAGGAGGTCGAGGTCGGTGCGGTCGCGGTCGGCGAGCGGGGCGAGCACGGGGTTCGCCGTGAGGGCGTTCTCGACGAAGCTGAGCGCGAAGGCGTCCTGTTTGCCGGTCAGAACGTCGCCGAGGTTCCAGACGTCGGCGCGGTTGGCGAGCATGTCGGGGACGCGGAAGCGGGCGCCGGACTCGGCGTAGGGGTTGCCTGCCATGCAGACGGCGAAGCGCTTGCCGCGCAGAGCGTAGGTACGTGGCTCGCCGTCCCGTACGCCCTGGATGCGGCGGGTGGTGTCGCACAGCGGAATGAACCTCTGCAGCAGTTCGGGCGAGGTGTGCTGGATGTCGTCCAGGTAGAGGAGGACGTTGTCGCCCGCCGCCAGCGCGAAGTTGATCTTCTCGACCTCCTGCCGGGCGGAGGCGTTCGGGGCCTCGGCCGGGTCGAGGGAGGTGACGGCCCGGCCGAGGGCGGGGCCGTTGACCTTCACCAGGATCAGGCCGAGGCGGTCGGCGACGTATTCCATGAGGGTCGTCTTGCCGTAGCCGGGCGGGGAGACGAGCAGGAGCAGGCCGCCGGTGTCGGTGCGCTTGGACTCGCCGGTGGTGCCGAGCTGCTTGGCGAGGCTGTCGCCGATCAGCGGGAGGTAGACCTCGTCGATGAGTCTGCTGCGCACGAACGCGGACATCACCCGGGGCCGGTACTCGTCAAGCCGGAGCCGGGCGCGTTCGGCCGTCACCAACTCCGTACGACGGCGCTGGTAGGCGCGGTGTCCGGGGACGTCGTGGCCGCGGAACGCACGGGTGCGGGCGAGGAACTCGTCGATGCGCAGGGGCAGGGAACCGTCGACGATGCGAGGGTGGACCCCGAGCAGTCCATGGACCGCCTCGGTCAGCCGCGCGTCGGAGTCGAAGCGTGCCAGGTCGGGGCAGAGTTCGGCGGTGACCGCCTCGGCCAGGTCGTCGGGGGTGGCGTTCGTGCCGGTCGAGGCGGTGTACGAGGTCAGCCACGCCTCGACGAGTTGCTTGCGTGCGGCGAGGCCGCCGAGTGCGGCGAGGTCCTCGTCGTAGGCCGACGAGCCCACCGTGCGGCGGAACTTGTCGAGCAGGGTGCGGGCGGTCGCGCTCATGACGAAACCGTCGGGGCCGGTCGTCAGCTCCTCGAAGAGGTAGGCGGCCGCCTCTTCCGTGCCGATCACCTCAGTCAACTCCTGCCGCAGATCGCCGATCGCCGGAGCCAGGCCGAACGTGTCCCGTGCACGGGCCAGTGAGATCGCGCGCCGCTGCCAGTCCTGCCTTTCCTCGGCGGTCGTGCCGTGGGCCCAGAACATCTGGGCAGCGGCGCGGGCGGCGGGTTCGTGGCGCAGGTGGCCGACATCCGAGTACAGCCGCAGGAGCGTGGTGAGGATGAGGACCGCGTCGTGGTCGTGGACACCCCGCTCGTACCCCTCGTCGTACGCCGCCTGCGCGGCCTGTCGTACGAGGGCGGGCAGGTCTGCCTCCTCCAGGGCCGCCGGGCCGTGCTCGTCCAGCAGCCGGGCGGCGAGGTGTTCGGCCCGGTAGACCGCAGGCGACTCCGACGGCAGCGAGCGGTCCCAGTACGGGCGGGTGGAGGTGAAGTCGGGGTCGGTGACGGGCGAGCGGTAGTCGGTGCCGGTGAGCGCGAAGACGAGGGTGTCGCCATGCGGGACGAGGGTGAGGTCGAGGGGCTGGGTGTTGACGGCGAAGCGGTGCGTGCCGAGTCGGAGGGTTCGGCCGTCGTCGGTGTAGAGGTCGGTGCGGTCACGCAGGGAACGGAGCGCCTCCTGCCGGGCGGCCTTGAGGCGTCCGTCGAGTTCCTCCGCCTTGACCTGGTCGCCGAGTTCGCGTAGCTCGTCGGTGACGCGGCGGACCTTGGCGACCATGGGATCGGAGGTGAAGTACGTGGTGACGGCTTCCGTGTCGGCGAGCGTGGCGGTACGACGCGTGACGGTCCGCAGGACGCGCGCCGCCGAGTCGACGAGGCGTTCGGCGCGGCGGGCGCGGGCGTCGGCAAGGGTCTGCTTACGGACGGAGAACGCCTCGTGGACCTCGTCGCGCTTGTCGGCGAGGTCGCCGAGGAAGTCGTCGAACTCGGCGAACCGGGACTCCAGGTTCTCCAGCTGGACGAGCATGCGGGCGAGTTGCTCGTCGCACGTCTCGGGGCTGTCGGCGGCGGCGAGCGCGCCGGTGACCGACTGGCCGAGCAGGGCGAACTCGGCCACGAACGCTGACCGTCCCTCACGGTCCAGGAGTGCGCGACGGCGGCCGTCGAGCAGGGCGCGGGCCCGGTTGACGCCGCTCAGGACCTCGGCGATCCGTTCCAGAACGGACGTACGGACGGTGGCGTCGCCGACGTCCAGCCCGGCGACGACCTCGGTCACCGTGCGCAGGCCGTCGGCGAGTTCGTCGAGGTGCGCGCCGACGGGCGCGGCCTCGGCGACGGTGGCGATCGCCTCCACGTCGGCGACGAGCTCTTCAAGGTCGGCCCGGTGGGCGCCGAAGGCGTCCTCGCGCGCGAGGTAGGCGACGGCCCGCTGCCCGAAGGAGGCCAGGTCGCCCTCGATGTCGGAGGCGTGTTCGTCGATGCGCGCGGTGTCGGCGTAGCGCATGTCCTTGAGGGTGAGCAGGTGGCCCTGGGCTTGCCGGAGTTCACTCAGACCGGTGACCCAGGCGGCGGCGCTTCGCGGGGCCTCGCCGCGCAAGCGCCGTACGACGACGGCGACCCGCTCTGTGGCCTCTGTGAGCGCGCCCGCGGCTTGTCGGGTGAGTGCCTGGACGGTCTCGAACTCGGCCAGGACCTGCTCGGCGGTGGTCCGGACCTGAGTGAGCGGTTCGTGCAGATCGCCCAGTCCGGGCTCGCTCAGCCAGTGGTGGGAGTCCGCCGCCCGGACGCAGGCGGCCGCCAGTGCCTCGTACACCTCGCTCGTCGGGGTGGTCTCGGTGACGGCACGGGTGAGGGACAGGCAGTCGGAGATGCCGCGCACGAGGTCGGCGTTGCCGACGCGGGCGAGCGCGCCTGTGCCTGCTGGCCTTGCGGCGGCGTGGGTGTCGGAGACGAAGGGTGAGTTCCAGAGCTGGACGGGGTGGACGCGCTGCGGTTCGTCGCTGTCCGCTCGCAGCACGACGAGCGCGCCGTCGTCGAAGAGCGCCCAGCCGTGACAGGACAGCGGGGTCGCGACCTCCTTGCGGATCACGTTGTACGGCAGCAGCAGGCTGCGTCCTTCCACGCGCGCGTGGAAGGCGAACAGCACGTCCTCGCCGTTGGGCGAGCGGACCGCGCGCTCGAATTCCAGGCCCTCGGAGACGACGGCGTCGAAGGTCTTGTACGTGCCGGTGGCCAGGCAGTAGCCGCCGGGGAAGAGGATCCCCTGGTCGTCGGGCAGCCGACGGCACGCCTGCCCGATGCCGTCAAGGCGGACGACCGTCCTGGTGAGGGTGTTGAACACCAGGTGGCGGTCGGCGTCCTCCTTGTAGGGGCGGATCCGCAGCAGGATCAGGGCCCCCACGCGCGCGTACGCGATGTCCGCGTCGGCGAGGGACTGCAGCGGCTCGTCGACGGGTTCGGCGTGGATGCCCTCGCCCGTCTCCGTGTCGTTCTCGACCTTGACGGTGAGGGTTCCGCCGACGGTCTCGACGAAGACCTCACCCTCGACGGAGACGTGGGGGTGACGGCCGAGGACGTGATCTTCCCGGGTGGTGACAGTCCACTCGAAGTCGTGGGCGGGCGGGAAGACGTGGTCACGGTCACCGCGGGCGTCCATGAAGGACACCTGACCGTTGTCGGTCACGGCCCAGCGCAGGACGCGGATGTCCCCGGCCTTCTCGCCGGTCCTGAAGACGGCCAGCAGTCTGCCGTCGACGCGGCGGAGCTGGAGGAGGTGGGCCTGCCGGTAGTAGCGGTAGAGGGCGGCGAACTCGCGGATGAAGGCCGGGTCATCGAGCAAGCCGGGAACGGCGTCGTCCGGCAGCCTGTTCAGGTCGCGGTCATGCAGCGCGAAGACGTCGCCGACGGTCGTCTCGGACTTGAGGCCGAGGAAGACGTTGTGGCCGAAGAGCAGGACGCCGCCGACGGAGGCGATGTCCCGGGGCACGCAGGCGTGCTCGGTGCGCAACCGCTCGGTGCCGGCGAGCTCGAGCCGGGTGGAGCCGAACTCCTCGGTGCGGCGGGCGTTCAGCGCCTCGGCGCGGCGGGCGAGCTCAGCGGCCTGCGCCGTGAGACGGTCGCGCAGCACCTCATATGTGCCGGTGTCCAGGCCGGTGGTCATGGAGTCCCTCTCAAAACGTCGGAAAAAGGCGGTCCGGAGCTGCCGTCCCCTGTGCGGCAGCTCCGGACCGCGGCCTGTCAGACCCTGGCGCTGCCGTTCAGGGCCGCCAGCGAGGTATCGGCGACACCCAGTTCGCCGGCCCGGCTGAGCAGCTGCTCCAGAGCGCCGGAGTCGGCTCCGCCCGTCTTCATCAGCTTCATCAGCAGCGCGGAGACGGTCAGGTTCTGCACGTCCGCCGTGGAGACCGAGCCGAGGACGCGGTTGAGGTCGTCGGTGAAGCTCGACGAACCGTCCAGCCAGGGCCCCGCGAGAGCCTGGGCCGTCTCGGAGTGCTGGACGAACCCGTCGACACTCTTGCCGAGCGCGATCGAGGAGACCAGCCGGTCGAAGAAGACGGACTCCCCGCCGACGATGTTGATGTCGGCGTTCTCCAGTCCCGTGGCGAGTACCGTGGCCTGCGCCTCGGCGACGTGCTTCTGCACGTCCAGTCCGGCGAGCCGGATCTCCTTCTCCGCCTGGAGCCGCAGCCGGTACTCCTCGTGCCCGCGGGACGCCTCGTCGAGCGCGGCCATCGCCGCCGCCTTCTCGGTCAGGCCGGCCGCCTCCGCCTTCAGCTTCTCGCCGATGCCCTCAGCCTCGGCCAACGCCTTCGCCCGGACGCCCTCCGCCTCGGCCCGCATGCGCGCCTCGGCTGCCTCGGCCTCCGCGCGGCCGGCCTTCTCGATGACCTCGGCCTCCTTGTCGCGGACCTGGACGGCCGCCAGGCCCTCGGCAGCCGTCTCGGCCTGGATGCCCTCGGCGAGGCGCAGCTTGGCCCGCGCGTCGAGGTCGGCGCTCTTCAGCCGGGCCTCGGCCAGGGTGAGTTCCTCGGCGGCGCGGTGGACAGCGGCCTGCTCGGCGGCTTCGGCCGCTTTGATGTCCTTGACCAGCTTTTCCTGCGCCTCGGCCTCGGCGGCGATGATGACGGTCTGCCGGCCGCGCTCGGCCTCCTCGACGGCGCGCAGCTTCTTGATGGCCTCTTCCTGTTCGGCGACCGTACGGTCGACCGCGACCCGTTCCCGGATGACCTCTGCAATCTCCCGCTTCTCGCCCTCGACCTCCTTCGACGCGGCGATCTGCGTCAGCTGGGTCTCCCGCTCCCGGGCGATGACCTCGAGGAGGCGGTCTTTCTCGATGCGCTCGTTCTCGATGGCGATGACCCGCTCGCGGTTCTTCTGCGCGACGGAGACCTCGCGGGCCTGGTTCTCCCGCTGCACGCCGAGCTGCTCCTCGGTCCTGAGGAACGCGGACTGCGCCCGCAGCCGCTCCTCCTCCATCACCCGCGCCGTCTCGGCCTCCTCACGGGCCCGCACGGTCTCGATCTCCCGGCGCTGCTTGATCTCGGCGTCGGCCTGGCGGCGCTCCAGCTCCAGGATGGCCTCACGGGCGTCGACGTTCTGCCGGGTGATCTCCTTCTCCTCCGTGCGCTGGGCCTCGTTGGTGCGCACGTGCTCCACGGCCGTCAGCTCGGTGATCTTCCGGATGCCCTGGGCGTCCAGGACGTTGGCCGGGTCCAGCTGGGTGAGCGGCGTCTGCTCCAGGTAGTCGATCGCCGCGTCCTCCAGGTGGTAGCCGTTGAGGTCGACACCGATCAACTCGATGATCTGGTAGCGCAGTTCCTCGCGCTTCGTATAGAGGTCGGTGAAGTCCATCTGCTTGCCGACGGTCTTCAGCGCCTCGGAGAACTTCGCGTGGAACAGTTCCTGGAGCGTCCTCTGGTCGCTCGCCCGCACGGTGCCGACGGCCTGGGCGACCTTGATGACGTCCTCGACTGTCTTGTTCACCTTCACGAAGAACGAGATCCGGATGTCGGCGCGGATGTTGTCCCGGCAGATCAGCCCCTCCTTGCCGGCCCGGGTGATTTCGATCGTCTTCACCGAGATGTCCATCACCTCGGCCTTGTGCAGCACCGGCAGGACCACCTGCCCCGTGAAAGTCACATCGACCTTGCGCACTTTGGAGACGATCAGCGCCTTGCCCTGCTCCACCTTGCGGAACAGCCGGGAGACGACGAACAGCACGGCGGTGACGAGGAGCAGGCAGACGGCGATGAGCACGCCGACGCCCACGGTGATGGCATCCATACGAAATCCTTGGGGTCTGCGAGGAGTTGACGGCCTCGACGGCGAGGCCGGATGGCCCGATCGGCCGCGAGCAGGCGTGAAAGGCGGTGCAGCCGCGGGGCCTGTGGGCGGCTCAGCCGCGGGGCCTGTGGGCGGCTCAGCCGCGGGCGCGGGAGCTGCCGGGGTCGTACGGAGTGCCGCTCGCCGCAGCACGCCGATACAGCCTGGGGCTACCCGGGAGCAGCCTGACGAAAGAGGCCGCGCACCTTCGTGCCACCGGCCAGGCGACGAGGACGGACAGGACGAGCAGTGCGACCCGGGCCGCGGCAGCACCGGGACCGGTCAGGCGTACCAGATCCATCAGGAGCGTTCCGGTGATGCTGGCGAGCCAGGCACTCACGATCACGACGGAGGCCGCGACGGCGACCGGCGTCCCGCCGAGCGACCTGATCACCGACGGGGCGTCGGCGTCAAAGGCGCGCACGTCGGCGCGGCCCAGCAGGACCAGCAGCCAGAAGCCGAGAGCGACGACGAGGGCCGAGGTGAGGGTGACGGTGGGGAACCGGACGGCTGCGTCGACGATCTGTCCCATGTCCTCGCCCCCGAGCCGAGTTCCCGAGTCCCGGCACGGCGCCCTGTCGCCAGGGTGCGGTGCCGGGACTGCTCCCCTTGTTTCCGCTGCCTCCATCTTGAACTGCCCGTGTCGTGTGGCGCATTGCCGTGTTCCGGCAGTCTTGATGTCTCCTTGATGCCGGGCGACGACAACTCGGCGACGACGCCCTCGCCTAACGCCTGGCCGCCGAGCTGCGTGAGCTGTGCCGCGCGCGGGTCACCGTCGTCGTACCGTCGCTGCCCGGTGCCGGCACCGCAGGCACCTGAACGGAGAGACGGGCGGCGGCGGCCGCCCCGTTCGCTCGCATGCAGGCAGTCGCGAACCGGGCATCCGCGTCCTCCTGGTCGCGGTCCTCGACGAACAGGCATTCGTGGAAGCCGGTCTCGCGCGGGCTAACGCCCTCGCAACGAGGGCATCCCGATCCGTCGTTGACGCCAGGCTCCTCCCACCGCCCCTGATCTGCCAGTCTTGTCCAGGGTGCGTCAAGGGACGTGTCGGCGGGCCGCAAGAAAACGGGAGGACGTGTGACAGGCCGGGAGGTCCCCGACGAGTATCTGGACGGGTATGTTCAGATACTCACCGAGGTGTGCGCGACGGGTCGTCGCTTCACCAGGGACGAGTTGGAGTCCCTGCGAACGCGGGGAGAACGCGCCGCCGAGGCCGGCTTCGGTCTGCGGTCCGTCCTTCGCCGGCACTTGGCTGTGGCCCGCGACCACTGGCCCGAACTCTCCGCCGCAGCGGGTGATCGCGCGCTCGCCGCCGTCGAGCAGGCGATCGACGCCTTCGCCGAGGGGCACGAGCGGGCGCAACTGCTCGCGGTACGGCAGGAGGAGGCGGTGCGGCGCGAGTTCATCGACGACCTGCTCTACGGCCGCAGCGACCTGGGCCGCCTGTCAGAACGGGCCGAACGCTTCGGCCTGCTCCTCTCGCGCGCCCATGCCGTCGCCGTCGCGCAGGGCGGCAAGCCCGTCGAGGAGACCGACCCGGCCACCCGACAGGTGGAGAGCGCAGTGGTCGGCCGGTTCGGCGAGCGACGCATCCTGCTCACCACCAAGGACGGCAGGCTGATCTGCATCGCGCCCGGCGACCAGGACGACGTGCTGGCGTTCTTCGCCAAGCAGGCGTACGCGGCCACCGAGGGCGGCACGGTCGCCATCGGACGCCCCCACCCCGGTGCCGGGGGTGTCGTCCACTCGTACGAAGAGGCTCTCAACGCCCTCGACCTGGCAGACCGGCTGCAGATCCACGAGCCGCTGCTGCGCGCGGCCGACCTCCTCGTCTACCCGGTCCTGACCCGCGACCGACAGGCCATGGCCGACCTCGTCGGCAACACCCTCGGCCCGCTGCTGAGCGCACGAGGCGGCGCCCGGCCCCTCGTGGAGACGCTGACGGCGTACTTCGACTCCGGCTGTGTCGCCGCCGAGGCGGCCCGACGTCTGAACCTGAGCGTGCGGGCCTTCACCTACCGCCTGGAGCGCATCCACAAGCTCACCGGCGCCGACCCCGGAGATCCCGTCCACCGTTACACCCTGCAGACCGCGGTGATCGGGGCCCGCCTCCTCGGGTGGCCCGACGACGAGATGTGACGGCCGACAGCCCATCGTGAGCCGCTGTTCCCGCGCTGACGACCAAGGGCCCCACCCTGCTCTTCCTCCACGTCGGCTCCCCGCCCGCGCCGACTGAGCGCCGGTCTACCGCCCACCTTCGAGAACTACCGGCTCTGATCACCAGCATGGTGATGACGGCCAACGACGCCATGAGAGAGACATCCACGCCCCTGCTCTCGATCCGGCGTCGTGGACAGGGGATTGGCCGCACGGAGCGGCGTCAGGCGAGTGCGAAGTAGCGCAGCCAGACGTAGCCGAGGGCGAGGGACACGGTCACGCCGGTGACGACGAGGCCGTACTTGGTGAACTGCCAGAAGGTGATGGGCTGGCGGTTGCGTTCGGCGATGCCGAGGACGACCACGTTGGCGCTGGCTCCGATGGCGGTCGCGTTGCCGCCCAGGTCGGCGCCGAGGGCAAGGGCCCACCACATGACGTGGTCGCTTCCCACGCCCATGTTCTGGACGAGGTCGCTGGTGATGGGGGCCATGGTGGCGACGTAGGGGATGTTGTCGACGATGCCGGACAGGACCGCGGAGGCGCTCAGCATGGTCATGGAGCCGCCGAGTTCGTTGTCACCGATCGCGTCGGCCAGGGCCTTGGAGATCTCGCCGATCACCCCGGTCTCGATCAGGCCGCCGATCATGATGAAGAGCCCGGCGAAGAAGGCCAGGGTGGGCCACTCCACCTCTTGGAGCACCTCTCGGGTCTCCGCGGTGGAGATGGCGATGAGCAGTCCTGCGCCGAGCAGGGCGACCACGCTGGGCTCGTAGTGCAGCACGGGATGCAGGACGAAGCCCACGACGACAAGAGCCAGGACCACGAGGCCCTGGACGAGCAGCGTCCGGTCCCTGATGGCCTCGCGCTCCTCCAGCGCCATGATCTCGGCGGCGCGGTCTCCGTCGTAGACGAAGGACTTGCGGAACATCACCCGGCACAGCACGAGAAGTGCGATCACCAGGACGACCACGATCGGTGCCAGGTGGACCAGGAAGTCGTTGAAGGTCAGCCCGGCCCGGCTGGCGATGATGATGTTGGGCGGATCGCCGACGAGGGTCGCCGTGCCGCCGATGTTCGACGCCATGACCTCGGCGATCAGGAACGGGACGGCCGGCAAGGCGAGGCGCTCGCAGACGAGCAGGGTCACCGGTGCGATCAGCAGCACAGTGGTGACGTTGTCCAGCAGGGCCGAGGCCAGCGCTGTGATCACGACCAGCATGGCCATCACCCGGAAGGGCTTGGCCCTGGCCTTCTTCGCCGACCAGATCGCCAGATACTCGAACATGCCGGTCTTCTTCAGCACCCCGACGATCATCATCATGCCCATGAGCAGGAAGATGACGTTCCAGTCGATGCCGCTGTGCTCGGAGTAGAACGCCGACTGATCGTCGGTCGCCCGGATCGCGAGCATCAGGCCGGCACCGCCCAGGGCGACGGCGACGCGGTGGATCTTCTCGCTGATGATCAGGGCGTACGCGCCGACGAAGACGACGACCGCCGCCCAGCTCTGCCAGTCGTTCACGGTCCTCCGATGAAGTGTTCGAACAGGACGTCCGCGGTGATCGCGCCGAGCAGCGAGACGGAGGCATCTTCGCGCTCGATCACGGCGACGGGGCAGTCCTTGCGTGCCATGAGGGCCGCCACCTCCAAGGGCGAGCTCTCCGGTCCCACCAGGCCGGGCGTGGCCCGCAACCGGGGCAGCCAGTCGCCCACCGAAAGCCCGGAGAGCGTCCCCCGGGCTTTCTCACGGCGATCAGCAGTCGTCACGGCCGGGCGAAGCTCCGGCTCACCGGACTTCTGCACCAGCGCGGTCAGCAGCTGGGGGGCGGGGACGATCGCGTACGGAAATCCCACCCGGTCCACGACCAGCAGGGCGGGCAGCCGTTCACCCACCAGCAGTCGCGCCGCCGCCCGGGCGCCGTCGTCGACCCGCACCGCCGAACAGGGGCGCACCAGATCACGCGCGAGTGTCAAGGGGGCTCTCCTCCGACGGGACGGCGGCGGACTGGTCCTTGTCCGGGATGCCGATGAGTTCGTCAACGTCGAAGGCCCGGGCGATCGGCACGTCCGTGGAGCTGTGGGCGATGATCGAGAAGGCGATGCAGACCGCGACGAGCGTGAACGCCTCCTCGGCCTGCGGGATGCCGGACTGCAGCACCAGCAGACCGTAGACGACCGAGGCGAAGCCCTTCGGGCCGAACCAGGCCGCCACCAGCTTCTCCTTGCGCGAGATGACGCCAGCGCCGAGCAGCGAGATGAGCAGCGAGGCCGGGCGGATCAGCACGATCGCGAGGACCACCGCCACGTACCCGCCGAAGGACAGGTCACCGAACAGCTGCGGAGTCAGCAGTGCACCGAACACCAGCAGCGCGGCGAACTTCGCCAGCTCTGCCAGTGCCTCGCCCAGAGGTTCGAAGGACGCTTTCGCCTCCGGTGACACGTGCGCCAGAGCCGCGCCCGCGGAGAAGGCGGCGAGGTAGGGGTTGGCGTGGGTGAGATGGCAGGTCGCGTACAGGATGATGCCGGTGGCCAGCGGTAGCAGCGGCTGCAGTTTCGGCTCGGCGCCCAGCAGCCAGAAACGTACGAGACGGTTGACCAGCAAGGGCAGGACGACACCGAAGACCAGACCGAGCAGCAATTCCAGAGCGATGGTGGAGGCGGAGGCTTCCGCGCTGTCCGCGGTCGGGCCGGCGGCCGCGATCAGCATCAGGACCACGGGGAGCGCGAGCCCGTCGTTGATGCCGCTCTCCACGTTCAGCAGCTGCCGCAGCTTGGCCGGGACTTCCTTGCGTCCGACGATCGCCGACGCGAACACCGGGTCGGTCGGCGCGAGCACGGCTCCGACCAGGAACGACGTCGTCCAGTCCAGGCCCACCAGGAAGTGGGTGACCAGCGCCATGAAGACGAACGCGAGCGGCATGCCCAGGCCAAGGGCCCGCGCCGGGTTCCTCCAGCCGGCTCGCAGCTTGGGCAGCGACACGTGCATGCCGTCGGTGAACAGCACCGCGAACAACGCGAGGTCTGCTGTCACGGACACGATCTCGCTGTCCGGCGTGATGTGGATCAGACCGAGGAATCCGTCACTGACGAGCACCCCGCCGATCAGGAAAAGGAAGGACGTGGAAAGCACCGTCCGCGCCGCCAGGCCGGACAACAGCACCGCCAGCAACAGCGCGGCACCGAACACCACCACGAGCACCATGACGGCCACCCCCGATCGGAAGAGAGATCTTTCCCCTACTCGCCGACCAGGCTTCCCGGCACACCACGGTGAACCCTACCTGCCCTTGATACGCCTTCGACAGATCGCCGACCGGCGCCACGGAGGCACGGCCGTTGTAATTGCAGAGACCCATCGCCGCGCCGCCCTTCTGGAGTCAGCGTGAGGGGGCGCCAGATCAGGACACGTACGCGACCTGACGCCCCATCAGGTCCAGCGCCATATGAGCGCCACGGCTGCTCTGCGCGAACCCAGCGAAGATCGGGGGTACCGTACGCCGGTCTTTCCGGCGATGATCGGAACCGCAGGTCAGCGACCCAGGGCGGCTTCGCCGCCCGCCGTGCGGCGGGTAAATGGGCGCGCCGAGCACCCCGTGGCCCTTGATCAACACTGCATCGCGGGGGCGGCAACGCAGGAGGCGGAGGTCAGCTGGTCAGCTGGTCAGCTACCTGCGGTTTTGCCCAGGCCGGTTGGTATTTACGCGTCAGAGGCATTCGCCGAACGCAGCGTGCTCCACCTCCCGCACTTCCGAAATCGGGTCGAGCAGCACCTTCCACGCCTGAGGAACCCAAGAAAATCGCAGGTCAGAGCGCCTTGTAGCCGGTTCCAGGATCGCCACGCACTCAACATGATGCGTCATCGGAAACATGCCGCACCAGGAGGAATCGATAAAACCCCAGGTCAGAGCTGGTTTTCGGCCTCCTCTGGAACGATCGGACGCGCCGAGCGCCAAATGAGCGTCACGCCGGAAACCTTTGCGCTGCATGTCGATCCACCGCGAGAGGCATGACCCTTCCCGCCGCGTGTGCAGGGGTGGGAAGCGACGGCTCTCGCACGGGAGCGGGCGGTCGAGCGGGCAGGCGTTCCTGCCCGCCGCCGACGTCACTCTTCGCCTCGTCCAGGAAGACGCGCCCCGCCAGTTGTCGGCCTGCCTGACATCTGGTTCCGCATCAGCCTGAGCTACGGGGCGGCCGAGCGGCTGATCCGGCCCGAAGACACCCGCGAGCACGGACCCTCCTGTGTGGTCAGCTGTCGGGTTTCTTCGAGCGCCGCGGGGCGGCGGCCTGGGTGGGGCGAGCGCCGGCCTCGATCTGCAGGCCGTACACGGCGTTCGTCACGAGCTCACGCGCGTATGCGGCGTCCAGTCGGCCAGGGCGGAAGAGGATGCGGTACATGATCGGCGCCACGACACGGTCGATCAGCAGTTCCGTCTCGGGCACCGGCTCCCCCCGCTGCACCGCACGGGCCAACACGGCGTCGATCTGCTCTGCGGCAAACGCCGAACACTGACCGGCATTGATGCCGTCGGGATCGCCGAGCAAGGCGTCCCGGATGTAGGCGCGCCCGGGCGGCGAGGCCATCTCGTCGAGGAACTGTTCCGCCCACGCGTCGAGATCGGCCCGCAGGCTTCCGAGATCGGCCGGATCCGTTTCCGGGCGCAGTCGTTCGACGGCCACGTCGGACAGGAGCTCCTGCAGGTCACCCCAACGACGGTAGATCGTGGAGGGGGTCACGCCCGCCCGAGTGGCCACCATCGGGACCGTGAGCGCGTCGCGGCCCACCTCCCCCACGAGTTCACGTACCGCCGCATGGACGGACTCCTGTACGCGTGCGCTGCGCCCGCCGGGGCGGACCATGGGCTTGGGACTCATGCGATCCACCTTAATGCGAATTTGTTGCTTCTAGGCGGTGGTCGGCGTCGGTGCCCCACAGGGCTACGTATCCGAGCACCCGAGCACGGCGGACGCCCCTTCGGCGACGCAACGGCATGTCGGCTGGATCGTCCGCCTTCCCTCAGACAGCGAGGGGAGCAAGCCGCCCCGCGTCGGCCACCGACTCCTCGTAGACCCGGCCCACACGGAGCACCGTCGCGTCGCGGAAGGAGCGCGCCATCAGCTGCAATCCGATCGGCAGTCCGGCGTGGTCGTGACCGACCGGCACGGTGAGGGCAGGGACGCCGGTGATGTTGGCGGGGGCACAGAGGCGGACGTAGCTGTCCGACACGGCCTCGGTCGTGCCATCGGCCCACTCGACGGCTTCCTGCCCCGCCTCGGCGGCGGTCATCGGCACCGTCGGCGCGGCGAGGACGTCGATTCCGTCGAACATGCGAGCCCAGGCGTCTCGCATCATGGTGCGGGCCCGCTGGGCGCGAAGGTAGTCGCCCGCAGAGGTGAGTTCGCCGGCCTCCAGCAGGATGCGAACGTCCGCCGCGTACAGGTCGGGGGTGGCCCGCAGCGACCGCTCGTGGTAGGCGGTGGCCTCGGGAACCATCAGACCCCACTGAACGGCCTGGATGTAGCGCGCCATCGGGATCTCGACGTCGACGAGCTCCGCCCCCAGCTCCGCCAGCCGCTCGATCGCGCCGCGTACGGACTCCTCGACCTCGGGCGTGACCCGGTCGAAGTAGTGGTTCCGCGGTACGCCGACCTTCAGTCCTCGCAGGTCGCCTCCCGGGAAGCGGGCCGGCATGGGGCCGGACACGCTCGCCGGGTCGCGCGGGTCGTGGCCGACGGTCGCCGACAGCACCAGCGCGACGTCCTGGACGGTGCGGGCGAGAGGGCCCACATGGTCCAGGGACCAGGACAGCGAGGTCACGCCTGTGCGGGGGACCAGGCCGTAGGTCGGCTTGAGGCCCACGACGCCGTTCAGGGCCGCGGGGACCCGGATGGAACCGCCCGTGTCCGTGCCCATGGCGAACGTCGCCCCGCCGGCGGCGACAGCTACCGCCGAGCCGCCGCTCGACCCACCCGCGACCCGGCTGTGATCCCAGGCGTTGTTCGTCTGCGGAGTGGTCAGGCCGTAGGCGAACTCGTGCGTGTGCGTCTTGCCCAGGAGGACGGCCCCGGCGGTGCGGAGCCGTTCGGCCACCCGGCTGTCGCGTTCCGCCACGTGCCCTGTCCGGACGCGTGAACTCGCCGTGGTGGGTGCCCCCTCTGCGTCGATCAGATCCTTGAGCGCCATGGGGATCCCGTGCAGCGGTCCGCGCGGTCCGCTTCCGGAGATCTCCCGTTCGGCGCGGACCGCTGCGGCCAGGGCCGCGTCGGCGGCGACGGTGACGTAGGCGCCCAGCCGTCCTTCGACGGCGGAAATACGGGCGAGCACCGATTCGGTGAGTTCGACGGGGGACAGCTCCCTTGCGCGCACCGCACGGGAGGCTTCGACCAGCGACAGTTCAAACGGTTGCATCGGCGTTCCCCTGCCCGGCTCGGTAGGAGGACGCGGGAGGGGTCTCGCCGAAATCGAGCTCGCGCAACGTGCTGATCACGGAGTGGATGTAGTTGGCCGTCATGGCCACTTCTTCATGTCGGCCGTCCCCGAGGGGGAGCCCCGCCCGCAGCGCCCCTCGGGCTGCCTCTTGCGGGGTGAGTTCGCTGGTCATGGCTTCCTTTCGGATCTGTGCGGCGCGACGGGCCAGGGCTGGTACAGGACCTCCGACCACCATAAAAGCAAATCATTTGCTTTAGCCGATCGTAGGATCTACGGTGCCTTAAAGCAAACCAATCGCTTTTAGTCCGGGAAGGACTCTCATGCAGAGCGTCCCCGCGAGCCTCACGCCTCCCCGCACCTCCCCATCCGGACGCCTGCCGTTCGCACTGCACACCTCGATCCTCATCGCGCTGCTCGCCGCATCCAGCGCGCCGACCCCGCTGTACCCCCACTACCAGGCTCAGTGGCAGTTGTCGGCCCTCGACATCACGGTGGTCTTCAGCGCCTACGCTCTGGCACTCCTGATCGCACTGCTGACGACCGGAACCCTTTCCGACCATGTCGGACGCCGCCCCGTGCTCCTGGGCGCGCTCGCGGCCCAGGTCGCCTCCATGGCACTGTTCGCGACGGCCGACGGCCTGACCACCCTGATCGGCGCCCGCGTGCTGCAGGGCATCGCGACCGGCGCGGCGACCAGCGCAGCAGGTGCGGCTCTCCTCGACCTGGAAGACCCCGCCCGGCCGGGGCGCCCCGCTCTGGCCAACAGCATCGCGCCGGTGACGGGCATGGCGGCCGGCGTCCTGGCAGCCACCCTCATGGTGCGCTTCGCCCCCGTTCCGGCGATCACGGTGTACGCGGCCCTGATCGCCTTGTTCGCCGCGCAGGCGATCGCCCTGGGTCTCGACGTCCGAGACCGTCCGCCGCCGTCCCGGAGCACTGCGCTCGACGCGGCCCCACCTGGCGCTGCCGTCGGCGGCCGCCCACGTTCTCCTGCTCAACGGCGCCGGCGTCGTCGCGGTCTGGGCACTCGGCGGCTTCTACTCGTCCCTGGGGCCGGGCTTCACACGGCTCATCTCCCCCGACGGGCCCGAATACGCCGGCGGCCTGGTCTTCTTCACGCTGACGGCCGTCGCCGCCCCGACGGTGTACTTCACGCGCAGGACGCGTCCCGACGTCTCCGCTCTTCTTGGGAGCTGCGCGGTGATTCCGGCGGCCGTCCTGACCCTGGGCGCCCTCTACCTCGCCGACCCCGTACTTGTCTTCACCGGGGCGGCGCTGGCCGGGTTCGGCTTCGGAGCTGTCTCCCAGGGTGCGCTGCGCGCGGTCGTCGACTCGGTACCTGCCCGGGAGAAGGGCGGCACGCTCGCCTCCTATTACGTACTCAGCTACTTGGCGATGAGTCTGCCCGCCATCGGCGCCGGCGCCCTCACCGCCGCCTTCGGACTGCGTGCGGCA
The DNA here is from genome assembly GCF_049739545.1 of Streptomyces sp. SLBN-8D4. Taxonomy (NCBI): domain Bacteria; kingdom Bacillati; phylum Actinomycetota; class Actinomycetes; order Kitasatosporales; family Streptomycetaceae; genus Streptomyces; species Streptomyces sp. SLBN-8D4. The sequence continues at coordinate 2,618,895 of NZ_JBMGQC010000001.1, forward strand.
GCACTGGCCCATGCCGGCTGCGTGGCCGTGCTGGCGACCGTCGCAGTCTCGACGCTGACCGCGCCGCTGCGCAGTCGGCGCCGGACACCGTCTGCGGACGCCCACTCCCGCCCGGCAACGAGCAATCGGACATCCGTCTCACCCGGCACACCCGCCCCGGACATCTCCGTCCTCGCGGCCCGTAACAGGTAAGGAAGGTCTTCGTGTTCACCTCATCGCAAACGACCAAGTCCACTACTCCCCCCGCCTCTTCCTGGACGGTGGGCAACCACACCGTACGACGCATCGACGAAGTGGTCCTGCCCGCCCAGACCGGTCCGTGGCTGCTGCCCGGGGCAACCACCGGCCTCGTGAGCCGGACTCCCTGGTTGAGCCCCGAATTCGTCGACGAACAAGGCGTCCTGCGCCTGGCGAGTCACAGCTTCGCCGTCGAAACGGACGGCATGCGGGTGCTGGTGGACACCGGCATCGGAAACGGGAAGCGGCGCTCCAACCCCGCCTGGCACAACCTGAACAGCGACTACGAAGCACGGCTACGGGCGGCGGGCTTCGCGCCGGAGAGCGTTGACGTCGTCATCCTGACCCACCTCCACGCCGACCACGTGGGGTGGAACACGCGTGCCGAGGGCGACGCCTGGGTGCCCACCTTCCCGAACGCGCGCTATCTCACCTCACGCACCGAGTGGGACTACTGGGCGGGAGTCGACATGGAGGAGGCGCGTCGACAGATGTTCCGGGACTCGGTCCATCCCGTCCGGGAAGCAGGTCTGTTCGACCTCGTCGATGTCGCGGACGAGGGCACGGACATCGCGCCGGGCATCCGTCTGCTGCCCACCCCCGGCCACACACCGGGGCAGGTAGCGGTGGAACTGAGCAGCCGTGGCGAGACCGCACTGGTCACCGGCGACAGCATCCACCACCCGGTCCAGATGGCGCATCCGGAGCTCTGCAGCTGTGTGGACGTCGCTCCCGAACTCGCGGCCAGGACCCGGAACCAGGTGCTCGGCTCACTGGCCGGTACGTCAACTCTCCTGCTGGGGAGCCACTTCCCACCGCCGACCGCCGGACACGTGCGACGCGAGGACGGCGGGTACCGACTGGTCCCGGCTCCCTCAGGGGTCACGCCCATCGGCGGCTGAAGCGGATCGGAGCACCCCGGACGGCCGCGCACGAGTCGCGCCGAGTCCGTGCGGGGACGCCCTGGGCGTCCGCGACCGGACGGCCCGGGAGCAGCTACGGGACTCCCCCGTTACACGCTCCGTCGCCACCGATGGAGCCGGACGAGGTTATGACCGATCACCGGCTTGCACCCTTTGCGTAAGCCGGCTGTCGGCTGTCCCTCGTGGGCGACAGTCACGCCGACGCGTCGCGAACGAGGGCAACCTGCCGGCCCCACTCGCCCATCGCCGGCCGAGCAACGCGGCCCTGCCTCAGCCTCACGCATCGAGCGTCATTCGAGCGTCAAGAATGATGAACGCACGTCGCCGACATCATTCGTACGAACCCCGCCACACCCTGTAACCGCAGGTCAGGCGAGTTTGAACAAGTAGTGCGTCTGCCCGACCCGCTGTACGGAGGGAAACAGGTCGAGCGACCCACCGGGGCTGCGCAACTGCAGGTCAGGCACCCTTTGCAGTAGGTTCCAGAATCGCCACGCACTCCACATGATGCGTTATCGGAAAGGTGTCAGCCTGAGTGAGTCATGAAAAAGACCAGGTCAGAGCAGCTTTCGCGGCTCGCTGAGCAGCGTGAGTGCGCCCAGAGCGTCAAATGAGCGTCAGGACTGGCCGGACGCACCCGCCCTCGGTACGGCAGGCGCGTCACCTTCATCAAGAGCTCTACGGATCTTGTCGCTTTCTGCGGGACGACTGCGCGGCGCCGGGGTTCCTACTCCTCCGTGGCAGCGTGGGAGCGTCGGCCGGAGAGCTCTTCTCCACGGTGAGTGGCCTTACGGCGTGCGGCTCACGCCCCTCGATCCCCTCGGTCCCGGGGATAGGGTCGGTCTGCAGTGGTGCGGGAGCAGAACGCCGGGCGTTGTCCGGGACGGGCAGGACGTTCCGACGCTGCAACTCGGCGACGCTGACCAGCGGTGACATGAGAACACGGTCGAGCAGCTCATTCTGAGCCGATTGCAGCTCGACCAGATGCCACAGAACGGACAACGCGTACTGGAGTTCCTCACTCCAGGCAGGTAGCCACCGCTCGGGCCGGATGTGGTCCAGCTGGCTGACGGCTCTGCGAGACGGCGGTCCCGTCCTACGTTTCAACCAGCCGTCGAGAACGTTCTGTCCGCTGACCTGGTAATCCCGCATTTGCTGAGTTACCGCACCGAAAACTCCTTGGCCGAAGTGGAGTTCCAGACGGTCGGAGTCGTAGACGAAACTCTCGGGTAGTTCGTCCCTGCCGACCTGTCTCCGGTACGTGATCGCCGGCTGTGCGGTCGTCCAGACCTCCTGGGGTCCGCCGGGCCTCCCCGCCACCGGGTCCACGAGTCTCTCTCCGAAGGTGGAGGCCCAGATCACCTTCCGCCCGATGTGCAGCGCCTCCGACCACAGCGTGGCGTCACCGGTGAGCGGTACGCGGACGCCGACGGTGGTGAGTTCGTCATCGAAGCGGGACCGGAAACCAGGGTGGGCCGTGATCGCGGCGATGTACGCGAGCAAGTCCTCGGCGGAGACAGCCAGACCGCCGAAGGAGTTACGAAGGTGCTGGAGAAGGCCGGGGGTCACGTTGGGGGTGCCGTCCTTCTGCAGGAAGGGGATCACCCTGCCACCACCCCAGCCGGCGAAGTAATGCATGTCCGGCATCAGCGCGGTGAACAGCGTGGCGGGGCCGTCACCGAACCGTTCTGAGTGCAGCTCCACGATGTGTATCTGGCCCTCGGCCCGGTTCTCCCACAGCTCCGGCGAGCACCTGTCAAGGACTCTGTTGTCCGGGATGATCCACTGCCGATCGAAAGGGCGGAAGGCCACAGGCACCGGCTCCGGACACTCGGGACCCGCCTCCAGCAACGACCGCCTTCGCTGTGCCGATCCCGGGAGCGGCTTGACCGGCCGGTCGATGGTACGGCCGCCTTTGGTCTCCCTGAACAAGGCACGCTTCTCGGCCAGGTCCGTCTCGGCGGTCAACCTCCGCCACCGGGAGCGCAGCGTATCGGGGTCCGCGGAGTACACCCACGTCCGCTTGGGCAAAATGCCGGGCACTGTCCATGGCAGCAGATCATCCAATGCGGGATACGTATCCCATGCTCCGATGGCCGCAGGGGTGAACGGAGCATGGGCATCCTGACGCACCGGGCGCCACTGGTCACTGTCCGGCCCGAGAGCCTCGAGCTGTGCGTACTTCTCCTCACGAGTGCTGCCGTCCAGGGCGACGTACCTGATACGGGCAGGTTCGGTGTCGGCTCTGCTGCGGACGAACACGGCGATCGTCAGTTGCTGCTGAACGCCCTCGAAGAGGCGTGTCCGTAAAGGTGGCTGGATACCCTCGGGGCTGAGGTCGATGATCCAGCCCTCGGAACAAGTCTCACGCAGGTACTTCCTCATCCCTCGGAAACCGGGCCCGCTGAGGAAGCCCGCGGTACTGATGAAGGCGACGATTCCGCGGTCCGACTCGGAACGATGCTGTTCGAAGACCTTGAAGGTGGCCCAGCGCCAGAAGTAGACGTACAGGTTCTTGAGCTTGTTCTCGTGTACTCCGTTTCTGCCACCAAGGCGGAAGGCATCGAGCAGGGGTGCTTTGTCATCCCCCTCGCGCCCCTTCTCCACCCAACCGCCCTCCCCCTCTGCTCTCTCCCGGTCCGGGGGGTTACTGATCATGACAGTGACCTTCTGCTCACGCTTGATCCAGTCCGCCTTGCGGCTGTTCTCGACCAGAGGATCGCCGTCGGGCAGGAACGTGAAGAGCGTGGCCCTCTCGTAGGGGTCTGCGAGGGTGTCGGCGAGATGGAGCCGCAGATCGCCGAGTTGAGTGTCGGTGACTTGCTTACGGAGGGTCTGGGTGATTCTCATCTGGGCGACCGCGTAGGCGGCCATCTGACGCTCGAAGCCGATCAGCCGTCCCGCCAGCTGTTCCACCGCTTCGCCGCGGAAACCCTCCCCGCGGCGGGAGCGTTCTTCGGCGACCCTGTCGATAATCTCGCTGAGGAACGTGCCGGTGCCCATGGCAGGGTCGACGATCGTCACCTGCTCGTCGGCAAAGCCCTCCACACAGCCCAGGCGGGTACGCAGGACTGCGTCGGTGAAGCGAACCATCTCCTTTACCAGACGAGGCGGGGTGTAGTACGTGCCGGAGCGTTTACGCAGATCGCGGTCGTATTCCTGGAGGAAATCCTCGTAGAGATGAACGTGGGCGTCGGGCGTCCGTGCTCGGATCGCCTCCCAGTCGACAGCGTCGATGACCTGCACGAGCGTGTCGATTCGGCGGGCGAACTCGGCGTCCACCGTCTCCGTCAGCAACTGCAGGGCTCGACCCATGACCGTGTTCTCTGCCTTCAACTCATGCGCGACATCAACGAAGTTGCGGTCGGCGAGCGGTACGTTCTCGATACGAGCCAGCAGCAGGGCGAATGCGATCGTCTGGGTGTAACGGTCGGCGAAGAGGTGATCGGGGTCTTGCCCATCGGTTGAGGGGAAGAGCACCTTGCTCCAGTGGTGCGCCAAGGCGGTGAACGGCTTGGGGACAAGTCGTCGGCTGCGAGTACCGTCTGGCGTTCTGCGTTCGAGGGCGAGCTGCTCCAGCACCTCCTCGCGCAAGTACTGACACAGCGGAGCGATAGACGACACCAACTGGCCAACAGTCGTGATGCGTCGGGGCTGCCACCCGAGAAATTCCCGCAAAAGATCCCGAAACGCCGCTCCATCGGCTGCACTGATACGCAACCGGCTGCCGGACCGGTACAGATCACCTTCGAGCCGAACCGTGCGCAGAGGCCGCGACCCGCCTCGGTACAGGCACCAGGTGTGACCGTTGCTGTACAGCACATTCGGCAGTCGGCGCATCAGCTCCCACTGCTCCCGGTCCCGCTTCGTGAAGCCGTCAGGCGTGACGTCGTGCCCCGGGGCCTTCAGCTCGAGGAACCCGGTGATGCGCCCCGATGTCTCCACCGCGTAATCCGGACGCACCCGGGCCTCGGGCAAGGAATACTCAGGATGAAGGCGAGGACGCAGCCTCCAGCGCGCCCCGAATGTCTCCACCAGCTTCGCCACCGGCAAGCTGATGGACGCCTCCGTGTCGCTGACCCGCAGACGCTCCCTGCACTCGGACCCAAAGTCCGACACAAGAGCCCGTATCCACTCCTCCGGCACCTTGTCCCCTCCAAGCTGTGGACGCGGACGGTGGATCACCGCAGACACAGCTTGTTGGAGGCGAAAGGACCGGCTCAGTGCGCACGGGGGGCGCGCGAGGGGCACGGACAGCGCGTTCCGTGACCGATGGGAAAAGAGGGGCGGATGTTGGTCGGAAAGAGACCGCCAGAGCCCCCTGGACCGCCCCTCAGGCGGGAAGGCGCTCTCGGGACGCCATTCCCGATTTACTACCGGGGTGCTGGAATCCTTCCTTCATTCCGTCATCACAGCGATCCACAATGTGCGAATCACCGAAGGCGAGCGACCCCTCTGCCCCGCCTCTCGAAAGTCCTACAGATGCTTGCCGCCATACGCATTAACCCGCTGGACGGACGACCCCCGAGGACGGGACCAGCACACAGGAGATCCGCCCCCGCTCGCTCCGGACGCCAGCTCACTCATCATGACACTCGCAACGTCTCCGGCCGCCATAATGGAGTCATGCCCTCCAGCCCGCAGCACCCCGCACCCACCCCACGGGACGTCCCGGGAGCGGACGCCGAGGACCTGGCGCTGTACCGGGAGAAGTTCCGTCGCCGTCTGCCGGAGTCGCTGGACGAGCTGCACGGGCCGACACACGGTGTCGTGGATCTGCCGCTGCACCTGGCCTGGTCCGGGATGACGTCATACGACCTGGGCAAGCCGCGCCAGCGTATGGGCCTGTACCGCACCGTCTTGCACGAGGGCCTGCACGACGACCTGCCCCGCTACCTCAACCAGGACCTGCTCCTCCATCTTTGGCCAGTGCTGCGCACCCTCGTTGGCCGCACCGTGCGCGCCGTATGGGAGGACGCCTTCCCCGAGCTCGCCTCGCGCACCCGGGCGGCCGCGTGACGGACATGCCGGAGCTGCACACGCGGCTCCTGGCGGATGTGATCGCGCTCGGTTCCCCGTACCCACTGGTTCTCACCGGTGGATACGCCGTGCGGGCACACCGCCTCGTGAACCGCCCCAGCCAGGACCTCGACGTCGCCACCGAGAACCCGGCGCCCATGGCCGACATCGCCGCCACGCTGCGCGCCGGCCTGGAAACCCGCGGCTGGAAGGTGCACGCGCTGGAGACCGCCCCGCTGTCCGCCCGCCCGTGAGGGACCCGGCCACCGGGCAGGAATGCGAAGTCGACATCCTCAAGGAGATCTTCTGGCGGCCGGTCGCCCAGAGCCCGTACGGCCCCGTCCTCGCGGAGGAGGACGTGATCGGGACCAAAGTCCGCGCCCTCGCCGATCGTGGAGCGCCCCGCGACCTGATCGACGTGTTCGCAGCCTCCCGCCGCTGGACCAATGCCGAGCTCGAAGAGTTCGGCCGCCGCCACGCCCGCGGCCGCTTCGAGCGCGAGGATCTGCAGGCGAACCTCACGGGCGCCGAGTGGACCGACGACGAAGCCTTCGCCGCCTATGGGCTTGATGACGCCACCATTACGGCTCTCCGCTCCTGGGCCGTGGAGTGGGCCGACGACCTCGCGACCCGTCTCCTCGAAGAGGCCAACGATCCGGACATCGACTGATCACGTCCAGATGAGATCGCATCTGCAAGCGATCAGACAAGCGCCGAGAAGTGAGTAGGTGGAACAGCAGTAGGTTACGGACTTGTCCCACGCCAAGCACGCCGGGCAGACCCTGGGAAGATCAGTCGGAGGTCAGGCTGCCCCTATTGGCGTGGCTGATCAACTGGAGCCGACCCTCGTGCGTCCCCACGCGTGCGCGCCACGCTGCAGGCGCTGCGTCCCTGCCCGCCCTGTGGTCCCTCGGTTCCCAGGACGTCACGGCCAGCTGGCCTATCTCTCCTCCTCGAGTTGGTACACCCGGCTGTGCGCCCCTCTGATTCCCGTGACCGTCACGCTGCTGCTCGGACGGCAGGTCAGTTGCTGGAGCGGCTGCGGGATGATGCGTACGGAGACGGGGGCGGTTCCCGCCTCCAGACCTGAGACGATGACGAGGAAGAAGTCGTCACTCTCCACTGCTCGCTGGAACTCTGCGGGCGTCAGCAGCACCGTGTCAGGCTCGGCGTCTTTGTATGCCTTGAGTTCGTAGAACCGCGACAGTGCGTCCACCGCGTCGGCGCCGAGGCCGCGCTGGGCCCGTAGGTCGCGCAGCCAGTCGTCGTCGGTGGCGAGTGCCTTGCGCACGACGTCCAGCGCCACCTTGTCCTGCTCCATGCCCGTGTAGGGGCGCGGTGGAGTGTGCTGTTGGGGGATGGCCGATCCGGCGCGGGGCTGCGGCAGGCCGGACGTTCCCGAGGTGTACCCGCTCGGCCGTGCGGTGGGCGCGCCCGCGGCCGAGGACTTCGGCGGCGTGATGATGCCGCTCGGGTCGACGAGCCGGAGGCTGCCGGGGTCGACGAGCCTGCGCGGTGGAGCGGCGGCTGGGGGCACAGGCGGGACTGACGGCCCCGTCGCGGGCGGCTGTGCGCTGGGGACAGGCGGGAGGATCACCGCCGTCCGCGAGGTACTGGCCGCTGTGCTGGCCTGCGCCTTGGTCGCGGTGCGGCGTTGGTCCACCTCGTTTCCGAGTTCCCTGAGCCGTCGTTCGCGTTCGGCCTCCGCCGCTTCCCGGTCGCGCCGCACCTGGTCGTCGGCAAGGCTCAGTTGTACGGCCGTACGGCCCTCCTCGACCTGGTCACACGCTGCTCCCCAGGCGAGGGCCACCTCGCGGCGGCTGCCTGGAAACCGGGCGGCGATCGATCGGCCCACCCCGGATGTGCGTGTCAGAGCGGCGGTGTCACGGACGTACAACGTGCCCGAGGACCAGTCGATCCCGGTGTCCACGGGCATGTGCACCGTCTCGCCCGTGTCCGGAAGATCGAGGCTGCAGGCCAGGTGAGGGGCGATGCATACGGTCAGGCCAGCCAGCTGGTCCCACGAGCAGTCCAGGGACTGGGCAACGCTCGCGGCGTTGCGCTGCAGGTCCTCACGGAGGTGGGTGACGGCTGACCGGACCAGCGCTGTGGCGTCCGGGTCCGCCTGGGCCGGGTCAGGGCTGTACACGGTGACATGCTCTGCGGCGAGCTCGCTCACGCGCAGGGCTCCGATCAACGGTCGGAACCGCTCCAGTTCGGCTCCCGGGCACCACACCGCATGTTCCCGGCCCAGTGCCTCGGCTACCACTGGGTCCTCGACGGCGTACACGGGCCGCTTGCTTCGCCAGCCTTGGCTCGTCCAAAGAGGGAGGCGTCCCAGGCGCTTGGCCGTCAACGCGCCGGGATGGGTGCGGCCCGGAGCGGCGAGCATCTTCATGGTCTCTAGGACGATGGACTGGGTCGTCCCGTCCGGCTCGTCCCGACCCTGCTTCCGGTCCCGCTGGGCCAGCTCCTTGATCACGGCCGCGGCGTCGTCCACATTCGGCAGGCGCACTCCGAGCCGCTGCCAGAACTCCTCGCTGCCTGGAAACGTGGGAGCGAACACACGGAGTGGGCCAAAGAGCGGCGCCCCGCGCAGGCACTGGCTCGGCCGACACCAGCCAGAGTCCGTGAGGACGAGGCCGCTCCCCTCGCCGAACGCCCGGAGGACCGAGCCCAAGGACATCTCCTCCGGGGCGGCCGTGCCGCGGACGAAGGCGCGCTCGGCCAGGGCTTGGTAGAGGATCAGTGCCGCGGGCACATCCCTGTCGCCACCCTCTTCCTCCCGTCGGCGCAGGCGCTGCAGACATTCCACGAGGTCCTCGGTCCGGGCCTCCGCAGAAATGCCCAGGGCGTGCAGCACATCACTGCGTCTGCCGACCAGTTGCTGGATCTCGGGATGGAGGAATCGCTCGTTGTCCGCCCCGTACACCGCGACCGTGCCGGTGGTCCGCATCCGGAGTCGGGCCGGGACAGACGGTGCACCCTTACCGTCGTCCAACCACGGTGTGTCGCGCAACTGCCAGAGCCAGAAGGCTGCAGTCCTGCCCCGGTTCTGCCATGCGTAGTAGTCGTAGACGGCATCCACCTCGTCGTGGTCGGAAAAGCGGCTCCAGGCCCGCCCGAGGACATGAAACAGCGCTGCCGCCCTGCGCCTGCGGATCTGCGGGTTCTGCTCCGACGCTATGCCTGAGGCGACGGCACGTAGGTCGGGGCTTTCGTGGTCGTCGAGCGTGAAAGTCGCTTCCAGAGCTCGTAGGGCATCTGTGCGTGCCCGAGGTCCCGAAGTGACGTCCGCCGGCAACCCCTTCGGGCTCTGCGTGAAGCGTTCCCGCGCCCGCGGGTGCCTGCCCAACCGGGGCGCGGTCTCCGCTCCCAGGAGCCTCAAGAACTTACGGGCGCCCATCCCGGCGCCGCCGCGCTGCAGGACCTCGGCGTACCGGGGCCGCAACCACACCAGCCCAGTCGTGCGACCAGCAGCGAAGGCAAAGCTCTCCTCGCGTTCCGAACTGTCCAGTCGGACGGGCAGGTACGCCCTGGCGGGGGCGACGTCGATGTCTTCACGTTTTCCTGCCCGGTCGTAGCGATGCCCCTGCAACCGGATTGCGTGGCCCACATCGCGCCCCAAAGTCTCACGTTCGGGGTCCGGCACGCGTGCAAACCCGTCGCGCAGTTCGATGAGCTGGCCATCCGTCAGCCGCAGCACATTCGGGCCGCCGTTCTCCGCCGCACCGATGGCTGCGAGGCGCCGGATCACGGCCACCGGGTCCGCATCGGTCAGCAGCGCCCCCCGCTTACGGAGCCACGCCCTCACCGACCGCGCCTCGTCGGTGTCGGCGAGGAATGCCGGATGGATCTCCCGGGAGAACCCGAGACTGGCACCGAGGCCCCGCGGGACGTCGGTGAACACCACAGGTTCCGCAGGTCGGGGCACACCGTGACGGCCCCCTGAGCTGTCCACGAGCCAACGGCTCGACAGCAAAGAGGAATAGATGTCTGCGGCAAGTCCCGCCGCGGAGAGGCGGATGTTCGCCTGCGGTGATCGGGTTTCATCGTCGAGGAGGCGCAGCGCGTCGTAAAGGTCCACCGTCACGGGAGCCGCACCGTTGTGGTCCTCCCAGTCCGCCAGCACCCCACGCCATCGGCCGTCCTCGTCCCGCGCTAACCCGGGCAGTACGGCGGTCCGCTTCGCGACGCGGGAGACCTCCTCTTCGGTGACCACGCCAACCAGCGTCTCGTCCTCCACCGCGAGGTCACCCAGCCCGAGCGGCCCCTGCTCCGCGACGTCCAGGACGAGACCGTGGGACACGCCCGCCCTGGCACGGTCAAGGAGTAGTCGCTCCAGCGCGGCGACCGGGTCACGGGCATCGCGCATGTCGACAGGGAGCGGCACGGCGCGCCAGGCCCGTGCCGGATCCCGCCAGAACTGCCACAGGACGGCGGCCGTCCACAGGTCGCCCACCAGTTCATTCAGTGCGCGGTTCCACGGGGTGTCGTCGAGCGCCTGACGGCTGGCGATCGGGTCGTACTGGGCGCTGACACAGAGGGCCAGAGCGGTGTCCGCGACCGGAAGACCGGCGTAGACCCGCCCGGCGTCATCGAGTCCGAGAGGAAGAGCCACAGCGATTGCGGTGGTATGCCCCACCGCCTTGTGGGACCGCGTGATCCCGGAGGGGCTGGGAACGGTTGTACGGCACACCATCCACCGGGACCCGTCGCCAGCGCGCGCCTCGCCGGTCTCCACGCCGACGCTCTGCCCACCCACCACGGCCTCGAACGGCTCGCCGCCCTCTCGGACGAGCGCCAGCCGCTGCCGGACACCACCTTGCTCGTCCAGGTGCGTGACACTGCCGACACTGCCGAGGAAGAGCAGCGCGCTGTCCCCCCACTCGGCAAGCCACGCGTCCACCTCGTCCGCACCGAGCACACCCGGCTCCAGAGGAACGCGCAGAACCGTCCAGGTGTCGCCCGCGAACCAGTCGGGCACTGGGAACGGCTCAGCCACGGAGAGGTCGGGGTCCCCGATACGGAACCGGTAATGCCCGCAGTGAATCTCCAGATGCGGGGAGAGGGACTGGAGGGTCATCAGGCCGATCCCGAACCTGCCAGTGGAATCGGCCTGCTCCGCCTTGCTGGTCAGCCAGGGCATCGCCAGTGCCAGAACGTCCGGCAGCCGTACGGGACTGCCGTTGTGGGCGACGAGAAGTTCCCGTTCCTTTGTCAGAACGCGTACGTCCGTGGCGTCAAGGTCCTCGGCGTTCTGCACGATCTCCGAGAGTCCCTGGAGACGGTCGCTGGACAGATTGCCTGCGTGATCTCGGGTACGTCTCAGCACGTGCCGTACTTGACCATCCAGTCCGGCGAACCGGCTACCGAGTCGCTCGACCGCTGCCTCAGTCGCCGCCAAGCCTTCTGGCTCTGGTACGACGGCTCCTTCTGGGATGCCCTCCAGGGAGAAGAGCGCATCGGCGGACGCAATCCCCCGCTCTACCGCGGTCGTTCGACGCACCGCTTCCCCCGTGCTCATCCCTGCCCCCGCCTACCTCGGCACTCCCTACGACACAGGGTAACGAGGCCAGCGCAATCAGCACACGTCAACCCGAGACCTGTCGCCGTAAGACTCGAGCACAAAGAACAGCCCCGGCGCGCTGCTCGACGGGTTAAGTCCGACAAGTCGATTGACCCGCGCTATCTGATCCAGGGCGACCACCTCACGCTCCGTCAGAAACAGCGTCGAACGAGCGTCAAGACATTTCCCGAACCCGTCTCTTACAGAGTCCAGGCAGAGCGTTCTGGACCCACGCCCCCGCTGCGAAACCGCAGGTGAGCCACGTGGCGGGAACCTACAACATGCTCCACGCGGTGAACTTCGGGAAACAGGTCGAGCCCCACCGACCACATCTGGTAAACCCAAGAAAGTCGCAGGTCAGAGCCCCTTTGCGGCAGGCTCCAGAATCGCCACGCACTCCATGTGGTGGGTCATCGGAAACAGATCGAACACCCGAAGCGTCCGCACCCGGTACCCCCCGTCCCGGAAGTACCCCAAGTCCCGCGCCAGCGCGGCCGGATCGCAGGCGACGTACGCGATCCGCCGGGCCCCGAGCGACGACAGGTGCTGCACCGTCTTGCGGCCCGCTCCCGCCCGCGGGGGGTCGAGGACGATCAGGTCGACCTCGGTGATGCCGGTGCGCGGAAGTACCGCCTCCACCTTGCCCTGCTCGATGCGGACCCGGTCGAACGCGGCGAGGTTGTGCCGGGCGTCCTCGACCGCGCGCTTGCCGGACTCGATGCCGAGAACCGCGCCCTGGTCACCGAGACGGTCCGCCAGCGCGCCGGCGAACAGGCCGACACCGCAGTACAGGTCGAGCGCCATCTCGCCCTTGCGGGGCAGCAGGCCCTGCATGACCGCCTTCACCAGAGTGTCGGCCGCCTGCGGGTGGACCTGCCAGAAGCCGCCGCTGCCCACCCGGTGGGTGCGGCCGTCGGCCCGCTCGCGCACGAAGGCGCGGCCGTGGACGCGGTGGATGCCGCCGTCGTGCTCCTCGACGCGCATCACGGAGACGGGCCTGTCGAGCTCGACCAGCGGCAGCCGGGCGCCCGGGCGGGGCTCCAGGATGACCATGCGGTCCTGGGAGCCGGTCGCCGCGATCGCCTCCACGGACGCCATCCCGGACCAGTCGCGCTCCTCGATGCCCAGCTCGCTGACGCCCGGCGCCGCGATCATGCAGTGCTCGATCGACTCGACCTCGTGCGAACGGTGGCGGCGCAGGCCGGCGTTGCCGTCGGCGTCCACCGCGTACTGCACGCGCGTCCGCCAGGCAGGCACCTCCCCGGCCGGCAGCTTGTCGCCCTCGGCCGGCATCACCGTGCCGTCCCAGCCGGCCTCCTCGGGGGTGAGACCGGCGAGCCGCTGCAGCTGCTCGGCGACGACCTCGCCCTTGAGGCGCCGCTGCGCGCCCGGCTTCGCGTGCTGCCAGTCGCAGCCGCCGCAGCGGCCGGGACCGGCGTAGGGGCAGGGTGCCTCGATGCGGTCCTTGGAGGCCGAGAGGATCTCCACGGCATCGGCACGCAGGAAGCGCGCGCCCTCCTCGCCCTCGGTGACCCGGGCCACGATCCGCTCACCGGGCAGCGTGTGCCGGACGAACAGCACCTGGCCGTCGTCCGTGCGGGCGATGCAGTGTCCGCCGTGGGCGACGGGGCCGACCTCGACCTCGAACTCCATCCCCACCAGCGATTTCTTCGGTTCTGCCTGCATGGCGGGGTGACTCCACAACGTCAAGGGAAGAGGCGGGACGACAGCCCGCCAGGACAACAGCCGACCAGTCTACTTCGGCCCCGACGACTCCTTCGCCCGCTCGGCCGGACCGCGCCGCACCGAACCCGGCGCGTTCCACTCCTGCCGCCTGCGGGCCCGCAGCTTCGCCGCCTCCGAGGACTGGAGCTGGTAGGGCACCGAGGTCACCATGACCCCCGGTGTGAACAGCAGCCGGCCCTTGAGCCGGAGCGCGCTCTGGTTGTGCAGCAGATGCTCGTACCAGTGCCCGACCACGTACTCGGGGATGATCACGGCCACGGCGTCGCGCGGCGACTCCTTCCGGAGCCCCTTGACGTACTCGATGATCGGCCGCGTGATCTCGCGGTAGGGCGAGTCCAGCACCTTCAGCGGTACGTCGATACCGCGCCGCTCCCACTCGTCGCGCAGTGCCTTGGTCTCGGCCGGGTCGACGTTGACGCTCAGGGCTTCCAGGGAGTCCGAGCGCATCAGCTTGGCGTACGCCAGTGCCCGCAGTGCCGGGCGGTGGATCTTGGAGATCAGGACGACGGAGTGGACGCGGGACGGCCGGAGGCTGTCGTCGCTGGGGCCCTCGGGCGCCGCGAGCTCCGCGGACACCCGGTCGTAGTGCTTCCGGATCGCCGTCATCGTCGCGTAGAAGATGCACATGCCGAGCAGGGCCACCCAGGCGCCGTGGGTGAACTTGGTGACCAGGACGACGACCAGGACCAGGCCGGTGAAGAAGGCACCGAAGGCGTTGATCGCCCGGGAGCGGATCATGTGGGTGCGCTTGGTCTGGTCCTTCTCGACGGCCAGGTGGCGGTTCCAGTGCCGGACCATGCCGGTCTGGCTGAGCGTGAAGGACACGAACACGCCGACGATGTAGAGCTGGATCAGCCGGGTCGAGTCGGCGCCGTAGATCCACACCAGCATTGCGGCCGCGCCGGCCAGCAGCACGATGCCGTTGGAGAAGGCCAGGCGGTCGCCGCGGGTGTGCAGCTGGCGCGGCAGGTAGCGGTCCTGGGCGAGGATCGAGCCCAGCAGCGGGAAGCCGTTGTAGGCGGTGTTCGCGGCGAGGAACAGCACCAGCGCGGTGGCCGCGGCCAGCACGACGAACAGGAAGCTGCCCTTGCCGAAGACGGCCTCGGCGACCTGGGAGATCACCGGGTTCTGGACGTAGTCGGAGCCGAGCGCGACGCCGTGGTGGAACAGGTCCTCGGCCGGGTTCTCGGCCATGCGGACCTTGGTGACCATGGCCAGCGCGATGATCCCGCAGAACATGGTGACGGCCAGCAGTCCCATCATCGCGAGCGTGGTCGCCGCGTTCTTCGACTTGGGCTTGCGGAAGGCCGGTACGCCGTTGGAGATGGCCTCGACGCCGGTGAGCGCGGCGCAGCCGGAGGAGAAGGCGCGCAACAGGAGAAAGACAAGGGCGAATCCGGCCAGGCCCTGGTGCTCGGCCTTGATGTGGTAGTCCGCCGTCGGTGCCCGCATGGTGTCGCTGAGAACCAGGCCGCGGAACGCACCCCACGCGATCATGATGAAGACGCCCGTGACGAAGACGTACGTCGGAATCGCGAACAGCGAGCCGGACTCCTTCATACCGCGCAGGTTCATCAGCGTGAGCAGGACGATCACGGCGATCGCGCAGAGCACCTTGTGCTGGACCACGAAGGGGATCGCGGAGCCGAGGTTCTCGATGCCGGAGGCGATGGAGACGGCGACCGTGAGGACGTAGTCGACGAGCAGGGCGCTGGCGACCGTGAGACCGGCCTTGGGGCCGAGGTTGGTGTTGGCCACCTCGTAGTCGCCGCCGCCGCTCGGGTACGCGTGCACGTTCTGCCGGTAGGAGGCAACCACCGTGAACATCAGCACGACGACCGCCACCGCGATCCAGGGGCTGAAGTGGTACGCCGACACGCCCGCGATGGACAGGACCAGCAACACCTCGCCGGGCGCGTACGCCACGGAGGACAGCGGGTCGGAGGCGAACACGGGTAGGGCGATGCGCTTCGGCAGGAGCGTTTCCCCGAGCCGATCACTGCGCAGTGCGCGCCCGATCAGGATCCGTTTGGGCACGTCGGTCAGTTTGGACACAACAGTGAAGCGTAAGCGTTCGAACGGGCGCACAACCACCCGGCACCCCGCATCTGCTCTCCGGGTGAAATCCGGCCGCACTCCGGCTACGGATTCCGCAGGTGAGCGAGGCGGCATGCCTATATGACAGGACCCTGCCCGTTACTGCTCCCGGAGGTCCCATGCACGCGACCGCAGAGCTCGTCGGTGCCACGGTCACCCTCGTCGGCCTCGGAATCCTGACTCTCGCGAGCGTCCGCAGCATCAGCCGCCGGTGACCGATCCGAAGTCGGGGCAACCGTGCACAGGGGTGCCGTCGTCCTACCGCGCGTGTGTAGCTTGGGCGTCGGTCTGAGACCCTGATGTGGCTGAGCAGTACTTATTGACACCGGAAGGACGGTCGTGCACATCGTCATCATGGGCTGCGGGAGAGTGGGTTCCGCTCTCGCCCAGACCCTGGAGCAACAGGGGCACACGGTCGCCGTGATCGACCAGGACCCCACGGCCTTCCGACGACTGGGCTCCGGTTTCGGCGGTCGCCGTGTCACCGGAGTCGGCTTCGACCAGGACACCCTGCGCGAGGCGGGCATCGAGGAGGCCGGCGCCTTCGCCGCGGTCTCCAGCGGCGACAACTCCAACATCATCGCCGCGCGGGTGGCCCGCGAGATGTTCGGCATCGAGAACGTCGCGGCCCGTATCTACGACCCCCGGCGCGCCGAGGTCTACCAGCGCCTGGGCATCCCGACGGTGGCCACGGTCCGCTGGACGGCGGACCAGATGCTGCGCCGGCTGCTGCCTTCGGGCGCGGAGCCGTTGTGGCGCGATCCCACCGGTGGGGTGCAGCTCGCCGAGGTGCACGCCTCGACCGCCTGGGTCGGCCACAAGATCAGCAAGATGCAGGAGGAGACGGGCGTCCGCGTGGCGTTCCTGACCCGCCTCGGCGAGGCCGTCCTGCCCACCTCGCAGACGGTGCTGCAGGAGGGCGACCTGGTCCACGTGATGATGCGCACGGACGACATCGAGAAGGTCGAGGCGTCCTTCGCCGAGGGCCCCGAAGAGGAAGGCGGTCACTGATGAGGGTCGCCATTGCCGGTGCCGGTGCGGTCGGCCGCTCGATCGCGGGCGAACTGCTGGAGAACGGCCACGAGGTCCTTCTCATCGACAAGGCGCCGACCGCCATCTCGGTCGAGCGCGTCCCGCAGGCGGAGTGGCTGCTCGCCGACGCCTGCGAGATCACCTCCCTGGACGAGGCCGCGCTCCAGCGCTGCAACGTCGCGATCGCCGCGACGGGCGACGACAAGGTCAACCTGGTCGTCTCCCTGCTGGCGAAGACGGAGTACGGCGTTCCGCGGGTCGTGGCCCGCGTGAACAACCCGAAGAACGAGTGGCTGTTCAACGAGTCCTGGGGCGTGGACGTCGCCGTCTCCACCCCGCGTCTCATGTCCGCCCTGGTCGAGGAGGCGGTGAGCGTCGGCGACCTGGTCCGGCTGCTCCGCTTCAGCCACGGCGACGCGAACCTGGTCGAGCTGACCCTGCCGGAGGAGTCGGCCCTGGCCGGCACGACGGTGGGCGACGTGGAGTGGCCCGAGGACACCTCCCTGGTCACCATCATCCGCGGCACCCGCGTCCTGACCCCGTCCCGGGAGGACTCCCTGGAGGCAGGCGACGAACTCCTGTTCGTGGCCGCCCAGGCGAGGGAGGAGCAGCTGGAGGACCTGCTGTCGGTCCGCCGGGAGGACGCCTCCTAGGTGTCAGGACGACGGAAGGGCGCCCCGAGATCTCGGGGCGCCCTTCTCGATTCAGGCCGTCCGGCGTTTGAGGACGAGGCCGTTCGGGCCGAAGCGGGGTCCGGGGGCGCAGCCCCCGGCGAAGGCAGCGCCGACGCCGGTGCTATGCCTCCCGACGGTGACGCCCTCCCGCGGTCTCCTCGCGCTCCTCGCGCTTGCGCTCCTCCTCGGCCTTCTCCTCCGCCTCCATCTCCGCGAACACGTCGATGGGCGCCGGTGCCTTCGCGAGGAAGACCCAGGTCAGCCAGACGGCCAGCAGGAACGGCGGGATCTTCAGGGCGACCAGGACCCAGCCGAGCTGGGCGGTGTCGGCCCACCAGTACAGCGGGAAGAGGATCGCGCACTTGGCGAGCAGGATGCCGCCCCAGGCGTAACTGGCCTTGGCGTACGCCTTCTTGCGGCCGGGGTTGCGGGTCCGCCAGGAGAGGTTCTCCTTGAAGACCGGGCCGAGGATGAGCCCCATCAGCGGCACACCCGCGAGCGTGGTGATGACGTACGCGAGGCCGAGGCCCAGCGTGTACAGCATGCCCGGCAGGTAGAAGTTCTTGGCGTTGCCCGTCATCATCGCGAAGACGACACCGAAGGCGACGCCGAAGACCCCGCTGAAGGCGTGCTTGACGGTGTCCCGCGTCACCAGACGGACCACGACCAGCAGCAGCGACACCACGAGGGCGGCGATCGCCGACAGGTGCAGGTCCTTGTTGATCGTGAAGATCGTGACGAAGAGCAGGCCCGGCAGAACCGTCTCGACCATGCCGCGGACGCCGCCGAACGCCTCGAACAGGGCGGCCTCGGTCACCGCCCGTGCGTCGTCGGCCTGAGTGTCTTCGGTCGGCTTGTCGAGAGACGTCACCGGCTACTCCCGTCCGAGGGGTCGGAGTTCGTATTTCGGATTGAACAGCACCCGGCGGCCCCGGCTCATCGAGATCCGCCCGGAGGCGATCAGCTTGCGCCCGGGCTCTATCCCGACGATGGAGCGCCGGCCGAGCCACACCACGTCCAGGGCGGCGGAGCCGTCGAACAGCTCGGCCTCCAGGGCCGGGACGCCCGCACGCGGCCGCAGGGTGACCGTGCGCAAGGTACCAGTAACGGTCACGATCTGGCGGTCGTGACAGTCGCCGATCCGGGTGCATCCGGTGGTCGCGGTGTCCTCCCGCAGCTCCTCGGACTCCAGATCCTCCTGCGACGAGGAGAGCCGGTCGAGCATGCGCCGGAACCGGCCCACCGGCTTCTCGGAACGAGGAACAGCACTCATATCCGAAAGCGTACCGGGGTGCGCCGACAGCGTTGTACCCGCAGCACTAGCGTTCGAACCGGTATCCCATGCCCGGTTCGGTGACGAAGTGCTTCGGATGCGAGGGGTCCGCCTCCAGCTTCCGCCGCAGCTGGGCCATGTAGACCCGCAGGTAGTTCGTCTCCGTCCCGTACGACGGCCCCCAGACCTCCTGGAGGAGCTGCTTCTGGCCGACGAGCCGGCCGGTGTTGCGGACCAGCACCTCCAGCAGGTGCCACTCGGTGGGGGTGAGACGCACGTCTCTGCCGTGCTTGCGGACCTTCTTGGCGGCCAGGTCGACGGTGAACTCGTCGGTCTCCACCAGGACGTCGTCCTCGCCGCCTCCGGTGGGCTCGGCGCGCCGCACGGCGGCCCGCAGGCGGGCCAACAGCTCGTCCATGCCGAAGGGCTTGGTGACGTAGTCGTCGGCGCCCGCGTCCAGCGCCTCGACCTTCTCGTCGGAGGAGTGCCGGGCGGACAGCACGAGGATCGGCACCCGGGTCCAGCCGCGCAGCCCCCTGATCACCTCGACGCCGTCCATGTCGGGCAGGCCCAGGTCGAGGACGACCACGTCGGGGTGGCGGGCGGCGGCGAGCCGCAGCGCGCCGGCGCCGTCGTGCGCCGTGTCGACCTCGTACTTGCGCGCCTTGAGGTTGATCACGAGGGCGCGCACGATCTGCGGCTCGTCCTCGATGACCAGCACTCTGGTCATGTGGCCTGCCTTTCGGGTTCTGCCTCTTCGAAGGGGTCTACGAGGAGCTGTGCGTGCGTGTCCGCCGCGCGGAGCGTCAGCACCATGGTGAGGCCGCCGCCGGGCGTGTCCTCGGCGTTGAGGGTGCCGTTCATGGCCTCCGCGAAACCCCGGGCCACCGCGAGCCCGAGTCCCACCCCGGCGCCGCGCGGGGCGTCGCCGTAGCGCTGGAAGGGCGCGAAGATGCGCTCCTTGGCCTCGTCGGGGACGCCGGGGCCGCGGTCCACGACCCGTACCTCGACCCGGTCGGCGATGGCGCTCGCGGAGACCCGGACCGGGGTGCCGGGCGGGCTGTACTTGACGGCGTTCTCGACCAGGTTGGCCACCGACCGCTCCAGCAGCCCCGGGTCCACGGCGACCATCGGGAGGGTCTCCGGCACGTCCAGTTCCACGCTCCCGTCGGGCACCCCGCCGAGCGCCATCGGCACCACCTCGTCGAGGTCGATCTCCCGGACGATCGCGGTGACCGTGCCGGTCTGGAGGCGGGACATGTCGAGCAGGTTGCCCACGAGGTGGTCCAGCCGGTCGGCGCCCTCCTCGATGCCCTCCAGGAGCTCGGCCTGGTCCTCCTCGGACCACGCCACGTCGTCCGACCTGAGCGAGGAGACGGCCGCCTTGATCCCGGCGAGCGGGGTCCGCAGGTCATGCGACACGGCCGCGAGGAGTGCCGTACGGATGCGGTTGCCCTCGGCCAGTGTGCGGGCCTGGTCGGCCTCCTCCTGGAGCCTGCGGCGGTCCAGCACGACGGCGGCCTGGGCGGCGAAGGCGGCGAGCACCCGGCGGTCCTCGGCGGGCAGCACCCGGCCGGTGAGCGCGAGCGCCATGTGATCCCCCACCGGCATGTCGACGTCGGCGTCCTCCGGCCGCTCCACGGCCGGTCCGAGGCCCGCCCGGCCCGCGCAGGTCCACGGCTCGACGTCGCCAGCCCGTTCGAGCAGGGCCGCCGACTCCATGCCGAAGGTCTCCCGGACGCGTTCCAGGAGCTCCTCCAGGCGGGTCTCGCCGCGCAGCACGTTCCCGGCGAGGAAGGACAGGATCTCCGACTCGGCGCGCAACCGGGCTGCCTGATGGGTCCTCCTGGCCGCCAGGTCGACGACAGAGGCCACCGAGATGCCGACGCCCACGAAGATCACGATGGCGACGATGTTCTTGGGGTCGGCGATGGTCCAGCGGTGCAGCGGCGGTGTGTAGAAGTAGTTCAGCAGCAGCGAGCCGACCGCGGCCGACGCGAGCGCGGGGAAGAGTCCGCCGAGCAGGGCCGCCGCGACCACTACCGCCAGGAACAGCAGCATGTCGTTGGCGAGGCCGAGGTCGACGGTGGTGAGGAGGATCGTCAGGAGCGCCGGGCCGGTCAGGCCGACCAGCCAGCCCCACAGGATCCGGGCCCGTCCGAGCCGCGCGCTGCGGGCGACGGGCAGTCCGCGCCCCTTGGCGACCTCGTCGTGGGTGACGATGTGCACGTCCAGGTCGGGCCCGGACTCGCGGGCCACGGTCGCGCCGACACCGGGTCCGAAGACGTACTGCCAGGTCTTGCGGCGGGACGACCCGAGGACGATCTGGGTGGCGTTGACCCCGCGCGCGAAGTCGAGCAGCGCGGCCGGTATGTCGTCGCCGACCACGTGGTGAAAGGTTCCGCCAAGGTCCTCGACGAGGGTCCTCTGGACGGCGAGTTCCTTGGGCGAGGCGGAGGTCAGACCGTCGCTGCGGGCTATGTAAACGGCGAGCACCTCACCGCCGGCGCCCTTCTCGGCGAGGCGCGCGGCCCGCCTGATCAGCGTCCGCCCCTCCGGTCCCCCGGTCAGCCCGACGACGATCCGCTCCCTGGAGCCCCAGATCTTCGAGACCCGGTGGTCGCTGCGGTACTGCTTGAGGTACTCGTCGACCCGGTCGGCCACCCACAGCAGGGCGAGCTCCCGCAGGGCGGTGAGGTTGCCGGGCCGGAAGTAGTTCGACAGGGCCGCGTCGACCTTGTCCGGCTGGTAGATGTTGCCGTGCGCCATCCGCCGCCGCAGCGCCTGGGGCGACATGTCGACCAGCTCGATCTGATCGGCCCGGCGTACGACCTCGTCGGGCACGGTCTCGCGCTGCCGCACCCCGGTGATCGCCTCGACGACGTCGCCGAGCGACTCCAGATGCTGGATGTTCACGGTCGAGACCACGTCGATCCCGGCCGCGAGCAGTTCCTCGACGTCCTGCCAGCGCCTGTCGTTGCGCGAGCCCGGGATGTTGGTGTGGGCGAGTTCGTCCACGAGGGCTACGGCGGGGGCCCTGCGCAGTACGGCATCGACATCCATCTCGGTGAAGACGGAGTCCCGGTACTCGATTTCCCGGCGCGGTATCTCTTCAAGCCCGCGCAGCATCACCTCGGTACGCGGCCGCCCGTGATGCTCCACGAACCCCACGACACAGTCGGTGCCCCGCTCGACCCTGCGGTGCGCCTCGGACAGCATCGCGTACGTCTTGCCGACGCCCGGTGCCGCACCGAGATAGATCCGAAGCCTGCCGCGTCCCATGAGCCCATTGTCTTCCGGTCAACCGTGCCTACGCAGCGTCGACCTTACGTCCGGCGATCCCGGCGGAGCGGTCGGGAGCGGGCCGGGGGGCTGTCTTTGACGCAACTCTGACGCGGGGGTGGAGGCACCGTGACGGGGGTGTCGGGGGGCCGGGCTTGGCGGCCTGGGTGTCGTGGCGACGGGTTCGGAAGGGGGCTCGACGGCGCAGCCGGGACCGCGGCTCGGCGCCCCTGGATATCCATGCGGAACCCGGGGCGGGCCGTACGGCCCTGCACGTGGCGGCCGAGCCCCCTCACGTCATGACGGGGGTCTCGGGCACAGGCGTGGCCCCTGGACCCCATGACGGACACCCCCAACGCACCCGACCCCCCGCCCGGCCTGACGGCACCGGGAGCACACCTCAGCGCCCTGGGCGTCCATGCCGACCTCGGAAAACCCCGCTCACGCCATGACGGGGGTCGACACGCGCCCCGGAGCGCACACCGCTCGCCGCCGCGACGCTCCCACCCCTACCCGCCCGGAAGCGCGCCCCATGGACGTCCCTCAGTGCCCCACGATCTCCCCGTCCCCCAGCTCCAGCACCCGGTCCGCCAGGTCCAGCAGGGTCGCGTCGTGGGTGGCCACCAGCGCGGTGACGTTCTCACTGCGGACGACCGCCCGCAGCAGCTCCATCACCGCGTGACCGGTCTCCGCGTCCAGCTGGCCGGTCGGCTCGTCGGCGACGAGAAGGGAGGGTTCGTTGGCGAGCGCGCGGGCGATGGCGACACGCTGCTGCTGGCCGCCGGAGAGCTCGCCGGGCCGCTGCTTCGCGTGGTCCGCGAGGCCGACCAGGGCCAGCAGCAGCTCGACGCGCTCCTCACGCGCGCGTGCGTCCATCCGGCGCAGCCGCATCGGCACCCCGACGTTCTCCGCGGCGGTGAGGATCGGGATGAGCCCGAAGGACTGGAACACGAAGCCGATACGGTCCCGGCGCAGGGCCAGCAACCCGTCCTCGTCCAGCCCCGCGATGTCGACCCCGTCGAGCTCGACCCGCCCCCGGTCGGGCCGGTCGAGCCCGCCGACGATGTTGAGCAGCGTGGTCTTCCCGGAGCCCGAACGCCCCTTGAGGGCGACCAGTTCACCGCGCGGCACCTCGAAGGAGACCCCGCGCAGCGCGTGCACCGCGGCGGCCCCCTCACCGAACGACCTGTGGATGTCCTCGACCCGCACCATGGTCTCGGTGACCACCTGAGTCATGCGTCCTCCCCCGTGAAACCGCGAACCGCGAAACCGGGCGCCAGTATCAACCGCGCGGCGCCCGGCCTACAACGGTTTCAGCTCGGGTTGTCCCCGTGGGTGAGCGTCTCCCAGGCCACGAAGAGGTTGTTGCTGCCCGCCGGGCGGTTCCGCTCCGCCAGGGCCTGCGTGTTAGTCATGCCCATGCCAAGCCTGTTGTGCAGCGCGTTGTACCCGACCTCGGTGACCGGCCCGAGCCCCAGCTTCAGCGACCCTCCGCACAGCCAGCTCGGCGCGGCCGTCCCCAGCTCGTACTTGGCCTGGAACCCCAGCGCCTGCCGCAGCCGCTCACCCACGTCCGTGCCGTACAGGTCCTGGCCCTGGATCCGGCTCGTCTCGGCGACGTGCGAGATCGCGGAGATGCCGTACCCGGTGTGCGTGAAGTCCCGGCAGGTCTCCTGGGTGAGCCCGGTGACGAAGGTGGACTGCCCCTGCCAGTAACCGACGATCTTGTCCCGGGTGTTGAGGTTCTGGCTCGGCACGGTCTTCGGCAGCTCACCGTCGGAGTCGAGATAGACATAGGCCGCGGTACGGGTGCGGAACTTCGCCATGGCCTTGTCGTACGACGCCTTGTCCTCCAGGAAGACGGATATGCCGACGGCCGCCTCCGTCATCGACAGCTCCCAGTTGCCGTTGGAATTCGAGCCGTTGATGATCTCCGGCAGGTAGACGTTGCGGAGCATGGCCGCGAAGCGTCCGGAGTTCGTCCAGCTGCCGCCGTACGTGTACTTGATGATCTCGGCGGCCCGGGGCCAGGAGGAGCCGGCCCAGCCGGTCTGGAGGGGCGCGTTGCTGTTGGTGTGGTCCGTGATCACCGCCGACCAGGCGTCCATGAGCTGGATGGCCTTCCTGGCGTACCGCTCGTCCCGGGTGACGTACCAGGCGAGGGCGTCGGTGTAGGCGGCGATCGCGTCCTCACGCTCGTCGGTGCAGCCGTAGTTGGGGTTCGAGTACGACCCGCACTCGACGACCGCCCGCGGCTTGGGCGTGCGGTTCAGGGCGGCGTACTTGCTCGCCAGCATCTGGTCGAAGGCGCCCTTCCAGGGCTGAGCACCCGCGTTGACCTTGCTGCGGGTGAAGTCCAACTGCCCCTGGGAGACGGTGACTCCGGGATGGACGAAGGCGGCGGGCGCGGCGTCGGCGGGCACGGCGAGAGCACCGGCGGCGAGGGCCACGACAGCGGCCACAAGAGCGGTTCTGCGCATACGTGGGGGCCTTCCGTTCTCGTACATGAACGCGAAGCGCCTTTATGAACAGGCGCGCTGAGCCGAGAAGGTAGGTACAGACCAATCCGGCGTCAAGGTCCCGCGCACGAGAACGCACGAAAAAGGGCCGCACCCCTCACGGGGTACGGCCCTCGGGCCTCGGCGTTGCACGCCTACCGGACTTCGGTGATCTCCGGTCCGCGCTGGAGCTGGCCCATGCCGCCGGAGAAGCGGGAGCCCTCTTCCTGCTGCTGGACGCCCTCGGGGACCATCTGGGCGTCGTTCGGCAGCTTGAGGACGATCGGGTCGCGGGGCGCCATCGGGCCCTCGCCGCGGACCACGACGGTGTCCCGGAAGATCTGCTCCAGGAGCCCGGCCGCCTGCGGCTGCACCGCGCCCTGACCCGAGATCACACCGCGCAGGAACCAGCGCGGGCCGTCCACACCCACGAACCGCACGACCTGGAAGCCGCCCGTCCCGTCCGGCAGCTGCACCGGCACCTGGGCGCGCAGCTCCCAGCCCAGCGGACCCTCGACCTCGTCGACGATGCCGCCCTGCTGGGTGATGCCGGAGCCGATCTCCTCGCGCACCTCGCCCCAGATGCCCTCACGCTTGGGAGCGGCGAAGGCCTGGAGCTGGATGGCGCTGTCGCGCAGCACGACGGTGGCCGCGACGATCGCGTCGCCCGCGACCTCGACCCGCAGCTCCATGCCGTCGACACCCGGGACGAACAGACCGCCCAGGTCCACGCGGCCCTCGGCGGGGTCGCGGACCTCGGTGTCGTCCCAGGGCCCGTCGGGCCGCGGCTCCGGCTCCAGCCGTACGCGCTCGCGCTCTACGTCGTCCGCCTCAGTGTCGACGCTGTCGACGACCTGCTCGGCCTCGCCGGCCGCGTCCTCGGCGGCACCCTTCTTCTTGCGACGTCCGAACACGTCACTGTCCTTCCCGGTCGGATACGACCGATGCGTATCGATTCCCACCCGTTGTGCCGCCCACGGCGGCCTCAGCGCTTGTATCGCCCCCGTCGCCCACGGCGGCGTGACCGCCGGTGGACCCGAAGCCCCCCTCGGCCCGCGCCGACCCGGGAAGCTCCGCGACCTCCTGGAAGCGGACCCTCTCGACCTGCTGGACGACGAGTTGGGCGATCCGGTCGAAACGCTCGAACCGCACCGACTCGTGCGGGTCGAGATTCACCACGATCACCTTGATCTCCCCACGGTACCCGGCATCAACCGTCCCCGGGGCATTCACGAGAGCGACACCGCAGCGGGCGGCGAGACCGGATCGCGGGTGCACGAAGGCCGCGTACCCCTCCGGGAGCGCCACAGACACCCCCGTGGGCAGCACGGCCCGCTCCCCCGGCTTCAGTTCACGGCTCTCGGTGGTCCGCAGATCGGCCCCCGCGTCACCGGGGTGCGCGTACGACGGAAGCGGTACGTCGGGGTCGACGCGCCGGATCAGCACGTTCAGGGGGTCACGGCTCACGGGTTCACCTCGAAGGCACGGGCACGCCGGACCTGGTCCGGGTCGTCCATGGCGGCCCGGATCTCCTCCGGGCGGCCGTTGTCGATGAAGTGGTCGACCTTGACCTCGATGAACAGGGCGTCCGCGCGGACCGCGACGGGCCCTTCGGGGCCGCCGATCCGGCCGGTGGCGCTCGAGTAGATCTTCCGCCCGGCCACCGCGGTCACCTCGGCCTCCAGGTACAGCACCGTGCCGACGGGCACCGGCCGTACGAAGTCGGTCTCCAGGCGTCCGGTCACGGCGATCGTGCGCAGCAGCCAGTTGAGCGAGCCCAGGGTCTCGTCGAGGGCCGTCGCGAGCACTCCGCCGTGCGCGAGTCCGGGAGCGCCCTGATGGGCGGGGCGCACGGTGAACTCGGCCGTGACCGAGACCCCCTCGCCGGCCCGCGCCTCCAGGTGCAGCCCGTGGGACTGCTCGCCGCCACAGCCGAAACACTGGCCGTAGTGCGCACCGAGCAGCTCACCGGGCGCGGGGGCGTCCGGGTGGCGCACAGGTTGTGCCGCGTCGGCGGGAGGCTGGAGAGCCGGGGAAGTACCACTCACAGGCGCAGACCTTACCCGCGCGTCGGGTCTATCAGGACACCGTGCCAAGCTTGGTTTCATGCAGCCCTCCGCCGTCCCGTACGACGAACGCCTCACCGCCCCCCGCTCCTGGTGGCTGATCTCCTTTCTGGTCGGGGTCGCCTTCGCGCTGATCCTGCTCCCCTTCGGCACCCTGCCGCTGCTCGGCGGCCTGGTCGGCGGCACCGCCGCGGCGGCGGTCGTCGCCAGTTCGTACGGCTCGCTGCGCATCCGGATCGTGGGCGACTCGCTGATCGCGGGCGAGGCGAAGATCCCGGTGTCGGCGCTGGGCGAGGCGGAGATCCTGGACCCGGAGGAGACCCGCGCCTGGCGGACCTACAAGGCAGACACCCGCGCCTTCCTGCTGCTGCGCGCCTACATTCCGAGGGCGCTGAAGGTGGAGGTCACCGATCCGGACGACCCGACGCCGTATCTGTACCTGTCGACGCGCGAGCCGGAGCGGCTGGCCGAGGCGCTGAAGACGGCCCGCACGGCCGCCGCCTAGAACGTTCGTGCAGGACTTCACCCGACCGTAGGGACGGTTGAGGCCCGGACTTCTCACGGAAGTCTTACTTCTCCAGCTCCAGCGGGTTCGCCGGCATCTCCAGGGCCGGCAGCGGGGGAAGTTCGCCCCAGGGCACCTGGGCCTTGCGCAGGTCCTTGCGGATCCGCTCGGCGAGCTTTCTGGTGTCCCGGCGGTTTCATGACCGCCCCGACGGCCGCGCCGACCAGGAACGGCATGAGGTTCGGCAGGTCGCGGATCATCCGCTTCATGATCTGCTGCCGCAGCTGATGCTTCATCTGGGTGTTGAGCGAGCCGCTCACGGTCGACGGCTTCTTCACGTCGATCCCGCGCTCTCCTGACCAGGAGTTCAGATACGCGGTGCTGCGCTCCTTGAGGTTGCCGGGCGGCCGTAGGCCGTAGACCTCGTGGAGTTCGGCGATCAGCTTCAGCTCGATCGCGGCGACGCCGGTGATCTCGGCGGCCAGTTCGGTCGGCATCGCCGGCGGCACGGGAAGCATCGCCGCCGCACCGACCCCCGCTCCGACCGTCGCCGTGGCGCTCGCGGCGCCCGTGACGAGCTTGTCCGCGAGCTCCTCGGGTCCGAGACCGGGGAACTGGCGACGGAGGGTCGCGAGGTCCCGTACGGGGACACGCGGGGCGTTCTCGATGATCCGGTCGGTGAGGTACGCCAGGCCCGCCCTGGCCCGGCTACCGCCCTTGCGGGCCCCTTCCCGGGCCTTGTCCCGGATCGCCGCCACCCGTCGTTTCGCGACGGGCGCGGGCGTCCTGGTCGAATCGGTCGGCGCCGGATGGTCGGTCCGGTCGGCCACCGGTTCGAGCGAGGCTCCCGGGTCGAAAGAGCCCCGCTCGTCGTCACGCGCGCGGTGGGGGCCGTCGGACGGTCCCTGCCCCGCTCCCTGCCGGAGAGAGCGGCGCTTCCAAGGAGGGGTCGAGCCAGTCATGCCCGACCCGCCCTCAGTCGCAGTCGCGGCAGATCGGCTGGCCGTTCTTCTCCCGGGCCAGCTGGCTGCGGTGGTGCACCAGGAAGCAGCTCATGCAGGTGAACTCGTCCTGCTGCTTGGGCAGCACCCGGACGGCCAGCTCCTCGTTCGAGAGGTCCGCTCCGGGCAGTTCCAGGCCTTCGGCGGCCTCGAACTCGTCGACGTCCACTGCGGAGGTCGACTTGTCGTTCCTACGCGCCTTGAGCTCTTCAAGGCTGTCCGAGTCGACGTCGTCGTCGGTCTTGCGTGGGGTGTCGTAATCCGTTGCCATGTCGCTCTCCCCCTCTGGGTGTCTGCGGTGTCTCCAGCGCACGTAACGCGTGAGAGGCCGGACTTGTGCCCGACCCGAGGCGGAGATTTTGCCTCACATCAAGGTCTGTTACTCAATCGACACCCAACCGGACTCCTCTTGAGTGATCGGGTTGGATGGCGATCGGGACCGTACACGGTCCGAATCCCGCACTTCAAAGGCGTCTCACCGTGTACTTCCCGTGATCAGGACCCCTGAAAACCCGGAGTTTCCCGGCTTTCCGACAGGGTGCATGATCACGGAGAGTGGATGGCGGGAAAATCTCCCTTGTGATCGATCACACATGCGGCAGTCCTTACGCTGCCCAGGAAATTCCGCGCAAAGCGAACATCCCTGTATATCGATCCCGGTGCGGGGGCCATGGTCTCAGACCGGAAGGGTGACTCGCATCACCAGTCCACCCCCTTCGCGTGGCTGAGCGGTGATGTGCCCGCCGTGCGCCCGTGCCACGGACCGCACGATGGACAGTCCGAGACCGACGCCCTTGTCGCTGCCGGTGCGGTCGGCGCCGCGCAGCCGCTTGAAGGGCTCGAAGAGATTGTCGACCTCGTACGCCGGCACGACCGGGCCCGTGTTGGAGACCGTGAGCACCGCGTGCCCGTGCTGGACCTCCGTGGTGACCTCGACCCAGCCGCCCTCGGCCACGTTGTAGCGCACGGCATTCTGCACCAGGTTCAGGGCGATGCGCTCCAGCAGGACGCCGTTGCCCTGGACGACCGCCGACTTCTGCTCGCCGCGGATCGCCACGCCCTTGGCCGCCGCCTCGCCGTGCACCTGGTCGACCGCCTGCTCGGCGACCTCGGCGAGGTCCACGGGCTTGCGCTCGACGATCTGGTTGTCGCTGCGCGCGAGCAGCAGCAGACCCTCCACGAGCTGCTCGCTGCGCTCGTTGGTGGCCAGCAGCGTCTTGCCGAGCTGCTGGAGCTCCACCGGGGCGCCCGGATCGGACAGGTGCACCTCCAGGAGCGTGCGGTTGATCGCCAGCGGTGTCCGCAGTTCGTGCGAGGCGTTGCCGACGAAGCGCTGCTGGGCCGTGAAGGCCCGCTCCAGACGCTCCAGCATGTCGTCGAAGGTGTCGGCCAGTTCCTTGAGCTCGTCGTCCGGGCCGTCCAGCTCGATACGGCGGGAGAGGTCCGAGCCGGCCACCGCGCGCGCCGTGCGCAGGATCCGGCCGAGCGGCGACAGAACCCGCCCCGCCATCGCGTAGCCGAAGGCGAAGGCGATGATCGCGAGACCGAGGAGCGCCAGCAGGGAGCGGCTGAGCAGGTCGTCCAGGGCGTGCTGACGCTGGTCGTTGACGCAGTTGTCCATCGCCTTGTTCATGACGTCGGGCGAGACGCCCGTGGGCAGGTTGCAGATGTCGCTCGCGACTCTGCCCTCGGTGATCTTGAAGGGCAGTTGGCTGCCGACGTTCAGCGCCTGCGCCGCCACCAGGTAGATGATCGACAGCAGCAGGATGCCCGCGATCAGGAACATGCCGCCGTACAGCAGGGTGAGCCGTATGCGGATGGTCGGGCGCAGCCACGGCAGCGGCGGCGCCGGCCTCCTGGGGTCCCAGGTGGGCTTCGGGGGCGCCTGGGGAGGCGCGGGAGTCGAGGCCACGGGATCAGATCCGGTAGCCCGAGCCGGGGACCGTGACGATCACCGGGGGTTCGCCCAGCTTGCGGCGCAGGGTCATGACGGTCACCCGCACGACGTTGGTGAAGGGGTCGGTGTTCTCGTCCCAGGCCTTCTCCAGGAGCTGCTCCGCGGAGACGACGGCGCCCTCGGAGCGCATCAGCACCTCCAGGACCGCGAACTCCTTGGGGGCGAGCTGGACTTCCTTGCCGTCGCGGAACACCTCGCGGCGGTTGGGGTCGAGCTTGATCCCGGCGCGCTCCAGGACCGGCGGCAGCGGCACGCTGGTGCGCCGGCCGAGGGCACGCACGCGTGCCGTCAGCTCGCTGAACGCGAAGGGCTTGGGCAGATAGTCGTCGGCGCCGATCTCCAGGCCCTCGACGCGGTCACTGACGTCGCCGGAGGCCGTGAGCATCAGCACGCGCGTGGGCATGCCGAGCTCGACGATCCTGCGGCAGACGTCGTCGCCGTGGACCAGGGGGAGGTCCCGGTCGAGAACGACCACGTCGTAGTCGTTGACGCCGATGCGCTCCAGGGCGGCCGCGCCGTCGTACACGACGTCGACGGCCATGGCCTCCCGGCGCAGTCCGGTGGCCACCGCATCGGCGAGCAGCTGCTCGTCCTCGACGACGAGTACGCGCACGTCGCTTGTCCTTCCTGTGTCCACCCGCGTAGCGCGCTTCGGGAACGCGCGGGCAGGGGTCCGGGTGAGTGTTGGCCTCCATCCTGCCCTTTTCGGCCGTAAGTCGGCTGTAAGGCGGGTGAGGGGCGTCTGAAAGACGGGTGCGAGAGCGGGAATGCGGGATTTTCTCTCGCGGTTGAGGTTTCCGTCGGAGGGAGCGGGGGGAGGACGGCTTTACACCCCGCGATCACGCTCTGCATGTGCCGTACCACCATGCGGCACGGCGCGATCCGCTTCCGCAGAGCGGGCGTGGGTGTCCGGCACCGTCGCCGCCCGGCCTGGGCAGCGCTGGGCACCCGCAAGAGACGTGATCGCCCCTTCCGAACGGCACACCCCCGTGCCACCGACCCACGACCCAGGACGAGGGGGCGCAGCATGGACGCATTCACCGCAGGACTTCTGCAGCGGATAAGGGCGACCGAGACCGACCTGACGCGGGCCCGTAACGAGGGCGACGACTTCCTCGTCGAGGTGGAGCAGGGCGAGCTCGACGACCTGCGCCGCCTCGCGGCCGAACATGGTGTGGAGGTCAGCGCCTAGCGTCTGATCGGCTTCGCGGCACGACAGCGGGCCCCCGGCGAATCCAGCGCCGGGGGCCCGCTGCGTCGGTGCACGGGCCTGTTCACCTGGTGTTCGCCCGTAGTCGGCCGGTCAGTCGTGCCAGGCCCCGAAGTCCTCCAGGAGCTGCTGGAGGGGCTCGAAGACCCCCGGGCTGCCGGCGACGGTCAGGGCGGGGTTCGGCCGCTCTCCGGGGCGGCCGCCGGTCAGGGCGCCCGCCTCCCGGGCGATGAGGTCGCCCGCCCCGTAGTCCCAGGCGTTCAGACCTCGCTCGTAGTAGCCGTCCAGGCGGCCCGCGGCCAGGTCGCACAGGTCGACCGCCGCCGAGCCGCCGCGGCGGATGTCGCGCAGCAGGGGGATCATCTTCCGGGCCACCTCGGCCTGATGGGTGCGGACCTCGGTGACGTAGTTGAAGCCGGTCGACACCAGGGCCTGCTCCAGGGGCGGCGCCGGGCGGCAGGCCAGCCTGCGCTCGCCCTCCCACGCTCCCGTGGCCCAGGCGCCCCCGCCTCGGACCGCGTGGTACGTCTCGCCGCGCATCGGCGCCGCGACGACCCCGACGACGGTTTCGCCGTCCTGCTCGGCGGCGATGGAGACGGACCAAGTCGGCAGCCCGTAAAGGTAGTTGACCGTGCCGTCGAGCGGGTCGACGACCCAGCGGACGCCGCTGGTGCCCTCGGTGGCGGCGCCCTCCTCGCCGAGGAAGCCGTCGTCCGGGCGGTGCTCGGAGATCACATCGGTGATCAGCTTCTCCGCCGCGATGTCCATCTCGGTCACCACGTCGATGGGGCTGGACTTGGTCTTGGCGACCGCGAGGTCGGCCGGGCGGCCGTCGCGCAGCAGGGTGCCGGCGCGACGGGCGGCCTCCTGGGCCAGCCGAAGCAGTTCCGCGTGCAGGGGGTCGGTCACGGGGCTCCTCACGCGTACGGGCTGTCGACGCCCGCGGCGGCGGGCTTGGGGGCGCGGGCCGGGCAGCAGCCGACCGGGCAGACGTCGTGGCCGGCCCCGAGCGCGCCGAGGGCGCAGGGCGTGACCTCCTGGCCGCGCTCCACCGCGGCCCGCTCCAGGACCAGGTCGCGGACGGCGGCGGCGAAGCGGGGGTCGTCGCCGACGGTCGCCGAGCGGCGCATCGGCAGGCCGAGCTCCTCCGCCTTGGCCTTGGCCTCCGTGTCGAGGTCGTAGAGGACCTCCATGTGGTCGGAGACGAAGCCGATGGGCGCGATCACCACGGCCGGGACGCCGGACGCGTGGCGCTCCTCCAGGTGGTCGCAGATGTCGGGCTCCAGCCACGGGATGTGCGGGGCGCCGGAGCGCGACTGGTACACGAGCTGCCAGGGGTGGTCGACGCCGGTGCGCTCCCGGACGGCATCGGCGATCAGCCGGGAGACCTCCAGGTGCTGCGCGACGTACGCGCCGCCCTCGCCGTGGCCCTCCACCGGCCCGGACGTGTCCGCGGACGCGTTCGGGATCGAGTGGGTCGAGAAGGCGATGTGGGCGCCGTCGCGGACGTCCTCGGGGAGCTCGGCGAGGGACGCGATCACCCCGTCGATCATGGGCTCCAGGAAGCCGGGGTGGTTGAAGTAGTGCCGCAGCTTGTCGATCCTCGGCAGCTCCAGGCCCTCGGCCTCCAGGGTGGCCAGTGACTCGGCGAGGTCCTCGCGGTACTGGCGGCAGCCCGAGTAGGAGGCGTAGGCGCTGGTGGCGAGGACCAGGACCCGGCGGTGGCCGTCGGCGACCATCTCGCGCAGGGTGTCCGTGAGGTAGGGCGCCCAGTTGCGGTTGCCCCAGTAGATCGGCAGGCCCAGGCCGTGCTCCGCGAAGTCCTTGCGCAGGGCGTCCAGCAGGGCGCGGTT
Organism: Streptomyces sp. SLBN-8D4; assembly: GCF_049739545.1. Taxonomy (NCBI): domain Bacteria; kingdom Bacillati; phylum Actinomycetota; class Actinomycetes; order Kitasatosporales; family Streptomycetaceae; genus Streptomyces; species Streptomyces sp. SLBN-8D4. Next base: position 2,651,837 of record NZ_JBMGQC010000001.1, read on the forward strand.
CTGGTCGTTGATGGGGCTGACCCCGCCGAACAGGAAGTAGTGCTGACCGACTTCCTTCAGGCGTTCCTTGGGGATGCCACGCCCGCGCGTCACGTTCTCCAGGAACGGGACCACGTCGTCCGGGCCCTCCGGGCCTCCGAACGAGAGCAGGAGCAGGGCGTCGTAGGGGGTGGCGTCGAGCGCGTCTCGCATGGGTCGATCCTGTCATCCGGTACTGACAGCCGGGAAACGGCGGGGTGGACGGCCGGGTTCCCGGTCGTCCCACCGGGTGCGTCGGGGCCCCGCACCCGTAAGCTGTATGAGGCGCGTTCGCGCCTTACCGCCACCCGAGCCGCTGCTCACCGGCCGACCGGAGACCCTGTGCCCAGCCCTTACCGCGCCCTGTTCGCCGCCCCCGGCTCCAGGACCTTCTCCGCCGCGGGCTTCGTCGGTCGGATGCCGCTGTCGATGATGGGCATCGGCGTGGTCACGATGATCTCCCAGCTCACCGGAAGGTACGGCCTGGCGGGCTCGCTGTCGGCCACCATCGCGCTGGCCGCCGCGGTGATCGGCCCGCAGGTCTCCCGGCTGGTGGACCGGCACGGCCAGCGGCGGGTGCTGCGCCCGGCGACGCTCGTCGCGCTGGTGGCGTCCGCCGGGATGCTGCTCGCCGCGCATTTCCGCTGGCCGGACTGGGTGCTGTTCGTGTGCGCCGTCGGCATCGGCGCGGTGCCGAGCCTCGGTGCGATGATCCGCGCGCGGTGGGCGGCCCTGTACCGCGGCACCCCGCAGCTGCACACCGCGTACTCCTTCGAGTCGGTGATCGACGAGGTCTGCTTCATCTTCGGGCCGATCATCTCCATCGGGCTGTCCACGGCCTGGTTCCCGGAGGCGGGGCCGCTGCTCGCCGCCTGCTTCCTGGCGGTCGGTGTGTTCTGGCTGACCGCGCAGCGGGCCACCGAGCCGGCCCCGCACCCGCGCGGGCAGGACGGCGGCCGTACGGCACTGCGCGCGCCGGGCCTGCAGGTCCTGGTGGCTACCTTCGTGGCGACCGGAGCGATCTTCGGGGCAGTCGACGTGGTCACCGTGGCCTTCGCCGACGAGCAGGGCCACAAGGGTGCCGCGAGCCTCGTGCTCGCGCTCTACGCGGCGGGCTCGTGCGTCGCGGGTCTCGTGTTCGGCCTGTTGCACTTCGGGGGGCGGCCCGAACCTCGCTGGCTGCTGGGCATATGCGCCATGGCCGTGAGTATGATCCCCCTCCTACTGGTCGGAAACTTGCCGTTTCTGGCCGTGGCGCTGTTCGTCGCGGGCCTGTCCATCGCTCCCACGATGATCACGACGATGTCGCTGATCGAACAGCACGTACCACGCGCGCAACTGACCGAGGGCATGACCTGGATCAGTACGGGGCTCGCGGTCGGGGTCGCGCTCGGCTCCTCCGTGGCCGGCTGGGTGATCGACGCGGCCGGTGCGCGCGCCGGGTACGGGGTTCCGGCGGTGTCCGGGGCCGTCGCGGTCGCGGTCGGTTTCCTGGGGTACCGCCGGCTCAAGAGGCCGGTTCCGCGTCGGGGAGGCAGCGTTGAGCACGGCAGCGAGCGCGAAGAACGGCACGTGGCGTAACTGGGGCGGCAATGTCGCCGCGCGTCCCGCGCGGGAGGTCACGCCCGCTTCGGTCGACGAGCTGGCTGCCGCCGTGCGGAAGGCCGCCGAGGACGGTCTCAAGGTGAAGGCCGTCGGCACCGGGCACTCCTTCACGTCGATCGCCGCGACCGACGGTGTGTTGATCCGCCCTCAACTGCTGACCGGCATCCGCGACATCGACCGGGACGCCATGACCGTCACGGTGGAGGCCGGCACCCCGCTCAAGAGGCTCAACGTGGCGCTCGCGCGTGAGGGCCTGTCGCTCACCAACATGGGCGACATCATGGAGCAGACGGTCTCCGGGGCCACCAGCACCGGCACCCACGGCACGGGCCGCGAGTCGGGCTCGATAGCCGCCCAGATCAAGGGCCTTGAACTGGTCACGGCCGACGGCTCGGTGCTCTCCTGCTCCGAGAAGGAGAACCCCGAGGTCTTCGCGGCCGCCCGGATCGGGCTGGGCGCGCTCGGCGTCGTCACCGCGATCACGTTCGCCGTCGAGCCGATCTTCCTGCTCACGGCCCGCGAGGAACCCATGAGCTTCGACAAGGTCACCAGCGCCTTCGACGAACTCTGGGCCGAGAACGAACACTTCGAGTTCTACTGGTTCCCGCACACCGGTTCCACCAACACCAAGCGCAACAACCGCAGCGCGGGCCCGGAGAAGCCGGTGCCGCAGCTCCAGGGCTGGTTCGAGGACGAGTTCCTCTCCAACGGCGTCTTCCAGGTGGCCCAGTGGGTCGGCCGCGCGGCGCCGGGCACGATCCCCTCGATCGCGCGGATCTCCAGCAAGGCGCTGTCCGCGCGGACCTACACCGACATCCCGTACAAGGTCTTCACATCGCCCCGCCGGGTGCGGTTCGTGGAGATGGAGTACGCCGTCCCGCGCGAGGCCGTGGTCGAGATGCTGCAGGAACTGAAGACGATGGTCGACCGCTCCGGGCTGCGGGTCAGCTTCCCCGTAGAGGTCCGCACCGCGCCCGCCGACGACATCACGCTGTCCACCGCCTCGGGCCGGGACAGCGCGTACATCGCCGTCCACATGGTCAAGGGGACGCCGTACCAGGCGTACTTCACGGCCGCGGAGCAGATATTCACGGCGCACGAGGGGCGCCCGCACTGGGGGAAGGTGCACACGCGCGACGCGGAGTACTTCGCCGGCGTCTACCCCCGCTTCGGCGAGTTCACCGCGCTCCGCGACCGTCTCGACCCTGACCGGCGCTTCCAGAACGACTACTTGCGCCGGGTGTTGGGGGCATAAGCGGACGGTTGCCGGACATACGTCCGAAGCCAATAGTTCCGTTTCTGGTGATTCCGTGAAGTGCACCACGTTCAAGATCGCGGAATCCGCTCAACGAAGGGCCGGGCAGCGTTTCTTGAACGAAGTTGAGTGGCGCGCCAATCCACGCACGTGGCCCAAATGGAGTACTGTTGCGAGCCCTGGATCCGGTCTCCCGCCAGGGCGTCCGTGGCCTTCAAGGGCGGCCGGGAGGGGGCTAGTTGCACAGGGTGACGGCGTTGGTCACTTAGCGTTGCGAATAGGTAACCGTGCCATAACGGTGTTGCGGGGCCAGTGCCCGACACGCCGGGCAACTCGGCAAGGTTGTGGCAGGCTGCACCCGGGCAGGCCACACTCGACTAGCGGAAGCAGCGACGCACGTGACGTCGGCAGGCACCACCCGGGAGGTCCCCATGCCCGAACTGCGTGTCGTGGCCGTCTCCAATGACGGCACACGGCTGGTGCTGAAGGCTGCCGACGCAACGGAGTACACGCTTCCGATCGACGAACGTCTGCGCGCAGCGGTGCGCGGCGACCGTCCCCGCCTCGGCCAGATCGAGATCGAGGTCGAAAGCCATCTCCGTCCCCGCGACATCCAGGCGCGTATACGCGCGGGTGCCACCGCGGAAGAGGTAGCCCAGCTCGCAGGTATCCCCGTAGACCGTGTACGGCGCTTCGAGGGCCCCGTGCTCGCCGAGCGCGCCTTCATGGCCGAACGAGCCCGCAAGACCCCGGTCCGCCGGCCCGGCGAGAACGCGGGGCCGCAGCTCGGCGAGGCCGTGCAGGAGCGGCTGTTGCTGCGCGGCGCCGAGAAGGACACCGTCCAGTGGGACTCGTGGCGCCGTGACGACGGCACCTGGGAGGTGCTGCTGGTCTACTGCGTCGCGGGTGAACCGCACTCGGCGAGCTGGACCTACGACCCGCCCCGGCGGCTCGTCCAGGCCGTCGACGAGGAGGCCCGCTCGCTGATCGGCGAGTCCGAGGACCTCGGCGCGCCGGAGCCCAGCTTCCCGTTCGTGCCGCGGATCGCACGGCTGCCGCGCGACCGTCCGCTGGACCGCGCCCTCGACCGGCCGAGTCTGCCCCCGGCCGAGCCCACCGAGGAGGCCGTCGGTGAACGGGACTCGCTGACCAGCCTGTTGGAGGCCGTGCCGAGTTTCCGGGGCGACATGGTCGTACCGGAGCGGCCGTCCGAGACAGCGAGCATCGAGGAACCGCCCGCGCTCGAGGAGGAGCCCGAGGTGGAGGAACCGCCGGCTCCCGCGGCCTCGGCCGGTTCCGCCTACGCGGACGTCCTCATGCCGCGTTCGGTGGCCAGCCACCGCGACCGCCTCATCGGCGCGACCGACCGCCAGGCCGAGGCCGACGGCGTCCGCCCGGGCCGCAGAGCGGCGGTCCCGAGCTGGGACGAGATCGTGTTCGGCACACGGCGGAAGAAGCAGGAGTAGTCCGTCGTACGAGGATCAGGGCCGCGCTCGTCGAGTGCGGCCCTTTCTCGTCGTGCGGCCCGGGAGCTACTGGGGATCCGGCCCCACGGCGACCGGGCGTTCCGGGTCCGAGGACCATTCCGACCAGGAACCGACGTACAGCGCCGCCGGGATGCCCGCGACCGCCAGGGCCAGGACCTCGTGGGCGCCGGAGACGCCGGAGCCGCAGTAGACGCCGACCGACGTGTCCTCGGTGGCGCCGAGGGCCTTGAAGCGGGCGTTCAGCTCCTCCGGGGGCAGGAAGCGGCCGTCCGGGCCGACGTTGTCCGTGGTGGGCGCGGAGCGGGCGCCCGGGATGTGGCCGCCGACACGGTCGATGGGCTCCACCTCGCCGCGGTACCGCTCCCCCGCGCGCGCGTCCAGCAGCACACCCGCGCGGGCCAGCGCCGCGGCCGCGTCGGCGTCGAGCAGACCGGCCGCCGCGGGCACCGGCTCGAAGTCGCCCTCGGCGAGAGCCGGACCCGGCACGGAGGACTGCAGCGGCCCCTGCCAGGACGTCAATCCGCCGTCGAGGACTCGCACGTCCGGGTGACCTGTCCAGCGCAGCAGCCACCACGCGCGGGCGGCCGCCCAGCCCTGTCCGCCGTCGTACACCACCACCGGCGTGCCCGAGGAGACACCCGCCCGGCGCATCGCGGCGCCGAACTCCGCGAGGTCGGGCAGCGGGTGCCGCCCGCCGGTGCCGGCCGATCCGGCCAACTCCCGGTCCAGGTCGACGTAGTGCGCGCCCGGGATGTGCCCGGCCGCGTACTCGGCCCGGCCGTCGAAGGGCGGCTCGCCGACCGCCTTGGCCACGCTCAGCTGCCAGCGGACGTCGAGCAGGACGGGCGGGTTCGGGCCGGCCAGGTCGCTCGCGAGTTCGGATGCGGAGATGATGGCGTTCATGGCCACCATCCTCGCGCACGGGGTGGCCGCGTCGTCCATGTCCGGCTACTCTGCTCCGCCGGACAGGCCCGGTCACCAGGCGTATGGGAACGGGCACATGCTGTACTGCCGATCGACATCCGTCGGCCATCGCGTGGCAGGGGTCAGGCAGCCGCGCGACAGGCGCCCTCCCGGCACGGGAGGCCGTGCGGCGGCGCGCCCGGAGCGCTCTGCGCCGTGGGTGGTGCGAGCATCGGCACGGAGGTCCGGACAGCGGACACGAGACGGCCACCGCGAGGGGCCGGGGAGAGAGTGACGATGACCGAGGCAAGGGGGTCGGCCGCCCCGCCCGCTCGGCACACGCCCGGTACACCCTGCTGGGTGAGTCTGATGGTGCACGGGCCGGCCGCGACCCAGGAGTTCTACGCATCGCTGTTCGGCTGGGAGTTCGTGCCGGGCCCGCAGCAGCTCGGGCCCTATGTCCGGGCCCTGCTGGACGGCCAGGACGTAGCAGGGATCGGACAGCTGCCGCCCGACCGCCATCTTCCGGTCGCCTGGACGCCCTACCTCGCCTCGGACGACATCGACCTGACCGCCGAGTCGGTACGGCTGTGCGGCGGCACGGTGGGAGTGGGTCCGCTGGACGCCGGGGACGCCGGGCGGCTGATGATCGGCTCGGACCCGTCCGGTGCCGTCTTCGGCGTGTGGCAGGCCGCGTCCCACCTGGGCACCTCCGTCGCGGGCGTACCCGGCACTCCCGCCTGGCACGAGCTGCTCACCGTCGAGACGGTGAGCGTCACCAAGTTCTACGAGACGGTGTTCGGTTGCGAGGGGGAGCCGGTGGCCTCCGCCGACCTCGACTACGTCACCCTCCACGCCGGCGGCCGTCCCGTGGCCGGTCTCCACGGTGTCGGCCACGCGCTCCCCCGCGACCGGGGGCCGCACTGGATGACGTACTTCGAGGTGGCCGACGTGACCGCTTCCGCCCGCCTCCTCACCGACCTCGGCGGCCATGTGCTGGCACCGCCGCACGACAGCCCGCACGGCCGTGTGGCGACGGTGGCGGATCCGGAGGGGGCGCGTTTCTCGTTGATCGAGAACCCGCACTGAGACCCTGAAGGACTCGGGTCAGAAGCGCGCCCCGGCCGACGGGACCGGCAGGACGTCCGGGGACAGCGCAGCCGCACGTGCCGTGCCCGCGGTCATACGGCGGCGGTGGTGCCGGCGGCACAGGACCTCGTAGCCGATGTCGTCGGCCTGGTTGACGTCACCGACGACCACCTGGGCGCCCTCGACGACCATCTCACCGCCCACCGTACGGGCGTTGTGGGTGGCCCGGGCGCCGCACCAGCACAGGGCCTCGACCTGGAGGACCTCGACCCGGTCGGCCAGTTCCACCAGGCGCTGGGAGCCCGGGAACAGCTTGGAGCGGAAGTCGGTGGTGATACCGAAGGCGTAGACGTCGAGGTCCAGGTCGTCGACCACGCGGGCGAGTTGGTCGATCTGCTCCGGCGCGAGGAACTGCGCCTCGTCCGCGATCACGTAGTCAGCGCGGCCGCCCTGGGAGAGGTGGTCGACGAGGTAGGCGTACAGGTCCTGGCCGTCCTCGACCTCGACCGCGTCCGTGACCAGACCGAGCCGCGAGGACAGCTTGCCCTCGCCGGCCCGGTCGTCCCGGGTGAAGATGATGCCCGTCAGGCCACGCGCCGAACGGTTGTGCTCGATCTGGAGAGCCAGCGTGGACTTCCCGCAGTCCATGGTTCCGGAGAAGAACACCAGCTCGGGCATGGGTGGTCGAGCACCTTTCGGTTTCTGCGGCGGAAGGGCCGGATCGGCTTCAGGAGCGTACTTCGAGCAGCGGGACGAGCTGCTCGGCGGGGGTCATCGAACCGTGGTTGCCTACCATCGCCGACTCCTTCGGCTCCCGCTCGGAGGCGATGAGCAGCACGTCGTCGCGGGCGGCGGCGACCACGTCGCCGATCCGGTCGTACACCCGCTCGTCGAACTGGTCCGGCGGCCCGAACCAGCCCGCCGCGATGGCCTCGTCCCGGGAGGCGACCCAGAACTGCTCGCCGAGGACCTCGCGCCAGCAGGTCAGGACATCGCCTGCGGCACCGGGTACCGCGTAGACATGGCGGGCCCGGCCCTCGCCGCCGAGCAGGGCGACCCCGGCGCGCAGTTCCCAGTCCTCGTCGAAGTCGATGCGGTGCTGCTCGTCGAAGGGGATGTCGACCATGCCGTGGTCGGCGGTGACGTACAGCGCGCTGTGCGGCGGCAGTTGCTCGGCGAGGCGCTGGACCAGTCGGTCGACGTACATCAACTGGCCGCGCCAGGTGTCGGAGTCCACGCCGAAGCGGTGCCCCGCGCCGTCGACCTCGGCGTAGTACGTGTAGACCAACGAGCGGTCCGCTGCCGCGAGTTGCTCGGCCGCGAGGTCCATGCGCTCCTCGCCGGTCAGCCGCCCGTGGAACGTCCCGCCGCTGAGCGCGACCTTGGTCAGCGGGGTGTTCTGGAAGGTGGGCGAGGAGACCTGGGCGGCGTGCACCCCGGCCCGGTCGGCGAGTTGGAAGACGGTGGGGTACGGCTGCCAGACGTGCGGTTTGGTCCACGGCTGCCAGCGCAGCTGGTTCATCAGCTCGCCGGTGGCCGGATTGCGCACGGTGTAGCCCGGCAGGCCGTGGGCGCCGGGCGGGCGTCCCGTGCCGACGGAGGCGAGGGAGGTCGCGGTGGTCGCCGGGTAGCCGGTGGTCAGGGGGCGGCCGGTGCCGCCGCGCGAGCTGGCCAGCAGGGAGGTCATGAAGGGCGCCTCGTCCGGGTGCGCCTTCAGCTGCTCCCAGCCGAGGCCGTCGATCAGGAACACGCAGTTCCGGTCGGCGGGGGTGAGCTCGTGGATCGCGGCGGTGGTGCCCGGTACGGCCATGCCGGCGGCCAGGGTGGGCAGCAGGTCGGCGAGGGAGCCGCTGCCGTACTCGGGGACGGGCGCGGTGTCGAGGGCGAGGGGTTCCGGGTGGTCCCAGGCGGAGGCAGGCTGCACCATCAGGGGGTGACGTCCGCGGTCGCCTCGGAGATGGCCTGCGCGAAGGCGAGTGCCTGGCGCACGGTGTCCGGGCCGTCCCCGGCCTCGCTGACGCGCAGGCTGAGGTCGTCCGCCGTGGAGCTGCCGGTGTAGCCGTGGTCCGCCTCGCAGTTGGGGTCGCCGCAGGCGGCGGGCTCCAGGTCGATGCGGGAGACGGCGCCCCAGCCGATGGTCAGCACGACCTCGCGGGGCAGGGTGCCCGGCTGGTACTGCTCCGGGTTCGCGACGACCCGGCTGACCACGACCGACGAGATCCGGCCAAGCTTCACGGACTCCGTGGAGGTGGTGGCGTACGGCGTCGGGGACGTGGTGTCCGCGGCCTGTTCGTCGGTGTGGCTCACGATGAAGCGGTTGCCGGTGAGGACGAGCACGGTCACGTGCCGCCGCACCTCGTTCTGGTCGAACGTCGTCTCCTGGTGGACCAGGTACGACCGGATGGGCTCGCCGCCCACGGCGGCCTCCACCGCCTCGGCCACGAGGGCCGGGTAGTAGCCGCTGCGCTCGATCGCCGCACGCAGCCCCTGGGTCGTCGTACTGGTCTTGGCCATGCCGTCCATCCTACGGGGGCGCACTGACTGCGAGGCACCGGTCGCCGCCGCTCAGTACGCGGGAAGGGTCCGCGGGCCGAGGTCGTCGCGAGCGGGCGGCGGCGCGAGCCGTACGGAGGCGCCGAGGACGCTCAGGCCGCGCGGGGCGACGACGACCGGCTCCAGGGTGACCGCGACGACCTCGGGATGGTCGTCGACCAGCCGGGACACCCGCAGCAGGAGCTCCTCCAGCGCGGGTGTGTCGACCGGGGTGGAACCGCGCCAGCCGAAGAGGAGCGGCGCGGTCCGGATCGAGCGGACCAGGGTCGCCGCCTCCCGGTCGGTGACCGGAATCAGCCGGTGCGCGGTGTCGTCGAGCAGCTGTGAGGCCGCCCCGGCCAGCCCGAATGACAGCACGGCGCCGGCGGCGGGGTCGATGACGGCCCGGATCACGGTGTCGACCCCGCGCGGGGCCATCCCCTGCACCACGGGCCGCAGTTCGTCGGGCGTGCCGAACAGCTCGGTCAGCTCGGTGTACGCGCGCCGCAACTGCTCCTCGTCCGCGAGATCGAGGCGTACGCCGCCGAGGTCGGCGCGGTGGCGCAGGTGCGGGGCGGTGGCCTTGAGTGCGACCGGGTAGCCGAGGGCGGCGGCAGCCTGGACGGCGGCGTCGGCGGTGGTGGCGGGCAGGGCGCGGTGGACCTGGATGCCGTACTTGGCGAGCAGCTCGCAGGTCTCCTCGGTGCCGAGGGTGAGTCCCTGCCCGCGCGTGAGCAGGCCGTCGATCAGGGTCGCGGCGCCCTTCTCGTCGATGTCCGCGTCGATGGACTCGGGCACCTTGCCGGGCTCGGCGGCCTCCCGGCGCCACTGCGCGTACTGCACGGCGTCGGCGAGGGCCCGCACCGCGCGCTCGGCGGCGGGGTAGGCGGGGATGAGGCGGTCGCTGTTCCCGGGCGCGGGCGGCTGCGCGGGGGCCTGGGTGGCGCGCAGCCGGTCCAGGGCGCGGAACGGGTGGTCGGCACGGATCCTGGGCGGGCCCGCGGCGGCCTGGGGCGCGGTGCTGGTCGCCGCCGACAGGGCCTCCGCGAGGCCGCCGAGCTCGACATGGACCACGAGGACCGGCTTGCCGGGGACCTGCTCCGCCGCGGACCTGAGCGCCTCGGCGAGGGCGGCGTCGCCGGCGGTCCCCTCGCCTGCGGTCCCCTCGCCGACCGCCGGGATGGCCGTCACGATCACCGCGTCGCAGGAGTCGTCGGCCAACGCGCGCGCGAGGGCCGCGTGGAAGTCCTCCGGCACGGCCGCGGTGGTCAGGTCCAGCGGGGTCGACGGCCTCAGTCCCTCGGCCACGCACGCGTCGTAGGTGAGCAGGCCGAGCGACTCGGAGTTGCCGAGGATCGCCACCCTGGGTCCGGTGGGCAGCGGCTGGCGGGCCAGCAGGAGGCCGGTGTCCACGAGTTCGGTGATGGTGTCGACCTGGATCACGCCGGCCTGCCGGAGCAGCGCGGACACCGTGGCGCGCGGCAGGCGCGTGGCGCGGACGGCGTGGCCCTGCGGGGCGGTGCCGGAGCCCTGCACGACGACCAGGGGCTTGGCCGCCGCCGTACGCCTGGCGAGGCGGGTGAACTTGCGGGGGTTGCCGATGGACTCCAGGTACATGAGGACGACGTCGGTGTCCGGGTCGTCGTACCAGTACTGAAGGACGTCGTTGCCGGAGACGTCGGCGCGGTTGCCGGAGGAGACGAAGGTGGAGACGCCGGTGACGCCGGTGACGCCGCCGCCGCGCCGGTGCAGCCGGGAGAGCAGGGCGATGCCGATGGCGCCGGACTGGGCGAACAGGCCGATCCGGCCGGGGCGGGGGGTCTCGGGGGCCAGTGAGGCGTTGAGGCGGACGTCCGGGTGGGTGTTGATGATCCCGAAGGCGTTCGGGCCGATGATCCGCATGCCGTACGCGCGTGCGTGCCGCACGAGTTCACGCTGGCGCTCGCGCCCTTCGGGGCCGCTCTCGGCGTACCCGGCGGAGAGCACGACGAGCCCCTGGACGCCATGTGCCCCGCACTCGGCGACGACCTCGGGGACGTGCTCGGCCGGTACGGCGACGACCGCGACGTCCACGGGGCCGTCGATGTCCCCCACCGAGCGGTGTGCGGAGATGCCGTCGAGGTCCTTCTGGTCCTCGGGGAACGCCTTGTTCACGGCGTACAGACGGCCGGTGAAGCCGTAGTCCCTGATGTTGCCGAGCACACTGCGGCCCACGCCGCCCTCGGCGCGTCCGACGCCCACGACGGCGACGGAACCGGGGGTGAGCAGCCGCTGCACCGAGCGCGACTCGGCGCGCTGTTCGCGCGCGTACTGCACGGCGAGCGAGCGGTCGGTGGGCTCCAGGTCGAACTCCAGGCGTACGACGCCGTCCTCGAAGCTGCGCTTCTGGGTGTACCCGGCGTCGGTGAACACCTTGATCATCTTGACGTTGGCGGGCAGCACCTCGGCGGCGAAGCGCCGGATGCCGCGCTCGCGGGCGACGGCCCCGATGTGTTCGAGGAGGGCGGAGGCCACACCGCGCCCCTGGTGGGCGTCCTGCACGAGGAAGGCGACCTCGGCCTCGTCGGCGGGAGCCGAGGCGGGCATGCCGTCGGCGCCGATGCGGTCGTAGCGTACGGTGGCGATGAACTCGCCTCCGATGGTGGCGGCGAGACCCACCCGGTCCACAAAGTCGTGGTGCGTGAAGCGGTGGACGTCCTTGGCGGACAGGCGCGGGTAGGGCGCGAAGAAGCGGTAGTACTTCGACTCGTCCGAGACCTGCTCGTAGAAGCTGACCAGGCGATCGGCGTCGTCGACGGTGATGGGCCGGATGCGCGCGGTGCCGCCGTCGCGCAGCACCACGTCGGCTTCCCAGTGGGCGGGGTACTCGTGCCGGTCCGACGCGCTCTGCATGGGCCCCAGAGTACGGCTCGCGTACGACAACGGCGCGAGGCAGTCTGTGGAGAACGCGCGAGGACGGACGTCGGGCCGAGGCCGCGGTCCGACGACTCGCCCCGGGAGGGACTTCGGGTCCTCTCCGGAGACGCTTCACGTGTGGGAAACTGGTCTAGACAACCTTGAGAACCGAAGGGCAGCATCACATGGCTGAGCGCCGCGTCAACGTCGGCTGGGCCGAGGGCCTCCACGCCCGCCCCGCTTCCATCTTCGTCCGGGCCGCCACGGCCGCAGGTATCCCGGTGACGATCGCCAAGGCCGACGGCAACCCCGTCAACGCGGCCTCCATGCTGGCCGTTCTCGGCCTGGGCGCCCAGGGTGGCGAGGAGATCGTCCTCGCCTCCGACGCCGAGGGTGCGGACGCGGCCCTCGACCGGCTCGCGAAGCTCGTCGCCGAGGGACTCGAGGAGCTTCCCGAGACCGTCTGAGTTCGGTGGTCCGAAAAGCACCGAGGGGCTCGTCCGAATTATCGGGCGGGCCCTTCGCTTTTCCTTTTTGCGGGCAGCAGAAATACTCCCCCGCGAATTACTCTTCTTTGTATACGGCGCCCGTGTTAATGCCGCACACCCGTCACGTTTACAGGATGTTGCGAGGTCCTCACACGGTCCGTGCGGTCCTGCCCCGAGGTGAACCGCAGCCGGTGCGCCGCGCCCGAGCGCTCGGTGTGCAGCGCCGTGACCGCCCGCGCCCGCTCGGCGTCCCCGCGGGCCACCGCGTCCACGATCGCGCCGTGCTCCGCCCAGGACTCCACGGGGTTGGCGGGTGCGTCCACGACGTACATCCAGGCGATCTTGTGCCGCAGCTGGGTCAGCAGCGAGGTCAGCGCGGGGCTGCCGGAGGCCTGGGCGAGCGTCTCGTGGAACCAGCCCCCCAGGGAGCGCAGGTCGTCGCTGTTGCCCCGCCTGGCCCGCTCCTGGCCCAGCCTGACCAGGCCGCGCAGCACCTTCAGATGGGCCTCGGTGCGCCGCTGGGCGGCCCGGGTGGCGCCGAGCGGTTCGAGGAGCATGCGCATCTCCAGGAGGTCGGCGCCCTCCTGCTCGGTCGGTTCGGCCACACACGCGCCCGCGTGCCGCCGCGTCACCACGAAGCCCTCGGCCTCCAGGGTGCGCAGGGCCTCGCGGACGGGGACGCGGGAGACTCCGTAGCGACGGGCGAGCAGTTCCTCGGTGAGCCGGCTCCCGCGCTCGTGGACACCGGCGACGATGTCGTCCCGGATCGCAGTGCATACCGAGTGCGCCGGAATACGCATGTCCGACCTCCGTCTTAATCCCCGTGAAACGTCGCCGATTGACGTGTGTTCAGTGACTCTATTGCAATGAGCGGGAATTTCCGACGGCGGACCGGAATCCAGGGATATTTTTTGGACAACGGGCCGCTGGAAACGAGGCTCGGGGAGCCGGGGTCTCGCGGAGTGTGCGCGACGGGTCGTCAGACGTTCACGCCGTGCGAGCGCAGGTAGGAGACGGGGTCGATGTCCGAGCCGTACTCCGGGCTGGTGCGCGCCTCGAAGTGCAGGTGCGGTCCGGTGGTGTTGCCGGTCGCGCCGGAGAGGCCGATCTGCTGGCCGGGGGTGACCGACTGGCCGACCGAGACGCCGATGGACGACAGGTGGCCGTACTGGGTGTACGTGCCGTCGGCCATCCTGATCACGATCTGGTTCCCGTACGACCCGCCCCAGCCCGTCTCCACGACGGTGCCGCGGCCGACCGCGTGCACGGAGGTGCCGCTGGCGGCGTGGAAGTCGACACCGGTGTGGCTGCCGGAGGACCACAGGGAGCCGCCGGTCTTGTAGCCGGTGGAGATGTAGGAACCGGAGATCGGGGCGACGAAGGCGTTGAGGCGCTTGCGCTCGGCCTCACGGGCGGCGCGCTCCTTGGCCTCGCGTATCTCCTTGGCGCGCGCCTCGGCCTTGCGCTTGGCCTCCGCCGCCGCCTTCTTCTGCGCGGCTGCCTGCGCCTGGGCCTCGGCCTGGGCGCCGAGCTGGTCCGCGAGGGAGTCCCCGACGGTGACGACGGGCATGAGACCGGTCTGCTCGACGGAGTTGTCGGCGGCGAGCGCCGGGGCCGCGACGGCGCCGAGGACGCCGGTGGTGGCAAGAGCCGCGACGCCCGCGGCGCGGGCGGTCGTGCGCTTCATACGGCTGGGACGACGGTGCTTCCCGGCGGCGCAGGTGAACGCCATGTGGTGGCTGATCCTTTCCTTCCTTCTCGCCTACCGGGTTAGCTGACGGGTTCGGAGCAGGAAGGTCTCCTACGGACCCCCTCGCGGTGCGCGGGCGTCCGATTCACCCCAGGGACGTGGGTCCCCGGCTCCCCTGGCTCACGCCATGCGGGGACTCGGCGATGACTGTCCGGTGCCGCGGACGCGGCGCGGTGCCTGACGGACAGCCCAGAGGACGCTAAGCGGGCCTGCTTTCAATCCCCAAACCGATGAGGGTGTTTGTAGCGCATCCCACAGGGCAGACAGGCAACCTCCTGCCCAATCCGGACATCTGGGGGCCCTGGTGACGTTTGCGCCACCAGGGCCCCCTGAGCCGGGTTCCTCTACTCGGCCGTCACGACCTTGACTTCGCCGATGCCGAGGGCTTCGACGGGCTCCTTGATGGCGGCCGCGTCGCCGACCAGGATCGTCACCAGCCGGTCCACCGGGAAGGCGTTCACGACGGCGGCGGTGGCCTCGACGGTGCCGGTCGCGGCGAGCTGCTGGTACAGGGTCGCCTGGTAGTCGTCGGGCAGGTGCTGCTCGACCTGGTCGGCCAGCGTGCTCGCGACGGCCGCGGCCGTCTCGTACTTGAGCGGTGCCACACCGACGAGGTTCTGTACGGCGACATCGCGCTCGGCGTCGGTGAGACCGCCCTCGGCGAGCGTGCGCAGCACCTTCCACAGGTCGTCCAGGGCGGGACCGGTGTTCGGGGTGTCGACCGAGCCGCTGATGGCGAGCATCGCGGCGCCCGAGCCGTCCGGGGCGGACCTGAGGACCTGGCCGAACGACCGTACGCCGTAGGTGTAGCCCTTCTCCTCGCGCAGGACGCGGTCCAGGCGGGAGGTGAGGGTGCCGCCGAGGCAGTACGTGCCGAGCACCTGCGCGGGCCACACGCGTGCGTGCCGGTCCGCACCGATACGGCCGATCAGCAGCTGCGTCTGGACGGCGCCAGGGCGGTCCACGATGACGACCCGGCCGGTGTCGTCGGCGGTCACCGGCGGCACGGGGCGCGGCCGGCCGGTGGAGCCGGTCCAGGAGCCGAGGGTGTCGGCGAGCAGCGCGTCCAGGTCGATGCCGGTGAGGTCACCGACGACCACGGCGGTCGCGGTGGCGGGCCGCACGTGCTTCTCGTAGAAGGCCCGCACGGCCGCGGAGTCGATGTTCTCGACGGTCTCCTCGGTGCCCTGGCGGGGGCGCGACATACGCGAGTCCGCCGGGAACAGCTCCCTGGACAGCTCCTTGGCCGCGCGGCGGGACGGGTTGGCCAGCTCGTGCGGGATCTCGTCGAGGCGGTTGCGGACGAGCCGCTCCACCTCGCTGTCCGCGAACGCGGGCGCCCTGAGCGCGTCGGCCAGCAGACCGAGTGCCTTGGCCAGGCGGGAGGCGGGCACTTCGAGGCTCAGGCGGACACCCGGGTGGTCGGCGTGCGCGTCGAGGGTGGCGCCGCAGCGCTCCAGCTCGGCGGCGAAGTCCTCGGCGGAGTGCTTGTCGGTGCCCTCGGAGAACGCGCGCGCCATGATCGTGGCGACACCGTCCAGGCCGGCCGGCTCGGCGTCCAGGGGCGCGTCCAGGAGCACCTCGACGGCGACGACCTGCTGGCCGGGACGGTGGCAGCGCAGGAGCGTGAGGCCGTTGTCGAGCGTCCCGCGCTCGGGGGCGGGGAAGGCCCAGACCTTGGGCTCGCCCGCCTGCGGCTGCGGGTGGAATTCCATCGCGGCGAGCTCGGTCACTTGGCCGCCTCCTCGTTCTCGTCGGTGGCTTCTACGGTCGCCGCGGCTTCCGGATCCTCGGCGGCGTCCTCGGCGCTGTCGGCGATCTCGGCCGGGGCGGTGGGCTCGTAGACGAGCACCGCGCGGTTGTCGGGGCGCAGTGTGGCCTTGGCGACCTCCTGCACTTCCTCGGCGCTCACCTCCAGGACGCGCTGTACGGCGGTCAGGGCGAGCTGCGGGTCGCCGAACAGGACGGCGTACCTGCACAGTTCGTCGGCGCGGCCCGCGACGGTGCCGAGCCGGTCCAGCCACTCGCGCTCCAACTGGGCCTGGGCGCGCTCCATCTCCTCGGCCGTGGGGCCCTCCTCGGCGAACCGCGCGAGCTCCTCGTCGATGGCGGCCTCGATGACCGGCACCTCGACGTCCCCCGAGGTCTTCACATCGAGCCAGCCCAAGGAGGGCGCACCGGCCAGGCGCAGCAGACCGAAGCCGGCCGCGACGGCCGTACGGTCGCGCCGTACGAGCCGGTTGTAGAGGCGGGAGGACTCGCCGCCGCCGAGGACGGTGAGGGCGAGGTCGGCCGCGTCCGCCTCGCGGGTGCCGTCGTGCGGCAGCCGGTAGGCGGCCATCAACGCGCGCGCGGGGACCTCCTCCTCGACGACCTCACGCAGCTGCTCGCCGATGATCTGGGGCAGGGAGCCGTCGCGGGGCGCGGGCTTGCCGTCGTGCGAGGGGATGGAGCCGAAGTACTTCTCGACCCAGGCGAGCGTCTGCTCCGGGTCGATGTCGCCGACAATCGACAGGACGGCGTTGTTGGGCGCGTAGTACGTGCGGAAGAACGCGCGCGCGTCCTCCAGGGTGGCCGCGTCCAGGTCGGTCATCGAACCGATCGGGGTGTGGTGGTAGGGGTGGCCCTCCGGGTAGGCGAGCGCGGTCAGCTTCTCGAACGCGGTGCCGTAGGGGACGTTGTCGTAGCGCTGCCTGCGCTCGTTCTTGACGACGTCGCGCTGGTTCTCCATCGACTCGTCGTCGAGGGCTGCCAGCAGCGAGCCCATGCGGTCGGCCTCCAGCCAGAGGGCGAGCTCCAGCTGGTGCGTCGGCATGGTCTCGAAGTAGTTGGTGCGCTCGAAGCTGGTGGTGCCGTTGAGCGAGCCGCCCGCGCCCTGGACGAGCTCGAAGTGTCCGTTGCCCTTGACCTGTCCGGAGCCCTGGAACATCAAGTGCTCGAAAAGGTGAGCCAGGCCGGTACGCCCCTTGACCTCGTGGCGCGAGCCGACGTCGTACCAGAGGCACACCGCCGCGACCGGGGTCAGGTGGTCCTCGGAGAGCACCACGCGCAGCCCGTTGGCCAGGCGGTGCTCGGTCGCTGTCAGGCCCCCGGTGCCTGCCTGGTCTGTGGCCGTGTGACCCATGGGCATGTACGTCCCTTCGATCGCGGTCGCGGTCGTCAAAACCGCGTTTTTCCTGCCGGTCCTGCCACTGTATGCAAGCGTGCGGACCCTCGGCGAAGTTCCCGGAGCACGTACGCCCACAGCGGATCGCGTAGCCTGCGGGCAACCGTGAGGGAGGCGCTGTGCGGTCGCCGGTCCGGGCGGCCCGGCCGGGCCCCGGCCCGGACTGTCAGTGCCGCGGTCCACAATGGTCCGCGTCAGATCCCGTTCACGCTTCAGCAAGAGTGAGCCAAAGGGCCGAAGTGAGCGACCCGTAGGCGAGCGACCAGAAAAGAGGAGCCGGCAGCGATGGCCCGCCGCAGCACGAAGACCCCGCCGCCCGACGACTCGTACGAGGAGCGGATCCTCGACATCGACGTCGTGGACGAGATGAAGGGCTCGTACCTCGAGTACGCGTACTCGGTCATCTACTCCCGCGCGCTCCCCGACGCCCGCGACGGCCTCAAGCCGGTGCACCGACGCATCGTCTACCAGATGAACGAGATGGGCCTGCGACCCGACCGCGGCTATGTGAAGTGTGCCCGCGTGGTCGGCGAGGTCATGGGTAAGTTGCACCCCCACGGTGACGCGTCGATCTACGACGCCCTGGTGCGCATGGCCCAGCCCTTCTCGATGAGCGTCCCGCTGGTCGACGGCCACGGCAACTTCGGCTCGCTGGGCAACGACGACCCGCCGGCCGCCATGCGGTACACCGAGTGCCGTGCCGCCGAGGCCGCGAGCCTGATGACCGAGTCCATCGACGAGGACACGGTCGACTTCGCGCCCAACTACGACGGCCAGGAGCAGGAGCCGGGCGCGCTGCCCGCCGCCTTCCCGAACCTCCTGGTGAACGGCGCCTCCGGCATCGCGGTCGGCATGGCCACCAACATGGCGCCGCACAACCTCACCGAGGTCATCGCGGCCGCCCGCCACCTGATCCGCTACCCGAACGCGGATCTGGACGCCCTGATGAAGCACATCCCGGGCCCCGACCTGCCCACCGGCGGCCGGATCGTCGGTCTCTCCGGCATCCGGGACGCCTACGAGACGGGCCGCGGCACCTTCAAGATCCGCGCGACGGTCTCGGTGGAGACGGTGACGGCCCGCCGCAAGGGCCTGGTCGTCACCGAGCTGCCCTTCACGGTCGGCCCGGAGAAGGTGATCGCCAAGATCAAGGACCTGGTCAACGCGAAGAAGCTCCAGGGCATCGCCGACGTCAAGGACCTCACCGACCGCGCGCACGGCCTGCGCCTGGTCATCGAGATCAAGAACGGCTTCGTGCCGGAGGCCGTCCTGGAGCAGCTCTACAAGCTGACGCCGATGGAGGAGTCCTTCGGCGTCAACAACGTGGCGCTGGTGGACGGACAGCCCCTCACGCTCGGCCTCAAGGAGCTCCTGGAGGTCTACCTCGACCACCGCTTCGAAGTGGTGCGCCGCCGCAGCGAGTTCCGGCGCACCAAGCGACGTGACCGGCTGCACCTGGTCGAGGGCCTGCTCACCGCACTCGTCGACATCGACGAGGTCATCCGGATCATCCGCTCCAGCGACAACTCCGCGCAGGCGAAGGAGCGCCTGATCGAGCGCTTCTCGCTGAGCGAGATCCAGACGCAGTACATCCTGGACACGCCCCTGCGGCGGCTGACCAGGTTCGACCGCATCGAGCTGGAGTCGGAGCAGGACCGGCTCATCGCGGAGATCGCGGAGCTGACCCGGATCCTGGAGTCGGACGCCGAGCTGCGCAAGCTGGTCTCCGCCGAACTGGCCGCGGTCGCCAAGAAGTACGGCACCGAGCGGCGCACGGTCCTGCTGGAGGCCGGCGCGACGGCCCCCGTGGCCGCCGTACCGCTCCAGGTGGCGGACGACCCGTGCCGGGTGCTGCTGTCCTCGACGGGTCTGCTGGCCCGTACGGCGAACGGCGAGCCGTTCCCGGAGGAAGCCGGCGGCAAGCGGGCCAAGCACGACCTGATCGTCTCCGCGGTGCCGGCCACCGCGCGCGGCGAGATCGGCGCGGTCACCTCGTCCGGCCGTCTGCTGCGGCTGAACGTCATCGACCTGCCGCAGCTCCCGGAGTCGGCCGCGAACCTCGCGGGCGGCGCCCCGCTGGCGGAGTTCCTCTCCCTGGAGGACGACGAGACCCTGATCTGCCTCACCACGCTGGACGAGTCCTCGCCCGGTCTGGCCCTCGGCACCGAACAGGGCGTCGTCAAGCGTGTGGTCCCCGACTATCCGTCCAACAAGGACGAGTTGGAGGTCATCACCCTCAAGGAGGGCGACCGGATCGTCGGCGCGGTGGAACTGCGCACCGGCGACGAGGACCTGGTCTTCATCACCGACGACGCCCAACTCCTGCGCTACCAGGCCTCACAGGTCCGTCCGCAGGGTCGTCCGGCGGGCGGTATGACGGGCATCAAGCTCACTGAGGGCGCGAAGGTCATCTCCTTCACGGCGGTGGACCCGGCGGCCGACGCGGTCGTCTTCACGGTCGCGGGCTCGCGCGGCACGCTCGACGACTCGGTCCAGACGACGGCCAAGCTGACCCCGTTCGACCAGTACCCGCGCAAGGGCCGTGCCACGGGCGGCGTCCGCTGCCAGCGGTTCCTCAAGGGCGAGGACTGCCTGTCCCTGGCCTGGGCGGGCCCCGTCCCGGCCCGCGCGGCGCAGAAGAACGGCACACCGGCCGACCTCCCGGAGATCGACCCGCGCCGCGACGGCTCGGGCGTGTCGCTGGCGAAGACGGTGTCGGTGGTGGCGGGTCCGGTCTAGGCAGGTTCTTCGAAGTCCTCTTCGGGATCCGCTTCGGTGCCCTGTACGAAACGCAGGACGCCCCACATGCCGGCCTCGTCGGCGTGCGGGGCGTCTTTGCGGTCCGCCTTGCACGCCTCCAGCTCCTTGCCGAGGGCAGCGGTGTCGATGCCGGAGCCGATGAGGACGAGCTGGGTGAGGCGGGGATCGCCGGGCGGCCAGGCCTCCGGGTAGAACCGCAGAAACCGCCCCACGGCGTGTACGGCGTAACGGTTGCGGACGTCGTGCGGCCCGAAGTCGACGTATCCCTTGATCCGGTAGAGGCCTGCGGGGCGGCTGTCGAGGAAGCCCATGAGCCGACGTGGGTCGAAGGGCGTGTCCGAGGTGAAGGACAGGCTGTCGTAGGCGTCGTGCAGATGCCCCGCATGGCCGTGGTGATGGTGATAATCGTGACCAGGGCCGTCGTAGTAGTGGCCGGTGTCCTCGTCGGGTCCGTGGAGGTCGTCGAAGGAGAGCTGTCCGATGCGCTCCTCGCTGGGCCGGCAGTCGAAGAGGAACTCGGGGTCGATGCGGCCGTAGGTGGCCGGGACGACGGCGGCGCGGTCGACGAGAGACCGGACGACGGCCAGAACGCGCTCGGCATCCTGGGGAGCCGCCCGGTCGAGCTTGTTGACCACGACTAGGTCGGCAAGGCCGAGGTGCCGGTCGAGCTCGGGATGTCTGGCCCGGGTGTCGTCGAACTCGGCGGCGTCGACGACCTCGACGAGGCCGCCGTAGACGACATGGGGCTGCTCGCTGGCGAGCACCATGCGGACGAGTTCCTGCGGCTCGGCGAGCCCGCTGGCCTCGATGACGATGACGTCGATGCCGGTGTCGGGGTGGGCAAGCCGGGAGAGGTACTGGTCGAGTTCGCCGACGTCGACGGCGCAGCACAGGCAGCCGTTCCCGAGGGAGACGGTCGAGTCGCCGAGCGCGCCGGCGACGGCCATGGCGTCGATCTCGATGGCACCGAAGTCGTTGACGACGGCTCCGATACGGCTGCCTCCGCTGCGGTGGAGGAGGTGATTGAGGAGCGTGGTCTTGCCGGAACCCAGGAATCCGGCGAGCACGACGACCGGGATCTGCCGGGGGCTCCCGCTCGGCTGACTCAACGTACGACCTCTTTCGCGCTGCTGCGTGCACCGGATCGCGGTCCCGGCGCACGTACGAGGTTTCTCTGCCGGACCAGGATACGAGCCGGAATAATCACCGCGAAGTGAACGATTGTTAGCAGCACTTGCGGGGCAGACGTTGGGCAAGGCGCCGGTTCGTGCGACCCTCACTTCCCTCCGTGCGCCTCCTCTCCGCCTCCCCCGCCGATCAGAGCCGCTCGGCACCCTGGGAGACGGCAAGCGCCGCCCACCGCTCGCCGGTCCCCATCAGTCGACCCGCACCCCGACGACCGGCGGACGGCCGTTTGAACCGGGGATTGACATGGCCACACAGAAGAGCGCGATACGCACACTCGGCGCCGCGACCGGGATCTCGGTTGCCGCCTACCTGCTGGGCGTGCGGCGGCGGCACCAGCGGGCACAGAGCGAGCGGCATCGGCTGCACTTCGACCTCTTGTGCAAGGCCATGGACGATCCGACGTTGACCGCAGTACTCGACACCTACGATTCCGACGTGTCGAGTGAGAAGCAGCGGCAGTTCCTCTTCGCCAACGCCCTGTACATCAACGCATTGCATGCGCACCGGATCGGTGCGATCAGTCTGCAGGAACTTTTCGGACACCTTCGGGTGATGTGCCAGAACCAGGTCTTCCGCGAGTACTGGGAGGCGACGCGCCACCATCGTGCGAGCTTGGGAACGTCACCGGAGTCCCGTCTGGGTCGCATGGTGGACGGGCTCATCCGGGACCTGGACGACTCGGACGCCGATGAATGGTGGGTAGTGGGTGAACCTCCCACCGAGTAGGGCAAGTTACGCGCGCATAAAGTTGCGTCCGTCCGGAGTACAAGTCAGTTGTGCGCATCTTCAAGCCGCTAATGTGACCCGCCGTAGCCCACTCACACGTTCCAAGGACCGGGATCCATTTGAAAATTGTGCGCCGCATCGGTGCTGCTCCACGGGAGCGAGGAAGCCAAACCGGCCAGACCTGCCCTGACGTTTTCGAACTCGAGGACGGCAACTTCGCGGTCATCGGGCGGGAGGCCACCGCGGAACTCGACGGCGAGCTCCCTCACGACGCCGCGCGGGCGGACGACGAGCGCATCGTCGTCATCACCCGGGAGACGCTCGTCAGGGCCAAGGTCGACATTCCCGACGCCTGACCTCCCACTTCGCAGTACTGCGTCTTACCTGACGCCCGGTCCGTGACATCACCTCGTCTCGGCAATCCGGCGTTGCCCCACCGAGGCACCACTCGGTCCGATGAGGGCATCCGGGCGAGAACCATCCCTCTCACACCATGCGCCGAAGCGCACACCCCCGCGCTTCCACTCCCTTCTCGTTCCTCCTCGTTACCACTCGATCGGAGACCCGCATGACCGTCCGTCTTGGACGCGCAGAGGCCCGCAGACTTGCGCAGCGGAGGCACACGATAGTGAGGCGTCTCGGAAAGCCTTGCCTCGATGGCGACTGCTGCCCTGCCGCATTTCTGCTCGACAACAATGACGTCGTTGTGATGGGCGGAGAACTGCCCGAGGAGACCCGCAAGAAGCACAGGCTGCCCGACCCCAAACCGCATCAGACCTACGTAGTGGTACCCGGCAGGGTCCTCAGGGAGGCGAAGAAGGCTCTGGACGAGTAGGACGCGTCGCCCCCAGGGACGGGCCCCGCCGGGCGGTTCCCCGGGGGCGACACCGAGACAAACCGGAGCTGTTTCTTCCGTCGACGCCCGGGCAAGGCTTGAGCGTGCCGACGAGGAGGGGATCAGTGGCGCGCCACGGTGTCTGTCGTTCGTTGCTGTCGATCGGCGCGTGGGCCGCCGCCGCCGTGACCTGCGTGGCCGCCACGGGCCTGGCTTCCATAGCTGTCAGCAGATGGCTCATCGACGGCGTTCAGGGAGTAAGCGGGGGCCGCGAAGCGGCGGTGGAGCTCAGCTCTCTCGGCGGTTACTTCGGCGGGGCAAGTGCCGTGTTCTCAGGGCTCGCTCTCTTGATGCTGGTGATCGCCCTGTTCTTCCAGCAACGCGAGTTACGGTCACAGCGCGAGGAACTGACACTCCAACGGGAGGAACTGGCCGCGTCTCGGGCCGAGTTACGCCGCAGTGCGGAGGCGGACATGCGCGCGCGCTGCACATCCAACTCACGCAGATGGCCATGGCTGACCCCGCACTCGCAAGTGTGTGGACCACCTATCGCGAGAGCCCACAAGCGACGCTCCGCCAGCACCTCTACTCGAATCTGGTCTACGCCCACCTGGTTCTTGCACGCAGCTGGAATACCTACTCGGACGCGGACGTCCGGGCGGCAGCGAAGACGATGCTCAGCAGCGACGTCTTCCGGCACTACTGGGAGACCACGCGCGAGCAGAAGCGGCGGATGTCTCCACAGAGCCCGGACGGCCAGGCGTTCCAACTCTTCGAGGAGGCACTGGCCGACATACGGCGAACCACACCCCCGGATCCGTCCTGAGAAACCCGGGTCAAGCCATGACCGGCACCGCCACCGGCGCCTCCGCCCCCACATACCGCGCCACCGGCCGAATGATCTTCGAGTCCGCCGCCTGCTCCAGGATGTTCGCGCTCCACCCCACCACCCGAGCCGCCGCGAACGTAGGCGTGAACATCTCGCGAGGCAGCCCGCACAGTTCCATGACCACACCGGCGTAGAACTCGACGTTGGTGTGCAACTCCCGCCCCGGCTTCAGCTCGGCCAGGATCGCCTCGACATGCCGTTCCACCTCGACGGCGAAATCCACTCGGGACCCGCCGAACCGCTGGGCGACCTCCCGGAGCATCCGGGAACGCGGGTCCTCCGTGCGGTAGATCGCGTGACCGAAGCCCATGATCCGTTCACCGGCGAGCACGCGCTCACGGATCCAGGGGTCGATACGGTCGGGCGTACCGATCACATCCAGGGTGTCCAACGCCCGGCTCGGCGCTCCCCCGTGCAGCGGCCCGGACAACGCTCCTACGGCCCCCACGAGACACGCCACGACATCCGCCCCCGTCGACGCGATGACCCGTGCCGTAAAGGTTGATGCATTGAAGCCGTGATCAATGGTTGAGATCAAGTACTGCTCCACCGCCCGGGCCCGCTGCGACTCCGGCTCGGAACCCGTCAACATGTAGAGGTAGTTCGCCGCGTACGAGAGATCCTCACGCGGCTCCACCGGCTCCAGCCCCTTGCCCAGCCGGTGCAGCGCGGTGAGCAGCGTCGGCACCGCGGCGGCCGCCACGAGCGTGTCCCGCCGCCGCTCGTCCGGGCCGATGTCGTACACCGGCCGGAACCCCTTCGCCGCACCGAGCAGCGACAAGGCAGTGCGCATACCGGCGAGAGGACCCGACCGCCCGCTCGCCGCGGCGATCGCGGGCAGCGCCAACCGCACCCCGTCCGGCAGTCGCCGGAGCGCGGCGGTCTCGGCGCGGAAGGCCAGGGCCTGTCCGGCGTCCGGCAGTTCGCCGTGGACCAGGAGATGCCAGACGTCCTCGAAGGTGCGTGTCTGCGCGAGCTCGACGGCCGAGTACTGGCGGTAGTGATAGAACCCCTCGCGCCCCCGGACGTCCCCGACCTCGGTGTCGGTGACGACGACGCCGGCGAGTCCTCGTGGTACGTCGACGAGTGGGGTGGTGGACCTGTTGACCGACATGATTCCTCCCTGGACTTGATTCGACTGTCCATGGTTGACTCAACGCCTGTCAATATTGATTGAGTCAATGCACCCTGATCAACCCACCCGGCTGCGGATACGGTGACCTCTTATGCGCGATCAAGACCCCCTCCCCGGTCCCGCCGACCACCGGCTCAGCACCAAGGAAGCCGCCGAACTGCTGGGCGTGAAACCCGAGACGGTCTACGCCTATGTGAGCCGCGGCCAGCTCAGCAGCCGGCGTGTCCCCGGCGGCCGGGGCAGCACCTTCGACGCCAAGGAGGTGGAGACCCTCGCCCGGCGCAACCGCCGGGCGAGCGGCGGGAGTCCGGGCTCCGGCGGCGAACTGTCCGTACGGACCCGCATCACGTTCATCGACCGGGACCGCTACTACTTCCGGGGTGTCGACGCGACCGAACTCGCCGCGCGCCACTCCTACGAAGAGATCGCGGAGTGGCTCTGGACCGGACGCATGCAGCCCGGCGTCGCCTTCACCGCCCCCGACGCCACCGTCGACACGGCCCGCCGCGCGGTGGACGCACTGCCCGAACACACCGGCCCCACCGACCGGTTGCGCGTCGCCGCGATCGCCGCCGCGGCGGCCGACCCGCTGCGTTTCGACCTGTCCGAGGAGGCGGTGCTCGGCACCGCACGGACCCTCATCCCCACCCTTGTCGCCGCCCTGCCACCCGTGCTCCACGACCGCCGCCGGGACGACGGCCGACTGGCCCCCCGGCTGTGGACGCGCCTGAGCGGACGCAAGCCCGACGAGGCGTCCCTGCGCGCCCTGGACACCGCGCTCGGCCTTCTCGTCGACCACGACCTCGCCGCCTCGACCCTCGCGGTACGCGTCGCCGCCTCGGCACGCGCGCACGCGTACGCGGCCGTCTCCGCCGGACTCGGCGTCCTGGAGGGCCCCTTGCACGGCGCGGCCAGCGGGCTCGCGCACCGGTTGCTGCTCGACGTGCTCGACCGTGGCGACGCGGCCCCCGTGATCGCGGAGGAACTGCGGGCCGGCCGCCGCATCCCGGGTCTCGGCCACCGGCTCTACCCCGGCGAGGACCCACGCGCGCGTGCCCTGTTCGCCCTCCTGGAGGAGATCCCGCGCGCCGAGCCCGCCCTCCTCGCGGCCCAGGACATCGTGGCCACCACCGCCCGGCACACTCCCCTGCAGGCCAACGTGGACCTGGCCCTCGCCGTACTCACCGCCTCCTCCGGGATGCCGTCCACGGCCGGCGAGACGATCTTCGCCGTCGCCCGTACGGCGGGCTGGATCGCCCACGCGCTGGAGGAGTACGGGGAACGCCCGCTGCGCATGCGCCCGAGCGGCACCTATGTGGGCCCGAAACCACCGCAACCGCTGCCGGAGCCCTGACGGGGAGGCGGCGGAAGTCGCCGCGCACCGAGTCAGGTTAGGCTCACCTCTGTGAGTACCTGCTCAACGGTCTCGCACGACCTCGCCGAGCCCGTTTCCGGAACCGCGGCCACCGCGCGGACCTGGCTGCTGCTGGAGCAGTCCGGCCCCTGGGGTGCCAAGGCGCTCACTTCGAGCCACCTCGACCCCGCGCTGGGCCGCGCCCTGGAGGCCGCGGCGAAGGACACGGGCGTGCGCATCGCGCTCATCCGCCGTCCCGGCCGGCACGCCGACAGCGGAACACCCACCATCCGGCAGGTGTACGCCGCCCACACCGTGCCCGGCAACGTGTGGCTGCACAGCGCGACGACCCGCGACCCGCGGGACCTGCTCGGCCTGGATCTCGCCGCACTCGGCAGCGGCGATCACAGCGGCTTCGACGCGGTGCTCGGCGGAGGTCCCCACACCGGCGAACCGCTCGCGCTCGTCTGCACCAACGGCAAGCGGGACCGCTGCTGCGCGCTCCTCGGCCGTCCGCTCGCCGCGGCACTGGCCGCCTCCGGCGTCGAGGGTGCCTGGGAGGTCACCCATCTGGGTGGTCACCGGTTCTCCCCGACCTTGCTCGTCCTGCCGTACGGCTATGCCTACGGCCGCGCCGAAACCCATGCCGTCATGGAGGTTCTCCACAGCGTCCAGGAGGGCCGGATCGTGGTCGAGGGGTGCCGCGGCAACTCCGCCTGGGAGCGTCCCGGCCAGGCGGCCGAGCTGGCCGTCCGCACGGCGGTGCGCGAGTACGCGGCCGAGGCCCTGACCGTCGTCCGTACGGACGGCGCGGCGCCGCACTGGGAGGTGACCGTCGCGCACACCGACGGCCGCCACTGGCGCGTCCACGTGGCCCAGACGGCGTCCCTGCCGCCCCGGCCCGAGAGCTGCGGGGCGTCGGTGCTCGGCTCTCCCGCGCGAATGGACGTGGTCGGGGTGCGCGAGCTGAGTACATCGCCGGCGCTGGCGAGCTGACAGGACAGGCGGGTTGATCACGGCGCCCCGGTTCCCGCTCGTCCGCCACACCGGCCCGTCAATGTGTTGATCAAGAGATCCATGCCACACCCCTGCGGAGAATTCGGCGCCTCCCCGTACCGTTCATGGGTATGAGCCGCACTCCCCCCGCCCGCCGCCTGCGACTCGGACTGCCCCGCCGGGTGTTCTCGCAGGTGCTTCTGATGCAGTTGGCGATCGCCGCGGGAGTCGTGGTGCTCGCGACCGGTCTGTTCCTCGCACCCTTGAGCAACCAGCTGGACGACCAGGCGATGCGCCGGGCGCTGGCCATCGCCCAGACCACCGCCGCGGAGTCGCAGATCGCCGAGCAGGTCAAGGACACGCCCCCGCTGCCCGACGGCCCCGTCCAGCGGGAGGCCGAGCGGATCCGCAGGGCGACCGGGGCCGAGTACGTCGTCGTGATGGACTGGCGAGGCGTCCGCTGGTCGCACCCCACCCGCGCCGAGGTGGGCAGGATCGTCTCGACCGACCCGGTCCAGGCCCTGTCCGGCAAGGAGATCATGCAGATCGACAGCGGCACCCTGGGGCGCACCGCCCGCGGCAAGGTGCCGTTGTACGACAGCCGGCACAGGATCGTCGGGGCCGTCTCCGTCGGCATCGCCTACGACAGCGTGCGCGCCCGGCTGATCCACGCGATCCCGGGGCTGTTCGCCTACGCCGGCGGGGCCCTCGCCGTCGGCGCGCTGGCCGCCTGGTTCATCTCCAGGAGAGTCCAGCGGCAGACCCGTGACCTGGCCTTCTCCGATATCTCCGCCCTCCTCGCCGAGCGCGAGGCCATGCTGCACGGCATCCGGGAAGGCGTCGTCGCCATCGACCGGGCCGGACGCGTCCGCCTGCTCAACGACGAGGCCAGGCGCCTGCTGGGCATCGGCGACGAGGCCGTCGGACGCTCCCCCGACGAGGCGCTCGGGGACGGCCGTACGGCCGACGTCCTGGCCGGTCGTGTGACGGGCACCGATCTGGTCACCGTGCGTGGCCAGCGGGTGCTGGTCGCCAACCGGATGCCCACCGACGACGGCGGTGCCGTCGCGACCCTGCGCGACCGCACCGAGCTGGAACAGCTCGGCCGGGAGCTCGACTCGACCCACGGTCTCATCGACGCCCTGCGCGCCCAGGACCACGAGCACGCCAACCGGATGCACACGCTCCTGGGGCTGCTGGAGCTGGAGATGTACGACGACGCCGTGGAGTTCGTCGGAGAGGTCGTCGGCGACCACCGGGCCACCGCGGAGCAGGTCACCGAGAAGATCGAGGATCCCCTGCTCGCCGCACTGCTGGTGGGCAAGGCGACCGTCGCCGCCGAGCGCGGGGTCGCCCTGTGGATCTCCGACCGGACCCGGCTGCCGGACCGGCTGGTCGACCCGAGCGGCCTGGTCACGATCGTCGGCAACCTCGTGGACAACGCCCTGGACGCCGTCGCCGGCGACCTCCACGCGCGCGTGGAGGTCGAGTTGCGCACGGAGGGGCGTGCCGCCGTCCTCCGGGTGCGGGACACCGGGCCCGGAATCCCGGTGGAACAGCGGGAACTGGTCTTCACCGAGGGCTGGTCCACCAAGGAGGCCCCCGCGCACCGGGGGCGCGGCCTCGGGCTCTCCCTCGTGCGCAAGCTCGCCGAACGCCAGGGGGGCAGCGTGGCCGTGGCGGAGGCGGACGGCGGAGGCGCGGAGTTCACCGTCGTACTGCCCGACGCGCTGGCCGAGCCGCAACCGGCGCTCACCGCGCCGCCGGCCCAGCGGACCGCCATCGAGGAGGAGCCGTGATGATCGAGGTCCTGGTCGTGGACGACGACACCCGCGTGGCCCGCGTCAACGCCGCCTACGTCGAGAAGGTGCCCGGCTTCCATGTGGCCGGCGAGGCGCACAGCGCCGCGGACGCGCTGCGGCAGCTGGAGGCCCTGCCCCACGTCGACCTGGTCCTCATGGACCACTACCTTCCCGACGAGACGGGTCTTGCGGTCGTCCAGGAGATGCGCCGGCGCGGCCACCAGACCGACGTGATCATGGTGACGGCGGCGCGGGACGTGACGACCGTGCAGGCGGCGATGCGGCACGGCGCGCTGCAGTACCTGGTCAAGCCGTTCGCCTTCGCGGGCCTCAGGGCCAGGCTGGAGGCGTACGCCGAGTTGCGGCGCACCCTGGACGGCGGCGGCGAGGCGGAACAGGCGGAGGTCGACCGCATCTTCGGCGCCCTCTCCTCGCCGGCGGAGCCCGATCTGCCCAAGGGGCACTCCCCGACCACGGTGGAGCTGGTCCGCAGGTCTCTGATGAACGCCGAGGGGCCGCTGTCGGCGCAGGAGATCGCCGACCGCACCGGGGTGAGCCGGCAGACCGCCCAGCGCTATCTGAAGCTCCTGGAGCGCACGGGGCGGGCCAGACTGACCCTCAAGTACGGCGACGCGGGCCGCCCGGAACACCGTTACGTGTGGGCGACCCGCGCGTGAGGAGGGGCCTCGCTCAGCCTGTGGTGCTCTGCCCGGCCTTCTCGACGAACTCGGTCGTGTACGTCTTGTCGAGGTCCACGTCGGCGTTCTGGATGTTGGGGTTGAACGCCTTGAGGACCTTCTCGACGGTCTCGGGTCCGTCCTTGGGCATCACGCCGTCCTTGGTGAACATCGGCAGCGTGTTCTTGATGGCCACCGCATAGAGCAGCTTGTTGCCCTGCGAGTAGTCGGCGGGCATCTTGTCGGCGATCTGGGTGGCGCTGTGGGTGGACATCCACTTGAGCGTCTTGACGAATGCATTGGCCAACTTCTGGACGGTCTCCTTGTGACCGTTGACCCAGTCCGTCTGCATGTACAGGCTTGACGACGGATACGGACCGCCGAGTGCCTCCTCGGAGCCCTGGGGGGTGCGCATGTCCAGGAGGATCTTGCCGGCCTTCTTGTCCAGGATCGTCGCGACGGTCGGGTCGGTCGTCATGCCGCCGTCGATGGCGCCCTGCTGGAGCGCGGAGATGAACGTCGGTCCCGCGCCGACGGCGACCGGGGTGAAGTCGCTGACCTTCACGCCGTTCTTGACGGCGAGGTACTTGGTCAGGAAGTCGGTCGAGGAACCGAGGCCCGTAACCCCGAGCTTCCTGCCCTTGAAGTCCTTGGCCGACTTGATGTCGCCCGCCGCCTTGTTCGAGACGATCTCCACCTCGCCGGGCGCGTGCGAGAACTGCACGACCGACTCCACGTCCTTGCCCTTGACCTGCAGATCGAGGGTGTGGTCGTAGAAACCGACGGCCCCCTGGACCTGGCCGGAGACGAGCGCGGTCTCGGCCTGGACACCGGCGGGCTCGCTCAGCAGTTCCACGTCGAGTCCCTCGGAGTCGAAGTAGCCGAGCCGCTGGGTGAGCATCGCGGGCAGGTAGATGACCTTGTCGAGGCCACCGACCATGATCTTGACCTTGGTCCCCTTGCCGTCGCCCTTGCTTCCGGAGTCGGCAGAGGCGGTGCTGGCGGCGTCGTTGGCGCAGGCGGTGAGCGAGGTGAGGGCGAGCAGGCCGGCGGCGGCCAGGGAGGTGTATCTGGCGGTCTTGCGCATGGGGTTCACGTCCTTGTGAGGGGCGGTACGGGAAGAGCTGGAGCTGGGGAGGGGGCGGCTGCCGTGAACGGGCTCAGCTGTCGGAACCCGTCGGCTTCCAGCGGAAGATGCGGCGCTCGGCGAAGGTGAGCAGCCCTTCGGCGAGGAGGGCGACGACGGCGAGGATGACCATCGCGGCGTACACGCCGGCCGCGTTGAAGGTGCCCTGCGACTGCGCGACGAGCAGGCCGATGCCCTTGGTCGCGCCGATGTACTCCCCGACGATCGCGCCGATGAGGGCGAAGCCGAAGCTGACGTGCAGGCTGGTGAAGATCCACGAGGTCGCGGACGGGATGACGACCTGAAGCGTCACCCTGCGGTCGCTCGCGCCGAGGATGCGGGCGTTGGCGACCAGGTTGCGGTCGACCTCTCGGGCGCCCTGGAAGGCGTTGAAGAAGACCGGGAAGAAGACCAGGACGACGGCCGAGGCCACCTTGGAGGCCGGTCCGAGCCCGAACCAGATCACGAAGATGGGTGCGAGGACGATCCTCGGTATGGAGTTGAGCACCTTGATGTATGGACCAAGGACGTCGGCGAGCAAGGTGATCCGCCCCAGCGCAATACCGAACACGACACCGGCCACCACGCCGACGACCCAGCCCAGCAGCGCCTCGTACAGCGTGTACCAGATCTGTTCACCCAACGAACCGAGTGCGGTCCCGTGCGTCATCCAGGTCCAGATCTGGTCCCAGATCTTCGAGGGCATGGAGAAGTTGAAGGGATCGATGACCTCGGCCCGCGAGAGCACTTCCCACAGACCGAGAACGGCCACCAGGAGCAGCACCCGGGACGCGGTGACGACGATCCGGCGTCTGCGGGCGGCACGCGCGCGTGAGTGCGCGCGGTCGGTCTTGTCGCCGGGGTCGGTCGGGGCCGGTGCGACCTGGGCCTCGGGCATGACGTCAGGCGACATGGGCGGCGCTCCTCTCGCGAGTGATGCGGACCTCTTCGCCGAGGGACTCCCAGATCTCGCGGTAGATCTCGATGAACCGCGGCTCCAGTCGCACCGACTCGACCTTGCGCGGCCGCGGCAGGTCGATGTCGAAGACCTGCTTGACGGTGGCGGGTCCGGCCGTCATCACGACGACCTTGTCGGCCAGCGCGATGGACTCCTCCAGGTCATGGGTGACGAAGACGACGGAGGCGCCCGTGCCCTCCCACAGTTCGAGGAGTTCGTCGGACATCAGGGCCCGGGTCTGCACGTCGAGCGCGGAGAACGGCTCGTCCATGAGCAGGATCTCGGGATCGTTGACGAAGGTGGCGGCGAGCGCGACCCGCTTGCGCATGCCTCCGGAGAGCTGATGGGGGTAGCGGTCCTCGAAGGCCGCGAGCCCGACCCGGGCCAGCCATTCCCGCGCTTTCTGCCTGGCCTCCGCCTTGGGCACACCGCGGAAGCGAGGGCCGGCCATGACATTGGACAGGACGGTGCGCCAGGGGAAGGTGGCGTCCTGCTGGAAGACGAAACCGACCTTGTCCCCGACTCCCCGGACCGGCTCCCCGACGACCAGGACCTCGCCCTCGGAGGGCTCCTCCAACCCGCTGACCAGCGTCAACGTAGTCGACTTGCCGCAACCCGTGGGCCCGACGACCGCCACGAACTCCCCACGCCCCACTGTGAGGTCAAGTCCCCTGACGGCCGTGTGCAGACCCCCCGACGGGGTCCGGAATGTCTTGCTCGCGCCCCGCAGCTCGATGGCGGGGCTGGTGTCTGCGCTCATGGCCGGGGACGGTAGATGTGGCCTGCGCCACGGCGTCAGTCTTCTGGGCACATGCCGTTCTTTTGCCTGCAACAGCCTGTTGTGCTCGTTTTGCGCGCGCTACAAACAGCGAAGCCGAAACACGGGCGTTACGCCCGCCAGGCCTTGAGGGAAAGAGGCCCGATGATTGACGTCCTGGTCGTGGACGACGACTTCCGCGTCGCCGAGATCAACGCGAAGTACGTGGGGAAGGTTCCCGGCTTCCGGGTCGCCGCCCGCGCCCACAGCGCTGCCCAGGCGCTGGCCAGCGTGCAGCGCGGGACCATCGACCTGGTCCTGCTCGACCACTACCTGCCCGACCAGACGGGCCTCGAACTCGTCCACCGCATGCGGGAACAGGGCCACGGCACCGACGTCATCATGGTCACGGCAGCAGGGGACGTAACGACCGTCCAGGCCGCGATGCGCCTGGGCGCCCTCCACTACCTGGTCAAACCCTTCACCTTCGCGGCCCTGCGCACCCGCCTGGACTCCTACGCCGCCCTGCGCCGCACCGTCGACCGAGTCGGCGGCCGCGGCATCGCCGGTCAGGAACAGGTCGACCGGATCTTCAGCGCCCTGCGCACCACACCGGCTCCGGCCTCCCCCGGCCTGCCCAGCGGCCACTCGGAGCCGACCACGGACCTCATCTGCCGCGTCCTGCACCACGCCGCGCACCCGCTGTCGGCCCACGAGGTCGCCGCCGAGACCGGCCTGAGCCGCTCCACCGCCCAGCGCTACCTCCGCCACCTCGAACAGGCCGGCCGCCTGCGCCTGTCCCTCAGATACGGCGACACAGGGCGGCCGGAGCACCGGTACGCCTGGGTGGCGCCATAGCCGTACGCCGGCCGTACGCCGTGAAAGACCTCGCCGGCAGATGCCGTACGACGAAGGCGGATGCCGTTCGACGACGAGGGCGCCGCCCGCTCGCAGTCGCCGCCGCTACACGGCTCCCGCCCCCGTGAGCGACCGCACCTCGGTCTCCGCGTGCTTGGCCTCGTCGGCGACCTCCGCCGAGGTGACCGTACCAAGCCAGCCCGCGACGAAGCCCAGGGGGATGGAGACCAGACCGGGGTTCTGCAGCGGGAAGTACTGGAAGTCGACGCCGGGGAAGAGGGACTCGGGGCTGCCGGACACCACGGGCGACAGCAGCACCAAGGCCATGGCCGGGATCAGTCCGCCGTAGACGGACCAGACGGCGCCCCGGGTGGTGAACCCGCGCCAGAACAGCGAGTAGAGCAGCACCGGCAGATTCGCGGACGCGGCGACGGCGAAGGCGAGGCCGACCAGGAAGGCGACGTTGAGATCGCGGGCCAGCAGACCGAGGGCGATCGCGATCACGCCGATCCCGACGGCGGCCGTCCTGGCCACGGCCACCTCGCTGCGCGGCTTGGCCCGTCGGCGCCGTAGTGAGGCGTACAGGTCATGGGCGACGGACGCGGAGGAGGCGAGGGTGATGCCGGCAACCACGGCGAGGATCGTGGCGAAGGCGACAGCGGCGACGATCGCGAACAAAACCGTTCCTCCCGTGGAGTCGGCGCCGCCGCCCAGGTCGAGGGCCAGGAGGGGGACCGCAGTGTTCCCCGCGGCGTTCGATCCCCGGACCGTCTCGGGCCCCACGATCGCCGCGGCGCCGAACCCGAGGACGATCGTCATCAGGTAGAAGCCTCCGATGAGCCCGATCGACCAGACCACCGAACGCCGTGCGGCGCGCGCCGTGGGCACGGTGTAGAAGCGGGACAGGATGTGCGGCAGCCCTGCCGTGCCGAGCACGAGAGCGAGTCCCAGGCTGATGAAGTCGAGGCGGGCGGTCCAGTCCCCGCCGTACTTCAGACCGGGTGCCAGGAACGACCTGCCGTGGCCGCTGCGCTCCGCCGCCGTGAGCAGCAACTGGTCGACGTCGCCGTGGAACCGCACCAGCACGAGGACGGTGAGCGCGACTGTTCCACCCAGCAGCAGGACCGCCTTGACGATCTGGATCCAGGTCGTCGCGCGCATCCCTCCCAGGGACACATAGATCACCATGAGCGCCCCGACGGCGATCACGGTCCAGGACTGGGCCGCCTGACTGGTGCCTCCGAGCAGCAGCGCGACCAGGCTGCCCGCGCCCACCATCTGCGCCACCAGATACAGCACGGACACCGTGACCGAGGACGTTCCCGCCGCGATCCGCACCGGCCGCTCGCTCATCCGCGCGGCGACCACGTCGGCGAGGGTGAACCGCCCGCAGTTGCGCACCAGTTCGGCGACGAGGAACAGCACCACCAGCCAGGCCACGAGAAAGCCCACCGAGTAGAGCATCCCGTCGTACCCGAAGAGCGCGATGAGCCCGGAGATACCGAGGAAGGACGCGGCCGACATGTAGTCGCCCGCGATGGCAAAACCATTCTCCATGGGCGAGAACAGCCGTCCGCCCGCGTAGAACTCCTCAGCCGAACCGTGCCGGTGGCGGCTCACCCAGGTCGTGATCCCCAGCGTGACCGCGACGAACGCGCTGAACAGCAGCAGCGCCAGAGTCTGGTGGTCTCCCGTCACGATGACGCACCGCCCCTGGCCGTACGCGTCAGTTCCTGGGTGTCCCACCGCAGTTCGAGGGCGGCCCGGTCCCGGCGCAGTCTCGCGTGCCGCGCGTAGGCCCAGGTCAGCAGGAAGGTGGTGAGGAACTGTCCGAGCCCCGCGAGCATCGCCACGTTCACCGCGCCGGCCACCGGCCGTGCCATCAGTCCGGGCGCGCTCGTCGCCGTCACGACGTAGGCCACGTACCAGGTGAAGAATCCGATGCCCGCCGGCACCACGAACCTCCGGTACCTGCTGCGCACCTCCTGGAAGGCCGCGCTGCGCTGCACCTCGAGGTAGACGTCGGCCGCCGCTGCGGCCCGGTCCTCGCGCTGCGCGCGTGCCGTGGCGACCGGGGCCACGGGGGTGCCGTCGCCACCCGTCTCGCCCCAGCCGGAGGCGAGCTCGTCGTACCAGGGATCGTTGTACCGCACCCCGGCGGACGCTTCGGCGCCGGCCGTGTCGAGGCCGTCGTGGTTCTCGGCCGGGCTCTCGGCATCACCCTCGCTTCCGCGGGGACGAGCGTTGCTTGACTGCATGCCCAAGGATGGACAGAACGGGAAGATCCCTGACTCTTCTTCCCGGCGCTCTTCACCCCATCAGGTGACTCCTTTCATCGGTGGTCGTACAAGACCCTTCGCATAGGCGTAACGCACCGCCTGTGCCCGGTCCTTGATTCCCGTCTTGGCGAAGAGGTTGTTGATGTGGGTCTTCACCGTGGCGGTGGAGACATGCAGGGCGCGGGCGATCTCCTGATTGGTCAGCCCTTCGGCGATCAGCGCCAGCACTTCGACCTCCCGGGCGGTGAGCCCGTCGGGCGCCTCCGCCGGTGCCCGCTGCGGCGGTTCGGGGTCGGACAGCCGCTCCAGCAGCCGCCGTTGGATGCTCGGCGACAGTCCGGCGTCCCCGGAGAGCACGCTCTGCACAGCTCGCACGATCTCGTCACCGCCCGCGTCCTTGGTGAGATAACCGCGCGCCCCCGCCTTCAGCGCGGGAAACAGCGACTCGTCGTCCGCGAAGGTCGTCAGCACCACGACCTGGGTCCCGGGGTACTCGGCCCGGATTCTCCGAGTCGCCTCCACCCCGTCACAGCGGGGCATGCGCAGGTCCATCAGCACCACGTCCGGGGCGAGTTCGGCGACTAGCGCCACCGCCTCCTCGCCGTCCCCGGCCGCGCCCACGACCTCGACGCCGGGCAGCAGACCGAGCAGCATCACGATGCCTTCGCGCACCACGGTCTGGTCGTCCACGACCACCACCCGCGCGGGCTTCGTCTCCGCCTCCTCCGTCATACCGGCACCTTCAACGTCACCACGAACCCTTCGTCGTCCGGCCCGGCGTGCAGCGAACCGCCCAGCAGTTCGGCGCGCTCCCGCATCCCCAGCAGACCGTACCCGCCTCCGGTGGTGGTGAGTTCACCCGGCGAACCGCCCGAGTCCCGCACGACCAGCGTCACCTGCTCCTCGGCGTACTCCAGCCGCATCCGGATCCTGGCCCCCGGCGCATGCTTGCGGACATTGGTCAGGGCCTCCTGCGCGACCCTGCGCACGGCCTGCGACGCCTCGACCGGCAGCGGTCTGCGCTCACCCGAAATGATGGTCTCGGCTCCGTCGGCCGTCCCGACGAGCTGGTTCAGGAAGTCCTCCAGCGGAGTCATGTCCCCGCGCAGAGCCGACAGCGCCTGCCGGGTCTCCGCGAGACCGTCACGAGCCATGCCTCGGGCCGCCACCACCCTTTCGAGGATCTGATCCCGGTCCGCACCCCCCTCGATCAGCAACCGGGCCGCCTCCAGGTGGACGAGCTGGGCCGAGAGACTGTG
Source organism: Streptomyces sp. SLBN-8D4 (assembly GCF_049739545.1). Taxonomy (NCBI): domain Bacteria; kingdom Bacillati; phylum Actinomycetota; class Actinomycetes; order Kitasatosporales; family Streptomycetaceae; genus Streptomyces; species Streptomyces sp. SLBN-8D4. The sequence continues at coordinate 2,688,624 of NZ_JBMGQC010000001.1, forward strand.
GGCCAGCACGTCGTGGATCTCCCGAGCGATCCGGGCCCGCTCCGCGAGTGCCGCCGACTCCGCCTCGGCGGCCCGCGCGGCCCGCTCCTGGGTGAGCAGCCGTTGCGCGTTGCCGCGGGCCTCGGCGTCGAGCCGCAGGACGTAGCCGGCAAGGGCGAGCCCCGCGGTCGTGGCCAGGGTCGTCAGCCACACGTCGTCGTTGACGGCTGCGTAGAGGGCGAGGGCGACCACGGTCACGGGCATGGCGGCGGCGATGGGCAGCCGTTCCAGAGCGGTGACGGCGCAGCCGCACCACAGGACGAGGGCGACGACCCCGAAGTCGGCGGCCTGGGCGGCGACCGCGATCGCCAGGAGGGCGCCGAAGAGCGCCAGGGAGGGCCAGATCCGGTGCGCCAGGGTGGTGCGGTAGAGCGCCCAGGCGACGACTGCGGACAGGAGGATTCCCGCCACTGCTGCGAGCACGCCCCACCCGTGCGCGTGGCTGCTGTTGAAAGCGCCCCAGATGAGCATGGCGAGCACGAGCGACCGCGTGACCCAGCCGAGAAGCCGCCGAGGACGCGTGGTCGCCTCACGTCCGAGCGCCTCCCGGGAGGGCCAGCGGGTCCAGACGTTGTCCGTCACACACGTTCCTTCCCCGAGGACCGGACCATGGGCTGACCGTACGCCGGGGCGGGTGCGGCGGAAGGGCTCAGGGAACGCGCTCGCCAGTCGAGGGTCCCGGAGCGCACGAGCAGGGTGGCCGCGAGGGCGAGCAGCAGCGCGGAGGAGTCCTGGTGGACACCGAGCGCCGCGCCGAGCACGAAGAGGCCGGCACGCAGTCCGATTCCGACGGCCCAGACAGCCCCGCTCGCCTTGGTGCTCCTGCTCCACACCGCGCCGTCCGGCTCCGTCCATATACGGCTCGTCCAGGCCCAGCCGGCCCCGATGGCGAGGCCGGTGAGGAGTTCGACGGTGAGCAGGGCGATCGATGCCGTGCGGTGCTGGGCGTCCACCAGGCCTGGCTCGCGCAGGGCCACGACGGCCAGGACGACGGGCAGCAGCCACCAGCGCCGCCCGGTGTCGATTCGGCTCGCCCGGAACTGCCGGGCAATCACCACGACCACCGCGACCACGATCAGCAACGCGTCGACGAGCCCGGACATCACAGCCTCCGTGAGCGAGGAAGGGTCTGTCGGCAGCGGACGCCGCCGACACCTTCGAAGCTACGGAAATCCGCAGGTCGGGAGATCGGAGCAGGGGTGGATCACGGGTGGATTCCCAGGCTGCCGGGTTCTCCACCCAGGGGTGGAGAACCCGGGCCGCGACGGCTCACCACGCCGCCGCGCCAGTCCTGCCACGGGCCGCCGCCTGCCCCCTCCCGCCTGCCCGCCGCCCCCGGTGAAGGGGCAGCCGGGCGTAACGGGTGGCACGACGTAAGACGAAGGCCTCCGTGCGGTGAGGATGACTCTCCTCTTCCACACGGAGGCCTCAGGCCCAGGCCGACCAGGGCGTCCGCCGAAGCTCAGCGCAGCGCTACGCGTCGATGCGCGACCGATCCAGCGTCGCCGCCGAGCCCGAGATGAACTCCTTCCGCGGCGCCACGTCGTTGCCCATCAGCAGATCGAAGACCTGCTCGGCGGCCTCCAGATCGGCGAGGTTGATCCGCCGCAGGGTCCGGTGCCGCGGGTCCATGGTCGTCTCGGCCAGCTGGTCGGCGTCCATCTCGCCGAGACCCTTGTACCGCTGGATGGAGTCCTTGTACCGGACCCCCTTGCTCTGGAACTCCAGCAGTTTCTCGCGCAGCTCACGGTCCGAGTACGTGTAGACGTACTTGTCCTGCCCCTTCTTCGGCTGGACCAGCTCGATGCGGTGCAGCGGCGGCACAGCGGCGAAGACCCGGCCCGCCTCGACCATGGGCCGCATGTAGCGCTGGAACAGCGTCAGCAGCAGGCACCGGATGTGAGAGCCGTCGACGTCGGCGTCGGTCATCATGATGATCTTGCCGTAGCGAGCCGCGTCGATGTCGAAGGTCCGGCCGGACCCCGCTCCTATGACCTGGATGATCGCACCGCACTCGACGTTCTTCAGCATGTCGGTGACGGACGACTTCTGGACGTTGAGGATCTTGCCCCGGATGGGCAGCAGCGCCTGGAACTCGGAGTTCCGGGCGAGCTTCGCGGTACCGAGCGCGGAGTCGCCCTCAACGATGAACAGTTCGCTGCGGTCGACGTCGTCGCTGCGGCAGTCCGCGAGCTTGGCGGGCAGCGAGGAGGTCTCCAGAGCCGTCTTGCGGCGCTGTGCGTCCTTGTGCTGACGGGCCGCGATACGCGTGCGTGCGGCGGCGACCGCCTTCTCCATGACGACCCGGGCCTGGGCCGCGGCATCCCGCTTCGTGGACGTCAGGAACGCCTTGAGCTCCTTGGAGATCACGGTGTTCACGATGCGGCGGGCCGCCGAGGTACCGAGGACCTCCTTGGTCTGGCCCTCGAACTGCGGCTCGGCGAGGCGAACGGTGACGACCGCGGTCAGCCCCTCGAGAGCGTCGTCCTTGACGATGTCGTCCTCGGCGACACGCAGCATCTTCTTGGCGCGCAGCACCTCGTTCATCGTCTTGGTGACGGCCTGCTCGAAGCCGGCGACATGGGTGCCGCCCTTGGGAGTGGCGATGATGTTGACGAACGACCTCAGGGTCGTGTCGTAACCGGTCCCCCAGCGCATCGCGACGTCCACGCCGAGTTCGCGGGTGACCTCGGTGGGCGTCATCTGGCCGTGGTCGTCGAGGACCGGGACGGTCTCCTTGAAGCTGCCCTGACCGGAGAAGCGGAGGACGTCGTTGACCGGCTTGTCGGAGGCCAGGTACTCGCAGAACTCGCTGATGCCCCCGTCGAAACGGAACGACTCCTCGCCCTTGCTGCCGCCTTCGCCCAGGCCGTACTCGTCACGGACGACGATGGTCAGGCCGGGCACCAGGAAGGCGGTCTGGCGAGCGCGCTGGTGGAGGTTGTCCAGGGAGAGCTTGGCGTCCTTGAGGAAGATCTGCCGGTCGGCCCAGTACCGCACGCGCGTGCCGGTCCGGGTCTTGGGGATCCTCTTGGTCTTGCGCAGGCCGCTCGCGGAGTCGAACTTGGCGTCGGGGCCGTTCGCCACGAAGGCACCCGGCACACCGCGCCGGAAGCTGATCGCGTGGGTGTTGCCCGCGCGGTCCACCTCGACGTCCAGCCGCGCCGACAGGGCGTTCACCACGGAGGCGCCAACGCCGTGCAGGCCGCCGGAGGCGGCGTACGAGCCACCGCCGAACTTGCCGCCGGCGTGCAGCTTGGTCATGACGACCTCGACGCCGGACAGGCCCGTCTTGGGCTCGACGTCGACCGGGATGCCCCGGCCGTTGTCCCGGACCTCCACGGAGGCGTCGTCGTGGAGGATCACCTCGATGTGGTCGCAGTATCCGCCCAGGGCCTCGTCGACGGAGTTGTCGATGATCTCCCACAGGCAGTGCATCAAGCCACGGCTGTCGGTTGATCCGATGTACATACCAGGGCGCTTGCGTACGGCCTCGAGCCCCTCGAGGACGAGCAGGTGCCGCGCGGTGTAGTTGGACCCGTCCCGGTCTGCTCCTGCCAGCAGAGCTGTGGACGGCACGGACGTCTCGGCGGTCACGCGGTTCGCTCCTCGCTGAATTTCAGATGGGGCCCTTGTGGGTAAGGGCGCGGCTTCGGTCGCCGCCAAGAGGGTACCGAGGCCTGGTAGAGCCGTTGTAACGCCACCCTCATGCGGAAACACAGAGTAGTCCAGGGTCGCATGCCTGTTCGATCCCTCGATGGGGTGAAGTACATATCACGTTCCCTTGGGGGCATGAACCATTTAGGCTCCGGGCACGTCCTCATGAACAACCGGCAACCCAGCCGGGAGGACCGACCTTGACCGACAGCGCGAAACCGTAAGACACATAGACACGCAATACGGCACATTCGCCGCCAAACCGGCAGCAGCCGGCCGCCTGGAAAATTTCTCTCTGGGTGAAGCCCCGAGCGGGAACGTTTTGGGGCTGGTTGGATGTTGACCCTGGTACGACAGCTCGTCGAGCTAGAGAAGAGGCGACGTGACTACTGTTCTGACCCCCGCGAGCCCGCTGACGGCCGCTGACCGCTGCGACCGCTGCGGCGCCCAGGCGTACGTGCGCGTCGTGCTGCTCAGCGGCGGAGAACTGCTCTTCTGCGCCCACCACGGTCGCAAGTTCGAGCCGGAACTCAAGAAGATCGCCGCTGAGATACAGGACGAGACGGAGCGGCTCACGGCCGTTCCCGCATCCGTATCAGAAGAAGAGCGCTGACACTTCGCGTCCACGACGAGCCAGCTCCGGCACAGGCCGGCACAAGGGCGGCTGCCCCTGCTCCCAGGGGCAGCCGCCCTTGCTCATGCCTTCACGCGCTCAGCGCCCCCGAGGGGCTGTCACGCGGTCCCACGGCGTCGGGCGGCCGCGTTGCGACCGTCCCAGTCCAGCGTCCGCATGACGTCGGACACACGGGCATAGACACCGGGTCGGCCCGCTCGCCCGCAGCCGCTCCCCCACGACACCAGCCCGATCAGCTTCCCCCGGGCCACCAGCGGCCCACCGCTGTCCCCCTGGCAGGCGTCACGACCACCCGCGTCCTCCCCGGCGCACAGCATGCTGTCGGCGCGGTAGGTGCCTTCGGCGCCGCCCGGATAGGCCGTCTCGCAGTCCGCGTCGGCCAGTACGTGCACGTTCGCCCCCCGCAGACTGCGCGCGTAGTCGCCGCCGCCCGTGACATCACCCCAGCCGTACACCGTGGCGCCGGTTCCCGGCTCGTACGCGGCGTCACCGGCGGCCGCCATGGCGACGACCGCGTTCTGCGGCAGCGGCTCGACGAGGGTGAGGACGGCGAAGTCCCCGGCGTTGCTCTGCGGGTCGTAGCCGGGATTCACCCAGGCTCCACGTATGGCGATCTCCTTGCCCTGGTCCGAGAGCAGATCCGTACGGGCCGCGATGACACGGAAGTCCCTCACCTGCTCGGCCGGTGCCCCCAGGACGTCCTCGTTCATGCAGTGGGCCGCGGTGAGCACCGTGGTCCGGCCGACGGCGACACCGCCGCAGAACTGCCCGGCGCGCGTACCTCCGAACCGGTCACGGCTGGACAGGGCCACCGTCCAGGGCGCCTTGGACACATCGACGGGGAATCCCCCGAGGACGACGCTGTCGGCCGCCACGGGGGCGGCCGACGCCAGCGGTATGGCCGCCGCCACGGCTGCCAGAATCAGCGGCCGGGCCAGCGCCCGGGCAATGGGGTGACGCATGCATGCTCCTCACTCCGGGTGGTGATCGGAAACCCAGAGTCATGCAGGGCGCCTGTGCGCGCAGCACGAAGGCCCGGTCCCCGAGGAGGGACCGGGCCTTCGGTGTCGTACGACGACGGTCTAGTCGAGGTAGTCGCGCAGCACCTGCGAACGCGACGGGTGACGCAGCTTCGACATGGTCTTCGACTCGATCTGGCGGATGCGCTCGCGCGTGACGCCGTAGACCTTGCCGATCTCGTCGAGGGTCTTCGGCTGACCGTCGGTGAGACCGAAGCGCATGGATACGACGCCCGCCTCACGCTCGGACAGGGTGTCGAGGACGGAGTGCAGCTGCTCCTGCAGGAGGGTGAAGCTGACCGCGTCGGCCGGGACGACGGCCTCGGAGTCCTCGATGAGGTCACCGAACTCGCTGTCGCCGTCCTCACCCAGGGGGGTGTGCAGCGAGATGGGCTCGCGGCCGTACTTCTGGACCTCGATGACCTTCTCGGGGGTCATGTCGAGCTCCTTGGCCAGCTCCTCCGGGGTGGGCTCGCGGCCCAGGTCCTGGAGCATCTGGCGCTGCACGCGCGCGAGCTTGTTGATGACCTCGACCATGTGCACCGGGATACGGATGGTGCGGGCCTGGTCGGCCATCGCGCGAGTGATGGCCTGACGGATCCACCAGGTGGCGTACGTGGAGAACTTGTAGCCCTTGGTGTAGTCGAACTTCTCGACCGCGCGGATCAGACCGAGGTTGCCCTCCTGGATGAGGTCCAGGAAGAGCATGCCGCGGCCGGTGTAGCGCTTGGCCAGGGAGACCACCAGACGGAGGTTGGCCTCCAGGAGGTGGTTCTTGGCGCGGCGGCCGTCCTCGGCGATGATCTCCAGCTCGCGCTTGAGCTTGGGGGCGAGCTTGTCGGCGTTGGCCAGCTTGTCCTCGGCGAACAGACCGGCCTCGATGCGCTTGGCGAGCTCGACCTCCTGCTCGGCGTTGAGCAGCGGGACCTTGCCGATCTGCTTGAGGTAGTCCTTGACCGGGTCGGCGGTGGCACCGGCCACGGCGACCTGCTGGGCAGGCGCGTCGTCCTCGTCGTCGTCGGAGAGGACGAAGCCCTTGTTCTCGGCCCCCTCCTCTTCCTCTTCGCCGGGCTTGATCTCTTCGAGGACTTCTTCCTCGACAGCCTCGGCGTCGTCCTTCTTGCCGGTCGTCTTCTTGGCCGCCGCCGTCTTCTTGGTGGCGACGGTCTTCTTCGCGGCCGCCTTCTTGGTGGCGACCGCCTTCTTCGCGGCGGGCTTCGTGGGCGCTTCGCCCTCGACTGCGGGCTCAGCGGCAGGAGCCGCCGGGGTGGCGGTGGCGGTGGCCTTCTTGGTGGTCACCGTCTTCGCCGCGACCGTCTTGGTGGCGGTGCGCTTGGCCGGACTCTTCGCTGCGACGCTCTTTCGGGTGCGCTTGGGCTCCGCGGCACTGACCATCAGCGTCACACCCTCTTCCTCGAGGATCTGGTTGAGGCTGCGCAGTACGTTCTTCCACTGAGTGGCCGGAATCTGGTCAGCTTCGAAGGCCCGACGCACGTCATCGCCGGCGATCTGCCCCTCGGCCTTTCCCCGCTCAATGAGAGCCATGACAGAGACGGACTCGGCGATCTCCGGCGGGAGCGTACGGGATGTGCTGGCCGACACGAACAACCTCTCGGAACGTTGGAAAACGGCTTCCGGCCCCGTCCACAGCGGACAGGAGCCGACCATCGGCCTGGGAGTGGCCGACGGCGCGGGCGGGGGGGCCGGGAGGATGCACAGCGCCTGAAACGGCGTCCGTATTCCCTCCGTGGCTGCCACCTCTTAGGTCATCGCGCTGTTCCCGCGAGCGTTACGCCCAATCTGCGTGGCCCGAGTCACACCCCGTAAGCAGTCAAAAACGGTCAGACACGGACAGACAAGGTCACCCGTCCGTTCGGGCCAGCGGAGCCTCGGGGTGCCGTCACCGCACCGTCGGACCCCGCAGGATCCCCAGGGATCCTGCGGGGTCCGACGGAGGCGGCTCGGCGGCCGGACGATGCCGCAGGAGGGGAAGGTCATCCTCGACCGCGCCGTCCGCGGTGCGCGGTCAGTGCTCGCGCGGCGCCGGCACCACACGCTCGACCTCGGGATGAACGGTGAGCAGTTGACGCATGGCCGCTTCGGCCGCCGCGGCATCGCCGGTGGCGAGGGCGTCGACGATACGTCCGTGATGCGCCAAGGACGTATCGTTCGGCCGGTCACAGCCGGTGACCGGGTTGCCGGAGACCTGGAGGGCGGCGGAGACAATCCCGGAGAGATGCTCCAGCATGCGGTTGCCCGCGAGCTGGATGAGCAGGGAGTGGAACTCGGCGTCGGCACGGGAGAAGGTGAGCGCGTCACCCTGGCTCATGGCGTGCCCCATGATCTCGACCATGTCACCGAGGCGCTGCTGGACGTCCTCCCGGCCATGTCCCGCGGCCAGGCGCGCGGCGAGCGGCTCGATCGTCCAGCGCAGCTCGCTCAGCTCGCGGCGCTGGTCGTCGCGCTGCGGCCCGTAAGCCCGCCATTCGATGATGTCCGGATCCAGCAGGTTCCAGTCGCTGACGGGACGCACGCGCGTGCCGACGTTCGGGCGGGCACTGACCAGACCCTTGGCCTCCAGGACGCGGAGCGACTCACGGACGACGGTACGGGAGACCTCGAAACGCTGGCCGATCTCCTCGGGGACCAGCGGCCGGTCGGCTCCCAGGTCACCGGAGACGATCATCTGGCCCAGCTGCTGGACGAGTTGGCCGTGCAGTCCGCGCCCGCGGCTGCCCGCGGCCCGTCGGCCCACGCGGCCCAGCTCCGGGTCCGAGCCGTCCCAGACGGAGGCTCCGACGCGGCCTGCGGCCGGGGCCTCGGCGTAGGAGTAGCGGTCGAGATCGCCCGGGCCGGCCAGACCGGAGTCGGCGGAGCGGGCGGCGGTCATCATGGTGTGCGCAAGGGTACTCACGGATCCTTTGTCGGCGCCGCCTCCAACTCCCTTGAGGTCTTTGGTGAAAAGCACACGAAAGGGTGATCGCTCACCCCGTCGCAATTGACGCCTTATCGGAAAGAAATGCGCTTTCGTCGGGAAGTTGTGCGCAGGTCGGGACCGGAAGCGCGCGGACGGTCGTCATCGGACCCTCCTACGCAGGGTGGTGAGCAGATATGCGCACAGCAGAGCGGTCAGCGACAACGCCAGTGCCCCGCCCACCGGTTGGGCGATAACCCGCACCGCTGCGACGAGATAGCGCTCGCCACCGAAGGGCCACTGCAGCAGGAAGACCTCGCGCAGCCGCGCGGGAAAACCCGCCGCCGCTCGCACGGACGCCCCCTCGAGGGCTCTTTGTACGAGGGGTACGACGAGAACGGGCACGGCGACCACCGCCGCGAGCCCGGCCGTGGTGGACCGGAACACGCCGGCGGCCAGGACGCCGGACCAGGCACAACCGACCACGAGCCCGAACCAACTCGTGCTCAGCGCCAGCCAGCCCGCGGGAACTTCCGTGAGTTCCCGTCCGTAGACGAGATAGAGCACTTCGGCGTCGCAGCCCACCGTGAGAAAAGCGAGAGCAAGCGCGGTGACGGTGGCTACGGCGAGTTTCGCGGTCAGCAGGCCCAGCCGACGGGGCACGGTGCCGCGGTCCGCAGCCAGGGCGGGGTGGCGGAACTCGTCGCCGAACGCGAGTGCACCGAGCAGTCCGGCCCCGAGCGCGGCCGGGGGCAGCGGCAGTTCCCTCGGCCATGCGGCCAGCAGACGCGCCTGCGGGGTGTGCCCGACGCGTGCCAGGAGTACGGCGGTGAGGGCGGACGCGACGAGCACGACGGCGGCGGTGAGGAACCCGGTGCCGATCCCTGCCGCGCGGCGCAGTTCGTAGCGCAGGGGGCGCAAGGGGCTGGGGGCGGACCTGACGGAGATGGGGGGCGGGAGGGAGGGCAGGGGGGCGGCGGGCCTGGAGCCGACGGCGGGGCCCAGAGCGGTGTCACCCCTTCCCACGGCCGGACCGCTGCCGGGGCCGGGGCTGCAGTGTGCCGCCTGGTCACCGGGCGCCCTCCGGTCGGCGGGCACCACCCGCTCACCGTGCGGGTGCGAGCCGCTCGGCGCTGAGGGGTTGTCGTGCGCCTGACCTCCTCGCACTGCCGTCGCCGCCACTCCGGCAGCCTCACTGCCGGCGAGCCCGGACTCCGGCCGCGTGACGCTCTCCCACGCCGCCTGGGCCGCTTCCGCGATCTCACCGGGAAGCAGCTCCGCTCCGGGCCCCATGTCCCCGATCTCGTCGGCGAGTTGGTGAACCAGGACGCCGTGCCGGAAGGCCGTCTCGCCGACGTCGGCACACGTACTGCCGTACACGGACAGACGGTTGCCCCCTTCCCGGACGACTTCGACGGAGCGGTGAGCCGTACGGGCCTCCTTGGTGAGCAGGGCGGCGAGGCGGACGGCATGGGGGCTACGGACGGCGACACGGGGACGGAGTCTGGTGCGGGCGAACTCCGAGGCCGCCTGGTCTGCGACGAGCCTGCCCTGCTCGAGCGTGATGACGTGATCTGCGGCGCGCGCGGCCTCTTTGGGCTCGGCCGTGGTGAAGAGGACCGTGCCGCCCTGGGCGGCGTGCGCTCGCAGCATGCCGTGCAGCCAGTGGCTCTCACGGACGGAGAGCCCGTCGGCCGGAGCGTCCAGCACGAGTGTGTGCGGGTCCGGCAACAGGACGCAGGCCAGGCCCAGGCGGCGGTCCATGCCACGCGACAGGGTGCCGAGCCGCTCGTCGCGCAGACTGACCAGGCCCACCACTTCGAGTACTTCGTCCGCACGCCGGACCGGGACGCCGGCCGCGGCGCACAGCATGCGCAGATGTCCGCGGACCGTGCGCGCGGGATGGCCGGGCACCTCGCCCAGGAGGACGCCGACCTCGCGCGAGGGGTGCGCGATGCGATGCAGCGGCCGGCCCTTGAAGTAGGTCAGGCCACGGCCCTGTTGGAGTTCGAGCATCAGTCTGAGCGCCGTCGTCTTGCCCGCGCCCGACGCTCCGAGAAGCGCGGTGACGCGGCCCGCCGGGGCTTCGAAGGACACGTCGTCGACCGCGGGCGGAAGGTCCTTGCGGGAATTGCTGGTCAGTCCGAAGGCCTGGATCACCCGTAGCAAGATAGCGGGTTATGTCCGGTTTTCTGGGCCGTCACACCTCGGGGCGCAGCATCGGGGGGTTGAGAAGAGTGGCGCCGCCGGCCCGGAAGAGCTGGGCGGGGCGGCCGCCCTGTCGCGTGGTGGTGCCGCCGGTGGGGACCAGGAAGCCCGGTGTGCCCGTCACCTTGCGGTGGAAGTTGCGCGGGTCCAATGCCACGCCCCACACCGCCTCGTAGACCCGGCGGAGCTCTCCGACGGTGAACTCGGGCGGGCAGAACGCGGTGGCCAGCGACGAGTACTCGATCTTGGAGCGGGCGCGCTCCACTCCGTCCGACAGGATCTGCGCATGGTCGAACGCGAGTGGCACGACCGGCTCGCCGTCCCGACCGTAGCCGCCCTGCTGCAACAGTTCTTCGACGGGCGCCCAGCGCGCGTTGCTGGCGTCACCGCCTGCCCGGGGGGCGGGCAGGTCGGGGGCGAGGGCGAGGTGGGCGACGCTCACCACGCGCATCCGGGGATCACGCTTGGGGTCGCCGTAGGTCGCGAGCTGTTCCAGGTGTGCTCCGTTGTCCTGGACGGGGACGGCCGGGTCATGGGCACGCAGTCCCGTCTCCTCGGCCAGCTCGCGGGCAGCGGCCTGCGCCAGATCCTCGTCGGCCCGTACGAAACCGCCGGGAAGCGCCCAGCGTCCCTGGAACGGCGGCTCGCCCCTGCGTACCGCGAGCGCGCACAGGGCGTGACGGCGCACGGTGAGCACGACCAGGTCCACGGTGACGGCGAAGGGCGGAAAGGCTGACGGGTCGTAGGGCATGCGGCGATCATAGTCGTCTGCTTGACGATAAACACTCCCTTCGCGGGTCGCATCGGTGCCTGATCCATTGCCGTCCGAACAGGTCGCGTCCTCCCCTGCGCGCTGCTGCCGGAACAGCGTCGTTCGAGGTCACGCCCTCAGTTGCAGCCCTCCGGCGGCCTCCTCGACCATGGCGAGCCCGAGTCTGCTGACCCGTACCGAGAACGGGGCCCCCGCGATCCTCAGACCGGTCAGACCGAGCTCGCCGAGAGGCGCGCTGCGCACGGGGCGCAGTGTGACGGCCCCCGCCGGGACATCGGGGCGGATTCCCGCCAGGGCGCTCAGCAGCTGAACTCCGGTGGCCGCCGCCGTCGCCGCCGGACGACAGGCCGCCGGGTGAGGAAGGGGAGCGCTCCCGTCGGTGCGCTGCTCACCCGCGTACATCTCGGGGAGCCGGTGGCCGAAGGCCTCAGCCGCGGCCAGCAGGCCCCGCAGGAGCGAGCCGGCCTCCTTCTCGTACCCGGCGGCGGCCAGACCCGAGACCGCGATGGCCGTCTCGTGGACTCGTACGGCACCGGTGCGATGGCCGAACGGGTTGTATCCCGCCTCGTTCGCGCCGAGTCCGCGCAGCCCCCAGCCGGAGTCCATGGCCGGGCTCCCGAGCAGCCGGGCCAGTTGTTCGGTCTGCACCCTGTCGAGCAGACCGGGTGCCTGTGCGCCCCCACCAAGCAGTCCGGTGTCCAGGAGATGGACAGCCCCGGCGCCGAGATGCGGCACCAGGCGTCCGTCGGGGGCCCGAGCGGCCGCCGGTCGGCCACCGCTGTGGTCATCGACCCAGAAGTCCTCGCGGAAGGCCGTGCGCAGTGCGCGGGCCCACTGCCGCAACGTCGCGCCGCCGGGTCTGTCGAACGCGTCGAGCAGGTCGGCACCGAGGACGGCCGCGCGATGCGCGTACGCCTGTGTCTCGCAGCGGACGGGGCCGCCGGGCTGTGGGTCGCACAGATACGTCGCCTCCCCCACGGCGGCCCGCAGCCAGCCCAGACACCGTTCGGCAGCCGGGAGCAGCTCTTCCGTCTCCTGTGGCGAGAGCCCCCACCGGAAGGCCTCCGCGAGGAGAGCGGGAAAGAGCAGGGTTGCCTCGGTCCCCGTGCAACAGGCCGGAAGGTGGGCGCCCGCGTCCCGGCGCGGCCCGGGAATCATGCCGGACTGCCGTGTCTGCCCGCGTAGTTGGGTGCGCGCCAGGGTGCGGAGCGTGCCCGCGGCGAGCCGGGTACCGAGCGGCAACGTCATACGGGCCGCGACCAGCGCGTCGGCCGGTGCCAGGCCGCAGCGCCATGGGGCTCCGGCCGCGAGGTGGGTGTCGGTGGGGTGCGCCGGGTCGCGCAGCAGCAGGGACTGGAGATCGTCGATGCTCGTGTGCAGGAGCGACTGGACCGCGGGGTGGTCTCCCGTCGCGCGGGCGGAGGCCAGGGGGCTGGTCGCCGCTCGCCCCACAGCTCGGACGGGGTCCGCGCCCTCCAGACGCACGCGCAGCTCCAGACCGACGGTGCCTCCGGGGGGCAGCTCGAACTCCCAGCGCAGCAGGCCTGCCGACGCGAGGGCGTCGACGGGTGGTGGGTCGGCCGTGACCGATGCCCCGCCGGCCGCGCAGGACCAGCGCAGGCCGGAGTCGTGGACGACGGCGGGCAGTTCGGGTCCCGTTCGGCCCGAGGCGATCGCGCCCAGGTCCGCCATGTCCGTACCGAGTGCCACCTCCACCGGCAGTCGCAGCGGACGGGCGGCGGCGCTGTGCAGCATGATGCGTTCCGTCCCGTCCGCGTGGCGGGTGCGCTCCACGACGACGTCAGGGTCCGGGCCTCCACTCTGGGAGACACGCGCGGTGGCCACGAACCGTGCGCGATCCGCCGCGGTCGTCCGGGCCTGGACCGCGAGTGGCTCACGGCCCGCGACACGGATCTGGCACCGGGAGAGCACACGCCTGCCTGCGCGATAGAAGCCCTCCAGCCCCTGACCGGTCAACTGCCCTTGGTTTGTGGAGATGGCGAGGCCCGGGAGCGCCACGCAGATGAGGACCGAGTGCGCCGGCGGGAGACCAGCCGGGCCTCGAGGGGCCGGGGAAGGGTTCTGTGTCGGCCTGGACGGCACGGGTGAAGGAGGGCGGGCAGGACGGTTCGCCGTCGGAGGCGGAGTCCGGCCCTGCCTCGTGGATGGCGGCGGGCGTCGTACTGGCCCCGATGACGGAGACGGGTCACGGTCCCATGACAGCGAGGGAGTGGTGTACTTCCGGTCCTGTCCCGGAGTCGGGTTCGGGTTCGGGTTCGGGTTCGGGCGATGTGCCGCCGCTCCCGCGGTGTGCTGGGTGCCGCTCGGGAACCTAGGTCCAGGCATACCGGTGTCCATGGCCCGCGGCGGACCGGTGCTTCCTTTCCACACCGTCGTCGGCACGCCGAGGGCGGCGCGGCCGTCGTCGGCGGAGGGCGGAGTCGGCTGATACAAGGGGCGCTTCCTCTGCACTCTGCGCGGCCCGGGCGTGTTCGGCGCCCGGTGCGGGGCTCCTGAAGGGCATGGGCGATGCGGCGGTACGGCCCGGTAGGGGGTTCCGCCACTCAGGTGAACGGGACTTGCCTGTGCAGGGTCACGCCCATGGGCCCGGAAGCCGACCGAATGGCGGCGGGCCAGGGCCACCACCCGACGGCCCAGGTGTGACCAGCCTCGTGCGACACCCTTCGAGCGGTCGCTCATCGCTTTTCCTCGGTGGCCTCGCCCCCGGGCCGAGTGCCCTCGGGTCGGCGCGCTTCGTCCTTGCCCGTGGTGCGGCGGACGGCACCGGGACGCGTGCCGCGGGCCGGGCGGGAGCGCGGGCGGGATTCCTCGGCGCAGGGCTGTCGCCCCTCCGTCTCGGTGGGATGGGGACAGGCATCGGCGCGAGCGCCGGGACGCACCCGCTTGCGTCGACGGGAGGCCGCGGGCGGTGGCGTCGGCAGATTCCGGTCGGCACCGGACGGGCACGACGGCAGCGCTCCTTCGGCGGGGGACGGACACACAGCCGGTGCGTCCTCGGGGTCCCCGGACACCTCCATGGTTCCTTCGCAGGCGGCCGGGGACGACGCCCGATTTCCGTCAGGGCCGGGCATGTTCAGCCCCGCCATGTCCTCGCCCGGCTCCGCCTCGGCGGACCGAGCGGCCTCCGGCCGCGCGCGTGCATCACGTCCCTCGCGCTCCGCTCGCAGGCAGCGGCGGATGGATTCCGGGTCGAGTCCCTCGTTGCAGGCCTGGTGCAGGAGCCGGGCGAAGAGGTAGCTGGGATCTGCGCCCAGGGCCATGGCCAGCGCCTCCCTGGCCTCGATCTCGTCGCCCGCGGACCAGGCGACCCATCCGGCGAGCGTGAGCGGCGCCGCCGCGTGCTCGCCGTAGGGTCCGACACACCGGCGGGCCAATGCGCGCCACAGACGCAGGGCCGGTCCGGCCTCCTCCGCTTCCATCCATTCCGCCGCGCGGTCCCGGGTCGTGCGGTCCTGCAGACCGAGGATGAGCTCCGCCGCGTGTTCGTGCCCCAGGAGTTCGTCGTCGCGCAGGTCGGCCTGGAGCGGACCCGACACAGGCGCCGCCTCGGCGAAGCGTGCCATGGTGCGCCTGGCCAGGCGCAGCGTCCTCTCGGCCACGTCCACCCGGCTCGCCTGGTCGAGCATCCTGGGAACCAGGGCCATGCCGGCTGTGTCCAGGGCGACCTCCTGCTCCAGCGCGGCCGCGGTCTCCCAGGGCTGGAGCCTGGCCCGCAGCTCGCGAAGCGTCCCGCGCACCTGCAGTCCGGCGTACGTGGCCGCGGCGGCGAGCACCGATGTTCCGGGCAGACCCATCGGAAGTCCCTCCGCGGGGCAGCAGTCCTCGCTCGGACAGCAGTACGACCAGTAGCGGCCGTCGGAGATGCACAACGCCTCGATCACAGGAACGTCGAGCCGACCGCACTCCGTGCGCAGCAGGCCGGCGAGCGGGGCGAGCCGCTCCGTGATCTGCCTGCCCGTCTCACCGGCCCCCGGCTCCTGGCAGAGGTAGGCGACCATCTGCTCGGGGCGGCCGCCCCTGCGCTCGCTGCCGGTGATCAGCCCGTGGGCCAGTTGCCGGGCCACGGCCGGCCAGTCGTCCGTGTTCGCGGGAATGCCCAGCCGGGCCCGCCCACCGAACCGGCCGCGGCCGCCCCGGTCGTGCAGGGCGACCAGAACGATGCTGTCCTCGGGCCGGTACCCGAGCAGGTAGGGCAGGGCGTCGGCCAGTTCGCCCGGAGTCCGCAGGGTGACCTGGTGTTCGGCGCCATGGGCGTCGAATCCGACGCGGTCGCCGATCCCGGAGCCGTCGTCATCCCGCCCGTCGCCGATCCGGCCGGTGCCGTTCCGGCCATCGCCGGGCCCTCCGGTGTTGCTCCGCCCGTCGCCGTGCCGTCCATCGCCATTCCGTGCGTCGCGGTTCTCGCGGTCGTTGCCGTTTGCGGCGGATCCGGTCGTTTCGCTGTGGTTCGTCATGCGCAGACGATCTCGCGGATCTTGAGGTTCCGTTTGGACCTGTGGATAAGTCCGATCAGGACCACGACAACCCCCGTCCGGTCATCCACAGCCGGGACGCCGGGACGCCCCGCTGTCGGAGGCGTCCTGTTGTATGGGGGCATGACGCACACGAGCAAGACGGAGTTGCGCGAGGCCGCCGACCGGATCCTCGTCCGGCTCGTCGGGGACGGCACCGGATCGGCGCGGCTGCGCGAGGATCAGTGGCGGGCGATCGAGGCGCTGGTCGCCGACAAGCGCCGGGCCCTGGTCGTGCAGCGCACGGGATGGGGCAAGTCCGCGGTGTATTTCGTGGCCACGGCCCTGCTGCGCGAGCGCAGCTCCGGGCCGACCGTGATCGTCTCTCCGCTGCTCGCGCTCATGCGCAACCAGGTCGAGGCCGCCGCCCGGGCCGGCATCCACGCCCGGACCATCAACTCCTCCAACCCCGAGGAGTGGGAGACCATCCGCGCCGAGGTCGCAGCGGGCACCGTGGACGTGCTGCTCGTGAGCCCCGAGCGGCTCAACAACCCGGACTTCCGCGACAACGTCCTGCCCGAGCTGTCGGCCGCCACCGGCCTCCTCGTCGTCGACGAGGCGCACTGCATTTCCGACTGGGGCCACGACTTCCGCCCCGACTACCGCCGGCTGCGCACCATGCTGACCGACCTCCCGCCCGGGGTGCCGGTGCTGGCCACCACCGCCACGGCCAATGCCCGGGTCACCGCCGACGTGGCGGAGCAGCTGGGCACCGGCACCGCTTCGGACGCACTGGTCCTGCGCGGCCCACTCGACCGCGAGAGCCTGAGCCTCGGCGTACTCCAGCTGCCCGACGCCGCCCACCGGCTGGCCTGGCTCTCCGATCACCTGGACGACCTGCCGGGCTCCGGCATCATCTACACGCTGACGGTGGCCGCCGCCGAGGAGATCACCGCCTTCCTGCGGCAGTGCGGGCACACCGTCACCTCGTACACGGGAAAGACGGAGAACGCCGAACGCCAGCAGGCCGAGGAAGCCCTCCTCGCGAACAAGGTCAAGGCGCTGGTGGCCACCTCCGCGCTCGGCATGGGGTTCGACAAGCCCGACCTCGGCTTCGTCGTCCATGTCGGCTCGCCCTCCTCCCCCATCGCCTACTACCAGCAGGTCGGCCGCGCGGGACGCGGTGTGGAGCACGCGGAGGTGCTGCTCCTGCCCGGCCGTGAGGACGAGGCGATCTGGTCCTACTTCGCCTCAGTCGCGTTCCCGCCCGAAGAAGCCGTACGGCGCACCCTGGACGCTCTCGCCCGGGCGGACCGGCCGCTGTCGCTGCCCGCGCTCGAACCGCTGGTGGAACTCAACCGCACCCGCTTGGAGATCATGCTCAAGGTGCTGGACGTGGACGGCGCGGTCCACCGGGTCAAGGGCGGCTGGATCGCCACCGGAGCGCCCTGGTCCTACGATGCCGAGCGCTACGCCTGGGTCGCCAAACAGCGCGCCACCGAGCAGCAGGCCATGCGCGACTACGCCACCACCACGGACTGCCGTATGGAGTTCCTGAGGCGGCAGTTGGACGACGAGCAGGCGGCTCCCTGCGGGCGCTGCGACAACTGCGCCGGCCCCCGTTTCACCGCCGACATCTCCGCTGCCGCCCTGGACACGGCGGGCGGCTCGCTCTCCCGCGCCGGTGTCGTGGTGGAGCCCCGCCGCATGTGGCCCACGGGCCTGCCGGCCATCGGCGTCGACCTGAAGGGCCGTATTCCGTCCGGCGAACAGGCTTTGCCGGGTCGGGCTCTCGGGCGACTGTCGGACATCGGCTGGGGCAACCGCCTCCGACCGCTGCTCGCACCCCAGACTCCGGACGCCCCCGTCCCCGACGACGTGGCGAACGCCGTCGTGACCGTTCTGGCCGACTGGGCCAGGTCGCCCGACGGCTGGGCCTCCGGCGCCCCGGACGCGCCGGCCCGCCCTGTCGGGGTGGTCACCGTTCCCTCGCGCGGCCGGCCCGAGTTGGTCCACTCGCTGGGCAGCCGGATCTCCGCCGTCGGCCGCCTCCCGTTCCTGGGGTCCCTCGCCTACACGGACCACACCGACGACCTGGCCCTGCCCCGCTCCAACAGTGCTCAGCGACTGCGTGCGCTGCACGGGGCGATCGTCGTGCCTCCGCCCCTGCGGGAAGCGCTGCAGGCAGCCGCAGGTCCCGTCCTGCTCGTCGACGACATGACCGAGACCGGCTGGACCCTCGCAGTCGCCTCCCGACTGCTGTTGCGATCAGGTGCCCAGGGGGTGTTGCCTCTGGTGCTGGCCGTACGTGGCTGAGCAGGAACCGCAGTCGACAGAGCGTCACGCGCGCGACGGATGCGGGCCTCCCACAGCGGGGCTCGGAGGTCCCGGGCGTCTTCCGCTAAAACACTGGGTAGGGATATAAGCCACGAACGACCTGATTCGGGTCGGCGGACCCAATTGCTCGTTGCCGCAACCAAGTTCGACAGGAAGAATTGAGGTCCGCTCCCCGCACGGCTTGTCCGTAGACCGGTAGACCGGTAGGGCTCTGCTGCGGTGCGCGCTCCCCCGAATCCGACCCCGCCCGCCGTATGGGCGCGTAGCCGAAGGGAGGACCGTGACCTTCGGACTCGCTCCGTCCTCCGCGGCGTCCACGTCGTCAGCCGACCTGTCCGCCGCATCCGCCAACCCTATGGCCCGTCTGCTCGAACCCGCCGAGTGGGCCGAGGCCGGCATCCCGCTGCTGCGCAACCCGCGCGAGGTCGTCAGCGGGTTGCACTCGCGGCACCGTCCCAAACCGGCGACCGCGATCGTGGCGGTCCTCGACCCGGACGAACGGCTGCGTGCGAGTGCCTCGTTCACGCGCCGTCCGGCACCGGCCGACGGCTGGATGTTCCGGAACACGCTGCTGGCCCAGCTGCGCCGGGTGATCCCGCACGACCTGCGTCGCCGCACCCCCGTGCGCACCGCCGTGCTGCTCTACTGCCGCGAGGGCGACGCGCGTTGGACGGAGGAGGACGGTGCGTGGATGTGGGGACTGCGTGACGCCTGCACCCTGCACGGGCTGCGTTGCGGGGCGTACATCACGCTGACGCGCGACGGCTGGCAGGTGCTCGGCGAGGGACGCGGCGGACGCCGGCCGAACGCGGACTCGGCGCCGGAGCCCTTCGCCACGTCCGAGTCACCGCCTCTGCTCCCGCGTACCGGCGGCGCCGCCTCGGAGGTCCTGCGCCGCGCGGCGGCTCGCTGAAGCCGAGTCCGCCCCGATCACCGTTCTTCGGCCGTACGTCCGTGACGTACGGCCCACGACGTCGTGACGTATCGGGTGCGCACGTTTCCCTGAACCGACTTGGCGCACCGGGTGCCCACGCCCCTGAACCGGCTTGGCGTGAGGTCCGAACCGGACGTCCGCTCAAACGCGGGCATGCCTGAGGGCTCGCCGTGCAGGTGCCGCGCAGGCGGCACCCTTCCTCGCCCCCGGGTGTCCTTCCGGACCTACCGAAACCGGCTCAGACGCCGGCGCCCAGTACCGAGTTGATCTGCTGCGGGTCGCCGCAGACGATCAGCAGGGCACCGGCCCGGGCGTGGGCCAGAGGCAGGGCCTCGGCGACCGCCTCGACGGAACCGCCGTTGACGGCGACCACGACCACCGGACGGGACGCGGCACGCGAGGCCGCCGTGGCGTCCGCGTAGAACACGTCGTCACCGGCGTCGTGCTGGGCCCAGTAGGCGGTTTCACCGAAGGACAGCTCATGGGCGGCCCACGGATGCTGTTCACCGGTGGTGATCACCAGCACCTCCCCGGGGGCACGGCCGGACTCCAGCAGAAGGTCTACGGCTTCCTCGGCAGCATCGAGCGCACCGACGGCCGAGGCCGGGATGAGCTGGATCTGCGGGGCCGCCGAAGCCGCAGCTGGAGCCGAGACCGGGGTCGGGGCGGAGGGGGCAGGGGCAGCGGGGCCCGGCACTGCGGGCTTGGCCACGGCCACGTCGTGCGGCGTCCGCTGCACCGGCGGCGCGGGCCGCAGCGGGCCGGGACGACCGGGGCGCGGCGGAGCCACGGGGCGTGGACCGGGTACGGGACGGGGGGTCGGCGCGGTGCGGCTGCTGGCCGGAGTGGCGCGGGGACCCTGGGCACTCTCGTGAATCTGAGGCTCCTCGGGAATGAGAGGCATGGGCTGATATTTATCAAACGTTGGTGCGGCTCGCGTCAGCGGGTGGCACATCAGTGCGAGCGGAATCGTCAGAAATCGAAGCCGAGTTGGCCCTCGATCGCCGGAACGCTTCCGTCCGCCCAGGTGCGGGCCTTCTTGAGGTGCCGCCACTGAGGCAGCGCATCAAGATACGCCCACGACAACCGGTGGTACGGGGTGGGGCCCCGAACCTCCAGCGCGGCCTTGTGCACGGGTGAGGGATACCCGGCGTTGGCCGCGAAACCGAAGTCTGCATGGTCGATACCCAGTTCGGCCATCATTTTGTCGCGCTGAACCTTGGCGATCACCGAGGCCGCCGCTACCGCCACACAGGACTGGTCGCCCTTGATCACGGTCCGGACCTTCCAGGGCGTTCCGAGATAGTCGTGCTTCCCGTCGAGGATCACCGCGTCCGGCCGGACCGGAAGTGCCTCCAGGGCACGCACGGCGGCGATCCGCAGGGCGGCCGTCATGCCCATGTGGTCGATCTCTTCCGGAGAGGCGTGGCCCAGGGCGTACGACGTCACCCATGTCCTCAGTTCCCCGGCGAGTTCGGTGCGGCGTTTGACGCTGAGCAGCTTGGAGTCGGTGAGGCCTTGGGGCGGTCGGCGCAGTCCGGTGACCGCCGCACAGACGGTGACAGGGCCGGCCCAGGCACCTCGCCCCACCTCGTCGACACCGGCGATGATCTTCGCTCCGGTCGTGGCACGAAGAGAGCGCTCGACGGTGTGAGTAGGTGGTTCGTACGGCATGGCACCCTTAGCGTACGCCGTTCTGATCACCCTGCGACACCCGGTTTCCCCGGACGGCGTCGAGACGTCCACGAAGAGCGCTCACGGTCCGCTCGACCGCAGCAACGGCAGCATGAACTGGTCGATCATCTCTTTGACATCCTGGTCACCCCATTCGCTACCGCGCATCTTGGAGCGATACATCATCATGGCGGGGATGGCATCGAAGACGTAGTCGTTCGCCGCGTCAGGCCGCACCTCACCCCGCTCTATTCCACGGGTGATGATCTGGCGGAGCAGCTTGACGCTCGGCTCCACGACCCCGTTGTAGATCACCGCATGGAAGCGCTCCGCCTGAGCCTGGTCGCATTCGTGAATGACCGAACGCAGCGCGAAGCCGGGGCGCGAGAACATCGCCTCGCGCGCTTGGCGGCACAGCTCGAGCAGGTCCTCGCGCACACCGCCGAGGTCGGGGACCTCCTCGAAGCGCGGCAGTCCGGCCCGAAGGGCGTCCGCCACGAGGTCCTCCTTGGACGGCCAGCGGCGATAGACCGCGGCCTTGCCGGTCTGGGCTCCGGCGGCGACGCCTTCCATCGTGAGGCCGTTCCAGCCGACCGTACTGAGCTGGTCCAGCGCGGCGTCGAGAATCGCACGCTCCAGCACGGCGC
Organism: Streptomyces sp. SLBN-8D4; assembly: GCF_049739545.1. Taxonomy (NCBI): domain Bacteria; kingdom Bacillati; phylum Actinomycetota; class Actinomycetes; order Kitasatosporales; family Streptomycetaceae; genus Streptomyces; species Streptomyces sp. SLBN-8D4. Next base: position 2,709,931 of record NZ_JBMGQC010000001.1, read on the forward strand.
CGCGCCGACGGAGGGAGGCCGTCTGAGCGGGGGCGGCCGTCCAGCGCGAGGTAACCATCTGAGTGTCTCCAGCGAACAGGGAAGCGGGGATTTCGGGGAGGGACGGGACACCGCGCGGCGACACAGGGGGACACGCCACGCGCCAACAAACTTAAGTGAACGCTTGCGTTCACTACTGGGGACTCACTACCGTTGACGCAACAGTGAACGCGACCGTTCACTAAGGCGCTTGTGGGGGACCCATAGTGACAACCTCTCAGTTGATCAAGGATCAGAAACCAGGTGCGGCCCGCCGGGAAGGGCGACCCGGCATCGCGCTCGCCGTCATCGCGGCCTGCCAACTCATGGTGGTACTCGACGCGACGATTGTGAACATCGCGCTGCCGCACATTCAAGACGCTCTCAAGTTCAGCACCACCGACCTCACCTGGGTCGTCAGCGCCTACACGCTCACCTTCGGCGGCCTGCTGCTCCTGGGCGGCCGCGCCGGTGACATCCTCGGGCGCCGCCGGGTCTTCATGACCGGCATCCTGCTGTTCACCTTCGCCTCGCTGCTCGGCGGTCTCGCCCAGGAACCCTGGCAGCTGCTGGCCGCCCGTGTCCTGCAGGGCGTGGGTGGCGCCATCGCGTCGCCGACCTCGCTGGCGCTGATCACCACCACGTTTCCCGAAGGGCCCGAGCGGAACCGGGCCTTCGGGGTCTTCGCCGCCGTCTCCGCGGGCGGTGGCGCCATAGGCCTGCTGGCGGGAGGCATGCTCACCGAGTGGCTCGACTGGCGATGGGTGCTCTTCGTCAACGTGCCGATCGGTGTGCTGATCGCCGTACTCACCCCGCTGTACATCAGCGAGTCGCAACGGCACAGCGGCCGCTTCGACATCGCGGGCGCCCTGACCTCCACGGGAGGCATGGCCCTGCTGGTCTACGGCTTCATCCGCGCCGCCGACGAGGGCTGGCGGGACAACCTGACCATCGGGTCCTTCGGGATCGCCGTGGTGCTCCTGCTCGCCTTCGCGTTCATCGAGTCGCGCGCCAAGGAGCCGATCACCCCCCTGCGGATGTTCGCCGACCGCAACCGCTCGGGCACGTACGTGATCATGCTGAGCCTCGCTGCCGCGATGTTCGGCATGTTCTTCTACATCGTGCTCTTCGTCCAGAACGTCCTGGACTACACCCCGATCGAGGCCGGTCTCGCCTTCCTGCCGGTGACCGTCGTCATCGCGCTGGGCGCGGGCCTGTCGCAGCGATTCCTGCCGGTGCTCGGCCCCAAGCCGTTCATGCTCGCCGGTTCGGCGCTCGCGGTGACCGGGCTCGCCTGGCAGGCCCTCATCAGCTCCGACAGCTCCTACGTCGGCGGAGTCCTCGGCCCCATGCTGATCTTCGGCTTCGGCATGGGTCTGAACTTCGTGACGCTGACGATCACCGCGGTCTCCGGCGTCGCCCAGCACGAGGCGGGTGCGGCCTCCGGGCTGCTCAACACCACCCAGCAGGTCGGCGGTTCGCTCGGTCTGTCCATCCTGACGACGGTGTTCGGGTCGGCCAGCAAGGACGAGGCGGAGAAGCAGCTGCCGCATTTCATGGCCGACGGTTCGGCGGCACAGAAGGCGGAGTTCGCCAAGACGCACCAACTGCCCGCCCCGTGGGGACACGAGGTGCTCGCCCAGGGCATCTCGTCGGGCTTCGTGGCCGCCGCCTCGATGGCCGTACTGGCCCTGGCCACCGCCTGGTTGGTGATCAAGGTACGCAAGAGCGACCTGGAGGCGCTCGCCGGCACGGCGGGACCGGGTCTCGGCTGAGGGAGCCGGGCTCGCGGTGAGCCGCGGATGGCCGGTCCGAGTCCGTGGGATCGACGGCGAGGACGACGGTCCGGCCATCCGCACCAGAAGAACCGCGCTCATCAGGGCGAACAGCAGCAACCACCCCATGACTGCACCCCGCCCCTCTCACGTGCCTCCTGCGCGCACCGGCCCATCCGTCGCACCGCAACTGTCATGACAACGAGCCGATGGTTACGCAGAGTTCCCGTCATGCACAGAGAGTTTCGACAAGATGACGCGGTCCGGCACGGGCTCCTACTCCGGCACCCGCAACCACTCGGGAAACGCCTCGGTCCGTTCCACCCACTCGGCGGGCGGCGCCCCGGCCTTCCCCGCGGCGACCACACCGCCCACGATGGCGCAGGTCGTGTCCACGTCGCCGCCGACCTGGGCGGTCGTCCAGAACGCCTCTTCGTAGTCCCCCAGGGAGCGGGCGGCGGACCAGACAGCGAACGGCACGGTGTCATGGGCCGTCGTACGGCGCCCGCATCCCAGCACGGCCGCGACGGTGGTGGCGTCGCCGTAGTCGAGCATGTCGCGGGCTCGCCTGAGCCCCGCGCCGACGGCACTCTTCGGGACGAGCGCGATGACACCGTCCAGAAGCGCACCGGGGCTGGGCGCACCACCGGGGGCGGCGGCCAGCGCGGCGGCCGCCGCGACGGCCATGGCGCCGACTACCGCTTCCCGGTGCTGATGCGTGGGGTACGACGAGATCTCCGCCTGGTGGGTCGCCTGCTCCGGATCGTCCGCGTAGAAGGCGCCGAGGGGCGGGATGCGCATCGCGGCTCCGTTGCCCCAGGAACCCTGCCCGTTGAAGAGGGCCGCGGCGAGCTCGCGCCAGTCCCCGCCCTCGCGGACCAGCCGCAGCAGTCGGTTGACGGCGGGGCCGTAGCCCCGGTCGAAGTCGTGGTGCTCGGCGAAGGACTGGGCCAGGGCATCCTGGTCGACGCGGTGATGGGCGGCCAGGACGGCCACGACCGAACAGGCCATCTCGGTGTCATCCGTCCACTGCCAGTGGCCGGGCGGCAGCTCGCGGTTCTTGAGCAGGGGGTAGTTCACCGGCACGAAGAACTGCGAGCCCAGCGCGTCTCCCACGGCCAGGCCGCGCAGACTGGCCAGGGCGCGGTGCAGGCGCCCGTCGGGTGAGGAGTCAGCGGTCATCGGTCAGCCACTCTAATCGGTGATCCCGTACGGTTCCGGCTCCCGCCAGCGCCCGAAGGGCCGGTCAAGGGCGTACTTTCCGTCGTCCCCGAGAACGAGCATCCGCATCTCCGCGTTCCCCGGATTCGACAGCGACTCGAATTCGGCGACCGTCCAGTGGAACCAGCGCATGCAGAACAGCCGCATGGCCAGGCCGTGCGTCACGATCAGGACGTTCGGCGGATGGTCGGGCGCCTCGAAGCTGCGGAACAGGCTCTCCAGGAAGCCGCCGACCCGGTCGTACACATCGGCCCCGGACTCGCCCTGCGCGAACCGGTAGAAGAAATGCCCGTAGGCGTCGCGGTACGCCTTCTGAAGACGTACGTCGTCGCGATCCTGCCAGTTCCCCCAGTCCTGCTCCCGCAGCCGGGGTTCCTCGCGCACCCGTATGAGTTCGGGATCCAGATGAAAGGCGCGAAGGGTCTCGTGCGTACGACGGTACGGAGAGACGTACACGCTGACCTGTTCGCGGCCCAGCACCTCCCGCAGCCGCTTTCCGGTCTCCTCCGCCTGCCGCCAGCCCCGTTCCGTCAGGGCCAGGGCGTGATCGGGCTCGCGTTCATACACGGTGTCATCAACATTGCCCGTTGACTCCCCGTGCCGGACAAGGACGATTCGCCGTGGTCGTGCCATGCCAAGACCCTAGATCGAGTGAGGGCGTATCGAGGACTCGTACGGGCTCCATACGGCGTAGGTCACACATTTCCCGCACCATCGGCCGCGCAGGGGCGCACGTCCGGCGGGTTCGTACATCAAACCGTCCAGGCCGGTTCGAGGTCCAGGATGTCACCCGTGAGGGCGGCGACATCGGCCTCGGTCTGGGCCCGCAGGGCGAGCCGTTCCACCCGTTCGGTGCGGTACTTGCCGTGCTCGGCGGCCGACCGCCACATCGAGAGCACAAGGAACTCGTGCCCCGGAGCCTCGCCGAACAAGCCGCGGATCATGCCGGGTGAGCCGGCCATCGCCGGATTCCAGACCTTTTCCTGCATGAGGCTGAAGTGCTCCGCGCGCTCCTCATGGACGCGGCAGTGGGCGAACCGCACCAGGTCGGCGTCGGTGAACCGGGGCTCGAAGCCCGTCTTCACGTCGAAGCGGTAGTCGAACAGTTTGACCTGGATGTCCTTGAACGTGCCGGACTGGGCCGCCGCGAGCCGGTCATGGGAACGCGCCATGAAGGAGTCGTAGAAGGAACGGCTCTCCCAGAAGGAGAAGATGTGCGCCACACCCTGCCGTCCCCGGCTCCAGCCTCCGCCCTGTCCCCGAAATCCCGGCTCTCCCAGAAGCCCCGCCCACTTTCGCTGCCCCCGCTCGAAGCCGCGGCGGTCCACCACGGTGCAGCGAATCCACTTGACCAGCACCGCGCCATGGTAAGGCCACGGAGCGTGGCGCCGGTCACTCTCGCCGGCAGAGGTGACCCACGAGTGACACACGCGCGTGGCAGGATGGACAACCGGGCCTGCCCGATAGGCAGTTCGGACCGTGGTCGCAGGGGGAAGGGGAAATCTGGTGAGCGGCATCAACAAGGGGATCCGCAAGGTCGAGGTCGCGCTCAAGTGGGATCCGAGTCCGGCGGGGCAGCCGCCCACCGACCTGGACATCGTCGCCGCGACCTACGTGGCGGGCGATCCGTACGGCGATCCCGCCTATGTGGTGCACTTCGACAGCCGTTCCCCCGACGGCACCATCTATCTCAACCGGGACAGCAAGGACGGCAAGGGCTTCGGCTGGGACGAGGTCATGACCCTCGAACTCGACCGGCTGGACGACCGGTACACGCGCGTGGTCGTCGGCGCCGTCATCCAGCAGCGCTCCGCGCACCGCACCTTCGTCGGTGTGATCAACCCGGGTCTGCGCATACGGGAGGGCTACACGGTCCTGGCCGAGGACGACTTCGGCGGCGTCCTCGGCGCCACGGCCGCGAGGATCGGGGAGTTCGTACGTCAGGAATCCGGCACCTGGGACTTCCACCCGGGCATCCGAGGCTTCGACGACGACCCCGCGACGTTCACCCGGAGCATGGGCCGGCAGTGACGCCTCAGCCGGCGGTCCAGCCCGGGACCGTCGGCAGCACCGTCTCGGCGACGCGGAACAACGCGAGGTCATCGGGTGGGACGTCGTCCTGACGCCATACGGAGACCTCGTAGAAGCCGCCGCCGTCCTTGGTGTCCTTGGCGACCAGCAGGCTGCGGGCGATGCCGCCGGGGCCGGTGTCGACCTTGCCCCCACCGAGGTTGAACTTGAGGGCGACGGTCCGGTCCGAGTAGAGGACCGCCGGATGCCCGCCTATGGTCCTGTTCTGCGCCGAGCTCCCCAGGAAACCGGCCATCTCGGCCACCGGGATGTCGTCGTCGGACGTGGAGAGGTTCACGGTGTAGGTATCCAGCTGGACTTCCGCCTCGGGCGTGACGGTCTTGGTGCCGTCGGCCCAGTTGCCCACGCTCTCGTTGCCGCTGGCGTTCATCGCGTACTCGGTCGGAGTGCCGAGGAGTGTCGGCAGGTCCGCCCGGTTGAGCGCCGTGCACAACTGCACCCCTGAGACGGGCTTGGACGGCCGGGCGTCGTCCGATGAGTGGCACTCGGCCGGTTCGGGGTCGCCGGCCTTCTGCTGAAAGGTCCCTGACAACAATAGAGCCGCGAGACCCCCGACCACCACCAGTGCAGTTATGGCCTGGCCCCACGCGTTCGGGCCCTTCTCGGGCTCTCTCACGCTCACCACGACATCGGCAATCTGCTGCTCAGACATGTTCCCCGTGTCCCCCACCCTGCCGTTCGCGCCGGTCGTGCGCTGGGGGAGCCTAACGTGTGATCGTCCTGTGAAGAAACGGAAAAGCCGAAGGCGGTGCAGTCGACGTACGACTGCACCGCCCTGGACGGCCTACCTCACATCAGCTGCAACCGCTGGTGGAGCCGCAACCCTCGCAGATGTAGCAGGAACCGGCCCGCTGCATCTTCGTACCGCAGGAGAAGCACAGCGGGGCGTCGGCCTGGATGCCCAGCTGCATCTCCACCAACTCGGCGCTGGTGTGGGCCTGCTGCGGGGCGGGCTTGGCCGCCTCGACCTCGGCGAGCGGCGTGGCCACGGCCTTCAGCTCCTGGGTGCGCGGCGCCGACTGGGCCAGGCCCTCGACGTCGACCTCTTCCTCGGTCGGCTCGTAGGAGCCGGTCTCGAGGTGGCGCTGACGCTCCTCGGCGGAATGGATGCCGAGCGCGGAGCGGGTCTCGAAGGGCAGGAAGTCGAGCGCCAGGCGGCGGAAGATGTAGTCGACGATCGACTGCGCCATCCGCACGTCCGGGTCGTCCGTCATGCCGGCCGGCTCGAAGCGCATGTTGGTGAACTTCGAGACGTACGTCTCCAGCGGCACGCCGTACTGGAGACCGACGGAGACCGCGATGGAGAAGGCGTCCATCATGCCCGCGAGGGTGGAGCCCTGCTTGGACATCTTCAGGAAGACCTCGCCGAGACCGTCGTCCGGGTAGGAGTTGGCGGTCATGTAGCCCTCGGCGCCGCCGACCGTGAAGGACGTCGTGATGCCGGGACGGCCCTTCGGGAGGCGCTTGCGGACCGGGCGGTACTCGATGACCTTCTCGACCGTCTCGCGGATGGTCGCCTCGGCCTTCTCCGTTACCTCGGTCTTCTCCTTCTCCTTGGTCTTCGCGGAGAGGGGCTGGCCGACCTTGCAGTTGTCGCGGTAGATGGCGAGCGCCTTCACGCCCATCTTCCAGGCCTCGAAGTAGACCTCTTCGACGTCCTCGACGGTCGCCGTCTCCGGCAGGTTGACCGTCTTGGAGAGCGCACCGGAGATCCACGGCTGGATCGCGGCCATCATGCGGACGTGGCCCATCGCGGAGATGGAGCGCTCGCCCATGGCGCAGTCGAACACCTCGTAGTGCTCGTGCTTGAGCCCGGGGGCGTCGATCACATTGCCGTTCTCGGCGATGTGGGCGACGATCGCCTCGATCTGCTCCTCCTGGTAGCCCAGGCGGCGCAGGGCCTGCGGGACGGTGCCGTTGACGATCTGCATCGAGCCGCCGCCGACCAGCTTCTTGAACTTGACCAGCGCGAGGTCGGGCTCAAGGCCGGTGGTGTCGCAGGACATCGCGAGACCGATGGTGCCGGTCGGGGCGATGACGGACGCCTGGGCGTTACGGAAACCGTTCTTCTCGCCGAGACGCAGCACGTCCTGCCAGGCCTCCGTGGCGGCGGCCCAGATCGGCGTGTCGAGGTCGTCCATGCGGACGGCCTTGCCGTTCTCGTCGGAGTGCTGCTTCATGACCCGCAGATGCGGCTGGGCGTTGCGGGCATAGCCGTCGTACGGGCCGACGACCGCGGCGAGTTCGGCGGAACGCCTGTACGAGGTACCGGTCATCAGAGAGGTGATGGACCCGGCGAGGGCGCGGCCGCCGTCGGAGTCGTAAGCGTGACCGGTCGCCATCAGCAGGGCGCCGAGGTTGGCGTAGCCGATGCCGAGCTGGCGGAAGGCGCGTGTGTTCTCACCGATCTTCTGCGTCGGGAAGTCCGCGAAGCAGATGGAGATGTCCATCGCGGTGATGACGAGCTCGACGACCTTGGCGAAGCGCTCGGCCTCGAAGGACTGGTGGCCCTTGCCGTCGTCCTTCAGGAACTTCATGAGGTTCAGCGAGGCGAGGTTGCAGGACGTGTTGTCCAGGTGCATGTACTCGCTGCAGGGGTTCGAGCCGTTGATACGGCCGGACTCCGGGCAGGTGTGCCAGTGGTTGATGGTGTCGTCGTACTGGATGCCCGGGTCGGCACAGGCCCACGCCGCCTCGGCCATCTTGCGGAACAGCGCCTTGGCCTCGACCTCTTCGATGACCTCGCCGGTCATCCGGGACGTCAGGCCGAACTTGCCGCCCGTCTCGACGGCCTTCATGAACGTGTCGTTCACGCGGACCGAGTTGTTGGCGTTCTGGTACTGGACGGACGTGATGTCGTCGCCGCCCAGGTCCATGTCGAAGCCCGCGTCGCGCAGGGCGCGGATCTTCTCCTCCTCCTTCACCTTGGTCTCGATGAAGTCCTCGATGTCGGGGTGGTCGACGTCGAGGATGACCATCTTGGCGGCGCGGCGCGTGGCGCCGCCCGACTTGATGGTTCCTGCGGAGGCGTCGGCACCGCGCATGAAGGAGACGGGACCCGAGGCGTTGCCGCCCGAGGACAGCAGCTCCTTGGAGGAGCGGATGCGGGAGAGGTTCAGGCCGGCGCCGGAGCCGCCCTTGAAGATCATGCCCTCTTCCTTGTACCAGTCGAGGATCGACTCCATGGAGTCGTCGACGGACAGGATGAAGCAGGCGGAGACCTGCTGCAGCTGGGGCGTGCCGACGTTGAACCACACGGGGCTGTTGAAGCTGAAGATCTGGTGCAGGAGGGCGTACGCCAGTTCGTGCTCGAAGATCTCCGCGTCGGCGGGCGAGGCGAAGTACTTGTAGTCCTCGCCGGCCTTCCGGTACGTCTTCACGATGCGGTCGATGAGCTGCTTGAGGCTCACCTCGCGCTGGGGGGTGCCGACGGCACCTCGGAAGTACTTGCTGGTGACGATGTTGACCGCGTTCACCGACCAGAAGTCGGGGAACTCGACGCCACGCTGCTCGAAGTTGACCGAGCCGTCGCGCCAGTTGGTCATGACGACGTCACGACGCGCCCATTCCACCTCGTCGTACGGATGCACTCCGGGGGTGGTGTGGATGCGCTCGATGCGCAGGCCCTTGTTCGCAGTCGCCTTGGTGCCCTTGGCGCGGGAACTCCGTGCCGGACCGCTCGCCGTCTCTGTCATGCCGCCTCCCTGTACGGGCGAAAACGCCCTGAAGTGCCCCGTTGTTCCCGTGGCACGGTGTTCTGTCTGGTATTGCGGGCACCCACTCGCTACCGCCCGCAACAGGTCCTGGTTCGCCGCCTTCCGGCCGGTCCGGGGCCCTGACCCCGGCCCGGCCCGCCGATCAGTCGGCGGCGCGGGCGGGCTCGGGGAACTGAGCAGTCCCTCCGGGCCCGCGATCGTCTTCCTGGCTCCCCGAGACGGCCTCGTCGCCGCCCGCAGCCTCTCCGCGGTCCTCGTCGTCCGCGGCGGGGGGTCCCGTGTCTTCCCTCAGTTCCGCGATCGCGGCCTCGAAGTCGTCGAGCGAGTCGAACGCCCGGTAGACGGAGGCGAATCGCAGATACGCGACGAGATCGAGCTCCTGCAACGGGCCGAGTATGGCCAGCCCCACGTCATGGGTGGTCAACTCGGCGCTTCCGGTGGCCCGCACCGCCTCCTCGACCCGTTGGCCGAGCTGGGCGAGCGCGTCCTCGGTGACAGGCCGCCCCTGGCATGCCTTGCGCACACCGTTGATGACCTTGGTACGGCTGAAAGGCTCGGTGACTCCTGACCGCTTGACCACCATCAGCGAGCACGTCTCCACGGTCGTGAAACGACGGGAGCAGTCCGGACACTGGCGGCGCCTGCGGATCGACGTGCCGTCGTCGGTCGTACGACTGTCGACGACGCGGCTGTCGGGGTGCCTGCAGAAGGGGCAGTGCATGAACTCCCAACCTCCTCACAGCAGACTCAATAGCCTCGCTGAGCCCCATGGGCCCCTCGAAGCAACCCCCAGCATAGGCGATCGCAGCGGGTGCGGAGACCCGGGGGACCACAACTTCTGGGCCGCTGTAGCAATCCAAGCACTACATGTAGGGATTGGCACGCCGTACACGCCGTCCACGCGTGTCGCGCCCGTATTGGCATGTGCCATACGACCGTCCCGGCGCCCGGCGAACACGACGCACAGCCGTATCGCTGCGGCGCATGCGGAGATACCGTGGGCGCCACAAGGAGGGGACGTGGGATTCCCGCACAGATGGGAGCCGTTACCCGGCCGACAGGGCACTGGGTGGCAGACTGGGTCAGCAACCCATGAGGTCGCCATCCGGCGGTGAAGAGTACAGCAATGGGCCCTTTTGTTCGGCAGGCGGCGCGTTAGCCATACACCCAGACACATGATCGCGACAGGTGATCCGCGATTTTTCACTCGAACGTGTGTTTGGCGCAACCTTTCGAAAGCAACTACCGTTGTCCAGCAGGGAGACCATCGAGAGGGGCCGACGTGACCACGACCGCAGACAGTGCCACCATCACTGCCCAGGACCGTTCCCAGGGCCGACTCGAGCCGGTGCATGCGATGAACGAAGCCGCGAATCCGGAGGGGCCCAAGCGCTCCCTGCCGGGCCGACCTCCAGGCATCAGGGCCGACAGCTCGGGACTCACCGACAGGCAGCGCCGGGTGATCGAGGTCATCAGGGACTCCGTCCAGCGGCGCGGCTACCCGCCGTCGATGCGGGAGATCGGCCAGGCGGTCGGCCTGTCCAGCACCTCGTCCGTCGCACACCAGCTGATGGCACTGGAGCGCAAGGGCTTCCTGCGCCGCGACCCGCACCGCCCGCGCGCGTACGAGGTCCGCGGCTCGGACCAGGGCGCCTCTGCGCAGCCCACGGACACCGCGGGCAAGCCGGCCGCGTCGTACGTCCCGCTGGTGGGCCGGATCGCCGCCGGTGGCCCGATCCTCGCCGAGGAATCCGTCGAGGACGTGTTCCCCCTCCCGCGCCAGCTCGTCGGTGACGGTGAGCTGTTCGTGCTGAAGGTCGTCGGTGACTCGATGATCGAGGCGGCTATCTGTGACGGCGACTGGGTCACCGTGCGCCGCCAGCCCGTCGCGGAGAACGGCGACATCGTGGCCGCGATGCTCGAGGGCGAGGCCACCGTCAAGCGCTTCAAGCGCGAGGACGGCCATGTCTGGCTCCTCCCCCACAACTCCGCGTACGAGCCGATCCCGGGCGACGACGCGACCATCCTCGGCAAGGTAGTCGCAGTGCTGCGGCGCGTCTGAGCACCGCGACGGGCCTCGCCGACCCGACCGGGCCCCGGAACCCCTGCGCCGGTTCCGGGGCCCTGCGCTGTCCGGCCCCGGTGACGGGTCTCCCGGCATCGTCGGTGGGTCTGCCCCTGCGCGGGGTCAGTCCCACCGACGATCATTCGAGCTCCGCCTGGGCCTTCCCGGCCTCGGCGGCGAGCTCCGCCGCTTCCGTGACCTTCGCCGCCGCGTCGATCGCCGCCAGCGACTTCCGGACCTGGTTACGGTCCGTCGTGTACCAGAAGTCGGGCAGTGACGCCTTGAGATAACTGCCGTACCGCGCCGTGGCCAGTCGCTGATCCAGTACGGCGACCACGCCACGGTCCCCTGACGCCCGTACGAGGCGGCCGGCGCCCTGGGCCATGAGCAGGGCGGCATGCGTCGCGGCGACCGCCATGAAGCCGTTGCCGCCCGCGTCCTCCACTGCCTTCTGGCGGGCGCTCATCAGGGGGTCGTCGGGGCGCGGGAACGGGATCTTGTCCATGACGACCAGCTGGCAGCTGGGGCCGGGCACGTCGACGCCCTGCCAGAGCGACAGCGTGCCGAAGAGACAGGTCTTCGGGTCGGCCGCGAAGTTCTTGATCAGTTCGCCGAGGGTCTCCTCCCCCTGGAGGAGGATCGGGAACTCCGGGACACGGGAGCGCAGTTCCTCGGCGGCCAGCTGGGCCGCCCTCATGGAGGAGAACAGCCCCAGGGTGCGGCCGCCGGCCGCCTGGATGAGCTCCGTCAGTTCGTCGAGCATGTCCACTCGGTCGCCGTCCCGCGCGGGGCGCGAGAGGTGCTTGGCGACGTAGAGGATGCCCTGCCTGGGATAGTCGAAGGGCGAACCGACGTCGAGGCCCTTCCACTTCGGCAGGTCTTCGCCCTCGGTTCCTTCAGGAGCGAGTCCCAGCGACGCCCCTACGCCGTTGAAGTCGCCGCCGAGCTTCAGGGTCGCCGAGGTCAGGACCACGGAGCGGTCCGCGAACAGCTTCTCCCGCAGCAGACCGGACACGGACATGGGGGCCACGCGCAGGGAGGCGCCGAAACGGTCATGACGCTCGTACCAGACGACGTCCCATTCCGAACCGTTCGTGATCCGCTCCGCCACGTCGTGCACCGCCTCCACGGAGGCCAGGGCCTGTTTGCGGACCGCGTCCTCGTCCTGGACCGACTTGTCGCGCGTCGCTCCGATCGCGGAGATGACCGTACGGGCGGCGTCGCGCAGAGCCATCAGCGCGTAGCCGAGGTCCTCCGGGATGTCCTCCAGCCGGCCGGGAAGAGCGAGCTCCATCAACCGCTCGAAGCCCTCGGCCGCGGTCTGGAGCTGGTCGGCCGCCTTCTCGTTGACGAGCTTCGCGGCGCGGCGCACGGCACGGTTGACCTGGCCCGGGGTGAGCTCGCCGGTGGCGACGCCGGTGACCCGGGAGACCAGTTCGTGCGCCTCGTCGACGATCAGTACTTCGTGCTGGGGAAGGACCGGGGCGCCCTCGATGGCGTCGATCGCGAGCAGCGCGTGGTTGGTGACGACGACCTCGGCGAGCTTGGCTCGCTCGCGGGCCATCTCGGCGAAGCACTCGGCGCCGTAGGCGCACTTCGTCGCTCCCAGGCATTCACGGGAGGACACGGAGATCTGCGCCCAGGCCCGGTCGGAGACACCCGGCGTGAGGTCGTCGCGGTCACCGGTCTCGGTGTCCTGCGACCAGTCCCGCAGCCGCAGCAGGTCCTGACCGAGCTTGCTGGTGGGAGCGGCGGCCTCGAACTGGTCGAAGAGGCCCTCCTCCTCGTCCTGCGGGACGCCTTCGTGGAGGCGGTGGAGACACAAATAGTTCGACCGGCCCTTGAGCATCGCGAACTCCGGGCGGCGGCGCAGCAGCGGGTGCAGTGCGTCGACCGTGCGCGGCAGATCGCGCTCGACGAGCTGTCTCTGCAGGGCCAGGGTGGCCGTCGCTACGACGACCCGCTCCCCGTGCGCGAGCGCGGGCACGAGATAGCCCAGGGACTTTCCGGTACCGGTGCCGGCCTGCACCAGCAGGTGGGAACCGTCGTCGATCGCGTCCGCGACGGATTCGGCCATGGTCACCTGGCCGGGGCGCTCCGTGCCGCCGACGGCAGTGACGGCAGCATGCAGGAGTTCGGGGAGTGAGGGCTTCGTCATAGCGCGACCACCCTACGGCCCGGCACTGACAAAGGGGTGATCAAGGCGGGGACCAGGGGCGGGATCAAGACCGGGAGCTCCTCGGAGAAGTAGCGGCTTGGAGGTCGGACCAGCTCGGCCCGGTTCGGCTTCAACGGGACTTGTCCTGTCGGGACCGGGCGGGACCGAACCCGACCCGGAAGCGGCCGGAATTGATCAAGACCGATGCGGCGGCACGGTGGAGGTCGTCCGGGCCGAGCCCGTCGGAAAAAGTCTCGCTGCGGATGGGAACCGACTCGGCGCGAGCGGTGTACCAAAGGTGATTGCGCGATGACGCACTGCTACAGCAGATCGCGCAGAGACCGGTCTCGGATCATGAGGGCCGCCCGCTTGGCGGGCAGGTCCACCTCGGCGGAGAAGCGGAATCCTGCATTCAGAAAGGCGGTGACGGACGGGATGTTGCGAAGGTCGGGTTCCGCGACGACGCGGGCACAGGCGGACCGCCTGTCGAGTACGAGATCGGCGACGGCTCGGAGAAGAGTGCTGCCGAGACCGCGCCCCCGATGGGTGACGGCGCCGATGAGGAGATGGATACCGGTGTCGTGCGGTCGGGCCGGATAGTGGCGGGCCAGCGGATCCAGGTCGGCCCGGTAGATCTCCCAGTAGCTCATCGGGACGCCCTCCAGCACCCCGAGGCAGGGAACGCTGCGTCCGTCGTCGGCCGGTTGGGACCGCAGGTGGTCCTCCGTCACGTTCTGGGGCCCGGCCAGCTCCCAGAACGCGCTCACGGCGGGGTCGTTCATCCAACGGCAGACGAGAGGAAGGTCCCGCTCGACGCGTACGGGCACGAGTTGGAACACACCCACCTGGGTCGTGATCGGTCCCCACTCGGCGACGCCGTCGAGCAGGTCGCCGTCGGCCGGGGTGATTGTGGAGGCCGGCGCAGTGCTGTCGCCCCAGCTCTGTTGCCATCCCTTGTGCCCGGTTCCGGAATCGGGGCCGGTGTCGGTGTCGTCCGAGCGCGGCTGTCCTGTATCGAAGAGCGCGAGGAATTCGTCCGGCAGACGCAGGTCCAGCGTGTCCTCCCGGTCGGTGCTCCGGCCAGTGCTCCGGGCGGCGCCCTCGGCGATGCCGTCCCCGGCCGGGGCGGGACAGGTGCCGGTGCCGACGTCGGGCGCGGGGGCGGAAACGGCGTCGGCAGTCGCGTCGCTGGGAGACACGGGGACGTTCCTCTCAGGAGGTGGGGCGGGTCATGTTCCTCAGGAGTGAAGGGGGTTGGCGATGGTGACGTAGACGGACTGGGTGTCGACCGGGCCCACGAGTTCGTCCAGGCCGTGCACGCGAGTCAGCAGATTGGCCTTGCAGCGCAGGACGGGTGAGTCGAGCAGGCGGCCGGGAAGCGTGGTGCGCAGTCGGGTGGGTCCGGAGGCCACGTCCGTGAGGAAGCGGCGGAAGGCGGCGAGCAGCAGCCGTTCGTCGGCCAGGTGCTGGGAGCCGAACGCACCGATGAGGCCGAGGACGTTGTTGATCGCGAGGTAGTAGGCGAAACGCTCGTCAGTGACCTCGTCGGAGACGAAGGTGTCGCTGTGTGTACCGATGCCGGGCAGCCGGGCGTCGAGTTCCGCCCGCCGGGACTCACGGAAGTAGTAGCCCTGGTTGTCGCGGTAGCGGCCACCGGCGGGCCAGCCGTCGCCGTCCAGAAGGACCAAGGTGTTCTGCTGGTGTGCCTCCAGCGCGATCCCTGCCTCCCCGTCGAGCCACAGCACCGGGCGGACCACGTGTTCCAGGTAGCGCAGGAACCACTCGGCGGCGACGGCTCCTCTGGGGCGGCCGGTACGGGCGGCCAGGCGCGTGACGACCTCGGCCAGCCGGGACCGCCAGGCCGGTCGGTCCGTCTCCGAGCTGTCCCTGCCCTGGCGGCCCATTCCCGGGCCGCCCCGGTCCGGACGGTCATCGGTGGCGCCGGCTCGGGCGTGGGGGCGCGGTGAGACGAGTCCTGCGATGCAGGAGACGTCGTGCGAGGGGCTGAACGGGTTGTGCCGGATCACCACGTCGATTCCGGGGGCGGGACTGCCGTCGGGTCCGTCGACGGCGAGCCACGCCGGGTCGCGGACGATGTCGAACGCCGGGTGGGCCGCCTGCCACTCCGGGGACAGGCCGCTGCGCAGGAGCCGGTGAACCTCGACGCCACGGTGGAGCTCCTTGCGGAGGTTCTCGCGGCGGGAGTTGGTGATGCGCAGGCCCAGCGAGAGCTTGAGCATGGCGAAGGCGCCGGAGCGATGGACAGTGCGTACGGAGGAGGTGGGGTGCCAAGGGGAGCCGTGGGCGCCCAGGTCCTGGAGCAGTCCGGCATCGAAGAGAGGGCTGGTCTCAGGGCGGTTCCGAACCTCGCGGACCTGCCAGGGGTGCAGTGGCAGGACCGTGCGTCCTTCGGGCAGTGCCAGGTCGGGGCCGGCCAGGCGCCGGGTGAGCTGGGCGGCGGCGACGGGACGGCCGCCTTCGGTCCAGGCCGAGTCGGTCGCGAGGAGAGAGGGATCGACAGCAAGCCAGTGCAGGGGGAAGGAGCCGCGCAGTTCGGGTGAGTACAGGGCCGCTTCGGCTTCGGAGAGACCTTCGCGACTCTTCGGGGCGGGGTGCAGAGGGTGGCCGAGGACGAGCGACTGTTCGGCGGTGAGGAACAGGTCGGGGCGGTCGAGGAAGGGAGCGGGACGGTCGAGGACGAGGTCGGGACGGTCTTCGGAGTCCTTGCGGCGCTCGCGGACGAAGGTGGCGGTGCGGCGGACGGAGTCGGCCACACGGGCCACGAGTTCGGCACCACTGGCAGAGGCGGGAGCTTCTGTCGCCGCCGACTCACGGGAGAGCAGTGCCGCGACGGTCACGGCGTCGGCCGGCGGGGCCTGT
Organism: Streptomyces sp. SLBN-8D4; assembly: GCF_049739545.1. Taxonomy (NCBI): domain Bacteria; kingdom Bacillati; phylum Actinomycetota; class Actinomycetes; order Kitasatosporales; family Streptomycetaceae; genus Streptomyces; species Streptomyces sp. SLBN-8D4. Next base: position 2,725,855 of record NZ_JBMGQC010000001.1, read on the forward strand.
TCGGGGGCGTCGGCGAGACGGGGGAGGCCGAAGCGGTGCCATCCCGTCGGGGACCAGTAGTGGACGGGGACGAGGAGGGATGTGCCACTGGCGGGAAGTGGGATGCGGAGAGTGCCGCCCGTGGGGGCAGACAGGGCGGTCTCACGGACCCAGCAACGCAACAGATTCTCCACGGTCGCGGCTTCGGCCGCGGTGTGTGGATCGGGGTGGGTCAGGAGGTCGGTGGTGCCGCCGCGCAGGCGTTCCAGTTCGGGCGGACCGCCCTGGGACGGAGTGTGGGCGGGGCGGGAGCGGGGTTGCGGGGAGGGGGGCGTGTCGGAGTGGCTGCGCGGGTGCGTGGGGGTGGGGCTGTGGGGGGTGGGGGTGGTGTTCACGTTCGGTGTTCCTCGGTGGGTCTGCCTCGGGGGCTGCTGACTCGTGGGCGGTGGGTCGAAGCGGCTGTGTCGGTGCCGAGACCGGTGGCGGTGGTGGTGCCGAGACGGGGTCGATCCGGTGTTGCTGGTTGGGCTTGGTGAGAGAAGGGCGGTCTGGTCGCGTGGAGGTGAGTGGTGGTCAGAAGGGAATCGGTGAGCAAGCGACGTGATGGGGGCGGCTGCTCGGAGGTGTCGGCGAGCGGCGAGCGACTCGGCCTAGGGCGCGAGGGACGGTGGCAGCTGCGGGGCGAGACGGGACTCCGGCTGCTGATCTGCCCCCGGTTCCTCCCTCGGCCTCGACTCCGGCTCCGACCGGGCTCCAGCCCCCGACCTCGGCCACCAAGTCGGCTCCGGCTCCAGCTCCGACACTTGTGGCGGCTGTCACGCCGCCTTCCGGAGGAGCGGTCGCTGCGGCCGAGGGCGCGGCTGCCATTCCGGCTTTCTGTGCCGTTCCAGCCCGCACACCAGTCCCTCCCCCTCCATCCGCCCGAGCCGACACATCAGCCTCCGCCGTTCTCCCGACCTCAGCCGACACACCAGCTCCCGCCGCTCCTCCGGATCGCCTCGCCGCCCCGGCAGCTACCCCGTCCCCTCACCCCGGCTCCGCCGTCGATGCTGCCGTTGCCTCTCGCCGTCAGGGCCGTGGCTGCGGGCCACCGCTGCCACGGCGTCGGCGAGGCGGTCGAGGACGGCGGTGGTCTGTTCGTCGGTGATCGTCAAAGGTGGGAGCAGACGGATGACACTCGCGTGACGGCCACCGAGCTCGACGATCAGGCCACGCCGGAGGCACTCTCGCTGGACGGCGGCGGCCAGCTCGGAAGAGGCAGGACGAGGAGGAGGGATGGTCCCGGGCACCACCGCGGCGCCCGCTCCACCTGCGCCAGCGAACCCGACCGCGCCCAACAGCCCAGCGGACCCCTCCCCCTCCACGCTCTCGCCCTCTCCCTCCATCTCCCCGTCCACCATCTCGACCCCGATCATCAACCCCCTCCCTCGCACATCACCGATCACAGGGAACTCCTGGGCCAGAGACCGAAGTTGCTGCAGCATCAGTGCTCCCAGCGTTGCCGCGCGCGCTGTGAGGTCGTTCTCACGGACGTAGGCCATCGTGGCCGTGCCCGCGGCCATGGCGAGTTGGTTGCCGCGGAAGGTGCCGGCGTGGGCGCCTGGTTCCCAGACGTCGAGGTCGTCGCGGTAGACGACGACGGCGAGAGGCAGGCTGCCGCCGATGGCCTTGGAAAGGACCATCACGTCGGGGGTGATGCCGCTGTGCTCCACGGCCCAGAAGGCGCCCGTGCGGCCGACCCCCGTCTGGACCTCGTCGGCGATGAGCGGGACAGAACGGTCGGCCGTGATCCGGCGCATGCGCCGCATCCACTCGTCCGGGGCCGGAAGCACCCCGCCCTCGCCCTGGACGGGTTCGAGAATCATCCCGGCGGGCAGCGGCACCCCGGACTTGGGGTCGTCGAGCAGGGATTGCGTCCAACGGGCGGCGAGTTCGGCGCCGTGCGGGCCACCGACCCCGAAGGGGCAGCGGTAGTCCTGCGGATACGGCAGCCGGGCGACCCGTACGTCGAGGGCGTCGCCGGACGCTTCGAGTGCTCCGGAGGTCATGCCGTGGTAGGCGCCGGCGAAGGCGAGGATGCCGTTGCGGCCGGTCGCGGCGCGTACGAGCTTGAAGGCGGCCTCCACCGCGTCGGTGCCGGCGGGGCCGCAGAACTGCACGCGTGCGTGGTCGGCGAGCCCGGGAGGGAGGGTGCGGAACAGTTCGGTGATGAAGGCGTCCTTGACGGGGGTCGCGAGGTCGAGGACGTGGAGGGGCGCGCCCGAGTCGAGGACCTTGCGGATGGCTTCCAGGACGACGGGGTGGTTGTGTCCGAGGGCCAGGGTGCCGGCGCCGGAGAGACAGTCGAGGTAGCGGCGACCGTCGGCGCCCTCGATGGTCAGGCCGCGTGCGCGTACCGGGACGATCGGGAGGGCGCGGGCGTAGGTGCGCGCAGCCGACTCGCGGGCCGACTGGCGTCGGAGGATCCCTTCGTGCGCCGAGCGGGTCTGCGCCGGGTCCGCGACGGCGGTGGGTCCCGCCGTGGCCTCCCCGGTTGCGGTCTCGGTCACGGCCATGGTTCTCCCGTCGTCGCGCTGCGCAGGGGCAAGCGGTTCCCTCGCGGACTCGCCCGCCCCGACATACGGAGCCCCGGAACCCTTTGCTCGACATCTCGGAACATCGATGCCCCGACTGTCTGGAAAACTACGGGGATTGGGGCGTGGGGGACCGACGGTCCGCCGACAGCAGGCCCCCACCGCTACCAACCCCGGACTGTTCGGCGGGTTACGGGTTGTCCGCAGATCTTTGACATGCCGGAACCATTGCGGTTCGACGTGAAGTCCCCCATAACGGGCGCATAGTGGTGATGCCGTTCCAAGGCGCGGTGCCGGACAGCCAACTGGTGGGCGTCTGCGGGAAGTCCCGGGTCCCGGCGCCGGGTTCAGGCACCGGGTTCAGGCACCGGGTTCGTGCGCACCACGGGGAGGCAGAGCATGCGATCCGAACCGCCGTTGTTGAGCGCTCGCAGCGAAGGCGAAAAGGGCGCGCGCCGCAGAACCTCCCCCGTGCTGGCTGCCGTGGCCCTCGCCTCGGTGCTGACGCTGACCGCCACCGGCTGCGGCTCGGGCGACCCGGAGGCGAACGCGCAGGCCTCCGCCTCGGCGGCGTCCGAGGGAGACGGCAAGATCACGATCCCGGACGACATCAGGGACCGGCTCAAGGAGCACGGGATCGATGTCGACAAGTGGAAGGACGGCGCCTGGAAGAACTGGGACAGGGACGACTGGCTGCGCGAGGCCCAGGACTACATCAACCCCGTCATCGAGGGCCTGTGGGACCCGGATCGGATGCAGGGGGCCGAGGATCCCGACCGTGGTGTCCAGGAGAGCGACCTCTCGGGTGACCAGGGTGTGACCGATCCGGAGCCGACGCCGGTGGACGCGAAGGCCGTGTCGCCTACGTACCACGACAACGTCCCCGAGGCGGGCAAGGTGTTCTTCGACTCCCCCGAAGGCACGATGGTCTGCTCGGCGACGGTCGTGGCGGACCCGGCCCACCCGGGCAGGTCCAACCTGGTGTGGACGGCGGGACATTGTGTGCACGCGGGCAGAACTGGCGGCTGGTACCGCAACATCGCGTTCGTGCCGTCGTACAACGACCAGGCGCTCTCGGCAGAGGAGTTGGCCGGCGCGACCGAGGACGAGCTCGCTCCGTACGGCGTCTGGTGGGCCGACTGGGCGGGGACCTCGGACCAGTGGATCGCGCAGGGCGGTCCGACGGGCGGGGAGGGTGCCCCGTACGACTTCGCCGTCATCCATGTGACGCCGGAGAAGGGGGGCAGCGGCAAGTCCTTGGAGGAGAAGGTCGGTTCGGCCCTGCCGGTGAACTTCGCGGCGCCGGCGGTGCCACGGGTGGAGAGCATCACGGTCGACGGGTATCCGGCGGCGGCGCCGTTCGACGGGGAGACGCTGTACCAGTGCCAGGACCGGCCGGGACGGCTGTCGATCAACGCCTCGGATCCGACGATGTACCGGATCGGCTGCACCATGACCGGTGGTTCGTCCGGCGGCGGCTGGGTCGCGACGGGTGCGGACGGCGAGCCGGCGCTGGTGTCCAACACCTCGATCGGCCCGGTGAACGCGGGCTGGCTGGCCGGGCCCCGGCTGGGTGAGGTGGCCAAGGGGGTGTACGACTCGGTCAGTCAGAAGTTCGCCGGCCAGTGAGAGTTCCCGGTCGCGGTCGGCCCGAGCCCGCGACCGACGACCCGCCCGCGTCGTGAGGCGCGAGCGGTGGCGCCGGTGACCCGAACACGCTGAAGGCCCGCCCCTTTCTCGAAAAGGGCGGGCCTGTCAGGAGAGCTACGGCACTCAGGCCACGACCGGTGCCGGCACATACGGCGCGAGCTCCGCGGCCAGTTCCTCGTGCACCCGCACCTTGAGCAGGGTGCCCTCCGCCGTGTGCTCCTCGGAGATCACCTCGCCCTCGTCATGGGCGCGGGCGACCAGCTTGCCGTGGGTGTACGGCACGAGCGCCTCGATCTCGACGGACGGCCTGGGCAGTTCGTTGTCGATCAGGGCGAGCAGCTCGGTGATGCCCTGGCCGGTACGGGCCGAGACAGCGATGGAGCGCTTCTCGATCCGCATCAGCCGCTGGAGCGTCAGCGGGTCCGCCGCGTCGGCCTTGTTGATCACCACGATCTCGGGCACACCGGTGGCGCCGACGTCCCTGACCACCTCGCGCACGGCGGCCAGCTGCTCCTCCGGGTTCGGGTGCGAGCCGTCCACCACATGCAGGATCAGGTCGGACTCACCGACCTCCTCCATGGTGGAGCGGAACGCCTCGACCAGGTGGTGCGGCAGGTGCCGTACAAAACCGACGGTGTCGGCCAGTGTGTACAGACGGCCGCTCGGGGTCTCCGCCCGGCGGACGGTGGGGTCCAGGGTCGCGAACAGGGAGTTCTCGACCAGGACGCCCGCGCCCGTGAGGCGGTTGAGCAGGGACGACTTGCCGGCGTTGGTGTAACCCGCGATGGCGACCGAGGGCACCTTGTGGCGCTTGCGTTCCTGGCGCTTGATCTCGCGGCCGGTCTTCATGTCCGCGATCTCCCGGCGCATCTTCGCCATCTTCTCGCGGATCCGACGCCGGTCCGTCTCGATCTTGGTCTCACCGGGACCACGGGTGGCGAGGCCGCCGCCCTTGCCGCCGCCCATCTGACGGGACAGCGACTGACCCCAGCCGCGCAGTCGCGGCAGCATGTACTGCATCTGCGCGAGCGCGACCTGCGCCTTGCCCTCACGGGACTTGGCGTGCTGGGCGAAGATGTCGAGGATCAGGGCCGTACGGTCGATGACCTTGACCTTGACGACGTCTTCGAGGTGGATGAGCTGGCCCGGGCTGAGCTCACCGTCGCAGATGACGGTGTCCGCGCCGGTCTCCAGGACGATGTCCCGCAGCTCGTCGGCCTTGCCGGAACCGATGTAGGTGGCCGCGTCGGGCTTGTCGCGACGCTGGATCACGCCGTCGAGCACGAGTGCGCCCGCGGTCTCCGCGAGGGCGGCGAGCTCCGCGAGGGAGTTGTCTGCGTCCTGCGCGGTCCCCGTGGTCCAGACGCCGACGAGGACGACCCGCTCCAGACGGAGCTGGCGGTACTCGACCTCGGTGACGTCCTCGAGCTCGGTGGAGAGGCCGGCGACACGGCGCAGGGCCGCGCGCTCGGAGCGGTCGAACTGCTCGCCGTCCCGCTCTCCGTCGATCTCGTGGCTCCAGGCGACGTCCTCTTCCATCAGGGCATCGGCCCGAAGACCTTCGGCGTAAGTGTGCGCGAGGCGCTGCGTGTCCTGGGAAGGGGATGAAGAGGAGGTCATTTGATCCTTACGTCGATGGGGATTCCGATTCGGCGGTCACACAACTCAACGCACGAGCACTCCGGGAGATTCCCGCGCCCCGTGCCGCGCCGACCTGAAGATGGTCGCACGGCACGGGGCGTCTCGTCACCGCCTTATTTCACCGGTGCGGCGGCGGGTGCCACGGCCTTCCAGTCCGGGTGGCCCGGCATCGGCGGGGTCTTCTCGCCGTAGAGCCAGCCCTGGAAGAAGCCGCCGAGGTCGCGTCCGGAGATCACGGAGGCGAGGTGCACGAAATCCCCGGTCGACGCCGTGCCGTCCCGGTGTACCTCCACCCAGGCCCGTTCCAGGCTCTCGAAGGACCTGCGGCCGATCTCCTGGCGCAGGGCGTACAGGACCAGGGCGGCGCCGTCGTAGACGTTCGGCCGGAAGATGCTGATCTTCTGGCCGGGCTTGGGCGGCTTGGGCGCGGCGGGTGGTCCGCCGGTGGCGCGCCAGCGGTCGGAGGCGCCGTACGCGGCCTTCATGCGGGCCTCGAGGGTGCGGCCCGCCTTCTCCTCCGCGTACAGGGCCTCGTACCAGGTGGCGTGTCCTTCGTTGAGCCACAGGTCGGACCAGGTGCGGGGGCTGACGCTGTCGCCGAACCACTGGTGGGAGAGCTCATGGACCATGATCGACTCGACGTACCACTTGGGGTAGGCGGGCTCGGTGAAGAGATCCTTCTCGAAGAGGGAGAGGGTTTGGGTTTCCAGCTCGAAGCCGGTGTCGGCGGTGGCCATGAGGAGGCCGTACGTCTCGAAGGGGTACGTCCCGACCTTGTTCTCCATCCAGGCGAGCTGGGCGGGGGTCTTCTTGAGCCAGGGTTCGAGTGCGGCGCGGTCCTTTGCGGGCACGACGTCCCGGACGGGCAGTCCGTGCGGTCCGGCGCGGTGCAGCACGGCGGAGCGGCCGATGGACACCTGTGCGAGCTCGGTGGCCATGGGGTGCTGGGTGCGGTACGTCCAGGTGGTCGCCCGGCCGACGCGGTCCACGTCCGTCGGGAGTCCGTTCGCGACGGCCGTGTAACCGTCGGGCGCGGTGATCCGGATGGTGAACATCGCCTTGTCGGAGGGGTGGTCGTTGCACGGGAACACCAGGTGGGCGACGTCGGCCTGGTTGGCCATGGCGAGCCCGTCCGCGGTGCGTACCCAGCCGCCGTCCCGGTCCGCGGCGGAGACGGGGTCGCTGGTGTGCCGGACGGTGATCCGCATCCAGCTGCCGCGGGGCAGCGGTTCGTCGGGGGTGACGACGAGATCCTCGCCCGCCCCGGTGAATTCCGCGGGCCGTCCGTCGACCTCGACCGACCGGACCTCGCCGTGCGCGAAGTCGAGGTTGATGCGGTCGAGGTCGGTCGTCGTCCAGGCGTCGATCGTGGTGACGGCCGTGAGCGGCTTGCTGTTGCTGCCGGGATAGTGGAAGGACAGGTCGTACGACGCCACGTTGTAGCCGGGGTTGCCGAGCTGCGGGAAGAGGCGGTCACCGACGCCGAGCGGCTCGGCCGGAGCGCTCGCGGCGAGCAGACAGACGGAGACGGCGGAGGCGAGCAGCGCGGCCGCCTTGCGTCGTCGGGCGGGTCCGATGCGGCGACGGGGGGCGTCGGGTTCGGGCCGGTCGGCGTGGGCGGGGCCGGGGTGGGGGGTCAGCGGCATGCACCACCGCTACCAGCGCGCGCGGGCGCCACGGCGGCGACGCGCGACCGGCCCACTCTAACGGGGTCCTCCGGTCCCGTTGAGGTGGACGCGTGTGGTCCTGTGTCCCGTCACGCGCGCGTGAGGGCGTGTCGAGCGGTCCTCACGCGCGGGACTGCGGGCTGCGTCCCCGCGCGAAGGCCCGCGGATCGGTCCCCGCGCTCGGTGGGCCTGCGGGCGCGAGGCGGGTCGGGAGCTTGCTCCCTGTTACGGCACCGTCCTGGAGGCAGGCCGCTGAGAATCGGGCTCGTCCCAGTCGGCGCACCCCCGTGAGACGTTGATCCTGTGGGCGAGACCCCTGGGGTGTCAGCACCGGCCCGGACACAGTGCGCTGAGAGCGGACCACGCCACGCCCTACTCGGGCGAACCCTCTATGGCGTCGATCCCGGTGCGGAGTCCGCTGAAGTGCCGACATGTCCTGAGGCGCCGCCCTGCGACTCGGGCTCGCCCCACTCCGGCGAACCAGCTGAAGCGTCGACCCCGGCGGGCCCGGCCTCTTCAGACGTCGATCCTGGTGAACAGGTCCCTGAGATGCCGACACCGTCCCCGATACGGCGCCCTGAGACTCGACCTCGCCCTGCGGGGCAAACCGTCGCCCCGTCCCGGACGCGGGCAAACCGTCGCCCGCCCCAAACGCGGCCCCCTGAGGATCGGCCTCGCCGCACTTCGGCCGACTCGCTGAGACATCGCCCCCTGCGGGCCAGGCTCCTGAGACGTCGAACCCCCCGAACCCCGCGGCCCCGGCCCCCTAAGACATCGCCCCCGGCGGCCCCAGCCCCCGGAAACCTCACCCCCAGCCGACCCCGCCCCCGACACCCCGTCCGTCCCCAGGCGTCTGCGCCCTGCTCACGTCGTAGACGCCCGCCACGTTCCGCATCGCCCTCATCAGGGCGGGGAGCTGGGCCGCGTCCGGCAGTTGGACCGTGTACGTGTGGCGAACCCGCTGCTGGCTGGGGGGTTCGACGGTCGCGGAGACGATTTCGGCGCCCTCGCCGGCCATGGCCTCGGTGAGGTCGGCCAGGAGGTGCGGGCGGCCGAACGATTCCGCGAACAGCGTGACCCGGCACTCGGCGGTGTCGCCCCAGCGCACGTCGACCTCCTTGCGCCCCTTCATCCGGGCCACCGCGGCGCACTCGACGCGGTGCACGGTGACCACTCCCCCACGGACGGCGAAGCCGGTGATCTCGTCGGGCGGTACGGGCGTGCAGCAGCCGGCCAGCCGTACGGTCGCGCCGGGCTGGTCGACGAGGGCGACGGCGGCGCCCGGCCGGTCGGCGGACTGGTCGTCGTGGGTCTGCGGCTCGGCGATGATCCGACCCGCGCTGTCGGGCGTGTCGGCAGTCGGCGGCTCCGCTACGGAGGGCCGGAACGGGTTCGCGCCCCGAGTCGTGACGTCGGCCGTCGTACCGGCCGTCCCGCCCCGCTCCGCGGTCTCCTCCGGCGTCTCGTGCGTCGGGGGCGTCGGATGCGTCGCGATCCACCGCTGGATGGCGATCCGGGCGGCGGGCGTGTGCGCGTGCTCCAGCCACTCCTTGGAGGGTTCGGCGGCGGGGTCCTGCCCCATGAGGAGCTGGACGGTGTCGCCGTCCTTCAGGACGGTGCTCAGGGTCGCCAGCCGGCCGTTGACACGAGCGCCCAGGCACGCGTGCGCGTCCTCGCCGTACTGCGCGTACGCGGCGTCCACACAGGTCGCGCCCTCGGGCAGGCCCAGAGTGCCGCCGTCGGGCCGGAAGACGGTGATCTCACGGTCCTGGGCGAGGTCCTCGCGCAGGGTGGACCAGAAGGTGTCGGCGTCGGGCGCGGCCGCCTGCCAGTCGAGGAGGCGGGAGAGCCAGCCGGGCCGGGTGGGGTCCACCCGCTCCTCGTCGGCACCGACGCCGTGGGACGCGCCCTGCTCCCCCGAGGCGTCCGAAGAGGAGTCCGAAGGCGAGGCGTACGGATTGCCGAGCGCCACAACCCCGGCCTCGGCGACCTTGTGCATCTGGTGCGTACGGATCAGGACCTCGACGACCTGGCCGTCGCCGCGTGCCACGGCGGTGTGCAGCGACTGGTACAGGTTGAACTTCGGTACGGCGATGAAGTCCTTGAACTCCGAGACGACCGGCGTCATACAGGTGTGCAGTTCGCCCAGGACGGCGTAGCAGTCGGCGTCCTCGCCGACCAGGACCAGCAGGCGGCCGAAGTCCGCGCCGCGCAGTCTGCCGCGCTTGCGGGCCGTCCGGTGCACGGAGACGAAGTGGCGTGGCCGGATGACCACTTCAGCCTGGATCCCGGCCTCGCGCAGCACCCCCCGTACCTCGTCGGCGATCTCGGCGAGCGGGTCGTCCGCGCGGGAGGCGTTGTCGACGATCAACTCGCGCGTGTGCTCGTACTCCTCGGGGTGGAGGATCGCGAAGACCAGGTCTTCCAGTTCGGTCTTGAGGGCCTGGACGCCGAGGCGTTCGGCGAGCGGGATGAGGACGTCGCGGGTGACCTTGGCGATGCGGGCCTGTTTCTCGGGGCGCATCACGCCGAGGGTGCGCATGTTGTGCAGCCGGTCGGCGAGTTTGATCGACATCACGCGGACGTCGTTGCCGGTGGCGACGAGCATCTTGCGGAAGGTCTCGGGCTCGGCGGCGGCGCCGTAGTCGACCTTCTCCAGCTTGGTGACGCCGTCGACCAGGAAGCGGACCTCCGCGCCGAACTCCTCGCCGACCTGATCGAGCGTCACCTCGGTGTCCTCGACGGTGTCGTGGAGCAGGGAGGCCGTCAAGGTCGTGGTCTCGGCACCGAGTTCGGCGAGGATCAGGGTCACCGCGAGTGGGTGTGTGATGTACGGCTCACCGCTCTTGCGCATCTGACCGCGGTGCGAGGACTCGGCCAGGACCCAGGCGCGGCGCAGGGGCTCGAGGTCGGCGTCGGGATAGTGGGCGCGGTGGGCCTCGGCGACGTGGCCGATGGCGTCGGGCAGCCGGTCGCGGGCGGCCGGGCCGAGCAGCGCGGCACGGCCCAGGCGGCGCAGGTCGATCCGCGCCCGCCACCGGGCGGCCGGGCCTGCTACCGGACCTGGGTTCGCGGGGTTCGTCGCCTCCGCACTCATGGGCACCTCCGGCTGCGTGGACCGGCGGACGGGGTGCCCCATGGCGGACACGGCTCAGGGGATGGCATCTGTCCCCCGTCCGGGCCGGTGCTTGATGCTACCGAGCCCATCACGCCCGGCTGACCGCCTCTCGACGAGCGTGAAACGGATCACCCATTCGAGCGAAGGTTTGCAGGTTTACGATTTCGCGCCACCTGACCTGCGCCTGGCTGTGGTTCCGCATCGAACAAGGGGTCAGAGGCTGCGGTTCCACGCCTCCGGGACTCTGATCATGACGATTCATATGGTCAACGAACCGCGTTTTCAAGCCAATCGGCGTCGATCTCGCCCTCGGCGACGATCACCGCGGGGCCGGTCATCTCGATCTCGCCGTCGGCCCGTTCGGTGATCACCAGGGTGCCGCCGGGCACCTCGACGGTGTACGTCGCGGGGCTGCCGGTCGTCGCCGGGTCGGCGCCGTCCCTGCGGGCCGCGGCCACGGCGACGGCACAGGCGCCCGTGCCGCAGGACCGGGTCTCGCCCGCCCCGCGCTCGTGCACGCGCATGGCGACGTGGCGGGGGCCGCGGTCGACCACGAACTCGACGTTGACCCCGCTCGGGTAGGCGGCGGCCGGGCTGAAGGGCGGCGGGGAGTACAGGTCGCCGGCGTGCGCGAGGTCGTCCACGAAGGCCACGGCGTGCGGGTTGCCCATGTTCACGTTCCGTGCGGGCCAGCTGCGGTCGTCGACGCTCACCGTGACGTCTCCCTCGGGGAGCAGCGCCTTGCCCATGCCGACGGTGACGTCACCGTCCTTCGCGATGTGCACGGTCTTCACGCCCCCGCGGGTGGCCACCGCGAGGTCGCCCTCGGTGACGTGCCCGGCACGCTGGAGGTAGCGGGCGAAGACGCGTACGCCGTTGCCGCACATCTCCGCGACGGAGCCGTCGCCGTTGCGGTAGTCCATGAACCACTCGGCCTCCCCGGCCAGGTGCGCGGCCTCGGGGTGCGCGGCGGACCGTACGACGTGGAGCAGGCCGTCACCACCGATGCCGGCCCGGCGGTCGCACAGGGCGGCGACGGCGGCGGGGGGCAGGTCGAGGGTGTTCTCGGGGTCCGGGACGATCACGAAGTCGTTCTCGGTGCCGTGGCCCTTGAGAAAGGGGATCCGGGTGCTCATGTCTCGATCGTACGTGCAGGCCGGTGGGGACTGATCGCGCTCACGCGGCGGTAGCCGCAGACCGACACCGTCCCGCGCCCCTGAAAGCGTCTAGCGGAGCCTCGCCACGCGCCAGACCGCGAGAACGACCACAACCGCCACCAGCACCACGTACCCGAGCGCGACCCGCCAGTCCGCGCGACGGCCGGCCCCCCGCTGCGGCAGTCCCGGCCACGTGTAACCAACGCGGCGCGCCGCCATCATGCCCCAGCCGGCCGCGCACGAGCAGATCAGCAGGCCCAGCATCGCGATCACCGCTCCGCTGTCGCCGAAGTCGAAGGCCAGCGGGAAGGCGAACATCAGGGAGCCGACCGCGGCCAGCGAGACGATGGGGGCGAGCTGCCAGATCCGCAGACGGCGCTGCGGGCGCAGCTCGACCTCGACCTCTTCCCCGCCCGGGAACATCTCCTCGGGCTCGGGACCGTCGGCGGTCACACCGCCGAGGGTGTCGTCGGGCCCGTCGGGGCTCAGACGCTCCGCGTCAAGCTCCGGCTCACCGCTCTCGGCGGTGCGGGGCTCGGTGCCTTGTGCGGTGTCGCGAGGGCCGGCCTCCATCGCCACGCGCCCTCCCAACTCGGACTCCACTTGGTCGATCGAAGCTCGATGATGGCACGGCGCCGGAGGCCGGGATGACGGCCGGAGCGTCCCGATGCCAGGACGTGATCAGGCTGTAACCGGTCGTTCGACCAATGCCAGTGCGAGCTGCGGAAGTTCTGTGAGATCCGCCGCAGCCCCACTCAACCAGTGCACCCGGGGATCGCGCCTGAACCATGAATCCTGACGGCGCGCGAAGCGTTTGGTGGCACGGACGGTCTCGGCCCGCGCGTCCTCCATCGTGCACTCCCCCGAGAGCGCCGCGAGCACCTGCTGGTATCCGAGCGCACGGGAGGCCGTGCGCCCCTCGCGCAACCCTCGCGCCTCCAGCTCCCGCACCTCGTCCACGAGACCCGCCTCCCACATCCGGTCGACCCGGCGCGCGATGCGCTCGTCGAGCTCGGGCCGGGCGACGTCGACGCCGATCTGGAGGGTGTCGTAGACGGAGTCGTGGCCTGGGAGGTTCGCGGTGAAGGGCTTGCCGGTGATCTCGATCACCTCGAGAGCCCGGACGATACGGCGGCCGTTGCTGGGCAGGATCGCCTGCGCGGCCCCGGGGTCGGCGGCGGAGAGGCGGGCGTGCAGCGCGCCGGAGCCGCGCAGGACGAGCTCCTCCTCCAGCCGGGCCCTGACCTCGGGGTCGGTACCGGGGAACTCCAGGTTGTCGACGGCCCCGCGGACGTACAGGCCGGAACCGCCGACGAGGATCGGCCAGCGGCCCTCGGCGAGCAGGGCGTCGATCCTGGCGCGGGCCAGCCGCTGGTACTCGGCGACGGAGGCGGTGACGGTCACGTTCCAGATGTCCAGGAGGTGGTGCGGGACGCCGTCGCGTTCCGCGGGCGTCAGCTTGGCGGTGCCGATGTCCATCCCTCGGTAGAGCTGCATGGAGTCGGCGTTGACGACCTCGCCTCCCAGTCGCTGGGCGAGGAAGACGCCCAGATCGGACTTTCCGGCCGCAGTGGGGCCGACGACGGCGATGACGCGGGGGGCGGGGGGTGTGCTGCTCACCGCCCCAGTCTCGCAAACCTCGAAGCCCCACCTCGAACGAGTTACGTGACGGCGCGGGTCCGGCGTCGTTGCCAGTTGCGTGGTTTCCGCCGCCCTGTTCATGGAGGCGGCGCTCCGGAGGGCGCGAACGGGCGCACCGGACGACGCGGGATTTCCCCCGCACGAGTAACGTATGGAGTGGATATGGGCGTTTTCGCACGACTTCTCCGCAGGTCGAAGGCCACGGAGGAGGCGTCAACCGCCGAGACGCAGGCCGACATCCTGACGGCCGAGTCCGCGGCGGGGGATGCGGCAGAAGCGAAGGGATCGACCGACGCCGAGGCCAAAGCCGGGTCTGGGACTGGGATTGAGGTCGAGGGCGACGCCCGGGTCGAGGTCGAGGTCACCGAGACCGACGCGGCCGAGGACACGGACGGATCGACGGCGACGGAGGCCGTCGAGGACACTGCCGCCGAGGGCGTCGAGATCCCCAAGCAGCAGTCCGCCGAAGCGACGGCCGATCATGAGGCCGACGAAGGCGCCCGCACGTAACTGTCCCTAGTGGGAAGGTGAACGATGGGTCTCCTGGACAATGTGAAGGCCAAGCTCAGCCCGGCCAAGGACAAGGTCTCCGGCCTCGCGCAGCAGCACGGGGACAGGATCCAGCACGGCATCGACAAGGCAGCGAAGGTCGTGGACGAGAAGACCAAGGGCAAGTACAGCGGCAGGATCCAGACCGGCACGGGCAAGGCCAAGGTCGCCATGGAGCGCCTCGCGCACACCGACGGCACCAAGGGACCGGGGGACGGCAGCGCGCCGCCGGCCTCACCGCCGCCGGCTTCCTGAACGGCAGTACGGCACACCGGCGGACGGCCGCGGGGCAGGACGCCCCCGGCCGTCCGCCGTTTCCCGGGCCCGCCCAGGACTCCGCCACGGACTCCTCGACGGCCCCTGCGGCTCTCGCGGCCGGTGCTCCTCGACCGTCAGGACCAGGTCGCGACCATGTACCCCACGCCGTACGGCGCGTCCTCGTACAGCAGCGAGCCGCCGAGGTCCGCGCCCTCTGCCGCGCCCGCAAGAACCTGCCAGCAGGCCCGGCCGGAGGCCTTCAGTTCGTACGCCAGCCCGGCGTCCAGCGCGCGCAGGGCCGCCACGTCGGCCGCGCCCAGGGCCCGCGCGACCTCCGCGTCGAAGGGGGCCGCCCGCTCGTCGAGGTAGCCCGGCGCCTTGAGCGTGCGGCAGGCGCTGGCGTCGCCCATCACGAGCAGCGCCACCCGCTCGGCCCGGGCGGCGATGTCCCTTCCCGTCTGGATACACCGCTCGGGCTCCAGCGGTTCCCCCACCCCGAGTCCCTCGATCGGGGCGTCGGACCAGCCGGTGCGCTCCAGCAGCCAGGCGGCGACAGCGAGGGAGGTCGGCAGCGGGCCCTGCGGGACCGGTCCCCGCTCCGGTCCGAGTCGTACGTCCACCTCCACGCCGAAGCCGCGGAACGAGCCCTCGGCGCCCTGCGGGTGCGGGCCGCGTCCGCTCCGCTCGGCGGGCCCCACGACGACGAGAAGGCCGGGCCGGGCCGCCGCGAGGACGCCCAGCGCGTCCGTGCAGGCCGCGCGGGCCCCGTCGAGCTCGGGCGCGGCCCCAGCGGCGACCGGTGGCACGAGAAGGGGCGGACACGGGCAGACGGCGGCTGCTACAAGCATGATCGGCAGCTTACTTCCAGGCCCAGGGCCAGGACTCGGGATGGGTGCTCCACGCCAGTGCGCCCAGCCGGTACACCACGCGAGAGGTGGACAGCGCGCCCTCGATGCTCACGTAGTAGGCGTCGCCGTCACCGATGCGGTAGACCTGCCGGCGCTTCTGGCGCAGGCCGACGCCCGGACGGTGGGTGCAGGCGATCTCGTACAGGCGGGCGCGGGCCTCCTCCCGGGTGCACTCGAAATGCGCCACCTCGTCGACGTCCTGATGGTTTCCGGCACCCCGGTCGATCAGGACCACCCAGCGCTCCATGCCCCGCCCCGCCCCTCGCGCGTGACCGGCGGCGGACGCTCAGTGCGCCGCGCAGCCGCCCGTCGCCGCCGGCAGCGGCTCGGGGATCCCGATCTTCGGGAGGCCCAGCATGACACCCGCCGGCTTGGCGGCCTCGGCCGCGTTCCGCTTCTCCCACGCGTCCCCCGCGCGCGTGCGGCGCACGTCAAGGACGGTGCCCTCGGCGAGGAGGTGGTGGGGGGCGGCGTAGGTGATCTCGACCGTGACCACGTCGCCGGGGCGGACCTCCTGGTCGGGCTTGGTGAAGTGGACCAGGCGGTTGTCCGGGGCGCGGCCGGAGAGGCGGTGGGTGGCGCCGTCCTTGCGGCCCTCGCCCTCGGCGACCATCAGCTCCAGGGTGCGGCCGACCTGCTTCTTGTTCTCCTCCCAGGAGATCTCCTCCTGGAGGGCGACCAGACGCTCGTAGCGCGACTGCACGACCTCCTTGGGGATCTGCCCGTCCATGGTCGCCGCGGGGGTTCCGGGGCGCTTGGAGTACTGGAAGGTGAAGGCGTTCGTGAAGCGGGCCTGCCGGACCACGTGCATGGTCTGCTCGAAGTCCTCCTCGGTCTCGCCGGGGAAGCCCACGATGATGTCGGTCGAGATCGCGGCGTCCGGCATGGCGGCGCGGACCTTCTCGATGATGCCCAGGTAGCGCTCCTGGCGGTACGAGCGGCGCATCGCCTTGAGGACCGTGTCCGAGCCGGACTGCAGGGGCATGTGCAGCTGCGGCATCACGTTCGGGGTCTCGGCCATCGCCTCGATCACGTCGTCCGTGAAGTCACGGGGGTGCGGAGAGGTGAAGCGGACCCGCTCCAGGCCCTCGATCGAGCCGCACGCGCGCAGCAGCTTGCTGAAGGCCTCGCGGTCGCCGATGTCGGAGCCGTACGCGTTGACGTTCTGGCCGAGCAGCGTGATCTCGGAGACGCCCTCGCCGACCAGGGCCTCGATCTCGGCGAGGATGTCGCCGGTACGGCGGTCCTTCTCCTTGCCGCGCAGGGCGGGGACGATGCAGAAGGTGCAGGTGTTGTTGCAGCCGACGGAGATCGACACCCAGGCCGCGTAGGCGCTCTCGCGCCGGGTGGGAAGCGTGGACGGGAACGCCTCCAGCGACTCGGCGATCTCGACCTGCGCCTCCTCCTGCACGCGCGCGCGTTCCAGCAGGACGGGCAGCTTGCCGATGTTGTGCGTGCCGAAGACGACGTCGACCCAAGGGGCCTTCCGCACGATGGTGTCGCGGTCCTTCTGCGCGAGACAGCCACCGACCGCGATCTGCATGCCGGGCCGCGAGGCCTTGCGCGGCGCGAGCCGGCCGAGGTTGCCGTAGAGCCGGTTGTCGGCGTTCTCCCGCACCGCGCAGGTGTTGAAGACGACGACGTCCGCGTCCCCGTCGGAACCCTCGGGGGCGGGCACGTACCCCGCCTCCTCCAGCAGTCCGGACAATCGCTCGGAGTCATGGACGTTCATCTGGCACCCATAAGTGCGCACTTCGTACGTTTTCGGAGATGAAACGTCCACTGCCGTGCCCCGGTCGCTGCTGCTGGTCATGGCTCAAGGGTAGGCGTTCCACGGAGGGCCCTCCCCCGGCGCCCGGCCGACCCCCGAGGCCGCCAGGACGGATGACCCGAATCACGTCAGGGACGGCGATCAGGGGCTTTGCATGACCATGCGTTGTGATGCATAATCTTCCTATGTCCAAGGTCCTCACGTCCCTCCCCGCCGGCGAACGCGTCGGCATCGCCTTCTCCGGCGGTCTCGACACCTCCGTCGCGGTCGCGTGGATGCGCGACAAGGGCGCCATCCCGTGCACCTACACCGCGCACATCGGCCAGTACGACGAGCCCGACATCGACTCGGTGCCCGGCCGCGCGAAGACCTACGGTGCCGAGATCGCGCGCCTGGTCGACTGCCGGGCCGCGCTGGTCGAGGAGGGGCTGGCCGCGCTCACGTGCGGGGCGTTCCACATCCGCTCGGGCGGGCGGGCGTACTTCAACACCACCCCGCTGGGCCGTGCCGTCACCGGCACCCTCCTGGTGCGGGCGATGATGGAGGACAACGTCCAGATCTGGGGCGACGGTTCGACCTTCAAGGGCAACGACATCGAGCGGTTCTACCGCTACGGCCTGCTCGCCAACCCGAACCTGCGGATCTACAAGCCGTGGCTGGACGCGGACTTCGTGACCGAGCTCGGCGGCCGCAAGGAGATGTCGGAGTGGCTGGTCGCGCACCAGCTGCCGTACCGGGACTCCACGGAGAAGGCGTACTCCACCGACGCCAACATCTGGGGCGCCACGCACGAGGCCAAGACCCTGGAGCACCTCAACACCGGCATCGAGACGGTCGAGCCGATCATGGGCGTCAGGTTCTGGGACCCCTCGGTCGAGATCGCGCCCGAGGACGTGACGATCGGCTTCGACCAGGGCCGCCCGGTGACGATCAACGGCAAGGAGTTCGGCTCCGCCGTCGACCTGGTCATGGAGGCCAACGCCATCGGCGGCCGGCACGGCCTGGGCATGTCCGACCAGATCGAGAACCGGATCATCGAGGCGAAGAGCCGCGGCATCTACGAGGCCCCGGGCATGGCCCTGCTGCACGCGGCCTACGAGCGTCTCGTCAACGCGATCCACAACGAGGACACCGTCGCCCAGTACCACAACGAGGGCCGGCGCCTGGGCCGTCTCATGTACGAGGGCCGCTGGCTGGACCCGCAGGCCCTGATGATCCGCGAGTCGCTCCAGCGGTGGGTCGGCGCGGCGATCACGGGCGAGGTCACCCTCCGCCTGCGGCGCGGCGAGGACTACTCGATCCTCGACACCACGGGCCCGGCGTTCTCGTACCACCCGGACAAGCTGTCGATGGAGCGGACCGAGGACTCGGCGTTCGGCCCGGTGGACCGGATCGGCCAGCTCACCATGCGCAACCTCGACATCGCCGACTCCCGCGCCAAGCTGGAGCAGTACGCGGGCCTCGGCCTGATCGGCACCGGCAGCCCCACCATCGGCGCCTCCCAGGCCGCCGCGACCGGCCTGATCGGCACCATGCCGGAACTCCCCGAGGGCGGCGCCGAGGCGATCGCCTCCCGCGGCGAGGTCTCGGAGGACGAGGCCCTGCTGGACCGGGCCGCCATGGAGTTCGGCACGGACTGAGGCACCTCACGACGTACGTGAGAAGGGGCCGGTGCGAGACAGCGCCGGCCCCTTCTCACACCCGCACCTCCCGCGACCGCATCAACGGCTGGATCCGCGTCCCGAAGGTCTCGATCCCGTCGAGGAAGTCGTCGAAGACGAGCATGATCCCCTTGGTCCCGTCGACCCCGGCGATCTCGTCGGGCATGCGCGCGACACTCTCGTACGACCCGACGAGCGTCCCCATGGTGAAGTTCACGGCGCCCTCGGGCAGCACGATGGTGCGGGTCGTGGAGGAGTCGTCGACGATGACCATGAACAGGGACAGCGCACCGACGTCCCTGCCGGTCTCGCGCGCCGCCTCCACCAGCGTGGCCGCGCTGTCCGCGAAGGCGAGCGGGGTGTTCACGCCGCCGCCGAGGCCGAGGATGAAGTTGTAGTCGGCGTTCCCGGCGGCGAACCGCATGCCCGTGCCGCTCTGCCCGGCGGCCGCGATGTCGATGTGCCCGTTCGCCGGCCGCGGCGAGAGCACGCGGTCGTCCATCTCGTAGAACTCGCCCTTGAAGATGCTGACGCCCTCGCTCCACAGCTCCTTCATCACCGTCACGTACTCCTCGGCCCGCGCGTACCGGTTGCCGACGTGCTCGTCGCCGGGCCACACGCCCATCTGCGTGTACTCGCCGGGCGCCGGGCCGGTGACGATGTTGACGCCGAACCGTCCGGGGGCGATGGAGCCGACGGTGACCGCCATGCGCGCGACGATCGCCGGCGGCAGGGCGAGGATCGGCGTGGAGGCGTACAGCCTGATCCGCTCGGTGACCGAGGTCGAAGGTCGGGAGCCTGCCCGGTCCGACAGCACGGTACGCGGCCGGGATTTCGGCAACTTCCTTGCAAACAGGGGCAGTTGAGGTAAGGGAATGCCGGGAAACAGCTCGTCGGAAACTGTGAAGCAGGTTTCGACCGGAAACGGGAACGATAAGTTCCCTCCATGAACGCGCGGCTCGCCCTCCTCGGCTCGGTCACCCCTGGTGCGACGGAGAGCGAGGTCTTCCGGCTGGCGCTCGGGCACGTGGTCGGTGAGCTGAGCGCGCTCGGCGGGACCGTGCACCTGCGCGGCCCGATGTCCGCGCTGCGCCTGGTGTCCTCCGTCGGCCTGCCGCCCGCCCTCACCCGCTCCTGGGAGATCGTCGACCAGGAGGGCCCCCTGGCCCCCGCCCGCGCGCTCCAGCAGGGCAGGGGCGTCTGGGTACCGCTGTCCCCGGACGCGCCGGAGGAGGCCGCCTGGCCCGGCACCGGCCTCGCCGCCCTGCCCGTGTTCAGCGGCCGGCGCAGCATCGGCGCGCTGACGGTCCTGGCCGGCGAGCGGGGTGAACCCACCCCGGAGCACTGGGACTTCCTGCGGGACGTGGTCGCCTGGACCGAGGAGCGCATGGCCCAGGCCCCGCCGCCGTCCGGTCCCTCCCAGGGTGAACTGGGCGGCGAACGGCTGCGGCAGGCCCTGAAGGAGGTTCAGGTCGGCTCGTGGGACTGGGACATCCGCAACGGTGACCTGAGCTGGGACGAGGCCGCCCTGGCCTTGTACGGCACCCGCCCGGCCGATTTCACCGGCCGGATCGACAACTGGATGCGGATCGTCCATCCCGACGATCTGGCACCCACGCTGGCGGCGGCACAGCGGGCCATCCTCGACCACAGCGTCTACGAGGCCGAGTACCGCGTACGGCGCCTGGACGGCACGTGGGGCTGGACGCAGGCCCGCGGCCGGGCGACCTACGACGAGCGGGGCGAGCCCCTGCGGATGATCGGGGTCGGCTGGGAGAGCAACGAGTCCCGCATCGCGCGGGACGCCCTGAGCAGGGCCCTGAGACACATGAGCGACGGCTTCCTCGCGGTGGACGACGAGTGGCGGATCACCTTCGCCAACCTGGAGGCGGAACGCTTCCTCGGCTTCTCCGAGGAGGAGTTGTTCGGACGCCTGCTGTGGGACCTGCCGGCCACCCGACAGGTCCCGGGTCTCAAGGAGAGCTGTCTGGAGGCCGGGGCCGAGGAGAAGTCCGCCGGGTTCGACGTGTACATCGCGGACTGCCGGCGGCGGCTGCACGTAAGGCTGGTGCCGGGCCCGGACGGCCGCACCCTCTACTTCCAGGACGTCACGGAGAAACGCCGGCTGGCCCAGGAGCGCCAGGCGGCGGAACGGGCCACGGCCGAGCGGGCGGTGCGGATCGCCGAGCTGACCACGGAACTCGCCAAGGCGACGACCTCCCGGGACGTGGTGGACGCGGTCGCCCGCCGGGTGCTGCCGCCGTTCGCCGCCTCCGGGCTGATGGTCCAGGTCAGCGAGGGGAACCGGCTCCACCACGTCGGGGCGGTCGGCTATCCCCGGGACTTCGTGGCCCTCCTCGACAGCCGCCCCCGGGCGTCGACCGGGGACCCCGCCTGGGACACGATCGCGTCCGGCGACCCGCTGTTCATGTCCTCGGCGCACGAGTACGCCACCCGCTACCCCCGACTGGCCGACTTCCCCACCCGGGGCGAGAAGAAGTCCTGGGCGTTCCTGCCGCTGACGGCGTCCGGCCACACCTTCGGCGTCTGCGTGGTCTCCTTCGACCGGCCGCGGCTGCTCGACGACGAGGAACGCGCCCTGCTCACCACCATCTCCGCCCTCCTCGCCCAGTCCCTGGAGCGGGCCCGGCTCTACGACGCCGAGCACACCCGGTCCCGGGAACTCCAGCGCAGCCTGCTCCCCCAGGCGCTGCCCGACCTGCCCGCGTGCACCGCGGCCGCCCGCTATCTCCCGGCCGGGCAGGGCGCGGACGTGGGCGGCGACTGGTACGACATCATCGCGCTGTCCGGCGGACAGGTCGCGCTGGTCGTCGGCGACGTGATGGGACACGGCCTGCCCGAGGCGGCCACCATGGGCCGGCTGCGCACCGCGGTGCACACCCTGGCCGACCTGGAGCTGCCGCCCGACGAGATCCTCGGCCACCTCAACGACATCGTCGGCGGCATGGGCGAGGCGTCGTACGCCACCTGTCTGTACGCGCTCTACGACCCGACGACCCGGGTCTGCTCCATCGCCCGGGCCGGTCATCCGCCGCCCGCGCTGGTACGGCCCGACGGAACCGTGCACTTCCCCGAACCGGACGCCGATCCCCCGCTGGGCGCGGCCAAACCGCCGTTCGAGACGGCCGAGTTGGAGGTGCCCGAGGGCAGTCTGCTCGTGCTGTACACCGACGGGCTTGTGGAGTCGGCGACGCGGGAGATCGACGAGGGCATGGCCGAGCTGGCACGGCTGCTCGGCGCCGCCCACGCCGACGGGACCGCCGTGGACCTTGAGCGGCTGTGCGACACGCTGACGACCGGTCTGCTGCCGGCGGACCAACAGGCGGCCGACGACGCGGCGTTCCTGGTGGCCCGGCTGCACGCGCTGCCGGCCGACCGGATGGCCGGCTGGTCCCTGCACGACGATCCGAAGGCGGCGAGCCAGGCCCGCCGCCATGTGCGCGAACAGCTCGCGGCCTGGGACCTCGACGACCTGTCCCCCACCACGGAACTCCTGGTCAGCGAACTGGTCGGCAATGTCGTCCGGCACGCCCGCGGCCCGGTCCGGCTGCGCCTGCTGCACACCACCGAGCTGATCTGCGAGGTCTACGACGGCAGCCAGACCATGCCCCGCATCCGCCACGCCGCGGACACCGACGAGGGCGGCCGGGGACTCCAGCTCATCTCGGCCCTCTCCTCCCGCTGGGGCGCCCGTTACACCCCCACGGGCAAGTGCATCTGGACGGAACAGTCCCTGCGGGGCGCGGCCGAGCCGGAGGACGTGCTGTTCCTGAACCCCGCGGACTTCGACGAGGACTGGGAGGCGCTCCTGTGACGGCGCGCCCGTTCGGCCCAGCTCCACGGGCCGGATGCGGGGCGCGTCCCTAGATTCGCGGTGACGGCTGTTCCGGCCCCACCCCGAAAGGCACCCGACCCATGGCAATACGCATCGCGCTCACCGGCGCCGCACTGGCCGTTCTGGCCACCGCCGGACCGCTGACCGGCATCGCACACGCTCAAGGCGACCTGGACTGCGCCGACTTCGCCTTCCAGGAGGACGCGCAGGCGGAGTTCGACCTCGACCGCAGCGACCCCGACCGGCTCGACGAGGACCAGGGTCCCGACGACAGCATCGCCTGCGAGGCGCTCCCCCGAAGAGGCACCGACGCCGTGAGCGTCGCCACGCCAACCGCGACACCGCTCCTCACGCCACTCAGCACGCCGCTTCCGACGCTCGGCGTCCAGGGCGGGTCCGGCGGCAGTGTGGGCCCTGCGGGGTTCGAGCGGGCGATCGGGGTGGCACTCGCCGTCGGCGGAGTCGGCCTCGCGGGCGCGTACGTGGTGCGGCGACGTCGTGCCGCGCACCCGCACCCGCACCCGCACCCGCACCTCAGGGATCGATGAGCCCCGCCCGTATCGCGTACCGCGTCAGCTCCAGCCGGTCCCGCATCCCCAGCTTGGCCAGCAGGTTCGCCCGGTGCCGCTCGACGGTCTTCGCGCTGATGAACAGCAGCTCGCCGATCTCCTTCGTGGTGTGACCCTCGGCGACCAGCTTGAGGATCTCCTCCTCGCGTTCGGTGACGGCCCGCGTGGGCAGGTCGTCACCGCGCTGCAGCCGGTCGAGGTAGGACCGCACGAGGGCCCGCTCGGCTCCCGGGTAGACGAAGGACTCGTCGCGTACGGCGGCCCGGCACGCCTCGACGAGATCGCGGTCGGCGACGGACTTGAGCACGTATCCGCTGGCCCCGGCCTTGAGCGCCTCGAAGAAGTACTGCTCGTTGTCGTACATCGTCAGGATCAGGATCCGCAGGTCCGGCAGCCGCCGGGACAGTTCACGGGCCGCCTGCAGTCCCGTCATCCGGGGCATCGCGATGTCCAGCACGGCCAGATCGACGTCACGCGCGCGTGCCAGCTCGACCGCCTCGGCGCCGTCCCCCGCCTCGGCCACGACCGTGAGGTCCGGCTCCCCCTCCAGGATCAGCCGGACCCCTCGTCGTACGAGGGTGTGGTCGTCGGCGAGCAGTACCCGGGTCGGCCCACCCATCAGCGCACCCCCGCCGGGGCCGGTATCCGCAACCGCACGTCCGTCCCCCGCCCGGGTCCGGCCTGCACCGAGAACACTGCCCCGACCAGCAGCGCCCGCTCCCGCATCCCCTGGATCCCGGCCCCGTCGGGCGCCCCGCCCAGCCCCTTGCCGTTGTCCCGCACAAGGAGCTCGACTCCCCCCGCGACCGGCCGGAGCCGGACTTCGGCGCGGTCGGCGGCGGAGTGCCGCGCGGTGTTCGTGAGCCCCTCCTGGGCCACCCGGTAGACCACCAGTTCCGACTCCTCGGTCAGCCGGGGCAGATCGCCGCCGACGTGATGCCGCACGGTCAGCCCGTGCGTCGTGAACTCGGCCGCGAGAGACCGCAAGGCGCTCGACAGCCCGAGCTCCTCCAGCACCCCGGGCCGCAGCCGGCGCGCGATCCGACGGATCTCGTCGAGCCCGGCCCGGGTCGCCTCCTGCGCCTGCCCCACTTCCTCCCGCAGGTCCTCCGGCGCCCGGTCGGCGACCCTCTTGAGCTGCAACAGCACGGCGGTCAGTGTCTGCCCGACCTCGTCGTGGAGCTCGCGCGCGATGCGATGCCGCTCCCGCTCCTGCGCGGAGAGCGCGTGGGCCGCGCCGGTCGCCCGCTCGGCCTCCAGCCGGTCGAGCATGGTGTTGTACGTCGTGATCAGCGCGGCCGTCTCGGAAGGGCCGGAGACGGGGGCGCGCACCCCGGGACGCAGCAGATCGGCGGCGGCCATGGCCCGACCCAGCCGCTGGAGCGGGACGAGCCCCACCCGCAGCACGAGGGCGTTGGCGACCAGCAACAGGGCGAGCCCCCCGAGGACGACCACGGCCTCCCCCTGCCGGACGGGCGTCGACACGGTGACCGGCCCCAGCAGCAGCGCGGCGGCGACGACGAGGCCCGCGGCGTTGAGCGAGAAGATCCGCCAGAACAGCGACACGGCCCTGCCCTCACTCCTCTCGTACGACGCCCGAGAACCCAGCCTCACCGGTCCCCGCCGCTCGCGTATATCCGTCACGTCACCCATATCGCCACCGTACGGGTGCCTGGCAGCATGCGAACCCGGCACCCGCGACCACTCGAACCACAAGGGGAAGAAACGTGTCTGCTCCACGCCTGAGGGCGACGCCGCTGCCGGGAATCGGGGTCCAGTACGACCTCATGACCCGCGAGGACCGCCATCTCTCGGTGGTGGCGCACCGCGACGGTGCCCGCACGGTGAGCGTGTACCGGGCCGACGACCCCGACTCCTGCGCCCAGTCGCTGCGTCTGACCGGTTCCGAGGCGGGCGCCCTGATCGACGCGCTGAAGCCCTCCCATCACAGCGCGAGCCTCCTCTACACCTCCGACCTTGGCCTGGTGGCCGAGCGCGTCGAGGTGGCGGCCGGCTCCCGCTGGAACGGCCGGGTCCTGGGCGACACGAAGATGCGCACCGACACGGGAGCCTCCGTCGTGGCGGCCCTGCGCCGAGCGGAGGCGATCCCGTCCCCCGCGCCGGACTTCCGCCTGGCGGGCGGCGACATCCTCATCGTCGTAGGCACCCGCGAGGGCGTTGACGCCGCCGCGGCGATCCTGGGGCGGGAGTAGGAAGCATGCACTCCGCGGTCCTCCTGATCGAGTTCGGCTCGATCATCCTCGGCCTGGGCCTCCTCGGCCGTTTCGCCGCCCGTTTCCGCCTCTCCCCCATCCCCCTCTACCTCCTGGCCGGCCTGGCCTTCGGCGAGGGCGGTCTGCTCCCCCTGGGCGCCAGCGAGGAGTTCGTCTCGATAGGCGCCGAGATCGGCGTCATCCTTCTCCTCCTGATGCTCGGCCTCGAGTACACGGCCGGCGACCTGGTCACCAACCTCAAGGCCCACTACCCCTCCGGCCTGGTCGACGGCGCCCTCAACGCCCTGCCAGGAGCGGCGGCCGCACTCCTCCTCGGCTGGGGCCCGGTAGCCGCGGTGGTCCTTGCGGGCGTCACCTGGATCTCCTCCTCGGGCGTCATAGCGAAGGTCCTCGGCGACCTCGGCCGGGTCGGCAACCGGGAAACCCCGGTGATCCTCAGCGTCCTGGTCCTGGAGGACCTGGCGATGGCGGTGTACCTGCCCATAGTCACCGCCCTCGTCGCCGGAGCGGGCCTGCTGGCCGGAAGCCTGACCCTGGCGATCGCCCTGGGAGCGGCCGGCCTGGTCCTGTTCACCGCGATCCGCTACGGCCGCCTGATCTCCCGCTTCGTCTCGAGCGACGACCCGGAGAAGCTCCTCCTGGTCGTCCTCGGCCTCACGATCCTGGTGGCGGGCGTCGCCCAGCAACTCCAGGTCTCGGCAGCGGTCGGCGCGTTCCTCGTGGGCATAGCCCTCTCGGGAGAGGTGGCCGAGGGCGCCCACACCCTCCTGAGCCCCCTGCGCGACCTCTTCGCCGCGGTCTTCTTCGTCTTCTTCGGCCTCCACACGGACCCGGCGAGCATCCCCCCGGTCCTGCTACCCGCCCTCGCCCTGGCCCTGGTCACCGCAGCCACAAAGATCGCCACGGGCTACTGGGCGGCCCGCCGAGCCGGCATCTCCCTCAGGGGCCGCTGGCGCACGGGCGGCGCACTGGTCGCCCGCGGCGAGTTCTCGATCGTCATAGCGGGCCTGGCGGTCTCGGCGGGCATAGAACCCTCCCTGGGCCCCCTGGCCACCGCCTACGTCCTCATCCTGGTCATCCTCGGCCCCCTCACAGCCCGCTACACCGAGCCCCTGGCAACGAGACTGACAAGCCGCCGAGCCAACACCCCGACGGCACCTCGGGTGGCGGAGCCGGTGGGCCGGGACGGCGTCTGAACGGGTACCGGCTCAGGTGGCGGGGCGGCTGCGGGCCGGTGGGGGCGGGTCGCGCAGTTCCCCGCGCCCCTGAGGTAGAGACGATGGACACACCTCTAGACGCGTACGGCGGCAAGGGGACGGGGTGGGGGGGTGTCCGCCCGCAGCGGCCGACGTCCGTTACAGAGCCCTACTCAAAGGGACCGAGCCGCCGGACCGAGGACGGATACCCCCCACCCCGGCCCCGACCCACCCACCGAACCGCACGCGCTACGCACGCCCCCACCGGGCCCGCGCAGGCCGCCGCAGGCATCCAGGGGCGCGGGACTGTGTCCATATGCGGCTCCGCCGCGTGAGCGCAAAACCCCCGCCCCCACCGAACCCGCACCAGAACCCGCCCAACCCCCGGAGGGCGTGGCAGGATCACCCGCATGCCCAAGCCGTTCCCGCACCTCAGCCGCCGCCAGGCGCTCCAGACCGCGGCCGCCGCCCTCGTGGCCCTCGGCCTGCTCCTGTGGTGGCTGCTCCCGCTGGGCGAGAACCCCCCGACCGGCACGATCACCTTCAGCACGGGCACGAAGCAAGGCGTCTACCAGAAGTACGGCGGACTTCTCCAGAAGGAGATCCACAAGGACATGCCGGACCTGAAGGTGAAGCTGGAGACCAGCGCGGGCTCCCAGGAGAACGTCATGCTCGTGGCGACCGGAAAGGCCGACTTCGCCATCGCCGCGGCCGACGCGGTGGAGACCTACCAGCAGAACGGCGACCCCGGCGCCGACCGGCTCCGCGGCGTGGCCCGCCTCTACGACGACTACGTCCAGCTCGTCGTCCCCGCCGACTCCGACATCCACACCATCGCCGACCTGAAGGGCAAGCGCGTCTCCATCGGCGTCCCCAACTCCGGCGTACGGCTGATAGCGGAGCGCGTGCTCGACGCCGCCGGCATCGACCCGGCCAAGGACATCCAGCCGAGGGCCGAGGGCATCGACACCGGCCCCAAGCTCCTCGGCCATGGTCTGGACGCGTTCTTCTGGTCCGGCGGCCTGCCCACCGACGGTCTGAAGCAGCTGGCCGAACGCTCCGCGTTCCGCTTCGTCCCGATCGAACCCTCCCTCGTGGCGACGCTGCACGCCGAGGGCGAGCCCACCCGCTACTACCGGGCCACCAACATGCCGGCGTCGGCGTACCCGTCCGTCCAGAACAACAGGACCGTCCCGACGATGGCCGTCTCCAACCTGCTGATCACCCGCAAGGACATGGACCCCGAGCTCACCGAGTGGCTCACCCGAACCGTGATCAAGAGCAGGGACGGCATCGGCCGGGACGTCCACTCCGCCCAGCTGGTGGACGTACGCACGGCGATCTACACCGACCCGGTCCCCCTCCACGAGGGCGCCCGCCGCTATTACCGCTCGGTCAAGCCGTAGGGCGGCTACCTCGGTCAAGCCGTAGGGCGGCTACGGGGCACGGACACGGTGACCACCAGCCCGTGCGGCTCGTGGTGGCCGTACGAGATCACCCCGCCCCCCGCGGCCAGGAGCGCCCGCGAGATGGACAGTCCGAGACCTGACCCCTTGACGTTCTGATGCTGCCCGCTGCGCCAGAACCGGTCGCCGACGCGCGCGAGTTCCTCGTCGGTGAGCCCGGGTCCGCGGTCGGCGACGACGACCGTGGAGGTGTTCCCGTCCGCGGCGACCGTGACCTCGACGGTCTCGCCCTGCGGCGTGAACTTGAGCGCGTTGTCGATGACCGCGTCCAGGGCGCTGGAGAGGGTGACGGGGTCGGCCCAGGCGGTGGTGGGCGGACAACTCCCCACCAGCCGCACTCCCTTGGCCTCGGCGGTGGGCGTCCAGGCGGCGACCCGTTCTTCGGTGAGTTCGCCGATGTCGGTGATGCTCAGGTCCGCCTCGGTGTGCTCGGCGAGCGCGAGGTCGAGGAGGCCGTCGAGGACCTGGGCGAGGCGTTTGCCCTCCGTCTGCACGGAGGCGATCTCGGCGTTCCCCTCGGGAAGTTCGAAGGCGAGCAGCTCGATGCGCAGCAGCAGTGCGGCGAGCGGATTCCTCAACTGGTGAGAGGCGTCGGCGACGAAGGCCCGCTGCTGCTCCAACACGTCCTCGACGTTGTCCACCATTTCGTTGAACGACCGCGCCAGACGCCTGAGTTCGGGCGGTCCACCGGCCACCGCCACCCGGGACTTGAGCCGCCCGGTGGCGATGTCGTGGGTGGTGGCGTCGAGGACCCGTACGGGCCTGAGCACCCAGCCGGTCAGCCGCAGGGCGGCGCCGACGGCCAGCAGCATGGCGGCGAGTTCGCCCGCGAAGATGACGAGCCAGTCCTGCAGGATCCGTGACCGCATCGGTCCGGTGGGCGAGTCGGTGACGACGACCGCGACGACGTCGCCGTCCCGGATCACCGGAGAGGCGACGACCAGCCGGCCCCGCTGCCAGGGCCACACCTGCTTGGGGTCCTGGCTGCGCCGGCTGAGCAGGGCCTCGCCGAACGCGTCGCGCACCTCGCCCGTGCGGGGGAGGAACCACCCGCGGGGCGCCGTGGCCATGGGTACGTCGCCGTCGTAGAAGACACCGACGCGGATGCCGTAGACCCTGTAGTAGCTGGTGAGTTCGCTCTCCAGGGTCTCCAGGCGCTCGTCGGAGGCGTCGGTGACGAACTGGGCGAGCGCGGCGAAGTGGGCGGTGTCGTCGATCCGGTCGACGACGACCTTCTGCTGCTGCGCGGAGGCCACACCGATGGCGAGCGGCACGCCCAGGGCCAGCAGCACGGCGGCCATGAGGACGATGAGCAGCGGAAGAAGACGTGTACGCACGACCCCGCCTACGCCCCGCCCCGAAGCCGCGCGCTCCGACGCACACGGGCACCGCTGAGCGCACCCGGGCACTGACGCACCGCGACGGCACGCCCCCCGCGGAAGGGGGCGCTCACCTGCCCAGGCGCCCCGCCCACGCCGAGCACCGCCCCGCGGCTCGGCCGGACACCCGCACCCGGACCACCCCAGGCCCCCGCGTCAAGCGACTCACGGCCACCACCGCACACACGGGCACCCGCATCGCCGCACTCACCCGCGCCCACAGCCACCGTCCCTCACCCGACCCACATTCCTCCCCCGAGCCTCGCACAGCTCTCGGCCCCAAGGTTTCCTCCGGAAGTTTCTTCGCCCGCCGAGCCCCGCAGGGCCCTCACACCCCCGGCGCCACCAACCGATACCCGACCCCCCGCACCGTCTCGATCAGCGCCGGCATCCGCAACTTCGCGCGCAGGGACGCCACATGGACCTCCAGCGTGCGGCCGGTGCCTTCCCAGCTGGTGCGCCAGACCTCGCTGATGATCTGCTCGCGCCGGAAGACCACGCCGGGCCGCTGGGCGAGCAGCGCGAGGAGGTCGAACTCCTTGCGGGTGAGCTGGACGACCGTGCCGTCCACGGTGACCTGACGCGTCGGCAGTTCGATGCGCACGGCGCCGAGAACCAGAGCGGTGTCCCCGCCGCCGGGCACGTCCTCGTGGGCGGTGCGCCGGCTCACGGCGTGGATGCGGGCGAGGAGCTCCCCCGTGTCGTACGGCTTGACCACGTAGTCGTCGGCGCCGAGGTTCAGCCCGTGGATGCGGGAGCGCACGTCGGACCGCGCGGTGACCATGATCACCGGCGTGCTGGTGCGCTTGCGGATCTTGCCGCACACCTCGTAGCCGTCCTGGTCGGGCAGCCCGAGGTCCAGGAGCACGACCCCGAAGCCGTCGCTCTCCGGGACCAGCGCCTGGAGTGCCTCCTCGCCGCTGCGCGCGTGCGTGACGTCGAAACCGTGCCGGGCGAGCACCGCGGACAGCGCGGCGGCCACGTGGTTGTCGTCCTCGACGAGGAGAAGTCTCACCCCGGCCCCCTTTGGTCCATCGGACGTACTATCCGAATATGCAATGAACAGGTACAACTGTGCGTACACACGCGCGCGTGCGCACCGTGCAGTCATGCTGATGGATGAGGACGGCGTCAAGAGCGTTCCGGTTGCGCCGGGCTTCCGTTACCCGGCCGATACGCACATCGGATGCGTACTGGTGACAAGTGCTACGACACGTGTCCGATTGCTATCGGATCGTGATGCTCAGATTCCCCTCAAGACTAATGACGCTGGTCGCGTGGGGTTACTACTGTCCTCCGAAACCGAGGAGGACGGAGCCAGAGAGCGATGACCGAAGTATCGGTGGCCAAGGAAGATGTGGCCGCGACCGGCGAACTGGTCGTCCTGAAGAGCGTCAACAAGCACTTCGGCGCGTTGCACGTACTCCAGGACATCGACCTGACGATCGCCCGCGGCGAGGTCGTCGTGGTCATCGGACCCTCCGGGTCCGGGAAGTCCACCCTGTGCCGCACCATCAACCGCCTGGAGACGATCGACACGGGTTCGATCACCATCGACGGCAAGCCGCTGCCCCAGGAGGGCAAGGAACTGGCCCGGCTGCGCGCCGACGTCGGCATGGTCTTCCAGTCCTTCAACCTCTTCGCGCACAAGACCGTGCTCGAGAACGTGATGCTGGGCCAGATCAAGGTCCGCAAGGCCGACAAGAAGCAGGCCGAGGAGAAGGCGCGCGCCCTGCTCGACCGGGTCGGCGTCACCACGCAGGCTGACAAGTACCCCGCCCAGCTGTCCGGCGGTCAGCAGCAACGTGTCGCCATCGCCCGCGCCCTCGCGATGGACCCCAAGGTCATGCTCTTCGACGAGCCCACGTCGGCGCTCGACCCCGAGATGATCAACGAAGTGCTGGAGGTCATGCAGCAGCTCGCCCGCGACGGCATGACAATGATCGTCGTCACGCACGAAATGGGTTTCGCACGATCGGCCGCAAACCGCGTGGTGTTCATGGCGGACGGACGGATCGTCGAGGAGGCTGCGCCCGACCAGTTCTTCAGCAATCCGCGCAGCGACCGCGCCAAGGACTTCCTGTCGAAGATCCTTCACCACTGACGTGTCACACCGTTGACGTGTCGCACCCCTGACGTACCACCGGGATCGACCACCGACGGCTCTCTCTTCACCACCCAAAGGATGTTCACCATGAAGCTCCGCAAGGTCACCGCCGCCTCGGCCGCCGTCCTCGCCCTCGCCCTGTCCGCGACCGCCTGCGGCGGCGACAGCAAGGACGAGGGTTCCGGCTCGGGTTCCGGCGGTGGCGGCAAGATCAAGATCGGTATCAAGTACGACCAGCCCGGTCTCGGCCTCAAGGAGCCCGACGGCTCCTTCTCCGGCTTCGACGTGGACGTGGCGACCTACGTGGCCAAGCAGCTCGGCTACAAGCCCGACCAGATCGAGTTCGTCGAGACCAAGAGCGCCGACCGTGAGAACGCGCTCGCCCGTGGCGACGTGAAGATCATCGCGGCCACCTACTCGATCAACGACGAGCGCAAGAAGAAGGTCGACTTCGCCGGCCCGTACCTGCTGGCCCACCAGGACCTGCTGGTCAAGAAGGACTCCAAGATCAGCCAGGCCACGGACCTCAACGGCGAGAAGCTGTGTTCCGTGACCGGCTCCACCTCGGCGCAGAACGTCCACGACGACTTCGCCCCGAAGGCCCAGCTTAAGCAGTACGGCGGCTACTCGGAGTGCATCGCCGGCCTGCAGAGCGGCGCCGTCGACGCGGTGACCACGGACGACTCGATCCTCGCGGGCTTCGCGGCCCAGGACAAGTACAAGGGCCAGTTCAAGCTCGCCGGCCTCAAGCTGAGCAACGAGAACTACGGCATCGGTGTGAAGAAGGGCGACACCGCGACCGTGAACAAGGTCAACGCCGCCCTGGAGAAGATGGTCAGCGACGGCTCCTGGCAGAAGGCGGTCGACAAGAACTTCGGCCCGGCCGGCTACAAGAACGAGCCCGCCCCGAAGGTCGGCGTCATCGTCAAGTAACGCGGGGCCCCACCGGCGCGCCGCCGCCCGCCGCGATCAGGGCGGCGGCGCGCCGCGCCCGTCCACGTACGCCACACACACGCCACACACCCGGAAGCGCGGGAGATCGTGTTCGACTTTCTAGAAGGTTATGACGTCCTCGGGGCGTTCTGGATGACGGTGAAGCTCACCGCTCTGTCCGCCGTCGGCTCCCTGATCTGGGGCACCCTGCTGGCCGCGATGCGGGTCAGCCCGGTCCCGTTGATGCGCGGCTTCGGCACCGCCTACGTCAACATCGTCCGGAACATCCCCCTGACGGTCATCATCGTCTTCGCCTCGCTCGGTCTCGCCGACATCTTCGGTGTGACGATGGGCGCGGCGGACAACTTCGACGTCCAGGGCTTCCGGCTGGCGGTGCTCGGGTTCGTCGTCTACACCGCTGCGTTCGTCTGCGAGGCGATCCGTTCCGGCATCAACACGGTGCCGCTCGGCCAGGCCGAGGCAGCCCGCGCGATCGGGCTGAACTTCGGCCAGACCCTGCGCCTCATCGTGCTCCCGCAGGCCTTCCGCTCGGTCATCGGCCCACTGGCCAACGTGCTGATCGCGCTGACCAAGAACACCACCGTGGCGGCCGCGATCGGCGTGGCCGAGGCCGCCACCCTGATGAAGACCATGATCGAGAACGAAGCCCAGACGCTCGCCATCGGCGCGGTCTTCGCGTTCGGCTTCGTGGTACTGACCCTGCCGACCGGCCTCCTCCTCGGCTGGCTCGCCAAGCGACTGGCGGTGAAGCGATGAGTTCGGTCCTCTACGACACTCCGGGACCCCGCGCCAAACGGCGCAACGTCCTCCTGTCGGTCGTCTTCACCCTCCTCCTCGCCCTCCTGCTGTGGTGGGTGTGGCTCAAGATGGACGACAAGAACCAGCTGGAGTGGAGTCTCTGGGAGCCCTTCACCACCAGTGAGGCCTGGACGACGT
Source organism: Streptomyces sp. SLBN-8D4 (assembly GCF_049739545.1). Classification (NCBI taxonomy): domain Bacteria; kingdom Bacillati; phylum Actinomycetota; class Actinomycetes; order Kitasatosporales; family Streptomycetaceae; genus Streptomyces; species Streptomyces sp. SLBN-8D4. Next base: position 2,759,125 of record NZ_JBMGQC010000001.1, read on the forward strand.
ACCTCCTGCCCGGCCTCGGCAACACCCTCAAGGCAGCGGCGATCGCCATGGTGATCGCCCTTCCGCTGGGCGCGGTCTTCGGCATCGCCCGCATGTCCGACCACGCCTGGGTGCGGGGCGTGGCTGGCACCGTGGTCGAGTTCTTCCGGGCGATCCCGGTGCTGCTGCTGATGCTGTTCGCCAACGAGTTCTACGTCCGCTCCACGGACATCAGCAGCGAACAGCGGCCGCTGTACGCCGTCGTCACCGGCCTGGTGCTCTACAACGCCTCGGTGCTCGCCGAGATCGTCCGGGCCGGCATCCTCTCGCTGCCCAGGGGACAGACGGAGGCGGCCTACGCGGTCGGCCTGCGCAAGGGGCAGACGATGTCCAGCATCCTGCTCCCGCAGGCGGTCACCGCGATGCTGCCGGCCATCGTCAGCCAGCTGGTCGTCATCGTGAAGGACACCGCGCTGGGCGGCGTGATGCTCGGCTTCACGGAGCTGCTCAACTCCCGCAGCACGCTGGCGGCCAACTACGCCAACGTCATTCCGAGCTTCATCGTCGTCGGCATCATCTTCATCATCGTCAACTTCCTCCTCACCAGCTTCGCGAGCTGGCTGGAGAAGAGGCTGCGGCGCAGCAAGAAGAGCACGGGCGCGGTGCTGGGCGAGGACACGGTGGAGGTCAACCCGGCCGCCGTGCGCGGCGCCTACGGAACCGGTGAGAACACCGGCGGCGGCGGATTCTGACGGTCGGTCAAGTGGCCTGAACCGCAGGAGCGGACGACACGGAGGCAGTGGCATGATCGCCACTGCCTCCGTCACTTGACGCAAGCACCGGCAATGGGTTGCATACGTTCTGTGATCGTGCACCCTGCCCCACCCTCCTGTTCACGTACGTCTTCCGGCACTGCGCTGCGGGCAGGGGGCGCCGCGTCGTGGACCCGGTGATCATCGTCGGAGCGGGGCCCGTCGGGCTCACGCTCGCCCTGGCGCTGGCGCGTCAGGAGGTCCCCTCCGTGGTTCTCGACGAGGGTCCGGGCAAGGACGAGTCCCGCCTGGCCCGCACCGCCGTACTGCACGAGGACACCGCCGCCCTCATGTCGCGGCTGACCGGGGTGCCAGTCACCGAGCTGGGGGTGCACTGGGCCGGATGGCGGTCGATGCGCCGCAAGCAGGTGATGCGAGAGGTCGACTTCGAGGAGGCCGGGGACGCCCCCCTGCACCTCGCACAGCACGTCCTGACCGGCGCCCTGCGCACCGCCCTCGCCGAGGAGCGGCTGGTCAAGCTCATCACCGACAGCCGTCTCGACACCATCGAGCAGGAGCCCTCGGGCGTCACCGCCCACACCCGCGGCTCCAAGGGCACGTGGTGGCGCGGCAGTTACCTCGTCGGCTGCGACGGCACGCGCTCCACCGTGCGCAAGCTCCAGGACATCCGCTTCCCGGGCCGTACGGCCGTGGAACGCCACGCGGTCGCCGCCCTGCGCGCGGAACTCCCCTGGGAGGACCGGGCGTTGCTCCACCGGATGCCGCCGTGGCGGACGTCCGGGCCGTCGGCCGGGGAGATCACCGCCCGTCCCCTCCCCGAGGGCGTGTGGCGCCTGGACTGGCTGCTGCCGCCGGGCAAGGACCTGGTCACGCCCGAGCTCCTGGTGGCCCGCGTCCGGGAGACCCTCGCGGGCTGGACGGGCGGCGCGACACCGCCGTACGAACTCCTCGACACCGGCGTCCACACCGTGCACCACCGGTTGGCCCGCCGCTGGCGCGCCGACCGGGTCTTTCTCGCCGGGGACGCGGCGCACTGCCTCGGGGCGCTCGGCACACAGGGGCTCGACGAGGGCCTCCGGGACGCCGACAACCTCGCCTGGAAACTGGCCCTGGCCTGGCACCACGGCCCCCATGAGGCACTCCTCGACAGCTACCAGACGGAGCGGCGCGCGATCGTCGCCGGTCGGCTGCGCGCCGCCGACCAGGCACTGCCGCTGCTGCGTGGCGGAGGGGGCCTGCGTTCGGTGGTGCCCGGCTCGGCCCGCGGCCACGACGCGTTGCTCACGGACGGCCACTTGGGGCGCGGCCCGCTCGGCGCGCCGGGAGCGTACGCCGACTCGCCGCTCGCACCCCGGCACCTCGAAGGAGAGGTACCCGTCGACACACCCCCAGGGGCGTCGGTCACGGATGTGCGGGTCACCGCCGAGGACGGGTCGTTCGTACGGCTGCGCGAGCGCCTCGGCCGCGGCGCACTGATCGTCCTCCTGGTCGCGCCGGGCACCGGGGTGTGGGAACGCAAGCACTGGGTGACCGCCGGAATCATGCCCCGGCTGGCCGCGGCGGTGACCGCGCTGCCGCACTCCGCCGAGCTCCTGGTCGCCGAGGAGTACCCGGGCGCGGCCCCACACACGGTCCTTCTCGTACGGCCCGACGGTCACCTCGTCACGGCGCTGAGCGGGGTCCGCCCGGCCGACCTGTACTCGGCGGCCGAGACGGCGCTCGGCGGCCCTCCGACGAAGACCGAGGCGAACGCGGGGGCCGGCTCGCGTTGACGTGCTCACTGTCACTGTGCGTCCACATAGTGACAGTGAGTTGAAACGGTCTGCGCCCCCATGGTGTACTCCGGATCGTGACCGACACCTGTGTGCGCCTGTGGCGGAGGGTCCATATGGACCTCGTCCGCTATGCGGGCTGCGTGTGTCGCCCGTCCTGCTGAATTCGCCTCTCCTCTTCCCCGCGTGCCGCGCCCGTGCGACGGCACGCTGTCGCGAACTCTTCTCAGGACGGTACCCGTGTCTGTCTCCCCCGCCCTCCCCTCGGTCTCCTCCGTCGCGCCGCCCACCCAGGCCGAACTCCTCGACTTCGTACGGCGCACCGCCGCCGACGCCGAGCTGATCGACTCGCTCCCGCTCGACCCCGCGGGCCGCACCTGGATCCGCCTGGAGGGGCCCGGCGGCAGCGAGGCCTGGCTGATCGGCTGGCCGCCCGGCACCGGCACCGGGTGGCACGACCACGCCGAGTCGGTGGGCGCCTTCATCACCGCGGGCGGCGAGCTCAAGGAGAACTCCCTCGCCGCCCGGCTGCCCGCCGACGGCTGGAAGACCCTCGAACTCTCCGACGACGTGGACCGTGAGCGGCGGTTGCCGGCCGGCAAGGGCCGTTCTTTCGGGCAGCACCACGTCCACGAGGTCCTCAACGAGTCCACCGACGCCCACGCCATCTCCGTGCACGCCTACTACCCGCCCCTCCCCCAGATCCGCCGCTACAGCCGCACGGGGCAGATCCTGCGACTGGAGCACGTGGAGCGGCCTGAGGACTGGCAGTGAGCGGCCCGACCGCCGGTCTACGGCCGCTGATGGACGACGTCCCCTATGCCGAGTGCCCTTCCTTCGGGCCCAGCGCCTCGGCTCGCTAGAACTCCCCGTTCCGGAGCCCCCCGTTTCAGAACCCCTCGTCGCCGAGGAACTCCGTCTCCTCCCCCTCGTCCTCCAGCGCCTGCCGGACCACCCGCAGGGCCATGCCCTCGGAGTAGCCCTTGCGGGCGAGCATGCCGGCGAGGCGGCGCAGTCGCTTGTCACGGTCGAGCCCACGTGTCGCGCGCAGCTTGCGGTCGACGAGCTCTCGGGCCGTCTCCTCCTCCTGCTCGGAGTCGAGTTGCGAGACGGCCGCGTCGATCAGTGTGGAGTCGACGCCCTTGGTGCGCAGTTCCTGGGCGAGCGCCCGCCGGGCGAGCCCCCGGCCATGGTGCCGGGACTCCACCCAGGCGTCCGCGAACGCGCTGTCGTTGATCAGTCCGACCTCCTCGAACCTCGACAGCACCTCCTCGGCGACGTCGTCCGGGATCTCCCGCTTGCGCAGGGTGTCGGCGAGTTGCTTCCGCGTACGCGGGGTCCCGGTGAGCAGGCGCAGACAGATCGACCGCGCCCGCTCCACCGGGTCCGCCGGAGGCTCCCCCTGCTCGGCCCTCGACAAGGAGGGGCCGCCTCCGTCCTCGCCGGGCGATTCCCCGAAGCCGCGCCGGCGCTGCCGACGCCCACGGGGACCGCCCGCGCCGGGTGCTCCGCCGCCTCGACGCGAGCTCCGGCCGAACGCCCCGGAACCACGCATGGTCCCGTCACCGGGTTCGTCGCCGCTCGGCCCACCGTCGCCGAACGTCCCACCGTCACTGTGGGAACGCCCGCCGCGGTAGGACGGACCGGTGCCGTGCGCGAAGTCGTCGCCGAACGCTCCCTCGGCGCCGTACGACACCGAACGGCCGTGTCCCCCGTCCGTTCCATGCCCCGTGCCGTCCCCGTGCCCGTCGCCGCCCGGCCCGGCAGAACCCCCGTCGCCTCTTCCGCCCCACCCTCGCGGAGCGTCCTCGTACTCGGCCCAGTCGGTTCGCCGTGTCACGGGATCAGCTCTTGGCGGCCGGAGCCTTGGCCTTCGTCGCCTTCGCGGCCGCCGGAGCCGGCACCTTCGCGGCGTCGTCCGCGACAGCGCTCACCGCGGCGTCCGCACCCGGCTCCGCGGCAGGCTGCTCGGGCCGCACACCGACGCCCAGCTTCTCCTTGATCTTCTTCTCGATCTCGTTGGCCAGGTCGGGATTGTCCTTCAGGAAGTTGCGCGCGTTCTCCTTGCCCTGGCCGAGCTGGTCGCCCTCGTACGTGTACCAGGCGCCGGCCTTGCGGACGAAGCCGTTCTCCACGCCCATGTCGATCAGGCCGCCCTCGCGGCTGATGCCCTGGCCGTAGAGGATGTCGAACTCGGCCTGCTTGAAGGGCGGCGCGACCTTGTTCTTGACGACCTTGACCCGGGTGCGGTTGCCGACCGCGTCCGTGCCGTCCTTGAGGGTCTCGATGCGGCGGATGTCCATGCGCACCGAGGCGTAGAACTTCAGCGCCCGGCCACCGGTCGTGGTCTCCGGGGAGCCGAACATCACACCGATCTTCTCGCGGAGCTGGTTGATGAAGATCGCGGTGGTCTTGGACTGGTTGAGCGCGCTGGTGATCTTCCGCAGGGCCTGGCTCATCAGACGGGCCTGCAGACCCACGTGGCTGTCGCCCATCTCGCCCTCGATCTCCGCGCGCGGGACGAGCGCGGCGACGGAGTCGATGACGATCAGGTCGAGGGCACCGGAGCGGACCAGCATGTCCACGATCTCCAGGGCCTGCTCGCCGTTGTCCGGCTGGGACAGGATCAGGTTGTCGATGTCGACGCCGAGCTTCTTCGCGTACTCGGGGTCGAGGGCGTGCTCCGCGTCGATGAAGGCGACCTGGCCGCCCGCCTTCTGCGCGTTCGCCACCGCGTGCAGCGTCAGGGTCGTCTTGCCGGAGGACTCCGGGCCGTACACCTCCACCACACGGCCGCGCGGGATGCCGCCGACGCCGAGCGCGACGTCGAGCGCGGTCGACCCGGTGGGGATGACCTCGATGGGCTCGTTCGGCCGCTCGCCCATGCGCATGACCGCGCCCTTGCCGAACTGCCGTTCAATCTGTGCGAGAGCGGCGTCCAGGGCCTTCTCGCGGTCGGTTCCTGCCATGGGTTCCACCCGATTTGCTTGAGTCGATCGCTTCACGTCAAAGACGCTAACGCCTGCCACTGACAATGCGCCCCGACGCCCGTCCAGCCTGTGGATAACTCGGGGACTTCTCCATGGAAACCATGTCGAAACGCCCGTGGTTGACTTCGCCGGAGCTTCCATATGAATGGATGTTCGATTTCCGTGTCAAGCGCACCACGCGGCACCCGGGACACTTCCTGAGGCCCGCTCCGGCGGCCTTCTCCGACCCCTTCGGCTACTTCCCGCGGCGTACTCCAGGTGCCTTCGACGGTACGACGACCGGACGGACCGTTCCCGCGAGTCTTGTGCCATGCAGACCACGACGAGCACCTGGGAAACGGCCTCGACCACCCTCCGGCGCGACGGCGGGACGGCCCGACGCTCCGCCGTGACCGCGACCCTGTCCGCGCTGCTCCTGCCGGCCGCGTCCGTCGCCGGGCAGATCGCGGCCGGCGCGGACCATTCCGCCGTGCCGCCCGGGCTCGTCATCCCCCTCGTGGCAGCGGGTCTGCTGATCTGGCGCACGAACGGCTGGACGACCGGGCTCGCCCTCGGTGTCGGCCTGTCCATCGGGGTGGGCGCGCTCCTGACCCCGAACACCGGCGCCCGTCCCTCCTCGGGTGACACCGCGCCCATCGCCTCGACGATCGCCGAACTCGTCGCCCTCGCCGCCCTCGTGATCGCCGGAGCCGCGGCCTGCCCGGCCCGGAAGGGAGCGCGGGCGTGACGGACCCGGGCCTGAGCGATGCCCCCTCGGTGCCGGCCCGGACACCGGGGCCGCGGGCCGTCGACGCGCGCCGCGTGGAGCGCCTCTGTCACGCCACCGGTCTCCTCCTGCTCCTCTCCGGGCTCGCGCACCTGGTGATGTTCGCCGTGGACGGCGGCCCCTGGGACGGGCCGGTCTCCTGGCGCAAGCCGGTGACGTTCGGGGTGTCCTTCGGAGTGACCCTGATCGCGGTCACCTGGGTCACGTCGTATCTGCGGGTCGGCCCGCGGCCACGTGCCCTGCTCCTCGCGGTGTTCGCGGCGGACTGTGTGGTGGAGGTCGGCGGCATCACCCTCCAGGCGTGGCGCGGGGTGCCCTCGCACCTCGACATGGAGACGCCCTTCGACACGGCGGTGTCCATGACCCTCGCGGTGGGCGGCGGGGTCCTGGTGGTGCTGTTGACGGTGTTCGCGGTCGCCTCCTTCCGTCACCGGCCCTCGGGTCCGGCGGGGATGGACCTCGCGGTGCGGTCGGGGTTCGCGATCCTGCTGGTCGCCCTCGTCTCGGGCGCCGCGATGATCGCGCGCGGTGTCGTCCTCACCCGCACCGGCCACCAGGAGGCGGCCTACCATTCCACCGCCCCGCTCAAGCCGCTGCACGGCGTGAGCCTGCACGCTGTCCTGGTCCTGCCCGCACTGGCCTGGCTGCTGTCGCGCACGCGCTGGAGCGACCCGCTACGGCGACGGCTCCTGTACACGGCGATCGGCTCCTATGTCGCGGCCGTCATCGGCGCCGCGATGCGGGCCGTCCTCACCTGCTGAGTCCGGCGACCTCAGGACGAGCTGCCGCCATCGCCGGAGTCCTGCGTGCCCGGCCGCCGCTGCTCCCACAGCGCACGCGCGCGCATGACCGGCGAGGGCCCCTCGCCCCGCTTGCGGTGCCCGTGGACACGCGGGTCGTCGGTGACGGCGTACCGCTTCACATAGGCCCCCAGGAACGCCTGCAGCGTGGCGACCGCGGGGATGGCGATCAGGGCACCGACCGCGCCGAGGAGGGCGGTGCCCGCGATGACCGAGCCGAAGGCGACCGCGGGGTGGATGTCGACGGTCTTCGAGGTCAGCTTGGGCTGGAGCACGTAGTTCTCGAACTGCTGGTAGATCACCACGAAGACCAGCACCCACAGCGCGTACCAGGGATCGACCGTGAAGGCGACCAGCATGGGCAGGGCGCCCGCCAGATAGGTGCCGATGGTCGGGATGAACTGCGAGACCAGGCCGACCCACACGGCGAGCACGGGCGCGTACGGGACGTCCAGGGCCTGGAGCAGGATGAAGTGCGCGACTCCGGAGATGAGCGCCATCAGACCGCGCGAGTAGATGTAGCCGCCGGTCTTGTCCACGGCGATCTCCCACGCGCGCAGCACCTCTGCCTGGCGGGCGGGCGGCAGGACGGAGCAGATCGTGCGGCGCAGCCGCGGGCCGTCCGCAGCGAAGTAGAACGAGAACAGCGTGATCGTCAGCAGCTGGAAGAGGCCACCGAGAACCTGGGCGGAGACGTCCAGGACACCGGTGGCGCTGTTCTGCACGTAGTTGCGCAGCCAGTCGGAGCGCAGCAGCCCCTCCTGGACGTCCACCCGCTTGAGTTCGGTGTGGAAGTGCCCGTTGATCCAGGCGATGACGGAGTCGAGGTAGTTCGGGAAGTCCTCGACGATCTTGATGATCTGGCCCGCGAGCATCGACCCGAGCAGTGTGACGAAACCCGCCGTCACGATCAGCACGCCGAAGAAGACGAGGAAGGTGGCGAGTCCCCTGCGCATGCCGCGCGCGGCCATCTTGCTCACCGCGGGTTCGATGGCCAAGGCCAGGAAGAACGCGATGAGGATGTTGATCAGCAGGCCTATCAGCTGGTGGAAGGCCCAACTGCCGAGCTGGAACACGGCGATGAGGGCGAGCGCCAGCACCATGGCACGCGGCAGCCAGCGCGGCATGCGGGCGTTCGGCCCGGCGCCTTCGGCCGGGGGCCGGGTGGGGGGTGCGGTACCGAGCGGAGATGCGTGCTGGGCTGCCTGCCCGGACTCGTCAGTGGGTGCCACGGAGCAAGTCTCGCCCACGCGAGTGACAATGGCTGCCGTCCTGCGATCTTCGTGACCGGTAAGTACCTCTTGCGTGAGATGTTCACGCCGAGTCGGCACTTCTCCCCGGAACGTCCACGCCGTCTCAGTGCCGCTCGCCCGGAACGCTCATCACGGTGCAGACCACGCGCCACACGTCCTTGGCGTCCCAGCCGGCGTCCAGCGCCTCGTGCACCGTGCGCCCACCGAGCTCCGCCATCACATGATCGCGCGCGAAGGTGTCGGCGTACCCCGGACCGAAGTGTTCCGCCATCCGCTGCCAGAAAACCGTCAACCGCATGACTCCAGTATCCCGCCCCTGGGGGTGGCCTCGGCCGGGACCGCCTGCCGAGACCGCTTTCCGCCCTACGGTCTGACGCATGCCCGAAACAGGAGCCTCCCCACTCCCGCAGACGCCACCGGCGCACTCCCCGCTCTTCCGCGCCGAGCACTTCGTCTGGCTCACCGCGCGTGTGCTGGAACAGCGTCTGTTCGCGTACCACTTCCTGAACGGCGGTCCCGACCCGGTGGAGACGGCCCTGGACGCCTACCGCAACGCGGACGGCGGCTACGGCCACGCCCTGGAGCCCGATCTGCGCGGTCCGGTCAGCCAGCCCCTGCACACCGCTCATGCCCTGCGCGTGCTGGACGCCGTCGGACGCTGCGGCGGACAGCGCGTCGAGCGGGTCTGCCGCTATCTCACCTCGGTGTCCACCCCGGACGGCGCCCTCCCGGCGGTCACTCCCGCCCAGCGCGGCTATCCGACGGCCCCCTTCCTGCCGGTCGTGGACACCCCCCCGAGCGAACTGCTGACCACCGGCCCCGTGGTCGGTCTGCTGCACCGCAACGAGGTGTGGCACGCCTGGCTGTTCCGGGCCACGGACTTCTGCTGGCAGGTGGTGGAGTCCCTCCAGGCGTCCCACCCGGACGAGATCCAGGCCGCCATGACCTTCCTGGACTCCGCCCCCGACCGCTCACGCGCACAGGCGACCGCCGACCGCCTCGGCCGCCTGGTGCGCGACCGCCGCATGGTCGCGCTGGACCCCTCGGGCCACACCCCGGACGAGCACCACTTCCCGCACGACTACGCGAGGACGCCGGGCTCCCTGGCGCGCACCTGGTTCACGGACGACGAGATGTCCCGCTCGCTGGACTTCCTCGCGGCCGAACAGCAGGAGGACGGCGGCTGGCCGACCCGCCGACGCCAGTGGGCCCCCAGCACCGCCCTGGAGGCACGCCCCATTGCGACAATCAAGGCCCTGCAGACCCTGCGCGCATACGGCCGCGAGGTGGGTTGAACCGCCTCGGTGGACCGATAGCCGCGTACGGCGGGAAGGGGAGGGGGTGGGGGTGTCCGCCCGCAGCGGCCGGCGTCCGTTGCAGAGCCCGACCGAACCAGCCGAGCCGCCGGAATCAGGGGCGCGGGGGACTGCGCAAAACGCCCGCCCCCACCGACGAGCAGCGGGCCGCCGCAGGCACCCCACCCCCCAACGAACCCGCACGCCTGACACCGGACCCGGCACCCCCGCAGGCCCCCGCCCAACCGCCGGAGGCAACCCGTTGTCAGTGCCCGGGTGCAGGATGGACGCATGGTCAGCCCTGCACACCGAGCCCTGAACGGCTTCTCACCCGCCACCCGCGGCTGGTTCACGGGTGCGTTCGACGCACCCACCACCGCCCAGGCCGGCGCGTGGCAGGCCATCGCGGAGGGCTCGGACGTACTCGTCGTCGCCCCCACCGGCTCCGGCAAGACCCTGGCCGCCTTCCTCGCCGCTCTGGACCAGCTGGCCTCCACACCCCCGCCCGCGGATCCCAAGAAGCGCTGCCGAGTCCTGTACGTCTCCCCCCTCAAGGCCCTCGCCGTCGACGTGGAGCGCAACCTCCGCAGCCCCCTCACCGGCATCCGCCAGGAGTCCGTCCGCCTGGGCCTCCCCGAGCCCGAGGTCAAGGTGGGCATCCGCTCCGGCGACACCCCTCCGGCCGAGCGCCGGGCCCTGTCCACCCGCCCCCCGGACATCCTGATCACCACCCCGGAATCCCTGTTCCTGATGCTGACGTCGGCGACCCGGGACGCGCTCACGGGCATCGAGACAGTGATCCTCGACGAGGTCCATGCCGTGGCCGGCACCAAGCGCGGTGCCCACCTGGCCCTCTCCCTGGAGCGCCTGGACGAACTCCTCCCGAAGCCGGCCCGCCGCATCGGCCTGTCCGCCACGGTCCGCCCGGTCGACGAGATCGCCCGCTACCTCTCCCCCCAGCGCAAGGTGGAGATCGTTCAGCCGAAGTCCGGCAAGGAGTTCGACCTCTCGGTCGTGGTCCCGGTGGAAGACCTCGGTGAGCTCGGCGGCTCTCCGGTCGCCGAGGGCAACGAAGGCGCGGAGCGCCCCTCCATCTGGCCGCACGTGGAGGAGCGCATCGCCGACCTCGTCCAGTCCCACCGCTCCACGATCGTCTTCGCGAACTCCCGCCGCCTCGCGGAACGCCTCTGCAACCGGCTCAACGAGATCGCCTACGAACGGGCGACCGGCGAGCCCCTGGACGAACACCACGCCCCGGCCGAACTGATGGGCGGCTCAGGCGCGGCTCAGGGAGCGCCCCCGGTCATCGCCAGGGCCCACCACGGCTCGGTCTCCAAGGAACAGCGCGCCCTGGTCGAGGAGGACCTCAAAGCGGGCCGTCTCCCCGCTGTCGTAGCGACATCCAGCCTCGAACTCGGCATCGACATGGGCGCGGTGGACCTGGTGATCCAGGTCGAGTCGCCCCCTTCCGTGGCCTCCGGCCTGCAGCGCGTCGGCCGCGCCGGCCACCAGGTCGGCGCGGTCTCCACCGGTGTCGTCTTCCCGAAGTACCGAGGCGACCTGGTCCAGGCGGCGGTCGTCACGGAACGCATGCGGACCGGTTCCATCGAGTCCCTGAAGGTCCCCGCGAACCCCTTGGACGTCCTCGCCCAGCAGGTCGTCGCGATGACCTCGATGGACACCTGGCAGCTCGACGACCTCCTGGCCACGGTCCGCAGGGCGGCCCCCTTCGCCTCCCTCCCCGAGTCCGCCTTCACCGCGGTCCTCGACATGCTCGCGGGCCGCTATCCCTCCGACGCCTTCGCCGAACTGCGCCCGCGCGTGGTCTGGGACCGCATCGCCGGCACGATCACCGGCCGCCCCGGCGCCCAGCGTCTCGCCGTCACCTCCGGCGGCACCATCCCCGACCGCGGCCTCTTCGGTGTCTTCCTCGCCGGCTCCGACCCCAAGAAGGGCGGCGGACGGGTCGGCGAGCTCGACGAGGAGATGGTCTACGAGTCGCGCGTCGGGGACGTCTTCACGCTCGGCACCAGTTCCTGGCGCATCGAGGACATCACCCGCGACCGGGTCCTGGTCTCCCCCGCTCCCGGCGTCCCCGGCAGGCTCCCGTTCTGGAAGGGCGACCAGCTGGGCCGCCCCCTCGAACTGGGCCGCGCGGTGGGCGCGTTCCTCCGCGAGGTGGGCTCCCTGTCCAAGGAGGACGCCCGCCTGCGCCTGCTCACCGCGGGCCTGGACGCGTGGGCGGCGGACAACGTCCTGTCCTACCTGGACGAACAGCGCGAGGCCTGCGGCCATGTCCCGGACGACCGGACGATCGTCGTGGAGCGCTTCCGGGACGAGCTCGGCGACTGGCGGGTCGTCGTCCACTCCCCCTTCGGCGCCCAGGTCCACGCCCCCTGGGCCCTGGCCCTCGGCGCCAAGCTCTCCGAGCGCTACGGCATGGACGCCCAGGTCATGCACGCCGACGACGGCATCGTCCTACGGCTGCCCGACGCCGACGTGATGAGCCTGGACCTCCTCGACCGGGAACCGACCAGGTCCGGCACCGAGTACGACGCCGAACAGGCTCCGGTGGGCGCGGCGGACGTGGTCTTCGACAAGGGCGAGGTCGACCAGGTCGTCACCGACCAGGTCGGCGGCTCGGCCCTGTTCGCCTCCCGCTTCCGCGAATGCGCCGCCCGGGCGCTCCTGCTGCCGCGCCGCAATCCCGGCAAGCGCACCCCCCTGTGGCAGCAGCGCCAGCGTGCCTCCCAACTGCTCCAGGTGGCGAGCGAGTTCGGTTCGTTCCCGATCGTCCTGGAAGCGGTCCGCGAGTGCCTCCAGGACGTCTTCGACGTGCCCGGCCTCGTCGAGCTGATGGGTGACCTGGAGTCCCGCCGGGTCCGACTGGTCGAGGTCACCACCCCCGAGCCCTCCCCCTTCGCCCGCTCCCTCCTCTTCGGCTACGTCGCCCAGTTCCTGTACGAGGGCGACTCGCCCCTCGCCGAGCGCCGGGCGGCGGCCCTCTCACTGGACTCGCGTCTGCTGGCCGAGCTGCTGGGCCAGGCGGAGTTGCGCGAGCTGCTCGACGCCGACGTCCTGACCGAGCTGGAGCGGGAGCTCCAGTGGCTCACCGAGGACCGCCGGGTCAAGGACGCCGAGGGGGTCGCGGACATCCTCCGCGTCCTCGGCCCGCTCACGGACGCCGAGCTGGCCGAGCGCGGCGCCGAGCCGCAGTGGGCGCAGGACCTCGCCGGCGCCCGGCGCACGATCAAGGTCCGGGTCGGCGGCGCCGAACACTGGGCGGCGATCGAGGACGCAGGCCGCCTGCGCGACGCCCTCGGCACAGCGCTGCCGGTCGGCGTCCCGGAGGCCTTCACCGAGCCGGTCAAGGACCCCCTCGGCGACCTCCTCGCGCGCTACGCCCGCACGCATGGCCCCTTCACCTCGGCTACGGCCGCGGCCCGCTTCGGCCTGGGCACGGCGGTCACCGAGGGCGCCTTGCAGCGGCTGGCCGCGAGCGGCCGTGTCGTACAGGGTGAGTTCCATCCGGCGGGCATCGGCCAGGAGTGGTGCGACGCGACCGTGCTCCGCCGCCTGCGCCGCCGTTCCCTGGCAGCCCTGCGCCACGAACTGGAACCGGTGCCGCCACCGGCCCTCGCCCAGTTCCTCCCGCAGTGGCAGCACATCGGCAAGGGACACTCCCTGCGCGGCATCGACGGACTGGTGCGCGCCGTGGAGCAGTTGCAGGGCGCCTCCGTGCCCGCCTCCGCCCTGGAGAAGCTCGTCCTGCCGTCACGCGTCACGAACTACACCCCGGCTCTGCTCGACGAGCTCACGGCCGCCGGAGAGATCGTGTGGGCCGGAGCGGGCGCGCTCCCGGGCAAGGACGGCTGGGTCTCCCTGTACCTGGCGGACGCGGCGCCCCTCCTCCTGCCCCCGCCGCATCCCCTGGAGCTGACGGCCCTCCACCAGTCCGTCCTGGACGCCCTCAACGGCGGCTACGGCCTGTTCTTCCGCCAGATCGCCGACCAGGTCCGCGCCACCACCCACCCCGACGCCACCGACCCCCAACTGGCCGACGCCGTATGGGACCTGGCCTGGTCCGGACGGCTCACCAACGACACCCTCACCCCGATGCGCTCCCTGCTGGGTTCCGGCCGCACCGCAGGCGCCACCGCCCACCGCGCCAAGCGCACGATCCCCCGCGGCCGCTACGGCTCCCTCACCGCGGCCGCCCGCACCGCCTCCCGCACCGGTCCGCCGACCGTCGCCGGCCGCTGGTCCCTGCTCCCGCCGCGCGAGGCCGACCCGACCGTGCGCGCCCACGCCCTGGCCCGCACCCTCCTCGACCGGCACGGAGTGGTCACCCGGGGAGCCGTGTCGGCGGAGGGCGTGGAGGGCGGCTTCTCGGCGACGTACCGCATCCTCTCCGCCTTCGAGGACAGCGGCCAGGCCCGCCGCGGCTATGTCGTGGAGGGGCTTGGCGCCGCCCAGTTCGCCATGGACGGCGCGGTCGACCGCCTCCGCGCGGTGTCCAACGCCCGCGACCGCGGCGAGCCCGTCCCGGAGAGCGCGGCTGCCGACAGCTGGGAGCCCGCCTGGGCACCTGACGGGTCCCACGGCCCCGCACAGGCCGATCCAGCAGCGGAGGACTGGGACTGGACCAAGGCCTTCGACAACCCGGACGCCCCCAGCCCGGAAACCGGCCCGGACTTCACATCCGGATCCGTGGGTCCCAGGTCTTCCGCCTCCCCCGTCTCCCGCGACGAGTACATCTCACCGCGCGACTACCCACCCCAGCCCACCCCCCAGCACTGGCAAGGCACCTCGGCGTACGGTTCCGGCTTCGGCAACCGCAGGCAGAACGCTTCGGAAGCCTCCCGAGCCGTGGTCCTGGCGGCCGCCGACCCCGCCAACGCCTACGGCGCCGCCCTCTCCTGGCCCGACCCCCCGACCGAGGCAGGCCACAAGCCCGGTCGCAAGGCGGGCTCCCTGGTGGTCCTCGTGGACGGCGAGCTCACGCTCTACATGGAGCGGGGCGGCAAGACCCTCCTGGCCTGGCCCTCAGCCCCCGACACCACCGCGACCGACGACCCCCGCCTGCGCACGGCCTCCGAAGCCCTCGCAGCAGCAGCCAAGGCCGGCTCCCTGGGCACGGTCACGGTGGAACGCATCAACGGCACCTCAGCCCTGACCTCACCCCTGGGCACCCTCCTGGAAACAGCAGGCTTCATCGCCACCCCACGGGGCCTACGCCTGCGCGCCTGACCCCACACGCCACACAGCCGCCGTCGGCGCTCCCGCAGCCGCCGACGGCGAGCAGGCACCACAGGGGCCACCCGCACCCTCCCCGCACCCCGCCGCCCTCACCCCCGTGCCACCCTTGACCCATGCCCGAAGGAGACACGGTCTGGCAAGCCGCGAAGCGCCTGCACACCGCCCTCGCGGACAAGGTGCTGACCCGCAGCGACCTGAGGGTGCCGAAGTACGCCACAGCCGACCTCACAGGCCGCAGGGTCCTGGACGTCACCCCCCGCGGCAAACACCTCCTCACCCGCATCCAAGGCGGCCTGACGCTCCACTCCCACCTCCGCATGGACGGCTCCTGGAAGGTGTACGCGGAGAACCAGCGCTGGACCGGCGGCCCCACCCACCAGATCCGCGCGATCCTGGCCAACGCCGACCGCACAGCCGTCGGCTACCGCCTTCCCGTCCTCGAACTGCTCCGCACCGCGGACGAGCACAAGGCCGTCGGCCACCTCGGCCCCGACCTCCTCGGCCCGGACTGGGACCCCGAGCGCGCCCTCGCCAACCTCCTCCGGGACCCGGCCCGCCCCCTCGGCGAGGCTCTCCTCGACCAGCGCAATCTCGCCGGCATCGGCAACGTCTACAAGAGCGAGCTCTGCTTCCTGCTCGGCGCCACCCCTTGGCTCCCCGTCGGCGCCCTCCCCGCGGACCGCGCCGCACAGCTCCCCGCACTCGCCAAGAAACTCCTGGAGGTCAACCGCGACCGCCCGGTCCGCAGCACGACCGGCCGCCGCGGCCAGGACCTGTACGTCTACGGCCGCGCACCCCGCCCCTGCCTCCGCTGCCGCACCTCTGTCCGGGTCGCCGACCAGGGCGACGGCTCCCGCGAACGCCCCACCTACTGGTGCCCGACCTGCCAGATCGGCCCGACCCCGAGCCCACACCGCAGGGCACCGGGTGGACCGGGTGGAACACACTCCAGAACCTCACGCCGTACAACTAATTGACGACCCGTCAGAAACGCTCGTACCGTCGCTCCATGGCCGTCAGCGCGTACGACCTCACCGGACGCACCGCGTTCGTCACCGGCGCCGCGAGCGGCATCGGCCGCGCGACCGCCGTCCTGCTCGCCGAAGCGGGTGCCACCGTCCACTGCGCCGACCTCGACGCGGCCGGGCTGCACGAGACCGCGACGCTGATCAAGGACGTCGGCGGCACCGCCCGCACCCACCCCCTCGACGTCACCGACCGGGGACAGCTCCACCAGGCCGTCACCTCCTGCGAACGCCTGGACGTGCTGGCCGCGGTCGCCGGGATCATGCACAGCAGCCCGGTCCTGGAGACGCGGGACGAGGACCTGGACCGCGTTCTGAACGTCAACTTCAAGGGCGTGCTGCACGCCTGCCAGGAGGCGGCCCGGCTGATGCTCGACCGGCAGACGCGGGGCAGCATCGTCACGATGGCCTCCGGCGCCGTGGACACGGGCGGCGCCGGCCTGCTCTGCTACGGCGCGGCCAAGGCGGCCGTCGTACAACTCACGAAGACCCTGGCCACCGAGGTCGGCCCGTACGGCATCCGGGTCAACGCCGTCGCACCCGGCTGGATCCGCACCCCGATGACCGACCGCCACGACGAGGACGCCCAGGCCCACACCGAAGCGCTCATGTCCCGCATGTCACCGCTCAAGCGCGTGGGTGCACCGGAGGACATCGCCCACGCCGTGCTCTACCTGGCCTCCGACGCCTCGTCCTTCACAACGGGCCAGATCCTCCGCCCGAACGGCGGCGTGGCGATGCCGTGGTAACCGCTCCCGGCTCCGCGGGCCGCCCGGCCGGCCCGGCGCCGCCAGGCTTGCCCGCCCGCCACGCCTGACCCCACCGCCCAGCGGCTACGGCTCCCGCGGCCCGCGTCTTCGGCACACAGTGCACCGGCAGCAGGCTCAGCCCCCACCCACCCGCCGCGACCGCCCCTTCGAGCACCCCGGCGTCCGGCGCCAGCACCAGTCGCGCCGCGGCCCACCACCACAGTGCCCCGAACCCGAGAGCCACCCCCCGGCGTACTGCCGGCCCCGCCATGCAGCCACCTCCAGCCCGGACGCTAGACCGCCGCCGCACCCACGGGGAGGGCGCACCAAGGGCACACGGACGCATCGACGCGGCCGTCGCTCCAAGATGCACGAAAACCCCGACCGGCGCCTCTCCAGACCAGCTGGAGAAACCCGTCCGGGGCCTCGCAGACTTCCTCTCGGCGAGCCATCAGCTCATGGCTGACCGAGCGCGAGTGTCACGCCGCTACGACGTCCACAGCTTCGCTCGGCGCCTTGATGGTCACCCGTTCCGGTGGCACACCCTTCACCGACACGGAACCCAGCATCGGGCGCACAGGCGCCGGTACGGGCTCGCTGGGGGTGGCCGCAGCAGACTGGGCCAGCTCGGCGAGGGCGAGCTCGTCGCTCACTTCCCGCATGAGCTCGGACATCCGTACGTCCAACGCGTCGCAGATCGCGGAGAGCAGTTCGGAGGAAGCCTCCTTCTGCCCCCGCTCCACCTCGGAGAGATAGCCGAGTGAGACTCGGGCGGAGGAGGAGACTTCGCGCAGAGTACGGCCCTGGCGCTGGCGCTGCCGACGCAGCACGTCACCCAGCAGGCGACGGAGCAGAATCATCGGTGGCTCCCTCCTCGGACCGCGTAGCCGCATCCTTCACGCCCCACCGTACCGCCTTGCGCCGCGGCCGTGCGGGGAGCGATGTCGTGTTCACTCAGGGCTGCAAACATCAAAACCCCCCGTTCCGTTCCGTATCCTGTGCCCGCTCATTCCCGGTCTGTTCGCTCGCCAGCTCCTCCAGGAGGAGTGCGAGTACGCTCCGTACACTCTCCATACGAATTTCCGCACGGTCGCCGTTCAACCGCAGCGCGGTCACTTTCCCGCCACTGACTGCCTCGGAAGCGCCCTCGAAGGGGCCGTCGACGGCCACGAATACCGTTCCGACGGGCTTGCCGTCCTGCGGTTCCGGGCCAGCGACTCCGGTGGTCGCGATGCCCCAGTCGGCGCCGAGTGCCTTGCGCACTCCGGCCGCCATCTGAGCCGCGACCTGCGGGTCCACCGCACCTCGCTGGTCCAGCAGGGTGGCGTCGACCCCCAGCAGCTCCCGCTTCAGTTCGGTGGCGTAGGCGGTCACCGAACCCCGGAACGCCTGGGACGCGCCGGGTACCGCTGTGATTTCCGCCGCAACCAGTCCGCCCGTGAGCGACTCGGCGACCGCGAGCGTCCAACCCTTCACGGTGAGTAGTCGCACCACTTGGGCGGCCGAGGAATTCACGCTTCCGTCTCCTCCAACGCCGCCCGGCGCTCGGCGATTCCCTGCCTGCGCAGCACAATGGCCTGTCTCACATAGTCGAGCCCGGTCACGACGGTCAGCACGACCGCCACACCCATCACCCAGAACCTCGCGGTGGCCAGCCACCCCGTCAGCGCCAGGATGTACATCCCTACGGCGATGCCCTGGCTGAGGGTCTTGAGCTTGCCGCCCCGGCTCGCCGGGATCACGCCGTACCGGATGACGAGGAAACGCAGGAGGGTGATCCCGAGTTCCCTGCCGAGGATGACGATCGTCACCCACCAGGGCAGGTCGCCGAGCCCGGACAGACAGATCAGCGCCGCTCCCATGATCGCCTTGTCGGCGATGGGGTCGGCGATCTTCCCGAAGTCCGTGACGAGGTTGTAGGTGCGCGCCAGGTGCCCGTCGAACAGGTCGGTGATCATGGCGATCGCGAAGGCCGCCCAGGCGAACGAGCGCCATGCTGGGTCGTGTCCGCCGTCGGCCAGTATCAGGGCGACGAGGCCGGGCACGAGGAGCAGCCGGAGCATGGTCAGCAGATTGGCGATGTTCCAGACGCTGGCCTGGTTGACGGCCGCGGCCGCGATCTTCCCCCCGCGCGCGGGCTTCGCACCGGAGTCGCCGCCGACCTCCGACGCCGCTTCGGAAACGACATCCACCGCGGGGACGGCACCGGCGTGCACCGCGGCGGCCGTACCGGAGACCGCGTCCGAGGGAGCGCTCGGTGCCACGCCGGACGCGGCGCCCGAGACCGCGCCCGCCGGTCCGCCCTTCGCGGCGGAGGGGCCACCCGCAGCGGACGCCGGTACTCCGGTCATCTGCCCGCCTCCTCACTACACGCGAGCGAGCCGTCGAGCGGCTCGGCCACCAGGTCGACACCTTCCGAACCGACCACCTTCGCCTCGACCATACGACCGACACTCAGACCTTCGCCGCTCGTGAGCAGCACCTGGCCGTCGGTCTCGGGGGCCTGGTGCGCTCCGCGGCCGTACACGCCCTCCTCGTCGACGGACTCGACCAGCACGTGCACGGTCTCGCCGACGCGCTCCTCGGCGCGCTGCGAGACGAGTTCCTCGGCGAGCCGGGAGATGTGGGCCAGCCGCTCCGCGACGACGTCCTCGTCCAGCTTGTTCTCGTACGTCGCCGCTTCGGTGCCCTCCTCGTCGGAGTACCCGAAGACACCGATGGCGTCCAGTCGCGCGCCGTTCAGGAACCGCTCCAGCTCGGCGAGGTCGGCCTCGGTCTCGCCGGGGAAGCCCACGATGAAGTTGGAGCGCACGCCGGCCTCGGGGGCCTTGCCCCGGATGGTGTCGAGGAGCTCCAGGAAGCGGTCGGTGTCACCGAAGCGGCGCATCGCGCGCAGCACGCCGGGGGCGGAGTGCTGGAAGGACAGGTCGAAGTAGGGCACGACCTTGGGCGTGGAGGTGAGCACGTCGATCAGGCCGGGCCGCATCTCGGCAGGCTGGAGGTAGCTGACGCGCACGCGTTCGAGACCGGCCACCTCGGCGAGTTCGGGCAGCAGGGACTCCAGCAGGCGGATGTCGCCGAGGTCCTTGCCGTACGAGGTGTTGTTCTCGGAGACCAGCATGATCTCCTTGACGCCCTGCTCGGCCAGCCAGCGCGTCTCGTTGAGGACGTCCGAGGGGCGGCGGGAGATGAAGGAGCCGCGGAAGGACGGGATGGCGCAGAAGGAGCAGCGCCGGTCGCAGCCGGAGGCGAGCTTGACCGAGGCGACCGGGGAGCCGTCCAGACGGCGGCGCAGGGGCGCACGGGGGCCGGAGGCCGGAGCGAGCCCCTCCGGAAGGTCTGCGGGCGCCGCCTCGGGGGCCTCGGCGGCCGGGCCGTGTCCGGGCAGCGCGACGGACGCCGCCGAGTCCTGCCGCTCGGCCGGGCTGATCGGCAGCAGCTTGCGCCGGTCGCGCGGGGTGTGGGCGGCGTGGATGCCACCGCTGAGGATGGTCTGGAGCCGGTCGGAGATGTCGGAGTAGTCGTCGAAGCCGAGCACCCCGTCCGCTTCCGGCAGCGCCTCGGCGAGGTCCTTGCCGTAACGCTCGGCCATGCAGCCCACCGCCACGACGGCCTGGGTTCTGCCGTGCCCCTTGAGGTCGTTGGCCTCCAGGAGGGCGTCGACCGAGTCCTTCTTGGCGGCCTCGACGAAGCCACAGGTGTTGACGACGGCGACATCCGCGTCTGCGGCGTCCTCCACGAGATCCCAGCCGTCCGCCTCCAAACGGCCTGCGAGCTCCTCCGAGTCCACCTCGTTGCGGGCGCAGCCAAGAGTGACGAGTGCGACGGTACGGCGTTCAGGCATGGGCTCAAGACTACTTCGTCCCACTGACACCCCACGTCGAAGGGGTTGGCCGATCGTGGCCAACCCCTTCAGAGCGAGAAACCGAACAGCTGCCTAGCCGACCTGCGGGTCGCCCTTCGTGTACGTCAGGCGCTCCACGGCTCCGGGCTGCCAGTCGTCGTCGATCTTCTTGCCGTTCACGTACAGCTGGATGGCTCCGGCGTCACCGAGGACGAGGTTGATCTTGTCGCTGTCCTGGAAGGTCTTGGAGTCGCCCTGCTTGAGCAGTCCGTCGAAGAGGGTCCGGCCGTTGTGGTCCTTGGCGAGGATCCAGCTCTTGCCGTCGGCGGCGCTGACCTGCACGGTCACCTTGTCCTGGGGCGCTGCCGCGATGGCGCTGTCGGACGGCGTGGGCTTCGGGTCCTTGGGGGTCTTGTCGGACTTGGGCGTCGGGGACTTGCTGGTGGCGGGCGTGGTGCCGTCGGCCACCTGTGTCGTCCCGCCGCCGTCGTCGCCCTTGAAGGCGGTGAAGCCGACGAAGCCGACCACGGCGACGATCGCGGCGACCATGGCCGCGGTCCAGTTCGGTCCGCGCCGCTCGGGACGGATGCGTTCCGCCTCGAACAGCGGGGCGGCCGGGGTCGGGGCCGGACGCCCGCCGCCGTGATCGGCGGCGTACTGGTCCAGAAGAGGGGCCGGGTCCAGATGGACGGCCTTGGCCAGGGTCCGGATGTGGCCCCGGGCGTACACGTCGCCACCGCAGGGGGCGAAGTCGTCCGCCTCGATGGCGTGCACGATGGCGATGCGAACCCTGGTGGCGTTGCTGACGTCGTCGACGGTCAGCCCGGCCGCGATCCGCGCCTGTTTCAGGGCGTGGCCGACGGAGAGGTGGGCTTCCTGCGGGTCGTCTTCGAACGGACGCTCGTCTTCAGGGGAGTTGCCGATGGACACGGGGGCGCCTTTCGAGCGTTTAGCCACCTGTGCTGGAGGTTCAGTCTAGGGGGGGTGCGAAAGGGTGGGGCAACCGGGCGGTGGGACTTTGTACGCCATCGGAATGGCCGAACACGCCGATGGTGGGGCAGCAGCTTTTTGCTTCCCTCAACTTGACGTACGCCGAAGGGAAACGGTTGCTCGATGATCCCTTACGGGTGAGTCACGATCGAACATCGGTGGCCGCACCCGCGTCGGGCTCCCTCTAAGCCTCCCCGCGGATCACCGCGAGCACGCCGTCCAGTTCGTCAGCCTTCACAAGAACGTCACGAGCCTTGGAGCCCTCGCTGGGTCCGACGATGCCCCGGGACTCCATCAGGTCCATCAGCCGGCCCGCCTTCGCGAACCCGACCCGCAGCTTGCGCTGGAGCATGGAGGTCGAGCCGAACTGCGTGGAGACGACCAGCTCGGCCGCCTGGCACAGCAGGTCGAGGTCGTCGCCGATCTCCTCGTCGATCTCCTTCTTCTGCTTGGTGCCCACGACGACGTCGTCCCGGAAGACCGGCGCCATCTGGTCCTTGCAGTGCTGGACGATCGCCGCGACCTCTTCCTCGGTCACGAAGGCGCCCTGCATACGGGTGGGCTTGTTGGCGCCCATCGGCAGGAACAGCCCGTCGCCCTTGCCGATCAGCTTCTCGGCACCCGGTTGGTCGAGGATGACCCGGGAGTCGGCGAGCGAGGACGTGGCGAAGGCGAGCCGCGAGGGCACGTTCGCCTTGATCAGACCGGTGACGACGTCCACCGACGGCCGCTGCGTGGCGAGCACCAGGTGGATGCCGGCCGCGCGCGCGAGCTGGGTGATCCGCACGATCGCGTCCTCGACGTCCCGCGGGGCGACCATCATCAGGTCGGCGAGCTCGTCGACGATCACCAGCAGATACGGGTACGGCTGGAGCTCACGCTCGCTGCCCTCGGGCAGTTTGACCTTGCCGTTCCTGATGGCCTCGTTGAAGTCGTCGATGTGCCGGAAGCCGTAGGCCGCCAGGTCGTCGTAGCGGAGGTCCATCTCCCGTACGACCCACTGGAGCGCCTCGGCGGCCCGCTTCGGGTTGGTGATGATCGGCGTGATCAGGTGCGGGATGCCCTCATAGGCCGTCAGCTCCACGCGCTTGGGGTCCACGAGGACCATGCGCACGTCCTCGGGGGTCGCGCGGACCATGATGGAAGTGATCAAGCAGTTAATGCACGACGACTTACCGGAACCGGTGGCTCCGGCGACGAGGACGTGCGGCATCTTCGCCAGGTTGGCCATCACATAGCCGCCCTCGACGTCCTTGCCGAGCGCGACCAGCATCGGGTGATCGTCCTCGGCGGCCGCCGCGAGCCGCAGCACGTCACCGAGGTTGACCATCTCCCGGTCGGTGTTGGGGATCTCGATGCCGACCGCGGACTTGCCGGGGATCGGGCTGATGATCCGTACGTCCGGACTGGCGACGGCGTACGCGATGTTCTTGGCCAGCGCGGTGATCCGCTCGACCTTCACGGCGGGCCCGAGCTCGACCTCGTAGCGCGTGACCGTCGGTCCGCGCGTGAAGCCGGTGACGGCGGCATCGACCTTGAACTCCGTGAAGACGGTCGTCAGAGAGGCGACTATGGCGTCGTTGGCCGCGCTGCGCGCCTTGCCCGGGCCACCGCGCTCCAGGAGGTCGAGGGAGGGCAGCGCGTAGGTGACGTCGCCGGACAGCTGGAGCTGCTCCGCGCGCGGGGGCAGCTCGCTCGGAGCCTCGGGAGCGGGCTTGGTGAGGTCGGCGACCTCGACCTTGAGCTTCTCCTGCTTCGGACGCGCCTCCTGCTTGGGCCGCGCGGCCGGGACCGGAGTGGGTACCGGGGTCGTCTCCACCCGGTCGCCCACGCTGACGCCCTGGGTGAGGTCGGCGACCAGCGGCGAGGGCGGCAGGCCGTGCATGACGACGCCGTCCAGATCGGCGGCGGCGGCCGCGGCGATGTCCACGGCGTCCATCCGCCGGTCCATCGCGGGCTGCGGTACCGCGGACCGCCGGGGGCGCCCACGACGCTGCGAGAGGGCCTCCTGCTCCGCTCCGTCGGGGTCGTACGACTCAGGCGCGGGACCTCGCTTGCGTCCGCGCGCGGGCAGCGCCTCGCGCCACTGCTCGTCGTAGCGCTCGTCGTCCTCGCCGAACTCGTCCTCCGCCGGGTCGGGGAGGATCCCGAGCCGCACACCGAGCTCCCGCAGCCGTCGCGGAATGGCGTTGACCGGGGTGGCCGTGACGACGAGCAGCCCGAAGACCGTCAGCAGCACGAGCAGCGGTACGGCGAGGACCTCGCCCATGGTGTACGTCAGCGGGGTCGCCGCTCCCCAGCCGATGAGGCCGCCGGCGTCCCTTATCGCCTGCATGCCGTCGCTGCGGGCCGGTGCGCCGCAGGCGATGTGGACCTGACCGAGGACGCCGATGACGAGCGCCGACAGGCCGATCACGATCCGGCCGTTGGCCTCGGGCTGCTCGGGGTGGCGGATGAACCGTACGGCGATGACCGCGAGCAGTATCGGCACGAGCAGGTCCAGCCGGCCGAAGGCGCCGGTCACGATGATCTCGACGAGGTCGCCGACGGGCCCGTGCAGGTTCGACCAGGTACCGGCGGCCACGATCAGGCCGAGGCCGAGCAGCAGGAGTGCCACGCCGTCCTTCCGGTGCGCGGGGTCGAGGTTCTTCGCACCCTGCCCTATTCCCCGGAACACAGCGCCCACGGCATGGGCGACGCCGAGCCAGAGGGCGCGGATGAGCCGGAGAACGCCTCCGGTCGGGCTGGGCGCCGGCCTCGGCGGCACGGCCTTTTTCGCCGCGGCCTTCCTGGCGGGCGCCTTCTTCGCCGGTGCTTTCTTCGCAGGCGCCTTCCTCGCCGGCCCCTTCGCGGGAGCGGCAGCCTTCTTGGCGGGCTGCTTCTTGGCTGCGGAGGGACGTGAGGCCATGAGTGTGAGGTTACCGGTGGAGACGACCGCGGACACGTGTGCCCGCTGCTTCACCCGTTCGTGTCGCTTCTGGTGGGGTGCCGAACTGACGCGGGCTCAAGAGCTCCTTCGGCGAGCGTCAGTTCTGCGAGGGGACCGACGGGGCACTCCCGGTGCCCGGCTCCAGCGCGTCCAGCGCCCGCCGCAACCCCGTGAGTTTGCGTTCGAGATGGGCTGCGGTGGCCACCGCGGCCGCGTCCGCGGACTCGTCGTCCAACTGCTTGGAGAGCGCCTCGGCCTGCTCCTCGACCGCGGCGAGCCGCGCGGACAGCTCGGCTAGCAGCCCCGCCGGCTCCTTCGCGTCCCCGATCGCCGCCTTGCCTGCGCCGCCGCCCTCCAACTGGAGCCGCAGCAGCGCCGCCTGCTCGCGCAGCTGGCAGTTCTTCATGTAGAGCTCGACGAACACCGAGACCTTCGCGCGCAGCACCCACGGGTCGAACGGCTTGGAGATGTAGTCCACCGCACCCGCCGCGTACCCCCGGAAGGTGTGATGCGGCCCGTGGTTGATGGCGGTGAGGAAGATGATCGGGATGTCCCGGGTCCGCTCCCGCCGTTTGATGTGCGCCGCGGTCTCGAAACCGTCCATGCCAGGCATCTGGACGTCCAGCAGAATCACCGCGAAGTCGTCCGTGAGCAGCGCCTTGAGCGCTTCCTCCCCGGACGATGCCCGCACCAGTGTCTGATCGAGCGCGGAGAGGATGGCCTCCAGCGCCAGCAGATTCTCCGGCCGGTCATCGACCAGGAGGATCTTGGCCTTCTGCACCATGGCCCGCCCTCCTCGCCCCGGATGTGCACCGGGTGCCGCCCCTGGGGACGACTCCCTTTCGCCGCCCGTCCTTGTGCCGGTCATCGTAGCCGCACCCTGTCTGTCGCCACACCCTGTCACCGTGATGTCACTGTGCACGTAGCAGAAACGTAGCGGGAGACCAGAAGGTTCCCCGAATCCCGTACTTCTACACGGCGTCGGGCACACTCAGTCAGCAACTCCGCGTGAACTCCACCGATTCCCATCACTCCCCCCGCATCCACTGTTCCATCACCGACAGCAGATGATCGGGATCGACCGGCTTGGTCACGTAGTCGGAGGCGCCCGACTCGATCGCCTTCTCCCGGTCGCCCTTCATCGCCTTGGCGGTCAGCGCGATGATCGGGAGCCCGGCGAACTGCGGCATCCTGCGGATCGCGTTGGTCGTGGCGTACCCGTCCATCTCGGGCATCATGATGTCCATCAGGACGACCGCCACGTCCTCGTGCTGCTCCAGCACCTCGATGCCCTCACGGCCGTTCTCCGCGTACAGGACCGACAGCCCGTGCTGTTCGAGCACACTGGTGAGCGCGAAGACGTTGCGGATGTCGTCGTCGACGATCAGCACCTTCTCCCCGCCGAACCGGATGCCCCGGCGCGGCTGCGGCGCGGACTGGTGCTCCACCGCCGACCACTGGTCCGGCTGCCCGATCCGCTGTTCGAGGGACGGTGCGGTCCTGCGACGGCGCCGGAAGAGCGCCGCGGCCCCGTTCTGCGTCTCCTGGTACGACCTCACCTCGGCCGGCGTCTCGACCTCGACCCCGGCCCTCCCGTTCTCCGACGTGGACGCCACCAGGTCGCCGGCCTCCAGGGCGGGCATGGACTGCTGGTAGCCCTGCGGCGGCAGTTCGCTGGGGTGCAGCGGCAAATACAGCGTGAACGTCGATCCGCGTCCCGGCTCGCTCTGCGCGTGGATCTCGCCGCCGAGCAGTTGCGCGATCTCCCGCGAGATCGACAGCCCGAGGCCGGTGCCGCCGTACTTGCGGCTGGTCGTCCCGTCGGCCTGCTTGAAGGCCTCGAAGATCACCCGCATCTTGCTGGCCGCGATGCCGATACCCGTGTCGGTCACCGAGAACGCGATCAGGTCGGCGCCCGGGTCACGCAGCGACCCGGCCTCCAGCAACTGCTCCCGGATCGCCACCGGCACCTCTCGACCGGCGGGACGGATGACCAGCTCGACGGCCCCGGAGTCGGTGAACTTCACCGCGTTGGACAGCAGGTTCCGCAGCACCTGGAGCAAACGCTGTTCATCGGTGTGCAGGGTGGCGGGCAGCTCGGGCGAGACCCGCACGGACAGGTCCAGGCCCTTCTCCGCGGTCAGCGGCCGGAAGGTGGCCTCCACGTAGTCCACGAGCTGCACCAGCGCGATACGCGTCGGTGAGACGTCCATCTTGCCCGCCTCGACCTTCGACAGATCGAGGATGTCGTTGATCAGCTGGAGCAGGTCGGAACCCGCGCCATGGATGGTCTCGGCGAACTCGACCTGCTTGGGGGTGAGGTTGGAGTCCGCGTTGTCGGCGAGCAGCTTGGCGAGGATCAGCAGGGAGTTCAGCGGCGTCCGCAGCTCGTGCGACATGTTGGCCAGGAACTCGCTCTTGTACCGCATCGACACGGCGAGCTGCTCGGCGCGTTCCTCCAGGACCTGCCGCGCCTCCTCGATCTCGGTGTTCTTGACCTCGATGTCGCGGTTCTGCTGGGCCAGCAGCTCGGCCTTCTCCTCCAGTTCGGCGTTGGACGCCTGGAGGGCCTTCTGCCGGTTCTCCAACTCGGCCGACCGCTCGCGCAGTTGCTCGGTCAGCTCCTGCGACTGCTTCAGCAGCACCTCCGTCTTGGTGTTGACGGAGATGGTGTTGACGCTGGTCGCGATCATCTCGGCGATCTGGTTGAGGAAATCCTTCTGGATCTGCGTGAAGGGTGTGAAGGACGCGAGCTCGATGACACCGAGCACCTTGCCCTCGAACAGGACCGGGAGGACGATCACTTGCGCGGGCGGCGCCTCTCCGAGACCGGAGGAGATCTTCAGATAGCCACTGGGCGCGTTCTCCACCAGGATCGTGCGCTTCTCCTCGGCGGCCGTCCCGATGAGCGCCTCCCCCGGCCGGAACGACGTCGGCATGGAGCCCATCGAGTAGCCGTACGACCCGAGCATCCGCAGCTCGTACTGCTCCTCCGCCTCGGCGCTCATGTCCTTGCCGTCCAGGAGCGGCATCGCAACGAAGAACGCGCCGTGCTGCGCGGTCACCACCGGCGTCAGCTCGCTCATGATCAGCGAGGCCACGTCCTCCAGGTCCCGGCGGCCCTGCATGAGCGCCGAAATACGGGCCAGGTTGCCCTTGAGCCAGTCCTGCTCCTTGTTGGCGATCGTGGTGTCGCGCAGGTTGGCGA
The DNA here is from genome assembly GCF_049739545.1 of Streptomyces sp. SLBN-8D4. NCBI lineage: Bacteria > Bacillati > Actinomycetota > Actinomycetes > Kitasatosporales > Streptomycetaceae > Streptomyces > Streptomyces sp. SLBN-8D4. The sequence goes on from NZ_JBMGQC010000001.1 coordinate 2,786,757, forward strand.
TCATCTTGTTGATGTAGTCCTGGAGCTCCTGGATCTCACCGGACGCGTCCACGTCGATCTTCAGGTTCAGGTCGCCCCGCGTCACCGCGGTCGCCACGCGCGCGATGGCGCGGACCTGCCGAGTAAGGTTTCCTGCCATTTCGTTCACGGACTCGGTCAGGTCCCGCCAGGTGCCGTCGACGTCACGCACGCGTGCCTGACCGCCGAGCTGTCCTTCGGTACCCACCTCGCGGGCGACCCGGGTGACCTCCTCGGCGAAGGACGACAGCTGGTCGACCATCGTGTTGATGGTCGTCTTCAGCTCCAGGATCTCGCCGCGCGCGTCGATGTCGATCTTCTTGGTCAGGTCACCCTTGGCGATGGCTGTGGTCACCATGGCGATGTTCCGCACCTGACCGGTCAGGTTGGACGCCATCTGGTTCACGGACTCGGTGAGGTCCTTCCAGGTGCCGGCCACACCGGGCACCCGCGCCTGACCGCCCAGGATGCCGTCCGTGCCCACCTCGCGGGCCACCTTGGTGACCTGGTCGGCGAACGAACTCAGCGTCTTCACCATGGTGTTGAAGGTGTCGGCCAGCTGCGCGACCTCGCCGCGCGCCTCGATCGTCACCGTCCGGGTCAGGTCACCGTTGGCGACCGCGTTCGCGACCTGGGAGATGTTGCGCACCTGCACGGTCAGGTTGTTGGCCATGAGGTTGACGTTGTCGGTGAGGTCCTTCCAGATACCCGTGACGCCCGACGCGTGCGCCTGGCCGCCGAGGATGCCCTCGGTGCCCACCTCGCGGGCCACCCGGGTCACCTGCTCGGCGAAGGACGAGAGCTGGTCGACCATCGTGTTGACGGTGGTGACGAGTTCGAGGATCTCGCCCTTCGCGTCGACGGTGATCTTCTTCGAGAGATCGCCCTTGGCGACCGCCGTGGTGACCTCGGCGATGTTGCGCACCTGGATCGTCAGGTTGTTCGCCATGAAGTTCACGGACTGCGTGAGGTCCTTCCAGGTGCCGGAGACACCCTGAACCTCGGCCTGGCCACCCAGGATGCCCTCGGTGCCCACCTCACGGGCCACCCGCGTCACCTGGTCGGCGAAGCTGGAGAGCTGGTCCACCATCGTGTTGAGGGTGTTCTTCAGCTCCAGGATCTCGCCGCGCGCGTCCACGTCGATCTTCTGCGACAGGTCACCCCGGGCCACCGCGGTGGCCACCTGCGCGATGTTGCGCACCTGGGCAGTAAGGTTTCCTGCCATTCCGTTCACGGAGTCGGTCAGGTCCCGCCACACGCCGGCGACGCCGGGCACCTGCGCCTGACCGCCGAGGCGGCCCTCGGTGCCCACCTCGCGGGCCACCCGGGTCACCTGGTCCGCGAAGGCGGACAGCTGGTCGACCATCGTGTTGATGGTGTTCTTCAGCTCCAGGATCTCGCCGCGCGCGTCCACGTCGATCTTCTGCGACAGGTCACCCCGGGCCACCGCCGTCGTCACCTGGGCGATCTGCCGCACCTGCGAGGTGAGGTTGCCACCCATGAAGTTGACGGAGTCGGTGAGCTCCTTCCAGGTCCCGGAGACACCGGGCACGACGGCCTGACCGCCGAGGCGGCCCTCGGTGCCCACGTCCCGGGCCATCCGCGTCACCTGGTCGGCGAAGGCCGAGAGCTGGTCCACCATCGTGTTCACGGTGTTCTTCAGCTGGAGCATCTCGCCGGAGACGTCCACGGTGACCTTCTGCGAGAGGTCACCGTTGGCCACCGCCGTGGTCACCTGGGCGATGTTCCTCACCTGTCCGGTGAGGTTCCTGAACGCCGTGTTGACGGAGTCGGTCAGGTCCTTCCACGTACCGGCGGCCCCGGGCACCTGCGCCTGACCGCCCAGCTCACCCTCGACACCGATCTCGCGCGCCACGCGCGTGACCTCGGCACCGAACGCCGACAGCTGGTCCACCATCCCGTTGACGGTGTTCTTCAGCTCCAGCATCTCGCCGGCCACGTCCACGGTGACCTTCTGCGACAGGTCACCGTTGGCCACCGCCGTCGTCACGGCGGCGATGTCGCGCACCTGGGTGGTGAGGTTCCGGAAGACCGTGTTCACCGAATCGGTGAGGTCCTTCCACGTCCCCGCCGCACCCGGCACGTTCGCCTGCCCGCCGAGCTGCCCCTCGGCACCGACCTCGTTGGCCACGCGCGTGACCTCGTCCGCGAAGATCCGCAGCGTCTCGGTCATCTGGTTGATCGTGTCGGCCAGCTGCGCGACCTCGCCGCGTGCGGAGACCGTCACCTTCTGCGACAGGTCACCGCTGGCGACCGCCGTCGTCACCTGGGCGATCCCGCGCACCTGGGCCGTCAGGTTGCCGGCCATGAGGTTCACCGAATCGGTGAGGTCCTTCCACACCCCGGCCACACCCGGCACCTGCGCCTGGCCGCCGAGCTCGCCCTCGACGCCCACCTCGCGCGCGACGCGGGTCACCTCGGAGGAGAACGAGGAGAGCTGGTCCACCATCGTGTTGACGGTGTTCTTCAGCTCCAGCATCTCGCCGGCCACGTGAACCGTGACCTTCCGGGACAGGTCACCCTTGGCGACGGCCGTGGTCACCAGCGCGATGTCCCGCACCTGGGCCGTCAGCCGGTACGCCATCGTGTTGACGGACTCGGTCAGGTCCTTCCACGAACCCGACATGCCACGCACGCGTGCCTGCCCGCCGAGCTTGCCCTCGGTGCCGACCTCGCTGGCCACGCGCGTGACCTCGTCGGTGAAGGTGGACAGCTGATCGACAAGGTTGTTTACAGTCCGCCCGACCTTCAGGAACTCCCCGCGCAGGGGGTGCCCCGTCCCGTCCGGGGCCTGCGTCCTGAGCTCCATCCGGGGCGACAGATCACCCTCCGCCACCGCGGACAGCACCCGGCCGACCTCGGAGACGGGCCGCACGAGATCGTCCACGAGCGCGTTGGAGGCATCGATGGCGGACGCCCAGGAGCCCTCACAGGCGCCTGTTTCCAGCCGTTCTGTGAGCTTGCCCTCACGGCCCACCATGCGCCGCACCCGTGACAGCTCACCCGTCAGATGCAGATTGCGGTCGGCCACCTCGTTGAAAACGGCCGCGATCTCCGACATCACGCCGTCGCCGGACACCGTGAGCCGCTTGCGGAAGTTCCCGTCACGCATCGAGACCAGCGCGGACATCAGCCGGTCCAGGGCAGCCGTGTCCACCGCGGTGGTCCCACCGCGCGGTTTGCGCTGGCCGCTCGGGGACTGTCCGCCCTTCGCGCGCGTCCTAGTGCCCCGCGTCGCTGCGCCAGACTCCACTGTGTCCCTCCCGCAGGGGTCGACCGTTACTGCTGTGCTCGGGTGGTACCGCGCGGCACACCGGTTGCTGCCGCGCGCTTCTGCTTACTACAGCGATATTTCAACCAGGCATGCGAACCCGCACCACGGGCTGCTGCCCGCCGTACGAGCAAGCCACTCGGCCTGCCCGAACCTTCTTCAGGAGCTTGCCCAGTGTTTCACCCCGGTTGAACCCGGCCATAACAGTTCGGCAGCTTCGCACATCGTCCGCACACCCTCCGGACGGAAACACTGCAGACCGGCATCCGCATGGCCGTCGAAGGTAAGTAACCTTGCATGCGGCTGTCCAGCCGAGCCGGTCCGTCCGGCCTGGGCGGTGGCACGAGCACGAGCGGGCATCGGAGGGCGGCCGCACACATGACCACCGGACTGATCCCCGGGGGACAGAACCCGGATCCCCGGCCGACGGGCGGTCTGCCGCAGCAGCGGCACGAGCCGGTCGGCCAGGCAGCCCTGCACGTCGACAACCGGTCGAGGAGTTCCGTGATCACCGCGCGCGCGGCAGCCAGCTTCGAGCCCGTCGGACGATCGGTGGCGACCGCCCGGTCCTTCGTCCGCGACACCCTCCAGGGCTGGGGCTTCGCCGACATCGTCGACGACGCGGTGGTCCTCACCAGCGAACTCGTCACCAACGCCGTGGTCCACGCGGGCACGTCCGCCGACGTTCTGTGCCTGCGCAGTGACGACGGTGTACGGATCGAGGTGGCCGACCACTACCCCGAACGTGAGATCCCCCTCCAGGGCCAGGCCGTCAACATGGGCAACCTCGACCGCGAGGGCGGCCGCGGCCTCCAGCTCTGCGCCGCGCTCGCCGGCCGGTGGGGTGTCGAGTACACCCCCACCCACAAGCAGGTCTGGTTCCAACTCGCACTGCCCGAGCGCCCGGTGGGCACCCGGACCGCGGGTCCGTCGCTGCCCGCGGACCTTCTCCCGCTGGCCGACGGCCGCGTCCGCGTCGCCGTCGTCCAGATCGACCGTACGGGCGCCATCACCTCGTGGAACGAGGACGCCGAGGAACTCTTCGGCTACGGCGCCGACCAGGTCCTCGGCAAGCCCCTGACCGACCTCGCGGCCTGGCCGCACACCCCGGGCACCAGCACCGGCATCGTCGAGGCACTCCAACTCTCGCGCTGGGAGGGCAGCTACGGCATAAGGGCCGCCAACGGCCGCGTCACCTCGGTCTACGCCTCCCACCTGCGCGTCCGCGACACCGGCGGCGAACCCTCCACCGTCTGCCTCCTGGTCCGCGACCACGAACGGGCCGTGCTCCAGACGCCGTTGCGTGTCCCCTCCTCCGACACAACCACCTCCGCCGACGGCCAGAGCACCGACCCCTTCGAGGTGTTCATCGGCTCCCCGGCCCCGGACGACCTCGACGGCCTGCTCCAGCGCACCGTCGAACGCGCGCGCGACATGCTCGACGGCGACTCCGCCTTCCTGCTCCTCGCGACCGACGACGAGACGGAGCTGGAGGTCCGCGCCTCCACCGGCCTGCCCTCCGCCCGTCAGCGCTTCGCGCGCGTGCCGGTCGAAGCGGGCCCCGGGCGCTACGGCTCCGCCCGCATGCCGGCCGTCCACGACGACCTGTCGGCCGTACCGGGCGCAGTACCGCTCCTGAGCGGCACGGGCATGCGCTCGGTCGTCACGGTCCCGCTGAAGGTCGAGGGACGCCTCACCGGCTCCCTGGGCGTGGCCGCGGAGGGTCCCGGCAGATACTCGAACGAAGAAGCCCTGCGACTCCAGTTCGCCGCCGACCGCATCGCGTTGGCCGTCGAGTCGGCCCGCCTGGGCGAACTCGAACGCCTGCGCCGCGGCTCCCTGAGCTTCCTCGTCGAGGCCTCCGACCTCCTGGCCGGCACCCTGGACCGCGACCAGACGCTGGCCCTCATGGCCCAGATGACCGTCCCCACCCTGGCCACCTGGTGTGCCGTCTACACGATCGCCGACCAGGCGTCGGATCCCTATCTGTCGTACGTCCTGCACGAGGACGAGGAACTCATCGACGGCATCAAGTCGTTGCTGTCGAAGATCCAGCCTCCTGACCCGGTCCCCACCCCCGGCGCCCGCGTCTGGTCGGCCCCGGGCGAGGCGGCCCACCAGGCGGCCCTGCGCAGCTCCATGCGCAGCCTCGGTCTCACCGGCGGCCAGACCCACCAGCTCGCCTCCGGGATCGGCCCCACGCTCGCCACGGCCTCCGCGGTGGGCGGCGAGACCGTCGTCCTCCCCCTGGTCGCCCGCAACCGTGTCATCGGCATGCTCACCCTCGGCAAGCCCGCCGACGAACACTTCCGCCAGGAGATCCTGGAACTGGCCGAGGACCTGTCCCGCCGGGCCGCCCTCGCCCTCGACAACGCCCGCCTCTACTCCGAGCGCACGGCCATCAGCCAGTCCCTCCAGCGCAGCCTCCTGCCGCCCGAGCTGCCCCAGATCGACGGCGTCGAGGTCGAGGTCATCTACCGCGCGGCCGGTGAGGGCAACGAGGTCGGCGGCGACTTCTACGACGTCTTCCCCATCAGCGACGGCGCGTACGGCTTCGCCATCGGCGACGTCTGCGGCACGGGCCCGAACGCGGCGGCGGTGACGGGCCTCGCCCGGCACGCCCTGCGTCTCCTGGCCAGGGAGGGTCTGAGCGGCCCGGCGGTCCTGGAGCGCCTCAACTCCGCGATCCTCGACGAGGGCGCCCGCAGCCGCTTCCTGACCCTGCTCTACGGCGAGTTGTGGCCGCAGGAGGACGGCAGCGCCCGCCTGAAGGTCGTCTGCGCCGGCCACCCGCTCCCCCTCCGCCTGCGCCAGGACGGCACCGTGGAACCGGCCGCCGAACCCCAGCCGCTCCTCGGCGTAATGGAGGACCTGGAGCTCTACGAGCAGGCGGTCACGCTCGACCCGGGCGACGTCCTGCTCTGCGTCACGGACGGCGTCACAGAACGCCGGGAAGGCACCCGCATGCTGGGCGACGACGGTCTCGCCGACGTCCTCACCACCTGTACGGGCCTGACGGCCGGCGCTGTCGCGGCCCGCATCATGCGCGCGGTCGAACGCTTCGCCTCCGACGCCCCGTCCGACGACATGGCGATCCTGGCAATGCGCGTCCCGGGCCTGCACACGGACTGAGAGGGAACACGAAAAAGGCCCCGCCCGAATGGGCGGGGCCTTTTGCTGGAGCCCCCTAACGGAATCGAACCGTTGACCTTCTCCTTACCATGGAGACGCTCTGCCGACTGAGCTAAGGGGGCCTGTCGCTTTCCGAGGTTTCCCTCGCGGCAACGGAAGAGATCATACCCCGAGCAGACCCGTGCTCCCAACTCGCTCAGAAAGCAGGCTGAAGCAGTCCGCCGAGGGCATTGCACGCGGCCACCACCCGCTGCATGTCCCGCTTGGTCAGCGAGGCATCGACCGGCAACGCAAGCGTCTCGTCGGCGGCCAGTTCGGTCTCCGGCAGCGACACACAACGCCGGAACTCGGGAAGCCGGTGCACGGGCGTCTTCACCGGCACCCGGCAATCAACTCCCTTGCTCCGCAGGGCCCGGGCGAACGCGTCCCGGTCCGGCCGCCCGTTGCCGGGAACCCGCACGACGTACTGCTGGTAGGTGTGCCCGTCCCCACCGTCGGGCGTGCGCACACCGCGCAGCTTCCCATCGAGATAGCAGGCCCGCTCCCGCCGCTGAGCGGTCTCGTCGTACGGCGCCTCGGACTCGCCTTCCTGCAGCACCAGCAGCCCGTGCCGCCGGCCGACCTCGAGCAGCCGCGCCATGTCGGCCGGCCTTCCGAATCGGTGGACTACAACGACGGCCGCCGTCCGCGGAGTTACGGCGGCCTCGACAGCGGACGCGTCCAGGCAGTAGCTGACCGGATGTATGTCCGCGAACACCGGAAGCGCACCCGCGAGTGTCACCGCTTCGGCGACCTCGACGTTCCCGAAGGCCGGTACGACGACCTCGTCACCGACTCCGACGCCGGCGGCCCTGAGCATTGCAGCAGTACCCATGCTGGGGATGGTGGTTGCGCAACGTGAACTTCAAGTGACGCCCAACAAAAAAGGGTTGGACCCCGAACCGAAGTTCAGGATCCAACCCTTTGAAGAATTGTTCGGCGGTGTCCTACTCTCCCACAGGGTCCCCCCTGCAGTACCATCGGCGCTGTAAGGCTTAGCTTCCGGGTTCGGAATGTAACCGGGCGTTTCCCTCACGCTATGACCACCGAAACACTATGAAGTTCGACCGGAAAATGACACAGTCGTTGCCTCAGAACTAACACAGTGGACGCGAGCAACTGAGGACAAGCCCTCGGCCTATTAGTACCGGTCACCTCCACCCATTACTGGGCTTCCAGATCCGGCCTATCAACCCAGTCGTCTACTGGGAGCCTTAACCCCTCAAGGGGGTGGGAGTCCTCATCTCGAAGCAGGCTTCCCGCTTAGATGCTTTCAGCGGTTATCCCTCCCGAACGTAGCCAACCAGCCATGCCCTTGGCAGGACAACTGGCACACCAGAGGTTCGTCCGTCCCGGTCCTCTCGTACTAGGGACAGCCCTTCTCAAGACTCCTACGCGCACAGCGGATAGGGACCGAACTGTCTCACGACGTTCTAAACCCAGCTCGCGTACCGCTTTAATGGGCGAACAGCCCAACCCTTGGGACCGACTCCAGCCCCAGGATGCGACGAGCCGACATCGAGGTGCCAAACCATCCCGTCGATATGGACTCTTGGGGAAGATCAGCCTGTTATCCCCGGGGTACCTTTTATCCGTTGAGCGACGGCGCTTCCACAAGCCACCGCCGGATCACTAGTCCCGACTTTCGTCCCTGCTCGACCCGTCGGTCTCACAGTCAAGCTCCCTTGTGCACTTACACTCAACACCTGATTACCAACCAGGCTGAGGGAACCTTTGGGCGCCTCCGTTACTCTTTAGGAGGCAACCGCCCCAGTTAAACTACCCATCAGACACTGTCCCTGATCCGGATCACGGACCCAGGTTAGACATCCAGCACGACCAGACTGGTATTTCAACGACGACTCCCCCTGAACTGGCGTCCAGAGTTCACAGTCTCCCAGCTATCCTACACAAGCCGAACCGAACACCAATATCAAACTGTAGTAAAGGTCCCGGGGTCTTTCCGTCCTGCTGCGCGAAACGAGCATCTTTACTCGTAGTGCAATTTCACCGGGCCTATGGTTGAGACAGTCGAGAAGTCGTTACGCCATTCGTGCAGGTCGGAACTTACCCGACAAGGAATTTCGCTACCTTAGGATGGTTATAGTTACCACCGCCGTTTACTGGCGCTTAAGTTCTCAGCTTCGCCACACCGAAATGTGACTAACCGGTCCCCTTAACGTTCCAGCACCGGGCAGGCGTCAGTCCGTATACATCGCCTTACGGCTTCGCACGGACCTGTGTTTTTAGTAAACAGTCGCTTCTCGCTGGTCTCTGCGGCCACCCCCAGCTCACCGTGTAAAACGGATCACCGGTGATGGCCCCCCTTCTCCCGAAGTTACGGGGGCATTTTGCCGAGTTCCTTAACCATAGTTCACCCGAACGCCTCGGTATTCTCTACCTGACCACCTGAGTCGGTTTAGGGTACGGGCCGCCATGAAACTCGCTAGAGGCTTTTCTCGACAGCATAGGATCATCCACTTCACCACAATCGGCTCGGCATCAGGTCTCAGCCTCATGTGCGACGGATTTACCTATCACACGGCCTACACCCTTACCCCGGGACAACCACCGCCCGGGCTGGACTACCTTCCTGCGTCACCCCATCACTCACCTACTACCACCTTGGATCAGCGGCTCCACCACTTTCCTTTCCCCGAAGGGTCCGGAACGGCTTCACGGCCTTAGCATCAATGGGTTCGATGTTTGACGCTTCACAGCGGGTACCGGAATATCAACCGGTTATCCATCGACTACGCCTGTCGGCCTCGCCTTAGGTCCCGACTTACCCTGGGCAGATCAGCTTGACCCAGGAACCCTTAGTCAATCGGCGCACACGTTTCCCACGTGTGTATCGCTACTCATGCCTGCATTCTCACTCGTGAACCGTCCACCACTAGCTTCCGCTGCAGCTTCACCCGGCACACGACGCTCCCCTACCCATCACAGCCACCGTTGGGCGTATTGCTGCAATGACACGACTTCGGCGGTACGCTTGAGCCCCGCTACATTGTCGGCGCGGAATCACTAGACCAGTGAGCTATTACGCACTCTTTCAAGGGTGGCTGCTTCTAAGCCAACCTCCTGGTTGTCTCTGCGACTCCACATCCTTTCCCACTTAGCGTACGCTTAGGGGCCTTAGTCGATGCTCTGGGCTGTTTCCCTCTCGACCATGGAGCTTATCCCCCACAGTCTCACTGCCGCGCTCTCACTTACCGGCATTCGGAGTTTGGCTAAGGTCAGTAACCCGGTAGGGCCCATCGCCTATCCAGTGCTCTACCTCCGGCAAGAAACACACGACGCTGCACCTAAATGCATTTCGGGGAGAACCAGCTATCACGGAGTTTGATTGGCCTTTCACCCCTAACCACAGGTCATCCCCCAGGTTTTCAACCCTGGTGGGTTCGGTCCTCCACGAAGTCTTACCTCCGCTTCAACCTGCCCATGGCTAGATCACTCCGCTTCGGGTCTTGAGCGTGCTACTGAAACGCCCTATTAGGACTCGCTTTCGCTACGGCTACCCCACCCGGGTTAACCTCGCAACACACCGCAAACTCGCAGGCTCATTCTTCAAAAGGCACGCAGTCACGACGCATTGAGTAAACTCAATGCGCGACGCTCCCACGGCTTGTAGGCACACGGTTTCAGGTACTATTTCACTCCGCTCCCGCGGTACTTTTCACCATTCCCTCACGGTACTATCCGCTATCGGTCACCAGGGAATATTTAGGCTTAGCGGGTGGTCCCGCCAGATTCACACGGGATTTCTCGGGCCCCGTGCTACTTGGGTGTCTCTCAAACGAGCCGCTGATGTTTCGACTACGGGGGTCTTACCCTCTACGCCGGACCTTTCGCATGTCCTTCGCCTACATCAACGGTTTCTGACTCGTCTCACAGCCGGCAGACTGTGAAAGAGAGATCCCACAACCCCGAATGCGCAACCCCTGCCGGGTCTCACACGCATACGGTTTGGCCTCATCCGGTTTCGCTCGCCACTACTCCCGGAATCACGGTTGTTTTCTCTTCCTGCGGGTACTGAGATGTTTCACTTCCCCGCGTTCCCTCCACATACCCTATGTGTTCAGGTATGGGTGACAGCCCATGACGACTGCCGGGTTTCCCCATTCGGAAACCCCCGGATCAAAGCCTGGTTGACGACTCCCCGGGGACTATCGTGGCCTCCCACGTCCTTCATCGGTTCCTGGTGCCAAGGCATCCACCGTGCGCCCTTAAAAACTTGGCCACAGATGCTCGCGTCCACTGTGCAGTTCTCAAACAACGACCAGCCACCCATCACCCCGCCCTCACAGGCGAGTTCACTGGGGCCGGCATCGAGGGGGTTCATTCCCTCAGACACCCAACAGCGTGCCCGACACCTCCGCCACTCGTGATCAGCTTTCCACGCTCCGAAGAGCAGTACTGGCAGCCCGAGATGACTGAAAATGCCGAATAATCAACGTTCCACCCATGAGCAACCAGCATCGGACGTACGCCGATGTACTGGCCCTGGACCACCAAGCAAGCTTGGCGGCCTAGATGCTCCTTAGAAAGGAGGTGATCCAGCCGCACCTTCCGGTACGGCTACCTTGTTACGACTTCGTCCCAATCGCCAGTCCCACCTTCGACAGCTCCCTCCCCACAAGGGGGTTGGGCCACCGGCTTCGGGTGTTACCGACTTTCGTGACGTGACGGGCGGTGTGTACAAGGCCCGGGAACGTATTCACCGCAGCAATGCTGATCTGCGATTACTAGCAACTCCGACTTCATGGGGTCGAGTTGCAGACCCCAATCCGAACTGAGACAGGCTTTTTGAGATTCGCTCCACCTCACGGTATCGCAGCTCATTGTACCTGCCATTGTAGCACGTGTGCAGCCCAAGACATAAGGGGCATGATGACTTGACGTCGTCCCCACCTTCCTCCGAGTTGACCCCGGCGGTCTCCTGTGAGTCCCCATCACCCCGAAGGGCATGCTGGCAACACAGGACAAGGGTTGCGCTCGTTGCGGGACTTAACCCAACATCTCACGACACGAGCTGACGACAGCCATGCACCACCTGTACACCGACCACAAGGGGGGCACCATCTCTGATGCTTTCCGGCGTATGTCAAGCCTTGGTAAGGTTCTTCGCGTTGCGTCGAATTAAGCCACATGCTCCGCTGCTTGTGCGGGCCCCCGTCAATTCCTTTGAGTTTTAGCCTTGCGGCCGTACTCCCCAGGCGGGGAACTTAATGCGTTAGCTGCGGCACCGACGACGTGGAATGTCGCCAACACCTAGTTCCCACCGTTTACGGCGTGGACTACCAGGGTATCTAATCCTGTTCGCTCCCCACGCTTTCGCTCCTCAGCGTCAGTAATGGCCCAGAGATCCGCCTTCGCCACCGGTGTTCCTCCTGATATCTGCGCATTTCACCGCTACACCAGGAATTCCGATCTCCCCTACCACACTCTAGCTAGCCCGTATCGAATGCAGACCCGGGGTTAAGCCCCGGGCTTTCACACCCGACGTGACAAGCCGCCTACGAGCTCTTTACGCCCAATAATTCCGGACAACGCTTGCGCCCTACGTATTACCGCGGCTGCTGGCACGTAGTTAGCCGGCGCTTCTTCTGCAGGTACCGTCACTTTCGCTTCTTCCCTGCTGAAAGAGGTTTACAACCCGAAGGCCGTCATCCCTCACGCGGCGTCGCTGCATCAGGCTTTCGCCCATTGTGCAATATTCCCCACTGCTGCCTCCCGTAGGAGTCTGGGCCGTGTCTCAGTCCCAGTGTGGCCGGTCGCCCTCTCAGGCCGGCTACCCGTCGTCGCCTTGGTGAGCCATTACCTCACCAACAAGCTGATAGGCCGCGGGCTCATCCTTCACCGCCGGAGCTTTCAACCACCACCCATGCGAGTGGCAGTGATATCCGGTATTAGACCCCGTTTCCAGGGCTTGTCCCAGAGTGAAGGGCAGATTGCCCACGTGTTACTCACCCGTTCGCCACTAATCCCCACCGAAGTGGTTCATCGTTCGACTTGCATGTGTTAAGCACGCCGCCAGCGTTCGTCCTGAGCCAGGATCAAACTCTCCGTGAATGTTTACCCGTAATCGGGTGCACACACACGAGAGCGGAACAACCACCGGAATAAGGCGGTCGTTCACAGCGTCCTCGCTGTGTCTATTTCAAAGGAACCTCGTCCCAGCAGATGCTGGAGACGGGGTATCAACATATCTGGCGTTGATTTTTGGCACGCTGTTGAGTTCTCAAGGAACGGACGCTTCCTTTGTACTCACCCTCTCGGGCTTTCCTCCGGGCTTTTCCCTTCGGTCTTGCGTTTCCGACTCTATCAGACCGTTTCCGGTTCCGATTTCCTCGGTGCTTTCCAGGTTCCCGCTCTCGCGTTTCCCTTTCCGGCGACTCCGACTTTATCAGAAGTTCTGAGTCGGAATTCCCGCCCCCTGGAGGCTGGCCCCGGAGCACGAAGCTGCCGGGTTCCCCCTCAGGCGGAGCCGTAAACGTACTGGAGCGGGGCGCCTCGATGCAAATCGAGGCGCCCCGCTCCATGTTCACTCGGACGGATGTCCGACGGTCCGTCAGACCTCCACCACCACAGGCAGGATCATCGGCCTGCGGCGATACGTGTCGGAGACCCACTTGCCCAGGGTCCGACGCACCAGCTGTTGCAGCTGGTGGGGTTCGACCACGCCGTCCTGCGCCGAGCGCTCGAGTACCTCGGTGACCCGCGGGATCACGTCGGCGAAGGCCGCGTCCTCGATGCCGGAGCCGCGCGCCTGGATGTGCGGGCCGCCCGTGATCTTGCCGGTGGACGAGTCCACGACCAGGAAGACCGAGATGATGCCCTCGTCGCCGAGGATCTTGCGGTCCTTGAGGGCCGGCTCGCCGACATCGCCGACCGAGAGGCCGTCGACGTAGACGTAACCCGCCTGGACCTTGCCCGCGATCTTCGCCTTGCCCTCGACGAGGTCGACGACCACGCCGTCCTCGGCGATGACGATGCGGTCGTGCGGGACGCCGGTCAGGGCGCCGAGCTCGGCGTTGGCGCGCAGGTGGCGCCATTCGCCGTGGACCGGCATCAGGTTCTTCGGCCGGCAGATGTTGTAGAAGTACAGGAGCTCGCCCGCGGACGCGTGGCCCGAGACGTGCACCTTGGCGTTGCCCTTGTGGACGACGTTGGCGCCCCAGCGGGTCAGGCCGTTGATCACGCGGTAGACCGCGTTCTCGTTCCCGGGGATCAGCGAGGACGCGAGGATGACGGTGTCGCCCTGGACGATCCGGATCTGGTGGTCGCGGTTGGCCATGCGGGACAGGGCGGCCATCGGTTCGCCCTGCGAGCCCGTGCAGACCAGGACCACCTCGTGGTCCGGGAGGTCGTCGAGCGTCTTGACGTCGACCACCAGGCCCGGGGGGACCTTCAGGTAGCCGAGGTCTCTCGCGATGCCCATGTTGCGGACCATCGAGCGGCCGACGAAGGCGACCCGGCGGCCGTACTCGTGGGCCGCGTCCAGGATCTGCTGGATGCGGTGGATGTGGCTGGCGAAGCTCGCCACGATGATCCGCTTGCGGGCGTTGCCGAAGACCTGGCGCAGGACGTTCGAGATGTCCTTCTCGGGCGGGACGAAGCCCGGTACCTCGGCGTTCGTCGAGTCGGAGAGGAGAAGGTCGATGCCCTCCTCGCTCAGCCGCGCGAACGCATGCAGGTCGGTGAGCCGGCCGTCCAGCGGGAGCTGGTCCATCTTGAAGTCGCCTGTGTGCACCGCCATGCCGGCGGGCGTGCGGATGGCGACCGCGAGGGCGTCGGGGATGGAGTGGTTGACCGCGACGAACTCGCAGTCGAAGGGGCCGATGCGCTCGCGGTGTCCCTCCGCCACCTCAAGGGTGTACGGACGGATGCGGTGCTCCTGGAGCTTGGCCTCGATGAGCGCGAGGGTCAGCTTGGAGCCGATCAGCGGAATGTCCGGCTTCTCGCGGAGGAGGTAGGGGACACCACCGATGTGGTCCTCGTGGCCATGGGTGAGGACGATGCCCTCGATGTCGTCGAGGCGGTCCCGGACGGACGAGAAGTCCGGCAGGATCAGGTCGATTCCGGGCTGTTCCTCCTCGGGGAACAGCACTCCGCAGTCGACGATCAGCAGGCGGCCGCCGTATTCGAAGACCGTCATGTTTCGGCCGATCTCACCGAGACCGCCGAGTGGGGTGACCCGCAGGGCGCCCTCGGCAAGCGGCGGGGGCGGGGCCAGTTCGGGATGCGGATGACTCAAAAGACTCTCCTCACCACACACGCCACGTACCGGTGGGGCACGTGGCGTGCGTGACGTTCGTGCGTGTAGCAGTTGTCGTTGTGGTGCGGGCACCGGTGGCCCGCCTATTCAGTTGTTGAGTCCGGTTGCGCGCCGGGCGCGCGAAGTCTGGTGCTAGAGCTGTACCCCGCCGGCTGCAAGATCGATCTTGAGCTGCCGGATCTCTTCGGGCGAGAGCTCGACCATGGGGGCGCGCAGGGGCCCCGCGGGGAGGCCCTGGAGGGTGAGCGCCGCCTTGGTGGTCATCACTCCCTGGGTACGGAACATGCCCGTGTAGACGGGGAGCAGCTTCTGGTGGATCTCGGTGGCCTTCTGTACGTCACCCGAGACGAACGCCTCGACCAGGGCGCGCAGGTCCGGGGTGACGACGTGGCCGACGACCGAGACGAAGCCGACCGCGCCCACGGAGAGCAGCGGGAGGTTCAGCATGTCGTCGCCGGAGTACCAGGCGAGGCCGGAGCGGGCGATGGCCCAGCTGGCGCGGCCGAGGTCGCCCTTGGCGTCCTTGTTGGCGACGATCCGCGGGTGCTCGGCGAGCCGGACCAGCGTCTCGGTGCTGATCGGGACGCCGCTGCGGCCCGGGATGTCGTAGAGCATGACGGGCAGCTCGGCGGCGTCGGCGACGGCCTTGAAGTGCCGGTACAGGCCCTCCTGCGGGGGCTTGTTGTAGTACGGCGTCACGATCAGGAGGCCGTGTGCGCCGACCTTCTCGGCGGCCTGGGCCAGCTCGATGCTGTGGCGGGTGTCGTTGGTGCCGACGCCGGCGATGACGTGGGCGCGGTCGCCGACCGCCTCCAGTACGGCTCGTACCAGGTCCGATTTCTCCGCGTCACCGGTGGTGGGCGACTCGCCGGTGGTGCCGTTGATGATCAGGCCGTCGTTGCCTGCGTCCACCAGGTGGGTGGCGAGCCGCTGTGCGCCGTCGAGGTCGAGTGCGCCGTCCGCCGTGAAGGGCGTGACCATGGCGGTGAGGACCCGCCCGAAGGGGGTCTGCGGAGTGGAGGTCGGAGCCATGGGGAACACGCTACTCGTTGCGCAGGGCGGGGTCTGCCCTAGGGGGGCCGGGAAAAGTCAGGACAAATGCGGAGCCCGGCACTGCCTGCTCGGGGGTTCAAGCAGTGCCGGGTCCGTTTGATCAGGCTAGATGAACTTCTCTAAATGCCGCAATACGGACACTTCGCGAGGCGGGCCCGCACATCTGTGCCCTGCGGGGAAACAGGCGTCCGTTACGGCGCCACACGGCCGTTCGCGTTGAAGGCCGCGTAGGTGAGCGGCATGAGCTTGGCCCACTCCGCCTCCATCTTCTCGCCGACCATCTCGATCTCCCGCTGCGGGAAGGACGGCACCTTCGCCTGCTCGTGCTGGGTGCGCAGACCGAGGAAGTGCATGAGCGAGCGGGCGTTGCAGGTGGCGTACATCGAGGAGAACAGTCCGACGGGCAGGACCGAACGGGCGACCTCGCGGGCGACGCCCTGCGCGAGCATGTCCTGGTAGGCCCGGTACGCCTGGCGGTACGACTCCTCCATCGCGTTCCCGACGGACGCGTGCTGCTCCGGGGTGCCCTCGACGAAGACGTACTTGCCCGGGCGGCCCTGCTGGACGAGCTTGCGGTCGGGGCCGGGGACGTAGAACACGGGCTGGAGCTCCCGGTAGCGGCCGGACTCCTCGTTGTACGACCAGCCCACGCGGTGCCGCATGAACTCGCGGAAGACGAGGATCGGGGCGCTGATGAAGAAGGTCATGGAGTTGTGCTCGAACGGGCTGCCGTGCCGGTCCCGCATGAGGTAGTTGATCAGGCCCTTGGAGCGCTCCGGGTCCTTGTTCAGCTCGTCCAGGGACTGCTCTCCGACGGTCGACACCCTGGCGGCGAACAGCACGTCGGAGTCGGCCGCGCTGTGCTTGACCAGTTCGACGGTGACGTCGTCGCGCAGCTCGATCTTGAAATCGTCGTCGGGGGTGGGGGTCACGGTTCGGGGGGTCCTTCCCAGCTCTTTCGGTGGCGACGCCACTCTACGGCCCGCCAAACGGGACTTTCAGTGTCGTGACCGAGTTAAGTCGGCGAAACCGGGCACCTTTTGCGGCAACCGCTCGTCTGTACAGACAGCAGCGATTCGTTCGATCCCCGAAGTTCCATCCCCTGAAGGGAGAAGTACCCCCATGCTGTTGCGTCGGCGCGAACCCGTTCCGTTCGCCTTTGTCGCCGAAGCCGACAGGTTCCGCAGCAATGTCACTCCTCCGCCCCGTGAGCGGGCGTCCGCCGGTGAGCTGGCCGGGCGCTGGCTGGTGGGGCTCACCATCGTCGCCGGACTCGTGGGATCCCTGGTCCTCGGGATGCCGGCCCTGTCGCAGGATCAGGCGCCCTCGCAGACACAGCAGTCCCAGGCATCTCAGGGACACTGACGCGGGCACTGGCTCTCCCCCACTGCCCGAATGGCGTGGGAGGCACCCCCATTGGCCCCCGAAGGTGGCTCGCGGGGACAGCGGCGGATAGCCTCACCGGCACAGCCCACGCATGGATCGAGTGAGGACCCGCCGTGCCCCTGCCCTTCCTGACGGCCGACCGAGCATTCGAGACGACGGACGACGTCGCGCTGCCGTTCGACAACCGTGACCACTGGCGGCGCCCCTACCGGCCCGGTCCGTGGCGGGTGGGCGTGGCGGCGGTCCTTCTTCTGCTCGCCTCGTACGTGCTGTTCGCCGCGGTGATCATCGCGCTGACCGACTCGCCGTCCGAGGCCGCGGTGGTGTTCGGCATCGCGGTGCTCGTCATCGTCGGCGCGCTGCGGCTGCTGCGCATGGGCGTGTGGGTATGCGGCCGCGGGGTGCGACGGGTGGGCTTCCTGTTCACTCGTACGGTGTCCTGGGAGCAGGTCGTCGCCGTGCGGACGGCACAGCAGCCGGTGCGCTGGCTCGGACTGCCGCGCACGGTCCAGGGCCAGGCCCTGACCCTCGTACGGCAGGGCCGGGGGCCGGAGGACCCGCAGCCGCTGCTGACCACGCACAACGCGGACTTCCTCGCGCGCGGCCAGGCGTTCGACCGGGCCGCGGACGCGGTGGAGGCCTGGGCCGCGGAGTACGCGCGGGGCTGACCCGACAGGGACACACGAAGAAGGGGGCCGGTCCGCACCAGGACCGGCCCCCTTCGACGTGCCGGGACCTCAGAGCTGCTGGACGGGCCTGCCGTCGTGCAGTGCTATCGCGCGCTGCATGGCCTTGCGGGCGCGTGGGGTGTCGCGGGCGTCGTGGTAGGCCACGGCGAGCCGGAACCAGCTCCGCCAGTCGTCGGGGGCCGTCTCTGTCTCGGCCTTGCGCTGGGCGAAGACCTCGTCGGCGGAGTCGCGGTCGATCCGGCCGCCGGGCGTGCGCTTGAGCTCGTCGACGGGCAGGCCGCCCTCGGCGTCGAGCTCGGCGGCCAGGGCGTTGGCCCGGCGGACGAACTGGGTGTTCTTCCACAGGAACCACAGGCCGATCACCGGCAGGATCAGCACCGCGACACCGAACGTGACGGTGATGAGCGTGCCGGACTGGATCAGCATGACGCCTCGGCTGCCGACCAGGACGAAGTAGAAGACCAGGACGGCAGCCGTGACGGCGTAGGACAGCTTGGCGCGCATGACGGTGTCAGCCCAGGTCCAGGAAGTGTTCCAGGCCGAAGGTCAGACCCGGGGTGGTGACCACGCGGCGGGCCCCGAGGAGGATGCCCGGCATGAAGCTGCTGTGGTGCAGGGAGTCGTGGCGGATGGTCAGCGTCTCGCCCTCGCCGCCCAGCAGGACCTCCTGGTGGGCGAGGAGACCGCGCAGGCGGACGGAGTGGACGGGGATGCCGTCGACGTCCGCGCCGCGCGCGCCGTCCAGAGCGGTCTCGGTGGCGTCCGGGGCGGGGGCCATGCCCGCCTCCGCGCGGGCCGCCGCAATGAGCTGGGCCGTGCGCGAGGCGGTGCCCGACGGGGCGTCGACCTTCTTCGGGTGGTGCAGCTCGATGACCTCCACCGACTCGAAGTACGGCGCGGCGATCTGCGCGAACTTCATGTTCAGGACGGCCCCGATGGAGAAGTTGGGAGCGATGAGCACGCCCGTCTCCGGGGACTTGGCAAGCCAGCCGTTCAGCTGGGCCAGGCGCTCGTCGGTCCAGCCCGTCGTACCGACGACGGCGTGGATGCCGTGGCTCAGGCAGTACTCGAGGTTGTCCATCACCGAGGCCGGTGTGGTCAGTTCGACGGCGACCTGGGCACCGGTCTCGGCCAGGGTCTCCAGCTTGTCGCCCCGGCCGAGGGCGGCCACCAGCTCCATGTCCTCGGCCGCCTCGACGGCCCGTACCGCCTCCGAGCCGATCCGGCCCTTGGCACCGAGGACCGCCACGCGCAGCTTGCTCATCTTCCTGCTTCCTTCACGAGAGGACTTACGCGACCGCTTCGTGCAGCCGGGCCGCCTGCTTGTCCTTCAGCGGGCCGATGACCGACAGCGACGGGCGCCGTCCCAGGATCTCGCGGGCGACCGCGCGGACGTCGTCCGGGGTGACCGACGCGATGCGGGTCAGCATGTCGTCGACGGACATCTGCTCGCCCCAGCACAGCTCGCTCTTGCCGATGCGGTTCATCAGCGCGCCGGTGTCCTCCAGGCCCAGGACCGTGGAGCCCCTCAGCTGGCCGATGGCGCGCCCGATCTCGTCGTCCGAGAGACCGTGTTCGGCCACCTGGTCGAGTTCGTCCCGGCAGATCTTCAGTACGTCGTGGACCTGCGAGGGCCGGCAGCCTGCGTACACCCCGAACAGGCCGCAGTCGGCGAAGCCGGAGGTGTACGAGTAGACGCTGTACGCCAGTCCGCGCTTCTCCCTGACCTCCTGGAAGAGGCGGGAGGACATGCCGCCGCCGAGCGCGGTGTTCAGCACGCCGAGGGCCCAGCGGCGGTCGTCCGTGCGGGCGAGGCCGGGCATGCCGAGGACGACGTGGGCCTGTTCGGTCCTGCGGCCGATCAGCTCGACGCGGCCCGCGGTGCGCAGGGCGCGCCTGCCGTCGCGCGGGGCGATGGGCACGGCGTCCGGGCTCTTGAGGGCGCCGGCCTTCTCGAAGGCGGCGCGGACCTGTCGTACGACCTTGTCGTGGTCGACGTTGCCCGCGGCCGCGACGACGAGATGCGTCGGGTCGTAGTGCTTCTTGTAGAAGCGGCGGATGCGGTCGGCGGTCAGGGCGTTGACGGTGTCGACGGTGCCGAGGACCGGGCGGCCGAGGGGGTTGTCGCCGAACATGGTGTGCGCGAACAGGTCGTGCACGCAGTCACCCGGGTCGTCCTCGGTCATCGCGATCTCTTCGAGGATCGCGCCGCGCTCGACGTTGACGTCCTCTTCGAGGATGAGGGAGCCGGTGAGCATGTCGCAGACCACGTCGATGGCGAGCGGCAGGTCGGCGTCGAGCACGCGCGCGTAGTAGCACGTGTACTCCTTCGCTGTGAACGCGTTCATCTCGCCGCCGACCGCGTCGATGGCGGAGGAGATGTCCAGCGCGCTGCGCTTGGAGGTGCCCTTGAAGAGGAGGTGCTCCAGGTAGTGCGTGGCGCCGTTCAGTGACGGTGTCTCGTCGCGGGAGCCGACGTGCGCCCAGATGCCGAAGGTCGCGGAGCGGACCGAGGGGAGGGTCTCGGTGACGATGCGCAGGCCACCGGGGAGGGTGGTCTTGCGGACGGTGCCGATGCCGTTCTCGCCCTTGATCAGGGTTTGGGTACGGGCGACGGCCCGCGCCTCCGAAGAGGTGCGGGCCGTCGCCTTGGAGCTGGGGGACGTCACTGGTCGGCGTCGTCCTTCTTCTCGTCGGAGGAGCCTTCCTCGCCCTCGATCACGGGGATCAGGGAGAGCTTGCCGCGGGAGTCGATCTCGGCGATCTCGACCTGGACCTTGGCGCCCACGCCGAGCACGTCCTCGACGTTCTCGACGCGCTTGCCGCCGGCCAGCTTGCGGATCTGCGAGATGTGCAGCAGACCGTCCTTGCCCGGGAGCAGGGACACGAACGCACCGAAGGTGGTGGTCTTGACGACCGTACCCAGGTAGCGCTCGCCGACCTCCGGCATGGTCGGGTTGGCGATCGAGTTGATCGTGGTGCGGGCCGCCTCGGCGGAGGGGCCGTCGACCGCACCGATGTAGATGGTGCCGTCGTCCTCGATCGTGATGTCGGCGCCGGTGTCCTCCTGGATCTGGTTGATCATCTTGCCCTTCGGGCCGATGACCTCACCGATCTTGTCCACGGGGATCTTCACGGTGATGATCCGCGGGGCGTTCGGGGACATCTCGTCCGGCGTGTCGATCGCTTCCATCATCACGTCGAGGATGTGGAGGCGGGCGTCACGGGCCTGCTTGAGAGCGGCGGCCAGGACGGAGGCGGGGATGCCGTCCAGCTTGGTGTCGAGCTGGAGGGCGGTGACGAACTCCTTGGTGCCGGCGACCTTGAAGTCCATGTCGCCGAAGGCGTCCTCCGCACCGAGGATGTCGGTGAGGGTGACGTAGTGCGTCTCGCCTTCGATGTCCTGGGAGATCAGGCCCATGGCGATACCGGCGACGGGGGCCTTGAGCGGCACACCGGCGTTCAGCAGCGACATGGTGGAGGCGCAGACCGAGCCCATGGACGTCGAGCCGTTGGAGCTCAGCGCCTCGGAGACCTGGCGGATCGCGTAGGGGAACTCCTCGCGGGTCGGCAGGACCGGGACGAGGGCGCGCTCGGCGAGGGCGCCGTGGCCGATCTCGCGGCGCTTCGGGGAGCCGACGCGGCCGGTCTCGCCGGTGGAGTACGGCGGGAAGTTGTAGTTGTGCATGTAGCGCTTGCGGGTCACCGGGGAGAGGGTGTCCAGCTGCTGCTCCATGCGGAGCATGTTGAGGGTGGTGACGCCCAGGATCTGGGTCTCGCCACGCTCGAACACCGCGGAGCCGTGCACGCGCGGGATGGCCTCGACCTCGGCGGCGAGCGTACGGATGTCCGTGACGCCACGGCCGTCGATGCGCTTCTTCTCCTTGATCACGCGCTCGCGGACGAGCTGCTTGGTCAGGGAGCGGTACGCGGCGGAGATCTCCTTCTCGCGGCCCTCGAACTCCGGCAGGAGCTTCTCGGCGGCGAGCGCCTTGACGCGGTCCAGCTCGGACTCGCGCTCCTGCTTGCCGGCGATGGTCAGCGCGGAGGCGAGCTCCGGGCGGACGGCGGCGGAGAGCGCCTCCAGGATGTCGTCCTGGTAGTCGAGGAAGATCGGGAACTCGCCGGTCGGTTTGGCGGCCTTCGAGGCGAGGTCGGCCTGGGCCCGGCAGAGCACCTTGATGAAGGGCTTCGCGGCTTCCAGACCGGCGGCGACGACCTCCTCGGTCGGAGCCTCGGCACCGCCCTTGACCAGCTGGATGGTCTTCTCGGTGGCCTCGGCCTCGACCATCATGATCGCGACGTCGCCGTCCTCCAGGGTGCGGCCCGCGACGACCATGTCGAAGACGGCGTCCTCGAGCTCGGAGTGCGTCGGGAAGGCCACCCACTGGCCGTTGATCAGCGCGACGCGGACGCCGCCGATCGGGCCGGAGAAGGGCAGGCCTGCCAGCTGCGTGGACGCGGAGGCCGCGTTGATCGCGACGACGTCGTACAGGTGGTCGGGGTTGAGGGCCATGATCGTGGCGACGACCTGGATCTCGTTGCGCAGGCCCTTCTTGAAGGAGGGGCGCAGCGGGCGGTCGATCAGCCGGCAGGTGAGGATCGCGTCCTCGGAGGGGCGGCCTTCACGGCGGAAGAAGCTGCCGGGGATCTTGCCGGCGGCGTACATCCGCTCCTCGACGTCCACCGTCAGGGGGAAGAAGTCGAGCTGGTCCTTGGGGTTCTTGGAGGCGGTGGTGGCCGACAGCACCATGGTGTCGTCGTCCAGGTACGCCACGGCGGAGCCGGCGGCCTGCTTGGCGAGGCGGCCCGTCTCGAAGCGGATGGTGCGGGTGCCGAAGGAGCCGTTGTCGATGACGGCCTCGGCGTAGTGGGTCTCGTTCTCCACTAGCGTGTTCTCCGTTACTTTCGTCTGCGTATCGTCTTTTGTCCCGATCCGCCCGTGTGGCGGGGGGACGTGCGCGGAGAAGCGCTCCGTCTGGTGCGGGCCGGTCTTCGATCGAAGCACCCGGGTTCGCAAGGCCCGGGGGCCACTACCGAGGACCGGCGGCGGCGAGGTGCACTTCTCCTCGTGGTACTGCGTTGTTACTGCGTTGTGCTACCACACTACAAAGTGGGTGTGACACCGCGCACGTTTCCGCACGTGCGGTGAGCACGTACGGCAAAGGGGAGCGGCCCCCGATCGTTTCGGGAACCGCTCCCCTCACGGCGTCCTACTTGGCGCCCGCCGCACCGCGGCGGATGCCGAGGCGGTCGACCAGCGCACGGAAGCGCTGGATGTCCTTCTTCGCCAGGTACTGGAGAAGGCGACGGCGCTGACCGACCAGGATCAGCAGACCACGACGGGAGTGGTGGTCGTGCTTGTGGGTCTTGAGGTGCTCGGTCAGGTCCGAGATACGGCGCGAGAGCATCGCGACCTGGACCTCGGGGGAGCCGGTGTCGCCCTCCTTCTGGCCGAACTCGGTCATGATCTGCTTCTTCGTAGCGGCGTCGAGCGACACGCGTACTCCTCGTAGTCTCTTGGGTAGCCACCGAGTGCCCCTGGTCCACTTCTCAGGGGAGCTTCCGTAACTCGGGAGGCGGGGATCCGCTGGGCGCGGCCTCCAGAGCGATCAGCTCCGGGGGTGCGTACACAAACGGCCGTCAGCCAGGGTATCAGCCCGACGGCAGTGCCCAGGCCCCCGCCCCTGTCGTACAGATGACGCGGCGGCTGCCACCCGAGTGGGTGACAGCCGCCGCGAGGTGTGAGGACGGTCAGCTGGTCATGCCGCGGGCCGCCGCGTACAGGTCGAGGACCGCAAGGCACAGCGGGACGAGGGAGAGGAGCACCGCGCCCTCGCTCAGGTCGAGCATCCGGCCCCAGAACGGGGTGACACCCTTGCGCGGCACGATCAGGGCGATGGCCACGAGGAGGGTGGCGCCCAGGGCGACCGCGGCGGAGAGCCAGACGGTGCGGATGTCGAGCGGGGCGCTGTTGTGGTCGTAGACGAGCTCCTTGATGATGTCGGCCGGCGGGTTCAGGGCGAGGCCGAGGACCAGCAGGCTGACGGTGATGATGCCCGAGATCATCAGGGTCACGACCTGGGACGTGTACAGGAAGAGCCGGGCGCGCATCATCATGGAGAGGCCGGCCGCCAGCGACAGCAGCTGGGCCCAGCCGCTGCTGGAGAAGCCGAGCACCACACCGGCCGAGGCGACGCCGGTGACGGCGCAGCCGCCGACGAGACCGAGCAGCAGTTCGTGGCCGCGGCGCGCCTGGTCGGTGATGAGCCGGTAGTCGACCGGCTCCTGCTCCTGCTGGTCCTCGGCGCGGCCGCGCTTGGCGATCTGGTCGGGCGAGCGGAACCCGATGGGCAGCCGGGAGAAGCGGGCGGACCAGCCGGGCAGGAAGCCGATGACGGCGATCATGACGACAGCGGTGACGGCGGCCGTCTCGCGCGGCTCGGCCTCGGAGACGATCGCGGCGAAGGTGGCGAGGACGCCGACGCCGGCGCCGAACGCGGCGGCGATGAAGGGCGCGTCCTTCTGCGGGAGCAGCAGCACGAGCAGCACCGCGGCGACCAGGACGACGGCGAAGCCGACGAGGAGGTTCAGCCGGCCGGGGCCCTCGCCCGCGTCGAGGGCCATGACGCCCGAGCCGCCCACCATCAGGTGCGGCAGCGAGGCGAGGCCGAGGGCGACGGCCGCGTGGTGGTCGTCGTAGACCCGCGCGCGTACGGAGGCGAGCGCGACGAGGACGACACCGGTGACACCGGCGATGACGCCGGGCAGGCCGTGCATGTCGTGGCGCAGCGGCTCGGAGAACCACAGCGCCAGCGCCATCATGGTCAGCAGCAGCGCGCCGGCGGTGAGGCCGACGACCCGCATCATACCGTCGTTCCAGCTGCGCCGGTCGGCCTCGACGGCGGCGGCCACGGCGTCGACGACGTCGTCGAAGACAGCGGGCGGCAGCGAGTCCGCGAACGGCCGCAGGAGCAGCAATTCGCCATCGCGTATCTGCTGTTCGGACAGCGAGCGGCCGTCGTCGAGGACGGAGCCGTCCCTGCGCACGAGGTTGTACCCGGTGGGCGCGGCCTCTTCGGGTGTCTGGCCCGACAGCCGCAGGATCTCCGGGTAGACGTCAGAGAGCGGCACGTCCTCGGGAAGTGCCACATCGATCCGGCTGTTCGGTGCCGCCACCGTGACCCGGCAGAATCCGGTTGCTGAAACCGTACTCACCTGACGGTTCCCCCTAGTCCAGTACTCGGTGATTCGTCGCGGTTTGCCAGGGCGATTCCCGCTCCGCGCTTCGTTTGGAGCGTCACCCTACCGTCCTCTTGCGGCATCTCCCCATCCCCTCCCGGCTCAACGGCCCCGCAGAACAGTAGGATCAACGCCCGACTCATGAGTGGGCTGAGCCCCATGAGTCGACGAACAAACGGGGGCCGTCACGACGGGGGCGGTTCGACATTGCGATTGCGTGAAGGACTGGTGGATCGGTGAGCGTTGTCATCGTCAAGCGCCCGCCGCGGGTTTACCCGCCGGAGGTGCCGAGTGAGGAGGTCAAGCTCGAGTCCCCTCCCGAACTTCCTCGCACCGAGGACGACAGCCTGATGATGAACCTGCTGCCCATGCTGGGCATGGGTTCGTCGGCGGCGTTCTTCTTCATGCCCGGCGCCCAGGGCTTCATGAAGATCATGGGCGGCATGATGATGGTCTCCACGGTCGCGATGCTCGTCGCCCAGATCGTGCGGGCCAGGAAGGGGCCGTCCGGCCAGATGGCCGAGGCCCGGCGCGACTACCTCAAGTACCTGGCGCAGAAGCGGCGCGAGGTGCGGCGCACGGTGCACAAGCAGCGCGACGCGCAGTACTACCTGCACCCGGCGCCGGAGCAGCTGTGGGCGCTGATCGCCGAGGGTTCCCGGCTGTGGGAGCGGCGTTCGACGGACCAGGACTTCGTCCAGGTGCGGATCGGCCTGGGCCCTCAGCAGTTGGCGACGCCGCTGGTGGCGCCCGACACCGCGCCGGTGGACGAACTGGAGCCGCTGACCGCGCACTCGATGCAGCAGTTCATCGCGAGCTACGGCACGCTCGGTGACCTCCCGCTGGCCATCGGGCTGCGCTCCTTCTACCACGTGACGATCTCCGGCGACCCGGAGACGGTCTACGGCCAGACCCGCGCCGTGATCGGACAGTTGGCCTCGCTGCACTCCCCCGAGGACGTGGTGATCGCGGTCGTGGCCGCGCCCGGTGCCGCGGTGGACTGGGAGTGGACCAAGTGGCTGCCGCACATGCAGCACAAGGAGTCCGACGGCGCCGGTTCGCGCCGGCTGCTCTGCTACGACCTCGGCGAGCTGGAGGAGATGATCGCCCACCAGCTGGAGGGCCGCCCCCGCTGGAGCCGGGACGGCTCACCGGTGCTCGACCAGCCGCACGTGGTCGTCGTCCTCGACGGCGGCGGGGTGCCCCCGGACTCGGTCCTCGCCTCGGCGGAGGGCCTTCAGGGCGTGACCATCGTCGAAGTGGTGCCCGGTGAACTCGACGAGGCGCGCGGCTCGTTGTCGGTGCGGGTGTGGCCCGACGCCATGGAGCTGGAGGCGGGCACGGGTGTCTTCACCGGTGTCCCCGACGTGCTGTCGCAGGCGCAGGCCGAGTCCCTCGGCCGGCAGCTCGCGCCGCTGCGTCTCGGTGCCGCCGACGCGGACGAACCGCTGCTCGCGAACCTGGACTTCACGGATCTCATGCAGATCGGTGACGCGGCGAGCGTGGACGTCTCGCGCACCTGGCGGCCGCGCACGCTGCACGAGCGGCTGCGGGTGCCGATCGGTCTCGGCGAGAGCGGCGATCCGGTCATGCTGGACCTCAAGGAGGCCTCGCAGGAGGGCATGGGCCCGCACGGTCTGTGCGTCGGCGCCACCGGTTCCGGAAAGTCGGAGCTGCTGCGCACCCTGGTCCTCGGCCTCGCGGTCACGCACTCCTCCGAGACGCTCAACTTCGTCCTCGCGGACTTCAAGGGTGGTGCGACCTTCACCGGCATGGGTTCGATGCCGCACGTCTCCGCGGTCATCACCAACCTGGCCGACGAGCTGACCCTCGTCGACCGCATGCGCGACTCCATCACCGGTGAGCTGACCCGCCGCCAGGAACTCCTGCGCACGGCGGGCAACTACGCCAACATCACCGACTACGAGAAGGCGCGCGCCGCCGGTGCCGCGCTCGACCCGCTGCCCTCACTCGTCCTGATCATCGACGAGTTCAGCGAACTCCTCGCCGCCAAGCCGGACTTCATCGAGATGTTCATCCAGATCGGCCGGATCGGCCGATCGCTGGGTGTGCACATGCTGCTCGCCTCGCAGCGCCTGGAGGAGGGCAAGCTGCGCGGCCTCGACACGTTCCTGTCGTACCGCATCGGTCTGCGCACCTTCTCGGCGGCCGAGTCCCGTACGGCGATCGGCGTGCCCGACGCCTACCACCTGCCGAACGTCCCCGGCGCGGGCATCCTCAAGTACGACACCGAGACCATGGTGCAGTTCAAGGCCGCGTACGTGTCGGGCACCTACCGGGCGAACGGGCCGATGGCACAGGGCGGCGGACGGATCGACCGCTCCCCCGTGCTGTTCACCGCGGCGCCGGTGCCGGTGCGCATCCTCGCCGATCCGGAGCCGGAGACGCGGACCCACCAGGTCGACGACGCGCTCGCCGACACCGTCCTCGACGTCATCGTCAGCCGCCTGGACGGTCAGGGTCCGCCCGCCCACCAGGTGTGGCTGCCGCCGCTGGACGAGCCGTTCAGCCTCGACCAGGTGCTGCCGGCGCTGGGCATCAGTCCGGAGCGCGGTCTGCACGCCGAGGGCTACCACCTGCAGAGCAAGCTGACCGTGCCGGTCGGCCTGGTCGACAAGCCCTTCGAGCAGCGCCGTGACGTGATGTACGCGGACCTGTCGGGTGCCGCCGGTCACGCGCTGATCGTGGGCGGTCCGCAGTCCGGCAAGTCGACGCTCGTGCGCACGATGATCACGTCGTTCGCGCTCACGCACACGCCGGCCGAAGTGCAGTTCTACGCCCTCGACTTCGGCGGCGGCGGCATGCTCGCGCTGGAGAACCTGGCCCATGTGGGCGGCGCCGCCTCCCGTCTTGACCAGGAGAAGGTGCGCCGTACGGTCGCGGAGGTGCACGGCATCCTCAACGCCCGTGAGGAGTTCTTCCGCTCCAAGAGCATCGACTCCATGGGCACCTTCCGCAACCGCCGGGCGCAGGGGCACTACCCAGACCAGCAGTGGGGCGACGTCTTCCTCATCATCGACGGCTGGGCGACGTTCAAGAACGACTACGAGATGCTCGACCCGGTCATCGCGGACATCGCGACCCGCGGTCTCGGCTTCGGTGTCCACCTGATCATCACCGCGACCCGGTACACCGAGATGCGTCCCGCGCTGCGCGACCAGATCCTCAGCCGGCTCGAACTGCGGCTCGGTGACGCGATGGAGTCGGAGTTCGACCGCAAGCGGGCCGAGAACGTGCCGATGGGCAAGCCCGGCCGCGGTCTGTCCCCGGACAAGCTGGACTACCTGGCCGCCACGCCCCGGATCGACGGGTCGACGCAGGTGAAGGACCTCGCCGACGGCATGGCGAACCTCGTGCAGAGCGTCAACAGCGCCTGGCAGGGCCCGACGGCACCCAAGGTGCGGATGCTGCCGACGCTGCTGCCCGCGTCCGAGCTGCCCGGCGGCGGGGACTTCGGCAGCCGCGGTATCGCGGTCGGCGTCGACGAGCTCACCCTCTCGCCGGTCTTCGTGGACTTCGAGACCGACCCGCTGTTCGTCATCTACGGCGAGAGCGAGTCCGGCAAGTCCTCGCTGCTGCGGTTCATGGCCAAGCAGATCTCCGAGCGGTACGCCCCCAACAAGGCGCTGTTCGTGGTCTCGGACTTCCGGCGCGCGCTGCTCGGCCAGGTGCCGGAGAGCCACATGTACAAGTACTGCGCCTCGGGTCCGCAGCTCCAGGAGGTCATGGAGTCGCTGGCCGGCTCGATGAGCCGCCGTATGCCCGGCCCGGACGTGACGCCGGACCAGCTGCGCAACCGCTCCTGGTACAACGAGCCCGACGCGTTCATCTTCATCGACGACTACGACCTCGTCGCCACGTCGATGGGCAACCCGATGTCGGTGCTCCTGGAGTACCTGCCGTTCGCGCGTGACCTGGGTCTGCGCATCATCCTGGCCCGCAGCACCTCCGGTGCCTCGCGCTCCTCCTTCGAGCCGGTCCTCACCCGGATCAAGGAGCTCGGCGCCCAGGGCATCGTGCTGTCCGGCGACCCGTCGGAGGGCCCGGTGTTCAACAACATCAAGGCCACTCCGCAGCCGCAGGGCCGTGGCCAGTTCATCTCTCGGCGCTCCAGCGGGCAGCTCGTCCAGACGGGGTATCTGCCGGAGAGCTGAGTCTGTCCGCGTGAGTGGAGGGGCGGTCCGCGTGTGCGGGCCGCTCCTCCTGCTTTTTGCCGGGGACACGGCGATGGCGGCGCCCCCGAGAGGGTGCCGCCATCGCCGTACGGGTACTGCGTGGTGCGTCCTGTCAGGTGGACCAGAAGTGGAGGACCGCCTGGGCGTAGGCCACGCGCGGGTCCAACCGGTCGGGGCGGACCTTGTACTTGTCGGTGATGCCGTAGAACTTCAGGGGCGCGGGGCCCGGGCCGCCGCCGGCGCGCCAGACCGTGCGCGACGGGAGGTGCCAGTCGATGCCGTAGCCGCCGATGAGGCTTGCCGCGTTGTAGAGCAGCGTCAGGGGCGACAGGACGACGTACACGGCCCACGCGGCCACGGTGCCGGGGCGGCCGACCAGCCGGGTGCCGTCAGGGAGTTCCAGTTCGTACCGGGGGCGGCCGCCGTCGGTCGGCGGGTGGAGCAGGGCGAGCACGGAGCCGTCGGGCGCCGTCACGGTCAGCGCGCCCGCCGGGCCGCCTGGGGCCACGACGCACAGCGGCTTCTGGCCCGCCTGGTCCTCGTAGAGGGTGAAGTCGGTGGCGAGGCCGTCCGGTGCGCCACCGCTGGACACCCCTCGTGCGACGTACACGGGGTTCCCGCCCCGCACCTTGATGACACTCTGGAGGTTGAGGGCCGTGGTGCCCTGGGCGGCCTGCGCGTGCACGCCAAATACAGTCGTCATCGCCATCTCTCTCCGGTGACCGGCTTCAGCCAGGCAGGCAGTCCGTGACGCGACAGCCCCGCCGCCGACAAGATCTGAAGGTATCCGTTGACCTGGTCGCGGGTCCCATCGCGCAGCCAGACGTGGCGGAACCAGAACGCCCGGGCCAGCAGGTACACGCTGAGCGCGAGCAGCAGCGCCACAGGCGTGCAGAGGACCACGTCGGCCGCCGTGGCAGAGGTCGACCAGTCGGTGGTGCCGAGCAGGAACCAGGCCCCGACCGCCCCGGGCGCGAACAGCAGACCGCCCCACAGCCCGCGGGAGTTCATCCCGCTCAGCAGCCGGCGGTGGCGCTGGAGCATCGCCGCGACCTGCGGGTCGGCCAGGTAGTCGATGCCCTGTTCGGCACCGATCGTGCGCACCGCCTCGGGCAGGCCCGGCACCGTCGCCAGCTGCGCGGCCCTGACCTGCAACAGGTCCAGGGCCTCCGCCGGGACGGTGCCGTCGGCCGCGCTCATCCGAACACGTCTCGCACGGACTGCGCCTGCAGGGGCACGTGGACGCCGTTCGTCGCGTCTGCAGGACCGCTGGGAGGAACGTCCGTCGGCTGCTCGGGTACCGGCGCCTCGACCGCGCTGTCGCCGTGCACCTCAATGGTGTTCACGATGTTGAAGAACAGGTCGGAGTACAGGTCCCAGTCCTGCATGCACGGGGTGCTGAGTTCGAACAGAACCATCTCCGCCTCCCTGCGCAGCGGCAGGAACACGGCGATCTTCCCGACCTCCACGTCCTCGGGGCGGCCGGAGTCGGTGACCTCGGCCGGGAGGGTCGTGACGTCCGCGGTGAACCGGACCACCGCCTCGCCCGCAGTGAGCCACACCGTCTCGACCTGAGCCTCTTCACCACCGAGGCCCGCGAGTTCCGCGGCGACGCTCGCGGCCGTCATCTTCCGGCCGTCCGGCACTGACTCCAACAGGGCGCCCGTCACCGTCGCCGTGCTGCGCCGCCCGTCGAGGTCGAGAAGACAGAAGCCGGCGTAGTCGACTCCGGCCTCCATCATCTCGGCGACCACCGGCAGTTGGGTCGCCGCGTACTGGAACCAGAGCTCGGGCGTGCCCTGCGGGTAGATGTCCTGGGCCAGCTCGATCAGCGCCTGGCCGACGTGCTCCTCGGTCTGGTAGACGGGGAGTTCGAAGAAGGCGGGCGGCACCCGGAACGTCAGCCGCGGGGTGGCGACGACCGTGGAGTCGGCCGAGCCGCCACCGGGAAACATGGTGCTCATCGGTTACGCCGCTCCCGCCGCAGACATGAACGCGTTGCTGGGCGGCGCGGCGGCCGCCTTGGTCTCGGCGCCGCCGCCCGAGATGAGGCCGAACGCCAGGCCCACACCCTTGATGCCGCCCATGGTGCCGCGCATCAGCCCGCTGCCGACGTCCACGGCCTCGTCAGCGAGGCCCATCGCCTTGCCGGCCCGCGCCAGGCCCTTGTACATGAGACCGTCGGCCATGCCTCGGGCCATGTTGACCGAGGTCGCCATCTCGTCGGCGTGGGAGAAGACACCTGCGAGGCGTTCGCCCGTCGCCGCGGCCCTGGCCGCCTTCGCTCCCGCGGTGATGCCCTTGACCGCTCCGATGCCCGGCAGCACACCGAGCCCGGCACCGACCCAGTCCATCACTCCGACCTTCTCACCACGGGCCGTTTTGACGCCGTAGCCGGCGAGCGCGAGGGCGCTGGCGCCGATGGCGAGGCCGCCGAGGATCGCGCCCACGGGCGGGATAGCCATGGTCGCCAGGGAAAGGATGGACAGCACGGATCCGATCTTGGAGAACAGGTCGGCGTGGTCGGCGAGGAAGTCCGTGAAACCGTCCCAGGCGGCCTTCAGACCGTCGCCGATCGACTCCCAGATGCTGATGTCGGGCGGCCGGTTGTTCGCGGCTTCACGAATGGCGTTCTCGGCCTTCGCGGACTGCTCCTCCCAGTACTTGCGCAGCGCCTCGGCGTCCTGGATGAGGAGCTTGAGATCGGTCGCGGCGTCCTGGGCCGCCTTCGAGGCGGAGTCGGCCTCCTCCGAGAGGGCCTTGGCCTGCTGCTCGGTGAGCTGCTGGAACTGGGCGCCCTCGATCTTGACGTTGACCCGGTCGACGTCGGCGTTCTTCTGATCGAGCCGCTTGCGGGCCTCGACCGCGCGGTCCTCCAGGTTCTTGGCCTGGCGCTGCAGGGTCTCCAGCTCGTCGTGCCAGCCGCGCAGCGCCCTGGAGCAGGCCGTCATCGACTCGTGTCCCTGCTGGAGGTACTTGGGCAGCTCGCCGACCTTGTCCTGGAACTTCTTTGCGGCCTCGCCGTCCCACACACCGTCGGTCTTGCCGATGCTCACGAGCATCTCGCGCATCTCGTCGAGCTCGTCGCCGACCGTCTTGACGTCGTACGCCAGCGACTCGATCGTGTGCAGATCACCCTTGGCCGGGTTGAACGTCAGTCCTGGCCAGCTGGGATCGTCGAACATCCCCATCTTCTTCTCCCCGTTGTGTGCGTGTGCGAGGTGTCTTGCGTGTGCGAGGTCTTGCGTGTGCGAGGTGGGTCAGCGGTGGTGCGGGCTACTTCTGACTGAAGCCCTTCTGCAGTTCCTGGTCGGTCGTCTGATACATCTCGACCGTCTTCTGCAGACCCTCGTGCAGGGTGTTGGAGGCGTCGGCGATGCGCTTGATGCCGTCGCCCCAGGCGTCCTGGAAGTCGTCGCAGGCGTTGTCGAGGCCGTCGGTGCCAAGGCCCTTCGGGCCCACCTTGTTCAGCCGCTGCTGGGCGCCACGCATGCGGTCGTCCACCTGGTCCAGCCTGTTGATCAGGGTCTTCATCCGATCGACATCGATCTGGAAGTCAGCCATCCCCGTGTCTCCCCGTGGTCGTGATCCAGTCAACGGCGATCAGGTTATCGGAGCAGCAAGTTCCGAGGTACCGGGGATGTTCGCTGTCGCCGACCCGCGGCACGTGCGTGTTCACATCCGGTCCCACACATGCAGCACGGCCTGTACGTAGGCCAGCCGGGGGTCCAGTCGGGGCGAGACGAGACGGTACCTGCGCCCGGTCCGGTACTCGATCGCGACGTCCGGCTCGTCGGCAGAACGCCACCGTGTCCAGGTCGGGGGCTCCATCTCCCAGGCGGCCTCCTTCTTCGCCTCGACCTTCTCGCCGAGGAGCAGCCAGATCGCTCCCTGCGCGGCCATGACCGCCCAGCACACGAAGTACAGAGGAGAGATCAGTACGAACACCGCCCACGCCTTGCGGGTCCCGACCTCGCCGGCCAGTGGTTCGCCACCCTGCGCGGGCTGCACGCTCCAGTGCACGCGCCGCGGCCACGGCAGGGTCCGTCCGGCGCGGCGGGTGATCCGACCGATCGGGGTGCCGTCAGCGCCGTGGACCTCGTACACGCCGTCGCCGAGGGACCGTACCGAGCTGAGCGGTTCGCCGTTCGGGGCGCTCACGGTGAACGGCGGCCTTGCCCGGCGCCCGCCCTTCGGGGCGTCCTGGGGGACGTGGACGTAGGCGAGGGGCTCGCCGTTCGTGCCGGGTCCGGTCTGCCGGATGGTGACGGTCTGCTCCCCGGGCTTGACCTTGTCGTACTTGTGCAGCCTCCTGTGGGGCACCTCGATCTCGGTCTCCGTCACGGTCTGCGGGACCTCTTGCCGGCTGCTTTGGTTCATGACCGCCCAACTGTCGATGGCGTTGACGAGAACGGGCGCCAGAATCGCAGAGGCCGTCCGGACTTCGCCGCAGGACGGTCGGTGTGGGGCGGTTCAACGGCGACTCGCTCACGGGATGTTCACAGGATTTCCCCGGGCGGGTTTCTCCGTGAAAGGTGCCGGCCATCGGCTCCGTGAGGTGGCGAACGGCTGCGTGCCGGCTGCGCGGCCGGGTGTCCGGGGGCGCAGCCGGGCATCCGGGGGCGCGGCAAGGAACGTCCGGGTGACGCGGCCGGGTATCCGGGGAGCGCGATCAGGGGTGTCCCGGCGACGCGGTCAGGTGTCCCGGAAAGGGTGGTCGTCAGGCGGGGCAGGTAGCGTGGCCCGGGCGACCGCGGGGCCCGGGCGGCCGGGACATGGACGCGGCGGAGTGCCCGGGCATCGGCCACCAGGGTGCCTCGAACGCCTCGGTTCGGCCCGGGCAAGGCCGCCACCCTGCTCGCCCACAGCATCACACCCCCGTGCCCCCGGCCGTCAACTCCCCTCCGTCACAAGGGCGTCCGAGTCGGCCGGGCCCGCCATAGGTCCCGCAGCAGAGCGATCTCCGCCATGTGATGGATGAGTTCCAGGTTGGACCCCCACAGCACGGAGATGTACGGCTCGTCGGGGGCGGAGCCGTACGGGTACTGGGAGAAACCGATCGTGTCGAGCTGCTCCTCGGTGACCCGGCCCACGGCTTCGCGCCAGCGGTCGAGCAGGGACCAGAACCGCTCCTGGGCCAGGGCCGCGGAGGGGGTGAAGTCGACCAACTGGTGGGGATCGGTACGGCGTTCGCCGAAGGTCCACTCCCACTCGCCCGCGAAGCAGGAGTGGAGGTGTCCGAGTCGCCAGGCGATGGTCGTGACCGGGGAGATGTCGGGCTCCACCGGGCCGGTGTGGGCGAGGACCTCCTCGACCCGTTCGACGCTCACGCTCCAGTCCTCGGCGATCTTGGCGACGCTCATGCCGTCGGCGGCCTGCCGGGCGACCTCCGCGTACTCGCCCGCGGGGATGTCCGGGGCGCCCCTGTCGATCACCCACTCGCCGGGGCCGTACGCCCTGGGCGTCACCGCCTCACTCCGGCGCCGGACCGACCAGGAGTCGGGGACCGGCTCCCACAGGTACTCCTCGTCGCCGAGGCCCTCCAGCCGCACCTGCGCCCGCTCCCTGACGCAGTCGAACTGGTCCAGCAGTACGCCCAGTCGATCGGTCCGTACGCGCCCGGTCTCCATGGCCCTGCCCCCCTCGCGCCGACGCGTCTCGCCGCGCTCACGCGGAGGCTAGCGACCGACCCGCGCAGGGCGCGACGGATTTCCGGGCCCGACGGTTCCGCGCGGAAAGGTCTGCGCCAACTGAGCCTCAGATCAAGTCATGTGACATCGGATCAACTTGTTTCCAGGATTCGATCAAAGTTACGTTGCCCTGAGAAACTTTCGAACGGGGGCCCTTGTGGGTGTAGTCCTGCCGAGCGAGCTGGATGCGGCCCTGGACCTGATAGGCATCAGCTGGCCCAACGTCGACGAGGACGACTACCGCGACATGGCCCAGGCCATGCGGGAGCTCGCCGACGACATCGAGGACGGCGCCGCGGACGCGCACCGGGCGATCACCGACCTGATCGGGACGAACGAGGGGCTGGCGATCCAGGCGCTGGAGAGGCACTGGGATGTCGTCAAGGGCAAGCATCTGACCAACCTCTCCGAAGCGGGCCGGGTGGCGGCGACCGCGCTGGACGCCGTCGCCGTACTGATCGAGGGCGCGAAGATCGCCGCGATCGCCCAACTCGGCATCCTCGCCGCGGAGATCGCGGCCGCCCTCGCCGCCGCCCCGCTCACCTTCGGCCTGTCCACCCTGGGCGGTATCGCGGGGACGCAGGTCACCCGGATCGCCGTGAAGCGCATCTTCGAGGAGGTGTGCGAGGAGATCGCCGGGCGGATCATGGAGGTCGCGATGGGCCCGGTCTTCCAGGCCATCGGCGCGATGGCGGGCGACCTCGTCGTACAGATCGGCGGCAACGCCCTCGGCACGCAGAACGGCGTCGACCTCGGCCAGACCGCGAAGGCGGGCGAGAAGGGGCTTGGCGAGGGCGTCGACAGCCTCAAGTCGGGCGGGATGCAGCTGGCCAGCGCGGGCGGGGGCGGCGGCAGCTCGATGCAGCTGGCCGGTGCCGACGCCGGATCCGGCGGATCCGGCGGGTCCAGCTCGGGCGGCGGCGGTCAGTTCAGCATGGACCTCGACTCCTACGAGCGCGCCGGCAACGGACTCAAGGGCGCGGGCGGCAAGATCCGCGACGGGGCCGGGACGAAGCTCTCCCGCGCGAAGTCCTCGCACGGCCGCGCGAGGGGCAAGGACCCGCTCACCAACCTCCTCGATCCCATGGTGGACGAGGTCATGGAGGGCATCACCAAGGGCGTCAAGCGCTCCGCCGACCACCTCGACGAGAGCATGACCGGCGGCCTGAAGCAGATGGCCAAGCGTCACAAGGACAACGACGACGAGACCGCCCTGTCCCTGAAGCAGCTCCAGAAGGGCAACGACGGCAAGACGCCCATGTACCTCATGGGCGACGACGGCACACTCAAGAGGCTGCGGGCCGACGGCGGGACCCACAAGCTGAACCAGGAGGACCGGGACCGCATCGGCCTCACACTCGACGGCGACAACGCGGGCCGGCCGCTGCCCGGCGAACCGAACCTCAAGCTGCACGGCAAGGCGCGTCCGCGCCCGCTCAGCAACTCCGAGCAGGTGGAGCTCGGGAGCACGCCCCTGTCCCAGGCCGTACAACTGGCCCGGCACTCGGACAAGAGCTACGGCAACCACAAACAGGTCAACGGGCAGGACAAGTTCGAGAGCAACAACTACGCAGCCGCCCGGTTCAACAGCGCCAAGCAGGACGACGGTGACTTCGTCATGGTGGCGCGCAGTTCGGGATTCCGTCACTCCGAGCGCATGATCGGGTTCCCCGTCCTCAGGGACGGTGCGGGCGGTCGTATGACCGAGCTGTACACGGAAAGAGCTCCCTGTTCATCGGCGCCCAACTGTAGCGCGTGGATGAAGGAGAGACTTTCGCACGTCGATGTCACCCACAGCATCGATTACGGAAACACCAAGGAATCCAGGGCTCAAGGCAACGCGGAAATGATGGATTATCTGGACCGCCTGAAGGCGAACCGTCACAAATAGCGCGCATGCTAACATCGGGCACTCCGATCATTCGCAAGGCAGGCAGGTCACGAGATGACGTCCCCCATCGACCGGGACACCCTGGAATCCGAGTTCGATCCGGAGGAGCTCACCACCTTTTCCGAGGCGGCGGTGGCGGGCATTCGGCACGAGTCGAGTGCGAACTTTCTTCGCAATGTCGGCATTCCGGCGCGCCCGAATCCCTGGTTCGACCTCGTGGACGGTTCCCCGGAGCAGGCCAGGAAGCTCGGCGACGCCTACGACGACCTCCGCGAGCGGTGGACGGACCTGCCCGAGGGTGCCGAGAGCTGGCTTCTCCTGGGCATGGTGCCTTATGACGACATCGCCCTGGACGGGGTCTCCGGAGTCGTGTACTGCCTCCCGGGCGACGAATCCGAGATCTATCCACTGAACAAGGATCTCCCCTCCTTCGCCCACTTTCTCTATCTGCTGGAGAAGGAGCGCCCGAACTACGACTTCGAGTCGGAACTCGAGGATATCGACCCGGAAAGCGCGGCGGCCCGCCTCACCCAGCAAATGCGGGAAATCGACCCGGCCGCTCTTGCGGTGCCCCATTCCCGCTGGCACGACATCCTTGAATATGTCGCCGAACCCGAGGCGAGGTAAGAGCGATGAACGACAGCGATATTCGCCGTATCGGGGAGATCACCCTCCCCCTGTCCCTCGGCCCGTACTTCAGGACGGCCGAGTCCGACCCCGTACCGCTCCAGGAGTTCGCGGAGTCCGTGGGCCGTACGGTCGTCCTCGACGAGTGCCGCTCTTGGACCCGGCTCGGTTCCGACCGCGGGTTCGAGATCTGTGCCGGCCAGGAGGGCGTCGTACGCGCCGTGCTCCTCGACTGGACCGAGGACTCGCGGTTCGTGAACGCGACGGCGGAGGCCTTCGCGCAGTCGCTCGCCGCGCTGGACCAGGCCCTCGCCCAGATCCTCGGCACCGAGGTGCCGCAGGAGGCCGCCGCCGCGTACGCGGAGTTGGAGCAGCGGCTGCGGACCCTCGACCCACGGGCGTTCGAGGGGCGCGAGCACTGGTGGCCGCTCGTCCTCGACGACATCCGGGACACCGCGAGCGCGGAGTGGTTCACCGCCTTCGAGATCGTCAACGACCAGGGCGAGAAGCAGATCGTCACCGGGGCCGGTGACATCGGCGTGCACCCGGAGGAGCGGCTGTGGGCCCGGTTGCGGGCCGCGGGTGTGCAGCCGGAGCAAGTGCTGCGGATCCACACCGAGTTGGAGGCCTGCTTCATGCCGGGGCACTACTGCTCGCTGTGGCTGGGCCAGGTCTTCCCCGACGCGCAGCTGACCCACAACTTCCCCTACGGCGAGACGGCCGAGTCCCGCGCCGAGGGCATCCGGCAACTGCGTGAGGCAGCGGCCCAGCAGCCGCAGTAGAGGGGATGCAGCACATCATGACCGCCGGTACGACCACCGTCACGCCGGACATGGCCACCTGGCCGCCGCTGGACGAGGACAAGCACACTCCGGGGCGGCAGTTGCTCGACTGGGCCGCCGCCGGCGACGGGCCGCGGCTGTGTCTGGTGCGGGGCGCGGAGGGCAGCGGCAAGAGCGCCCTGCTCGCCTGGCTGCTGGCCGGGACCGTCGGCCGTCCGGGGCTCACCGTCCATGCCACCGTGCCGTCCGAGGGGCTGACAACCGAGAGCTTCGCCTGGGAGTTGGGGCGCCAGCTCGGTTACGGCACCCTCTCGCCCGACCGTCTGCTCGACCAAGTCGGTGCGGACGAGCGGCCGTTGCTGCTGCTCGTACCTGATCTGCACCGGGCCGGGGCGGGCCCCGCGGATCTGCCGTCGGCGGCACCGGAGAGCCTGGTGGCCGAGCTGCTGGAGCCGTTGCTGGCGATTCCCCATCTGCGGGCGGCAGTTGAGGTCGGCGGGTCGGGATTGCTGGCTGGGGACGGGGACGGTGACGCCGCGATCGTCGACCTAGGCGAAGGTGGGGATGGCGGGGAAGTCAACGGGATCTCGCAGCCCGCGTACGCCGATCTCGTCGCCGCGGTCCCCCGCACCGCCGGCGACCGCCCGGACTGGGCCCAGGCGCCCGACACGGTCCGCCGCCGTGTCCTCGATGCGGCACTGCGCGCCGACGACCAGGGAGCGGCCGTTCGCGGCCTGTTGGCCGACCCCGGGTTCCTGGTGCACGGCTCGGCCACCGCGCTCACCGCCACCCTTGCCGACGAGCGTATCCCCGTGCCCGGCCGCCTACGGGAGGTGTGGAGGCGTGCAGCACCGGAACTGACGGCGTATCACACCGACAGTGCCGAACGGGCCGCCCTGCTCCACGCCGCCGCGGTCGACACGGACCCGGACCTCACGGAGTACCTGCGGCCGCTCGCCGGGCAGCACTGGTGGTCGACGGTGTGGGCCCGGCGGGCCCTCCCCGTGAGCGCGTTGGCCCTGGCGCCGGGCGGCGAGGAGAGAAAGCTGCTGGCCTCGGATCCGACGGGGCGGCTGCGGACGTACGACGTGGGGAGCGGGGCGTCCGACGGGGGCGCGTCCGACCTCGGCACGGTCGGCGGGAGCGCGTCCGACGGAACCGCGTCGGCGATCGTCCGCCCGGCCTCCGTACGCCCGCGCTCCATAGCCCCCCATGACGCCCGGTCGGCGCTGCTGCTCGACCGGTCCGACGCGCTGCTGCCGCTCGTGACCGAGGACGATCCGACCACGGCGTTCGCGCTAGAGCGCATCGCCGAGCACCACGGTTCGGCCGCGCTCGCCGAGGAGGAGTCGCTGGTCACCGCACTCGGCAGCGGCGGCGCTCAGAGACCGTACGCGGTCGTCGGCGACCGGGGCGGCACGGTCCACCTGTGGTCCCTGGGCGAGTACCAGGACGTTCCGCGCTCCTGCCGTGTGCACGAGCAGCCGGTCACGGCCGTCACCTGCGTCGCCACCGCCGACGGGCTGACGCTCACCTTCAGTGCCGGGACGGACGGCTCGGTGCGGCTGTGGGAGACCTCGGCCGAGCCGATGCCGGTGCCGGTGCAGCAGCGCCGCTACCGGACCACCGCACTCGCCGCCGCGGACACCTCCGCCGGTCCGGTGCTCGCCGTGGCCTGGAGCGACGGCGAGGTGCATCTGTGGCACGTCTTCTCGGGCAGGGTGCGGGCGCTGCCCTGGCTGCGGGGCTGCGACGCCCTCGCGCTCACTCCCGAGGGTCTGCTGGTCATCGCCGACTCCGAGGGCCTGTGTGCCGTACGGCTGCGGCTGGATGTGCTCTGGGAGCGGTGAGGCGCCGCCGACGCCTGGGGGCTGGCCGAAGGATGGTGCAGTGGGTCTGAAGGAACTCCTCATGCAGCCGCCCGGCCGGAGCCTTCGTGTTCCATTTCTCTGTGGGCTCCCGCGCATCATCGAGACTCATGGGGAGAGGGAGTTCATGTCGTACCCTCCGCCGCCCGGAGGGCCGGGGGGCGCGTATCCGCAGGGGCAGGGAGGGCGGACACCGCCTCCACCTCCTCCACAGCAGGGGACGCCCTCTTCTCCCTCGACGACGAGACGGGCAGGGTGCGCAGCCAGTTCTCCCCCGCCACACCGTCCGGGTACGTCAGGAGCGACGACTCACTGGGCGGCCCCTGGTCGGAGGCGGGCGTCTTTGGTGACACCTTCGTCATCGGGACGAGCGGCGCGAAGAGCAAGGAACTGCTGGCGGCCTACGACCTCGACAGCGGCCGGCAGCTGTGGAAGACCGACGCGGTCGAGTTCAGGTCCTTCTACCCGTTGCCCGCAGCCGGTGCCGATCGGATCCTGGCCTACCGAACCGGCTAGGGCGGCGACAAAGGTCCCGAACTGGTGGAGTTCGACGCGAAGGACGGTGCGATGAAGACCGTCGTCAAGTACCCGACGGACATCCGCAAGGGCATGTCGATATCGGCCCGCCCCTACTGGCACGAGAACGCCTCTAAGTCTCCGAACCGAACCCGTCCGTCAGTTATGGGGGTGCTTGGGCGGGGCAGATTCGCGCGGCGCCCACAGTCAGTCGCCAACAGGCAGCCCCACCAACCGGATCCGGCTCGGGCACTCGACGAGGACGACGGCCGGGATCAGCAGCGACGAGCGCCGAGCGGACCGCCGGTCGTTCTCGACGACTCACCCACCGGAGTTTTCTGGACTCGCTCCGTCGCCGTCACCGTGGTCCGTCCTCGCCATTGCCTGCGCGGTGAAGCCGACTGGCGGGGCCAGTACTCCCGCCACGGCCGTCCACACCCGCCAGGCACCACCGTCCGGGACGAGCAGCAGGGCGGCGAGGCACCCCAGGGCCACCGCGGATCCCACGACCACCGGCACGGACGCGGTCACGAGCCAGCCGGAGCCGAGGTCCAGGGTCCGGATTCGCCGGTCGGGGTCCGGCCGGGCGGGTTCCATGACGCCCGCTTCCTCTACCTGCTCAGCCACCTGGACGGGGACGGCACCCGGTAGTTGCCAGCCGTCGTCGCCCACCAGCTCGGCCAGGACGTCCCGGCCGCGGCTCTCCTGCGGGTGCCAGAGCAGCCAGCCCTCTGCGCCGCTCAGGACAGCCCCCGCGACCTCGCCTGCCATCTGGGAGTGGAAGGGAACCTGCCGGCCACGGCCCTCCAGCACCAGGCATCGCAGCGTGCGGGTGTTCTCCCGACGCTTCTTCTCGTCGGCCGCCTCCGGACTGCCGGGCGGGGGCGCGTCGATGTGCTTGCAGGATCCGGTGACGGAGACGCGCAGCGCCTTCCAGCCGGGGCCGACCGTGCGCTTCGGGCGACGCGGGCTCTCGTTCTTCCACCAGTAGCCGAGCGGGCCGAGAGTCGCCAGCGCCCAAAAACCACCGATCGTCCATGAGTCGCCGACCTGCACGGCCCGCCCGGCGAGCTGACGCTCGACCTCCCCACGCTGGTCGTCACCGATGGCACCCAGTTCGGGGTGTTCGGGGACGTGGGCCACATAGAGCTGGCTGCCGACTTCCCGGCGGAAGTTCGTGGTCGCTTCGAACCTCACAGGCACACCCTCACCTGTCGACGAAGGCAGCAGTACGGTGAAGTCCGCCGTGGCATCTGCAGTGCTGTGAGCGCTGTCGGCAACCTCGTTCTCGATCTTCACGATGGGATGCTGCTCGATCACCGCACCGGCCTCGGCCAGTACCGCACTGGTGCCGGTCCCCCGCGTGTCGACGACGGCGAGTGTCACCCAGAGAGCCAACATCGCGGGAACGGCGACCATCACACCGGCGAGGCGGGCCGACATCCAGCGCGTGCCGCCAAGCCGCGACGGCACGGCGCCCCCGCCGCGGTCCGGGGTGGTCGAAGCGATCCGCACAGCCCATCGGTAGGTGTCATCCCGGGTCGAGCCGCCTCCACGCACCACCGCCACACCCAGGAGCACCACGCAAGTGGCCAGCAGCACCAGCGAACACCACAGGACAGCCGCCCGCAGGGGCGTGGCTCCCAGGCAGAGCCACGCTGCTGTCAACGCCACGAGGGCGAGCGGAGCAGCTGCGGCTACGAATCTTCCGCAGCGAAGCAGGAGACTCGTAGGGCTGACGTCGGCAGCGCTGTTCGCGCCCTTGTCCATGGTCCATTCACTGCTCACCCGAACGCTCCATACCTCTGCGGAT
Source organism: Streptomyces sp. SLBN-8D4 (assembly GCF_049739545.1). Lineage (NCBI taxonomy): Bacteria > Bacillati > Actinomycetota > Actinomycetes > Kitasatosporales > Streptomycetaceae > Streptomyces > Streptomyces sp. SLBN-8D4. Next base: position 2,829,272 of record NZ_JBMGQC010000001.1, read on the forward strand.
CGGGCCGTCTCCGCAGGGGGTCGGCGTCCTCTCCCGCGTCCCTCTTTGCGTCAGCGACCGCGCCGGGCCTGTCCTTTCCCTCTTCGGCGTTGGGGTTGCCGTTGACCACCCCGTCGACGTCCTTGGAGATGTTGCCTCCCGCTCCCAGTCCGAAGCTGATGGGAGCATTCGTGGCCACATCCCCTACGAGTTGGTGCGCCGAGGAGAGCGTTCGCCCGTCCATGGCTCGGTGGACGGCAACACCCCCGGAGCCCCCCGTGAGTCCTCCGGCCACGGCTCCGAGGGCCATCTGAGAGGCATCGAACCGGTCCCGACTGTGCAAGTTGTTCAGGGTGTCGCCGACGACGGACGAGACAGCCCCCACGGTCGCGCCGTCGGCTGCGTTCGCCCACACACCTCCACCCAGCCGCTGTGTCAACAGGCCGGCCCCGAACGTCCCGCCCAGCGCTCCCACCGCTCCGTTGACGGCGTTGTTGGTGAGCTCGGCGTCCTTGCCCATGGCCAGGTTGGTCGCGATCCCCGTGCCAGTCCCCGCACCCCACTGCACGCCCAGCTCGACGGCGAGCCGCAACGGCCCGCTGCCCCTCACCAGCCCCCGCATGTACCGGAACAAACGAGCGGCACTGCCAAGCAGCCGCCCCAACCTCGACGCGGCAGTCCCCGCCTGCGCAGCCAGCCGTACGGCATTGGCTGCCCCGGCCGCCGCCGAGAAACCAACGGTGACGAAGGAAAGCGCGACGGACGCAGCGATCGATACACCGATCTCAAGGTAGATCTGATGAATCTCGTCATTGATCTCCTCGATATGGTCGGCAGCCTCCTCAAGCCCTCGCGCCGCCTGCTCGAAAAGGGGCACGGTCTCCTCGACCGCTCGTCCGACCTTCTCCCAATACGCATGGAAGGCCTGGGCCGACTCGCCCCGCCAATGCTCACCGAGAACGCCCCGCACCCTCCGGTCGAGCGCCCCGTACGCCTCCTCCAGCTCCTCCCCCATCGTGCGCCACCCCCTGGCCGCCGCACGCAGCACATCGGGACGGCCTCCGGGATTCACCACCTCGATCCCGGCTTCGTAGACCTTCTCGGCGACGCTCTCCTCGCTCAACTCTTCCCACCCTTGAACAACTCGGCGAGAGCGTCGTCCGCCGCAGCGGAATTCCTCGCATTGTGCTTGACGGCCCGGCTCAACTCGTCCAAGTGCCGAGCCAGGTTCCCCAACGATTCGACCATCCCCGCGGCCAACTCGACGTAGGCCGAGGTGACCTCTTCGGACTCCGTCAGAACCCCGAACCCGTCATGGATCTGCTCCGCCCCCGTCGTCCCCTCAAATGCCCTGACCGCACTCGCCAGGTCATAGGCCCGCGTCTCGAACGCGCCGGCCAGTTTCGTCATTTCCTGCGGATCTAAGTAGAAGTCACCAGACATGCGCCGCTCCGTACACCCATCCCTCGACGACCTTGGACGTGCACTTCCGCAACCGCATGCCGGCCGAAGAGTCACGTACCAGCACCCGATGGGGGGACGGCGTCAACTCGCGGGCTGAAATCGCCAGGTGATCAGCGGCGTTGTGGTGTCCGCCCGGCCGAACGCGATACTGGTCGCATCCGTCCGGCACACCTCCAGCGGACGCCACCCTCACATCTGCGCGCCCGACGGACAGCCCCGATGAGCGCCAGCCCGGTACCCGACCGTCCCGACGCCCTCGCCCTCGCCCACAACGGCACCCGGCAGACTGCGGCGTCCTGCGCTGCGAGAACCAGAGATACGACTTCACGGCGACCGCCGACGGCCTTTGGGACCAGGCGGCGGGCGACGGGGGCGACTGCTTCGACGCACTGGTCAAGGTCCACGAGCCGATCGACCCCCGCCGGGTGGTTCCTCGGCGTCAACGACGCTCGCCGCGACACCTAGCCCTCCGGCTCGTGCCGTGGCGCCTGCCTCATCGAGACCTTCCATGAGGTACCGCGCGACGCCCTGACCACCGTCACCGAGCGGATGTACTCGGCAACGCGGCGGCTACGTCTACGCGATCGACCCCTACTTCAACGCGGACGGCGCTGTCCCGCCGTACGGCATCGCGGGCGGCTGGTCCGTCACGAAGCCGGTGAGCTCGTCGCCTTCAGCCACAACCCGAACTACCGCTCCTCACCAGTGGAGTTGGCCTTCCCCGCCCCTCCCACGACCCTGGACGCCACCGCGTGAATGCCTGACGGCAGCCGATACGTCCCCGCCTACACCCACTCCGGAGGTGTGGGGCAGTCGCGCTCGCATTGACGCCCACGGCCTTGGCGCACGCCCGCGCGGTCTTGGCGGTCATCTCTCAGGAGGCCAGCAGGGTCACTCACGTCGACTAACTGCCCGAAGGGCTCGGGGAACTCGACGTGGAGCGCCCCGTGGAGCGAATCGCGGCGCACTTGAACACGTCGCCGCCGAGATACCGCGCGGCGATGGTCGCGGCCGAAGCGAACGTGTCTCGCTGCCCCTTGTCGAGGGTCCGCTGCGGCGGCATGTTCGCCACCTCGACTTCGAGCAGTTCGTGCTTGCTCACGGTCCGGCCCTCCCAGGCGCAGGGGATGGCGACGAAGGCACGGTTCTTCTCCACGTACCCGACAGCCGAGTCGACCTTGAACGACTTGACGGTGGAGGCGTTGGGCGACCGGTACCTGTCGAGGTCGTCGAGGTCGTCCGAGTGCCAGAGATAGTCGATCCGGACAGAGTCCTCTTTCCCGTAGAGCTCGCACCCTCCCGGCAGCCGTCCACTTCGCGGGGGAGAACTTGCTTGTCTCCTCCGAGACGACGCCGCTGTCGCCGGCCAGCGTGGCGAAGACCTGCCCCTTGAGGGTGCCGTCACACACCGAGGTCCTGCGGCCGTCCACGCTGTCGCCACCCTGGCCGCTGCACCCGGCTGAGACCAGCACCACCATGGTGACAGCGGCCAACGCCCTCAGACCCTGCCGAGGTCCGCGGGCAGCGCCCGGCTCACGAGGATTCAGCACTGTCGAGATCACCGCCCGCTCCCCGAAGAGTTCCAAGTCGCCCCGGTGGTGTGCCCGTCGTCCGCCGCCCGAGCCGCGGACTCGGCCAATGTGTCGAGCTTTTGAGGGGGCATGTCCACCCCCGAGTTCTTGATGGCTTCGCGGAGCGAATCCGCAGTGGAGTCCCGCACGGCTGCCCTTCCTTCCGCGTACCTGGTGTACGCCTCTTTCTGGGCTTCGTCGGTGGTGTCCTGCTGGACTTGGTCCACCACCATCGCCTGGATGTCCTCGACGGCCCATCCCGCGATGGTCCCGACGATCGGAGCTGCCGCACCCGTCGCCGCGCCGACCGCCATGCCGAGGCCACGCCCGGCCCACTTGTCGCCTGTCGCCAAGGCATCGTTGAAGTCCTTGTCGGACGCCGAGTGCTCCTCGAAGATCGCCTGATCGCGAGCGTCGCTGAGAATACCGGCCACGATGCCGCCCGGATGCGCCACGTTGCCCATCGCGGGGGTCATCTCGTCATAGCCGGGGTGCTGCTTCGCCACCTCCTGCATCCAGATGGCGGTATTGGCCTGCGAGGACTCGCTGATCGCGACGTAGGCGTCCGGGTCTCGCCCGACGTTCGCAAGAAAGGGCACGAGCGTGCCGGTCTCGAATCCCTTGGGGGGATTGACGGGTTCCCCGAAGGGCTTGATCGTGCCCTGCTCGTTCCCGAACGCGGCCTGGACGTCCGCCATGTACTCGGCCGTCATGTTCCCCAGGCTGTCTCGCATCTCGTCCCTGGGGGAACCACTGATCAGACCGGGGTCGCCGCCGATGGTGTCGACGAGCTCGTTCATCAGGGCCGCGCGCTCGGCGGTGTGCTTGACGGGAGCGCCGTCGTCGTCGAAGGGGCGCCCCGAGGTAGCGGACTCCATGGCATGCCCCAGGTTGTTGTAACCGCTGGGGTTCCCGGGGTCGCCCGTGTAACCGGGACCTTCGGGCCAGTGCCGGTCCTTCAGCAGGTAGTCCAGGTGATCGACCTTCTCACCGTCGATGGTGGCGTCGGAGGTGAGAAACTCGGTGGATGCCTCCGGGTTGTGCCCCAGCGCGTCCATGTACCCAGCCATCGGATCGAGCGCCCCGATGTTGGTCGTGCCCAGCGTCCGCGGGTACCCCCAGTAGGCGTCGGGGTTCTGCCCGGCGTTGGCGCCGTTCTTCTCCGCGGTGATCAGGGCGTCGCCGTAGTCCTGGAGGAAGTCCTTGTCCCACTTGCCCTCGCTCATCAGGCTGCTGGTGAGCTGGTAGCCGCTGAGGCCGTACGGGGACTCGGTGGGGTTGGCGTTGAAGTCGCGCTGGCCGGCCTTGAGCAGGTCGTTCTGGAACTTGGTGATCTCGGGGTCGGGGCCGCCCTTGCGGTGGTCGTCCGAGGTGGTCGCCGTACCGATGGTGGTGCCCAAGTTCGCCTTGAGCTGCTTGAGTTGGGCCAGCTGCTCCTTGGAGAGCGTGGTGCCGGCCGGCGGGCTCATGAGCTCGTTGTACTTGCTCAGCATGTTCTCGCCGCCGGTCTTGACCGCGAAGTCCCGCGAGAACTCGGGGTCGTTCTTGTTGGCGGAGAGAAGCAGGTTGAGCTTGGTGATCTCGGCGTCGGAGAGCCGGCCCTTCTTGTTCATCAGGGCGACGGCCTGATCGGCCTCGACGGAGTCGAGGGTGGTGTAGACGCTGGTGTTGAAGGACTGGCTGTCGCCGTTGGCGTCGCGTTCCAGGGCCGAACTGGCGGCCTCGTCGGCGGCGGTGGCCAGCTCCAGGACACGCGTCAGCCGGGAGACGAGCGAGTCCAGCTTCTTCTTGCGTTCCTCGGCGAGGCCCGGCGAGGCGGAGGCGGTCGGGCTGTCCTGCCGCGGGTCGACGTCCTCGACCCGGCCGTCGTCGTAGACCTTGTAGTGGTCGTTGCGGGCCTCGTCCAGCAGGGCGTGCAACTGCTTCTGGGAGGCGTCGAATTCACCGTGCGCGTCCAGCAGCAGCTTGGCGATGCGCTCCGCCTCGGTGGCGGCGTTCTCGTACTCCGTGCGGGCCTTGGCCATGGTGACGAAGGCTGCGTCGGCCGCGTCACCGTCCCAGTGGCCCTTGAGGTGGTTGACGACCCGCTGCTCGAACTCCCGCTGCAACGCCTCGTACTTGGCCGGCAACGCCTTCCAGGAGGCGGCGGCATCGGCCAGCGGGCCGAGATCGGCCTTGTCGAGGTAGGGGATGGACACCATGTGCGACTGCTCCTTGTGAGGGGGTTCAGGTCCGACTGTCCGACTCGACGGGCTCACCCGGGCACGGCGCTACGGCGGCGGCCCGGTGGGCCCGGCTCACCCGAAGGGGGTGATCGAGTGCTGGCGGGCCTGTTCCTCCTGCTCGGTGCGGGTGTAGTGACCGGTGGTGGTGTGGAGCTTGTCGCTGATCTCCTGGAGCAGGCTCTTGAGGTTGATGACCTGCGACCCCCAGCGGACGTCCATCGTCACCAGGGAACCGGCGGTGGCCCAGGAGCCCGCCTCGGCCATACCCCCGGCACTGTGCTTGTTCAGCCCCCGGGAAGCGCTCAGGCAGTCGTCGTCGGCACCGTTGTCGACGTTCTCGGTGTCACCGCGCAGCTCGACGAGTGCGTTGGCGGCCTCGTCGAGGCGCTGGGTGTCGACGTTGGTACCGCCGCCGCCCCCTCCGCCGCCATCCGCGGGCACGGAGTTCAGCCGCGTCCGAGTGGATCCGCTGTGCTGCGGCGCATCGAAGGGAGTACTCATCCCTTGTCCCATCCCCGTGGTGAAAGTGGTGGGGCATGCCCGGTCCGTTCACTCGCCTACGGCTTCCCTTGCTTCCGTACGACGTGAGGTGCCCACCTCGGCCAGGTCGTGCGCCCGGCGCCGTAGGCAAGGACATGCCAATCAAGCAGGCCGAACATACCGGATCTTCCTTTGCGTGGACCACTGTTCACCGCACCGTGAGACGCGAGGAAGAGGCGGCGGACACGAACGCGGACGGCTCGGCGGGCAGTTGCCCGTCGAGCCGTCACTCCCGCACGCGGATCAGGCGTTCGGCGCCGCCACGACCGTCCCGGAGGGCGCCTTCGCACCCACCGCCGTGCCGAAGTCGGAGTCCGTGAGGTCCTGCATGTCCGCACGGGTGCTGTCCTGCTTGATGAAGTACGGCTTGCCGGTGGTCGCGACGAACCAGGTGACGGACTCGCCCCTGCCCGCCAGGACGACCGGCACCGCCGGCTGACCGTCCACCGTGGTGACCTTGCCCTTCGTCGCCTTGCTGGCGGCGTCGAGGGTGTCGGGGGCGGTGAACTGCTCCGGGTGACACCAGCTGGCGAGCTTCGCCATCAGCGCGTTGCTCGATGTCCCGTGGGTCCACTTGTCGGTGAAGAAAGACGTCTTGCCGAGGGCGGAGTTCATCCCTTCGGCAAACGTCGCGTCGGGCTTGGCCCAGATGTCGGTGCCCTTGCGGATGATCTCGAAGGAACCCTTCTCCGAGATCTCGACGGTGCCGACGCATTCCGTGGCGGAGAGCCGCAGATCACTCTTGGTGCCCTCGCGCTCCATCTTCTCGTGGAAGGCGCCCGACTGGGCATTGGTCTTCATGCCCGTGTCGTAGATCTCCTTCGCGGAGAGCTTCTCGATGCCGTTCGGCTCGGCGGCGGGACTGGCTTTCGCGGCCTTGGACGGCGTGGAACCGGCTGCGGACGCGGCGGCATCGCTGTCGGAGTTGCAGGCCGTGAGCGACACGAGTGCGACGGTGCAAGTGAGAGCGACGGCTGCATGCCGGGCAGACGGAATGTGCGTCTTCATAAAGACCCCCCGTGGGAATTCGATGTGCGGGTGAACTTGCGTGATGCGTGATCATTTAAACCACGATCGCCCGGTGCTCCAACTCGGCTCCCCGTCGCCGAAGTTGTCGCTCGAAACCCTCGGGGCACACCGCACCCCACCGCCTATTGGCCGTCACAGCTTAGCCGAACGCACGAGGGAATCGCCGCGGCCGGAACATCGCTCGCCCACCGACAACACGTCTGCACACACGGCAGGAACGGCGATGGAGTAAGCCCGCCATGAGGTCGCAAGCTCGAACGGGCAGCGGCATCACAGCCGTATTTCCACTCGCAGGGCACCAATACTTCACACAATCCGCCGACGACTCCTGCTCCGCGTACTCCCCTTCCGAATGTTCCTCCAACCAGTGGTCACAGAGTCCGTAGATTGGCCTCGTGGGACTCTTCGACAAGTTGACAGGCACCCGGCGCCCCGCCGACGGCATCACACCGGCATCTCCCAGGGACGTACGCGCGGCCCTGCTCGGCCTCAACCGGCCCGACCTCCCCTACGTCATCCGCGACGGCACCCAGGAAGACGCCGACCTGGTCGCGGAGTGGCGACTGGCCGAGCCGACCTGGCAGACGTTCTTCGTCCAGTCGCAACTGTCCCGTGCCATCCGCATCCGCATGCGCCTCGACCACGAGGGCCATGAGGTACGCGCCCTCGAAGAGGGGTGGGAGATCAGCCGTGTCGGGAGCCCTCAGACGCTCCAGATTTCGACGCAGTACACACGCGGACCGAGCAGGACCATCTCCACCCGCTGGACGGTCCACCGAGCAGACGAGGCCGGCCTCGCCGCCACGGAGACCTTCCGCTTCGACAGCTCGGACCTGGTCAACCCTCTGCGGGACACGGTCCTCAAGTCGGGCTGGATCTGGCGGGGAGTGGTCTTCGGCAGGTTGTGAGGCCCAGCGTCCTCCGCGGGGCAGGGGTGTTCGCTTCACCACGAACGCTGAGCGCGTTTGCGCCGACCGCACCGGCGCGCGCTGAGCGGCCCCGCACCTGTCGGGAGAGTTCTGGGAGTGGCGGCACCGTCACAACCTGGTCGCCCGCATAGGCAATCTCACGGGCACCGCAGCTGCAACCACCCGGGCAGCTGCTTCTCGAAACCCTCGGCCGGCGCCCAACCGAACTCGTTGTGGGCGATGTCCAGAGCGCGCCTCGCGCCCAGGAGACGGTAGTAGCAGTCATCGATACCCAGCCGATGCTTGCCCCCCGGGGGCAGGGCAGCGGCACCGGCGCCCCAGGTCGCGGCGGTACGCAGTTCAGGCGGTGATCTGCGAGGAACTGCCGCAGATCGCGCTCCTGTTCCTGTGGGTCACGGATCCGGTCGAGACGCAGACGTTCCCGGTTTGTTCTGGAACTCGTCACAGGCCTCTTCCAACTCGGCGTGCCCCGAGCCCTCTGGGCCGATGTTCTTCAGTTGCTTCATCGCCGAACGCATGGTGTCCCCGCATTCACCGAGCTGCGCGCTGAGCCGAGTAAGCGCCTCAAGTTCAACCTTGTAATAACCAGCCACCGTCATCGAACGCCCCCGATGATGTTGTACGTCGGCACCGGGCCGAAGAATCGGATGGTTATGGTACTGGCGCCCGTACCCGAGACCGCACCGACCCCCTCGGAGGGGCTCCCGATACGCCCGTTCCTTTGTTGTAGTTGCTGGTCAAGGGACGCACCGGGAGGTCGTATAGCGGGGTGACGAATTGTCAGCACATTGCCTGGTGGTCGACAGCGGTTGTGGGACCGGGCTCGCGGAGCCACTGATCGCGAGGGTGCACAGAGTGGCGATCCCCCGGGGAGGCTGAGCTGAGTGTCACTACGACTTGCCGCTCGGCAGGCCTCTTCCTCTCTGCGCAGCACGCAAAAACCCTGGGCCGAAGAGCTTCCGCTGCGGTGGCGGGCCGGATGCACCGAGATCCTGACAGCCACGAGCTCTAGATCTCCATGGCTTGCTTGCCAGCTTTGCAGGTGAGTGCCTCGCGAACCCTGCTTCGCCAGAATCCCATATGCAGGAAATGAAGTGGGGAAAGAGTTGACCACTCGAGTGGACTATCAACTACCGATGCCCGGATTTTTCGCACGCACCCATGAAGCCCACTGTGACCAGAAGTTGTCTTCCTCCAGTCCGAACAGGGTTGCGTAAAGCTTCTCCTCGTTCGCGGGATCCGAATAAAAGAGCGCAACAAAGCGGAGCGTCTTTTCGTCACCGTATTTCTCTGCCATGTACTGGACTGCCAGCCGAGACAACGTGTAATTCCCCGCCCTCTCGCGTGCGTCATCCGAGTAGAAATCCTCGCCGCCGGACGGCGGAAGCCCTCTGAAGGAGTGACCGTTCAGCGAACTGGCATCCGCTCGGGCCGCACTGGAATTTCCCCGAAGCTCCATGAACTCGGCGAAGCCTTCAGCCAGCCAAGTAGCGGGAGGTGAAAAGTGAGCGAGCATCGCGTGTGCGATCTCATGACGGCTGATCCGTTGAACCCCGTCTCGCCACGTGCTGGAAGTGAACCGGCTGAGCGATGAGTCCATGATCACCCGGGAACCGAACTGAAGCCTCTTCCTCGACTTCGATTCGTATGCCGGCACCGATACGGTAGACCCAGCCTCCAGGGAGTCATTTTCGTCGCGCCCGGAAAAGAAACTGTTGTAAATCTTTCGGTTCGGCTCCAGGATCACCATCGCGCCCTTGGTTACGGACACGTCGGCCGGACCCTTTTCGTCCCAGAAGGAGAAATCTTCATCACCTGCACGGAAGATGTACGGGGCATACCGCTGAGTGCTCCGTGCGTACTTCTTATCCGAGACAACCACCACATGCCCCTGTTTGACGACAGTCATGTCGTCATAGACGTCCCAGGGAGCGGGATAGTATGTCGCGTCCAGCCCCACCCAAGGGGTGTCACTTTCGCGGACCTCGCTGACGGAAAAGGGGGACTCGGATTTGTAGTCAAACTTCAACTTCCACGTGTACTGCTCATACACGGGAACGACATCGACACCCTCGATCTGATGAACAAAGACAACGTCTTCATAACCAGCGGCTGCTGCCTCCCTTAGCGGCTGAAACCGCGCCACCGAGAAAGGGACCTTCGCAAGGTTACGAAAAACTTTGCGCTGCTTGTCTTTGGCTGCCCCATTGAAGTGTGAAGTAAAAGAGGTCTCATCTTTCTCTTTGAGAGCCTCGTTAAGCTCGTCAAAGAGTCTGCCCACGGAGGAGGCGTATACCTCATCGTCCGTGGGCGCATGGTACGTCATTTTTCCATACACGAGCAGGCTCGTGAGTGCGAGAAACGCGAACGCAACTACGCCGGCACCAGCGATCAGGATCTTTCGGAGAAGACTGCGACGGGGAGGCGGTGGGGGTTGCGGCGGAGACTGCCAGGACGACTGCAAGAAATACTGTCGCTGATTGTCCTGTTGGGACGCTTGTCCTGGCCAGTGACCGCCAGGCGGCTGCGTGGATGACACAAAACTCCCTACGAGTCTCGAAGTGGGTACTCAAAAGCTAGATACTCGCACATTACGTTCAGACCATTAACAACTCGAACAGACGAGTTGGCGCCATTTAAGTCGCCTGAGCATGCCGCACAGAACACAGAAGAAAGCGAGCGCGGCGTTGCCGAGCACCATGCTCCCCCGGCAACCAGTCAGGGATTCACTGAGGCATTTAGCAAGCTCAAGGGGATCCGTCTCAAATCGCGCTCCCGTAGCTACCTGCGGCTACTGCTGTGGAGGCCACTGATCTTGAGGCGCGGTGGGCTGCTGCTGGTAGGGATTCAGCTGCGGCGGGACGGGCTGCTGGCCGTATTGCGGGTAACCCTCAGGACCGCCGGGGCCGCCGTTTTTGTTCTTGTTGCGTCGGGCCAGCTTCACGACCAAGAGCACAATAAGCCCGATCACGGCCAAGGCGATGACACCAAGAACGACCAGAAAAATCATTTGCTTCTGGTCTGCCTTCTTGTTGTCCGCAGTGTAATCCGCTTCAGACTTGCCTGCGCTCGGAACGGCGGAAGAGCTCGCGGATGCGGACACTGGGGCCTTGAGCGGCCCGTACTTGGATCCTGTAGGGAGGTCCTGCGTCAATGCAGCGAGTGGGCGAATTTCCCCGAAACCATACTTCTGGTCGGGGAGACGAATGTCCTTGGCGGAGGCTGGCAGAACGGCGGTCTTTACGAGGCGATTCGCGATCTGCCCTGCCGTGAGATCGGGGTATTTCGATCGCAGCAAGGCAGCAGCTGCAGAAACGTAAGCGGCGGAGGCTGAAGTTCCATCTCCAATACGCAGCTTGTTGCCCGTAGCGCCTGCGCTAACGATCCGCGTCGCAGGCGCTGAGAGCAGAACTTCGGGGCCGTAGTTGGAATTTGCCCAAATCCCCCCGCCTTGATCGACGCCACCGACTGTGAGAGTACCTGGATACTCTCCAGGGAAGTGAATGTCGTGGGCTTGTCCATTATTTCCTGATGCCGTTACGATCAGGACGTCATGTTGCAATGCGTAAGCAACGGCCTCACGATCGGCAGGGTCATCTTCACCAACATACCCAGAAATATTGATGATGGAAGCGCCTCGATCTACTGCGTAACGAATCTCATCGGCAAAACTGCCGTCGCGATCAGTGTCGTCTCGGATCGGCAAAATCTTTGATTCTGGCGCCAACCCCATTACCCCGTCAGCGGCGCCCACTCCATGGCCATGGCCGGCAATGATCGATGCCATTTCGGTACCATGATTGGTCTGGTCTTGCGACGTCTCCGGCGAGGCATCGTCATCGCCGTCGAGAAAATCCTTGCCTTTGAGTACATTCCCTTTAAGGTCGATGTGCTCAGCGTTCACGCCCGTATCGATTACAGCAACGGTGACTCCTTTACCCTTCGAAATCTTCCAGACGGATTCAGCCTGCAGCGTGCCCAGCGCCCACTGGTCCCGTCTGGTCTGGTCGGCAGATGCGGTGGGTGCCGCCGCCAGGATCAGCGCGCCCGTCAGTGCCGTGGCGCCCAGTGCATGCACCGTTCGCGTGAAGGCCATTCCGTCTTCCCTCTCCCAAACTGAACGTGGGTGTGGCCCATAGGCCACACCCACGCATCCTGTCACGAGCCGATGACCGTCAAACGACTACTCGATGACGCGAGGTGCCGCGTCGGTCTGCGGAGCCCAGGTCTCCTCGTCCTCGACCAGGTAGTCGGGACGCTCGTTCTCACGCTGCTCCTCATCCTCGGGACGCCCCTTGCGCCCGCCAGGGGTGCCTACCATGCCTCCCTTGCGAACAGCGTTGGCTCCTCGTCCTGCGGCGCCGCGGCTGCCGTGCAGGCCGGAGCCGCCGGCGGTACCCCTACCGCTGCCAGCGCCCGCTCCGGACTTGGGCGTGCCACCAACTACGCCATTACGCGCCGTGCCTCCGACCCGCCCGCTGGCGCCGCCCTTGGCGGCACCTGCGCCACCCAAGCCCCCAACGCCAGCGCGCCCTGACATGCCCGCAGCGCCAGCGCGAGCGGCGCCAGCTCCAGCAGCTCCACCAACCGCGCCACCGACGAAGCCGGCACTGCCACCGACGCCACCCACGCCACCGACCCCAGCACCGGATGCACCGCCGACTGTGCCGGCACCACCAATTGTCGGCGCTCCAGTGCGGCCACGAGAAATTCCATCAATTGCAGTTCCGACTTCGGGCTGTGTCGGGGTCGGCTTGTGTGCGCCACCCGTAATACCCGAGGGCGGAGCTACAGGCTTTGATGAGCTGATCGTGCCAATCTGACCACTACGAGCAGTGCCCGAGGTCACGGCCTTCGGGCTTCGAGGTGCGAGCTCCGTCGGCACCATCACAGGAGCGGGTGCGGCGCCTCCGGGATCGGGCGGATAGTCCTCGCTCTCCTCACGCCTGCCCCCTGGTTTGGCGGGGAGCTTCTGACTCCACGACCCCATCTCCGCAGCCCGACTGTTATACGCCGCCCCCAGGACCTCCATCTGCGCAGCCATCTTCAACTGCGCCTCGCGTCCCTCAGACAGACTGCCCGCATTTTTGTCGAGCGCTGCCTGCGAGCTACCGCCACTCCTGATCGCGTCATCCGTAGCCGAAGCGTCGCGATGCCCCATGTTGCCGATGAAATCCATCCCGCTGGAGACAGCGCTCGGCTTCTCCATAGCCAAGACCGTCGGCTTGACCTTCTCAAGGATCACAGCGGCGCCTGTGAGGGACTGTGAAACGTTTTGAGCGTAGGTCGAGCTGTCCGTGATCTTCTTGCCGATCAGCTGCGCACGCTGCTTGAACAACTCCGCGCTCTGACCTTCCCAATGGGCAAGAACGTGTTCAACAGCGGCGTCGAGGGTCTCCTTGATTCCGCCGCTTCCGACGAGATCGCTGTGGAGGTCTGCCCAACCACGTGCGACCGACTTCACCGTTGCCGGGTCAGCGTTTCGGACCATTTCCTTCATCTGGTCCATGTCGAAGTCGACCCCGAACATCGTAGTGTGCTTTGCAGCGAAGCACTGATTCGCCGGAGCATACTCAAAGTTGTCGATGCCTTCGTCCTGGCCGGCCATGGCTACTGCCCCCTCATCTCCATGTAGCAGAACACCTGATTACTTCCGGTTGAAAGCAGCAAGGTTCTCCGCCTCAGCATCGCTGTATGCGTCATGCGTCCGCTTGGTCTTCTGTCCGAAATCGTCCAGCACTTGTTCCAGATACGCGACGATCTCGTACAGGCGTTCCTTCATCGCCTCGTGGGCGCCATACAGCTTGTCGGCCTCCCCGAACCCCGTTCCAAGCGCACCCTTCGGCAAATACGTCTTACCCATACAGCTGGACTTGGACGTCGTCATGTCCTTGATGACGCCATTGAGCTTAGTGATCGTCCCCTCGATCTCACTCAGATCGACCTTGTACTGCTCAGCCATAATGCTCAGCTCCCCGTTGACTCCACGTTGTGACCCACACCCTGCTTGCGCCGCCAGTCGCTCAGGACCCGGCCGCCCCCGAACAGCAGCAACACCAACGCGAACCCGGTCGCCAGGACGTACAGCGCGTAGCGTTCCGTCCGTTGCTGCTCGGACTCGCCGAGGACCAGTGTCGCGGCCTGGACGTTGGCGGAGTCGCCCGCGGGGCCCGCCGTGTCCGGCTTCGGACCGTCGGCCGAGGGCGTCGTCGTGTCGTCGTTGACCGCGGCGGCCGGGTCGATGACACCCCAGCCCACGAAGTCGTCGCGGCCCGCCTTGGTCCGGTCCGCCGTCTGTTCGATCTGGGTGATGACCTGCTTGTAGTTCCAGTCCGGGTGCTTGGCGCGGATCAGGGCCGCGACACCCGAGACGTACGGCGCCGCGAAACTCGTGCCCTGGTCGACGCAGTTGCCGCCCACCGGGACGGTCGAGACCATGTCGATTCCCGGTGCCGCGACGCCCACGAACGGGCCGGACTGGGAGAAGGGGGCGCGGGCGTTGTTGCGGTCGGAGGCGGCGACCGCCAGCACTCCCGGATACGCCGCCGGGAACGTCTCCTTGACCTTGCCGTCCGCGCCGTCGTTGCCGGCCGCCGCGACGATCAGGGCGTCCTGGTCCTGCGCGTACTTGACGGCCTGCCGGAAGCCGGCGTCGACAACCGGGTCCATCTTCGAGGCGGTGTCCTGCGAGATGTTGATGACCTTGGCGCCGGCGTCGGCCGCGTACTTGATCGCCTTGATCATCGTGCCGACGTTGCCGCTGCCCTTGTCGTCGTTCTGACGAATCGGGATGATCGTCGCTTCCGGGGCGAGGCCGACGAAACCGGTGCCGTCGAGCTTCCTGGCCGCGATGATCCCCGCGACCTTGGTGCCGTGGCCCACCGTGGGGTCGGTCTTGCCGGTGCCGCCCTTGTGCAGGTAGTCCGTGCCGTTGGCGACCGCACCCTTGAGCTGCGCGTTGACGGTGTCGACGCCGGTGTCGATCACGGCGACCTTGACGCCCTTGCCCTTGGTGTCCTGCCACAGCTGGTCGAGGACCACGCGCTGAAGCGACCAGGGCGTTCCCTTGATGATGTCGGACGGGAACGAGCAGCTGGTGTCGTCGACCTGGAAGCGCACGTCGTCGTCGGTCAAGGTGGTCCGCACACGCTCGGCGGCGGCGCTCGGTGTGGCCCCCGCCAAGGGCAGCCCACAGGCCAGAACCGCCACGGCGGCGGTGCCTGCGGCGCTCCGACGCGCGACGCGCGATGCCCCGGATCCCACTGTCTTACGTCCTCCCGTTTTGTTCCTGCATGGGACGTGTGAACCCGCTATGAGCGGAAAAGTCCATACGTCCCGTGAACCGCCGATGGGGGCGGATGCGCGACAGCGCATCCGCCCCCATCAAGCGGTCACGTCAGCCGCCCCAGATCTGGGCGTTCTTCGACTCGGTCGCCTGGTAGTTCTGGGCGGCGCTG
Organism: Streptomyces sp. SLBN-8D4; assembly: GCF_049739545.1. Taxonomy (NCBI): domain Bacteria; kingdom Bacillati; phylum Actinomycetota; class Actinomycetes; order Kitasatosporales; family Streptomycetaceae; genus Streptomyces; species Streptomyces sp. SLBN-8D4. Next base: position 2,844,466 of record NZ_JBMGQC010000001.1, read on the forward strand.
TCGAGCGCCTTGGCGATGGCCTCCAGCGTCTGCTGCATGGAGGCGGCACGCTGGTCCCACTCGGCCTGCTTGGCGCGGTAGGACTCCTGCGCCGAGCCTTCCCAGCTGGCGGAGATGCGCTTGACGCCGCTCTCCAGCTCGTCAAGCTGCGTACGGATCTTGCCCGCAGTGCTGCGGACGTCCTGCGCGGCCTGGGAGATCGTGGCGAAATTTACAAGAATCTGCCCGGACATCTCTTCTATGTCTCCTCGGATGTGTGGATGGTCGGTCACGCACGTGCGCCGCGGCGCACGGGTTCGATCATCCGAAGGGGGACGAGGCCGCGATGTTCTGGATGGACGCGCGCTGCTCCTCTTCCGAAGCCGCGTAGGCCTTGGTGCTCTGGTCGATCGCTTCCTTGATGTCGTTCAAGATCTGGTTGATCTTGTTCGCATCCTGGTTCACCTGCGACTGCAGGTTGTTGTACGCGGTGGCCGCCGAGCCCTTCCAGCCGCCCGTGATCGTGTCGATCACGGTCTGCAGGCGGGAGATTTCGCCCTGGATCGAGGAGTTGACCGAGGAGATCTTGCCGCTGAACGCGACCATCTCCTCCTCGGTCATGGTGAACTGCTGTCCAGCCATGTTGTGTCCCCCATGAGACGTAGGAGTTCTAGGTAGACCCACACATGCCACACCGCCGCCGATGGGCGGCAGGCGTAGCCAGTCTGGTCTGCCACCACTCTAGACGCATCCGCTGACAGAACGAACATCCGAAGGGTTCTGTAGCGAGATCGCGATGAACTCAACTCACCTTTTTCACAAGTCATTTGCTATACGCGCGCGACGCGCGCGCCCAAAAGGAGTTGAGGTGGGTAAACGCCATCGAAGCTCTCCCCCGGCCCCAACAGCCTGGAGGAGAGCCCTCGTTCCGATGCGGACGCCTGGCTTACGACCCCTGCGCCTGCTCCGCGTTGCCGCTGCTGAGCTCCGGTCCCGCCGCCAGCAGGTCCGCCCACGCCGCCGGGACCGCGACCGGCTTGATCTTGCCGTAACCGAGCCTGACCTGGGCGGTGTTGGTCTGCTGGGTGTCGGCCTTCTCGCCGCCGGTGACCGCGCTGTCGTTGCGTGCGGGGACCGAGTAGCGCAGACCGGTGTCGGTGACGAGGAAGGTGCTGCCGCCGCCGGCGTCGGCGCCCGTGAGGCGCTTGAACAGCAGGCCGCTGCCGGGCGAGACGTAGGTGCGCGAACCGCTCTGGGAGAGGTCCTTCGGGTAGTCCTGACCGGTCCACACCGTCATCATCGGCAGGCCGGTCCTCTCGTTCTTCTCACCGCCGTGCCACACGCTGCACGAGATCTTGTTGCCGCCCCGCTCCCAGTGCGTGTTGGCCTGCACCACCGGCTCCTCGGGCCACCGCATCTCCTCCATCCACTTACCGGTCTCGGGGTGGATGTCGTTGAAGCCGACCTGCACCGGCGCCGGATTCTGGCCCGCGTACACGGAGTTGATGAAGGGACTGCGCAGCCACATCTGCGCCGCGAAGTCCGACACGGGCTGGACCTTGCCCTTCAGCACGATGTACTTCTGCTGCCCCGCTCCGGCGCCGGCCTCGAGGATCATGCCGACCTTGGAGAGGTTGGGAGCGAGCCCCTCGACGTTCGCCTCCGTCCCCGCGTCCGCCTCGAGATTGGGGAAGTCCAGGATCCCCGCGGGGTTCAGCGTCTTGAGGAAGTCGGGGCTGACGCTCTGCGGCTGCACCCCGTCGCCGAACACCGCGCGCTCGATGTCCTGGAGCGAGTTCTTGCTGTCGAGCCGCCAGTCCTTGCCGCCGATCAGATAGGCGCTCCCGTCCGCGGTGACCATGTACCGCGGACCGTTCCCGCTGAGCGAGCTGGGGTCCTTCGGGCCCTCGACGTACAGCACCTGGCGCTGGTTCAGCTCGCCCTTGGTGTGCAGCAGCTTGCCGTAGTCGCTCTTGTTCAGCACGTACGTCGCGCTGACGGGCTGCCCGTCCTGCCCCGGGGACTGGCACAGCGCCCAGGTCTTGACCGTCTCGGCGTCCTTCGCGGACGGCAACCGGTCCGGAGCGAAGGGAATGCCGACGGTGGCGCCCATCGGGTACTTGCTGTTGTCGAGCACCGACTCCTTGATCTTCATGACCTGGGGGTTCTCGCCGTTCAGCAGAAGCCGGGCGGAGGCGAGGTTGAGGACCGGGTGCAGGCTGAGCTTGTTCTCGCCCTTGGTCTTCACCAGCACATAGCGCGTCGTCGACTCGCTGCCGACGAGGATGTTCTTGCCCTGGCTGTCCCAGCCCTTCGGCGCGGTCGGGCTGAGCATGCCCCAGGCCCCGAATCCGATGAGCACCAGAGCCGCCACACCGAGACTCGGCAGGACCGTCTTGAGGGGGCGCGGCGCGGCCTCTTCCGAACCGTGCGGAGACGGCTGAAGAAACGCCGCCACCGTGCGCCTGCGCGCGAAGGAGTAAGCGTTCAGCTCATCCCGACGTGTCGCCATCGATGGGTCAACTCCCCGTTATTTCGCTTTGCTGCCGAATGCGGAACTCCCCAGGGCCGCCCGGTACTCCGTGGCGTTTGCTCCTGCAGGGGCCTCTACTATGCCGTGTGACGATCGCACCGTACGGTACGGGGTACGGTGATCCGCCGCCAGCTCGAGTCGCGGCCAGACAATGCAAAGGGGTTGTACCGGGGGATGAGCACTGCGACCAGGTCCCGGCGCCGTAACGGCAGCCGTCGTACCCAGGAGAACCAGGGGCCGGGGCAGGTGCCGGAACCGGCACAGCCGTCCACGCCCCCGAGTCCGGCCTCGCCGTCGCTCGCCCGGCGCCCCGGCAGCATCGGCCCCATCCGCGTCCAGCAGCTGATCGGCTTCGAGCTGGCCGCCGCGGTCCTGCTGATCGGCTGGCTGCTCCGCCCCATCGGTCTCACCGTCGGCATCGTGCTGGCCGTACCGCTGGTCCTCGCCGGACTGCTGCGCCGGCGCGGCCGCCCGCTGCCCGAGTGGTTCAGCACCGCCCGCGCGCTCCGGGACCGCCGCAGGCGCAACGCCGAGCCCGTACCGCCCGGCACCGACCCCGGTTTCGCCCCGGCCGTCGAGTGCGACCCGGCGCTGCGCACCTACAGCTTCCAGGACCGCGAGCAGCGCGAGATCGGCATGCTCGGCGACGGCACCTTCCTCACCGCGCTGGTCCAGGTGCAAGCCGCGGACACCCCGCTGCGTCCTTCGCACGGCACCGGCAACATCCCCCTCGATCTGCTGCAGGGCCTGCTGGAGGTCGACGACATCCGGCTCGCCTCGGTCCAGATCGTTCAGCACACCCAGCCCGCGCCCGCCCCGCACCTGCCCCCGCAGGCCATGGCGGTCCGCTCCTACGGGCCGCTGCAGGCCCAGAGCATGACGCCGGGGCTGCGTATCACCTGGGTCGCGCTCAAGCTCGACCCGGAGCTGTGCCCGGAGGCCGTGGAGGCCCGCGGCGGCGGTATGCAGGGCGCCCGACGTGCGCTGCTGCGGGTCGCCGACCAGCTGGCCAGCCGGCTCATGGGGGCCGGAATGCAGGCCAAGGTGCTGAGCGAGTCGGACATCTGCGGGGCCATCGCGACCTCCAGCTGTGTCAACCCGATGGCCACCACCGGCGGTGCCGCGATGGACGGCAGCCGCTCGGGCCGCCGTACGGCCGAGACCACCCGCACCTGGCGCTGCGACGACCGGCTGCACACCACGTACTGGGTCTCCAAGTGGCCGCAGTTCGGCGGCGGCGGGCCGGCGTTCCCCCGGCTGGTCGGTGCGCTGACCTCCGCGCCCACCCTCGCGAGCACCTTCTCGCTCACCATCAGCAGGCAGCGCGGCAAGGTCCTGGCCCTGTCCGGACACGTCCGCCTCACCGGCCGCGGTGAGAACGAACTGGGCGAGGCCGCCGAGCACTTGGAGCGGGCGGCGTCGGCGTTCAAGGTCGGTCTCGTACGGCTCGACCGTGAGCAGCTGCCCGGAGTTCTGGCCACCCTGCCGCTGGGAGGTACCCGCTGATGTCCACTCCCACCATGCGTCCCTCGGGTCGACCCGGCTTCGGAACCTCCACCCCGGGCTTCCCCGGCCAGCGTCCCGGGCATCTGCCGCGCTCCCCCGAGCCCGCCCGGCTCGGCCCCGAGCGGCGTCTGCGGGCGGCCTTCGGCCTGCTCGGCCCCCGGCGTGAGCGTCACCTCGTCGACGCCGACGTGCTGTCGCAGCTGACCCTGCCAGTCGGCGACGACGGTCTGATCCTCGGCATCGACCCCGACAACCAGCCCGCCGTACTGGGCCTGTGCCGCCCCACCCGCCTGGACATGGTGCTGGTCGGCGGTACCTGGCTGGCCCAGGTCATCGCCCTGCGGGCGGCGGCGATCGGCGCCCGTGTGGCCGTCGAGACGGCCCGTCCGCAGCTGTGGGCGCCGATGGCGCAGGCGGCCGGCGGCGGCCAGCAGTGCGTGACGGTGCACCAGGTGGGGCGGATCGCCCCGCAGGGACCGTCCCCGGCCAGCCCGGTGCTCATCATCCGCGACCTCGGCATCCGTCCGCCGCGCAGCCGTCTCACCACGGCGCCCTGGCAGTCGGTGCTCACCCTGCTCCCCTATCTCGGCCCCACCGCGCCCCGGCTGCTGGCCAACGCGGACGTCGTCGGCATCCAGCGGATCTCCCCGCAGGAGTCCGAAGTCGTGGGCAGGTCGATGCGGTTGCCCCAGGGCGACGCGGCCTCCCTGCCGTCCCTCTCCGACAACGTCGCCCTGTGGTGCACGCAGAAGCACCGGCAGTACGTGATGACCCAGCCCACCGACGCGGAGACCGGTCTCCTCGGGGCGCCCCGCCGCATGGACTGACGGGCGGGCCCGTGGCGCGGCCAAGGTCCGGGCCCCTCACACGAGTTCGTGACCGAGCCGTTGCGCCGTGTGAGGGGGCCCAGGCCAAGTAGGGTGCTCCTGCACGAGGTTCGCTCATGAGAAAGGGCCCGCCGACCATGACTGACGCGGACGACATCGCCGCAAAGACGCCGGACGAGGACGTCAGGGCGCGAAAGGCGAGGGAACGGGACGAGCTGTACAGCCTCGACATCTCCGGCGTCGAGTGGCACAGCGCACCCGGCACCGAGGAGCACGAGGAGCGCGTCGAGATCGCCTACCTCCCCGAGGGCGCGGTGGCCATGCGGTCCTCCCTGGACCCGGACACCGTGCTGCGCTACACGGAGGCGGAGTGGCGGGCCTTCGTACTGGGCGCGCGCGACGGCGAGTTCGACCTGGAGCAGGCCGAGTAGCGCGGCGGTCGAGCGGCACGGTGGCCGAGCAGGCACGGCGGCCCGGGCTCAAGAGACAGACAACCGTCACAAGCACGACATCACGGCAGGCGTCGCTCGGTCGCGCGCGAGCGCACAGCGGACGGGCCTGCCCCGCCGACGCGTGTGGCGTTTACGCTTGATGCGGGTGCGACGTAGGAACCCACGGGTGGGATGTTCGCGTCCAGGGGACTTCAGTCGGATCGGACCACAGGAACGGTCGCCCCCAGCCCGGCACATGAGTGCCCACACGGCACGAGGGTGCTCGACCAACCAGGAGGAATTGTGCAGAGCGATCGGGACGGGCTGCGCGCGGGCTGGACCACGCCCAGCGACGACCAGTCCGACGCGGAGTCCGCCACCGAGATGACGGGCGAGTTCACCATCGACTACGCCGCTCCTGCCTGGTACACGCAGAGCGCGGCTCCCGAGGCCGAGGCGGTGCCTCCCGCGCCCGCCCCTGCTCCCGCCGCGCCCGCACCGCACCCCGGTTACCCCGATACGTCCGGTTCCGCACCGTCGTCTCCCGTTCCCGGCCCGCAGTTCGACCCGTCCGCGGGTGCGGCCGGCGCGACTCCGCCGCCTCCGCCGCCGTGGGCGGGAAACCCCGCGGCCCCCCAGCCGCCGGTCCCCCCGAACCCGCAGAGCGGCTACGGCTATCCGCAGCCACCGGCTCCTCCGCACCCGCAGAGCGGCTACGGCTACCCGCAGCCGCCCGCTCCCCCGGCGCCCGCGCAGCCCATGGCCTCGGCGGCTCCCGCGCCTCCCATGGCGTCGCCTGCGCCCGCCGCTCCTCCGGCCGCTCCCACGCCTCCCGCCGCCCCCGTGGCTCCGGCGCCCCCGGGACCGCCCGGCGCCCAGAACAGCACCGACGCCGCCGCGCCTTCGACCGGCGCCGACGCGGAAGGCCGTACCGACATCCCGGCCGCCGCTACGACGCCGAGCGCCCCGCAGCCCCCCGCCGCCCCGTCGGCGGACGCGCCCACCGCACCCGAGCCGCCGACCTCCGGCGAAGCTCCGCAGGTGTCCGCAGAGGCGGGAGACACCCCACCGGCCGCCCCTGCCCCTGCCCCTGCCCCGAGCGAGGCAGCACCCGCATCCGGCTCGGACGACGAGGGCGCGGACACCCCGCAGACCCCGCCCGGCGCCGAGGCCGCGCCCGCAGCACCAGAGTCCCCGGCCGACACCTCCGCCGGTGACGCCGAGACCGGCGCGGAGCCGCAGACCGCCGCCCCGGACGCCCCGGTGGCACAACCGGCCGTACCGGAGCAGCCCCCGGCCGCCCCGAGCGCCGCCCCGGAGCAGCCCGAGGCGGCACGGTCGCCCGTACCCGAGCAGCCCGAAGCGCAGCAGGAGGGCTGGCGGCCCCCGCCCGCGCCGCAGGGTGCCGTCCCGCCGCTCCCGCCGCAGTTCGCTTCGGCGGACTCCGGCACGGCCCCGTCACCGGCTCCGGAGTGGACGACGGGCGGACAGCCGCAGCCGCCCGCCGCGCAGCCGGGCACCCCGCCTCCGCCCGGCCAGCCGGCGGCCGCCGCCGCCCCGCCCCAGGCACCGCAGCCCGCGCCCTCCGGCTGGCCGGCCACCCCGCCGCAGCCCGACGGCCCGGCGGGTCAGGGCGGTTACGGTTACCCGCAGCCGCCCGCGCCACAGAACCCGCAGAGCGGCTACGGCTTCCCGCAGGCACCCCAGGCCCCCCAGCCTCCGGCGCCGCAGCCACCGCAGAGCGGTTACGGCTATCCGCAGCCGCCCGCTCCCCCCAACCCGCAGGCCGGTTACGGGTTCCCGCAGCCCCCCGCGCCGCAGAACCCGCAGAGCGGCTACGGCTTCCCGCAGGCACCCCCGCCCGCCCCGGGCGGTTACGGCTACCCGCAGGCGCCCGCCCCGGGCCAGCCCCAGCAGCAGGCCCCGGCGCAGCCCGGTCAGCCCATGCCCCCGGCCCAGCCGGGACAGCAGCCGCAGCCGCCGCAGGCCCAGCCCAACCCCTACGCGGGCGCTCCCGGCCAGCCGGGCGTGGACCCCCGTACCGGTGCCGCCTGGCCCGCCGCCGTCCAGCACGACCAGCGGCAGCAGGTCGCCGGCGCAGGCGCGCCGCTCGGCTACAACGCCGCGGTCGAGCTGACCTCGGACCGGCTGGTCAACAGCAAGAAGCAGAAGGCGAAGAGCAGCCGTCCCACCTCCGGTGGGTCGAAGTTCAAGATCGGCGGCAAGAAGGAGGAGCAGGAGAGGCAGCGCAAGCTCGACCTCATCCGCACCCCGGTGCTGTCCTGCTACCGGATCGCGGTGATCAGCCTCAAGGGCGGCGTGGGCAAGACGACCACGACCACCGCCCTCGGCTCCACCCTCGCCACCGAGCGGCAGGACAAGATCCTCGCCATCGACGCCAACCCGGACGCCGGCACGCTCGGCCGCCGGGTTCGGCGCGAGACCGGCGCGACCATCCGTGACCTGGTCCAGGCGATCCCGTACCTCAACTCGTACATGGACATCCGGCGGTTCACGTCCCAGGCGGCCTCGGGTCTGGAGATCATCGCCAACGACGTCGACCCGGCCGTGTCCACGACGTTCAACGACGAGGACTACCGGCGCGCGATCGACGTGCTGGGCCGCCAGTACCCGATCATCCTCACGGACTCGGGCACGGGTCTGCTCTACAGCGCCATGCGCGGGGTCCTGGACCTCGCCGACCAGCTGATCATCATCTCGACGCCGTCGGTGGACGGCGCGAGCAGCGCCAGCACGACGCTCGACTGGCTGTCGGCGCACGGATACGCGTCCCTGGTCTCGCGGTCCATCACCGTGATCTCGGGGGTCCGCGAGACCGGCAAGATGATCAAGGTGGAGGACATCGTCACCCACTTCGAGCAGCGCTGCCGAGGCGTCATCGTCGTACCGTTCGACGAGCACCTGGCGGCCGGTGCCGAGGTCGACCTCGACATGATGCGGCCGAAGGTCCGGGAGGCGTACTTCGACCTCGCCGCGATGGTGGCCGAGGACTTCGTACGGGCCCAGCAGGAGCAGGGCCTGTGGACGGGTCAGGGCGGCCACCAGCCGCCGACCATGGCTCCTCCGATGCCGGGCCAGCAGCAGGCCCAGCCGCCGGCCGCGCAACCGCCGTTCCAGGGCTTCCCCGGCGCCCAGCCCGGCCAGCCGTGGCAGACGGGCCAGCCCGGTCAGCCGCAGCCCGGGTTCCCGCAGCCGCCGTACGACCCGAACGCGGGTCAGCCGCCGCAGCAGTAGCGAAGGAAAGTGGGCCGGCACCTTGAAGGTGCCGGCCCACTTTCCTTTGCCCCTACGCCCTTCAGCCGCCGGCGCCCTCGATCAGCTCACGACACCGCTGCACGTCGACGGCCATCGCCTTGAGCAGTTCGTCCAGCGACGCGAACTTCTGCTGCCCGCGCACATACGCGAGGAAGTCCACCGCCACGTGCAGCCCGTACAGGTCGAGCCCGACGCGGTCGATCGCGTACGCCTCCACGGTGCGCTCGGTGCCGTCGAACTGCGGGTTGGTGCCGACGGAGATCGCGGCCGGCATCGCCTCGCCCTGCGTGTGCAGCCAGCCGGCGTAGACGCCGTCGGCCGGGATGGCGGTGTGCGGGAGGGTCTCGACGTTGGCGGTCGGGAAGCCGAGTTCACGGCCGCGCTGGGCACCGCGGACCACGACGCCCTCCACCCGGTGCGGACGGCCCAGGATCTCCCCGGCGCCCTCCACGTCGCCCTCGGCGACCAGGCGCCGGGTCAGGGTGGAGGAGAACGGCTCGCCGCCGCCCGCCGTGCCCGACACGTACAGGTCGACGACCTCGACCTCGAAGTCGTACGTCTTGCCCTGCTCGACGAGGAAGTCGACATTGCCCGCGGCCTTGTGGCCGAAGCGGAAGTTGGGGCCCTCGACGACCGCCTTGGCGTGCAGCTTGTCGACGAGGACCTTGACGACGAAGTCGGCGGGGGAGAGCTTCGAGAACTCCGTGGTGAAGGGGAGGATCAGCAGCGCGTCCACGCCCAGCTCGGCCATGAGCTCGGCGCGGCGGTGGTGCGGGGCGAGCAGCGGCGGGTGGCTGCCGGGGCGGACGACCTCGCTGGGGTGCGGGTCGAAGGTGACGACCACGGAGGGGACGCCCAGCTCGCGCGCCCGGTCCACGGCATGCCGGATGATCAGCTGGTGCCCGCGGTGGACCCCGTCGTAGGAACCGATGGTGACGACGCTGCGCCCCCAGTCCTCGGGGATGTCCTCCAAGCCACGCCAGCGCTGCACTGTGACCGCTCCTCGTCGAACCCGTGTCCGTATTGACTCTTAAGGCTTACGCAGGTCTAAGGGTGCCATGCCGCGTGCCCGTCGCTCGCATCGGCATGGGGGTGTGACCCGACGCACGCGGACACGGGTGCTCCACGCACCCGCCGGATTCCGCGGAGTCAGGCGGGAATCCGCACCCCCGCCAGGTTCTCGATGATCCGCCGGGTGCCGGGGCCGACCACCGCCGCCCACTCGTCCGGGCGATCGGTGAGCCAGCCGGCCACCAGCGCGGCGAACCCGGGGACATGCCGGCCGAGGTCGACGAGGCCGTGGTCGAAGCGGGTCGCTCCGTCCGGGGTGCGGACGAGGAGGAGGCCGATGCGGTGGACGAGCTCGCGGATGTCGGTGTCGGCGCGGGCGGCGGCCGCGGGCAGCAGGGCGACCAGGACCGCGGGCTCGCGTTCGTGGTCCAGGAGGAGGGCGAGGAGTTCCTGGCGCAGCGGGCGGGAGGCAGGGGCGCCCGGCCCGGCCAGTACGGCCGCGAGCGCGGCCCGCACGCCTTCGGAACCGCCGTCCAGCAGGCCGGTGACCAGCGGGAGCAGCACGGCCCGGGCGGCGGGGCCCTGGTCGAGGCGCCGGTCGACGTACGCGGCCAGGTCCCCGGCGGTCTCCGGGCGCCGCTCCACCGCCTCCCGCACCAGCACGGCCACCCGGCGGGCCAGGGCGGGCGTGGTGACGTCGGCGAGCGCGCGCAGCGCCGCCCCGGCGTCCGGTCGCCGCAGCCGCTCCCGGAAGGCGTCCAGGACCGGCTCGGGGTCGGTGGCGAGCGCGGGCACCAGCGCGCTGGGCGGGAACTGCGGGTCGCCGGCCGCGAAGTGCCCGAGCGCCTGCGGGAGATGACGGTCACGCGTGCGGGGATCGTGGACCAGCAGGGCGAGCGCGCCCGCGTGCAGGGTGCAGTCCTCGGGACGGGCCAGCAGGGCGAGGGCCGCGTAGCGCAGGAGCTCGCGGTCGGCGTCGGTGCGCACGTGCGGGGCGGCGCGCAGTCCGTACGCCACCGCCGCCACCCGCCGGGCCGGCCGCTCGTCGTGCGCCCACCGGTCCACGGCCCGGCACACCGCCGACGGCTCCTCCTCGGCGAGCACGGCGAGCAGTTCGTCGGCCCGCCGGTGCGCGCATCCGAAGAGTTCCTCGGTGAGGTCGTCCAGGGCCCGGGTGCGGTGCGTGTGCAGCAGCGCCTGCGCGGCCGTCGCCACGGTCGCGTGCGGGGTCGCGGGCAGCGGCCGCTCGTCGTCGAACCAGCGGGTGAGATGCGGCTGTACGGCGGTGGGGTCGGCGGCGAGCAGCTCCGCGACGGCGTCCAGGAACCGGGGGCCGGGTTCGTGCGGCGGCGCGTCGGCGAGGACGAGACGGCGGAGCAGGTCGAAGCGGGTGCCCGGCGGGAGCCGCAGGGCGGTCCAGAAGGCGGGGCCGAACGCGGCCGGGACCGGTTCCCGCCGGTGGCGCCGGGCCACGAGACGGTCGGCGAGCTGCCGGAGCACATCGGTGTACGGCGTCGCGTCGGGCACTCGCAGCAGGGTCTCGGTGAGCAGCCGGGCCGCCCACCAGGAGTGCGGGTCGGCGTCGAGGGCGTGCAGCAACTCCTCCAGCCTGTACGCCAGTTGAGGTGTGCCGTGCTGGCGGGCGACGAGGAGCAGGGCCTGCACGACGGGGCCCACGCGGTGGTGCGGGACGGGGAGGGGGTGCTGTCGGCCGGGGCGGCGGTGGACCAGGGCGCGCAAGGCCCCGTCCAGGTCCAGGTGCATGCCCTGGATCCAGTCGGCGAGCTCCTCGTGGGCGAAGCGGTAGCCGCTGCCGGCGGGGACGAGGAGGCCCTCGGCGAGGACGGCGGAGGCCCAGCCGGTGCCGCCGAGCCGCTTCGGAGCCCGGCCCCAGGGGAACACCGCCTCGAACGAGGCCCGGTCCAGTTCGCCCTGTCCGGGGCCGAGGCTGCGGCGGGCGGCCTCGTGGACCTGGCCGGAGACCTTCGCGGCGAGCCGTCGCACGGCGGCACCGCGCAGACCGCTCGGAGTGGCAAGGCGCACCGCGATGCGCAGGCACATGAGGTCGAGGTGGGCCTCGATGACCTGGTCGCGGTCCACGGGGCCGGGGGGCGCGTCCGGGAGGGCGGCGCGGACCTCGGAGAGGAGGCGGAGGGCGAGGGGGTGGCGGGCGTCGGAGGCGGCGAGCGTGCCCTCGGGGAGGGCGTAGCGGGCCCGGGCGCGGCGGGCCTCGTCCTCGGTGAGGTCGCCCAGGTGTACGCAGGGCGGGAGGTGCCCCCGCGAGTCGCCGTACAGGAGCTCTTCCGGGAAGCCCGCCCCCTCCCAGTACTCCGCGCGGCACGCCACCACCAGCCGTGCCCCCGTCTCCGCCAGCCACTGCGCCGTGCCCTGCGTCCACTCGGCGAGGCGGTGCGCCAGGACCGCGGGCATCTCCTCGGGGCCGTCGAGGAGGAGGAACAGAGGGCGGCCGGCGGCGCGGGCCAGCCGGGCCAGTCGCTCGGGGGTGAGGTCGCCCAGGTCGGCGGGGACGGTGCCCCCGGAGGTCGCCACGATCCGGGCCGCCCTGCCGAGCGCGCGGTGGGCCGCGTCGGCCACCGAGGCGTCGGTGTCCGCCAGGTCGGCACCGCGCAGCCAGAGCGTGGGTGCCGGGGCGGGGCCTCGGTGGCGGCGGGCGGCGAGGGCCACGAGTTGGGTCGTACGGCCGCTGCCAGGCGGTCCGACGAGGCCCAGGACGGGGGCCTGTCCCTCGGTGAACGCGGTGAACTCCCCGGTGACCGCGGCCCGTTCGACGGGTTCCGGGGTGTCTCCGGGGCCCGGACGACCGGCCGGCGCGCCCGGCGGCCCGTCCTGCGCCACCGAGGTGGCCGTCAGCTCCAGCACACCGGCGAGGTTGAGGTCGGCGCCGTACGCCGGGACGGTCGCGGCGTTCTCCGCGAGCAGGTCGGCGAGGGGGCCGGTGCGGACGGAGCCGAGCGGGACCGCGTAACCGCTGTCGCGGTGGCCGCTGTGCAGGGCGGTGCCGAGGACGGCGACGACCGCGCCGGTGACGGCGTCGAGTACGGGTCCTCCCGCGGCTCCGCCTCCCAGCCGCAGCGCGTCCCGTCCCGCAGTGCCGATCGCCAACTCCAGGGCGTCTTCGAGGAAATGGAATCGGTCGGTGGCCGTGTAGGTCACGGCGGCGGGGCCGAGCACCCTGGCCTCGCGCCAGCAGCCGGCGAAGAGCCGGACGTAGGTGCCGGTGGCGACGGTGTCCCGCACGGAGACGGGCAGCGGGTCCACGCCGAGTCCCTCGGTGCGGACGAGCGCCAGATCCAGCTCGGGCAGCGGGGTCACGGCATCGGCGGCCACCACGCAACTGCGGTCACCGGCGTGCAGAACAAGCCGGGCCGGACCGTCGACGGCCTCGTGGCTGGTGACGACGGTGCCGTGGTGATCGCCGACGAAGCCGGTCCCGCGGAGCCGTCCTGCCAGGTCGTGGATCCGCACGAGGTGCGTGTCCTGCCCGGGCCCGGAGGGGGCCTGGTCCCGGGGCTCGCGTCGGCGCCCTTGCGCCGGCCGGGAACGGTCGTCGTACCGCCCCCACCGGTGCCTGTCGCACCCCGGTCGCGGCTGCCCGTGCTCCTCGGCGGCCGCCCGGTCGACTCCGCCCGTCGGTCCGGCCGGCTCCCGTGCGGTTCCGTCCTCCTGCCGCGAGCTCCGCGTGCCGGAGTCGGGTGGCACGGCTCCACCGACGGAGTCACCCCCTGCCGTCATGGCCGAACCTCCCCGCCGTACGCACGTTCCTGTTTTCGACGGTAGGCGTGCGGTGATCAGCGGGACAGATCGCGTGGTGAACGCGCCCCCTTCCACACCCCCGGTTCACTCCGAGCGCCTGCCCGCGCGGGTGAATGGAAGGGGGACGGCGGATACACCCTAGGGGTGGGGGAACCGAGGGGGGACCGTGGAGCGGCGGCACAACCCCGTGATCGCCGCTCCACGGGCGGACCGCCCCGGTGCCCCCCGCGTTTCCGGCGTCAGCCGAAGACGGCCAGGCTCTTGGCCTTGCCCTTCTGTTCCTCGACCAGTGCCAGGAAGTGACCCTCGGGGCCGAAGACGGCCACCGTGCCGACGCCCGCGTACTCGTCGGGCATGTCGAGCCGTACGCCGTTGGTGAGGAGCTTGGCCCGGCGGTCGTCGACGTCCCAGCGGGGGAAGGCGGCTGCCGCGGCCTCGGCGATCGGCATCACCGTCAGCTCCTGCTGGAGCTGGTCGAGGGTCCTGGCCGAGTCGAGCTTGTACGGACCCACGCGGGTGCGCCGCAGAGCCGTCAGATGGCCGCCGACGCCCAGGCCCGCGCCCAGGTCACGTGCGAGCGCCCGGATGTAGGTGCCGGACGAGCAGACCACCGACACGACCAGGTCCACCACGGCCGTACCGTCCTCGGCGACCGCGTCCCGGACGTCGTGGACCGCGAAGGACGAGACGGTGACGGGTCGGGCGGGGATCTCGAACTCCTCGCCCTCCCGTGCCCGCTTGTACGAGCGCACCCCGTCGATCTTGATGGCGCTGACCTTGGACGGCACCTGCATGATGTCGCCGGTCAGCTTGGCGATCCCGGCGTCGACGGCGTCGCGGGTGACCTTCGAGGCGTCGACCGACCTCGTGATCTCGCCCTCGGCGTCGTCGGTCAGGGTCGTCTGGCCGAGCCGGACGGTGCCCAGGTACTCCTTCTCGGTCAGCGCGAGGTGCCCGAGCAGCTTGGTCGCCTTCTCGACACCGAGGACCAGCACGCCCGTCGCCATGGGGTCGAGGGTGCCGGCGTGTCCGACGCGGCGGGTCCTGGCGATCCCGCGCATCTTGGCGACCACGTCGTGCGAAGTGAAGCCCGACGGCTTGTCGACGATGACAAGTCCGTCGGGCGTCCGGTTCTTCTGGGTCATTCGGCGGCGTCGTCCGTCTCGTCCTCGTCGCCCGGCTTCCGGTACGGGTCGGCGTCGCCGGCGTACGCGGCACCCGCGGACACCTCGCGCACCTTCTCGTCGGACTGGCGGGCCTTGTCGAGGAGGTCGTCGATGGTCTTGGCGGTGTCGGGCAGCGCGTCCGCCACGAAGGTCAGCGTCGGCGTGAACTTCACGCCCGCCGCCGCCCCGACCGCGGAGCGGAGCACGCCCTTGGCGCTCTCCAGTCCGGCGGCCGCGGCCGCCCGCTCCTCGTCGCCGCCGTACACCGTGTAGAAGACGGTCGCCTCCCGCAGGTCACCCGTGACCCGGGTGTCCGTGATGGTGACGTGTGAGCCGAGCCGCGGGTCCTTGATCCCGCGCAGCAGCTTCTGGGCCACCACCTCTCGGATGAGGTCCGCCAGCCTCTTGGCGCGCGCGTTGTCGGCCACTGGTCCGTCTCCTTAAGTACTTACTTGTTGCTTCAGTCTTCGTCGCTGTGGAGCCTGCGTCGAACCGAGAGCAGCTCCACCTCGGGCCGCCCGGCGACCAGCCGCTCGCAGCGGTCCAGTACGTCGGTGAGGTGTCCCGTGTCCCCGGAGACCACCGCCAGCCCGATCTCGGCCCTGCGATGGAGGTTCTGGTTGCCCGTCTCCGCCGCGCTCACCGCGTACTTGCGCTGGAGCTCGGCCACGATCGGACGGACGAGAGAGCGTTTCTCCTTCAGCGAGTGCACGTCACCGAGGAGGAGGTCGAAGGACAGAGTCCCCACATACATGTGTGTCCGGATGTCCCGCCGGTTCGGGGTACGGGCGCCACGCTTCGACGCCGATACGGGAACCGTACACGCAACGGCCGGGGCCGATCGACGGATATTACGTCCGCCGACCGGCCCCGATCGCGTGCTGAGACGGTCAGCCGCGCGGCTTCTCGCGCATCTCGTACGTCGCGATGACGTCGTCGACCTTGATGTCGTTGAAGTTTCCGAGGTTGATACCACCCTCGAAGCCTTCGCGGATCTCGGTGACGTCGTCCTTGAAGCGACGCAGACCGGAGATGGTGAGGCTCTCCGCGACGACCTTGCCGTCGCGGATGAGGCGCGCCTTGGTGTTGCGCTTGACCTCGCCGGAGCGGACCAGGACACCGGCGATGTTGCCCAGCTTGGACGACTTGAAGACCTCGCGGATCTCCGCCGTACCGAGCTCGACCTCTTCGTACTCCGGCTTGAGCATGCCCTTGAGGGCCGCCTCGATCTCCTCGATCGCCTGGTAGATGACCGAGTAGTACCGGACGTCCACACCTTCGCGCTCGGCCATCTGCGCGGCACGCCCTGCGGCGCGCACGTTGAAGCCGATCACGATGGCGTCCGAGCCCATCGCCAGGTCGACGTCCGACTCCGTGACCGCACCGACACCGCGGTGCAGGATGCGGATGTCGACCTCTTCGCCGACGTCGAGCTGGAGCAGCGAGGACTCGAGAGCCTCCACCGAACCGGACGCGTCGCCCTTGATGATGAGGTTGAGTTCCTGCACCAGACCGGCCTTGAGGGCCTCGTCCAGGTTCTCCAGGGAGAACCGGACACCCCGGCGGGCGAAGTTGGCGTTCCGCTCACGAGCGGCGCGCTTCTCGGCGATCTGGCGGGCCGTACGGTCCTCGTCGACGACGAGGAAGTTGTCGCCGGCGCCCGGGACGTTGGTGAGACCGAGGACGAGGACCGGAGTCGACGGACCCGCCTCTTCCAGGTTGTCGCCCTTGTCGTCGAGCATCGCGCGGACACGGCCGTACGCGTCGCCGACCACCATGGTGTCGCCGACCCGCAGGGTGCCTCGCTGGACCAGGACGGTCGCGACGGCACCGCGGCCGCGGTCGAGACGGGACTCGATCGCAATACCCTGCGCGTCCTGCTCCGGGTTGGCCCGCAGGTCGAGCGAGGCGTCCGCGGTGAGGACCACGGCCTCCAGAAGGGCCTCGATGTTGAGGCCCTGCTTGGCGGAGATGTCGACGAACATGGTGTCGCCGCCGTACTCCTCGGCCACCAGACCGAACTCGGTGAGCTGACCGCGCACCTTGGTCGGGTCGGCACCCTCGACGTCGATCTTGTTGACCGCGACCACGATCGGCACGTCGGCCGCCTTGGCGTGGTTCAGCGCCTCGATCGTCTGGGGCATCACACCGTCGTTGGCCGCCACCACGAGGATCGCGATGTCGGTCGACTTGGCACCACGGGCACGCATGGCGGTGAACGCCTCGTGACCCGGGGTGTCGATGAAGGTGATCTTGCGCTCTTCGTCGTTGACCTGGGTCGTGACCTGGTACGCACCGATGTGCTGCGTGATACCGCCGGCCTCGCCCGCGACGACGTTCGTCTTGCGGATGGTGTCGAGGAGGCGGGTCTTGCCGTGGTCGACGTGACCCATGACGGTCACGACCGGCGGACGCGCGACGAGGAACTCCTCGCCACCCTCGTCCTCGCCGAACTCGATGTCGAAGGACTCGAGCAGCTCGCGGTCCTCCTCCTCGGGGCTGACGATCTCGAGGACGAAGTTCATCTCGTCCGCAAGGAGCCTCAGCGTCTCGTCGGAGACGGACTGCGTGGCAGTGACCATCTCGCCGAGGTTCATCATCACGCCGACGAGCGACGCCGGGTTGGCGCCGATCTTCTCCGCGAAGTCGGTGAGGGAGGCACCGCGCGACAGTCGGACGGACTGTCCGTTGCCGCGAGGCAGCATCACGCCGCCGACCGACGGGGCCTGCATGGCCTCGTACTCCTGGCGCCTCTGCCGCTTCGACTTGCGACCGCGACGCGCGGGACCGCCGGGACGACCGAAGGC
This sequence comes from Streptomyces sp. SLBN-8D4, assembly GCF_049739545.1. Taxonomy (NCBI): domain Bacteria; kingdom Bacillati; phylum Actinomycetota; class Actinomycetes; order Kitasatosporales; family Streptomycetaceae; genus Streptomyces; species Streptomyces sp. SLBN-8D4. Next base: position 2,861,776 of record NZ_JBMGQC010000001.1, read on the forward strand.
GCCCTGCGTGCCACCACGACCGCCCGGACCACCGGGACGACCGCCGAAGCCGGGGCGACCGCCGCCGCCACCGCCGGGACCACCCGGACGACCGGCGAAACCGCCGCCACCGCCACCGGGACCACCGGGACGACCGGCGAAACCGCCGCCGCCACCGCCGGGACCGGCCGGACGACCGGCGAAGCCGCCGCCGCCCGGACGACCGCCGCCACCGCCACCGGGGCGACCGCCGCCACCGGGACCGCGGCCACCAGGGCCACCGCCGCCGGGACGCGGGCCGGCAGCAGGACGCTGCGGCATCATGCCGGGGTTGGGACGCGCACCGCCGGGACCACCGCCGGGACGCGGACCGCCGCCCTGCGGACGGGGCATGCCGCCCGGGCTGGGACGCGCGCCGCCCGGAGACTGCGGACGGGGACCGCCCGCCGCGCCCTGGGGACGGGGACCGCCCTGGCCCTGACCCTGCGGACGCGGAGCGCCGCCGGGAGCACCGGGGCCGCCCTGGCCGCCGGGACGCGGGGCGCCGCCCGGACGGGGCGCCTGCGGGCGCGCCATGCCGGTGGAGCCACCGGAGGTGAAGGGGTTGTTGCCCGGACGGGGACCGGCCGGACGAGCACCGGGACGTGCGCCCTGGCCACCCGGACGCGGAGCGCCGGGACGGTCGCCGCGGTCACCGCGACCCTGACCGCCCTGGCCGGGACCGCCGGCCGGACGCGGGGCGCCCGGACGCGGAGCCTGCTGGCCGGCCGGACGAGGAGCACCCGGACGCGCGGTGGAACCCTGGCCCTGGGACGCCGTCTGGCCCTGGGAGGCAGCCGGCGCGGCGGGAGCCGACGGCGGTGCCGTGAACTCGGGCGTGGTCGGAGCCGGGGACGCCGGGGCGGGCCGCGGCGCGGGCTTCGGGCCCGGAGTGGGACGGGGGCCGGAAGCGGCCGGCGCGGCGGGAGCCGCGGGCTGCTCGGCGGCGGCCGGCTTCGGGGCCGGCGGGCGCGGGGCGGCCGGACGGGCGGCCTGCGCGGGAGAGGGGGCTGCCGGACGAGCCGGGGCAGCCTTGCGTGCGGGGGCGGGCTTGCCGCCTCCGTTGCCCTGCTGGAGGGCGTCTGTCAGCTTGCGTACGACGGGCGCCTCGATCGTCGAGGAAGCCGAACGAACAAATTCACCGAGTTCTTGGAGCTTGGCCATGACGACCTTGCTCTCCACCCCGAACTCCTTGGCGAGTTCGTATACCCGGACCTTAGCCACTTCGCTCCTTTTAGGTCCGGGTTGCGGCCGGACCGTCGCTACTTCATGGGCGTACTCATCGCGTGCTCATCGAGTGCTCATCGCAATCTCGACCTACTTCCAACTCGCGGGGTACCTGGGCCGCACGGGGGTTCCGCGCGACGCTTCTTACGGTGTTGCCTGCTCAGCAACTGTCTGTCTGCTCGACGTACTGGCGCAACGCCTTTATGTCGAGTGCTCCCGGGGCGCGCAACGCCCGCGTGAACACCCGGCGGCGTACCGCCTGGTCGAGACAGACCAGGGCGGGGTGGATGTACGCACCCCGGCCGGGCAGCGTACCGCGAGGATCAGGGACGCATGCGTCCTTGATCGCCACGATGCGCAGCAGATCGGTCTTGGCCGCTCGCTGCCTGCAACCCACACAGGTTCGTTCAGGGCATGCGCGGGCGTGCGTCCGGCCAGACACTCTTAAGTCTACCTCCCCGTACCGACCTCACCCCTTGGGGGCAGCGATCGAACGGTTGTTGTCGTGATCTAAGCCCCCGACGGCTTGGATCTATTCCCCGGCGCCGTTCGCCGGCGCTATTCGGCGGCCTGCTCGGTGTCCGGCCGGATGTCGATCCGCCAGCCGGTGAGCCGGGCCGCCAGGCGGGCGTTCTGGCCCTCCTTACCGATGGCCAGGGAAAGCTGGTAGTCGGGGACGGTCACCCGCGCGGAACGGGCGGCCATGTCCACGACCTCGACCTTCGAGACGCGGGCCGGCGAGAGGGCGTTCGCCACCATCTCGGCCGGATCGTCCGACCAGTCGACGATGTCGATCTTCTCACCGTTCAGCTCACCCATGACGTTGCGCACACGGCCGCCCATGGGGCCGATGCAGGCGCCCTTGGCGTTCAGGCCCGAACGGGTGGACCGTACGGCGATCTTGGTGCGGTGACCGGCCTCGCGGGCGATCGCGGCGATCTCGACGGACCCGTCGGCGATCTCCGGCACCTCCAGGGCGAAGAGCTTCTTCACCAGATTGGGGTGCGTGCGGGACAGGGTGACGGACGGACCGCGGACGCCCCTCGCCACCCGTACGACGTACGACCGAAGGCGCATGCCGTGCGGGTAGGTCTCACCGGGCACCTGCTCCTGCACCGGCAGGATGGCCTCCAGCTTGCCGATGTCCACGAGCACGTTCTTCGGGTCGCGGCCCTGCTGGACCACGCCCATGACGATGTCGCCCTCGCGCCCCGCGTACTCGCCGAGCGTCGCGTCGTCCTCGGCGTCGCGCAGCCGCTGCAGGATGACCTGCTTGGCGGTGGTGGCGGCGATACGGCCGAAGTCGGACGGGGTGTCGTCGAACTCCCGGGGCTCCTGGCCCTCTTCGAGGTCCTCGGGGTCCTCCTTCGCCCACACGACCACGTGTCCGGAGTCCCGGTCGAGTTTCACGCGCGCGTGGCGGTGGCTTCCCTCGGTGCGGTGGTAGGCGATGAGGAGGGCCGACTCGATCGCCTCGACCAACAGGTCGAAGGAGATCTCCTTCTCCCGCACCAAGCCCCGCAGGGCACTCATGTCGATGTCCACGGCTACGCCTCCTCTTCGTTCTTGTCCTTGCGGCTGAACTCGACCTGCACGCGCGCCTTGTCGACCTCGGAGAAGGCGAGTCTGCGGGCGGTGGCCTTGCGGCCCTTCACACCGGGCACCTCGAGGTCGAGGCCGTCGTCGTCGACCTTCAGGATCCGCGCGACCAGCTCTCCGCCCTCGGCCAGCTGGAACTTCACCAGCCGGTCCACGGCCCGCACATAGTGCCGGTGCTCCTTGAGCGGCCGCTCCGCGCCCGGGGTACCGACCTCGAGGGTGTACTCCCCCGCGCCCATCGCGTCGCTCTCGTCGAGCTTCGCCGAGAGCGCGCGGCTCACATCGGCGATCTGGTCCAGGTCGGCACCGGTGTCCGAGTCGACGACGACGCGCAGCACTCGCTTTCGCCCTACGGAGTCCACTGCGATCTCTTCGAGATCCAGGCCCTGGAAGGTGACGAGCGGTTCCAGGAGCTCTCGCAGCCTCTCGCTCTGGGTGGTGCTCATCCGGGTGACTCCTCGGCCGCGTGTGCTGTTGTGGGTAGGTCGCGTGTCTGGTCAAAGGGTATCCGGTCGCGGAGGGTGTTGCCGTCCAGGTGACATCGGATGCGCGGGTACCGTGATCGCCGGCGGGCTCGACCTCCCGCCCGTTTGTTCGTACGAGCTTCCCGAGGACGTCTGTCGTGCCGTACCCCCCTCAGCCGCGCGTCCCCTCCGGGCCGCGCAGAAGATCCCTGCTCGCCTCGGTCGCCGGGGGCGCCCTTCTCGTGGGCTGCTCCGACGGGACCGGAGACAGCCAGGAGGGCACCGCCGGCAGTCCCTCCCTCGTCGAACGGGTCCGCGTACGGGCGGCTCGGGACAGTCGGGGGATCGTCGAGCGGTACGACGCGGTCCTGGCCGCGCATCCGATGCTCGCGGAGCGGGTCGGGCCGTTGCGGGCGGAAGCCGTGCGGCATGTGGAGGCGTTCGGGGAGAAGGTCACGACGGCCTCCCCCACTGCGTCCGGCAGCGCCTCGCCCTCGCCGTCGGCCACCGTGCCCGCGACCGAGAAGGACGCCCTCGCCCAGCTCGCCGCCGCCGAGCGGGCGCTCGCCGACCGGCGGGCCCAGGCACTGGTGGACGTGCCCGGCGAGCTGGCCCGGCTGCTGGCCTCGGTGGCGGCGGCCGGCGCGGCGCACGCCTATCTGCTGACGGAGGGTGCCCGATGAGCGAGAAGCAGGAGCTGGAGGCCCTCCAGAAGGCCCTGGCCGCCGAGCACGCCGCCGTCTACGGCTACGGCGTCGTCGGCGGCCGGATCGGTGAGGTCCGGCGCGCGGAGGCCAAGGCCGCCTACGACGCCCACCGGGCCCGCCGGGACGCCCTGGTGCGTGCGGTGCGGGACCTGGACGGGAAGCCGGTGGCCGCTGCGCCGGCGTACGCGCTGCCCTTCCCGGTGCCTGACCCGGCGGCGGCGGTACGACTCGCCGCCGACCTGGAGGACCGGGTGGCCGGGGTGTGGTCCGACGTGGTGCGGGCAACCGGGGGCGAGCGGCGGAGCACGGCCGCCGAGGCGCTGCGGGAGGCCGCGGTGCGGGCGGTGCGCTGGCGCGGCGAGAGCGTAGCCTTCCCTGGGCTCGCCGAGCGGGCGACCACGGCGTCGCCCTCGTCCTCGGCCTCGCTTTCCCAGGCGGCCCCCACGACGTAACGCGGTACTGGAAGGGAACTACTCGCGCATGGCTTTCGAACCACCACAGCGGCTGGTGCGGGCGCTCGGCGAGAGCGTGCCGGACGCCGACGACTGGGTGGACAAGCTGCCCGACACCGCCGGACAGGCCGTCGCGCTGCGCGAGTTGACCGTGGAGCGGGTCCAGGTGCCCGGCGGACGCAGCAGCCTCGTCGTGCTCGTGCGGCGGTCCGACGGGACGCCCGCCGTGCTCAAGCTGGTGCCGCCCCGGTCCCGGCCGGAGAGCGAGCGGGCGGCTCTCGCGCACTGGGACGGGCGAGGGGCCGTACAGCTGCTGGAGCCGTTCGTCACCGAAGGTGTGCTGATGCTCGAACGGCTGCATCCCGATGTCTCCGTGCGGTCGCTGCCCGAGGCGAAGGCGTTGCTGGAGGCGGCCGGGACCCTGCGGCGGCTGTGGGTGGAGCCTCCCGACGACGACAACGCCCATGTCTTCGAGACGGTGGCCGAACGGACCGGACGGCAGGCCGAGGCGATGCGAGGTGCTCCCGCCGAGGTGGCCGCACTGGTGAGCGCGGCTCTCGACGCACGGGAGTCGTTGCTGGCCGCGCCCCCGGAGGAGCGGCTGCTGCACGGCACGTTCCGGCAGAGCAAGGTGCTGTCCGGGACGCGCGCCCCCTGGCTCGCCGTCGGGCCCGACCCGGTCGTCGGGGAGTGTGCGTTCGACCTTGCCCGGCTGGTGCGGGACCGGGTCGAGGACCTGATCGCCACGCCGTCCGGGGCGGCGACCACGCGGCGGCGGGTGAAGCGGCTCGCGGAGTCGTTGGAGGTGGACCAGGAGCGGCTGCGGGGATGGACGCTGTTCCGGGCCGTGGAGTCCGGCGTCCGGGCGCTACGGGTGGGACGGCCCCGGGACGCCGAGCTGCTGCTGGAGTTCGCCGGGTGGCTGTGAGGCGGCGTTCGGGTACGCCGCCTCACCCCGCGACGGTTTTCCCTAGGCGGTCAGACGGGCGATCGCCTCGTCCACCGTCAGCTCCTCGCGCTCACCGGTACGACGGTCCTTGAGCTCCAGGACGCCCTCGGCGGAACGACGGCCCGCGACCAGGATCTTCGGTACGCCGATCAGCTCGGAGTCCGTGAACTTCACCCCCGGGGAGACGCCGGCGCGGTCGTCGACGAGGACCCTGAGCCCCGCCTCGCGCAGCTTCTCGGAGACGTCGAGGGCCAGTTCGATCTGCAGGGCCTTGCCGGCGGCGACGACGTGCACGTCGGCCGGGGCGACCTCGGCGGGCCAGCACAGGCCCTTGTCGTCGGCGGACTGCTCGGCGAGAGCGGCGACCGCGCGGGACACGCCGATGCCGTAGGAGCCCATGGTCACGCGGACCGGCTTGCCGTGCTGGCCGAGGACGTCGAGCTTGAGGGCGTCGGCGTACTTGCGGCCCAGCTGGAAGATGTGGCCGATCTCGATGGCACGGTCCAGCTTGAGGCCGGTGCCGCACTTCGGGCACGGGTCGCCCTCCTGGACGACCACGACGTCGACGTACTCGTCGACCTCGAAGTCCCGGCCCGCGACGACGTTCTTCGCGTGCGTGTGCTCCTTGTTGGCGCCGGTGATCCACGCGGTGCCGGGGGCCACCCGCGGGTCGGCGATGTACTTCAGCTTCTCCTGACGGCCCTGCGGACCGACGTAGCCGCGGACGAGGTCGGGGCGGCCCACGAAGTCCTCCGCCGTCACCAGCTCCACGGCGGCGGGCGCGAAGTGCGCCTCGACCTTGCCCAGGTCGACCTCGCGGTCGCCGGGCACACCGACGGCCACGATCTCGCCGTCCACCTTCACGAGGAGGTTCTTCAGGGTGGCGGAGGCCTCGACGCCGAGGTGGGCGGCGAGGGTCTCGATGGTCGGGGTGTCGGGGGTGGGGATTTCCTCGAGAGCGGCGACACCGTCCGCGTCCACCGGCTTCAACTCGTACGTGATCGCCTCGGTGTTGGCCGCGAAGTCACAGTTCGGGCAGTCGGCGAAGGTGTCCTCGCCGGCCTCGGCGGGGGCGAGGAACTCCTCCGACTTGGAGCCGCCCATCGCGCCGGCGGTGGCGGCACAGATGCGGTAGTCGAGGCCCAGCCGCTCGAAGACCTTCTGGTAGGCCTGCCGGTGCAGCGCGTAGGACCGGGCCAGGCCCTCGTCCTCGGTGTCGAAGGAGTAGGAGTCCTTCATCAGGAACTCGCGGCCGCGCAGGATGCCGGCCCGCGGGCGGGCCTCGTCACGGTACTTGTGCTGGATCTGGTAGAGGATGACCGGCAGGTCCTTGTAGGAGGACGCCTGGTCCTTCACCAGCAGGGTGAAGATCTCCTCGTGGGTCGGGCCGAGGAGGTAGTCGCCGCCCTTGCGGTCCTGGAGCCGGAACAGCTCGGCGCCGTACTCCTCCCAGCGGCCCGTGGCCTCGTACGGCTCCCGCGGCAGCAGGGCGGGGAGCAGCACCTCCTGGGCGCCGATCGCGTCCATCTCCTCACGGACGATCCGCTCGACGTTGGCCAGCACCTTCTTGCCGAGCGGCAGCCAGCTCCAGATGCCCGCGGCGGTACGGCGGACGTACCCGGCGCGCACCAGCAGCTTGTGGCTGAGGACCTCGGCGTCCGCCGGGTCGTCGCGCAGCGTCTTCGCCATCAACTGGGACATGCGCTGGACCGGTGCGTTCGCCATGGTTCTCGTACTCCTGCCGGAAAGGGTGATGGCTTGGGGGTGTCCGACACATTCTCGTCGTCCGCCCGGCGGGCGGGCCGCGCGGCGTCTGGTGCGTGCGATCGCAAGGCGCCGGAGCGCCCTCGTGGCGGAGCCACTTGGGCGGTTCGGCAACGCGGCGAGACGTGCCAGACGCCGCGCGGCAGGCGGGAATGTGTCGGGCGCCCCCAAGGAGGTTAGCCGGGGGGCGTCTGCCGGTGGAAATCCGTTAACGGCGGCGCAGCGGCAGCGGGGCACCCATGACCGCGTACGGCTTCGGGGCACTCGGGAAGAGAACCTGGCGGGCGAGGTCCTGGTAGCCGAGCGAGTGGTACAGACCGCGGGCCGGACTGTCGGTGTCGATCGCGGAGAGGATCGAACGGGGCTCGGCGGCGCTGTCGGTGATGCTGGTGATCAGGGTGCGGCCGATGCCGCGGTTCTGGTGCTGCGGGTGCACATGGAGCTCGGTGATCACGAAGGAGTCGTCGAGCCAGAGGTCGTTGTGCCGCGCGCGCAGGTAGGGCTCCACGACGGTGGACCACCAGTGGGTGCGGTCGTTGGGCATGCCGTACACGAAGCCCACGAGGGTGCCGCCGACGGTCGCGCCGAGGGCTCTCGCGCCGGGGTAGGTCATGTGCCGCAGGACGATCTGACGGCGGACCGCCACCTCGTCGGCACCGAGCCCGAAGGCGACGGCTTGGACGGCTAGCGCCTCGTCTACGTGGGCCGACAGGTCTAGGGGGCCGATGACGAGGTCCATGCGGGGAGCGTACAGGCAGGCGGGTTCAGAAGAGGACGCTCATGAACGCGCCCACCTCCTGGAAGCCCACCCTCGTGTACGTCCTTCTGGCCGCCGTGTTGAAGTCGTTGACGTAGAGGCTGACCACCGGGGCCACGTCCGCGAGGGCGTAGCGCAGGACCGCGGCCATCCCGGGGGCGGCCACTCCCCTGCCCCGGTACTCCGGGGCCACCCAGACCCCCTGGATCTGACAGGCCCGGTCCGTCGCGGCGCCGATCTCCGCCTTGAAGACGACCTTGCCGTGCTCGTCGAGACGGGCGAAGGAGCGGCCGGAACCGACCAGTTCGGCGACGCGGGCCTGATAGAGGAGACCACCGTCGCCGGCCAGCGGGGAGACACCGACCTCTTCCGTGAACATCGCCACACAGGCCGGCATGATCGTCTCCATCTCGTCCTTGCGGACGCGGCGGACGTACGGATCCGGGGCGATGTCGGCCGGCGTGCGGTCGGTGACCATGAGCGGCTGGTGGCCGCGGACGTCCCGGGCCGGACCCCAACTGGGCTCCAGCAGGCGCCAGAGCAGAGCGGTGGGTTCGGCCGGGCCGACGATGGAGGAGCAACGGCGGCCCGCCCTCCTCGCCCGGTCGGCGAAGGCACGGACGGCTCGCGGGGTCGCGCAGATCGGGACCAGGTTGGCGCCGGCGTAGCAGAGGGACGTGAGCATGCCGTCCTCGTACCAGCCCCACATCTCGCCGCCGAGCCGCCACGGGTCGAGGCCGGCGACCTGCACCCTCGACGTCACGAAGGCGTTCGCGACCGGATCACTGTCGAGGATGGCGAGCGCGGCGTCCAGGTCGCTCGGTTCGAGGACCCGGGAGGTCGTCTGGGTCAACACGGGCGGGGCCTCACACTGGGGTCTGCTGATCTCCGCACTGTACCTGTGGAACCCGAGCGGTGCCGACCCGCGTTTCGGTGCCGTTTGCCGTGAGGCGCCCGGTGGTTCGGTGACGGTTCCCGGGGGCCGCGCGCCCCCGGACGGGCTGAACCGGTCGACCGGTGTCAGCCCGCGACCGACACCGACGGCTCGCCCGAGGCGATGCCCTGCGCCTCCATCTGCTCGGCCAGCTTCATCGCCTCTTCGATCAGGGTCTCCACGATCTTGGACTCGGGGACGGTCTTGATGACCTCGCCCTTGACGAAGATCTGCCCCTTGCCGTTGCCGGAGGCGACGCCGAGGTCGGCCTCGCGGGCCTCGCCCGGGCCGTTCACCACGCAGCCCATGACGGCGACGCGCAGCGGGACCTCCATGCCGGTCAGGCCCGCCGTGACCTCCTCGGCCAGCTTGTAGACGTCCACCTGGGCGCGGCCGCACGAGGGGCAGGAGACGATCTCCAGGCCGCGCTGCTTGAGGTTCAGGGACTCCAGGATCTGGTTGCCGACCTTGACCTCCTCCACGGGAGGCGCGGAGAGGGAGACACGGATGGTGTCACCGATGCCCTGGGAGAGAAGCGCCCCGAAGGCCACCGCACTCTTGATCGTGCCCTGGAACGCCGGGCCCGCCTCCGTGACGCCGAGGTGGAGCGGGTAGTCGCACTGCGCGGCCAGCTGCTTGTACGCCTCGATCATGACGACCGGGTCGTTGTGCTTCACCGAGATCTTGATGTCCCGGAAGTCATGCTCCTCGAAGAGGGACGCCTCCCACAGGGCGGACTCGACGAGCGCCTCGGGCGTCGCCTTGCCGTACTTCTGGAGCAGACGGCGGTCGAGGGAGCCCGCGTTCACGCCGATGCGGATCGGGGTGCCGTGGTCGCGCGCGGCCTTCGCGATCTCCTTGACCTTGTCGTCGAACTGCTTGATGTTGCCGGGGTTCACCCGGACCGCCGCGCAGCCCGCCTCGATGGCGGCGAAGACGTACTTGGGCTGGAAGTGGATGTCCGCGATCACCGGCAGCTGCGACTTGCGGGCGATCGTCGCGAGGGCGTCCGCGTCGTCCTGGGTGGGACAGGCCACGCGCACGATCTGGCACCCGGAGGCGGTGAGCTCGGCGATCTGCTGGAGCGTCGCGCCGATGTCGGACGTACGCGTCGTCGTCATCGACTGGACCGAGACCGGGGCGTCACCGCCCACCGCGACCGTGCCGACCTGGATCTGCCGGCTCTTCCGGCGCTCGGCGAGCTTGGTCGGAACGGACGGCATGCCGAGAGAAATCGCAGTCATCTGCTGTGCAACCCCAAGTCGTGGATCAAGGTCCCGGTCCCGTCAGCGGCGGGCTCCAGGCTTCGAGATTACGGCACCGACCGGGGCACGAGCACATCCCGCCCGCCGAACCCACTCAATGGAAGGCGGCCCGGCATGGAACACACCGGGCCGCCTCGAACGCCGTATGGCTACGAGATGCGGACTGGGTTAACGACGTCCGCAATCAAAACGAGGACCGTGAAGCAAATGAAGATCCCCGCCACCACATAAGCCACCGGCATCAGCTTCGCCACGTCGAACGGGCCCGGGTCCGGGCGCTTGAGGACCTTGGCCAGGTTGCGGCGCAGGGACTCCCACAGGGCGCCGGCGATGTGGCCGCCGTCCAGGGGGAGCAGCGGGAGCATGTTGAAGAGGAACAGGGAGAGGTTGAAGCCCGCCACCAGCATCAACGCCATCGCCAGCTGCTGGGTCGGCGGGATGTCGAGGGTGAAGATCTCGCCGCCGACGCGGGCCGCGCCGACCACGCCCATCGGGGAGTCCGGCTCGCGCGGGGCGTCGCCGAAGGCCGCGTTCCACAGGGCCGGGATCTTGCCGGGGAGGGCGGCGAGGGAGTCGACGGCCTCGCCGACGCGGTCGCCCATCCAGACGACGGAGTCGCCGAAGTCCTGCTTGACGATGCCGGTGGCGGCGCTGAAGCCGAGGAAGCCTGCGGTGACGTACTCGCCCTGGACGTACTGGCCGCTGGAGTCCTTCTTGGCGACCTGGTTGCTGGCGATCTTCGCGGTGAGCGTGACGTCCTTGCCGTCGCGCTCGACGACGATCGGGACCGTCTTGTCGGGGTTGGCGCGGATGAGGTCGGAGAGCTTGTTCCAGTCGTCGGTCTGCACGCCGTCGAACGAGATGATCTTGTCGCCGGCCTTGAGGCCGGCGGCCGCGGCCGGGGAGGCCGGGTCGGAGGCCTTGCAGTTCTCGCGGTTCTGGCTCTGGGCGATCACGCACTTGGAGACCGAGCTGACCGTGTTGGTCTGCTGGGAGATCCCGAAGCCCATGAGGACGGTGAGGAACAGGGCGACGGCGAGGATCAGGTTCGCGAAGGGGCCCGCGAACATCACGATGACGCGTTTCCAGGGCTTACGGGTGTAGAAGAGGCGTTTCTCGTCGCCGGGCTGGAGTTCCTCGAAGGCGGCCGAGCGGGCGTCCTCGATCATGCCGCGCCAGGGGGAGGTGGAGCGTGCGCTGATACGGCCGTCGTCGCCGGGCGGGAACATGCCGATCATGCGGATGTAGCCGCCGAACGGGACAGCCTTGATGCCGTACTCCGTGTCGCCCTTCTTGCGGGAGAAGACGGTCGGGCCGAAGCCGACCATGTACTGCGGCACGCGGATGCCGAAGAGCTTGGCGAAGGTCAGGTGCCCCAGCTCGTGCCACGCGATCGACACCAGGAGGCCCAGGGCGAAGAGCCCTATGCCGAGGATGAACATCAGGGTCGTCATGCACGGGCCTCCGCCGTCTGTGCCGTCAGTTCCCGGGCCCGGGTCCGCGCCCAGGTCTCCGCTTCGAGGACGTCCGCGACGGTGAGCGAGGTTCCCCCGTGCGGGGTGCCGTGCTCGTCCACCACCCGGGTCACGGTCTCCATGATCCCGTTGAACGGCAGTGCGCCGGCCCGGAAGGCCTCGACGCACTCCTCGTTGGCGGCATTGAACACCGCCGGGGCCGTGCCCGCGAGCTGTCCCACGTGTCGCGCGAGGTTCACCGAGGGGAACGCTTCGTTGTCGAGCGGGAAGAAATCCCAGCTCGACGCCTTGCTCCAGTCGAAGGCGGGCGCCGCGTCGGGGACGCGTTCGGGCCAGCCGAGACCGATGGCGATCGGCCCGCGCATGTCGGGGGGCGTCGCCTGGGCGATCGTGGATCCGTCCGTGAACTCAACCATCGAGTGGACATACGACTGGGGATGCACGACCACCTCAATGCGGTCGAAGGGAATGTCGTAGAGGAGGTGTGCCTCGATGACTTCGAGACCCTTGTTGACGAGGGTCGCGGAGTTGATCGTGATGACGGGCCCCATGGCCCAGGTGGGGTGGGCGAGGGCGTCCTCGACGGTCACCTGGGCGAGGTCGGCCTTGGTGCGGCCGCGGAAGGGGGCCGCCGGACGCGGTGACGACCAGCTTGCGGACGTCGGCTCGTGTCCCGGCGGCCAGGGCCTGGAAGAGGGCCGCGTGCTCGGAGTCGACGGGGATGATCTGCCCGGGCTTGGCGAGGGCCTTGACCAGCGGGCCGCCCACGATGAGCGACTCCTTGTTGGCGAGCGCGAGGGTGCGGCCCGCCTCCAGGGCGGCGAGGGTGGGGGCGAGTCCGATGGAGCCGGTGATGCCGTTGAGCACGGTGTGCGCGTCGGAGGCGGCGAGCTGGGTGGCCGCGTCGGGGCCGGCGAGGATGTCGGGGAGCGGCTCGCCGGTGCCGTAGTGGCCGCTGAGCGCCTCGCGGAGCTGGGGTACGACGTCCTCGCGGGCGACGGCGACGGTCCGTGCCCTGAGCCGGTGTGCCTGCTCGGCGAGGAGTGCCACGCGCCCGCCGTTGGCGGAGAGGCCGGTCACCCGGAAGCGGTCGGGGTTGCGCAGCACGAGGTCGATGGCCTGGGTGCCGATCGAACCGGTGGAGCCGAGGATCACCACGTCCTTGGGGCCGTCGCCCGCGACCGGGTCGTAGACGAGGTGCGGGTCGGCGAGAGGGGCTGGACTGTCGCTCATCCCTCCATTGTGGCCTCAACGGCGGTGCAGGAGGACAGCGCGTCCCCCTCTCGGGGGGCGCGCTGTCGTGCGTGGTCAGCGGATGGGCCGGTGGACGTTCTCCTTCTCGGAGGGGCCGGGGGTCGCGTCCGCGATCCAGACGCCTTCGCCGGAGGGGTCGACGATGCCGTCCTCCAGCCAGGTGTAGGTGCCGGAGAGCACGCCCTTGACGACCTTGCGGTCCTGGTCGTCGGTGTTGTTCCAGAGGCGGCCGAAGAGTTCCTCGACGCGCAGGCGGGACTGGTGGCAGAAGGCGTCGGCGAGCTGGTAGGCCTCGCGGCCGTGGGCTTCGGTGGTGTAGAGGAGTTCGGCGCGTACGCAGGCCGCGCTCATCGCGAAGAGTTCGGCGCCGATGTCGACGATACGGCCGAGGAAGCCCTGCTTGGCCTCCATGCGGCCCTGCCAGCGGGACATGGCGTAGAAGGTGGAGCGGGCGAGTTTGCGGGCCGTGCGTTCGACGTAGCGCAGGTGCGTCGAGAGGTCGACCTCGCGTTTGAACTCGCTGTAGGAGTTCGGGAGTTGGCCGGGTCCGGCGACGAGTTTGGGGAGCCATTTGGCGTAGAAGACGCCTGCGTTCGCGCCCGCTTTCGCCTTGTCGGCGAGGGATTTGTCCGGGGCGATGAGGTCGCCTGCGACGGAGAGGTGGGCGTCGACGGCCTCGCGTGCGATCAGCAGGTGCATGATCTCGGTGGAGCCCTCGAAGATGCGGTTGATGCGCAGGTCGCGCAGGACCTGTTCGGCGGGGACGGCCTTCTCGCCGCGGGCCCTCAGGGAGTCGGCGGTCTCGAAGCCGCGGCCGCCGCGGATCTGGACGAGTTCGTCGGCGATGAGCCAGGCCATCTCGGAGGCGTAGAGCTTGGCGAGGGCGCCTTCGATGCGGATGTCGTTGCGGTTCTCGTCGGCCATCTGGGAGGACAGGTCGAGGACGGCCTCCAGGGCGAAGGTGGTCGCCGCGATGAAGGAGATCTTGGAGCCGACGGCTTCGTGGTGAGCGATGGGCTTGCCCCACTGTTCGCGGGCCGCGGACCATTCGCGGGCGATCTTCAGACACCACTTGCCTGCGGCGACGCAGGAGGCGGGGAGCGAGAGGCGGCCGGTGTTGAGGGTGGTGAGGGCGATCTTCAGGCCCTGGCCCTCCTTGCCGATGAGGTTCGCGGCCGGGACCCGGACCTGGTGGAAGCGGGTGACGCCGTTCTCGATGCCGCGCAGGCCCATGAAGGCGTTGCGGTTCTCGACGGTGATGCCGGGTGAGTCGGTCTCGACGACGAAGGCGGTGATGCCGCCCTTGTGACCCTCGGACTTCGGGACGCGGGCCATGACGACGAGGAGGTCGGCGACCACGCCGTTGGTGGTCCAGAGTTTCACTCCGTCGAGGACGTAGTCGTCCCCGTCGGGTACGGCTGTCGTGGCGAGGCGTGCCGGGTCGGAGCCGACGTCCGGTTCGGTGAGGAGGAAGGCGCTGATGTCGGTGCGGGCGCACCGGGGCAGGAACTTCTCCTTCTGTTCCTGGGTGCCGAAGAGCTTCAGCGGCTGGGGTACGCCGATCGACTGATGGGCGGAGAGCAGCACGCCGATCGCGGGGCTCGCGGAGCCCGCGAGGGCCAGCGCCTTGTTGTAGTACACCTGGGTGAGGCCGAGGCCGCCGTACTTGGTGTCGATCTTCATGCCGAAGGCGCCGAGCTCCTTGAGGCCGGCCACGACGTCGTCGGGGATGCGGGCCTCGCGTTCGATGAGGGCGCCGTCCACCTTGGTCTCGCAGAAGTCGCGGAGTGCGGCGAGGAATTCCTCGCCGCGCCGGGCGTCCTCCTCCGGGGGCATGGGGTGGGGGTGGATGAGGTCGAGCCGGAACCGGCCGAGGAACAGTTCCTTGGCGAAGCTGGGCTTGCGCCAGTCCTGCTCCCGGGCGGCCTCCGCCACCTCGCGGGCCTCGCGCTCGGTGACGACGGGCTTGGTGGACGGTGCGGACATCAGGCTCACCTCGTCGTGAATGGGGATCTTGGGGGTCGTATGGTTACCGACGGGTGCTACCCGATCGTATGTACCTGATCCGGGGCGAGCCCACCACCCCTCGCGCGGCCGTTCGGCCCATGTCGACGGAATACGATCCGGTGCCGGGTCACCGGGGCGGCCGGGACCGCGTCGGTGCCGAGCTCACGCATGTCACTTCTCGGGGGTCTCCGGTCCGAGGGAGGCTCCCGCCGGGACGGGCCTGCGGCCGGTGCCAGGGGCACGGAAACGCAGGCGCGGCCGTTTCAGGGTCCGGTTGGCGGGGTGAGTGCGACGGGGACGGCCGTCGGCGGGCGTGGCTTCTGGTGCGCGCTGCCGAGGCGGCACGGCTGGTCCCTGGCCCCGGTGTGTGTTCGGGCGGTGCCGGCCGGCCGAGGTCCCAGCCCTCGTCCCGTCGAGCTCCGCCCCACTCGGTACCGACCTGTTCTGCGGCCGGACTCCCGCGTCCCGTTCCATGGCCCCGGTGGGCCCGTCGTGGTAGGCAGGAAGCCGCGCCCCGCCAGGGCGGTGAACGACCAGGCCGGAGTGGGTTCATCCGCATGGGTTCCGTCCCTGCGGGTCAAGCACCCAAGAGTCTTTGTCGAAGCGCTTCGACAACCTATGGACACCCACTCCCGGGGGAGCTACTGTCGAACCACCCCCACCCGCACCTGTTCACACTGCGCACTGTCGAAGCGCTTCACAAAGCTTGGAGAGCTGGATGGTCACCCTCGCCGAGGTCGCCCAGCACGCCGGAGTCTCGGCGAGCACGGTGAGCTATGTCCTCAGTGGCAAGCGGTCCATCTCGACGAGCACCCGGCAGCGGGTCGAGGAGAGCATCCGCGAACTCGGCTACCACCCGAACGCGGGCGCCCGCGCCCTCGCCAGCAGCAGGTCGAACATCATCGCGCTGATGATCCCGCTCCGCACCGACATGTACGTGCCGGTGATGATGGAGATCGCCATCGCGGTGGCCACCACCGCGCGGACACACGGGTACGACGTCCTGCTGCTCACCGGCGAGGAGGGCCCCGACGCCGTACGTCGCGTCACCGGCAGCGGGCTCGCCGACGCGATGATCCTGATGGACGTCGAACTCGACGACGAGCGGCTGCCGTTGCTGCGCGGCACCGACCAACCCTCCGTGCTCATCGGCCTGCCCGCCGACACCTCCGGACTCACCTGCGTCGACCTCGACTTCCGGGCCACCGGCGCGCTGTGCGTCGAGCATCTCGCGAAGCTCGGTCATCGCGACATCGCTGTCATCGGCGAGGCCCCCGCGGTCTACGAACGGCACACCGGTTTCGCCGAGCGCACTCTGGACGGACTCCGTTCGCGTGCCCAGGAGTTGGGGGTACGGCTGCTGCACCGGCCGTGCGAGGGCGGGTACGACGCGATGGCCGTGACCCTCGCCCGCATCCTCGACGAGCGCCCGTCCACCACGGGCTTCGTCGTGCAGAACGAACAGGCCGTAGAGCCGCTGCTCGCGCTGCTGCGCCAGCAGGGCCGGGCCATCCCCGAGGACGTCTCAGTGGTGGCGATCTGCCCCGAGCAGGTCGCCGTGCAGGCCTCGGTGCGGCTGACGTCGGTGGCCATCCCCGCCCAGGAGATGGGCCGGCACGCCCTGGAGCGTCTCGTCGCCAAGCTGGAGGGCCGCGGTGAGGACGAAGTGGTCCTGATCGAGCCCGAGTTGACGGTCCGGGCGAGCACGGGCCCGGCGCCTTCGGCGTCCTGACACCTCACCCACCGGATCCCACCCACCTCACACCACGCGTTCCGTGCCTGTGCGGCACGCCCCTGTCTGCATTCCTTCAGGAGCACCCCTCGTGAATCAGCCTGCCGAAATCCAGCCCAAGGTCAGTCTCGCGCAGTCGTCCCCCACCGTCGGCACGTTCCGGGAGCGGGACGGCGCGCTGGAGTGGAGCGGGCGTCAGGAGACCGTGCGTGTCGAGCCGTGGGGACCGGACGCGGTGCGGGTGCGTGCCCGGCTCGGCGGGCCGATCCTGGAGGGGCTTCCGGGTGCCCTGCTCGACGAGGCTCCGGTCACCGAAAGCACGATCAAGATCGTTGACGGGGAAGGGCAGTTGACGGTGGGCGCGCTGACCGTCCACGTCGACGCCGAGGGGCAGCTCCGGTTCCTGCGCACCCAGGACTCCGCCGAGCTCCTCGCGGAGGCCCGCGCCCACTTCTGGTGGCCCGGCTCGCGTCTGTACACCGCGGTCGGTAACGGCCACCACCGCCTTGAGCAGCGCTTCGCCGCCTACGACGACGAGAAGCTGTACGGTCTCGGCCAGCATCAGCACGGCAAGCTGGACCAGAAGGGCCTGGTCCTCGACCTGATCCAGCGCAACGCCGAGGTCGGCATCCCGGTTCTCGCCTCCAGCCGCGGCTACACCCTGCTGTGGAACAACCCGGCGATCGGCCGGGTGGAGCTGGCCCGCAACGGCACGCGCTGGGTGGCCGACTCGGCCCGCCAGATCGACTACTGGATCACCGCGGGCACCCCGGCCGACGGCCAGCGCCGCTACAGCGCGGTGACCGGCCGCACGCCGATGCTGCCGGAGTGGGCGGCGGGCTTCTGGCAGTGCAAGCTGCGCTACCGCACCCAGGACGAACTCCTCTCCGTGGCACGGGAGTACAAGCGGCGCGGGCTGCCGATCTCGGCGATCGTCTGCGACTTCTTCCACTGGACGCATCTCGGCGAGTGGAAGTTCGACCCGGCCGAATGGCCCGACCCGGCGGCCATGGTCCGTGAACTGGAGGAGCTGGGCATCAAGTTGGTGGTGAGCGTCTGGCCGTCGGTGTCGCCGCTCAGCGAGAACCACTCCCTGATGGAGCAGCGCGGTTGGTTCATCGGCACGCAGTACGGCCCGATGGCGCACGCCGACTGGCCGGACAAGGGGGTCGCCTCGACCGTCCAGGTCGCCTTCTACGACGCCACGAACCCCGAGGCCCGGGAGTTCATGTGGTCGAAGGTCCGCGACAACTACCTCGCCCCGTACGGCATCACGGCCTTCTGGCTGGACGCCTGCGAGCCGGAGCTCAAGCCGGGCTTCCAGGAGAACCTGCGCTACTGGGCGGGTCCCGGTCTGGAGGTCGGCAACATGTACCCGGCCGAGAACTCCCGCACCTTCCACGAGGGCCTGAGCGCCGCCGGCGAGGAGGTCATCACCCTCAACCGCTCGGCCTGGGCGGGCAGTCAGCGTTACGGTGCCGCCCTGTGGTCCGGTGACATCGGCACCGACTTCCCGACCCTGCGCGACCAGATCGCGGCCGGCCTCAACACCGCGATGTCCGGCATCCCCTGGTGGAACACCGACATCGGCGGCTTCCACGGCGGCGACCCGGACGATCCGGCGTACCGCGAGGTCATGGTCCGCTGGTTCCAGTTCGGGGCGCTGTCCCCGCTGATGCGGCTGCACGGCTTCCGCGACCCAGGCATGCCGCTGGGCCCGGACATGACGGGCGGGCCGAACGAGGTGTGGTCGTACGGCGAGGAGGCCGGCGCGATCA
The DNA here is from genome assembly GCF_049739545.1 of Streptomyces sp. SLBN-8D4. Lineage (NCBI taxonomy): Bacteria > Bacillati > Actinomycetota > Actinomycetes > Kitasatosporales > Streptomycetaceae > Streptomyces > Streptomyces sp. SLBN-8D4. Next base: position 2,880,158 of record NZ_JBMGQC010000001.1, read on the forward strand.
TGGAGAAGTACCTGCGGCTGCGCGAGCGGCTGAAGCCGTACGTCCTGAAGGTCATGCGCGAGGCCCATGAGGAGGGCCTGACGCCGATGCGCCCGCTGTTCCTGGAGTTCCCGGACGACCAGACGGCGTGGACGGTCGACGACGCGTACCTCTTCGGCGCGGACCTCCTGGTCGCCCCGGTCCTCACGGCCGGCGCGACGGCCCGGACGGCCTATCTCCCGGCGGGCGCGACCTGGACGGACGCATGGACCGGCCGGACGTACGAGGGCGGTACGACGGTGACCGTGGACGCCCCGCTGGACCGTATCCCGCTGTTCCTGCGGGACGGGGCCAGGCTTCCGGTGGCGGAGTGACGACAGCCGGAGCGGCCGGTCCCACGGGGGTGGGCCGGCCGCTTCGTCGTGTCGGGGTCAGCTTCCGCAGACGGAGCGCAGGGCGCGGACCAGGGCCCGGGTGTGCAGGGCGTCGAGGTGGTCCTCGTGGTGGACCTGGAGGGCGGCCAGCGCGAGTTCGGGGCGGCAGGTGAACGCGCCGCGGTCGTGGGCGGTGGTGGCGAGGGCCTCGACGAGGGCGCTGGTCACCCGGTTGATCTCCTGCCGTACGACGCTCAGGTCGGGCTTGGTCGTCGGCGCCTGGTCGGGGTGGTCGGTCCAGCGCTCGAACAGTCCGCGCTGGACGATCTTGTTGGCCTCGATCTGGTCGCGGAAGATCACCCGGATCTCGTCCGGGTCGGCGCCGAGCTCCTTGGCCTGGGCCGCCACGTTGTCGAGAACCTGCTGTTCGCGGGCGGGGTCGTCGATGGGGCTGTCGGTGCCCCACTTGGCGGCGGCGACCAGGTCGGCCGTGGCCAGGCGTTCGGCGGCGAGTTCGACGACGGGATGCAGGGCGGTCAGGGAGGGGGCGGTGGCGTGGGGTGCCGCGGCCGTCCCGGAGACGGGAACCGCGACCGCGGAACCCGTCGCGGTGAGGACGACGGCCGCGGTCGCGGTCACGGTGATCAGGGCGCGTCGGAGGGGGGTGGTGGTACGCATGTCCCCATCAAACCCGACGCACCCCCATGATCAGGTCAACTGCTGCTCACGGTCAGGTTGTTGGTGGTGAAGTTCAGACCGCCGGACGAGCTGGTGACCTCGAAGCCGAACTGCACGTCACCGATGGTCTCGTTGCCGAACCAGCCCTTGGTGTCCTTGATCCACTTCAGGATCGGGAGGACGTTGACCGTGCCCGAGGTCGAGTTCGAGGTGCGCACGAAGGAGAACACCTGGTTCGACCCGTTGGTGCCCTTGTACACGGTCCAGGTGTGGCCGCCGAGCGTCACGTTGCCCTGCGAGCTGCCGAGCGGGCCGACGGCTCCGGTCTTGTTGACCCAGAGCATGATCTCGTACCTGTAGTTGGTGTCCCAGATGTCGTACGACGTGTTGTACGCGCCCGACGAGGGGACCGAGACGTTGTAGTTGCTGGAGAGCGAACCCAGCGAGGTGATCGACTTGTTGACCACCTTCTTGGAGTTCGGGTAGGACTTGATGCCGCCGGTGTTGGGGTGGTCGGCCCAGACGCCCCAGTTGGTGCCGGAGTTGGCCCAGATGCACTGGCTGCCGGCGCCGGAGCCCCAGATGTTGTTGTAGAGGGTGTAGCCGTTCAGGCTCGTGCTGCCCCACTGGTCGCAGGAGTTCCAGACGGCGGCCGAGGCGGGGGCTGAGGCGAGTCCGACGGTGGCGCCGATGGCCATCGCCGGGGCCAGTACGGCCATGGTGATCTTGCGCAGGGTGCTTGCCATGGTGTCCCTTCCATGGGTGGGGGGAAATGCGGGGGTGGTTACCACGCCTCCAGACGGATGACGTGGTCTTCTCCGGCGACGAGTTCGAGGGGCTCGGCGCCTGAGGAAGTCCTCAGTTCGACGCGGTGGGTGCGGGTGGGGCGCAGCACCGCGGTCGCTTCGGTGGGGCTCCAGGTGAGGTCGAGTTCGGCCCCGAACCTGGTGCGGATGCCCCGTAGTTCACCTCGGGGGCAGATGGTGGGAACCGCCGGGAGCAGCACCAGCCGGTCCGGTGTCGACTGGACGAGCATCTCGACGAGGACGGCGGGCAGGGTGTGGGCGGCGTCCGCGTTGTAGACGTTCCGGTTCGGGTAGTGCGCGCTCATCAGCGAGGTGTGGAAGAAGTCGCCCCCCAGGACCTGGCCGAGCGCGTGCGCGACCCGTTCGCCGTCGCGCAGCCGGGCCGCGACGAGGGCGTGGTGCAGGTGACCGTGGGCCGAGTCGTTCTCGGAGCCGCGGAGTTCGAGGGCGCGGTGCGCGGCCCTGGCGAGGTCGGGGGTGTCGTAGGGGGTGATCTCGTCGAGGGGCCAGACGCCGTAGAGGTGACTGAGGTGGCGGTGGTCGTAGCTGTCGTCGAGGCCGGGCCAGGCCCATTCGGCGAGGGCTCCGTCGGCGTTGATCCGGTGCGGCGGGAGCCGGTCGGCGAGGGCGCGCCAGGCTTCCGCCTTCTCGGGGTGGTAGGCGGCGGCCGTGAGCAGGGCGTGCCGGGCGGCCGAGAGGTCCATGGCCGCGTTGATCGCGCCCCAACTGGCGTTCGCGGGGCGGTTCTCGGGCGAGTAGGAGGGGACGACGACGAGATGGCCGTCGGTGTCGGTGCGGGTGAGGAAGTCCTCGTAGAACAGGGCGACTTCGGCGAGGGCGCGGGCGGTGCGCGGGTCCTGTTCGCCGCGGGTCTCGTCGTGGTCGACGAGGGGCTTGAGCAGCCAGTCGGCACCGGCCGTCCACAGGTGCAGCGGGTACTCGCGCTCGAAGTGGTACGTCAGCCCGGACTCGCCGTCGGAGTGCGGCGGGGCCACGGCACCGCGCGCGCCGAAGATCTCGCGGGCGTTGTCCTGCCAGTCGGGCAGTTGGCGGTCGACCAGGGATGCGAGGGACGCGGTGACTTCGGGAAGGGCGGCACACGCGGCCGACGCGGTCTGGAGGTTGACGTTGGCGTCGTTGGTGAACGCTCCCGACCAGGCCGTGTCCCAGTCGCCGGTCCACAGGCCGGTGAGGCGGGGCGGGAAGAGGCCACTGGCGGAGAGCAGGTGGTAGCGGCCGGCGGCGAAGAGGCGTTCCAGGAGGGCGGGGCTGTCGGGCCGCTCCAGCAACTCCGCGCCAGCAAGGGCGCGTTCGGCGGGGTCGGCGCCGAGGTCGAGGGTGACGCGCTCGTAGGCGGCGCGGTGGAGGGAGGTGTGCCTGTCGAGGAGTCGGGCGTACGCGTCGGACTCGGACTCGGCCTCGGTCTCGGTCTCGGTCTCGGGGACCAGATCGCGCAGGGCCTCGGCGTGCGGTGCCGTGTCCAGTTCGCCGGTGTGGCGTACGACGCGGGTCAGCAGCAGGACCGAGTCGGCGCCGGTGACACGGGCGCCGGGCGGGACGAGCGCGGTGCGGCCGCCCGTGGGGACGACCAGAGTGATGCCGGTGTAGCGGCGGTCGCTGTCGGGGTAGCGGACGCGGAGGGTGAGCAGGGCCCCGTCGGCGGCGCGGACGATGCTCTGGCCGACCATCAGGCCGTGGGGGGCGCCGGGGAGCCGGTGGTCCAGCGAGACGACCAGGTCCGCCGCCTGGACGTGCTGGACGATGACGTCGTCCGCGCGGGAGACGAAGACCTGGCCGCGCCACTCCTCGCACTCGGTGTGCAGGACGCCGGTGGTGAAGTCGACGGACCGGCGGTACCCGGAAGCCGCCGCGCGCGGGCGGCGCAACCGGATCTGGAAGGCGGGGTGGAAGGGCTGCACCCACTGGAGCGGCCGGCCGTCCGTGAAGCGCTCGGCGGCATCGAGCTCACCGGCGAGCAACCGGTCCTGGAGTGCCGGGAGTTCGGCGGCCAGGCGAGGCGGGCGGGCGTGTTCGGAGCCGTTGGGACGGACGAGGGTGTGATGGGTGACGACGACCCGCTCGTCGTTCGGCTCACCGAACACGAGGGCGCCGTGGTGGCCGTTGCCGCTGAGGAAGCCGTCCTCCCAGCGCGTGGCCGGCCGGGGTTCCCAGGTTCCGTGGATCACGTTCATGAGCGCAACACCACCACGTCGCGGCGCCCGAGCACGACTTCGTCCCGGAAGGTGGTCCCGGTGAGCAGATCGCGGTGCGTGCCCGGTACCGGGACGGTGACCGCGTCCCGGCCATGGTTGAGGACGAAGAGCAGGTCACCCCGGCGTACCGCCTCGACGAGGTCGGGCAGGCCGTCGAGCACCGGGCGCGCCCCCGCGTCGTACGCGATACGGCCGAGGAGGTCGCGCAGGGCGCCCGGTTCGGGGAGCGTCGAGAGGTACCAGGAGCGGCCCCGGCGGAGGACGGCCGGGAGTCCGTCCAGCTCACCGCCCTTGTAGACGGACTCCGTCGTGGAGTCGTCGGTCTTCTCGATCTCCTCCGACCACAGCGTGCCCCGGAATCCGTCGCAGTCGGCCGTCTCCCCCTCCTCCAGCGGCCACCACTCGTGCAGGGTGCGGATGCCGAACAGGCCGCGGAGCCGGGCGTCCATGCCGCCGTCCCGGACCCGGTCGTCCTGGTCGGCGACGCCGGTGAGGAAGCCGGAGACGAGGGTGCCGCCCTGGCGGACGTAGGCGAGGAGGTTGTCGACGGCCGCGTCGGTGAGGGCGTAGAGCTGGGGGACGACGACCAGTTTGTAGGCGGTGAGGTCGTGGTCGGGGTGGGCGAAGTCGGCGGTGAGGTGGGCCTCCCAGAGAGCGCGGTGCCAGGTCTTGAGCACGTCGGCGTGATCGACCCGGGTGGAGGGGCGACCGTCCTGGGCGCCGGCCCACCAGGCGTGCCAGTCATGGAGGACGGCGATGTCGCTGCGGGAGTGACTGCCGGTCACCTCGCCCGATATCCGGGCCAGTTCGGCACCGATCCGCTTGACCTCCTGGTACGTCCGCCCCTCCTCCCCCGCGTGGCTGACCATCCCTGAGTGGAACTTCTCCGCGCCCTGCCGGGACTGGCGCCACTGGAAGAAGCACACGGCGTCGGCCCCGCGGGCGACCGCCTGGAGTGACCAGAGGCGGTTGAGGCCACGGGGCTTGGGGTGGTTCACACCCCGCCAGTTGACCGGCCCCGCGGCCTGCTCCATGAGCATCCAGGGGCCGCGGGCCTGCGAGCGGGTCATGTCCTGGACGAGGGCGCCCTGTTGGGCCCCCAGGGGATCGCGCGGGTCGGGGTAGAGGTCGACGGAGACGACGTCCTCCTCCTCGGCCCAGCGCCAGGCGTCCTGACCGACCCACAACGGCATGAAGTTGCTGGTCACGGGGATGTGCGGGGTGGCCCGGCGCACGATGTCCCGCTCGGCGACGTAGCACTCCAGGAGCATGTCGGAGGTGAACCGCTTGAAGTCCAGCACCTGGGTGGGGTTCTTCATGTAGTGGGCCTGGCGGGGTGTGTGGATCTCCGCCCAGTCGCCGTAGCCCTGGCTCCAGAAGGCGGTGCCCCAGGCGGAGTTGAGGGCGTCGAGGGAGCCGTGGCGTCGCTGGAGCCAGACCCTGAACCGGGCGGCGGCCTCGTCGCTCCAGTCGTAGGTGCAGTACTCGTTGTTGATGTGCCACAGGGTGAGGGCCGGGTGGCCGCCGTAGCGGGCGGCGAGGTCCTCGGTGATGGCGGCGGCGTAGCGGCGGTAGGTGGCGCTGGAGTGCGAGAAGTGCTGGCGCCCGCCCCAGTACTCGGTGCGGCCGTCCTCGGTGACGGGCAGGGTGTCGGGGTGCAGGTGGCCCATCCACGGCGGCGGCGAGGAGGTCGGGGTGGCGAGGACGACTCCGATGCCGTTGTCGTGCAGGAGGTCCATCAGCCGGTCCAGCCAGCCGAAGTCCCGCTCGCCCGGCCGGGGTTCGAGCTTCGCCCAGGAGAAGACACCGAGGGTGACGGAGTTGACGCCGGCGGCCTTCATCAGCCGGACGTCCTCGTGCCAGGTCTCCTCGGGCCACTGCTCGGGGTTGTAGTCGCCGCCGTAGAGGATGCGGCCGCGGGTCGCGTCCTGGAGTCCCGGTGTCATGCCGGCTCCCCGTACTGGATGCCCCGGCCGTTGGTGGCGATGTAGACGCGGCCGTACACCCGCGGGTCGGCGGCGATGGTCGCGCCGATCCAGCCCCACTGGTGCCGGTCGTCGTTGACCCGCACCCAGGTCTTCGCGCCGTCGTCGGAGCGGTACACCCCGGTGATCGTCTCCGTGGCGCCGACCATGTAGATCGCCGGGTGGGCGGAACCGGGGGCGGCCTTGCCGAAGGCGAGGGTGTGCGAGGCCCAGCAGCTGGTGAGCTCGGCGAAGGTCGCTCCGCCGTCGGTGGACCGGTACAGGCCGTTCGTCTTGGTGCTCAGCCACAGGTCGCCGGAGTGCCCCGGAGCCGCGGCCAGCTGGAACTGGCTGTCGCCGGAGGGCAGCCCGCTCGCCCGCCCGCTGAAGGTACGGCCGCCGTCCGTGCTGGCGAACAGGGTGCCGGTGTCGGTGTCGTACGCGTAGAAGCGCGTCGGGTCGGCCGGGTCGGCGAGCGGGGTGGCGCCCTTGGGGTAGCCGGCGACCTCGGCCCAGGTCGCCCCGTTGTCCGTGGAGCGCTGGGCGGGGTACTTGGTGCCGTCCCAGTGCACGAAGGTCCACAGCAGCACACTGCCGTCGCTGTTGGTGGCGATCGGCCCCGGTGCGTCCTTGGCGAGGGCGGGCTGGGCCGCGAAGGGCGCCCAGGACTTGCCGCCGTCGTGGGAGAAGGCGCCGTTTCCGTGGTCGCCGAAGCCCGTGCGGACCACGTACGACGGTCTGTCCGCGGCCTGGGCCAGTCCCGTCGCCGACCCGAACACGGGGTTCGAGGCCATGCCGCGCGAAGGCGAGGCGGTCAGCCGCTCGTGGTACATCACGCCGACGTCCCCGAGACCGCTGAGCAGGTGCGCCTGCCCGGTCGGCGGCGAGATCAGCAGGCGTACGGCGGTCTCCTCCAGGCCGCGGATCTGCGGGGCCCAGTGCTTGAGGTCCCGGGTGCCGTACAGGGTGGCGCCGGTGCCGTACACGACGTGCTTCGAGTCGTACGGGTCGACGGCGAGGGCCTGGATCCACCAGCCGAACTTGGGCTCGTCGGCGCCGAAGGTGAGGAAGGGGGTCTCGGACACATCGAGGACCGCGGAGTCCTTCAGGGACGTCCAGGTGCGGCCGCCGTTCGTGGTCCGGTACAGGGTGTCGACGGCCGCCCAGCGGTTGTTGGTGGAGACGACGACCGTGCCGGGGCGGCGGGCGTCCACGGCGACACCGCCGTAGCCGAAGGTGTCGGCGGAGCCGTCGCCCGTCGTCCCACCCGGCTTCACCGGCGTGACGTCCGTCCACGTGCCGCTCGTCGTGGCGAGCTTGTGCACACTGCCGTCGGACTGCCCGTTGGGCCCGGGCGCGTTGGCGTAGGTGACGTACAGCTCGCGGGTGTGGCAGTCGTACGCGGCCCGGATCGGCACCTTGGCGGAGGTCCCGGAGGGCTGTGCGGGGACGGCTTCCCAGGTGGTGCCGTCGGAGGTGCGGTACAGGTTGGCCGTAGTGCCGTCGGAGTCGCCCCAGCCGGCGTACAGGGTGCGTCCCGCGGCGGCGAGGAGAGTGACGCCCTGGCCGCTGCTGGTGGGAGCCCCGGGGAAGCCGGTCGCGGCAGCCCACGTGGCACCCCGGTCGGTGGACTTGAGCAGACCGTCGTGCCGGGTTCCGAGCCACAGTGTGTCGCTGTCCCGGGGGTCGACGAGCAGCCGCTCCCCGGTCCCCCGCCCGTCCTCGTTCCCCCCGAGCTTCACGGAGAGGTCGGTCCTGGCCCAGGTGGCACCGCGGTTCTCGGACCGCAGCACGGCCCCGTTGCCGGCCCAGGACTGGGCGTAGGTGCCGAGCGCGAGGTAGACCCGGTCGGGGTGGGCGGGGTCGACGGCCATGGCCTCGACACCGAGGAGGTTCCAGTCGTCCCAGCCGAGGTCGTCGTTGAGCGGTGTCCAGCGGGCGCTCCGGTCGTCCCACCGGTAGGCGCCGCCGATGTCGGTACGGGCGTAGGCGAGCCCCCGAACGGAGGGGTGGAAGAGGACTCCGGTGACGAACCCGGTGCCGCCGATGGCGACCTGCCGCCAGCGGTATGAAGGAGGGGTGGGGGTGGCGGCCGCGGCGGCCCCCGGGAAGGACGGAACGGCGGTGATCGCGGCAGCGGCCGCGGTCCCGGCGAGAACAGCTCGACGACTAGGCCCGGACGCGCGCATGACACATACCTCGCTGATCGAGAAAGGGGGGAGACATCTACCCAGGGGCGCGGGGAACTGCGCGACCAGCCACCACGCAGCCGCGGACAACACACGACGGTCAGCCCTTCACGGCCCCCGTCAACATGCCCTTCTTGAAATGCCGCTGCACGAAGGGGGAAGCCACCGCGACCGGTATCAACGCCAGCACCATCACGGCCATCTGCAGTCCCAGCGCCGACAACTGCCCGGTCCGCACCGCCTGCTGCAACCCCGTGGGGTTCGCCGTGTGCTTCTGCACCAGCTGGATGAGCACGTTCTGCAACGGCATCATGTCCTGGTCGCTCAGATAGATCGACGCGTTGAACCAGGCACTCCAGTAACCCACCGCGTAGAAAAGGGAGATCACGGCCAGCACGGCCCGCGACAGCGGCATGACGATGGTCAGCAGGATCCGCAGGTCACCGGCGCCGTCGATGCGCGCGGACTCGGTGAGCTCCGGCGAGATGCCCATGAAGAAGGCGCGCAGCACCAGGATGTTGAAGACGCTGACCGCGCTCGGCAGGATCAGCGACAGATAGGTGTCCGTGAGTCCCAGCGACTGCACCAGCAGGTAGGTCGGGATGAGCCCGGCGCCGAAGAACATCGTGGCCATCATGGTGATCAGGAAGAACCGGTGTCCCAGACTCCCCGGCCGCGACAGACCGTAGGCCGCCAGTACCGACACGGCCATGGAGAACACCGTGCCGGTGAGCGTGACCCCGACCGAGACCATGATGGCCCGGCTGACCTGGCCGCCGCTGAGCAGTTCGGTGTAGTTGACGAAGGTGATGCCCTGCGGGATCACGACCAGGCCGCCGACCCGGTCGATCACCGGCTTCGGGGACAGGCTGGTGACGATCACGATCCACAGCGGACCGAGCACCCCTAGACAGCACAGTGCGAGGAAGCCGCTCTTCGCGGTGATGCCGGCCTTGCTGGGCGGCTCCTCCCACACCGGGCGGGCGGGGGCCTTGAGACTGCGCACGAGCTGCGTGTTGAGGCTCACTTCTGGTACACCCCCTGCTCGCCCAGCAGGTGCGCGAACTTGTTCGCACCCAGGACGAGACACACTCCGATGGCTCCCTTGACGAGGCCGACCGCGGCCGCGTAGCTGAAGTCGCCGTTCTGGATACCCATGTTCCACACGTAGGTGTCGAGGACCTCGCTGGCGCCCACCCCGACCGCGTCCCGCTGGAGCAGGAACTGCTCGAATCCGACGCTCAGCGCGTCACCGACCCTGAGGACGAGCAGCAGGGCGATCACCGGGCGCAGCGCGGGCAGCGTCACGTGCCACATGCGACGCCAACGCCCGGCGCCGTCCATGGCGGCGGCCTCGTACAGGTCGGTGCTGACGGCGGCCAGCGCGGCGAGGAAGACGATGATCCCCCAGCCGGCGTCCTTCCACACGGCCTGCGCGGTGACCAGGTACTTGAACAGGCCCGCGTTGGTCATCAGGTCGAAGCCGGACCAGCCGTGGTCCTCCAGGGTCTGGGCGATGATGCCCGCGCCGCCGAAGATCTGCTGGAACACGGTGACGACCAGGACCCACGAGAAGAAGTGCGGCAGATACATGATGGCCTGCGCGACGGCCCGCACCCTCGGCCGGATCACGCTGTTGATGAGCAGCGCGAGGGCGATGGGGATCGGGAAGAACAGCACCAGCTGGAGCACGAACAGCAGGAGGGTGTTCTTCGCGGCGCCCCAGAACAGCGGGTCGTCGATCATCCGCGAGAACTGCTCGACCCCGACCCAGGGGCTGTGGAAGATCGCGGTGACGCCGTTGCTGGAGACGTACGGGTCGTACTCCTGGAAGGCGACGACGTTGCCCAGCAGCGGGACGTAATTGAACACCAGGAGCAGCAGGATGACAGGCAGCGTCATCAGGATGAGCGTGCGGTCGCGGCGCAGCCGGACCATGAAGGGAACCTTGCCTGCCTTGGCCGCCTTGGGCGGCACCCGCTCCTTCGTCACCGCGGCGGCAACCGCGGCCGTCGGCTCCTCTGCGGCCGCGGGGGGACGAGTCCCGTCGGGCCTGCTCCCGGCCGTGAGAGACATCAGTTGCCGCTGCCGTTCTTGTCGATGAGCTCCTTGTACCAGTCGCGCAGCTTGTCGCCGCCGGAGGACTTCCAGGTGGAGATGGCGGCCTGCACGTCGGACAGCTTCTTGTGGCCCCGCACGTAGTCGATCTCCAGCTGCTCGAACTGGCTGGAGAGGTTGGCCCAGCGGGTCGGCTCGACGATGTTCATGCCGAAGGTGGACGTCTTCTTCATGAAGGCGCCCATCCGCTGCTGCCACTCGACCTGCTTGCGGGCGACCTCGGGGAAGTCGGGGTGGGCGTAGTAGGCGGCCGGCGCGGCCAGCATGACCCAGGCGTTGAGCACTTCGGAGTTGCCGAGGTCGTTCTTGACCGGGACGCCGTTCTTGACCGTGTAGTGGGTGCCCTCGACGCCGTAGTCGACGAGCATCCGCTCCTTGGTGCCGTAGGGCGCGGCCGAGAAGTCGGCGGCGGCCAGCGCGTTCTCGATCGTCGTCTTCGAAGCGCCCTTGCGGATCAGCGACCAGATGGTGGCGGGCGAGGAGGCGTACAGCTTCGGGTTGCCGCCGTCGGCGCCGAAGAGGTCCATGGCGTCGATCTGGAGGGACGGGTTGGACTGGGCCTGTTCGGAGACCTTGCCGTACCAGTCGGCGATGTTGGTGTTCCAGACCAGGATCTGCCCGGAGGTGAACCGCTGGCCGGCGTCACCCGTGCGGGCCTTGTCGTCAGGGTGGACCAGACCCGCGTCGAACACCTTGCGGACCCACTCCAGGGCTTCGAGGTACTCGGGCTGCTCGACGCGGTACGTCAGCTTGCCGTCGGACCCGGTGTCCCAGCCGATCGGCCCGGAGCCGCGGACGCCGAAGAAGCTCCACGCGGACCAGGTCAGGTTGCCGTCGCAGGCCCACACCTTGGCCTTGGAGCTGGTGGCCTCCTTGGCCCAGCTCATGAACTCGTCGGCCGACTTCGGTACCGCGTAGCCCTTCTTGTCGAAGACGTCCTTGCGGTACAGGGGTGCGATCCCGCTCGCGGTGGCGGCCGGCATCGGGATGCCGCGCAGGGCGCCGCCGAAGATGCCCATGCGCCAGGCGTCGGAGGGGATCGCGGCCAGGTTCGGGTACTTCTTGACCTTGTCGCCCGCGAGGTAGGGGCCGAGGTCCATGAACTTCGCGGTGACCGCGTTCGAGATCTTGCCGACCAGTTCCCAGCTGGGCACGACCACCATGTCGGGTATGGAGCTGGAGGCGAGGACGGCCCCGAGCTTCTGGCCGTAGGTGTTGCCGTCCTGGTTCTGCCAGGTGATCTTGGTGCCCGCGGCGGCGTCCAGCGCCTTGTAGTAGGCGCAGCCGGCCTTCGGCGGAGAGCCCCAGAACGGGGACATGATCTTGAAGGGGGCGCCGGTGCCGAGCTTGTCCGGGACCGAGGCCTTCAGGGCCGCGAGGTCGACCTTGCCGGTGTAGCCGGCGGCCGAGCCGTTCTTGGACGGCAGATCCGGGTTCGCGACCGTGCTGGCGACGAACGTCGGGAGCAGCTTGTCCGCGGCCTTGCCCGAGGTGGTCCCTTCGCGCTCACCGCTGTCCGAACCGCCACAGGCGGCAAGCAGCGGCATCCCGCCCGCCACCGCTGCGGTGGCGACCGCGGTGGAGGCGAGGAAGCTTCTCCGGCTGGGCCCGGAAGGACCGGAGGAGGGGGCAGCGGCGTTCGGCGTCATTGCGTCAACCCTTCATGGCGCACCAGGACACCCGGCGGTGGAGCCGTCGGCTGCGGTGTCTTGAGTGGAACTGGCTGAGCTGAAGCGATGCTTCGACCGTGTGACGGAATCCGTAGTCGAAGCGCTTCGATGTTGCTGTGAGGTTAAGTGAACACCCAGGGGTGCACAAGGGTCGTTCCCAAGATTCCTGCGCGGTAGGAGAGGTGACCTTTTCTTATGCACCGCTTGAAGTGACGGTGTCGATCCCTTGACACCCACCCCGGTGCCGAATGAGCATCGAAGCGCTTCGAAAGCATCGAATCGATCCATCGCAAGGGGATCCCCACGTGACCGCACACCCGCCGCACACACCGCCGTTTCGCGATCCGCACCTGCCGTTCGCGAAGCGCATCGACGATCTGCTGACGCGGCTGACCCTCGACGAGAAGATCGGATTCCTGCACCAGTGCGCCCCCGCCGTCGAACGCCTCGGCATCCAAGCGTTCCGCACCGGCCAGGAGGCACTGCACGGCGTCGCGTGGATGGGCCCGGCGACGGTCTTCCCGCAGGCGGTGGGCCTCGGCGCGACCTGGAACACCGAGCTCGTACGGCGGGTCGGCGAGGCGGTGTCCAAGGAGGTCCGGGCGATGCGCGCCCGCGACGACAGGGTCGGCCTCAACGTCTGGGCACCGACGGTCAATCTGCTCCGCCATCCGCTGTGGGGCCGTAACGAGGAGGGTTATTCGGAGGACCCGAAGCTCACCTCGGCCATCGCCACCGCCTACACCCACGGGCTGCGCGGCGATCACCCCACGTACTGGCGCACGGCCCCGGTGCTCAAGCACTGGCTGGCCCACAACAACGAGACGGACCGGGCCACCTCGTCGAGCTCGGTGCGTCCGCGCGTGCTGCACGAGTACGACCTGCGCGCCTTCCGCGAGGCGGTCGAGGCCGGTGCGGTGGCCGGGGTGATGCCGGCGTACAACCTGGTCAACGGCCGCCCCAACCACGTCTCGCCGTATCTGCGCGAGCACCTGCGTGCCTGGACGCAGGAGGAGCTGCTGGTGTGCTCGGACGCGGGCGCGCCCTCCAACCTGGTCGATCACGAGCACTACTTCGACACGCACGAGGAGGCCACCGCGGCCTCCCTCAGGGCCGGCGTCGACAGCTTCACCGACCACGGCACGGACAGCTCGCAGATGATCGCGCGCATCCAGGGGGCCCTCGACCAGGGCCTGCTGACCGAGGCCGAGATCGACACCGCGGTCCGCCGGCAGCTCTCGGTGCGCTTCCGGCTCGGCGAGTTCGACCCGGAGCACGACCCGCACGCCGACGTCCGGGACTTCGACACCCCGGCGCACCGGGCGCTCGCCCAGGAGGCCGCCGAGCAGGCGATCGTGCTGCTCAGGAACGACGGCGTGCTTCCGCTCGCCCCCGACACCCGGCTCGCCGTGGTCGGTCTGCTCGCCGACGAGTGCAAGCTGGACTGGTACAGCGGCACCCTCATCCACCGCTCCACCCCGCTGGAGGGGCTGTACGAGCGGTTCGGCGCCGAGCGGGTGGAGTTCGCGGAGGGCGTGGACCGGGTCCGGCTCAAGACCTCCGCCGGGACGTTTCTGCACGTCCTGGCCTCCGAGCACGACGAGGACGCGGTGCGCGGCGCAGAGGGCGCCCTGGACCCGGCGCTGCTCGCGGGCCGTACGGACCTGCCCCCGCTGACGACGGACGCGACCGGCACCGAGTTCGCGCTGATCGACTGGGACGAGGGCGTCCTCACGCTGCGCGCGCCCGACGGCCGCTATCTCTCCGTCGCCGAGGACGGCTACCTGCGCGCCTCGGCCGACCAGCCCGGAGGCTGGGTCGTCCAGGAGACCTTCCGCCTGGAACCGCACGGCAGCGGTCACCTCCTCAGGCACATCGGTACGGGCCGCCACGTCACTGTCGCCGCGGACGGAGTGAAGGTTGCCGACGAGAACGGCGGGAACGCGGAACCCGAGGCGAAGCCGGAGACCTTCACGCTGATCATCGCCGAACGCGGCGAAGACGCAGTGACCCGGGTCACGTCCGAAGCCGACGTCGTCCTGGTAGTCGCGGGCAACGACCCGCACATCAACGGCCGCGAGACCGAGGACCGCGCCTCCCTGCGGCTCCCCGCCCACCAGGAGCGCCTGCTGCGGGCGGCGCGCGCGGCGAACCCCCGGACGGTGCTGGCCCTGGTCTCGGCCTACCCCTACGCGGTCGACACGTCGGACCTGGCCGCGGCCCTCTGGACGGCCCACGGCGGCCAGGCGGCCGGCACCGCCCTGGCCCGTGTCCTGGCCGGTGACGTCTCCCCCGCGGGCCGCCTCCCGCAGACCTGGTACGAGAGCGACGCCGACCTGCCCGGCCTCCTCGACTACGACGTCATCGGCAGCCGCCAGACCTACCTGTACTTCGAGGGCACGCCCCTGTTCCCGTTCGGGCACGGGCTGTCGTACACGTCCTTCTCGTACGGCGACCTCACGGCCCGTATGACGGAAGGGGCGCTGCACGTCTCGTTCACGATCACGAACACCGGTGACGTCACCGCCGACGAGGTCGCCCAGCTCTACACCCGGGCGATCGAACCGGCCCTCCCCCGCCCGCGCCGTGAGCTGGTGGCCCACCGGCGGGTGACGCTCGCCCCGGGCGCCCAGGAGGAACTGTCCTTCGAAGTCCCGCTGCGCGCCTTCGAGTTCTGGGACGTGGCGCAGGGCCGGTGGCGTCTGGAGCAGGGCCCGTACGAACTGCTGGCCGGTGCCTCCAGCGAGGACATCCGGCTGCGCACGACGGTGCTGCTCGACGGTGAGCCCGGCGCACCGCGGCCCGTGCTCCAACGGGGCCTGGAGGGCGCGGACTTCGACGAACACAGCGGTGTCGAGATCGTCGACCGGACGAGGACGGCGGGCGACGCGGTGACGGCCGCCGAGGGCGGTGCCGGTGAACTGGTCTACCGGGACTGCGACTTCGGCGACGGCGTCACCGAGGTGACGGTGACGGTGTCCGGCAAGGGCTCGGCCGAGCTGTCGCTGGACGGGGGCGCGGTGCTCGCCACCTGGGAGGTGGCGGAGTCCGACGCCGGACCGTACGACTACACCGTCCTCGGCGCCGGGATCGTCGCCGAGGGCGTGCACGACGTGCACCTCGCACTGCGCGGCCCGCTGCGGCTCGCGCACGTCGGCTTCTCCGGTTGAGGGACCGGAGCGGCTGACGACAAGAAGAGGCCCGGCACCGGAAGGCATCGGTGCCGGGCCTCTTCAGGGCGGCGGGTCAGCGTCGCTGCCGCAACACTACATGAAAATGGTTCCCATTAGCTAGAGGGCGAGCCCTGTCAGCACCAGCACCCGCTCGTACGTGTAGTCGTCCATCGCGAACCGCACGCCCTCGCGCCCCACACCGGACTGCTTGACACCGCCGTACGGCATCTGGTCGGCGCGATAGGAGGGCACGTCACCGACGACCACACCGCCGACCTCGAGAGCGCGATGGGCACGGAAGGCGGCCTGGAGGTCGTGGGTGAACACGCCAGCCTGGAGGCCGTACTTGGACGCGTTGACCGCGGCGAAGGCCTCCGTCTCGCCGTCCACCTTCTGCACGGTGAGGACGGGTCCGAAGACCTCCTCGCAGGAGATCGTCGTGTCGGCCGGGACGTCGGCGAGGACGGTCGGCGCGTAGGAGGCGCCGTCGCGGTCACCGCCGGTGAGCAGGGTGGCGCCCGCCTCGACGGCCTCCTTCACCCACGCCTCGACGCGCACCGCCGCGTCCTCGCTGACCAGCGGGCCGACGTCGGTCTTGTCGTCACCCGGGTCGCCGGTGACCTGGGCCTCGACGGCGGCGACGATCCGCGGCAGCAGCCGGTCGTACACCGACGCGTCGGCGATCACCCGCTGCACGGAGATGCAGGACTGGCCGCCCTGGTAGTTGGAGAAGGTCGCGATGCGGGTCGCGGCCCAGTCGAGGTCCTCGTCGCTCGCGTAGTCGCCGAGGACGACCGCGGCGCCGTTGCCGCCCAGCTCCAGGGTGCAGTGCTTGCGGGGGACCGAGTCCATGATCGCGTAACCGACCTTCTCGGAACCGGTGAAGGAGATCACGGGCAGCCGCTCGTCCTGGACCAGGGCGGGCATCCGGTCGTTCGGGACGGGCAGGATGCTCCACGCGCCGGCGGGCAGCTCGGTCTCGGCGAGCAGCTCGCCGATGATCAGCCCGGACAGCGGGGTCGCCGGGGCCGGCTTCAGGATGATCGGCGCGCCCGCCGCGATCGCCGGGGCGATCTTGTGGGCGCAGAGGTTGAGCGGGAAGTTGAAGGGCGCGATCCCGAGCACGACCCCCTTCGGGAAGCGCCGGGTCAGCGCGAGCCGGCCCTGGCCGCCGAGGTCGGTGTCCAGGCGCTGGGCCTCACCGCCGTTGAACCGCCGGGCCTCCTCCGCGGCGAACCGGAACACGGAGACGGCACGGCCGACCTCCCCCCGGGCCCACTTGATCGGCTTGCCGTTCTCGGCGGAGATCAGCCGCGCGATCTCCTCCGTGCGCTCGACGAGCCTGCGGCTGACGTGGTCGAGGGCGGCGGCGCGGACGTGGGCGGGAGTGGCGGCGAACTCGTCCCGTACGGCGTACGCGGCGGCCACGGCCTCCTCGATCTGCTCGTCGTCCGGCACGGCGACCTTGCCGACGAGCCGGCCGTCCCACGGGGAGGTGACGTCGAAGGTGTCCTCGCCGGTGACCTGGCGGCCGGCGAGCCAGAAGGCGTGGGTGGAAGTCATGTCCCCACGGTAGGGCCGGGAGGGCGGGATCGAATTTGTCCGGGGTGTAGCAGTGGAGCACTTGGACACTCCGGTTCGGCACTCCCGGCGAGGCCTACTCCGCCGAGGCCGTCTTCAGCGCCAGCCACAGCTCCATGCGCGCGTCCGGGTCGTCCAGGGAGCGGCCCAGGATCTCCTCGATCCTGCGCATCCGGTACCGCAGGGTGTGCCGGTGGACGCCCAGGTCGGCGGCGGCCGCGTCCCACTGGCCGTGCCGGGAGAGCCAGGCCCGCAACGAGGCGACCAGGTCGCCCCGGCCGGTCGCGTCGTGCTCGTACAGCGGCCGCAGCAGCCCGTCCGCGAAGGCCCGCACCGCGTCGTCGGCGAGCAGCGGCAGCACCGACCCGGAGGCCAGCTGTTCGTGCTCGACGTACACCCGGCCCCGCCGCCGGGCCACCGAGAGTGCCTGCTCGGCCTGCTTGTAGGCGGCCGCGGCGGCGATCGGTCCGGCAGGGGCCGAGACGCCGACGACCAGTTCGTCCTCGTCCCCGGCGGCAGTCTGCTCGCTGGTGCGCGCCGCCTCCAGGGCCACCGTGTACTCCGCGCAGGCGGAGACGGCGGCCCCGCCGTCCGCGGCCAGCAC
Organism: Streptomyces sp. SLBN-8D4; assembly: GCF_049739545.1. Classification (NCBI taxonomy): domain Bacteria; kingdom Bacillati; phylum Actinomycetota; class Actinomycetes; order Kitasatosporales; family Streptomycetaceae; genus Streptomyces; species Streptomyces sp. SLBN-8D4. Next base: position 2,897,507 of record NZ_JBMGQC010000001.1, read on the forward strand.
CACCAGCCGCTCCCCCTCGGGCACCACGAGCACGCTCTCCCCGGAGCGGGCCGCCGCGGACTCCACGATCTCGGTGAGCGCCCCGAGCGGATCACCGTTCATGTCGGCGGCCGCGGCGAGCGCGGCGGCCGACGGGACCCGCGCGGGGGTGTCGGCGGCGATCCGCACCGACGACACGAGCGCCGTCTCCGCCACGATCAGCCGGAAGGGCGCGTCCAGGAGCCCGCCGTACAGGTCGCCCGCGACGGTGCGCGCGTGCTCCGGCTCCCCCGCGAGCAGCATCCGCAGTACGGCCGTCCCAATCCGTTGCTCGGCGGCCTGCAGCGAGCGGGAACGCTCGGTGGTGAGCGTCAGCAGCGCGATCGCCGAGTGCACCGCGTACCGCTCCGCCGTACCGAGTGCGGCGGCCGTCCCCACCGCCAGCGCGGCCCGCGGCCGCCGCCCGGTGCCCAGGGAGTGCAGCTCCACGCGGTCGTCGTTGTCGGGAGGGCCGGCTCCGCCGACCACGGAGGAGGCGGGCGCGGGCCGCTCCCGCAGGCGTTCCACGTCGGCGGTGAGGCGCGCGGCCCGGCGGCCGGCCCACTCCGGCGCGGCGGCGACGACCGCGCCCGAGGCGTCGTAGAGCGCCGCCCAGCCGTCCACTTGGGAGGCGAGCGCGGCGAGCAGCCCCTCCGGGCCGTCCGTCAGCGCCTGCCTGGTCAGTTCGCGCTGGGCGGCGAAGCCCGCGGTGACGGACCGGTACTGGTCGGCCGCGATCGCCGCGGACACGGCCTTGCTGATGGCGAGGAAGGGGGTGCGGCGCGGCACTTCGAGCAGCGGGAGCCCCTCGTCGCGGGCCGCGTCGACCAGGGCCTCGGGGATGTCGTCGTAGTTGACCCCGACGGCGAACCCGAGTCCCACCACCCCGGCCCCGGCCAGCCGCTTCACATACCGCCGCATCGCCTCCGGGTCCTCCGCGTCCAGCTTCAGCGCGGTGATCAGCAGCAGCTCCCCGCCCTCCATGTAGGGGACGGGATCGGCGAGCTCGCTCGCGTGCGCCCAGCGCACGGGGACGTCCAGCCGGTCCTCGCCCGCGCGCACGGTCAGCTTGAGCGCGGAGTGGTGGACGAGCGAGGCGAGGGTGGGTGGCATGGGGCCCAGGGCCTTCGAAGAGGTGTACGGAGGAGCGTGCGGAGGCGGGTGATCTTTTGGCCGCCGTGTATGAACGGCCTGTGACGATTCTGCCTCACCGTACGGTCCTCAGGTCACGTCATCCCCGCAGATCCACCAGCAGCGGCGGCGCGTGCTCACCCGTCACCGTGGTCAGCGACAGCACCGCGTGTCCGGGCGGCACCGCGTGCGCCAGTTCGGACGCGGACCACCGTTCCCGCTCGACCTGCCGTACGGTCACCGCCCGCGCGGTCGGCGCCTTGCCGGTGATGACCTGGCGCACCGCGTGCAGCACCTTGCCGGCCGGGGTCTCGGCGATGATCTGCCGGTCGGTGACGTCCCGCGCCTCGATCCACTCCTTGCCCCACACCTCGGCGAAGTCCTGCCCGTCCCACGGGGTGAGCCCGGACAGCGCCATCCGGCACCCGATGGCGCCGAGCAGGGGCCCGCGCAGCGGCCGCGGTACGTCGTCCAGCGTCCGCAGCGTCAGCACCACTCCGGCGTTGCCGGACCGCAGCCGCTGCACGCCCCGTACCGCCTCGGGCGTCACGATCCCCGTGGCGTCGTCGACGACCAGGCAGGCGAACAGGGACCGGTCCTCGCGCACCGCGACGCTCGCCGTGAACTGCGCGAGCACCAGCCGCGCCAGAATCCGGGAGGCGTCGGCGTGCCCGCGCTGGGGCAGGTCGATCCGGACCCGGACGGGGTGGTCGAGCGCCTTCAGCGAGAACGGCCGCGACTGCCCGGACGGGTCGGAGCCCGCACTGTGGAAGAACGACGCGAACGCGGGCCGGTCGAGCAGCGCGATCCGGTCCGCGAGGATGCCCCCCACATCTCCCGGATTCCCCATCTGCCGCTCCCGCGCGTCGAGTTCCCGCAGCAGCGACTCCTGCCCTGAGTCCTCGAGCCCCTTCCGCAGCGCGGCCATCGGCCCGGGCGCCCCGTCGAGCAGCTGCCGCAGCTCCGGTACGGAGGGGAAGCGGCCGTGGACCGCCCGGAACGGCCCGAGGAGCTGGGCGAGCACGGTGGTGGACCGCCGGGTGTCGCCCCCCTGGTGCGGCTCGGCGAGGTCTCCGACGAGCGCCTCGGCGAGCACGGCCGCGGCCTCGTCCGGATCCGTCGTGCCCCCGTACAGGTCGAGGTCGTACACCGACTCCGGATTGCCGATCTGTACGACGACGTCGTAGGAGTCGGCGGGACCGAGCCCCGCGCCCGCGGCACCGACCACCACGACGGCGGCCCGCCCGGCGAGCGCGTGCAGACACAGCGACTCGGCGATCGGCCTGATGACGGTCCCGGTCTTCCCGGACCCGGCCGGCCCGACGGCGAGCAGCGAGGTCCCGAGCAGCTCGGGGTCGAGCCCGAGCCCGGCCCCCCGGTAGGCGTACGGGTTGCGGGCGTCGTCGGCGGTGGTCCCCAGCCGCACCTGGCCGGTGAGGAGATCATGCCGGGCGAGCCGTGCGGGCAGGTCCCGCTCCCCGGACGGGTGCAGACAGGCGGCGGCGCCCTCCTGGAGCACGGCACCGGTGAACGTGGCGAGGCTGAACCTGCCACTGCGCACGCCCTGCCAGGCCCGCGCGATCCGGGCATGGTCCACGTCCCGCATCAACCCGGCCCTGGCCTCGGCGGCAAGCCGCTCGGCGGCGTCGACGGCACCGGCGGCGCGGAGCTGGGGCCATTCGGCGGGGTCCTGCTCGGCGACGGGCGGCGGCTCGTGGGCGGGCGCGGCGGGACGCCAGGCGGGGGGGCCGTAGCGACGCCAGACCTCGCCCCAGCGACCGAGCTTGCCCACGACGAGCATGATGATCAAAGCGATGAGCACCTCGTAACCCTTGTACAGGAGGGTGGTGCCCGTCTGGCCGAGGGCGCCGTCGGCGCCGCGCCAGGAGTCAGGGGTGATCAGGAGAAGCGGAAGCCACCACCAGGTGCCGACATACCCGTTCTGAAGCAGCGACCAGACGAGCCACCCGACGAGAAACGCGATCAGCGCGCCACTGATCAGCTGGCGCCCGGGGATGAGCTCCGGTTCCACCTCCGGCCGGGGCCGGTGGCCGAACCGCCACACCCCGGGCAGCGTCTCGGGCCGTGGCGTCCGCAGCCATGTCAGGAACGCCGAGCTGCCCGGGAGCGACGACGCCGAGGGCGCTTCCGTGGGCATCGGCGGCATCGCCCCCCGTGCCCGCGGCACAGGATTCGCATGCGTACCCCGCGCGTCCTGCGTCCCGTCGCTGTCCATCGTCCCTGCTCCCCGACCAGCCGTTCCGTCCACCGTCAGCGGTCAATCTAACGCGCCCGCAAAGGGAGTTCACCGATTGCGGGGCCGCGCCGTCACACCGTCCCGGAATCCGGCTATGTCCACCACGGACAACGCACTCCCGCGACAACGCCCACATGGAGCATGCCCACCCCCCGCCCCCCGTCCTAGCCTGCGAGAAAAGACTGGACACAGTCCGCGACATCTCCGCCCGCAACACCCCAGGAGCCCCTCATGACCGCACTTCCGCAGGAGCGCCGCGTCGTCACCGCCATCCCCGGACCCAAGTCGCAGGAGCTGCAGGCCCGCCGGGTCGCCGCGGTCGCGCAGGGTGTGGGGTCCGTACTGCCCGTCTTCACGGCGCGCGCGGGCGGCGGGATCATCGAGGACGTCGACGGGAACCGGCTGATCGACTTCGGTTCGGGCATCGCCGTGACGTCCGTCGGCGCCTCCGCCGAGGCCGTCGTGCGCCGGGCCTCCGCCCAGCTCGCCGACTTCACCCACACCTGTTTCATGGTCACCCCGTACGAGGGCTACGTGGAGGTCGCCGAGGCCCTCGCCGAGCTCACCCCGGGTGACCACGCCAAGAAGTCGGCTCTGTTCAACAGCGGCGCCGAGGCCGTCGAGAACGCCGTCAAGATCGCGCGGGCGTACACCAAGCGGCAGGCCGTCGTCGTGTTCGACCACGGCTACCACGGCCGCACCAACCTCACCATGGCGCTGACCGCGAAGAACATGCCGTACAAGCACGGCTTCGGACCCTTCGCCCCCGAGGTCTACCGCGTGCCCGTCGCGTACGGCTACCGCTGGCCCACCGGCCCCGAGAACGCCGGCCCCGAGGCCGCCGCCCAGGCCATCGACCAGATCACCAAGCAGGTCGGTCCGGAGAACGTCGCCGCGATCATCATCGAGCCGGTGCTCGGCGAGGGCGGCTTCATCGAGCCGGCGAAGGGCTTCCTGCCGGCGATCAGCCAGTTCGCCCAGGCCAACGGAATCGTGTTCGTGGCGGACGAGATCCAGTCCGGCTTCTGCCGCACCGGCCAGTGGTTCGCCTGCGAGGACGAGGGCATCGTCCCGGACCTGATCACCACCGCCAAGGGCATCGCCGGCGGTCTTCCGCTCGCCGCCGTCACCGGCCGCGCCGAGATCATGGACGCCGCCCACGCCGGCGGCCTCGGCGGCACGTACGGCGGCAACCCGGTCGCGTGCGCCGGCGCGCTCGGCGCCATCGAGACGATGAAGGAGCTCGACCTCAACGCGCGGGCGAAGGCGATCGAGGCCACGATGAAGGCCCGTCTGACCGCGATGGCCGAGAAGTTCGACATCGTCGGCGACATCCGCGGCCGCGGCGCCATGATCGCCATCGAGCTCGTCAAGGACCGTACGACCAAGGAGCCGAACCCGGAGGCGACCGCCGCGCTCGCGAAGGCGTGCCACCAGGAGGGCCTGCTGGTCCTGACCTGTGGCACCTACGGCAATGTGCTGCGCTTCCTGCCCCCGCTCGTCATCGGCGAGGACCTGCTGAACGAGGGCCTCGACATCATCGAGCAGGCCTTCGCCGGCATCTGACGTCTCGGGGGCAACAGGGCAGGTCGGAAGCGGACCCGCGCCTTCCGACCTCAGCCGTCACAGCCCTGACACCCCTTGGGATTCCGGGGCTGCGGTGGCGAGCGGCAGAGGGTGTGAAGAAGGTGTGCGAGGTGGCCGTGAGGATGGGATTCTGCCTGTCGTACGCCGTCGCGCTGCCGTAGGTTCTACCCAGATGAGAGATACACCCCGCCCACAGGGGACTGTGGGCGACGCCAGGCCGGGGCCTCCCCAGCTTCGACCTGGTCGTGCCCTCGCGCACACAACTGGAGCTTCCGGCTCTGGATCTCCTCACCGATCGGACAGTCGCCCGCCCCAAACCCCCCGGGGCGGCCGACGACCCGATCTGATCGGCCGCCCCGGAACCACCCCCCCTGTTCCGGGGCGGCCGGCCTTCCTCATCCTCCTTCTCGGAATTCCGGCCCTCCTCTTCGCCCTGATCACCTGGCAGGTCGTCGAGGACGGGCCGCTTCTGCGTGTCGACGAGCGGGTCAGCCGTGCCCTGGTCCATCCGGACCGCGTCTCGGCGGGCCTCGCCGACCTGGGCAATGTCGAGGTCGCGATCCCGGTCCTGGTCGTGGCTCTTCTCTGGTCGGCCCGGCAGGCGCGCCGCGCCGGTACGGACCGCTGGTGGCTGCCGTCCACCGCGGCGGCCGTCCTGATGGCCCTGGTCCCGGCCCTGGTGGTCCCCCTGAAGGAACTCACCGACCGTCCGGGCACGGCCGTGTCGCCCGGGACGGGCTACTACCCCTCGGGCCACACCGCCACGGCCGCCGTCGCGTACGGCGCCGCCACCCTCCTGGTCCTGCCCTGGCTCCGGTCCACCCGGACCCGCCGCGCACTCGTCATCGGCTACGGCCTTCTCGTCCTCGGCGTCTCCTTCGGCCTGGTCCGCCGCGGCTGGCACTGGCCCCTGGACGTGGTGGGCAGCTGGTGCCTCTGCACGGTCCTGCTGCTCGGGCTCCGGCTCTTCCTGGCACGGCACAGCCGCCGCTGAACTCCTGGGCACACTGGGCGTGGTCGCTGTCGGCGGGGGACGCCCGCAGCGCCGCACACCCACTGTGCACAGGAGTCCTCGACTCCGCGTCGGCCGCACGGGCGGCCGACGAGGCGTGCTGTGACCGTCAGCTCAGCCGTCGCCCTCCGTCGCCAGGCCCGCCGCCGCCTCGTGCATCGCGAGTTCCAGCAGCGCCGGATCGACGAGGATGCCGGAGCCGTCCGGCGGGACCAGCCAGCGCACCCCTCCCCCGGCCACCCGGCCCGGATACGGCACGACGATCCAGGTGCCGGCGCCGGCCGTACGGATACCGGTGCCCAGCCAGCGGGCCGCGGTGCCCGGCGGCACGAAGAACCCCATGCGCGCGTCGCCGAAGTCGACGAGCACCGGACCGAGCCGGTCGAGGATGCGGGTCAGGACGTCGAGCGTCGGATAGCCGAGCTCGCCCGGCAGGATCAGTACGTCCCAGGCCTTGCCGGCCGGAAGCAGCGCCACCCCGAGGGGGTTGCGCTCCCACTCCCAGCGGCAGGCCTCGGGATCCGGTGCGACGGATGCCAGCCACTCGACCGCCGTCTTCGCCCCAGTCATGAGAAGACCTCCCTTTCTCTCGTCGACGCCTGTCGCGTCCCGAGGGAGAGGAAGGTCTCCCGGCGAGCATTACGCGGGTTCTGACCACCCGTTGGGGTGAACCAGATCACATACGATCGTTCAGCTGTCGAATCCCAGACCGAACCTGTCCATGGTCCGCAGCCACAGGTTGCGCCGCCCGCCGTGCGCGTCGGCCCGGGCCAGGGACCACTTGGTGAGGGCGATGCCGGTCCAGGCGAAGGGTTCCGGCGGGAAGGGCAGCGGCTTCTTGCGGACCATCTCCAGCGAGGTCCGCTCGGTGGTCTCCCCGGCCAGCAGGTCCAGCATCACGTCCGCCCCGAACCGGGTCGCCCCGACGCCGAGCCCCGTGTAGCCGGCCGCGTACGCCACCTTGCCGTGGTGGGCGGTGCCGTAGAACGCGGAGAACCGCGAGCAGGTGTCGATCGCGCCGCCCCACGCGTGCGTGAAGCGGACGCCCTCCAGCTGCGGGAAGCAGGTGAAGAAGTGCCCGGCGAGCTTGGCGTAGGTCTCCGGCCGGTCGTCGTACTCGGCCCGCACCCGGCCGCCGTACGGGTAGACCGCGTCGTAGCCGCCCCACAGGATCCGGTTGTCGGCGGAGAGCCGGAAGTAGTGGAACTGGTTGGCCGAGTCCCCGAGCCCCTGGCGGTTCTTCCAGCCGATCGACGCGAGCTGCTGCTCGCTCAGCGGCTCGGTCATCAGGGCGTAGTCGTAGACCGGCACGGTGTACGCCCGCACCCGCTTGACCAGGTTCGGGAAGATGTTCGTGCCGAGCGCGACCTTCCGGGCCCGGACGGAGCCGTACGGCGTGCGTACGGCCATGCCGGCGCCGTACGTCCGCAAAGTAAGGGCGGGGGTGTGCTCGTAGATGCGGACGCCGAGCCTCAGACAGGCCCGCTTCAGGCCCCAGACGAGCTTGGCCGGGTTGAGCATGGCCACGCCCCTGCGGTCCCACAGCCCGGCCTCGAAGGTCGGTGAGGCGACCTGTGCGCGCACCGCGTCGGCGTCCAGGAAGTCGACGCCGTCGGCCAGGCCCTTCTCCTGGAGCTCCTCGTACCAGTCACGCAGTTCCCGGGCCTGGTACGGCTCGGTCGCCACGTCGATCTCGCCGGTGCGCTCGAACTCGCAGTCGAGGTCGTGCCGGGCGACGGCCTTCTCGATCTCGTCGAGGTTGCGGGCGCCCAGCTCCTGAAGCCTGTGGATCTCGTCCGGCCAGCGGGTCAGCCCGTTGGGCAGGCCGTGGGTGAGGGAGGCGGCGCAGAAGCCGCCGTTGCGACCGGAGGCGGCCCAGCCCACCTCGCGGCCTTCCAGCAGGACGACGTCCCGTCCGGGATCGCGCTCCTTCGCGTTGAGCGCGGTCCACAGCCCGCTGTAGCCGCCGCCGACCACCAGCAGGTCGCAGGTCTCGGCGCCGGTGAGGGCGGGTTCGGGGTGGGGTCTGTCGGGGTCGTCCAGCCAGTACGGGACCGGCCGGGCTTCGGAAAGTGCCTTTGTCCAACGGCTCATGCCTACGCCTTTTGCCTGTTCCGACGATTTCCGATGACCATCGAGACCAGCACGAGCAGCACGGCGACGAGGAACATGGTCGTACCGATGACATTGATCTGCACGGGCGTGCCGCGCTGTGCCGAACCCCAGACGAACATGGGGAAGGTGACGGTCGAACCCGCGTTGAAGTTGGTGATGATGAAATCGTCGAAGGAGAGCGCGAAGGACAGCAACGCGCCCGCGGCGATTCCGGGGGCCGCGATGGGCAGAGTCACCCGGAGGAAGGTCTGGACGGGACTCGCGTACAGATCCCGGGCTGCCTCCTCCAGGCGCGGGTCCATCGACATCACGCGCGCCTTGACGGCGACGACGACAAAGCTGAGGCAGAACATGATGTGGGCGATCAGGATCGTCCAGAAACCCAGCTGAGCACCCAGGTTGAGGAACAGGGTGAGCAGCGAGGCCGCCATGACGACCTCGGGCATCGCCATCGGCAGGAAGATCAGCGAGTTCACGGTGCCCCGCGCGCGGAACCGGTAACGGACCAGCGCGAAGGCGATCATGCTGCCGAGGACGGTCGCGCCGACCGTCGCCCAGAAGGCGATCTGGAGGCTGATCGACAGCGAGCCGCACATGTCGGCGACGCCGCAGGGGTCCTTCCAGGCGTCCGTGGAGAACTGCTGCCACTGGTAGTTGAAGCGCCCCTTCGGTTTGTTGAAGGAGAACACCGTGACGACGATGTTCGGCAGCAGGAGATATCCGAGAGTCAGCAGTCCCGCTATGACGACGAAATGACGCTTGAGCCAGTTGACGAGGGCCATTTAAACCAGATCCTCCGTCCCGGACTTGCGGATGTAGAAGGTGACCATGAGCAGAATCGCGGCCATGAGGATGAAGGACAGGGCTGCCGCCGTCGGATAGTCCAGAATCCGCAGGAACTGGGTCTGGATGACGTTTCCGATCATGCGCGTGTCGGTCGAGCCGAGGAGTTCGGCGTTGACGTAGTCGCCGGCCGCCGGGATGAAGGTCAGCAGCGTCCCGGAGACCACGCCCGGCATCGACAGCGGGAAGGTCACCTTGCGGAAGGTGGTGACCGGCTTGGCGTACAGATCGCCCGCCGCCTCGTGCAGCCGCCCGTCGATGCGCTCCAGCGAGGTGTACAGCGGCAGGATCATGAACGGCAGAAAGTTGTACGTCAGACCGCACACCACCGCGAGCGGCGTGGCCAGGACGCGGTCGCCGGTGGTCCAGCCGAGCCAGCTGGTGACGTCCAGGACGTGCAGGTTGTTGAGGGCGCCGACGACCGGGCCGCCGTCCGCGAGGATCGTCTTCCAGGCGAGGGTGCGGATCAGGAAGCTGGTGAAGAACGGCGCGATCACCAGGACCATGATCAGGTTCCGCCAGCGTCCCGCGCGGAAGGCGATGAGATAGGCGAGCGGATACCCGAGCACCAGGCAGAGGATGGTCGCGGCACCGGCGTACAGGATCGACCGCAGGAACTGCGGCCAGTAGTTGGCCAGCGCGTCCCAGTAGGTCGCGAAGTGCCAGGTGACCTTGTATCCCGTCTCCAGGGAGCCCGTCTGCACGGAAGTGGAGGCCTGGTAGATCATCGGCAGCGCGAAGAAGACCAGCAGCCACAGGATGCCGGGCAGCAGCAGCCAGTACGGCGTGAAGCGGCCCCTCTTGCGCGGGGGCTTCTTGCCGGGCGCGGTCGGGGTCAGAGGCGGGGGGGCCTCGGTGAGCGTCGCCATCAGAGCGTCGCCTCTTCCTGGATACCGGCGTCGATGTCCTGATCGGCGTCCAGTCCGAAGGTGTGCGCCGGGTTCCAGTGCAGGACGACCTCGGCGCCGGGCACGAGCCGGTCGTCGCGGTCGATGTTCTGGGCGTAGACCTCGAACTCGGGGCAGACGGGGCTGTCGATGACGTACTGCGTGGAGACACCGATGAAGGAGGAGTCGGCGATCTTCCCGGTGATCCGGTTGCGACCGTCCGGAATCTCCCCGGCCTCGTCGGCGTGGGTGAGGGAGATCTTCTCGGGCCGGACGCCGACCAGCACCTTGCCGCCGGTCGTGGTCGGCCCGGCGTACCTGGCTTCGGGCAGCACCAGCTTCCCGCCGCCCGCCTTCAGCACGATCTCGCCGCCGCTCTTGGAGTCGACCTCGGCCTCGATGAGGTTGGAGGTGCCGAGGAAGTTGGCGACGAAGGTGGTGTTCGGGTTCTCGTACAGGTCGGTCGGCGAGCCGAGCTGCTCGACGCGGCCCGCGTTCATCACGGCGACCGTGTCGGCCATGGTCATGGCCTCCTCCTGGTCGTGCGTGACATGCACGAAGGTGATGCCGACCTCGGTCTGGATGCGCTTGAGCTCCAGCTGCATCTGGCGGCGCAGCTTGAGGTCGAGGGCGCCGAGCGGCTCGTCGAGGAGCAGCACCTTGGGCGTGTTGATCAGCGCCCGCGCCACGGCCACGCGCTGCTGCTGGCCACCCGAGAGCTGGTGCGGCTTCTTGCGGGCCTGCTCCCCCAGCTGCACGAGCTCCAGCATGTCCTCGACCTGCTTCTTCACCGACTTGATGCCACGCCGGCGCAGGCCGAAGGCGACATTCTCGAAGATGTCGAGGTGCGGGAAGAGGGCGTAGGACTGGAAGACGGTGTTCACCGGCCGCTTGTAGGGCGGCAGCCGGGTGACCTCCTGGTCGCCGAGGTGCACGGTGCCCGTCGTGGGCTCCTCGAGACCGGCGATCATGCGCAGAGTGGTCGTCTTGCCGCAGCCGGAGGCGCCGAGCAGAGCGAAGAAGGAGCCCTGCGGGACGGTCAGGTCGAGCGGCTGTACGGCGGTGAAGCCGTTGTCGTACGTCTTGCTGATCCCTGCGAGGCGGACGTCGCCGCTGTTGTCGGTGTTCTTGTTCGTCACGGTGATCACGCCCCAGTCAGCTTCGCGAACTTCTCTTCAAAGGCCGTCTCTTCCTTCGCGCTCAGGGAGCGGAAGGCGTGGGACTTCGCGGCCATGGCCTTGTCGGGGATGATCAGCGGGTTGTTCGCCGCATCCTGGTCGATCTTCGCCAGCTCGGGCTTCACACCGTCGACGGGCGACACGTAGTTGATGTACGCGGCGAGTTCGGCGGCCGGCTTCGGCTGGTAGTAGAAGTCGATGAGCCGCTCGGCGTTCGTCTTGTGACGGGCCTTGTTGGGGATCAGCATGTTGTCGGTCGACGTCATGTATCCGCTGTCCGGGATGATGAAGTCGATGTCCGGGCTGTCGGCCTTCAGCTGGACGACGTCACCGGCCCAGGCGACACAGGCCGCGAAGTCGCCGCTGGTCAGGTCGGAGGTGTAGTCGTTGCCGGTGAAGCGGCGGATCTGCCCCTTGTCGACGGCCTTCTGGAGCCGCGCGATGGCCGCGTCGTAGTCGTCGGCGGTGAAGTTCGCCGGGTCCTTGCCCATGTCGAGCAGGGTCATCCCGATGCTGTCGCGCATCTCCGACAGGAAGCCGACCCGGCCCTTGAGCTTGGTGTTGTCGAGCAGATCGGAGATCGACTTCACCTCTTGGCCGTCGAGGGCCTTCTTGTTGTAGGCGATGACGGTCGAGATGCCCTGCCACACATAGGAGTACGCCCGCCCCGGGTCCCAGTCGGGGTCACGGAACTGCTGGGACAGGTTGGCGTAGGCGTGCGGCAGGTTGGAGGAGTCCAGTTTCTGGACCCACCCCAGCCGGATGAGCCGCGCAGCGAGCCAGTCGGTGAGCACGATGATGTCGCGCCCGGTGTCCTGCCCTGCCGCCAGCTGGGGCTTGATCTTCCCGAAGAACTCGACGTTGTCGTTGATGTCCTCGGTGTACTTGACCGAGATGCCGGTCTGCTCCTTGAACTGGTCGAGCGTGGGATGGTGCTTCTCGCTCTCGTCCACGTCGATGTACTCGGTCCAGTTGGAGAAGTTGACGGTCTTCTCCTTGGCCGAGTGGTCCTCCGCGGAGACGCCGCCCTGGGTGTTGCCGGCCGCGGGGATGCCGCAGGCGCTCAGCGTCCCGAGGCCGCCGACCGCGAGCGCGCCGCCCGCGGAGGCACGCAACAGGGATCGCCGGGTCATGGCGGCCCGGCCGTTGCGGAAACTGCGCCGCATGGCGGCCACTTGGGCCGGTGACAGGCGGTCGGGCTCGTACTGCTCCATGCGCTGGTGCCCTTTCGGGAAGGTGGGCGGCCGCGGGTCGGGCGGCCTGTATACGGCTATCGGTCCCCGAAGATCGTGCGGTGCCAGTCCTTCCTGACAACCGCCGTATTTTCGAACATAACGTGCTTGATCTGGGTGTACTCCTCGAACGAGTACGAGGACATGTCCTTGCCGAAGCCGGACGCCTTGTACCCGCCGTGCGGCATCTCGCTGATGATCGGGATGTGGTCGTTGACCCACACGCACCCGGCCTTGATCTCCCGCGTGGCCCGGTTCGCCCGGTAGACGTCCCGGCTCCAGGCGGAGGCGGCGAGCCCGTAAGGGGTGTCGTTGGCGAGCCGGATGCCCTCGTCGTCACCGTCGAAGGGCAGCACGACCAGCACCGGCCCGAAGATCTCGGACTGGACGATCTCGCTGTCCTGAGCGGCGTCGGCCACCAACGTCGGCTTGTAATACGCCCCCTTGGCGAGCTCCCCGCCCGGCGCCTCCCCGCCGGCCACCACGCGCGCGTAGCCACGCGCACGGTCGACGAACCCGGCGACCCGGTCCCGCTGGACATGCGAGATGAGCGGCCCGAGATCGGTACCGGCGGCGAAAGGGTCCCCGAGCCGGACGCTCTCCATGAGCGCGGCAGTCCTCTCGACGAAGGCCTCGTACAGCGGTCGCTGCACGTACGCACGGGTGGCGGCCGTGCAGTCCTGCCCGGTGTTGATGAGCGCGCCCGCGACCGCCCCGTTGACGGCGGCCTCCAGGTCGGCGTCGTCGAAGACGACGAACGGAGCCTTGCCACCCAGCTCCAGATGGAGCCGCTTGACGGTGGCGGTGGCGATCTCGGCGACCCGCTTGCCGACGGCCGTAGACCCGGTGAAGGAGGTCATGGCCACGTCGGGATGCCCGACCAGCCGCTCCCCCGCCTCCTTCCCGGTCCCGGTGACGATGTTGATGACCCCGTCGGGAATCCCGGCGTCGGTGGCGGCCTGGGCGAAGAGAAGCGAGGTGAGCGGGGTGATCTCGGCGGGCTTCAGAACAATGGTGTTGCCCGCGGCGACGGCAGGAAGGATTTTCCAGGCGGCCATCTGCAGCGGATAGTTCCAGGGCGCGATGGACCCGACGACACCGATGGGCTCACGCCGGACGTACGACGTGTGGTCCCCGGAGTACTCACCGGCGGACTGCCCCTGAAGATGCCGAGCGGCCCCGGCGAAGAACGAAGTGTTGTCGATGGTGCCCGGAACGTCGAACTCCCGGGTCAGCTTCAGCGGCTTCCCGCACTGGAGCGACTCCGCGCGGGCGAAGTCCTCGGCGCGCTCGGCGAGCACGGCGGCGAACCGGTGCAGGGCGTCGGAACGGTCACCGGGCGTGGTGGCCGCCCAGCCCGGGAAGGCCGCGCGGGCCGCGGCGACCGCGGCATCGACGTCCTCGACGCCCGCCAGCTCATAGGTGAAGACCTCCTCCCCGCTCGCGGGATCCACGACCGCGTGCGTACGACCGGAGGTCCCCTTGGTGAGACGCCCTCCGATGAACTGCGCGCCGTCGGCGAACCGCTCCTGGGCCGCGAACCGGTCCGGGGTGGCACTGCCCGGGTTGTGCATGTCGCTCTCCTCCGCCGTGACCCCGCGGTTACCGCGGGCGGGTGGCGTAGCTCCAGCTCGATTTGAGTGCCGATCCTGACAGAGCAATGCCACTCCTACAAGTGATTCCGTTGTTGCCTTTCGGTTACGCGACGGAATCTGTCGACCAGGTGTCGAGTCGCCCCGAAAAAGGAAGGACGGAGTGTCAGTGGTTCCTGCCAGACTCGCGTGCATGGGGAAGATCACGGGGAAGATCGATTCACAGGATGCCCTGGTCCAGCAGGTCCGGGCCGGAGCGAAGGTCAGGTATCTGCACTTCTGGGGCCACCGCCCGCGCCCGGACGGCCAGGTGGGTGCGAGCTGTCTGAGCCAGTGGTGGCCGTCACCGTTCGTGGTGGACGGGGTGGCCTATGCGACCGCCGAGCACTGGATGATGGCGGGCAAGGCGCGGCTTTTCGAAGATCAGGAGGCCGAGCGGCGCGTGCTGGCCGCAGGGCACCCCTCCCAGGCCAAGAATGCGGGCCGTCTGGTCCGCGGCTTCGACGAGCAGACCTGGCAGCGCGAGCGCTTCGGGCTGGTCGTCGAGGGCAGCGTCCACAAGTTCGCGGCCCACGAAGACCTGCGGGAGTACCTCCTGAACACCGGCGACCGGGTCCTGGTGGAGGCCAGTCCGATGGACCGGGTGTGGGGCATCGGACTCGCGGCGGACGACGGGGCGGCGAGCGACCCCGAGCGCTGGCGAGGCCCCAACCTCCTGGGCTTCGCGCTCATGGAGGCGAGGGACCGCCTCAGAAACGCCTGAAGGGGACCCGCGCGTCGCGGCGGATCCCCTTCGTCCTTCCCCGTCCGGTACTACGCCACCGAGGCGGCCGTCGCCACGACGGCCAGGGACCCGTCGTAGTAGTCGGAGTCGTCCTCCGAGTTGATGGCGGCCGCGATGCCGATGATGAGCGAGACGATCACGGCGACGCCGATGATCGTCCCGATGATCCCCATGATGAAGCCGGCCTGCGCCTGCCCGCGGTTGGTGGCCTCCCCCCGCTCGGCCTTCTTGCGCCCCTTGATCCCGAACACGATGGCGAGGACACCGAGGATCACCGAGAGGATGCCGTACATGCAGAACAGGGCGCAGGACAGGATGCCCAGCACCATGGCGGCGACACCCATGCCGTTCTGCGGGGGCACGGGCGGGGCCCAGCCGCCGTACCCCTGCGGGCCCTGCGGATACGCCGGGTAGCCGTAGCCGACGGGAGCGCCGGGCCCCTCGGGCCCGATGGGCGGCGGCGGCACGGAGGCGGGCCCACCGGGTATGCCCTGCCCGGGGGCCGGATAGCCGTATCCCGGAGCGGCCCCGGGCGGCGGGAAGCCGTAACCGCCGTCAGGCACAGACGTCACAGTGGCCTGATCATGCACGGACGGCGACGGCGGCTGCCCGGGCGAAGGACTCTTCTCCAACGAAGGCCCACCCTCCGGCGGCGCCCACGGATCCCGACCGTCCCCGCTCGACTGCGTTCCGTCCGTCATGCTCATGTCCCCCTAGGTCGTTCGTGCGGCCATGCTACGTGAGCGGTGAGCTGCGCTGCTTGGGCCGGACGCCTACGGGGGTGCCGGGTTCGGTTCTGGTGCGGCTGCGGGTGTGTGGGGGCTGGTCGCGCAGTTCCCCGCGCCCCTGGGTGGGTGCAGTCACGTGCACCGCGATGGGCCGTTGGCCGCGTACGGCGGGCAGGGGACGGGGTGGGGGGGGTGTCCGCCCGCAGCGCCCGGCGTCCGTTACCGAGCACTACTCAAGAGACCGAGCCGCCGG
This sequence comes from Streptomyces sp. SLBN-8D4, assembly GCF_049739545.1. Classification (NCBI taxonomy): domain Bacteria; kingdom Bacillati; phylum Actinomycetota; class Actinomycetes; order Kitasatosporales; family Streptomycetaceae; genus Streptomyces; species Streptomyces sp. SLBN-8D4. The sequence goes on from NZ_JBMGQC010000001.1 coordinate 2,913,124, forward strand.
ACCGAGGACGGATACCCCCCATCCCGGCCCCGACCCCACACCACACCGCACGCGCTACACCCGCCCCCACCGAGGCCGCAGCTGCGCCGCAGGCATCCAGGGGCGCGGGGAACTGCGCAAAAACGCCCGCCCCCACCGAACCCGCACGAGAACCCGCTCGACCGCCAGAGGCACCCCCACCCGCCTAACATGTTCCGCATCGATCAGCCGATCACCGCAAGGGAAGGCCCCATGCCGACGACGCCCCACCACCTGCACGCCTTCATCGCCGACCTGCCCAAGGCCGAACTCCACGTCCACCACGTCGGCTCGGCCTCCCCCCGCATCGTCTCCGAACTGGCCGCCCGCCACCCCGACTCCAAGGTCCCCACGGACCCCGAGGCACTCGTCGACTACTTCACCTTCACGGACTTCGCCCACTTCATCGACGTCTACCTCAGCGTCGTGGACCTGATCCGCACCCCCGAGGACGTACGGCTCCTCACCTACGAGGTCGCAAGGGACCTCGCGCGCCAGCAGGTCCGCTACGCCGAGCTCACCATCACCCCGTTCTCCTCGACCCGCCGCGGCATCGACGAGCGCGCGTTCATGGAGGCCGTCGAGGACGCCCGCAAGGCGGCGGAGTCGGAGTTCGGCACGGTACTGCGCTGGTGCTTCGACATCCCCGGCGAGGCCGGTCTGGAAGCCGCCGAGGAGACGACCCGCCTCGCCACCGACGACCGCGTCCGCCCGGAGGGCCTGGTCAGCTTCGGCCTCGGGGGACCCGAGATCGGCGTCCCCCGCCCCCAGTTCAAGCCGTACTTCGACCGGGCGGTCGCAGCCGGCCTGCACTCGGTCCCGCACGCCGGCGAGACGACCGGCCCGGAGACCGTGTGGGACGCCCTCACCCACCTGCGCGCCGAGCGCATCGGCCACGGCACGAGTTCCTTCCGGGACCCGAAGCTCCTCACGCACCTCGCGGAACACCGCATCCCGCTGGAGGTGTGCCCCACCTCCAACATCGCCACCCGAGCCGTCCGCACCCTCGACGAGCACCCGATCAAGGAGTTCGTGAAGGCGGGGATAGTCGTCACGATCAACTCCGACGACCCCCCGATGTTCGGCACGGACCTGAACAGCGAGTACGCGGTGGCGGCGCGGCTCCTGGACCTGGACGAAGAGGGCCTGGCCCGACTCGCGAAGAACGCGGTCGACGCGTCGTTCCTCGACGAGCCCGGCAAGACCAGGATCAAGGACGAGATCGACACGTACACGGCCACCTGGCTCGCGCCGTGACCCCGCTGACGGCCGTGGCACACCGCGGCGACCCCTACCGCGTCCGTGAGAACACGATCGGCTCCCTGCGTGCCGCGCTCGACCGGGGCGCGGACGCGGTGGAGGTCGACGTACGGCTCACCAGGGACGGCGTGCCGGTGCTGCTCCACGACGAGACGCTCAAGCGACTGTGGGAGCACGACCGCCCCCTCCTCTCCCTGTCGGCGGACGAGGTACGAGGGCTGACGGACGGCAGGGTGCCGACACTCGCCCAGGCCCTCGAAGCCACCGACGGCCACCGCCTGATGCTCGATCTGCCCGGCACGAGAGAGGTACGCGCGGCCCGCCGCGTGGTCGACGTGGTCCGCGAGTGCGGTGCCCTGGACCGCGTGTACTACTGCGCCGACGCCACCGCCATGCTGGCCGTCCGCGAGGCCGACCCGTCCGCGGAGATCGCGCTCACCTGGACGAGCCTGGCACCCCCGCGCCCGGTCCTCCTGGACGCGGTGAAGCCACGTTGGCTCAACTACCGTTTCGGCCTCATGGACCAGGACCTCGCGGACCGTATCCACGCCGACGGCTACCTGATCTCCGTGTGGACGCCCGACACCCGCCGCTCGATGCGCCGCCTCGCCGCCCTGGGCGTCGACTCGATCACGACGAACCGGGTGGACGTGCTCTGCGCGCTGAGAGCGCACACGGACGGGAGTCAGACCCCCGAGTACGCCCGCGGCGGCGCGATCGCCTGAGCGTCCGCCCCCTCCCCCACCCACAGCCGGATCAGCAGGGCCGCGGTCGCCTCGACCAGGCCCGCCCGGTCCAGTCCTCCGGCGTTCAGCGGCTCGCAGCCCAGGTCGCGGACGAGTCGTCGTACGACGGTCAGGGCCCCCTCGTCGTCCCCGCACAGCGGCACCGCGAGGGGGCGGCCGTCGAAGACGGGCGGGGTCAGCCGCCAGACGTCGACGTGGCACAGGTTGAAGGCCTTCACGACGTGCGCCGAAGGCGCGGCGGACGCGATGCGTTCGGCGGCCGAGGGGCCACCGGAGGTGAGCAGTCCGAAACCGGGCCCCACGGGATTGGTGCAGTCGATCAGCACCTTGCCGCGGAGAGCGTCCCCCAGCCCACCGACGACCTCGACGACCGCCTCGTACGGCACCGCGAGCAGCACCGCGTCCGTCCCGGACTCCGCCGCCTCGCGCAACCCGCCCGAGCGGCTGCCGGTGACCACCTCGTGTCCGGCCCGCCGCCACTGCGTACCCAGTGCGTCCGCCATACCGCCCCGGCCGATGATTCCCACCCGCATGACGTCTCCTCCTGTTCGCCAAAGCCTCGGTTTCTCCGGATCCGGGACGACATTAGGAAGCCGCTCGGGCACCATTCGGTACGTGACCGCCGACCTCGACTTCCTCGCCGACTGCCGCACCCGCCTCGCCTTCGACCTCGTCGCGAACACCTGGAACCCGGTGGTGATCTGGGCTCTCAAGGACGGCCCCGGGCGCCCCGGTGAACTCCGGGCGCGCATCGGCGGGATCAGCCAGAAGGTGCTGACGGAGACGCTGCGCCGACTGGAGTTCAACGGGCTCGTGGCACGTCGGGCCTACGGCGGCTCCCCGCCCCGCGTCGAGTACGAACTGGACCGCCCTGGGGCGGACGTTGATCGCGCCGATCGAGGCGTTCGGTGTCTGGGCGCACGATCACGGCGACGAGGTGATGGACGCCCAGGAGCGCCACGGCGGCGCTACACCCGGGACCGCTGAACAACCGTCGCCGCGTCGACGGGAGTCGACCGGGTGACGTACTGCGGCACGGGGGCGTCGTCCCTGCCGGTGTCACGGACCAGGCCGTAGCGCGTGACTCCCTGGTCGGGGCCGGTGGTGATGTCCTTCTCCACCGCGTCCCGGCTGGACGGGAAGACGCTGAGGCCGTAGTCGGCGCCGCGTTCGTTGACCGTGAGGTTGACGCTTCCGTCGACGTAGAAGTACTCGTTCTGCCACATCTGCTGGGTGCCGGCGGGCAGGACGGCGTAGCCGACGGTGGCGTTGCCCATGCCGGTGGCGGTGGGGTCCGTCGCGCTGACGCGATCGTCCATACGGCGGCCGCCGCCCGAGGCGACGTGGAAGAGCTCGCCCTTGAGGCCGGTCCAGGCCGGCATGACCAGGCCGCCGGCCCGGTACTGGGGCGAGATCTGCCAGCGGACGAGGACGTAGCCCCGGCCGGTGAGTTGGACGCCGTCCCCGCGGTGGTTCAGTACGGCGTGCGCGCCGCCGGTGCTGGTGATGCCGGTCTCGGGCCGGTGCGGCAGGGCGGCGGGCGGGGTGTCCGGGTTCGGGGCCCGGTCGGCGGCGTCGACGACACTGCCGTAGAGGACGGTCTTCGTCGGTGTCTCCGAAGGAGATGGCGACGGGGACGGGGACGGCGAGGACGACGGTGTGGCCGGCACCGAGGGCGGCCGGTATGTGCTCGCCGCTGTGGGCGAGCCCGCCACCCGCGGCGCCGGGGCCTGCGGGGTCTGGGTGACGACGTACGCGCCGCCGGCGACGATCGTGGCCCCGGCGGTGGCCGCGACGACGGGCTGGGTGAGCGCGCTCAGCACCTTGGCGGACCAGCTGACGGACGCGACAGTGGCGGTGGCGGCCGCGGCGGTCTTGCCGCCGAGGGCCAGCGAGAGCGTGAACCCGACCGGGAGCGGCACCAGCGCGATCCCGACGAGCAGCCGCTCCGGCGGTACGACGGACTCGCGGGTGTCCCCGCAGTAGCCGCAGCCGCGGATGTGCCGGGCGAGGCGCTTGCGCCAGACCGAGTCGGGGCGGCCGTTCCAGCGGGCGGTCAGTTCGCGCAGGTCGGGGCAGGCGCCGTCGAGGGCGCGGACGATGCCCCGGGAGGTGTCCAGGCGCTCCTTCATCCGCTGGACGCGCACGGCGGCGTGCTGCCGGCTGATGCCGACGGCGGCGGCCAGTTCACGCCGGGTGAGTTCGCCCGCGACCTCCAGCCACCACAGCGACAGCAGTTGCCGGTCCTCGTCGTCGAGCCAGCGCACGGCCTCCGTGACCTCGCGCCGCTGTCCCTCCAACTGAAGGCGCAGGACGGCCAGTTCGGCGAAGTCGGCGGCTCCGCGGGCGGCCGACTCGTCCAGCGGGGCGGCGGTCCTGCGGCGGGCCCGGTCGCGTATCTGGCGCATGGCGATGGCGACCAGCCAGGACCGGAAACTGTCCGGGTCGCGGAGACTGCCGAGGTTGCCGACGGCCCGCAGCATGGTCTCCTGGACGACGTCGTCGACGTCGGCGTGGCCGTTCAGGGCACGGCCCACGATGTTGTACACCAGCGGCAGCCAGCCCTCGACGAGCTCGTCCAGTGCCCGCCGGTCGCCGTCCTGCGCCGCCGCGATGGTGTCGCGCCACTGCCGCGTGTCCACGTCGTCCTTTCCGGCCGGTGCCCCCTTCGTGCAAGTTCGTGCGTGGAGACGGAGTGAAGGGCTCCGCGATAACACTTTTTCGCCCCCTAGGGGACTCCCCCCACAACTGCCTTGAAAGCAGCCGGAGTTGCTCAGGGTTCCGCCAGGGGCCGACCCCTCCCCGCCGACGATCCCGCCACCTCGGCAGCCACGCAGGCTGATCACACATATCCCACATCCCACATCCGCAGGAGCCGACCCATGCGTGACATTCGCCGCAGAAGCATTCTCGCCGGCGCCCTCGCCCTTCCCCTGACCGCCGGCCTGCCGACCGCGTCCGCGTCCGCAATCACGACCGTGACCACGACCACCACCACAGGCTCCGCACCGGACGCCGAGGCGCTGCGCGCGGCGATCGCGGGGCTCCCCGACGCGAACGCCACGGCGGCCCTGGTCCGGGTCGGTGGCACCGAGGGCCGCTGGCGCGGCAGCTCGGGCGTGCACGATCTGGAGAGCGGGCGGCCCGCCGATCCGGCCGCGCGGTTCCGGGCCGGTTCGACGACCAAGGTGGTCACGGCGGCGGCCGTACTGCGGCTGGTGCACGAGGGGCGGATCGACCTGGACACCCCGGTCCAGCACTACCTGCCCGGCCTCCTCGGCGGGCGGTTCCGGCCGGTCGCGGTGCGGCAGTTGCTCGACCACACCAGCGGCATCCCGGCGGGCGACGGTCTGGGCACCACCTTCGAGGAGGTGTACGCCCACCGCTTCGACACGCTCACGCCTCAGCGGGTCGCCGCGTCCGCGGGTGCGAAGGAGCCGGAGTTCTGCCCGGGGAGGCAGCAGCACTATCTCAACATCAACTACACGTTCCTCGGCCTGCTGATCGAGAGGGTCACCGGGCGGTCGTACGCCTCCGAGGCCGCCCGGCTGGTGCTCTGGCCGGCCGGGATGCGGGACACGTACTTCCCGGGCACCGACCCGCGCATCCTCGGCCCGCACAACCGGGGCTACCAGGCGGTGCGGAAGGCCGACGGGACGACCGAGTTCCTGGACGTCACGGAGTGGAACCAGGCGGACCGGTTCGCGGCCGGGGACATGATCTCCACGACCGCTGACCTGGAGCGACTGCTCACCGGCCTCTTCCGGGGCCGGATCGTCCCGCGGCCGCAGCTGAGGGAGGTGTTCTCGGTCCCTTCGGGCATCGCAGGCGCGAGTTACAGCGCGGGCGGCCTCCAGCGCTTCGAGTCCGAGGGGAAGGTCTACTGGGTCAAGTCCGGTGGCCGGTACGGCTACAACTCGGCGATCGCCGCCACTTGCGACCTGAGCCGTACGGTCGTGTACTCGGTCAACTCCACCGACGCCAAGAGCGAGGACGCGAACCCGGTCGTCGTCCGGATCATCACGGCCGCGCTCAAGTAGCGGGCACGGCAGGGGTGTCGGGCGTGGACTCGTACGGGACGAGCGCCTCCAGCCGCTTGATCTTGCGCCGTACGACGTACAGCGGGAGCACCCCGAACACCCCGAAGGCCATGTCGATCACGCTCCACCAGAACGGGATGCCCCGGACGGGCCCGCAGATCAGGGCGAGCGGGACGATCCCGGCGCAGGCGATCATCGCGAACTCGACGACCCAGATGTTGCGGACCGGGTCGCGGTAGGGGCCGTAGAAGGCGACCGCGATGACCAGGTGGGCGAAGGCCAGCCAGTCCGTGCCGTAGAGGAGGAAGGGGTAGTCGGAGTCGGCGGTGTCGAGCCCGCGCCGGACGCGCGCGATCCAGTCCGTCAGGGCGTCCGGCGCGGGAAGGTGCCGCAACGCCTCCTCGGTCCAGCGCAGTTCGTGGACCAGCGGGAAGGCCGTGGCACCGCTGAGTACCAGGCAGACGACGAAGAAGACCAGCCATACGCGGATGCCCCTGAGACGGGCGGCTCTGTCGCTCATGGCAGCAGCGTACGCCTGGAATTGAACATGTTCAAAAGCCCGGTCGGGACGCGGCGGTCTCCGCCAGCTTCTGCCGCGTTAACAACCCTGCGGGTCAATACACCTAGGACCTCGGACATCCCGGCGGTGGGAACCGCGAAGAACCCGAGCGCGAACCGGCAGACGATCTCGGTACCGAGGCTCGCCGCCGCGCTTCCGACCATCGACCACAGCGTCAGTGCTGGAGAAGAGGTCGACGAAGCCGAAGGTCCCGCCGGGATCGACCTTGTTGATCGGGTCGCCGCCCGCGTACGGATAGGCGTTCTTCTCCTTGCCGCTCGGGTCGGGCCGGGTGAAGCGGCCGGGGTTCGGGTCGCAGTAGCGGGACCGGCCCCGTGCCCGCCGAGGCCGCTCCGGCACCCAGCAGTGACAGGGCGGTTGCCGCCACCGTCACCGCGATCGTGGTCCGCGCACGTCTCACCGAACGGGCTCACGCGAGATGGAGCACCTCAGATCAAGACGCTTGTGCATCATGGCCACCACGTCACAGAAGTCGTTTGCGCACACCAAGGATTGCCGGGCACTTCAGCCCTCAAGTGGGCAGCACCAAAAGGGAAGTTGGTCGCGCGAGGTCGGCGTCGAAGAAACCGCGGTCCGATGTGACGTGGTCAACAGGAATGGTGCGCGAGGGGCGGGATCCACGAACGGGTTTCCTGCGCGGACGGGGCGGTTCACCGGGGCAGACGCGGTCAGGCGCGGAGGGGGGAACCCTTCCAGCACTCACCCCGCCGACCCGCGGTCACAACCCCACGATCACGTTCCACCGCTTCGCGTACTCCACCCGCTCCGTCGACGTGATGTCCCGGGCGATCACCAGCCGCCTGCGCATCTCCGCGTCCGGGAAGATCAGGGGGTTCTCGGCGAGGGCCGCGGTGTCCGCGTCCTTCGACGCGGCCAGGACGTCCCGGGCGGCAGGGACAGGGCAGACGTAGTTGACCCAGGCGGCGAGTTCGGCGGCCACCTCGGGGGCGTAGTAGTAGTCGATGAGGCGCTCCGCGTTGCTCTTGTGCTCGGCGCGGTCGGGGATCATCAGGGAGTCCGACCAGAGCTCCGCGCCCTCCTCGGGGACGACGAAGCGGATGTCGGGGTTGTCGGCCTGGAGCTGGATCACGTCCCCGGAGTAGGCCTGGCAGGCCAGGACGTCACCGGTGACGAGGTCCTTGGTGTAGTCGTTGCCGGTGAAGCGGCGGATGTGGCCGTTCCTGGCGTACTTCTCGACCTAGTCGCAGACCTCGTGGAAGTCGTCCGACGTCCACCGGGTGATGTCGACGCCGTTGCCCTGCATCAGCAGCGCGAAGGCCTCGTCGAGCCCGGAGAGCAGGGTGACCCGGCCCTTGAGGTCGCTCGCCCAGAGATCCTTCACATGCCGGATCTCGCGGCCCAGCTTCCCGCGGTTGTACGCGATCCCGGTGATCCCCGACTGCCACGGCACGGTGTGCTTGCGGCCGGGGTCGAAGGACGGTGAACGCAGCAGCGGATCCAGGTGTCCGGTGACGTTGGGCTGCCTCGCACGGTCCATCTCCTGGACCCAGCCGAGCCGTACGAACCGCGCGCACATCCAGTCGCTCATCACGATGAGGTCGCGGCCGGTCTGCTGGCGGTTCATCAGCGCGGGACTGATCTTGCCGAAGAACTCGTCGTTGTCGTTGATCTCCTCGACGTAGTCGACGGATATCCCGGTCCGCCTCGCGAAGGCGTCCAGCGTCGGCCGCCGGGTCGGGTCGTCGTCGTCCGTGTCGATGTAGAGCGGCCAGTTCGCCCAGGTCAGCCGTTTGTCGATGGCGGAGCGATCGGGGACCGACCGGTCGCCCGCGGAGACATACGCGGCGGGCACACCACAGCCGGCGAGGGCACCCAGGGCCGCGCCACCCCCGAGCGCGCGCAGCAGGGAGCGGCGGGCGAGCCAGGGATTGTGCGGGGGGAGTGCCATTCCGGCAGCATGCCGCGCCCACCTGTGGCCGGACAATCGACGCTGCGTCAAGCCGTGGAAGAGCAGACGGACACCTTGTCGACCAACCCGGCGGCAACGCCCCAGGGGCGCGGGGAACCGCGCGACCAGCCCCCACACCCCCGCGGCCGAAGAAACGCCGAAGAAGCGCCGAAGAAGCTACGCGTCCAACGACGTCATCACGTGCTTGATCCGCGTGTAGTCCTCGAACCCGTAACCCGACAGGTCCTTGCCGTACCCCGACTTCTTGAACCCGCCGTGCGGCATCTCGGCGACCAGCGGGATGTGGGTGTTGATCCACACGCAGCCGAAGTCGAGCTTCTTGGACATCCGCATCGCGCGGCCGTGGTCCTTGGTCCACACCGAGGACGCGAGGGCGTACTCGACGCCGTTGGCCCACGACACGGCCTGCTCCTCGTCGGAGAAGGACTGCACGGTGATGACCGGTCCGAACACCTCGTTCTGGATGATCTCGTCGTCCTGCTTCAGCCCGGACACGACGGTCGGGGCGTAGAAGTACCCCTTCTCGCCGACCTGGTGACCGCCCGCCTCGACCTTGGCGTGCGCGGGCAGCCGCTCGATGAACCCGGAGACCTGCTTGAGCTGGTTCGGGTTGTTCAGGGGACCGAACAGCACGTCCTCGTCGTCCGGCTGCCCGGTCTTCGTGTCGGCGGCGGCCTTCGCCAGCGCCGCGACGAACTCGTCGTGGATCGAGGACTGCACCAGCACCCGCGTGGCCGCCGTGCAGTCCTGCCCGGCGTTGAAGAAGCCCGCCACCGAGATGTCCTCGACGGCCTTCGCGATGTCGGTGTCCTCGAAGACGACGACCGGGGCCTTGCCGCCCAGCTCCAGGTGCACCCGCTTCAGGTCCCTGGACGCGGACTCGGCGACCGACATACCGGCCCGCACCGACCCGGTGATCGACGCCATCGCCGGCGTCGGGTGCTCGACCATCAGCCGCCCGGTGTCGCGGTCGCCGGTGATGACGTTGAAGACACCCTTCGGCAGGATCCCGCCGATGATCTCCGCGATCAGCACGGTCGACGCGGGCGTCGTGTCCGACGGCTTCAGGACCACCGTGTTGCCCGCCGCGATCGCCGGCGCGAACTTCCAGACGGCCATCATCATCGGGTAGTTCCACGGCGCGACCTGCGCGCAGACACCTACCGGCTCACGCCGCACGATGGAGGTCAGGCCCTCCATGTACTCACCGGCCGACCGCCCCTCCAGCATCCGCGCCGCACCCGCGAAGAAGCGGATCTGGTCGATCATGGGCGGGATCTCCTCGTCCCGCGTCAGACCGATCGGCTTGCCGGTGTTCTCCACCTCGGCCGCGATGAGTTCCTCGGCCCGCTCCTCGAACGCGTCCGCGATCTTCAGCAGGGCCTTCTGCCGCTCGGCGGGCGTCTTGTCGCGCCAGACCGGGAAGGCCGCCGCGGCCGCCGCCATCGCCGCGTCCACGTCCGCCTGCCCGGACAGCGGCGCGGTCGCGTACGCCTCACCGGTCGCGGGGTTGACCACGTCCGTGGTCCGTCCGTCGGCGGCGTCCCGGAACTCACCGTCGATGTAGTTGCGCAGACGACGCAGTTCGGTGCTCACTGCCGGCCTCCTGAGGGGTTGGAACTGTCCACTGACTGAGACACCCACCCTAATCGGGAGCCCCACGTTTTCAACACCCCCGATCCGGCCAAGGCTGCGAAATCCGCAGGTCTCCGTCACGTAGACAACGAATTTCATCGCCCCAACCTTGCGAAACCGTCGAGACGTCGTGCACAGTGAGCTCGTGGCCAGCCGAAGCACAGACCCCAGGGACTCCCGCGAGTCCAGGAGCGAGGCCAGGAACGGCAGCAGCCCGAACCTGGACGCCGTCTCCCTCGCCATCATCGAGCAGCTCCAGGAGGACGGCCGCCGTCCGTACGCCGCGATCGGCAAGGCCGTCGGCCTGTCCGAGGCGGCCGTGCGCCAGCGCGTCCAGAAGCTGCTCGACCAGGGCGTGATGCAGATCGTCGCCGTCACGGACCCGCTCACCGTGGGGTTCCGGCGCCAGGCGATGGTCGGCATCCACGTCGAGGGTGATGTCGAGTCCGTGGCCGACGCGCTGACCTCCATGTCCGAGTGCGAGTACGTGGTGATGACCGCCGGCTCCTTCGACCTGATGGTGGAGATCGTCTGCGAGGACGACGACCACCTCCTGGAGGTCATCAACCGCCGTATCCGGGCCATCCCCGGAGTGCGCTCCACCGAGAGCTTCGTCTATCTGAAGCTCAAGAAGCAGACCTACATGTGGGGAACCCGATAACCGTGAGGACCCGATAACCGTGAGCTCCAAGGACCTCAGCCGCACCGCGTACGACCACCTGTGGATGCACTTCACCCGCATGTCCTCGTACGAGAACTCCCCGGTCCCGACCATCGTCCGGGGCGAGGGCACCTACATCTACGACGACAAGGGCAAGCGCTACCTGGACGGTCTCGCGGGCCTGTTCGTGGTCCAGGCCGGCCACGGGCGCGTCGAACTCGCCGAGGCGGCGTTCAAGCAGGCGCAGGAACTGGCGTTCTTCCCGGTGTGGTCCTACGCCCACCCGAAGGCCGTCGAACTCGCGGAACGCCTCGCGCAGCACGCGCCCGGCGACCTCAACAAGGTCTTCTTCACGACCGGTGGCGGCGAGGCGGTCGAGACCGCCTGGAAGCTCGCCAAGCAGTACTTCAAGCTCACCGGCAAGCCGACCAAGTACAAGGTCATCTCCCGCGCGGTCGCCTACCACGGCACCCCGCAGGGCGCCCTGTCCATCACCGGTCTGCCGGCCCTGAAGGCCCCGTTCGAGCCGCTGGTCCCGGGCGCCCACAAGGTCCCGAACACCAACATCTACCGCGCCCCGATCCACGGCGACGACCCCGAGGCGTACGGCCGCTGGGCCGCCGACCAGATCGAGCAGCAGATCCTCTTCGAGGGCCCGGACACCGTCGCCGCGGTCTTCCTGGAGCCGGTCCAGAACGCGGGCGGCTGCTTCCCGCCCCCGCCCGGCTACTTCCAGCGGGTGCGCGAGATCTGCGACCAGTACGACGTGCTGCTGGTCTCCGACGAGGTCATCTGCGCCTTCGGCCGCCTCGGCACCATGTTCGCCTGCGACAAGTTCGACTACGTCCCGGACATGATCACCTGCGCCAAGGGCATGACCTCGGGCTACTCCCCGATCGGCGCCTGCATCATCTCGGACCGGCTGGCCGAGCCGTTCTACAAGGAGGACAACGTCTTCCTGCACGGCTACACCTTCGGCGGCCACCCCGTGTCGGCCGCGGTGGGCCTGGCCAACCTCGACCTGTTCGAGCGCGAGAACCTCAACCAGCACGTCCTGGACAACGAGGGCGCCTTCCGCTCGACCCTGGAGAAGCTGCACGACCTGCCGATCGTCGGCGACGTCCGCGGCAACGGCTTCTTCTACGGCATCGAACTCGTCAAGGACAAGGTGACCAAGGAGTCCTTCGACGACGAGGAGACCGAGCGCGTCCTGTACGGCTTCCTCTCCAAGGCGCTGTACGACAACGGCCTGTACTGCCGTGCCGACGACCGCGGTGACCCGGTCGTCCAGCTCGCCCCGCCGCTGATCTCCGACCAGGGGACCTTCGACGAGATCGAGCAGATCCTGCGCGCGACCCTCACCGAGGCCTGGACCAAGCTCTAGCCCCCGGTGCCGGCCGCGGCTCCGGCCCCCGGCGATTGAGCGGCTCATACGGCCCGGGATGCGTCCGTCCGAGTGACAGGCACGCACCCCGGGCCGTGTGCTGTACGGCGTCCCGCCCCCGCCTCCCTAGCGTGCCTGGTAACCGATCGGCCCTGCTTTCGTTCCCCCGCTCGGGGGATTGCAAGGTACAACGGACCAGAACGAGGTGTACGCCCATGGAGGCCCCGCCGGACAACGATGTGCTCTGGGCACGCTCCCTGCACTTCACCCACCGCGACGGCTCGCCGGCGCTCCAGGGTGTGTCCCTCGGAGTGCGCGAGGGAGAGATCCTCGCCGTCAGCGGGCCGCGCGGCAGCGGCAAGACCGCACTGCTCAGATGCCTGTCGGGACTCACCCCGGCCCAGCGCGGCGAGGTCTGGTTCAACAGCGTGCCCGTGCACACCATGGGCCCGATGACCCGTGAGCGGCTGCGCCGTGACCGCTTCGGCTGGATCGACCCGGCCCCGGTGCTCGTCCCGGAGCTCAACGCCTGGGAGAACGCCGCCCTACCCCTCATGCTCCGCGGCACCGGTCGCCGGCGTGCCAGGACGGCCGCCCTGGAATGGCTGGAGCGCCTCGACATCGGTGACCGGACCCGCTGCCGCCCGCACGAACTGACCCAGTCCGAACGCCAGCGCGTCTGCGTCGCCCGCGCCCTGGCCCCGGCCCCGTCGGTCCTGTTCGCGGACGAACCGACGGCCCCGCTGTACCGGGCGGACCGCGCCCACGTCCTGCGCACGCTCACGACGGCCGCCCGCTCCCACGGCATCACCGTGGTCCTGGCCACGCACGACCCCGACACCGCAGCCCTGGCGGACCGCACGGTCACCCTCCGGGACGGACGCCGGGTGAACACCGTGCACCTGCCCCCGATGGCCGACTCGGAAGGCCGTACCGCGTGCTCGCTCTCCGTCTGACCCGGGGCGCCCGTCCCGCCGTACAGCTGCGCCGCCTCCTGGTGGCCCTCGCCTCGGCGGGCACGGGGTTCCTCCTCCTGTGCACCCTCGGCCACGCGATCAGCCACCCCGAGGACGCGTCGGGCGCCGTCCTGCGCCTGGCGTGGTGCCTGACCCCGCTGGCGGCGACGGTCCACTTCGCCCTGGCGGTCGCCCGCACCGACCCGGGCACCCGTCCCCGCCCCGGTCTCGCGGCGATCGGCCTCGGCCCGGCCCGCCTGATGGCCGTCACGGCCGCGACGACGGCACTGTCGTGCACCCTCGGCTCGATGCTGGCGCTGCTCTTCTTCCTCCATCTGCGGGGCGACCTGACGGGCATGCCCTTCGACGGAGCGGCGGCGGACTTCCTGGCCGCGGACGCCCCCCTCCCGTTGCCGGCGGCCCTGACCCTGCTGGGCCTGGTCCCGGCGATCGCCTCCGTGACGGTGGGACTCGTCCTGCGGCCACGGGACGACAGGCCGGCGGCGGCGAAGAGGGAGGCGCGGTCGTACGGCCGCTTCGGGGCGTACGGCAGGACGGCGGCCGGGGAGCCCTTCGGGGTGTACGGCCGCTTCCGCGCGCGCCGGACGGCGGGAGAGCCCGCCGAGGACCGTAGCGCCGCTGCGGTGGCTCACGAGCCGAAGCGGGTCGGCACCCCGTCGGCTCGGGTCGGCGAGGACATCCCCGCAGGACCGCCCGCCGAGGACGGCCGGACCGACGACCTCGACCCAGCGGTCCTTCCCTCCCCCAAGGAGGCGCCCACGGGACTCCCCTGGGGCGTCGCGGTCCTCGCCGCCGGTCTGGCCGTGGAGGCCTACGCCAACCGTCAGGGCACCACCCCCGCCGCCCCTCTCCCCGGCGGCCTCGCGGGCACCCCCTCCGTCCTCGTCGGCTGGCTCCTGACCGCCGTGGGCCTGGCGATCGCCGGACCCGGTCTCACCCACCTCTGCGGCCGTCTCCTCCAGTCCACCCGGCCAGGGGCCCTCCGCCTCCTCGCCGGAAGGGTCCTCATGGCGGAGGCCACCCGTATCGGCCGCCCGTTGGGCATCGTCTGCGCGGTGGCCTCCGGCGCCTACGCGATGACCACCCTGTACGGCGGCACGGGCCCCGAGGTGGGCCCCCTCACCACCCTGGGCCTGGCCCTCGTGACGAGCTGCACCATCGCCACGCTGCTCACCGCCGCCGTGGAGGCGAAGCACGCGAGGTCGGACACCACGGCCGCGCTCGTCCGCCTCGGCGCCCCCGCGACGATGCTCCGCAGCGCGGCGGCCCTCCGCGCCGGCGCCCTGCTGGCCCTCTTCGGCCCGCTGACCCTGGTCGTGGCCGAGCTGGCGGCGCTCCCGCTGACCGGCTGAAGAAAAAGCCCGCGGCAGCGATGAGTTCCGCCGACCCCGCCCGTCTACCCCCGCGTACAGCACGCACCCGATGGGAGACTCCGATGACCGCGCCTGCCTATCAGCAGATGATCTTCGTCAACCTGCCCGTGAACGACCTCGACGCCTCGAAGAAGTTCTACACGGGGCTCGGCTACACGCTCAACGAACAGTTCAGCGACGACAAAGCGGCCTCCGTCGTGATCAGCGAGACCATCGTCGCGATGCTGCTCACGAAGCCGTTCTACGCGACCTTCACCAAGAAGGAGATCGCGGACCCGACGAAGACCAGCCAGGTGCTGCTCTGCCTGAGCGCCGAGAGCCGCGCGAAGGTGGACGAGCTGGTCGAGAAGGCCGTCGCCGCGGGGGGTACGGCCAACGACGACGTGCAGGACCAGGGATTCATGTACGGCCGTTCCTTCAACGACCTGGACGGCCACGGCTGGGAGGTCGTGTGGATGGACCCGGCGGCGATCCAGGGCTGACCCCCGGGCCGGAATCCGGCGTGCGAGCATGGGCGGGTGCAGACGAGCCCCGCCCACGCGGCACACCACGACGACCGTGAGATCGAGACGCTGGAGGAGTTCGACGCGGTCGTACCGGCCCGCGGCACCCTCACCGGCTTCCGGGTCCAGTCCGTCGATCTGACGGACCGGACACGAGAGTTGCTGGCCACCGACACCTCGGGCGCCGTGTTCCTCGGCTGCCCGATGCGGGAGAGCGCCGCGGAGAAGCTCCGCGCGGACGGCGCGCTGGTCTTCCCGCCCGTCCCGCACCTGCCCTTCGATCCGTACCGCGGACTGCTGTACTCCCCCGACGAGTTGTTCGACGGGCTGGAGAAGGGCTACGAGCAGACTCCCGACGCCCTGGCCTACGCCTGGTTCCAGCGGACCAGGGCCGACGGCGACATATACGCGTCGGCGCTCCGCGCCCTGCACGACGACGCCGTCTCCGACGCCCTCGACGAACTCCTGCGCGGCGCACGGGTCGTGGGCGTGATGGGCGGCCACGCGATGGCCCGCGGGACACGCGAATACGCCGGTGCCGCCCGTCTCGGCCGCGAACTGGCCCGCGCCGGGTTCACCGTGGCCACCGGCGGCGGTCCGGGCGCGATGGAGGCGGCCAACCTCGGCGCCTACGCGGCCCCCTTCGAGGACGCCGTGCTCGACGAGGCGTGCGAGCTCCTCGCCAAGGCACCGTCGTTCACGCCCTCGATCACCGACTGGGCGCGCGCCGCCTTCGAGATCCGCGCCCGCCGGCCCCGCGGCGGCCTCTCCGTCGGCATCCCGACCTGGTTCTACGGGCACGAGCCGCCGAACGCCTTCGCCTCGCACATCGCCAAGTACTTCGCCAACGCCACCCGCGAGGACGGTCTGCTCGCCCGCTCGAACGCGGGCGTGGTCTTCCTGCCGGGCGCCGCAGGCACCGTGCAGGAGATCTTCGACAACGCGACGCCCAACTACTACGAGTCGCGCGGCGAACCCACGCCGATGGTCCTCGTCGACCGCGTCCACTGGACGGAGAAGCTGCCCACCTGGCCGCTGCTCCAGGCCCTCGCGCGGGAGCGGTCGATGGAGTCCCGTATCGCCCTGGTTGACCGGATCGAGGACGCTCCGGCGGCGCTGAAACGTCTCGCCATGTAATAAGAAGGTAAATCCAGCGGTTGCAGGGCGCCCACACGTTGACACTTCTTATGCAGCGCTTATAGACCTGTGAGACTCGTGGGGATGGTGATGACACATCACCATCCTTTCCACCCCCCGCATTTGCGCACCCCGTGAAGGATGAACGTGGCATTCACGCCCATATCCCGCCGCACCTCCCGCGCCGCGCGCTTCCTCGGCGTCGCCGCCGCCTCGACCGCGATCGTGCTCGGCGCCTCCAGCAACGCCCTTGCCTGCAACATCAAGGAGTTCTCCGCCGAAGCCAAGTGCGACGGCGAAAAGGGCATCATCACCGTCACTGACGTGGACAAGTCCGGTGTCGAGGCCACTGTCTCGGTGTACCTGCAGAACAACGGCGCCGACGCCAAGAAGGTCGGCGAGCAGACGGTGAAGGGCTCCAAGAAGGGCACCACCATCACCTTCGAGGAGGACTGGGCGCCCAACGCCGAGTACCGCATCCACGTCGAGGCCCTGCCCTACATCAAGGGCGAGGACATCACGCCCAACCTGACCACCTCGGCGACCGCCTGCAAGACCGAGGACACGCCGACCCCGACGCCCACGCCCCCTCCGTCGGACTCCGCCAGCACTCCGGCCGAGGAGTCCCCGACCCCGACCCCGTCGGCCTCCGAGGGCACCACCGCTCCGGCGACCGTCGAGAGCAACGCCCCGTCGCCCGCGGCCGGCGACTCCAACCTCGCCGAGACCGGTGCGAACTCCAACACCGGCCTGATCGCGGGGATCGCCATCGCCCTGGTCGCCCTCGGTGGCGGCGCGGTGTTCTTCGGCCTGCGCCGTCGTGGCGCCGGCAGCCGCTGACGCCGTAGCCGACCGACCGTTGTGGCCCGTCCCCGGTGGGGGCGGGCCACAGCCACGACCTCCCCGAACGTGGCCCGCTCCAGCCAGAAGTCCAGCAGCTCCCGCTCCCCGAGCACTTCCAACTCCGGGCTGTCCAGGGGCAGTCGACGGTAGAAGGCGAGCAGCACGGCGGTCAGCGGGCCGCGCAGCGCGACGGTCGCCCTCTCGTGCCCGGGCCGCCGGACAATGACGTCCTCGGTGAGCTCGACCACCGTCCCCCACGTTCCGTCGGTGGCGTGCAGGTGGATGCTGCGGCCGGGGCCGCGCAGCTCCCTCGCCGCGTCGTGCGGCATGGTCCGCTGTACGAACTCGACGATCTGGAGCCACTCGTCGATCGCGTCGGCGGCGATGTCCGCAGCGACCTCGTACGGCTGCCCGGCGGCGAGCGTGGCGTCGGCGCGGTGGATCGTTAGTTCGTGGGTCATCCGGCGGGCCCAGAAACCCGAGGTCGGAATCCCGGCCCAGGACCACACCTCGGCGTCCGGGCCGGCCTCCCGGAGCGTGGCGACGAGCAGGTCGCCGGTCTCGGCGAGCCACGCGTCGAGATCGGCCGCGTCCCCGGGCCCCTCCCCCAAGGGCACCCGGTCCTCGGGCACCGCCTCCCGTGCCCGGGTCCGCACCATCGACTCCGCCCAGCGCAGGGCGCCCCCGGTGTGCCGCACCAGCCGCTCCAGCGACCAGTCCGGGCAGGTGGGCACGGTGGCGGACAGGTCGGCCCCGGAGGTCACCACGGTCCTCAGCAGGCCGACCTGGTGGGCGATCTCGTCGCAGTAGCGGTCGTGCGGGAGCAGGGTCATGCCCCGCACTGTAGGTCTGTCCCCGTCAGCCCAGCACGACAATTTCGGCCGCGTCGAACTCCACCCCTACCGCGTCCCCGACCTCCGGAGCCTCGCGCAGCGCACACGCGGCCTCCAACCGCGGCCCGTCACCTTCCGAGGGGTGCAGTTGTACGGCGACATGTGTGCCCTTGAAGGTGCGTGCGGCGACCGTGCAGCGCAGCCCCTCCTCGGCTGCCACGAGCCGTACTCCCGCGGGCCGCACCAGCACGCTCCGGGGCCCCTGGGCGGCTCCCGGAGGCACCGGCACCTTGCCCCACGCGGTGTCCGCCGCCTCGCCGGTCACCGTCCCGTCGACCACGTTCTCGAAGCCGAGGAAGCGGGCCACGAACTCGTCCGCCGGACGCTGCCACACCTCAAGAGGCGTGCCGGACTGGGCGATCCGTCCGTCCCGCATCACCACGACCCGGTCGGCGAGCGCGAAGGCCTCGCCCTGGTCGTGGGTGACCGCGAGCACGGTGGTGCCCAACCGCCCGAACAGCTCCCGCAGTTCGACGACCAGCCGCTCCCGCAGCGAACGGTCCAGCTGCCCGAGCGGTTCGTCGAGCATCAGCAGCCGGGGCCGCGGGGCGAGCGCCCGGGCCAGCGCGACCCGCTGCTGCTCACCGCCGGAGAGCGCGGCCACCGCCCGCCGGCCGGCTCCCGGAAGGCCGACGAGGTCGAGCAACTCCCGCACCCGCTCGTCCTGTTGACCCTTGCCGGCCCCGTGCATCCGCAACCCGAAGGCCACGTTGGCGCCCACGTCCCGCTGCGGGAACAGCTGATGGTCCTGGAACATCAGCCCGACCCCGCGTCGGTGCGCGGGCACCCCGCCCTGGTCGTGTCCGTCGAGCAACACCCGCCCGGCGTCGAGGGGTTGGAGTCCGGCAACCGCCCGCAGCAGGGTCGACTTCCCACTGCCACTGGGCCCGAGCACGCACACGATCTCGTGCTCGGCGACCTCGAGACCGACCCCGTCGAGCACGGCCCGGCCGCCGAACCGAACCGTCGCGTCCTGGAGGCTCAGCAGCATCAGAACTCCCCGGTCCGGTCGGTCCGCAGCCGTTCAAGGATCAGCAGCGCCACCGCGCACACCACCATCAGGATCGTCGAAAGGGCCATTGCCTGGCCGTAGTTGAGGTCGCCGGCCCGGCCGAGCAGCCGGGCCACGGCGACCGGCAGCGTCGGGTTGTCGGGCCGTGCGATGAACACGGTCGCCCCGAACTCGCCCAGCGACACGGCGAAGGCGAAGCCCGCCGCGATCAGCAACGCCCGCCGCACCATGGGCAGATCGATCTCCCGCCACACCCGCCACGGCGAGGCCCCGAGCACGGCCGCGGCCTCCCGCAGCCGGTGGTCCACGGCCCGCAGCACGGGCAGCATGGTCCGCACGACGAACGGCACCCCGACCAGCGCCTGCGCGAGCGGCACCAGGATCCAGGACTGCCTCAGGTCCAGCGGCGGCTCGTCGAGGGAGATCAGGAACCCGAAGCCCACGGTCACCGCGGACACCCCGAGGGGCAGCATCAGCAGCGCGTCGAAGCCCCGCACGAACCGCCCCGCGTCCCGCCGTGTCAACGCGGTCGCCGCGAGCCCCCCGACCACCACCGCGATGGCGGTCGCGGCGAGGGCGTACTCCAGCGAGTTCCCGACCGCCTCGATCGGCGCGACGAGGAAGACCCCGCCGTCGGAGCGGGTCAGCGCCCGGTAGTAGCCGAAGTCGGGGGCGTCGAGCGAACGCTGCACCAGCACGGCGAGCGGCAGGAACAGCAGGACGGCGATGCTGCCGACGACCCCGGCCAGCAGCCCCCACTCCCCCGCGCCGCGCGGGCGCCGGGCGGTCATGGACGCGTCCACGAGCCGCAGCGCGGTCTCCCGGCGCCGTACGGTCCAGGCGTGCAGGGCGAGGACCGCGCCCACCGCGACGAACTGGATCAGCGTCAGCACGGCGGCGGTGGAGAGGTCGAAGATCTCGGAGGTCTGGCGGTAGATCTCCACCTCAAGGGTCGAGAAGGTCGGACCGCCGAGGATCTGCACGACGCCGAAGGAGGTGAAGGTGAAGAGGAAGACCATCAGCGCGGCGGCCGCCACGGCGGGCGCGAGCGCGGGCAGCGTGACGGTCCGCCAGGCGGCGAGCCGGGAAGCGCCCAGCATTCGCGCGGCCTCCTCCTGACGCGGGTCCAGCTGGGCCCACAGTCCGCCGACGGTCCGTACGACCACCGCGTAGTTGAAGAAGACGTGCGCCAGCAGGATCGCCCACACGGTGGTGTCCAGCCGTACGCCCCACCACTCGTCCAGCAGGCCGCCCCGGCCGACGAGCGCCAGGAAGGCCGTACCGACCACGACGGTCGGCAGCACGAAGGGGACGGTGACCACGGCCCGCAGGACCTGCTTGCCGGGGAAGTCGAAGCGCGCGAAGACATACGCGCCGGGGAGTGCGACCAGGAGCGTGAGCGCGGTGGAGACGAGCGCCTGCCAGGTCGTGAACCACAGGACGTGCCGGATGTCCGGCTGCGCGAGGACGTCGGTGATCCTGCCGAACTGCCAGGTCCCGCCGGTCTTGAGTCCGCGCGTGACGATCGCGGCGACGGGATAGGCGAAGAAGACGGCGAAGAACGCGACGGGCACGGCCACAAGACCGAGCCGGGCCGCCGCGTTCCTGAAGCCCTGGCGGGGCCTTACTTCAGTACGAGCGAGGTCCATGACTTGACCCAGTCGTCACGGTTGTCGGCGATCTTCGCCGGGTCCATGGTCTCGGGATCCTTGGCCTGCGGGCCGTACTCGGTGAACTCGGCCGGCACCTGGGCGCCGTCCACGACCGGGTAGACGAACATGTTGAGCGGCATGTCCTGCTGGAACTCCTTGGTGAGCAGGAAGTCCAGGAACGCCTTGCCGCCCTTGGTGTTCTTGGCGTTGCTCAGCAGCCCGGCGTACTCGGTCTGCCGGAAGCAGGTGCCCTGCGCGACCCCGGTGGGGGCGGTCTTCGGCTTCGGATCGGCGTAGATCACCTCGGCGGGCGGCGAGGAGGCGTACGACACGACGAGCGGCCGGTCGGCCTTGGCCTTCTTGCCGCCGGCCGACCCGGAGAACTCCTCGTTGTAGGCCTGCTCCCAGCCGTCGACGACCTTGACGCCGTTGGCCTTGAGCTTCTTCCAGTACCCCTGCCAGCCGTCGTCCCCGTACTTCGCGGCGGACCCGAGGAGGAACCCGAGGCCCGGCGAGGAGGTGGAGGCGTTCTCGGTGACGAGGAGGTTCTTGTAGGCGGGCTTGA
Organism: Streptomyces sp. SLBN-8D4; assembly: GCF_049739545.1. NCBI lineage: Bacteria > Bacillati > Actinomycetota > Actinomycetes > Kitasatosporales > Streptomycetaceae > Streptomyces > Streptomyces sp. SLBN-8D4. Next base: position 2,934,333 of record NZ_JBMGQC010000001.1, read on the forward strand.
CCAGATCGTCGTACGACGTCGGCGGCTGGAGCTTGTGCGCGGTGAACCAGGCCTTGTCGTAGTTGACGCAGATGTCGCCGCTGTCGATGGGCGTGACCCGGTGCTTGCCCTGGTCGACCCGGTACTCGGCCTTGATCCGGTCGGCGCCCTTCGCCTCGTACGACTGGAAGAGCCCGTTGTCGAGCGCGCGGGAGAGCAGGGTGTTGTCGACGCCGAAGAAGACGTCGCCCTGCGGGTTGTCCTTGGTGAGGATGGCCTTGTTGACGGCCTGCCCGGCGTCGCCGTCCTCCAGGACCTTGACCTTGTAGCCGGACTTCTTCTCGAAGTCGGCGAGGACGCTCTTGGAGACGGCCCAGGAGTCGTGGCTGACGAGGGTGACGGTCTTGGACTCGGAGCCGGAGCCGCCGCCGTCGGAGGATCCGCACGCGGACAGCGTGACCAGGCCGAGGCCGACGACGGCAGCGAAAAACTTCTTGTTGTTCACGGTGATGACCGAACTTCCTACCCAGAATGACCTGGGCGAGGTTCAGAGGGTCTGCGGCCCGATTGCCGCACTCTCAGCGCTGTTGCGCTCCCCTGTCGGATATGAAGATGTACGTACGGCCGTCAGACTACCGCTCGGTGGCCGCGAGCTGGCCACAGGCCCCGTCGATCTCCTGTCCACGGGTGTCCCGGACGGTCACCGGCACACCATGGGCGGCGATGGCCTCGACGAACGCCTTCTCGTCCTCGGGCCGGGAGGCGGTCCACTTGGACCCGGGGGTCGGGTTCAGCGGGATGAGGTTGACGTGGACGGGCTTGCCCTTGAGCAGCCGTCCGAGCCGGTCGCCCCGCCATGCCTGGTCGTTGATGTCCCGGATCAGCGCGTACTCGATGGACAGCCGACGCCCGCTCTTCTCGACGTACTCGAACCCGGCGTCGAGGACCTCGCGCACCTTCCACCGGGTGTTCACGGGGACCAGGGTGTCGCGCAGCTCGTCGTCCGGCGCGTGCAGGGAGATCGCGAGCCGGCACTTGAAGCCCTCGTCGGAGAACCGGTGAATGGCCGGCACGAGTCCCACGGTCGACACGGTGATGCCCCGCTGCGACAGCCCGAGCCCGTCGGGAGCGGGATCGGTGAGCGCGCGAATGGACTGCGTCACCCGCTTGTAGTTGGCGAGCGGTTCGCCCATCCCCATGAAGACGATGTTGGAGAGCCGCGCGGGCCCGCCCGGCACCTCCCCGTCCCGCAGCGCCCGCATCCCGTCCACGATCTGATGGACGATCTCGGCGGTGGACAGATTGCGATCGAGCCCCGCCTGGCCGGTGGCGCAGAACGGACAGTTCATCCCGCACCCGGCCTGCGAGCTGATGCACATGGTCACCCGGTCCGGGTACCGCATCAGCACCGACTCCACGAGCGTCCCGTCGAACAGCCGCCACAGCGTCTTGCGCGTGGTCCCCTGGTCGGTCGACAGATGCCGTACGACGGTCATGAGCTCGGGAAGCAACGCCTCCTGGAGCTTGCCGCGCGCCCCGGCCGGGATGTCCGTCCACTCCGCGGGGTCGTGCGCGTACCGCGCGAAGTAGTGCTGCGAGAGCTGCTTGGCACGAAACGGCTTCTCCCCGATCCCGGCCACGACCTCTTTGCGTTCGGCGGGCGTGAGATCGGCGAGATGCCGCGGCGGCTTCTTGGCTCCGCGGGGGGCGACGAAAGTGAGTTCTCCGGGTGCAGGCATAACCCTTCCAGTGTGGCAGATCATCAGCGGGGGCCCAGGCCGGAGCGGGGTGGGGGTGGTCACCTGTGGGTGCCGTCTGTCGGCGTTGGTCGGCTTAGGACGGCCCGGGCAAGGCCCAGGACTCAGTCAGCCATCGGCCGACCCTGCCCGGGCAGCGACGCCATCACCCGTCATTCCACCTGCACTGGAGCGACCGGGAGAATGCTTTCGTGCAGCCCAGGTACTCCTCGGTCGCCAAGTCCTCGTCGACATGGAACAGGGCTTCCGTTGGCGGGCAATCGGGCTCGGTCCAGTGGCCTCGGCCTGTCCGCGTACCGGAACGGATACGAGTACGTCTCTTACGGCTTCACCCAGCCGGCGCGCCGTCTCCGCCAGGTTCTCGCGCACCACGCCCGCAAGCGCGAGACCGTGCGGACTCCGCTTCTTCAGACCCGCAGCGAGGTGCGCGGCATGAGCCTTCCCGTGCGCCTTGGCCAGGTGCACCGGAACCGCGACAGCAAGCGCGCCGGCATGCCGCCCGACCCTCCCCCAGGTCACGCCACTGAACTGTGTGACACGTACACGAAGGGCGCACAAGGGGCGATCCGGCCAGGACGTGGCTCCGCAGCGGAGGTCTCGGCTGCCGGCGACATCGAGATGCATGCAGACGGCCCTGCTCCGCTGGCAGCCTCCTTCTCGCACTGGTGAGCTCAGAGCAGTAGCTGTTGCCTTCGACCGAGAGCGGTTGTCCCCATGGCGATCATCATCACGTTTGACTTTCCGGGCACTACTCAGGCCCAGTACGAGCAGGTCACCAACAAGATGACCGAGGGGCGCGGTCTTGAGAAGGCCTCGGACTGGCCGGTAGCGGGTCTGATCTCCCACGCCACCGGCCCCAGCCCGACCGGCTGGTTCGTGACGGATGTGTGGGAGTCCGAGGAGGCGTTTCGGCAGTTCGGCGCGGAGCTTGCCCCTCTGCTGCGGGAAGCCGGGATCCCCGAAACGGAACCCAAGATCTACCAGGCGTTCAAAGTGGTGATGGGCTAGCACTGGACCATCTCGGGCCTGCCTGGCGCTGAGTGCCGTGCCGTGCCGCGGTTCCCCGTGTGCCCCCGACTACGCCTTGTCGTCTCGCTCCAAGATCAGGCTGATCGATCCGTCCTCGAGATTGATGCCACCCTCAAGATGTTCGTGGTAGCCGCCTCGGAGCTCCGGATCAGCAAGACCAGTGAGTCGCTCTGCGAGATCCCGCAGTCCGGCTGCGTTGCCTGCAATGGTGATTTCGGTGGCTGAGCCATACACCTTGATCCGAGGTTCATCCATGGCGCCACGCTACCGCCCGGCCCAGAACCCGTGCTCGGCTGCGTCGGTCCGCCCGCCCGCTGCCTCCACCGCCGCGGCCGTGCCCTGGCTCCCGCCCCAGGTGCGTGCGGTCCGCGATGCACCGCCCGAGCCTTACCGAGCCATGGTTCGTGTCCCACTCAGGTCAAGCTGATCCGTGGCATCGCCGTCTTCGCGCCGCCCAAGGGCAACAAGGCACATCACGAGTCACCCGCCAGTGGCAATCACCCTGCCGTGGATGAGGCCGGACGGGCCGCTCACCGAGCGCCGCCTGATCTTCACCAACACGGCCGACGGGATCGTCCGGCGGAGCAATCGCGGAATCCATGTCCTCCGACCCGGCAATGACGCTACGGGTGTACGCCCACCGGGTTCCGGAGTCGCGTTCAGAAGATCCACACGCCCAGGGCGGCGACCGCCGCGCCGACGACCACGAAGCACCCGCCCGTGAGGGTGACCGGGAGTACCTGTCCGCGGCGGCGCGAGGGCTCCAGGCCGCGCCAGGTGCTGATCGCCGCGTACAGGCCGATGAGAGCGATCGCACAGCCGATGGCGAGGGCGAGGAAGCCGAAGAAGCCGGACCAGGAGGAGGAGTGGTCGGGATTCGGGGTGAACACGGCCGCGAGGGCCGTTCCGCCGAGGAGGCTCACTTGTCGTTCTCGTCCTTCGTCAGGTCCTGGATATCGGCCTCGATACCGGAGGCGGCGGCGTAGACGCCGGTGTTGAGGGTGGTGCCCACGGTGTTCTTGAACGCTCCGTCCGCGAGCCTGCCCTGCTCGCTGAGGTGTTCCCCACCGAGGCTGCCGTGCTCCTCCAGGGCGTGGTTGACCCCGTGGTTCTGAGCGTTTCCGGCGGCCCCGGCGACCGCGTTGGTCAGCGCGTCCTGGCCCATGGTCGACGCGTCCTGGCCGTTCGCGTAGTCGGCTGTCAGACCACCCGCCACGTTGCCGAACGCACCGTTGACCGCGGTGCCGAGCAGACCCTCCCCGCGCAGGAGATCTCCGGCCACCCCGGTGAGACGGGCCCCGACGGCGCCGGCTCCCGCGGTGAACCCCGCCGTACCGCCCGCGAGCAGCGCGCCGTTCCTGAGGTCGGCGCCGACGGTCACCGGCTGCCCGTTCACGGCCTGGGTCACCATGATGCTTCCCGAGTCCGCCACGAAGTTCGTCGTGAAGCTCTCCAGCCCCGTCTTGGCGAAGGTCGCGGCGACCCTGGCCACGGCCGTGAGCATCCGCTCCAGCGTGGCGACGGTCTCCGCGCTGAGCCCCGAGAACCGTTCCAGGAGGCCCGTCACCCGCTCCGCCGCCGCCGTGAAGAGCCGGACCAGGTCCACGATCCTGGCCACCCGCGCCGCCACCGCCGTGTTCGCGACGAGGTCGGAGATGAAACCCGTGAAGAACGACAGCGCGACCCCGGCGATCTCCATCTCGGCGATCTCGACGCAGATGTCGATGATCTCCTTGTTGATCCCGTCGATCTCGTCGGCGTAGGACCGCAGGCCATCGGCGACACGGTGGAAGTTGGCGGCGACGTCCTGGACGACCTTCCTCTGCTCGCCCCAGTGCTTCTCGAAGGCGTCCCGGGCGGCCCCGTGCCAGCCCTGCTTGTCGACCCCGGCGATCGCGGAGTCCATGGCCCGTACGACATCCGTCAGTTCGGTGCCCATGGCATCCCAGGAACGGGCGATGGCCCGGAGGGTGTCGCCGTCGCCGCCGGGGAGTTCCACACCGGCGGCCTGGAGGATCTCCAGGACCTTGCCGTCGATCCAGTCGTTGATGCTCACGGACGGCGGCCCGAGGCCGCGGAGCGCACATAGCCGAGGGCCGTCCGATCCGAGTCCGCGTAGTGGGTGGCGTTCAGCCGCAGCCGGTCGCAGTCGCCCCTGAGCACGTCCGGCAGATGTCCGAGCGCTTTGACGGTGTTCTCCAACAGCTGCCGGTACTTCTCCGACGCACCGTCACAGGCCCCCAGCAGCCCGAATGCCTGCCCGATCTCCGCCGCGCTGCCAGAGAACGTCCCGACGGGCCCGGCGAGCCCCGTCGCCTCCCGGTCGAACCGGCCCGCCAGATCCGTCAATGTCTCGGGGTCCACCCCGAACTGCTCGCTCATCCCGCTCCCCCGTTCGAAAACCGACGCGACGGTCAGCATCCCGGACGAGATTCCGCGGAAGCGGCTCCTTTTACGTATGCGAAGCAAGGCCTGACACACAATTTGCGCCGCCCTGGGCTCCGCCTTGCCTACAACGACAGGCCTCCACCATGTCTGCTGTGACGAAACGCAAAGGGGCGGCAGCCGTCGCTGCCGCCCCTCGCTCACCGTCGAACGTCAGCCGCTGCCCACGAACAGCACCAGCAGCAGCCACACCACCGGTGCCGTCGGCAACAGGGAGTCCAGGCGGTCCATGATGCCGCCGTGGCCCGGCAGCAGCGTGCCCATGTCCTTGATGCCGAGGTCCCGCTTGATCATCGACTCGCCGAGGTCACCCAGCGTCGCGCTGGCCGCGACCGCGAGCCCGAGCAGCAGGCCCTGCCACCAGACGCCGTCGTCGATCAGGAACTCCATGCACAGCGCGCCCGCGGCCATCGCGAACGCCACCGCTCCGGCCAGGCCCTCGCGGGTCTTGCCGGGGCTGATGCGCGGCGCGAGCTTGTGGGTGCCGAAGCGCCAGCCGACCGCGTACGCGCCGGTGTCGCTGACGACTGTCAGGAGCAGGAAGGTCAGGACGCGTGCCGCCCCGTCCTCGGCCGCCAGCATCATCGCGACGAACGTGGCCAGGAACGGGACGTAGAACGCCGCGAAGACGCCCGCCGTGACGTCCTTGAGGTAGCCCTCCGGCGGTTCCGTCATCCGCCAGACGAGGACCGCGAGTGCCGTGAGCGCCATGGCGACCCAGGCACCCTCCGCGCCCCGGACGTACCCCGAGACGACCATCGCGGCCCCGCCGAGCGCCAGCGGCACGAGCGGCGCCTTGATGCCCTTGCGCTCCTCCAGCCGCTTCGTCAGCTCCCACAGCCCGACCACGACGGCGACCGCTATCACGCCGACGAACGCGGCCTTGACGAAGAACAGCGACGCGATGATCACCGCGCCGAGCCCGACGCCGACCCCTATGGCCGCACCCAGGTCCCGCCCCGCGCTCTTCTTCTGCGGCGCGGGCGCCGGCTGCGAGGAGTCGGGCATGGGCTCCGGATTCTGCTTCTGCGGCGCCGCCGGGTGGGGCTGCGCCGATGCGGTCTCTTCACGGAACGTCTCGTCCCGGAACGTGTCGTCCCGGAACAGGGGACCACTCAGCCGAGCGGCCCCCCGGTCGTCATCCTGGTCGTCGCCGTACCGGGGCACAGCGGGTCCGTCGGGCACGATGGGCATGGGGCGAGTGTGCTGCGCGTCATGCGCATCGTACGCGGGACCCGCCGGGGCAGCCCCCTGGACAGGCCCCTGGTCGGACGGCCCCCAGTACCCGGTGTGAGGCGGCGTCGCCCAGGAAGAGTCGTTCATCAGACCTCGAGAAGCTCCGCTTCCTTGTGCTTGAGGAGCTCGTCCACCTGGGCGACGTACTTGTGCGTCGCGTCGTCGAGCTCCTTCTCCGCACGGCGGCCCTCGTCCTCGCCGACCTCCCCGTCCTTGACGAGCTTGTCGATCGAGTCCTTGGCCTTGCGGCGGACGGAGCGGATGGACACCCGGGAGTCCTCGGCCTTGGCCTTGGCGACCTTGATGTAGTCGCGGCGGCGCTCCTCGGTGAGCTCGGGGAACACCACGCGGATGATGTTGCCGTCGTTGCTCGGGTTGACGCCCAGATCGGAATCGCGGATCGCCTGTTCGATGTTGCGCAGGGCGGTCTTGTCGAACGGGGTCACCACGGCCATGCGCGGCTCCGGAACGGAGAACGAAGCCAGCTGGTTGATCGGCGTCGGCGCACCGTAGTAGTCGGCCACGATCTTGTTGAACATCGCCGGGTGCGCACGCCCGGTGCGGATCGCGGCGAAGTCCTCCTTGGCGACCACGACGGCCTTCTCCATCTTCTCCTCGGCCTCGAGGAGGGTCTCTTCGATCACCACTTGCTCCTGCGTGTCTTGAGTAGGCCCGGCTGCTGTTCCATCTGCCTGGGGGCGGCGGCCGGCTGCGTCGCGTCTTCTTCCTGCACGGTTCCCGACCGGCAGGACATTGTCCATCCCCCGGTCAGGGACCGGGTCCGTCCCCGGGTCAGTCCCGGCTGCCCTGCTCACCCACAAGCGTGCCGATCTTCTCACCCTTGACGGCTCGGGCGATATTTCCCTCCGCCAGGAGTTCGAACACCAGGATCGGGAGCTTGTTGTCGCGGCACAGCGTGACCGCCGTGGCGTCGGCGACCTTCAGGTCACGGGTGATGACCTCGCCGTATCCGAGGGAGTCGAACTTGACCGCGTCGGGGTTGGTCTTCGGGTCGGAGTCGTAGACCCCGTCCACGCCGTTCTTGCCCATGAGCAGCGCCTCGGCGTCGATCTCCAGGGCGCGCTGCGCGGCGGTGGTGTCGGTGGAGAAGTACGGCATGCCCATACCGGCGCCGAAGATGACGACGCGGCCCTTCTCCAGGTGGCGCACGGCACGCAGCGGGATGTACGGCTCGGCCACCTGGCCCATGGTGATGGCGGTCTGCACCCGGCTGTCGATGCCCTCCTTCTCCAGGAAGTCCTGGAGGGCGAGGCAGTTCATCACGGTGCCCAGCATGCCCATGTAGTCCGAGCGGGCACGGTCCATGCCGCGCTGCTGGAGTTCGGCACCACGGAAGAAGTTGCCGCCGCCGATGACGACGGCGATCTCGGCGCCGTCCCGGACGACGGCGGCGATCTCACGAGCGATCTTGTGCACCACGTCGGGGTCCACACCCAGGCCCCCGCCACCGGCGAACGCCTCTCCGGACAGCTTCAGCAGAAACCGGCCGCGTACTTTGCCGTCGTCGCTCTTCTGGGCCTTGGTGGTCATGGGATCCCGCCTCTTTCACCTGTCGCACATACGAAGAAGGCCACTGCCGGTGGGAACTGGTTCGCATCCCATGCGCGGCAATGGCCTCCTCGTCAGATCTGCTGTCGTCCGCCACGCGCGTGCGTGGCGGCGTACCGGACGACTGCTGACGACCCTATCGGGCCCGCGCGTCGCTCGCGGTACGGACTCAGATGCCGACCTTGATGCGCGTGAAGCGCTTCAGGGTGACACCGGCCTCGTCCAGAACCTTCTGGACCGACTTCTTGTTGTCGAGCGCGTACGGCTGACCGAGCAGCGTGGCGTCCTTGAAGAAGCCGTTGAGGCGACCCTCGACGATCTTCGGCAGGGCGGCCTCGGGCTTGCCCTCGGCGCGGGTGGTCTCCTCGGCGACGCGGCGCTCGGACTCGACGACCTCGGCCGGCACGTCCTCCTTGGAGAGGTACTTCGGCGCGAAGGCGGCGATGTGCTGGGCGACACCGCGGGCGACCTCGGCGTTCGGCTTGTCCAGCTCGACGAGGACACCGATCTGCGGGGGCAGGTCGGGCATCGTGCGGTGCATGTACGCGGTCACGAAGCCGTCACCGAACTGCGCGAAGCGGTCCAGGACGATCTTCTCGCCGAGGTTGGCGTTGGCCTCGTCCACGAACGCCTGGACGGTCTTGCCGGCCTCGATCTCGGAGGCGAGCAGGGCCTCCAGGTCGGCCGGGGAGGTCGCGGCGACGTGCTCGGCGATCTGGTTGGCGACGGCCTGGAACTTCTCGCCCTTGGCGACGAAGTCCGTCTCGCACTTCAGCTCGACGAGGACGCCGGAGGAGTTGTCGTCGGCGATGATCGAGACCACGGCGCCGTTCTCGGCGGAGCGGCCCTCGCGCTTGGCGACGCCCTTCTGGCCCTTGATCCGGAGCGCCTCGACGGCCTTCTCGACGTCGCCCGCGGCCTCGTCCAGCGCCTTCTTGCAGTCCATCATGCCGGCGCCCGTGAGCTCACGGAGCTTCTTGACGTCGGCGGCGGTGTAGTTCGCCATGAGTCTGTGAATCTTTCTCGAAGTCTGGAAGATCGAAGATCTACGGGGTCTACGGCCCCCATACAGCCAGGGGCCGCCGACTCTCCGCCGACCTACGGGTGAACGGCGGGAGCGGAGTTCACCGCGCCGGAGGCGCTGATGAATGCGGTTCCGCTCCCGCCGTCACCCCTGACGCTGACGGGTCAGGCCTGCTCGGCGTCCGCGGCCGGAGCGGCCTCGGCGGGAGCCTCGGCAGCCGGAGCCGCCTCAGCCTCGGGGGCCTCAGCCTCGGCAGCGGGGGCCTCAGCGGCCGGAGCCTCGGCAGCAGGAGCCTCGGCGGCCTCCGCGGCGGGAGCCTCCTCGGCCTTCTTCTCGCCGCCCTCGAGCAGGTCGCGCTCCCACTCGGCGAGCGGCTCGCCCGCGGCCTTCTCGCCCTTGTCACCGGTGGCGACGCGCGAGCGGCTGATGAGGCCCTCGGCGACGGCGTCGGCGATCACGCGGGTGAGCAGGGTGACGGAGCGGATCGCGTCGTCGTTGCCCGGGATCTTGTAGTCGACCTCGTCGGGGTCGCAGTTGGTGTCGAGGATGGCGACGACCGGGATGTTGAGCTTCCGGGCCTCGCCGACCGCGATGTGCTCCTTCTTGGTGTCCACGATCCAGACGGCGCTGGGCACCTTGGACATCTCGCGGATACCACCGAGGGTCTTCTCCAGCTTGGCCTTCTCGCGCGAGAGCACGAGAAGCTCCTTCTTGGTCAGACCGGAAGCGGCGACGTCCTCGAAGTCGATCTGCTCGAGCTCCTTGAGGCGCTGCAGACGCTTGTAGACGGTCGAGAAGTTGGTGAGCATGCCGCCCAGCCAGCGCTGGTTGACGTAGGGCATGCCGACGCGGGTGGCCTGCTCGGCGATGGCCTCCTGCGCCTGCTTCTTCGTGCCGACGAACATGACCGTGCCGCCGTGGGCGACGGTCTCCTTGACGAACTCGTAGGCGCGGTCGATGTACGACAGCGACTGGAGCAGGTCGATGATGTAGATGCCGTTGCGCTCCGTGAAGATGAAGCGCTTCATCTTCGGGTTCCAACGACGGGTCTGGTGACCGAAGTGGACGCCGCTTTCCAGCAGCTCCCGCATCGTGACGACGGCCATGGCCGTTCTCCTTGGTGTTCTCGGTTGTACCGCGGGTACCGGAGGGCACCCGCGCCTGACGCCCGCGACGCGCCTTGCCGCAAAGGACCGAGAGGCGCTGACACCGACCGCGTGACGGCGTGGTGTCGGGGCGTGCGAAGTCGACCCGGTGACCCGGATCGCCAGAAGAAGTGTACGGGACCGGCGGGGTACCGGGTGACGCCGCTGTCCACAACCCGGGAGTAGTCCACAGGGACCGGTCACGACCGTGGCGGGTGCGGGACGGTTTCCGCATGCGAGCGAAGCGATGCGGACGATGCGGTACGTGGCTGGTGCTGGGGTTTCTGCTGTTCCTGACGGCACCGGCACCCGCGCCTGAGCAGGCCGCCCTGACGCCGACGGCCACGATCACGGACGCCTCGGTGCCGGGGGTCGGGCGCACCTGGCCCGTGGGCACCCGGCCGACGGTCCTGCGCGGCTGGGAACCACCGGCGACGGTGTACGGCCGCGGACACCGGGGCGTGGACCTGGCGGCACCTGCCGGCACCCCGGTGCGGGCGGTAGCGGCGGGCCGGGTGTCCTTCGCGGGCCGGGTGGCGGGCAAGGCGGTCGTCTCGGTGGAACTGACGGGCACAGACCTTCGCACGACCTACGAACCGGTGACGGCGTCGGTGCAGAAGGGCGACGAGGTGGCGGCGGGCGAGGTGGTGGGGGTGGTGGAGCCGACGGGCTCCCACTGCCCGACCACGTGTGTGCATTGGGGTCTGCTGAGAGGCGAGACCTACCTGGACCCTCTGGCTTTGCTTCCGCCATGGCTGCTACGGAGAGGCCCGTCCAGGTTGCTCCCCGTCCTGGGGGTGCCCGTACCGACGTAGTCTCCGTACCGTTCAAGAGGCGTTCGGCTGCACGCGCCCAAGGGGCCGCGGGGAACTGCGCGCCCAGCCACCACGGACCCGCACCGGACAGCCGCCCTCACACCTGGCAGGCCGACAGCGCACTTCAGCCGCGCACGCCCCGCAGCACCATGGAGACCGCGGCCTCGGTGATCACCGAAGGCTCCTCCGCCGCCCCCAGCTCGATCCGCCGCACCGCCGCGTCCACCACTCCCTGCACCAGCATCGCCGCCAGCCGAGGCTGCTCGTGCCCCATCTCCGCGAGCGCCTCGACGATCATCGCGACCAGTCCGCCGTGTGCCGCGCGGATCTTCTCCCGGGCCCCCGCGTCCAGCTCGCTCGCGGAGATGGCGACGACGGCCCGATGCCGCCGGTCCCCCACCAACGTCAGCTGCCGTCGCACATACGCCTCGACCTTGGCCTGCGCCCCCTCCGCGGCGGCCATCGCCTGCGAGACCTCCGCCGCCCACACGGGGAAGTCGACCTCGCACAGCTCCTCGACCACGGCGGCCCGTGACCGGAAGTACTCGTACACGGACGACCGCGCGAGCCCCGTCCGCTCGGCGAGAGCCGGGAAGGTCAGCGCCTCCGTCCCGCCCTCGGACAGCAGAGAGCGAGCCGCGTCCAGCAGGGCGGCTCGCTGCATCGACCGGTGCTCGGCCACGGAGGCCGCTCGAATCCTTGGCACGTCAACCACTGTACGGACGCACCACTGCGGACGGGAGTCACTCCGCCCGAGCCGCCCTCACCGGAGGGCCGCCAGGCCGGGTCAGCGACCGAAACTGGCCAGCTTCGCCCGCAGTTGCAGCACCGACTTGGTGTGGATCTGGCTGACCCTGCTCTCGGTCACTCCCAGCACGTTCCCGATCTCGGCGAGCGTGAGCCCCTCGTAGTAGTACAGAGTGACCACGGTCTTCTCCCGCTCGGGCAGCGTGTTGATGGCCCGTGCGAGGAACCGTCTGAGCTCCCGGTCCTCGGCGACCTCCACGGGGTTGTCGGCGGCGGGGTCCTCCAGCGTGTCCATGAAGCTCAGCCCGTCGCCGCCCTCGCCGCCGACGTGCAGCAGCTCCTCCAGGGCCACGACGTTGGCCAGCGACAACTGGCTGAAGACGGCATGGAGATCGTCGACCGCGATTCCCAGCTCGCCGGCGACCTCCCCCTCCGTGGGCGTCCGTCGCAGCCGCGCCTCCAGCGTCGCGTACGCCCGCTCGACGTTGCGCGCCTTCTGCCGCACGGACCGCGGGATCCAGTCCAGTGCCCGCAGTTCGTCGATCATCGCGCCGCGGATCCGGGTGATCGCGTACGTCTCGAACTTGATCTCCCGGTCGACGTCGAACTTCTCGATCGCGTCGATGAGCCCGAAGACGCCCGAGGACACGAAGTCCGCCTGCTCGACGTTGGGCGGCAGACCGACGCTCACCCGTCCGGCGACGTACTTCACGAGCGGTGAGTAGTGCAGGATCAGCTGCTCGCGCAGCCGCTCGTCCCCCGTCGTCTTGTACGACCGCCACAGTTCGTCGAGCGTCGAGGGAGCGGGCGGCCGCACGCTGCCACCGTCACGGGCGGCTGGGGGGATGGCCGCCCGGTCGGACCCGGAAGTGTGCTGGGGCATGCGTCGCCTTGTGCCGTTCTGCCGTGAAGTACGCGATGTACGTGATGTGCGTCGGAATCCCCGTGAGCGTAGCGTGACTGAGGAGTCGCAGTGCGCAAACAGCGGGCTCGGATTCACCCCCGGATGCGTTCCGTGGACCTCTCCCGCGAGCCGCGGCCGTCGCCCTGTGTGATCAACGGAACACCCCAACTGCGGTAATTTCCAAGGGCTTCGGGGTTCCCCCGGACGGCCGAACACGCTCCGTCAACACAGGGTGTGGCCACCCTGGACGGAGATCATCGCCTGGCGTGTCAACTTCCAGCCGTCGCCGTGTCGTTCGACGTAACCAAGTGCACGGAGTTCGTACAGTCTCGCGACGGCGTCGTCCCGCGTCGTCTGCGCACCCCGCGCGATCTCGTCCACGCCCGCCTCCCGCCGCCCGGGCAGCGCCGACAGGACTTTTCGTGCCTCCGGGTCCAGCAGATCGCGCGGCAGCACCGGTCCGCGCCGGTCGGGGGCCAGCTCCCCCATGTCGCCGATCAGCTCCACGACTTCCGCGGCGTCCGTGACCAGCGTGGCGCCCCCGCGCAGCAGCTCGTGCACCCCGGCGGACAGGCTGCTGGTGGCCGGCCCGGGCACCCCCATCGTGTGACGGCCCAACCGCTGTGCCGCACGCGCGGTGACCAGTGAGCCGCTGCGGTGGGCGGCCTCGACGACCACGGTGCCCCGGGTGAGGGCGGCGATCACCCTGTTGCGCAGCACGAATCTGCTGGGCGTCGGATGATCGCCGGGCGGCAACTCCCCGATCACCAGGCCCTGTTCCGCGATTCTAGTGATCAACTGGGCGTGTCCGCGCGGATAGGGCCGGTCGACCCCGCAGGCCAGCACGGCGACGGTGGCGCCGCCGGCGCCGAGGGCACCGCGATGGGCGGCACCGTCGACCCCGTAGGCCCCGCCCGACACGACGACCCACCCGAGCTCGGCGAGCCCGGTGCCGAGGGTGGCCGCCATGTGGGCGCCGTACTCGGTACAGGCACGGGCTCCGACGAGGGCGACGGACCTGAGCGCCCACATCCGAAGGCTGGGCCGCCCCCGCACCCACAGTCCGATCGGCCGGGCGTCCCCGAGGCCGTCGAGCTGTCCCGGCCACTCGGCTCCCCCGGGCACGACGAACCGGGCACCGGCCTCGTACGCGACAGCGAGATCCCGGCGCGGCTCCGCCACCTCGGCCCGGGCCCGCATCCCACCCCAGCGCTTCTCGCTCACCCCGGGCAGCGGCTCCCCGTCCCCGCGCAACCGCGCGGCCACCTCCCGTACGCCCCGCTCCCGGATCCACCGCCCGCCGACCTCGTCACCGGGCTCGACGACGCGAGCGAGCAGGACACGGTCGAGCAGTTCGTCGTCGGGTTCGTCGCCGGTCATGTCAGCGCCCCGATGGCCATCGGTACGCCCCGGGGTACTCCGGTGCGCAGTTGCAGCGCCAGGGCGACGTCCGTCGCGTCCGGGCGGTCGTGTCCGACGAGGTCCGCGACGGTCCAGGCGACGCGCAGGACGCGGTCGAGGCCTCGGGCGGACAGGACGCCCCGCTCCAGATTGCGTTCGGCCTCGTCCATGGCCCCGGACACGGCTTGCCAGCGGCTGCGAAGCTCGCGTCCGGGCACCTCGCTGTTGGTGCGCCACGGGGTGCCGGCGAGGCGCGTCGCCGCGCGTACCCGTGCGGCCCGCACCCGGTCCGCGACCACGGCGGTCGACTCGCCCCGGGCGCCCCGGCCGGCGAGCTGGTCGCGCGTGACGCGGTCCACCTGCACCCGCAGGTCGACCCGGTCGAGCAGCGGCCCGGAGAGCCGGGCCTGGTAGCGGCGGACGGCCGAGGGCGGGCACTCGCAGAAGTCGTCGGTCTGCGAGAAGCGACCGCAGGGGCACGGGTTGGCCGCGAGCACCATCAGGAACCGCGCCGGGAACCGTACGACACCCGCGCTGCGCGCGATCACGACGTGTCCCGCCTCCAGTGGCTGCCGCAGCGCGTCGAGGGCCTGGGTGTTGAACTCGGGTGTCTCGTCCAGGAAGAGGACACCGCGATGAGACAGGGACACCGCCCCGGGACGGGCGATGCCTGGCCCTCCGCCGACGAGTGCCTGCATGGTGGCCGAGTGGTGCGGGGCGCAGTAGGGGGCGACGTCGATCAGGGGCTTGCCCGGTGGCAGCAGACCGGCCACCGAGTGCACCGCCGTCACCTCGAGCGACTCCTCCCGGGCCAGCCGGGGCAGCACCGCGGGCAGCCGCTCGGCGAGCATCGTCTTGCCCGCTCCCGGCGGCCCCTCCAGGAACAGGTGATGGCCACCGGCCGCCGCGACCTCCACGGCCGTACGCGCCGAGGTCTGACCGACGACGTCGGCCAGGTCGTGTCCGTGGTCCTGCTGTGCGGCTCCCGCGCTGTGCATGCCGGTGGCGGCACCCGTGCCCGGCACGCGCAGGCCGGCCAGCAGCGGGTCGGGGCGGCCCGGCTCGCGCGGTTCCTCGTCGGGCACCGGTTCGTCCGCGAGGACCGCGATCAGCTGCCGCAGACTGCGTACGCCCAGCACGGAGACACCGGGCACCAGCGAGGCCTCGGCCGCGGCGCACTCCGGGACGACGACCTGTTCGTAGCCGGCGTCCGCGGCGGCCAGCACCGCGGGCAGGATGCCCCGGACCGGACGAACCCGGCCGTCCAGGCCCAGCTCGCCGATCATCACGATGTCTGCGAGGACGCGCGGGTCGATCCGCTCGGCGGCCCCCAGCACCGCACACGCGACAGCGAGGTCGAACCCCGAACCCGCCTTCGGCACCGACGCCGGGCTGAGTCCCACCGTGAGTTTCTTCTGGGGCCATTCACCGCCCGAGTTCACGACGGCCGCCCGAACCCGGTCCCGGCTCTCCGTCAGACTCTTGTCCGGCAGCCCCACCAGCGTGAAGGCCGCGACGCCGGGCTCCAGGTCGGCCTGAACCTCTACCACGACCCCTTCGACGCCCACCAGCGCCACCGAGCACGTGCGAGCGAAACCCATCTCAGGCCACCCCCCGCGCATGCTCGACCACGGGTGCGCCGCGCTGGGGCAGGACGACGCCCACCAGGTCGATGCGGACGCCTCCCTGTGGCGCTCCTCCGTGGGCGTGGATCCAGCATGCGGCGAGGCTCCGCAGACGCTCCGCCTTGTCGGGAGTCACCGCGGCCATCGGGTGCTCGAACGCACCGGCCCGCCGTGTCTTGACCTCGCAGACGACGAGGACCTCGCCGTCCCGCGCCACGATGTCGATCTCGCCCGTCCTGCCACAGCGCCAGTTGCGCTCCAGGACCGTCATCCCGGCCTCGGTCAGCCGCCGCGCGGCCAGACTCTCGCCGTACTTGCCGAGTGCACTGCTTGCGTTCATGTCGGCACCACCTCCGGCGCCAACGATCACGCAACCCCGCCCACCGAGTTGATCTTGGTGGACTACTCAGCGGTTGTGGAAAACCTCGTCACTCACATGGGTGAAATCCACCGTCAGCCACGTGAGTGAAAGCCACCGTCAGCCGCCCGGCAGCTCCAGATCACTCTTGTTCAGCTCCTCGATGTTCACGTCCTTGAACGTCAATACGCGGACCTGTTTCACGAAGCGAGCCGGCCGATACATGTCCCACACCCACGCATCTGCCATGGACACCTCGAAGAACACCTCACCCTGGACCGAATGCACCTGCATCTCGTAGTCGTTGGTCAGGTAGAAACGCCGCTCGGTCTCGATCACGTATTTGAACAGACCGACGACATCGCGGTACTCCCGGTAGAGCTTGAGCTCCATCTCGGTCTCGTACTTCTCGAGGTCCTCGGCGCTCATGGCATGTTCCCCTTCAGCCGTGCGATCCCACCATTGTGCGCCAGTCCCGTCGGCACCTAGACGATTTCGGTGTCGAGGGTCACGGGCCCGGCCGGGGGACCTTCGTCTAGCAGCCTGCGCAGCAGCTCGGCGAGTCTGGTCGGATACACCGTCTCATGTGCCCGGGTCAGTTCCTGACACGTCCACCAGCGCGCTCCGGCGACACTGCGTCGCTCCAGCTCGGTCAGGGCCGTGGCCCCGGTGTCCGTCACCGTCGTACGGGCCAGGTAGTACCACTCGTCCTGGTCCCAGCGACGGCCCGCGAACGGGAACGAGCACGTCCGCCGCCAGAGCACCGGCCCGAGTTCCACCTCGGTGATGCCGGTCTCCTCGGCGAGTTCCCTCAGTGCGGCCTCTTCACGGGTTTCGTCGCCCTCCAGTCCGCCGCCGGGTGTGAACCACCAGTCGTCGAACGGATCGTCCGGCTCGTGGCCGTGCAGCAGCAGGATGCGGTCCTCGGGATCCAGCAGCACCACCCGGGCCACCTTGCGCAGCCCGCCTCCGGACAAGGCCGCGGCCGACGCCTCAGCGGGCACCCACGGGCTCCGTCCGGACCCGGGAGCGCCTGCTGAAGAGCTTGGCGACCGGCCCGTACGCGCCGCCGCCGAGGACCAGCACCCCGCCGGCGACGATCAGAACGACGATCGTACGCAGCGGGCCGGGTGAGGAGAGCGCGCCGAGCGGCTCGAAGGCGGAGGGGCGCTCCAGCATGCCCTTCATGGGCCAGACCACGGCGTCCACGCGAGCGGTGACGGCCGAGCTCGCGACGGTGCCCTGGGCGGCGTCGGTGAGGTGGACGGAGGAGTCCAGCGAGCCCTGGCGCTCGTCGCCCAGCAGGAACAGGCGGCCCTTGGGCACCTTCACCGTGGGGATGGACTTGTCCTCCACCACGCCGCCCTTGAGATAGGTCTCGTCGAGCGCCTTGCCGTTGACGGTCAGCTTCCCGTCCGTGCAGCAGGAGACCGTGTCACCGCCGACCGCGACGACCCGCTTGACCACGGGCCCGTTGCTCACCCAGGTCTTGTCGGTGAAGACGACGACGTCGCCCCGGCGCACCTCGTCGCCGTCGACGCGCTGCGCCAGCACTCGGGCGCCGACGTCGATCGTGGGCGTCATCGAACCGGTGGGCACGGTGTACGGCCGGTACAGCACCGCTCCCCAGGCGAATCCCCCGAGAAACAGCACCAGGCCCAGCGCGACGGCCAGTCCGGACAGTCGCTGTCCGGTCCGGCCGCCCACCGGGCCCGTGCTGGTGCCACCGCTGTGCGGGGCCGTACGTGTAGTGCTCTCGCCACCCATGGATCCGCACCCTACCCGGCGGTACCCGAGCGGGTCAGCCCCTCCCGCCCGGCCGGAGCGACAAGCTCCGCAAAGCTTTCACCAGGCCCGCGACAGCCAGGCGGTCCGGTCGGCAGGACGGTGCTCAGCGAGTCCGCTCGACGGCGGCCTTCCTGCGCCGCCACAGCGCCACCGGCACCACACCGACGAGGGCGATCCCCTGGGGCGCGACCGTCAGGGCGGCGGAGGCCGACGCCTTGTCGTTGACGCCGGCCTGGTCGAAGGTGTCCGGCTTGGGCAGTGTGCCCCAGCGGTTGATCGGCCAGGCCTTCACGATGGCGCGGCCCACGACGTCGTCGACCGGGACCATGCCGTGGTGCTTGTCGGACTGGTTGTAGCGCGAGTCACGGGAGTTCTGCCGGTGGTCGCCCATCACCCAGATGTAACCCTTGGGGACCTTCACGGTGAACTGGCCGCCCTGGTCGTCCTGGCTGCACGGGGTGTTGCCGGCGTAGACGTACGACGACTCGCTCAGCGCGTGACCGTTGATCTTCAGCGGTCCGGTGCCCTCGCAGGAGACGGTGTCACCGCCCACGCCGACGACGCGCTTGATGAGGTCCTTCTCCTCGGCGGAGGGCATCAGGCCGATCCAGGAGAGGAACGTCTGTACCGCGTTCGGGTTCGCCGTGGGTTCGCCCGCCAGCCAGTTGTCGGGGTCGTGGAAGACGACGACCTCGCCGCGCTCGGGCTTGGAGCCGAACCACGGGGTGAGCTTGTCCACCAGCACCCGGTCACCCTGCTGGAGGGTGTTCTGCATCGAGTCGGAGGGGATCGAGAAGGCCTGCACCAGGAACGTCTTGATCAGCAACGCCAGCACGAGCGCGATGCCGATCAGGATGGGCAGCTCCTTCCAGAAGGAGCGCTGCTTCTTCGCCGCGGGGGTCGAATCGCCCGGCCCCCCTCCCCGGACCTCCGTCGCCGTACCGTCCTCGGTCGCCCCGGAGTCACTCCCGGAGGTCACGGCGCTGTCCGATGCCGGGTCGGCTGCTTCCACGGGGCGTCCGCGGTGCTCCTCGCCGTCGTGCCCGGATCGTGCGCCAACCGCCACATCCCCCACGCCAACTCCTTACTCTGTGCCGCCGCCTGCGCCAGGTACGGCGCAGGCCCACCACTCCCATAACGAGCGGGAGTTCCGCAGGGCTCGGGAGTTGGATCGCTTCGTTCGGATCGTCGTGAGCAACCCTAAGCGACGCCCGGGAGGCTGCGGTCGTCCCGGACACCGAGTCGGCAACGGAAGAGTAAGTTTTCGGTTCGTCGAGCATGTTCCAGTGGCCGAAGGGCCACGCGATGACCCTGGCCCGTCCCACCACCGAGTCCAGGGACACGGTGCCGCCGTAGTCGGGTGTCCTGGTGGAAGCGGGAGTCCGCGGAGTTGGCGCGATGGTCACCCATCACCCACAGCCGCCCCTTGGGGACGGTGATGTCGAACTGCTGGGTGGACGGGGCGTTCCCGGGATACAGGTAGTCCGTCTCGCTCAGGGGGACGCCGTTGACGGTGACCCGCCCCTCGGTGTCACAGCACTTGACGCGGTCGCCGCCGACTCCGACGACCCGCTTGATCAGGTCCTTCTCGTTGTCGGACGGCAGCAGGCCGATGAAGGTGAGCCCTTCCTTGACCTGCTTGACGACGACGGGGTCGTCCTTCTTCTTCGTGGTCTGCTCGTCCTGGAGCCAGCCGCCGGGGTCCTTGAAGACGACGACGTCCCCGCGCTTCGGCTCGGAGCCGAACCACGGGGTGAACTTGTCGACCAGGACGCGGTCGCCGATCCGGATCGTCTGCTCCATCGAGCCGGACGGGATCACGAACGCCTGGACCAGAAACGTCTTCAGGACCAGGGCTATCAGGACGGCCACGCCGACCAGGAGGGGTATCTCCTTGACCGCGCCACGCCTCCTGCGCCGCTTGACCTTGCGCTGGAGGTGGCGTCGCTCGGCGCGTGAGCGGCCGCCCGCCGGGCTGGCGGACCGCCGGACGCCGGTGGGCAGCAGATTCTCGGCGGGGGTGGTGGACACACCGCGCGGCTTGCCGCGGTTACCCATGCGCGCCCTCCCTTGCGGGCACGCGCGCGTAGGCGGCGGAACGGTGCAGGCGGTCGGCGTGGCCGGCGGGCCAGATGATCCAGTCGGCCCGGCCGAGGACGTCGTCGACAGGGATCATGCCGCCGCCCGGTGAGCCCAGATGGTCCCGGGAGTCGCTGGAGACGCTGCGGTGGTCACCGAGGACGAACAGGGTGCCGTCGGGCACCTCGACGTCGAAGGGCACCGAGGACGGGCTGTCGCCGGGGTACAGGAAGCCCGACTCGTCGACCGACCGGCCGTTCACCTCGACCCTCCCCTTCTTGTCGCAGCAGACCACGTGGTCTCCCCCCACGCCCACAACGCGCTTGACGTAGTCCCCGTCCCCGAAATACCCGGTTCCGTCGAACACGACCACATCTCCCCGCTGCGGCACGGCACCGAAACGGTACGCCAACCTATTTACGAGAACGCGGTCCCCGATCCTCAATCCGTTTTCCATGGATCCGCTGGGAATCTGGAAAGGTCTGACCACGAACGTACTGATCAGCAAGAGAAAGACCAGGCAGACCAGCAGGGTCAGGGAGATCCGGCCGCCGGGCAGCCACTGGGTGATCCTCGACACCAACGCGAAACGCGACCGTCCCTCCGCGGCCCCTGGTGCGGGGCGGGAGGAGCGGTCGCGCTCCGTCGGCTGTGCTTCGGTGTCCATCGGGGCCAGATGCTATCCGGCCGCGCTGTGACGTCCGAGAAGCGCTCAGTTGTCGCGCTTCTCCTTGATCTTCGCGGCCTTGCCGCGCAGCTCGCGCAGGTAGTACAGCTTGGCGCGACGCACGTCACCGCGGGTGACGAGCTCGATCTTCTCGACGATCGGGGTGTGCACCGGGAAGGTGCGCTCGACGCCGACGGAGAAGGAGACCTTGCGGACCGTGAAGGTCTCGCGGACACCGGCGCCCTGGCGACGGATGACTACGCCCTTGAACTGCTGCACACGGGAGCGGTTGCCCTCGATGACGCGGACGTGGACGTTGACGGTGTCACCCGGGCGGAAGGCCGGGATGTCGGTGCGCAGCGACGCGGAGTCGACGGTGTCGAGCAGGTGAGACATTTCGTCTGCTTTCTTCGCCCATGCCACAGGTCATCGGCGGTAGCTGGAGTTCGTGAGGAGGCTGTCCGTGTCGGGGCGGGCGTCGTGTCCCCCTGTGGCAGGGGCGCACGCCGGACGACGCACAACAGCGGCCTATTGTTCCATGCCTTCTGGCCTGCGCCAAAATCGGCCGTACGGCTCCCCCGCCGGGTCCGGTGCCCAGCCCAGGATGGAGAGCATCTCGCGGTCCTTCTTGTTGAAGGCCGCCGGGTCGCAGCGCTCGATGAGGTCGGGCCGGTTGGCCGCCGTACGCCTGAGCGCCTCGTCGCGCCGCCAGCGGGCGATCTTGCCGTGGTGCCCGCTGAGCAGGACGTCCGGGATACCGCGGCCGCGCCACTCGGGCGGCTTGGTGTAGACGGGGCCTTCGAGCAGGTTGGCCATGGCTCCGGGCGCGAAGGAGTCGTCCCGGTGCGACTCGGCGTTGCCGAGGACGCCGGGCAGCAGCCGGGCCACCGCCTCGGTGATCACCAGGACGGCCGCTTCGCCGCCGGCGAGGACGTAGTCGCCGATGGACACCTCGTGGACCGGCATCCTGCCGGCGTACTCGTCGATCACCCGCCGGTCGATGCCCTCGTAGCGCGCGGGCGTGAAGATCAGCCAGGGGCGCTCGGAGAGCTCCACGGCGAGTTCCTGGGTGAAGGGGCGGCCGCTCGGGGTGGGGACGACGAGGGCGGGCGCACCGGAGCCCGTCTCGTAGCCGTCCGCCAGCACGGAGTCCAGCGCTTCCCCCCACGGGTCGGTCTTCATGACCATGCCCGGGCCGCCGCCGTACGGGGTGTCGTCGACGGTGTTGTGGCGGTCGTACGTCCACTGGCGCAGATCGTGGACGTGCACGTTCAGCTGTCCCCGCGCGCGTGCCTTGCCGACCAGGGAGACGTTCAGGGGGTCGAGGTACTCGGGGAAGATCGTGACGACGTCGAGGCGCATCTTCTACGACTCTTCCCGCGAGGACGCGATCTCGGCGCGGTCGTCGATCAGCCCGGGAGGCGGGTCGATGACGGCCTTCTGCTCGGCGAGGTCGATCTCGGTGACGATCTCCTCGACGAACGGGATCATCACCTCGCTGCCGTCGGGCCGCTCCACGATGAAGAGGTCCTGGGAGGGCAGGTGCGAGATCTCGGTGATCCGGCCGACCTCCACGCCGTCCTTGGTCACGACGTCGAGGTCCATGAGCTGGTGGTCGTAGTACTCGTCCTCCTCCTCGGGCAGCTCCTCCGGGTCGATCTCGGCGATCAGGAGGGTGTTGCGCAGCGCCTCGGCGGCGGTCCGGTCACGGACACCCTCGAAACGCAGCAGGAGGCGGCCGCTGTGGACGCGGCCCGTCTCGATGGTGAGCGGGCCGGTGGCGGCCGGGTCGGTCGCCAGTACGGCGCCGGGTGCGAGCCGGAGTTCCGGCTCGTCGGTGCGGACCTCGACGGTGACCTCGCCCTTGATGCCATGGGCACGGCCGATCCGCGCGACTACGAGCTGCACTTCCGAAGATCTCCTGTCGTTGGGCCCGTAACGACTACGGGCCGGGGACGGCCCGATGGCCCTCCCCGGCCCGAGCCGGTGCTGCGTTTGACGTCAGCGGACGTGGTCGACGTCGACGAGGTCGACGCGGACACCGCGGCCGCCGATGGCCCCCACGACGGTACGCAGGGCGCGAGCGGTGCGGCCGTTGCGGCCGATCACCTTGCCGAGGTCGTCGGGGTGGACCCGGACCTCCAGCACTCGCCCGCGACGCAGGGTGCGCGAGGCGACCTGCACGTCGTCAGGGTTGTCGACGATGCCCTTCACGAGGTGCTCGAGAGCCTCCTCGAGCATGCTCAGGCCTCGGTCGACTCAGACGAAGACGACTCAGCGGCAGCCTCGTCCTTCTTCTCGGCCTTCTTCTTCTGGGTGATGGCCTCACCCTTGCCCGCGTCGTCGCCACCGAGGGCCTCGAACGAGGGACGCGCGGCCTTCTCGGCCGGCTGGAGCAGCGGAGCCGGGGCGGGCTCGCCCTTGAACTTCTGCCAGTCGCCGGTCTTCTTCAGGATGGCGAGCACGGGCTCGGTCGGCTGCGCGCCGACACCCAGCCAGTACTGCGCGCGCTCCGAGTCGACCTCGATGCGCGAGGGGTTCTGCACCGGGTGGTACAGGCCGATCTCCTCGATCGCACGGCCGTCACGACGGGTGCGGGAGTCGGCGACGACGATGCGGTAGTGAGGCGCACGGATCTTGCCCAGACGCTTCAGCTTGATCTTGACTGCCACGGGAGTGGATTCTCCTGGATTTGACGTGGTTGGGCACGGCGAGAAAGCCGCGTGGGGTTGCGGTACCCGAGTGCCCGATGGACGCGTCAGCCGGAGGCGAGAGGGTTCCTGTGCGGCTGTCGAGTACAGCTAGCCATTGTGCCACACCCCGGGGCTCCTCTCCGACCGGGACCACGCGCGAGCATGCCTGAGGGGCACCCGGCACTCCAGGTGCCCTCGGGCAGGACCGCGGCTGCCACGAGCAGCCGCGATTCAGCTCGCTGCCGCGCCCACGATCTCGGGGATGCGGAACGGTTTCCCGCAGCCCCCGCAGACGATCGGCGCCTGGGCCAGGACGGAAGGAACGACCCTCACATTGCGGCCGCAGTCGCAGACCGCCTTGACCCGGACCCCGCCTCCGGAGGAGCCGTGCCGCGCCGCCGGACCCCGGAAGGAGCGGGCGGTGTCGGCGGAGGTCGCCGCCGTGTGGGCCTTGAGTGCGCGCTGGAGCCGCTCGATGGTCGGGCGGTACCGGCGCTTTGCCTCGGGGGTGAGCGAGACCAGCGAGAAGCCACTGCTCGGGTGCGGCTCCTCGGGGTGGTCCAGGCCCATCTCCTCGGCGATCGCGAGGAATCTGCGGTTGTGGTAGCGGCCGGCGCGGGAGGTGTCGCGGATGCCTCGCGCGGCGGCGATGCCGTGGACTGCCTCGTGAAGCAGTCGCTCGAAGGAGAGCTCGTGACCGCACGCGGACGACGACTCCCCGATCAGGGACTCTGGCGCGGCAAGGTCGGGCAGTTCGGGGTGGTACCGCTGAATGTCGGCCCACGCCTCTGCCAGCTCTGCGGCGAGAACAGGTGGTGTCTGTGTCGTGCTCACGTAATGACAACGAGCCAGAGTGCCCCGGTGTTCCTATTCCGGGGCATCCCAAATAATTTGCACGTACCCGTCAGTTGCCGCTGATGCGTGGAGACGAGGGCGGGTGCGCTGATCTGCGGAGAAGCCTCACAGCTCGTACCAAGCCGGTACGTAGTGTGAGGTACGCCCCGGCGCGTAGATCGTGTCCACGCGCGGGTGCGGTTGTGATCCGCAGGTGCGCAAGAGGCGTTTCGGTCGCTCTCGCGCCGGAAGGGCGCTGCCTCAGTAAGCGCACGCGACCACTGCGACGTTACCGGGGGCGTCGTCGGTTCCCGGCACCGACCCGTCCTCCGCGACCAGACACCGTACGGTCGCCCCGTACTCGGCCAGTCTGGCCTCGCCTTCCTCGCGCAGAGTGGCCCACGGGATCCGCGCCCAGCCGCCGGCGACGGCGGCCTCGACGGCCTCGTCGAACGTCGACACGTCGGCCGTCCGGGACTCGCGGCGCTCGCGGGACTGGGCCAGCAGCAGCGCCTGGTCCTCCTCCAGGACGGCCGGGAGCAGTCGTACGAGATCGTCGACGGCTACCGCCTCCTTGCCGCCCGGGATGCGGCGGGCCACCATCGCGGTGCCGTTCTCCAGGTCACGGGGTCCGACCTCGACGCGGACCGGCACGCCCTTGAGCTCCCAGTCGACCGCGCGGCGGCCGAAGGGGGTGTCGACGCGGTCGTCGACGTGGACGCGCAGGCCCGCCGCCGTCAACCGGTCGCCGATGTCGCGGACCTTGGCCAGAACCTGTTGGTCCCCCTTGATGGCCAGAACGACGACCTGGGTCTGCGCCAGCCGCGGCGGGACGCGCAGGCCGTTGTCGTCGCCGTGCATCATCACCAGGGCGCCGATCATGCGGGTAGTGGAGCCCCAGGAGGTCTGCCAGACGAGTTCCTGGGTGCCGTCCTTGGACAGGTACGAGGTGTTGAAGGCCTTGGCGAAGTTCTGGCCCAGCTCGTGACTGGTGGCCATCTGGAGGGCCTTGCCGTCGCCCATCATGCCTTCGAGGGTGAGGGTGTTGACGGCGCCGGCGAAGCGCTCCTTGACGGTCTTGCGGCCGGGGACGACGTCCATGGCGAGGACGTGGGTCATGAAGTCCTGGTAGACCTGCCGGTGGATGTGCGAGGCGAACACGCGCGCGTCCTCCGCGGTCGCGTGCGCGGTGTGGCCCTCCTGCCAGAGGAACTCCGTCGTCCGCAGAAAGAGCCGGGGCCTGAGCTCCCAACGCACCACGTTCGCCCACTGGTTGATCAGCAGCGGCAGGTCGCGGTAGCTCTGCACCCACTTCGAGAAGTAGTCGTTGATGATCATCTCGGAGGTGGGGCGGACGACCGCGGGCTCCTCCAGCTCCTTGCCGCCGCCGTGCGTGACGACCGCGAGCTCGGGCGCGAAGCCCTCGACGTGGTCGGCCTCGCGGGTGAGGTACGACTGCGGGATCAGCAGCGGGAAGTACGCGTTCTGCGTGCCCGTCGCCTTGATCCGGGCGTCCATCTCGGCCTGCATCCGCTCCCACAGCCCGTACCCGTACGGTCGGATGACCATGGTGCCGCGCACCGGGCCGTTGTCGGCCAGTTCGGCCTTGGCGATCAGATCCTGGTACCAGCGCGGGAAGTCGTCCGCCCGGGGTGTGAGAACAGGTGCCTTTGGCATGACGCGATGTTACGGGCGCACATTGCCGGGATGTGAATTCTTTTCCCCGGCACATGCCAACCGGCAGCAGGGCCCTTCTGCCTCTGGACGAGCGGTCGAGTGCGGAGTTACCTGGCATACGGGGGAACTGCGAGCGCACGTCACGGGGGCTACGGAATCGGGCACAGAGTCAACTCTCGGCGGATTGGGGCGCTTATCCATGACACCTACGCTCGTGCGGCAGCACCTGCCCTCGACGGGAGAGACCTCCCGTCGCGACCTCGGTGCACGCGCGCGTGACTGGTCCGAGATCCAGGAGCGGATGCTGGTCCCGCTGTACGAGGCCGTCTACGAGCGACTGGAAGTGGGCCCCACGACGCGGCTGCTGGGCCTCGGCTGCGGCAGCGGGCTCGCCCTGCTGATGGCCGCCTCCAGAGGCGCCGCGGTCGCCGGTGTCGAGCCCTCCTCCCCGGAACGGCTGGCGCTCGCGCGCGAGCGGCTGCAGCCGGAGGCGTGGGGCGCACGCACGCGTGTCCGCACCAGGCTCGTCGAGGGAGCGCCCGGGGACGCCTCCGACGCCCGGACCGCCCCGTACACCCTCGTGACCGCCTTCGAGCCGATCGGGTGTCTCGCGGGCGACTCGGAGGGGCTCGGTGACCTGCTCGCCTCGGCGACACCGCTCGCCGAGCCGGGAGCGCCCGTGGCACTCGTCGGCTGGGGTCCGCCGGAGCGGTGCGCCACGACGTCCGTGCTGCGGGTGGCCACCAAGCTGGCGGAACCGCTGCGCGGCACGGGCAGTTGGCGCCCGGCCCTGCGCGACGACCTGGAGGAGGTCGCCCAGCGGGCCGGCCTGCGGCCCGACGGCTCGGGGAGGGTTTCCTGCCCCTTCGGGTACGCCGACCTCGGCAGCGCCCTCAAGGGCCTGCTGTCGACCGGCCTCTTCGACGCGGCCATCGAGGCGACCGACCAGGCGCAGGTGGACAAGGAGGTGACGGAAGCCCTGCATCCGTACCAGCGCCGGGACGGCACGGTGTGGATGCCGAACGTCTTCCGCTACTTGGTCGCGCGCGTGGCCTAGCACGCGGCGGCTCCTAGGTACGCCCGGGTTGCTCAGGAGACTTGCGCGCCGGGGCGGGGTCGGTCATATCCGGACGTTGCGACCAACACCCACCCCCGGCGCACGCGGGCGTGAACTCAGCCCATGAACTTCTTGAACTCGTCCGGCAGCTCGAAGTCCTGCGGGGCCTGCTGGCCGGGCACCCCGAAGGCGCTGCCGGCCTGGGCGGCCTTGCGCGCGGCCTCCTCCTGCTCCTGCTGCTTGCGCTTCATCGGGTTGCCGGAGCGCTGCTTGCCCTTGGCCTTCTTGGGCTGCTTCTTGGCCCGGCCGGGGCCGCCGCCCATACCCGGGATGCCGGGCATGCCGGGCATGCCGCCGCCCTGAGCCATGCGGGACATCATCTTGCGGGCCTCGAAGAACCGCTCGACGAGGTTCTTGACCGCGCTGACCTCGACGCCGGAGCCCTTGGCGATCCGGGCGCGGCGCGAGCCGTTGATGATCGTGGCGTCGGCGCGCTCGGCCGGGGTCATCGACTTGATGATGGCGGCCGTGCGGTCGACGTCCCGCTCGTCGAGGTTGTTGATCTGGTCCTTGATCTGGCCCATGCCGGGGAGCATGCCGAGCAGCTTGGAGATGCTGCCCATCTTCCGGACCTGTTCCATCTGGGCCAGGAAGTCGTCCAGGGTGAAGTCCTGGCCCTTCTTGGACGCCAGCTTGGAGGCCATCTTCTCGGCCTCTTCCTGACTGAACGTCTTCTCCGCCTGCTCGATCAGGGTGAGCAGGTCACCCATGTCGAGGATGCGGGAGGCCATCCGGTCAGGGTGGAAGGCGTCGAAGTCCTCGAGCTTCTCGCCGTTCGACGCGAACATGATCGGCTTGCCGGTGATCTGCCGGATCGACAGGGCGGCACCACCGCGGGCGTCACCGTCGAGCTTGGAGAGCACCACGCCGTCGAAGCCGACGCCGTCGCGGAAGGACTCGGCGGTGTTGACCGCGTCCTGACCGATCATCGCGTCGACGACGAAGAGGATCTCGTCGGGGCTGACGGCGTCGCGGATGTCCGCGGCCTGCCGCATCAGCTCCTGGTCGATACCGAGACGCCCGGCGGTGTCCACGATCACGATGTCGTGGACCTTCGCCTTGGCGTGCTCGATGGAGTTCTTGGCGACCTTGATCGGGTCACCGACGCCGTTGCCCGGCTCGGGGGCGTAGACCGCGACCCCGGCGCGCTCGGCGACCACGCTGAGCTGGTTGACGGCGTTGGGGCGCTGGAGGTCGGCGGCGACGAGCAGCGGCGAGTGGCCCTGCTCCTTCAGCCAGTGGCCCAGCTTGCCCGCGAGGGTGGTCTTGCCGGCACCCTGGAGACCCGCCAGCATGATCACGGTGGGCGGGTTCTTGGCGAACCGCAGGCGCCGGGTCTCGCCGCCCAGGATCGTGACGAGCTCCTCGTTCACGATCTTCAGGACCTGCTGGGCGGGGTTCAGCGCCCGGGAGACATCGGCACCGAGGGCACGCTCCTTGACGTTCTTGATGAACGTCCGGACGACCGGGAGCGCCACGTCCGCTTCCAGCAGCGCGATCCGGATCTCGCGCGCGGTGGCGTCGATGTCCGCCTCGGAGAGCCGTCCCTTGCCGCGCAGGTTCTTGAAAGTCGCTGAGAGGCGATCGGAAAGAGTATCGAACACGGCGCTCGCGGTCCTCGGGGTCGGTGGCAGCTGGGAATCGCCCTCCAGGGTATCCCGGCGACACGCATAGCCGGGATCCCCCGGTCAGCCCCGCAGGGTCTCCTCCAGCTTCCGGGCCACCGAAGCCGCTTCACCGGCCCCGAGCGGGACGCCCTTGCCGTCGGTGACGTAGAAGGCGTCCACCGCGTTGGCGCCCAGCGTCGACACGTGCGCGCTGCGCATCCGCACCCCGGCGTCCTCCAGCGCGCGTCCGATGCGGAACAGCAGTCCGGGGGCGTCCTGGGCGCGCACCTCGATCACCGTGGCGTGCCGGGAGGCGGCCGCGGCGACCGTCACGCGCGCGGGGGGCGCGACGACACCCCGGCGCCTCGGATAGGCGGCGTCCCGCTCGGCGAGACGCGCGGCGACATCCAGTGAGCCGTCCAGGACCCGTACGAGATCGGCGCGCAGCCGGGCCGCCTGGGGCAGCGAGCCGTACTGGGCGGCGACCCGCCAGTTCAGCAGGAGCACGGCGCCCTCGACGCCGTCGGGCAGCTCCTGGGTGCTCAGCTCCGCGGTGCGGACGGTCAGCCGGTGCACGGCCAGCACTCCGGCTACCGCGGGCAGCACACCCGGCTGGTCGGGTACGGCGATCACCAGCTCCACGCCGAGCGGTTCCGGGTCGCCCGAGGGCTGGGCGTCGGCGGGCGGCTCGGTCTGCGCGCGCAGGGACAGCACCGGGCCGCCCGTCGCGAGCGCCTCGATGGCGAGCCGCTCCTGCTCGGCGGTGGGCGCGGCGGCCTCGGGCTCGTCGGGGTCGTCCCCGGCGAGCACCGCGGACACCCGCTTGACCAGGTCGGCGACGAGCGAGCCCCGCCAGGACGACCAGGCGGCCGGTCCGGTGGCCAGGGCGTCGGCCTCGGTCAGCGCGTGCAGCAGTTCCAGCGTGCCCTGCGACCCGACCGCCTCGGCGACCGAGCGCACGGTGGCCGGGTCCTCCAGGTCACGCCGGGTCGCGGTGTCCACGAGCAGCAGGTGGTGCCGTACGAGAGCGGCGAGTACGGCGACCTCGTCGCGGTCGAAGCCGATGCGCGCGGCGACGTCCTTCGCGATGATCTCGCCGGCCACCGAGTGGTCGCCGGGCCAGCCCTTGCCGATGTCGTGCAGCAGGGCGGCGACGAGCAGCAGGTCGGGGCGGTGGACGCGCCGGGTGAACTCCGAGGCGCGGACCGCCGTCTCGATCAGGTGCCGGTCGACGGTCCAGATGTGCACGGCGTTGCGCTGCGGGCGGCAGCGCACCCGCTCCCAGTCGGGCAGCATCCGGGTGATCAGTCCCTCGGCCTCCAGTGCCTCCCAGACCTCGATGGTGGGCCGGCCGGAGCCGAGCAGGGTCACGAGCTGTTCGCGGGCCTCGGCGGGCCAGGGCGTGGGCAGCGGGCGCCCGCCGGCCGCCATGCGGCGCACGGCGTGCAGGGAGAGCGGGAGTCCGGCCTGGGCGGCGGCGGCCGCGGCACGCAGCGGGAGCACGGGGTCCCGGTCGGGGCGCGCGGCGCGGGCGAGCACCACCTCGCCGTCCTGCTCGACGACACCCTCCGCCAGAGGTGACCTCTCGGCGACGGGCTTGCCGCCCCCGAGCATGGCGCGCAGCCGTGGCCGCACGGCACGCGACCTGAGGACGCGCCCCACCTCGCGCCAGGTGACGTCGCTGGCGTACGCGATGACCCGGGCGGCCTCGTAGACCTGCCGCAGCAGGGTGTCGGCGTCGAGCAGCCCGAGTTCGGCGGCGACCTGGTCCTGCTCCTGGAGGGCGAGCCGGTCGGTGGCGCGGCCCGTCGTCAGGTGCAGGGCGTCCCGGACGTCGAGCAGCCGGCGCCGGGCGTCGTCGAGGCCCTCGCGCGGGGCGTCGGCGAGCCAGGAGGCGGCGACGGCGCGCAGGGCGGTGGCGTCGCGGAGGCCGCCGCGGGCCTCTTTGAGATCGGGTTCGAGCAGGTACTGGAGCTCGCCCTGGCGTTCGGCGCGCTCGGCGCACAGTTCCTGGAGCTCGGGAAGGCGTTTGGGGGCCTGGTTGCGCCAGTCGGCGAGGACCGCCGTGCGCAGACCGGTCGTCAGACCCAGGTCACCGGCGATGTGGCGGGCGTCCAGCAGGCCGAGTTGGACCTTCAGGTCCTCCGCGGCCGTCTTGCGGGCCTCTGCGGGCGTGCGCACGGAGTGGTCGAGGGCGAGGCCGAGGTCCCACACGGGGTACCAGATGCGGTCGGCGAGGGTGGCGACCGCGCCCGGGTCGCTGCCGTCGTGCAGCAGGACCAGGTCCAGGTCGCTGCGCGGCGACAGCTCGCCGCGGCCGTAACCGCCGACGGCGATCAGGGAGACGCCGCGCACCTGCTCGTTGCCCGCGGTGAACAGACCCGAGAGCCAGTCGTCGGTCAGTTCGGCGAGGGCGGAACGGCGCGGCGGCCCGGACCGCGCCCCCTCCTGGAGGAGGCGCAGCCGGGCCGCCGCGTAGCCGCTGGGTCCCGAGTCCTCTGCATCCTTGCGCACGTTCGTGCTCGTCACCCAGCAGCTCCTGTTCTGTTCTTCGGTCAGAGCGCGTCCGGGCCGCGCTCGCCCGTCCTGACCCGTACGGCGGTCTCGACCGGCAGGGACCAGACCTTGCCATCACCGATCTTGCCGGTGCGGGCCGCCTTGACGATGACGTCGATCAGCTGCTCGGCGTCGTCGTCCTCGGCGAGGACCTCGATGCGGATCTTCGGCACCAGGTCCACGGTGTACTCGGCGCCGCGGTAGACCTCGGTGTGGCCCCGCTGACGACCGTAGCCGCTCGCCTCGGTGACCGTCAGGCCGTGGACCCCGAAGGCCTGGAGGGCTTCCTTGATCTCGTCGAGCCGGTGCGGCTTGACGACGGCGGTGATGAGCTTCATGCGTCCACCTTCTTGCCCGCGTCGGCGGCCGGTGCCGTGGCGGAGGTCCGGGCGGCGCCGCCACCGGCGCCGCTGAAGTCGTATGCGGTCTCGGCGTGCTCGGCCTGGTCGATGCCGGACACCTCCTCGTCCTCGCTGACCCGCATGCCGATCGTCTTGTCGAGCAGGAAGGCCAGGATCGCGGAGGCGATCAGGGAGTAGGCGAGGACCGCGAAGACACCGGCGCACTGCTTCCAGAGCTGGTCCGCGTTGCCGCCGTAGAAGAGGCCCTTGACGTCGGACTGGCCCTTGCCGCTGGCGAAGAAGCCGATCAGCAGGGAGCCGATGATTCCGCCGACCATGTGGACGCCGACGACGTCCAGGGAGTCGTCGTAGTTGAACCGGTACTTCAGGCCGACGGCCGCGGCGCAGGCGACACCGGCGATGGCGCCGATGCAGATCGCGCCGATCGGGGTGATCGCACCGCCGGAGGGGGTGATGGCGACCAGACCGGCGACCGCGCCGGAGGCGGCACCGAGGGTGGTGAACGCGCCGTGGCGGATCTTCTCGTAGGCGAGCCAGGCGAGCATCGCGGCGGCGGTGGCGATCTGCGTGTTGACGAACATCAGCGAGCCGACGCCGTCGTCGTTGCCGAGCCACGAGCCGGCGTTGAAGCCGAACCAGCCGAACCACAGCAGACCGGCGCCGAGCATGACCAGCGGGAGGCTGTGCGGGCGCATCGGGTCGCGCTTGAAGCCGACGCGCTTGCCGATGACCAGGATCACACCGAGCGCCGCGGCACCCGCGTTGATGTGGACCGCGGTACCACCGGCGAAGTCGATCACACCGAGCTCGAAGGCCCAGCCGCCGGTGCCCCAGACCCAGTGGGCGACCGGGAAGTACACGACCGTCGCCCACAGCGCGACGAAGAGCGCCCAGGCGGAGAACTTCACGCGGTCGGCGATCGCGCCGCTTATCAGGGCGGGCGTGATGATCGCGAACATCATCTGGAAGACGGCGAAGGCGAGAACCGGGATCGTGTACCCGGACCAGATGTCGCCCTTGTCGATGCCGGTCCATCCGAAGAAGTCGGATTCCCAGCCGATGAGCGAACCGTGGTCCGTACCGAACGCCATGGAGAAGCCGTAGACCACCCACAGGATGGTGACGATACCCATGCTGATGAAGCTCATCATCAGCATGTTGAGGGTGCTCTTGACGCGGACCATGCCTCCGTAGAAGAAGGCAAGACCCGGCGTCATGATCAGCACCAGGGCGGAACAGATCAACATGAAGCCTGTGTTCGCCACAGACAGCTTGTCTGCGGCGAGCGTGATGGCTGGTGCCATCGGCGTCTCCTCGTCGTAGGTACGGCCCCGTGCGGGAAGCCAGAGCGGATTTGAGGGGTGGGCCGGTTATGCGCCATGAGATTCGCGCAGCGCGGTTTCGGTGGAAGCCCCTCGTTGTTTCGCCACCGTGACGAAGACGCCTTGCGTGTTACGCATCGATGAACTGGCAGATTTGGGCCACGTCGATCGTTATCGTGGCGCAACCTTCGTAGAAGGAAAGAAACCGGCCGCGGTCGGCCTTCCGACGACCTGGCATGGGGGAGCCGAGTCGGGCAGTTCGGGAGGGCCGGCCGCGGCCGGGGTTCCGGGGATTCAGACGGCTTCCGCGGTCTCCGGGAGTTCCACGGCGAGCTTGTCGGTGAGGTCCACGACCTCGGCGAGATCACCGAAATCGCGTACGGCCGTGTCGACCGTCTTTCGAATACGAGTGTTGACCCGCTCGGAGCGGACCTTCTTGGCGATGTGCATGGCCTGTTCCACCAGTACGGTGCTCTGCTCGGGCTCCCGCCGCAGCAGGTGCACCGTGGCCATGCCGACGAGATTGAGTGCGTACGACCGCTGGTGCTCGCCGTCCTCGGAGAAGAGGTCCACCGCCCGCTGCATGAGGGGCTCGGCCAGGGAGGCGTAGGTCGGGCTGCGACCGGCGACGTAGGCCAGGTCGCGGTAGGAGTGGGAGTTCTCGCCGTACAGCTCCGCCTCGGAGAAGAAGCGGATCCAGTCGGGGTCCGGCTCGTCCCACTCGTCGGCCTCGGCGAAGGTGTCCTCGGCCATCCGGACCGCCCTCTTGCACTTGCCGGGCTGGCCCATGTTGGCGTAGGCGCGGGCCTCCATCGCATACAGCATCGACAGGGTCCGCGGGCTCGCGCAGTCCCGGCTGCCGTACTGCGCGAGGTGGATCAGCTCCAGGGCATCCTCGGGCCGCCCGAGGTGGATCATCTGGCGGCTCATGCTGGACAGGACATAGGAGCCGAGCGGCTTGTCACCGGCTTCCTTGGCGGCATGCAGGGCGAGCACGAAGTACTTCTGCGCGCTGGGCTGGAGCCCCACGTCGTACGACATCCAGCCCGCGAGCTCGGCCAGCTCGGCGGCGACCTTGAACAGCGTGCGGGTGGTGGCCTCGGGCTGGGGTTCCTGGAGGAGGTCCGTCACCTCGTGCAGCTGGCCGACGACCGCCTTGCGGCGCAGACCGCCGCCGCACTGGGCGTCCCACTGGCGGAACATCACGGTCGTCGACTCCAGGAGGTCGAGCTCCGGCTTGGAGAGCCGGCCGACGCGGCGGGAGGCGGCCGGGTCGGGCTCGCGGTGCGGGGTGGCGGCGGGCCCGGGGACCAGCCAGCGCTGCATGGGCTCGATGAGGGACGGGCCCGCGGACAGGGCCAGCGAGGTCCCGAGGAAGCCGCGACGCGCCAGCATGAGGTCGCTGCGCGAGAACTCGCTGAGCAGGGCCACGGTCTGCGGGCCCGTCCAGGGCAGGTCGACCCCGGTCGTGGACGGTGACTGGCGGGCGGTGCGCAGTCCGAGGTCCTCGACGGAGACGACGCATCCGAACCGCTCGGAGAACAGCTCGGACAGGATCCTGGGGATGGGTTCGCGGGGGTTCTCGCCGTCCAGCCAGCGGCGCACCCGCGAGGTGTCGGTGGAGATGTGGTTGGCGCCCAACTGGCGGGCCCTGCGGTTGACCTGGCGGGCGAGCTCGCCCTTCGACCAGCCGCTGCGCACGAACCAGGAGGTGAGCAGTTCGTTCGGGCGCTTGTCAGCTTGCGCAGCGCTCCCGGCGCCCGTCCCGCTTCCGCTGTTGCCGCCCACTGGAACGCCCCCATCCCTGAGACCACTTGTCGCCGAGTGCGCCAAGCCTTATCAGAATGCCGGTAAATACGGCCGTTCGTCCGGCAGTTGTCAGCCTTCGAACGAGGAACCGACTTGCCTCCGGCATACCCACAAGTGCATGTGCCCCCAGGACTCGTGCACTCAACGTAATCCTACGATCACGCGTCCAGCCATGGCGATCCCGGAAACGCCACCATTCGCCACCCCTTCGAATGAACTCACGGTCGCCTCCACACGATTCACTTGACATAGACCGAGCGAGATGGGCGGAGCGGTGCACTCAGGGGCGCACATGTCCCGGCGCACCACCCTGGGCACTTCCGGGCGCCACCGTCGCCCGGAAGGGGCAACGGAGAGTAACCGGACGCGTCCGCCTCGTAACCACCGGCGCGCTGGACCCGTTGGAGGGGGCATGGGCTTCACGATCGGCGGCATTCGGGAGATTCGTTCCGGTACGCGCAGGCGCGGCCGCTCCTCGGAGTGCACCGCCGTCGCCGAGTTCACCGGACTCTGGGGCTGGGACGTCGTGCCGGGCGCGCGTGCCTCGGCCGGCGCCTGCTCCTGCGGCCGCGCGGACTGCCCTCACCCCGGCGCCCACCCCCTCGGCTTCGCGTCCCCGGTCCCGGCCGGGGCCACGCTCGACGAGGTAACCAAGGCCTGGTCCGAGTTCCCCGGC
The DNA here is from genome assembly GCF_049739545.1 of Streptomyces sp. SLBN-8D4. Classification (NCBI taxonomy): domain Bacteria; kingdom Bacillati; phylum Actinomycetota; class Actinomycetes; order Kitasatosporales; family Streptomycetaceae; genus Streptomyces; species Streptomyces sp. SLBN-8D4. Next base: position 2,969,554 of record NZ_JBMGQC010000001.1, read on the forward strand.
GCCGCCGTGATGCTGCCGGTCGGCCGTGCCTTCGACGTCATCGAGGTCGCCGAGGCGGCCGGGCGCCGCGCCCTGGTCCGCCTGGAGCGCATGGGCCTGCCGCTCGGCCCGGTGACCGCGACCCCCGAGGGCCGCGCCCAGTTCTTCGTCGCCCCCGGCGCCGCGTCCGACCTGGCCGAACTCCTCTACCGCATGGGCTGGGACGACACCGCCTCCCTCGACCTGTGCGGCCTGGGCCCCGGTACCCACATCACGGCTCCGCCGTCGGACCGGGGCGGCCTGGGGGCTGTGCAGTGGTTGCGGCCGCCTTCCCTGGACACGGCGACGAAGCCGCCGGCGGCCCGCCTGCTGCTGGGGACGCTGGCGTACGTGGCGCACCGGTCGCGCGCGTAGCCGTACAGCCGCCGTAAGCCCTATGGCCGTACAGCCGTACAAGCCGTACAGCCGTACACAGCGAAGCGCCCGTCCCCGACTGCACCTCGGGGGCGGGCGCTTCTTCGCGTTCCACGGTCTCCGACTCGGCCGCGGGTAGGCGTCTCAGTCGCCGATCAGGGCGTCCACGAACGCTTCCGGCTCGAACGGCGCGAGGTCGTCCGCGCCCTCTCCGAGGCCGATCAGCTTGACCGGCACGCCCAGTTCACGCTGGACCGCGACCACGATGCCGCCCTTGGCGGTGCCGTCCAGCTTGGTCAGGACGATGCCGGTGATGTCGACGACCTCGGCGAAGACGCGCGCCTGCACCAGGCCGTTCTGGCCCGTGGTGGCGTCCAGCACCAGCAGCACCTCGTCGAGCGGGGCGTGCTTCTCGACGACCCGCTTGACCTTGCCGAGCTCGTCCATGAGCCCGGTCTTGGTGTGGAGGCGGCCCGCGGTGTCGATGAGGACCACGTCGACCCCCATCTCCTTGCCCTCCTTCACCGCGTCGAAGGCGACGGAGGCGGGGTCGCCGCCCTCGGGCCCGCGCACGGTGTGGGCGCCCACCCGCTCGCCCCAGGTCTGGAGCTGGTCGGCGGCGGCGGCCCGGAAGGTGTCGGCGGCGCCCAGGACGACGCTCTGCCCGTCGGCCACGAGGACGCGCGCGAGCTTGCCGGTGGTGGTGGTCTTGCCGGTGCCGTTGACCCCGACGACCATCACGATGCCCGGCTTGCGCTCCTCGGGCTCGGTGCGCACCGTGCGGTCGACCTCGGTGCCGACCAGCTTGAGCAGCTCGGCGCGCAGCAGTCCGCGCAGTTCGTCGGGGGTCCGGGTGCCGAGCACCTTCACCCGCTCGCGCAGCCCGTCGACCAGTTCCTGGGTCGGGGCCACGCCGACGTCGGCGGTGAGGAGGATGTCCTCGATCTCCTCCCAGGTGTCGTCGTCGAGGTGTTCGCGCGACAGGAGCGTGAGCAGCCCCTTGCCGAGCGCGTTCTGCGAACGGGAGAGCCGGGTGCGCAGCCGGACCAGGCGTCCGGCGGTGGGCTCCGGGACTTCGATCTCGGTCGGCGGGAGCTCTTCCACGACGGGCGGCGCCGAGCCGCCCGGGAGATCCACCTCCTCAATGGTCCGGCGCGGTTCGTCGCGCGGCGTCTCGGCCTCGTCGCCGACGTGCGGCTCGGCCGGAGGGGCGGTGATGTCGGGCGCGGCGGGAGGTGGCGGGGGCAGCGACTTCTTGCGTCGGCTGCCGACGACGAGCCCGCCGAGCACACCGAGCACGACCACGGCGATGACTACAGCAAGGATGACGGTTTCCATAACCCGTCCAGTATCCATCCCGCCCTCGCCGGGGCGACTGCGCCGCTGCGCTCGGGAGAGCGAGCAATCTGCGGTTCATGCCCCGCTCGCCTCGAACACCCGATCGGCGCGTACGACCGCTGGGACGGCCACGATCGTGGTCTAGGAGCTGCTGTACGCGGCACTGCCGAAGCCTGCGGCCGTGAAACCGGTCGGACGAACGACGGACCGAGTCGATGCCGTGGCCTGAGGCGCGGCTCGACGGGCACCCGCACGCGGAGTGACGCCCACCCAGCCGCAACCGCGGCGCAGCAGCGGCGCAGGGTCACGGCACGCGCGCACCCGCCGCACCCATAGCAATCTGACGTACCGTCAGCTACCGTCCCCGCACCACCCGTCCGGTGAAGGGGGACCTCCCATGCCCGTCACGGTCGTCCGTTTCAACCTCGTCGAGCCCGGCGCGACTCCCGCGTCCCTCAGCGCCCGCTACCGGGCCGCCCTGGACATGGCCGCGTACGCCGACGAGCACGGGATCACCACCGTGCAGACCGAGGAGCACCACGGCGTCGACAACAACTGGCTGCCGTCGCCGTTCGTCTTCGCGGGCGCGGTGTTCGGCGCGACGCGCAGGATCGCGGTCACCGTCTCCGCCGTGATCGGCCCGCTGCACGACCCCCTCCGCCTGGCCGAGGAGATCGCCGTACTGGACCTGCTGAGCGGCGGCCGGCTGGTGACGGTCGCGGGGATCGGGTACCGGCCCGAGGAGTACGCCCTGTTCGACGTGGAGTGGCGGCGCCGGGGCCGCATCCAGGACGAGCTCCTGGAGACCCTCCTCAAGGCCTGGACCGGCGAGGAGTTCGAGTACCGCGGCCGTACCGTACGGGTCACCCCGCGCCCCTTCACCGACCCGCACCCCCTCCTCCTGGTCGGCGGCTCCTCCCAGGCCGCCGCCCGCCGGGCCGCCCGCCTGGGCCTCCCCTTCTTCCCCAGCGCGCATCTGCCGGAGCTGGAGGCGTACTACAAGGAACGGCTCGTCGAGTACGGCACCGAGGGCTGGACCATGATGCCGACGGCCGAGACGCCGTTGCTGCACATCGCCGAGAACCCGGACGAGACGTGGGACCGGCACGGGAAGCACTTCCTGCACGAGGCCCGGACGTACGCCTCCTGGCAGTCCGGCGACATCCGCTCGGCGGTGCGCTCGGCGGCCACGTCGGTCGACGAGCTGCGCGCGGAGGGCGTGTACCGGATCCTCACGCCCGAGGAGTGCGTGGAGCAGGGCCTCGACAACCTCGTCCTGCATCCGCTGGCGGGCGGAATGCCGGTGGAGGAGGGCTGGCGGAGTCTGCGGTTGTTCGCGGAGCGGGTGCTTCCGACGCTGAACGACTGAGCCTGCGCTCCCGTGAGCACCGGCACCGGATCGACACCCCGGTGACCCCGCGTGCGGTACGACACCGCCGCCCCCGGTCCAGGCGGTTGCCGGGCCGGGGGCGGCGGACGGTTCGGGGAGAGGGGCAGCGGGGTGTTGGCCCCTCCCCCCGGGTTCGCGGGGGCGTCAGCCCATCTCCTCCAGCGCCTTGCCCTTCGTCTCCTTGACGTACTTGAGGACGAACGGGATGGAGAGCGCGGCGAAGACCGTGTAGATCACGTAGGTCGCGGACAGGTTCCAGTCGGCCAGCGACGGGAAGCTCGCGGTGATGGCCCAGTTGGCGATCCACTGCGCGGAGGCGGCCACACCGAGGGCGGCGGCGCGGATCCGGTTCGGGAACATCTCGCCGAGGAAGACCCAGACGACCACACCCCAGGACAGGGCGAAGAAGAGGACGAACACGTGGGCGGCGATCAGGGCGGTCCAGCCCTGCGCGGCCGGCAGCTTGCCGTCGACCAGGTCGAAGGAGAACGCCCAGGCCTCCAGCGCGAGACCGATCACCATGCCGACCGAGCCGATCAGGGCCAGCGGCCGGCGGCCGATGCGGTCCACGAAGATCATCGCGATCACGGTGCCGACGATGTTGATGATCGACGTCGTGAAGGAGTAGAGGAACGAGTCCGTCGGGTCGACGCCGACCGACTGCCACAGCGTCGAGGAGTAGTAGAACGCGACGTTGATGCCGACGAACTGCTGGAAGACCGACAGGCCGATGCCGACCCAGACGATCGGCTTGAAGAAGAAGCTTCCGCCGAGCAGGTCCTTGAAGGTCGACTTGTGCTCGCTCTTCATGGCGTGCTCGATCTCCGACACGCGCGCGTCGAGGTCGATCTTGTCGCCCTCGACCTCCGCGAGGATCTCCCGGGCCCGCTCGTGCTTGCCGACGGAGATCAGGAACCGCGGGGACTCGGGGATGGCGAAGGAGAGCAGCCCGTAGAGGACGGCCGGGATCACCATGACGCCGAGCATGACCTGCCAGGCCTCCAGGCCCATCAGCTTGCCGCGCTGGTCGCCGCCGGCGGCGTTGAGCAGGCCCCAGTTGACCAGCTGGGAGACGGCGATGCCGATGACGATGGCGGCCTGCTGGAAGGAGCCGAGACGGCCGCGGTAGGCCGGCGGGGCGACCTCGGCGATGTAGGCGGGGCCGATGACCGAGGCCATACCGATGGCGAAGCCACCGACGATCCGCCAGAACGCCAGGTCGTACAGCGCGAAGGGCAGCGCGGAACCGACGGCGCTGATCGTGAAGAGGACGGCCGAGATCTGCATGCAGCGGATACGGCCGATGCGGTCCGCGATGCGCCCGGCGGTCGCCGCGCCGATCGCACAGCCGATCAGGGCGATGGCGATGACCTGCGCCAGGGCCGCGGAGCCGATGTCGTAGCGGCCTCGGATGGCCTCGACGGCGCCGTTGATCACGGAGCTGTCGTAACCGAAGAGGAATCCGCCCATCGCGGCCGCAGCCGCGATGAAGATGACGTGCCCGAGATGATCGGGGTGAGCCGTTCCGGCTCCTGACTTCTGCGCCTGCGCTGTGCTGGTCACGTTCAACTCCTAAGGCCATCGGCAACGCTGCCTGAAGGCAAGAACAACGATGCAGACCCTATTCCTTCAAGTTACGAAATCAACAGCCCGGGTCGTGTGAGAAAACAGGCACAGGTGGGGATGTTGAGTTCAAGGAATGAAGAGATTGAAACCGGGTACCCGGACAGACCAGCGCAGCCGCCGACGACCTAGCGCAGTCGCTGACTGATGACCTTCGACACCCCGTCGCCCTGCATGGAGACGCCGTACAGCGCGTCGGCGACCTCCATCGTCCGCTTCTGGTGCGTGATCACGATCAGCTGCGACGCCTCCTGCAGCTCCTGCATGATGCGGATCAGCCGCTGGAGGTTGGTGTCGTCGAGGGCGGCCTCGACCTCGTCCATGACGTAGAACGGGCTGGGCCGCGCCTTGAAGATCGACACCAGCAACGCTACGGCCGTCAGGGACCGCTCGCCACCCGAGAGCAGGCTGAGCCGCTTGACCTTCTTGCCCGGCGGCCGCGCCTCGACATCCACGCCGGTGGTGAGCATGTTGTCGGGGTCGGTCAGGATCAGCCGCCCCTCGCCGCCCGGGAAGAGCCGGCTGAAGACGCCCTCGAACTGCCGGGCCGTGTCCCGGTAGGCCTCGGTGAACACCTGCTCGACGCGTTCGTCGACCTCCTTCACCACCTGAAGCAGGTCGGCGCGGGTCTTCTTCAGGTCCTCCAGCTGCTCACTGAGGAACTTGTGCCGCTCCTCCAGCGCCGCGAACTCCTCCAGCGCGAGCGGATTGACCTTGCCGAGCTGCTGGTACGCCCGCTCGGCCGCCCTGAGCCGCTTCTCCTGCTCGGCCCGGTGGAACTGCTTCGGCTGGTTGCGCGGATGCTCCGGGTCCTCGGGCAGTTCCTCGCCCTCGGCGGGCGGAGAGGGCGGTACGAGCTGGTGGGGGCCGTACTCCTCGACAAGGCCCGCCGGCTCGACACCCAGCTCCTCCAGCGCCTTGGTCTCCAGCTGCTCGATCCGCATCCGCTTCTCGGCCCCGAGCACCTCGCCCCGGTGGACGAAGTCGGTCAGCTTGTCGAGCTCGGCCTTGAGGTCGCGGCCGGTGGTGCGGGCGGCGGTCAGCTCCCGTTCCCTGAGCGCCTTGGCCGCGTCGGCGGCGGAGCGCTCGGCGTCCGCGCGCGCGAGGGACACCTCGACGTGCGCGAGCAGCTGCCGCGCACCGGAAGCCACAGCCCCGGCCACGGCGGCCTCGTGCCGCAGCCGGGCCCGCCGCTGTTCGGCACGCGCGCGTGCGTCCCGCTCCGCGCGGGCGGCGCGGTCGAGGGAGTCGGCACGGCCGGCGAGTCCCTTGACCCGCTCCTCGTGCGTACGGACCTGGAGACGGGCCTCCATCTCGGTCTGGCGGGCGTTGGCCCCGTCGGCGGCGAGCCGGTCCCGCACGGAGGTGTCGGGCTCCTCCTCGACCGGCATCTCCTCGGCCACGGCGAGGCGTTCGGCGAGTTCCTCGGCCTCTTCGAGGGCCTTCTCCAGCGACTCCTGCGCGCGGGCGGCCGCCGCGGTGGAGCGCTCGGCTTCACCGGCGGCGCCTTTCGCCTGACCGGACAGCCGGCCGAGCTGCTGGGCCACGGCCGACTTCTCCCGGTCCGCGGCCCGGCGGCGCTCCCCCAGCTCCTCGACGAGGCCGGCGCATGTCTTTCGGTCTTCTACGGCCGTGTGCTGGGCCTCGGTGAGTTCCTCGCAGCGGATCGCGAGCTCTTCGAGTTCGGCTGCGGCCTCGTCCACCGAGGCCTGTACTTCGAGGAGGCTCGGGGCGCCCGCGGAGCCGCCGTGGGCGAAGTGCGCGCCCAGGAGGTCGCCTTCGGCGGTGACGGCGGTGAGGTGGGGGTTGGCGTAGACGAGGTCCTCGGCGTCTTCGAGGGTGCCGACGATCACCATGCCGTGCAGGAGGCGTCTCACTGCGGGCGTGAGGTCGGAGGGGGCACGGACGAAGTCTGCAGCGTGCTGATGGGTGGCGTCCGCGGGTCCGTCGTGGCTGGTCGCGCACCCGAGGGGCGCCTCGGGCGAACCGGCGAGCAGAAGTGAGGCCCTGCCTCCGTCCTGCTTTCTGAGCAGGCGGATCGCTTCTGCCGCTGCGGACACGGACGTCACAGCGAGGGCGTCCGCCGCCGCCCCGAACGCCGCCGCGAGCGCCACCTCGTGGCCCGGTGTCACCGTCAGGAGCTCGGCCGCCGGACCCAGCAGCCCGGTGAGACGGTCCTTCGCGCTCAGCAGCGCCCCCGTCCCGTCCTTCCTCCTCAAGCCCATCGCCAAGGCGTCATGGCGGGCCTGGGTCGCCGCCCGCCTGCGTTCCGCCGCCGTGGTCGCCTCCCGGGCGGCCGTCAGGGCGGCCTCCGCCTCCGCGAGCCGCTGTTTGGCCCTCTCGTGCTGCTCCGCCAGCTCCGCGTCGCCGGCGTCGAGGCCGTCGACCTCGGCCTTCAGCGTCTCGTACTCCTCCTGCGCGGTGAACGCCCGCTCCTGGGCCTCGTCCCGCGCGGCGGCGAGGCGGTCGATCTCGGCCTGCGCGGAGGCGGCGCGGGAACGGGCCGCGTTGACCTGGCCACTCAGGCGGGCCAGGCCCTCGCGGCGGTCGGCGATGGCCCGGGCCACGTCCTTGAGGCGCCGTTCCTCCTGGGTGAGCGCGCGCTCCAGGTCGGCGCGGTGCGCGACCGTGTCCTCCAGAGCGCGCTCGGCCGCCTCCAGGGCGGCCTCCAGCTCGGCCTCCTGCTCGCGGATCCGCGCGGCCTCGCGTTCCATGTCCTCGGGGTCCCGGCCCCGCCGTTCCTCGGGCGGCGCCGAGGTCGCGCTCTTCACGCGGGCGTCGGCCAGCGAGATCGTGCCGCGCACCCGCTCGGCGAGCTGGGAGAGCTCGTACCAGGTCTGCTGGGCGCGCTGGAGCCGGGGCGTGAGCTGCCGTACCTCGTCCTCCAGGAGCGCCTCGCGCTGGAGGGCCTTCTTCAGTTCCTGCTCAGCGGCCTCCTTGCGCTCCTTCAGCGCGGCCTCGTCCGCGACCTCGGCCTGGAGCGCCTGGCGCAGTCGTACGAGATCGTCGGCGAGCAGCCGGAGGCGGGCGTCGCGCAGGTCGGCCTGGATGACGGCGGCCCGGCGGGCGACCGCGGCCTGTCTGCCGAGCGGCTTGAGCTGGCGCCGGAGTTCGTCGGTGAGGTCCTGCACGCGCGCGAGGTTGGCCTGCATCGCGTCCAGCTTGCGCAGCGCCTTCTCCTTGCGCTTGCGGTGCTTGAGGACGCCGGCGGCCTCCTCGATGAAGGCGCGGCGGCCCGTCGGGTCCGCGTGCAGGACTGAGTCGAGCTGGCCCTGGCCGACGATCACGTGCATCTCGCGGCCGATGCCGGAGTCGGACAGGAGTTCCTGGATGTCCAGGAGACGGCAGGTGTCACCGTTGATCTGGTACTCGCTGCCGCCGTTGCGGAACATGATCCGCGTGATGGTGACCTCGGCGTACTCGATGGGCAGGGCGCCGTCGGAGTTGTCGATCGTCAGGGACACCTCGGCGCGGCCCAGCGGCGGGCGCCCGGTGGTGCCGGCGAAGATGACGTCCTCCATCTTGCCGCCGCGCAACGACTTGGCGCCCTGCTCGCCCATGACCCAGCTGAGCGCGTCCACGACATTGGACTTGCCCGAACCGTTCGGGCCGACGACACACGTGATCCCCGGCTCGAACCGGAGCGTGGTGGCCGAGGCGAACGACTTGAACCCTCGGAGGGTCAGGGCCTTGAGGTGCACGCCGCTGGACTCTACCTTCCGGGGGTGTCTCACTCCATGAACGCGATGTCCCCCGCGGTTTCACCGTTGAACGTGCAGGGCACACCAAACGTTAAGAGAGTGAAAGGGTGCACGGGGGCAAGAAAGAAGGGACGCCGAAGCGTCCCTTGCAAACTCTGACAACTGAGCGGTTGATACGGATCAGCGGTTTTACGGGCCGCCCGACCACTGCGTGAGCTGTCGTGGAGCGATGCAGCGATCAGGTGAGCGCAGGCTCCGCCTGGTGTGCGTCGATGCTCTCCATGATCCTGTCGTGAGAAGCGGCAGCCGCGAGCTCGTCGTTCTCAGCCTGGATCCGTACGAGCTCGGATTCCAGGTCCTGGACGCGCTGCTGGAGCCGTCGCATCTCGGCGAGGAGTCGAGGGTCCGAGCCGCCGACGTAACCGAGAAGCGCCTTTGCCATGATGGATGGTCCTCCACAATGAGTGACCGACCGATGCGGTGTGGGTCGTGAGGGATTCGCACCCGCGGTGCTTGACACTTTTGAGTTCGTGCTGCCGTTCTTCCATGCCAAACAGCTAAGGTGCGCGGGGTGCTTTCAGCGTCTCACCAAAAAGTTTGACGGTCAACACGATCACGCCCCGTATTGGCGGCAACCCGCGCCGGCGCGGCCTGAGAACGGCGGCGCTGCGGCTCCCTCGGGACCCGGGGGCGTGACGATCATTCTTAGCTGCGGAGCCTGCCACGGCACCGGGCTTCTTGGCAACCACCAGCACCTTTCTCCTCCGGGCAGGTGCCTGCGGCATGTCCCACCGCTCCCGCCGGGGCCGCTTTACAGAAACGGCTCATCGGATGGCGAAGCCGTCGTACCCCCCGCGGGGTGTGTCCCAGATCTCGGTGACACCGTCGACGCGGCCGGGCGTGTCGTCACCCAGGAGCCAGTCCAGGAGTCCCTGACAGCCCTTGCGCGGTCCCTCCGCGACCACTTGCACGCGTCCGTCGTCCAGATTGAGAGCAAAACCACTCAGGCCGCCGATCTCCAGCGCCTTGGCCCGCGTGAACCAGCGGAAACCCACACCTTGGACGCGTCCGCGCACCCAGGCGACCAGCCGTACATCCTCGCTCATAGGTGCAACCTAACGGGCCAATGTCTCTCTTGGCACACCGTCCTCTGGCGGCATGCGGTACTGTCCGCTGCCAATGAATCTCATACGAAACTCACTCGATCGTGTGGGTTTTGTGACTCTGGTTGACCGGGGGGACGCGTCGACCTCACGAACAGACGAGGAAGGCAAGGACATGGGACGCCACCGACGCTCCGCCGCCGGCCGCGCCGCCACGGGCCGCGCCACGGGGTTCACACAGACACACAGCTCCTACGGGAGCGACTTCGACCCGCAGGACTCGTACAACTTCGCCTCGGTGGGCACCTCGACCTATCCGAGCCGCGAGGACGCCGACCCCTATGCGCGCAGTGACGCCTACCTGTTCGCGTCGGAGGAGGAGTACGCGCTGTACCGGGGCGAGGGCTACACGCCCGCCGACGGTCCGCGCCGGGGCGGCTCGCACCGCCGCCGCAAGAGGAACCTCGTGACGCCGGTCAAGACCGGTCTGCTCGGCGTCTCGGCCGCCGTCGCGATCGGCACGGTGGCGGTCGCCACGGGCGTCGTGCCCGGCCTGGACAACTACAAGATCGGCGGCGGCAGCACCACCGGCGGCGACGTGCAGGCGGCCGGCTCGCCGACCAACTCCCCCGCCGAGCAGGGCGGCACCTCCGGCAGCGCCGGGAGCTCGGACAGTCGCGAGGACGGCTCGTCGACGAGCCGGGACGCCGACCGCGCCTCCTCGCCCGCGCCGGCCCCCTCGACCTCGACGGCCGCCCCGACCGAGAAGCCGACGGAGAAGCCGAAGGCCCCGCCGAGCAAGAAGCCGAAGACCACGCCCTCGCAGAAGGAGCGGGAGCCTGCGAAGAAGGAGACCACCGCGCCGGTGGAGGTCTCCACGGAGGCCGCCGCCGAGGCCGAGGTGCTCAGGCTCGTCAACGCCGAGCGGGCGAAGGTCGGGTGCAGCCCCGTCGCCGCCAACAGCGCGCTGACCCAGCTCGCCGAGACCTTCAGCAAGGCCATGGCCGACCAGGGCTTCTTCGACCACACCGACCCGAGCGGTGCCACCCCGTGGGACCGCGCCGCACAGGCCGGGATCACCAGCCTCGGCGGCGAGAACATCGCCCGGGGCCAGGCCGACGCGGCCTCGGTCATGGAAGCCTGGATGAACAGCCCCGGCCACAAGGCCAACATCCTGAACTGCGACTTCAAGACGCTGGGCGTGGGCGTGCAGTTCGGTGCGGGCGGCCCCTGGTGGACCCAGGACTTCGGCTACTAGAGGCTGCCGACGGTCGGGCGGCGCACGACGATCACGGGTCGCACTAACTTTTGGTTAGTGCGACCTGTCGGTTAGTGCTGCCTTCCAGTACGCTCCTGATATGGACACCACGCAGCAGCCCCCGGAGGCCCGGGACCTCCCGTACGACGTGTTCGCCAAGGCCTGCCCCTCGCGCGGCACGCTGGAGCACGTGACGGGCCGCTGGGGCGCCCTCACCCTCGGCGCGCTGTACGAGGGCTCGCTGCGCTTCAACGAGCTGCGCCGCCGGGTCGACGGCGTGAGCGAGAAGATGCTCTCCCAGACACTCCAGGGGCTGGAGCGCGACGGCCTGGTGCACCGCGAGGCCCAGCCCACCAACCCGCCCCGGGTCGACTACGAGCTGACCCCGCTGGGCCACGAGGTGGCCGAGCGACTGCTGGGCCTCATCCGCTTCGTCGAGGGCCGCATGGACGACGTCCTGGCCGCCCGCGAACGCTACGACGTGACGCGCGGCGCCCGCTGACACCTCGGGCAGAAGTAGCTGGACCGGTTCATCCAGGGCCGTCGGCGCATCGGCGTACCGCACCGCTTGCACGGCAGTCCTTCACGGCCGTACGCGTCGAGGGACCGGTCGAAGTACCCGGACTCGCCGTTGACGTTGACGTACAGGCTGTCGAAACTGGTGCCGCCGACCGCGAGGGCCGCGTTCATCACGTCCCGGACGTGGCCCAGGAGTTCGGCCGTGCGCGGGCGCGTGAAGGCGGCGGTGGGGCGCTCGTAGTGGATGCGGGAGCGCCAAAGGGCCTCGTCCGCATAGATGTTGCCCACTCCGCTGATCAACGACTGGTCCAGCAGGGCCCGTTTGATGGTGCTGCGCTTGCGGCGCAGGGCCTGGTGGAAGGCGTCGTCGTCGAAGAGCGGGTCGAGGGGGTCGCGCGCGATGTGCGCGATGACGTCGGGCAGTCCGTCGGGGGTGTCGTCGTGCAACGACAGCCCGCCGAAGGTGCGTTGGTCGACGAAGCGGAGCTCGGTGTCCACCTCGTCCGCGAACCGCACCCGGATCCGGAGGTGCTTCTCGTCGGGCGCGGCATGCGGCTGGACCAGCAGCTGGCCGCTCATCCCGAGGTGGGCCAGGACCGACTGGTCCGTGTCCTCCAGGGGCAGCCAGAGGTACTTGCCGCGGCGGCTCGGGGTGCCGACGCGGTGGCCCTTGAGGCGGTACGCGAAGTCCTCGGCACCGGCGAGGTGACGGCGGACCGCGCGCGGGTGCAGCACCTCGGCCTCGGCGACCGTGCGGTGGGCGACCCACCGCTCAAGGCCACGCCGTACGACCTCGACCTCGGGCAACTCGGGCATGGGGCTCCCCCGTCACGGACCGGTGTATGAGCCGAGCGCCCGCCCCGGTGTTCAGGGACAGGCGCTCGGCTGCGCTGTTCTTCCAGACGCGCTGGGTGCTTCCAGGCGTCAGGCGGAGACGGACGACGGACCTTCGTCGTCCTCCTCGGCGGCTTCGGCGGCTTCGACAGCCGCTTCGGCCGCCGCCTTGGCGCGCTCGTCCGCGGCGGCCCGGATGGACCTCCAGGCGGACTCCGCGGCCTGCTGCTCCGCCTCCTTCTTGCTGCGGCCGGTGCCGGTGCCGTACGAGACGCCTCCGACGCGGGCGGCAGCAGTGAAGGTCTTCTCGTGGTCGGGGCCGGTCTCCGTGACCAGGTACTCGGGCACGCCGAGTCCTTCGGTCGCGGTGAGCTCCTGGAGACTGGTCTTCCAGTCCAGGCCGGCACCGAGGTTGGAGGACTTCTCGATCAGCGGGTCGAACAGGCGGTGAACCAGTTCGGACGCTGCTTCGAGGCCCTGGTCGAGATAGACCGCACCGATCACCGCTTCCAGGGTGTCGGCGAGGATGGATGCCTTGTCCCGGCCACCCGTGCCCTCTTCACCACGGCCGAGCCGGATGAAGGAACCGAGTTCTAGGCCGCGACCGACCTCCGCCAGCGCACGCGAGTTGACCACCGCGGCCCGCAGCTTGGCCAGTTGGCCTTCGGGCAGGTCGGGGTGGGTGGTGTACAGCGTGTCCGTGACGACCAGACCGAGCACGGAGTCCCCGAGGAACTCCAGACGCTCGTTGGTCGGCAGACCGCCGTTCTCGTACGCGTACGAGCGGTGGGTCAGTGCACGCACCAGAAGGGCGGACTCGAGTTTGTACCCGAGCCGCCCTTCCAACAGCGTGTGGGACGAGGCCTGGTTGTCGCCCGAGTTCTTCTTCGGCGTGGACACAGTGCCTCTCACCAGCCGCTCAGACCTCGAGGACCTGGCGCTTGTTGTAGGTGCCACAAGCGGGGCACGCGATGTGCTGCAGCTTGGGCTCGTGGCAGCGCTCGCACGCAACCAGGGTGGGGACCGCAGCCTTCCACTGCGACCGGCGGTGGCGCGTGTTGCTGCGCGACATCTTCCGCTTCGGAACAGCCACGGCTACTTCTCCTGCTTCTCGTTGGCGGGCGCCGATCGAGGCGCTTCGCCACTCATCTCGTCCTTCTCGCCGTCTTCGAGTGAACCGGCGAGTCCCTGCAGTGCCGCCCAACGGATGTCGACGGCGTCGTGGTGGTGGTCCGGGTCGTCCGTGAGCCGCTCTCCGCACTCGGAGCACAGGCCCAGGCAGTCGTCCTGGCACACCGGCTGCATCGGCAGTGCGAGCACCACCGCATCGCGCAGCACGGGTTCGAGGTCGAACAGGCCGTCCTCGATGAAGAGCCTGTCCTCGTCTTCCTCGGCGTCGTCGGCCGGTTCCGCTTTCACGCGGCCACGGTCGTCGGCGTCAGGGTACGAGAACATCTCCTGGAAGTCCGCTTCGAGCGCCAGCTCAAGCGGCTCCAGACACCTTACGCACTCCCCCTCGGCCTGTGCACGGGCGGTGCCTGTGACAAGCACCCCTTCCATGACCGACTCAAGGCGGAGTTCGAGCTCGACCGGGGCGCCTTCCGGCACTCCGATCACTCCCTGGATGCCGAGATCCTTGGGAGCGTCGATCTCACGGGTCAGGCGCTGCAGCGCGCCAGGACGCCGCCCCAGCTCGTGTGTGTCGAACACGAGTGGGTTGCGGTGGTCGAGGCGGGCGTTCAGGGCCATTCCTGCTTTCGATCTTCGAGCTCAGAGGGACGCTGCCCTTCGGTGTTCCCGGGCAGCGTTGATCGCGGACGTACACGCGACCGAAGAGCCAGGATACTGGACCTTTCGCTCACGGCCCAATCCGGTGCCTTTCCTACTGGCCGCGACCCTGCTCGTACGCCCTCAACTGCTCCGGCGTGATCATGCCGGTGTCGAAGAGGCTGGTCTCGTCGAGGGCGTAGCTCTGCTGGGACTGGTGCGCCTGCTGGGCCTGCTGGGCCTGTTGCTGGTCGTACGCGGCCTGCTGCTGGTCGTAGCCCTGATAGGCGTAGGGGTCGGCCTGCTGGTAGCCGTACGGGTCCTGCTGCTGCGCGTACGGATCGGGCTGCTGCTGGTACCCGGCGTAGGCGTCGGTCTGCTGCTGGTAGCCGTACGCCGGCTGCTGGGCGTAGTCCGGCTGCTGGGCCGCCTGCTGGGCCTGGGCGTCCTGCTCCGCCAGGGCGGTGAGGTCGGCCAGGTAGTCGGCGTCGCTGGAGTGCTGGACGGTGGAGGTGTCGTCGGCGAGGGCACCGAGGTCGTCGGAGGCGATACGGCCGTGCAGCTTCTGGCGGCCGCGGCCGACGGCCTCCAGGGTCTTGGCGAGCACCGCCTCGAAGGCGCCGAGCTTGACGTCGACGTAGGCGTCGGCGTCCTTGCGCAGCGTCTCGGGGTCGTGGCTGCGCTCGGGGGCGTCCTCGTCCTCGTAGCCGTGCTCGTCGAGGCCGGGACCGGTGCCGAGGAGTTTCTCGCGGCCGCGGCCGACCGAGCCGAGGGTCTTGGTGAGGACGACCTCGAAGTTGGCGAGCTTGGAGTCGACGTAGTCGTCGGCCTCGGCACGAACCTCCTCGGCCTCCTGGCGGGCCTCGTTCAGGATCCGGTCGGCCTCGGCCTGGGAGCGGCGGGCTACCTCGGTGTCGGAGATCAGGGAACCGCGCTCGGCGTGCGCCTGCCCGATGATCCGCTCGGCCTCCTGGCGTGCCTGCTCGACCAGCTGCTCACGGTCGCCGATCAGCTCCTGGGCCTGCGCGAGGGAGCCGGGCAGGGCCTGGCGAAGCTCTTCGAGCATCGCGAGCAGGTCGGCGCGGTTGACCATCACGGAGGCCGACATGGGCATCGAACGGGCGCCGGAGACCGCGGCGACGATCTCGTCGAGCTTCTTCTGCACGTCCACCTGTGCTCGCCACTCTCTACAGCTGTGTTGGAGACGGACGGGACGACTGTAGCCCCATCAGCCCTTGTGGAGGCGCTCGTTCAGGGCTTCGAGAACCCTCGGCGGGACCAGGTGGGAGACGTCTCCGCCCCAGGTCGCGACCTCCTTGACGAGCGAGGAGGACAGGAAGCTGTAGGTGGGGTTGGTCGGCACGAAGAGGGTCTCGACGCCGCTCAGGCCGTTGTTCATCTGGGCCATCTGGAGCTCGTAGTCGAAGTCGCTGACGGCGCGCAGGCCCTTGACGATGGCCGGGATGTCGCGCTCCTTGCAGTAGTCGACGAGAAGGCCGTGGAAGGCCTCCACGATCACGTTGCCGTACTCGGCGGTGACCTCGCGGATCAGGTCGATCCGTTCGTCGATCTCGAACAGGCCCTTCTTGGACTTGTTGATCATCACCGCGACATAGACCTCGTCGTACAGTCTGGAGGCGCGGGAGATGATGTCGAGGTGTCCGTTGGTGATCGGGTCGAACGACCCGGGACAGACGGCGCGGCGCACTTGAGATCCCTCGCTCTCCGGTCCGGTCATCGTGCGTCTTCGCACGTAGAGGCGGCGCGACCGTACCAAAACGTTCCCTCGCCGTAGCGACGGGCCTTGACCGCGTCGAAACCGGGCGGCCACTTGAATTCTCCGCCTCTGGTGCTGCGCTCCACGGTGACGAGGGCGTCCGGCGTGAGCCAGTGTTCCGAGCGGAGTGTGAGCAGGATCTCGCGAAGATCGTGATCCGTGACTCGGTACGGGGGGTCCAGGAAGACGAGGTCGTACGGCTCTGTCGGCGCCCCCGTCCGGATGATCTGTTCGGCCTTGCCCGCGCGGACTTCGGCGCCGGGCAGGCCGATGTTCCTGACGTTCTCGCGGATCGTGCGGGCGGCTCTTGCGTCGGCCTCCACCAGGAGGGTGTGGCTCGCGCCCCGGGAGAGCGCTTCGAGGCCGACCGCACCTGATCCGGCGTACAGATCGAGGACTCGTTCGCCCGCCAAGGGGCCGCCCAGCAGGGACTGCCAGGTGGAGAAGAGACCTTCGCGCGCGCGGTCCGAGGTGGGACGGGTGCCGTTCCCTGGCGGGACGGCCAGGCGGCGTCCACCGGCTGTGCCCGCGATCACGCGCGTCATCTTCGGTCCTTGTTCGGGGATCGTTACGGGTTCAGTTTCTCAGCCCTTTTCCAGGTACTGCTCCCGCTCCTCGTCCACAAGCGCGTCCAGGGCCGTCCGCAGGCCGGGCAGTTCCGAAAGCTCCGGGTCCGCCTCCACGACCGCCGTCGCCTCTTCCCTCGCCTCCGCGATGATCTCC
Source organism: Streptomyces sp. SLBN-8D4 (assembly GCF_049739545.1). NCBI lineage: Bacteria > Bacillati > Actinomycetota > Actinomycetes > Kitasatosporales > Streptomycetaceae > Streptomyces > Streptomyces sp. SLBN-8D4. The sequence goes on from NZ_JBMGQC010000001.1 coordinate 2,985,980, forward strand.
TCGTCCTCGATCACGGCGAGGACCCGCAGCGAGGTCCGGGCGCCGGACTGGGCCTGGCCCAGGACATCGCCCTCGCGGCGCTGCTCCAGGTCGATGCGGGACAGCTCGAAGCCGTCCAACGTCGACGCCACCGCGTTCAGGCGCTGGCGGGCCGGGCTCGCCTCGGGCATCTCCGAGACCAGCAGGCACAGCCCGGGCGCCGAGCCGCGGCCCACCCGGCCGCGCAGCTGGTGGAGCTGGGAGACGCCGAAGCGGTCGGCGTCCATGATGACCATCGCCGTGGCGTTGGGGACGTTTACGCCGACCTCGATGACCGTGGTGGCGACCAGGACGTGGGTCTCGCCGGCGGCGAAGCGGCGCATGACCGCGTCCTTGTCGTCGGGGTGCATACGGCCGTGCAGCACCTCGACGCGCAGGCCGTGCAGCGGGCCCTTCGTGAGCTGGTCCGCCACGTCGAGCACCGCGAGCGGTGGACGCTTCTCCGCCTCGTCCTCGGGGGACTTCTTCTTGGCGGACTTCTTGGGGTCGGCGGGTTCGTCGATGTCGTCGCCGATGCGGGGGCAGACGACGTACGCCTGGTGGCCGTTCTCCACCTCCTCGCGGACGCGTTCCCAGGCCCGGGTGAGGAAGTGGGGCTTGTCCGCGGCCGGCACCACATGGCTGGCGATCGGGGAGCGGCCGGCCGGGAGCTGGTCGAGGACGGAGGTCTCCAGGTCGCCGAAGACCGTCATGGCGACCGTGCGCGGGATGGGGGTGGCCGTCATGACGAGGAGGTGGGGCGGCTGCTTCCCCTTGCCACGCAGGGCGTCCCGCTGCTCGACCCCGAACCGGTGCTGTTCGTCGACCACGACCAGGCCCAGGTCGTGGAACTGCACCTTGTCCTCGATCAGCGCGTGCGTGCCGATCACGATCCCGGCCTCACCGGTGACCAGATCCAGCATCGCCTGCCTGCGCGCGGCCGTCCCCATCGAGCCGGTGAGCAGGACGACCTTGGTGCCCTGCTCGGATCCGCCAAGCATCCCGCCCTCGGCGAGCTCGCCCATCATCTCCACGATCGAGCGGTGGTGCTGCTGCGCGAGCACTTCGGTGGGGGCCAGCATGGCGGCCTGCCCGCCGGCGTCGACGACGGCGAGCATGGCGCGCAGGGCCACCAATGTCTTTCCCGAGCCCACCTCTCCCTGCAGCAGCCGGTGCATCGGATGGTCCGTCGCCAGGTCGTCGAAGATCTCCTTGGAGACCTTCTTCTGGCCGTCGGTGAGGGTGAAGGGCAGGCGGTCGTCGAAGGCCGAGAGCAGGCCGTCGGGAGCAGGCTTGCGCGGCACCGCGGGGAGTTGGGCGTCCGCGTGGCGGCGGCGGGCGAGGGCCACCTGGAGGACGAAGGCCTCGTCCCACTTGAGGCGGGCCTGGGCGTCGGCGATGTCGGCCTTGGTGTGCGGGCGGTGGATCTTGAGGAGGGCCTCGGGGAGGGGAAGCAGGCCGCGGCCCGCGCGCAGCGACTTTGGGAGGGGGTCGATCGCCTCCTGCGCGCTCGGCAGGACCGTCTGGATCGCCTTGCCGATCTTCCAGGACTCCAGTTTGGCGGTGGCGGGGTAGAGGGGGATCAGGGCGCCCGCCCAGGACTCCACCGTCTCCGCCGCCTCGTCGTCGGCGCCGCGCAGCAACTCGTAGGCCGGGTGCGCCAGTTGGAGGCGGCGGTTGAAGAGGGAGACCTTGCCGGCGAACAGCGCGCGGGTGCCCGGCAGGAGTTCCTTGTGGGGCTTGTGGACGCCGTTGCCGAAGAAGACCAGTTGGAGGCGCCCGCTGCCGTCCGTGATGGTGACCTCCAGCCGCTGCCCCTTGCCGCGCGGCGCCTTGGCGGAGGCGAAGGTGTGCAGCCGGGCGTCGGCGACCTGGGCGACCACGGTGACGTGCTCGTCCATGGGCAGGTCGGCGAGGTGGGTCAGCTGCCCCCGCTCCTCGTATCTGCGCGGGTAGTGGTGCAGGAGGTCGCCTACGGAGTGCAGGCCGAGATGCTCGGCCATCACCTTCGCGGTGGCGGGGCCGAGCACCTTCTTCAACGGTTCTTCCAGTGCGGGCACGAGATCCATTGCACACCACACCACTGACATTGCCGTATACGTCCCGGGAAACCCCTGGTCAGACGGCTGGTTGGGGACTTAGGATGGCGCGCTCCGGCCATCCGCGGATTCCGCCCCATCCGGGACCGCCCTACCCCGCGCCGTGCGAATGTTCCCCCCACCGGCGCTGCGACGATGGATTCCCAGACCTCACAGACACCCCAGGTACCTCAGCAACCTCATACGTTCCAGGTCGACCTGCGCGGTCTGGTGGACCTCCTCTCCCATCACCTCTACTCCAGCCCCAAGGTCTATCTGCGCGAACTGCTCCAGAACGCGGTGGACGCGATCACGGCCCGGCGGGCCGAGGAGCCGGACGCCCCGGCCCGCGTACGGCTGTACGCCGAGAACGGCACCCTGCGGGTCGAGGACTCCGGGGTCGGGCTCACCGAGGCGGACGTGCACAGCCTGCTGGCCACCATCGGACGCAGCTCCAAGCGGGCCGAGGGGCTTCAGGAGGCCCGCTCCGACTTCCTCGGGCAGTTCGGGATCGGTCTGCTCGCCTGTTTCGTGGTCGCCGAGCGGATCCGGGTGGTCAGCCGCAGCGCCCGTACGCCGGACGCGCCGCCCGTGGAGTGGACGGCGAGCGACGACGGCTCCTACCGGGTGCGGACGCTGCCCCATGAGGCCCGCCCGGAGCCGGGGACCACGGTGCATCTGGTGGCACGGGCGGGGGCCGGCGAGTGGCTGTCGCCCGACCGGGTCCTCCAGCTCGCCCAGGACTTCGGCTCCCTGCTGCCGTACGACGTCCGGGTCGGCGACGAGGCGGTCACCGACCTGCCCGCGCCCTGGGACCGGCCGTACCCCTCCCCCGCCACCCGCCGGGTGGCCCTGGCCCGGCACTGCCACGGGCTGTTCGGTTTCACCCCACTGGACTCGATCGAGCTGAACGTGCCGCTGGCCGGGATCCGGGGCGTGGCGTACGTCCTGCCCTCGGCGGTCAGTCCCGCTCAGCGGGCCACTCATCGCGTGCACCTCAAGGGCATGCTGCTGACGGAGCGGGCCGAACAGCTGCTGCCGGACTGGGCGTTCTTCGTTCGCTGTGTCCTGGACACCGACAGCCTGCGGCCCACGGCGTCGCGCGAGTCGCTGTACGAGGACGAGACGCTGGCTGCCGTGCGGGACGCGCTCGGGGAGCGGATCCGGTCCTGGCTGACGGGTCTTGCCGCCGGGGATCCGGAGCGGCTCGCGGCCTTCCTGTCCGTGCACCACCTGGGCGTGAAGTCGCTCGCGCGGCACGACAAGGACATGCTGCGCACGATGCTGCCCTGGCTGCCGTTCGAGACGACGGACGGGCGGCTGTCCCTGGAGGAGTTCGCGCAGCGGCACGCGGTGGTGCACTTCACGCGGACCGTCGAGGAGTACCGGCAGGTCGCGGCGATCGCGTCGGCGCAGGGCGTCGGGGTGGTCAACGGCGGCTACACGTACGACAGCGACCTGGTCGAGGCGCTGCCCTCGGTGCGCCCGGGCACGGTCGTCGCCGAGCTGGACGCGGACACCGTCACCGCCCACATGGACCTGGTCGATCCGGCCGAGGAGCTGGCGCTGTCCGGTTTCCTGGCGGCCGCGCGGGCCAGGCTGGACCCGCTGGGCTGTGACGTGGTCCTGCGTGCCTTCCGGCCGCTGTCCGTGCCCGCGCTGCACCTGGACGACCGGGACGCGCGGCACGAACAGGCGCGGGCGGAGGCCGAGGACCGGGCGGACGACCTGTGGGCGGGCATCCTCGGCTCGCTGCGCGGAAACGCCCCCCGCGCGCGTCTCGTGCTGAACCATCTCAACCCGCTGGTACGGCGGATCGGTTCGCTCGGCGACCCGGAGCTGATGGGCACGGCCACCGAGTCCCTGTACGGGCAGGCACTGCTGATGGCCCAGCGGCCGCTCAGGCCCGCGGACTCGGCGCTGCTGAACCGGGCCTTCATAGGTCTCCTTGAGTGGGCCACGAACGGCGAGGAGGGCCGCTGATGAGCGGAGTCGACGGGAGCGCGGCCTTCGACGCGCTGCGCCGGGCGATGGCGGAGAACGGCGAGGAACCGGAGGGGCCCGCCCGCAACGCGCGCGCGGAACAGCTGCTCGCCGAGGCGGAGAAGCTGAACATCCCGCTCGCGGTGATCGAGGCGCTCGGACACCAGCTGAAGGTCTACAACTACAGCTCCGAGAAGGCCAAGATGTTCGTCCCCTTCGCACGGCTGCTGCGCATGTGGGACGAGCACCCCGAGGACTTCGACGAGTACGAGACGCACGCGCTGCACTGGGTCTTCAAGTGGATGACGGCCGGCATGCTCGACCAGCCGCACATCCCGCTCGCCGCCATGGAGAAGTGGCTCGGCGAGATGGAGCACCGCTACCGGCTGGCCGGGCACTCCGAGCGGGCCGTGCGCAGCGCCGAGCACAGCGTGGCCGCGCACGTCGGGGATCTGGAGCGGGCCGAGCGCGCGTACGTCGCGTGGCTGGCCGCCGACCGGGACGGCATGGCCGACTGCCACGCCTGCGAGCTGCACGAGCAGGGCTGGTGGCAGGCGCAGCGCGGGCGGGACGAGGAGGCGCTGGAGCTGTGGGCGCCGGTCCTGGAGGGCGAGTTCACGTGCGCCCACGAGCCGCACGCGGCCCTCGCGTCCTCCCTCGGGCCGCTGCTGCGCCTGGGCCGCCTCGACGAGGCGCGCGCCAACCATCTGCGGGGCTTCCGCCTCGTGCGGTCCATGGAGAGCATGCGCGGCGCCTACGCGGACCATGTCGAGTTCTGCGCGCTCAGCGGCAACGAGGCCCGCGGCCTGGAGCTGCTGGCGGAGCGCCCCGCGTACTTCACGGACGACGGCCATCCGCGCAGCAGGCTGGACTTCACGGCCGTGGTGGCCCTGCTGATGGACCGGCTGACCGGGCTGGGCCTGGGCGAGCGGCCGGTGCCGGGGCCCGCGGGCCGGTCCTGGACGGCGGCCGAACTCGCCGTCCACGCGCGCGGGGAGGCGCTCGCGCTGGCGGCCCGCTTCGACGAGCGCAACGGCACGGCCCACGTCAGCGAGCGGACGCGCGCGCGTATGGCGCAGCGGCCGCTGGTGGAACGGCTGCCGCTGGGAGTGCGGGCGGTCCGGACCGCCGCCGCTCCCGTGGCGGCCCCTACGGCCCCCGCGCCCGCCCGGGAACCCGATCTGCCGGCGCTGGTCGCCGAGGCCCGGCGGCTGTCGGACACCCTCCGGCCGAACGCCGTGGAGGCGTGGGCGGCGGTCGCACGGGCCGCCGAGGGCGTAGAGCTGGACCCGCGCGACCGGGCGGAGATCGCCGACCACGAGGCGATGGACCTGGGCCCCGAGGGCGTCGAACTGTTCGAGCGGGCGGCCGAGTTGTACGCGGCGGCGGGCGACCCCGGCGAGGCGCTGGCCGCACGCGCGCGTGCCGCGTACGTGCGCGCGCTGGCGGGCGAGGTGGAGGAGGCCCTCGCGGCGGTCGCCGGGCCGTACGACGAGGTCCTCGCGCTCTACTCCGTGGACGACACGGGCGTACGGCAGACCGCGTCGGTGCTGATGTCCCGGGCGCGGATCCTGATGCGGCGGGTGCACGAGGGCGACGACGAGGCGTTCCTGAGCGACGCCGAGTCGGCCGTACGGGAGGTGCTGGCCCTCGTCGAGGGGCGGACCGGGGACGACGTGCGGCTCGCCGCGCGGGTCGCCGAGGGGCAGGCGATGCTGGCGGAGCTGGCCGCGCGGACCGGGGACCTTCCGACGGCGGCCGAGCTGTTCACGTGGGCGGCGACGGCGTTCGTGGAGGCGGGCCTGCCGTGGTTCGCGGTGGAGTACGAGGCCCGGCTGGCCGGGCTCCTGCACCACCTGGGGGACCCGGCCGGGACGGAACGGGCCCTGCGGGCGGCCCTGGAGCACGGCGGGCCGCACCTGGAGGCGGTCGGACGGGCCCAGCTGCATCTCCAGCTCGCGGAGGTCGTCGGGGGCCGGGGAGGGGCCGAGGAGGCCGCCGAGCATGCCCTGGAGGCCGCTCACTGGGCCGACGAGGCCGGGGAGGCGCCGACGCTGGGTGCCCTGGCCCGGCACCAGCTGGGCGGGTTCCTGCTGGGTCTCGGGCGGTGGGCCGAGGCCGCGGAGGTGCTGGAGTCGGCGCTGCCGGACCTGAGCGCGGAGCGGCACGGCGAGGGCGCGGTCGTACAGGCGCGGTGGTGGCTCGGCGACTGTCTCAGCGAGCTGGGCGAGCACCGGGAGGCGGCCGAACGGCGGCTTCAGGCCGCCGAGATCGCCCGGCACTGGCCCGAGCAGCACGACCACGCCACGCTCGCCCACCTCGCCGCCGAGTCCCTCGGTGCCGCGGGGCTGCCCGCCGAGGCCGACCGCGCGTACGCGCGCGCGGGCGCTCTGTGGCGGGACCTCGGCAACGTGCACGGCCTCGTCCGCTCCCTGCGGGCCCGCGCCTGGCTCGCACTGCGTGCGGAGGACGGGGCGGACGCGGCACGGGAGTTGATGGCGGACGCGGTCCGGGAGTGCGAGGCCGCGCTGGGGGACGCGCGGGACGACGACGAGGAGGCGCGGCAGCGGCTCGTCGGCGAACTCGGGCACACCCACCGGCAGTTCGGGGACCTGATCGCCCGTTCCGTGCCCGAGGACGCCGAGGACGACTCGATCCGGGCGGTGCTGGAGGAGGCGCTGGCCCAGGTGGTGGAGGCGATCGTCGTGTTCGGCTCGCTCGGGGACGGCGCCCTGGACGCCCGCACCGGTGCCGAACTCGCGGCGGGCTGGCTGGCGGCCGACCTGGGCCGGCCGGCGGAGGGGGCGGCACGCGCGCGTGCGGTGCTCCACGCGTACGGGGACGGGGACACGGACGGGACCGACGGCACGGCACAGGCGCGGCGGGCCGAGGCGGAACAGCTGCTGGGCCTCATGGAGGGGCAGGACAGCTGACGCCCAGGGGCTATTCGACGCCGATGAGCAGGACGGCCCCCTGCCGTCCGCCCCGGTACACCACCGTGTCGACGGCGAGGTAGGACTCCCGTACGCGCGCCTCCAGGTGGTCGGCGACGGTCTCGGGGGCCTCGTCGCCGAGGACGAGGGTGACCAGCTCGCCGCCGGCCGAGAGCATGCGGTCGAGGACGGCCTCGGCGGTGCCGGCGACGTCCGAGCCGATCACCGCCACGTCCCCGTCGATGAGCCCGAGGATGTCGCCGGCCTGGCAGATGCCGGCCATGGTCCAGGACTGTCGTTCGGCGACGGTGACCTCGGCGTAGCGGGTCGCGCCGGCCGCCGAGGTCATCTGCACGACGTCCTCGTCGAACCGGCGCTCGGGCTCGTGCACGGCGAGCGCCGCGATGCCCTGGACCGCGGAGCGGGTCGGGATCAGCGCGACCCGGATGCCCTCCGTGCGGGCCTGCTCGGCCGCGGCGGCCGCGGTGTGGCGCAGGTCGGCGTCGTTGGGCAGCAGCACGACCTCGCGCGCGTGGGCCCGTCGTACGGCCTCCACGAGCTCCCCGCTCGCGGGCGGCTCCCCGGGTCGGGCGAGCACGGTGGTCGCGCCGGCCTCGGCGTAAAGGCCGGCCAGGCCCTCGCCGGGCACGACGGCGACGACGGCCCGCTGGGCGGGCTCGCGGGGCGGCCGTTCGGCGCCGGTGGTGTGCACGTCGCCGAGGCCGAAGTGCGTGATGCGGATCCGGTACGGCCGCCCGGCCTCGACGCCCGCCTCCACGGCGGCGCCCGCGTCGTCGACGTGCACATGGACGTTCCACAGTCCGTCGCCGCCGACCACCACGAGGGAGTCCCCGAGCCCGTCGAGCCGCTGCCGCAGCCGCGCGACGGCGGTGTCGTCGGCCTCCAGGAGGTAGATCACCTCGAAGGCGGGGCCACCGGTGCCCGGGGCGTCGGCGCACTCGTCGGGGGAGTCCGTGAGGATCTCGGCGGAGCCCGCGGGGGAGGTCGTGTCCGTGTCGCCCGCCACGCGCGCGTACTCCGGGCCGCTCGTCACCGGCACCGCCGCCCTGGGCACCTCCCCCGTGAACGTCTCCACCAGAGCCCCGAGCACCGCCACCAGCCCGCGCCCGCCGGCGTCCACCACTCCCGCCCGCTCCAGGACGGCCAGCTGGCCGGGTGTCGCGGCGAGGGCTGCGCGCGCCCCGTCGTAGGCGGCCCGGGCGACAGTCCCGCAGCCGCCCTCCGCTCTCCCGGCCGCGTCGGCGGCGGCCGAGGCGACCGTGAGGACGGTGCCCTCCACGGGGTGGGCCACGGCCTGGCGGGCGGAGTCGGCGGCCCGCCGCAGGGCGAGCCGGAGTCCCTCGCCGTCCGTGTGAGTCGTCTCACCGTCGGCGGCGAGCACCTGGGCCATGCCGCGCAGCAGCTGGGCGAGGATCGTGCCCGAGTTGCCGCGGGCGCCTATGAGGGCTCCGTGCGCCATCGCGCGCGCGGCGTCGGCCAGTGCCGGTTTCCCCGAGCCGTGGGCGTCGTGGGCCTCGAAGACGGCCTCCACGGCCGCGGACGCCGACTCCGCCGTCAGATACAGGTTGGTGCCGGTGTCCCCGTCGGCGACGGGATAGACGTTGATCGCGTCGATCTCCTCGCGCGCCCGACCCAGCGCCCGCAGCGCGAGACCGCACCAGGTGCGCACCGCGAGAGCATCGAAGAATGTCTGCGGCACCTGCGCCACCTGCGCCTCCTCGGGCTCCTGGACTGGACGCAGCGTAGACCCCGGGCGGGTGTCCGCCGGAAGTGGGCCGGGAGCGAGTGCCTGATCAGCCATGGTAGTTTCGTTCTACTGGCGCAGTCGTTGTATGCTGCTCCGGTTGCCCGATCCTGATCGGGCCATTCCCCTGGCAGTGCCACTCAGATCTCTGATCCTACGATCTCGATCCTGGCTTGCTGCCGGGATCCAACCGTAAGTGCATCTGAAGTCTTTGGAGTGACCCGTGGCTGCCAACTGCGACGTCTGCGGCAAGGGGCCGGGCTTCGGCAACAGCGTGTCGTTTTCGCACCGCCGTACGTCCCGTCGCTGGAACCCGAACATCCAGCACGTCCGTACTGTGGTCGGCGGGACGCCGAAGCGCCTGAACGTCTGCACCTCGTGCATCAAGGCCGGCAAGGTCTCGCGCTGACGCACAGCTAAGCGCGCGGCCACTGCTTGTTCGCTGCACTGAGCCGGTCCACCGAGAGGTGGGCCGGCTTTTTGCCGTGTCCGCGCGCCTCCACGTACTACGCGCCCGCGTCCTGACGGAACCGCCATCCGTGATCCACGGGTCCGATCCCGCCGCCCAGCGCGAATCCGGCGGTGATCGCCCCGGTGACGTACTCCTTCGCGGCCGTCACCGCCTCCGGCACTGACCGGCCCCGCGCGAGGTGCGAGGCGATCGCGGAGGCGAGGGTGCAGCCGGTGCCGTGCGTGTGCCGGTTGTCGTGGCGGGGCGCGCGCAGCCAGTGCTCCGCGGAGCCGTCGGTGAGCAGGTCGACGGCGTCACCGGGGAGATGGCCGCCCTTGATGAGCACCCATTTCGGTCCGTACGACAGGACGGCCGCGGCGGCCTCCCTCAGCTGCTCCTCCGACTCGACCAGGACGCCGGTGAGCTGGGCCACCTCGTCGAGGTTCGGGGTGGCGACGGTGGCCACCGGAAGGAGCCGTCGCCGGACGGAGTCCAGGGCGGAGGCGGCCAGCAGCGAGTCGCCGTGCTTGGAGACCCCGACCGGGTCGATCACGGCCGGGGCGTCCGTGGTGCCGATCAACTCGGCCACCGTCTCGACGAGTTCGGCCGAGGCGAGCATCCCGGTCTTGACGGCCTGGACGCCGATGTCGTCCACGACGCTGCGGTACTGGGCCCGCACCGCCTCCACCGGCAGCTCCCAGGCACCCTGCACGCCGAGGGAGTTCTGCGCGGTGACGGCGGTGACGACGCTCATGCCGTGCACGCCGAGCGCGAGCATGGTCTTCAGGTCGGCCTGGATTCCGGCGCCTCCGCCGGAGTCGGACCCGGCCACCGTGAGCACCAGGGGCTTCACGACTCGATGTCCCCGCCGAAGTGGTCCCAGCCGCCCTTGCTGGTCCAGGGCGCTCCGTCGACCGTCACCTGGGGCAGCGCCGAGGGGTTGAGGACCTCGCCGATCACCTTCCAGCGGGCCGGGAGCTTCACGTCCGGCGGGAAGGTCGCCACGATGGCGTGGTCCTCGCCCCCGGTCAGCACCCACTGGATGGGGTCGACACCGACGGCCTGCCCGATGTCGTTCATCTGGCTCGGGATGTCGATCGCACCGGACCTGATGTCGATACGGACCTTGCTGGCCTCGGCGATGTGTCCGAGGTCGGCGATCAGCCCGTCGCTCACGTCGCACATGGCGGTCGCGCCGAGCGCGGCGGCGGCCGGGCCCGCGTGGTACGGCGGTTCGGGGCGCCGGTGCGCCTCCACGAACGCGCGGGGCGAGCGGAAGCCGCGGGCGAGCACCGCGTACCCGGCCGCCGACCAGCCCAGCCAGCCGGTCACCGCCACGAGGTCGCCGGGCTGGGCGCCGCCCCGGGTCACCGGTTCCTGGCCCCGCAGATCGCCGAGGGCGGTGATGGAGACCATGATCGTGTCCCCGCGTACGACGTCCCCGCCGACCACCGACGCGCCCGCGACCTGGCACTCGTCGCGCAGGCCGTCCATGAGCTCCGAGGGCCAGGTCACGGGGAGTTCGGCGGGCACGACCAGGCCGAGCAGCAGGGCGGTCGGCACGGCGCCCATGGCGGCGATGTCGGCGAGGTTCTGCGCGGCCGCCTTGCGCCCGACGTCGTAGGCCGTGGACCAGTCGCGGCGGAAGTGCCGGCCCTCCAGAAGGATGTCGGTGCTCGCCACCACCCTGCGGTCGGGCGCGGCGACCACCGCGGCGTCGTCGCCGGGGCCCACCCGGACCGCCGGCGTGGTGGTGAGACGGGAGGTGAGCTCCCTGATGAGCCCGAACTCGCCGAGCTCACCAACAGTGCCCTTCATTGCCCTTACGCCCCTTCTGTGCCGTGCCGTGCCCGGTCGCGCGTCATCAGTGTCCTCGATACGGTCGAGGGGACCGTGAACTTCTGTCGTGTCCGCACCCCGGCACGGGTGTCCGCGTCTTCGCGGGTCTCCCCGCGACGAGCGGCGACGCGATACCGTGGCGTTCCTTTTCCCCACATGATCCTCGTGGCCGCCCTGGAGGTTCCGTGGTACAGGCGTACATCCTGATCCAGACGGAGGTCGGCAAGGCGTCGACCGTCGCCGAGACGATCAGCAAGATCCCTGGAGTCATCCAGGCCGAGGACGTGACAGGACCGTATGACGTGATCGTCCGCGCACAGGCCGACACCGTGGACGACCTCGGCCGGCTGGTGGTCGCCAAGGTCCAGCAGGTGGACGGCATCACCCGCACCCTGACCTGCCCGGTCGTCCATCTGTAGCCCCCGTCTACCCTTGGCCGGTGAACTTCTTCCGTCACCGGCCTCTCGGTCTGTCCGCGCTCGCCCTGCTGATCACGGTCGCGGGCTGCTCCTCCGCAGACGACAGCGCGTCGGCGGCGGTTCCCTCGCCGGGGGCGGGCGTCACGAAGCTGTGCCGAGAACTGGACCGGGTCCTGCCGTCCAAGGTCGACGACCAGGACCGTCGGGATCCCGAGCCCGCGTCCGCACTGACCGCGGGCTGGGGTGACCCGGCGATCATACTGCGGTGCGGTGTCGTGCGGCCCTCGAAGATGAACGATCCGGAGGCCGACGGGGTCGAGGTGAACGGGGTCGGGTGGCTGCTGGAGAAGCAGGACAACGGGTCGTTCCGGTTCACCACGACCCTGCGCAGGGCGTACGTCGAGGTGACGATCCCCAAGGACCGCACCGCGGACGGCATGGCACCGCTGGTGGACCTCGCGTCCGGCATAAAGAGGGCGATCCCCGAAGGGATCGCCGACTGACCGACCGACTGCCGACCGGCTACCGCAGCCCCGTCGACCTGCGCAGCGCCGCCTCGATGAGCCGGCCCACCAGCTCCGGGTAGCTGATCCCGCTCTTCTCCCACATCTGCGGGTACATCGAGATCGGCGTGAAGCCCGGGAGCGTGTTGATCTCGTTGATCACGAACTCGCCGTCCTCGGTGAGGAAGAAGTCGGCGCGGACCAGGCCCTCGCAGGAAGCCGCCTCGAAGGCGTCGACCGCGAGCCTCCGGACCTCGGCCGTCTCCTCGGGCGTGAGCGGCGCCGGCACGATCCCCGGGGTCGAGTCGATGTACTTCGCCTCGAAGTCGTAGTACGCGTGCTCCTGCGGCGGGGGGATCTCGGCCGGGACCGACGCGCGCGGGCCGTCCTCGAACTCCAGGACACCGCACTCGATCTCACGGCCCCGCAGCGCCGCCTCCACGAGGATCTTCGGGTCGTGGCTCTGCGCCTCCGCGATCGCCTCGTCCAGGCCGGACAGGTCGTCGACCTTGGTGATGCCGATCGACGAACCCGCGCGCGCGGGCTTCACGAAGAGCGGCCAGCCGTGCTCGCCCGCGAAGTCGACGATCTTCTTGCGGGCGGCGGACTCGTTCCGCTCCCACTCGCGCGGCCGGATCACCACGTACGGGCCGACCTTGAGCCCGAAGGAGGTGAACACCCGCTTCATGTACTCCTTGTCCTGGCCGACGGCCGAGGCGAGCACACCCGAGCCGACGTACGGGACACCGGAGAGCTCCAGCAGGCCCTGGAGGGTGCCGTCCTCGCCGTAGGGGCCGTGCAGGACGGGGAAGACGACGTCGACCTCGCCGAGCGCCTTGGGCACCGATCCGGGCTCGCTGTAGACGACTTCGCGGTTCGCGGGGTCCACCGGGAGCACCACGCCGCCCTCGCTCGACTCGGCGAGCTCCTCGACGCTCGGCGTACGGCGCTCGGTGATCGCCATGCGTTCCGGTTCGTCGGCGGTGAGCGCCCAGCGGCCGTCCTTGGTGATGCCGATCGGCAGGACGTCGTACTTGGTCCGGTCGATGGCCCGCAGTACGGCGCCGGCGGTGACCACGGAGATCCCGTGTTCGGAGCTGCGCCCGCCGAACACGACGGCCACGCGCGGCTTGCGAGGCGGCTGCTCAGGGTTCTGGGGGAGGTTCTCGGTGCTCATATCGCGTTGAGAGTACCCGTTGGTAGTGCCCTGAGACAGCGTCCACCCCTGCGGCGAACGAGGCAAAGAACGACGTCGTGGCTCAGTGTCGCTCGGGCTTCGCGCTGCGCGACATGAGCTCCTTGACGGCGACCACCGGGGACTTGCCCTCGTGCACGATGCCGACGACCGTCTCGGTGATCGGCATGTCGACGCCGTGCCTGCGGGCGAGATCCAGCACCGACTCGCAGGACTTGACGCCCTCCGCGGTCTGCCGGGTGACCGCGATGGTCTCCTGGAGGGTCATGCCCTTGCCGAGGTTGGTGCCGAAGGTGTGGTTGCGCGACAGCGGCGAGGAGCAGGTCGCCACCAGGTCGCCGAGACCGGCGAGTCCGGAGAAGGTCAGCGGGTCGGCGCCCATGGCGAGTCCGAGCCGGGTCGTCTCCGCGAGACCGCGCGTGATCAGCGAGCCCTTGGCGTTGTCGCCGAGCCCCATGCCGTCCGCGATGCCGACGGCGAGGCCGATGACGTTCTTCACGGCACCGCCCAGTTCACAGCCCACCACGTCGGTGTTGGTGTAGGGGCGGAAGTACGGCGTGTGACAGACGGCCTGGAGGCGCCGGGCCACCGCCTCGTCGGTGCAGGCGACCACGGCGGCGGCCGGCATCCGGGCGGCGATCTCGCGCGCGAGGTTGGGGCCGGTGACCACGGCGATGCGGTCGGCGCCGACCTTCGCGACGTCCTCGATCACCTCGCTCATCCGCATGGCGGAGCCGAGCTCGACGCCCTTCATGAGGGAGACGAGGACCGTGTCGGGCGCGAGCAGCGGGGTCCACTCGGCGAGGTTCGCGCGCAGCGTCTGCGAGGGGATCGACAGGATCGTGAAGTCGGCGCCGGCGGCGGCCTCGGCGGCATCCGTGGTCGCCCTGACCCCTTGCGGGAGCTCCACGCCGGGGAGGTAGTCGGGGTTGGTCCGGCTGGAGTTGATGGCCTCGGCGACCTCCGGACGACGTGCCCAGAGGGTGACCTCGCAGCCTGCGTCGGCGAGCACGACTCCGAAGGCCGTACCCCATGAACCGGCGCTGAGAACCGCCGCCTTGACGGGCTTGCTCACTTGCTCTTCTCCCCCTCGTGGCCGTTCTGGGCGCGGGTCCTGCGCCGCTGCTCGATCCGCTCTCGGCGCGGGTCGTACGCCGACTCGGGCGCCTTCTCGCCGCGGATCAGCTCCAGCTGGGCGGTGACGGCGGCCATGATGACCTCGGTGGCCTCCTTCAGGAGGTCCGGGGTCATCTCCTTGTCGTAGAACGGCGACAGGTCCACGGGCGGTCCCGCGAGGACGTGCGAGGTCTTGCGCGGCAGGACGTGGAGCTTCTTGGCGTACGGCGGCAGCAGTTCGTTGGCGCCCCACTGCGCGACCGGGACGACCGGGCACTTGGTCTGCAGGGCCACGCGCGCGGCGCCGGTCTTGCCGATCATGGGCCACTGGTGGGGGTCCCGGGTGATGGTGCCCTCGGGGTAGAACGCGACGCATTCGCCGCGCTCCACGGCCTCGATGGCGGCCCTGAACGCGCTGAGCGCGTCCGTGGTCTCGCGGTAGACGGGAATCTGGCCCGTGCCGCGCATCATGACGCCGACGAATCCCTTGTTGAAAAGACCGCTCTTCGCGAGGAATCGCGGAACGCGGCCGGTGTTGTACTGGAAGTGCGCGTACGCGAAGGGATCGATGTGCGAATTGTGGTTGACCGCGGTGATAAATCCGCCGTCAGCCGGAATGTGCTCCATTCCACGCCAGTCCCGCTTGAGCAGAACCACGAGCGGCGGTTTGGCGATCACCGCTGCCAGGCGGTACCAGAAGCCGATTCTGCGGCGGGGCACGCGGACACCTTCCTCTTGGACCTGGGGGGCCGCACAAGTGTCGCCCCAGGCCGTCTGTCTGTCGAGAACACCGTACGCCCCGCCACCGACACCGCCAGATGGGGCGCGTGACGACTGAGTGACAATGGCGGCGAGAAGAGAAGGACGGAACGCTGGTGCAGTGGACGTTGGTCATCCCGCTGAAGCCCCTGGCGCGGGCCAAGAGCAGGCTCTCGGACACCGCCGGCGACGGGGTGCGCCCGGGTCTGGCCCTCGCCTTCGCCCAGGACACCGTGGCGGCCGCGCTGGCCTGCCCGGCGGTCGGGGATGTGGCGGTCGTCACGGACGATCCCCTGGCCGGCCGGGAGCTGGCGGCCCTGGGCGCCCACATCGTCACCGACGAGCCCCGAGGCGGCCTGAACTCGGCTCTGGCGCACGCGGCGGCCGTCGTACGGTCCACGCGCCCCGACAGTGCCCTCGCCGCCCTGAACGCCGATCTTCCGGCACTACGGCCGCTCGAATTGGCCCGGGTCCTCGACGCCGCCGCGGAATTCCCGCGCGCATTTCTCGCCGACGCGGCGGCAATCGGCACCACTCTGCTGGCGGCCCGCAAGGACGCGGAATTGAGTCCCGCCTTCGGCCCGGATTCACGCGCGCGTCATCGCGCCTCGGGAGCTACGGAACTCCCGCTCACCGCAGTGGATTCCGTACGCCAGGACGTGGACACCGGCGAGGACCTGCGGGCCGCGCTGGCGCTCGGGGTGGGTCCCCGGACGGCCGCCGCCGCGGCGCGGTTGCTGATCCCCGGGCAGTAGGCTGCGGCCATGCAGGCGACCGCGTACACGTACGACCCCGAAAGCCGCAGCGGGCAGGTGCTCCTCGACGACGGCACCCCCGTGCCCTTCGACGCGGCGGCGTTCGACGCGGGCGGTCTGCGGCTGCTGCGTCCCGGCCAGCGCGTGCGCGTCGAGATGGCCGGGGACAAGGTCACCCTGGTGACGCTCCAGACCTTCTGAACCCCCCTTGCACACGCCGCGGGCCGGACTCCGATGCGGAGTCCGGCCCGGCGCGTGAGTACCCCTGTGCCCTTACCTCTTGCGGGCCGTGGTCTTCTTGGCGGTGGTGGTACGAGCCGCCGACTTCTTGGCGGGCGCCTTCTTGGCGGTGGCCTTCTTGGCCGGAGCCTTCTTGGCCGTCGTCTTCTTGGCGGTGCTCTTGCTCGCGGCGGTGGTCTTGGCGGCGGTCCCGGTGGCCTTCTTGGCGGGGGCCTTCTTCGCCGTCGTCTTCTTGGCGGTGGCCGTGGTCTTCTTGGCCGTCGTCGTCCTCGCGGTGGTCTTCTTGGCCGCGGCGGTCTTGGCGGTGGCCTTCTTGGCGGCCGCCTTCTTGACCGTGGCCGAAGCCCCGCCGGTCAGGCTGCCCTTGGGCGCCTTCTTGACCGCGACGTCGTGCTTCGGGAGCTTCTTCGTGCCGCTCACCAGGTCCTTGAAGCCCTGGCCCGCGCGGAAACGCGGAACTGAGGTCTTCTTGACCCGAACCCGCTCGCCCGTCTGGGGGTTGCGGGCGTAACGGGCCGGCCGGTCGACCTTCTCGAACGAACCGAAGCCGGTGACCGAGACCCGGTCGCCCGCGACCGTCGCGCGGACGATGGCGTCCAGGACCGCGTCGACCGCGTCGGCGGCCTGCTGGCGGCCGCCCACCTTGTCGGCAATCGCTTCTACGAGCTGCGCCTTGTTCACGTCTTCCCCTTCGGAGACATTGCCAGAACGAAAGTGTTCAAGCTTTTTCGCACGTTAGGCAGATATATACCGCAAATCAAACACGAAACGGGCTTATCACCCTTGTGCCGCAACGAACTCGACTGCTCTGGACTTGTTCAGCGTTCCTCTTCCGGGATTCGACCCGCGTCGAGGTCGGCCATGAACCCCTCCAGACGCCTTGTCGCTTCGACGACGTCGTGCTTGGCCGCGGCCGTAATGACCAGCAGCTTCCGGGTCAGCGCCATCCGTACGCCCTCCGGGACTTGCAGTGCGCGCACTCTTGCGTGCGCTTCCTTGAGTTGGTCCGCGACTGCCGCATAGAGCTCGAGTTGGCCGTCGTGTTCCATGCACAGATTGTGCCATCTGGGGCGAGTTGTCGCCTGCTAGGGGTGCAACTGCCGTCTCAAACGGCCTTCCGGGCACATCCGGGAGTCACGGCTACAAGAGACGCGTACCCCGACAACACCCGCCGTAACGTGGGAAGTTGAGCGGGCACGTCGCCCGGCGCGAGGCCGTCCGGACGCAGACACGGCCGTACCCCCGATCGGGCTGATCGGGGGTACGGCAGGGGTGTTGAGGTGGCCGAATCTCGACCTGTTCAGTTGCTCCGAAGGAGGGGCGCGGTCACGCCTGCAGCGTCCGCGGCTTGTACGAGGGCCGCTTGGCCTCGTACGCGGCGATGTCGGCCTCGTTCTGGAGGGTGATGGAGATGTCGTCCAGGCCGTTCAGCAGCCGCCAACGGGCGTTCTCGTCGAGCTCGAAGGCGGCGGTGATGCCCTCGGCGCGCACCTCGCGGGCCTCCAGGTCGACCGTGATCTCGGCCGTGGGGTCCTTCTCCGTGAGCTCCTGCAGCGCGTCCACGATCTTCTGCTCCAGAACCACCGTGAGCAGGCCGTTCTTGAGCGAGTTGCCGCGGAAGATGTCGGCGAAGCGGGAGGAGATCACGGCCTTGAAGCCGTAGTTCTGCAGCGCCCACACCGCGTGCTCACGGGAGGAACCGGTGCCGAAGTCGGGGCCCGCGACCAGCACGGTGGCGCCCTTGCGCTCGGGCTGGTTGAGGATGAACTTCTCGTCCTTGCGCCAGGCCTCGAACAGTCCGTCCTCGAAACCGTCCCGGGTCACCTTCTTGAGCCAGTGAGCAGGGATGATCTGGTCGGTGTCGACGTTCGAGCGGCGCAGCGGGACGGCCCGGCCGGTGTGCGTGGTGAATGCTTCCATGACTCTCAGACTCCAGCGGCGGCAGGGGCGTCGGACAGGTCGGCGGGCGAAGCCAGGTGGCCGAGCACGGCGGTCGCGGCCGCGACCTGCGGCGACACCAGGTGGGTACGACCGCCCTTGCCCTGCCGGCCCTCGAAGTTGCGGTTGGAGGTGGACGCGGAGCGCTCACCGGGGGCCAGCTGGTCCGGGTTCATGCCCAGACACATCGAGCAGCCCGCGTGCCGCCATTCGGCGCCGGCCTCCTTGAAGACGACGTCCAGGCCCTCGGAGACGGCCTGCAGACCCACGCGCGCGGAGCCGGGGACGACCAGCATCCGTACGCCGTCGGCGACTTTGCGGCCCTTGACGAGCTCGGCGGCGGCGCGCAGGTCCTCGATGCGGCCGTTGGTGCACGAACCTACGAAGACGGTGTCCACCTTGATGGAGCCGAGCGGCTGGCCGGCCTCCAACCCCATGTACTCCAGGGCCTTTTCGGCGGCGAGGCGCTCCGAAGCGTCTTCGTACGAAGCAGGATCGGGGACGTTCGCCGAAAGCGGCGCACCCTGGCCCGGGTTGGTGCCCCAGGTGACGAACGGCGACAGTTCGGCGGCCTCGATGACGACCTCGGCGTCGAACTCGGCGTCCTCGTCCGTCTTCAAAGTCTTCCAGTACGCGACGGCCGCGTCCCAGTCCTCGCCCTTGGGCGCGTGCGGGCGGCCCTCGAGGTAGTCGAAGGTGGTCTGGTCGGGGGCGATCATGCCCGCGCGGGCACCGGCCTCGATCGACATGTTGCAGATGGTCATGCGGGCTTCCATCGACAGCTTCTCGATGGCGGAGCCGCGGTACTCCAGGACGTAGCCCTGGCCGCCGCCGGTGCCGATCCTGGCGATGATCGCCAGGATCAGGTCCTTGGCGGTGACGCCGTCGGGCAGTTCGCCGTTGACCGTGATGGCCATGGTCTTCGGGCGGACCAGCGGCAGCGTCTGGGTGGCCAGCACGTGCTCGACCTGGGAGGTGCCGATGCCGAAGGCCAGACCGCCGAAGGCACCGTGCGTGGAGGTGTGGGAGTCGCCGCAGACGACCGTCATACCGGGCTGGGTCAGGCCCAACTGCGGGCCGACGACGTGCACGACACCCTGCTCGACGTCGCCCAGCGGGTGCAGGCGCACCCCGAAGTCGGCGCAGTTCTTGCGCAGCGTCTCCAGCTGGATCCGGGAGACCGGGTCGGCGATCGGCTTGTCGATGTCGAGGGTCGGGGTGTTGTGGTCCTCGGTGGCGATGGTCAGGTCGAGCCGGCGCACCTGGCGACCGCTCTTGCGCAGACCGTCGAAGGCCTGCGGGCTGGTCACCTCGTGCAGCAGGTGCAGATCGATGAAGAGGAGGTCGGGCTCGCCCTCGGCGCGCCGGACGACATGGTCGTCCCAGACCTTCTCCGCGAGTGTCCTACCCATCGCTTTCCCTCCGGTCGGCCAAAGCCGCGCCGACCCAACTAGAAGATCTTGTGGAGGCGACGCCCATGGCCCCTGTTCCCGGGCACCCGCCGCCAGGCCCGTTGGTCTGCGGGCCGCTGTGCCTACAAGGGTTGCGCGTCTCACGAAAAAAGGAACTTGCGTTTCACAGAGTGAGACGTGAGTATCGTTTCATGGACAACAGTAGCGGCGTCGGCGTTCTGGACAAGGCAGCCCTTGTTCTGAGCGCTCTGGAGTCCGGACCCGCCACCCTCGCAGGACTGGTCGCGGCCACCGGACTGGCACGACCCACGGCCCACCGGCTCGCCGTGGCTCTGGAACACCACCGCATGGTGGCACGCGACATGCAGGGCCGGTTCATTCTGGGCCCGCGCCTTGCCGAGCTGGCCGCGGCCGCCGGCGAGGACCGCCTCCTCGCGACGGCCGGCCCGGTGCTCACGCATCTGCGGGACATCACCGGCGAGAGCGCGCAGCTCTACCGCCGCCAGGGCGACATGCGCATCTGCGTCGCCGCGGCGGAGCGCCTGTCGGGCCTCAGGGACACGGTCCCGGTCGGCTCGACGCTCACCATGAAGGCGGGTTCCTCGGCTCAGATCCTGATGGCCTGGGAGGAGCCGGAGCGCCTGCACCGCGGCCTCCAGGGCGCCCGCTTCACGGCGACGGCCCTGTCGGGCGTACGGCGTCGCGGCTGGGCCCAGTCCATCGGCGAGCGCGAGCCGGGCGTCGCGTCCGTCTCCGCCCCGGTGCGCGGCCCCTCCAACCGCGTGGTGGCCGCCGTCTCGGTCTCGGGCCCCATCGAGCGCCTGACCCGCCACCCCGGCCGCATGCACGCCCAGGCGGTCATCGACGCGGCGGCCCGCCTCTCCGAGGCACTGCGCCGTACCGGTTGAGGGCACCGGGATCGTCGTCACCCCGTTCGGAAAGGGACCGGCCTCAGCGCCGCGGCAGGTCCTGGACCAACGGGAGTCCAGAAGTCCTCGTGCTCAACGCACGGTTGATGCGATACGGCTTCGAGCAGACCCCGCACACGGCGAAAGCCCCCCACCGAAGTGGAGGGCCTTCCTCTATGTACCCCCGACCGGATTCGAACCGGCGCTACCGCCTTGAGAGGGCGGCGTGCTAGGCCGCTACACAACGGGGGCCCTAGCGATCCTGCATGCGTTTAATTTACAACGCCGCAGGTCCGAGCTGGTCTACCTGGACTCGAACCAAGAATGACGGTACCAGAAACCGTAGTGTTGCCAATTACACCATAGACCAATGCGATTTGATGAAACGCGTACCCCCGACCGGATTCGAACCGGCGCTACCGCCTTGAGAGGGCGGCGTGCTAGGCCGCTACACAACGGGGGCCCTAGCGATCCTGCATGAGAGTCAGCGGGTGCGACCCTGACTGACCCTCCGGGAAGGATCTGTACCCCCGACCGGATTCGAACCGGCGCTACTGCCTTGAGAGGGCAGCGTGCTAGGCCGCTACACAACGGGGGCTTCGCGGAGTTGATCTCCGCCTGCAGATGAGCTCTGCGAGCTGGCCTACCTGGACTCGAACCAAGACTAACTGAACCAGAATCAGTCGTGCTGCCAATTACACCATAGGCCACTGGAACGCAAGCCCCGGAGGGGATCTTGTTCTAGTTCGCTCCTCCGGTTCCCGGCCTTTCGGCCCGCTCCCCGGCGGCGCAGGAAGAACATTACCCGAAGGTGGACGGGGCTCCAAAACGGGTATCCGCGCCGAGGATCGCGGGGAGTTCGGCCAGCGAGGCGATGCGGCGCGGTCCTGCGGGCGTGGGGACCTGGGCGTGCACACCGCCGTCCCGGTCGATCCAGACCGACAGCAGTCCGGCCTCGGCGGCGCCCCGGCCGTCGATCTCCGGATGGTCGCCGACGTACGCCACCTGGTGCGGGGCCAGCTCCAGGGCCTCGCAGGCCGCGAGGAAGGCGCCCGCCTCGGGCTTGGAGACGCCCAGCTCGGCGGCGCACAGGATGACCTCGAAGCGATCGTGGACACCGAGGACGCGCAGTTTGTGGTCCTGGACGTGGATGCTGGAGTTGGACAGCACCGCGTGCCGGTGACTGGCGGCGAGGGCGTCCAGCGCGGGCAGGACGTCCGGGAAGAGGGCCCAGGCGGTCTCGTAGTGCGCGATGTACCGCTGGAACCAGGCGTCGGCCTCCGCGTCGGTCAGCTCCTGACGGAGGAACACCCGCACCCGGTCCCGCCGCTGCCCCTGGAAGTCGACCTCCCCCGCCGAGAACCGCGCCCACTGGGCGTCGGTGACCGCCCGCCACCGCGCGATGGCCTGCTCGACGCTCTCGTACGCCTCCAGCAGCCCCTCGGCCGCCAGATGCAGGCCCATTCCGATGCGGTCGGCCCTCGTGTAGTCGAAGAGGGTGTCGTCGACGTCCCACACCACGGCCCGAATGCTCATGATCCGACGGTAACGCGGACAGCGGGGGCCCGTCCGGTGATTGCGGTGCCTCAGGAGGGGTCGGGCGCGACGAAGAAGTCCGTGAGGAAGCAGGTGACCTCGCCGGTCGCGGACCGCCCGATCCAGGTGGGGTAGAAGCCGTCTCCCCAGCCGGAGGTGAAGGCGGCGAGGGTGCGCCCGGTGGAGGGGGACGTGACCAGGTGCGGGCCGCCCGACCAGTCGCTGTCCTCGAAGGCGTCCCACAGCGGGCCCTCGTCCTCCTGCGCCTCCGGGAAGGCCTCCTCCGCCGCCGCGTCGTAGAAGCAGCCGGTACCGGCGTCCACGCCGTAGCCGAAGAACTCGTCGTCCTTGAGCTCCGCGAGGTCCTGCTCGGGGCGCAGCGCCAACTCCCAGGTCGCGGTGGGCTCGTCGCGTATGACCAGGCGGGCGGCGGCCACCCTCAGGTGGGGCTTGCCGGCCGGGGGCTCGTCGGGCCGGCCGAGGGTCGCGACGGCCGCCTCCACGCGGTAGCGGCCCGGGGACACGGAGACCGTGAACGGCTCGATGTCCCCTGAACCGAGGTAGACGAAGGGGTCGCAGGCGACGACCTGTCCGGTGGGCAGGTCGAGCTCCCCGCCCTGGGCCACGTGGATCACCCCGGTGGTGCCGGACTCGAGGGCGAAGGTGCTGCCGGGCGTGAACAGCCAGGTGTAGTCGCGCGGGGACATCGGCATGGGGGCGCCTTTCCGGATCTTGTGCGGATGAGCCGGAACAGTAGTGCGCACCACTGACAGCGACGCGTGAGGGGCGGCACCCGGACCCCGGGTGCCGCCCCTCACCTCACGCGCGCGTGTCCTAGGCGGCCAGCTTCTCCAGCGCCGCGTCGATCCTCGCCAGCGTCGTCTCCTTGCCCAGGATCTCCAGGGACTCGAAGAGGGGCAGGCCGACCGTGCGGCCGGTGACGGCGACGCGGACCGGGGCCTGGGCCTTGCCGAGCTTGAGGCCGTGGGTCTCGCCGGCGGCCAGGACGGCCTCCTTCAGGGACTCCGGCGAGGTCCAGTCCGCCGACTCCAGCTTCTCGCGGGCCGTGCGCAGGAGGGCGTCCGAGCCCTCCTTCATCGCCTTCGTCCAGGAGGGCTCGTCGAAGACCGGCTCCGGGAGGAACAGGAAGTCGACGTTGTCGGTGATCTCCGAGAGGACCTTGACGCGCGTCTGCGCGTGCGGGGCGATGGCCTGCCACTTCGTCTCGTCGAAGTCCTCCGGGGACCACGGGGCGAAGGGCGCCTTCAGCCAGGGCGCACAGCGCTCCGTGAAGTCCTTCACGTCGAGCAGGCGGATGTGGTCGGCGTTGATCGCCTCGCACTTCTTCAGGTCGAAGCGGGCCGGGTTGGGGTTCACGTCCCCGATGTCGAAGGCCGCGATCAGCTCGTCGGTGGTGAAGATGTCCTTGTCCGCGGAGAGCGACCAGCCCAGCAGGGACAGGTAGTTGAGCAGGCCCTCGGGCAGGAAGCCGCGCTCCCGGTAGAGGTTGAGCGAGGCCTGCGGGTCGCGCTTGGAGAGCTTCTTGTTGCCCTCGCCCATCACGTACGGGAGGTGGCCGAAGGCGGGCACGGTCTTCGCGACGCCCAGCTCGATCAGCGCCTTGTACAGGGCGATCTGGCGCGGGGTGGAGGACAGCAGGTCCTCGCCGCGCAGGACGTGCGTGATCTCCATCAGGGCGTCGTCGACCGGGTTCACGAGCGTGTAGAGGGGCGCCCCGTTCGCTCGTACGATCCCGTAGTCCGGCACGTTCTCCGGGGTGAAGGTCAGCTCGCCGCGGACCAGGTCCGTGAAGGTGATCGTCTCGTCGGGCATGCGGAAGCGGACGATGGGCGTACGGCCCTGGGCCGTGTACTCCGCCACCTGCGCCTCGGTGAGGTCGCGGCAGTGGCCGTCGTAGCCCGAGGGCCTGCCGGCCGCGCGAGCCGCCTCGCGGCGGGTGTCCAGCTCCTCCTGGGAGCAGTAGCAGTGGTACGCGTGACCGGCGTCCAGGAGCTTCGCGGCGACGTCCTTGTAGAGGTCCATGCGCTGCGACTGGCGGTACGGCGCGTGCGGGCCGCCGACCTCGGGTCCCTCGTCCCAGTCGAAGCCCAGCCAGCGCATCGAGTCGAGCAGCTGGTCATAGGACTCCTCGGAGTCGCGGGCCGCGTCGGTGTCCTCGATGCGGAAGACGAGCGTGCCCTGGTGGTGCCGGGCGAAGGCCCAGTTGAACAGGGCGGTGCGGACCAGGCCCACATGGGGGTTACCGGTGGGTGAGGGGCAGAAACGTACGCGGACGGGTGCGCTAGCCACGCTTGACAACCTTGTTGGTGAGAGTGCCGATGCCTTCGATGGTGACGGCGACCTCGTCGCCGACGGTGAGCGGCCCGACGCCTGCCGGGGTGCCCGTGAGGATCACGTCGCCGGGGAGCAGCGTCATGGCCTCGGAGATGTTGACGATCAGATCCTCGATCGAGTGGATCATCTCGCTGGTGCGGCCGAGCTGGCGTTGTTCGCCGTTGACGGTGAGCTGGACCGTCAGGTCGGAGGCCGTCTCCAGGTCCAGGCCGGTCTCCACCCAGGGGCCCAACGGGCAGGAGGTGTCGAAGCCCTTGGCCCGCGCCCACTGCTTCTCGCGCTTCTGGACGTCCCGGGCGGTGACGTCGTTCGCGCAGGTGTAGCCGAAGATCACGTCCTTGACGCGCTCACGCGGCACCTCGCGGCACATACGGCCGATGACGACGGCCAGTTCCGCCTCGTGGTGGACATCCGCGGAGAAGGACGGGTACTGGATCTCGTCGCCGGAGCCGATCACCGAGGTGGAGGGCTTGAAGAAGGCGAACGGGACGTCCGGGACCTCGTTGCCCAGTTCCTTCGCGTGGTCGGCGTAGTTGCGGCCGTACGCCACGACCTTGTTGGGGAGCACCGGCGGCAGCAGCCTGACCTTGCTCAGCGGGACCTTCGTACCGGAGAGCTCGAAGTCCGCGAAGGGGATGCCCTTGATGATGTCGAGGACGAGCTCGTCCGGCCTGTCGCCCTCGACCGCGCCGAAGGCGACGTTCCCGTCGATGGAGAATCTGGCGATGCGCACGGGATCTGGGCGCCCCTCTACTCGGCCGGCTGGAGTCTGACGCTCCAGGCTAACGCGGGAAGGGGTGCCCCGAGGCTCCGGACCGCGCGCCGCCCGGACCACCTGCCGCGGGGGCGGTGATCCGGGCGCGCTACGGTTACTTCGCGGCGGAGACCGGGATCTCCATCAGGACCGTACGCCGGGGGTTGGCGGTCTGGGCGGGGAGGTCGAGCGGGTGCTCCGGCTGCTCCGGGATCTGCAGGGCGTCGGCGTCCTCGAGGTGCGCCAGCGTCGTGCGCCGCGGGTTGGCAATGTTGCGGAACATCATCGTCGTCTTCACGGTTGTACTCGACCTCGACAGTGGTGGGTTGGGCAGATGGGGCCTTCTTGTAAAGCGTCAGGCTAAACATGCAGTTCCCCTCCGAACTCGCGAAGACGCCGCGATCCGCATGTGAGTTTGCTCACTGAGCTATGGGCAAACTGGACAATTCCCAGCCTCAGCCCACCCCAACGAAACGGACATTGACACCCTGAAGCCATCATTCCGCTCCTGATCATGGCGACTGGGACACCCACCCCCGCGGGGAGACTCGCGGACCTATGTCCGATATCGACAAAAACGCTTTCCACACCCGGTGACCCGGTCCTCACGAGGTGTCACGTAGGTCACGGTCTGACCCTCGGACCTTGTTGGAGATCCTGCACTGTGCTGGAATTCCACGGACCGCCGCGGGATCGAGCCGGCGCACAGGGGGCGCTCAGAAGCGCCGAGCGGCGGTGAGAAGGGGGAGCCAGCGCCGGTCACTCACGATCACCCGGGGTGCGTATTCAGGGCGCTCCCCAAACGCCGACACCGTGCTCCGCCGTTCTGCGGAGGAGCGCCTGGTCCAGAGGTTGCGACGCTAGTGCAGGGACGTTTCAAGAGGGATGGCAGCGCTTCGGCCGAGCCGGAGCGGCACGGCGGGACTGGCCCCAATGTCGGCAGTTCCTCCCCCCAGCACGCCCAGAACCCGGGCCCGGGACCGTCGCCAGACGGTGCTTCCGGCACCGGGCGCCTCGGCACGTCGGCGTCCTCGGGCCCGGCGGCCACGCCGCCGGTGAAGCCACCGAAGGGCCCGAGCGGCCCCGGGTCCCGCATAGCCCTGCGCAACTGGCGCATCTCCACGCGTCTGGTGTCGCTGCTCGCGCTCCCCGTCGTGGCGGCCACCTCGCTGGGCGCGCTGCGCATCAACGACTCCATGGACGACATCCAGCAGCTCGACAACATGAAGCTGCTGACGGAGATGACCAAGCAGGCCACCGAGCTGGCCGCGGCCCTCCAGGATGAGCGCGACCAGTCGGCCGGACCGCTGGCGCACAACTCCACGGCGAGCAACATCACGGTCAAGGGCTACCGGGACAAGTCGGACCGGGCCGCGACCAACTTCATCAACGCCGCCGAGGACATCGACACCTCCAGCAAGGACGGCAACCTCCAGGGCGTCCGCGACAGCCTCGTCGGCCTGGTCCGCGACCTGGACACGCTCAGCAAGATCCGCAGCGACGCCTACGAGACCAAGGGCAACGCCACCCAGACGGTGGAGTCCTACCACCGCCTGATCACCCACCTGCTGGACCTCTCCCAGGACATGGCCGAGGCCACCAGCAACCCGGACATGATCCAGCGCACGCGCGCCCTGGCGGCCTTCTCCTCCGCCAAGGAGTACGCCTCCGTCCAGCGCGCGGTCCTCGCCGCGGCCCTGCCGGCCGACAACAAGACCCTCGGCAACCTCACCGAGAACGACCGGCTGTACGCCCAGGGCGCCCTCGAGAGCGAGGAGTCCGACCTCAACAGCTTCCGGAGCATCTACGGCGACGACGGCGCCGAGGAACTCCTCAAGCCCATCGAGGACGGCAGCTCCACGATCGAGGCCTCCGACCAGTACGCCGGCCGTGCCTTCGGCCGGCCGGAGGGCCTTGCCGACCTGGACCGGCGCTCCTACAAGGACTGGGTCGACGACAGCTCGACCAAGATCCAGCAGATGGGCAACATCGAGCACACGCTGCTCGAGGACATGGAGCAGAAGGCCCGCGAGCTGCGCAGCGCCACCGAGCGCGACGCGATCATCGCCGGTGCGCTGATCCTGCTCGTGCTCGGTGTCTCCCTGGTCGGCGCCTTCGTCGTCGCCCGGTCCATGATCCGCTCGCTGCGCCGCCTCCAGGAGACCGCCACCAAGGTCGCCCAGGACCGGCTGCCCGAGCTGGTCAAGCAGCTCTCCGAGTCCGACCCGCAGGACGTCGACACGTCCGTGGAGTCGGTCGGTGTGCACTCCCGGGACGAGATCGGCCGCGTGGCCGCGGCCTTCGACGACGTGCACCGCGAGGCGGTCCGCCTCGCCGCCGAGCAGGCCCTGCTGCGGGGCAACGTCAACGCGATGTTCACCAACCTCTCGCGCCGCTCCCAGGGCCTCATCCAGCGTCAGCTCTCGCTCATCTCCGAACTGGAGTCCCGCGAGGCCGACCCGGACCAGCTCTCCTCGCTCTTCAAGCTCGACCACCTCGCGACGCGTATGCGCCGTAACGGTGAGAACCTCCTCGTCCTCGCCGGTGAGGAGCCCGGCCGCCGCTGGACCCGTCCGGTCCCGCTGGTCGACGTGCTCCGCGCCGCCGCGTCCGAGGTGGAGCAGTACGAGCGCATCGAGCTGGCCGCCGTGCCGACCACCGAAGTGGCCGGCCGCGTGGTCAACGACCTCGTGCACCTGCTCGCCGAGCTGCTGGAGAACGCCACCTCGTTCTCCTCCCCGCAGACCAAGGTCAAGGTCACCGGTCACGCGCTGCCCGACGGCCGCGTCCTGATCGAGATCCACGACACCGGCATCGGCCTCTCCCCGGAGGACCTCGCCGCGATCAACGAGCGGCTCGCCTCGCCGCCCACCGTGGACGTCTCCGTCTCCCGCCGCATGGGTCTGTTCGTGGTCGGCCGGCTGTCCCAGCGCCACGGCATCCGCATCCAGCTGCGCCCCTCCGACTCCGGTGGTACGACCGCGCTGGTCATGCTGCCCGTCGATGTCGCCCAGGGCGGCAAGAAGCCCCAGGCCAAGCCCGGTCAGGGCGCGCCCGGTGCGCCCGCCGCCGCGCAGGCCGCCGCCGGTGTGGCCGCGGCCCGTCGGGGCGGCGGCAACGGCCAGGGCGGCGGTGCCCTCGGCGGTGCGCCCGGTGGCCCCGGCGGTGGCGCTCTCGGCGCCGGCGCCCCCTCGGGCGGACGGCTCAACGCCGGTCAGGGACCGCGGGCCGCGCTGCCCGGCAGTGGCCAGGGCGGTCGCCCCGGTGGGCCGGGCGGACAGCGTGGACCGCAGGGTCCGGGTACGCCTCCGCAGGGCCGGCCCGCTCCGGCAGGCGCCGGCGCCGGGTTCGGCGGCGGCCAGGCGCCGGGTGCCCCGCAGGGCCTCCAGGCCGCGGGCACGAGCGGTCCGGGCCAGGACGCCTTCACCGGTCAGGACGCTTTCGGCGGCGGCCAGGACGCCTTCGGCTCCCGGGGTCCCGTACCCCCGCAGTCGCAGGCCCCGAACGCGGGCCAGGCTCCCGAGCCCGGCGGTCGGCGCCGTCGGCCGCAGCTGCCGGGCCGCGGTGGTCCGCGGGCCGAGCTGCCGGGCGGGCAACCAGCAGCCCCGCACGCCGAGCTGGAGCGACGAGAACGCCCAGCCGCCGGTGCCGCGCGCCTCGCTCGACGTCCCGCGCGGGCACGACGAGCAGGACCCCGCGGCCACGTCGCGCATGCCGCGGATCGAGGACCACCAGGGCCCGGCGAGCACCTCCGAGTTCCCCCGCCCGGACTTCGACGCCCCGCAGAACACCGGCCAGTTCCCCCGGCCGGGTGCGAACGCCCCGCAGGGCGACTTCCCCCGTCCGGGTGCGGTCGGCCCGCAGAACACCGGCCAGTTCCCGCGGCCGGGCTCCAACAGCTCCCAGGACACGGGTGACTTCGTCCGCTCGGACGTCTTCGGCACTCCGTCCGGGCAGAACGGCGGCTCCCAGAACGGCGGCTCCCAGACCGGGCAGTTCGCGACGCCGCAGGCGTACGACCCCGGTTCGACGGGCCAGTTCGCGATGCCCGGCTACAACCCCGGCTCCACCGGGCAGCACTCCCTGCCGGGCCGTCAGGACCCCGCGAACACGGGCCAGTTCGAGCGCCCCCAGACCAACGGCGCCGACTTCGGTGCCCCACGGCCGCCCATGCCGCCGCGGCCCCAGCAGCGGCCGGTCCGCCAAGAGCCCGAGGCGCTGCCGCCCGCGGGTCCCGGTGACGGCCGTACGCCGCTGTACGACACGTTGGAGACCAACTGGTTCCACGGCAGCCAGCAGCAGGGACAGGGACAGCCGGCCAACGGCACCGACCCCTCCCCGGCTCAGGCGCCGCGGCAGCAGCAGGCTCCGGCGGCCCCACAGAGTTCTGCCGGCGCTCCGCAACGGCCCGCGGTCTCCGCGGCCTGGCGCAGTTCGCCCAACGACGACCTCGTCCGGCAGGCGGAGCGTGTCCGGCAGCCGGCCGCGGGCGGTGTCACCACCTCCGGTCTGCCGCGCCGGGTGCCCAGGGCGAACCTCGTCCCGGGTACGGCTCAGCAGCAACAGCACCAAAGCGGTCCGGCTGTCTCGCGTGCGCCTGACGACGTGCGCGGTCGGCTGACCAATCTCCGTCGGGGTATCGCGCAAGGTCGTCAGGTCGGCGGCAACGGCCAGACGGGCAGCTTCCCGAACCCCACTCACCAGCAGGAGCGTTAGTTGAGCCCGATGAGCCAGGCGGCACAGAACCTGAACTGGTTGATCACCAACTTCGTGGACAACACCCCAGGGGTGTCCCACACCGTCGTCGTGTCCGCCGACGGCCTTCTGCTGGCGATGTCCGAGGGCTTCCCGCGCGACCGTGCCGACCAGCTGGCGGCCGTCGCGTCGGGGCTGACCTCGCTCACGGCGGGCGCCTCGCGGATCTTCGAGGGCGGCAGCGTGGCCCAGACCGTCGTGGAGATGGAGCGGGGATTCCTCTTCCTCATGTCCGTCTCGGACGGTTCCTCGCTCGCGGTGCTCGCGCACCCGGAATGCGACATCGGCCTCGTCGGCTATGAGATGGCACTGCTCGTCGATCGCGCGGGGGCCGTCCTCACGCCCGATCTGCGAGCCGAGCTGCAAGGCAGTCTGCTCCACTGACCCCACCGGATCCACCCGTCTCACCAAATCACCGTCCGGCCGCCACAATCCCCCCACCGGCCTCACCAGACGGCTAGCCAGACCGACTTGCTGTCCCGCCCGGAGGATTCATGACCCCGCCCACCGCCTCTCATGATCCGTACGCGGAGCCGTACGAGGATGAGGGCGACCAGCCGCTGGTACGTCCGTACGCGATGACCGGCGGCCGGACCCGGCCGCGCTACCAGCTCGCCATCGAGGCCCTGATCAGCACCACGGCCGACCCGGCGGCACTGATGGGGCTCCTCCCCGAGCACCAGCGCATCTGCCACCTGTGCCGTGAGGTGAAGTCGGTCGCCGAGGTCTCGGCGCTGCTCGCCATGCCGCTCGGGGTGGCCAGGATCCTCGTCGCGGACCTCGCCGAGGCCGGCCTGGTGGCCATCCACCAGCCGGGCGGCGACGAGAACAACGGCGGCGCTCCCGATGTGACGCTGCTCGAAAGGGTGCTCAGTGGACTTCGCAAGCTCTGACGCGGGGCGGGCGACCACCTCCGCGAAGATCGTGGTGGCGGGTGGCTTCGGCGTGGGCAAGACCACGTTCGTCGGCGCCGTCTCCGAGATCAACCCGCTGCGCACGGAGGCCGTCATGACGTCCGCGAGCGCGGGCATCGACGACCTCACCCACACCGGGGACAAGACGACCACCACGGTCGCCATGGACTTCGGCCGCATCACGCTCGACCAGGACCTGATCCTGTACCTCTTCGGTACGCCGGGCCAGGACCGCTTCTGGTTCATGTGGGACGACCTGGTCCGCGGCGCCATCGGCGCGGTCGTCCTGGTCGACACCCGGCGTCTGGCCGACTGCTTCCCCGCGGTCGACTACTTCGAGAACAGCGGTCTGCCCTTCGTCGTGGCCCTCAACGGCTTCGACGGGCATCAGCCGTACGCCCCCGAGGAGGTGCGCGAGGCCCTGCAGATCGGGCCGGACGCGCCGATCATCACCACGGACGCCCGGCACCGCTCGGACGCCAAGAGTGCCCTGATCACCCTGGTGGAGCATGCCCTCATGGCGCGTCTGCGGTAACGCCCCCAGGGCGTGTCGACCCGCTGCAAATCAACAGCGCCATACGGCAGTTGTCGTAGATGTCCCGGAGCCGGCTGTGGTCTTAGACACGGTCGGCCCCGGCGTTCATAACGTTTCGGCAGAGGAATCGGGTGGTACGGCCACGCGTGGTTGCCAACCGGTCTCGCTGCGCTCACAACGGCCCCGCCATTTGGCGGGGCTCGTTCTTTATGACCGTTTTATCTGGGGCTTACATCACTCGGAATCCCCGCGTACCACTGTTTGGAGGTGCGCAGGCCGTCGTGCTGGAATGCCTGAACTGCCCAATAGTCAAAGACGTACTCACTAGTCGATGACGTACTGGGCTCTGAGAGACTGCGGCACAACGTAGGTGCCGACCCCTCCGAGAGGTTGTTGGTCGAGTGAGGCGAAGCAAGAACGGTCCCGAGCCGTCGGCCCGGGGCAACTTCACCCCGCCGCCGCGCGGAGCGGCGCCCGCCCCTGTGTCCGGTCCGGAACCGACGGCCGCGCCGCCGTCCAGCGGCGGCCGGTTCTCCCCGCGCAACTGGCGGGTGCCCACCCGGCTGAACGCGATCCTGCTCATACCCGTGATCGTCGGCCTCGTCATGGGCGGCTTCCAGGTCAAGAGCTCGATCGACACCTGGCGTGAGGCCCAGGACGCGGAGCACACCGCACGCCTCGTGCGCGCCTCCCTCAGCTACGCCGACGCCCTCTACAACGAGCGCGACAGCAGTGCCGCCCCGTTGCTGAGCGGCGAGGGCCAGGACAACGCCACGGTCGTCGCCGCCCGCAAGAAGACGGACCAGGCCGCCGACGCCTTCGACGAGGCCGCCCAGAACATGCCGCAGAAGGCGGGCCTGGAGCGCCGCCTCAAGCTGTTCCGGGACGGCGAGGGAGCGCTCCAGACGCTCCGCGCGGGCGCCTACACCTCCTCCAAGCTCACCGGTGTGAAGACCGAGGAGGGTTACACCCAGGTCGCGCACCCGCTGACGGAGTTCGCCAACGAGCTCGGCCTCGGCACCGGCAACATCACCAGCTACGGCCGTACGGTCTACGCCATCGAGCTCACCAAGGCGGCCCTGTCGCTGCAGCGCTCCATCGGCATGCACCTGCTGATCAAGCCCGGCCCGGGGCTGAGCAGCTTCGCCAGCCAGAAGGTCGCCCTCTCCTCGTACGCGTACCTGGAGGGCATCGCCGTCGAGGAGTACATCGGCGGTGGCACCGAGGCCGACGCGGCGAAGCTCGACACCGCGAAGAAGCAGATCCAGACGGAGGGCGCGGCGCTGGCCAAGGAGGCCGCCGCCAAGAACCCGAACTACGTCCCGCCGCCGTCCAACCCCGTGGACATGGTCTCCGGCATCGCCCAGCTGCCGTCGATGGACGAGAGCGCCCGTCAGGCCCTCGGCAAGGACGGCATCACCGCCGAGAACTGGTGGGCGGTCAACACCCTCAAGTACAACGCCTACCGCCAGATCGAGACCGACCTGGCCGACACCGCGGTGAACGAGGCCGCGAGCATCGCCGACAACGCCAAGCGTGACGCGTTCATCGTGGGTGCCGCCGTCGTGGTGGCCCTGCTCCTCGCGTTCATCCTGGCCGGCGCCGTCGCCCGGCAGATGTCCCGCGCGATGCGCCAGCTGCGCAACGCCGCCTTCGGCATCGCCGAGCAGCGTCTGCCGATGCTGGTCGACCAGCTCTCGCGCACCGACCCCGGCCGGGTCGACACCCGGGTCGCCCCGATCCCGATCACCACCAAGGACGAGATCGGCGAGGTCGCCCGCGCCTTCGACCAGGTCCACCGCGAGGCCGTACGACTCGCCTCCGAGCAGGCCCTGCTGCGGGGCAACATCAACGCGATCTTCACCAACCTGTCCCGGCGCAACCAGTCGCTGATCGAGGGCCAGCTGACCCTGATCACCGACCTGGAGAACAACGAGGCCGACCCGGACCAGCTGGAGAACCTCTTCCGCCTGGACCACCTCGCGACCCGTATGCGCCGCAACGGCGAGAACCTCCTGGTCCTCGCCGGCGAGGAGCCCGGCCGCCGCTGGGACCAGCCGGTCCCGCTGGTCGACGTGCTGCGCGCCGCCTCCTCCGAGGTGGAGCAGTACGAGCGCGTCGAGCTGTCCGGCGTCCCGGAGGCCGAGATCCACGGCCGCGCGGTCACCGACCTCGTGCACCTGCTGGCCGAGCTCCTGGAGAACGCCACCACGTTCTCCTCGCCGCAGACCAAGGTCCGCGTCACCGCGACCCGGCTGCCCGACGGCCGCATCATGATCGAGATCCACGACAAGGGCATCGGCCTGACCGCCGAGGACTTCGCGGACATCAACCACAAGCTGGCCAACCCGCCGACCGTGGACGCCGCGATCTCCCAGCGCATGGGCCTGTTCGTGGTCGGCCGGCTGTCCGACCGGCACGGCATCCGCGTCCAGCTGCGCCCCTCGGGCGAGCAGGCCGGCACCACCTCGCTGGTCATGCTGCCCGACGCGATCACCCATGGTGGTGGCGGCGAGCACCAGCCGGCCGGCGACGAGTTCACCGTCTCGCAGATCATGCCGGAGCAGCAGCAGTACCAGGGCGAGGACTTCAACAACGGTCTGCCCATGCGTACGGCCGCGGAACTCGGCTTCGACGACAGCCGCTACTCCGAGGTCCCGGACGACATACGCGAGCTGGACCCGGTCGGCCGCTCCCTGATGCGCGAGGAGCGCCGCGCGGCCCTGGAGTCCCAGAACCAGGACCAGCCGGCCGCCCTGCAGGGTCCGGACTCGTCGTACGGCGACGCCTTCGACACCTCCCACAGCGCGCAGCAGACCGGCTACGACAACAACAGGGGCGGCTACCCCGAGCAGCAGCAGCCGGCCTCGTACGACCAGCAGACGTCGTACGAGGAGGCGCAGCAGGCGCCGTACGAGGAGCAGCGGCAGACGGCGTACGAGGAGCCGAACCGTCAGGCGTACGAAGAGCCGTACCACGCGCAGAACGGCGGCCTGCCGCAGAACGACACCTTCTCCTCCGGCGGCGGCTACCCGGAGCCCTCTTATGCGGAGCCGGTCCAGGAGGAGCCCGCGGCGGTGCACGCCGCCGCCCCGGAGACCTTCTCGGGCTTCGAGGAGCGCCGCTACCAGGACGACTGGCCGCAGCAGGACGGTTACCGCAACGGCTACCCGGACCAGTACGCTCCGGAAACGGAATCCGTGCAGGCCGCTGACGTGAGTGAGCGTGACCGCGTAGGCTTCGACCGTCCGGGGCCGGCCCCCGCCTCCGTGGGTCACCAGCTGACCGACGCCGGGCTCCCCCGCCGTGGCTCCACCGGGAGCGGCGCTAACGGCTCAAACGGCTCGAACGGCACGCGGAACGCGAACCAGGAGCCGCCGGCCTCGGCGCCGGAGGGCAACGGCGGCGACGTCTGGCAATCGGCCAACGACGCGCGGTGGCAGCAGGCCTCCCAGCTCCGGAAGCCCAAGGCGGGCGGGGTCACCTCCTCCGGTCTGCCACGGCGGGTACCCAAGGCCAACCTGATCGAGGGAGCCGCCGAAGCCACTAACCAGGGAGGCCCACAGGTCTCCCGTGCCCCCGAGGACGTCCGGGGCAGGCTGAGCAACCTGCGCCGCGGTGTCCAGCGGGGCCGCAACGCAGGCAGTGAAACGAACGGCCAGGGCTTCGGTCCTGACAGCACCTACAACCAGGAGCGTTAGTGTGAGCCCGATGAGCCAGGCGGCGCAGAACCTGAACTGGTTGATCACCAACTTCGTGGACAACACCCCGGGGGTGTCCCACACGGTGGTGGTCTCCGCCGACGGACTCCTTCTGGCGATGTCCGAAGGCTTTCCGCGCGACCGAGCCGACCAGCTTGCGGCCGTCGCCTCCGGTCTGACCTCGCTGACCGCGGGTGCCTCGCGCATCTTCGAGGGCGGCGCGGTGAACCAGACCGTTGTGGAGATGGAGCGGGGATTCCTCTTCATCATGTCCGTATCCGACGGTTCGTCCCTC
The DNA here is from genome assembly GCF_049739545.1 of Streptomyces sp. SLBN-8D4. Lineage (NCBI taxonomy): Bacteria > Bacillati > Actinomycetota > Actinomycetes > Kitasatosporales > Streptomycetaceae > Streptomyces > Streptomyces sp. SLBN-8D4. Next base: position 3,021,137 of record NZ_JBMGQC010000001.1, read on the forward strand.
GCGGTTCTTGCACATCCGGAGGCGGACATCGGTCTCATCGGGTACGAGATGGCTCTTCTGGTGGACCGTGCCGGTTCGGTCCTGACGCCCGATCTGCGTGCAGAGCTCCAGGGCAGCCTGCTCAACTGACAGACAGACGGTGCGTTTTGGCGTCCCGGGGCCGTAAGGTTTCGGGACGCGGCTCCACACAGCGTGACGGGTGCCCGGCACAGTCGGAGGAGGAGAGAAAGTGGCAACACCCCCAGGTGGTTCATCTGGCAATTGGTCGTACGGTCCTGGCCAGGGCCAGAACGACGGTTCCCAGAACCCGAACCACTACAACTTCCCCTCCGCACCGAGCCATCGGCGCCAGCAGCCGTACGCGCCCCAGGGCCCCGGCCCGTCGCCGTACGACCAGCCGCCGGCCCCGCGCATCCAGCCCGTGCAGCCGCAGCGACGCTCCCCTGAGCCTTCCCCCGCGGGAGGCGCCAGCAACCCCCTGGTGCGCCCGTACGCCATGACCGGCGGCCGTACCAGGCCGCGGTACCAGCTCGCCATCGAGGCGCTGGTGCACACCACCGCGCAGCCGCACCAGATGCAGGGCCAGTTGCCCGAGCATCAGCGGATCTGCAACCTCTGCCGGGAAATCAAGTCGGTGGCGGAAATCTCCGCGCTCCTGACGATCCCTCTCGGCGTGGCCAGGATCCTCGTCGCCGACTTGGCGGAGGCGGGCCTGGTCGCCATCCATCAGCCCGGCGGCGACGAGAACGCCGGCGGCCAGCCAGACGTGACACTGCTCGAAAGGGTGCTCAGTGGACTTCGCAAGCTCTAGCGGCGGTCCTTCCCGCTCCACCACCTCGGCGAAGATCGTGGTGGCGGGTGGCTTCGGCGTGGGCAAGACCACGTTCGTCGGGGCCGTTTCGGAGATCAACCCGCTGCGCACAGAGGCCGTGATGACGTCCGCGTCGGCCGGCATCGACGACCTCACCCACACCGGGGACAAGACGACCACCACGGTCGCCATGGACTTCGGCCGCATCACCCTGGACCAGGACCTGATCCTGTACCTCTTCGGTACGCCGGGCCAGGACCGCTTCTGGTTCATGTGGGACGACCTGGTCCGCGGCGCCATCGGCGCGATCGTCCTCGTGGACACGAGGCGCCTCGCCGACTGCTTCCCGGCCGTCGACTACTTCGAGAACTCCGGGCTTCCCTTTGTGATCGCCCTCAACGGGTTCGACGGCCAGCAGCCGTACAACCCGGACGAGGTCCGGGAAGCGCTGCAGATCGGTCCTGACACTCCGATCATCACGACGGACGCGCGGCACCGGGCGGATGCGAAGTCGGCTCTTATCACCTTGGTCGAGCACGCTCTTATGGCTCGGCTGCGATAGGTACGTGGTTCTTGCGGCTACTGGGCTGCCACGGACGGTTGTGTGCCGTCTGCGGCAGCCCGGTGGCTTGTCGTGCCCACGCGGCGGAGCCGCAGATCGACACAGCCCCGCGCCCCTAAAGACAAAAACGCCTGAGGGCCCCTCTCTTTCGAGAGGGGCCCTCAGGCGTCGTACAGGGAGGGCTCAGTGCCAGCTGTGCGGGGCGCGGAAGCCGCCCTCGCGCTCCAGGCGGCGCCAGCCGGCCTTGGGGCGGCCTCGGTGGGCCGGGGTCTCGGAGGGCTGAGCCGCCGCGCGAGCCAGCAGGATCGCCGTGATGGCGGCGACTTCCTCGGGCTCGGCGTGGCCCTTCTCGACGCGGATGTCAGGGGTGCTCATAGGTCACAGTCTCCGTGAGAGAGGTTTCCGCGAGGGTGTCGCGGAGGGTCCGCGGGGTTACTGCGGAGGGTTGCCGTGCTTACGGGAGGGCAGGTCGGCGTGCTTCGACTGGAGCATCGCCAGGGACCGGATCAGGACCTCGCGGGTTTCCGCCGGGTCGATCACGTCGTCCACGAGGCCACGCTCCGCCGCGTAGTACGGGTGCATGAGCTCGGACTTGTACTCCTTGACCATGCGGGCCCGCATGGCCTCGGGGTCCTCGGCCTCGGCGATCTGGCGCCGGAAGATGACGTTGGCGGCACCTTCGGCACCCATCACCGCGATCTCGTTCGTCGGCCAGGCGTAGGTGAGGTCCGCGCCGATGGACTGGCTGTCCATGACGATGTAGGCCCCGCCGTACGCCTTGCGCAGGATCAGGGAGATCCTCGGCACGGTGGCGTTGCAGTACGCGTACAGCAGCTTGGCGCCGTGGCGGATGATTCCGCCGTGCTCCTGGTCGACACCCGGAAGGAACCCGGGGACGTCCAGGAAAGTGACGATCGGGATGTTAAAAGCGTCACACATCTGGACAAAGCGTGCAGCTTTTTCCGATGCCTCGATGTCCAGGACACCGGCGAGCGAGGAGGGCTGGTTGGCCACGATGCCGACGACCTGCCCGTCGAGGCGGGCCAGCGCGCAGATGATGTTGCGGGCCCAGCGCTCGTGGACCTCCAGGTAGTCGCCGTCGTCGACGATCTCCTCGATGACCTTGGTCATGTCGTACGGCCGGTTGCCGTCCGCCGGGACCAGGTCCAGGAGCACGTCGCCGCGCCGGTCGGCCGCGTCGGAGGACTCCACCCGCGGCGGGTTCTCCCGGTTGTTCTGCGGGAGCATCGACAGCAGGTAGCGCACCTCGGCGAGGCACGTCTCCTCGTCGTCGTAGGCGAAGTGGCAGACACCGGACGTCTCGGCGTGCACGTCGGCGCCGCCGAGGCCGTTCTGGGTGATCTCCTCGCCCGTCACCGCCTTCACGACGTCCGGACCCGTGATGAACATCTGGGACGTCTCGCGGACCATGAAGACGAAGTCGGTGAGGGCGGGGCTGTAGGCCGCGCCGCCGGCGCAGGGGCCGAGCATCACCGAGATCTGCGGGATGACGCCGGACGCCTTGGTGTTGCGCTGGAAGATGCCGCCGTAGCCCGCGAGGGCACTCACACCCTCCTGGATACGGGCGCCCGCGCCGTCGTTCAGCGACACCAGGGGCGCTCCGGCCGCGATGGCCATGTCCATGATCTTGTGGATCTTCGTGGCGTGGGCCTCGCCCAGCGCGCCGCCGAAGATGCGGAAGTCGTGGGCGTAGACGAAGACCGTACGGCCCTCCACCGTGCCCCAGCCGGTGATGACACCGTCGGTGTACGGCTTCTTGCCCTCCAGGCCGAACCCTGTCGCCCGGTGCCGGCGAAGCTGCTCGACCTCCTGGAAGGAGCCGGCGTCGAGGAGCAGCTCGATGCGCTCCCGTGCGGTCAGCTTGCCCTTGGCGTGCTGCGCCTCGGTCGCCTTCTCGCTGGGGCCGGCCAGGGCCGCCGCACGGATCACGTGCAGCTCGGCCACCCGCCCGCGCGCGTCCGTCGGCTCGCCCGTCGACTCACTCGGCGCCTCATCCAAAACGGTCATGTAGTGACCTTACGAAGACCCGCGAGGAAAGCGAGCCGTCGACTCCTCACAGTCTCCGGCCCGTTTTCCTGGTGCGACCGAACAGAACCCTGGAAGCATGCAGGCGTTCTAACTGCTCAGAGGGCCTGACGCTTGTAGGGGTCGAACAAAGTCAGGGCGTGAGAGCCACCTCACATTCGTGTGCGGCGCATACCGTCCCCGGAGTGACACGCAGGTGCAGCAGGCGGCCGGTGGCAAGCACCTCGACCGTTTCGTCGGCCCGTACGACCGAGCGCACGGGCCGGTTCCAGACGATCTCCAGCGGTTCGCCCGAACGGGGTGGTTCGCCGACGCAGAGGGTAGCGGTACGGCCGCTGCGCCGGACCAGCACGCTCGCCCCCGCCGACGCGGTGAGCGGGCCCGCGGTGCCGGCCCGCCAGAAGTTCGCGGCGGTCAGGCCCAGGCGGTCGACGCGGACCGCCTGGCACGCGCTGTCGTTGGCGAGGACCGACAGCCAGTGACGGTCGGCGGCGCGGGCGGCCACGGTGCGGCGGTCGGCCCCGGGCATCAGGACATAGGCGTACGAGGCGTCCACCGGGTCGGTGCCGTGGTCGAGCCAGAGGGTCTGCCAGCGCCGGGTGCGCCGTTCGGTCGTACTGGAGGTGTTGATGTCGGACCAGGCGCCGGTGCGGTCCTCGCGGAGGGCCCGCAGCCCGTCGGGGACGAGCCAGCCTCCGTGTCCCTCCAGATGGGCCCAGCCCCGCCCCCGTGCGAAGGACTGCGTGCCGCCCTCCCCCAGGTTGCGGTTGTCGACGACCGTCTCGACCGGGACGCCGTCGGCGCAGGTGATGCCCGCGCCGAGGCAGATCACCGCGTCCGCGACGCAGAACCACGACTTGCGGGCCTCCAGCGTCGACCCGAGCCCCTTCAGGTGCTGGCCGATCGCCGCGTACTCGCCGTCGGTCGTGCCGCCGACCCAGCGGACGTCCGGCTTGGGCTCGCCCCACTCGCCGCCGGCCCGGTCGGGGAGGCGTTTGGTGGAGACGGTCGTGCCGGGAAGGCGGTACCAGTCGACGGTGGGCCAGTACCAGTCGGTGTACGGGCCCGAGTCGGCGGCCCACCAGGAGAGCATTCCGGCGCCGGTGTGCCAGCCGCGCGGGTTCTCGCCGTTGCCGCATTCGTAGGCGGCGATCCGGTCGCCGGCCATCGCGATGCTCGCGACGAATCCGGGGCGGCGGTGGACGGCTCGGTCCATGGCGGCGAAGAGCGTGTGCCCGACGGGTTCGGGTGCGGCCGGGACGGGGGACGCGGCCACCGCGTGCAGCCGGGCGAGGTCGGCGACCCCGAACTGGCGGGCCGTCAGGATCGGGGTGACGGTGTCCCGTTCGATCCAGCCCTTCACCAGGCCGTGCCAGCGTGTGCGCTCCTGCTCGCTCGCCCCGCCCGCGAGCAGTGCGATGGCGGCGATGATCCCCTGGCCGTGGAAGTGGTCGCCGCGCATGACATGGCGGTCGTCGCTCTTGAGGTAACCGCGGCTGATGGCACGGCCGTTGACGCTGTCCATCACCAGTCCGTCGTGGATCAGCGGGGCGTAGGCACGCTCGACGCTGTCGAGGACGGTCTGCCGGTTCGGGTCGGTCACCTGCCACTCGGAGCCGGCGAGCAGGGCGAAGAGGCGGCCGAGACCGTCGAGCATGACCTGGCCGTAGGTGCCGGAGTAGGCGACCCAGGTGTGCTGGACGAAGGAGCCGTCGGCGTAGAGGCCGTCTCCCTTCGTGACGTACGGGAAGACCGGCGAGAGGGCGTCGCGGGCGAGGGCGATCCGGTCGGGGGCCCTGCCGAGGATGCCGCGCAGGGCGACGGAGCGGCACAGGTCGACGCGGTTGGCGCCGGTGGAGGTGCCGGAGTAGTCGGTGAGCATCGCGTCGGGGATGAAGTGGTCGACGGCGGCGCAGGCAGCTCCTTTTTGTGTCTCCGTGAGGTGGTCGTGGAGGGCGGCCACGATGTCCATGAGGAGGCGGGGGCTGCCGATCTGCCATTCCCACCAGTTGCCGTAGCGGGTGGTGGAGGGGTTGTAGACGGTCGCGGAGAGGTGGTCGAGGCCGCGGAGGACGTCCGCGAGGAGGCTCTCGTCGCCGGTCGAACCGGTGCCCTGCTGGATGTAGGCCTGGGTCATGGTCCACAGGCGGCTGTAGCTCTGGGTGATGCCGGCCGGGGGGTCGTAGGGGAGGCCGGCCCACAGGGAGGTACGGGTCGGGGCCATGGCGGCGCGGAAGCCTCGGGCGAGTTCGCCCGTCTCGGCGAGGCGGGAGGCGTACGGCTGCGCCGCCGGGTCGTAGCCGGTGCCGAGGGCGATGTCGAGCCAGCGTCGGCGGAGGGTGTCGTAGGGGTCGGCCGCGCCGGCACGGGCGGGCGGGGCGGCGGCGGCCAGGAGCGCCGCCGCGAGTAAGACGACCCTTCGGGTGGGTCGCAGGGGGGCTCTGCGCTGTGGGTTCATACCGGGGCATCTACCACCGCGGGGCGGGCACGCCAACACTTCTCCGGATGATGTTGAAAGGTGCGCGGAATAGGTCTACGGTCCTCCGTGTTGAGTGGTTCAAGATTCAACATCCTCACTTCAAGGAGTTCCGTCATGGCGAACACCGACCTGACCGCACTGACCGGCGACTACACGATCGACGCCTCGCACTCCACGATCGGCTTCACCGTCCGTCACGCCATGGTCACCAACGTCAAGGGCAAGTTCGACGAGTTCAGCGGCTCGCTGCACCTGGACGGCAGCAACCCGTCCGCGTCGACGGCCTCCATCGACGTCAAGATGGACAGCATCGACACCGGGTCGGCGGACCGGGACGGGCACCTCAAGAGCGCGGACTTCTTCAAGACCGACGAGTTCCCGACCATGACCTTCCGCTCCACCAAGGCGGAGGCGCTGGGCGACGAGGACTACCGCATCACCGGCGACCTGACGATCCTCGGCACCACCAAGCCGCTCACCATCGACCTCGAGTTCAACGGCGCCGCGAAGGACCCCTTCGGCAACGAGCGCGTGGGCTTCGAGGGCAAGGCCGAGATCAAGCGCTCCGAGTGGGGCCTGACCTGGAACGCGGCCCTGGAGACGGGTGGCGTCCTGGTCTCCGACAAGATCAAGCTGCACTTCGACATCTCCGCGATCAAGAACGCGTGACCCGGTCGCCGCGGATCAGCAGGTGCGCCGGTAGGGGAGATCCGGAAGACACGTCTTCCGGACGGACTCGGAAAGACCCGAACCGGCGCGCTCGCAGACCTCGGTGATCAGACGGTGTCGTCTTCGTCGGCGCTCATGCCGCCGGTTCGCTGACCGACGGCTTCGGGGCGCTGCCGGCCATCCGGGTGGTGGGAGCGCTCGCCAACGCCGGTTTCCTCGCCGTCCCGTTGGCGACCGCCAGGGCCATGGTCGCGCCGGACGCCAAGGGGCGGGCGAGGTCCATGCCGCTGGGCGGTGGCCGCGGTGTCCGTGCCGGCGCTGGTGGCGGTGGCCCGCTCGGTTCCGGCCGGAACCGCCGCGCTGGTGCTGCTGGGCGGTCTGGTGAACGGCGCGACCTTCTGCACCTTCACCTGTCGCGCGCCCCTCGTCACCGATGCCATGCGGCTGGACGAGTGTGGGGTGCCTGCCGGTGGTGCTCGCGCCGTTCGGTCTCGGGGCGTTCGCGGAGTGCGGGCCGGCGAGCGGCACGCCGACCGGCGGCTGGGGGCGGGGAGCGGCGCCCTGTGCCGCCTCGGCCGGCGCCGCGTGCGGCCCTTGGCTCGGCGGCGCGGTGATCGACGCAGGGGGCGCGGGCCGGTCGCCGGTTCGGGTGAGCGCGGGGCCGGTCGCGGTGGCACTGGGGTCACGGTGCTCAACAGGCGCGCACCACGGGGTCGTACGGGCGCATCATGGACCGCATGACCAACGTTCCCGCCTGGATCACCGTCGCGTCGTACGAGAACGTCCGCGGCTGCCCGACCCCTCTGGCCGCCGTGCGGGCTTGACTGCGGGAGCGCGGAATCGACTGGATGCCCTTCGACGTCGAGCGCGAGGTGCGGTTCGGTCTCGCGTGCGGGCCCGGGTCGGACGGGCGGTGGCGGGGGTGGTTCCGGGTGGAGGTGACCGCGGAGGCGTTGTGGCGGCTCGGGTTGCACCCGGGCCAGCCGTCCTCCGTCGTCGACGGGCCCTCGCCGCCGGGGTGGTGGCATGCCGCCGGGGAGCGGTACGCCCTGACCCGTCAGGTGTCCTGAACGGCACCGTGACCGGCGGCTGAATCGCACCCCTTGTGCGCGAGTTCACAGGATTCCCATAATCCATCAACAGATTTGACCGGCCCATGTCAGAACTTGGGCGGATCTTTTGATGCCCAGACTTGGCATGAGCTCGTCAAAGCCAGCCCCCACCTGGAAGAGGCATCACCTTGAAGAAACTCCTCACTGCCGTCAAGAGATGTCTGGCGGTCGGAGCCGCCGCGCTCGCGATCGCCAGCCTCCAGCCCGTGTCGGCCGCGCAGGCCGCGCCCTCGCCCGTCGTCGGCGGCAGCCGTGCCGCGCAGGGCGAGTTCCCGTTCATGGTGCGGCTGTCCATGGGGTGCGGCGGGGCGCTGTACACCCAGCAGATCGTGCTCACCGCCGCCCACTGCGTGAACGGGACCGGGGCGAACACCAGCATCACCGCGACCGCGGGTGTCGCGGACCTCCAGTCCAGCGCCGGGCGGGTACAGGTCAGGTCGACGTACGTCTACCGGGCGCCCGGCTACAACGGCGACGGCAAGGACTGGGCGCTCATCAAGCTCGCCTCGCCGATCAACCTTCCCACGCTGAAGATCGCGACGACGACGCAGTACAACACCGGGACCTTCACGGTCGCCGGGTGGGGTGCGGCCACCGAAGGCGGGGCCCAGCAGCGGTATCTGCTGAAGGCCACCGTGCCGTTCGTGAGCGACGCGGCCTGCCGGGGATACAGCGGGTACAGCGGGCTCATCGCCAACGAGGAGATCTGCGCGGGGTACTCCTCCGGCGGGGTCGACACCTGCCAGGGGGACTCCGGCGGGCCGATGTTCCGGCGGGACTCGGCGAACGCGTGGGTGCAGGTGGGCATAGTGAGCTGGGGCATAGGCTGCGCCCGGCCCAACGCGCCCGGTGTCTACACCGAGGTGTCCACGTTCGCCTCGGCGATCGCTTCGGCGGCTGCGTCGCTGTGACGTGAGGTGAGGCGGGGGCGGTGGGCTGGGGTCCGGTGCCTTGTGCGGTGGATCCCCGGCTGTCGCCCCCGTTGGGGGCAACGCCCCCTGCGAAGAAAACCCGGTGCCGACCCCCGGGGCTCAGAACCCCCTCTCAGAACCCCCCGCTCAGAACCCCCCGCCCCCGAAGTCCCCTCCCCCACCACCGAAATCGCCCCCGCCTCCGAAGTCCCCGCCTCCCCCGAAGTCCCCGAAGTCCCCGGAGTCGAAGTCCGAGCCGGACAGGTCGCCGCCCTCGTAGCCGCCGCCGAAGTCTCCGTAACCGGAGCCGTAGTCGGCCGCGTAGGCGGGCGTGGCCATCATGCTGCCGAGGACCGTGCCGACCAGGAGCCCGGGGAGGAGGCCGCCGCCGAAGTAGCCGCCGGCCCAGGGGCCGTAGGCCGGGCCGGCGTCCCAGTAGGGGCGGCGGCCCTGGTCGGTGTCGACCTCGCGCATGACCGGGTCGCGGCCGTCGGCCAGGCGGGTGGCGTCCGCGGCGCAGACCGGGACCTCGCGCGGGGCACCGCCCGGCGGCGTCCAGGCGGCGTCGGTGACGGAGGGGCCGTGGCGGGGGTCGAAGAAGCAGGGGGCCCGGCGCTCGGGCAGCGGCCGGCCCTCGCGGCGCGCCGCGAGCTGGGCCAGTGAGAAGCGGCCGTCCTCCAGAGCCTGGGTGACCCCTCGTACGTCCTCGGGTCGGGTGGCCGCCCCCATGAGCGACTTCGCCTGCTCGTACGCGTCCAGCGACCGCTCGTAGTCCGCGCGCATCGCGTCGTCGGCGCCCGCTTCGGCGGGGTGGAAGTCCAGCCGGTCCAGTTCCTCGCCGAACGCCGTGATGTCCTCGTCCACCACCACCCGCAGCTTCTCCAGCGCGGCCCGCTGCTCCTCGGCGTGCCGGCGCCGGTTACGGAGCACCAGCGTGTACGCGCCCGCGCCACCGGCCACGAGCACCGCGCCGACCGTGATCAGTGCCGTGCTCGACACCCCGCCGCCGTCGTCCGCGGACCGCCAGGTCGACGGGGCCGAACCGCCCATGTTGGTGACCGCGGCCGCGGTGAAGTCGGTCAGCTGGGCACGGGTGTCCTCGCCCTGGACGGTCGTCACCAGGTTCCGTACGGCCGCCTTCGGCAGGACCGAGGAGTCGGCGCGGGCGTCGAAGGCCTCGCCGAGCCGGACCGCGTAGACGCCGGTGATGCCGGTCGCCGTGCGCAGCTTGGTGAACAGGTCCTGCTTCGGGTAGTCGGCGGGCAGCACCGCGACGAACAGCGGCTTGTCCGCCTTCGTGATCCGGTCCGCCAGGGCGTCGGCGTCCTTGGCGGACAGCTGGGCCGCGGCGGCCGGATCGACGTAGACCGGACTCTTACGGAGGGCCTGGCCGATCGCCGAGACGCTCGTGGCGGTCGGGTCGCTCGTCGAGGCCGATGCGGGCGGGGCGGTCGCCGCCAGGGCGGCCAGGGCCGCGAGCACCAGGGCGAACAGCAGCCCCGGAAGGCTTCGGGTCCGTACTACGGCCTGCGCGGTGGCCTTCATACTTCGACGCTACCCGAAGCCCCCCGGAAGCGACCTCTCCGCCCGCCCCCTCAGGCCGCCCGGTACGCCTGCGTCAGCTTCCGCACCGCCTCTCCGTAGCGTCCGGTCAGAAGGAGGTGCTCGGCGTCGGCGAAGGGCGCCGCGACCGCGGCCGTCATCCGCGAGCCCGCTTTGCGCTGCACGATCAGCCGGGCCTTCTCGACGAGCGCGCGGCCCCGGTCGCCGGCACCGGCCCGCTCGGCCGCACCGGCCGCGGTCCCGAGCGCCGTGAGCGTGGCCGCCCCGCCCTCCGGAACCTTGGTGCGGGTGGTCAGGCCCCAGCCGTACGGGAACTGCGGGTCGTACGTCGGGTCACCCACGTTGATCGGCAGCTGTGCCTCGGACCTGGGCCAGGTGACGGGCAGTCGGCCGGTGAAGGCACGCCTGCCGTAGAGGACGTCCGCGACGCCGTCGCCCTCGGTGCCCGGCAGCCAGGAGGCGACCAGGGCGTCGATGCCGCCGAGCCGGTCGCCGATGAGCTGCGGCCGCCCGGAGACGATCAGCACCGCGCACCTCATGGCCGCGCACACCTTGTCGACGGCGGCCTTGTCGGCCGCCGACAGCTCCAGGTCGTGGCCGTTGCCGACGTCTCCGACGCCTTCGGCGTAAGGGGTCTCGCCGACGACGACCACCCCTACGTCGTAGCCGCCGGTCGGGGCGGAGGCGTCCTTGGAGTACGTCAGCTGCGCGGAGTTCTTGCGCATCGTCTCCAGGATCGTCGTGCCGGGCGTGATGTCGCCGGAGGAGCCCTGCCAGGTGACGGTCCAGCCGCCGCTCTGGTTGCCGATGTCGTCCGCATCGGACCCGGCGACGTACACCTTCTGCGACTTCTTGAGCGGCAGCAGCCCGCCGCTGTTCTTCAGCAGCACCTGCGACTCGGCGGCCGCCTCGCGGGCCACCGCCCGGTGACCGGCGGAACCGATCTTCGAGGCGCCGCTCGTGTCGGCGTACGGCTTCTCGAAGAGCCCCAGCCTGAACTTCTGGGTGAGGATGCGGGACACCGCGTCGTCGATCCGCCGCTCACTGACCCGCCCTGCCCGCACCTCCTGGACCAGCGCGCTGTGGAAGTCCTTGTAGGCGTAGGGGGCCATGACCATGTCGACGCCGGCGTTGACCGAGGTCCGGACGTCGGAGGCGTAGTCCCCGGGGATCTGGTCGATGCCGTTCCAGTCGCTGATGACGAAGCCGTCGAAGCCGAGCTTGTCCTTCAGGACCCCGTTGATCATGTCGGCGCGGGCGTGCATCTTCACCGGGCCCTGGCCGTCGCCGACGATGTCGAGCGAGGAGTACGACGGCATGACCGTGCCGACGCCCCGGTCCACGGCCGTCCGGTAGGGGGCGAGGTGGATCGCCTCCAGCTGCTTTCGGGTGACCGTGGTGACGCCCTGGTCGATGGTGTAGGTGCCGGTGATGGAGGAGCCGTAGGCGGTGCCGCCGTCGCCGACGAAGTGCTTGGCGGTGGCGAGGACCTTGTCGTCGTCCTTCAGGTCCCGTCCGTCGCGGGCGCCCTGGAGGCCCTGGATGACCGTCTCCATGGACTCGACGAGGGCCGGGTCCTCGCCGAAGGACTCGTAGGAACGGCCCCAGCGTTCGTCCCGGGTGACGCAGAGGCAGGGCGCGAAGTCCCAGGGGATGCCGGTGGCACGGACCTCGGCGGCGGTCACGGCCCCTGTCCGCTGGGCGAGCCGTGGATCGCGGGTCGCTCCGATGCCGATGTTGTGCGGCATGACCGTGGCGCCGACCAGGTTGTTGTGGCCGTGGACGGCGTCGACGCCGTAGACGAGCGGGATCTGGAACCGGGTTGCCTGCGCCCGGAGTTGGAAGGAGTCGATCATCTTCGCCCAGGCCGCGGGGGTGTTGGGCATGGGGGTGGAGCCGCCGCCGGAGAGCAACGAGCCGAGGCCGTCGGCGGCGATGTCGGCGCCGGTCCCGACGGCTCCGCGCTCGGCCTGGGTCATCTGACCGGTCTTCTCCGCGAGGCTCATCCGGGACAGGAGGTCCGCGACCCGCTTCCTCACGGGGAGCTTGCTGTTCAGATACGGCAGCCCGTGCGCGTCGATGACGACCTGCGGGGTCTCGGCGGGAGCCTTGGCGCCGGTGACGGTGAGCTTGAGGGGGATGGTCTCGGCGGTCTCGGAGGCCGCCTTGTCCTTGAGGGTGTGCACCCGGAGGGTCCGTGCGGTGCCGGAGGCGGTGCCCGCGGGGAAGGTGAACTCGCCCTTGAGCGGGGTGTAGTCGGAGGTGGAGGCGGAGCCGCCGGCGGTCTCGTAGGCGACGGTCACGGGCTCGTCGATCGGCGCGGAGCCGGTGGTGGCGAGGGTGACCTTCACGGTGGCCGTGCCGCCCTCGTCGACCGGGTACACGGCGGAGTCGGTGAGCACCGAGGCGCGCAGCGACTGGTCGGCCCTGCCGTACAACTCGACGCCGTCCATGGCGAAGCGGCCCGGTGCGCCGACGGGCAGGGTGACGGCGTACCCCCACATCTGCGTCAGGCCCAGGACGTGGTCGATGCCGCCGACGGGCTGGTAGTCGGTCCGGTACGCGAAGTCCGTGAAGGGGATCTCGATCTGCTTCCAGCCGGTGAAGTCGTCGGTGAAGGACGTCGTCCACAGCTCGGAGGCCTCGCCGTTCGCGCCGCCGTCCTTGAGCTCGAAGGCGACCTTCTTGCCGTTGTCCTGTCCCTCCCACCAGAAGCGGATGCCCTTGCGGTCGGACCAGTCGGGGGCGGGTTCGGCGAAGGCGAAGTCGTGCGTGAAGCCGCCGTAGCCGCTGATGTCGTAGGTGCCGGAGAGGACCTGGCTCCCCTCGGGGGCGTCATCTCGGGGGCTGAGCCGGAGAGTTGGCGGATCGTCGGTGTCGCCGCCCCAGGTGAACAGGCCGCCTGCCGGCGGGTTCGCGAAGGGAACCTCGCCCTCGAAGCGGTCCACGGGGACCGGGGGCGGATCGTCGGCCGCGCGGGCGACGGCCAGGGGCAGCAGGGAGGTGAGCAGGGCGGCGGAGACGAGCAGGGCGGTTCTTCGCATGGACCTTCCCTCGGCTCTCAGGGGTCACACGGGACTTACCTCACGGCGTGAGTGAACTGAGAGCACGCGCGTCCGTCAAGACGTCGCGTCCGGCCATGCCGCCCCCGGCGCCGTCGTCAGTCCTCCGGTGACCTGATCACGAAGTCGCACCACACGACCTTGCCCGGGTCCCGTTCCCGCACACCCCAGTCGTCGGCGAGCGCGGCCACGAGCAGCAGTCCGCGGCCGTGTTCGGACTCCGGTGCCGGGTCCGGGGTCCGGATCTCGCCCTGGCCGCTACTCCTTCTGGGCCTTCTTCAGCTTCTTCTCCGCGCGGCGCAGAAAGCGCGGGGAGTCGATCTTCGTGCCGTCGGAGAGGACCGCGAAGTGAGTGAGGCCGAGATCGATGCCGATGATGCGGTCGGTCTGCGGCATCCGTGTCGCGTCGGCGGCGGGGTCGGTGTCGATGACGAACGAGGCGAAATACCTGCCGGCCGCGTCCTTGATCACGGTGACGGAAGTGGGAGTGGCGGGCAGCGTTCGGGACCATGTCACCTTCACCGCGCCGATCTACGGCAGGTTCAGACGGCCACTTGCGGTGATGTGCCAGCGGGCGTTGGCAGTGAACCGGATCGACTGCCGGGCGTCCTTACGGGACTTGAAACGGGGCGGGCTGATCTTCGGGCCCTTGCGGGTGCCTTTGAGGGAGGCGAAGAAGTTGCGGTACGCGCTCTCGGCGTCCCTCAGGGACTGCTGGAGCACCACCGCGGAGACCTCACCGAGCCAGGACCGCGCGGCTGTCCGTTACCACACCTGCATGACGATCACATTAGGCACGTCGAACCCACGTCGTCGCCGGGAACGTGTGAACGATCAGTCACCGTCGCGAGCAGGGTCCGGCTCCGCCGGAACGAGACCGCGACGCTCCGCGTCGCAGCCGCAAGATTCGCTTCACCCCCGGCCTGAAGACCGGAGCACGGCGAATGGCGTCCGGTAGCCCCGGCGAGTCCGAGTGGAGCTCGCCGGGGACTCCCGCTGCGGGCTACTCCGCGGGCTCCACACCCGCGCGCAGCAGACCGTAGGTGTACGCGTCCTCCAGCGCCTGCCAGGACGCCGCGATCACGTTCTCCGCGACGCCCACCGTCGACCACTCGCCCGTGCCGTCCGACGTGGAGATCAGGACGCGGGTGGTGGACTGGGTGCCGTGGACGCCCTCCAGGATGCGGACCTTGTAGTCGACGAGGTCGAGCTTGGCGAGCTGGGGGTAGATCTTCTCCAGGGCGACGCGCAGGGCGCGGTCGAGGGCGTTGACCGGGCCGTTGCCCTCCGCCGTGGCGACGATGCGCTCGCCCTTGGCGAAGAGCTTGACCGTGGCCTCGTTGGCGTGGCTGCCGTCGGGGCGGTCCTCGACGATCGCGCGCCAGGACTCGACCCCGAAGTACTTCAGGGGCCTGCCCTGGACCTCGGCGCGCAGGAGGAGTTCGAAGGAGGCGTCGGCCGCCTCGTACGTGTAGCCCCTGAGCTCGCGCTCCTTGACCCGCTCGACGACCCGGCCGACCAGCTCGCGGTCGCCGCCGAGGTCGATGCCGAGTTCCTTGCCCTTGAGCTCGATCGAGGCGCGGCCCGCCATGTCGGAGACCAGCATCCGCATGGTGTTGCCGACCTGCTCGGGGTCGATGTGCTGGTAGAGGTCCGGGTCGACCTTGATGGCGGAGGCGTGCAGGCCGGCCTTGTGGGCGAAGGCGGAGACGCCGACGTAGGGCTGGTGGGTGGAGGGGATGAGGTTGACGACCTCGGCGATGGCGTGGGAGATACGGGTCATCTCGCGCAGCTTGCCGTCGGGGAGGACCTTCTTGCCGTACTTGAGCTCCAGGGCCGCGACCACCGGGAAGAGGTTGGCGTTGCCGACGCGCTCGCCGTAGCCGTTCGCCGTGCACTGCACGTGGGTGGCGCCCGCGTCCACGGCGGCGAGGGTGTTGGCGACCGCGCAGCCCGTGTCGTCCTGGGCGTGGATGCCGAGCCGGGCGCCGGTGTCCGCGAGGACGGTCGCGACGACCGCCTGGACCTGGGCCGGGAGCATGCCGCCGTTGGTGTCGCAGAGGATGACGACGGAGGCGCCCGCCTCGGAGGCGGCCCGTACGACGGCCTTCGCGTACTCGGGGTTGGCACGGTAGCCGTCGAAGAAGTGTTCGCAGTCGACGAAGACGCGGCGGCCCTGCGACACCAGGAAGGACACCGAGTCGCGGACCATCTCCAGGTTCTCGTCCAGGGTCGTCCTGAGCGCCAGTTCGACGTGGCGGTCGTGCGACTTGGCGACCAGGGTGATCACGTCGGCGCCGGAGTCCAGGAGGGCCTTGACCTGCGGGTCCTCGGACGCCTTGGCGCCCGCGCGGCGGGTCGCGCCGAAGGCCACGAGCTGGGCGTGCTTGAAGTCGATCTCCTGGCGGGCGCGGGCGAAGAACTCGGTGTCCCGCGGGTTGGCGCCGGGCCAGCCGCCCTCGATGAAGCCCACGCCGAAGTCGTCCAGGTGCCGTGCGATGGCCAGCTTGTCCGCCACGGTGAGGTTGATGCCCTCCCGCTGGGCGCCGTCGCGCAGGGTGGTGTCGAAGACGTGGAACTGATCGTCGAGCTCGCTGGTTGCGGTCATGGTGTCAAGGCTCCTGAGGATTTGGATCTCGGTCGTACCGGAATGACCGGCTCCACCGCCCCCACATAGTCCCTCGCGCTCTCGCCTCCGGCTGCGGGTGGGCCAGAAATGCGAAAAACCCCTCGCGGGTGCGAGAGGTCTGCGCGCGGGTCGAGGACGACGGTGTCCGCCCGTACCTGGTCGTACGTGGCGGTCACTGCGGACCGGCGCGCCTGCTGCCAATAATCATGGCGAACGAGAGCACGGAGGAAGTCTGGCACAGACCGCCCCCGTGCTCACCCTCCGTCTCAGGATGCGAGCACTGTGCTGCTCATCGGAGGTGTCGTACGAACGCGTCGGGGCCGTCGTTGGTGTCGCCCGCCGGGATCAGCGTCGGGTCGGAGGACCGGAACAGGATCCGGCGGGCGCCGTCGGCGATCCGGCCCGGCAGGACGTCGGCGGTCGCGGTGCCGCCGGTGGTGTCGGGGGTGACGAGGGTGGTGGTGCCCTTCTTCAGGTCCCGCAGGTAGACGGGGTACTCCTTGCCGTACCGGCTGCCGGGCTCGGTCACCTCCGACGTGAAGGTGAGGTAGCGGCTGTCGGCGCTGATCGCCGCGCCCCGGGTGTAGACCTCGCCGGGTCCGCCCTGGGTGCCGTGGATGCGCTGGTTGGTGCCGGTGCGAAGGGTGTGCACGAACACGTTCCAGCTCGCGTCGGTGTCGCCGGGGACCAGGTGGGTGTCCCGGGACTCGAAGACGACCGTACGGCCGTCGCCGCTGACGGACGGGTTCAGCGACTCCCTCTCGGTCCCCGAGCCGTCGTAGGAGCGGTCGATCTGGGTGTGCTCGCCGGTGCCGCGGTCGTACATCCAGACGTCGCCCCAGTCGTCGCCGCGCGGGCCGTTGGCGTAGGTGTACTGGTAGACGATCCGGCGCCCGTCGTCGCTGACCGTCGGCTGGAAGGCGTTGCGCGGCTCCCACGTCGGCCTGGGGTGGCTGATCCGCTCGGTCGTGCCCTTGATGCGGTCGCGCAGGAAGACCACGCTGGTGTGCTCGGCGGTGTCCTGGAGGGTGTAGACGGCGTAGCGGCCGTCGGGGCTGACGGAGATCTCGGCGGGCTGCCCGGTGAAGCCGTCGGGGACCTCGATGCCGAACCCGACCCGCTTGCCCGTGGCGATGTCGTGGATCCACACCTCCGCGGACTCCGGGCCGTAGGCGTAGACGTAGCGGCCGTCGTTCAGGACCGCCACCAGGTCCCCGAAGCCCGCGAAGCGGAGCTTGCCGGTGTGCGGGTCGCGCAGGTACATCCCGCCGTGCCGGACGTTCGGGTCCAGGTCCTCGGCGTCCGAAGTCAGGGCGAGGTGGCGGCCGTTGCGGCTGATGACCGCGGTGTGCGTGCCGCCGTTGCCCGCCTTCCCCTGCGGGGTGACGCTGACCGGCTCGGTGTACGGGACCTTGGGCGCGGCGCTCACCGCGGGGCCCGTGAGTGCCGTGGTGGCGAGGGCGGCCAGGAGCGCGGCCGCGAGACGTTTCGTGCTGTGCATGGTGATCCCCCGTGATCGGTCGTTGTCATTGCACTGTCCGCAGGAACACGTCCGGCACCCCGTTGGTGTCCCCCTCCACCAGATCGGGTGACGCCGATTCGAACGCGACGACCGTGCCGTCGGCGTTGACCGAGGGGTGCCCGGCCGGCAGGTCGTTGCGGCCGCCCCAGCGGTCGACGCTGACCAACTGGCGTTTTGCTGTGGCGAGTTCGAGCGCGTATACGGACCGGCCCGAGGTGTACGCCACCCGGGTGCCGTCTCCCGACAGCGAGGGCTCGGTGCCTGCGACCCGGGTCGTGGTGCCGGTGTCGAGATCGCGGACGGCGGACGTGCGGCCCTGCTGGTAGGCGATCTTGCGGCCGTCCGCGCCGAGAGAGGGTGCCGTCGCGTGCGTCGCGGCCTTCTCCAGGGCGCCGGTGTCCAGGTCACGGACGTACACGGCACCGCCCTGCTCGAAGGCGACGTACCGGCCGGAGTAGTCGATCGACGGATGCCCCGCGGCCTCGCCGGTGGGCGCGCTGACGACGTCGGTGTCACCGCCGTTGAACTTGAAGCGGTACACACGGGGTTGCGGATCCGGGTCCGTGCCGGTGGCGGGCAGGGTCGCCGCATAGGTGAGCCACTGGCAGGTGGGGTTCACCACGGGTTGTCCCATCCAGGTGAAACGGACGCCCTGGTAGGAGCCCAGGCTGGTGAGCTTGCCGACAGCACGGTTGCGGACTTGGACGCCCGGGCCGCCGTCGGCCAAGGGGGCCACATAGCCGACCATGCGGCCGCTGTAGCAGGGCGTGCCCTCGGACGAGGGTTTCTGGTTGTCCGAGTTGACCTTCGAGAACCAGCCGGGGGTGCTCACGAACACATCGCCCTCCGACGTGAAGGAGACCACCTTGTTCTCTCCCATCACCGGGTCGTGGGACGCGCCGGCGGGCCTGGCGATCCGCTCGGTGACGGACGGCATCGGCGCCGGGTTCCCGCGCAGTTCGCCGGAGAAGACGAACACGTCGTACTCCGCGTTGGTGTCGCCCGGCACCAGGTGGGAGGCGGGCGAACTGAACACCACCGCACGGCCCTTGGCGGTCAGCGCGTTGTCCAGCACCTGCGCGTCCCGCGGGAGAGCGGCACCGCGCGCCCCGGTGCGCAGGTCGCGCACGCGCGTGCCGTCCTCGCCGGAGACGACGGCGTAGCGGCCGTCCGCCGTGACCGGGCCGGGGTTCCCGTCGGCCACCCGCCGTGACGTGCCCGTGCGCAGGTCGTGGACGTACAGGCCGCTCTCGGCACTGAGGAGGACCCTGCGGCCGTCCGCGGTGATGCGGACCAGGTAGGCGGCTCCGAGCCCGGTGTCCACCTGGGTCCGCTCGCCCGTCGTCCGGTCCCTGACGTAGACGTCGGCGGGATCCTGCTCGCTGTCGACACGCAGACCGTACGCGACCCGCGTGCCGTCGCCGCTCACCGAGGCCCCGTTCTTCTGGCCCTCCTCGGCCGGCGAGATCAGTGCGTCGGTGCCGGTGGCCGTGTCGCGGACGTACAGCAGTCGGGCGCTCCCGTCGCCGTTGCGGTTCCCGAGGGTGTACGCGACGTGCGTGCCGTCCGGGCTGATCGACTCCGCGCGGCCCAACTCGTTGGATCCGGGCGGGTCCTGGGGCCACAGCTTCTCCGCGCGGCCGGTGGCGCGGTCGTACAGGTGGGGAGCCAGGAAGCGGGGGCCCGCGGAGAAGGCGATACGGCTGCCGTCGGCGCTCGGCACCGGTGTGCCGTAGGTGTAGCCGTCGCCGAGGTCGATCCTGGTGACCCCGCCCTCGGTCACGTCCTTCACCAGCAGGCACGGGGTGAAGTCCGCGCAGCCGAAGCCCGCCGCGGCGGACACGAACGCGACGGTGCGGCCGTCGGCACTGATCGCGGCGTCGTCAGACGGTCCGTCGGCCTGGCTGCCGTCGGCGGCGGTGCTCACCCGCTGGGTACGCGCCGCGTCTGGGCGGGACTGGGCTTCGGGCTTCGCGGCCTGGGCGGTCGTGGCGGCCAGGGCCAGGACGACTGCCGCTCCCAGCAGGGCTCTTGAGGCACGTAGGGCCCCGCTCGACGGACATGCGGCGGCTCTGGACATGTATCCCCCTGTGATCCCCGTTGACGCACTGCCCCCGGCCCCGCGCCGAGGGCTGCCATCGAGGCAAACGCACCACCGACCACAGGGTCAATCGGCCTTATTGCGTACAACCCGGGCGGGAGGTCACGCGTCCGCGAGGAGGCTGTCGTCGAGGAACTCCCCCACATGGCCGAGAACCATCCCCCGGTCCGTCCCCCGCAGCCCGATCGCCACGTGGATGGAGAACCCGTCGAGCAGGGCCCGCAGCCGGGTCGCGAAGCGGTCCGGGTCCACGGCCCGGAACTCCCCCCGCGAGACCCCCCGCGCCAGCAGGGCGACCAGATCGCGGTGCCAGGCGCCCTCGATGGCGGCCTGCCGGTCACGCGCGTCTGCGCCGGCGTTCTGCGAGCGGTTCCAGACCTCCAGCCAGAGGGTCCAGTGCGGGTCGCGGTGCCCGTCCGGGACGTACAGGTCGACGTACGCGTCGAGGCCTTCGCGGGCGGTCGCCGGGCGGGTGAGCAGCCGGGCGCGCTCGGCGCCGAGCCGCCCCTCGCTCCACTCCAGGGTCTGGAGCAGCAGTTCGTCCTTGGAGCGGAAGTAGTAGAGGAGATGACCGCTGCTCATGCCGACCTCGCGGCCGAGCGCGGCCATGGTGAGCTTCTCCAGACCCCGTTCGGCGATCATCTCCATGGCCGCGGCGAGGATCCGCTCGCGCGGCGGGGCGGGGGTGCGGCGAGGGGTGCTCATACGGCGGTCACGCGCACGGCGTCGGGAAGGAAGTCCGTCTCGTATGCGCCGGAGCAGTCGGCGTACACGGTCGCCACCAACGCGCCGCACCCCGCGCACAGCTCGTTGGGGCCCTCGCGCCCGGGCGGACCGCAGCAGCCGGACTCGCTGACGGCGGGGTCGCCGGACAGGTACGCGCGAGTGTCCTCGGGGTGGGTCACCAAAGTGCCGCGCGGCCCGGCGGGCTCAGGGTCCACCGCGTACGCGCCGCGCGGGACGGTCGGCGGAGCGTGTCGGGAGCCGTCGGGGCCCTTGCGGCCGTCGAACTCCGGGCGCGGCGGCAGCTCGGGCAGGAGTCGCGGCGACTCGGTCAGCCGGTTTCCGCAGGCGGCACAGGTCAGCACGTTCACCCGTCTGTTCTACCCGACCGTCGCACGCGGCTGCTGCTGGGTGATGCAGTGGATGCCGCCACCGCCCGCAAAGATCGTACGGGCGTCCACCGGCGTCACCGTGCGCCCCGGGAACAGCCGCCGGAAGATGCCGGCGGCGAGCTCGTCGCGCGGGTCGTCGAAGCCGCAGAGCACGACGCCGCCGTTGCAGAGGTAGTGGTTGATGTAGGAGTAGTCGACCCAGTGCCCGTCGGCCTCCAGGACGGCCGGTGCGGGCACCTCGACGACCTCGAGGCGGCGGCCCCGGGCGTCGGTCGCGGACTTCAGCAGGCCCACGACCTCCTTGGTCACCTCGTGGTCCGGGTGCGCCGGGTCCGGCTGGACATGGGCCACGACCACCCCCGGGCGGGCGAAGGCGGCGACGATGTCGACATGGCCCTGGGTGCCGTACGTGCCGTAGTCGCCGGTCAGTCCGCGCGGGAGCCAGACGGCCCGGGTGGTGCCGAGCCTTTCGTGGATCTCCGCCTCGACCTGCTCTCGGGTCCAGCCGGGGTTGCGGCCTGCGCCGAGCTGGACGGTGTCGGTGAGCAGGACGGTGCCCTCGCCGTCGACGTGGAGCGCGCCGCCCTCGTTGACCAGCGGGCTGCTCAGCACCGGCACCCCGGCGAGGTCGGCGACCTGGCGGGCGATCTTCGCGTCGTGTTCCCAGCGGGCCCAGTCCTGGCCGCCCCAGCCGTTGAACACCCAGTCCACGGCGGCCAGTCGGCCTTCCCCGTCCTTGACGAACGTCGGGCCGATGTCGCGCATCCACGCGTCGTCGAGCTCGCGCTCCACCAGTTCGACGTCCGGGCCGAGCAGTGCGCGCGCGGACTCGGCGTGGCCGGGCCCGTGCACCATCGTCACCGGCTCGAAGCGGCGCACCGCGCGGGCCACGGACGCCCAGGCGACCCGGGCCGCGGCCAGTTCCCCGTCGTCGGTGAAGGTCGGGTTGGGGCCGGGCCAGGCCATCCAGGTGCGTTCGTGCGGGGCCCACTCGGGGGGCATGCGATAGGTCATCGGGGGTCCTGGGAGTCCTAGAGGAAGTACAGGCGGTTGAGGGAGACCGAGTCGGCGGGTGCGGAGGTGAGCGGCTCTCCGTCCAGCGTCACCAGGCCGGTGCGCTGGTCCACGTCCACCGCTCCGGTACGGGAGTTGCGGCGCAGGTCGGCCGGTCCGATGCCGCGGGTGCCGTGCACGGCGACCCGTCTCCTGCGGGTCGGCAGCCGGTCGTCGCCCTGGTCGAGGGCGGCCCGGGCGACGAAGGCGACGGAGATCTCGGCGGGGGTGGCGCCGTGCGCCCCGAACTGCGGTCCCAGGACGAGGGGTTCGCAGGTGTCGGTGGCCGCGCCCGGGTCACCGACCACGCCGTAGGCCGGGAACCCGGACTTCAGGACGAGTTGCGGCTTGGCGCCGAAGTACTCCGGCCGCCACAGCACGAGGTCGGCCAGTTTCCCGACCTCGATCGAGCCCACCTCGTGCGAAAGTCCGTGCGCGATGGCGGGGTTGATGGTCAGCTTGGCGATGTAGCGCAGGACGCGCTCGTTGTCGTGGCCGCCGTCCGGGGCACCGAACTCGGCCTTCATCTTCCCGGCCATCGCGAAGGTACGGCGGACCGTCTCGCCGGCCCGGCCCATGCCCTGCGCGTCGGACGAGGTGATGCCGATCGCGCCCAGGTCGTGCAGCACGTCCTCGGCGCCCATCGTCCCGGCGCGGATGCGGTCGCGGGCCATGGCGGCGTCGCCGGGCAGGTCGGTCTTGAGGTCGTGGACGGAGACGATCATGCCGTAGTGCTCGGCGACGGCGTCCCGGCCGAAGGGCAAGGTGGGGTTGGTGGAGGAGCCGATGACGTTCGGCACTCCGGCCATCTTCAGCACGTTCGGCACGTGTCCGCCGCCGCAGCCCTCGATGTGGAAGGCGTGGATCGTGCGGCCCTCCAGCACCTTCAGGGTGTCCTCGACGGACAGGCACTCGTTCAGTCCGTCGCTGTGCAGGGCGACCTGGACGTCGTGCTCCTCGGCGACCCGCAGGGCGGTGTCCAGCGCGCGGGTGTGGGCGCCCATGTCCTCGTGCACCTTGAAGCCGCTCGCCCCGCCTTCGGCCAGCGCCTCGACCAGGGGAGCCTCCGCCGACGAGGAACCGCGGCCCAGGAAGCCGATGTTGACCGGCCAGGCGTCGAAGGCGCCGAAGGCGTGCCCGAGCGCCCAGGGCGAGTTGACCCCGACGCCCCACACCGGCCCGAACTCCTGCCCGATGACCGTGGTCACGCCGGACGCCAGCGAGGCCTCCATGATCCGCGGGGACAGCAGATGGACGTGGGTGTCGACGGCCCCGGCGGTGGCGATGAGCCCCTCGCCGGACACGATGGAGGTACCGGTGCCGACGACGACGTCCACGCCGTCGAGGGTGTCGGGGTTCCCGGCCCGCCCGATCGAGCAGATCCGCCCCTCGCGGATGCCGATCGAGACCTTCCGGATGCCCTGCACCGCATCGATCACGACGACATTGCTGACGACGACGTCACAGGTCTCCCGGACGGCGGCGGCCTTGAGGTGCAGCCCGTCACGGGCGGTCTTGCCGAACCCCGCGAGGAACTCGTCGCCGTAGCGCTGGGAGTCCTCCTCGACCCGGATCACCAGCCCGGAGTCACCGAGGCGCACGCGGTCTCCGGCGCGGGGGCCGTGGGTGGCGGCGTACTCGTGGGGGGTGAGGTGCCGGGCCCCGGCGGGGTGGCCTCCGGGACGGCTCATCGGACGGCCCCCTCGTCGGACGCTTCCGGCACGCCGCTCCGCTCCCCCGCGCCCAGATATCCGCACGCCGCGGCCCGCCGCAACGCCTCCTCACGAGCACCGGGCGCGTCCAACGGCCCGTCGACCAGACCGGCGAAACCGACGGCCACCCGGGCCCCACCGATCGGCACCAGGCCGACCTCGCCCGACTCCCCCGGTCCGAACCGCACCGACGAGCCGGCGGGTATCGCGAGCCGCATGCCGTAGGCCTCGGCCCGGGGGAAGTGCAGGCGCGGGTTGGCCTCGAAGAAGTGGAAGTGGGAGGTGACGGAGACGGGCACGGTGGCGGTGTTGGTGACCGTCAACCGCAGGACCGCCTCCGGTTCGGCGTGTTCGGGGCCCGGCAGCAGCGCGCCGGGGGCCCGCTCGCCGAGCCCGCCGCCGATCGGGTCGCTGACGACCGCGAGCCGTGAACCGTCCTCGAAGACCGCCTCGACATGCACCTCGGTGACGACGTCCGCGACACCGGGCAGGACGTCGTCGGGTCCGAGCACCGACCGGGCGCGCTCGACGGCCTCGGCCAGCCGGACCCCGTCCCGGGCCGCCTCGCACACGGTGTCCGCGATGAGCGCGGTCGCCTCCGGGACGTTCAGCCGCAGTCCGCGCCCTCTGCGTGCCCGGGCCAGCTCGGCGGCCCCGAAGAGCAGCAGCCGGTCGCGTTCGGTGGGGGTCAGCCGCACGTCGTTCCCTTCTTTAGAGCAGCACTCTAAACGAGGGCGCCGAGCCAGCAAAAGGCCGGAGCCAGTCGACTGGATCACATCGAGCAGCGCTCAAACAAAAGAAGGGCCCGCCCGGAACATGTCCGAGCGGGCCCGTGGCGCGTTCGCGGAGCTCAGCCCAGCTTGTGCATCCAGCCGTGCTTGTCCTCCCTGACCCCGCGCTGGAGGCCGAGCAGGGCCTCGCGCAGCTTCAGGGTGACCTCGCCGGGCGTGCCGTCGCCGTGGGTCCAGGCGTCCGTCTTCGTCTTGACGTGACCGATCGGCGTGACGACGGCCGCGGTGCCGCAGGCGAAGACCTCGGTGAGGGCGCCGGA
The DNA here is from genome assembly GCF_049739545.1 of Streptomyces sp. SLBN-8D4. Lineage (NCBI taxonomy): Bacteria > Bacillati > Actinomycetota > Actinomycetes > Kitasatosporales > Streptomycetaceae > Streptomyces > Streptomyces sp. SLBN-8D4. The sequence continues at coordinate 3,045,535 of NZ_JBMGQC010000001.1, forward strand.
GGCCGCGTCGGCGCGCCACTGGTCGAGGGTGATCACACCCTCCTCGGCGGTGTAACCGAGGTCGCGGGCGACCTGGAGGAGGGAGTCGCGGGTGATGCCCTCCAGGATCGAGCCCGTGAGCGACGGGGTGACGATCCGGTCGCCGTAGACGAAGGCGATGTTCATGGAACCGGACTCCTCGACCTTGGTACGGGTCACCGCGTCGAGGTAGACGACCTGGTCGCAGCCGTTTGCGGCGGCCTCGGCCTGCGGGAGGAGGGAGGCCGCGTAGTTGCCGCCGGTCTTGGCGTCACCGGTGCCGCCGGGGACCGCGCGGACGTAGTCCTCGGAGACCCAGATGGTGACCGGCTTGACGCCCCCGGCGAAGTAGGCGCCGGACGGGGAGGCGATCAGCATGAAGAGGTACTCGTTGGCCGGGTGGACGCCCAGCGCGGCCTCCGTGGCGAACATGAACGGGCGCAGGTAGAGCGACTCCTCGCCACCGTGCGGCGGGACCCAGTCCGCGTCCTGGCCGATCAGCGCGTCGAGGGCCTCGATGAACAACTCCTCGGGCAGCTCGGCCATCGCCATCCGGCGGGCGGAGTTGCGGAAGCGGCGCGCGTTGGCCTCGGGCCGGAACACGGCGACCGAGCCGTCGGCCTGGCGGTACGCCTTGAGCCCCTCGAAGATCTCCTGCCCGTAGTGCAGGACGTGGGTGGAGGGGTCGAGGGAGATCGGGCCGTACGGGACGAGCTGCGCGTCGTGCCAGCCGCGCCCCTCGGTCCACTTGATCGTCACCATGTGGTCGGTGAAGTGGCGGCCGAACCCGGGGTTGGCCAGGATCGCCTCGCGCTCGGTGGCGGAGAGCGGGCTGGCGGAGGGCTTGAGCTCGATCGTGGGCGTCGTCATGAGTGGTTGTCCTTCACCGGTTGTGTAGTGACGGGCCGCGCTCACGCCCTTTTACTGTCAGTGACCAGTGCTAGGACGTCCGAGCATTCCCTCATTCCGCGGCTCCACGTTCGATTATCGCAAGCGGGGAGCCGGGGAAGAAACGGCGTGAAATGCGACCCGGGGGATGATGGTGACACCCGGCGGGGGACATGCGAAAGCCGCCGGGTGCGAGTGACCCGGCGGCTTCGAATGCTTTTCGAGTGATCCGCCCGGTCAGCCGGCTACTCGTACGGCCAGCGCGTCGCCGATCTCGGCGGTGCTGCGGGCGGGCTTGCCGATGGGGGCACCTCCCATGCCCTTAAGGCTATGGGGGCGCTCGGCGAGGTCGGCGGAGACCGCCTCTTCGATGCGGGCGGCCTCGGCCTCGTAGCCGAGGTGACGCAGGAGCAGCGCGACGGACAGGACCGTGGCCGTGGGATCGGCCTTGCCCTGGCCGGCGATGTCCGGGGCCGAGCCGTGGACGGGCTCGAACATGGACGGGAACTCGCCGCTCGGGTTGATGTTCCCGGAGGCGGCGACGCCGATGCCGCCGGAGACGGCCGCGGCGAGGTCGGTGATGATGTCGCCGAAGAGGTTGTCGGTGACGATCACGTCGAACCTGGCCGGGTCGGTGACCAGGTAGATGGTGGCCGCGTCCACGTGGATGTAGTCGGTGGTGACCTCGGGGAACTCCGCGGCCACCTTGTTGAAGATGTTCGTCCACAGGTGTCCGGCGAAGGTCAGCACGTTGTTCTTGTGGACCAGCGTGAGCTTCTTGCGCGGACGGGCCTGGGCGCGGGCGAAGGCGTCGCGGACCACACGCTCGACACCGAAGGCCGTGTTCACGGAGACCTCGGTGGCGACCTCGTGCTCGGTGCCCTTGCGGATGGTGCCGCCGTTGCCGGTGTACGGACCCTCGGTGCCCTCGCGGACGACCACGAAGTCGATGGCCGGCTCACCCTTGAGGGGCGTGTCCACACCGGGGAGCAGCTTCGACGGACGCAGGTTCACATGGTGGTCGAAGGCGAAGCGGAGCTTGAGGAGGAAGCCGCGCTCCAGTACCCCGGAGGGGACCGACGGGTCGCCGATGGCGCCCAGCAGGATCGCGTCGTGCTGCTTCAGCGCGTCGAGGTCGGCGTCGGTGAGGGTCTCACCGGTGGCGTGGTAGCGCTGGGCGCCGAAGTCGAAGTCCTTGGTCTCCAGCTTCACATCCTGCGGAAGGACGGCGGAGAGGACCTTGAGACCTTCGGCCACGACCTCCTGGCCGATGCCGTCACCGGGAATCACTGCGAGATTGATGCTGCGAGACATGCGGGAACCCTACTCCTCGTCCCATGGGATGACACCGACTGTCCGCGATACGGACATCGGCGTGGCTCCGGGCGTCAGCCATTCGACTGGCGTTCACCCCTAGGTATGGCGGTTGTTGGAGTCCCCTGGGAACTTCACAGCCATGGACCTCCCTGACTTCGGCATTCCGCCCCGGCTCGCGCGCCGCCTCAGCATGGCCGAGCAGCACGAGTACCTGCGGACGAAGCTGACCCGGCGCCGCACGCTGGTGACCGCGGGGGCGGTGGCGGGCGGCCTGCTGACGGGCTGTTCCACCGAAGGGACGTCCACCGCCGGCTCCGCGCCCTCGCCCGCGCCCTCGACGACGAAGGTGCACGGCTCCGCCCTCTCCCCCTTCGGCCGCCATCTCGCCTTCGGCGCCGACCCGAAGACCCAGATGCGGATCTCGTGGCAGGTCCCGCTCGCGGTCAGGAAGCCGTACGTCCGCGTCGGCCTGAGCCCCGACGACCTGAGCCGCAGGATCGAGGCCGAGCTGCGCGACCTGCACACCCCGGGGCAGACCGGCGTACGCCTCGCCCTCGACCAGTACTACCTGCACGCGGCCCTGGACGGGCTGCGCCCCGGCACCACGTACTACTACGGCGTCGGCCACGACGGCTTCGACCCGGCGGACGCGAAGCACCGCTCGACCATCACCGGCTTCCGTACGGCCCCGGCGAGCCCGGAGAAGTTCGTCTTCACCGCCTTCGGCGACCAGGGAGTGGGCACCGCCGCGGCCGCCAACGACAACCTCCTGCTGCGCCAGAAGCCCGCCTTCCACCTGCACGCCGGTGACATCTGCTACGCCGACGGCAACGGCCAGGGCCTGAAGTCGGACGGCTACGACCCGGGCTTCTGGGACCTTTTCCTCAAGCAGAACGAGGAGGTCGCGCGGAGCGTGCCCTGGATGGTCACCACCGGCAACCACGACATGGAGGCCTGGTACTCCCCCGACGGCTACGGCGGCCAGCTCGCCCGCTGGTCCCTCCCGGACAGCGGCTTCGACCCGCGTTCGACCCCGGGCGTGTACTCCTTCACCTACGGCAACGTCGGCGTCGTGGCCCTGGACGCGAACGACGTGTCGTACGAGATCCCCGCCAACTTCGGCCACACGGACGGGAAGCAGACGATGTGGCTGGAGAAGCGGCTCGGTGAGCTGCGGGCCGCCAAGGGGATCGACTTCGTCGTCGTCTTCTTCCACCACTGCGCGTACTCGACGTCCTCGCACGCCTCCGACGGCGGGGTACGCGCCGCGTGGCTGCCGCTGTTCGAGAAGCACCGGGTGGACCTGGTGATCAACGGGCACAACCACGTGTACGAGCGCACGGACGCGATCCGCGGCGGTGAGGTCGGCCGGGCGGTACCGGTCGGCGGGGCCACCGACCCGACGCGGGACGGGATCGTGTACGTCACGGCCGGCGGGGGCGGCCGTGACCTGTACGGCTTCCCCGCGGGGGTGAAGGAGAGCTACGAGGGGCGCGTGCACGACCACGAGTCCGTCGAGACCTTTCGGTGGACGAAGTCGCAGCAGCCCGACAAGGAGACCGTGGAGTGGTCACGGGTGCGCTACCGCGGGTTCTCGCTGCTCTCGGTGGAGGCGGAGAGCGGGGCCAGGCCTCGGCTGACGGTGTCGGCGCTCGCGCAGAGCGGTGAGCGCATCGACCGTTTCGAGGTGCGGCGCGGGGCCTGACGGACCCGCGCCACACCTCGTACGGGGGCGGCTCCCGACTGTGAGGGACCGGTCAGTGACCGGTCGAGCCGCCGTTGTCACGGCGGTCGAGGGCGCGCTGCAGGGCTGCGGCGGCGTTCTTGCGGTCGGACTCGCTCGTACGGGAGGTGTGACGGACTCGACGGCGGGCGGTCGTCTCGGCCATGAGAAATCGACTCCTTCGAATTTCCGGGAAGGGGACAACGAGACGCCGGAAGGGGCGGGGAGCGACGGACCGCAGGGGTTGCCTGCGCGGGGCCCGGCTCACGACCGCCATTCGCTTGATCGAGCGAGACGTTCGGCTCCTACAAAGCTAAGGGAGGAGGGCCGGTCTGTCGCCACAATTACTCGGACTTCCTACTATCTGAGACGGCGGAGTGGATCACACCCCGCTGACCTGCGGTTTCACCGAAGACGAAGAAGAAGGGGCCGGGCAGCAGCCCGGCCCCTCAAGGTGTCCGACGGGCGTCAGCCCATGTGCGGGTACGGGTAGTCGGTCGGCGGGACCAGCGTCTCCTTGATGGCGCGGGTCAGGGTCCAGCGCTGGAGGTTCTGCGGAGCGCCGGCCTTGTCGTTGGTGCCGGAGGCGCGGCCGCCGCCGAAGGGCTGCTGGCCGACGACGGCACCGGTCGACTTGTCGTTGATGTAGAAGTTGCCGGCCGCGTAGCGCAGCTTCTCCATCGTGTACGCGGCCGCCGCGCGGTCCTGGGCGATGACCGAGCCGGTCAGGGCGTAGTCGGACGCCGACTCCATCTGGGTCAGCATCTCCTCGTACCGGTCGTCCTCGTAGACGTACACCGCGAGGAAGGGGCCGAAGTACTCGGTCGTGAAGACCTCGTTCTCCGGGTCCGTGCACTCGACGACGGTCGGGCGGACGAACCAGCCGACCGAGTCGTCGTAGGAACCGCCCGCGACGATCGTGCAGGTGGGGTCGGACTGCGCGCGGTCGATGGCGGCCTTGTTCTTGGCGAAGGCCCGCTCGTCGATGACCGCGCCGATGAAGTTGGCCAGGTCGGTGACGTCACCCATGGCGATGCCGTCGACCTCGGCGGCGAACTCCTCGCGGAAACCGCTGTTCCAGATCGACGCCGGGATGTAGGCCCGGGAGGTCGCCGAGCACTTCTGGCCCTGGTACTCGAAGGCACCGCGGGTCAGGGCGGTCTTGAGGATGGCGCGGTCGGCCGAGGGGTGAGCGACCACGAAGTCCTTGCCGCCGGTCTCGCCGACCAGACGCGGGTAGGTGCGGTACTTCTCGATGTTGGCGCCGACCGTCTTCCACAGGTGCTGGAAGGTCTTGGTGGACCCGGTGAAGTGGATGCCCGCGAGGTCCCGGTGCTCCAGGGCGACCTTGGAGACCTCGATGCCGTCGCCGGTGACGAGGTTAATGACGCCCTTGGGCAAGCCCGCCTCCTCCAGGAGCTGCATCAGCAGCACGGCGGCGTGGGTCTGCGTCGGGGACGGCTTCCACACGACCACGTTGCCCATGAGCGCGGGCGCGGTCGGCAGGTTGCCCGCGATCGCCGTGAAGTTGAACGGCGTGATCGCGTAGACGAAGCCTTCGAGGGGCCGGTGGTCGAGGCGGTTCCAGACGCCCGGGGCGTTGGCCGGGGGCTGCTCGGCGAGCAGGTCACGGGCGTACTTGACGTTGAAGCGCCAGAAGTCGACCAGCTCGCAGGGGGTGTCGATCTCGGCCTGCTGGGCGGTCTTGGACTGGCCGAGCATGGTGGAGGCGGCCAGCGTCTCGCGCCACGGGCCGGCGAGCAGTTCGGCGGCGCGCAGGATGATCGCGGCACGGTCGTCGAAGGACATCGCACGCCAGGCGGGGGCGGCGGCGAGGGCCGCGTCGATGGCGTCGCGGGCGTCCTGCTGGGTGGCGTTGCGGAAGGTGCCGAGGACGGCCTTGTGGTTGTGCGGCTGCACGACCTGGAAGGGCTCGCCGCCGCCGAGGCGCTTCTCACCGCCGATGGTCATCGGCAGGTCGACCGGGTTCTCGGCCAGCTCCTTGAGCTTCACCTCCAGCCGGGCCCGCTCGGGCGAACCGGGGGCATAGCCGTGCACCGGCTCGTTGACGGGGGTGGGGACCTGGGTCACAGCGTCCATGAGATCCGTAACTCCTTGAACTTGAGCGGGTGTTCGGGCTCAGCCCTTGCTGATCATGCTGCGGACGAAGAAACGCAGGTTCGCCGGCTTCTCCGCGAGCCGCCGCATGAAGTAGCCGTACCAGTCGGTGCCGTAGGCGGTGTAGACGCGCATGCGGTGGCCCTCGGCGGCCAGGCGCAGGTGTTCGTCGCCGCGGATGCCGTAGAGCATCTGGAACTCGTACTCGTCGGGCTTGCGGCCCGCCTGCCGGGCGAGTTCCTGGGCGATGGAGATCAGGCGCGGGTCGTGGGAGCCGACCATCGGGTATCCCTCGCCCTCCATGAGGATGCGCAGGGCCCGGACGTACGCCTTGTCGATCTCGTGCTTCTGCTGGTAGGCGACTTCCGCGGGCTCCTTGTACGCGCCCTTCACGAGCCGCACCCGGCTGCCCGCGGCGGCGAGCCGGCGGGCGTCGGCCTCGGTGCGGAAGAGGTAGGCCTGGATCACACAGCCGGTCTGCGGGAAGTCCTTCCGAAGTTCCTCGTGGATGGCGAACATCGAGTCGAGGGTGGTGTGGTCCTCGGCGTCGAGCGTGACGGTCGTACCGATGGCCGCGGCGGCCTCGACGACGGGCCGGACGTTCGCGAGGGCCAGCTCGTGTCCCCCGGGAAGCGCCTGGCCGAACATCGACAGCTTCACGGACATCTCGGCCCTGGTACCCAGTTCGAGCGTCCCGAGCCGGTCGACGAGCGCGAGGTAGGCGTCCCGGGCGGCCTCCGCCTGCTCGGGGGTGGTGATGTCCTCGCCGACCACGTCCATGGTCAGCTCCAGGCCCCGCGAGGTGAGCTCCCGGACGATGGGGACGATCTCGTCGACTGTCTCGCCGGGGATGAAGCGGTCGACCACCTGCTTGGTGACCGGGGCCGCCGAGATCAGGCGTCGCATCCGGTCGCTGCGCGACGCGGCAAGAATCACGGGACCCAGCACGGGGCACCTCCACAAACCAGCAGATAGAACCACCGTGAAACCTAAGGATCCCTCCGATCGTCGGCCATCGACAGCTGTCACGCATCCGTGCCGCAGATCTCAGACAGATGTATGAAGAGCCGCGGAATTGCGGGAGAATGCCCGGGTGACGTCCGATGCCGCAGCCTTCCACCGCGCAGGTGACTACCAGGAGCTGGTCGACGAGATCTCGGAACTCCTCGGCGTACCGGCGACCCTGGAGAACCGCGACTTCGAGCTGATCGCCTTCGGTGCGTACGACAGTGAGGGCGACCTCGATCCGTCGGCGCTGGACCCCGTGCGCACCCGCTCGATCCTGACCCGGCGTTCCACGGCCGCGGTCCGGACCTGGTTCGAGGGTTTCGGCATCACTCGGGCTTCCGCCCCGGTGCGGATTCCGCCGACCCCGGAGGCGGGGGTGTACCGGGGGCGGATCTGCCTTCCCGTACGCCACCGGGGCGTTGTCCTCGGCTACGTCTGGCTCCTGGACTCCGACCCCGGTCCGACCGACGGGCAGCTGGAGGCGGCCATGCGGGTGACGGCCCGTATCGGCGCGCTGCTCGCGGACGAGGCGCAGCACGGGGCCGACCTGAGCCGGGAGCTGCGGGCGGTGCTGACCGCCGAGCGCGGCTGGCAGGCCGACATGGCGGTGGCGGCCCTGCGCACGGCACTGGGGTCCCGCGGTGACGGCCCGTACGCCGTGGTGTGCGTCGCCCCGTGGCCGTCCGCCGACCCGGAGGACGCCCCGTCGGCCCGTACGGTCCCGCACGCGACGGCCTCGTGCACGGTGCCGTGGGGCGTCTCGGCCCAGTCGCTTGCCGTGCTGGTGCGGCTGCGGGCGACGGACACACTGACCCCGGCGAACGCGGCGGCGGCCCGGTTGCTGGAGCGGGCGCGGGGTGTGGACAGGAGCGGGGGCGTCTACGGCGAGACCGGGAGCGGCGGCACGCGCGGCGGCGAGCCGAGCACGGGCCGGCCGCCGTCCGCCGAGAACAAGGGCAGCGGACCGGACGACGGCAGGTCGGCCGGAAGCGGCGACGGCGGACCGGGCGGCTCACGGAGCAACGCCGAGCGACCGGCCGGCGGCAGCAGCGCCGGACCGGTCCGCCTCACCCCCGGCGCCGTGCGCGGTACGCCGTCCTCGGGCACGGCGCGGGACAGCGCGGCCGGCCCGGTCGCCGTCGCCGCCGGGGTCGCCGCCGCGCGGGTGGGCCTCGCCGAGCTGGCCCCCGCCTGGCAGGAGGCGTCGGCCGCGGCCCGGGCCGCCCTCGCGGAACCCCGGCTCGGCCCGGTCGCGGAGTGGTCCCGCATCGGCCCGTACCGCCTGCTGACCTCACTCCCCCCGGAGACGGCCCACGACCCTGTCGTACGCCCCCTCCTCTCCCCCGCCCACCGCGAACTGGCCCGCACCGCCGAGACCTACCTCGACTGCGCGGGCCAGGCCGCCCGCACCGCCGCGGAACTGGGCATCCACCGCCAGACCCTCTACTACCGCCTCTCCCGCGTCGAACAGCTCACGGGCCTGGACCTGGACGACGGGGAGGACCGGTTGTTGCTGCACATGGCGCTGAAGGGGGCGCGGCTGTAGGTCGCGGTCGTCAGCCTCCATCTCCTCGCCGGCCTCCAGGACGAACTGGGCCCCGGGTACCTGTTCATCCGCCACGACCGTGCGGTCGTACGGCATGTCGCGGACCGGGTGCTGGAGATGCGGGAGGGGCGGGTCACGCGCGCGTGGCGGCCTCGATGACCTGGCGCAGGCCCTCGGTGAGGGTGTCCGCGTCGGGCGCGCTCCTGGGATCGAAGGCCCACTGGCCGATGAGCCCGGTCATCAGCGCCAGATAGAACCGGCCGAGGGTGTCGGCGGTCTCGTCCGTGACCTCCTCCTCCGGCACGCCCATGAGCATGGAGACCAGGCCACGTCCGCCCTCGCGCTGTGCACGCGCCAACTGGTCGCGCACCTCGGGCAGTTGGTCACCCATGCCCATGATCTCCAGGCTGAGCCGCCACATCGAGCCGGGCCCCCGCATGGTGTCGACGATGTTGGCCCACACCTCCCGGAAACGCTCCAGCGAGCCGGGCGCAGTGGTGAATCCGTCGCCCCCCTCGAAGGACATGTCCTCCACCAGCGCGATGTACGCCTGCCCGAGCAGCGCGTCCTTCGACCCGTAGTGGTAGCCGATGGATGCCAGGTTCGTCCCCGACTCCTTGACGATGTCCCGCGCGGTCGTGCGCAGGAACCCCTTCTCCAGCAGGCAGCGCTTGGCGCCTTCGAGCAGATCCTCGCGATGTCCCATGCGCCCAGCCTATCTAGACAAACGATTTATACAAGCGTCATAGACAAACGTTTAAGACGTTCGTATAGTCACCGGTATGACGAACCCGACTCCTGCCGGTGGTTCCCTGGCCGGCCGCCGCGAATGGACCGCACTCGGCGTCCTGATGCTTCCGCTGCTCCTGGTCTCCATGGACGTCTCCGTCCTCTACTTCGCCATCCCGGCGATCAGCGCGGACCTGGAACCGAGCGGCACCCAACAACTGTGGATCTTCGACATCTACGCCTTCGTCCTGGCCGGCCTGCTCATGACGATGGGCTCCCTGGGCGACCGCATCGGCCGCCGCAGGCTGCTGCTGATCGGCGCGGTCGCCTTCAGCGCGGCCTCCCTCGTGGCGGCGTACGCGCACAGCGCCGAGATGCTGATCGCGGCCCGCGCGGTGCTCGGCCTCGGCGGCGCGACCCTGATGCCGTCGACGATGGCTCTGATCCGCACGATGTTCACCGACTCCGCCCAGCGCGCGAAGGCGATCGGCATCTGGTCGGGCATGATGACGGCCGGGATCGCGCTCGGCTCGGTGATGAGCGGCGTCCTGGTCCAGTACTTCTGGTGGGGCTCGGTCTTCCTCATCAACCTGCCCGCGATGGCGCTGCTGCTGGTCCTCGGCCCGATCCTGCTGCCCGAGTCGAAGGACCCGGCCCCGGGCCGCTTCGACTGGCCGAGCGTCCCGCTGTCGATGGCGGCGGTACTGCCCGTCGTCTACGGCCTGAAGGAGATCCCCTCCGAGGGCTGGAACGTCCGTTACGTCGTCTCGATCACCGTCGGCCTGCTCTTCACGGCCCTCTTCGTCCGCCGCCAGCGCACGGCCGCGAACCCGATGATCTCCCCGGCCCTGTTCCGAGGCCGCGGCTTCGCCCCCGCGGTCGTCCTGAACCTGATCTCCGCGTTCGGCATGATGGGCTCGGCCGTCTTCACCACGCAGTACCTCCAGTCGGTGCTCGACAAGAGCGCGCTGGAAGCCGCCCTGTGGGCGCTGCTGCCCTCGGTGCCGATCGGCATGGTGGCCCCGGTGACGACCTCACTGGTCCAGAAGGGCGTGCACCGCGCCCACGTGGTGACCGCCGGTTTCGCCATCGCCGCCTGCGGCTTCGGCCTCCTCGCCTTCGCCGGTACGGACTCCATGTGGCTGGTGCTGACCGCCTGCGCCGTGCTCGCCTCGGGGATCGTCATGGTCATCTCCCAGATGACGGACCTGGCCCTGGGGGCGGTACCGCTGGAGCGGGCGGGCTCGGCGTCCTCCCTGCTGGAGACGGGCACCGAGTTCGGCGGCGCCCTCGGCATGGCGGTGCTCGGATCGATCGGTACCGCGGTCTACCGCCACGAGATGCCGGCGTCGGCGCCGGACGCGGCCCGCGAGACGCTGGGTGGGGCGCTGGCGGTGGCCGGCCGGGTGCCGGGGCTGGCGACGACGGCCAGGGAGGCGTTCACCAGCGGCATGCAGGGCGCGGCGATCGCGGGGGCGGTGCTGCTGGCACTGGCCGCGGGCCTGGCGGCGCTGACGTTGCGAGGCGTCGAGGTGCGGAAGGAGACGCAGCAGCCGGAACCGGATAAGTCACTCGCATAAGCATGAGGCTGGGCGGACCGAGAGTGCTCGGTCCGCCCAGCCTCATGTCGTGAAGCCGTGAGACGTCAGACCAGGTTCACCGCACGGGCCGACGTCGCCCCGATCTCCTCGGCGACCTCGGTCAGCACCCCGGCGGGAACCGTGTCGTCGACGGTCAGGACCGCGAGCGCCTCGCCACCGGCGACCGCACGCGAGACCTGCATACCGGCGATGTTGATCCCGGCCTCGCCGAAGACCCGGCCCACCGTGCCGACGACACCGGGACGGTCCTCGTACTTGAGGACGACCATGTGATCGGCGAGAGCGAGGTCCACGTCGTACTCGCCGACCGCGACGATCTTCTGGAGGTGCTTCGGCCCGGCCAGCGTGCCGGAGACCGACACCTCCTCGCCGCTGCCGAGCGTGCCGCGCACGGTGACGACATTGCGGTGGTCGGCCGACTCGGAGCTGGTCGTCAGCCGCACCTCGACACCGCGCTCCTGCGCGAACAGCGGGGCGTTGACGTACGACACGGTCTCGGCGACGACATCCTCGAAGACGCCCTTGAGGGCGCTGAGCTCCAGCACCTTCACGTCGTGCTGGGTGATCTCGCCGTACACCTCGACGTCGAGGCGGACCGCGACCTCGCCGGCGAGCGCGGTGAAGATGCGGCCGAGGCGCTCGGCGAGCGGCAGGCCCGGCTTGACGTCCTCGGCGATGACACCGCCCTGGACGTTCACCGCGTCCGGCACCAGCTCACCGGCGAGCGCGAGGCGCACCGAGCGGGCGACGGCGATACCGGCCTTCTCCTGGGCCTCGTCGGTGGAGGCGCCGAGGTGCGGGGTGGCGACGACCTGGTCGAACTCGAACAGCGGGGAGTCCGTGCAGGGCTCCTTCGCGTACACGTCGAGACCGGCACCGGCGACCCGGCCCTCCTTGAGGGCGGAGTACAGCGCCTCCTCGTCGACGATCCCGCCGCGCGCGGCGTTGACGATCCGCACGCTCGGCTTGACCTTGCGCAGCGCCTCGTCGCCGATGAGGCCGACGGTCTCGGGGGTCTTGGGGAGGTGGACGGTGATGAAGTCGGAGACCTCGAGCAGCTCGTCGAGCGACAGCACCTTGACGCCCATCTGGGCGGCGCGGGCGGGCTGGATGTAGGGGTCGTAGGCGACGACCTTCATGCCGAACCCGGACATGCGCTGGGCGACCAGCGCGCCGATCCGGCCCAGACCCACGACGCCGAGGGTCTTCTCGGCGAGCTCCACGCCCGTGTACTTGCTGCGCTTCCACTCGCCGTTCTTCAGCGCGGCGTTGGCCTGCGGGATGTGGCGGGCGGTGGCGACCAGGAGACCGCAGGCGAGCTCTGCGGCGGTCACGATGTTCGAGGTGGGGGCGTTGACGACCATCACGCCGGCCTTGGTGGCGGCGGAGACGTCGACGTTGTCCAGGCCGACGCCGGCTCGTGCGACGACCTTCAGCTTGTGCGCGGCGGCGATGGCCTCGGCGTCCACCTTGGTGGCGGAGCGGATCAGGATCGCGTCGACGTCGGCGATGGCCGGGAGCAGTTCGGCTCGGTCCGCTCCGTTGCAGTGCCGGATCTCGAAGTCGGGGCCAAGCGCGTCCACAGTCGCGGGCGACAGCTCTTCAGCGATGAGTACGACGGGTTTCGAGCTCACGTGAGTCCTCACAAGTCCATTGCGTGCGGACGGCCGTCCCGACGGCCGCAGGCGGTGGAGGGTACTGGCCGCGTGGAAGACGCACGACGCTGTGGGCCTGACGCGTATGTTGTGCGCCAGTGTAGTGGCGCGGCGGAGGTCGTCTTACGCCTCTGCGGAAGGATCACCCGTCCGTGATGCGACGGGATGGACAACGGGGCCGGAGCGCAGCCGCTCCGGCCCGTCACACGAGGCTTACGCCTCCTCGTCGACCCAGCTCATCAGCTTGCGGAGCTGCTTGCCGGTGGTCTCCAGCAGGTGCTCGGAGTCCTGCTGCTTGTACTCGTTGTACTTCTTCAGACCGCCGTGGTACTCGGCCATCCACTCACGGGCGAAGGTGCCGTCCTGGATCTCGGCGAGGATCTTCTTCATCTCGGCCTTGGTGGCGTCGGTGATGATCCGCGGGCCGGTGACGTAGTCGCCCCACTCGGCGGTCTCGGAGATCGACCAGCGCATCTTCTCCAGGCCGCCCTCGTACATGAGGTCGACGATGAGCTTCAGCTCGTGCAGGCACTCGAAGTACGCGATCTCCGGCTGGTAGCCGGCCTCGGTCAGCGTCTCGAAACCGGCCTTGACCAGCGCGGCCGTGCCACCGCAGAGAACGGCCTGCTCACCGAACAGGTCGGTCTCGGTCTCCTCGGTGAAGGTCGTCTTGATGACGCCGGCGCGGGTGCCGCCGATGCCCTTGGCGTACGACAGCGCGAGCGCGAAGGCGTTGCCCGACGCGTCCTGCTCGACGGCCGCGATACACGGAACGCCGCGGCCCTCCTCGTACTGCCGGCGCACGAGGTGGCCCGGGCCCTTGGGGGCGACCATGCAGACGTCGACGTTCGCCGGGGGCTTGATGAAGTCGAAGCGGATGTTCAGGCCGTGGCCGAAGAACAGCGCGTCGCCGTCGTTCAGGTTGTCCTTGATGGACTCCTCGTAGACCTGGGCCTGGATCGGGTCCGGCACCAGGATCATGATGACGTCGGCCTCGGCGGCGGCCTCGGACGGCGTCACCACGCGCAGGCCCTGCTCCTCGGCCTTGGCCTTGGACTTGGAGCCCTCGTGCAGACCGACACGCACGTCGACACCCGAGTCACGGAGCGACAGCGCGTGGGCGTGGCCCTGGCTGCCGTAACCGATGACCGCGACCTTGCGGCCCTGGATGATGGACAGGTCGGCGTCGGCGTCGTAGAACAGCTCGGCCACTTTGGGTTCTCTCCTTGGTGTGCAGGTGTTGCGCCCCACCGTATGACGGCGGACTGGGATGAAGTTTCGGGGTCTCGGCATACGGGCGGCCGGGGCCGCCCGTATGCCGCCTTACGCGCTGCGGTCGAGTGCGCGCAGCGAGCGGTCCGTGATCGAACGGGAGCCGCGGCCGATCGCAATCGTGCCGGACTGGACCAGTTCCTTGATGCCGAAGGGCTCCAGCATCTTCAGCATCGCGGACAGCTTGTCGCTGCTGCCGGTGGCCTCGATCGTGACGGCCTCCGGGGAGACGTCGACGGTCTTGGCGCGGAACAGCTGGACGATCTCGACGATCTGGGAGCGCGTCTCGTTGTCGGCGCGCACCTTCACCAGAACGAGTTCGCGCTGAACGGCGGAACCGGCTTCCAGCTCGACGATCTTCAGCACGTTGACGAGCTTGTTGAGCTGCTTGGTCACCTGCTCCAGCGGCAGTTCCTCGACCACCGTGACCACGATGGTGATCCGGGAGATCTCGGGGTGCTCGGTGACACCGACCGCGAGCGAGTCGATGTTGAAGCCGCGGCGGGAGAAGAGGGCGGCGATCCGGGCCAGGATGCCCGGGGTGTTCTCCACCAGGACGGAGAGCGTGTGCTTGGACATGATCTGCTTCCTTTACGGCTCTCAGTCGTCTTCGTTGTCGCCGAAGTCGGGGCGGACGTCCCGGGCGGCCATGATCTCGTCGTTGGAGGTGCCGGCGGCGACCATCGGCCACACCATCGCGTCCTCGTGGACGATGAAGTCCACGACGACGGGGCGGTCGTTGATGGAGTTCGCCTCCGCGATGACCTTGTCCAGGTCCTCCGGGCGCTCGCAGCGCAGGCCCACGCAGCCCATCGCCTCAGACAGCTTCACGAAGTCCGGCACGCGCGTGCCCTTGGCGTCCGGGTTGATGTCCTCGGGGCCGCTGTGCAGCACGGTGTTGGAGTAGCGCTGGTTGTAGAAGAGGGTCTGCCACTGGCGGACCATCCCGAGGGCGCCGTTGTTGATGATGGCGACCTTGATCGGGATGTTGTTCAGGGCGCAGGTGGTCAGTTCCTGGTTGGTCATCTGGAAGCAGCCGTCGCCGTCGATCGCCCAGACGGTGTTGCCCGGCATGCCGGCCTTGGCGCCCATCGCGGCCGGGACCGCGTAGCCCATGGTTCCGGCGCCGCCGGAGTTCAGCCAGGTGGCGGGCTTCTCGTACTGGATGAAGTGGGCGGACCACATCTGGTGCTGGCCGACGCCCGCCGCGAAGATCGTGCCCTCGGGGGCGAGCTGCCCGATCCGCTCGATGACCTGCTGCGGGGAGAGCGAGCCGTCGGCGGGCAGGTCGTAGCCGAGCGGGTAGGTCTCGCGCCAGCGGTTCAGGTCCTTCCACCAGGCTGCATACCTCGACCTGGCGGCCTCGCCCTGTTGGCCCTCGCTGTGCTCCTTCTGGACGGCCTGGACCAGGTCGGCGATGACCTCGCGGGCGTCCCCGACGATCGGCACGTCCGCGGCGCGGTTCTTTCCGATCTCGGCCGGGTCGATGTCGGCGTGGACGATCTTGGCGTGCGGGGCGAAGCTGTCCAGCTTGCCGGTGACGCGGTCGTCGAATCGGGTACCGAGGGCGACGATCAGGTCGGCCTTCTGCAGCGCGGTGACGGCGGTGACCGCACCGTGCATGCCCGGCATTCCCACGTGCAGCGGGTGGCTGTCGGGGAATGCGCCGAGCCCCATCAGGGTGGTGGTGACGGGGGCTCCGGTGAGTTCGGCGAGGACCTTCAGCTCGGCGGTGGCGCCGGCCTTGATGACCCCGCCGCCGACGTAGAGGACGGGCCGCTTGGCCTGGGTGATCAGCTTGGCGCCCTCGCGGATCTGCTTGGCGTGCGGCTTGGTCACCGGGCGGTAGCCGGGCAGGTCCATGACCGGCGGCCAGGAGAACGTCGTCTTGGCCTGGAGGGCGTCCTTGGCGATGTCGACGAGGACCGGCCCGGGGCGCCCGGTGGAGGCGATGTGGAAGGCCTGCGCGATGACCCGCGGGATGTCCTCGGCCTTGGTGACGAGGAAGTTGTGCTTGGTGATCGGCATGGTGATGCCGACGATGTCCGCCTCCTGGAAGGCGTCCGTGCCGATCGCCTTGGAGGCCACCTGCCCGGTGATCGCCACGAGCGGCACCGAGTCCATGTGGGCGTCCGCGATCGGGGTGACCAGGTTGGTGGCACCGGGGCCCGAAGTCGCCATGCAGACACCGACCTTGCCGGTGGCCTGCGCGTAACCGGTGGCCGCGTGACCCGCGCCCTGCTCATGACGGACCAGGACGTGGCGCACCCGGGTGGAGTCCATCAGCGGGTCGTACGCCGGAAGGATGGCACCGCCGGGGATCCCGAATACCGTCTCGGCGCCGACCTCCTCGAGAGAGCGGATGAGGGACTGCGCGCCCGTGACGTGCTCGGGGGCGGACTGCTGTCCTCCGGATCGGGGCCGCGGCTGCGGATGGGCCCCGGTGGCCTGCTCGGTCATCGTCATTCTCTTCTCGATGCTGAGGGTGTGAAGCTGAGGTGGGGAGGCTGGGCAACAAAAAACCCCTCGTGCCAGAAGGCAAGCGAGGGGAGCGCGCCGGGTGGGGATCGCTGAGCGGTCTGTGGCTCAGCGTCAGCCGACGCGCTTTCCAAGTACGAGAATTCGGGTGCGCATGAGACTGACCCTCCCCCCGGCACGCACTCACTGTCAAGTGGGTGGGACGGGAGTCTCATTATGTGAGCGGAGGGTCTTCCCACCACCGAGTACGGCCGACATGCTTCCGGTGTACACCCCCGCCCCGCCGCCGGCGAACGCGGGCTCCGCGGGGCCGTGCGGCACCGGATAGTGCCCCGAGGCCAGCGCCCTGCGCAGCCGGTACTCGTCCAGCGGTCCTGAGAACGCCATGCCCTGCCCGTGGGTGCAGCCCATCGCGCGCAGGGCGACGACCTGTTCGGGAAGGTCCACCCCGTCGGCCACGGACTGCAGCCCGAGGTCTCCGGCGATCCTGAGCAGCCCACTGGTGATCTTGTGCAGTCTGGCCGACTCCACGACGCCCTCGACCAGACTGCGGTCGAGCTTGAGCATGTCCACGGGGAGCTTGCGCAGCGCGGTGATCGCCGCGTAGCCACTGCCGAAGCCGTCCAGGGCGATCCGGACGCCGACGCGCCGGATCGCGGTCAGCCGGCGCTCCAGCTCGTCCAGCGAGACCCGGGGGTCGGCGTCGGAGAGCTCGATGACCAGGGAGCCGGACGGCAGCCCGTGCCGGGTCAGCAGCGCCTCGACCGAGCCCAGGGGCAGGGAGCGGTCCAGCAGCCGCTGGGCGCTCATCCGGACCGCCACGGGCACGGTGAGCCCGGCCGCGGCCCGCTCGGCGGCCTTTTCCACGGCCTCCTCCAGGATCCAGCGGCCCAGCTCCTGCGTCTTCTCGCTGTCCTCGGCCACCCGCAGGAACTCGGCGGGCGTGAACAGCACTCCCTGGGAGGAGCGCCAGCGCGCCTGGGCGGATACCGACGTGATCCGGCCGTCCTCCAGGCAGACGACGGGCTGGTGCAGCAGGGCGAACTCGCCGTCGTGCAACGCGGCACGCAGACGCGAGGCCAGCTCCGCCTTGCGTACGACGTCCTGCTGCATCTGGGGCGCGTACAGCTCGACGCGGCCCTTGCCGCCCGCCTTGGCGCGGTACATCGCGAGGTCCGCGTTGCGCAGGATCTCGCCCGCTCCGAGGCCGGGCTCGGCGAAGGCGACACCGATGGAGGCGGCGACCCGGACATCGTTGCCGTCGATGAGGTACGGCTGCGAGAGCGTGACCCTGAGGCGGTCGGCGAGCTCCAGGATGTTGCCCTCGCGGACGGTGCGGTCACGGGTGCCGTCCCCGACGATCAGCGCGGCGAACTCGTCCCCGCCGAGCCGGGCGGCGGTGTCCCCGTACCGGACCGCGTCCTGCAGTCTGCGGGCGGCCTGGACGAGCAGCTCGTCCCCGGCCTGGTGCCCGATCGTGTCGTTGACGGCCTTGAAGCCGTCCAGGTCGATGAAGAGGACGGCGGTGCCGCGGTCGGAGGAACGGCGGCCGGACAGGGCCTGCTGGACGCGCCGGGTGAACAGGGCCCGGTTGGGCAGGTCGGTCAGCGGGTCGTGCTCGGCGTTGTGCTGGAGCTGCGCCTGGAGGCGCACTCTTTCGGTCACGTCCCGGCTGTTGAAGATGAGACCGCCGTGGTGGCGGTTGACGGTGGACTCGACGTTGAGCCAGCCGCCGTCCCCGGACCGGAAGCGGCACTCGATACGCGTGGTGGGTTCTTCGAGCGGGTTGGCGGCGAGGAAGCGGCGCACCTCGTGCACCACGCACCCCAGGTCCTCCGGGTGGATGAGACCGGCCAGTTCCGTGCCCACGAGTTCCTCGGCGGGGCGTCCGTAGACTCCGGCCGCGGCCGGGGAGACGTACCGGAGGATGCCGTTGGGCGCGGCGATCATGATGACGTCGCTGGAGCCCTGCACCAGGGAGCGGAAGTGGTTCTCCTTCTGCGCGAGTTCCTGGGTGAGGGTGATGTTGTCGAGCAGCATGATGCCCTGGCGCACCACGAGGGCGAGCACGACGGTGCCGCCGGTGAGCAGCACCACTCGGTCCACGCTGCGGCCGTTGAGGACGTTGTAGAGGATCCCCAGCGTGCAGACGGCGGCGGCGAGATACGGGGTGAGGGCGGCCAGCGACCCGGTGATGGGCCGGGTGGCCGGATACCGGCCGTGGTCACCGCCCTGCGCTCCCTGCGCGGACGGGTGGTGCTGGATCCCGAACCGCTGCATGGGCAGGTGCTCGCGCACCACGCGCGTGTGCCCGGCGGGTCGCTTCAGCTCGCCCTCCGGGCGTCGGGGTGCGGCCCAGGGGGCGTAGGCGAGGAGCAGGGAGCCGGCGAACCAGCCGGCGTCCAGCAACTGGCCGGAGCGGTAGCTGTTGTGCAGCAGCGGCGAGGTGAACAGGGCGTCGCACATCACGGTCAGGGCGAGCGCGCCGATCGCGGTGTTCACCGCGGTGCGGTTGACCGCCGAGCGCCGGAAGTGCAGTGCGAGGACCATGCTGACGAGGGCGATGTCCATCAGCGGGTACGCCAGGGACAGCGCGGTATGAGCGACGCTCGGCCCCTCGGACTTCGCCGCCTGGGCGAGGGCGAGGCTCCACGAGAGCGTGAGCAGCGAGCCGCCGATCAGCCAGGCGTCCAGGCCGAGGCAGACCCAGCCCGCCTTCGTCACCGGCCGCTTGGCGAGTACCAGCAGCCCCACGATCGCGGGCGGCGCGAAGCAGAGGAAGAACAGGTCGGCGTAGCTGGGATCGGGCACGTCCCGGCCCAGGACGACCTCGTACCACCCCCAGATGAGGTTGCCGAGCGACGCCATCGTCGAGGAGAGCCCGAAGAGCAGCCAGGCGGGTCGAAAGCGGACCCGGGGGTTGCGGGCGTAGACGAAGCACGACACGGCGGCGATGGCCGCCGCGGCGCTCAGCCCGAAGTCGCCCATGATCAAGGCCACTTCGGGCGAACCCCAGTCGAACGCGGAACCGATGGCGTACCCCGCGCACACCAGGGCGAGGAGGAGTTGGTGGACCAGGCTCGAGCCGCCACGGGCGGCCGGCGGCCGGGAGGGCAGCGCCCCCCTTGCGGGCCGGGCCCGCAGCGCTCCGTCGAGAGTGGTCGTGGGAGACGGGGGCGAGCTCACCGGGCCCTCCCGGTCCGCGCCGCTCCGGGGTCCCGGGGGTCCGGGTGCGCCGGGTGCGCATGCCTCCTGCGGCTGTTGTGCCTGCGGTGATGAGAACTGTGGTGACCGCCGTGACCGGCGTGGTGGCCGCGTCCGCGCGCGGCTGTGTGCCAGGGTCGGAGCCGGCGGCCCCGCCGCGTCGGATCGTTGGTCCATAGGCCGTGCATCGCCCGTCGCCCCCCTCACAGTCTGCAATGTCCATCCCCGGCGCCGAACGATGCGCGGCGCAGCCCCTGTCGGGACGATACACCAGTCTCGTCACTCAGGGACATAGTTCCTCTACTCTCCGTGACGACCAGCGGCGATGCGAGCACGGAACGCGTCCGAAGGGTTGCGGAGGGTACCGGAAACGGATTACACGCCTGTTGCGCGCCCGCGCCCGACAGCGCGCTTCGTACGCGTCACGCGCCGTCTGATCCCGTCGTAAGGATCACGTTGCGCAGGGGCTCCTGGTTCACATAACGGTTCAACTGATCCACCAACAGGCGCTTGGCGCGCGGCAGGAACGCGGAGGTGGGTCCTCCGACATGGGGACTGACGAGTACGCCCGGCGCCTGCCACAAGGGGTGTCCCGGGGGCAGCGGCTCGGGGTCGGTGACGTCCAGGGCGGCGGTGAGGCGGCCGGTCTCCAGCTCGGCGAGCAGCGCCTTGGTGTCGACGACGGCGCCGCGGGCGACGTTCACGAGGAGCGCGCCGTCCTTCATACGGGCAAGGAACTGGGCGTCGACCAGGTGACGCGTGGTCTCGTCGAGGGGCGTGGACAGGATGACGACGTCCGCCTCGGGCAGCAGGGCGGGCAGTTCGGCGAGCGGATGCACGGGGCCGCGCTCCGTGGTGCGCGCGGAGCGCGCGACGCGCGCCACCCGCGCGACCTCGAACGGCACGAGCCGGTCCTCGATGGCGGAGCCGATCGAGCCGTAGCCGACGATGAGGACGTTCTTGTCGGCGAGCGCGGGCCGGAACGCGCCCTGCCAGGACTCCTGTTGCTGGGCGCGGACGAACTCGGGGATGCCGCGCAGCGAGGCGAGGGTCAGGGTGAGAGCCAGCTCCGCGGTGCTGGCCTCGTGCACACCACGCGCGTTGCACAGCGGCACGCCCGGCACGATGTCGGACAGCCGGGCCAGGACGTCGTCGATCCCGGCCGTGAGCGTCTGCACGAGCCGGAGGTTGGTCATGTACGGCAGCGGCCGGATCTTCACCGACTGTCGCTTCATGTAGGGCACGACGTAGACGGCGCAGTTCGCGGGGTCCCCCGGGAAGTCCTGTTCGCCGTCGTCACCCCCGTCCCAGAAGAGGTAGTGGGGCCCTTCGGGGAGCCCTGTGATCTCGTCCGGCGGGATGGGGAGCCACACGTCAGCAGTCATGCCAGGAGGCTATGTCAGGCGTCCCGGGGCCCAGAGGTTAGGTTGGGGGCCGGAAGAGGGAGGGTCACGAGCAGGTGGAGCGCAGGACGATCGGCGCGGCGGCGCTCGCGGTGGGAGCCGTCGGACTCGGATGCATGCCGATGAGCTGGGCCTACAGCGGGTCGCGGCAGCGGGGTGACGAGTCGGTCAGGGCCGTGCACCGAGCGCTCGATCTGGGCTCGACGCTGCTGGACACGGCCGACATGTACGGCCCGTTCACCAACGAGCTGTTGCTGGGGCGGGTGTTGAAGGAACGGCGCGGGGACGCGTTCGTGTCCACCAAGGTCGGCCTGCTGGTGGGCGAGCAGCACATCGTGGCCAACGGCCGCCCCGGCTATGTGAGAAGAGCGTGCGACGCGTCGCTGCGGCGGCTCCAGACCGACGTGATCGACCTCTACCAGCTGCACCGCGAGGACCCCGAGGTTCCGGTCGAGGAGACCTGGGGCGCGATGGCGGAGCTCGTACAAGCCGGAAAAGTACGGTCGTTGGGGCTGTGCGCGATGGGGGCACGGGGTGGTCGCCGCTCCGGAAACCGGCTGTACGACGCGACGATCCGGCAGTTGCGGCGGGTCCAGCAGGTCTTCCCGGTGAGCGCGGTGGAGGCGGAGCTGTCGGTGTGGTCGCCGGAGGCTCTGGACACTCTGGTGCCGTGGTGCGCGGCGCGCGGGATCGGCTTCCTCGCGGCGATGCCCCTCGGCAACGGCTTCCTGACCGGCACCCTGACCCCGGGCGAGGGCTTCGAACCGGACGACGTCCGCGCCCGCCACCCCCGCTTCACCGCCGAGATGATGGCCGCGAACCAGCCCATCGTCTCCGGCCTGCGCCGCATCGCGGCCCGCCACGGAGAGTCCGTCACCCCGGCTCAGGTGGCACTGGCGTGGGTACTCGCGCAGGGCGACCACGTGGTCCCGGTGCCGGGCACCAAGCAGGAGCGATGGGCGACGGAGAACGCGGCGGCGGCCGCCCTGCGGCTGACGGCCCAGGACCTCACGGAGGTGGCGACACTGCCGCGGGCACAGGGGTCGTGGGACTAGCGGTCGGCTGACTGCGCCGGGGCGGCGAGTCGGCGGCTGTGCTGGGGGTGTGGGGTTGGGCGGCCCGCTCACGGCACACCGGTCGTCGGCCGGCAGCCCCGGCCACAGCGCCCCGGCCCGCAGACCAGCAAACCTGGGACCACGCATGGAACGCGGAACCAGCGGGCCCACCCACCGCACACCCGCCGCCGACCAGCAGACCTGCCCGCAGCGCTCGGGCCGGATCAGTGAGCCTGCCGACTGCGCAGGGGCCGCGGGACCGGCGAACCCACCCACGACGCCCCGGCCACAGCCCAGGGAACCTGCCGCCACCCCACGGGCCACGAGACCGGCAGTCCTGCCCACCCCACACCCGCCACGACCCGCGCAGCACCTGCCGACCCCCACGTCACAGGCCTTGCGGGAACCAGTGCGGGAACCGGTGCGCGCATCGGGTCCGGGAGATCGGGAACCTGGGAGGGGCGAGCGGTGTATGACAGGTAGAACCCGCCGCTTCGAAGGGACCATGATCGTGCATCGTCGAGCTGTGACGGCCGTGCTGGCCGCGACCACGCTCCTGCTGACGGCCGGCTGCTCCTCCGACGGCGGAGGAGGGGGCGGCGTCCTGCCGGACGGCGCGAACAGCGCCTCAGCGAGCGGTACGGGCTCGGGGTCCTCCCCCACCCAGCAGGCCGCGGAGGCGACCCCGCCGGCGAAGGGCTCGGTGAAAGTGGTGCGCACGGTCACCGAGGGCCTCAAGACCCCCTGGGGCCTGGCCCCCCTTCCGGACGGGGACCTGCTCGTCTCTTCCCGGGACGAGGGCACGATCACCCGGGTCGACGGACAGTCGGGCAAGAAGACGGAACTGGGCCGGGTCTCCGGGGTCTCCGCGGCCGGCGAGGGCGGCCTCCTCGGCATCGCCCTGTCCCCGGACTACGCCTCGGACCACATGGTCTACGCCTACTTCACCTCCGACTCGGACAACCGCGTCGTCAGGATGGTGTACGACGAGCAGAAGTCGTCCGGCGAGCAGCTGGGCGCCCCCGACACCGTCTTCAAGGGCATCCCGAAGGGCTTCATCCACAACGGCGGCCGGATCGCGTTCGGCCCGGACGGCATGCTGTACGCGGGCACCGGCGAGAGCGGCAACACCGGTCTGGCCCAGGACCGCAAGTCCCTGGGCGGCAAGATCCTGCGTCTGACCCCGGAGGGCGACCCGGCCCCGGGCAACCCGTTCCCCGATTCCCCCGTGTATTCGTACGGCCACCGCAATGTGCAGGGCCTCGCCTGGGACTCCAAACAGCGGCTGTTCGCCTCGGAGTTCGGCCAGGACACCTGGGACCAGCTGAACGCGATCAAGCCGGGCGACAACTACGGCTGGCCCACGGCCGAGGGCAAGTCGGACGACAAGCAGTTCCACAACCCGACAGCGCAGTGGCACACCGACGACGCCTCCCCCAGCGGTGTCGCCTACGCCGAGGGGTCCATCTGGATGGCCGGCCTGAAGGGCCGGCGTCTGTGGCGCATCCCGTTGAAGGGCACGGCGGCCTCGGCCGACCCGCAGTCGTTCCTGAAGGGTGAGTACGGCCGGCTGCGCACGGTGGTCTCCGCCGGCGGGGACAAGCTGTGGCTCGTCACCAGCAACACCGACGGCCGCGGCAGCCCGAAGGCGGGGGACGACAAGATCCTGGAGATACAGGTCAGCTAGCCGGACGCTCGTTCAAGTCCTCGCCCACGTCTTCGTTCGAGTCCTCGTCCTCGTCCGGCTTGGGCCTGCGGACGACGACCTTCCCGGACGTGAGATCTATCGGTCCGCGTCCGGGGTCGCCGTCGCCGACGTCCTCGCGGGTCAGCTCCAGCCGCTTCTGCTCGTCGTGGGTGTGCTTGCGGCCGGGCGCGAAGAGTTCTTCGAACATGTTGAACATGCAGCCTCCCCTGCCGGTCTCCTACACCGTACGCCTCACTGTGTGATCGGCGCGTGGAGAGCCGCCGCCGGAAACAGTCCCAGCCGGTGCGCCACCGCCGCCGCTTCGCCCCGTCCGGAGACGCCGAGCTTGGCGAGGATGTTGGACACGTGGACGCTGGCCGTCTTCGGGGAGATGAAGAGTTCCTCGGCGATCTGGCGGTTGGTGCGGCCGAGGGTGACCAGGCGCAGGACATCGCGTTCGCGGCCGGTGAGGCCGAGGGAGCGGACCGGGTCGGACCGGTCGAGCGCCGGGACCGCGGTCAGGGCGAGGCGGGCGCGCTGGGCGAGCAGCGTGACCGCGTCGGCGAGGGGCCGGGCGCCGAGGTGCTCGGCGGCGGCATGGGCAAGGCGCAGGAGTTCGGTGGCCCGGTCGCGTTCCGGCTGCTCGGCGCCGCCGGGTGCGGACAGGAGGGCCTGGGCGAGCCGGTGGCGGAGGCGGGCGAGGTCGTAGGGGCGCTCCAGGGGCTCGACGGCGGTGACGGCCTCGCACCAGTGGTCCGGGGTGTCGGCGCCCTCGGCGCGCAGCAGTTCGGCGCGCAGCCAGCGTTCGTGGGCGAGCCAGACGGGCGCGTTGGTGGCGAGGGGCCTGGCGGCTTCCCTGATGCGGTCGAGGATCTTCGTGCGGCCCGGTTCCGCGACGGACAGGCCGAGGCTGTCGGCCTCCATGGCGGCGGCGGTGAGCAGCAGGGGCCAGGCGTAGCGCTGGGTGCCGGGCGGGAAGCCGGAATCCAGCACGCGTTCGAGTTCGGCGCGGGCGTCCAGGAGACGGCCTTCGCCGGCGGCGACACCGATGGTGATGTCGGCGAGGGGGAGTTCATGCTGGGGGGCCTGGTCGTGGGAGCCGAAGTAGCGGCGTGCAGAGGCCAGTTGACGTGCGGCTTCGGTCAGTTCGCCGCGGGCGAGCGAGAGCGCCGCCCGGTTCACGGCGTGGAAGCCGCGGGGCTTGGCGCTCTGGCCGACACGCTCGGCCTGGGAGGCGGCTTCCGCGGCCCGGTCCCAGTGGCCCAGGGAGTAGAGGGACTCGGCGAGGTTCCCCCAGATCCATGCCTCCTTGTCGGAGAGGCCGTGCCGTCGTGCGTGGGTCAGCCCTTCCTGGAGGACCTCCACGGCTTCCCGGGAGCGGCCGATGCTTTCGAGGGAGGAGGGCAGGTTGACGTAGGCGCGGCTGGCGACGCTGGGGATGCCGTCGTCGAGGGTCCTGCGCAGGACGTCGAACATCTCGTCGAGGCCGGTCTCGACGCTGCCGGACTCCACCACCAGGCCGGCGAGGGTGAGGCGCGCGTTCATCTCGATCTCGCGGGCGCCGACCATGCGGGCGTAGTCCACCGCGCGTTCGGCGGCCGAGAATGCCTCCGGGCCGGGGACGTGCACATGGGACCAGTTGGCGACGGTGGACAGGACCTCGGCGTGCACCTCCGACGGCGGCAGCCCGCGGACCAGGTCCTCGGCGGTGGCCAGTTCGGCCCAGCCGTCGCCGCGGGCCAGTCCCTGGACGAGATGGGAGCGCTGGACCCAGAACCAGGCCGCGCGCAGGGGGTCCCCGTCGTCCTCCAGGAGGTGCAGCGCCCGCTTGGTGATCTTCAGGGCGCGTTCGCGTTCGCCGCCCAGCCGCCCGGCGACGGCGGCCTCCGCCATCAGGTCGAGGTAGCGCAGCGGGGTGGTGGCCGGGTCGCAGCCGCAGGGCGGGTAGACCTCGGTGTAGTCGACGGGGCGCAGGGCGGCCCGGACGTCCTCGGGGGCGGTGTCCCACAGCTCCATCGCGCGTTCCAGGAGCCGGAGTTGTTCGGAGTAGGCATGCCGGCGACGGGCGGCGACGGAGGCGTCCAGGACGGCGGGCAGCGCCTTGGCGGCGTCGTGGGCGTGGTACCAGTAGCTGGCCAGGCGCATGACCCGCTCGTCGGCGGGGACGAGCGTGGGGTCGGCCTCCAGGGCTTCGGCGTAGCGGCGGTTGAGGCGGGAGCGTTCGCCGGGCAGCAGGTCGTCGGCGACGGCCTCGCGGACCAGGGAGTGCCGGAACCGGTAGCCGTCGCCTTCGGGTGCCGGGAGGAGGATGTTGGCGTTCACGGCGGCCCGCAGCGCCTCGATGAGATCGTCCTCGGCGAGCCCGGTGACCGCGGCGAGCAGCCGGTACTCCACGGTGGAGCCCCCTTCGGCGACAACCCGGGCGACCCGCTGGGTACGTTCGGGCAGGCCCTCGACGCGGACCAGGAGCAGATCGCGCAGGGAGTCGGTGAGGCCGGTGCCGCAGCCCTCGGTGACGCAGACGGCGAGTTCCTCGACGAAGAAGGCGTTGCCGTCGGAGCGTTCGAAGATCTCGTCGACCTGGGCGGGGTTCGGTTCGCCGGCGAGGATCCCGGCTATCTGGCGGCCCACCTCGTCCCGGTTGAAGCGGCCGACTTCGATGCGGCGGACCGTGCGCAGGCGGTCGAGTTCGGCGAGCAGGGGGCGCAGCGGGTGGCGGCGGTGGATGTCGTCGGCGCGGTAGGTGGCGAGGACGACCAGGCGGCCGGTGCGCAGGGTGCGGAACAGGTAGGCCAGGAGGTGGCGGGTGGAGGCGTCGGCCCAGTGCAGGTCCTCCAGGGCGACGACGACGGTGCGCTCGGCGGCGACGCGCTCCAGGAGGCGGGCGGTGAGTTCGAAGAGACGGGCCAGGCTCTCCTCGTCGTGGCGGCCGGGGCCCCGGGCGGGGATCGCCTCGCCGACCTCGGGCAGCAGCCTGGCCAGTTCCTCCTCCTGGCCCGCGGCCGCGGCGGCCAGTTCGTCGGGCAGGGCGCGGCGCAGGGCGCGCAGGGCGGTGGAGAAGGGTGCGAAGGGCAGTCCGTCGGCGCCGATCTCCACGCAGCCGCCGAGAGCGACGACCGCGCCCTGCCGGCAGGCGGCGGTGGCGAACTCCTCGACAAGCCGGGTCTTGCCGACACCGGCCTCGCCGCTGATGAGAAACGCCTGCGGCTCTCCCCCAGTGCCGAAAGCCTGGGAGGTACCCCCCGCGGCGGCGCGGGCGAGCGCTTCGTTCAGGCTGTTCAGCTCTTCGGTGCGGCCGACGAACACGGGACTGACGGACCTGGTCTCCACAGGCCCGAGCATGGCACGCGGGTCCGACGGCACGTCACTTGTTTTCGGGGCGGGCCCGGTTTCCCGGCCGGCCCCGGTTGCCGGGAGGACGGCCGCGGTGGTGACCGCGGGGACGGGCAGAGCCGTACGGCCGTCCTCCCTCCCCCCGGCGCTCACGCCGTGCGGAGGAACCGGTGCCGCCGGGGGCGGCCCGTATGCGAATCGGTCTCCGCACTGCGTTCGGCGGCTTCACGACGGGCGGCGCGGCGGCCGCGCAGGGTCTCGCGGACGAGCCGCTCGTGCTCGGCCTGGCGGATGAGTTCGGCGGAGCGGTACCGGGAGAGTTCGTACTCGGCATACATGGCGTGGTCCTCTGCGGAGTCGGTTTCGGGCTTCGCTTTCTGCGATGCCTCTACCTTCGTCTCCGAGGGGGGTCCGCCACATCGGGAGAGTTCCGCATCTTCGGGGGCGCCGGGGGCCTTAGACGCGAGGGAGGGGCCTCAGGAGCTCCATAAGGTACCTATGGATGCCCTAAGACCCCTCGTGACCTGCGGTTGTTCAGCTCGTGGAGGGCAGGTCCAGCAGGAAGCCGGTGTACTTGAGTACGGCCAGGAGCAGGCCGACGACCCCGAGTGCGACACCGCCCCAGGCGACGGACTTGATCCACACGGCCTGCGGCTTGCCGGGGGCGCCGAAGGCGGGCCGGGCCAGCACGCCGACGCCGACGACCAGGGCGAGCAGCGCGAAGAGGCCGCCCCACATCGCGGTGGTCTGCCAGGCGTCGCCGTAGACCTCCTTGACCTGCTTGGCGACGCTCGCGGTGGACGAGGTCTGCAGCTGGCCGACGAGGGTCTCGCGGGCGGCGGCCACGGTGCCGATCCAGCTGCCGGTGAGCGAGACCAGACCGAGCGCGGCGGAGACGACGGCGCCCGCGCCCTGGCCCACGCCGGTGGGGCCCTCCTCCGGGGCGTTCCCGGCCAGGTCGTCCTCGTCGTCTATGTCGGCGGCGATCTCGTCGGCGGCGTTCTCGTCCGCGGTGGTGTCCTCGGCCTCCGTCACCTCGTCGGTCTTGGCGACGCTCACCTTCTGCTCGTCGGTCGTGGCCTCGGCGCCCGTCTCGGCGCCGGTTTCGTCAGCTGTCTTCGTTCCCATGTCGGGCACCGTACGGATCCTGTCTGAGAGGGTTCTTAATGATCGTTCCGGGCTGCACGCGCACGTGCCTCACGCCACTCGGGGGCGAGAATCGACCACACCTCGAGGTCGTGCCGTACGCCACGATAGGGGTGCGCCTGACGGCGGACTCCGTCGCGGGTCATTCCCAGGCGCCGGGCGACGTTGATGCTGGCGGTGTTTCCGGAGGCGGCGACCCATTCGATCCGGTGGATTCCGCGTTCCTCGACCAGCCAGTCGATCAGCATCCGCATGGCCCGGGTGATCAGTCCGCGGCCGGTCGCGGCGGGCTCCAGCCAGCAGCCGACCTCGCCGTTGCCCTGCTCGGCGTCGAGGTTCAGGGTCAGGACTCCGCCGACGAGCTTTCCGTCCAGCCAGATGCCGTGGTAGCCGCCGGTGTCGTCGGCGCGCATCCGGGCGTACCGCTGGAGCGTCTCGCGCGCGGAGGCCACGTCGACGGCCTGGGAGCCGAAGGGGATGAACTGCCCGATGAACTCGCGGCCCCGCTCCAGGTTGGCCAGGAACTCCTCCGCGTGCCACGGCTCAAGGGGCCGCAGTTCCGCCCCGTCGTCACCCAGCGATATCGCGTACATCCCCGTCCCGCTCCCTCTCCAGCGCCTCCACGACCTCGTCCAGCCTTTCATGCGCGGCACGGCACTCGGGCGGTTCGATGCTGATGCGGGGCATCCGGCGGTCCAACCAGCCCGGCAGCCACCAGTTGGCGCCGCCGAGCAGGTGCATGAGGGCGGGCACCAGCAAGGTGCGCAGGACGAAGGCGTCGAGGGCCACGGCGGCGGCGAGCGCGATGCCGAACATGGCGATCACACGGTCACCGCTGAGGACGAAGGCGAGGAAGACGGAGATCATGATGACCGCCGCGGAGTTGATCACCCGGCTGGTCTCGGCGAGGCCGACACGCACGGCCCGCCGGTTGTCACCGGTCTCCAGCCACTCCTCGTACATCCGGCTGACCAGGAACACCTGGTAGTCCATGGAGAGCCCGAAGAGGACCGAGACCATGATCACGGGCAGGAAGGGTTCGATGGGCCCGGCGCGGCCCAGCCCCAGCAGTTCGCTCCCCCAGCCCCACTGGAAGATCGCCACGACCACTCCGAAGGCGGCGGCTACGGCGGCGACGTTCATCGCGGCGGCCTTCAGCGGGATGCCGACGGAGCGGAAGGCGAGCAGGAGCAGCAGACAGCCCAGGCCGATGACGACGCCGACGAACAGGGGCAGTTTGCCGACGATGACGTCCGCGAAGTCGTCGTAGGAGGCGGTCATCCCGCCGACGTGGATGTCGAGCGTGGTCCCGGTCTCGGCGCGCGGCAGCACCTCGGTGCGCAGCCGGTGCACGAGGTCGCTGGTCTGCTGGGACTGCGGGGCGGACTCGGGGACGATCGTGAAGTAGGCGAGGTCGCCGCCGGCGTCGTAGGTGACCGGGGTGGTGGACGCGATGCCCTCGGTGGTGCGCAGGGTGGCGTCGAGGTTGTCGAGGAGGAGCTTGTCCTCGGCGCCGTCGACCGGGGTCACCAGCGTCAGCGGGCCGTTGACGCCGGGGCCGAAGCCCTCCGCGAGCAGGTCGTAGGCCTGGCGGGTGGTCGAGGACCGCGGGTCGTTGCCCTGGTCGGAGGTGCCGAGGCGCAGGCCCAGGGTGGGCAGGGCGAGGACGGTGATGACCAGCAGGGCGATCGCGCCGAGCAGCTTGGGGTGCCGTTCGACGAACGCGGACCAGCGGTGGGCGAACCCGGTGGGCAGTTCGGGCTGGGGTCCGTGCTCGGTGAGCCGGCGCCGCTCGCGCCGGCTCAGGGCGCGCATGCCGATGAGGGAGAGCAGGGCGGGCAGCAGGGTCACCGACGCGGCGACGGTGAGGACGACGGTCAGGGAGGCGGCGATCGCGACGCCGTTGAGGAAGCTCAGCCGGAGGATCAGCATCCCCAGCAGGGCGATGCAAACCGTGGCACCCGCGAAGACGACGGCGCGCCCGGTGGTGGTGACGGCGTTCTCGACGGACTCGGCGACACTCAGCCCGCGTTTCAGGCCGCGCCGGTGTCTGGTGACGATGAAGAGCGCGTAGTCGATGCCGACGCCGAGCCCGATCAGCATGCCGAGCATGGGCGCGAAGTCGGCGACGGTCATGGCGTGCCCGAGCAGCACGATCCCGGCGTACGCGGTGCCGACGCTCACCAGCGCGGTGGCGATGGGCAGCAGGGAGGCGGCGAGCGAGCCGAAGGCCAGGAACAGCACGAGGGCGGCGACGAGTACGCCGACGATCTCGGCGGCATGGCCGCCCGAGGACTCGGTGAGGGCGACGGCGCTGCCGCCCAGCTCCACCTGGAGCCCGTCCGCCTCGGCGTCCTTGGCGGTGTCCACCACGGCCTTCGCCTCGGACTTGTCGATGTCCTCGGCGGAGTCGTCGAAGGTGACGGTGGCGTACGCGGTGTGCCCGTCGGCGCTGACCCGGCCGGCGCCCGGGTCGTCGTACGGGCCGACCACCGCGGCCACGCCGGGCAGGTCCGCGATCTTGCCCAAGGTCGCGGTCATCGTCTGCTCGACGTCGGCGTCCCGGACCGAGCCCGAGGTGACGTGCCAGACGACGGTGTCGCTGTCGCCGCCGAGTCGCGGGAAGCCGTCCTGGAGCAGCTGGGTGGCACGGCCCGACTCGGTGCCGGGGACCTCGTAGTCGTTCGAGTAGGCGGACCCGGCGACGGCGGCGCCCGCGCTCACTCCGCCGAGAGCGAGGAGCCACAGGAGAACGACGACCAGGCGTCGTCGGACACACCAGCGTGCGAGGGCTGCCACGAACGTGCTCCCAGGGATGGTGAATTGTGGATCTTTGACCGGGAACAGTCGTTCATGTGGTGAACGGCCCGCAAAGAACGCATGAGCAATGTGTGGACCACTCTTGCAGGCAAAAGTGATCGTTTACCGCGATCGTGCGCTTATTCACAGGAGTGGGAGCCAGATCACAGGACAGTAACGGTCACTCTGTCACGTCCGCCGAACCTCAGTCGAACTGGTCACCCAACGCCATCACCATCACACCGATGATCAGCAGCCACAGCGCTCTGCGGGTGCGGCCCCGAGAGCCCAGGACCGCCGCCAGCGCGCACACGGCGGCGCCGCAGGCGTAGGCCGTCGGCACGAGCGCGGGGCCGGAGCCGGCCGCCCGGAGCGCGGCCGCGGCCAGACCGGCGAGGGCCAGCAGGGCGCCGGTGCCGGAGGCCGTCCAGCGGGCCCGCCGGGCGTCCAGCAGCTGGCCGTCGTACTCCTCCTGTATGTCGGATGGCTCGGAATTCGCAGGACCGTTCATGGCGGGCGAGCGTAGCGTGTTCCGCTGAGACCGCCGGGCCTCTTCAGGCCCCCGACCGAAGCAGGTGCATTGTTTGAGCGTCCGACCGAGCTCCGCCGTATCCCTTTCCGTCTCTCAGGACTCAAGGAGCCCGTTCACCGATGCCAGACGACATCACCCCGAGGACCTCGCAGACCTCGAATGAGGACCTCACCCGGCGGCTGACCCAGGCCCGCTACCCCCGCAGCAACAGCTACGACGCCCGCTGGGTCGTCGAGAACCAGATGGGCCCGAACGCGCTGTGGCTGCTGGAGTGGCTCGCCCCCGCCCTGGGCCTGGACACCCTGCGCCCCTGCGCCCGGGTGCTCGACCTGGGCTGCGGCCGGGCGATGACCTCGGTCTTCCTGGCCAGGGAGTACGACGTCCAGGTCACCGCGGCCGACCTGTGGGTCAAGCCCGACGAGAACGCGAAGCGCATCGCCGAGGCCGGTTTCGCCGACCGGGTGCTGCCCGTGCACGCCGAGGCGCACGACCTGCCGTTCGCCGAGGCGAGCTTCGACGCGATCGTGAGCATCGACGCGTACCAGTACTTCGGCACGAACGACCTCTATCTGCCCACGCTGACCCGGCTGTTGAAGCCGGGCGGGAAGATCGGGATCGTCATGCCCGCGGTACGGGAGGAACTCACGGGGGACGAACCCCCGGAGCACCTCAAGCCCTTCTGGGACCCCGGGTTCTGGGCGTTCCACTCCGCCGACTGGTGGCGGCGCCAGTGGACGCGCACCGGGGCCGTCGAGGTCGAGACCGCCGAGTGGCAGCCCGACGGCTGGAAGGACTGGCTGCTGTGGAGCGAGGTCTGCGCCGCGGAGAGCCCGTACGCGTGGATGGCCGACATGGCCCGCGACTCGGTGGATCTGATGCACGCCGACGAAGGCCGGACGCTCGGATTCGTACGGCTCGTAGCACGCCGTAAGTAGCCGTACGGCCCCGGAGGACATGTCCTCCGGGGCCGTACCGCGCGCGTCGGCTCAGCCTTCGCCGACGCCCAGCTTCTCCAGGATCAGTTCCTTGACGCGGGCCGCGTCGGCCTGACCACGGGTCGCCTTCATGACCGCGCCGACCAGGGCGCCGGCCGCGGCGACCTTGCCGGAGCGGATCTTGTCGGCGATGCCCGGGTTGCCGGCGATGGCCTCGTCGACGGCCGTGCCCAGCGCCGAGTCGTCCGACACGACCTTCAGGCCGCGCTTGTCGACGACCTCGTCCGGGGTTCCTTCGCCCGCGAGGACGCCTTCGATGACCTGGCGGGCCAGCTTGTCGTTCAGGTCACCCTTGGAGACCAGTTCGGTGACCCGGGCGACCTGCTCCGGGGTGATGGCCAGCTCGTCGAGCGCCTTGCCGGACTCGTTGGCGCTGCGGGCGAGTTCGCCCATCCACCACTTGCGGGCGGAGGCCGCGTCGGCACCCGCGTCGATCGTGGCGACGATCAGGTCCAGGGCGCCGGCGTTGAGGATCGCCTGCATGTCCAGGGCCGTGATGCCCCACTCCGCGACGAGCCGGTTGCGGCGCACCAGCGGCAGCTCGGGCAGAGCGGCCCGGATCTCCTCGACCCACTCGCGCGAGGGGGCCACCGGAACGAGGTCCGGCTCGGGGAAGTACCGGTAGTCCTCGGCCTCCTCCTTCACGCGGCCCGAGGTCGTGGACCCCGTGTCCTCGTGGAAGTGCCGGGTCTCCTGGACGATCGTCCCGCCGGAGTTCAGTACGGCCGCGTGCCGCTGGATCTCGAAGCGGGCCGCGCGCTCCACGGACCTGAGCGAGTTGACGTTCTTCGTCTCGGAACGCGTGCCGAACTTCTCGCGGCCGTGCGGGCGCAGCGACAGGTTCACGTCGCAGCGCATCTGCCCCATCTCCATGCGGGCTTCCGAGACGCCGAGCGCCCTGATGACCTCGCGCAGCTCACGGACGTACGCCCGCGCGACCTCGGGAGCACGCTCCCCCGCGCCCTCGATCGGCTTGGTGACGATCTCGATGAGCGGGATGCCGGCGCGGTTGTAGTCCAGGAGCGAGTGCGAGGCGCCGTGGATACGGCCCGTCGCGCCGCCCACGTGGGTCGACTTGCCGGTGTCCTCCTCCATGTGGGCGCGCTCGATCTCCACACGGAAGGTCTCGCCGTCCTCCAGCTGGACGTCGAGGTAGCCGTTGAAAGCGATCGGCTCGTCGTACTGGGAGGTCTGGAAGTTCTTCGGCATGTCCGGATAGAAGTAGTTCTTCCGGGCGAAGCGGCACCACTCGGCGATCTCGCAGTTCAGCGCGAGACCGATCTTGATGGCCGACTCGACGCCGATCGCGTTGACAACCGGGAGCGCGCCGGGCAGGCCGAGGCAGGTGGGGCAGGTCTGCGTGTTGGCGTCCTGACCGAGCTCGGTCGAACAGCCGCAGAACATCTTGGTCTTGGTGCCGAGTTCGACATGGACCTCAAGGCCCATGACGGGGTCGTACGACGCGAGTGCGTCCTCGTACGACACCAGGTCGGTCGTGGTGGTCACGGTGTAACTTCCCTCTCAGCCCAGCAGGACGTCGTCGTCGCCCAGCCGCTTCAGCTCGCGGTACAGGATGGCGAGGCCGGTGACGACGGCGACGGCGGACACGGTGGCGTCGATCAGGACCAGCGTGTCGCTCTCGGCGCGCGCCTTCTTGAGCCGCTTGGCGACGCCGATGGCGCCGAACGCCGTGGTGGCGATGGACAGGTACGTGCCGGACTTGGACTTCTTGAAGTCCTTCGCCTTGGTCAGCTTGCTCACAGCGACGGTGCCTCCTCCAGGAGCGGGTGCCCCCACCTTTCCACGAAGGCGGCCTCGACGGCGGCGCCGACCTTGTAGAGCCGGTCGTCCTTCAGGGCCGGGGCGATGATCTGCAGACCGACCGGGAGGTTGTCCTCCGGGGCGAGGCCGCACGGCAGCGACATGGCCGCGTTGCCCGCGAGGTTGGTCGGGATGGTGCACAGGTCGGCCAGGTACATGGCCATCGGGTCGTCGGCGCGCTCGCCGATCGGGAAGGCGGTGGTCGGGGTCGTCGGGGAGACGATCACGTCGACCTGCTCGAAGGCCTTCTCGAAGTCGCGCGTGATGAGCGTGCGGACCTTCTGCGCGGACCCGTAGTAGGCGTCGTAGTAGCCGCTCGACAGGGCGTACGTGCCGAGCATGATCCGGCGCTTGACCTCGGGGCCGAAGCCCTCGGCGCGGGTCAGCGAGGTGACCTCCTCGGCGGAGTGCGTGCCGTCGTCGCCGATCCGCCGGCCGTAGCGCAGGCCGTCGAAGCGGGCGAGGTTGGAGGAGCACTCGGAGGGCGCGATCAGGTAGTACGCGGAGAGCGCCAGGTCGAAGGACGGGCAGTCCAGCTCGACGATCTCGGCGCCCAGCTCCTTGAGGAGGGCGACCGACTCGTCGAAGCGCTGGATGACACCGGCCTGGTAGCCCTCGCCGCGGAACTGCTTGACGACACCGACGCGCAGACCGGCGACGCTGCCGTTGCGGGCGGCCTCGACGACCGGCGGGACGGGCGCGTCGATCGACGTGGAGTCCAGCGGGTCGTGCCCGGCGATGACCTCGTGCAGCAGCGCCGCGTCCAGGACCGTACGGGCGCAGGGGCCGCCCTGGTCGAGGGAGCTGGAGAAGGCCACCATGCCGTAGCGGGAGACCGCCCCGTACGTCGGCTTGACGCCGACCGTGCCGGTGACGGCGGCCGGCTGGCGGATGGAGCCGCCGGTGTCGGTGCCGATGGCCAGGGGTGCCATGTGCGCGGCCAGCGCGGCGGAGGAACCGCCGCCGGAGCCGCCGGGGATCCGGGTGAGGTCCCAGGGGTTGCCGGTCGGGCCGTAGGCGCTGTTCTCGGTGGAGGACCCCATGGCGAACTCGTCCATGTTGGTCTTGCCGAGGATGACCACGTCGGCGGCCTTCAGCCGCTTGGTGAGGGTCGCGTCGTACGGCGGGATCCAGCCCTCGAGGATCTTCGAGCCGACGGTCGTCGGGATGCCCTCGGTGGTGAAGATGTCCTTCAGCGCGAGCGGGACGCCAGCGAGCGGGCCGAGCTTCTCGCCCCGCTCCCGCTTCTCGTCGACGGCGCGGGCCTGCGCGAGCGCGCCCTCGCGGTCGACGTGCAGGAAGGCGTGCACCTTCTCGTCGACGGCCTCGATCCGGGCCAGGTGGGCCTCGGTGACCTGCACGGCCGTGAGCTCACCGGAAGCGATCTTCGCGGCGGTCTCGGCGGCGGTGAGCTTGATGATGGTGACGTTGTCCGTCATGGCGGTTAGTCCTCCCCCAGGATCTGCGGCACCTTGAAACGCTGCTGCTCCTGGGCCGGGGCGCCGGAGAGCGCCTGCTCGGGGGTGAGCGACGGACGGACCTCGTCCGCCCGCATGACGTTCGTCAGCGGGAGCGGGTGCGAGGTCGGCGGTACGTCTTGGTCGGCGACCTCACTGACGCGTGCGACCGCGCCGATGATGTCGTCCAGCTGTCCCGCGAAGTGCTCGAGCTCTTCGGGCTTCAGCTCCAGACGCGCCAGCCGGGCGAGGTGGGCGACCTCCTCGCGCGTGATGCCAGGCATGCAGCGATCCTCTGGGGTGAGTGTGTGTGGTTTGGGGCCAATCCTATGGGTCCCGGCCGGATGGCCGTTAAACGGTTTCCCGTGGCCGACCGCAACGGGCAGCCCCCATACCGCACCAAAGGATGCCTGGACAGGTCACTCCGCCGCCGGAAGCGCCGCCCTCGGTCGCTGCCAGCCCCGGGATCCTCGCGCCAGCAGCCACGCCGTGGTCTCCTCCGGCGGCATCGCCGCCGCCACCAGCCAGCCCTGTACGGCGTCGCAGCCCATGTCGCGCAGCCGCTCCCAGGTCTCGTCGTCCTCCACGCCTTCCGCTACGACCAGGAGGCCCAGGGAGTGGGCCAGGTCCACCGTGCAGCGGACGATCTCCGCGTCCTCGGTGTCGACGACCAGCTTGGCCACGAAGGAGCGGTCGATCTTCAGTTCGCTGACGGGGAGGCGGCGGAGGTGGACCAGGGAGGAGTAGCCGGTGCCGAAGTCGTCCAGGGACATCTTCACGCCGTGCCCGGTCAGAGCGGCGAGGGTGTCCGCGGCCCGGGAGGGGTCCTCCAGGAGGACGTGTTCGGTGATCTCCAGCTGGAGGGCGCCCGCGGGGACGCCGTGCCGGGCGAGGCGCGCGGCCACCGAGCCGGCGAAGCCCGGGGTGTGCACATCACGCGGGGAGACGTTGACCGCCACCGGGACGTACAGCCCCTGTGCCCGCCACTCGGCGACCTGGGCGAGGGCCGTGTCGAGGACGTACTCGGTGAGGTGGGGCATCAGCCCGGACGACTCGGCGATCGCGATGAACTCGTCCGGCGGCACCTTCCCGCGCTCCGGGTGCACCCAGCGCACCAGTGCCTCCAGGCCGGCGACCTGTCCGTCGAAGCGCACCTTGGGCTGGTAGTGCAGCTGCACCTCGTGCGCGTCCAGGGCCCGGCGCAGATCGCCCAGGAGGCCGAGCCGGTCGGGGGTGTTGGAGTCCCGCTTGGACTCGTAGACCTCTACGCCCGTACGGTCCCGCTTGGCCTGGTACATCGCCACGTCCGCCCGCCGCAGCAGCCCCTCGGCGTCCACGGCGTGGTCGGGGAAGACGGCGACCCCGGCACTGGCCTCCAGGACGAGGGTGAGCCCGTCGAGGTCGAGCGGGGAGCTGAGGGCCGCGACCAGGTTGCGGGCGACCCGGGTCGCGGACGTCGTGGAGTCGGCTATCGGCAGTAAGACGGCGAACTCGTCGCCGCCGAGCCGCGCCGCCTCCGCCCCGCGCGGCAGCGCGAGCCGCAGCCGGTCGGCGATCTGGAGGAGCAGCCGGTCACCGGCGAGGTGGCCCAGGGTGTCGTTGACCGAGCGGAAACGGTCGAGGTCGATGAGCATGAGGGCGGCCCGGGCATCGATGCGCTCGGCGTCGTCCAGGGCGCTCCAGATGCGCTCCAGGAGCCACTGCCGGTTGGGCAGTCCGGTCAGCGGGTCACGCAGTTGCTCCTCGGCGCGGGCCCGGGCCATCCACAGGGTGGAGTCGAGGGCGATGAGGGGGATCGAGAACAGCGGGAGCAGCACCGGCTTGGCGGTGGCGACCACACAGACCAGCGGGGCGATGCCGAGCAGGGCGACCGCGACCAGGCCCTGTCTGACCAGGGCGGTGCGGGCCACGGTGGGCAGACCGGCGTGGCCGGAGGAATGCAGATACCAGCCCAGGGCCCGGGTGACCGCGAGATAGGCCACGGCGACCAGGACCACCTCGGGACCGGTGTAGAAGGTCCAGGTGTCGGGGTTCCAGGGGGTCTCGACGGACGGCGACTGGCCGAACGCGGCGATGACCAGGGCACCGGCGGCTATGCCGAGGATGTCCACCGCGCCGTGCAGGATGCCCTGCCGCCAGCGATGGCGCCTGGCTATGCCGACCAGCAGTACGACGGTGAGGCTGACCATGCCGGCGGACACCCAGCCGTACAGCAGCAGGACGGCGAGGGTCAGGGCGGCGCCCGAGCCGGTGCCGCCCCACCAGCGGGCCCGGCCGAGGGCGACCAGATGGCCGACGATGACACCGGTCAGCACGGCCAGCGACCAGCCGACGGTGCCGGACGGGAAGAGCGCGTGGCCGCCGGTGAAGGCCCGGTAGAAGCCCGCACCCAGCACGAATCCGGACGCCGCGACGACCGTCGTGGGCAGTGCGGGCCAGGACAGGTGCCGCTCGGTCTCGTGGTCCGGCACACCGGGGGCGCGCTCGGCGGTGAGCTGTGCGGCGCCGGGGCCGCCGGCCGCGCTGTACTGTCCGGCCGCGTACGGTCCGGCGGCGCGACCCTCCGCGCCCGGATGCTCCGAAGGCCGCCCGGCCCACCGGTTCGCCCGCAGGGCGCCGGTGAGCCGGCGCAGCCGTGAGTCCGGGGCGGCGCTCTCGGTCGGTTCCATTCCCGTCCCTCTCACAGCCGGCGGTGCCCACGCCACGCGGCTCGTTCGCCCGACAAAACCCTCGACGGCGCCGCGTTGGAAAACCCTTCCCCCGGCTCATGAGGAGCAGGGGGATGCCCCGACCGCAGCTGGGCACGGCAGGCGCACATCTCAACAGTAGGCCGCAGAAGGCTTCCACGGGCAGCGGTCGTCGACGGTTGCCCGAATGCGCCCCGGCCACCCGTATGCATCTGGTATGCGCCGATCGGGTGGCCTTCAACCGCCGCTCCTCGCTACTCCTCCGTGGGAAGCGCCACATCGGCGGCCGCTTCGGGGCCCTGGCCCAGCAGGACGTCGAAGCCGTCCTCGTTCAGAACAGGCACCTTGAGTTGCATCGCCTTGTCATATTTCGACCCAGGATTGTCACCCACGACGACGAAAGACGTCTTCTTCGAAACCGAACCGGTCACTTTCGCCCCCCTGGACTGCAGCGCCTCTTTGGCCCCGTCCCGGGTGAAGCGCTCCAGGGTGCCGGTGACGACGACGGTGAGCCCTTCGAGGGGACGCGGGCCCTCGTCCTCCCCCGAGCCCTCCTCTTCCATGCGGACGCCCGCGGCCTTCCACTTGCGCAGGATCTCCTGGTGCCAGTCCTCCGCGAACCACTCCTTCAGGGACTTCGCGATGATGGAGCCGACACCGTCGGTGTTCGCCAGCTCCTCCTCGCTCGCCTGCTCGATGCGGTCGATCGAGCGGAAGTTGCGCGCCAGCGCCTCGGCGGCGACCGGGCCCACGTGGCGGATGGACAGGCCGGTCAGGACGCGGGCGAGCGGGCGCTCCTTGGCGGCGGCGATGTTCTCCAGCATGGCGAGGGCGTTCTTCTTGGGCTCGCCCTGCTGGTTGGCGAAGACCGTGGCGACCTTCTCCTCGCCGGTCTTCGGGTCCCGCTTGGGCAGACCGCTGTCCTGGTCGAGGACGTACGCCTTGATGGGCAGCAGCTGCTCGATGGTGAGGTCGAAGAGGTCGCCCTCGTCGGTCAGCGGCGGGTCCTTCGGTTCCAGCGGCTTGGTGAGGGCCGCGGCTGCCACGTATCCGAAGTGCTCGATGTCCAGCGACTTGCGGCCCGCGAGATAGAACAGGCGCTCGCGCAGCTGGGCGGGGCAGGTGCGGGCGTTGGGGCAGCGCAGGTCGACGTCGCCCTCCTTCATGGGCCGCAGGGCCGTACCGCACTCCGGGCACTCGCTCGGCATCACGAACTCGCGCTCGCTGCCGTCACGCAGGTCGACGACCGGGCCGAGGATCTCCGGGATGACGTCACCGGCCTTGCGCAGCACCACGGTGTCGCCGATGAGGACGCCCTTCAGCTTGACGACGTCCTGGTTGTGCAGGGTGGCGAACTCGACCTCGGAGCCGGCCACCGTCACCGGCTCGACCTGGGCGTACGGCGTGACCCGGCCCGTACGGCCCACGCCCACGCGGATGTTGATGAGCTTGGTGTTGACCTCCTCGGGCGCGTACTTGTACGCGATCGCCCAGCGCGGGGCGCGGGAGGTGGAGCCGAGGCGGCCCTGGAGGGGGATCTCGTCGAGCTTGACGACGGCCCCGTCGATCTCGTGCTCCACGGAGTGGCGGTTCTCGCCGAAGTACGCGATGAACTCCCGGACGCCGTCAAGGCCGTCGACCACCTTGTTGTGCTTGGCGGTGGGCAGGCCCCAGGACTTGAGGAGGTCGTAGCCCTGGGAGAGGCGGGTCATGCCCTCGAAGCCCTCCAGGACGCCGATGCCGTGCACGACCATGTGGAGCGGACGGGTGGCGGTGACGCGCGGGTCCTTCTGGCGCAGCGAACCGGCCGCCGCGTTGCGCGGGTTGGCGAAGGGCTTGTCGCCGGCCTCGACCAGACGGGCGTTGAGCTCCTCGAACTTCTCCATCGGGAAGTAGACCTCGCCGCGGATCTCCACGAGGTCGGGGACCTTGTCGCCGGTGAGACGGTCCGGGATCTCGGCGATCGTGCGGACGTTGGGCGTGATGTCCTCGCCGGTGCGGCCGTCGCCGCGGGTGGCCGCGGCGGGTGAGGCGGCCGTGCTCGTAGGTGAGGTTGACGGCGAGGCCGTCGACCTTGAGCTCGCACAGCAGGTGGTAGTCGGTGGTGCCGACGTCCTTGGCCACCCGCTCCGCCCAGGCCGCCAGCTCCTCGTCGCTGAAGGCGTTGTCCAGGGAGAGCATGCGGGAGCGGTGCTGGACGGAGGTGAACTCGGTCTCGTACGCCCCCGCGACCTTCTGGGTCGGTGAGTCGGGGGTGCGCAGCTCGGGGTACTCCTCCTCAAGGGATTCGAGGGAGCGCAGAAGCTTGTCGAAGTCGGCGTCGCTGATGACCGGCGCGTCGTTCACGTAGTACCGGAAGCGGTGCTCCTCGATCTGCTCAGCGAGCTGCGCGTGCTTCTCCCGTGCCTCCGAGGGCACCGTCGTCTCCGCTTGCTTGTCGCCGGCCACCGTGTTGTCCTCCCGTTACTCTGGGTTGTCCGCGAGGGATCTCGCCGCCTGGGCGCAGTGGGCGAGAGCCTTGCGCGCGTACTCGGGGGAGGCCCCCGCGAGTCCGCACGACGGGGTGACCGTGACCGCCTCCGCGAGAAGTCCCGGATGCAGCCCCAGCCTGCGCCACAGCGTCCTGACACCCATGACGCTACCGGCAGGGTCTGACAATGCGGTGTCCGTGCCCGGCACGACACCGGCGAAGAGCCTCGTGCCCCCTTCCACCGCCTCGCCGATCGCGTCGTCGTCACGCTCGGTGAGGAGCGAGAAGTCGAAGGAGACCGCCGCCGCACCCGCCCTCCGCAGCAGGGCGAAGGGGACGTCCGGTGCGCACGAGTGGACCACGACGGGGCCGTCCGCGTGAACCCCGACGACATCGCGCAGGCCGGCCTCGACGAGCTGCCGGTCCACGGCCCGGTGGGTCCGGTAGCCGCTGGCGGACCTCACATGCCCGCGCAGCACGGCGATGAGGGAGGGCTCGTCGAGCTGGAGCACGATCCGCGCGCCGGGAACCCGGTTCCGGACGTCCTCCAGATGCAGCCGCAGCCCCTCCGCGAGCGAGGCGGCGAGGTCCCGGCAGGCGCCGGGGTCGGAGAGGGCGACCTCACCGTTCCTCAGCTCCAGCGCGGCGGCGAGCGTCCAGGGCCCGACGGCCTGCACCTTCACCTGCCCCTCGTACCCCTGGGTGAACTCCTCCAGCGCGTCGAGGTCCTCCCCCAGCCAGGACCGCGCCCGCTTGGTGTCCCGGCCCGGCCGGTCCCCGATCCGCCATCCACTGGGCTCCACGCGCGCGTACAGCTCGACGAGCATTCCTGCGGTACGGCCGATCATGTCGGCGCCGGGCCCGCGGGCGGGCAGCTCGGGCAGGAACGGGAAGTCCTCGAAGGAGCCGGTGGCGGTCCTGGCGGCCTCTCGGGCGTCGCCGCCGGGGAGGGAGCCGATGCCGGTGGCGGGGGCGAAGCTGAAGTCTGCGGTCACGTACGAAGCCTACGTAGGTGACCGGCGTGGCTCTCGCGTGGATCTCGCCCCCGGTTCCCGCGTGGATCTCGCCCCCGTTCCCGCGTGGATCTCCCCCGCCCCAGCCGTCAGTGGCCGGGCCTGACCGTCAGGTCGTTGATCTCCGCGTCGCGCGGGAGGTCGATCGCCGTCAGGATCGCCGTCGCGACCGACTCGGGATCGATCCACCGCGAGGGGTCGTACTCCTTGCCCTCCTGCTGATGGACCTTGGCCTGCATGGGGCTCGCCGTGCGGCCGGGGTAGACCGAGGTGACCCGGACGCCGTTCGCGTGCTCCTCGTGGCGCAGGGAGTCCGCCAGGGCCTTGAGGCCGTGCTTGGAGGCGGCGTACGCGGACCAGTCGGCGTGCGCGTTCAGGCCCGCGCCCGAGTTCACGAACACCACCTGGCCCCGGGCCGCCCGCAGTTGCGGCAGGAAGTGGCGGGTCAGCTCGGCCGGAGCGATCAGGTTGACGTTCAGCTGGTGGCGCCAGGCCTTCGGGGTCAGGTCGCCGACCGGGCCGAGGTCGACCACGCCGGCGATGTGCAGCAGGGAGTCCACTTGGTCCGGCAGCGTCTGGTGCGAGAAGGCCCAGCTCAGCTTGTCGGGGTCGGCCAGGTCCCCGACGAGGGTCCGCGCCCCGGGGAACTGGGCCGCCAGCTCCTTCGCGCGGCCCGCGTCACGCGCGTGCAGCACGAGTTCGTCCCCGCGCGCGTGCAGCCGCCGGGCCACCGCCGCGCCGATGCCGGAGCCCGCTCCGGTGATCACATGTGTCGCCATGCCGCCATGCTCGCATCACGGCGTCAGCGGGTACCGAGCGACTCCTCCAGGTACGCCAGCGCCCCCACCGGCTCCTCCGCGAAGAACACCAGGTCGGTGAGCGGACGGGGCAGGAAGCCCTCGTCCTCCATACGCCGGAACTGCTCCTTCAGCCCGTCGTAGAAGCCCGCCGTGTTCAGCAGCACGACCGGCTTCTCGGTGTGCCCGTGCTTCTTCAGCTCCAGGATCTCGGTCGCCTCGTCGAGGGTGCCGGTACCGCCCACCATGATCACCACGGCGTCGGCCTTCTCCAGGAGCAACTTCTTGCGCTCGGCCAGATCGGCAGCGATCACCATCTCGTCGACGCCCGGACGCACCTTGGCGGCCAGGAACTGGACGGAGACCCCGACGAGCCGTCCGCCCGCCTCCTGCACTCCGTCCGCGACGACCTTCATCAGACCCACGTCCGAGCCGCCCCACACCAGGGTGTGGCCGCCCTTGCCCAGCAGCTTCGCGAACTCCCGCGCGGGGCGCGTGTAGCGGTCGTCGAGGTCGGCGGCGGAGAGGAAGACGCAGATTCGCATGAGGTCACCGTACGCGGGAAGAACCAGGGGCCCGCGAGTGCTCTTCCGGTATGGCCGAAGGACACACGATCACCATCGAGCAAGTCGACCGGCACGTGCGCGTGGCGCACGGCGACCAGGTCCTGGCGGAGAGCGAACGGGCCCTCGTGCTGCGCGAGACGGGCTGTCCCCCGCGGTACTACCTCCCCGCCGAGGACGTACGACTCGACCTGCTGACCCCTTCCGACACCCACACCTACTGCCCGTTCAAGGGCACCGCGTCCTACTGGTCGCTGCCGGACGCGCCGGACCTGGTGTGGTCCTATCCCGAGCCGAAGCCCGCCGTCGCCGAGATCAAGGACCACCTCTGTTTCTACGAGGTCGACGTGTCCTGACCGAAGACTTCGCCGTCGTACGGCAGTCTCCACAGACATGGACAAGAAGACCCTCTCGCGCGACGGCACTCCGATCGCGTACGAACGCACCGGGCAGGGCCCGGCGGTCATCCTCGTCAGCGGAGCGATGTCCACGGGCGGTACGGTCGCGCCCCTGGCCGTGCCTCTGGCCGAGCGGTTCGACGTGCTCGTGTACGACCGCCGGGGCCGCGGTGCGAGCGGCGACACGGCCCCCTACGCGGTGGCCCGTGAGGTCGAGGACCTCGCCGCGCTCATCGAGACGGCGGGCGGCGAGGCGAGCCTGTGCGGCATCTCGTCCGGCGGTGCGCTGGTCCTGGAGGCCGCGGCGAGCGGCCTGCCGGTCCGGCGGGTCGCCGTGTACGAGACACCGTTCGCGGACTTCCTCGACGGCGGCGCCGAGGCGAACGCCGAGTACACCCGAAGCCTCGACGCGGCGCTCGCCGAGGGGCGGCGCGGGGACGCGGTGGAACTGTTCCTGCGGCTCACCGGCATGGGCGAGGAGATGATCCAGGGCGCCCGCCAGTCCCCCATGTGGCCCGGCATGGAGGCGGTCGCCCCGACGCTCGCCTACGACAACGCGGTCATGGCCAGCGGTCTGGTCCCCCGGGACCGGCTGGCCTCGATCACGGTCCCGGTGCTGGCCGTCGCGGGCGGCGCGAGCCCCGAGTGGATGCGTGAGGGCACCAGGGCGGTCGCGGAGGCGGCCCCGAAGGGCTCGTACCGTGTCCTGGAGGACCAGACCCACATGGTCGACCCGACCGCCCTGGCGCCGGTTTTGACGGAGTTCTTCGCGGACTGACGATCGGGCACGCGCGTGGCGGGACTTACGTGTCCCCAGTACGCGCTCGTGGTGGCGTCACGCAGCGAAGGCGCGCGCATGGTCGCAAGACGGGTCAGGCCACGCCCGCCGCCACCCGCACCGTGGACGCGATCGTTGCCGAGCCCACCACGCGCGTGTCGTCGTACAGCACGATCGCCTGGCCCGGGGCCACCCCGCGGACGGGCTCCGCGAACGACACCTGCAACGCGCCGTCCACCAGCTCCGCGGTGACCTCGGTCTCGCCGCCGTGGGCGCGGAGCTGGGCGGTGTAGGTGCCGGGGCCGACCGGGGCCGCACCGCACCAGCGGGGCTTGATCGCGCTGAGGGCGGTCACGTCCAGCGCGGCGGCCGGGCCGACCGTCACGGTG
Source organism: Streptomyces sp. SLBN-8D4 (assembly GCF_049739545.1). NCBI lineage: Bacteria > Bacillati > Actinomycetota > Actinomycetes > Kitasatosporales > Streptomycetaceae > Streptomyces > Streptomyces sp. SLBN-8D4. The sequence goes on from NZ_JBMGQC010000001.1 coordinate 3,090,415, forward strand.
TTGTTCACCGGAGAGATGTCGAGGACATAGCGCGGCTTGCCGTCGGCGGCCGGGGTGCCGATGCGCAGCCCCTTGCGCTGGCCGATCGTGAAGCCGTACGCGCCCTCGTGGGTGCCGACCTTCGCGCCCGACTCGTCGACGATGTCGCCCTCCGCCCGGCCGAGACGTGAGGCGAGGAAGCCCTGGGTGTCGCCGTCGGCGATGAAGCAGATGTCGTGCGAGTCGGGCTTCCTGGCGACCGCGAGGCCCCGGCACTCGGCCTCGGCGCGGATCTCGTCCTTGGTGGTGACCGTGTCGCCGAGCGGGAACAGGGCGTGCGCCAGCTGCTTCTCGTCCAGGACGCCGAGGACGTACGACTGGTCCTTCGCCATGTCGGAGGCGCGGTGCAGCTCGCGGGAGCCGTCCGCCAGCGTGACGACCTTCGCGTAGTGGCCCGTGCACACCGCGTCGAAGCCCAGCGCGAGCGCCTTGTCGAGGAGCGCGGCGAACTTGATCTTCTCGTTGCAGCGCAGGCAGGGGTTGGGGGTGCGGCCGGCCTCGTACTCGGCGACGAAGTCCTCGACGACGTCCTCGCGGAAGCGGTCGGCGAGGTCCCAGACGTAGAACGGGATGCCGATGACGTCGGCGGCACGGCGGGCGTCGCGCGAGTCCTCGATGGTGCAACAGCCACGCGCGCCCGTGCGGAACGATTGAGGGTTCGCGGAGAGCGCGAGGTGGACGCCGGTCACGTCGTGGCCGGCTTCGGCGGCACGGGCGGCGGCGACGGCGGAGTCCACTCCTCCGGACATGGCGGCGAGAACGCGAAGAGGGCGCTGCGTGGTGTCAGTCATAACCCTTCAAGAGTACGGGGACGCGGGAACCGGGGCGGCCGGGTATCCGTTGACGACCACATGGGGGCGACAGAGGGTTCCGGGGACGCCGACCGGCGCATCGGCCGGCGGGCCCTGCTCATCGGCGGGGCGGCGGCCGCCGTGGGCACGGCGGTGCTGGCCCGCGACGAGCTGGCGCGGCTGTGGTGGCGGGCGCCGGGAGTGGAGAAGCCGCGGGTCGAGGGCGCGGTCGACTTCGGCGGCGCGCAGTGGGTGGCGGCCTCCGACGCGAACTGGCGGCGCGCGGACCGGCCCGACGACTACGGCATAGACATGGTGATCGTCCATGTCACCCAGGGCAGTTTCGCCAGTGCGGTGAAGGTGTTCCAGGACCCGGGCCACGGGGCGGCCGCACACTACGTCGTCCGCAGGGACGGGCACATCACACAGATGATCCGCGAGCTGGACGTGGCGTACCACGCGGGCAACCGCGCCTACAACGAACGCAGTGTGGGCATCGAGCACGAGGGCTTCGTCGACCGGCCCGAGGACTTCACGGACGCGATGTACGCGGCCTCGGCGCGGCTCACGGCCCGGATATGCGCGCGGTACGCCATCCCCGTCGACCGCGAGCACATCATCGGCCATGCGGAGGTGCCGGGGACGGACCACACCGACCCGGGCGAACACTGGGACTGGGAGCGTTACATGCGGCTGGTGCGGAGGGTGCCGAGCGCCACCGCCTAGCTACGAACATTCCGCTTGGTTATGAACATTCGACGGAGACCGCGCGCCCGACATGTCCCGCACCCCGATCATGACCTGCGGACCATCAACTTGGCTTTTCTTCAAGGGAGTTGACCAGGGCCCCGCCCTCACAGCCTCCCGGGCTCGCACCTAGCTTCACCCCAGTCCTCACACAGTCCTTACGTCGAGGCTCCCCGGCCATGACACACACCACAGACGGCCCGGTGGCCAAGCCCGAGCACTCCAAGGAGAGCAGAGGCCACAAGAGGGGTCTGCACCGGCGGAAGTTCCTGGGCGGGATGGCCGGGGTGGGCCTCGGGGCGGTGGGGGCGGCGGGCGCCGCGTTCTCCCTGCTGACCGAGGGCACCCGCAGCAAGGCGGCCGCCGCGACGGACGGCACCCTCACCATCCCTGAACTGCTGGAGGGCACCACTTCCGACGGCACCACCACCTTCACCCTGGCGGCGCAGACCGGGACCGCCGAGGTGCTCAGCGGCGTCACCAGCAGCACCGCGGGTTACAACCAGTCGTTCCTCGGCCCCACACTGAAGTGGACCAAGGGCGACACCGTGCTGCTGGACATCACCAACAGCCTCACCGAGGACACCACCGTCCACTTCCACGGCGCCCACGTCCCGCCCAAGATGGACGGCGGGCCGCAGAACGCCTTCGCCGCCGGGACGACCTGGTCTCCCACCTTCACGGTCCTGGACGAGGCCAAGACGCTCTGGTACCACCCGCACGCCCTGGGCACCACGGCCAAGCAGGCCACCCACGGCCTGGCCGGGATGATCATCGTCGAGGACGACTCCGACACCTCCGCCGCGCTGCCCGGCGACTACGGCGTGGACGACATCCCGCTGATCTTCCAGTGCCTGGCCGTGGACAGCGCCGGTGACATCAAGTACGACCAGAGCGGCTATCTCGGCTCAGGTCTCAGCTTCCCGGTGCTGGTGAACGGCGAGAACGTCGACGACACCACTCTCGCCTTCGCCGCCACCAAGACCCGCAACCGCTTCCGGGCGCTCAACGCCTCGCCCTCCGACATCATCACCATCCAGCGCAGCGACGGCGGCACGCTGACGCGGATCGCCACCGACCAGGGCTATCTGGCGGAGGCGGCCGAGGTGACCGCCATCCGGCTGGTAGCGGGGGCACGGGCCGAGTTCGTCATGGACGTCACCGCGGACGTCACGCTCCAGGTGGTCATCACGACCGGCTGGATCCGCGGCGGCTCCGGCACCTACGACTTCCTCACCGTCACGGCGGGCGGCACCGACACCCCGGACGACCTGCCGAGCACCCTCAACACCATCGAGCGGTACGACACCTCCGACTTCACGGCCCGCACCATCACGCTCAGCAACACGGGCGCGACGATGAAGATCAACGGTACGGCCGGGCTCACCATGTCGGGCATGACGATGATCAGCACCACGCTGGGCGCGAAGGAGATCTGGACGATCACCAACGCCAGTCAGCTGGAGCACTCGTTCCATCTGCACGACGTGCCCTACCAGTTGATCTCGATCAACGGCGAGGAGCCGACCGGGGTCGACCTCGGCTGGTACGACACGTTCGAGGTCGTCGGTGGCGGCACGATCAAAATCGCCATGGAGTTCACGGACTTCGCCGACGACACCTACATGTACATGCTCCACTGCCATCTGCTGCAGCACGAGGACGAGGGAATGATGGCCTCCCTCATGGTCACGGAGAGCTGACCGGAACTGACGGTCCCACCAGGCCACATCAGCAGGCTGCCGCCGGCAGTGGAAGTGCCGGCGGCGGCCTCGCGCGGGGGCCTTACATCAGCCCCGCCGCGCGGGCGCGTTCCACCGCCGGGCCGATGGCCTTCGCGACCGCGTCGACGTCCGCCTCGGTGGAGGTGTGGCCGAGGGAGAAGCGCAGGGTGCCGCGGGCCAGGTCGGGGTCGGTGCCGGTGGCCAGCAGGACGTGGCTGGGCTGGGCGACGCCCGCGGTGCAGGCGGAGCCGGTTGAGCACTCGATTCCCTGCGCGTCCAGGAGCAGGAGCAGGGAGTCGCCCTCGCAGCCGGGGAAGGTGAAGTGGGCGTTGGCCGGGAGCCGCCCTCCTGGCGCCGGGTCACCGCCGAGGATCGCGTCCGGGACCGCCGTACGGACCGCCTCGACCAGGGAGTCGCGCAGGGCGCCGATCTCGACCTCGAACCACTCGCGCTGTTCGGCGGCGAGGCGGCCGGCGACCGCGAAGGAGGCGATGGCGGGGACGTCGAGGGTGCCGGAGCGGACGTGGCGCTCCTGGCCGCCGCCGTGCAGCACGGGGACGGGGGTCCACTCCCGGCCGAGCACGAGCGCGCCGATGCCGTACGGGCCGCCGATCTTGTGGCCCGACACCGTCATCGCGGCGAGGCCGGAGGCGGCGAAGTCGACGGGTAGCTGACCGAACGCCTGGACCGCGTCGGCGTGCAGCGGGACGCCGAACCCGGCGGCGACCTCGGCGAGTTCGCGCACCGGCAGGACCGTGCCGATCTCGTTGTTGGCCCACATGACCGTGGCCAGGGCGACGTCGTCGGGATTCCGGGCGATGGCCTCGCGCAGGGCCTCGGGGTGGACCCGGCCGTGCTTGTCGACGGGGAGGTACTCGACGGTGGCGCCCTCGTGTTCGCCGAGCCAGTGGACGGCGTCGAGGACGGCGTGGTGCTCGACGGGGCTGGCGAGGACCCGCGTCCTTGCGGGGTCCGCGTCGCGCCGGGACCAGTACAGGCCCTTCACGGCGAGGTTGTCGGCCTCCGTGCCGCCGGAGGTGAGGACGATCTCGCTGGGCCGGGCGCCGAGTGCCTCCGCGAGGGTCTCGCGGGATTCCTCGACCGTGCGGCGGGCCCTGCGGCCGGAGGCGTGGAGGGAAGAGGCGTTGCCGGTGGCGCCGAGGTGCGCGGTGAGTGCCTCGACCGCCTCGGGGAGCATCGGGGTGGTCGCGGCGTGGTCGAGGTATGCCATGGTGACGCCGATTCTACGGGTCGCGGGTGAGCACCCTCAGGCCAGGACCGGCCGCCGCCGACGGGCTCAGAAGCTCCAGGACGGCGTGTTGTCCAGCTGCATGAGGGCCACCAGGACCAGCAGGTCGGCCACTCCGAGGCCGAGGCCCAGGTAGGCACGGCCGCGGCGGGCGGTGCCGCGCCACAGGGCCACCGAGGCCAGGACGATGGCGATCGGGCCGAGGAAGACGTTGAGGACGAGAAGGCCGACGAGGCCGAGGATGAAGGACGCCACGGCCATGCCGTCGGCGTCACGGGCACCGGCCTGGTGGGTGGCCTGCGCGGTGAGCTGCATGGTGATCAGTGCTCCTGGGGACGGCGGGGCGGGGGTCAGTGGGCCGAGGTGCGGCGGCGGGCGTGGCGCTCGCGGAGCGCGAAGATGCCCAGCCAGGCGGCGATCACGACGGCGGCGACGGCGGTGAAGGTGAGCGGCGCGTGGGCGACGGTGCCCAGGACGACGCCGAGGAGCATGAGTGCGGCGACGAGGAACAGCATGGGACGGATCCCCCTCCGATTCGGCGGTCGTTACGTTTGAGTGAACAGTTGTAGTTACACTTGTTCACTGACTCCAGAGTCTAGCGCGTGTCCGGCTTTCCAATTACAGAGAACAGTTGTTAACTGGATGACATGAGTCACACCCTCGGCCTCCGGCAGGCACAGAAGCAGAAGACCCGGCAGGCGCTCCTGGACGCGGCCCTGGGGCTGCTGGAGGAGCAGAGCCTGAGCAGCCTGGGCCTGCGCGAGGTCACGCGTGCCGTCGGCGTCGCGCCGACCGCCTTCTACCGGCACTTCCGCTCCATCGCGGATCTCGGTACGGCCCTCGTCGAGGAGGCGTTGGGCAGCCTGCACCCGATGATCCGGACGACGGTGTCCACGGCCGACGACCACGGCCAACGCATCAAGCGCGCCATCGAGTTGATCGCCGGCCATGTGGACGCGTACCCCGCCCACGTCCGGTTTATCGCCCGCGAACGACATGGCGGAGTCCAGCCGGTCCGGGAGGCCATCCGGGAGCAACTGGCCCGGTTCGGGCAGGAGGTGAAGGACGAGCTGGCCAAGGACCCGGTGTCCGGCGGCTGGAGCGAGGACGACCTGCTGATGCTGGCCAACCTCTACGTCGACCAGATGCTGATCACGGCCTCCCTGTTCCTGGAGGCCCTGGAGGCGACCCCGGAGGAACGGGACCGCGTCTGCCAGGTGGCTGAGCGTCAGATGAGACTGATCAGCATCGGCCGCCGGCACTGGCTGGATTAGTCACCACACAGGAGGGCGGCACCCCCGCTCACCGGGAGTACCGCCCCTGCCGTACGGCGTCCTGCGCCATGTCAGCTCTTCGTCGCCGCCGCGCTCGGCGCACCGCTGGGCGCGCCGCTCGGGGCCGCGCCGCCCGCGCCGCCGCCGGGACCGCCGCAGCCGCCCATGCCGCCGCCGGGACCGCTCTGACCCCCCTGGCCGCCGCCGGGCCCGCCGCTCGGCATGCCGGAGGGGGTTCCGCTGGGCGCGCCCGACGGCCGGGCGGTGGCGTTTCCGGTGGGGGCGCCCGAGGGGGCACCGCTGGGCATGCCGGACGCGTCGCCGGTGGGGGCCTGACAGTTCTGCCCGCCCGAGGTGCCGCTGTTCGAGGTCGACGACGAGTCGCCCGAGCCGCAGGCCACCAGGGCGAGGGGCGAGAGCGCCAGCAGGGCCACGGCGGGGAGGAGACGCACACGCTTCATGAGAGACAGCTCCGGGGAAGATGAGGAAGTCCTGAGGTCGGGAACTGTCGCAACGGCCCCTGAGCCTTCGGTGGGCCCGGCCTGTCCCCCGCCTGTGCGGGAGGCAAAGCGCGGCTAAAGCAGCTCCTGCGAGCTGGGCTTCTGTACGGACCGCTCACTCACCCGCTGGTACAGGTCCGTGACAGAAGCGGCCGCGCGGGCCACCTCCTCGCGTACCTCGGGCGGCGAGAGGACCTCCACGCGGTCGGAGAACTGCAGGAGTTGACGGGCCTCGCCGACCACGCCGAGCGAGAGCCGGGCCGTCACCCACGCGTCCTCGCCGTCGTCCTCGGGGAGTTCGGTCAGATACGGGGCCATCAGCCGTACGAACAGGTCGAGTCGGTCGCGGCGGACCCGCACGGTGACGTCGATGCCGCCGGGGCGCTCCTCGACCTGGCGTCGCAACACCTCCCAGACCTCGGCGAGTTCGACCCCGGGCCGACGTCTGACGGGTTCGTCCAGCACGGCCGCGGAGTGCACCCGGTCGGCCCGGAACAGCCGCGGGAGCCCCCGCCGGTCGGCGACGAGGTACCAGACACCCGCCTTGGCGACGAGACCGTACGGGTCCACGGTGTACGTCCGTGTCTCGCGCTCCCCGCTGTGCCGGTAGCGCAGCCGCAGTCGGCGGTCGGCGAAGACGGCGTCCTGGAGGGCCACCAGGTCCACGGACCGCTGGGGCCCGCCCTTCCAGCGGGTGGCGTCGACCAGGACGCGGCGGGAGGTGGCCTCGGCCGCCGGGCGGTGCGGGGCGGGCAGTGCGGCCATCACCTTGCGCAGCGCCGAGCCGAGGGCGGAGTCCAGGCCGAGGGCCGCGTGGGCGCCCTGGGCGGCCAGGATGAACAGGGCGCGGGACTCGTCGGCGGTCAGGCCGGTGACGTCCGTGCGGAATCCGGCGAGGAGTTCGATGCCGCCGTGTCGCCCGCGCTCGGCGTACACGGGCACGCCGGAGGCGGACAGGGCCTCCACGTCCCGGTAGATGGTCCGCACGGACACCTCGAGCCTGGCGGCGAGTTCGTGCGCGGGCACCCGGCCCCGGGTCTGCAGAAGCAGCAGGATCGACAGGAGACGGTCGGACTTCACAGGGACAGGATCTCGCGTGACGCGCCCCGCGGCGGAGCCGCATGCCGAAGCAGCCCCGCGCCCCCGGGTGGGTCAGGACAACCTGACCCTGGCGAGTTGACGCGACTGCGCCACCAACCTGTCCGCGCTGTCCCAGACCTCGGCGTCCTCCTCCAGGAAGCCGCCGGCGAGGTTGCGGGTGGTGATGGCGACGCGCAGGGGGCCGGGGGCGGGGCGGCAGCGGACGTGGACGGTGAGTTCGACCGTGGGCACCCAGCCCTTGAGGCCGATCCCGAAGGCCGTGGGCGGGAGCGCGTCCACCGCGAGCAGCAGCGAGAAGGGGTCGGCGTCCCGGCCGTCGGCGAGCCCGAACCAGGACCGCATCTCGCCCTTGCCGGAGGGCGCGCCGAGGGCCCAGCCCAGGGTCGACGGGTCCAGCTTGAGCATCAGCCGGTCGGTGATGGCGGAGCTGCCCTCGACGGGGACGGGCCCGTCCTCGGGACCGAAGCACTGGTCCATCGGCGGGAACACGGGCGGCTTCGCCGACGTACGGACGTCGTCGGGGAGGGAGTCGAGGTCGCCGTAGGAGGCGAGGGCGCGGATGCGCTCGACCTCCTTGCCCTCGTCGTCGTACTGGAAGAGCGAGGCCTGGCCGGTGGAGAGGGTGCGGCCGGTGCGGACGACGTCCGTGCGGACCACCGCCGGTCCGGGCTGGGACGCGGTCAGGTAGTGCGCGGAGATCGTGAACGGGTCGGCGTGCGGCAGGGCGTCCGCGAGGGCACGGCCCAGGACGGCCAGGAGGTAGCCACCGTTGACGGCGCTGATGATCGTCCAGCCCGCGGAGATGTCGATGTCGTAGACGCCGGGGGCGCGGCGGTTGACCGCGGTGTCCCTGTCGAACTCGCTGTCGCCGATCGTCGCGCGCGTGGCGGAGGCTGCTTCTGGCATGCCTGAACGGTACAACAACTAACTACTAAGCGGTAGCTTTTCTCCCAGGGGCCGGCCGGTCGTCCCAGGTGAGACCCGCACTATTTCTCGGTAAGCGTCCGTACTCGTCCGTAAACCCCGCACCCGGCAACCCCCTCTACAGGGACATGAGCCTCACCGGGACCACGTTCCTCTACACGCTGATCGTGCTGTCCGTCGTCGCCGTCGTGCTGCCGCTGGCCCTGTGGTCGCGGCTGCGGGGGCCCCGGATCGCACGCGCAGCCGCCCGCGTACTGATGGTGCTGTTCGCCCAGGGCACGGCCGTCGCTCTCGTCTTCGTGCTGGTCAACAACCAGAACAGCCTCTACGACAACTGGGCCGACCTGCTGGGCACCGGCAACCACGTCCAGCAGGCCGCGAACCTGGGCGCCGACGGCACCGGCGGCATCTCGCTGAAACGGTTGCCCAAGGTGAGGCAGCACTTCACCAACGCCTCCGGCCCCGGCATGAAGGGCGTGCGGGTGACCCAGCTCAAGGGCCGGGTCTCGGGTGTGAACGCCGAGGTCTACGTCTGGCTGCCGCCGCAGTACGGCGAGCCCGCCTACCGGCACCACAAGTTCCCCGTGGTGGAGCTGCTGTCGGGCTATCCGGGCTCGGCGAAGGCTTGGTTCGGGTCACTGCACGCGGTCAACCAGCTCCGGCCGCTGATGCGGGACGGCAAGGTGGCGCCGTTCATCCTGGTCGCCCCGCGCATGAACCTGCTGGCCGGGGTCGACACCGGGTGCGCCAACATCACGGGCACGGTCGACGCCGACACCTGGCTCAGCGTCGACGTGCCCAAGATGGTCACGGACAATTTCCGCGCCCAGTCCGGTCCGGCGGGCTGGGCCGCGGCCGGGTACTCGGCGGGCGGCCACTGCGCGACCAAGCTCGCCGTCGCGCACCCCGACCGCTACCGGGCCGCGGTCAGCATGTCCGGCTACAACGACCCGATCGGCGAACGCAACTCGCTGGCCGCCGAGACCCCCGCCCTGCGCCGCGCCAACAACCCGTACCTGCTGCTGCGCGAGGCCCGCACCCCGCCCGCGATCGCGCTCTACCAGTCCGGTCAGCCGGGCGACGGCTACGAGGCGGCCATGGGCCTCGAACAGGTCGCGAAGGCGCCGACGACCGTGCACGTCGTCTACATCCCGAAGAGCGCGGGCGGCCACAACATGGCGCTGTGGAAGCCGCAGGTGGTTCCGGCGTTCCGCTGGCTGACCGAGGAGATGGGGCTGCTGCACGGGAGGGCGGGCGCTACTCCTCACGCACGGTCGACCGGCGGTTCCAGGCCCGCGGAGCTCGCCAGTGGAACCGCATCGCGAGCAGGCGCAGTACGAAGGCGGTGAGGGCCGCGAGCCCGCTGGTGAACGGACTGAGGACGTCGTAGCGGATGCACAGGACGACCATGGTGGCGCCGACGATCGCCGGGACCGCGTAGAGGTCGCGGTCCCAGCGCAGCAGTGAGGGCACCTCGTTGGCGAGCACGTCCCTGAGCACACCCCCGCCGACCGCGGTGGCGAGTCCGAGGGTCGCCGACTGGGTGAGGCCGAGCCCGTACTCGTACGCCTTGGTCGTCCCGGCGACGCAGAACAGGCCGAGGCCGGCCGCGTCGAAGACGTTCACGCCGACCTGGATGCGCTCCACGTGCGGGTGCAGGAAGAAGACCAGGAGGGCGGCGAGCAGCGGGGTGATGAAGTAGCCGAGATCCGTGAAGGCGGCGGGCGGTACCGCGCCGATGATCAGGTCCCGGAACAGCCCTCCGCCCAGCGCGGTGACCTCGGCGAGGACGGCGATGCCGAAGACGTCGAAGTTCTTGCGGACGGCCAGCAGCGCGCCGGAGATGGCGAACACGAAGATGCCGACGAGGTCGAGCGTGTGCTGGACGGAGGGAGTGAACAGTTGCTGGAGCACACCGCATTCTTGCGCAGCGGCTGCTAGCGGGCCGGCTTGCCCGTCGTGAACAGCCAGGTGTGGAACAGGTCGTCCAGCTGCTGTCCGCTGATCTTCTCGGCGAGGCCGATGAATTCGGCCGTGTTCGCGTTGCCGTAGCGGTGGAGCTTCGTCCAGGCCGGCAGCAGCTCGAAGAACGCCTTGTCGCCGATCCGTTCGCGCAGCGCCTGGAGCGTCATCGCGCCGCGCTGGTAGACCGCGGACGCGAACATCGTGTCCCGCTGCGGGTCGCCGACGGTGGTCTGCCAGAAGGCGCTGTCGGCGGGGCGGCCGTCGTACGCGGCGACGAAGGAGTCATGGGCGCTGCGGGTGCCCTTGTGCTCGGCCCACAGCCACTGGGCGTAGGTCGCGAAGCCCTCGTTGAGCCAGATGTCCTTCCAGCGCGCGACCGAGACGCTGTCCCCGAACCACTGGTGGGCCAGCTCGTGCACGATCGTCGTCTCGTTGCGCACGGCCGAGTAGGCCGGCTTGGTCTGCACCTCCAGCGAGAACCCGGCCTGCGGCATGTCGTCGACGATCGCGCCGGTCTCCTCGAAGGGGTAGGGCCCGAAGACCTGCGACCAGTAGTCGGTGGCCTCGGCGGTGACGGCGTACACGTCGACGCTGTTGCTGTTCGCCAGCACCGGGTCGATGGCCGTGTAGATGGGGATGCCGCCGGGGGTCTTGCCGGTGCGGACGTCGAACTTCCCGATGGTGGCGGTCGCGAGGTAGGTCGCCATCGGCTTCTTCTCGCGCCAGTGGGTGTACGTCGAGCCGCCCTTGTCGTACGTCGACACGAGCCGACCGTTGGAGACCGCGGTCAGGCCCTTCGGGGTCCTGACGCGGATGTCGTAGGTGGCCTTGTCCGCGGGGTGGTCGCTGGACGGGAACCAGGTGGAGGCGGCGTTGGGTTCACAGGCGACGAAGACGCCGTCGGGGGTCTTCATCCAGCCGTAGTCGGAGCCGAAGACGATGGGGCCGTTGAGGGGTTCGGGGATCCCGCCGTAGGTGACGGCGACCGTGAACTCCTGGCCCTTGCGCAGGGATTGGCGCGGGGTGATGCGTATCTCGTCGCCGTCCCGGGTGAACTGGGCGCGTCTGCCGTTCACTTCGACTGCGGTGACCACGAGTCTCTGGAGATCCAGATCGAAGGAGGAGAGGTTCTGGGTGGCGCCGGCGATGAGTGTCGTACGGCCGTCCAGACGGTCGGTGTCCGGGTTGTACGCCACGTCGAGGGCGTAGTGCCGTGCGTCGAAGCCGCCGTTGCCGAGGTTCGGGAAGTAGGCGTCGCCGATGCCGGGGGCGCCGGGTTTCGGGCCCGGGGCCGCCGCGATGACAAAAAAGGAAGCCGCCGCGGTCGCGACGGCTCCTAAACGTGCCGAACGGGAGAGTGCCATGGTGTCGTCCCTCTCGAGCGTGTACCGATAAGTCGGACACGGACGACTCTTCACTCTCCCGTTCGGGCATGTGCATGACTTTGCCAACTCGTCATGCGTTACTTGTCAGTTGGGTCCTGACGGTCGGCTTCCGGTTCGGTGCTCGCCTCGCCGGTCTTCAACGGTGCCGCGGGGGCGGTCTTGGCGCCCGGGCCCGTCTTCGCGGCCGTGGCCTCGACGTCCGCCGCGACCTCCGCCTCCGGCTGCTCCGCAGTGTCCGCCGTCTTCCCGGCAGCTTCGGCGCCGGTCTCCTCGGCGGACCCCGCCGCCACCGCCGCGACCGCGGCCGACGTCTTTGCCGACTCGGCGCGGACCTCCTCGGCGACCAGCGCGGCCGCCTCCTTGGCGGCCGACAGGAGCACGGTGTCCTGCGGGGCCTGGTCCGCGAAGTTCTCGGGGTGGTGGCAGGCCACGCGCTGGCCGGGACGCAGCTCGACCAGCTGCGGCTCGGTGGTCCTGCAGATCTCCGTCGCCTTCCAGCACCGCGTGTGGAAACGGCAGCCGGAGGGCGGGGAGATCGGGGACGGGACGTCGCCGCGCAGCAGGATGCGCTCGGACTTGGCGCCCCGGCGCTTGGGGTCCGGCACCGGGACCGCCGACATCAGGGCCTTGGTGTACGGGTGCATCGGCGCCTCGTACAGCGCGGTGCGGTCGGCGAGTTCGACGATCTTGCCGAGGTACATCACCGCGATACGGTCCGAGACGTGCCGTACGACGGACAGGTCGTGCGCGATGATCACGTACGTGAGGCCGAGCTCCTCCTGGAGGTCGTCCATCAGGTTCACGACCTGCGCCTGGATCGACACGTCGAGGGCCGAGACCGGCTCGTCCGCCACCACCAGCTTCGGCTTCAGGGCCAGGGCCCGCGCGATGCCGATGCGCTGACGCTGGCCGCCGGAGAACTCGTGCGGGTAGCGGTTGTAGTGCTCGGGGCTCAGGCCCACCAGCTCCAGCAGGCGCTGGACCTCCCGCTTCACCCCGCCCTCGGGCTCCACGCCCTGGAGCCGGAACGGCGCCGAGACGATGCCGCCGATGGTGTGGCGCGGGTTCAGGGAGCCGTACGGGTCCTGGAAGATCATCTGGATGTCCCGCCGCAGCGGACGCATCCCGGCCGCGTTCAGCCGCGTGATGTCCTGGCCCTCGAAGTGGATCGAGCCACCGGTCGGCTCCTGGAGGCGGGTGATGACCCGGCCCATGGTCGACTTGCCGCAGCCCGACTCGCCGACCACGCCGAGGGTCTCGCCCTTGCGCACCTCGAAGTCGATGCCGTCGACCGCCTTGACCGCGCCGACCTGGCGCTGGAGGACGCCCTTGCGGATCGGGAAGTGCTTCTGGAGGCCCTCGACCTTGAGCAGTATCTCGCGCTCGTCGGGGGCGGTCGTCACGCCCGCATCCGTCTTCTTCGTCTCACTCACAGCTTCGGCGCAATCTCTTCGGTCCAGATCCGCGTGCGGTCCTCAGGCGAGAGGTGGCAGGCGGAGTAGTGCCCGCCGCCGACCTGCTGGAGCTCCGGGCGCACGGTACGGGTGACATTGCCCTTGGGGATGTCCGCGTACGGGCAGCGGGGGTGGAAGGCGCAGCCCGAGGGGACGTTGATGAGGCTCGGCGGCTGGCCCTTGACGGGGATGAGCCGCTCGGAGGTCTCCCGGTCGATGCGCGGCATCGAGCCCAGCAGACCCCAGGTGTACGGGTGCTGCGGGCGCTCGAAGACGTCGTCGACACTGCCGCGCTCCACGCACCGGCCGCCGTACATCACCAGGACGTCGTCGGCGATCTCGGCGACCACACCCAGGTCGTGGGTGATGAGGACGACCGCGGAGCCGAACTCCTTCTGCAGGTCCCGGATCAGGTCGAGGATCTGCGCCTGGACGGTGACGTCCAGGGCGGTCGTCGGCTCGTCCGCGATCAGCAGTTCGGGGTTGTTGACGAGCGCCATGGCGATCATCGCGCGCTGGCGCATACCGCCGGAGAACTCGTGCGGGTAGCCGTCGACGCGCTTGTCCGGCTCGGGGATGCCGACCCGGTCGAGCATCTCGACGGCCCGCTTGCGCGCGACCTTCTTGCTGACGTCGTGGTGGACCCGGTACGCCTCCACGATCTGGTTGCCTATCGTGTAGTACGGGTGCATCGCGGACAGCGGGTCCTGGAAGATCATCGCCATCTCGCGGCCACGCAGCCGCCGCACCTCGTCCGGGTCGGCGGAGACCAGCTCCTTGCCGTCCAGCCAGATCTCGCCGGACATCTGGACGTTCTTGCCGCGCGCGCCGAGCCGGTGCAGGCCCATGATCGCCAGCGAGGTGACGGACTTGCCGGAGCCCGACTCGCCGACGATGCAGAGGGTCTTGCCCTTCTCCACCTGGAAGCTGAGCCCGTCGACGGACTTGACCAGGCCGTCGTCGGTCGGGAAGTGCACCTTGAGGTCGCGGACCGCGAGGAAGGCGTCGGGGGCGTTCCCCGGAGCCGGCTCGCCCAGGGCGGCACCGGTCTTGGAGAGTTCGGTCACGAGAGCCTCACCCGCGGGTCGGCGGCGGCGTACAAGAGGTCCACCAGGAGATTTGCGATCACGACGAAGAGGGCGGCGAGCAGGGTGACGCCGAGGATCGGGGGCAGGTCGTTGTCGGTGATGCCCTGCACCGCGTACTGGCCGATGCCGGGCAGCGAGAACACCGTCTCGGTGATCACGGCACCGCCGAGCAGCAGACCGAGGTCCATGCCGAAGACGGTGATGATCGGGGTCAGTGCGGCCCGCAGCCCGTGCCGGGTCACCACGTTGCGCTCCCGAAGGCCCTTGGCTCGGGCGGTGCGGATGAAGTCCTCGTTCATCGTCTCCAGCATGCCCGAGCGGGTCAGCCGCGCGTAGATGGCGGAGTACAGCAGCGCGAGCGAGCACCAGGCCGGGAAGAGGGTGTTGGCCCACTGGGCCGGATTCTCGGTGAACGGTACGTAGGTGCGACCAAAGATCGGCCACTGATAGGTGAAGAGCAGGATCGCCAGGCTGCCCGTGAAGAACATGGGCAGCGAGACACCGGCGAGCGCGACGCCCATGAAGGTGCGGTCGAAGAAGCTGCGGGGCTTGAGCGCGGAGATCACGCCGATCACCACACCGGAGACCAGCCACAGCACGGCGGCACCGGCCGCCAGCGAGAAGGTCACCGGAATGCGTGAGGTCAGCTGCGGCCAGACCGCCTCGTGGGTCTTGAAGGAGTAGCCGAAGCACGGCGCGTCACAGTGCGCCGTCGTGGGCCCCAGGTTGTAGGTGGCTCCGGCCACGATCCCCTTGATGAAGTGCCAGTACTGGGCATACAGGGGCTCGTCCAGACCGAGGTTCTGCTTGACCGCGGCGATGTCTGCCTTCGTCGGACTCTTTCCGATGTACTGCTGCGCGAGCTGGTCGGCGGTCTGACCGGCCATCCGCGGCAGCAGGAAGAAGATCGCGAAGGTGACCGCGGTGACGACCAGCAGCAGGATCACTGCCGCGAACGTCCGACGGAGGATGTACGAGATCACGGGGACCGGCGCTGGTGCCCGCGGGCCGTGAGGCCCACGGGCACCAATGCCTTCACCTGCCTTCCGGGGCTACTTCTTGGTCGTGCCGATGTTGAGGTAGTCGTACTGACCGCTGAAGGCCGACGTGGACACCAGGTTGGTGTAGCCGGACGGGCGGTACAGCAGGACCTTGAAGTAGGTCAGCGGGACGAGCGCGGCCAGGTCCATGGCGCGCTTGTCGATCTGCCCGTACAGGCCGTTGCGGGTGGTGTCGTCCTCGGTGGCGATGGCCTTCTCCAGCATCTCGTTGATCTGCTTGTCGTTCAGATACGAGAGGTTGGTGTTGCCGGACGCGCCGATCGCGTCACCGTGCAGGATCTGCTGGAGGAAGCCGTAACCGGAGTTCCAGTCGGCACCCCACTGCATCATGTGCAGGCCGATGTTCTGCTTCTTGTCGAACGTCGGCACACCCGCGTAGTCGGTGAAGTACTTGCCCGACGGGTACTGCTTCAGGCTGGCGTTGATGCCGACCTTCTTCAGCGAGGCGATGATCGCGGTGGCCGCGTCGATCTCCTGCGGGCGGTCGCTGCGCGCCGAGATGTTGGTGCTGATCGACGTCTTGCCGCAGGCCTTCAGCTGCTCCTTGGCCTTGGCGACGTCACCCTTGTTGCCGGTGGTCGCGTAGACGTCGGCCTTCGCGTAGCCGGTGATGTCCGGGGGCAGGACGGTCGTGGCGATGTCACCGCGGATCGGGCCGCCCTCGGCGGTCTGCACCGAGACCTTGTCGACGGCGTACTCGACGGCCTTGCGGCACTCGACCTTGTCGAACGGCGCGACCTGGTTGTTGATCGCCATGTAGACCAGACGGCCACCGTAGGTGTTGTCCGTGTTGGCCTTCAGCTTGGCGTCGTTGACGACCTTCGCCTGGGTCGCGGCCTGGACACCGGTACCACCGAGGTCGATCGCGTCACCGGCCTGGACGTCCTGGTCGATCGTCTCGGCGTTGACCTTCAGCTTGACGACGATCTTGTCCGGGTACTGCTTGCGCAGCGGGTCGGTCTTCGGGTCCCAGTTCTCGTTCTTGACGAGGACGGCCTGCTTGCCCTCGTCGTAGCTCTGGAACTTGTACGAGCCCGAGGACACGATGCTCTTGACGTAGTCGATGCCGGTGTCCTTGGCCTGCGGGACCGGCGCCGTCTGCGGCGTCGCGACCAGGTAGTCGAACTCCTGGAAGGGACGGTTGAGCTTGAAGACGATCGTGGTGTCGTCCGGCGTCTCGATGGACTTCAGGCCCTCGGGGCTCTTGTCCTTGTAGGGGCCCTTGTAGGCCTTGCCGCCCTCCATGAACTGCTGGAAGTAGTTCGGGCCGAGGGAGAGCACGTCACGCGCGAAGTTGGAGCGCTCGACGGCGTACTTGACGTCCTTCGAGGTGATCGCGGTGCCGTCCTGGTACTTCAGACCGGAGCGGATCTTGTACGTCCAGGTCTTGCCGCCGTCGCTCGGCTCGCCCGCCTTCTCGGCGAGGTCCGGGACCAGCTTGTTGCCCTCCTCGCCCGGACCGGGCTGGAAGGTCATCAGCGGGCGGGCGTACAGCCGGCTGAGGTTGTACATGTAGGCGTAGTACGTGTTGCCGGGATCGAAGGAGTCCGGGACGTCGGAGTACTCGTACGTGACCGTCCCACCCTTCTGGGTGGAGGCATTGACGACGCCCTTGGTCGCTGCGTTGGCCCCAGCCGACTTGTTCCCGTCTCCACCGTTGTCATCGGCCTTGCTGCAAGCCGAGAGCAACAGGCTCGCACTGCCGATGGCCGCCACTGCGGCCAGCGCTGACCTTCGCATGATGGTCTGCTTCCCCTTCAATTGTCGGAAATCTTGTGGACTCTCACCGCGGGTCGCGGGTCAGCGGCTGCGCGGGTCGAGAGCGTCTCGGAGACCGTCGCCGAGCAGGTTGAACGCCAGGACGGTCACGAAGATGGCCAGACCAGGCACGATCAGGAACTGCGCGTCGACCTGGTAGTAGGTGACGGCCTGGTTGAGCATGCCGCCCCAGGAGGCCTGGGGCGGCTGGATGCCGACGCCGAGGAAGCTCAGCGACGCCTCGAAGAGGATGTTGGTCGGAATGAGCAGCGTCGAGTAGACGATGATCGGGCCGACGAGGTTCGGCAGCAGCTCCCGGAAGAGGATGTACGGCCCCTTGGCCCCCATCCCGCGCGAGGCGTCGACGAACTCCCGCTCGCGCAGGGCCAGGGTCTGGCCGCGCACGATGCGGCCCAGGTAGGGCCAGTTGAAGAAGCCGATGACGAAGATCAGCACGCTGATGTGCAGCGGCAGACCCTCCAGGCCGAAGGCGCCGCCCTGCAGCGTGGCCGAGATGGCGATGGCGAACAGCAGGAGCGGGAACGCCAGGAAGGTGTCCATGAGCCGGCTGATGATCGTGTCGACCCGGCCGCCGTAGTAGCCGGCGACCACGCCGAGCACGGCGCCGATGGTGTTGGACAGGATGGTGGCGCCGAAGGCGACGACCAGCGAGACCCAGGAGCCCTCGAGGATGCGGGTGGCGATGTCGCGGCCGAACTTCGGCTCCACACCGAGCGGGTGCGACCAGCTCATGCCGCCGAAGTCGCCCTTGGGCAGCGAGGTGTTGGGGTCGATCAGATCCTGGTGCAGGGCGTTCGGGTCCAGCCCGAACATGGCCTGGATGGGCCGCGAGAGCAACGCGAGGAGGATCAGCAGGATGACGATCACGCCACCGGCGACCGCCACCTTGTCCTTCTTGAACCGGGACCAGGCGATCTGCCCCAGGGAACGGCCCTCGATCTGCCCCTTGTCGACGCCGACGAGGACAGCCTCCGGCTGCGCCTCGGCCTGCGCCCCGGTGGTCTCGATCGGTGCGGTCACAGTGACCCGACCCCTCTCGCCGGTGGTGACCGGCCTACACCTGCCGTGGATTACGGCTTTGTCGACTTGCTCAGCCCGCAGGGACTACTGATCCTGCGTCTGACTGGGGAGTCTTCAGCTTCGCTGTGATCACCCGCCAGGCCTGACGCCGAAAGTATGCGTAACCGTGATGCAGTACGAGGGATTCCGTTATCCGAACAACGGGTAACGCCCCTCGGACGTATGTCAGTTGGGACAAAACGGCACAATAAGACACGTTCGTGGTGATCCGCCGCTATCTACGCGCGAAGAAATGTGGCCGTTACGTAAACGAGGCGAACGGGTTGCCATCGCTCTCAGTAACCACCACGGGCCGGCGGGTAGCCGTACCCGGCCGCCGGTGCCTGGGCGGGTGATCCGTGGGCCTCGCGGTCGTAGAACGGACGGGCACCGGCGCGCATCCACAGGGCCACCGGGTCGTACTCGTCGGACATCGCCACGGTCGACACCGGCAGTCCGTCCGGGACGGCGCCGATGGACTGCTGCATCATCGCGCGCACCGAGTCCACGGCGGAGGGACTGGTGTCGTACACGTCCAGGCCGATGGCGAGATACGGAGCCCCGAGCGCCGGCTGCACCCAGGCGCGGCGCAGCGAACGGACCGCCGGGGTGCGGTGCGCGTTCTGCACGAGCAGGGCGTAGAACTGGGGAATCTCGATGCCGGGTTCGGCGAGCCTGAGCGGTCCCGCGGGCTGGCGCTCCAGGCCGGTCGCGATGCGGCGCAGATCGAGCCAGGGGATGCCGACCCCGCCGCCGGGGGCGTGCGGGTTGAGCCAGAGGCCGTAGTGGTCGGGATAGAGCGTGCGGGCCACGTCGAGGCCGTCGACCACTTCGTACGAGCGGTTCCAGCCGCTGGCGCTCAGCTCCTGGGCCGAGGTCACACAGGGGGCGTAGCCGTAGCCTTCGACCTCCATGTTTCCGTACTGGGCGTCCGGGGAGCCGGACTGGCCGTGCCACAGGAGCATCCAGATCTGGCCGTTGTTCGGGGTCGCGAGAGCGCGCAGCAGCGCCTCGTAGGCGTCGTAGCGCCCGGGGGTCACCTGGCGCAGCATGTGCTCGACCGTGCCGGTCGCGGTGCCCGTGCCGCTGGCGCTCACCTGGACCGCCCCTTCCCTGTTCGTTGCCCCGGATATGGACACAGCTTAAGCGCCCAGGAGCTCGGGTCCTGGTGTCGGATCGCGGCTGCGGTTCGTGGGGGTTGCTCGCGCCCACGCGGCGGAGCCGCACATCGACACAGCCCCGCGTCCCGCATTACGTCCCCTGCGTGTAGAAGGGCCGTACCTGTCCTCGCATCCAGTGGCCCACCGGGTCGTCCGCCACGTCCAGCAGGACCAGGTTGACCGGCCACTTCACCGGAGTTGTGCCCAGGGCCCGGCCGAGGGCGTCCATCGGCAGGGTGCGCAGGTCGCCCTCCCACTGGGAGAGTTCCACGCCCACGAACATGACCGGGTCGGCGGTCTCGATGGCGGCCAGGCAGCGGCGGGCCGTCAGGACCACGCCCGTGGCCGCGAACTCGGCGGACGCGGCCGCCAGGAAGTCGACCGGGTCGTCCTGCCAGTCCGGCTCGTAGAGCTTGACCCGGCCGCCGGTGTTGGGCCCGTCCAGCGGGGTCCGGCCCACCCGGCACAGGTCGGCGACGGCGGCGGGCGGCAGCGGGACGCCGACCACGCCGTCCGGGTTCACCGCGATGCCCACGTGCGGGGGCAGGCCGCGGGCGAACTCGACCGCCGGGGCGATGGTGTACGACAGATGGCTGCCGACGACCTGGCGGAACTGCTCCTCGGAGCTGAAGACCGGGACGAACGCCTGGCCCCCGATCTCCAGGGTGGGCAGGTCGAGGGGGCCGCTGTGCGGGCCGCCGCCGTTCGGCAGGGGGATCCAGACGAAGCTGCGCCCGAGCACCTCGATGATCCGGCCGCCCGCCGAGGGCATGCCGAGGGAGGCCGAGAGCACCTCCTCCAGCTCGTTGCCGGGCCAGCCGCCGTGCGGATGGGTGTGTGCCGAGTGTGCCGGGAAGTCCGCGGGAAGATCCGCTGGGAAGTCCATCTGTCTGACCGCCTGCTGTGAACCACTGATGTGGCTGAAAGGCTAGCGGGTGCGGGCGGTTCGCGACTCAGCCCGGGAACCCGATCCGCCGCAGGACGTCCGCCGCGTCCCGGTCGATCAGCACCGCCGAGCCGCAGCCCTGGGGCAGATCGCCGCCCTCCACGGAGCGGATCAGCCGGGCGGCGGCCCCCCGGTGCCGCAGGAAGGCGTACCGCGAGACCCCCCGGCCGCGCTCGCGCTGGCCCTCCAGCGCGGTGTCCGCCGTGACGTCGAGCAGCAGCAGATGCAGGGTGCCGCCCCGGCGCCGGGCCTCGCGGGCCAGCCAGCCCCGCACCCAGGCCTGCGTCCCGCAGTCGTGCACCACGACTCCCTCGCCGGAGCGCAGGGCGCGGCGCAGTCCGGCGTAGTGCGCGAGCCGGACCAGGGGGCGGTAGACGGCGTACGGCAGTAAGCGGGACAGCCGGGCGTCCCAGCGGTCGCGGGTGTCCTGGGAGTCGACCCGGATGCCCGTGACCGCGCGCTTCATCAGCGTGGACTTGCCGCTGCCCGGCAGGCCGGTGATGACGACGAGGTCTCCGGGGCCGAAGAGCAGGGCGTGCGGGCTGTGGCCGGCGCGGTCGCGCAGGTCACGGACGACCGGGCGGGCGCCGCGGCCCTCGACGGCCGGGACCGCGGGCTGCTCGGGCAGCGCGAGGGCCGAGGTCGTCGCGTACGCCGTGGTCCTGTTCACCGTCATCGTCCTCCTCCGGGGTCGGGGTTCCCCTCCCCACCGAGCGTAAAGAGAAGGTAATGGATGATCTCTCGTGTTTCTGTACGCGTACCGCCACAAGGCAGTTACAAAAGGAAGGGGCCAGTGCGGCCCTGCCGTCGGCGTCCGGGGCGTGCAATGATGTCCGCGCCAACTGCATACCGGCCGCTTGAATCCGCGCGGGAGAGTCCCGGGTACGTGTACCCGGGCGCCGAAGGAGCAAGTCCCTCCCTTGAATCTCTCAGGCCCCGTTACCGCGCGGGCGAGGCACATCTGAAAAGCGGGCCGCCCACTCGACGCGGCCCCACCCACGGTGCAAGCCATGTTCTTCATGGCGAACCTCTCAGGTTCCGATGACAGATGGGGAGGAATACCTCGCCCGTCACACCCATGTCCTGGGATCCTTGGAGACGACCGTCCGATGAGCAGTCCTGAACCCCGTCTCACCGCACTCGACGCCCTGCACCGCTCGCTCGGTGCGACGATGACCGACTTCGCCGGCTGGGACATGCCCCTGCGGTACGGCTCCGAGCGCGACGAACACAACGCGGTACGCACGAAAGCCGGGCTCTTCGACCTCTCCCACATGGGCGAGATCACCGTGACCGGACCGCAGGCCGCGCAGCTGCTGAACTTCGCCCTCGTCGGCAACATCGCCTCCGTCGGCGTCGGCCGGGCCCGCTACACCATGATCTGCCAGGCCGACGGCGGCATCCTGGACGACCTGATCGTCTACCGGCTGGGCGAGACCGAGTTCATGGTGGTCGCCAACGCCTCCAACGCCCAGGTCGTCCTCGACGCGCTGACCGAGCGCGCGGCCGGCTTCGACGCCGAGGTGCGCGACGACCGGGACGCGTACGCCCTGATCGCCGTACAGGGGCCGGAGTCCCCCGGGATCCTCGCGTCGTTGACCGACGCGGACCTCGACGGCCTGAAGTACTACGCCGGTCTGCCGGGCACGGTCGCCGGAGTTCCGGCGCTGATCGCGCGCACCGGGTACACCGGCGAGGACGGCTTCGAGCTGTTCGTGAAGCCGGAGCACGCGGTCGAGCTGTGGCAGGCCCTGACCAAGGCGGGCGAGGGCGTCGGCCTGGTCCCGTGCGGGCTGTCCTGCCGGGACACGCTGCGCCTTGAGGCGGGCATGCCGCTCTACGGGCACGAGCTCTCCCGCGAGCTGACCCCCTTCGACGCCGGGCTCGGGCGGGTCGTGAAGTTCGAGAAGGACGGGGACTTCGTCGGGCGGGAGGCACTCCAGCAGGCTGCTGAGCGCGCCGCCGCCGCTCCGCCGCGCGTCCTCGTCGGTCTGGTCGCCGAGGGGCGTCGTGTCCCGCGCGCCGGGTACGCGGTCGTCGCGGGCGGCGAGGTGATCGGCGAGGTCACCTCCGGCGCCCCCTCCCCCACGCTGGGCAAGCCGATCGCGATGGCGTACGTCGACGCCGCGCACGCGACGCCCGGCACGACCGGTGTCGGTGTGGACATCCGGGGCAGCCACGAGCCGTACGAGGTCGTGGCGCTGCCGTTCTACAAGCGCCAGAAGTAGTCGCCGTAGGCGATGCTGGGCACAGAGTCGCTGCTCACGCACGCCCTCCGCAGTCCCCCCTTCACCAGCACTCCCCCGCGTACAGGAGAATTCAGGCCATGAGCAACCCCCAGCAGCTGCGCTACAGCAAGGAGCACGAGTGGCTGTCGGGCGCCGAGGACGGCGTCTCGACGGTCGGCATCACGGAGCACGCGGCCAACGCGCTCGGCGATGTCGTCTTCGTACAGCTCCCGGAGGTCGGTGACACGGTGACCGCGGGCGAGACCTGCGGCGAGCTGGAGTCGACCAAGTCGGTCTCCGACCTGTACTCCCCCGTCTCCGGTGAGGTCACCGAGGTCAACGAGGACGTCGTCAGCGACCCCGCACTGGTGAACTCCGCCCCCTTCGAGGGCGGCTGGCTGTTCAAGGTGCGCGTCGCCGAGGAGCCGGCCGACCTGCTCTCCGCCGACGAGTACACCGCCTTTTCCGCCGGCTGAGGAGTCCGCACCCGATGTCCGCACTGAACACGCCCCTGCACGAGCTCGACCCGGAGATCGCCGCCGCGGTCGACGCCGAGCTGGACCGTCAGCAGTCCACCCTCGAGATGATCGCCTCGGAGAACTTCGCTCCGCTCGCGGTCATGGAGGCCCAGGGCTCGGTCCTCACCAACAAGTACGCCGAGGGCTACCCGGGCCGCCGCTACTACGGCGGCTGCGAGCACGTCGACGTGGCCGAGCAGATCGCGATCGACCGGGTCAAGGAGCTCTTTGGCGCCGAGTACGCCAACGTGCAGCCCCACTCCGGTGCCTCCGCGAACCAGGCCGCCCTGTTCGCGCTGGCCCAGCCGGGCGACACCATCCTCGGTCTCGACCTCGCCCACGGCGGTCACCTGACCCACGGGATGCGGCTGAACTTCTCCGGCAAGCAGTTCGACGTGGTCGCGTACCACGTGGACCCGGAGACCGGTCTGGTCGACATGCCCGAACTGGAGAAGCTCGCCAAGGAGCACCGCCCGAAGGTGATCATCGCGGGCTGGTCCGCCTACCCGCGGCAGCTGGACTTCGCGGAGTTCCGCCGGATCGCCGACGAGGTCGAGGCGTACCTGTGGGTCGACATGGCGCACTTCGCCGGCCTGGTGGCCGCGGGGCTGCACCCGAACCCCGTCGAGCACGCGGACGTGGTCACCTCCACCACCCACAAGACGCTGGGCGGACCGCGCGGCGGGATCATCCTCGCCAAGCAGGAGTTCGCGAAGAAGCTGAACTCCTCCGTGTTCCCGGGCTTCCAGGGCGGTCCCCTGGAGCACGTGATCGCGGCGAAGGCGGTGTCCTTCAAGGTCGCCGCCTCCGAGGAGTTCAAGGAGCGCCAGCGGCGTACGGTGGACGGTGCGCGCATCCTCGCCGAGCGTCTGACGGCCGATGACGCCCGGGAGGCCGGGGTCAACGTGCTCTCCGGCGGCACCGACGTGCACCTCATCCTCGTCGACCTGCGCGAGTCCGAGCTGGACGGCAGGCAGGCCGAGGACCGTCTCCACGAGGTCGGCATCACGGTCAACCGCAACGCCGTGCCGAACGACCCGCGCCCGCCGATGGTGACGTCGGGCCTGCGGATCGGCACGCCCGCCCTGGCCACCCGCGGCTTCACGGCCGAGGACTTCGCCGAGGTCGCGGACGTGATCGCTGCGGCACTGAAGCCGTCGTACGACGTGGAAGGCCTGAAGGCTCGGGTCAAGGCCCTCGCCGACAAGCACCCGCTGTACGCCGGTCTGAACAAGTAGTTCCGCGGTGGGGGCACCCGACGACGTGTGCCCCCACCTTTTGTGAAGGAGTTCCCGTGGCCATCTCGGTCTTCGACCTGTTCTCGATCGGCATCGGCCCGTCGAGCTCCCACACGGTCGGCCCGATGCGCGCGGCCCGCATGTTCGCCCGCCGTCTGCGCAACGAGGACCTGCTGCCGGCCGTCGCCTCGGTCCGCTGCGAGCTCTACGGCTCCCTGGGCGCGACCGGCCACGGCCACGGCACCCCGAAGGCGGTGCTGCTCGGCCTGGAGGGGGCGTCCCCGCGCACGGTGGACGTGGCGAACGCGGACGACCGGGTGGCGGAGATCAAGGCCGCGGGCGTGCTGAAGCTGCTCGGCGAACGCGAGATCCCGTTCTCCTTCGACGACGACCTGGTCCTGCACCGCCGCAAGGCACTGCCGTACCACGCGAACGGCATGACGGTGTGGGCGTACGACGCCTCGGGCGCGGAACTGCTGTCCAAGACGTACTACTCGGTCGGCGGCGGCTTCGTCGTGGACGAGGACGCGGTCGGCGAGGACCGCATCAAGCTCGACGACACGGTGCTCAAGTACCCCTTCCGCACGGGTGACGAGCTGCTGCGCCTGACCAAGGAGACCGGCCTGTCGATCTCCTCCCTCATGCTGGAGAACGAGCGCGCCTGGCGCACCGAGGACGAGATCCGGGCCGGGCTGCTGGAGATCTGGCGCGTGATGCAGTCCTGTGTGTCCCGGGGCATGTCCCAGGAGGGCATCCTGCCGGGCGGCCTGCGGGTGCGCCGCCGCGCCGCCATGACGGCACGTCAACTGCGGGCGGAGGGCGACGCGTTGGCCCACTCCATGGAGTGGATCACGCTGTACGCGATGGCGGTCAACGAGGAGAACGCGGCCGGCGGCCGGGTGGTGACGGCCCCGACGAACGGCGCGGCCGGCATCATCCCCGCGGTCCTGCACTACTACATGAACTTCGTTCCCGGCGCGGACGAGGACGGCGTGGTCCGCTTCCTCCTCGCGGCCGGCGCCATCGGCATGCTCTTCAAGGAGAACGCCTCCATCTCCGGCGCCGAGGTCGGCTGCCAGGGCGAGGTCGGCTCGGCCTGCTCGATGGCGGCGGGCGCACTGGCGGAGGTGCTGGGCGGCAGCCCCGAACAGGTCGAGAACGCCGCGGAGATCGGCATGGAGCACAACCTGGGCCTGACCTGCGACCCGGTCGGCGGCCTGGTCCAGATCCCCTGCATCGAGCGCAACGGCATGGCCGCGGTGAAGGCGGTCACGGCGGCGAAGATGGCGCTGCGCGGGGACGGCTCGCACATGGTGTCCCTGGACAAGGTCATCAAGACGATGAAGGACACCGGGGCGGACATGAGCGTGAAGTACAAGGAGACGGCCCGGGGCGGCCTCGCGGTGAACATCATCGAGTGCTGAGGGGGCGGGCCCTCGCCGTGACGCGGACGGGCGCCTCAGTGGTCCGCACGTACTGCTGGGGCGTCGTCACGTCGATCGCGCCCGGGTAGTCGGCGGTGGGCAGGAAGGTCACGTTGAATATCCCGTCGGCCGCGGTGGTCGCGTTCGGTCGGCCAGATGGTTTCCTCAGGGAGTCAGCCCGCTCTGGGCGAGCGTGAGAGGGGAGGTACAGGCAGGACCCAGCCGTCGCTCATCCGGTCGGTCCCACCCCGCCGCCGAGCTTGTGCCGTACCAGTTCGCCGTCCTTCTTCGGCACCGCGAGGTCGTACGTGCCCGAGACCGTGACGCGTTCGTACCGCCCGGAGCGCTTCTTTCCAGAGCGAAGGCTCACTCAGGGCGGGCCGCAGACAGCCCTGCCTCAGTCGCGCGAGGCTCCGCGGGAATCCGACGACCCGCAGCGGCTGACCACCGTCGAAGTCGGCGATGTCCTGCACGGAGGTGCGGCGCCGGATCCCTGTCCAGCGCAGCAGTACGTCCAGCAGGGTCTCGGTTCCGGTGGAACGGCGTTCCGTTCTTGAGCCCGTCACTTCGTCGGCCCCACCCTCACCAGCGACAATGCGTCCTCAGGCGACCTGCCACGCCGTCTGCAGGGCCAGACGCGCCACCGACCCGTCGACGGCACCGGCAGGCGGCTCCCCGTCGAACTCGCGCATCCGCTCGACGAATTCCGGTGGCAGCGTCACGCCATGGCGTCCCACGTAATGCCTGAGGTCACCGCGCCAGACCCAGGCGCCGTCGGTGAACAATGACGAGCAGCCCACGAGGTTCTCGCCACAGCCAAGCAAGCACTGCTCGGTCTCGGTGAATTCGGCGACCACCGGGGCGCCCGCGAGATAGGCGACGGCGAAGGCCGCGGTGTCCTGCCAGTCCTCGGAGTCCGAGCGCACGAGAACGAACCCGACTCTCCGCATGGCTGGTGCACACCTCTCGCCGAGGGAAGGAACATCCGCCAGGTTCCCGCGATCACAGTTCCTTCACTGCCGTTCACCGCCGGGCGATCAAATCCTGAGCACCCCCTTAAGTCAATGAACTCTCAACAGAACCCCTGCACCTCGGGCATGACAGACCTGTACGGCGTGTCTCCGCATTCCGCCCGCCGTTCCCACGGAGGTCGAGGTCGGAGCAGGCGGACGTGCTGCCCGGGTTCGGGGCTCCTTGTGGGCGAGGTTCTCCCGGCGGGCATGTGGGGCATCATCAACTCCCGTTCCCCCACCTCACTTCAGGGAGCCCCCACATGCTCCGCGGCATCGATGTCAGCGCCTACCAGTCCTCCGCCTTCAGCACCGAAGGGCTCTCCTTCGCCTTCATCAAGGCGACGGAGGGCCGCTCCTACACCAACCCGAAGCTCTCGGCGCAGACCAAGCACGCCCGCGACGCCGGGCTGATCGTCGGCTTCTACCACTTCCTGTGGCCCGGCAACCTCACCGCGCAGGCCGAGTACTTCGTCAAACACGCCCCCGAGAAGGGCGGCGACATCCTCGCGGTCGACTGGGAGACCACCGGCGACGGCACCCACGCGAGCAACGCGGAGAAGGACTCCTTCATCCGCAAGGTGCGGCAGCTCCGCCCCAACAACCGGGTCGTCCTCTACACGAACCGGCACTACTGGCTGAACGTCGACACCACCTCGTACGCCGGCGACGGGCTCTGGATCGCCGACTACGTCACCGCCGGCAAGCCCCGCATCAAGGCGAAGTGGCGTTTCCACCAGTACACCGACGACCCGGTGGACAAGAACGTCGCCGACTTCGCGAGCAAGGCGGCCCTGCGCGAGTGGGCGACCGACGCCTGACCCGCACCCCGCCCGTAGGCTTGCCACATGGGCGGGAAGATCACTGCGGTCAGCAGCAACGGGACGTACTCCTTCACGAAGCCGAACCGGGAGAGCATCACCCTGCTCGCCGGGTTCGGGGTGGAAGGGGATGTTCACGGCGGGGCGACGGTCAAGCACCGGTTCCGGATGAGGAAGGACCCCTCGCAGCCGAACCTCCGGCAGGTGCACCTCATGCACGAGGAACTGTTCGATGAGGTGCACCGGGCCGGCTTCGAGGTGGCGGCCGGGGAGCTCGGGGAGAACGTGACGACGCGTGGCGTCGATCTGCTGGGGCTGCCGACGGGGACCCTGCTGCACCTGGGCGGCGAGGCCGTCGTCGAGGTGACCGGGCTGCGGAATCCGTGCGCGCAGATCGACGGGTTCCAGAAGGGGCTGATGAAGCAGGTCGTGGGCCGGAGTGAGGACGGCCGGGCGCCGTTCCGGTCCGGGATCATGAGTGTCGTGGTCAGAGGGGGCGTGGTGCGGGCCGGGGATGCCGTGGGGGTCGAGCTGCCCGAGGGGCCGCACCAGCCGCTGGACATCGTCTAGCGGACATCGTCTAGCCCGCGAACGGATCCTCCAGCTCCGCCCGCAGGATCTCCGCCGCCCCCCTCCGCGTCCCCGTCCGCCACCGCGCGGACCAGTGCCGCGTGGGCCTCGTCCGCGGTGTTGGGGTCGTCGTCGCGCAGGCCTGTCAGGGCCAGCAACTCGACCAGGCCCTCGCGCAGGACCGGGGTGAACTCCCCGAACAGGTCGGCGAGTACGGGGTTGTGCGCGGCCGCGACCACCGCCGCGTGGAAGGTGATGTCCGCGTCGACGAAGTCCGCGTCGGAGGACGTGGAGGCGACCCGCCGGCCCTCCAGCGCGCGTTCCATGGCTGCCACGTCCTCGGGGGTACGGCGGCGCGCGGCGAGGCGGGCCGCGTGGACCTCCACCGCCATGCGGACCTCGTAGACGTCCGTGACCGCGGCCCTGCGCAGCCGCGTGGGCCAGTCCGCCACCGCCTCCGTCGCGGTGACGAAGACCCCCGCGCCCTGGCGCGGCCGCACCAGCCCCGCCCCGGCCAGCGCCCGCAGCGCCTCGCGGACCGTGGAGCGGCCGACGCCGAGTTCCTTCGCCAGCGTCGTCTCGCCGGGCAGTTTCGCCCCGACTGGCCAGTGCCCGGCGGTGATCTGCGCGCGCAGCCGCTCGGCGGCCTGTTCGACCAGGGGGCTGGGACGGACGGGGCCTAGCGGCATCTCTGGTTCACCAACTCGTGCGGGGCGAAAAACGGGGACTCCGTCAATTCTCACTTGTCTGAGGACCTGAGGAGTGGCTAGCCTACCGTCCGTGATCTTCCGCGGTCTCCTTCTTCTCGGCTGCCGCGGCGGGGCCTGACGCGACCGGCACCCCGCCGCGGGGCGCCGTGCTGCCGGTCTCCGTCGAGCGACCGAGCCGAAGGACACCCCGTGACCTCCGTCTGGAATCCCCAGCGCCCCAGCCCCATGCCGTTCCACCGCTACCTCCCCTTCCAGGACCGCGTCCACGTCCCCGTCACCGACCGCGCCTGGCCCTGCGCCCGCATCGAGCGCGCCCCCCTCTGGGTCCCCGTCGACCTGCGCGACGGCAACCAGGCCCTCGCCGAGCCGATGGACACCGCCCGCAAGAGCCGCTTCTTCGAGCTGCTGGTGCGCACCGGCTTCAAGGAGATCGAGGTCGGCTATCCCTCCGCGAGCCGCACCGACTTCGACTTCGTACGGCACCTGGTGACCGGCGGCGCCGTCCCCGACGACGTCACTCCCGTCGTCTTCACCCCGGCCCGCCCCGACCTGATCGACCGGACCTTCGAGGCGATCGCGGGCCTGCCGCGTGCCGTCGTCCACCTGTACATCGCGACCTCACCGGTGTGGCGGGACGTGGTCCTCGGCCGGGACCGTAAGCAGGTGTGGCGGACGGTGCGGGAGGCGGCCGCGCACATGGCACGGCGGGCCGACCGGCTCCACGGCACCGCCGTCCGCTTCCAGTTCTCCCCCGAGACCTTCAACCTCACCGAGCCGGACTTCGTCCTGGAGCTGTGCGACGGGCTGACGGAACTGTGGGACGCGAGCCCGGACCGCCCCGTCACCCACAACCTGCCCGCCACCGTCGAGATCGCCACCCCGAACGTCTACGCCGACCAGATCGAGTACGTCCACCGCCATCTGGCCCGCCGCGACAGCGTGATCCTCTCCGTCCACCCGCACAACGACCGCGGCACCGGCGTCGCCTGCGCCGAACTCGCCGTGCTGGCCGGCGCCCAGCGGGTGGAGGGCTGTCTGTTCGGCAACGGCGAGCGCACCGGCAACGTCGACCTGGTGACCCTCGCGATGAACCTGTACGCCCAGGGGGTGGACCCCATGGTCGACTTCGGCGACATCGACGCGGTGAAGGCGACCGTCGAGCACTGCAACCGGCTGCCGGTGCACCCCCGCCACCCGTACGCCGGCGACCTGGTCCACACCGCCTTCTCCGGCACCCACCAGGACGCCATCAGCAAGGGGCTCGCCCACCGGGACGACCACCCGGACGAGCCCTGGCAGGTCCCGTACCTGCCGATCGACCCGGCCGACATCGGGCGCACCTACGAGGCGGTCATCCGCGTCAACTCCCAGTCGGGCAAGGGCGGGGCGGCGTATCTGCTGCGCACGTGCCACGGCCTCGACCTGCCGCCTCGCATGCGCCCCGACTTCTCCCGGGCCGTCCAGGACGCCACCGACACGAGCGGCCGGGAGATGAGCCCGAAGGAGCTGTACGAGCTGTTCCGGGCCCGCTATCTCACGGAGGGCGAGGTCCGGCTGCACGACGCGACGGCGTACGAGGAGGCGCCCGGCGTCCACCGCTTCGTCGGCACCCTGGAGTGCGACGACCGCGTCGGCGACCACGAGGGCACGGGCGGCAGTGCGCTGTCGGCCTTCGTGGACGCGCTCGCCGGTGCCGGGTACGCCGTCGAGGTGGTCGACTTCACCGAGGACGGCACGGCGGCCTACGCCGAGTGCCGCGTCAACGGCCGTACGACGGCCTGGGGCGCCGGTGTGGGCCCGGCCGCCGCCGTCCGGGCCGTGCTGTCCGCGACGAACCGGGCGCTGCGGTGAGGGAGGTCCTGCGCGCCGAGGACGTGCACGTCGTCCGGGACGGCAGACCGATCCTCCAGGAGGTCTCGCTGACCGTCCGGGCGGGCGAGCACTGGGCGCTGCTGGGCGCCAACGGCGCGGGCAAGTCCACGCTGCTCAGCCTGCTGGGCGCCCTGGTGCACCCCACCCGCGGCACGGTCGAGGTACTGGGGCGCCGGCTCGGCCGGGTCGATCTGCGGGAGCTGCGTGCCCAGGTCGGTCATGTCGACCCACGTCATCCGCTCACCGCACCTCTGCGGGTCCGGGAGGTGGTCCTGACCGGGCTGACCAACTCCGTGGCCCCGCTCCCCCGTTGGCGGCCGACGCAGGAACAGCGGGACAGGGCCGGCCGGCTCATCGGCACCCTCGGCCTCGGCGACCTCGCCGACGCCCGCTGGCCGACCCTCTCGCACGGGCAGCGCGGCCGTACGCTCATCGCCCGCGCGCTGATGCCGCAGCCGCGGCTCCTGCTGCTCGACGAACCGGCGACCGGGCTCGACCTGCCGGGCCGCGAGCAGCTGATCGAAGCTCTGGACACCCTGCGCCGCGGGCATCCGACGCTGGCGACGGTCCTGGTCACCCACCATCTGGAGGAACTCCCGCCCGGCACCACCCACGCGATGCTGCTGCGCGAGGGCCGGGTCCTCGCGCAGGGCCCGGCATCGCGGGTGCTCACCGGGGACCAGGTCGGCAAGTGCTTCGACCTGCCGCTGGTTCTGGAGCGCCACGACGGCCGCTGGACGGTCAGGCTGCGGAGCCGGGGCCGGGCATGACGAAGGGGGCGCCCTTCGAGGGCGCCCCCTTCCGCGTCGGCCCTACTTGTTCAGGAAGGCCCAGAACTCGTCGAACGACAGGAGCTTGTCGCCGTTCAGGTCGCGGCTCTTGATGATCGCCGCGGCGACCGACTCGGTCACGTTCCAGTCGCCGCCCTGGGCCAGGGCGGACTTGAACTCGGCGGCGGTGATGGTGCCGTCACCGTCCGCATCGATCCGCTCGAACTGCTTGCGTGCTTCCTCGATGTCGATGTGCGCCACCGGTCCGCCCCTTTTCTTGCCTTTGTCGTGTCCTGCTGGCTTGCTGCCGCAGGTCAGATTAGCGGCCCGGCCCGGCCTCCGGTGCGGCGCCCACCGGGGAAACGGCGTGCCGTGCTCGATCATGTCTGCGACGGTGGGCCTTCCAAAGGGCGCGGACTCGGGGAGCGGTGTGATGGAGACCTTGCGGGACATTCTCGACGCGGCGGCCCGCGGGGTGTTCCCGCCCTCGGACGGCGGCACGACGGTCGTACCGCAGGCGTGTCACCGGGACGCGGGAGTGCTGTCCTTCACGGCGCACTCGGTCGTGTTCACCGACGAGGACCCCGAGTGGGTCCACGCCACCTTGCGCGGCCTGGACTGCGACCCGTTGGCCGCGACCCTGAACCCGCGGTTCCTGACCGCCTTCCTGGACCGGACCGGGCGCAGGTCGGAGACCGTCGACGCGATGCTGGTCGGCGACCCGCTCCCGGGCGGACCGCCGCTCGCGCTGCGGGAGATCGAGGACGCGAACCATCCCCGCATCGCGTACGCCCGCAGACGGCGCGATGACGTTCGCGCCTGGACCGCGGAGGGCGGGGTGCTGGTGACGGGGCGGGGCGTCGGCGGCCGCCTGGAGGTCTCGGTCGAGGTGGACGAGGACGTACGGCACCGGGGGCTGGGGCGGGCTCTGGTGGCCGCGGCCCGGCATCTGGTCGCGGAGCCGCTGTGGGCCCAGGTCTCGCCGGGGAACGCCCGCAGCATGCGGGCGTTCCAGGCGGCCGGATACCGTTCGGTGGGCGCGGAAGCGGTGCTGCTGGCCCCGGCCCCGCGGGTCGTCGACGGCTCAGCGGAAGATGCCGGTGTGGCCGAGTGAGTACCGCCCCGGCTGGGGGTACACCGCGAGCCCGTGCGGTCCGCTGCCGACCTTGACGCGGGCGAGCTGGGCGCCGGTGCGGGTGTCGATGGCGTAGACCTCGGCGTTGTAGCGGCCGGACAGCCACAGGACCTTGCCGTCGGCGGACACGCCGCCCATGTCGGGGCTGCCGCCGCCGGGCAGGCGCCACTTCTTGGTGAGCCTGTTCTCGGCGAAGTCGAAGACGGAGACGGTCCCTTCGCCGCGGTTGGAGACGTACATCTCGCGGGAGTCGCGGCTGATGTAGAGGCCGTGCGCGCCCTTGCCGGTGGGCAGCAGCGTCGGCTTGCCGAAGGTGTCGCCGTCCAGGACCCACATCCCGTCGGCCATCATGTCCGCGACGTAGAACCGCTTCCCGTCCGGCGAGACCTTGACGTCCTGCGGCATGGCCCCGGCGAAGGGGAGCTTCTGCTGCCCGATCACCTTCATCTTCTCGGTGTCGACCTTCAGCAGCTCTCCGCTGAACTCGCAGGACACGATGAAGTACCTCCCGTCCAGGGAGAAGTCGGCGTGGTTGACGCCGTAGCAGCCGACCGGAACGGTCTTCCTCCGCTCCATGGTGTGCGGGTCGCGGAAGACGAGTTCACGGTCGAGGGAGGCCATCACGACAGCGTATCTGCCGTTCGGCGTGAAGTAGAGGTTGTACGGGTCGTGCACCTCGACGGACTTGCCCGCCCTCCCGGTGCTCGGGTCGATCGGGGTCAGGGTGTTCCCGCGGTCGTTGTTGACCCAGAGGGTCTTCATGTCCCAGGAGGGCACGACGTGCTGGGGCTGCCGCCCGACCCGGATCGTGTCGATGATCTCGTACGTCTTCGGGTCGATCACGGAGACGGTGTCGGACTCGGTGTTGGGCACGTAGACCCGCGAGGGGAAGTCCTTGACCACCGGTGACAGCTTGTTCGGGCGGTCGGCGGCGTAGACGTCCCGCGGGTCCAGCACGGGTGGCATCCCGGGCAGCCCGTGGACCTGTGCCTTCACCGGTTTCACCGGCTTCGCCGGGGCCGGGACGGCCGCCTTGGTGCCACGGGCCTGGTCCGCCCCGTCCTTGGCCCCGGTGCCGCAGGCGGCGAGGGCGACGAACGCGGCGCCCGCGATCAGGGTGCTCTTCACGAGGGTGCGCTGCAGTGGGGTGGGAGACATCAGCTGAACAACTCCGTGGTGGTCACCGCGGCCAGGCCGCGCCGGTCGAGTTCTTCCAGTACGACGGGGAGGGCGGCGACCGTGTCGTCGTACCCGAAGTGCAGGCTCACCACGGATCCTTCGCGGATCTCGGCGAGGACCTTGCGGGCGACGGCGGCGGCGCCGGGCGAGGTGAAGTCGAGGGAGTCGACGTCGTAGGAGAGGACGTGGGGGTAGCCGGCCTCCTGGGCCAGCCGCGTCACGAGGGGGGAGGCGGTGGGCGTACGGGAGGGGCGGAACCAGGACCCCACCGACCCCGTGAGCCGCTTCAGGCGCTCCGCGCACCCGGCGATCTCCGCTCTGGCCTCGGCCTCGGACATCGCGTTGATGTCGAGGTGGCGGAGGGTGTGGTTGCCGAGGTCGTGGCCGCCGTCGCGGATCCGGCGGGCGAGGTCGGGGTGCGCGTCGAGCCAGGTCCCGACGGCCAGCACGGTGACGCGCGCCCCGTGCTTCTCGGCCTCGGTGAGCAGGGCGCGGGCGGTGGCGGGGTCGCCGCCGCCGTGGAAGGTGAGGGCGACCCGGGGACGGTCGCGGGGGCCGTGGGCGAGCTGGGCGGGCAGGGCGGGCGGGACCGGAGCCCTGCTGGAGGCGTGCACGGGAGGGGCGACGGCGTTCCTCGTCGCACATCCGGCGGCCAACGCCAGCCCGGCGGTGGCGAGCAGCACGGCTCGACGTTCGGTAGCGGTCACCCGCCCCATTTAAGGCGTTATGTGGGTGAATGCCGCTGAACGACCCACCGGCTACCTGTCGACCACCCGCATCTCGAACCACGTCGTCTTGCCGCGCGGCAGCAGATCGACGCCCCAGCGGTCGGACAGCTTGTCCACGAGGAACAGTCCCCGCCCGCTGACATCCGTCTCCTGCACCGGCATCAGACAGGGCAGTCCGCGCGAGGGGTCACGGACCTCTATCCGGATCCACCCCCGCCGGCGCCGCATCCGCAGGCCGAACACGCGCGCCCCCGTGTGCCGCACCGCGTTGCCGACGAGTTCGGACACGAGTAAGACCGCGTCCTCGGTCATCTTCGGGGTGAGCCCCCAGTGCCGAAGAACGATCACCTGGGTCAGGCGCCGCGCGGTCGCCGCGGACTCCGGGCGGGACGGCAGCGGGACCTCCGCCTCGGTGGGGTTTCCGAACAGTTCGAGCGCCTTCAGTGCGTGCTCGTCCTCGACCGCCGGAGACCAGCGTGCCGCCGTCAGACGGTTGTCTCCCCGCGGCTGTTCGAAACCCTCCAGCCCCGCCATGCCCCCATCATGGCCGCCCACAGCGTTCTCCGGGGCCGTTCCTGACGAATACGCCCCCCGGAATGCGCCGCCCTGAAGGGGCCGATCGGCATATGCCAAAGGCACTTCGGTGTCCTCGACAGCCCTTCTGACCTGCGGCGGAGGCTCACTGGGAGGCAATCGACGGACTCCCTCGACAAGGCAGACTTAAGGGTGCGTTAAGGCTCCCATAATCCGCCCCATCGAGGGACCCGGATCAGACATCGTGTCAATTGCAAGCGTTTCAGAGGAATTTCGCCTTGCCGGGGCCCTCCTCGACGAAGCTCTTCATGCCCCGCTCGCGGTCCTCCGTGGCGAACAGGCCCGCGAACCAGTTGCGTTCCACCGCGAGCCCCGTCTCGATGTCGGTCTCCAGACCCGTGTCGATCGACTCCTTCGCGGCGCGCAGCGCGATCGCCGGTCCCTGCGCGAGCTTCGCCGCCCAGGCGTGCGCCGCGGCGTACACCTCGTCGGCGGGTACGACCCGGTCCACGAGGCCGAGCGTCAGCGCCTCGTCGGCCTTGACCATACGGCCGGTGAAGATCAGGTCCTTCGCCTTGGACGGGCCGACCAGCCGGGCGAGGCGCTGGGTGCCGCCCGCGCCGGGGATCAGACCGAGCAGGATCTCGGGCTGCCCCAGCTTGGCGTTCTCCGCGGCGATCCTGAAGTCCGCGCACAGCGCGAGCTCGCAGCCGCCGCCCAGGGCGTATCCGGTGACGGCCGCGACGACCGGCTTGGGGATGCGGGCCACGGCCGTGAACGAGTCCTGGAGGGCGCGGGCGCGCAGGACCATCGCGGTGTGGTCCATGGCCTGCATCTCCTTGATGTCCGCGCCGGCCGCGAACACCTTCTCCCCGCCGTACACGATCACGGCGCGCACGTCCTCGCGCCGGCTCGCCTCCTCGGCGAGCTCCTTGAGCCGGTCCTGGGTGGCCACGTCCAGCGCGTTCATGGGCGGGCGGTCGAGACGGATGGTGCCGACACCTTCGACGACTTCGAGATTCACGGTCATGCCAGCAGGTTAACGGGGGCTAACCGGACGTGGCGGGGTGCGGTCGCTCACACCCGGCCGGGACCCGAAGGCTGCCCCCGGCTCCGACGCAGCACGGGAGCTGACCGCGCGTGGCGGGGAACGGTCGCCCCCACCGGACCATGGGCCCGAGGGCTGCCCCCGACCCGACGCAGCACGGGAGCTAACGGGACGTGGCGGGGAACGGCCCTCCACACCCAACCGAGGGCCCAGGGCTGCCCCCTGGCCGGGCACAACGCAGGAGCCAACCGGGACGCGGCGGGGAGCGCTCATCCACACCCGGCCGAGGGTCCGAGGGTTGCCCGCGAGCGGGAGGGTGCCGTGACTCGTATTCGGCAGACGCGGCACCGCCACCGACGACAGCGGCCCCGGTGTCGTGTCCCGTGACACCGGGGCCGCTGGTCGCCGTAAGTACTACGCCTTCCACTTCTCCCACGACATGTTCCAGCCGTTGAGGCCGTTCTCCGGGGCGACCGTCGCGTCGTCGGAGTTCTTGACCACGACCACGTCGCCGATCATCGAGTGGTTGAAGAACCAGGCGGCCGGTACCCCGCCGTCGTAACCGCCCTTGACGTCGCGCAGGCCCACGCAGCCGTGGCTGGCGTTGTAGTTGCCGAAGGCGTCGCCGCCCCAGTAGTTGCCGTGGATGAAGGTGCCGGAGTCGGTGAGGCGGGCGGCGTGCGGGACGTCCTTGATGTCGTACTCGCCGCCGTAGCCGACCGTTTCGCCGTTCATCCGGGTCACCGCGAGCTTCTCGCTGATGACCATCTGGCCGTTCCAGGTGTCGTAACCGGGCTTGCCGGTGGTGACCTTGAGGGTCTTGATGGTCCTGCCGTCCTGGGTGATCTTCATCGTGTGCTTCTTGGCGTCCACGACGGAGACCTGGTTGCGGCCGACGGTGAAGGAGACGGTCTTGTTCTGCTTGCCGTAGACGCCGTCGCGGCCCTCGACCCCGTTCAGGTTGAGGTCGACGGTGACCTTGGTGCCTTCCTTCCAGTACTGCTCGGGACGGAAGTCCAGGCGGTCGTTGCCGAACCAGTGGCTCTCGACGTCGACGGCCGGCGTGGTCTTGACCGTGATGGCCTTCTCGACGTCCTCGGGGCTGGTGATGCCCCGGGTGAAGCGGATGGAGAACGGCATTCCGACGCCGACCGTCGAGCCGTCCTCGGGCGTGAAGGTACCGATGAAGGTGTTCTTCGGGGTCAGGGTGGTGAAGCTGGAGTCCTCGGCGGCCGTACGGCCCTCGGCGTCCTTCGCGACCGCGTGCACCGAGTACTTGGTGCCGGAGGCGAGGTGGGTGGACGGCGTCCATGAGGCGCCGTCCGCGGCTATCTTCCCGGATATCGCGGTGCCCTTGGCGTCCTTGACCTGGACCTCGGTCAACTTGCCCTTGGTCGCGCCGACCTTGAGGGCACCGCTGGTGTCGACGGACTTCGCCCCGTCCTTCGGGCTGATGGAGACGACCGCCTCGGACTGCTTGGTCTCGGTGGCGGACGAGTCGCCCTTCTCCGCCTTGGCGTCACCGGAACCGGAACCGGAATTTCCCCCGCCGCAGGCGGTGACGGCCAGCAGCAGAGCTCCGAGTATCAACGCCAGAAGTCCTCTGGCCCCGCGCCTCCGCGCGTCAACCGACGCCCCCGATATCGGTCGCACGTTCAAGTCCTTCTCCCCTCGAAGGGCCTGGTCAGGCCCACTCCCCCGCACGTGATCCGCACGCGTTGGCGAATATTAACCGCAGACTTTTGAGCATCGTGTAAGTCCAAGGTCACCATTCCGTCCCAACTTCAACGGAGAGTTGGGCCAAGCCGCCCCCCTGTCGGGCTACTTCACCGCACTGCCCGCCTTCCACTCCTTCCAACCCATATTCCATCCCCCGAGGCCATTGTCGGGAGCGACCTTTTTGTCATTGCTGTGGACGACCTCGACGACATCCCCGACGAGGCTGCGGTCGAAGAACCAGCCGGCGGGCGTGTCCGAGCTGCCCCCCTTCACGTCCCTGAGGCCCACACAGCCGTGGCTGACATTGACCCTGCCGGGGGCGGTGGGCGACCAGTAGTTGCCGTGCAGGAAGGTGCCGGAGTCGGTCAGCCGCAGGGCGTGCGGGACGTC
Source organism: Streptomyces sp. SLBN-8D4 (assembly GCF_049739545.1). Classification (NCBI taxonomy): domain Bacteria; kingdom Bacillati; phylum Actinomycetota; class Actinomycetes; order Kitasatosporales; family Streptomycetaceae; genus Streptomyces; species Streptomyces sp. SLBN-8D4. The sequence continues at coordinate 3,128,555 of NZ_JBMGQC010000001.1, forward strand.
CGGGATGTCGTACTCGCCGCCGAAGCCGACCGTGCGGCTGTTCATCCGGGTCACTTCGAGCATCTCGGTGACGACCATCTTGCCGTTGTAGGTGGTCGTCTTCGGGGCGCCGGCGGTGATCGGCACGGTGGCGAGCAGCGCGCCGTCCCGTCTGACCTGCATCGTGTGCGCGGCCGCGTCGACGAGGGAGACCTGGCTGCGGCCTACGGTGAAGGAGAAGGTCCGGTACTGGAGGCCGTAGACGCCGGGCGCGCCTTCCACGTCGCGGAGCCGGAGGGCGACGGTCACGCGGGTGCCCGGCGTCCAGTACTGCTCGGGGCGGAAGTCGAGGCGGCCCTTGCCGAACCAGTGCGGACGGATCTCTACGGGCGGCTTCGCGGTGACGTGTACGGCGCGTTCGACGGCGGCGCGGTCCTCGATCTCCCGGTTGAACTCCAGGGAGACGATCATTCCGGTGCCGACGGTGGAGCGGTTCTCGGGGCTGACGTACCCGATGAAGCGTTCCTCGGGGACGTAGGTGGTGAAGGTGGTGTGCCGGGCCGAGCGGCGGCCGTGGGCGTCGAGCGCGACCGCGTCGACCGTGTACTCGGCGGCCAGCGCCAGCTGTGCCTCGTCGGGTTCCCAGCGCAGGCCGTCGTCGGAGATGTGCCCGGGCACCGGGAAGTCCTGCGCGTCCTGGGACTTGACGACGGTGACCGACTCCAGGCGCCCGCCGGGCACCCGGACCCGGAGTTTCTCCTCGGGCGGCACGCCCTTGGTGCCGTCGTCGGGGGCGACCCGGATGACGTCCTCGGGCGCGGGAGGCTTCCCGAACCCGCCGACGCCCTCGATCCCGCCGCCTCCGTCCGCGGTACAGCCGACGGCTCCGGCCAGCAGTCCTGCCCATGTCACTACGGCGGCCAGAACGGCCGCCACGCGCCGAGCGCGCCCATGTACGTGCGTCACGGCAACCCCAACGACCGGGCCCACCCAGGGGAAACGTGAGGTCGCCGGCCGCCGGCGCGTGCACCTCCTCGGCGAGCTGACCTGGCAGATTCCCGGGCGCCCCGCCCAAGCAAGCGCGGTGAAACGTGAGTGCGAGGCAAGCGGTGGGCAGAACAGTGGGGAGAACGACGTGAGAGGGTGCCGCGGACGGGACGCCGTGCGCTCTTTTCCACCTCGCTCCACGAGCCGTGGGAGGCCGAACGGTGTCCAGCGCAGCCGAGCAGGAGGCGGTGACGGAAGCCGCCGAGGAGCGCCCCGCCGCGCTGGTGAACGGCGAGCGGCGGGCGGTACCGGCCGTGCCGGTGTGGCCCGGTGCGCCGACGCCCCTGGGCGCCCGGTTCCGGGTCGGCCCGGACGGGGTGGCGGGGACCAACTTCGCCCTGTGGGCGGGCGGTGCCGAGGCGGTCGAGCTGTGTCTGTTCGACGCGGACGGCAAGGAGACCCGGGCCCGGCTCACCGAACTCACGCACGAGATCTGGCACGGCTTCGTACCCGGCGTCATGCCCGGTCGGCGCTACGGCTTCCGGGTGCACGGCCGCTGGGACCCGTGGACCGGCGGCCGCTGGAACCCGGCGAAGCTGCTCCTTGACCCGTACGCCCGCGCGGTCGACGGCGACTTCAGCCTGCCGCCCGAGGTGTACGGCCATGTCCGCGACTGGCCCCAGCAGCAGGTCGCGGACACCGTACGGGACGACCGCGACTCGGCGCCGTACGTCCCGAAGGGCGTGGTCGTCCACGATGACGCCACCGACGACGAATGGATGGAGGACCGGAGGCCGAAGACGCCCTGGGCGGACTCGGTGATCTACGAGGTCCATGTGCGGGGGTTCACCGCGCTGCACCCCGGCATCCCCGAGGAACTGCGCGGGACGTACGCGGGTTTGGCGCACCCCGCAGCGATCGAGCACCTCGTGAAGCTGGGTGTCACGGCCGTGGAGCTGCTCCCCGTCCACCAGTTCGCGCACGAGGACCATCTGCTGCGGCGCGGTCTGAAGAACTACTGGGGCTACAACTCCATCGGCTACTTCGCGCCGCACGCGGCCTACGCCGCCTCCGGTACGACGGGCCGGCAGGTCGGCGAGTTCAAGCGCATGGTGCGCGCGCTGCACGCCGCCGGGATCGAGGTCATCCTCGACGTGGTCTACAACCACACGGCGGAAGCGGGCGAGCTGGGCCCCACGCTGTCGCTCAAGGGCATCGACAACCGCGGGTACTACAGGCTGCAGTCGGACGCCCGGCGCTACGCGGACTACACGGGCTGCGGCAACACCCTGCACGTGGTCCAGCCGCACGTCCTGCGGCTGATCACCGACTCCCTGCGCTACTGGGTGACGGAGATGGGCGTGGACGGCTTCCGCTTCGACCTGGCCGCCGCGCTGGCCCGTTCCATGCACGACGTCGACATGCTGTCCCCGTTTCTCGCGGTCATCGCCCAGGACCCGGTGCTCAGGCGGGTGAAGCTGATCGCCGAGCCCTGGGACGTGGGCTCCGGGGGCTACCAGGTGGGCGCCTTCCCGCCCCTGTGGACGGAGTGGAACGACCGCTATCGCAACGCCGTGCGCGACTTCTGGCGGGGCGCCCTGCCGGACGTGCGGGACCTCGGCTACCGCCTCTCCGGCTCCAGCGACCTGTACGCGTGGGGCGGGCGGCGCCCGTACGCCTCGGTCAACTTCATCACCGCGCACGACGGTTTCACCCTGCGCGACCTGGTGTCGTACGAGAGGAAGCACAACGAGGCGAACGGCGAGGGCAACCGGGACGGCACGGACGACAACCGGGCGTGGAACTGCGGGACGGAGGGGGAGACGGACGACGAGCGCGTACGGGCCCTCAGGCGACGGCAGTTGCGGAACCTGCTCACCACGCTGCTGCTGTCGACGGGTGTGCCGATGCTGGTCGCGGGCGACGAACTGGGCCGCACCCAGCGCGGCAACAACAACGCCTACTGCCAGGACAACGAGATCAGCTGGGTGGACTGGGGGCTGCTGGAGGACCCCGGCTGGAAGGCCCTGTTCGACCTCACCGCCCGCCTGATCGACCTGCGTCACCGGCATCCGGTACTCAGGCGCCGGGCGTTCTTCTCGGGGCGGGCGCACTCGGCGGACGGGCTGCGGGACCTGGCCTGGTTCACGGCCCAGGGAACGGAGATGACGGAACGGGACTGGTACGCGCCGGCCGCCTCGCTCGGCATGTATCTGTCGGGGCGGGACATCCCCGGCCGGGACGAACGCGGCGCGCCCATCGTCGACGACAGCTTCCTCGCCGTCCTGCACGCCGGGGACCGGCCGGCGAGCTTCCTGCTGCCGGGGCCGCCGTGGGCCGAGCGGTACGAGGTGGTCGTCGACACGTCGAGGGAGGAACAGAGCGAGGCGCCGGGGGTGGTGCACCGGGCCGGGGCGTCGATCACGGTGCCGGCGCGGGCGGTGCTGCTGCTGCGGGTGGCGGGGTGAGATTGCAGTCCCGTGAACAGCGCAGGTGATCGCTGGCCAGGGCGCCGACCGGCTGACCAGACTCGCTCACATGCCCGAGATCTCCCGCCGTGCCTTCGGTGGTCTCGTCGGCGGCGGTGCCGTGACCGCCGTCGCCGCCACGACGACCGCCGCCGAAGCCGCTCAAGCTCCCGCCGAACGTCCCTTCAGGGCCCGGGCCAAGGGCCCCTCCGGCAGACGCCCCAACCTCCTGGTCATCCTCGGCGACGACCTCGGCTGGGCCGACCTGTCCTCGTACGGCGCCCCGCACATCAAAACGCCGAACCTGGACCGGCTGGCCCGGCAGGGCGTGCGGTTCACCGACGCGTACTCGGGGTCCGCGACCTGCTCGCCGACACGGTTCAGCCTGTACACCGGGCGGTATCCGGGCCGTACGAAGGGCGGCCTCGCCGAACCGGTCGCCAACCGGACGCAGGGGCTCGACCCGAACCACCCGACCCTCGCCTCGCTGCTGGGGAAGGCCGGCTACTCCACCGCCCTCATCGGCAAGTGGCACTGCGGCTGGCTCCCCGACCACAGCCCCACCAAGTCCGGCTGGGACGAGTTCTTCGGCAACCACGGGGGCGTCCTTGAGTACTTCTCCAAGCTCGGCCAGCTCGGTGACCACGACCTCTACGAGGGCGACGCCGAGTACCAGGACCTGCGCTACTACACGACCGTCCTCACCGAGCGGGCCGTGGAGTACGTGAGCCGCGACCACGACAGGCCGTGGCTGCTCAACCTCAACTTCACCACCCCGCACTGGCCGTGGCTGGCGGAGGGCGACGAGGAGACCGGCGCGGAGATCGCCGCGCGGATCCGGGCCGCCACGTCGCAGGCCGAGGTCAGCAGCGCGCTCAACCACTACGACGGCGGTTCGGTCGCCAAGTACACGGAGATGGTGCAGAGCCTGGACGCGGCCGTCGGCGAGGTGCTCGCGGCCCTGCGCCGCTCCGGGCAGGAAGAGCACACGCTGGTGTACTTCGCCAGCGACAACGGCGGCGAGCGCTGGTCGTACCTGTGGCCGCTCAGCGGCGAGAAGTTCGTGCTCCAGGAGGGCGGCATCCGCGTCCCGACGATCGTGCGCTGGCGGCACCGGATCGACGGCGGCCAGGTGAGCCACGAGCCGAACTTCTCCCCCGACTGGACGGCGACCTTCCTGGAGGTGGCCGGTGCGCGACCCGATCCGGCCTACCCGCTGGACGGCACGAGCCTGGCCGGGTACCTGCTGCGGGGCGAACGGCTGCCGGAGCGGGACCTGTTCTGGCGGGTGCGGGCCAACCGGGCCCTGCGGCGCGGGAAGTGGAAGTACTACCAGGACGCGGCCGGCAAGGACCACCTCTACGACCTCGGCGCCGACCTGCGCGAACAGGCCGACCTGGCGCCCGACGAGCCGGACCTGCTCGCCGAGCTGAAGGCCTCCTGGGAGCGGACCGCCGCCGGACTGCTGCCGTACCCCGGCTAGCCGAGGATCCCCCGCTCGTACGCCGTCGCGACCGCCGCCGCGCGGTCCTTGGCGCCCAACTTGGCGTACAGGTGGGTGAGATGGGTCTTCACGGTCGCCTCGCTGATGAACAGCTCGCGGGCGATCTCGCGGTTGGACGTGCCCTTGGCGACCAGGGCCAGCACCTCGCGCTCGCGGGCGGAGAGGGTCTCGTTGCCGGGAGCCCCGGGAGTGCGGACCGCGGAGACCAGGCGGGAGGCGACGGCCGGGGAGAGGACGGTACGGCCCTCCGCCGCGGCCCGCACGGCGGTGAACAGCTCGTCGCGCGGGGCGTCCTTGAGGAGGTAGCCGGTGGCTCCCGCCTCGATGGCGGGAAGCGTGTCGGAGTCGGTGTCGTACGTGGTCAGGACGAGGACCTTCGCCCGGGCCCGGGCGCGGGTCAGCTCCCGGATGGCGTCCACCCCGCCCCCGCCCGGCATCCGCAGGTCCATCAGGATCACGTCGGGGTCGAGCGCCGCGGCCCGCTCGACCGCCTCGACGCCGTTGGACGCCTCGCCGAGGACGGCGAATCCGGGCGCGGACGCGAACATGCCGCGCAGACCGTCCCGTACGACGGGATGGTCGTCGACGATCAGCACCGAGATGTCACTGGTCATGGCGGACCAACGGTACGCGAGCCGACAGCGCGGTGCCGTGGCCCGGTTCGGACTCGACGGTCAGGGAGCCCGCGATGCGTTCGGCGCGGGCCCGCATGCCGTCGAGCCCGAAGCCGCCGGCGCGGGTGCGGGGCGGCAGGGCGAGCGGGTCGAAGCCGACGCCGTCGTCGCGGATGTCGAGGATGACCTCCTCGTCCAGGAAGGTCAGAGTGACGCCGAGGCGGCACGCCCGGGCGTGCCGGGAGGCGTTGGAGAGGGCTTCCTGGGCGATGCGCAGGAGGGTGGCCGCGATCTCGTCGTGGAGCTGCTCGGCGATGCCGGTGACCGTGAACTCGGCGCGCACGCCGGTGCGTTCGCCCCAGTCGGTGACCGTCTGCTTCAGGGCTTCGGGAAGTCCGGCGTCGTCCAGGGCGACCGGGGCCAGGTTGTGCACCGAGCGGCGCGCCTCGCCCAGGCTGTGACGGGCCAGGTCCATGGCCCGGTGGACGTGCTCGCGGGCCTGGTTCTCGTCGGGTGTGTTCACGACGACCTGGAGCTGGGCGATGATCCCGGTCAGGCCCTGGGCGAGGGTGTCGTGGATCTCGGCGGCGAGCCGCCGGCGCTCGTCGGCGACGCCCGCTTCCCTTGCCTGGACGAGGAGTTGGGCGTGCAGGGCGGCGTTCTCGTCGAGCGCCTGCTGGAGGGCCTCGATGGTCGAGGCGCGGTCCCGGGAGCGCTGCTCCTCCTGCTCGGTGATGTGGGCGACGAACGCCTGGAGGGCGTAGTTGACGACCATGAGCCCGGCGAAACCGAGCCACTGGCCCGTGGTCCGCACCGGCAGCCCGCCGACCTGCGCGCCCGCCACGATGACCACGGTCGCGAACAGTCCGAGGCGACGCCACCTGCCCGGGATCAGCTCGTCGGCGTCCATGTAGCCGGCGGCGGCGTAGAACGCGAAGAACGGGTTGATCCAGGTGAGGACGAAGGCGATCGCCCAGCGGATCGCGTAGTACGCCGTCCCGGCCCGGGAGGGGCTGCGGCCGCGGTGGGCGCGGTGGTGCCGGGTGCCGTGCCACCACACCTGGAGCACGAGCGCGGCGCCGACCAGGGCCCCGGCGGTGTACCACTCGGCGGGGCCGTCCATCAGGTCCGCGGAGGCGACCGCGAGGACGGCGCCGACGCCGAGCAGCGCGAACGGCCCCCAGACGTGCAGCTGTTCCAGGCGCCGGTCGATCTGCGAGTCCGCCGCGGTCATCTCCCCAGTCTGCACGGTGTACCGCCTACTCCCACCGGAACCAGCGCGACGCCGCGGCCGTGAGCAGCACCGTCCAGGCGACGAGTACGCCCAGGTGGGTCCAGCCCGGCCAGTCGCCGGACGCGGCCCGGTTGAGGGCCTCGGCGGCCGCGCCGAACGGCGTGTACCCGACGATCCGGGCGAGGACGTCCGGCATGGTCTGCACCGGCGCCCACACCCCCGCGCAGAACATCGCCGGGAAGAACACGGCGGACCCGATGGCACCGGCGATCTTCGTGGTCCGGGACAGCGCGCAGACCACCGCGCCGAGCGCGAGGGCGGCGAGCACGGCCAGGACCAGCGCCAGCAGGTAGCCGAGGGGCTGTTCGGGCAGTCGTACGGCGAAGGCGAACCGGCCGACGAGGAGGGCGAGCAGCGCGGACGCCAGGGCGGCGCCGCCGTAGACGGTCATCTGCGCGGTGAGCAGGGCGGTGGGGCGGACCGGGGTGGTGGACATGCGGCGCAGGATGCCGCGTTCGCGGTAGCCGGTGAGAGTCTGCGGCATGGACTGGAGGCCGCTGACGATCATGCCGAGCAGCACGGCCACGGGGACGTAGACGTCGATGGTCCGCAGGCCGCCGAGGTCGGCGTCGTGGTTCCGGAAGGACGGGATCGAGCCGAGGATCACCAGGAGCAGGGTCGGGAACAGCAGGATCCAGAACAGGGCGCCGGGTTCGCGGCGGAAGAGGCGGAGCTCGGTCCGCAGTACGGCGGTGTTCATGCCGAGGCCTCCTGGGTCAGGTCGAGGAACGCGTCGTCGAGGGTGGCGTCGACGACGCGGAGCTGGTGGGCGGTGACGTGCCGGCGGGCCAGCAGGGTGATCACGGCGTTCACGGTCTCGTCGGTGCCGGACAGGGTGAGGCGGCCTTCCCGGTCCTCGATCGAGGCGAGGGCGGGCAGCTGGTTCAGCTCGTGCGCGTCGAGCGGGGCGGACGGCGTGAAGCTGATGACGGTGGCGCCCGCCGAACGCTGGATGAGCCCGGCCGGGGTGTCCAGGGCGGCGATGCGGCCCTTGTCGATGACGGCGATCCGGTCGCAGAGCCGCTGCGCCTCCTCCATGAAGTGGGTGACGAGCAGGACGGTGACGCCGCCCGCGCGGACGTCCTCGATGAGCTCCCAGGTGTCGCGGCGGGCGCGCGGATCGAGGCCGGTGGTGAGCTCGTCCAGGACGACGACCCGGGGGTTGCCGACGAGGGCGAGCGCGATGAACAGGCGCTGTTTCTGGCCGCCCGAGAGCTTGCCGAACCGGGTGGTGAGCTTCTGGGTGAGCCCGAGGCGCTCGGCGAGCGGCCGCCAGTCGAGGGGTTGCTCGTAGAACGTCGAGTAGAGCTCCAGCGCCTCGCGGACGGTGAGCTTGGCCTGGAGTTCGCTCTCCTGGAGCTGGGCGCCGAGGACCCGGGCCACGTGCGCGTGGTCGGCGACGGGATCGAGGCCGGTGACCCGGACCCGGCCCGCGTCCGGGACCCGCAGCCCCTCGACGCACTCGACGGTGGTGGTCTTGCCGGCGCCGTTGGGGCCGAGGATTCCGAAGATCTCGCCCTCCTCGACGGCGAAGGAGACACCGTCGACGACGGGTCGGCCGCCGTAGGACTTGCGCAGTTCGCTGACTTCGATGACGGACATGGCATCAGCGTCCCGGTCCGGGCCCCGCCGCCACATCGCCCGTCACGCTCGACCCGGCATCAGCCGATCGGTGGATGCGGTGGTACGACCCCTCGGCTCCTCCTGTACGGCCCCTCGAACATGCAGGTCGTAGGTCCAGCGGCCGATCCGGGTACGGCCAAAACTCGGTGGGCGTTGTCAGTGCCGATCCGTAGGCTCGCAGCTGATGTCCACGACACGTGCAACCACCAAGAACCGATCGGCCGTGAAGACCCTGCTGCGCCTGTGGCCGTACGTCCGGCCGGCCCGCGCGCGGCTGTTCACGGCCGCGTTCGTGGCGGTCCTCGCCTCCTGTGCGGGGCTGGTGATCCCGCTCGTCCTGAAGTGGATGGTGGACGGACCGGTCGCCGACGGGGACACGGCGGGCGTATGGCTCGGGTCGCTGTACCTGCTGCTGCTCGGGTTCGCGGAGGCGCTGCTGTTCGGGCTTCGGCGGTGGCTGGTCGCGCGGCCGCTCTCCCATGTCGAGGCGGAGATGCGGGCGGGCCTGTACCGGCACCTGCAGCGGCTCCCGGTGGCCTTCCACGACCGCTGGGCGTCCGGCCAGCTGCTGTCCCGGGCCACCACGGACCTCATGCTGCTGCGCATGTTCCTCGCCTTCCCGCTGACCTTCCTGCTGGTCAACAGCGTGACGATCCTCGTCGGCGTGATCATCATGCTGCTCCAGGACTGGGCGCTCGGCCTGGTGATCCTCGGCCCCGCGATCCCCGTCGTCGTCACCTGTGTGATCTTCGAGAAGCGGTACGCCGGTGTGGCCCGCCTCGCCCAGGACCAGGTCGGCGACCTCACGACGGTCGTCGAGGAGAGCGTGCTCGGCATCCGCATCATCAAGGGGTTCGGGCGGCACCGGTCGCAGGCGCGGGCCTTCCGGGAACTCTCGGGCACCCTGCGCGGCACGGAACTGCACAAGGCCCGCCTCCTGGCCACGATCTGGGGCGTCATCGTGACGCTGCCGGAGGTGGCGATCGGAGCGGCGCTGGTGCTGGGCTGTGTGCAGGTGGCGGACGGCGAGTTGTCGGCAGGGACGTTGGTGGCGTTTCTCTCCACCGCGCTGGCACTGAGGTGGCCGGTGGACTCGATCGGCTTCCTGCTGGCGATGAGCCAGGAGGCGGCGACGGCGACGGAGCGCTATTTCGAGGCGATGGACGAAGTACCGGAACAGGAGACCCACACGAGGGGTGCGGGGACCGGCGCGACCGTCCCCCACCGGCCCGCGGACGGCCTCCAGTTCCACAGCGTCCGGTTCCGCTACCCCGACGCCCCCGAGGACTCCCCGCCCGTCCTCGACCTGATCGACCTCCACATCCGCCCGGGCGAGTCCATGGCCCTCGTGGGCGCCACCGGCAGCGGCAAGACCACCCTCACCGCGCTCGTCCCCCGTCTCCACGAGATCACCTCGGGCCGCATCACCCTGGACGGCGAGGACATCACCGCCATGTCCAGGGAAGAGCTGCGCGCAAAGGTCGCCATGGCCTTCGAGGACCCCACCCTCTTCTCCGCCAGTGTCGGCGAGAACGTCCTGATGGGCGCCGACGAACGGGAACTGGACCGCGCCCTGTCCGTGGCCCAGGCCGACTTCGTGCACGCCCTCCCCCACGGCACCGGGACCCAGGTCGGCGAACAGGGCCTCAGCCTCTCCGGCGGCCAGCGCCAGCGCCTGGCCCTCGCCCGAGCCGTCGTGGGCAGACCGAGGTTCCTCGTCCTGGACGACCCGCTGTCCGCCCTGGACGTCCACACGGAGGCCGCGGTGGAGGCGGCCCTGCGGGAGGTACTGGCGGACACCACCGCGCTCATCGTCGCCCACCGCCCCTCCACCGTGCAGCTCGCCGACCGGGTCGCCCTGCTGTCGGACGGCCGCATCACCGCCGTGGGCACCCATCACGAACTCCTGCGCACCAACGCCGAGTACGCCCATCTGATGTCCGGGTCCGGGGATTCCGGAGAAGGGGAGGACACCCGATGACGGCCCCCACGACGTCCGCGCCCACCGCGGACCAGGAGCCCGGCCCGCCCGGGCCGAAGGACACCGACGACGCCTTCGACCACGACCGCCTGCCCGCTCCCCCGGGCGCCACCGCCCTCCTGCTGCGCTCACTGCTCGCGCCCATGAAGGCGCGGGTCACGGTGACGACCCTTCTGCTGCTGCTCCAGCAGGCGGCCGTGCAGGCGGGTCCGCTGCTGGTGGCGTACGCCATCGACCGCGCGGTGCCCGCGTTCCGGGACCACGACAACGGCCCGCTGATCGCGGTCGGCGCCGGCTATCTGCTGTGCGCGCTGGCCTCCGGCGGGCTCCAGTACGCGTTCATCCTGGCCTCCGCGCGCGTCAACCAGGACGTGCTGCTCGACCTGCGCGGCCGGATCTTCCGGCACGCCCAGGCGCTGAGCATCGACTTCCACGAGCGTTACACCTCGGGCCGGCTGATCTCCCGTTCGACGACGGACGTGGAGTCGCTGCGCGAGCTGCTCAGCGAGGGTCTGCAGGAACTCGTCACCGTCATCCTGTCCTTCCTCTACATCTCCGCCCTGCTGCTCTGGCTGGACCTCGGCCTCGGCGCGGTCGCGGTGGCGTCCTTCGTGCCGCTGTACCTGCTCGTGCGGGTCTACCGGCAGCGCGCGGGCCGGGTCTACCAGAAGCGGTCGACCGCGATCGCCGCCGTGATCGTGAAGTTCGTGGAGACGATGAACGGCATCCGGCCGGTGCGCGCGTTCCGCCGCGAGGCCGCCAACGACGCCGACTTCGCCGTGCTGAACAAGCGGCACGAACGGGTCAACGGCGACGCGCTCCTCGAAATGGCCCGCTATGTCGTCGGGTCCCGGCTGGTCGCCAACGTGGCCGTCGCGGGGATCGTGCTGTGGGGCGCCTACCGGGTGGCGCAGGACTCCCTGGAGCTGGGTGTACTGGCGGCGGCGGTGCTGTATCTGCGGCGGCTGTACGACCCGATCGACCGGCTCGGGATGTTCCTGAACTCCTACCAGTCGGCGGCGGCCTCCCTGGAGAAGATCGCGGGTCTGCTCGCCCAGACCCCGACGGTGCCCGAGCCGTCGGCGCCCAGGCAGCTCCCGGCACTCGAGTCCTCGGACCGTCCCGGCCGTGAGGTCGTCTTCGAGGGTGTCTCGTTCGGCTACCGCACCGGCGGCGAGGTGCTCCCCCGTTTCGACCTCACCCTGCCCGCCGGGCAGACGGTCGCGGTGGTCGGCTCGACCGGCGCCGGGAAGTCGACCCTGGCGAAGCTGCTGGCCCGCTTCTACGACCCCTCGCGCGGGCGGATCCTGCTCGACGGCGTCGACCTGCGCGAGCTCGCGATGCCCGAACTGCGGCGCGGGGTCGTCATGGTCACGCAGGAGGCGTTCCTGTTCTCCGGCACGGTCGCCGAGAACATCGCGATCGGCCGCCCGGACGCCGGCCGCGAGGAGATCGAGCAGGCCGCGAAGGCGATCGGGGCGCACGACTTCATCAGCGCGCTGCCCGACGGGTACGACACGGACGTACGCAAGCGGGGCGGCCGTATCTCGGCGGGGCAGCGCCAGCTCGTGGCGTTCGCGCGGGCGTTGCTCGCCGATCCGGCGGTGCTGATCCTGGACGAGGCGACCAGCTCGCTCGACGTCCCGGGCGAGCGGGCCGTGCAGCGCGCGATGGCGACGGTCCTGAAGGGCCGTACCGCCGTGGTGATCGCGCACCGGCTGTCGACCGTGGAGATCGCCGACCGGGTCCTGGTCATGGAGCACGGCAGAATCGTCGAGGACGGCACACCTGCGGCGCTCGTCGCGGGCACGGGCCGGTTCGCGGATCTGCACCGGGCGTGGCGGGACAGTCTGGCGTGAGCCGCCGCATGTACGACCAGGGGGATGTGTGATCGACGCGTACGAGGACCCGGGCACGCCCGATGTCCGGGGCGGCTGGCGGTATCTGTGGTGGCTGGTGCGCTGTCAGCCGGGGCGGTCCGTGGCCGGGGCGCTGCTGGGCAGTTCCTGGATGGTGCTGCTGGCGGCGACGCCCTATCTGATGGCCAAGGCGATCGACGAAGGTCTTGAGCCGGGCGACTGGGCGGCGCTGGCCGGCTGGAGCTTCGCGCTGTTCGCGGTCGGTTCGTTCAACGCCTGGCTGAGCATCATGCGGCATCGCACGATGACCCGGGTGCGGATGGACGCCAACTTCCGCACGGTCAAGGTGGTCGTCGGGCAGGCGGTCCGTCTCGGCGCCGCGCTCTCGCGCCGGACCGGGGCCGGGGAGGTCGTCACGATCGGCGTGGGCGACGTGCAGACGATCGCCGGCGCCCTGACCGTCGTCGGCCCGGGCGTGGGCGCGTGCGTCGCCTATCTGACGGTCGCCGCCCTGCTGGTGTCGGTGTCCCCGGTCCTCGCTGCCGTCGTCCTCCTCGGCATCCCGGCGATCGTCGTCCTCGTGGGCCCCTTCCTGTCCCGCCTCCAGGGCACCGAGACGGAGTACCGCAACCGCCAGGGCGTCCTCACCGCCCGTATCGCCGACCTCGCGGGCGGCCTGCGCGTCCTCAACGGCCTCGGCGGCAAGAACCTGGTCGCCGACGCCTTCCACCGCGACAGCCAACGCCTGCGGGCCCAGGGCTACCGGGTGGGCGCGGTCACCAGCTGGGTCCAGGCCCTCGGCGTCGGCCTGCCCACCCTGTTCCTCGCCGTCGTCACCTGGCTCGCGGCCCGCCTGGCCGCCGAAGGGGACATCACCGTGGGCGAGTTGGTGGCGGTGTACGGCTATGTCGCGGTCCTGGTGGGGCCGGTGGCGTTCTGGGTGGAGTGCGGCTACCAACTGAGCCGGGGGGTGGTGGCGGCGAGGCGGGTGGTGCGGTTCCTGCGGCTGGAGCCGATGGAGGACCGGGGCACGCGGGACGCTCCCGCGGAGCCCTCGGTACTGCATGATCCCGAGTCGGGCGTCAGCATCCTGCCGGGACGTATGACAGCCCTGGCCTCAGCGCACCCGGCAGACACGGCGACCGTCCTGGACCGCCTGGCCCGCTACACCCCGTCCCGGGCGACCTGGGCCGGAGTCCCCCTGGACGAGATCCGGTTGCCCCAGATCAGAGAGCACATCCTGATGGCGGACCACGAGGCCGACCTGTTCGCGGGACACCTACGCGAGGTGATCGCGCCCCGAAAGGGCGCGGGGAACGGCGCGCCCAGCCCCCACGCAGCCGCAGCCGCGATACACGCAGCCGTGGCGGACGACATCGTCCAAGGTCTCCCCGACGGCCTCGACTCCTCCATCGACGCCCAGGCCCGCAACCTCTCCGGCGGCCAACGCCAGCGCATCCGCCTGGTGAGAGCCCTCCTCGCCGACCCGGAGGTCCTCCTGGCCGTGGAACCCACCTCCGCCCTGGACGCCCACACGGAAGCCCTCGTGGCCAGGCGCCTGCGCGAGGCCAGGGAAGGCCGCACCACAGCCGTCACCACCACCTCCCCCCTCGTGCTGGACCACGCCGACACAGTCCTCTACCTGGTCGACGGCAAACTCGCGGCGACCGGCACCCACCAGCAACTCCTCACCGGGGAACCGGGATACCGCGCACTGGTCGCCCGAGACGTGGAGGTCGCGAAGTGAGCAGGGGCCACCTCCCGGTCGCCGACCCGGCCACCGTACGGAGGGCGTCCGTCCGGCTGATCCGCAAGGACGCCCGCGCCTTCGCCGCCGTACTCGCCCTGAACGCGGCCGCCTCCCTCACCGGCCTCGCCGGCCCGTGGCTGCTCGGCCGGATCATCGACGAGGTGCGCGCCGGTGCGGGCGTGTCCGCGGTGGACCGGCTCTCCCTCGTCCTCGTCGGGTGCGCGAGCGCACAGCTCGCCCTCGCCCGCTGGGCCCGCTACGTCGGCCACCGCTTCGGTGAACGCACCCTGGCGCGCGTCCGCGAGGAGTTCGTGGAGCGCACGCTCGCCCTGCCCGCCTCCGTCGTGGAACGCGCGGGCACCGGTGACCTCACCGCCCGCGGTACCGCCGATGTCGCCACCGTCGGCACCACGCTCCGCGACGCGGGTCCCGAACTGCTCATCAACTCCGTGCAGTTCCTGTTCCTGCTCGTCGCGGTGTTCGTCCTGGACCCGCTGCTCGGCGCGGTCGGCGTGCTCGGGCTGTTGCCCATCTGGTTCGTCCTGCGCTGGTATCTGCGCCGGGCGAGGGACGGCTATCTGGCCGAGGGCGAGGCCACCTCCGACGTCGCCGAGATCCTGGCGGCCACCGCGTCCGGCGCACGCACGGTCGAGGCGCTGCGGCTCCAGGAGCGGCGCGTCCGGGCGAGCCGGGAGGCCCTCGACACGGCTCGCCGCACCCGCCTCTACACCCTGTACCTGCGCAGCGTGTTCTTCCCCGTGGTGGAGGTGGCCTACATCCTGCCCGTGGCCGGCGTGCTCCTGGTCGGCGGGATGCTGCACGCGCGGGGCGTGATGAGCCTGGGTTCCGTGGTGGCGGCCGCCCTGTATCTCCAGCAACTGGTCAATCCGCTCGACCAGATCCTCGTACGGGTCGAGCAACTCCAGTCGAGTGGAGCCTCGTTCGCCCGGGTGGAAGGCCTCGCCGAGGCTCCGCGAACCGATTCCGGGGACTCCCCCACCCCCGACGGCGACCGCATCGACGTCATCGACGTCCGCTACTCCTACGGCCGCGGCATCGAGGTCCTGCACGGCGTCG
Organism: Streptomyces sp. SLBN-8D4; assembly: GCF_049739545.1. Classification (NCBI taxonomy): domain Bacteria; kingdom Bacillati; phylum Actinomycetota; class Actinomycetes; order Kitasatosporales; family Streptomycetaceae; genus Streptomyces; species Streptomyces sp. SLBN-8D4. Next base: position 3,143,691 of record NZ_JBMGQC010000001.1, read on the forward strand.
ACCTGACCGTGCGCCCCGGCGAACGGCTCGCGGTGGTCGGCCCGTCCGGTGCCGGGAAGACCACCCTGAGCAGGCTGCTCGCGGGCGTCGACGCGCCGACCTCCGGGTCGGTGACCGTGGGCGGGGCCCCGGTCGTCGGCCTGGATCCCGAGCAGCTGCGCCGCCAGGTCGTCCTGGTCACCCAGGAGCACCACGTCTTCCTGGGCACGGTCCGCGACAACCTCCTCATCGCCGAACCCGGCGCCGGGGACGAGGAGTTGTGGGCCGCCCTGGCCGCCGTGGGAGCCGACGGGTGGGTGCGGGAGCTGCCCGAGGGGCTCGACACCGCACTCGGCGAGGACGGTTGCCGTACCGACGGCTCACAGGCTCAGCAACTCGCCCTGGCCCGGGTGGTGTTGGCGGACCCGCACACCCTGATCCTGGACGAGGCGACCGCGCTCCTCGATCCCACGACCGCGCGGCACACCGAGCGCGCCCTGGGCGCCGTACTCGAAGGGCGCACGGTCATCGCCATCGCGCACCGGCTGCACACCGCGCACGACGCCGACCGGGTGGCGGTGATGGAGGACGGCCTGCTGACCGAACTCGGCACGCACGAGGAGCTGGTGGCGGCGGACGGGGCGTACGCGGCGCTGTGGGGGTCGTGGCACGGGGGGCCGGGCGGGAACTGACCCGACGGGACCGTATATCGAACATGAACTACCGGACAACGGACTGTTTCCGGCCAAGTTTCTGACGCGCTCCTGACAGTACGGGCTTTCCGGTGCCACTCTTCCCACGGCCGCTTCACAGCAACCTCACAGATCTCTCGCTGTGTTCTGATCCGCGGCCGCCTGCACCTCGTTCCGCGTACCGCCCGGACGGTCGACCCACCGTCCGGTCTCCCCTGGCCGCGCGATCCGCGGCCGCGCAGAAGGAGTCAGTGTTGAGAGACAGTTCCTCCCACAGACGCGCCCCCCACGCCCATCACCGCAAGGCCGCCGCCGTGGCCCTCGTCGGTGTCTCGGCCCTGATCGCCGCGGCCGTCCAGTCGGGCGCCGCCACCGCGGCCCCTCAGAAGGCACCGTCGGCCGCGGGCAAAGTGCTCCCGGGCGCCGAGTCCCTCAAGCTCACCCCCGCCCAGCGCGCCGCGCTGATCCGCGAGGCGAACGCGACCAAGGCGGACACCGCCAAGGACCTCGGCCTCGGCGCCAAGGAGAAGCTGGTCGTCCGTGACGTCGTCAAGGACGGCGACGGCACGCTGCACACCCGCTACGAGCGCACCTACGACGGCCTGCCCGTCCTCGGCGGCGACCTCGTCGTGGAGACCACGAAGTCGGGCGCGACCGAGGGCGTCGTGAAGGCGACGAACAAGACCCTCAAGGTCGCCTCGGTGACGCCGAAGGTCACGGCGGCCAAGGCGTCGGCGCAGGCGCTGAAGGCCGCGCAGGCGGCCGGCGCAGACAAGGCCACCACCAACCGCGCCCCGCGCAAGGTGATCTGGGCCGGCAACGGCACCCCGACCCTGGCGTACGAGACGGTCGTCGGCGGCCTCCAGGAGGACGGCACGCCGAACGAGCTGCACGTCGTCACGGACGCGGCGACCGGCGCGAAGCTCTACGAGTACCAGGGCATCGAGACCGGCACCGGCAACACCATGTACAGCGGCACGGTCACCCTCGGCACCACGCAGTCCGGGTCGACGTACAACCTGACCGACGCGGCGCGCGGCAACCACAAGACGTACAACCTCAACCACGGCACCTCCGGCACCGGCACCCTCTTCTCGGGGCCCGACGACGTCTGGGGCAACGGCAGCGCCTCCAACGCGGAGACGGCCGGCGCCGACGCGCACTACGGTGCCGCGCTCACCTGGGACTACTACAAGAACGTGCAGGGGCGTTCGGGTATCCGCGGTGACGGGGTAGGGGCGTACTCCCGGGTCCACTACGGCAACAACTACGTCAACGCGTTCTGGGACGACAGCTGCTTCTGCATGACGTACGGCGACGGGTCGGGCAACACCCACCCGTTGACGGCGATCGACGTGGCCGGTCACGAGATGACCCACGGCGTCACGTCGAACACCGCGGGGCTCAACTACTCGGGCGAGTCCGGCGGTCTGAACGAGGCGACCTCCGACATCTTCGGCACGGCCGTGGAGTTCTACGCCAACAACTCCTCCGACGTCGGTGACTACCTCATCGGCGAGAAGATCAACATCAACGGTGACGGCACTCCGCTGCGTTACATGGACAAGCCGAGCAAGGACGGCGCGTCCAAGGACAGTTGGTACTCGGGGATCGGGTCGGTGGACGTCCACTACTCGTCCGGGCCCGCGAACCACTTCTTCTACCTCCTGTCGGAGGGCAGTGGCACCAAGACCATCAACGGTGTCACCTACAACTCCCCGACCTCGGACGGCCTTCCGGTCACCGGCATCGGCCGGGACAAGGCGGAGAAGATCTGGTTCCGCGCGCTGACCACGAAGTTCACGTCGACGACGAACTACGCGGCGGCCCGCACCGGCACCCTCGCGGCGGCCGGTGAGCTGTACGGCACGACGAGCGCCGAGTACACGGCCGTGGCGAACGCCTGGGCGGGCGTGGCGGTCGGCTCGCGTCCGGGCGGCGGCGGTGGCGGCACCTCGTTCGAGTCCACCACCGACGTATCGATTCCGGACAACGGGGCGGCGGTCAATTCGCCTATCACCGTCTCGGGGCGTACGGGCAACGCGCCCTCGAACCTCGCGGTCTCGGTCGACATCGTGCACACCTACATAGGTGACCTGCGGGTGCAGTTGATCGCTCCCGACGGCACGGCGTACACGCTGAAGGCGTACGGCACGGGTGGCAGCACGGACAACCTCAACACCACGTACACGGTGAACGCGTCCTCCGAGGTCGCCAACGGGACCTGGCAGTTGCGGGTCCAGGACAACGCGGCCCAGGACACCGGCTACATCAACGGCTGGAAGCTGACCTTCCCGTAGGCCCGCGCCCACCAAGTCAGGGCGCCGTCCCGGTGGTTCGAATCCCCGGGGCGGCGCCCTCTTTTTGCCTCTCCATGACCGACGGCTTGTTGGGGCTTTACCCAGGTCAACTCGCTTTACATGCCTGCAATGTTCATCCAGCCGTCGACTTTCAGCCAACATCACTTGGGGGTCATGACATGTACGCGCCTTGATGCCACGCTTCCTCACAACCGCCGCACAACTTCACAACCACCCCGGAAGGCAACCCCACGCCGTCCGGGCTCCCCCACGAAGGAGCTTGTGTGACCCCCCTCTACGCGCGTCACAAGCGCACCACCCTGGCCATCGCCACCGCCGTCGCGGCCGGGGCCCTGCTCACCACCGGTCTGACCACCGGAAGTGCCGCCGCCGTGACCCCGGCCGAAGGCACCGGCAAGGCCACCCTCGCGGGCGCCCCGGCCCAGCTGTCCGGGGCCGCGCGCACCTCCCTCATCAAGGAGCAGCAGGCCGACGCCGGGACCACGGCCCGGGAGATAGGCCTCGGCGCCAAGGAGAAGCTGGTCGTCAAGGACGTCGTGAGAGACGCCGACGGCACGGTCCACACCCGCTACGAGCGCACCTACGACGGCCTGCCCGTCCTCGGCGGCGACCTGGTCGTCCACGAGTCGAAGTCCGGTGCGACCGAGGGCGTCTCCAAGGCGACGAACAAGACCATCAAGGTCGCCTCGCTGACCCCCAAGCTCACCGTCGCCAAGGCCGAGGCCCAGGCGCTGACCGCCGCCAAGGCCGCGGGCTCGGACAAGACCGCCGCCGACGGCGCGCGCAAGGTGATCTGGGCCGGCTCGGGCACCCCCGTCCTCGCCTACGAGACGATCGTCGGCGGCTTCCAGGACGACGGCACCCCGAACCAGCTGCACGTCATCACCGACGCCGCCACCGGCAAGAAGCTCTACGAGTACCAGGGCATCGAGAACGCCACCGGCACCGGCAAGAGCCTGTACTCGGGCACGGTCAGCCTGGGGACCACCCTCTCGGGCTCGACGTACCAGCTGACCGACGGCACGCGCGGCAGCCACAAGACGTACAACAAGTCCCACGGCACCAGCTCGTCGGCGGGCACGCTGTTCACGGACGCCGACAACACGTGGGGCACCGGCACGGCCTCCAGCTCCGCCACCGACCAGACGGCGGCCGTCGACGCCGCCTACGGCGCGGCGGAGACCTGGGACTTCTACAAGTCCACCTTCGGCCGCAGCGGCATCAAGAACAACGGCGTCGCGGCCTACTCCCGGGTGCACTACGGCAACCAGTACGTGAACGCGTTCTGGGACGACAGCTGCTTCTGCATGACGTACGGCGACGGCGAGGGCAACGTCGACCCGCTGACCTCGCTGGACGTGGCCGGCCACGAGATGAGCCACGGCGTCACCTCGAACACGGCGGGCCTGAACTACTCCGGCGAGTCCGGCGGCCTGAACGAGGCCACCTCGGACATCTTCGGCACCGGCGTGGAGTTCTTCGCCAACAACTCGTCCGACAAGGGTGACTACCTCATCGGCGAGAAGATCAACATCAACGGCGACGGCACCCCGCTGCGCTACATGGACAAGCCCAGCAAGGACGGCGGCTCGGCGGACTCCTGGTCCTCCTCGGTCGGCAACCTGGACGTCCACTACTCGTCCGGTGTCGCCAACCACTTCTTCTACCTCCTCTCGGAGGGCAGCGGCGCGAAGACGATCAACGGCGTGAGCTACAACTCGCCGACGTCCAACGGTTCCACGGTCACCGGCATCGGCCGGGACAAGGCGCTGCAGATCTGGTACAAGGCGCTGACGACGTACTTCACGTCGACGACCAACTACAAGTCGGCGCGCACCGGCACGCTCTCGGCGGCGTCCGCCCTGTACGGCTCCACCAGCGCCGAGTACAAGGCGGTGGCTGCGGCCTGGTCCGCGGTCAACGTGAGCTAGTACCCGGAGAGGCTCCACGGGCGGTACCCGGAACGAAGGTATTTCCGGGTACCGCCCTACTCTTGGGTCCCATGTCCTTCACGTACGACGACGTCGGCGCGACCCGGCGGAGCGGTTTCTGCCCGCCCGGCTTCCACCCCCTGCATGTCCGCACGCGCATAGGCGAGGGCCACGACGTCTTCCGGAAGGCCTCCGAGGCGGTCCTGACCTGGGAGATGCACCGCGCCCTCGGCGTCGGCATAGACGCCACCGCGGACCGCGCGGCCCCCGACGTGGACGTCACGGTCACCCTGGCCGGCGTCATCAAGGCCCCCTGCCGGGTCGTCTGGACGGTCGAGGAACACCGCCGCGCGGGCTGGGCCTACGGCACCCTGACCGGCCACCCCGAATGCGGCGAGGAGTCCTTCGTCGTCGACCGCACGGGCGACGGCACGGTGTGGCTGACGGTGTCGGCCTTCAGCAGGGGCGCGAAGTGGTACTCCAGGGCGGGCGGCCCGGCGACCCGCGGACTCCAGCACGCCTACGCCCGGCGGTGCGGGGCCGTACTGCGCAGGCTGTGCGGCGGCGAGGACGCGGGCTGAGCGCGGCGGCCCGGCCCGCGTCCCCTCCGCTCACCGCATCAGCACTCCCGCCCCCTCCACCACGTCCTCCGAAGGCACCGCCACCACACCCAGCTCCGCGCCCGACGCCAGCAGCCGATGCGCGGGCAGGATGCGAACCGTGTAGCCGAAGGGGCCCGTCCGGTCCAGGGACAGCGGGCCTTCGTACACCCACCGGCCCTCCGGGTCCGGGCCGCCCACCGGCTTCAGCGGGACCGTCGCCGCGTCCGCGATGCGGTCCTCCTCGTCCACCCGGCCGGAGACCGCCTGGACCTCCACGTCGTCCGGGCCGAGGGCGCCGAGGCCGACGCGGACCCGGAGTCCGAGCGTGGTGCCGAGTTCGGCCGTGGTCGTCGCGGCCGTGGTCTCCACGTGGTCGACGGTCACACCGTGCCACTGCTCCCGCACCCTGGCCTTCCACTCCGCCAGTTCGCGCGCCGCGTCCGGGGCCATCGTGCGGTGGGCGTGGGCCGCGGGGGCGTAGAGGCGCTCGACGTACTCGCGGACCATGCGGCCCGCCAGGACCTTCGGGCCCAGCAGGGTGAGCGTCTGGCGGACCATCTCGATCCAGCGGTCGGGCAGGCCGCCCTGGCCGCGCTCGTAGAAGCGGGGGGTCACCCGCTGTTCGAGCAGTTCGTAGAGGGCGTCGGCCTCTATGTCGTCGCGCCGGTCGGGATCGGTCCCCGCCCCGTCGGCGGTCGGGATCGCCCAGCCGAAGTCGGGCTGGAACCACTCGTCCCACCAGCCGTCGAGGACGGAGAGGTTCAGGCAGCCGTTCAGAGCCGCCTTCATCCCGCTCGTCCCGCACGCCTCCAGCGGCCGCAGCGGGTTGTTGAGCCAGATGTCGCAGCCCGGGTAGAGCTTCTGCGCCATCGCCATGCCGTAGTCGGGCAGGAAGACGATCCGGTGGCGGACCCGCGGGTCGTCGGCGAACCGCACCAGCTCCTGGACCAGCCGCTTCCCGCCGTCGTCCGCCGGGTGCGCCTTGCCCGCCACCACGATCTGGATCGGGCGCTCGGGGTGCAGCAGCAGGTCCATCAGACGGTCGCGGTCCCGCAGCATGAGGGTGAGCCGCTTGTACGACGGGACGCGGCGCGCGAATCCGATCGTCAGCACGTCGGGGTCGAGGACGCCGTCGATCCAGCCCAACTCCGCTGTCCCGGCGCCGCGTTGACGCCAGGACGCGCGCAGCCGCTCGCGCACCTCCATCACCAGCTGCTCCCGCAGCGAACGGCGCAGTTCCCAGATGTCCTGGTCGGGGATGTCCCCCACGGCGTCCCAGCGGTCCGAGCCGCCGACGGTCAGCGCGTCCTCGGTGCGCTGGGCGCCGATCTGCCGGGCGCCGAGCCGGAACACCTCGGGCGCGACCCAGGTCGGGGCGTGCACCCCGTTGGTCACGGAGGTGATCGGTACCTCCTCCGGGTCGAATCCCGGCCAGAGTCCGGAGAACATCTCCCGGCTGACCTGCCCGTGCAACAGGGAGACGCCGTTGGCGCGTTGGGCCAGCCGCAGGCCCATCACGGCCATGTTGAAGAGGTTGGGTTCGCCGCCGGGGTAGGTCTCCATGCCGAGGGCGAGGATGCGGCCCACGTCCATGCGCGGGAGTTCGGCGTCGGGGCCGAAGTGCCGGGCGACCAGTTCCCGGTCGAAGCGGTCGATGCCGGCCGGGACGGGGGTGTGCGTGGTGAACACCGTCCCCGCGCGGACCGCCTCCAGGCCCGCGTCGAAGTCGAGTCCCTGGTCGCAGAGCTCGGCGATCCGCTCCAGGCCGAGGAACCCGGCGTGCCCCTCGTTGGTGTGGAAGACCTCGGGGTCGGCGTGGCCGGTCAGCCGGCAGTACGTGCGTACGGCGCGGACACCCCCTATGCCGAGGAGCATCTCCTGGAGCAGCCGGTGTTCGCTGCCGCCACCGTAGAGCCGGTCGGTCACCCCGCGTTCGCCGAGGTCGTTCTCCTCGACGTCGGAGTCCAGCATCAGCAGGGGCACCCGGCCGACCTGGGCGAGCCAGATCCGGGCGTGCAGCCGCTTGCCGCCGGGGAGGGCCAGCGACACCTGTGCCGGGGTGCCGTCGGCCTCCCTCAGCAGCGCCACGGGCAGCTCGTTGGGGTCCAGGACCGGATAGTGCTCCTGCTGCCAGCCGTCCCGGGACAGGGACTGGCGGAAGTAGCCGTGGCGGTACAGCAGGCCCACGCCGATCAGCGGTACGCCCAGGTCACTGGCCGCCTTCAGATGGTCGCCGGCCAGGATTCCCAGTCCGCCGGAGTACTGCGGCAGGGCGGCGGTGACGCCGAACTCGGGTGAGAAGTAGGCGACGGCGGCCGGGAGTTCACCGGGATGGGCCTGGTACCAGCGCTCTCCGGTGACGTAGTCGTGGAGATCGTCGGCGACCGCGGTGAGCCGGCGCAGGAAGTGGCGGTCCTCGGCGAGTTCGGCGAGCCGGGCGGGGCGCACGCTGCCGAGCAGCCGTACGGGATCATCGCCCGACGCGGCCCAGTGCTCCGGGTCGACGGACTGGAAGAGATCACGGGTCTCCGCGTGCCAGGACCAGCGCAGATTGCGCGCCAGATCGCTCAGGGGCCGCAGGGCATCGGGGAGTAGGGGTCGGACGGTGAATCGACGGATCGCCTTCACATTCCACCTCGGCGCGCGAGCGGAGTGGGACACACGACGGTGTGCGTCCCGTCTTCAGCCTCGACCGTATCCGTGCGGAGGGTCTCGTCACCACGGCGCAGTTCACGGCAGAAGGCCGTGTCATCCCCAAGCCGTTCCGCATCGAACAGTCCGGAAATCACCGCAACCACCGCAACCTCACCACGTCACCTGATAGCCGATATGGCCGATTACACCCCCACAGGCGTCCTTGTGGTACTTCACACCGCACGAGAGGCTTCCCCATGGCGTACCGGCCGCCGCCGGGTGATCCGGCGGACCGCGGCCGCGTACGCCGAGCTGAGGAGGGGAACTCAAGTCATGGCACGGACGCGAGAGCGGCGTCTGCGCTGGGTGGGGGGCCTGACCGCGGCGAGCTGTGCCGCCGCACTTTCGGCCATCACCCTGCCCGCGCACGCCGCACCGGAAGGGCGGATACTCGGCGCCGGAGAGCCCGGTTCCGTCAGCGGGAGTTACCTGGTGACACTCAAGGGGGGAACGAAGGCACCCTCGGCGACCGGAAAGGGCCTCGCCGGGAAGTACGGGGCGAGAATCAGCCATACCTACGACACGGTCCTCAACGGCTACGCGGTCCGGGCCGACGAGAGACAGGCCCGGAGACTCGCGGCGGACCCACGGGTGACCTCGGTCGTCCAGGACACCCGGGTGACCCTGGAGGGCACCCAGAAGAATCCGCCGTCCTGGGGCCTCGACCGCGTCGACCAGCCGAAGCCGTCGCTGGACAGGTCCTACACCTGGCCGCGGTCCGCGGGCGCCGGGACGACGGTGTACGTGATCGACACCGGCATCCGGATCTCCCACAAGGACTTCGGGGGCCGGGCGTCCTACGGCTGGGACTTCGTCGGGGGCGACGGCTCGGCGGGCGACGGCAACGGCCACGGCACCCATGTGGCGGCCACCGTCGCCGGCACCGGGTACGGCGTCGCCAAAAAGGCCGAGGTGGTCGCCGTACGCGTCCTCGACAACACCGGATCGGGCACGATCGCCCAGGTCATCGCCGGTATCGACTGGGTCACGAGGCACGCTCGGAAACCGGCGGTCGCCAACCTCAGCCTGGGCGGTTATCACAGCGCCCAGCTGGACGCCGCCGTACGCGCCTCGATCGCGTCCGGAGTGACCTACACGGTCGCCGCGGGCAACGACGGCCTGTCGGCCGGGCTCTACTCGCCCGCCGACGTGTCCCAGGCGATCACGGTCGGCGCGACCGACCCGAAGGACCGGCGGGCGGGCTTCTCCAACTACGGCCCGTCCCTCGACCTCTTCGCACCAGGAGTCTCGATCACCTCGGCGGGCATCACCGGTGACACCGCCAGGGCGACCTCCTCGGGCACGTCGATGGCGTCCCCGCACGCGGCGGGCGCGGCCGCGCTGTACCTGGCCGACCACCCGAGGGCCACTCCGGCGCAGGTCGGCAAAGCGCTGGTGAAATCGGCGGCGACCGGGAAGGTGTCCGGTCGGGGAGCCGGTTCACCGGACAGACTCCTCCAGGTGCCCGGTTCCTAGGGGAAGTGTCCGCAAAGCGGTCCCGTTCGGCCGGAACGGGGCCGGTTTTGTGCAAAGACATACGCGTGAGTAGTTAGCAAAGTGCCGGATTGCCCACCCGGAAAGGGTGGGAAGGCTCCTCCGGTACACGGCTCAGGTAAGTTCACCGGTACGCCCCGCAGGACCCCCCTCCCCACATCCATCCGCCCACCCGAAGTTGACGCGGACAGGAGCGGTCATGCCCGCCACGCACCAACCGTCAGCACCCCTGACATCCAGCACCGACGCATCCACCCAGCGCGCTGTCGACCCCGGACCACCGCCCCAGGAGCGACCCTCCACGCAGGCGGGACCGGCTACGGCCGTCGGGCGCATACCCGTCCTCGACGTCCGCCCCGCCGTCCAGCGCGGACGCCGGCCCGCCAAGGCGGTCACCGGTGAGACGTTCGAGATCTCGGCCACCGTGTTCCGTGAGGGTCATGACGCGGTCGCCGCCAATGTCGTACTGAAGGATCCGGAAGGCCGCGCCGGACCCTGGACACCCATGCGAGAACTGGCCCCGGGCACCGATCGCTGGGGCGCCACCGTCTCCGCGGGCACGCCCGGCCTGTGGACCTTCGCCGTCGAGGCCTGGGGCGACCCCATCACCACCTGGCGGCACCACGCCCAGATCAAGATCCCGGCCGGCATGGACACCGAACTGGTCCTGGAGGAGGGCGCCCGGCTCTACGAGCGGGCCGCGGCCGGAGTCCCCGACGACGGGCGCAACGGCGTGATCCTCGCGGCCGTCCGCGCCCTCCGCGACGAGACCCGGCCGGCCGCCGCCCGCCTCGCCGCCGCGCTGACGCCGGAGGTGGACGCCGTGCTGGCGCGGTATCCGCTGCGGGAGTTGATCACGGCGTCGGAGTCGTTGCCGCTGCTGGTGGAGCGGGAGCGGGCGTTGTTCGGGTCGTGGTACGAGTTCTTCCCGCGCTCGGAGGGCACCCCGGAGCAGCCGCACGGGACGTTCCGTACGGCTGCCCGCCGGCTGCCGGCGATCGCCGCGATGGGCTTCGACGTGCTCTACCTGCCGCCGATCCATCCGATCGGCACGACCTTCCGCAAGGGCCGCAACAACACCCTGTCGGCCGGGCCGGACGATGTGGGCGTGCCCTGGGCGATCGGCTCGCCGGAGGGCGGGCACGACGCGGTCCACCCGGACCTGGGCACGATCGAGGACTTCGACTGGTTCGTCCGGGAAGCCGCACGGCACGGTCTGGAGGTCGCTCTGGACTTCGCCCTGCAGTGCTCGCCGGACCACCCCTGGGTGCAGAAGCATCCGGAGTGGTTCCACCACCGTCCGGACGGCACCATCGCCTATGCGGAGAACCCGCCGAAGAAGTACCAGGACATCTACCCGATCGCCTTCGACGCCGACATGGACGGGCTGATCGCGGAGACCACCCGGGTGCTGCGGCACTGGATGGACCACGGGGTGCGGATCTTCCGGGTGGACAATCCGCACACCAAGCCGGTGGTGTTCTGGGAGCGGGTGATCGCCGACATCAACGCCACCGACCCGGATGTGATCTTCCTGGCGGAGGCGTTCACGCGGCCGGCGATGATGCACACCCTGGCCCAGATCGGCTTCCAGCAGTCCTACACGTACTTCACCTGGCGCACCACCAAGCAGGAGCTCACCGAGTACCTGACGGAGCTGTCCGGTGAGGCGGCCTCCTACATGCGGCCGAACTTCTTCGCGAACACCCCCGACATCCTGCACGCCTTCCTGCAGCACGGCGGCCGTCCCGCGTTCGCGCTGCGCGCGGTCCTGGCCGCGACCCTCTCGCCGACCTGGGGCATCTACTCCGGCTACGAACTGGCCGAGAACACCGCGCTGCGCGAGGGCAGCGAGGAGTACATGAACTCGGAGAAGTACCAGCTCAAGACCCGCGACTGGGACGCTCCCGACTCCCTCGCCCCCCTGATCACCCAGCTCAACACCGTCAGGCGGGACAATCCGGCCCTACGGCAGTTGCGCGACCTCCACTTCCACCACGCGGACAAGGACGAGGTGATCGCGTACTCGAAGCGGCGCGGCTCGAACACGGTTCTGGTGGTCGTGAACCTCGACCCGCACCACACCCAGGAGGCCACGGTCTCGTTGGACATGCCGCAACTCGGCCTGGATTGGCACGAGTCGGTGCCGGTGCGCGACGAGCTCACCGGTGAGACCTATCACTGGGGCAGGACGAACTACGTGCGTCTCGAACCGGGCACGCGCCCCGCGCACATCCTCACCGTCCTGCGACCGTCCACCCCGCAGATCGGAGGGTCACCCACAATATGATCGTCAACGAGCCCGTCCACGACACCTTCGAGGACACCCCGGCCAAGGACCGTGACCCGGACTGGTTCAAGCGGGCGGTGTTCTACGAGGTCCTCGTCCGCTCCTTCCAGGACAGCAACGGCGACGGCGTCGGCGACCTCAAGGGCCTGACCGCCAAGCTGGACTACCTCCAGTGGCTGGGCGTGGACTGCCTGTGGCTGCCGCCCTTCTTCAAGTCACCTCTGCGAGACGGCGGTTACGACGTCTCGGACTACACCGCCGTCCTCCCGGAGTTCGGTGACCTCGCCGACTTCGTGGAGTTCGTCGACGCCGCCCACCACCGCGGCATGCGCGTGATCATCGACTTCGTCATGAACCACACCAGCGACCAGCACCCGTGGTTCCAGGAGTCCCGCAAGGACCCCGACGGCCCCTACGGCGACTACTACGTGTGGGCGGACGACGACAAGCAGTACCAGGACGCGCGGATCATCTTCGTCGACACCGAGGCCTCCAACTGGACCTTCGACCCGGTCCGCAAGCAGTACTACTGGCACCGCTTCTTCTCCCACCAGCCGGACCTCAACTACGAGAACCCGGCGGTCCAGGAGGAGATCATCTCCGCGCTGCGGTTCTGGCTGGACCTGGGCATCGACGGCTTCCGCCTCGACGCCGTGCCGTACCTGTACCAGCAGGAGGCCACCAACTGCGAAAACCTTCCGGCAACCCACGAGTTCCTCAAGCGGGTCCGCAAGGAGATCGACGCGTCCTACCCGGACACGGTCCTGCTGGCGGAGGCGAACCAGTGGCCCGAGGACGTCGTCGACTACTTCGGCGACTACCAGGCCGGCGGCGACGAGTGCCACATGGCCTTCCACTTCCCGGTCATGCCGCGCATCTTCATGGCGGTCCGCCGCGAGTCCCGCTACCCGGTCTCGGAAATCCTCGCCAAGACGCCCGCGATCCCCGCCGGCTGCCAGTGGGGCATCTTCCTGCGCAACCACGACGAGCTGACCCTCGAAATGGTGACCGACGAGGAACGCGACTACATGTGGGCCGAGTACGCCAAGGACCCACGGATGCGCGCCAACATCGGCATCCGCCGCCGGCTCGCCCCGCTCCTCGACAACGACCGCAACCAGATCGAGCTCTTCACCGCGCTGCTCCTGTCGCTCCCCGGCTCGCCGATCCTCTACTACGGCGACGAGATCGGCATGGGCGACAACATCTGGCTCGGCGACCGGGACGCCGTCCGCACCCCGATGCAGTGGACACCGGACCGTAACGCAGGCTTTTCCTCCTGTGACCCCGGGCGGCTCTATCTGCCGACCATCATGGACCCGGTCCACGGCTACCAGGTCACCAACGTCGAGGCGTCGATGGCGTCGCCCTCCTCGTTGCTGCACTGGACGCGCCGGATGATCGAGATCCGCAAGCAGAACGCCGCCTTCGGCCTCGGCTCGTACACCGAGCTCCCGTCGTCGAACCCGGCGGTGATCGCGTTCCTGCGGGAGTACGAGGACGACCTGGTCCTGTGCGTGCACAACTTCTCCAGGTTCGCGCAGCCGACGGAACTCGATCTGAGCGCCTTCAACGGACGGCACCCGGTCGAGCTGTTCGGTGGGGTGCGGTTCCCGGCCATCGGCGATCTGCCGTACTTGCTGACGCTCGCCGGGCACGGGTTCTACTGGTTCCGGCTCCGCAAGGACGCCGCATAACCGACGAGGACCCGGGCGGGGCGGTTTCCACCGCCCCGCCCGGGGCACGCATCAGTAACACCCCGACCAGCCAGCCCGGGGAAAGGACGCCACGCCATGTCGGAAGCCGTCACCCGTACCGCCACGACAAGTCCAGGCCTCCTCGCCTCACTGGACCCACTCCTGCGCGAGTGGCTGCCGCGGCAGCGCTGGTTCGCTGGCAAGGGGCGCCCGGTCACCGGGTTCTCGCTGGTGGAGGCCACCGAGCTGCTGCCGCCCACCGCCAAGCTCGGTCTGTACCACCTGCTGGTCCGCGCCCACCAGCCACTCACCGTGGGCGCCCCGCCGCACCCCGGGGACTGCTACCAGCTCCTCATAGGAGTGCGCGAGGCGCTGCCGCCCCGGCTGGCGCCCGCGCTGATCGGCCATGTCGAGGAGGGCCCGCTCGCCGGGCGTACCGCGTACGACGCCCTCCACGACCCGCTGCCCGCCGAACTGCTCCTGGAGGCGATCCGCTCCGGGAGCCGGATCGGCGGGCTGCGTTTCGAACGGGACCCTGACCAGGAGATCCGGGAGGGTCTGGTGGCCCGGGTGATGACCGCCGAGCAGTCCAACTCGTCGATCGTCTACGGAGATACGTTCATCCTGAAACTCCTGCGCCGGATCGTGCCCGGCGTCAACCCCGACCTGGAGCTGCCGCTGGCGCTGGCCCGCGAGAGCTGCCCCCGGGTGCCCGCGCCGACGGGGTGGCTGCGGGCGGAGCTGGCGGGAGAGCCGTACACCCTCGGAGTGCTCCAGCCCTTCGTGCAGGGTGCTTCGGACGGCTGGGAGCTGGCCCTGCGGGAGCTCGCCAAGGGCGAGGACTTCAGCGCCGAGGCGCACGCGCTCGGGCGGGCCACCGCCGAGGTGCACACCGCGCTCGCCCGGACGCTGCCGACCGTGACACTGGGCCACCAGCAGCTCCAGTTGCTGGTCGACGGCATGATCGAGCGGCTGGAGGCGGCCGTGCAGGCGGTCCCCGCGCTGCGGCCGCACGCGCCGGGCCTGCGCTCCGCCTTCACCGCGCTGGGCGATCTCGCCTCCGAGGGCCGCACCTGGACCGCGCAGCGCATCCACGGCGACCTCCACCTCGGCCAGTGTCTGCGCTCGGCCGCCGGGCACTGGTCGCTGATCGACTTCGAGGGCGAGCCGTCCAAGCCGCTCTCCGAACGCCGGCTGCCGCAGCCCACGGCCCGGGACGTCGCCGGGATGCTGCGCTCCTTCGACTACGCGGCACACTCGACCGACCTGCCGGTACCGGGCTGGGCCGAGGCGTGCCGGGCCGCGTACTGTTCCGGATACGCCGAGGTCAGCGGCGTGGACCCGCGGACCGATCCGGTGCTGCTGCGTGCGTACGAGACCGACAAGGCGATCTACGAGGTCGTCTACGAGGCCCGGCACCGCCCGGACTGGCTGCAGGTGCCGATGGCCGCGGTCGCGCGGTACGCGTCGTCCGACCTGATCTGACCCGACCTGACCTTCGCCAAGGAGGCTCCGCCAGTGACCCCCCGCCCCACCCCCAGCGGTTCGGACCCGAAGAAGACTGCGAAGAAGAAGGCCGCGGAGAAGGCAGTGACCAAGAAGGCGTCGGCGCAGAAGGCGGAGCCGGTGGCCAAGAAGGCGCCCGCGAAGAAGGCACCCGCGAAGAAGGCGGCCGCCGCCAAGACGGCTGTCGGCGCGGCGGCGGAAACGGCGCGTGCCGTGAAAGCCGGTGCCGAGAAGGTCGGCGCCGAAGCGACCGGTGCCGTGAAAGCCGTCGCCAAGAGGGGCGGCGCCGGAAAGGCCGTGGCCAAGAAGGCCGGCGCTGAGAAGGTGGGTGCCGAGAAGGCCGTGGCCAAGAAGGCATTGGTCAGGGAGGCGGCCGTCGACAAACCTGTCGTGAAGAAGGCCGCCGCGAAGAAGGCCGCGGCGAAGAAGGGCGCCGCCAAGAAGGTGACCACCAAGAAGACCGCGGCGCCGAAGCCGAGCGGTGTGAACCCCGCGGTGCCTCCGGCGGCCCCCGCCCCCGCCCCGCCGCCGGAGGCACCCGTCTCCCCCGCCATGGACGCCGCCGACCGGGACCGGCTGCGCGCCGGCACCCACCACAATCCGCACGGCGTGCTGGGAGCCCACCCGGTGCCCGGCGGGGTGGCCTTCCGGGTGTTCCGTCCGTACGCCCTGGGCGTCACGGTCGTCGCCGGGGACGTGCGGGCCGAACTGCAGGACGACGGCGACGGCTTCTTCTCCGGCCTGCTCCCGCTGCGGGAGATCCCCACCTACCGCCTGCTCGTCGCGTACGAGGGGACGGTCCAGGACACCGAGGACGCGTACGCCTTCCTGCCCGCGCTCGGCGACCTCGACCTGCATCTGATCGGCGAGGGCCGGCACGAGCAGCTGTGGACGGCGCTGGGCGCGCAGCCCATGACCCACCAGGGTGTGTCGGGGACCCGCTTCACGGTGTGGGCTCCGAACGCGCGCGGTGTGCGGGTGGCAGGCACCTTCAACTTCTGGGACCCCTCGGCGTTCGCGATGCGCTCGCTCGGCTCCACCGGCGTCTGGGAGCTGTTCGTGCCCGGTGTCGGGGAGGGCGAGCTGTACAAGTTCGAGATCACCCGCCCCGACGGCTCCAAGACCCTGCGCGCGGACCCGCTGGCCCGCCGCACCGAGGTCCCGCCCAACACCTCCTCGATCATCCACGCCTCGCACCACGAGTGGCAGGACCAGGAGTGGCTGGCGAACCGGGCGGCCGGCGCCCCCGCCCACGAGGCCCCCTTCTCGGTCTACGAGATCCATCTCCCTTCCTGGCGACCGGGTCTGACGTACCGTCAGCTCGCCGAGCAACTGCCCGCCTACGTGAAGGACCTGGGCTTCACCCACGTCGAGCTGATGCCGGTCGCCGAGCACCCCTTCGGCGGCTCCTGGGGTTACCAGGTCACCGGCTTCTACGCGCCCACGGCCCGGCTGGGCACCCCCGACGACTTCAAGTACCTCGTCGACGCGCTCCACCAGGCCGGGATCGGCGTCCTGATGGACTGGGTGCCGGCCCACTTCCCGCGCGACGACTGGGCGCTCGCCGAGTTCGACGGCCGCACCCTGTACGAGCACGAGGATCCGCTCCGCGCGGCCCACCCCGACTGGGGCACGCTGGAGTTCGACTACGGACGCCGGGAGGTGCGCAACTTCCTGGTGGCCAACGCCGTGTACTGGTGCGAGGAGTTCCACATCGACGGCCTGCGGGTCGACGCGGTCGCCTCGATGCTCTACCTCGACTACTCGCGCGAGCCGGGCCAGTGGATCCCCAACGTGCACGGCGGCCGGGAGAACCTGGACGCGGTGGACTTCCTCCAGGAGATGAACGCGACGGTGTACCGGCGGGTGCCGGGCGTGGTGACGATCGCGGAGGAGTCCACGGCCTGGGACGGTGTGACGCGCGCGACACACCACATGGGCCCGGGCGGCTTCGGCGGCCTCGGCTTCGGCCTGAAGTGGAACATGGGCTGGATGCACGACTCACTGGACTACATGGCCCACGAGCCGGTGCACCGCAAGTACCACCACCACGAGATGACGTTCTCGATGGTGTACGCGTACAGCGAGAACTACGTCCTGCCGATCTCCCACGACGAGGTGGTGCACGGCAAAGGCTCACTGGTCTCGAAGATGCCGGGCGACTGGTGGCAGCAACGCGCCAATCTCCGCGCCTACCTGGCCTTCATGTGGGCCCACCCGGGCAAGCAACTCCTTTTCATGGGCCAGGAGTTCGCCCAGGGCGCCGAGTGGTCGGAGGCCCACGGCCCCGACTGGTGGCTGCTCGACCCGGCGTACGGCGCCGAGGCGGACCACCGGGGCGTCCGCGACCTGGTCCGCGACCTGAACGTCGTGTACCGCCACACCCCGGCCCTGTGGCAGCACGACACGGACCCCTCGGGCTTCCAGTGGATCGTGGGCGACGCGTCGGAGGACAACGTCTTCGCCTTCCTGAGGTACGACGCGGAAGGCATCCCCCTGCTGGCGGTGTCCAACCTCGCCCCGGTGGTTCGCCCCGGCTACCGCCTGGGCGCCCCGGACGACGTCCCGGCCTGGGTGGAGTCCCTGAACACGGACGCCTCAGGGTACGGCGGCAGCGACGTGACCAACCCGGAGATCGTGAAGCCGGACCCGCAGAGCTGGCACGGCCGCCCGGCCAGTCTCCAGGTGACGCTGCCGCCCCTGGCCACGGTGTGGCTGCGCCCGGCCTGAACCGGAACACCGGAGCGGACCCGCGGGGGTCCGCTCCGGGACCCCGGGGCGTCCTCGCAGGGACCTGGGTGACCCATGACACTCAGGTGGTGACCAGCGCCTTCGGCAGCCGGCCCGTGTGCAGCACGCCCAGCCGCTGGGTCGCCCGGGTCAGCGCCACATACAGGTCGCTCGTGCCGTAGAGCCCCGGCTCGACCACGAGCACGGAGTCGAATTCGAGCCCCTTCGACTGCCGGGGGTCGAGGAGTACGACGGTGTGCGTCAGGTCCGGTTCCGCACCCGCCGTCACCCCGTCGAGGCGGGCCGCGAGCCTGCGGTGCAGATGGCGGGGGGCGATGACCGCGAGCCGGCCCTCTGCGGGGGTCAGTTCCTTCACCGCCTCCGCGACCGCGCCGGGCAGGTCGTCGGTGGCCCGCACCCATGGCCGTACCCCTGTCGACCGCACCGAGCTCGGCGGCTCGAAGCCGGGGTCCGAGGCGCGCACCACGGCCGCCGCGAGCTCCATGATCTCGGCCGGGGTGCGGTAGTTGACGCCCAGCCGCGCGTGCTCCCAGCGGTCCTGGACGTACGGCTGAAGGATCTTCTGCCACGAACCCACGCCCGCCGCCTCCGCGGTCTGCGCCGGGTCGCCGACCAGGGTCATCGAGCGGGTCGGGCTGCGCCGCATGAGCAACCGCCAGGCCATCGGCGACAGTTCCTGCGCCTCGTCGACGATGATGTGCCCGAACGCCCAGGTGCGGTCGGCCGCCGCGCGCTCGGCGGCGCTGCGGTGGTCGTCCTCCTCCTGCCGCTCGGCGAACCGCTCGGCGTCGATGATGTCGTGCGCGGAGAGGACCTCGGAGTCCTCCTCGTCCTTGTCGTCGAACTCGTAGGTGCGCGAGGCGTACGACACGTCGAGCACCCCCTGCGCGTACGCGACCTGGTTCTCGCGCTCGCGCTCGGCCCTGGCCCGCGCCACCCGCTCGTCCACACCGAGGAGTTCGGCCGCCTCGTCGAGCAGGGGTACGTCCGCCACCGTCCACCCCCGGGTCACCGGGCGGCGGATGGCGGCCGCGTCCTCGTCGGGGAGGTGGCCGACCGGATCGGCGAGGAAGTCCGCGACCAGTCGCTGCGGGGTCAGACGTGGCCACAGCTGGTCGATGGCGGCCCAGACCTCGGGGTTCTCGGCGAGTTCGTCGCGGATCTGCGTGATGTCGCTCGGGTCCAGCAGATTCGTCCCGTCGAAGGGGTCCGTGCCGATACGTTCGGCGACCATGTCGGTGAGCGTGTTGAGGATGTGGCCCTCGAAGTGCTCACGGGCGACGTTGTGCGGCAGCCGGGCGGCGCGGGTCTTCTCGCGGGCGACCTTGACCAGGCCGTCGTCGAGCATGAGGATCTCGCGGTCGTGCTCGATCGCGATCACCGGGTCGGGCAGCGCCTGCCAGTCGCGTACGACGTCGGCGAGGACGTCCGCCATGGCGGCGCGCCCCTTCACCGCGGCCGCGGCACGGCTGTCGGTCGCCGTCGCCTTCACCCCGGGGAAGAGCTCCCCGACCGTCGCGAGGAGCACACCGGTCTCGCCCAGCGAGGGCAGCACCTCGCCGATGTAGCCGAGGAAGGCCGGGTTGGGGCCGACGATCAGCACGGCCCGCTTGGCCAGCAACTCCCGGTGTTCGTAGAGGAGATACGCGGCCCGGTGCAGGGCGACGGCCGTCTTGCCGGTGCCAGGGCCGCCCTCCACCACCAGCACTCCGCGGTGCGGGGCGCGGATGATCTCGTCCTGCTCGGCCTGGATGGTCTGCACGATGTCGCTCATGCGTCCGGTGCGCGCGGTGTTGAGCGCGGCGAGCAGGACGGCGTCGCCTGTCGGGTCCTCGTGGCCGGTCCGTTCCTGGTCGCCCAGGTCGAGGATCTCGTCGTGCAGGTCGGTCACCCGGCGGCCCTCGGTGCCGATGTGCCGGCGGCGGCGCAGGCCCATCGGAGTGTGCCCCGTGGCCAGGTAGAAGGGGCGGGCGACGTCGGCCCGCCAGTCGATGAGGATCGGCGTGCGGTCGGCGTCCTCGCGGCGCAGTCCGATCCGGCCGATGTGATGAGTGGTGCCCGAGGTGAAGTCGATCCGGCCGAAGCAGAGGGAACCGTCGACCGCGTTCAGCGCGGCCAGCAGCCCCGAGCGCTCGGCGACCAGGATGTCCCGCTCCAGCCGGGCCTGCATCGGGGTGTTGCCCTGGCCGAGCGCGTCCGTGACGGACGCCTCGGTGTCGCCGCGCAGGGCGTCCACATGTGCGTACAGGCCGTCGATGAATTCCTGTTCCTGCCGCAATTCATCGTCCGGAAAACCGGTGTTTGACAATTCCACTCCCGCCCGGATATACTGTGCTCACTGAACTTCTTTGCGACCCGATAATTTTGAAGTCGCGAATCATTGAATATACGCAAAGAAATCCCCCGAGCGCAATCGCTCGGGGGATTTCTGTGTATTGCGCGGGCTCACAGGACGTCGGTCAGCTCCTCCAGCAGCCGCCGCTTGGGCCTCGCCCCCACCATCGACCGCACGGGCTCCCCGTCCCGGAACACCATGAAGGTGGGCATCGACAGCACCTTGTAGGCGTTCGTGGTCAGCGGATTGGTGTCGACGTCCAGCTGGACGACCTTGAGCCGCTCCCCCTCCTCCGCGGCGAGAGCCGTGAGCACCGGCCCCATCTGCCGGCACGGCGGACACCAGTCGGCGGTGAACTCCACCAGCACCGGCAGCGGTGCGCCGAGCACCTCCGTATCGAAGTCCGCGTCCGTCACCTCGGCCACGCCGGCTGCTCTGATCACCTGTGGTCTCCTCCCAGTTCGCACACCGGCTCCGGACCGCCCGGAACCTCCGCGTCGGCGGCCAGCTCGGCACGCGCCCGCTCGGCCCGCTCCAGCTGCTGCCCGACCTGGGCGCGCACGGCCTGCAACTCACCGATCAGCGCGTCCAGTTCACCGAGCTTGCGCCGGTAGACCGCGAGCGAGGCAGGACACGAGTCGCCCTCGGGATGGCCGGCCCGCAGACACTCCACGAACGGCCGCGTCTCCTCCAGGTCGAACCCGAAATCCTGGAGCGTCCGGATCTGCCGGAGCAGCTTCAGGTCGTCCTCGTCGTAGGTCCGGTATCCGTTGTGCCCGCGCCGCGCGGGCAGCAGCCCCCGCGCCTCGTAGTAGCGCAGCGTCCGCGTCGTGGTTCCGGCCCGTGCGGCCAGCTCGCCGATTCGCATGCCCCTGAACGTAGTCCTTGACGTCGACGTCAAGGCAAGAGCGCGTTGGGCTCGCGCCCGTTCGACGTCGTCGTCGGCCTGCCGCACCCCGCGCAGGCGGAGAGCGGCCCTGCGGCCCTATAGGGCCCCGCATTCCTCGTCGCCCTTACGGCGAGGAAAAGCACCGGGCGGAGTCCGCTTCCTCGGCCGAACCCCGAATTTCCCTCTTCACGGCGGAGTGGTGCGAGGCACTCGGTGGATGCCCGACCCGAGCGCCCCCGCCCGCTCCCCCGTCACCGGGAAGCCGTGGCTATGTCACCCGCGTCCCGGACCCGACCGACAAGCGGGCCCGGCTGGTGCGGGGCGCGGCGAAGGCGTGGGCGGCGAAGGAGGTCGCCGACGGGGTGGTCGCCGAGGTGGAGAAGGAGTGGGAGGAGCATCTCGGCAGCCGTCGTATGAAGCAGCTGCGTGAGGCGCTGACCCTGCTGCGGGAGATCACCGATCCGTGGGCCTGGCGTGTGTTCGTGGGCGCCGGCGAGGTCCTGGCGGACGGCGGCCGCGCGGAGGCGCAGACCGAGAGCCGACACGGCCCTGACCCGACGCCGAGCGGTCGGCAGAGCCCGAGGCCAACGCCGGAAGCCCGGTTCCGGGCCCTTCTGGCTCAGAGCGCGGGCCTCAGCGCCCGGAACGACTCACGGCTGTCGAGACCCCTGACCGAATGCGCTGACCTCACGCAGCCCGCCGGCCTCCTCGACCTCCAGCAGCGACGCGCTCTGCCGTTCCTCCTCGAAGGCCCGGTGGCCGCCGCGCAGGCCGAACAGGCGCTTGGCCAGGAGGATGTAGAGGACGGCGAGGATGTTGAGGAACAACGTGGCGATCTTCAACCAGCTGATGCGCTCGGTGAGTTCGTAGATCTCCAGCGGGAGGAACGCGGCGGTCGCGACCACCGTCAGGTACTCCGCCCAGCGCTTGGCGTACCAGAGGCCGACCGCCTCGACGAGTTCGATCAGGGCGTAC
This sequence comes from Streptomyces sp. SLBN-8D4, assembly GCF_049739545.1. NCBI lineage: Bacteria > Bacillati > Actinomycetota > Actinomycetes > Kitasatosporales > Streptomycetaceae > Streptomyces > Streptomyces sp. SLBN-8D4. The sequence goes on from NZ_JBMGQC010000001.1 coordinate 3,165,847, forward strand.
GCCAGCAGCAGCACGGCCACCAGGACAAGGGTGTTGTGCTTGTACCCGAAGGTCTTCTGGACGGTGTCGACGATCGGCGAGTGGTCGAGGTCGTAGTGGAAGTGCCGGAACACCGGCCGGAAGACGTCCAGATACTCGTCGAAGAGCCGGCGCACCGCGTCCTGGCTGTTGCTGAACTTCCACACCGCCACCGCGGCCAGCACGATGAACACCCCGCGTACCGCCCGCTCGATCGCGAGGAAGCGAAGGATGAACAGGTCCCTGAGCACCTTGCCGCGCGGCACGAGGGGCGCGTGGTCCGCGGGTCCCGAGCCGTGCGGCTCACCGAGGGCGAAGTCGCCGCAGCGCAGGCAGCGCCACGCCCCGCCCAGGGCGGTCTCGGCGTACAGCCGGTCCCTGAGGCGGGGCTCGTCCGGCGCGTACGTCACATGGCCGCGACGCGCGCAGGTCCGCCGGTCCCAGTCGATCTTCATCCCCCGTGTGCCTCCGATGACAAAGCGTGCCGTCCGGGGACGGCACGCTAGTGGGGCCGGGTAAGAGTTCGGTGAGTCAGCGGGTGCCGACCAGCTCCTTCGCCTCCTCGGCCTCGGCAGCGGGCTCGGCGGACTTGCGGCCGGGCAGCAGCACCGCGACCAGTACCGTGCCGACGCCCAGCACGATCGCTCCGACCAGGCTGGTGTGCGCCACCGCGTCGGAGAAGGACGAGCCGACCGCGTCCGCCATCTGCCGGGCACCGGAGGCGAGCTGTCCGGCCTGCGCCTTCAGCTGGGCGGCCTGCTGGGGGTCGGTGGCGTCCGCGGCTTGCGCCGCGACCTGCTGGGCCTTCGCGCCGAGGCCCTGCGCGACCGTGTATCCGGCACCCACGGAGTCCTGCGCGGTCTCCAGCGCCGAGGCCGGGAGCCTGCTGCCGGCGGTGGCGTCGGAGAGGTGGCCCGAGTAGGAGGTGGCCAGCAGCGAGCCGAGGATCGCGATGCCGAGCGAGCCGCCGAGTTCGATCGAGGTGTCGTTCACCGCGCCGCCGACGCCCAGCTCGGACTCGGGGAAGGCTCCCATGATCGCGTCCGTGGCGGGCGAGAGGGCGAGGCCGATCGCCAGGCCCAGCACCATCAGGGGCGCGACGAAATCGCCGTACGACGCACTCGCGTCGATCCGGGTGAGCAGGGCGAGGGCCGCCGTGCCGCCGACCATGCCCGCGGTGACCGTCCACTTCATGCCGACCCGCGGGGTGAGGAACCCGGTCAGGGCGGAGCCGGCGAAGACCGCGCCGGCCAGCGGCAGCATGCGCAGGCCGGTCTCCAGGGCGCTGTAGCCGAGGACGAACTGGAGGTGCTGGGTGAGGTAGTAGAAGGCGCCGAAGACGGCCAGGAAGAACAGGGCGACGGCGAGGTTGGCGCCCGCGAAGCCGCGGTCGGTGAAGCGGCGGACGTCGACGACGGGGCGCGGGTGGCGCAGCTCCCAGGCGACGAAGAGCGCGAGGCCGGAGCCCGCGACCACCGCGGCGGCGATCGCCTTGGCGTGCCAGCCGAAGTGCGGGCCTTCGATGATCATGTAGACCAGCGCGCCGATCCACACGACCGACAGCAGACCGCCGACGTAGTCGATACGGCCGTGCTTCGCGGCCTTGGACGGCGGGACGAGGACGAGGGCCGCGCCCAGCGCCACGGCCGCGATCGGGACGTTGATCAGGAACGTCGACGTCCAGGCGTGGTGCTCCAGGAGCGCGCCCGCGACGAGCGGCCCGGCGGCGATCGCCACACCCGAGGTGGCGGTCCACACGGTGATCGCCTTGGCGCGCTCACCGCGCGGGAAGGTCGCGGCGAGCAGGGACAGCGTGGCCGGCATGATCATCGCGGCGCCGGTGCCCATCACCGCGCGGGCCGCGATGACGGTCGTGGCACTGTCGGCGAAGAAGCCGAGGACCGAGCCGCCACCGAAGACCCCGAGGCCCAGCAGGAGCGCGCCGCGGCGGCTGTACTTGTCGCCGATCGCACCGAACAGCAGCATCAGGGCGGCGTACGGAACGGTGTAGCCGTCGATGACCCACTGCAGGTCGGCGCTGGACAGGCCGAGGTCCTCGGTCATGTCGGGGGCCGCGACCGTGAGGGCGGTGTTCGCCATCACGATGATCAGCAGGCTGAGGCAGAGGACGAGGAGTGCCCACCAGCGGCGGGCGTAGGGACGCTCCATCTTCTCGACCGGTTCGGTCATGACGAGTCGCATGGCAGGGGTGGCCTTCCTCAGCGATATTGCACAGTGATGTGCATTTGCTCAACGCCGTGCAATGTACGCCTGTTGCACAACGCTGTGCAAGCCAGGCCGGGAGGGGCACAATGGCGGCCATGACCACGGGCCACTCCAGTCGCGCCGACGCCAACCGACGCCGCATCCTCGACATCGCACTCGCCGAACTGCTGCGCGACCCCGACGCGTCCATGGACCAGATCGCGCGCGCCGCCGGTGTCGTACGGCGGACCGTGTACGGCCACTTCCCGAGCCGTGAGGCGCTGATCGGCACGCTCGTCGACGGCGCCGTGGAGGCGGTGGCGGCCGCGCACGCGGCGGGACGCGCGGGGAGCGAGGACCTGGCGCAGGCCGTCGCGGGCTCCGTGCTCGCGGTCTGGAAGGTCGCCGACCGCTATCGCATCCTGGTCGCGCTCGCCCAGCGCAGCGTCACGGTGCAGGGCATCCGCGAACGGCTCGCCCCCGTGCGGGACGCCTGCACCGAACTGCTCCAGCGCGGTCTGGACGAGGGCGTCTTCGTCTCACCGCTGCCCGCGCCCGCTCTGGCGTACGTCCACGAGCAGATGATGTTCGCGGTGATGGAGGCGGTGAACGACGGGCTGCTGGACGCGGAGGAGGCGGGCCGCTCCACCGCGGTCACCGTTCTGACCGCGGCGGGCGTACCCGCCTCTCTGGCCACCGCGCTGGTGGCGAAACTGAGCGACTGAACCGTTCGGGAAAATGGGCCCGGGCGGCCGAGCCACGGGGGGAGTACTCGGCCGCCCGGGGCGGGAGCCGGGCCCGGGTTCAGGCCGGGCCCGGCTCGGCTCTGTGTGGCCGTACGGCCATCGGCGTCCGGCCGCTCAGGCCTTGGCCAGCTCCTTCTCGCCGCCCTGCTCCGGGATGTCCGCCGCCGGCGTCTCGTCGTCGTGGTCGAGGAGGGTCTTCTCATCGAAGGGCAGGTGACCGGCGAGCACCTGGTCGACGCGCTCGCGGTCGATCTCCTTGGTCCAGGTGCCGATCAGGACGGTGGCGACGGCGTTGCCCGCGAAGTTGGTCAGGGCGCGCGCCTCGCTCATGAAGCGGTCGATGCCGACGATCAGGCCGATGCCGTCCACCAGGGCGGGCTTGTGCGACTGGAGACCGCCGGCCAGGGTCGCGAGACCGGCGCCGGTGACACCGGCGGCGCCCTTCGAGGCGACGAACAGGAAGAGCAGCAGCGGGATCTGCTCACCGATCGACATCGGCGTGCCCATGGCGTCGGCGATGAACAGCGAGGCCATGGTCATGTAGATCATGGTGCCGTCGAGGTTGAAGGAGTAGCCGGTCGGGACCGTGATGCCGACGACCGGCTTGCTGACGCCCAGGTGCTCCATCTTCGCGATCAGCCTCGGCAGCGCGGACTCGGAGGACGAGGTCGACAGGATCAGCAGGAACTCACGGCCCAGGTACTTGAAGAGCGTGAGGATGTTCAGGCCCGCGATGATCCGCAACAGGGTGCCGAGCACGATGATGACGAACAGGAAGCAGGTGATGTAGAAGCCGACCATCAGCAGCGCGAGGTCCTTGAGCGCGTCCACGCCCGCGGAACCGACGACGGCGGCCATCGCGCCGAAGGCACCGACCGGGGCGGCCCACATCACCATGGCGAGGATGCGGAAGACGAGCCGCTGGATGTGCTCGACACCGCGCAGGACCGGTGCTCCGGCCGGACCCATGGCCTGCAGCGCGAACCCGGTGAGCAGGGCGATCAGCAGGGTCTGGAGGACCTCGCCCTCGGTGAAGGCGGAGACGAACGTGGTCGGGATGATGCCGAGCAGGAACGTGGTGGTGTCCTTGGCCTCCGCGTCGACCTGCGCATGGCCGACGTCCTTGACCGCGTCGGTCACGGCGAGGCCGGTGCCCGGGTCCAGGATGTTGCCGACAACCAGGCCGATGCCCAGCGCGACCAGCGACATGATCGTGAAGTAGAGCAGCGCGATACCGCCGACGGCGCCGACCTTGGCGGCCTTCCGTACCGATCCGATACCGAGGACGATCGTGCAGAAGATGATCGGCGAGATCATCATCTTGATCAGGTTCACGAACCCGGTGCCGATCGGCTTCAGCTCGACCGCGAAGTCGGGTGCGACCAGGCCGACGGTGATACCCAGGGCAACCGCGACGATCACCGCGATGTACAGGTAGTGAGTGCGGTCCTTTTTGACTGCGGGTGCCGTATCGGGGGTGCTGGCGGCCACGGCTGCCCTCCTTGACGTCTTCGTCGGATGACCGGCGTGCGGCTCACGTCCGGGCTTTTGAAGGAATGCCGTGACTATCTCCCGCCCTGTGAGGGCGGTCACCCTTCCGTTCATTTAGTTCACAATCAGCCAGGGAGGCAGACTGACACCATGCGCATCCCCGTACCGAGACCCCGGAGCCTCGCGGCCCAGCTCTTCGCCATGCAGGCGGTGCTGATCGCCGTGGTCGTGGCGGGGTACGCGCTGTTCACGTACGTCAGTGACCGGGGCCAGGCCGAGGACGCGGCGCGCAGTCAGGCCCGGGCCGTGGCGCGGGCGGTCGCGGACTCGCCGTCCGTGCGGGAGGCGATCGGTACGCCGAAGCCGACGGTCGAACTTCAGCCGTACGCGCTCAGGGTGATGGCCGACACCGGGGTCGACTTCGTCACGATCATGAGTCCGCAGGGCATCCGCTGGACCCACCCCGACCCGGACCAGATCGGCAGGCACTTCCTCGGCAACACCGAGCGGGCCCTCAAGGGCGATACCTTCACGGAGACCTACACCGGCACGCTGGGCGCCTCGGTGCGGGCCGTCACCCCGGTCAAGGACGACGACGGGAAGGTCATCGGCCTGGTCAGCGCCGGCATCCAGGTCGCGAAGATCAGCGAGCGGGTGCAGGGCCAGCTCACCGCCCTGCTCGCGGTCGCGGGCGGCGCTCTCGCGCTCGGCGCCATCGGCACCTACGTCGTCAACGCCCGCCTGCGCCGCCACACCCACGGCATGAACGCGGCCGAGCTCAGCAGGATGCACGACTACCACCAGGCCGCCCTGCACGCGGTACGCGAGGGGCTGCTGATGCTGGACGGGCAGTACCGTGTCGCGCTGATCAACGACGGCGGACGGGAGTTGCTGGGGGTGTCCTCGCAGGACCAGGTGATCGGGCGGTCGGTGGCGGACCTAGGGCTGCCGGCACCGCTGACGGGTGCGCTGCTCTCCTCCGAGCCACGGGTGGACGAGGTCCATCTGACGTCCACGCGGGTCCTGGTCGTCAACACCTCCCCGGTCTCCGGCGGAGAGCAGCGCGGCACCGTGGCCACCCTTCGCGATGTGACCGAACTCCAGTCCCTGATGGGCGAGTTGGACTCCGAGCGGGGCTTCACCCAGGCGCTGCGCTCCCAGGCCCACGAGGCGGCGAACCGGCTGCACACGGTCGTCTCCCTGATCGAGCTGGGCCGCGCGGAACAGGCGGTGGACTTCGCGACCGCCGAACTGGAGCTGGCGCAGGCGCTGACCGACCAGGTCGTGGCGGCGGTCGGCGAGCCGGTGCTGGCCGCCCTGCTCCTTGGCAAGACCGCACAGGCGAACGAGCGGGGTGTGGAGCTGGTCGTGTCGGAGGACAGCCGGCTGGACGACGGGTTGCTGCCGGAGAGCCTTCCCGCCCGGGACCTGGTCACGATCCTCGGCAACCTCATCGACAACGCGGTGGACGCGGCGCAGGGCAGCGTGCGGGCGCGGGTGACGGTGACGGCTTACGCAGCGGGCACAGCGGACACGGCCGGCCGCGGGCTGGTCCTGCGGGTCGCCGACACCGGCGCGGGCGTCGACCCGGCCCACGCCGAGGCGGTCTTCCAGCGCGGCTTCTCGACGAAGCCGGCGGGACCGGGCGGACGCGGGCTGGGCCTCGCACTCGTACGCCAGACGGTCAACCGCTGCAAGGGAACCCTGACCGTGGCGGAGGCGGAGGGCGGCGGCGCCGAGTTCGAGGTACGACTGCCCCTCGGGGACCAGGAGGCACAGGTCCCCGCCGGGGGCCCGGAGGTGCGGCTGCCTCACGGAAGCCAGCCCGAGGGCTCCGAAGGCATCACGGGTTCCGGGGGCCCAGGCGGCCCCGGGGGCGCGGGAGGCCCCACGGCCACCGAAAGCGCCCCGGTCCCGGAAGGCGCTGCGAGCCCCCCGGCAGTCTCGACGACCATGGCAAACGCCACCGCCCCGGAAGGCCCCGCCGGCCCGGGCAGCTCCGCGGCCACCGAGGGCACCACCGTCCCAAGCCTCCCCCAGAACCGGAAAGACTCCACGACCCCCAAGAACGCCACGCCCCCGGACGGCCCCCCGACCTCCCTCGGGCCCCCGGTCCCCGACGGTGCCAAGGTCCCCGGAGGCGATGTATGACCACCCCGCAGCCCATCCGTGTGCTGGTCGTCGAGGACGATCCGGTCGCCGCCGACGCGCATGTCCTGTACGTCAACCGGGTCCCCGGCTTCACGGCCGTCGGCAAGGCCCACACCGGTGCCGAGGCCCGGCGTCTGCTGGACCGTACGGCCGTCGACCTGCTCCTGCTCGATCTGCATCTGCCGGACGGGCACGGCCTCCAGCTGGCCCGTTCACTGCGCGCGGCCGGGCATCAGGCGGACGTGATAGCGGTGACGTCGGCCCGGGACCTGACGGTCGTACGGGAAGGCGTCTCGCTGGGGGTCGTGCAGTACGTACTGAAGCCGTTCACCTTCGCCACCCTGCGCGACCGGCTGATCCGGTACGCGGAGTTCCACGCCTCGGCCGGTGAGGCGAGCGGTCAGGACGAGGTGGATCGCGCGCTGGCCACGCTCCGCGCGCCGGGCCCGGCCGCCCTCCCCAAAGGGCTCAGCTCGCCGACGCTGGAGCGGGTGACGGTGGCCCTGCGGGACTGCGCCGAGGGGCTCACGGCGACCGGTCTGGCCGAGGTGGTCGGCATCTCCCGGATCACGGCCCGCCGCTACCTGGAGCATCTGGTCGACGCGGGCCGGGCGGCCCGCAGTCCGCAGTACGGGACGGTGGGCAGGCCGGAGTTGCAGTACCGGTGGGTCAAGGGGCAGCAGTAGGTCCAAGGGCCCGCAACGGCCAAGCCGTGCACGCTCATTGACCTGACTAGACCACTCCTCCTACCGTCACCGGGCAACCACCCCGCGCCACAACGACGTGAGCCCGCAGGAGGTCATGCCCGTGCGCCCCACCGCCGCTAGGACCGCCTTTCTCGCCACCGCCCTCGCCGCATCCGCCCTCACCGCCTGCGGCGGCGGTTCCGGCAGTGATCCGGACACCGTGAGGATCTCGTTCAAGCAGTCCACGGACAACTCGATCCACGTGATGGACGACTATCTCGCGGACATCAAGAAGCAGTTCGAGAAGGCGAACCCGGGCAAGAAGGTCGAGCTCGTCCCGATCAAGGCCCCGGACTCGGAGTACTACACCAAGCTCCAGCAGATGCTCCGCTCCGCGAAGACCGCGCCCGACCTGGTCTACGAGGACACCTTCCTCATCAACTCCGACATCACCAGCGGGTACTTGAAGCCGCTCGACGCCTATCTCGCCAAGTGGCCGGACTGGAACCGGTTCATCGACACCGCGAAGGCCGCCGCCAAGGCCGAGGACGGGAAGACGTACGGCGTCCCGGACGGGACGGACACCCGCGGGCTCTGGTTCGACAAGGGGATCTTCGCCAAGGCCGGGCTGCCCACGGACTGGCAGCCGAAGACCTGGGACGAGGTCCTCGACGCGGCCCGCACCATCAAGCGCAGGGTCCCGGACGTCACGCCCCTCAACGTCTACACCGGCAAACCCGCGGGCGAGGCCGCCACCATGCAGGGCTTCGAGATGCTGCTCTACGGGACCGAGGACCGGCTGTACGACGACTCCGCCAAGAAGTGGATCACCGGCAGCAAGGGCTTCAAGGACGCCCTCTCCTTCGTCGAGACGGTCTACCGGGAGAAGCTCGGCCCGGACGTCTCCACCGCGCTCGACCCCAACATCCAGACCATCGTCCGCGGCGACCTGCTCCCCAAGGGCAAGCTCGGCATCGACCTGGACGGCTCCTGGCTCCCGCAGGACTGGCTGCCCGGCAGCAGTCACGAATGGCCCGAGTGGTCCCGCGAGTTGGGGCTCGCGTACATGCCGACCCAGCACGGGCAGGCCCCCGGCAAGGTGAGCATGTCCGGCGGCTGGACCTGGTCGGTCCCGGCCAAGGCGGGCAACCCAGATCTGGCCTTCGAGTTCGTGAAGACCATGCAGACCAAGGCCAACGCGCAGAAGTGGTACGTCGCCAACTCCGGTATCTCCGTACGCGAGGACGTGGCCGCGGACCCGGCGTACGCCAAGGCGCAGCCCGGCATCAAGTTCTTCACCGACCTGGTCGCGAGCACCCACTACCGGCCCGCGTACCCGGCGTATCCGAGGGTCTCCACCGCGATCCAGGAGGCGATGGAGGGCGTGACGACCGGGGACGCCTCCGCCGAGGACGCGGCCAAGAAGTACGACGACTCGCTCAAGGAGGCCACGGACAACCAAGTGATCGAAAAGTGAACCCGCGCTCCCTCACCCGTGCCCTCCCCGTCACCCCCGCGCTCGTCCTGCTGCTCCTCTTCCTGGCCGGGCCGATCGCCTACTGCGCCTGGATCGCCTTCACCGACCTGCAGTTGACCGGCCAGGCCGAGTCGTCGTTCGTCGGCTTCGAGAACTTCCGTACGGCCTTCCGCGACGAGGAGTTCCTCAACGCGGTATGGCTGACGCTGGTGTTCACGGTCGTGTCCTCGCTGCTCGGGCAGAACACGCTGGGGCTGGCGCTCGCTTCGCTGATGCAGCGCGCCTCGAAGCCCGTGCGCACGCTCACGGGCGGCATCGTCATCACCGCGTGGGTCCTCCCCGAGGTGGTCGCGGGCTTTCTCCTCTACGCCTTCTTCCGCAAGGAGGGCACCCTGAACGCCCTGCTCGACCTGCTCCATCTCCCGTCCCAGAACTGGCTGTTCACGCTGCCGATCCTGGCGGTGTCCTTCGCGAACGTGTGGCGGGGTACGGCCTTCTCGATGCTGGTCTACTCGGCGGCGCTGAACGAGATCCCGAAGGAGATCACGGAGGCCGCCGAGGTCGACGGCGCGGGTGGCTGGCGCCGGATGTGGCACATCACCCTGCCCATGATCCGGCGTTCCATCGGTACGAACCTGATGCTGAACACCCTCCAGACGCTGTCGGTGTTCGGGCTGATCTGGGTGATGACCAGGGGCGGTCCGGGCGACAAGAGCCAGACCCTGCCCCTGTTCATGTACGAACAGGCCTTCCAGAACAGCATGATCGGCTACGGCACCGCGGTGGCCCTGCTGCTGCTCCTGGTGGGGTCCGTCTTCTCCGTGGTCTACATGCGACTGCTGCGGACGGAGGTGTGAGGGTGGCCGTGACACCTCTCGCCGACCGCCGCCGCAACCGCCGACTGGCAGCCGACGCGGGGCTGTTGGTGGTCGCCGCCGCGTTTGTGCTGCCGCTCGCCTGGGTGGTCCTGTCGGCGCTGGACCCGCATGCCGACCTGCGGGTGAAGATCCCCGACGGTGTGACGCTCGGGAACTTCGACGCGATCCTGACCTCGGAGATCACCTTCACGCCGTTGCTCAACAGCCTGATCCTGTGCGGTGGGGCGACCTTGCTGACGGTGGTCTGCGCGGCCCGGCCTATCCCCTGTCCCGCTTCCGCTCCCGCCTCAACCGGCCGTTCCTGCTGTCGATCCTCTTCGCGACCAGTCTGCCCATCACGGCGATCATGGTCCCGGTGTACGCGCTGTTCGTGCAGGTCGACCTGATCGACACCCTCCAGGGCACGATCCTGTTCTTCGCCGCCTCCCAACTGCCGTTCGCCATCTGGCTGATGAAGAACTTCATGGACGGCGTGCCGAAGGAACTGGAGGAGGCGGCCTGGACGGACGGCGCGGGTTCCCTCCAGTCCCTGCTCCGGATCGTGCTGCCGCTCATGGGCCCGGGAGTCGCGGTCGTGACCGTCTTCTCCTTCGTCATGATGTGGGGCAACTTCTTCGTCCCGTTCATGCTGCTGCTCACCCCGGACCAGATGCCGGCGTCCGTCAGCATCAACGAGTTCTTCGGCAACCGCGGAATGGTGGCCTACGGCCAGCTCGCCGCGTTCTCGATCGTCTACTCGACCCCGGTGATCCTGCTGTACGTACTGGTCGCGCGACGGTTGGGAGGCGGGTTCGCACTGGGCGGCGCGGTCAAGGGGTGACCCGGCGACCACGGCCTCACGCCCCGGCTCGAAGCACCCTGCTCTAGACCCCCGACCCGGCCGGGCGCCCCAGCTCAACACCCCACCCTGAGCTACGCCACCCCGGAGCCCGGCACGGACCCGGCCCTGAAGACGGGCACATTCCACGACGCCGGCCGGGGCACGGGCCCAGGGAGCGGGGGCCGACTGCCAGTTGCCGACGGGGTTCACGGGGGGCGCGACCCGGTCACCGAGCCGCCTGACCGGCGGCCAGTCCCCAGAGCCGGCACGGGCCGCGCGGGCCTCCACAACCCCGCTCGGGCGGACCCGGCCCCGAAGACGGGCACATTCCACGACGTCGACCGGAGCACCTGCCCAGGACGCGGAGGCTGACTACCGGGAGCCGGGAGAATCCACCGACCCGGCCGCCGAGCCCGCCCGACCGGCCGCCAACCCCCCGAAACCCGGCACAGGCCGCGCGGACCCGCACACCCCTGCTCAGGCAGACCCGGACCCGAAGACGGGCACAATCCACGACGCCGGCCAGAGCACCTGCCCAGGACGCGGAGGCTGACTACCGGGAGCCGACGGGATTCACAGGGTGCGACCCGGCCGCCGAGCCGCACGGCCGCGCGCCCTCACTCCTCCCGCAGCACCCCGGGACGGAACGGTTCCACGCCCACCACCCTGCGCACCCGCACCGGCTCGATCAGGAGCATCACCCGGCGCTCCCCCGCGAGCAGCCACGGGTACCGCTCCTCGCCGATGTACTTCCGGGTGAGCCGGTCCATGGAGCGCTCCGCCTCGGCGCCCTCCACGAACCGCACCACCCGGCCCCGGATCTCGACGCGGTCGTAGGGGTTCTCGGGGTCGTGGTGGGAGAGGGAAACGTTCGGATTGCGCCGCAGGTTTTCCTCCTTCACACGTCCGATCGCCGTGTTGACCATGACGAACTCACCTTCGAGGTCCGCCCACATGGGCGAGACCTGCGGCGCGCCGTCCGGACCGACCGTCGCGAGGTGCCAGAAGTTCGGCGCCAGCAGCCGCTCGCGAATATGCCCCTCTACCTTGCCATTCACTTCGTACACGAAGATCACACCTCTTTCCGGCCACCCGCCCGGGCACCCGGCGCCATCCTCGTCACCACCCCCGCGCCCCCGACAGACGATCTTCGGCCAGCCCGAACCCACGGCCGAAACCGTAGGTTCCTACAATCCGTGATCCTGGCCGAACAGACCGTAGTCACCGCACTCCGGCGCCCCTAGCTTGTGGGCCGTGCGCCGACCCCCCGCCCTGCCGAACCAGCCCGGACCGCCCTTCGACAACCTCACCGCCCGCAGACTCCGTGTCGCTCTCGGCATGGGTCCCGAGCACGTGGCCTACGGGCTGCGCGTCTCGTACGGGCTCCCCTACGTCACCCCGGATCTCGTGCTCGCCTGGGAGCGCGGGATCGTCTGCCCCACCAGTCCGGAACTCACCGCTCTGTCGGGCGTGTTGTGGTGCTCCCCCGGTGAACTCATCGGCCGCCCCCGCACCCTGCGCGAACACCGGGTGGCGCGCGGCATCGCCCCCGAGGCCGTGGCCCGTGCGGTGGGCCTGGAACTGCTCGTCTACCTCGGCATGGAGGAGCGCGACGAGTGGCGCGGCACCGACCGCCAGTCCGCCGCCCTCGCCGATCTGCTGGAGCTGACCCTGCCGGACTTCGTCGCCGTCACGGGACGCGAGAAGCGGCTCGCCGAATGCCTGCGCGGAGCGGTCAGCACCCGCTGGCAGGCCTACGTCCGTCAGGTGGCGAAGATCGTGCCCCTGGACCGGCGCCTGGTGGAGGAGACCCTGATGGATCTGCACCGGCAGTACCAGGGGCAGATGGTGTCCACCCTGAGCTGGGGCGGGGGCGGCGAACGCTCCGGCGAGGCCGGCCAGGAGTTCCTGGACGACATCGTGGAGCGGTTCTGGGACGCGGTCGAGAGCCGGCCGTAGAACCGGAACCGCCGACGGGGTCTGGACGGGGCTAGAAGACCGACTCCGCCTCGTCCATCCGGTCCTTCGGGACCGTCTTCAGCTCGGTGACCGCCTCCGCGAGCGGCACCATCACGATGTCGGTGCCCTTGAGCGCGGTCATCCTGCCGAACTCGCCCCGGTGCGCGGCCTCCACCGCGTACCAGCCGAAGCGGGTGGCGAGGACCCGGTCGTACGCGGTGGGGACGCCGCCGCGCTGGACATGGCCGAGGATGACCGGCTTGGCCTCCTTGCCGAGGCGGCGCTCCAGTTCGTACGCCAGGGCCGTGCCGATGCCCTGGAAGCGCTCGTGGCCGAACTTGTCGATCTCGCCCGTGCCGTAGTCCATGCTGCCCTCGGCGGGGTGCGCGCCCTCGGCGACGCAGACCACGGCGAACTTCTTGCCGCGGGCGAAGCGCTCCTCGACCATCTTGACCAGGTCGGCCGGGTCGAAGGGGCGCTCGGGCAGGCAGATGCCGTGGGCGCCGGCGGCCATGCCGGACTCCAGGGCGATCCAGCCCGCGTGCCGGCCCATGACCTCGACGACCATCACGCGCTGGTGGGACTCGGCGGTGGTCTTGAGGCGGTCCATCGCCTCGGTGGCGACACCGACGGCGGTGTCGAAGCCGAAGGTGCGGTCGGTGGAGGAGATGTCGTTGTCGATCGTCTTCGGGACGCCGACGACCGGGAGACCGGCGTCGAACAGCATGCGGGCGGCGGTCAGCGTGCCCTCGCCGCCGATCGGGATCAGCGCGTCGATGCCGAACTGGTGGATCATGTCGGAGGCGCTCTCGCACGCCTCGCGCAGCCGGTCGCGCTCCAGTCGGGAGGAGCCGAGGATGGTGCCGCCGCGGGCCAGGATGCCGCTGACGCTGTCCAGGTCGAGAGCGCGGTAGCGGCCGTCCAGGAGGCCGGAGTAGCCGTCCTCGAAGCCGATGACCTCGTCGCCGTAATGGTCGACCGCGCGGTGCACGACCGACCGGATCACTGCGTTCAGGCCGGGGCAGTCTCCGCCTGCGGTGAGAACTCCGATGCGCATCGTGCTGTGTCTCCTGCTCGCTGTTGATACCGGTGAGCCTGTCCCGATTCTTTCACGTCCCCGCGGAGCACCGTCGCATCCCGTGCTGGCGGGCGCCCTATCGATCGACCGGGGTACTGTCAAGAGGGTTTCCGCTCACCTCGGTGGGCGATTTTCATGACCCGTGCGAGAGAGTGCGAGAGAGGGAGATCACGCGTGACCCGCAGCGTGTACGTGACCGGGATCGACCGCGGCGACGGCCGCCAGGTCGTCGAGCTGGGGGTCATGGAGCTGCTGACCCGCCAGGTCGACCGGGTGGGGGTGTTCCGGCCGCTGGTGCACCACAGTCCCGACCGGCTCTTCGAGCTGCTGCGCGCCCGCTACCGGCTCTCCCAGGACCCGGCCACCGTCTACGGCCTCGACTACCACGAGGCCTCCGCGCTGCAGGCCGAGCGCGGCACCGACGAGCTGGTCTCCACCCTCGTCGACCGCTTCCACCTGGTGGCCCGCGACTTCGACGTCGTCCTGGTCCTCGGCACCGACTTCGCCGACACCCAGCTCCCGGACGAGCTCGCGCTCAACGCCCGCCTCGCCAACGAGTTCGGCGCCTCCGTGATCCCGGTCGTGGGCGGCCGTACGCAGCCCGCCGAGTCGGTGCTCGCCGAGACCCGCAACGCCTACCGGGCCTACGACAGCCTGGGCTGCGACGTCCTCGCCATGGTCACCAACCGGGTGGCCCGGGAGGACCGCGACGAGATCGCCGAGCGGTTGTCCGGCCGGATGCCGGTGCCCTGTTACGTCGTGCCGGACGATCCGGCCCTCGCCGCGCCCACCGTCGCGCAGATCGGGCAGGCCCTGGGAGCCAGGGTGATCCTCGGCGACGACTCCGGGCTCGCCCGGGACGCGCTGGACTTCGTGTTCGGCGGCGCGATGCTGCCGAACTTCCTGAACGCCCTGACCCCGGGCTGCCTGGTGGTCACCCCGGGCGACCGCGCGGACCTGGTCGTCGGCGCGCTCGCCGCGCACAGCGCCGGGACCCCGCCGATAGCCGGTGTGCTGCTCACCCTGGACGAGGTGCCGAGCGACGAGGTCCTCACCCTCGCCGCGCGTCTCGCCCCCGGCACCCCGGTGCTCTCGGTCGCGGGCAACAGCTTCCCCACCGCCGCCGAACTCTTCGCGCTGGAGGGGAAGCTGAACGCGGCCACCCCGCGCAAGGCGGAGACCGCGCTCGGTCTCTTCGAGCGGTACGCCGACACCGCCGAGCTCGCCCACCGGGTCTCCGCGCCGAGCAGCGACCGCCTCACACCGATGATGTTCGAGCACAAGCTCCTGGAGACGGCCCGTTCCGACAAGCGCAGGGTCGTGCTCCCCGAGGGCACCGAGCCGCGCGTGCTGCACGCGGCCGAGGTCCTGCTGCGCCGGGGTGTCTGCGACCTGACGCTGCTCGGCCCGGTCGACCAGATCCGCAAGAAGGCCGCCGACCTCGGCATCGACCTCGGCGACTGCCGGCTGATCGACCCGGCGACCTCCGAACTGCGCGATGCCTTCGCCGAGAAGTACGCGGCCCTGCGGGCGCACCGGGGCGTCACGGTCGAGCTGGCCTACGACGTGGTCTCCGACGTGAACTACTTCGGCACGCTGATGGTCCAGGAGGGCCTCGCCGACGGCATGGTGTCCGGGTCGGTGCACTCCACGGCGGCGACGATCCGGCCGGCCTTCGAGATCATCAAGACGAAGCCGGACGCCGACATCGTCTCGTCGGTCTTCTTCATGTGCCTCGCCGACAAGGTGCTGGTGTACGGCGACTGCGCCGTGAACCCCGACCCGGACGCCGTGCAGCTCGCCGACATCGCCATCCAGTCGGCGGCGACGGCCGAGCAGTTCGGTGTGGAGCCGCGGATCGCGATGCTGTCGTACTCCACCGGTACGTCGGGCTCGGGCGCCGACGTCGACAAGGTGCGGGAGGCCACCGAGCTGGTACGGCAGCGGCGGCCCGACCTCAAGATCGAGGGGCCGATCCAGTACGACGCGGCGGTCGAGCCGACCGTCGCGGAGACCAAGCTGCCGGGTTCCGAAGTCGCGGGCCAGGCCAGCGTGTTGATCTTCCCCGACCTCAACACGGGCAACAACACCTACAAGGCCGTGCAGCGTTCGGCCGGGGCGATCGCCGTCGGCCCGGTGCTGCAGGGTCTGCGCAAGCCCGTCAACGACCTGTCCCGGGGCGCTCTCGTCTCGGACATCGTCAACACGGTCGCCATCACGGCGATCCAGGCCCAGATCCCGACCGCTCCGACAGAGAAGGCTCCCGCCCAGTGAGTGCCACCCGCGTCCTCGTCCTCAACTCCGGTTCCTCGTCGGTGAAGTACCAGTTGCTCGACATGCGGGACAGCAGCCGGCCGGCGATGGGGATCGTCGAGCGCATCGGCGAGGAGGGCTCCCGTCTCCGGCACACGCCCCAGGGCGGCGGGTCCCGCGAGTGGACCGGCCCGATCGCCGACCACGACGCGGCGCTGAAGGCCGTGGCGGAGGAACTGGCGAAGGACGGGCTCGGCCTGGACTCCCCCGAGCTGGCCGCGATAGGCCACCGCGTGGTGCACGGCGGCAAGACCTTCACCGAGCCGACGGTGATCGACGAGGCCGTGCTCGCGGAGATCGAGCGGCTGATCCCGGTCGCCCCGCTGCACAACCCGGCCAACCTCACCGGCATCCGCACCGCGCGGGCGCTGCGACCGGACCTGCCCCAGGTCGCCGTCTTCGACACCGCGTTCCACACCACGATGCCGGAGTCCGCGGCGCGCTACGCGATCGACGTGGAGACCGCTGACGCGCACCGCATCCGGCGGTACGGCTTCCACGGCACCTCGCACGCGTACGTGTCCCGGGCGACGGCGAAGCTGCTGGGGAAGGCGCCGGAAGAGGTGAACGTGATCGTGCTGCACCTCGGCAACGGCGCGTCCGCGTCCGCCGTGCGGGGCGGCCGATGCGTGGACACCTCCATGGGGCTGACGCCGTTGGAAGGGCTTGTGATGGGTACGCGCTCCGGGGACATGGACCCCGCCGTCATCTTCCATTTGATGCGTGTTGGCAAAATGTCCACGGACGAGATCGACACTCTTCTCAACAAGAAGAGCGGGTTGATCGGGTTGTGCGGGGACAACGACATGCGGGAGATCCGCCGCCGGGTCGACGAGGGCGACGAACAGGCGAAGCTCGCATTCGACATCTACATTCACCGGTTGAAGAAGTACATCGGCGCCTATTACGCGGTGCTCGGCCGCGTGGACGCGATCGCGTTCACGGCCGGCGTCGGGGAGAACGCGGCACCGGTGCGCGAGGCCGCCGTCGCGGGCCTGGAGTCCCTTGGCCTGGCGGTGGACGACGCGCTGAACGCCGTACGGAGCGACGAGCCGCGACTGATCTCGCCGGCGGACGCCCGGGTGGCGGTGGCCGTGGTGCCGACGGACGAGGAATTGGAAATCGCGACACAGACCTACGCGCTGGTCGAAGAAGAAAAGCAACTGAGCAGTAACCGCAACTGAGCGCGACCCCGCCCATTTGTATCTTCCACCAGGCGGAATATTCCGCAGCGAAACAAACCGATAGGATCGCCCCATGCGCCGTTCGAAAATCGTCTGTACTCTCGGCCCCGCGGTCGACTCCCACGAGATGCTGGTCTCGCTGATCGAAGCCGGCATGAACGTGGCCCGTTTCAACTTCAGCCACGGCTCGCACGCCGAGCACCAGGGGCGGTACGACCGCGTCCGTGCCGCCGCCAAGGAGACCGGCCGGGCCATCGGCGTCCTCGCCGACCTCCAGGGCCCGAAGATCCGGCTGGAGACCTTCGCGGAGGGTCCGGTCGAGCTGGAGCGCGGTGACGAGTTCGTCATCACCGCCGAGGACGTCCCCGGTGACAAGACCATCTGCGGGACGACCTACAAGGGCCTGCCCGGTGACGTCTCCCGGGGCGACCAGATCCTCATCAACGACGGCAACGTCGAGCTGAAGGTCCTGGACGTCGAGGGCCCGCGGGTCAAGACGATCGTCATCGAGGGCGGTGTCGTCTCCGACCACAAGGGCATCAACCTGCCCGGCGCGGCGGTGAACGTCCCGGCGCTGAGCGAGAAGGACATCGAGGACCTCCGCTTCGCGCTGCGCATGGGCTGCGACATGGTCGCGCTGTCCTTCGTCCGGGACGCCAAGGACGTCGACGACGTCCACCGTGTGATGGACGAGGAGGGCCGCCGGGTCCCCGTCATCGCCAAGGTGGAGAAGCCGCAGGCGGTGGACAACATGGAGAGCGTCGTGATGGCGTTCGACGCCGTCATGGTGGCCCGTGGCGACCTGGCCGTCGAGTACCCGCTCGAGAAGGTCCCCATGGTGCAGAAGCGCCTGATCGAGCTGTGCCGCCGCAACGCCAAGCCGGTGATCGTGGCGACCCAGATGATGGAGTCGATGATCACCAACTCCCGCCCGACCCGCGCCGAGGCCTCCGACGTGGCCAACGCGATCCTGGACGGCGCGGACGCGGTCATGCTGTCGGCGGAGTCGAGCGTGGGCGCGTACCCGATCGAGACCGTCAAGACGATGTCGAAGATCGTCGTCGCGGCCGAGCAGGAGCTGATGTCGAAGGGCCTCCAGCCGCTGGTCCCCGGCAAGAAGCCCCGCACGCAGGGCGGTTCGGTGGCCCGCGCGGCCTGCGAGATCGCCGACTTCCTCGGTGGCCGGGGCCTGGTGGCCTTCACCCAGTCCGGCGACACCGCCCGGCGCCTGTCGCGCTACCGCGCGCAGCAGCCGATCATCGCCTTCACCACCGACGAGGACACCCGCAACCAGCTGGCGCTCAGCTGGGGCGTGGAGTCGCACGTGGTGCCGTTCGTGAACACCACGGACGAGATGGTCGACATGGTCGACCAGGAGATCGCCAAGATCAACCGCTTCAACCCGGGCGAGATCGTCATCATCACCGCCGGCTCGCCCCCCGGCGTCGCGGGCACGACCAACATGCTCCGCGTCCACCACATCGGCGGCGCGGCGCAGTAAGCACCCTGTACGAGGCCGAGGGCGCCCCCCGTGACGGGGGGCGCCCTCGGTGTGTGTCAGGGCCTCAGCCGACCGCGCCGGATTCCGCGGGGAAGTCCGGCGGCCAGGGCAGGGAGGCGTCGTACAGGGCCTGCCGGTCGCCCATCAGCGCGTACGCGGCCTCGCGCCGGCTCGGTGTGCCGCTGACGACGAAGCTGTCGCCCTCCGGGTCCAGCATCCAGGTGTACTCGGCGTCCTCCGCCGTGAGCCGGTGCCGTTCGCTCAGGTGACGCGGGTCGTGGTCCCGTCCACGGCCAGCGCCTCGCTGGCGAGGCAGAGCTGCCGGTGAGAGGGGTTGAAGCCTTGAACCGCCCGGGGTAGGCGCGGTTCCCCTGACAGCAGCATCCTCAGCGCGTCGTCCGCCGTCCGGGGCCCGCAGCTCGTCGCCCGGACGCAGGTCCCGGGTCTCGGTCCAGTCCCGGTCCTGGATCCAGTACGGGTGCGCGTCGGTCGACTCGACCGTGCCGTGCTCCGTCTCGACTCGGACGAGATGAACGACGGGACCAGACCAGGCCGCCGACCCGGGTGGATTCCGTGATGGGGTTTTCCGGAGGGGCGACTGATCGCGACTGTGCCCCGCCGGGTCGGGCCCGGCGGGGCACAGTCGCTCTGCGGCTCCCGGAAGGGTTCGTGAGGGGCCTGGTCAGCCCTCGCTGTACTGGCGCATGCCGGGCACCGTCAGCGTCCCGCCGTACTGGGCGGCCTGCTGGACCGTCACATTGGTGAAGTAGATCACCGGGATGTTCAGCGGCGGAGGGCTGTCCGGGGTGAACGTGAGCGGGATCAGCCCCAGCAGGTTGCCGGAGATGCTCTCGGTGTACATGACCGTCTTGCCGCCGGTGATCGTGGACGGCTTCATGCCCTTGCCCGCCTGCACGTGATACGTCGTGCCGCGGTCGGTGACGGTCTGGTGGAGGTCACCGATCTCGGTGCCGCCGGATATGACGTACTTCAGGACCCTCTTGGTCTTGCCGCTCGCGGTCCTGACCTTGACGACACCCTGGTAGTCGGCGCCCTTGAGGAGCAGCGAACTGGCCTTGAGGGTCCAGGAGTTGTCCGCCACCGTGATACCGGGCTCGGTGTCGCCCACCTCGTCTGTGGCGGCCGGGCAGTCCCCCGGGTCGGTGCTGGAGCTCGCCGAGGGGCTCGGGGAGGCCGTGGCGTCCGCCGCCGCCTCCTCGGCCGCCTTGGTGGCGTCCTGGACAGCCTTGGTGGTGTCCTCGGTCGCCTTGGACGCCTTGTCGGTCGTGTCCTTCACGGTGTCCTTCACCGTGTCGGTGACCTTCTCGGTCGTCTTGTCGACGGTGTCACCCGCGGTGTCGCCCGCGCTCTTGGACGCCGAGGCCGAGGGAGTCGGCGTCGGGGTGGCGCTGGAGGAACCGCCGGAGCCGGAGCCGCCCGTGAAGATCCCGGTGATCGCGTCGCCGATGTCCGTGAGGAGATTGCCGTCGTCGCTCGCGGAGGCGGACGGGGACGGCGTGGCGGTGGCCGAGCCGCCGGAGCCGGAGGAGGAACTGCTCTCCTCCTTGCTCGCCGAGGCGGAGGGGGACGGCGTGGGCGTGGCCTTGTCGCCGGAACCCGAATCCGACGAGGAGGAACCGTTCGAGCCCGAGCCTGAGCCGGACCCCGAGCCGGAGGTCGCCGACGGGGACGGCGTCGCCGTGGTGTCGTCGGTGGACGGGGACGCACTTGCCGAGGCGGACGGGGAGGCACTGTCGCTCAGGGCCGCGACGCAGTCCTTGTACTCGTCCGCCGTCAGGCTCTTCGCGGTCGGCGCGTCATCGGCCAGCGCGAGCGTCGGCGTGAACCCGATGCCCATGAGAACGGCCGTCGGCATCGCCGCCATGGCTATCGCCTTGCCGGCCGGCATGTGGAACCTGGTGATCAGCGGCTTCTTGGGTGCCGCGTGGCGGGGCCCGGATCTCGCACGGGACGCCTCAACGTCAGCCCCGTGGGTCGCCTCGTCAGCCGGCACTGTGCCTCCCGTTCGCCCCGTTGACCGGGCTCGTTCCTGACAGATCGTTCGGCTCGCCCACCGGGTTCACCGGCCGCAGGAGCGTGGTGTCGTAGTCCGTGGCCTCGGGCGCGCCGCCCTCACCGGTCGTGTCCTGCTGGGCCGGCTCCTCCGCGGGCGGTACGCCCGGCGCCCACGCCACGGCCATCGCCCCGCCGAGCAGCGCGAAGAGGAAGCCGACGATGAAGCCGCCGAAGTTGGAGACGGGGAGGGACACCAGCCCGAGCATGATCGCCGCGACACCCGCGAAGGTGCGTACGTGCTTCTGGAACCAGAGGGTGATGCCCAGGACGACGAGCAGTACGCCGATGATCAAGGATCCCGCGCCCGCCGTGGTGGCCATGGCGATGGTCAGGCCACCGAGCTTGAGGTGCGCATACGGGAAGTACATGATCGGAAGTCCGCTGATCATGACGAACAGCCCCGCCCAGAACGGGCGGGTGCCCCGCCACGCGCGGAACTGCTGCCTCCGGCGGTCGAACTGGCCGGGCGCGGCAGGACTCTCGGCGCTCATGGAAAACAGCTCCCTGGTGCGGCGTTGCTCTTGATGAGGGTGTATCGCGATGATGAAGTTGGGGGGATGTGAAGGCGACGGGCGGGAGATGGCAGGCGGGGGACCGTAACGGCTCCCCCGCCCGTCACTGAGCGCCTAGTAGCACTCGATCCCGTCGCCGCTGCCCCAGCTCAGACCCATGTGGAGGTCGGAGAGCTTGAAGGTGCCGGCCGTGGTGGCCCACGCCGTCTGCTTCACATCGGTCAGCACGGCCTTGTCGGCCTGCTGGGCGAACCCGAACGGGTTGGACTGCTCCCCGTCCGCGGTCTTGGGCTTCGGGGTGTTCCCCTTGGTGGTCCCGGCGGGGACACCGATGTTGATGCTCGAGAACACGGCATCTTTTGCGTCGAGGTTGGCGACATCGATGTAGATCTTGTCGGCCTCGACCGCCGTGCCCTTGTCACCCGCGGTCAGCTTCAGGGTGACCGACTTGTTCAGGAACGGAACCGGGGTGACCACGGACTGGCACATGTTGGTGATCGTGGCGTGGTCGAACGCCGACACCGACACCGGGTGCGCCTGGTCCTTGCCGTCAAGACCCTTGCCCGAGTCAATGGCGCCGTACTGGTTCATGTCGTAGCCGACGAGCTGGCCGGCCCGAACCTTGAACTCCTGCCCCGACACACTGAACGACGCGGCAAGTGCGCCCTGCGCGAGGGCGACACCTATCACAGCCGTGGCGGCAACGCTGGGCACCATGACCACAGCGAACCGCTTCCATCTTGTCCCGCCACGCACCTGGGACTCCATATTTCCTCCTTCTCGGACGTACATCTCCTGGCCCTGACTGCCCTCTCGAAAGGACGGCTCAGCCGGGCAGGGATGGGAGAAGTGCTACGTCCTCGGGAAGGAGAGCGCCCGTCCTCGGAGGCGCGAACCGCGCACCGATCACCGGCGATCACCCCCGAGCGACAACCACTTGGTCGCGCCTGACACGCATCACGCACAACCTTGCTGGACAGGCTCCGCCGTTGGGCGAAGACCCCCCTGTCCAAGAGCCTGCGCACCTGCCGCCTGCTCTGCTCGGTGGGGACCCTAGGAATCCCGCGGCCCGACCGGCTGTCGGGGTACGGGAAAGGACCGAGCGTCGCCGATCGTGGTGCATTCTCGCCGCCCGCACAAGGGGCTTCGTTACTCGGTAGTAACGGGCGGATAACCGAACAACGACCCGCTGGTCTCGGTCGGCGACGCTGGGTGGCAAACAGGGGGAGGACAAAGCAGTTTATGGATGGACAGAATCCGACAGATCAACGCCGCTGACTTACTGGAAGTAACAGCGGCCGCGTTTACCAAGTTTTGGCAAAGCGCGGCCGCAGTGACCCCCTGACGGCGAATCTTTCACTCCGGCAACACATGCCGGAGTGTTTAGCGACTGGTCAGAACCGGACTCGCGCCCCGCTCCGACTCCCCGCTCAGAACAGGGCGCGGGACAGCGCCCTGCGGGCCGCCGCCACCCGCGGATCGTCGGCACCGACCACCTCGAAGAGCTCAAGTAGCCGAATCCGTACGGTGTCCCGCTCGTCGCCCGCCGTGCGCCGCACGGTGTCGATGAGCCGTCCGAACGCGTCCTCGACATGACCGCCGACCAGATCCAGGTCGGCTGCTGCGATCTGCGCCTGCGCGTCCCCGGGCTTCTCGGCCGCCTCCTTGCGCGTCCGCTGCGGGTCGAGGCTCTGCACCCGCTGGAGCAACTCGGCCTGGGCGAGCCCCAGTTTGGCCTCGCTGTTGCCGGGGTCGTCACTCAGTACGTTCTTGTACGCCTGGACGGCCCCGCCGAAGTCCCCTGCGTCCAGGGCGCGTACGGCGGCTTCGAGGAGTGCGTCGTACGGCCCCGCCGGTACGGCCGCGGGCTGCGGGGCGGCGCCCCGCTCGGCGTCCGGGTCGACCGTGAGACCGGTCAGGCCGAAGCGCTCCTCGGCGACCTGCACCAGCTGGTCCAGGGTCTGCTGGATCTGCTCCTTGCCGGCCGCGCCCTGGAAGAGCGGCAGGGCCTGCCCGGCGACGACGGCGAACACGGCCGGGATGCCCTGCACCCCGAACTGCTGCATCAGCATCTGGTTGGCGTCGACGTCGATCTTGGCGAGGAGCAGGCGTCCGTTGTACTCGAGGACGAGCTGCTCCAGCACCGGGCTCAGCTGCTTGCAGGGCTCGCACCACTCGGCCCAGAAGTCGATGACGACCGGGACCTCGGTGGACCGCTGCAGGACATCGCGCTCGAACCCCGCCTCGTCGACGTCGATGACGAGATCGGCCGGGGAGACGGCGCCCGGGCCGCCGCCCTGCCTGGCCGCTTCGGCGCGCGCCTGCTCCGCCTTCGCCTTGGCCTCCTGGGCCGCTTTCACCGCGGCGAGGTCGACGACTCCGCTCATGGACATGTTCCGTGGCTGCATGCGTCTATCCTCCCCCGTGCGCGCGCGTCTGTGAAAAGCGCTGTGAAAGCCGGTCGTGCGGCGCGGTCCTGACGCCGGGTCCCCACCCCGCGCCGTGCGCACCGTCGCCCGCGTACGTCCGTCGCGAGCTTTCGCTACGAGTCGTAGCGTAATGGCACTCAGTGCCTGCCCGGTACCCCACCCCGGTGATCTCCCTCACTGGGTCTCGAGAACCGCCCGTTATGGTCGGAGAATGCAGAGCCGCACCCCCGCCCCCCGCGCCGCAGGACGCCCGCGCAGTGCCGCGGCGGACACGGCGATCCTCGCGGCGACCAGGGCGGCGCTGGTGGAGCTGGGCTGGTCGAAGCTCACGCTGGGAGATGTGGCTACCCGTGCGGGGGTCGCTAAAACCACCCTGTACCGCCGCTGGGCCGGCAAGAACGAACTCGTCGTGGACGCGGTGGCCGAACTCTTCGACGAACTGGAACTCCCCGACAGCGGGACCCTGGCCGACGACATCGAGGGCGTGGTCCTGCAGTTCGCGGCGATCTTGATGCGGCCGGAGGCGCAGAGCGGTCTCATGGCCGTGATCTCGGAGTCGACGCGGGACGACGCGCTGCGCGGGCGCATCCGGGAGTCGATCGTCGAACGGCAGAAGCGGCTGGTGCTGGAGGGGCGCTGCCGCGCCCAGTCCCGCGGCGAACTCCCGCCGGAGACGGACCCGTTGGAGTCCGCCCGCACGGTGGACCTCATCTTCGACATCGTCGCGGGCTCGGTGGTGCACCGCTGCCTGGTGAGCTCGGAGCCGGCCGACGCGGCATGGGTGCGCAGCCTGACGCGCGTGCTGCTGCTGGGACTTCGAGGAGCCGCGGACGCGGACGGGTCCGTGTAGCCGAAACGTAGTAGTCAAAACGTAATGAGGAAAGCGCATGACAGACGACGTGGTTGTCGCCGCAGCGACTTCCCCCCGTGCGGCATGCGCCGGCACTCGCCCCCCATGAGCCGGCGCCACCGCTTACCCCACGACGCTCTCATGGAGTGATCTTCACGGGAAGGTCAAATAATTCCCACGAAGACCTCAACAGACGACAAGGGAAGACAAATACGACACTAATTGATCACATCGTTACCTTGCCGGGGGAACCCACCCGGAAGCCGGGCCCGGCTCCTAGAACCCTGGCGGTTCCGTGTACACCCCCCACTCGTCCCGCAGCACCCCGCAGACCTCCCCGAGCGTCGCCTCCGCCCGCACCGCGTCCAGCATCGGCCCGATCATGTTGGACCCGTCGCGGGCGGCAACGAGCATGGCCTCCAAGGCAGTTCGCACTACCCCTTCGTCCCGCTGCGCCTTACGGCCGCCCAGGGCCCGCACCTGCTCCCGCTCCACCTCGTGGCTCACCCGCAGGATCTCCAGGTCCCCGGTGACCGATCCGTGGTGGACGTTCACCCCCACGACCCTCTTCTCGCCCTTCTCCAGGGCCTGTTGGTACCGGAAGGCCGCTTCCGCGATCTCCCCGGTGAACCAGCCGTCCTCGATCCCACGCAGGATCCCGGACGTGATCGGGCCGATCGGGTGCCGCCCGTCCGGATGGGCCCTGAGCCCCCGCTCCCTGATCTGCTCGAAGATCTTCTCCGCGTCCGCCTCGATCCGGTCCGTCAGCTGCTCCACGAACCACGAACCCCCCAGCGGATCGGCCACGTTGGCGACCCCGGTCTCCTCCATCAGCACCTGCTGAGTCCTGAGCGCGATCTCCGCGGCCTGCTCGCTCGGCAGTGCGAGGGTCTCGTCCAGGGCGTTGGTGTGCAGGGAGTTGGTCCCGCCGAGCACCGCGGCCAGCGCCTCCACCGCCGTACGGACGACGTTGTTGTACGGCTGCTGCGCGGTCAGCGAGACCCCCGCGGTCTGGGTGTGGAACCGCAGCCACTGCGCCTTCTCGGACCGTGCCCCGTACACGTCCCGCATCCACCGCGCCCAGATCCTGCGCGCCGCCCGGAACTTGGCGATCTCCTCGAAGAAGTCGACGTGCGCGTCGAAGAAGAAGGAGAGTCCGGGCGCGAACACGTCGACGTCCAGGCCGCGGCTGAGCCCCAGCTCGACGTACCCGAACCCGTCCGCGAGGGTGTACGCCAGCTCCTGCGCGGCCGTCGAACCGGCCTCGCGGATGTGGTACCCGGAGACGGACAGCGGTTTGTAGGCGGGGATGCCGGCCGCGCAGTACTCCATCAGGTCGCCGATCAGGCGCAGGTGCGGCTCGGGCTGGAAGAGCCACTCCTTCTGCGCGATGTACTCCTTGAAGATGTCCGTCTGGAGCGTGCCGTTGAGGACGGACGGGTCCACGCCCTGCCGCTCGGCCGCGACCAGGTACATGCAGAAGACGGGGACGGCGGGCCCGCTGATCGTCATGGAGGTCGTCACGTCGCCCAGCGGGATGTCCCGGAACAGGACCTCCATGTCGGCCGCCGAGTCGATGGCGACCCCGCAGTGCCCGACCTCGCCGAGCGAGCGGGGATCGTCGGAGTCCCGCCCCATCAGGGTCGGCATGTCGAAGGCGACCGACAGGCCGCCGCCCCCGTTGGCGAGGATCTTCTTGTACCGCTCGTTGGTCTGCTCGGCGTTCCCGAACCCGGCGAACTGCCGGATGGTCCAGGTCCGCCCCCGGTAGCCGGTCGGATACAGCCCGCGCGTGAAGGGGTACTCCCCCGGCCACCCGATCCGCTCGAAGCCCTCGTAGACGTCCCCCGGCCGCGGCCCGTACACCGGCTCCGCGGGATCACCCGAGAGTGTGGTGAAGTCGCCCGCACGCCTGCGCGAGGCGTCGTACCGGGCCTGCCAGCGTCGGCGGCCCTCTTCGATGGCGTCAGCGTCCATACCCTCGAAGTTACTAGGACGTCCTAGTAAACGTCGACAGGCGACCGCCGTACGCGTGCCGTACGGCGGTGGGGGTCAGGCCTTGACGGGGGCGGGAGCCCCTTCGGTGAACTTGCCCTCCAGCTCGCGGCTGATCTTCCGCTCCACGAAGAATGCGGCCGTCGGAATCGTTCCGGCGAGCAGTACCCAGATCTGCTTGAGGATGGGCCACCTCGCCTTGGAACCCAGATCGAAGGCGAAGACCAGGTAGACCACGTACAGCCAGCCGTGCGCGATGGCGACGACGCGCGTGACGTCCGCGGCGCCGTCGATGTCGAGGCCGTACTTGGCGATCATGCTCAGGCACAGCAGGACCAGCAGCACACCGGTGACGTAGGCCAGGACGCGGTAGCGGGTCAGCACGCTCTTTTTCATGCCTACGAGCGTAACCACGCGTTCCGGGCGATCTTCCCGCGGGTCAGTCCTCGTCGAAGTCGTGCGCGGCGATCCTCAGCGGGCGCAGCATCGCGAAGATCTCCGCGCACTCCTCGGCGTCGTACACACCGAGGCCGAAGTCCATCGCCATGAGGTCCCGCGTGGCGGCCTCGACGACCTCGCGGCCCTTGTCGGTGATGGAGGCGAGGGTGCCGCGGCCGTCGTTGGGGTTGGGTCGCTTGTCGACCAGGCCCGACCTGACCAGGCGGTCCACGGTGTTGGTGACCGACGTGGGGTGCACCATGAGCCGCTCGCCGATCTTCGACATCGTCAGCTCGCCGGCCTTGGAGAAGTTCAGCAGCACCAGCGCCTCGTACCGCGCGAACGTCAGCCCGTACGGCTTGACCACCGCGTCCACCTCACCGAGCAGGATCTGGTGCGCGCGCATGATCGAGGTGATCGCCGCCATGGACGGCACGTTTCCCCAGCGCTGCTTCCAGAGTTCGTCGGCGCGGGCGATGGGGTCGAAGGGAAGACTGAGCGGCTTCGGCACGGCACCGACCTTACCGGCCGGTCACATGGTGGTCAGCAGTGTCTCGCCTTTCAGACGGTTGCCTCCGGCGGTTGGGCGGAGTGGGGTTGGGCGGAGTGGGGTTGGGGTTCGGGTGCGGGTTCGGTGGGGGCGGGCGTTTTGCGCAGTTCCCCGCGCCCCTGGATGCCTGCGGCGCAGCTGCGGCCTCAGTGGGGGCGGGTGTAGCGCGTTCCGTTCGGTGGGTGGGTCGGGACCGGGGTGGGGGGTATCCGTCCTCGGTCCGGCGGCTCGGTCCCTTGGGCAGGGCTCGGTGACGGACGCCGGCCGCTGCGGGCGGACACCCCCCACCCCGTCCCCTTGCCGCCTTACGCGGCCAACGGCCCGTCGTGGCGCCGGTGACTGCACCCACCCAGGGGCGCGGGGAACTGCGCGACCAGCCCCCACCGGCCCGCACTCGCCCCACAACAGGGCCCGGCACCCCCATAGGCACCCCGCCCAGGCCCAGCGCAGCTACCGGCGGCCCGTCCTGCGGAGGTGGTGGCGTACCGCGCGCTGGGCGACCGGGCCCAGGTCCTCCAGCGCGGCGACGAGCACGCCGAGTTGCTCCAGGGCGTCCAGGGCCGCGGTGGCACCGGACGCGTCGACCCCTTCGTACAGCTCGATGCCCACGAAGGACGCGGCCACCGCACGGGCCAGGCCCGCGGGGTCGGCGAACTCTCCGAAGGGCGTGGCCGCGAGGACTCTGGTGAGGACCTGCTCGATCTCGGCGATCCACAGTTCCAGGCCCGCCGCGGTGGCGGGGCCGAGGGTGGCGTGGGTCTGGGCGCCGGCCAGCAGCTGGCCGAGGAGGGCCACATGTCCTCCGGCCCGCTCCTCCTCGTGGACCTTCCGTCCCACCGCGAGGAGTTCGGACAGCGAGGTCACGGCGGCCAGCCGTTCCCGGTAACGGGCCACCGCGCGCTCCGCGCCGTAGCGGCAGGCCGCGGCGAGGAGTTCGTCGACGGAGCCGAAGTGGTAGAAGACCAGCGCCTGGTTGACCCCGGCAGCCGCCGCGACCGTACGGGCGGAGGTCTTGGCGATGCCCTGTTCGGTGAGGGTGCGCAGCGCGCCCTCCAGGAGTTTGGTCTTGGTCTCCAGGGACTTCGCGGACTCGGGGCTCACGCGCGCGCTTCCTCGCGGAGGGGACGGAGACCGGGGCGGACTCCGCAGGCCGCGATGTCGCTGTACGTCGCCTCGAAGCCGCCCTCGTAGCCGAAGAGCGGGCCGAAGTACCGGTTGACGACCCGGACACTGATGCGGAAACGGCCCGCCCTCTCGTCGTAGGACTCCCTCACCTCCGCCGTCGCGCCGATCAGCTCGGGCACCCGGACGTCCACCGCGCCCTCCCGGAACCGGTGCTCACCGGAGCGGATCAGCAGCGAGCCGTCGGGCTCGGCGCGGAAGTGCAGCTCGCTGGCCAGGTGCTGGTGGGTGCCGAGGTAGTCGAGGATGCGGTCACCCTTGGGGCTCAGCACCATCTGGGCGTCGAAGCGGCGGGGGCGGCCGGGCAGGTGGAAGGTGCGCACGAAGGTCACCGTCTCACGGCCGTAGGTGTCCGCGTAGGGGACGTTCTCGATCACGAACGGCACGTTCCGCCCCGGTCTCGGCACCAGGATGTTGCGGGTCGTCCCGAGGGCCAGGAAGGGCTTCACGAACGCCCCGCCGTGCCAGATGCGGTCCATGACGCCCCGGCCGGTGCAGGCCTCGCCGGTCGTCAGGCCGACCGAGAAGCGGCGCTGGAGCTGCGGGTGGAGGCGGTCGAAGTCGGCGCCCATCACCGTACGGAACATCGAGGTCATCGCGGGGTCTCCAGGGTGCGAAGGACACGCGGCGCACGCACGCGCGTGGGGGGCCGGCGCAGACAGCGGCGGGCGGCCGGGGTGCCGGGCAGGGGGGACTTGAACAGAGCCAGGGAGATGGCGAGGGCGAGGAGCAACGGCGAGACGTAGGCCATGGACGCCGCCAGTGGGCCGAAGAAGTCCAGGAAACGCTCCAGGGCGAGGCCGGTACCGGCGACGAGCACGACGAGGGCGCGGACCAGGAGTTCGGCCAGCCAGTTCCACAGGGCCCGCTCCGGGGTGATCCCCCGCTCCAGCCACAGCCGCAGCCGGTCGAAGGACCAGGCCGTCGCCCAGCCGATGAGGGGGCGGAAGAGCAGGCGGTCGGCCACGGCGCCGACGCGGCCCCAGCGAGGGCGGTAGTCGTAGCCGGTGAGGAAGGTGACGCCGTCACCGTCGGGGACGTAACGCCAGTAGCCGCTGCCCTCCGCCAGGAGCGAGAGCGGGTGCGGGGAAGAGAAGCGCAGGGCGGAGGTGCGGGTGCCGTCGGGGCGTTCGCGCTCCCCTGCGGAGACACCCGTGCCCGCGACGGTGAGACCGGGCAGTACGCGCGTGGCGTAGCGGAAGCGCTGCGGCTCGCCCTCCACGCGCGGGAGGTAGGTGATCCGGGTGAAGCGGAGGTCCCAGCGCTGGTGCTGGGACGGTTCCTGTGTCCGGGTCCAGAGGTCGTCGAGATCGGCACGGATGCGTGCCTCTATGTAGAGCCCCATTGGTTCCCCCAGGTGAGCTGCCTGTTTGAGCGACTGCTCAAACTCACTGGACAGGAAGGTACACGTTTTTGAGCGATCGCTCAATCAGGATGGGCGAGAAAACCCCGGCCCGCGCGGGCCGGGGTTCGCCTGTGTCGCGGTCGGGTCAGTCGGCGAGGTGCCGCTCCACCGTCTCCACCTTGGAGGTCAGACCGTCCGTGACGCCGGGCCGGATGTCCGCCTTGAGCACCAGCGACACTCGCGGCGCCCGTGCCTCCACGGCGGCCACGGCACGCTTCACGACGTCCATGACCTCGTCCCAGTCCCCCTCGATCGAGGTGAACATGGCGTCGGTGCGGTTCGGCAGCCCCGACTCACGGACGATCCGCACCGCGTCGGCGACGTACTCCCCCACGTCCTCGCCGACCCCGAGCGGGGTCACGGAGAAGGCGACGATCATGCGTTCACGATCCCTTCCTGGGCCTTGCGGGCGCGGGAGGCGATGACGGCGTCCTCGGCCTCGCGCTTGAGCCTGCGCTCGGCGAAGAAGCCGCCGGTGGGCAGCACGGAGAGCACGAAGAACCAGATCCCCGTCCTCGCGGACCACTTGACCCGGAACCAGGCGTCCAGCCAGAAGATCACGTACAGGATGAACAGGACGCCGTGGACCATGCCCATCACCGGCACGGCGTTGAAGTCCGTGGTCCGCTTCAGCACCGAGCAGACGAGCAGAAGCAGGAACGAGACCGCCTCGGGCGCGGAGACAAGGCGGAGGCGGCGGATGGCGGAGGCTGTCTTGAGGTCCACGGGTCACCTTCGGTGGGAGGTACGTCGTCGGTCTGGCGGTTTGTGAACGAACGCACAAGCGTGCGTCCATTGTGACAAACGGTTCCACGGTCCAGTCCGGGGGGTCAGGGGCCTATGAAGCTGCCGGGTGAGCCGGTCGGGCGGGTGCGGGTGCGTTGTGGCTGGTCGCGCAGTTCCCCGCGCCCCTGGGTGGGTGCGGTCGCCCCGGCCAGGATGGAACGTTCGCCACCTCACGCGCCACGACGGACCGTTCGACACCTTCCTCCGCCGC
Source organism: Streptomyces sp. SLBN-8D4 (assembly GCF_049739545.1). Classification (NCBI taxonomy): domain Bacteria; kingdom Bacillati; phylum Actinomycetota; class Actinomycetes; order Kitasatosporales; family Streptomycetaceae; genus Streptomyces; species Streptomyces sp. SLBN-8D4. The sequence goes on from NZ_JBMGQC010000001.1 coordinate 3,196,788, forward strand.
GACCGCGCGCCACGACGGGCCGTTAGCCGCGTACGGCGCGAAGGGGACGGGGTGGGGGGTGTCCGCCCGCAGCGGCCGGCGTCCGTTACAGAGCCCTGCCCAAGGGACCGAGCCGCCGGACCGAGGACGGATACCCCCCGCCCCGGCCCCGACCAAAAACCACACCGCACGCGCTACACAAGCCCCCACCGAGGCCGCACAGGCCGCCGCAGGCATCCAGGGGCGCGGGACTGTGTCCATATGCGGCTCCGCCGCGTGGGCGCAAAACGCCCGCCCCCACCGCACCCGCACCCACCCCACAACCCGACCTCCACCCCCCCCACATCTGTCCGCAACCGCTTCCAGCCAGCTACCTTCACTCCGTGGCGATGTTTCGACTCCAAGGCAGCAAGGTGCTGGCCGTCGACATGACCGGGGACGCCGTGAAGGCGAAGAACGGCTCGATGGTCGCGTACGACGGGCAGATGGCGTTCAAGAAGATGAGCGGCGGTGGTGAGGGGATCCGAGGCATGGTCACCCGGCGCATCACCGGCGAGCAGATGACCGTGATGGAGGTGTCGGGGCACGGGACGTGCTGGTTCGCGGACCGGGCCTCGGAGATAAACCTCGTCAGTCTCCAGGGGGACAAGCTGTACGTGGAGTCGAGCAACCTGCTCGCGACCGACGCCGGCCTGAGGACGGGCACGTCCTTCACCGGCCTGCGCGGCGCCTCCCAGGGCAACGGGCTGTTCACGACGACCGTCGAGGGACACGGCCAGGCGGCCATCATGTCGGACGGCCCGGCGGTCGTCCTGCGGGTCAGCCGCCAGTACCCGCTGACAGTCGACCCCGGCGCCTACATCGCCCACCAGGGCAACCTCAGCCAGTCCTTCCAGTCCGGTGTGACATTCCGCACATTCATGGGCGAGGGCGGCGGCGAGGCCTTCCAGATCCGCTTCGAGGGGGACGGCCTGGTGTACGTCCAGCCCAGCGAGCGGAACACGATCGCGGGAGATGTGTGACATGCCCTTCCGCGAGATCAACTCCAAGATGGTCGAGGCGACCGTCCTGCCGGGCCAGCGCCTGTTCAGCCAGCGCGGCGCGATGCTGGCGTACAAGGGCGAGGTGTCCTTCACGCCCAACATCCAGGGCGGCCAGGGCGGCGTCATGTCGATGATCGGCCGGCGCGTGGCCAACGAGGACACGCCCCTGATGACCGTCGAGGGCAGCGGCACCGTGCTCTTCGGACACGGCGGCCACCACGTCACGGTCGTCAACCTCTCCGGCGACACCCTGTTCGTCGAGGCGGACCGCCTGCTCGCCTTCGAGGGCACCCTCCAGCAGGGCACCATGTTCATGGGCTCCCAGGGTGGCGTCATGGGCATGGTGCGCGGCCAGATCAGCGGCCAGGGCCTGTTCACGACCACGCTGAAGGGCCACGGCTCGGTGGCCGTGATGGCCCACGGCGGGGTCTTCGAGGTCCCCATCACCCCGCAGCGCCCGGTTCACGTCGACCCGCAGGCCTACGTCGCCCACCACGGCGACGTCCGCAACAAGCTGTCGACGGCGCTCGGCTGGCGCGACATGGTGGGCCGCGGCTCCGGCGAGGCCTTCCAGCTGGAGCTCAGCGGGAACGGCGTGGTGTACGTGCAGGCGTCCGAGGAGAAGCTGTGAGCCACTACCCGGGCGCGGGCCCGACCGTGTACGACCCGATGACGCTGCCGTCCGACGACAACGTCAACAACTACACCTTCTGCGTGGAGCTCAAGGGGAGCCAGTGGTTCCTGCAGAAGGGGAAGATGATCGCCTACTACGGGCAGATGGATTTCAACGGCATCGGACACGGCCGCCTGGACGGTCTCGTCCGCACGTCGTTCCATTCGCCTCTGCACGCGAGCGACTGGGTCGTGGCACAGGGCTCGGGCAAGATGCTCCTCGCCGACCGGGCCTTCGACGTGAACTCGTACGACCTCGAAGACGGCAACCTGACCATTCGCTCCGGCAACTTGCTCGCTTTTCAGCCAAGTCTCGCGCTGAAGCAGTCGATCGTGCCCGGCTTCCTGACCCTCATCGGAACCGGAAAGTTCGTGGCCGCCTCGAACGGTCCCGTGGTGTTCATGGAGCCCCCGATCCGGGTGGACCCGCAAGCGCTTGTGGGCTGGGCGGACTGCCCCTCGCCGTGCCATCACTACGACCACGGCTACATGGCCGGTCTGATGGGCGGTCTACGTGCGATGACGGGCCTCGGCGGGGCCTCCGGGGAAGAGCACCAGTTCGAGTTCGTGGGGGCCGGCACCGTACTGCTCCAGTCGACGGAGGTCCTGATGGCCGAGCAGGCCACCGGGGTGGTTCCGTCCGAGCCCGGAGTACCCGGCGGTTACGGGGGACCCGCAGGCCAGCCGCAGCAGCCGGGCGCACCGCGCCTTCCCGGACAGCTGGGGGACCTCCAGCGTCGCTTCGGGCTGTGAGCGGTAGTCTGCGGAGTGTGACGTCGAACGTGTGCACGCCGTCACATGACCCTCATTAGTTCGCCTTTCAACCTTTTAGGTAGACTGCATTTATGGAGACCGAGACGGCCACGCGCTGGCTGACCGATGCGGAGCAGTGCGCCTGGCGCACCCACCTGGAGGTCAACAGGCTGTTGACGTATCAGCTCGAGCGGGACCTTCAGCCGTTCGGACTGACGATGAACGACTACGAGATCCTGGTCAATCTCTCCGAGTCGGAGGGCGTACGGATGCGGATGAGCGACCTCGCGTCCGCCACCCTCCAGTCCAAGAGCCGGCTCTCGCACCAGATCACCCGCATGGAGAACGCGGACCTGGTCCGGCGCGAGAACTGCGAGTCCGACCGCCGCGGCCTGTACGCGGTCCTGACCGAGCACGGCATGGAGACGATGAAGAAGGTCGCGCCGCATCATGTGGCGTCTGTGCGGAGGCACTTCATCGACCTCGTGCCGCCCGAGTCCCTGAGGGAGCTGGACAAGGCCCTGAAGCCCATCGCGGAGCACCTGCGGGGGCACCGGGGACGTCCCTGACACCGGGACACGGCTAGGCGATCGGCAGGCGGAGTTCGAACAGGGCTCCGCCTGCCGGCGTGTCCCGGACCGTGAGCGTGCCGCCGTGCCGGGCGGCGACGTCCCGGGCGATGGCGAGACCGAGTCCGGCGCCCCCGTCGTCCCGGGCCCGTGCCTCGTCCAGCCGGACGAACCGCTCGAAGATGCGCTCCCGGTCCCCGGCCGGCACCCCGTCCCCGTCGTCGGCGACCTCGACCACCGCGCGGCGGTCCCCGTCCCGTCGTACCGTCACCACTACCGCCGACCTCGCGTGCCGCCGTGCGTTGTCCAGCAGGTTGTCGAGCACCCGCTCCAACTGCCCCCGGGACCCCGTCACCTCCACGGCCTCCGCCCGCACGGTCACCCCTGGCCGCCCGGCGGCCCGCTCCCGTACCAGCGCCGCCAGTTCGACCCCCGTGTCCGCGACCCGCTCCCCCGCGTCCAGGCGGGCCAGCAACAGCAGGTCCGCGGCCAGGTGCTGGAGCCGTACCGTGTCCTCGACCGCTCCGTCCAGGTCCAGCAACTCGGGGTGCGCGGCGGCCACTTCGAGCTGGGTTCGCAGTGAGGCGATCGGGCTGCGCAATTCGTGCGAGGCGTCGGCGACGAACCGGCGCTGGCGCTCGACGGAGGTCTCCAGGGCGGCCAGGGTCTCGTTGGTGGTGCGGGCGAGGCGGGCCACCTCGTCATGGGTGTCCGGCACCGGGACGCGGCGGGCGAGGTCCTCGGAGGCGGTGATCGCCGCCATCTCGCCGCGGATGGCCTCGACCGGGCGCAGCGCCCGGCGCGTCACCGTCCAGGTCACCCGGGCGACCACCGCGAGCAGCACGGGCAGGCCGACGAGCATGACGGTGGCGGCGGTGTGCACGGCGTCCCGCTGGGCCTCGAGCGAGGCCCCGGCGTACACCAGGACCGTCCTGTCGCCGCGGTCCGTGACCTCGACCTGGGCGAACCGGTACGCGATGCTCTCCCCGTCCACGGTGGCCCGGCCCTGGCCGTGCCAGGTGACCTCGCCGACCTCGCCCGCCTCGGCGTCGTCCCCGTCACCGTCCGGCCGCGCGTCGGGGCGGGCCACGGGCGTGACCCCGCGCACGCCGGTACCGCTGATCGCCTCCAGGTCCTCGCTCGCCGCGAGCACCCGCCCGTCCCGGTCGACCACCTGGGCCGGGTGGTCCCCGTCCAGATCCAGCTCCCGGTACGGCACGCCCTGCGCGATCTGCGACGCCACGTTGCGGGCGGCGCCGTCGGCGGCCGTGTCCGCCTGGCCCGCGAGGTTGCTGCGCAGCGACAGCAGGACGACGGCGCCCGCGGCGACCAGGGCCACGGCCACCACCGCGGTCGCGGCCAGCGTGGCCCGCGCCCGGACCGAGCCGAACAGCCGCCTCATCCGCCGGTCTCCAGTCGGTACCCGGCGCCGCGGACGGTCCGGATGAGGCCCGCGTCCAGCTTCCGGCGCAGGGTGCTGACGTACACCTCGACGATGTTGGGATCGCCGTCGTACGCGAAGTCCCAGACGTGCTCCAGGATCTGCGCCTTGGACACCACCTCGCCGGCCCGCAGCGCGAGCTGTTCCAGGACCGAGAACTCCTTGGCGGTGAGGGTGACTTCGGTGCCGTCGAGGAAGACCCGGCGGGCGGCGGTGTCGATCCGCAGCGCCCCGGTCTCCAGCACCGGGGAGGCCCCGGTCCCGCGCCGCCGCAGCAGGGCCTTGATCCGGGCCACGAGGACGACGTAGGAGAAGGGCTTGGTCAGGTAGTCGTCGGCGCCGGTGTCCAGGCCCTCGGCCTCGTCGTACTCGCCGTCCTTGGCGGTGAGCATCAGGATCGGCACCTCGTGGCCGGCGGCGCGCAGAGCGGCGCAGACCCGGTAGCCGTTGAGGCCGGGCAGCATGATGTCGAGGATCACCAGGTCGTACGACCCCTCGGTGGCCCGGTGCAGTCCCTCCCTGCCTTCGTGGACGGCGTCGACGGCGTAGCCCTCGGCGGTGAGGCCCTTGGCGAGGGACAGGGCAAGTCGTTTCTCGTCCTCGACGATCAGCAGGCGCATGTGCACAGCCTCGCAAAGCGAACCTGAAGGCGCCTTCAGGAGGCTTCAGGGCCGCTTCAGCTCGCCTCCGGCAGCTTGGTCGTCGTCGAACGCCGACGAGGCAGAACGAAACAGACCTGCTCTGGAGGAATCCTCATGAAGCGCAACATCGTCATCGCCACCCTCACCGCCGCCGCGCTGGTCACCGGCGGCACCGTCGCGGCCTTCGCGGCGGGGGACGACGAGGCGACGGCGACGCGGCGCCAGGCGAACACCAGCGCCCAGGTCACCGCGGCCGAGGCGATCGCGGCCGCCCTGAAGCACACCCCGGGCAAGGCCCTCTCCGCCGACCTGGACGACGACGGCGCCGACGTGTGGGAGGTGACCGTCGTCAAGGGCGACGGCTCCGGGTACGAGGTGCGGATCGCCCCGGACACCGGCAAGGTCCTCGGCACCCAGCGCGACACCGAGGACGACCACGACGCCGACGACCGCGCCGAGCTCGCCGCGGTGAAGGGCGCGCACACCGACGCCCGCGAGGCCGCACTGGCCGCCGCCGCGAAGGGCACGGTGACGGAGGTCGGCCTCGACGACGACAACGGCACCGTGGCCTGGAGCGCGGACACCGTGAAGGACGGCAGGCAGGGCGAGTGGAAGGTCGCCCCCGACTCGGGCAAGGTCACGCAGGACCGCGACGACGACGCCTGAGTCGGCCGCTGCGCGGCGGACGCGGCACCCTGTGCCGTCCCGAGGGGCTCAGCCCCGGGTCAGACCCTCGACCAGTTCGTCGGCCGCCCGGTAGGGGTCCAGCTCGCCGGCGACGATCTTCTCCGCGAGGGCGTCCAGGCGCCGGTCGCCGTGCAGGTCGTCGATGCGTTCGCGCAGGGCGGTGACGGCGATCGTCTCGACCTCGTGGGCGGCGCGGGCGCGGCGGCGCTCGGTGAGGACGCCGCGCTCCTCCATCCAGGCGCGGTGCTTCTCCAGGGCTTCCACGACCTCGTCGACGCCCTCAGCGCGGGCGGCGACCGTCTTGACGATCGGCGGGCGCCACTCGCCCGGGGCGCGGGACTCGCCGAGGCCCAGCATGTGGTTGAGCTCGCGGGCGGTCGCGTCGGCGCCGTCGCGGTCGGCCTTGTTGACGACGTACACGTCGCCGATCTCCAGGATTCCGGCCTTGGCGGCCTGGATGCCGTCGCCCATGCCCGGCGCGAGCAGCACCACGGAGGTGTCCGCCTGGGAGGCGATCTCCACCTCGGACTGGCCGACGCCGACCGTCTCGACCAGGACCACGTCGCAGCCGGCCGCGTCCAGGACCCGGATGGCCTGCGGGGCGGCCCAGGCGAGGCCGCCGAGGTGGCCGCGGGTCGCCATGGAGCGGATGTAGACGCCGGGGTCGGAGGCGTGCTCCGACATGCGGACCCGGTCGCCGAGCAGGGCGCCGCCGGAGAACGGCGAGGACGGGTCGACGGCCAGGACGCCGACCCGCCTGCCCTGCTTGCGGTAGGCGGTCACCAGGGCCGAGGTGGACGTCGACTTGCCCACCCCGGGCGAGCCCGTCAGGCCCACCACATACGCGTTGCCCGTGAGCGGGGCGAGCGCTTCCATGACCTCCCTGAGCTGCGGGGACGCCCCCTCCACGAGGGAGATCAGCCGGGCCACGGCCCGCGGCCGGCCCTCCCTGGCCTGGGCCACCAGGGTGGAGACGTCCTGCATCACAGCTCCGTTCACAGCGAGGTCCTACAGTCCTACGAAGGAGAACTCAGGCCTTGGGTACCCGCACGACGAGCGCGTCACCCTGACCGCCGCCGCCGCACAGGGCCGCCGCGCCGACCCCGCCGCCGCGCCGCCTGAGCTCCAGGGCGAGGTGCAGGACGAGCCGGGCGCCCGACATGCCGATGGGGTGGCCGAGGGCGATGGCGCCGCCGTTCACGTTCACCTTTTCGGTGGACACGCCGAGGTCCTTCATCGACTGGACGGCGACCGCGGCGAAGGCCTCGTTGATCTCGATCAGGTCGAGGTCGGAGACCTCCAGGCCCTCCTTCTTGAGGGCGTGCAGGATCGCGTTGGACGGCTGGGACTGCAGGGAGTTGTCCGGGCCCGCCACATTGCCGTGGGCGCCGATCTCGGCGATCCACTCCAGGCCGAGCTCCTGCGCCTTGGTCTTGCTCATCACGACCACGGCCGCCGCACCGTCCGAGATCTGCGAGGCGGAGCCTGCGGTGATGGTGCCGTCCTTGGCGAACGCGGGGCGCAGCTTGCCCAGGGACTCCGCGGTGGTGTCGCCGCGGATGCCCTCGTCCTTGCTGAAGACGACCGGCTCGCCCTTGCGCTGCGGGACCTCCACGGGGGTGATCTCGGCTTCGAAGACGCCGTTCTTCTGCGCGGCGGCGGCCCGCTGGTGGGACAGGGCGGAGAACTCGTCCTGCTCGGGGCGCCGGATGCCGAGGCGGGTGTTGTGCTTCTCCGTGGACTCGCCCATGGCGATGTTCTCGAAGGCGTCGGTCAGACCGTCGTACGCCATGGCGTCGAGCATCTCGATCGCCCCGTACTTGAAGCCCTCGCGGGACTTCGGGAGCAGGTGGGGGGCGTTGGTCATGGACTCCTGGCCGCCCGCGACGATCACGTCGAACTCGCCGGCGCGGATCAGCTGGTCGGCCAGCGCGATCGCGTCGAGGCCCGACAGACACACCTTGTTGATGGTCAGCGCCGGGACGCTCATCGGGATGCCGGCCTTGACGGCGGCCTGGCGGGCCGGGATCTGGCCCGCTCCGGCCTGGAGCACCTGGCCCATGATGACGTACTGCACCTGGTCGCCACCGATTCCCGCACGGTCGAGGGCGGCCTTGATCGCGAAGCCGCCGAGGTCGGCTCCGGAGAAGGACTTCAGCGAGCCCAGCAACCGCCCCATGGGCGTTCGGGCGCCCGCGACGATCACCGAGGTCGTGCTGTTCGATCCAGACATGAGCTGCGATCCCCTTACCGGCTGCACTGCCGAGGAGTGAACGAGGGTTTACTTCAAAGGTACTGAGTGGCACTCCGTGCCGTCATCGCCCCGTCGGTGTGATCGCGCGCACGTTGCGTAACCGTTTCGCGAGCGCTGCACTGACTACATGCTGACGCGAATCGACCACATCGGGATCGCCTGTTTCGACCTCGACAAGACCGTCGAGTTCTACCGGGCCACGTACGGCTTCGAGGTGTTCCACTCCGAGGTCAACGAGGAGCAGGGCGTGCGCGAGGCCATGCTCAAGATCAACGAGACCTCCGACGGCGGCGCCTCCTACCTGCAGCTTCTGGAGCCGACCCGCCCCGACTCGACCGTCGCCAAGTGGCTGGACAAGAACGGCGAGGGTGTCCACCACATCGCTTTCGGTACGGCGGACGTCGACCAGGACGCCGCGGACATCAAGGACAAGGGCGTACGCGTCCTGTACGAGGAGCCGCGACGCGGCTCCATGGGGTCACGGATCACCTTCCTGCACCCGAAGGATTGTCACGGCGTACTGACAGAACTGGTCACTTCGGCGCCTGTTGAGTCACCTGAGCACTGACCCTCGTACATATGGGCCGGTAGGGTTGGGGGCGGTCGCTCCCGGAAGGGGGGTGGCCGCTTTCCGGGGTCCGGGTTTCGGGGGACGAGCGACGGGCAGCAGCCCATGCTCCGTCGTTGATCTGACACCATTCCCCGGGGGCCCCGTTCGGCGGATGGACGGGGCTCGTTTGGAGAGACTTGCGACCAGGGGACGGATGGGACCGCGCAGTGCGGGGCTACGAACGCCAGGAGCGAGAGCCGGCGGCTGACGTCGACCACCTCTCTCGGTTCGAGGCCGAGATGGAGCGGCTGAAGACCGAGCGGGAAAAGGCGATCCAGCACGCCGACGACCTCGGCTACCAGGTCGAGGTGCTGCGCGCCAAGTTGCACGAGGCGCGGCGCACCCTCATGTCCCGGCCCGAATTCGGCGGCGGTGACATCGGCTACCAGGCCGAGCAGTTGCTGCGGAACGCGCAGATCCAGGCCGACCAGTTGCGCCAGGACGCCGAGCGCGAGCTGAGCCAGGTCCGCGCCCAGACCCAGCGCATCCTCCAGGAGCACGCCGAGCAGGCCGCGCGTCTGCAGGCGGAGCTGCACCAGGAGGCCGTCACCCGTCGCCAGCAGCTCGACCAGGAGCTGGCCGAGCGCCGGCAGACCGTCGAGTCGCACGTCAACGAGAACGTGGCGTGGGCCGAGCAGCTGCGCGCCCGCAGCGAGTCGCAGGCCCGACGGCTCCTGGAGGAGTCCCGCGCCGAGGCCGAGCAGGCCATGGCGGCCGCCCGTGCCGAGGCCGAGCGGGTCACCAGCGAGGCTCGCCAGCGTCTGCAGAGCGAGGCCGAGGCGGCCCGCGCGGAGGCCGAGCAGCTGCTGCGCCGCGCCCGCGCGGACGCGGAGCGGCTCCTGGAGACCGCCTCCACGCAGGCCCAGGAGGCCACCGACCACGCCGAGCAGCTGCGCACGTCCACCGCGACCGAGTCGGACAGCGCCCGCCGCCAGGCCACCGAGCTGAGCCGGGCCGCCGAACAGCGGATGGCGGAGGCCGAGGAGGCGCTGCGCAAGGCGCAGGCCGAGGCCGAGAAGGTGCTCAGCGAGGCGAAGTCGGCCGCCGAGAAGGCGCTCACGAGCGCGGAGTCGGCCAACGAACAGCGCACGCGTACGGCCAAGGAGCAGGTCGCCCGGCTGGTCACCGAGGCCAGCCAGGAGGCCGAGGCGACCAAGGAGGCCGCCGAGCAGATCGTCGCGGACGCCCGCGCCGAGGCCGAGAAGATCGTCACCGAGGCCGCCGAGAAGGCCCGCACGCTCACCGCCGAGGAGAGCGCGACCCAGCTGTCCAAGGCGGCCAAGACCGCCGAGGACGTCCTCAACAAGGCGCAGGAGGACGCGCAGCGGACCACCAAAGCCGCCGCCGAGGAGGCCGAGCGGATCCGCCGTGAGGCGGAGACCGAGGCGGACCGGCTGCGCGCCGAGGCGCACGACATCGCCGAGCAGCTCAAGGGCACGGCGAAGGACGACACCAAGGAGTACCGCGCCAAGACGGTCGAGCTGCAGGAGGAGGCCCGCCGGCTGCGCGGCGAGGCCGAGCAGCTGCGCTCCGACGCGGTCGCCGAGGGCGAGAAGATCCGCGCGGAGGCCCGCAAGGAGGCCGTCCAGCAGATCGAGGAGGCGGCCAAGACCGCCGAGGAGCTGCTCTCCAAGGCGAAGGCGGACGCCGACGAGCTGCGCCAGACCGCCACCACGGACAGCGAGAAGGTCCGCACCGAGGCCATCGAGCGCGCCACCACGCTGCGCCGGCAGGCCGAGGACACCCTGGAGCGCACCCGCAACGAGGCCGAGCGGCAGCGCGCCGAGGCCGTCGCACTGTCCGAGGAGATCGCAGCCGCCGCCGAGCGGGCCGCGGACGAGCTGCGCGAGGAGACCGAGCGGGCCATAGAGGCACGCCGTGCCGAGGCCGCCGAGGAACTGACCCGGCTGCGCACCGAGGCCGAGGAGCGTCTCGCCACCGCCGAGCAGGCCCTGACCGAGGCCCGCGAGGAGGCCGCGCGGATCCGCCGCGAGGCCTCCGAGGAGACCGACCGGCTGCGCGGCGAGGCCGCCGAGCGGATCCGCACCCTCCAGCAGCAGGCCGAGGCCGAGGCCGACCGGCTGCGCACCGAGGCCGCGTCCGACGCGTCCGCCTCCCGCGCCGAGGGCGAGGCCGTCGCCGTACGGCTGCGTTCCGAGGCCGCCGCCGAGGCGGAGCGTCTCAAGACCGAGGCCCAGGACACCGCGGACCGGGTCCGGGCGGAGGCGCAGACCGCCGCCGAGCGGATCGCCGCGGAGGCGACCGAGACGCTGGCCGCCGCACAGGAGGAGGCCAACCGGCGCCGCCGCGAGGCCGAGGAGTACCTCGGCTCGGCCCGCCAGGAGGCCGACCAGGAGCGTGAGCGGGCCCGCGAGCAGAGCGAGGAGCTGCTGGCCTCGGCCCGTAACCGGGTCGAGGAGGCGCAGGCCGAGGCCGTACGGCTGGTCGAGGAGGCGGACCGGCGGGCCACCGAGATGGTGTCGGCCGCCGAGCAGCACGCCCAGCAGGTGCGGGACTCGGTCGCCGGTCTGCACGAGCAGGCGCAGGAGGAGATCACCGGGCTGCGCAGCGCCGCCGAGCACGTGGCGGAGCGCACCCGGCGCGAGGCCCAGGAGGAGGCCGACCGGGTCCGTTCGGACGCCTACTCCGAGCGGGAGCGGGCCAGCGAGGACGCGGCCCGGATCCGGCGCGAGGCCGCCGAGGAGACGGACGCCGCCAAGTCCCTTGCCGAGCGCACCGTCTCGGACGCGATCGCGGAGGCGGAGCGGCTGCGTTCGGAGGCGTCCGAGCTCGCCCAGCGGGCCCGCACCGAGGCCTCGGACGCCATCGCCCAGGCCGACCAGGACGCCTCCCGTACCCGGGCGGACGCCCGCGAGGACGCCAACCGCATCCGCTCGGACGCGGCGCGGCAGGCCGACGCCCTCATCACCGAGGCGCGCAGCGAGGCCGAGCGGCTCACCGCGGAGACCATCACCGACACCGACCGGCTGCGGACGGAGACGGTCGCCGAGGCGGAGCGCGTGCGGGCCGAATCGGCCGCCCAGGCCGAGCAGTTGATCGGGGAGGCCAGCGGGGACGCCGAGAGGTTGCGGGCCGAGGCCGCCCAGACGGTGGGGCAGGCGCAGCAGCACGCGGAGCGGATCCGCAGCGAGGCCGAGCGGGTCAGGGCGGACGCGGCGGCCGCGGCCGAGGAACTGGTCAACTCCGCGCGCGCGGAGGCGGACCGCACCCTCGACGAGGCCCGCAAGGACGCCAACAAGCGGCGTTCCGAGGCGGCCGAGCAGGTCGACACGCTCATCACGGAGACCGCCGCGGAGGCGGACAAGCTTCTCACCGAGGCGCAGCAGCAGGCGCTCAAGACCACCGCGGACGCGGAGGCGCAGGCGGACACCATGGTGGGCGCGGCCCGCCATGAGGCCGACCGGCTGGTGTCCGAGGCGACGGTCGAGGGCAACACGCGTGTGGAGAAGGCCCGTACGGACGCGGACGAGCTGCTCGTCGGCGCGCGCCGGGACGCCACCGCCATAAGGGAGCGTGCGGAGGAGCTGCGCGACCGGATCACGGGCGAGATCGAGGCGCTGCACGAGCGGGCCCGCCGTGAGGCCGCGGAGACCATGAAGTCGACCGGCGACCGCTGCGACGCGCTCATCAAGGCCGCGGAGGAGCAGCTCGGGAAGGCGCAGGCGAAGGCCAAGGAGCTGGTCTCGGAGGCCAATTCGGAGGCCGGCAAGGTGCGCATCGCCGCGGTCAAGAAGGCCGAGGGGCTCCTCAAGGAGGCCGAGCAGAAGAAGGCCACGCTGGTCCGGGAGGCCGAGGAGCTCAAGGCCGAGGCGATCCGCGAGGCGAAGCGCACGGTCGAGGAGGGCAAGCGCGAGCTGGAGGTCCTCGTCCGCCGCCGCGAGGACATCAACACCGAGATCTCCCGTGTCCAGGACGTCCTGGAGGCGTTGGAGTCCTTCGAGGCCCCATCGGCGGGCAAGGACGGCGGCGTCAAGGCGGGCGCCACGGTCGGCGCCCCTCGTTCAGGTAAGCCGTCGGACAGCTGACCGACTGGTCGGAATCCGGTGCCGTCTGGGGCCTTTGACCAAGTTTTTGGCAAGCCGTCCGAGGGTTAGCCACTCAAAAGGGGTGTCATTCTCCAGATCAAACACGTATCCGCTCGATGACACACCGCTTCGGCCCCTAGGATTCCCCCTATCACCTCACCGGTCTCATTTGACAGGAACCCCATGAGCGACACTTCCCCCTACGGCTTCGAGCTTGTGCGGCGTGGGTACGACCGCGCTCAGGTGGACGAACGGATCTCCAAGCTCGTCTCCGACCGTGACAGCGCTCTCTCCCGCATCACCGCCCTGGAAAAGCGCATCGAGGAGCTCCACCTCGAGACGCAGAACGCCCAGGCTCAGGTAAGCGACGCCGAGCCGTCGTACGCCGGCCTCGGCGCGCGTGTCGAGAAGATCCTCCGCCTCGCCGAGGAGGAGGCCAAGGACCTGCGCGAGGAGGCCCGTCGCGCGGCCGAGCAGCACCGCGAACTCGCCGAGTCGGCGGCCCAGCAGGTCCGCAACGACGCAGAATCGTTCGCTGCGGAGCGCAAGTCCAAGGCCGAGGACGAGGGCGTCCGGATCGTCGAGAAGGCCAAGAGCGACTCCTCTCAGCTCCGTCAGGAGGCGCAGAAGGACGCGCAGCAGAAGCGTGAGGAGGCGGACGCCCTCTTCGAGGAGACCCGCGCCAAGGCCGCGCAGGCCGCCGCCGACTTCGAGACGAACCTCGCCAAGCGCCGGGAGCAGTCCGAGCGCGACCTGGCCTCGCGTCAGCAGAAGGCGGAGAAGCGTCTCGCGGAGATCGAGCACCGCGCGGAGCAGCTGCGCCTGGAGGCCGAGAAGCTGCGCACCGACGCCGAGCGCCGCGCCCGCCAGACGGTGGAGACCGCGCAGCGCCAGGCCGAGGACATCGTGGCCGACGCCAACGCCAAGGCCGACCGCATCCGTTCGGAATCCGAGCGTGAGCTCGCGGCTCTGACGAACCGTCGCGACTCGATCAACGCCCAGCTGACGAACGTCCGCGAGATGCTCGCCACGCTCACGGGCGCCGCGGTGGCCGCCGCCGGCACCCCGGCCGACGACGAGCCGATCTCCCGTGGGGTTCCGGCCCAGCAGTCCCGGTAACACCGCCTGACGGCACCAAGGGCCCGCACCTTCACCCCCGACAGGTGCGGGCCTTTGCCGTGTCCGGAGGCACTGGCGCACCGGGGCCCCGCCCGGGTGACGTGATCTTGACCCCTACTGCTTTCGGCTCTCCCCCCGGGTGGCGCATTTGTGCCCTTCTCGTCGGTCTCCGTTTGCCCGCACGATTGGCATCTGCCGAACCCGCCCCCTAGCGTGGTCCGCATGATCGAGCTGGCGGGCCTGACGAAGCGGTACGGCGAGAAGGTGGCGGTCAACAACCTGACCTTCACCGTCAGACCGGGCATCGTCACGGGCTTCCTGGGTCCCAACGGGGCCGGTAAGTCGACCACCATGCGCATGATGCTCGGCCTGGATCGTCCCACCGCCGGGGACGTCCGTATCGACGGCAAGCACTACGACCAGCTCAAGGACCCGCTGACGTACATCGGCGCCCTGCTGGACGCCAAGGCCATGCACGGCGGGCGCAGCGCCTTCAACCACCTGCTGTGCCTCGCGCAGAGCAACGGCATCCCGACGAAGCGGGTGCACGAGGTCCTCGACACGGTCGGTCTCACCGCCGTAGCGAGGAAGAAGGCCAAGGGGTTCTCCCTCGGTATGGGCCAGCGGCTCGGCATCGCGGGCGCGTTGCTCGGCGATCCGCGGATCCTGATGTTCGACGAGCCGGTCAACGGGCTCGACCCCGAGGGCATCCACTGGATCCGCAACCTGATGAAGTCCCTTGCCGCGCAGGGCCGTACGGTCTTCGTCTCCTCGCATCTCATGAGCGAGATGGCGCTGACCGCCGACCACCTCGTCGTCATCGGCCAGGGGCGGCTGCTCGCCGACACCTCCATGGCCGACTTCATCGCGCAGAACTCGCGGTCCTACGTCCGGATCCGCACTCCGCAGCGCGAGCGGCTGCTGGACGTGCTGCACGCGGCCGGGGTCACCGTCGTGGAGACCGGCAACGGCTCGCTGGAGGTGGACGGCAGCAAGTCCGAGTACATCGGCGAGCTGGCCGCCCAGCACCAGCTCGTGCTGCACGAGCTGAGCCCCCAACAGGCCTCCCTGGAGGAGGCGTTCATGCAGCTGACCGCCGAGTCGGTCGAGTACCACGCCCACAGCGACACACCCGTCGAGGCACCGCGGCAGCAGCCGTGGGGCAACGACTGGAAGGGGAAGTGACCATGGCGGCGACCCAGGTCATCCGCTCCGAGTGGACCAAGATCCGGTCGGTGGCCTCCACGGTGTGGACGCTCTCCCTCGCCGTGGTCGTCACCATCGGGCTCGGCATCCTGATCTCGGCCCTGTCGAAGAACGAGTTCGACAACATGAGCCGGCAGGACAAGCTCTCCTTCGACCCGACGTTCATCAGCTTCGCCGGGATGAGCCTCGGGCAGCTCGCGATGATCGTGTTCGGGGTGCTCGTCGTCTCGAACGAGTACAGCACCGGCATGATCCGCACCTCGCTGGCCGCCGTGCCGCAGCGCGGCACCTTCCTGGCGAGCAAGATCGCCGTCGCCACCGGGCTCTCGCTGGCCGTCGGTCTCGTCACCAGCTTCGTCACCTTCTTCCTCGGGCAGGCGATGCTCGGCTCGCACAGGGCGGAGATCGGTGACACCGGGGTGCTGCGCGCGGTCATCGGCGGCGGCCTCTACATGACCCTCATCGCGATGTTCTCGATGGGCGTCGCCGCGATGCTGCGCTCGCCGATGCTGTCGCTGGGCATCCTGATGCCGTTCTTCTTCCTGATCTCCAACATCCTGGGCAACGTCTCGGCGACGAAGAAGATCGGCCGGTTCCTGCCCGACCAGGCCGGCAGCAGGATCATGCAGGTGGTCACCCCGATCGACGACGACACTCCCTACGGCCCCTGGGGCGGGCTCGGGATCATGGCGCTGTGGGTGGCGGTGGCGCTGATCGGCGCCTATGTCCTGTTGAAGAAGAGGGACGCGTGACGCGAAAGGCCTTTGCTTTCATTTGAGCGGAACCGTCAGCGCCCCGATAAGCTCCTAACCCTTACGGGGGGCGTGCGCCCCGCTGTCCTGAACCTTGCGATGGGTGCGGAGCATGATCGAGGCAGTCGGCCTGACCAAGCGCTACGGCGACAAGACCGCTGTGTACAACCTTTCCTTCCAGGTGCGTCCCGGCACCGTCACCGGCTTCCTGGGCCCCAACGGCTCGGGCAAGTCGACGACCATGCGGATGATCCTCGGCCTGGACAACCCCACGTCGGGGCAGGTGACGATCGGCGGCTACCCGTATCGCAGGCTGCCCAACGCGGCCCGGCAGGTCGGTGCGCTGATCGACGCCAAGGCCGTGCACGGCGGGCGGGCGGCCCGTAACCACCTGCTGTGCCTGGCCCAGCTGTCCGGGATCCCGGCCCGCCGGGTGGACGAGGTGCTGGGCGTGGTCGGCCTCCAGGACGTGGCCAGGAAGCGTTCCAAGGGCTTCTCGCTCGGCATGGGGCAGCGGCTCGGCATCGCGGCCGCGCTGCTCGGCGACCCCCAGGTGCTGCTCTTCGACGAGCCGGTCAACGGGCTCGACCCCGAGGGCATCCTGTGGGTGCGCAACCTGATGAAGGCGCTGGCGGCGGAGGGCCGTACGGTCTTCGTCTCCTCCCACCTGATGAGCGAGATGGCGCTGACCGCGGACCATCTCATCGTCATCGGGCGCGGGCAGCTGCTCGCCGACATGAGCATCCAGGACTTCATCGCCGCGAACTCCGCGGGCTTCGCGCGCGTGCGGACGCCCGACACCGAGCCCCAGCTGCGCGAGAAGCTGTCGGCCGCGATCACCGAGGCGGGCGGGCACGTCCTGCCGGAGCAGGACGGCGCGCTGCGCGTGACCGGGCTGCCGCTGCCCCGCATCAGCGACATCGCGCACGACACGGACGTACGCCTGTGGGAGCTGTCGCCGCACCAGGCCTCCCTGGAGGAGGCGTACATGCGGATGACGCAGGGCGCGGTGGACTACCGCTCGACCATCGACCAGAAGGCGGGGCTCATGCAGCCCCTCCCGCCCGGCGCGCAGCCGCCCATGCCGGTTCCGGGCCAGGGCCAGCCGGGCTGGTACGCCCCGCCGCCGCCCCAGCCGGGCGGGCAGCCGTTCGCAGGCCCGCAGGACCCGGCGCAGGCGGGTCCGTACGGCGCCCCCGGTGCCGGCGCGCCCCACCCGTACACCCAGGCGGGCCCGGCGGCTCCGCAGGGCCTTCCCCAGCCGCCGGCGCAGGCCCCCGCGGCGCAGCCCCCGGCCTCCGCGCCCGCCCCGCAGACATCCGCCCCCGCCACCCCGACCGAGCCCGAGGACGCCCGATGAGCACCCCGCAGCCTTCGATGCCGCAGGCCCAGGCCGCCGTACCGAACTGGCAGTCGGCGGGTGGGCCGTCGTACGCCGGTTACACCTCGCCGATCCCCGTGGTGCGCACCCATCTCGGGCACGCCCTCGCCTCGGAGTGGACGAAGATCCGGTCGGTGCGCTCGACGATCTGGACGCTGGGCGTGTTCGTGCTGCTCATGATCGGCATCGGGCTGGGGGCCGCCGCGCTGGTGGCGGCCAACGCCTCGCAGGAGAGCCTGCGGGACGAGAACCCGCTGTCGTTCGGCTTCTTCGGTCTGCTGCTCGGCAGCATGTGCGTCATCACGCTCGGCGTGCTGACCACGGCCTCGGAGTACGGCACCGGAATGATCCGTACGACGATGGTCGCCTGCCCCTCCCGCGGCCGGGTCCTCGCGGCGAAGGCGGTGGTGTTCTTCACCGTGGCCTTCGTGACCACCCTCGTCTCGGTCCTCGTGGTCGCCCTCGCGGACGTGGCCTTGCTGGACGGCGCCCGCAACCCGACCGGTCAGGAGTGGCTGAAGGGCACCGTCGGCATCTCGCTCTACATCGCGCTGCTCGGTCTGCTCTCGCTGGTCGTCGGCTCGATCATCCGGCACTCGGCGGGCGCGATCACCGTCATGATCGGTGTCGTGCTGGCCCCGCTGGTCATCGCGCTGTTCATGTTCTCGCAGTCCCTGGAGGGCCTGCGCCAGGCGCTGTTCGAGTACTCCATCCCGAACCAGCTCAGCGTGTTCTACTCCAATTCCCTCACCGAGAGCGGCCCTTCGGGCTGGGACCCGCTGTGGATCATCCTGGGCGTGACGGCCGTCGCGTTCGCCGGCGCCTACGCGCTGCTGGAGAAGCGGGACGTGTAGAAGCCCCCGGAGCCTCCGGAGCCCCCTTCGAAGGCTCAGAACCTCGGCGCGTTACGGGACCGCTGCACCCGCGTGGTGCGGCGGTCCCGCGCGTTCCAGCACGCCTTGTGCCAGTGTCTGCGCTCGTCGACCCCCGAGTGGTCCGGCCAGGCCACCACGTGCGGGACGCCGTCCGGGATCATCTGGTCGCAGCCCGGGCAGCGGTACGTCTTGCCCTGCGCGCTCGCCCCCGCCACATGCCGGACGTTCCAGTCCTCGCCCTGCCAGTGTGTGGCCGACTGGAAGCCGCCGTAGCGGCCGGACCGGTCGTCCTCGGCACTCCGGCCGGCGGAGTCCGACGAACCGGAACCCTTGGGTCGGTTGCGACGCGGGGACACAGGGCACCTCACGGGGCTATACAGGAAGCAGGGACCGCGTCCAGCCTACGCGGCACGCGGCGGGGTACGCGTAGGGCACCAACCCCCACAAGTCCCCCTCCGGGGCGACCCATTCTGCAGACAATCGGCAAATCTCTCCACCAGGCCGTGTCCTCGGCACGTGTCAGGCGGTTATGCCGTGTGGGGGAGCTCCGTGTCGGAGCCAAGGAAGCAGGAAAAGCACATGCACGTTGGAAGTTTCGTGTTGGCGGCCCAGTTCCCGGGGCAGGGCCAGGGGGAGGCGCTGCACCGCGCGGTCCGCTCGGCCGAGGTCGCGGAGGAGGCCGGGCTCGACGCGGTCTGGCTGGCAGAACACCACTTCGTGCCGTACGGCACCTGTCCGTCGGCGATCACCCTGGCGGCGCTGCTGCTGGGCCGCACCCGCCGTATCCGCGTCGGCACCGCCGTGAGCGTGCTGCCCACGGTGCACCCCGTGGCCCTCGGGGAGCAGGCCGCGCTGCTGCACATGACGAGCGGCGGGCGCTTCTCGCTGGGCGTCGGGCGCGGCGGTCCGTGGGTCGACCTGGAGGTGTTCGGCTCGGGTCTCGAGGCGTACGAGAAGGGCTTCCCGGAATCACTCGATCTGCTGGTGCGCTGGCTGCGCCAGCCGTCCGTCGGGGCGGCCGGCGAGCGCTTCCGCTTCCGCGAGGTGCCGGTCGTCCCGCGGCCGTCGGAGGCGCTCGCGGAAGTCGACGGTCCCGAGGTCGTCGTCGCCTGCACCTCCCCGGCGAGCGTTCGGCTGGCCGCCGAGCGCGGTCTGCCGATGCTGCTCGGGATGCATGTCGGGGACGAGGAGAAGGCGGAGATGGTCGCCCTGTGGCGCAGGCAGGCGCGCGCCGCCGGACACGCGCCCGAGAAGGTGCTGGACGCGCCTCATGTCTCGGCCGGTGTCTGCCAGCTCGCGGACCGGCGCACGGACGCGGTGGAGGCCCTGGTGAAGGCGATGCCGGGCTGGCTCAGGCAGGGACTCGGCGCCCATGTCACGGTCGACGGCCGCGCCCGGCAGATGCGCGATCCGGTGGCCTACACCGAACTGCTCTGCGGACTGCACCCGGTGGGCACCCCGCGGCTCGCCGCCGACCGCCTCGCGGCGACCAGCGAACGGACGGGTGTCTCCCGTTTCGCCCTGCTCGTCGAGGGCTCGGGAGATCTGGCGGCCACCGAGGAGAACGTACGGCGGCTGGGTGCGGAAGTACTGCCGCATCTGACCTGAAACGGAACAACCCTGTCCGGCGGGAGCTTGCCGCCCCGGTACTGATGCACCTCCCGCGTACGGAGCGGCAAGCGAGCGGCGCCGCGTCAGCAGTCCCGGAACTCCGGAGACTGGTTCAGCAGCTGACTGCGCACCGAGGTGAAGCGGACCAGCGTCTCGTCGACGGAGGAGTCCAACGGGAACACCGCCACCCGGTGGCAGTTCTGGAAGGCCAGCCGCACACCGAAGTGCCGCTGCAGCGCGCCGCGTATCGCGTCACTCGCAAGCGCACGCAGCAGCTGACCGCGTGCCTGCTCGTCCGGCGGGGGCGTCTGGTTGTCGGCGAAGTTGCCGCCGTCGACCTTCAGCTGGGCCACCAGGGAGCTGACCATCTCCCATGCGTAGGGCAGGGAGGTCCGGACGCAGTCGACGAATTCCGCTTCGTCGACCTCGCCTCGCTCGGCCTTCTCGAGTAGGGCCGGTGAGACGTCGAGCGACATGGGTTCTCCTCTCGCACCCCTGATTCCTCAGGGGTTGCCGGACAGATGAGGGAGTCCGCGCTGCCGGACACGCTCAGTGCACGCCTCGCGACCTCCCGTTCACTACGGTAGGCAACGGACGGTGACGGCACCAGGAGAATGCGAACAAAGGGCGCTCCCAACAGGCCCACAATCGGCCACAAGTGAACAGGCTTTCTCCACAGCCTTACGGGCCGAATCGCGTGGACATGCGCCCGTCGAGTAGCGTTGCCGACCATGCGTCTCGTCATTGCCCGGTGTTCCGTCGACTACGCGGGCCGGCTCACCGCCCACCTGCCCTCGGCCCCCCGTCTGATCCTGGTGAAGGCCGACGGCAGCGTCTCCATCCACGCCGACGACCGGGCCTACAAGCCCCTGAACTGGATGTCGCCGCCCTGCACGTTGAAGGAGGGGACCGGCGACGAGGAAGGCGTCTGGACCGTCATCAACAAGGCGGGCGAGAAGCTCATCATCACGATGGAGGAGGTCCTGCACGACTCCTCGCACGAACTCGGTGTGGATCCCGGCCTGATCAAGGACGGCGTGGAAGCACACCTTCAGGAACTGCTCGCCGACCGCATCGACACCCTCGGCGACGGCTACACCCTGATCCGCCGCGAGTACATGACGGCCATCGGCCCGGTCGACATCCTGTGCCGGGACGCCGAGGGGCAGACCGTCGCGGTGGAGATCAAGCGGCGCGGTGAGATCGACGGCGTCGAGCAACTCACCCGCTACCTCGACCTGTTGAACCGCGACCCCCATCTCGCTCCGGTCCGCGGCATCTTCGCCGCGCAGGAGATCAAGCCGCAGGCCCGTGTCCTCGCGACCGACCGCGGTATCGGCTGCCACGTCATGGACTACGAC
This sequence comes from Streptomyces sp. SLBN-8D4, assembly GCF_049739545.1. Taxonomy (NCBI): domain Bacteria; kingdom Bacillati; phylum Actinomycetota; class Actinomycetes; order Kitasatosporales; family Streptomycetaceae; genus Streptomyces; species Streptomyces sp. SLBN-8D4. Next base: position 3,217,788 of record NZ_JBMGQC010000001.1, read on the forward strand.
GCGCTGCGGGGCATCGAGGACGACAAGCTGCGGCTGTTCTGACAGCGCGTCTTCTTCTACGTCAACAAGAGGGCCGGGTCCGATGGGCGGACCGGCCCTCTTGTTGTCGCGCGTTGTTCAGATGACCGCTCCACTCGGCGAGCTCACGGTGCTGCTCTCCGGTGCACTGGCCGAGCTGCTGGTCTCCACCGGGGCGCTGGAGGCGGGGCCGCTGGCCGAGGTGGAGTTGCTCGGGGGCGTGCCGGTCGGGGTGGACGTCGCCGACCCCGACGGCGAGCCGGACGGTGATGCCGAGCCGGACGGACTGCCCGACGGCTTGCCGGAAGGCGATGCCGAAGGGCTCGACGGGCTCGAAGGCCTCGACGTCGACGGCCTCGGCGAACTCGGCGTGCTGCCCGTCCCCTTCGTCCCGCTCGGATCGTCCGACGGCTCCGCCCCACCCGTGGGCGTCGGATCGTCCGAGGTCCCGTACGTACCGTCGGGCCCCGGGTCGGTCGGACGGGATGTCGCCGTGCCAGTGTCGCCCTTGCCGTCGTCGCTCTTCGGGACGTCCGCGCCGAGGTTGCCGTCGTCGATGCCGACGCTGGCCGACGGGTTGACGCCGACCTGGTCGGACGGGGCGTTCGGGTCGTTGTCGGAGGTGGCGCCCAGGGTCACGACCGTGCCGAGCACCGCGACCAGCAGCGCGCCCGCGCCGGCCGCGACGAGGTTGCGCTTGGCGAGGCCCTTGAGTCCGCCCCGGGCCTTGCGCGAGGGCGCGGACGTGGAGGGCGAGCGGTGGACGACGACCGTCTGCGAGTCGGCCGGCGGCTGGAGCGGCGGGAAGGCCGCGGGGACTCCCCCGGGCGGTGAGGCGGACTCGTCGTACCGGGCGTCGGGCAGCTCCTCGCCCGCCGTCGCGCCGAGGCCGGCCAGGCCGGCCGCGCTGCCGTCCCGGTCGGAGACGAGGGCGAGGGCGCGGCGGCCCGCGACGGTGCCGCGCTTGTCGGCGAGGGCGCCGCGCAGGCCGACGGAGGCCTCCAGTTCGGCGCGGGCCCGGTCGAGCTGTCCGCCGCAGAGCGCGAGGATGCCGAGCTCGTGGTGGAAGTAGGCCTGTTCGGAGACCTCACCGGCCAGCCGGGCGGCCTCGGAACCGGCCCGCAGGCAACGCTCCCAGGCGCCCCAGTGGCCGCCGGCGGCGAACGCGGGCGCCGCCGTGCGGGCCAGCTGCACGGTCACGGCCTCCTCGCCCTCGTCGGGCGCGATGGTGACCGGGACCAGGACGGCGAGGGCGGCCAGCAGGGCGTCGGCCTCCGCGCACACCCGCTCGGGGGTGACCGAGGGGTGTCCGGCCCACCAGCCGTAGTGCTGGGCGGCGGTGAGTGCGCGGTTCTCGATGTCGTCGCCGTATCCGGCGGCCTCCAGCTGGGCGAGGACACCGGCGGCGAGCCGGTAGCGGGAGCCGACCGGGGAGACCAGGCCGCAGTCCGCGAGCTCTCCGAGGGCGGCGTCCGCGTGGGTGTCGCCGATCAGCGCGGGCAGGTGGGCCTGGTGGGGCACCTCGCCGCCGAGCGCGACCGCGAACCGCAGGGTGGCGCGTGCGGACTCGCTCAGCCGGGAGGCGAGCAGCGGAGCGGGGGCGGCGGCCTCGCCGAGCGCGGGCAGGGGAATCTCCTCGCCCTCGTCGGGGGCGAACAGCGCGTCGACGGGGGCCGCGTCCGCGAAGACGCCGAACTCGTCGACGGCACTGGTCCCGGCCCGCAGCCGGTCGCGCTGCCTGAGCAGGGCGCCGGCCTGGACGAAGCGCAGGGGCAGGCCCTCGGACTCGAACCAGAGGTCGCCCGCCCAGTTCGACTCCTCCTCCGTCAGCACCCGGCCGACGGAACGCTCCAGGAGCTCCACTCCGTCGGCGCGCTCCAGGCCGCTGAGGAAGACCTCCTCGACGGCGGAGTCGGCCGAGGGCGCGGGCACGTCGGGCGTCGCGCCGATCACGAAGGCGCACTCGGGGGTGGCGTCGAGCAGTTCGTCGAGGGCCGCGCCGCCGAACTCGATGTCGTCGAGGACGACGACCGCGCCGATCTCCCGCACGCAGGAGAGCAGCTCGTCCCGGTCGGGGCGGTGCAGGGGCGCGTCGAAGACGGCGTAGAAGAGGTCGTACAGCAGCTCGGTCGCCGTGCGGTGGAAGCCGGTGAGGCGGACCACGCCGTCGGGGGCGAGGTCCGAACAGTCCTCGGCGACCAGGTCGAGGAGGCTGGTGCGGCCGGAGCCGGCGGGGCCGGTCAGGCGTACCGAGCGGCCGCGGGCGAGCAACCGTACAAGTCGCTCGCGCTCGTCCTGGCGGGCCAGGAGCGGCAGGGCGGTGCGGGTCGGTCCGGGTGGGACGGGCGGGCGGGCCGCACGGTCCACCTCGGCGCGCTCGGCGGTACCGAACTTCGCGGGGCGGGCGGGTCGCTCGCCGGGCGGGCAGGCCTCTATCTCGCTGCCGTCGACGGGGTTGACGGTGAGCAGGAAGTCACCCGCGACGAGCTGCACGGTGCGGGCGAGCGCGGGCGTGTGCTGGCCGAATTCGGATGTGAGGGAGTCCCTGGGAGGCCGCTGACGCGGCGAGCCGCCGTCGTCGTCATGGCCGTACTCCTCAGGTCCCCGGCTGTTCGGGTCCATAGGTTCAAGCCCCCCAAAAGCGTCTCGTGTGCCGACAGTGGCCCCTCCCGGCCTGCAGCACACCGCGCTGTCGCTTCTGGTCCGGGCCCGCTGGAAGGGATGCAGACAGCGGGCGACCGAACCCTAAACCTTCGCACAGTATCTACGACAGCCCGGGGTACCGCGCCGTCCGAGACGTCACAGTCTCGTGAGGATTGCGCGGGGCCTGCGTTTCGCCACGTCGGAGCGGGTCAGACGCGGGGCAGCGACTCCACGCCGATGCCGCCCTCGATCGCCAGGATCCGGTGCAGCCGGGTGGCGACCAGGAGGCGTTGCATCTGCGCCGGTACGTCGCGCAGCACCAGCCGGCGGCCGCAGCGGCCGGCCCTGCGGTGGGCCCCCATGATCACCCCGAGACCGGTGGCGTCCCAGGAATCCAGCTCGGACAGGTCGAGCACCAGGTCGCCGACTCCGTCGTCGACGGCCGAGTGCAGGACCGTACGGGCGTCCGCCGCGCTGCGGACGTCGAGGCGGCCCCCGACGACCAGCTCGGCGTGGTCGCCCCTGATGTACATATGCGCTCCCCGAGAGTGCCTGTAGTACTCCACGAATCTGATGTCCAGTGATGACACCTCTGACTGCGCAGGGCGGTCGGAGGTTGCCGTCTGTAAGCGAACCGATACCGAATTCACCCCTCAGGGTGAAACCAGAGGGGCTTGTGCGGTTACGGGGACGGAAAAGCCGTCAGTGCTTGTAGAAGCCCTGCCCGCTCTTGCGTCCGATGTCACCGGCGTCCACCATCCGGCGCATCAGCTCCGGCGGGGCGAACTTCTCGTCCTGGGACTCGGTGTAGATGTTGCTGGTGGCGTGCAGCAGGATGTCGACGCCGGTCAGGTCCGCCGTGGCGAGCGGTCCCATGGCGTGGCCGAAGCCCAGCTTGCAGGCGAGGTCGATGTCCTCGGCGGTCGCGACGCCCGACTCGTAGAGCTTGGTCGCCTCGACGACGAGGGCGGAGATGAGACGGGTGGTCACGAACCCCGCCACGTCCCGGTTGACGACGATGCAGGTCTTGCCGACGGACTCGGCGAACTCCCGCGCGGTGGCGAGGGTTTCGTCGCTCGTCTTGTAGCCGCGGACCAGTTCGACGAGCTGCATCATCGGCACCGGCGAGAAGAAGTGCACCCCGACGACCCGTTCCGGGCGCTCGGTGGCCGCCGCGATCTTGGTGATCGGGATCGCGGAGGTGTTGGAGGCCAGTACGGCGTCCGGGCGCACGATCCTGTCCAGCGTGCGGAAGATCTCGTGCTTGACTTCGAGCTTCTCGAACACGGCCTCGACGACGATGTCGGCGTCGGCGGCCGCGTCCAGGTCGGTGGTCGCGGTGATCCGGGCGAGGGCCGCGTCGGCGTCGTGCGCCTCCAGCTTGCCCTTGCTCACGAACTTGTCGTACGAAGCCTTGATACCGTCGGTACCGCGCTTCAGCGCCTCGTCGGTGACGTCCCGCAGGACCACGTCCCAGCCCGCCTGTGCGGATACCTGAGCGATGCCGGAACCCATCAGGCCGGCGCCGATGACGGCAAGCTTCCGTGCCACTGTCGCGACTCCCCTTTGAAACGCCTTACGCCCTGTTTACGTTGCCTCTGCGGCGGACACTAGCGCTCGTGAAGGGCTGTGTGACCGGTTAGTAATGCGCGTCACGTCTCATCTGACGGACATCACACCGGTAGCTGTCACGAGTGGTCTCGTACGGCGTAGTTGAGCACCTTATCGCTCAACAACTCCTCCATGTCGTCGAGAAGCGCGAGTGTCTCTCGTGATACTTCGTCCGGTTCGCGCCCCGCGACCATCTCGCGCCCGATGCTGCCCATGACCGTCTGGTGGATCCAGTTGATCTGACCTGCGATCAGGGCGGGCAGCGGATCGCCGGGCTCCGCGCCGGTCTCCTCCCGGAGGGTCGTCTCCAGGTTCTCCTGGACCTCCTGCTGGATGCTCCACAGCCGGGAGCGGAGCGGGGGTGCGTCGTGGATGACCCGCATGAAACGGTCATAGCCCGGCATCAGGCCGACCCGGGGCGAGACCGCCTCGACCTCGTCGCGCAGCTCCCTCAGTACGGCCGCCGCCGCCGACTCGCCCACGTCCCGCCCGCGCACCCAGCGCGAGAGGCGGTCGACGACGCCCTTGCTGCGGTCGAGGAAGAGGTCCTCCTTGGTCGGGAAGTAGTTGTAGACGGTGTTCACGGACACGTCGGCGGCGTCCGCCACCTCGGCGATCGTCACCGTGACGAAGCCGTGCTCCAGGAACAGCCCCGTGGCGATGTCCGAGATCCGCTGCCTGGTCTCGCGCTTCTTCCGCTCCCTGAGCCCCTCTGCCATGGGTCGAATGCTAGCTTCGTGGGCCGTCTGAAATTTTGGAGCCATTGCAAAGTTTAAGAGACTCTGTTTTTCTTGGCCCATGCCCATCATCAGTACGGCCTCGCTCGCCCGTACCTTCCAGACCCGGCGTGGTCCCGTGGAAGCCGTGCGCGGCATCGATCTGACCGTCCGCGAGGGCGAGATCCTCGGCTTCCTCGGCCCGAACGGAGCCGGGAAGACCACCACGCTCCGGATGCTCATGACCTTGCTCGAACCCACCGGCGGCGCGGCCACCGTGGCCGGCCACGACCTCGCGACCGACGCCGCCGGGGTGCGCCGGGTGTGCGGGTACGTGGCCCAGTCCGGCGGGGTGGACCCGCAGATCTCCGTACGGGAGGAACTGGTCACCCAGGGCCGCCTGTACCGCCTGCCGAAAGCTCAAGCGGTAGCGCGTGCGGCCGAGTTGGCCGCCGACCTGGATCTCACCGACCTGCTCGACCGCAGGTGCGGCACCCTCTCCGGTGGCCAGCGCCGCCGCCTCGACATCGCGATGGCGCTCACACACCGCCCGAAGGTGCTGTTCCTCGACGAGCCGACGACCGGGCTGGACCCCGCGAGCCGCGCCGACCTGTGGGACCTGGTCCGCGGGCTGCGCGACGCGCACGGCACGACCGTCTTCCTGACCACTCACTACCTCGACGAGGCCGACGCCCTCGCCGACCGCCTCGTGATCGTCGACCAGGGCGTGGTCGTGGCCGAGGGCACACCGAGCGCCCTGAAACTGGAGTACGGCGGCTCGATCGACGCCTCGCTCCAGGACACGTTCCTCGCGATCACCGGCCGGGGTCCCCTCCCGGCCGACGCCGCCCCCGTAGCCGTATAAGGAAAGCCATGCTTCTGCACGACACCGCGATCATCTACGGCCGCTATCTGCGCCAGTCCCTGCGCTCCCGCTTCGCGCTGCTGTTCGGCGTCCTGATGCCCTTGCTGTACCTGGTCTTCTTCGGTCCGCTGCTCACCGGTCTCCCGCTGGGTGGGCGCGGCAGTTCCTGGCAGGTCCTGGTGCCGGGGCTGCTGCTCCAACTGGGGCTGTTCGGGGCGCTGTTCGCCGGCTTCATGATCATCCTGGAGAAGGGGCAGGGGGTGACGGAGCGGATGCGGGTCACGCCCGTCAGCCGGCTCGCCCTGCTGCTTGGCAGGGTGCTGCGGGAGGCGACGGTGTTCGTCTTCCAGGCGGTGCTGCTGGTGCTCGTCGCGGTCGCGATGGGGCTGCGGGCACCGCTGGCCGGGATCCTGATCGGCTTCGCGTTCGTCGCCCTGCTGACCGTCTCGCTGGCCTCGCTGTCGTACGCGCTGGCGATGAAGGTCCGTACGCCCCAGGAGTTCGGCCCGCTGGTCAACGCGGTGTCGATGCCGTCGATGCTGCTGTCCGGCCTGATGCTCCCGATGACCCTGGGCCCGGCCTGGCTGGATGTCCTGTCGCACTTCATGCCGTTCCGCTATCTGGTGGACGCGATGCGGGACGCCTACGTCGGCTCGTACACGACGGATCACATGCTGTACGGCGTCCTGGTCGCCGTCGCCCTGACGGTGGTGGCCGTGACAGTGGGCACACGGGTCTTCCGGACGTCCGGGGCGTAATTACCCTGGCCTCATGGTCAATCTGACGCGCATCTACACCAGGACCGGCGACCAGGGCACCACCGCCCTCGGCGACATGAGCCGGGTCGCCAAGACCGATCTGCGGATCTCCGCGTACGCGGACGCCAACGAGGCGAACGCGGTGATCGGCAGCGCGATCGCGCTGGGCGGGCTCGACGAGGAGGTCGTCAAGGTCCTCACCCGGGTGCAGAACGACCTGTTCGACGTCGGAGCCGACCTGTCCACGCCCGTGGTCGAGAACCCCGAGTTCCCGCCCCTGCGCGTCGAGCAGTTCTACGTCGACAAGCTGGAGGCGGACTGCGACCGCTTCAACGAGCGGCTGGAGAAGCTCCGCTCCTTCATCCTCCCGGGCGGCACCCCGGGCGCGGCCCTGCTCCACCAGGCCTGCACGGTCGTACGCCGGGCCGAGCGCTCGACCTGGGCGGCCCTGGAGGTCCACGGTGAGCACATGAACCCGCTCACCGCGACCTATCTGAACCGGCTGTCGGACCTGCTCTTCATCCTGGCGCGGACGGCCAACAAGGATGTCGGGGACGTCCTGTGGGTGCCCGGCGGCGAACGCTAGCGAATACGCCTTCCCGGCCGGATGTGGGGACGTGCTCCGGGTGCCGGGCGGGCAGCGTCAGCGCTCGCGCTTCGGGAACAGCGTGTAGCTGCCGGCGATGACCAGGTTGATGCCGATCAGCCAGAGCATGCGCTGCTGCCAGGCGCGCAGCGAGTCGGTCCGGCCGTCGCCGACGTACCAGACCGCGGCCTGGAGCAGCACCACGGCGACCACCGCGGCGAGGATCCAGCGGCCCGCGACCTTCCACTCGTGGACGGCGCGGGCCGTGCCGTACCTCGGCGGCTTCACCGGCGGCGGGCCACCCGCGAACCGGTGGGCGACCCGGGCGTCCGCCCACTTGATCGTCGAGTGCCCGAGGCCCACGGTGAAACCGATGTAGACGGCTGCCAGACCGTGCTTCCAGTCGGGCTCGGCACCGTTCCTGAGGTCGATCGCGGTGACCGTGAACAGCACGAGCTCCAGCAGCGGCTCGCACAGCAGCAGGGCCAGTCCGACCCGCGGCATGCGCAGCCCGTAGCGGAAGGTAAGTCCGGCTGCCAGCAGCACCCAGAAGGCCACCTCACAGGCGACGATCAGTCCGACGATCACGAGGGCTCCCTTCGTCTCCCTCCCAGGCTGCCGACGTGCGCGGCCCCTTTCGTCGTCGGCGGTGACGAGACCGCCGTACATCGAAAGATGCAGTCCAGGACCGTTCCCGGGCATCAGGCGCCGTGCCCGGCGAGCGTGTTGGATGGGGCCATGGTCCTCCCCCGCCCGCACCGCTTCGACGTGTACATCGCGGCCGGCGGGCTGCTCGGCGGGCTGCTGCTGGTGGGCATCGGCCTGGGCACCCGGCCGTCCAGCGACCCCATCACGCTCTTCGACGGACCCTGGCCGGTCCTCCTGCCGCTCACCGTGCTGGCCGGGTGCGAACTGCTGCGCCGCACGGCCCCTCGCGCGGCCCTGCTCACCGGCACCGCCGCGATCTGCGCCGACGTCGTGACCCAGGGCAACCTCGCCACGATCCTGATGTTCACCGACGTCGTCTACGCGGCCGTGCTGTACGGCCCGCTCGCCTCGGCCCGCCGCATCCAGTGGATCACCGGGCTGCTGACCGTGGCCGGGACGCTGGTGCCGTTCGCGGTGTGGCGGGTGCCGGAGGCGCTGCTGATCGGCGTGGTCGTCGGGGTCGTGGCGTACGGGCCCGCCGCCACCGGGTGGATCGTGCGCAACCACCGGGACGCCGCCGAGGCCGCCCGGCTGCGCGCCGAACAGACCGCGCTGCTCGCCGAGATGGACCGCGCCCAGGCCGTCACCGCCGAACGTGCCCGAATGGCACGGGAGTTGCACGACATGGTGGCCAACCACCTGTCGGCGATCGCCATCCACTCCACGGCCGCGCTGTCCATCGACGATCCCGAGACCTCCCGCGAGGCCCTTGCGGTGATCCGGGAGAACAGCGTCGACGGGCTCGCCGAGATGCGCCGGCTGATCGGCATCCTGCGCGACGGCGACCACGAACCCTCCGCCGTCCCCACCCTCGACGGCCTCACCGCCCTCGTCGACGGAGCCCGCGCCAACGGCCTGGACGTCACCCTGGACGCCTGCCACCACACCTCCGTGCCCGCTCCGGTCGAACTCGCCGCCTACCGCATCGTCCAGGAGTCGCTGACCAACGCCCTCAAGCACGCCTGTCCGGGCCGGGTCACGGTGTCCCTCGCCGAGCGGGACGGCGATCTGACGGTCGAGGTGAGCAGCCCGTACGGCGACCGGGACGGACCGCGCGCTCCCGGTTCGGGAGCCGGTCTGGTCGGGATGCGGGAGCGGGCCGCGCTGCTCGGCGGCGCGTTCGACGCCGGTCCCGACGGGGCGCACTGGACCGTACGCGCCACCCTGCCCCTGGATGAAGGAGTCCCCGAATGATCCGTGTCCTCGTCGCCGAGGACCAGTCCGCCGTCCGCGCCGGGCTCGTCCTCATCCTGCGCAGCGCTCCCGGCATCGATGTGGTCGGCGAGGCGGCGGACGGTGTACAGGCGGTGGCGCTGGCCCGGGAGCTGAGACCGGATCTGGTGCTGATGGACGTCCAGATGCCACGGCTGGACGGGGTGTCGGCGACCCGGCAGGTCGTGGCGGAAGGGCTCGCGGACGTCCTCGTGCTGACCACCTTCGATCTCGACGAGTACGTGTTCGGGGCCCTGCGGGCCGGTGCCTCCGGTTTCCTGCTGAAGAACACGGAGGCGAAGGACCTCATCACGGCCGTGCGCACGGTGGCGCGGGGCGAGGGAATCGTCGCCCCGGCCGTCACCCGGCGTCTGATCGCCGAGTTCGCCGCCAGGCCTGTCCGCGGGACGAGCCTCGATCCGGCCGTCCTCGGCACCCTCACCCGCCGGGAACGCGAGGTGCTCTCCTGCCTCGGGGAGGGCCTGTCCAACGCCGACATCGCCGAGCGCCTGGACATGGCCGAGGCCACGGCGAAGACGCACGTCAGCCGTCTGCTGGGGAAGCTGGAGCTGCGCAGCCGGGTGCAAGCGGCCGTACTGGCACAGGAGTTGGGCGTCTAGCTGCGACTTGCCCAGAGTGGTCCAGACCTATTGACCTGTGGTCCAGACCTTTCTATTCTCGCGGCACCGTGGGTGTGAAGGCTCAGTCACGCCCCCAACTCCCCTAGGAGGCGCACGATGCGCTTCAGACACAGAGCCGCGGCAGGGTTCGCGACGCTGTTGCTCCCCTTCGCCGGCCTGGTCGGCCTCGCGAGCCCAGCCCAGGCCGCGAGCACCGCCACCGCCACCTACACCAAGACCCAGGACTGGGGCACCGGCTTCGAAGGCAAGTGGACGGTGAAGAACACCGGTACCACCAGCCTCAGTTCCTGGACCGTCGAGTGGGACTTCCCCTCCGGCACGTCCGTCACCTCCGCCTGGGACGCCGACGTCACCTCCGCCGGCACCCACTGGACCGCCAAGAACAAGTCCTGGAACGGCACCCTCGCCCCCGGCGCCTCCGTCTCCTTCGGCTTCAACGGCGCCGGCAGCGGCTCCCCCGCCAACTGCAAGCTGAACGGCGGCAGTTGTGACGGCGGGTCCACCCCGGGTGACGCGGCCCCGTCCGCCCCCGGCACGCCCACCGCCTCCGGCATCACCAACACCTCGGTGAAGCTGGCCTGGAGCGCCGCCACCGACGACAAGGGCGTCAAGAACTACGACGTGCTGCGCGACGGTGCCAAGGTGGCGACCGTGACGACGACGTCGTACACGGACACCGGCCTGACCGCCGGCACCGACTACTCCTACACCGTGCAGGCCCGCGACACCGCCGACCAGACGGGTCCGGCCAGCGGGGCGGTCGCGGTGCACACCACCGGCGGCACCACCGACCCGCCGCCCACCACCGGTGACAAGGTCAAGCTCGGCTACTTCACCGAGTGGGGCATCTACGGCCGCAACTACAACGTCAAGAACCTGGTGACGTCGGGCTCGGCCGCCAAGATCACACATATCAACTACGCCTTCGGCAACGTCACCAACGGCCAGTGCGCCATCGGCGACTCCTACGCCGACTACGACAAGGCCTTCACCGCCGACCAGTCGGTCAGCGGCGTCGCCGACACCTGGGACCAGCCGCTGCGCGGCAACTTCAACCAGTTGCGCCAGCTGAAGGCCAAGTACCCGAACATCAAGGTCCTGTGGTCCTTCGGCGGCTGGACCTGGTCCGGTGGCTTCGCCCAGGCCGCGGCCAACCCGGCCGCGTTCGCGCAGTCCTGCTACAACCTGGTCGAGGACCCGCGCTGGGCCGACGTCTTCGACGGCATCGACATCGACTGGGAGTACCCGAACGCCTGCGGGCTGTCCTGCGACACCAGCGGGGCGGCGGCCTACAAGAACCTGATGCAGGCCCTGCGCGCCAAGTTCGGCACCGGCAACCTGGTCACCGCGGCCACCACGGCCGACGGCACCTCCGGCGGCAAGATCGACGCCGCCGACTACGCGGGCGCCGCGCAGTACGTCGACTGGTACAACGTGATGACGTACGACTTCTTCGGCGCGTTCGACGCGGACGGCCCGACCGCCCCGCACTCCCCGCTCACCACCTACAACGGCATCCCGCAGGCCGGGTTCACCACCGCCGACGCGATCGCCAAGTTCAAATCGAAGGGCGTGGCCGCGAGCAAGCTGCTCATCGGCATCGGCTTCTACGGCCGCGGCTGGACCGGCGTCACCCAGGCGGCACCCGGCGGCACGGCCACCGGACCGGCGCCCGGCACCTACGAGCAGGGCATCGAGGACTACAAGGTCCTCAAGACGTCCTGCCCGGCCACCGGCACCATCGCGGGCACGGCCTACGCCTACTGCGGCAACAACTGGTGGTCCTACGACACCCCCGCGACGATCGCCGGGAAGATGACCTGGGCCAAGAACCAGGGCCTGGGCGGCGCGTTCTTCTGGGAGTTCAGCGGCGACACCGCGGGCGGTGAGCTGGTGAGCGCCATCAACAGCGGACTGAGCTGACCCACGATCCACTGGGGGCGCGCGGCGGGTGCCGCGCGCCTTCGGCGTACTCCCCCCAGGGCCGTTCGGCCCTCGTCGAGGGACCATCAGCGGCCGAAAGACAGCTGACGACCGGGAACAATCGATATCTCGACCGTAAGCGGAATGACTCATTCGGGGGGACGAATGACACGCAGATCCAGCAGCAGGCGAAACGCCGGCAGCCCGTCGGCCAGGCCCGGGACGGCCTACGTGGGGATGTTCACCGGGACGACGATCGCGGCACTTCTGACCGTCTGGCCCGCCGGCGTCACCGTGACCTTCGGCTCAGGCCACGTTGACACGCTGACCGGGGGGAGCTGCCTCCAGCCACGCCAGGAACCCGGTCAGCGCGTCCTCGCTCATCGCGAGTTCGAGACGCGTGCCCCGGTGCAGACAGGTCAGGATCACGGCGTCGGAGAGCAGGGCCATCTCCTCCTCCCCGTCGGGAAGACGACGGCCCGCGACCTCGATCGCGGCCCGCTCCAGGACGCGGCGCGGTCGATAGGCGTACGAGAAGACGCGATACCACTCGACGCGGTCGCCGTTGTAGCGGGCGACGCCGTAGCTCCAGCCCTTGCCGCTGGGGTCGGTCTTCTCCGGGACGTCCCAGCGCAGGGAACAGTCGAAGGTGCCGCCGGAGCGCTGGATGAGTCTGCGCCGCAGACCGAAGACGAACAGCCCCAGCACCACCAGGGCCACGACGATTCCGCACACAGTCAGAGCGAGGACCATCGACACCGACCTCCTCGTCTCCTAGGTACCTTCAATAGGTAACGGAACGGAAAAAACATCCAGATCTGCCTCAGCCGCGACCGGCTCCGGATCGCTCCGGTGCCGGCCGCGGCTGAGTGACGTCATACGGCTCCGCGCTGGTTCAGCGCGCAGTCGCCGCGCGCAGTCGTACGTCCGCGCGACGCTCGGCGGCGGCGTCGCCCTCCGCCTTCGCGCGCTCCAGCTCCCGCTCCGCGCGCTGGACGTCGATCTCGTCCGACAGCTCGGCGATCTCGGCCAGCAGCGACAGCTTGTTGTCGGCGAACGAGATGAAACCGCCGTGCACCGCGGCGACGACCGTCCCGCCATCGCTCGTACGGATGGTCACCGGGCCCGACTCCAGCACACCGAGCAGCGGCTGGTGACCGGGCATGACGCCGATGTCGCCGGACGTGGTGCGCGCGACGACCAGGGTGGCCTCGCCGGACCAGACCTCTCGGTCGGCCGCGACCAGCGCGACGTGCAGCTCAGCAGCCAAGGTGGCTCCTCGGGTCACCACCCGGCGGTTCGGCCGGGTGTTGGTTACAAGTCTAGTGGGCGTGAAAGAGGGGGCGGGACGTACCCCGCCCCCTCAAGCGTGAATCACAGGGTTCACATGGAACTCAGTGGGTTCAGGAGACGCCGAGCTCCTTGGCGTTGGCCTTGAGGTCCTCCAGGCCACCGCACATGAAGAACGCCTGCTCCGGGAAGTGGTCGAACTCACCGTCGCAGATCGCGTTGAACGCGGTGATCGACTCGTCCAGCGGCACGTCCGAGCCGTCCACGCCGGTGAACTGCTTGGCGACGTGGGTGTTCTGGGACAGGAAGCGCTCGACGCGGCGGGCACGCTGGACGACCAGCTTGTCCTCCTCGCTGAGCTCGTCGATGCCGAGGATCGCGATGATGTCCTGGAGGTCCTTGTACTTCTGGAGGATCCCCTTGACACGCATGGCGGTGTTGTAGTGGTCCGCCGTGATGTAGCGCGGGTCCAGGATCCGGGACGTGGAGTCCAGCGGGTCCACGGCCGGGTAGATGCCCTTCTCGGAGATCGGACGGGAGAGCACCGTCGTCGCGTCGAGGTGGGCGAAGGTGGTGGCCGGGGCCGGGTCGGTCAGGTCGTCCGCGGGGACGTAGATCGCCTGCATCGAGGTGATCGAGTGACCACGGGTCGAGGTGATGCGCTCCTGGAGGAGACCCATCTCGTCGGCCAGGTTCGGCTGGTAACCCACCGCGGAGGGCATACGGCCGAGCAGGGTCGACACCTCGGAACCGGCCTGGGTGAAGCGGAAGATGTTGTCGATGAAGAACAGCACGTCCTGCTTCTGCACATCGCGGAAGTACTCCGCCATGGTCAGACCGGCGAGGGCCACGCGCAGACGGGTGCCCGGGGGCTCGTCCATCTGGCCGAAGACCAGCGCGGTCTTGTCGATGACGCCCGAGTCGGACATCTCCTCGATGAGGTCGTTGCCCTCACGGGTGCGCTCACCGACACCGGCGAACACGGAGACACCGTCGTGGTTGTTGGCGACGCGGTAGATCATCTCCTGGATGAGCACCGTCTTGCCGACGCCGGCACCACCGAACAGACCGATCTTTCCACCCTTGACGTACGGGGTGAGAAGGTCGATGACCTTGACGCCGGTCTCGAACATCTCGGTCTTCGACTCGAGCTCGTCGAAGTTCGGGGCCTTGCGGTGGATGGACCAGCGCTCGCCCTCGTACGTCTCGTCGACGTTCAGCACCTCACCGAGGGTGTTGAACACCTTGCCCTTGGTGAAGTCGCCGACCGGGACGGTGATGCCCGTGCCGGTGTCGGTGACGGTGGCCTGGCGGACCAGACCGTCGGTGGGCTGCATCGAGATGGTGCGGACCAGGCCGTCACCCAGGTGCTGGGCGACCTCCAGGGTCAGCGTCTTCTTCGCGCCGTCCTGGGCCGGGTCGGCCACCTCGACGTGCAGAGCGTTGTAGATCTCCGGCATCGCGTCGACGGGGAACTCCACGTCGACGACCGGGCCGATGACCCGGGCGACGCGGCCCGTGGCAGCGGCCGTCTCAACTGTCGTCGTCATTACCTGTCACTCCCCGCGGACGCGTCGGCGAGGGCTGCGGAGCCACCGACGATCTCGCTGATTTCCTGGGTGATTTCGGCCTGGCGGGCCGCGTTGGCAAGTCGGGAGAGCGTGGTGATGAGCTCTCCCGCGTTGTCGGTGGCCGACTTCATCGCGCGCCGCGTGGCGGCGTGCTTGGAGGCGGCCGACTGGAGCAGCGCGTTGTAGATACGGCTCTCCACGTAGCGCGGCAGCAGGGCGTCGAGGACGTCCTCCGCCGAGGGCTCGAAGTCGTAGAGCGGGAGGATCTCGCCCTGCGGCTTGGCCTCCTGCGCCACCTCTTCGAGGCTGAGCGGCAGCAGACGGTCGTCGAGCGCCGTCTGCGTCATCATCGAGACGAACTCGGTGAAGACGATGTGGAGTTCGTCCACGCCGCCCTCGGCCGTGTCCTTCTCGATGGCCTCGATCAGCGGAGCCGCGACCTTCTTGGCGTCCGCGTACGTGGGCTCGTCGGTGAAACCGCTCCACGACTCCGCGATCTTGCGCTCACGGAAGTTGAAGTGCGCGACACCGCGGCGGCCGACGATGTAGATGTCGACCTCCTGGCCCTCGCGCTCCAGCCGCTCGGTGAGCCGCTCCGCCTGCTTGATGGCGTTGGAGTTGAAGGCGCCGGCGAGACCGCGGTCGCTCGTCAGGAGCAGCACCGCGGACCGCGTGACCGTCTCGGCCTTCGTGGTCAGCGGGTGCCTGGTGTTCGAGCCGGTACCGACCGCCGTGACCGCGCGGGTGAGCTCGGTCGCGTAGGGCGCCGAGGCCGCCACCTTGCGCTGCGCCTTGATGACGCGCGAGGCGGCGATCATCTCCATCGCCTTGGTGATCTTCTTGGTCGCGGTGACGGATCGGATGCGACGCTTGTAGACCCGGAGCTGGGCTCCCATGAGTCAGGTCCCTTCCTTACGTCACTTGGCCGCGGCCGGGGCGTCCTCGCCGAGAAGCTTGCCGTCCGAGGTCTCGAACTGCTTCTTGAAGTCGGCGATCGCGTCGGCAACAGCGGTGAGGGTGTCGTCCGACATCTTGCCGCCCTCCTTGATGGAGGTCATGAGGCCCTGCTCCTTGCGGTGCAGGTACTCCAGGAGCTCCTTCTCGAAGCGGCGGATGTCGTTGACCGGGACGTCGTCCATCTTGCCGGTGGTGCCGGCCCAGACGGAGACGACCTGGTCCTCGGTCGCCATCGGCTGGTACTGGGCCTGCTTCAGCAGCTCGACCATGCGCTGGCCGCGCTCCAGCTGCGCCTTCGACGCGGCGTCCAGGTCGGAACCGAAGGCGGCGAACGCCTCCAGCTCACGGAACTGGGCGAGGTCCACGCGGAGACGACCCGAGACCTGCTTCATCGCCTTGTGCTGCGCGGAACCACCGACTCGGGAGACGGAGATACCGACGTTCAGCGCGGGGCGCTGACCGGCGTTGAACAGGTCCGACTCCAGGAAGCACTGGCCGTCGGTGATGGAGATGACGTTGGTCGGGATGAACGCCGAGACGTCGTTGGCCTTGGTCTCGACGATCGGCAGACCGGTCATCGAGCCCGCGCCCATCTCGTCGGAGAGCTTGGCGCAGCGCTCCAGCAGACGGGAGTGCAGGTAGAAGACGTCACCCGGGTAGGCCTCGCGCCCCGGCGGGCGGCGCAGCAGCAGGGACACGGCGCGGTAGGCGTCGGCCTGCTTCGAGAGGTCGTCGAAGATGATGAGGACGTGCTTGCCCTCGTACATCCACTGCTGGCCGATGGCCGAACCGGTGTACGGCGCCAGGTACTTGAAGCCGGCCGGGTCGGACGCCGGGGCGGCGACGATGGTCGTGTACTCCAGCGCGCCGGCCTCTTCGAGGGCGCCACGCACGGAGGCGATGGTCGAGCCCTTCTGGCCGATGGCGACGTAGACGCAGCGGACCTGCTTCTTCGGGTCGCCGGAGCGCCAGTTGTCACGCTGGTTGATGATCGTGTCGACGGCCAGGGCGGTCTTGCCGGTCTGACGGTCACCGATGATCAGCTGACGCTGGCCACGGCCGATCGGGGTCATCGCGTCGACGGCCTTGTAGCCGGTCTCCATCGGCTCGTGCACCGACTTACGGGCCATGACGCCCGGAGCCTGCAGCTCAAGCGCGCGACGACCGCTGGTCTCGATCTCGCCGAGGCCGTCGATCGGGGCACCGAGCGGGTCGACGACGCGGCCGAGGTAGCCCTCGCCGACGGCCACGGAGAGGACCTCGCCGGTACGGGTGACCGGCTGACCCTCCTCGATGCCGCTGAACTCACCGAGGACGACGCAACCGATCTCGCGCTCTTCCAGGTTGAGCGCGAGGCCGAGGGTGCCGTCCTCGAACTTCAGCAGTTCGTTGGCCATGGCCGAGGGCAGACCCTCGACCTTCGCGATGCCGTCGCCGGCAAGGGTGACCGTACCGACCTCCTCGCGCGAGGCCGCGTCCGGCTTGTACGACTGGACGAAGTTCTCCAGCGCGTCCCGGATCTCCTCCGGCCGGATCGTGAGCTCCGCCATCTGGGTTCCCTGCTCTCCTTGTTGGGCCCGAAGTTTCACTTTGGGGGTCTGGGGGCGACCCCCAGGATTCTTCATGTACGGCCCAACCAGGGCCGTCGTAAGTACGTACTGCTATGAAGTTGCTGCTAGCCCGCCAGGCGGCGGCCGGCGTCCTCGATGCGGTCCGCGACGGAGCCGTTGATGACCTCGTCGCCGACCTGCACCCGGATCCCGCCGAGGACCTCGGGGTCCACGTCGAGGTTGAGGTGCATCGGGCGGCCGTAGAGCTTCGCCAGGGCACCGCCCAGACGCTGCTTCTGCTGGTCGCTCAGCGGAACCGCCGAGGTGACGACGGCCACCATGCGGTCCCGGCGCTCGGCGGCGAGCTTGGACAGGGACTCAAGGCCCGCCTCCAGGCTACGTCCCCGGGGCGCGGCCACAAGGCGCGTCACCAAACGCTCGGTCGTCGCATCGGCGCGGCCACCGAGCAGGCTGGCGAGCAGCTCACGCTTGGCCTGGGCCGTTGCGGCGCGGTCGGTCAGCGCGGCGCGCAGCTCGGTGTTCGAGGCGACGATCCGGCCGAACCGGAACAGCTCGTCCTCGACGTTGTCGAGCGTGCCCCGCCGCTGCGCGGCGGTCAGGTCGGCGATGTTCGCCAGTTCCTCCAGCGCGTCCACCAGGTCACGCGAGCGCGACCAGCGGGAGCGCACCATGCCGGACACCAGGTCGGTGGCGGGGCCGCCGACCTGCGTGCCGATCAGGCGCCGGGCCAGTTCCGCCTTGGCCTCGCCGGGCTGCGCCGGGTCGGTCAGGACCCGACGCAGCGACACCTCGCGGTCGAGCAGCGCGGTGACGGCGGCCAGCTCGTCGGCGAGCGAGCCGGCGTCCACGGACGTGTTGTCCGTCAGCGCGTCGAGACGCTCGCGTGCGGCTGCCAGGGCCTCGCGGCTCGCTCCGTTCATCGCGCGGCCTCGGCCTTCTCCTCAAGGTCCTCAAGGAAGCGGTCGATCACGCGGGACTGCCGGGCGTGGTCCTCGAGGGACTCGCCGACGAGCTTGCCGGCCAGCTCGGTGGCGAGCTTGCCGACGTCCTGGCGCAGCGCGGACGCGGCGGCCTTGCGGTCGGCCTCGATCTGCGCGTGACCGGCGGCGACGATCTCCTCGCGCTGCCGCTGGCCTTCCGCGCGCATCTCGGCGATGAGCGTGGCGCCCTGCTCCTGCGCCTCCTGGCGCAGGCGCGCGGCCTCGTGGCGGGCCTCGGCGAGCTGTGCCTTGTACTGCTCAAGGACGCTCTGGGCCTCGGTCTGCGCGGCCTCGGCCTTCTCGATACCGCCCTCGATGGCCTCGCGGCGCTCTTCCAGAACCTTGTTGATGTTCGGGAGGAGCTTCTTGGCGAGGAAGCCGAAGACGATGACGAAGGCGATCAGGCCGATGACGAGCTCGGGGATCGGCGGGATGAGGGGATTTTCCATCTCCTCGGCCGCGATCGTGAGCATCTGGCTCATGTGTATGCCTTTCGTCTAGTCGGCTGGTCGTCGATCAGCGATCAGTAGCCGTAGACGAACGGCATGACCAGACCGATCAGGGCCAGCGCCTCACAGAACGCGAAGCCGAGGATCTGGTTGGCGCGGATCAGGCCGGCCGCCTCGGGCTGACGGGCCAGGGCCTGGGTGCCGTTACCGAAGATGATGCCGACGCCGACGCCGGGGCCGATCGCGGCGAGGCCGTAACCGATGGAGCCGAGGGAGCCTTCGACAGCAGCAAGGGTCTGGGACATGCCAGTTCTTCCTTTTCTTTACGGACCGGTGGGGGTTGGCCACCGGACGATTCGTGGAGGTCGGGTGCGGGTGGCTCAGTGGTGCTCGGCCAGGGCGCCCTGGATGTAGGTGCAGGTCAGCAGGACGAACACGTACGCCTGCAGGGCCTGGATGAACAGCTCGAAGGCGGTCATCACCACGGTCATGATGAACGAGACACCCGCGTAGGCGATGCCGATGCCGTTCAGCAGGTACCAGCTGGCGATCGTGAAGAGCAGCAGCAGCGTGTGACCGGCGAACATGTTGGCGAAGAGTCGCACGGCGTGGGTGAACGGGCGGATCAGGATGTTCGAGAAGAACTCGATCAGCATCGCCAGCGGAAGCACCGGGCCGAGCGACTTGTCGTAGCCCGTCACGTTCTTGAAGAAGCCGACGAAGCCGTGCCGCTTGAAGGTCAGCGACACCCACAGGACGTAGACGATCAGGGCCAGTACCAGCGGGTACGAGATGATCGACGTGACCGGGAACTGGGCGATCGGAACGACGGACCAGAGGTTCATCATCCAGACGAAGAAGAAGAGCGAGACGACGAGCGGTACGTACTTCTCGCCCTCCTTCTTGCCGATGGTCTCGTAGACGACTCCACGGCGGATGAAGTCGTAGCCCGCCTCGGCCACCATCTGGAGCTTGCCGGGAACCACCTGCGGCTTGCGGAAGGCGGCCCAGAAGAACCCGACGATGATGATCGACCCGAGGAGCGCCAAGAGCATCGTCTTGTTGAAGTACACGTTGCTGTCCCCGTCGCCCAGGATGGGCTCGAACAGGAACGAGTGCAGGCCGGGAGAGGGGAAGCCACAGCCGTCAAAGATGTGGCAATCCGTCTCGAAGGCGAGCACCTGCGTCGGGTCAGCACTCACCGCGGGCTCCTTCAGCGTGACGCATGGGTACGGCAACCTCGTTGTGTCGGCGCGGCATACAGTCGCGGTTCGGCACGGGACTGGTGTTACGGATGTGGGGGCGACTGTTGGGCATCTCGCCTCGCGATTGAGCAGGCGTCAGCTCAGATGCCCGCGCCCGCGATGCCGCAGTTGGCACCGGACGATAGCAGGAGATCTCAGACCTCTTTATCCCGGCCCTACCCCTCACGACGAGTGCTCCGATTTATCGGGCTCGACGTAGAGGATCTTGGACTTCATGTGCGCACGGGTCTGCGCGGCGATCCACGCGAGGGTGCCGGCGACCAGCGTGAACGCGAAGGCCTTGGGATGGAAGAGCGTGGTGTTCTTGAACGCGGCCATGAAGACGAAAAGCAGCAGGATCTGCGTCGCGTACAGCATCAGGCCCATCGCCTGGAACAGATGCGGAAGCGATTTGGCAGTGCGCTGCAGGATGTAGAGACCGAGACCCATGAAGAGAATCACGATCACCGTCGCGACAGCTGACCCGATCGCCCCCTTGCCACCGACGACCACACCGCTGACCACGGCGGCGATCGCGCCGACGGCGACCGTGGGCACGGCGGCCTGAGCCAGGATCCGGACGTCGTTGGACGGCATGGCGGCAACTCCGCTTTCAAAAGGGGGGGTGTGTCGTCATGGACGAGCGTAGTCCCGGGCTGAGGGTGACCCTCACGCCAAGGGACCGTCGCACTACGGTCCTTTGGCTCTGCCCTGGGTTCTCGTGAACCGTATCACAAACTATTTGATGCGGTCTTTACCTAGAACGTGTGCCCACTGTCACACATGAGAGTGACGCTGCGCGTCTGCGCGGAAACGCGGGGGAGTTGTCTGGTATAGGGGCGATTTGTCGCCCCGTCGAACTCCCACGCGTTGGCAATGCTTTAGTCAGATTCTTACCTTGGGCGTCAGCGCGAGGTCTCGGCCTTGCGCCTCTCCGGCACGTGCGAACGGGCGCTCAGCGCGGTCGCCCCGTTGACACCCGCCACTCCCACCGCGACCGGGGTGCGCTGTTCCACCTCCATGGCCTCCGCGACCGCCGCCCGCCGACGGCGGCGGTAACGCGGCGGCACCACGTGCTGGGCCCACATCGGCACGCGCGGGGTGAAGCGCGGCAGCAGGAGCAGCACGAGACCGATCGCGCTGAGGAACACGACGCCGAGCACGATCCACATGGACGCGGAGTTCACCGAGTAGGCGAGCGAGCCGAACGCGATCAGCGCCGACCAGAAGTACATGATCCACACGGCCCGGCTGTGCGAGTGCCCGATCTCCAGCAGCCGGTGGTGCAGATGCCCGCGGTCGGCGGCGAACGGCGACTGGCCCCGCCAGGTGCGGCGCACGATGGCCGAGATCAGGTCGGCGGCCGGCACCGCGATGATGGTCAGCGGCAGCAGCAGCGGGATGTAGACGGGAACCGTCTGGTGCACGGCCGCCTTCTCGGACCCGGCGAACAGCTTCAGCGCGTCCGGGTCGATCTGCCCGGTGATGGAGATCGCGCCCGCGGCCAGCACCAGGCCGATGAGCATCGATCCCGAGTCGCCCATGAAGATCCGCGCCGGATGCATGTTGTGCGGCAGGAAGCCGATGCACATGCCCATCAGGATCGCCGCGAACAGCGTGGCCGGAGCGGCCGCCTCGATGCCGTACGAGTACCAGATGCGGTAGGCGTACAGGAAGAACGCGCCGGCGGCGATGCAGACCATGCCGGAGGCGAGGCCGTCGAGACCGTCGACGAAGTTCACCGCGTTGATGGTGATGACGACGAGCGCGACCGTCAGCAGGGTGCCCTGCCACTGGGTCAGCGCGACCGAGCCGACGCTGGGGATGGGCAGCCACAGGATCGTCAGACCCTGCATCACCATCACGCCCGCGGCGATCATCTGGCCACCCAGCTTGATCAGGGCGTCGATCTCGAACTTGTCGTCCAGGACGCCGATCAGCCAGATCAGGGCGGCCCCGGAGAGCAGCGCGCGCGGTTCGTTCGACTTCTCGAAGACCGCGCTGAGGTTGGTCAGGTGGTCGGCGACCAGCAGACCCGCGCACAGTCCGAAGAACATGGCGATACCGCCGAGCCGCGGAGTCGGTTCCCGGTGCACGTCACGGGCCCGGATCTCCGGCATCGCTCCGGCCACGATCGCGAACTTCCGTACCGGCCCTGTCAGCAGATACGTCACCGCGGCCGTGATGCAGAGCGTCAGCAGGTATTCACGCACAGGCTTCCCCACAGGTCTCGCTGGCCATCTCAGCCCCACACCCTAGCGACGGATGCATATGGTTGGGGACTTCCGGGTAGAGCCGATGGTTGCACGTGCGGCTGTGCCCGCAGGTCCGGATACCCCCGCTCAGGCCGGATAGGGCGGAAATCCGCCGACCAGATCCCGCACTTCTTCACGTGCCCTGGCGCTCTCCACCTCACCGCGCACCACCCCCGCGAGCAGGGCGGCGATCCCCGCCATCTCCTTTTCGGCCATGCCCTGGGTGGTGACGGCGGCCGTTCCCAGGCGCAGTCCGCGCAGGTCGGCGTGAGGCAGCGCACAGCAGTCGAGCACCATCCCCGCGGCCGCGAGCCGTCCCCGTGCCGTGCGTCCGTCGACGCCGAGCAGCGCCGGATCGGCCGTCACGAGATGGGTGTCGGTCCCTCCGGTGGTGACCACGAGTCCCTCGTCGGCCAGTGCGGCCGCGAGGACCCGCGCGTTGGCGACCACCTGATGGGCGTACGCGGCGAACGCCGGTGTCGCCGCCTCGCCGAACGCGACCGCCTTCGCGGCGATGGTGTGCATCTGCGCGCCGCCCTGCGTGAACGGGAAGACGGCCCGGTCGACCCGCTCGGCCAGCTCGCTCCCGCACAGGATCATTCCGCCGCGGGGGCCGCGCAGCACCTTGTGGGTGGTGGCGCAGACGACATCGGCGTACGGCACCGGACTGGGCGCCGCTCCCCCGGCGACGAGCCCGATGGGGTGGGCGGCGTCGGCGATGAGATACGCGCCCACCTCGTCGGCGACCTCGCGGAAGAAGGCGTAGTCGATGTGCCGGGGGTAGGCGATGGAACCGCACACGATCGCCTTGGGCCGGTGGGCGCGGGCGAGGGTGCGCACCTGGTCGTGGTCGATGATCCCGGTCTCGGCGTCGACGCCGTAGGGGACGAAGTCGAACCAGCGGCCGGAGAAGTTGGCGGGCGAGCCGTGGGTGAGGTGGCCGCCGTAGGGCAGGCCGAGGGCGAGGACGGTGTCGCCGGGGCGCAGCAGCGCGGCGTAGGCGGCGAGGACCGCCGAAGAGCCGGAGTGGGACTGCACGTTGGCGTGTTCGGCGCCGAACAGGGACTTCGCCCGCTCCACGGCGAGCCGCTCGGCGACGTCGACCAGCTCGCAGCCGCCGTGGTGACGGGCGCCCGGATAGCCCTCGGCGTACTTGTTGGCCAGCGACGAGCCGAGCGCGGCCAGGACGGCCGGCGAGCAGAAGTTCTCGGCGGCGATGAGCTGGAGCGTCGACGACTGCCGGTCGAGCTCCCCGAGCAGGATCTCGGCCAGCTCGGGGTCCTGCCGCGCGAGGACGTCGGCGGTCTGGGGCGCGTGGGTGACCGACATGGTGGACTCCGGGGCGTCGACGGTGACGTACGTCCAATGTAGGCCCGGGGCCGATGGGGTGCCCGGTCCTTACGTCCTTGCGGGTACGCCCGTGAGCGCGGTGACGACCGGATCGATCGCCTCGTTTATCTCGTCCCCGATCGAGCGGAAGAAGGGCAGCGGTGCTCCGTAAGGGTCGAAGACCTCGTCGGCCTCGGCGGTGGGGGCCAGGAGCCACCCGCGTAGAGCGGCCGCCGCGCGGACCAGGGCGCGGGCGCGGCTCACCAGGCCCTCCTCCAGGGGCGGCAGGGTCGCCGGGTCTATCGCCTTCACCAGCCGGGTGAACTCCTTCAGGGTGAAGGTGCGCAGACCCGCCGAGTGCCCCATGGAGATCACCTGCTGGCGGTGGTCGCGGGTGGCGGTCAGGACCAGGTCCGCCATGATCACGTGTTCGTCCAGCAGCTCGCGTCCGGTGAAGCCGGAGGGGTCCGCGCCGAACTCGGCAAGGACGGTCTCCGCGTTGGCCTCCATGGGCGCGCCCTCGTGGCCCCAGGTCCCGGCGCTCTCCACGACCAGGCCGCCCCACAGGGGGTCGCCGAGCCGGTCCGCCAGGGCATGCCGGGTCAGCCGCTCGGTGATCGGCGAGCGGCACACGTTGCCGGTGCTGACGTGGAGGATGCGGAAGCTGTCACGCGGGAGCCCTGTGAAGGTCCGCGTCTCTTCCCCGTCCCATATGCCACGCCCCGCGTCAGGGGCCGTCAATTCGCCACCTCGAGGTCGGGTACGACCTTCCTGAGCTCTTCCGCGGAGATCGCGCCCGCGCGCAGCAGCAGGGGCACCTCGCGGGTGACGTCGACGATCGAGGAGGGGACGTTGCCGGGGGTCGGGCCGCCGTCGAGGTAGACGGAGACCGAGTCGCCCAGCATCTCCTGCGCGGCGTCGCAGGTCTCCGGCGAGGGGTGACCGGTCAGGTTGGCGGAGGAGACCGCCATGGGTCCGACCTCGGTCAGCAGCTCGATGGCGACGGGGTGGAGCGGCATCCGCACGGCCACCGTGCCCCTGGTGTCGCCCAGGTCCCACTGGAGGGACGGCTGGTGCTTGGCGACGAGGGTGAGCGCGCCCGGCCAGAAGGCGTCGACGAGCTCCCAGGCCAGCTCGGAGAAGTCGGTGACGAGACCGTGGAGGGTGTTCGGGGAGCCGATCAGCACGGGGGTGGGCATGTTGCGGCCCCGGCCCTTGGCCTCCAGGAGGTCATGGACGGCCTCCGAGGAGAACGCGTCGGCGCCGATGCCGTACACCGTGTCGGTCGGGAGGACCACGAGCTCGCCACGGCGGACGGCGGACGCGGCTTCGCGCAGACCGGTCGTGCGGTCGGTCGCGTCGTTGGTGTCGTATCGCCGTGCCATATCTAGCGGGCCTCCTCGTACACGTACTGCTCTGGAGTCTTGGGAGTGCGGCTCACGGCATCGCCCTGCGGGCCGTCGCGAACCTGGGGCGCCTGTTGAGGTCGGGGTGGTCGGCCGCGTCGGCCCAGCCCCGTTCCTCGGTGAAGATCCACGGCACCTGGCCGCCCTGGGTGTCGGCGTGCTCGATGACGACGACACCTCCGGGGCGCAGGAGCCGGTGTGCGGTCCGTTCCAGACCGCGGATGAGGTCGAGGCCGTCCTCGCCGGAGAACAGGGCGAGTTCGGGGTCGTAGTCCCGTGCCTCGGGAGCGACGTACTCCCATTCGGTGAGCGGGATGTACGGCGGATTGGAGATGACCAGGTCGACATGGCCGTCGAGGTCGTGGAAGGCGTCCAGGGCGTTGCCCTGGCGCAGGTCGACCCGCGACCCCTCGACGTTCTTACGGGTCCACCGCAGCGCTTCCTCGGACAGCTCCACGGCGTGCACGCGGGAGCGCGGGACCTCCTGGGCGAGGGCGAGCGCGATGGCGCCGGAGCCGGTGCACAGGTCGACGATGCACGGCTCGACGACGTCCATCGCGCGGACGGCGTCTATGGCCCACCCGACCACCGACTCGGTCTCGGGGCGCGGCACGAACACCCCGGGGCCCACCTGGAGTTCGAGGTACCGGAAGTAGGCGAGGCCGGTGATGTGCTGGAGCGGTTCGCGCTGTTCCCGGCGCGCGATGGTCTCCCAGTAGCGGGCGTCGAAGTCCGCGTCCTTCACGGAGTGCAGCTCGCCCCGCTTCACGCCGTGCACGAACGCGGCGAGCTCCTCCGCGTCGTTGCGCGGCGAGGGCACGCCGGCGTCGGCCAGCCGCTGGGTGGCCTGGGCCACCTCTGCGAGCAGCAGGTTCACGCAAGTCCTCCGTGTCGTACTCGGTCGTGCGTACGTGCCTCTTTCGGGCCCTCTTCGGCGGCCTTTACGCGGCCGCCAGCTTCGCTGCCGAGTCCGCGTCGACGCATGCCTGGATCACCGCGTCGAGGTCGCCGTCCAGGACCTGGTCCAGGTTGTACGACTTGAAGCCGACGCGGTGGTCCGAGATGCGGTTCTCCGGGAAGTTGTACGTGCGGATCTTCTCGGAGCGGTCGACGGTGCGGACCTGGCTGCGCCGGGCGTCGGCGGCATTGCGCTCCGCCTCCTCCTGCGCCGCCGCGAGCAGCCTGGAGCGCAGGATACGCAAGGCCTGCTCCTTGTTCTGCAGCTGGCTCTTCTCGTTCTGACAGGAGGCGACGACTCCGGTGGGAATGTGCGTGATGCGCACGGCGGAGTCGGTGGTGTTGACGGACTGCCCACCTGGCCCGGAGGAGCGGTAGACGTCGATGCGGAGGTCGTTGGGGTTGATCTCGACGTCGACCTCCTCGGCCTCGGGCGTGACCAGCACACCGGCCGCGGAGGTGTGGATACGGCCCTGGGACTCGGTCGCCGGGACGCGCTGCACCCGGTGCACGCCGCCCTCGTACTTCATCCGGGCCCACACGCCCTGCCCGGGTTCGGTGGCGCCGTTTCCGCCCTTGGTCTTCACGGCGACCTGGACGTCCTTGTAGCCGCCCAGTTCGGACTCGGTGGCGTCGATGATCTCGGTCTTCCAGCCGACGCGCTCGGCGTACCGGAGATACATGCGCAGCAGGTCGCCCGCGAACAGCGCCGACTCGTCACCGCCGGCACCGGCCTTGATCTCCAGGATGACGTCCTTGTCGTCGCTGGGGTCCCGCGGGACGAGGAGCAGCCGCAGCTTCTCCGTCAGCTCGTCGCGGGCCTTCTCCAGCTCCTTGACCTCGGCGGCGAACTCCGGGTCGTCGGCACCGAGTTCGCGCGCGGTCTCGATGTCGTCGCCGGTCTGCTTCCAGGAGCGGTACGTGGCGACGATCGGGGTGAGCTCGGCGTAGCGCTTGTTCAGCTTGCGCGCGTTGGCCTGGTCGGAGTGGACCGACGGGTCGGCGAGCTTCTTCTCCAGGTCGGCGTGCTCACCGACGAGTTCCTCGACGGCCTCGAACATCTTGGGCTCCTGAACTGCGTAAGAAAGAGGGACGGCGGGCGACCAAAAACGCCGGTCCCGGCGCACTCCGAGGAGTGCGGCGTGGACCGGCGCTGGTGGCTCGCTACTTCTTGGCAGCAGCCTTGCCGAAGCGGGCCTCGAAGCGGGCCACGCGGCCACCGGTGTCGAGGATCTTCTGCTTGCCCGTGTAGAACGGGTGGCACTCGGAGCAGACCTCGGCACGGACGGTGCCGCTGGAGATCGTGCTACGGGTGGTGAACGACGCGCCACAGGTGCAGCTGACCTGCGTCTCGACGTACTCGGGGTGGATGTCGCGCTTCAAGGTGTCTCCTAGTTTCGGGAGGGTGCCGGGTCGCCGCCGCGGATTGCGGGGGCGTGAACCGGGACCGACGTACCAGTCTGCCAGCACTGGCCGCATCCCCCAAAACGAGGTGTCGCCGCGTTCTATTCCCAGCCCCCCGGGCAGGCGGTCCGCTACGAGGTGACGACGCCCTTGGCCTGGCCCGTCGCGGTGCCTTCGGTGGCCGACTTCGGGATCGCCCGGTCGTGCTCCAGGGCCGTCCAGATCTGCTTGGCCTTGGCTTCCTGCACGATCACGCGGTTGGGGTTCGCCGGGTCGTAGCGGACCGGCATCGTGACCATGGTCATGTTCGACGGGCTGATGTGCTGGAGGCCGCCCGCGAAGGAGACCAGGGAGTTGACCGAGCCGAGGTGGGAGTCGGTGGTGACGGCCTTGGTGGCGGTGTCGGCGAGGTCGTACAGCTTCTTCGGGCTGCTCAGCACGCCGACGCTCTTGACCTGCTTGACCAGTGCCTTGATGAAGGCCTGCTGGAGCTGGATACGGCCGAGGTCGCTGCCGTCGCCCACGCCGTGCCGGGTGCGGACGAGACCGAGGGCCTGGGCGCCGGTGAGCTCGTGCGTGCCGGCCTTGAGGTCCAGGTGGCTGTCGGTGTCCTTGATGGCCTTGGTCGTGGTGACCGTGACCCCGCCGAGCTCGTCGACCAGCTTCTCGAAGCCGCTGAAGTCGACCTCCAGGTAGTGGTCCATGCGGATGTCGGTCATGGACTCGACGGTCTTCACCGCGCAGGCCGCGCCGCCGGTCGTGTAAGCGGAGTTGAACATGACGTCCGAGGCGGCGTCGTGCTCCTTGCCGTCGGTGTCGGTGCACTGCGGGCGGTCGATCAGGGTGTCGCGCGGGATGGAGACCACGGTGGCCTTCTTGTGGCCCTTGTACACGTGGATGATCATCGCGGTGTCGGAGCGGGCGCTGCCGTCGTCGGTGCCGCCGCCGAGCTTCTTGTTGGAGCCGGAGCGGGTGTCCGAGCCGAGGACGAGGATGTTCTCGGAGCCGTTGTCGACCTTGGTGGGCCGGGAGCTGCCGAGGACCTGGTCGATGTCGACGCTCTTGATGTTGCCGTTGAGCTTGAAGTACACGTAGCCGGCCCCGGTGCCGCCCACCACGACGATCCCCGCGGCGACCCACGCCATGACCAGCAGGCCCTTGCGGCCTCTGCTGCGGGGTTTGCGGCGGCTTCCCTTGCCCCCGGGTATTCGGGGATTCGGCTTGCTCTCGGCTGACATGTGCTCCTCGAATCTCGTCCGGTCGGTTACCCCCTGCTTTCAGGGTCAGACGTGGTCAGAAAAAGACCCGTACCGCACCATGTTCGCTCCGCCTGGTCAGACGGGGAAACTCGAGAAAGGGTTGCACAACGCCCTGTGACCACCACGTGCAGCAGTGGTCACAGGGCGTTATGAAAACCTCAGGGCGAGCCTTGCTCACCAGCGGTTTCAGCCAAAAATGTCGTACTGCTGGAAACCGGTCCCCGCAGTGGTCCTTGTGGCAAAGATCTCGCTGGTCGCCTTGCCGGTGCCCTTGTACAGGTAGAGCGTGCCGCCGGGGGTGCGGGCCAGCAGGTCGGCCCTGCCGTCGCCGGTGATGTCACCGACGGCGTCGAAGGCGTTGTAGCCGCTCCAGTTCGTGCGCACCTTGACCCGGGCCGCGAAGACGCCCGTGCCGGATGTGCCCGTGCCCTTGTACAGGTAGAGGTCGCCGGTGCTCTTGTTGCGGGCGAGCACGTCCGCCTTGCCGTCGCCGGTGAAGTCGCCGTGGCCGAGCAGCTGGTTGTACTGGCTCCAGCCGCCGCCGACCCTGACCCGGGCCGCGAAGCTGCCGTCGCCCTTGCCCGGGTAGATCCACAGGACGCCCGCGGAGTCCACGGAGAGCAGGTCGGGCTTGTAGTCGCCGGTCACGTCGCCGGGGGTGACGATCCGGGTGCGGGTCCGCCAGTCGGTGAAGACCTTCTTCGGGTCGGCCCAGGCGCCGGTGGCGGGCAGGTACCGCAGCCAGTAGACGTCACCGGTGCTGGAGACGCGGTACAGGAGGTCCTGGAAGCCGTCCCGGTTGAGGTCGGTCTGCCGGACCAGGTTCACACCGTTCCAGTCGCCCCAGGACTGCCGGGCGGCGAAGGTGGTGCCCTTGGAGTCCTGCTCGTAGCCGACCTTGGTGGAGGACTTGCGCACCCACAGGTCGGCCTTGTGGTCGAAGCTCAGGTTGGTGTCGTCGACGCGCGGGTAGGCGGCACCGACGTACTTGCTGACCTTGGTGAAGACGCTGTAGGCGCCCTTGGCGACACAGTCGGTCACGTTCCAGGAGACGACACCGACGATCCGCCCGTTCACGACGAGGGGGCCGCCGGAGTCACCGCTGCAGATGGCGGTCGTACCGGAGTCGCTGCCGCTGGCGGGCGGGCCCGCGCAGGTCATGTGCCCCTTGATGAACCAGGAGCCGTAGGCCGCGGCACAGGTCGTGTCCGACTTGATGGGCAGCGTGGCCGTCTTCAGCGTCTCGGAGATGTCGTCGCTGGTGGAGCTGGTGCGGCCCCAGCCGTAGACCTTGGCGGTCTTGGCACCGGTGGTGGCGGGGTCGTACGAGGCGGTGTCGGTGGCCGTCGTCATGCGGATCGGGGTCGCCTTGACGGGGGCCGCCAGGGTCAGGACCGCGATGTCGTTGTCGATGGTGTCCGCGTTGTACGACGGGTGGTACCACTGCCGCAGTACGGCCGTGGCGGTGCCGCCGTGCAGGTCGCCGTCCTCGGAGGGCAGCTGCGTGGCACCGGTCACCACGGCGCCGCCCTTGGCCCAGTTCGCGCCCTTGACGCAGTGCGCGGCGGTGAGGATCTTCGTCGGCGCGACGACCGCGCCGCCGCAGAAGAACCCGGTGTCGTCGCTGGTGTCCGTGGTGCCCTGGTCGTCGGTGTACCAGAGCTGGGCCATCCACGGGGCCGAGGTGATGGTCGTCGTCGTACCGCCGATGATCATCGGCGAGACGGTGGAGTCGACCTTGCCCCCGCTCATCGGCGACCGGGTCATCGTGCGGGAGGTGTCCTCCGCCGCGACGGCACCGGCGATCCGGTGCTCCAGCTCGGCCTGCGACGGCGTGGACGCGGCGGCCGGGGCCGGTGCCTGCGGCTCGGGCACGACGGTGGCGGCGTTCGCCGACGTGGCCAGCAGCGCGGCGGCCACGGCGACGGGCAGAGCGATCCACGCACGCCGTCTGTGCCGGCCGGCGCCTCCGGACATGGGTATACCCATGCAAGTCCCCCCAAGGGATCAGAAGTTCAGAGATCGAAAAATCGACCGAAGAGCGTGATCCTAAACCAAAGAGGACCGCCCCCCGTGGTCGGGGGCGGTCCTCTTTCCGAACGCTTGACGTCAGTCGCCGTTGCCCGGCGTCGGCGTCGTCTTCTGGATCTGCATCAGGAACTCGGCGTTCGACTTCGTCTGCTTCATCTTGTCGAGAAGCAGCTCGACCGCCTGCTGCTGGTCGAGGGCGTGCAGCACCCGGCGCAGCTTCCAGACGATCCCGAGCTCGTCGGGAGCGAGCAGGATCTCTTCCTTACGGGTACCGGACGCGTCCACGTCCACCGCCGGGAAGATCCGCTTGTCGGCGAGCTTCCGGTCGAGCTTGAGCTCGGCGTTGCCGGTGCCCTTGAACTCCTCGAAGATGACCTCGTCCATGCGGGACCCGGTGTCCACCAGGGCGGTGGCGAGGATGGTCAGCGAGCCGCCGTCCTCGATGTTGCGGGCCGCACCGAAGAAGCGCTTCGGCGGGTACAGGGCGGTCGAGTCGACACCACCGGACAGGATGCGGCCGGAGGCGGGCGCGGCGAGGTTGTACGCACGGCCCAGACGCGTGATCGAGTCGAGCAGCACGACCACGTCGTGGCCCAGCTCCACCAGACGCTTGGCACGCTCGATGGCGAGCTCGGCGACCGTGGTGTGGTCCTCGGCCGGGCGGTCGAAGGTCGAGGAGATGACCTCGCCCTTCACCGACCGCTGCATGTCGGTGACCTCTTCCGGACGCTCGTCGACCAGGACGACCATCAGGTGGCACTCGGGGTTGTTGTGCGTGATCGCGTTGGCGATCGCCTGCATGATCATGGTCTTGCCGGTCTTCGGCGGGGCCACGATCAGACCGCGCTGGCCCTTACCGATCGGCGCGACGAGGTCGATGATGCGGGTGGTCAGGACGCCGGGGTCGGTCTCCAGACGGAGGCGGTCCTGCGGGTACAGCGGCGTCAGCTTGTTGAACTCCGGGCGGCCGCGGCCGTGTTCGGGCGCCATGCCGTTGACGGAGTCCAGACGCACCAGCGCGTTGAACTTCTCGCGCCGCTCGCCTTCCTTGGGCTGACGGACCGCGCCGGTGATGTGGTCGCCCTTGCGCAGGCCGTTCTTGCGGACCTGGGCGAGGGAGACGTACACGTCGTTGGGGCCCGGCAGGTAACCCGACGTACGGATGAAGGCGTAGTTGTCGAGGATGTCCAGGATGCCGGCGACCGGGATCAGGACGTCGTCGTCGTTGATCTGCGGCTCGGGGCCGCTCATCTCGTCACGGCCACGACGGCCGCGGCGGTCCCGGTAGCGACCGCGCCGGCCGCGGCGACCGCCCTCGAAGTCGTCGTCGTCCTGGGGGCCGTTGTCGCGCTGACGGTCCTGGCGGTCCTGACGGCCGCCGCCCTGCTGCTGGTTCTGCTGCTGGCGCTGACCGCCCTGGCCCTGCTGGTCGTCGCTCTTGCGACGCTCCCCGCGGTCCCCGCGGTCGCCACGCTCACCGCGGTCGCGGCCGCGGTCACGGCCGCGGTCGCGGCGGCCACGGCCGTCGCCGTCACCGGCGTCGCCCTGCGGCTGCTGCGCGGGAGTCTCGGCCTTGGGCTCGCTCTTCGCCTCGGCCACGACGGTCTCGGGGCTGCCCGAGGGGGCGCCGGCCTCGGCGGTGGCACGGCGGCGACGGCGCTCGGCGGGAGCGTCGTCCCCCGCGCGCTCGGCGGCCGGCTGGCCGGGGATCTCGATCTGCTGCTGGGCCACGGCCTTCTCGGCGGGGGCCTCGGCCTTCGCCTCCGCCTTCTTCTCGGCGGCGTCGCCCGTACGGGCCTTGGAGGTGGCGCGGCGCTTCGGCTTGGTCTCGGCGGCGTCACCGGCGGGCGAGGATGCAGCCTTGGGAGCCGCGGCACCTCCCCCGGCCTGCGCTTCCTTGATGACCTCGATCAGCTGGCTCTTGCGCATACGCGCGGTGCCCTTGATGCCGAGGCCGGATGCGACCTGCTGCAGCTCGGCCAGCACCATGCCGTCGAGGCCGGTACCGCGGCGCCGCCGGGAGCCGGCACCGGCGGCAGGCGCGGAGGCGTCCGTGGAGGGCGCGGCAGCGGTCTCCTCGACACGTGCGCCCATCAGATCGGTGGTGTCGCTCACGAAGGGTCCTTCCCTGGAGCGGACGTCGGCCTGTCTGGCTCGGCGACCGTTTGTGCTGTCCGACGTCGGTCCCATCCTTGTGGACCGAGCCGGGGCGGTGGTCCGCCTAAGCGGCGGAGGAATGTGGTGACGGCGCTTCCGATAGCCGTGGCACTGAGTGTCCGTGTCACGTTGGCTTGGTCGCACCGGTTCCGGAGCGTGCCCGGCAAGTCGCTCAGTGCCCGCGTACGAGGTACTGCCCTTGTACGTCGTACGGAACGCAGTGCGGCTTGGGAGGCTCCCGGAAGAATGTCTGTCCCGGACGGGGACGTGAAGCACCTCGCCATGGTGGGGTCGGGTGCAGACTTGAGATTAACACTACCGGATCCAACAAACATTCCCCCTCTCGAAATCCGGCACACGCCGGATCTCAGATGTCACTGGCTGCCGCGAGCGGGAGCACACAGGCCCCCTGGGCGTCGAGGTCCAGCCGGTTGGCGGCCCAGCCCTCGCCCGCCAGATGGGCCACCTTGTCGGCGCTGGCCGCGTCGACGAGCGCGAGCACGGTGGGCCCCGCCCCCGAGATGACTGCCGGGACTCCGTCGGCCCGCAGCCGCTCCACGAGTGCGGCGCTCTCCGGCATGGCGGGAGCGCGGTACTCCTGGTGGAGACGGTCCTCGGTGGCCGGCAGCAGCAGCTCGGGGCGCCTGGTGAGGGCCTCGACGAGCAGCGCGGCACGGCCCGCGTTGGCGGCGGCGTCGACGTGCGGCACGGTGCGCGGGAGCAGTCCGCGCGCGGTCTCGGTCAGGACGGGCTTTCCGGGCACGAAAACCACCGGAACGATGGAATCGTCGGGCTCCAGCCTGATCGCCCGGGCGGCACCGGCCTCCATCCAGGCGATGGTGAAGCCGCCGAGCAGACACGGGGCCACGTTGTCGGGGTGGCCCTCGATCTCGGTGGCGAGCTCCAGGAGCGCGGTGTCGTCGAGCCGGGCCTCGCCGCCTATGGTCACGGCGCGCGCGGCGACGATTCCGGCGCAGATGGCGGCCGAGGAGGAGCCGAGGCCCCGGCCGTGCGGGATGCGGTTGGCGCAGACGATCTCCAGGCCGCGCGGCTGGCCGCCCAGCAGGTCGAAGGCGGTGCGCAGGGAGCGTACGAGGAGGTGGTTCTCGTCCCGCGGGAGCGTCTCGCTGCCCTCTCCCGCGATGTCGATGTGCAGCCCTGAGTCGGCCACCCGGACGACGACGTCGTCGTAGAGCCCCAACGACAGGCCCAGGGCGTCGAAGCCCGGGCCGAGGTTGGCGCTGGTGGCGGGGACGCGCACCCGGACGGCGGCGGCGCGGAAAGCGGGACCGGCCATCTCTCGATGACTCTCCTTGAGCTGCGTGATTGTCGAATGACATTCGATGACGTACGAAGACCCTGCTGGCCGCGGAGACGACGTGGCACCCCGCTGTACGCGAGGGCATATGCAGC
Source organism: Streptomyces sp. SLBN-8D4 (assembly GCF_049739545.1). Taxonomy (NCBI): domain Bacteria; kingdom Bacillati; phylum Actinomycetota; class Actinomycetes; order Kitasatosporales; family Streptomycetaceae; genus Streptomyces; species Streptomyces sp. SLBN-8D4. The sequence goes on from NZ_JBMGQC010000001.1 coordinate 3,251,742, forward strand.
GGGCGGGTTCGGTACAGCCTATCGAAGGAAGGTTCTGTGGCGACATAGGGCGCACAGGAGGCGCACGATGCGTGTCGTAAGCCCCCTGTGCACCCCTCTCAGGGGATTCCCTGTCTCAGGCGAGCCCGAGGCGCTCGGCCGCCGTCGCCGCGTCGACCGGGACGGTGACGGGCTGCGGAGCGCCCGCGACGGCCCAGTCGGGGTCCTTGAGGCCGTTGCCGGTGACCGTGCACACGATCCGCTGGCCCGGGTCGACCTTGCCCTGCTCGGCGGCCTTCAGCAGACCGGCCACGGAGGCGGCGGAGGCGGGCTCCACGAAGACACCCTCCTGAGCGGCCAACAGCCGGTAGGCGCGCAGGATCTCACGGTCCGTCACCTCGTCGATGAACCCGCCGGACTCCTCCTTCGCCGCGAGCGCGTACTGCCAGGAGGCGGGGTTGCCGATACGGATGGCGGTGGCGATGGTCGACGGGTCCTTGACGACCTCGCCGCGCACGATCGGGGCACTGCCGGAGGCCTGGAAGCCCCACATCCGGGGCGTCTTGGCGGCCACTCCGTCGGTGGCGTACTCCTTGTAGCCCTTCCAGTACGCCGTGATGTTGCCGGCGTTGCCGACCGGCAGGACGTGGATGTCGGGCGCGTCGCCGAGCATGTCGACGATCTCGAAGGCGGCGGTCTTCTGGCCCTCGATACGGACCGGGTTGACCGAATTGACCAGCGCCACCGGGTAGTTGTCGCTCAGCGAGCGGGCCAGGGTGAGGCAGTCGTCGAAGTTTCCGTCGACCTGGAGGATCTTCGCACCGTGCACGAGGGCCTGGCCCATCTTGCCGAGCGCGATCTTGCCCCGCGGCACCAGCACGGCACAGACCATGCCCGCGCGTACGGCGTAGGCGGCAGCGCTCGCCGACGTGTTGCCGGTGGAGGCGCAGATGACCGCCTTCGCGCCCTCCTCCTTGGCACGCGTGATGGCCATGGTCATACCGCGGTCCTTGAAGGACCCGGTGGGATTGGCGCCCTCCACCTTGAGGTGGACCTCGCACCCGGTGCGCTCGGAGAGCACCTGCGCGGGCACGAGGGGCGTGCCGCCCTCACGGAGCGACACGACCGGCGTGGTGTCGGAGACGGGCAGCCGGTCCCGGTACTCCTCGATGATTCCGCGCCACTGGTGGGTCATTGCTGGTTACTCTCCTTCAACCCGCATGATGCTGGCGACACCCCGCACGGTGTCGAGCTTGCGCAACGCCTCGACGGTCCCGCCCAGGGCGGCGTCCGACGCGCGGTGCGTGACGACGACGAGAGACGCCTCGCCGTCCTTCCCCTGCTGCCGAACGGTATCGATGGACACCCCGTGCTCGGCGAACACGGTGGCAACCTGGGCGAGAACACCCGGTTTGTCGGCCACGTCCAGGCTGATGTGGTAGCGCGTGACGACCTCGCCCATGCCCGAGACGGTGAGGGCCGCGTACGCGGACTCACCGGGCCCGGTCGTGCCGCTGAGCCGGTTGCGGCAGACGGCGACGAGGTCACCGAGGACGGCGGAGGCGGTGGGGGCACCGCCCGCGCCCGGGCCGTAGAACATCAGCTGGCCGGAGGCGTCGGACTCGACGAACACGGCGTTGTAGGCGCCGCGGACGGACGCGAGGGGATGCGTGAGCGGGATCATCGCGGGGTGCACGCGGGCGGTGACGGACCTGCCGTCCTCGGCCCGCTCGCAGATGGCGAGCAGCTTGATGGTGCAGCCCATGTTCTTCGCGGAGGCGAAGTCGGCGGCGGTGACCTCGGTCATGCCCTCGCGGTAGACGTCGTCGAGACGCACGCGCGTGTGGAAGGCGATCCCGGCGAGGATGGCGGCCTTGGCGGCGGCGTCGAACCCCTCGACGTCGGCGGTCGGGTCGGCCTCCGCGTATCCGAGGGCGGTGGCCTCGTCGAGGGCCTCCTGATAACCGGCGCCCGTGGAGTCCATCTTGTCGAGGATGAAGTTGGTGGTGCCGTTGACGATCCCGAGCACCCGGTTGACCTTGTCGCCGGCGAGGGACTCGCGCAGCGGGCGGATCAGCGGGATGGCACCGGCGACGGCGGCCTCGTAGTAGAGGTCCTTGCCGTGCTGTCCGGCCACCGCGTGCAGGGCGGCGCCGTCCTGGGCGAGGAGCGCCTTGTTGGCGGAGACGACGGAGGCGCCGTGCTCGAAGGCGGTGGTGATGAGGGAACGGGCGGGCTCGATCCCCCCGATGACCTCCACGACCACGTCGATGTCCCCGCGTTTGACGAGGGCGGTGGCGTCGGTGGTGACGAGTTCCTGCGGGATGCCCTCACGAACCTTGGAGGGACGCCGTACCGCGACCCCGGCGAGCTCCACGGGGGCGCCGATGCGGGCGGCGAGGTCGTCGGCGTGCGTCGTCATGATGCGCGCCACCTCTGAGCCGACCACTCCACAGCCCAGCAGCGCCACCTTCAGCGGACGCGTACGCATCATCCGACCTCGTTTCCTCATACCGTCTACGGTGGGTCCAGTCTCACTCACCGGACGGGAGTTTCTGCCCCTCGTCCGGATTATGAGACATCTATTTCATTTGTCCGGGGGTGGCAGACCGTAGATCTTCCTTTCCTGGTCTCGTTCCTGGTCTGCGGGGGTCCGGCGGTGGTCCGGGCGGTGGTTCAGCCGACGTCGAGCCGCAGAAGGTCCTCCTCCGTCTCCCGGCGGACGATGACCCGGGACTCACCGTCATGGACGGCGACGACCGGCGGGCGCAGCACGTGGTTGTAGTTGCTCGCCATGGAACGGCAGTAGGCGCCCGTCGCCGGTACGGCGATGAGGTCACCGGGTGCCAGGTCGGCCGGCAGGAAGGCGTCCTTGACCACGATGTCCCCGCTCTCGCAGTGCTTGCCGACGACCCGGGCGAGCATGGGTTCGGCGTCACTGGTCCTGGACACGAGGGCGACGGTGTACTCGGCGTCGTAGAGCGCGGTGCGGATGTTGTCCGACATCCCGCCGTCGACGGAGACGTAGGTGCGCAGCCCGTCGAGGGGCTTGATGGTGCCGACCTCGTAGAGCGTGAAGGCGGTCGGACCGACGATGGCGCGCCCCGGCTCGACGGAGATCCTCGGGGTCCGCAGCCTGGCCGCCTCGCACTCCCTGGTCACGATCTCGGTGAGCGCCTTGGCGATCTCGTGCGGCTCGCGGGGGTCGTCGTCGCTGGTGTAGGCGATGCCGAGGCCGCCCCCGAGGTCGATCTCGGGAAGCTCGACACCGTGCTCGTCACGGACGTCCTTGAGCAGCCCGACCACGCGATGTGCCGCGACCTCGAAGCCGGACATGTCGAAGATCTGCGAGCCGATGTGGGAGTGGATGCCGATGAGTTCGAGTCCGTCGAGCTTCAGCGCCCGCCGCACGGCCTCGGCGGCCTGTCCGCCGGCCAGCGGGATCCCGAACTTCTGGTCCTCGTGGGCGGTGGCGATGAACTCGTGGGTGTGCGCCTCGACGCCGACGGTGATCCGGATCTGGACCCTCTGCCGCTTCCCCAGGCTCTGCGCGATGTGCGCGACCCGGACGATCTCCTGGAACGAGTCGAGGACGATACGCCCCACCCCGCTCTCGACGGCCCGGGTGATCTCTGCCGCCGACTTGTTGTTGCCGTGGAAGGCGATGCGGTCGGCGGGCATGCCCGCGGACAGGGCGGTGGCGAGCTCACCCCCGGAGCACACGTCCAGGTTGAGCCCTTCCTCGTGCAGCCAGCGCACGACTGCTCGCGACAGGAACGCCTTGCCGGCGTAGAAGACGTCGGCATCGGCCCCGAAGGCATCGCGCCAGGCCCGCGCCCGGGCCCGGAAGTCGGCCTCGTCGACGACGTAGGCGGGGGTGGCGTGCTCCTCGGCGAGGGTCTTGACGTCGATGCCGCCGACGGTGACGACCCCGTTCTCGTCACGGCCGACCGTCTGGGCCCACACCTTGGGGTCAAGGACGTTGAGGTCGGCGGGCGGCCCGGAGTAGTGACCCTCGGGAAGGACGTCGGCGTGCCGGGGCCCGGCGGGATGTGCGGAACGGCTCATCTTCTTGACTGGCTCTCTAGAGGTGTTCGGGTGCGTCGATGCCGAGCAGGGACAGGCCACCGGCCAGCACCGCCCCGGCGGCTTCGGCGAGCGCGAGCCGGGCACGGTGGGCGGCCGAGGGTTTCTCCGCACCACGCGGAAGGACGACTGCGAGAAAGGGGAGAACGGCATCGGCGACGGTGACGAGATGCCGGGCCAGGCGATCGGGGGCGTGGTGCGCGGCGGCGGCCTGGAGGACACGGGGGTGATCGGCGAGGAGGTTCCGGAGGGCGGTCGTGTCGTGTACGACGGTGCCCTGGACGGCGGTTTCCGGTACGGCGGCTTCCGGTACGGCCGTTTCCGTTACGGCGGTTTCCTGTACGTCGGCCTGCCGTACGTCGGTCCCCTGTACGGCTGCCTCTGTGTCCCCCCGTGGGTGCACGTCCACGTCCCCGGGCTCGGCGTGGAAGCCCAGGTCGGCGGCGTTGCGGGTGAGAGCCCGGGTGCGGGCGTGGGCGTAACGGACCCGGAAGAGAGGGTTGCTCTCCCGCTGGACCAGGTGGTCGGCGGTGATGCGGGGCCGGTCGTGAGGGGCGGGGTGAAGAAGCGCCCAGCGGGCCGCGTCCCGGCCGAGGGGGGTGGGGTCGAGGCCGGCCGGCACGGGTCGTACGTTGACGTCGAGGGGGGCGGGGGTGGGTGCGGACGCGGGCGCCTCGGGGGTGCCGTACGCATCGACCTCGACGCCGAGGACGTCCGTCCAGGCCGGCTCCGGGCGAGCGACGCAACTGCTGCGGACGAGGGCGCCCTGCGAGCGGAGGATACGGGCGACAGCGTCCATCACGACGACGGCGCGGACCTCGTGGGGTGCGTGCAGCTGCACGAGCTGCCCGGTGGGCCGGTCGGCATGGCCGTACCGCTGTCCGAGTCGCAGGATCTCCCGCACGAGGGCGTCGCCGCTCCCCCGCAGGCTGATGTTGAGGAACCCGGGCCCGGTGACGACGACGTCACCGATGCCGTCGCTCTGCGCGAGCCGCTGCCGGAGAATCTCGGCGACCCGCAACGGGGGCTGCCCGGCGGGCCGGGCCAGCTGGAGGGCGACGTTGGTGGCGTAGTCACCACACCCACCGGGACCGGGGGGCGTGACGTCGGTCCGCCCCGGGACGGCCACGTCCAGCTCCCCCTCGTCGACAGCACGACGCACCGCGCGCAGCACGGTACGGGAGAGCTCGACGGGGGTCACGGGACAAGCGTAGGGGAGGAGGGGGGTGGGAGGGCGAGCGGGTTTGGGCGGGGTCCGGGATGTGGGACGGGGCGGGGCAGTACTGGGCTGGGCTGGGCTGGGCTGGGCTGCAGGATGCGGGCCGTGGCCGTGGGTCGTGGCCGTGGGGCGCGGGCGCGGGTCGTGGCCGTGGGGCGCGGGCGCGGGTCGTGGCCGTGGGGCGCGGGCGCGGGTCGTGGCCGTGGGGCGCGGGCGCGGGTCGTGAGGACCTGGATGTCACTGCGAGGCCGCCGCGTCTCGTGAGGTTCAGCCGCCGGCGCGACCGGCCCGCTCGGCCTCTCCGCCCCCGAGTACACCGCCGACCAGAGGAGTGTCCCCCTCGTCCGGCCGCCGTCGCTCCCGGCTCTGGTCCATCAACTGCCGTACGAGTCGCACGAGTTCGGCGGGCTCGAAGGGCTTGGCGAGGAAGGCGTCGACGCCGACGTCGAGACCGCTGTCGACCTCGTGCTGCGTACAGGCGCTGACGATGGCGAGGGGAAGGTGAGCGGTCCGGGGGTCGGAACGCAGCTGTGCGGCGGTCCGCAGTCCGTCCAGCCGGGGCATGACCACATCGAGGGTCACGACATCGGGACGCACCTGATGAACGACATCCAGACACTCGACACCATCGGCCGCGGTCACGACCTCGAGGCCCTCCAGCTCGAGATTGACCCTGATCAGCTGCCGGATGACCTTGTTGTCGTCCACAACAAGCACCCGGCCCGACGCGCCTGGCACAACTCGAGAGTAGGTGCGGACCGGCCACCGCGTCCGGGTTTTCCCCACTTCCACCCCGTGCGGGGGACCCAGGCCGCCGAGGCGCGACCACGAAACCCGTTCCGGATCACCCCGAGGGAGCTGGTAGTGTTCTACCCGTCGCCGCGAGCCACCAACTCCGACCGACACGCCCCCGTAGCTCAGGGGATAGAGCAACGGCCTCCGGAGCCGTGTGCGCAGGTTCGAATCCTGCCGGGGGCACCGGAAATTTAGGCCCTGACCAGCGGAAACGCCGGTCAGGGCCTTTCTTGTGCATGCCAAAACAGCAACGGTCAACAAGGCCATGTGCACTCGTCGGCCCACGTACTCCGACCTGGGATTTTGACGCACCGGTCGGCCGAAATCCCAATTGTCCGATCCCGTGACATCGCTCCCTGCGGGACATGCGCGGGACGGAGGCGCCGGAATCGGGGTTCCTGGAGCCACGCCCCCCTTGTGAGCTGCATGTTTGTGGCCAGAGAAGTGAACAAAGCACACCTCTTAGCGGTCCGTCCCACTTTCCTCGACCGGGGGGTCAGCTCTGTTCCGAGCCCGTTCAACTGGCCCGGAGGACAACACGGCAGGCGTTCCGACAGAGTGCAGAACCCTGGAACCAAGTAGCTCACGGGGCTTCAGATCCCGTGGAGCGCCACGCTCTTCGACACCAGCGGAAAAGCCCTTGATGATCAGGGGCTCTTCCGCCTCATGCTGGAGACGACCGGGTGACGCTCCACAGCTCGAACAAACCGGAAGCTGCCAACACCACGTCGCAGACGACTATTCAGAGCCCTGCCCGGCCACCGGAGCCGAGGTCGGGGCCACGGCAAGAGGCAGGAAGCACTCCCGGCCAGCTTCGCGAGGTGCAGTGGGAGGGGTTGGGCGAGCGGGTGGCACTCATCGTGGAAGCGCAGTTGGTGGGCGGCCGCCGCGACCACGGCGGGCCGGCCCGGGGCTATGCCGTTGCACCCTGCAGCCGCCAGGGCCGACTCGGACAGACAGCCACTGTCGGCTGCGGCGTTTGCGATAGGTGCATCTATGAAAGTATCATCGATGAAAGTTTCCTGCCCGTCATGACGGAGGTCGGTCGCCGTGAACGGATTCATCGGCCGCCGGGCCGAACTCGGCCTTCTGGACGATCTACTTGCCCCCGTGCGGACCGGCGGACGCAGCGGACGGCCCGGCCGGGCCGTGCTGCTGCGGGGGCGCCGACGTGTGGGCAAGTCCCGGCTGGTGGAGGAGTTCCTGGAGCGCGCCGGGCTGCCCCACGTCTTCTTCACCGCTGTCGGCGGCTCGAAGGAGGAGGATCTGGCGGGCTTCGCCGCCGAGGTGGCGGCCTCCACCCTTCCTGATGCGGCCCGCTTCGCCGACTTCACGGCACCGCAGACCTGGGACGCGGCCCTAAGCCTGCTCGCCGGAGCGCTCCCTATGGACAGACCCAGCGTGGTCGTCCTGGACGAGATGCCCTACCTCGTACGCGAGGACCCCAGCTTCGAGGGCGCCCTGCAGAAGGTCTTCGACCGGACCCTGTCCAAGCTGCCCGTGCTCCTGATCCTGGTGGGTTCCGACATCGCCATGATGGAGAAACTCAACACCTACGGACGGCCCTTCTACCAGCGCGGCACCGACATGGTCGTCCCCCCGCTCAGCCCCGCCGACGTCGCCGCGATGCTCAGCCTGCCCGCAGCCGATGCCTTCGACGCCTACCTCGTCTCCGGCGGACTCCCGCTCATCCTCGACGAGTGGCCTCACGGTGCGGACCTGTGGGAATACCTCGCATCAGCTCTGCGCCGACCGACCTCGGCCCTGCTCGTCAGTGGCGAGCGCACCCTGGCCGCCGAGTTCCCCACCGAGGCTCAAGCCCGCACCGTACTGGGCGCCATCGGCCACGGCGAGCGCACCTTCACGCTGATCGGCCGGGCAGCCGGCGGCCTCAACCCCGGCTCCGTAACCCGCTCCCTGGAACTGCTCACCACACGCCGCATGGTCGCCGCCGAACTCCCCCTGTCCACCCGCCCCAGCCGCGAGACCCGCTACCGCATCGACGACCCCTACCTGCGCTTCTGGCTCTCCTTCATCGGCCCCGGCATCCCCGCCGTCGAACGAGGCCGCGGCGACCGCGTCCTGGACTCCATCCGCACCAGCTGGACGGCATGGCGCGGACGCGCCATCGAGCCGGTCATCCGCGAAGCCCTTTGGCGTCTCGCCGACGACCGGCTCCCCGCGGACAGCAACGCCATCGGCGGCTACTGGACCCGCACCAACGACCCCGAGATCGACATCATCGCCGCCGACCGCTCCCCCATCGCCAAAAAGATCACCCTCATCGGATCCATCAAATGGCTCGAGAACAAACCCTTCGACCCCCGGGACCTCGCCCGCCTCATCACCCACCGCTCTCAACTTCCCGGCGCCGACGACACCACCCCTCTCCTCGCCGTCACCCGCAATGGCTGCACTGCCCCAGGCATCCCCAGTCTCACCCCCGAAGACCTCCTCGCCGCCTGGACGTGACCCGCGGCCAAGCCGCCCAAGGCAGGGTCAGAGACACCGCGGCAGCCAGTCCTGACAGGGGTCAGGGTGGTAATCCCGCGCTCGTGGGCACCATCCCACAGTGCCCCGATGCCTCCCACCGACATGACTGGTACGGCCGTTTCGAGGCAGCCCGACGGCCGATCAGGCACGCCTCATGCGCTTCAGCGGCGCAGGTCTCACCGACGGCCTGCGACAAGGCGCAGCTCGCGACCACGACATCCAGCTCATCGACCTGCAGCGCCTCTACCAAGGCGAATGACACCGGAACTCGGGCCTTTCGCAGGCGCCCGGAGACGACCGGGTGCCGCTCCACGGCCCGGGCGAGCTGCGGAGCGGCCAGTACCGAGTCGCGGGCGGCTACTCGGAGTGCGGCTCGACCGCCGGAGCCGGGGCCGGGGCGAGCGGCAGGAAGTACTCTTGGGCCAGCTTCGCGTGGTGCAGCGGGAGCGGCCGGGTAAGCGGGTGGTGCTCGTCGTGGAAGCGCAACACAGGACATCCCGGGCAGCACGAAGAAGCGTGTGCGGATGGGGGCATTCCGCTTGCGTGGGCAGAAGCCCGGCGGGCCACCAGAGCATCGATCGCTCTAATGGGCGACACCGGCACTCGGTAGTTGACAGGTGGGGTTCTGTCCGGAGCTACGGCACGCCGCGAAACACCTGGCGGAGTCCGATGGGTTTCGCATTGCGGCCATCCCGCCGAAAGAACCGGCCAGGAAACCGTCAAGAGCCTGGCCTCGCAGGACACGGAGTGTCTCGTTCTCCCCGTGTGCGGTGTGCGCCCGGGCGTGGAGGCGGTCGGCGAGCCGGGCGAATCGCTCACGCACGTCCTGCGGGGGCCATCGAACCAGGGTCGCTCCGAATGCGCGCCGGCTGAGTTCCCGCCCGGCGGATCCCTGTGCGGCGGCCACCAGTTCAGTGCCGCGTGAACGGATCTCATGCAGCAGCCAGTAGCCGTCAGTCACCGACTCCGGCCTCAGCACCAGAACTCCACGGCCGACGGCGACGGGCACTCGATTCATCACGGCCCGCACGCCGTCCTCCCTTGATGCGACCAGAAGGGAACCCGGGTCACACGCGCTGCCCGCCTGGCCGAAGGGGAGTCTTCGCTCCGTCCGGTACAGGTGAGGCATGTCGCTCTGCAGGATGTCCCCAGGCGCCACAAAGGGGATTCCGCCCCCCTCCGGCATCCCGTCCTCGTCCGCAGGGGGGCGAGGCGCATCTGCCGCAGCGAGCTCGGCCAGGGTCCCGAAGGGCTGTCCGGGCCAGATCTCGCTGTTGCGGTTCTCGACCATGAATTGCGCGTCGCTCAGCTCTGTGGCGCACTCAGCGATGCGCACATTAGTCGCTGTCTTCGCTTCCAGGAGGCACATCGCTCGCAAGAAGGCGGCCCTCGGCGCTGCGGGTGGAATCGGTACGGGCAGGTCACGCAGCGCCGCAAGGCTCAGTGTTCGTTGAAGCGTGGAACCGGTGGTGCGCCGCTCACACCACTCGCGTACGTCCGGCGACCCGAGCCACAGCCTCAGCCAGGCGGCATCGCCGGGCTCTGCGGGGCGGATGATCCCGACGGTGCGGGACGCGTTCCAGTGATGGAACTCCTCGGTGACGACCGCCGCCTCGCCGACCCGGCCCACCAGAACCACGACGACATCGCCGACTTCCAGTTGACTGCGCAGGCCAGCTTCGTGCACCTCTCGGCTGATCCGTTTCGGCTTGTCGTTGTGCAGTCGTCCGTCCTGAACGTCCGCAGCACGGACCATCCCCACGCCACTGTCGGCGTGTTCCCCGGGACGGGTGATGCCATAACCGATCAGACGCGCCGTTGGCAGCCCGCCCAGGGGCACCACTTCCCAGCCTTCGGGGAGACGGCTCAACCGCTCCTCCAGACGGTCCGGCATCACCACCGCCCCAGCAGGTCACGGAGCTCAGCCTCGAGGTGGCGGGACGTCTCGAAGAGTGAGTAGAGCTCGTGGGTCAGGTCGGCCACCAGCTCCTCCCCGTCGCCGTGCGCGGACTCGGCGGCAGGCAGTCCCACATGGTGGGAGGGCAGTACATCGTGATCGTGTGCTGCGATCTCCTGCGTGGAGAGCGATCTGCACCAGCCTGGCACGTCCTCGTACAGGGCTTGGCCCGGTGCGCCGCGCCAGGCGGCGAAGGTACTGATGATGCGGCTCCTCGCCCCGTCCGGAAGGGCGCGACGGCCCCGCCCGACCTTGGCCGCGGTGTCACGCGCGTCGATCAGCAGGATCCGGCCCGAACGGTCCTCGTGGCCCCAGCCCTGGCGAGGTTTCTTGCTCCTGGTGAAGAGCCACAGGCTCACGGGGTTGCGAACGTGGGGAAGCAGTCCGGCAGGCAGCTCGATCACGCAGCTCAGCACATCGTCCTCGACCAGTCGGGCGCGGATCTGGCGTTCCGCCGGCTTAGAGGTGGCGGCGGCCCCTGTCGGCAGCAGGAGCACACCGCGCCCTCGTCCCGAAGGCATCATCTTGCTCACCACGTGCTGCACCCAGGCGAAGTTGGCGTTTCCCGCCGGAGGAATCCCGTAGCGCCAAGGACGGTTGTAACGCCCGTGGCCGCCTTCGTCCCAACCAAACTGGTTGAAAGGCGGGTTGGCGACCACCACGTCAAACATCAGGTCTGGGAACCGGTCATCGGTCAAGGTGGACGAAGGGCCTTGCAGGTAAACCCCTTCAACGCCATGCACGGTGAAGTTCATTGCGGCGGTCTGCAGCGCGGTCCGGCTGGCGTCCTGTCCGTACAGGGCAGGCTCGCCGGCCGCTCCGCCATGCGCTTCGACGAACTCGCGGGCCCGCAGCAAGAAGCCGCCGGAGCCGCAGACGGGATCGTAGACGGCCTCGCCCGCCTGCGGCTCCATCAGAGCGGTCAGAAGGCGGGCAATGTCCAATGGTGTGTAGTAGTCGCCGCCCTTCGCCGTGGTCTGCGCCTGTTCCATGCACTCTTCGAAAAGTGCTGCCGGATCCGGTGCCGCAGCCACGCACTCGATCAGGGGAGCCAACTGAGGTCCGCGGACGTCCACGAGAGCCGGTGGCAGGTCCGGCAGCCGGAAGTGTCGGGACCCCCACGCCTCCAGGCCGCGCAGGGCCTCCGACATGACCTCATGCCCCGACCGGTTCCAGAGGTCCCGGGCCAGGAGGGCATCCCAGGCAGGCAGGGCACCTGTGTGGTCGCCCTTCTCGTCGACCCGTTCGGCATCGGCCTTGTGGCGCAGCGGGACCAGCATCATGAGGAGTTGGAGGGCGTCCTGGGGCGCCAGTGCCCCGCGCATGGCGTCCAGCGCGCGCGCCAGTGACGAACCCTTCGGTGCTCTCTCCATCCTCGACTCCCGCAGTCCTCGTTCTGTTCCATCCGTGGGCGGCCGACCCCGGTCCGCCCATCATGCCTGGTGGCTTTCAGTCGGACCGCAGATAGGTCAGCACCATGAAGGCCACCATGACCGCGCCGACGAACACAGTCCCACCAGTCATCACCGCCTGATCCACGCTGCTCGTACGCGCCAACCGCCAGAAGGCGGCCAGCAACGCGCAGATCACCCCCATCGCTATGGCGAGCACCGCCCTCATGACCACCCGCTCGTTCATCCGCCCTCCCTTTGACCCGTACATCCGTAACAGACACAAAACAGACGGGCGCACTGTCTGCCCACCATCTCCACGCCATCCTAGCTCATCCAGCAGTCGGTTTGGTTCGAGCGCAGCAGTCCGTTCGGTATCTGCGTGCTACTACCAGGATGCGAATAATTCACTTCCACCACCAACTGATTTCGACGGACACAGGCGAAATTTCCGCACACGCCAAATCACGCGCCCCTCGCGCCCGCGCCCCCGCCTCGATCGGCCTTCACCCCGCACCCCTGCACCGCTACGGCCTGAGCTGAGCGGGAAACCTTGCCGCTGAGCACCAGCAACCTGCACAGAACGACACGAAGTGGGGACGGCATATGCGGGAAGGCCGCTAGGAGGCGGTCACGGACTCGGAGTTCCCGCATGTGCACCGAGGTTCCGGCGAGCGCTCCGCCCTCGAACTGCACGATGCCTGGCCCGGTCGACCGGTCGGAGGGTGTCCCAGCTTGCGATCCTGCCGCGGGCACCAGCCCAAATGTTCTTGGACCGATCACGCGCTGTCGTTCGGGGCTTTCGACGTCCGCCCAGCGCGCCGCGCGTCATGGGGTGATGGTCGGCTCAGCGCTGGAGAAGGCGCAGTTGGAGCCACACCGCGAGTCGGTCGTCGGGCTGTTCCAGGGGCATACCGAAGAGTTCGGCGCTACGGCGCAGGCGGTAGCGGAGGGTGTTTGTGTGCACGCCCAGACGTTCCGCGGCCTCGGCGACGTTGCCCACGGCTTCCAGCCAGGCGAGGACCGAGGCGACGAAGTCCGTCCCGTTCTCGGTGTCATGAGCGGCCATCGCGGCGACGCCGGGATGTCTCAGGCGTGGTTCGTGGCCGAGTTCGTCGCCGACGCGGGCCAGCAGGAGCCGTGCACGTACGTCATCGATGTCGGCGACGGACGGTGCGTCCGGGTGCGCGGTGGTCACCCGGAGGATGTCGTCTGTCTCGCGGCGCATCGCGGGCAGGCTTGCCGGATCCGTGTCGGTAGGGGCGATGGCCGCGCGTACGAAGTCGCCGAAGGAGCTGCGGATCGAGGTGAGCGCGCCTTTGGCGAGGCGGGTCGCGGCCGCGGAGCCGCCGCCGGGTAGCAGGACGTAGATGGCGCGGGATGTCGTGGCGATGCTCGCGTCGGGGCGGACGGGCACGACGTAGCGGGTCAGGGCGTGGCCCAGGTGGGCGGTCAGGGCGAGGAGACCCGTCGCGTCGGCGGAGGCCGCAAATCCGAGAAGGCCGAGTTCGGCTCCTGGCGGGATGGACAGACGGAAGCTGGTCTCATGGGAGGGCCACTGGCCCTCCAACGCGCCCAGTAGCGCGCTCTCGCGCCTCTGGAGTTCGAGTTCGCTCGCGTTGCGGTTGCGGAGAATGTGCAGTGCGGCCAGTCGTGCGCAGTCGATCAGGGCTCGTTCTCCGTCGGCGCCGATGCCGTCGGGGCTTTCGATCGCCCAGATCGTGCCGAGAGGCTGGGTGCCGGCCCTGATGGTGACGGCTGCTCGTGGCAGGGCACCGAGCGCCTCGGGGAAGCGCACCACGCCTTCGGAGCCGAGCAGGATGCGATAGCGCTCGAGGTTGTGGTCGATCTCCGGGACCCGGCGGCTGAGGATTCCGTCACGGCGGAGGGAGTCGATGCGCTGATCGGGGGACGACGAATAGGCCATCACACGTCGGTCCAGGTCCTCGATCGCGACGGACCCGCCGATGACGGCGCTGACGGCGTTGGCCAGAGCGAAAAGGCCGTCTCCGGTGTCTGCCGCCGGCCCGCCGCCGACACCTTGCGAGCCCAGAACGGAGAGCAGCAACGCGTCGAGGTGGCGCCAGGAGACCTCGTCGGCCGCCGCCAGCAGGATGAGGCCGCTGCGTTCCGCCTCGGCGACCAGGTCGGTGCCGTATGTCCCCCTGAGCTTGACCACCATGGCGCTGTATCCGAGGCGGGCCGCTTCCCGTACGAGTTCGGCTGCCGCGGGCTGGTCGGCAAGAAGCCCCGGCATCAGCAGTACCTGGTCATGCCCGGAGGGCAGCGGGTCGGCGGGGTCGTGGAGGACGGTACCCCGCACCGGATGGTCCAGCGCGCGCGGCGTGGTCAGCGCTTTGAGGATCGGCGCTCCGATGGTCTCGGTGAGGTGGCTGACGGTGACGGTCTTGCTGCTTGGCCAATCCGACAACGGCATGGCCGGATCCTAGTCCAATCGGCTCGGGACCTGCGGTGTGGCCGGACGAACAATCGGTGCAACACCTGCACGGACTGCTCGTCCGACCGAATGGAGACGCAGATGGCCAGAATTCGTCTCGTCGCTGCTGTCGCTGCGACGACCACGGCAATGCTCCTCACCGCCTGTAGCGGTGGTGGCGCGCCCGACACCTCCGCGACGAGCGAAGGCAAGGCGGCCACCGCGGCGGTCGCCGCCGACGCAGCGGTCGCGAAGATGCTGCCCGCGCGCTTCAAGAGCGGGATCAACGTGGCCAGCGGCGTCTACGCGCCGATGGAAATGCTCGACTCCCAGCAGAATTTCACCGGATTCGACTACGACCTGGGTCAGGCGCTCGGAGCCAAGCTCGGCGTCCCCTTCACCTTCACCAACCAGGCGTTCGACAGCATCATCCCGTCGCTCCAGTCCGGCAAGCACCAGATCATCATGTACGGGATGAACGACACCCCGGCACGGCAGAAGAGCCTGTACTTCGTCGACTACTTCCACGCCGGCATGGACATCATCGTGAAGAAGGGCAACCCCGAGAAGATCCGCAGCGTGCTGGACCTGTGCGGCAAGTCCGTCACGGTCGCCAAGGCCACCACACAGGCCGACCTCATGAGGGCGCAGGCCCCGAGCTGCAAGACCGCCGGCAAGAAGCCGATCACCGTGGTCGAGCTGCCCACCGAGGGCGACTCCCTGGTCGCTGTCCGCGCCGGCAAGGGCACCGCCGACGTCCTCGACGCGGCGGTCGCCGAGTACACCGCCCGGACGGCCGGCAACGGCAAACAGTTCGAGGTCGTCCACGACGCCGCGCACCCCACCGGCTACGCGCCGGTCTTCACCGGCATCGGAGTTCTCCGCAAGGACCACGACCTCGTCCTGGCCCTCCAGGCGGCGCTGACCTCGGTCATCAAGGACGGCACGTACGGCAAGCTCCTGACGAAGTACGGTCTGTCGTCGTACGGCGTCACCTCGGCGAAGATCAACGCCGGATGACCGCCACGGACATGACGGTGAAGTCCACCACCGGGACACACGACGTGGTTGCCGCGCCCCGGAGCCATCCAGGGCGCTGGATCGCCGCAGCCGCACTGGTCGTCCTGTGCGCGGGGTGGGTGCTCTCCCTGTGGAGCAACCAGAACATCGACCACGCCACCATCGCCGACTTCCTCTTCGACGGGCGGATCCTCCAAGGCGTCCTGCTCACGGTGGGCCTCACCGCCTGCTCGATGCTGCTGGCGACAGCCCTCGCCGTCGCGCTCGCCGTGATGCGGCTCTCCGCGAATCCGGTGCTGCGAGTGATGCCCTGGGCGTACACATGGTTCTTCAGGGGCACCCCGCTGCTCGTCCAGATCGTCTTCTGGGGCTACCTCGGCCTGCTGTACGAGAAGATCGGCCTCGGTATCCCGTTCACCTCGGTCCACTTCTTCTCGGCGAACACCAACACGATCGTGACCCCGTTCGTCGCCGGCCTGCTGGCGCTCGGGATGAACGAAGCCGCCTACGCCTCCGAGATCGTCCGCGCGGGTCTGCTCTCCGTCGACCACGGCCAGGTCGAAGCGGCTCACTCGCTGGGCATGTCACCCGCGTACACCCTGCGGCGCATCATCGTGCCCCAGGCGATGCGGGTGATCATCCCGCCGATGGGCAACGAGACGATCTCGATGCTCAAGAACACCGCCCTCCTCCAGCTGATCGCGGTGCCGGAGCTTTACACGCGCGCGAGCTGGATCTCCGCGCAGAACCTCAGCCAGGTCGAGCTGCTGATCGTCGCGAGCGCCTGGTACCTGGTCCTCACCTCGGTGCTGTCCGTACCGCAGTACTACCTCGAACGCCGTTACGGCCGCGGCGCGGGCCACGGCCTACCCGCGACGCCGTGGCAGCAGGCCCGAAAGTCGGCCGACCGGATCCGGACCCGCGTCGCGCAGGTCGCGCGCACCAATCCCATGAACACCAGGACGGAGACGGACTCATGACCCCGAACCCGTTGGTCGAGGCCAGGGGCGTACGCAAACACTTCGGTGTCCAAGACGTACTCAAGGGCATCGACCTCGAAGTCCGGCGCGGGGAGGTGATGTGCCTGCTCGGACCGTCGGGCTCGGGCAAGTCGACCTTCCTGCGCTGCATCAACCACCTGGAGAAGGTCGACGGCGGCCGTATCTATGTCGACGGCGAGCTGATGGGCTACGAGGAACACGCCTCCCGCAAGGGGCGTGCCAGGGAGATGAAGCCGAGGCAGATCGCGACTCAGCGCCGCGGCATCGGCATGGTGTTCCAGAGGTTCAACCTGTTCCCCCACCTCACGGCCCTGGAGAACATCACCGAGGCCCCGATCGGAGTGGCCCGCCACAGCCGCGCGGACGCCCGCTCGCGCGGCATGGAACTGCTGCGGCGGGTCGGACTCACCGACCACGCCGGCGCCTATCCGGCCCGTCTGTCAGGAGGCCAGCAGCAGAGGGTCGCCATCGCACGCGCGCTCGCCATGGAACCGAAGCTGATGCTCTTCGACGAGCCGACCTCCGCGCTGGACCCCGAACTCGTCGGTGACGTGCTGAGCGTGATGCGCGACCTCGCGAGAAGCGGAATGACGATGATCGTCGTCACCCATGAGATCGGCTTCGCCCGCGAAGTGGCGGACCAGGTCGTCTTCATGGACGACGGCATCGTCGTCGAGTCCGGCGCACCGTCCCGTGTCATCGACGATCCGCAGCACGAGCGCACGAGGGCATTCCTCGACAGCGTCCTGTAGGTCGATCCCGCCCCTGCGCCCTTATGAGAGGCAACAACTCCGTGTCTGACAACGTCCACCGGCCCCTGATCGCGGTAACGGCCGGGAGGGACCTGCCCGGTAGCCCATCCGTCCTGAGACTGGCGGAGAACTACGTACGGGTACTGACGGCTTCGGGTGCCATACCCGTGGTCATCGTGCCCGGAATCGACACCGCCGCCGTGCGGTACGTGATGGAACGCGTCGACGGCCTGCTGCTGCCCGGCGGAATCGGTGCGCCCGACCCCCACCCCCGCCACTACGGCGAGGCCCCACTGCCCGAGACGGTCATCGATAAGGACCTCGACGCGCTGGAAATCGCCGCCATTGACCGCGCAGTTCACCTGGGAATGCCCGTCCTCGGCGTCTGCCGTGGTTGCCAGATCCTCAACGTCGCCCTGGGCGGCAGTCTGGTCCAGCGCCTGGAGCCGGGCGACGTGTCCCACCTACCGGGCCTTCCGCTGGAGTCGGAAGCGCATGAGCTTCGGCTCGAAGAGGGCTCCCGCCTCGCCGGACTGTCCGGGGCACGGCTGCTTCGGGTCAACAGCCTGCACCATCAAGCCATCGCCAGGCCCGCACCGGCCCTGAGGGTGGTCGGCAGGGCCGAGGACGGTGTCGTGGAAGCCGTCGAGTCGACCGCCCCCGACCGGTGGATCATCGGCGTTCAGTACCACCCGGAGGAGCTGACCGGCCGGCCGGCCCACCGCCGACTCTTCGAGGATTTCGTCATGTCCTGTGCCCAGTACGCGGCTGATCGCGACCAGGAAGGGGCCGTTTCCGCATGACGAACTCCTCTGCGGGCGAGCGACGCGAACACATCCTGCGTGCGGCCGTGCGGGAACGGCTCGTCGAACCCGACAGCGCCGTACTGGCCGCTTTCGTCGACCTCGACGGGGTCGCGGCGAGTGTCGCGGCGTTGCACAAGGCATTCCCGGATTCAGTGAACGCCCTGCATACTTTCGCGGCGAAGGCGAACTGCCTGGTGCCGGTGCTGGCGGAGTTGCGCAGCCTCGGTATGGGCTGCGAGGTGGCCAGTCCGGGAGAGCTCGCGCAGGCGCTGGCCGCCGGGTTCGCGCCGGAACAGATCGTCTTCGACTCCCCGGCGAAGACCCGCTCCGACCTTCGCCAGGCCCTTGAACTGGGCGTCGCCGTCAACGCGGACAACTTCCAGGAACTCGCCCGCATCGACGAGATCCTCACGGCAGGTGCCTCCGCGTCCGCCCCCGCCTCCCGGATCGGCGTCCGCCTCAATCCCCAGGTCGGTGGCGGCGGAATCGCGGAGATGAGCACAGCCACCGCGACCTCGAAGTTCGGCATCGCGCTGGAGGACGACGGAAGCCGGCAACGGCTCCTTGCCGCCTACCGTGACCGTCCATGGCTGACATGGGTACATGCGCACGTCGGATCGCAGGGCTGCCCGCTCGAACTGATCGCCCAGGGCATCGCGAAGGCCGTGGCCTTCGCCGACGAGGTCAACGCCGCCTGCGGCCGACGTCAGGTGACCGGCATCGACATCGGTGGCGGACTCCCGGTCAACTTCGCCGACGACGAGACGACCCCCGGCTTCGACGACTACGTCGCCACTCTCCAGGCTCATGCCCCGGCTCTGTTCGCCGGCGAATACGAGATCGTCACCGAGTTCGGACGGTCCTTGCTGGCCAAGAACGGCTTCACCGCCGCCTGCGTGGAATACACCAAGACTTCCGGCGGACGCCCGATCGCGATCACCCACGCCGGTGCCCAGGTCGCCACCCGGACCGTGTTCATGCCGGCTGCCTGGCCCCTGCGCCTCAGCGCCCACGGACCCGACGGGACGCTCAAGCAAGGCGAACCCGTGCCTCAGGACATCGCGGGCCCCTGCTGCTTCGCCGGCGACCTGCTCGCCGAGGCCCGCCCGCTGCCCCTGCTCACCCCAGGCGACATCGTCTCCCTCCTGGACACCGGCGCGTACTACTCCTCCACCCCCTTCCACTACAACAGCCTGCCCGACCCTGCCGTCCACGGAGTGCGCGTCGATCCCGACGGCCACGTCCACTTCAGGCCCCTCCGGAAGGCTGAGACCATCGACGACGTCCTCTCACGATCTGGCCACTGACACCGCCCGGAACGACAAAAGGGCCGGCACCACGGACGCGCTCTCCGCCGCCCCGGCATCTCACGGGACGGTGCGACAGTCATCAAGAAAAAGAGGGGGGCACCCATCCGGGAAGGCTCGCTGACGCACCCGGCGCACTCCTCGTCTGCATCTGGAAGGGGGCACCACATACCCCCTACGCTTACCCGAGGAAGTCGTAACCCTCCGCAACTGACGTGGCTGACGAGCACCAGGCAGCAATTAAAACAATACGGCCAAACATGGCATTTAATTTTCGCGGGACATGCACGGGACGACAAGCCTGACAGACCGTCAAATAGACCTCTGATCTGCGAAGACTTCCAGGAACAGGCTCCGGAGCCGTGTGCGCAGGTTCGAATCCTGCCGGGGGCACTCCGGAAAAGACTCCTGACCTGCAGAAATACAGGTCGGGAGTTTTTGCGTTCACGTCAAAACGCACACGGTCTTTTGACCGTTGCTCTTTTCGAGACGCACACCTATCCACATGCCGTGGATAACCCCTTCCACCGACAGGTTTCCGCAGGTCAACGACCCACGACCGGGCGCTGGATGGCCTCGCCCACCAACGAATATTGACCGCACCTCGCCGTGGGCATCAAGGCGTGCATCTTCCTTGAACATCGCGTTTGACCTGCACTGATGTGACTGACAGCACACAAAAGGACACACGGTCTGGCGGGTCGTTGCTCCTTGACCTCAACACTTGGCCAGCACTTCACAGGACACAATCGTTCGCCTCGGCGGAACGACCGCTCCGGCTCGCCGGGCTATGGCTGACTGACGTGCCATCGAGGTAGGCACGTTGACCGAAGAGAGGCGTTCCGAAGGCAGACCGCGTAACCCACAGCTGCTTCGGCGCCAGGGACGGGCAAGACGGGCCAACTGCAGCTCGCTGTCGGTCCAGTTGATGGCGACTCGGCTCAGCAATGCCAGCCAGCAGGACAGCGGATCCTAGCGGCTGCCACCCTGCGGGTGTAGCGTCGTGATCTAGCAGTCGTGGTTCCGAAGTCCCGTTCGCCCGTGATCGCCATCACGGGCGTTCTTGCGTTTTCAGCGCCTCTCCGGACCAGGGCGATCACCTCCCGGGCACGCAAGGTGCGGGCCCGGTTTCCCTCGAAGGAGACAGTCATGGCCAAGGGCACTGTGAAGTGGTTCAACAGCGAGAAGGGGTTCGGTTTCATCGAGCAGGAGGGCGGCGGTCCTGACGTGTTCGCCCACTACTCCAACATCGCCGCCCAGGGCTTCCGCGAGCTGCAGGAAGGCCAGACGGTCGAGTTCGACGTCACCCAGGGCCAGAAGGGCCCCCAGGCGGAGAACATCCGCCCCGTCTGATCAGACCACTGCGGCAGGGCCAGGCATCCCGGCTTCGGGACGCCTGGCCCTGCCAGCTGCCGTATCGCGGCAGCAGGTCGGCTCCGTAGCCCGAGCCTGGTCCGTCACGGGCGCAGCTCAGACCCGCTAAGGCTGCGATGACGGCGCGCCGCGTCGAGGACGGCAGTCACGATCGCAGTCCCCGGCTGTCCGCGTACGCCACGACGTCCCCAGGCGCGTACGGATGAATGCGGTCGGCTTCTGATGCCGGGCGGCGGGTAGTTGCCGTTGGCGGATCGGGGCCGCCGTACGCATAGTCGACCGTGCTCTGCCGGGAGTGGAAAGCCTTCGACCGGTCACCCGCCGATCCGGCACCCTCCTCAGATGACCACGCCGTCTTGCATCCCCGGACTGGAACTCTCGCGTCGTTTCTACCTCGAAGCCGTACGGCCCCTGTTGAACGAGGCCGTCCCCCAGATGACGCACTGCGCCGCCCGTCTGGGCAGCGGCTCGGAAGTCCTTGGATTCGACACCGCCCGCTCCGCCGACCACGAGTGGGGGCCCCGCCTGCAGGTCTTCCTGCACCCGCAGGACGTCACCCGTCATGGAGCGAGGATCACGGCACTGCTTTCCGAACGCCTACCGAAGACCTTCGGCGGCTACCCGACGCACTTCGCTGCCACCGGCGAAGCGGGCATCGGGGTCATGCGGACGACCGACGGGCCGGTGCATCACCGGGTCGAAGTCACCGACCTGAGCACCTGGTTCACCACGCAACTGGGCTTCGACCCGTGCAAGGACATCACCTTGACGGACTGGCTGGCCACCCCCACCCAGCGCCTCGCCGAGGTCACTGCCGGTGCCGTCTTCCACGACGGACTCGGCCACCTCCTACCGGCCCGAACCGCCCTCGCCTGGTACCCCCACGATCTCTGGCTCTACCTGCTCGCCTGCCAGTGGCAACGCATCTCCCAGGAAGAAGCCTTCGTCGGGCGCTGCGGCGAAGTCGGCGACGAACTCGGCTCCGCCGTCGTCGCCGCCCGTCTGGTCCGCGATCTGATGCGGCTCTGTCTGCTCATGGACCGCCGCTACCCGCCCTACAGCAAATGGACCGGCAGCGCCTTCGCCCGTACCCCCCAGGCACCCACCCTCACCCCGGTCCTCACCGCGGCCCTCGCCGCCACCGACTGGCACACCCGCGAACATCACCTCGCCCGCGCCTACGAGACCGTCGCGGCCGCACACAACCAACTCGGCCTCTGCGAACCTGTCGACCCCGCCACACGGCCCTACCACGACAGACCGTTTCAGGTCCTGCACGCCGAACGCTTCGCCGGGGCCCTGACCACCCGCATCACCGACCCCGCCATCCGCGCCCTGCCGACGATCGGAACCGCCGACCAGTTCATCGACAGCACCGACGTCCTCAGCCGTCCGGAACTGACACGCGCCGCCACCCGCGCAACGGTCAGCTCTCCCCCTGCGAACTCCGCCTCCAGGAAATAGGGGAAGAGCGCGAAGCGGCCTGCGTTGGGGACGTTCATCTGTACACGGCTGGAGAGCAATACCGTACGCCGACACCGGCGGACGCTGGACTCGTTCTACGGCGCAGGCGTCGCCTGACGGCGCTTGGCTCGTTCGACCTGGCGCAGCAACAGGTCGGCGAACTGGATGATTTCTGCCGCCTCGAGCGGGTCGTCGAAGTTGACGGTGCGGTGGCTCGAGGGATTCTTGTAGGCGCCCATGGCTCCGGCGAACAAGGCGGAGGCGGCCTCCTGCTCGCCGCCTTCGGCTCCGGCATCGGAGAGCGGGCCGCCTGCCTTGCCGTTCTGGTGCGGCTGGAACGCGGCGCGCATGAGCTTCACGCCGACCAGGGAATCGTCCAGGCCGGAGGCGTCCCGGACAGCGACCTCGACCGCCTTCATCGCGGCGAAACTCGCCGTCTCGTAGTCGCCCAGGTTGAAGTTGGTGCGCACGGTTCCTTCGAGGACTGGGTGCAGCGGACCGGAGAGGCGCTCTCGGGCCTCGAACCGGGATATGCCTGCCGGGTCCTTCGCCAGTTCCATGCCCTCGCGGGAGACCCTGCGGAAGGCGTCGGACTGGGTGGGATCACGCGACAGCAGCGCCCGTGATTCCAGCCAGGTCCATGCATCGGCCAACCCGTCCAGCAGGGCTTCCTCGTCGGGCTCCGTCTGGAACGCCTGGCGAGCAGAGCTGATCATCCCGATGAACTGGAGCTGCCGGCTGTTGCTCGTTGCGAGGTGCTGCAGCAGGAACAGAGCGACGTCTCGGGTGGGCAGCTGCCGGATCTGTTCCGCCGGAACCGGCGGGATGTACCTCATGTTCATGAAGGCCACGCTACGGCGGACCACTGACACTCCGTGGGATGGTTCCCGCAGGAACCGGTCGGGGCAGAGCGGCGGTCGGGGCAGCAAGCCGATAGCCCGATACGGGCAGCCCGCCCGTCCCTGTCCAGGTGCGGAAGTCGTCCGGTGGCAGGATCATGAGGGTGTCCTGCCGGGCAGTGCAGCTCCGGGGAGGTGCCATGCGGCGCACCCTTACGTTCATCCTCGCCGGGCTCATCGCGACAGCCGTGGGCTGTTCCAGTGACGACACAGTGACGACCACACCGGCGAGCAGCTCTCCCACAACGAGCGCGTCGGCCCAACCGACGCCCTCCTCCGAGGCGCCCAGTACACCGCCGCCCACCCGCGCAGCCCCTGCAGCCGTTGGAGACACCCTGAACCTCACCGGTCTGGAAAACGGTGAGGCTCTGGCTGTCACGGTGGTAAAGGTCGTCGATCCGGCCCGCCCGGAGAACGACTACTCCACACCGGACACCGGCAAGAGGTTCGTCGCCGTCCAGTTCCGGCTGAAGAACACAGGCGCCGCGGCCTACTCCGACTCCCCCAGCAACGGGGCCAAAGTCATAGACACCCAGGGCCAGCAGTTCGAGGCCACCTACGAGGACACCGCAGCGGGGCCCGGTTTCCCCGGCAGCGTCGCTCTCGCGCCGGGTGACACCGCATTGGGGTTCATCACCTTCGAGGTTCCACTCAACTCCACTATCACCAAAGCGCAGTTCACAATGAGCAGTGGCTTCTCAGGCAATACGGGCCAATGGACTCTGCCCCCAGAGTAGGAACGCGCACCCTCAGCGAAACGGCCCACGTCGGGCCCCGAGCCGCCTGTCTGATCAAGCTTCAGCGTGGTGGCCCGCAGGCGATGACAGCTCCGCTCGTCGCGCTTAGGGTGCGTCCATGCTCGACGACGCGACAGTGCAGCGGGCCAAAGCCAAACTGCTCTCCGAGCCCCACCCTCTCGGCCGCGTGGCCGCCACCCTGCCCGGGACCGCAGGGGTGTACGCCTGGTGGGCGCCGCCCGAGGTCCTGACCTCCTTCCCCGGACCGGTCAACTCGGGCGATCCCGGACGGCGATTGGTCTACCTGGGCAAGGCCAGCCGGCTGCGGTCCCGCGTCGTTTCGTACCACCTGAGGGACTCCGGACGGTCCACCCTGCGCCGGACCCTGGCCGGACTCCTCATGCCCACCGAGGGCTACCGCACCACCTGGACCGACCGCGTCCTCCTGATCCCCGAGGACGAGCAGCGCCTCACCCACTGGATGCACCACCACCTCACCCTCACCTGGACCGAGCACCCCGACCCGGTCCCGCTGGAGAAGAAACTGATCTCCCAACTGCACCCGCCGCTGAACGTAGAGGGAGCGGAGCATGGTGCCTCCCGGGACCGCGTCAAGCAGGCACGGGCCTTCTACTACGCCAGTGCCGGCCCGCGTCCGGACAAGTAGCCGGCGTAGTCCATTTGAGCGGTCTGAAGCTCATCGCCGGCACGCTTGCCCCGGAGCACCCCGGCCAGAGGGTCGGGTAACCCTCTGACACTCAAGGCGCATCACCTTGATCAACATGCCTGGTCGGCAACGGCCCGCCTGTGCGGGATCCCGGGGTACGGATCGACGCCGCCGAGCGCTCGCTGCCTGCGGCTGACCCGCTGCGCCCGCCACGACACCGGCCGACCCGCAGACACCGCAGCGAGGGATGCACCGCAACCTCGGCAGCGACCGGCCGGCGCCCCGAACGCGGTCAGCCCGGTCCGGAGAACACCCCCGTAATCTCCGCCAGCGCACTGGACGTCTTGCGGCGTCGGATCCGACGCCGGAAATGGCAGGAGACGGCAGGGGCGCATCCCCCACAATTGTGACCATGGCCCTGTTCTCCTGCAGCGCATGTCGGCGGCGAGTGAGCCCCGACCTCCGCCTTGACCGGCTAGGGGCTGAGCCGCGCGGCCACCGGCTCTACGTCCTGGAAGTCGGTGGACGATACCCCCGGGTGAAGGTCGGCGCCTCGGAGAACGTCTGGCGGCGACTCAAAGAGCACATCGCGGAGATGAACTTGTGGCAGCACGGGCTCCTGGACGCGCACGTCACGGACCCGATGCCGAACGGTTTTGCCCGGAAGGGCGCCGAGGACGAGGCACTGCGCTTCATGGGCAGCTTCTTCCAGCGAATGTCGCGGGAACACTTCGCGGAAGCCTCCTTCCGGGACGCCACCGTGATCGCGGATGTGGCCGTCCAGTTGAACAGGGAGATTGAGGCTCCCGCCGCTCGGCCGGTCTGACCGTCGGCGCTACATGCCCAGCGGCGGTGGATGGTTGAGCGTCAGTCCGTGTGGGGCCCTATCGGCCAGTAGCCAACTGCAACCTGAACGCGGAACGCCTCACCGTCAGGGCGTTGCGTTCTCATGGGCGTCCTGGGAGGCGGTGAGGGATTCGGCCCGATCAGGGGTTCCGTTCCGGCGTCAGGGTGAGGCGCAGCGCCATACGAGCGGCGGCCTCTTGGTGCATGATGGGCCCTTGGCTGCGTCTTAAGTGGGCCAGCGCGCCGGGGGGGGGTGCGATGGCGCACGTTCGCGGATACCACCGCGCCGACGGAACCTGGGTGTCGCCGCATTGGCGCTCCGACCCGGTCGGGGCGGGCCTGGCCGATGAAAGCGACGGGTCGTCCATCTGGTATTGGGTCATGGGCTTTACGGCCCTTGCGCTGCTGCACCTGGGTCTGGCGCTGACCGCCGATGCCTCGTACCTGGCCGGCTTCATTCTCTTCGGCGCGGCCGATGCCGGATGCCTGTACACCGCGCGCCGGATCCGTGATGAACGGCGCGCTCAGGAAGCTGAACGCGCCCGCCGGCAGCGATGGGAGCACGACCTCGCGGAACAGGCCCGCAACCGGGTCGGTACCTATGGCACGGACCTGGCGGCAGGAAGCGCCGAGCGTCAGGCGCATTGGGCTCGCGAGTGGCAGCAGTGGCAGACTCCGGATGGCCGGCCCGGGCCGTATGCGCCCACAGGGCGACCCCCTCGTCCCACTTGTCACCGCTGCGGCACGCAGAAGCACGGGCACCCGGGAGCCGAGGTCTGCTTCTGGTGTGGAGCATGACCCCGCCCGCCCATGTATTGAAGGCTCCGCGCGTCCCTGTCCCGCGGTGGGCCGTCCTCACCGTTGGTGGGGTCAGTCGGTGGCCCGTCGGGTCAGCCGGGTCGGGGGACCACGGACGACAGCGGACGGCCGGCGCTGTCCACCTTCGCCCGTCGGTCAAGGTCGCGTACCAGCAGCCGTACTATCAGCCGGCCCATCTCCTCGATCTCCTGACGGACCGTCGTCAGCGGTGGGTCGGTCTGCTCGGCGACCGAGGCCACGTCGTCGAAGCCGACGACTGCGACGTCCTCGGGCACCCGGTGCCCGCGCTCCCACAGGACGCGCAGTGCGCCGCTGGCCATCAGGTCGGAGGCGACGAAGACGGCGTCCGGCTCGGAAGCCTGCTCCAACAGCTGTGCCATGGCGCGTGCGGCGCCCGCCTCGGTGAAGGCGCCCTCGACGACGAGTTGCGGGTCGGCTTCCATCAGGAGGTCCTGGTAGCCGTCGAGGCGGTCCAAGGACGCGGTCTGGTCGAGCGGCCCGGTGATCATCGCGATGCGCGAGCGTCCCAGCGAGAGCAGGTGGCGCACGGCCTCGCGGGCGCCGCCGCGGTTGTCGGAGTCGACGTACAGGAGGCTGCGGTCCTCCCCTCCGCCCCCCGCCAACCAGGACGGCCGCCGAAGACGGGGAGAATCCCGATCCGGCGGGTGATGGGGGCAGCGGGTCCTCGGCGTGCAGGGAGAACAACAGGGCGCCGTCCACGTGACCGCCGGCAAGGTAGCGGCCTACGCGGTCGTAGTCGGCCGTGCCCTCCACCAGCAGCAGCACCAGTTGGAAGTCGTGGCCGGTCAGCTGACGGCTGATGCCGAGCAGCTGTTCGGCGAAGAACGGGTTGGCGAAGACCTTGGTCTCCGGCTCCGCGACGATGCACGCGACCGCTCCGGTGCGCCGGGTGACGAGGGTGCGGGGGCCGCCTGGTTCGGTACGTACCCCAGCTCATCGACGGCGCATCGGACCTTCTCCACCAGGGCCTCGCGCACCCCGCTGCCCCCGTTGACGACTCGGGAGACGCCGGCCCGTTCGGCGACGGCTCCCAGGGTGGGGCGGGACGCGGAAATCTGGTCGGACAAGGAACGCTTCTTTCGGGACGGGAACAACCTAGTTCCCCGTGAATAGGGGTGAGAGCGCCCAATAGAGAGCGCTCTCACCCTGCCATCACAGGAGACACGGCTGGCCGGCCGTGTGGCACACCGCCCGCACGCGATGGTCACATCTCCTTCACGGCTTGGGTCTCTGCGTCGCCCGGTCCGGGCTACCCGGGGGGAAGGAGCTCGTCTTCAAGAGGAGTTGTCGTGGTCTTCGCCGCCTTTCTGCTGCCCCCGGGGTTGATGTGCGTGATGCTGGCGCTGGGACGCTATGAGGAGTGGCTGCTCAAGCAGCCTGCGCAACCCGCGCGTCATGCCCACCGAGGGCGCCACCTGTCCCTCGTCCCGCACACCGGCCCCCAGTCGGAGCACAGTGGCAGCGAGTCCAGTCGGCGGAACGCCGACGCGGCATGACCGTGTGCGGCGGCTCTGCCGTAGACAAGGCCGTCCTGTACTGCCGGGGTTGGGAGAACCGAGAACGTGCCTGCGGGGCACGGTCGAAGTGGCCCGGCCTGCGGTCCGTCGCAACAGCCGGGGACTGCAGCCTTACGCTGCCTTCAAGATGTTCTCGCAGGGTCGCAGCTACGGTGACGCGTGCTGGTGGTGTCGGGCGAGAGCAGCATCAAGGGCCTCGCGTACGCGGTCGGGCAGTTCCCCGTCGGCGGGCCAGTCGACGAGGGCTTCGGCAACCGTCCGGAGTTTCGTGTTGGTGTTCATCGAGACCGCACGCAGCAGGTCCCACGCCTCGTCGGGAGTGACGCCTCGCAAGGCGACCAGCACGCCCATGGCCTGGTCGATGCGGGCGCGGGCTGGCATGCCCTCTTTGAGTTGACGGTTCTCCTCCCTCAGGGCCACCAACTCCTCCGCGGCACCTGCCTCGGAGGAGTGACCCACTGGAAGGGATCCGGTCTCCGGGGGCCGATCAGCAGAAGTCATGTCCCTACGCCTGCCCAGGCCGCGATGCGTCATCCAGGACCGGCGGTGAACGGCTCCTCAACCGCGACAACGTCCAGTCGCACATGCTCACGAGCACGCGCCACCTCACCCCTCACCTCACTGGTGGCGCCGACAGCAGCTCACTCCGGGGCGTTCCGCGGGCGACCGTGCAAACCACAGGGAGCGAGTACCGAACGGAGAGTCCGCAGGTCGTTGGCCCACGATGGTCTAGCGGCTGTGGGGTTCGGTGCCATCGGGGTGGTGAACGTAGAGGGACTCGAGCCGGTTCCGTTGCCGACTCAGGATCTGTTCCGCTTCGAGTACCACCCACGGGGCGCTGGGATCCAGTGTCTGGGGCTGCCGTTCCGGCATGCGACCCTGCCTCGCGGCACGCTTCGACTGGTTACGGGCGGGGCGATGGCACGGCAGGAAGAGCGAGCGGATGCGGTGGCGGCACCGCTTGCGGGGAGTCGCCCACCAGCGTGCCAACAGGGTGAAGGCGGTGACGCTGCCGCAGTGAAGGCGAGAGAGGGGTGTGCGGTCACGGTGTGCCCTTCCTTCCGGAAAGCCGACCGCCCGTCGACGTCCGCACAGGCTTGGGTTTCGGGGGACGTTGACGGAAGTGGTCAGCCGGGCCAGGTGCCGGTCAGCTGGCGGGTGGCGGTGGCGCCGCCGCGGTCGACGGCGGCTTTGACGCCGGCGAAGATCGCGCCCTGCAGGACGGCTGCCGACAGGATCTCGCGCCAGGTGCGGTGCTCGTCGGTGGCGTCGGGGGCGTCCTCGTCGTGTCCGAGCTTCTTCCAGACCTGCTTGAACACCGCACCGGCCAGCACGCCGCTGATGGCGCCCATGGCCATGCCGACCGGCTTGTAGGCGATCTTGGCCGCTTTCATCGGTGCCTCCTGGAGCGGCGGATGAGCAGCAACACGATGAGTGCCCCGGCCGCGGCGAGCAGCGGGGTGCGGTTGGCGCGTGCCGCCTGCATGCCCTGGCCGGCCTTCTCGCGTACCGGCTCCGGAGCTTTCTCCCGGGCGAGTTGCCCGGGATGAGCTGCCTTGTCGCGGACCTGCTCGGTGGCTGCGGCGGCCTTGGCGCGCACCGGCTCCGGGGTCTTGTCCTGCACCACGTGGGCGGCGTGCGTTGCCTTGTCCCGCAGCTGGGTCCTGACCTGTGTGGTTTTCTCGGCGACCTGCTGCTTGACGGCCGTCGTCTTTTCGTGGGCGCGGGTCTTCACGTCGGTCTTGGCCGCGAGCGCCTCGACGGTCTCGCCGAGCTCCTCGCGGGTCGCCTCGACCTGCTCGCGCAGTTCCTCCGGGGAGGGTGCTGCCTCGTCGCCCGTGTGCGGCTTGTCCTGGGTCATCGCTGTGCCTTCTCCTTGATCTCGGCTACATCGGTCTTGACGCTGTCCATGGTCTGCTCGGGCGTCGGCGGGGATGCCTTGCTGATCTGCTGCTTGCCCAGAGCCGCCATCAGCGCGGTGATGGCGGCCAGGACGGCGGTGACGATCAGCGCCGCCACCCACACATCCATCACGAGCGAGAGCGCGGCGATCCCGGTGGCCACCAGTGCCTGCAGGGTGAGGACGCCCACCAGGCCGGCGCCGCCGAACAGGCCGCCGCCCTTGCCGAACCGCTTGCCCTTCTGGGTCATCTCCGCCTGCGCCAGGCGCATTTCATCGCGGACCAGTTGCGACAGCTGCTGCGAGGCACGCTGGACCAGGTCGCCGACCGGTTCCTGTGCCCCCTCGCCGGTGCGGGGGGAGCCTTCTGCTGTCATGGGTGCTCACCTGTCCTTCGTCGGCGTTTCCGGCCATGCCCTGTGACGTTCGGCGTTCGTTCGTGCTCGCCAGGGGTCATGGGCTGCCCGTGGGTGGCGACCAATCGGAGATCTCCTTCCACCGTCTGATCGCGTGTCCGAGTACCCCGGCAGCGACGTATCACCGCTCGTCAGAGCACGCGTCGCCACAGCAGCCGCGGTGCGGCCCGTACCAGGGCTGCCGCCGCCAGCCCGAGGGCGCCGCCGGCGGCCACGTCGGAGGGGTAGTGCGCACCGCTGTGCACCCGTTCCGCGGCCACGGTCACCGCCGACACCGCACAAGCGGCACCGGCGGCCGGCCACACCGGCGTGACGGCTCCGGCGAAAGCGAACGCGGCAGCCGTGTGCCCGGAGGGAAAGGAGGAGCTGTCCGGGCGATCCTGAAGATCTTCCGCCGGCACCCACTCCTGTGGCGGGCGGCGCCGCTCGTACAGCTGCTTGGCGACCGCGTTGGACAGCACCTCGGCCGTCGCCATGGCTGTCACCCCAGCCGCAGCGGCCGTGCGGCCACGCCACCCGCCGGCGGCGGCCATCACTCCGGCAGCTGCCCACCACAGTTTGGTGTGCTCGGCCGCCTCCTCCACCGCGGGCGCGACCCTCCGCACCCAGGGCGGCCCCCACGCGATCGCCCACCTGGCCAGCCGACGATCCCCGGCACGCAGATCTGCCATCACTCTCATGACCAGCGACTTCCCGTCCCGGGCTGTCCCACACCGATCCCGTGATCGACTCGACGCCTTTGCCCAAGGCCCGGGAATGGGCCCGCGTCGATGATCTCCACCACTCAGGGCTCAAGGCGGCGGCGGTCCTCCTCGTCCCACTTGCGGGTGTCGCGCGGCTGGACGTACGGCTCCTCCCCGGCTGGATGGCCGCCCGCGACGGCGCGCTGGCGGTTCATCTCGGCGTCGAACTCCAGGCCGAGCAGGATCGCCAGATTCGTGATCCACAGCCACACCAGGAAAATGACTACGCCGGCGAGGGCGCCGTAGGTCTTGTTGTACGAGGCGAAGTTCGCCACGTACAGCGCGAACCCGGCGGAGGCGATCATCCAGATCACCAGGGCCAGGAAGCTGCCCGGTGTGATCCAGCGGAAGCCGCGGACCTTCGCGTTCGGTGTCGCCCAGTACAGGATCGCGATCATGGTCGTGACCAGGATGACGAGCACCGGCCACTTGGCGATCGACCACACCGTCAAGAACGTGTCCCCGATACCCAGAGCGGTGCCGACCTGACGGGCCAGGCCGCCGGTGAACACGACGATCAGCGCGCTGATCACCGCCATGATCAGCAGCACCACGGTCACCGCAAGCCGGACCGGCATCACCTTCCACACCGGACGGCCCTCAGGGACGTCGTAGACGGCGTTCGCGCTCCGGATGAAAGCGGCGACGTAGCCGGAGGCCGACCACACCGCGAGCGCCAGACCGACGATCGCCATGATCGAGCCGAGCCCGCCGTTGCCCTGCATCTGCTTTACCGCGTTACTGAGGACATCGCGCGCCGCGCCCGGAGCGAGCTTTTGGATGTTGTCCAGCACCTGCTGTGTCGCCGACCGGCCGACGATGCCGAGCAGCGAGACAAGTGCCAGCAGCGCCGGGAACAGCGCCAGGATCCCGTAGTAGGTCAGCGCCGCGGCCCGGTCGGCCAGCTCGTCTTTCTTGAACTCCTTCAGGGTGCCTTTCAGTACCGCTCCCCAGGAGCGTTTGGGCAGGTCCGTCGGAGTGTCCGGCGTCTGCTGCTCCACCTGCTCATCCGGTCCGGCACCCGTCCCCCGCCCGGCCTCGACCTCCTGGCCGGCCGCGGTGTGCCCGCCGTGCCTTCCATGCCGTTTCAGTGTCCGTGCCATGCCATTCGGGTATCCGGGCGAGCGCATCCCATGCCAGCTTCACGACAAAATGCCACTCTTCGTGTGTTTCGTGGCTCTTTATGGCTATTCGGTCAGGTAGGCCAGCAGAAAGGGGGATCACGATGATCACCCGAGAGCAGATCCCGACCGTACTGGACCACCCCGTCTTCGACACCGACGGAAACAAGATCGGCGACGCCAAGCACGTGTTCCTCGATGACGTCACCAGGCAGCCGGAATGGGTCAGCGTCAAGACCGGCCTGTTCGGCACCAGCGAGTCATTCGTACCGATCTCCGACGCCAGCCTTGTCGAAGACCACCTGGAAGTCCCGTTCCCCAAGGAGAAGGTCAAGGACGCCCCCAACGTCGATGTCGACGCCGGCGGACACCTGTCCGAGGAGGAAGAACACCGCCTGTACCAGCACTACGGCATCGACTGGGACGCCGCCTGGCAACAGGCCAACCCGCCCGGCACCGGCGGCGAGACCAGGACCACGGATGACGCCATGACCCGCTCCGAGGAGCAGATGCACGTCGGCACCGAGCGCCAGGAGGTTGGCCGGGCCCGCCTGCGCAAGTACGTCGTCACCGAAGAGGTCCAGCAGACCGTCCCCGTACGCCACGAGGAAGCCCGCATCGAACGCGAACCGGTCACCGAAGCCAACCGCGACGACGCCACAGCCGGCCCGGACATCAGCGAAGCCGAGCACGAAGTGACCCTGCACGCCGAACGCCCCGTCGTGGAGACCACGACCGAGCCGGTCGAGCGGGTCCGCCTCACCACCGACGAACGCACCGAGGAGGAGACCATCACCGGCCAGGTCCGCAAGGAGAAGATCGAAGCCGACCAGCCCGACAAGGACGACAAGCGGCAGCGGTAAACGGCCGTCCCGCGCCGCAGGAAGTCCCCTTCCAACTCCGTCACACCCCATCCGGAGATCACGATCGTTTTCACCGTCCAGCGCTGCCCGTCTCAGGGCTGGTGTCCGGCGGGATCCCCACCCGGGTCGTCCGCGAGCATCACCGCGGCCGTCATCCGCTTGCCGACCGGCTCCCGGTGCACCTCAAAGCTCTGGCACACGGCCATCACTATCTCCAGACCGTGCTGACCGATCCGGCCCGGATCAGCGGCCCTGGCCACCGGCAACACCGGCTCGCTGTCCCAGACCCTCACCTCGACCCGGCCCCCCACCAGCTCAAGATCGAGCAGGCACGGACCGGGCGCATACTTGCAGGCGTTCGTCAGCAGCTCGCTGACCACCAGCTGGACCACGTCCATCGCACGCTCGGACACCGGAAGACCGTGAACCGACTGCAAGCGCACCAGGAAGGCGCGGGCCGCCTCCCGCGCCTGGGCGATGTCCCCGGGACTGCCCTCATACGCCGCCGACGCCCTGACCAGCTCGCCCAGCAGCTGATCATCGTTTTGGACAGCCCCATCCATGCGATCCGCCCGCTTCTGAGCCATGACCGTTACGCCAGGCGTCTACCCCCAAAACCGAAAAGCACCAGAGAGATCACGTGTTCTGGCCCGCAGGCATGAGTGAGATGCGTCTGGGAACGGAGTGTCAGCCCACGGTGGCAAGGACGTCCGCCATGAAGTCGTAGCTCGCACGCACCCCGCCTGATTGCCGAAGCGGTGCCGCTCAAGGCGGACGGCGC
Organism: Streptomyces sp. SLBN-8D4; assembly: GCF_049739545.1. Lineage (NCBI taxonomy): Bacteria > Bacillati > Actinomycetota > Actinomycetes > Kitasatosporales > Streptomycetaceae > Streptomyces > Streptomyces sp. SLBN-8D4. Next base: position 3,285,153 of record NZ_JBMGQC010000001.1, read on the forward strand.
CGAGATGCCCGGCTCTCCCGAGGCAACGTGGCAGAAGCTTCCGTTCATCTCGCCCAGCCAGTGGCACTACGCCCCTGGCTGGGCACCTGTTTGAAGGGATCGGGCGCTCAATCCACCAGACCGGAACGCGTGCAGGTTGGTCCCGCACGGCTGCGCGCCATCGAGAAGGCCCGCCTACACGTGACCCGCTCCCGGCCGTCGAAGAACAACGGCCCGCTCGTTAGATCACCGACCAGCCGACCCAGCAGCGAGGCCGTCAGCTCACTCACCGCGACCCGCCCCGGCGTGTCCGGACCTACCCGGCTCGCGCACTCGCACCCGCCGGCCCGGGAGGTCCAGGTCCTCGATCTCCGCCCGCAGCCAGTCCGCCACCCACGCCTCGCCGTCCCACAAAGCCGACCACAGCGCACGATGAGCCAACAAGATTTCCTCGTCGGCGACCAATTCCTGCAACCGCTTCCGGCTCACCTTCTCAACGTCCACCACTAAGCCCTCAGCCTCCCCACCGCCGAGATCACCTGTTCCAATTCCCACAACCAGATGCCGAACTCCTCATGCCGCTTCGGCTTCCGGCGGCTGATCGTAGGAGCTCAAAAGCCCCTCGATGCGCTGGTTGTTGATGGACTGCCGGTCGTACAGGCACCTCGCGTACCGGCTCAGCAGGACCCCGACGCTGTTGCCCGCCCGCTCGGCGACCTCCGCCGGGTCCGCTCCCGCGCACAGCCACGTGGACAGCGCCGAGTGCCGCAGGTCATAGGGCCGCTTCGCGAGCGGGGTGCCGGTGAGCGCGGGCGGCAGGGCGAGAGCGCGGCTCTCGTGCCACACCCGGTGGTAGGTGGTGTAGCTGATGACCCGGCCCTGCTCGGTGAAGAACAGCCGGCCGTCGTCGGCCGTGCCGAACGTGGTGACATGCTCTCTCCACAGGGCCACCAGATGCGGTGGGAGCGGCACCACCCGTGTCTCTCCCGGCGGGCGGTTCTTCAGCCCGCGCTCGTCGTGGTTCTCACCGCTGTCGGTCCACCGCTTGCCCGCCTGCGGCCGGGTGCGGTGCAGGATCACCCGGCCCCAACCGGTGACGGGCAGGCGGCAGTCCGGCAGCGCGACCGCGACCGCCTCCTCGGGACGCAGGCCCGCGTAATACATGCCGGCGAAGAACCCGACCAGCCGACGGCCGCGGGCCCGCTCGTAGCCGCCCACGTAGGAGACGGCGTCCAGCAGGTCCCGGGCCTGGTTCGGGTTGGCCACCACCCGCGGGTCAACCGTGACCGCCGGCTTGGGCACCCGCCAGCGCACCTTGTTCAGCGGGTGGCTGCCCAACTCGCCCCGCTCGACGGCGTAGTGGAGGGCGTGCACCATCACCTTGCGCTTGCGGCGCATCGTCTCCACCGCCGCCTCACCGCCGTCCAGCTTGCGGCGCAGCGACTCCAGCACATCACGCGCCAGGACCGGATCATGCAGATCCACCAGGGGACGGGACGCCTTCGCCACCCACTGCAGCACCAGCCGGTCCTCCACAGGCATCTCCCCCCGCCCCGGGCCGGGCACGACGAACGCCCAGTGCCGCAGGGCGCGGCGCAGCAGCTGCCCGCCCGGCCGCCCCGGAAGATCCCACAGCATCGCCACCGTGACGGCAGTCAGCGCGTCACTGACCTCGTCCCGGGTCTTCGCCGCCCTGCCCGGCCAGTGGGCCCGCGCGTACTCGGTAGCGAAGGCGTACCAGCTCAGCTGCGACGACCCCCGCGACCCGTGGGCGGAACGGCTCACCTCGGCCAGGCCCACGCGGATGGCCCGCACCAGCTCCGCGCCGAACTCTCCCGCCAAGCCCGCGACCGCGCTGCCGCCGTCCGACCGTCCATCACCATGCGGCTGCGCCGGGAACCGGTCCGCAGGCTGCTCGGCCTCCGGTGCGGCGCCGTGGTGCTCGTTCAGGTCCATACCCGCCTCCTTCTGATCGGCGGGAGCATGGCTGCCCGGCACATCCACTCCAACATCCCCCTGTAAGAGGGCACTCGTGCGGCGCCCTGTTGACGAGCGTGGCTTGTCGGATGTTCGGCTTGACTCCTGTCGCCACTGGTCATACCCGGTCCCCGTCTGGCCAGTTGTAGTCCTTGGTGCGCCATGCGCACTTGCACGCGCCCCAATGTCTCGAATTACCGTTCCCGGCCAGCCAGAGCACGCGGACCGTGGGGGATGCATGGCGAGAACCGCGCGACAGATCCTGAACGCACTCAGCCGCTCGACGAGCGTTCACGTCCACTCGACGACAGAACTGGCCGCGCACGTGGACTCCGCGGCGGCGGCCATCGACAAGAAGCGCCGGGAAAAGGGCCAGGAAGCAGCACGCAGGAAGACCGACCTACGGCCGGTCGCGCTGGCCGAGCACGGGCGGTACATCAACCTGACGCCGTGGCAGGTCCTGCACGCCGTAGCGCGCGGCTACGTCCTGGCCGGCCAGGGCATGGGACGCGGGCTGGCAGAACACTGGCTCAGCCTGAAGTTCTGCGAGGCACTCGACGGCAACCGCGCCGGTTCCATGGATCTCACCGACAAGGGCCGCTCTTCCGAGAGCTGGTACAAGGGCATGCAGGCCCGGGAACTGGCCGTCGGCTTCGGGCTCGCCGTGGCGGAGCACATCGTGCAGCAGCGCTACCCCGACCACATCCTCTCGGTCGTCGATACGAACACGGTGCTGCGAGCCGGCTGGCCCCTGAGCGTCTCCCAACGGAACAAGGGCTCACGGCCCCGGCCCGACTACATCATCGAGGCATGGAAACCCGGCGAGCCGTCGAAAGTCACCTTCGTGGCCTGCCGCGGAAACCACCAGAAGCCCAGCAAGCGCACCGGCCGAACCCGCAGCACCACGATCCAGCAACTGGTCAAGGGAGCAGAACTGACCGAGGGCATGCAGATCGGCCCCTGGAACACGACGCCCTGTCTGATGCTGTCCACCGAACTCATGGGCCAGGGCGGGGTCGTGGTCAATGTGCTGCAATCCCCAGGCGAGGCTCTGCTCCCCCTCCGAATACCCGGCGCCCTGAATGACGCCGACGAGGAGATCAGGGACAAGCCCGGAATCCCCTACCCCAACGCCATTCGCGTACCGGCCCGCGACGGTCGACGGGCGCGGACGGTCGACGGCTTCCAGGTGGGCGAGGACGATCTCGCCTGGTTCGGCCAGCTCCTGGCCCGTACCGCAGCAGCCGGCCTGACCGCTTTCTCGGGCGGACGGAAATACACGGCCGGGTATCTCACCGCCCGCCAAGGGCGAGAGCACTACGACGTGCCCGCCTTCGCCGCGACATCGAGCGTCGACGACGCGGACATCGTGGTCGGCGACACGAAATTCGTCGGCACGGACAACGTCTTCCGCATGGGAACCGCACGCATCGAGGCATTCTCCGGAATGGACTCAGGACTGTACGAACTGATCAAAGCCGGCCGCGTGGAGGAGTACCGGCAAGCGGCCTACGAACTCCGCTCCAAACGGCGCGACTCCCATGAAGCCGGGAAATGGAACGACCCGATCTCGTTCCAGGAAGACGGCACCATCATGGCCCTGAGCATCCTGCCCATCCGCAAACGGCGCCCGCTCTGAACCAACAACTCAGGAGATCTTGGTTCTCCTGCGCTCACCGCTACGGCAGCGCAACATAGCGCGGGATCGCCGGTTGGCCAAACCGGCGATCCTCCGGATCATTGACAGTCCACCGCCACCACCTGCCCGCACGTCGAAAGGCCGCATCCCTGATCCCAGCCTCACAACTTCACACGACCGGCCGCCTGTATTCACGACCAGGCAGCCCGAGCAGCACCTCCAGGACGCGGTCGACCCACCGCAGTCGGTCTTCCCAGGGCATTACGCAAGAGCGTCGCGCCGACGCCGAGCGCTGCCGGGCGAAGGGAGATCGGCGCCGTCTTGGCCTTCGTGCGCAACGGCTGGCCTTCGCTTACCGGTCTGCGACTGCTGGCAAAGCCGCCGGCATCCGACTCGCACGTTCGCCGTCGCGGTTCGTGAGATCACACCCTCCGGCCAACACGGACCTGCGGCTCGGTGCCCACTCCGGCACCAAGTCAGGGCGGGTCTCCCTCAGCCCGCCGGAGGCTGGAGAGTCAGCAGGGACACACACGCGCCAAGGTCATGCGGATGCGAAGCGGCGGGACGCGCCCGTCGGCCACCGTTCACCCCGGCACCACGCGGGAGCACCCCCACCGAGCCAGGCGCACAACCCGCTCTCTTGGCCTGCCCGCACGCTCCGGACAGCCTCCTTGTTCGATTGAGGGGCGCACCATATACCCCTACGCTTGCCCGAGGAAGTCGTGATCTACGTCATGGCGCATGGATCGACCACTGCGGGGAACGATACGGACAAGGCAAGCAAAATAGGCTTTTTCATTCTCGCGGGACATACGCGGGACGGCGGGCCTGACGGAGCGTCAAGTAAGCCGCTGACCTGAGAAAACACGTGGGAAGCCGACGGCCTCCGGAGCCGTGTGCGCAGGTTCGAATCCTGCCGGGGGCACCGGAAATTTAGGCCCTGACCAGCGGAAACGCCGGTCAGGGCCTTTCTTGTGCATGCCAAAACGCACACGGCTCACCTGGTCATGACCACTCGGTCGGGCAGGGCTTTGACCTGCGGCTTTACGGCACCAGGCAGACGAAATCCCATATGTCCGATCCCGCGAAATCACTTCGCGCGGGACATACGCGGGACGGAGAGCCGCTAGGCGGAGCACTCACGCAAAGGCGTCTGCGGTGACCTGCGTATTTGCCGACGCGGACAGCATCAAAGCGCACGGAGAAACAGGCCGTTTCATTTTCCCGGGCCAGCACTCGGCGGGGATGTGAGCAGCCCGTCGCCACGGCGGACACGCCGTCCAAGCACACCAGATCGTCAACCGAGTCAGCGACGACGTAGACCTCTTCGCCCCGATCAACCGGCCACCGCTGAGATGCCCGCAGCCATTGAACGCGTCATCGCCGCCTACGAGGCTGCGGGCTTCACGGTGGAACTGGCGGCCCACCAGAACCCGGAACATTACAAGGGCAGGGGTGCCCGCGGCTCCCTGCGGGAGGGGCGGGCAGCCGCGGCCCGCGAAGGGCTCCGCGTCGGAAACACCTGAAGCGCGCTCGAGCTGCACTCAACGGCAAGACGGCGCGCTGTATCGCAACAACCCGCATATCGCCCTGCTCCTGGACCGGTGGGCGACGGCGGAAAGCCGACATACTGACACCGCTTTGCGCTACGAGGCCGGCTACGTGCAAGCACTCGCGGACATGGCCGCCTTCTTGAGGCAGACCTACTACCTGCCCGAGGGCGGGGAGTGAGCGGGAGCTGAGCCCGATGACCAGTGGACCGATGGGCCACCGAGAGACAGACCTCTGTCCCCGCGATCCACTGTGGTGTCAAGGCGTGCCGCACTCGCTGATGATCAGGCCGAGGCCGCCCCCAGACCGCTGATCGGTGAGGGCGGCTCGTTGTCGGTCTGTGCGTGTCCGTTCCGGAGCATGCGTAGCACAGCCCGTTCGGCGGGTCCCTGGGTCGCGGGGATGCCGTACGCGCCCTCGTCGCCGAGATGAGGCAGCGCGGCTGCGACCGTCACGCCCTCCTCGTACAACTCGATCACTCGAGGGTTGATGTAGGAAGCCCGGCAGACCGCCGGTGTGTTGCCGAGATAGCCGGACACCTCGCTCACCGCCCGGACGATGGCGCGGCGGCGGGCGGTCTCGCTGCGGGCGACGGGTTGGGAGACGGCCAGTGCCACGGCGGCCAGGACCGTGGCGTGCCAGGTTCGGAAGTCCTTGGCGGTGATGTCGAGACCGGTCAGTTCCTTGAGGTACGCGTTGACATCATGACCGCTGACGTCGTGCCAGGCGCGCCGCTCCCAGTAGGCCAGCAGCCGTTCACCGCCGCCCCGGCGCCGCAGCAGCGCGGTGAGGCTGCGGCAGGCGGCGGGGTCCGCGATGGTCTGGATGATCTCCTTGCCGTGCTTGCCGGTGTAGGCGAACAGGATCGCTCCGGCCTGGCAGCGGGAGTGTTCGCGCAGCAGCGTGGTGAGGCCGTAGCTGTTGTTCAGTTCGGTGTAGCGGTCGCTGCCGATGCGGAAGAAGCCGAGGTCGAGCAGGCGCACGGCGGTGGCGAGGATCCTCTGCCGGGTCAGCCCGCGGTCGTGCAGATGCTCCTCGACGGCCTCCCGTACCGCGGGCAGGGCCTCGGCGACATCAGCACGTGCTCGTGCTTGGCCTGCTCCCGCTCGGCACGGAACTGCGGGTGGTACAGGTACGGGCGGCGTCCGGCGTCGTCGGTACCGACGGCCTGCAGATGCTCGTTGCGCCGGGTGCAGATCCACACGTCCCGCCAGGCCGGCGGTATGACCAGCTCCCGGATCCGGGCCAGCTCGTCGGGATCGCGCAGCGGCTCGCCCCGGGCGTCGAGGTAACGGAAACCGCGGCCCTGGCGCAGCCGGCGGTACCCGGGGTCAGTGGGACGGCTGTAGTGAAGACGCACTCCAACCTCCTTGGTCACTGCTGCCGCGAGGGAAGTCCCGACTCATCCGGTGCACGGCCTGCCGTCCAGTGCTCAGTCGGCGCGTGCTCCTCCTTTCTCCCAACCCCGTATCCCGGATTCCGAGGGAAGCCGGGCCCCCGAAACCCGACGACGGGTGGGGCCGTGTGGTCCGGGTACTCGTGGAGCGGATCAGCGGGGTGACGCAGTCACTGCCTTCGGACGAATGTGGGAGATGCACCGATGAACGAGCAGACGCCTTCCGCGGAAGAGCCGGACAGGCACGCCCGGGCGCGCAGCGACGAGGAGCCGGGGGCTCATTCCGGTGGGGAGAGCCAGGCACGGGAGCGGGTCCTGCCGGGCACGGTGAGTGCTGCGGAGGGCTACCCGTCACAGGGCGGAACGGCACAAGGCGATTCTCTTGCCGGAGTCGAGAAGACCGCACAGGGTGGCGAAGGGCCCGGGCCGGTCACGCGGCGGCATGTGCGGGAGTTGCTCGAAGCGCGTGACGACGGGCCCACCCTCGTCGTTCTGGAGGGCCGGGCCCAGGTGGTGCCCGCCGACGACCTCGGGTCCGACCGCTACGCCGGCGCCCTCGAGGTCACCTCCGGGGAGGAACTCACCCGCCAGGCGACGCCGGATTCCCATTCGGAAGGGGAACTCGACGCCCTCGCCGCCACTTTGAACACCATGGTGGCGAAACTCGGGGCGTGACACCCGGCATCTCAAACCTGTCCGCTGCCCGGTGCCGAGCGCGTCGACGATCTGGATCAGGTTCAGGTAGGAGCCACTGTCCGGCAGGCTCCGCGCCGCCTCCAGCACGGGGTCGGGCATGTGGTACGCCGTCAGGACGTCCAGTACCGTCCGCCGGCCGGGCGGGAAGGCCGCGGTCCAGGTAGCACGCCAACTCTCGTCGTAGGGAGTCCGCTTCCGTCGCCGCCCGGGCCCGGTCACGCGCCTCGCCGGGCAGGGGCAGGGGTCCACTCGGATCCGCGCATATGTCGTCGCCCGCAGGCGGCTCGGGGACGTTTCCCTCCTCCGGTGCGCGGCCGGGCCGGACCGCAGGAGGCCCTCCCCCGTGCTTCATCTCATCGTCCTTGCGTGGACTGACCGGGTTGCTGCCTCGCTCCATCAATGACTGAGCACCACTTCGCCATCGGTGGCGAAGACCATCCGGCGCCAGGTCCTCGGCAAGGCTCATGCTCGATCAGGACGTCGTGTAGCGCTCCCGTGGTCTCCGCGTCAGGCCCCCTGCTGCTCCTCCAGCGTCCGGCAGGCGTCCCGTACGGACAGCTCGCGCCGCTTGGCACACGACTCGTTGTTCTCGCCGGGGTCGAAGTAGACGGTGGCCCAGGGACCGGGCCGGCCGGAGAGCGATCCCAGGAATGGCAGTTGCGCGTTTCCTCCTCGTTCGTTCGTCCCCGTCGGACTTCAGGCGGGTGCCCGAACGGCGGCGAGGGGCACCCGTGGCTCCACGCATGCAACCGTCGGGTTGGGTTACTCAAGCGAACACGCAAGTGAACCGAAGAGCGAGGAGAGTCCCATGAGCGGACAGACCTGGCGCCGGGCCTTGGTGACCGGCGGCGCCGGATTCGTGGGATCCCATCTGTGCGGTCGGCTGCTCGACACCGGGTCTGACGTCGTGTGCCTCGACAACCTGGCCACCGGCTCCCGGAGCAACGTGGCCGGACTCCAGCAGCGGGACGGCTTCCGCTTCGTACGCGGAGACGCCACCGACCCCGCGGCCTGGCAGGAACTGCCCGGCCGCTTCGACCTGGTGCTGCACTTCGCGTGCCCGGCCTCGCCCGCCGACTATCTGCGACTGCCGCTGGAGACGCTGGAAGTCGGCAGCACGGGCACCCGCCACGCGCTGGAGCGGGCCCATGCCGACGGCGCTCGCTTCGTCCTCGCCTCCACATCCGAGGTGTACGGCGACCCGCTGGAGCACCCGCAGCGGGAAACGTACTGGGGCAACGTCAACCCGACAGGCCCGCGCAGCGTCTACGACGAGTCCAAGCGCTTCGCCGAGGCCCTGGTCACCGCCCACCGGCAGGTGAACGGCACCGACACCGCCATCGTCCGCATCTTCAACACCTACGGCCCTCGCATGCGCATCGGTGACGGCCGAGCCGTCCCCGCGTTCATCTCGCAGGCCCTTGACGGCATGCCGCTGACCGTCGCCGGTGACGGCAGCCAGACCCGCTCGCTGTGCTACGTCGACGACACCGTGGGCGGCGTCCTGGCCCTGGCGGCCTCCGGTGAACCCGGGCCGGTCAACATCGGCGGCGGCGAGGAGATCACCATGCTCGACCTCGCCCGCCGCATCGTCGAGGTCACCGGCTCCTCCTCCCGCATCCGGTTCGTCGAACGCCCGGTAGACGACCCCGGCCGACGCCGCCCCGACACACGGCTGGCTCAGGAACGGCTCGGATGGCAGCCCCGCGTGGACTGGACCGAGGGCCTGAAGCGGACGATCGGCTGGTTCTCGCGGACCGTGGCCGCCTGAAGGCGTGCCTGAGCTGCATGACGGTCACAGCAGCCATCACACCGACTCCGCACACCGCCCGGTAGCGCTTGATGCTTGAACGCAGCCTTGAGGCCGCGACACGCTGCGTGACAGGTGAGCACTCATGTGATGCGACGGCCATGCCACCGCATGAGCTGTCTCCACATGTTTGAGACAACTGCGGCGCGGCACTCGCTGAGACCAGAGTGACGTCGTACGCCGCCCGGGACGGAGCACTCATGCGCATTCTTGGAATCAACGCCCTGTTCCACGATCCCGCCGCCGCCCTGGTCATCGACGGCCGCACGGTCGCGGCGGCCGAGGAGGAGCGTTTCAGCCGCCGCAAGCACGGCAAACGGCCCCTGCCGTTCTCCGCCTGGGAGCTGCCCGAGCTGTCCGCCCGCTGGTGCCTGGAGCACGCCGGCATCCGGCCCGAGGAGCTGGACGCGGTCACCTACTCCTACGACCCCAAGCTCGCCCGGCCCGCCGCCGGCATGGGCCTGGACGACCCCTGGGACCCGCTGCGCCAGGACTACGCCCGCCGCGCCCCCGAGTTCCTCGCCGAGGCACTTCCCGGCCTGGACCCCGAGCGCGTCGTCTTCGTCCCGCACCACGTCGCGCACGCCGCCTCCGCCGGACGCGCCGCCCCGCACCCCGACAGCGCCGTTCTCGTCCTGGACGGCCGCGGTGAGAGCGCCTCCCACCTGGCCGGCCGCTACGACGACGGCAAGCTGGACACGCTCTTCACGCAGCCGTTGCCCCACTCGCTCGGCCTGGTCTACGAGGACCTGACCCAGCACCTGGGCTTCCTGCGCAGCAGCGACGAGTACAAGGTGATGGCGCTCGCCTCCTACGGCAAGCCCCGCTTCCTTCCCCAGCTGCGGCAGTACGTGCACGCCACCGGCGACGGCGGTTTTCGCGCCCACGGCGTCGACTGGGCCGCCCTCGCCCCTCCCCGCGGCAAGAACGAGCCGTGGGCCCAGGACCATGCCGACCTGGCCGCCAGCACCCAGGCCGTCCTCGAAGAGGTCCTGCTCGAACTCGTGCACTGGCTGCACCGCGAGGCCGGCGGCGAAAGCCTCGCCCTGGCCGGCGGCGTCGCCCTCAACTGCGTCGCCAACTCCAAGATCGCCGCCCGTGGGCCGTACCGGAACGTGTGGGTCCAGCCCGCCGCCGGTGACGCCGGGACCGCGCTCGGCGGTGCCCTGCACCTGGCGGAGAACCCGCAGCCCATGTCCGGCGCCGACCTCGGCCGCGGCTGGAGCGACCAGGAGATCCGCGCCTGGCTCCAGGAGGCCGGCGTCCCCTACGAGGAGCCCGCCGACATCGCCGAGGCCGTCGCCGAGGAGCTCGCCCGGGACGGCGTCGTCGCCTGGTTCCAGGGACGGAGCGAGTACGGGCCGCGCGCCCTCGGCCACCGATCGCTGATGGCCCACCCCGGCCGCGCGGAGAACCTGGAGCGGCTGAACCGGGTCAAGGGCCGCGAGGAGTTCCGGCCGGTCGCGCCCATGGTGCTCGCCGAACGCGCCCACGAGCTGTTCTCCGGCGGACCGCTGCCCAGCCCGTACATGCTGTTCGTGCACGATGTCGCACGCGAGTGGCGCGACCGTGTTCCGGCCGTCGTGCACGTCGACGGTACCGCCCGTATCCAGACCGTCGACGCCCGCCAGGAGCCGCTCGTGGCGCGCATGCTGACCGCGTTCGAGCAGCGCACCGGGGTGCCCGTGGTGGTCAACACCAGCCTCAACACCGCCGGGCGGCCCATGGTCGACGATCCGCGCGACGCGCTGGAGTGCTTCGGCTCCGCTCCCGTGGACCTGCTCGCGATCGGTCCTTTCGCGGTGCGCCGGGGCGTGATGTTCGGGAGGGCCTGACGTATGACCGCGTACGCCGTCGTCATCCCCACGCTGGTGCGCGACACGCTCGCCGACTGTCTCGCCGCGCTGGCCGCCGCGTCCGGTCCGAAGCCGGAGCAGCTCGTCCTCGTCGACGACCGGCCCGGGTCCGAGCCGGACTCCGCGGCGCTGGAGCACCCGCTGAGCGTCCTCGGCGAGCTGCGTGAACGCACCCTGGTGATCCACAGCGGAGGGCGCGGGCCCGCCGCCGCCCGCAACAGCGGGGCGCGCGCGGTCACCGCGCCCTGGGTCGCCTTCCTCGACGACGACGTGCAGGTCGGCCCGCACTGGTGCGACCAGCTCTCCCAGGACCTGGCGGAGGCCGGCCCCGAGACCGGTGGCGTGCAGGGCGTCATCGCCGTACCGCTGCCGGGGGAACGCCGGCCCACCGACTGGGAGCGCGGCACCGCCGGGCTGGCGCAGGCGCGCTGGATCACCGCCGACATGGCCTTTCGCGCCGACGCGCTGAAGGAGGTCGGCGGCTTCGACGAGCGGTTCCGGCGGGCGTTTCGCGAGGACGCCGACCTCGCCCTGCGGGTGCTGGACGCCGGATGGCGCATCGGGCAGGGGCGGCGCACCACCCGGCATCCGGTGCGGTCGGCCGACCGCTGGGTGTCGCTGCGCGCCCAGCGGGGCAACGCCGACGACGCCCTGATGCGGCGCCTGCACGGGCCCGACTGGTGGCACCGGGCCATGGCGCCGCGCGGCCGGCTGCGCAACCATCTCGCGATCACCGCGGCCGGCCTGGCCTCCTGCGCGCTCGCCCTGACCGGGCACCGCCGGGCCGCCGCGGTGGCCGCCCTCGGCTGGGCAGCCGGTACCGGCGAGTTCGCCTGGGCGCGCATCGCGCCAGGCCCGCGCACCCGGTACGAGGTGAACACCATGTTGGCCACCAGCGTGCTCATCCCGCCCGCCGCCACCTGGCATTGGCTCAGCGGCCTGTGGCGCCACCGCCACGCCGCCCCCTGGCTGGAGGTGGCACCGTGAAAGGGATCGACCTCATCCTGTTCGACCGCGACGGCACCCTCGTCCACGACGTCCCCTACAACGGCCACCCCGACCAGGTTCGTCCGGTCGACGGAGCCCGCGAGGCGCTCGGCCTGCTGCGCGCCCGCGGCATCGGCACCGGCGTGGTCACCAACCAGTCCGGCATCGCACGCGGGCTGCTGTCCACCGCCGACGTCCGCCGTGTCAACGAGCGGATCGACGAGCTGCTCGGCCCCTTCGACGTGTGGGCCGTCTGCCCCCATGGCCCCGAGGACGGCTGCCACTGCCGCAAGCCCCGGCCCGGCATGATCCTTCTGGCCGCCGACCGGCTGCGCACCCCGCCGGAGCGTATCGCCGTGATCGGTGACATCGGCGCCGACGTCGAGGCCGCACGCCGGGCCGGCGCCCTCGGCGTCCTCGTACCCACCCCGCAGACCCGGCCGGAGGAGATCGCGGCTGCTGAACACGTGGCACGGGATCTGTCGACCGCCGTACGCGCGGTGCTGTCCGGACGGCTGCCGCTCGGCCGCGTCCGCACCGGGGAGCGACCCGTCGAAGCCGCTCACGGCACCACCGGGAGCGTCCGATGAAAGCCCTTGTCGCCCGCCTGGACAGCTTCGGCGACGTACTGCTCGCCGGGCCCGCGATCCGTGCTGTCGCCGCTCGGGCCGACCACGTCACCGTTTTGTGCGGTCGGCTCGGCGCCCCCGCCGCCCGTATGTTGCCGGGCGTCGACGACATCCTCGTCTGGGACGCCCCCTGGGTGGGCTTCACGCCCCCGCCCGTCGGCCGCGGAGAGGTCGAGTTGCTCGTCGACACGATCGACGCCGACGCGGCCCTGATCCTGACCTCCTTCCACCAGTCCCCCCTGCCCGCCGCCCTGTTGCTGCGCCTGGCCGGTGTCGGCCACATCGCCGCCGACAGCGTGGACTACCCCGGTTCACTGCTCGACGTGCGCCACCAGCGCGCCCCGCACGCCCATGAGGCGGAGGCGGCGCTCGACCTCGCCGAGGCCGCGGGCTTCCCCCGCGTCGACGACGGCCGGCTGCGGGTGCTGCCCCCGCCCCACACCATTCGGCTGACCGGCCCCGAGCCCTACGTCGTCCTGCACCCCGGGGCCAGCGTCCCCGCCCGGGCCTGGAGCCGGGAGCGGTGCGCCGAGGCGGTGCGGGAACTGACGGCGGCCGGACAGCGGGTGGTGGTGACCGGCGGCCCGGGGGAGCGCGAGCTGACCGCGTACGTCGCCGGTGAGCACGGTCTTGACCTCGGCGGCCACACGGACGCCGAGGAACTGGCCGGCGTGCTCGCCGGGGCACGGGCCGTCGTCACCGGCAACACCGGGCCCGCCCACCTCGCCGTCGCAGTCGGCACCCCCGTCGTCTCCCTGTTCGCCCCGGTCGTCCCGGCCGAACGCTGGCGCCCCTATGGCGTCCCTTACCTGCTGCTCGGCGACCAGGACGCGCCCTGCGCGGACAGCCGCGCCCGGCAGTGCCCGGTGCCCGGCCATCCGTGCCTGGAGTCGGTGACCGGGCAGGACGTGGTGGCCGCCGTCGAGAAGGTGATGGTCGCGGAATGAGGATCCTGATCTGGCACGTGCACGGGTCGTGGACCACGGCCTTCGTGCAGGGCCCGCACACCTACGTCGTCCCCGTCACCCCGGACCGCGGACCCGACGGCCTCGGCCGCGCCCGCACCTTCGACTGGCCGGACAACGTGATCGAACTGCCGCCGGAGCGGCTGCGTGACGCGGGCATCGACGTGGCGATCCTGCAACGCCCGCACGAATACGCTCTCGTGGAGCGGTGGCTCGGCCGCCGCCCGCCCATGGTGTACCTGGAGCACAACGCCCCGCACGGCTCCCCCGGAGTACCGGACACCCCACACCCGGCCGCTGACCTGCCCGGCGTGCCGCTGGTCCACGTCACCCACTTCAACCGCCTGATGTGGGACGCGGGGAGCAGCGAGACCACCGTCATCGAACACGGCATCATCGACCCCGGTCCCCTGTGGACCGGGGAGATCCCGCACGCGGCCGTCGCCGTCAACGAGCCGATCCGACGCGGTCGTACGACCGGCACCGATCTGCTGCCCACGTTCGCCGAGGCCGCCCCGCTGGACGTCTTCGGCATGAAGACCGACGGCCTCGCCGGCCACCTCGGTCTCCCGCCCGAGCGCTGCCGTTCACATGAACTCGTCCAAGGCGAGCTGCACTTGGCGATGGCCAGGCGCCGCCTCTACCTCCATCCGGTCCGCTGGACCTCTCTTGGCCTGTCCCTGCTGGAGGCCATGCACCTCGGCATGCCCGTGGTCGCCCTCGCCACCACCGAGGTCACCGAGGCGGTCCCCCCGGGCGCCGGAGTGGTCTCCAACCGCATCGACGTACTGACCGATGCCGTCCGCGACTTCGTCGCCGACCCGCTGCACGCACGCACGGCCGGCGAGCAGGCACGCGCGGCGGCGCTCGCCCGCTACGGACTGTCCCGCTTCCTGGACGACTGGGAGCGGCTGCTGAAGGAGGTGACCCGATGAGGATCGCCATGGTGTCCGAACACGCGAGCCCGCTCGCCGCGCTCGGCGGTGTCGACGCCGGCGGCCAGAACGTGTACGTCGCCCGCCTCTCGGAGGAGTTGGCGCGTCGCGGCCACGACGTCACCGTCTACACCCGGCGCGACGCGACCGACCTGCCCGACCGGGTCCCGCTGCCCGGCGGCGCCGTCGTCGAGCACGTGCCGGCCGGACCGCCCGAGGTGATTCCCAAGGACGCCCTGTTCGAGCACATGCCCGCCTTCGCCGTCCACCTGTCCCGGGCCTGGCGCCGGGAGCGGCCCGACGTGGTGCACGCCCACTTCTGGATGTCCGGCATGGCCTCCCAGATCGCCGCCCACCCGCACGGCATCCCGGTCATCCAGACGTTCCACGCCCTGGGCACCGTCAAGCGACGCCACCAGGGGCGGGAGGACACCAGTCCTGTCGAACGCATCGGCACCGAACGCCAGATCGCCCGCACCTGCGAGCGGATCCTGGCCACCTGCTCCGACGAGGTTCAGGAGCTCGCCGCGATGGGGGTGTCCCCCGGCCGGGTGTCCGTGGTTCCGTGCGGCGTGGACGCCGACCTCTTCCACCCCGGGGCCGACACCGCCGACGCGCCCGCGCGTGAACAACGGAACCGGCTGCTCACCTGCGGCCGGCTGGTCCCCCGCAAGGGGTACGACCAGGCGATCCGCGCCCTCACCCGGATCCCGGACACCGAACTCCTCATCGCCGGAGGCCCGCCCTCGGACCGGCTGGCCACCGAACCCGAGCCCCAACGGCTGCTGAAAGTGGCCGAGGAGCAGGGCGTCGCCGACCGGGTGCGCCTGCTCGGTGCCGTCGACCCGCGCCGGATGCCGGGCCTCATGGCCGACGCGGACCTGGTCCTGTGCACTCCCGTGTACGAGCCCTTCGGTATCGTCCCGCTGGAGGCCATGGCCTGCGGGACACCCGTCGTCGCCACCGCAGTCGGCGGCCACCGGGACACCGTCGCCGACGGCCGCACCGGACGGCTCGTGCCGGGCGACGCCCCGGCGATCGCCGACGCCGTACGCGACCTGCTCGGACACGCGCGCAGCCGTGACCGCTTCGGCGCGGCAGGCCGCGAGCATGTGCTGGCGCGCTACACCTGGCGGCGCGTCGCGGACGGAGTGGAACAGGTCTACCGGCAGACCGCCCGGGGCCGTGAACTGCGTACGGAGGTCGCCTGATGAGCACCCACGCCGAATCGTCCGTCACCGCGCACTGCGACGAACTGCTCGACGCCCTGATCCGGTTCCGTGAACGGGCCCATCTGACGGAGCGGTGGGGCGAGCGGCTGGCAGCCGTCCTCAGCGGCGGAGGACGGCTGCTCGCCGCCGGCAACGGCGGCAGCGCCGCCCAGGCCCAGCATCTGACCGCCGAACTCGTCGGCCGCTACCGCGACGACCGCCCGCCGTTCTCCGCGCTCGCCCTGCACGCCGACACCTCCTCCACCACCGCCATCGCCAACGACTACGGCGTGGACGAGGTGTTCGCCCGCCAGGTCCACGCCCACGGCCGCCCCGGCGACATCCTGATGCTGCTGTCCACCTCCGGCGCCAGCGCCAATCTGCTGTCGGCCGCCGACGCCGGCCGCGCGGCGGGCCTGACCGTGTGGGCACTGACCGGCCCGGCCCCCAACCCCCTGTTGGCCGGCAGCGACGAGGCGCTGTGCGTGCCGGGCTCCTCCACCGCGACAGTCCAGGAACTCCACCTGGTGGCCGTGCACATGGTGTGCGAGGCGTTCGACGCGGCCGTGGAGAGGAGCGGGAGGTGACCATGCCCGGCTCCGGCAAGGCCCCGCTCGTGGTGGTCGGCGACGCCCTGCTCGACCGCGACCTGACCGGCAGCGCCGACCGGCTCGCCCCCGACGCGCCCGTACCGGTCGTCGCGGAGCGCACGCGGCGGACGCGGCCCGGCGGCGCCGCCCTCGCGGCCTGCCTCGCCGCCCGCGACGGCCGGGACGTCACCCTGGTCACCGGCGTGGGCGACGACGCGGCGAGCGAGGAACTGCGAAGGATGCTCGACGGCCGGGTGAAGGTGATCGGCCTGCCGCTGACCGGGGCACTGCCGGAGAAGACCCGGGTCCTGGCGCAGGGCCGCCCGGTCGTGCGCCTCGACCGCGGTGACGGCCGCGTCCGCGAGGCCACCGACGAGGCCCGCGAGGCGGTCCGCGAGGCCCCGGCCGTCCTGGTCTCCGACTACGGCCGGGGCGCGGCCGACGCCCTGCGCGACGTACTGGCCGAACGCCCGCCGGTGGTCTGGGACCCGCACCCGCGTGGCGGACCGCCCGTGCCGGGGACACGGCTGGTGACTCCGGCCCGGTCGGAGGCGCACGCGTTGGCGGCGACCGCCGAGGACCAGGACGCCACCGGGGCGCCGGGCGGCAGTGACCTGCGCGTCGCCGCCCGCGAGGCGGCCACGCTCGTACGACACTGGCGGGCCACCTCCGTCGCGGTGACCATGGGCGCGCGCGGCGCCCTGCTGTCCTACGGCGACCACCCCCTCCTCGTCCCGGCGCCCGCCGTCCACCACGGAGACACCTGCGGTGCCGGCGACCGGTTCGCCGCCACGGCGGCCGGACTGCTGGCCGACGGGACGCTCGTCGGCGAGGCGGTGGAAGGCGCCGTCGCCGCCGCGACCGAGTTCGTCGCCGCGGGCGGCGCGGGCGCCCTGGCCGACGGGACCTCCCCCGAGGCGGACGCCCTGCCGTCCGGCGAGGAGAGCACGGACACCGACGCGGCGCCGGACCCGCACACCGTGATCGCCCGGGCGCGAGCCGCCGGCGGTACCGTCGTCGCCGCCGGCGGCTGCTTCGACCTGCTGCACGCCGGACACGTCGGCCTGCTGCAGGCCGCCCGGCGGATCGGTGACTGCCTCGTCGTGTGCCTCAACTCCGACGCGTCGGTGCGGCGCCGCAAGGGAGCGGGCCGACCGGTGAACCCGCTCGCCGACCGGATCCGGGTGCTGCGCGCCCTCGCCTGCGTCGACGCGGTGGCCGTGTTCGACGAGGACACCCCGGAACAGCTGCTCGCCGAGCTGCGGCCCGACGTCTGGGTGAAGGGCGGCGACTACACCGGCGCCGACCTGCCCGAGGCGGCGCTTCTGCAGGAGTGGGGCGGGCAGGCCGTGCTGCTGCCGTACCTCGCCGGGCGGTCCTCGACCACGCTTCTGGGCCGGGCGGCGGAGGGTGCCCGGTGACGCGCCCCCGCCTGCTCGTCCTGCGCGCTCTCGGCCTCGGCGACCTCCTGGCCGGGGTCCCGGCCCTGCGCGCTCTGCGACGGGCCTTCCCCGGCCACGAACTGGTGCTGGCCGCCCCCGCCGAATTCGAGCCGGTGGCGGCGGCGACGGGAGCCGTCGACCGGCTGCTGCCCGCCTCAGCCCCCGGCCGGGCCGTACCACGCACCCTCGACTGGGCCGGCCCGCCACCCGACATCGCCGTCGACCTGCACGGCAACGGCCCGCCCAGCCACCGCCTGCTCCAGACGCTGCACCCGCGCCGACTGTTCGCCTTCGCCCACCCGGACACCCCGGAGATCGACGGCCCGCGCTGGTGGGCGGAGGAACACGAGCGGGACCGCTGGTGCCGTTTCCTGGAGTTCTACGGCGTCCCGGCCGACCCGGCCGACCTACGGCTGCCCTGCCCCCAGGGCGCCTCCCCCGCGCCAGGGGCCGTCGTCCTGCACCCGGGCGCCGGTGCCCCTTCCCGCTGCTGGCCCGTCGACCGCTACGCCTCCGTCGCCACCGCCCTGCGCGAACGCGGCCACCGGGTCGTGGTCACCGGAGGAGCGGGCGAGGACGACCTCGTGGCCCGCCTCGCCAAGCAGGCGCGGCTGCCCGACACCGACACCTTCGGCGGCGGCCTGCCCTTCGAGCGGCTCTCCGCGCTGGTCGCGGGCGCCCGCGCGGTCCTCAGCGGCGACACCGGCATCGCCCACCTCGCCGTAGCCCACGCCACCCCCACAGTCACCCTGTTCGGTCCGGTCGCGCCGAGCCGCTGGGGCCCGCCGGCCGACCCCCGGCACCGCGTGCTGTGGCACCCCGGCGCGGAGGGCGACCCGCACGGCCGCCGCACCGACCCGGCACTCCTGCGCATCGCCGCCGACGACGTACTGCACGCCCTCGACCAGCTCGACGAACTCCCCGGCACGCCATGAACCAAGCGCCCGTAGGCATCGTCATCGCCACCCGCAACCGGTCGGCGAGCCTGGCCCGCACCCTGGACCGGCTCCTCGGCCTGCCCGAGCAGCCGGAAATCCTCGTCGTCGACAACGCCTCCACCGACGACACCCGCGCCCGGCTCGCCCGCGACTTCCCCAACGTCCGCCTGCTGTCCCTGCCGTCCAACCGGGGGGCGCTCGCCCGCACTCACGGCGTACGCGCCCTCCGTACCCCGTACGTGGCGTTCAGCGACGACGACTCCTGGTGGGCACCCGGCGCCCTCGAACACGCGGCCAAGCTGATGGACGCCCATCCACGCCTCGGCCTGATCTCCGCCGCCACTCTGGTCGGCCCCGCCGAGGAACCCGACCCCCTCAACGACGTCCTCGCCACCTCCCCCCTCGGCACGGCCCGGGATCTGCCCGGCACCCAGGTCCTCGGCTTCCTCGCCTGCGCCTCCGTCGTCCGCCGTGACGCGTACCTCGACGCCGGCGGCTTCCACCCCCTGCTGTTCTTCGGCGGCGAGGAGACCCTCCTCGCCTACGACCTCGCCGCCCGCGGCTGGGGCGTCACCCACTGCCCCGACGTCATCGCCCACCACCACCCGGACCCGGCGCCCCGAGGCGACCGCCCGGCCGTCCAGCTCCGCAACGAACTCCTCACCGCCTGGCTGCGCCGCCCCCTGCCCCACGCCCTCGCCCGCACCCGCCACCTGGCCACCGACGCCCGTCGCGACCCCACCGCCCGGCAGGCCATGCGCCAGACCCTCACGCGCCTGCCGGCCGCCCTGCGCGCCCGCCGCCCCCTGCCGGTCTACCTGGAACGGGCCGCCCGCATGCTGGACGGAGCACAGCCGTGACCGACCTCCGCACCACCGTCGTCGTGATCACCCACAACCGCCGTCCCGAACTCCTGCGCACCCTCGACCACCTGACCGAACTCCCCGAACAGCCGCAGGTGATCGTCGTCGACAACGCCTGCACAGACGGCACCGCCGACGCGGTCTCCCGACTCCACCCGCAGGTACAGCTGCTGTGCCCCGGCCGCAACCTCGGCGCCGTCGGCCGCAACCTCGCCGTCCGCGAGGTCCGCACGCCCTACGTGGCGTTCTGCGACGACGACTCCTGGTGGGCGCCCGGCTCGCTGTCCGGCGCCGCCGATCTCCTCGACCGGTACCCGGCACTCGCCACCGTCACGGCCCGCATCCTGGTCGAACCGGGAGGCGCCGAAGACCCCATCACCGAAGAACTGCGCAACTCACCCGTGCCCGGGCCCGATTGGCTGCCCGGCCCCGCGCTGGGCTCCTTCCTGGCCGCCGCGACCGTCCTGCGCACCGACGCCTTCCGCACCGCGGGCGGCTTCCACCCCCGGCTGTGGCTGGGCGGCGAAGAGGAACTGCTCGCCGTCGACCTGGCGGCGGACGGCTGGTGGCTCACCTACGCGGACCACCTCACGATCCACCACCAGCCTTCCAGGGCACGGGACGCGACGCTGCGCCGGGCACACGGCATCCGCAACACCCTCTGGTTCACCTGGCTGCGCCGCCCGGCCGGACCCGCACTGCGCCGCACCCTGCACCTGGCCCGCACGGTCCCCCGCGACACCGTGTCCCTGCGGGCCTTCGCAAAGGCCGCGGCCGCGTGGCCGTGGGTGCTGCGCGAGCGCCGGGTGCTACCGCCGGAGGTCGAGGCGCGGATGCGGGTCCTGGAAGAGGCGCAGCAGCGTTCGGCCGCCCGCCGGTACGTGGGCTGAGGCCCGCGGGAGAAGGGCGCACGGAACGGGGCGGGGCCGCGCTCGGTGTCCCCGCCCCGTCCGTGGACAGCTGGTCAGTCCGTATTCCCCGGGCGTTCGCCCTTCGGGCCCCGGCCCCGTTCCGTGCGCGGGCGGCGGCTCTGGTGCTCCGGCTCCCGCTGCAGGGACTCGTTGGCCGCCGCGTTGGCATCCTGGTCGCGCCTACCTCAGCCTCTACGGCGGGGCCACCGCCAGCTGCATCTACGCGCTGCTGACCGGGCCGGAAGCGGGCCCCTGGACGCTGGAGTACGCCAACGCCGGCCACCCGCCTCCCTTGCTGATCACCTACGAAGGCGACACGCGGTATCTACAAGACGGTCACGGTCCCCTCCTCGGCGTCGACCCCGGCCTCCCCCGCCCTCACGCCGCCGAACCACTGCCGGCCCGCGGCACACTCCTTCTCTACACCGACGGCCTGATCGAACGCCGCGGCGAATCCCTCGACCACGGCCTGACCCGGCTGCGCCAGCACGCCGCCGCACTCGCCCGCGAACCCCTGGACGTCCTGTGTGACGAATTACTGTCCGGACTTGGCCAGGAGAGCAGTGACGACGTCGCGCTCCTGGCCCTGCGTCTGCCGCCGGTTGCCGGCTAGAGGCTGGTCAGGATCTGCGGGGAGATGTTCTTGATCATGGTGTTGGACCAGCGCATCTGCCGCAGGGTCTGCGGGTGACAGGACGAGGCGAGCGCCAGGAGCCGCTCGTCTTTGCTGGCCTGGGCCGCCTGGGCGAGCATCTCCCAGTACAGCGAGTTCTCGGTCGCTCCCAGATGCAGCTCCCGCAGGTCGCGCAGCAGGAGCAGACCGGGCTCCGGCCGGTGGCCCATGGCCTCCGCCGCCTTCTCCCTGAGTGTCGCCAGGACGCCCGAGTCGGACGAATCGGGCGGCTCACCGAGCTTCACCCCGTAGTGCTGACCGGTGTCGGCCAGTCGCTGGACGTGTTCACGGGACCAGACGGCCAGGTCGGTGGCGACGTGGTGGATCTCGTGCTCGATGCGATGACGTTCCGCCACCGTGACCAGGTCCCTGGCGAGATGTTTCTCGCTGCGGTGCAGCACGCGCAGGGTCAGGGTGATGCCGTTCACTGGCTTTTCTCCTCACGCCCGTGCCATGTGGCGCCGTCCGACTGCGCCACGCTCGCCGAAGGGCCTCCCGCCGTCGCGGGAACGCCGCCGCTCCGTGACGGCGCGGACGCGGTGGTGGTCGGCGCGGAGGCAGCCTGGCCGTCACCGCGTTCCACGAGGGTGAGAGCCGCCGCGGCGGTCTTGAACAACGGCTGCTTGGAGACCGGATCCCAGTCGGTGACGGTCGTCTCATTGGCGGCGCGCCCCGGTGTCTTCTCGTCCGGGCCGTGACCGGCCGGGGTGTCCCAGTAGCCGTAGTGGAACGGCACGAACAGCAGTCCCGGCCGGATGTCGGTGACTCGGACCCGTCCCCGCAGCGCGCCGCGGGGCGTGGACACCTCCACCAGATCGCCCTCGTTCAGATCCCGCTCGTCCGCGTCGGCGACGGAAACCTCCACCCATACGTCGGGCGCGGCAGCGTTCAACTGCGGGGCACGCCCGGTCTTGGTCCGGGTGTGGAAGTGATAGATCGTCCGACCGGTGGTGAGCTGGAACGGATACTCAGCACTCGGCTCCTCATGGGGCGGCACATAGGCGGCGGCCTTGATCATCGCCTTGCCGTCCGGATTCAGGGAGCGGTACTCCACCACACTGTCCGACGCACCGGTGACGAGGTCCTTGCCGTACGTCTCGCACTGGTCGGGGTGCGCCCAGCTGATGCCGTCGGTGTAGAGACGTTCCGTGCCGTCGGGTGCGTCCTCGTTGCACGGCCACTGGATACCGCTCGGGCCGCGCAGTTTGTCGTAGGTGAGGCCGGTGTAGTCGCACGGCCGGCCGGCGCTGCACCGTTTCCACGCCTCGAACGCCGACTCCGGGTCGTGCCAGTGGATCAGCGGACCGCCGTCCTTGTCGCGGAAGTCCATGAGCCTGGCGTAGTCGAGGAAGATGTCCAGGTCCGGCTTCGCCTCGCCCGGCGGGTCGACGGCCTTGTCGGACAGGTGCACGGTGCGGTCGGCGTTCGTGAACGTCCCCGTCTTCTCACCCCAGGTCGCGGCGGGCAGCACCACGTCGGCCAACTGGGCCGTCTCGGTCAGGAACAGGTCCTGCACGATGACGAACAACCCCTCCTGGGACAGGATCGAGCGGATGCGGGAAAGCTCGGGCAGGGAGACGGCGGGGTTGGTGCCGCTGATCCACAGCATGCGGATCGAGCCCTGTTCGGCGTAACGGAACATCTGCATCGCGTGCGTAGGCGGCGCGTAGTGCGGAATCTGCTTCGGTTCGACGTTCCAGACCTTCGCCAGGTCCGCCACGTGCTCATCGTTCTCCCAGTTCCTGAAGCCCGGCAGGTCACCGTTGGCACCGCACTCCCGGGTGTTCTGAGCGGTGGGCTGACCGTTCATCTGCAGCACGCCCGCTCCCGGCCGGCCGAGCATGCCGCGGATCAGGTGGATATTGTTGATCTGCACGGCGGCCGCGGTGGCCTGGTGGGACTGGTAGACGCCCTGCAGGACCGTTGACAGCAGCCGGTCGGCCGAGCCGATGATCTCCGCCGCCTCACCGATGCGCGCGGCCGGGACGTCGCAGATGCCGGCCGCCCACTCGGGGGTGCACTCCTTGACCCGGGCTTCCAGCTCCTCGAAGCCGACGCTGTGCGCTTCGACGTACGCGTGATCGACCCGGCCGGTGCGGATGATCTCGTGCAGCAGCGCGTTGAGCAGCGCCACGTTGGTGCCGCCGCGCGGGGCGAGGTGCGCGGTCGCCCGGCGCGCCACCCGCGTCGGCCGAGGGTCCACGCAGACCAAGCGGGGCGGATCGGCGCCGTCGAGCCGGTCCAGGATGCGCATCCACTGCACCGGCTGCGTCTCGGCCAGGTTGTGCCCGTACAACGCGATGACGTCCGCGTGATCGACGTCGTCGTAGCTTCCGGGCTGACCGTCGCAGCCGAAGGACTCCTTGAGCGCCTCGGCGGCCGTGGAGGTGCAGAGCCTGGTGTTGCCGTCCAGGTGACTCGTGCCGATACCGGCGCGGGCCAGCACCGCCAGCGTGTAGTACTCCTCCAGGAACAGCTGCCCGGTGGTGTAGAAGCCGATCGAACCGGGGCCCTTCTCCTGCAGAAGGGTCCGGGAGCGGGACACGATCCGGTCCATGGCGGTCGCCCAGTCGGTCTCGACCAGACGGCCTTCCACACGGACGAGCGGCCGGGTCAGCCGGTCGGGAGAGGCGTTGGCCTGCCAGCCGAACAGGTCCTTCGGCCCGAGGCGGCCGTGGTTCACCCGGTCCTGCGCGCGTCCCCGGACGCCGACCATCCGACCGTCCACGACCGCGATGTCCATCGCGTCGCCATCGGAGTGCAGAATCGACGCGGCCTGCACCCATCGCTGCACGTCACCCGGCGCGACGCCCTCCTCGAGACGAGTGTCCACCCGCGTGGGCCACACCTGGTGCCGCCCATACGGAGTACGACCGCCCCACGGCTGCGCGATGCGGTCCACCGAAGCGTCCATGCCCCACGTCCTCATTCACAGCCGGCACCGCCGCGCCGACCGCATTATCGGTACCCGGCATCGCGCGCCCGTAACGCCGGTGCTTCCTCTTCACGCAGTCGGTGCACGGAAAGGGGTATGCCTGATCGCCCACGGTCCGCCCCGCGCAGCTGAACGGCGCGGCAAGAGGACAGCGGCGCTGGCTGCTTCGCGCACGGCTACTCTTCGTCGAACACGGCTTTCTGAACGTCGTTGGGGCCATCAAACTGCTCTGCTCCAGAATTGGACAGCTTCTCGATGAGATCGTTGTCCGCACCGTTTTGCTTGGCCAGCGCCACGAGCTCGTCGCGGCTGGCCGGATAGTTGGCACCTTTGAGAGCTTTTTGCATGTCAATCGGGCTGATGTCTGCCATGGTTACCTCTCCATTGCTGAGCCGTATTGAAGACGGGATCGCCCGCCGCGTGCCGCCTTGGGTCCTCGCCTGCCGGTGGATTCAACAAGAGCGAGGATCGCGAGACGGGAATGCCGCACCGGTGAGTACAGAACCTCACCCATCCGATGCAGTTCCTTGGACAGCGCGATAACGGCGGGCAGTCACAGGTTCGTTGCAGGAGGGACGCCAGTCACGGCCAGGAAGGCTCATTGCGGGGGATGACCACCATCTCCGGCACCGCGCTGCCGGACTCGACGGACAGTGCGCACAGGACTGCGTCGGCGACCACGTCCGGGCTTTGAAGCTTGGAAGTGTCGGCGTCGGGGAAGCGTTCCATGATGAAAGGCGTCTCCATGCCGCCTGCGATGATGCCGGTCACTCCGATGCCCAGGCAGTCGCGCTGAGCTTCCTGGAACAGCGTGTGGGTGAGGGCACGCAGTCCTGTTTTGCTCGCCGAGTAGGGGCCGGCCTCGGTCCATGTGCGATTGGCCGCGGTGGAAAGGATGTCCCCCGGCAAGCCGCCCCCAGCGGCAGGGACCGACCAGCCATGCCGGAAGTCGGTCAGCCCTCGACGCCTGTGGCGGAGTGAGCCGCGCCGACCGGCTTGGACTCCGGAGAGCCACGCTGACGCAGATAGACCGAGAGAATGGCCATCGAGGCGACCGCCAGCAGCTCGGACTGCCAGTTCTGCAAGGTGCGGTTCCACAAGTCGGCCGAGCCCAGGTACTGCGGCCAGCCGATCGGCGCCTGGAGCTGACGCAGCTGCCGCTCGTTGTACGCGGAAACGCCGGTGGCCGACTGCACCAGCCATGACGCAAGGAAAACCGCGCCCATGGTCAGGGCTCGGCCTGGGCCTGGCCATCGCCCGCGGCTTCACCGAAGCCATGAACGGCACCCTCACCCCCACCGACACTCCCGGCGGCGGCCTGACCATGACCCTCACCCTTCCGGTGGCACCATGACCCGCATCCTCATCGTCGACGACGACCCACACCTGCTACGCGCCCTGACCATCGCCCTGGGCGCCCGCGGCTACCAGACCAGCCCGGCACCGGCCGCCCCCACCGCCCTCCAGGCCGCCGCCACCACCGCACCGGACCTGGCCGTCATCGACCTCGGCCTGCCCGACCTCGACGGCATCAACATCGTGGAAAGCCTGCGCGGCTGGTCCACCGCCCCGATCATCGTGCTGTCCGCCCGCCACGACGAGACCGCCAAGATCAACTCCCTGGACGCCGGCGCCGACGACTACGTCACCAAACCCTTCGGCATGGGCGAACTCCTGGCCCGCATCCGCGCCGCCCTACGCCGCGCCACCCCCGCCGACGAACAGCCCCTAATCACCACCGCGGCCTTCACCATCGACTTGGCCGCCAAACGCGTCACCACCCCCAGCGGCGAGATCCGGCTCCCCCCCCCCCCCCGGACCGGCCGGCGAGCGGGGGTGCGGAGGGGTCAGTAGGGAGAGTCCGTAACTCCTTACCCGGCTCACACTGATCCCCGGTGCGCCCGCCAGCGCGACCAGCCCCAACCGGCGCAGGAAGAAGGCCAGCCTTCAGCGGCACAGGCAGAGGCGGAGGCAGAGGACGAATCTGCCGACTACGCGAGCAGCATCATGCAACTGCGGCGAAAGCGGTGGCGGTGCTGACGGCCGTCTCAGCGCCGGCATGGATGACCAGGCGGATGCCGGTTGTATCGGCGTTCACCTCAAGCAGGCGCCGTGCAGGGAAGCTGTGGGTGGCCACGGACATGAACACGCCGAGGACGCTGCACATCCGGTGGGCGCGCAGGACGGCGCTCACCGCTGCACCGGATGAGGCAGGCTCGTCAAGAACCAGGACAACGGGTGTCGGTTTGTGGGCGTGTACAAGGCTGCTGATCTCCGCAAGGAGAGCGGCCCGCCCGCCGATGCCAGGGTCGTCGTGCACGGTGATGACGAGCACACCCTGCTCGAGCGAATGTGACAGCATCGCAGGCTCCCATCCTTCCTTTGAGAGGGAATCCAAGGTGTAGCTTCCCTGTACACATTCCGCTATGCGGCAGGTAGTAGACAACCTCAGGAATCAGGCCGTATCGCGCCCCAGCATGTCCGCATCGGCCCGGGCTTCCTGACTAGATCCCCCGTCGTCGAAATCGTCCGCTACGAAGGCGGCAGACAGGCGTTTCGGTGAACCTGCACTACTCGATAGCGCCATCACCGGAGCGCTCGTACTCAGGCCATGGCGACTCGCCCCCCATATCCGCTTGCCGGCCAGGGCCTCCACCTGCGCCGTGTGGGCCGCCATACCCCGACTGTCCTCATCTCGCTCCGCGAGCAGAACAGAGTCCGCGGTGCATACGCCACCTCCCACTGGCTACTAGAACGGGCGCAGGCGCTCCGCATGCCACAGTCTGACAGAGCACCGAAAAATCGGAGAAAAGGAACAAAGTAACCATGGGACACGGCGGCAACGTCATCAGTGAACTGACCACCGACCACCGCGAAGTCGACGAGCTCTTCGCACAGATCGAAGCGCTGCCCGCAGACGATCAGAACCGACACCGCCTCGCCGACCAGCTCACGATGGAGCTGATCCGCCACTCGGTCGCCGAAGAGGAATACCTTTACCCCGCGGTGCGCCGCTACGTCGACGGCGGCGACGACCTTGCCGACAAGGAGATCACCGACCACAGTGAAGTGGAGCGCATGCTCAAGGAACTGGAAAGCTGTGAGCCCGGCGACGGCCGGTTCGACTCGCTCGTGACGCAGCTGAAAGCCTCGGTGACCACGCACGTAGCCGACGAAGAAGGACGCCTGTTCCCCCTTCTTGCCGACGCATGCTCCCCCGAAGCCCTTGAGGAGCTGGGCGAAAAGGTCCGCTCGGCCAAGAAAACCGCCCCGACCCGCCCCCACCCCTCAGCCCCCGACACACCGCCGGCCAACAAGCTCCTCGCGCCGGGTGCGGGCATGGTCGACCGCGTACGCGACATGCTCACCGGCCGCGGCCGAGAAGACTGACAGCAGACACCGGGGCATGGAAGGGGCTCCGGTTCACACTGGAGCCCTTCGCCGGAGCGAATCGCGACTCGCCGGCAGACATTCGTTGGCCTCACGAGCGCCCCCATCTGCGATGTGGCTACTGGTGGGGGCGGCAGCCCTGATGTCGCCCAAGACGGACGCAGATCGTGTTGGCGGGCGATCGACTCCCGGAAGGACCAACGGAGGAGTCACCCTCACCGCACGGCATACAACACGAAACCCGCGGTTGGCGAAACCGGGGACCTTCACACCACCGACAGCCCACCGCCAGAGCTGACCGCCGCAGGCACACGGCGGAGGAAGCTGGCGGCAGAAGTCGAGGCAGTCGTGAAGGGGCACTCTCAGACGCCGGAGGAGTAATCGATGGGGTGGGTCAGCTGAGCGCGCCGCTGGCCGTGGCGTGGGGGCGTTCCAGGGCGTCCAGGACGACGGTGTACCAGTGCCAGGACAACCAGAGCGGCCTGTGTCGGCGCCGGTTTGCTGCAATGCCGCCAGCTGAGCGCGGGTGAAACCTTGATGGGTCGTTGCTGTTAGGCCCGACCGCTACTCCTTCGCTTCGGACGGCAGGCCGCAAGCGCCCAACGCCCGCTCGACGGGGCAGACCACCCTTACTTGCATGCATCCCGCGCGGCATCCACAGCCTGTGGGCGAACCTTGAGGAATGCCCGGCGTTCCGCGGTCGGGACGCCGGGCATCATCAGGATTGGGCGCGATCAGGCCGGGCGGATGTTCTCCGCCTGCGGGCCCTTCTGGCCCTGAGTCACGTCGAATTCGACCTTCTGGCCCTCCTGCAGCTCGCGGAAACCCTGGCTGGCGATGTTGGAGTAGTGGGCGAAGACGTCGGGGCCGCCGCCCTCCTGCTCAATGAAGCCGAAGCCCTTCTCGCTGTTGAACCACTTGACTGTGCCCTTGGCCATGACTGTCTCCTTCGAGGGAAACCGTGCACGCGACCTGCATGCCCGGGAGGTGATCGCCCTGGTCGCGGAGAGGTGCTGAACAGCAAGAACGCCCGTGATGGCGATCACGGGCGAACGGAACTTCGGAACCACGACTGCTGATCCAACGCTATATCGACCTGCCGACAGCCGCTAGCGAAAACGCGCCAGAGCCAGGTTCCGCCTGTCGCTGTCCACCCGGAATCGGCCACACCCTCATTCCCGCATCGATGGACCTCGGGCCACAGGCTCGGCCTCCGACGACATCGTCATCAATGACGCTCGCCGACAGTCCCCATCCCTTACGCACTGGCAGGGCCGGACCTGTTCGCTCATTCCCCAGTTGGAGCGCGTTCGAAGCGCCGGCAGCCGCCGCTGTGCAGCTGGTACGCCCGGCTGTCCGCCGACCCCCGCGGGGCTCGGCGGCTTCGGCAGGCGTTCGACGGGGTCCCGGCCATAGCAGCCGGAAGCACACAGGATCCTCAGACGACGGGTGCACGCGTAGCCCCAGGCCAACGCGGAGAGGACCGTATGGTCACGCAAGCGTCAAACGGCCGTGTCACCGTCCTGGTCACACCGCGCGGCCGGCCACGTCCCCGACCCCGTCGTCGGCCAGCATGGCCGCCGCCACCGCCCGCTTGTCCACCGCCGCGCCGGTGGCATCCCAGACGCGGCGGCAGACAGCGCGGTGAGCAGCGCCGATCACCGTGACGCGAGAACGCGGGCTGTGGCGATGCGGGCGGGTACTGTGGCCGAACCAATGATCGAGGCGGGTGGTGGCGGTGGAGTGGCGGGAGTACGCCGAGCAGATGGCTCTGCTCGCGCGGGATCTGCTGGCCCAGGACTCGGTCCAGGCGACGCTGGATGCGATCGCGGCGTCGGCGGTGAAGCTGGTCGACGGCTGTGATGCGGCCGGGATCCTGACGGTGCGCAAGGGCCGGGCCGTGACCCTGGCCGCCTGCGGGGACATGGTCGAGGAGTCCGACCGCCTCCAGGGCGAGCTGGGCGAAGGTCCCTGCTTCGACCTCGCCCGCCGCAAGGACGGTGAGCGCATATACCGGATCGCGGACATGACCCAGCCGCAGCCGGCCTGGCAGCGTTTCGCCGCGGCGGCTCGCACGCTGGGCATGGGCAGCATGACCGGCGTGCTGCTCTACACCGACGACGCAGACTTCGGGGCGCTGAATCTGTACGCACGCCGCCCCGGCGCCTTCGGCGAGGACATAGCGACCGCCGGCTGGCTGCTGGCCTCACACGCCGCCGTCGCTCTGGCCGACGCCCGCACCATCGACCAGCTCGGGCACGCAATGGAGACCCGGCACGCCATCGGTGAGGCCATGGGCATCCTCATGGAACGCCACCGGCTGAGCGAAGACGACGCCTTCAACGTGCTGCGCCGCATCTCCCAGCACCACAACATCAAGCTGCGCGACGTTGCCCAGCGGGTCCGGGCCGAACACACTGACCCGGCGTGATCACCCGTCTTCCCGTTTGCCTTGTCGCGCTGCCACCAGGGCATCGCGAGGTGCCCGGGCCCTCACGGGAGTTGGGCGTACGGGCGGGCAGGCGACGGGGGAACGCCTGCCCGCCCCGGGGCAACGGCCCGCACGACGGGGGGATGCGGGCGTTGCGCGGCCGTAGTCACGGCCCACCGGTGACAGCGCACCGGGCGCCGCAAATATCACACCGGCAGTGCCGATCCGCTGCGACTGCTTCAGCGGGCTGAGCACGGCTTCCGCCAGCAGAATGGGGCCCGGATAACCGTCATGTGCAGCATCGCTTGACTGCGGAGGTCAACGGTCCGGATACACAAAAACGCACTCCCGCGTCATGGCAGTAGCTGCGGGCTGCCATCAGTACACGCCACCCTGCTGAAGTCGGCCTCGACGCATCGAAGCGCCGATCCACTCGCCCGCCACCGCCACCACCGTCCGCCGTTGTGGTGCACGCAACCGCTCGCCGGGCGTCAGCGGCAGAGTCGCCGTCGTACCCCGCGCTGCGGGGAAGCAGATCACGCCAGCGTGCGCCTGCCCCCGAACCACAACACCAGCGCTGTCACCAGAACGGCTGTGCCACGTCCCTTGCGTGCCGGGCACAGCAGCTGCCATGACCGGCCCAAGCTGTCCCGGCCGGATCATGGACTGACCGCTGACCTTAACCAGCAACACCGGCGAGCGCGCCCCGATCGGTGGCTTCGTCCGCGCCGCCCATCCCGTCCGGCGGTGCGAGCGACTGCCAGCAGGGGCGAAGACGGAATGGCCCAGGGTCTCGGCGCGGTGCTGGGGGATGCCGTGCAGGTACCGGGCGTCAGGCCGTACGGAAGCCTCCCGCCTAGCCGTACATCGCGGGGGCTCGGACGATCTGACACCGCCTGGGCCCTCGGTTTGGAGGAACTGGACAGGCGCCGTCGCCGGTTTCCACCACGACCACCTGCTCGCGCGGTACGAGCGCCACCGAAGCCGTCGCCGTACAGGAGGACCTCCCGAATCGGTCTTCCTGACCCGCGCTCCTAGGTGCGCCCCTTGTCTCGACATCGACCCGAACCCACCGCTGTCGCCGTTGCTCAGGTTCCCCGCGCGATCCACAACCTATGGACAAGTAGCAACACAGTGATCTGCTCGCGATCCGCAGACCATACTCAAGGAAGGGGTAAAACCGTCCCCATGGTGTCGGAGATTCTCCTTTTCGGGGGCAGGCGTTACTGAGGAATGCGACAGGAAGTCACGGGAGGGGCCGGCGCGACTGGTTGCCCAGGGAGTCGGAACCAGGGTGATCGTCGGTGAGGCCCTCCACAGGTGACATGTCTGTCTGATCCCTCGCACGGTGAAGGGATGTGGCGCATGGATCAAGGGCTGGTTCTTCTGGCCGCGTGGGCCCAGCTGGTCGTGCTGCTGGCCGTTGGCGTCTACTTCGTGACGAGGGGCCGATGATCCGCCGCCGGGTCACGGCCTGTGGCGTGGGCGCTCTGATCGCGGTCACGTTGATGGCTGGGTGCGCGGGATCGTCGCGTACGGATGAGGACTATCTGAGCAAGGCCGCCAACACGGCCGAGGCTGCCGCGTCCGCCGTGAACACGGCCCTGATCGGCGTGCACGCCGCCGGCCGGGGCAATGTCACCGGCCCCTACATCTCCACGCTGCTGGGCGAAGCGGAGTCCGACCTTCTGGCCTGCCAGGACACGTTCGAGTCGCGACAGCCGCCCAGCGAGAAGGCTGACGCCGTCAGGGAGCGGCTGGGCAAGGTCCTGGACGAGGCGGCCGACGCGCTGGCCGATCTTCGGATCGCGGCCCGCCGGGGCCA
The DNA here is from genome assembly GCF_049739545.1 of Streptomyces sp. SLBN-8D4. Classification (NCBI taxonomy): domain Bacteria; kingdom Bacillati; phylum Actinomycetota; class Actinomycetes; order Kitasatosporales; family Streptomycetaceae; genus Streptomyces; species Streptomyces sp. SLBN-8D4. Next base: position 3,316,782 of record NZ_JBMGQC010000001.1, read on the forward strand.
GGTACGGGATCTGCCCGAGGAGGCCAGGGCTCTGCCCGGTGTGGCCGAGCGGCTGGACCGGCTGGAGAGGGAGCTGTCCTCGTGAAGCGCTTCTTCGCCGTGACGCTCGGCATCCTCACCGCCATCGGCGGCTTCGTCGACATCGGGGACCTGGTGGCCTCCTCGCTGGTCGGTGCCCGCTTCGGGTTCTCCCTGGTCTGGGTGCTGGCCCTGGGAGTGGTCGGCATCTGCGTGTACGCGGAGATGGCCGGGCGGGTGGCGGCGGTGGCCGGCCGTCCCACCTTCGACCTCGTGCGGGAGCGCCTCGGTCCCCGGGTGGCGCTGGCCAATCTGGTGGGTTCCCTGCTGGTGACCGTGCTGACGCTGGCGGCGGAGCTGGCCGGCGTGGCCCTGGCGATCGAGCTGATCAGCTCCGCCGCCTATCTGCTGTGGGTGCCGGCCGTAGGGCTGGTGGTGTGGTTGGTCATTTGGCGTACCCGGTTCGAGACAATGGAGCGGGTGTTCGGCTTCGCCGGTCTGGCGCTGATCGTCTTCGTGGTCGCCGTGTTCCGGCTCGACCCGTCCTGGGGAAGCGTCCTGCACCGGATCACCCACCCCGACGCCCCCGGAGGTGAGGGGCTGCCCACGTACTTCTATTACGGCATCGCCCTCTTCGCCAGTGCGATGACCCCCTACGAGGTGTTCTTCTTCTCCTCCGGAGGCATCGAGGAGCGCTGGAGCCGCAAGGACCTGGTCACCGCGCGGATGAACGTGTTCGTCGGCTTTCCGCTGGGCGGGCTGCTGGCGCTGTCCATCATGGCCGCCGCGGCGCTGCTGCTGCACCCCGCCGGTGTCGCGGTCGAGCACCTGTCGCAGGTGGTACTGCCGGTGGCGTACTCGCTGGGGAAGATCGGCCTCGGGCTGGTCCTGCTAGGCGTGTTCGCCGCGACGTTCGGCGCCGCCCTGGAGACGGCCCTGTCCTCGGGCTACACGGTCGCTCAGTACTTCGGCTGGACGTGGGGGAAGACGGCCGCTCCGCGTACCGCGTCACGGTTCCATGCCGTGGTGATCGTGTCTCTGGTCGCCGGGATGATGCTGATTCTCACCGGCGTGGACCCGATCAAGGTGACCGAGTACTCGCTGGTGTTCGCCGCCGTCGCCCTGCCGCTGACGTATCTGCCCATCCTCGTGGTGGCCAACGACCCGGAGTACATGGGCGAGTCGGTCAACGGCCGGTTCGCCAACGTCATGGGCGGTGTCTATCTGGTCGTCGTGCTGGTCGCCGCGGGCGCCGCCATCCCTTTGATGATCGCCACGAAAGCAGGTCTGTGATGACGCGCCAGGACGATGCGAAGCAGGGGGACGAGCGGCGCGTCGGCCGCGCCTACAGCGCCCACTTCCACCTGCTCGACCGGCAGGTCGTGGACCAGGACGGCCGACCGGTCTGCAAGGTCGACGACCTGGAGCTCGCCAATGACGGGCACGGCCGCCCCTATGTGACGGCTGTGCTCGTCGGCCCGGCGGCCCTCGCCCCGCGGCTGGGCGGCAAGCCCGCCCGGTGGCTCACCGCCGTCCAGCGCCGGCTCAAGGTCCGCAGGCAGGAGGGGCCCGCGCGTCTCGGCTTCGAATGTGTCACCGGCGTCGGGGCGGTCGTCACCGTCGCCCCGCCGACGGACGGCGTCGCAGTCCACGCTCTGGAGGACTGGACACGCGACAACGTCATCGGACGGCTGCCCGGAGCCGGTCATGCGGCTGGCTGACCTCATCGGCGCCCGCGTCACCGACCCCTCAGGCAGGGAGGTCGGCCACGTCAGCGACGTACGCCTGGTCGAAGAGACCGGTCCCGGCAGCACGCCGGGTACGCGTCTGCGGGTCGACGGCCTGGTCGTGGCCGTGCGCCGGCGCGGTCGCCTGCTGGCCTACGACCACCGGCCCGTCGAGGGGCCCTGGCCACTGGCGTGGCTGGCCCGCCGAGCCATCCGCCGTGCCCGGTGGGCTCCTTGGGACTGCGTCGCCGTCCACCAGCCGCCGGCCGTCATCGGCGAGCGCGGATCGGTCCGTCTGAGCAGAACCATTGATGAGCTGGTGCCCCTGGTGCGGGCTCATGCCGACTGGAACCGGTGACGTGCCGGTCTTTGCGGAACGCGCAGCGCGAGGAGAGCGACGTCGACACTGTTGTCCCGCGCGAGGCCGGACAGGAGTTCGTCGCAGAAGACGCCGAGCGGTTCACGGGCGAGGGCTGCGCCGTGCTGGCGGAGCCGGGTGAGGCCATGGTCAAGGGATTCGCCGCGGCGTTCGACAAGGCCGTCGGTGTAAAGCAAGGAGCGCGGCGCGGGCGGGCAACAGTTCGCTGGCGCCGGGTCGGGGCAGCCCCGGGTCGAAGCGACCGCCCGCATTGCGGAAATACTGCCCGTGGGCTCGAGCGTGCGCGTCGAACGCGATAAGGACCTCAAAGACCCGTACGACCGCGACCTGCCCTACATCTGGAACGACCACAACGAGTTCGTGAACCACTCCTTGGTGAGCACCGGGCACGCCAAGGCCGTTCTTTACCAGCCCAACGACAAGCACTGGCCGACGATCTCCCAAGCCGGCAGCGACGCCAAGAACACTGGAGCAGGACTGTGGTCCGCCTGCGGCACTGAGACAAAGACTCCGGCGCCTCCCGCCACACCGGAGCCGACCGTCCCGCAGGACTCCTTCGTCCGGCAAGATCCCGATACGCACAAACCGGAGGACTACCTCGCCGCGATCTACGCCGGCCGGTTCCATCGAGAGAGGCTGGCCACCCTCAACTGAAACCAGGTGGATCCTGTCGCCGAGCTCCTCCTCGCACCCGGTGCGATGCTGCAGCGACGAGATCAAGCCGGCGACGTGCTCCCGCTTGATCTCGCCACTGAACCGGGACTCGCTGCAGTCGTCGCACAACTACGCTCCGACTGTAGAACTTGCGATTTACCCGGGCGCCGGCCGTGCCCTCCGCTCACATGATCTGGCGGCCAGCCGCGTCACCGCCCGGGTCGTCGGCCAGGACGACAGCCCCCTTGATGCGCTTGCCGACCGGCTCACGGTGCACCTCGAAGCTCCGGCACACCGCCATCACGATCTCCAGCCCGTGCTGACCGACCCGGGCCGAGTCAGGCGTCAGGATTGCCGGCAACGCCGTGCTGCTGTCCCACACGGTCACCTCGACGGTCCCCTGCTGAATCTCCAGCGTCAGCAGGCACGGACCGGGAGCGTATTTGCGGGCGTTGGTCACCAGTTCGCTGACCACCAGCTGGACCATGCCCATCGCCCGTTTCGACACCGGCAGCCCATGCACAGCCTGCACCGACTCCAGAAAGTCCCGGGCCATGTCACGGGCTGCGGCGATCTCCTCGCTGCCCTCGAACGCGGCAGAGACCGACATCGAACGTTCCACGAGCGGCTGTTGGTCCTCGCCATACCCAGCCAGGTCCATACAGTCCGCCTCACTGCCGAAGCGCCGGGATTACCCCGACCCCCTACCCCCGAAACATGACCACAGTCCTCACGCGTCGGCGACACGAAGAAGTCAAGCCGTGTGCCCGTCTCCTTCAGGCCGAACGCGTCGAGGAGCGGCGTTGGCGACATCAGATGATCTTGCCGGTCAAGCCCCCTACTGAGCAGTGACCTACCCCTAGTAGTGCTTGGTCAGGTTGGTATCGCCGTGGGTATGTCGCGGTGACAGGTGGGGCAGACGCCGGTCCAGACCACGCGGAGTAACTGCATCTCGCGGACGATCTGGTAGAGGCTCAGGCCGGCGCCGTCTCTTTTGGGGTCCGGGCCAGTCGCTGGAGCGTGCAGAAGGCGTGGGCGGCGGAGACGAGGGGGACGTGGTGGTGCCAGCCGTTCCAGGTGCGGCCCTCGAAGTGGGCCAGGCCCAGGGCCTGCTTCCTCTCGCGGAAGCCGTGCTCCATGCGCCAGCGGAGCTTGGCCAGCCGCACCAGCGTGGTGAGTGGGGTGTCGGCGGGCAGGTTGGAGAGCCAGAACTGCACCTGCTCCGGCTCGGCGGCGGGCCATTCGGCCAGCAGCCAGCACGCGGGCAACTCGGCTTGCCCGACGGCCTTGCGGATCTCGCGGGTGAGCTTCTGGCACGTTCCGAGGCGGACCTGATGGACATCCGCAACTTCGGTGCGAAGTCCATCGACGAGGTCAAGGCGAAGCTGGCCGGACCGGGTCTGGGCCTCGGGGACAGCCCGCCCGGATTCGACCCCACGGCCGCGGTCGACATACGGCAGCACGGGGATCGGTCCGCCACCTGTTCGGGGTCCGGTGCGGCACCGTCGTAATACTCGTTCGAGTCCATGCCCGCCTCCTTCTGATCGGCGGAACCATGACTGCCCTGCACATCCACTCGAACATCCCCCGGTAAGAGGGCACTCGGGCAGCGTCCAGTTGACGAGTGCGGATTGTCGGACGGTCTGCACGGCGTCCGTGGCTCCTGTTCACCGTCGGTGCGGGTGTAGCCGGTTGTGCACCATGGCTCACCATGCGCACTTGTACGCGCCCCAATGCTCCGAACTACCGTTCCCGGCCGGCCAGAGCACGCGGACACCGTGGGGGGATACATGGCAAGAACCGCGCGTCAGATCCTGAACGGACTCAGCCACCAGAGGACGACCATTCACGTCCGGTCGACGGCAGAACTCGGAGCTCATGTTGATTCCGCGGCCGCGGCCATCGACAAGCAACGCCGGGCAAAGGGCCAGGAAGCAGTACGCCGCAAACCCGAACTGCACCCCGTCGCGCGGGCTGAGTGCGAACGCTCGATCGAGCTCACGCCGTGGCAGGTGCTGCACGCCATCGCGCGCGGCTTCGTGCTGCCCAGCCAGGGAATGGGACGCGGACTCGCGGAACACTGGTTGAGCCTGAAGTACTGCGAGGCGCTGCACGGCAATCGCGCCGGCTCCATGGACCTGACGGAGAAGGGCCGCTCTTCCGAGCGCTGGTAAAAGTCCATGCAAGCCCGGGAGCTGGCCGTCGGCTTTGGACTCGCCGCGGCAGAACACGTCGTACAGCAGCGCTACCCGGACCATATCGTCTCGGTCGTCGACACGAGCACCGTACTGCGAGCCGGCTGGGCCCTCGGCGGCTCTCAGCGCGGCAAAGGATCACGGCCCCGCCCCGACTACCTCATCGCGGCATGGAAACCCGGAGAGCCGTCGAAAGTCACGTTCACGGCCTGCCGGGGAAACCACCAAAAGCCGAACAAGCGGATCGGCCGGACCCGCAGCACCACTCTCCAGCAACTGGCCAAAGGCTCCGAACTGACCGAAGTCATGCAAATCGGCCCGTGGAACACAACGCCGTGCCTGATGCTGTCCACCGAACTCATGGGTCAGGGCGGAGTCGTGGTCAACGCCCTGCAATCCTCCGGCGAAGCGCTCCTCCCCCTCCGCCTTCGCCGCCACATCCAGCTACCAGGACGCGGACATCGAGATCGGCGGCACGAAATTCGTCGGCACGGACCACGTATTCCGCATGGAGAACATACGCATCGAGGCGTTCTTCGGCATGGATTCGAGACCGTACGAACTGATCAGGGAAGGCCGCCTGGAAGAGTACCGGCAAGCAGCCTACGAACTCCGCTCCGCATGGCACAGCACCCGCGAAGCCGGGCAGAAATGGAACGGTCCGATCTCGTTCCGCGACGACGGCACCGTCATGGCCCTCAGCATCCTGCCCATTCGCAAACGGCGCCCGTTCTGAACCAGGAGTTGGGGAGATCTTCCTGGTTCACGTTCTCCGCTTCCGGCGGCGCAATATAGCCCGGGATCGCCGGTTGGCCAAACCGGCGATCCCACGCACCATGGATAGTCCACCGCCACCACCTGCCCGCACGTCGGAAGGCCGCATCCAAAACCAAGCCCACAACTTCACACGACAGCCGTCTGCATTCACGACCAGGTACAGCCGGGCCCCGCGCATCCGATCCGGGACCCAGCCGACTCACCACTGGTCCGCACACGCAGGGCTTTGATCCAGAGCGTCGCAGCCCCTACGCCGAGCACATCCGGGCCAGGAAGAGCGGCGCCGCCTTGGTCTTGGTACGCGCCGGCTGCCCGAGCCGACCTTCGCCCGCTCCGGCAGCCGCCGGCACACCCTCACGGCGTTCCGCTCGCAGGTTCACCATCGGAGCCCGGCCCGGCCCAGCCCTGCCCTCCAGCCAGCCCAGCTCGTTGCATGGAGCAGGGCCCGCGGTGCCAGCACTCCAGCGCAGCACCGGCAACGGGCCTCTCACCGCCCGTGCCAGAAACCGGAACCTCCACGCAGGTACACGCCCGCCACTCACGTCGCCCAAGGCGCCGCGCTGTCGCCCGCGGGGAGCCAGGTTCGCCCCCGGCGCACTTCACTCATCCACGCGCCCCCGAACCCCTCCCCGTTCGATTGAAGGCGGCACCCTATACCTCCTACGCTTGCCCGAGGAAGTCGTGATCTACGTCATGGTGCATGGATCGACCGCCGCAGGGAATGGTCGAGGCAAGACGAGCAAATAGGGCATTTCCATTCCGCGGGACATGCGCGGGACGGCGGGCCTGAGGGAGCGTCAGGCAAGCCGCTGACCTGGGAAAACACGCAGGAAGCCGACGGCCTCCGGAGCCGTGTGCGCAGGTTCGAATCCTGCCGGGGGCACTCGCCAGTCAGCCAGCAAGAATCATGCTCTGACCAGTGCGGATGCCGACTTGAGAGAGCGGGAGTCAGTCTCACTGACTCCCGCTCTTTCTCGTTATCTCTCGCTGTTCACGACACACCCCCGACACACCCTGAGTCCCCAGTCGTGGCGTAGGGCAGCCCCACCTGGAGCAGTCGCCACGATTACGGCCGCCGACTTCGTGTCCACTGCTCAAGCTGGGCATCCTCCTCGCCGCGCACAGCTGGCAGGTAGCAAATCTCCTCGGTCCAATGAACGCGGCCGTCGACGCTGGACCCCACCGAACGCCTGAAAGGGGCTCTCTCTCCCCGCCGCCTCCCACCCTGCGGTCAGGCAAACGCGAGCTGAGTCTCACCGGGCCGTGCCGCCCTCGGTCTGGTCACTTCTCGCCGCCAAGCAGGCCGTGCTCGCACTCGCAACGCGGCCCATGGCGTCTGCCTCGTACTAGCGCTTCCTTACGAGGAAGCTCCAAATACACCGGCCGGCCTCGACCTCTTCGGACAGCAAGCATAGGCAATGCCAACCTTTTACATGCCTGGCAGTCCTCCGTTATGGCGACGCCCAGATCAGACGCCAGAAATACAAGGAGAAAGCCGTCGCCAAGAGGATGAACAGTTCAGCTACAAGGATGGACTGGCGAAGTCTTCGGATTCGAAATACTAGCGTCGAAGACTCCTTGACAAGAAGGAATGACGCCACGAAAGCCACCGGAATGAGGATAACGGCCGCATCTTTTGCAGTAATCCCGTGGATGTAAACTTTCTTTGGACCTCCTTTTTTGGGGAGGAAGTGATTATCGAGTACGCCACGCCAAATCAAGAGAGCGATTCCTACTGCCGTTACAGTCATGGCGAGATACAAGAAAGAGGACGTTAGTCGCGAGAGACGTAGACGACATGCGATATAGATGCGCTCAGGTCGCACCTTCGCTGAACTTTGACGAAGATACAATTCGAAGGTGCTTTCCTCTTCGTCAACTTCCTCTTCGAGCCTTTCATTTTTCTCATCCAACACCCGGGGTCCATCTTGGCCCGATGATTCCAGGCGGACGCCGGGATCAGAAACTCGGATGCTGACGTGATTCGTTTCCGCATCCGCAAAGGAAACCATTTGCCAGACCGTTTTGCCATTCTTGTTCCGCAGGGAAGCCGTCCGATTCAGCCTCCTTTCAGGCTCGAAGTAGATCGCTCGCTTATCTTGCACCTCGATGATAAAGGGCCTGTCACTCGGAACCTTACATCTGACGAAAGGCATCCACCGGTAGCCATAGGCAAAATATGTCGTAAGGAACTTGCGAGCCTGAAAACTAGGCTCGCCATTATTGTGCGCCCTAACTACGATTTCTCTGACATACCGAAGGAGCCCGGTAACGTCATCGCCATTCAGAGGTGATTCCAATACGGGCATTTTATGAAGGATCTTATCCATTCTCCGCTGGTTAAGTTCTTGAAGGAAGTACGGGATTGCAATAATCGGGTTCTCCGCCCCGCTTGCATAGTCCGAGATGACATAGTGACTAGCTACACCACTGATCAAATCAGACTCTCGCTCCCAGGCAGCAAAGAACCTACTGGCGTCGATATTGAATTTCTTCGTCTCGGCCAGCAAGTACCTTCGATCCGCCAAATGCAAGAACTGATCGTATCTCCTGCGTACTTCCTCATAAGGAGCAGACGGATGATAGAACAGAAAGGTCAGAAAGTCTACCAGGAGTCGCGGCTCTCTATCGGTTACCAGATCCGCCTTCTCGGCAAGAGAGATTACATACTTGGCCGCGACCCTGGCGCTCTCATCTTTAGATACTCGATAGACACGCTTTCCTGCAACAGTGATTACGAGGTCCAGGAGTGGAACCTTGGGCAGCTCCGCGATAGGCAACAGAAGGTCAATATTTCTTCGCTGAAATACTCCGAGATTGGACAGCTCGGTGCGCAGTTCTCTTGTCTGCTCCGCCTGTTCCCTCACAATATCTCGGAGAGACCTCACATGGATTTCCCGGTGCCGCTCCGACCAGAGGGCGCTTGATAGCTCGACTCGTTCGATGGCTCGTAGGCGCCATTTTTGCATGTTGGCCAGGAGCACTACACCAGCCTGATCCAACGCGGTAATCGACTTATCCATTTGGAACTCCGTGATATCGGTTGCTTCACTCGGTACGATTACCCCGTCACGAGCGAAGTCCGTGATCATTTAACCCATTTGCCTCCGACTTTCAACCTATTGGCCTATAGGGTGACCGCGTGGCCGAAGTTCCCCGCTAAGGCTCACGCAAAGGGTCCGTCAGTAAGCTGGCGGACCCTCATGAACGATCATGGTTAGCGCCACAACCAACGAACGATGAAGCTGACCGCTGTGGCTTTAGAGACGATCAATAAAGCGATCGCCATAGCTGCTGCGATCAGGGCGCAGTGTCTAAATCGAGTCTCCGTCATCTTCGAGCGCCTTCGCAATTTTGGCGTTCGCAGCTTCCTCATGACCGTCAATACAACCGTGGTAACGGCGGTGAATCACCTCTGGCGAATTACCAACCCGACGCGCTACCTCAGCAATGGGAACTCCCGCGTTCAGCCAACGCGTAATACACGCGTGCCGTAGGTCGTACGGGCGTCCGGCCAGCGGCGAAGCAATGCGCTCCGGTGGGAGGGCGTACTCCCGCGCTTCTTCCCAAACGCGCCAGTAGGTGGAGGAGCCGACCACTCCCCCGCGCTCGTTGCCGAACACGCGCCCTTCCTTGGCGGTCCCGAACTCCTTCAGGTGCGCTTGGAGGATGGCGATCAGGACCGGCGGGATGGGGACCGGTCGGTCGGTGGATGTCTCACGCGCTTTCAGGCCCCGGCGGTCGTGGCGCTCGCCGGAATCAGTCCATTGCTTGCCGGCGACGGGGCGTGTCTCCCGCAGCGTCAGCGTGCCCCATCCCTTCTCCGGCAGGTAGCAGTCCGACAGCCGCAGCCCGACCGCCTCGGCGGGCCGAAGCCCCGCGTAGTACAGGACCGCGTAGAAGGCGACTAGGCGTCGCCCTCGGCAGCGATCCCACGACCCGACGTAGGAGACGGCGCTGAGCAGTTGCCGGGCCTGTACGGCGTTCACCAGGACGCGCGGGTCTACCACGTTGTTGGAACCAGTGTGCTTCCGGCGGGTCCGCTGAAGCGGGTTCTCTGGGAGCTCCCCCACGGCCACAGCGTGTTCGAGGGCAGTGTTCAGGGCGCGGCGGCGCCGCTTGTACGTTTCACCCGCCGCCGGGGTGCCATCCAGCTTGTAGCTGATGCGGTACAGCACATCCTCGAATACCTGGGCATCGGCGAGGTCGAGCAACGGCCGGTCAGTCGTCGTGACCCACTCGTACGCCGCCTGAAGTTCAGCCGGCGGGTCCTCCCCCGCGTTCGCCGGCACGAGCCCCCACCGGAAAGCCAGCCGAAGAGTCTCGTCGTCGGGAGCGTCGTCCCCGCGCTTGACCATGGCGAGGGCCACCGCGGCGAGACCGTCGGCCGTGCCTTCACGCGTCTTGGCAGCAGACGTGCGCCATCGCCCGGCCATGTACATCCGGCAGAACTCGAACCACCGCAACGGCGGTTCTGTGTCCGCCGCTTCGGTGGCTTCGGTCGCCGCGCGTACCTCGGACTCGGGCAATCCGGATTCGATCTCGAACGCTTCGCCACGCCGATTCATGGCCTGCCACAGCTCGGACCGTCGGCTTTCCGCGAGAGCGGACGTGGTGAAGGTGTCGCCGTGCACCTTGCCTGCGACCACCCACCGGAGGCGCCACGGGCGCGACTTACGGCCGGTCTTGGAGACCTTCCACAGCTTGACGTCGAAGGAGTAGCCCGGCCGGGCGGACCCGCGAGGGCGCCCGGCCGGGGTGTTGTTCTCGGTGCTCACGCAGCGTCCTCCCGCTCCGCGAGCCAGCGCTCGTACTCCGACCGCCTGATGCGCACGTCGCCGTTGGGGAGCTTGATCGAGCGGGGCGCTTTGCCGAGTTGGCGCCACCGGTAGAAGGTCGATGGGGCGACCTTCAGGTCAGTGATGACCTCTTTGACGGTCATCTTTTCGTCCCGCGTACGGGCGCTCATTCCGCCATCCCTTCAGCTTCATCCGCACCGGACAGGCCGGACAGCTCCAATTCCGACTGTCCGGGGTATTCGTGCTGGTCAGATGGGTTAACCGGACAGCCGGACAGTGCGGACAGCTCCGGGGAGGTCTGTGTCCGGGTGTCGGTGTCCGGGTAGTACCGGCCGCCGGGGTCCTTGGTGAGCTGTCCGGCGTCGGCCATGCGGTTGCAGGTGCGGCGGATCGTGTCGAGGTCGACCTGCGGCAGCTCGCTGGCCATGTCCTTGGGCTTGGCGCCAGGGTGGGCGCGGACGTAGCGCAGGATCGTGGCGCGGGTGTCGCTGACGGTGTGGTCCGTGACCGGTCCGTCGAGCAAGTGCCAGGCTCCGGAGGCGGGTTGGAAGCTCAGGGCGTATTCGGCTTCGTCGACGTCGCGGCCGGTGACGTGCAGGATGCCGTCCGCCTGCCCGCGGGCCCGCTTCAGTACGAGCGTGGCGTCCGCGGCTCCGGCGATGCCGTTGGTGCCGGAGACCTCGGTGAGGAAGTCGTCGGAGCCTGCCTTGCGGACGTGGTGGACGAGGACGACGGCCACGCCGTAGTGGTCGGCGAGTCGCTTGGCGTAGCCGACGGCGACGTAGTCCGCGTCGTATGCCGATATGCCGGCCGGGGCGGGGCCGCGCATCTTGGCGAAGACGTCGATGACGACCATGCGCGCGTCCGGGTTGCGCTCCAGCCACTGGGCGATGGCCTCGGTGCCGCCCTGGGGGAAGGACGGGCACTCGGTGACCAGGGTCAGACCGGCGGGTGCGGGTTGTCCTCCGAGGAGCTTGCCCATGCGGGTCTGGAGGCGGCGCGGGGTGTCTTCCAGGGCGAGGTAGAGCACCGGTCCGCCCTGGACGGGCACGGAGTCGAAGGCGGTTCCTCCGGCGGCGACCGACAGGCCCAGTCCGAGGGAGAGCCAGGACTTGCCGACCTTGGGCGGTCCGGCGAGCACGCTGACGCCTTCTGCGAGGATGCCGGGCACGGCCCATTTCGGCTCGGGGAAGTGCGCGGCCATGAGCTGATCGGCTGTCCATGCGGTTCGTGGGCGCTCCCGCTTGGGCAGCGCCGTGGGCGCGGGTTCGGGATCGCTGGGCACGGAGTACAGGTGCAGGGGCGGGATGGGGTTGGCGCTCATGCCGCGACCGTCCGGGGGCGTCGTGCTCCGGCGCGCAGGCCGGAGGCGATGGTGCGTCGTGCCTCGCGTTCGCCCTGGCCGACTTGGAGCGCGGCCGTGAGGAGCCAGCCGGTGACGTCGGCTTCGCTCAGCTCGCCCCCGGCGGCGAGCTGTCCGAGGGCGACCGCTGCGACGTAGAGGCTGTTGTTGTGTTCGTGCGGGCCGGAGTTGGTGACCCGCACGATTTCGCCGTTGATCGCGGAGCGGAGGAAGGCGGTACGCCGTCCTCGCCCGGCGAGGGCGACCGTGATGGGGGTCTGCGGGGGCAGCGGGGCCGGGCGCAGGAGTTCGGCGAGCCAGTCCGGCAGGGGTGCCACGGGGGCGTCGCGGGTGATCTCGTACGGCTGTCCCGCGAAGGTGCTGCCCGCGGCGACCACGAGTCCGCCCCACGCGCGGGTGTCGACCTTCCAGCCCAGTCCGCGGGCGCTGTCTCCGGCGGTGTTGCGCAGGGGCTCGCCCTCAGGGGCGGTGAAGTACAGGTGGGTGCCGCCGCTCCACGTGCGCACGGTGTAGGTGTCGGAGGGGAAGGGCTGGCCGTGGCGTTCGCATAGCACGGCGAGCACGTCGGCGCCGTCGGTGACGCCGTGCTCGGCCCACGTGGCCGGCGGGGTGTCGCCGGGGTGCTTGGGCTTGTCGAGGTCGATGACGACCAGGCCGGAGGGACCGGTGGCGATCCCGATGTTGTAGGCGGCGGTGGACCATGCGCGGGTGATGCGGTCCGGGTCGGTGGTGGCGCGGGTCTCCCAGTCGGAGACGGCCGGGCGCTTGTCGCCGGGGATCAGCGGGAAGACGCGCCAGTCACGCGCCGCTGCGTCACGCGCGGCGGTGAGCTGGGCAGAGTCGTCCGGGTGCGGCATGCTGGGGGTTCTCCTGTTCTGTCTACGGATGGGCAGGGAGAACCGCGGCGGCGGGCGACCTTGCTGGGGAGTCCCGCCGCCGCGGCATTGCTACTGGTTCTTGGCCCAAGCGGCGTACTGCTGCCGGGCGTAGTGGCGCGGGTCGCAAATGACGGCCGTGTCGTCCACGTCCATCAAGCGCTGTGCGGCTCGGGCGGCGAGGTCGGACGCATCGCTGGTGGCGGTGTCTGCTGTTTCCTTGCTGAGCGCGATGCGGTCCAACAGGGCGGCCTTGCGGAGCCAGTACTCGCGGTGCGGCCCGTCGTGGTGAGGTATGTCGGCCGCGGTGCGGGCCGTCCATCCGATCTCGCTGATGATGCTCGGGGCGAGCGCGTATGCCTCCTCCGGCGTGGGCCACGGCTTGGGCTCGGGGCGGTGATCGGCGCTGACGTACAGGCGTCGCCGCTTGCCGTCGCGGGTGGGGTAGTCGCGTGCGCTGCCGGTCGCGAACGCGCCGCTGAGCGCGGTGGTCACGCGGTCGGTGTCGGCAGGGTCGCAGATCACTCGGATCTCGAACATGGCTCAGTGCTCCTTGCTGGTGCTGGCGGCGGGGAGTTCGGGCAGCCCGGCAGCCTCTACGGCGGTGAAGTCGAAGCCGGGCAGGGCGGCACGGGTGATGAGCGCCTGGGCGAGTTGTTCGGCGTAGGCGGCGCCCGTACGGGCGACCTCGATCTGGGCTCCGGCGCGCAGCGCCTCGACGCGCTCGACGTGGGCGTGTTCCTCGCGGCGCCCGCTGGTGTGCCGTTCGTGAGCGATGCGCTCGCGGCGGTCGGTGCGCCAGTAGCGCGCGGCGAGGCCGTAGGCAACGGCGGTGGTGAGCGCCCACAGCAGCAGGGGCAGGGAGAGCCCGTCGGCGTATCCGGCGACTCCGGCGAGGGCGAGTCCGCCGGAAGCGGCGAACGCGGTCCCGGCGATGACAGGGTCTCCGGCGCGGCCGATGCTCGCGCACACGCCGGCCGCCGCGGCTGCGAGGGACAGCGTCGTCATCAACGCGGCGTTGCCGACGGAGTGTTCGGCGCCGTTGGCGTTCCAGATTCGGGCGAGCGCGAGCACGGTCGTGGTGGCGATGGCGGGTGCGGCCTTGGGCGCGGCGATGGCGAGCCAGTGCCGGGCGACGATGGGTTCGTTCATGGTCTGGCTCCTCACAGGTTGGGGAGCGCGGCCACGAGGGCGCGCATGAGGGCGTTGACGGTGTCGGCGGCGCCGCTGGTGGCGAGGTAGAAGCCGAACATCGCGGCCACGAACGCGGAGCCGAAGCCCAGCGCCTTGGAGCGCAGCAGGATGACGAGCAGGGTGCCGAAGACGAGCAGGAGCGAGACGGTCACGGCCATGCCGGCGGGTCTCCTTCCGAGGGGGTCAGCGGGTGCCGTCGCGGTAGATGCGGGAGGCCCGGTTGTAAAGCCAACGGCCGGCGCGGACGCGCTTGCCGCGGCCCTTGCAGCGGCGGCACTGCTTGCCGCGCTTGGGGCGTCCCTTGCGGTCGGTGGTCGTGGCGAAGCCGAAGCCGTGGCATTTGCGGCAGGTGCCAAACGGGCTGCCCGCACACACGCTGGCGTAACAGAACGTGACGAGCATCAGGCAGGCGATAGCAAGGGCTATGGGGGTCACGAGGGTCCCTCCGGGCCGGTTTTCGAGGTTTGTGCAGGTGGGGTGCTATTTGCTAGATCACTGGTGGGGTGCGGTTTGGGGTGCTAGCGGGGGTGCTACCGGTAGCAGGTCACCCCGCTACCGGTAGCAGTCACCCGGGCTAGGCGGCACCCCGACTTTCGTCACGCTCCGCAATCGCCTTGGTGAGGTCGTCTCGGACGATGCCGCGCCGCGTGGTGCGCTCGCCGTCGTCGGTCATCCCGGCCACACCGCGGGTGGTGATGCCGTGCGGCTTGAGCGCGCTGGTGACGTTCTCGCCCTTCCAGCCGCCGTAGACCTCCGGGCGCAGCTCCGCCAGCCGGGCGGCGATGCGCTCGTTCCACACCCGCTCCTCGGTCGGCGGGACGACCGCGGCGACGTCGGCGAGCAGGTCGTAGGACGGGCCGCTCGTGCTCTCGGCTTCCTCCCCGAGGGCGTGCCCGGACAGCGTGCCTTCGGCCTTGCGCAGCGCGTGGGCGCGCTGGGCGATGGCGTGGGTGGCGTTGTCGTCCAGGTAGGCGGTACGCACCACAACCGGCAGCGCGGTGGCCCCGGCGAGGTAGCCGTTACCTGCATCGATCTCCGGGCGGAACGACGTGGCGCGCACGCCGTTCTTGTACGCGGACGTGCCCAGGATCATGTCGTTCTCGACCTGGCCCGCGACCTTGAGGGCGAAGCGGATGGACACGTTGCCGCTGATCCCGGTCGGGAGCGAGTCCTTGTCCGGGCGCTGGGTGGCCAGCACCAGGATCACCCCCAGCGCACGCCCGAGCTTGATGATGAACTCAGCGTCGTCACCTGCCTGTTTGCCGTACTTGGGGTGGGCGAACAGGTTCTGGCACTCGTCGAAGACCCCGACCAGCGGCCACAGCTTCAGCGAGCGCTTGTCGGCGATCTGCCGGGTGATGCGCTTGTCCGGGCACAGGTCCCGCGGCAGCATCTTGATGGCCTTGGCGCGGCGCATGACTTCCTCGCGCAGCAGCTTCAGCGAGTCGGCCGCGTACTTGATCGAGTCGTCGTCGATGCCGGAGACGAACCGGTGGCTGACGCATTCAAGGGAGTCCAGGTCACCGGTGCCCTTGTTCTCGTGCAGCCACAGTTCCACCGACGGGTCCAGTGCGGCGCCGCAGGCCAGCACGCGCACCGAGGCGGTCTTGCCCTGGCCGGGCAGCGAGCCGATCAGGATGTTGTGCTGGATCATCGGCACCGACTGAGCGCGTCCGCGCGGGTCGATGCCGAACGGGTTGCGCTTGAAGATGTCGTGCCGACGGGCGTTGGCCAGCTGCCACTTGACGATGCCGGTCTTGGACAGGTCCCGGTCGCCCACCCACAGGATGAGCCGTCCCTCGTGCTCGTTGGGGTCGGCGTCCGGCCACACGCACCCGAGCGGGCGGCGCAGGCCGGAGGCGAGTCGGGCACGCCGGTCGGCGACGTCGGCGACCGTCACGCCCAAGGGCAGGTCGATGTCCGCGCGCCAGCCCGGACCCTCGCGGGTGATCGGGGCGACGAACCGGATGCCGTCCTGGCCCTTGGCGACCGCGGACGCAATCTGGCCGATGCCGATGGACGCCATGGCCTTGACCACGATGTCGCTGGTCAGCTTCTGCACCTCGGTCTTGATGACCGCGCGCGTGGCCAGCGGCGCATCCGCCGGCGCCCCGGCCAGCCCGCACCCCAGCACGACCACGGTGACGGCGATGACCTGCGACAGCGACTGGGCGCCGAACACCAGGAACAGGCCCAGTCCAAGGGCGAACACGGCGCCGAGAATCGTGAGAATGGCCCGCAGCCGGACCCGCCGGTCTCGCTGCCGGGAGAGCTTCAGATACTCGTCTACCTGCTCGTTCGTCGCCGTGTACTGGCGCAGAGCCTCGCCCTCGCCGTCCACGGCCCACCGGCCGATCTTGCCCAGGATGTTGATCGCGCCGCGGGGCGAACGCCACACCAGCTTGGGCACGTAGACGAACGGCACCCGCACCGCGTGATACGCGGCGGTGTGGCCCACGTGCCCGGCCAGCCAGCCGAGCGCTTCCGTGAACTCCGCGCGGGACTTCATCCACGCCGGGAAGACGTCCAGCCGCTTGGAGTTCTTGATGCGGTCGACCAGACCCGGACCCGACACGGTCGGGACGGAGCTGTCGACCGGAGTCGGCCGACCGTTGCCCGACTCGGTCGGCTCCGAGTCGGACGACTGGGGTCGCTCGGAGTTGGCCGACCGGTCGGGAGCCGGGTCGGGCGACTCGCCCCGCGCGGTCCGCGCCTTGTCGAGGTCGACCACGTGCCCCCGCGCGGGGGTGTCTGAGTCGGCCGCCATATCGGCTTCGAGCCGGTTGAAGAGTTCGTTGTCGTCGTCGGGGTGTTTCACTGAGACTTCCTTCTCTCGGGAGGGAGGACGGGGCCCGGCCGCTGCTTTGGTCGGTTGAGACCGGGCCCCGTACCGGTGTTCAGGCGACGCGCTGTTCCTCGGGGTAGGCGCAGACGATGCACATCCCGAGCGAGGTCGGGAGGCAGTAGTCGTAGATCACGTGGCACTGGGGGCAGGTACGGCGGGCGAGCATTGCCAGGGCGAGCGCCCCGCACCTACGGGAGGTCATCGGCCGTACCGGCTTGGCCAGGTCGATGCGGTAGAGGTAGGCGACCTGCACCCCTGCCTTGCGCCCGCGGTGCCGGCGCATCACCTGCGCGGCGACCGGCTGACCGCCGGGCCGTAAGCCGCGCGCACGCAGCTGACGGCGGGTGGCGTAGCCGTCGGGGGCGAACTTCCATGGGTACGTGGGGACGCCGAACCGGGTGCCGGAGGGGTCGAAGCACTTGCCGTAGCCGGCCATCAGGCAGCCACCCCCACAATCGGTGCGTCGGTGCGGGCCCCGGTGCGACCGGCACGTCGCCCGGCGACGGTGGCGAACAGCCGCCCCAGCCCCGCCCGGTGGCTACCGGCATGTGCCTGCTTGGCCGCGTACATCGCCTCATCGGCCCGCCGCAGCAGACCGGACAGGTCGTCGCCGGGGAAGTCGGCAGCGCGCGTCCAGCCGAGCGAGACGGTCGTGTGTACGGCTGGGTCCTGGCCGTCGACTGGGCGGGCGAGCACGCCGTGCAGCACGGCGAGCATGTCCGCGGCGGTGCCGTGGTCGTCGATGAGGACAGCGGCGAACTCATCGCCTCCGAGGCGTCCGGCCACTCCGGAGCGTCCGACGTGGTGGGAGAGCCGGTCCGCAGTCGCCTTCAGTAGCGCGTCTCCGGCGGCGTGTCCGAAGGTGTCGTTGATCTGCTTGAAGCGGTCGACGTCGGCGAGGACGACGATGGCCCGCGGGTCCCGCAGCAGGGCCATAGCGCGGCGGGTGAACGCCTCGCGAGTTCGCAGCCCGGTGAGCGGGTCGCGGCGGGCGACGTTCAGGCGGCGCCGCAGCCACAGCACGTGGGCCGTCCAGCCGGAGGCAACGGGGGCCGCCGCGGCGAGCACGGTGACGAAGGTGTTCATGCCGCCGCCCCCTCGGAACCGTCGCTGTCAGCGTCGACGGAGTGCAGACGACGTCCCTCGGCCCGCTCGTTCAGCAACAGGTCACGCAGCACACGGGAGTTGGCTGCCGAACAGTGCAGCGTGGTCCGGACGGCTTCCGCGTTGATCGCGTCATCGGCCCACTCAGCCGTGGCTTCCCGCGCTTCGGCGAGCAGTTCCGCCGGAGTCCGCGACGCCTTGGTCTTGGTCTTGCCCCTGGGACTCGCCGGGCCCCTGCGCGGCGCCTTGGGTCCCTCCGGCTCCGGCGCCACAACCTGCTGCGCCACGGACGGGACGTCCTCGCTCGCCGGGGCCAGCTCGCCAAGCTTCAGAAGCACGCGTTCCGGGCGCGGGGTCTTCGACCGCCAGCGTCGGCCGTGGTTCTCCCGCAGCCGGGCGCGGGCCAACTGCCGCTCTCGCTCTCGCTTCAGCGCCTCCGAGTAGGAGGTGATCTCCCACAGCGTCATGCGCCGCCACAGTGCGAACGTCGACAGCGGGGCGAGCATCCAGCGGGAGAACCGCACCTTCTCCATCCGCCGGCCGGTGGCCGCGCCGATCCGTACGGCGTAGATGTGCGCGCCGATCTCGGAGAACACCACCCACAGCAGCGGCATCGTGCCGTGAGCCACCTTCGCCCACAGCGTGTGCCCGGCTGCGACGTTCAGCCCGCACGTGATCAGCGTCAGCGCCCAGGGCACGAACCGCACCCACGCGAGCGCCATGTCCATCCGGATCAGCAGCAGGTTGGCCACGGTGAACACCGGGATAGCCACGTCGATACCGACCGGCAGCATCCACGGCTCACCGAAGCCCCAGCGGGCCGCGGCGACCGACACCGCGTCGAACGAGGCGACCAGCCCCAGGGCACCGACCCCGGCCGCGGCAAGCGCGCCGACTCCGGCAAGCCCCATTTCCGGCTTCGTCAGCGGCGGAACCGCCGGCCGCTCGGCGGGAAAGGTCTCGGTGCTCACAGCGCACCCCCCGCCGCGATCAGGGCCGCGAGGATGAGCAGGGCACCGCCCGCGCAGGTCAGGTCGACTGCACGGCGCAGACCGGTGAACTTGGCGACAGCGATGCGGGACAGGCCCGCGATGTCCGCGCTGAGGTCCGCCGACAGGCTGGCCGCGATCTCTTCGGCGGTGAGGGTCGCCCACAGCGGGAAACCGTGCCTGCCTCCCAGGTTCGGGCGCACCGACCGGAGCAGCAGTCCAGCAGCCGCGATCAGCAGGACCAAGCCGCCACCGCCCACCAGATACGAAGAAAGGGGCAACGGCATCCCATTGGCGACCGTCCAGGCTCCGGCCAGCACCGCACCGACGAACGCGAGCAGCAGCCCCGTCTTGGTGTCCGTCCGCACGATCTCCGCCTTCACCTCCGCGTGCGCGGCGGCGAGCAGGTGGTTCGTGGCACTCATGCCGCCACCCCCTTGCGTACCGAGCGGCGGCGGGCGGGACGGGCCAGCGGGGTGACGTCGAACAGGTCCGGGTTGTCCTCGATGATCTGGGCGGCGATGCGGATCAGGTCGTCGGGAAGGTCGGGGTCGTCGGCGAGGATGTCGCGCGCCGCGTCCAGACGGGCGGCGCGCTCCTCGTCGCTCTCGCCCTCGACCCCGAGCCACAGCTCAACCGGGGTACCAAGAGCCAGTTCCGCGAAGTCCTCAGCAGATACGGCCTGTTGGTGGCCGATGTACGTGCGCATAGACGTTCTCCAGCGTTGATGGGACAGGGAGAAGCCCGGCGGCGGGCGACCTTGCTGGGGAGTCCCGCAGCACTCGGACGTAAATTCAGATTGACCTAGGTCAATCTGACTGTCAAGAGGGTTCAGTGAAGGAGCAGAGATTGACCTAGGTCCGGTTACTCTCGAACCCATGGAGCAGAGCCCAGAAGCGCCCAAGCAGACGCCCACGGCCAAGGAGATCGCTGCGAACTTCCGCGAGAAGATCACGGGCCCGAGCCGCGAGTACGACCCGGGTGACCGGCTCCCTGCGGCTCGCCAGCTCGCCAAGGAACTTGGCGTGCAGCTCATGACTGTGCAGAGCGCGTTCGGCCAGCTTCGTGACGAGGGGTTGATTCTCACCCAGCAGGGCCGCGGGACGTTCGTTCGTGACCCTTCGGTGCCACTGGGCACCGAGCCGGGCAGTAGCCCCGCGTTCACCGCGCTGGCCGCGGAGCTCAGCTCGATCCATGACGCTCTCCGTCTGTTCGGCGAGCGGCTAGACCGTCTTGAACAGATCGTGGGCAGCGAGCCTCCGCCCTCGCCGTGAGTTCGTCCGCCCGCCTCAGCAGTCGTTCGACCTTGACGCGCGCCTCGCTCAAACTCGCTTCGATCACAGCGAGTTCGGCGGGGGTCAGGCCTCCCAACTCGCTGCTTCGCTCAGTGATCCCTGCCATGCCAATGAGCATGCGGCCGGAGACAGACGAGGACCCGGACAGACTGTCCGGGTCCTCTTCCCTTGCAGGTCAGGAGGGTTGACGACTCGTCACCGGGTTGCCTCATCCACGGCGTCCAACACTGCCGCCCACGGGAGTTCACGCCCCGCCGGCGCTTCCCTCGGCTCGTACAGCGGCCACACGTCCGGACCGTAGACGACGTGCACTCCCCCGGCCCGCAGGGTCTCGATGTGGGACTGCCACGCCGGGTGGCGAGCGTGCGCCGCGTTCACCCGGGGGAAGACGACCACCGGCAGTCCAAGGGTGCCGATAGCCTCGCCAACCTGAGTCAAGGCCTGGTTGTCCATCAGGCCGATCGCGAGCTTGGCAACCATGTTGGCCGACGCGGGAGCGACCACGTAGCAGTCAACAGGCGGATGCGGTCGAGACTCACCAGGGAGACGCGATTCGTCGCGTACGGGTAGGCCGGTCAGCTTCTCCAGTCGCTCAGCCTCGCCGCTCATCCGCAACCACTGCCCCGCGGTCGGCGTGAGCGTGACAGCCACCCGCCATCCGCGATCCATCGCGGGCTCAACGAGACCAGTGCGTAGCGCTTCGACGCCCCCGGCTGCTGATCCGACGACTCCGAGCACCCCGCGCTTGCCTGAATTCACTGCACCGCCCTGCACCGTTGCGCCATCACGAACACGTCGGACGAACGCGATCCGCCGGTCACAGGAGACTGCTTGACGAGGTCCCGCAGCGTCTCGCGCACCCTCGGATTGTTGCGTACGAGCTGCGGCGACGTGCGCTCAGCCGTGCGCAGCTCGGTAAAGGCCTCATCGCCCTGTCCAGCAAGCGACAGCGCACGTGCGAAGTCGATGCGGTGCGAGACGCTGCGTTCCTGCGGCATGTGGTCGACGTTGATCCGGCCGTGCTCAACAACGTACGAGACGTTTTCGAGGTCAAGCTCAACGGACAGGCGATGGAGTAGTACGTTCGTCGGCCCGAAACCGGTCTGCCAGTAGTTCTCATCCGATCCGAGGTCATCCGCGAGCTCCGCGGCTCGGTCCAACAGGGCCGTTGCGGTGGGCCGGTCCTGATGGCGTGCCGCCGCGACGGCGGCGCGCAGGTGGATCATTCCCAACAGGCTGAGCGCGGCCGGGTCGTGCTCGGTCACCTGAGCCGACAGCCACGCGGCTGCGGTGTTGCCCAGTTCGAGGGCGTCGTCATAGCGTCCGTTGGCGAGCAGAGCATGCGTGCCGGACCGCGCGGCGGACGCCAACACGAGCGGGTCGTCCGACTCGTCAGCGGCTCGCATCGCGCGCTCGGCAGCAAGCCATGAGATATCCGCCTCGCCGATCTTCGCGAGTGTCGTGGCAGCGAGGTGATGCGTACGGGCGGACACCGCCCAGCAGTCGCTACGGTCATCGCCGCGGCGTGTCGCTCGCTCTTCCAACTCCTGGGCCGTTTGAAGCAGCGCGGGAAGAGCGGCGATGACGCTGCCGAGTCGTCCGCCCTGGTAGTCGTTCCACGCGTGCTCCACGCGTACGGCCACAGGGGCGGGTGTCGGAAGTTGCACCTCGGCTTCCGGGCCGAAGAGCAAGCGCGAGAGCCGACGCGGGCTCATGAGGGCATCACGTACTGCGGGAACGTCGTCCTGCTGCTTCTCGTCCTCCACGAGCACGGTCTGACCGAGCAGGTCCCCAAGGGGCACACGCAGGATGCGCGATAGCTCCGCGAGCATGTCGATCCGCGGCGGTTTCCGACGGCCCGTCTCGATCTTCGCAAGCCAATCAGTGCTGCGACCAACCAGGCCGGCCAACACCTCTTGCGTGTGTCCGCGGCGCTTCCGGTAGAACGCGATTCGTTCGCCGATGCTGAGGTGATCTCCGAGACCACGCATGGGGTGTTGCCTCCCGCTGCCGAGTAGGGGCATCTCTCACGGTACCGACGTGGCGGGGAACGGGTGGGTGATGTCGGCCCTTACCGCCGCGGTCAGTGTGTGGCACGGAACAGCAGAGAACCCGGACAGACTGTCCGGGTCCGGGGCGGGGGCGGGCGCCACGAGGTGTCCGGGCTGTCCGGCTGTCCGGTTAGGGCTGCCACCTGCACAAACAGTCCGGACAGCTCAGAGCGCAACTGTCCGGACTGTCCGGCACAGACGGCTGTAACACCCGCGGGTGTTACAGCCAGTGGGCGAAGCCGACCTCTGACTGGGTGCGCGGGAGCCGGAGGCGACTTCCGTTCTACTCTGGCCCGAGTTTCGTAGGGGTGAACTGCCTGGCAGACGGCGCGGCAGAACTTTTTCTCATTCATCAAGGCGGTTCGCTCCGCTCCCAGCGCGCAGGACCGGCCCCCCGGCCGGGCCTGCGCTCCTGTCTCCGCCCCGCTCCAGCCCGGCCGGCATCCGTGCCGCTCATCATGAGCAGCTGATTTTTGTGTGTACATGAGCGATAATCCTGCACATGACCGATGCGCAGCCCACTATCGAGGATCCGACAGACGTGAGGAACAGCGGAAGAGACCTAATCACTCAAGCCTTCGAATCTGCCAGAAGAAGCGGTCGACCGAACTGGACGGAGATGACCACCGCCGTCCTTAAAAATCGCCTTCTGGACATCACCAACCGCGCTTTCAGAGAAAGCGATTACGGCGTACGTGACATCGCCGCGTTTGTCAAGGCGTACCCAGACCTGCTCGCTCTCGACAGCTCCACCATTCCGCCGAAAGTCAGGCTCATTGACACATCACTCACCGATAACAAGAAAACCCCCATTGCAAGTCGAGGACGAATCCGCCCAGACTTGTGGCGCGCCGTAATGGATTACCGCTCAGGCAACAATTACCACTGGGACGGCAAACAGGCGATCGCCATCCACCCGACTGCCCCCAGCACAGATAATCCATTTCCTCAAATTCCGACCATTTCTAGTGACGAAATGGACCGATGGCGGCGCAACTTCCAAGAATCACTGGCCGAGAAGATTCTTCTCGATGAACAAGAAAGCGAGCAAATCGAAAATTGGGTCACCAGGGGGCTAGCCACAAACAACCTACCGCTTCGCACAAGGAGCCTATGGAATGAGTATCTCAACAATCATGTTGTGAAGCTTCTAGCGGAATGGTTCCGCGATAAATCGCTCCCGGTGCCAGACGATCTGATGCAGCAACGCACCCTAAGCCGTAGCACTACGCCCGGGGGGGTTGCTCAACTTCGAGAATTCATCTTGCGCTGCGTTGGAAGTATGACGGAGGACGAGCTTAAGACGATCAGCCTGCCGCCTTCGGCTGTGCTACGTGCGTACGGCGGCGGAGAGGCTGCACTCCGACTCGGCCTCAGACGACAGGGGGAACTGTGAGCGGACCAGCGCAGCCCCAAGTCGGCGAGCAGGTTTCCGTTTACTTCTTTTCCCCACCGACAGGCCGCGAGAGTCAAGACCAGATCCAGATTCGAAAAATCATGGAGGCCAAATGCAAGACTGAGGGCGCTGAATTTATCGTCCGCCGCACAGAGTTGGTAAAAGTGGCGGGTGGCCCCAACTCCGGAAGGCCGTTTAATCTAGTTAGAATCGAGCACGCCAGAGATCTCTATACCCAGATTCACCGCATCCCTGTACTCGCAATGTCCAATATTGGATGTTTCATCAGACGTGACCCAAGCAGCGTCCCCGTGAGAAAAAAACAGCTGATCAGCCTAGAGGGGTTTGTTCGGTACAAGGCTCATTTCCGAATTTTTCGATCGCCTGCTGAATGTGCGAGATTCGTTGACGAACTCGGACAATTGAAAGCAAGCCATTGCGCAACCGATGTACACGATCCCCGCATGCTTCCCCTACACATTTTTGACGCGGAGCAAGAGTGGGAACACCTAGAGGACGAAGCACAGCTACGTGATTTCCGCTCTCTTTTCGGAGGAGGCTCAACACGTCTTGATCGGTGCCGCCGAGAGTGGGCAAAGGCTAAAGCGATGCATGGAGGAGATGCGCTACGTGTAAACAGCGTGGAGATACCTAAGGGGTACCATTGGGATGTAACACGAAGAAATGGGGACGAGCGGATCACTACCACCCATGAAGTCTGGAAACTTCCTGGAAGCGGCTCATACTGCAACATCTATCCTGATGGATATGTCAGACCCGGTCAGGGAAGCGGCAAGAATAAGAGCAGAAGGGTCTGGCCTTGAGTCGTGGTGGTGCATATAAAAATGCCTCACCATAATTTTATGATGAGGCATTCACATAAGATTTGAAATTGTCGAGCGCTCTTACTTAGCCCGGCTCGTAAGCAGTGGTACTAGTGGACCGCAACCGAAGTAAACTTCGGGGCTCGACCAACGTAGTCGCGCCACCTAATCACTGCCAGCGCCGAGCGAAGCTGGGTTGAATCGGAGGCCTCCGAGCCAACCCCTCCGGTGAGCTTGCGCCCCGCGGATCAAGTACAGAGTACAGCCTTGAAGCCCCTGGCCTCTAGTGCAGTGCACCACAACCGTGCCAGCTCATGCCGGTAACGGCGGCTAACGATGTTGAGAGCAGTCAAGGCAGACAAGGTCACACCCCGACTGTTCGCCCAGGTCAGCGATCAATCCGTCCACGGCCCGGCCAGCGCTACTTGCCCCATGACCCGATAGCGTGGCTGATGCCGGTGGGGGTACAGCGAGCCACGCGCGCCTGAGCCCCGTTTGTCGCCTCAGCCCCCGACAGCAGTCAGCCACGACGGTGGGTGTACCAACCCTCCGCCGGCGTCCGGCACCGCACGTGCTGCCACCATCTGGCACGAGATCGGGGTGCTTCACCGACGGTCCCACAGTCCGCGCGACACACCTCCGACACAGTGCTGGCCGCGTCGGCACCCTCGATCAACTCCCGCGCAGGTCAGACAGCACTTCTCACACTATCGGCGCAATCACTCCGGAGCCGTGTGCGCAGGTTCGAATCCTGCCGGGGGCACCTTGAATTGGGTGCCCGAAGACCCCGTCACCAGCGGAAACGCTGAGGTCGGGGTCTTCGCGTTTGTGCGGGCGGATGCAGCCTGGAGCGGCCGTATGTCGGCGTCTGTGGACGAGGCGGGGACGGGATGTTGGGGCATCGCCGCGGGTGAGTCACGCTCGCGGCGGTCGGTCTGGTCATGCAGCCGCTTGCCGGGCACGAACCTGCGGTGTCAGAGGCGTGCGCTTGGATGAGTGGGTGACCGTTCAAGACGTTGCTCGGCAGTTGCCCGAGATAGCCGTCCTCCGTGAGCATTGCCGTTCCATGGCCGCTGTGGAGGCAGTCCTGAGCCCTGAGTGGGCCTACCGGTACCACTCCTTCAACGACCACTGGTCCGAGAAGGAATCGATGGCCTCGATGCGTAACGGAGCGGGTGACGAGTACTCCATCGTCTTCTCGGCCGCCGGTACCTACATCCGTGGATTCGATCACGAATCGCCCATGAGCCCCTTTGCAGAGGACGGGCCGTGGCCCGGAGTGCTCGACGAAGTACCGGATGTCTTCCGGCCGTGCGTCGAGGAGCCCGCGTTCTCGGATGAGGACGGAATGCCTGTCGTCACTGCGTGCATATGGCGAGAGACGGGAGACGGCGCCTGGAAGACGGGGACGATCGACTTCCCTGACCGGGCTACGGACGATCCGGACGGCGCCGGGTACCTCTTCCAACTTCTCATCGATCGCTCACCGGAGGCGTTCCAGCGGTGGGCCGAGGACTACTACGAAGTCCCCGTCGACCTGGAGGCCGTGCGTCACGTCTTCTCCTCGCGTCCTCTGACCGAAGAGGTGGTCAGCGCGTTGAACTCAGAAATCGCTCTGGCGGGTCTCGCAGAGGACATGGCGGAGATCGGCTATCCGATGAGCTGAGGCAGCGAGCCCGGCGGCGAGAGATCGGGACCCGGTGGGGGCGACGGCTGCCTGGCCGGCCGTCAGGCCATGCTCGTCCTCGCGCACCTGCGGTGCGGGGAACACCTACGCGCGGCTCGCCGCCGCCCGCGCTATCGCCCTGGCCCTCGCCGGCACCCTCACCCCGCGAGCTGAGGTAGCTGGAGTACAGCCAGCACACATGTACGGAGTTTGGGGCGACTGTGGAGTGGTGAGGCGCCCGGGATGCACGAGCGACTTGTCACCGTGGCCCCTCGGGAGAGACCCGCAGCGCAGCCTCCCCCGGGGCGCGACGCCTTCTTCGACAACGCCAAGTACCTGGCGATCGTGCTGGTCGCCGTGGGGCATGCGTGGGAGCCGTTGCGGGACGGGAGCCGGGCGGTGTCCGCGCTGTACCTGGTCGTGTACGCCTTTCACATGCCGGCGTTCATCGTCGTCTCCGGCTACTTCTCGCGGAACTTCGACGCGAGTCCGGGGCGGTTGCGGCGGCTGGTGACCGGGCTCGTCGTGCCGTATGTCGTGTTCGAGACGGCGTACACCTTCTTCACGCGGTGGACGGACCAGGTGCCGGACCGGCCGGTGAGTCTGCTGGACCCGCTGTACCTGACGTGGTTCCTGGTGGCGTTGTTCGTGTGGCGGCTGAGCACCCCGTTGTGGAAGCGGGTACGTCATCCGGTGCCGGTCGCCCTCGTCGTGGCGATGCTCGCGACGGTCACGCCCTCGATCGGTGACGACCTCGACCTGCAGCGGGTCCTCCAGTTCCTGCCCTACTTCGTGCTGGGTCTGTCGCTCAGGCCCGAGCACTTCCGGCTGGTCCGTCTGCGGGCGGTACGGCTGGTCGCCGGGCCGGTGTTCGCCGTCGCGCTCGTGGCGGCCTACTGGGTGGTGCCGCGGATGAGCGCGGCGTGGCTCTACCACCGGGACAGCGCCCAGGAGTTGGGCGCGCCCGCCTGGTCGGGGCCGGTGATGACACTGGTCGCCTTCGGATGCTCGCTCGTCCTGGTCGGGTGTTTCCTCGCGCTCGTCCCCGGGCGGCGCACCTGGTTCACCGTGCTGGGCGCGGGCACGCTCTACGGCTACCTCCTGCATGGCTTCCTCGTCCAGGGCGCCCGGTTCTGGGGCTGGTACGGGCCCGCCTGGGTCCACGGACCGCTCGGCGTGGGCGCGGTCGCCCTCCTCGCCGCCGGCGTCGTGACCGCCCTGTGCACCCCACCGGTCCGGCGCGCCCTGCGGTGTGTGGTGGAACCGGAGATGCGGTGGGCCTTCCGGCGGGAGGCGGCCCACCGGGAGAGGGTCCAACCGGTGCGTGCCTGAGGGAAGTTGGCCGTACGACGGGACGGTGGCTCGGACGCCGTCCCGTGCGGGGCGCATCCGGCCGCGTTACTTCGACGGCCTCGCGGTGCCCGCGGGGAGCGACCGCCCCCGGCCCGCCAAGGAAGTCGGCTCCCCAGGCCGGCCAACGGCACGCCCCACAGGGGAACGGCCATTCGTGCGCCCCCAGGCGGCGCGTCTCCCCCCGGCCTACTTCGACGACCGCTCGGCGACCGACGGGACCGGGCTCGGTGCGGTGGTGGGCTTCGCCGGGGCGGGGGCTCGGGGCCGTCGCGGGCCGCTCCTCGGTGCCGCTGGCCCCGGCGGGCAGTCCCCCGCCTACCGGCACCGGCCCGGTGTCGCCGTCGGCCGCCCCCTCCGGACCGTCGGTCGTGCCCACACCGGGGCCCGTCACCTCCGGGATCTCCACGGGCGACGCCCCCCTGTCCTCGCCCGCGCCGTGACGGCCGGCGGGGCCGGGAGACGGGGAACGCCCCCGGTACCCGCACAGCCGTGTGACAAGATGCTTCGGTCATGCCCCACCAGAAAGGGACGATTCCCATGTCCAGGGTCGAGCTGACCACTAATTTCGGCCGTATCGTCCTCGAGCTCGCCGACGCCGAGGCGCCCAAGACCGTCGAGAACTTCCTGAAGTACGTCGGCAACGGGCACTACGACGGCACGATCTTCCACCGGGTGATCGACGGCTTCATGGTCCAGGGCGGTGGCTTCACCGCGGACATGGTGCAGAAGCCCACGCTCGCGCCGGTCCCGAACGAGGCCGACAACGGTCTGAAGAACACCGCGTACACCGTGGCGATGGCGCGCACCAGCGACCCGCACTCGGCGACCGCGCAGTTCTTCGTCAACGTCTCGGACAACGAGTTCCTCAACTTCACGGCGAAGACCCCGAACGGCTGGGGTTACACCGTGTTCGGCAGGGTCGCCGAGGGCCAGGACGTCGTCGACCAGATCAAGGGCGTGCGGACCGGCAGCAGCCGCGGTCACGGTGACGTGCCGACGCAGCCAGTGATCATCGAGTCCGCGAAGGTCGTCGACTGACCTCGCCGTAAACCGGAAGACCGAGCGACCTGCGCGGTGCCCTCGGCAGTGCGCAGGTCACGCGGTCCGTTTGCGGGCGGTGGTCTTCTTGGCCGCCGTCTTCTTCGTGGTCGTGGCCTTCTTGGCCGCCGCGGTCTTCTTCGTCCCCTGTGACGACTGTTGTGACGACTGTGACGACTTCGCCGTCTTCTTGGCGGCCGCGGTCTTCTTCGTGGCCGCCGTGGACTTCTTGCCGCCCGTCTGCTTCGGCGCCGCCCGTGCCGACTTGCGCTGCGGCAGCCGCCTGACCTCCCCGGGCTCCTCGCCCCGCGACTCCTTCGCCTCCCGCACGCTCTTCTCCAGCGCCGCCATGAGGTCGAGGACCTTGCCGCTGCGGGCCGGTTCGGGGGCCTCCGGCGGGGCCTCGCCGGCGGCCTTCGCGGCGACGACCTCCTCCAGGGCCTCGCGGTACTCGTCGTGGAGTTCGTCGAGGTCGATCTCGCCGAGGGTGTCCATGAGGGCGTCGGCGAGGTCGAGTTCCTTGTCGCTGACGGTGACCTTGGTGTCGGGGGCGAGTCCCTCGGGCGCGCGGACCTCGTCCGGCCACAGCAGCCCGTGCAGGGCGATGGCGTCCTCGACCACGCGGAGCATGCCGAGGCGTTCACGGCCGCGCAGCGCGTACTTGGCGATGGCCACCTTGTTGCTGCGCTTCAGCGCCTCCCTGAGCAGGGTGTACGGCTTGGCGGCGGGGGCGCCGCCCGCCTGGAGGTAGTACGCGGCGTCCATCTGGAGCGGGTCGATCCGGTCGCCCGGCACGAAGGCCACGATCTCGATCGTCCTCGCCGTCGGGAGCGGCAGATGGGACAGGTCCTCGTCGGTGATCGGGATGATCGTGCCGTCCGCGTCCTCGTAGCCCTTGCCGATCTCCGACTGGGTGACTTCGCGGTCCTCCAGTTCGCAGACCTTGCGGTAGCGGATGCGGCCACCGTCCTCGGTGTGGATCTGACGGAAGGAGATCGAGTGGCTCTCGGTGGCGTTCACCAGCTTGATCGGAATGCTGACCAGGCCGAACGAGATGGCGCCGTTCCATATGGATCTCACCAGCGGAACCCTTTCTGCGGTATTGCACCGTTTTATGCCGTCTTGCCAGATATGCGTGAGATTCTCATCGTATGACGCCGATCACAGAGGTGGAGGGGCGACGGCTGGCGCTCAGCAATCTGGAGAAGGTGCTGTATCCGGCCACCGGCTTCACCAAGGGCGAGGTGCTGCACTACTACGCAACCGCCGCCGATGCCCTCCTCCCCCATCTGCGGGACCGTGCCGTCTCCTTCCTGCGCTACCCGGACGGCCCCGACGGCCAGGTCTTCTTCACCAAGAACGTCCCCCCGGGTACGCCCGACTGGGTCACCAGGGCCGAGGTCCCCCGCTCGGAGGGCCCGGCCCGGATGGTCCTGGTCCAGGACCTGGCGAGCCTGATGTGGGCCGCCAACCTGGTGACCGAGTTCCACACCCACCAGTGGCTGGTCGACGCCCCCGAGGAGGCCGACCGGCTCGTCCTCGACCTCGACCCGGGCGCCCCCGCGACGATCGTCGAGTGCTGCGAGGTCGCCCTGTGGCTCAGGGAGCGGCTGGCCGCGGACGGGATCGAGGCGTACCCGAAGACCGCCGGCTCGAAGGGACTGCATCTGCTGGCGGCGGTGCGGGGGGCGTCGTCCGACCAGGTGTCGGAGTACGCCAAGCAGCTCGCCGTGGAGGCGGAGCGGGCGATGCCGCGGCTGGCACTGCACCGGATGACGCGCAGTCTGCGCCCCGGGAAGGTGTTCGTGGACTGGAGTCAGAACGCCGCCCGCAAGACGACGGCTACGCCGTACACGCTGCGGGCCCGGGCCCGTCCCCTGGTGTCGGCGCCGGTGACCTGGACGGAGGTCGAGGAGTGCACTGTTCCCGGTCGGCTGGCCTTCGAGGCCGGGGACATGGGGCCTCGGCTGCAGGACCACGGTGATCTGCTGGCCCCGTTGCTGGATGCGGAACGGGCGTCACCGTTGCCGTGAGGACGCGATGGGGGTGCCGGGTCAGGTTGTCGGTCGGCTGCGGCTCGGTGGGGGCTTGTCGCGCAGTTCCCCGCGCCCCTGTGCGGGCTGCGGCGGACGGTGTTCAGGACCTTTCCCACCCGCGCCCCCGGGTGAGCCGGGGTGGAGGGTGTTCAGGTTGTCGGGCGGCTGCGGGCCGGTGGGGGCTTGTCGCGCCCGCGCGGCGGAGCCGCACATCGATACAGCCCCGCGCCCCTGGTGGGGCGCTCCGGACGGTATTCAGGACCTGCCGCCCTCGCGCCCCCGAGTGAGCCGTGGTGGACGGTGTTCAGACCTTTCCCCACGTGTGCCGGTCCCTCGCCATCGCGTGCAGGGCCTCCACGTCCGCCGGTTTGAGGACGCCGCCGAGGCGGGTGAGGCCTTGCAGTTCCGTGTCGCTGAGGACGCGGACCTCGCGGGGCGGGAGGGTGACGGAGATGCCGGAGGGGCCGACGAGGGCGAGGACCGGGTGGACCTCGGCCGTCAGGGCGTAGGAGGCGCGGTCGGCGTCGGCGCGGACGCGGCGCAGCAGCGGCTGGGGGTCGCGGCGGCCGAGGGCGACCATCGGGTCGGCGATCGTGACCCGCTGCTTGCGGGCGTACAGCGTGTGCACGGCGAACAGTCCGGCGGGTCCGATCGCCAGATGGTGGACCCGGTCGCCGCCGGGGAGCGGGACGGAGTGCAGGGTGTGCCAGCCCGCGCCGTCGAGGCGGTCCAGCGCCTCGCCCACGATCTGCTCGGCCTCCAGCGCGCGCCGACGCGGATCGCGGCGGATCCGGTGCGCGGGTCCGGGGTCCCGGTCCAGGGCGACCTGGAGGGCCTCGCCGGGCCGGTTGGGCGCGAGGTCGTCGTCCGGGTGGAGGGAGAGCCGGGCCAGTTCGGCGGGCGTCGGCACCGGAGGTGGGCCCACGGCCACCCGGCCGGTCAGGAAGGGCCCGAGGACATCGAGCACGTCCTCTCTGCGGTCCTCGCTCAGCAGATTGACCCGAGCCGCCTCACGGTCGTACCAGGCGATGTTCCTGCCGTCCGAGAGGCAGACGTACAGCCGCTCCTGACCTTGGCGCCAGGTCGGCACCACGCGCAGTCCGCTCATGCACCATCACCCCATGGTCCATGGGAACAGGCGGGGTGCTGCGCAGGCAAGAAGCCGGATACCTTTGGGGTGAGTTGCAAGGAGTTGCAGGGCTTGGCGCAGGGGCTTGGGGAGGCGCTGTTGCGGACCCGCAGGAAGCAACCCGAGGTACCGGCTCCGGACCGGGCGTGGGACGAGATCGTGCCCGGGCTGTGGATGGGCGGACACGAGTTCCGGGGCCTTTCCGGGCAACGGGAGTTCGCCGTCGTACGGGACGAGTTCGAGGTCGTGCAGACGCTGCTCAGGCTGCCGGGCCACGGTCCCGATCCCGGCGTCGAGCACCATGTGTGGCCGATTCCGGACGGCCCGCTGGACGGGACGCAGCTCGCGGGCGTGATGCGCCTGTCACAGGCCGCGAGCGACGCACTGGACGAGGGCCGCAAGGTCCTCGTCCGCTGCTACCACGGCTACAACCGCTCGGGCCTGGTCGTCGCGCACGCCCTGGTCCGCAGGGGGTACACGGCCGACGCGGCGATCCGGCTGATCCGGGGCCGGCGCTCGCCGTGGGCGCTGCACAACGAGCTGTTCGTCGAGTACCTGCGGGCCGGCCTGTCCACGGCCCGGCTGCTGGAGGAGCTGACCGAGTAGCACCGCCCGGACCCACCGGACGGCAAAAAGGACTTCCGTACGAATAATGTGTACGGGGCCGACACCCCGAACGGCCCCGACCCCAGGAGCACAGTGCCACCCGCCCGCCGCGCCCCGCGTACGGCCCGCGCCGTAGTCGCCGTCGCCTTGCTGCTCTCGGCGGCGGCGGGCTGTGGCGACGCGGGCGGCCTGGTGGGCGCGGGCTCGACGCCGACCGCGATCAGCCCCGACCGGCTGTGGCCGCGGCTGACGCCCGCCTCCAGTCCGGCCTTCGAGATCGGCGAGGTGGACTCGGAGGTCGTGGCGGGTGTCTCCGTGCCCGGTGACGACATCCGCGCGGTGGATCCGGTCGCCCTCGTGCGCGCCGAGATCAAGGAGGATCCCGGCACCTACGCCAAAGGGGGGTACGTCGAGACGGCCCGCCGGATGGCCGACTGCGGGAAGTCCGGGGCGGCCGGCGAGAGGTGCCCGGTCCTGCGGCCGTACTACCGCGACCTGACCGGTGACGGGCACGAGGACCTGACCCTGGGTTTCCGGCAGCTGCCCGGCCATGTCACCGCGGTACGCGTCTACACCGTGCAGAAGCACCGGCTCGTGCGGGTCATGCACTGGGAGGACGCGGTCAGCGGGGTCGAGCTGGCCGGGCGGTCTGTGATCATCCGTTCGCCGTCCGAGGTGGCCGGATACGAGTACCGGCTCCAGTGGACCTGGGACCCGCAGCAGAAGTCGATGCTCCTCACGCACGACGAGATGCTGCGCACCGGCAGCCGTGCCCTAGGGGACGCGCCGGGCCCGGCGCCCAGCCCGTCCAGCCCGTCGAGCCCCTCGACCCCGTCCAGCCCGTCCGCGAGCGCGCGATGAGACTCGCGCTGCCCCGCTGGTCCGGCACGCTCGCCGTGAAGGCCGCCGTGTTCATCGCCGTGATGTGCTGCGCGCTGGCCGCGCTGCTCGGTGTCCTCGTGCATGTCTCGGTGACGAACCAGACCGTCGGCGAGGCCCGTGACCTGGCGCTGAGCCGGCTGCGGGACGCGACCGAGGCGTACGAGGCCGGGGAGATGCTGGAGTGGGACGCGGGCGTGGATCCGCCGGACCTGCCGGCGTCACTGCGGGCCCTGGCGGTGGCCGGGCACCGCGGCACGATGGTCGGCGAGCACCGCGGCCGCCCCACCATGTGGGCGGCGGGACCGGTGGACGGGAGCCGGGCGCTGGCCGTGGAGGTCGACTACTCGCAGGGCGCGCGGACGATCGCGGGCCTTGACCGGGCGATCCTGTGGTCCTCGGCGCTGGCGATCACGGCGACCCTGCTGGTGGGGGCGTTCGCGGTCACCCGGGTGACGACAAGGCTGCACACGACCGCCCGGGTGGCCCGGCGGATCAGCGCGGGCGACCTCGACGCACGGGTCGACGATCCCCGTACGAAGGATGCGACGCGGCCGCAGGACGAGGTGGCCGCGGTGGCCGCCGCGCTGGACACCATGGCGGGGTCGCTGCAGGGGAAGCTGCTGAGCGAGCAGCGGTTCACCGCGGATGTGGCGCACGAGTTGCGGACGCCGTTGACGGGGCTGCACGCGGCGGCCGAGTTGTTGCCGCCGGGACGGCCGACCGAACTGGTGCGGGACCGGGTGGCCGCGCTGCGGACGCTGACGGAGGACCTGCTGGAGATCTCCCGGCTGGACACGGGCCGGGAGACGGTGGAGCTGGACACCGAACGCCTGGCCGCGGTGGCCGAGCGGGTGGTGCGGGCGTCCGGGACCGACACCGAGGTCGTCGTCGTACGGGATCTGGCCGTGGAGACGGACCGGCGGCGGCTGGAGCGGGTGCTGGGCAATCTGGTGGCCAACGCGCACCGGCACGGCCGGGGGCCGGTGTCGGTGACGGTCGACGGGGCGGTGGTGACCGTTCGGGACCACGGGGACGGGTTTCCGGAGTACCTCGTCTCGCACGGGCCGCAGCGGTTCCGTACGGAGGGCGGGGCCCGGGGACACGGGCTGGGGCTGACCATCGCCGTGGGGCAGGCGGAGGTGCTGGGGGCGCGGCTTTCCTTCTCCAACGCGGAGGACGGCGGGGCGGTCGCGACTCTGACGTTGCGGTAGGTGCTTCTCCTATGGCCCATCTGAAAAGGCGACCCGTGTGCACGCCTCCTAACGTGGCGAACAGTCAGGTTCGCTCCCCCTCACGGAGGTCCCCCCATGTCCCTGCGCTCCCGTCTCCCCATAGCCGTCGCCGCCTGCGCCCTCGCCGTCACCGCCCTCGCCACGCCCGCCGTCGCCGACGACGACTGGGGCAACGACTCCCAAAGCGCCTCGGGGAACCACCAGAACCAGAACCAGACCCAGAATCAGAACCCGAACCAGAGCCAGGGCCAGAACCAGAACCAGGGCCAGGGCCAGAACCAGGGCCAGAACCAGAGCCAGAGCCAGAGCCAGAACCAGAGCCAGAGCCAGAACCAGAGCCAGAACCAGAGCCAGAACCAGGGCCAGAACCAGGGCCAGGGCCAGAGCCAGAGCCAGAATCCGAACCAGAACACGCGCCTGTCCCGAGGTGTGGTGACGGCCAGTTCGCTGGCGCTGCGCAGTGCGCCGAACCGGGGCGGCCAGATCATCCGGTGGGCCGAACGGGGTGAGGTCGTCTCCATCTTCTGCCGGACCAACGGCCAGAGCGTCCAGGGCAACCGCCAGTGGTACCTCCTCACGGACGGCACCTGGGCCTGGGGATCGGCCCGGTACATCAGGACCATCGGGTCGGCGCCACGCTGGTGCTGACACCCCGGTCAATCTAGGCAGACATCACTCCCTATTTGGGTAAGTTCCGGACATGACCAAGGCCGGAACCACCGTGGCTCCCGCGGACACCTCCGCTCGCGCGGTACGCCTGCCCCACCGCCGTGGCATCGAACTGGCCCTCATCGTCCTCGCCGTCCTGCTGTCGGTGTACGGCTACTGCGCGGTCGGCCTCGCCAGACACGGCACCGTCCCGCCCGGCGCCGCCGGTTACGGCGCCGGGCTCGGCGTGCTCGCGCTCCTCGCCCATCTGGCGGTGCGACTGAGGGCGCCGTACGCCGATCCGCTGCTGCTGCCCATCGGCGTGCTGCTCAACGGCCTGGGCCTGGTGCTGATCTACCGGCTCGACCTGGAGACACCCGGCGACCGCGCGGCCCCCACCCAGCTCGTGTGGTCCACGGTCGGGGTGGCCCTGTTCATCGCGGTCGTCCTGATGCTGCGCGACCACCGCGTGCTCCAGCGCTACGCCTACGTCTGTGTCGCCGCCGCGCTCGGCCTGCTGATCCTCCCGATCCTGTTCCCCGCCGTGAACGGGGCCCGGATCTGGATCAGGATCGCCGGGTTCTCCATCCAGCCGGGCGAGTTCGCGAAGGTGCTGCTCGCGGTGTTCTTCGCCGCGTATCTCGCGACCAACCGGAACGCGCTGGCGTCCTCCGGGCGGCGGTTCTGGGGACTTCAGCTACCCACCGGCCGGGTGCTGGGCCCCCTCCTCGCCATCTGGCTGATCAGCGTCGGGGTCCTGGTCCTGGAGCGGGACCTCGGCACCTCGCTGCTGTTCTTCGGGCTGTTCGTCGTCCTGCTGTACGTCGCCACCGGGCTCACCGGCTGGATCGCGTTGGGCCTGCTGCTGGCCGCCGTCGGCGCCTTCGCCGTGGGCTGGCTGGAACCGCATGTGCACAGCAGGGTGGAGGACTGGCTGCATCCGTTCGCGTCGATCGAGGCGGGCCAGGGTCCGAACCAGCTCGCGCAGTCCCTGTTCGCCTTCGCGGCCGGCGGAGTCCTCGGCACCGGGCTCGGGCTCGGCCACTCCGTCCTGATCGGCTTCGCCGCGAAGTCCGACTTCATCCTGGCGACGGCCGGCGAGGAACTGGGCCTGGCCGGCCTGTCCGCGATCTTCCTGCTGTACGCCCTGCTCGTGGAGCGCGGTTACCGGGCCGGGCCTCGCCCTGCGCGACCCCTTCGGACGGCTCCTGGCGACCGGCCT
The DNA here is from genome assembly GCF_049739545.1 of Streptomyces sp. SLBN-8D4. Taxonomy (NCBI): domain Bacteria; kingdom Bacillati; phylum Actinomycetota; class Actinomycetes; order Kitasatosporales; family Streptomycetaceae; genus Streptomyces; species Streptomyces sp. SLBN-8D4. The sequence goes on from NZ_JBMGQC010000001.1 coordinate 3,353,079, forward strand.
CGCCTCGATCGTCGCGCTCCAGGTGTTCGTGATCGCGGGCGGGGTCGGCGGACTGATCCCGCTCACCGGCATGGCGATGCCGTTCCTCGCGCAGGGCGGCTCGTCGGTCGTCACCAACTGGGCGATCGTCGCCCTGCTGATCAGGGTGAGCGACTCGGCCCACGGCCAGTACGACGACAAGGAGACCCCGTGACGACCGGAGGCCCCGGCATGACCCGCTACATCCGGCACGCCGCCTGCTTCTGCGCCCTGCTGCTCGTGGCGCTCCTCGTCAACGCCATCCGCGTCCAGGTCTTCCAGGCCCGCGCCCATGACACGAACCCGGCCAACCGCCGCGAGAACATCGCCCGTTACGGCCGCGAGCGTGGTGACATCCTGGTCGACGGGCGGCCGGTCACCGGGTCCCGGGACACCGGGGAGCAGCTGCGCTACGAACGGACGTACCGGGACGGCCCGTTGTACGCGCCGGTCACCGGCTTCGCCTCGCAGGAGTACGGCACGACCCTCCTGGAGCACACCGAGGACCCGGTCCTGTCCGGCTCGGACCCGATGCTGACGCCGTTCCCGCTGTGGAACGACTTCACGAGGAGACGCAACCCGGGCGGGAATGTCGTCACGACGCTCGACGGGGCCGCGCAGCGGGCGGCCTTCCGCGGGCTCGCCGGGCGCAAGGGCGCGGTGGCGGCCCTGGACCCGGCGACGGGACGCATCCTCGCGCTGGTGTCCTCGCCGTCGTACGACCCGGGGGTGCTGTCGGGCAACAGCCCCGGGGTGGGCCGCTCCTGGACGTGGCTCAACGCCAACCCGGACAAGCCGATGCTCAACCGGGCGGTACGGCAGACCTATCCGCCGGGTTCGACGTTCAAGGTGGTCACCGCGGCGGCCGCGCTGGACGCGGGGGTGATCAGGGACGTGGACGCGCCGACCGACTCGCCGGCGCCGTACACCCTGCCCGGCACCACCACCTCGCTCAGCAACGAGTCCGACGGCTGCGAGGACCTGTCCCTGCGGGAGGCCTTCCGGTGGTCGTGCAACACGGTGTTCGCGAAGCTCGGGGTGGACGTGGGGGTGCGGGACATGACGGCCACCGCGCGCGCCTTCGGCTTCAACGGCCAGGCGCTGCGGGTCCCCTTCTCGGTGGCCCCCAGCACCTTCGACCCGACCGTCGACCGGGCGCAGCTGGCCCTGTCGTCGATCGGCCAGTACAACACCCGCGCGACCCCGCTCCAGATGGCGATGGTCTCGGCGGCCGTCGCCGACGGCGGGCAGATCCGCACGCCCTATCTGGTGGAGCGGACCACCACGGCCGGCGGCAGCATCGTGGACACGGCGGGCCCGCGTCCGGTGCGGCAGGCGATGGCCCCGGAGACGGCCGCCGTGCTGAAGGGGCTCATGACCCAGGTGGTGACCGAGGGCACCGGCACCAACGCGGCCATCCCGGGTGCGATCGTCGGCGGCAAGACCGGCACCGCCCAGCACGGCATCGGCAACGCCGGGATGCCGTACGCCTGGTTCGTGGCGTGGGCGCAGGCCGAACGGGACGTGCAGCCGAAGGTCGCGGTGGCCGTGGTGGTGGAGGACGCGTCGGCGGTCCGGGGGGACATTACCGGGGGCGGGGTGGCGGCGCCGATCGCCCGGGCGGTGATGGAGGCGGTGCTCAACTCCAAGGAGTGAGACAGGGGTTGAGACCCGCCGACCGACCGACCTACCGTTCGGTCCATGAGTGAAGCAGCCGCGTACCAACTAGCCCAGGTGAACATCGGCCGTCTCAAGGCCCCGCTGGACTCGGCGCAGTTGAAGGACTTCGTCGACAACCTCGATCCCGTGAACGCCGACGCGGACGCCGCCGACGGTTTCGTCTGGCGGCTGGAGGACGACTCCGGCGACGCGACGGACATCGCCGTCTTCGGCGACGAGTGGCTGATCATCAACATGTCGGTGTGGCGGGACGCCGACGCCCTCACGGCGTACATGTACCAGGGTCGGCACCGCGAGATGCTCGCCCGCCGAAGGGAGTTCTTCGAGCGGGTCCAGGAGGCGATGGTGGCCCTGTGGTGGGTTCCGGCCGGCCACCGCCCCACCGTCGCCGAGGCGGAGTCCCGCCTGCTGCACCTGCGCACGAACGGCCCGACGCCGTACGCGTTCACCTTGCGGACGCTGTTCCCCGCGCAGGGCGCGGAGCCGGCCACGGCCCTGGAGATCCCGGACGATCTGGGCTGCCCGGCCTAGGCCGTCAGCCGATCGGCTTGCGCATCTCCGAGCGGATCCGGAGGGTGGTCGCCGCCAGCTTGTCCAGGTCCACGTCCGAAGGGTCCTGGTCCAGGGTGGCGACCATCACCTCGGCCACCGATCCGCCCGTGTTGTCATCCACCCAACCGCAGATGGGCACCGTCACCTTCACGCCGCGCTCCCGCTGAGTGGCCACCTCGCAGGTGATCGTGATCCCGCCGGAGCGGTCCGGGTGGAAGTCCTTCGAAGCTACGACCACTTCGGAGTTCCCGTCCTGGGCGCCTTTCATCATGTCCTTCCGGGTCCAGTCGGGGTCCTTGAAGACGCCATGGAATCCCGTCACCGTAAGCGTGCCCTTGGCCTGGTCACCGCCCGGGCTGTAGCTCGCGAACGGCGACTGCGGCTGCCCGTGAGGGTTCTGGGGCACGTAGGGACTCTGGGGCGGTGGAGGCGTGGGCACGTCAGAACACTAGTGGGGGCCCGAGCCCCCCGCCTCGATGGCCCCCCGCACCTCCGCCACCCGCTCCCGCTCCTCCGCCGCGAACCGTTCCGCGTCCAGTTTCTCGGCGATCTCCTCGTCCTGGGCCATGAGGAGGTCGAGGTTGGAGTTGCCCATCTCGAAGACGCCCATGTCGACGTAGGCCTGCTGGAGGCGTTTGCCCCACAGGCCGATGTCCTTGACGCAGGGGACGATCCGGGAGAAGAGCAACTGGCGGAAGAGGGCGAGGAACTCGGACCGCTCGGCGTACTCCTCGGCCTCCGTCTTCGGGATGCCGAAGTTCTCCAGGACCTCGACTCCGCGCAGGCGGTCACGCATCAGGTAGCAGCCCTCGATGACGAACTCCTCGCGTTCGCGCAGTTCGGCGTCGGAGAGCTGCTTGTAGTAGTCCCGCAGGGCCATGCGCCCGAAGGCCACATGGCGGGCCTCGTCCTGCATGACGTAGGCGAGGATCTGCTTCGGGAGGGGCTTGTCGGTGGTGTCGCGGATCATGCCGAAGGCGGCCAGCGCGAGGCCTTCGATGAGGACCTGCATGCCGAGGTAGGGCATGTCCCAGCGCGAGTCGCTGAGCGTGTCGCCCAGCAGGGACCGGAGGTTGTCGTTGATCGGGTACAGCATCCCGATCTTCTCGTGGAGGAAGCGGCCGTAGATCTCCGCGTGCCGGGCCTCGTCCATCACCTGGGTCGCCGAGTAGAACTTGGCGTCGAGGTCGGGCACGGACTCGACGATCCGCGCGGCGCACACCATCGCGCCCTGCTCGCCGTGCAGGAACTGACTGAACTGCCAGGAGGCGAGGTGCTTGCGGAGTTCGCCCTTGTCCTTGTCGGTGAACTTCGCCCAGTACTTGGTGCCGTAGACGGAGATGGACTCGTCGGGGGTGCCGAGGGGGTCGTGGGGATCGACTTCGAGGTCCCAGTCGATGCGCTTCTGCCCGTCCCACTGCTTGTCCTTGCCCTTCTGGTACAGGGCGAGCAGGCGGTCGCGGCCGTCGTCGTACTCCCAGGCGAAACGGGCCTGACCCGTCGCCGGTACCTGCCAGTGAGGGTCGCCGGGATCCGTGGTGTACAGGTCGAAAGTCGGCATGTCCCGCAGGCTGCCCCTTTGTAGACGCCGGGTCAACAAGTCATGCGCAAGGGATTGACGGCCTTGCTGACAAGCAGTCTCATAAGAGCCATGACGAGTCTGACAGATGTCGACGCGCTCGAAGGGCTGCGTGACGCCCTCGGCCTGCTCAAGGACCGGGAGCAGGTCGCCGAGCGGCTGCTCGACTCCTCCGCGAAGCACTCCTTCGATCCGGACGAGGAACTGGACTGGGACGCGCCGTTCGAGGAGGGCCTGTGGTTCTGGCCGCCGGAACTGGTCTCGCTGTACGACACCCCGATGTGGCGGCGGATGAGCGAGGAGCAGCGGATCCTGCTCTCCCGGCACGAGGCCGCGGCGCTGGCCTCGCTGGGGATCTGGTTCGAGATCATCCTCATGCAGCTGCTGTGCCGTCACATCTACGACAAGGCGGCCACGAGCGCGCATGTGCGGTACGCGCTCACCGAGATCGAGGACGAGTGCCGGCACTCGAAGATGTTCGCGCGGCTGATCACCCGGGGTGACACGCCCTGGTATCCGGTGAGCCGGGCCCACCAGCGGCTCGGGCGGCTGTTCAAGACGATCTCCACGACCCCGGGGTCCTTCACGGCGACGCTGCTCGGCGAGGAGATACTCGACTGGATGCAGCGGCTGACCTTCCCGGACGAGCGGGTGCAGCCGCTGATCCGGGGGGTGACGCGGATCCATGTGGTGGAGGAGGCACGGCATGTCCGCTACGCCCGCGAGGAGCTGCGGCGGCAGATGGTCTCCGCTCCGCGGTGGTCTCAGGAGTTCACGCGGGTCACGTCCGGGGAGTTCGCGCGGGTCTTCTCCGTGGCGTTCGTGAACCCGGAGGTGTACACGAACGTGGGCCTGGACCAGCGGGCCGCTCTCGCGCAGGTGCAGGCCAGTGGGCACCGGAGGGAGGTCATGCAGACCGGCGCAAAGCGGTTGACCGACTTCCTGGACGACATCGGCGTGCTTCGGGGTGTCGGGCGGAGGCTGTGGAAGTCCTCGGGGCTGCTGGCTTGATCGTCGGCTGCGACCAGCCACGACGTACCCGCGGACGGCCGACTACCCTTCGAGGCATGACCCCATCCGCGCCCGCCTACCGCAGACTCGGCGTCGAGGAGCGACGCAGTCAGCTTCTCGAAGCCGCCCTCGGCCTCTTCGCGCACCGCGCCCCCGAGGACGTGTCCCTCGACGACGTGGCGGAAGCGGCCGGAGTCTCCCGTCCCCTCGTCTACCGGTACTTCCCCGGCGGCAAGCAGCAGCTGTACGAGGCCGCGCTCCGCTCCGCCGCCGACGAACTGGAGCAGTGCTTCGACGAGCCCCGGGACGGCCCCCTCCTGAGCCGCCTCTCCCGTGCCCTCGACCGCTACCTCGCCTTCGTCGACGAGCACGACGCCGGCTTCAGCGCCCTGCTCCAGGGCGGCAGTGTCGTCGAGACGTCCCGGACCACCGCCATCGTCGACGGTGTACGCCGGGCCGCCGCCGAGCACATCCTCCGCCACCTCGGGGTCACCGAGCCCGGCCTGCGGCTGCGCATGACCGTACGGATGTGGATCACCGCGGTCGAGGCGGCCTCACTGATCTGGCTCGACGAGAGCAAGCAGCCCCCGGTCGAGGAGCTGCGCGACTGGCTGGTCGAGCAGTTCGTCGCCGTCCTCTCCGTGACCGCGAACCGCGATCCGCAGACCGCCGCGCTGGTCACGGCCCTCGCGGCGGATGGCTGACACTGGTGCCGTGAAGAGCGAAGACACCCCCTTCGAGGGCGGTCCCATGGACGGCCGGGTGCTGCCCGTGCTGCTGGGACCGACCGGGCATCCGCCGAAGACGTACCGCATCCCCGTCCCCGACACCGCGGGCGGCCCGGCCACCGTGCTGGTCTACCGCCGGGAGCCCAGGGGTCGCACCAAGCTGGGGATCCAGAAGGGGTGGAAGTACACGTACGACCCCGAGGGCAGGGCGAGCGACCGGCTGAAGTGGCCGTGGTCCAAGCCCGACAAGCGGGCTGACACCGACGGGTGACGAGGTTGCTCCGAACCGCCCACGCTCGGCGCGCGAAGAGTCCGGCGCCGCCTGATGCTCACCGTGCGGAACAGAGGGGCTGCTCCGCACCGGAGGTGATGACGTGTCAGGAAGGCTTCTGCGTCTGGTGTGTACGGCGGCGGTGGCGGCCGGAGCCGTCCTCGCACCGCTGCCCGCGGCTGCCGCACCCGAGCCGGAGCCGCGAGAGCGGTCCGTCGCCGATCTGCTGACGGACCTTCAGCGGCTGTACCGGCAGGCCGAGCAGGCCACCGAGACCTACAACGCCACCGCGGAGAAGCTGAAGGAGAAGCGCGCCGAGGTGAGCCGCCTGGACGCCGCCCTCTCCAAGGCCCGGCTCTCGCTGCACGACAGCCGGGGTGCCGCGGGGCGGCTGGCCCGCCAGCAGTACCAGAGCAGCACCGACATCTCGCCGTACGTCCGCCTCCTGCTCGCCCGCGACCCCCAGCACGCTCTCGAACAGGGCCATGTGATCGGCCGGTTGGCGCAGGGACGGGCCAAGACCGTGGGCCGCCTGACCGGCACCGAGCACCGCGCCGACGAACTGGCCCGCAAGGCGCGCAAGGCGCTCGACGACCGGCTCACGCTCGCCGCCCGGCAGAAGAAGGACCGGGACGCCGTACGACGGAAGCTCGCCGGCGTGGAGGAACTCCTCGCCTCCCTCACCGCCGAACAGCTCACCGGGCTGGCCGAGTTCGAGAAGAAGGGCGTCGAGAAGGCGCAGCGGGAGCTGACGACGTCCGGCGCCCTGGGCGAGGGCGAGCGCACGCCGTCGAAGGAGGGCGAGGCGGCCCTGCGGTACGCCCGACGGCAGCTGGGGAAGCCGTACGAGTGGGGCGCGGAGGGCCCGAGGACGTACGACTGCTCAGGTCTGACGTCCCAGGCCTGGACCCGGGCCGGCACCCCGATCCCGAGGACCAGCCAGGAGCAGTGGGCCCGGCTGCCGAAGGTCCCGCTGACGGACCTGCGCCCGGGCGACCTGGTGATCTACTTCCCGGAGGCCACCCACGTGGCGATGTACGTCGGGAACGGCGAGGTCATCGAGGCCCCGAGAACGGGCGAGAAGGTCAAGGTGTCCCCGATCGCGTCCCACCCGCTCCTCGGAGCCGTACGTCCGGACGGCGACGATCAGGCCCCGGCCACCGAGGCCACGTACGCGCCCGCCTTCTCCGGGTCGTAGAAGAAGTTCTCGAAGTCGGCCGGGTCGTCGAAGCCGTTGGCGAACCGGTCCGCCACCGGCTGCAACTGCCCGGCCGCCCCGATCAGGTTCAGGATGTGCTCCGGCGGCGGGGCGAGCATCGCGTTCGTCCACTTGGTGACGTGCTGGGCGGTGGCCCAGTACCGCTCGAACGTGGCCCGCATCCACTCCTCGTCGAACTCCTTCTCGCCCTGGTCGAGGATGGAGGCGAGATAGGAGGCCGCGCACTTGGACGCGGAGTTGGAGCCCTGCCCGGTGATCGGGTCGTTGGCGACGACGACGTCGGCCACGCCCAGGACCAGTCCCCCGCCGGGCAGGCGGCCTATCGGGTTGCGCACGGTGGGCGCGTAGCGGCCGGACAGCGTGCCGCCGGCGTCCGTGAGTTCGACGTTCGTGGCGCGCGCGTACTCCCAGGGCAGGAACCTCTCCATGAGTTCCAGGGTCAGGGAGAGGTGCTGCGCCGGGTCCTTCACGCCGTTGAAGACGTCGAGCGGGCCGCCGGGTATGCCCTCCCAGAAGAGGATGTCGGCGCGCCCGGAGGTGGTGAGCGTCGGCATGACGAACAGTTCGCCGACCCCGGGGACGAGGTTGCAGCGGACGGCCTCGGTGTCCGGGTGCTCGGGGCGCGGGCCCAGGCCGTGGACGTAGGAGACGGCGAGGGCGCGCTGCGGCTCGCTGTAGGGGGAGCGCTCCGGGTCGCGGGCGAACATCGACACCAGCTCGCCCTTGCCCGCCGAGACCAGGACGAGGTCGTACGTGCGGGAGAAGTAGTCGAGGTCGCCGACCGCCGCGCCGTGGATGACGAGCTGGCCGCCGCGCTGCGCGAACGTCTCCATCCAGCCGGCCATCTTCACGCGCTGGTCGACCGACTGCGCGTACCCGTCGAGCTTGCCCAGCCAGTCGATCGCGCGCTGCGAGGGCCCGGGGTCGAACGAGCCGGGGGCCGCCACCGAGACGCCGAGTCCTTCGATCTTCGGGGCCTGGGACTCCCAGAAGTTCAGCTGGAGATCGCGCTCGTGCTGGAGTGCCGTGTGGAACATGCACTGCGTCGACATGACCCGGCCGGAGCGGATCTCGTCCGCCGTCCGGTTGGACATCAGGGTGACCTCGTACCCGTGCGACTGGAGGCCGAGGGCGAGCTGGAGGCCGGACTGGCCGGCTCCGACGACGAGTATCTTCCGCATGCGGGTGCTGGCTCCTAAAGGTGGACTACTCGGGGGTCTCGTCCAGCGCGTGGCCGACGAGGGACAGCAGGGTCTCGATGACCGAGATCTTCCGCCGCGCGTCCATGATCATGACAGGTATGCGCCGGGGGACGCTGAGCGCCTCCCGCACGTCCTCCGGCTCGAACAGCTCGCTGCCGTCGAAGTGGTTGACCGCGACGACGTACGGCAGTCCGCAGCTCTCGAAGTAGTCGAGGGCGGGAAAGGAGTCCTTGAGGCGGCGGGTGTCGGCCAGCACGACGGCGCCGATCGCGCCCCGCACCAGGTCGTCCCACATGAACCAGAACCGCTCCTGGCCCGGCGTGCCGAAGAGGTACAGAACCAGGTCGTCGTCGAGCGTGATGCGGCCGTAGTCCATGGCCACGGTGGTGGTGACCTTCTCCGGGGTGCCGGAGAGGTCGTCGACCTGCTCGCTGGCCTCGGTCATCAGCGCCTCCGTCTGGAGGGGCTCGATCTCCGAGACGGTACCGACGAGGGTGGTCTTGCCGACGCCGAAGCCGCCGGCCACGACTATCTTCGTGGCGATGGGGGCCCGCGTGCGGTCCGTCTGCCAGGACTTCAGGTTGTCGTCGGTGTCCTCGAAGGCGAGGTCTCTAAAGGCGACGGAGTCCACTCAGCACCCTTTCCAGCAGAGCGCGGTCGGGACGGCCCGTACCGTGACCGGTCCCGGTGCCGTACACACGGATCTTTCCCTGGTCCGCGAGGTCGCTGAGGAGCACCCGGACCACGCCGAGCGGCATCTTCAGCAGCGCGGCGATCTCGGCCACCGTGCGCATCCGGCGGCACAGTTCGACGATGGCCCGCAGTTCCGGCATGACCGACCTCAGCGAGCCGTTGGTCAACTCCTTGCGCTCCTCCGGGGCTTCGAGTGCCGCGGTGCTTGCCACGAAGGTCTCCACGAGGAGGACGTGGCCGAAGCGGGTCCGGCCGCCGGTGAGCGAGTACGGTCGTACCCGGGCGGCCTTGCGGTCGCCGCCGCGGACCGGGAGCTCGGACCTGCTCGTCATCGGGCGCTCCCTGTCACGTCGTCGTTCTCCAGCGACTGGCGCAGCTCGCTGCGGAGTTCGGGGGTCAGGACGTGTCCGGCGCGGCCCACGAACAGTGCCATGTGGTACGCGACGACGCTCATGTCGCAGTCCGCGGAGCCGTGCACACCGAGCAGCGAACCGTCGCTGATCGACATCACGAACAGGCTGCCCTCCTCCATCGCGATCATGGTGTGCTTCGTCGTGCCGAAGTCCATGAGCTTCGCGGCGCCGAGGGTGAGGCTGCCGATGCCGGAGACGATGGTCGCGAGGTCGGCGGAGGAGCCCCTCGGGCCGGAGGGTTTGCCGTCGCGGGCCTCGCGGGCCTCCGCGTTCCGCCCGGCGTCGGAGGAGAGCAGGAGCAGGCCGTCGGAGGAGACGACGGCGACGGACTGGACGCCGGGGACCTCCTCGACGAGGTTGGTCAGCAGGAAGTGGAGATTGCGGGCTTCACGACTCAGTCCGAAGGTACTGGGCGCGGTCAACTGCTTGCCTCCTCGGCTGTGCCCCCCGTGGCTTCTTCGGATGCGGTGCGGTGTTCTGCGGTAGGCAGCTTGGTCTCGCCGGTCTGTTCCCTGATCTCCGCCGCCACGTCGCGGTGGCCGGCCTCCGCCCCCCGGTGGAAGCCGCCGAGCCTGCGGCGGAGTGCGTCGGCGTCCACGGACGCGTTGCGCCGGCGTGGGGCCGGGGCGGTCGGCGCGGTGATCTTGGGTGTGCGCTTGGGGAGTCCCTTGTCGGTGAGGGGCTCCTCGTCGGCGCGGGTGTGTTCGGCCTCGGCTTCGCCGGCGGCCGCGGGTTCGGGTGCCGACGGCTCGTCCGGTACGGGGTCCGGCTCCTCCTCTGCCGGGATCGGGGCCAGGAGTTCCATCGTCGTCTCGGCGGGGGACTCCGCCTCCGCGTGGCGTACGGCGTTCTCGGCCAGGGCCACCAGGGGGTCGTCGCCCTGCGAACGGGCGCTCAGGACGTTGGAGTTGACCTCGGCGGCCGCGCCGGGGAGGGAGAAGGAGTGGGTCGCGCCGGTGACCGGGCCGGTGCCGGTGGCCGGTACGGCGGAGGTGGGCGCGGCGGTGAGCAGCGGCCTGGGGAGGACCACCACGGCGGCCACTCCCCCCTGCTTCTGCTCGCGCAGCTGCACCCGGACGCCGTGCCGGTGGGCGAGGCGGGCGACGACGTACAGGCCGAGGCCCAGACCCTCGTCGCCCTCGTCGTACGACTCGTAGGCGGCCTCGGGATCGAACTCGGCGAGGCGGGAGTTGAGGGTGGTCATCCGCTCGGCGGTCATGCCGATGCCCTCGTCCTGGACCGAGAGCATGACCTCGCCGCTCTCCAGGAGCCAGCCGGAGACCTCGACGGGCAGGTCGGGCGGGCAGAACGCGGTGGCGTTCTCCATCAGTTCGGCCAGCAGGTGCGAGAGGTCGTCCGCGGCGAAGCCGACCACGTGGGCGTGCGGCGGCAGGGCGGCGATACGGACGCGCTCGTAGCGCTCGATCTCGCTGACCGCGGCCCGCACGACGTCGACCAGCGGGACCGGGTTCGCGCTCTGCTGCACGTGTTCGGTGCCGGCCAGCACGAGGAGATTCTCGCTGTGGCGGCGCATGACCGTGGCGAAGTGGTCGAGCTTGAACAGGGTCGCGAGGCGCTCCGGGTCCTGCTCGCGTTCCTCCAGGCCCTCGATGACGGCGAGTTGCCGCTCGACGAGGCCGAGGGTGCGCAGCGCCAGGTTGACGAAGGTGGCGCCGATGGTGGTGCGCAGCCGCGTCAGCTGGGCTGCGGAGTCCGCGAGTTCGCTCTTGAGCTGCTCGCGGGCGTCGGCCATCTTCTGCCGCTGGCCGACCAGGTGCTTGCGGTCGGACTCCAGGGTGGTGATCCGCTCGGCGAGCGTGACGGCGTGCGCGTGCAGGGCGTTGACGGAGCGGACGACCTGGGCGAACTCGTCGTTGCGGCCGGTGAAGGAGACCGCTTCCTCGGTGGCGGGGTCCTCGGCCCCGGCCAGCCGGGCGGAACCCCGGCGCAGCACGGAGAGGGGCCGGGTGAGGGTGCGGGCCATGGCGGTGGCGATGCCGACGGCCAGCAGCATCAGGGCGCCGAGGATCGCGACCCGCAGCTCCAGCGCGGTGACGTCGTCGTCCCGGAGCTGTTCCAGCGCCTTGACCCGGCGGTCGAAGAGCGCGGACTCGGCGCCGCGCATGAGGTCGACGCGGGCGGAGAGGGCAGCGTCGAGCTTGCCGGTACCGGTGCCCAGTTCGCCGCCGGTGAGGGTGGGCTGGTCGGTGAGGGCGGCGAGGTACTTGTCGGCGGAGTTGACCTCGGGGCCGGTGACCGTGGAGTCGTAGCGCGCCTTGGCGTCGGCGGGCGCGGAGTCCCGGAAGTCGGCGAGGGCCGCGTCGGAGCGCAGCCGGGCCTGCTGGGCGGCGGCGCTGAGCGCGTCGCGCTGAGCGGCGTCGGCCTTCGAGGAGACCTTCTCGGTGTTCGTCAGGCCGGTGATCGGGTCGTAGACGCTGCGGGTCGTCGTCGGCACGCTGAGCGCCGCGAGCAGCAGTCCGCGGGTGGCGGCGGCCTGCTGTACGGCGGAGTCCAGCTCGGCGAGGGAGTAGGCACCGGAGCCCGCGCGGGCCGGCATCCGCTCGGCCAGTTCCTCGGCGAGGTTGTGCAGCTCGGTGATGGCGGCGGAGTAGGCGTTGTGCGTCTCCAGCGCGGTGGTCTTGCCGGTGAGCGCGGAGCGCCGTACGGCGGCGATGTCGTCGAGGTCGCCGCGCAGGGTGGCGGACAGGTCGCTGTCGGCGCGCAGTTCCTCGGCCTGGCGGTCGACGCGGGCGCTCGACTGCTCGCCGGGAGCCTTCGACCTGGGCCGTCCGGCCGCGATGTAGGAGGTGACCTCGTCGCGTTCGTCGGCGAGCGCGTGGGCGAGGTCGAGGGCGTCCTGGGTCTGCTCGGCGAGCGTCACCAGGTCCTGGGAGTCGTGGAGTTCGCCCGAGGCGGTGACGAGGGAGGGGGCGCCGGCCCCGGCGATCGCGGCGGCCACGACGGCGACGGCGAGAATCAGCCGGGTGCGGACGTGGGTGGGGCGGCCCTTGCCGACAGGAGTCCCGGGGTCGCCGGGTGTGGCGGGTGTGCGCTCCGCGCCCGTTCCGGAGGCCGTCTGCTTGCCTGTGCGACGAGGCCGCGTCTTCTGCACCGCTGCTCGCATTCCTGAACTCGTGATACCCATGGGCCCGGGGTGACGTTCCGTCAACTGGTGTACACACCGGGGTACGGTTCCCGACCCTCCCAGCGCCGGTGGGCGGCGGGCGCGCATCGCCTGAGCCGCCACCCGAAGGAGTGAACCCCGGAGGGGAGTTGGCGGGCAAGTTCCTGCGGCACCCGCACGGGCCTTGTACGGCAGGCCGGTTGGACGTCGGCGAAGACCGATGGCAGTATTCGCCACCACGCGCGCCCGGAGTCAGCCATTCCCTCCCAAACCTGGCGTCTGACCTGCGCGACTACGTCAATTCCGCGATCGTTGCCATCCTTTGGCGAAGCTTGTGAAGGGCTCGTGCAGACTGGCCGAATGCGTACGGAACTTGTCTCGGAACCCGGCTATGTACAGCGACCCAACGAGGACTTCGCGAGTGTCGCGCTCCCCGCTTCCGGACGGGGCGGCGTACTGGTCGTCCTCGACGGGGTCACTCCGCCGACCGGTGCGACGGGCTGTCTGCATTCCGTCCCCTGGTTCACGGCCCGCCTCGGCGGTGCGCTGACCGAACTGGCCGTTTCGCTCAGGGATGTTCCGCCGGTCGAGGTGCTGTCCCGGGCGATCGCGCGCACAGCGGAGACACATGGTGAAGGTTGTGACCTTTCTCACCCGCGTACACCGCAGGCGACGGTGGTGCTGGCGCGGTGGTCCCCGGAGTGGGTCGAGTACCTGGTCCTGTCGGACTCGGCCCTCCTGGTGGAGGCGTCCGACGGCGCGGTCTCGGCCGTCCTGGACGACCGCCTCTCCCGACTGCCCCGCGCCTCCCTGGCCACGGACGCGCTGATCGACGCCCACCTCCGCAACAAGGAGGGCGGCTTCTTCACGGCGGCGGCGGATCCGTCGGTGGCGGGGCGCGCGGTGACGGGCGTGCTGCCGCGGTCGTCGGTCCGCGGGCTGCTGGCCCTGACGGACGGGGCGGCCCGATGGGTGGAGAAGTTCCACGAGGGCGGCTGGCGGGACTGCTTCACCTTCGTGCGCGAGGAGGGGGCGCAGGCGTTGGTGGACCGGGTCCGGGAGCTGGAGCGGGCGGACACGGAGACCCGGACCCATCTGGGCCGCAGCAAGGCCCACGACGACGCGACGGTGGTGTACGCGGAGCTGTGAGGGCCGGCGACGGGGGCGAGGTGCGGAAGCTTTGACCGTGCCTGGTGCGCGCGACGGCCTGGGAACCGAGCCGTGGCTGGGGCGACCGGAGTCGGGAAGGGCCGCCGGAGCGGACGGCCGTGCGGTGGGGTCGACGGGGTCGCCCTGACCGCGCCCGCCGGCACGACGGCTCGCGGGCCACCGGCGACCGGTTCGCCCGAGCCATGAACAGCCGAGGGATACGGCCGCCGCAGCGGAGTACCGCGCGATGTGGTCGACGGCGTCGCCGGGGCATCGGCGCGACGGGGAGCTCGGTCGGAGCGGACGCACACCCGGTGCACTCAACGATTCCCCCCGGCCCACCACGACCGACGCCCGGCCGGCCGGGCGCACCGGCTGACACCGAGCGGAGTGGTCACTGGCACGGCGGGCGCCGTCCGGGGCGGACTGTCACCCGGCGCGCTCGGGAACACCGACCCGACACGGCCCGAACGGGCAGCCGACCGAAGCACACACCCGCTCGGCCAACTCGACGACACCGACCCGCCACGGTCATGCCGGGCCCACGCCCGGAGCAGCACCCACCCGGCACACCCGGCCGCCCCACCCCAGCACCACCCCACCACCCACCCGGCCGAAGCAAACGTCTGCTCGACCCGTTCGACGGCAGCGCACCGGCGCCGGTACAAGGGAGGTGCCCCACCTCGCCCGGCGGTACGCCGGACCCCGCGGTGCTCGGGGCGGCTTACTTCTCCATGCCCCTGTTCAGCTGGTGCAACAGCCGTGCCAGTTCGGTGACCTCGTCCGGGTCCCAGTGCGCCAGTCGGCCCGCGTACCGGGCCCGGCGTGCGTCGCGGACCCTCTGTACCCGGGAGCGGCCCTCCTCCGTGAGGTCCACCAGCCAGGCACGGCCGTCCGCCGGGTCGGGTTCGCGGGCGACCAGGCCCAGGTCCTCCAGGGCACGCAGCTGCCGGGACATCGTGGCCTTGCCGACGCCGATGTAGGCGGCCAGTTCGGTGGCGCGCTGGCGGCCGCATTCATCCAGACGGACGAGCAGTCCGTAAGCCGCCGACTCCAGGTCGGGGTGGACCTCCCGGGCCATCTCCCCCTGGTTGGCCCGGGCGCGGCGCAGCAGGACGGTCAACTCGCGCTCCAGCGCCAGGAATCCGGGCTGGTTCACACCGCTCGGCGCCACGTCGGCCCCGCCCCGGCCACCGCCGCCGTTTCCGTCTTCGTGCACGTCAGCCCCTGCCTTGAATTTCCCGGTCGTGAAGGTTTCCGCCAAATTGCGACACCACCGCAGCTCCGTAAGTATTTCGCAGGGCTGGACCAATGGCAGCCTCCGGTCCCTCTCCACCCCGTCGTCGCCGTACGCAGTCCTTCACCGAGCGGTGGCTGGCATGCTCACGTCAGTCCGACCGGCCCCGGCCCGTTCCTCGTCCCCCACCCCACCGAGCCATCGGAGGCACTCGATGCCCGTACACAAACAAGGACCCATACGTCCCCGCCGCCTCTTCCTCGTCGGACTCCTCCTCACCGCGCTCTCGCTGCTCCCCACGTCCCCCACCACCCCCGCCTCGGCCGCGGAAGCCCCCGAGACCGGCGCCACCTCCACCGCCACCTCCACCGCCACCCCGGCCCGCGGCTCCGCCCACATGGGAATGGGCGTCGTAGCGCATGACGGCCAGGACGGTCTGCCCACCGCCACCCGCGCCACCCGGGCGGAAGGCGTCGACGTCGCCAGCTATCAGGGCAACGTCGCCTGGCCGACCCTGTGGAACAGCGGCGTCCGGTGGGCGTACAGCAAGGCGAGCGAGGGGACGTACTACACGAATCCCTACTTCTCCCAGCAGTACTCCGGCTCCTATGACGTCGGCATGATCCGCGGGGCCTACCACTTCGCCACCCCGGACACCACGAGCGGCGCCACGCAGGCCGACTACTTCGTCGACCACGGCGGCGCCTGGTCCAAGGACGGCAGGACACTGCCCGGGGTGCTCGACATCGAGTGGAACCCGTACGGCGACGCCTGCTTCGACAAGACGCAGAGCGCGATGGTCAGCTGGATCCGCGACTTCCTGAACCAGTACAAGGCCCGCACCGGCCGCAACGCGGTCATCTACACCGCCACCAGCTGGTGGACCCAGTGCACCGGCGACTACGGCGGCTTCGCCTCCGCCAACCCGCTGTGGATCGCCCGCTACGCCTCGACGGCCGGCACCCTCCCGGCCGGCTGGAGCGGGTACACCATGTGGCAGTACACCTCCTCCGGCCCGACCGTCGGCGACCACGACCGCTTCGACGGGGCCCTCGACCGGGTGCAGGCGCTCGCCAACGGCTGACCCGCCCCGGCGTACGGCGAAGGCCCGGGCCTCCCTCACGAAGAACCCGGGCCTTCACCTCATCCGGTGCCCGCGAACGCAGCCCGCTGACGGACTACGGCGTCACGCCGCCACCGGAACCTCCGGCGTCGCCCCGCTGACGGCCGGGGACAGCGCCAGCTCCAGGACCTGACGGACGTCGGTGACGGCGTGGACGTCGAGCTTGTCCAGCACCTCCGCCGGGACGTCGTCCAGGTCGGCCTCGTTGCGCTTCGGGATGATGACGGTGCTCACCCCGGCGCGGTGCGCGGCGAGCAGCTTCTGCTTCACGCCGCCGATCGGGAGCACCCGGCCGGTCAGCGAGACCTCGCCCGTCATCGCCACGTCCGTGCGGACCAGG
Source organism: Streptomyces sp. SLBN-8D4 (assembly GCF_049739545.1). Classification (NCBI taxonomy): domain Bacteria; kingdom Bacillati; phylum Actinomycetota; class Actinomycetes; order Kitasatosporales; family Streptomycetaceae; genus Streptomyces; species Streptomyces sp. SLBN-8D4. Next base: position 3,369,418 of record NZ_JBMGQC010000001.1, read on the forward strand.
CGGCCGGAGAGCAGCGACGCCAGCGCCGTCGTCATGGTGACGCCCGCGCTCGGGCCGTCCTTCGGGACCGCGCCCGCCGGGAAGTGGATGTGCACGCCCCGGTCCTTCAGGTCGCCGACCGGCAGTTCGAGCTCCGCGCCGTGCGAGCGGAGGAAGCTGAGCGCGATCTGCGCGCTCTCCTTCATCACGTCACCCAGCTGGCCGGTCAGCGTCAGACCCGCCGCACCCGTCTCCGGGTCGGCCAGCGACGCCTCGACGAACAGCACGTCCCCGCCCGCTCCGGTGACCGCGAGCCCGGTGGCGACACCGGGGACCGCCGTACGGCGCTCCGCGGGGTCCTGCGCCGACTCGGGCACGTGGTGCGGCCGGCCGATCAGACCGCGCAGTTCCTCGTCCGTGACCGTGAACGGCAGATCGCGCTCGCCGAGTTCGTGCTGGGCCGCCACCTTGCGCAGCAGCCTCGCGACGGACCGTTCCAGGGTGCGGACGCCCGCCTCGCGTGTGTACTCGCCGGCGAGCTTGCGCAGCGCGCTCTCGTCGATGACGACCTCGTCCTTCGCGAGCCCCGCCCGCTCCAGCTGGCGCGGGAGCAGGTGGTCACGGGCGATGACGATCTTCTCGTCCTCGGTGTAGCCGTCGAGGCGGACCAGCTCCATACGGTCGAGCAGGGCCTCCGGGATGGCCTCCAGGACGTTCGCCGTCGCGAGGAACACCACGTCGGACAGGTCGAGTTCGACCTCCAGGTAGTGGTCGCGGAAGGTGTGGTTCTGCGCCGGGTCCAGGACCTCCAGGAGGGCGGCCGCGGGGTCGCCGCGGAAGTCGGAGCCCACCTTGTCGATCTCGTCGAGCAGGACGACCGGGTTCATCGACCCCGCCTCCTTGACGGCCCGCACGATCCGGCCGGGCAGCGCGCCGACGTACGTCCGCCGGTGACCGCGGATCTCCGCCTCGTCCCGCACACCGCCGAGGGCGACACGGACGAACTTGCGGCCCATGGCGTGCGCGACGGACTCGCCCAGCGAGGTCTTGCCGACACCGGGCGGGCCGACGAGGGCGAGGACGGCACCGCCGCGGCGGCCGCCGACGACCCCGAGGCCCCGGTCGTTGCGGCGCTTGCGCACCGCCAGGTACTCGGTGATCCGCTCCTTCACGTCCTCCAGGCCCGCGTGCTCGGCGTCGAGGATCGCCTTGGCGCCCTGGATGTCGTACGCGTCCTCGGTCCGTTCGTTCCACGGCAGTTCGAGGACGGTGTCCAGCCAGGTGCGGATCCAGGAGCCCTCCGGGGACTGGTCGGAGGACCGCTCCAGCTTGTCGACCTCCTTGAGGGCGGCTTCCCGCACCTTCTCGGGCAGGTCGGCGGCCTCCACGCGGGCGCGGTAGTCGTCGGACTCCTCGCCCTCCTGCTCGCCGTTGAGCTCGCGCAGTTCCTTGCGTACGGCTTCCAGCTGGCGGCGGAGCAGGAACTCGCGCTGCTGCTTGTCGACGCCCTCCTGGACGTCCTTCGCGATGGTCTCGGCGACGTCCTGCTCGGCGAGGTGGTCGCGGAGCTGCTGGGTGGCGAGCTTGAGGCGGGCGATCGGGTCGGCCGTCTCCAGCAGTTCGACCTTCTGCTCGGTGGTCAGGAAGGGCGAGTAACCGGAGTTGTCGGCGAGGGCCGACACGTCGTCGATGGCCTGCACGCGGTCCACGACCTGCCAGGCGCCGCGCTTGCGCAGCCAGGCGGTGGCGAGTGCCTTGTACTCCTTGACGAGTTCGGTCGCGTGGCCGGGCAGCGGGTCGGGGACGGTCTGGTCGACCGTCGTCCCCTCGACCCACAGGGCGGCGCCCGGGCCGGTGGTCCCCGCACCGATCTTGACCCTGCTCCGGCCGCGGATGAGCGCGCCAGGGTCGCCGTCGGCCAGTCGGCCGACCTGCTCGACGGTGCCGAGCACACCGGTGCTCGCGTAGGTGCCGTCGATGCGTGGGACCAGGAGGACCTTCGGCTTTCCGGGTTCCGAGCGGGCGGCGGCCTGGGCGGCCTCCACCGCGGCGCGGACGTCGGCGTCGTTCAGGTCCAGCGGGACCACCATTCCGGGCAGCACGACCTCGTCGTCGAGCGGCAGCACAGGCAGAGTGAGCGGTGTGGACGTCGAAGCCATGATCTCCCCTTCGGCATTCAAGTTGAGCTATGCCGACTCAATGCACATGCGCCGTCGAATGTTCCCCACCCGCTTGCCTGTTCGCTGACGGCGATCACGACTGCCGGAATCGGCGGTTCCGGGTCTACCGTCATCGCGTAATAGGCACATGGGGTCAGCGGTCATTACAGACGCACCGCGGGGGGTTGTCATGGACGGAGTCGTACAGGCGTGGGTGACGGGTTGGGCGGTGTCCCGCGGGGCCGCCCCGCCGGAGCGTGAGCCGTGGGGGTTCACCGTCGACGTGGGGCAGCTCGCACAGGTCTCGCGGCATGTCCTCGAGGCGCTGGGCGACGACGTGGACGAGGAGCTCGTGCGCAGGGTCGCGGGCGGGGTGACGGGCGCCGGGGTATGGCTCAAGGTGTTCCAGGACCCGGCGGTGGTGGGAGGCCGGCTCGGCGAGGGCTGGTGGGTGGATCCCGAGCCGGGGTATCTGATGACGGTCCCGCTGGCCGGAGCGGAGGGCGGACGTACGCAGCTCCCCGAGGGCTACCGGAAGCGCGTCTGGTCCGCAGGCGGGGTCACGCGCGTGCTCGTCGCCGCGCCCGACGGCTCCCTCGCGGCTCGCGGCCAGACCGCCCCGACCGGCGCGACCGCCGTCTTCGACCAGATCGAGACCGCGCCCGCCCACCGGCGCCTGGGCCTGGGCAGCGTCGTCATGCGCACGCTGCAGGCCGCGGCGGCCGCCGCGGGGGCGGACACCGGCGTCCTCGTCGGAACCCCGGCGGGACGGGCGCTGTACGAGTCTGTGGGCTGGCATGTAAAGGCTCCGCTCACCAGTGCGAAGTTCATGGGGCCGGACGCTGGGTGACCGTCCGTCACCGTCCGCGGAAAACCCCGAGGCGGCCGCGGACGGCCTCCGTCATGCTGCGCCGGTGATCACGCCGATACCTCCGGTGGTTCCCGCCGGCCGCACGGCGGACAACGCCCAGCCGGTCCCCTCTCTTCCCGGCGGCCTGAAACCTGGTGACCGCGAGCCGGCCTCGCCGCCGGCCCCCGGGACAGACACGACCAGCACCTCCACGCGCGCGTGCCTGGTGACGACCAGAACGACCTAGACGACCTAGACGACCTAGACGACCGGGGGAACGAACGACCATGACCACCACCCACATACAGCACCTCCTCTCCGCCTACGACGACCAGATGCGGGGCGCTCCCCCGGCCCCGCCCACGGGGGTGACGTACGAGCAGGACGGACCCCTGCTGCGGATCGTCGGCCAGTTCCGCGGGTTCGTGAGCGGGCCGCGTGACCTCGGCGTGGCGGGTGACGCGCTCGACGCACTCATCGCGCGGCAACGGGACTTCTTCGCGGCGCGCGGCGAGGCCGTCGAGTGGAAGACCCGCTCCCACGACACCCCGGCCGACCTCACCGACCGACTGACCGCGGCCGGTTTCGTGCCCGAGGAGCGGGAGACGGTACTGGTCGGCAGGGCCGCCGAGATGGCCGTAGGAGAGCCCGTGCCGCCGGACGGCGTCACCGTGCGCCGGGTCACGGCGGACGCCGACATGCGGCGGATCGCCGCGATGGAGTCGGCGGTGTGGGGCCAGGACTGGGGCTGGCTCGCCGAGGAGCTGATCGGCCGGGTCGCCACCGCGCCGGACGACACCGCGGTGTACGTCGCCGAGGCGGACGGCGAAGTGGTGTGCGCCGCCTGGCTGGTGTTCCGCCCGGGCACGGAGTTCGCGAGCCTGTGGGGCGGTTCCACCCTGGCCGACTGGCGGGGCAGGGGCATCTACCGTGCCCTGGTCGCCGTACGCGCCGCTCTCGCCGTCTCCCGCGGGGTCACCTGGCTGCACGTGGACGCGTCGGACGACAGCGCGCCCATCCTGCGCCGGCTCGGCCTGCACGCGGTGACCACGACCACGCCGTACGTCTGGACACCTCCGGCCGGCTGACACGGGACCACCGGGACGGCGGCGGTGTCGGGCCTAACCGGCGGCGACTGGTTGCCGGTCCCGGTACCGGCGCCGCACCAGCGGCCAGGTCGCGACTCCGATCGCCAGGGCGATCGGATGGCCCCAGTCGGTCAGCGGGTCGGTGAACGCGATCAGGTCGGACACCAGCACCAAGCCGAAGAGGCCGAGCAACGGCCGGCGCAGCCACGGCCCGAGCAGCCCCGCCAGCGCGCCGAGGCTCGCGGCCACGCCGAAGCTGACGCCGTAGTCGAGGCGGTGCAGCGAACTGGCGGGCAGCAGCCCGGCCACGACCGCGAGGCCCACGGGGACCTCCGTCGCGAGGGTCGCCCCGATGTGCCCGAACAGGAAGACACCGGCCGTGCGCACACCACCGATCCGGCGCTCCAGTGCGGTGAGGACGAACAGCAGGGCGAGGGCGTACGGCGAGAGGACGCCGCCCGCGATCCACAACGCGCTGGCCACCAGCACCAGTACGGGCGTGCGCACGAGGTGCGCGACATCGGTGCTGGAGGCCTGGTGCAGGGTGTGCACCACGGCGGGGTCCAACTGCGCGGCGACCAGGGAGACGACGGCCAGGACGGCGCCGTAGACGAAGGTGAACGGTGTCCCGGTGGGGGTGGGGAGCAGTCGCAGGAGCCGGGGGAGGTGAACTCGGGTGTCCGGAGCAGCCGTTGCCGTGCGGGTCACCGGTGTCCCGGCGGCGTCCGCCTCGCCCCGTTCCCGCTGCCGGGGCATCCCGTCGAGCAGTCCGGCCACATCCGGAAAGCACGCGTCCGAGACAGGTGCTTCCGGGGCGGGCGCGTCGGAGGCAGCCGGGGGCGGCACGGTCCGTTCCAAGGTGAGCTGCTCCTTCCGTCCCACCCCACCCTTCGCGTCCCACCCGCCCGCTGTCTGTGACCTGCGCCACCCCGGCCCCGATTCACAGGGACTTCTCAAGGAACCCCGGCCGGGGGCCCTGGCCTGACAGGATGGGCCGATGCCCACCTCGTACGACATTCCCGAAGTCCTGGACCGTCGCGAGGGCCCGTACGGAGAGGTCGTCCTGCGGCGCCACGGCGAGTTGCTCCAGATCATCGCCAACGGCTGCTTCCTGATGGACACCTCGGACGGACGTTCGGAGCGGATGCTCGTCGACGCCGCGCTCGCCGCGCTCGACGAGCGGCCTGATCCGCACGTCCTCATCGGCGGCCTCGGCGTCGGCTTCTCGCTCGCACACGCGGCCGCGAACCCACGGTGGGGCCGGATCACGGTCGTCGAGCGGGAACCGGCGATCATCGACTGGCACCGCGGCACGGGCCCGCTCTCGGTCCTCTCGGAGCGGGCGCTCGCCGATCCCCGGACGAACATTGTGGAAACGGATCTAGTCGGATTCGTCAATGAGACATGCGCCACTTTTGACGCGCTGTGCCTCGACATCGACAACGGGCCCGACTGGACGGTCACGGACGGCAACCACGGGCTCTACGCGCGTACCGGACTCACAAGCTGCGCAAGGGCGTTGAAGCCGGGCGGCGTACTGGCCGTGTGGTCGGCGAAACCCTCTGCGGAATTTGAGCAATCCCTAGCAAATGCCGGGTTCCATCAGGTACGTACCGAGGAGATCCCCGTTGCCCGGGGCGTACCGGACGTCGTCCATCTCGCTGTCCGACCTGGATAGCAAAGGGGTGATGACTCCCCGTACTCTGCTTCCCTACGCCGATCATTCAAGCGTCAATCGCAGTCATGCGCAGACAAGGAATCACCCCACATGGTTCCGGAAAGCACTCCCCAGGGGCGGGCGATGGAGCAGACACACACCTCCCACAACGGTTCGACGGCTACCCAGGGCGCTCAGCGCCGGGTTCTGGTCGTCGAGGACGATCCGACGATCGTCGACGCCATCGCGACCCGCCTGCGCGCCGAGGGATTCCTCGTGCAAACGGCGGTCGACGGTCCGTCGGCGGTGGACACGGCCGAGGCCTGGCAGCCGGACCTGCTGATCCTCGACATCATGCTGCCCGGCTTCGACGGTCTGGAGGTCTGCCGCCGTGTGCAGGCCGCCCGTCCGGTGCCGGTGCTCATGCTGACGGCCCGTGACGACGAGACCGACATGCTGGTCGGGCTCGGCGTCGGCGCCGACGACTACATGACCAAGCCGTTCTCGATGCGGGAGCTGGCCGCGCGCGTGCACGTGCTGCTGCGGCGCGTCGAGCGGGCCGCGCTGGCCGCCGCCACGCCCAGAAGCGGCATTCTGCGGCTCGGCGAGCTGGAGATCGACCACGCCCAGCGCCGGGTGCGGGTGCGCTCGGAGGACGTGCACCTGACACCCACCGAGTTCGACCTCCTGGTGTGCCTGGCGAACACCCCGCGCGCGGTGCTCTCCCGTGAGCAGCTGCTGGCCGAGGTGTGGGACTGGGCGGACGCGTCCGGCACCCGCACCGTCGACAGCCACATCAAGGCACTGCGCCGGAAGATCGGCGCCGAGCGGATCCGCACGGTGCACGGCGTCGGCTACGCCCTGGAGACGCCGACGCCATGAGCGAGGGTCCGGCCGGCCGGAGAAGCCCCAGGGAGCCCTGGGGCGGCGGAGTGAGCCCGTTCTCGATCAAGACCAAGCTGGGCGCCCTGGTCGTCATCGCGGTCCTCATCACCACCGGGCTGATGATGATCGCGATGCGCACGGCGACCGAGCTGCGCTTCATCACGGTCTTCTCGATGATCGCCACACTGCTCATTACGCAGTTCGTGGCGCATTCGCTCACCGCGCCCCTTGACGACATGAACGCGGTCGCCCGGTCCATCTCACACGGCGACTACACCCGCCGGGTCCGCGAGAACCGCCGGGACGAGCTGGGCGACCTGGCCCAGACGATCAACCGCATGGCGGACGACCTGGAGGCCCAGGAACGCCAGCGCAAGGAACTTGTGGCAAATGTCTCCCACGAGCTGCGCACGCCCATCGCGGGCCTGCGTGCGGTGCTGGAGAACATCGTCGACGGCGTCACCCAGGCCGACCCCGAGACCATGCGCACGGCCCTGAAGCAGACCGAGCGGCTCGGCCGGCTGGTGGAGACCCTGCTGGACCTGTCCCGCCTCGACAACGGCGTCGTACCGCTGAAGAAGCGACGGTTCGAGGTGTGGCCGTACCTGTCGGGCGTGCTGAAGGAGGCCAACATGGTCGCCACGGCACGCGCGGGCATCGCGTCCGGGTCCGGCAGTCACACGCGAAACGACGTCCATCTGCACCTCGACGTGTCCCCTCCGGAGCTCACCGCGCACGCCGACCCGGAGCGCATCCACCAGGTCGTGGCCAACCTGATCGACAACGCGGTCAAGCACAGCCCCGCGCATGGACGGGTGACGGTCAAGGCGCGGCGCGGGCCGCTGCCCGAGTCGCTCGAGCTGGAGGTCCTCGACGAGGGTCCCGGTATTCCGCGCAAGGAGTGGCACCGCGTCTTCGAGCGGTTCAACCGCGGTCAGGTCATGCGGCCGCACGGTCCGGGCAGCGACGGCGGCACCGGGCTCGGGCTCGCGATCGCCCGCTGGGCGGTGGATCTGCACGGCGGCCGGATCGGAGTGGCCGAATCCGAGCGGGGCTGCAGGATCCTTGTCACCCTTCCGGGACTTCCCTCTCTGCCAAGTTGACGTAAAGTTCGAAGCGGAGCCACAAGATCCATCTGTGTTCGGCGCTGACGGACACGTGTGATCAGGCAGAGGGCCGCGCCGCAGTCGCGCAGGGCCCCGCTCGGCGCTTCCCTGAGGCGGATGCACGTACCAGAACCACGCTTGTTTCCCGCCATTTCCGCCCCCGAAACTCGCTCTTTGATGTGACTTACACGACGATGGACCGGCCCGGCCTGACCTTCCCGGTCTTGGGGGCGTAGCCTTTATTCCCGCTGTCCATCACCTTGTGAGAAGCGGAAGAGGGCGGTTGCCGCCGTGTCGCCACAGTCCCCCAGTAACTCGAGCATCTCGACCGACGCAGACCAAGCGGGCAAGAACCCCGCTGCCGCGTTCGGGCCGAACGAGTGGCTCGTCGACGAGATCTATCAGCAGTACCTCCAGGACCCGAATTCGGTAGACCGCGCCTGGTGGGACTTCTTCGCCGACTACAAGTCGGGGGCTGCCGCTCCGGCTGCGGCGGGTACCGCGGCCGCGGGGGCCGCGGAGACCACCACCGCCGCGTCCGCCGCCCCGGCGCAGGTTCCGGCGCCGGCCCCGGCCGCTGCTCCGGCCGCCAAGCCCGCCGCCGCGGCTCCGGCTCCGGCCAAGGCCGCACCGGCCGCCGCTCCGGCTCAGGCCGCTCCGGCCGCCAAGCCCGCCGCTGCGAAGCCCGCCGCGAAGCCGGCCGCCGAGAGTGCCTCCGCGGACGGTCCCGAGCTGGTGACCCTGCGCGGTCCCGCCGCCGCGGTCGCGAAGAACATGAACGCCTCCCTGGAGCTGCCCACGGCCACGTCCGTGCGCGCGGTCCCGGTGAAGCTGCTCTTCGACAACCGCATCGTCATCAACAACCACCTCAAGCGCGCCCGGGGCGGGAAGATCTCCTTCACGCACCTGATCGGGTACGCGATGGTGCAGGCCATCAAGGCCATGCCGTCGATGAACTGGCACTACGCGGAGAAGGACGGGAAGCCCACCCTCGTCAAGCCCGCGCACGTGAACTTCGGCCTCGCCATCGACCTGGTGAAGCCCAACGGCGACCGCCAGCTGGTCGTCGCGGGCATCAAGAAGGCCGAGACGCTGAACTTCTTCGAGTTCTGGCAGGCCTACGAGGACATCGTCCGCCGCGCCCGTGACGGCAAGCTGACGATGGACGACTTCTCGGGCGTCACCGTCTCCCTGACGAACCCCGGTGGCCTCGGTACGGTCCACTCCGTGCCCCGCCTCATGCCCGGGCAGTCGGTCATCATGGGCGTCGGCTCGATGGACTACCCGGCGGAGTTCCAGGGCACCTCCCAGGACACCCTGAACAAGCTCGGTATCTCGAAGGTCATGACGCTCACGTCGACCTACGACCACCGGGTCATCCAGGGCGCCGCCTCCGGCGAGTTCCTGCGCGTCGTCGCGAACTACCTCCTCGGCGAGAACGGCTTCTACGACGAGATCTTCGAGGCGCTGCGCATCCCCTACGAGCCGGTCCGCTGGCTCAAGGACATCGACGCCTCGCACGACGACGACGTCACCAAGGCCGCCCGCGTCTTCGAGCTGATCCACTCCTACCGGGTCCGCGGCCACGTCATGGCCGACACCGACCCGCTGGAGTACCGCCAGCGCAAGCACCCCGACCTGGACATCACCGAGCACGGCCTCACCCTGTGGGACCTGGAGCGGGAGTTCGCGGTCGGCGGCTTCGCCGGCAAGTCCCTGATGAAGCTGCGCGACATCCTCGGCGTGCTGCGCGACTCGTACTGCCGCACCACAGGCGTCGAGTTCATGCACATCCAGGACCCGAAGCAGCGCAGGTGGATCCAGGACCGCATCGAGCGCTCGCACACCAAGCCGGAGCGCGAGGAGCAGCTGCGCATCCTGCGCCGGCTGAACGCCGCCGAGGCCTTCGAGACCTTCCTGCAGACGAAGTACGTCGGCCAGAAGCGCTTCTCCCTGGAGGGCGGCGAGTCCGTCATCCCGCTGCTCGACGCGGTCCTCGACTCGGCCGCCGAGTCCCGCCTGGACGAGGTCGTCATCGGCATGGCCCACCGCGGCCGCCTGAACGTCCTGGCGAACATCGTCGGCAAGTCGTACGCGCAGATCTTCCGCGAGTTCGAGGGCAACCTCGACCCGAAGTCGATGCACGGCTCCGGCGACGTGAAGTACCACCTGGGCGCCGAGGGCACCTTCACCGGTCTGGACGGCGAGCAGATCAAGGTCTCGCTGGCCGCGAACCCCTCCCACCTGGAGACGGTCGACCCGGTCATCGAGGGCATCGTCCGCGCCAAGCAGGACATCATCAACAAGGGCGGCACGGACTTCACGGTCCTGCCGGTCGCCCTGCACGGTGACGCGGCCTTCGCGGGCCAGGGCGTGGTGGCCGAGACCCTGAACATGTCGCAGCTGCGGGGCTACCGCACCGGCGGCACGGTCCACATCGTCATCAACAACCAGGTCGGCTTCACGGCCGCCCCGGAGTCCTCCCGCTCGTCGATGTACGCGACGGACGTGGCGAGGATGATCGAGGCCCCGATCTTCCACGTGAACGGCGACGACCCGGAGGCCGTGGTCCGTGTGGCCCGTCTGGCCTTCGAGTTCCGCCAGGCGTTCAACAAGGACGTGGTGATCGACCTCATCTGCTACCGCCGCCGCGGTCACAACGAGTCGGACAACCCGGCCTTCACCCAGCCGCTGATGTACGACCTGATCGACAAGAAGCGCTCGGTGCGCAAGCTGTACACCGAGTCCCTCATCGGTCGCGGCGACATCACCCTGGAAGAGGCCGAGCAGGCGCTGCAGGACTACCAGGGCCAGCTGGAGAAGGTCTTCACCGAGGTCCGCGAGGCCGTGACGGCCCAGCCGGCCGCCGGTCCCGTCTCCGACCCGCAGGCCGAGTTCCCGGTCGCCGTGAACACCGCGATCTCCTCGGAGGTCGTCAAGCGGATCGCCGAGTCCCAGGTCAACATCCCCGACACCTTCCACGTCCACCCGCGTCTGCTGCCGCAGCTGCAGCGCCGGGCGTCGATGGTCGAGGACGGCACGATCGACTGGGGCATGGGCGAGACGCTGGCCGTCGGCTCCCTGCTCCTGGAGGGCACCCCGGTCCGCCTGTCCGGCCAGGACTCCCAGCGCGGCACCTTCGGCCAGCGGCACGCGGTCCTCATCGACCGCGAGACGGGCGAGGAGCACACCCCGCTCCAGTACCTCAACGAGGACCAGGCCCGCTACAACGTCTACAACTCCCTGCTGTCCGAGTACGCGGTCATGGGCTTCGAGTACGGCTACTCGCTGGCCCGCCCCGACGCGCTCGTGCTGTGGGAGGCGCAGTTCGGCGACTTCGTCAACGGCGCGCAGACGATCGTCGACGAGTACATCTCGGCGGCCGAGCAGAAGTGGGGCCAGACGAGCGGTGTGACGCTGCTCCTCCCCCACGGCTACGAGGGCCAGGGCCCGGACCACTCGTCCGCGCGCGTGGAGCGCTTCCTCCAGCTCTGCGCCCAGAACAACATGACGGTCGCGATGCCGACCCTGCCGTCGAACTACTTCCACCTCCTGCGGTGGCAGGTGCACAACCCGCACCACAAGCCGCTGGTGGTCTTCACGCCGAAGTCGATGCTGCGCCTGAAGGCCGCCGCGTCGAAGACGGAGGAGTTCACGTCGGGTCAGTTCCGCCCGGTCATCGGCGACACGTCCGTGGACGCCGCCGCGGTGCGCAAGGTCGTCTTCGTGGCGGGCAAGCTGTACTACGACCTCGAGGCCGAGCGTCAGAAGCGCGGCATCACGGACACGGCGATCATCCGCATCGAGCGCCTGTACCCGCTCCCGGGTGCCGAGCTCCAGGCGGAGATCGCCAAGTACCCGAACGCCGAGAAGTACCTGTGGGCCCAGGAGGAGCCGGCGAACCAGGGCGCGTGGCCCTTCATCGCCCTCAACCTGATCGACCACCTGGACCTGGCGGTCGGCGCGGACATCCCGCACGGTGAGCGACTGCGGCGGATCTCCCGCCCGCACAGCTCCTCCCCGGCCGTCGGTTCCGCCAAGCGGCACCAGGCGGAGCAGGAGCAGCTGGTGCGTGAGGTGTTCGAGGCGTAATCCGTCTCGCGGGCAGTACGTGACCGGGCCGCATCCCTCTCCCGGGGGGTGCGGCCCGGTCGTTTCGGCGCACTTATCCTTGACGGCATGTACTTCACGGACCGTGGCATCGAGGAATTGGAGAAGCGACGCGGCGAGGAGGAAGTCACCTTCGGGTGGCTCGCCGAGCAGCTGCGGACGTTCGTGGACCTCAATCCCGACTTCGAGGTGCCGGTGGAGCGGCTGGCCACGTGGCTCGCCCGGCTGGACGACGAGGACGACGAATAGCCGGACGGCTTTCCGGCCGCGGGGCGCCCCTGAGGTGCCCCGCTTCTTTCGTGTCGACGATCGGCTGTGCGAGTCAGTCGCGGGGGTGCGTCAGGTCGTACGACAGCCCGAGCGTGCCGTGTGCCAGCAGCAGCGCCCCCGCCGTGAGCCAGCCGCCGCTGCGGTGCCGTAGGCCCCAGGCGGCCAGCGGGAGGCCTGCCGCCATCTGGGCCAGGGCGAGGGTGCGGGCCCTCGGGTCGCCGGACCAGGGGAGCCAGGGCGTGAGGCGGCGGCCCACGGTCGCCTCGAGTTCGCCGCGGACCGTGTCCTGCCGGCCCTCCCACTCGACGGGGCGGGTGCCGGGCCGGGCCCGGGCCACCTCGCGGAGGCGGTCGGTCGGTTCGCCGGGGGCGAGGCCGGCGGGGAGGTCCAGACCCACGCGCGTGAGGACCGCGAGCAGGCCGCGCAGGCGGGTGCGGGCGTCGGAGGCGGGGTCCGGTTTCGTGAGGTGGTCGAGGGACTGGACGTCCAGGACCGGATCGAGCGCCAGACGGGCCGCGAAGGTGCGCATGGCCTCGTCCTCGCCGGCCGGGGTGCCGTTGGTGAGCCAGATGTAGCCGACGGGGCGGCGGAAGCCGGACGCGAGGGTGTAGCCGCCGCGGTCCGCGTCCCACCACAGGGCGAGGACGGGCCAGGGAGCCCCGACGGCCAGGGCGGTGGCCCAGCCGGTCATGACACGGTCGACCGGCTCCTCACCGTGCAGCCACGGCCCGCCTTCCGGCACGAGAACGCTCCACCCCTCCCCCGCACGCGTGAGCAGCATCCGCTCGCGCAGCAGCGGGGCGACGGCGGCGACGGAATCCGGCTCGGCCCGGCAGAGCAGCAGGGCGCCGGGGGCGGGACCGGTACGGGAGGTGGCTTCCGTCGACATGCTCACACGCTAGGGCGATTCGCGGAGATTGGTCATATTTAGAACCCCTGCCTCCCCAGAACGGGTGCCTTGACTTTCGACGTCCACGATATATCGTGAATTCCAGGAGACGCGATATGGCGCGTTGCTACGGGGAGGTCTGCACCATGTCCGAGTGGTCCGTCACGGAGCCCAGCAAGCTCACCTTCGACGAGCCCGTACGCGAACTCCACGTACGCATCGTCAACGGAACGGTGAACGTGGTGGGCACGGACGAAGGTTCCGCGCGTCTGGAGGTGTCCGAGATCGAGGGACCGCCCCTGGTCGTCACCCAGGAGGGCGGGACCCTCACGGTGGCCTACGAAGACCTGCCCTGGAAGGGCTTCCTCAAGTGGCTCGACCGCAAGGGCTGGCGGCGCAGCGCGGTCGTCTCGCTGGCCGTGCCGGCCGACACCCGCGTCGAGGTGGGTGTGGTCAGCGCCGCCGCCGTCGTGTCGGGGGTGCGCGGCCCGTCCGTGGTGAAGGGGGTCAACGGCGACACGACCCTCGTCGGCCTCTCCGGCCCGGTCCGCGCCGACACCGTCTCCGGGAACCTGGAGGCCCAGGCGGTCACCGGCGACCTGCGCTTCAACTCCGTCTCCGGGGATCTCACGGTCGTGGAGGGCTCCGGTCCCTCCGTGCGGGCCGACTCGGTCAGCGGCTCGATGATCGTCGACCTCGACCCCGAGGGCCCCACCGACGTCCGGCTGACCAGCGTCTCGGGTGAGATCGCCATCCGGCTCCCCCAGCCCGCCGATGCGGAGGTGGAGGCCAACACCGCGAGCGGCACGATCTCCAACGCCTTCGAGGGCCTGCGCGTGCGCGGCCAGTGGGGCGCCCACAAGGTCACGGGCCGCCTCGGCGCGGGCACCGGCAAGCTCCGCGCGACCACCGTCTCCGGCTCCATCGCCCTGCTGGGCCGCCCACCCCGCGAGGACGAGGAGGAGTCATGGGAGACCGATCCCTTCGTGAAAGACGCCGACACGGGCGCGGGGCCGGCCGACACCACCGACCCGGTGGACGGCGGGCACGACACCTCGGGGGACAATTCCCTCTCCGGCCGGGCCGACGAGGCCCCCGCCCCGGCGGCGGACGACCCCACGGACGCCCGCGCGAACGACCCGACCCGCGGCCCGGCCGACGGCACGACCGACAAGAAGGTGCTCTGACATGCCCCCCGTCTTCGCCCACGGCCGTCTCCGTCTCTACCTGCTGAAGCTGCTGGACGAGGCCCCGCGTCACGGCTACGAGGTGATCCGCCTCCTGGAGGAGCGTTTCCAGGGCCTGTACGCCCCCTCGGCGGGCACCGTCTACCCCCGGCTCGCGAAGCTGGAGGCGGAGGGCCTGGTCACCCACACCACCGAGGGCGGCCGCAAGGTGTACGCCATCACGGACGCGGGCCGCGCCGAACTGGCCGACCGCGGCGGTGAACTGGCCGACCTGGAGCTGGAGATCCGCGAGTCGGTCGCCGAGCTCGCCGCCGAGATCCGGGCCGATGTGCGGGGCGCCGCGGGCGATCTGCGGCGCGAGATGCGGGCGGCCGCCACCGAGGCCCGCCGGGGATCCGGCGGCGCCACCAAGGGCGCCGGCACCGAATCCGAGGGCCCTTTCGGGGACTTCACGGAGTACGCCGACAAGGAGTCGTGGCGTGCCGCCAAGGAGGAGATGCGCCGCGTCAAGCAGGAGTGGAAGGAGCAGGCCCGGCGCGCCAAGGACGAGAGCCGCCGCGCCCGCGAAGAGGCCCAGCGGGCCCGCCGTCAGGCCAAGGAGGCCCAGGACCGGGCGCGGGAGCAGGCGCAGGAGGAGGTGCAGCGGATCGCCCGGCGGGTGCAGGAGCAGGTCCAGGACCACTTCGCGCGCGGCGACTGGCCGACCGGGGTGCGCGAGGGACTGACCGAACTGGCCAAGGAGTTCGGCGAGTTCGGGAAGGACTACGGCAAGGAGTTCGGGAAGGACTTCGGCTTCGGCCGGAGTGGCGCGAGGTCCGAGAAGGCGGACGGAACCCCGCCCGGCCCCCAGTACTCCCACACCCCGGAGGACTTCCCCGCCGAGTACGAGCCCTCCTGGGCCCACGAGGACCCCACCGGCGACCCGGCCCGCGACCTGGACCGTCTGCTCGACCGCTTCCGGGACGACATCCGTGACGCGGCCCGCGACCACGGCATCACGGCCGACCAGTTCCACGACGCCCGCCGCCATCTGTCGACGGCGGCGGCCCGCATAGGAGCACTGCTGCGAGCACCGAAGGCGTGAACCGCCCGGCCTCCGGTGGTACGACGGCTTCCCCCCACACAGCTGCCGTACCACCGGAGCGCTCGCCATCCACCCCCGTAGCCCCCTCAGCCCGCCTTCGCCTCTCCCTCGCCGTAGAGGACGCGCACGACCGACTCATAGGTCACCCCGTGATCGGCGAGAACCTCCCCGGGCACCCCCGGCCTGACGGTCAGGGCCAGCAGGATGTGCTCGTCGCCGATATGGCGGTCCCGCCGGGCCACGGCGATACGCAGTGCCTTCTCCAGGATCTCCTTGGCATCCCGCCCGAAGGAACGCCGCCCGGACCACCCCGGCCCGCTCTTCCGGGCGCCGGACATCGCTCCGACCCCGTGCACCTCCTCCACCCGCGCGACGATCTCCGAGACGTCGATACCGAGCCCGGCCAGCGCCTCGGCGTCCGCCTGGGACAGCCCGGCTCGCCGCCGCGCCTCACCGAGCGCCTCCCGCACGGCGTCCGCGCTCCCGGTCGGCCCGAGGGCGGCCAGCGCGAAGGAGGCCCGACCGGCCTCCCGGTCCAACAGGGCGAGCAACAGGTGCCCGGCGTCCACGGCATCCGCGCCCACCCCCTCGGCGTGTTCGACCGCGCCCACGACCACGGCCCGGGCGTCCTTCGTGAACCGCTCGAACATCAATGCCTCCCGTACTTCTTGTGCACGGCCTGCCTGCTCACTCCGAGTTCCGCGGCGATCTCCTGCCACGACCAGCCCTGATTGCGCGCACTGCGCACCTGCACCGACTCCAGCTGCTCCAGCAGCCTGCGCAGCGCGGCGACGGCACGTAGGCCGACCCGGGGATCGCGATCACCGGCACGCTCGGCGAGATCCGTTGCTTCGGTCATGATGTCAACTTACGTTGACATGACCCGCCTGTCAACCAACATTGACAAACGTCGGCGGCCGATCCGCACCCGGACCGGCCGCCGACAAGAAGAAGGAAAGCGAAGAGGGCGGGATATCAGCCGTTCGTGAGCACGACCTTCCCGAACTGCTCACCGGACGCGACCCGTTCGAAGCCCTCGCGGGCACGGTCCATGGGCAGCACCTCGTCGATGACGGGCCGCACACCCGTGGCCGCGCAGAACGCGAGCAGGTCCTCCAGCTCGTCCTTGGTGCCCATGGTCGAGCCCACGACCTTGAGCTCCAGGAAGAAGATCCGGGTCAGTTCGGCGTGCGAGGGGCGGTCACCGCTCGTGGCACCGGAGATGACCAGCGTGCCGCCGGGCTTGAGCGACTTCACGGAGTGCGACCACGTGGCCGCACCCACCGTCTCGATGACGGCGTCCACCCGCTGCGGCAGCCGCGCGCCCGACTCCAGCGCCTCCACGGCCCCGAGCTCCAGCGCGCGCTTCCGCTTGGCCTCGTCCCGGCTCGTGGCGAAGACCCGCAGCCCCGCGGCCTTCCCGAGCACGATCGCGGCCGTGGCGACACCGCCGCCCGCCCCCTGCACCAGCACGGAGTCACCGGGTCGGACGCCGGCGTTCGTGAACAGCATCCGGTACGCGGTCAGCCAGGCCGTGGGCAGACAGGCGGCCTCCGCGAAGGACAGCTCCTTCGGCTTGGGCAGCACGTTCCAGGTGGGCACGGCCACCTGCTCGGCGAACGTCCCCTGGTAGCGCTCGGTGAGGATGGAGCGCGGCTCCTTGGGACCGACCCCGTGCCCGCTCTGCCCGATGACGGAGTGCAGGACGACCTCGTTGCCGTCCTCGTCGACACCGGCGGCGTCACAGCCGAGGATCATCGGAAGCTTGTCCTCTGCGAGGCCTACGCCGCGCAGGGACCAGAGGTCATGGTGATTCAGGGAAGCGGCCCTGACATCGACGACGCTCCAACCCGGACGGGCTTCGGGGGCCGGGCGCTCCCCCGACTCCAGTCCCGAGAGGGGGTTGTCGCGGTCGATTCGGGCGGCGTAGACAGCGAACATGACCTTGACGATAGGTCCGCCGACGGTGCGGGGGAACCGGGGCGCGTTGTGACACATGCCCTCTTGCGGTTTGGGCGGGGCGCCTATGGGGGTGCCGGGTGAGCCGGTCGGGCGGGTGCGGGTGCGTTGTGGCTGGTCGCGCAGCTCCCCGCGGGCAGCTGCGCTGGGCTTGGGCGGGGCGCCTATGGGGGTGCCGGGTCCTGTTGTGGGGCGGGTGCGGGTGCGTGGGGGCTGGTCGCGCAGTTCCCCGCGCCCCTGGGTGGGTGCAGTCGCCCCCGGCCAGGACGGACCGTTCGCCACCTCACGCGCCACGACGGGGCGTTCGCCACCTCCTCCGCCGCGACCGCGCGCCACGACGGGCCGGTAGCCGCGTACGGCGGCAAGGGGACGGGGTGGGGGGTGTCCGCCCGCAGCGGCCGGCGTCCGTCGCCGGGCACTACTCAAAGGGACCGAGCCGCCGGACCGAGGACGGATACCCCCACCCCGGCCCCGACCCACCCACCGAACCGCGCGCTACACAAGCCCCCACCGGGGCCGGGCAGGCCGCCGCAGGCATCCAGGGGCGCGGGACTGTGTCCATATGCGGCTCCGCCGCGTGGGCGCAAAACGCCCGCCCCCACCGAACCCGCACCCGCACCCGCACCCGCACCCAACCCGCCACCCAATCAGCCCCACCCAGAGGCAAAAAAACGGCCCCGCCCGGAAACCCACCCGGACGGGACCCTCACGCCAATCACGAGCACCACGGCTCAGCGACGAGCAACACCCTCCGCCCGAGCCGCCGCAGCAACCGCCGCCGTGACCGCAGGAGCCACCCGCTCGTCGAACGGGGACGGAATGACGTAGTCGGCCGCGAGATCGTCACCGACCACCGCCGCCAACGCCTCGGCCGCCGCGATCTTCATGCCCTCCGTGATCCGCGAGGCACGCACCTGCAGCGCCCCCGCGAAGATCCCCGGAAACGCCAGCACGTTGTTGATCTGGTTCGGGAAGTCGGACCGCCCGGTGGCCACCACGGCCGCGTACTTGTGCGCGACATCGGGGTGCACCTCGGGGTCCGGGTTGGCCATCGCGAACACGAAGGCCCCCTTCGCCATGGAGGCGACCGCGGCCTCCGCGACCGTACCGCCGGACACACCGATGAAGACGTCCGCACCCGCGAGCGCGTCCTCCAGCGACCCGGACAGGCCCGCCTTGTTGGTGAACCCGGCCACCTCCCGCTTCACAGGCGTGAGGTCGTCCCGGTCACTCGACACGACACCCTTGCGGTCGGCCACCAGAACATCCCCGATGCCCGCCTCGACCAGCATCTTGGCGATGGCCACACCCGCGGCACCCGCACCCGAGATGACGGCACGCAGGTCTCCGATCGAGCGCCCGCTCAGCCGCGCGGCGTTCCGCAGCGCGGCCAGCGTCACGACCGCGGTCCCGTGCTGGTCGTCGTGGAACACCGGAATGTCGAGCCGCTCCTGGAGCCGCCGCTCGATCTCGAAGCACCGGGGAGCCGAGATGTCCTCGAGGTTCACGCCGCCGAAGGACGGTGCGAGCCGGACCACGGTCTCGATAATCTCGTCGACGTCGGTGCAGGCCAGCGCGAGCGGAACCGCGTCCACTCCGCCGAACTGCTTGAACAGGATCGCCTTGCCCTCCATCACCGGGAGGGAGGCCTCGGGCCCGATGTCACCGAGCCCCAGCACGGCCGTACCGTCCGTCACGACGGCGACGACCGACGACTTCCACGTGTAGTCGTGCACGAGGTCCGGCTGCTCGGCGATGGCGCTGCACACCTTCGCCACGCCGGGCGTGTACGCGAGGGACAGGTCGTCCTTGTCACGGACCGGCACGGTGGCCTGCACAGCCATCTTGCCGCCGCGGTGCAGCGCGAACGCGGGGTCGAAGGAATCGAGGGGCTCCGCCCCTCCGTCCTGTCCCGTATCGCTGTCGCTGCGAGGATTGACGATCTCCGCTGCCACTTTGTCTTACCCCTTAGGTCTTCATGGTTTGAGGGTGGCCACTCCTGGTTGAGAAGTGGGCGGGCACCGCGTACGGCCCTGGTCACTGATGCGTACGGGCCGGTACGCGACGGGCGCGCCGCACACGCGCCCTGAGCCCCGGATGAGGGGTGTAAAGAACCTTCTTACCGGACGACCGGCGTCGAGGACGAGTCCAATACGTCCAAGGTCACATGCCGGAACGTAAATCGATCATCGATCATCGGAGGCCGGTGACATGAATCATGGAGGGCCATCCGGACAAACCCTCGGCCGGCCTTGACGATCACCGGACAGCCGCTCAACCGACCGCGGCCCGCCCCTTCCCGGCCACCCGCGGCGCGATTCGCGCCGAAGATCCTCCGGCCGGAATGCCAGATTCCCGCAGATGGTCCGGTCGTGATGTACAGACATGGTGCGGTTCGGGAGTCACCCGTTATCCGATTTTGACATGACCGGCCCCCAGAATGGTCCAGTCCGAATGGCAAGATGCCGTCATCACACGAGGTCGCGACACTCGAAGGCGTGTGCTCTCGTCGACCTGAGGAATGAAGGCAGCGCTGCCGACCGATCGGCAGCCGCCCCGCCCATCGGCAACTCCACCCATCCGCCGGAGGAACCCACCATGACCGCAAGCTCCACCCGTCGTACAACCGTCGCGCGCACCAGGACAGCCGCGGTAGGTGCGATCGCGGTCGCAGGCGCCCTGATTCTCACCGGTTGCGGTGACCAGACGGACAGCGGCGGCAGCAGCACCAATGAGTCGGCGTCGTCCAGCAAGGCCCCGCTGTTCGACAAGCTGCCCGCGAAGATCCAGAAGGCGGGTGTCATCAAGGTCGGCACCAACGCCGAGTACGCCCCCATGGAGTACCAGGAGGGCGGCAAGATCGTCGGTGTCGACCCCGACATCGCGGCCGCCCTGGGCAAGCAGCTGGGTGTGGAGTTCCAGTTCACCTCGGGCTCCTTCGACGGCCTGATCAGCTCCCTGAACTCCGGGCGCTACGACGTCGCCATCTCCTCCATCACGGACACCAAGGCGCGCCAGGAGGGTCTGGACGACAAGGGCAAGAAGCTGGGCCCGGGTGTCGACTTCGTCGACTACTTCACGGCCGGCACCGCCATCTACGTCCAGAAGGGCAACCCGAAGAAGATCGGCTCGATCGAGGACCTCTGCGGCCAGAAGGTCGCCGTGCAGCACGGCACGACCTACGAGCAGGCCCTGCAGAAGCAGTCCAAGGCGTGCACGACGGCCGGCAAGAAGAAGCTCGACATCGAGGCGTTCGACAACGACACCGAGGCCCAGACCCGCGTGAAGTCGGGCGGCGCCGTCGCGGGCGTCAACGACTACCCGGTCGCCGTCGACATCGCCCGCAAGGCCGATGGCGGCAACGCCTTCGAGGTCGTCGGCGAGCAGGTCGACGCCGGTCCCTTCGGCATCGCCGTGAACAAGGACAACAAGGAGCTCACGAGCGCCCTGGAGGCGGCCGTGAACGCCATCATCCAGGACGGCACGTACAAGAAGGTCCTGGACAAGTGGGGCGCCCAGACCGGCGCCGTCGACAAGTCCACGGTCAACGGCGGCAAGTGACGGACCCCGTACCACTGAAGGGCAGTCACGGTGACTGACAAGATCGACAAGGAGCCTGCGGACACGCCACCGCAGGCCTCCCACGCGCCGGAGACCATCAAGGCCATCCCGGTCCGCCACTACGGCCGCTACGTCAGCGCGGTCATCGTGCTGGCGCTGGTGGCCCTGCTGGTCAACGCGTTCGCCACCGCCGAGAAGATCCAGTGGAGCGCGGTCGGCGACAAGCTGTTCGACTCCACGGTTCTCGCGGGTGCCGGCCGCACCCTGCTGATCAGCGTTCTCGCGATGATCGTGGGCGTGGTCCTCGGCGTCCTGCTGGCCGTGATGCGGCTCTCCAAGAACCCGGTGACGAGCTGGGTGGCGTGGGCCTACATCTGGTTCTTCCGCGGAACCCCGGTCTACGTCCAGCTCCTCCTCTGGTTCAACCTGGCGCTGATCTTCCCGATGCTGAATCTCGGTCCGATCTACAAGGACGAGATGACGGACGTGATGACCCCGTTCATGTGCGCCCTGCTGGGCCTCGGCCTCAACGAGGCCGCGTACATGGCGGAGATCTGCCGCGCCGGTCTGATGGCCGTCGACGAGGGCCAGACGGAGGCCGCGCACGCGCTCGGCATGAGCCACGGCAAGACGCTGCGCCGGATCGTGATCCCGCAGGCGATGCGCGTGATCGTGCCGCCGACCGGCAACGAGTTCATCAACATGCTGAAGACCTCGTCGCTGGTGTACGCGGTGACGTACAACGAACTGCTGCGCGCCACCTCGACGATCGGTTCGACCTCGTACGCCGTGATGGAGATGCTGTTCGTGGCGTCCATCTGGTACCTGGTCATGACCAGCGTGTTCAGCGTCTTCCAGTACTACCTGGAGCGTCGTTTCGCCCGCGGTTCGTCGCGGAGTCTGCCGGCGACGCCGTGGCAGAAGATCAAGGTCAACCTGATGGCCTTCAGCCGCGAAAGGGGCGTGTGACATGACCGCCATGGTGAAGGCCGAGGGCGTCCACAAGTCCTTCGGCCTGGTGGAGGTCCTCAAGGGTATCGAACTGGAGGTGAAGACCGGCGAGGTCTTCTGCCTCATCGGCCCCTCGGGCTCCGGCAAGTCGACCTTCCTGCGGTGCATCAACCACCTGGAGAAGATCAACGCCGGCCGGCTCTACGTCGACGGCGAGCTGGTCGGCTACCGCCAGAAGGCGGACAAGCTGTACGAGCTCAAGGACAGCGAGGTCGCGCGCCAGCGCCGGGACATCGGCATGGTGTTCCAGCGGTTCAACCTGTTCCCGCACATGACGGCCGCCGAGAACGTCATGGAGGCGCCGGTCCAGGTCAAGGGCACGAGCCGGGCCCAGGCCCGGGAGCGCGCGCGGGAGCTGCTGGAGAAGGTCGGCCTGGCCGACAAGGCGGGCAGCTACCCCGCCCAGCTCTCCGGCGGCCAGCAGCAGCGGGTGGCGATCGCCCGGGCGCTGGCGATGGACCCGAAGCTGATGCTCTTCGACGAGCCGACCTCGGCCCTCGACCCGGAGCTGGTCGGTGACGTCCTCGACGTCATGCGCGACCTCGCCGAGTCCGGCATGACGATGATCGTCGTCACCCACGAGATGGGCTTCGCCCGCGAGGTCGGCGACAGCCTGGTCTTCATGGACGGCGGCGTGGTCGTCGAGTCCGGCGACCCCCGCGAGGTCCTGACGAACCCTCAGCACGAGCGCACCCAGGCGTTCCTGTCGAAGGTCCTCTAGCGGTACGACGCCGAAGGGGCGGTACGGGATTCCCGTACCGCCCCTTTCGCATGGGCGCCTACTTGAGCGCGAGCAGCAGCGTGTCCGAGGGCGAGCACCACACCGGCCGGGCCTCCCCGAAGCCCTTCTCGCGCAGCACGCGTGCGTGCCACACGGCGGACGGCATGTCGCCGTCGGCGTGCTCGCCGTAGATCTCGAAGCGGCGCGCCGTCGGTCCGGCGAGGACGGGGTCCTCGGCGGCGACCTGCCACCATGCGGCCCAGTCGAGGGCGCCGTCCCGCTTGGCCTGATCCATCTGCGCGTGGCGCTGCGCGCGTTCGGCCGCGTTGATCCGGGGCGTGGCCTCGTCGATCATGTGGTCCGCGTTCATGAAGACACCGCCGTCGCGGACGAGTTCCGCGACCTGGCCGTAGAGGGCCGCGAGGGGTTCGCTGTGCAGCCAGTGCAGGGCCGTGGCGGTCAGGACGGCGTCGTAGGAGTCGTACGGCAGCCTGGTCGGCCAGTCCGGGTCCTTGAGGTCGGCCGTGACGAGGGTGACCCGCTCGTCGTCCGCGAAGGTGCCCTCGGCGATGGCGAGAAGCGCCGGGTCGAGGTCCACCCCGGTGCTGGTGGCCTCGGGGAACCGGGCGAGCAGCCTGGCCGTGATACTCCCTGTGCCGCACGCGAGGTCGAGCACGCGCGGCC
Organism: Streptomyces sp. SLBN-8D4; assembly: GCF_049739545.1. Classification (NCBI taxonomy): domain Bacteria; kingdom Bacillati; phylum Actinomycetota; class Actinomycetes; order Kitasatosporales; family Streptomycetaceae; genus Streptomyces; species Streptomyces sp. SLBN-8D4. The sequence continues at coordinate 3,392,618 of NZ_JBMGQC010000001.1, forward strand.
GGGGCCCGACGAGGGCCTCGACCATGTCCAGCATGACCCGGAACCGCTCCTCGCGGTCCGGCATGTACCACTCCTGCTGCCGGTCCCAGCTCTCCTGCCAGGCCTGCCAGTCGGTTCCGACACCAGTCGTCATGGGAGCCCCCTGTCCACTCGCTGTCGTAATACCCTGGAAGCACGATCAGCTGTTACCCGACCGCACCGCGACGATAGAACGCCTCCGTAAGGACTACAAGTGGAACTGGCCTATTACTCGGACTACGCCGTACGTCTGGTCAACAGCGAGGACCCGGCCCGCGGCAAGGACACCCTGAACTCGGTGGAGGCCGTCCGCGACCTGTTCGGCGGCAACGGCACGGGCGCCCGCCGCGCCACCGACGCCGACGTCACCCGGTTCCGTTCGGTCCGGGCCCGGCTGCGGTCGGTCTTCGAGGCGGCGGACGACGGCGACGAGACGCTCGCGGTGGACCTGCTGAACTCGCTCCTGCTGGAGTTCCCGGTGAGCCCGCAGATCTCCGGGCACGACTTCCGCGACGACGACGGCCGCCCGCTGTGGCACATGCACCTGGCGGACCACCCGTCCAACGCCACCGCCGGGTACGCGGCGATCGCGGCGATGGGCCTGGCCTTCCACCTCACCGAGTACGGCGTGGACCGGCTCGGCCTGTGCGAGGCCGCGCCCTGCCGCAACGCCTACCTCGACACCTCGACCAACCGCTCCCGGCGCTACTGCTCCGACCGCTGCGCCACCCGCGCCAACGTGGCCGCCTACCGCGCCCGCAAACGCCTGGAGGCCGACCGGTCCGGCAAGACAGGCCGTACCGCGCCCAGCGCCCAGCGCACGGCGGCCAGCGGCGAGCGCTGAGCGGGCCCGAACGGCCGGTACCTGAGCCGGGCCCTGCCCAGCACGAGCTCCTCCGGTACGACGCCGTAGTCCGTGCTGTCGCCGCCCGCGAACGCGTTGTCCCCGAGCACCCACCAGCCGCCCTCGCGCCGCTCCACGGCCCGCTTGACGACGAGCAGGTCCTGCTGGAAGGGATGCCGCAGGACCACGATGTCGCCGGGGACGACCCTGGCCCCCCAGTGCACGACCAGTTGGTCCCCGTGCCGGAGCGTGGGCACCATCGACGGCCCGGTCACCTCGGCCACCCCCACGAAGGGCAGCAGCGACCTCCCCCGCTCGGTCTCCTGCGACAGCTCCGGCATCCCCGGCACCTCCCCGGTACGTTCATCCACCAGTCTCAGTCTGACCCCGGACTTTTGTCCTAAGCCCATGGGGGCACCCGCCTTTTCGCCTCTCCCAGGGAGTAATGTCGCACCTGAGAAGACGATCACGAGGAAGGAATGCTCCATGCTTTCCCGCCTGTTTGCCCCCAAGGTCAAGGTCAGCGCACACTGCGACCTGCCCTGCGGTGTGTACGACCCGGCCCAGGCCCGCATCGAGGCGGAGTCGGTGAAGGCCGTGCAGGAGAAGATGGCCGCCAACGACGACCCGCACTTCCAGGCGCGTGCCACGGTCATCAAGGAGCAGCGCGCCGAGCTCGCGAAGCACCACGTTTCCGTGCTCTGGAGCGACTACTTCAAGCCCCCGCACTTCGAGAAGTACCCGGAGCTGCACCAGCTGGTCAACGACGCCCTCAAGGCCCTCTCGGCCGCCAAGGCGTCGACCGACCCGGCCACCGGTCAGAAGGCTCTGGACTACATCGCCCAGATCGACAAGATCTTCTGGGAGACCAAGAAGGCCTAGGTCGACGAGCGTACGGAAAGGGGCTCGGCCGGCTCGATACCGGCGAGCCCCTTCTTCGTGCCGGGTTACGGCACGTCAGCTCAGCACGAGCAGCACCGCCAGCGCCACGAGCAGGGAGTCGATCCGGTCCAGCAGGCCGCCGGAGCCCGGCAGCCAGTGGCCGGCGTCCTTGACCCGCACCCCTCTCTTGATCATGGATTCCAGCAGGTCTCCGGCGGGGCCGCCGACCGCCACCGCGAGGGCCGTCGGCCAGCTCAGCGCGGACAGTACGGCGAGCACACCGAGCCCGGCCGCGGCCCCCGCCAGGGTCCCGCTCCACCGCTTGGCCGGGGACAGCGGCGACAACCGCGGCCCGCCCAGCCGGCGCCCGGCGAAGTACGCCGTGATGTCGGCGACCGAGACCGCCACGAACAGGGCCAGCCCGGTCGCCCCGAGCGGCACCAGCGCGGCCAGCGTGCTCAGCCAGGCCAGCCCGAGCAGCCCGGCGCCGAGCCGGCGCAGCCCCTGGTCGGCGTCGCCGCCCAGCAACGGCACCGCGGCCACCGCCAGCGCTCCGACCGCCAGCGCCCGCAGCACCTCTCCGGGCGCCAGCCAGACGGTCAGCACCACCCCCGCCACCGCCGCGGCCAGCACCGCACGGTCCACCCGGCCCAGCAGCATCAGCCCGCCGAACTCCAGCACCGCGATCACCCCGACCACCAACGCGACGGCGGCGGTGCCCGGCTCGCCCCACCAGAAGGCCGCGGTGACCAGCGGTACCCCGACCGCCCAGGCGCACCACCGGACCATCAGCTCGCGGCGCCCGGAGGCGGCCACCGCGACACCGCCCAGGGCCAGCGCCCCGCCGAGGCAGGGCGCCATGGAGGCCACGGTGGTCATCGGGCGGTTCCCGCGGCCCCCGTGGCCTGCGCCACAAGCGCGACGGGCATCGGCCGCAGCACGTCCAGGGCGGCCCGGCAGGCCGCCACGATGCGGGCGTTCTCGGCGGTGTCCCGGACCGCGATGCGCACCGTGCGCCCCTCGTACTGCGGCGACAGCGGCGACAGGTCGCGCAGGTACACCCCGTGGCGGCGGCACTCGGTCACCAGCCGCGCGGCGCTCGGTCCGCCCGGCGGCAGGGTGATCGCGAGGAAGTTCGCCACGGACTCCTCGACCGTCACCTCCGGCGCCGCCGCGGCGAGGTCCGCGGCCAGATGGCGGCGCAGGGTGTGGGTGGCGAGCCAGCGGTCGCGGTAGTACTCCGGGTCGCGCAGCGCCGCCACGGCGGCCAGCTGGGCCGGGAGACTCACCGGCCAGGGCGGGGTCCACCGGCGCAGTTCCGCCGCGGTCGCGGGTTCGGCCACCGCGTACGCGGCCCGCAGTCCGGACAGCGCGTACATCTTCGACAGCGAGGTGCAGACGGTCACCCGCGGGTCCGTCGCGGCGAGGCCGGCCAGTGACTCCTCCAGGCCCACATAGCCCAGGTACGCCTCGTCGATCCACCAGTGCGTACGGACCGGCGCGGCCTCGATGAGCGCGCGCAACCCGGACGCCGGCGCGTGCCGCCCCGTCGGGTTGTTCGGGTTGACCACCACCACGAGGTCGTAGCGGCCGGAGTCGACGGCGGCGGCCAGCCGGTCCGGGTCGATCCGCCAGCCGTCCTCGCGGCGCAGCGGGAACCGGTCCACCCGGCATCCGATCACCCGCTCCGTGACATGGGCGTACTCGCCGTAGCACGGGTCGGTCAGCAGCATCCGGCTCCGCGGGGTCAGCCGGCGGCCGAACGCCCGGAAGATCAGGTCGGACGAACCGGCGCCCACCGCCAGCGTCTGCGCGGGCAGCTGCCTGAGAGCGGCGATCTCCGCCGACAGGCCCTCCGCGCCGGACGGCGGCGAGGTACGGGCGGTCCAGGCCGGGTCCTCCGCGAGGGCCGCCCGGGCTCCGGGGGCCGGCGGGAACCAGGCGTCTAGCACATCGGCCATGACGATGTCGTGCCGCCGGTGCAGGGTGCGGAAGTCCGTGCCGACGGCGGTGAACGAGGCACCGCCGTGCTCGCAGCCGTCCGGCCGGGGCGCGAACGGCATGTCCAGCCGCCAGTCCACCACGGACCGCAACCGCTCCAGCGCGCTGCCGTACCGCTCCCTCGCCCGCCTCGTCAGCTCGGGCACCTCACCGGTCAGCACCTCGAACGTCACCGCGCCGCCGCGGACGGTACGGCCGACCGGGCGCAGGCCGACGGCCCGGTACAGGTCGAGCACCTCGGTACGTCCCATCGCCACCACCCGGCGCCCGCCGCGGGAGGCGATCCAGCGCAGCGCCGCGTACATCAGCAGGGGTGCCGCCGAGGTGCCGCGCCAGCGCGGCTCCACGGTGAGGATGCGCACCTCGAACACGTCGTGGCCGCCCAGCGCGGGCAGTTCGTCGCGGGTCAGGTACTTGTCCAGTCCGAACCGCCCCAGCCAGGGCGGGGTCAGGCTGACGAAGCCGATGCGGGTCGTGCCGCGCGCCGCGACGAGGTAGACGTTGTCACCGTCGAGACCGTCGCGCAGCCGCCCCGCCGGATCCGGCGGGTGCTGGCCCAACTCCTGTGCGTACACCCGGTGGCGCAGTTCGTGGATCCAGTCGAGATCCTCCGGAGTGGCCGAGCGCAGCTGCAGGTCACGAACCATGGGCTCCTCTTTCGACGCGGTGGATCGCATCATCGAGAAGCCGCGTCGCGCGTGCCAGAGCCGGGCAGCGCCCCCGGCCTGAGTACGGGTACTCAGGCGCGGTCGCTCCCCGTGTGCTCCGGCAGCAGGGCCGCGCGGACCCTCAGGCCTCGCCCGCCTCCAGCAGTCCCGCCGCCGCGCCCACGATCCGCGGATCGGGCGTGCCGACGACCTCGTCGTCCTTGTCGGTGTAGTCGAAGCGGGCCAGCACACTGCGCATGGCCTCGACGCGGGCCCGCTTCTTGTCGTTGCTCTTGACCACCGTCCAGGGCGCGAACTGGGTGTCCGTCTCACGGAACATGGCGACCTTCGCGGCGGTGTAGTCGTCCCAGCGGTCCAGCGAGGCGAGGTCCATGGGGCTGAGCTTCCACTGCCGTACGGGGTCGATCTGCCGGATGGTGAAGCGGGTGCGCTGCTCGCCCTGGGAGACCGAGAACCAGAACTTCAGCAGGTCCACGCCGTCGTCCACGAGCATCCGCTCGAACAGCGGGGCCTGCCGCATGAAGCGCCGGTACTCGTCGTCCTCGCAGAAGCCCATGACCCGCTCCACACCGGCCCGGTTGTACCAGGACCGGTCGAACAGCACGATCTCGCCCGCGGTCGGCAGATGTTCGACGTACCGCTGGAAGTACCACTGTCCGCGTTCGCGCTCGTTCGGCTTCTCCAGCGCGACCACGCGTGCGCCCCGGGGGTTCAGGTGCTCCGTGAAGCGCTTGATGGTGCCGCCCTTGCCGGCCGCGTCCCGCCCCTCGAAGACGATGACGAGCCGGCGCCCGGTCTCCTTGATCCAGCTCTGCAGCTTCAGCAGTTCGATCTGCTGGAGCCGCTTGTGCCAGTCGTACTCCTTGCGCTCCATGCGGTGCGCGTAGGGGTAGTTCTCCCGCCAGGTGTCGATCGGGCTGCCGTCCGGGCGGATCAGCACGGGGTCGTCGGGGTCGGTGTAGTCGACCTTCAGGTCGGTCAGCAGCGGGGTCACCCTGCTCCCCTCTCCTCTCGGTGGATCAGTGGAACTGCGGCACGATCAGATAGATGCCGTACGCCACCACCGCCGCGCAGGCGAGGAAGCACAGGCCGGCCTGGGTGATGCCGAGCGTGGACGTTCCACCACCGCCACCCTCCCGCGCCCCCTCGAAGCGGGCGAGGCCGAGTACCCCGAGGGCGAAGACCACGACCACGGCGATGGTGACGCCGACGCTCACCGCGGTGACCTGGCCGAGTGCGGTCCAGTCGATGCTCATGACAGGAACTCCTAAGAGGCTCAGGCGGCCGTGCCGACGCTGGTCGGCGCCGAGGTGCGGACGGGGACCTCGTGGTGGTCGTTGACGTTGTGCGCGCTCACCGGGTTGCGGCGGGAGAGCAGCACGATGCCCGCGGCGACGGCGGCGCCGACCAGCGCGACGACGACCGTGCCGAAGTTGCCGCCGTGCTTGACGGCACTCGCGGAGATGCCGCCGACCAGCGCGGCCGCCGGCAGGGTGATCAGCCAGGCCGCGACCATGCGCCCGGCGATGCCCCAGCGGACCTCCGCCAGCTTCCGGCCGAGGCCCGCGCCGAGGATGCTGCCCGAGGCGACCTGGGTGGTCGACAGGGCGAAACCGAGGTGGGCGGAGGTCAGGATGACCGTGGTGGACGCGGTCTCGGCGGCGAAGCCCTGCGGGGACTGGATCTCGGTGAGGCCCTTGCCCATCGTGCGGATGATCCGCCAGCCGCCGATGTAGGTGCCGAGGCCGATCGCGAGCCCCGCGGAGGCGATGACCCAGACCGGCGGACCGGCGTCGTGGTCGAGCGCGCCGGCCGAGATCAGGGTCAGCGTGATGACGCCCATGGTCTTCTGGGCGTCGTTGGTGCCGTGCGCGAGCGAGACGAGGGAGGCGGAGGCGATCTGGCCGAGCCGGAAGCCCTTGGTCACCGAGTCCTTGCGAGCGCGGGCGGTGAGCTTGTAGGCGAGGTAGGTGGCGATCAGTGCCGCCACGCCCGCCACGACCGGCGAGGCCACCGCGGGGATCAGGATCTTCTCGACCACCTTGTCGGCGTGCACGCCGTGGGAGCCGGCGCCGACCCACACGGCGCCGATCAGTCCGCCGAACAGGGCGTGCGACGAGCTCGACGGCAGGCCGACCAGCCAGGTCAGCAGGTTCCACAGAATCGCTCCGACCAGCCCCGCGAAGATCATCCCGGGCGAGACCAGGGTGTCGTCCACGATGCCTCCGGAGATCGTCTTGGCGACCTCGGTGGACAGGAAGGCGCCGACGACGTTCAGCACGCCGCTGATCAGGACCGCGGTCCGGGGTTTCAGTGCGCCGGTCGCGATGGACGTGGCCATCGCGTTCGCGGTGTCGTGGAATCCGTTGGTGAAGTCGAAGGCCAGAGCCGTGACGATGACGACCGCCACGAGGAACGTGATGTGGTCCATGCCTCTCATGGGAACAAGCGCTTCCATACGGCGGACGAACGCGAGGCAAAGCCCGTTCCAGGTCCCTGCGCCCAGCTGGTGACCATCGTGCGATGCTGGCGTGATGGTGAGCGTCGAGGACCTGGTGCGGCTGCGGCAGGCGCGTGATCGCATGGACCGCGAGTACACCGAGCCGCTCGACGTGCCCGCGCTCGCCCGCACCGCGCTGATGTCCCCGGGCCATTTCCAGCGCAGTTTCCGCGCGGAGTTCGGGGAGACGCCGTACGGCTATCTCATGACCCGGCGCATCGAGCGCGCGAAGGCGCTGCTGCGGCGGGGCGACCTGTCCGTCACCGAGGTCTGCATGGCCGTGGGATGCACCTCCCTCGGCTCCTTCAGCTCGCGCTTCACCGAACTGGTGGGTGAGACGCCGAGCGCCTACCGCGCGCGCACCCACGAGGAGATCGCCGGGATCCCGCCGTGCGTGGTCCGCAGGCACACCAGGCCCCGACGGGCCTAACGTGAAGCCATGGACATCAAACTCAAGAACTGCTTCATCGCCGTGGACGACCACGACAAGGCGATCGCGTTCTACCGGGACGTCCTGGGCATGGAGGTGCGGGGCGACGTCGGGTACGAGGGCATGCGCTGGGTGACGGTCGGCTCGCCGCTCCAGCCGGACGTGGACATCGTGCTGGAGCCGCCCGCCGCGGACCCGGACGCGTCCCCCGCGGACAAGGAGGCGATGGCACGGCTGCTGGCCAAGGGCTTGCTGCGCGGGGTCAACTTCACCACCACCGACTGTGACGCGCTGTTCGCCCGGGTCCGGGAGTCGGGGGCCGACGTCATCCAGGAGCCCACGGACATGCCGTACGGGGTGCGGGACTGTGCGTTCCGGGATCCGGCGGGGAACATGCTGCGGTTCATGGAGGTGCCGAAGTAGGGGCGCCTACGATCACCGCATGACTACCCGCTGGACGTACGCCTTCGTTGACCGGCCCGTGGCCCGCTTCGCGCAGGCCTGCGACTTCTGGGCCGGCGCCACCGGCACGCGGTTGTCCGAACCCCGGGGTGAGCGGCGGGAGTTCGTGACGCTCATGCCGTCCGGTGGCGCCGACGCCTGCGTCAAGGCCCAGGCCGTCGCCTCCGGACCGGGCGGTGCCCATCTCGACTTCTGCGTGGACGACGTACGGAAGTTCGCGAAGGCGGCGCAGGCGCTCGGCGCGCACGTGGTCGCCGATCAGGGCACGCTGGTGGTGCTCCGCTCCCCCGCCGGCCAGTTGTTCTGCGCCGATCCCTGGCGCGGGCAGTCGACGCGCCCGCCGGTGGTCCGCGGCAGCCGTCTCGACCAGGTCTGCCTGGACCTCCCGCCCTCCCTCCACGAGGCCGAAGTCGCTTTCTGGGCCGCCCTGTTGCCCGAGTGGGAGTCGCTGCCCGGCGCACTGCCCGAATTCCATGTCCTCAAGCCGCCGGCCGGCCTCCCGGTCCGCATCCTTCTCCAGCGCCTGGACGAGGAGCGCCCGGCCGCCGCCCATCTGGATCTCGCCTGCGCGGACATCGAGGCGACCCGGGCCGAACACGAGCGCCTGGGCGCCGAGTTCGTCGCCGAGGGCAGGAGATGGACGGTGATGAGGGACCCGGCGGGCGGCCTGTACTGCCTGACGGGGCGGGACCCTGAGACGGGCGGGCTGCCTAACCCGAGGAGATGAACGCGCAGGCGAGGAGTGTCGGACCCGCATCGGGGTCGGAGGCGGGGGTGGGCGTGGGGCATGTGGAAGGCCACTCATCCGGAACCACGGGCGTCGGAGTGTTCTCCTCCCAGCTGTACGGCCCCGGCGGCTCGGCCGAGTCCTGAAGCCAGAGCGTGAGCCCGCCCGCGACGACCACGAGAGCCACCCAGACCGCCACGGCCCACGCCCATGCCCGACGGCGACCACTCACCCCCACGGCTCCACGTCGACGACCGCGTCCACCGGGATCGGCCCGTAGACGTGCGGGAACTCCTCGGCGCCGGGCGCGGGGGCCTCGTACTTCAGCGGTACGTCGAGCCGGGCGGGGTCGATGACGAGGACCACCAGGTCCGGCACCCCCGGCGAAGAAGCGCGCGGCCGTGCCGGGCAGCTGCTCGCGCGTCGAACAGTGGATGAACCCCTCCTCCAGGAGGGTCCGGCCGCGCGTCGAGATCTCGTACGTGCCCCGGGAGCGGGCCTCCTCCCACAGGGAGCGTTCGGTCAGGTGCACGATGAGGTTCGCTGTGGACATGCCGACACGTTAAGGCCTCAGCCGGGCCGCCCGCCCCTGCAGATATCGCTGCTCGGGCAGGCTGAGGGTCTTCCCGGCCGCCGACTCGTACGCGGCCCGCGCCTCCTCGTACGCACCGGCCCGCTCCAGCAGATGCCCGCGTACGGCGTCCAGGCGGTGCCCCAACTCGCCGGTGAGCGAGTCCAGTTCCGCGAGCCCGGCCCGCGGCCCGTGCACCATCGCGACCGCGACCGCCCGGTTCAGCCGCTCCACGGGCCCCGGCACGAGCCGTACGAGAACGTCGTAGAGCCCGAGGATCTCCCGCCAGTCGGTCGCCTCCGGCGAGGGCGCCTCGTCGTGCACGGCGGCGATGGCCGCGCGGATCTGATAGGGCCCGGCGTGGCGGCGGGCCAGCGCCCGGGTCACCAGCGCGACGCCCTCCTCGATCGCCGCCTTGTCCCAGCGGGCGCGGTCCTGCTCGTCGAGGGGGACCAGGTCGCCGTCCGGGCCGGTGCGGGCGTCGCGGCGGGCGTCCGTGAGCAGCATCAGGGCGAGCAGGCCCGCGATCTCGCAGTCGTCGGGGAGCAGGCGGTGGACGGCGCGGGTCAGACGGATCGCCTCGCCGGCGAGGTCGCGCCGCTGGAGGGCCGGTCCGGAGGTCGCCGTGTGGCCCTCGTTGAAGATCAGGTAGAGGGTGTGCAGGACGGCGGGCAGCCGTTCCTCCCAGTTGTCGGGCTGCCCGAAGCCGACGCCCCGCACCTTCTGCTTGGCCCGGCTGACGCGCTGCGCCATGGTCGCCTCGGGGACCAGATACGCCCGGGCGATCTCCGCCGTGGTCAGACCGCCGACCGCGCGCAGGGTGAGCGCGATCTGCGCGGACGGGGTGAGCTGCGGATGGCAGCACAGGAACAGCAGGGACAGGGTGTCGTCCTCGCGCGGGGCCCGGTCGGCGACCGCCGTGTCGCGCGCGCTCAGCGCCGCCACCCGCTCCTCCCGCGCCCGCCGTGCCTCCTCCGCGCGCAGCATGTCGGTCAGCCGCCGCGAGGCCACCTTGATGAGCCACCCGCGCGGATTGTCCGGCACCCCCGCCGACGGCCACTGCCCGGCCGCGGCGAGCAGTGCCTCCTGTACGGCGTCCTCGGCGGCGTCGAAACGGCCGTACCGCCTGACCAGCGCGCCGAGGACCTGCGGCGCGTGCAGGCGCAGCAGGTCCTCGGTCGGGTTCGTCGGTCGCACGGTCCTCAGATGTCCCCGGCGCCGTCCAGGATGGGCCGGATCACCACGGGGTACTCGGGGGCGCCGGCGGGCTGGGGGCACTGGGCGATGCGCTCGGCGATCTCCGTGACGCGCTCCAGGCTCTCGCACTCCAGCACCCAGTAGCCGCAGAGGAGTTCCTTGGTCTCGCTGTACGGCCCGTCGGTGATCACGGCCTTGCCGTCCGCGCCCCGGCTGACGTGCCGGATCCTGTCGGGCTCGGCCAGGCCCTGGCCGTCGAGCATCTCGCCGGTCTCGGACAGGTCGTCGTTGACGGCGCTCATGAAGGCGTACATCGTCTGGATCTCCTGCTCGCTCCAGGCCGGGGAGTGCTCGGAGCCCTTGCCACGCATGGCGTCGTAGTCGGCCTGTGTCCCCTGCACCATGACCAGGTACTTCATGATTCCGCTCCTTCGGCTTCGGTTGACTCTCACCGGGGACGTCGGAGCCGGGGACGGATTCTCGACATACGTTCAGGAACTTTTTGCGGCGGGAGCGCCGCCGTGGTCCTCGCCGGACCGGGCATCCTGACCGGCGTACGCCTCGCACTCCGGGTTGTGGCACGGGCCGCCCGTCCATACGGGGACCCACACACCCAGCGTCTTGTGACGCCGTACGACTGTCTCGACCGGCTGTCCGCAGACGGGACAGACGTGTTCGTCGCTGTCCATGTCCTCAGGGTAGGACGAAGGGGCCGCGGGCGCTTCACCCGGCCGAAGGACCGGTCGCCTATCGCGGCGTTCATGCACGACCTGATGGACCGCGCGACCCATGACCGCACGGGCTATCCGGCCCTTCTGGAAATGCGCCTGGAGGCCACCCGCCACCCCGAACTCCGCGCCTCCTGCACCAGGTCGGTCCGGGCGGGCCTGAACGAGGGCATCCGGTTCCACCGCGAGCCGGGCCTGCCGGGTGGCGACGAGACGGTCACGGTGCTCTATCCGGCGATGCCGGGGCTGCTGCTGGAACACCGACGCTGCCCGGGGCGCTGGAGGGAGTCCTGCCGGAGGTGAAGGTCCCGCAGGGCCTGGTGGAACGGATCGTGGAGAAGGTCGTCCCGGTGGCCTGGTCGGGGGCGCGGCGCTGCGAGCTGGGCGACGCCCCCGCTCAGTGCTGCTCCCCGCCTATCGCGAGGCGCGCGGCTCGCGCCACATCGGCCACATCAGGGGCCCGTCGGGCAGTTCGAGCGGCCGCTCCACCAGCTCGAACCCGAGCCGCTCGTACAGCCCCCGGCTCCGCGCACTGCTCGCCTCCAGATACGCCGGCACCCCGTCCCGGTCGCACCGCTCCAGAACCGACCCGATGAGCGCGGTCCCGAGTCCCTCCCCCTGGTGCCCGGGGTCCACGCCGATCATCCACAGGTACTCGTAGGCCCGCCCGGACGGATGCACCTCGGCCGTGAGCCGTCCGATCAGCTCGATGCGCTCATTGCCCGGATCGAGAGCCTCGCGCAGGGCCGCGAACTCGTCCTCGCCGTCGTGCTCGTCCTCGCCGTCGTGCTCGTCGCCCCCGTCCGCCGGCACCGGCAGCCACAACGCGCAGGCGGTCCCCTCCTCCGTGACGTCCACCCGCCCCTCGGCCAGCACGATGTCCACGAACGCGGCCATCAACCGGGGATGCGTCGTACGGCGGTACTCCTCCCCGGGAAAGATCCACCCACTGACCGGATCGTCCTGGAAGGCCGCGTCCAGCAGCCGCGTCACCAGTTCGCGATCGCTTCCCCCGGCCGTCCGTATCGCCACGCCCATGCCCCGCCCCTAACTCAACCACCGTCGGCCACAAAGGTGTTGAGAATATCCGGAGAGCATGCGGAAGCGGGCCCCGCACACCGTGGGGATGTGCGGGACCCGTCAGCCGGAACACGCGGCGGCCGCGCGGGTCAGGACCGCGCGGTGCCGGGCGCTCCGGGGTCCTCAGGCGCTGCGCCGCGTCACGAACTCCGCGAGCGAGAGCAGGCCGCCCGCCGCCTCCGGATCGGGCACCGCACGGGACAGCTGTCCCATCGCCCGGGCCATCCGGTCGGCCGCCTGCGCCTGCGCCCAGTCGCGACCGCCGGCCTCCTCGACGGCGAGGGCCGTACGCGCCAGGTCCTCCTCGGCGTACGGCGCCGCGTACAGCTCGGCCAGTTCCGCGGCCGCCGCCGTGCCGGAGGTGAGCGCGGCGACCACCGGGAGGGACTTCTTGCGGGCGGCGAGGTCCGCGCCGGCCGGTTTGCCGGTGTGGCTCGGGTCGCCCCATATGCCGATCACGTCGTCGATGAGCTGGAAGGCAAGGCCCGCCTCCCGGCCGAACGCATCCAGCGCCCCGACGTCCTCGGTGGACGCGCCCGCGTACAGCGCGCCGAGCGCACAGGCACACCCGAGCAGCGCGCCCGTCTTGGCCTCCGCCATCACGAGCACCTGGTCGAGGGTGACCTCACCGGGGCCGAGCGCCTGCATGGCGGTGTCCTCGTGCTGGCCCTCGCACAGCTCGACGACACAGGCCGCGAGCCGGGCCGCCGCCGGTGCCGCGGCGGGGTGCGGGTCCTCGGCCAGCAGCCGGAGTGCCAGCGCCTGGAGGGCGTCCCCGGCGAGGATCGCGTCGGCGTCGCCGAACACGGTCCATGCGGTGGGGCGGTGCCTCCGGGTGGTGTCGCGGTCCATCACGTCGTCGTGCAGCAGCGTGAAGTTGTGGACCAGCTCCACGGCCACGGCCGCTCGGACGGCCGCCGCCCGCGCCCGCTCCCCGCCGAGAGCGGCGGCCGCGGTGAGGACGAGCGCGGGCCGAATCGCCTTGCCCGCGTTGCCCGCCGCCTGGGTGCCGTCGGCGTGTTCCCAGCCGAAGTGGTAGAGCGCGACCCTGCGCAGGGAACCTGGCAGCGACTCCAGCGCGGCCCGCAGCTCGGGATCGACCGACGCCCGTACCCGCTCCAGGATCACCGCGGCCTCGTGACCATCGACGGCGTGCGTCTCCTGCCGGGCGTCGGGGCCGTGCCGTGGAGGCGCTGCGGGCGACACGTCGGGCACGTGGAGCGGGTGTGCCTCGGAGGGCGGGTCGGACCCTTGGAAAGGCAGGGCCTCGGATGGCGGGTCGGCTCCGTGGAGCAGCTGTGCCTCGGGCTGCGCGTCGGTCTCACGGAGCGGCAGCGCCTCGCACCCCGTGTCGGCTCCGTGGAGCGGCCGTGTCCCGGACCGCGCATCGGTCCCGTGAAGCGGGCTCGCCCCGGCCCCGTCGAGTCGGCCCCTCTCCCCCGCCGGCGGCCCGACCCCGGGACGCTCGGCGCCCGGCGCCTCCATCCCCCCGGTGGCCGGCGCCCGCGCCTCCGTCCTTGCTGTCACCAGTGCCTGCGTGCCCGTCGTGAACTCGGCCATGGAACCCCCCTCGGTCAGTCCGCGGCCGGTGGCGCTTGCGCCGGGGGCGGGCGCGCTCCTCCGGGGTGTGTCCCCTCCGGAGGCCGGCCGGAGTGCCCCCACTCCGGTGTTCGACAGAGGTCCCCCCGCCCCGCTGTGCGACCGGGGCCCACCCGCCCCGGTGGCCGGGAACACGGCCCCCCGGCGCGGGGACGTCACCTCCAGCGACCGATCTCGACGTTCTCCAGGACTCCGAGCGCGTCCGGCACCAGCACGGCCGCCGAGTAGTAGGCCGTCACCAGGTACTTGATGATCGACTGTTCGTTGATGCCCATGAACCGTACCGACAGGCTCGGCTCGATCTCGTCCGGGATACCGGCCTGCTGGAGGCCGATGACGCCCTGGTCTGCCTCACCGGTACGCATGGCGATGATCGAGGTGGTCCGCTCCGGAGTGACCGGGATCTTGTTGCAAGGATAGATCGGCACCCCGCGCCAGGTGGGGATGCGGTTGCCGCCCACGTCGATGGTCTCGGGGACCAGTCCGCGCTTGTTGAGCTCACGGCCGATCGCGGAGATCGCGCGCGGATGGGCCAGCAGCAGCTTGGTGCCCCGGCGGCGGCTGAGCAGCTCGTCGAGGTCGTCGGGGCTGGGCACACCGTCGTGCGGCTGGAGCCGCTGGTCGTACTCGCAGTTGTTCAGCAGCCCGAACTCACGGTTGTTGACGAGCTCGTGCTCCTGGCGCTCCTTGAGTGCCTCGACGGTCAGCCGGATCTGCTGTTCCGTCTGGTTCATCGGCTGGTTGTAAAGGTCGGCGACCCGGGTGTGGATGCGCAGAACGGTCTGGGCGATGCTCAGTTCGTACTCGCGGGGCCGGGCGTCGTAGTCGACGAAGGTGTGCGGGATGTCGGGTTCGCCGTCGTGGCCCGCCGCGAGGTCGATCTCCTTCTCGCCGTACTTGTTGGTGCGCTGCGAGGGGATCGCGCGCTGCTCCCGGAGGTGCTCGCGCAGGGCTTCGGCACGCTCCGCCACCTGGTCGACCTCTTGGCGGGGCAGCACGAGGACCGTGCAGGCGGTGGCCGCGCGGGCCGTGTACTCCCAGATGGCGTCCGGGTCGAGGAGCGCCTGGTCGCCGAAGTAGGCGCCGTCCGCGAGGACCCCGAGGACCGCGTCGTCGCCGTAGGGGCCGGTCCCGACCTTCTCCACCCTGCCATGCGCCAGCAGGTACACCTCGTCGGCCTGTGCCCCGAACGAGGCGATCACCGAACCCTGGGTGAACTCCCGCTGCTGGCAGCGCTGGGCGAGCTCGGAGAGCACGTCGTCCTCCTCGTACGACCTGAGCGCCGGCAGCTCGCGCAGCTCTGCGGGGATCACCTCGACCCGGTCCCCGGTCTTCACGAAGGTCACCCGGCCGTCGCCCACGGCGTAGCTCAGGCGGCGGTTCACCCGGTACGTACCGCCCTGGACGTTCACCCAGGGCAGCATGCGCAGCAGCCAGCGGGAGCTGATCTCCTGCATCTGGGGTGCGGACTTGGTGGTGGTGGCCAGGTTCCGCGCGGCCGCTGTGCCGAGGCTCTGCTGCGGCCGGTCCTGCTCGGTGCGGACCTCTTCGCCTACCGACATAAGGAATTGCCCTCCCGGTACATGCCCGGACGCGCTCTACGCCCGGGCACCGATGTGCAAGAGCAAGCCTCCCTCACGGAATGTGCCGGTGCTATTACACGAAAGAGGGGGAATGGATCATTGCGCGGCTGGGCATATGCGCGCTTCCTATCCACTGACGCCCAGTCAATTCCACTGTCATGAACGGAATTTGACTGTCCGAATCAGCTCGCACGCTGTGCGAACCAGGAGTCGGAGTCCGCCTCTTTCGGTACAAGCACCTGTAGGGGCCGACCGCGTTCGGCGGCCGGCACGCAGCACGAAGGAGGGAGCCATGGCCTCACCCATGTCCGCAGGCAGATTCCTGGCCGTCCTGCGGGCGGAGGGCGCCACCGTCGTCGAGGTCGGCGACTGGGAGCACCACAACCGCAACCACGTCGGCGCCTGGGGACCGGTGCACGGCGTGATGATCCACCACACGGTGACCAGGGGCAGCGCGGCGACGGTCGAGCTGTGCCGCAAGGGCTACACCGACCTGCCGGGCCCCCTGTGCCACGGCGTCATCACCAAGGACGGCACCGTCCATCTCGTCGGCTACGGCCGCGCCAACCACGCCGGTCTCGGCGACGACGACGTCCTGCGCGCGGTGATCGCGGAGAAGGCGCTTCCTGCCGACAACGAGGCCAACACCGACGGCAACCGCCATTTCTACGGCTTCGAGTGCGAGAACCTCGGCGACGGCGACGACCCCTGGCCGGCCGCCCAGCTGACGGCGATCGAACGGGTCTCCGCGGCGGTGTGCCGCTACCACGGCTGGACGCAACGGTCGGTCATCGGCCATCTGGAGTGGCAGCCGGGCAAGGTGGATCCGCGAGGCTTCACGATGGCCTGGCTGCAGGGCCGGATCCGGGAGCGCCTGAACTGACCGCTCAGGTCACAATGGGGGCGTGACCGGCCTCGACACCCTGCGCCCCCGCCTCCCCTCGCCCCTGCAGGAGCTGTCGGACCCCCGCTTCGCCCGGCACGGCCTGCGCCTTCTCCTCAAGCGCGACGACCTGATCCACCCCGAGCTCATCGGCAACAAGTGGCGCAAACTCGCGCCGAACCTCACCGCGGCCGCCGGCCGTACGGTCGTCACCTTCGGCGGCGCGTACTCCAACCACCTTCGCGCCACAGCGGCCGCCGGACGGCTCCTCGGCCTGCCCACGGTCGGTGTGGTCCGCGGTGAGGAACTCGCCGACCGCCCCCTGAACCCCTCCCTCGCCCGGTGCGCGGCCGACGGCATGCGCCTGCACTTCGTCGACCGGCCCACATACCGCCGCAAGACCGAACCGGCCACCCTCACACGCGTGCTGCGCGCGGCCCAGGCCGAGGACGCGCACGTCGTCCCGGAGGGCGGCAGCAACTCACCCGCTGTACGAGGATGCCGCGCACTCGGCGAGGAGCTGTCCGGGCAGGCCGACGTGGTCGCGATCGCCTGCGGCACCGGAGGCACCCTGGCGGGCCTCGCGGCCGGACTGGCCCCGGGCATGCGCTGCCTGGGCGTTCCAGTCCTCAAGGGCGGCTTCCTGAGCGCCGACATAGAGTCCCTGCAACGCCGCGCCTTCGGTGCCCGCTGCGGTGACTGGACGCTCGACGACCGCTTCCACTTCGGCGGCTACGCGCGCACGACGCCCGAACTGAACGCCTTCGCCGAGGACTTCGAGCACCGCCACGGCCTGCCCGTGGAACGTCTTTATGTCGCCAAGTTGCTGTACGGACTTGTCGCCCTCGCCGAGGAGGACGCTTTCGCGCGCGGGACGACCGTCGCGGCGGTCGTCACGGGCCGCCCCTTCCTCTGAGCCGGCCCGCCCTCCCCCGGACGCCCTCACCCCGGCTCCGGCCTCACTCGGCCGCCTCCCGATAGGCCGCCGCCTCCTCCAGGTCCAGCCTGCGCAGCAGGGTGCGCAGCATCTCGTCGTCGATGTACCGCAGGTCCCGCAGCTTCACGAACACCGCGCGCTCGGCGCCGATCATCTCCCCGGACAGCCGCCGGTACGTGTCGTCGACGGTTTCGCCGGTCACCGGGTTCACCGCTCCGAGGCGTTCCCACACGGCGTTGCGGCGGCGGTCCAGGACCGTGCGCAGGCGGTCCGCGAGGGGCGGCGGGAGGGCGTTGCGCTCGTCGGCGAGGAGTTCGTCCAGGCGCTGTTCGGCGGCTCGCGAGGCCTGCGCCTGGGCGTTGGCCTCGGCGAGGGTCTCGGCCTGCTGGTCGCGGCCGGGGAGCTTCAGCAGCCGGATCAGCGGCGGCAGGGTGACGCCCTGGACGACGAGGGTGCCGATGACCGTCGTGAAGGTCAGGAAGAGGATCAGGTTGCGGCCCGGGAAGGGCTCGCCGTTGTGCAGGTGCTCCGGGATCGAGAAGGCGATCGCCAGCGAGACCACGCCCCGCATCCCGGCCCAGGCGATGACGAAGGGCCCCTTCCAGGTGGGGTTGTCCTCACGCTCGCGGATCCGCGCGGACAGCATGCGCGGCAGGAAGGTCGCCGGATAGACCCACACGAACCTCGACACGACGACCACGAGGAAGACCGCGATCGCGTACCAGGCGGCGCTGCCGCCCTCGTACTCCCCGAGGCCCTTCAGCACGACGGGCAGTTGCAGCCCGATAAGGGCGAACACCGACGACTCCAGGACGAAGGCGACCATCTTCCAGACGGCGTCCTCCTGGAGGCGGGTCGCGAAGTCGACCTCCCACGCGCGGTGTCCGAGGAACAGGGCCACCACGACCACCGCGAGCACCCCGGAGGCGTGGAACTGCTCGGCCGCCGCGTAGGCGACGAACGGGATCAGCAGGGAGAGCGTGTTCTGGAGCAGCGGCTCCTTGAGGTGGGTGCGCAGCCAGTGGATCGGCACCATGAGCACCAGGCCGACCGCGACCCCGCCGACCGCCGCGAGCAGGAACTCGCCGATGCCGCCCGCCCAGGTGGCGCCCTCGCCGACCGCGGCCGCGAGCGCGACCCGGTAGGCGGTGATCGCGGTCGCGTCGTTGACCAGGGACTCGCCCTGGAGGATGGTCGTGATCCGGGAGGGCAGCCCCACGCGGCGTGCCACCGCCGTCGCCGCGACCGCGTCCGGCGGCGCCACCACCGCGCCCAGCACGAGCGCGCCGGTCAACGAGAGGCCCGGCACGATCCGGTACGCCGCCCAGCCGACCACGAGGGTCGCGAAGAGCACGTATCCCACCGACAGCAGCGCCACGGGCCGCAACTGCGCCCTGAGGTCGAGATAGGAGCTGTCGGTGGCCGCGGAGTGCAGCAGCGGCGGCAGGATGATGGGCAGGACCACGTCCGGGTCGAGCGTGTAGTCGGGGACGCCGGGAACGTACGAGACCAGCAGGCCGACCGCGACCAGCAGCAGCGGCGCCGGAACAGGGGTGCGCCGGGCGGCCGCGGCGACCGCCGCGCTCCCCGCCACCAGCAACAGCAGTGGCATCACGTCCATGGCCCTCGCCCGCCCTCGCTCATCGTCGTGCGCCCCGCCCTCTTTTTCCGCGCGGCCGCCCGCGCGGCCGTCGTAACCTGGCAATCATGAAACAGTGCACGCACGCCGACGCGCTGCCGCACCCGGAGCCCGAGCCGCTCAGCGAGACGTGCCCGGAGTGTCTGAGGGACGGTACCCACCCCGTACAGCTGCGCCTGTGCCTGTCCTGTGGTCACGTCGGCTGCTGCGACTCCTCACCGGGACAACATGCGACGAAGCACCACAAGGACTCCGACCATCCGATCATGCGGACCCATGAACCGGGCGAGAACTGGCGTTGGTGCTTCGTGGACCATGTCCTTGTGTGACGCTGGACCCCCGGGTTCCAGGACGGTTCGACCGTCTGACGTCTGGGTACGTCAACCCGGCGCGCGTTCTTCCCAATTGGAGCCGCAGACCCCTAGACACGGAGCGTGTCCACAGTTTTACTGTGAGTGACGGCAAGGGGTTGGGGTCCCGGGGACAGGAAAGTCGAGAGCGCGGTAGCGTCACCGCTGAACCACACGTCGCGTTACTCCGGGGGGCGACCCTCGGCCCCCGTAAAGCTTGTACCACCTTGGAGGTGAGGGTGTCCCAGATCGCAGGCGAGCCCGCGACCCAGGACTTCGTGGAAGTCCGGCTGCCGGCCGCGGGTGCCTACCTGTCGGTGCTGCGGACGGCCACGGCCGGCCTCGCGGCCCGTTTGGACTTCACCCTCGACGAGATCGAGGACCTGCGCATCGCGGTGGACGAGGCCTGCGCGATCCTGCTCCAGCAGGCCGTGCCCGGCTCGGTGCTCAGCTGTGTCTTCCGCCTCGTCGACGACTCGCTGGAGGTCACCGTCTCGGCCCCCACCACGGACGGTCACGCACCGTCACGGGACACCTTCGCCTGGACCGTCCTCTCGGCCCTCGCGGGCAAGGTCTCCTCGGCCGTGGACGAGGACAAGACCGTTTCGATCAGCCTCTACAAACAGCGCGGCGCGGGACCCGGGCCGGCGTGAGGAACGGGGACGGGCCGGTGCGGGACGAAGAGCGCGGCACACGGGAGCTGCCGGCCGAGGGCGGACACCGTCCTCCCTGCCCTAGCGGCGCCGACGGTCTGGGGGACGACGGCCCCGGCGGTTCCCGCCACATGGCGGACGGCATCGACGGCATCCCCGAGCAGGCCCGGCCGCATCCGGAGGAAGACGTCGTCGACACGACGGCGACCGGCTTGCTGGACGACGGGCAGCGTGAGCGGAAAAGTGCCGTGCAGGGTGCGCCTCCGGCAGGGCGGGCCGGGGTCCTCCCGGTGCCGACGGAGGCGAGGGCTCGTGGAAGGGCGACGGGCGGGACGATGAGCGAGCACGAGCGAAACGCAGAGGACGGCGCGGCGGGCGCGAACAACACGCCGGTCCCACGGCACGAACCACAGGACCGCAGCGGGGCACGCGCCCTGTTCATCGAGCTGCGCGCCCTGAAGGACGGCAGCCCCGAGTACGCGGAGCTGCGCAACCGGCTGGTCCGGATGCACCTGCCGCTCGTCGAGCACCTCGCCCGCCGCTTCCGCAACCGCGGCGAGCCGCTGGACGACCTGACCCAGGTCGCCACCATCGGCCTGATCAAGTCGGTCGACCGCTTCGACCCCGACCGCGGGGTGGAGTTCTCGACCTACGCGACTCCCACGGTCGTCGGCGAGATCAAGCGCCACTTCCGTGACAAGGGCTGGGCGGTCCGGGTGCCCCGGCGCCTTCAGGAACTGCGCCTGTCCCTGACGACGGCCACGGCGGAGCTCTCCCAGCAGCACGGCCGCTCCCCCACGGTCCACGAGCTGGCCGAGAAGCTGGCCATCTCGGAGGAGGAGGTCCTGGAGGGCCTGGAGTCCGCCAACGCGTACTCCACGCTGTCCCTGGACGTCCCCGACACGGACGACGAGTCCCCGGCGGTGGCGGACACCCTCGGCGCGGAGGACGAGGCGCTGGAGGGCGTGGAGTACCGGGAGTCGCTCAAGCCGCTGCTCGAGGACCTCCCCCCGCGCGAGAAGCGAATCCTTCTCCTCCGCTTCTTCGGCAACATGACCCAGTCGCAGATCGCGCAGGAGGTCGGCATCTCCCAGATGCACGTCTCCCGCCTGCTGGCCCGCACCCTGGCCCAGCTCCGGGAGAAGCTGCTGGTGGAGGAGTAGCCCTCCGGCCCGGTAGAAACGGTCGGCGCCCGGCACCGGTGCGCGACCGCGCAGGCGGACAAGCTCACCGTCGGTAGCCGGCCTCGTTCCGCGGACCAGGCCGGCGATCGTCGACCGCGCCGCGGGTCGCGAGCCACCGGGGCCCACCGGATTTCCAGGCCCCACGGCTTGACGGCCCTGCGGCCACCACCCGCCCCGCGCGGCTGCGCCACTACCGGCCGCACTCGGGATCAGCGACCACGCTGGTTCACCGAAACCGCGCTCGGCGCCAGGCGCTCAGGTCGTACGGGCCCGCCCAGCGGGCTCCGGCCACCGACCGCCCCGCTCCACGGCTACTGCTCGCCGTCCTGCGCCCGTCCCGGCCCCCGGATTCCGAGTGCCTGGGTCGTCGCCGGGTTGATCAGGAGGATCAGCGCGGCCACCGCGACGACCGCGAGGGCGATGCCCGCCGGGATCGCCACGCTGTCGGCCTGGAGGAGGTTGTAGGCGACGGGCAGGGCCATGATCTGGGTGATGACCGCCGGCCCCCGGCTCCAGCTGCGCCGGCCGAGCAGCCCACGTGCGGCGAGCAGCGGCAGCAGCGCGAGGACTATGAGCGTGACACCCCCGGTGACGGCCGACTGACGGTCGTCCGGGTCTCCGGCCAGGCCCTCCACGAGCATCCAGACGCCTCCCACGACGAGCGCGAGCCCTTCCAGGGCGGCCAGGGCGGCGGCGTACGTCAGGCGCCGCGGGCGCGGACCGGCGGTCTCGGGGGCAACGGGGGTCTGCTCACTGCTCACCCCTGAAGGGTAGCCCTCGCCCCCGAAGCGCCCGCGGGTGAGGCGCGGGCAACGCACACCGCCGCGCGCGGGTTGCCCCACGCCCCCGTGGCAAGGTTCACGTACCGAAGTCTTACGTGATCCCTACCTCGAACTGTGCCCGGTACCACCCAGTAGGTACGCTGCAACCCATGCGTGCACTTCTCGTGGTCAATCCGGCGGCAACCACCACAAGCGCACGTACGCGCGATGTCCTGATCCACGCGCTCGCGAGCGAGATGAAACTGGAAGCGGTCACCACCGAGTACCGCGGCCACGCACGCGACCTGGGCCGGCAGGCGGCGGAGAGCAAGGACATCGACCTGGTCGTGGCCCTGGGCGGCGACGGCACGGTCAACGAGGTCGTCAACGGCCTCCTGCACGCCGGCCCCGCCCCCGAGCACCTGCCCGGTCTCGCCGTGGTTCCCGGCGGATCCACCAACGTCTTCGCCCGCGCCCTCGGTCTGCCCAACGACGCCGTCGAGGCGACCGGCGCGCTCCTGGACGCGCTGCGCGAGGGCAGCGAGCGCACGGTCGGCCTGGGGCTGGCCTCCGGCACACCCGGCACCGAGGACGAGGCGGTGCCGGGACGCTGGTTCACCTTCAACGCGGGGCTCGGATTCGACGCCGGTGTGGTCGGCCGGGTCGAGCAGCAGCGGGAACGCGGCAGGAAATCCACACACGCTCTCTACGTCCGCCAGGCATTGCGCCAGTTCTTCGGCGAGGCGCACCGCCGGCACGGGACGATCACCGTCGAGCGTCCGGATGCGGAGCCGGTGACCGATCTGGTCCTTTCCATAGTCTCGAACACCTCTCCGTGGACCTTCCTGGGCAATCACCCGATGTACGCGTCGCCTAAGGCCTCGTTCGATAAAGGGCTCGACGTACTCGGCCTCAGCCGTATGACGACGCCCGCGATGGCCCGATATGGCACCCAGTTGCTCACTTCGTCCCCCGAACGCGGCCCCCATGGCAAGCACGCCGTGTCCCTGCACGACCTGGACCGCTTCACCTTGCATTCGAAGGTGCCCCTGCCCCTCCAGATGGACGGCGACCACCTCGGGCTGCGTACGAGCGTGACGTTCACAGGCGTACGCCGTGCACTGCGTGTGATTGTGTGAGCAGAAGGGGCTAAAGTCCTTTCACTCGAACGTTTAGGCCAGGGTCCACCCCATGGAAGTACGGCTGTGACCTAGTCGACACCGAGGAATCAAAAAAAACTTTCCGGAAGGGGTTGTATCCGCCGCTGAGGTTTGCGAGTCTCTACGTGGCGGCCGGGACAGCCCGCAACACCAGCGTCCACAGGCCACCGGAACCCCTCTTCAATCCACAGGACCACGCCGGGGAAGACTCGGCGATCGGCCCTTCACTTGTTGAGGGATTCGTGAAAGCGTTCACATTCACAAGCAACTTGCACGTAATACCAAGGAGAGGTAGCAGCCATGGACTGGCGTCACAACGCCGTTTGCCGCGAGGAAGACCCCGAGCTCTTCTTCCCCATCGGCAACACCGGTCCTGCGCTGCTGCAGATCGAGGAAGCCAAGGCCGTCTGCCGTCGCTGCCCCGTTATGGATCAGTGTCTGCAGTGGGCGCTCGAGTCCGGTCAGGACTCCGGCGTCTGGGGTGGTCTCAGCGAGGACGAGCGTCGCGCCATGAAGCGCCGTGCCGCCCGCAACCGGGCCCGTCAGGCTTCTGCCTGACATACCCACCCCGCAAAACAGCCTGAGCTTGGCGGCGCGTACACCGCGTACGCTTCTCCCGCCCCGAGCCGCAGCGCGCAGTACCCCCGATGCGCAGCACAAAGCTGGCAACGAGCATTTGAGCCCCGGACCCCTGAACGGTCCGGGGCTTTTTGCTGTGCCCCGACCTGTGCCCCCGACCCATGTCGCGACCTGTGTCCCAGTCCGCGCCCCGCCCGTGCGCGGACCTACTTGTGCGCCTGCACCGGTACGTCCAGGATCACCCGGGTGCCGCCCTCCGGCGCCGGGACCATGTCGAACGAACCGCCCAACTCGCCTTCCACCAGCGTCCGTACGATCTGCAGGCCCAGGTTGCCCCCGGTGTGCGGGTCGAAGCCCTCGGGCAGACCGACGCCGTCGTCCTGGACGGTGACGAGGAGACGGGCCTCCTTGGTGGTGCCGCCGCGGACGGCCGAAACCTCGACCGTGCCGGTCTCGCCCTCGCGGAAGCCGTGCTCCAGGGCGTTCTGGAGGATCTCCGTGAGGACCATGGACAGCGGGGTGGCGACCTCGGCGTCCAGGATGCCGAAGCGTCCGCTGCGCCGGCCGGTGACCTTGCCCGGGGAGATCTCGGCGACCATGGCGAGCACCCGGTCGGCGATCTCGTCGAACTCCACACGCTCGTCCAGGTTCTGAGACAGCGTCTCGTGCACGATCGCGATCGAGCCGACCCGCCGTACCGCCTCTTCGAGGGCCTCCCGGCCGCGGTCGGACTCGATGCGCCGGGCCTGGAGGCGGAGCAGGGCCGCCACCGTCTGGAGGTTGTTCTTCACCCGGTGGTGGATCTCCCGGATGGTCGCGTCCTTGGTGATCAACTCGCGCTCGCGGCGGCGCAGTTCGGTCACGTCCCGTAGCAGGACCAGCGAACCGATGCGCGTGCCCTTGGGCTTGAGCGGGATCGCCCGGAACTGGATGACCCCGTCCCGCGCCTCGATCTCGAACTCACGGGGTGCCCAGCCGCTGGCCACCTTGGCGAGCGCCTCGTCCACCGGGCCCCGGGTGGGGGCGAGTTCGGCGGTGGTCTGGCCCAGCGGCTGGCCGACGAGGTCGGAGGCGAGGCCCATGCGGTGGTAGGCGGACAGCGCGTTCGGGGAGGCGTACTGGACGATGCCGTCCGCGTCGAGGCGGATCAGGCCGTCGCCGACGCGCGGGGCCGCGTCCATGTCCATCTGCTGGTTGGGGAACGGGAAGGAGCCGGCCGCGATCATCTGCGCCAGGTCGGACGCGCTCTGCAGATAGGTCAGTTCGAGCCGGCTCGGGGTGCGGACGGTCAGCAGGTTGGTGTTGCGCGCGATGACGCCGAGGACGCGCCCCTCCCGTCGTACCGGGATCGACTCGACGCGGACCGGGACCTCCTCGCGCCACTCCGGGTCGCCCTCGCGCACGATCCGGCCCTCGTCGATCGCCGCGTCCAGCAGCGGACGGCGGCCGCGGGGGACGAGGTGACCAACCATGTCGTCCTGGTAGGAGGTGGGGCCGGTGTTGGGCCGCATCTGGGCGACGGAGACATAGCGGGTGCCGTCGCGGGTGGGGACCCACAGGACGAGGTCGGCGAAGGAGAGGTCGGAGAGCAACTGCCACTCCGAGACCAGCAGATGCAGCCACTCGAGGTCGGAGTCGTCGAGGGCGGTGTGCTGGCGGACCAGTTCGTTCATGGAGGGCACGGGTGCGAGCGTACCTGGGGGTATGTGAGTGACCTAAAAACGCCGTGCGCCGACGGGTTCCGGGCCCGGGAACACCCGCGGGCCGCGGCGCCTGGGAAGGACCCTCAACCTTCCCGGCACCGCAGCCCGGAGCAATATCGGCCGTGGGGTGTGCGGTCCCGGTCGGCCGAGATGAGGATCCGGGGCAGTCAGGGCAGAGAGCTCCGGTTCCTCGGTCCGCCTTCCTGTGCGGGGAAGACGGAGGTCACGCGTTCAATTGTGGACTAGACCACTAGGTGTGTCCATGCGGTGGAGCCTGTTTGTTGTTGGAGCTTTCCCTCTCGGGAGTTCACCTAGTCGGACGCCCTACAACCTCCACGCAGCCTAACGCGTGTGGGTTCATGTGCGGGGCCAGATGGCCAGGGCAATTTCCGCGACGGCCTCCAGGTCCTGTCGGCTCGCGCCGTCGCGCGCCTGTTGGGACATGCCCTGGATCACCGCCCCGACGCACCGGGCCAGCGCGGCGGCGTCGGTCCCGGCCGGCAGCTCCCCCGCCGCGATGTCCGCCCTGATACGGCTTTCGAAGGCGGCGATGTTGGCGTTGCGACGCCCGCGCAGCGACTCCTCGACCTCCGGGGTGGAGCAGTTGGTGGCGGCGTGGATGACGAGGCAGCCGTGCGGATGGCCGGGGGCCGTGTACGCGACGGCGGCCTCCCGCAGCATCCGCTCCACGGCGGCCCGGGCGGTGGACTCCTCGGCGAGCGCGCGGTCACCGAAGGAGCCGTACCGGACCCCGTACTCCCTGACGACCTCCTCGAACAGCGAGCGCTTGTCGCCGAAGGCCGCGTAGAGGCTGGGGGCCCCGATGTCCATGAGGCGGGTGAGGTCGGAGACGGACGTGGCCTCGTATCCGTGCTGCCAGAAGGCCAGGATCGCCTTCTCCAGGGCGGTCTCGCGATCGAAGGACCGCGGGCGTCCGCGGGGCTTCGCTCTCCTGACCCCAGGCTCTACCTGCGTTTTCGTCTCCTCGCTGCCCACCATGGAGTGAATTGTATAGCGGGTACTAGAGAAAGGCCGTGGAGACCCTGTACGGTTTTTTCTGTATCGACCGCTAGAGAAATAAGGGGCGACGGCATGGGCGTGCTCACGGGCAGGACGGCTCTGGTGACGGGGGCAAGCAGGGGCATCGGGCGGGGCATCGCCGAGCGCCTCGGACGGGACGGCGCACGGGTGGCGGTGCACTACGGCAGGAGTGCGGCGGCGGCGAAGGAGACGGTCGCCGCGATCGAGGCGGCCGGCGGCTCCGCCTTCACGATCGGGGCGGAGCTGGGGACCCCCGGAGCCGTCGACGCTCTCTGGGAAGAGTTCGACCGCCACGCGGACGGGCTGGACATCCTGGTGAACAACGCGGGAATCGGCTCCTCGCGCCCGATCGAGGAGATCGACGAGAGTGAGTACGACCGGCTCTTCACGGTCAATGTGAAAGCGCCGTTCTTCCTGGTCAAGCAGGGGTCGATACGCCTGCGGGACGGCGGTCGCGTCATCAACATCTCCTCGGGACTCGCCCGCACCGCCGCCATGCCCCACAACATGGCCTACGCCATGACGAAGGGCGCGCTGGACGTGTTCTCCAGGGATCTGTCCAAGATCCTGGGCGCCCGGGGCATCAGGGTGAACTCGGTGGCACCCGGCCTGGTCGACACCGACAACACCGCCGCGTTCCTGCACGGCAGCGAGGACGGCTGGGCGCAGGCGGAGGCCTACTCGGCGCTGGGGCGGGTGGGGACCCCGGCCGAGGTCGCGGACGTGGTGGCGTTCCTCGCCTCGGACGAGGGGCGATGGGTGACCGGGAGCTGGGTGGATGCCACAGGGGGGTCGATGCCGTGAGCCTCCCGGCGGGGCTCGTGCGTCTCAGTCTCCGTCTCCGTCTCCATCACCTTCGCCGGGGCGGGCGGTGCGTCCGGGTCCCGACCGCGGATGATGGTGAGGTGGCAGTCCTTGAGGAGGCGTCCTGACGGCCTCGGGGACCTGGGCCGCAGGACCCGATTCTGTTAGATTGGTCTAAACCACATGGGCCGTACCGGGGTCCGGTCGAGCCCTCTCTGTTCAGACCGTTGCTACAGATCAGACCCTTCCCTCAGATCGGCAGGCCCAGCGTGGAAGTTGTCATCGTTCCGGACGCCAAGGCGGGTGGCGAGCTCATCGCCGAGGCCATGGCCCAGCTGCTCCGGCGCAAGCCCGACGCCCTCCTCGGCGTGGCCACCGGCTCCACCCCGCTGCCGATCTACGAGGCCCTGGCGGCGAAGGTGCGGTCCGGTGCCGTGGACGCCTCGCGGGCGCGGATAGCCCAGCTCGACGAGTACGTGGGGCTGCCGGCCGAGCATCCGGAGTCCTACCGTTCGGTGCTGCGGCGCGAGGTGCTGGAGCCGCTGGGGATACCGATGGCCTCCTTCATGGGGCCGGACGGGACGGCTCAGGACATCATCGGTGCGTGTCAGGCGTACGACTCGGCGCTGGCCGCTGCCGGGGGCGTGGATCTGCAGCTGCTCGGGATCGGGACGGACGGGCACATCGGGTTCAACGAGCCGTGTTCGTCGCTGGCCTCGCGGACCCGGATCAAGACGCTGACCGAGCAGACGCGGGTGGACAACGCGCGGTTCTTCGAGGGGGACATCTCGCAGGTGCCGCACCATGTGATCACTCAGGGGATCGGAACGATTCTCGAGGCCCGGCATCTGGTGCTGCTCGCGACGGGTGAGGGGAAGGCGGACGCGGTGGCGGCGACGGTGGAAGGGCCGGTCGCCGCGGTGTGTCCCGCGTCGGCGCTTCAGCTGCATCCGCATGCGACGGTGGTCGTGGATGAGGGGGCCGCCTCGAAGTTGAAGCTGGCGGACTACTTCCGGCACACGTTTGTGAACAAGCCTGACTGGCAGGGGATTTAGGGCGGGGACCCGTCTGCCGGGTTCGAAGACAGGTGCCGGTCCCCTCGAAGGGAACCGGCACCTGTCCTGTCCTGTCCTGTCCTTAAGGACCTACTCCCCCGCGATGACCTCCGCTGCCGCCCTGCCGCACACCCTTGCCGCGCCGTGGGTCGCGATGTGCAGGGCTCCTCGGGCGGGGGCCTGAGGGAGGCCCATTTCGATCACGATCGTGTCGGGGCGGGTGCGGAGGACGGTGTCGAGGGCCGCCCCCATCCAGGGGTGGCGGTGTTCGTCGCGGACCACGGCCACGATCCGGCGGGGGCCGGCCGCGGCCAGGGTGGCCAGGCCCGCGTCCTCGCCGGTGAAGCTGCCCGTCTCCGTGCCGGGGAGCAGGCGGGCGAGTTCGGCGGCGACGCCCCAGGGCGTCTCGTCGCCGACGGCCACGTTGGCGACCGGGGTGAAGGCGGCGACGTAGGGAGCCGTGGTGAGGGGGGTGAAGCCGTCGGCGCCGGTGATGTGCAACGCCCTTCGGGCCGCGCGCAGTCCCACCTCCTCGTCGGCCGGCAGCTGCGTGTCGGCTGCGCCGGCGGCCGTCCAGTGGGCCAGCGTGCGGACGCGTTCCGCCGCTTCCGCGAGCCGTTCCTCGGGGAGGTCGCCCGAGCGGACCGCCGAGACCAGGGCGTCGCGCAGGCGCCGTACCGTCTCGTCGTCGGCCAGGCCGCCGCCCACGCAGATCGCGTCGGCGCCGGCGGCGACGGCCAGGACGCTGCCGCGTTCGATGCCGTAGGTGCCGGAGATGGCCTGCATCTCCATGCCGTCGGTGACGATGAGGCCGGTGTAGCCGAGTTCGCGGCGCAGGAGGTCGGTCAGCACCTTGTGGGACAGGGTGGCCGGGAGGTCCGGGTCCAGGGCGGGGACCAGGATGTGGGCGGTCATCACCGCGCGGGTGCCGGCGGCGATGGCCGCACGGAAGGGCCGCAGTTCCCGCTCCAGGAGGACCGACTCGTCCACGTCGATGCGCGGCAGGGCGTGGTGGGAGTCGATCGCGGTGTCGCCGTGGCCCGGGAAGTGCTTGGTGCAGGCGGCGACGCCCGCCGACTGCAGGCCGGTGACGTAGGCCGCCGTGTGCCGGGCGGCCAGTTCGGAGGCGGCGCCGAAGGAGCGGACGCCGATCACCGGGTTGGACGGGTTGGAGTTCACGTCGGCCGACGGGGCCCAGTTGAGGTTGACCCCGCAGGCCGCGAGACGGCGGCCGAGTTCCGCGGCCACCGCGTGCGTCAGTTCCACGTCGTCCACCGCGCCGAGGGCGTGGTTGCCGGGGAAGGACGAGCCGGTGCCCACCTCCAGGCGGGTCACGTCACCGCCCTCCTCGTCGATGGCGACCAGGACGTCGTCGCGTTCGGCGCGCAACTGGGCGGTCAGGGCGGCCAGTTGTTCCGGGGAGGTGATGTTGCGGCCGAACAGGCCGACCGAGGCGAGGCCCTCGCCGAGGCGGCGCAGCAGCCAGTCGGGGGCGGTGGTGCCGGTGAAGCCGGGCTGGAGGACGGTGAGGGCGTCCCGTGTGAGGGTGTCGGTGCCGCTGGCGAATGTCGTCATCGGGGCGTTATCCCTTCACGGCGCCCGCGGTGAGACCCGCGGCCATCTTGCGCTGGACGAGGAGGAAGAGGACCACGATCGGCACGGCCATCATGGTGGAACCGGCCATCATCGGGGCGTATTCGGTGCCGTGTTTGGTGGTGAAGTTGCCGAGCCAGACGGTCGCGGTCTGGTTCTTCTGGCTGAGCAGCATGAGGGCGTAGAGGTACTCGTTCCAGGCCTGGACGAAGGCGTAGACCGAGGTGGCGACCATGCCGGGAGCCAGCAGCGGGAAGACCACCCGCAGGAAGGCGCCCGTGGGCGAGCAGCCGTCGACCATCGCCGCCTCCTCCAGCTCCTTCGGGATGTTGACGATGAAGCCGCGCAGCGTCCACACCGTGAAGGGGAGGATGAAGGTCAGGTAGGTGATGATCAGACCCGACAGCTTGTCGTACTGGTCGAGGTCGTTCAGCAGCAGGAAGACCGGGATGATCATCGCGATCAGGGGGACCATCTGGACCGCGAGGATGCCCACGATCACGACCTTGCGGCCGCGGAAGGCGAAGCGGGAGATGGCGAGGGCGGCCAGGGTGCCGACCACGATGCCGATCGCCACGACCGAGAGGGAGACGATCAGGCTGCGGCCGACCGGGCCCCAGAAGTCGGCGATGTCCAGCGCGCGGCTGAAGTTGCCCAGCGTCAGTCCCGTCGGCAGCAGGCTCGGGTCCGGGTCGATGGCGTCCTTCGCCGGCTTGAACGCCGTGTTCAGCATCCAGTAGACGGGGAATCCGGCGGTGGCGAAGACGAGGAGACCGAGGAGGTTCCAGCCGGCCTTCGACCTCCGGCGCCCCGCGGGAGCGAGCGTGCTCATTCGACCTCTCCGATCTTCAGCATCTGGCGCATGTACACGGCGACCACTCCCAGCAGCAGAAGCACGGTGATGAGGGCGATCGCCGAGCCCTGCCCGTAGTCGTTGACCACGAACGCGCGGTCGTACGAATACGTCGGCAGGATCTGGAACTCCGGCTCCGGGTGGCCGCCCCGCATGACGAACACCTGGGGGAAGACGCCCATGTCCCAGATGACCGAGAGGGTCGTGAGCATCACGATGATCGGCTTGAGGATCGGCAGGGTGACGTGCCGGAAGACGCCCCAGGCGCCCGCGCCGTCCAGGCGGGCCGCCTCCTCCAACTCGGCGGGGACCTGGGTGAGTCCGGCGCTGAGGGTGATGACGACGAAGGGCACCGCGCCCCAGACCACGAGCAGCATGATCACGGCCAGGCCCTGGGGCCCGCTGGCGAACCAGTTGTGGCCGATCATCTCGACGCCGGGCAGCTTGCTGAGCAGCGCGTTGAGGATGCCGTAGTCCGCGTCGAACAGCCACTTGAAGACCGTGGTGGCGACGATGATGGGCATGCCCCAGCTGGCCACCAGCGCGATGTTGACGAGGGTCTTCACCCAGCCGGAGACCCGTTGGAGCAGGAGCGCGATCAGCATGCCGGCGACCATCGTGAAGATGACGCAGCCGGCCGCGAAGACGATCGTCCGGACGACGACCGCCCAGAACTCGCCGTCACCGAGGACGGCGGTGAAGTTGTCGAAGCCGATCCACTGGGCAGGCAGGAAGCCCCACAGCTGGGACTGCCCGAACTTCTGGAAGGACAGGGTGACCAGGCGGACCAGTGGATAGCCCATGACCAGGCCGAGGATGAGCAGGCAGGGCGCGAGCAGCAGCCACGGGGTGGCGCCGGACCCCCGCCTTCTGCGGGGCGTCGGCGGTGCGGACGGCGGTGGTACCGACATCAGCGGCGGCACCTCGGTGGGGGTGGTGGTGTCTGCGGCACTCATCGCGTGCTCCTCAGCGGTCCCTCTGGTCGTACGAAACCGACGTCGCATGGGTCGTACGAAGGCGAAGCCCGCACGGCGTACGGGAACGAAGCCCGCACGGCCGTACGGGAGGCAGGGCCCCGCCGTACTCAACGGGGCCCTGCCTCAGGTCACTTGTTGTTGATGACCTTGTCGATCGCGGCGTCCGCCTCCTTGGCGGCGTCCTCGACCGACTTCTTGCCGGTGCCGATGCTCTGCAGCATGTTCTGCAGGACCTGCGCCTTCTCGACCTGACCCCAGCCGGGCGCCATGGGGACGAACCAGTTGGCCTCGGCCGCGGTGGCCGGGACCGCGGTCGCCGGGTCGTTCTTCAGGGTGGCGAGGTCGGTCTTGTTGTTGGGCAGGTTGCCCTTGGCCATCAGGCCCTTCTGACCGGAGGGACCGGTGAAGGCGTTGATCCACTCGGCGGCGACGGCCTGCGCCTTCGACTTCACCGGGACCGCGAGGTCCGAACCGCCCAGGAACACGGGCAGGTTCTTGCCGGACGGACCCGGCATCACGAAGTTCTCGAGGTTGTCCTTGAGCTTGCCGGTCTTGTCGTTCTTCGGGTCGGCGGAGGTCGCACCCTCCCAGGCCGCGCCGAAGATCATGCCGGACTTGCCCTGGCCGTAGACGATGTAGCGGTCGGACTCGTCCTTGGTCTTGTCGCCGTGCATGTACCTGTCGACGACGTTCTTGAACTCGGTGAGGCCCTTGACGGACTCCGGCGAGGAGAGGTTGCCCTTCCACTGGCCGCCGTCCTCCTTGGCGATGGAGCCGCCGGCGTCGTAGACGAAGGACATGGCCGCGTACCAGTCACGGGTGGGCTGGTACCAGGCGGAGAACTTGTCGCCCTCCTTCTTCTGGACCTTGTCCAGGGCGGCGGTGAGCTCCGCGTAGGTCTTCGGGGTGGACTTGACGCCGACCGAGGCGAAGACGTCCTTGCGCCAGTTGCCGACGCGGCCGCCGGCGTAGTACGGGACGCCGTAGGTCTTGCCGTCGTAGGTCACCGAGGCCTTGAGTCCGTCGAGCCAGGCGGACGAGTTGGTGAACTTCGAGGTGTCCAGGGGCGCGAAGGCCCCCTTGACCATGTAGCCCAGCATCTCGGTGTTGCCCATCTCGACCACGTCGGGGGCCTTGTCGGTGGCGAGGACCGCGTCGAGCTTGGTGTTCTTGTCGGGCCAGCCGTAGTACTCGTGGTTGATCTTGATGCCGGGGTGCTTCTTCTGGACCGCCGCGTCCGCGGCCTTCACCAGCTGCGGCCAGTTGTTCTGGGCGTCGACGGTGAGCCAGACGGTCAGCTCCTTGGCGTCCGTGCCGCTGTTGTCCGAACTTCCGCTGTCGCTGCCCCCACACGCCGCGACGGTGACCACCATGCCCGCGATACCGATCGCGGCTATCAGCTTGCGCTTCACGCCACCCTCCTCAGGGATGCCCACACCTCCCGCCCACAGGCCGGGACCTGGACCAATGGTGTAGACCAGTAGGGGGAGCTTGGACCAGACCATGAAGCCTGTCAAGAGTGCTCGAAACGGCCCTGACCAGCCGTTATGCGACCTACATATGCAGGAACCATTAGTAAAGAAGCCAGCGAAAACAGTGGCGGCGGAGTACTGTCGTCCGCTAGACCACTTCCCCCTGTGGACTAGACCAAAAGAGGCGGCGACGGTATACAGAAGGGATCACGATGTGACCCGCATCCGGAGCCGGGAAGGCAGACCATGAGCAGCGACGTCAGCAGTGCGGAGACCGAGGGCGGGGCAGGCGTCCGTACCGCGCGCGTGCCCAAGTACTACCGCCTGAAGAAGCACCTGCTCGACATGACGGAGACCCAGTCGCCCGGCACGCCGGTACCGCCCGAGCGCACGCTCGCCGCCGAGTTCGACACCTCCCGCACCACCGTGCGCCAGGCCCTCCAGGAACTGGTGGTCGAGGGGCGTCTGGAGCGCATCCAGGGCAAGGGCACCTTCGTCGCCAAGCCGAAGGTCTCGCAGGCGCTGCAACTCACCTCCTACACGGAGGACATGCGCGCCCAGGGCCTCGAACCCACCTCGCAGCTGCTCGACATCGGCTACATCACCGCCGACGACCGGCTCGCCGAGCTCCTCGACATCACCGCCGGCGGCCGGGTGCTGCGCATCGAGCGCCTGCGCATGGCGAACGCCGAGCCGATGGCCATCGAGACGACCCACCTCTCCGCCAAGCGCTTCCCGGCCCTGCGCAGGTCCCTCGTCAAGTACACGTCCCTGTACACGGCGTTGGCCGAGGTCTACGACGTCCACCTCGCCGAGGCCGAGGAGACCATCGAGACCTCCCTGGCCACCCCGCGCGAGGCCGGCCTGCTCGGCACCGACGTGGGCCTGCCGATGCTGATGCTGTCCCGCCACTCCTTCGACAAGAAGGGCGAGCCGGTGGAGTGGGTGCGGTCGGTCTACCGGGGCGACCGGTACAAGTTCGTGGCCCGCCTGAAGAGGCCGGTCGACTGATGCACGCCCTGTAGCGCAACCACGCTTCCTGCTCTACGGTCCTCCCGGCTCCGTCTGGACGGGAGGACCGCCCCGTGCGTACCGCGAACGTCCGAACCATCCCATCCGGACCCTCGTCGCCCTGGTCGGCGCCGCCGGCTGGTCCGTGCTCGCGCTCGCCCGGGGCGAGGACGTCTCCGCCGCCTGGATGGTCGCGGCCGCCCTCGGGTCGTACGCGATCGGCCACCGCTGCTACGCGAAGTTCATCGCGTACAAGGTCCTGAAGGTCGACGCGACCAGGGCCACCCCGGCCGAACGCCTCGACAACGGCTTCGACTTCCACCCCACCGACCGCCGCGCCCTGCTCGGCCACCACTTCGCCGCGATCGCGGGCGCCGGTCCACTCGTCGGCCCGGTACTGGCCGCGCAGATGGGCTGTCTTCCCGGCACGGTCTGGATCATCGCCTCCTCAACGGCCGTCCTCGCGCCGCTGATCGTGGTGGTGATCGCCGACGCCCTGCGGGTCTGCGTCCGGCACGTCCACCGTCCCGCACTGTCCACGCTCAGCGAGGCGCCGTACGTCGAGTCGAGGATCCTGGCCACGGCCGGGCTGGTCCCGACCCGCGCGGAGAAGGAGGAGGCGCGCGATGAGGTCGCTGCGACGGGCGTTCAGGGCCGTGCGCTTGGTACGTCCGGGAACTGACCGACGAGTCAGCGTACGACCGCTGTGTCGCCCATGTGCGCAAGGACCACCCGCGGGCGCCGGTGCCGACGCGGAAGGCGTTCGAGCGCATGAGGACGGACCGTCAGGAAGGAGATCCCCGCCAGGGATTCCGCTGCTGCTGATGCTGCTGCCGGTACTGATGCCGGTGCTTCACAGAATCGACATACCGATATGCGGACGAGGTCTTCCGCTCACCTGACACCGTGACCTACATTGCCTGCGCGTTACAGGTGATCAGCGAGGGGACGGAGCCGCGGAATGTCGGACACACCTGAAGTGAGACCACCGGCGGTGACACCGATGCGGGTGGTCATCGCCCTCTGCCTGCTCGCCCCGTTCGTGGCGATGCTGTGGGTCGGCTCGTACGCCAAGGCCGACCCCACGTTCATCGGCATCCCGTTCTTCTACTGGTACCAGATGCTGTGGGTGCTGATCTCCACCGCGCTGACGATGACCGCCTACCAGCTCTGGCAGCGTGACCAGCGCGCCCGTCGGGGAGGTACCAAGTGAACGACGGCGTCAACGGCGTGGCTCTCACCGTCTTCATCCTCTTCTTCCTGGCCGTCACGGTCCTGGGCTTCCTGGCCGCCCGCTGGCGCAAGGCCGAGAACGAGCACAGCCTCGACGAATGGGGCCTGGGGGGCCGGTCGTTCGGCACCTGGGTCACCTGGTTCCTGCTGGGCGGCGACCTCTACACGGCGTACACCTTCGTCGCGGTGCCCGCGGCGATCTACGCGGCGGGCGCGGCCGGCTTCTTCGCGGTGCCGTACACCATCCTGGTCTACCCGCTCATCTTCACGTTCCTGCCCCGCCTGTGGTCGGTCTCCCACAAGCACGGGTACGTGACGACCTCGGACTTCGTGCGCGGCCGCTTCGGCTCCAAGGGCCTGTCGCTGGCGGTGGCGGTCACCGGCATCCTCGCGACCATGCCGTACATCGCGCTCCAACTGGTCGGTATCCAGGCGGTTCTCGACGTCATGGGTGTCGGCGGCGGCGAGAACACCAACTGGTTCGTCAAGGACCTGCCGCTGCTGATCGCGTTCGGTGTCCTCGCGGCCTACACCTACTCCTCGGGCCTGCGCGCCCCCGCGCTGATCGCGTTCGTGAAGGACACGCTGATCTACATCGTCATCGCGGTGGCGATCATCTACATCCCGATCAAGCTGGGCGGCTTCGACGATGTCTTCGGCGCGGCGAGCGAGAAGTACACGGCGGCCAAGGCGGGCGGACTGGTTCCGCTGGAGGCGGGCCAATGGACCTACGCCACGCTGGCGTTGGGCTCCGCGCTCGCCCTCTTCATGTACCCGCACTCGATCACCGCGACGCTCTCCTCGCGCAGCCGTGAGGTGATCCGCCGCAACACCACGATCCTGCCGCTGTACTCCCTGATGCTGGGCCTGCTCGCGCTGCTCGGCTTCATGGCGATCGCGGCCGGGGTCAAGGTCACCAACCCTCAGTTGGCGATCCCGCAGCTCTTCGAGGACATGTTCCCCGACTGGTTCGCGGGCGTGGCCTTCGCGGCGATCGGCATCGGCGCGCTGGTCCCTGCGGCCATCATGTCGATCGCGGCCGCGAACCTCTTCACCCGCAACATCTACAAGGACTTCATCAAGCCGGACGCGACGCCGGCGCAGGAGACCAAGGTCTCCAAGCTGGTCTCGCTCCTGGTGAAGGTCGGTGCCCTGGTCTTCGTCCTCACCATGGACAAGACGGTGGCCATCAACTTCCAGCTCCTGGGCGGCATCTGGATCCTGCAGACCTTCCCGGCCCTGGTCGGCGGCCTGTTCACCCGCTGGTTCCACCGCTGGGCCCTGCTCGCAGGCTGGGCGGTCGGCATGATCTACGGCACGGCCGCCGCGTACGGAGTCGCCTCTCCGACCCAGAAGCACTTCGGTGGCTCGGCGAAGGAGATCCCGGGCATCGGCGAGATCGGCTACATCGGCCTGACGGCGTTCGTGCTCAACGTCGTCGTCACGGTGGTCCTGACCTTCGTACTGAAGGCGCTGAAGGCCCCCGACGGCGTGGACGAGACCAGCCCGGAGGACTACACGGCGGACGCGGGCGACCCGGGGGTCGAAGTGGAACTCCCGCCGGCCACCGCGAGTACGACCCACTAGTCACGGTGTGCACGGGCCGTCGGAGTTCTCGTCCGGCGGCCCGTTGTCGTACCCGTCGTGCACACTCACCCGCATGGACTTCCTGATTCGCCCCGCGGTGCCCGCCGACCACGAACGCCTCGGCGAGATCACCGCCCAGGCCTACCTCCAGGACGGGCTTCTCCTGTTCGGTGACAGCGACTGGTATTTCGAAGAACTCAAGGACGTGGCCAAGAGGGCGTCCGCCGCTGACGTCCTGGTGGCCACGGAGAACGACGACATCCTCGGCGGAGTCACCTTCGTCCCCTCCGGCGGCCCCCTGGCCGACCTCGCCCGCCCCGGAGAGGCGGAGATCCGCATGCTCGCGGTGGCTCACGCGGCCCGCGGCAGAGGCGTGGGACAAGCCCTCGTCCAGGCCTGTGTCGACCGCGCGACCGCCACGGCCACAGGCGTCGTCCTGTGCACCCAGCCCACGATGCACAGCGCCCACCGCATCTACGAACGCCTCGGATTCGTCCGCGTCCCCGAGCGCGACTGGAAGCCGATACCCGGCGACGACTTCACGCTTCTCACGTACAAGTTGACGCTCTGAAGTCGCCGCGACACAACATATGGGCCTGCTTCTCCCACCCGGCACAAGATGTATGCTCATGCTCGCTGTCGCCGCAGGGGAATCCGGTGCGAATCCGGAACTGTCCCGCAACGGTGTACTCATGCGTGCATAAGCGCACATGAGAGTCAGTCCGAGGACCTGTCGACAGCGTGCCCGTGCCATACCGGCCCGGGTGTCATGACGTCCGGGCCTCGTGGAATGGGCCGGTGGACGCGACGCCGTGCGCGCTCGTGTGCTGCCCCCTGCCCTCCGCAAGGCCTCCGTGCCCAGCGAGGGAGAGCCCCACGTGACCATCGCGCCAGCCGACCCGGCTTCAGCGACCACCCCGGTGGACGAGGACGGTCCCGGAACCGCGTTGCTGCGGACCCTGACCGCGCTGACCGCCGACCTCCCCGACGCCGACCCCGGGCGGGTCGCCGCCGCCGCGCTGCGCGGCCGGTCCGCGCGGGGGGCCTCCGCCGAGAGGATCGCGGAGTTGCGCGAGCTGGCCACCGAGGCGGCGGCCGGCCTCATCTCCGAGGACCCCGCCTACAGCAGGCTGGCCGCCCGGCTGCTGACCGTCTCCATCGCCGCCGAGGCCGCCTCACAGGGCGTCACCTCGTTCACCGGGTCGGTCGCCGTCGGCCACCGCGAGGGCCTCATCGCCGACCGGACCGCCGAGTTCGTGCGGGTCCACGCCGAGCGGCTCGACGCACTGGTCGACACCGAGGCCGACGACCGCTTCGGCTACTTCGGGCTGCGCACCCTGTACAGCCGCTACCTCCTGCGCCACCCGATCACCCGCAAGGTCATCGAGACGCCCCAGCACTTCATGCTCCGGGTGGCGTCCGGCCTCGCCGAGGACACTGTGGTCAATTCAAAAACGGGCGTCCACGCCCTGGACGAAGTCGCCGCGCTCTACCGGCTCATGAGCCGCCTCGACTACCTCCCCTCCTCCCCCACCCTCTTCAACTCCGGCACCCGGCACCCCCAGATGTCGTCCTGCTACCTCCTCGACTCCCCGAAGGACGAGCTCGACTCCATCTACGACCGCTACCACCAGGTCGCCAACCTCTCGAAGCATGCCGGCGGCATCGGCATCTCGTACTCCCGTATCCGCAGCCGCGGTTCGCTGATCCGCGGCACCAACGGGCACTCCAACGGCATCGTCCCGTTCCTGAAGACCCTCGACGCCTCGGTCGCCGCCGTGAACCAGGGTGGCCGGCGCAAGGGCGCGGCCGCGGTCTATCTGGAGACCTGGCACTCGGACATCGAGGAGTTCCTGGAGCTCAGGGACAACACCGGTGAGGACGCCCGCCGTACGCACAACCTGAACCTCGCGCACTGGATCCCGGACGAGTTCATGCGCCGGGTGAACGCGGACGCCGAGTGGTCCCTCTTCTCGCCCGCCGACGTGCCCGAGCTGGTCGACCTGTGGGGCGAGGAGTTCGACGCGGCCTACCGCAAGGCCGAGGCGGCGGGTCTCGCGCGCAGGACCATCCCGGCCCGTGACCTCTACGGGCGCATGATGCGCACCCTC
Source organism: Streptomyces sp. SLBN-8D4 (assembly GCF_049739545.1). Lineage (NCBI taxonomy): Bacteria > Bacillati > Actinomycetota > Actinomycetes > Kitasatosporales > Streptomycetaceae > Streptomyces > Streptomyces sp. SLBN-8D4. Next base: position 3,431,494 of record NZ_JBMGQC010000001.1, read on the forward strand.
GCGCAGACCGGCAACGGCTGGATGACCTTCAAGGACGCCGCCAACCGCACGGCCAACCAGACGGCGCTGCCCGGCCACACCGTGCACTCCTCCAACCTCTGCACGGAGATCCTGGAGGTCACGGACGACGGGGAGACGGCGGTCTGCAACCTGGGGTCCGTGAACCTCGGCGCGTTCGTCGACACGACGAGCGGCGACATCGACTGGGAGCGGCTGGACGCCACCGTCCGCACCGCCGTCACCTTCCTCGACCGGGTCGTCGACATCAACTTCTACCCGACCGAGCAGGCCGGGCGGTCCAACGCCAAGTGGCGTCCCGTCGGCCTCGGCGCGATGGGCCTCCAGGACGTCTTCTTCAAGCTGCGCCTGCCCTTCGACTCCCCCGAGGCCAAGGCGCTGTCCACGCGGATCGCCGAGCGCATCATGCTCGCCGCCTACGAGGCCTCCGCCGACCTCGCCGAGCGCAGCGGTCCGCTGCCGGCCTGGGAGAAGACGCGTACGGCACAGGGTGTGCTGCACCCGGACCACTACGCCACCGACCTCGCCTGGCCCGAGCGCTGGGCGGCCCTGCGCGAGCGCATGGCCGGCACGGGTCTGCGCAACAGCCTCCTGCTCGCCATCGCGCCCACCGCCACCATCGCCTCGATCGCCGGCGTGTACGAGTGCATCGAGCCGCAGGTCTCCAACCTCTTCAAGCGCGAGACGCTGTCCGGCGAGTTCCTCCAGGTCAACTCTTACCTGGTGGCCGAGTTGAAGAAGCTCGGCGTCTGGGACGCCCGCACCCGTGAGGCGCTGCGGGACGCGAACGGCTCGGTGCAGGGCTTCGCGTGGATCCCGGAGGACGTACGGGCGTTGTACCGCACGGCGTGGGAGATCCCGCAGCGCGGTCTGATCGACATGGCGGCGGCGCGGACCCCGTTCCTCGACCAGTCCCAGTCCCTGAACCTCTTCCTGGAGACGCCGACGATCGGCAAGCTCTCCTCGATGTACGCGTACGCCTGGAAGTCCGGGCTGAAGACGACGTACTACCTGCGCTCGCGCCCGGCGACCCGTATCGCCCGCGCGGCTCAGGCGACGGTTCCCGTCCAGCCGACGGCCCCGGAAGACGCCGTCGCCTGCTCCCTGGAAAACCCCGAGTCCTGCGAGGCCTGCCAGTAATGCCCACCCGTCGCCCGACCACCGCCCCTGAAGGACAGCGCTTCGCGCCGACTGACATGGCTGCCAAGAACCTTCTAGACCCGGGCTTCGAGCTGACCCTCCGCCCGATGCGCTACCCGGACTTCTACGAGCGCTACCGGGACGCCATCAAGAACACCTGGACCGTCGAGGAGGTCGACCTCCACTCGGACGTCACCGACCTCGCGAAGCTCAGCCCCGCCGAGCAGCACCTGATCGGCCGGCTGGTCGCGTTCTTCGCCACAGGCGACTCGATCGTGGCGAACAACCTGGTGCTGACCCTCTACAAGCACATCAACTCCCCCGAGGCCCGCCTGTACCTGAGCAGGCAGCTCTTCGAGGAGGCCGTGCACGTCCAGTTCTATCTGACGCTCCTGGACACCTACCTTCCCGATCCGCAGGACCGGGCGGCGGCCTTCGACGCCGTCGAGAACATCCCCTCCATCCGCGAGAAGGCCGAGTTCTGCTTCCGGTGGATCAACGAGGTCGAGAAGCTGGACCGCCTGGAGTCGCAGGCCGACCGCCGCCGTTTCCTGCTCAACCTGATCTGCTTCGCCGCGTGCATCGAGGGCCTGTTCTTCTACGGTGCGTTCGCGTACGTCTACTGGTTCCGCAGCCGGGGCCTGCTGCACGGCCTCGCCACCGGCACCAACTGGGTGTTCCGCGACGAGACCATGCACATGTCCTTCGCCTTCGACGTGGTCGACACCGTCCGCAAGGAGGAGCCGGAGCTCTTCGACGACGCGCTCCAGCATCAGGTCACCGACATGCTGGCGGAGGCGGTGGAGGCGGAGCTCCAGTTCGCGCGCGACCTGTGCGGCGACGGGCTGCCCGGCATGAACACCGAGTCGATGCGCCAGTACCTGGAGTGTGTCGCCGACCAGCGCCTGACGCGCCTCGGCTTCGCGCCGGTGTACGGCTCGGAGAACCCGTTCTCCTTCATGGAGCTGCAGGGCGTCCAGGAGCTGACCAACTTCTTCGAGCGGCGTCCGTCCGCGTACCAGGTGGCGGTGGAGGGCACGGTCGACCTGGACGAGGACTTCTGACCCAGCTCCACCTTCTGACGGGCCTCTGTCAAAAGTCGGTGGATCCGGGTACGCGTGCGGAACGTCTCATCGACGAGGAGGCCACCCCCATGCGCCCTACGACCCACCGCACCGCCCTCGCCCTCGCGGCACTGACCCTGCTGCTCGCGGGGTGCGGGGCCGAGGCCGGAAGCGAAGGGGGCGGTGGCGACACCGTGTCGCCGCCGCCCTCGTCGTCGCCCCCGCCCTCGTCGTCATCCCCGCCCTCGTCGTCCCCGTCCGCGTCGCCGTCGCCGGGCTGCACGTCCGCCTCGCAGCTGGACGCGGAAGACAGCGGCAGCACGGTCTGCCTCGCGGTGGGCGACACGCTCCGTATCTCGCTGGACGGGACGAAGAGCCGCCCCTGGAAGCCGGTCACCGCCGAGGGCGGCGGACTGGAGCCCACCAACAGTGGGATCGTCCTGCTGCCCGGTGACGCGAGTTCCGCGTACAAGGCGGTCTCGGCGGGACAGGTGCGGCTGAGTTCACAGCGTCCGCTGTGCGCCACCGAGACCGGCCAGGTCTCCTGCAAGGGCATTCAGGAGTGGCGGGTCACCGTGGTGGTCACCTGAGGCGACCGCGTCCCCGGCCGAGACCTTCAGCGAGGTCGTCGTGGTGCCGGGGAAGCACCAGCGCCGGCTGCCCGCCGCCGTGGCGGTGTCTTGGTGACCCTGATGTCACCCTCACCCTCACCCTCACCCTCGCCCTCGGCATGGGCTCCGGTGGCCGTGAGCAGGGCTAGGGCTGCCGGCTAGATCCAGGAGAGATCAGACCGTTCGAGCGACCCCATGAGCGGTCCGGTACTCGCGCGCCTTCCTGATCTGACGGTCGACGCGCTTGTCGTGCACGATCCCGATCACCGACGGGAGGATGAGGAGGACGAAGATGGCGAAAACAGTCAGCATGGCGATCAGTCCTTCTGTCTGTGCTGAAGTCATGTCACTACTCTCGCGCCGTTGACTCCTGACAAACAGTGGCAGGACTGCCGCACACCCTCGATTTACTGCCAGCCCTGAGGCACACTGGCAGCATGCTGAAGAACGTGGCCGCCGTCGTCCTGGACGGCGTGAACCCCTTCGAGCTCGGAGTCGTCTGCGAGGTCTTCGGGACCGACCGCAGCGATGACGGACTGCCCGTGTACGACTTCGCGGTCGCCTCGGCCGAGGGCCCCCGGCTGACCTCGCGGTCCGGCTTCGCCCTGCACGTCGAGCACGGCCTGGAGCGGCTGGAGACGGCCGACCTGATCGCCGTGCCGGCCTGCGCCGGCTACGAGACGCGGGACTTCCCGCCCGAGTTGCTGGAAGCCCTGCGCGACGCGGTCGACCGCGGGGCCCGGGTGCTCAGCGTGTGCTCCGGTGTCTTCGTGCTCGCCGCGGCCGGACTGCTCGACGGCCGGCGCTGCACCGTGCACTGGCACCACGCGGAGGAACTGGCACTCGCGTATCCGCGGCTGACGGTCGAGCCGGACGTCCTGTACGTCGACGAGGACCCGGTGATCACGTCCGCGGGCACCGCCGCCGGTATCGACGCCTGTCTGCACATCGTGCGCAAGGAGCAGGGCCCCGAGGTCGCCAACAAGATCGCCCGGCGGATGGTCGTACCGCCGCACCGGGACGGCGGACAGGCCCAGTACATCGAGCGGCCGCTGCCCCGGTCGAAGTGCGACACCGTCGGCGAGGTGCTCGTGTGGATGGAGCAGCACCTCGACGAGGACGTCACCGTCGAGCAGCTCGCCGAGCGGGCGCACATGTCACCGCGCACCTTCGCCCGCCGCTTCCAGCAGGAGACGGGTACGACTCCCTACCGCTGGATCCTGCGCCAGCGTGTGCTGCTGGCCCAGCGGCTGCTGGAGGCGACGGACGAGACGGTGGACGCGATCGCGGGCCGTGCCGGGTTCGGCACCGCGGCCGCGCTGCGTCACCAGTTCCTGCGCGCGGTGGGCACCACTCCGAACGCCTACCGGCGCACCTTCCAGGGGCCGGAGGCGGCCGCCTGACCCGTCACCGGGGCACGGGCCGCACCAGGAGCCGGTTCGGCCGCAGGGTGATGCCCGGACGGGGGGTGTCGTCCGAGCCCTCCACCTGTTCGAAGCGGTACTTCCGGGCCAGCGCCGCCGTGAGCAGCGTCAGCTGGGCCATCGAGAAGTGGTCGCTCGGGCACTTCCGGTTGCCGGTGCTGAACGGGCTCATGGCGTGTTTCGGAACCGATTCGGCCCGCTCGGGACTCCAGCGCAGGGGGTCGAACACCGCGCTGTCGTCGAAGGACTTCGCATCGCGCTGGATCGCGTACGGGCTGTAGACGATGTCGGCTCCGGCCGGAATGCGATAGCCACCGAGTTCGGTGTCCCGTACCGCCCGCCGCGTCAATATCCATACCGCGGGCCACAAACGCATGGTCTCGACCACTACATAGTTCGTGTACCTGAGTGACCGTACGTCCTCGAATGCCACAGGACGGCCACCGGTGACCGATTCGACTTCCGCGCACACCTTGTCCGCGTGTTCGGGGTGTTCGGCGAGCACCTGAAGCAGCCACATGATCGTGGACGCGACGGTTTCGCCGCCGGGGGTGAGTATCGCGACGACCTGGTCGTGGATCTCCTGTTCCCCGATGGGGTCGCCATTCGCGTCCTTCGCGGCCAGCAATGCCGTCAGCAAATCGTCCGGCTTTTGACCGGATGCCCGGCGTTCGGCGACGATCTCGTCGACCACCCGATGCAGATCGGCCAACGCGCGGTTGAATGCAAGGTTGGCCGGCAGCGGCAGCCTGTACAGCGGGCCCGCGGGTATCACCATCCGCCGGTACATCCCGCGGAAGACGGTCGTGAGCGCGACGCACAGCCGTTCGGCGCGCTCGTCCATGTAGTCGCCGCGCAGCAGACAGCGGGCCGCGATGCGCACGGCGACCCGGAAGGACTCCAGGGTGGCGTCGACCGTCTCGCCGGGCTGCCAGCGCTCGGCCAGCGCCTGGGCCTCCTCCTCCATGATCGGCCCGTACGCCGGTATCGCGTCGAGCCGGAACGCGGGCTGGATGATGCGCCGTTGGCGCCGGTGCTGGGGGCCGTTGGCGGTGGCCACGCCCTCCTTGCCGACCAGCCCCTCCAGGGACTCCCACAGCGGCCCGGCGATGATGAAGTCGGGGTTCAGGGCCACCGCTCCGGTCAGTTGCGGGGTGGTGGGCGCGTACACCGTCTTGGGGCCGAGCCGGAGGCGGACGACCTCGCCGTGCCTCCGTAGCCCGGACAGGAAGCTCAGCGGATCACGGGCCAGACGCAGGCCGTGCCCGAGGACGGGGACGCGCCTCCGCCCGCGAGCGGCGGCTCACCCGACTCGGGAGCCACCGTGGCTTCGGTTTTCACGGATTCGACGGTCATTTCTCACCTGCCGCTTCGTTGTTGACGTACGGGGGCGTGGACCGGTCGTCCCAGCTGTCGACCATGTAACGGCCGGACTCGTGGTGGAACCAGTAGACGGCGCTGAACCAGTTGCGCATATTGCGGACGCAGGCCCGGACGGCGGTGCTCAGTTCCTTTCCCCGCACGGTGCCGTCGTCGAGGCTGTCGGCAAAAAGGAGGGCGTCGGCCTCGGCCACGAGGAATGCGTCCACGCATTTCTCGATCAGCCGCCGCATTTCCCGGATCGCCTCTTCGAGGGTCAGCCCGTCGTGCTTGATGAGACTGATTCCGAGATTGTGGACCTCGTCTCCCGCGATTTCCTTGGGGAGCGAGCAGAGATCGTTGTACCAGGCGGCGAATTCCTGACTCAGCAGGGCCGCCCGCCGGAACGCCGGGTTGTTCCTCACCCCCTCCGGGAGTTCGCGTCCCGCACTCGGCTCCAGCAGATCCGTCCAGATCCGGTGCGCGAAGGTGAGGCGGCGCAGGGCCAGGTATTCCTCGACCATGGGAATGATTCCCTTGGTGCGATTACGGAATTCCCGGTCGTAGGCCTCGATCACCGCGTGGAAGTGGCCGGCGAACCGGGTGTTCCAGCTCTGCGGCAGGAACGAGTACAACCGCACCATGCAGTCGGCGAAGGCGGCGACCAGCGGATCCCCGTGGTGCAGGTGATCCCGTGGGGAGTCGAGCGCCGCGTGCAACCCGAACCTCAGCCGCCGCCACGCGCCCGGACGGCGGTGGACGATGTCACGGTCGTGCCGGTCGTCCCAGACGAAGAACCACGCGCTGTAGTCCGCTATCGCCTGGAGGACCTCGTCGGGGGCGCCGAGGTAGTACCCCGCCATGAGGTCCGTGTAGCACAGTCCGTCGGCATATTCGGCCACCTTGTCCGCCGGCATGAGCCGTTTTTCCAGAAGCCAGGTGCGTGTCTTCTCCTGGAGCCTGGGCCAATACGGGTGCAGTTGCCTGGGAAACGCTGCCTCGATCACCGGGAGAGAGAGCGACGGTGGAACCGCGATCGCCGTCGGCGTCGATGTGGTGCTGTGTGGGAAAGCAGGCACGAACAAACCCCTTCCAGCCGCCAGTTGGCGCACGCCCCTGCGCTGAACCGGGCGTGCGCCGTTGCGTATCCCCGCACTTCCCATTCAGCACCACAACTGACCATTCTGGGAACGGATTTGCTTCATTCACTACCCCACGGTGTCGAGAATCTCCCCATGTGTGACGCAAACCGGATCACTAAGTGAGCAGATCCGATCGAACGTGCGACGCACACGCGAACGGCGCCTGTTCGGGGAGTGATTCCTGAACAGGCGCCGTGCGTGCGGGAGCGGTGGGACGTCAGTCGTTGGCGACCACGGGGTAGCGGGGCTCGTTCTCGGCCATCTGCCGCAGCGCGTCCTTGCGTTCGCGCTTGGAGAGCCGGTCGATGTAGAGGTAGCCGTACAGGTGGTCGGTCTCGTGCTGCAGACACCGGGCGAAGTAACCGGTGCCACGGACCTTGACCGGGTTGCCCTTCTCGTCCTGCCCGGTGACCTCGGCGTAGTCGGGGCGGGCGAGCGGTGCGTACGCGGTCGGCACCGACAGGCAGCCCTCGTTGCTGTCGTCGAGCCGGCGCTGGTCCGCGGGCAGGTCCACGAGCTTCGGGTTGCAGAGGACACCCACGTGCCGTCGGCCCTCGTCGTCCTGGCAGTCGTACACGAAGACCTTCAGGTCGACGCCGATCTGGTTGGCGGCGAGGCCGACGCCCTCGGCGGTGCGCTGGCTGGCGAACATGTCCGCGACCAGCTGGTCGAGCTCCTCACCGAACTCGGTGACGTCCTTGCACTCCTTGTGCAGCACGGGGTTCCCGACGACGGTGATGGGCCGCGAGGTGCCGCGCTCACGCCAGGCGTTCTCCCGCTCCTCGGCGTCCTCGGTGTCGATGACGAACCCCTCGTCGTCGACGGGGAGCACGCCCGCGTGCTGCTGATCGGTGTCCTGCTGGGCCATGACCTACGGATGCCTTCCTGGAAAACCTGGGACTCAGTGCTACAGCGTACGGCGATGTCTCAGCAGACCTCTTCCAGGTCCCGCCAGTCCCGGGAATCCGGGCTGTCCGCGACCCACCCGTCCAGCAACCCCCGAACCAGCGAAGCCGGCGCAGCCACCCCGCACTCCCGCTCCGGTACCCACAACTGCCCGTCCGTCCGATGTCCCAGCGGCCCGGGATGCCCCGGCTCACTGTGGTCGTGGGGGTCCAGATGCTCCCCGTCACCTTCGTCGGACGGCATCCGGGACTCCGAGCACATCCGACACAGCAGCCGCACCGACGACGACCAGTCCTCCGCCGCGAACCCGGCGTCCGCCGCGAGCTGCTCCAGCGCGTCCCGGTCCGCCTCGGTGGCCGCCTCCAGCAGCACCACCCAGGTCGGCACCGGCGAAGGCGCCCACAGCTCGATCTCGTCGAACACCGGATAGGCGTGGCCGGACGCGGTGGTCCGCTCGCCGTGCGGGACGCCGTCGTGCAGCACGACCTCGCCCCAGCGCCGCCCCGAGGACGGCAGCGGGATGGACAGCACCTCGATGCGGGCGGGGTCCAGCCGCCGCCCCCAGACCACCTCGGCCTCCCCCTCCGGGGACAGCCGTACGGCGGCACTGCCCAGGTCCATCCCCAGCGGTTCACCGGAGGCCGTGGCACCGCCCGGCACCCGCAGTCCGTACGCCTGCCAGGCCCGCCGGGCCAGCGGCCAGTCCTGGAGCGCGGTCGCCGCGATGCCGACGTTCCACCAGTCGGGCGCCCCGGTCTCCCGGTCGAGCAGCGCCACGGCACGCAGCCCCGCGGCCCGCGCCTGCTCCCAGTCGTGCCGGAACTTGTGCAGGAGGGCGAGGTTGAACCAGGACTCGGACAGCCACGGCTCCAGGTCCGCGGCACGTGTCAGCAGCGCGCCCGCGTCCTCGTACCGACCGTCGCCGATCAGCGTGAACGCGCGGTCCGTGGCCTGCCGCCAGGAGGCGGAGGGCCGGTGCCGTCCCTTGCCGAAGATCCTCACGATTCCCGCCTGCCGGTTCCGTCGAGTGGGCTGGCTGTGCCCCCGGACACCCTCTCTCTCGCATCCAACCACGTGTGCTCGGAAGGGCGCTCATTACCCATGGGTTACCCCGTCACGGGCGAGGTCAGACAGTCTCTCGACAGTACCCGGGCCAGCGCCTCCACGACCTCCGGAGCGTAGTCCCCCGCGGTGCCCAGGCGCAGCTCCTCGAGCGCGGTCAGTGGCCCGCCCGGCCCGGTGTCCCGCGCCTTCTCCTCGTAGGCGTTGACGGCCCGTACGATCCGCGCGGCGAGCGGCTGCTCCCGGCAGGGGTCGGCCTGCCGCTCCACGACCACGGCGACGGCCGCGTCCACGCCCGTCTGCCGTACGACGGCCCCGCCGAGCAGCGCGATGCGGCGCTGTTCGGCGAGGGGCAGGACGGCGGTCGCTCCGGCGGGGACCGGGTCGACGAGGCTCAGCTGGCCGATGTCGTGCATGAGGGCGGCGTACTCCAGGACGGTGAGCTCGGGCCGGGACATCCCCAGGTCGCGCCCGACCTCCCGGCTCAGCGCGGCGACCCTACGGGCGTGCCCGGCGGGCGTGTACCCGGCGATCTCGGTGGCGCGGGCAAGGGAGGCGATGGTCTGCCGGTAGGTGGAGCGGACGGCGGCGTACCGGCGGACGGAGAGCTGGGTGAGCAGCAGCGGCACCGACAAGACGGGCAGCGCCCACAGTCCCGCGACGGCCACCGCGAGCGCCATCACGGCCCCGGTGGCGACGACGGCGGACCCGATGCCGGGCAGGGCCCGCAGCTCGTCCCGGAGCAGCGGGCCGAAGGGCCAGCGGGTGCGGGAGTGCGCGAGGGCGGCCGCGAGCACGGCGTCGCACAGCGCGGTCAGCGAGAGCAGGGCGAGCAGGAGCAGGGCGTAGGCCGGTCCGTCCCACTGGGTGAACGTGCCCTGGTTGTAGAGGGGTTGGAAGCACACGGCGGCGAACCCGACGGTCAGGACGCGGCGGGCGAGCTGGTCGGCGGTGGGGCCCTGGCCGCGTCCGATGTGCGGCACGCTGCCGACGAGGGCGGCGGCGAGGACGACGGTGACGACCTGGGCGGCGCCGTGATGCGTGGGGGCGCCGGCGTTCTCGCCGAGCAGGGCGTACGACAGCGCCCCGGCGGCACCGAGCGGGGCGGCCTCCCTGACCTGGGGGCCGCTGCGCCGGTTGAGTTCACCGACGGTGATCAGCACGCCGAAGGCGAGGGCGGTGCCGCGCTCCTCGAGACCGGTCCACAGGACGGGGGCGAGGGAGCCGAGGGCCAGCAGGACGGCGGAGGTGTGGACGAGGGCGAAGAGCGGGTACCGGCGGCGGGGCCTCGGCGCGCTCAGGGCGCTCACCGGCGCACCCCCGACCACCCTGCCGTCGTCGGGCGGGGACGCGGCACTCCGAGCTCGTCGCCCTCGTCGGCGGTGACCGCGGGGTGCCAGCCGTGCCGGGACAGGGCGCGGACGAGGGCCGTCACCATCCGCGGGTCGAACTGGCTGCCCGCGCATCGCTCCAGCTCCTCCAGCGCGGCGCCGACGGGCCGGGCCCGCCGGTAGGAGCGGGTGGACGTCATGGCGTCGAAGGCGTCGGCCACGGCCACCACCCGTGCCGGCTCCGGGATCTGACCACCCATCAGTCCGTACGGGTACCCGCTCCCGTCCAGCCTCTCGTGGTGGTGCAGTACGGCGGCCCTGGCCTCCCCGAGGAAGGAGATGCCCCGGACCATCTCGTGCCCGTACTCGGGATGCAGCTCGATGACCCGGCGCTCCTCGGGGGTCAGCGGTCCGTCCTTCCTGAGCAGCCGGGTCGGCACCCCGAGCTTCCCCACGTCGTGCAGGATCCCCGCGAACCGCAGCACCTCGATCCGGGCGTCGTCCATGCCGAGCTCCCGCGCGATCATCATGGACGCCTGTCCGACGCGCTCGCTGTGGCCGCGCGTGTACTCGTCCTTGATGTCGACGGCCTGCACCAGCGCCCGGATGGTGGCCTGGTGGGCGGCCCGCTCCCGGTGGTACTGCGCGAACACCCACCCCGACACCCCCATCGGCAGCAGCACGAGCAACGCGGCGACGGGACCGTAGGGACTGCGCCACAGCACGGCCATCATGAGTCCGGCCAACCCGTGCACGGCGACGGGAGCGAGGGAGCGGAGAAACAGCCCGCGCCAGGCCCGCCGTACCGGAACCCTCTCGGCGAGGGCCAGGATTCCTCCGTCCAGCAGGCTCAGCACCAGGCAGAAGACGAGCACCGCGACCCCGGCCGGGGCCAGCGCGTACGGGAAGTCGGAGGATTCGACCGCGGCCCGGCCGCCCATCGCCCCGTGCACCCGTGCGGCCGCCCACACGCTCACCGCGAGCTGTGCGGCCCGCCAGAGCCGGCGCAGGCCGCGCGGGCGCCGCTCGACCGGGGACAGCAGCGCCCCCGGCAGCGCCACGAGGGCGGCGGCCGGGGGCGGCAGCAGAAAGGCGCCGGCGAGCAGGACGGGATAGAAGGTGCCGGCGAACCGCCACCGGGCGGCGGCCTGCTCGCATCCGGCGGACAGCGCGGCGAGCAGGGCGAGTGCCCACCAGGGTGTGCGGACGGCCGACAGCGGCAGCAGACAGAGGAGTGCGGCTACGACGACGCAGGTGACGTACGCACGCGCGCGGGCCGGTACCGCCTCCATGTCGCCCCTCCAGCCCAGTTCGCACAGTTGCGAGGAGCGTAGGACGGTGGGGGGAGGCGGCGCGGGGTAGTCACCTGCCGATTAGCACGTTCGAGTGAACGGCGATCGCTGCTCAGGACTCCTGCGGATACTCAGGATTCCTGCGGAGTCACCGGCGAGGCCGTCACGTCGTGCTCGGGCACGGTCTGTCCCGAGCGGATGAGATCGAGCCGCCCCAGGACCTTCGAGCGCAGGTCGCTGGGCACGTCGTCATGGCCGCAGCACCGCTTGACCAGCTTCTTCACGGCCTCTTCGAGGCCGTACTTCTCCAGACACGGCGAGCACTCGCTGAAGTGCTGCTTGAACTTGGCGCGATCGACGTCCGGCATCTCGCTGTCGAGGAACTCGTAGAGATGATCGAGTACCTCACTGCAGTCCGTCTCGTGCGGCTCTCCGCAGCTCATGAGCCCGAGCCTTTCGCTTCGTTCGACTCCCCGGCACCGGCCGGCACGAGCCCGCGCTCACGCGCGTAGTCCTCCAACATGCCGCGCAGTTGACGGCGACCGCGGTGCAGGCGGGACATCACCGTACCGATGGGTGTCCCCATGATGTCCGCGATCTCCTTGTACGCAAAGCCCTCTACGTCAGCGAGGTAGACGGCGATGCGGAATTCCTCGGGGATCGCCTGCAGCGCTTCCTTCACGTCCGAGTCGGGCAGGTGGTCGAGCGCCTGCGACTCGGCGGAGCGCAGACCGGTCGACATGTGCGACTCGGCACGCGCGAGCTGCCAGTCCTCGATCTCCTCGGCCGCGGAGCGCTGGGGTTCGCGCTGCTTCTTGCGGTACGAGTTGATGAACGTGTTGGTGAGGATCCGGTACAGCCATGCCTTGAGGTTGGTCCCCTCACGGAACTGGTGGAAGGACGCGTACGCCTTGGCGTACGTCTCCTGCACCAGGTCCTCGGCGTCGGCCGGGTTGCGCGTCATGCGCAGAGCGGCCGAGTACATCTGGTCGAGGAATTCGAGCGCGTCCCGCTCGAAGCGCGCGGTGCGCTCCGCAGTCGACTCCGTGCTCGCGCCCTGGCCCTCGGGCTGCTCCGCCTGGCCGTTGTCGGTCCCTGCGTCGATCCCAGTGACCGGACCCACCTCCTCAAGATTCCGGGCAGCAACGAAACCGGTGCCACCGGAATTGGAGGATAGACGACTACCCGTCCCGGCCGCCCCTCGAATAGGGGTGGTCTTGGCCGCATGCAGCACCGTCCAGTCCAGGTCAGCGCGGCTGCTGCGGCTCGGGCAGAAGGTCGAACCCATGCGGCGGTTTCCTCTCCTACGACGGTCTGCGCTGTTCCTCAGCGCTTCTGACCGTCTCAACAGAGGTTCACGGCTCAGCATTCCCGGGCTTTTACCCCAGTGACCCGACCCACTTCAAGACCGCCTCCGTGATGACCGTCACGGCCTCGTCCTGGGTGATCTCCGCCCGCTTCGGCACCGCGAAGCCATGGTCGCCGTAGGGCACCTCGACCAGCTCGAACGATCCGTCCGGGAATTCGCCGGGCTTTCCGAACGGGTCGTTGCCGCCCTGTACGACCAGGGTGGGCACCCCGGTTCCGAGCAGCTCGTCGGCGCGCGACTTCTCCGGCTTGCCCGGCGGGTGCAGCGGGAAGCTCAGGGCGAGCACCGCGGCGGCGCCCAGCTCCACGGCCGTACGGCAGGCGACCCGGGCCCCGGCACTGCGGCCGCCGGAGATCACCGGCAGGCCGGGCCGCGCGAGAGCGGGCCAGACGCCCCGCCATCCCACGTCCAGCGTCTTCGGCGCGGGCGCGAGCTTCTTGCCGGCCACCCGCCACGGCTGTTCGACCAGCGCCACGCTCACCCCGTGGCCGGGGAGCACCCGGGCGAGCGCCTGGAGGTCCCGCGCCTCGATGCCACCGCCGGCGCCATGGCTTACGGCCAGCACGAGCCGTGCCTTCCTCGCCGGATGCCAGGTGATGCGGGCGTCCCCGGCCTCGGTGCTGATGATCTCGGTCTTCACACCAGAAGGCTAGAAGAGCGTGGCCTCTTCAGCACCGGACGTGCCCTCCTTCCGCGCTAGAAGAGCGTGCCCTCCTCGGGCCCCTCCAGCTCCTTCAGCAGCTCCGGCCCGTTGTTGCGCACATTGCTGACGGCCGTGCTCACCGGATAGGCCCGCATCAGCCCCTCGGGCGGCGGCGCGAGCAGCGACCGCAGGTCCTCCACGTCCGTGCGGGACGGGTCGAGCCAGGTGTCCCAGCGGTCCGGGGTCAGCATCAGCGGCATCCGTGGGTGGATGTCGGCGAGGGAGCGCGGGCCGTCGGCCGGGGACACGGCCAGCGGGCCGGTCTCCGCCTCCGTGGTGATCACGGAGCAGGTCGCCCACCAGGCCAGCGGATGGTCGTCGGGCAGGGTCTTGTCCCGCCAGAACTCGTACAGGCCGGCCATCGCGAACACCGAACCGTCGGCGGGCAGCACGAAGTACGGCTGCTTGCGCGGCCGCTTCTTCTTCCCCTCGACCTCCAGCTCCCGCTCGCCGGTCCCGGTGACCCACTCGTAGTAGCCGTCGGCCGGGATGACGCAGCGGCGGGTCGCGAAGGCCCTCTTGTACGACGGCTTCTCGTGCACGGTCTCCGCGCGCGCGTTGATCATCCGGGCCGCGCCCTCGGGCGTCTTCGACCAGCTCGGGACCAGGCCCCACTTCAGCTTCCGCAGCTGCCGAACCGGCCGCGGGTCCTCGGCGTCCTTGAGAGGACGGTCAAGGACTGCATAGACCTCCTTGGTCGGGGCCACGTTGTAGTCGGGCTCCAGGGTCTCCTCGGGTTCCCACTTCTCGATCTCAAAGATTCCTGCGAGATCCTCGGGCCCACGACTGGCTGCATACCGTCCGCACATACGTGCCACACTGCCAGACTCCGTACGACGAGAGGGAGCCACCGGGAAACATGGACAGCACCGCATCGACCGCGCTGCCCGACCTCTGGGACCGGCTCATCGGACTGCAACCCGACCCCGACCTGTGGGTGGTGCTGGGCACCATGGCGGCGGCGCTCGCCATAGTGGTCCCCCATACGCTGTGGCGGCTCTCGCGCAACGCCATCACCATCGCCCACGAGGGCGGCCACGGTCTGGTCGCCCTGCTGACCGGACGTCAGCTCACCGGCATACGGCTGCACTCCGACACCAGCGGCCTCACCGTCAGCCGGGGCAAGCCGCACGGCATCGGCATGATCCTCACCGCCGCCGCCGGCTACACCGCTCCCCCGCTGCTCGGTCTCGGCGGGGCCGCCCTGCTCGCCGTCGGCCGCATCACCCTGCTGCTGTGGGCGGCGACGGCCCTGCTGGTGGCGATGCTGGTGATGATCCGCAACGCGTACGGGGCGCTGACGGTGCTGGTCACCGGCGGCACGTTCGTGGTGGTGTCCTGGCTCGCCGGGCCCCAGGTGCAGGCGGCGTTCGCGTACGCGGTGGTGTGGTTCCTGCTGCTGGGCGGAGTGCGTCCCGCTTTCGAGCTACAGGCGAAGAGAGCGCGGGGCGGGGCGGGTGACTCGGACGCGGACCAGTTGTCCCGCCTGACGCACGTGCCCGCGGGACTGTGGCTGTTCCTGTTCCACGCGGTGAGCGTGTGCTCACTGATAGGCGGCGGCAGGTGGTTGCTGCAGGTGTGACGCGGCCCCGAGGACGCCCGTCACAGGGGTGCGGCCGGCCAGACGGCGCCGCACCGGAAACACGACCCCCTACTAAAGTGGCCCCATGGCTTCGAACCCCTCAGACACCGCCCTCTGGCCCGCCCCCCACGCGAGCGCAGCCGTCGACGCGACGGTCCACGTACCGGGGTCGAAGTCGGTCACGAACCGGGCTCTCGTCCTGGCCGCCCTCGCCAGCGAGCCGGGCTGGCTGCGCCGCCCCCTCCGCTCCCGCGACACCCTCCTCATGGCGGCGGCCCTTCGCGAGATGGGCGTGGGCATCGAAGAGGGAGTGGGCCCCGACGGCACCGGTGAGACCTGGCGGGTCCTGCCGGCCGGCCTCCGTGGCCCCGCCACGGTGGACGTCGGCAACGCGGGCACCGTCATGCGCTTCCTCCCGCCCGTCGCCGCGCTGGCGGACGGCCCGATCCGCTTCGACGGCGACCCGAGGTCGTACGAGCGCCCCCTGACCGGTGTGATCGACGCCCTGCGCGCCCTCGGAGCGCGGATCGACGACGACGGCCGCGGCGCGCTGCCGCTCACCGTGCACGGCGGCGGCGCCCTGGACGGTGGACCGGTCGAGATCGACGCGTCCTCGTCGTCCCAGTTCGTCTCGGCGCTCCTGCTGTCCGGCCCGCGCTTCAACCAGGGTGTCGAGGTCCGGCACGTGGGCTCGGCGCTGCCCTCGATGCCGCACATCCGGATGACCGTGGACATGCTGCGCGCGGTGGGCGCTCAGGTGGACACCCCGGAGTCGGGCGGCGAGCCGAACGTCTGGCGGGTCACGCCGGGCGCCCTGCTGGGCCGGGACCTCACCGTCGAGCCCGACCTGTCCAACGCCCAGCCGTTCCTGGCGGCCGCCCTCGTGACCGGCGGCAAGGTCGTGATCCCGGACTGGCCGGCCCGCACCACCCAACCCGGTGACCGGCTGCGCGAGATCTTCACCGAGATGGGCGGTTCCTGCGAACTCACCGAGTACGGCCTGGTGTTCACCGGTTCGGGTGCGATCCACGGCATCGACGCCGACCTCGGCGAGGTCGGCGAGCTGACCCCCGGCATCGCGGCCGTGGCGGCCCTCGCGGACTCCCCCTCCACCCTGCGCGGGGTGTCCCATCTGCGCCTGCACGAGACGGACCGGCTGGCCGCGCTCACCAAGGAGATCAACGAACTCGGCGGTGACGTCACCGAGACGGCCGACGGCCTGCACATCCGCCCGCGCCGGCTGCACGGCGGGATCTTCCACACCTACGAGGACCACCGCATGGCCACGGCCGGCGCGATCATCGGCCTCGCGGTCGAGGGCGTACAGATCGAGAACGTCGCCACGACGGCCAAGACGCTGCCGGACTTCCCGGACATGTGGAGCGGGATGCTCGGGAGCGAAAAGGCGTAGGGGACACACGCCATGCGCCGCTACGGCAAGCACACCGACGAGGACGACATCCGCAGCCGCCCCAACCGCAAGGGCAACCGGCCTCGTACCCATATCCGGCCCAAGCACGAGGACGCGTCCTGGGGCATGGTCCTCACCGTCGACCGGGGCCGGCTGACCGTCCTGGTCGAGGACCGGATCGTCATGGCGATGAAGGCCCGCGAACTGGGCCGCAAGGCGGCGATCGTCGGCGACCGGGTGGCCCTCGTCGGCGACCTGTCCGGCCAGAAGGACACCCTCGCGCGGATCGTCCGCATCGAGGAGCGCACGTCGGTCCTGCGCCGCACGGCCGACGACGACGATCCCTACGAGCGGGTGGTCGTCGCCAACGCCGACCAGCTCGCCATCGTCACGGCCCTCGCCGACCCGGAACCCCGCCCCCGCCTCATCGACCGCTGCCTGGTGGCGGCCTTCGACGGCGGGCTCACCCCGCTCCTGGTCATGACCAAGTCGGACCTGGCCCCGCCGGACAAACTCCTGGAGCTCTACGGCGACCTGGACATCCCCTACGTCGTCACCAGGCGCGAGGAGCTGGAGAGCGGCGCCGCGGTGGACCGGGTGCGCGAGCAGCTCGACGGCAAGATCACGGCGTTCGTCGGGCACTCCGGCGTCGGCAAGACGACCCTGGTCAACGCGCTGGTCCCGGAGGACCGCAGGCGCCTGACCGGCCATGTCAACGCGGTGACGGGCCGCGGTCGGCACACCACCACGTCGGCGCTGGCGCTGCCTCTGGCGGGCGACGACGGCTGGGTGATCGACACCCCGGGCCTGCGGTCGTTCGGGCTGCACCACGTGGATCCGTCCCGGGTGATCCACGCGTTCCCCGACCTGGAACCGGGGACCGAGGGCTGTCCGCGCGCGTGCAGCCACGACGAGCCGGACTGCGCGCTGGACGCGTGGGTGGCCGAGGGCCACGCGGACCCGGCCCGGCTGTACTCCCTGCGACGGCTGCTGTCGACGCGGGAGCGGACGGAGGGCGACTGACCTCCGCGTTGTTTGGCTGTACGCGAGTTCGGTAAGTGCATACTCGCACCGAGCCGGGCATGCGGCCGGACATACGGGAGGACAGCACATGGCGTGGCTGCTGGTGGTGGTGGCCGGGTTGCTGGAGACCGGTTTCGCCGTGTGCCTGAAGCTCTCCCACGGTTTCACCCGGCTGGGGCCGACCGTGGCCTTCTGCATCTTCGCCCTCGGCAGCTTCGGCCTGCTGACCCTGTCCCTGAAGAAGCTGGACGTCGGCCCCGCGTACGCGGTGTGGACCGGCATCGGCGCGACGGGCACCGCGATCTACGGGATGATCTTCCTCGACGACCTGGTGTCGACGCTGAAGATCGTCTCGATCAGCCTGGTGATCATCGGGGTGATCGGGCTCCAGCTCTCGGGCTCGCAGCACTAGGCACCGGGCAGACCGGAGTCACCGGTCACGCCGGAACCACCGGCCACACGGAAACCACCGGTCACACCGGCTGCCGGTGCAGCGCGCCCCGCACCAGGTCCGCGACCCCGCCCTCACCCGGTGGGGCCGCCACGCAGGACAGGGCGAGCCGGACGGCGAGTTCGCAGGAGCGGGCGAGGTCGGGGACGTCCGTCTTGTGGACGCCGGGTCCGGCGAGGACGGAGACGGCCCGGTCGCGCACCAGTGCCACGAAGTCGCCCGGTGACGGCAGCGCTCCGTCGGCCCGGCGCTGTGCCGGCACGGCCGAGGAGGACGGCACCGCAGAGAGCGTCGGCGAGGGCAGCCGCTCGCCCCAGCAGCCGGTGAGCATGGCCCGGACCAGCGCGTTCTCCCGGGCGGAGGCGGTGGTCCACTCGGCGGTCGCGGTCAGCCGCTCCCGGGCGTCGCCGTGCGAGGTGAGCGCCCGGTCGACGCCGACGAGATACCCGTCGGCCTCCCGTCTCACCAGCGCGCGGGCCAGCCCTTCCTTGCTCCCGAACTCGTTGTACAGCGTCTGCCGGGACACTCCGGCCGTCACCGCGACATCCACCATCCGCACAGCGGACCACGGCCGACGCGCCAACGCCGCATAAGCGGCATCCAGCAGCGATTCCCGCGCAGCAGGCATCATCGCCTCCCAGGGAGCAAGCAGCCCTGCGCCCAGATTTGACGCGCGGGGATGCACTGTCAAGGGGTCACGCGGGCACGAAGAGGCGCGCGCGGCGGCGCCCGCCCGAGGCGGGCCGGCGAAGACCGGCCCCACCCCACGGACCCACCCCACGGTCCCCACCCCCGCCCCGCTGGCCCCGTACCGACAGCGGCAGATACCGTTCGCAGCATGCCGGACTACCTCGACGACCTCCGCCTCGCCCACGTCCTCGCGGACGCGGCCGACGCGACCACCATGGACCGCTTCAAGGCACTGGACCTCAAGGTCGAGACAAAGCCGGACATGACCCCCGTCAGCGAGGCGGACAAGGCGGCGGAGGAACTCATCCGCAACCACCTCAAGCGCGCCCGCCCCCGCGACGCCATCCTCGGCGAGGAGTACGGCGTCGAGGGCACCGGCCCGCGACGCTGGGTCATCGACCCCATCGACGGCACCAAGAACTACGTCCGGGGGGTTCCCGTCTGGGCCACCCTGATCTCCCTGATGGAGGCGGCGGAGGGCGGCTACCAGCCCGTTGTCGGCGTGGTCTCCGCCCCCGCCCTCGGCCGCCGCTGGTGGGCCGCGAAGGACCACGGCGCCTTCAGCGGCCGCAGCCTCACCTCCGCGTCCCGCCTCCACGTCTCCCAGGTCGGCAAGCTCTCGGACGCCTCCTTCGCCTACTCCTCCCTCACCGGCTGGGAGGACCAGGGCCGCCTGGGCGGCTTCCTGGACCTGACCCGCGAGGTGTGGCGCACGCGCGCGTACGGCGACTTCTGGCCGTACATGATGGTCGCCGAGGGCTCGATCGACCTCTGCGCGGAACCGGAGCTCTCCCTCTGGGACATGGCCGCGAACGCGATCGTCGTCACGGAGGCCGGTGGCACCTTCACCGGGCTCGACGGCCGCCCGGGCCCGCACAGCGGCAACGCCGCCGCCTCCAACGGCCTGCTCCACGACGAGTTCCTGGGCTATCTCAACGAGCGCTACTAGGGGTTCACGGATGAGCGCGCACGCCCTCAATCGGCTGTGCGCGCCCCCTTGTTGACCCTCGCTTTACCTGCGACCCTGGGGGGACCCTCGTTTGTGAACTTGTGAACCAATGAACGAACTCATTGGTTCCCCAGGAGGTGACTGCGAACCCATGCTCGTCCGCGACGCCATGAGCACGGTGGTCCTCACCATCGGCCCCGCCCACACGCTCCGCCAGGCCGCCGCCCTGATGTCCGCCCGTCGGGTGGGCGCGGCCGTGGTCCTCGATCCCGACGGCACCGGCACCGGCATTCTGACCGAGCGCGACATCCTGAACTCCGTAGGACTGGGCCAGAACCCGGACACGGAGTGCGTCCACGCCCACACCACCACCGACGTCGTCTTCGCCACCCCGACCTGGACCCTGGAGGAGGCCGCGCAGGCGATGACCCACGGCGGCTTCCGGCATCTCATCGTGCTGGACCACGGTGAGCCCACGGGCATCGTCTCGGTCCGCGACGTCATCCGCTGCTGGGCACCGGCGCCGCAGCGCGTGCCGGCCGCCACCGGTTCACCGCATTAGAATCAATCCAATTCGAGTAGCCCTCCAAACTCACACCCATTCGGATTCTGGTCTCCAGCTGTTAGGCTGGTGCGCATGAGCGACCTTCTGGAACGACTGCGCGGCCGCGGCTGGCGGATGACCGCGCAGCGGCGCGTCGTGGCCGAGGTCCTCGACGGCGAACACGTCCACCTGACGGCCGACGAGGTCCACGCACGCGCCGTGGCCAAGCTGCCCGAGATCTCCCGGGCGACCGTCTACAACACGCTGGGCGAGCTGGTCTCCCTCGGCGAGGTGCTCGAAGTCGCCACCGACAAGCGCGCCAAGAGGTACGACCCGAACGCCCACCGGCCGCACCACCACCTGGTCTGCGCCCAGTGCGGCGCCATCCGGGACGTGCACCCCACGGGCGACCCGCTGACGGAGCTCCCCGACTCGGAGCGCTTCGGCTTCACCGTCTCGGGCGTCGAGGTGACGTACCGGGGCGTGTGCCCGAACTGCGCGGCGGCGTAACAGCCTTCACCGAAGCCCCGGCATCCTTCGCGGACGCCGGGGCTTCGTGCTGCCCACAGCCATTCGCACGGTCCATGGACCTCCTGAATCCGACGAGGAGGCGGTGGGCCATCGCCCCAGAAAACACCGAAGGCCGGAACCCTTTCGGATTCCGGCCTTCGGCCTTCAGTAGCGGGGACAGGATTTGAACCTGCGACCTCTGGGTTATGAGCCCAGCGAGCTACCGAGCTGCTCCACCCCGCGCCGTTGAATGCAACGTTACGTGAAGGGGAAGGCCAGAGGCAAATCGCTTGTTCGAGGGCGGCCCCGAACAGCGCCCACTACGCCGACAGCTCCTCGCGCAACGCGTCCCGCAGTCGAGCCGCCCGCTCGGAGACCTCCGCAGGTCCGAGGGCCACCGCCCGGTCGGCCCAGCGCTGCCCCTCGGCCAGTTCTCCCCGACGCGCGTAGACCAGGGCCAACCGCAACGCCGCCCGTCCGTGCCCCGCGTCGGCAGCGCGGGCCCACCACACGGCGGCCTCCGGCTCGCTCCCCTCCCGGGCGAGCAGCAGCCCCAGGTTGAACGCCCCGTTTCGGGATCCCGCCTCCGCGGCCTCCCGGTACCACCGGGCCGCCTCCACGACGTCACCCCGGGCGGCGGCGAGCATGCCCACCCGCACCTGCGCGCGGCGGTGCCCCTGGGAGGCCGCCCGCTCGTACCACTCCTCGCACTCGCTCTTCTCCTCGTGCACCGGCTCCCCGAGCGAGTGCTCGGGCGCCGGCGGCCGCCGGGCGTCCAGCACGGTCGCCAGCCGGTACGCGGCCTCCGCGCTGCCCCCTCCCGCGGCACACCGCAGGTGCCGCTCGGCGCCGGCCTCGTCCCCCTCCCGCAGCCGGGCGATGCCCACCTGGAGCGCGGCCTCGGTGTGCCCGGCGGCGGCGGCCCGCTCGTACCACCGCAGGGCGACGGCCTCCTCGCCGCGTCCGGCGAACAGGATGCCGAGGTTGAACGCGGCGTCCACGCTCCCGGCCTCCGCGGCCTTGGAGAACCAGGGCTCGGCCCCGGACGTGTCCCCGCCCTGCAGCAGCAGGATGGCGAGCGCGTTGGCCGCCTCGCGGTGTCCCGCGTACGCGGCCCGCCGGTACCACTGCTCGGCCTGCGCGGTCCGCCCCTGCTCGGCGCAGAGCAGTCCGAGGTTGTACGCGCCGTTGTCGTCGCCCGCGTCCATCGCCGCGCGGTACCACCGCTCGGCGGTCTGCGGCTCGCCGCGCTCGGCGTGCAGGGCGCCCAGCGCGTTGGCCGCGTTGCCGTCGCCGTCCTGGGCGGCGCGCAGCCACCACACGGCGGCGCTCTCGGTGTCACCCGCGTCCCGCAGCAGGAACCCGAGCGCGCAGGCGGCCCGCGCCTCGCCGTCCTTGGCGGACGTCAGGTACCAGCGCCCGGCCTCCTTGAGCGCGCCGCGCCGCTCCAGGATCGCCCCGAGATGCAGCGCCGCGCGCCGGTGTCCGCGCGCGGCGGCCTGCCGATACCACAGCTCGGCCTCGGCCCCGGCCCCGTGGTCGTCCCCGACGTCCCCCTCAGGGACCAGCCGGCGGTCGAGCGCGCGGGCCAGTCGGTAGGCGGCCTCGCGGTGCCCCCGCTCGGCGGCGATCCTCATCCACTGCTCGGCGCCCGCGTCCTGGCGGTGCTCCAGCAGGTCGGCGAGCGCGTAGGCGCCCAGGGCGTGCCCCTGCTCGGCAGACTGGCGCAGCCAGTACTCGGCGGCGGGCTCGTCGCCCCGCTCACGATGGTGGCGCCCCAGCGCGTGCGCGGCCGCGGCGGACCCGGCGACGGCGGCGATCCGCCACCAGCCGGCGGCGTCGTCGGCGTATCCGCGCTGGTGCAGCAGCACGCCGAGGTTGTTGGCGGCGGCCCGGTCGCCGGCGGCGGTGGCGGCACGCAGATGGGGCTCGGCTCCGTCGAGGTCGCCGCGGCGCAGCAGGAGGGCGCCGAGGACGCTCATCGCCTCGACGTCACCGGCTTCGGCGGCCAGGCGCTGCCGGACCTCCTCGGCGGCGTCGTCAGCCGCCTCCCCGGCCCCGTCCCGCCCGGAAGGTTGCACAAAACGCCCTGTCTCGAACAGAGTTGCCTTGTCCCCCATAACGTCCATCGTCGCACCACCTGCAACCTGGGTACACCTGGTATACCGCAGCCAGTGAGGTCACTTCAGCGTTTTGTCGACATGCCCACAGAACGACAAGTGAAACACAGTTCCCGCCAACTACCCCCGGCGGCAGGGCCGTCGGTTTCTCGGCACATGCGTTCGCACATCACGAAGGCCCGGATCCTTTTCAGGATCCGGGCCTTCGATTGCAGTAGCGGGGACAGGATTTGAACCTGCGACCTCTGGGTTATGAGCCCAGCGAGCTACCGAGCTGCTCCACCCCGCGCCGTTGTGTTGCAACCGTACCACGGCGCGGGGTGGGCCTTTGACCAGCGGCCGATCAGCCGCTGGGACTGCTGCTCGGACTACCGCTGGGACTGCTCCTGGGGCTCGGGCTGACGCTGGGCTTCGCGCTGCTGCCGCTGCCCTTGTCCGCCGTGGCCTGCGCGTCCTCGGCCCGCTTGAGCGCGGCCTTCAGATCCTCCTGAGCCCGGCCGTACGCCTCCCAGTCGCCCTTCTTCAGGGCTTCCTGGCCGGCGTCGAAGGCCTTCTGGGCGTCGTCCAGCGCCTGTTGGACCGTCGGGTTGGTGGAGGTCGGCGGCGGCTTGGTGGTGTCACCGCCGCCGTCCGGTGGCTGCGTGGTCGAACCGTCCGCTCCGAACACCTTGTTCAGGGCTTCGTCGAGGGTGTCCTCGAAGGCGGTGTTGCCCCCGTAGGTCACCAACACCTTCCGCAGCAGCGGGTACTTGAGTCCACCACCGCGTACGTAGACCGGCTCCACATAAAGCAGTCCTCCGTCGAGCGGCACCGTCAGGAGATTGCCGTACTCCACATTGGAGTCGCCTCTGTTGAGGAGGCTGATGGTCTCGGCGATGTCCTGTTCGGAGTTGAACTGGCTCTGCACCTGTTTGGGCCCGTTGACCGTGGTGTTGGTCGGCAGTTTCAGGATTCTGATCTTGCCGTAGTCGCTGGTGCCCGCCTCGGCGTCGACCGACATGAACGCACTGAGGTTGTCCCGGCCGTTGGGCGTGAACGTCGTCGTGAGCGAGAACGCCTGCGCCTTCTGGTCGGGCATCTTCATGCTCAGGTAGTACGGCGGCACGGCGTCGCCCGACTTGTTGGTCGGGTCGTCCGGCACCTGCCACACCTCGCTGCCGCTGAGGAAGGTGTCCGCGTCCTCGACGTGGTAGCGGGCCAGCAGCTCACGCTGGACCTTGAACAGGTCCTGCGGGTACCGCAGATGGGCCATCAGGTCGGTGGAGATGTCCTTCCTCGACTCCACCGTGCCCGGGAACGCCTTCATCCAGGTCTTGAGGACCGGGTCCTTGGTGTCCCACTGGTAGAGCTTGACCTCGCCGGTGTACGCGTCGACGGTCGCCTTCACCGAGTTGCGGATGTAGTTGACCTGGTTCTGCTGGGCGACGACCGCGCGCTGGTTGTTCGTCGCGGTCAGCGAGTCGGCCGTGGTGTCGCCGAGGGTCGTGCGCGAGGAGTACGGGTAGCCGTTCGTCGTCGTGTACGCGTCGACGATCCACTGGATCTTGCCGTTCACCACCGCCGGATAGGCGTCGCCGTCGATGGTCAGCCAGGGGGCGACCGCCTCGACGCGCTGCTTGGGCGTGCGGTTGTACAGGATCCGCGAGCCCTCGCCGATCGCCCCGGAGTAGAGGATCTGCGGCTCGCTGAACGCCACCGCGTACGCGGCCCGGTTGACCGGGTTGGAGAGGTTGACCCCGCTCTTGGCCTTGTAGCTGTAGGTCTTCTCGCCGGAGTCGTCGGAGTAGTCGATCTCCTTCTGGGGACCGCCGACGATCGAGTACTCGGTGGTCTTCTCGCCGTAGTAGACGCGCTGCTGGTACGTCCCGAGGTCCCCCTGGGAGGGCAGGTTGGACTCGGTGAAGACCGGGCGGCCCTCGGCGTCGGCCTCGGTGCCCTTCGCGGCGACCACGCCGTAACCGTGGGTGTAGCGGAAGTGGTCGTTGATCCAGTTGTTCTTCGGGATGCCGGCGAGGTTCAGCTCGCGCAGCCCGATGACCGTGTCCTGATCCCCGGCGTTCTTGCCGTCCTTGCTGTACCGGTCGACATCCAGGTTGGTCGGGAACGCGTAGTAGTTCCGCATCTGCTGGAGCTGCTGGAAGGTCGGCGAGACGACGTTGGGGTCCACGACCCGGATGCTGGCCGTGGCGTCGACGTCGTCGCGCAGCTTGGTCTTGTCCGTCGTGGTGGACTTGCCGTCGTATTCGTTCACCGAGGCGTCGTCGATGTCGTACGCCTCACGCGTCGCCTTGAGGTTCTTCTCGACGTACGGCGCTTCCTTGGCCTGCTCGTTCGGCTGGACCTGGAACTTCTGGACGATCGCGGGGTAGAGCCCGCCGATCAGGATCGCCGAGAGCACCATCAGGCCGAAGCCGATCACGGGCAGCTGCCAGGTGCGCCGCCACAGGGTGGCGAAGAACAGCAGCGCGCAGATCACCGCGATGCAGAACAGGATCGTCTTGGCCGGCAGATAGGCGTTCGCGTCGACGTACCTGAGGCCCGTCCAGCTGTCGGTCGCCTTGAAGTCGCTGGACTTGACCGCGAGGCCGTACCGGTCGAGCCAGTACGCGACCGCCTTCAGCGCGACGAAGACGCCGAGCAGCACCGACAGGTGCCCGGTCGCGGCGGCCGTGGCCCGCGCGCCGGGAGAGGTGATGCGCAGACCGCCGTAGAGGTAGTGCGTCAGCGCGGCGGCGATCACCGAGAGGATCGCGGCGGCGAAGCCGAAGCCGAGCAGGAACCGGTACCAGGGCAGGTCGAAGGTGTAGAAGGAGATGTCGAGGTGGAACTGCGGGTCCTTCTGGCCGAAGGAGACGCCGTTGACCCACATCAGCCAGGTCCGCCACTGGCTGGAGGCGGAGGCACCGGCGATCAGGCCCACCAGGGAGACGATCCCGAGCAGCAGCCACTTCTTGTACGGCGCGATGCCCATCCGGTAGCGGTCGAGGTTCTGCTGCTCCATCGACATGGCGCTCAGCGGCGGGCGCAGCCGGTGGGCCAGCCAGATGTTGAAGCCGACCGCGAGGGCCATCAGCAGGCCGAAGACGAAGAACAGCCCGATCTTGGTCCACAGGGTGGTGGTGAACACGGACGAGTAGTTCACCGAGCGGTACCAGAGCCAGTCCGTCCAGAAGCCCGCGAACATGGTGAACGCCATGCCGAGGACGGCAAGGACGCCCAGCGTCATGAGCAGGGTCCTGGCACGCCGGGACGGGCGGCCCACTCTCATCCGCGGCCCTGTCGGGCCTCCGCCGCGGTCCGGCATCTGGAAAGCCAAGGTGCGCACCTCGAAGTTCGCTGTCGATCCGTCAGGCCCTCGTGTTCGCGGGCCCTGGGTGGCCCCCCGTGATCGCGGGCCCACACCTATGCAACTTACTCACCGTTTACTCGGTTCCCGATTCAGGTGACGAACGAGGCAGGATTGTGACTATGTCCAACACCCCCATGGCGGCGAGCCCGCTCACCCGGGCCGTACTCGAGATCGACGAGTACGCCTCCGGCCTCGGCTGGGACCGGCCCGCCCGCCTCTTCGCCCTCGTAGACACCGCCCGGCTGCGCGCCCAGGAACCCGCTCTCGCGAGCCAGCTCGGTCTGAAGGACGCGCAGGCACCCTCGGGCTTCACCCCCATCGAGCAGGAGGAGATCCCCAAGGGCAAGCCGCTCGACGAGTTCCTCGGCACCATCGCCTGGCCCGACGCTGTCGTCGGCTGCGCGCTCACCGTGGAGCGCCTGATGCTGCCGCCGTCCGCCGAGGCGTCCGTCCCGCAGGGGCTGAGCGAGGGCAAGCTGGCGAAGTGGGTCGCCGAGCACCCGGACCGTCAGGAGGTCCGCATGACGGTCGCGGTCCTGCGCGACGGCACCCGCGACTCGGCCCTGCGGCTGCGCGAGAAGGACTCCCCGACGGAGGTCCTCACGGGCCGCGACCTGGTGCCCGGCCTGGCGGAGGCCCTGTCGGCGACCTTCGCGGACTGAACGACGACGGGGGCGCTCTCGGTGCGAGGGGCGCCCCCGTCGTCGTACGCGCGCGTGCCGGTCAGCTCTTGGCCGTGCACTTCGGCAGGTCGGAGGTGCGGCCCTCGCGGATGTCCTTGAGCGCGCCGAGGGCGTCGTCGATGGTCTTCACCTTGACCAGGGTGAGCCCGCCCGGAGTGTCCTTGGCGGCGGCCGCGCAGTTGTCGGCGGGCGTCAGGAAGTACTGGGCGCCCTTGTCGCGCGCGCCGACCGTCTTCATCTCGATGCCGCCGATCGGGCCGACCTTGCCGTTGTCGTCGATCGTGCCGGTCCCGGCGACGAACTTGCCGCCGGTCAGGCTGCCCGGGGTGAGCTTGTCGTAGATGCCGAGCGCGAACATCAGACCGGCGCTCGGGCCGCCGACGTCGGCGAGCTTGATGTCGACGGTGAACGGGAAGGTGTGGTCGGTCCCGGCGGCGATCCCGACGATGGCGCGCTTCTCACCCTCGTCGTCGGACGCCCTGGTCGTGATCGTGACCTTCTCGGTCTTCGTCGCCGGCCGGTTCGCCTTCTCGGCGGCGGCCTGTTCCTTCGCGGGCACCACGGTGAAGACGACGTCCTCACCCGGCTTGTGCTTCGTCACCAGCTTCGCGACATCGCCCGGCGCCTTCACGGCCGTACCGTCGACGGCCTTGATGACATCCCCCGCGTGCAGCCTGCCCTCGGCCGGGGAGTCCTTGACGACGGTCGAGACGATCACCCAGGACCGCACCGGGACGTCCAGTTCCTTCAGGGCGGCGACCTTGGCGCTCTCCTGGGACTGGCTGAACTCCTCGGCGTTCTCCTGGGTCGACTGCTCCTCGGTCTTGCCGTCCGGGTAGAGGGTGTCGTGCGGTACGACCTTGTTGTCGTGCGCGAGCCAGCCGTAGACGGCCTCGACGAGGTTCATCTTGTAGTCGGCGCTGGTGACCCGGACGGTGGTCATGTTCAGGTGACCGCTCGTCGGGTACGTCTTGCGCCCGGAGATCTGCAGCACCGGCTCGCCGCCGTGGTCGCCGAGGGTGTTCACCGTGGGGCCCGGTGACATCTCGGCGTAGGGCACTTTGATGAAGACTCCCGCGCAGAGGAGCGCGATCAGCATCAGGGTGGAGGCGAGCATCGTCGCGGTGCGGCGTGGCATGGCACGACAGTACGGGACGCTCCTGTCGGACCCTCGTCAGGGCGCCGCCATGACGAGGACGTCAGGTGCCCGAGTGCGACTTCTCCATCGCGGCGCGGAAACGGGCGTACCCGTCGAGCTCGGGGCCGTCGCTGCGGGCCTTCTGGGTCCGGTTGGCCCAACTGCCCCACAGCCCGGCGACGACCGCGGCCAACAACGGAATCAACAACCAGACGAGCGCCCCCATGCCGACCTCCCGACCCCACACTGAGCCACCGCAGAAAACTGACTGATCAGCAGATTAATCATCTGCACTGACAACGCTCACGGCAGGGGTGCGGTTACGCAACCGGAGAGGTGAAGGAAGGGTTCAGCAGGCGCCGACCCATTCCTCCGTACCGTCAGAAAAGGTCTGGTGCTTCCAGATCGGCACCTCGTGCTTGAGATCGTCGATCAGCTTCCGGCAGGCCTCGAAGGCCTCGCCCCGATGCGGACACGACACGGCGACGACCACGGCGAGATCCCCCACTCCGAGGTCCCCCACCCGGTGCGCGGCAGCGAGCGCCCGCACGGGGAACTCGGCCACGACCCTTTCCGCGACCCGCCGCATCTCGGCCTCGGCACTGGGGTGGCACGAGTACCCGAGCTTGTCGACGTCGGCGCCCCCGTCGTGGTTCCTGACGGTCCCGACGAACAGGGCGGTCCCGCCGGCGGCGTCGTCCCCCACGGCCCGGAAGACCTCGTCGAGCGAGAGGGGGGTGTCCCGGACGGCGATCAGCTTGATCGGGTCCTGTGCGGCCTGCTCACCGGGGTGGTCCAAGGTAGGTGCCATGCGTCCATCGTGCCGCACGCCTCGACCGACCCGGAATGGAACTTTCACCAGGCACACGCGTGTGCACGATTGGAGACTCCTACAGTGCGCCCACCCAGGGGCGCGGGGCTGTGTCGATGTGCGGCTCCGCCGTGTGGGCGCGACCAGCCACGACTGCCCCGCAGCCGCCCTACTGTCTCGAGCGGCACCCCACGAAGCGCTCAGATCCGCCGCCGAGCCTTCCGAGCCCGCCGTACGACCGCGGCCGCGCCCAGCAGAGCGACCGTCGCTCCAGCAGCCCCCGCCGCCGTCGCATCCTTCCTGCCCAGCCGCCGCCCGGCGACCGTGTGCCGCCCCGCGACCTCCTCCAGCAGCACCGCGAGCACCTCCTCGTTGGACCACCGCGGCCGCCACCCGGCGTCATGCAGCCGGCTGCCGCTCACCACCCAGGGGTACATCGTGTACGCCAGGTCCCCCGCGGGAGACGGCGTCAGACCGATCCGGTGCAGCCGGGCCGCCGCCCCCAACGCGACCGCCGACGGCAGCTCCATCCGGCGGATCCCGCTGAGCTCCTCGATCTCCTCCTGCTCCAGCCATCCGTCGCACCCGACGGCGAGCTCCCCGTCGACCTTCTCCAGGACGGCATGCTCCAGAGCGCTGCACAGGTCCTCGACGTGGCAGAACTGCCAGGCGGGCCGGGACCCGGCCACGACCAGCAGCCGCGGCGACTCGAAGTACCGGGTCAGAGCGGTGTCCGTGCCCCCGCCCACCAGCACCGCGGGCCGCACCACGGTGACGTTCAGCCCCGGATGCGCCCGAGGAGCCCGCCGGGCCAGCCGCTCGATCTCCAGCAGGTCGCCGACCCCGGTCGCCTCCGCGGTGGCCCGCAGCTCGGCGTCCTCCGAGAGGGGCAGCTCGTTGTCCGGGAGCGCCCCGTAGACCATCGCCGAGGTGCACAGCACGACCCGGTGCACGCCCGCGGCCGCCGCGGCGGTCAGCACGGTCTGCGTCCCGCGCACGTTGTACGCCGTACGTGCCGCGGGGTCGGTCTCCAGATCGAGGTCGAGCGCCAGATGGACCACGACATCGGCCCCGCGCAGCTTCTCCGCGATGGCCGGATCCCGTACGTCCAGGATGTGCCACTGCGCCGCGGCGCACTCACCGCGCCGCTCGTCGAGCGCGATGACCTGCTTGATCTCCTCCGACGCGGCCAGCCGCTCGGTGAGCAGCGCTCCGATGCCGGACGCGGCGCCGGTGACCGCGACGACTGGCCCGCGCGTGGCGGGATTGGTTGACTGGTTTCGCGCTGCGCGAACCTGCGGATCAGGGGAACTCACCGGGCGTCTCCAGCGGTTGTCTGTAGTAGGAACGCGAGTGACGCGTACGTACCAGGTGGCATCCATCCTGCCGCAGGCGGAGAGTCGGCGGAGCACCGAGGCCCTAACGGCCGTCGGTGTCTACGCTGGGGGGTGTTATCGGGCAGCCGCGCCGCCGGAGGCAACCGGTGGCCTTACCAGCCGAGGAATCCCGTGAGTGACACCCCATTCGGATTCGGCCTTCCGCCGGAGGAGCCGGACGACGGCGACGAGGGCAAGAAGAAGGACCAGGAGAGCGGTGGTGGTCAGGGACCGGCCAACCCGTTCGGTTTCGGCGGTCTGCCCGGAGCCGGAGGCTTTGGCGGCCCCGGTGCGGACAATCCGCTCGCAGCCATGTTCGGTTCGTTGAACCCCACCGACCTGGGCGCCGCCTTCCAGCAGCTGGGCCAGATGCTCTCGTACGAGGGCGGCCCGGTGAACTGGGACATGGCCAAGCAGATCGCCCGCCAGACGGTCTCCCAGGGCACCTCGGACGGCACCAAGGACGCGAGCGTCGGCCCCGCCGAGCGCACCGCGGTCGAGGAGGCCGTGCGCCTGGCGGACCTGTGGCTCGACGACGCGACCTCGCTGCCGTCCGGTGCGGGCTCCGCCGTGGCGTGGTCCCGCGCGGAGTGGGTCGAGGCGACCCTGCCCGCGTGGAAGGAGCTCGTCGACCCGGTCGCCGAGCGGGTCGGCACCGCCATGGGTGACGTCCTGCCTGAGGAGATGCAGGCCATGGCGGGCCCGCTGATCGGCATGATGCGCTCGATGGGCGGCGCCATGTTCGGCACCCAGATCGGGCAGGCCGTCGGCGTGCTCGCGGGCGAGGTCGTCGGGTCCACCGACATCGGCCTGCCGCTGGGTCCGGTGGGCAAGGCCGCGCTGCTGCCGGCGAACATCGAGGCCTTCGGCAAGGACCTGGGTGTGCCCAAGGACGAGGTGCGGCTGTATCTCGCCCTGCGCGAGGCCGCTCACCAGCGCCTCTTCGCGCACGTGCCGTGGCTGCGCTCGCACCTGTACGGCGCGGTCGACGGGTACGCGCGCGGGATCAAGGTCGACACCGCCAAGCTGGAGGACGTGGTCGGCCAGTTCGACCCGCAGAACCCCGAGCAGCTGCAGGACGCCCTCCAGCAGGGCATGTTCCAGCCGGAGGACACCCCGGAGCAGAAGGCGGCCCTGGCCCGTCTGGAGACGGCTCTGGCGCTCGTGGAGGGCTGGGTGGACGCGGTGGTCCATGCGGCCGCGAAGCCGCGTCTGTCATCCGCGGACGCGCTGCGCGAGACCCTGCGCCGCCGGCGCGCCTCGGGCGGCCCCGCCGAGCAGACCTTCGCCACGCTGATCGGCCTGCAGCTGCGCCCGCGCCGGCTGCGGGACGCCTCCCGTCTGTGGGCCTCGCTCACCGACGCGCGCGGTGTCGACGGCCGCGACGGCCTGTGGGCCCACCCGGACATGCTGCCGACCGCGTCCGACCTGGACGACCCGGACGGCTTCGTGCACCGCGAGCAGCTGGACTTCTCCGAGCTGGAGAAGATGCTCGGCCAGGCGGACAGCGGCTCCGACGAGAAGCCGAACCTGAAGAAGGACGACGACACCGAGTGAGCCTCCATGACGACGCGGTCCTCGTACTCAAACGGTACGAGGACCAGGAGGAGCTGCGCGGGACCTACCTGGACCATCTCGCGGCCCACCCGGGCGGCGTGTGGAAGGCCTGTCACGCGGGGCACATCACGGCGAGCGCCCTGGTGGTCGACCCGTCACGCGGGCAGGTCCTGCTCACCCTCCACAAGAAGTTGCGGATGTGGCTCCAGATGGGCGGCCACTGCGAGCCGGCCGACACCTCCCTGGAGGCGGCGGCCCTGCGCGAGGCGACGGAGGAGTCCGGCATCCCGGGCCTGACGCTGCTGCCGGGCGGCCCGGTGCGCCTGGACCGGCATCCGATCCCGCCGCCGTGCCACTGCCACTTCGACGTCCAGTACGCGGCGCTCGCCCCGTCCGGCGCCGTGGAGACGATCAGCGACGAGTCCCTCGACGTACGGTGGTTCGCCTACGACGAGGTGGCGGAGGTGGCGGACGACTCGGTCGTACGCCTGCTGGAAGCGACCCGCGCGAGGCTGTGAGCGCATAGGTAAGGGGCGCCCGGCAATGGCGGGCGCCCCTTACGCATGGCTAGCTGTTGCTGCCCCCGAGGGAGTTGCCGCGCATGCCGAACTGGCCGAGCATCCCGCCGTTGCGCAGGCCCTGCGGCGGCAGCAGCTCACTGGGCTGGACCAGGACATGGCCCGTGCCGCCGAAGTGCATCTCCCAGCCCTCGCCGGTGGTCCCCCTGCGGCGCCACACTCCGGAGGTGG
Organism: Streptomyces sp. SLBN-8D4; assembly: GCF_049739545.1. Taxonomy (NCBI): domain Bacteria; kingdom Bacillati; phylum Actinomycetota; class Actinomycetes; order Kitasatosporales; family Streptomycetaceae; genus Streptomyces; species Streptomyces sp. SLBN-8D4. The sequence goes on from NZ_JBMGQC010000001.1 coordinate 3,463,858, forward strand.
AGGTGGGCGCCTGGAGCTGGGTGCGCAGGGACGTGGACCAGGCGATGACGGCGTCGGAGTCGACGCAGACGTTCTTGTCCGGTGCCACCTCCAGCACCAGCGGCTCGCCGGAGGTCATCAGGACGACCTGGCCGGCGCCGGACAGCTCCAGGTTGTAGGCACCCGCGGCGGCCACCTCGACGGCGCTGTCCACGGCGACGATGCCGACGCCGAGGGAGCCGTCGAAGGCCAGGACGTAGGAACTGTCGACCGTGATGCCGCGGCCGACCTCCATGATGTGCAGGTGCTGGGCGAGGTTGGCCAGGTAGACGATGCCGTTGCCCTTGCAGCGCATGAGTTCGAGGCGCTCGCCGGTCATCCGCTCGACGTTGCGCCAGCTGCGGTTGCGGTACTGGCTGTCGAACTCGACCTGCCCCTCGAAGGCCACCATGGCGCCCTGTCGGGCGAGGACGGGGCTGCTGCCCTGGGTGACGTCGGTCTTCAGGAGCTGCGGGTTCTGCAGGGTGTAGCGCCCGGTCGACTCGACCGGGACGTGTGCGAAGAGTGTGCTGTGCATGATGTGCCTGGTGCTCCCCTCAGCCCCGGATCTTGAATCGGTCGCCGGTGTCCTCGCTCGGCTGGACGACGACGAAGCCCTGCCCCTTGAAGCCGATCTGGAAGGCCTCGCCGCTGCCGCGGCCGATGAGGGCGCTCGCCTTGATGGTGCGGCGGGCCTTCATCTCCAGACCGGTGGTCCAGGCGACGAGCGCGTCCGGGTCGACGTACGTCTCCCGTTCGGCGCAGTCCAGGGCCATCGGAATGCCCCGGCTGACCAGGGCGACCCAGCCGGTGCCCTTGACGACGAGATTGGTCAGGCCGGAGCCGGACAGCTTCGCGAGTCCCTTGACCGGTTCGATGGCCAGGTCCAGCGAGGCGTCGCAGGCCAGCAGGGTGGCGCCGTTCACGGACAGCGCCTCGCCGCCCAGGTGCAGGACGAGGATGTCGCCGCCGTAGTCGGCCAGGTAGAGGTCGCCGTCGCCGCGGGCCAGCATCAGCTTGCCGCCCTCACCGGAGACCATCTCCTCCGCCGAGCGGCGCAGGCTCGCGGGCGCCCCGTCGAACTGCACATAGCCGTCGTAGGCGATCATCGAGCCGGCCTTGGCGATCAGGTCCTGCCCGGTGACCATGGTGACCTTGAGCGTCTTGGAGCTGTGCACACTCATGCGGACGCCGGTCGCGGCGGCACGGTGCGCACTCAGAGTCTGGGAGTCCATGGCCTCATACCTCGAAGGGCTGTACGACGACGAAGTTGCCGGGGGCGCCGCGGAACTGGAGGTTCACGGCCTCGGTGGTCTGCCGGGCGTACCCGGAGCGGCGCAGCCTGAGCGAGGTCGTGGTGACCGCCTGCGCACCGGCGGACCAGGCGATGACGGCGTTGCCGTCGACATAGGTGGCCGCGCCGACGGGCAGGACGACGGGCACGCCGCGTGTCTTGACGACGACCGCGCCCGTGCCGGAGAAGAGCATGCTGAAGAAGCCTCCGCCGGGCAGTCCCGCGCCCTCGATGCGGCGGACCTCGGTGTCCAGGGACTCGTCGAAGGCGAGCACGCCCTGGGCGCTGGTGTAGATCTGCTCGCCCTGGAGGCGGATGACGAAGACCCGGCTGGCCTCGTCGGCGAGGAACACCTCGCCGTTGCCGGTGCAGCGCATCAGGGACATGCCCTGCCCGGTGAGCGCCCCGGTGAGCTTGCCGAGCAGACCCGAGCCCTTGTGGGCGAAGTCGATGTCGCCCTGGTAGGCGACCATGCTGCCCTGCTTGGCGAGGATGGGGGCGTCCTTGGTGAGGGTGGCCCGCACCAGGTTCGTGTTCTGCTCGGTCCAGCGGTCACCGACGGGGGCTTCCGCGTACTTCGTCAGGACGACCCGGACGTTGGCCTCGGCCGGCACGGGGGCGAGCTGGGTGCCGCCGCCGAAGGGCTGCGCCTGCCCGGGGAAGGCTCCGGGAGCACCGGGGGGCGCGAACTGGCCGGCGACAGCGCCCGGGGGTGCAAACTGACCCGCGGGTGCACCGGGTGGCGCGTACTGACCCGCCGGAGGTGCGCCGGGCGGAGTGAACGTCTGACCCGGAGGAGTGAACGTCTGCGGACCCGTCGGCGCGGCGGGCGCGGTCGGGGTGGTCCCGACGGTCGGAGCGGTGTGGACGGACGGGGCGGGCGCGGGGGCCGGCGGCGCGCCGAACGAAGGAGCCGGTGCCGGCTGCGCGGGCGGGGCGAAGGCCGGCGCCTGGGACTGTGCCGGGATGACCGGCTGCTGGGGCGCGGCCTCGGGCTCCTCCTCGGCGACCTCGCCGCCGAAGTTCTTCAGCAGGGCGTCCAGACCGCCGTCGAACCCCTGGCCGACCGCGGCGAACCGCCAGACGTCCTTCAGATACAGGTCGCCCAGCATCACGGCGCGCTCGGTGGAGAACTCGCTGCCGTCGAACGAGTACCGGGCCACTTCCTCGCCACCGGCGACGATACGGAGATAGCCGGGGGCGATCTGCGACATCTGGCCGCCGCCGTCGATCGTCGCCGTGAACGACAGCTTCTGGATCTGCGACGGAATCTGATCGAGCGTGACCCGGAACGACTCCGTGTCGCCCGACTGCGCGCCCAGGAGCTGGATGGAGTCCTCAGGGGACTTCGGCTGGTTGAAGAAGATGAAGTACCGGTCGTCCGAGAGCCGTTCGTCGGCGTCGAGGCCGAAGCAGCTGATGTCGAAGGTCAGTCCGGGGCCGGAGATCTGTACTCCTACGTACAGGTCCGTGCCCGCGGTCAGGTCACTGATCTTGGCCTTGTGGCCGCGTTGGAATTCCCTGGCCATGCGTAACGACCGTCCCCCATCCCGAATGCGAGTGCGTCGCGACAGGCTAACGGCAAACTCGGACACCGGATCAGGTCGGTACAGATCCGGTACAAAAACCCGTTCGGGTCATCGGTCACTCTCCGCGGACGGTCGGGAGGTGCGGCAATCGGTCCGCGGCGACCACACCTTCGAGATAGCCCTTGGCCCGCTCGGTGCGCGGATAGGACTCCAGCAACCGCCAGAAACGGGGTCCGTGCCCGGGCACGAGCAGATGCGCGAGCTCATGGAGCAGGACGTAGTCGACGACGTACTCCGGCATGCCCTGGAGCCGGTGCGAGAGCCGGATGCTGCCCTCCGACGGGGTGCACGAACCCCAGCGGGTGTTCTGGTTGGTGACCCAGCGGACCGAGGCGGGCCGCGCCCGGCCGTCGAAGTACTGGGCCGACAGCCGCTGCGCGCGCTCGGAGAGTTCGGTGTCGCCGAGGACCCGCTTGCTCTCCTGGGCGGCCAGCTTGTCGAGCATGACACTGACCCAGCGCTGCTCCTCTGCCTCGGACATCCGGGCAGGGATGAGCACGACGGTGCGATCGCCCTCGCGGTACGCGGAAACCGTCCGACGTCGACGGCTGCTCCTGCGCACCTCGATCGCGCTCGCCCCCGAGCCGCTCGTCGGCTGGCTCGTCGTGCTGCGCTGTGGCGTTCCGGCGCTGTGCAGTGGGTCGGCGGGCACGCCCTGACGTTACCCGCTGCACACGGGGGAAGTCCCGACTCCGGGACGGTTCGGTTCCGATCGCCCGCCATGGGTCCGATTTGTACGACGAATGGCCCTCACCTGTGGACAACTTTCGGCACATGCCTCCCGGGGCCGGGCATGCTGGCATCGCCGCCACAGCCGCGACCGACCGTCGCGGCGGGATCCGGCGGCCGACGGGGATGTTCTACGAGGGCTACGGGGGCCTGTCATGCAAGCAGTGGTTCCGCTCGCACCGGAAATGGTTCCGCAGATGAAACCCGCGCTCCGGCGCGGCTGGCGCGACCTCAACACCGTGCAGTTCGGGATGGCCCCGGCGCACGCGCTCACACTGGGCCCGATCGACACGGCCACGGGCAGCTTCCTCGACTTGCTCAACGGCACGCGCGGTCTCGCGCTGCTGCGGGAAGAGGGACGCCGTATGGATCTGCCCGACGGCCATGTCGACACGCTGGTGGCACGGCTGGCGCGGGCCGGGCTCGTCGATGACGCGAGGGGCGGTGGGCCGGCCGCGGACGCGCTGCGGGAGAAGAAGGAGGTCCTGGACCGGCTGGCGCCCGATCTGGCGTCCCTCTCGCTGACCACGTCGGAGCCGGGTGACGCGATGAGACTCCTGGCCGCCCGCCGCTCGCTGCGGGTGCAGGTCAGGGGGGCGGGTCGGGTGGGCGTGGCGCTGGCCGCACTGCTCTCGGGTGCCGGCGTCGGAGAGGTCGACGTGCGGGACGGCGGCCGGGTCGAGCCGGGGGACGTCGCCCCGGGCGGGCTTCCCGCCGCCTCGGTCGGCGACCAGAGGGGCGCCGCCGCACGAAGGGCGGTGACCGCGGCGGCTCCGGGACGCCCGCAGCGCCATGGCTCCCGGGCCTCCGTGACGGCGGACGACCCCGGGTTCTCCCTGGTCGTCCTCGCCCCGCGGGACGACGTCGACGTCCACGCGCCCGCCCCTGCCGCCGGCGAACCCCTCGTCCGCTCCGGCACACCTCATCTGTACGCCGGTGTGGTCGAGGCGACGGGAGTGGTCGGCCCCCTTGTCCTGCCGGGCGAGACGGGCTGCGCGGGCTGTCTGCACGAGACGCGGACCGACCGCGACCAGGCCTGGCCCCGGTTGGTGGCCCAGTGGCGTTCGGGCGGCAGACGGCTTCCTGTGCGCCCCTGTGACCTGGCGCTGGCCACGACGGTCGCCGGCCTCGCCGCCGCGCACGCGCTCGCCTTCCTGGACGGCCGGGTCCCGTCGAGCGCGGGCGCCCGCTGGGAGGTCTCACTGCCCGGTATGACCTGGAATGCGCGGCCGGTCTGGCCGCATCCCGCATGCCCGTGCGGGGCCGCGGAGAAAGGTAAGGGAGAACACACCTCCAAGGAGGAGGCTGCGCACGAGACAATGGCAGAGCAACGGTCGTCGGAGGAGTTGTGCCGCAAGGCAACCGCGCCACGGCCTGCTGGGACCTGGAGGGCGCATGTCTGATCTTCCCCGGAAGGCGGTCACCCGGACCGCCAAACTCGCCGCGCTCCCGCTCGGCTTCGCCGGGCGGGCCACCTGGGGACTCGGCAAGCGGATCGTGGGCGAGTCCGCGGAGATCGTCGGCCGCGAGCTGCAACAGCGCACCGCGGACCAGTTGTTCAAGGTGCTCGGGGAGCTCAAGGGCGGGGCCATGAAATTCGGCCAGGCCCTGTCCGTTTTCGAGTCGGCGCTCCCCGAGGAGGTGGCGGGCCCCTACCGCGCGGCCCTGACGAAGCTCCAGGAGGCCGCGCCTCCGATGCCCACCCGCACCGTGCACACGGTGCTCGAGGAGCGGCTGGGCGAGGACTGGCAGGAGCTGTTCGCCGAGTTCGACGACAAGCCCTCCGCGGCGGCGTCGATCGGCCAGGTGCACCGGGCCGTGTGGCACGACGGGCGCGAGGTGGCGGTCAAGGTCCAGTATCCGGGGGCCGGCGAGGCCCTGCTGTCCGACCTGACCCAACTGGGCCGCTTCGCCCGTCTGTTGGGTCCCCTGGTGCCCGGCATCGACATCAAGCCGCTGATCGCCGAGTTGCGCGACCGGGTCTCGGAGGAGCTCGACTACGGTCTGGAGGCGCAGGCCCAGCAGGCCCATGCCGAGGAGTTCGCGGACGATCCGGACGTCGTGGTGCCGGCCGTGGTCCACCAGAGCGAGCAGGTCCTGATCACGGAGTGGATCGAGGGCGTCCCCCTGTCGGAGGTGATCTCGGAGGGCACTCAGGAGCAGCGCGACCGCGCCGGGCAGCTCCTGGCCCGGTTCCTCTTCTCCGGCCCCGCGCGCACCGGCCTGCTGCACGCCGACCCGCACCCGGGCAACTTCCGGCTCCTGCCCGGCGGTCCTGACGGCGAGGAGGGCTGGCGCCTGGGCGTCCTGGACTTCGGCACGGTCGACCGGCTCCCGGGCGGTCTGCCGGAAACCATCGGCACCTGTCTGCGCATGACGCTGGACGGTGAGGCGGAGGCCGTCTACGAACTGCTCTGCGCGGAGGGCTTCGTCAAGGAGTCCATAGAGCTGGACCCGGACGCCGTCCTCGACTACCTCCTGCCGATCATCGAACCGGCCGAGGTCGACGAGTTCACCTTCAGCCGGGGCTGGATGCGCAGCCAGGCCGGCCGGATCGCCGATCCCCGCTCCCCCGCCCACCAACTGGGCAAACAGCTCAACCTGCCCCCGGCCTACCTCCTGATACACCGGGTCACCCTCAGCACCATCGGCGTCCTGTGCCAACTGGGTGCGACGGTGCGACTGCGCGAGGAACTGGAGGAGTGGCTGCCGGGGTTCGTGCCGGAGGTGGACGAGGACGAGCAGGAGACGGCCGCGGAGGCCTGAGGCGGGTCGGCCTACCACCAGGCCGAGTCGAGCCGTCCCTCGATGGACCTGAGGTTCTCCCGGGAACAGGTGTCGCAGAAGTACTGGCGGACGCCGTTCTCCAGGGAGCAGGCCCAGGTGGGCTGTGGGCCCTCGGCCCGCGTGCCGCAGCGGGCGCACACGAGGGGCTCCGCCTCGGCGTCGCCGTCGTCACCGGGAAGACTCGTCACCCGCCGACGATAACGCCGGATCCGACGGTTCGGCGCGCGCAACGCACCGCGGGGGCCGGTCCGTTCGGACGGTTCGGCCCCCGCGGGGAACTACCGGGTTCGCGTTACTGCATGACGGCCATGGCGAGCGCGCGGCGAGCACGCAGGGAGGCGCGCTCGGCCCGGCGCTGCATCCGGCGGGCGGTCGCCACGTGGTTCGCCTGGCGTTCCTGCTCGGCCTCCTGCAGCCGGTCGCGCATATGCGCGCGAGCCAGGGCTTCTGGGATGAGTTGCATCTCTCGGGTCCTGTTCTGACGCGAGTCGTTCGCGTCGGTGGTGGTGAAGTCTGGGATCGCGGAGCCGGCGGGCTCGCTGGTGGACGGCTTCATCGGGGCCTGCTTCGTGGGGTCGTTCGTGAGGGGGCGGTCGATCGTTCCTGCGATGTTCATGCCGTGACCGGGTTCTTGCGCGGGCGGCCACGCGGCCGCTTCCGGGCGACGACGACACCCTGGACGAACAGCTCTCCACCCCAGACGCCCCAGGGCTCACGCCGCTCCTTGGCGCCGGCGAGGCAGGCCTCCATCAGCGGGCAGGTGCGGCAGAGGGACTTGGCGTACTCGACGTCGGCCGGCGACTCGGCGAAGAAGACCTCCGGGTCGTAGGAACGGCAGGGGACGGGTACGCCGAGGTTCTCGATGGCGTCGTCGAGCGCGGTGAGCGCGGTGAGCGGGATCAAGGTGGAGTCCTCCGTGAGGCCGGGCGGGGGGATCGTTTCGGAAGGCGGTACTGACGGGGCGTGCGCTTCGAGTTGCACGGTTCGTCTTCCTCGTCTGTTCGGTCCGGCCCTGTGGGACCGGTAGTCGCTTGGTACCGGGTTCTTTTCTTGTCCCGAGACCCCTTCGCTCCGCTCTCCCCGTTCGGGGAAAACAGAAGGGCCGCGGATCCCGGATGGGGTTCCGCGGCCCTGAAGGCGCCGGCCTGATCGAGATCAGGCTGGATCACTCCAGGGTTCTGGCCCACGGAAGGCCCACATCTGGTGGTGCTGCGTCGTCTGCTTCCGGAATCCGGCACCGGCCGCCGCAAAGGCATAGGCGTGCGCCTGTGCCACTACTGCTTCCAGTGCCTTGGTCGGTCGCTCATTGCGCTCACGGACGGGAAGGACCGCGAGAGACATGGAGGACGCCGGACGGACGGCAGGAATGCCGGACAGACCGGTGCCCAGGTTCGAAACGCCGAGCAGGCACGTGGAGACGACCGAGGGATCGGTCATTTTGGCGGTGCTGATGGCCTTGCTGCTGTTGATGCTGATCACTTCAATCGCCTCCTCTCGGCGTCTCTGGGGACGGCGGCGCGAGCCGCTGTCCGACGGATATGCAAGTAGAACACGGAATCGGGGCCTCCGAGAAGGCCTCCGTCCCCGTGGCTAAGAACCTATGGGGATTGCTGGGGCATGCGCAAACTATTTTTCCGACGAGTTGGAATCAGTCCTCGTCCTCTTCTTCCGTAACGTCCTGGCCTGCGCAGATGGTCAGCACATCGGCTCCGTAGCGATTGAGCTTGCGCAGGCCGACGCCCGGGATCCGCGCCAGCTCGTGCTCGTCGTCGGGCACGGCCTCGGCGATCGCCATCAGCGTCTTGTCCGTGAAGACGCAGAAGGCCGGCTGACCGCTGCGCTGCGCCTGTACGGCACGCCAGTCGCGCAACCGCTCATAGAGCCCCTCGTCCATGTCGGAGGGGCAGTCCTCGCAACGCATCAGCTTCAGCTCCCCCGCGTCGGTGAGCGTGCGCCCGCACACCCGGCAGCGCGCCGGGATGCGCTGGGTGCGTCTCGGCGCGGCGCCGACGGGACTGGTGAAGCCGCGCTCGACCCCTCCGGAACGGCCGCCGGCGGTTCGGCCCGTGGGGGCGCTGGAGCCGGGTCGCAGCCCGTCGAGGAAGCGGCTGGGGCGGCGGTTGGGGCGGCCGCCGGGCGAGCGGGAGAGCGACCAGGAGACATGGAGGCGCTCGCGGGCGCGGGTGACGCCGACATAGAGGAGCCGTCGCTCCTCCTCGATCTGCTCGTCGGTCCTCGCGTAGGTGATCGGCATCATGCCCTCGGCGACACCGACCAGGAACACGGCGTCCCACTCCAGGCCCTTGGCCGAGTGCAGGGAGGCGAGCGTGACGCCTTCGACGGTCGGGGCGTGCTGGGCACCGGCCCGCTCGTCGAGTTCGGCCACGAGGTCGTTCAAGGTGGCGTCGGACCGCGCGGCGGCGAAGTCCTGTGCGAGGTTCACCAGGGCGGCCAGCGACTCCCAGCGCTCCCTGACGGCCCCGGAGCCGGCCGGGGGCTCGCTGGTCCAGCCCTCGCCCGACAGCACGGCACGCACCTGGGAGGGCAGGGTGACGGCGTCGTCCAGCCGTGAGTCGTTGCCGCCGAAGCGGGCCGCGCCCCGGAGGTTGACGATGGCCCTGCGCACCTCGGGCCGGTCGAAGAACCGCTCGGCGCCGCGCAGTTGGTAGGGCACTCCGGCGTCGGCGAGAGCCTGCTCGTAGGTCTCGGACTGGGAGTTGGTGCGGAACAGGATGGCGATCTCGCTGGCCCGGACGCCCGCGTCCATGAGCTCCCGGATGCGGCGGGCGGCACCCTCGGCCTCGGCGGGCTCGTCGGTGTACTCGGTGTAGACGGGCTCGGGGCCGGGCCGGCGCTGGGAGATCAGTTCCAGCCGGTGGTCGGCGGCGCGGCCGCGGGCCTGGGCGAGCAGCCCGTTGGCGAGATGGACGACCTGGGGGGTGGAGCGGTAGTCGCGGACCAGCTTGACGACGGTGGCGCCGGGGTGGCGGGTGCGGAAGTCGAGCAGGTGGTCGGGAGTTGCGCCGGTGAAGGAGTAGATCGTCTGGCTGGCGTCGCCCACGACGCACAGGTTGTCGCGCCGCCCGAGCCACAGCTCCAGCAGGCGCTGCTGCAGGGGGCTGACGTCCTGGTACTCGTCGACGACGAAGTGCTGGTACTGGGAACGGACCTGTTCGGCGATGTCGTGCCGGTCCTGGAGGATGGCGACGGTCAACAGCAGGACGTCCTCGAAGTCGATGACGGCGCGGTCGCGCTTGAGGTCCTCGTAGGCGGAGTAGAGCTGGGCGATCTCGGCCGAGGCGCGCGGGGTCTCACGGCCGGCCTTCGCGGCTGCGAGGGCGTATTCGGAGGGCACGGTCTGGGTGACCTTGGACCACTCGATCTCGCCGGTGACGTCCCTCAGCTCGCCCCGGTCGAGGCGGATGCGGCAGGCGGCGGCCGCGTCGGCGACGAGCTGGATCTTGCGGTCGACGAGCCGGGGCATGGATCCGCCGACGGCTTTCGGCCAGAAGTACTGGAGCTGACGCAGGGCCGCCGAGTGGAACGTACGCGCCTGGACGCCCGAGGCGCCGAGCTGGCGCAGCCGTCCGCGCATCTCGCCGGCGGCGCGGTTGGTGAAGGTGACGGCGAGCACGCTGGAGGGCTGGAGGATCCCGGCACGCACCCCGTAGGCGATGCGGTGGGTGATCGCCCGGGTCTTGCCGGTGCCGGCGCCCGCCAGCACGCACACCGGCCCGTGCAGGGCGGTGGCCACCTCGCGCTGCTCGGGGTCGAGCCCTTCGAGCACCGCGTCGGCCGAGTCCGGTGTGCGCGGGAAGAGCGTGGAGTGCGTTGCTGCTGTCACACGGCCATGCTGCCAGGTCGGCGGAGACTGGTGAGCCGGTTGTCCACAGGCAGGTAGCCGCAGTCGTACTAATGCGGCAGGCGTCACCTGACCGGGACCCCGGGTCGGGAATGGCACTCCGGTCGCATACGTTCCCTCTTCGGACGACCTCTTCCCCGAGCCACCGAAGGAGCGCGCGAGACATGCAGGGCACTGTGACGATGTACAGCACCACATGGTGCGGTTACTGCCAGCGGCTGAAGAAGCAGCTGGAGCGCGAGGGCATCGCGTACACCGAGATCAACATCGAGCAGGACCCGGAGTCCGCTGCGTTCGTGGAGAAGGCGAACGGTGGGAACCAGACGGTTCCCACCGTGCTGTTCGCCGACGGTTCGACGCTCACGAACCCGTCGCTGGCGCAGGTGAAGCAGAAGGTCGGCGCGTAAGCACCCCGGTCATGGAGGCGGTTCCTGAGGCAGCTCAGGAACCGCCTTTTGTGCGTGATGTCAGACGAAGCTCCTCGTCGGCAACGGCTTTCCGTACCAGAGTTCGATCAGACGGGCCGCGATCGAGATGCCGTACGGCGGCAGGACCTCGCCGGACTCGAAGGCGGCCTGGAGTTCGTCGCGGGAGAACCAGCGGGCTTCGTGGATCTCGTCGCCGTCGACGTTGATGTCGGTTGAGGTGGCGCGGGCCATGAAACCGAGCATGAGGCTGGAGGGGAACGGCCAGGGCTGGCTGGCGACGTACTCGACCGGCCCGACGGTGATGCCGGCCTCCTCGAAGACCTCGCGCCGCACCGACTGCTCGATGGACTCGCCGGGCTCGACGAACCCGGCCAGCGTCGAGAACCGGCCCTCCGGCCAGTGCACCTGGCGGCCGAGCAGGATGCGGTCCTCGTCGTCGGTGACGGCCATGATCACGGCCGGGTCCGGTGCGCGGGTAGTGCTCGGCGCCGCAGGCGGGGCAGCGGCGGATGTGGCCGGCCGCCGCGATGACGGTGCGCTCGCCGCAGCGGGAGCAGAAGCGGTGGGTGCGCTGCCAGTTCTCCAGCCCGACCGCGTGCACCATCAGGCCCGCCTCGCGCGCGGACAGCAGCAGGCCCGCCTCGCGCAGGCCGGCGGGACGCGCGGACTGGTCGATGCGGCCCGGCAGGGAGTCCTTCTGGAGGGCGAAGTAGCGGACGCCGTCCTCGTCGATGCCGAGGAAGTAGCGGTGCGCCTCGGTGAGCGGGGCCTCGAAGGACGGGGTCATGACGAGTTCGGTACGGCCGTCGGGTGTCTCGTCGATGAGGACCTGACCGCCGGAGACCACGAAGCAGCGGGTCGTGGGGTGGCTCCACGCCGCCGCGAGCCAGGCCTCGTCGAGCCGGTGGTGCGCGGCGCGGTCGATGCCGCTGGGTGCGGTGAGCGAGACGGGACGGTCAGCGGTGTGGTCGGTCCAGGTGGTCACGGGTGCTTCCAACTCCCCCGGTGCAGCGGATTGTTTCGGCGGGCGGTTCGGCGGGACGTACGGCGTGGGACGACCGGGTCCGGCGGGGCTTCGCGGTGCGCGGCCCTTTCAGTGTGCCCCGCACGCTGCCGGTCCGGGCGGCGCGGGACGGTCAGGGCGCATGACTCCAGTGCTCGGCGAGATCACCCCACAGGTACGCGGCGGTCTCGACGCCCTTGAGCAGCAGGTCGAGCTCGACCTTCTCGTTCGGCGCGTGCCAGCCGTCGGAGGGGACGGAGATGCCGAGGAACAGCACGGGTGCGCCGAGGACTTCCTGGAGGTCCGCGGCGGGACCCGAGCCGCCTTCGCGGGTGAAGCGGACCGGCTTGCCGAAGGCCCGGCCCATGGCCCGTACGACGGACTGCAGGGCCGGGTGGTCCAGCGGGGTCAGGCACGGGCGCGTGGCGGCGGCGAAGGTGATCTCCTGACGGATCCCTGCGGGTACTTGCTCGGCTGCCCAGGCTCGGACGGCCTTCTCGATGTGGCCGGGGTCCTGGCCCGCGACCAGCCGGAAGGAGAGCTTGACCATGGCGGAGGACGGGACGATCGTCTTGCTGCCGGGGCCCTGGTAGCCGCCGCCGATGCCGTTGACCTCGGCGGTGGGGCGGGCCCAGACGCGCTCCAGGGTGGTGTGGCCGCTCTCTCCGTGGGTGGCGTGCGACTTGGCGGTGCGCAGCCACTGCTCCTCGTCGAAGGGCAGCTCGGCGAAGAGTTCGCGTTCGCGGTCGGTCAGTTCGACGATGCCGTCGTAGAAGCCGGGTACCGCCACGCGCGCGTGTTCGTCGTGCAGGGCGGCGACCAGGCGGGCGGCGGCCGTGGCCGGATTGGGGACGGCACCGCCGAAGGAGCCGGAGTGGATGTCCTGGTCGGGACCGTGGAGCCGGATCTCGCACTCGGCGAGGCCGCGCATGCCGGTGCACACGGTGGGGGTGTCCTCGGCCCACATGCCGGTGTCGGACACGATCACGGTGTCGGCGGCGAGCCGGTGCGCGTACTCCTCCACGAGGGCGCGGAAGTGCGGGGAGCCGGACTCCTCCTCCCCCTCGACGAGCAGCTTCAGGTTCACCGCCGGGGCGGAGCGGCCGGTGGTGGCGAGGTGGGCGCGGACGCCGAGGGTGTGGAAGAAGACCTGGCCCTTGTCGTCGGCCGCCCCGCGCGCGTAGAGGCGGTTGTCGCGGACGACCGGCTCGAAGGGGTCGCTGTCCCAGCCGTCCTCGCGGGCGGCGGGCTGTACGTCGTGGTGGCCGTAGACGAGGACCGTGGGCGCCGCGGGGTCGTCGGCGGGCCACTCGGCGAAGACGGCGGGCGCGCCCGGGGTCTCCCAGACCTCGGCCGTGGGGAAGCCGGTCTCCCTGAGCTTGGCGGCGAGCCAGTCGGCGCTGCGGCGTACATCGGGTCCGTGGTCGGGCTGGGCCGAGACCGACGGGATGCGCAGCCATTCGGCGAGGTCGTCGAGGAAGGCGGCGCGGTGCTGCTCGATGTACGTACGGACAGCGCTGACGACACTGTCAACGGGGTGGCTCATGGTCATGAGCCTATCGGCCCGCACCGACATCCTCGGTGGGCGGTTCCTCACAGTTCGCCGTCACGGGACCGTTCGACCGCTCTCCCGGTTGCTGGGTGAGAAGCCGCTCCAGGGCGGCCCGGTCCGGCAGGTTCCTGGGGCGTACGACGTCTCCGGTCCGGACGTACAGGAACGTCGCCGTGACGGATTCCACAGGGACGCCCTGCCGCTCGGCCCAAGCCAGCCGGTACACGGCGAGCTGGAGGGGGTCGGCCGTGCGGGTGCGGCCGGTCTTCCAGTCGACGATCTCGTACGTCGTGGTGTCCCCGTCGCTCTGCCGGTACACGGCGTCGATGCGGCCCCGGACCACGCGGCCCGCGATGGCCAGCTGGAAGGGTGTCTCCAGGCGGTAGGGGGTGCGGTGGGCGTACTCGGTGCGCTCGAAGGCGTCCTTGAGGGCTTCCAGGTCGCGTTCGTCGGCGATCTCGGCGTCGCTGCCGGGCAGGTCCTCCGGTTCCAGCATCGGCAGGGTCAGGGCTTCGAAGCGGGCCTCGACCCAGGCGTGGAACCGGGTGCCCTGACGTGCGGCGGGTTGCGGAGGGCGCGGCATGGGGCGCGCGAGCTCCTGCGCGAGCCCGTCGGGGTCGGCGGCCAGACGGAGCACCTGGGACGCGGTCAGCGACGCGGGCAGGGGTACGTCGGTGACGGCCTCCCGCGCGCGCAGGAGTTCGCCGGTGAGGGCGTCGAGGTCGCGGTCCCAGGAGGCGATGGCGCGGGCTTCCTCGGGGGTGAGGGTTTCCCGATCCGCGGGGTGGGGGCGTGCCCGAGTGGTGGGGGGCTCCGGGGCGGTGGCCTGGTGCGGGACGGCCGGGCGGTCCGTCGTGAAGGTGTCCCAGTCCTCGTCCTCGGAGGCGTCCGCCCCGACGATCTCGTCCTCGAAGGGCGGCTCTTCGGCGTACGGGGGCTCTTCGCCGTACGGCGGCTCGTCGTCGGGCGGCGGGGGCCAGTCCGGGTCGTCGTGGGTGTCCGGGTCGTGTACGGCCGCGGGGTGGGTGTCCGTGTGGGCGGCGAGGTCCTCCAGGTGGTCCAGGACCGTCCGGGCGGCCGCCCGGCGTCGGGCGAGGGCGCTGTCGTCCAGGGGGAGGGGCCAGACCTGGTCCTCGGTCCGGCTGTGCAGCGCGGGGTTCTCCTCGTCCTCGGCGGGCTCGTCGGCCCAGGCCTCGATCTCACCGTGGCCGGCCGCGCAGTGGTCGTGCAGGGCCTTCAGGAAGTCGGACGGTCCTCGGGGCTTCTTCTGGGTGGGCCCCCACCAGTGGCCGGAGCCGAGCAGGAGGGAGCGGGGCCGGGTGAAGGTGACGTAGCCGAGGCGGAGTTCCTCGGTGTGCTGGTGGTCCTTCATGGCCTCGTGGAAGGCCTTCATGCCCCGTGCGTCCCAGGAGGTGATGTCCGGGAGGGTGTCGGTGTCGCCGCGCAGCGCGTGCGGCAGCACCTTGCCCTGTGCGGTCCACTTCTCGCGTCCCTGGGTGCTCGGGAACGTCCCTGTCACCAGGCCGGGGACGGCGACGACGTCCCACTCCAGGCCCTTGGACTTGTGCGCGGTGAGCACCTTGACGGTGTTCTCGCCGCCGGGCAGGGCGTTGTCGAGGCCCTTCTCGTACTGGGCGGCGGTGCGCAGGAAACCGAGGAAGGCCAGGAGGCTCGCCTCGTTGTCCCCGGCCGCGAACGAGGCGGCGATGTCGAGGAAGTTGGACAGGGTCTCGCGGCGGCGGGCGGCCAACGCGTGCGGGGACGCCGACAGTTCGACCTCCAGGCCGGTGACGGCCAGGACGCGGTGCAGGACGTCCATCAAGGGGTCCGCGAGCGAGCGGCGCAGGTCGCGCAGTTCGGCGGCCAGGCGCGCGAACCGCACGCGCGCGTCCGGCGAGAAGGGCAGCCCGTCGTCGTCCTCGTCGCCGCTGTAGAGGGGTGTCTCCAGGAAGGTCTCCAGGGCGTCGGCGAGCGATATCACCTCGGCGGGGTCGACCCCCTCGACGGCCTCGGCGAGCCGGCGGTCCGGGTCGTCGTCGCCGTCCACGCGCGCGTGGGACACCAGATGCCGGGCGCGCCTGCCGAGGAGGGCGAGGTCGCGGGGGCCGATGCGCCAGCGCGGGCCGGTCAGCAGGCGGACCAGGGCGGCGTTGGCGCCGGGGTCCTGGAGGACCTCGCAGACGGCGACCAGGTCGGCGACCTCGGGCAGGTGCAGCAGGCCCGAGAGGCCCACGACTTCCACCGGGACGTCCCGCTCGACGAGGGCGCTCTGGATCTCGGCGAAGTCGGTCGCCGTGCGGCACAGGACGGCGATCTCACCGGGCGCCTTCCCGGTCCGTACGAGATGGGCGATGGAGTCCGCGAGCCAGTCGATCTCCTCGGCGTGGGTGGTCAGGAGGGCGCAGCGGACCACGCCGTCGCGCTCGGCGCCGGGGGCCGGGCGGAGGGCTTCCACGCCCGCGTGCATGGCGCGCAGGGGTTCGGCGAGGCCGTTGGCGAGGTCGAGGAGGCGGCCGCCGCTGCGGCGGTTCTCGCTGAGCGACTGGCGGGTGGCGGGGCGGCCGTCGGGGTGGGCGAAGTGCTGGGGGAAGTCGTCGAGGTTGGCGACGGAGGCTCCGCGCCAGCCGTAGATGGCCTGGCAGGGGTCGCCGACGGCGGTGACCGGGTGGCCGGTGCCCTCGCCGAACAGGCCCGCGAGCAGGACGCGCTGGGCGACCGAGGTGTCCTGGTACTCGTCGAGCAGCACCACCCTGAACTCGTCGCGCAGGATGCGGCCCACCTCAGGGATCCCCGCCAGGCGGGCGGACAGGGCGATCTGGTCGCCGAAGTCCAACAGGTCGCGTTCGCGTTTGGCGGCGCGGTAGCGGACGACCAGTTCGGCGAGTTCACGGCGGGCGGCGGCCGTCTCGGGGACCTTGCGCAGGGCGTCGTTGGTGAGCTTGGCGCCCTGAAGGGTCAGCAGCAGCTCGGCGTCGTGGGCCCGCACCTGCTCGGGACGGACCAGGTGCTCGGCGAGTTCGGCGTCGAGGGTGAGCAGATCGCTGACCAGGTCGGCGAAGGAGCGGGTCAGGGAGGGGTAGGGGCCGGGAGCCTCGCGCAGCACGCGCGCGGCGAGCTGGTAGCGGGTGGCGTCGGCGAGCAGCCTGGAGGTCGGTTCCAGGCCGATGCGCAGGCCGTGGTCGGTCAGCAGGCGGCCCGCGAAGGCGTGGTACGTGGAGATCACGGGTTCGCCCGGCGGGTTGTCCGGGTCGATCACGTCGGGGTCGGTGACGCCCGCCTTGACGAGTGCTTTGCGGACACGCTCGGCGAGTTCGCCGGCGGCCTTGTTGGTGAAGGTGAGGCCGAGGACCTGTTCGGGCGCGACCTGGCCGGTGCCGACCAGCCAGACCACGCGGGCCGCCATCACCGTCGTCTTGCCCGAGCCGGCACCGGCCACGATCACCTGCGGGGCGGGCGGCGCGGTGATGCAGGCCGTCTGCTCCGGGGTGAACGGGATGCCGAGGAGCTCCTTGAGCTGATCGGGATCGGTGATACGGGCGGCCATGTCGCAGAGGCTAGCGGCGCGCACTGACAGCGGAGGACGAATCGCCCTGCGGGCCGGAGGATGCGCAGGTCAGCACGTTTGGTGCGACTGATCACACCGGCATGCTCACCTCACTCCACGACGTGCCGTCCCTCCGGCCGGACACTGCACGAGGCCCGGAACGCGCAGTGGGTGCAGTGCTGGCCGGCGTTCGGCGTGAACCGTTCGTCGAGGACCTTGCCGGCCGCTGTGGCGAGCAGGTCACCGACCCACTCCCCCTCCAGCGGTTCCTGTGCCTGGACCTTGGGCAGGGTCTCGCCGCCGTCCCGCTTGGGGGCGCCCTGGCGCAGTTGGACGAGTTCGGCGCCGCCCGGCTCGGGCCGCACGCCGTCGAAGGCCTCGTCGACGGCGCCCTCGCGGACGGCGAGCTGGTAGACGGCGAGCTGGGGGTGGTGTTCGACTTCGGCGGAACTCACGGGCTGCTTGCCGGTCTTGAAGTCGACGACGTACGCGCGCCCCTCGGCGTCGGCCTCGACGCGGTCCATCTGGCCGCGGATGCGCACCTCGACCTCGCCCGCTTCAAGGGTGACGTCGAAGTCGTGCTCGCTGGCCACCGGTGTGCGGCCCGTGCGGTCCATGACGTGCCACTTAAGGAAGCGTTCGAGCGCCACGCGCGCGTGCTCCTTCTCCTGCGCCGACTTCCAGGGCGCGTCGAAGGCGAGCGCGTTCCACACGGAGTCGAGGCGCTCCATGAGGACGGCGAGGTCGGCGGGGGTGTGCCCGGAGGCGACCTCGTCGGCGAGGACGTGCACGACGTTGCCGAAGCCCTGGGCGACCGTCGCGGGCGCGTCGGCCTTCACCTCGCGGCCCAGGAACCACTGCAGGGCGCAGGTGTTGGCGAGCTGGTCGAGGGCGCTGCCGGAGAGCACGACGGGCTGGTCGCGGTCGCGCAGCGGCACCTTGGACTCGGTAGGCTCGAACATGCCCCACCAGCGGTAGGGGTGGGCCGAGGGGACCAGCGGGCGGCCGTCCTCGTCGGCGAGGGCGGCGAGCCGGGCCAGCCGGCGGGTGGCGGCCTCCCTCAGGGTGTCGGAGACGCGCGGGTCGACGGTGGTGGCGCGGAGTTCGGCGACCAGGGCGGCGACGGACAGCGGACGGCGGGGGCGTCCGGTCACGTCCTTGGGTTCGACGCCGAGTTCGGTCAGGAAGCGGGAGGGCTGGTCGCCGTCGTCGGCCGGTGCCTTCACCGCCGTGACGACGAGTCGCTCACGCGCGCGTGTGGCGGCCACGTAGAACAGGCGGCGCTCCTCGGCGAGCAGGGCGCCCGGGGTGAGCGGTTCGGCGAGTCCGTCACGGCCGATGCGGTCGGCCTCCAGGAGGGAGCCGCGGCGGCGCAGATCCGGCCACAGGCCCTCCTGGACGCCCGCGACGACCACCAGCCGCCACTCCAGGCCCTTGGAGCGGTGCGCGGTCATCAGGCGGACGGCGTCAGGGCGTACGGCTCGCCGGGTGAGGGTGTCGGCGGCGATGTCCTCGGCGTCGATCTCCTCCAGGAAGTTCAGGGCGCCCCGTCCCCCGGTGCGCTCCTCCGCGCGCGCGGCGGTCGCGAACAGTGCGCACACGGCGTCGAGGTCCCGGTCCGCGTTGCGCCCCGCGGCGCCGCCGCGCCGGGCGGCCCGCTCCAGGCGCCCGGGCCAGGGCGTGCCCTCCCACAGGTCCCACAGCGCCTCCTCGGCGCTGCCGCCGTTCGCGAGCCGCTCACGCGCCTTGCCGAGCAGCGCGCCGAGCCGCTGGGCTCCGCGCGCGTACGCGGGGTCGTGAACGGCCAGACGTTCGGGCTCGGCGAGGGCCCGCGCGAGCAGTACGTCGGAGGGTGGCGGCAGGGCGTTGCCCGCGGCCCGCTCCTCGTCCCGCAGGGCACGGCCGAGGCGGCGCAGGTCGGCGGCGTCCATACCGGCGAGGGGGGAGGCGAGGAGGGTGAGGGCGGTCTCGGTGTCGAGCCAGCTGGCCTCCGTCGGCGGCGCCCCGGAATCCGAGGGCGACTCCTCGGGAGCGGTCTCGTCGTCCGGCGACGGTTCGGCGGACGCGGCTTCCTCGACCGGCGACGGTTCCGCGGAGGCTTCCCCGGCCGACGGCCGCGGCCCAGAAGCGGCTTCCTCGTCCGACGGCCGTTCCTCAGGAGCAGCGTCCTCTTCGGGCCGTACGTCTTCAGACCGTCCGGCACTCCCCGCGGCCTCCGCCGTAGCCACCGCCCTGAGGGCCGTCAGCAGCGGTGCCACCGCCGGTTCGTGCCGCAGCGGCAGGTCGTCGCCGTCGATGTCCAGAGGGACGCCGGCCGCGGTGAGCGCGCGGCGCACCGTCGGGATCGTGCGCGAGCCCGCGCGGACCAGGACGGCCATCTCGCCCCAGGGCACGCCGTCCTCCAGGTGTGCCCTGCGCAGGATGTCCGCGATGTTGTCCAGCTCTGTGCCCGGGGTCGGGTAGGTGAAGACCTCGACGCGACCGCCCTCGCGGACCGCGGCGAGCTCGCGGTGGGCGCGGACCTTCTCCGCCGGCAGCCGGGTCAGGGGCATGCGCTGGGTCACCAGGCGGGTCGCGGCCAGCAGGCCGGCGCCGGAGCGGCGGGAGGTGCGCAGGACCTCGACGGGAGCAGTCCGGCCGTCCGCGCGCGGGAAGGTGTACGGGAAGTCGAGGATGCCGTTGACGTCCGCGCCGCGGAACGCGTAGATCGACTGGTCGGGGTCGCCGAAGGCGACGAGGGTGCGGCCGCCCCCGGCCAGGGCGTGCAGCAGCCGTACCTGGGCAGGGTCGGTGTCCTGGTACTCGTCGACGAACACGGCGTCGTACTGGGCGGCGAGTCGCTCGGCGACCTCGGGGCGGCGGGCGAGGAGCACCGCGCGGTGCACGAGTTCGGCGTAGTCGAGGACGCCCTGGAGGTCGAGGACGTCGAGATAATCGGCGAGGAAGGCGGCCGCGGCCCGCCAGTCGGGGCGGCCGGTACGCCGGGCGAAGGCGTCCAGGGCGCCGGGGCCGAGGCCCAGTTCGCGGCTGCGGGCGAGGACCGCGCGGACCTCGTCGGCGAAGCCGCGGGTGGTCAGGCAGGCGCGCAGGTCGTCGGGCCAGCGCACGTGCGCGAGGCCGAGCCGCTCCAGGTCGGGCTGGCCGGCGAGCAGTTCACGTACGGTCACGTCCTGCTCGGGTCCCGACAGCAGCCGCAGCGGCTCCACGAACAGGTCGCTGTCCTGGTGGGCGCGGACCAGGGCGTAGCAGAACGAGTGGAAGGTCGTCGCCTGCGGGGCGCGCGCCGCTCCTATGCGCAGGGCCATGCGGTCGCGCAGTTCGACGGCCGCCTTGCGGCTGAACGTCAGCACGAGCACACGCGCGGGGTCCCCTCCACGGGCGATTCGTGAAGCCACCGACTCGACGAGCGTGGTGGTCTTTCCGGTGCCGGGACCTGCGAGAACGAGCAAAGGGCCGCTTCCGTGCTCAACCACGGCGCGCTGTGCGGCGTCCAGACGAGGGGGATCCACGCGGGCCGGTGGGGTACGTACCAGTCGGTAAGCGCCACGGTTCCCCTGGCGCACCTGGGAGTGCGACAGACGCCTGGTGGAGGAAGAGGAGCTCACGTGGTTCGCCGGTCCTGGTGGGTGTGCTGTTGGGCGGCCCGCCGCGCGTGGAGGGCGGTGGACGGGGGATGAGGGGGACGCGCGCAGCCGACGCTACGCCGACGCCGAGTGCGGAAGCAGGGCTTCCGCTTCTTCCCACGCGCCCCATGCGGCCCACGCGACCCGTACGTCCCTCACCCCACGAACGTACGGCATGCCACAGACGTGCCCTGTTTCCCCCGTACGAGCCTCTGTGTGGTCCCGGGCCCCTCGGATGGCGGAAGCTGTCAGGTGTGACCCTCCGCACGGCCGCCGCCGTCCCAGCGCGCCCGTCTCATGTCGAGACGCGGCAGATGGCCCTCGGCGGCCCTGCTCGCCTCCTTCAGGGGCGTGCCCTCGGCGCGGTACCGGTCGAGCGCTCGCAGTTCGTGCCCCGGGAGCAGGACGCCGTCCGCGCGGACGACCCGCCACCAGGGAACGGATCCGCCGTACAGGGCCATGACCCGGCCGACCTGGCGGGGGCCGCCCTCCTCCAGCCACTCGGCGACGTCGCCGTACGTCATGACGCGCCCGGGCGGAATGCGTTCGGCCACGTCGAGGACCCGCTCGGCGTAGTCCGGCAGCGCGTCCGCGTACTCCGGGTGGGCGTCCTGAGGAAGGCTCTGCTCGCTCATCCGCCCCATCCTGCACCACCCCACCGACAATGTGACGGGCTCGCGACCGTGCGTATCCCTCGCCCGGGGACAGCGCTTCCGGCAGACTGTGCGCCCCCGCATGTGCACCCTGACACCCCGCTGTGTCGGTGGGGCATGCCACCATCGTGCGGGCGGTGACTGGTGATACGAGATCAAGAAGAGACGATGAAGCCACAGGGTGTGCACCCGGAGGACGCCGAGAGCACCTCTGACGCTTCGTCGCGCCCCGACACCGCCGACGCCGAAGAAGTGCACGTCGACGAGGTGGAGAGCGACGAGCCACTGCTCCCCGCGCGCGTGCACCGGCCCTCCGATCTGATGCGGCTGCTGGTCGGCGTGCTGGCCGTCGTGGTGCTGCTCGCGATCGCCGCGTTCGCGCACGGCACCACCTCGGGACTCGAACAGGACATCAACAAAGGCACCGGGCAGGCGCCCGACCTGCTCATCAAGATCGCCGGTCTCGCCTCCAGCATCGCGATCCTCCTGGTCCCGGTCGCGTTCGCGATCGAACGCCTGATCAAGCGCGACGGACTGCGGATCGCCGACGGTGTGCTCGCCGCGGTCCTCGCCCACGGTGTGACCCTCGCCACCGACCTGTGGGTCGCCAAGGGTGCCCCCGGCTCGATCCAGGAAGCGCTCACCCAGCCCTCCCCCGGCGACGTCCACGCCCTCACCGACCCCGTGCACGGCTATCTGGCGCCCGTCATCGCCTATATGACGGCCGTCGGCATGTCCCGCAGGCCGCGCTGGCGGGCGGTGCTGTGGATCGTGCTGATGCTCGACGCGTTCTCGATGCTCGTCACCGGCTACACCACACCGTTCTCGATCATCCTGACGGTGCTGATCGGCTGGACGGTCGCCTACGGGACGCTGTACGCGGTCGGCTCGCCCAATGTCCGGCCCACCGGGCGGACGCTGATCGCGGGCCTGCGGACCGTCGGCTTCCACCCGGTCAGCGCGGCCCGCGAGGAGGCCTCGGAGACCGCGGAGAACGGCGACCGCGGCCGGCGCTACTTCGTCACCCTGGAGGACGGCCCGCCGCTGGACGTGACGGTGGTCGACCGGGAGCAGCAGGCGCAGGGCTTCTTCTACCGCGTGTGGCGCAACCTCACCCTGCGCGGCTTCGCCACCCGCAGCAGCCTCCAGTCGCTCAGACAGGCGCTGGAGCAGGAGGCGCTGCTCGCCTACGCGGCGATCGCGGCCGGTGCCAACGCGCCGAAGCTGATCGCCACCTCCGAACTCGGCCCCGACGCCGTGATGCTCGTCTACGAGCACACCGGCGGGCGCACGCTCGAATCGCTCGCCGAGGACGAGATCACCGACGAACTGCTGCGCAACACCTGGCGTCAGGTGCAGGCGCTGCAGTCGCGGCGCATCGCTCACCGCAGGCTCGCGGGTGACGCGATCTTGGTGGATCGTTCCGGCGCGGTGATCCTCACCGATCTGCGCGGCGGTGAGATCGCGGCCAGCACCCTGCTGCTGCGCATGGACGTCGCCCAGCTGGTGACGACCCTGGGGCTGCTGGCGGGCGCGGAACGCGCGGTGGCCTCGGCGGTCAGCATCCTCGGCCCCGACACCGTGGCCGACTGTCTGCCGATGCTCCAGCCGATCGCGCTGACGCGCTCCACGCGCTCCACGCTGCGCCGACTGGCCCGGGAGCGGGCCCAGCGCGAGCGCGAGGCCGTCCTGGAGGCGTCCCAACAAGCCAAGCAGGCCCGTCTGGAGGAGACGCCGGAGGACGCCAGGCCCGTACTCGAAAAGCCGGACAAGAAGGCCGTGAAGGCGGAGGCCCGGGCGGAGAAGCGGGCCATCGACGAGGCCATCGAGGAGTCACGCGAAGAGGACCTGCTGACGCAGATCCGCCATCAGGTGCTGCTGATCAGGCCGCAGGCGCCGGTCGAACCGGCTCGCCTGGAGCGGGTGAAGCCGCGCACGCTGATCAGCTTCATCGCGGGTGCCATCGGCGCGTACTTCCTGCTGACGCAGCTCACCCACATCGAGTTGGGGCCGCTCATCGAGAACGCCGAGTGGGGCTGGGTCGCCGCCGCCGTGCTGTTCTCTGCGTGCAGTTACTTCGCCGCGGCCATGGCACTGCTGGGCTTCGTGCCCGAGCGGGTGGGGTTCCTGCGGACGGTGGCGGCCCAGGTCGCCGGTTCGTTCGTGAAGATCGTCGCACCGGCCGCGGTCGGCGGTGTGGCGCTCAACACGCGCTTCCTGCAACGCCAGGGGGTGCGCCCGGGGCTCGCGGTGGCGAGTGTCGGCGCCTCGCAGTTGTTCGGGCTCGGCTGCCACATCCTGATGCTGCTGTCCTTCGGTTACCTGACCGGTACCGAGAAGACGCCGTCGCTGTCGCCTTCGCGAACCGTCATCGCGGGTCTGCTGACGGTGGCGGTGCTCGTCCTCGTGGTCACCTCGGTGCCGTTCCTCAGGAAATTCGTCGTCACGCGCGTGAGGTCGTTGTTCGCGGGTGTCGTGCCGCGCATGCTGGACGTGCTCCAGCGGCC
The DNA here is from genome assembly GCF_049739545.1 of Streptomyces sp. SLBN-8D4. Taxonomy (NCBI): domain Bacteria; kingdom Bacillati; phylum Actinomycetota; class Actinomycetes; order Kitasatosporales; family Streptomycetaceae; genus Streptomyces; species Streptomyces sp. SLBN-8D4. Next base: position 3,487,447 of record NZ_JBMGQC010000001.1, read on the forward strand.
GCAGAAGCTGATCACCGGCATCGGCGGCATGCTGCTGCTGACGGCCTGCTTCGTGATGTGCCTGGACGCCTCCATCCGCGCATTCGGCAGCGAGGGCGCCTCACTCAGCATCGCCAGCGTCGCCGTCGTCTTCCTCGCCGGCAACGCGCTCGGGTCCGCGGCCCCGACACCGGGCGGTGTGGGCGCCGTGGAGGCCACCTTGACGGTCGGCCTGATCGCCGTGGGGCTCCCCAAGGAGGTCGCCGCACCGGCCGTCCTGCTGTTCCGTCTGCTGACTCTGTGGCTGCCGGTGCTGCCGGGCTGGCTGGCCTTCAACCAGCTGTCCCGGAAGGGCGCCCTGTAGCCCGCACGGCCCTTGCCGCGACAGGTACCTCTTACGGCTCGCGCCCCGAGCGTCCTCCCGCGCGCGAGCGCAGGATGGATTCATGCCGAATCCCCCTCGACTGCGCGCCGCCGCCCTGGCCGCCACCGCCCTTCTGCTGGCCGCCACGCTGGCAGGCTGCGGCGGTGACCAGGACGAGGACCTGTCGGCCCAGAAGCTGAACTGGAAGGACTGCCCGGCTCCCTCCCGGGCCGAGGGCGGCGGTGACGCCCCTTCACCGCTGCCGGGCGGTGCCGAGTGGCAGTGCGCCACCCTCAAGGCTCCTCTCGACTGGGCCAAGCCCAAGGGCGACAGGATCGACATCGCGCTGATCCGGGCCAAGGCCAGTGGCGCCGAGGGCAAGCGCATCGGCTCGCTCGTCTTCAACTTCGGCGGCCCCGGCGGTTCAGGCGTCACCACGCTGCCCGCCTTCGGCTCGGACTACGCGAAACTGCGTACCCGCTACGACCTGGTGAGCTTCGACCCGCGCGGGGTCGGCCGCAGCGCCCCGGTGGAATGCCTGAACGACCCCCAGCTCGACGCGTACTTCGAGCAGGACGCGACCCCGGACGACGCCGCCGAACGCGCCACACTGCTGGACAACACCAAGGAGTTCAACGCGGCCTGCGAGGAGAACTCCAAGAAGATGCTGCCGCGTGTGCGCACGACCGACGCCGCCCGCGACATGGACCTGATGCGCCAGGTCCTCGGCGACGGCAAGCTGTACTACTTCGGCATCTCGTACGGCACCGAACTCGGCGGGGTCTACGCCCACCTGTTCCCGAAGCACGTGGGGCGCGCTGTCTTCGACGCGGTCGTCGACCCGACGCAGAACAGCGAGCAGGGTTCGCTCGGACAGGCCGAGGGCTTCCAGCTCGCGCTCGACAACTTCGCCGAGGACTGCACGTCACAGCCCACGGACTGCCCCGTCGGCGACACCGCGCAGGACGTCAGGAACCGCATCGCGAAACTCCTGGCCGACCTCGACCGGAACCCGCTCCCCGGCATCGGGCAGCGGGTGCTGACCCAGACCGCCGCGACCAACGGCATCGCGCAGGCCCTGTACTCGAAGGACTTCTGGGAGTACCTGACCGAGGGCCTGCAGCAGGCGTACGAAGGTGACGGCAGGGTCCTCATGCTGTTGTCCGACTCGATGAACGGGCGCAGCGAGAACGGCGAGTACAGCAACCTCGCCGCGGCCAACATCTCCATCAACTGCGCCGACGACAAGCCCCGGTACACCACCGCCCAGGTCGAGCGGAAGCTGCCCGAGTTCCGTGCCGCGTCACCGCTGTTCGGCGACTTCATGGCCTGGTCGATGCTGACCTGCACCGACTGGGCCGTGGCGGGGGCCGCCGACCATCCCGACGTGAGCGCCGCCGGCTCGGCGCCGATCCTGGTCGTGGGCAACACCGGGGACCCGGCGACCCCGTACGAGGGCGCCCGCAAGATGGTGCAGGCGCTCGGTAAGGGCGTCGGCGTCGAGCTGACGTACAAGGGGCAGGGGCACGGGTCGTACGACAGCAAGAACAAGTGCGTCCAGGACGCGGTGAACGGCTATCTCCTCACCGGGAAGGCACCGGCGGCCGGGACCGTCTGCTCGTAGCGCACGATCGACTAAGCCTCCACGAAACCGCTGGTCAGATGGTTATCCACAGGCTCGGGCGGGTGTCCCGTGATCGGCCTACCATGGCCGGACCGACGTTCGTGGCACGACGCGGACGGCTTGGGAGGGGGACTGGAATGGGGCGTTTCGTACGGTGGGCGGCTGGGACCGCCACTGCCGCACTGCTGGTGGCCGGGTGCAGCGGCGGCTCGTCCGGCGGCGGGGCGGCGGACGAGCGGTCGGGCAGCGCGAGGCCCAGCACGACCGGCTCGAAGGCGCTGCCCGCCGCGCTGAGCTCGCAGCAGCCCGACTGGGAGCGCTGCAAGGCCACCGCGGACTCCTCCGCGCCCGGCAGGGACTGGCAGTGCGCGACGCTGAAGGTGCCGCTCGACTGGTCGAGGCCGGGAGGCGAGACGATCGACCTCGCGCTGATCCGCTCCAAGGCGCGCGGCGGCGAGCGCATCGGCTCGCTCCTGTTCAACTTCGGCGGCCCCGGCGCTTCGGGCGTCACCGGACTGCCCGGGTACGCCGCCACCGTCCCCCTGTTGCGCGAGCGGTACGACCTGGTGAGCTGGGACCCGCGCGGGGTCGGTGCCAGCGAAGGCGTCCGCTGTCGCAGTGACAAGGAGACGCAGGCGGCCGAGGCGGTGGACCCCACTCCTGACACCCCGGCCGAGGAGCGGGCGTACCTCCGGGACGCGACAGACTTCGCCCGGGGCTGCGAGAAGGACGCGGGCGACCTGCTGGCACACGTCTCGACCACCGACACCGCGCGGGACATGGACCTGATGCGCCAGGTCCTCGGCGACAGCGAGCTGCACTACTTCGGTATCTCGTACGGCACCGAGATCGGCGGCGTCTACGCCCACCTGTTCCCGGAGAACGTGGGGCGGCTGGTGCTCGACGCGGTCGTCGACCCGAGCGCCGACCTGGTGGCCCACCGTGAGAACCAGGCCCGGGGCTTCCAGCGCGCGCTCGACAACTACCTCACATCCACCGGTCAGGACCCCGCGCGGGGCACCCGGAAGATCGCGGATCTGGTGGATCGGATCGACGCGCGCCCGTTGGACACCTATTCCGGGCGGAAGCTGACCCAGGTCCTCGCGTTCACCGGCATCGTCTGGCCGTTGTACCGCCAGGACAGCTGGCCCTCGCTGACCAGCGCGCTCGACACCGCCGAGCAGGGGGACGGCTCCGAACTGCTGGCGCTCGCCGACGGCTACAACGAACGGGACTCCTCAGGTCGCTACGGCCTGCTCCCGCAGGCCCAACGGGTCATATCGTGCTTGGACGACAAGCAGCGGCCCACCCTCACGCAGGCGAAGAAGCTGCTGCCCGAGTTCGAGAGGATCTCCCCCGTGTTCGGCCCCTTCCTAGGTTGGGACGCGGCCGGCTGGTGCCACGACTGGCCGGTGCCCGGGCAGTACGAGAACGCGGAGGTGAGCGCCCCCGGTGCGGCGCCGGTCCTGGTGATCGGCAACACGGGCGACCCGGCGACGCCGTACGAAGGTGCCCGGAGGATGGCGGACGAGTTGGGCCGGGGGGTGGGTGTGGAGCTCACCTGGAAGGGCGAGGGACACGGGGCGTACGGGAACGGGAGCGACTGTGTGGACTCCACGGTGAACGCGTATCTGCTGAAGGGCACGGTGCCGACGGACGGCAAGGTCTGCGCCCTGCGCGGGTAGCGGAAAGGGGCCCGGCACCCGTGGTGCCGAGCCCCTCCCGGGAAGCCGTGGGCCTAGTAGACCGGCTTGTGCGGCTCGATCTGGTGGACCCAGCCGATCACGCCGCCGCCGACGTGGACGGCGTCGGAGAAGCCCGCGGACTTCAGGACCGCGAGGACTTCCGCACTGCGGACACCCGTCTTGCAGTGCAGGACGATCTTCTTGTCCTGCGGGAGGCCCTCCAGGGCGGTGCCCATGAGGAACTCGTTCTTGGGGATCAGCTTGGCGCCCGGGATGGAGACGATCTCGTACTCGTTGATCTCGCGGACGTCGATGATCTCGATGTTCTCGCCGTCGTCGATCCACTCCTTGAGCTGCTTGGGAGTGATCGTCGAGCCGGCGGCCGCCTCCTGGGCCTCCTCGGAGACGACGCCGCAGAAGGCCTCGTAGTCGATGAGCTCGGTGACGGTCGGGTTCTCGCCGCAGACCGCGCAGTTCGGGTCCTTGCGGACCTTGACCTGGCGGTACTGCATCTCCAGGGCGTCGTAGATCATCAGACGGCCGACAAGGGGCTCGCCGATGCCCGCGAGGAGCTTGATGGCCTCGTTGACCTGGATGGAGCCGATGGACGCGCACAGCACGCCCAGCACGCCGCCCTCGGCGCAGGAGGGGACCATGCCGGGGGGCGGGGGCTCCGGGTAGAGGCAGCGGTAGCAGGGACCGTGCTCGGACCAGAAGACGGAGGCCTGGCCGTCGAAGCGGTAGATCGAGCCCCAGACGTACGGCTTGTTCAGCAGCACGCACGCGTCGTTGACCAGGTAGCGGGTCGCGAAGTTGTCGGTGCCGTCGACGATCAGGTCGTACTGGCTGAAGATGTCCATCACGTTGTCGGCCTCGAGCCGCTCCTCGTGAAGGACCACGTTCACGTACGGGTTGATGCCGAGGACGGAGTCGCGGGCGGACGCGGCCTTGGAGCGGCCGATGTCGGCCTGGCTGTGGATGATCTGGCGCTGCAGGTTCGACTCGTCGACCTCGTCGAACTCCACGATGCCGAGCGTGCCGACGCCCGCCGCGGCCAGGTACATCAGCGCCGGCGAGCCCAGGCCGCCGGCGCCGACACAGAGCACCTTGGCGTTCTTCAGCCGCTTCTGCCCGTCCATCCCGACATCAGGGATGATCAGGTGGCGGGAGTACCTGCGGACCTCGTCTACGGTGAGCTCGGCAGCGGGCTCGACCAGGGGTGGCAGCGACACGGGGACTCCGTTGGTCGGTCAATCACTACAGTTGTTCTCCCCGTAACACTGCCACGGCCTTCTTCATTCCGAGACACCCGTTCCGATCCGCGAGACGATCTCGTCCCAGTAGCCGGGCATGGTCTCCCAGGGGTCGACACGGCCGCCGTGGTCCGTGCGGTCGGTGAACCAGATCGTGGCGGCGCCCTGCCAGCGGGCGATCCGCAGCGCCTCCTCCAGGTGCGGACCGGGCACCCCGTGGACGAGGTGGCAGAAGCGGTCGGGCGGGTAGTCGGCGGTCCACTCGGCCACCTGCGACCAGCGGTAGTCGCTCCAGGAACCGGAGAAGGTGACCAACTGGTCGGCGTTCTCGGCGTAACCGGGGTGGGGATGGGTGCCGTGGCCGAGGACGATGTGGGCATCGTCACGGACCGCGCGGAGCGTGGTGACGCTGCGGCGGACCTCGGGGAGCGCGGTGCGTTCGGTCGGACAGCGGTCCAGGAGGAAGCCGTCGACCTGGTACCAGTCGATGTAGCGCTGGGCCTCGGAGACCGTCTCGCCGTAGGTGCGGGTCCCGTGGGCGCTGTCGAGGTGGCCGAGGACGCGGACGCCCGCGTTGCGCAGCCGGCCCGCCGCCTCGAGGCAGTGCGGGTCGGGGCGGGCACCCGGGCCCGCGGCGACGTCGAGGACGGCCCAGTGCACGGGGGTGCCGGGGCGGGCCAGTTCGGCCCATTCGGCGGGGGCGACCAGGGGGTGGGCGAAGCCGGGGACGCCGAGGCCGGTGCGCAGCTCGGTGCTCGACGTGCTTGTCTTCGTGCTGGTCAGATGCGGCATGCCGCCTCCATCCAGATGTCGGCGAGGGACTCTTCGAGGTTGATGCGGGGGCGCCAGCCGAGCCGGTCGCGCGCGGTGCGCACATCGGCCTGCTGCCAGCTGCCGCAGCCGTCCGGGTACGGGTACGCGACGGGTGCCGCGTGGTCGGGGTCCGAGCGGGGGTGGCCGATGGTCGCCCTCAGCGGGCCGGGAGGGCCGTCGAGTTCGTGGAGGGCGCCGCCGTATCCGGCGACCCGGGCCAGGACGGCGGCGGCGTCGCGAAGGCGGACGGCTCGGCCCGAGCCGATGTTGATGACGCCCTGTGCGGCGGAGAGCGAGGCCGCGTGGACGGCGCGGGCCACATCGCGGACGTCGACGAAGTCGCGTTGGGCGCCGAGTCCGCCGAGCTTGAGTTCGCCGTCGCCGGACTGCATGGCGCGGCGCATGGCCTCGGCGAGACGGCCGAGCGGTGAGCCCGCGGGGGTGCCGGGGCCGGCCGGTGAGAAGACGCGCAGGACGACGGCGTCCAGGCCGGAGCCGAGGACCAGTTCGGTGGCGGCGAGTTTGCTGACGCCGTACGGGCCGCCGGGGCGGGGGACGGCGTCCTCGGCCGTGGAGGAGCCGGGCTGGCTGGGCCCGTACTCGGCCCCGCAGCCGATCTGCACCAGACGGGCCCCGCAGCCGCTGCGGCGCAGGGCCTCGCAGACGGTGGCGACGGCGACCGTGTTGTGGCGGGTGAGTTCGCGGGCACCGCCGCGGGTGGCGCCGGCGCAGTTGACGACGACGCCCGGGTGGACCGCGTCGAGGAAGCGGGTGAGGGCGCCTGGGCTGCCGGACGCGAGGTCGAAGCGGACGTCGGCGTCGTCACCGCGGCCGAGGGCGGTGAGCTGGACGGCCGGGTCGGCGAGCAGACGGTCGGCGACGAAGCGGCCGAGGTAGCCGTTGGCTCCGATCAGCAGGACTCTCATCGGGCTGCTCCCGGGGCCTTGGGGGGTCGGGAGGTGGTCATTGCGGGTTCTCCTTCGGGAGGGGCTTGCGGTTGCCTCCGGCGGGGCCGGAGGGTTGCTGCGGCGGGGCCGGAGCGGTTGCCGGCGGCGGAGGGCCGTAGCGGATGCCTGCGGCGGTGTGTGCGGGTCGGCGGGCGGTTCTCCCACCGCGGGTGGAAGGCCGCGCCCACGGCGGGGGCTGCTCTCGCCCATGGCGGGTGGGAGGCCCGCGCCTACGGCGGGTGGGTGGCTCGGGGGCGGGTCAGCACGGGGCCTCCGCCTGGGCGTGGGCCGACGCCCTCGTCAGCTTGCGGGCCCCGTGGATCAACAGGGCCAGGGCGCCGAGCCCACAGGAGAGGGTCTGGATGCCGCCCGGGCCCCAGAGGTCCACCAGGGCGTCCACCGGTGCGGCCAGGAAGCCGCAGCCCGGCAGACGGGAGGCGAAAGCCGCCGCGAGGGCGGTCGCCTGGGCCGTGGCCGCGGCGGTGAGGACCACCCCGGGGGCGTGGGTGAAACCGTGGACGGTGAGGAGGCGGGCGAGGAAGAGGAGAGCGCCCAGAGCGATGACCTGTGGGAGGACGGCTGGTTCGGCCACGGCGGCGGAGGACAGGGCCGACAGAGCCGTCAGGGCACACAGGTACAGGGCGAACGTGCCCAGCAGCAGGGGGCGTACGGAGGCCGCGAAGTCCTCCAGTCCGCGGCTGACGGCCAGTTTGCGGCGGGCGCGGGCCGCGAAGAGGTGGGCGGACCAGGCCGCCGGGACGCAGGACAGGGTGAGGGCGAGGAGGGGGGCCGTGGTCGTGGGCCAAGCAGCGTCGGCGGCGCCGGCGGGCAGGGCGTCGGGGCCACCGGTCACGGCCGCGGCGAGGAGGCCGTCGCCGAGGGTGGCGTAGGCGAGGAGCCAGTACGTCCAGGTGGAGGTGCCGGCGGCGGGTGCTCGGTCGGGTGCGGCGAGGGGGCCGCGGGACAGGGCAGCGCGCACGGCCAGGGACACGGCCAGGAAGCCCACCAGGGCGGCGACCAGCCGGGACTGGCCGTCGGTGAGGTGGATGCCGGTCACCGTGGCCACGCAGAAGGTGCCGGGGAGGAGGGTGAGCAGGGCCCAGTCGGCGCGGGGCCCGGAGGGCTGCTCCACCGTGGGCGGCGGGGTCGTCTCACCGTCCCTCGGGACACGGGCGTACATCTCCTCGGCGAGGGAGAAGACGTCCCGGTGCCGGAAGCGGACGGCGGTGCGGTCGGTGACGCCGTGGGCCTCCAGGCCGGCCGCGATCTCCAGGGGGTCGACGGCCCGTGCGCACAGCTCGCGGTGACGGTGCATCAGGGCCTTCACCGGGTCGGCGGCGGAACGACGGGCGGGGCCGGGGGTGGTGGGCTTGAGGCCGGTGGAGATCTCGGGGGCGCGCGGGGTGGGCGCCGAGGGGGTGTACAGGTCTGCTTCCCCGGAGGCGTCGACCGTGGGCGGGTCGGAGTCTTCCGGCTCAGCCGCTTCGGACACCTCGGAGTTGTCGGCCACCTCGGATTCGCCGGACGTCTCAGACCCGCCGGCCCCTTCGGAGTCGCCGGACCCGCCGGACACCTCAGGCTTGCCGGCCACCTCGGATTCGCCGGACGTCTCAGACCCGCCGGCCACCTCGGACTTCCCCAGGCCCTCGGACGCCCCCGACCCCTCGGACGCTCCGGAGTCCTCCACACCGCCCGGCGCCGACCCTGTCGACGTTTCCGTCAGCCACTCCTCCGACTCGGTGTCCCACGCGCCCGGGCTGCCAGGGGTGCCGGGGCGGTCGAGTCCCACGTCGCTCATCCGGTCGCTCCTTCCGGGGCGGCGAAGGGAGGCGTCGCGTGGACCGGTGGCCCCGCGGCCCAGCCGGGACCGCCCCGGGCCACGACACGGGTGCTGTGCTCGGTCCAGCGGCCGGGTACGTGGGCTTCGGCTGGGGCGGCGAAGGGCAGGGGCTCACCGGCGTTGTCCAGGACGACCCGGCGGACCGGCGTGTGCGAGACGATCTCCAGGTAAATGCCGTGAAATGCCGTGATGTTCTGTTCCACGGTGAACAGTTCGAGCGCCCGGGCGCGTGCGGCGGCGCCCAGGCGCTCACGGCGCTCGGGGTCGCGCAGCAGCGTGACGCACGCCTCCGCGAGCGCCTTCGGATTGCGGGGCGGGACGACGAGACCCGTGCCCCCGATGACCTCCACAACCGCTCCGACGTCGGTGGACACGGTGGCCCGGCCGCAGAACATGGCCTCGACGAGGGTGATCGGGAAGCCCTCGACGACGCTGGACAGGACGGTGACCGCGCCCGAGGCGTACGCGTCGGCGAGCGTCGGCACCTCGGGCCCGCCGATCTCCTCGAAGCGGACGGGGTTGTCGCCCACGGCGTGCAGCCCCTCCGCCTCGTCGGGGAAGAGCTGCGCGGCCAGCGCCTTGCAGTGCCCGAGATAGGCCGCGCCCTCGGGGCCGGTGGGCGCGCCGACGATTCTCAGCCGGGTCTTGGGCTCCTCCTTGCGGACCTCCGCGAAGGCGTGGAGCAGGGAGATCAGATCCTTGGCGGGTTCGACCCGGCCGACCCAGACCAGCATGTCCGGGTCCACGCACTCCGCGGACTCGCCCACCTCCGTGAAGCGGGTGGCGTCCATGCCCGGGTAGACCGTGCGCAGCTTGGCGCGGTCGGCGCCGCAGCGCTCCTGCCAGCGGCGGGCGTGGGTGTTGCCGGGCGTGACGACCGCCGCCCGCCGGTAGGTCTCGATGGCGAGCCGGCCGTGGAAGGCGGTGAGCAGGCTCCGTACGGCGGGCGGGGACTCGGTGCCGGCCAGGTAGTGCGTGCGCAGTCGGACGCCGTACTCCGTGACCAGCAGCGGCACACCGCAGAAGTGGTGCGCCAGGAGGCCGGGCAGGGCGGCCGGGCCGCCGGAGGCCGCGTGGCACAGGTCGACCGCGCCGAGGCCGTCGTCCTCATACCAGTCGAGCGACAGGGGGCGCAGGGCGCGCTCCAGGTGTCCGGCCACGGCGAGCAGCTCCGGTACCCGCGCCACGCGCGCTGTCTGCCGGGCGCCGGGCGCACGACAGGCGCGCTCCAGGGCACGTACGGCGGTCTCGGAGCGGAGCGCTCCCACCAGCCCGCCCTCGTCGCGGGCGAGTTCGGCGAGTCCGTACAGGGCGTTGGCGAAACGGTCCGCCTCCGTGGCCGACGACTCCCCCGAGGTGTCGCCGACCCCCCCTTCGCACAGTGCCGCCGCCAACTCGCCGTACGACTCGGCGAACCGACGGCGCGCGCGCCGCCCGTACACCACGCCGTCGTCCTCCGCGGTCCACAGCGGGGCCGTGATGACCCTGCCGACCTGCGGTGGCAGCTGGACCCAGCCCTCGTCCTCCTGGTGCTCGCTGCGGCTGAGCGCGTAGATGTCGAACTCGTGCTGCTCGAGCCCGCGCACGAGCCGGTCGCACCAGAGTCTGGCGTCACCGCTCACATACGGATAGCCACCCTCCGTAAGCAGTCCTATGCGCACGAGTGCACCCCCGATCTCCCGTATGAGGAGCCGCCGTTGGCCCGGCGGCTCGCAGCGGGACGAAGGTATGCGGACAAGGCGGTGGCGCGACGGACGGTTGTCCATCGCGCCACCAGAAGGGGTGAACGGTCGTAACTTTCTGGTGCGGGTCGCGTTCGGTCGCGCTAAGAGATCACCCGGACACGGAACGTCAGGTCACGGCCACTTCCCGGCGCTCCGCCCTGCGCCGGGCCGCTATCCGCGGATCGAGCGCCGGCACGGCGGCCAGGAGTTGCTGGGTGTACGGGTCCCGCGGGCTGTCGTAGACCTCGTCGGCCGGGCCCTGTTCGACGATCCGGCCGCGCCGCATCACGGCGACGCGGTCGCTGACCTGGCGTACGACGGCGAGGTCGTGCGCGACGAAGACCAGCGCGAGTCCGAGCTCCCGCTGCAACTCGCCGAGCAGGGCCACCACCTGGGCCTGGGTGGTGACATCGAGGGCGGAGACCGGCTCGTCGCAGACGATGACGCGCGGGTCGGCCGCGAGCGCCCGGGCGATGCCCACGCGCTGGCGCTGGCCGCCGCTGAACTCGTGCGGGTAGCGGTCGTAGTGCGCCCTTTCGAGCCCCACGCGCTCCAGGAGTTCCTTCACGCGCCCCCTGATCCGCTGCTCGTCCCTCTCGCCCCGCGCGCGGATGGGGTCGGCGATGGACTCGCCCACGCTGCGGCGGGGGTTGAGGGAGGAGACGGGGTCCTGGAAGACCATCTGCACGGCCGGGTTCACGCCCACGCGCGCGTGGCCGTCGTGGCGGACCTCCCCCGCCGTCGGCTCCAGGAGGCCGACCAGCATCCGTCCCAGGGTGGTCTTGCCGCTGCCGCTCTCGCCGACGACGCCGAGGGTCTCGCCCCGGCGGACGGTCAGCGAGACGTCGTCGACGGCCGCGAAGGCCTTCCTGCCGCGGCCGAACTCGCGCCGCAGGCCCTTCGCTTCGAGGACCACCTCGCCGGACGGCCCGGAAGGTGCCCGCGCGGCGTCCACGCGCGGTACCGCGGCGAGCAGTTCGCGGGTGTACGCCTCTCCCGGCGCCCCGAGCACCGCGGCGACCGGCCCCTGCTCGACCGCGCGACCATGTCGCATGACCAGTACGTCGTCGACGCTGCCCGCGGCGACGCCCACGTCGTGCGTGACGAGCAGCAGGCCCATGCCGGTCTCCTCGCGCAGCGTGTGCAGCAGGTCGAGGATCTGGGCCTGGACGGTCACGTCGAGCGCGGTCGTCGGCTCGTCGGCGATCAGCAGGCGGGGTTCGCAGGCCAGTGCCATCGCGATGAGGGCGCGCTGGCGCATGCCGCCGCTGAACTCGTGCGGACGGGACCGGGATCGCCGTACGGCGTCCGGAATGCCGACCCGGTCCAGCACCTCCACCGCACGCGCGCGTGCCGTTCGTCGCGACACGCGCGTGTGCACGCGGTACACCTCGGCGATCTGGTCGCCGATCGCGTAGTAGGGGTCCAGGGACGACAGCGGGTCCTGGAAGACCATCGCGGCCTTCGCGCCCCGCAGCCGCCGCAGTTCGTCGTCCGACGCCCGCTGTACGTCCACTCCCGCGACCTCGACCGAACCGCCCACACGCGCCCCCGTGCCGCGGTGCAGCCCGAGCAGCGCCGAGGCGACGGTGGACTTACCGGAACCGGACTCGCCGACCAGGGCGAGGGCCGCGCCCTCCTCCAGGCGGAAGGAGAGGCCGTCGACGGCGCGCAGGTCGCCGAACTCGACGGTCAGGTCCGTGACATGGACAAGGCTCATGCGAGCACCACCCGTCGGTCGGCCACCGCGTACAGGACGTCCGCGACGGCGTTGGCGAGCACCACGAAGAAGCCGATGACCAGGACCATGCCGACGACGACCGGGAGGTCGACGACGGTGACGGCGTGGACCAGTTCCTGGCCGATGCCGGGCAGGCCGAACAGCGACTCGACGAGGACGGCCCCGCCCATCGCGCTGCCGAAGTCGTTGGCGTTCAGGGCGATGATCGGGGCCAGGGCCCCGCGCAGGGCGTGCCGGCCGACGATCGACCGCTCGCCGACGCCGTAGGCCCGGAAGGTGCGGATGTGGTCCTCGGCGAGCGTCTCCAGCATCGACGCCCGGGTCAGCCGCGCGAAGTAGGCCGCCTCGCCGAGGGCGAGCGTGACCCAGGGCAGCAGCAGGCCCCACATCCACTGTTCGGGGTCGTCGGAGAAGGAGACGTACTCGGGGAAGGGCAGGAGTTCCAGTTGCCCGCAGACCACGATCATCAGGACGAGGCCGATGACGAACACGGGCGTGGCGACGCCGGCGAGGGTGATGCCGGTCAGCGCGCGCTCGGTGAACCGGCCGCGCCGCCAGGCGGAGAGTACGCCGGTGCCGACGCCCAGCAGCAGCCAGAGGACCATCGCGCCGACCACCAGCGACAGGCTGACGGGCAGCTTGTTCAGGATGATCCGGGTGACCTGCTGGTCACTTTGGTACGACAGCCCGAGGCACGGCGCCGGGCAGTGCTCGACGGAGGTCCCGGTGGAGTAGTCGTGGCCCGCGACGATGCCCTGGAGGAAGTGCCAGTAGCGCAGGTACAGCGGGTCGTCGAGCCGGAGTTGCTGGGCGACCTGGTGCACCTGTTCGGGCGAGCAGCGCGGGCCGCAGGTGATCTGGGCGACGTTGCCGGGGGTGGCGTAGAAGACGACGTAGATGATCACCGAGAGGGCGAGCAGGGTGAGTACGGCGCTCACGGCCCGGCGCAGGGCGAATGCGGTGAAGCCGCTCATGCGGTGCCCTCCTTGGCGGCCTCGGGCTTGGTGGCCTCGGGCTTGGTGGCCTCGGGCTTGGTGGCCTCGGGCTTGGTGGCCTTGGACTCCTGTCTGCGGCCCGTGCCGATACGCAGTCGGGAGGCCGCGCGCGGGTCGAGGGCGGTGCGGACGCCGTCGCCGAGGACGGTGAGCGCGAGGACGGTGACGAACAGCGCGGCCGCGGGCAGCAGCAGGTACTGCGGGGCCGCCTGGTACCAGACGTCGGCCGAGGTGAGCATCTGTCCCCAGGACGGGGTGGGCGGCTTGACGCCGACGCCGAGGAAGGACAGGGACGCCTCGATGGAGATGTTCGCGGGCACCATGAGGGCCGCGTAGGTGATGACGGGCGCGGCGAGACCGGGCAGCAGTTCCCGGCGGGCGATCCGCAGGGTGCCCCAGCCGCTGAGCCGGGCGGCGGCCACGTAGTCGAGTTCCTTGAGGGTCAGGGTCTGGGCGCGCGCGATCTTGCCGATCGTGCCCCAGGCGACGAAGCCGATGATGAGCGCGACCAGGACCGGCCGGGGGAAGCTGCTCGGCACGACGGCCAGCAGCGCCAGCGCCATGATCATCAACGGCATGGCCACGATGATGTCGGTGACCCGGCTCAACAGTTGATCAACCCATCGGTTGCCGAGCGCGGCCGCGACACCGACGACGACACCGAGGAAGACCTGTACGGCGGTCGCGGCCAGCGCGACGCCCAGGGAGACCCGGGCGCCGTACACCAGCCGCGCGAACAGGTCGCGTCCGGTCTGGGGCTCGACACCGAGCCAATGCTCCCCGCCGGCGCCCCCGAAGGACCCGATGGGCACGCCTCCACGCGCGGAGTCGATCAGGGAGGGATGGTAGGTGGTCGGGTCCTGGCCCTCCAGCGCGGTGAGCAGGGGCGCCGCGAGGGCGACCAGGACGAGCAGTGCGACGACGACGGCCGCGACCATGGCGGCGCGCTGCGCCCGCAGCCGACGCCAGAACTGACGGGCCCCCGAGGCCCCCGGGACGGATGCCTCGGGGACCTCGGTGGCGACAAGTGCCTCGCTCATCGGGTTACTTGACCGCGACCTGCGAGATGTCCAGGACACCGGTCCAGTCGCTGATCACGACGTTCTTGATGTCCTTGCCGTACAGGCGCTTGTAGACCGGGTGGAACAGCGGCACGGTCAGTGCCTGCTCGCCGATCTTCTTGTCCAGTGCACCCCATCGCTTGGCGGCAGCGTCAAGATCGGTCAACTTGTTGATCGCGTCAATCTCGTCATTGACCGACTTGTCATTGAGCAGGCCCGTGTTGAAGTTCGCGCCGTCCTTGACGATCTGCCGGCCGTCGAAGATCGGGGCGAGGAAGGGGCCGCCGGAGGGCCAGTCGGCACCCCAGTGGGCGAGGAGGAAACCGGGCTCGGTCTTCACGCTGTGGATCGTGTCCGAGTAGTCGTTCTCCTCCAGCCCCTGGAGCTTGACCGTGATGCCGGCCTTCTTGAGCGCGTCCTGGACCGCCGTCGCGATCTCGGGGCTGGTCTCGAAGTCCTTGGAGTTGGAGTGGGTCAGCGTGACCGTGAGCCCGTTCGGGTGACCGGCCTCCTTCAGCAGCTCCTTGGCCTTGGCCGCGTTGCCCGTCTCCCCCGCCGGGAAGAGGTCGTACGGCTCGTAGCCGAAGGACTTCTGGTTCGGCAGGAAGGTGGTGGCGGACTCGGCGAGCGCGCTGCCACCGGCCGCGTTGACCACCGAGGAGCGGTCGACGGCGTACGAGATGGCCTGCCGCACCTTGACGTTGTCGAACGGTTTGACCGTCGGGTTGAACGCTATGTAGTTCGTGTAGCCGAAGTGCCCGGTGCCCACGCGGGAGGCGAGTTCCTTGTCGCCCGTCACCTTGGCGAGCTCGGCCGGGCCGAGGTTGGTGTCCGTGGTGACCGCGGCCGCGTCCGCTCCCTGGGACGCCGACAGCCGCTGGTTGATCACCGACGAGTCGAGGCCGGACTTGACGTCGATCCGGTCCGGGTACGCCTTGCGCTCGGCGTCCGTCGAGGCGGACCAGTACGTGTTGCGCGCCAGGACGAGACGCTCACCGTCGTTCTGGTTCGTGACGACCTTGTACGGGCCGGACGAGACGGGGTGCTCCTCGTACTTCGTACCGGTGTCCTTGGCCTTGGGGACGGGCGTGAACTGCGTCTGCGTGGCCAGGTACGGGAACTCGCCCTCGGGCTTGTTCAGGTGGAAGACGAGGGTGCGCTCGTCCGGCGTCTCGATCGCCGCGAGCCCCTTCTTGTCCTTGTACGGCCCCTGGTAGTCGGCCGCGCCGACCAGCCAGTCCCGCAGGTAGGGGGCGCCGCCGGAGAGTTCGGGCGCGAAGGAGCGCTCGATGCCGTACTTGATGTCGGCCGAGGTGATCGCGGTGCCGTCCTCGTACTTGAGGCCCTTCTTCAGGGTGTACGTCCACTCGGTCGCGTCCTTGTTGGGGCGCCCGGTGTCGGTGGCGAGGTCGGGGACGACCTTGGCGCCGGCGGCGCCGTTCTCGCGGTTGCGGGTGGTGAGGGTGCGGAACACGAGCGAGGGCACGTTGCCGCCGCCGGAGGTGTACAGGCGGGCCGGGTCGAAGTCCTGCTGCGGGTTGGAATTGAGGACCGTCAGGGTGCCGCCCTTGTGGGGCGTGGAGTCGCCACCGGAGCTCTTGGCATCGTTGTCCTCAGGGCCGCAGGCGGCGGCGCCCGCTGCCAGAACCAGGCTTACGGATACCGCGGCCACGTGGCGCGCTGTGAGGGACGGTTGACGCATCGGAGACGACCTCTCGCATGATGTGTCTCGAATGACGAGACGGATTACCGAAGGGTGAGACGAAAGTGGACAGACGTCCGCCCCGGCGTCGGGTCGTCGAAAAAGCCATGACTCGGGGTCACGGAGAACTGCGGGATTCGCGACGCGCGCGCCTAAGGGCGGGCGTCAGCGACAGAGAATGTCGGCCACGCAGAGCGGGGTCACACCGATGAGCGCCAGCTGAATGGCGGCGCTGCTGTCGACGGCATGACTAGACCACATGGGCAGCAATATGTACGACCGATCAACACATGTCAATGTGACATGTGCGCGCTCTGTCAACTCCCGGGGTAGGCCCAGGGGTTGGCCCGGCAGTGGATCCCGTCGTGGTCGAGGAACTTGGTCTGCTGCTGCATGACCGGCGCGAGCTCGCCGTTCTTGTCGCACGTCACATGGGAGTAGCCGAGGCGGTGGCCGACCTCATGGTTGATCAACATCTGCCGGTACGCATGGATCCGATCACCGTATGTGGTTGATCCCTGCGCCCATCGATACGCATTGATCATCACGCGTTCGGTGGCGGCCGAGTCGCACGAGACGTTGTCCTCCGTCGTGTCGAGTCCGGACTTGGCGCACCAGTCGGCCGTGGTGCCGGGGCTGGCGAGCGTGATCACGAAGTCGGGCTTGCCGGAGTAGATGCGCTCGAAGGTCCGGGCACCACTGTGGGCCCAGCTGCGGTCGTCGTTGAGCGTCTTCTGCACAGCCTGGGCGAAGAGTGCGCCGTCGAGTCCGAGCCCCTGTTCCACGTCCACGCGGTAGGTGTACTTCTGCCCCTTGCCGGGCGCCTTGTCGAAGCCCGGGATCGCGTCGAACTTCCCCGAGCCGTCGAGCTTGGCGCTGAGCGGGTACTTCGTGTCCATCTTCTGCTCGTACGTCAGCGGCGCCACGACGACCGAGGACGACGGCGAGGGCTGTCCGACCGCGCCCGTTGCCGGACCCCTGGCATCCCGCGCCTGGTCGGTGGCGGACTGCGCGCCCGAGGCGGTGTCGCGCGTGTCGGTGACCTGTCCGGCCACCACGACGGCGAGCACGGTGACGACGGCGGCGGCCGCGATGCCGGTGAACGCCCGGCTTTTGCCGCCCTTGGCCGCGGGCGGCCGGCCGTCCGGCGGCGCGTCGCCGTCGTCGGGGCGGGTGTCCGCGTCGGTGTCGTCGGGCCGGTCGGTGACCGCGGGACCGTACGGGTCGGAGCGGTGCGCGGCGGAGGGACGTGCGGCGGCCGGCGTTCCGGCGCCTGCGACGGGACCGTTCGCGGGAACAGGGCCACGGGGGCCGCCGGGACCACGAGGACCGCCGGGCACGGAGACGTCGACGTCGTCGGCGAACGCGTCGACGTAATCCTGCCGCGGCCCCGACCGCGATCCCGGAGATCCCTCCCGCTGCCGTGGCGGCGCGAACCCGGGCCCGGCGGCCTGTGCGCCCGGCCCCTGACCGCTCAACTCCCCCCAGCCGCCGCCGGATTCACGCTGCTCGGGATGCCCACCCCGGACCCGGGGCGCGCCCTGGGCGGGTGTGCCGTCGGGAACCCGCGGGAAGCCACGCGGGGGCGTGCCGTCCGGGAACCGCCGCACACCCTGACCGGACGACTGACCATCCGACACACGCGGAACTCCACGCGCGGGCGTGCCATCGGGCAGCCGCGGAAACCCGTGCGCGGGCGTGCCGTCCGGCAACCGCGGAAAGCCATGCGCGGGCGTGCCGTCCGGCAGCCGGGGGATGCCACGCGCAGGCGTCCCGTCGGGCAGCCTCGGGCCGCCCTGTGCCGGTACCCGGCGCCCGGCGGCGCCGCTGCCCGGGCCGGTCCGTGGCACGCCGTACTCGGGCCCCCGGCCCCCCGGCATTCCCTGCCGAGCAGCCTGCGGCGCCGGAGCGGGAGCAGTCGGCGTCCGTTCCCGACCCGTCGTGCCCCGTGCCGCCTCGGCGGCCGTCGGGGCGGCCTGAGCCGTACCGTCCTTGCCGGAACTGCCTTTGTCGGGCCCCTTCTTGGGGGCGGGCCCGCGTCGACTGTGGCGTCCCACGCCGCGCCTCAGCTCCCCACAGTGGTGGTGTCGGCCCCGTCGCCGGAAGCCGTTGCGGCGTCCGCCCCGTCACCCGAGTTCCCCTCACCGGAGGCACCCGCGGAGCCGTCACGCCGCTCAGAGCCTCCCACGGAACCGTCGGAAGCTCCCTTGTCCGCGGCGAACTCCCGGAACGCGCCGGCCACCGTCTCCGGGTACTCCATCATCGCCACGTGCCCCGCCTCCGGCAGGGTCAGCAGGCGGGAGTCGCGGAAGGCACGGGCCGCCTTCTGGGCCATACGGAAGCCGACGAGCTGGTCACGGCCGCCGTAGACGAGCAACGTGGGTGCGAGGACCCGCTCGGCCTGGCGCCACAGCGCGTGCTGGCCGCCGAGTGTGTACGCGTTCACCAGCCCGCGCGCGGAACGCGTCATCGCGTCCCAGAAGTACGGCAGTTGCAGCCGCCGCTCCATCTCCTCCACCGCGTACTGGAAGCCCTCAGGACTGACCCGGCCGGGGTCGCCGTAGCAGAGGGCCGTGACCCCTCGGACCCGCTGCTCGGCCGTCCATCCCCTGCTGTACCGGGTGAAAAGGCCGGCCACGCCGGGCAGCGCCAGCAGTCCCGTGGGCACGGCGGAGCGCTGGACGCGGATCTCCGGGAGGGCCGGCGAGACGAGGGTGAGGGTGCGCACCAGGTCCGGCCGCACCGCCGCGACGCGCGTGGACACCGCGCCGCCGAGGGAGTTCCCGAAGAGGTGGACGGCCCCGCGGCCGGACGCGTCGAGGAGGCGGATCACCGCGCGCGCGTGGGCGGTGACCGAGTAATTGCCGTCGTCCGGCGGCGGGGAGTCACCGAAGCCGGGCAGGTCGACGGCCTCACCGTCGACGTCGCCCTCCAACTGCTCCATCAGCGCGGACCAGTTCTGCGAGGAACCGCCGAGCCCGTGGACGAACAACGCGGGCGGCAGCCCCTCGCGCGCGGGCGGCCTCGAACGCACCGTCAGCGTGATCCCCGGCAGCCCCACCGACCTCAGCCGCTCGCCCTCGCCGACCCTGACGGGTGCCACTTTCGGAAGGACGGTGGCGGGCGGCACGAAGGGCAGCTCGGTCGAAGACATGCGGCAATGTTACGAGACGATCACGCAGTGGTTCGTGTGTTCGCCATCACAGCGCACATGTACGAGGCGGACGGGGTGCGGCGGACCCGGTGCGGCACGCACATCGCATGGCGTCCAGATCGTGTGTCTCCTAGGCTCGTACGCAGGGCACCCGAATGTGGCCCCCTGTGTACATCAGGGACGTTCTAGGAAGGGAGCCCACCATGGCCTACGACCCGACCGATCCCGAGGCCTTCACCGACCCGGAGGCCTTCGAGGAGGACGACGCCGTCGAGATCGCCGTCGAGGCCCCCGAGGTCGACGCCGCCGAGCAGCGCACCGACATCGCGCCCGACCGCGACGACCCGCTGACCGACGTCGACCCCGACCGCGCCAACGAGGCCGACCTCGTCGAACAGGCCCGGGTCGTCTCGCTCGACGAGGACGACTATCGGTGACATCGACGGCGGCATCGGCGGCGACACGGGTGGCGACACCTGTACGGCGTGAAGCAGCCGGCAAAGCACTCATCAGGGCATTTCCGAGCGGGAGCGGGGCAGGCTCTGCCCGCTACATGCCCGTTTGAAACCTTTGCACGGCTTTCGTCACCGTCCGGTCCGTGAAATTCTGCGCTCGCACCGCGCACAGCACGGTTACCGAAAAGTACGATGGCGGCGCGGCGCACACCGCATGTGGACGACATTGGGAGGCGGCGTGACAGCCATCGAGCAGACAGAGGCGGCACGCCCGAGAGGGACGCGCCTGCCGCGCCGTGCCCGACGGAACCAGCTGCTGGGCGCCGCGCAGGAAGTCTTCGTGGCGCAGGGCTACCACGCGGCGGCGATGGACGACATCGCCGAGCGGGCCGGCGTCAGCAAGCCGGTGCTCTACCAGCACTTCCCCGGCAAGCTCGACCTCTATCTCGCGCTGCTGGACCAGCACTGCGAGTCCCTGATCCAGGCGGTGCGCACCGCGCTCGCGTCGACGAGCGACAACAAGCAGCGCGTACGGGCGACCATGGACGCCTATTTCGCGTACGTCGAGGACGACGGCGGCGCCTTCCGCCTGGTCTTCGAGTCGGACCTGACGAACGAGCCCGCGGTGCGCGAGCGCGTCGACAAGGTCACGAACGAGTGCGCCGAGGCGATCTGTGACGTGATCGCCGAGGACACCGGTCTCTCGCGCGCGGAGTCGATGCTGCTCGCGTCGGGCCTCGGCGGACTCGCCCAGGTGGTGGCCCGGTCCTGGCTGCACAGCGACCGCAGCGTCCCGCGCGACCAGGCGGTCCAGCTGCTGACGTCGCTGGCGTGGCGGGGCATCGCCGGATTCCCGCTGCACGGCACGGAGCACCACTGACGGCACGGGGCACGGAACGAGATCGCGAACGACCCGCACGCACGCGTGCGGGTCGTTTGTTCCCGCCCGATGTTCGCTGTTGGCGTTCTTGCGCGAAGCGTGTACGTCCCCTCACCGGGCTAATGTGTGCTGGGTACGGCGCGGAAGGTCGCGCACTTCACTGACCGTCGGAGGGACATAGCCGTGGAGGTCAAGATCGGCGTGCAGCACGCGCCCCGCGAGATCGTTCTGGAGAGCGGTCAGAGCGCCGAGGAGGTCGAGCGGGCGGTGGCGGAGGCCCTGGCGGGCAAGTCGCAGCTGCTGAGCCTGGTGGACGAGCACGGCCGCAAGGTCCTCGTCCCGGCCGACCGTCTCGCGTACGTCGAGCTCGGCGAGCCGGCTCCGCGCAAGGTGGGCTTCGGCGCGCTGTAGGCAGACACGAAGAGGGGCCCGGCGACCGGTGGTCGCCGGGCCCCTCTTCGTGTCAGGGGCAGGTGGGTGGGTAGTCGGCGGGGCGGGATTTTTCCGCCCCGTATGGAGCACGAACAGCACCCGGAGGAGGATTGCATTCCGCAGGTCACGGGTATGACGGGCTACGACCGTAATGGGCAGTGTGGCCGTGTGGGAGGGACCCCATGATGTTGATCGAAGCGCTCGGCTCAGCACTGCTCGGTCTCGTGCTGGCGGGAGTGGCGGCGCACCGCCTCTCCCACCGCCTGCCGAACCGTTCCCTGGTCCTCGCGACGGGCACCGCGGGAGCCCTCTTCGGTGCCTTCGTGACCCACACCGCGCTGGACCCCGGCAACATCCTGCTGATCCTCCTGGGCGCGGCCGTGGTCTCGGTCGCCTCCCTGTCCCTGCTCCTGCGCCCGTCGGGAAGACTCCGCCGCTCGGCGACGGCGTGAGCGGAAAGCGCCGGTAGCGGCTCGGGCGGCTCCGTCACATGGGCGCAGCCGGCGAGCGCCACGCGGCACCAGCCGGAGCCGCAACGGCGACCGAGGCCGCTCAACGGTCCGAGCGCAACGCCGTCGGCGCTACGCCGCCAACCCGAGCGCGGCCATCCGCTTGGTGTGCGCCTCGGTGATCCGGGAGAACATCCGCCCCACCTCGGCGAGGTCGAACCCGTCCGCGACGCCCCCGACGAGCATCGTCGACAGCGCGTCCCGGTCCGCCACGACCCGCTGCGACTGCGACAGCGCCTCGCCCATCAACCGCCGTGCCCACAGGGCGAGTCGTCCGCCCACGCGCGGATCCGCGTCGATCGCCGCCCGCACCTTCTCGACGGCGAAACCGGCGTGCCCGGTGTCGTCGAGGACGGCCAGCACCAGCTCGCGCGAGTCCGTGTCGAGCCGCGCGGCGACCTCCCGGTAGAAGTCACTGGCGATCGAGTCGCCGACGTACGCCTTGACGAGCCCCTCCAGCCAGTCCGAGGGCGCCGTCTGCCGGTGGAAGCCGTCGAGTGCCGCGACGAACGGCTCCATCGCCAGCGTCGGCTCCTCGCCGATCTCCGTCAGCCGGTCGCGCAGCTTCTCGTAGTGGTGGAACTCGGCCGACGCCATCTTCGCCAGCTCCGCCTTGTCCGCCAGCGTCGGCGCCAGCTTGGCGTCCTCCGCGAGCCGCTCGAAGGCCGCCAGTTCGCCGTACGCGAGCGCGCCGAGCAGGTCGACGACCGCGGCTCGGTACTGCGGGTCGGCGGCGGCCTTCGTCCAGTCCTGGGCGGCGACACCGGTGTGCTCGACGGTGGGTTCGTCAGGGGTCTCGGAGGCGTTGTCGGGCTTGTCAGAGGTCGTCATGAAGCGCACAATAGCCCGCTCTCCGGACGGCGTAAGGCCCTGGTCAATCAGTGTGACGACGACTACGTGACCAAATCGGCCATCGCATATGCACGAATCCGGGGTATGGTGGTAATGCGCCTGCTGGTACGACGGCACTTCGTGAGTGTGCCGTACCTCGACAGGCCGCACGTATGAGGATGCCCGGTCGGTGGCCCGATCGGCTCCGACCCGACAGCCCTCCTCGCCCGTACGGCACAGTGCGTACGGCGTTCGGAGGGGGACCCTCAGCGGTACGAGCGCTAGAGCGTCGGCAGTGGTCCCGTGCCATACGGCTTAGCCCGTAAGGCAGCCGACGTCCCCAGCACGGTAGACGACCCCCGCGCTCGCCTCGCACCGCGCACACAGAAGAGGCAGCACCCTGACTACGACCTTCCGCGATCTCGGGATTCTGACCGAGACGGCCGAGGCCCTCGAAGCCGTCGGCATCATCACCCCCTTCCCCATCCAGGAGATGACGCTCCCGGTGGCCCTCTCGGGCTCCGACGTCATCGGCCAGGCCAAGACCGGCACCGGCAAGACGCTGGGCTTCGGCCTCCCGCTCCTCGAGCGCGTCACCGTCCCCGCCGACGTCGAGGCCGGCCGCGCCAAGCCCGAGGACCTGACCGACGCCCCGCAGGCGCTCGTCGTCGTCCCCACGCGCGAGCTGTGCACGCAGGTCACCAACGACCTGCAGACCGCGGGCAAGGTACGCAACGTCCGCGTTCTCGCCATCTACGGCGGCCGCGCCTACGAGCCCCAGGTCGAGGCCCTCAAGAAGGGCGTCGACGTCGTCATCGGCACCCCGGGCCGGCTCCTGGACCTCGCGGGCCAGAAGAAGCTCAACCTCAGCCACATCAAGGCGCTCGTCCTCGACGAGGCCGACGAGATGCTCGACCTGGGCTTCCTGCCCGACGTCGAGAAGATCATCAACCTGCTGCCGGCCCGCCGCCAGACCATGCTGTTCTCGGCGACCATGCCGGGCGCGGTCATCAGTCTCGCGCGGCGCTACATGTCGCAGCCCACGCACATCAACGCCACCTCGCCCGACGACGCGGGCAGGACGGTCGCGAACACCAAGCAGCACGTGTACCGGGCGCACAACATGGACAAGCCCGAGATGGTCGCGCGGATACTGCAGGCCGAGGGCCGGGGACTGGTCATGGTCTTCTGCCGTACCAAGCGCACCGCGGCCGACCTCGCCGACCAGCTCAAGCAGCGCGGCTTCGCGGCCGGCGCGGTCCACGGCGACCTCGGCCAGGGCGCCCGCGAGCAGGCGCTGCGCGCCTTCCGCAACGGCAAGGTGGACGTGCTGGTCTGCACCGACGTCGCCGCCCGCGGCATCGACGTCGAGGGCGTGACGCACGTCATCAACTACCAGTGCCCCGAAGAGGAGAAGACGTACCTGCACCGCATCGGCCGTACCGGCCGCGCGGGTGCCAAGGGCATCGCGATCACCCTCGTCGACTGGGACGACATCCCGCGCTGGCAGCTGATCAACAAGGCGCTGGAGCTCAAGTTCAACGACCCGCCGGAGACGTACTCCACCTCCCCGCACTTCTACGAGGACTTGAACATCCCCGCGGGCACCAAGGGTGTCCTGCCGCGGGCCGAGCGCACGCGCGCGGGGCTCGACGCGGAGGTGCTCGAGGACCTGGGCGAGCCGGGCGGACGCGGTGCACGCGGCCGCGGTGACCGCGACCGTGACCGGGGTGACCGTGACCGTGGTCGCGGACGGGGTGGCCGGGACGAGTCCCGTTCCGCCGACCAGGAGCGTCCGGACCGTACGCCCCGCCGTCGCCGTCGTACCCGTAACGGGACCCCGCTGGACGCGAACGCCCCCGCCGAGGCGGTCGCCCCGTCCGAGGCCACCGCGGTCGAGGACGCCACCGCGACCCGCACCCCGCGCCGTCGTCGCCGCACCCGCGGCGGAGCGTCCGACGCGGCGCCGGCCACGGCGACCACGGCAGCGCCCGCCGTCGAGCCGGCCGTGACCGAGGCCGCGGAGTCGGCCGTCACGACGGCGGGGAGCCCGTCCCTCGACACCGAGACCCCGGCCAAGCCGCGCCGCCGACGGACCCGCAAGTCCGCGGAGACGCCGGCCGCGGTGGAGACGGTCGTCGAGACCGCTCCGGTCACGCCGGCCGCTCCGGTCGCCGGGGCCGCTCCGGAGGCGGAGGCGCCGGCCACGAAGCCGCGCCGCACCCGCAAGACGGCTGCCGCGGCACCCGCCGCCGACGCCGCCGCGGACACGGCCGAGGCCACGGAGACCAAGCCGCGCCGCACCCGCAAGACCACGACCGCCGCCACGACCGCCGCCGAAGCAGCTGTGGACACCGCGGAGGCCACGGTCACCAAGCCGCGCCGCACCCGCAAGACCACGACCGCCGCCACGACCGCCGCCGAGACCGCGGTGGACACGGCAGAGGCCACCGAGGCCAAGCCGCGCCGCACCCGCAAGGCAGCCGCCGCGGCACCCGCCGACGCCGCCGCGGACACGGCCGAGGCCACGGTAGCCAAGCCGCGCCGCCGCACCCGCAAGGCCGCCGAGCCCGCCGTGACCGCCGACATCCCGGCCCAGACGGTCCCGGAGTCGGAGACGGCCGAGCCGGCCAAGCCCCGGCGGACGCGCAAGACGGCGAGCACCATGAAGGCGGCCGAGGCGGCCGAGGCGGCAGTGGACACCGCGGAAGGCACGGTCACCAAGCCGCGCCGCACCCGCAAGACCACGACCGCCGCCGAGACCGCGGTGGACACGGCAGAGGCCACCGAGGCCAAGCCGCGCCGCACCCGCAAGGCAGCCGCCGCGGCTCCCGCCGAGGCCGCCGCGGACACGGACACGGTCGAGGCCAAGCCCCGTCGGCGTACCACCCGCAAGGCCGCCGAGCCCGCGGTGACCGCCGAGATCCCGGCCCAGGCGGACCAGGAGCCGAAGGCTGCCGCACCGCGCCGCCGGGTCCGCAAGACGGCCGCCGCGGAGCCCGCGGACAGCTGATTCCACACCGCGACGGCCCGGCCCCTCATCTGGGGCCGGGCCGTCGGCGTTCCCGGCACCGGCCGGCCCGTGGAAGCCGGCGCCCGGCCGCTCCCCACCAGGGGCGCGGAGAACTGCGCGCCAAGCCACGACGATCCCGCAGCCGCCCGACGACGCCCCTGCGGGCACGCCCTGAGGCGCCCTGGACCCCCCTCAGCCCCCTACGACACCGCCCCACCACCCCCGCCCGCTACCCTCACCCCGTGAGCACCCGAGCCGTCTTCTCCCCGCCGCCCGGCGCCCGCGCCTACCCCCTGCGCACCACTCGCGGCGAGTTCGCGGCCGTGGACTCGGCCGTGGCCCCCGGTGTCACCCCCAAGGGCATCGCGCT
Organism: Streptomyces sp. SLBN-8D4; assembly: GCF_049739545.1. Classification (NCBI taxonomy): domain Bacteria; kingdom Bacillati; phylum Actinomycetota; class Actinomycetes; order Kitasatosporales; family Streptomycetaceae; genus Streptomyces; species Streptomyces sp. SLBN-8D4. Next base: position 3,512,819 of record NZ_JBMGQC010000001.1, read on the forward strand.
GCTGCTGCCCGGGTTCACGGGGAGCAAGGAGGACTTCACGCTGCTCCACGAGCCGCTCACCGCGCGCGGGTACCGGGTCGTGGCCGTGGACGGGCGGGGGCAGTTCGAGTCGGACGGGCCGCAGAGCGACGAATCCGCTTACGCACGGGGCGAGTTGGCGCGGGACGTACTCGCCCAAGCCGCCGCGATCGGCACCCGCGTGCACCTGGTCGGGCATTCCCTGGGCGGTCAGATCGCGCGTGCCGCCGTACTGCTCGACCACTCTCCCTTTCTCTCCTTCACCCTCGTCTCCTCGGGCCCGGCGCAGATCTCCGACTCCCAGCAGCAGCGGGTGAAGCTGCTGCGGGACGCGCTCGGTGTGATGACGATGACCGAGGTGTGGGACGCGATCCTGGCCATGGGCCCGCCGGAGGAGGTCGGCGGGCCCGCCAAGGGCATCGGGGACGTCGTACAGCTGCGCCGCCGCTGGCTCGGCAACAAGCCCGCCCAACTCCTCGCGACGGGACACCAGTTGTGCACGGAGCCGGACCTGGTCGGCGAACTCGCCGCCGTCCCGCTGCCGTTCCACGTCCTGTCCGGCTCACAGGACGACACCTGGCCGGTGCCCCTCCTGGACGACATGGCCGTACGACTGCGCGCCCGGCGCACGGTGGTTCCGGGAGCCGACCACTCCCCCAACGCCGACGAACCCCTCCCCACGGCCCACGCCCTGGCCGACTTCTGGGACAGCGTCAATCCATGAGAGGCCGGGGGGCGAGCGATCAGTACTGCCCCTGCAAGTGCTCCCAGAACCCGTCCCGCAGCGCCCGCCGCAGATCCGCCTGCCCCCGCAGGGAGTACTGGAGACGCCCCTCCGCCTCCACCAGCAGATCCTGGTCCACCGAGCCCGGAAGGTAGGGATACCCGGGCAGCAGCTCCTGCAGCGCCGCCCGCCCTCGCTCCCCCAGCCACTTCGCGGCGATCTGGGCGCCCACGAAACGGACGTCCTCACGGGCGGGCCGGGTGGTCGTCGCCTCGTAGGGCACACCCGTCCGCCGGGAGACGTACGGCTTGAAGAAGTCGAGGTCGAGGGTGCGCTGGCTGTCGACCTCCCACAGGAGGGGCTCCGCCTGGTTGCGGCCCTCCGGCGCCTCGATGCCCCACAGGTGGACGCGGGCGCCGTACCCCTGGGCCGCCTCGACCGCCGAGACCAGGTCCTCGTCCCCGCCCAGGAGCGCCGCGTCGCTGATCGCGCGGTGCCGGGCCAGGGACTCCAGGTCGGAGCGGATCAGCGAGTCGACGCCCTTCTGCTGGTTGTTGGCGTTGAGGTTGCCCAACCGGACCTTGACGTCCGGGAGTTCGGCGATGGACTGCTGCTCCGTCGTGTGGATACGGCGTCTCGCGCCGTCGTACCAGTAGACCCTCAGCAGTCTGCTGTCCGCGAAGATGGTCCGCGCCCGGTCGATGAGGGCCTCGATCAGGCCCTCGGCGTCGAGGTCGAAGGCGCGACGGTCCTCGGTGCCGGCGACGAGTCGTCCCGCGGCCGCGTAGAGGTATCCCGCATCGACGAAGATCGCATGCGTCGAGGGTGTCTTCGCCACCTCGGCGAGCATGCGTGTGAGCAGCTCGTTCGTGCGGTCGATGCGGGCGCTCAGTGGCGTCAGGTCGTCGTTCATCGCCTCCATTGTCCAGGCGGTCACGCTGCGAACACAACCGGTCCCAAGGAGTCTCCGAAAGACTCACTTACCGGTCAGTAGTTAGCCGTTCGAAAAATTTCTTTAGCGTAGGGAATGTTTGTAACACGCACCCCGTTGACTATCTGTGTACGCAGTAATTCTCCGCAGGAGGATGACCAGACGAAGGGAGAAGCCATGCGCTTCGAAATCATGCGACTCGACGACGTCGACGGCACGCCCGTGGACAGCACTGTCGTGGACGCCGCCTCCGTCAACCGGATCGTTCAGCAGGCCGCCGCCATAGGACAGCGCCTCTGGATCCGTCCGGCCGACACCTCGGCCTCATAACCGGACCAGTACAGACGCGGATCACCGCTGAAGCTTCAGAGCCCCCGCCAGGCATCGACGCCGGGCGGGGGCTCTGCGCATGCCCGGAACATGCCCGGGGGCTCAGCTCCCCTGCACCACCTGGGTGATCCCGTTGATGATCTGCTGCACGGCGATCGCGGAGAGCATCATGCCCGCGAGCCGGGTCACCAGCACGACACCGCCGTCCTTGATGACCCGGATGATCAGCAGGGAGTACCGCATCACCAGCCACAGCACGACGTGGATGGCGAGGATCGCCGTCCACACCGAGACCTGTGTGGCGACACTGTGGGCCTTCTGCACGGCGAGGATGACGGAGACGATCGCGCCCGGACCCGCCAGCAGCGGCATGCCCAGGGGCACCAGCGCCACGTTGACGTCCTTGGTCTGCTTCGGCTCGTCGGTCTTGCCGGTGAGCAGGTCCAGCGCGATCAGCAGGAGCAGCAGCCCGCCCGCGATCATCAGCGCGGGCACGGAGACATGCAGGTAGTCCAGGATCTGGTGGCCCAGGACACCGAAGACGGCGATGACACCGCCCGCCACGCAGACGGCCTGGAAGGCCATCCGCTTCTGCACCTTGCCGGGCCGGCCGGCGGTCAGCGCGAGGAAGATCGGGGTGATCCCGGGGGGATCCATGATGACGAACAGGGTGAGGAAGAGCGAGCCGAAGACGGCGACGTCGAACATGACGGAACTGGCCTTACAGAATGGGGTGGAACACGGAGCCGGGCACGGGTACGGCCTGCGGCGCCGGGTGAGGGGGAGCGGGGTCGGGCCTCAGATTCCGCCGGTACCGGGGACCGGGAACGCACCGGTCGCCCGACGCGTGATCTCCCCGTACACCTCGGGGTCCGTCGTGTACTCGCCGAGAGCGACCGTCTTGCGGCTGCCGTGGTAGTCGCTGGAGCCGGTGACGAGCAGTCCCAGTTCGGCGGCGAGCCCGCGCAGCCGTACGCGCGTGTCCTCGTCGTGGTCCATGTGGTCGACCTCGATGCCGTCGAGGCCGACGGCGGCCATCTCGGCGATCGCGGACTCCGGAACGGTGCGGCCGCGCTTGCTCGCGCCCGGGTGGGCGAACACGGTGACGCCGCCGGCGCCCTTGACCAGCCGGATCGCCTCGAAGGGGTCGGTCTCGTGCTTCGGTACGTAGGCCCGGCCGCCGTCGGCCAGCCAGTCGCCCGTGAAGGCGTCGGCCACGCTCGGCACGACCCCGAGCTCGACGAGTGCGGTGGCCACGTGCGGCCGTCCGACGGAACCGTCTCCGGCGATCCGCGCCACCTGCTCCCAGGTGATCGGCACGCCCAGCTCCTGGAGCCTGGCCACCATGCCGCGCGCCCGGGGCACCCGGTCGTCGCGCACCAGTTCCCGCTCGGCGAGCAGCTCCGGCTCCTCGGGGTCGAACAGGTAGGCCAGCATGTGCATGGACACCCCGTCGATCCGGCAGGACAGCTCGGCCCCGGTGACGAGCGTCAGCCCGGCGGGCAGGGCGGCGATGGCCTCGCCGTACCCGCGGGTGGTGTCGTGATCGGTGAGGGCGACGACGTCCAGTCCCGCAGCGGCGGCGTTGCGCACCAGCTCGGCGGGCGTGTCGGTTCCGTCGGACGCGGTGGAGTGGCAGTGCAGATCGACACGCACGACACAAACTCCAGACGCTGACGGAACAGGAACAGGAACAGAAGAGGACGCTCAAGGATAACCGGATTTCCAGCTCCCCTGTCACACCCGCAGCGGGGGCACAACCCCTACAGTCAAGGCTTCAGCAGTCGCGGCGACAACGCCCCGCAGGGCACCAGTTCCACTTCCGCCCCGGCGTCCCGCAGATCCGTCAGCACCAGTTCGTCGTACATCAGCAACCCGGACTGCTCGGGCCACACCACGGCCCACAGCCACAACCCCAGTGCCTCCCCCGCGAACACCGCCCGGTCCTCCGGCGCCCCGGAGACATGCCACAGCGGAGTCGGCCGGCCGGCGGCGAGCACCTTCGCCTGCGGCGGCTTCTCCACGCTCATGTACGGCCCCGGATCCGGCCCGTCGATCCCCGCGTAGCGCGCCCCGAGCCCGACCCCGAGCTCCTCGGCCACCAGAATCAGTTCGCCGACGCCCCCGAGGGGTCCGGGTCCCGTGCACGCCACGGCCGTGGCGCGACCGCCGCTGCGGTCGTCACCGGCGCAGGCCACTCCCGTGAACAGCCAGCCCACCGGCAGCGGCCACGGCATCCATAGGGGCACCTGCGTGCGGTGCACCACGACATCGAGGGCCTCGACGCTGGGCGGGATCACGGGCTGCAACGGATGCACCGTCCCGTGCACATCGCACTGCCAGGAATCGGCGAAGAGTCCGGGAGCCCTGACCCGGCCACCACACTTCGGGCAACTGGGTTCGCCCCTCATAGGGCCCCACGGTCCTACCCTCTCTCCGCCACGTCAAGGACGATCACCCGTCCGGACGGAACGGGCTTCCTTGGGCCTCACCAGGCAGAACTAGATGTAGTTTGCATTAATTAGCAGACCTAACTTACTATGTGCATATACCAACTATCTCAAGGAGTGGAGGACCGACCATGGACCCCTTCGATGCGGGAGCCGGCGGCATCCTGCGCCAGCCGAAGGCCGTATGGGCGACGGCGGGCGCCTCCGTCGTCGCCTTCATGGGCATCGGACTCGTGGACCCGATCCTGCCGTCGATCGCCCAGGGCCTGGACGCCACGGCGAGCCAGGTCTCCCTCCTGTTCACCTCGTACTTCCTGATCACCGCGATCGCGATGCTGGTCACCGGCTTCGTCTCCAGCCGCATCGGCGGCAAGAAGACCCTGCTGCTCGGCCTCGCCCTCGTCGTGGTCTTCGCGGGGCTGGCGGGCACCTCGGGCTCGGTCGGGGAACTGGTCGGCTTCCGGGCCGGCTGGGGTCTGGGCAACGCCCTGTTCGTCTCCACGGCCCTCGCCGTCATCGTCGGCGCGGCGGCCGGCGGCAGCGCGGCGGCGATCCTGCTGTACGAGTCCGCCCTGGGCCTCGGCATGGCGTGCGGCCCGCTGCTCGGCGCCCTGCTCGGCGACGCCAGCTGGCGCTACCCGTTCTTCGGTACGGCCTTCCTGATGGCCGTCGGCTTCCTGTGCGTCACGGTGTTCCTGAAGGAGCAGCCGAAGCCGGCCCGCAAGACGTCCCTGCTCGACCCGCTCAAGGCGCTCGGCCACGGCGGGCTCGCCTCGGCCGCCGTCTCGTCCTTCTTCTACAACTACACGTTCTTCACCGTGCTGGCCTTCACGCCGTTCGTGCTGGACATGACCCCCTACAAGTCGGGCGCCGTGTTCTTCGCCTGGGGCGTTCTGCTCGCCGTCTTCTCGGTGTTCGCCGCGCCGCGTCTGCAGGAGCGGTTCGGCTCGCTGAAGGTGCTCGGCGGTTCGCTCGTCCTGCTGGCGGTCGACGTGCTCGTCCTCGGCTACGGCGACCACACCACGGCCATCGTCTGCACCATCCTGTCCGGCGCCTTCATCGGCGTGAACAACACGGTCTACACGGAGCTGGCGCTCGGCGTGTCGGACGCCCCGCGGCCCGTGGCGAGCGCGGGCTACAACTTCGTGCGCTGGTTCGCGGCGGCCGCGGCGCCCTACTTCGCGCCGAAGATCGAGGAGTGGACCGACATCCACATCCCGTTCGTGGTGGCCGCGGTGACCGCGGCGCTGGGCGCGCTCGTGGTCGTCGTACGGCGCAAGGCGCTCACCAACGAGGCGAAGGAACTGGAGCCCAGGCACGCGACCGAGGACAGCGTGGCCGTCTTCGCCAACTGAAGCCTTCCGGCCACCACTTGGTGACCTTGCTCACGCGAGGGTCACTCCAGCGGGACGGACTTGCGGGACGGATCCCTCAGGTCCGTCCCGTTCGTCAGCCAGCGCTCCTGGAGGGCCTGGGCGCCGTGGACGCGCTTCCAGGCGGCCTCGTTCGGCGTCATGGGGAGCAACGGCAGGAAGTGGACCGGGTCGAGGGGCTCGTCGAGCTCCAGGTCCTCGACCAGACCGCCCGGCTCGGCGACCAGGACCGAGGTGAACGGGGCTCCGGGCCACAGCGGTTCACCCACGTCGAGCGAGGCGCCCGGAGCCACGACCACACCCTCGACCTGCGGGGACGCGGCGAGCACGGTGAGCGGGCGGAGCACCTTGTCGGTGCCGGCGAGCCCTGACCGTACGGACAGCAGCAGTTCGGCGCGCGGACCCTTCACGGGGTCGGCGAGCATCGCGGTGGGGTCGCCCATCGGCTGGGCCGACATGCCGAGGGTGGCGTAGCGGACGACGTCCCCGTCGGTGAAGCGGAGCACCTCGATGCGGTCCGTACCGAGGAAGGTGACCGCCGCGCGCGCGTCCGGCTCGCCCAGCGCGCTGCGCAACCGGGCCTCGACCAGAGGAAGAACATCTGCCATGCCGCGAGCATAGAACTCGTCAGTACCGGGCAAAGCAGCGCCTTGACACTTCGGCCTGCTGGTACTCTGGCCCGGTCGTCAGGGCAGCACGCTGAAGCGTCGCGTATCGAGTCCCGACGCCTGTGAGACTCCCTTGCGGGAATGGATCGTCCCTTACGAGGGACCGGCCGGAGGAGGTGGGGCTGTCATGGATCGAAGTCGACCTGGTAGTACCACTCGTTCTTCCGGCCGCTGATGCAGCTCTGTGACTTTCGGCAACCGCCGCCTCTCACGTTCGCGTCTTCGTGCGGAAGAGCACTTCGTTCGTTTTGCCTGATCTGTCTGATCGCCAGCAGTAGCTGAATCAGTAACGAAGTCCGCCACCGCGATGGTGCGGTGCTCCCCGCTTTGTGGACGTGCCAAACACCCTTCCCCTGCCTCAAGGGCGGGGATACCCCTTGCAGGACGTCCTCATTCCGGGTAGTTCCACCCGTCGCCGGGGCCCTTTGTTGCCCGTCACGAAGGAGCCTGCCATGTCGATGATCCGTGACCTGCGTGCCGCCGTGCGCCCGTCGCGTCCCTCGCTGCGCAAGGACACCGGCGCGTACGACGCGACACGCGACCCCTCGACGCCCTCAGCCGTCGTCGACTGCGCCGTCTACCGCGACGGCCGGCGCGTGGCGACCGACGCGCAGCTGAGCCCGCACGAGGCGATGCGCCAGGTGCGCCGCGACGGCGGGTTCGTGTGGATCGGCCTGCACGAGCCGAGCGAGGCCGAATTCTCCGGTATCGCCGGGGAGTTCGGGCTCCACCCGCTCGCCGTCGAGGACGCCGTGCAGGCCCACCAGCGCCCCAAGCTGGAGCGCTACGACGACTCCCTGTTCACCGTCTTCAAGACCATCCACTACGTCGAGCACGACGAACTCACCGCCAACAGCGAGATCGTCGAGACCGGCGAGGTCATGTGCTTCACCGGCCGGGACTTCTTCATCACGGTCCGGCACGGCGGCCAGGGCTCGCTCAGGGCGCTGCGGCACCGCCTCCAGGACGACCCCGAGCTGCTCGCCAAGGGCCCCTCGGCGGTGCTGCACTCGATCGCCGACCATGTCGTCGACGGCTATGTCGCGGTCGCCGACGCGGTGCAGGACGACATCGACGAGGTGGAGACCGAGGTGTTCACGCCGGGACGCGGCGGCAAGGTCTCGCGCGGTGTCGACTCGGCGCGGATCTACCAGCTCAAGCGTGAGGTGCTGGAGTTCAAGCGGGCCGTCGCCCCGCTGCTGCGGCCCATGCAGCTGCTCAGCGAGCGCCCGATGCGGCTCGTGGACCCCGACATCCAGAAGTACTTCCGGGACGTCGCCGACCACCTCGCCCGCGTCCAGGAGCAGGTCCTCGGCTTCGACGAGCTCCTCAATTCGATCCTGCAGGCCAACCTCGCGCAGGCGTCCGTCGCCCAGAACGAGGACATGCGGAAGATCACCTCCTGGGCCGCGATCATCGCCGTCCCGACGATGGTGTGCGGGGTCTACGGCATGAACTTCGACTACATGCCGGAGACCCACTGGAAGCTCGGCTATCCGGTGATCATGGCGATCACCGGTGTCATCTGCCTGGGCATCCACCGCACCCTCAAGCGCAACGGCTGGCTCTAGGGTGGGCCTCATGACACGTGAGCTGCTCGACCGGGCCCTCGTCGAGGAGGCCACGAAGAAGTCCGGCCTCATCTGGGTCGAGGGACCCGGCGGTCCGGCCCGCGCCCTGTGGCACGTGTGGCACGAGGGCGCCGCGTGCCTGGTCGGTGACGGGCCCGGGGAGCAGCCGCTGCCGGGGCTGACCGACGGGGGCACCGCCGATGTGACCGTCCGCAGCAAGGACAAGGGGGGCCGGCTGGTCTCCTGGACGGCGAGGGTCGTCGAGCCGGCGCCCGGGTCCGAGGCGTGGCAGGCGGCGGTCGGCGAGCTCAAGGGGAAGCGGCTGAACGCCCCGGACGGCGAGGCGATGACGGACCGTTGGTCCCGCGAGTGCCGGGTGATTCGGCTGGAGCCGACCGGGGTCACGGCGGCGCTCCCCGACGGCGACCTCGCCGAACCGCCGCTGCCGACACCGGCGACCACGCGCGAGCCGATCCCGGCCGGGCTTCCCCGGCTGCTCATGAAGCGCCGCAAACGCGGCTAGGACGTCGGCAGCTGCTTGCCGTAGTCCACGGTCTCGTCCTTCTCCGGCTCGGTCAGGGGGAAGTTCTTGCCCCAGGCCGAGAAGGTCAGGGTGCCCGCGCCGCCCGCCCGGGCCAGGCGCAGGGGGTAGGGCTGACCCTCCAGGGAGACGTCCAGCGTGCCGCCGTCGCCCTTGTCACCCGTGATGCGGATCGTGCGGGTACCCGCCTGCTCGTGGTGGCCGTCGGTGTCCAGGCTGCCGTGCAGCGTCAGAAGTCCGTCGAGGAGAACGCCCTTGTCCGTGAAACCGCTGAACTTCTTGTACGCCGGGTCGCCCGACGGCACCTTCACGTACTTGCCGTCGAGCTTGTCGGCGGCCGCGTCCGAGTCGTCGCCCTTGCCGTCGGCCTGCGTCCAGAAGTCCGCGCCGGCCTTCAGATACAGCTCCTCGCCGATCCGCAGCAGCTGGAAGGTGGTTCCCTCCGCGGTGACCGAACCCGAGCCGCCCTCGGAGTTCAGGCGCATGTCGAGTTTGTACGTGCGCCCGCTGGTGACCACGTTCCCCGCCAGGCGCAGCGCGTGGGCGGACTCGGCGGCCGCTCGCGTCTTCGACTGGATCTGGGCGGCGGGCAGTTTGCCGACCCCGTTGGTGCCGGCGTCGGGGTCCTCGCTGCAGCCCGTCAGGCCCGTTCCCGTCACGACCAGGGCGCACATCGCGCCCACCACAACGGTCCTGCGGGTTCGGCCCTGGGGAATCGCGGTCACAGGTGGGGCTGCCTTTCCGACGAGGGTCCTTCAGCGGCGTACGGCAGCGTACCGGGGCTCCGGGCCCCGGGCGGAGCCAGACCGTCCGGACGCCTCACCAGGGCGTATCCGATCGGTACGGGCTAGCCTTAAGCCCTCCCGAGCGGGCAATCCGGACAACGAACGACGAACGAAACACCCCGTACGCACCCCCGTACGCGGCCTCGTACACAGCCTCGTAGGCAAAGGAAGCACAGCCATGGCAGCGGGAGCCCCCCGGATCTTCGTCTCGCATCTCGCGGGCGTCGCCGTCTTCGATCCCAACGGCGACCAGGTGGGCCGCGTGCGCGATCTGGTCGTCGTACTGCGCGTGGGGCGCAGGCCGCCACGGGTGCTCGGTCTCGTCGTCGAACTGTCCACCCGGCGCCGCATCTTCCTGCCCATGACCCGGGTGACCAGCATCGAGTCCGGACAGGTCATCACCACCGGCGTGCTCAACGTCCGCCGCTTCGAGCAACGGCCCACCGAGCGCCTGGTCTTCGGCGAACTCCTCGACCGGCGCGTCACACTCGTGGAGACGGGCGAACAGGTCACCGTTCTCGACGCTTCGGTGCACCACCTGCCGGCCCGCCGGGACTGGGAGATCGACCGTGTCTTCGTGCGCAAGGGCGGCAAGGGCGGGGCGTTCAGGCGCAAGGGCGAGGCGCTGACCGTCGAGTGGTCCGCCGTCACCGGCTTCACGCTGGAGGAGCAGGGACAGGGTGCCGAGAGCCTCCTGGCCACCTTCGAGCAGCTGCGCGCGGCCGACCTCGCCAACGTCCTGCACCACCTCTCCCCCAAGCGGCGCGCCGAGGTGGCCGCGGCTCTCGACGACGACCGCCTGGCCGACGTACTGGAAGAGCTCCCCGAGGACGACCAGATCGAGATCCTCGGCAAGCTGAAGGAGGAGCGGGCCGCCGACGTCCTGGAGGCCATGGACCCGGACGACGCGGCCGACCTGCTCTCCGAGCTCCCCACGGAGGAGCAGGAGCGGCTGCTGAGCCTGATGCAGCCGGGCGACGCGGCCGACATGCGGCGCCTGATGGCCTACGAGGAGCACACGGCCGGCGGTCTCATGACCACCGAGCCGATCGTCCTGCGGCCGGACGCGACCGTCGCCGACGCGCTCGCCCGCGTCCGCAACCCCGACCTCTCCCCCGCCCTCGCCGCCCAGGTGTACGTGTGCCGCCCGCCCGACGACACGCCGACCGGCAAGTACCTCGGCACCGTCCACTTCCAGCGGCTGCTGCGCGACCCGCCGTACACCCTCGTCAGCGCACTCGTCGACGACGACCTCCAGGCCCTCGCCCCGGACGCGACGCTGCCGGTCATCGCCGGGTTCTTCGCGACGTACGACATGGTCGCGGCCCCCGTGGTCGACGAGGCGGGGGCGCTGCTCGGCGCGGTGACCGTGGACGACGTCCTCGACCACATGCTGCCCGAGGACTGGCGGGAGACGGAGTTCGACGCGGAGGGGCCGGCCCACGATGACGCCTGAGCGCGAGACCCCGGGCCGCGAGCGTGTGCCCTCCGGCGCCCGCGAGCGCACCCCTTCCGGCGCGACGGCGACCGGCCGTGCCCGCATCCGCCTCGACCAGCCGCGCTCGCCGCGTCGCCGGCTGCTGCCCGAATGGGACCCGGAGGCCTTCGGACGGCTCTCCGAGCGCATCGCCCGCTTCCTGGGCACCGGGCGGTTCATCGTCTGGATGACGGTCGTCATCATCGCCTGGGTCCTGTGGAACATCTTCGCGCCGGGCCCACTGCGCTTCGACAACTACCCGTTCATCTTCCTCACCCTGATGCTGTCCCTCCAGGCCTCCTACGCCGCCCCGCTGATCCTGCTCGCGCAGAACCGGCAGGACGACCGGGACCGGGTCAACCTCGAACAGGACCGCAAGCAGAACGAGCGGTCGATCGCGGACACCGAGTACCTGACCCGCGAGATCGCCTCACTCAGGATCGGCCTCGGGGAGGTGGCCACCCGCGACTGGATCCGCTCGGAACTCCAGGACCTGATGAAGGAACTGGAGGCACGGCAGCACGACGGGCATGTCGTATTCCCGGCAGAACGGCCGCACGGGCGTGACGTAGACGACCACTGACGGGGGTGCGGGGGGCGACCGTGACCGCCGTACCATCGTCTGTATGGCTAGCGAAGACGCGGTGCGCGAGGCACTGGCGACGGTGAACGACCCCGAGATCAACCGCCCCATCACGGAACTCGGGATGGTCAAGTCGGTCGACATCGGCGCGGACGGGGCGGTCGCGGTCACCGTGTACCTGACGGTCTCCGGCTGTCCGATGCGCGAGACGATCACGCAGCGCGTGACGGACGCGGTCGCGGCCGTCGAGGGCGTCACGCGTGTCGACGTCACGCTCGACGTGATGAGCGACGAGCAGCGCAAGGAGCTGGCGACGGCCCTGCGGGGCGGCCAGACCGAGCGCGAGGTCCCCTTCGCGAAGCCGGGGTCCTTGACCCGCGTGTACGCGGTCGCCTCCGGCAAGGGCGGCGTCGGCAAGTCGTCGGTGACGGTGAACCTGGCGGCGGCGATGGCGGCGGACGGCTTGAAGGTCGGTGTCGTGGATGCCGACATCTACGGCCACTCGGTGCCCCGCATGCTGGGCGCCGACGGCCGCCCGACCCAGGTCGAGAACATGATCATGCCGCCGTCGGCGAACGGCGTGAAGGTCATCTCCATCGGCATGTTCACCCCGGGCAACGCACCGGTGGTGTGGCGCGGCCCGATGCTGCACAGGGCTTTGCAGCAGTTCCTCGCGGACGTCTACTGGGGCGACCTGGACGTCCTGCTCCTGGACCTCCCCCCGGGCACGGGCGACATCGCGATCTCGGTGGCCCAGCTGGTCCCGAACGCGGAGATCCTGGTGGTGACGACCCCGCAGCAGGCCGCCGCGGAGGTCGCGGAACGGGCCGGATCCATCGCCGTCCAGACCCACCAGAAGATCGTCGGCGTGGTCGAGAACATGTCCGGCCTGCCGTGCCCGCACTGCGGCGAGATGGTCGACGTCTTCGGCACGGGTGGCGGCCAGACGGTCGCGGACGGCCTCACCCGCACGACGGGCGCCACGGTCCCGGTCCTGGGCTCGATCCCGATCGACGTCCGTCTGCGCGAGGGCGGCGACGAGGGCAAGCCGGTCGTTCTGACCGACCCGGACTCCCCGGCGGGGGCTGCGCTGCGGGGGATCGCGGGGAAGCTGGGGGGACGGCAGCGGGGCCTTTCGGGGCTTTCTCTGGGGATCACGCCCAGGAACAAGTTCTGAGGCACACGCGATAAAGCGGGGTCCCACGGGCCGGGTAAGGTCCGTGGAATGCCGAGAGTCAAAGTCAGCGTCATCGTTCCCGTCTACAACACCGGGAAGTACGTCGACGAGTGCGCGCCGTCGCTCCTCGGGCAGAGTCTGCCCGCCGACGAGTACGAGGTCGTCTACGTCGACGACGGCTCGACGGACGACACGCTGACCCGGCTGGAGAAGATCGCCGCCGCGCACCCGAACGTCCAGGTGCACACCCGGCCGAACTCCGGCTGGCCGGGCGCACCGCGCAACCTCGGCATGCGGCACGCGCAGGGCGAGTACATCCAGTTCGTCGACCACGACGACACCCTCGGGCCCGAGGCCCTGGAGCGGCTGTACGAGCACGCGAAGCGGAACGACGCCGACGTGGTGCTCGGCAAGATGTCCAGCACGATGGTGCGGCCGCGGCGGCTGTTCCGGCACACGGTGGACGCCTGCACGATCGAGAACGACGAGCTCATGCAGAGCATGTCGCCGCACAAGATGTTCCGGCGCGCCTTCCTCGAGGAGCACGGTCTGCGCTTCCCCGAGGGCCCCTGGATCCTGGAGGACCTGGCCTTCGTCAGCGCCGCCTATCTGAAGGCCGAGCGGATCTCGGTGCTCGCCGACTACCCCTGCTACTACTGGATGAAGCGGGACGACGGCGGCAACAACACCCAGCACCGCTTCAACCCGCGCCACGGCTTCTGGTCCAACTGCCGCACCATCGTGCGCCAGATCAAGGACGGAACGAGCCCGTCCGACGACGTCGACGCGCTGCAGAACCGCCTCCTGCACCGGCTCTACCACGTGGAGATCCTCTCCCGCACCCGCGAACCCGAGATCCTCCGCGAGGACCCCGCCGAGCAGCGCGAGCGCTTCGGGGCGGCACGGAAGCTTGCCGTCGAGGAGTTCCCGGCCGCCGTCCGGGAAGGGCTGCCCACCGTGTCCCGCCTCCGCGCCGAACTCCTCGAACGCGGTGACTTCGACGGGGCCGTGGCCCTCGCCGAGCGCGTCCGCGAGGTCAAGGCCCGCAGTGCCGTCGGCGGGCTGCGGTGGGAGGACGGCCGGTTGGTCGCCGACGTCACGCTGGACCTGTTGCGCGGCGACGGCGAGCCGCTGGTGCTCGTCGAGCGGGACGGGAAGCGGTGGCTGGACCCGGAGCTGCTCGCCGGGGTGCCTGGGGCCGAGGACGGCTGGGAGGTGCGCGATCCGTTCCGTCTGGCGTACGCCGAGCTGGTGGTCAAGGACCGCGACCGTGAGGACTGGTGGTACCCGGAGGGTGATCTGGAGGTGCGACTCGAGCCCTGCGGCGAGGGGCGCTCACGGGTCGTCGCGTCCGGGCGGCTGAGCCTCGATCCCCAACGGCTCGCGGGCGGGCGGCCGCTGGAGCGCGGGGTGCACGACGTGTGGGCGTACGTCCAACTGCTGGGCGTCGACCGGATGGTCCGTCTGACCGGCGACGGCACCCCGGGGACCCCTGCCACGGGCCCGGCGCTGACCGGCGGCCGGCTCGCGCTGCCGTACTGGACGGGCAGCGGCCAGCTCGCCCTCGACGTGGACCAGCGCCAGCGCAGGCTCGGCTCCGCCACGGCCGCTGCCGCCGCGGCGAACTCCGGACGCGGGGAGCGGTCGCTTCCGCTGCCTTACGTGGCGGCGGCGACGGACAGTGGCCCGGCTCGCCTCAAGGTCACCGTGTCCGCGCTGACGGTGGACGCCGAGCTGGTCCCCGGCGAGGGCGGTACCACGGCCGAACTCCGGCTCCCCGCCCGTCTCAAGCTCCCGGCCGGACGCCACCCGGTCAGCCTGCCGAAGACCGACGCCCCTCTCGCCCACGCCGTCGTCCGCGACGGCGCCCTGCTGCGGCTGGAGGGCCCGGCCCACGAGGCCGGCACCGGACGCCGGCTGCTCGACGCGGTCGCCGACAACCGCCAGGTCCGGCGGGTACGGCGACGCCTCGGCCGATAGGACGGTCGACAGGCCGGTCGTGGGGCACCGCACGGGCCTGCGGTGCCCGTTGGCGCGCTACGCGTACGCCGAGATGTCCTTGATCATCGCGAATCCGAGCCCGTACGCGCTCATGCCTCTCCCGTACGCCCCCACGTGCACCCCTTCCTGCGTGGAGCCCGCGAGCACCCAGCCGAACTCCGACTCCCGGTAGTGGAACGGCGTGGGCACGCCGTCCACCGGGAGGGACAGGGTGGACCAGTCGGGTCCTTCGAGGTCGTCCGCCAGGACCCAGGCCGTCTCGGTCTGCTGGTCCAGCCAGTCGTCGCGCAGGGAGTGGTCCATCTGTCCGGGCCAGGTGAACGACAGCAGCCCCACCCCGGCCAGCCAGGCGGCGGAGGAGACCGACGTGGCCTCCAGCAGTCCCGTGCCGTCCGCGCTTCTGCGGGGCGGGTTCGCGGCGACGGTCACCACGACCGCGAACTTCTCCTTCGGCTCCCCCGTGGAGCCCGCCTCGTTCTTCACCGAGGGCTCGTCACCGTGGCCGATCGACCCGTGCTCGACGGCCCCGTCGGCCGACGTGCCGACCTGCATCAGCCAGCGCGGCCCCGTGAAGGCCTCGTCGAGGCCGTACCAGGGGAAGGGCGCCTGAAGGTAGCCGTCGACCGTGCGCCGGGCGGAGGGTACCTGCTGGCCATCCTCCGCGGCCGGCGCCTGCGCGACTGCCCCACTCGTCGTCTCCATGTGCCGGACGCCTCCTACTAGCTCTCGTCGGACCGGACCGGCCCGCCCCCCTTCGGGCGGCGTCGCTGGTTCGCGTACGGCCCGCACAACAACTCGGCAGCATAGCCACACCGCTCCGAGCTGCGCGGAAACCGCCCGACGCGCGGGGCGCACGAAGGGTGGCTTCAGGGCGTACGAGGGCCGTAGGGGGCTGTTCGAGGTGAGAGCGCGGTATGAAACGCGTCACGTACGACGGGAAAAGGCGCCCGCGAGCTCAACTGCTCGGCAGGCGCCTTCCGGTGGGGCGTACGGCTCAGGTGGCGTCCGGCTCAGGTGGCGTCCGCGTCGAAGGGCGGGCGGTCGTCCTTGCCGGGCTCCTCGGGCTTCTTGGTCATGTCGATCCGGCCACCGGAGGAGGACGGGGACGGCGAGGTCACCGACTCCGTGCCGTGCACGGAGTCGGTGACCTCGGCCATCTCCTTCTTCAGGTCGAAGCCGTTGCGGATCTCCTTGAGCCCCAGCTCGTCGTTGTCCAGCTGTTTGCGGATGAACGTCTTGGGGTTGAGGTCCTCGAACTCGAAGTCCTTGAACTCCGGGCCCAGCTCCGAGCGGATGTCCTGCTTGGCGCTCTCCGAGAACTCGCGGATCTTGCGCACGGTCCGCATGACGTCCTGGATGACCTTCGGGAGCTTGTCCGGACCGAAGACGAGCACGGCGAGGACAACGAGCGTGATCAGCTCGAGCGGTCCTATGTCATTGAACACCTGAAGCTCCTTGCGATGTCCTCGGTCCTCGGCCCTCGGTGGTCTGTGCGGTCTTCCGTGGTCCGGGCCGGGTCCACGGTACCTGGGGATCCCGTACGACCGGTACCGTCCCGAGGGCGCCGAGTCCGTGCGGGTGAGCGGTTTTCCGGGTTGTTTGCCTTGTGGAGCGGGATTCCGGGGCGCCTCTATGAGGTTTCTGTCAATCGCTCCACTGCCTGCCCAGTGCCGGCCCTCCCCCGGTCCTCTGCCCGTCGTCCGCCGAACCTTTGTCGGACCTTTGTCGATTCTCTCGGCCTTTCAGCCGCCGTCCGAGGATCCGAGGATCAGCGAGAGTTTCCTTTCCCTGCCGTCGCGCTTCAGGGTGAGCTGCAGGCGGTCGCCGGGGCGGTGGGCGCGGGTCCTCACGATGAGTTCGTCGCCGGAGTGGATACGGCGGCCGTCGACCGCGGTGATGACGTCGCCCGCCCGGAGTCCGGCCCGGTCGCCCGGACCGCCCGCGGTCACGGCGGGTCCGCCGTCGCTGCCTTTCGTCCCTATCCGGGCGCCGTCGCCCGTGTAGTCCATGTCGAGGGTGACTCCGATGACGGGATGGGTCGCCCTGCCGGTGTTGATCAGTTCTTCCGCGACCCGCTTGGCCTGGTTGACGGGAATGGCGAAGCCGAGACCTATCGAACCGGCCTGTCCGGTCCCGGAGCCTGTGCCGTCGTCGGCGGAACGGATGGCGGAGTTGATGCCGATGACACGGGCCCGGGAGTCGAGGAGGGGGCCGCCGGAGTTGCCGGGGTTGATGGGCGCGTCGGTCTGCAGGGCGTCGACATACGACACGTCGCTCCCCTCCCCGCTCTCGCCTCCGGCGGTGACAGGCCGTTCCTTCGCGCTGATGATCCCGGAGGTCACGGTGCCCTCCAGATCGAAGGGGGCGCCGATGGCGACGACGGGGTCGCCGACCTGGACGCTGTCGGAGTTGCCGAGGGGCATGGGCCGCAGCCCGCCGACACCGCTCACCTCGACGACGGCGAGGTCATAGCCGCTGTCCCGGCCCACGACGGTGGCCTCGGCGGTGTCCCCGCTCTGAAAGGTCACCGATATCTCGCCGTCGGCGCCGGCCGGCTCCACGACGTGGTTGTTGGTGAGGATGTGACCGCGCTCGTCCAGCACGAACCCGGTCCCGGTGCCGGACTCCTCGGCCCCCCTCACATGCAGGGTCACGACGCTGGGCAGCGCCCTCGCGGCGATCCCGGCGACCGTGCCGGGCGCGCGCCTGGCGGGCTCCTCCTCGGCCTGCGGCAACTCGACGACGTCATCTCCCACGCCGTTGCGCTCGAGGTACGCCCCTACGACCCCGCCGATCCCGCCCGCCACGAGCGCGAGCAGGAGAGCACCGACGAGAAGCGCCCGCCGGGCTCGGCGACGCCGGGCGCCCTCGGTGTCGACCGCGGCACCGGTCTGCTGGAGGGGGGCGGGGACGGGGGCCCAGGGGTCGTAGTTCTGCCAGGGGTTCGGGGTGGCCGACGCCGGGGGTGAGGCCGCGTCCTGGGCGGAGTCGGCCAGCTGACCCTCCGGGGGTGGCGTGTCCGCCGGCGAGGGTGCGACTGGGGCAACCGTCGTGGCCGGGACCGGCGCAGGGGGCTGACCGGCCGACGGTGGGGCGGGCGCGTCGAAGTGCGGAGCCGGGACCGGGGCCGGGGCGTCACCCAGCGGCACCGGTGCGTCGGGAGACGGTGCGGACGTGGGTGTGTCGTGCCCTTCCCGTGGTGCGGGCGTCGGGGGCGCGGGTATCGCCGTGCCCTGACTGGTCGTCGCCGGGTGCTGGACCCGCGGGGCGGGGGCCCAGGGACCCGGTACGCCATAGGGCGGAGTGCTGGAGGAGTCGTAGTCCTGCGGCGGCTCGGGCCGGTCCTGCGCGACTTGCCCTTCACCGAGCGGCACGCCCAGTCTGCGCGGGCCCGGAGGCCTCAGCTCGAAGTCGTCCGCGGCCGCCGACCCGTGCGTCTGCGCACCGGACGCCCGATCTTCCGGTGGCCCGAGCAAGAAGTCACCGTCGGACCCCGTCGGGCCGGTCCTCGGCGGAGCCCCCTCGCCCGGCCCGGAAACCGCCCTCGGCTTGCCCTCGTCCATGCTCCCCCCACAGTTGACCGGCCGCGGTGCGCGGCACGTCGACCTGTCTGTGGATTCAACCAGGTTCGGGCGCCGCGGAGCAGGGCGCCGGTCAGCGGGCGGTGCTGGGGGGAGTGGGCGCTGACGTGGTGGGGGGAATGGATGCGGCGAGGAAGCCGGCGGTGGTGGGGTCCGGCGGTGCGGACAGGGACGTCAGGGTGAGCGGCGGGCTGGCGCTGAGCGGACGTATGAGTGGCGACATCGCGGCTGCACCGGCGACGACGGGTGCCGTCAGGGTGTGCAGGGCCGCCTCCTGCACCTGGGCGGGGATGCCCGGCAGCAGCGGGGCGGACGCGGTGGTCGGGGCGACCGGTGTCTCACCCGTCGTCCGCTGTCCCTGGTCCTGCGTGAGCAGCGGACCCACGCCACGGCGGCGCTGGTTCTCCGGTACCGCGGCTCCCGTGCCCGCCGTGCGCGCCGGTGTCACATTGCTGCCGGCCCCTCGGGCGTCGGCGTCGCCCGGTACCCCGGTGGTGACGCCGCCCAGCGCGATCGCGGCCAGCGACACCGCCCCGGCGGCGACGACCGCGAACCGCATGCCGCGCGAGGCCGAGCGGTCGGTCTCCTGGCGGCTGACGTCATGGATACGGAAGCCCCGGCCCGAGGAGGGCGGGAGCAGCGCGGCGTGCGGGCGGGCGGGGACGTAGTCGAACGCGAAGCGCTCGCCACGTCTTACGCCGAAGGCTCCGGTGGTGCCGGGTCGCCCCGACAGTCCTCCGAATCCTCCCCCGTCGAACGGTGAGCTGTCGCCGTCGTCGGGATCACCTCCCGGCAGCCCTTGGAGGCGGGCCAGGAAGCTCTCGGAGGGCGGGGGCGGGGCGGCCTCCGCGAAGACGTTCTTCAGGCGGCGCTGGGCATCCGCCTCCGCCTTGCACTTCGGGCAGGTGGCGAGATGCGCGAGGACACGCTCTCGCGTGGCGTGACCGAGCTCGCCGTCCACCAGGGCGGCGAGTCGGTCTCCCAGATGCTGTTCCGCGAGGCTCCCCTCGCCGGGTTTGGGCAGTGATCCACTCACGCGGACGCGCCCCCTCCCCCCAGCGCGGGGACCCGGGCCATGAAGGAGCGTCGCTCGGCACGGGCCTCGGGTGAGCGGTGGGCAAGGGCCTTGCGCAGTTGGGACCGGCCGCGATGGATCCGCGAGCGGACCGTGCCCAGCTTGACGCCCAGGGTCGCGGCGATCTCCTCGTACGACAGTCCCTCGATGTCGCACAGGACGACCGCGGCGCGGAACTCCGGCGCGAGGGTGTCGAGGGCCTGCTGGACGTCCGCGTCGAAGTGGGCGTCGTTGAAGACCTGCTGGGGCGACGGCTCGCGGCTGGGCAGTCGCTCGGCCGCGTCCTCGCCGAGGGCGTCGAAGCGGATGCGCTGCTTGCGTCGGACCATGTCCAGGAAGAGGTTGGTGGTGATGCGGTGCAGCCAGCCCTCGAAGGTGCCCGGTGTGTACGTGGACAGCGAGCGGAAGACGCGGACGAAGACCTCCTGCGTGAGGTCCTCGGCGTCGTGCTGGTTACCGGTGAGGCGGTACGCGAGGCGGTAGACGCGGCCGCTGTGCGTGCTGACGATCTCCTCCCAGGTGGGCGGAGTCCACGCCTGCCCGTCCGCGTCGGTGGCAAAGGTCGCGGTCTGGGCGTAGTCGCCGGCGTGGCTGTGGTCAGCAGTGTCGTTCACGGATCTCGGCCTGCCCGCCGATCCGAGGAAGCGCCGCAGCACTCCCCCACGATCTCCAGGCGCGGCCGCACCTCCCCTGTCGGCTCTGGTTGTCTCCAGTGGAGCCCCTACCATAGCCACCTCGCCCGTTAGCTCCGGATAAGCGGTTTTACGAGAATTTGATCTGGGCTGATACCACTCGGTCCCCTGCGTCAGCAGTTGCTCGAGGGCCCGCTCGGCTTCGTGATCCAACTGTGTCCCCCCGGGTGCGTCTCCACCCCTCTAAACGCCCGGTCCCATCTGCGGGTTCCCGACGGCAACGGATACAGTCACGCCCAGGCAACCACGGGGCAAGGAGAGGGTCATTACCGGCAACCGGCAGACGAACTGGGCGTTCGCCGACGCCTACGTCGCCGAGGACGAAGTCCTGAGCTGGGCCCGGGACCGGGCCCGTGAGGCGGGACTGCGCTCGGTGTCGCCCGGCGCGGGCGCGGCGCTGCGGTTGCTGGCAGCCTCCGTGGACGCCAAGGCGGTCGCCGAGATCGGCACCGGCACCGGCGTGTCCGGCATTCACCTGCTGTACGGCATGCGCCCGGACGGGGTGCTGACCACCGTCGACCCCGAGCCGGAGCACCAGCAGTTCGCCCGCCAGGCGTTCCGTGCCTGCGGCTTCGCCAGCAACCGGGCCCGCTTCATCCCGGGCCGCGCCCTGGACGTCCTGCCCCGTCTCGCCGACGCCGGCTACGACCTCGTCTTCTGCGACGGTGACCGGCAGGAGGTCATGGACTATCTCGCTGAATCGTTGCGCCTGCTGCGTCCCGGTGGCCTGGTGGTCTTCGAGGGCGTCTTCGCCAACGGCCGCACGGTGGACTCGGGACCGCAGCCGACCGAGGTGCTGCGTCTCAGAGAGCTGCTGCGGGCCGTACGCGAGAGCCAGGAACTGGTGCCGTCGCTGCTGCCGGTGGGCGACGGACTGCTCTGCGCGGTCAAGCGCTGAGCCGATGAGGGCCGTACGGCCATTCGGGGGACCGCCCGGGCAGACCTCTGCCCCGGCATCTCAAAAGATGCCGGGGCAGCCGAAAGGGTATGGTCGCTTCCGCGTCAGCCGACGACCTTCTTGAGGGCGTCACCGAGCGCGTCGGCCTCGTCAGGCGTCAGCTCGACGACGAGCCGACCGCCGCCTTCGAGCGGAACGCGCATGACGATGCCCCGCCCCTCCTTGGTCACCTCGAGCGGGCCATCGCCCGTCCGCGGCTTCATGGCCGCCATGCTCGTTCCCCTTCCTGAAACCAGCTCATCGTCAAAGCCGACAGCCCTGGGAGGGCACGCGCATCCAAGAAGGGACACACGCCACCGGCGTCGAACACATTGCTTCCCAGCCATTATCCCGCATCGCAGGACCCGATGACCAACATCAGTCGGCATCGCTTGGGCAACGCGCGCGAGCAAAACCACTCAATTCGGCGATGTGGCTGCGATACTCCGCCGCCGCGCCGATCCCAGCCGCTCATGAGCGCTCCGTAATTCTTTGACGCAGGTCACACGTCCGGTCCGGTCCGCGGACGGCGATCTCCGCCATGCTGTCCTCGGACATCGGATGCAGCGGACACACCGGAGGGGATACGCCATGGCCGACACCGTGCTCTACGAGGTGCACGACGGGCTCGCGACGATCACGCTGAACCGGCCGGAGGCGATGAACGCGCTGAACATCGCCACCAAGGTCGCGCTGCGGGAGGCCGTGGAGTCGGCGGCCTCGGACGACGCCGTACGGGCCGTGCTGCTCACCGCCGCCGGGGAGCGGGCGTTCTGCGTGGGTCAGGACCTCAAGGAGCACATCGGGCTGCTCGCCGAGGGCTCCACGGAGGTCATGAGCACGGTCAGGGAGCACTACAACCCGGTCGTGCGGGCCCTGACGGAGATGCCGAAGCCGGTGGTGGCCGGGGTGAACGGGGTCGCGGCGGGCGCCGGCTTCGGGATCGCGCTCGCGGCGGACTACCGGGTGGCGGCGGACACGGCCGCGTTCAACACCTCGTTCGCCGGGGTGGCGCTGACCGCGGACTCCGGGATCTCGTGGACGCTGCCGCGGGTGGTGGGGCCGGGGCGCGCCGCCGACCTGCTGCTCTTCCCGCGGACCATGTCGGCCCGGGACGCCCATGATCTGGGGATCGTGAACCGTCTCGTGCCGTCCACCGAGCTGCCCGCGGAGGCCGAGAAGGTGGCGCGGGCCCTGGCCGAGGGTCCGACGGTGGCGTACGGCGCGATCAAGGAGTCCCTGGCGTACGCGCTGTCGCACAGCCTGGCGCAGACGCTGGAGAAGGAGGACGAGCTGCAGACGCGGGCGGGCGCCTCCGAGGACCACGCGATCGCCGTGCGGGCCTTCGTGAACAAGGAGACGCCCAAGTACCTGGGCCGGTAGGGCGGCTCAGCGGCTCCTGGCGACGCAGGTCTCCAGGTGATCGTCCACCAGTCCGCACGCCTGCATCAGGGCGTACGCCGTGGTCGGGCCCACGAACCGCAGGCCGCGCTTCTTCAGGGCCTTGGACAGGGCGGTCGACTCCGGGGTGACCGCGGGGACGTCCGCCAGGGTCCTGGGGACCGCGTGCGAGGTCGGGGCGTGGGACCAGATCAGCTCGTCCAGCTCGCCCGGGGACCATTCGGCCAGCACGCGCGCGTTGGCCATCGTCGCGTCGACCTTGGCGCGGTTGCGGATGATTCCCGGGTCGAGCAGCAGGCGGTCGCGGTCGGCCTCGCCGAACGTGGCCACCTTGGCGATCTCGAAGCCCGCGAAGGCGGCGCGGAAGCCCTCACGGCGGCGGAGGATGGTGATCCAGGACAGGCCGGACTGGAAGGCCTCCAGGCTGAGCCGTTCGAAGAGGGCGTCGTCGCCGTGGACCGGGCGGCCCCACTCCTCGTCGTGGTACGTCACGTAGTCCGGCGTGGACAGGGCCCAGGGGCAGCGCGGAGCGCCGTCCGGGCCGGTCAGGGCGGTGCCGTCGCTCACTGCTGCTCCCCCTGGCCGTGTTCCGGCTTGTGCAGGGCGACGTGGGCCGCGGCCTGGGCGCCGGCCAGCGCGGACTCCAGGTCGGCGATCCGGGCGTCCCGCTCGGCGAGCTCGGCGCCGAGGCGGCTGAGCGCGTCGTCGACGTCCGCCATGCGGTAGCCGCGGGCGGTCAGCGGGAAGCGCAGGCTCTCGATGTCGGCGCGGTTCACCGGCCGGTGCAGCGGCAGCGGGTCCTGGAGCCGCTCGGGAGCGACCTCCGGCAGCGGGCCGTCGCTCTCCCCGCCGCCCACCACGGCGAGCGTCACCGCGGTGACCACGACCGCGAGCGCGATGACCAGGAACAAGAACATAACCATCGCTGAGGTCCCCAGGGTCCCTGCCGGCGGCCGGCCACCGGCGTCGAATGTGTCAGGGTCCGATCGTGCCATGCGAGTCTGACAGTTAGGGTCGCAGGCGGCCGCAGACGCCGAACACACAGACGGACGAAGTGAGGTCACAGGGGATGCTCAGGCTGGGCAGGCGTGAATTCGACGCGCACGAGCCGGTGATCATGGCGATCGTGAACCGGACCCCCGACTCCTTCTACGACCGGGGCGCCACGTTCCTCGACGAGCCCGCCCTCGCGCGCGTGGAGCAGGCGGTGGCCGAGGGGGCCGCGATCATCGACATCGGCGGGGTCAAGGCCGGGCCGGGCGAAGAGGTGTCCGCTGCGGAGGAGGCCCGGCGGACCGTCGGGTTCGTGGCGGAGGTGCGGCGGCGGTTCCCGGACGTGATCATCAGCGTGGACACCTGGCGGGCGTCCGTCGGCGAGGCGGTGTGCGAGGCGGGGGCGGACCTGCTGAACGACGCCTGGGGCGGGGTCGATCCTGGGCTGGCCGAGGTCGCCGCGCGGTACGGGGTCGGGCTCGTGTGCACGCACGCCGGGGGCGCGGAGCCTCGTACGCGGCCGCATCGGGTGACGTACGACGACGTCATGGCCGACATCCTGCGGGTGACCGTGGGGCTCGCCGAGCGGGCGGTCGCGCTGGGGGTCCCCCGGGAGTCCGTGCTGATCGATCCCGGGCACGACTTCGGGAAGAACACCCGGCACAGCCTTGAGGCGACGCGGCGGCTCGGGGAGATGGTCGAGACCGGGTGGCCCGTCCTGGTGTCGCTGTCCAACAAGGACTTCGTGGGCGAGACCCTGGACATGCCGGTGAAGGAGCGGGTGGTCGGCACGCTGGCGACGACTGCCGTGTCCGCATGGCTGGGGGCTCAGGTGTACCGGGTGCACGAGGTCGCCGAGACGCGGCAGGTGCTGGACATGGTGGCGTCGATCGCGGGGCACCGGCCGCCGGCGGTCGCTCGTCGGGGGCTGGCGTAGCTCGAACGCCGGAGGGGCTGGAGAACCAGCCCCTCCGAAGACGTGTGCGAGCCCGGCGCTAGCGTCCCGCTTCCTTGGACACCAGCGCCACCGCCTCGTCCACGTCGTCCGTCACGTGGAACAGCAGCAGGTCCTTCTCCGACGCCTTGCCCTGGGCGATCAGGGTGTTCGTGAGCCAGTCGACCAGTCCGCCCCAGTACTCGCTGCCGAAGAGGACGATCGGGAAGCGGGTGACCTTCTGGGTCTGGACGAGGGTCAGGGCCTCGAAGAGTTCGTCGAGGGTGCCGAGTCCGCCGGGCAGGACCACGAAGCCCTGCGCGTACTTCACGAACATCATCTTGCGGACGAAGAAGTAGCGGAAGTTGAGACCGATGTCGACGTAGGGGTTGAGCCCCTGCTCGAAGGGGAGCTCGATGCCGAGGCCGACCGAGGTGCCACCCGCCTCGCAAGCGCCCTTGTTGGCCGCCTCCATGGCGCCGGGGCCGCCGCCGGTGATCACGGCGAAGCCCGCCTCCACCAGGCCCCGGCCGAGCTGCACGCCCGCCTCGTACTCGGGAGAGTCCGCCGGTGTCCGCGCCGAGCCGAACACGCTGATGGCGGGCGGGAGTTCGGCGAGCGTGCCGAAGCCCTCGATGAACTCCGACTGGATGCGCAGGACGCGCCAGGGGTCGGTGTGGACCCAGTCCGAGGGGCCGCCCGCGTCCAGCAGGCGCTGGTCGGTCGTGCTCGCCGTGACCTGTCCCCGCCTGCGGAGGACAGGTCCCAGGCGCTGCTCCTCCGGCGGCTGCTTCTTGCCCTCGGGGTTCCCGGTAGCCATGTGCGCTCCCTCCGCTTGCCTGGTCTTTCCATCTCAGCGTAGATCTACGCGGGTTACGGAGGGGGGACGTCCGCGTGTCCGCCATGAAGTGCCGGCGCGCGGACTCCCGTCAGGACGTCAGCCACGCCCTCAGCTTCTCCTCCGCCTCCGGGATCAGCGAGGCCTTCACCCGCTCGTCCACCTTGTGTGCGAGCAGCGGCTGACCGGGGCTGTAGTTCACCGCGGGCACACCGAGTGCGCTGAACCGGGACACGTCCGTCCAGCCGAACTTGGGGCGGGCGACGCCCCCGACCGCGGCCATGAAGGCCTGGGCGACGGGATGGGTGAGGCCGGGGCGGGCGCCGCCGGTGTGGTCGTCGACGGTGAACTCGTCGACCCCGCAGTCCGCGAAGAAGTCCCGCACGAAGGCCTCCGCCTCGGCCTCGCTGCGGTCCGGCGCGTAACGGAAGTTGACGGTCAGGGTGCAAGAGTCGGGGATGACGTTCGTGGCCACGCCGCCCTTCACGCCGACCGCGTTGAGACCCTCGCGGAACTCCAGTCCGTCCACGACCGGCTTGCGCGGCTCGTAGGCCGCCAGCTTCGCGAGGGCGGGGGCCGCCTTGTGGATCGCGTTGGACCCCATCCACGCGCGCGCGGAGTGCGCCCGCTCTCCCTTGAACGTCAGCAGCACCCGCAGGGTTCCCTGGCAGCCGCCCTCGACCTCGTTGTCCGTCGGCTCCAGAAGGACCGCGAAGTCGCCCTCCAGCCACTCGGGGTGGGCCTCGGCCACCTGTCCCAGGCCGTTGAGGTGGGCCGCGACCTCTTCGTTGTCGTAGAAGATGAAGGTGAGGTCGCGGTTGGGCTCCGGGACCGTCGCCGCGATCCGCAGCTGGACCGCGACCCCGGACTTCATGTCGCAGGTGCCACAGCCCCACAGGTAGCCCTCGTCGTCGAGCCGGGAGGGGACGTTGCCCGCGATGGGAACCGTGTCGATGTGGCCGGCGAGGATGACGCGTTCCGGACGGCCGAGGTCCGTGCGGGCGACGACGTTGTTGCCGTGCCGGTCGACCGTCAGGTGCGGCAGGGCGCGCAGGGCGGTCTCGATCGCGTCCGCGAGGGGCTTCTCGGTGCCGCTCTCGGAGGGGAAGTCGACGAGCTGCGCGGTGAGCCGGGCTGCGTCCAGCGAAAGGTCAAGAGGGGTGTCGGCCATGCTCCCGACCCTAACGCCCCGCTGCGCGCCCTCACGGTCCCCGTCGGGCACAGACGTCTCAGTACTCTCCAGTATCTTGTCCGGATGCCAGAGCCGTTGCCCCCTACTCGCAAGCGCCGTGGCCGCCTCCTCCGCTTGGGGGCGGCCCTCGTGGTCCTGTGCGCGGTCGCCGGTTACCTCGTGGTGCAGTACGTCACCGGAGGCACCGACGGACCGAGCTGCAGAGTCGTCTCGGACAAGGCGGACGGGCCGTCGTACGAGTTCACGCCCGAGCAGGCGGTGAACGCGGCGACGATCACCGCCGTCGGCACCGGGCGCGGGCTGCCCGAGCGGGCCGTGGCGATCGCGCTCGCCACGGCGCTGCAGGAGTCGGGGCTGCGGAACATCTCGCACGGCGACCGTGACTCCCTCGGTCTGTTCCAGCAGCGGCCCTCGCAGGGCTGGGGCACCCCGAAGGAGATCCTGGACCCGACGTACGCTGCGGCCGAGTTCTACAAGCACCTGGTCAAGGTGCGCGGCTACCAGGACCTCCCGCTGACCGTCGCCGCCCAGCGGGTGCAGCGCAGTGGCTATCCGGAGGCGTACGCCAAGCACGAGCCGGACGCCGAGCTGCTGGCCGCCGCCCTCACCGGCACCGCGGCGGCCACGCTGACCTGTGACGGCCGCCAGGAAGCCACCCGGGCCGCCCAGGACACCGCCCAGGCCGCCGCCACGGGCCCCGACGCGGTGCGGTCGGCACTCGTACGGGACTTCGGGCGCGACGCGCTGGAGACGACCGCGGCGGAGGTCGGCGGCAAGGCCGCGCCGAGCCCGACGCCCAGCACGCACGACACGCGCACCGTGACCCTTCCCGTGCGCAAGGACACCCGCCCCGGTTCGGACCGCAGCCTCCGGGAACGCGGCTGGCAGCTCGCCCACTGGGCCGTCGCCAACTCCTCGGCGCTGCGCATCGAGCGGGTCTCGTACGCCGGGCGGCAGTGGACGGCCGGGAGCACCGACAGCGAGTGGCGTACGGCGGGCGGCGAGGACGGCACGGAGTCGGTGCGGATACTGACGGCACGCTAGTTCGGAAGATCACCCGGGAGGGTCTCGTCCGGCCACCGCGGGAGCGGGTGTGCGCAGGTTTTCGTCACCTCACCCCCCTATCCGCGAAATCCCTTGCGAACACAGGGCGACAAGGATTCGGCGGACTTTCAGACCGGAAGCTTTTTGCCCGTTTTTATCCGCAGGTGATAATGCGACGCATTACCAACTCTTTACGTTGCGCGTCCGCAACCTTCGACGGCTTCGAGCGGTAGTCACGGCGTCCTAGCAACGTTTCCTCCGTCGAAGGAGCAACATGTCCCTCCCCCTGACCCGCAGGATCGCCCGTGCCGCGCTGCTCGTCGCTGCCGGAGCGGCCGCCGGGGTCGGTGCGGCCGGCTCCGCCAGTGCGGCCCCCGCCGCGCTGCCCGCCACTCCGAACCTCGGCGGGCTGACCGCTCTGGACGGGGCGCACGTCGGCAACACGGTGGACGGCACGGCGCAGAACCTGACCGGGACCGCGGGCAAGACCGGCGGCAAGGCCGTCGAGAAGGCGGTGCCGTCCGCGGGCAAGGCCGTGAAGAAGGCGACGCCGGTCGCGCAGAAGACGGCGGGCGAGGCCGCGGGCTCCGCCGGGGGCATCGTCGGCGACACCACCTCCACGGCGACGAAGGGCGGCCTGCCGACCGACTCCCTCACCAAGGGCGGCGGCGGCCTGCCGTCGGCTGACACCCTGCCGGTGAAGAGCCTCCCGCTCGGCTAGTACCCCGCGCATACGGCGAAGGGGCCCGGGGAACTCCCCGGGCCCCTTCGGCGTGTCCGCTCGCCGCATCCGGAGCGGGTCACGCCAGTCGCTCGACCGCCGCCCGCACCCGCTCGTCCGTCGCCGTCAGCGCGACCCGTACGAACCTCTCGCCCGCCGCGCCGTAGAAGTCGCCCGGGGCCACCAGGATGCCCAGGTCGGCCAGGTGGGCGACCGTCGCCCAGCAGGACTCGTCCCGCGTGGCCCACAGGTAGAGGCTGGCCTCGCTGTGCTCGATGCGGAAACCGTGGTGCAGGAGGGCCTCGCGCAACAGCGACCTGCGAGCCGTGTAGCGCTCGCGCTGTTCGCGGACGTGGGTGTCGTCGCCGAGGGCCGCCACCACCGCGGCCTGCGTCGGCGCCGGGGTCATCATGCCGCCGTGCTTGCGGATCTCCAGGAGGGGCGCGAGGACCGCCGGGTCACCCGCGAGGAAGGCCGCGCGGTAGCCCGCGAGGTTCGACCGCTTGGACAGCGAGTGGACGGCCACGATGCCGTCGTAGGAGCCGCCGTTGACGTCCGGGTGCAGGACCGAGACCGGGTCGGCCTCCCAGCCCAGCTCCAGGTAGCACTCGTCGGAGAAGACCAGGAGGCCGTGGGACCGGGCCCAAGCGACGATCCTCGTCAGCTCGTCCTTGGACAGCACCTTGCCGGTCGGGTTGGACGGCGAGTTGAGCCACAGGAGCTTCAGGCCCGCCGGGTCCAGCTCGGTGGGGTCGTCGTAGACCTCGTGATCCGCGCGGGCGAGGCGCGCGCCGACCTCGTACGTCGGGTAGGCGAGGCGCGGGTACGCGACCCGGTCGCCGGGGCCGAGGCCCAGCTGGGTGGGGAGCCAGGCGACGAGTTCCTTGGAGCCGACGATCGGCAGGACGTGGCGGTGGGTGACCTCGCGGGCGCCCAGGCGCCGCTCCACCCAGCCGGTGATCGCGTCACGCAGGGCCGGGGTTCCCCAGACCGTCGGGTAGCCCGGGGAGTCCGCCGCGTCGATCAGCGCCTTCTGGACGAGATCGGGGACCGGGTCGACCGGGGTGCCGACCGACAGGTCGACGATGCCTCCGGGGTGCGCGGCAGCCGTCTTCTTGTACGGCTCCAGCTTGTCCCAGGGGAAGGTGGGAAGGCGGTCGGAGACTGCGGACACGGCGTCGGGCTCACTTTCGGGTCGTACGGGAAACACGTCGGTCCCGCAGGCCGGGATCGGGGGCGATCAGGCCGTACGGGACCGAGGCGACACGGAAAGGTGCCGGCTGATCAGGCCTGCGGCGGCAGCGCGGCGATGAACGGGTGGTCCCGCTCGATCAGACCCAGCTTGCTGGCGCCGCCGGGCGAGCCGAGCTCGTCGAAGAACTCGACGTTCGCCTTGTAGTAGTCCTTCCACTCGTCCGGAGTGTCGTCCTCGTAGAAGATCGCCTCGACCGGGCAGACCGGCTCACAGGCACCGCAGTCGACGCATTCGTCCGGGTGGATGTACAAGGACCGCTGGCCCTCGTAGATGCAGTCGACCGGGCACTCCTCGATGCAGGCCTTGTCCTTCACGTCGACACAAGGCTGCGCGATGACGTAGGTCACGCTGTCGTTCCTCCTCCATAGGGCGCTGGCGGGCCTCCTCAGGCTCCGCCGCCTCGCGCGCGGGAGCGCGGCGTCGTCGATGCCCGCCCCTAGTATCTCCGTTCCTGGGCAAGATCCGAACAGGAGGGGTGAACTGACCTGTGGAAATCTCCGCCGCGGGGCGTCTCGTCGTCCGTATCTCCGCAGCTGACGTGGGCAAACGGGTATCCGTGCGGTGCCTGGACGAAACCGGCGGCACCGGGGAGAAGTTCACCGACACGGTGGGTGTTCTCACATCATGGGACGGCGGTGTGCTGATGATCACGCGCCGGGACGGTAAAAGCGTCCGCATTCCGGAGTCCGCGCTGGTCGCGGGCAAGGTCGTGCCCGCCGAGCCGGCCCGCCGCCGAGGGCCTGCCGCCTCGTACGAGGAGCTGGCCCGGATCGCCGCGCGCGGCTGGCGGCCCGTCGAGAGCGAGTGGCTCGGCGAGTGGGAGCTGCGCGCCGCCTCCGGCTTCACCCGCCGCGCCAACTCCGTCCTCCCGCTCGGCGACCCCGGCCTGCGCCTGGACGAGGCCCTGGCCGCCGTACGCCGGTGGTACGGCGACCGCGGTCTGCCGGCGTACATACAGACCGCGACCGGCGCCGCGGGCACGCAGGAGGTGCTGTGCGCGGAGCTGGAGGAGCGGGGGTGGACCCGGGAGGTGACGGCGGAGCTGTGGACCGGGGCGCTGGCGCCGGTCGCCGACCGGTCGCCCGACGAGGAGGTACTCCTGTCCCGGGAGGCCGACGACGCCTGGCTGGCGCGCTATCAGCGCAAGGGGGTGAGCGAGGTGGCGCTGCGGGTCCTGAACAGCGGCCCGTCGGTGTGGTTCGCCACCGTTCCCGGTGAGGGGGCGCCGGCCGCGATCGGGCGGTGTGTCGTCGACGGGCGGTGGGCCGGGTTCGCGGCGGTCGAGGTGGATCCCGCGCTGCGGCGACGGGGGCTGGCCTCGACCGTGATGGCGGCCCTGGCACAGCGCGCCCTCGACGAGGGGGCGTCGGCCGCCTGGCTCCAGGTCGAGACGGACAACGCCGGTGCGCGGGCCCTGTACGAGCGGATGGGGTTCGCCGCGCACCACGCCTACCACCACTACCGCGAGCCGGACGTCTCCGGCGGCGCCCGGCGGTAGCGATCGCCGTGAAAGGGCACGAGCCTGCTATGCGTCCCCCGTTTCCCCCCTCGCCCGAACGTTCCGCCGAGCTCCGGAGGCGGTTCGCCGAAGAGGCGCGGTCCGAGCGGCCCGATCTGTCCGCGCTGTGTCTGCTCCTGGGGGCGGAGGCCGACGGGGCGCTCGACGAGGCCGGCATCGACGCGGCCCAGATCGAACTCGACGCGCTGGCCGGACAGCTGCCGTTCCGGCCGGGCGGGCCGCGGTCGTGGGCGGTGTCGTTGCGGGAGCTGCTGGGCGACCGGTGCGGGTTCCGCGGCTCCGCCGCGGACTATCAGCGGCTGGAGTCCTCGTTGTTGCACGAGGTGCTGGTGCGGCGGCGCGGGTTGCCGATCCTGTTGTCGGTGGTGTGGATGGAGGTGGCCCGGCGGGCGGGAGCTCCCGTGTACGGGGTCGCTCTGCCGGGGCATTTCGTGGTGGGGTTCGGGCCGCCGGAGGAGCAGGTGCTGGCCGATCCCTTCGACGGGGGCAGGGTGCTGAGCGGGGGTGATGCGGAGGTGCTGGTCGCCGGGGCGACAGGGGGGTCGCTGGATCCCTCGATGCTGGGTCCGGCGGATCCGTTGGACGTGGTCCAGAGGATTCTGAACAACGTCCGCGCGTGGGCCGCGGCTCGGCCCGAGCGGTCGGACGTGGGCCTGTGGGCCGTGGAGTTGGCGTTGCTGTTGCCTTCGCATCCGGCGCGGCTTCGGTATGAGCGGGCGCAGTTGCTCGTGCAGCGGGGTGACTTCGTCGAGGGGGCCGGGGAGTTGGAGGCGTATGCGGGGGTGGTGGCCGCGGTGGACGAGGCGGCTGCGGGTCGTCTGCGACAGCAGGCACAGGCCGCGCGAGCGATGTTGAACTGACGGGTGTGGGGCGGGTGCAGCTCAGTGGGGGCTTGTCGCGCAGTTCCCCGCGCCCCCAAAAGCAAAAGCGCTTACAGCCAGCCCTTCTCTCTTGCGATCCGGACTGCCTCCGCCCGGTTGCGCACCGCCAGCTTCTGGATCGCCGTCGAGAGGTAGTTACGGACCGTGCCCTGGGAGAGGTGCAGTTCCTTGGCCAGTTCTGCGTTCGTGGAACCGTCGGCCGCCGCTCGCAGGACCTCCCGCTCGCGGTCCGTCAGCGGGTTCGCGCCCTCCGCCAGGGCCGCCGCCGCGAGCGTGGGGTCGATGACCCGCTCCCCCGCGAGCACCTTGCGTACCGCCTCGGCCAGTTGGGCCGCCGGGGCGTCCTTGACCAGGAAGGCGTCGGCGCCCGACTCCATCGCGCTGCGGAGGTAACCGGGGCGGCCGAAGGTCGTGAGGATGACCAGCTTGACCGCCGGAAGTTCCTTGTGGAGCTGAGCCGCCGCCTCTATGCCCGTCGCACCCGGCATCTCGATGTCCATGAGGGCCACGTCGATGTCGTGGGCGCGGGCCGCCGCCAGGACCTCGTCGCCGCGGGCCACTTGGGCGACGACCTCGATGTCGTCCTCCAGGCCGAGCAGGGCGGCCAGGGCCTCGCGGACCATCGACTGGTCCTCGGCGAGCAGGACCTTGATCGTGCGGCTCGTCATGAGGCGGATCCTACGTCGGCCGCGGAACCGGCGGGCACGCGGGCGACCAGCCGGAAGCCGCGCCGGGTGCCGGTGGCCTCCAGGGTGCCGCCCGCCTTCTCCAGGCGCTCGGTGAGGCCGGTGAGGCCGTTGCCTGGAGCGTTGCCCACGCCGCCCGAACCATCGTCCTCGACGGTGAGTTCGAGCCTCGGCCCGTCGAGGGTCTGGCGGTGCAGCAGTTCCACCGTGCAGCCGCGGGCGCCGCTGTGCCGTACGACGTTGGTGACCGCCTCGCGCAGCGCCCAGGCCAGGGCCGACTCGCTCTCCTCGGGCACGCCGGCGAGGTCGGGTTCGGCGGGCAGGGTGGCGGTGACTCCGGCGGCCGTCAACGCGACCTGGGCGCCCGCGAGTTCCGCGGCCAGACGGGCACGACGGTAGCCGGAGACGGCCTCGCGGACGTCCACCAGGGCCTGCCGGCTGACCTGTTCGATGTCGGCGACCTGCTGGGCCGCCTTGTCGGGGTGGGCGGGGAGCATCCGGCCCGCCAGTTCGCTCTTCAGCGTGATGAGGGAGAGGGAGTGGCCGAGGAGGTCGTGCAGGTCCCTGGCCAGGCGCAGCCGCTCCTCGTTGGCGGCGAGCTGGGCGACCCGGGCCCTGGCCTCCCGCAACTCGATGGTCGTACGGACGAGTTCGCGGACGCCGGTCATCGCGAAGCCGCCGAGCAGGGCCGGGATGAGCAGCGCGCCGATGTAGTCCGAGCCGTCGGCGACGATCAGGGCGAGGGCCGCCATCAGGGCGGACGCGACGGGGATGGTCCAGCGGGCGAGCCGCAGCGGCAGGGCCGCGCCGGACGCGATCGACACGTACACGAAGAGGACGAGCCACTCGCGGCCCAGGGTGAGGACGAGCAGGGTCGACTCGGCCGAGAGGACCGCGAGGGAGACGAGCACGAACTCCTGGGCGTTGCGGCGGCCGGTCCTGAACAGCAGGGCCAGGTACCAGGCGACGAAGCCCGCGAGGCCGAGCCAGCCCAGGACGACGGCCACGACACCGTGGCCGCCGTGCAGGAGGTCCGAGACGGGTGCGCTCAGATAGACCAGCCAGATGCCCGTCCACAGCATCTTGACCATCATCTGCTTGCGGGTCTCGGGGCGCTGCCCGATCCCGACGCCGGTGCCGCTCACGCCTTCAACGTGTCCTTCCGGTACAGCCAGGCCGCGCCGCCCGCGAACAGGACGAAGGAGACGGCCAGGACGGCGAGATCCTGTGCGTGCGGGGCGCGGCTCTGTTCGATGGCCTGCCCGAGGGCAGCGTACGCGTGCGTGGGCAGCCACTTGGCGATGTCCTGGAGCCACTGCGGGAAGGTCGTCGTGGGCATCCACAGGCCGCCCAGCATCGAAAGCCCGAAGTAGGTGATCATCGTGATCGGGCGGACCGCGTCACCGGTGGCGAGGTAGCCGATGGCGACGCCGAGCGCGGCGAAGACGAGGCTGCCGGCCCAGATCGCGCCGGTGAGGGCGAACCACTGCCAGGCGTCCAGCCGTACGTCCTTCACGGTCGCGGCGACGACGAACACGACCACGATCGAGGGCAGGCTCACCACGGCCGCGCTCGCCGTCTTGGCGAGGACATAGCCGCGACCAGGGAGCGTGGTCAGCCTCAACTGCCGTACCCAGCCGCCCTCCCGCTCCTTCGCGATGCGCTCGCTGTTGCCCATCAGGACCGCCGTCAGGGCGCCGAAGGAGGCCATCGAGACCATCATGTAGGTCGCGACCGTCAGACCGGTGCCGTCGACCTTGTCGGTGGTCCCGGAGCTGCCCGCGATGATCAGGAACAGCACCGAGGGGTAGAGCACCGAGAAGAACAGGAACTTGCGGTTGCGCAGGGCGCGGACCAGTTCCAGCTTGATCAGGCTGTTCATGACTGCTTGGCCTCCTCGGCCTCGGTGATGGCGACGAAGGCCTGCTCCAGGCCGAGCCCGGCGACTTCGAGGTTGCGGGGGTAGACGCCGAGGCCGTAGAGGGCGTGGACGGTCGCGTCGGCGTCGGTGGACTGGATGCGGACGGTCTGACCGCTTATGTCGATCGAGGTGAGGAAGGGCAGTGTGCGCAGCGGCCCCTCGTCGATCGTGCCCTCCAGGTCGAAGGCGATCCTGCGGGCGCCCGCCTTCGCCTTGATCTCGGCGGCGGTGCCGTCGGCGAGGAGGCGGCCCCGGTGCAGGACGAGCACCCGGTCGGCGATCGCGTCGGCCTCTTCGAGGTAGTGGGTGGCGAACAGGACCGTACGGCCCTGGTCGGCCTGTTCGCGCATGGTGGCCCAGAAGGCCTGGCGGGTGGTGACGTCCATGCCGGTCGTCGGCTCGTCCAGGACGATCAGGTCGCTGTCGCCGGCGGTCGCGAGGGCGAAGCGGACCCGCTGGGCCTGGCCGCCGGAAAGCTTGTTGACCTTGCGGTCGGCGATCTGGGCGATGCCCGCGCGGGACAGCACCTCGGTGGGCCGGTACGGCTTCGGGTGCAGATCGCAGGCGAGGCGTACCAGCTCGGCGACCGTGACCTCGTCCATCAGGCCGCCGCTCTGGAGCATCGCGCCCACGCGCCCGGCGACGATCGCCTCACGCGGGCTGGTGCCGAAGAGCCGGACGCTGCCGCCGTCGGGCTGCTTGAGGCCGAGCAGCAGGTCGAGGGTGGTGGACTTGCCGGCGCCGTTGGGGCCGAGCAGCGCCACGGTCTCGCCCGGGCGCAGGGTCAGGTCCAGTCCGTCCACGGCGCGTACCTCGCCGTATGCCTTGCTCACCTGGTCGAAGGCGACCACCGGGGCTGTCGTTGTCATACGGCGATGGTGGCTTCGCGGGTGCGGTGGCGGGCAGTGTCGGCCGTCCGGAGTGCCGCATGACAGATGTCATGTCTGCGGCACTCCGGGGCGCCGTCCGCCGAGCGGTCAGCTCGGGTTCGTGTCGATGACCCCGACGCGCTCGGCCGCCGTCTTGCCGCGCAGTGCCTTGCGCAGGGCGGAGGCCACGTCCTCGGGCAGGACGTCGCGCTTGCCGCTCGCGCCGTCGATCTTCACACCGACGAAGGTGGCGCCGTACGCCTCCTTGAGCGCTTCGAGGTTGTACGTCTCCACGAGCTTGCCGTCGACCGCCTTGAACCCGAGGATCTTCGGCAGGGACAACGAGCCGAAGTCGATGCTGTGCGTCGCGTCGGTCCGGATCGTGACGCGCTCGGACATCGCGGGCTTCGCGAACTCCTTCATCATCCGGTCGACCTCGGCGTTCGAGATCGTCGGCTGCTTGGTGGTCGTCGGCAGCGTCACCTTGCCCGCGGTGCCGGTCTCCACCTGGGTGCGGTACGCCTCCTCGACCGCGGTGGTCGACCTGGCGACGTCGATGCCCTTGCCCGCCTTGCCGTACACGGCGACGGCCTTGCCGCCCACGAACTTGATCGTGCCGTCGGTCGCCGAGCCGGCACCGCCCGAGGCGTCCTCCAGGGCCGCCTGGAGCTTCTCCTCGTCGACCGGCATGACCGGGTCGACGACCCGGTGGTTGCCGAAGAGGGAGCCGATGACCGAGATCGGGTTGTAGTCGCTCTTCGCGGCCGCGGCGACCGTGGCCTGGTCGTCGAGCTGGAGCCCCGCCTGGTCCGGCTTGAGGGAGACGGTGTCGCCGCCGACCGACAGCTTCAGGGCCTCCTTCACCCGGTCGCCGAGGGAGTCGTCGAGCTTCTTGACCGCGTCGTCGCGGGTGCCGCCGCCGATGTCCACGCCGAGCACGGTGGTGCCCTTGGGCACGTCGGAGCGGTTCATCAGGAGGCCGGCGCCGTAGGCACCGACGCCGAGGAGGACCACCGTGCCGCCGACCATCGCCAGCTTGCTGCGGCCCTTCTTTTTCTTCTTCTTCGGCGCGGCGGCCGGGGCCTCCTGCGACGCGGTGTCGGGCAGCTTCGGGGGCGTACGGCCGTCGGTGCCCGGTCCGAAGGGAGCGTTCTGGGCGCCCGACGGTACGACCGGCATGCCGCTGGTGACGGTGTGCCCGGAGACGTTGTCCGGGGCGCCGTAACCGGGGGCGCCCGGTCCCGGGGCCGGCTTCTGCGGGGTGAGGATCGCGGTGTCGTCGCTCAGACCGCCACCGGGGCCGAGACCGGCACCGGGAGCGCCGCCGGGAGCGGGCGCGCCGGGGCCGCCGGGGCGACCGAGGGTGCCGGGGCCGCCCGGAGCGGACTGACCGGGCTGACCGCCGGAGATGCCTGGGCCGCCCGGGCCGCCGAGGGTGCCGGGAGCGCCCGAACCGCCCGGGCCGCGGGATCCGCCGGGGCCGCCTGGACCGCGTCCGCCGCTGCCCGGGCCGCCGCCCTGGCCGTTGAAGCCGTCGGGACCGTTGAAGGGCTCGCCGCCGAAGGACTCGGCCCTGGCGAAGGGGTCCGGTCCTGCGGGCGGCACGACCGGGCCGTCACCGGTGACCGGGCCGCCCGTCGGACCCGCGGGCCCCTGGGACCCGCCCGGGCCCTGCGTTCCGCCGAAACCGCCGCCGTAGTCGATCCGGCCGCCCTGGCCGCCGTAGTCGATCTGACCGCTCTGCCCGCCGGGACCGCCGGGTCCGGCCGGGCCACCGGGCCCGCCCGGCGCGCCGAAGCCGCTCTGACCGTTCGGACCACCGGCGGGGCCGCCGTAGCCACCCTGTCCGTTCAGACCGTCCTGGCCGTTCAGGCCGTCCTGCCCGCCGTAGCCGCCCTGGCCGTTCTCCGCGCCCGGGCCGCCCGAGTCGTTGCCGTTCTCCGCGAAGTACGGCAGCTCGTCGCGGCGGGGTTCGCTGCCGCGCTGGCCGCCTCCCAGCGGGCCGGCGTTCAGCGCCTCGGTGACGTCGAAGGAGCCGGTGCCGCCGCCGTGGCCCGGAGCCACGGGACCGCCCGTGGCACCCGGGAGCCCGGCGCCGTTCGTGGCGCCGGAACGGGAACCGCCCGGCACGCTCATCGAACCGACCACCCCACCGGGGCGCCCGGCACCGGGGCGCGCACCGCCGGGCGCGGCCGCGCCGGCGCCACCGTGACGGGGGCCGGACGCGCCGGTACCGCCGGCAGCGGGCGCACCCGCGCCCGAACCGCCCGGCAGACCGGCTCCGTTGCTCGCACCCGCGCCCGGACCGCCCTTGGCGGGGCCGGACTTGCGGGGCGCGAACCAGTCGCTCTGCTTCTCCTCGGCGGTCGGCGGAGCGGGTTCGGCGGGCAGTTCGACGGTGCCGGTGGTCGAGGAGGGACTCGGCGTCGGCGCCTCGGCCTCCGGACGGCTGTCACCGGAACTCTCCGCTTCCGCGACGGGCTGACGCACCACGACCGGCGGAATGGGCCGCGAACCGGGGATGTTGATCCGGATCCGGGTCGTCAGCGTGGTCTCGGTCTTGCGTTCCTCCGGCTGCGTGGCCGAACGGCCCGCGTCCGAACCGCCGTCGGAAGCCATGGGCGTCCCGTACGGCGGCGTGCCCGAGGGGTAGGCGGCTCCGCCGCGCCCGTTGGGCCCGGAGGACGGACTGTCAGTTTCACGACTCAAGGCAGGTTCTCCCGGTTGGCTCCGCCGCCCGTTTCGACCTCACTGCTTCGGGCGCCGGCGGCGCGCACCACCATACTGGCCACTTCTGGCCTGTATCCCACGACCGCTGGGGAAACCCACACGGGACTCGCACGCGCGCGATGCGGAGAAGTGGTACGTCACTTGCCAAGTCGGACGGCGTCGCCGCCCGGTTGCCGCCCTTGTCCAAGGGTGGCGCAGATCACAGCCACAGCCATGCCACCGAGCAGGAAGAGATAGGAGCCACTTCCTGCGGCGAAGACGAAATCGCCTTCCGGACGGCTGGTGGTGAGAAAGATGACGGCGAGCATCCAGCCGCCTGCGGGCGCGACGGCTCCGGCCCGGCTGCCGGTGGCGCGTGCCCCGCCGAGCAGCAGTCCGGCCTCGCCGAGCAGCGCGAGCAGCAGTCCGCCCGGGAACCAGCCGCCCTGCACCAGCGCTCCGGCGAGCCCCACGACCGCCCCGAGCACGAAAAGGCCGAGGTAGGCGGCGACCCGTCCGGCGGAGGGGCGCTGCAGGGGCTGGGCCGGCATCGTCGTACGGTCGCTCATGACGCGCCCTCGATCCCGGAGAACAGGTCGGTCTCCCTGGTGTCCCCGGGTTCCCCTCTCACCAGTTCGTAGTACTCGGTGGTGAAGAGAGGTTGCGCGAGTTCGTTGGAGAGCGCGAAGTACGCCCCGGACACGTCGATCTGGGTCGCGTGGGCGGCCATCGCGGCGCCCTTGGCGGTGGCGTACGCGGTGCCGTCGATCTCGGTGGTGATCCGCTCGTCCTCCACCACGCCCGGTACGTCGTCCAGGACGGCGGTCTTGGCGAAGGGGAGGCCGGGCAGGTCGGCGTGGAGCTGGGCGAAGGCCCGCTCACCGATCGCGCGCGGGACGCGGTTCCAGTAGACCTTCGGGATCTGCCATCCGGCGTCGGCGGCGAGCTCGACGGCGCGCATGGCGACGCGGTGGGCCTGGATGTGGTCGGGGTGGCCGTAACCGCCGTGGTCGTCGTAGGTGACGAGGACCTGGGGGCGTACCTCCAGGATCACCTCGACGAGATGGCGGGCCGCCTCGTCGACGTCGGCCTGCCAGAAGCAGGCGGGGTCGTCGTTCTCCGGGAGGCCCGTCATTCCGGAGTCCTGGTAGCGCCCGGCGCCGCCGAGCAGGCGGAAGTCCTCGACACCGAGTTCACGCATGGCCGCGGCGAGCTCGCCGCGCCTGTGCTCGCCGAGAGCGACGCCGGTCAGGTGCCGCAGCTCGGGCGGGATGACCTCGCCGAGTTCGCCGAGGGTGCAGGTGACCAGGGTCACCCGGGCTCCCTCGGCCGCGTACCTGGCCATGGTCGCGCCGTTGTTGATCGACTCGTCGTCCGGGTGCGCGTGCACCAGGAGAAGGCGCCGAGCGGGCTGTTCCGTCATGGCCCCAGCCTACGAGGCCTCCGGCTGCCTCCCCTGCCCACCCGTCACCTGCCGCCCCCGCGTCACCCCTCGTCGTCGAGGACGTGGGCGATGGCGAGCGCGATCCGTTCGTTTCTTTTCGTTCAGTGAGGTGCGTCCCTGGAAAAACGACTGGTTGATCCAGCCTGCGGCCTCGTACCAGACCTTCTTCTCCGTGACGAGTTTGAGAACCTCGGAGATCTTTCCGGGATGCTGGAGCGACTGGGCCGCGAGTCTGTCACGCAGGTGCTCCACGACAGCGTCGGGCACCGTGACGTCGCCACGCCTCACCGCCTCGATCGTGTACAGCGGCAACTCGTAGACCCTCAGCTGGTAGGGCATGTCGGGGCTGTCCTTGATCGCCAACTCGGCGACTCGGCGCAGGACTTCCTCGTGCAGCCAGTGATCGATGGCGGCCACCGCCTGCACCCAGGCCGCCCGGTAGAAGTCGTCGATGTCGATGGAGGGTGACTTGAGCGGGGTCAGCATCCTGCCCGCTTCGACCATGCGCCGCGCATACGACAGGTTCGTCATGAACGCCTCGAACTGACGCGTCTGCGGCCTGGGAACGGCCATGGGTAACCCCCGTGCGACTCTCCGTCATGATCTCCAGGAGCACGATCCCGGAGGGGCACCGGGGCGAGTCAAGCCGGACGGGAGGGGTCGGAACAAGGTGTCCGATTCCGGTCCCTCCGTTTCCGGATCTCAGCCCTCAGACCTCGGGTGTGCCTAGAAGCCCAGGTAGGTGACCTGGACGACGTAGACCCGCTCGCTGCGCACGACGACCTGATACAGGAACCAGCCACCGGAGACGATGATGTGGCCGCCCTTCGGATCGAGGCCCTCGTGAGCCCGGCCATGGATATGAAGAGCTTCAGCTGCCCTGACCAGTTCGTCGGCCGCACGTTCGACGGCGGCCAGGAAATCTGACGGAATGGCACGGGCAGTCTCTTCGGCTCCGAATGCGTACTCCCACTTCCAGCTCACTCGCGAACTGCCTTCAGCGCCTCTTCGAGAACCGCGCTCAGCTCGCGAAGGGCTTCCCGTGCAATGACCGGGTCCTCGTGTTCCAGGTTGCTATGCGCCTGGGCGTAGCGAGTGGACAGGTCCGGCCGACGGGCGATCTCAATCTCCTTGGCCCAGATCAGGACCCAGCTCTGGACAGGACTCAGAGACTGCCACTCGACCGCCTTGGCGAAGGCCTCGTCCTTCATGACCTGCATCTCGTCCAGGCGGTCAGGAGCAACGACGCCAAGAGCGGCACGCAGGGCATCGGGAGTCAGTTCGGGGCGGGGGATCAGCTCGCGCCCGTGGTCGGCCTGCGTGCTCATGGTGTCCTCCAGAGGGTGCCCCGGCCAGCGTAGCCGGGCTGAGGGACAGGGGCCCGGCACTGCGGGCTCAGGTGGCGGAGGCAGTGGGAATACGGCAGTCACGGCACCGTCCTGGAGTGGGTGAACGGAAGACACGGTTGCAGCCGTCGCAGTTCTGGAAGGGGTGCCGCGTGGCCGGTGGCGGGGCGGGGGCGCGGAACGGCGGCAGGGGCGGCAGGGGCGGCAGCTGAGCTGTGAGGCGGTGAGCCAGGAGGGCGGCTGGACGGCGGAGGGGCTCGTCCGGCAGATCGCTGATCAGTGCGTGGCGTACGGCGCTGGGGGTGACGTCTCGCTCCAGCCACGCGGCGACGCCGGGAGTCAGGTGGGCCGTGTCGCAGGCCGAGAGGAGCAGTCGGGAGTCGTGGCGGTGGAGGTCGGCGAGGAGGTCGGTTGCCTGCTGGACGAGCGCGGGGGCCTTGCATCCGGGCTGCGGGACGGCGGGGAGCGGCTTCTTGCGGGGCGCCGGCTTCTTCTTCGCCGTCTGCGGTGTCGGGTGGGCCGACCGCGTGGGCTCTCGGTCGGCGTGAGGGTCACGTCCCGGCTGGTTACGTCGCGGCTGGTTACAGGAGATCGTCCGAGTGATGATCCGCCCGTCGGGGACTCGCTCGCGTTTCCGCCGCAGGTAGCCGTGGTCTTCCAGTTCACGCAGGGCGGTGGCGATACGGGTGGCGCCCTCGGGGAAGCGACCGGTGAGGGTCTTGATGTCGACCTGGGCGCCCCTGGGGAGGGACTGGAGGTGGACGCCGAGCCCGATCGCGAGGAGGGAGAGTTCCGGGTGCTGGGCGAGGTGGTTGCCGATCACCGTGAAGCGCTCGGTGTGGCGGATGTTGTCGTGGAGGAGACCGCCGCTGGAGTGGGGCCGTCGCCGGTTCGGGGGTTTGTTGGCGACAGGACGGGACTGGGCGTGCGGGGGCGCGCTAGGGTTTTGGGTGTCCATCAGGAAGCTCCGAACTTCCTCGGTGGTCAGGCCCTCGCACTGGGATTGCCGTCCCGGCGGGGGCCGTCGCATGTCTGCGGTTGTGTTGCGCTGAGCGTAGGGCAGGCAAGGGGCTGCGAATCCAGTCGAGTTGGCGATGTTCACTCGCGAGGGTGAGCGGAGGCGACGGGCGGGAGGGGTGGGGCTTGGTGAGGTTCTTTCACCGTCGCGTTCCTTTGGGAAGAGCGCCCCTCGCACCGGAGCACGAGCAGTCGGGTTCCGGTGGCGGGGCGACTTCGAGTTCGGCCCAGACAGTCTTGCGCGGATACGGTCCCGGGGCGGTCCCCCAGCGGTCGGCGAGGGCGTCGACGAGGGCGAGACCTCGGCCGGACTCGGCGTCGGGGGCGAGGCGTTGGACCTG
Organism: Streptomyces sp. SLBN-8D4; assembly: GCF_049739545.1. Lineage (NCBI taxonomy): Bacteria > Bacillati > Actinomycetota > Actinomycetes > Kitasatosporales > Streptomycetaceae > Streptomyces > Streptomyces sp. SLBN-8D4. The sequence goes on from NZ_JBMGQC010000001.1 coordinate 3,554,844, forward strand.
CGGGAGGCGGTCACTCCGAGTGTCGGTGACTTCGATGCGGAGGGTGTCGCCGACGACGTAGAGGGTGAGTCGGAAGTCCCTGCCGGGGACACGGCTGTGGGTGGCGGCGTTGGTGGCGAGCTCGGCCACGATGTGTGTCGCCGGGGCCAAGGGGATTCCCCAGGACCGGAGTTGCTCGGTGGCGAGAAGTCGGGCGAGGCGGGCTCCTCGGGGCGTTGGTGACAGTTGCACGCTGAAATTACGGATGTGGTTGCCGAGTTCGGCCGTGGGGTCGGCGGTTTCTTGATTCACGTCACTCAGAGTGGCGACGTGCGCTTACCGTGAACAGTGACGACGCTGTTACGTAGGGCGACTGTCCAGGGCTTGTCCGGTGGTGTCCAGGCTGTCGGTGCGGTGGGTGCGGGTAGTGACGTCGCGGCACGGTCGTACGAGACGAGGGGCGCGGGATGATCACGGGCACGGACGAGGGGCGGCTCAGGACCGAGGCAGATGAGCCGGGGTGGGAGGTGGACCCGGAGGATGAGTGGGGCGTTGCCGTCATCGCCACCGTGGGGCGGCAGTTGAGGCTGCGGCGCGAGGCGGTGGGGATGCGAGTGCCAGACTTCGCGAAGGCGGTCGGGTACGGCGAGGACCTCATCTACAAGATCGAGGGCGGGAAGCGGATTCCCCGCCAGGAGTACCTGGACAGGTCCGACGAGGTGTTGGGGGCGGGTGGGCTGATCTCTGCGTCTTGGGAGGACGTAAAGAAGGTCCGGTATCCGAAGAAGGTTCGGGATCTGGCAGAGCGGGAGGCCAAGGCTGTCGAGATTGGCGTGTACGTCGGGCTCAGCATCCATGGCTTGCTGCAGACGCCTGAGCACGCGCGAGCGTTGTTCGAGGTGTCCCAGTCCGCGTATGAGGAAGAGGAGCTGGAGCGCCTGGTAGCCGCCCGCATGGCTCGCAAATCGATCTTCGAGCGATCCCCTGGCCCGCTCCTGAGCTTCGTACAGGAAGAGGTGGCTCTGCGCCGTCAGGTTGGAGGCACAATGGTGTGGCGTCAGCAGCTCGAACACCTGTTGGCGGTAGCGCAGTTGCGTAACGTCACCCTTCAGGTGATGCCAACGGACTCCGGAGCCCACCCCGGGCTGAGCGGCAAGATCGAAGTGCTGAAGTTCGAGGACGGTACAGCGCTGGCCCGCTCCGACGGGGCGTACAACGGCCGACCGGTCTCCGAGCCGAAGGATCTTCGTATCCTTGAACTGAGGTACAGCACCATCCGGGCCATGGCTCTCACCCCGCGAGAGTCGCTGACCTTCATCGAACGCCTGCTGGGAGAAACATGATCCGCAAGACCGCTGCCGGTGACGTCTCCGACCTGGCGTGGTTCAAGAGCAGCTACAGCGACGGCCCCGAGGGCGACTCCTGTGTCGAGATTGCCGCAGCTCCCGGTACTGTCCACGTCCGCGACTCGAAGCACATCACCGGCCCCAGCCTCAAGCTCACGCCGGAGGCCTGGGCCAGCTTCGTGCTTTACACGTCCGAAGACTGAGGTCCGTTACTCGACCTCGGCCTCCGGAACATCGACCTCGCCGCCGAGAGAGCGCGCGATGGCAGTGAACTCGATCAGCGCGGACTGAAGGTCACGGACGATCTCCTCGGCGATCTCCTCGGGCGACAGACCACTGTCGGCGTCGTCGAGCGCAGGGTCCTTCATCCACGTGATGTCGAGGTTGACCTTGTCGCGGGCGATCAGGTCCTCGTAACCGTACTTCTTGAAGGGCCCGTTCTCGTCCTCGGATTCAACGCGGGACGAGCGCGGCTCACCTGCCCGGTAGGCCGCCACGAAGTCGTCGAGGTGGGCACGGGTCAGCGGGCGCTGCTTGAGCGTGAAGTGCTGGCCGGTACGGAAGTCATAGACCCAGGTCTCGGTCGTGATCGGTTTGCCGTCGGCGCGCGGGGGCTTCTTGTCGAAGAAGAGGACATTGGCCTTGACGCCGCCGGCATAGAAGATGCCGGTGGGCAGTCTCAGGATGGTGTGCAGGTCGAACTCGTTCAGCAACTTACGGCGAACCTTTTCACCGGCGCCGCCCTCGAAGAGGACGTTGTCAGGAAGGACGACTGCGGCTCGGCCGTTGATCGCTGTCAGCGACATGATGTGCTGGAGGAAGTTCAGCTGCTTGTTGGTCGTGGTCGCGGTGAAGTCGTCGCGGTCGTACTGGATGTCCTCCTTCTCTACCTCGCCGTCCTGGCCGATGACCGTGATCGCGGACTTGCGGCCGAAGGGAGGATTCGCGAGGACCAGGGTGGCGTGCTTGCCGCTGGGTTTGTCCGCCAGAGCGTCGCCGATATGGATGAGGCTGGGGCCGTCGCTCTTGCCGATGCCGTGGAGGAGCATATTCATCGCGGCGAGGCGGGCGGTGCCGGTGACAAGTTCGTTGCCCCAGATCTTGCGACCTTCGTCGTAGGCCTTCCGCTCGTCCAACGACATCTTCTTCATGTGGTGGTCGCGGATGTAGGCGTGGGCCGCGATAAGGAAACCGCCGGTGCCGCCGGCCGGGTCTGTGATGGTGTCGGCCGGGCACGGCCGGGTGACGTCGATCATGGCGTCAATGAGGGCGCGGGGGGTGAAGTACTGGCCGGCGCCAGTCTTGGTGTCCGACGCACCCTTGGCCAGCAGGCCCTCATAGGCGTCGCCCTTGAGGTCCGTGCCGGTCATCGTCCACTCTTCGCGGCCGATCAGCTCGACGACCAGCTTCTCCAGGAGGGCCGGTTTGGTGATCCGGTTCTGGGCGTCGGCGAAGATCGTGCCGATGGTGGTGTTGGGCTTACTGCCGAGGTGTTCGAGAGTGGCCTCGTAGTGCTTCTCCAGGGCTTCGCGCCTTCGTCGTGTCGAAGAGATGGTTGTGCGCGGCGTCGTTGCGGCCCCGGCGCAGCTTGTCGAACGCCTCACGACTCCAGCCGACGAGCACCCCGGCCCGCGTGAGGGCGTTGAGGCGGTCGAACTGGGTCGTGCCCTCGACCCGCGTGCCGGTACGGGTGACGAACTCCTCGGCCAGGACCTCGCCGAACTGCCCGGCGCTGACGTAGGCGGCGTTCGGATTGGTCAGGACGGTGAGTTCCGCCTGCGAGCCGTAGATGGCCAGGAGGGGCTGGTACCCGTACAACCGTCCGAAGTTGGGCGAAGCCTTCGCCAGCTTCCGGAGTCGATCGTCAACGTTGTCCGTGTCCACGCGCCGCTGCCCCGTCCCTCGCCTGTCCTGGATCCGCCAAGCTTACGGAGCCGGGAACCACGAAGGAACGGAGCAGGTCGGCATGGGGCGGGCTCCGGTCACTCACGGTCCGGAGCCCGAGTGCCGGGACGGGTCAGAACTTGATACTGCCGATCATGCCCGCGATGTTGGTCGTCAGCTCACTGATCGTCGGTGCGATCGAGGAAGCCGCGAGATAGAAGCCGAGCAGGATGCACACGACCGCGTGACCGCCCTTCAAGCCCGACTTCTTGACCAACAAGAAGACGATGATCGCCAGCAGCACCACCGCCGAAATCGAGAGTGCCACGGCGGCTCACCTCCAAAGAACCCAGGGACGTGGGGGGTCGGACGGGAACGGAACTATGGGGGCAGATAAATCCATACAGCAGCCAGCGGATTCATACCCACTATGCGGTAGTGATCATAACTATCCGGGCCTGCGCATCCGTCGGCGCACGGCCGCACAAGGGGGCGCATGGCCAATATGGTCGAGGCATGACGACCGAGCCTGACTCCTTTCCCCGCCGGCACGCCCGCACCCAGCGCTTCACCGTCGGCGCGCCGCGCGCGTTCACCGTGGCGCCCGACGGATCGCGTGTCGTGTTCCTGCGCTCGAACTCGGGCACGAACCGGGCCAATTCGCTGTGGGTGCTCGACGCGGCGGACGGCGGGGAGCGCGTGGCGGCCGACCCGCGTGCCCTCCTGGGCGGCACCGAGGAGCGCCTGTCGGCCGCGGAGCGGGCGCGCCGCGAGCGCAGCCGCGAGGGCGGTGCCGGCATCGTCGGCTATGCCACCGACGCGGCGGTCGAGTTGGCCTCTTTCGCCTTGTCAGGGCGGCTTTTCACGGCGGAGCTGCGGGCCGGGACGGCACGTGAACTGCCCGTCTCCGGACCGGTGATCGACCCCCGCCCGGCCCCCGACGGACGGCACGTCGCGTACGTCGCCCGGGGTTCCCTGGCGGGTCGTGGGCGCCGAGGGCGAGGACGACCGGACGCTGGCCGCTCCGGAGTCGGATCAGGTCACCTACGGCCTCGCGGAGTTCATCGCGGCCGAGGAGATGGGCCGCTCACGGGGCTTCTGGTGGTCGCCGCAGTCCGATCGGCTGCTGGTCGCGCGCGTGGACGACACGCCGGTGCGGCGCTGGTGGATCTCCGATCCGGCCCACCCGGAGCGTGAGCCACACCACGTCCCGTACCCGGCCGCGGGCACCCCCAACGCGGACGTACGGCTGTTCGTGATCGCTCTGGACGGGACGCGCACGGAGGTCTCCTGGGACCGGAAGCGGTATCCGTATCTGGCCCATGTGCACTGGTCAGCCGCGGGTGCCCCGCTGTTGCTCGTACAGGCGCGCGACCAGCGCAGTCAGCTGTATCTGGCGGTGGACCCGGAGTCCGGCGCGACCCGGATGGTGCACGCGGACGAAGATCCAACTTGGCTGGATCTTTTCCCTGGAGTGCCCTGCTGGAGCCCCTCGGGGCAGCTCGTGCGAATCGCCGACGAGGGCGGCGCGCGGGTGCTCGCGGTCGGTGAACGGCCGCTGACGGGACCGCAGTTGCACATCCGCGCGGTGCTGGACGTCACCCGGGACGACGTGCTGGTCTCGGCGTCGGCCGGCACGGAGGCCGAGTCCCCGGAGCTGGGCGAGGTGCACGTCTACCGGGTGAACGAGCTCGGAGTGGAGCGCTTGTCGCAGGAGCCCGGCGTGCACTCGGCGGTGCGCGCCGGGGGCGTGACCGTGCTGGTGTCGGCGACCCTCGACCGGCCGGGCGCCCGCGCGCGGGTACTGCGCGACGGCAAGGAGACGGCGACTGTCACGTCATACGCGGAAGATCCCGGTTTGACCCCGCGCGTGACGCTCACCGAGGGGGGCGCACGCAGGATCCCGTGCGCCGTGCTTATGCCGCAGGACTACGCCGGTGACAGCCCCCTTCCGGTTTTGCTCGACCCGTACGGGGGTCCGCACGGACAGCGGGTGGTCGCCGCGCACAACCCGCACCTCACCTCGCAGTGGTTCGCCGACCAGGGCTTCGCGGTCGTCGTGGCCGACGGCCGGGGCACCCCGGGCCGCTCCCCCGCCTGGGAGAAGGCCGTCCGGGACGACCTCGCGGCGGTGACCCTCCAGGACCAGGTCGACGCGCTCCAGGCGCTCGCCGAGGACTTCCCTCTGGACCTCTCCCGGGTCGCGATCCGCGGCTGGTCCTTCGGCGGCTATCTGGCGGCCCTCGCGGCACTGCGCCGCCCGGACGTCTTCCACGCGGCGGTGGTCGGCGCCCCGGTCACCGATCTGCGCCTGTACGACACCCACTACCAGGAGCGCTACCTCGGCCACCCGGACGAACAGCCGGAGGTCTACCGCCGCAACTCGCTGGTCGACGACGAGGGTCTGGTCGACGCGGCCGAACCGCACCGCCCGATGATGATCATCCACGGCCTCGCGGACGACAACGTGGTGGTCGCCCACTCCCTGCGCCTGTCCTCGGCCCTGCTGGCCGCGGGCCGCCCGCACGAGGTGCTGCCCCTGTCCGGCGTGACCCACATGACCCCGCAGGAGACGGTCGCGGAGAACCTGCTGCGACTTCAGCTGGACTTCCTGAAGCGGTCGTTGGGAATGGCGTAGGCACGGCAGCGGGCCGGGACGACATGGCGCGTCCCGGCCCGCTTACGGCACCCGCACGGCCGTACGTCTTAGAGACTGACGCGTCCGTATATCGGAACCGGGTCGGCCGAGTTGCCTCCGTGTTACTCCGTCTCCTCCGCCGGTACGACCTGCTTCTCCTCCGCGAAGTGGCACGCCGAGTCGTGCGCGGCCGGTCCGCTCGTGAGCCGGAACTCCGCCGGCACCGCGAGCGCCGGGACCTCCAGGGCGCAGCGCTCCTGGGCCTTCCAGCAGCGGGTGCGGAAGCGGCAGCCGGACGGGATGTCGGTCGGGGACGGGACGTCGCCGGTGAGGATGATCCGCTCTCGGTGCTCGCGGGCCTCCGGGTCGGGCACCGGCACGGCGGACAGCAGCGCCTGGGTGTAGGGATGCGTCGGATGGTCGTAGATCTCCGCGTCCCGGCCGATCTCCACGATCCGCCCGAGGTACATCACCCCGACCCGGTCCGAGATGTGCCGGACGATCGACAGGTCGTGCGCGATGAAGAGGTACGACAGCTCGAACTCGCTCTGGAGCCGGTCGAGGAGGTTGATCACCTGGGCCTGGACGGAGACGTCGAGGGCGGAGACCGGTTCGTCGGCGACGATGACCTCGGGGCGCAGGGCCAGTCCGCGGGCGATGCCGATGCGCTGGCGCTGGCCGCCGGAGAACTGGTGCGGATAGCGGTTGATGTACTCGGGGTTGAGGCCCACGACGTCCAGCAGGTCCTGGACCTTCTTGCGCCGGTCGCCCTTGGGGGCCACCTCGGGGTGGATGTCGTACGGCTCACCGATGATGTCGCCGACCGTCATCCGGGGGTTGAGGGAGGTGTACGGGTCCTGGAAGACCATCTGGATGTTGCGGCGGACCGACTTGAGGGCCTTGCCGGAGAGCTTGGTGATGTCCTCGCCCTTGTACTTGATCAACCCTTGCGTCGGCCGCTCCAGATTGACCAGCATCTTGGCGACGGTCGACTTGCCGCAGCCGGACTCCCCGACGATCCCCAGGGTCTCTCCCTTGTGGAGCGTGAAGTCCACACCGTCCACGGCCTTGACGGCACCGACCTGTTTCTTGAACAGGATGCCCTGGGTCAACGGGTAGTGCTTGACCAGTCCACCCACTTCCAGGATCGGCTCAACCATTGAGGCACTCCGTCCAGAAGTGACAGGCACTGGTCCGTCTGTCGTCGACTTCGTACAGAGGCGGTACGTCCGTACGGCACACGTCCCGGGCCATCGGGCAGCGGGGGTTGAACGCGCAACCCGGCGGGATGTGCATCAAGTTGGGCGGCAGTCCCTTGATCGCGTACAGCTCCTGCCCCTTCTGGTCGAGACGGGGGATGGAGTCGAGGAGTCCGCGGGTGTAGGGGTGGGCGGGCGCCTTGTAGATGTCGTGCACGGGAGCCTGCTCGACGATCCGTCCGGCGTACATGACGGCGATCCGGTCGGCCACGTCCGCGACGACGCCGAGGTCGTGGGTGATGAGGATGAGGCCCATGTGGTACTCGCGCTGGAGCTCGGCGAGCAGCTCCATCACCTGGGCCTGGACGGTGACGTCGAGCGCGGTGGTCGGTTCGTCGGCGATGATCAGCGCGGGTTCCAACGCGAGTGCCATCGCGATCATGATGCGTTGGCGCATGCCGCCGGAGAACTGGTGCGGGTAGTCCTTCACGCGCTCCCTGGCGGCCGGAATGCGCACCCGGTCCATCAGCTCGACGGCCTTGGCCCGCGCGTCCTTCCTCGACATGCCCCGGTGCACGACGAACATCTCGCCGAGCTGGTCCCCGACGGAGAGCACGGGGTTGAGGGAGGACAGCGCGTCCTGGAAGATCATCGCCATCTCGGCGCCGCGGATCCTGCGCCGCTCGTCCTCCTTCAGCTTCAGCAGGTCCCGGCCCTGGAAGAGGATCTCGCCGCCGGTGATCCTGCCGGGGGGCATGTCGAGGATCCCCATGATCGCCTGCGCGGTCACCGACTTCCCCGACCCTGACTCCCCGAGCACCGCGAGGGTCTCCCCCGCGTCCACCGCGTAGTCGACCCCGTTGACCGCCTTGGCCACCCCGTCCCTGGTCCTGAACTCCACCTGCAGATCACGCACTTCGAGCAGCACGGAGACTCACCTCAGCTTCCGGTCGGGGCGTCGCGGGCCGCGTCGGCGGGCGGGAGGGTGCCTGCACGGTGACCGGCGAGGTCTGCGACGGCCGCGGCTTGGAGTGGCGCCCCTCGCCTGTGCTCACCGGCACGTCCGCTCACCTCAGCTTCGGGTCGAGGGCGTCGCGGACCGCGTCGCCCAGCATGATGAAGGCGAGGACCGTGACGGCGAGGGCTCCGGCGGGCCAGAGGAGCATGTGGGGGGCGTTGCGGATGTAGGCCGAGGCCGCTGAGATGTCGATGCCCCAGCTGACCGTGGGGGGCTTGAGACCCACGCCAAGGTACGACAGGGTCGCCTCCAGCGAGATGTACGTGCCGAGCGCGATGGTCGCCACGACGATCACCGGGGCGACCGCGTTCGGGGCGATGTGGCGGAGCAGCAGGCGGGAGTTGGAGGCGCCCAGGGCCCTCGCCGCCTGGACGTAGTCGTTCTGCTTGGCGGTGATGACCGAGCCGCGCGCGATGCGGGAGATCTGCGGCCAGCCCAGCAGCACCATGAACCCGATGACCGGCCACACCGTGCTGCTGGTGACGACCGACAGGAGCACCAGGCCGCCGAGGACCACGGGGATCGCGAAGAAGATGTCGGTCGTACGGGACAGGATCGAGTCCGAGAAGCCGCCGAAGAACCCGGCCAGGCCGCCGAGGACCGACCCGAGGATCGCGACGCCCAGCGTGGCGCAGACGCCGACCGTCACCGACGTACGGGCGCCGTACACCGTGCGCGTGTAGACGTCGCAGCCCTGGCCGTCGAAGCCGAAGGGATGCCCCGGCTGCGAGCCTTCCTGGGCCTTGGACAGGTCGCACTTCAGCGGGTTCTGCGACGCGATCAGCGACGGCCACAGGGAGATGACGACCAGGAAGACGATCACCAGGGCGGAGACGATGAAGACGGGGTTGCGGCGCAGGTCGCGCCAGGCGTCGGACCACAGGGAGCGGGGCCTGTCCTGGGGGCCCGCACCGTCGGGGCCCTTCTCCAGGGTGGTCGCCTCGCTCACCGCGAGATCCATCGCACCCCCCGCTCCGGTCCCGGCGATGGCGCCCTCTGGTTCCTGGGACTCAGGCATAGCGGATCCTGGGGTCGAGGACGGCGTACAGAAGGTCGACGAGCAGGTTGGCCACCAGGAACACCAGGACGAGGACCGTGACGAAGCCGACCACGGTCTGGGTGTTCTGGCGCAGGATGCCCTGGTAGAGCTGGTAGCCGACGCCGTGGATGTTGAAGATGCGCTCGGTGACGATCGCCCCGCCCATCAGGGCGCCGATGTCGGTGCCGATGAAGGTGACGACGGGGATGAGCGAGTTGCGCAGCAGGTGCCGCACGATGACCCGCTGTCTCGGCAGCCCCTTCGCCACCGCCGTACGGACGTAGTCGGACCGCCTGTTCTCCGCGATGGACGTGCGGGTCAGCCGGGTGACGTACGCCAGTGACACGGACGCGAGGACCAGGCCCGGCACGATCAGCTCGCCGAAGCCGGCGTCCGTGGACACCGAGGGTTTGATCCAGCCCCACTCGACGCCGAGGAGCAGCTGGAGCAGCAGACCGGTGACGAAGGTGGGGACGGAGATCACGACGAGGCTGAGGAGGAGGACGGACGTGTCGACGGGCCGGCCGCGCTTGAGTCCGGTGATCACGCCCAGGGTGATGCCGACGACGATCTCGATGAGGATCGCGACGATCGTCAGCCGGATGGTCACGGGGAACGCCGTCGCCATCAGCTCGGTGACCTTCTGGCCGTTGAACGCGGTGCCGAAGTCGCCGGTGAAGACGTGCCCCATGTAGGTCAGGTACTGCTGCCAGACCGGCTTGTCGAGGCCGAACTCCTTCTTGAGCTGGGCAGACGTCGCCGCGTCGCACTGCTTGTCGCCGCACAGGCCCGCGATGGGGTCGCCCATCACGTTCACCATGAGGAAGATCAGCAGGGTCGACCCGATGAACACCGGGATCATCTGGAGCAGACGCCGGACGACGTACCGTCCCATGGCGGGGTCAGCCGACCTTGATCTCGTTGTAGACGGGGACGCTGAACGGGTTGAGCTTCACGTTCGAGAGCCGCTCCGAGTAGCCCGCGCTGCCGTTCTGGTACCAGAGCGGGATGGCGGCCATGTTGTCCCGTACGACCTTCTCGGCCGCCTGGAACTTCTCGATGGCCTTGGTGGTGTCGGTCTCGGCGTTGGCCTCGTTCACGAGCTTGTCGAAGTCCTTGTTGGACCACTTGCCGTCGTTGGAGGAGGCGTTGGTGTAGTAGAGCGGCTGGAGGAAGTTCTGGATGAGCGGGTAGTCCATCTGCCAGCCCGCCCGGAACGGGCCGCTCATCTTCTTCGCGGTGATCTGGCTGCGGAAGTCGGCGAAGGTGCCGACGGGGTTGCCGACGCAGGCCTTGTCGTTGCCGAGCGCGTTGTTGATGGAGTTGCAGACGGCGTCGACCCACTGCTTGTGGGAGCCGGTGTCCGCGTTGTACGTGATCTTGATCTGGCCGCCGGGGAGCCCGCCGCCCTCCTTGATGAGCTTCTTGGCCGCGGCGGGGTCGTAGTCGCAGGCGTCCCCGCACAGCCCGTCCTGGAAGCCGCCCTCCTTGCCGAGGACCGGGGAGGTCCAGTCGGTGGCCGGGGTACGGGTCTTCTGGAAGATGGTCTGGGTGATCTGGTCGCGGTCGATCGCGCGGGAGAGTCCGGTGCGGACCTTCTCCGCCCCGGCCCTGTTCCAGTTCTTGTCGTAGAACGGGAAGGCGAGGGTCTGGATGATGCCGGCCGGGGTGTTGATGTAGCGGCCGCCGAGGTCGTTCTTGACGTTCTTGAGCTGGGCGGCCGGGACGTCGTCGACGAGGTCGAGGTTGCCGGCCATGAGGTCGGTGTAGGCGGTGTTGTTGTCGGTGTAGACCTTGAGGGTCACCCCGCCGTTCTGTGCCTTGTCCGGGCCGTTGTAGCCGTCCCACTTCTTCAGGGCCATCTGCGAGCCCTTGGTGTACGAGTCGATGGTGTACGGCCCGTTGCCGACCGGCTTCTTCAGCCAGCCGGAGTGGTCCTTGAAGAAGGCCTGCGGGAGTGGCGCGTAGGCCGGGTAGCCGAGGGTGTCGGGGAAGGTCGAGAACTTCTGGCTGAGCTTGATGGTGAAGGTCCTCGGGCCGGTGACCTTCAGTCCGGAGAGGGTGTCGGCGGTCTGCTTGCTGCCGTCGTCGGGGTGCGTCTTGTCGTAGCCGTCGATGTAGCCGAAGAAGTAGGCGTTCTTCTGGTTGTTCTTCAGGGAGGCCCCGTAGTTCCAGGCGTCCACGAACGACTGGGCGGTGACCTTCTCGCCGTTGCTGAAGGTCCAGCCGTCCTTGACGGTGACCGTGAAGTTCTGCGAGTCGCTCGTGTCGATCTTCTCGGCGAGCATGTCCTCGGCCTTGCCGGTCTCCGGGTTGTACTTCTTCAGGCTGCGGAAGATCATGTCGAGGACCTTGCCGCCCTGCACCTCATTGGTGTTGGCCGGCTCCAGCGGGTTCTGCGGGTCGCCCCACGAGGAGCTCAGCACCGCGCCGCCGTCACCACTGCCGCCACTGTCGCTGCCACTGCCCCCACCACCGCAGGCCGTCGCCGCGAGGGCTACCGCCGCCGCGCATGCGGCCCATCTGGCGTGCGTGGCTCCACGCATGGAGTGCCTCCTCGTGAGTGCGCTGTGCCGCCAGCGCCGGGCTACTGATCAAGTATGGAAAAAATATCGGCCCACTTGACAATAAACGCCACTTATTCCACCCATTAGGTGTCATGCCTGCCTGAATACGAGGTCAGAGGCTCCTCGGGGTCACCGGCGAAAGACCGACGGGACCCGCTTCCGCGGCCTGGTCCGGCAGGCCAGGAGCGCCGCTGCCCGGGGAGCGGACGAACGTGCGCCGAGGCGCTACGTGACACTCCGTCACGAGGAACGGACAGCGCGGAAATCGGGCTGCTCGTGGAACGCGCTCAGGGCGACGTCGTCGCCGTATCGGACCTGCGTCCCAAGGATCCTTTCCGGCAGGGGGAAGTCGCGCCGACATCGCGGCGACTCACCGTCATGGCTCCACCAGGGGCCTTTCACCGATATGGACCAATGACTGTTCCGTGGTCGTCGTTTCGCTGTTTCCGCAGGCCACACGGGCTCTCAGGCGCCGTTGACGAGCCCAGACCGCCACTGGTAGACACACTCATCAATCACCGGTCCGAACAAGCCGTCCCTGTGCAAGCGATGACGCGAGGTCACGACCTATGAGCACACCAGTCCACGGCAGCGGCTTTCCGAGCTCGAGAAGATTACGACCGCGCGTTGCCAGGCTCGTCGCCGTAGCCGGTGCCGCCGCGCTGACGTCATTGGCCGGACTCGCGACCCCGCTCAACCCGGCCCCTCAGCAGGCTTCCGCCGCGGACGGTGACAAGGTCCTCACCGTCGCCGTCGCGCAGAGCGTCGACTCGCTGAGCCCGTTCCTGGCCAGCCGGCTGCTCAGCACCAGCATCCACCGGCTGATGTACGAGTACCTGACCAACTACGATCCCACGAACGCCCGTACGATCCCGGGCCTGGCCACCAAGTGGCAGTCGTCCTCGGACAAGCTGACCTGGACCTACACGATCCGCTCGAACTCCAAGTGGTCGGACGGACAGCAGGCCACCGCCGAGGACGCGGCCTGGACGTTCAACACGATGATGACCGATGAGGGCGCCGCCACCGCCAACGGCAGCTTCGTCGCCAACTTCGAGAAGGTCACCGCCCCAAGCCCTACCAAACTGGTCATCAAGCTGAAGAAGCCGCAGGCCACGATGACAGCCCTCGACGTGCCGATCGTGCCCAAGCACCAATGGGAGAAGGTCGGTGACTTCTCCAAGTTCAACAACGACAAGAGCTTCCCCGTAGTCGGGAACGGGCCGTTCATCCTCACCGGCTACAAGCCTGACGGCTACGTGCGCCTCAAGGCGAACAAGAGTTTCTGGCGTGGGGCTCCCAAGTTCGACGAACTGCTCTTCCGCTACTACAAGGACCAGGACGCCGCCGTAGCCGCCCTGCGCAAAGGCGAGGTCTCCTTCGTAGCGGGCTCCCCTTCGCTGACGCCCGCCCAGGCGGCCTCCCTCAAGAACGCAGAGAACATCCACGTCAACGACGCCCCCGGTCGCCGCTTCTACGCCCTCGCCACCAACCCGGGCGCCAGGGCGAAGAACGGTCAGAAGTTCGGCGACGGCGACCCTTCCCTGCTGGACGAGCGGGTCCGGCACGCCCTGTTCATGGCAGTCGACCGCAAGGCCGTCATCGACAAGGTGTTCCAGGGGCACGCCGTGGAGGGCCAGGGGTACATCCCACCGCGGTTCTCGCAGTACTTCTGGAAGCCCTCGCCGAGCCAGGAACTCGCCTACGACCCCGCGAAGGCCGCCCAGCTCCTCGACCAGGCGGGCTACAGGAAGAACAGCTCCGGCAAGCGCCTCGGCAAGGACGGCAAGCCGATCACGTACCGCGTCCTGTGCCACGCCACCGACCCGAACGACAAGGCGGTCGGCCAGTACCTGACGGAGTGGTGGAGCAAGCTCGGCATCGGCGTCACCCTCGACTGCCTGGACAACGTCACCGACCCCTGGCTCGCCGGCAACTACGACCTCGCCTTCGACGGCTGGTCCGTCAACCCCGACCCGGACTTCGTGCTGTCCATCCACACCTGCGCGGCCCTGCCCGCCACCCCGAAGGACACCGGCGCCACCGACAACTTCATCTGCGACAAGCAGTACGACAGCCTGTACGCGCGTCAGCTCGCCGAGTACGACCCCGCCGAACGGGCCACGATCGTGAAGCAGATGGAGTCGCGGCTGTACGACCTGGGGTACATGAACGTCATGGCGTACCCGAACGCCGTGGAGGCCTACCGGACCGACCAGATCAAGTCGATCCGGACGATGCCGAGCGCGGCGGGCAACATCTACGGCCAGGACGGCTACTGGAGCTGGTGGTCGGCGGTCCCCGCCGCCTCGGACGGCTCCTCCGACGGCTCCGGCTCCACCGGGATCGTCATCGGCGGGATCGTGGCCGCCGTGGTCGTCGTGGGCGCCGGCGTGTTCTTCGCGATGCGCCGCCGGGCCACCGCGGAAGACCGTGAGTAGCGCCGGGAAGATCGCCGCCGAGGCCCTCGCCGAACCGGCGGTCCGCGTCCGCACCCCCAGGGCGCGCACCACGACCGCGTACGTCCGTTACGGCGCCGGCAAGGTCGGCGGCGCCGTCGTGTCCCTGCTCGCCGTGCTCGTCACCGGCTTCTTCCTGTTCCGGCTGATCCCGGGCGACCCGGTCAAGACCATGACCGGCGGCCGCCCGGTGTCCGCCGAGCAACTGGCGGCCTACCGGCGGGAGTTCGGGCTGGACCTGCCGTTGTGGCAGCAGTTCACCGACTACTGCGGCAAGGCGCTCACCGGCGACCTGGGCACGTCGTACCAGTTCCACGCCCCGGTCGTCGACAAGATCGGCGAGGCCCTGCCGAACACGCTGCTGCTGACCGGCACGGCCTTCGTCCTGTACACCACGCTGGGCATCCTCCTCGGCACCCGCGCGGCCTGGCGTCACGGCCGGCTCGGCGACCGGCTGAACACCGGTCTCGCCCTGACCCTGTACTCCGTCCCGTCATTCTGGCTGGGCCTGCTGCTCATCATCGTGTTCTCGGTGGGCATCGGCCCGATCCCGGGGCTGTTCCCCACCGGTGGCATGGAGTCGGGCGGCGAGGAGGGCTTCGCGTACGTCCTCGACGTGGCCCACCATCTGATCCTCCCCGTCGTCACGCTGGTCTCGGTCGAGTACGGGCAGACCCTGCTGGTCACCCGGTCGGCGCTGCTCGACGAGATGGGCAGCGACTATCTGACCACCGCGCGCGCCAAGGGTCTGCGGGACGATCTGGTCCGGCGCCGGCATGCCGTACCGAACGCGCTGTTGCCGACGGTGACGCTGGTCTTCGTCAATCTCGGCCGGACAGTGGCGGGAGTGATCCTCGTCGAGACCGTGTTCTCCTGGCCCGGTCTCGGCGGACTGTTCTACCAGGCCCTGAGCGTGCCCGACCTGCCGTTGGTCCAGGGCCTGTTCCTCTTCTTCGCCGCGGCGGTGATCATCATGAACACACTGGCCGACCTGGCCTATCCGCTGCTCGACCCGCGGGTGGGCCGATGACGACCGGCATCCCGGCCCCGGTCACCGGTGCCGGCCCGCGCCGGCTCGCCTGGCAGCGCCGCCGTCGGTCCGCCGTCCGGTTCTGGGCGGAGTACCGCACCCACCGCGCCGGACTGGTCGGCCTGGCCGCGCTCACCCTGTTCGCGCTGGTCGCGCTGACCGCGCCGCTCACCGTCGGCTCCGACGTGGCGGGGGCGACGGACGCGCCGGGGCAGCCGATGGAGAGCCCGAGCGGCGAGTTCCCGCTGGGCACCGACCGGTTCGGGCGCGACCTGCTGGGCCTGCTGGTGTGGGGCTCGCGCGTCTCACTGCTGGTGGGGCTGCTGGCGGCGGTGCTGTCGGTGGCGATCGGCGCGCTGGTCGGCGTCACGGCCGGGCACTTCAAGGGCTGGTACGCGACCGTGCTGATGCGGGTCACTGACTGGTTCCTGGTGATGCCGACGCTGGTGCTCGCCATCGCGCTGGCCACCGTGCTGTCCCGCTCGCTCGGCACGGTGATCCTCGCGATCGGTGTGACCTCGTGGCCGACCACCGCACGGCTGGTGCGGGCGCAGACACTGGCGGTGGAGTCACGGCCGTACATCGAACGCGCGAAGGCGCTGGGCGGCGGTCACGGGCACGTCATGTCCCGGCACGTGCTGCCCAACGTGATGCCGCTGGTGCTGGCACAGGCGACCCTGATGGTCTCCAGCGCGATCCTCGCCGAGGCGACGCTGGCGTTCCTCGGGCTCGGTGATCCGACGGTGGTGTCGTGGGGCGGGCTGCTCCAGGAGGCGCGGGAGGCGGGTGCGGTGAGTTCCGGGGACTGGTGGTACCTGGTGCCGCCCGGCATCGCGATCGCCGCGGTCGCGCTGGCGTTCACGCTGTGCGGGCGTGCGGTGGAGTCGGTGCTCAATCCCCGTCTGGGGGTGGACCGTTGACCTTGCTGGAGGTGCGGAACCTCGAAGTGACCTACCCGGGCGGGGCCGCCGCCGTCCGGGGCGTGAACCTGTCCCTGGCAGCCGGGCGGAAGCTCGGCATCGCGGGCGAGTCGGGCTGCGGCAAGTCCACGCTGGCGCTCGCGTTGCTGCGGCTGCTGCCGGCCGGGGCCCGGGTCGGCGGGCAGGTCCTGCTGGACGGCGAGGACGTGCTGACGATGCGGTGGGGCCGGGTGCGGGCGGTCCGCTGGGCGGGCGCCTCGATCGTCTTCCAGGGGGCGATGCACTCGCTGAACCCCGTGCACCGCGTAGGCGACCAGATCGCCGAGCCGATCCTGCTGCACCGCAAGGGCACCGCGGCGGCGGCGAAGAGGCAGGCGGGCGAGCTCCTGGAGCAGGTCGGCCTGCCGGCGGCGCGGGCCTCGGCGTACCCGCACGAACTCTCCGGGGGACAGCGTCAGCGCGTCATGATCGCCATGGCGCTGGCCTGCGGCCCTCGCCTGATCATCGCCGACGAACCGACCACCGCGCTGGACGTGATGATCCAGGCACAGATCCTGCGCCTGATCGAACAGCTCGTCACCGACCAGGAACTGGGCCTGGTGATGATCAGCCACGATCTGGCGGTCCTCGCCGACACCTGCGACCGGCTCGCGGTGATGTACGCGGGCCGGGTGGTCGAGGAGGGCCCCGCCCGGGAGGTCTACGAGAACGCGGCCCACCCCTACGCCAAGGCTCTGTCGGCCGCCTTCCCGCGCATCGGCGATCCGGCCTCCCGGTTCGCCCCCCGCGGCCTCCCCGGCGACCCCCCCGACCCTTCCGCCCTCCCCACCGGCTGCACCTTCCACCCCCGCTGCCCGGCCGCGTTGCCCTCCTGCGCGGCGGAGGACCAGGACCTGCGGGAGACGGGGGCGGGGCGGCGGGCGGCGTGTGTGCATGTGCGGGGGGCGGAGCCGGGTCCGGCCCCCGCGGCCGAGGATGCGAGGAGCGGCACATGACCGAGCGGCGGACGACGACACCGGTGCCGTCCCCGGAGGCATCGCCCACAGCTCCACCCCTGCTGAGCGCCCAGGGGCTGCACATCACCTACCCGGGCCGGCACGGTGGGCCGCCCGCTCGGGCCGTGGACGGTGTCGAACTGGACGTCCGAGCCGGGGAGATCGTGGCCTTGGTCGGGGAGTCGGGCTGCGGCAAGACGACGCTGGCCCGGGCCCTGCTGGGCCTGGTCCGGCCCACCGAGGGCCGGGTCGGCTTCGGCGGGGAACCGCTGGAGTACTCCGCCCGGACCCTGAAGGCGTACCGCCGACGCGTCCAGCTGGTCCTCCAGGACCCGACCGGATCACTGAACCCGCGACACACCGTGTACGACGCGGTGGCGGAGGGTCTGCGGATCCACGGCCACCGCGGCGACGAGCGGGCGACCGTGGCGGCGGCCCTGTCCCGGGCGGGCCTGCGTCCCCCCGAGCGCTTCTTCCTGCGCTACCCGCACGAACTGTCCGGCGGCCAGCGCCAACGGGTCGTCATCGCGGGTGCGTTGGTCCTGGAGCCCGAGCTCCTGGTCGCCGACGAGCCGGTGGCCTCGCTGGACGCCTCCGTCCGCGGCGAGATCCTGGCCCTGCTGCTGCGCCTGCGCACCGAACTGGGTCTGTCCGCACTGGTGGTGACGCACGACCTGGGCCTGGCCTGGAACATCGCCGACCGGGTGGCGGTGATGTACCTGGGCCGGATCGTGGAGACGGGGGACGTGGAGCAGGTGCTGACGGCACCGCGCCATCCCTACACGCAGGCGCTGCTGTCGGTGCTGCCGGAGGCCGCCGGGGCGCCGGTCGTCCTCACCGGGGAGCCCCCGGACCCGTCCCGCATCCCCTCCGGCTGCCGCTTCCACGCCCGCTGCCAGATCCTGGCCGGCGGGGAGGCGGAACGCGCGGGCGTCGCGGGGGCGTGCCGGGACGAGGATCCCGGGGTGCTGGAGGGGGGCGGCGGGGCGCAGGTGGCGTGTCACTGGGCGCGGGCGACTGTCACGGCGTGACCCACGCGGCCGTCACGGCGACCCGGGCGATCCGTCACGGCGTGGTTCCGGCCACCAGTTCCACCTCGAAACCGTCCGTGTTGGCGAGGTAGGCGGCGTAGTGCTGCGGGCCGCCCGCGTGCGGGTACCGGTCGGGGAAGAGGGGTGTCCAGCCGTGGGCGGGGGCCTCGGCGGCCAGGACGTCGACCTGACCGCGGCCGCCGGCGTGGAACGCCAGGTGGTTGAGGCCGGGGCGGGTGCGCTCGTGCCGGGTGCCGGTCAGCGCCGGTGACCGCTCCACGACGAGATACGTCGGCCCCAGCCGCCAACTGCGGCCGTGCTCCCAGGTCTGGTAGGGCGCGTAGCCGAGGCGGGTGAGCAGCCAGCCCCATTCACGGCCCGCGCGGGGGAGGTCGGGGACCCACAGTTCGACGTGGTGCAGCACCTGTTGCTCTCCGAAAAGGCCGGATCCCGGCACCCGTCGGGGTGCCGGGAACCGGCGGGAATCCGTGACCGTCAGGCCGCGTGCACGACGTCCTTCTCCTCCGCGAAGTGGCAGGCCGACTCGTGCGCCGCCGGGGTGTCCGCACCCTTGAAGCGCTCGGGGATCGCCAGCAGGGGTGCCTCCTCCGCGCACTTGTCCTGGGCCTTCCAGCAGCGGGTGCGGAAGCGGCAGCCGGACGGCGGGTTGGCCGGGGACGGTACGTCGCCGCTCAGGATGATCCGCTCACGGCCCTCACGGGCCTCCGGGTCCGGCACCGGGACCGCCGACAGCAGCGCCTGGGTGTAGGGGTGCGTCGGGTGGTCGTAGATCTGCTCGTCGGAGCCGATCTCGGCGATCTTGCCGAGGTACATGACCCCGACGCGGTCCGAGATGTGCCGGACGATCGACAGGTCGTGCGCGATGAAGATGTAGGAGAGGTTGAACTCGTCCTGCAGCCGCTCCATCAGGTTGATGACCTGCGCCTGCACCGACACGTCCAGCGCCGACACCGGCTCGTCGCAGATGATGATCTCCGGGTTGAGCGCCAGGCCGCGCGCGATGCCGATGCGCTGGCGCTGGCCGCCGGAGAACTGGTGCGGGTACCGGTTGATGTACTCCGGGTTCAGACCGACGACGTCGAGGAGTTCCTGCACCTTGCGGCGCCGGTCGCCCTTGGGGGCCACCTCGGGGTGGATGTCGTACGGCTCCCCGATGATGTCGCCCACCGTCATACGGGGGTTGAGCGAGGTGTACGGGTCCTGGAACACCATCTGGATGTTGCGGCGGACCGCCTTCAGCGCGCGCCCGGACAGCGTGGTGATGTCCTGGCCCTTGTAGAAGATCTCGCCGGCCGTCGCCCGCTCCAGGTTCATCAGGAGCTTCGCCACGGTGGACTTGCCACAGCCGGACTCGCCCACGATGCCCAGGGTCTCGCCCTGGTACAGGTCGAAGGAGACTCCGTCGACGGCCTTGACCGCGCCGACCTGCTTCTTGAACAGGATGCCCCGGGTGAGCGGGAAGTGCTTCACCAGGTTGCGCACCTGGAGGATCGGCTCGCCACGCTCGACGGGCGCCTCGATCGCGGCGACCGCCTCCGTCTCGGAAGCGGCGTCCACGATCTCGACGTCGGAGACGTTCGGCGTGGCGTCCTGCTGCTCGTCGTTCTTGCTGAGCTCAGCCATGGAGCGTCTCCTTCCAGAAGTGGCATGCCGAGGCGCGGCCGACCAGCTCGCTGCCGTCCTGCTCGGTGACCGGGAACAGGTCCGGGATGTCCGTACGGCAGATGTCCTGGGCCTTGGGGCAGCGCGGGTTGAAGGCGCAACCGGTCGGCACGTGCAGCAGGTTGGGCGGCAGGCCCTTGATCGCGTACAGCTCCTGGCCCTTCTGGTCCAGGCGCGGGATCGAGTCCAGCAGACCCCGTGTGTACGGGTGCGCGGGCCGCTTGTACAGCTCGTTGACCGGGGCGCGCTCCACGATCCGGCCCGCGTACATCACCGCGATCTTGTCCGCGACGTCGGCGACCACGCCGAGGTCGTGAGTGATCAGGATGAGGCCCATGTTGTACTCGCGCTGCAACTCCGAGAGCAGGTCCATGACCTGGGCCTGGACCGTCACGTCGAGAGCCGTGGTGGGCTCGTCGGCGATGATCAGGTCCGGCTCCAGGGCCAGCGCCATGGCGATCATGATGCGCTGACGCATACCGCCGGAGAACTGGTGCGGGTAGTCGTCGACCCGGGCCGCGGCGGCCGGGATCTTCACCCGGTCCATCAGCTCGATCGCCTTGGCCTTGGCGTCCTTCTTGGACAGGCCGTGGTGGACGCGGAACATCTCGCCGAGCTGGTAGCCCACGCTGAGCACCGGGTTGAGCGAGCTGAGCGCGTCCTGGAAGATCATGGCGATGCGGCGGCCACGGATCTTGCGGCGCTCCTCGCCGGACATCTTCAGCATGTCCTGGCCGCGGAAGAGGATCTCTCCCTCGGGAATCGTCGCCGGCGGCATGTCGAGGATGCCCATGACCGCCTGCGCGGTGACGGACTTGCCGGAGCCGGACTCACCGAGCACGGCGAGCGTCTCGCCCGCGTTCACGCTGTAGTTGACGCCGTTGACGGCCTTGACCACGCCCTCGCGGGTGTGGAACTGGACGTGCAGGTCACGCACTTCCAGCAGCGGTCCGTCGTCGCCCTCGCGCGGCGAGGGCGCGGATACTTCTTCGATGACGGTCACGTACGCCTCCCTCAGCGCATCTTCGGGTCGAGGGCGTTGCGTACGGCCTCACCGAGCATGATGAACGCCAGCACCGTGATGCTGAGCATGATCGACGGATAGAGCATGATCCACTGGGCCACGCGGATCTGGTTGCCGCCGTCGGAGATGTCGTTGCCCCACGACACGCCGTTGAGGCCGAGGCCCAGGAACGACAGTGTCGCCTCGGCGGAGATGTAGATGCCGAGCGAGATGGTGGCGACGACGATCACCGGGGCGAGGGTGTTCGGCAGGATGTGCCGGAACATGATCCGCGGGGTGCTCGCGCCGAGCGCCTTGGCGGCCTGCACGTAGTCGGCCTGCTTGGTGGTGATGACCGCACCGCGCATCACGCGGGCGACCTGCGTCCAGCCGAAGAAGCCCAGCGCGCCGATGACCACCCAGGTGGTGCGGTCCGCGAAGGAGTTCAGGATGACCATGGTGCCGAGCAGGAACGGGATGCCGAAGAACACGTCCGTCAGCCGGGACAGGATCGAGTCGACGAGACCACCGAAGTAGCCGGCGACCATGCCCACCAGACCACCGAGGACCGTGACGACCACGGTGGTGCCGAAGCCGACCGCGATGGAGGCCCGCGCACCGTAGATGACCCGGGCGAAGACGCTGCGGCCCTGCTGGTCGTAGCCGAGCCAGTCGGCCGAGCCGACGTCGCTCAGCTTGGGCTTCTGCAGGTAGTGCTTGGCAAGGTCGCCGAGGATCGGGTCCTCGCTGGTGAACCACCCCGGGAAGAAGGTGATCAGCAGCAGCACCAGGATCAGCACGCTGGAGATGAGGAAGATCCAGCTGCGCCGCAGATCGGCCCAGGCGTCGCCCCAGAGGCTGCGCGCCTTCTCGGGCTTGGACGCGGTGGGCGTCATCGGGGGCGTCGCGCCCACCGGGTCGGCCGCGCCGGTCTTCTTGACGTCGGTCTTGGTCACGTCAGGCATAGCGAATCCTCGGGTCAAGGACCGCGTAGAGCAGGTCGACGAGCAGGTTGGCGAGCAGGTACACGAGCACGAGGATCGTCACCAGGCCGACCAGGGTGGTGCCCTCCCGGCGCGTGATCGACTGGTAGAT
The DNA here is from genome assembly GCF_049739545.1 of Streptomyces sp. SLBN-8D4. Classification (NCBI taxonomy): domain Bacteria; kingdom Bacillati; phylum Actinomycetota; class Actinomycetes; order Kitasatosporales; family Streptomycetaceae; genus Streptomyces; species Streptomyces sp. SLBN-8D4. The sequence goes on from NZ_JBMGQC010000001.1 coordinate 3,576,730, forward strand.
CGTGCCACCGATGCCCTGGATGTTGAACAGTCCCTCGGTGACGACCGCGCCGCCCATCAGCGCACCGATGTCGGTGCCCAGGTAGGTGATCACGGGGATCAACGAGTTGCGCATCAGGTGGACGCCCACGACCCGGCGCTTGGGCAGGCCCTTGGCGATCGCGGTGCGGATGTAGTCGGCGCGCAGGTTCTCGGCGACGGAGGTCCGGGTCAGGCGGGTCACGTAGGCCAGTGACGCCGACGCGAGGACGACGGCCGGCATCAGCAACTCGTTGTAATTCGTCGAGTCGTTGACGTTCGGTGGCAGCCAGTTCAGCTCGAAGGCGAAGACCACCTTGAGGATGAAGCCGAGGACGAAGACCGGTACCGAGATCAGCAGCAGCGAGATCAGCAGGGCCACGTTGTCGGTGAGCCGGCCGGCGCGCATGCCCGCCACGATGCCGAGGGCGATGCCCACGACCAGCTCGATCAGGAAGGCCAGGGAGGCCAGACGGATCGTCACCGGGAACGCGTCGCCCAGGACGTCAGTGACGGGGCGGCCACTGGCAATCTGCGTGCCGAAGTCGGCGTGCAGGATCATGTCCTTCATGTAGTTCCAGTACTGCACCAGGATCGGCTGGTCCAGACCGTACTCATGTCTCAGCGCGGCGATCACCTGAGGGCTTCCGCCCTTGTCGCCGAAGAGCCCGCGCACGGGGTCGCCGGGCAGGGCGTAGACCATGAGGAAGATAAGCAGGGTGGTCCCGATGAACACCGGGATCATCTGGAGCAGTCGTCGTGCGACGTAGCGCCCCATCGTGCCTCCATGTCAGTCACAGCAGCGGCAGCCGACGGGCCCTTTCCTCGCGCACCGTTGAGTGATGCGTGCGGAAAGGGCCCCCCGGCCGCTGCCGTCCCCCGGGGCGCGGTCCTGCCGCGCCCCGGGAACGGGCTGTTTGCGGTTACTTCTTGACCTGAACGCCGGTCAGGATCGGGTCGCCGTCCTGGGCGTACTTGACGCCGCTGACCTTCTCCGAGTAACCCGCGTTGACCTTGTAGTACCAGAGCGGAATGCTCGGCATGTAGTTCGGGAGCGCCTTCTCCACCTGCTGGTAGAGCTTCTCCGACGCCTCCAGGGAGGGGGCGGCGTCGGCCTGGGCGATCAGGGTGTCGATCTCCTTGCTGGAGAAGCCACCCTGGTTGCCGTCCGAGTGCGTGCCGAACAGGTCGCGGATGAAGTTGGCGATGAACGGGTAGTCGAGCACCCAGCCGGAGCGGTACAGCGACTTGACCTCGTGCGCGTCACGGGCGTTGAGGTCCGCCTGGAAGTCCGCCTTGGAGTCGCCGGTGCAGGCCACGCCGACGGCCTTGGTGATGGAGTTGCAGACCGCCTCCACCCACTCCTTGTGACCGCCGTCCGCGTTGAACTGGATGGAGATCTTGTTCCCCGGGACGCCGCCGCCCTCCTTGATGAGCGCCTTGGCCTTGGTGGGGTTGTACGTGGTGACGTCACCGGCGGCGTTCGGCTGGTAGCCGAGGACGCCCTTGGCGACCCAGCCGGTGGCGGGCTCACGGGTGCCCTGAAGCACCGTCTTGGTGATGGTGTTGCGGTCGATCGCCATCGACAGGCCCTGAATGACCTTGGGGTCGATGTCCTTCCACTGCTTGGTGTAGTAGGCCACCGCGATGCTCTGGATCGCCGAGTACGACTGGTCCACGGCACGGTCGCCGAGGTCCGTCTTGTAGACCGGCAGGTCCTTGGGCGCGAGCTGGCGCAGGACGTCGACGTTGCCGGACTTCAGGTCCTCGTACGCCGTCTCCAGGTTGGTGTAGTTCTTGAAGACCACACCACCGTTCTTCGCCTTGTTCGGGCCCTGGTAGTCGTCGTTGCGGACGACCTCGATCGACTTCTTGTGGTTCCAGCTGACGAACTTGTACGGGCCGTTGCCGACCGGCTTCTCGCCCGCGGCCTTCGGGTCCTTGTAGAAGGACTCCGGCAGCGGCGAGAAGACCTCGTAGCCCAGCTTGTAGACGAAGTAGGGCAGTGCGTTGTTCAGCGTGATGGTGAAGGTGTTGTCGTCGACGACCTTCAGGCCGGACATCTCGGTGGCCTTCGCCTTGCCCTTCTCGGGGGCGACGTCGGAGTAGCCCTTGATGTCCGAGAACCAGAAGCTGTTGGTCTGCTTGTTGGCCGGAACGGCGGCCCAGTTCCACGCCTTCACGTAGGACTCGGCGGTCACCGGGGTGCCGTCGTGGAACTTCCAGCCCGGCTTCAGCTTGACCGTGAAGGTCTTGTTGTCCTTGCTGTCGACCGACTGCGCGTTCATCATGACGATCTTGCCGCTGGCGTCGTAGTCGACGAGCCCGGTGAACAGGGCCTTCGTCACGATGCTGCCGTTGGACTCCATGGTGTTCGCCGGCTGCAGCGGGTTCTGCGGCTCGCCGACCTCGATCGAGAACTTTCCGTTCGGGTCGATCGCAGCCTTGCTGTCGTTGCCGCTGTCACTGCTGCCCCCGCCACAGGCAGTCGCGCTCAGCGCCACAACCGCGGCTATCGCGACCCACTTGGCGCTCTTGGCACCGCGCATGGGTTCCTCCTCATGAGTCCATTGGTTCACCGCAAAGGGGCGCACACAGCACACAACCGCCACCGCCCGTCGCCGGTGTCGGAGATGTCAGGTGCCCCCGCGCTCGTGAGTCGGCGCCGATAGCGCGTGACCCGTTTATCCGAGCTCTACGCGCCTAACTATCTGCCATGCGCCAGGACCGAACCACACCCCTAAGGTCTCGGTTCGATCACACCTCTCGCCTACATCTTCCAAAATCCGGACAAACGGTTTGCTGAAAGATCCCTGCGAAACGGACTTGTTACACATCTATCGGGGGCGGCTGTCCGTATTCCGGACGAGCGGGGTTTGAAAACCGATTGCGCGCACCGGGGCCGCCGTGCAATGGGGCCTCCGCGCGTCCGCGCACCGACGGCGCGGAAGGCGACATTCGCTGACGCTCCGTCAGCACACCGTGACGGCAACGCCGTTCAGTGACCCGAAGCACACGCTCCGGGTACCGGCACAGCGGACGCACAGTCTTACGTCGCCCGGCCGGCGGACGAGCCGCTTCCGCGACAGGGTAGTGCGGACGACACGGCCTTGCGGGCTCCCCTCCCCAAATAGAGGGTTTTCCCTACGGGTGCCACGACGGCGCCGGGCACCCCCGCGGTGAAGCGAGGGTGCCCGGTGGGTCGCTCTGGGGCGAAGGCCCGGCGTCAGCCGTGCTTGGCGCGGCTCGCGGCGCGGGCGCGCTCGCGGGCGTCCAGGTTGACCTTACGGATGCGGACCGCTTCCGGGGTCACCTCGACGCACTCGTCGTCGCGGCAGAACTCCAGGGACTGCTCCAGGGAGAGCTTGCGCGGCGGGACGATCGCCTCGAACGAGTCGGCCGAGGACGACCGCATGTTCGTGAGCTTCTTCTCCTTGGTGATGTTCACGTCCATGTCGTCGGCGCGCGAGTTCTCACCGACGATCATGCCCTCGTAGACCTCGGTGCCCGGGTCGGTGAACAGCACACCGCGCTCCTGGAGGTTCGTCATCGCGAAGGCGGTGACGGCACCGGCGCGGTCGGCGACCAGCGAGCCGTTGTTACGGGTCGTCAGGGTGCCGAACCACGGCTCGTGGCCCTCGTGGATGGAGTGGGCGATGCCCGTGCCACGGGTGCCGGTCAGGAACTCCGTACGGAAGCCGATCAGGCCGCGGGACGGCACGACGAACTCCATGCGGACCCAACCGGAGCCGTGGTTCGACATGTTGTCCATACGGCCCTTGCGAACGCCCATGAGCTGCGTGACCGCGCCCATGTGCTCCTCGGGGACGTCGATCGTCATGCGCTCGACGGGCTCGTACACCTTGCCTTCGACGATCTTGGTGACGACCTGCGGCTTGCCGATCGTCAGCTCGAAGCCCTCACGGCGCATCTGCTCGACCAGGATGGCGAGCGCGAGCTCTCCACGGCCCTGGACCTCCCAGGCATCCGGGCGCTCGGTGTCGAGCACACGGAGGGAGACGTTACCGATCAGCTCGCGGTCGAGGCGGTCCTTCACCTGACGGGCGGTCACCTTGCGGTCCTTGACCGCGGCCTTCGCCGAGGCGCCCTTGCCGGTGCCGCCCCGGCCGACCAGCGGCGAGGTGTTCGTACCGATGGTCATGGAGATCGCCGGTTCGTCGACCGTGATCAGCGGCAGCGGGATCGGGTTCTCGGGGTCCGCGAGAGTCTCACCGATCATGATGTCCGGGATACCGGCGACGGCACAGATGTCACCGGGGCCGGCCATCTCGGCGGGCTTGCGGGTGAGTGCCTCGGTCATCAGCAGCTCGGTGATGCGGACGTTGGACATCGTGCCGTCGCGCTTGATCCAGGTGACGGTCTGGCCCTTGCGCAGCTCGCCCTGCTCGACGCGGAGGAGCGCGATGCGGCCGAGGAAGTTGTCGGCGTCCAGGTTGGTGACGTGCGCCTGGAGGGGGGCCGCCTCGTCGTACTCCGGGGCCGGGACGTGCGACAGGATCGTGGAGAAGAACGGCTCCAGGTTGTCGCTGTCCGCCGGGACCGTGCCGTTCTCCGGCTTGGTCAGCGAGGCGACACCGTCACGCGCACACGCGTAGACGATGGGGAACTCGATCTGCTCCTCGTCCGCGTCCAGGTCCAGGAAGAGGTCGTACGTCTCGTTGACGACCTCGTCGATCCGGGAGTCCGGGCGGTCGGTCTTGTTGATGCACAGGATGACCGGCAGGCGCTGCTGAAGCGCCTTGCGCAGCACGAAGCGGGTCTGCGGCAGCGGGCCCTCGGAGGCGTCGACCAGCAGGACCACCGCGTCCACCATCGACAGACCGCGCTCGACCTCGCCACCGAAGTCGGCGTGGCCCGGGGTGTCGATGATGTTGATGGTGATGACGTCGCCGCCATCCTTCGGGTGGTACTTCACGGCCGTATTCTTGGCCAGGATCGTGATGCCCTTCTCACGCTCCAGGTCGTTCGAGTCCATCATGCGGTCGTCGAGCGATTCGGCGGCGTGCGCGGCGAAGGCACCGGCCTGCTTCAGCATGGCGTCGACAAGAGTCGTCTTGCCGTGGTCGACGTGAGCGACGATGGCGACATTGCGGATGTCGTGGCGCGTGGCCATATTGCGGCGTACTCCCAAGTGGTGAGAAGGCCCTGCTACGAACGTCCGTGTGACGCGGGCCTGCCGGGCTTGACACGCCACGGCCTCACCCCATCGTACGTTGCCTCCCGGGTGGAGGCTTGCCGGGCTCAGTGCCCGGTGGGGCCGGCCGCCGGCTTCGCGCCCTTTTTCAGGAAGCCCATGTCCTCGTAGACAGGGGTCTGGAATCCGAAGGAACCCGCGTTGACCACGTCCTTCTTCACGGCCGTCAGCTGGGGCCGCTGGTACAGCGGGATGGACCCGGCGGCGGCCCAGATCCGCGCGTCCGCCTTGCGGATCAGGCTCCGGCTCTTGCCCTCGTCGAGCGTGGCGACGGCCTGGTCGAAGAGCTGGTCCACCTGGTCCGTGCCGACCCGGGTGTAGTTCTGCTCCACGTTCAGCGACCCGTCCGCGGCCGGCACCGGTTTGGCGAAGATGGGGCGGGCGTCGGTGGCGGGGAAGGCGGACGCCGGCCAGGAGTACAGCGCGAGGTCGTACTGCCCGGACGCGATGTGGTCCTTGAAGTAGCTCTCGTCGGAGACCTTGGAGATCTCGGTCCGGATGCCGACCTTCTCCAGCATCGCGGAGATCCGCCCGGCCACCGTGCGCAGCGGGCCGGAGCCCGGCCCGGACGGGAGCACGAACCGCAGGGCGAGCGCCTTGCCGTTCTTGGCCAGCACCTTCGTCGCCGCGTCGGCCGGAGCCGCCGTGCCCTTGGGGGCGTACGCCCCCGGCGCGCCGCCCTGCTTCAGCTTGTTCGCGTACTGCTTGCCGTCCTGGGCGAGATGGCGCGGGCCGTCCCCGCTGCTGCGGCGGTCCCTGGGGTCCTTGTCGTCGCTCTTGTCGTCCTCGCCGACGATGTACGTCCCGTCGTCCCCGTCCGCGGAGTCCCGCTCGGCCTTGTGGCCCGAGGTCCCCGCCGCCTTGTCGCCCTTCTTCTTCTCCTTCTCGACCGGGCCGCCGGGCACCCAGCCGGCGTCCGCGAGCAGCGCCCGGGCCTCCTTTGCGTCCTGGCCGCCGAGAGCGCCGCTGTTGTCGGCGTAGGCGTCCTGGCCGGAGAGCGCGAGGTGGCTGCCGACCGGCACGGCGGGCAGCCCGAGCGGCTTGAGGACGACGCCGGCCAGCGCCTTGCGGTCGATGGCGCGGGCCACGGCCCGGCGCACCCGCTCGTCGGCGAGCGGACCGGAGGCGCCGTTGAGGGCGAGCTGGGTGTAGGCGGGCTCCAGGGACCTGCGGACCTCGTAGCCCTTGAGGGCCGCCTGCTCCCGCGCGTAGGCGGCGAGCGCCCTGCGCTTCTTCTGCGAAGCGCTGAGCTCCTCGTCGGCGGCCTCCTCGTCGTCCTTGTGGGCGAGGGCCCAGGAGCGCAGCGCGTCGGCGGCTCCCAGGTTGCTGCCGGAGGGGTGGGCGGGCCGTCCGCCCGGGCCCGCGACCGGGCTGCCGCCGGGGGTGGCCGCGGTGCGGGCGGCGAGGCTGATGCGGCCGAGTGCCTCGGGGCCGACCTCGGCGAGCTCGATCGAGCCGACGGCCAGCGCGGTGGCCCGCTCGTCGCGCGGTACGGCGCGCAGCACGATCTCGTTCAGCTTGGCGGGGTGGCCCCACCAGCGCGGATTGCGGGTGAGGGTGATCTCCTCGCCCTTGCGGTCGACCTTCTTCACCTGGAAGGGACCCGCGGTGACCTTGAGCTTCTTGCGGGCGGAGTCGTTGAAGGAGTCCGGGGTGCCCATGACGTCCTTCGGGTACAGCGGCGAGAACAGCGAGCGCCAGTCGGCGTACGGCCGCGCGAAGGTGACCTTGACCTCCAGGTCGTTGGCCCCGCGTTCGATCTTCTCGATGCGCTCGTAGCCGGCGTTGCGGGCGGTCCAGTACGCGGAGTCCTTGCCGGACAGGGCGCGCCACTGGGCGGCGAAGTCTGCGGCGCCGATCTCCCGGCCGTCGCTCCACACGGCCTGCTGGTTCAGCTTGTACAGCACGACCTGCTTCGGCCCGGTCTCGACGACCTTGGCCGACTCCAGGTAGTCGGGGTTGATCTGCGGCCGCCCGTTCGCGTCCAGCCGGTACATCGAGGGCAGGACCGCCTGGGCGACGGTGGTGGTGGTCGCGTCGGCGTCCGCCTGGAAGGTGTTCAGGGTCTCCGGGACGGCGTCCACGGCCCAGTGCAGGGTGCCGCCGTCGGCGACCCGGTCGCGGGCGGCGGGCGCGATGTCCTGCTCCGCGAGCGGTTTGCTCCCCTTGTCCTCGGAACTGCACCCGGAGAGCGCGGTCACCGCGAGCGCACCCGCGGTGAGGAAGACGGCCGAGCGCGTGACCGCGCGCAGTGCGACGCCGTTGTGGGACATCTCTGGTTACCTCCGGGAGCCGCGGGCGTTATGATCACTTTTGGCGGTATATGGAGCTGATCACATCTATTGCGGCCACTGAAGAGGAAAGGGTTCGGCAACGGACGGCGACACGGCGACAACGACCGGGAAGCCCACCCGTGCGGCGCAATCGACGGCGCACGAGGGGCGCGCACGGAGGCACACGATCCGCCAATCCATGCACGTCCCTTCACACCGGCAGGTGTGACGCGCAACACTCGCAGGCGCATGACCGTTCCCGTCCAGGGCATCCCCGCCCACGGAAGTGAGGTCACGTCATGTCCGTGAACGACGAACTTTCAGCGGCTCAGCGCTCGCTCGACGAGGTGCTCAGGTATGTCAAGCGCCTGGAGCAGCAGCTGGGCAGCGGCGGTCTGGAGATGCGCCGTGTGCGGATCGACGCCGACCGCCTGCGCGAGAGCCTCGCGCTGCTGAGGGAGACCGACCCGGCGCTCGCCAAGGCCCGCCGCCCGGATCTCGTCCCCATCTCCGACGCCCCGTACGACAACACCCTGTGGACGGACTCGGACGACGAGGGGTTGGGTGCCCGCGACCGGCGCGCCCCGTGAATCTCGGAGCTGCCGGTCACGCCCTCTACTGCTACTTCGAAGGAGTGGACCCGTTGGCCACTGGTACGGAACCGTTCCTCAGCACCGAAGCGGCACGCCCCGAACGGTCCTGGGCGCACTGGTCCTCCGCGTTCGCAACCGGGCGGCGACACGGATCGAGTCCGTGGTCCGGCCCCGGAAGGGCGGCGTCCCTTACGACCCCGACCGCCCGGTGAAGCAACCGACTCCGACGAGGCCCTGAACCATCGCTCTGGTGGAACAGGGGCGACGAAGCCGCCACACCGGACATCCCGGATCGCACCCCAGACGCTAGCGGAGATCACCGGAGGTCCTACAAGCCGATGACACGCACATCACCCGATCAGGGGACAACAGACGTCAGTGATCCCCAAGGCGGCGTGAGAACCGGAACGCGCGCCGCGATCGACGCCCCGCACCTGCGCACCGACCGCTGGTGGCTGGCGCCCGCGGCCACGGCCGCGGGGCTGCTCGCCTTCATCGTGTACTCGACCTGGCGGGCCTTCGCCGACACGGACTACTACGCGGCCCCGTACGTCTCGCCGTTCTACTCCCCCTGCCTGGCCGAGCGCTGCGCGCCCATGCGCCACGGCCCCAACTGGGAGCTCTTCGGCAGCTGGTGGGGCATCTCCCCCGCCATCATCATCCTGATCTTCCCGCTCGGCTTCCGGCTGACCTGCTACTACTACCGCAAGGCCTACTACCGGGGCTTCTGGGCGTCCCCGCCGGCCTGCGCGGTGGCCGAGCCGCACAAGAAGTACACCGGTGAGACCCGCTTCCCGCTGATCCTGCAGAACATCCACCGGTACTTCTTCTACGCCGCGATCGTGGTCGCCGGCATCCTGACCTACGACACCGTGCTCTCGTTCCGCAACGAGAAGTACGAGTGGGGCCACATGGGCCTCGGCACCCTGGTGTTCCTGGTCAACATCGTGCTGATCTGGGCGTACACCGCCTCCTGCCACTCCTGCCGGCACATCGTGGGCGGCAAGCTCAGGCATTTCTCGAAGCATCCCGTGCGCTACAGGGCCTGGCAGTTCGTCGGGAAGCTCAACGCCCGCCACATGCAGCTGGCCTGGGCCTCACTGGTGAGCGTGGCGCTCGCCGACTTCTACGTCTATCTCGTCGCGTCCGGCGCCTTCGATGATCCGAGGTTTTTCTGATGCCCGTGGTCGACCGCCAACAGTGGGACGTCGTCGTGGTCGGCGCGGGCGGTGCCGGACTGCGGGCCGCCATCGAGGCCCGCGAGCGCGGTGCCCGTACCGCCGTGATCTGCAAGTCGCTGTTCGGCAAGGCGCACACCGTGATGGCCGAGGGCGGCATCGCGGCCAGCATGGGCAACGCCAACTCGAACGACAACTGGCAGGTCCACTTCCGCGACACCATGCGCGGCGGGAAGTTCCTCAACCAGTGGCGGATGGCCGAGCTGCACGCTCAGGAGGCCCCGGACCGGGTCTGGGAGCTGGAGACCTGGGGAGCCCTGTTCGACCGCACGAAGGACGGCCGGATCTCCCAGCGCAACTTCGGCGGCCACGAGTACCCGCGCCTCGCCCACGTCGGCGACCGCACGGGCCTCGAACTGATCCGCACCCTCCAGCAGAAGATCGTCTCGCTCCAGCAGGAGGACAAGAAGCAGACCGGCGACTACGAGTCCCGCCTGAAGGTCTACCAGGAGTGCACGGTCACCCGGGTCCTGAAGGACGGATCGCGGGTCTCCGGTGTCTTCGCCTACGACCGTGAGACCGGCCGTTTCTTCGTCCTGGAAGCCCCGGCCGTGGTGATCGCGACCGGTGGCATCGGCAAGTCCTTCAAGGTCACGTCGAACTCGTGGGAGTACACGGGAGACGGACACGCGCTGGCGCTGCTCGCGGGCGCTCCCCTGCTGAACATGGAGTTCGTGCAGTTCCACCCGACCGGCATGGTCTGGCCCCCGTCGGTGAAGGGCATCCTCGTCACCGAGTCGGTCCGCGGCGACGGCGGGGTGCTCAGGAACTCCGAGGGCAAACGGTTCATGTTCGAGTACATCCCCGACGTCTTCAAGGAGAAGTACGCCCAGTCGGAGGAGGAGGGCGACCGCTGGTACGAGGACCCGGACAACAACCGGCGTCCCCCGGAACTGCTGCCCCGTGACGAGGTCGCCCGCGCGATCAACTCCGAGGTGAAGGCGGGCCGCGGCTCCCCGCACGGCGGGGTGTTCCTCGACGTGTCGACGCGGATGCCCGCCGAGGTCATCCGGCGCCGGCTGCCGTCCATGTACCACCAGTTCAAGGAGCTGGCCGACGTCGACATCACGGCCGAGCCGATGGAGGTCGGGCCGACCTGTCACTACGTGATGGGCGGTGTCGCGGTCGAGTCGGACACGGCGGCGGCGCGCGGGGTGCCGGGGCTGTTCGCGGCCGGTGAGGTCGCGGGCGGTATGCACGGCTCGAACCGGCTCGGCGGCAACTCCCTGTCCGACCTGCTGGTCTTCGGCCGCCGGGCGGGCTGGCACGCGGCGGAGTACGCGACCGCTCTCGCGGCGGCACGTCCGCCGGTGGACGAGGCCCAGGTCGACGCGGCGGCGGCCGAGGCGCTCAGGCCGTTCTCGGCGGAGGGCACCGAACCCGCCGTCGGCCCTCCGGAGAACCCCTACACCCTCCACCAGGAGCTCCAGCAGGCGATGAACGACCTGGTCGGCATCATCCGCCGCGAGGGCGAGATGGAGCAGGCCCTGGAGAAGCTCGCGGACCTTCGGGTACGGGCCCGGCGGGCCGGGGTCGAGGGGCACCGGCAGTTCAACCCGGGCTGGCACCTCGCGCTGGACCTCAGGAACATGCTGCTGGTCAGCGAGTGTGTGGCCCGGGCCGCACTGGAGCGGACCGAGTCGCGCGGCGGGCACACCCGCGAGGATCATCCGGCGATGGACCGCAAGTGGCGCAACATCAACCTGCTGTGCCGACTGGCCGACCCGACGGGCGGGTTGGCGGCCACGGACCCGGTCCGCGGTCAGATCGACCTCACCCGCGAGACCACCGACCCCATCCGCGCCGACCTGCTCGCCCTCTTCGACAAGGAGGAGCTGGTCAAGTACCTCGCCGAAGAGGAGCTGTACGAATGAGCGGCTACACGGCCCACTTCAAGGTGTGGCGGGGTGACGCGAAGGGCGGCGACCTGGAGGACTTCGAGGTCGAGGTCAACGACGGCGAGGTGGTGCTGGACATCATCCACCGCCTCCAGGCCACCCAGGCGTCCGATCTCGCCGTCCGCTGGAACTGCAAGGCGGGCAAGTGCGGTTCGTGCTCGGCGGAGATCAACGGGCGGCCGAGGCTGATGTGCATGACCCGCATGTCGGTGTTCACCCCGGAGGAGACGATCACCGTCACCCCCCTCCGCGCCTTCCCGGTGATCCGGGACCTGGTCACGAACGTCGGCTTCAACTACCAGAAGGCGCGCGAGGTCCCGGCGTTCGTGCCGCCCGCCGATCTCGGTCCCGGCGAGTACCGGATGATGCAGGAGGACGTGGACCGCTCGCAGGAGTTCCGCAAGTGCATCGAGTGCTTCCTGTGCCAGGACACCTGCCATGTCGTCCGTGACCACGAGGAGAACAAGCCGGCCTTCGCGGGCCCGCGCTTCCTCATGCGGGTGGCGGAGCTGGACATGCACCCGCTGGACGCGGCCGAGGAGTCCGGCCTGGACCGCAAGAAGACGGCCCAGGACGAGCACGGGCTCGGCTACTGCAACATCACCAAGTGCTGCACGGAGGTCTGCCCCGAGGGCATCAAGATCACGGACAACGCGCTGATCCCCCTGAAGGAAAGGGCCGTCGACCGCAAGTACGACCCGCTGGTGTGGCTGGGGTCGAAGATCAGGAGGAGGTCTTCGTAGCCCTGGCCGGCTTCAGGGCCCGCCGCTGGACGTACAGCCCGGCGGCGAACACGGCCATGCCGCTCATCGCCACGGGGAAGTGGCCCATGTCGGGCCCCTGGAGCGGGCCGACGAACAGAAACGTGCCGATCCCGGCCATCGCGACCAGGGTGCCGTAACCCCACACCCGGGGTCGCAGCACCTTGGCCCGTCCCGGGCCCGGCGCGATCCAGCCGGTGCCGATCGCGGCCAGGGAGAGCCCCACTCCGACCGTCAGCACCAGCACCGCGAGGACCACCAACGTCTCGTGCACGCCGATCATCGTCGCACGAGCTCCAACACCCTGACCAGGGAAAGGTGCAGGTTGAGGCGGGTTCTCTAGTCGACCCAGTCCCTCTCGTAGGCCGTCCAGTCCGCTTCCTGCGCCGCGAAGTCGACATACAGTGCCACGCCGAAGTTCGGGCGGTCCGCGTCCGTGCGGGAGAGGCCGAGGCGGACGCCGCGGACGGCCGCGGGGACGGTCTCGGCGTGGGCCCAGTGGTCGAAGTTGTTCTCGCGGTAGAAGGGCAGGCCCATCAGCAGGTCGGTGGACTCGGGGGTGACCTCCAGTGCCAGGGAGGTCTGCTGGGCCACATAACCGCCGTAGAGGCTCTCCAGGGGCGTACTCGTGTCGTACGACATCACCGCGATCTGGTCGACCCGGCGCGCGACCTGGCCGAAGTAGGCCTGCGACCACCACTTGGGGTGCCCGGCGACCGTCCCCGCGACGGAGTGCAGCGCGGGCAGCGGGTCGATCTGGTGGGCGGCGACCGAGAGGGGCACGCCGTGGGCGCGGGTGACCTGGTGGAGGGTGTCGAGGAGGTCGAGGTAGTGCTCGTCGCCGGAGTGCAGGGGCTCCAGGTCGAAGTGGGCGCCGTCGAACCCGGCGGCGAGGATCTGCCGGGTGGACCGCACGACGGCGGCTCGGGTGTCCTGGTCGGCGAGGCGCATGCCGTCCGGGCTCTCGGTGGCGAGCTTGTCGCCGAGCCAGGCCTGGACGCGGATGCCGGGGGCCGCCTTGTGCACGGCGCCGATCAGCCAGGCCGCCTTCGGGTACGCCGACGCCGGCAGCGTTCCGTCGTGCTCCAGGGGCCCGGCGTGGACGTACAGGTCCCGGATCCCGGTGTCCCTGAGGCGCCGGGCGAGGGCCATGACGTCGGCGTCGGACCTGCGGCCGTCCACCCAGGCGTGACCGAGCCAGAGCGCGTCCTTGTCGCGGGTGCGGGTGCCGTCGGCGGGATCCCCGGCGTAGTTGACGCGGAGGGCGACGGCGACGGTCAGGAGGGGGACGAGGACGACGAGCACGAGTCCGAGAACACCCCGGCGGATCCAGATGCCGCGACGGCGTCTCGGCTTGGGCGCCGGCGCCTCCTTCTCCGACTCACCGTCCCCGCCCCCGTCGGCTCGTACGTCCTGCGCCTGTGACATCCGCTCCCCCGTCCGCTCTCGGTACCCCCGCCCGTCCCACCCCGCTCGCGCCCCCGCATTCCGCCCCATACGCTCCGAAACGTGACGCCATCCTTGATACGGGGTCGACCGCGGCGGGGCCGCTCGCACATATCCGTGCGGGTGGCGCATGCCCTGCTGGGCGTGGTGGCCGGGGTCGGGTGGCTGGTGCTGCCGTGGATGACGATCAACGACGACCCTCCGGTTGCGGGCGCCCGGGTCAGCGCCGCCGCCCCGGCCGCGGACGGGTCCTCCGGCACCGACCTCGTCCTGCCGGTCGCCGCCCTCGTCGTGGTGGTGGCCCTCGCCGCCTACGGCTCGGTCCGCCGGATACGCCGCACCCGCAGCCGTACGACACCGGCGGCCGCCGGCACGACCCACGTCGGCGCGTACCCCTCCCCCGCGGCCCCGCCCCCGCTCGCCGGCCTCGACGACCGCTCCCGGGCCGCGCTGGTCGGCGCCGACAACCGGCTGCGCACCCTGCGCGAGGAAATCGCCTTCGCCGCGGCCGGGGCGGGTCCCGAGGAGATGGGCCCCTTCGACAGGGAGGCCGCGGCGGCGGAGGCCGAACTGGCGGCGGCGTGCGCGATACGGCGGCGGTACGAGGAGGGCGTACCCGAGGAGGCGGCCGCCCTCGCCGGGGTGGTGGGCCGCTGCGAGGAGGCCGAGCGGCGACTGACCGGCGCGGCGGAGGGCTTGCGCGCCCTGCGGGGGCTGGACCGCGACCCGGCAGCGGCCCTGGCGTCGGCCGAGACCCGCTTCCGCGAGCTGACCGCCCGCACGGCCGGGGCGGACACCGCGCTCACGGACGACTCCGTCACCGGGTACCTCGAACTGGCCAAGGACAGCCTGGTCACCGCCACCGTCCACCTCAACCAGACCCACCAGGCCACCGCCTCGGCCCGGCCGGAGGAGGCGGCGCAGCACCTCCGCGCGGCGGAGACCGCGATCGCCCGGGCGGACGTGCTGGTGACGGCCATGACCCGGCTGCGCGAGGCGCGCACCGAGGCCGTCCGGCTGATCCCGTCCGCCCTCACGGGCGCGGAGGCGGAACTGGCCCCCTTCCGTGACGGCAGCGCGTACGAGGGCGAGACCTACGCCCGGCTCCTGCACGCCGACGCGGTCCTGGCCGCCGTACGACAGGAGACGACGTCCGGACAGCCGTACGACCCGCTCGGCGTTCTGCGCCGGATCGCGCATGCGGCCGCACCCCTGGCGACCGGCCGGTCCGGAGTGCTCCCGGTGGCCGCGCTGCTGGTCGCCCGGGAGTCCGTGGCCGCGGCGGACGACTACGTCAGCGTCCACCGCGAGGCGGTCGGTGCCGCGGCCCGCGTCCTGCTGTCTCAGGCACGGCTGACCGACGATCTCCCGCGGGCCGACGCCCTCGCCCGCGAGGCGCGCGACCTCGCCGAACGGGACGTACGGCTGCGCGGGCACCCCGCCTAGAACAGGCTCAGCAATGCCTCCGCCGGGTCCACCATGCCGTTCTCCCCGTCCGGCAGCGGCAGTTCGAACCACACCGTCTTGCCGCGCGGGGTGCGCCGGGATCCCCAGGCCGCGCTGAGCAGGCCGACCAGTTGCAGGCCCCGGCCGCCCTCGTCGGTGTCGCGGGCGCGCCGGCGGCGGGGCTGGACGAGGCCGGAGTCCCAGACCTCGCAGACCAGGGTGCGGTCCAGCAGGAGCCGTAGCCGGATGTCGCCCTCGCCGTACCGCAGGGCGTTGGTGACCAGTTCGCTGACCAGGAGTTCCGTGGTGTCGACCAGGGGCTCCAAGCCCCAGCTCAACAGCTGGCTGCGGGCGTACTCGCGGGCCCGGCCCACACTGCGGGGCTCGCGCGGCAGCGTCCAGTCTCCGACCGAGTCCGCGGGCAGGCCCTGGACACGTGCCATCAGGAGCGCGATGTCGTCCTCGCCGTGATGGGTGTCGAGGGTGTTGAGGACGTGGTCGCAGACGTCCTCCAGCGGGGCGGAGGGGTCGGTGAGCGCTCCTACGAAGGCCTGGAGTCCCTCGTCGAGGGGGTGATCGCGGCTTTCGACCAGTCCATCCGTGTAGAGCGCGAGCAGGGCGCCTTCGGGTAGTTCGACCTCGACCTCCTCGAAGGGCTCGCCGCCGACGCCGAGCGGCATGCCGGGCGGCACGTCGAGCATCAGGGCGTCCTCGCCGGGTTCGACCAGCACGGGCGGCAGGTGGCCCGCGTTGGCGAAGGTGCAGCGGCGGGTCACGGAGTCGTAGACGGCGTAGACGCAGGTCGCGAGGTACACCTCCAGGAGGTCCGCCTCGCGGGGGCGGCGGGCCGCGCGGGTGGCCTGCTGGACCCCGCCGGGGGCGCCGAGACCGCGGGCGATCTCGTCCAACGCGGAGAGGACTTCGGCCGGTTCGAGGTCCAGGAGGGCCAGGGTCCGGACGGCGGACCGCAGTTCACCCATCGCCACCGCCGCGCGCAGACCGCGGCCCATGACGTCGCCGACCACCAACGCCGTGCGGTGTCCCGGCAGTTCGATGACGTCGAACCAGTCGCCGCCGACCTCGCTGGGACGGTCCGCGGAGGAGTTGCCGGGCAGATAGCGGCAGGCGATGTCCAGGCCGGAGGCGACCGGGTCGCCGGGCGGCAGCAGGGACCGCTGCAGTATCAGCGCCCGCTCGTGCTCCCGCCGGTACAGGCGCGCGTTGTCGATGCAGACCGCCGCCCGCGCGGCCAGCTCCACCGCGAGATCCCGGTCCCGGTCCCCGAACGGCTCGCTGCCCTTCGTCCGGGAGAACTGCGCGAGTCCTACGACGGTGTCGTGGGCGACCATCGGCACCGCGAGCGTGGACTGCACGAGGCCGCCGTCCTCGGCCGGGATGTACTGCGGGCGGGCGGTGCGCAGGGCGTCCGCGCAGGGCGAGTTGAAGGGGTAGTGGTGGACCGCGCCGACCGAGACGGGGTCGCCGGAGCCGGCGAAGGGGGCGTCGGAGACCGCGCTGGCGAAGGCGACCCGGCGCAGTTCGGCGCTGCCGTCGGCGAGCCCGGGCGGGGTCTCGTCGCCGGCCAACAGGCCCTGGTAGAGGTCGACGGTGGCCAGGTCGCAGAAGCCGGGGACGACGACGTCGAGGAGTTCGCGGGCCGTGGTCTCCAGGTCGAGCGAGTTCCCTATGCGGGCCCCGGCCTCGTTCAGGAGGGCGAGGTTGCGGCGGGCGGCCGCGGCCTCGCGGGCGGCGGCGCGGCGGGCGGTGATGTCTGTTCCCAGCCAGGCGATGCCGATGGGCCGGCCGGACCCGCTGCGCACCCGGTACAGGTTGATGGACCAGTGCCGGCGCTCGTCGGAGCCCGGAAGAAAGCCCGTGACGTGCATGTCCGTGATCGAGTCGCCGGTCTCCAGGACCCGGCGCAGGGTCGCGGTGACCCGCTCCGCCTCGGGGCGCGGCAGATAGTCGTGGACGCCCTTGCCCCGATGGTCGTCCGGGCTGCCGCCGAACAGGGAGGCGAAGCGGTAGTTGACGCGGCGAACCCGCAGCTCGGGGTCGATCAGCACAAACCCGAAGGGAGATTGACCGAAAATCGCCTGCGAGGCGGCGAGGTCGGTCTCGATGCTGCGCAGGGTGCGCACATCGACGACGATGCAGACGGCGGCCTTCTCGCCCTCCTCGGTCCGCGTCGGCATGACGTAGACCTCGGCGAGACCCTCCCGGCCGCACTCGCCGTCGGCCGCCGACGGGGGTACCCGGAAGGGGACCACACCGGTCCACTCGCGGCCGTCCAGGATCTCCGCCATCTTGCGCTGGCCCTGCGCACGCAGGTCCGAGTCGATGAAGGCCTCGATGGGGTCCATGCCGACGGCGTGCTCGGCGGGGATACCGAAAAGCTGCTCGGCGCGCAGGCTCCACTGGTCGACCAGGCCGTCGGGGCCTATGGAGAAGGACGCGACCTTGATGTAGTCGTAGATCGAGCCGGGCGGGCTGCTCTGCCACATGGTGTCACCGGACGGTCCGTCACCGTGACGGCCCCGCGCCACGGCAGCATCCGCGGCCTCCGCCCTCGCGCCGCCCGACGGGTCCTTCGACTCCGTGGCCTTCGCTGGTATCTCGCTCACGCGAACCGTCCCCTCCAGCTCACCGCGTCCGGTACCGGTCACCGGGGGCGGCTGCCCGCAGTATCCAGCACTACGGCGCCGCACAACACGGTGTTCACGATCACAGCACGATCCCGACGGTTTTCGGTCCGTACCGCGACAACACTTCCAGTCTTCTAACCAGCGGACACGACGTCGAATCACGTCTGCCGACAACCGCCACTGGCCTGAACCAGTCAATGGACAGCGGGAGGGGTGCCGTACAGCGATTCCTGACGCTCTCGGCCTTCTCCACCGCGATCAGATCCTGGTCATCGCGGCGTCGAAAGTTCGAACCAGACCGTCTTGCCCGTCACGCCGGGGCGGGTGCCCCAGCGGTCGGCGGCATGGGCGACCAGTTGCAGGCCGCGGCCGCTCTCGTCGTCCAGGTCGGCGACGCGTGCGCGGGGCGGGTCGGGGAGGGGGTCGGAGACCTCGACCAGGAGGACGCCGTCGACGCCTTCGGGACGGACCAGCCGGACGCCGATGGGGCCGGTGGCGTGCCGCAGGGAGTTGGTCACCAGCTCACTGACCAGCAGGGCGGCGACGTCGGCGAGACCGTCGAGCTTCCAGGCGGTCAGCCGGTTCCGCACGGCCGTCCGGGCTGCGCGCACGGCACCCGGGTCCGCCGGGAAAGTCCACTCGGCGCAGCCGCCTTCGGTGTCGATCACGCCGATCACATCCCGGGCCAGCCCATGTCCGCTTTCGTGGGGTTAAGGGGCACATACCCGATATCGGGGCGCCGGTACCGTGCCGAATGGCGTAAGTAGGGGCGCCTAGGAGCTCCCGGGGCTCCGCTGTGGGGCGGCTGCGGGTGCCTCGCGGCTTGTCGCGCCCCGCGACGGAGCCGCACATCGAGACAGCCCCGCACCCCTCAAAGCCTCCCGCACCGCTGGTACGTCCTGGTCGAGCCAGCGCACGTCCCAGATCTGCTCCGGCGTCAGCCAGCGCAGTTCGTCATGGTCCTGCAGCGGCCGAGGGTCCGGGGAGTCGGGAAGGAGGCGGGCCCTGTACGCCTGAAGGACATAGGGGGGCTTCAGAGGCCACTCACCCGGGACGCGCTCCACGACCTCCGCCGCTACGCCCAGTTCCTCGTGGAGTTCGCGGGACAACGCCTGCTCCGGCGACTCCCCCCGCTCCACCTTGCCGCCCGGCAGCTCCCAGCGGCCGGCGAGTTCGGCGGGCGCGCTGCGGCGGGCCGCGAGGAGGCGGTCGCCGTCATAGAGGGCGGCCGCCACCACCACGATCCGTTCCGTCATGCGCCGGAGCCTACGGGAGGCTCCGTCAGTCGGCCGAACTCGCGCCGTTCGGGCCGATGCGCTCGACCCAGTAGAGCTGTTTGTGGCCGCGGGCATCGAGACTGTCGGCGATCTTCTGGGCCTCGGCCCGGGTCGCATACCTGCCCACGCGGTAGCGATTGCCGTTGTCGTCCTGTCGTATGACGAGCCAGGGAAGAGTGATCGTGCCGTCGTTCATTGCGCCCCACCGCTCCTTCCCGACCTGCGTCGAGCCCCACCCGATAAGGAAACCGCACTCCGCATATGCCCGAGCCTACGCCCTACCTTTACGCAGCGAACACGCGTTTTCACAAAGAGGTACGCAACCAGCCAGGACGGACTCCTCCGGCAGGGGCGCGCACCGCTGAACACGCCCCCGGTGGACGGCGACGCCTCCGGTCAGGGACGCCTTCGACGCAGCGGTGTCGACCTGCGAGAACGGCCGAATTCGAACGGCGTTCGCCTGCGGGCCGGTTGAGTGTTCGCCCCGGGCAACCTCCCCGGGGCGCGCGCTACTTCACCGGAAGGTGGTACGCGACCTGGTAGCGGTCGGCCGGAACGACCACGTCGGCCGTCTCCACCGGACGGCCCGACGCGTAGTAGGTGCGGTGGACCACAAGGACGACATGCCCGGGGACACCACCCAGGGCGAGCAGCTCCTCGGCGAGGCCTGGGCGGGCGCCCACCTCCTCGGTGACGTTGTCCACGACGACGTCGATGGCGGCCATGCGCTCGACCACGCCCATGCCGCCGAGGGGGCCCTCCTCGGGGAGCATCACCGGAGTGCGCCCGGTGACCGCGAGGGGCTCCCACGAGGTGGAGAGCATCATCGGCTCACCGGCCTCCCGGAAGACGTACTTCGTGCACATCACCCGGTCGCCGGGGCGGATGGCGAGCCGCTCGGCGATGCCCGCGGAGGCCTCGGTCTGCCGGCTGCTGGACTCCCAGGTGCCGCGCCCCTCCCCGTCGGCCTGCTCCTGCCGGAAGGGCGTGGCACCGGAGGCCGGGCGGTAGCCGGAGCGGGCGATACGGCGGGGCACGGGCCGCTCGCGGACGTACGTCCCGGACCCGGAACGGCCCTCGACCAGCCCCTCGGCCATCAGCACCTTGCGGGCCTCCAGCGCGACGGTGTCCGAGACGCCGTACTCCTCGCGGATCCTGGCCTGGGACGGCAGGCGGGTGTGCGGTGGCAGCGAACCGTCGGCGATCTTCTTGCGGAGATCACCCGCGACACGCAGGTACGCCGGCTGCTCACCGAATGTCACTGGCCGCTCCCATCAGGTTGTACAGACAGCAACAGCCTGGCAACCGTGGGTAGGGCCATGCAAGCAAAGGCCAGAGAATCACTCGATGTGATGACATGTTCCGGTGGCGGGCTTTACGCAGGCACTTTCTCCCCGCTATGGCGGCGATCACACCTTGAGTTCGCCACTGTCTGTGGCGCCGCTCCCGTCGCCGTAGTCCTCGTCGGAGGTCGGCCGCTTCGTGGCCAGCCCCAGAGCCTTGCGTGCGGTGACCGTACTGGGGCCGTCGACGTAGTCGTAGCCCTTGTCGTAGTGGATGTAGAAGGCGTCCACGTCGTCGTCCTCGGCCGCGGCGACCGCCTTCGCCCACTCGGCGCGGGCCCGGGTCATGTCCTTCACCAGGGCCGCGACCTGCTGGTCGGCCCGGGCCGGCCAGGACTGCGCGCGAAGGGCCCTGATCTGGTCGTCGAGGCTGTCGTGGACCTTTCGCGACCAGCTCCGGTAGCCGGGCAGGTCGTCCTCCGGGTAGTCCTCGGGCTCCCCCCGCAGCACGGTGTCGACGGCGTTGAGGGACTTGAGGAGGGCGATCTGGTGCGTGTCGAGCGTGGTCTCGTCGGCGCGCAGCGAGCCGGTCAGGGTGGCGTTGTCGTCGGTGTTGCCGAAGATGCAGGTCACCTCGCGGTCGCCGAGGCGCCAGCTCTGCCGGGTCGGGCCGAAGTAGTACACGTCGACGTTCGCGGGCAGCGCCCAGGTGTCCATGACGTAGGTGTCCTGGAGCGGGTAGCACTTCTCGTCGGCGACGTCGGAGACCGCGCTGTCCCCCGGGAAGGCGGAGTCGGCCATCCGGAACTCGCCGAACACCTCGCCGTCGTGCTCACCCGCGCAGGGCACCTCGTCGACGTCGTACGTCAGGCCTTCGAGGGACCCCCCGGGCGCGTCGAAGCACTGGCCCTTCACCACCGAGAAGGCCGTGCCCTCGGTCGCGCCCTTCTTGAACCCCTCCCAGGCCTCGGAGAGTCCGCCGGTGGCGAGCGCCGTCACCCACAGGGCGAGCCCGAGCGACGACAGGATCGACCCGGCGACGGCCAGGCCCTTGCCGGACTGGCCCTTCTTCTTGATCTGCGCCAGCGCGACGACGCCGAGCACCAGTCCGACGGCCGGAAAGCAGCACAGGACACCGAGCACCAGGGAGGCGACGGCGAGGCCGTTGACGGAGGGGCGGCGGGCGTAGGGGCTGTAGCCCTGTCCCCAGGTCTGGTACGGCGGGCCATAGGGTTGCCCGTGCGGCTGTCCGTACGGCTGCGGCCCGTACGGCTGCTGTCCGTACGGCGGCGCCCCATACGGCTGCTGTCCCTGCGGCGGCGGCCCGTACGGGTCCGGGGCCGGGGCCGGCCCCTGGGCGGGGTCGGGCGGGTGGGGCCCAGGGGGCGGGGGTATGGACACGGGTACCGTGCTCCTGGTTCAGGCAGGTGGGGAACTGACGTACGACAGGGCGCATGGTATGCGCGGGGCGGGCAGGGTGGAATGCCGATCACGGGTGCGACGACCCAGGCGGTGAACGGGCTCACGGCACGGTGGGCGGGGATGTCTTCCGGGGGGACCGTGTTCTCGGCCGCCGGGGTGTGGCCGCTGCTGGCCTTCCTGGCCGACGGGGCACAGGGCGCGGCACGGGCCGAGCTGGCGCGGGCGCTCGGGGTGCCCGCGGAGCAAGCGGCCGCCGCGGCACGGGAGTTGCTCGCGGAACTGGCCGACGCAAAGGCGCTGGACGCGGCGCTCGGACTGTGGACGAAGCGGACGCTGGAGCCGCGCGAGGAGTGGGAGGCCGGGCTGCCCACCGACGCGCACGGGGTCCTCACCGGCGATCCCGCCCTCGACCAGCGGGAGCTGGACGCCTGGGCGGCGAAGCGGACGGGCGGTCTGATCGAGCGGCTGCCGGTGGAGGTGCGGGACGACACCGAGCTGGTGCTGGCGAGCGCGCTGGCCCTGCGGACCACATGGCTGCGGCCCTTCGAGGTGCGTCCGGTACGGCCGTCCGCGGGCCCCTGGCAGGGCCGGACCCTGCGCGGACTGAACCGCCGCAGCGTGCGGCTTGACCGGGCCGGGGTGGCGACCGTGCCCGCCGGCCGGGTCACCGAGGTGAAGGTGCTCGGCGACAACGGCGTGGACGTCCATCTCCTGCTCGGTGACGAGCACATGACGCCGGGTCAGGTGCTGGCGGCGGGGGCGGCCGCGCTCGACGGCACCTGTCCCGTCGTACGGGGGTCGCTGCTTCCGCACGGGCCCGCGGGGCCGGGGCTGCGGGTGGAGGAACGGCCGTGTGCCGCCCCCCGGCAGCCGACGCTGGAGGTGACGACCACGGCGTTCGAGATGCGGGCCCACCACGATCTGCTGGACCTGCACGGGCTGTTCGGCCTCACCGCGGCACAGGACGCCCGCCAGGGCCACTTCCCCGGCATCAGCGCCTCGCCCCTGGCCGTCGGCTCCGCCCGGCAGTCCGTCCTGGCCCGCTTCGACGCGCTCGGCTTCGAGGCGGCCGCGGTGACGGCGGTCGCGGCGGTGGGCGGAGCGCCGGCGCCCCCGCGCCGGTACACGTCGACCGTGTTCACGGCCGCCTTCGACCGCCCCTTCGGCTTTCTCGCCGTGCACCGCGGGACGCGGCTGGCGCTGACGGCCGGGTGGGTGACGGAACCGGCGCCGCTGCGCTGACCGGCCGTCAGCCGTGGGTCCTCAGCCGTCAGTCGTCGAAGGCGGTGGCCCGGGTGCTCTTCTCCCAGGCGGCGACGTCGGCCCGTACGCCGTCGAGGTGGTCGAGTACGGCGGTCACGGCGTCGTCGCCGAGGGGCAGCCGCAGCGGGGTCTCCTCGGCGTCGAGCGCGGCACGGATCAGGGCCGCCGCCTTCGCGGGGTCGCCGGCCTGGGTGCCGTCACCGCCGGAGACGAACCCGCGGGTCTCGCTCACCTTGGTGTAGACCCCGCTGTCGGCACTGACTCCGGCACGGCTGGTGTCGAACAGCGAGGTGCGGAAGGCGCCCGGCTCCACGATCAGCACCTTGATGCCGAACTCGCGCACCTCGTCGGCGAGCCCCTCGGACAGGCCCTCCAGGGCGAACTTCGTCCCGCTGTACGCCGAGAAGCCCGCGAAGGACATCTGCCCGCCCATGCTGCTCATCTGCACGATCGCCCCCGAGCGCCGCTCGCGCATGGCGGGCAGCACCGCCCTTGTGAGCGCCGCCGGACCGAAGACATGCACGTCGAACAGTGCGCGCAGTTCGTCCTCGGTGGTCTCCTCGAACGCGCCGACATGCGTGCGGCCCGCGTTGTTGACCAGCACGTCGATCCGGCCGTGCCGGGCCACCACGTCCCGTACGGCGGCCTCCGCGGCGGCCGTGTCGGTCACGTCCAGGCGCAGCGCCTCCACCTGGTCGGGGTGGGCGGCCACGAGGTCGTCCAGTGCCTCGGGCCTGCGGGCCGCGCCGACCACGACATCGCCGTCGGCCAGGGCCGCCTCGGCGATCGCCCGCCCGAACCCGCTGCTCGCGCCCGTGATCAGCCACACCTTGTTCATGACGACTCCTCTTCTCGGGTTGTTCCACGCACCAGCCTGCTGCGGAAGTCGGTTGCCGGTCCAAGACCCACGGTGATAACCGATGGCTATGACGACCGACGTGCATGTACGGGACCTGCGCTACTTCCTGGCGGTGGCCGAGGAACTGCACTTCACCCGCGCGGCCGAGCGGCTGTACGTGTCGCAGCCCGCGCTGAGCAAGCAGATCCGGGCGCTGGAGCGGCAGTTGGGCGTGGAGCTGCTGCGGCGGGACCCGCGGGGCGTGCGGCTCACCGAGGCGGGCGAGGTACTGCTGCCGCACGCCCGGCACGTGGTGGAGGCCTGGGGGGCGGCGGACGCGGCGATGGCGACGGCCCGGGCGGCGGGGCGCGGCATGCTGGTGGTGGGCATGAGCACCAGCCCCGGCCGCGGTGGTCTGCTCCCGGCGATCCGCTCCCGCTTCACGGCCGCGCATCCGGAGGCGGTCGTACGGCTGCGGCAGATGGGCTGGCAGGACCCGACCGCGGGCCTGGCGGACGGCGATACGGAGGTCGCCTTTGTCTGGCTGCCGCTGCCCGACGAGGAGCGCTACGGCTGGACCGTGGTCGCCGAGGAGCCCCGCCTGGTCGCCCTCCCCGACAGCCACCCGCTCGCCGCCCGGGCGGAGGTGGACTTCGCCGACCTGGCCGACGAACCGTTCCTCGCCCTGCCGCCCAGCGCGGGCCCCCTGCGCGACTTCTGGCTGGCCCTCGACGAACGGGGCGGCCGCCCGCCCCTCGTCGGCGCGGAGATCGCGGGCACCGAGGAGACCTACGAGGCCCTCGTGGCCGGCCTCGGCATCTGCCTGGTGGCCGCCGGCAACGCCCCCCTGATCACCCTGGGCGGCGTGGTCACCCGGCCGGTGCGCGGCATCGGCCCGAGCAGATACGTGCTGGCCTGGCGCAAGGAGGACGGGGGGCGGCCGTTGGTGCGGGGGTATGCGGAGGCTTGTCGGTGGGTGGCGGGAGCGGTCTGACGGGTGTGGGTGGGGGGCGGGAGCGGTCTGACGGGTGTGGGTGGGGGGCGGGGGCGGTCTGACGGGTGTGGGCTTCGGTCGCCCACTCACTCGGCCGCCGTGAGCCTCTCGTCCGTCATGCCCAGACGCGCCTGTTCCTCTTCGACGATCTGTCGGGCCAGGTCGGTGTCCGACACGTCGATCGCGTCCGGGCTGGCCTCGGCCACGGCGCTGCGGCGGGCGTAGGCGTCGAAGAGGCGGGTCTTCATCTCCAGCAGCTTCACCAGGCGTTCGTCGACGCCCCCGGTGGCGAGGAGACGGTACACACGGACCGGCCTGACCTGACCCATGCGGTGGGCGCGGGCCACCGCCTGGTGTTCGATGGTCGGCTTGATCTGCGGTTCGCAGATGACGACGACGGAGGCGGCCTGCATGTTGAGGCCGACGCCCGCTGCCTGGATCTGCGCCACGAGCACCGCGGGGCCCGGGACACCGGCGAAGTCGTCGACCATCTGCTGCCGCCGCCCGGCCGGGACACTTCCGGTGAGCGGACCGAACAGCGCGGTGCCGTCGGTGTTCGCGGTCGCGAGTGTTTCCCGCACCACGCTCAGTACGTCCTTGAAATGGGAGAAGACCACCGTCTTCTGCCCGTTCTCGGCGGCCTCCCGAACGATCTCCAGGAGCCGGTCCAGCTTGGCCGACTTCTCGGGGCGCATGTACGCGGCCCTGCGCATCGCCATGAAGTTGCCCGCGCGGACGGCTTCACGGTAGGCCTCCTCGTCCGACGCGCTCAGTTCCTCCCACTCGTCGGTCTGCTGGAGGCTCGGGAGTTCCGTGAGCACGTCCTCCTGGTTGCGCCGCAGGTAGACCGGGGCCACGGTCTTGCGGAAGGCGACCGATCCGGCCCACCTGTCCTGTTCACCGAGGGAGTCCGCGAGGTCGCCGTCGAGCATCCGGACCAGGTTGTGGAACTCCACGACCCTGTTCTCCATCGGCGTTCCGGTCATGAGGAGGGCGCGCTCGCACCGCTCCGCCCACACGGCGACCGCCTGCGACCGCTTGGCCTTCGGGTTCTTCGCGGAGTGCGCCTCGTCCACCACGAGCAGTCCGACCTCCCCGCCGCCCGGCGCGGGAAAGCCGCGCAGTGCGTCGAAGGTGGTCACCCCGACCCCGCCCCGCCCCTTCCAGTCGGCGAACGCGAGGTGCCGGTCGGGGCCGTGGAGCACGGTGACCCGCAGGGCGCTGCGGGCCTCGATCTCCCGGGTCCAGTTCACGAGGACGCTCGCCGGGCAGACGACCATGAAGTGGCTCTGTCCCCCGGCGGCCAGGTGTGCCAGCACGGCGATCGCCTGGATGGTCTTGCCGAGTCCCATCTCGTCGCCGAGTATCACCTTGCGCTGGGCCAGCGCGAACCGTGCGCCGAACGCCTGGTAGCCGCGCAGGGAGACCCGCCGGTGCGTGTCGTCGAGGGGCTGGGTCCGTACCCGCTCGGCGATCTCGTCCGGCAGGAAGCCCTCGGCGGCGGCCGCGTCCGGCTGCCGCCCGGAGATCTCGGCGAGCAGGCTGTAGTACTCGGCGGAGCGGAGTTCGAAGTCCACCCAGGCCGCGATGTCGGACGGGGGCACCCGGAGCAGGTCCACCGAGGCCTGGGCGAGCAGTTCGGGCAGGCCCGACCGCTCCGCCTCGTCCAGCAGCGACCGGATCTCGGTGACGGCCGCCCACGCACGGGCCTTCTTCTCCTGGCCCGCCAGAAGCAGCCGGATCCGTCCGACGGTGAGCCTGGCGTCGGCGAGCAGCGGACCGAGCCGGTCCGACAGTACGGCGGCCTTGTCGACCGCGCGCCGGGCGTCCGGACCGGCCTCCACCAGGACGTGCAGGGCCATGACGAGCGCGGTGGTGCTCGGTTCCGGCCGCTCCACGTCGATGTGGACGGCCACGGTCTCGTGCGCGGCCTCGGAGAGCCGGCGGGCGGCCGCGAGCATCTGGTCCACGGTGCGCTGCCCGACACCGGGAATCTGCCGCAACCGGTAGGGGCCTGCTGCGAGCACGCTGCCCACCGTGCGCAGTCCGCTCTTCTCGACACTCCCCAGCCGCAGCCGGCCTTCGGTGACGTCCTGCAGTCGGGCCACCGGGATGGCGTCGAGCTCCCGCTGCACCGCCGCGTCGTGGATCGGCTTCAGCGCGGCCCGTACGGCCTCCGCCGCCCTGCCGTGGTCGACGACCACCGCCCGGGCCGCCTCGTACAGCCGCGCTCCCCTCGCGACCGTGTCCCGCTCACCACGCCCCACGCTCCCGCCCCTCCATGGACAAAAACCTGTGCCCGCCCGCCGAGAGGCGGGTGGACACAGGTTCCTGGTCGGTCGTCAGACGTTGAAGCGGAACTCCACCACGTCCCCGTCCTGCATGACGTAGTCCTTGCCCTCCATCCGCGCCTTCCCCTTCGCGCGGGCCTCGGCCACCGAACCGGTCTCCACCAGGTCGTCGAACGAGATGACCTCCGCCTTGATGAAGCCCTTCTGGAAGTCGGTGTGGATCACGCCGGCCGCCTCGGGAGCCGTGGCGCCCTTCTTGATCGTCCAGGCGCGGGACTCCTTGGGGCCTGCCGTGAGGTAGGTCTGGAGGCCGAGGGTGTTGAAGCCGACGCGGGCGAGGGTGGTCAGGCCCGGCTCCTCGGCGCCGACCGACTCCAGGAGCTCCATCGCGTCCTCCTCGTCGAGCTCGGCGAGGTCCGCCTCCAGCTTGGCGTTGAGGAAGATCGCCTCGGCGGGGGCGACCAGGGCGCGCTGCTCGTCCTTGAAGGCCTCGTCGACCAGCTCGTCCTCGTCGACGTTGAAGACGTACAGGAAGGGCTTCGTCGTCAGCAGGTGCAGGTCGTGCAGCAGTTCCTCGTTGCCGGAACCCTGGACGATGCCCGCGGAGAACAGCGTGTCGCCCTTCTCCAGGATCTCCTTCGCCGCCTCGACCGCCGCGACCTTCGCCACGACGTCCTTCTTGATCCGCGACTCCTTCTGGAGGCGGGGCAGGACCTTCTCGATGGTCTGGAGGTCGGCCAGGATCAGCTCGGTGTTGATCGTCTCGATGTCGTCCTTGGGCGAGACCTTGCCGTCGACGTGGACGACGTTCTCGTCCTTGAAGGCGCGGATGACCTGGCAGATCGCGTCGGACTCACGGATGTTCGCGAGGAACTTGTTGCCCAGGCCCTCACCCTCGGAGGCGCCCTTCACGATGCCCGCGATGTCCACGAAGTCGACGGTCGCCGGGAGGATCTTCTGGGAGGAGAAGATCTCGGCCAGTTTCGTCAGGCGCGGGTCCGGGACGCCGACCACGCCGACGTTCGGCTCGATCGTGGCGAACGGGTAGTTGGCCGCCAGCACGTCGTTCTTGGTCAGGGCGTTGAACAGGGTCGATTTGCCGACATTCGGCAGACCGACGATTCCGATCGTGAGCGACACGTTGCGACTTCCCGTACGTGAGAGGAGACGTGAGGAGACTGGCGGCCAGGGGGCCGATCCACCAGTCTACGGCGTGTCGCAGCACGCTCCGGCGGCCCTCTCGAACGCATGGCCAAGGTCTTTCCCACGGCGTGTCTCACGAGCGATTCCACACATAAACAGACCTAGGTTGGTCCAGTGGAGCAACACAGGACCCGTCCCCCGCACAACGGAACGCGACGCCCGGCCCAGGGAGCACCGCTGCCCGCGCAAGCCCGCGGCGAGCGCCGGCCGCCGATGGGCCGCCGCCCGCCGCCCCCCGTGATCCAGTCGCTGCGGCGGCTGCCCAACCCCCGGCTCACCGGGCTCGGCGGCGGCCTGTTCTGCGCCGGGCTGATGGTCGCGCTCGGCTTCCTCGTCTCCCTGCTGTTCGGCTCGTCGCTCACCCTGTACGGCGTGCTGTTCGTGCCGGTCAGCGTGCTGACGTCGGTCTGGATGCGCCGGGGCGACCTGCTGACCGCCCCGATCATCGTGCCCATCGCCTTCGCCGTCGGGCTCCTCCCGGTCGCCGACAGCGGCGGCGGCACCTCGGGCCGGCTGATGGGCCTGTTCACCGCCCTGGCCACGCAGGCCGGCTGGCTCTACGCCGGGACCCTGGCCGCCGGCCTCATCGCCCTGGTCCGCAGGATCCGGCTGGTGCGGGGCCGCTCGCGCTGACGCCGGCGTGGGCCGACGGCAGGAGTCCAGCGGCCCCCCGGCCGGTCGGCCTACTCCTGCACCGTCCGCATCGCCGCCCCCACGATCCCCGCGTTGTTCTGCAGCTGCGCCGGGACGATCTCCGCCTGGATGCCCTCGATGTGGGGCAGGAACTTCTGGGACTTGCGGCTGACGCCACCGCCGATGATGAACAGCTCGGGCGAGAAGAGCATCTCGACGTGGGCGAGGTACTTCCGGACGCGGTGGGCCCAGTGCTCCCAGGTGAGCTCCTCGACCTCCCTGGCCTTGCTGGACGCCTTCTTCTCGGCGTCGTGGCCGTGCAGTTCCAGGTGGCCCAGCTCGGTGTTGGGGACGAGGACTCCGTCGACGAAGAGGGCGCTGCCGATGCCGGTGCCCAGGGTGAGCAGGATGACGGTGCCCTTGCGGTCCTTGCCGGCGCCGAAGCTCATCTCGGCGACGCCCGCCGCGTCCGCGTCGTTGACCACGGTCACCGGCAGTCCGCCGAGCCGGTCGCTGAACAACGCGCGCGCGTCGGTGTCGATCCAGCTCTTGTCGACATTGGCCGCCGTACGGATGTGGGATCCGCCGGTGACCACGCCCGGGAAGGTCAGCCCGACCGGGCCGGTCCACCCGAAGTGGTCCACGACCTGCTTCACCCCGTCGGCCACGCTGTCGGGCGTCGCCGGGTGCGGGGTGAGCACTTTGTGGCGCTCCTGGGTGAGCTCGCCCTTGTCCAGGTCCACAGGGGCGCCCTTGATCCCGGATCCGCCGATGTCCAAGCCGAAGATCTGCATGGCCCTACGTTACGACGGACGACGGACAGTCACGCCTCGGAGGTCCCCTTGCGCTCCGCGACCAGCGCCGCGGCCTCCTCGCGCAGGTCGCGCCGCAGTTCCTTCGGGAGGGAGAAGGTGATGGACTCCTCGGCCGCCTTCACGAGTTCCACGTCGCCGTAGCCGCGCTGCGACAGCCACTCCAGGACCTCCTCGACGAGCACCTCCGGCACCGAGGCGCCCGAGGTCACGCCGACGGTGGTCACGCCCTCCAGCCAGGCCTCGTCGATCTCGCTCGCGAAGTCCACGAGGTAGGCCTCGCGGGAGCCGGCGAGCTTGGCGACCTCGACGAGCCGCTTGGAGTTGGAGGAGTTGCGGGAGCCGACCACGATGACCAGCTCGGCCTCGGCGCCCATCTGCTTGACGGCGAGCTGGCGGTTCTGGGTGGCGTAGCAGATGTCGTCGCTGGGCGGGGAGATGAGCTGCGGGAACTTCTCCTTGAGGGCGTCGACGGTCTCCATGGTCTCGTCGACGCTCAGGGTTGTCTGGGAGAGCCACACGATCTTCGACGGGTCACGGACCTCGACCTTGGCGACATCGGCCGGGCCGTCGACGAGCTGGATGTGCTCGGGGGCCTCGCCGGAGGTGCCGATGACCTCCTCGTGGCCCTCGTGCCCGATCAGGAGGATGTCGTAGTCCTCATTGGCGAAGCGCACGGCTTCCTTGTGGACCTTGGTGACCAGCGGGCAGGTCGCGTCGATGGTGGCGAGCTTGCCGCGCGCGGCCTCCTCGTGGACGACGGGGGCGACGCCGTGGGCCGAGAACATCACGATGTTGCCCGGCGGAACCTCCTCCGTCCGTTCGACGAAGATGGCGCCCTTCTTCTCCAGGGTCTGTACGACGTACTTGTTGTGGACGATCTCGTGCCGGACGTACACCGGAGCGCCGTACTGCTCCAGGGCTTTCTCGACGGCGATCACGGCGCGGTCCACACCCGCGCAGTAGCCACGGGGGGCGGCGAGCAGGACACGGCGGCCAGGCGAAGCAGTCATGCGTCCCATCGTAAGGCCGCGTACGGCTCGTCGAAGATCGCCTCCGGACCGGGTTGGTGGTGTG
The DNA here is from genome assembly GCF_049739545.1 of Streptomyces sp. SLBN-8D4. Lineage (NCBI taxonomy): Bacteria > Bacillati > Actinomycetota > Actinomycetes > Kitasatosporales > Streptomycetaceae > Streptomyces > Streptomyces sp. SLBN-8D4. The sequence continues at coordinate 3,607,355 of NZ_JBMGQC010000001.1, forward strand.
AGGAACTGCGGGGGCTCACACTGCCGTGGCCCAACCCCCCGGCGGCGGTGCCCGCGTAGCGGTGGGTTGTCCTACCGGGCCGTTACGCTCGCGGCATGGCTGTGAACTCGACACCCGAAGCGCCTCTGCCCGTCGGCGAGGTGTCGCGCCTCATCGGCGGCTGGATCGACCGTCTCGGTGCCGTGTGGGTCGAGGGGCAGATCACCCAGCTCTCCCGGCGCCCGGGCGCGGGCGTCGTGTTCCTCACGCTGCGCGATCCGTCGTACGACATCTCGGTGAGCGTGACCTGCTTCCGGCAGGTCTTCGACGACGTCGCCGACGTGGTGAGCGAGGGCGCCCGGGTCGTCGTCCTGGCGAAACCGGAGTGGTACGCGCCGCGGGGCCAGCTCTCGCTGCGGGCCGCCGAGATAAGGCCGGTCGGGGTCGGGGAGCTGCTGGCCCGGCTGGAGCAGCTGAAGAAGTCCCTCGCCGCGGAGGGGCTGTTCGCACCGGAGCGCAAGAAGCCGCTGCCGTTCCTGCCGCAGCTCGTCGGGCTGGTCTGCGGGCGGGCCTCGGCCGCCGAGCGGGACGTCCTGGAGAACGCCCGGCACCGCTGGCCGGCCGTCCGCTTCGAGGTGCGCAATGTCCCGGTGCAGGGCGTGCACGCCGTCCCTCAGGTCGTCCAGGCGGTCAAGGAGCTCGACGCGCTGGACGACGTGGACGTGATCATCGTGGCGCGCGGCGGGGGCAGCGTGGAGGACCTGCTGCCGTTCTCCGACGAGCAGTTGGTGCGGGCGGTCGCGTCCTGTCGTACGCCGGTGGTGTCGGCGATCGGCCACGAACCGGACACCCCGCTGCTCGACTACGTCGCCGACCTGCGGGCCTCCACCCCCACGGACGCGGCCAAGAAGGTCGTACCGGACGTGGGCGAGGAGTACGAGCGGGTGCGGGCGCTGCGCGATCGCGCCCGGCGGTGTGTGGAGTCCTTCCTCCAGCGCGAGGAGCGGGGCCTGGCGCAGGCGCTGGCGCGGCCGTCGATAGAGGATCCGCACCGGATGATCGACGAGCGCGCCGACCATGTGGCAGCCCTGGCCGACCGCGCCCGCCGCACCCTGGGCCATCTGCTGGACCGCGCCGACTCCGAGCTGACGCACACGCACGCACGCGTAGTGGCCCTCTCCCCCGCCGCGACCCTCCAGCGCGGGTACGCCGTTCTCCAGCGGGCCGACGGGCACGTGGTGCGGGCACCGGACGAGGTGACGGCGGAAGAGACGCTGCGCGCGCGGGTCGCCGAGGGTGAGTTCACTGTCCGAGTCGATGCATAGGGTGGGCGGATGACCAGCAAGGTGGCGGAAGAGGCGCTCGGGTACGAGCAGGCGCGGGACGAGCTGATCGAGGTCGTACGGCGGCTGGAGGCGGGCGGTACGACGCTCGAGGAGTCCCTCGCGCTCTGGGAGCGGGGCGAGGAGCTGGCCAAGGTGTGCCGGCGGTGGCTGGACGGGGCGCGGGCCCGCCTGGACGCGGCACTGGCCGAGGAGTCGGAGGACGGCGAGGGCGACTCCGAGCAGTAGGCCCCGGTGATCCTGTGAAGCGGATCACCACGCCCCGCTTTTGGTTGAAGGTTGAACTTCATTCGCGTACGGTCGGAGACGTCAACCGGTCCACGGTCCGTTTCCGGGGCCGACGTCGTCCCAGAAGGTTCACCATGTCTCTCGTTCTTGACCCCGCCGCCCAGGACCTGCTGTTCCGCGAGGCCCGCACCGCGAACACCTTCACCGACGAGCCGGTGACGGACGAGCAGGTCCAGGCGATCTACGAGCTTGTCAAGTACGGTCCGACCGCCTTCAACCAGAGCCCGCTGCGCATCACCCTGGTCCGCTCCGCCGAGGCCCGCGAGCGCCTGGTCCAGCACATGGCCGAGGGCAACCAGCCGAAGACCGCCACCGCCCCGCTGGTCGCGATCCTCTCCGCGGACAACGAGTTCCACGAGGAGCTGCCGCAGCTCTTCCCGCACTTCCCGCAGGCCAAGGACCTCTTCTTCAGCGAGCGTCCCGCCCGCGAGGGTGCCGCCGGACTGAACGCCGCCCTGCAGGCCGCGTACTTCATCATCGGTGTCCGCGCCGCGGGCCTCGCCGCCGGCCCGATGACCGGTCTGGACTTCGAGGGCGTCCGCAAGGAGTTCCTGGACGACGACCACACCCCGCTGATGGTCGTCAACATCGGCAAGCCGGGCGACGACGCCTGGTTCCCGCGCTCCCCGCGCCTCGCGTACGACGAGGTCGTCACCACCGTCTGAGACGGCTGACACACGGCGAGAGGGCCCGGCCGCCTGGCGGCCGGGCCCTCTCGCGCGGTCTCACGCCATCTTGAGGGACTTCGCCATCTCGGCCAGCTGGTCGAGCGATCCCGTGCCCGCGACCACCGTCGTCGCGCCGTCGCCCCGGTGCACGAGGGCGTCGTAGCGGCCGCCCGTGTACCGCGTCCAGGTGCGGCCCGCGATCTGCCGGGTCTGCTTCGTCGCCTCGGCGCCCTGGCTCGCCTCGTCGATGAACACCGACGGCTTCTGAGTCGACTGCTCGATCTGCACGTACTGGTCACCGGGGGCCTGGAAACCCAGGTGCCAGGCGTCGAACCGGTCACCCTGGAAGCGCACCGAGGTCGCCTTCCAGCCGGCCGGCAGACCCTCGGGCGCGGCCACCGGGTAGGACGCCGCGCGGCGGGCCGTGAGCAGCTCGACGCGGTAGTCCACCGTCTTGATGTCCGGAGCGGAGTCGTCGTGCGGGATGAACACGTAGATGACCGCCGCCGCGATCCCGATCAGGCCCAGGGAGAGAATCATGTCCCGGACCGTCTTCTGCTTGCCGTTCGAACCTGCCACGCCCCCTATCGTCGCAGGTACCCGGTCCGCTCATCCGTGGGGTCCCCTGCTCATTTTGTCGGACTGACGATAGAGTCGACGTTTGAACCCTCATCCGGCCGTCGTCGTATCAGAAAGGTGCGCTCCGATGACCGAGCATCATCATCTGCCGTCCGAACTCGAAGTCCCCTCCGAGGCCCCCGACCGCAACCTCGCCCTGGAGCTCGTCCGGGTGACCGAAGCCGCCGCGATGGCCGCGGGCCGCTGGGTCGGGCGGGGCGACAAGAACGGCGCCGACGGTGTCGCGGTGCGCGCCATGCGAACCCTCGTCTCCACCGTGTCGATGAACGGCGTGGTCGTCATCGGCGAGGGCGAGAAGGACGAGGCCCCGATGCTCTTCAACGGGGAGCGGGTCGGGGACGGGACCGGGCCGGAGTGCGACATCGCCGTCGACCCGATCGACGGGACCACGCTGGCGGCCAAGGGCATGCCGAACGCGATCTCCGTGCTGGCGGCCGCGGACCGGGGGTCGATGTTCGACCCGTCCGCCGTCTTCTACATGGACAAGCTGGTCACGGGGCCCGATGCGGCCGACTTCGTCGACATCGACGCGCCGGTGGCGGTGAACATCCGCCGCGTCGCCAAGGCCAAGCGCTCCACGCCGGAGGACGTGACGGTGGTGATCCTCGACCGGCCGCGGCACGAGGGGATCATCAAGGAGATCCGGGAGGCCGGTGCGCGCATCAAGCTGATCTCCGACGGTGACGTCGCCGGGTCGATCTACGCGCTGCGCGAGGGCACCGGCGTCGACATGCTGCTGGGCATCGGCGGTACGCCCGAGGGGATCATCTCGGCCTGCGCCGTGAAGTGCCTCGGCGGCACGATCCAGGGCAAGCTGTGGCCCAAGGACGACGAGGAGCGGGCCCGGGCGATCGACGCCGGACACGACCTGGACCGGGTGCTGACCACCGACGATCTGGTGTCCGGGGAGAACGTCTTCTTCGTGGCGACCGGGATCACCGACGGTGAGCTGCTGCGGGGTGTGCGGTACCGGTCGGAGACCGCGACCACCGACTCGATCGTGATGCGGTCGAAGTCGGGGACGGTGCGGAGGATCGACTCGGAGCATCGGCTGAGCAAGCTGCGGGCCTACAGCGCGATCGACTTCGATCGCGCCAAATAGCGCCTGCCAGCTCGGGGGTTCTGGAGCGTCGGCGGGTGCGGGTGCGCTGTGGCTTGTCGCGCAGTTCCCCGCGCCCCTAGGTAGATCCACTCGCCCCAGTCAAGAAGGCGCCCCCGGTGCGGTGGGGGCGCCTTTCGCCGTGCGGTACTCAGCCCGCCTGGGCTATGCGTGCCGCCCGCGCCGCTTTCGTGAGTTCCAGCTCGCGGCGCCTGCGCCGGGCCAGGACCACTCGGCGTTCGGCCGCGGTGAGGCCGCCCCAGACGCCGTAGGGCTCGGGCTGGAGCAGGGCGTGCTCGCGGCACTCGACCATGACCGGACAGCGGGCGCAGACGCGCTTCGCGGCCTCCTCGCGGGAGAGCCTGGCGGCGGTGGGTTCCTTGGACGGGGCGAAGAACAGGCCGGCCTCGTCGCGCCGGCACACCGCCTCGGTGTGCCATGGAGCGTCTTGGTCCCTGTCCCGCACTGGCACCCGCTGGGCAGGAACGGCAGCTACCTGCAGGGACGAATGCGGCGGTTGCAGCACGGTCTACTCCTGACGACGGCTTCGCGAGCGAGAGACGATGCAGCAAGCCCTACCCGCTGTGCGCGCGCCTATGCACTGAGTCCCGAACCGCTGGATTCCGGGCGGTCGCGTGCGCTTCCGAGAGCCGACCGAGGGCGGAATCCTCCGTTTCGGACACACCCGGATTCACAACCGTCAACGATCCAGGTGTTTGCGCAAACTCCTGTCCACCTTGCGATCGACCGCGCGCTGAACCCGATCGAGGATGTCCGCGACGAGCTTGCCGCGCTTGGGCTTCGCCTCCACACTGCCGAGGACGGCCCAGCCGTCGACGTACACCACGGGCGCGTCCGGCTCGGCCGAGTCGAGCGTGTCCACCTGGAAGTCGCCGAGGACACCGACTCCCGTGCCGCGCAGCGAGATGTTCTCCGGGACGCGCACCTCGACGCTGCCGAACACCGAGAACGCCTTGATGACGACCTGGCGGTACTCGAAGATCGCCTCGCTGAGATCGATCTCGACGCTGCCGAAGACCGCGTAGGCATGGATACGGCGGCCCGCGCGCCAGCGGCCCTTGCGGACGGCGGCACTGAAGACCGCCACCACGTTGTCGTCCGGGTCCGGGGGGATCGCGTCGGTCGGGCGGTTGGGGGCGGGGGTCCAGGCCGGGGCGCTGCGGCGCTGGTGGGCCGCGGGCAGGTCCCGTATGAAGACCTCCAGCTCGCCCACCGTCTTCGCGCTCAGCACCCCCTCGACCCGCTCGGCGTGCTCGTCCGCGGAGAGGCGGCCCTCGGCCAGGGCCTCGCGCAGGATGTCGGCGATACGGTCGCGGTCGGCGTCCGAGGCGCGCAGGTCGGCGTCCGAGGCGCGCAGGTCGGCGTCCGAGGCGGGCGGGTCGGCCACCGCGGGTGCGGGGCCCGCGTGCTGGTGTTCGGGCTTCTGAAGGTCCACCGCAGCAGCGTACCGAAACGCGATAGATCGCGACTAGGTCTGTGGACAACTCTTGGCGAACCGACTGAGCCTTACCTCACAAGCTGCCGACCTTGGACAGGTTCTAGGCTGGTGAGGCCCGCCAACGGAGGCGGGTGGTCGACCCGCAGAGTGAGGAATGGGCTGAGATGCCTGAGTTCGCGTACACCGATCTGCTCCCCATGGGAGAGGACACCACCCCCTACCGGCTGGTGACCTCCGAGGGTGTCTCCACCTTCGAGGCCGACGGGCGGACCTTCCTCAAGGTGGAGCCGGAGGCGCTGCGCAAGCTCGCCGAGGAGGCCATCCACGACATCCAGCACTACCTGCGGCCGGCGCACCTCGCCCAGCTGCGCCGCATCATCGACGACCCCGAGGCGTCGAGCAACGACAAGTTCGTCGCGCTGGACCTGCTGAAGAACGCGAACATCGCGGCGGCGGGCGTCCTGCCGATGTGCCAGGACACCGGCACGGCGATCGTCATGGGCAAGCGCGGGCAGAACGTCCTCACCCAGGGCGGTGACGAGGCGGCGCTGTCGAAGGGCATCTACGACGCGTACCTGAACCTCAACCTGCGCTACTCGCAGATGGCCCCGCTGACCATGTGGGACGAGAAGAACACCGGCTCCAACCTCCCCGCGCAGATCGAGCTGTACGCCACCGACGGCGGCGCGTACAAGTTCCTGTTCATGGCGAAGGGCGGCGGCTCGGCCAACAAGTCGTTCCTGTACCAGGAGACGAAGGCCGTCCTGAACGAGGCCTCCATGATGAAGTTCCTGGAGGAGAAGATCCGTTCGCTGGGTACGGCCGCCTGTCCGCCGTACCACCTCGCGATCGTCGTCGGCGGTACGAGCGCCGAGTACGCGCTGAAGACCGCGAAGTACGCCTCCGCGCACTACCTCGACGAGATCCCGGCCGAGGGCTCGGAGCTCGGGCACGGCTTCCGGGACAAGGAGCTGGAGGAGAAGGTCTTCGAGCTGACGCAGAAGATCGGGATCGGGGCGCAGTTCGGCGGGAAGTACTTCTGCCACGACGTGCGGGTCGTACGGCTGCCCCGGCACGGCGCGTCCTGCCCGGTCGCCATCGCCGTGTCCTGCTCGGCCGACCGCCAGGCCGTCGCGAAGATCACCGCCGAGGGGGTCTTCCTGGAGCAGCTGGAGACGGACCCGGCGCGGTTCCTGCCGGAGACGACGGACGAGCACCTGGACGAGGCCTCCGACGTCGTCCGGATCGACCTCAACCAGCCCATGGAGTCGATCCTCGCCGAGCTCACCAAGTACCCGGTGAAGACGCGGCTTTCGCTGACCGGCCCGCTGGTCGTGGCGCGGGACATCGCGCACGCCAAGATCAAGGAGCGCCTTGACGCGGGCGAGGAGATGCCGCAGTACCTGAAGGACCACCCGGTGTACTACGCGGGTCCGGCGAAGACGCCCGAGGGCTACGCGTCCGGTTCCTTCGGCCCGACGACGGCCGGCCGCATGGACTCCTACGTCGAGCAGTTCCAGGCGGCGGGCGGCTCCAAGGTGATGCTGGCCAAGGGCAACCGCAGCAAGCAGGTCACCGACGCGTGCGATGCGCACGGCGGCTTCTACCTCGGCTCCATCGGCGGCCCGGCGGCCCGGCTCGCCCAGGACTGCATCAAGAAGGTCGAGGTCGTCGAGTACGAGGAGCTCGGCATGGAAGCGGTCTGGAAGATCGAGGTCGAGGACTTTCCGGCGTTCATCGTGGTCGACGACAAGGGGAACGACTTCTTCCAGGACCCGGCGCCGGCGCCCACGTTCACGTCGATTCCGGTACGGGGGCCGGGTCTGGCGTAGGACCCCGCCGAACCTCACAGAACCCCGGTCGAGCCGTCGGCCGGGGTCCTCGTGCTTCGGGGATTCGGCGGGCCTCCGGTTTCCGGGCCGGTCTGCGCGGCAGGAATAGGTGCCACAGGGGCAGACGCTGACCAAAACGGAGGTGATCGGCAGTGGCCGACGAGCAGCAGGAACAGGCGTTTCGGATCGAGCACGACTCCATGGGCGAGGTCCGGGTCCCGGTGGACGCCAGGTGGCGGGCCCAGACCCAGCGGGCCGTGGAGAACTTCCCCATCTCCGGGCAGCGGATCGAGCGGGCGCACATCGAGGCGCTGGCCCGGATCAAGGGGGCGGCCGCGAAGGTGAACGCGCGGCTGAACGTGCTCGACAAGGACATCGCCGAGGCCGTCCAGGAGGCGGCCGACGAGGTGGCCCGGGGCGACTGGGACGCGCACTTCCCGATCGACGTGTTCCAGACCGGGTCCGGCACCTCGTCCAACATGAACGCCAACGAGGTCATCGCGACGCTGGCGACCGAGCGGCTCGGCCGTGACGTGCACCCCAACGACCACGTCAACGCCTCCCAGTCGTCCAACGACGTCTTCCCCTCCTCCATCCACATCGCCGCCACCGCCGCCGTCACCCGGGACCTGATTCCCGCGCTCCAGCACCTCGCCACCGCCCTCACCCGCAAGTCCGAGGAGTTCGCCGACGTCGTGAAGTCGGGGCGGACGCATCTGATGGACGCCACCCCGGTGACCCTGGGGCAGGAGTTCGGCGGCTACGCGGCGCAGGTGCGGTACGGGATCGAGCGGCTGGAGGCCTCCCTCCCCCGGCTCGCCGAGCTGCCGCTGGGCGGTACCGCGGTCGGCACCGGCATCAACACCCCGCCCGGATTCTCCGCCGCCGTCATCGAAGAGGTCGCCCGCACCACCGGGCTGCCCCTCACCGAGGCGCGGGACCACTTCGAGGCGCAGGGCGCCCGGGACGGGATCGTGGAGACCAGCGGGCAGCTCAGGACCATCGCGGTCGGGCTGACGAAGATCGCGAACGATCTGCGGTGGATGTCCTCCGGGCCCAGGACCGGGCTCGCCGAGATCTCGCTCCCCGACCTCCAGCCCGGCTCCTCGATCATGCCCGGCAAGGTCAACCCGGTGATCCCCGAGGCCGTCCTCATGGTCGCCGCCCAGGTGATCGGCAACGACGCCACCGTCGCGACGGCCGGTGCGGCCGGCAACTTCGAGCTCAACGTCATGCTGCCGGTCATCGCGAAGAACGTCCTGGAGTCGGTCCGGCTGCTCGCCAACGTCTCCCGGCTGCTCGCCGACCGGACCGTCGACGGCATCGTCGCCCACCGCGAACGGGCCCGGGAGTACGCCGAGTCCTCGCCCTCCGTGGTCACCCCGCTCAACAAGTACATCGGGTACGAGGAGGCCGCGAAGGTCGCCAAGAAGGCACTCGCGGAGCGGAAGACGATCCGCGAGGTCGTGCTGGAGAACGGATACGTGGAGCGCGGCGACCTGACGGCCGAACAACTCGACGAGGCGCTGGATGTCCTGCGGATGACACGGCCGTAACCTTTCCCGGCGCCGGCGTGAACCGTGACACGCACCGCAGCGTCGTATGCCTATGGCACCTAATATCTGTTCATGGCAGACGGTGGAGCGGTGAGAGCGGTGGCAGCGGGTACGTCGGCGCACTTCTGGGAGCCCGGGAGTCAGATCCTGTGGCGGTACCGGGAGAACGCGGGCGCGCACGTCCACATCGCCCGCCCCGTCACGGTCGTACGCGACGACGAGGACCTGCTCGCCGTGTGGCTGGCACCGGGCACCGAGTGCGTGAGACCGGTGCTGGCCGACGGCACGCCGGTGCACGCCGAGCCGCTGGAGTCCCGTTACACCAAGCCGCGTTCGGTCCAGCGGGACCGCTGGTTCGGCACCGGGGTGCTGAAGCTGGCTCGGCCGGGGCTGCCGTGGTCGGTGTGGCTGTTCTGGGAGCCGGGCTGGCGCTTCAAGAACTGGTACGTGAACCTCGAGGAGCCGCTGACGCGTTGGGCCGGGGGTGTGGACTCGGAGGACCACTTCCTGGACATCACCGTGGACCCGGAGCGCGGTTGGCAGTGGCGGGACGAGGACGAGTTCGCGCAGGCCCAGCGGGACGGACTGATGGGCCCGGACCTGGCCGAACAGGTCCGGGCGGCGGGGCGTTCCGCGGTGGAGGTGATCCGCGCCTGGGGCCCGCCGTTCTCGGACGGCTGGCCCGACTGGCGGCCCGATCCGTCCTGGACTGTTCCGCTCCTTCCGGAAGACTGGGACCGTACGCCCGCGCACTTGTCCTCATGAGACCCTTGATGCGCCCCCGGGCTGCAAACGTAGGATCGTCCTCCGCAAGAGCGCGCAGCGACAACTACCGGAACGGGCACTGTGCTTGACCGATGGTCACCGAGGGGCGGCAGGACGTGAGCGTGGGGTACGAGGGCAACACCGGTACGGGCGGCGGAAGGTTGACCAAAAACGCAGGAACAGCCCCTGACCACGCGGGAATTCCGTTCCTGGGACACGTATTCCGGGTATCGGGATTTCGGCGGGACCAACTGCGCGTACGGCGTGCAGCCCCGGACGGACGGATTCGACACGCGTGACGGAGCACCTGACCTCCTTCGAACGCCCCCAGCCGGGCGTCGACCCCACGGACCCCCGCGGGGCGCTCCTGCGTTCCCCGGCGCCACCGCCCGCCCAGGGCGTCGAGGCGCCGACCGCTTTACCCGTCCAGGCCCGCTCCGGTGACCCCGCGCCGGAGGCGGCACCCGTCGTCCAGAGCAGCAACAGCACGACCGGGAGGACCGGCAACCACAAGGACATGGGCATGAACCCGGCCGGTACCGGCCCCGAGCACTCCCAGCCGGCCGCAGCGGAGCCGGACACGCACCGCCCGCGGCCCGTCACCGACGCGGTGCCGGTCCAGCCGGGCGGCGAGGACGAGCGGCCGCCCCAGAGCGCCGACGAACGCCGTACCGGCCAGGGGCTTCCCCCGGGCCGGCCCACGCCCATGCGGCGCGACGGTGACCGGCTGCGCTTCGTGGGCGCAGCCACCCGCCGGATCGCCCGTGGCATCGACCTGGACGAGATCGTGATGGGTCTGTGCCGGGCGACCGTGCCGACCTTCTCGGACGCGATCCTCGTCTATCTGCGCGATCCGCTGCCCGTCGGCGACGAGCGGCCCACCGGCCCCCTCGTGCTCCGGCTGCGGCGCAGCGACCGCATCCCGCAGCAGGAACGGGACCTGGAGGACGGCATCCTGCCGGTGCCGGTGCCGGAGAACCCGACCGAACTGGACGCGCTCGGCACCGAACTGTGCGAGGTGCAGCCCGGCAGCGCGCTCGCCGAGGTGCTGCGCGGGGTGCGGCCGGTCTTCACGGACACGCCCGCGGCCCACGCCGCGCTGCCGGAACTGCTCGGCGAGGGCTGTGAGTTCGCCGTGCCGTCGGGCCGCCGGGCGATCCTCGCCCCGCTGCGCGGCAGGCGCCGGGTGATCGGCGCCGCCCTGTTCCTGCGCCGCCCCGACCGCGTCCCCTTCGACCCGGACGACCTGCTCGTGGCCGCCCAGCTCGCCACGCACAGCGCGCTGGGCATCGACAAGGCGGTCCTCTACGGCCGTGAGGCGTACATCGCCGACGAGCTGCAGCGCACCATGCTGCCCGAGACGCTCCCCCGGCCCACCGGCGTACGGCTGGCCTCGCGCTATCTGCCGGCGGCCGAGACGGCCCGGGTGGGCGGTGACTGGTACGACGCGATCCCGCTGCCCGGCAGCCGGGTCGCGCTGGTCGTGGGTGACGTGATGGGGCACTCCATGACGTCGGCGGCGATCATGGGCCAGCTGCGGACCACGGCCCAGACGCTGGCCGGGCTCGACCTGCCCCCGCAGGAGGTGCTGCACCACCTCGACGAGCAGGCCCAGCGGCTCGGCACGGACCGCATGGCGACCTGCCTCTACGCCGTCTACGACCCGGTCTCGCACCGGATCACCATCGCCAATGCCGGCCATCCGCCGCCGGTGCTGCTGCACCTGGGCGGCCGGGCAGAGGTGCTCCGGGTGCCGCCGGGCGCGCCGATCGGTGTCGGAGGCGTGGACTTCGAGGCCGTGGAACTGGACGCGCCGGCCGGGGCGACCCTGCTGCTGTACACCGACGGGCTCGTCGAGTCGCGGCTGCGGGACGTGTGGACCGGGATAGAGCAGCTGCGGGAGAAACTCGCCGCGACCGCGCAGCTGACGGGGCCGGATCATCCGCCGCCGCTGGAGGCGCTGTGCGACGAGGTGCTCGACATGCTCGGTCCTGGCGACCGGGACGACGACATCGCGCTGCTCGCGGCCCGTTTCGACGGGATCGCGCCGAGCGATGTGGCGTACTGGTTCCTGGAGCCGGAGGACGCGGCACCGGGCCGTGCCCGGCGGCTGGCGCGGCGGGCGCTGTCCCGTTGGGACATGGAGGATCTGACCGACTCCGTCGAGCTGCTGGTCAGCGAGGTCGTGACGAACGCCGTGCGGTACGCGACGCGGCCGGTGACGCTTCGGCTGCTGCGGACCGATGTGCTGCGGTGCGAGGTCGGTGACGACGTGCCGCAGTTGCCGCGCCTGCGGCAGGCGCGGGCCACCGACGAGGGCGGGCGCGGGCTCTACCTCGTGAACCGGCTGGCCCGGCGGTGGGGGGCCACTCGGCTGAGCACCGGCAAGGTGGTGTGGTTCGAGCTCAACAGGGGCTAGGAAACGAGGGAGGGCGCCCGGTGGTCACCGGGCGCCCTCCCTCTTTCGCTACTGGCCGGCGTTCGGGTCGAACGGGTTCAGCGGTGAGGTCGATGTCCCGACCGGAGTGCTCTGCTGACCGGTCGGCGCGCTCTGCGACGGCGACTGTGACGGGGTCTCCGACGGAGTCTCCGAGGGCGTCTCCGACGGGGTTTCGGACGGAGTCTCCGAGGGCGTCTCCGAGGGAGTTTCCGACGGAGTCGCCGAGGGTGTCGGGGTCCACGACGGCTGGACCGCGGCGCCCTGGTCGGTGTCCAGGTCGAACTTGGTGTTCTTGCCCGCGACGCCGAAGGTGTACGCCGCCCAGATCTGCGCCGGGAAGCCACCGCCGTTGACGCGGTCGAGGCCGGCCGTGTTGTACAGCTTGCTCTGCCCGTGGGTCTTGTAGTCCTCACCGAACAGACCGACCGAGGTGACCAGGTCCGGGGTGTAGCCGGTGAACCAGGCCGACTTGTTGTCGTCGGAGGTACCGGTCTTGCCGGCGACCTTGCGGCCGTCGCGGGCCGGGTTCTGCTGCACGGACTTCTTGGCCGTACCGTCGTCGACCACGCCGGTCAGCACCGAGGTGACCGTGTCGGCGGCCTCGCGGCTGATGACCTGCTCGCCGATCGGGTCGGGCAGCCGGAACTCGGTGCCACCCTGCTCCGCCGACTTGATGATGCTCGGCGTGACCTGCTTGCCGTGGTTGTCGAGGGTGGCGTACACACCGGCCATCTGGATCGGGCTCGCGCCCATCGTGCCCAGGGTGTAGGCCGGCAGCGGCCTCAGCTTGCCGGTGTCCATGCCGAGCTTGGTGGCCGTCGACAGCACCTTGTCCATGCCGACGTCCACGCCCATCTGCGCGAAGACGGAGTTGATGGACTTGTCCATCGCCGTCTGCACGGTGACCTTGCCGTAGTCCGTGTCGTCCTCGTTCTCGGGACCGAAGCCGACCTTGTTGCCGTTGCTGTCCACGACCTGACGCTTGCTGGTGCCGTCGTAGATCGTGTTGGCGCCGATCGCCTTGCCGTCCTGCGTCTCGGAGGCGTTCTCCAGGGCGGCGGCGAGGATGACCGGCTTGAAGGTCGAGGCGGGCTGGTAGTCGGTGCGGTTGGCGTTGCTGATGTAGTGCTTGGTGTAGTCCGAGCCGCCGTACAGGGCGACGATCTTCCCCGTCCTGGGGTCGACGGAGGCGGCACCGGCCTGGACGTTCCGGTCGACCTTGCGCTTCTTCGGGTCGAGTTGGCTGGTCAGCTGGGTCTTGACCGCCTTCTCCAGCTGGACCTGCTTCTTCTTGTCGATGTTCAGGGTGATGGTCCACCCCGAGTTCTCGACCCGGGCCTCCGCCTCGTCCTGGGTGATGCCCTCCTTGGCCACCAGCTGCTTCTCGAGCTGCTGCTTGGCGAGCTTGATGAAGTAGCCCTTCTGACCCTCCATGCCCGGGGCGGCCTTGGGCTCCTTGGGGAACGGGAACGTCATCTTGTCCCGCTTGGTCTTGTCCAGCCAGCCCTGCTTGACCATGTTGTCCAGGACGTAGTTCCAGCGGGCCGTGACCAGTTTCTTGCCGGTGTCGCTGGCGGCCGCCCAGTCGTACTGGCTCGGGGCCTGGAGCAGCGCGGCGAGATAGGCGCCCTGCTGGACGCTGAGCTTGCTGGCGTCGACGCGGTAGTAGTCCTGCGCGGCGGCCTGGATGCCGTAGGCGCCGCGGCCGTAGTAGCTGGTGTTGATGTAGCCCGCGAGGATGTCGTCCTTGGGCGTCTCGCGGTCCACCTTCAGCGAGATGACCAGTTCCTTCAGCTTGCGCGTGACGGTCTGGTCCTGGTCGAGGTAGTAGTTCTTGACGTACTGCTGGGTGATCGTGGAGCCGCCCTGTTTGCCCTTGCCGGACAGGGTGTTGAACAGTCCGCGGGCGATGCCCTTGAAGTCGACTCCCGCATCCGTGTAGAAGGTCTTGTTCTCCGCGGCCACGAAGGTGCGCTGCACCGGCTTGGGCACCTCGGAGAGGTCGACGATCTCGCGGTTGGTGTCGCCCTCACGGGCCATGACCGAGCCGTTGCTGTACTTGTAGATGTTGCTCTGTTCCTGAGCTTTCGCGTTGCCCTTCGGCACGTCGATCATCATGTACATCACGACGAAGGCGCCGATGCCGAGCAGGCAGAAGCCGAGGAAGGTGCCGAGGAGCTTCTTCCAGGTGAAGAGCCGGCGTATGCCGCTCTTACCTTTCTTCCCGCCCTTCTTGCCCCGCGCGGCGGCCTTGCGCGCCGCGGCCCTGCCGCCGGTCGCGATGCCCTCGCTCGGCGTCCCGGACGAGCGCGTGGGCGGCGCCGCGCGGCGGCCACCGCGCTGACGTGCTCTTCTCTCTTCCGCTCGTCCCATGGGTCGACTCGCTCCGCTTCCTCATCGGCGGCCACTCAGGTTCGTGGCACAGGTCAGCTCAGAAAGCTAACACCGGTCTATATGACACCGGGCATTCGATCGGGCCCCTGGCGGGCGTGAGAATCAGCACCCGCCTCCTCGGAACCAGACCTCCGAGCGGGCTTCAAGGTTGCCGGGAGGGGGTAAAGTGATATCACTTAGCTAAAAGAGAGCTAGTCCACGAAACGGGGGACCCTCCATGTCCGCACAAGATTCCGCGCCCGCCGCAGACACACCCGACATGCCCGCCCCGCGCGTGCGGGAGTTCGCCGCGCACAGCATCGGCGGCGCGCTCGCGCTGCTGCTGGGCCTGGTCGGGCTGCTGCTCGCCGTCTTCCTGTTCGCCGCGAGCGGGGAGAGCCCCGGGTTCGCCGTCGGCGGGGTCCTCGTGCTGATCGTCGCGCTCATCTCGCTGCGCGGCCTGAACACGGTCGCACCGGGCGAGGCCCGGGTCGTCCAGCTCTTCGGACGCTACAAGGGCACCATCCGCCAGGACGGTCTGCGCTGGGTGAACCCCTTCACCTCCCGGACCAAGGTCTCCACCCGGGTCCGCAACCACGAGACCGCCGTCCTCAAGGTCAACGACGCCTACGGCAACCCGATCGAACTGGCCGCGGTCGTGGTGTGGAAGGTCGAGGACACCGCGCAGGCCACCTTCGAGGTGGACAACTTCGTGAAGTTCGTCGCCACCCAGACCGAGACGGCGGTACGCCACATCGCCATCGAGTACCCCTACGACGCCCACGAGGAGGACGGGCTCTCGCTGCGCGGCAACGCCGACGAGATCACCCAGAAGCTCGCCGGCGAGCTGCACGCGCGCGTGGAGTCGGCCGGCGTGCAGATCATAGAGTCCCGCTTCACGCACCTCGCCTACGCGCCGGAGATCGCCTCGGCGATGCTCCAGCGGCAGCAGGCCGGCGCGGTGGTCGCGGCGCGGCGGCAGATCGTGGAGGGCGCGGTCGGCATGGTCGAGGAGGCGCTCGCCCGGATCACCGAGCGGGACATCGTGGAGCTGGACGAGGAACGCAAGGCGGCGATGGTGTCCAACCTGATGGTGGTGCTGTGCGGCGACCGCGCCCCGCAGCCGGTCCTCAACACCGGGACGCTCTACCAGTGACGGCACCTTCCGCACCTTCTGAGGGCGGCCCCCCCGAGCGGCGGCCTCAGCAGCGCAAGCAGGTGCTGCTGAGGCTGGACCCGCTGGTGTACGAGGCACTGGCGCGGTGGGCCGGGGACGAGCTGCGGTCGGCCAACGCGCAGATCGAGTTCCTGCTGCGCAAGGCCCTCAAGGACGCCGGCCGGCTGCCCGGGGAAACCGGACCGCTGCCACGCCGGGGACGGCCGCCCAAGGACCCCGGGAACACGTAGAGCGCGCGTAGCAGAACCGTGACAATCGGCCCTCACCTGCGGCTGCTCACCCCGTGACTCCCCTCTACACACTCCGCGTATACATGCTGGGTATACACCGCATGTACAGTCCTCTTCATGTCCATCGGTCACACCCTCCTAGGGCTCCTTGAGTCCGGGCCCCGCCACGGTTACGACCTCAAGCGGGCCTTCGACGAGAAGTTCGGTCACGACCGGCCGCTGCACTACGGCCAGGTCTACTCGACGATGTCGCGGCTGCTGAAGAACGGGCTCGTCGAAGTCGACGGGATCGAGCCCGGCGGCGGCCCCGAGCGCAAGCGGTACGCCATCACGGACGCCGGGATCACCGACGTACAGCGGTGGCTCGCGACGCCCGAGAAGCCCGAGCCGTATCTCCAGTCCACGCTGTACACCAAGGTCGTCCTCGCGCTGCTCACGCACCGGGACGCCGGCGACATCCTCGACAACCAGCGCGCCGAGCATCTGCGGATGATGCGCATCCTCACGGACCGCAAGCGCAAGGGCGACCTCGCCGACCAGCTGATCTGCGACCACGCCCTGTTCCATCTGGAAGCCGACCTGCGCTGGCTGGAGCTGACCGCCGCGCGTCTCGAAAAGCTCGCGGAGGTGGTGGTCAAGTGACCCCGGCCGGTTCCCTGCTCGTCGCCGACAAGCTGCGCAAGGCGTACGGTCCGACCGTCGCGCTCGACGGCGCCGACTTCTCCATCCACCCCGGCGAGGTCGTCGCCGTCATGGGCCCCTCCGGGTCCGGCAAGTCGACCCTGCTGCACTGTCTCGCCGGGATCGTCCCGCCCGACTCGGGCTCGATCCTGTACAACGGCCGGGAGATGGCCACGATGAACGACTCCGAGCGCAGCGCTCTGCGGCGCTCCGAGTTCGGCTTCGTCTTCCAGTTCGGGCAGCTCGTCCCCGAGCTGACCTGCGTGGAGAACGTGGCGCTGCCGCTGCGACTGAACGGCACCTCCCGCAAGGAGGCCGAGAAGGCCGCGCTGGGCTGGATGGAGCGCCTGGAGGTCGACGACCTGAGGAAGAAGCGGCCCGGTGAGGTCTCCGGCGGTCAGGGGCAGCGCGTGGCCGTGGCCCGGTCCCTGGTGACCAACCCGCGCGTGCTCTTCGCCGACGAGCCGACCGGCGCCCTCGACTCCCTCAACGGCGAGCGGGTCATGGAACTGCTCACCGAGGCCGCCCGGTCCACCAACGCGGCCGTCGTCCTCGTCACGCACGAGGCGCGGGTCGCCGCCTACTCCGACCGCGAGATCGTCGTACGGGACGGAAAGTCCAGGGACATGGAGCGGGTCGTATGACTCTCAGGCAGTGGTGGCGAGACCTCGCCATGGGGGTCCGGTTCGCCTTCGCGGGCGGACGTGAGGGGTGGGTCCGGGCGCTGCTGACCGCGGTCGGGGTCGGGCTCGGGGTGGCGCTGCTGCTGCTGACCACCGCCCTGCCGAGCGCGCTCGCGGTGCGGCACGAGCGCGGTGACGCCCGCGCGGACATCACCTACAACGAGCCGACCCTGAAGAAGGCCGACAACACCCTTCTGATCGCGAACGCTTCGACCACCTTCAGGGACACGGACATCCGCGGCCGGGAGGTGCAGCCCGAGGGGGCGCGCGCCCCGCTGCCGCCGGGGGTCGGGAAGTTCCCGGCGGTCGGCGAGATGGTCACCTCCCCCGCGCTGAAGAGCCTGCTGGAGTCGGACGACGGCAAGCTCCTGCGGGAGCGGCTGCCGGACCGGATCGTCGGCACGATCGGCGAGAGCGGACTGATCGGCTCCCACGAACTGGCCTTCTACCGGGGCGCGGACGGACTCGCGGCCCAGGACGTCGACGGCGCCCGGCTCACCCGGATCGACCGGTTCGGCAACCCGAACCCGACCGAGTCGCAGAGCGACCCGGTGCTGGTGCTGCTGGTCCTCGTCGTCTTCGTGGTGCTGCTGATGCCGGTCGCCGTGTTCATCACCGCGGCCGTCCGCTTCGGCGGCGAGCGGCGCGACCGACGCCTCGCTGCCCTCCGGCTGGTGGGCGCCGACGGCCGCTCGACCCGGCGGATCGCCGCCGGTGAGGCGCTGGCGGGCGCGGTGCTCGGACTCGTCCTCGGCACCGGGTTCTTCCTGATCGGCCGGGAAGTGGCGGGCTCCATCGAGGTGTTCGGGCAGAGCGTGTTCCCGAGCTATCTCAACCCCTCGCCGCTGCTGGCCCTGCTGGTCGCGGTCGCGGTGCCCGCGGCGGCCGTGCTGGTGACGCTGCTCGCCCTGCGGGGCGTGGTGATCGAGCCGCTCGGCGTGGTGCGTACGGCGAAGCCCGCGCGGCGCCGGCTGTGGTGGCGGCTGCTGGTGCCGCTGGCCGGACTCGCGATGCTCTACCCGATGATCGGGCAGGGCCGCGACGGCGGCGACTTCAACCAGTACCTCGTCACCGGCGGCGTCATACTGCTGCTGGTCGGCGTGACCGCGCTGCTGCCGTGGATAGTCGAGGCGGTCGTGGCCCGGCTGGGCGCGGGCGGTCTGTCCTGGCAACTTGCTGTGCGCAGGCTCCAGTTGAGCAGCGGTACGGCGGCCCGGATGGTCAACGGCATCGCGGTCGCGGTGGCCGGGGCGATCGCCCTGCAGATGCTGTTCGCCGGCACGGACAGCGACTACACCAAGAGCACCGGCCACGACGTCTCGCGGGCGCAGATGCAGGTGAGCGTCCCGGAGGGGAAGACGCTCGCGGCGGCCGCGAAGGAACTGGCCGAGACCAAGGGCGTCCGGCGGGCGTACGCCTTCAACGAGGGCTTCGTCAACGACGGACCGGGCGACAACGCGGGCTGGGCCCGGGTGACCGTCGCCGACTGCGCGTCCCTGCGCGAGGTGGCCAAGCTGCCCTCCTGCCGCGACGGCGACGTCTTCACCTCCCATGTCGCGCCGGGGACGGACGAGGACTCCACCTCCAGGCAGAACGCCGACGACGAGTCGACCGTGGCGACCCGGCCCGGCAAGAAGCTCTGGTTCGAAACCTCCGAGGACACGGAGAAGCAGAGCCCCGTCGTCTGGACGGTCCCGAAGACCGTCAAGCAGGCGCAGTCCATCGCCGACCCGACGGGCTATCGGCGCGTCGGAATCCTGATCACCCCGGGTGCCTTCCCCGCGAAGGCCGCGGCGGGTGTACGCGGAGAGATCTATCTGCGGCTGGACGACTCGCTGCCGGACGCGCGCGAGTACGTCCGCAACACGGCCGCCCGGATCAACCCGCTCGAGGAGCCGATGACCTGGGTGTCCGTCAAGCGCAACAACGAGTACTCCACCATCCGCACCGGCCTGTTCGTGGGCGCCGCCTGTGTGCTGGCCCTGATCGGGGCGAGCCTGCTGGTCTCCCAGCTGGAGCAGTTGCGTGAGCGCAAGAAGCTGCTGTCGGCGCTGGTCGCGTTCGGCACCCGGCGGCGCACCCTGAGCCTGTCGGTGCTGTGGCAGACGGCGATCCCGATCACGCTCGGGCTGCTGCTGGCCTCGGTGGTGGGGCTGACACTGGGCGCGGTCCTGATGAGGATGACGGACACCACGGTCCGGGTGGACTGGCCGAGTGTGCTGTCGATGACCGGCGTAGCGGCCGGGGTCGTCCTCGTGGTGACCCTGCTGAGCCTGCCGCCGCTGCTGCGGCTGATGCGGCCGGACGGGCTGCGGACGGAGTAGCCGCCCGCAGCCGGGCGTCCGCTCAGAGGCTGTACTCCTTCACCACCCGCCGGACCTGGGCGAACAGCATGCCGACGTTGACCGACTTGCGGCACACCACCACGGCCACGACGTCCTGCTGTTCGTTCATCCGCACGAACAGGTGCGTGAGGTTCTCGCTGTTGACCAGGATCTCCTGGAAGAAGTGGTTGTCACTGGCCATCCCGCGACGCTCCTTGAAGACGTCCTCGATCATCACGACCGTACGGCCCTGGAAGAGGTCGAGCGTCGCACCCGCCAGGAGGTCCAGGACCTCCGGCGGGTGGTTCTCGACCGTCTCGTACGACAGCAGCATGCCGGTGGACATGTCGACCACACCGGACGCGACGCAGTCGGGGGCATCGGTGCGCAGGGACTTGACCAGGCCCATCACCTGGTCGGAGAAACCTGGGGTCATACGCTTCGTCGCCATCCCTTCAGACTCCTTCTGGTGCTTTCTCGGTCGCCTTGTCCGTGAGGATCGAGCCGATCCGGTTCAGGGTCGGCTGGGTCGCCCGGTGCAGGTGGTCCAAGTCCATGCCCTCGTCGCCGAGCACGACCATCAGGGCGGTGTCGCCGACGGCGTAGAAGGCGGCGCAGCCGTGGCTGCCGTACGTCACGGTCCGGCGCAGCGTGCCGCGGGCGGACGCCTGCGCGGTGCGCCGGGCGAGGCCGAGGCCGGCCGCGGCGAGCGCGGCGAGCCCCTCCGGGTCTATCGAGTCGGCGGTGTCCGCGGCGATGAGCAGCCCGTCCGCGGCGGCCAAGGCGGTGTCCGTGATTCCGGTGACCTGTTCCCGCAGACCGCGCATTTCGAGCGCCAGAGCTTGGTGATCCATAGAGTCAACTCCCCTGATTCTGATCGCGTCTGATCGGCTTTTTCATGTGGGTGTTCCGTTTCGGAGGCGGAAGAAATTGCCGGGTTTCCGGCGGGGCAGATCGGTTCGCGCCGGGGGCGGGGGCGGCTCCACGGGCGGGGGCCTGCGGGGCCGCAGTTCGTCGCCCTCGGGGAGGGAGCGGACCGCGACGGGCGGCGGCGGTCCCGCGCACACCAGGAGCCCTTCGTCGAGCATGCGGGCCACCTCGACCGACACGGTGTAGACGCCGCGCCCGACCCGGAAGGCGAGATCGCGGGCGGTGCTGCGGCCGTCGGCGTGCGTGAGCAACTCGCGCCGCAGGGACCCGGATCCGCTGTCCGTGCCGGAGCGCACGGGACGTTCCCGGTCGGGGTGCACGGGGTGCGGCAGGGCGGCGAGGGCGGTGAGTCTGCGGAGCGCGTCCTGGAGCAGCCGCAGGGGCGGCTCACCCACCGGGACCTGCGCGAACGGCTCCGCGGTGGCGTGGCGTTCGCACTCCTCCAGCCGGCCCGCGGCCATCGCGAAGGCGGCGTCGTGGAGGGCCAGCGCACACACCACCCTCAGCTGCGCGGCCCCCGCGTAACCGTGCGCGATGAGCGCGGTGACCGGCCAGCGCGAGCCGCCCGACTCCCGCACCAGCTCGGCCCACTGCTCGCCGCTGACCCGCCCCGAGCGCAGCAGCAGCGCCTCGGGCCCCGGGGCGCCGGGCGACTCCACGGCGACCACCCGGCCGTCCCCGAAGTGGAAGGTGCCGCCCGGTGTCCCGGTGATCCGCAGCTCTCCGGTGAAACCGTCGCGCCCGCACGCGGCCAGGGCCTGAGCCAGGTGTTCGTGGCCCGACATCGCACCCCCCGCCGTCTCGCACACACGCCTGACGCGTAGCGCTGAGGAGGGAAGGTGTATCAGTCCGGGCGCATATTCCGAGGGCGGGTTCGCTACCTGCCTCTAGTTGACGGAAGTTGAGTTCGCGGGCTGCTCAAAACATTGTGTTCGGCGCTCAATTGACCGAATCCGAGGCAGGTTTTTCAGGGCCCTGAGGCGGTTCCGCCGCGCTCTCCTCGCCGGTGACGACCTCGTCCTCGGGCTCGGGCGGCGCCGCCTGTTCCTCGGCGTACCCCTTGAGGTAGCTCACCACCGTGTTCGTCACCGCCACCAGCGGTACGGCCACCACCGCGCCGCCGATACCGGCCACCATGCCGCCCGTCGCGACCGTGAGGACGACCGCGAGCGGGTGGACACGCACGGCGCGGCCGAGGATGAACGGCTGGAGGATGTGGCCCTCGATCTGCTGGACGGCGAGGACCACCGCGAGGGTCATCACCGCCGTGAACACGCCCTGGGTCACCAGCGCGACGAGCACCGCCAGCGCGCCGGAGGCGACCGCGCCCACCAGCGGGATGAACGAGAACAGGAAGATGAAGACGGCCAGCGGGACGGCCATGGGCACGTCGAGGAAGTAGATGCCGATGCCGATGAAGACGGCGTCGATGAGGGCCACCAGGACCGTGCCGCGGACGTAGGCGGTCAGGGTGCGCCAGGCGCGCGGACCCGCGCCGGCCACGGCGGGGCGGGCGGCCGCGGGGACCAGCTTCAGGGTCCAGTTCCAGATGCGCCGGCCGTCGTAGAGCAGGAAGAGAGTGGAGAAGAAGGTCAGCAGGATGCCGGTGAGGGCCTCCACGACGACCTGGACGCCCTCCAGGCCCGCCGAGGTGATCTGGTCGGTGTTGGCGCCGACCGCCTCGCGCAGGTTCTTGGCTATCTGGTTGATCTGCTTGTCGGTGACGTGGAAGGGGCTCTTCAGCAGCCAGTTGCGCAGGTCGTCGATGCCGCTCTGGATCTGGTTGGAGAGGTCGTCGATGTTCTCCATGACCTGCCAGGTCACGAACCAGCCCATCAGCCCGATGATGACGAAGCCGAGGATCGCGGTGAGAGCCGTGGCGGGGCCGCGCGGGACGCCGTGCCGCATCAGACGGGCCACCGTCGGCTGGAGCAGCGCGGTGATGAGCAGGGCGACGACGAAGGCGAAGACGACGAGCTGTACGGAGCTGATGACCCGCATCAGCACCCAGACGGTGCCCGCGAGGACCAGGAGCCGCCAGCCGGCCTCGGCGGCGACCCGTACACCCCACGGCACGGCCTGCGCCGGGTCGGGGCGGGGCACCAGCACGACGGGCGGGCGGGAGGCGGTGGTGGCCGGCTTCCGCTGCTTGCGCTCGGGCGGCTCGGCGGCGTCGGCCTCCTCGCGGGCCACCTCGGCGCGGCGCTCGTCCAACCGCTCTCCCACATCGGTCAGCCGGGCACCGAGCCGGCCGATCCACCCTGGCACTCGCGACATGATCCGTCCTCTTCCCCCGTCTCTCCTCACCACTCCCCCCTGGAGTCGTCCGGTCCGACCGTACATGGCGAAAGCTCCTCCCCCTAGGACGGGGAGGAGCTGCGGGGGGTTGAGCGGCCGGGGCGATCCGTGATCAGTAGTTGCCGTGGGCCTGCCAGTAGGCCCAGGCGTCGCAGGGGCTGCCGTACCGGACGTTCATGTAGTTCAGGCCCCATTTGATCTGGGTCGCCGGATTGGTCCGCCAGTCGGCGCCGGCCGAAGCCATCTTGGAGCCCGGCAGGGCCTGGACGAGGCCGTAGGCGCCGGACCCGGGGTTGACGGCCAGGTAGTTCCAGGTGGACTCGTGGTCCACGATGTTGCTGAAGCACTGGAACTGCCCGCCGGGCACGATCTGGCGCGCGATCGCCTGGACCTGCGCGGCCGTGTACGAACTCTGCACCGGGAAGACGCCGGAGCCGGCCTTGGCCTCGCGCTCCTTCTTCGCCTTCTCCTCGGCGGCCTTCCGCTTGGCCACCGCGGCCTCGGCGGCCTGCTTGCGGGCCGCTTCCTCCGCCGATGTCCTGGCGACGGCGTCCGCTGCGACGGCCTGCGTGTCGGCCTGCCGTGTCAGCGCGACCGTCTGTACCTGGGCCTGCCGGCCCTCGGGTATGTCCGCGAGGAGCGTCGCGTCGCCGACCGGTGCCTGGGCGTCGCCGGCGGACTGCGCGGTGCCCGCCTGGGCGACTCCCATGACGGCACCGACAGTGGTGACCGCCGTGGCCGAGACCACGGCGAGTCCACGTGCGGAGGTCCGGCTCATGTCCGGCTCAGTACCAGTGGTTGGCCTGCCAGAACGACCAGGCCTCGCAGGGGCTGCCGTACCGGCTGTCCATGTAGTTGAGGCCCCACTTGATCTGGGTGGCCGGGTTGGTCTGCCAGTCGGCGCCGACCGACGACATCTTGGAGCCCGGCAGGGCCTGGAAGAGACCGTAGGCGCCCGAGGAGGCGTTGACGGCCCGGTAGTTCCAGCTGGACTCGTGGTCCACGATGTTGCTGAAGCACTGGAACTGCCCGCTCGGCACCATCGAGGACGCCATCGCCTGGATCTGCGCGACGGTGTACGAGCTCTGCACCGGGAAGCTGGAGGAGCTCCTGCTGGCCTTCTCCTTGGCCTCGGCGCGCTCCTTGGCTTCCTTGGCCGCCTGCTCGGCGGCCTCCTTCTTCTCGATCGCGGACTTGGCGGCGGCCTTGCGGGCCGACTCCTCCGCGATCTTCTTGGCGCTCGCGTCCGCGGCGATGGCCTGGTAGTCGGCCTGCTGCGTAAGGGACGCGGTCTGCACCTGAGCCTGCTCACCCGCGGGGATGTCCGCCAGGAGCGTCGTCGTGTCGGCTGCCGTCGCCTCGGCGTCGTTCGGCTGCGCGACACTGCCGGAGGCGACTCCGACAACGCTGCCTACAGCGGTGACCGCGGTGGCGGAGGCCACTGCGAATCCCCGGACCGAAATCGGGCTCACACGGTTTCCTTCCAGCATCGCCCGCTTCGGTGACCCTGGCGGACGCAATCGTGCCCCTGGACACTGGCCTCCCAACTAACGGGGTCACGGGAGGCGCGGGCCCGGTGGGCAACTCCCTTGCGAGGAGCGCCGCGTGGTGCGCGGGCGGCATACGACGGACGGTATGGAGTTGGTCGTGGTGTTGCTGTGGTGCCGTACCGCTGGGGGTACAGGTGTGCCGTATGCGGGGCCTGACAGAACCGAGACTCTGCCGTAACCGGACGCCGGGTGGCAATTCTGAGTTGCGTGTGAAAGCTCACATCCCGTTTGACCCATGGGATTTCGAGAAACCTCGACACGCGAAGGCGCCGCCCGGCTAGGCTCTTGGCCTTTCCGGACGGCGCCAACCTGCTCCGGTTTTTCCCGGATTGCCTTAGATCTGACCGTCTTCGAGCATTTCGGTCACAAGGGCCGCGATCTGGGACCTCTCGGACCTCGTCAGCGTGACGTGGGCGAAGAGGGGGTGTCCCTTCAGCTTCTCCACCACGGCGACCACACCGTCGTAGCGACCGACCCGCAGATTGTCCCGCTGGGCCACGTCATGGGTCAGAACGACCCGTGAATTGGCGCCGATTCGGGACAGAACGGTGAGAAGCACATTCCGTTCCAGGGACTGCGCCTCGTCCACGATCACGAACGCGTCGTGGAGCGAGCGGCCGCGGATGTGGGTGAGCGGCAGGACCTCCAGCATCCCGCGCGCGGTGACCTCCTCGATGACCTCGCGGCTGGTGACCGCGGACAGCGTGTCGAAGACCGCCTGTGCCCAGGGACCCATCTTCTCGGACTCGGAACCCGGCAGATAGCCGAGTTCCTGCCCGCCCACCGCGTACAGCGGCCGGAAGACCATCACCTTCTTGTGCTGGCGGCGCTCCAGGACCGCCTCGAGCCCCGCGCACAGCGCGAGCGCCGACTTGCCGGTGCCGGCCCGGCCGCCCATGGACACGATCCCGATGTCCGGGTCGAGCAGGATGTCCAGCGCGATGCGCTGCTCCGCGCTGCGGCCCTTGATGCCGAACGCCTCCCGGTCGCCGCGCACCAGCCGGACGTTGCCCTCGGGCGAGACCCGGCCGAGCGCCTTGCCGCGCTCGGAGTGGATGGTCAGCCCCGTGTGCACGGGCAGGTCGGAAACCTCGGGGACGTAGACATGGCCTTCGTCGAAGAGGATGTCCACCTGCTCGCCGGGCAGGGTCAGTTCGGACATTCCGGTCCAGCCGGAGGAGCCCGTGATGGCGAGTTCGGCGCGGTACTCCTCGGCGAGGAGACCGACCGAGGACGCCTTGATCCTGAGCGGGAGGTCCTTCGAGACGACGGTGACGTCGTAGCCCTCGGCCTGCAGGTTGCGGGCGACCGCGAGGATGCGGGAGTCGTTGTCCCCCAGGCGGTAGCCGCTGGGCAGCACGCTGGGGTCCGAGTGGTTGAGCTCGACACGAACGGTTCCGCCCAGGTCCCCGATCGGGATGGGAGCGTCGAGACGGCCGTGCCGGACCCGGAAGTCGTCGAGCAGCCGCAGGGCCTGCCGGGCGAAGTAGCCGAGTTCGGGATGGTGCCGCTTGGCCTCCAGTTCCGTCACCACGACGATGGGAAGCACGACCTCGTGCTCGTCGAAGCGGCTCAGGGCGTTGGGGTCCGACAGCAGAACACTGGTGTCGAGGACATAAGTGCGCCGGTCTGGCTTGTGGCGCTTTGTGCTGGTCACCACGGAAGGACGTACCCCCTCGGAAGAGGTCGGGGAGCGACGGAGTGGAGCTGGACCGGTCGACGGCCCGTTTGCACGGGCCGGGGACCGGCCCTCCACTGCTTCTTCCGTGCTGTGACCGCACGGCAAGGCTGGTGCAAAGGGCCTCCCGGGCGGACGGCCCCGTGCCGCCCGCTGAGATCCGACACCCGTGGTTCGGGCATCGACCTGACTGGCTTATGCCCTCGAACATGCGGTGCCATGCCAGCGCATACGACGGCGCGCTGGTGAACTCCTAGTTACTTCTGTCGCGAACGGGGTAGTCGAGCACTCTCTGTGAAGCTCCTGTCAGCCGCCGTAGCGGCGGTGACGGGCCGCGTAGTCGCGCAGCGCGCGCAGGAAGTCGACCTTGCGGAAGGCCGGCCAGAAGACCTCACAGAAGTAGTACTCCGAGTGGGCGGTCTGCCACAGCATGAATCCGGACAGCCGCTGCTCGCCGCTGGTACGGATCACGAGGTCGGGGTCGGGCTGGTCGCCGGTGTAGAGATGGCGGCCGATCATGTCGATGTCGACGGCCTCGGCGAGCTCCTCCATCGGGGTGCCCTTGTCGTGCGCGTCCAGCAGCATCGACCGTACGGCGTCGGCGATCTCCTGGCGGCCGCCGTAGCCGATGGCGACGTTGACGAGTATTCCGTCGACGTGGGTGGTGGACTCCTCCGCCTCCTTCAGCGCCGTCTGCATCGGGGCGGGCAGCAGGTCCGGGGTACCGACGTGGTGGACCCGCCAGCGGCCGTCGGCGGCGAGGGTGCGCACGACGTCCTCGATGATGCCGAGGAGGGGGCCGAGCTCCTCCGGCGGGCGGTTGAAGTTGTCCGTCGACAGCAGCCAGAGGGTGACGACCTCGACGTCCGTCTCGCTGCACCAGCCGAGGAACTCCTCGATTTTCTCCGCGCCGGCGCGGTGGCCGTCCACAGGGGTGGAACCGGCGGCCTTCGCCCAGCGCCGGCTGCCGTCCACGATGACCCCGATGTGCTTGGGCACCTGGGCGTGGTCCAGGTGGCCTTCCACCCGGCGTGCGTAGAGCCTGACCAGCAGGCCGCGCAGCTTGTCGCGCAGGTTCACGTGAAAGTCAGCCCCTCTGAGATGGCGGTCCCCGCGGCTAGAGCCTACCGGGGCTTCCGGGCGCCAACTGCGCGGGGCCTTCTGGCGCCTGAGCGTCCACGGCTCGTCGGGGACCCGGTCGCGCCCCTGCGGTGGAGCGTCCGTCGGCCTGTGCCCCGCGCCCTGGCGGGTACCCCTGCCGCCCATGTCATGCGCGTCTCGGCGCACAAAAAACGGGCCGGTCCGTGGGGGGGGGAGACGGACCGGCCCGAGGGGGGGATCCCACCATAACCCTTCGTGAGGGATGACGGGTGCATCGGCGTGCCACAACTACTCTCCGGAGTCGGGTGGCGACGGCGTGATGGCCGGTCGAAGCCCTGGTTGTGGGGGTTTCGTGGCCGAATCACGGCGGAATCATGGGGGCGCGGGGCATCGCCCACGTGGGTGACTCCGGGTCGGAACGTTTCTTTGACGCCGGGAAGTGGGCGCGGCACCGCGCAGCCCCCTCCTCTGCGCGGTGCCACCGCGCAGCTTTGCTGACGCGAATTGCCTCTTCTTGAATTTACGTCAGTCGGGGTCCCGATGCGAGCCGCCTGGGATAACGATGTGGAAACCCCGTGAAGACCATGGATATGCGGGGCGGATCGGCCCTCGATGATCCCATTGTCCGCTTTGCAGGCATCTGGGGGTCGTCCGCAGGGGTGAACGTCCGGCGAGTGCGCGTCAGGGAGCGACCGCCTGGCCGGCGACCGTCGTCAGGCCTGCGACCGTCAGGCCGACGGCTTGCGGGCCTCGAAGAGATGGCGGCTGCTGTGGGCGACGAAAGGCCCCTCGGCCGCGATTCGCTCGTGCAGGGACCGCAGTCGGGGCTCGTACTCCGCCACAGTGAAACCGGGCACCATCCACACCACCTTGCGCAGGAAGTGGACGACGGCGGCGATGTCGTGGAACTCGATCCGCAGCCGCTCGGCGCGCACGTCGACGATCTCCAGTCCGGCGGCCTCGGCGGCGGCGCGTTCGCGGTCGTGGTGCCGGTCCGAGCTCTGTGCCGCGGGCTGCGGGCCGAGGAAGTGCTCGACGAGCTCGAAGACGCTGCGCGGGCCGACGTGCTGGGCGAAGTAGGTGCCGCCGGGCTGGAGCACGCGGGCGATCTCCGCCCACTGGGGGTTGACCGGGTGCCGGCTGCTCACCAGGTCGAAGGTGTCGTCGACGAAAGGCAGCGGCGCGTCCTCCGGTGCGGCGACGACCACGACGCCGCGCGGCCGCAGCAGGGCGGTGGCCTTGGCGATGTTCGGCGGCCAGCCCTCGGTGGCCGCGGCGAGCACGGGCGTCCTGAGCCCCTGCCCGAGGGCGAAGTCCATGACCTCGCCGCCGCCGGTCTGGATGTCGAGCGAGGCGGCGGCCGCGGCCAGCCGTTCGGCCAGGGCGCGCGCGTACCCCCATGAGGGCCGCGCCTCGGTGGCCCGCCCCTCGAACCACGAGAAGTCCCACCCCTCGGTGGGCACGGCGTCGCCCTCGGCGACGAGGTCCTCGAAGGTGCGGGTCTGTTGGGGGGTCATGGGTTGATCGTGGCAGCGGGGAGGGGGTGGGCGCCCCTCATTTTCGCCACCGCTCGCTTTCAGCGCTCGCTTTCAGCGCTGCTCGCCCTCGGCACCGCTGTTCCGGAGCAGGCGGTCGGGCCTGACTGACCGGCCGCAGGTGTGCTCCGTCCTCCCGTGCTCCGGTCGTCCCTCATGGCACCAGCGGCCGGACGTCCTGCGCGACGAACCGTACGAAGCCCTCCGGGTCGGGCTCGTCGGCCGTCGGCTGGAGGACGACCGTGTCGGCGCCGGCGTCGACGAGCCGCTGGACGGCCTTGGCGACGGCCTCCGCGTCCCCGGCGACCCCGAGGTCGGGAACGTCGGCGAGGCCCTCGTCGGTGAGTTCGGCGCGCAGCCGGGCGGTCGCGTCGGGTCCGGTGGCGGTGAGGAGGTAGACGACGACCCGGTGCGGACCCGTACGGCCCGCCTTCCGCCGTCCCTCGTCGATGAGCCCGCGGGCCCGGCGGACCCCCTCGGACGGGGTGCCGGCGGTGAGCACTGTGCCGTCGGCGGCCTCGCCGGTCAGACGGAGGGTGCGCGGGCCGGTGGCCCCGGTGAGCACCTCGACGGGGCCGTCGGGCGGCCAGTCGAGGGCGACGCCGTCCAGCGAGACGTACCGCCCCCGCGTGGTGACGCGCTCTCCTGCCAACAGGGCCCGCAGCGCGAGGAGATGCTCACGCAGCAGGGTGAGCGGCGACTCCGCGCGCGCTCCCACCTGCCCCATCCAGTCCTGCACACCGTGGCCGATGGCGAGGACGGCCCGCCCCGGGAACATCCGGTGCAGGGTGGCGGCCTCCATCGCGGTGATGGCGACGTTCCGCAGGGGGACGGGGAGCAGGCCGACGCCGATCCGCACCCGCTCGGTCCACGCGAGGGCGGCAGCGGCGGTGGTGATCCCGCCCTCCCGGAAGCAGTCCTCCCACAGCCAGAGCTCTTCGAGCCCCGTCTCGTCGGCGAGCCGGGCGAGGGCCCGCAGCCGCTCGGGAGGGAGTTGGGGACGGAACACAGCGCCGAGTGCGGTCATGCCGCCTTCGTACCCACGACGGAGGGCCCGGTACAACTCCTTTACGGCTTACGGCTTACGGCTTACGGCTTACGGCTTACGGCTTACGGCTTACGGCTTTACGGCGTCGGCTCGTACCGCAGCAGTACGACGCCGTTGCCGAAGGTGTGCGACTCGACGAGCCGGAGGGAGGTCAGCGTGTCGGTGTGCGGGAAGAGGGGCTTGCCCCGGCCGACGAGGACGGGGTGGACGTAGATCCGCAGCTCGTCGACGAGGCCGTACCGCAGAAAGGTCTCCCCCAACTCGGCCCCGCCCAGCGCGAGATCACCTCCCGGCTGCTCCTTCATCGCCCGGACCTCCTCCGGTACGACCTCACGGACCAGGGTGGAGTTCCAGTCGACGTGTGCGAGGGTCCGGGAGTAGACGACCTTGGGGAGGTCCCGCCAGATCGGGGCGAACTCCCTGACGGACGCGGGGGCTTCGGGATCGGCGTCGGCGGTGGGCCAGTAGTCGGCCATGAGCTCGTAGACGACCCGGCCGTGGAGCAGCCCGCCCATGCTCCCGACCGTGGCGTTCATGTGCGTGTGCAGCTCGTCGTCGACCCGGTGCCAGCTGATGTCGCGGTCGGGGCCCTCGATGTAGCCGTCGAGGGACATGGACATCATCAGGACGATTTTCCGCATCGGACACCTGACCTGGGCAGTGGAGAGAGGATCGACTCCCAAGATATCGGGAGCGACAGGGACGGCGTGGGAACGCCATGGCGGGAGAGGTGGCTCCGGGATGGGGCGCTGGCTGGACGGGCGGGGCGAGCTGGTCGTGCACGGGGAGAAGGACGGTGAGCGGGGCGGGGAGCGGGACGGGTTCGCCGTACCGCTGGAGATGGCGACCTCCTACCGGGCCCGGACGAAGGGACTGCTGGGCCGGGACTCCGTCGACGGGGCCCTGCTCCTGTCCCCCGCGGGCAGCGTGCACACCTTCCGGATGCGCTTCCCCATCGACGTCGCCTACCTCGACCGCCGACTCCGCGTCATCGCCGTACGCACGATGAAGCCGGGGCGGCTGGGACTGCCGCGGCTGCGGTCCCGGCATGTGCTGGAGGCGGAGGCGGGGGTGATGGAGGGGTGGGGGGTGCGGGTGGGGGTGCGGGTGGAGATCGTGGTGGAGTGACGGGGCGTGGGATGACGGGGCGTGGAGGCGCGCCGCCTCGGGCGACTGAGCCGACTTATCCGAACGCGCTGACAGCGAGATCGGCCGACGGGAACCGCAAGTTGAGAGTGCTGCCGGTGTTGACCGCCACGTAGCACACTCTGCGGATCTGCCGGGATCCCGGAAGCGCACCACTCCGTCCTGCCACGACGGCTGCGGCAATGCCACCGCCCGCCACCCGCAGATCTCCGAACCCCCTTTCACCGAACGGAGTTGCCGCATGCCTGAAAACGCCCCCTGGGAGTACACCCTGTACATCCCGAACGACCCCAGAGCCGTCACCATCAGCCGCCGCACCCTCCGCCTGATCCTGACCATGCACGACCTGATCCACCTGGTCGACATCGCGGAACTGCTCGCAGCAGAGCCGGTCTCCAACGCCGTACGCCACACGAAGGGACCCGCCGCCCTCAGGATGCGGTGGTCGGCAGGCGCACTGCGCATCGGAGCGTGGGACGCCGATCCCGAACCTCCCGAGCCCCCAAATGAGTTGGAGCCGATCGGCGAGGCGGAGGAGGGAAGAGGGCTGGCGTTGGTACGGGCCTGCTCCGACCTGTGGGGATGGCAGCCGTTGGCGCGGAACGGCAACCGGGGCAAGTACGTATGGTTCGAACTGGCCGCAGCCTAGCCAGGTGAAGGCGCGAGACGAGCACGCGTGTGGAGTGGACGCTCGACGACAGCGCTCCCTCGGCAAGGTTCACGCCGGGGGGTGCTGCTGTGAGCCTTGCCGGAGTCGACTGTTCCCCTGAGGCCGCGGGCAGACCTGCCACATGGCGACGCCAGAGAATTACGAACAGCGGCGAGACGAAGACGCCCGTCTGTGGGCGCATCACCTCCACACCGATGCCATGCTCTTCCAGCGCGGCAACCTCTTCCTCGTCGCACAATCTCTACTGGCGGTGGCCTACAGCACCACTGCCACATCGGCCACCACTTACGCGGCGGCACGTGTCTTGGCCGGCTTCGGGCTCGCTCTCACCGCGATCTGGGCATACGTGGGACACCGATATCACCGCTACAACCGGGCCATCCAGCGACGTACGGCCGAGCGCCTACCGGACTACGCGGAAACCTATACAACTAGCCGCATCCCTGGTCCCAGCGCGATGCCGCTGATCGCCTACGCGCTTCCGATTCTCGCCGCCGTCATGTGGATCGTTCTGCTCATCGTCACCTAGGTCTCGAAAACCCTGCAAGAAGCGGCCCGTCAACCCATCCACGAACGGTCATCCGCATTGGGCGACGAAAGTGCTCGGGTCCCGGCCCTGAACGTCTTGAGTCCGTCCTTGCTGACGACCTCGTCCGCCAAGAGTCCCTTCTCCCATGTGTCGGCAGACATGGTGACGGTCTGGCTCTCAAGGTAGAAGGCACTCTCGCCGTCAACCGAGATGCGACAGGTCGAGTTCAGTTCTTCGGCGATGTCACTGCTGCGCGAACTGGCGGAGGATGCGAAGTTCTTCCCCTCGGGGAGGATGCGCTCGAACGCGGCCACCTGATTCTGGAATTCGTCTCCTGCGCAGATGTCGCGGCTGTCAAGGTGGGCTTTCTCGGCCTCGGGAAATTCCCTTCCGGCGAAGAATCCTCCGACGAGGCAACCAGCCAGGGCGACAGCACTGGTTGCCACTACCACTACAGTTTTCATCAGTCTCTGCTTGCCGCGCCCAGGTCCCGCCCGTATCCGGGCAGGTTGGCCTGTGCTTCGACGATTCCCGCGGTTGTCTCGCTGGCGATGATGCTGTTGAAGTTCTGGGTGTGCGACGTTCCGTGGGCTTCGACCGCCGCCTGCACGGCGTCCTGGTTCACCTGGGCGGTGGAGTCCTTGACGTGCTGCCAGTCCTGGCCGGTGCTGTAGACGACCTTGCCGGTGCTGTCCTGCTCCTTGCCGTCGACGATCTGGCTGATGACGTCCCCGCTGATGGTGCTGGCCACGCCGCTCACGACGGCTCCCGTAGCGGGCGTCGCAATGAACGACGTACCGACTCCGATACCGGTGCCAACGATGCCGGACGCCCAGGCTCCGTTGCGTCGGCATGGCTGCGGTGGGTCCCCGTGGTCTGGTGAGCGCTGTGGGCGGTGGCGGGTTCGGGCCAGGGTCAGCCGAAGGGCGACGGCTGGCCGGACAGGGAGCGCATGGTCTGCGTGTTCGCCGTCTCGGTGCTCTGGTAGAGCCAGGCCGCTGAGTGCTCCGCCGAGACCGCCGTCCCAGTTGCCGCTGCCGAAGTCCAAGGAGAAGTCCGCCGCTCCCGCAATCGGCGCATCCGACGAACAGCAGGAGAAGACGGACCAGAAGGCCACCATCATCTGGACCGTCATCAGTGTCGTAGGCCTGGCAGTCATCGGCCTGGTCGTCCTCCTGATCGTGAAGCGCTCCAGGCGAGGCAGGAACAGCAACGGCGGACTCGGCGGACCTGACGCCTCCGCCAGCTACCCGCAGTACGGCCAGCAGACCCACCCGCAGAACCCGTACCAGCAGCCGGTCTCACCACAGCCGCACGATCCGTACCAGCAGCAACCCGCCCCGCCCCACAGTCAGCGGCCGCCCCAGCAGTAGCCGTCAGCAGAGGGTGATCAAGCCCAGAACGCGGCGGAGCCGCTGGTAGCGGCCGCTTTCAGCGCTCCCACGAAGGGAGCGAAGGCGCCAAACGGGACAGTGATGCTCACCCTGGCCGGATCCTTCGAATCG
This sequence comes from Streptomyces sp. SLBN-8D4, assembly GCF_049739545.1. Classification (NCBI taxonomy): domain Bacteria; kingdom Bacillati; phylum Actinomycetota; class Actinomycetes; order Kitasatosporales; family Streptomycetaceae; genus Streptomyces; species Streptomyces sp. SLBN-8D4. Next base: position 3,640,881 of record NZ_JBMGQC010000001.1, read on the forward strand.
CGGATGGCAACGTGCGTCGGCGAATTCGCTATTTCCACACAGTTGTTGCCGTCGCCGCCGCCGGAGTAAGACGATCTGCGCCAGTTGTCATGGGTGGCCATGCGATGCCTCACAGTTCCTTGCCCAGCCTGTGGATGAAGTCACGGGACCGCTCGGGGTCGAGTGACGCTGCCTCCACTCTACGGAAGAGCGTTCGAAAGACGCAGAGTTGGGCCTCGGAGTCGACGAACGCGGTACCGTGCGGCGCGTCGCGAACGGCGGTGTCCAGTCTGGGCACAGCCCCGCCAACCAGCATCATCGGGGCCCACGTCCCGCCGAAGCCATCCAGGTCGAACGGGATCACCCGCACAGTGATGTGATCTGCTTCGGAACGCTCCAGCACCTGGGCAAGCTGTTTACGCGAGGCAGAACGGTCACCCAACCTGATGCGCAGAGCCGCCTCGTGCACGACTGCTTCGTACGGCACCTTGATCCGCTGCCGCTCCAATCGGTGCTGTACGCGCAGTTCCAGTTCCGCCTCGGGAAGCTCAGGAACTCTGGAGGAGAAGGCGGCACGGGCGTAGGCAGGCGTCTGAAGCAGACCTGGGATGAAGAGGAACTCGACATCACGGCGATAGGTGGCGTGATGCTCCAGCTCGGCAATGTCCAGGAACGACGTGGGGAGCAGACCTCGGTACTCCTCCCACCAGCCGCGGGTCCTGTCGGTGGCCATCACGACCAGGGCGTCGACGAATTCCCCGTCCGTGCACGCGTAGTGCGATGCCAGCCGGCGCAGCCGTTGCTCACTCACACCCGTGAGCCCCGCCTCGATGTGGCTCATCTGCACTCTGTTCACACCAAGCAGCGTTGCGGCTTCAGTGGCGGAGAACCCTGCGGCTTCGCGAAGCCTGCGCAACTCGGCCGCCAAGCGTAGGTGACGCGCGGTGGGTTCACGCCTCAGGACCATCGCTCACTCCTCGTTTCAACACACCTGCTGGACAGACCCGTTCGGGTCCGGATCACACAATCGCCTTGCTACGGATGACATCTTAGGTCTACTTTCAGTGACGCGACGCACACACTGCGGAATCACCGGGCTCCCGGAAGCGCACCGCTCCGTCCTGCCACGACGGCTGCGGCACTGCCACCGCCGGACATCCCGCAGCTCTCCGAACCTCCCACTCCAGAATCGGAGCTGCCGTATGCCCGAAAACGCCCCCTGGGAGTACACGCTGTACATCCCCAACGACCCCAGAGCCGTCACCATCAGCCGCCGCACCCTGCGCCTGATCCTCACGATGCATGGCCTCATTCGCTTGGTCGACACAGCCGAACTGCTCGCCGCAGAGCTGGTTTCCAACGCCGTACGCCACACGATGGGCCCCGCCGCCCTCCGCATCGCCTGGTCGACGGGCGTCCTGAAGATCGGCGCCTGGGACGCCGACCCCGAACCTCCCGAGCCGGCGGACGAATTGAGCCTCTCCGAGGAAGCGGACGGAGGGCGAGGGCTGACCCTGGTACGGGCCTGCGCCGACCTGTGGGGATGGCAGCCACTGTCCAGACACGGCAACCGGGGCAAACTCGTGTGGTGTGAACTCGCCACCGTTTAGTAGTGGTCCGTACGGGACTCGGATACGGAGCCCGTCGGCGACCTTGATCAGTGGTACAGAGGCGGAGCACCGACATGGCGATCTTCATCGCGTGAATCTGAGGCCGAATTCCGAGGGCGGAAGAGACCCACCACATCTCAGGGTCGCCGCACCTCGTGCACGAGTTCCGAAGAGTTCCGAATCAGCAGCCGTTGGCCTTGGCCACGACCGGAACGAGCTTTCTCACCAACTGCGTTAGCGTCTTGTCCGCCTTGGAGAGGTCCTTGGGATAGAAGGCAAGGATCTCCACAGAGAAACTGGTCCTGGGGAGATCGCCCGCATCGGGCGAGTACCCGGGGCATGCTGCCACCGCCACAGCACCACGGGAGTACAGGGCGATGTTGCCTGTGGCATCGACGGTGACCTTCGTGTCTCCGTCGCCGTACTCGGTGGCCCTCTTCTCGGCGATCCGGCGGGCAGTTGGTGCGTCCTCGTGGAAGAAGCTGCTGACGAGGAGTGTCTTGGCGTTGTCGACCGCGTAGTCGCACCCCGAGGCGTACTTGCCGTTGTCGAGGGCATCGCCGGTCTGCGTCAGCTTGCTCCCTGCTGGAAAGAGGGGTTCGATGGCCTTCTTCCCGACGTGTGCCCCACACAAGGTGTCAGGCAAGGCGTACGCGACTTCGGGCTTCTCCTCACCAGAGCAGGCCGTGAGCAGAAGCGCGGTGGCGAAAAGTACTGCGCAGCACATACGGCGGCTGGAATAGCGGTCAGCCATGGTACTGGTCCCCCCACTCGGCGCCGGTGGCGTGGCTCTGGTCGACCTCTCTACCCACGGCGTCCTGCAAGTCCTGGCTCCCTCCGGAGCGGGCGATGTCAGCGCGAACCGCCTCCCGCAGCGCCGACTCACCGCTGGTGTAGCTTCTGCCCGCCTCGCTCTGGGCCTCGTTGGTAGTGTCGTGGTACAGCCTGTTGGCCACGTTCTCCTGGATGTCCTCGATCGCCCAGCCTGCGACGTCGCCAACGACCGGGACCTTGATGGCACCTGTGGCCAGGCCCAGGCCGCGACCGACCCACTTGTTGGCGGTGTCGACACCTTCGTTGTACTCGGCGTCCCCGTGCGCGTGGGTGTCATGAACGGCGTGCGCACGGGCAGCGCTCATGATGCCCGCGACCTCGGCTCCCGGGTGCGCGGCAGAGGAGACGCGCTGCGTGAGGGAGACGTCGCTGTCGTCCGGTCCCTTGATCTCCGCGTCGATGACTGCCGACGTGTAGGCCTGCTGAGAACCGGTGAGCGCGGCATAGGCCTCAGGATCCTGGCTGACCTGATAGAGGAATTCCTTGGTCACCTCGGGGTCCAGATCAGCACTCGTACCTTGGACGGGCAGACCATTCTGGCCGCTGATCGAGCGCTGGATGTCGCCCATGTAGTCGGCGCCGATGTTGCCAAGGCTGTCAGTGGCAGCCGCGTAAGGGGCGGTTCCGTCGTCGCTGTTGAGGAGCCCTCCGGCATCAGGTCCGCTGAATTTATTGATCACCTGGGTGGCCAGAGCGGCCTGCTCCGGCGTATGGGCCAGGGATCCGGTTGAAGGGTCAGCGCCGGCCGGGCGGCCCGTAGTGGCTGCTTCGAGGGCGTGGCCCAGGGAGTCCGGGAAGTCGTTCATGGACTTTTTCGCGGCGTCGGGGTCGTGGCCCGTGATGTCGGGGAAGGACTCGTAGTCCTTGTTGACGAGGTAGTCCAGGTAGCTGTTCGAGCCGTCGATGTTGGCAAGCTCGCCCTTGTGGGTGCCGTCCTCGGCGTACTTCTCCATAGGTGGCGTGAAGTAGTCGGTGGCCGCCTGCGGACTGTGTCCCAATGCCTCCAGGACGCTGTTCATGGGGTCGTAGCCCGCGCCGTTCTTGCCCCAGGGATTGAAGCCGTACTCCGGGTCTCCGAAGTCGGACTTCGTTCCGGCGAAGAAGTACGGGTCCTTGGCGTGGAGTTGGGTGACGTGCTCCGCGATGGGGGTGAGGAAGGAGGAGTCGTAGTCGCCGTAGCGGAGGATGCCGCCGAGGAGCTGGTAGCCGTAGGGGCCCTCGCGCATGCTGTCCGGGTACAGCGGGATGTGCTGGGTGCCGAGTTTGCGTAGTTCGGCGGTCCACTGCTCGTCCAGGTGCGGGGTCTTGCCCGGGTTCGAGGCGGTGGCCAGGTTGTTGCCCATGTTGCGCTGCAACTGCCGGATCAGCGCCTTGCGTTCGTCACTGGCGTCGGACGTCTGCAGGGCGAGTTGACCGTAGAGCTGGAGCGTGCCCTTCTGGCCGAGCTGCTTGTAGAAGGTGGTGGAGAACTCCGCGTCGCCCTGGTTGGACTTCAGCAGGTGATTGAGCTCGGTGAGCTCCTTGTCGGTGAGCTTGTCGCCCTTCTTCATCAGCTCGGCCGCGTGCGTGGCGTCGGCGGAGTCGAGGGATGTGACGACCTTGGAATTGAAGTTGTCCGTGTAGCCGCCGAGGTCGCGGCGCAGGGCCCAGCAGGCGGTGTCGTCGGCGTCGGCGGCGCGCTGGAGGACGGCCGTGATGCGGGCGGCGAAGGCGTCGCAGGCCTGCTGCTGTTCACGGATCAGGGCCTGGCCGTCGGGGTCCCGGCGGCCGATGGGGTCCTGGGAGGCGTCGTCGCGCGGGGTGACGACGCCGGTGGCGCTGACGTGCAACTCCTGCTTCGGTGCTTCCACTTCGGCGAGTTTGTGGAGCTTGGTCTTGGCCGTCTGCAACTCGGTGTGAAGTGAGGTGAGGACACCGGCGACGCCCTCCGCCTCCCTCTGGGCGTCCGCGAACTCCTGGTGGGCGGCGCGTACGTCGCTGTCCGCCTTCGCCGCCGTCAGTACCGGCTGGTGCCACCCGGCCTGCTTGAAGGGCTTGGCCACCTCGTCGCCGTACGCAGTGTGCAGGCCCTTGAACTTGGTGGCCGTCTCCCGCCAGCGGTCGGCCGCCGCTTCGAGATTGCTGAGATTGAGGTGGTACAGCTGCTCGTACGTCGGCATGGCTGCGGTGGGTCCCCGTGGTCTGGTGAGCGCTGTGGGCGGTGGCGGGTTCGGGCCGGGGTCAGCCGAAGGGCGACGGCTGGCCGGACAGGGAGCGCATGGTCTGCGTGTTCGCCGTCTCGGTGCTCTGGTAGAGCAGACCCGAGCCGCCGCACTGACGGGAGAGGCCGTCGCACTTGGACGCGAGTGCCGAGACCTGACTCGACCAGGTCTCCGCCAGGCCGCTGAGTGCTCCGCCGAGACCGCCGTCCCAGTTGCCGCTGCCGAAGTCCTTGGATGCCGAGCGGGTCTCGTCCACCGGGTGGGCGCCGGTAGTTCGCGTCCGTCCCGCCATCTCCTGCGCGCCGGTGCCCGCACGGTTCAGGGCTGCCGGATCCTCGATGTCCGTTCCGCCAGACATGTTCTGTCCCCCGAGTCGTCCGAGTCGGCTCCCGCTCCTCACCGGGCGGAAGTCTTCGACTGGTGAAGCAAATTCATCTGCGATGCGTAAGCAAAATATCATCGCGATGCGCTGCCTCCCGTGGGGACTTGACTGGATTCCGCTCCCCGGATCCGGGCCGGTCAGCGGTTCAAGTCCATGATTCCGACGCCGAGCCCGGCATAGGCTTCCGGAGCCACAGTGGCCACCAGCGCCCCTTCCGGGAGCATCATGTTCGGCCGTGCCACGTGTGCGGCTGCCGCGACAGCGAGGGCGACACCGTCGCGGTGCAGTTCGGCCACGGTCACGGCCAGCGCGTAGTCGTCGTCGACGATGCGGAGAACGTCCGGCAATACGCCTACGTGGGCCACGATCCCCCCGCGCTCGCGCTCGGCTTCCACGAGGCACAGGACCGGCACCCACAGGCGCACGTCATCGCTGGACGCCGCGCCGTGGATGAGACCGGAAACCTGCTTGTTGCCACCCATCGCCAGCAGCGTGGAGCTGTCGAGGACATAGTGCTCGATCTGGTTCAACGCGACGACTCCGCCTCAGCGAGAGCAGCCCGGTGCGCAGCCGTGGCCTCCCGCATCTTGCGTCGCATCTCTGCGGATTCCTCGTCCGTGACGTAATGCCCGAACCGCTCGGCGAGGACGGCGCGAGTCCGGTCCGCGCGCTCCTTGATCTGCTCCGGGGTCAGCGTCTGCGCCGCTATTTCCTGCATCAGTGCACGAAGACTCGTCCCCCTTGCCTCCGCCACTGCGGCGAGCTGGTCACGGACTTCGGCAGGCACGCGGATCATGACGTCGGACATGAGGTCAGTATACGCCACGTATACATCGGCGCACCGCGAAGAACTGCCGACCGGCCCACAGCCGGCCTGGCTCAGCTCTCCCCCCGCGGGAACGACACCTCCACCCGGCGGTTCTTCTTGCGGCCCGCTTCCGTGGCGTTGGAGGCGATGGGGTAGTCCTCGGAGTAGCCGCGGACCTCGTAGGTGATGCCCGAGTCCTTCAACTCCTGGTCCAGGACGTCCTGTACGGCGTTGGCGCGCTGGCGGGAGAGGGTGCGGCCGTGGGCGTAGCTGCCCAGGTTGTCGGTGAAGCCGAAGACGCGGATCCGGGTGGCGTTCTGGTTCTTGATCTCCGCCGCGATCGCGCTGATGCGGGCCCTCGCGTCGCCGTTCAGCTTCGCGCTGTCCTTGCCGAACAGGACCTCCGCCTGGAGGGCGAACTTCACGTCCGCGTTGGTGTCCTCGCGGCGTTCGTCCCCGCTCTGGTCCTCCACGACCTGCTTGATGTCCAGGACCTTCGGTTCGGCGAGGGTGGCGCCTTCCGGGAGCTTGAGGTCCGGGTCGTTGGGGTCCACCTCGACGGGTGCGGTGGCGGAGGGTTCGGTGCCCGGGGGGACGCTGGGGCCGCCGTCGTCCGCCTGGGCGGGGGTCAGGGTCAGAGCCGCCATGAGCGACGCGACCGTGAGGGCCAGGGCCAGGCGGGTTGGGGTTCGGGTGGCGGTCATGGTGGGCGTCATCCGGAGATCTGGATGGGGGCGGAGGCGAAGGTGGGGAGTTGGAAGGTGACTTCGGTCGTCTTCGTCGGGGGGGCGGGGAACTGGACGAAGACGGCCAGGGATTCGCCGGGTTGCAGGGACGAGAAGCCTGTCGTCGTCAGCGGTCGACCGTCCGTGTCACGCAGCACGTAGTAGCGCTTCTTCGAGGCGGCGTCCACGAGGGTCGCGCCGCCCAGCGACATGCCGTGCCGAAGGATCTCCGTCTCGTCTCCGCGCACCGCCGGTGGAATGGTGATGCGCTTGGAGCCGTCGTTCTTCAGGTTGCCGTTCACCGTGACGAAGCCGCCGGCGTCCCGAGTGGCCGAGGTGATCTGGAGCAGCAGCCCGCTCGAGCCCTTCAGTTCCGCGATCGGCTCGTCGGACTCGCCGTCCTGAGTACTCGGGTCGGACCCACCCGTGCGGGAGGCCGACGCCGACGTCTCCGGCTTCTTGTCGTCGCCGCCCCCGCTGCAACCGGCCACACCGACGGCCAGTCCGGCCGCGATCGTCAACGCGACCATCCCCCTGCGGGCCTTCGCCGTGAACCGAATGCTCATCACTCCGCTTCCTTCGTCACTCGTCAGTCGCTCGTGCCAGATGGACGTCGAAGAGGTCTTCCGGTCCCGGCAGGTCCGTGAGGTGCTCCGGGTCCAGGGTCCACTCACGGCCGTCCTCGCAGATGAGCTTTGGCAGCACGTCCGCGTCCGCGTCTTCGCCAGGCAGTTTGAAGTCGCAGAGCCTTTCGATGATCGCCGTGGCTGTCTCGGTCGACCGCTTGCCCTCGACCCCGGGGACAATGGAATCACCGACGGACTTGTTCGTCTTGACTTCGACCTTGTAGCCCGGATGCAACCCGGCCAGCGATTGGCAGCCCAAAGTGGTGGCATCGTTCTGCGCGGCCAGTTCGTCCGCCCGTGCACAACCGTTGAACTCCACTCCCACACCGTTGAAGATGTCCTGCCACTTGGTGGGATCGAGGATGCTCTCCACCCACTTGTCGGTCAGCTCGTCCCGCGTGTCCAGGGCCGCTGCCAGCGCCGCTGCGTCGGCCGCAGTCTGGGCGCCGTTCCGATTCGCCGCGGCCTGGCCGACCGCCAGGAAGGCCAACGCGAGAAAGAGCAGGCCCGCCACCACCATGATGTAGATGGGGAAAGCCTGCCCTGCGTCGCCGTGTCTACGAGCCCCGGTCAGCCGCTGATGACTTCGTTGACCTTGTCCACGATCGCCGTGTAGATCGTGTTGCCGATGTCCGTCCCCGTGATCGCCAGCACGATCGCCACCACCACCGCGATGATGCCCAGGTACTCGACCGCGGTCTGACCCTTGTCGTCGTTGAACCGGTTGCTCATCGTGAGACCCTTCGGTGTCGCCGCCATCGGCCACCGGAGCGTAGACCCGCCGGTTCCGGTCGGCGCAGGGTCCCTGGGCCCAAATCCGGGCCCAACCTCGCATCGGCACGGCTCACCCCACCCCTCGGCCCGAACTCGGCGCCGTGCCCAGCCACTTCGCGGCGGCCTCGGAACGGCTCGTGCTGTGGAGCTTGGCGAAGATGCGGTTGATGTGGTTCTTGACCGTCTTCTCGCTGATGAAGCAGGCGGCGGCGATCTGCTGGTTGGTCATGCCGGATGCGATGAGGTCCATGATCTCCGCCTCCCTCGCGCTGAGTTGGAAACGCGACCTGTCCGATGACGACTGTCCCACAGATGGTTGCAGTTGCGAAAGCCCTTTGAGGGGGATTCGCTGTGCAGGGGATGGGGCATGGGGATTTACGTGTGCATTCGCATCGCGTAGGTGGGTCAGGAGGGCGCCCGCCGCCGTGGGGGTGAGGTGGGTGCGGCCCTGCACGGTGTCCCGTACCGCCGCAGCGAGTTGGTCGGCCGTGAACTCGCCGTGGACGAGGTAGCCGTCGGCTCCCCTGCGCAGCGCTTCCTGGACGGTTTCCGGCTCTCCGCTGTACGTCAGCATCAGCACCGGGGCGATCGGCACCAGGTACGGGAGCGCCGAGAGCCCGTCCACGCCCGGCATGCGGACGTCGAGCAGGACCACGTCCGGGCGGTGCCGGCTCGCGGCCTCGTACGCCTCCCGGCCGTCCGCGGCCTCCGCCACGACCGTGATGTCGGCGCGGCCCGAGAGGAGGGCGGTGAGGCCCGCTCGGACCACCGGGTTGTCGTCGGCGACGACGATCCGGACGGGGGTGGCCGGGGCCAAGGCCGTGGGGAACAGTGCGATCGGTGGAGTGGGGTGCTGGGGGGCGTCCGGCATGTCGCGGCCTCCTCTCGGGGTGGGGTGGGGGGTCAGCGGTCCGACTGCGGGGGTGACAGGGGCAGTTCGAGGAGCACTTCCGTGCCCTTCGCGTCCGCGCCCTCGCCGATGTGGATACGGGCGCCCACCGACTCGGCGCGCTCCACCATGCCGACCAGGCCGAAGTGGCCGGAGCGGCGGAGTTCGTCGAGGGTGGTGTCCGGCGGGAGGCCGCGACCGTCGTCCTGGACGCTGATGCTGAGCAGTTCACGTCCTGGGTCGATGTCCGCCGTGACCTCGATGCGCGTGGCCTCGGCGTGACGGTGGGCGTTCTCCATCGCCTCCTCGGTGATGGTGAGGAGTTGGCGGGCCACCGGGTGGGGGACGGCCAGTTCGGAGTGGGGGCGGTCAGGGGGCCGGTAGGTGGTGGGGAGCGTGGTGCGGGCGCTGAAGTTCCTTGTGCGGGTCGCCAGTTCCTCCAGCACGTCCGTGGTGGGGGCGGGGTCCCGCCGCAGGTCGGTGAGGAGTTCGCGGGACTCGGTCGCCGCTCTGCGGGCCGCTCGGGCCACGAGTTCGGCCTGCTGCTTGAGCAGGGCCGGGTCCGGGGCGGGGGCTGCCGCCGACGCCGCCAGGCCCTCGGCCGCCAGGGCCACGCCGTGGAGGGTCTTCGCCACCGAGTCGTGCATCTCCCGTGCCAGTCGGGCTCGTTCCTCGCCGATCGCCTCCGTCACGGCCAGGCGGGCCTTCATCGCGGTCAGGGCCTGGGTCGCGGTGCCGAAGCGGAGCAGGAGGTTGCGCAGGGTGGAGCCGACCGCGCCCGTGATCACGCAGAAGCCGGGGAGGAGAAGGATGTCGGCGGGGGTCGCGTTCGGGTGCGGGAGGGCCGTCTGGGCCAGCAGGAGGATCAGGGACTGCAGGGACGCGAAGACCGCGGCTCCTCGCCAGCTGTACGCGATGCCGGCCAGGAGCGGGGTGCAGACGCTGACGTAGGCGAGCGTGGTGTCGGGGCCCGCGGAGATCAGGAGCAGGCTGGCGAAAAGGGTGTCCGCGGCGAGGAGGGTGGGGTGGCGCAGGAGGAGGGGGCCGAAGCGTTCCCAGTCCCGGAAGAGGGCGTAGGAGGTGATGAAGGTGATGACCACCGCGGCGCCGACGAGACGGGTGCCGAGGCCGGGGTTGGCGTTGAGGAGGGCGGCGGGGGCGGCGAGGGCGATCATGGCCAGCCGGAAGCCGAAGACCTGGCGGCACATGGCCTGCAGGGCGTTGACCTGGATGTCGAGTGCGGGTGCGTGGGGGTGCGCGTCGTCGGTCTTCCCGCCCGCACCACCCCCGCGGCCATCGTCGTCGGATGCGGGTGACCGCTGCGGGGGCTGATCACCGTCGGCGACCTCGCGTCCGTTCACGCCCTCCGTCGCTACGGCCCCCAGCGGCAGCCACGGCATCGCCGCCCGGGCGTCACCCGCGGGCCGGGACCCGGCTTCCGGCCTGCACGTCGGCGTCGGCCTCGCCCCGCTCGCCCGCCCCATCCTCCGCGCACCCGTCATCGACACAGCCGCCCCCTACTTCCCCGTGATCGTGCCGAAGTCGGTGCCCGAGCCGAGCAGCAGGCCCGCGGCCAGCAGAAGCATCGTGGCCGGGACCATGAAGGTGGTGATCATCATGGTGGCCTTGGGGACCGCGCGGGCGGCCTTGCGGCGGGCGTTCTGGGCGTCCGTGCGGCGCATGTCCTTGGCCAGGGAGACCAGGGTGTCCACGATGGGGGCGCCCAGTTCCTCGCCCTGCTGGAGCGCCGTCACGAACATCGCCACCTGTTCGGAGTCGTTGCGGCGGCGCAGCTCCGCGAACGCCTGGCGGCGGCTCATGCCCAGGTCCATCTGGCGGAGGGTGATGCGCAGTTCGTCCGCCCAGGGGCCCTCGTACTTGGAGGCCACCCGGTCCAGTGCCTGGCGGAAGCCCAGGCCAGCGCTCACCACCACCGCGAGCACGTCCAGGAAGTCGGGGAGCGTGCGCTCGATGACGTCCTTCCTGACCCGGATCGCCGACCAGATGCCGACCTCCGTCCAGAACGCCCCGAACGCCAGCAGGAGCAGGGCCACCAGGATCTGGCCGCGGAGGAGGAAGACCAGGAATCCCAGGGCGCCGAGGAAGCCGTACACCGCCCTGCGGGCCGCGTAGCGGTTGATGGTCAGGCCGCCGGGGTTGCCCGCGAGGTCGATCTTGCGGCGGTACTTGGCGACCTGCTTGGGGCCCATCAGACGCAGGACGGCGGGCGCGTAGCGCATGCCCATGCGGTCGATCAGGGAGTCGACCGCGCCGGTGCGGGTCGATCCGACCTCCAGTGCCAGCACCAGGTCGTTCGGTAGTTTCGCCTCCGCCCGGTACATGCGGATGCCGGCGAAGACGCCCCACACGCTCACGGCCATCAACAGGGCCAGCCCGACAGCGATCACAGCCGTACCCTCCTCAGACGTCGATCCGTGACATGCGGCGGATCAGTACGAAGCCCACCGAGTAGAGGGCGAACGCGATGATCACCGCGCCCTGGCCGAGCGGTGAGCCCGTCATCCGCGCCAGCGCGCCGTCCTTCACGCCGTTCATCAGGAACAGCGAGCCGATGCCCAGCACCGGAACGGCGTACGAGGTCATGTTCACCTGGGAGAGCTGGGTGCGGACCTCGCGCCGGGTCTCCTTGCGTTCCTCCAGCGTCTCGGTCAGGTTCCTCAGGGCGCTGACCACCTGGCCGCCCGCCCGGTTCGAGAGGACCAGGGTCGTCACCAGGACCACCAGTTCCCGGGACGGCAGCCGCTTCGCCATCTCGTCCAGGGCGTCCTCCATCGCCACGCCCACCGCCAACTGGTTGGCCACGTTGGCCAGTTCCTCCCCGGCCGGGGCCTCCAGCTCCTCCGCCGCCATGCCGATCGCGGTGCGCAGGGCGAGGCCGGCGTGGGTGGCGTTGGCCAGGATGCGGGCCAGTTCGGGGAGTTGGTTGATGAACTTCTCGATGCGTTTCTGGCGCTGCCAGTTGAGGAACTGCACCGCCGCCCAGACGCCCGCGAGGCCGGCCAGCGGGCCGAAGAAGGGTGCCAGGGTCGCCTGTCCGATCAGCCACAGTCCTCCGACGAGCCCGATCATCGCGGCGAAGAACTCGCCCGGTGTCACGTCAAGGCCCGTCGCCGCCAGCCGCAGTTCCAGCTCCCGGCCGAGCCGGGTCCGGCGCAGCCGGCGGTCCAGGTCGCGGAAGTGCCGGCGGCGGCCGGTGTACGGCACCTGGCCCGCTGCGGTCAGCCGGTCGACCAGGGCCGCCCGCTGCGCCCGTCCCCTGGCGTAGACGTGGACGCCCACGACGGCGAGGGCGCAGGTCAGCAGGGTGGCGCCGACGGTGAGCCTGACTAGGTTCTGGAGGTCCATGGGAGGGGGTCCTACCTGGCTTCTCGGAGGGCCAACTGGGCCGCGGACTGGGCCACCCCGAAGGCCTGGGGGGTGGGCTGGCTCGCCATGTAGAGGCGGTCGACGGCGCGGCGCGGGAGCGGGAAGTACTGGAACCGGCCGTAGATCCGGCCGTCCGCCGCCATGGGCTGGGCGTCGAAGCGGGCCACCGTGGCCAGCCGGTACGGCTCGCTGCCGTTGCTGTCGAGCAGGGCGATCTCGGTGATCCGGCGGGCGCCGTCGGCGAACCGGGTGAGCTGGATGATCACGTCGACGGCGCTGTTGATCTGGTCGTGCAGCGCCTCGAAGGGGATCTCCACCTCCGACATGGAGGCGAGGGTCTTCAGCCGCATCAGCGCGTCCTCGGCGCTGTTGGCGTGGACCGTGGCGAGGGAGCCGTCGTGGCCCGTCGACATCGCCTGGAGCATGTCGAGGGACTCGCCGCCGCGGACCTCGCCGACCACGATCCGGTCGGGGCGCATGCGCAGCGAGTTGCGGACCAGGTCCCGGATGGTGACCCGGCCCTGGCCCTCCACGTTCGGCGGCCGTGCCTCCAGCCGGACCACGTGCCGTTGCTGGAGCTGGAGTTCGGCCGAGTCCTCGATGGTGATGATCCGGTCGCCCTCCGGGATGAGCCCGGACAGCGCGTTGAGCAGGGTCGTCTTCCCGGTGCCCGTGGCGCCCGACACGATGATGTTGAAGCGCGCCTGCACCAGGCCGGCCAGCAGGTACAGCATGTTCTCGTCGAGCGAGTCGAAGCCGACCAGTTCCTGGAGCGTGTAGGAGCGCGGGAAGCGGCGGATGGTGAGGATCGCGCCGGTCAGGGAGAGCGGCGGGATGATGACGTTCACGCGCTCGCCGGACGGCAGGCGCGCGTCGACCATCGGGTTGGTCTCGTCGACCCGCCGGTTGACCGTGGAGACGATGCGCTCGATGGTCTGCATCAGCTGGTCGTGGGAGGGGAAGCGCAGCGGCAACTGCTCGACCCGGCCGCCGCGTTCGACGAAGATCGAGTCCGGGCCGTTGACCATGATCTCGGTGATGGAGGCGTCTTCGAGCAGCGGTTCCAGGATGCCGAGGCCGAGTGCCTCGTCGACCACCCGCCGGATCAGCTGCGAGCGCTCGACGGTCGACAGGACCGGTCCCTCGCGGCTGATGATGTGCCCGAGCACCCGCTCAAGCCGGGCCCGGCGCTCGGCCGCCGCCAGCGAGCTCATCTCCGCGAGGTCGATCTCCTCGAGGAGCTTGGCCCGGTAGGAGGAGACCAGATGGCCGTCCTCGCCCCGGCTGCCGTTCTCCTCGGGGGTGTTGATGCGGGACCGCAGACTCATGGGGGTACCTCGTTCAGTGGTCGAGCGGCATGGTGGCGGTCTTGACGGCGGGGTCGAAGTCCCAGCCGGGGACGATCGACGGGATCTGGACGGTGGCGGTGACGGTGACCGAGTCGCCGCCCCCGCCCTCGGCGCAGTCGACGGACAGCCAGTCGCTGATCGCGTTCACACAGCCGTCCTGCGCGCTCAGGTCGAGCGAGGCGGCCCGCGCCCCGGCCCTGGCCGCCGTGCCGGCCTGCTGGGCGGTGTAGGCGATGAGCCCGATCTGGACGCCGGCCATCGCGACGAGGATCAGGATCGGGATGAAGCCCAGGTATTCGAGGGCCACTTGGCCGCGGTCGCGGTGTTCTCGGCTCTTCCCTGAGTACGACATCTCAGTGCCTGTCCTCCTCCACCGCACCCGCGTGGCCCTCCACGTCGAAGGGGAAGCCGATCGAGCCCGGGAACAGGACGGGGACCTGGAGGGTGACGGTGGCCTTGACGTAGCCGCCCCCGGTCGCGCAGCTCACCGTGCCGCTCCACGCGCCCGGCAGTTTGTCCGTGCCCGCCTCCTGGCATGCCGCCTGCCGCTCCCCGGCCGGAACCGCCGTCCCCGCCCGCGCCGCCTCGTCCGCAGCATTCCCCGCGAGCGTGAAGGTGTACCCCAGCAGCACGAACTGCCACAGCAACACCAGCGTGATCAGGATCAGCGGGGTCATCCCGAGGAACTCGATGGTCACCTGTCCCTCGTCCCGCCGCCCGCTCACCTCCCGAGCTCCTTGCGCCGCCGGAAGGCCAACGCCCCCCGCTCCCGGCCGCCGTTGCGATGGGAGTTCGCCTCCGTGCCCTTGACCAGGCCCAGTTCACCGGCGAGCGTCCACAGGGCCTGCTTCACCGTGCCCTTGGCGTCGAGTTCATGGACCCGGCCCGCGTCCACCGCGCCCTGGAGCTCCTTGAAGTTGGCCGGGATCACGGTCGCCGCGACGCCGGTGCCGGTGATCTTCTGGATGAGCGGGGGCTGGATCTCCGTACCGCGGCTGTGGCGGTTGACGACGACGGTGGTCTCCTCGGCCTTGCGGACCTGGAGGCGGTCCCACATGCGCACGGCTCGCTTCGCGCCGCGTACAGCGACCACGTCCGGCGTGGTGACCAGCAGGGCCGTGTCGGCCATCTCCACGACCGCCGCACCGGCCCCGCTGAGCTGCGACCCGCAGTCGACGACGACGACCTCGTAGCGGGAGCGCAGGGCGGAGACGATCTGGCGGGCGGCGCGCTCGGTGACCTCCTCGCCGCGTTCGCCCTCGCCGGGGGCGAGCAGCAGCGCGAGACCGGTGTCGTGGGCGAAGACGGCGTCGGCGAGGACGCGCGGGGAGATGTCGGTGATGGTGGCGAGGTCGACGACCGAGCGGCGGAACTGGACGTCCAGGTAGGAGGCGATGTCGCCGGTCTGGAGGTCCATGTCGAGCAGGGCGGTGGGGCGGCCGGAGGCCTGGGCGGCGAGGGCGAGCTGGACGGCGGTGGTGGTGGCGCCCACGCCGCCCTTCGCCCCGCTGACGGTGACGACGGTGCCGCCGATGCCGGTGAAGACGTCGGTGGCGGCGCCCAGGTGCCGTCGTACGCCCGTGGACCACTGGGCGACCGCGTGCACCCGGGTGGCGAGCTCCTCGTAGCCGAGCGGGAGGGCGATGAGGCCGCGGGCGCCGTAGTCCATGGCGGCCTGGAAGAGGCCGGGGCCGACGTCGGAGGTGACGAGGATGACGCCGACGGCCGGGAAGCGGAGGGCGACCTCACGGATCAGCTCCAGGGCCGGGACGGGGCCGATGCGCTCATGGACCACCACGACCTCGGGCAGCTCGTCGATGGACTCGGACGCCAGGCGCGCGAGGGTGTCGATGAGCTGGGTGGAGTCGGTGACCGGGGCGACGGGCTCGGCGTCCGGGAGCTGGCTGAGCAGCGTGGTGAGGGAGCGGACCGCGTCCGCGTCGCCGACTGCCGGGAGGATCCTCGTGGGCATGGCGGCCTCTCACTTGTCCTTCGCGAGTTCGTACGTGCGCTCCCTGTCGGGGACCGTGCCGGTCTCGCCGGGGGCGACCAGGGCGAGGCGGACGCGTTTGGCGAACGACTCGGCGTACGTGATGCGCTGGGCATCGAGGGCGGAGAGGGCGAAGGTGATGGGGCGGGCCTCGGTGGCGGCGCGGGTGCGTGCGTCGGCGTCGGGCTGGAGCGAGGTGAGGTCGCCGACGTCCAGGACGCGCGCGTTCGTCACGATGATCTTGGACTGGTCGGGATCACCCTCCCGCTGTCCCTCGAAGGTCGCGTACACGTTGACCGCGGAACCCGGCGTGATCTTGCCGGCGACGCCGGTCGCCGCGTCGATCATGATGGCGACCTCCTGCTGCCCGGGCTGGAGCGCGGGCTGGTCGACGATCATGTCGCTCTGCAGCAGCGAGCCCTTCTTGAGGGTCGTCACGGCGATCTTGTCGCGGAGGGCGGCGAGGTCGGTGACCGCGTTGGCGGACAGCCAGCGCTTCGGCATCTCGGTCTTCTCGAACTGCGCCGCGGTGAGCCGGGTGTAGGGCTCGATGTCCTTCTTGACCTCGTACGCCGTGACCTCGGGGCCGACCTTGGACTTCACGTCGTCGATGACGGAGAGCACGCCGGCGAAGGCCGCGAGGGCGCCCAGGACCGACAGGAGCAGGAGTATCACGCCGCGGCGCTGACGGGAGTTCATCGGATGCCTCCGAGAAGACCCCGGCCTTCTGGCCGGGGAGGGACCGGACTCCTGCGGACCGGAGCAATGAGCCGAGATTCCACGCCAGGGTGAATCCCAGTGCTCCGACCCGCAGATTTGATCTTAACTAATAGCGGCATTAGTTTGTGAGCGTGCCCACGAACCGCGCGAAGCGGGCGTTCAAGTACCGCTTCTATCCGACAGATGTGCAGGCAGCCGAGCTGTCGCGCACCTTCGGATGCGTGCGGAAGGTCTACAACATGGCGCTCGCCGCCCGTACTGCGGCGTGGGCGCGGCAGGAGCGGGTCAACTACAACCAGACGTCGGCACTGCTGACCGCCTGGAAGAAGACCGAGGAACTGGCCTACCTCAACGAGGTGTCGTCGGTTCCGCTCCAGCAGGCTTTGCGACACTTGCAAGTGGCGTTCGCCAACTTCTTCGGCAAGCGGGCAAAGTACCCTCGGTTCAAGTCGCGGAAGAAGTCCCGCAAGAGCGCGGAGTACACCACGAGCGGGTTCCGCTTCCGTGCGGGAGAACTGACTCTCGCCAAGATGAGCGAACCGCTGGCCATCGTGTGGTCTCGCCCGCTGCCCGAGGGGTCGCAGCCGTCCACAGTGACCGTTTCGCTGGACGCGGCAGGGCGTTGGTTCGTGTCGATGCTGTGCGAGGACCCCGGTGTCTGGCCGCTGACCGCCACCGACGCGGCGGTCGGCGTCGACGTCGGTCTGGACCACCTGCTGACTCTCTCCACCGGGGAGAAGATCGCCAACCCGCGACATGAGCGTCGTGACCGTGCCCGTCTGGCTCTGGCCCAGCGCCGCCTGGCGAAAAAGGCCAAGGGCGACGGAGCGAACCGGGCCAAGGCCCGGCAGAAGGTCGCCAAGATTCACGCGAAGATCGCCGACCGGAGGCGTGACACCCTGCACAAACTCTCGTCCCGACTCGTCCACGAAAACCAAGTGGTCGTGATCGAGGACCTGGCCGTCCGCACCATGCTCAAGAACCACACGCTCGCCCGTGCGATCAGTGACGCGGCGTGGGCGCAGTTCCGGACGATGCTGGAGTACAAGGCAACCTGGTACGGGCGGGAACTCGTGGCCGTCGACCGCTGGTTCCCCTCCTCCAAGCTGTGCTCCGCCTGCGGCACCTTGCAGAACAAGATGCCGCTCCATGTCCGTACATGGACGTGCGACTGTGGCACGACCCACGACCGTGATGTGAACGCGGCGAAGAACCTTCTGGCGGCCGGGCTGGCCGTGTCTGTCTGTGGAGCTGGCGTAAGACCTCAACGGAGTACTCCGGGCGGGCGGTCGGCTGTGAAGCAGAAAACCCCACGGCGCGAGCCGTAGGAATCTCCTTCGTTTACGAGGGGGAGGAAGTCAAGAACCGTACAACCTCGTTTTTTTAGGGCTCGGTCGAGCGGAATCGGGGACGAGGGCAATCCGGTACGGCTCACCCGGCGGGCAGTTCGTGCGGATGCTGCTGTTGATGCTGCTGCTGTTGCTCGGGGACGGGCGTCACTGGTGCGGTGGCCGAGCAGAAGACGCAGCGGTCACCAATGACGTCGATACCGCACCAGTGACAGATGTTCTGCCGTACGGAGGTGACCAGTTGGTAAAGGACGGACAGGTCGGGCAGGAAGGTGCAGAACTCGATCAGCTTGCCGGTGCCCCACCACTCGGCGGACTCGGCGGGCAGCGGAGCCTCCCGCAGCCCCTGGATCCGCCAGGACCTGGCGAGCGCCCCGGAGACCCAGTCGGACTGCAGCTGGCCACGGGCGACGAGCATCGAGGTGGCGAACTCCGGGCCGGCGAGCGTGGCGTCGGGGGCGAGCCTGACGAGCTGCGGCTGGGGGTGGGCGAGCACGGCGAACTGACTGCCCGGCACCCATGACTTGGCGTGCGACTTGAGCCCGACGGGGACCCGGTCGAGCTTGGCCACCGAGCCGAGGAGCGCGCCCGCGTGGAGGTAGTGGGTGAGCAGCCGGCCCGCCGAGGCGAGGACGCCGGGGCTGAGGTCGCAGGAGGCGAGCTGCCTCAACTGGCGGGCCAGGACAGCGAGTCCCAAAGGTGGCAGTTCGGGCTGGAACAGGGCGATCCGGTCGCTCTCCAGGAGGGACCGCACGGTACGCAGCCGCTGGTCCACCGCCGGGGTCACGGCCCGGGAGTACACGACGACCACATGGCCGTGCTGGTCGATCAGCGCCTGGAGGGCGGCGAGCGAGTGGTCGAGCGGCTGCCGGTCGAGGCCGTCGAGCACGACGGCGGGCAGGGTCCGCTCGTCCTGTGCCGGCAGCGCCATGTCGGCACCGGTCACTGCGATGGCAGTTGGCACGCGCAGCTCCCCGTATCCCATGCCCGTGGGTCCGAACGGATCACTCCGTCGCACCCGGTCGACTTCACTGCGTGACTACCTGAGCACTGTAACCACGGCGCTGTGACCGGAGAACAGCGATTCTGTGACTTCCTGGCCGGACCGAGGTATCAAAAGCGGTTGATTCCTGCCCAGATGGGGCGCACTTGCCACGTGCGCGGGCCGGAGAAAGGCCAGTTGTGCATTCATCCTCGCCGCCCTCCTTGACAGCGGGATTGGTCTGGACCAACTCTCTTGTCATGCCCATACTCAGCAGAAAACCGGCGCGGTTCCGGACCGCGGCCCTCATCGCGGCCCTCGCCCTGGGCGGCACCCTCGGAGTCGCCGGACCGGCCTCCGCCGCGGACGTCAACAACGCGAAGAACGCCGGCTTCGAGTCCGGCCTGACCAACTGGACCTGTTCGGCGAGCAGCGGTACGACCGTCTCCTCCCCCGTGCACGGCGGCTCGGCCGCGCTGAAGGCGACGCCCGCCGGGCAGGACAACGCCAAGTGCGTCCAGACGGTGGCCGTGAAGCCCGGCTCGACGTACACGCTGAGCGCGTGGGTGCAGGGCGGTTACGCCTACCTGGGCGCGACCGGCACCGGCACGACGGACGTGTCGACCTGGACCCCGGACTCCGCCTCCTGGAAGCAGCTGACGACCAGCTTCACCACCGGTGCCTCGACGACCTCGGTGACGGTGTACACGCACGGCTGGTACGGACAGGCCGCGTACTTCGCCGACGACGTCTCGGTGTACGGCCCCGACGGGGGCGGCGGCGGTGATCCCGCTCCCACGGTCCCGGGGGCGCCGGCCGGCCTGGCGGTCTCCGGCACGTCCTCCTCGTCCGTCTCCCTGACCTGGAACACGGTGTCGGGCGCGACCGGCTACAACGTCTACCGCAACGGCTCGAAGGTCACGGCGGTCACCGGTACGTCGGCGACCGTGACGGGCCTTGCCGCCTCGACGTCGTACAGCTTCCAGGTCACGGCGGTGAACTCGGCGGGCGAGTCGGTGAAGTCGGGTGCGGTGACGGGGACGACGAGCGCGTCGACGGGTACCGGGGGCGGCGCGGTGCCGAAGCACGCGGTCACCGGGTACTGGCAGAACTTCAACAACGGGGCGACGGTCCAGAAGCTGTCGGCGGTGCAGTCGCAGTACGACATCATCGCGGTGGCGTTCGCGGACGCGACGACGACTCCGGGTGCCGTGACCTTCAACCTGGACTCGGCCGGGCTCGGCGGGTACACGGTCGACCAGTTCAAGGCGGACATCAGGGCGAAGCAGGCGGCCGGGAAGAAGGTCGTCGTCTCCGTGGGCGGCCAGAACGGCACGGTCTCGGTGAACGACCCGACGTCCGCGGCGAACTTCGCGAACTCTGTGTACGCGCTGATGCAGACGTACGGCTTCGACGGCGTCGACATCGATCTGGAGAACGGGCTCAACGCCACCTACATGTCCCAGGCGTTGCGGTCGCTCGCGGGGAAGGCGGGCAGTTCGCTGGTGCTCACGATGGCACCGCAGACGATCGACATGCAGTCGACGTCCAACGCGTACTTCCAGACCGCGCTGAACGTGAAGGACATCCTCACGGTCGTCAACATGCAGTACTACAACAGCGGTTCGATGCTGGGCTGCGACGGCAAGGTCTACTCGCAGGGCTCGGTGGACTTCCTGACCGCCCTGGCCTGCATCCAGTTGGAGGGCGGACTGTCCCCGTCCCAGGTGGGGTTGGGTCTGCCGGCGTCCACGAGCGGGGCGGGCAGCGGCTATGTCTCGCCGTCCGTGGTGAACAACGCGCTGGACTGCCTGACAAAGGGCACGGGGTGCGGCTCCTTCAGACCGTCGAAGACCTACCCCGACCTGCGCGGCGCCATGACCTGGTCGACGAACTGGGACGCGACGGCGGGGAACGCCTGGTCGAACGCGGTGGGACCGCACGTGCACGGGTTGCCGTAGTCACGGGTCAGGACGCGCCCTGGGTGTCGCCCCGGACCACCGGCAGGAGCACCCCGCCGGCCTCCCCGACCACCGGGCTCAGCTCGTGCCCGCCCGTGCGCTCCGCGCTGAGGAGCGGCACGGGCGGGCACGGGGCGGCGGGCAGGCACGGAACGCGGTGATCTCGGGCACGGGGCGGCGCCGGCTCCGGGCGCCGAGGTGCGTCCGCCCTCACGCCAGTGGCCTGTAGTACCCGAGGACCGGGGCCAGCCCGGCGAACCAGCGGCCCAGGGTGTCCCGGGTCTTCGCGTCGACCACACACTCGTAGAAGCGGCCGTCGAGGTGGATGACGGCCATCATCAGGGTCTTGCCGTTCGGGCCCGCCTTGTAGTGGACGCTGCGGATCTCGTGCCAGGGAAACTCGGCGGAGTGGCCGTGGTCCTCGAAGGCGACGCCCGCGGAGTCGACGACGACGGAGTTGTGGCGGTCGACGGCCATGAACTCCGGGCCCTCGGGGGGCGGAGGCGGGGGCGGGTAGCCGTAGCCGTACTGCGGGGGCGGCGGGCCGAAGCCCGGCGGGGGTGCGACCGGCGGAGCCATGGGCGGAGGCGGGGGCTGGTCGCCGTAGGGCGGACCGGGCGGTGGAGGGGTGGTCATCGGTGTCCGTCCCCTCGCGTCACGGACTGCTTCCAAGTCATATGAAACATTCTCCCCGCCTCACGGCGTCAGTGAAGTGAGGACCTCTTCACAGCCGGGCGCACAGCACCAGGGGGAAACACATGAGACAGGCCCGCGCGGACGAGTACGCGCAGTTCGCCGCCGCGCGGGCCGGGCATCTGTACCGGTCGGCGTGTCTGCTGACCGCGGGTGACACTCATCTCGCGGAGGACCTGGTGCAGGAGGCGCTCGGACGGATCTACGTCCGCTGGGGCCGCGTCTGTCTCGTCGGCAACCCCGCGGCGTACGCGCAGACCGTCCTGGTCCGGGTGTTCCTGACCCATCGGCGCCGCCGCAGCAGCAGTGAGCGCGCGACCGACGTGCTGCCGGAGGTGGCCGCCGCCGGTGTCGACACGCCCCTGCGGCTGACGCTGCTCGCCGCCCTCGCCCGGCTGCCCGCCAAGGACCGGGCCGTGGTCGTCCTGCGCTACTGGGAGGACCGCTCCATCGAGGAGACCGCGGAGGTCCTGAACGCCAGCGCGGCCGCCGTCCGCACGCGCTCCACCCGAGCCCTGAAGCAGTTGCGCGGCCTCCTCGGCGAGGACGTCGGCGCCTACGCCCGGCCCTGACCGGCCGGCCTCCTGACTTCCCTTTCGTCCGACCGATTCGTCCGACCCGGAACGGTGGTTGCACCATGCCCGCAGACCAGCACCACGACCCCTTCGAGGAGCGGCTCGCCGCCGTCCTGCACGAGACCGGCGGCGGGTTCGACACCGACCGCACGGCTCTCGCCGCGCGCGGCGCGGTGCGGGGCCGGCGCAAGCGGCTCGTGCGGCGGGCCGCCGTCGCCGGGGGCGCCGCGAGCGTCGTGATCGCCTGTGCGGGCGGGGTGCTGGTCCTGCGACCGGGCGGTACGGCTGCCGAGGCCGTGCCGGCGTCCGTGACGGCTTCCGCCCAGCCGAAGCCGAGCGTCACGGCCACGCCCGCGACCGGCGCGCAGATGATCGCGACCCTCAAGGGGCTGTTGCCCAAGGGTGACTTCAGCGAGGAGCGCGGGCGGGGCACCGAGCCGACCGACCGGCTGAAGGTGCCGGCGCCGTACGCCGGACTCGTCCTCGACGACGGCAAGGGCGCCGCGGCGATCGAGGTCGGCGTGGGCCGGGTGCAGCCGGGCGGCACGGAGGCCCGGCAGGCGGCCCAGTGCCCCGACCGGGTGTACGTCCCGTACGACGCCTGCAAGACGAGTCGGCTCACCGACGGCTCCGTGGTCACCGTGCTCCAGAGGTACGAGTATCCCGACCGCCGGGTGGACACCAAGCTCTGGACCGCCGAGCTGGTCACCCCGACCGGGCAGCACATCACCGTGAGCGAGTGGAACGCGGCCGCCGAGAAGGACAGGCCCGTCACCCGGACCGATCCCCCGCTGAGCCCGGCGCAGTTGACGCGGCTGGCGGCGGCGAAGGAGTGGCGCCCCGTGGCCGACGCCCTCCCCGAGCCCCTCCCCGACCCGGAGCTCCCCGGATCCGACCTGCACGCCCGCACCCACCTGCTGGCCCTGCTGCCGAAGGGACTGAAGGTGACCGACAAGAGCAGCGACGACGGCGACTTCGCCTACGCCGTGGTCGACGACGGCAAGGGCGGCAGCCTGGTCCAGGTCAATGCGCAGCCCGACATGCTGGACTCGGCCGGCGACCTCTTCGGCTCGGGCTCCGAGACCCTGCCCGACGGCACCCGGGTCGCCGTCAAGCAGGGCCCCGGGGACAGGGGCCACCAGGTCATGTGGACGGTCGACACCATGCGCGCCGACGGCAGGCGCGTGGTGATCAGCGCCTTCAACGCCCGCACCCAGAACGAGACCGCGACCCGTGCCACCCCCGCGCTCAGCATCGCCCAGATGCGGAAGATGGCGCTCGACGCCCTCTGGTGGAGCGGCAGTTAGAAGAACTCCGACCACGGCTGGTCCCAGATCTGCTTCACGCACAGGACCAGGAACAGCAGGCCCGCGATCGCCAGCATCGCGTTGCTGAGGGGGCCGTTGCGCCACTCCCTGGGCGTGCGGGAGGTGTTCAGCAGCCACATCAGCGTGCCGGCCAGGAAGGGCAGGAAGGCCGCGCCGAGGACGCCGTAGAGGATGACCAGGCGGAAGGGCTGGCCCTGGAAGAGCAGGACCATCGGGGGGAAGGTCAGCCAGAGCAGGTACACGCGGAAGGGCCAGGAGCGCTCGCGCGAGCCGGAGGCGACCTCCTGGCCGGAGCCCGCCGCGGCCTCGCGGTCGCGGTAGCGCGCCACGAAGTCCGCGAACATCAGGCTCACCCCGTGCCAGACGCCGATCAGCGAGGTGAAGGACGTGGCGAAGAAGCCGATCAGGAAGAACTTGGCGGTCGCCGAGCCGTACTCGTCCTCCAGGATGTCGCTGAGCTGGACCAGCCCCTTGTCGCCGCTCGCGATCGCCACGTCGGCGCTGTGCAGCAGTTCCGCGCCGACGAAGAGCATGGCGACGACGAAGATGCCGGTGGTGATGTAGGCGACCCGGTTGTCGAGGCGCATCACCTTCATCCAGCCGGTGTTGGTCCACCCCTTGGCGTTGACCCAGTAGCCGTAGGCCGCGAGCGTGATCGTGCCGCCGACGCCGCCGATCAGGCCGAGGGTGTTGAGGATCGAGTCCTTCTCGTCGGGCAGGACGGGGAGCAGGCCCGCGAAGGCGTCCGGCAGGTTCGGGGTGACCCGGATCGCCAGGTACACCGTCACCACGAACATGACGCCGACCAGGACCGTCATGACCTTCTCGAAGACCGCGTACTTGTTGAACCAGACGAAGACCAGGCCGACGAGACCGCAGGCGATGGCCCACCCTTCGAGGTCCATCACGTCCGGGAACAGCGCCTGCAGGGGCAGCGCGCTGGACGACATCGCCGCGGCGCCGTACACGAAGCCCCAGATCACCACGTAGACGGCGAAGAACCAGGTGGTCCAGCGGCCCAGGCTCGCCCAGCCGTCGAACAGGGTGCTGCCGGTGGACAGGTGCCAGCGGCCCGCCGCCTCCGCGAGGGAGATCTTGACGAGACAGCCGATCACCGCGGCCCACAGCAGGGTGTAGCCGAAGTTGCTGCCCGCGATGAGCGTGGCGACCAGGTCTCCGGCGCCGACGCCGGTCGCGGCGACGACGATCCCCGGGCCGATGTAGCGCCAACTGGACTTGCGGGGTGCGGAGTTCGCCTCGCCGGTCACTGTCTTGTCCGTGGTGTCCGCCATGAAGGTCAAGAAACCCTAAAGATCGTGGCCCGGCAAGAGGGCGTGCGGTGAAGGAAGTCAGGGGTCGCCGGGGAGACGTCCCTCACGGCGGTCGGCCCCGCGGGTGCCCAGTTCGAACCAGACCGTCTTGCCGGTCCCGTCCCGCTGACAGCCCCAGCGCAGCGCGAGCGCTTCCACCAGGAACATCCCGCGGCCGTTCTCCGCGACCCCGGCGTCCAGGACCTGCGGGGTGCGCCGGCCGGAGTCGGCGACCTCGCAGCGCAGCACGCCGTGCGCGGCGGACAGGGTGAGCGTGAAGCGGCTCGCCGAGTGGAGCAGGGCGTTGGTGGCCAGTTCGCTCACGAGGAGTTCGGCGGTGTCCACCAGGTCGCCCCGCTCGGCGAACCCCCACCCCTCCAACTGCTTGCGGACCTCGGCCCGGGCCTCGCGCACGGCGGAGGGGCAGGGGTCGTACTCGACACTCAAGTGTCCTTCTCCCAGGTGAGGTTGGGGACGGGCGGCGGTTCGTCGAGCCCCCGGCACAGGCGGCGCGGTCCGGCGGCGGATGCTCCGTGATCAGCCGCCCTCCGGGGGTGTGGTCGGAGTCCCCACTGTGGTCCTGGCGCTCAGATATATGCACGTACCGCTCACACCCGTGGGTGCACTTCCCCAAGAGGCACGCCATGGCCCATGGAGCCGCGTACACTCCGCCGGCCCCGCCCCTCAACCACACACAGCCGACGCACAGTTCACGCCATCGCGTCTTTGTTCGCTCTTGACCTGCTCATGCCATAGCCGCACGATGAGCGGCACACCCGCACCGGCAGCACGTCGCAGAACTCGCTGAAACACCCCCGCTCCACTCCCCACTTCCGGAGATCCCGGAATCCCTGGAGAACACAGGAGACTTCATGCGACTTCGCACACGCGGTTCCGGCGCCCGCGGCGGCACCCGCTACGCCGCCCTCGCCGCCGTTCTGGCCCTCGCCCTCGCGGCCCCGCTCTCCGCCAACGCCGACAGCGCCC
This sequence comes from Streptomyces sp. SLBN-8D4, assembly GCF_049739545.1. Classification (NCBI taxonomy): domain Bacteria; kingdom Bacillati; phylum Actinomycetota; class Actinomycetes; order Kitasatosporales; family Streptomycetaceae; genus Streptomyces; species Streptomyces sp. SLBN-8D4. Next base: position 3,666,340 of record NZ_JBMGQC010000001.1, read on the forward strand.
CGAAGGCGGCACCGGGCACCGAGGACGTCCGCCAGTACGAGATCCACCAGCACTCGACACCCGTGACCCGTACCGCGATCCAGCAGACGGGCGTGACAGTGGACGAGGCCGACGAGGAGACCGTCGTGGTCTCCGGCCGCGCCGACCAGATCCGGAAACTGCGGCAACTCGGCTACGAGGTCACCGCGTTGGGGTCGGCCCCGGCGCAGGCCGCGGAAGGCGGGGCCCGGCTCTACGACTTCCCCTCGGCCGACTCGCGCTACCACAACTACGCCGAGATGAACGCCGAGATCGACCAGCGCCTCGCCGCCTACCCGAACATCATGAGCAAGCGGGTCATCGGCACGTCGTACCAGGGCCGGGACATCGTCGCCATCAAGATCAGCGACAACGTGGCGACCGACGAGGCCGAGCCCGAGGTGCTGTTCACCCACCACCAGCACGCCCGCGAGCACCTCACGGTGGAGATGGCCCTGTACCTGCTGCGCGAACTCGGCGCGGGCTACGGCTCCGACTCCCGGATCACGAACATGGTCAACAGCCGTGAGATCTGGATCATCCCCGACCTCAACCCGGACGGCGGCGAGTACGACATCGCCACCGGTTCCTACCGCTCGTGGCGCAAGAACCGGCAGCCCAACTCCGGTTCGTCGGCGGTCGGTACGGACCTCAACCGCAACTGGGCCTACCGCTGGGGCTGCTGCGGCGGTTCCTCCGGCTCGACGTCCTCCGAGACCTACCGGGGTACGGCGGCCGAGTCGGCACCCGAGGTCAAGGTGGTCGCCAACTTCGTGCGCAGCCGGGTCGTCGGCGGGGTCCAGCAGATCAAGACGAACATCGACTTCCACACGTACAGCGAACTGGTGCTGTGGCCCTACGGGTACACGTACTCCGACACGGCGACCGGGATGACGGCGGACGACAACGCCGTGTTCAAGGCGGTCGGGCAGAAGATGGCCGCGAGCAACGGGTACACCGCGGAGCAGGCGAGCGACCTGTACATCACCGACGGCTCGATCGACGACTATCTCTGGGGCACGCACAAGATCTTCTCGTACACCTTCGAGATGTACCCGACGTCGAGTTCCGGCGGTGGGTTCTACCCGCCCGACGAGGTGATCGAGCGGGAGACCTCGCGCAACCGGGACGCGGTGCTGCAACTGCTGGAGAACTCGGACTGCATGTACCGGTCCATCGGGAAGCAGGCGCAGTACTGCTAGGCCGACTACGGCCCCGCGCCCCTAGTCGGTTTCCGCCGGCTCCTCTTCGAAGTACTCGTCCATGACCGCGTCCAACTGCTCGTCCCACGTGGCGAAGTCGGATCGTGACGCCGCCTCGATCTCGATCGGGTACCAGCGGCGGTCGGGCGTGTGCACCGTGATGGTGAACCGCTTGCCGAAGCGCGGGGACTCCGTCTCGACCGCGCCGATCTCGTCCCAGCGGAACTCGCAGGCCTGGTCGTCGAGGGAGAGGCGGACGCCCCGGTGGTCGGCGACGATCTTCGCGCGCCGGTCGGCGGCCTCGAAGACGGGACCGTCGGGGGTTTCCTCCCCGGCGGTCTCCTCGGCCTCCTCGGAGGCCGCCTCCGTGGCCGTGGGCTCGTCGGTGCCGGCGGCCTCGACGGCGTCCGCCGGCTCGGTGTCCTCCGTCTCGCCGGACACGGGTGCGGTGAGCCCGGGGACGAAGGCCGGGTCGAACCCGGCGCCTTCCAGGGGCTTGCTGCTCGAACCTATGCGCTGCTCCACAGCGGGCAGTATGGTCGACGATCCTGTGCCCGGCACACCCGGCCCCAACATCGTTACCGGACGCCTACATGGGGCCACCGCACCACCACGGACACCCGCGGCCCCGCCGGCCCCACGCACTCCGCCGCTGACGTGGGGCGAGGCCGGAGTCCGCCACGACGGCCCGCGGCGGCGGACTCCGGGACCGTCTACACGAACAGGCTCAGCACCGCGGCCATCACGAAGCCCGCCACCGACAGCACCGACTCCAGCACGGTCCACGTCCTGAGGGTGTCCCGTTCGCTGATGCCGAAGTACTTGGCCACCATCCAGAAGCCCCCGTCGTTGACGTGGGAGGCGAAGATGGAGCCGGCCGAGATGGCCATGATGACGAGGGCGACGAAGGCCTGGGAGTGGTGGCCCTCCGAGAGCAGGGGCGCCACGATGCCCGCCGTGGTGACGATCGCGACGGTCGCCGAGCCCTGGGCCACCCGCAGGACCACCGAGATCAGGTACGACAGCACGAGCACCGGCAGGCCGACGTCGTTGAAGGTGTCCGAGAGCGCCTGGGCGACCCCGCTGGCCTTGAGGACCGCGCCGAAGACGCCGCCCGCGCCGACCACGAGCAGGATGTTGCCGACGGGCTTGAGGGACGCGGTCGACACCCGCTCCAGGGACCTGCGGGACCAGCCGCGGCGGATGCCGAGCAGGTAGTACGCGAGGAGCAGGGCGATCGTCAGCGCCACGAAGGGGCTGCCGAAGAACTCGATCACCGAGCGGCCCGTGGAGGGGTCGAACGCGATCGAGGAGAACGTGGCGGCGAGGATCAGGACCAGGGGCGTACCGATGATGCCGAGGACCGTGCCGAGGGGGACGGGGTCCTCACGCGGCTCGACCCCCTGGGACCGCTGCTCCTCGATGACGGCGAGCCTGGCCTCCGCGGCCGCCTCCACCATGTCCTGCGGCACGGCGACGAAGATGCGGCGGCCGACCCACGCGGAGTAGACCCACGCGGCCAGCACCGCCGGGATGCCGCAGACGACGCCCATCAGGATCACCCAGCCGAGGTCCACATGCAGCAGTCCGGCGGCCGCGACCGGGCCGGGGTGCGGGGGCAGGAAGGCGTGGGTCATCGACAGGCCCGCCAGCAGCGGCAGGCAGTAGAGCAGGATCGACTTGCCGCTGCGCTTCGCCGCCGCGTACACGATCGGCGCGAGCACGAAGATGCCGACGTCGAAGAAGACCGGGATGCCGAAGATGAGACCGGTGAGGCCCATGGCGAGGGGCGCCCGCTTCTCCCCGAAGAGATTCAGCAGCCGGGACGCCAACACCTCCGCCCCGCCGCTGACTTCGAGGATCGCCCCGAGCATGGTGCCCAGGCCGATGATGATCGCGACATGGCCGAGGATGCCGCCCATCCCGGACTCGATGGTGGACACCGCGTCCGACCGCTGGACGGTGCCGAAGAGTTCGGTGACCGAGAGACCCGCGAGCAGGCCGACGGCTATGGAGACGCCGAGCAGGGCGACGAAGGGCTGGAGTCTCACCTTGATGATCAGGAAGAGCAGCAGGGCGATACCGAGGGCGGCGACCGTGAGGAGGCCCGCGGTGCCGTCGATGAGGAGGAGCAGGCCACCGGTGTGCGGGGGTGTCTCGGTGGTCGCGGCGAGCGGTAGGGACATGAAGGGGGGTCCTCTGCGTAAGTGCATGGAGCTTTCGGGCAGGGGGGATCGCGGCACGGCGCCCCGTGGGGTGCCGTGCCGTGCAGGACGTGCGGGAGTTGCGGGAGTCGCGGGAGGTGAGGGAGCGTCAGCCGAGGACGGCGAGCGCGTCGATCTCGATGAGGAGCCCGGCGGGAAGGCCGACGTAGACGGTGGTCCGGGCGGCGGGCGGGGCGGTGAGGCCCTGCTCCTCGAAGTAGGTGTTGTAGATCGAGTTCATCTCGGCGAAGTGGTCCACGTCCGTCAGATAGACGCGGATCATCATCACGTCGTCCCAGGAGGCGCCGCCCTCCTCCAGGATCGCCTTGACGTTGGCGAGGGTCTGGAGCGTCTGCTCGCGCAGGGTGGGACCGGCGGGCGTGGGCGCCTTGCCGTCCTCGGCCGGCAGGAAGCCGACCTGCCCGGCCACCTGGAGGATGTTGCCCTTCCTGACCCCGTGGGAGAACTTCGCGGGCGGGGTGGTGTGCGTCTTGGGAGTGAGTGCGATCTTGTCCGTCATACGGGGTCCTTTGCTGGTGTTCTGCCGGAGTACTCGCCGCTGATGGCATCGGCCGTACGGCGGACCTGTGGGAGGAGGGCGAGGAGTTCCTCGGCGGTGACGACGACGTTGGGCGCGGAGACCGACATCGCGGCGACGACCCTGCCGTCGGCGCCGCGGACGGGGGCCGCGACGCAGTTGATGGACTCCTCGTGGCCACCGAGGTCGGTGGCCCAGCCCTGTTCGCGCACCCGCTCCAACTCCTTCAGGAACGCGGGGGCGTTGGGGGTCGAACGGGCCGTGTACAGGGGGTATTCGAGCTTGTCCGCGAGGGCCTGCCGCTCGGCCTCGGGAAGGTCCGCGAGCAGCAGCTTGGCGACCGCGGCGACGGTGATGGCCACCGGTTTGCCGATCCGCGAGTACATCCGCACGGGGTAGCGGCTCTCGACCTTGTCGATGTAGAGCACCTCGTCCTCCTCGTACACGGCGAGGTGGACGGTGTGACCGCACTGCTCGTTCAGCCGTACGAGGTGGGGGTGGGCGATCTCGCGGATGTCGAGGTTCTCCATCGCCTCCTGGGCGAGCGCGATGAGGCGGGCGCCGAGGCGGTAGCGCTGGTCGGACTGCCGGTAGACCATGCCGTGTTCGTGGAGCGTGCGGAGGAGTCGCAGCGCGGTGGACTTGTGGACGCCGAGGCGCTCGGCGACCTGCCCGAGGTCGGCGGGGCCCTCGGCGAGCAGCGGCAGGATGCTCAGTGCTCGGTCGACGGTCTGGCTCATGGGGTGCGTACCTCCTCCGGGGCCGGGTCGGCTTGGGTCCAGCCGGGGCCGAGTCGAAGTGTCCCCCAGGTGTCGTCCCCGACGGCGACGAGGCGGTCGGCGTGTGCGCGTGCGGGGGGCGCGGCGAGGTCGCCGGGGGCGGTGAGGGCGGCGGCGGCCCAGAGGTGGCCGTGGCGGAGGCGGTCCCGGAGGGGGAGTTCGCGCAGGGTCGCGGAGAGGAACCCCGCGGCGAAGGCGTCACCGGCGCCGGTGGTGGCCACGACGTCGACGGCGAGGGCGGGGACGAAAATGCTCGACGTCGACTGGGACCTGCCCAGGGGCGCGGGGCCGTGTCGATATGCGGCTCCGCCGCGGGGCGCGACCAGCCCCCGCTCAGCCGCAGCCGAAACGAATGCGGTAGCCCCCTTCCCTCCTTGCTTCACCACCAGCACCGAAGGCTCGGGCAACACCGCACGAACAGCCGCCGGACCGCCCACGACCCCCCAGACCTCCTCCGCCTCGTCCTCCCCCACGAACACGATGTCGGCCCGCCGGGCCAGCTCCAGCAGCACCCGCGGACCGTCCGCGTCACGCCACAACCCGGCCCGGTGATTGACGTCGAAGGAGACAAGGGGACGCTCAGGACCGGGAGCCGTGAGCTCACGCAGCAACGACAGACACGTGTCCGACAAGGCGGCCGTGATCCCCGAGAGGTGCAGCACCCGCCCCGCCCGTGCCGCCGAGAGGTCCACGTTCTCCACCGACATCGCCGAAGCCGCCGACCCCGCCCGGTAGTACGCCACCTCATGCGCGTCCGTGGCCCGGTCCCCCGCCGTACGGAAGTACACCCCCGTGGGCCGCGCAGGATCACGACCGACGGAGGAGACATCGACCCCGTACCCCCCGACCGTCTCGACCAGGTGATCCCCGAACCCGTCGGCCCCGACCCGGCTGACCCACCGCACCGCGAAGCCGGCGGCGGCCAGCCCGCACGCCACGTTCGACTCCGCCCCGCCGATCGCCCGGTCGAAAGAGGGCACGTCGGCGAGTCGGCCGGGCCGAGTGGGCAGGAACGTGACCATGGACTCGCCGAGCGCGACGACGTCCACGGCGTCGGGGGGCTTCACGATGGTCGTAGCTCCTTCATTGACCCGGCGTTGGCGTGGATGTTAGACAGCAGTCAGCGATATACGCAATGGACGTTGCACACACTGCAACGCACCTTCAGGGAGGCCCTTGTGTCCGGCACCGAAGCGCTCGCCCGCCTCGCGGAGGACCGTGTCGACCACCGCTTCAAGGGCCTGCCACCGGACGCGGACGGCATGACCGTCGCCGAGCTGACCGCTCAGCGCCGCAACCTCTTCACCGACGGCTTCACGACCCCCGTGCTCGCCCTCTCCGCCGAGCGCCTGGAGCACAACCTCGCGCTCATGGAGACGTACGCGGCCCGCCACGGCCTCGCCTTCGCGCCGCACGGCAAGACGACCATGGCCCCCCAGCTCTTCCGCCGCCAGATCGAGCGCGGCGCCTGGGGCATCACCCTGGCCGTCCCGCACCAGGTGCGCGTCGCGCGGGCGTACGGCGTCCAGCGGGTCTTCCTCGCGAACGAACTGGTGGACCCGGCGGCCCTGAGGTGGGTCGCCGGCGAGCTGGCGAGCGACGCGAGCTTCCGCTTCGTCTGTTACGTCGACTCCGTGCGCGCGGTCGAGCTGATGGACGCGGCCCTGCGGGGGACCGCCCGCCCCCTGGACGTCGTCGTCGAGCTGGCCGCAGGGGAGGGCGCCCGCACCGGTGTCCGTACGGAGGCGGAGTGCGCGGCGGTCGCCGACGCGGTCGCGGCCACCGGGACGCTGCGGCTCGTCGGCGTCGCCGGGTACGAGGGCGAGGTTCCCGGGGCGGACCCGGAGCGGGTGCACGCCTGGCTGCGCCGACTCGCCGCCCTGGCCGTCGACTTCGACAAGGCGGGACGCTTCGCCGCGGAAGGGCTCGACGAGATCGTGGTCAGCGCGGGCGGCAGCGCCTGGTTCGACGCGGTCGCCGACGTCTTCGCGGAGATCCCCGAACTCTCGCGCCCCGTCCTGAAGTTGCTCCGCTCCGGCGCCTACGTCTCGCACGACGACGGCCACTACCGCAAGGTGACCCCCTTCAACCGGATCCCCGAGGAGGGCGCCCTGGAGCCGGCGTTCCGCCTGTGGGCGCAGATCGTCTCCCGCCCCTCCCCCGAACAGGCCTTCGCCAACGCGGGCAAGCGGGACGCGGCCCACGACCTCGACCTCCCCTTCGCACAGGTGGTCCGCCGGGACGGCGTCGAGCGCCCGGCCGGCGGCGTCGAGGTGACCGCCCTCTCCGACCAGCACGCCTGGCTGGCCACGGCCCCCGAGGCCGACCTGGAGGTCGGCGACTGGCTGGGCCTCGGCCTCTCCCACCCGTGCACGTCCTTCGACAAGTGGCAGCTGATCCCGGTGGCGGAGGCCGACGGCACGGTCGTCGAATACATCCGCACGTTCTTCTGAGACGCGATCCGAGACGCGAAGGGACTCCGGCGATGGAAGAGCTCGTCATCAGGGACGCGGACGTCGTCGACGGCAGCGGCGGCTTCTCGTACCGCGCCGACGTGGTCGTCGACGGCGGCCGGATCGTCTCGATCGTCAAGGAGGCCGCCGAGGCCGGGTGCCAACGGCCCAAGGCGCGGCGGGAGCTGGACGCCGAGGGGCTCGTCCTGGCCCCCGGCTTCATCGACATGCACGCGCACAGCGACCTGGCCCTGCTGCGCGACCCCGACCACAGCGCCAAGGCCGCGCAGGGGGTCACACTCGAAGTGCTGGGCCAGGACGGGCTGTCGTACGCGCCGGTCGACGACCGCACTCTGGAGGAGGTCCGCCGCGCCGTCACCGGCTGGAACGGCTACGGCGACGACATCGACTTCGACTGGCGGTCGGTGGGCGAGTACCTGGACCGCCTCGACCGCGGGATCGCCGTCAACGCGGCCTATCTGATCCCCCAGGGCACGCTCCGCGCGCTCGTCGTCGGCTGGGAGGACCGCGAGGCGACTCCACAGGAGCTGGGCCGTATGCGCCGGCTGGTCGCGGAGGGCATGGAACAGGGCGCGCTCGGCATGTCCTCGGGCCTGACCTACACCCCCGGCATGTACGCCCCGGACGCCGAACTCACCGAGCTGTGCCGGGTGGTGGCCGAGTACGGCGGCTACTACTGCCCCCACCACCGCTCGTACGGGGCGGGCGCGTTGCAGGCGTACGAGGAGATGGTCACCCTGGCCCGGGAGGCCGGCTGCGCCCTCCATCTCGCCCACGCCACCATGAACTTCGGCGTGAACAAGGGCCGGGCGCCCGAGCTGCTCGCCCTCCTGGACGAGGCGCTGGCGTCGGGCGCCGACATCAGCCTGGACACCTACCCCTACACGCCCGGCGCGACGACCCTCGCGGCGCTGCTGCCGAGCTGGGCGGGCGAGGGCGGCCCCGAGGCGGTCCTGAAGCGGCTGGCGGACGACGACACGGCCGAGCGGATCCGGCACCACATGGAGGCCGTCGGGGCGGACGGCTGCCACGGCGTGCCCGTCGAGTGGGACACCGTCGAGATCTCGGGTGTCGGCGACGCGGCCCTCGCGGACTTCGTCGGCCGGACGGTCGCGGAGTCGGCCCGGCTGCGCGGCGAGAGCCCCTGGACGACGGCCCGCGGGCTCCTGCTCGCCGACCGGCTGGCCCCGTCGATCCTGCAGCACGTCGGCCACGAGGAGAACGTCCGCACGATCATGCGGCACCCGGTGCACACCGGGGGCTCCGACGGCATCCTGCAGGGAGCCAAGCCGCATCCGCGGGCGTACGGCACGTTCCCGCGCTATCTCGGCACGTATGTACGGGAGTTGGGCGTCCTGTCCCTGGAGGAGTGCGTCGCGCACCTCACCTCGCGCCCGGCGTCCCGGCTGCGGCTGCCGGACCGCGGCCTGGTCAGGGAGGGATACCGCGCGGACCTGGTCCTCTTCGACCCGCGGACGGTGGCCCCGGGGTCGACCTTCGACGACCCGCGCAGGCTGCCGACCGGCATCCCGCACGTCCTGGTCGACGGCAGGTTCGTGATCGAGGACGGCCGGCGCACGGACGTCCTGGCGGGGCGGGCGGTCCGTCGCAGTCCCATGTGACGGAACGCCTCGCGCCTTACGGGTCGGCCGTTACGGCTTGGGCAGGGTGCAGGTGCTCGCGTTCAGGTTGAGCTGGTTGCCGGTCGTGAAGCAGGCCGGGATGTTGTAGATCTCCTCGGCGTAGTTGATGCCCTCGCGGACGGTGACGTTGCCGTTCGCGTCGACCTCGCACGGGTTGTTCTCCGTGCAGCGCTCGCCGTCCTCGTTGCCGGTGTTGTTGACGGCGACGACCTTGCCGGTGGACTGGTCGATGACGGGCGAGCCCGAGGTGCCGCCGATGGTCTGGCAGGCGGAGGTGTAGCGGACCGAGTCCTTCCAGGTCCAGTCGCCCTCCTTCAGGCGGTACACGAACCCGTCGATGTTGCAGCTGTAGAGCCGCTTCCAGTAGCCGGAGGCCACCGTGATGGCGGTCCCTGCGGTCGGGTGCGTGTCCTGCACGGTGAGCGCGGAGATGCCGTACGAGCTCTTGATCGACGCGTACGTGCTGGTGAGCTGGTAGATCGACACGTCCGTGTCGGTCATCGTCCCGTAGGCGAGCTTGCTGGCGCGCAGGGTCGCGACCCGGGTGCCGGAGGAGTTGAGCAGCCCGAAGGTGCGGCTGGACGCCTGGTTGGTGAGCACCTCGCCCGGCTCGGGGAAGCCGGTGGTGAGGCAGTGCCCGTTGCTGAGCACCAGCGCCGGGTCGGTGTCCAGGGAGTTCGGGAACCGGATGACCGAACCGGAACAGTTGCTGAGCGAGACGGTCCCGGCGAGGGTCACGGCCTTGAGCCCCGGCGACGGTGACGTGACCTGCGACAGGGCCGCGGTGGCGGACGTGACCACGTCGTGGACCACGGAGACGGGGGTGTCCGTGTCGACGCTCTTGCCGACACTCGATGCGGTGGGCTCGGCGGCCACCGCGGGTGCCGCGCCTATCCCGGCCAGGGCCAGGGCGCTGAGCGCGGCGACGAGAGGCTTTCTCATGTGGGGGTCCCCTCTTGCGACTTGGGCGGCCGGAAATCTTCCGGCCGCCCGTGAGTTTGTCATGAACATTGTGAAGAAGGGTGGTCGCTTGGGCAAGAAGCTGTGCCGAGCCCGCGCCTCTCGACGGGCGACACCTCCACATCCGGGACAGCGCGCACCCCCCGCTGCCCGTTCGACGAGATCAACTTACCCAGTCGCAGGGCTACTTGGGCTTTTTCGTACTGCCCTGTCCGCGTCCCTTGCCGTCGGAGTTCCCCGGGCCGTCGGCGCCGGTCGTGGCGGAGCTCGCCGAAGGGGTGGGCGAGGTACCGGAGGAGGCCCGGGCCGACGGGCTCCCGCTCGTCCGCGGGTCCCCGGACGCGTCCAGGGAGGGGCTCGCGCCGGACGCGTCCGCGCCGGACGCCGACCCGCCGGAGGCCGCCGCTCCCGGCGCCGCCGGGAGGGCGGAGGAGGCCGGGTCCGTGGCGTCACCCGTCTCCGCGGATGCCGAGGTGGTACCGCTCGCCGGGTCCCGCCCGGACTCGGAGGAGGAGCCCGACAGGGACAGCCCCGCGATCAGCGCCGCCGCCCCCACGGCCCCCACGGCTCCGAAGGCCACGACCACCCGGCGTGAGCGCCGACCGCGCCCGCCGCGAGCGGCCCGGCGCCGGGCGGCGCGGCCTGCGGAATCCGGCCCGCCCGGCTCCCGGCCGCCGGACTCCGGGCCGGCGGGCCCGACCCGGGGAAGCTCGGCCGTCGCGTCGTACGCGGTCTGCCAGCCGTGCGCGGCCGCGGGGTCCGGGAACTCCTCGTACGCCGGGGCCGCAGCGGGCTGCGGCTGATAGACGTTCGGCGCCCCGGACTCGTATTCGACTGGCCTCGACATGGCGACGGATTCTAGGGACGGATGAGGCGCCTGGGACAGCTACCGGCGATAACAACCCAAACCGACGCGTCTCACGTGGCGGAAAACACGACCCGTGAGGCGTTACCGGGCCGTAAGCTCCCAGACATGCAGGTGATCCAGTCGACCAAGCTCGCCAATGTCTGTTACGAGATCCGGGGCCCGGTTCTCGAGGAGGCGATGCGCCTGGAAGCGGCCGGGCACCGCATCCTCAAGCTGAACACGGGCAACCCGGCCGCCTTCGGGTTCGAGGCACCGCCGGAGATCCTGGAGGACGTCCTCCGCAACGTCTCCACGGCCCACGGGTACGGCGACGCCAAGGGACTGCTCGCCGCGCGCCGGGCCGTCGTCATGCACAACCAGACCCTCGGCATCGAGACCGACGTCGAGCACGTCTTCATCGGCAACGGCGTCTCCGAGCTGATCGTGATGGCGATGCAGGGCCTGCTCGACGACGGCGACGAGGTCCTCGTACCGGCCCCCGACTACCCGCTGTGGACGGCCGCCGTGTCCCTGTCCGGCGGTACGGCCGTGCACTACCGCTGCGACGAGCAGGCGGACTGGATGCCCGACCTCGCGGACGTGGAGCGGAAGGTCACCGACCGCACCAAGGCGATCGTCATCATCAACCCCAACAACCCCACGGGCGCGGTCTACGACGAGACCATGATCAAGGGGCTGACGGACATCGCCCGCCGGCACAACCTGCTGGTCTGCTCGGACGAGATCTACGACAAGATCCTCTACGACGGCGCCACGCACACCCCGACCGCCGCGGTCGCCCCCGACCTGCTGACCCTCACCTTCAACGGCATGTCCAAGGCCTACCGGGTGGCGGGCTACCGGGTGGGCTGGATGTCGATCTCCGGCCCGCGCGCACACGCCGACTCCTACATCGAGGGCCTGACCGTCCTGGCCAACATGCGCCTGTGCGCGAACATGCCGGGACAGCACGGGGTGGTCGCCGCGCTCAGCGGACGGCAGTCGATCCAGGACCTGGTGCTGCCGGGCGGGCGGCTGGTCGAGCAGCGGGACGTGGCGTACGAGCTGCTGACCCAGATCCCCGGCGTGAGCTGCGTGAAGCCGAAGGGGGCGCTGTACCTCTTCCCGCGGCTCGACCCCAAGGTCTTCAAGATCAAGGACGACCGGCGGATGGTGCTGGACCTGCTGCGCCAGGAGAAGATCATGGTCGTCCAGGGCTCCGGCTTCAACTGGCCCGAGCCCGACCACTTCCGGGTGGTGACGCTGCCGACGACCGGGGACCTGCGGGACGCGGTGGGGCGGATCGGGAACTTCCTGGACGGGTACGGGCAGCCGTAAACCTCGCCGGGGCACTTGATCTCCTCGGCTCGCTCAACTTTAGACGGAATCTAAGCTAGGATGGTTTCCTGACTGCACAGGAGGCCATCCCATGTACGAACCGATCCGCACCAAGTCGGTCCACTCCACGATGGCCGACACCCCCTCCGACTTCCCCCACCGCTCCCGTGAGGAAGAGCTGGACATCCAGCTCGCGGGCCATCTCGCCGCCCTGCTCGCCGTCACGGACGAGCTGCGTGCGCTGGCCCCGTCCGCCGACCTGGACACCGCGGCCGAGCGGCTCGCCGAGCAGGTGGCCCGGCTGCGGGGCGGCGGCACACCGGCCCGCGCCTCGCTGACCTCGGTCACTGCGGAACCGCACCTCACCGACCTGCACCGGCGTGCCCACGCGGTGGCCGGGCGCGCGCTGCTCGTGGCGGCGTCCCGCGCGGACACGGCGGCGGCGATCCTGGCGGCGGAGCGGATGGACTCCCACGCGGCGGCCCTGGAGCCCCGCGAACTCGCCACCCACTGAGCCGTACGGCTCCACTGAGTCATACGGCTCCCTCAACGGCCCCGGTCCGCGCGCATCCGTAGCGACGTGCGGACCGGGCGCCATGTTTGTCAGAAGATCTCCCTGCGTACATTCGGGTGGACCGCGCGGCCCATGCTCCTGCCAAGCAGCGGCAAGGTCGCCACGGCCTCGTAACGTCGATGGACATGGCACTCGTCCAGGGAGCATCAGTTGACGTCGACCGCGACACCCAGGTTCTCCGTCTTCACCCCCAGCCACCGGCCCCGTTTCCTCGATGAGTGCCTGACGACCCTGCAAGCGCAGACCTGTTCGGACTGGGAGTGGATCGTCCTGCTCAACAACGGCGCCCGGTGGCGGCCGGAGCAGCCCGACGACAGAGTCCGGGTGGAGATCGCCGACGAGATCGTCGGGGTCGGAGCGGCGAAACGCAGGGCCTGTGAACTGGCGCGCGGCGAGATCCTCGTGGAACTCGACCACGACGACCTGCTGGCGAAGGCGTGCCTGGCGGAACTCGGCAAGGCCTTCGACGCGCATCCCGACGCCGTGTTCGTCTACAGCAACACCGCGCAGATCGCGGAGGACGGGAAGCGCGACGACAGTCGCTTCAACGAGGAGCACGGCTGGCACTACGAGGACGTGCGCGTGGACGGGCGCAAGCTGCTGCAAGTCAGGTCCATGGCTCCGACCCCGCACAACGTCGCCTACATCTGGTACGCGCCCAACCACGTGCGTGCGTTCCGCAAGGACGCCTACGACAAGGCCGGAGGGTACGACGCGGCTCGCACGGTCCTCGACGATCAGGACCTGATGTGCCGTCTCTACCACATCGGCGACTTCCACCACATCCCCCGCTGTCTGTACCTCCAGCGGATGCACCCTGCGAACACCCAGCGCGACCCGGAGATCAACGCGCACATCCAGCGTGAGACGGTCGCCCTGTACGACAAGTACATCGAGGCCAACGCCCTCGCCTGGACGTACCGGAGGGGACTCGTCGCGCTGGACCTCGGCGCGGCCCGCCGCAAGCCGCCCGGCTACGTCGGCGTGGACAAGTACCGGGCGGAGGGCGTCGACATCGTCGCGACCCTGCCCGGCAAAGTGGACCTGCCCGACGACTCCGTCGGCCTGGTGCGGGCCGTGAACTTCCTCGAGCACGTGCCCGCGAAGGTGCCTCTGATCAACGAGTTGTACCGGCTGCTGGCGCCGGGCGGCATGCTCCTGACGGTGACACCCAGCTCCGACGGCCGGGGCGCGTACCAGGACCCGAGTCACGTCGCCTACTACAACGAGAACTCGTTCTGGTACTACACGGACAACCACTACCGCGCCTTCGTGCCCGACCTGGAGGCGCGGTTCCAGAGTTCGCGCCTTGCCACCTTCTTCCCGTCCGAGTGGCACTCCGAGAAGAACATCTCGTATGTGCTCGCCAACCTCATCGCGGTCAAGGGCGGCGCCGAACGGTGCGGCGGCCCGCTGCTGGTCTAGGGGACACGGCGCCCATGGTTCTCGGAGCCTGCCTCCGCCCCGTGGTACGCCGGTCGGGTTCGAGGTGCCACCACTGAAACGGTGCCCCCGCGGCCGAAGCCTCGGGGGCACCGCTCAGAGGGGAGTTACGGGGTCACATCAGCGCAGACCACGTACGCGGTGATGGGGCTGCCTGCGGTGGTGATGCCCTGCCATCCATTGGGAGGCGTCGTCGGGGTGCCGCCGAGCGGGTAGCTCCCGGTGAGGGGCGTTGAGGTCAGAGCCCCGCCTCCGGTGGCGACATCGGTGCCGTTACAGCTGACGGTCGCCGTCCCCAGGGCGGTGGCGGTGTTGACGTAGGAACTGCCGACCGAGCCCTGAGCGCCCTGAGCACCCTGCGCGCCCTGAGCACCCTGAGCACCCTGAGCACCCTGCGCGCCCTGAGCACCCTGAGCACCCTGCGCGCCCTGAGCACCCTGCGCGCCCTGCGCGCCCTGAGCACCCTGCGCGCCCTGCGCGCCCTGTGGGCCACGCGGACCCTGCGGCCCCCGCGGACCCTGCGCCCCATGCGGACCCTGCGGCCCCCGCGGGCCCTGCTTGCCCTCGGAGCCGTGGCCGTTGCCCTGGATGCTGCGAAGGTCGGTGCCGTCCTGATGCAATGCCGCCTGCCCGTCGGAGCCGGCCCTGCGGATCGCGTCGGCGATGGCGCCGGTGGGGGCGTTGTTCGGGCGCAGGTGCGGCACGGCGCGGTCGGCGCTGGACCCCTGCATCGCGTCGGCGACAGCGACCGTGCTCGGGACGACGCTGAGCGCCACGGCGACGGCGCCCACCGACACCATCGTCGCTGATCGCAGGCGCGAGATTCTGATCGTTCTGCGGTTCAAGAGAACCTTCCTCACGATTGGGAGGGATCAGACCGTAAGCACACACGGAGTGCATTTCGATTCGCTTGCGTGTCTCATCCCTTATGGGTACATACGAGGCACTTCTTCCCCCTTCATGGAAAAATGATGATGCATCCGCCCTTTCTGTGGACAAAGGCCACCCAAGCGACATCGATACTGTTGGCGCCCGTTCACAACACCGCCGAACGGGTGACATTGACCGAATATCAGGGAACCGAAGTGTCGAGGGCCTCGTGCCGTCCTGCGGCTGCGGGTGCTTCGTGGCTGGTCGCGCAGTTCCCCGCGCCCCTGCAGGGCGCCCGTGTTGATCCGGGACCGGTACTACACCTCCCGTTCACCCGGATCGCCCAGGAACTTACCGTTCCGGGAGCACGCTCCCCGGCGTGAGACGAATCGCAGGGATCGTCCTCGCGGTCCTGCTGATCGGCGGCGTGGTGGCAGCCGTCGTAGCGGGCCGGGAAGCGGACGACAAGGGCACGGCAACGAAGACCGTGCGTGGAGTGATCGGATCGGAGAAGGCGGAGTTTTTCGAAGATCCCGATGTGGTGAAGGCCCTCGCCGCCAAGGGCTACACCGTGAAGGCCGAGACCTCCGGGTCCTGGGCCATGGAGGGACTGGACCTCGGCGGGTACGACTTCGCCTTCCCGTCCAGCCAGGCACCGGCCGCCGAACTCGCCGCGAAGCACGGGGTACGGGGGACCCTCCCGCGGCCCTTCTACTCGCCCCTGGTCGTCGTGGCCCACAAGAACGCCGCCGAGGTCCTGGCGCGCAACGGCCTGGCCACGCTGGACGCCGAACACCGCGGCACCCTCAAGATGGCCGCCTATGTCGACGCGGCCCGCGAGGACCGCACCTGGCAGCAGCTCAAGGGAGCCGACAAGTACGGGGAGTTGACCGGCACCCTCTACCTCTCCAGCACCGACCCGGAGACCTCCAACTCCGGCGCCCTCTACCTCGCCGCCGCCTCCTACGTGGCGAACGGCGGCAAGGTCGTCGCGAGCGACACGGAGGTCAAGAGGGCAACTCCCCTGCTGCACAAGCTCGTCAGCGTGCAGGGCGCCCAGCAGTCCAGCACGGACGCGGCCTTCCGGGACTTCGTCAGCGGGGCCGGCAATCCGCTCGTCCTGGTCTACGAGTCCCAGGTCGCCGCGCTCCTCGCGGCCGGGCAGCACCCCGACGACCTGGTCGTCCTCTACCCGGACACCACGGTCAACAGCGACCACACGGTCGTACCGCTGACCGAGAACGGCCAGGCCGTCGCCGGACTCCTCGCCACCGACCCGCGGTTGCGTGAGCTGGAGGTCCGGCACGGGTTCCGGCCGCAGGGCGAGGCCACCGAGTTCGCCTCGGCCACCACCTATCTCAAGCAGGAACTGACCGGCGTCCGCCAGGCGCCCGTGCCCACCTCCGCGGTGCTGCACGAGCTGGCGCGACGGGCCCGGGGATGACGGGGGGACAGCACCGATGACATCCATGAACTCCATGAACGACAACGACACCTTCACGCTCACTCCGCCCGAGCCCGTGGCCGCCGTGCCGCGCGAGAGGGCCGGCGGGCTCGTCCCCGTCGACGACTCCGTGCGGACCGACATGGCCAGGAAGGCCGCCGCGTACGTCGAGGGACTCGCGACGCTCGACGCCCGCTCGCCCGAGTTCGCCGGCAAGGTCGGTGAGATCACCGCGCTCGGCGCCGGCGAACTGCGGGGCGCCGCCGCGCAGTCCAACCGGATGCTGGAGCGGACCGTGCGCAGCCTGCCGGACAAGGGCGGGGACGCCCAGTCCCAGGTCGCCGGATCGCTCGTCGAACTGCGGCGCGTGGTCGAGGACCTGGACCCGAGGGACCTGTCCGCCGCCAAGGGCCGCAAGTTCCTGTCCCGGCTCCCCGGCGGCAACAGGCTGCGCGACCACGTCGCCAAGTACGCCTCCGCGCAGGGGACGTTGAACAGGATCGTGGGCTCGCTGCGCGGCGGCCAGGACGAACTGCGCCGGGACAACGCCGCGTTGCAGACCGAGCGGGTCCGCCTGTGGGAGACCATGGGCAAGCTCCAGGAGTACGTCGTGCTGACCGAGGCCCTGGACGCGGCCGTCGAGCAGCACATTGTTGCCGTAGGAGATCCCGGGGCGGCCGACTCGCTCCGCGCCGACGTGCTCTTCCCGGTCCGGCAGAAGCACCAGGACCTGCTCACCCAGCTCGCCGTCTGCGCCCAGGGCTACCTCGCCATGGACGTCGTACGGCGCAACAACGAGGAGCTGATCAAGGGCGTCGACCGGGCGGCCACGACCACCGTGTCGGCCCTGCGGATCTCCGTGATGCTGGCCTCCGCGCTCGACAACCAGAAGAAGGTCGTCGAGCAGGTCAACGCCCTGCGCGGGACGACCGAGGACCTCATCCGGGGCAACGCCGAGATGCTCGCGACCCAGAGCGGGGAGATCCAGCGCATCGCGGCCGACCCGGCGGTCGGCGCCGAGACCCTCCGGTCCGCCTTCCAGCAGATCTACCGGACCCTGGACGCGATCGACACGTACAAGGTCCAGGCGACCGAGGCGATGGCGGCGACCGTGGAGTCGCTGGCGTCGGAACTCCAGCACGCCGGCGCCTACTTGGAGCGCAGCCGGTCGCAGGGCGCCCTGGAAGGGGGCCTGGGATGAGACGACGCGCGGTGGCCGCCTGCCTGGCGGCGCTCGGCCTGCTCACCGCCTGCACGACCCAGGACGACGGGATCAGCGGTCTCTCGACGCCCGGCGTTCCCGGGCCCGCCGAGCCGGGCACGCTCCGCGTCCTCTCCTCCAGTGAGCTGAGCGACATGGCCCCGGTCCTCGCCCAGGTCGAGAAGGACACCGGCGTCAAGGTGAAGCTGAATCCCATCGGCACGCTGGACGCCGTGCGGATGCTGGCCGAGGGGAAGACCGACGGTCGGTACGACGCCCTGTGGCTGTCCTCGAACGACTACCTCCGGCTGCACCCCGAGGCTGCGCGGAAGGTGGTCTCCGAGACGCCCGTCATGTCGAGCCCGGTCGCGATCGGGGTGCGGTCCGCGACGGTGAAGGCGCTCGGCTGGAGGCCCGCCGACGTCACCTGGTCCCAGGTCGAACAGGCCGTCCAGGACGGGAGGCTGACGTACGGCATGACCGACCCGGCCCGCTCGAACTCCGGCTTCTCCACGCTGGTCTCGGTCGCCTCGGCCCTCTCCGGCGCCCAGTCGGCGCTGACCGACGCGGACGTCACGAAGGCCACGCCCCGGCTGAAGGAGTTCTTCAAGGGCCAGAAGCTGACCTCGGGTTCCTCGGGCTGGCTGGCGGCGGCCTACGACCGGCGCGGTGACGTCGACGCCCTGCTCAACTACGAGTCCGTCCTCATGGGCATCCCGGGCCTGACCGTGATCCGCCCGCGCGACGGCGTGATCACCGCCGACTACCCGCTCACCTCGCTCAGGTCCACGAGCGCGCGGACCCGCGAGGACGTCCGCCGCGTGACCGAGGACCTGCGCACCGAGAGGATCCAGCGGCAGGTCACCGCACACACCCACCGCCGCCCGGTGGTCGCCTCGGTACCTCCGGCCGGCGGCCTGGACACCACCCGCCGCCGTGAACTGCCCTTCCCGGGCACCCGTTCCGTCGCCGACGGCCTGCTCGACTCCTACGAGAACGAACTGCGCCGCCCGTCGCGGACCGTGTACGTCCTGGACACCTCGGGCTCGATGGAGGGCGACCGCCTGGACCGCCTCAAGACGGCCCTCACCGACCTCACCGGCGACTTCCGCGAACGCGAGGAGGTCACGTTGATGCCGTTCGGTTCCCAGGTCAAGAGCGTGCGGACCCACGTGGTCGAGCCGACGGACCCGCGGGCCGGCCTGGCCGCCATCCGGGAGGACACCTCGGCGCTCTCCGCGGACGGCGACACCGCGATCTACACCTCGCTGGAGAAGGCGTACGGCCATCTCGGCGCCGGCCGCGACGCGTTCACGTCGATCGTGCTGATGACGGACGGCGAGAACACGGCCGGGGCGAAGGCGCGGGACTTCGACGCCTTCTACGCCCGGCTCGGCCGGGAGGCCCGGGACACCCCCGTCTTCACCATCCTCTTCGGCGACTCCGACCGCTCGGAGCTGGCCCACATCGCCGACCTGACCGGCGGCCGCCTCTTCGACGCCCGGCGGGGCTCGCTGGACGGCGCCTTCGAGGAGATCCGTGGCTATCAGTAGATACCTGGAGTCCCGCAAGAACATCGCGGGCAGCGCGTGCGGGCTGGCGGGCCTGGTCCTGACCTTCACGGGGGTGGCGGGCCCGTACTGGCCCGTGGTCGTGGCCGGGCTCTACGGCGCGGGCGCGCTGGTCGCCCCGCCGGAGCGTCCCGCGCTGCCGGACCTGCCGGACCCGTCGGCCCAGCTGGATCAGGTGCGGGCGGACTTCGAGGAGGTCCGCGCCTACCTGTCGGACATCGACCTGTCGGTCACGGCGGCGGCCCGGCTGCGTGAACTGACGGAACTCCTGTCGGCGTTGCTGGACCGCGGCTGGTCCACGGAGCTCCTGGCGCACGACCCGGAGAGTGTCCACGCGTTGTCCCGGATCGTGCGCCGGGACCTCCCGGAGGCGGTGGACAGCTTCGCCCGGACCCGCTGGTGGACGAGGATGACACCGGGCACGGAGTCCCCCGAGCTCCATCTGGAACAGCAGCTGAGCTTGATGAAGAAGGACGCGGAGCACCTGGCGGCGGGCCTCAGGGACGCGGAGGCCAGGCGGCAGGAGACCCACACCCGCTACCTGGAGGAACGGTCGGACCGTTAGCGGCGCGGTGAACGGCGAGGGCCCGCCCTCACCGGCTTCCCGTCGGGGCGGACGGGAAAGGTGCGGGCGGGCCCACAGCCGCACACGCCGTTGTGTGCGGCCTCGCCGTACTCAAACCGCGGCCGGCCGTGACGATACAGCTGGTCAGGGCACGATCGGAGCCGGCCGCGGCGTCTTGTCGGGACCTCAGCCCAGGCGCTCCACCAGTGCCCGGTACTCGTCCCACAGCTCCTTCGGGGTGTGGTCGCCGAAGGTGTTGAGGTGCTCGGGAATCAGCGACGCCTCCTCCCGCCACACCTCCTTGTCGACCGTGAGCAGGAACTCCAGGTCGGAGTCGGCCAGGTCGAGGCCCTTGGTGTCGAGGGAGTCCTTGGCCGGCAGGACACCGATCGGCGTCTCGACGCCCTCGGCCTTGCCCTCCAGCCGCTCCACGATCCACTTCAGGACGCGGCTGTTCTCGCCGAAGCCGGGCCAGACGAACTTGCCCTCGTCGTTCTTGCGGAACCAGTTGACGTAGTAGATCTTCGGCAGCTTCGACTGGTCCTTGCCCTTGGCCACGTCGACCCAGTGCCCCATGTAGTCGCCCATGTTGTAGCCGCAGAACGGCAACATGGCGAAGGGGTCACGGCGCAGCTCGCCGACCTTGCCCTCGGCGGCGGCGGTCTTCTCGGAGGCCACGTTGGCGCCGAGGAAGACGCCGTGGTTCCAGTCGAAGGACTCCGTCACCAGCGGCACCGCCGAGGCGCGCCGGCCGCCGAAGAGGATCGCCGAGATCGGCACGCCCTTGGGGTCCTCCCACTCGGGCGCGATGATCGGGCACTGCTCGGCGGGGGTGGTGAAGCGGGCGTTGGGGTGGGCGGCCGGGACCCCGGAATCCGGGGTCCAGTCGTTGCCCTTCCAGTCGGTGAGGTGGGCCGGGGTCTCCTCCGTCATGCCCTCCCACCAGATGTCGTTGTCGTCGGTGAGAGCGACGTTGGTGAAGACCGAGTTGCCCCACAGCGTCTTCATCGCGTTGGCGTTGGTGTGCTCACCGGTGCCGGGCGCGACGCCGAAGAAGCCGGCCTCGGGGTTGATCGCGTAGAGGCGGCCGTCCTCGCCGAACCGCATCCAGGCGATGTCGTCGCCGATGGTCTCCACGGTCCAGCCGGAGATCGTGGGCTCCAGCATGGCGAGGTTGGTCTTGCCGCAGGCGGACGGGAACGCGGCGGCGACGTACTTGGACTTGCCCTGCGGCGGGGTGAGTTTGAGGATGAGCATGTGCTCGGCGAGCCAGCCCTCGTCGCGGGCCATCACCGACGCGATGCGCAGGGCGTAGCACTTCTTGCCGAGCAGGGCGTTGCCGCCGTAGCCGGAGCCGTAGGACCAGATCTCGCGGGACTCCGGGAAGTGCGAGATGTACTTGGTGGAGTTGCACGGCCAGGGAACGTCCTCCTGGCCCTCCTCCAGCGGCGCCCCGAGGGTGTGCACGGCCTTGACGAAGAAGCCGTCGTCGCCGAGTTCGTCGAGGACCGGCTGTCCCATGCGGGTCATGGTGCGCATGGAGACCGCGACGTACGCGGAGTCGGTGATCTCGACGCCGATCGCGGAGAGATCCGAGCCGAGCGGGCCCATGCAGAAGGGGACGACGTACATCGTCCGGCCCTTCATCGAGCCGCGGAAGACGCCCTGCTCCCCGGCGAAGATGTCCCGCATCTCCCCCGGTGCCTTCCAGTGGTTGGTCGGCCCCGCGTCCTCCTCCTTCTCCGAGCAGATGAAGGTGCGGTCCTCGACGCGCGCGACGTCGGTCGGGTCGGAGGCCGCGTAGTAGGAGTTGGGGCGCTTGATGGGGTCGAGCTTCTTGAAGGTGCCCTTCGCGACGAGCTCCTCGCACAGGCGCTCGTACTCCGCTTCGGATCCGTCACACCAGACCACGCTGTCCGGCTGGGTCAGTTCGGCGATCTCGTTCACCCACGAGATCAGTTCCTTGTGCTGGGTGGGGATGACGGGGGGAGCCGCGATGTCGCGCGCCACGATTGCTCCTAGATGAGGGATTTTTTGTTTGGAGGCCCCGTGGGGGCTGCGACCCGGATGCTTCTCGTGCCTTTTCGGTGGTGACCTTGGCGCTCATCCGGTGCCGACCGCACTCATTTGATCATCCGACTGAAGCGCCCATCTGTCCAGAGGGCATCACAGGTGAGCGGAGTGAGGATCGCCACGCTTTACATGGACACAGCGCGTTTATTTGCGTGCACTTAGCGTTCAGCCAACCGTTTCTTTACTGGTCAACTCCCGTGAGACGATGGCCACTCTCGACCGTTCCGCGCGCAGTACTCATGCGTAACTTACGGTCCCGTAGGTACGATGCCGGGCATGACGCCGCCCGCCCCCGACGCCAACGCACCGTCCCTGCCCCACCAGATCAAGCAGCACGCCCACGACCTGGCCGAGCCCATCAAGCCGAAGCTGCGCGGCTGGCTCCACCTCGGCATGTTCCCGACCGCACTGATCGCGGGGCTGACGCTCACCGCCCTCGCGGACTCCACCAGAGGCCGGATCGCCTGCGGGATCTTCGCCCTGACCGCCTGCCTGCTGTTCGGCGTCAGCGCGCTGTACCACCGGGGCACCTGGAGCCCCCGCATGGACGGCGTCCTGCGACGGCTGGACCACGCCAACATCTTCCTGATCATCGCGGGCACCTACACGCCGCTGACCATGCTGCTCCTGCCGGGCAGCAAGGGGCGCTGGCTGCTGTGGGGCATCTGGGGTGCGGCCGTGGCCGGCATCCTCTTCCGGGTCTTCTGGGTCGGCGCCCCGCGCTGGCTCTACACCCCCTGCTACATCGCGATGGGCTGGGCCGCGGTCTTCTTCCTGCCCGACTTCATGCGCGCCGGCGGGGTCGCGGTCCTGGTCCTGGTCGTCACCGGCGGCCTGCTCTACAGCGCGGGCGGCGTGATCTACGGCCTCAAGCGACCGAACCCGTCACCGCGCTGGTTCGGCTTCCACGAGGTGTTCCACTCCCTGACCGTGGCCGCGTTCGCCGTCCACTACGTCGGCATCTCACTGGTGGCGTACCAGCACACGTAGACCGCTGCACACCCTTCCGAGGGCCACGGCTTCCCAGCCGTGGCCCTTTTTGCATGCCCAAGTCGATTGACAGTCCATAGCTTTTGAGAGTTACTCTCATTTTATGGAAACCATCACTCCGGACCCCCGACGCTGGTGGGCCCTGGCCGCCCTCGTCGCAAGCATGCTGACGCTCGGCTTCGACCTGACGATCCTCAACGTGGCCCTGCCGACCATGGCCGCCGACCTCGACGCCGGCACCGGCGCCCAGCAATGGATGGCGGACGCCTACGTCGTCGTCTTCGCGGCCCTGATGCTCCCCGCGGGCCTCCTCGGCGACCGGTTCGGACGGCGCCGGATGCTGATCGCGGGACTCGCGGTCTTCCTCGCCGGCTCCCTGGTCGGCGCACTGGCCGGCGACGTCGACGCGGTCATCGCCGCCCGCGCGCTGATGGGTGTCGGCGGCGCCCTCGTCACCCCGCTCGCGCTCTCCGTGCTGCCCACGCTCTTCGCTCCCGACGAGCGCACCAAGGCCGTCGGCATCGTCTCCGCCGCCTCCGCGCTCGGCCTGCCGCTCGGCCCGATCATCGGCGGCTGGCTGCTGAACCACTTCTGGTGGGGCTCGGTCTTCCTGGTCAACGTCCCGATGGCCGCGATCGGCATCGCCGCCTGCGTCTTCCTGCTCCCCGAGACCCGCGACCCCTCCTCCCCCACGGTCGACGCCCTCTCCACCGCACTCACCGTCACCGGCCTCGGCGCCCTCGTCTACGCGATCATCGAGGCACCCGCCCGCGGCTGGGGCGACCCGCTGGTACTGGGCATGCTCGCGGGATCCGTCGTCCTGATCGCCGGACTCGTGCTGCGCGAACGCCGGGTCCGGCACCCCATGCTCGACATGACCCTGCTCACCCACCGCGGCTTCCTCTTCAACACCATCGCCGCGACCCTCGTGAACTTCGTCCTCTCCGGCCTGCTGTTCGTCCTCCCGCCCTTCCTCCAGGCCGTCCTCGGCCACGACGCCCTCGGCACCGGCGTCCGGCTGCTGCCGATGATGGGCGGACTGCTGGTCGCCTCCCGCCTCGCCCCCAAGGTCGTCACCCGCTTCGGCGCCCGCGCCACGGTCAGCGCCGGCCTGGTGGTCCTGGCCTTCGCCGGGCTCCTGGGCAGCCGCACGACCGCGGACTCCGGCTACGGATTCGTCGCGCTGTGGCTCTCCCTCACCGGCTTCGGCTTCGGCCTCTCGCTCATCCCCGCCATGAACGGCGGCCTCAGCGCCCTGCCCCGCGACCGCGCCGGCAGCGGCTCCGGACTCCTGATGACCATGCGCCAGGTCGGCGGCGCGATCGGCATCGCCCTGCTCGGCAGCCTGCTCGCCTCCACCTTCCGGGACCGCCTCGACGTCACCGGACTGCCCGCACGGGCCGCCGACACCGCCCAGGAGTCCGTGGTCGCCGCCCACCAGGTCGCCCAGCGCACCGGCTCGGCCGACCTGCTGGCCTCCGCGAACAGCGCCTACGTCCACGGCATGGGCGTCGTCCTGCTGGTCTGCGGCATCGCGGCCCTCGTCGCCGCACTCCTCGCGGCCGCGTTCCTGCCGAGCACACCCCGCCCGACCGAGACCCCCACGGACCCGGACATGGCTGCCGAGGAGGCCCATGCCTGAGAATGGCACCCATGACGCCCGTACACTCCACTCCCCCCGCTGACCTCTCCCAGCTGGGACTTCGCGAGCGGAAGAAGATCAAGACCCGGACGGCGATCCGCGACGCGACGTACGCGCTGATCGAGGAACAGGGCTACGAAGCCACCACGGTCGAGCAGATCGCCGAGCGCGCCGAGGTGTCACCGTCCACGGTCTTCCGCTACTTCCCCACGAAGGAGGACATCGTCCTCACGGACGAGTACGACCCCGTCATGCTGGAGGAACTGCTCGCCCGGCCCGCGGACGAACCGTGGATGGAGTCCGTGCGGCACATCCTGCACCGCGCCCTCGAGTTCTCCGAGGTGGACCACGAGGTGACCCGGCTGCGCGCCCATCTGATGATCCAGGTCCCCGCGGTCCGCGCCCGCATGATGGAGAGCATGTCCGTCACCGGCCGCCTGCTCGCCGGCGCCATCGCGGAACGCACCGGCCGGGACGCGGACGACCTGGAGGTACGGGTCCAGACCATGTCCCTGCTCGGCGGCCTCACCGAGATGTACCAGTACTGGGCGGAGAACGGCATGCAGGACGACCTGCACGGCCTCACCGACCGCGCCCTGCACGTCCTGGAACACGGGCTGCCCCCGAAAAAGCCCTGAGCCCACCGCGCGCCCGCATGCCATCCTGACCCGGTGAGCGCCCCCGAGATCCACGTCGAATTCGCCCCGGAACTGGCCCTGTTCGTCCCGCCGGGACGCCGCCTCGGCGCCACCCCGGTCACCACCGACGGCACCTCCTCCCTCGGCCATGTCGTGGAGTCCCTCGGCGTCCCGCTCACCGAGGTCGGCACACTGCGCGTCAACGGCCGCGAGGTGCCGAGGTCGTACGTCCCCTCTGCGGGCGACACCGTCGACGTCCTCCCGGTCGCCCGCCCCCAACAGGTCCCCGGCGCCCCGCTCCGCTTCCTCCTCGACGTCCACCTCGGCACCCTCGCCCGCCGACTGCGCCTCCTCGGCGTGGACACGGCCTACGAGTCCACGGACATCGGCGACCCCGCCCTCGCCACCCGCTCCGCGACCGAGAAACGGATCCTGCTCAGCCGCGACCGGGGCCTGCTGCACCGCCGGGAACTCTGGGCGGGCGCCTTCGTCTACAGCACCCGCCCCGAGGACCAACTCCGCGACATCCTGGACCGCTTCCGCCCCGAACTACGCCCCTGGACCCGCTGCACCGCCTGCAACGGCCTGCTGCGCGAGGCCACCAAGGAGCAGGTCGCGGACCGGCTGGAACACGGCACGGAACGCTCGTACGACGTGTTCGCCCAGTGCGAGGAATGCGGCCGCCCCTACTGGAAGGGCGCACACCACGAACAGCTGGAGGCGATCGTGGCGAACGCCCTGGCGGAGGCTAACCGCCCAACGCCACCCGCAGCGCCTCCACGTCGGTCGTAGGCGCGTCACAGGTGAAGTGCCGGCAGACATAAGCCGTGGGCCGGCCGTCGACGAGGACCCGGTCGGCGAGCAACGGCAGTTCGCCACTGCCCGCGGTCCCCACCGCCACCACCGCACCGGGAGCGGTACCCAGAAGTGCCGTCCGGTGCAGCGCCTTCGTGGCGTCGTCGGCCGGCGTGGGCCCCACGATCGCGACCTCCTTCGGCCCGTCCAGGAACGCCTCAGCGACCGCGAGCCCCCACCCGACGAACCGCGGCACCCGGGGCCCGAGCGTCTTCACCACCCCGAGCGCCTTCTCCGCGCCCTCGCGATGGGGCTCGGACCCGGTCTGCGCGGCGTACGACAACAGCGCCCCCGCAGCCGCCGTCCACCCGGAGGGCACCGCGTTGTCGGTCGGGTCCTGCGGCCGCCGGATCAGCCGCTCGGCGTCGGCGGCGGTGTCGAACAGCGCCCCCTCCGGCCCGGTGAACCGCGTCAGCACGTGGTCGAGCAGGAACCCGGCGAAGTCGAGCCAGACCCCCTCCCCGGTCACCGACGCGAGCGCGAGGAACCCCTCGGCCACATCGGCGTAGTCCTCCAGCACCCCCGCATTGGCGCCCACTTGACCGTCCTTGCTGGTACGGGACAGCCGGACCTGCTCATCCAGATGCAGCCGTACGAGAAGGTCGGCGGCCCCGAGTGCGGCGTCCACCAGGTCGGGCCGGTCGAAGTAGGCACCGGTCTCGGCGAGCGCGGCGATCGCGAGCCCGTTCCACGCGGCGACGACCTTGTCGTCCCGTCCGGGGGCAGGCCGCTGCGCCCGCGCGTCCAGCAGCCGCCGCCTGATCGACTCGACCTTCTCCGCGTCGAACACGGTGTCCTGCTGCGGGAGTTGCAGCACCGACTGCCCGTGCTCGAAGGTGCCCTCCTCGGTGACACCGAAGTACTGGGCGGCGAGCTCGGCATCCTGCTCCCCGAGCACCTCACGCAACTGCTCCGGCGTCCACACGTAGTACGCGCCCTCGACATGCCCGCCCGTCCCGTCGTCGCTGTCGGCATCCAGCGCGGAGGCGAACCCGCCCTCGGCGGTACGCAGTTCCCGCACCATGAAGTCAGCGGTGTCGAGCGCGACCCGACGGGCGAGGTCGGAACCGGTGGCGCGCCAGAGGTGGGCGTAGACGCGGCACAGCAGGGCGTTGTCATAGAGCATCTTCTCGAAGTGCGGCACGATCCAGTCCCGGTCCACGGAGTAGCGGGCGAAGCCGCCGCCGAGCTGGTCGTGGATACCGCCACGGGCCATCCGCTCGCAGGTGTCCTGCGCCATCTGCAGAGCACCCTCGGCACCGGTGCGGGCGTGGTGCCGCAACAGGAACTCCACGACCATCGACGGCGGGAACTTCGGCGCCCCGCCGAAACCGCCGCGCTGCGCGTCGTACTCCCGCGTCAGCCCGAGCAGGGCCGCGGCGAGCTGCTCCTCGCCGGGCGCCTGCGAGTCGCCGTAGGAGATCTCCCGCCCGGCGAGATCCCGCACGATCTTCCCGGCGACCTCGGCGACCTCGTCCCGCCGGTCGGTCCAGGCGGCCCGCACTCCCTCCAGCACCTGCCGGAAGGAGGGCATGCCCTGGCGGGGCGAGGGCGGGAAGTAGGTGCCGAAGTAGAAGGGCTCGGCGTCCGGGGTGAGGAACACGGTCATGGGCCAGCCGCCCTGACCGGTGGCGGCCTGCACGGCCTCCATGTAGACGGCGTCCACGTCAGGGCGTTCCTCGCGGTCGACCTTGACGCTCACGAAATGCTCGTTGAGGAAGTCGGCGGTCGCCCGGTCCTCGAAGGACTCGTGGGCCATGACATGACACCAATGGCAGCTCGAATACCCGACGCTCAGCAGAACGGGTTTGTTCGTCTTCCGCGCCTCCTCGAAGGCCTCGGCCGACCAGGGCCACCAGTCGACCGGGTTGTCCGCGTGCTGGAGGAGGTAGGGGGACGTCTCGTGGGCCAGTCGGTTCGGCATGGGGTCCATCCTGCCGCAGTACCCCTCGGGTCAGGCGTCAGGCGGTCCCGACGGCGATGTCGACAAACCCTCCTCGATAGGGCCGGGATCGCTCGCCCTCTCGCCCAGATGCCCCGTCCGCAGCACACTTGACCAAGAAAGCCGTTGCCGCCGGAGGGGGACTGACATGCGGGACAGCCATCGGGCGGAAGCCGAACGGCTGTTGGGGCGGGCCGTGGAGGAGGAGGTGCGGCGATCGGGCGGGCGGGTCGACGGCGCCGTACTGCTCGCGCGGGCCCGGGGATCGCTGGACGCGATGGCGCAGACGTCCGCCGAGGAGTACGAGGCCTACACGCGCGCGCTGGACGAGGCGCAGGCCGGGCAGCTGACCTTCGGGCAGCGGTATGCGAAGGAGGCGTCCGGGACTCCCCTGCTGGTGGCCGCGGTCGCCGCCCTGGCCGCCGCCGTCGCCGACCTGGCGCTCGGCACCGACGCGGGCACCGCGCTGGGTGCGGGCGTGGTCGTGGGGGTCGTGGGTGCCGCGGCGACCGTGGTGAAGGTGGCCGGTTCGCATCTGCCGGCCGCGCATCACCGGGCGGGCGCGATGGGCCAGCCCGGCGGTCCGGAACAGCTGCGGCTCCAGTGGCTGACGGCCCTGGAGGTACGGGGGATCCGGCCCTTCCTCGACCAGCAGCGGGTGTTGAGCGCGTCGACCGGTCCGAAGAAGGCGGGCCCGCGACTGCGCGGGACGGACAAGAGCGCGGCGGCCCGGGGAAGGAGTGTGCTGGAGCAGTCGTTCGGTCAACTCCCGGAGGGGATCGCTGAGTTCGCGGGCCGACGGACGGAGATGGGCCGGATACGGCAGTGGGTTCAGGCGTCGCGTGCGACCACCGAGACCCGGCCCACGGTGGTCGTGCTGCACGGACCGCCCGGCAGCGGCCGTACGGCACTCGCGGTCCGGGCGGCGCACGATCTCAAGGACTACTTCCGGGGTGCCTGCGTCGTGGACCTGCGCGGCGACAACCCGGAGGAGTCGCCGCTGTCCACCCGGGACGCGCTGATGCATCTGCTGAACCGGCTCGGCGCCCCGCGCGAGCAGTTGTTGTTCCGTGAGCGTTCCTCCCCGGACCAGCAGGTCAAGCGGCTGAGCGAGCTGTACCACCAGCATCTGACCGGTCTGCCGGTGACGATCGTGCTGGACGACGCCTCGGACCCCGAGCAGGTCCGTATCCTCGTCCCCGAGCGTTCCGACAGCCTGGTCCTGGTCACCGCGCGCGAGCCGCTCGGTCTGCCGTCGGACCTCGCCGCCCACGTGCACGAGCTCCCGGTCGACTCCCTGGACGCGGCGGGCGCCGAGGAGCTCCTGGAGGCGGCCGCGCAGTCCGCCACCGGCCCCTACGACGCCCAGTCCGCTGACCGGATCAGGGAGCTGTGCGGCGGTCTGCCGCTGGCCCTGCGCATAGCGGGCTCGTCCCTCGGCCCCCGCTCCCCGCGCCAACTCGCCGCGGATCTGGGGGCGTACGGTCCGGTCGGGCCGGTCGAACGCGCTCTGTGGCTCCGCTACACCGACCAGTCGGAGCCGGCCCGCCGGCTGCTGCGGCGGCTCGCGCTGGCCGGGCGGTCCTCGCTCGGTGCCGCCGCGGCCGCCGCGCTGCTGGCCACCGACGAGACGGAGGCGACCCGGCACCTGGTGGCGCTGGCCCGCGCGGGCCTGATCGACCACGTGCGAGGCAGCCGTTACCGCGTCCACGACGTGGTCCGCGCCTTCGCCCAGGCCCGGTTGCTGGACGAGGAGGAGCCGGCCGAGCGCACGGCCGCGCAGGAGCGTCTCATCGTCAACTACGCCGACCTCGCCGACAACGTGCTGCGCCTGGTCGACGGCAACATGTCGACCCGCTCGGACCGGTTCAGCCCGCACGGCTTCACCTCCCTCGACGAGGCGCTGCGCTGGCTGGACGACGAGTCCAGCTTCATCACGGCGGCGCTGCGGCACGCGGACGGCGTCAACCAGGGGGCGGTCCTCAACCTCCTGGGCGCGCTGTGCGACTACTGCCTGCTGCGCGGCGACCTCTACCGCCTGGGCGAGATCAGCGAGTTGGCGCAGGCGGTGGACCAGGGGCTGCTGGTCCGTTCGGTGCAGTGGCGCACCGGTATCGCCGCCCGCCAGCTGGGCGAGCTGGACAAGGCGCGCACGACCCTGACCTCGGTGGTCGACCTGTACATGGAGGCCCACCACGACGCGGGCGCCGCGCGCGCCCTGTGCTCCCTGGGCATCACCCTGCACCACCAGGGTCATCTGACGGAGGCGGCGGCGAAGCTGCAGGAGGCGCTGGCCCTCCAGTCGCCTCCCGAACTGGCCACGGACCGCGCCTGGACCATGCACGCCCTGGCGGCCGTCGAGCGTGACCGTGGGCGCGTAGCCGAGTCCCTGGACCTCCTCACCCGCTCCCTGGTCCTGCACCACGCCGGCGAGTCCGTCCACGGTGAGGCCTGGGCCCACTTCCAGCTCGGCCAGCTGTCCCTGCGCATGGGCGACATACCACGTGCGGAGTCGGAGCTCAGAACGGCCCTCGACCTGTACGGCCGTACCCGCGACGCGCGCGGCGAGGCGTGGGCGCTGACCCAGCTGGCGCGGGCCCGTCTGGTGGCCGGGGACCCGTCGTCGGCGGTGGACGGTCTGCGCCAGGCGGCCTCCCTGCACCGCGACAACGAGGACGCGCGCGGTGAGGCGTGGACGGTGTACTACCTGGGCCAGGCGCTGGAGGAGACGGGCAACCTGGACCTCGCGGTCCGTGAGCTGGAGCGCTCCCGCACGATGTTCTCCCGCATGCGGGACGTCTATGGCCTGGCCTGCGCCCGCCACCACTCGGCCCGTGTCACCCGTGACCAACGGGCCGCGCAGACGGGCTCGTTGCGCAACTCGGGCTTCGCGCGCCAGCTCCTGGTCGACGCCCGCGCCGACTTCCAGCGCATCGGTGTCGCCCATGGTGAGGCCTGGACCTGCCTGGAACTGGCGGTGGTGGACGCGGGCAACGGCCGTACTCCGCAGGCCCTCGCCCTGTGCGACGAGGCGGCGGCCCTGTTCGCCTCCTACGGCGACCAGCGGGGCGAGGACTGGGCCCGCTTCCTGCGCTGCACGCTGCTGCCGTACGCGGCACCGGGCGGGGTGGAGATCGGCGCCGCGGTCGCCCAGGAGGAACTGGCGGAACTGGGCCGCCGGGAGCACACGGCACGGGACGAGAAGCTGGACGACTACGTGGGGGCGTACGGCCTGCTCCTGGAGCGCGGGGTCAACCTGGACGCGGGCTGGCAGGCATGGCGACTGGGCATGGTCCCGAACCGTCATGCGCGTGAGGTGATGGGGGTGGGGGTGGCCCCGGCACGGGGCTGAGCCGCACGGGCGCAGCCGACACCCGCGGCGGTCTCGGTGGTCCGGGTGCCGGGTGCCGAGTGCCGAGTGCCGGGGAGAGCGGGCAGACGCCTCGGTGATCCGGGGGCCAGGTGCCGGGGAGACCGGAGGGGCGCCTCACTGATCCCGAGGCCCCAGGTGCCGGAGAGAGCGGGCAGGCGCCTCAATGATCCCGAGGCCAGGTACCGGGAGACCGGACGAGCGCCTCGGTGATCCGGAGGCCAGGTACCGGGAGACCGGACGAGCGCCTCGGTGATCCGGAGGCCAGGTACCGGGAGACCGGACGAGCGCCTCGGTGATCCGGAGGCCAGGTACCGGGAGACCGGACGAGCGCCTCGGTGATCCGGAGGCCAGGTACCGGGAGACCGGACGAGCGCCTCGGTGATCCGGAGGCCAGGTACCGGGAGACCGGACGAGCGCCTCGGTGATCCGGAGGTTGGGTACCGGGAGACCGGACGAGCGCCTCGGTGATCCGGAGGCCAGGTACCGGGAGACCGGACGAGCGCCTCGGTGATCCGGAGGTTGGGCGTCTCAGTGCCCCGGAAGCCCGACCTCACAGTGATCCGGAGCGCGTGCGCCCCGATGACCCCACAAGCCGGACCTCCCAGCCACTCCGCAGGCCCAGCACCTCGACAACCCCGCAGGCCCAGCGCCTCAGTGCCCCGGAAGCCGGACCTCACAGTGATCCGCACGCCGACGCCTCGGTGTCCCGGAAACCGGACCTCACGGCGATCCGCACGCCGGGCCGGGGCACGTCTGGTCCCGCCGCCGACGGAGTCGCCCCGTCCGCTGCTGTCCCCGGACCGGGCACGGCCGAGGACGGGAGGGGTGTCCCTCCCGTCCGGGCCGCGTGGTTCAGCCCTTGGCCGGCGAGGCCTTGCCGGACGGACCCTCGGCGGTGTTCTTGCCGGAGGTCTCGTCCGGGGACTCCTGGAAGTCGACCTTGTTCATGTGCTTGCTCATGGACTTCATCAGGGCCCACACCGCCAGGGCCATCGCCGCGAAGACGATGAAGCCGAGGACGCCGGGGGTGACCTTGTCCTCGTCGACCTCCTTGGCGAGGGTCACGAAGTGCGTCATTGCCAGGCTTGCGCTTGCGCTCATGTCAGGCATTGTCGCGGATGCCCGCAAAGAGGTCGTCCTCGGGGAGGGAGGTATCGACGAGGGACTTCGCGAGCTCGTACTCCTCCGTCGGCCAGACCTCCTTCTGGAGCTCCAGCGGGACGCGGAACCAGCCGCCGTCGGGGTCGATCTGCGTGGCGTGCGCGATCAGGGCCTTGTCGCGGATCTCGAAGAACTCCGCGCACGGAATGTGCGTGGTCAGGGTGCGGTCGCGCATCGGCGAGTCGTCCCAGCGCTTGAGCCAGTCCCCGTACGGCGACTCCATGCCCCGCTGGAGCAGCGCGTGGTGCAGCGCCTCGGTGCGGGGGCGGTTGAAGCCCTGGTTGTAGTAGAGCTTGACCGGCTGGTAGGCCGGGCCGAACTCGGACTCGGGGAACTTCTCGGTGTCCGCCGCGCCCTCGAACGCCACCATCGAGATCTTGTGGGTCATGATGTGGTCGGGGTGCGGGTAGCCGCCGTTCTCGTCGTAGGTGGTGATCACCTGGGGACGGAATGCGCGGATCTGCTTCACCAGCTCGCCGGCCGCCTTGTCGACGTCCTCCAGGGCGAAGCAACCCTCGGGCAGCGGCGGCAGCGGGTCGCCCTCGGGCAGGCCGGAGTCGACGAAGCCGAGCCACTCCTGCCGGACGCCGAGGATCTCGCGGGCCTCGTCCATCTCCTTCTTGCGTACCTCGTGGATGTGCTCCTCGATGTACTTGTCGCCCTGGAGCTTCGGATTGAGGATGGAGCCGCGCTCCCCTCCCGTGCAGGTCACGACCAGCACGTCCACCCCCTCGGACACGTACTTCGCCATGGTGGCCGCGCCCTTGCTCGACTCGTCGTCGGGGTGGGCGTGCACGGCCATCAGTCGCAGCTGGTCAGTCAAGACTCAATCCTCGTAGGTCGGCGCCCCCGGTGTCTTCGGGCGCGAACGGCGGCTTCTATAGTGACCGAATCGGGGGACGTTTAATTCCACGGTCTTGGTTTCCCAGGAGACGATCATGAGCACGGCGAGCACGCAGCTGCCCGAGGGCCGGTACGGCCGCTCCTCGGACGAGCGTGCCGACCACAAGCTCAAGATCGCCGGCGCCGTGCTCGGCGCCTTCCTGCTCGCGTTGATCGGTTACTTCGCCTACCACTACGTCGGCCAGAACAAGATCAGCGGCGAGGTGATCGCCTTCGACGCGAAGAACTCGGCGGTCGAGGTGCATCTGGAGGTCCGCAAGGACTCCGGCACCTCCGGCTACTGCACGATCCGCTCGCAGGCGGCGGACGGCTCCGAGGTGGGCCGGGCCGACTTCCGCTTCGGCGGTGACGCCACCCGCATCGACAAGGTCGTCACGCTCCGTACGACGGCCCCGGGCACCACGGCCGAGCTGCTGGGCTGTCACGCCGACTGACGTCACCCCGATACGTGACCGCTGACCTGCGTCGACGTATTTCTGATGGCTTATGTCCTCCCCCTTCGGCTCCTGAATTGTTAGGCTCGTGGTTTCGCCCATCCGTGAAGGAACATTCTTCTGGGTAGGGCGATGCTTTGTATTCCCAGTACCTACGAGGAGCACCTGTGACCCAGACCAGCGAAGACGTCACCTGGCTGACCCAGGAGGCGTACACCAAGCTCAAGGAAGAGCTGGCGTACCTGTCTGGTCCCGCGCGCGAGGAAGTCACCGCGAAGATCGCGGCAGCGCGCGAGGAGGGCGACCTGCGCGAGAACGGCGGGTACCACGCAGCCAAGGAAGAGCAGGGCAAGCAGGAGCTCCGCATCCGCCAGCTGACCCAGCTCCTGGAGAAGGCCAAGGTCGGCGAGGCGCCGACGTCGACGGACGGTGCCGTGGCGCCCGGCATGGTCGTGACGATCGCCTTCGACGGGGACGAGGACGACACGATGACCTTCCTGCTCGCCTCGCGCGAGTACGCGAGCGCTGACGTCGAGACCTACTCGCCGCAGTCCCCGCTGGGCTCCGGCGTGATCGGCCACAAGGTAGGCGAGAACGCGCAGTACGAACTGCCGAACGGCAAGAAGGCCTCCGTGACCATCCTCAAGGCCGAGCCCTACAACGGCTGACCCCGGCCGTCCGTCCTTCTTCGGCGGGCCCCCGGCGCCCTCGCGGCGCCGGGGGCTCTGTCATGCGGTGGTGGAGCGGTACTTGCGGACCGCCAGCGTCCTGAACACGACGATGATCAGGACCGAGTAGATCAGCGAGGCCCAGACCGGGTGCTGCATCGGCCAAGCGCCGGAATGGGACAGGCCCGGGTCGCCGAAGAGCTGTCGGCATGCCTGCACGGTCGCGCTGAAGGGGTTCCACTCTGCGATGTGTCGCAGCCAGGGCGTCATCTGCGCCGAGTCCACGAACGCGTTCGAGATGAACGTCACCGGAAAAAGCCAGATCAGTCCCCCCGAGGTCGCTGCCTCCGGGGTGCGCACAGTCAGGCCGATCAAGGCGCCGATCCACGTGAAGGCGTACCCCAGAAAGAGCAGCAGGGCGAAGCCGCCCAAGATCTTGCCGAAGTTGGTCGGCTCCACGGAACCAGGCCGCCAGCCCACGAGCAGTGCGACGACCGCGAGGACGAGCAGCGTCAGGGCCGTCTGCACGAGATCCGCGACCGTACGACCGGTCAGCACCGCGCCGCGCGCCATAGGCAGCGAGCGGAACCGATCTATGAGGCCCTTGTGCATGTCGTCTGCGATACCGGCACCCGCGCCCGCCGTGGCGAAGGTGACCGTCTGCGCGAAGATGCCCGCCATCAGGAAGTTCTTGTAGACCTGCGGATCTGTGGTGTCACCGATCTTCATCGAGCCGCCGAAGACGTAGGTGAAGAGCACCACGAACATCACCGGCTGGATCAGGCCAAAAAGGACCATCTCGGGAATCCGGGACATCCGAATCAAGTTCCGCCGGGCAATGACCAGGGAGTCGCTCATCATGCTCACTTCGCCTGCTCCTTCCCGGTGCGCTTGGCGACGACCATGGAGTCCCGGAAGGACTGGCTGACGGGGTTCGCGGCCGGTGCGACCCGCGCGGTGTCGGTGACGGCGCTCACTTGGTGGTCTCCTTCTTGTCGCTCTCCTCGTCCTTGACCTCGGCCACGTGTCCCGTCAGGGACAGGAAGACGTCGTCGAGGGTGGGGCGGCGCAGGCCGATGTCGTCTATCTCGATGCCCCGGGTGTCAAGCTCGCGGATGACCTCGGCGAGCAGCTTGGCGCCGCCGGTGACGGGCACGGTGAGCTTGCGCATGTGGTCCTCGACCGTGGTGTCGCCCTTGCCGAAGCCGCGCAGGATCTCCGAGGCGGCCTGGATGTGCTCGCGCTCGTGCACGACGACCTCGACGCGCTCGCCGCCGGTGCGGGCCTTGAGCTGGTCGGAGGTGCCCGTGGCGATGACATGGCCTTGGTCGACGACGGCGATGTCGTGGGCGAGGTGGTCGGCCTCCTCCAGGTACTGGGTGGTCAGCAGCAGGGTCGTGCCCCCGGAGACCAGCTGTTTGATGACCCCCCACAGCAGTTGGCGGTTGCGCGGGTCGAGGCCTGTCGTCGGCTCGTCCATGAACATCACGGGCGGTGAGACCACCAGGGCGGCCGCGAGGTCGAGGCGGCGGCGCATTCCGCCGGAGTAGGTCTTGGTGGGGCGGTCGGCCGCGTCGGCGAGGTCGAACTGCTCCAGCAGCTCGGTCGCGCGCGCCTTCGCCGGCTTGGCCTTCATCTGGTAGAGCTGGCCGACCATCTGAAGGTTCTCGCGGCCGGTGAGGTATTCGTCGACCGCCGCGAACTGGCCGGACAGGCCGATGGAGCGGCGCACGGCGTCGGGGTCCTTGAGGACGTCGAT
Source organism: Streptomyces sp. SLBN-8D4 (assembly GCF_049739545.1). Taxonomy (NCBI): domain Bacteria; kingdom Bacillati; phylum Actinomycetota; class Actinomycetes; order Kitasatosporales; family Streptomycetaceae; genus Streptomyces; species Streptomyces sp. SLBN-8D4. The sequence continues at coordinate 3,702,449 of NZ_JBMGQC010000001.1, forward strand.
GCCGGCGACGACCGCCGAGCCGCGGTCCGGCTTGAGCAGGGTCGTCAGACAGCGCACAGCTGTCGTCTTGCCCGCGCCGTTCGGTCCGAGGAGGCCCAGGACGGTGCCTTCCGGGACATCGAGGTCGACGCCGTCCAGTGCCTTTACGTCTCCGAAGGTCTTGACCAGGCCTTCGGCATAGATAGCGCCTGGCATATGAGTCTCCACGTCGTCGGGGATTCTGGGGAAAGCCTAGGTTTGTGCGGTTTCCGGCGCCCGTGCTTTTCTTCCGTGGGCGGCGTGAGCGGCGACACGAGACACACCATAACGCGATGTATCGCGTCTCTCAATGGACTTGCCCCAAAGAGTGATGCCTGGCTCCCGGAGGGGTCCTGACCTCAGTCGATGACCGTGTAGCCGGCCTCGCGCAGGGCTCGGCCGACCTCGGCGCAGTGCTCGGGACCCTTTGTCTCCAGATGCAGCTCGACCTCCGCCTCCGCGAGCCCGAGCCGTGGATCGGTCCGGACGTGGCTCACGTCCAGGACATTAGCGTCGACCACTGACAACACCCCGAGAAGCGTCGCGAGGGCACCGGGCCGGTCCGTCAGCCGCAGCCGTACTGCCAGGTAGCGGCCCTGCGCGGACATGCCGTGCCGCAGGACCCGCTGGAGCAGCACCGGGTCGACGTTGCCACCGGACAGCACGGCGACGACCGGGCCCTCGAAGGCGCCCGGGTCGCTCAGCAGAGCGGCGACCGGGCTCGCCCCGGCCGGCTCGACGACCAGCTTGGCCCGCTCCAGACACAGCAGCAGCGCGGCGGACAGCTCGTCCTCGGTCACCGTGCGGACCTCGTCCACGAGTTCGCCCACGATCGCGAACGGCACGTCCCCGGGCCGCCCCACCTTCATGCCGTCGGCCATCGTCGCCGGGTTCTCGATCGACACCGGGTGCCCGGCCGCCAGCGAGGGCGGATACGCGGCCGCGCCCGCAGCCTGCACACCGACGATCCGCACGTCGGGCCTGAGCGCCTTCACGGCGATCGCGACCCCGGCCGCGAGTCCGCCGCCGCCGATCCCGAGGACGACCGTGCGCACCTCCGGGCACTGCTCCAGGATCTCCAGTCCGACCGTGCCCTGGCCCGCGATGACGTCCGGGTGGTCGAAGGGGTGGATGAACACCGCGCCCGTCTCGGCCGCGTACTCCTGCGCGGCGGCCAGGGTCTCGTCGACAACCTGGCCGTGCAGGCGCACCTCGGCGCCGTAGTGCCGGGTGGCGCTGATCTTGGGCAGCGGGGCGCCCTTGGGCATGAACACGGTGGAGCGCACGCCGAGCAGCGTGGACGCCAGCGCCACGCCCTGCGCGTGGTTTCCGGCGCTCGCGGCCACGACACCCGCGGCGCGCTCCTCGGGCAGCAGGCCGGCGATCCGGACGTAGGCGCCGCGGAGTTTGAACGACCCCGTCCGCTGGAGGTTCTCGCACTTGAAGTGCACCGGCGCGCCCACCAGCTGACTCAGATGGCGGCTGCCCTCCATCGCGGTCGTCCGCGCCACGCCCGACAGCATCTTCTGCGCGCCGCGCACGTCGTCGAGCGTCACCGGCGGCACGGGGTGGGCCTTGCGGTAGTTCATGACTCAAGTCTCGCAGTTCACACGCGCGTGTTCGCGCTGTGACCAACGTCCGAGACGGGTTTGCGCAGCGCTGGTACGGCCCGCCCCCCGGCCGCGTACTCTGTCCCCCAATCCAGCTCCCCCTTCATGAAGTGAGCCTCCGGCCATGCCCACAACACCTGGAATGTCGATGGACATGACGACCGTCGGTGACACCGGTCTTCTCGACACCCTGCAGCACGAGGTGGCGGTCTTCGCCCGTCGTGCCGAACAGACCCGGCTCGGCGGAGTGGGCCAGGTGCGCAACTCCATGGACCGCGCCGCGTACCTGCTGCTCAACCGGCTCGACAAGGAAGGACCGATGGGCGTCAAGGCGCTCGCGGCGAGCATGGGCATCGACTCGTCGACGGTCACCCGTCAGGTGGCGCCGCTCGTCGACACCGGCCTGGTCAAGCGCACCTCGCACCCCGAGGACGGCCGCGCGGTGGTCCTCCAGCTGTCCCCGCGCGGGCAGTCCCGGCTGGAGGAAGTGCGCTCCTCCCGGCGTCAGTTGATGGCCGAGCTGACACACGACTGGGCACCGGAGGAGCGCGAGGCGTTCTGCACGCTCCTCACGCGCTTCAACACCGCCCTCTCCTCCCGGATGGCGGTCCAGGGCGTTCCGGGACCGGAGGCGCAGTCCTCCTAGACAAGCGTCCTCTCAGGTACCCGCACGCGCGCGTGGCGCCCCGCCTCTTGACCGGACGGCCACACCGGGCCTCATATGAGATCGGGTCCTCGGAGACCGGATCCTCGGAAACCGGGTCCTCGTGGTCGTACGAGGCCGACGTACGGCCATCCGCAGGCGGGGAGGTGCGGTGCGGCAACGGCAGGCGTCCCAGAGCACGCGTCGCGCCCGGGAGTTCGAGGCGTTCGTCGCGGGCGCGGCCGGACGGCTGCTGCATGCCGCGACGCTCCTGACGGCGGAGGCCCCGGACGACAACCCGCGCGCGCGACGTCTGCTGACCCTGGCGCTCGCCCACACGTACGCGTGCTGGGACCGGCTGCGCGGCGAGGATCCCTACGACCGGGCCCGCGAGTACGTCGCCCTGCGCTTCGCCCACGGGGCCTGGCGCCGCCACGGCATCCTGCTCGGCGGCCGCACGCCCCCTTCCGGCCCGTTGTCCCGGCTGGCCCCCCAGGAGCGTCTTGTCCTCGTGCTGCGCCTCTACGAGGGTGTGGCCGAGGAACAGGCGGCGGCCCTGCTCGGCCTGCCGGTGGAACGCGTCCGCGCGATCTGCGACCGGGCGACGGCCACGCTGATGCACCCACCGCGTGGGCCCGCACCGGTGGTGATGGGACCGAAGGTGGCGGCGTCATGAGACACACGGGTCGCTCCGGGAGGCGCACGTGAACCGGACCCAGCGCGAGGCCGCGGTGCGGCGGCTCATGGAGCGGGGAACACCGCAGGTACCGGCGGATCTGTACACGGACTCCGTGCGGCGGGGCTCGCGCATGCTGCGGCGCAGGACCGCGGCGCGCCGGCTCATGTGGCTGCTGCTGCTCGCCGCGAGCGTGGCGTTCGTGGTGTGGGCGCTGACCGCGCGCCCGTGGGTGGAGCCGCCGTCCACGACGACTCCACCGATGACGGGCTGGTGAAACCCGGTCCGGCCTCCCGGCCGGCGGCTACTTGGCCAGCGCCTGCTGCAGGTCCTCCAGCAGGTCGTCGACGTTCTCGATGCCCACGGACAGGCGCACGAGGTCGGCGGGGACTTCGAGGGCCGAGCCCGCCACGGACGCGTGCGTCATCCGCCCGGGGTGCTCGATCAGCGACTCGACGCCGCCCAGGGACTCCCCCAGCGTGAAGATCCTGGCGCGGTTGCAGACCTCGACGGCCGCCTCCTCGCCGCCCTCCACCCGGAAGGAGACCATGCCGCCGAAGGACCGCATCTGCTTGGCCGCGACCTCGTGGCCGGGGTGCTCCGCCAGGCCGGGGTAGAGCACCTGCGTCACGCGCGCGTGCCGGGTCAGCATGTCGGCGATCTTCGTGGCGTTCTCGCTGTGCCGGTCCATGCGCACCGACAGCGTCTTGGCGCCGCGCAGCACCAGCCAGGAGTCGAAGGGCCCGGCGACCGCGCCCATCGCGTTCTGGTGGTACGCCAGCTCCTCGCCGAGCGTCTCGTCGGCGGTGACCAGCGCGCCGCCCACGACGTCGGAGTGGCCGCCCATGTACTTGGTCAGGGAGTGCACCACGACATCGGCACCGAGCGACAGGGGCTGCTGGAGGTAGGGCGTCGCGAAGGTGTTGTCGACGACGAGCTTGGCGCCCGCGTCCCGGGAGACCTGGGCGACGGCGGCGATGTCGGTGATGCCGAGCAGCGGGTTGGAGGGGGTCTCCACCCACACGGCCTTGGTCTTCGGGGTGATCGCGGCCCGTACGGCGGCCGGGTCGCTGGTGTCGGCGACCGACCACTCGACGCCCCAGCGGGCGACGACCTTCGCGAAGAGGCGGAACGTGCCGCCGTACGCGTCGTTGGGGATGACCACGTGGTCGCCGGGGCTGAGCAGCGTACGCAGCAGGCAGTCCTCGGCCGCCAGTCCGGACGCGAACGCGAGGCCCCGGCGGCCGCCTTCGAGGGCGGCGAGGTTCTCCTCCAGGGCGGTACGTGTGGGGTTGGCGCTGCGGCTGTACTCGTAGCCGCCGCGCAGACCGCCCACGCCGTCCTGCTTGTAGGTCGAGACCTGGTAGATCGGCGGGACCACCGCGCCGGTGAGGGGATCCGCGGTGTTGCCCGCGTGAATCGCGAGGGTCTCGAAGTGCTGACTGATGTGCCTGTCGCTCATGGGCTCCGAGGGTAGTCCGCCCGGAGGACCGATGACGGACGACGGGCTCCCGACGGCCGTACGGCAGGGTTTTCCCCAGGTGTTCGGGCCGGTCCGGGAGGTTATCCCCAGGGCGTCCGCGCCGGTCCGGGGAGTTTTCCACAGGGCGCGGACCGGGTTGGGCAATTGTCGGCGGCGTCTGGAACTCTTGGGGCATGGAGATTCTCTGGGTCCTGATGGCGGCGGTCCTGCTGGGCTTCGTCCTGCTTCCGTTCCTGCGGCGCAGGCGGGGCGGGATCGAGCAGGTCCCGGCGGGCCACCCGGACGCCGCGGACCCGGCGGACTACGGCTTCGTACGGCAGGAGGAGCTGGACATCCGCATGCCCGGCCCCGACCAGGACCTGCTGGACGTCCTGGACCTGGTGCAGCGCACGCAGGACTACAAGGCCGCCGCCCAACTCCTGGCGGGCACTGAGCGGGAGGGCGAGCTGCGCTGGCAGCGCGTGCAGGCCTTCGCCGGGGCCGCCTCGCTGGAGCTTCAGCAGCGGCCGGGCGGGGTCAGCGAGGCGCCGGGCGGACAGTGGCTGCGGGTGTGGCGGGCCGAGCAGCCCAAGGACGCGGGCGGCGCGGCGGTGCACGCGGAGTTCCTGGTGCAGCAGGCGTGGCGGACGTCGACCCCGGGCACGGACGAGTTCCGGATCATCATGGAGGAAGCCAGGGCGGCCTGCGGCGAGGCGGCACTGCTGGCTCCCGGCGATCCGGTCCCGTACCTCGTCGGGCTCTCGGTCGCGCGTGGACTGGCCTATTCCCAGGCGGAGTTCGAGCAGCTGTGGCTGAAGATCCTGGACCGCGCGCCGAACCACATGGGGGCGCACCTGGCCGCGCTCCACTACTGGTGCGAGAAGTGGCACGGCTCGCGGAAGCTGGCGTACGACTTCGCGGAGGCGGCGGCCGCCCGGGCCCCGCACGGCTCGCTGCTCGCCGCGATGCCGTTGTTCGCGGTCTTCGAGCATCTGCCCGAGGTCAATCTGGTCAGCGGTTTCTACCAGAGCGAGGTCGTCACCAAGGCCATGCACGGCGCGCTGCACGCCGTGCACTCGGCCCGCGCCGACGACCCGATGCTGGCCCACGTCCGCCATCTGCTGGTCTTCTTCCTGGTGCGCGGCGAGCGCTGGGCGGAGGCCATGAACCAGCTCGTGCACATCGACGGCCACGTCGGCGCCCTGCCCTGGACCCTGTCCGCCGACCCGGCCGCGGAGTTCGCGATATACCGGGCGCTGGCAGTGGCGGGCTACGAGGCGAACGGCGGCAGCCCGGCGACGCTGACGCAGTGACGCGGTGATTTCTTCGGGGGCCGTCGCTCGCGGGTGCGGTCTCCCGCGAGGGGGCGCGCTTCAGAGCACACCCGCTCTCGATGCCGGTCTCGGGCCGAGGGGGCGGTCGCGGAGTGTCGGGCGGGTGAGGTCGCCGCCGTGCCGAGGCACGTCCCGAGCACGTGGAGGCTCTGCGCGACGCCGTCATGGACCAGTTCCCACCCGATGCCGAGGAAGGTCGGCTCTGGCCTATGCGCTCGGTCCCGACGCGGTGCTGCGGTTGCCGGGCTGGTTCGGAGACTTCCTGCTCGACGCCGAGCAAGTCCGTGCCCAGCTGCCTGCGACCGAGGAAGCCACTGCCCTGGTCGTCGACGGCCCACTGCGCGTTCTCCGCCACGCCGCTCGCACAGGCCAGGGCGCGGCTGGCCACATCCGCTGGTACTGACGGAGCGGCGCGGCGCTCAGAGGCCGGTTGGGTGGCTGGAAAGCCAGTCTGTGTGTTGGTCGCGCACACAGTCACGCTCTGGGGCGTGGCAAGGATGACGTCTGCTCCGCCGCCGTAGGGATGGTGGATGCGCTGCAGTGCCGTGTCGGCAACGAAGACTTCGACGAGCGCTTCATCCGCGACGGCTCGCAACAGCCCGTCGAGGCAACCTCGGTTCCACCGACGGCGGTCGGCGTACAGACGTGTGTGGGTGTGGAATTGCGGGTCGGAGTCGTCCTGCTCCGACTCCGTCCACCAGCGGATGCCGTCGGGGTGGAGTATCTGTCGCGGTGTCGGGTAGCCCGCGGGTCCGGTCGGTGTGTCCGACCAGTCCATGGTCACCACAAACACGTCCGTGCCCGCGAACAACTCGTCGAGGATCGTGTTGTACCGGTCCAGCACGATCGCGTACTCGTCCTCGAACTCCGGGTAGCGCTTCGAGCCGGGAAGGCTGTGGAAACGCACCCAGCGATCCGCGTACCTGGTTCGAAACGTGTGAGCGACGGGTGGGCCCGACGGATGGCGTTCCCTCCACAAGGCCACCAGGAGATCAGGGTCGATGACGGAATTCCTCCCTGGCCGAAGCCGTACGCGGTTTGACCTGGCTCACCAAGCCGCGTTCACGGATCTTGCCGCCATGTGGCCCGTGGGCGGTACCGGCGGTCGTGATCGGATTGCCGGTCAGGGGCACAGGTGAGTCAAGAGTTCTGCACCGGCGGGGTACTCCTGCTCACGGGGGAGCAGTCGCGCAGCTGAGTCCAGTTCGCCGCCCTTGACGAGTGCGTGCATCTCATTGGCGAGCGGAGTCACGTCACTGATGGACACGATCCACTCGTCCGCGTAACGCGACGATGCCTCACCCGAGAGCCCAAGCTGCAGCGAGCGGTACGGCAGGGGACGCAGGTCCAGATCCCGTTCGGGATCCCACTGGACACGGGCCGGTGCGCGCTTGAGGTCCCGCTGCCAGGCGCCGCGGTCGGAGTGCAGTCCGCGGACGTAACTCGCCAGGCAGGCATGGCGCAGCGCCCACTCGAAGCCGTCGCGAGTGATCTCGACGGCGAGGACGGTCTCCTGCCCCTCCTTCGTGCCCCAGCCGGAGCGGTACATCATCCACATGAAGCTGGGCTTGATCCACGTCATGCGGCCAGGCTTCCACGCGGCGGGAAAGCGGCCGTCTCGGATGGCGGGCAGTCCGATCTCAGGGGAGTACGCCTGGTAGACGGTGATCGTGGATGCCGTGTGGAGCGCGCGGATCCTGCGGTGCGGTTCTTCCATGGCGTACAGCGTGACCTCGGCCGACTCGGGTGACCACCGGTTTTCGACCGTTGCGCAACCCGACGGAGCACGCCGGGAGCGAACGGCAGGCAGTCGCCCGTACGGCCCACCGTCTGTGGGAGGGTGCGGCATGACCCACTATCTACGGTTCTTCTTCGAGGCCGGCGTGGACACCCCGCTGTGGCCGGAGGACCCGGCCAGTCCGTACGGCTGTCCCTGCGACCTGGCACGCCTCCCGATCAAGCCGGAGACAAGGGCCGAGCCGGCCGGGTTGAGCGAGTGGTACCAGTCGTCGATCGACCGGGATTGTCCGCCCAATCCGTCGCCGTGGTCCGGCGAGGAGCTCCGGCAGTTCAAGCAGCGGGCAATCAGCACTCTGGAAGAGTTGCGTCGGGAACTGGGGGCGGGCTGGGTCGTCCGGGACGAGAGCCTGCTCTGAGACTGAGCCGCCGGCAGAAAGCGGTTTGTGAGCGCGGCTTGACCTCGGAAATCAAGCCGCGTTGACAACCTCTCAGCCGTCCTCGGGTGACTCTTCCTGTACCGGTGCGCCATGGCCGATGGTCATGGACCAACGCACGGCTGAAGGTGCTTCGACCGAGGCGACGCCGTCCCGGTCCGCCCCTGTCAGGTCCACCTGGTTCTGGATGGTGCTGACCTTGTCGGCGACGCATGGCTGCGAGAAGGAGACGTGCACGGACCGCACGACAACCTTGATCTTCCCTTCGCCCTGGCAGCTCACCGCGACAATGAGGGCGTCGCCTTTCCCGCCCTTGCTGTAGGCGATGCCGGCATTCCCGTTGGTCATTTCCTGGCGGCCGGCGAGAGTCTCACCCTCGTCCAGCTCCGGCGGCTTCTGCACCGAGGGTTGTGCGGTGCTCGGCGCGGCGCTTGCCGTTGCCGGGCTGGGCGAGGAGGAATGCCGCGGCTGCGTAACCTGCTTGCTTTCCGGATGATCTGTTGTGCACGCGGCCGCGGGAAAGGCCATCGCAGCGCACAGGAGGCTCAGTCCTGTTGCACGGGTCCAGCGCGGCATATCAGTCCTTCCAGAGGCGGCGTGCAGAGGAGGGTGGGTTGCTGCCCTTGCAGTTCTTCGGCATGTTCCAGCAACCGATGCGATCATGTCAGTGCTGGGGACGGGCTAACGGCTTCCTCGCGTTTCCTGAGGAATACGTGAGGTTCACCTGCGACACCTCGCTCACAACCTGTCTGTCCAGTCACGCGCGTCAGTGGTGGTGACCCCGCCCATGGCGCCAGGAGGTGGGCAAGCGATTCGGCTCAGCGGGACAAGGGCGTTCCCGCGGCGGCAGCCCGGTCGCCGACGCCCGTGCGTCACACGTCGCTGACGTAGACCATCAGTGTCTACTCGCGCTGTTCGGCCAGGTGGAAGGCCGTGTAGGCGTAGTCGGTCGGCCCGTGCTGGGGGTGGCGCAGGCGTTTGCGGCCGCTGCGGCGGGCCGGTACGTCGCACTGCGGCCACCAGGACCGTACTTGAGGGCTGCCGTCGTGCAACTCCCCGACCAGGCGGATGCAGCGGGGGTGGTCGGGGTGGCGGCTGGAGAGGCTGCGGGGGCGGGCGAGGAGCCCGCCGGCCTCGGATTCCCAGTCGAGGACGACGGATCGGGCGATCGGCTCCAGGAAGACCCAGGGGACGCACGCCTGGTTCGGGTGGAGCAGGTGCGGGACCGCTGCCGCTTCCGGGGTGAGCGGCTCGGGTTCCTCGGGTCAGGGTGTCGTCGGTCGGTGGCCCGCGAGGCGGCACAGGTGATCACGCTCGTGCGCGTCGAGCCGCAGGGCCGCCGCGAGGGCGTTCAGGACCTGCTCGGATGCGCGGATGTCCGGCCCTGCTCCAGGTACGTGTACCAGGTGGCGCTCATGCCGGCGAGCAGGGCCGGTTCCTCCCGGCGCAGGCCCGGGGTCCGGCGGCGGCCCGTGCGGGGCAGCCGCCGTCGTCGGGAGTGAGGCGTTCCCTGCGGGGGCGGAGGAAGGCGCCCAGCCGACGCCGCCGACCGGACGGTTCGGACTGCTCGGGCTGCTCGGCCATGACGGCCTGGCCCCACCACCGCGTCCTGCTCTCCCGCGGCAGCGGCACGCCCCACCGCGATCCGCCCGGCGAGCGGTGGTGGCACGCCTTCCACTCCGACTACTCCGAACTCCGGGCTGTCGGCTTCTCCCCCGCCAGGTGTGTGACGCCCGGGGAGGGAGGCTTCAGCCAGCAGACGGCAGCCAACAGACGGCCGGCGTCAGGCGTCAGCCCTCCGCACGTGCCGGCAGACGCCAGCCCGGGCGCGGGAAGTGGCAGGTGTAGCCGTCCGGGTAACGCTGGAGGTAATCCTGATGCTCGGGCTCGGCCTCCCAGAACGGACCGACCGGCTCCACCTCGGTGACGACCTTGCCCGGCCAGAGTCCGGAGGCGTCCACGTCCGCGATCGTGTCCTCGGCGATCCGCTTCTGCTCGTCGTCGACGTAGTAGATCGCCGAACGGTAGCTGAGGCCGATGTCGTTGCCCTGGCGGTTCTTGGTGCTCGGGTCGTGGATCTGGAAGAAGAACTCCAGGATCGTGCGGTAGTCGGTCGCCGCCGGATCGAAGAGGATCTCGATGGCCTCCGCGTGCGTTCCGTGGTTGCGGTACGTCGCGTTCGGCACGTCGCCACCGGTGTATCCGACCCGGGTCGCCGTCACCCCCGGGAGGCGGCGGACCAGGTCCTCCATCCCCCAGAAGCACCCGCCCGCCAGCACGGCCCTCTGCGTCTGCGCGGCCATCACGGCCCTCCCATGTCTGTCATCGCTCAGCTCGGTCATTGGGGCGGCTCGGCTCGCACGGCTCGCACACCACCGGCGCGCCTTGCCCATTCCCCTCAACAGAGGAGGGCCTCCCGCGATTCCGCGCCCGACCGGAGTCCGTCCGAAGCCCGTCCGGAACCAGTCCATTGACGCCCCCGCCGAACGCGCCGTGTCAAGCATTTCGACCCCGTTGAAAAAGATCCGCGGCCGCCGCCTCCCCACCCTACGATCGCCTGCATGCTGATTCATCGGACATTACGGATGATCGTCGTACTCGCTCTGGCCCTCACCGGAGCGCTCGGGGGTGCCGTGGGGACGGCACAGGCCGAGGGGAACCCGTCCTCGAACGACCGGCAGTTGCTGTACTACAACCACTCCTACGGGGTCTTCGACCGGGAGACCGCCGACGCCATCGAACACTCCGACTACCTGAGGGACTTCGCCAACTTCCAGGTCCGCACCACGACCGGCACCGGCGGACAGACCTGGACCGGCCGCTACCTGATGGGCCGCGAGACCTATCTCGAACTGTTCGGCGTCGGGGACATCGCGGGCCAGGACGGCACCCTCGGCTCGGCCGGGCTGGGCCTGTCCACCGAACGGGACGGTGACCTGGCGACGGTCACCGAGCGCCTGAAGAGCGAGGGGGTCGCCGACCCCATCGAGTTCCTCCAGACCCGGGACTTCGGTGACGGGGTGCCCGTGCCGTGGTTCGACGCCATCCTCACCGCCACCGAGTACGACGCCTTCGGGGCCTGGGCGATGGAGTACCGGCCGGAGTACTTCGCCGATCCCCGCGGCAAGACCGAGCCCGCGAGTTTCCCCGGTGACGTCGGCCGGGAGCGTGTCCTGTCCGACGACTACGGCACTCACCTGATGCGTGACGTGACCTCCGTCCGCATCGCGGTCACCGAGGGCGACCTCGCCGACACCGTGCCGCTGCTGCGGGCCGGCGGGTTCGCCGTCAAGAACGTGGCCGGCAGTGGTGTCGTCGCGCAGGGGGGCGGCACCACGATCCGGTTCGACTCCGTCCCGCGTGAGCAAGCCGGGTTCCAGCGGGTCGAGATGTCGCTCAACCGGCCTGTGAAGGACCGGCACGTGGAGCAGATCGGTCACTCGACGCTCACCGTCGGCCCGGGCAGCCGTGCCGTGTGGACGTTCGCAGCCAACGGCACCCGGTAGCCGGACAGCAGACAGAGGGCAGAGGGCAGAGGGCAGCAGACAGCGGGTGCGCCCCCTACGAGGGGCGCACCCCCACGCGTCCCCCTGCCCCGAGAGACCTCAGCGCCCACTGCCGTACGGCCGCGTCAGAATCTCCAGCCGGTGGCCGCCCGGGTCGTCGAAGTACGCGCCCCGGCCTCCGTCGTTTCGGTTGATCTCGCCGGGCCGGTGGTGGAAGGGGTCCGCCCAGTACGTCAGCCCCGCCTCCCGGATCCGGGCGAAGATCGTTTCGAAGTCGTCCTCGGAGACGAGGAACGCGTAGTGCTGTGGCGTGATCTCGTCGGTCGTGTCCACGTAGTCGAGGGTCACGCCGTTGGGGATCGCGACCGGGACGAAGGGGCCGTACTGCGGGCTGACGCTCAGGCCCAGGATGTCGGCCAGGAAGCGGGCCGAGGTGTGCTTGTCGTGTGCGGCGACGATGGTGTGGTTCAGCTGAACGGTCATCGTGGAGGCCTCCTCCTCACGACCATACTCCGCAAGCGGTTAAGGTAAGCCTTGCCTTAGTGGATCAGCGAGAACCCGGCACCACCGGAGTAGTCGTGCGTACAGCAGCAGTGCAGGCCGTCCTGGCCTCGATCGTCGTCGGAGGGCTGCTCGCCGGCTGCTCGTCCTCGGACACCGGCGGGACGACCGGGAAGGCCGACCGAAACCCGGTGCTGGGGGCCGCGTCGGGGCCCATCGCGTTCGTCGGGCTCGCGGTGCCGCACCTGGCCAGGCGGCTCGTGTCGGGCGGCCACCGGGCGGTGCTGCCGCTGTCCGCGTTGCTCGGTGCCGCGTTGTTGGTCGGGGCGGATGTGGCGGGCCGGGTGGTGCGGGCCCCCGCGGAGGTGCCGGCCGGAGTGATGACCGCGCTGGTGGGGGTGCCGGTGCTGGTGTTTCTCGTACGGCGTCGGGGGGCCGTCTCGTGAAGGGGGCTCGGCGTGCCGGCGCGCCCACGGATGTGCGTCGGCGCGGGGGCGTGGTCCTGCGCGACCAGCATCCGGCGAGCCGTGTCCGCCGGACGACGGCTGCCGTCCTGCGCCCGCACCCCCGCCTCTCCTTCCTCGTCCACCGTCGCTCCGTCGGCGTGGCCCTCGGCCTGCTCGCGCTCCTCCTCGCCGTCATGGCCGTCTCGGCCTGCCTCGGGCAGACCTACGTCTCCCCCGCCGAGGTCTGGCGCACCCTCCGTACCGGAGCCGGGCCGTACGATCTCGTCGTCAATGAGCTGCGCGTCCCCCGGATCGTGCTCGGCGCCCTCGTCGGGGCCGCGCTCGGGGCGGCCGGGGCGCTGGTGCAGACCGTCACCCGCAATCCGCTCGCCAGTCCCGACGTGATCGGGGTCGGACACGGGGCGGCGGCCGCCACCGTGCTCGCTCTCGCCACGGGGACGGTCGGCTCGCCCGCCGCCATGCCGGCCGTCTCCGTCGCCGGAGGTCTCGGCGCCGCCGCCCTCGTACACGTGCTCGCCTGGCGGCGCGGTATGCAGGCCGGCCGGTTCGTGCTCGTCGGCGTCGGGATCGGGGTCGCCCTGTCCGCCGTCGTGCAGCTGTATCTCGCCGACTCCGAGCTGGAAGCCGCCGAGCAGGTGAAGCTGTGGCTGACGGGGAGTCTCAACGGGCGCGGCTGGGAGCAGGCCGGGCCCCTGGGCGTCGTACTCCTGCCGGCTCTGCCCGCCCTGGTGTGGGCGGCCAGGGCCGCGCGGCCGCTCGGGCTCGACCCGGACACCGCTGCCGCGCTGGGCGTACGGGTGGACCGGGTGCGGCTCGGCCTGACCGTGCTCGGGGTGGTGCTCGCCGCGACCGCCACCGGGGCCGCAGGACCGATCGGGTTCGTCGCGCTGACCTCGCCGCAGCTGGCCCGGCTGCTGACCCGCACGCCCCAGCTGCCGCTGCTGTGCTCGGCTCTGACCGGCGCCCTGGTCCTGGTGGCCGCCGATCTCGTCGCGCGGACGCTGCTGCCGCCGCTGGAGATCCCGGTCGGGGCGCTGACCTCGCTGGTCGGGGGGCCGTATCTGCTGTGGTTGCTGGGTCGGCGGAGCGCCGTACGGTGAACCGCCTGCCAGGAGGGCCGTGCGCCGAAGGGCCCCGGTACGGAACCGGGGCCCTTCCTGCGAATTACGGGTGTCAGATCGTCGCCGTGTCGATCACGAACCGGTAGCGGACATCGCTGTTGACGACCCGCTCGTACGCCTCGTTGATCTCCGACGCGGCGATCAGCTCGATCTCGGCGCCGATGCCGTGCTCGGCGCAGAAGTCCAGCATCTCCTGGGTCTCGGCGATGCCGCCGATCGCCGAACCGGCGAGAATCTTGCTGCCGCCGATGAGGGAGAAGAGGTTCAGGGCGATCGGCTCCTCGGGGGCGCCGACGTTCACGAGGGCGCCGTTCGCCTTGAGGAGGCTCAGGTAGGCGCCGAAGTCGAGCGGCGCGGAGACCGTGGAGAGGATGAGGTCGAAGGAGCCTGCCAGCTCCGTGAAGGTGTTCTCGTCGCTGGTCGCGTAGTAGTGGTCGGCGCCCAGCTTCAGGCCGTCGTCCTTCTTGCGCAGGGACTGCGACAGGACGGTGACCTCGGCACCCAGCGCGTGCGCGATCTTGACGCCCATGTGGCCGAGGCCGCCCAGGCCGATCACGGCGACCTTCTTGCCGGGGCCGGCGCCCCACCTCTTCAGCGGGGAGTAGGTGGTGATGCCGGCGCACAGCAGCGGGGCGGCCTCGTCGAGGGACAGGCCCTCGGGAATGCGGACGACGTAGTTCTCGTCGACGACGACCTTCTCGGAGTAGCCGCCGTAGGTGGGCTCGCCGTCCTTGCCGAGGCCGTTGTACGTGGGGACGTTGCCCCGGACGCAGTGCTGCTCGATGCCGGCCTTGCAGTTCTCGCACTCACCGCACGAGTCGACCATGCAGCCGACGCCGACGCGGTCGCCGACCTTGTACTTGGTGACGCCGGGGCCGACCTCGGAGACGATGCCGGCGATCTCGTGGCCCGGGACCATCGGGAAGATGGCCTCGCCCCAGCCCTCACGGGCCTGGTGGATGTCGGAGTGGCAGATGCCGGCGAACTTGATGTCGATCAGGACGTCGTGCTCACGGACCGCCCGGCGCTTGATGGTGGTGCGCTCCAGGGGAGCCTTCGCGGCGGGGGCGGCGTATGCGGCGACAGTGGTCATGCCGGGGTTTCTCCTAGCGAGGGGGTGCGTGCCCGGCTGCCTTCTGTCCATCCGTCCGGGCACGTTCTCCAGAGTGCCCCACACATCACGATCCACCCAGGTCACCGCTTTGCGTACGTTCGCTGGTCCTACTACTGACGGGGACAGGATGGTGAGCGTACGACCGTGAATACTTGACGTATGGACGAGATGGCCGAGGAACTGCCCGGAAGGCGCTCACTGGACCGGCGTGCCGAGCTCAGCGAGTTCCTGCGCACCCGGCGGGCCCGGCTGAGGCCGGAGGACGTGGGGCTGCCGGACTTCGGGCGGCACCGCAGGGTGCCGGGATTGCGCCGCGAGGAGCTGGCCCAGCTGGCGGGCGTCTCCGTGGCGTACTACACCCGCCTGGAGCAGGGCAACGGGCGGAACGTCTCGGCGGAGGTCCTCGACTCGATCGCCCGTGCCCTGCGGCTCACCGACGCCGAGCACGCGCACCTGACGCATCTGGCGAAGCCGAAGGAGCACAAGAAGAAGACCACCGCGCGCACCGAGCAGGTGCGCGGGGCGATCAGGCACCTGCTGGACTCCATCGAGGTCCCGGCGTACGTCACGGGGCGCCGGTCGGACATCGTCGCCTGGAACCGGATGGCGGCGGCGGTCTTCGGGGACTGGGCGGAGCTGCCGGCGCGGGAGCGGAACTGGGCGCGGCTGATCTTCCTGCGGCCGGAGTACCAGGACCTGTTCGTGCCGTGGGACCAGAAGGCCAGTGACGTGGTCAGCTACCTCCGCATGGACGCGGGCTGCCATCCCGACGACCCCCGTCTGGCCGCCCTCGTCGGGGAGCTCTCGGTGAAGAGCGAGGAGTTCAGGCGTCTGTGGGCCATGCACGACGTCAAGGAGAAGAGCTACGGCGCCAAGCACCTGCGTCATCCGCTGGTCGGCGAACTGACCCTGCACTACGAGTCGTTCCCGCTGTCCGACGGCACCGAGCAGGTCCTGATCACCTACCACGCGGAGCCGGGCTCGCCGTCCGCCGACGCCCTGCGGCTGCTGGCGAGCTGGGGCGCGGACGCCACCCGCGCGGGTGAGTCCGCGCGCCCCTGACCCGGCGCCCGCTCAGCCCTGGTACGGCGGTGCCGCGCCCCAGTTCCACTGCGGCACCGGCTGCTCCGCGGGCGGCTTGGCGTCCGGTCCCGAGAAGTGGACCGCGAGCCGGGTGCCCCACTCCACGTAGGCGAGGAACGCCGAGCGGAACTCCGCGTCGGTGGGCAGCCCGGCCTCGTCGGCGGCGTCCTGGATGAGGTTCACCCAGCGGCGGCGCTGCTGCTCGGTGATGTCGCGGCCGAGGTGCTTGGCGACCATGTGGCCGTGGCCGCCCTGGGTCTCCGAGTAGGCGGTCGGGCCGCCGAAGACCTCCGCGAGCCACAGGGCGACATGCTCGGCGTGCTCGGGGGCCAGGCCCGCGAAGACCGGGGCCAGGAGGTCGTCGGCCAGGACCTTCTCGTAGAACACCGTGGTCAGCCGGCCGAAGGCCTCCGCGCCGCCCGCCCACGCGAACAGGGTGGGCACGGCGGCGCCCCGGCCGCGGACCGTCGTCGGTTTGTAGTGGCGCATCTCCTCGATGTTCTCGATGTACGGCCGGATCTCGGCGAGGAAGTCCGGGAACAGCTCGGACTTGCGGAAGCCCTCCAGATGGTCCTCGGTGGAGGTCCAGGTGATGCGCAGGACGAAGTGCTCGAAGTCCTCCTCGCACCGCGCCAGTTCGAAGTCGACGCACTGCGGGGCCGCCGCCAGCTGGACCGAGGCGTGGGTGTAGGCGGACAGGAACTCCGCCGAGCGGTCTTCCGGGATGCGGTAGCGGATGTACTCGACGGTTTCTGTGGTCATGCCCTCACACAAACACGGACCTCCGCCGGAAGCTCCCCCTCCACCCCGGAGTTCGCTGTCGGCTCAGTCGGAGGACCGGGTCACCCGCATCCGGGCGGTACGCAGTCCGGAGAAACCGCGGCCCGGGACGGCCGGCGGACGCAAGCGAAAGGCCCGCCGGAAGCGGTGTGCTTCCGGCGGGCCCTGCGACTACCGCTTCCTACAGGTCACTTCCCGTAGTACGCGTTGTAGATCGAGATCGTCGACTTGTTGCCCTTCTTGTCGGCGATCTTGGCGTGGAAGGAGATGGCCTTCCCCTTCGCCGGGTTCTTCACGGTGATCTTGCCGCCCGAGACCGTGACCTTCTTCCAGGTCTGGCCGTAGTCGTACGACACGTACACCGCGAGGGACTTCAGGTTGGAGCCCTTCGCGGAGCCCTCGACGGTCAACGGGATCTTGACCGTCTTACCGGCCTCGACCCTGCTGTCCAGACCCGTGGTCGCGTTGAAGCGGACCATGGAGGCGGGCAGCTTGGTGAAGTCGGCCGTCTTCTTCGACGAGAACGTCCAGCTGGCGTCGATCCGGGTGGAGGCCGCCGCGACCTTGACACTGCGCTTGACCGAGGTCGTCAGCTTGTAGTTGGCCTGGCCGGCCGGGACCTTGAAGGTCTTCTCGCCGAACAGCGGGTCGTCGTTCGAGCCGACCTTGACGCCGTTCTTGTACAGCGTGGTGGTCACCGAGGTGAACGCCGAGGAACCGGCGTGGCCACTGCCGTCCGCGAACAGCGGGAGAGAGCCGAGGATCTCGTTGCCGTCGCGGTACAGACCGAAGTCGGCGTTGAGATGCGGGCCGAAGACGGCGGTGTTGAAGGTCTTCGCGTAGGACTTGCCGCCCTGGAAGGACTGCGCGGCACCGAGCGTGTAGTACGCGTCGGCGATCGGGAAGCCGTCCGGGTCGACACCGCTGTCCTGCTCGAAGTCCATGCCCCACTTGACGCCGCTGGTGGTGGACAGGTGCAGGGTGCGTGTGCTCGGCAGGGTCTGCGGGATCGCCGTCGAGGAGCCGGAGAAGGAGCCGGGCAGCCAGCCCACGGCGTTGATGGAGCCCTTCTTGCCGCTGGCCGCGGCGCCCATGGCGACCTTGACCGTGGCCAGCTCGCTCGCCTTGTAGTGCTTGGTGTAACCGGTGGCGAACTGCTTGACCTTGCTGCCGGCGACGGTGTCGTACTGCTCGGTGGTGCCCTTGCTCCAGTGGCCGTCGAACTGCTCGGTGAGCGAACCGTCCGTCACCTGCGGGCCGAAGTGCGCGGTACGGAAGCCCGCGTACGAGTCCAGGAACCAGCCGTAGCCGAAACCGCCGTCGGCCGTGTCGACCTGGAAGCCGGGCGCGGCGAACGTCGACTTGGCTGCCGTGTCCGGCACGGTGATGTCGACCGGCTTGGCCTTGCGCGCGTCCAGCGTGATCGTCGTGTTCTTCGTGACGTTCAGCTTCGGCTGGACCATCCAGTCGGTGCCCTTGGTGGTGTCCTCCGGGTCCACGAAGTACGTGGAGTTGAGGATGTAACCGCCCTTGGGCACGCGGACGGTGACCGAGCCGTCCTCCTCGTACGGCGAGAAGAACTTGCCGTTGGCGAGGCCGGAGATGCCGGACAGGTCCGTGCTGTAGGTCTTGGCCGGCTTGCCGTCACGGTCGAGGACGTTCA
Source organism: Streptomyces sp. SLBN-8D4 (assembly GCF_049739545.1). Lineage (NCBI taxonomy): Bacteria > Bacillati > Actinomycetota > Actinomycetes > Kitasatosporales > Streptomycetaceae > Streptomyces > Streptomyces sp. SLBN-8D4. The sequence continues at coordinate 3,720,601 of NZ_JBMGQC010000001.1, forward strand.
GCGTGACGTCGTACGACTCGACCTCCCGCTGCACCGCCGCCGCCGTGCGGACGGTCTGGCCGCCGCCCGTCGCCGTCACGTACGCGGAGTACGCGCCGTCGAGCGTGCCGCCCAGCTTGGTGTTGACGATGACGTCGACGGAGGCCTTGCCGCCCGCCGGGACCGTCACCGTGGTGGCGCCCAGCTTGAAGAAGCCGGCCGGAGCGGCCTGCCCCTTCGGGTTGGTGGCCGTCGACGACAGCTTCAGCGTGACGTCCTTCGTACCGAGGTTGCGGTACGTCACCTGCTTGGTGACCGGCTTGTCGTCGGTGTGCGGCCACAGCTGCGTGCCGAAGCTCACCGACACCGGGTCGGCGATCACGGACTGCGTGATGGCCTTGTCGACCTGGATACGGCCCGAACCCTGCTGGAACGGCGTGTACTTGCCGCCCTTGGCGGAGCCCGTGAGGGCGCCCTTCAGCTCGGCGTAGCCCCAGTCCGGGTGCTCCTGCTTGAGGATCGCCGCCGCGCCCGCGACATGCGGGGTCGCCATCGACGTACCGGAGATGGTCAGGTAGCCGGCGGGCTTCTCGCCGACCTCCTTGTCGATGAGGCTGCCGGGAGCGGCCGCCGCGGTGATGTCCACACCCGGCGCGGTCACATCGGGCTTGATCTGCCCGTCGAGGCCGGGGCCGGTGCTGGAGAAGGAGGCCAGCTTGTCCTTGTCGTCGACCGCGCCGACGGTCAGGGCGGAGGCGGCGCTGCCCGGGGAGCCGATGGTCTGGTCGCCGAAGTCGCCCTCGTTGCCGGCGGCGATGGCGAACAGGATGCCCTTGGTCTCCGAGAGCTTGTTGACCTCGGCTTCCAGCGGGTCGATCTCCGGGGTGTCGCCGCCGCCCAGACTCAGGTTGACGACGTTGGCACCCTGCTCGGCGGCCCACTCCATGCCGGCCAGGATCTGCGAGTCGTCGCCGTAGCCGTCGTCGCTGAGCACCTTGCCGTTGAGCAGCTTGGCGCCGGGGGCCACGCCCTTGTACTTGCCGCCGGACTTCGCGCCGGTACCGGCCGCGATGGAGGCGACGTGGGTGCCGTGGCCGAACTTGTCGGTCGCGTCGGCGGAGGTGGAGAAGTTCTTCGCCGCGATCACCTGGTCCTTGAGGTCCGGGTGGGTCGCGTCGATACCGGTGTCCAGGACGGCGATCTTGACGCCCTTGCCGTCGAAGCCCTTGGCCCAGGCGGTCGGCGCGCCGATCTGCGGCACGGACTTGTCGAGGCTGGCCTTGCGGACGCCGTCGAGCCAGACGTGCGCGATGCCGGAGGCGGTCTTGTCGCCGTTGGTGACCGCGTCCCACAGCTCGGGCGCGTCCTCCTTCGGCGTCTGCACCGCGTCGGCGTTCAGGGAGGACAGGGCGTGGCGGAGGGTGCCCGCGTCCCGGACGTCGTTCTTGGCCGCGCTCGCCGCGCCCTTGTAGCCGACGATCACCTTCAGTCCCTTGCTCTGGGACTTGCGGGTGGCGGCCTTGTTGAGCTCGGTGACGTCGAACAGCCGCTGGTCGAGCTTGCCGCTCGACACCAGGCGGACGACGTCGGACGGCAGCACATAGGTGTGGCCGTCGGCCTTGCGGAGCTGCACCGGTATGTGCTCGCGGCCCTTCGCGGGCTCCAGGCCGACAACGCGGCCCTTGGCGTCCACGACGACGCGGTCACCGGTGATCAGAGTGATGCGGTGCTTGGGCGTGAGCTGCGCCTTGTTCGACTGCGAGACACTCGCGGTCTGCTGCGCATCCGCCGACGCCGGGCTGGTCATGCCCGCCGCGAGCGCTACCGCGGCCGCCGTGGCGATCGTGGCCGCGCATGCCTTTTTCACTTGTCTGCGCAAGTTTCCCCCTTGCAGAAGGACCAGGTGAATTCCCCGTTCACCCGGGCGGGGGGACAGTCGCACGCGTATACGTGCGCCCCCCGGCTCTCGCAGTATGCCGAGGGGTGATCACGACCTCAATAGACAACTCCCCCACAGCAATGTCTGTTACAAGACTGCCGGATTCAGGGGGAGTTGCGGCTGCTCGCATTCACTCTTTCAGGAGGCGGCGTTCTCCTTCACCGTGATCCTGCCCTTGCGGATCGTGGCGAGGCGGGGGGCCTTCTTCGCGATGGCGGAGTCGTGGGTGACCATGATGAAGGTCAACCCCAGCTCCTTCCACATGCGTTCGAGTACGTCCATGATCTCGTCGCGCATCGACTCGTCGAGGTTGCCGGTGGGTTCGTCGGCGAGGAGCACCTTCGGCTCCTTGACGAGGGCCCGGGCGATGGCGACGCGCTGCTGCTGTCCGCCGGACAACTCGGAGGGCAGATGCCGCAACCGCTCCCCGAGCCCGACGGAGGTGAGGGCCTCGGCCGCCCGCTCCCGCCGCTCCTTCGCCTTCACACCGAGGGGTACGAGGGCGGTCTCGACGTTCTCCTGGGCGGTGAGGGTGGGGATGAGGTTGAAGGACTGGAAGACGAAGCCGATGTTCTCGCTGCGGACCCTGGTCAGCCTGGCCTCCGACAGCTTGGCCAAGTCGGTGCCGTCCAGGACGACTTCGCCCTCCGTGGGCTTGTCCAGTGCGCCGAGCATCTGGAGGAGGGTGGACTTGCCGCCGCCGGTGGGGCCCTGGATGACGAGGCGGTCCCCGTCGGCGATGGTGAGGTCCACACCGGCGAGCGCGTCGACGGTGTCCTTGCCTCGGGAGTAGCGCTTGGTGACGCTTCTGAGTTCGTACATGGTGAGCTCCTGGGGTGGTGGGTTCGGGGTGGCGGGGTTCGGGGTGGTGCGGGTTGTGGTCGGCCGCGGGTCGGTGGGGGCTGGTCGCGCAGTTCCCCGCGCCCCTGGAGTGGGCGCGGTCACGCCGCTCGTATGCGGGACCGGCGGCGTGGGGCTGTGGTGCGGCAGAACCCGCGTGGCAACGGACAGCCGTCCCGCCACAACAGGCGTTCCACCCACCACGCGCCACCACGAGCACTCGGCCCCGGTGCGGCAGAACCCGCGCGACCGCAGGCAGCCATCCCGCCGCAGCAGGCGTTCCACCCACCACACGCCACCACGAGCAGTCCGCGGCCCCGCCGGGACGGCGCCCACCCAGCGGCAGGCAGGCATCCCCCGCCCGTAGCTGTGGGAAGCCGCGCCGCTCGGGACGGCTCGGGTGGGCGCGGCGACCCCGCCCGGCGGCCGCGTGCGGCACCCTCCCCGGCCGGCCGGAGGCCACAGCCGACGCCCGCTACTCGACTCGGCGCAACGCGTCCGCCGGTCGCAGTCGCGACGCGCGCCAGCCGCCGAACGCTCCCGCGATGAGACCGCCCGCGACCGCCAGACCCACCGCGATCGAGACCGTCGTCAGACTCACCGGGGCCGTCAGGGCCACGTCCAGGGTCTTGGCGGCCACCTGTCGGCCGGGGCCCCCGAAGCCCCCACCGCCGGGACCGCCCGCACCACCGCCGCCGCCACCGCCCAACTGCGCCTGCAGGGTGGGGCTGATGGCCGTCACGACGTACGCCCCCGCGAGACCGAGCGCGATTCCCAGCGCCCCGCCGAGCAGCCCGTTGACCATCGCCTCGCCGACGACCTGCCGGGTCACCCGCCCCGACTTCCAGCCCAGCGCCTTGAGCGTGCCGAACTCCCGCACCCGGCGCGAGACAGCGGAAGAAGTCAGCAGACCGGCCACCAGGAACGCGGCCACCAGCACCGCGATCGACAGCCACTTGCCGACATTCGTCGCGAGGGACGAGGCCGTCGACAGCGACCCCGACACCGTGTCCGCGAGATCCGCCGAGGTCGTCACCGTCGTACCCGAGATGTTCTTCTGGATCGCCGACTTGACGGAGTCGATCTTCTGGGAGTCGGTCGCCTTGACGTAGATCGTGGTGACCTTGTTCTTCGAGTCGCTGAGGGTCTGCGCCTGGGTGAGCGGGACGTAGATGTTGGCGGCCGCGTCCCCGCTGTCCGCGGTGGCGACGCCGATCACCTTGAACTTGACGCTCTTGATGGTGACGGTGGAACCGACCTTGAGCTTCTTCTCCTTGGCGTACGCGGAGTCGACGACGGCGACCTTGGCGTCCGTCTCGGTCGACGTGAACGTACGGCCGCTGGTGATCTTGGAGGAGGTCAGCGGGCCGAGGGCCGTCTTGGTGACGTCGGTGCCGAAGACGGAGTAGTTGTTGACGTCGAAGTTGGCGCCGCCACCCTGCACTTCGCCCTGGGGCTGGCCGGTGGCGCCGCCGTTCCTGCCGAAGCCGCCTTCACCGCCCCCGCTGCCGTTCTGCTGGAACTGGCCGCGCGTGAACTGGCCGTTGATCTTGATGACCTGGAGGCTCAGCCCGCCGACCGCGTCCGAGACGCCGGTCTGCCCGTCGACCTTGGTGACCGTGGCGGCGGACAGGGTCTGGAACCCCTGCACCAGCACCCGGTCGCTGCTCTGCTCCGCGTCGGACCCGTTGTCCTGCGCGTCGAACCGGAAGCGCGGCCGGTCCGAGGAACTGGCCTGCGGCTGGGCGGCCTTGGTGACCGTCATGTCGGTGCCCAGTCCGTAGAGCGACTGGAGGACCTTGTCCTGGGCCTTTCCCATGCCGGACGACACGGAACTGACCACGATGACCAGCGCGATCCCCAGCGCGAGCCCGGAGGCGACGACGAGGGCCGCCTTTCTGCGGCGGCGCAGTTCGCGCCTCAGGTAGGTGAAGAACATGGCCGCAAGCTAGGTACGGCGCGTGATGACTCCATAAGCCCCGAATAAGAGCTGCATGAGAAGGCTGTACGGAAGCCAGGGGCGAGCCCTCACACACCTGTCAAGGCGGGACGCGGGCCCGGCTCCGACGAGCGAGAACACCGGGGCGGAGCTTCAATGAGAGAGAGGTGATCCATCACCGCTCGGAGCCCGAATGGCCAAGTACCCCTTGCCGGATCCCTGACCGCGACCGACTCCCCGGCTCCTCGTGGTCCAAACGACTGTCCGCTCACGTGGCGGACCTGCAAGGACAGGTCACCAAACTGAAGTACGAGGTCGCCGAGCAGAATCCCGGCGATCTCGTAGTCGCCGAAAACGCGGAGAGGCACCTGCAAGCTGCGCGGGCAGCGCTGCGAGGGAAGGAGCGGTGGCCGGCTCGGGCCTTCCGGCGCTTCGCGGGCGGGCACGCCGACGGCGCGCTGGCGAACACGCACGAGGCCGAGGTGGCGATCCTGCGCATCGTTCCGCAGGCCGATCTGCGCTGGAGCGGGCTCACCGTGCTCGTGCAGGCACGTCTGCACCTCGATCCGCAGGACTTGCGGCTTCAGCAGCTGGAGACGGTGTTCGCCTACCAGGACGCGCGGATCGGAGCACCCGACCGTCAGTTGCTCGTCAGCACGCTGCACGCGGCCTACCAGGCCGAAGAGGCGGAGTGGGCGAAGGTGCGGAGCTTCATGCACATCGTCTGCGCGGCGACCGTCATGATGGCCCTGATCGCCATCGGGTTCGCGATATGGGCATTCCTCCAGTCAAAGGCCATCGGGACGAACTTCTCCTTCCCCGAGAATCCTGACGTCCTCGGCAAGGAACCGACCATCTGCCCGTTCGGCAAGAACAAGGCGAACCGGGAAGGTGTATGGCTCATCGAGTTCATGGGAATGCTCGGCGCCGCCCTCGCCGGAGCGGTCGCGCTGCGCAAGGTACGGGGCACCGCCGGCCCCTACTACGTGGCCACGAGCCTGCTGCTCCTGCGACTGCCCGTGGGCGCGTTGACCGCTGTCGTCGGCATCATCTTCCTCAGCGGCCGTTTCTTCCCCGGGCTCACCGCACTCGACACGTCCACCCAGATACTCATGTGGGCCGCGGCCTTCGGCGTGCTCCAGGAGACCGTGATGCAGGCCATCGACCGGCAGGGACGGGCCCTTCTGGACGTCAGGTCACCTGGTCGCGCGCCGGACGAGGACGCCGTCCAGCCCCCGCGCAAGCCTCCGCCCCCGCTCCCGGGCGCCGCGCCCGTGAAGAGCCGGGTGGCGCGTGTGGCGGCCCGGGTGAAGCGGAAGTCCTGAACAGGCCGAGAGGCGGCCGCCCGTCAGGGCGACCGCCTCTCCTGTGCTCAGGTCGAAGTGGCCGTCAGACCGCCGACCCCGCCTTCCAGTCCGCCCAGCTCAGGTTCCACCCGTTGAGGCCGTTGTCCGGGGCCACCGTCTTGTCGCCGGTGTTCTTCACGACCACCACGTCACCGACGATGGAGTTGGTGTAGAACCAGTAGCCCGCCGTGCCGGTGTCGTTGGCGCCCTTGGTGTCGGACAGGCCCACGCAGCCGTGGCTGGTGTTGACGTTGCCGAAGACGGACTTGGCACCCCAGTAGTTGCCGTGCACGAAGGTGCCGGAGTTGGTGAGCCGGATGGCGTGCGGTACGTCCTTGATGTCGTACTCGCCCTTGCCGTCGTCGTCGGTGAAGCCCACGGTCGCGCCGTTCATGCGCGTCTCCTTGAACTTCTCGGACATCACCATGATGCCTTCGTACGTCTTGTTCTCCGGGGAACCGGCGGAGATCGGGATGGTCTTGATGACCGCGCCGTTGTGCGTGATCTTCATCTGCTTGGTCTTGGCGTCGACGTACGAGACCTGGTTGCGGCCGATCTTGAACGTGACCGTCTTCTGCTGGACGCCGTAGACACCGGAGGCGCCCTCGACACCGTCGAGCGCGAGCTTCAGCGTGACGGTGGAGTTCTCCTTCCAGTACTGGTCGGGACGGCAGTCCATGCGGACGGTGGAGAACCAGTGGCAGACGACCTCCTGGCCGCTGCTGGAGGAGACCGTGATGCCCTTCTGCACGGCCGCCTTGTTGGTGATCTCCTTGTTGAAGTTGATCGACACCGGCATGCCCACGCCGACGGTCGAGCCGTCCTCGGGCGTGAAGTTGCCTATGAAGCTGTTGGCCGGGGAGACCGTCGTGAACGAGGCGTTCTCGTGGGCGACGAGCCCGTCGGAGTCCTTGGCCTCCGCGGCGACCTTGTAGGTCGTGGAGCGCTCCAGCTGGGTGCTGGGCTTCCAGCTGGTCTTGTCGGCGGACAGCTCGCCGGCCACCTTCGCGCCGTCGGTGGTCGTCATCGTCACGCCGGTGAGCGTGCCCTTGCTCACGGTGACGGCGGCGGAGTTGTTGATGGAGGCGTTGTCCGTGCCGTCCTTGGGTGTGATCTTGATCTCGGCCTGGGAGCTCTTCTTGGCCGCCGCCTCGTCGGCCTTGGCCTGTGAGGTGTCGCCGCCGCTGCCGCCCGACGACGAGTCGTCGCCACCGGAACAGGCCGAGAGCACCAGCACCCCGCCGAGCAGAGCGGACGCGACCGTCAGGCCCCTGCGCCGCTTACTGACCGTCATCACACGCTTCTCCATCGTTGCCGAATCCCAGAAATCCCGAGAGTCCCCGTCAGGAACTAAACGCTACGACCGGTTCGTCCCGTTCCACCTTCTCGGAAGGTGTGGGGCACACCACGTCCGCCGTGGCGGAAGGTGCGTCTGTCGGTCCGTGCGACCCCTGAGACGACGAAACCCCGGGCGGCGGTTGCCACCCGGGGTCACGATTTCCCCGAGCGCGCTCAGCCGACGACCTCTTCTTCCTCGTCTTCCTCGACATCATCCTCGTCAAGGTCCCAGTCCGGCGAATCCGGGTCGTAGTCGATGTGCTCGCTGCTCCAGGAAGCCTGGGCCAGTTCGACCCCCGACACCTCCCCGACCAGGTCGAACGGGTCCACGAGATACGCGAGGGCCTCCGCAGTGTCTTCCGTCACAGCGCTCTCGGCATGCGTCCGCTCGTCCTCCGGCATGTCCGGATCCTCCGCGATCCGCGCCAGCGCGGCCCGGGCGACGGCGTCCCGGTCGTCGACCTCGACGACGAGTTCCACCCGAAGCCGTACAAAACGTGATGTCTCTTCAGTGCTCATGCCCGGAGCGTAAAGCCCATCGCTCCCGTGACTTTCCCGTGACCCGCGCCTTTCACTAACATCGCCCCACACGGCCAATTCGCCAGCACCACAAGGGGATCGATATTCCGTGTCATCCGTTCGCCGTCCGTTGCTGACCGCCACCGCCGCGGGGACCCTGCTGGGTGCCCTGTGGTTCGTCCCGTCCGCCAACGCGACTCAGGACAGCCCGGCGAGAACAGAGCCGTCCCCGCAGGTCACGGCACAGGCGCGGGTCACGACCACGAGCGCGGAGACGTCCGTCGACGACACCCGTCTCGCCGACACCGGCAGCTTCGACACCACGCCGTACGTCGTCGGCGGCACCCTCTTCCTCACGCTGGGTGCGGGCTTCGTCGTCTATTCGGTACGACGGGAACGGCTGGGGTTTTAAACGGGCTTGACGTGCTCTTGACGCGGCCTTCATAGTCCGCGCATGAAGAGATCATCGACGGTGCGCACAGGTGTCAAGGCGGCCGCGGGCATGCTGTCGCTCGCGCTCGTCACGGGATGCGGCGCCGACTCGGACGACGACTCGAAGGCATCCGGGAGCCCCCGGCAGTCGGAAGCCTCCGCCTCACCGACAGCGGCCGCCGCGAAGGCGCTCGGAGCGGCCGAGCTGGAGAAGCTGCTGCTCGTCCAGAGCGACCTGCCCCGGGACAAGATCGCCGACGGCGACGACACCCTGCCGAAGTCCCGGAGCGAGCTGCAGACGGACAAGGCCGAGTGCGCCCCGCTCGCCTACGCCCTGACCGGCCTGCCCCCGGGCGACACCGACACGGGCGCGAGCAACACCGTCACATCGGAGGAGCGCGTCGGGAACTCCTTCAACGTCACCATGACCAGCGTGGGCCTGTCCTCCTACGAGGGCGACGGCGCGGCGAAGGCCCTCAAGGCCGTCTCCGACGGGATCGCCCCCTGCTCCGGCGGGTTCGCCATCACGGCCCAGGGCGAGAAGATGAAGATCACCAAGGTCGCCCCGGGCAGGGCCTCCGGCAAGGGTGACGAATCGGTGGCCTTCGTCCTGGACGCCGACATGGACGGCGAGGGCACGGGAACCTTCACCGTGGAGGCGGTACGCGTCGGCACCGTCGTCTCCACGTACTACGCGGTCGACTTCGCCTCGATGGAGAGCGGCAGGACGTCAGCCGTCCCGCTCCCGGTGCTCGACGCCCAGGTGAGAAAGCTCAAGTAGCGCTCCGGGCCCCGCCGTCGTCGCACGGCGGGGCCCGCCTCTCCTACCGCAACGGCCCGGTGACCGTCTCCACGGCCTCGACCAGCCGCCCCTCGCGCACGAACGCGTCGGCCGCGGCGAGGTCCGGCGCCAGGAACCGGTCGGGACCGGGACCCTCGACACCCGCCTTGCGTACGGCGGTGATGGCGGCCTGGGTCGCCGGCGCGGGGCTCAGGCCCTCGCGCAACTCGACGGCGCGCGAGGCGGCGTAGAGCTCGACGGCGAGGACCCGGGTGAGGTTGTCGACGGCGGTGCGCAGCTTGCGCGCGGCCGACCAGCCCATCGAGACGTGGTCCTCCTGCATCGCGGACGAGGGGATCGAGTCCGCGGACGCGGGCACGGCCAGCCGCTTCAGCTCACTGACCAGCGCGGCCTGCGTGTACTGGGCGATCATCAGCCCGGAGTCCACGCCGGCGTCGTCGGCGAGGAACGGCGGCAGTCCGTGGGACCGGTTCTTGTCGAGCAGCCGGTCGGTGCGCCGCTCGGCGATCGAGGCGAGATCGGCGACGGCGATGGCGAGGAAGTCGAGCACATAAGCCACCGGCGCCCCGTGGAAGTTGCCGTTGGACTCCACCCGGCCGTCAGGCAGCACGACGGGGTTGTCGACGGCCGACGCCAACTCCCTTTCCGCCACCAGCCGGGCATGGGCCATGGTGTCCCGCCCGGCCCCGGCGACCTGCGGGGCGCAGCGCACGGAGTAGGCGTCCTGAACACGGGGTGCGTCGTCCTGATGGTGCCCCGTGAGCTCCGAACCCTCCAGCACGGCCAGCATGTTGGCGGCCGAGGCGCCCTGCCCCGGATGCGGCCGGATGGCGTGCAGCTCGGGCGCGAGCACCTTGTCGGTACCGAGCAGCGCCTCAAGGCTCAACGCGGCAGTGATGTCGGCGGACTTGTAGAGCATGTCCAGGTCGGCGAGCGCCATGACCAGCATGCCGAGCATGCCGTCGGTGCCGTTGAGAAGGGCGAGCCCTTCCTTCTCCCGCAGTTCGACGGGCGCGATCCCGTGCTCGGCGAGCAGCTCACCGGCCGGCCGCACGGCCCCGTCCGGCCCTTCGGCGTCCCCCTCCCCCATGAGGGTGAGGGCACAGTGCGAGAGCGGCGCGAGATCACCGGAGCAGCCGAGCGACCCGTACTCGTGCACGACCGGCGTGATCCCGGCGTTGAGCACGTCGGCCATGGTCTGCGCGACCTCGGGCCGCACGCCCGTCCGCCCCGAGCAGACGGTCTTCAGCCGCAGGAACATCAGCGCCCGTACGACCTCCCGCTCGACCCGCGGCCCCATTCCCGCGGCGTGCGAGCGGACGATGTTGCGCTGCAGCCGGGCCCGGAGCTCCGGGCTGATGTGCCGGGTCGCGAGAGCACCGAAGCCGGTGCTGACGCCGTAGACGGGCTCGGGCCTGGCCGCGAGGGCGTCCACGATCCCGCGGGCCGCGGCGAGAGCGGCGACGGCCTCCCCGGACAGCTCGATACGGGCACCGTCCCGCGCCACGGCAAGGACGTCGGACGCGGTGACCCCGGACGTCCCCACCACCACAGTGTGCATATCCATATTCAGGAGCGTACGCACTGAATTCCATGATGTCACTACTGGGCAGGGGTTACGCCCCTTACAAGTACGGCCCCCTAGGGTTGCCGACCCCGGAACGTCCGCCGCTCACCCGCCTGCCCCGACGGAGCCGCGTCGGCCAGCCGTACGACGGGATCGTCGGGCCCACCCCGCCCCGCGACGACGGGACGTTCAGCCCGCTCGGCCTTGGCCCGGTACTGCGCGGCATCGGCGAGCCGAAAGAGCCGCCGGGCGGACCGGACGGGCCCGATGGGGTCCGCGGTGGAGGCGACCCCGCACGCCACCCCCTCCCCCAGCTCCAGCTCCCCGGCCCGCCGGCAGAGCTCGTCGGCGGCCCTGACGACGTCGTCGGCGGACGGCCCGACGGCGAGCAGACAGAACTCGTCCCCGCCGAGGCGGGCGGCCAGAGCCCCCGGCAGCATGGCCCCGCACAGCGACAGCACCGACCCGAAGCGCTCCAGCAGCCGGTCGCCCACGGCATGCCCACGGGTGTCGTTGACCCGCTTCAACCCGTTCAGGTCACACACCACGAGGCTGACGACGACCCCGTCCCTCTTGTGCCGGTCGACGGCCTCGTCGAGCCGCGCGTCGACGGCACGGCGATTGGCGAGCCCGGTCAGCGCGTCCGTGAACGCCAGGCGTCTCGCCTCCTCCAGCCGCTCCGCCTGGGCGATCCCGGCGGCGACGACGGCGGCCAGGACGGTGGCGAAGTCGGCGTCCTCCCGCCCGAAGACGGGGGCACCGGTGGGCCGGGCCACATACAGCTCGCCCCACGCCCGCCCGTTCAGCACGATCGGGGCGACGACACAGCTCCCCCGCCCCCTCCTGCGGAGCGCGGCGACCCGCTGATGCACATATCCGGGCCGCCCCCCGGCCGCCGGGCCCTCCGCCGTCTCGACCCACGCGTTGGGCTCGCCGCCCCCGGCCCACCGCTCGTGCAGAAACTCGGTGATCTCCGGGAACTGGTGCACCGGGTAGGCCTCCCCCTCGGGGAACTCCTCCTCACCGGCCGCCCGCTCCCCCACGTTCACCAGCACCCTGAGCCGCCCGAGCTCCCGCTCCCACACGGACAACGCGGCGAAACTCCCCCCGAGCGCATGGCACGCCCCAGCGGCGGCGGCCCGCCACGCCTCCCGCGAGCCGTGCGCCGCGGCCATGCCCTGAGCCAACGCGACGACCGCGGCCAGCCGGATGTCCTCACCCATCAGTCCAGGTTAGGGAGGATTTGAGCGGGTGCCGGGGTGCGGTTGCGCCGTTCGAGCACGCGGACAGCTGCGCTGGGCTTGGGCGGGGCGCCTAGGGAGTGCCGGGTTCGGTTGTGTGGCGACTGCGGGCCGGTGGGGGCTGGTCGCGCAGTTCCCCGCGCCCCTGGGTGGGTGCAGTCACGTGCACCGCGATGGGCCGTTGGCCGCGTACGGCGGGCAGGGGACGGGGTGGGGGGTGTCCGCCCGCAGCGGCCGGCGTCCGTTACCGAGCACAGCTGAAGCAGCCGAGCCGCCGGACCGAGGACGGACACCCCCCACCCCGGCCCCGACCCCACACCACACCGCACGCGCTACACAAGCCCCCACCGAACCCGCAGCTGCGCCGCAGGCATCAGGGGCGCGGGGAACTGCGCAAAACGCCCGCCCCCACACACCCGCACCCGCACCCGCACCCGCACCCGCACCCGCACAAGACCCCGCCCAACCGCCGGAGGCAACCGTCACTGCCCAGGCCACCGAGCCACCCGCCGCTCATTGAACGCCGCCACCCCCTCCGCCCGGTCCCCCGAGAACGCCACCGCCCGCCACGCCGCGTCCTCCACCTCCAGCCCGGCCCGCAGATCCAGACCCTGCCCGAGCCGCAGCGCACGCTTCGCCGCCCGCAGCCCCACCGGCGAGTTCGCGGCGATACGAGCCGCCAGCGACAGCGCCTCCGCCCGGTCCTCCCCAGCCTCCACCAGCTGATCCACCAGCCCCAGCCGATGCGCCTCCTCCGCCTCCACCCGCCGCGCCGTGAAGATCAGCTCCGCGGCCCGGGCCGCCCCCACCCGCCGCGGCAGCAACTGCGTCCCCCCGCCCCCGGGGATCACCCCCACCGACACCTCCGGCAACCCCACCACCGCCGTACGGTCGGCCACGATCAGATCGCACGACAGCGCCATCTCGAACCCCCCGCCCAGCGCGAACCCGTGCACCGCGGCGATCGTGGGCACGGGCAGCTCCAGCACCCCCGTGTACGCCCCCCGGGACACCGGCCGCTGCCGCAGCAGATCCGCGTCACTGAAGGAGTTCCGCTCCTTCAGATCGGCCCCCACACAGAAGGCCCGCTCATGCGTGGAGGTCAGCACGACAACCCGTACCGTCCCGTCACCCCCCAGCGCGGAACAGGCGGCGGCGACGGACCGCGCCATCTCCGTGGAGACCGCGTTCATCGCCTTGGGCCGGTCGAGGACCAACTCGGCGACTTCCCCCTCCTCGTGCCGCCTCACCAGCACGAACTCCCCGAACCGCTCCTCGCCCATGACACCCTCCCGGTTAACGTGGGTTAACAAGAACGCTCCGATCATCGCAGCCCGGTCCCCACCGCGAAAGGTTCCCGCCCAAGTCACCCGACACCCCGTTCGAGTGACATCCCGCCCAACTCCCCACCCACCGCTCACGGCAGCGCATAACGTGCGCCCCGCCATGGCGCACAGGGGGCGCAGGCACCCAGGGGAGGAAGCATGACGGCGACGATGACGACGACAGGACTGGCGGAGGACGGCGGTACCCGCCTGTTCGGACCGCGCGGCCGCCACCGCAAGCCCCGCCCCCGCAAGGTCCTGCTCGCCGCGGGCGGCCTCGCCCTGGCCGCGGGCGCCCTGAGCCTCGTACGGCTGACCCCGGACGCGGGAGTGGGCGGCTTCGGCGCGACGGAGACGGACCCGCAGGCCGCCCCAGGAGCGGACACGGACATCGACCCCGGCACCGGCACGGACCGCGCGACGAACGCCGCCGCGACCGTCGGTTCACTCCCCCGGACGAGCCCGTCGTCGCCCGCGGCGATGGGCGGGATCACCGCGCCCCCCGCACCGGGCACCTCTTTGGCCCCGGCCCAGGCCCGGCCCCAGGCAGGGTCCGCGACCGCCGTACCCCTGCCCCTCGCGGCGGCTCCCACGACGATCCCGGACGCACCGAACGACCGGGCCGAGGCGCCGGCCCCCACGGCGACCACCGGGCCCCACGCCCCGGCGACGACCCCCGCCCCGCAACCGGCCCGGACCACTCCTCCGCCGGCCTCGACACCCACGCCCCGGCCCACGCACTCGGCACAGCCCGCGCCGGGCCTGTGCGTGCCGGTCATCGGTCTGTGCGTGCGGCAGGGTGCCTAGGAAGGGGGCACGTCCCTGCGGGTCAGCAGCCAGGGCTCGACGACGCCGAGGCCACGCACCGGCCGCTGCCACATCGGCTGGAGCGCGAAGCGGTAGGTCGGCGGCTCCTCGCCCTCCTTCTCGGCGGTGGCCGCGGCCTCGGCCGCCTCCGCCTCGGAGGCGGGCGCCTCGCCGTGCCGGATCAGCTCCTCGGCGAAGGCGCTGTCGACGAGGACGGCGTCCCGGGGAGCTATCGAGGTCAGCCGGGAGGCGAGGTTCACCGTCGTGCCGAAGACATCGCCCATACGGGTGGTCACCGTGCCGAAGGCGATGCCGACGCGCAGCTCGGGCATGGTCTCGTCGTTCGCCATGGTCTCGATCAGGCGCAGCGCGATCTCGGCGGCGACGGCCGCGTCGTCGGCAGCGAACAGAACCTCGTCGCCGAGGGTCTTGATGAGCCGCCCGCCCCGCGCCGCCACGAGATCCGCGGCGGTGGTCTCGAAGGCCTCGACGAGTTCGCCGAGCTCCTCCTCCTCCATACGGCGGGTCAGCCGGGTGAACCCGACGAGGTCGGCGAAGCCGACGCACAGCCGCCGGTCGACCATCTCCTCGTCGTCGGCGGCCTGCACGACCCGCCCCGCCGAGGCCGAGAGCTGGCGGCGCCAGACGTAGACCAGGAACTCCTCCAGCTCGGGCAGGAGCAGCTCGATGATCGGGTACGTCACCTCGGTGCGCGTCATGCCCGGTTCCGGGGGGTCGGTCAGGCCCTCCAGGAAGGAGTCGATCTGCCACTCGGCGAGCCGGGCGGTGGTCTGCCCGGTGGACCGCGCCACCTGTACGGCCATGGCCTCGCTCAGCAGCCCCGCCTCGACGAGACCCGCGAGCCGGCGCAGCGCGAGGACGTCCGCCTCGGTGAACGCCTTGGCCTGGCCGACGTCGGCGAAGCCCATCGCCCGCCAGAAGCGGGTGGCCAGCTCCATGGAGACGCCGGCGGTGCGGGCCGCCTGAAAGGGGGTGTAGCGCCGCTCGGCGCCGAGGATGAGCTGTTCGAGACGCACGGCGAGCGGGTGCGGGGGCACGTCCGCGCCGGAGCCCGTGTCGTCTGCGGTCACGCCTGCTGCCCTTCCGATCTGTCACGGTCAGGTATCGACCGGCCTCAACTGTACGGCAGGTGTGCGGTAGCTCACTCCCGGAGGAGGGGGCCGGTCGCACCCCGCTGCGGAGCCGCTGATGTCACGCCCCGCGCCCCCGAGGGGCTGGAGCTCACGCCGGTCGCAGGTGGACGATGTCTCCCGCGCCCACCGGTTCCTGCACGCCCTCCTCCGTCGCGATCACCAAGCGGCCGTCGCCGTCGACGGCCACCGCCTCGCCCACCAGCGAACGATCTCCCGGCAGCTCCGCCCGTACCCGTCTTCCCAGCGTCGCGCACCCAGCCGCATACGTCTCCTGGAGTCCGCTCACCGTCGGATCCCCCGCCGCCGCGCGCCAGCGCTCGTACCACTCCTCCAGGGAGCGCAGGACGGCCCGCAGCAGGGGGTCCCGGTCGGTGCTCACCGCTCCGGCCAGCGCCAGCGAGCCCGCGGTGGGGACGGGCAGCTCGTCCTCCCGCAGCGTGACGTTGATGCCCACGCCCACGACGACACCGTCCCCGGCGGCCCGCTCCGCGAGGATTCCGCCCGCCTTGCGTTCCTCGCCGCCCACGGTCACCAGGAGGTCGTTGGGCCACTTCAGGGCCGTGTCGACACCCGCCGCCCGCGACAGGCCCGTCGCCACCGCCACCCCCGTGAGCAGCGGCAGCCAGCCCCAGCGGGCGACCGGGACGTCAGCCGGGTTCAGCAGGACCGAGAAGAAGAGGCCGGAGCGGGCCGGAGCGGACCACTGGCGGTCCAGTCGGCCCCGCCCCGCCGTCTGCTCCTCGGCGACGAGGACCGCGCCCTCGGTCGCCTTGCCCGCGGCGGCGCGGGCGACCAGGTCGGAGTTGGTGGAGCCGGTGCCGGCCACCACCTCGATCCCCGACCAGAGCCCGCCCTCCCGCACCAGCCCGCGGCGCAGCGCGGCGGCGTTGAGGGGCGGCCGGTCGAGGTCCGACCAACGACTGTCGTCTCCTGAAACATCTCGCGGCGTCATGCAAGCCACCCTAGGTGTGTGAAACGCCGCACTGCTGATTCGTAGGGGCACCACTACTCTACGGATGAGTAACCGTCCCCCCTTTTGAGCAGGCAGGGAGCCGCGAGACCGATGTCCGAGCCGGAAGAGATCGACATCCACACCACCGCGGGCAAGCTCGCGGATCTCCAGCGTCGTATTGACGAGGCGACGCACGCCGGCTCCGCACGCGCCGTCGAGAAACAGCACGCCAAGGGCAAGCTGACGGCCCGCGAGCGCATCGAACTCCTCCTCGACGAGGGCTCCTTCGTCGAGCTGGACGAGTTCGCCCGGCACCGCTCCACCAACTTCGGCCTGGAGAAGAACCGTCCGTACGGCGACGGAGTCGTCACCGGGTACGGCACCGTCGACGGCCGCCCCGTCGCCGTGTTCTCCCAGGACTTCACCGTGTTCGGCGGTGCGCTGGGCGAGGTCTACGGCCAGAAGATCGTCAAGGTGATGGACTTCGCGCTGAAGACCGGCTGTCCGGTCATCGGCATCAACGACTCCGGCGGCGCACGCATCCAGGAGGGTGTGGCCTCGCTGGGCGCCTACGGCGAGATCTTCCGCCGCAACACCCACGCGAGCGGTGTCATCCCGCAGATCAGCCTGGTCGTCGGGCCGTGCGCCGGTGGAGCCGTGTACTCCCCGGCGATCACCGACTTCACGGTCATGGTCGACCAGACCTCCCACATGTTCATCACCGGGCCCGACGTCATCAAGACGGTCACCGGCGAGGACGTCGGCTTCGAGGAGCTGGGCGGCGCCCGCACCCACAACGCGGTGTCCGGCGTGGCCCATCACATGGCCGGGGACGAGAAGGACGCCGTCGAGTACGTCAAGCAGCTGCTGTCGTACCTGCCCTCCAACAACCTGTCCGAGCCGCCGGTCTACCCGGAGGAGGCGGACCTCGCGATCACCGACGAGGACCGCGAGCTGGACACGCTGGTCCCGGACAGCGCGAACCAGCCGTACGACATGCACACGGTGATCGAGCACATCCTGGACGACGCCGAGTTCTTCGAGACGCAGCCGCTGTACGCGCCGAACATCCTCACCGGGTACGGCCGGGTCGAGGGCCACCCGGTCGGCATCGTCGCCAACCAGCCGATGCAGTTCGCCGGCTGCCTCGACATCACCGCGTCCGAGAAGGCGGCCCGCTTCGTCCGCACCTGCGACGCCTTCAACATCCCGGTCATCACCTTCGTGGACGTCCCCGGCTTCCTCCCGGGCGTCGACCAGGAGCACGACGGCATCATCCGCCGCGGCGCCAAGCTGATCTACGCCTACGCCGAGGCCACGGTCCCCCTGATCACGGTGATCACCCGCAAGGCCTTCGGCGGCGCCTACGACGTCATGGGCTCCAAGCACCTCGGCGCGGACATCAACCTCGCCTGGCCCACCGCCCAGATCGCCGTCATGGGCGCCCAGGGCGCGGTCAACATCCTGCACCGCCGCACGATCGCGGAGGCCGAGGCCGCCGGAGACCTGGAGGCGACCCGGGCGCGGCTGATCCAGGAGTACGAGGACGCCCTCCTCAACCCCTACATCGCGGCCGAGCGCGGTTACATCGACTCCGTGATCATGCCGTCGGACACCCGCCGCCACGTGGTCAGGGGCCTGCGACAGCTGCGCACCAAGCGCGAGTCCCTGCCTCCGAAGAAGCACGGCAACATCCCCCTCTAGCCCTGCCGGGAGCCGTCATGAACATCAAGGTCGTACGCGGAAACCCCACCCCGGAGGAGCTTGCCGCCGCCCTGGCGGTGGTCCGGGCCCGCGCCGCGGCGGCGACGAACACGCCGTCCGGCGCGGAGGAGACCAAGGCCGCGTGGTCCGACCCGTCCCGCATCGCGGGCCGCCGCCTGCCCCAGCCGGGGCCGACGGCCTGGTCCCGCACGTACTGGCCGGCCTAGAGGACGGCTGACAGCGCCTCGGCCATCACCTCGTACCCGAGATCGTTCGGGTGCAGGTGATCGCCGAAGTCGTACGACGGATGCAGCCGGTCCGGATCCTGCGGACCGGCCAGCTCCCGCGCGAGGTCCACCACCGCGTCGTACTCGCCGGAGCAGCGCACCCACTCGTTCACCTCGTGCGAGACCTTCGCCGCGTGCTCACCCCAGTGGTCCGAGCCGCCGAACGGCAGCAAGGTGCACCCGATCACCCGCAGCCCCCGCGCCTGCCGTATCAACTCCCGGTGCCCGACGATGAGTTCGGCCGCCTCCACCACCGGCGCGGGCTTGTACGTCGGCTGTTGGTCGGTCTCGCTGAAGCCGATGTCGTTGAGCCCCAGCAGCACGACGACCGTGTCCACGCCGGCCAGGCCCAGCACATCCCGCCGGAACCGGCCCACCCCCTTCTCCCCGTACCACGCGGAGTCGTTGAGCAGCAGGTTCCCCCCGATCCCGGCGTTGAGCACGGGCCGACCGGTGAGCCGGGCCAGCGCGTCGGACCACCGCCGGTCCGCCCCCACCGTGGAACCGAACCCGTCCGTGACGGAGTCCCCGAACAGCGCGATCCCGTCCGTGCGCCCCGCGTCCGTCTCGACGGCGGCCAGGAAGTACCAGGACTCGCTCACCGTGTCGAACCCGTCCCCACCCGTGTCACCGAGCAGATCCCCCTCTCCCCGGTAGCCGGCGGTGAATGCCTGCGCGTGGAAGGTCGCGGGCCCGGTCGCCGCGTCGAAGTACAGCGTGACCGTCACCGACTCCCCGGCCGCCACGGCGAGTTCGACCGGCTCGCTCAGCAGGGAACCCCGGGCGGGGATCTCGAGCGGGAGCGTGAGCCTGCGCAGCGATCCGGGCTCCACGGCCGCCCCCGCGGCCGTACGGCCGACTGTCGCACCCGCGAGACGGACCGGCGAGGTGCCGTAGGCGTGGGACAGCCGGATCCGTACCCGCTCCCCTCCCGCCGAGAGCCGGACGACCTGGCGCACGGACTGCCGCCAGAAGCCCTCGCGGGACCAGTTGGGGGTGAAGCCTTCGGCGGGGAGCTGAGGCGAGGCGGACCAAGCGGTGGTGAACACGACACGTACCCCTCTTCACGGACTCATGGGCTCACAAACTCAGACCACTAATGGAACCACAGTACCGTTTGAAGAAGTTGAGTACGCGTACTCAGGCGCCCTCCGTGAAATCGCCGCACGCTGGAAACCATGCTGTGGTCCGACCCTGACAACGAACCGCCGAAGGAACTGCGCGACATGCAGGACATGCTTCGGCGACTGAGCATCTTCCTGGCCCTGGCCATGGTGCTCGCGATGATCGTGATCGGGCTGCGCTGATCGGACTACGCTGACCGCATGACCGAACAGCCGCGCCGCCGACTCGTGCTCGCCTCCCAGTCCCCCGCCCGGCTGGGCCTGCTGCGACAGGCCGGCCTCACTCCCGAGGTACTCGTGAGCGGGGTCGACGAGGACGCCGTCACCGCCCCCACCCCCGCCGAACTGGCGCTCGCCCTCGCCGAGGCGAAGGCCTCCGTCGTGGCCGCGAAGCCCGAGGTCAAGGGTGCGCTGGTGATCGGCTGCGACTCGGTGCTCGACCTGGACGGCGAGGCCCTGGGCAAACCGGCCGACGCCGAGGAGGCGACGGCCCGTTGGAAGGCCATGCGCGGGCGCGCGGGCACCCTGCAGACCGGCCACTGCGTCTACGACACGACGAGCGGCCGGTACGTCTCGGCGGTCGCCTCCACCGTCGTCCGCTTCGGCGAGCCGACCGACGACGAGATCGCCGCGTACGTCGCCTCCGGCGAACCCCTCCACGTCGCGGGGGCGTTCACCCTGGACGGCCTTTCGGCCCCCTTCATCGAGGGCATCGACGGCGACCACGGCAACGTGATCGGCCTCAGCCTGCCCCTCCTGCGCCGCCTGCTGGCCAACCTGCACATCGGCATCACGGAGCTGTGGGCGCCGGCGGAGGCGTGAGCGACGAGCCACCCACTCCCCGGGGCCTCCGGCTCCCTCGGGCACCGCTCTCAACACGCGGACGCGACCGCCGACGGAGGCATGAGCGGCGAGCCACCGACTCCCCCCGGGGCCCCCTCCGACCAAGCGGCACCCTCGGCCACCACGTTCACGGCCAGGACGCGACCGACCTCAACCTCCCCAGCCCGGGCATCCACACCAGGGAGTTGCGGGCACCGACGGAGGCGCGAGCGGGGAACCGTCGCCCTCCCGGGGAGTCGGTGACGCGCCGCCTGCCGGCCGACCCGCACATCAGCGTCACGGAGCCGTGACCGCCGACGGAGGCATGAGCGGCGAGCCGCGGACCTTCTCCCGGCACTCTCGGCCACCGCGCTCAGGACCCGGATGGGACCGACCTCAACCCGCACTCCCGAACAGTCCGGGCGTCTGCATCACGGAGTGGTGGGCGCCGCCGGAGGCGTGAGCGGCGAACCGCCGACCTCCTCGGGGCCGTTCGGACCCTTCGCGTCCTGCGGCCCCGCAGCGACCGGGCCTCGCCGTTCGTCGTAGGTCACCAGTACGAGCACGATCAGGGCGAGCATCACGACCATGAAGAGGAACTGGTGCCAGCCGATCAGGGCCCAGGCGACCGCGCCCAGTACTCCGTGCACCACGGCGGCGCTGATCAGCAGGACTCGGCCCAGCCCGGCGGGCTGTCGGTCGCGTATCGCCACCAGCAGGGCGACCAACGCGCACAGCGCGAAGTAGAGACCGAAGACGACCCCGCCGATCTTCGAGGACATCGACATCGCGTCCGGGTCCAACCCGGCCAACGACATGTTCTGCGCGTCGACAAGCTCACCCATGATCCAGTTGAGCATCGCCACGCCGAGCGCCTCGGCGAAGAGCACGACCGCCACGAGCCACGCCACCGGCCTGCGTATCACCGGGCCCCACCCACTTTCGAGCCATGCTGTTGTTACCCGAAGTACCTTCAGTACAGCGCGAACGCTACTAACGGGTAAACCGCGGGACAAGGGTTCGGCCGCGGGCAAAGAATCATTGGGCCATTCGTAGGGACTCCACAAAGAATCGGAGTGGTCCGCAGCACGCTCTCACAGAGACCTTGGCCACAGAGGAGGGCTAGGGTTTCCGGGAGGAGTCCTGCGTACCGCGGTGCGACAAGGGATTTCGCGGGTCGTGCAAGCTCGCATCACGCTCCGTGTGGGGAAGGTCACCACAGGGGACGGGTCGAAGAGCCGTGTCGGCAGTCCCTAAACTCGGCTTGTTTCAAGGAGGGAGCCTCAATCGTGCGCAAGGTGCTCATCGCCAACCGTGGCGAAATCGCTGTCCGCGTTGCCCGGGCCTGCCGGGATGCCGGTATCGCGAGCGTGGCCGTGTACGCCGACCCGGACCGGGACGCTCTGCATGTCCGCGCCGCGGATGAGGCGTTCGCTCTGGGCGGTGACACCCCGGCCACCAGTTACCTGGACATCGAGAAGGTCCTGGGCGCCGCGCGTGAGTCGGGCGCGGACGCCATCCATCCCGGGTACGGCTTCCTCTCCGAGAACGCCGAGTTCGCGCAGGCGGTCCTGGACGCGGGCCTGATCTGGATCGGCCCGCCCCCGCAGGCCATCCGCGACCTGGGTGACAAGGTCGCCGCCCGGCACATCGCCCAGCGCGCCGGCGCCCCCCTGGTGGCGGGCACCGCCGACCCGGTCTCCGGCGCCGACGAGGTCGTGGCGTTCGCCGAGGAACACGGCCTGCCCATCGCCATCAAGGCCGCCTTCGGCGGCGGCGGCCGCGGCCTGAAGGTCGCCCGCACGCTCGAAGAGGTCCCCGAGCTGTACGACTCCGCGGTGCGCGAGGCGGTGGCCGCCTTCGGCCGCGGCGAGTGCTTCGTCGAGCGCTACCTGGACCGCCCCCGGCACGTGGAGACCCAGTGCCTGGCCGACAAGCACGGCAACGTGGTCGTCGTCTCCACCCGTGACTGCTCCCTCCAGCGCCGCCACCAGAAGCTGGTCGAGGAGGCCCCCGCGCCCTTCCTCTCCGACGAGCAGGTCGCCGAGCTGTACCGGGCTTCCAAGGCGATCCTGAAGGAAGCCTCCTACGAGGGCGCCGGCACCTGCGAGTTCCTCGTCGGCCAGGACGGCACCATCTCCTTCCTGGAGGTCAACACCCGCCTCCAGGTCGAGCACCCGGTCACCGAGGAGGTCGCCGGCATCGACCTGGTGCGCGAGATGTTCCGCATCGCCGACGGCGAGGAGCTGGGTTACGGCGATCCCGAACTGCGCGGCCACTCCTTCGAGTTCCGCATCAACGGCGAGGACCCGGGCCGTAACTTCCTGCCCGCCCCCGGCACCGTCACCAAGTTCGAGGCGCCCTCCGGCCCCGGCATCCGCCTGGACGCGGGCGTCGAGGCCGGCTCGGTCATCGGCCCGGCCTGGGACTCCCTGCTGGCCAAGCTGATCGTCACCGGCGCCACCCGCGAGCAGGCCCTCCAGCGTGCCGCCCGTGCCCTGGACGAGTTCCAGGTCGAGGGCATGGCCACCGCCATCCCCTTCCACCGCGCGGTCGTCAGGGACCCGGCGTTCGCCCCCGAACTGACCGGCTCCAGCGCCCCGTTCACGGTCCACACCCGCTGGATCGAGACCGAGTTCGTCAACGAGATCAAGCCCTTCGCGGCCCCGACCGACACCGAGGCCGAGGACGACGCGGACCGCGAGACGATCGTCGTCGAGGTGGGTGGCAAGCGCCTGGAGGTCTCCCTCCCGTCCTCCCTCGGCATGTCCCTGGCCCGTACCGGCCTCGCCGCCGGTGCCAAGCCCAAGCGCCGCGCGGCCAAGAAGTCCGGCCCCGCGGCCTCCGGCGACACCCTCGCCTCCCCGATGCAGGGCACGATCGTCAAGATCGCCGTCGAGGAGGGCCAGGAGGTGAAGGAGGGCGACCTGATCGTCGTCCTCGAAGCCATGAAGATGGAGCAGCCTCTCAACGCGCACAGGTCCGGCACCATCAAGGGGCTGGCC
The DNA here is from genome assembly GCF_049739545.1 of Streptomyces sp. SLBN-8D4. Lineage (NCBI taxonomy): Bacteria > Bacillati > Actinomycetota > Actinomycetes > Kitasatosporales > Streptomycetaceae > Streptomyces > Streptomyces sp. SLBN-8D4. The sequence continues at coordinate 3,743,723 of NZ_JBMGQC010000001.1, forward strand.
GCGGAGGTCGGCGCATCGATCACCTCGGGCGCGGCGATCTGCGAGATCAAGGACTGACCGCACCTCGTACGCCCTTTGCCCTTACGGCATCCCGAGGCGCCCCGCGGACCGGAGCAGTCGGTCCGCGGGGCGCCTCGTTCTTCCCGTCCCCCGAGACGGTGGTCCTACGCGGTCCGCGCCCAGCCCATGCCGTGGCGCACGAGCGCGCGACCGGCCCAGGCGAAGGCGACGGCCGCCATGGCGAACGACAGCGCGGTCAGGGGCGCGATGCCGATCACGTAGCCGACGACGTTGAGCGGCATGGACAGGATCAGCAGCCAGGCGGCCCAGGCCGGCACCGCTCGACCGCGCAGCAGGGCGACACCCAGCAGGATCGCGCCGAGGACGTGGGCGGCGACGAAGTAGAGGATCGGGCCGTTCACCACGGCGAGTGCGTTGACCCTGTCGGCCACCCGCACCAGGGAGTCCTGGCTCACGCCCTTGGCGAAGCCCCCGAGCGCGACGACGTCGCGGTTCGGGGTGGTGTCGATCGCGATCAGCCCGGTGCCGAAGAGGACCGCGCCCCACAGTCCCAGCCGGGCCGAGTGGGACACGGCGAGCAGCGCCACGCCGACCAGGCCCGGCGGGAACAGCACGGTGCCCACCGTCCACAGCCACACGGACAGTTCCGTGGCTCCTTGGTGCGCGGCGATGTCCCGGGCGATCTCCTTGCTGGAGGCGTCCGTGTCGTACGGCGCCACGAGGCCCGCCGGACACGACGCGCGTCCGCCCCGCTGATCTCCATGCCACTCTCCCGGCGCCGCTCTCGCCAGAGATTTCCCTTTGAGGACTTGGCGCCCCCTTGGGAAGAACCTACGGCTTCCCGCCATTACGGGAAGCGTCCCGGACGGATTACCGGGGTTGGGCGGAGGGCCGACGGGGGCGCGCGAAAAAGCGAGGTGAGCTGGGGCGCCGGGGGTGGCGGCGCATCCTGGGCGCACCGCGGGTCGCGGCCTCGTTGGTGATCGCGGTCTGGCCGCAGAAGATGCGCTGCTCGACGGCGAGCCGGGCGAGGAGGGCGTAGTCGGACGTGCCGACCTCCGCGCGGTAGCGCTCGGCCGGCCATGACCTCGGCATCGGGCCCCACGCCCCGCGGAGCGACCACGACTGTCCCGCCTCCCCCGACTCCGCCCATCCCCATCCCCGTGCCGAGCCGCCCGGAGGCATCGTCGTCGTCCCCGTCGAACGGGGCTCAGCGGCGACGCAGATCGGCCACCCGGGCCCGCTCCGCACCCTGGCCGGGGTCGCCCAGGGCCGTGGCCGTGCGGAGACCAGGTCCCGCCGACGGGAGCTGGCCGCGGCGGGGGCCCGGCACCGGCACGTCCCGGCGCTGTTGCTGCCGCGCCGGGACCTGATCACCCCCCGGCGCTCCCGACGCGCCGGCCACGGCGATCTGCACCCCCTGGTCGGCGAGCGCCTGCAGTTCCGTACCGGCCCGGTCGTCGTGGGCCGGGGGCTCGTCGGTGACCAGGTGGGTGATGAGGTCCGTGGGCACGGTCTGGAACATGGTGTCGGTGCCGAGCTTGGTGTGGTCGGCGAGGACCACGACCTCCGCGGCGGCCTGCACCAGCGCCCGGTCCACGGACGCCGACAGCATGTTGGACGTGGACAGACCGCGCTCGGCGGTGAGCCCGCTCCCGGAGAGGAAGGCCCGCGAGACCCTGAGTCCCTGGAGCGACTGTTCCGCCCCCGATCCCACCAGGGCGTAGTTGGAACCGCGCAGGGTGCCGCCGGTCATCACGACCTCCACCCGGTTGGCATGGGCGAGTGCCTGGGCCACCAGCAGGGAATTGGTCACGACGGTCAGCCCGGGAACCCGGGCGAGCCGGCGTGCCAACTCCTGTGTGGTGGTACCCGCCCCCACCACAATGGCCTCGCCTTCTTCGACGAGACCCGCGGCGAGATCGGCGATGGCCGTCTTCTCGGCGGTCGCGAGATGCGATTTCTGCGGAAAGCCGGACTCCCGCGTGAACCCGCCCGGCAATACCGCACCGCCATGCCGGCGGTCGAGGAGTCCTTCTGCCTCCAGTGCGCGCACGTCCCGCCGTACGGTCACTTCGGAGGTCTGGACGACGCGGGCGAGCTCACGGAGCGACACGGCCCCATTGGCTCGCACCATTTCGAGGATCAATTGGCGACGTTCTGCAGCGAACACGAAACTGACAGTAACCCCAACGACCGTCTGGTTTCAGCAGTATGCGCCGAATTACCGAAGTTGTTCGCACAGTAGGACGGGGAGTGGTATAGGGCCTAATCTCCCCGCCTATGCCGCACGAATGGTCGACGACTCCCTGTGACCAGGCAGGAATCGCTTTCGGCCGTCAGGCTCCGCCGGTCTCCTTGCGCGTGTGCAACTGCCGCGCGACCTCGGCGATCGAGCCCGACAGGGAGGGGTAAACGGTGAACGCGTTCGCGATCTGTTCGACCGTCAGATTGTTGTCGACCGCGATCGAGATGGGATGGATCAGTTCCGAGGCGCGGGGCGCCACGACGACACCGCCGACGACGATCCCGGTGCCGGGGCGGCAGAAGATCTTGACGAAGCCGTCGCGGATGCCCTGCATCTTGGCGCGCGGATTCCTGAGCAACGGCAGCTTCACGACCCGGGCGTCGATCTTCCCGCCGTCCACGTCGGACTGCGAGTAGCCCACGGTGGCGATCTCGGGGTCGGTGAAGACGTTGGAGGAGACCGTCTTCAGGTTCAGCGGCGCCACCGCGTCCCCGAGGAAGTGGTACATGGCGATACGCCCCTGCATGGCGGCGACGGAGGCGAGCGCGAACACCCCGGTCACGTCACCGGCGGCATAGACGCCAGGAGCCGTCGTCCGGGACACCTTGTCGGTCCAGATGTGCCCGGACTCGCGCAGCTTGACGCCCGCTTCCTCCAGCCCCATCCCGGCGCTGTTGGGGATGGCGCCGACGGCCATCAGACAGTGCGACCCGGTGATGACCCGCCCGTCCGCCAGCGTGACCTCCACCCGGTCCCCGACCCGCTTGGCGGACTGGGCACGGGAGCGCGCCATGACGTTCATGCCCCGGCGCCGGAAGACGTCCTCCAGCACGGCAGCCGCGTCCGGGTCCTCCCCGGGCAGCACCCGGTCCCGGGACGAGACGAGCGTCACCTTGGACCCGAGCGCCTGGTAGGCACCGGCGAACTCGGCACCGGTGACACCGGAGCCGACCACGATGAGCTCTTCGGGCAGCTCGGTGAGGTCGTAGACCTGGGTCCAGTTGAGGATGCGCTCACCGTCGGGCTGGGCGTCGGCAAGCTCACGGGGATGCCCGCCCGTGGCGATCAGCACGGCGTCCGCGACGAGCGTCTCCTCGCTCCCGTCGGCGGCCCGCACGACGACCTTCCGCGACCCGTCGAGCGCCTGCATGCCTTCGAGCCGGCCACGCCCCCGCAGCACCCGGGCACCGGCACGCGTCACAGAGGCGGTGATGTCATGCGACTGAGCAAGGGCCAGCCGCTTCACACGCCGGTTGACCTTGCCCAGGTCCACGCCCACCACCCGGGCGGCCTGCTCCAGAGGTGGAGTGTCATCGGCGACGATGATCCCCAACTCCTCGTACGACGAATCGAAGGTCGTCATGACCTCGGCCGTAGCGATAAGAGTCTTCGACGGCACGCAGTCGGTCAGCACCGACGCTCCGCCCAGACCGTCGCAGTCGACGACGGTCACCTCCGCGCCGAGCTGGGCGGCCACCAGGGCCGCCTCGTATCCGCCGGGTCCGCCACCGATGATCACGATCCGAGTCACGTACTCCATTGTCCCGCACGACCGGGGGTGCCACGGCCTGGGGGGCACCCCGAGACGCCACTGTTACGGGAGAGACACCGGGGAAGGCTGCCGTACCCTCGACGCATGTCGCTCTACGCCGCTTACGCCGGCAACCTCGACGCGCGGCTGATGACCCGCCGCGCCCCGCACTCGCCGATGCGCGCCACGGGGTGGCTGAACGGCTGGCGGCTGACCTTCGGCGGTGAGCACATGGGCTGGGAAGGCGCCCTGGCGACGATCGTCGAGGACCCCCTCTGCCAGGTCTTCGTCGCGCTCTACGAGATCGCCCCCGCCGACGACGAGTCGATGGACCGCTGGGAAGGCGTCGGCCTGGACATCTACCGGCGCACGCGCATGCGCGTCCACACCCTGGAGGGCGAGGAGCACGCCTGGACGTACGTCCTGAACGGCTACGAGGGCGGTCTGCCCTCCGCCCGCTACCTGGGAGAGATCGCGGACGCGGCGGAGTCCGCGGGCGCACCCCACGACTACGTCATGGAACTCCGCAAACGCCCCTGCTGAGCCGTCCGCACACGTCATCCGTGACCCGGTTGGCCGGAAACGACAACACAACGATCGCCATCCCGTCAGCTCTGGCATCTACGCGCGTAGGCCCGGACCGGCTACCCTCATCCGCGTGAACGCATCTCTTCTTCCGGACGACATCCAGGGCGACCCCCACGCCGCCGCCGACGCCGCCGCCGCGCGCCTGCGCGAACTGACCGGCGCCGAGACCCATGACGTCGCCCTCGTGATGGGCTCCGGCTGGGCACCGGCCGTGGATGCCCTCGGCGCCCCCGACGCCGAGTTCCAGGTCACCGAGCTGCCCGGTTTCCCGCCGCCGGCGGTGGAGGGACACGGCGGCAAGATCCGCTCGTACGGGATCGGTGCGAAGCGGGCCCTGGTCTTCCTCGGCCGCACGCACTACTACGAGGGCCGCGGTGTCGCGGCCGTGGCCCACGGCGTGCGCACCGCGGTCGCGGCCGGCTGCAAGACGATCGTCCTCACCAACGGCTGCGGCGGCCTCCGCGAGGGCATGCGCCCCGGCCAGCCGGTCCTGATCAGCGACCACATCAACCTCACGGCGACCTCCCCGATCATCGGCGCGAACTTCGTCGACCTGACCGACCTCTACTCCCCCCGCCTGCGCGCCCTGTGCAAGGAGATCGACCCCACCCTGGAGGAGGGCGTCTACGCCCAGTTCCCCGGCCCGCACTACGAGACCCCGGCCGAGATCCGCATGGCCCGCGTCATCGGCGCGGACCTGGTGGGCATGTCGACGGTCCTCGAAGCGATCGCCGCGCGCGAGGCGGGTGCGGAGATCCTGGGCATCTCCCTGGTGACGAACCTCGCCGCGGGCATGACGGGCGAGCCGCTGAACCACGAGGAGGTCCTCCAGGCGGGCCGTGACAGCGCGACCCGGATGGGTTCGCTGCTGGCGCAGGTGCTCGGCCGGATCTGAGAGGACGCGGCGTCGGGGGGTGCCGGGGTCGGTTGTCGGGCGGGTGCGGGTGAGTTGTGGCTGGTCGCGCAGTTCCCCGCGCCCCTGAGGAGTTGCAGCCGACCTGCGCCACGACGGACCGCAAGCCCTCGCGTACGCCACGATGGGCCGTTGGCCGCGTACGGCGGGCAGGGGACGGGGTGGGGGGTGTCCGCCCGCAGCGGCCGGCGTCCGTTACCGAGCCCTGTTAAAGCAGCCGAGCCGCCGGACCGAGGACGGATACCCCCCACCCCGGCCCCGACCCACCCACCAAACCGCACGCGCTACACAAGCCCCCACCGGACCCGCAGCTGCGCCGCAGGCATCCAGGGGCGCGGGACCGTGTCCATACGCGGCTCCGCCGCGTGGGCGCAAAACGCCCGCCCCCACCGAACCCGCACAAGACACCGCCCAACCGCCGGAGGCAACCGTGCAAGACGATCTCATCGCCCGGGCCAGGACCTGGCTCGCCGAGGACCCCGACCCGGACACCCGCGACGAGCTCGCCAAGCTCATCGAGGCCGGAGACGTCACCGAACTCACCGCCCGCTTCGCCGGCACCCTCCAGTTCGGCACCGCCGGCCTCCGCGGCGAACTCGGCGCAGGACCGATGCGCATGAACCGCGCGGTCGTCATCCGAGCCGCCGCCGGCCTCGCCGCGTACCTCAAGAAGAACGGCAGCACCGACGGCCTCGTGGTCATCGGCTACGACGCCCGCCACAAGTCCGAGGACTTCGCGCGCGACACCGCGGCCGTGATGACCGGCGCGGGCCTCAACGCGGCGGTCCTCCCCCGCCCCCTCCCCACCCCCGTCCTCGCGTACGCGATAAGGCACCTCGGCGCGGTGGCCGGCGTGGAGGTCACCGCCAGCCACAACCCGCCCCGCGACAACGGCTACAAGGTCTACCTGGGCGACGGCTCCCAGATCGTCCCGCCCGCCGACGCGGAGATCGCCGCCGAGATCGCCGCCGTCCGCTCCCTCCACGACGTCCCCCGCCCCGACACCGGCTGGGAGACCCTCGACGACAGCGTCCTGGACGCCTACCTCGCCCGCACGGACGCCGTACTCGCCGAGAACTCCCCCCGCACGGCCCGCACGGTCTACACGGCGATGCACGGAGTCGGCAAGGACACCCTCCTCGCCGCCTTCGCCCGCGCCGGCTTCCCCGCCCCCGAACTCGTCGCAGAACAGGCGGAGCCCGACCCCGACTTCCCGACCGTCGCCTTCCCCAACCCGGAGGAGCCCGGCGCGATGGACCTGGCCTTCGCGAAGGCCGGGGAGACGGACCCGGACCTGATCATCGCGAACGACCCCGACGCGGACCGCTGTGCGGTGGCCGTCAAGGAAGCCGGCGGCTGGCGCATGCTGCGGGGCGACGAGGTGGGCGCCCTCCTCGCCGCCCACCTGGTGACCCGCGGAGTGCGCGGCACCTTCGCCGAGTCGATCGTCTCCTCCTCCCTCCTCGGCCGGATCGCCGAGAAGGCGGGCCTGCCCTACGAGGAGACCCTCACCGGCTTCAAGTGGATCGCCCGCGTGGAGGGCCTGCGCTACGGCTACGAGGAGGCCCTCGGCTACTGCGTGGACCCCGAGGGCGTACGGGACAAGGACGGCATCACCGCGGCCCTCCTCATCACGGAGCTCGCCTCCGAGCTGAAGGAACAGAACCGCACGCTCCCCGACCTCCTCGACGACCTCGCCGTGACCCACGGCCTGCACGCCACGGACCAGCTCTCGGTGCGCGTGGAGGACCTGTCGGTCATCGCCCGGGCGATGGAGCAGCTCCGCGAGCACCCGCCGACCGAGCTCGCGGGCCTGGCCATCACGAAGGCCGAGGACCTCACGCGCGGCACGGACAAGCTCCCGCCCACCGACGGCCTGCGCTACACGCTGGACGGCGCGCGGGTCATCGTCCGCCCGAGCGGCACCGAGCCCAAGCTGAAGTGCTACCTGGAAGTGGTCGTCCCGGTGGCCACCCACGCCGACCTCCCGGCGGCCCGCGCCAGGGCGACGGACCTGCTGACCGCCATCAAGCGGGACCTGTCGGCGGCAGCCGGCATCTGACGCCCGGCAGCCGAGCCCACCGGCCGCGACCGGCACCGGAACCGGAACCGTTCAGCAACGACCCCAGGCAGCTGAGCCGAGGGGCGGCCCCGCCCGGGCCGCCCCTCTCCGTCCAAGCCCGCCGTAACCGAGATTCACCCGGGCCCCACATCACGGCACCCACGACAACGACGGCACCCCGTAAAGCCCTGTAAGCCCTGTAAGCCCTGTAAGCCCTGTAAGCCCTGTAAGCCCTGTAAGCCCTGTAAGCCCTGTAAGCCCTGTAAGCCCTGTAAGCCCTGTAAGCCCGGAAAGCGTTACCCCACCGCCACCAGGATCGCCAGAAGCACCGCGCCCGCCACCGCCGGCCCCATGATCTCGTACGCCCACCGCACGGAAACCTCGCCCTGAGAGGTCTTCGCCTTCCCCCGGGCCTCCAGGATCTCGCGCAGTTCGTCCATGATCTTGTCGGTCTCGGCCCGGGTGGGCCCCTCCGGGACGGACGTATGGCCGCCGAAGCCGTCCGCCTCCATGCCGCCGCCGAACAGGCCGAGGCCCCTGCCGGAGCGGCGGGCGTCGGACGGCCGGGCCGCCTGCCGGGCCGTCTGCCGCGCCGCCTTCTTGCGGCCGCGCAGGGAGACCGGGATCGCCCACAGCTGGTACTTGGTGCCGGACTCGACGAACACCTCGTTCGAGTAGCCCGAGCGGAACATCTCGACCTGTCCCCACGGCACCACGATCACGCGGAAGGGATTGCGGACGCGCAGCCGGTCGTCGTTCGCGAAGACGGCCGGGCGCAGGGTGAAGGCGATCACCAGCGGTACGACGAGGATCAGGAGGGCGAGCGCGAGCCACGGTGTGCGGCCGGTACCGGAGACGACGGCGTCGATGCCGAGCCAGCCGATGATGACGAGGAGGAGGAAACCGCCGATCAGCGCCATGGGCGAGCGGTAGGTGCGGTCCCTGGACTCGGGGGGTGCGGTCGTCATGAGGCCGATCCTAAGCTCCGTCCGGCTTAGCGCCCGTGCGCGGGTGCCCTCGGAACCCGTTCTCCGGGGTGTACAGCCGCTACGCGCGTAGATATGCTCGTCTGGTGACCATGCCCACCACTGCATCAGCCGCACACCCGCTCACGGACGTGACCGCGTCCGACAGCAGTCTGCGCCGGTTCCTTCACGGGCTCCCCGGCGTGGACGCGGTCGGCCTGGAGGCGCGTGCCGCCTCGCTCGGTACGCGTTCCATCAAGACGACCGCGAAGGCGTACGCCATCGACCTCGCCATCTCGATGGTCGACCTGACGACGCTGGAAGGCGCGGACACCCCGGGCAAGGTCCGGGCGCTCGGCGCCAAGGCGGTCCGCCCCGACCCGACCGACCGGACCACCCCCGCCGCGGCCGCGGTCTGCGTCTATCCCGACATGGTGGCCGTCGCCAAGGAGGCCGTCGCCGGTTCCGGCGTGAAGGTCGCCTCGGTCGCCACCGCCTTCCCGGCCGGCCGCGCCGCCCTCGACGTGAAGCTGGCCGATGTGCGCGACGCCGTGGCCGCCGGTGCCGACGAGGTCGACATGGTCATCGACCGCGGGGCGTTCCTCGCGGGCCACTACCTGAAGGTGTACGACGAGATCGTCGCCGTGCGCGAGGTCTGCGGTACGGCCGCCCGCCTCAAGGTCATCTTCGAGACCGGCGAGCTGTCGACGTACGACAACATCCGCCGGGCGAGCTGGCTCGGCATGCTGGCGGGCGCGGACTTCATCAAGACGTCCACCGGCAAGGTCGCGGTCAACGCCACTCCCGCGAACACCCTGCTGATGCTGGAGGCGGTGCGCGACTTCCGCGCCCAGACCGGCGTGCAGGTGGGCGTGAAGCCGGCGGGCGGTATCAGGACGACCAAGGACGCGGTCAAATTTCTCGTACTGGTCAACGAGACCGTCGGCGAGGACTGGCTGGACAACCACTGGTTCCGCTTCGGCGCCTCCTCGCTCCTGAACGACCTGCTGATGCAGCGTCAGAAGCTGGCCACCGGCCGCTACTCCGGCCCCGACTACGTGACGGTGGACTGATCACCATGACACCTGCATCCGCATCCGCATCCGCATTCGAGTACGCCCCGGCACCCGAATCCCGCTCGGTCGTCGACATCGCCCCCTCCTACGGCCTGTTCATCGACGGCGAGTTCGTGGAGGCCGCCGACGGCAAGGTCTTCAAGACCGTCTCCCCGTCGACCGAGGAGGTCCTGTCCGAGATCGCCCAGGCGGGCGAGGCGGACGTCGACCGCGCGGTGGGGGCCGCCCGCAAGGCCTTCGAGAAGTGGTCGGCGCTGCCCGGCTCGGAGCGCGCCAAGTACCTGTTCCGCATCGCCCGGATCATCCAGGAGCGCAGCCGCGAGCTCGCCGTCCTGGAGACCCTGGACAACGGCAAGCCCATCAAGGAGACCCGCGACGCCGACCTCCCCCTGGTCGCCGCGCACTTCTTCTACTACGCGGGCTGGGCCGACAAGCTGGAGCACGCCGGATTCGGCGCGAGCCCGAAGCCCCTCGGCGTGGCCGGCCAGGTCATCCCGTGGAACTTCCCGCTCCTGATGCTGGCGTGGAAGATCGCCCCGGCGCTGGCGACCGGCAACACGGTCGTTCTCAAGCCCGCCGAGACGACCCCCCTGTCCGCCCTGTTCTTCGCGGACGTCTGCCGCCAGGCCGGCCTGCCCAAGGGTGTCGTCAACATCCTCCCGGGCTACGGCGCCACGGGGGCCGCGCTCGTCGCGCACCCGGACGTCAACAAGGTGGCCTTCACCGGCTCGACGGCCGTCGGCAAGGAGATCGCGCGCACGGTCGCGGGCACCCGCAAGAAGCTCACCCTCGAACTGGGCGGCAAGGGCGCCAACATCGTCTTCGACGACGCCCCGATCGACCAGGCCGTCGAGGGGATCGTCAACGGCATCTTCTTCAACCAGGGCCAGGTCTGCTGCGCGGGCTCCCGGCTGCTGGTCCAGGAGTCGATCCAGGACGAGCTGCTCGACTCGCTCAAGCGCCGCCTGTCCACCCTGCGGCTCGGCGACCCGCTGGACAAGAACACCGACATCGGCGCGATCAACTCCGCCGAACAGCTCTCGCGGATCACCTCGCTCGTCGAGAAGGGCGCGGCCGAAGGCGCCGAGCCCTGGTCCCCGGAGTGCGAACTCCCGTCCTCCGGCTACTGGTTCGCCCCGACGCTCTTCACGAACGTCACCCAGGCGCACACCATCGCCAGGGACGAGATCTTCGGGCCGGTGCTGTCGGTCCTGACCTTCCGTACGCCCGACGAGGCGGTCGCCAAGGCGAACAACACGCAGTACGGCCTGTCGGCGGGCATCTGGACCGAGAAGGGCTCGCGCATCCTGGCTGTCGCGGGCAAGCTCCGGGCCGGGGTCGTCTGGTCCAACACGTTCAACAAGTTCGACCCGACCTCGCCGTTCGGCGGATACAAGGAGTCGGGGTTCGGCCGCGAGGGCGGCCGCCACGGCCTGGAGGCGTACCTCGATGTCTGACCGCTTGAATGTGCTGAAGACCTACAAGCTGTACGTCGGCGGGAAGTTCCCGCGTTCCGAGAGCGGCCGGGTGTACGAGGTGACGGACTCGAAGGGCAAGTGGCTGGCGAACGCACCGCAGTCGAGCCGCAAGGACGCCCGTGACGCGGTCGTGGCCGCGCGCAAGGCGTTCGGCGGCTGGGCGGGCGCGACGGCGTACAACCGCGGCCAGGTCCTCTACCGGGTCGCGGAGATGCTGGAGGGCCGCAGGGCGCAGTTCGTCCACGAGGTGGCCGACGCCGAGGGCCTGTCGAAGTCCAGGGCTGCCGAGCAGGTCGAGGCAACGATCGACCGCTGGGTCTGGTACGCGGGCTGGACCGACAAGATCGCCCAGGTGGTCGGTGGCGGCAACCCGGTGGCGGGCCCGTACTTCAACCTGTCCTCGCCGGAACCGACGGGCGTGGTCGCGGTCCTGGCCCCGCAGGAGTCGTCGTTCCTGGGCCTGGTCTCGGTGCTGGCCCCGGTGATCGCGACGGGCAACACGGCGGTCGTAATCGCTTCGGAGAGGTCTCCCCTGCCCGCCCTCTCCCTGGGCGAGGTCCTGGCCACCTCCGACGTCCCCGGGGGCGTGGTCAACGTCCTCTCGGGCCGTACGGCGGAGATCGCAACCCCCCTCGCCTCCCACCAGGACGTCAACGCGATCGATCTGGCGGGCGCGGACGAGGTCCTCGCGAAGGAGCTGGAGATCGCGGCGGCGGACAACCTGAAGCGGGTCCTGCGTCCGCAGCCTGTGGACGACTGGACGGCGACTCCGGGCATCGACCGTCTGACGGCCTTCCTGGAGACGAAGACGGTCTGGCACCCGACGGGGTCACTGGGAGCGTCCGGCTCCGCGTACTGACAACGGGGCCTCGTTCGTGATGACTCGCGCCTCTCCCTCCGTCGGGAGAGGCGCAAGCCGTCGCCCATAAGCATGAATCAATTGCACACTAGGTTCATTTTGTGTGAGCATGTGCACCATGGTTGAGATCGCCATCAGCGCCGCCCGTTCCCAGCTCGGCGACCTGGTCCGCCGCGCCGCCCACGGCCGCGAGACCATCGCCCTCACCGACCACGGCCACGTGGCCGCGCTTCTCGTGTCGCCGCAAGTGATAGAGGACTTCGAAGACGCCCTCGCGCTGGCCGACTACCAGCGCCGCAAAGCGGAGGGGACGCTTGAGCCGGGCATCCCCATGGACGAGGTGCGTCGGCGACTGGGGTTCGAGAAGAAGTGACCTACGAGATCGTCTTCGAGCCGCGGGCCCTGGACGCGGGAGCGCGGTTCCTCAAGGAGGATCCGGGCGGCCTGGCCATGGTCCTCGACGCCATTGACGAACTGGCCCACAATCCGCGCCCGGCGACGTCGGTGCCGTACGGATCACAGCATGTCCGCCGCCTGCACGTGGGCGACTACCGAGTCTTGTACGTCATCGACGACGACGTGATCCACATCCTGGTCACCCACCTCGGCCGCACCCCCTGATCCCACCGAGAGCCGCGCCCCCCATCCGCCCTTGGGGCGCGGCCCTCTGCCGTGTCAGTGGCTCAGCAGTCCGGTCACCGGCCCCACCACCGGCATGCTCCCGATCGACTGCGCCTGCGCGACCGGACCGGTCAGCGCCTGCGAGGTCAGCGGCTTGAAGTCCGCCACCTGGGTCCCCAGCCCGTTGTCCAGAGGGTCCACGCCCGTGCCCGCCAGCGGGTTCGGCTTGAGGCCGGCGACCGGACCGGTGACGTAGCCGACCGTGCCGGTGAGGGAGCCAAGTCCGGCCTGGGGGTCGATGTTGCCGAGCGAGGTGGGCCGGGTGTGCAGCACGTCGACAACCGGCTCGGTGTCCGCGGCGGCCGCCCCGGCGCCTGCGCCGAGTGCGACACCCGCGGTCGCGAGGGCGGTGAGCGTGCGCTGGACGGTCGGGTTCGCGTGTCGGGCCATCGTTTCTGCCACCTTTTCCGTGCACTGGGTAAGCATGTCGACACGAAGGGTAGTTGAGGTGTGACGCACGCTTCAAAGCCAACCCGCGGGGTCGATGAACAGCGGGTGAATGCCTCACACTGGTGTCCCGTGAGTTCCCAACCGCCCATACCGACGCGAGTCGTGCTGCTCTGCGGCCCCTCCGGCTCCGGCAAGTCCCTTCTCTCGGCCCGTTCCGGTCTTCCGGTCCTCAGGCTCGACGACTTCTACAAGGAGGGCGACGACCCGACACTGCCGCTGGTGGCGGGGAGCTCCGACATCGACTGGGACCACCCCGGGTCGTGGGACGCGGACACCGCGGTGGCGGCGATCGTCGACCTGTGCCGCACGGGCCGTACGAAGATCCCGGTCTACGACATCTCGCTGAGCGCCCGCACCGGCGAGGAGGCGGTCGAGATGGGCCGGACCCCGCTGTTCATCGCGGAGGGCATCTTCGCCGCCGAGATCGTCACCCGCTGCCGGGAGCTCGGTGTGCTGGCCGACGCGCTGTGCCTGAGCCGGGGCCCGGTGCGCACGTTCCGCCGCCGGTTCCTGCGGGATCTGCGCGAGGGCCGCAAGTCCGTGCCCTTCCTGCTGCGCCGCGGCTGGCGGCTGATGCGCCGGGAGCGCTCGATCATCGCCCGCCAGACCGCGCTGGGCGCCCACCGCTGCGGCAAGGACGAGGCCCTCGGCCGCCTGGCCGCCGCGGCAGCGGGCCGCCGCCCGGCGGCCACCTCGACGGCCTGAGTCACCGCTGAGCACACAGCAAAGCGGGACTGGACGGACCCCCCGGCCCTCCAGTCCCGCTTCTCGGTGCTTCCCCAGGTCCCCGTTGGTCCCCCGTGACCCCCGTTGATCCCCCCACGGGTACCGGCCCCCCAGCCGGTACCCCTGGCCCCCGTACCTTGCGTCCCCCCAACCCTCAGGCCACGAGCTCCCCGAAGGCGTTCTCCTCGTCACGGCCGAAGCTGAGGACCTCGTCCTCGCGCAGGCGGCGCAGGGACCGCCAGATGCTGGACTTCACCGTGCCGACACTGATGTCGAGGATCTCCGCGATCTCCGGGTCCGTGCGGCCCTCGTAGTAACGAAGGACCAGCATCGTGCGCTGGAGTTCGGGAAGCCGGGCGAGCGCCTGCCACAGGACCGCGCGCAGCTCGGTGCCGCGCATCGCGTCCGTGTCGCCGGGCGTCTCCGGCAGTTCCTCGGTCGGGTATTCGTTCAGCTTGCGGCGGCGCCACGCGCTGATGTGCAGGTTCGTCATGGTGCGGCGGAGGTAGCCCCCGACCGCGGCCTTGTCACTGATCCGGTCCCACGCCCGGTACGTCGAGAACAGCGCGCTCTGGAGCAGGTCCTCGGCCTCGAAGCGGTCACCGGTCAGGTGGTAGGCGGTGGCGTACAGGGAGGCGCGGCGCTCCTGGACGTAGGCGGTGAACTCCGCCTCCGACAGCGAACGACGCTCCCCCGAGCCCTCCCCGTACGACGATCCCCCGTGCGTTTCCCCCGTGATGGTGTCAACCACCGACATGTACCCGGTGTGCTGACGCCCGGTGCCGCGAGCGCACCCCCGCCCGCTCACGGCACCGGACTTCTCGGAACCCCGGCCCCCGTTCACGTCGTGCAGGCGCGTGACCACTGCGCTGGTGATGTTGCTGTGCAGCGTGCTCATCTCGCGCCCCCCGTCGTGGACTTCCGGTGTTTCGGTCTGCCGGGCGGTGCTGCCTTGCCCGTGCCGAGAAGCTTGCCCTCGCACCTTCATGACGGTGTCCGCCGACTGTCACAGACCTGTCACAGGGGTCCGTCTCAGGAATTGCACAGCGCACCCACGGACGGGTGCCGTACGGACTGCGTGTCCCCACAGGTCGTACCGCACCCCCTCCATGGGCCAGAATGAGCCCGTGCCTTCCCTGTTGCTGATCGAGGACGACGACGCCATCCGTACGGCCCTGGAGCTGAGCCTGACGCGCCAGGGCCACCGGGTTGCCACCGCTGCCACCGGCGAGGACGGCCTCAAACTGCTGCGTGAGCAGCGGCCGGACCTGATCGTGCTGGATGTGATGCTGCCCGGTATCGACGGGTTCGAGGTGTGCCGGCGCATCCGGCGCACGGACCAGCTGCCGATCATCCTGCTGACCGCCCGCAACGACGACATCGACGTGGTGGTGGGCCTGGAGTCCGGCGCCGACGACTATGTCGTCAAGCCGATCCAGGGGCGGGTCCTGGACGCCCGGATCCGGGCGGTGCTGCGACGCGGTGAGCGCGAGTCGACCGACGCGGCGAGCTTCGGCTCCCTTGTCATCGACCGCGCGGCCATGACCGTGACGAAGAACGGCGAGGACCTCCAGCTCACCCCGACCGAGCTCAGGCTGCTCCTCGAGCTGAGCCGGCGGCCCGGCCAGGCGCTGTCCCGCCAGCAGTTGCTGCGGCTCGTGTGGGAGCACGACTACCTCGGTGACTCGCGCCTGGTGGACGCCTGTGTGCAGCGGCTGCGTGCCAAGGTCGAGGACGTGCCGTCGTCCCCGACGCTGATCCGTACCGTGCGGGGCGTGGGCTACCGGCTGGACACGCCTCAGTGACCGAAGCACAAGGGGGGCTCCGCGACTGGTTCGCGGCTCGCAAGGGTGTGTGGTCACGGCTGCGTTTCACCAGCCTGCGACTGCGTCTTGTCGTCGTGTTCGGCCTGGTGGCGCTGACCGCCGCCGTGTCCGCGTCCGGGATCGCCTACTGGCTCAACCGCGAGGCGGTGCTCACCCGCGCCCAGGACGCGGTCCTGCGGGACTTCCAGCAGGAGATGCAGAACCGCGCGGGCGCCCTGCCCGAGGACCCCACGCAGGACGAACTCCAGCAGGCGGCGGGACAGATGGCGGGCAGCAGCCAGCGCTTCAGCGTGCTGCTCGTGGCCTCCGACACCAAGGGCCGGACGGTCTACGGCAATTCGGGTGCCCTGGACGGCTTCACGCTCCAGGACGTGCCCGTGTCGCTGCGCGAGGCGGTCAATGAGAAGCAGCAGGTCGACTCGGCCAACAAGTACGCCTATCACCTGTACTGGCAGCGGACCGTCGCCCACGACACCCCGTATCTGGTCGCCGGGACACGGGTGATCGGCGGCGGCCCGACCGGTTACATGCTCAAGTCCCTCGAACCGGAGGCCAAGGACCTCAACTCCCTGGCCTGGTCGCTGGGTATCGCCACCGGGCTCGCCCTGATCGGCTCCGCGCTGCTCGCGCAGGCCGCCGCGACGACCGTACTGAAGCCGGTGCACCGGCTGGGGGTCGCCGCCCGGCGGCTCGGCGAGGGCCGTCTTGACACCCGGCTCAGGGTGTCGGGCACGGACGAACTCGCGGATCTGTCGAGGACGTTCAACTACGCGGCCGAGGCGCTGGAGAAACGGGTCGAGGACATGTCCGCGCGCGACGACGCGTCCCGGCGGTTCGTGGCGGACATGAGCCATGAACTGCGTACGCCGCTCACCGCGATCACCGCCGTGACGGAGATCCTGGAGGAGGAGCTGGAGGCCGAGTCCGGCTCGATGGACCCGATGATCGAGCCGGCGGTGCGGCTGGTGGTCAGTGAGACGCGTCGGCTCAACTCCCTGGTCGAGAACCTGATGGAGGTCACCCGCTTCGACGCGGGTACGGCCCGGCTGGTCCTCGACGACGTCGACGTGGCCGACCAGATCACCGCGTGCATCGACGCGCGGGCGTGGCTGGACGCGGTGGAGCTGGACGCCGAGCGCGGCATCCACGCCCGTCTCGACCCGCGACGCCTGGACGTGATCCTGGCCAACCTGATCGGCAACGCGCTCAAGCACGGCGGTTCCCCGGTGCGGGTGGCGGTGCGCGCGGCGGACGACGAGGTGGTCATCGGGGTCCGCGACCACGGCCCCGGTATCCCCGAGGACGTGCTTCCCCATGTCTTCGACCGCTTCTACAAGGCCAGTGCCTCCCGCCCCCGCTCCGAGGGCAGCGGCCTCGGCCTCTCGATCGCCCTGGAGAACGCCCACATCCACGGCGGCGAGATCACCGCGGCGAACTCCCCCGACGGGGGTGCCGTCTTCACGCTGCGGATTCCCCGGGACGCCTCGGAGCTGGCGGAACAGCTCATGGAGGCCAGGAAGGCCGACGACGGGGCGAAGAAGGGAAAGGCGTGATGCGCCCGCAGGGACGACGCGAGGAGAGGGCGAGCACACCACGTGCCCGGCTGAAGGTGCTGCGGCTGCTGGCGCTCCCGGTGCTCGGCCTGCTGGTCGCCGGGTGCGGGATCCGGCCCACCGAGGTACCCACCGACTTCGGGCCCGCGCCGTCACGGGTGCGGTGTTCGCTGTCCGAGCCGGGCACCGCGGAGCCGTCCTCGCACGGGCTGGCCGTACAGGTGTTCCTGCTGTGCGGGGCGTCGCTGGTGGCCGTGGACCGGAGCCTGAGGGTCCCGGACGGCACCGCCGACTCCGAGCGGCGGGTGCTGGTCGCGCAGGGACTCCTCGACCAGCTCGCCGAGACGCCGTCGGCGGCCGAGCGGGAGGCCGGGTACCAGACGTATGTGCGTGGCGGCATGACCGTCAGCGGGCCGCGCCCCAAGGACCCCGAGGACACGCTCCGGCTGAGCACCCCGCCCGCCGAGCTCTCCGCCTACGCCCTGGCCCAGGTCGTGTGCACCTTCTCCGACTCGGCCGCGGCCGAGGGCGACGGCTCCGTCATCCTCGGCGGCCCTTCGACCGCACCGCTGCGCCGCTACGACTGCACCGACGAGGTCCGCGCCCAGCCGGGCAGCCACCAGCCGACGTCGGCCGAGGTGACGGGCGGCTGACGCGGAGCCGGCCGGCACGTGTGGCGCAGGCCTCACCCAGGTACCCCGGGGTGTTCCGGAACCGATCGTGCCGAGCGGGGCGTCTTGGGGATCGTGCAGCGTCAAGGCTTCGTCGGCGGCGATACCGTCCTACGCGTCCGTGTGGCAGGAGGTGCCCTCCTGGTCGCACACCTCGCGTTCGTCGCCTGGCTCACGCTGCGGCCGCTGGACGTGCCCTGGGTCGTCCCCGCCAACCTGCACCCCTTCGCCGGCATCCGCGCCGACCTGGCCCTCGGCGGGCAGCAGGCGGCCCGCCGGATCGGTGAGGGGCTCGCGCTGCTGGCCCCGCTCGGCTTCCTGCTCCCGATGGTGCACGGCCGGCTGTGGGCGTCCCCGGTCGGTTCCCTGATCCGCACCTGTGCCGCGGGCGCGCTGATCTCCCTGGGCATAGAGCTGCTCCAGACCGGCGTCCCCGGCCAGGTCGTCGACATCGACTCCCTGTTCCTGAACACCGCGGGCGTCGCCCTCGCGCACCTCGCGGTCGTGCCGGCGGTCCGCCGGTCGCTCCGCCGCAGGACCGAGCGCCGCCGGCGCACCACCGTCCGCCAGGAGGAGCCGGCTCAGGGTCTGACCCCGACGATTCCCAGGGTCGGGATCGCACCGTAGAGCGACGCTTTGTGGCGTTCGTCTCCGTAGCGTTGAAGACAGCTGGAGAGGGTCACTCGGACCCGACCACCGACGCTCACGAAGGAGCCGCAATGTCCCGCCTCGCCCGCCCCACCGACGGCCGCATGATCGGCGGAGTGTGTGCCGCGCTGGCACGGCGCTTCGGCACCTCCGCGACCACGATGCGCGTGATCTTCCTGGTGTCCTGTCTGCTGCCGGGCCCGCAGTTCCTGCTCTACATCGCCCTGTGGATCCTGTTCCCCTCCGAGGAGAAGGCGCGGACCGCCTGGTAACGCCCTGGACGAGTACGCCGGTGGGGCGCACCCCGAGATCTCGGGGTGCGCCCCACCGGCGTGTACGAGGAGCGGCGGGCTCAGCCGAGCGGCAGTCCGTTCAGGCCGGTGCCGCTGCCGGGCAGCACCCGGCCGATCGGCAGGCCGCCCAGGAGACCGGCGACGGGTCCGGTCGGGCCGTCGGCGAGGACCTTCTCGACGGCGGGTTGCGCGGCCGACAGGCCCGTGCCGATCGCCGGCTGGGCCTGCGACAGCGCCTCACCGGCGCCCGGCAGCGACTTGGTGACGTTCTCGGTGGGGAGCCCCTGGGAGACGGAGCCGAGCGCCTGGGTGGCGTCCGGGACCGCCGGAGCGGCGTTCGCTGCACCCGCGCCGGCGGCGGCGAAGGCGGCACCGAGGGCGGCGACACCGAGGGTCTTGGCAGCAGACTGCTTCATGAAATGCGTCCTCGAAATGGGTTTGCGGGATGTCAGCGGTCCATGACCGTAAACACGGGAACCCACCCGCCGCAAACATCGAAATGCGGACGGATTGTGAACACCCGCCCGCATTTCACACCCACGGTTCTCCCCGGTCAGCCCTCGTTGTCCACAGAACCGCTGGTGGAGGCGGTCTGCTGGAACAGCCATTCGGACTTCAGCTCGGCATATCCGGGCTTGATGACGTCATTGATCATCGCGAGGCGTTCATCGAAAGGAATGAACGCTGATTTCATCGCATTGACGGAGAACCACTGCATGTCGTCGAGCGAATAACCGAACGCCTCGACAAGGTGCTCGAATTCCCGGCTCATGCTGGTGCCGGACATCAGCCGGTTGTCGGTGTTCACGGTGGCCCGGAAGTGCAGCCGCCGCAGGAGTCCGATCGGGTGCTCGGCGTACGACGACGCGGCCCCGGTCTGGAGATTGGAGCTGGGGCACAGCTCCAGCGGGATCCGCTTGTCCCGGACGTAGGAGGCGAGCCGTCCGAGCTTGACCGTGCCGTCCTCATGGACCTGGATGTCGTCGATGATGCGCACGCCGTGCCCGAGCCGGTCGGCGCCGCACCACTGCAGGGCCTGCCAGATGGACGGCAGCCCGAAGGCCTCGCCGGCGTGGATGGTGAAGTGGTTGTTCTCGCGCTTCAGGTACTCGAAGGCGTCGAGGTGCCGGGTGGGCGGGTAACCGGCCTCCGCGCCCGCGATGTCGAACCCCACGACGCCCAGGTCGCGGTAGCGGTTGGCGAGCTCGGCGATCTCCAGCGCGCGGGCCGCGTGCCGCATGGCGGTGAGCAGGGCGCCGACTCGGATGCGGTGGCCGTTCGCCCTGGCCCTGCGCTCGCCTTCCCGGAAGCCCTCGTTGACGGCCTCGACGACCGCTTCGAGGGTCAGCCCCTTCTGCAGGTGCTGCTCGGGGGCGTAGCGCACCTCGGCGTAGACGACGCCGTCCTCGGCGAGGTCCTCGGCGCACTCGGCGGCCACCCGCACCAGCGCCTCACGGGTCTGCATGACGCCGACGGTGTGCGAGAAGGTCTCCAAGTACCGTTCCAGGGAACCGGAGTCGGCGGCTTCGCGGAACCAGACGCCCAGCCGGTCCGGGTCGGTCTCGGGGAGTCCGGTGTACCCGGTGTCCAGGGCCAGGTCGACGATCGTGCCGGGGCGCAGCCCGCCGTCGAGGTGATCGTGCAGCAGAACCTTGGGTGCTCGGCGGATCTGGTCCGAGCTCGGGGAGTTCCCCATCCGGTCAGTCTGGCTCGTCATCTGGGCACTCTAACTCCTACGCGCGTAGAGCGCCCGTTGTACGAATCCGCCGATACGTAACGGTGACCGCCCCGCCCCGTGTCGTACACCCGGGCTTCTGACACTGTTCTGCCATGGCACAGCAAGCGACGCCGGTGCGCACCGCCCGACTGGGCAGGGCACTCGGCCCGGAGCCGACGGCGGTGAGCGGGGTGGTGCTGCTCCTCCCGGGCGGCGACGAGACCTCTCTGCGCAGACCCGCCTCGATGCGACTCCCCTCCGCCGTCAGGGCGTTGGGGCGACGACTCGCCCGTGCGGGGCACGCCGAGGGGCTCGCGGCCCACCTCGTGCACTACCGCTATCGCGGCTGGAACGGCAGCGAGGCGCACCCCGCGCACGACGCGACCTGGGCCGCCGACGAGGTCGTACGGCGGTACGGCGACGTCCCCGTGTCCCTGGTCGGCGTCGACATGGGCGCACGGGCGGCACTGCGCGCGGGCGGCCACGAGGCCGTCAACTCCGTGGTCGCGGTGGCTCCCTGGCTGCCCGAGGACGATGTGGCGGCCACCCCCGAGCCGGTCAAGCAGCTTGTGGGGCGGCGGGTGTTGATCGTGCACGGGACCAACGACCAGCAGGTGGATCCCGAGTTGTCGTTCCGGCTCGCGTCCCGGGCGAAGAAGGCGAACCGGGAGGTGTGCCGGTTCGAGGTGCACTCCGACGGGCACGGACTGCACCAGTACCGGGCCGAAGTGCAGGCCCTGACCGAGGACTTCGTCATGGGGGCGCTGTTCGGGCGGGTGCTGTCCCGGCCGGTGCGGGACGCGCTGGCCGCGCCTCCGCCGCTGGGGCTGCGGATGCCGCTGGCTTCCGGGTTCGGGCGGCGGCGGTAGGTCAGGGCAGCGGGCCGCAGGTCACGGCAGCAGGTTGCCCCTTCTCGACAGCAGGAACTGCTTGAAGGCGGCCACCGGCGGGGTGTCCGGGTGGCCGTCGAGCCAGGCGACGCCGATCTCGCGGGCCGCCCGAGGGGCCGTGACCGTCAGTTCCACGACTCCTGGGCGGGGGAAGGCCGGAGGCGGCAGGAGGGCGACGCCCAGGCCCGCCGCCACCAGCCCCCTCAGCGTCTCCGCCTCCTCGCCCTCGAAGGCGATCCTCGGTTTGAAGCCGGCCTCCTGGCAGAGGTCGTCGGTGATGCGGCGCAGGCCGTAGCCGGGTTCCAGGGTGACGAAGGACTCCTCGGCGGCCTCGGCGAGGCGGACCCGCCTGCGGGCCGCGAGGGGGTGGTCGGCGGGGACCACGAGCCGCAGCTTCTGCTCGTCGAGACGCCGGGCGACGAGGTCGGGGGCGTCCGGCACCGGGGAGGTCAGGCACAGGTCCAGCTCGCCCGCGCGCAGGCGTTCGATCATCGCCTCGCCGTAGGTCTGGACCAGGCTGAACCGGACCCGGGGGTGGTCGGCGCGGAAGGCCCGGATGAGGCCGGGCACCGTCTCCGAGCCCATGGTGTGCAGAAAGCCGAAGGCGACCTTGCCGGTGGCGGGATCGGCGTCGGCACGGACCTCGTCGGCGGCCCGCCGGATCTCACCGAGGGCGCGTTCGACGGAGCCGAGGAAGGCGCGGCCTGCGGGGGTCAGGGAGACGGTGCGGCCGATACGGGCGAACAGGTCGACGCCGAGGTCCTGTTCGAGGCGGACCATGGCCCGGGAGAGCGTGGACTGGGGTACGTCCATCTCCTGGGCGGCGCGGGTGACGTGCTCGGTCCGGGCCACGCCGGCGAAGTACGCGAGCCGCGGGGCCAGCAACATCACCATGTCATCTGTGTCACTGGACGGTGACAGGCGCCCCTGTGACCTCTGCTGATGCTCCATGGGAACGATTATGGCGAATCCATGCATTGGACGGATGAGTGGAGCGGTACGTAACTTCGAAGCATGCCTGCCAGTACCGAGGCGTCCACCCGCGTGGGCGCCGCATCCCCCGTCGCCGTCGACTCCCGTCTGTCCCCGGGCGGCCCCGGCTACCGCCGGATGAGCTTCGCCCTCTTCCTCGCCGGGGTCGCCACCTTTGCCCTGCTGTACTCGACGCAGGCCCTTCTCCCGCTGATCTCGGGCGAGTTCGGCGTCGCGGCGAGCGAGGCGAGCTGGACGGTGGCGGCGGCGACCGGCGGTCTGGCGCTGTTCGTGCTGCCGATGAGCGCCCTCTCCGAGCGCTTCGGACGCCGTACGGTCATGACGGCCTCGCTGGCGCTCGCGGTGACGGTCGGGATCCTGGTCCCCTTCGCGCCCTCGCTGACCACACTGGTCGTGCTGCGGGCGGTGCAGGGAGCGGCCCTGGCCGGGCTGCCCGCCTCCGCCACGGCGTATCTCGCCGAGGAGGTCCGCCCGAAGGCACTGGTCACGGCGATCGGCCTGTTCGTGGCCGGCAACAGCGTCGGCGGGATGAGCGGCCGGGTCATCACGGGCTGGGTCGCGCAGGAGTGGGGCTGGCGGGTGGCCGTCGGGGTCATCGGCGCGATCGCGGTGGCCTGTGCCGTGGCGTTCCGCCTGCTGCTCCCGGCACCGCAGCACTTCAAGGCGGGCTCCCTGAGGCCCCGCGTGCTGCTCGGCACGGTCCGCACGCACCTCTCGGATCCGCTGCTGTGCCGCCTGTACGCCATCGGCGCGCTGTTCATGACGGTCTTCGGCGGCGTGTACACGGTGATCGGCTACCGCCTGACGGAGGCCCCGTTCGGGTTGCCCCAGGGCATCATCGGCTCGATCTTCCTGGTCTACCTGGTGGGCACGGTGTCCGCGTCGACGGCGGGCCGGCTGGTCGGCCGCCTGGGCCGCCGGGGCGCGCTGTACGCGGCGGGCGGTACGACGGCGACGGGCCTGTTCTTGTCCCTCGCGGACTCGCTCCCCCTGGTCCTGCTGGGCCTGGTCCTGATCACTGGTGGGTTCTTCGCCGGCCACGCGGTGGCGTCCTCGGCGGTCAGCAAGACGGCCACCCACGGCCGGGCGCAGGCCTCGGCCCTCTACCAGTCCGCCTACTACATCGGCTCCAGCGCGGGCAGCACGGTCGGCGCGCTCGCCTTCCACGCGGGCGGCTGGGCCGGGACGGTCGGGGTCGGACTGCTGGCGGTGCTCGGCGTGGTGTCGATCACCGTCCTCGGAACACGTGCGGCCCGGGCCCAGCAGCGGCTCGCGACGGCCTGAGCCGCACGTCCTACATCCCCCCGACCGGGGTCGGCCGGTCGGGGGGATTGCTGTATCCAGCTTCTGACCTGCGTGTTCGCTCGCTCCAGGGGCCGTTGTCAGTGGGCTGCGGTAGTTTCCGAGTAGTGGGCGCAAAGGCGCGACGCAGCACGGCCACAGGGGTGGGTGGACGATGACGGACACTACGGCTACGACGACGGACCTCGACATCAGGCTCGAGAAACACCGCACCGAGCTGACGGGGTACTGCTACCGCATGCTCGGTTCCTCCTTCGAGGCCGAGGACGCGGTGCAGGACACGATGGTCCGGGCCTGGCGGAGCTACGACAAGTTCGAGGGCCGTTCCAGCCTCCGCTCCTGGCTGTACCGCATCGCGACGAACGTCTGCCTGGACATGCTGACGGCGGGCAACAAGCGCGCCCGCCCCATGGACCTCACGGAGTCGACGCCCCTCGCCCAGGCCGCCCTCTCCCCCCGCCCCGACCACACCTGGCTGGAGCCGATGCCCGACAGCCGCATGCTGCCGACCGTCGAGGACCCGGCGGAGGCGGCCGTCGCCAAGGAGACCGTGCGGCTCGCCTTCATGGCCGCCCTCCAGCAGCTGCCGCCCAAGCAGCGCGCGGTGCTGATCCTGCGCGAGGTGCTGGCCTGGAAGGCGAGCGAGGTCGCCGAACTCCTCGACACCTCCGTCGCCTCGGTCAACAGCGCCCTCCAGCGGGCCCGCGCCACCCTCGCCGAGCGGGAGGAGCACGGCGCCGACGCGGCCGTGTCCGACCCGCTGGACGAGGAGCAGCAGAAGCTCCTGGAGCGCTATGTGAAGGCGTTCGAGGGGTACGACATGACGGCACTGACGGCGCTCCTCCACGAGGACGCCATCATGACGATGCCGCCGTTCGACCTGTGGCTGACGGGCCACGACGACATCACGGGCTTCATGACGACCCTGGGCTCGGCCTGCGAGGGCTCCCGTCTGGTGCCGGTGCAGGTCAACGGCCTGCCGGGGTTCGCCCAGTACAAGCCGGACCCGGACAAGGGCGGCTTCACCCCGTGGGCGGTCCAGGTGCTGGAGATCTCAGACGGCCGGCTCACCGGGTTCCACTTCTTCCTGGACACCCAGCGCTGGTTCCCCCTGTTCGGCCTGCCCCTCCACCTCGAAGCGGAGGCCGAGGAGGGCGAGGAGGGCGTGTAGCGCGGGGTCGGGGTCGCGCAGCCTGATCCGGCCCCCGGCGCGCCGGGCCGCGAGCTGGAGCCGGGCGAGCAGGTCGACGGTGCCGAGCCCCGGCGGCCCGAGCCCGGCGACATCGCACACCACCACTCCGGCGCCGGTCGTCCGCAACAGGGCCCGGACCTCGTCGCCCAGCCCTGTCACCTCGTCCCGGGTGACGGGGCCGGCGAGCACGAGTACAGCGGGTGTCATGGCGTCCACGATCGGTAGACCTGACGGGCGGGCACAATTCATCGGCCGACGCCTCGACCGCGCGGGAAGGATCACGTTGACCTGGGTGGCACCTGCCCCCGAGGGTTACCTGTATGCACCACCCATCAGCACCTCCCTGGATAGGCCACGCCCTCCTCACCCTTGAGGAGCCCCCGTGCAGGGAGTGCTGACCGGCTTCGCGGTGATCGCGGTGGTCATCGCCGTCGGCTATCTCATCGGTCTGCGCGGTTACCTCGGCGACCAGGGCCGGGAGGTCCTGACCAAGCTCGCCTTCCATGTGGCCTCCCCCGCCCTGCTGTTCACCACGCTGGCCCGGGCCGACCTGTCGGTGATCTTCTCCAGCCGCCTGCTGGTGACGGCCCTGAGCACGGTTGCGGCGGCGGGGGTCTTCGTGGCGGTGGGTGCCGTCCGGGGCTGGGGCCTGGGCCGTACGACGATCGGCGCGCTGTGCTCGTCCTACGTCAACTCCGGCAACCTCGGCATCCCGATCGCGGTGTACGTCCTGGGCGACGCCTCGCTGGTGGCGCCGGTGCTGCTGTTCCAGCTGGTGGGGGTGACCCCGGTCGCGCTGACGGTCCTGGACCTGGCGTCGGGCGAGGGGGAGAAGGGCCCGCTGTGGCGGAGACTGCTGACCCCGCTCCGCAATCCGATCGCGGTGGGCTCGCTGGCCGGGGTGGCGGTGTCGGCGGCCGGCCTGAAGGTCCCGGCCCCCGTCATGGACCCCTTGACCCTGATCGGCGGCATGTCGGTCCCGGCCGTCCTCCTCGCCTTCGGCATCTCCCTGTGCGGCAGCACGATGCCCGGCCGGGGCCCGGACGGACAGCTCGTCCTGCTCTCGGTCGCGCTCAAGTCGGTGGGGCAGCCGGCAGCGGCCTGGGCGCTGGCCGCCGGGGTCTTCGGCCTCCACGGAGCCCAACTCCTCGACGTGGTGGTCACGTCGGCCCTCCCGGCCGCGCAGAACCTGTACACGTACGCATCGGCCTACGGCGTGGGCGAACGCCTGGCCCGGGACTCGATCCTGGTGTCGACGGTGCTGTCGGTGCCGGTGCTGGTGGTCGTGGCGGCCTGGCTCGGGTGACCAGATGTCAACTGAGCGGGAAGATGCCGGTGTCCAAGTCCAACTTGAACGGTGAGGGCAACGTCAGCCTCTCGCCGTACTCCACCGAGACAAGGACGCGATATGTGCCGTTTTGCGGCTCTCCGTAAAGCGTCGCCGTGGGACGCCCGGACTGCCAGGCATCCAGGAGAAGGTAGAGCGGCACTCCCGCCACGGCGTAGGCGTGGGCTTTCTTGATGCGGTCATGGTTCGCATTGCTTTTGGATGTGACCTCGACAACGAGTTCAGCCTCGCCGGCATGCACGCGCGTTCCGCGGCGCAAGGCGTTCCTGGGCACCACGCACAGGTCGGGAACGAACAGGCCGCCCGTCTCCGGGCACGTCAGTCCGAGCGTCTGATAGATGCCCCAGTTGCAGTCGGGAGGCAGCGCCCCGTACATGCGTTCCTGGAGCAGCTCAGCAGTGTCGTTGTGTTCTTCGGACGGCGGCGGCGACACGGTGACGATCCCTTCGACGATCTCCACCTTGCTGCCCTCCGGAGCGTCCGTCTCCTCCCAGACACGGACGATCTCGTCCCAATCCGTGCCCTCGGAGGCCCCGGACTCGGCGGCGAGTGCGCTCATGGCGGTCTCCATTCGTTACGTCACCGATCCCAGCATGCCGAACGGGACCGATGGTGGTCCACCGATCCCGTTCACCCGCATGAGGAACCTACAGGTCAGGCGATGCGCTCCAGCACCACCTGCGACGCCGTGAACGCCGTACCGGCCGCCTCGATGTCGTAGGAGCCCGACACCGCCTCCAACGCGTACTCGAAGCGTTCCGGGGTGTCCGTGTGGAGAGTCAGGAGAGGCTGGCCCTCCGTCACCGTGTCGCCGGGCTTGGCGTGGAGTTCCACGCCCGCGCCCGCCTGCACCGGGTCCTCCTTGCGGGCACGCCCCGCGCCGAGGCGCCAGGCGGCGACGCCGATGCCGTAGGCGTCGAGGCGGGTCAGGACACCCGAGGAGGGTGCCTTGATCACGTGCTGCTCGCGGGCCACCGGCAGGTCCGCGTCCGGGTCGCCGCCCTGCGCCGCGATCATCCGGCGCCAGACGTCCATCGCCGAACCGTCGGCCAGCGCCTTCGCCGGGTCGGCGTCACGGATGCCCGCCGCCGCCAGCATCTCCTGGGCCAGCGCGATGGTGAGCTCCACGACGTCCGACGGGCCGCCGCCGGCCAGGACCTCGACCGACTCGCGGACTTCGAGGGCGTTGCCGGCCGTGAGGCCCAGCGGGGTCGACATGTCCGTCAGCAGGGCGACCGTCCTGACGCCGTGGTCGGTGCCGAGGCCCACCATCGTGGACGCCAGCTCCCGTGCGTCCTCGATGGTCTTCATGAACGCGCCGGTGCCGACCTTGACGTCGAGCACGAGCGAGCCCGTGCCCTCCGCGATCTTCTTCGACATGATCGACGAGGCGATCAGCGGGATCGCCTCGACCGTGCCGGTGACGTCACGCAGGGCGTACAGCTTCTTGTCCGCCGGGGCCAGACCGTCGCCCGCCGCGCAGATCACCGCGCCGGTGGTGTCGAGGACGTTCAGCATCTCCTCGTTCGACAGCAGTGCGCGCCAGCCGGGGATCGACTCCAGCTTGTCGAGCGTGCCGCCGGTGTGGCCGAGGCCGCGGCCCGAGAGCTGGGGCACGGCCGCGCCGCAGGCCGCCACGAGGGGCGCCAGCGGGAGCGTGATCTTGTCGCCGACGCCGCCCGTGGAGTGCTTGTCCGCCGTCGGGCGGGACAGGGACGAGAAGTCCATGCGCTCGCCGGAGGCGATCATCGCGGCCGTCCAGCGGGCGATCTCGCCGCGGTTCATGCCGTTGAGCAGGATGGCCATCGCGAGCGCGGACATCTGCTCGTCGGCGACCTCCCCGCGGGTGTACGCGTCGATGACCCAGTCGATCTGCTCGTCGCTGAGTTCACCGCGGTCCCGCTTGGTGCGGATGACGGAGATGGCGTCCATGGCCATGCAGGGCTTTCCTTCCGGGAATTACTTGGTGAGATGGCCCGGCCCGAAGGCCTGCGGGAGCATCTCGGAGAGCGGCAGGATGCCCGCCGGGGTCTCCATGAGCAGGTCCGGGCCGCCGAACTCGTACAGCAGCTGACGGCAGCGGCCGCAGGGGACGAGGACCTCGCCCCGGCCGTCCACGCAGGTGAAGTGCGTGAGCCGGCCGCCCCCCGTGTTGTGCAGCTCCGAGACCAGACCGCACTCGGCGCACAGGCCGACGCCGTAGGAGGCGTTCTCGACGTTGCAGCCGGTGATCGTACGGCCGTCGTCGACCAGGGCGGCGACGCCGACCGGGTAGCCGGAGTAGGGGGCGTAGGCCCGGGACATGGCGTCCCGGGCGGCCGCCCGCAGTGCCCCCCAGTCGACGCCCGTCACTTGCCCTGCCCCTTCCGGTAGCGCATGCCGTCCGCCTTGGGCATCCGCAGGCGCTGCGCGGACAGCGACAGCACCAGCAGCGTGACGACGTACGGGGTGGCGCCCACGAAGTCGCTCGGGACCTCGTCGGTGACCAGGTACCAGACCAGGACGCCCGCGGCCACCATGAGGCTGATGCCGCCCTGCCAGTGCGCCTTCTTGTACAGCTTCCAGCCGGCCATCGCCAGCAGCAGCACGAACAGCAGGAGCAGCAGCGCGTGGACGGTCTCGCCGCCGTTGCGCAGCTGGAGGGCGTCCGAGTAGCCGAACAGGCCCGCGCCCATGGCGAGGCCGCCGGGCCGCCAGTTGCCGAAGATCATCGCGGCGAGACCGATGTAGCCGCGGCCGCCGGTCTGGCCCTCCAGGTAGCTGTGCGAGGTGACCAGCGCGAGGAAGGCGCCGCCGAGGCCGGCGAGGCCGCCGGAGACGGCCACGGCCATGTACTTGTACTTGTAGACGTTGACGCCGAGGGACTCGGCGGCGATCGGGTTCTCGCCGCAGGAGCGCAGCCGCAGGCCGAACGGGGTGCGCCACAGCAGCCACCAGCTGCCGATGAACAGCACGACCGCGAGGACCGTCACGATGGACAGGTTGGTGAACAGGCCGCCGAGGATGCCGGCGATGTCCGAGATCAGGAACCAGTGGTGGTTCTCGATGGAGTGCAGACCGCTGGACACACCCGGGACGTCGAAGCTGGGCAGGGAGTCGACGGGCGGGGACTGCTTGGGGTTGCCGCCCGCGTCGGCCGCCTTGCCGTCGACGAAGAAGAGCTTGGCGAGGTACTGGGTGGTGCCGAGCGCGAGCAGGTTGATCGCGACACCGGAGACGATGTGGTCGACGCCGAAGGTGACGGTCGCGACCGCGTGCAGCAGGCCGCCGAGGACGCCGAAGCCGACACCGCACAGCAGGCCGAGCCAGGGGCTGGACTGCCAGCCGATCCAGCCGGCGCCGAAGGTACCGAGGATCATCATGCCCTCGAGGCCGATGTTGACCACGCCGGACCGCTCGGACCACAGACCGGCGAGACCCGCGAGGCCGATCGGCACGGCGAGGCTGAGCGCGGCGGAGACCTGGCCCTCGGAGGTGAGCTGGTCGGAGCCGGAGATGACGCGCACCGCGGCGACGAGCAGCAGCGCACCGGCGACGATCATGAGGATCTGGCCGAGCGGGCGGCCCGACCGGGTGGCGGTGTCCGCCTTGGGTGCCGCGGGGGGCGGCGTGTCGGTCATCGTGGCAGTCATCACGCCACCTCCTGCTTCTGGGTCGGGGCTGCGGCCTGGGCGGCGAGCTCGGCGCCGACCCGCTGCTGCTGGCGCTTGAGTCCGTAACGGCGTACGACCTCGTAGGCGATGACGACGCACAGGACGATGACGCCCTGGATCACGCCGAGGATCTCCTTGTCGTAGCCCTCGAACTCCAGGTGGTTGGTGGTGCGCTCCAGGAAGCCCCAGAGCAGGGCGCCCAGCGCGATGCCGACCGGGTTGTTGCGGCCGAGCAGGGCGATGGCGATACCGGTGAAGCCGATGCCCACGGGGAAGTCGTTGCTGAACTGGTGGCTGTCGTTGAGCAGGGTCGGCATGCCGATCAGGCCGGCCACCGCGCCCGAGATGAGCATGCTGGTGGCGATCATCTTCTTCACCGAGACACCGCTCGCGGCGGCGGCGGACTCGGACTGGCCGACGGTGCGCAGATCGAAGCCGAACCGGGTGCGGCCGAGCACGAACCAGTACGCGATGCCGACGATCACGGCGATCACGATGAAGCCCCACAGCTCGCCCGCGGCGCCGGTGTCGATCTGGAAGAAGTACGACGACTCAGGCAGCGGCTTGGTGGAGACGACCGTGCCGCCGGCCTGGAGCTCGGCGAGCTTTCCGGGCTGGAGCAGGTAGGCGATGATCGCGGTGGCGATCGCGTTGAGCATGATCGTCGAGATGACCTCGCTCACGCCGCGGGTCACCTTCAGAACGCCCGCGATGCCCGCCCACACGGCGCCGGTGCCCATGGCGCACAGGATGATCAGCGGGATGGAGATCCAGCCCGGCGTGGTCAGCGCGCCGCCGAGGACCGCCGCGAAGAACGCGGCGATGCGGTACTGGCCGTCGACGCCGATGTTGAACAGGTTCATCCGGAAGCCGATGGCCACCGAGACGCCCGCCAGGTAGTACGTCGTCGCCTTGTTGAGGATGTAGACCTGGCTGTCGCTCGCGGAGCCGTAGGTCAGCATGTCGCTGAAGGCGGCGCCCGGGTTCTTGCCGGTGGCCAGGATCACCAGGGTGGTGACGACGAGCGCGGCGACGACCGCCAGCAGCGGGGCCGCGATGCCGAGGAGCAGCCGCTCCTTGTCGATGCGTTGGGTCAGCTTGTTCATCGGGAGTCGTCCTCGTAGTCCTCGGCGGAGACCGCTGCGGAGTCCCCTGCGGAGCCTTCTGCGTGCTCCAGGTGGCCGGTGGCCGCACCGGTCATGGCGGAGCCCAGCTCCTCGGGGGTGATGGTGGCGGGGTCGGCGTCGGCGACCAGTCGGCCGCGGTACATCACCCGCAGGGTGTCGGACAGGCCGATGAGCTCGTCCAGGTCCGCGGAGATCAGCAGCACGGCCAGGCCCTCGCGGCGGGCCTCGCGGATGTGGTCCCAGATCGCGGCCTGCGCGCCGACGTCCACACCGCGGGTGGGGTGGGCGGCGATGAGCAGCTTGGGCGCGTGGCTCATCTCGCGGCCGACGATCAGCTTCTGCTGGTTGCCGCCGGACAGCGAGGCGGCGGTGACGTCGATGCCGGGGGTGCGGACGTCGTACGCCTGGATGATGCGCTCGGTGTCGGTGCGGGCCGCCTTGATGTCGAGGAGCTGGCCGCGGGAGTTGGGCTTCTCGCTGACATGGCCGAGGATGCGGTTCTCCCACAGCGGGGCCTCGAGGAGCAGACCGTGACGGTGCCGGTCCTCGGGGATGTAGCCGACGCCGGACTCTCGGCGGCGGCGGGTGGGCACGTGGGAGATGTCGGTGCCGTCGAGGGTGACCGTGCCGGAGTCGGGGGTGCGGATGCCCATGATGGCCTCGACCAGTTCCGACTGGCCGTTGCCCTCCACGCCGGCGATGCCGAGGACCTCGCCCTTGTGGATGGTGAAGGAGATGTCGTCGAGGATGATCCGCTCGACGCCGTCGAGGTCGGTCTGGGCCAGGCGCAGGCCGTCCAGCTTCAGCAGCGGGACGTCGGTGACCGTGGACTCCTCGGTCTCCGGGGTGGGCAGTTCGCTGCCCACCATCAGCTCGGCGAGCTGCTTGGTGGTGGTGTCGGCGGGCTTCACCGTGCCGACGGTGGTGCCGCGCCGGATGACGGTGATCTCGTCGGCCACCGACAGGACCTCGCCGAGCTTGTGGGAGATGAAGATGACGGTGAGGCCCTCGGCCTTGAGCTCGCGCAGGTTGTCGAAGAGGGCGTCGACCTCCTGGGGCACGAGGACGGCGGTGGGCTCATCGAGGATCAGGGTCTTGGCGCCGCGGTAGAGGACCTTGAGGATCTCCACGCGCTGGCGGTCGGCGACGCCGAGCTCCTCCAGGAGGACGTCGGGGCGGACGTTCAGGTTGTACGCGTCGGAGATCTCCCTGATCTTCGCGCGGGCCTTGGCGCCGATGCCGTACAGCTTCTCCGCGCCCAGGACGACGTTCTCCAGGACGGTGAGGTTGTCGGCGAGCATGAAGTGCTGGTGCACCATGCCGATGCCGCGGGCGATGGCGTCGGCGGGGGTGTGGAAGGTGACCGTCTCGCCGTTGACCGTGATGGTGCCCTCGTCCGGCTGCTGCATGCCGTAGAGGATCTTCATCAGGGTGGACTTGCCGGCACCGTTCTCACCGCACAGGGCGTGCACGGTGCCCGTGCAGACGGTGATGTCGATGTCCTTGTTGGCGACGACGCCTGGGAATCGCTTGGTGATGCCGCGCAGTTCGACGGCAGCGGGAGGGCTGGACGCGTTGATGGCGCACTCTCCTGGGGGAAAGGGGCTGCGTAGGGGAGGGCAGGCGTCGGCGACGCTAGCGCGGCAACTCCGTGCTACACGCGTAGAGTTGACACATTGTTATGGCTCGACGAGGGGGTTGTCGAGGCCCCCTCGTCGAGCCCGGGTTCCGGCGGGAACCGTCAGGTCAGCTGGTCTTGACCTTGATGGTGCCGTCGACGATCTTCTTCTTCGCCTCGTCCAGCTTGGGCTGGATGTCGTCGATGAAGCCACCGCTGGTGGAGAGGCTGACACCGCCCTTGGCGAGGGAGTAGATCTGGTTGCCGGTCAGCGGCTTGCCGTCGTTGACGGACTTGATGAAGTCGTAGACGCCGACGTCGACGTTCTTGACCATCGAGGTCAGGATCGAGTTCTTGTACTTGGCCAGGCCCGGGATGTTGTACTGGTCCGAGTCCACGCCGATGGCCCAGGCGCCCTTGACGCCGGAGACGGCCTCGATCGAGCCGTTGCCGGAGGAGCCGGCCGCGGCGTAGATCACGTCGACGCCGTTGTCGAGCATGCCGGACGCGGCCTCCTTGCCCTTGGCGGGGTCGGCGAAACCGGAGAAGTCCGAGCCATGGGTCAGGTACTGGACGTCGACCTTGACCTTGGGGTTGGTGTCCTTGACGCCCTGGGCGTAGCCCGCCTCGAACTTCTTGATCAGCGGGGTGTCCACGCCGCCGATGAAGCCGACGTGGTCCTTCTTGGTCTTCAGCGCCGCGGCGACACCGGCGAGGTAGGAACCCTGCTCCTCGGTGAAGGTGATGCTGTCGACGTTCGTGGCCTTCGCGACCGAGTCGATGAGGCCGAAGTTGACCTTCGGGTACTTGGGAGCGACCTTGTCGACCGAGGTGGCGTAGGAGAAGCCGACGGCGACGATCGGGTTGTAGCCGGCGTCCGCCAGGTCGGTCAGGCGCTGCTCGCGGTCGGCCTCCGTGTCGGAGCTCTTGGCGGTCAGCTCCTTGAGGGAGCCGCCGAACTCCTTCGCGGCCTTGTCGGCGCCGCGGGCGGCGGAGTCGTTGAAGGAACGGTCACCACGGCCGCCGACGTCGTAGGCGAGGCCGATCTTGATGCCGCCCTTGCTGCTGCCGGCGGAGGCGGACGACGAGCTGTCGTTCCCGGAGGAAGTGCTGCCACAGGCAGTGGCAGTCAGTGCGAGAGCTGCGGTGGCGATACACGCAGCGGAAAGCTTGGCTACCCGGCGCACGGGAGGCTCCTTCACCTGACCTGAGCGCCTTGTCGGCGCTTCATGTGAGCACCATGCCAGTGCCCGGGCCTGAACGCCCCTGCGGCGTTGGCTTCGCGGCATCGTAACGCGCGTAGATGTCGGAAACAGACCTCTTCCGAAGCCGTTATCGATTCGAGGCAAACAGCGTCTGAACTGAGGCTCTTGCGCCTTCGCACACCGGGATTTCGATGTGCGCACAATTGGCTTACGACACTGTTGCGCCAGCCGGAGGAACGGCCCCCGTGGGGGCCGTCCGTCACGCGTGGGCGCCGTCCGTCACGCTGGGATCACTGTGCGGCGTCCAGCAGGGCCGCGGCCGTGAAGAGCTCCACACCTACGGTGATCGCGGACTCGTCGGCGTCGAAGTCGCCCTGGTGGAGGTCGCGCACGGTCCGCTCCCCCGGCGTCCGCACCCCGAGGCGGGCCATGGCCCCGGGAACGTGCTGGAGGTACCAGGAGAAGTCCTCCCCGCCGAGGCTCTGCTCGGTGCTCTCGACCGAGTCGGCACCGCGCCGGGCGGTCATGGCCTCGCGGATCAGCTCAGTGACGTCCCCGTCGTTGACGACCGGCGGCACGCCCCGCACGTAGTTGATCTCGGACTTGGCCCCGTGCAGATTGGCGACCTCGTCGATCGCGGCGACCACGATGTCCGGAGCCTGCTGCCAGGTGTCGAGGTCCAGGCAGCGCACGGTCCCGGAGAGCTCGGCGTGCTGCGGGATGACGTTCGGGGCGTGCCCCGACTCGATCCGCCCCCAGGTCACGGCGAGCCCGGCCCGGGTGTCCACGCGCCGGCCGACGATCGCGGGCACGTCGGTGACCACGCGGGCGGCGGCGGTGACGAGGTCGGTGGTGAGGTGCGGCCGGGCGGTGTGCCCACCGGGCCCGTCGAGGGCGATCTCCAGGCGGTCACAGGCCGACGTGATCGCCCCGGTCCTGAGCCCGATCTTCCCGGCGTCGACCCGCGGGTCGCAGTGCACGGCGAGGATCTTGCCGACCCCCTCCAGCACGCCGCAGTCGATGGCGTCGGCGGCGCCGCCCGGCAGCACTTCCTCGGCGGGCTGGAAGACCAGCCGCACGGGCCGCGGCAGCAGCCCCCGCTGGTGCAGGTCGGCGAGGACGAGCCCGGCCCCCAGCACCACGGCGGTGTGCACATCGTGCCCGCAGGCATGCGCCCGATCGGGCACGGTGGACCGGTACGGGCACTCGGTCTTCATGTCCGGGATGGGCAGGCCGTCGATGTCGGCGCGCAGGGCGAGCATGGGCTTTTGGCCGTCCCAGTCGCCGATGTCACATACGAGCCCGGTCCCGACGGCGAGCACCCGGGGCTTCAGCCCGGCCCGCTCCAGCCGTTCCTTGATCGCCGCGGTGGTCCGGAACTCCTGATTGCCGAGCTCCGGGTGCATGTGCAAGTCGCGTCGGAAGTGGACGAGTTCGGCGTGCAGCGCGTCGCTCAGCACGCCGGGGAGCAGCGCTTCCCCGGGCAGATCGACCTCGGACTCCAGTGACATCAGTTGCTTCACCCTCTAAAGGGTAGGACGCCGGGGCGACCAACCGACCCGCGATCAACAAAACTTCAACCCGCGGGTGGAAGAAAATCTGGCCGCTCGGCGCATGGATGTGTTTTGAGGTGGGTAGGAACCTCCTTTCCCACACATACCATGCTGCGCCTACCCCCGTGGGCTCTGTTCATCTGTCGGAACGGGATCGGGACGGGGCGGGGATGAGGGCGGGGGCCTCACGACGGTCGGGGACGCGGTCACGTGGAGTGATCGCTGGTGGTGGCGGCGCGGTCCGCCAGGGCCGACGGTCGCGCAGGTGGGGCGGTCACGGGCAAGGAACACTCGCTCCGACCTCTATTCCGGAGGGAGCCGTCTCAGGGACGGCCTGGAGGAGCCACCGGGCTGGAGAGCCATCGGACCAGCCGGCGCGGGGCGGGGCGGAGCCACGTCTAGGCCGCAGCGAGCTCGCACCACACGAACTTCCCCCGGTTGCCGTGCCTGGCCAGCGGCTGCCACCCCCACAGATCAGCGCAGGCCTTGACCAACGCCAAACCCCGCCCTTCCTCCCCCAGCAGCCCCAATTCACCGGGCGGCTCTGGAGGCCCGGGGTCCGCGTCCCAGGCACCGATCCGCAGCACCCCCGCTGACCAGCGCACCCGCAGCGCGGCGGGCCCGTTGGTATGCCGTACGGCATTGGAGACCAACTCGGCTGCGAGGAGCTCCGCGGTGTCGACGAGGCAGACCAGGCCGTGCATCGTCAGGATGAGGCGGAGGGTGCGGCGGGCGACGGTGACGGCTCGGAGGTCGTTGGGGATGTAGAGCGTGTACTCCCAGGGTTCGTTTTTGTTTTCGGGCATGCGTCAGCTCCAGGTCGGGGGGGCGATTGGCGGGCGGTGGCAGTGCCGCAGCCGTCATGGCAGGACGGGGCGGTGCGCTTCCGGGGTCCCGGTGTTCCGCAGAGTGTGCGTCGCGTCACTGACGGTAGACCTTAGATTTAAGAGACAGCAAGCCGATCGCGTAACCTGCTCCCCGAACGAGTCATGCACACAGGCGTGTTGAACGAAGGGTGGTCGATGGGGACCAAGCGCGAGCCCACTGCACGCCAGATGCGCTTGGCGGTCGAATTGCGCAGGCTCCGAGAGGCGGCAGACCTGAGCGCCCGCGAGGCAGCGGCGCTGCTCGGAGTGAACTCCGTCCAGATCAGCCAGATCGAGTCGGGCGTCTCAGGCGTCAGCGAGAAACGCCTCCGCCGCCTGGCCGCTCACTACTCCTGCGCGGACAGTGGGTTGATCGACGCCCTGGTGGCCATGGCGACCGACCGCACCCGCGGCTGGTGGGAGGAGTATCGGGGGCACCTGCCCACACCGTTCCTCGACCTCGCCGAGCTGGAGCACCACGCCACATTCCTGCGGGAAGCTCAGTTCCTGTACATCCCGGGCCCGCTCCAGACGGAGGACTACGCCCGTGCCGTATACGGATACAGAGTCCCTGAACTTCCTCACGAAGAGCTGGAGTTGCGCGTCCAGCACCGAATGCGGCGCAAGATGACTCTTGAGGGCGCCGTCCCCAAGCCGTACGTAGCCGTCGTCCACGAGGCGGCGCTGCGCATCATGGTCAGCGACCGAGCTGCCTCACGCGCACAACTCTCCCGAGTCCTGCAGCTCTCCGAAGCGGACCACATCACCGTGCGGGTGATCCCCTTCGGCGTGGAGCACTTCGCCGGAGCCGCGAGCGCCATGACATACGCGGGAGGAACGGTGCCAAGGCTCGACACCGTCGTACGCGACGGCCCACACGGTGCGGCCTTCATCGATTCAGAAGCCCAACTCGGCGCCTTTCGAACACTTTTCCTTAAGGTGGAGGCCGCGTCGCTCGACCCCGGACGGTCGCGCGACTTCATCCACAGACTGGCGAAAGAGCTGTGAGGACTTCATGGACACCCCTGACAACTGGCGGAAGTCGTCCTACTCAGGCCCCGGCGACGGAGACTCCTGCGTAGAGATCGCAAACTCCCCCATACACATAGCCATCCGAGACTCCAAGACCCCGACACGGGCCACCCTCACCTTCCCGCCCGACATTTTCACGGCCTTCCTCGAAGCCCTGAAGTCCCCACACTCCTTCAACCGATGACCGTCGGGGAAACTCCACCCGCCGCCCTCGCCGAGCCCTACACCGAGCAGTTCTCCGACTGGGCCGGCATCCCCACGCTGGACAGAGCCCAGATCACGGCTTCGCCGAGTTGATGAAGGAGCAGGGGAAGGGCCCGGTGGTCGACATCGGCAGCGGCCCGGGCCACGTGCCCGCGGCGCTACACAATCTCGGCGTCCCGGTCTTCGGCGTGGACGTGGGAGCGCCGCCCAGGCGCGCGGGCCCAGTCGAACGCGCCGGCGCATTCAACTCCGCAAGCACGATGCAGTGCACCGGTTGAAGACCCCCGCCTCGCGTCACAATTTGTGCTTGAATGATTACATAAATGGACTCCGCACTATGGGGTCCGCACGAAGCCCAGGGGGGGCAATGGTTTCACTTAAAGGAATGTCGCGCCTACATCGACGCGCAGCTCTCTGCATGCTTTTTGCAGCGTGCATCACTGCAGGGACGGGTACAAGCCCGGCTGGCGCCATCGAGGGAGGGTGGCCGGTCGCCAATGGCGATCTTCCGTATGTGGGCAGGATCCTCATTCCTTACTCATCGACTACGAGTGAACTATGC
Source organism: Streptomyces sp. SLBN-8D4 (assembly GCF_049739545.1). Lineage (NCBI taxonomy): Bacteria > Bacillati > Actinomycetota > Actinomycetes > Kitasatosporales > Streptomycetaceae > Streptomyces > Streptomyces sp. SLBN-8D4. The sequence continues at coordinate 3,781,574 of NZ_JBMGQC010000001.1, forward strand.
ACTGTCATCCTCATTCGTCCGGATGTGGGGATAACGGCGAAGCACTGCTTCAAGGATCACGGATACAACCCCGCTTTCGGAGCCATCGCCATGCGGTTTGGCTCGACCAGCTCCACGGAAGGCGGGCAGGTCCGCACCGCCGTCGATCTGAGGCTCGGTAGCAACTTTGACCTCGCCCTGGTCCATTTCCAGTCAACGACTGCAATCGCCACACTCCCTCTCGCGCGAAGCGACCAAAAAGGTCTTTGGAAGAATGGAACGGTGACCCTCGCATCGGGATGGGGCAGCAACTCTCCCACCCTTCAGGCCGCCAACATGAAGATCAAAGACCAGGTGTACTCGTCAGCGCAAGCGCTGAGCGGGTACAACTACCTCATGAAGGCCGAGTCTTACCGCGGAAATGTCACACCCGGCGACAGCGGGGGCCCATTGATCAACGAGCAGTCCATTAATGGACAAGTCGTTGAAACACTGGTGGGGGTACTTTCCCAGAAGTCGCGGGGAGGCGCAGCGGCGTACACAAAGGTTGGATCCACTCTCCCCTGGATCACTTCAAACCTGAACAGCATTCCAGTTCTTGCACCACCTGCATGACCAAATGCCTGTTTTGACACGCCGTCCGATGCAATGGAACTCGCTAGGCGGCGGCCAGCTCACACCACACAAACATCCCCGGTTGCCGCGCCTGGCCAACGGCTGCCACCCCCACAGATCAGCACAGGCCTCGACCAAGGCCAGCCCCCGCCCCTCCTCCTCCCGCTCCCCGAGGCCGACCGCGAGCTACACGTACGGCATCGCATGCAGCGCCGAGCAATCCTCGAAAGGCCCGCACCGATCCCCTACCGGGCGGTGATCCATGAAGCAGCACTACGAATCAGGGTCGGCGGCCGGGCCACCTCACTGACCCAGCTCGCCCGCATCCTGGAGCTTTCCGAAGCGGACCACATCACCGTCAGAATCATCCCGTTCACCCTGGAGCGCTTCGACGACACAGGCAGCGCCATGATCTATGCCGGTGGCGACATCCCGGAGTTGGACACCGTGGTCCGCGACGCGCCACACGGCACGGCATTCATCGACGCGGAGGCCCAACTCGGTCTATTCCGAACGCTCTTCCGTAGAGTAGAAGCATCGTCACTCGATCCAGAACAGACACGGGACCTGATCCACAATCTGGCCAAAGAGCTGTGAGGCGAGGCATCCAATGAGCGCACGCGACTACTGGCGGAAGTCGTCCTACTCAGGCGGCGGCGACGGCAACGCCTGCGTAGAGATCTCAACCCGCCCCACCCACATAGCCATCCGCGACTCCAAGTCCCCGGCCCGCGCCACCCTCACCTTCCCGACAGGATCCTTCACCGCCTTCCTCGAAGCCCTGAAGACCCCGCATGCCAGCCGCTGACGGTCAGCGTGGCTGCATCCGCAGCCTGACGAAATCGCTGTGACACCCACATGAGCACTCCCGACAACTGGCGGAAGTCGCCCTACCCAGGCCCCGGCGACGGCGACTCCTGCGTCGAGATCGCGAACTCCCCACATAGTCATACGCGACTCCACGACCCTGGGCGGCGCCCCCTCACCTTCCTGGCCGAAGCATTCGCGCCCTCCCTCGAAGCGCTGAAGTCACCGCAGGTCTTCGCCCCGGTGGCCCAAAGGACCGGCACGCCCCAATGGCAGAAGTCGTCCTTCTCCGGTGGCGGCGAGGGCAACGACTGCGTGGAGATAGCGGACCTGCGCTCCCACATAGCCGTCCGCGACTCCAAGGCCCCCACTTGGGCCACCCTCGCCTTCCCAACCGAAGCCTTCACCGCCTTCCTCGAATCTCTGAAGTCCCCACCCCACGCCCCCAGATGACCGTCAGGGAAACTCCACCCGCCACCTCCTGACGTCCCACTAGGGTGCAGCCCGTGAACGCCGAGACTCCCGACTTCATACGGGCCACCCGCACCGCGTACGACACGATCGCCGTGCCCTACACCGTGCAGTTCTCCGACTGGGCCGGCATCCCCACGCTGGACAGAGCCCAGATCACCGGCTTCGCGGAACTGGTGAAGGAGCAGAAAGCGGGCCCCGTGGCCGACATCGGCAGCGGCCCGGGCCACGTGACCGCGGCGCTCCACGGACTCGGCATCCCGGTGTTCGGTGTGGACGTCTCCCCGCGCATGGCGGAACTGGCCCGCCGGGCCCACCCGGACCTCCGCTTCCACGTGGGCTCGATGACGTCGCTGGACCTGCCGTCCGAGACGCTGGGCGGCATCACGGCGCTGTACTCGATCATCCACGTACCGGACGAGCACCTCGGCACAGCCTTCGCCGAGTTCCACCGCGTCCTCGCCCCCGGAGCGCACGCCCTGATCGGCTTCCAGTACGAACCCGGCGGCACCCACCTGCACCTCGACGAACGCTTCGGACACAAGATCTCCCTCGACTACTGGCTGCGCACTCCGGAGGCGGTGGCGGAACCCCTCACGAAGTCGGGCCTCCAGGTGATCCTCCGAGTGCTCAGGGAGCCCCTCGGCGAGGAGAAACTGTCCCGGGCGTACCTGGTGGCGAGGAAACCGGCGTAGGACGGCTTCGGGTGCCGCCGGAAGGCAGCAAGGGCTGAAGTAAGATTCAATCTACGTAAGAATGGATCTACCTTTGCGGCCGTGACCATGACTGGTCGGCGGCGGGTCGGAAAGTCTCGGCTGGTTCAAGAGTTCTGCGACCGCTCAGGCCTGCCGTATGTGGTGTTCCAAGCCACCCGCGGCCGTAACCCCGTTACGGAGCGTGCCGATTTTGTCGGGACTCTGGCGCAGTCCCCCCTGCCGGAGGCGGAGCTGGTCGCCGGACTCCAAGCACAGGACTGGAACCAAGCCCTGCGCTCGCTGGCGCTCGCGATCGCCGATGACTCCCCCAGCATCGCAGTGATCACCGACATCTGTCGTCCAAGCCGGTGCTGCTCCTGCTCGTCGGCAGCGACGTGTCCGTGATGGAGTCCTTGCAGTCGTCTGGACGGCCGTTCTTCGGCTGGGCGACGAAGAACACCGTCCAGCCCCTGAACCTGGCCGACGTGCTAGCCGGTGAGCCGTTCCTCCTGGGCGAGTTCCCCGCAGCGTCGCAGTCACGGGCCGTACTGGAAACGGTCGGCAGCGGCGAGCGCACGTTCAGCGCGATCGCCGCTCAGGCCGGCGGTGGCGGAGCACTGCCGGCCGGCATCCTTTCGCCGCTGCTGACCACCCTGCAGGACAAGCGGGTTCTGACGGCCGACCTCCCGCTGTCCGTCAAACCGGACAGCAAGAACAGGCGCTATCGGATCGCCGACCCGTACCTGCGCTTCTGGCTGGCGTTCCTGCAGCGTGCGATCCCGCTGATCGAGCGCGGGCGTGGCGACGTGGCGCTGGAACGCATCGAACGGTCCTGGTCCACCTGGCGTGGCCGCGCCATCGAGCCACTGATCCGAGAGTCGCTGCTTCGCCTGCTTCCCAACGGCGAGTGGCCAGAGACCGAGGCCATCGACGGCTGGTGGAACCGGCAGAACAACCCCGAGATCGACCTCATCGGCGCGGACCGCGAACCGGTGGCTCGGCAGGTGCAGTTCGTCGGGTCGGTCAAGTGGCTCGGAAACCAGCCTTTCGGCCGCCATGACTACGACGCTCTCGTCCGGGACATGCTCGCCGTCCCCGGCGCCGCACCCGACACCGCTCGGGTCGTGGTCTCACCCTGCGGGGTGGTCGAGGGTCTGCCGCTGACCGCGTGTTGGGGGCCGGAGGATCTCGTACGGGCTTGGCAGTCCCGATAGGCCACCTACAGCTCGATGGGCGGTAGGCGCGAGCCCTCTCCACCACTTCTTCGGCCGACAAGGCAATCTACGATCGAACTATGTCACGGAGCACGGTTCCAGACCTCTTCAAACTCAGCCTCCGAGATGACGAACGCAGAGAACTCTGACTGTGCGGCAACATCTTCGATTTCCCCGACAGGGATTTCACTCAATCCAATCTCAGAGTTTTCATCAGACCCGTCAGTGCGCAGAATGCGTCCATCGCGGTATTTTTGCACCTTTCGAGTCTCGTAACCGTCATCTCCAATTTCACTGAAGAAGGCCACCGGCTCCGCCTCAAAGTCGTGATGCCAGATAACTTTCCAATACTCCATAATCAATTCTTTCCGTGGCGTACTATTCTTCCAGCCACATCAAGAGGCTGCTGGTTGGGTACAAGATACACGTCTGGCCGATCGACGGATCGCCACAAGTCAAGCCCTCTCACATCTATCTCTATAAAGTGGCTAAACTTGTGCCCAGCCCAGGGCACTCGCAGGAAGGCGTGGGAAAGCTGACCTGGCGTCTTCGTGCCGGGCTGCGTGTCCGACAGATATTGCCCGTCGCCGTATCGAGCATCCTTGGGGTTGGTGGCCTTCAACGAAGGTCGCAGTTCTTCACTCCCCAAGATCCCCTCATATCCTTTTTCGTTCGTGTAATGAAAGAGGGATCCAAGGTCATCCCCCCGGACAACCTCTACGCCTGCTGGAGGACATGGAGTCAGACCAAGAGGATCAACCCACGCATGAGGGTTATGGACGTAAGTGGTGGGATTGCAAGCGGCTTCCAGACCAAGGGGATCCGGCGAAGTGTAGCGGGCAGTCGAAGGATCGTAATGCCGGAAGTAGTTGTAATGCAGCCCCGTTTCAGGGTCGTAGTACTGCCCCGGGAAGCGGAGCGGTGTGTATGCCGTGCTGTCGGTAGCCCACGCCGTTGTGCCCCATAGAGTGCTGCGCGTGCGCCAGGCTATGTCGCCGGCCTCGTCGATGAGTTCGGTCGGGGTGCCGACCAGGTCCGTGACTATGGCGAAGAAGCGGGAGTCGATTTCTTCCTGCGGGGCATCGGGCGCGGTGATGCGTTCGGTCTGGGTGATCGGGTGCAGGCCCTGGTGGTCCCAAGTCAGCGTGACCGGGTTCGGGACAGATGGGGACTTCGTCGTCTGTTCGCAGAGGGTCGTGCCGTCCCAGGTGAAGTCCACCTGTTCCAGGACCGATTCGCCGTCCGGGGACAGGCGTTGTTTGGCGATTCGGCGGCCCAAGGGGTCATAGTGGTAGCGCCAGCGCGTGCCGTCCGGGGTTGTCACCGCCTTCAGGCGGTCCTCCGCGTCCCACTCGTAGCGCCACGTGTCCGGCTTGCGGGAGAGGCGGGTCTTCTGGCGGAGGGTGATGCGGCCCGCTTCGTCGTGTTCGTAGCGGACGGAGCCGGCTCGGGTGATGCGCGTGCCCGAGTAGGCGCGGTCACCGGTCGCCTCAAAACCCGGGTGGCTCGACGGCCACGTCGCCTGCGTCTGGTTGCCCGCCTCGTCGTACGCGTACGTCTCCGTCCAGTTCGCCCCGTGGACCGCCGTCACGCGGCCCGCCGCGTCCAGGTCGAAGCGGCGCGTGCCGTTCAGGTCGTCGTCGATGGCCGTGAGGTTGCTGTCGGGCCGGTAGGCGTACGCGCGGTGCTGGAGGTGGTTGCCGGTGGGGCCGACCAGGTCCTGTTTCGTCAGGCGGCCCAGCGGGTCGAAGGACTGGGTCAGGGTCACCGACTCGCCTATGTGGCGGGTCAGTTCACGGCCCGCCTCGTCGTGCGTGAAGGTGAGGGTGCGGCCCGATGCCACCATGCCGGTGCGGTTGCCCGACTCGTCGTACGACCACGTCGTCGTCGCGGCCGTGGGCGTGGTGCGGCTGGTGCGGCGGCCCAACACGTCGTAGGTGAGAGTGAGTGCGCGGCCGTTCACCGTCTCCGAGAGCACGCGGCCGACTGCGTCCCGTTCCCAAGTCACTGTCGCGTCCGGGCTCGTGGCCTCCGCCAAGGCGCCCGACGTGTCGTACGCATACGTCGTGACCGACCCCGCCGCCTCCTTGCGGATCACCTGGCCCAGGACGTCCCGCGTGAAGTGGATCGACTCGCCGGATGCGGTCGTGGTGCCTGTCAGCTGGCCCGCCACGTCGTGCTCATACGTCAGCGTGCGGTCGTCGAAGTCCGTTTCCGAGACTAGGCGGCCTGCCGGGTCGTACTCGTAACTCCACCTCAGGCCCTGCGGGTTCACCACCTGCGTCAGGCGGAGTTCGGTGTCGTGGGAGAACTCGTAGCGAACCCCGTCCGGATCCGTGCGGGCCGACAGCAGGTCGAAATGGGTGTACTCGAAGCGGGAGACCGCGCCCGACGCGTCCGTGTGGGCCGTGCAGTTGCCCTCACCGTCATACGTCCAGGATTCCGTCGTACCGTCCGCCGCCGTACGGCGGGACAGGCGGCCCTCCACCGTCCATTCCAGGGCCGTCACCGCACCCGTGGGGTCGGTGATCCGCACCGGGCGGCCGAAGGCGTCGCGGGAGTAGCGGGTCACCGCGCCGAGTGGGTCGGTGATCTCCAGGGGGAGGCCCGCCGCATCGCAGCGCACGCGCGACACGTCCCCGAGGGCATTCGTGACGGATGCCAGGTGGCCCCGGTCGTCGTACGTGAAGCGGGTCGTCGTGCCCGAGGCGTCGGTCACCGCCGTGCGGTTGCCGTACTCGTCGAACTGCTGCTCCACAGACGTGCCGTCGGGTGCGGTCACCGTGACCGGCAGGCCCTGGGCGTCGTACGCGATGCTGGTGTAGTGGCCGTCCGGGCGGATCGCCAGGACCGTACGACCCGCCTCGTCGTAGGCGTAGCTCACCGTGCGGCCCAGGGGGTCGGTGACCGTGAGGGGGCGGTGGGCGCGGTCGTGGGTGGTGCGGGTCGTGGCGCCGTCCGGGGTGGTGACCGACGCCACCTGTACGTCGCTCGTGATGTCGTACCGCGTGCTGTGGCCCAGGGAGTTGATCGCCGTGACGGTGCGACGGCCGGTCGTCGGGTCCGGGTCGCCGTAGGTGTAGGTGTAGCTCAGGTGACCCGCCTCGCCGCCCTGCGAGACACAGCGGTCCTCGTCGTCGTAGGCATAGTGGTACGAGGAGTTGTTGGTGTCCGTCCAGGCGGTGATGCGGCCCAGCTCGTCGTTGGTGAAGCGGGTCGGCAGGCCCGAGGACTTCGTGACCGTCGACAGGTGGCCTCGGGCGTCGTAGCCGAAGCGGACCAGTTCGATGTCCTCGCCGGAGGTCAGGCGCAGGGCCGTGATCCGGTTCTCGGACCGCTCGATCCGCAGGTCGTAGCCGGCCGAGTGCACGATCCCGGTCGGGGCGCCCTCGTCGTCGTACTCGAAGGTCAGCCACTGGCCGGAGCGGTCGATGAGCTGGGAGAGCAGGGCGATGCCGTTGCCGTCGCCGCCCGGTCCGGCGAAGTCCCACACACGGCCGGCGGCAGGGTCGGTGACCGTGTAGTCGCCGTACTCGTCGACCGTCAGGGGGTGGCCCTCGCCCGCCAGCGGCAACACCGGCACACCGGGAGCCGGGTGCGGATACGCCAGCAACGAGCCGTCCTCGCGGACGAAGACGACTCCCTCGGCGTCGATCTCCAGGCGCTGATCGGCCGTCGACGTCCAGCACGGGCCGAACCAGCGGCCCGCCCGGTACGAGGACTCGAACTGGCGTGAGAACACGAGCGGGAGCCGGGCGGGGAGCGACGCGTCCGTCTGGGGCAACGACATGCGCCCGGTCGCCATGTCGATCGGGTCGCTGCCGAACAGCTTGCACTTCAGTTCCCGTGCCACGTCCATGAGCCCGCGACGCGTGCCGTTGCGCGCTGCTCCCGTCGCCGCGTCCTTGGCCGCCCCGCGCAACGCGTCCTTCAGCGCGGCCCGGCCCGCACCCCCCGCGCCCTTCCCCCCGATCAGGTTCGAGAGCAGATAGCCCGCCGCGTCTCCCGGATCGCTCGACCACCCCGTCCCCAGCAGCGACATCGGCAGCCGCTCCGGATGGGCCGCCGTCCCCACCAACCCCGCCAGCAGCATCGAGGAGTTCTTCGACCACTCGCCGGGGTGGGTCAGGTTGTAGGGGTCCAGCGGATTCACCGTGCGGGCCAGTTTCAGGACGTCCGTGCCGCCGCGCAGCAGACCGCCCAGGACGTGGACCGAGTTCAGCTGGGTGCCGACGAACAGGTCCGCCGCGCCCGCGCCCAGGCGGTCGGTGAACTCCGGCTTCGGTGGGGCCGATTCCAGAGCTGCGGCTATCTTGCGGCGGGCGTCCTGCGCCGCGTCCGTGCGCTGGCGGCGGGCGTGGGTCAGGATCTCCTGCGCTTCCTCGCGGCCCGCCGTCCCGGGGTCGACGAAGTCGCCCGGTTTCGTCGGCTTCACGCCCGGGTCGCCGCCTGCCTCGGCGGTCGCGTTGTAGCGGTCGGCCGCCTGGTTGTACGCCGACACCTGTGCTTCGTACGTGTCCGCCGCCCGCCGGGAGGCGTCCTGCGCGGCCCGGTATTTCTCGATCGCCGCCCGCGCCCGCCCCTGCGCCCAGGTCACCATGTCGGCGTACGACTCCAACGCCCCCGCCGCCGCAGTACACGCGTCCGCAGCCGTCAGCCACTGCTTCGGCTGTACGTCGAACTTCGCGCGGAACGCGTCCGCGGCCTGGCCCCGCCACTCGCCCGGGTCAAGGGAGCGCATGCCCTGGCCGACGTTCTCGAAGGCCGCCGCGAACTTCCGCAGATGGCCCGCGCGTTCGCGGAGCGCCGGCTCGCTGCCGTGGATCAGTTCCTTCGGGTCCTCGGTCTCGCCCAGCGCGCGTTCCGCCACCGTGCCGCCGAGGCGGTTGTTCACGCTCTCGCCGAAGTCACGGACCCGCTCGGCCGCGCCGTCCGCGCCCACGTCCGACAGCAGTCCCGCCGCCTTGTCCGTGCCCCAGTTGACCGCCTCGCCAACCCCTTTGTTCAGGCCGTCCGCCGCGCCCTCCAGGCCGTCGCCGAAGTCGTCGACCAGATCCCCGAAGCCCATCAGCCCTCACTCTCCGAGGAATCCGCGGAAGGAGGCCCGCTCCACTGCCAGTCCGTCCGCGGATCGAACAACGCGTCCGGCGTCACCGTCGACGTCTCCACGTCCTCCGCCGCCTGCGACCAGGCCGCCTTCACCTCGTCCTGGCCGGACGTGAAGGACTCCGCGCTGTAGTCCGCGTTCGCCACCTGGCTGACCGGGTTGTCCTTCAGCGTCTGTGACCAGGAACGTTCCTTCACCTCGTCCGGGGAGAGGTACGGGTTGCCCGTGCCCGCCGTCCACACCGACTTCAGGGTGTCGGAGACGTACTGCTCCTGCTCGTGGTAGATCCCCGCCGACAACCCCAAGCGGCCCGCGAACTCGTTCGCGTCCTGCATCAGGGAGCGCACGCCCCAGCCCCAGCGGTCGCAGAAGTCGGCGAAGACCTGCTGGAGGCCGTCGTCGCCCGCCTCCAGGCCCGTCATCGACAGGTCGTCGAAGCCGCGGCCCAGGTTCGCCTCGATGTCGAAGCCGAACTGCTTCAGCTCGTCCATCGCCTGGTTGATGCCGCGGGTGATGCGTGCCATCGCCTCCGGATCGACCTGGTAGCCGTCGCTCACGCCACCGACTCCCCCGTGTCGACAGCCACCGCGTCCGGCACGATCCCCACGACCGGCGGAAGGACGAAGCCCGTCCGGCTTCCCGCGTCCACCGCGATGCCGACGGGGCCGTCGACGGCCGGGATCACCTGGTCCAACAACCGCGCCCCGTACACCGGCACCCAGTCGGGTGCGGCCTCACCCCGCGCCTCGGCGAACCGCTCCAGCGCCGCGCGTTCCGTGAACGCAAACAGCCAGCGAATCCCGCCCGCCTCCGCCGACAGCAACGAGCCGTCGACCACCGGCACCAGGACCTCACTGCGCCGGAACTCCCCAATCTCCGCCCGCCGTTCCCGCAACGCCTCGGCATGCACGCCGGCCGCCCCCCGTCGTAGACCTCATCGAACGTCGCACAAGTGAACGATGATGCTAGACGATTCAGCTGAGAGCCGCCCTCCGCGTTTCAGACAGCCGGTACCACCGTCACCGCCGACAGGCGATGTACGTCCCGTGCTGTCCCCGTGACCCCCGACAGGAACCCCTGCGCCCGAGGCGACGCCGTCTCCGTCAGCCAGTCCGGGTCGATGTCGCAGACGGCGACCCGGACCTCCGTGCCGGCCAGGGCCAGCGGGAGGGTGTGGACGACCGTCGAGGGGAAGCTGAGGATCGTACGGCCGATCGGGCCGCGGCGGGCGATCAGCTCCAGGGGGAGGTCAGGGCGGACGATCTCCAGCCCTGTCTCCACGGCCAGCCGGTGGAGCTTCTCCGTCGCCTCGCGGCGGTGGGCGAAGTAGCGGGTCGCGCCGTGGGTCTTGGCCAGGCGGGTCACGGCTTCCAGGTAGCGGTCGGCGTCCACCACGCCCGTCTCGACGAGCGAGGTGCCCACCATGTCGGCGCCCTTGGTGATGCGCGGCGGGCCGAAGCGGGAGCGGGTCCAGGCGAAGGAGTTCACCGACATCGTCACTCCCGCCGGCGCCTCCTCCATCGGCATCGAGGAGAAGATCTCGACCCCCCGGCCCTCCCCCGGCGGTCAGGCGCTTGCGGGCCGCCGCCGAGATCGGGGCGAAGGCGAGGTCGCGGGGGCTGGGGCGGCCGCCCTTGCGGTGCCAGCGCACCAGGCGTTCGCCCCGGGCGAGTTGGGAGACGAACTCCATGGTGGCCGTGCCGTCGTCGACGACGACCAGGTCGGGGGCGCGCGTGATCGTCAGCAGCAGCTGTACGTAGCGGGAGAAGGGGTCGCCCAGGACGATGCGGTCCGCCCTGCGGAGCATCCCGGCAAGGCCCCCGATGGTCTGGAAGGGGGCCGCGGGGCCGCCCCTAGCCTCTTCCCAGCGGACCTCGTGGCCCTCCTCGCGGGCGAGTTCGGCCATCCGGCGCAGCTGGCCGCGGGTCATGGGGTCGGTCGGGGACAGCACGACGAGGACGAGCTCCGCGCCGGGCGCGTGGGCATGCGCCCATTCCAGCACGTTCAGCAGCTGGACCGGACTCTCGACGAACGCGAGAGTGGAGGTGCCGGTGTTCCCGGCGCGGGGGCTCATCGACGTACGACCGTCCCGTCGTAAGGCGCTCATGCGGCGCTCGTATGCAGGGGGCGCGCCGAGTCCTCAGGCAGACGACACCTGAGGACTCGGCACCTGGTGGCTCAGACCGAGATCGGCTCGCCCGCGGCGGCCGCGATCTCCGCCTCGGCGACCACGCCGGGGACGCGGCGCAGCTTCTTCATCGGGCCGAGCTCGGAGTCGTAGACCTTCTTGACGCCGTCGCCGAGGGAGGCCTCGATGGTGCGGATGTCGCGGACCAGGCGGACCAGGCCCTGCGGCTCGACCGACGCGGCCTGGTCGGAGCCCCACATGGCGCGGTCCAGGGTGATGTGGCGCTCGACGAAGGTGGCGCCCAGGGCGACCGCGGCGAGGGTGGTCTGCAGGCCCGTCTCGTGGCCGGAGTAGCCGATCGGGACGTTCGGGTACTCCTCCTGGAGCGTGTTGATCACGCGCAGGTTGAGCTCCTCGGCCTTCGCGGGGTACGTCGAAGTGGCGTGGCAGAGAAGGATGTTGTCCGAGCCGAGGACCTCGACCGCGTGGCGGATCTGCTTCGGGGTCGACATGCCGGAGGACAGGATGATCGTGCGGCCGGTGGCGCGCAGCGCCTTCAGCAGCTCGTCGTCGGTCAGGGAGGCGGAGGCCACCTTGTGGGCCGGCACGTCGAACTTCTCCAGGAAGGCGACGGCCTCGGTGTCCCACGGGGAGGCGAACCAGGCGATCCCCTTCTCCTTGCAGTACGCGTCGATCTGGCGGTACTCGTCCTCGCCGAACTCCACGCGGTGGCGGTAGTCGATGTAGGTCATCCGGCCCCAGGGGGTGTCGCGCTCGATGTCCCACTGGTCGCGCGGGGTGCAGATCTCCGGGGTGCGCTTCTGGAACTTCACGGCGTCACAGCCGGCTTCGGCGGCCACGTCGATGAGCTTGAAGGCGTTCTCCAGCTCGCCGTTGTGGTTGATGCCGATCTCGCCGCAGATGTAGACGGGCTGGCCGGGTCCTGCGATGCGCTCGGTGCCGAAGGTGCGCAGGCGGGAGTTAACAGTCATGGCGGGACGGTTCCTTACTTGTCGAGGGAGTCGAGAGAGGGGCCGAGGATCCAGCTGGCGATCTCTCGGATCGCGCCGTCGCCACCGGGGACGGTGGTGACCGCACGGGCGGCGCCGCGTACCACGTCGTGGGCGCTCGCGACCGCCACGGGCCAGCCCACGAGGGCGAAGCACGGGAGGTCGTTGACGTCGTTGCCGACGTAGAGCACGCGCTCGGGCGCGATGCCCTGCTCCTCGCACCACTGCTTCAGTGCGAGGTCCTTCCGGTCGATGCCGTGCAGCACGGGGATCTTCAGCTTCCGTGCGCGGGCGGCGACGACCGGGTTCTGCTCCGTGGAGAGGATCAGCATCTTCAGGCCGCTGTTGCGCAGGGCCGCGATGCCGAGTCCGTCGCCGCGGTGCACGGAGACGAACTCCTTTCCATCGGCGTCGATCAGCACCCGGTCGTCGGTCTGGGTGCCGTCGAAGTCCAGGACGACCGCGTCCACGTCCTCGAAGGAAGGCAGCGAACCGGGGCGGTCCGCGTCGAAGAGGGGGGCCAGCGCGCGGGCGCGGGCCAGCTCGTGGTGGTCGTCGATCTCCAGCACGCGCGCGGGGTCGGTGCGCACGAGTTCGGTGCGGCCGAAGAAGCGGTGCTGGTGCTTGCGGAAGCCGGGTGCGTCCATGCCGTAGACGGCGCCGGTCTCCAGGAAGTCCTGGGGGCGGTCCTGGCGGCGCGGGCGGAAGGACTTGTCGTGGTTGACGCCGTAGCCGCCGCCGACGGCCGCGTCGGCCTCCTCGACGGTGCCGGCGCGGGCCTCGTCGTCGGCGTCGCGCCACACGAAGCCGTGGAAGGGGGCCACGGTCATCGCGGAGTCGGCGTGGTTGTCGACGATGGCGCCGACCACTCCGTCCACGTCCTCGCGGATGATGAAGGGGCTGGTGCACTGCACGAGGAGCACCACGTCGACGGTGGCGCCGTGCAGTGCCTCGTGGGCGTCCATGGCGTGCAGGACGGCGGCCTCGGAGGTGGCGGTGTCGCCGGCGATGGCGGCCGGTCGCAGCACGACCTCGGCACCGGCCGAGCGGGCCGCCGCGGCGATGGCCTGGTCGTCGGTGGAGACCACCACGTCGGTCACCAGGCGGGAGGCCCGGCACTCGCGTACGGCTCGCGCCACCAGGGGCACCCCGCCGACCGGGGCGAGGTTCTTCGCGGGCACGCCCTTGGAGCCGCCGCGCGCGGGAATCACCGCGAGCACGCGGCGCATGGAGACGCCTTGGCCCGCTTGCGGGTGGGACATGGGTTCAGCTCCTTGGAAAGGGCTTCGGAAGGTGGTCACAGCTCCCCCATCCGCCGGATGACCGGAGCCACGCGCTGCACCCCGTGCCGGTAGGCGCCCCGGGCCGCGCGGCGCACGATCTGCCGCACCGGGCCCGGCTCCTTGTCGTGGGCGGGGGCGCCGGGCAGCGGCGTGCCGTCGGGGCCGAGGTGGTGGCGGGCGAGGATGCCGGGGAGGTAGCCGGGGGCGGTGACGGGTGTGTAGTACGGGGTCAGCGGGGGCCGTTCGGGGGAGGCGAGCAGTTTGGCGATGCGCTCACGGGCCGCGTCGAACGCCTCGGCGTAGCTGCCTCCCCCAGACTCCGTCTGGGAGGTGCCCCCAGCAACGACGCCCTGCCGGGCCACCCACTCCTCGTCGGGCACCGGCCGGTGGCCCGCATCGAGCTGGTCCCAGGAGGCGAGGCAGCCGGAGCCCACGAAGTGGTGGTTGCCGAGGACCTCGCGGATGCCCAGGTCGGTGAGGACCGCAGTGGGGATGCGCCGGTGCAGTGACTCCAGTGCGGCCGTGGAGCTGATGGTGACCAGCAGGTCGGTCCGGTCGAGGACCTCGCCCATGTTGCCGTAGACCAGACGGAAGTTGGCCGGCGGTTCGAGCCGCTGGATCAGCTTCTGGTACGGCAGCTCCTCGATGTGTGTGGTGTGTTCGCCGGGCCTGGAGCGCAGCTTGAGCAGCACCTCGCGCTCGGGGTGCAGCCGGGCGTGCCGGATGAGGCGGTCCAGCAGGTACACGCGGTCCCTGCGGTTGTCCGGCACCGAGGGCTGGACCGCGAACACCACGGTGTACGGGTCGTGTTCGCCTTCGTAGGCCGCCCCGCCGAGGAACGGCAGCGCCACCTCCGTGACCGACGAGGCGTCCGCGCCCACGCCCTCGTACACCGCGCGGAAACGCTCGGCGTCCTGGCGGGAGTTGGCGAGGACCAGGTCGGCCCCGTGCCGCAGGAGCAGACCGTCGGCGAGCTTCTCGTAGACGACGCCGACATAGCCGGTGACGACGACGGGACGCTTCCTGGCACCGGGCTCCTTGTCCAGGCCGTCCCAGACGCGCGCCAGGCCGTGCAGCATGGCCTGGACGCCGCCGCCGACGAGGGCCAGCACGACGATGTCGTACGACGTCTCGGCCATGGCGCGCAGGAACTCGACGGCGGTGACCTCCCGCAGGGAGTCCGCGCGCACGCCGACCTCTTCGAGCTGGCGTGCGGTGGGCGTGGCCCGCCCGCGCAGCAGGTATCCGTCCAGCGCGAGGCCGACTTGCGCCTCGCCTCGGGGTCCGGCTTCCATGGACGGGCCCGGGGCTATGCGGTCGGCGGTCAGCGCACCCCATTTCCAGCGGGTGTCCGAGTCCGCGAGGACGGCGATTCGAAGGGACTTCGTTGTACTTGGCGGCACGACGACGACGCTAGGAAGCAAATTCGAGGTCCTGCCCAACCACGAATCAACGAAAAGTTAACAACAGCCCACCGAGAGCCGAACTGGCCCGCCGAAGACCGGGAAGTACACGGGATGCACCGTTCCGACACATCGAGTTCACCCGCAGTCCCCTTGCCGGAAAGTTCCGCTGCCGGACCGCCTTCTAGCGTTTCGCGGGTGCCTAAGCTCTCCGTCATCGTGCCGTTCTACAACGTGCAGCAATACGCCCCGGACACCCTCCGAAGTCTTCGCATGAATGCGCGGCGAGATTTCGAGTTCGTGCTGGTGAACGACAAATCCAAGGACGAAACTCCGGCGATTCTCGACCGTGCGGCCGAGGAACTCTCGAAGGTCGCCCAGGTGCAGGTCCTCCACCACGAGACGAACGGAGGGCTCGCCACCGCGCGCAACACCGGCCTGGACGCGGCGCGCGGCGAGTATCTGACCTTCCTGGACGGCGACGACTGGCTCGCGCCGGGCTACCTCACCCAGCTGGTCGCCGCCATCGAGGAGTTGGGCTGCGACTTCGTCCGCACCGACCATGTGCAGACCGTGGCGCGCGCCCGGACCGTGCACCGGGTCCCGATCGGGCGGCGGAACGAGGTGCTGAACCCGCGGGACGCGATCCTGCCCGCCGACCGCTCGACGTCCGTGGACTACGCGTACGCGTGGGCCGGCGCCTACCACCGCCGGCTGCTCGACCGGGGCCTGCTGCACTTCACCGACGGGCTGCGCACGGCCGAGGACCGGCCGTGGATCTGGAAGCTGCACCGCGAGGCCGAGTCGTTCGCCGTGGTGAGCCTGCTGGGCGTGTTCTACCGGCGCGGGGTGGCCTCCTCCCTCACCCAGATCGGCGACGCCCGCCAGCTCGACTTCATCCGCGCCTTCGACCAGGTCATCGAGGAGACGGCGGCGGACCGGGACGCCGACCGGCTGCTGCCCAAGGCGGTGCGCACCTACTGCGCGATCATCGCCCACCATCTCTCCGACGAGTCCAAGTGGGAGCCGTCCGTGGCCAGGCAGCTGCGGGCGATGAGCGCGGCGGCCATAAAGCGGATGCCGCAGGACATGCTCGGTGACGTGCTCGACACCATGGACCTGCGCCGCTCCGCCAAGCTGCGGCGGCTGCGGCGGCGGGCCACTACTGCGAAGGCGGCCGCGTGATGTCCCCGACCAGCTCCCGCAACAGCCCTGCTACGACCCAGATCTTCTGCGCCTCCACGCTGTACGGCGCGGTCACCCTGGCCGCCGCGATCGACTCCGACCTCTTCGAGGAGCCCGAGCGCCGGGTGCTGCTGGTGTTCAACAACACGGCGACACCGGAGACCTCGACGCCGCTGGACGAGATGCCGGGCTTCGCACCGCTGCGCGACCACTTCGACGAGGTGCTGTCCTGGAACGAGGCGATCCGCCCCTTCCACCCGGGCTCCTGGACACCCCGCCCGGACGACATCCCCCTCTTCGAGCGCTATCTGCGGCTGCTGTGGGGCCTCGGCGAGGACCGTGTGGAGCTGGTCCTGGAGTCCATCCAGGTCACCCCCGCGCTCACCGTCGCCCAGATCTTCACCGGTGCCCCCGTCGACGTCTACGCCGACGGCCTGATGAGCTACGGCCCGACCCGCAACAAGCTCGACCCGCTGGTCGGCACGCGGGTGCGCCGCCTGCTCCACCTGGACCTGGTCGCGGGCCTGACGCCGATGCTGCTGACCGAGTTCGACGTACCGCCGGTCGTGGTGCCGACGTCCGCGTTCCTGAAGGCGATGGGCGAACTGACCGCCGCCGTCGAGGAGTTGCCGCCCCTGCCGGACAACGCGGCGCTCCTGCTCGGCCAGTACCTCTCCGCGCTGGACATCCTCTCCCCCGCGGAGGAGGAGGACCTGCACGTACGGATGCTGAAGGGCGCGGTCGCCGGCGGGCACCGCTCGGTCGTGTTCAAGCCGCACCCCAGCGCACCGGCCCGCTACAGCCGGGCCCTTGAGGCCGAGGCCGAGAAGCTCGGCGTGGACCTCACCGTCCTCGACACCCCGGTGCTCGCCGAGGTGCTGTTCGCCAAGGCGCGGCCCGCGCTGGTCGTCGGCTGCTTCTCCACCGCGCTGTTCACGGCCTCCGCCCTCTACGACCTGCCGGCCGCCCGTGTCGGCACCGAGCTGCTTCTGGAACGGCTGACGCCGTACCAGAACAGCAACCGGGTCCCGGTGGTGCTGGCCGACGCGGTGCTGCCGGACCTGGAGGGCCGAGAGGGGCAGGAGGCCGTTCCCGCGGACCTCCTCAACGCCCTGATCACCGCGCTCGGTTTCACCCTGCAGCCGCAGATCTACCCGTCGCTGCGCCCGGCCGCGGAACGCTTTCTCTCCCAGCACTTCGGCCCGCGTACCCGCCGCTATTTCCGGAAGAAGCGCCTGACGTCGCTGGGGCTGCCGGGCGGAATTCCGGAGCGGCTGACATTCCTGCCGCGCAGTTCCACCGCGCGCCGTGTGGTGCGGCGGGCGCGAGCGCTGAAGAAGGCTGTGAAACGCTAGGCGAAACACTGGGTGAACCACGGGAAACGCGTGCGCGACCCTTCGCGAAAGGCCAGGTCATACGCTCATGACCTGGCCTTTTCGCGAGCTGCGGAACCTGTGACAAGTCCACACCGCCCCCCTACCATCGCGGGATGCGTATCCCCCAGCTCGAAGAAGCCAACGCCCGCATGCTGGCGCACGCACCATCCGTCCGGCCGGTCGCCACCAGCGACATCATCCGCACCCATCGGAAAAAGTTTCCGTATCGCGGCTATGTGGAGATCGACTCCCCTTATTGCCCGCCCTTCGTGATGTTCTGCGTGAATGACGACGCGGTCGCTCTGGACACGCTGTGGAACGGCCGGTTCGGCTATGAGCCCGGCAGCCTCGCCACCTGGTCCCGGCTCGCCGCGAAGAGCACGACGATCGCCGATGTCGGGGCGCACGTCGGGTACTTCTCGATGATCGCCGCCCTCGGCAACCCGAAGGCGAAGGTCCACTCCTTCGAGCCCGTGGACCAGATCCACGCCCGCCTTTCGGTGAACGTCCGGTCGAACGCCGCCCAGAACGTCAAGCTCCACCAGGCGGGCGTGTCCGGCGAGGCGGGCTGGGCCGAGATCAGCGTCCGTTTCGCGGGCAACCTCCTGTCCACGGGGTCGACCCTGGAGGGCGGTGCCCCCGACGCCGAGCAGAAGCGGATCCGGCTGGTGTGCCTCGACGAGGTGTTCGCCGAGACCAGGCTGGACCTCGTGAAGATCGACGTCGAGGGTCACGAGCTGTCGGTCCTCAAGGGGGCCCGCCAGGTGCTCAAGCGCGACCGGCCGACCGTGCTGCTGGAAGCGCTGCGGGACGCGGACATGCAGATCCTCCTCGCCGAGTTCGACCCTCTCGGCTACGACTGCCACTGGGTCACCGAGGACGACGGCACGCTCGTCCCGTGGTACGCGCCCCGGCCGCACAGGACGCGGAACCTCCTGTTCACTCCGCACGACTGACACACCGGCCGGCCGGGGGCGAAAGGGAAGCGAGACAGGGCGGACGGCTTCCGGCCACGGCCAGTTCGACGGAAGTTCACAGACCTTCCATAGCTTCTCCGAATGCCCCAGCAGGACATTCGACCGCGAATACCCGATGTCGTCCCGGCAGAGCTGACGCCGCCGGGACCGGAGCCCGTTCGCCGCTCCCTCGTCTCGTACGTCCTCCCGGTCTACAACGAGGAAGACGGCATCAAGGCGTTCCACACCGAGCTGGCCACGGCGCTCGGTGAACGCCCTGAGTTCGACTACGAGTTGGTGTACGTCAACGACGGCTCCGGCGACGGCTCCCTGGCGATCCTGAAGGACCTCGCCAAGAACGACGAGCGGGTCCGCGTCGTCGACTTCGCCCGCAACTTCGGGCACCAGATCGCCATCACCGCAGGTCTCGACGTCGCCCGGGGTGACGCGGTGATCGTGATGGACACCGATCTGCAGGATCCGCCGCGGGTCAGCCTGGAGCTGGTGGACGCCTGGCGGCAGGGTGCCGAGATCGTGCACGCCCGTCGGCGCTCCCGCCAGGACACCGCGTTCAAGCGGGCCACCGCCCACCTCTACTACCGGGTCCTGCGCTCCTCCACCGACGTGGACATCCCGCTGGACACCGGGGACTTCCGCCTCCTTGACCGGCGGGTCGCGGACGAGCTGCGCAAGTACCGGGAGCGCAGCCGCTTCGTCCGCGGGATCGTCGCCTCGATGGGCTACCGGCAGACCGAGGTGGCCTTCGACCGGGACGAACGGTTCGCGGGCGAGACGAAGTACCCGCTGCGCAAGATGGCCCGCCTCGCGATCGACGGCATGACCAGCTTCTCCACCGCCCCGCTGAAGATGATCACCCGGCTCGGCTTCGTGGTGCTCGCGTTGTCGCTGCTCGGCATCGTCTACGCGCTCGCGATGAAGTTCTTCCGCCCCGACATCACCGTCTCCGGCTGGACGATGATGATGTGCGTCGTGCTGTTCCTGGGCGGCACGCAGATGCTGTCCCTTGGCGTCATCGGCGCGTACGTCGGGCGCATCTACAGCGAGGCGCAGGGCCGGCCGCTGTATCTGGTGCGCGACGTGATCGGCGGCGACGGTGACCGCTGACACCACGTCGACCGCGACCGGCACCGCTCCGGCCCGGCGACGGCTGTCCCGGCAGCTGCTCAGCTACACCCTGATCGGCGGCAGCGGGGTCGTCCTCGACCTCGTCGTCTTCCTGCTGCTGCACAACGCGGCCGGGATGAACGAGCAGTTCGCCAACGCGATCAGCACCACGCTCGGCATCGCCAACAACTTCGTGCTGAACGCGCGGTTCACCTTCGAGCGCCGCGACCGCCTCGTCGTGCGCTTCCTGCGGTTCTACGCCGTCGGCCTGACCGGCATCGCCCTGACGAACCTGCTCTTCCTCGCCTTCACCGACGGCCTGGGGATCGACGCCAACATGATCAAGGCGGCCTCGCTGCCCCTGGTCCTGGCGCTCCAGTTCGTGCTCAACAGAAAGTGGAGCTTCGCATGAACCTCGGCATCATCGGCGCGGGTGCCACCGGCCTCACCGCCGCCTGGGACGCCGTACGCGCCGGACACCAGGTCACCGTCCTGGAGGCGGCCGACGAACTCGGCGGCCTGGCAGCGTCGTTGGAGGTCGGCGGGGTTCCGCTGGAGCGCTACTACCACCACATCTTCCGCAGCGACAGGGCGATGATCGCGCTCATCGAGGAGCTGGGGCTCGGTGACGCCCTGCGCTTCCACAAGCCGACCACCGGCATCTACCGGGGCGGACAGCTGATCGACTTCACCACGCCCTTCGACATGCTGCGCCACCCGGAGTTCGGGCCGGTCGACGCCGTGCGCTTCGCCGGTTCGTCGGCGCTGCTGAAGGCGGTCCGCAAGGGCGACCGCTACAACGACCTCACCGCGCTGGCCTGGCTGCGCAGATGGGCCGGGAAGAAGGCCACCGCCGCGATCTGGGAGCCGCTGCTGCGCGGCAAGTTCGGCGACCGTGCCGAACAGGTGTCGATGGCGTGGCTGTGGGCGCGGATCCACTGCCGGACCTTCGAACTCGGCTATGTGGACGGCGGGTTCGAGCGGGTCTACGCGGCGCTCAAGGACGGGATCGAGGAGCGCGGCGGGAAGGTGGAGTTCGGCAAGGCGGTGGAGTCGATCCGGCAGGACGGGGCCGACGAGGCCGTCGTGACCTGCGCGGACGGATCGTCGTACGCCTTCGACCGGCTGATCGTGACCACCCCGCAGCCCGCCTTCGCGAAGGCGGCCGGGCTGCCCGACGACAGCGCGGTGTGGAAGAACCAGTACCTGGGCGCCACCTGCTTCGTCCTGGAACTGGACCGCAGCGCGATCCCGTACTACTGGCTCAACATCAACGAGCCGGACTTCCCGTTCCTCGCGGTGGTCGAGCACACGAAGATGATCGACCCGTCCGTGTACGGCGGCCGGCACATCCTCTACGTCGGCAACTACGTGGAGCGCGAGGACTGGCGGTTCACCACGGACCCGGGCGAGCTGCTCGACGCGTTCGTGCCGTATCTGCAGCGGATCAACCCGGCCTTCGAGAGGTCCTGGATCCAGACCTGGCACTTCTCGAAGGCCGGGTTCGCGCAGCCGGTGGTGACGCCCGGGTACCGGGCGCTGATCCCGGCGCATGAGACGCCCATGAGCCGGGTCACGCTGGCCACGATGGCGCAGATCTACCCGCAGGACCGGGGGCAGAGCTACTCGGTGGCGATGGCCCGCGAGGTCACCGCCGCGCTCGGGCTCAACGCCTGACGCACAGCACCAGCCGCTCCCCCGGGTTCCCGGGCGGGCAGTCGTACACGGCGGTGACCCGGCGCCACAGTTCCGGGTCGACGTGGCCCGGCTGGAACCAGGGCCGCTCCAGCACCGCGTACGGGGCCGGGTCGTGGTCGACGCAGTCGGCGTTCTCCTTGAACGACTTCAGGTCGGCCACGTCCGGCAGATAGCGGGTGCGCTGGAGGAAGGTAGCGATCGGGTAGCGGCACCGGGCCGGGTGGTCGAGGTCGTACGCCGTCTCGCCGAAGGCCAGGTACAGCACGGGGGCGCCGGCGGGCAGTTCGGCGGCGATCCGGTCGACCTGGTCCGCCGTGCGCCGCTGCTGCTCCAGGTACCCGGAGCCGGTGACGGTGACCTTGCCGTGCAGCACCAGGTGCGGGGAGCCCGGCCAGATGCTCGCGGCCAGCAGGACGACTCCGGACAGGGCGACCAGGACGGCCGAGCGGTTCCGCAGCCGCTTCTCCAGCAGGACGTCCAGCGCTGCCGCGAGCAGGGCGAGCAGTCCGGCCGCCCAGACCTCCCACGGCCGCTGGAACCTGCCGGGCAACTGGGCGTACAGCACGGGCAGTACGCCGTACAGCAGGGACACGACCCCGAAGCACCACGGTGGGGATCTGCGCGCGCCGCCCACCGCGACACCCCAGACGACCGCGGCCACCACGGGCATCTGCGCGCCGTGGTACAGGAACCAGTTGCCCTGCACGACCACGACCGCCTGCGCGGCGAGGCCGATGAGCGCGGCGATCACGAGGAGTTCGGTGCGGCGCAGCCGGCCCCGCACCCGGGTAAGGACGAGCAGCAGCGCGCCCGGCAGGAGCAGCAGCACCGGGCTGGTGACCGCGCGGTCGGCGAGGAAGTCCACCGTGCGTTCGAGGATGAAGTGCGGGCGGATGCCGGTCCCTGCCGATCGCGGACTGGTTGATCTGCGGCATGTCCTCGGTCCACTGCCACTCGCGGGTGCCCGCGAGGACGCTGAGCCCGAACAGGGCCAGAGCGGCCGGGATGCCGATCAGGGAGATGCGTACGGCCCGGCCCCGGTCGACCGCGAAGACGAGGAGCACCCCGATCGCGGCGGTCGCGGCGGTGGAGTACTTCATCATCACCGCGAGCCCGAGTGGCAGCGCGGCGAGCAGGGCCGCGGGCCAGGGCCGCCGGGGGCCGAGGGCGGCGGCGACGGCGAAGGCGGCGAGGACGACGGCCGTCCACTCCGGCTGGAGGAAGTCGTTGCGGGGGGCGAGGGCCAGGGCGAGCCCGGTGGCGCCGGCCGTCACCGCGGCCTCGCGGACCGTGGTCCGGCGCAGCAGGGCCGCGTACAGGGCGCAGGCCGCGGCGGCGGCGAGCAGGACGCCGGCCGCGTTCATCACCGCCTCGCGCACCGCCGTGCCCCCGAAGAAGGCGAGCCGGTCCAGGAGGGCGACGAACCACCGGTAGAAGAACGGGCGGTGGGTGAAGACCTCGGAGGGGGAGTAGTCGGCCGCGCGGCCGGTGCGCAGGGCGGCGAGGACGTAGTGGAGGTCGCCGGTGAGTCCGCGGGTGAGCACGGCGTACACCACGGCGGCCGCGGACGGCACGGCGACCGCCGCCCACCTGAGGGGGGAGCGGCGGCCGCTGCGCGCGGTGGGCCGTACGGTCGTGTCGTCGGCCAGTGTCGTCGTCATGACGTGTGCTCAGCCGCCCAGGAGGACGCGCAGGTCGGCCGCGTTGGCCTCGGTGACCTTCCACAGCTCCTGCTGGCGGCCGTGGACGTCGGCGACCGTCCTGTCGTGGTCGGCGAGGAGTTCCTTCGAGCGCTCCACCAGTCGGTCGGCGAGGTGGCGGTCGTGGACCGAGACGCCCCACTCGGGCCGCTCGATGTCCCGCAGGAAGTACGCCATCTTCGGGTGCGAGATGAGGCTGATGATCGGGGTGCCGCAGCCGAAGGGGATCATGCCCGCGTGGCCGCGCATGCCGATGACCAGCTTGGTGCGGGCGTAGAGGTCGAGGATCTCCTTGTTCTCGAAGTCGTACATCGGGATGACCGGCATCGAGATGCCGTGCTCGCGCCGCAGGTCGAAGACGATCTTCTCGTCGTCCAGGGAGTGCGCCACGCACTGGACCTCGGCCAGCTCGCCCAGGTCACGGACGGCCTTGGCCATCTGGGCCAGGAAGTAGCCGTAGTCGTGGCCGAAGCGCAGGCCCGCGCGGTCGTAGGCGGCGTTGACGAGGATCGTGTCGTCGCGCTTGGCCGGGTCCTGCCAGCCGGGCACCAGCTGACGGGTGACCGTCGTGGGGCAGGGCTGGAAGCGGATCTTGTCGTGGAGGTGGGACGGGACCATGGCCCGGACCTTCTCGATCGAGCCGTGGTTGCGCAGTCCGAAGAAGGCCGACTTCTCGACGAGGAGCCGTAGCGAGTCGCGGAAGCGGTTCGCCCGGTAGGACTGGCCGTCGAAGGCGTTGAAGCCGACGGCGAAGACCGCGACGGGCACGTCGATGCGCTTCAGGAGTGCGTCCGGGACGTTCCACTGCCAGGCGCTGTTGCCGTTGGGCATGGTGTCCGGGATGAACAGGCCGCCGCCTCCGATGACCAGGCCGCGACGGCGGTTGACGCGCTGGAGGGCGCCCTCGTCGAAGAGGCGGTGGGCGTGCACCGAGTGCCAGCGGCGGGAGGTGGTGTCGGGGCCGAAGGCGGAGCGGACACTCTCCGGGAGGAGCTTGTCGCCCGCGTTGCCCTGCCGGTCCATGTAGAAGGCGACGTGCGCCAACTGGTCCTCGGGGGCGCCCAGTTCCTGGGCCGGCACGGCGGAGGCACGCTGTGCCCACAGGCGGCTGGGGCGGTGGGTGGGGTCGACGGCCATGCCGGCGGTCGCGTGCCGCAGGGCCTCGGTGTTGTCGCCGTGCACCCAGGCCATCTGGGCGAGGCGGGCGTAGGCGGTGGCGGCCCGGTTGGGGGCGGCGGAGGCCAGCAGGAGCTGGGTCTTCGCCTCGTCGTAGCGGGAGACGCTCATCAGGGCGTGCCCGAGGACCTCGTGCGGCCAGGCCTCGTCGAGCGGGATGCGGACGCCGCTGAGGATGTCGACGGCGTCCTGGTAGTCGCCGGAGGAGATGTGGGCGGCGGCCACCTTGCGGGCCGCCTCGACGTCTCCGGTGCGGGCGACGTGCGGGGTGCCGTAGTGCACGATCAGGTCGTGGTGCAGACCGCCCTGCTGCGCCATGTAGGCGGCCTGGAACTCGGCGTCGGACAGCCCGAACTCGCGCCAGCGCTCCTCGGCCCGGCTGTACCCGGCCTCACCGCCCTGCCAGGGCTTGTGGCGCCCGGTGAAGTGGAGGATCGCGGTGTCGTCGGGGACCGCGAGGTCGCCGGACAGCCGCCGCTTGACGAAGTTGTAGCGGGCGTCGAGGCGCACGAAGTCGCCGTCCAGGACCGCGTTGAGGATGCCCTGGTCGTGCTTGTCCAGCTCGTAGTCGCCGGAGCGGCCGCACTTGTCGATCTTCGCGCAGAAGTCGTCGCTCAGGTACTCGCGCTGGATGACCAGCAGACCGGAGTTGAGCTTGTGCTGCCCGTAGAAGAACTGCGGGACGGCCGCGAGCCCCTCGCGCAGCCGCAGGAGTTCGCTCAGGTCACCGAGGACGACCATGTCGGTGTCGAGGGTGATGATGGTGTCGTACGCGCGGATCCTGAAGACGTCCAGGATGAAGTACGCCTTGCGGACCAGGTAGTTGTCCTGGTCGCCCTTCTTGTACGAGTCGTAGCGGTCGGCGTCGACGCGCTGGAGGACGATCCGCGGGTGCAGGGCGCGGATCTGCGCGATCGAGCCGGGGCGCAGGTCGTCGTAGAGGACGACGAAGTCCTCGCACACGTCCGGGTTGGTCAGCGCGAGGCTCTTCAGCAGGACGAGGAAGCCGGGCAGGTAGTTCTCGTCGACGAAGCTGGCGAAGGCGATCTTCCGCTTGCCGGTGAGCGCGTGCGCGTCGGTCACCGGGGCCAGGGGGGCGGTGGTCCCGATCAGGGAGTTGGTGGTCATCGCAGGGATATCCTCATGTCGGTCACGCTCTGGGCCCGCTCCATGACCCATGCCTTCTCGCTGGTGTATTCGTGCACGGACGTGATGGCGAGCTTCATCGCTTCCTGGACCCGGTAGGCACCGCTCTCGTAGAAGTCGAAGCCGATCAGGTCGAGCTTCGGGCTCACGTCGAGGAAGTCCAGCAGCCACAGCATGTTGAAGCCGGAGGTCGGGATGCCGGACCAGACGTCGGTGCCTACCTTGCCGATGTTGCGTAGGGGCCAGCGCAGCGACTCGTCGCCGAGGTAGGTCTGGGCGCCGGGCACCAGGCGGTTGCGCAGCGAGTACTTCCAGTCGCCGGAGACACCGCCGAAGACGAGGCGGGTGGTGACCTGCTGGTCCCAGTTGAAGCCGTGCTTGTGGATCGTGACGTGGATGTCCGTCCTGGCGCCGGTGTGCCTCGGGTCGACCCGGTACGAGTTGAAGCGGACGACGAGGTCGTACGCGTCGATCTCGGCGCCCATCGAACTCGCGCCCACGCGCCCGGAGTTGGCGATCAGGCAGATCGACTTGCCGGCGATCTGGTTGCGGAACTCGCCGAGGGTGATCCACTGCACGCCGCCGATGGTGGGGTCGTCGACCGGGCCTCGCATGCGGTTGCGGCGCTGCTCGGCGTAGAGCGCGACGGCCCGGGTGAGCGCCGCGCCGTCGGTGTCCTCGGTGGAGCGCATTTCGAGGTACTGGCTGAGCAGTTCCTGCCGCTCCTGCACGGGGGCGTTCTCGCCGGCCAGCGAGAGGAGCGCTCCCACCAGCCGCGGCTCGGCCTCGGCCCAGTCGCCGACGGCGTGCGCGGCCAGGCCCTCGGCCCACACGTCGGTGGCGGGGCGGCCGGCGAAGGCGCGGGCGCCGGGGACCTGGCCCTTGAGGAGTTCGAGGAGTTCGCGCTCCTTCTGCCCCGCGATGCGCAGCCCCGCGATCCGGGCGCGGACACCGAAGCCGTCGTCGTCGGTGAGGCTCAGGTACTTCTCGTACGCCTCCAGGGCCTCGGCCTCCTCGCCGAGTACCTCCAGGAGCCGGGCGCGCAGCCGCCAGCCGGCGCGGGAGTTCTTCCGCTGGGCGAGGACCGTGTCGCTGATGATCAGGGCGAGGTTCAGCTCGTCGTCGTAGCCGCACTCCAGGGCCTTGTTGGCGACGGCCAGCAGGGCGTCGAGCAGTTCGGCCGGGATGTTCGACGAGGGGCTCGCGGCACCCTTGACGGCTCGCTTCAGGAGGGCGGTCGCGCCGGACGGGGCGGGCGCCGCCGGGGTGGCCGTGGCGGTGGTGCCCCAGACGACGAGCAGCTTGCGCAACTGTTCGCCGAGTTCGACACGGCGGCGGTCGATGCTGCCGACCACCTTGCCGCTGTGCGCCGCGCAGGCGCGCAAGCAGTCGTCCAGCTCCCCTCCACGCGCGCGTGCACGCCTGTTCTGGACCGTCGTCATGGCACTCCTGTTGTTTTCTTGCCAAAGCAAAGGCAAGTTCTTGGGTTTACTGCGACGTGGGGGGATTCTGGGCGAACTTAGGAAGTCAAAACGACGTTCAGGTGAACTCACCGGGACCAGAAGGCCAATCGTTGATCCGGCGAGTAAGACATCGCCGTGATTCGGACTAACGTGCTGAGGCGCATCCACAGGAGTGACATAGGCTCTTCGGAGCTTGCGAAGGGGATTTCCGTGACCAGCATGACCGTCCGGCCGGCACCCGACCTGCCCCGGCGGCCGGAAGGGCCACTGCCCGCGCCGCGCCCCCGGGAGAACCGGCTGCGGGCCCTGGACGGACTGCGGCTGGTGGCCGCGCTGATGGTGGCCGCGTACCACTACGGCGGCCGCGGCGGTGACATCACCCAGTCCTGGGGAAGCTCCGCGCAACGCCAGTTCCCGACGCTGCACACCTATTTCTCCTATGGCTGCCTCGGCGTCCAGGTCTTTTTCGTGATCAGCGGATTCGTGATCTGCATGAGCGGCTGGGGCCGGCCCCTGAAGTCGTTCTTCGCCTCCCGCGCCTCCCGGTTGCTGCCCGCCTATTGGGCGGCGGTTCTGCTGGTCACGGCGGTGTTCGCATTGCCGATGGTCGCCTACAAGGCGCTGTCGCCGAGCGACGTCCTGGTGAACATGACGATGCTTCAGATGCCGCTGGGCGTCGACCGGGTGCTCGGCGTCTGCTGGACGCTGTGGGCGGAGGTCCGCTTCTACGTGCTGTTCGCGCTGTGCGTGGTCCTGCCCGGGGCCTCCCGGCGCCGGGTGATCATGTTCTGTGCCGGCTGGACGCTGGCGGCGGCGATCACGCAGGCCGCGCACCAGCCGCTGCTCGACGTGGTGTTCATGCCCGAGTACGCCTCCTACTTCATCGGCGGAGTCGGCCTCTACCTCGTCCACCGCGACCGGCGGGACGTGTACGCGTGGGGCATCGTGGCGGTCAGCTTCCTGATCGGGCAGCACTACGCGGTCCGGTCGCTGTGGAACGTGTCCGACCCCCACGCCTTCGCCCACCGCACCTCGCTGGGCATCGTGCTGGTGGTCGCCTTCGGCTTCGTCGCGGTCGCCGCGATCGCGCTGGGCTGGCTGAGCTGGGCCAACTGGCGCTGGCTGACGGTGGCCGGGGCCCTGACGTACCCCTTCTACCTGGTGCACGAGCACCTGGGCTGGGTGGTGATCAAGGTCCTCCACCGCGACCTGGGCCTGCCGTCGGCCGTGACCTTCGCCCTGACCCTCGCCGCGATGCTGACCCTGGCCTGGCTGCTGAACCGCTTCGTGGAGGACCGGCTCACCCCGCGGCTGCGGACCGCGCTCAACAAGACGCTCTGACGCTGTTCACCTGACGTTCGCTTCGCCGACCGCTCCGCCGCCGCTGGACGAGCAGACTGGTCTCATGGGTGACGCACAGCACACGTACAGGTATCCCGGTGAACTCCGTGACGTACCCGGATGGTTCCCGCCGCTCGACCAGATGCTGTTCAGCTGGTTCCTGCAGCGCCAGGAGAAACCGGGTGACCTGCTGGAACTGGGCGCGTACATGGGCAAGAGCGCGATCCTGCTCGGGCAGCACCTGCGGGACGGCGAGCGGTTCACGGTGTGCGACCTGTTCGGGGGCGAGGCACCGGACGGCGCCAACCGCGCGGAGGCCACGAAGTCGTACGCCTCCCTCACCCGGCAGGCCTTCGAGCGGAACTACCTCTCCTTCCACGACGCCCTGCCGAGGGTGATCGAGGGGCCCACCTCGGTCGTCCCGGGCGAAGTGGCTCCGGGCACCTGCCGGTTCGTCCACATCGACGCCTCGCACCTGTACGAGCACGTGTACGGCGACATCGGCGCCGCCCGCGAGATCCTGCTCCCCGACGGGATCGTCGTCCTGGACGACTTCCGGTCCGAGCACACCCCGGGCGTCTCGGTCGCCGTGTGGGAGGCGGTGCTCAACCGCGATCTGCGGCCGATCTGCCTCAGCACGCAGAAGCTGTACGCGACCTGGGGCGATCCGGAACCGGTCCAGGAGGAGCTCCTCGCGATGCTGCGGGAGCGCACGGACGTGGGCCTGAGTGTGCAGGAGGCGGCCGGTCACCGGCTGGTGCGGGCGCGGGCGCAGAAGATGCAGGCACCGCCGTTCCCGCGCTCCCGGCACTACGTGGCACCCGTGGCCGCACCGAGCCCTCCTCCGAAGCCGCGCCGCTCCCCGGCCCGCCGGATCGCCGTGGACCTGCTGCCACCCGTCGTCACACGCGCCGTGCGCAAGGTCAGGGCCCGGTAGGCCGGTACTGCCGCTCGATCCCGAAGCCGGGGCGGTGCTTCGCTCCGGGGCCCCGGCCGGCCTCCTGGACGGCCCGCCGACTGGGCCCGGGGTACCGGGAGTCGTCACTGACGGAGGAGACCCGCACGGCACCGGGCGGGCTCCGCGCCCCCGACGGCAAGCTCGGTGAGACCCGGCTCTTCGACGCGTCCCGGGGCCCGCACTGGACGCTGGTGGCGGTCGGCGTCGAGGCACCGCGGCTGCCGGAGTCGGTGCGGGTGGTCACGGGCGACGAGCAGCCGTCGTATACGTCGGCCGAGGGATCACGCGCTAGCGAGTGACAGCTTCACGGCGAACCCGAGGAACAGCGCCCCCGCCGCCGATGTCGCCCCCGCGGACAGCAGCCGCCGCCTGCGGAACGCGGACGCCAGCCTCGTCCCACCGAAGATCAGCGCGGTGAGGTACAGGAAGCTGGCCGCCTGCGCGAACGCCCCGAGGACGACGAAGGACAGCGCCGGATAGGCGTACCCCGGATCCACGAACTGCACGAAGAAGGCGACGAAGAACAGGATCGCCTTGGGGTTGAACAGGCTGATCACCAGAGCCTTGCGATACGGCCGCTCACCAGGACCGGCGTCGGAGACCTCCGCCTCGGCCAAGGGCGACCGCCGCGACCGCCACAGCCCCCACGCGGCCCGCAGCATCCCCACCGCGAGCCACGTCAGATACCCGGCCCCCGCGTACTTCACGATCCCGAAGAGCACGGCGTTGGCCTGGAGCAACGAGGCGACCCCCGCCGCCGACAGGGTCATCAGCACGGCGTCCCCGCACCACACTCCGGCCGCGGCGGTGTACCCGGCCCGCACTCCCCGCCGCGCGGCGACGGAGACGACGTACAGCGAGTTGGGCCCGGGCAGCAGGACGATCAGGACGAGGCCGACCAGATAGGTGGGGAGGTCTATGACACCGAACATGGGATCGAGTGTCGCACTCAGAACGCGTCCGTCGGGACATACGTGCCCCACACCTCCCGCAGCGCGTTGCACACCTCCCCCACCGTCGCCCGGGCCTTCAGCGCGTCCTTCATCGGGTACAGGACGTTGTCCTCGCCCTCGGCCGCCTTCTTGAGGGCGGAGAGGGCCGCGTCCACCGCGGACCGGTCGCGTCCGGCGCGGAGCCTCGCGAGGCGTTCGGCCTGCTGGGCCTCGATGGCGGGGTCGACGCGGAGCGGTTCGTACGGCTCCTCCTCGTCGAGTCGGAAGCGGTTGACGCCCACGACCACCCGTTCGCCGGAGTCGGTCTCCTGGGCGATCCGGTAGGCGTTGCGCTCGATCTCGTTCTTCTGGAAGCCCTGCTCGATGGCGGCGACCGCGCCACCGAGATCCTCGACCTTGCGCATCAGGTCCAGCGCGGCCGTCTCGACGTCGTCGGTCATCCTCTCGACGGCGTACGAGCCGGCGAACGGGTCCACGGTCGCGGTCACGTCGGTCTCGTGGGCCAGCACCTGCTGGGTGCGCAGGGCCAGCCGCGCGGACTTGTCGCTCGGCAGGGCGATGGCCTCGTCGAAGGAGTTGGTGTGCAGCGACTGCGTGCCGCCGAGGACCGCCGCCAGGCCCTGGACGGCGACCCGGACCAGGTTCACCTCCGGCTGCTGGGCCGTCAGCTGCACCCCGGCCGTCTGCGTGTGGAAGCGCAGCATCAGCGACTTGGGGTTCCGCGCGCCGAACTCGTCCCGCATCACCTTCGCCCAGATCCGCCTGGCCGCGCGGAACTTGGCGACCTCCTCCAGGATCGTCGTCCGCGCGACGAAGAAGAACGACAGACGCGGGGCGAAGTCGTCGACGTCCATGCCGGCCGCGACCGCCGTGCGCACGTACTCGATGCCGTCGGCGAGGGTGAAGGCGATCTCCTGCGCGGGCGAGGCACCCGCCTCCGCCATGTGGTAGCCGGAGATCGAGATCGTGTTCCACCTCGGGATCTCCGCCTTGCAGTACTTGAAGATGTCGGCGGTCAGCCGCAGCGAGGGCTTGGGCGGGAAGATGTACGTCCCGCGCGCGATGTACTCCTTCAGCACGTCGTTCTGGATCGTGCCGGTCAGCCGGTCGGCGCCGACGCCCTGCTCCTCGGCGACCAGTTGGTACAGGAGCAGCAGGAGGGCGGCCGGCGCGTTGATCGTCATCGACGTGGAGACCTGGTCCAGCGGGATCCCGTCGAACAGCACCCGCATGTCGTCGACCGAGTCGACGGCGACCCCGACCTTGCCGACCTCGCCGTGCGCGATCGGGGCGTCGGAGTCGTGGCCCATCTGGGTGGGCAGGTCGAAGGCGACCGACAGTCCCGTCGTGCCGTGGGCGATCAGCTGCCGGTAGCGGGCGTTGGACTCGGTCGCCGTGCCGAAACCGGCGTACTGGCGCATGGTCCAGGGGCGGCCCGTGTACATCGACGGGTACACGCCGCGCGTGAAGGGGTACCCGCCCGGCTCGCCGAGCTTCTCCTCGGGGGTCCAGCCCCGAAGGGCCTCGGGACCGTAGACGGGTTCGATGGGCAGTCCGGACTCCGACTCACGCGTCATGCCCACCACCGTATTGCGGTCTCGGGCGAAGCGCCGCCGGGTCGTTCGCGACCGGCCGTCCGGGGGGAGACATCAGGGGATGCCGGTGAGACGACTGGGGGTCCGGATGCGTAGTACGGGCATGGGGAGATCGTTCGCCGCGCTGCTGGTCCTGGCGCTGGCCTGCGGCTGCACGGTGCGGACCGCCGACGGGGACGGCAAGCGGCGCCTGCCGGTGCGGATCGAGGTCCCGGAGCGCAGTACGCCACCGGCGGACGACGCCCCGAAACCGAGTACGACACCGTCCGCTCCGGCCGCCGCGCCCGCCGCCGTGCTGTGGTCGCGGGGTGACTCCGGGCGGGACGTACGGGAGTTGCAGGCCCGGCTGCGTCAGGTCGCGTGGCTCTACGACGGGCCGACCGGGTCGTACGACGATCTCACCGAGCGGGCGGTGAAGGGGTTCCAGGGCAAGCGCGGGCTGCCGAGGACCGGGCGGACCGACACGGTCACCTGGAAGCGGCTGAAGGCCATGACGCACGAGCCGGGCAAGTGGGAGCTGTATCTGATGGGCGGCCAACCGGCCGACGCGCCGGACGCGCGCTGTCTGACCGGGCGGGTGCTGTGCATCAGCAAGACGAGCCGGACCCTGCGCTGGATGATCGACGGGCGGACGGTCATGACCGTGTCGGTCCGCTTCGGCTCGGTGGGCACGCCGACCCGTGAGGGCGTGTTCAGCGTCTACTGGAAGTCACGGCACCATGTGTCGACGCTCTACGACTCCCCGATGCCGTACGCCATGTTCTTCAGCGGCGGCCAGGCGGTGCACTACTCGGCCGACTTCGCCGCCAACGGATACGCGGGCGGCTCGCACGGCTGCGTCAACGTCCGGGACGAGACGGCGATCGCGGACCTGTACGCCCAGGTGCGCAACGGCGACAAGGTCGTCGTCCACTGGTGATTCGCGCGAGAAGGAATTAGGGGCGCGGACGGGACCGGGGGAACGTGTCCCGCCCGCGCCAGGTGCACGAGCCGTAGGTACGGGGGGAACCCCGGCTCTGTGCGACGGCCGATGACCAGTCGGCTCACTCACTACTGCGCTCCGGCCCCCGAAAACGTCACACCCACCGCGACGGAAACCTCGACAGGAGAGAAAGCGCAGGTCAGGAGCGCGCGGGGGGCGGTTCAGTGGGCGGCGAGCAGAACGCAGGCCCCGAGTGTCGTGGCCCCCAGCAAGAGGAGAACGACAACGAGACGGGCGGTCCAGGTGTCCTTCTCCACGGCCAGCTGGATCGTTCTCCAGAACTCACGTGTAGGTGCCATGAACGGGCTCCCTCGGCAGACGGTGTCGTAACCGGTGACCAGTTGGCTCACTCAGTACCGCGCCGCTTCGGCCAAGAACGTCACACCCACCGCGACCGAAGCCGGGGCGGGTGAGAAAAGTGCGGGTCAGTGGCGTAGGGACGGTCAGAGTGCGCTGTACGACGGGCTCGGTCCCGGATCGGGACCCGGATCCGGTGACATCGTTGCCCGGGTCGTGTCGAGCGGGACCTCGGAGGCGGTGCCGCCGTCGGGGGCGTGGTGGTTCTTGCCGGGGGACGTGAACTGATTGCCGTGGTGACCGTGCTCGTCGCCCCGGCCGTGCCCGTCACCCTTCCCGTCGCCGTGGCCGCTCTTGTCGTTGTCCTCGTGGTCGCCGGTGTCCTCGCCCTTGCCGTCGCCCTTGCGGTCGTCGGGGGCGGACTCGGTGTCGCGGGTGCCGGTGCCGGACAGGACACCCCTGCAGTACTTCCAGACCCGTGAGGTGCCGCCCGCCGCGCCCTCCAGGGAGCGCTCGCGGGTCGAGTCGAGCTTCTTTCCGGCGCGCACGTCCCGGCAGGCCGAGGCGGCTCCGTTCCAGTCGCGGCGGGGCCGTACGCCCAGCCCTTCGGACCCCTTGTCGGGCGTCGCTCCGGTGCCGCCGCGTGCCGTGTCCCGGGAGCCGGCCCCACCGGAGGGGGAGCCCCCGGGCGAGGGCACGACCTGCGGGGCCGTGGGCGACGGCGAGACGCGCCGGTGGTCCGGGGTGGCGGCGGCCGACACCGTCGCCGCGGGTTCCGGTTCGCCGTCCCCGAGGTGCGGCAGGACTCGAATTCCGGCCGCGACGGCCACTCCGCCCACCATCCCGACGGCCAGTACGGCGGCCAGTCCGAGGTGCGCGGGACGCCGCCTGCGGGGACGGCCGGCCCCCGTGTCCGGGGCGCCGATCCGCACGAGACCGCCGTCGGCGGAGCCGGTTCCGGTCCGCTGCCGGTCCCGGGCGGGCGGGCTCACCCAGTCGTCCGCACGATCCGCGCGCACCTTGCGGAACGCGGCCAGCGCGGCCTCCTCACCGGGGAGTTCGCCGCTGGTCGGGGCGGGTTCGGCGGTCAGCGCGTCCAGCGTTTTCGCGAGCCGCTCGGCCTGGTCGCGGGCGGCCTCGTCGACAGCTTCCAGTGACTCGCCGCGCAGCAACCGCTCCGCTGTCTCGAGGTCCAGCCACCTGTAGCTCTCGTCGGCCATCACATGTCCTTCTGCGTCCGCGGGCGCATATGCGTCACACTCGCGGACGTCACCGCACTGGTCTGCGGTTCTCGCTGCGGCGGCAGGGCGTCGAGCACACCGGCCGATTCCGGATCCTCGCCGAGGAGCTCGGCGAGCCGTTTCAGACCCCGGTGCGCGGCCGTCCGTACCGCGCCGGGACGCTTGCCCAGGGTCTCGGCGGCGGTCTTGGCGTCCAGGCCGACCACCACGCGCAGCACCACGGCCTCCGCCTGGTCCTGGGGCAGCCGGGCGATGAGCGAGAGGGTGGTGCCGGTGGCCAGCGCCTCGATGGCCTCGCCCGCGGTGTCCGACTCGGCGGCCTTCCCGGTCAGCTCGGTCTCGTCGCCGCCGACGGCGGGGCGGCGGCCGCGCATCCGGATGTGGTCGAGGGCGCGGTTGCGGGCTATCCGGGCGGCCCAGCCGCGGAAACGGTCCGCGTCTCCGTCGAAACGGTCCAGGTCACGGGCTATCTGGAGCCAGGCCTCGGAGGCCACGTCCTCGGCGTCCGGATCGCCGACCAGCGTCCGGACGTATCCGAGCAGCCGCGGGTGCACCGCGCGGTACACAGTCCGGAACGCGGTCTCGTCCCCGTCCTGTGCCGCAAGCACCGCGGCAGTCAACTCCGCGTCGTCCCCCAGCACCCGTGAATCCTCAATACGTGGTCGCGATCGATGGTCGCCGCTTCGAGCCGTCGAGGGGTTGTGGTGATCGTTCGAGAGTCGCGTTGATCATCAACTTCCGCGCCCGGCGCGAAAGGCACGTTACGACCTGAAACCGCTGCTCGTCCATGTCAGTACAAAATGCAACGACCTCGTGATCCGGAGCCGGTCCGGTGGGGTGTGACAGAAACCGCACTCACGACGCTGAAGAAAGTACGGGCCGCCGCGCGGCCCGTGCCGCGTGACGGCCGGGGCCTCTCCTGTGGGGGGTGGCGGCCCCGGCCGTCGCCTCGGCCGTGCCGCGTCACTGCTTGCCGGACTTGTTCCCGTCCGCGTTCTGCCCGCCGCTCGCCTTGTCCTTCTGCTTCCCCGGTTTCGCGCCGCCCGCGTTCCCCGCGCCCTTGGCCCCGTTCGCACCCTTCGCGTCGGCCGCGTCCGTCAGCGCGGTGCAGTAAGCGCTGACGTTCGCCTCGCCGCCGGCCGCCGCCACGAGCCGCTGGAACGCCGTGGAGTCCAGCGCCTTGCCGTGATCCCCGAGCTTCTCGTAGGCACGGCAGTGGGCCAGAGTGTCCTTCGCGGTGGGCGGGCGGCCGGAAGGAGCGGAGGCGGAGGACGGCACGCCGCCGGGCGACTCGGCCGGGGTGCTCGCCGAGACGCTCGGGCGTACGTCCGACTCCCGCGCCGCGCCCCGGTCATGACCGCCGCCCGCCGAGCCGATCGCCGCGTACGCGACCCCGCCGAGGGTGAGGCTCGCCAGGAGCACGGAGAGCGTCGCCCTCAACGAACGCGCCCGGCTCCGCCGCGTGCGGGGCCGCCAGTCGTCCCGCCGCCGTGTCCGCGCCCGATGCTCGCCGGCGTCCCTCGCCGCCCGAAACGCGACCACGGCCCGCCGCTCCCCCTCGTCCTCGCACTTCTCCCCGCGGATGGCCGCGGCGAGCACAGCTTCCAGACGGGTGTCGCCGGACGGGGACCCAAGGTCGTACGACTGCTCACGGCCGGGCGCCGAGCCGTCGCCTCGTGCCCGCCCCCGCACGGCCTTCGCCGGGCGCGCATGCCGGCGGCCGGAGGCATCGCCGCTCCGCTCGTCACCCATGCCGTGTCCGTTCCTGTCCGACGTGGCGTCCTGACCTGTCATGTCGACTCCCCCAGCGTCCGGGAGCCGTCTTCCGTCACACTCTCGACGCCGAGTTGCTGCGCCAGCCGCTTCAGACCCCGGTACGCGGCCGTGCGCACCGCGCCGGGACGCTTGCCGAGGACGCGGGCCGCTGCGGGGCCGTCCAGTCCCACCACCACCCGCAGCAGCACCGCCTCGGCCTGGTCCCGCGGCAGCCCCCGGACCAGTTCCAGGGCGTACTCGGTGGAGAGCGACTCCAGCGCCTGGTCGTGGGTGCTGTACGGGCCGGGCAGGTCCAGCATGTCCTGCTCCAGCGCCGACGACCGGGGCCGCACCTTCTGCCGGCGCAGATGGTCCAGGGCCCGGTGCCGGGCGATGGTCGCGGTCCAGCCCCGGAAGCCCGCCCCGTCGCCCCTGAACCGGCCCAGGTCCCGGGCGATCTCCAGCCAGGCGTCCGACGCCACGTCCTCCGCGTCCTCCCCGACCAGCCCGCGCAGATACCCGAGCAGTCCGGGCTGCACCAACCGGTAGGCGACCGCGAAGGCGGTCTCGTCGCCCTCCTGGGCCCGCGCGACGGCCGCACCCAGTTCCCCGTCGTACGCCTGCACGCGGCGGGGTTCCCCTCCCTGGCCCAAAAACTTTCCCGTCCGTACCGGTTCGTGGCGATTCCGCACCGTCCGGCACGGTCGCCCTTGCCCATGTCCCCCACGGTCAACAGCGTCGGACCTCACAGAAGTGTCACAGCAGGTCGGACATCCCGGGCACCTCGCAAAGGACGCGCGTGACGCCTGTGGGTCTCCGTACGCTGTTGTAGATGCCACCTGTGTGACAGGTGGTGTTTCTGTGACCGGATTCAGGGTCTGTTGACCAATTCAGGGGTGGGGTAGTGAGTCGTCGTAAAAGCCGTGCGTACAGACCGCTGAGCATGAAGCGGCGGGCGTGGCTGACACTCGGTGCGGTGGTTCTGGGAGGCGGCGGCATCGCGACCTACGCCGTCGCCAGTCCGTCGGCCGACACCGCGGGGGACGTGCAGCCCAAGCGGCCGGTGAAGGTGTACGACCTGACACTGAAGAGCACCGAGGCCGGCAAGCGGGAGCTGCCGCGCACCGAGACCAAGCAGTTCTCGCTGCTGGGTGTCTCGTGGACGGGGGTGACCAAGCCGCTGGAGGGCAAGGCGCAGGTCCGCACCCGCAGCAGTGAGACGGGCGAGTGGACCGCCTGGCAGGACCTGGAGACGAACATCGACCCGCCGGAGGACCCCGACGAGCGCAGCGGCGCGCGCGGCGCGTCCGAACCGCTGTGGGTCGGCCCCTCGGACGGCGTGCAGGTGCAGGTCGTCCACGAGGACGGCAGCACGAGTGCCGGACTGCCCAAGGGACTTGAGGTCAACCTCGTCGACCCGGGCATCGCGACCGCCGCGGAGCAGCGGACCGCCGGCGACGACACGGACCCGGCGGCGTTCGCCGTGGACGGGACGCCGTCGCCGACCGGGAGCGAGAGCACGTCCGCCGCTCCGACCCCGACGGACCCGGCCACGTCGGCCTCGCCCTCGCAGTCCGCCACCGGCTCCCCGACGCCGGCGCCGACCGCCACCATCCCCACCGCGCCCCCGTCGACGGTCCCCGAGCCCACGATCGTCTCCCGTGCCGGCTGGGGCGCCGACGAGTCGCTGAGCCCCGACCCGTCGGAGTACAACGCCGATGTGAAGGCCGTCTTCGTGCACCACACGGACGGCAGCAACGACTACTCGTGCACCGACTCGGCCGCGATCGTGCGGGGCATCTACGCGTATCACACGCAGACCAACGGCTGGAACGACATCGGCTACAACTTCCTCGTCGACAAGTGCGGCACGATCTTCGAGGGCCGCAAGGGCGGGGTGGACCTGCCGGTGCTCGGCGCACACACCTACGGCTGGAACCGTGAGTCCACCGGCATCGCGGTCCTCGGCAACTACACCGACGCGGGCGCCTCGAACGCCGCCCTCACCTCGGTCGCCCGGATCGCGGCCTGGAAGCTCGGCCAGTACGGCGTCGACCCCGGCTCGACGGTCCAGCTGAACGCGGGCGCTACCCAGAAGAACCTCGCCGGTACGAGCTTCACGGCGGGCAGCGCCTACACCTTCAACCGGATATCCGGCCACCGCGACGGCTACGCCACCGAGTGCCCGGGCACCTCCCTCTACGCCCAGCTGCCCACCATCCGCGCCTGGGCCTCGGGCCCGGTGCAGGGCCTGAAGCTCACCTCGCTGACCGGCGCGACCCTGTCCGGCTCGACGTACTTCACGAAGGGCGCGATCACGGCGAAGTGGTCGGCCACCACGCCGAGTTCGCTGATCTCGAAGTTCGAGCTGCTGGTCGACGGCAAGGTCGTCGCCTCCGTCGCCGGTACGGCCACGTCGGCGAGCACCACGTTGGCCGCGGGTACCCACAAGGTCGCCGTACGAGCGGTGCACCAGTCCGGCAAGACCACTCCCGCGACCACCGCGCTGACCGTCGCCACCGACACCACCGCGCCGGCCTTCTCCACCACGCCGAAGATCACCCTGCGCACCGGCACGGTCAACACCACCGCCGTCCCGGTCACCCTCAGCTGGAAGGCCACCGACTCCCAGGCCCTGAAGTCGGTGAGCCTGCTGTCCCCGACGACGGCCACCTTCGGCCCGACCACCACCAGCTCCAGCCGCACCGCCAAGTCCGGCGCCGCGAGCACCTGGTCGATGAGGGCGGACGACGTCGCGGGCAACACCCGCACCTCGTCGCCCTCCTACACGCCGATGATCCTCCAGGAGACCTCGGCCACGAAGTCCGGGAGCTGGACGAGCCGTTCCTCCACGAGCTACCTCGGCGGGAAGTCGTACTCCAGCGGTTCCAAGGGCGCGAGCCTGACCTGGACGTTCACCGGCCGGTCCGCCTCCTGGGTGGTCTCGCGGGCGTCCACCTCCGGGCAGGCGTACGTGTACGTGGACGGCACCAAGGTCGCGACCGTGGACCTGAAGTCCTCGACCACGAAGTACCGCGACGCGATCTGGACCAAGTCCTGGGCCGGCAGCGCCAAGCACACCGTGAAGATCGTGGTGGTCGGCACCAGCGGCCGTCCGACGGTCACGACGGACGGCCTGGTGTACATCAAGTAGGGCCTCAGCCCAGCGTGTCCACCGGCTCGGGCGTCCGCTCCCCCGCACCCTGGGGAGTGGGCGCCCGTTCCGCGTTCACGACGACTCCGGCGATGAGCGCGGCGAGCAGCAGCGCGCCGAACGCCCACCAGGTGGCCACGTTGAAGCCGTGCACGGTGGCCTCCGCCTGGAGCTGCCGCCGGTCGACGCCGGGGCCCGCGTGCGCGGTGAGGTAGGTCGCGGTCACGCTCGCGGCGATCGTGTTCAGCAGGGCCGTACCGATCGAACCGCCCACCTGCTGCGCGGTGTTGAAGGTCGCCGAGGCCGCACCCGAGTCGCGGGGCGCGACGCTTCCGGTGGCCAGCGAGATGGAGGTCATCATCGCCGTGCTCATGCCGAGGCCCAGCATCAGCATCCCGGGCAGGACGTGCGACACGTACGCCGGTTCCACGCCGACCTGGGCGATGATCGACAGCCCGCCCGCGGCGGTCAGCAGTCCGGGCACGATCAGGACCCGCGGCGGGACCCTGCCCAGCAGCCGTGCGGCGATCTGCGTCGAGCCGACGATCATCGCGGCGGTCATGGGCAGATACGCGAGCCCGGTCTTCAGCGGCGACCATCCGAGGACGCCCTGGAGGTAGTAGGTCAGGAACAGGAAGACGCCGAACATCCCGACGGTGACGAACAGGACGGTCAGGAAGGCGCCGACGCGCTGCCGGTCCCTGATCACCGACATCGGCAGCAGCGGCACCCGCGCCCGGGTCTGCCACACCGCGAACGCGGCGAGCAGGACGACTCCGGCGACCAGCAGGGTCACCACGAGTGCGTCGCCCCAACTCCGGGACGACGCCTCGGAGAAGCCGTACACCAGCGACAGCATCCCGGCCGAGCCGAGCAGCGCGCCCGGCACGTCGAGGTGGGCGTCGGGATGCCGTCCGCCGGGCGTGAGGATCGCCCACGCGCCCGCGAACGCGACCAGCGCGATGGGCACGTTGACGTACAGGCACCAGCGCCAGTCCAGGTACTGGGTGAGCAGGCCGCCCGCGAGCAGCCCGATCGCGGCGCCCGCCCCGACGATCGCGCCGAACACCCCGAAGGCCTTGGCGCGTTCCTTGGGTTCCGTGAACGTCGTCGCGAGCAGGGACAGCGCGGACGGCGCGAGCAGCGCGGCGAAGACGCCCTGGAGGGCGCGCGCCCCGAACAGCATTCCCTGGCCCGTCGCGGCGCCGCCGAGCGCGGAGGCGGCGGCGAAACCGAGGAGCCCGATCATGAACGTGGTCCTGCGCCCGGCGAGGTCGGCGATCCGGCCGCCGAGCAGCAGGAGCCCGCCGAAGGCGAGCGTGTAGGCGGTGATGACCCACTGCCGGTTCCCGTCCGACATGTTCAGGTCGGCCTGGGCGGACGGCAGGGCGATGTTGACGATGGTCATGTCCAGCACGACCATCAACTGGGCAAGCGCGATGACGACCAGCGCCCACCAACGACGGTTGTCGGCCATGACCCCATCGTGCGCCTGCCACCGGCCCTTTGGGAACGGTAGCGTCTCTTATTACGGTGTTTTTGCCTCCGCGCTCAGCGCCGCCCGGCACCCGTCGCGTCGCGGCACAGCAGCCGCAGCGAGCCGTCCCCGGCGAAGCAGCGGCGGGCCTCCTCCACCGGGTCCCACAGCCGTCCGTCGGGCGTACGCACCCAGTGCTCACCGCCGCTCGTCCACCACTCGGCACCGGTCTGGTGGACGACGACCTCACCGGCGTAGGCACCGAGCCCGCGCAGCACGGTCTCCACGGCGGCGTACGGCGCCCCCTCCCGCCGTATCTCCTCGATGAGCCGGTCGACGCGCCACAGGCTCTGCGCCGAGTAGTCGAGCCGGACGCGGGCGCCCTCGCGCAGGGCCGTCACGGCGTCGGAGGCCCAGCGCACGGGTTTGGCCGCGGCGGCGGGTCGGCTGGTCCGGCGGGTGGTCACATCGGCCGTCGTAGGGGCAGTTGCCTGAGCGGTCACATCAGTCGTCACACGGGTGAAAGCGTTTGGGCGGGGTGTTTCGTCACCCGGATCGGGGGGTCTCGGCGGGACCGGTGCAGGACCGACGCACCTTCGCCGTATCCCTCCCGGGACGGTCACAGGACCCTCTCGGCAGCGAGGTTGACGCCGGTGTGACGATTCGCTCCTCCCCTGCGCTCCTCTCTCTGATGAGCGACTACTTCCATCTCCGCGCGGTGCCGCCCTCGGCCCTGCGCAACAGCGCGAACTGGATGCAACGGCTGTTCGAGGACGACTGGGACGCCGTACGCGAACGCATCGGACGACACCGGGAGGAGGTGCTGGACAAGTCCTACCTGGACCACGAACTGCTGTACGCCGGCGCCGAGGTGGTCCTCGGCGGCCTGCCCGTCTACCCGGGCGACCACGACAGACAGCCGTTCCTGCTCCTGACCGCGGCCCGGGCGAACCGCGTCTCGACGTACCTGAGTTCGGCCGACTTCGAGGCCCTGTGGCGGGTCGCCCGCGAGGAACTGCTGCCGAGACACGGCGGGGCGGCCGCGGAACGGGAGGCACGGGGGGTGTTCGCGGCGGCGCACCGGGATCTGACGGCGTTCTACGGGCAGACGGCGCAGTACGGGGACGCGGTGGTCAAGTGGCTCATCCAGTGAGCCACTGCTCCATCGAGCCACTCCTCCACTGAGCCGCCGCTCCTCACCCCCGGCGGCGGCTCCTGCGGGACACCACCGCGCGCAGCACCCGGCGGCCCTCCGTCGAGACCTCCAGGGCCGGACGCAGGCCCGCCGGGCCGTGTCCCGCGAGGAGTTCCAGGACGGTGATCTGGCGGCGCAGCTCGGCGGCGACGAGCGGGGACATGCCCTCGGTACGGCCCTCGCGGCGGGCGTCGACCGAGTCGCCGGCGTCCTTCAGGGGGTCGAGCAGCCGGTGGATCCGCAGCGCGGCGACCGAGCACGCGTCGGCCCACGCCCGCACCCCGGCGGCGGACCGGTCGACCGGCGCGGCGGCGAGCATCCGGCGGGCCAGCAGCACGGCCTCGTCCTCACCGGAGGCGGAGCCCTGGCCCGGCTCCCCGTCGGCCGCCTCGAACTCCCCGTCCCCGCCCAGCTTTCCCCGCACCTGCTCCAGCCGTTCGCCCCACTCCGCGACCCCGGCGTCCTCCGCGAGCCCCGCCCACAGGGGCCGAAGGATCTCGTCGTCGCCGCCGAGCAGCGGTATGCAGCGATCCAAACAAGCCAACCCGCTGGCGGCCAGTCCGCGTTCGTCGGCCTGGCCGATCAGCTCCACCAGACTCATGCACGCCTCCCTCGCCGAGCGGTGTCCCCTAACGGAACCCGCACTTCCCCTTACTGCGCGCGATGGCCCGGGAGTGTCACAGGGGCACCACACCGAGCCGGTCGAGCATACGGAAGAAGAGGTTTTCGGCCAACGGGTCGGGCTCGGCGCTCAGTACGTCGAGCAGCGGCTCCTCCGCCACCTCGTGCCCCGCCTCCGCGGCCCAGGCGACGGCCCGCGCCGCCGCGTCCCGGGGTTCGAGGAAGTAGTCCTCCAGAGTCAGCCCCTCCTCGCCGCCCCCGAGGTACCCGGCCATGGCGGCCCGGGCCAGACAGGTCGTCCAGGCCCCGCTCTCCGGCCCCGCCGCCTCCAGGACCACCGAGGCGCTGTCCATGACGTATCCGAAGAGCGCGGGCGAACCGGTCTCCAGGGCCAGGGCGTTCATGTTCCCGACATCGCCCTCGCCGTTCGCGTACTCCCAGACCTGCCATCCGCCGGGCGCCGACTCCCGCAGGACCATGCCCTCGGCACCGGCCAGCGCGTCCAGCGCGGCGAGCGGCCGCTCCCCGCGGCCCACGACGAAGTAACCCCAGTAGCCCATCCGGTTCCCCCCGGCTGCTCGGTACGGTTCGGGCCCGAATACACCACATTCGTACGGCAGTTCGCAGCAGGTCGGACCAAATCCGTCACACGGCGACGGGCACCGCGGGCCCCCGGCGAGCCTTCTCGTCCTGCATCCGGGTCAGCCGCAGCACGACGGCGGCGGCGCACAGGGCGGCGACGAGGTCGACGCCGTCCGCGAACATCATCTGGCCCATCGTCTCGTGGATCTCCTGGGAGGTGTCGGCCTCCCCGGCCATGTTGGCCAGGAACCGCCCTGCGACGTTCGTCAGGAGCCAGAGCGTCCACCAGACGTTGACCAGCGCATGCCCCTTGGGCTGTCCCTCCGGGCTGCTCGCGTCCCAGACGTCGAGCACGACCCGGCGCGGGTACCAGAGGCTCACGAACGGCACGACCCAGCCGGCGATCACCCAGCCGCGCGCCTTGCTGTGCCCGCCCGGGGCGAACACCTCGGCGTTGACCCGCACCCGCCAGAGCCAGATCACGAAGACCACGGCACAGGCCAGCAGCACGGCGGCCTGCGCGGAGGCGGCCACGGCGGTGAGCGTGTCCGCCAGGTCGGCCCGGTCCAGTACGGAGTCCCGGAAGGTGCCCCCGGCGAGGTCGCCCGTGACGTCGTACAGGTAGAGGTCCGCCCCGAGGGCGAACAGGTCGACGGCCGCGGCCACCGCGAGCAGTATCGCGGTGGCCCGTCCGAGCCCGACCGGCGAACGCAGCCAGACCTTCGGAGTGCCGGCCGGCGGGGCCTGGAACCCGGACGGGGAACCGCACTGGGTGCACAGCACGCCGTCCGGTGCGGCTTCGAAGTGGTGGCAGCGCGTGCAGAGCATGGTGAGGTCCCCCCGAGGTGCGGATGATCAGCAGACCGCGCCGGTTCTCCCCAGAGCCTCACGCGCGGCATGCGGAACATACGGTTCGGCGACCCCGCGCGTCCACAGGGAATCCCCGGTCCCTCAGCCGAGCCGGTCGGCCAGCGCCTTGAACCGCGTCCAGGTCAGGGCGGGCTTCCCCGGGTCCCACAGCTTCTGCACGGTCGCCCGCAGCGGCATCCGGATGCCCGCGGCGACCTGGTCCTGCGTCTGCGCGTTCGAGAAGTCGCACCACACCGCGAAGTACCCGCCGAGGATCTGGCCGTCGTACTTCGAGGGGACGGCTGTCGTGTCGCGGACGACTCTCGGGGTCCACTGCTCGTAGATCCGCTGTCCGGTCGGGTAGTAGAACTGGTTGGGCTGCCCGAGGACGTAGTAGAGGAACTCGTCGTTGTAGTTGATCAGCTTGCGCCCCGTGCTCAGGTACGCCACCGGCTGCCGGGCGCCGATCTCCTTCCCGGTCCAGTACCCGACCTGGATGTCCTTGGCGGGCTGGACGGACGTACCCCGGAAGAAGCCGTCGTTCCACGCGCGCGGGGACTTGCCGTGGGCGCGGACGGTGGCGGCGCGGTCGTTGAGCCAGCCGGTGGTCAGGTCCTCGACGGTGGCGCCGGCGCCGTAGGCCTTCCTGGCGGCAGCGGCGAGCTGCGGGTAGGTCCCCGCCGGGTCGGAGACCATCAGCGCGCGGTACTCGTCGCCGCCGAGGTGCCAGGGGGCTCCGGGGAAGAGGCCGGCGTACTCGTTCAGCAGATCGTCGACGATCTTGGCGGAGGCGGGATTGGAGATGTCGACGGTCCCCTGCGGGGTGCTCCCCGCCGCGCTGCGCAACTGCAGCTCGGGGTGCGCGGCGATGACCGCGCCCAGATGCCCGGGCGAGTCGATCTCCGGTACGACGGTGATGTGCCGCTGGGCCGCGAGCGCGACGATCCGCTTGACCTGCGCCTTGGTCAGGTGCTGCGCGGACACGATCTCAGGGTGCGAGGAGGACTCGATCCGGAACGCCTGGTCGTCGGAGAAGTGGAGCTGGAGTTCGTTGAACTTCAGGTCGCCCAGCTCCCGGACCCGGTCCTCGATCCAGCGGGCCGTGAAGCTCTTGCGCGCGATGTCCAGCGAGAACCCGCGCACCGGCTTGGCGGGCTCGTCGCGCACGACGCCCTCCGCCGCCGTACCGCCGCCGTGCACCTCCTGCTTGAGCGTGCGGGTGCCGTAGAACACGCCCCGGTCGTCCGACCCGCTGATGGCGACCCGCCCACCGCGCACGGTCATGCGGTACGACTCCGGGTCCGCGCCTTCGTCGTCGTTGAGCGTGAGGCGCACGTCCCCGGCGCGTACGTCGTCCTTCTGCCCG
This sequence comes from Streptomyces sp. SLBN-8D4, assembly GCF_049739545.1. NCBI lineage: Bacteria > Bacillati > Actinomycetota > Actinomycetes > Kitasatosporales > Streptomycetaceae > Streptomyces > Streptomyces sp. SLBN-8D4. Next base: position 3,826,477 of record NZ_JBMGQC010000001.1, read on the forward strand.
GCGTACGTCAGCCCCAGCTCACCGGCGAGAAGGCGCCCCTCGTCGGCGAGGTCGGCGTCGTTCACGACCACGCGCCGGCCGGAGGCGGGACGCCAGCCGGGGCCGCGCGCCGGGGTGTGGGCGCGGACGGCGGGGATGGTGCGGGGGGTGGTGGACAGGGGGTAGGACCGGGTGGGGCTGGGGGCCGCGCTCGGGGCTTTCGACGGGGCCGGGGAGCCTTCCGCTCTGCCGCCCGCGGGTGACTGGGCCTGGGACTGGGCCGATCCGGCCGGGCCGCTGTCGCCGCCCGCCCACAGCCCGAGGCCCACCCCGGCCGCGACGGTGACGGCCACCGCCCCGGCGATCAGCCCCCGTGTCTGCTTCTCCGGTCGCTTCCTGTGCTGGCTCACATCGTCAACCTAGGGCCTGGAGAGCGGGAGCCGTGTCCACCACACGTTCCGAAACTCTCCCGTGCGGGTGAAATTCGGGCATCCGTCGGACAGGTCATGTCCACTCTCGATACCGTGATGTCACACCGCTCACACATTCCTCTGCCGAAACACACGTGACGCCCACACATTCTCCCGGCCGACTGGCCATACCGTCCCTGCCCACCGTTCTGGACGCCTTCAACAGCGCTCCCGCCGACGAGGCACGGCCCCTGCTCCTGGAGTGTCTGCGCAGCCTGCGCTGGGCGGAGCGGGTCGTTGCCCACCGCCCCTACCCGACCGTGGACGCGCTCCTCGCGGCCGCGGACGAGGCGGCGTACGACCTGACCGTGTCGGATCTCTCCGAGGCCCTGGCCGCCGAGACCCTGCCGACGCTGCCGGACGGGGTCTACTCGGCAGCCCACATGGCCATGGACGCGGCCCACGCGGCCTACGAGTCCCGCTTCGGGCACGCCTTCGTCATCTGCCTGGACGGGTTGCCCCCGAACGAGGCCCTGAACCACGTTCTGGCGGGCATCCGGTCACGATTGGCAAACGATCCGGAGGAGGAGCGGGTGGTGGCGGCCGAGGAACTCCGCCGCACGGCCAGGGGGCGTCTGGTCGATCTGCTCAGGGGCGCGGGGCTGTAGTCGATCTGCGGCTACCGCCGCGTGGGCTCGACAGGCCATCGCGAGCCCGTACCCGGGACATAACCGCACACTCTCCCGCATTAGCCGCCCGGTTCCCCCATCCGCGTGCCACTTTGATCACACCGGTAGGCCCGGCGTAAGCCGAGCGGCGGCGCATCGCTACGATGCTGGGGGCCGGTGGACCGTACCCGGCCGGGCCCGACCGACAGCACAAGCCGGCTGGCCCCGATACCCCGCTCCCGGAGGGACTTCCGTGCCGGCTGGAACGCTGTACCGCGGCCGGGAAGGAATGTGGTCCTGGGTGGCTCATCGAGTCACCGGCGTCCTCATCTTCTTCTTCCTGTTCGTTCACGTGCTGGACACCGCTCTCGTCCGTGTCTCACCCGAGGACTACGACAAGGTCGTAGCCACGTACAAGACCCCGCTCGTCGCGTGTCTGGAGTACGGCCTCGTGGCCGCCATCCTCTTCCACGCGCTCAACGGCCTGCGCGTCATCGCCGTCGACTTCTGGTCGAAGGGCCCGCGCTACCAGAAGCAGATGCTCTGGTCCGTGGTCGGCCTGTGGGTCGTGCTCATGATCGGGGCGATCTACCCCGTCCTCGGCCACGCCGCTCGTGAACTGTTCGGGAGCTGATACCGATGGCGACCACTGAAACCACCGCTTCCGGCATCGGCCCCGTGGAGGGCGCCTCCGGCTACGGCGTCGACAACCCGGCGCCCCTGATCGAGGCCCCGCGCAAGCGCACCAAGAAGACCCCCCGCTCGACCCGCGGCAACTTCGAGATGGCCGCGTGGCTCTTCATGCGCCTGTCGGGTGTCGTGCTGGTCGTCCTGGTCATCGGGCACCTGCTGATCCAGCTGGTGCTGGACGGCGGCGTCTCCAAGGTCGGCTTCGCCTTCGTGGCCGGCCGCTGGGCGTCCCCGTTCTGGCAGGTCTGGGACCTGATGATGCTGTGGCTCGCGATGCTGCACGGCGCCAACGGCCTGCGCACGATCATCAACGACTACGCGGAGCGCCCGAACACCCGGCTGTGGCTCAAGGGCCTGCTCTACACCGCCACGGTGTTCACCATCCTGCTGGGCACGCTGGTGATCTTCACCTTCGACCCGAACATCCGCTAGGCACGGGGCTGCGAGAATCATGAAGATCCACAAGTACGACACCGTCATCGTCGGCGCCGGTGGCGCGGGCATGCGCGCGGCCATCGAGTCGACGAAGCGCAGCCGCACCGCCGTGCTGACCAAGCTCTACCCCACCCGCTCCCACACGGGCGCCGCGCAGGGCGGCATGGCCGCCGCGCTCGCCAACGTGGAGGAGGACAACTGGGAGTGGCACACCTTCGACACGGTCAAGGGCGGTGACTACCTGGTCGACCAGGACGCCGCCGAGATCCTGGCGAAGGAGGCCATCGACTCGGTCCTCGACCTGGAGAAGATGGGCCTGCCGTTCAACCGCACCCCGAACGGCACGATCGACCAGCGCCGCTTCGGCGGTCACTCCCGCAACCACGGCGAGGCCCCGGTCCGCCGGTCCTGCTACGCGGCCGACCGCACCGGCCACATGATCCTCCAGACGCTGTACCAGAACTGCGTGAAGGAGGGCGTGGAGTTCTTCAACGAGTTCTACGTCCTGGACCAGCTGATCGTCGAGGTCGACGGCGTGAAGCGGTCGGCGGGCGTGGTCGCGTACGAACTGGCGACCGGCGAGATCCACGTCTTCCAGGCGAAGGCCGTGATCTACGCGTCCGGCGGCTGCGGCAAGTTCTTCAAGGTGACGTCGAACGCGCACACGCTGACGGGCGACGGCCAGGCGGCCGTGTACCGCCGGGGTCTGCCGCTGGAGGACATGGAGTTCTTCCAGTTCCACCCGACCGGCATCTGGCGCATGGGCATCCTGCTGACGGAGGGCGCCCGTGGTGAGGGCGGCATCCTCCGCAACAAGGACGGCGAGCGCTTCATGGAGAAGTACGCGCCGGTCATGAAGGACCTCGCGTCCCGTGACGTCGTGTCTCGGTCGATCTACACCGAGATCCGCGAGGGCCGGGGCTGCGGTCCCGAGGGCGACCACGTCTACCTGGACCTGACGCACCTTCCCCCGGAGCAGCTGGACGCCAAGCTGCCCGACATCACCGAGTTCGCGCGGACGTACCTCGGTATCGAGCCGTACACGGACCCGATCCCGATCCAGCCCACCGCGCACTACGCGATGGGCGGCATCCCGACGAACGTCGAGGGTGAGGTCCTGGCGGACAACACGACGGTCGTCCCGGGCCTGTACGCGGCCGGCGAGGTCGCCTGCGTGTCCGTCCACGGCGCCAACCGTCTGGGCACGAACTCGCTGCTGGACATCAACGTGTTCGGCAAGCGGGCGGGCATCGCCGCCGCCGAGTACTCCCAGAAGGCCGACTACGTCGAGCTGCCGGAGAACCCGGCGGAACTCGTCGTGGCGCAGGTCGAGCGCCTGCGGGACGCGACCGGCACCGAGCGCGTGTCGGTGCTGCGGCGCGAGCTGCAGGAGACCATGGACGCGAACGTCATGGTGTTCCGCACCGAGCAGACCATCAAGACGGCGGTCGAGAAGATCGCGGAACTGCGCGAGCGTTACCTCAACGTCTCGATCCAGGACAAGGGCAAGCGGTTCAACACCGACCTCCTGGAGGCCATCGAGCTCGGCAACCTCCTCGACCTCGCCGAGGTCATGGCGGTGTCGGCCCTGGCCCGCAAGGAGTCCCGCGGCGGTCACTACCGCGAGGACTACCCGAACCGCGACGACGTCAACTTCATGCGCCACACCATGGCGTACCGCGAGGTGGGCGACGACGGCACCGAGTCCATCCGTCTCGACTACAAGCCGGTCGTCCAGACCCGCTACCAGCCGATGGAGCGTAAGTACTGATGGCAACCCCGACCCTGGACAAGGCGGACGCGGCCGGCACGCCCGAGCCCGGCTTCGCCGACTCCCCGTACATCACGGCCACGTTCCGGATCCGCCGCTTCAACTCCGAAGTCTCGGCGGAGGCGACCTGGGAAGACTTCCAGCTGGAGATCGACCCGAAGGAACGTGTCCTCGACGCCCTGCACAAGATCAAGTGGGAGCAGGACGGCACGCTGACCTTCCGCCGTTCCTGCGCGCACGGCATCTGCGGCTCGGACGCGATGCGGATCAACGGCAAGAACCGTCTGGCGTGCAAGACGCTGATCAAGGACCTCAACCCGTCGAAGCCGATCACGGTCGAGCCCATCAAGGGCCTGACGGTCCTGAAGGACCTCGTGGTCGACATGGAGCCGTTCTTCCAGGCGTACCGCGACGTGATGCCCTTCCTGATCACGAAGGACACGAACGAGCCGACGCGTGAGCGTCTCCAGACGGCCGAGGACCGCGAGCGCTTCGACGACACCACGAAGTGCATCCTCTGCGCCGCCTGCACCTCCTCGTGCCCGGTCTTCTGGAACGACGGCCAGTACTTCGGCCCGGCGGCCATCGTCAACGCCCACCGCTTCATCTTCGACTCGCGTGACGAGGCGGGCGAGCAGCGCCTGGAGATCCTCAACGACCGCGACGGCGTGTGGCGCTGCCGCACGACCTTCAACTGCACGGACGCGTGCCCGCGCGGTATCGAGGTCACGAAGGCGATCCAGGAAGTGAAGAGGGCGCTGATCACTCGGCGCTTCTGAGCTCCGTTCACCTACGGTGAGTTGGGCCCCGTTCCCCGGTTCGCGCCGGGGCGGGGCCCTCCCTCATTTCCTCTTGAGCGCACTGTGAGTTGTGGGGCTCAAGTTGCAGACTGACCCCATGGCACTCCTGAGGAAATCCGCCGCCGCGCTCTGCGCCGCCGCGGCGTTACTGCTCGCGATACCCCCCACTGCCTCCGCGACCCCCGCTCCCACCGGACCGCTCGCCCGGGAGAACTTCGACCGCCTGCCCCTCGGGCCGGTCAGCAAGGGCCGCGACTGGGTCGCCGACACGGCCGACGGGGCGCTGACCGTCGCCCCCAGCGCCTCGGGACACGGGCGTGAGCTTCGGATCCGCACCCAGGGCAACGGGCGGGCCTTCCTCGTGTTCGACGAGCTCGCTCCGCCCGGCAACAGCTTCTGGGGGCGGGTGCGGCTGCGGGTCGCCGGGTTCCCCACCGCGCCCGACTGGGCCCACTGGACCATCGCCGAGGCGTCCGGGGCGGACGCGCCGACGCTGGTGCGGCCGCTCGGGGGGCAGTACGCGCCGACCGACCACGGCAACTTCTGGGGCGTCGGGTCCGATCTGGGGCCCACCGGGGACTGGACCGCCTGGAAGACCTCCTCGCCGGCCGTCGCCGGGGCGTGGCAGTGCGTCGAGTTCCATCTCGACGCCCGCGACAACCGTGTCAGCGTGTATCTCGACGGCGTCGAGCGCAGCGACCTGACGGTGTCCACCAAGGGGCACGGGGGCACCGCGGACGACTTCGTCTTCCCGTCCTTCGACAAGCTGAAGCTGGGCTGGCAGCTCTACCAGGCCGACCCGACGCCGCCGTCGTACGACATCCGCATGGACGACATCGCGCTCGGCACCCGGCGAGTGGGCGGCTGCGCCGACTGACTCTGACGGGGTAGGCCGCAATCGGGCTACCAGAGCCATCTCGTCACCGTCATGCCCAGCACGCGTCTCATCGTGAACATGCTGTGCGCGCAAGAGAGTTGACTGCATACTCAGTGCACCGGGTGAAGACGGGGGGCGGACGGCGATGCGCTTCGGCAGAGCGAATCTCAAGCTTCGGCTGCTGGTGTTGGGGTGGGTGCTCGCAGGCAAACCTTCCAACCCCCTGGGCTCATACGGCGGTTCGAGCAGTGGGGGTCCCGGGGTCAAGAAGTACGTCTACGTATGCTCGCGACCGGACTGTGACAAGGACACGCGACATGTAACCTCTCAAATCCCCTCGAACCTCGAGTGCCCGTGCGGTTTCGAGATGCTGGTGAACGAGTTGGTGTCCGACGACTTCGCGGAGCTGAGGGGAGAGGGGCAAACCATCTGGGTGTGCGTCAAGCACGAGGAACCACCCGTGCGGGCTGCGACGGGACCACGAGGTGCCACCCGGCAAGGCCATATTTTCAAGCTCTACGCCGGAGACTGAGGAATGCTCAAAGGACTTGCCGAAGCAGGCGGAAAGGCAATCGGGGGCGCTCGCTTCAGCTTGGTCAGCGTTCTGCCCGGGGCGCTGATGGTGACGGTCATTGCCGCCGTCGCCCGAGCGGGGCTGTACAACCTCGACACCCGACCGGACTTCTCGGCTATATCTCCGGGCCGCGACGACACGGCAGCCGTAATCCTCTTGATCTTCTTCGCCTTCGTAGCCGGCGTGTTGTTGCGCCCTTTCGAAGCCGCGATCGTGCAACTGCTTGAGGGGTACTGGGAGCGTCCCTCTCCGTTGGCGCCGCTACGCGGCGCTGCAGTTGAACGACACCGCCGTCGCAGGGACCGGGCGCTGATCGTTCTCCGGCATACCGAGGTCGGGGAACCCGTACCCGATCCTGCGCGGAACCGGCCCCCCGGCGGGTCTTTCACCTTGCGCGAACTCGCGGAACGCGACCGGCTCAGGGCTCGTCGGCGCCGCGATGCCGAGCGAGCTCGGCGCATACGCGGCGGCTATGCCACCGAGATGCGCATGGATGCCGAGGAGAAGGGCCGGGACGGTGAAGGGGAGCTGATGCCGACCGCTCTGGGGAACATGCTGCTGCGCGCCGAGCGTCTCTCGGGTGACCGCTACGGCCTCGACATGATGCGGGTCTATCCACGCATCTACCCGTTCATCGCCCCACGACTGGAGAGCTCAGTCACCGCGCAGCTCAGCCTCATCGCAGCGACTGCGTCGCTCACCGTCTCACTCGCGATCACCACTCTGGCGCTACTCCCCCTGACCCTCCGCTGGGACGCCTGGTCACTGCTCCCACTGGCTCCCGGGACTCTCGCCCTATTGGCCTACCGCGGAGCGATCAGGGCCGCAGCCTTCCACAGCACGCTGTTGTCCGCAGTCTTCGACCTACATCGGTTCGATCTCGTCAAGGCCTTCCACTATCCCGTGCCGACGCAACCCGACAAGCTGGCCATTCTGAACAAGAGCATCTCGGACTTCCTCGCCGTGGACACAGCCCGGCATGACCAGGTACTGAGGCGCAAGATGTCACACGAGTCCGAGAGCGAGGACGTACTACAGCGAGCGAACGGCAACGGTTCCACCCAGTCCTAGGACGTTCAGCACCACCCTGTGGGGACGGCGCAACCCACCGTGGTCCATCTGTAAGTAGTCCTCCACACTGGCGTACACGGCAACCTGCTCCGCGAAGCGGACCGCTCGCGTGCCATCCACATTCCCCTTCACCACCGCACAATATGGACCGACGACCAGCTCCACCCGGCCGAAGAGCACTGTGACATCGACCTGCACCACCCGCAGTCGGGCGTCGGCCGTCGTGGTGTCCCCCGTGAACTGCGCGCCCGACAGGTCGATCACCGCGTTCCCGAAAAACGAACCCACTGTGAGGTTCTGCAGGGGTACGGACGACGTGACCACCCGCCGGTCCACCGGTACAAGCACACTGCGGTACTGCCGTAGCGGCAGCTCATCCTCGTGGCCACCGGAATCCGTTCGCACCCCCAGGGACAGCGCCACCCCTACGGCGATCACGACGGAGGGCCATATCCGGTCAGCTGTTTGCCCCTCGAAGGCACCGGCGTCGTAGGCTGCCCACAGAGAGCCACCCGCGACAAGCACAATGGGACCGGCCAGCAGGCCCTTCGGTACCGCTGCACGCAGGATCAGCAGCACGCCCATGGCGGCCAACACGTACGGCAGTGCTGAGAGCGCCCATCGTCCACTCGATTGCACAGCCGACGCTCCGCCCAGCAACCACACCGTGCCGCCTATCACCACCAGCAGCCCGAAGGCTATGCGCAACCGGCCCACCGGCTTCCCTCCCACCCGTCAGCAGAAGACTACTGAAGCCAGTGGGCCGAAGCCTCAGGCCGAGGAGTCACAGCCGGCTCAGGATCGTCGGGTCCGTGATCCGCGTGTCGTCCGGCAGCATCATCGCCTTGCTGAGGGCGACCGCCAGCATGCGGTCGCCCTCGTAGAGGGGTAACTGGCCTGCGGGGCGGACGCGTTGGGCTTCGGGACGATGCAGAGCTACTGGTCGTTCGGGGTGCGGAGGATGTTGCCCGAGCCGAGGTGGATCTTGTACGTGTGGCGGTCGCCCTTGACGTGGAGGAAGCGGCCTCCAGGGTGCACCGGTCGGCTATCGCGAGTCTCGGGATCAGGCGGTCCAGGAGGAGACGGCGGGTCTCGGCGCTCTGGTTGAGCTCTCCGAAGCCGTACGAGGTCCAGTACTCCTGGAAGCGGCCGCCGGGGCCGCCGTCCTGCCAGGTGGGGTCGTTGCCGATGCCGGCAAGGCCGACGAACAGGTCTACGTCGCGCAGGACTTCGGAGAGGACCAGGGGCGGGATCCGCGTCAGCGGCAGGGGGTCCACCGGGACCGCTCCGTCGCGCAGCCACATGCGGTACTCGGCGCGCAGGCCCCAGCGCGGGAGGTCGCGGACGGCCGGCGGGGCCTCGTCGTCGACGGCCAGACGAAGTTTGTTGCGCCAGCCTCGCGCCGCCGCCAGGGCGTGGAACTGGTGCTGGCGCGGGACGTGGGCCGCGAAGCGGTTGGAGTAGGTGCCGGTGGTGCACTCGGCGTCCGTCAGCAGGTAAACCTCTCGGTGGGCCTGCTTGAAGGGTTGCGTCACTCCGTGGCGTTCCAACCAGTCGCGCCAGCACGCGTTCGCTGTCGTCGGGCTGGACCAGGCCCTGGAAGACGGAGGCGTGCGCGCGTAGTACTCGGCGACCTCCTGGAAGACCCGGCGGCGGAGCAACTCGCGCACGGCGACCCGCTCCTCGGCGATCTCCAGCCCCCAGCCGTCGCTACGGCTCCCGCTTGTCGTCTCGTCGACGAACATCACGATTCCCGTGCCGAAGACAGTGCGAGCCGGCACTGGCAACGGGCCTCGGACGGAAAGGGGCTAGACGATGTTGCGGGCCACCGTCCAGGCCAGGGCCACCGCGAGGACGGCCACCTGCGCCCGGGGACTCAGCGTGGGCCTCCAGCGGCGGCCGTGCAGGCCCGCCCACGCCCAGCGGCCCAGCAGGACCAGGGCGTACGGCGAGGCGAGCAGCAGGGCCCGGTTGTCCAGCCAGGCCTCGGTGAAGTGGCCGTGCATCAGGTCGTACACCATGCGGGTGCCGCCGCAGGCCGGGCACAGCAGGCCGGTGAGCATGCGGAACGGGCACTGCGGCAGGACGTGGCCGGGCTCGTGCGGGTCGGTGCGGTAGAGATACGCGGCACCGACGGCTCCCGCGACGAGCACCGCCGAGGGTGCCGTCGCGGGGTGGCGGAGCAGGGAGCGCCGCGGGGGCACCGAGGTCTCGGTCACCTGCGCCCTAGCTCCGGAGGATCCGGCCGTGCTCATCGGTGTGGTCGTTCCCGGTGAGCAGGAGGATCCCGTCGATCAGCGACCAGACGCCGAGCCCGCCGCAGGTGAAGAGCTGGGCGAGGCCCATCCCGACGTTGCCCAGGTAGAAGCGTCCGACGCCGAAGCCGCCGAGGGTGAGCTGGAGGATTCCGGCGATCACCTTCGACTTGTCGGAGTACGGCCGCCCGTACGGGTCGTAGCCGTAGGGGGCGTTGGGGTCTCCGGTGTACGTCCCCGGGGGCGGGTAGTAGCCCGGCGGCGGGAATCCGGGAGGCGGGTAACCCGGCTGCTGGTACCCCGACTCGGATCCCGGCGGCGGGAATCCGGGCTGGGGGCCCGGCTGCTGGTACCCGGGCTGGGGACCCGGCTGCTGGTGTCCCGGCTGGGGACCCGGCTGCTGGTGTCCCGGCTGGGGGCCCTGCTCGGGGTCCTGCTGTTCGTGACCCTGCTGTTCGCTCAAGGGGGACTGCTCCTGGGGACCGAAGCGGGAGGACCCGCAAAAAAAGACGACAATCAGCCGGGTCATCATGCCCGACGGACACCGCGTCGCAGAAGCCCGTTCCGTCACCTCCGACTTAATCTGACGACATGTCAGATGATGAGTCGTACGAACTGCTCGGTTTCGACAACGTGCTGCTGCCCGTCGGGAACGTCGGCGAGGCCGTCTCCTTCTACGAGCGTGCGGGCTTCACGGTGGGCTTCCGGCTCGACGAGGCGGGGATCGCACTGCTGAAGGTCGGCGGCGAGACGCCGGGGATCCTGCTCCGGCAGGAGGAGGGACTGGGCCACCGGCCGCCCCCGTGGCCCGCCACACGCGTGTGGCTGGAGGTACCGGACGCCAGGACCGCCGCCCGGGAGCTGCGCGCGGCCGGCGTCGAGCCGCTCGACGAGCCCTTCTCCGTGGTCACCGGCTGGACCGTCGAGATCGCCGACCCCTGGGGCAACGTCCTCGGGTTCACCGACTACACCAAGCGCCCGGAGCTCGGCCGGCGCGCCTGAGGTGCGGCACGCGCGCACGTGACGCAGACCTCTTCGCCAGCGAGTTGAACACGTTCAAAAGGAGGTCTACTGTCTCCCCTGTCAGCGTTTTGAACGCGTTCAGAAGGGGGCAGGCGCATGGACCTCACGGTCGTCGCCTACGTCATCTACCTCGTCGTCAGCATCGCCCTGACCGTCTGGGTGGCCCGCACGCTCAGCAGGAACGGACGGATCTTCCTCGCCGACGTGCTGCGCGGCAACGAGAAGCTCGCCGAGGCCGTCAACCACCTCCTGGTGGTCGGCTTCTACCTCGTGAACCTCGGGTTCGTCGCGCTGTACCTCAGCGGCGACGGCACGATCGAGGACACGCGCGGTGTCTTCGAGGCCCTGTCCACCAAGCTGGGCGTGGTGCTGCTGGTGCTCGGCGTGATGCACCTGGCCAACGTGTACGTCCTCAACCGGATCCGCAGGCGGGGTGCCATGGAGCGGGAGCAGGTGCCGCCGGTCGCGCCGCAGGACTGGGTCCGGGCGTGACGGGCCCGACCGCCCCGGGCAGCACGGCGGACCGCACCCCGGTCCGCCGGCTCACCGTCCTGTACGACGCCGACTGCTCGCTGTGCGCCTTCCTGCGCGACTGGCTCGTACGGCAGCCGCAGCTGGTGCCGCTGGAGATGGTGCCGGCCGGGTCCGAGGAGGCCCGGCGGAGGTATCCCGGGCTCGATCACCGCGCCACCCTGGAGGAGATCACCGTCGTCGGCGACGCCGGGCAGGTCTACCGCGACACCGCCGCCTGGATCGTGACCCTGTGGGCGCTGCGCGAGCACCGGCCGCTCTCGCACCGGCTCAGCACCCCCTCAGGTGCGCGGCTCGCGAGGGGCGCGGTGCTCGCCGCCGCCAAGTGGCGGGGCGCGCAGCGGCAGGAGGGCCGGTGGGACGGCAAGGTGTACCGCCGGGCGGACGGCTGGACGTACGTCCCCGGCCGGGGCTGGGTCCCCGCCGCACCGGGGTGCGACGGCGGCGGTTGCACCACTGGTTAGGCTCTCGTTCCGTGCCTGCGAACAACGACGGCCCCGACGAGGGCGGTACCCCCAGCAAGTCCGAGCAGACGAGCAAGTCCGAACAGACGCGCGCGCTGATCCTGGAGACCGCCATGCGGCTGTTCCAGGAGCGGGGGTACGACAAGACCACCATGCGGGCCATCGCCCAGGAGGCCGGCGTCTCCGTCGGCAACGCGTACTACTACTTCGCCGGCAAGGAACACCTGATCCAGGGCTTCTACGACCGGATCGCCGCCGAGCACCAGGTGGCGGTCCGGGAGGTCCTGGCCCGGGAGAGCGACCTGGAGGCCCGTCTCGCGGGGGTTCTGAAGGTCTGGCTGGACATCGCGCAGCCGTATCACGAGTTCGCGGTGCAGTTCTTCAAGAACGCCGCCGATCCCGACAGCCCGCTCAGCCCCTTCTCGCCCGAGTCGGAGCACGCGCGCGTGGAGGCGATCGCCGTGCACCGCGAGGTGCTGCGGGGCGCGACGAGGACCAAGGTGCCCGAGGAACTGCGGGACATCCTCCCCGAGTTGATGTGGCTGTCCCAGATGGGGCTCGTCCTGTACTGGATCTTCGACCGCACGGCGGGACGTGAGCGCAGTTACCGGCTCGCCGAGCGCGGTGCCCGGCTCACCGCGAGGGGCGTGTCGCTGGCCCGGTTCCGGGTGCTGCGGCCGCTCGTACGGGAGGTGCACGAGCTGTTCACGGACTTCCTGCCGGGGATGACGAAGGTGATGCCGGACCCCGGCAGGAAGGCGTAGTCACGTCAGTTGACGGCGTCGACCTCTCCCTCGACCAGCTCGACGTCGTACACCAGCGGTCCCTCCCCCACCTCGACGTGCCGCGCGCGTGAGCCGTACGTCGGGGCCGTGGCCGCCAGCAGATACGTCCCCGGCGCCGGGACCGAGACGATGTACGAGCCGTCGGCCAGTGACTCCACCCGGTCCAGCTGACGGCCCCCGCCCGACAGCAGGGTGACGGCCGCGCCTTCCACGGGCTCCCCGTCCGCCGTACGGACGAAGCCGTGGACGGCCGATGCCGGACCGCCGGCCGCGCGGGCCCCGGGCGAGGGCGCCGCCTCCTCCTTCGGCTCCACCGCCAGGTGCGGCAGCCTCTTCTCCAGCCCCTTGGGCAGCCACCAGTTGGAGTCGCCGAGCAGATGCATCGCGGCCGGCACCAACGCCGTGCGCAGGATGAAGGCGTCCAGGGCGACGGCGGCGGCGAGGCCCACGCCCGCCATGGCCGCGCCCGAGTCACCGCTGAGGACGAACGCCATGAACACGCAGACCATGATCAGGGCGGCGGAGTTGATGACCCGGCTGGTCTCCGCGAGGCCGACGCGTACCGCGCGCGCGTTGTCGCGCGTGTGCACCCACTCCTCGTGCATACGGCTCACCAGGAAGACCTGGTAGTCCATCGAGAGTCCGAACAGCAGGGACAGCATGATGACCGGCAGGAAGGCGTTGATCGGGCCCTCCTTGCCGAGACCGAGCAGTTCCAGGCCCCAGCCCCACTGGAAGACCGCGACCAGGACGCCGAAGGAGGCCGCAGCGGCGATCAGGTTCATCAGGGCGGCCGTCAGGGGCACCACCAGCGAGCGGAAGGCGACCAGCAGGAGCAGGAAGCCGAGTCCGATGATCGTCGCGATGAACAGCGGCAGACGGTCGCCCGTGACGGTCGAGAAGTCCTTCGAGACGGCCGTCACTCCGCCGACGTGCGCCTCCACCCCGGCCTTGGGAATGACGTCGTCCCGCAGCCGGTCGATGAGCCGGTCCGTCTCCACGGACTGCGGTGAGGTCGTCGGCACGACCTGGATCACGGTGACGCCCTGTGCGGGCGGCAGCGCGGCCACCCGCGCGACCCCGGGCGCGTCCTGGAGGCCCTTGACCAGGGCGCTCGTCTCGCGGCCCTCGGTGACCACCTGGAGCGGTCCGTTGAAGCCCGGCCCGAAGCCCTCGGCGAGCAGGTCGTACGCCTTCCTGGTGGTCGTCGAGGCGTCGTCGTTGCCCTGGTCGGTGGCGCCGAGGCGGAGCGACAGCACGGGAACGGCCAGCACGGCCATGAAGACCAGGGCGAGCGCGGCGGTCCTGCGGGGGCGCTTCTGGACGGCCGTCGACCAGCGGGCGGCGAGACCCGAGGCGCCCTCGGGCTCCGGCCCCTGGGCGGCCAGCCTGCGCCGCTGGCGGCGGCTGAGCACCCGCGGGCCGAGGAAGCCGAGCAGAGCCGGCAGGAGGGTCGTGGCGGCCAGGACGCTCAGCACCACGGTCAGCGAGGTGCCGATCACCACGCCGTCCAGGAAGCGCAGTCGCGTCACCAGCATGCCGGCCAGCGCGATGCAGACCGTGCCGCCCGCGAACAGCACCGCCCGGCCCGAGGTGTTGAGGGCGGTGGCCGCCGCCTCCTCGGGGTCCAGGCCGCGCTGGATGCCCTTGCGGTGCCGGGTGACGATGAACAGGGCGTAGTCGATGCCGACGCCGAGGCCGATCAGGGAGGCCAGCAGCGGGGCGATGTCGGGAACGTCGGTGGTGTGGCTGAGCAGCTGGGTGGCGAACAGGCCCGTGCCCACACCGAAGACGGCGATCGCGATCGGCAGCGTCATGGCGAAGAACGAGCCGAACGCCAGGAACAGCACGACGGCGGCCGCGACGATGCCGACCCCCTCCGACAGCCCCTGCGGCGGCTCCTGCACACGCTGGATCGCCTGGCCGCCCAGTTCCACCTGGAGACCGGACCGCTCGGCCCCCTGCGCGGTGTCGAGGACGTCCTGGACGAGTTCCTTGGGCACCTCGTTGGCGCGCTTGACGAAGGTCACCTGGGCGTACGCGATGGTGCCGTCCTGGCTGACCTGCGCGGCCCCCTGGGCGCCGTAGGGACTGGTCACCGCCCCGACGCCCGGCATCTTCGCGATCTCGTCCAGGACGGGCCGGATCCGGTCCCGCACCGCCTGGTCCCGCACCGATCCCTCGTCGACCTTCCAGACCACCGTGTCGGTGTCGCCGGAGGTGTTCGGGAAGGCCTTCTCCATCAGGTCGTACGCGCTCTTGGAGTCCGTGTCGGGGAGGGAGAACACGTTCGCGTAGTTCGTGCCCGCCGTCGAGGCCGAGAAGCCCAGCCCGAACAACGCCCCCACCCACAGCAACAGGACCACCAGCCGGTGCTGATAGCACCAGCGTGCCAATGCCGCCACGCTCAACTCTCCTCAGTAGTCGGTCGGTCCCCCAGGTCCTGCGGAACAGGATCGGCAGCGGCACACACGCGTGGACACGAGATGCCCATGACTCTCAAGGAACTCCAAAGGGCGAACCGGCCCGACTGTCAGTGGCCCGGCCGATACTGGGGGCATGACTGGGGGAGAGACGAAGAGTCCGGGCACCGTGCTGGTGGTGGAGGACGAGGAGAGCATCGCCGACGTCCTCGCCATCGCCCTGCGCTACCACCGGTTCGAGGTGATGGTCGCGGGCTCCGTCCGCGAGGCGCTCGCGCTCACCGACCGCACCCGCCCGGACGCGGCCCTGCTGGACGTCATGCTGCCCGACGGCGACGGCCGCGCCCTCGGCCGTGAACTGCGCGAGCGGCGGCCCGACCTGGCCCTGGTCTTCCTCACCGCGCGGGACTCCCCCGCCGAGATCGTCGGCGCCCTCGGCTTCGGCGACGACTACATCACCAAGCCGTTCAACATCGACGAGGTCGTCGCCAGGATCACCGCCGTCCTGCGCCGCACCCGCCCCGCCGACGTCCTGCCGCAGCGGCCGCCACTGCGCTACGGCGACCTGGAACTGGACGAGACGACGTACTCGGTGCACCGCGACGGCCGCACGGTCCAGCTCACCCCCACCGAGTACGCGCTGCTGCGCTTCCTGGTGCGCAACGGCGGCCGGATCGTCCCCAAGGAGCAACTCCTGCGCCACGTCTGGCAGTACGAGCACACCCCGCCCGAGTCGACCGTCGTCGAGACCTACATCAGCTATCTGCGGCGCAAGCTGGACGCCCTGGGCCCGCCGGTGATCACCACCCGGCGCGGTGTCGGATACGGGCTCGCATGACGTTCCGCCTGTCTCGTCGCCGACACGGCATCCACTCCCTGCGCGGCAAGCTGACGCTGGCCAATGTGGCGCTGCTCGCGATCGGCATCGTCGCGGCGACCGCCGTGAGCGTGATGGGCATGCGGTACTACCTGCTCGACCAGATCGACAGCCAGCTCATCAAGACCCGGGACTCCCTGGGCGGTTCGGAGCTCACGCTGCGGGAGATCGACTCGCTGAGCATGCTGAGCTTCGTCCGCGACCGGCTCATCCCCGCGCACGAGGACAAGGAGCGCTCGGCGGGGACCGTCTTCGCGGCCGTCGACAGCCGGGGCGAGCCGATCGGGATCCTCGGCTTCGATCCGAGCGAGTCCCAGCGGGACCTTGCGAAGGCGGTCGGCGACCCGCACGCGCTCGCCGCCGACTCCGGACCCCACGACGTCACCCTGGACGGCTCCACCTACCGCGCGACGGCGGCCCGACTCGGCGACGGCACGTACGCGCTGCTCGCCGCGCCCACCGATGTCCTGCACCAGGGCGTCGCCAAGGCCGTCCGGCTCGACCTCGCGATCGGCAGCCTGCTGCTCGCGCTGCTGGCCTGTCTGACGATGTTCAGCGTCCGGCGCCGGATGCGGCCGCTGGAGGACATGGTGGAGACCTCGTCGGCGATCGCCGAGGGCGATCTGACCCGGCGTATCCCCTCAAGCTGCGAGACCACCCTGGAGGTCGAGCAGCTGCGGGTCGCCCTCAACTCCATGCTCCACCAGGTCGAGTCGGCGTACCGCACGCGCGAGCGCAGCGCGGCCCAGCTGCGCAGCTTCGTCGCCGATGCCTCGCACGAGCTGCGCACCCCGCTGTCCGCGATACGCGGCTACCTCCAGCTGTACGACAAGGGCATGCTCTCCGACCCGGACGAGCGAAAGCGGGCCTGGACCCGGGTCCTCGCGGAGACGGACCGGATGGGGCGGCTGGTGGACGAGCTGCTCACCCTCGCCCGTCTCGACCAGCAGCCCGAACTGCGCTTCAGGAACGTCGACCTGAGCCGGCTGGTGCGGGAGGCGGCCGACGACCTGCGGGTGCAGCAGCCCGACCGGCCCGTCGAGGTCGCCGCCGAGGGCTCCCTGCTGGTGCGGGCCGACGAGTCGGGGCTCAGACAGGTGCTGGGCAACCTGGTGGGCAACGTCCGCACGCACACACCCGCCGATGTGCCGGTGCGGCTGAGGGTGGAGCGGGAGGACGGGGTCGTACGGCTGTGTGTCGCGGACGAGGGTCCGGGGCTGGCCGCGGACGACGCGGCCCGCGTCTTCGACCGGTTCTTCCGGGTGGGCGGCGGTGCGGGCAGCGGCCTCGGCCTGGCGATCGTGCAGGGCGTGGTCCGGGCCCACGGCGGCGAGGTGGAGGTGGCCACTGCCCCGGGCAAGGGGCTCGCGGTGACCGTCACCCTGCCGGTACGCGCGTGCGCGGGGCAGTGACGCCAGGCGTACGGCCCCCGGCCGGGCCTGCGCTCCGCTCAGTCGGCCGAGGTCAGATCCAGTTGAGGCGCCAGAGCCGGAAGACGCCGGTGCCGTCCGAGAGGTACTGGCCGCCGCCGACGTCCTCGCTGGTCACGACGTAGTCCTTGGCCTGCCACAGGGGAATGACCGGAACATCGTGGGCGACCGACGCCTGGACGTCACGGAAGTCCTGCTCGGCCTCGCCGCGGTCGGCGAAGCGCTGGCTGTCCTGAATCAGATGGTCGACCTGGTTGCTGCTGTAGCCGGTGTTCATGGTGCCGTCGGTGCCGACCAGCGGGGAGCCGTAGGTGTCCGGGTCGGGGTAGTCGGCCACCCAGCCGACCGCGTAGGCGTCCAGCTTCCCGGTGGCCCAGCGCTTTTGGAAGTCGGTCCACTCGTAGCCCTTGAGCGTCACCTTGAACAGGCCGCTCGCCTCCAGCTGCTTCTTGAGCTCCTTGGCCTCCGCGGCCGCGGAACCGCTGGTCAGGCCGTAGCCGTAGGTGAAGCTGACCGGAGTGGTCACACCGGCCTCGGTGAGCAGGGCGCGCGCCTTCTTGACGCTCGGCTCCGGGTAGGTGTCGAAGAAGGACGTGGTGTGGCCGGTGATACCGGTCGGGATCAGCGAGTAGAGCGGGTCGACGGTCCCCTCGTACACCGAGGCGGCCAGCTGCTCGCGGTTGATCAGCCAGGCGAGGGCCTGACGCACCTTGACCTCGTGCAGCGGCTTGCCCTTGCGGGTGTTGAGGTAGAGGTTGCGGACCTCGGAGCTGTCGGCCTCCGAGACACGCTGGCCGGGGTCGCTCGGGTTGAGTCCGGCAAGGACATTGGGTGGCAGCTGGCGGTAGGCGACGTCGATCCGCTTGGCCTTCCAGGCGGCGCTCAGCTTGTTCGAGTCGCCGTAGTAGTCGAGTTCGACCGAGCGGCCGGTGCTCTTGATCTCGCCCTGGTAACTGCCGTTGGGCGTGAGGACCGCCTTCTTCCCCTTCGTGTACGACGTCAGCTCGTACGGCCCGGTGCCGTCCACGCCGCTGTCGGTGCGCAGGGAGCCCGCGGGGTACTTGGTGCTGTCGACGATGGCGCCCGCTCCGGTGGCCACCTTGAACGGGAAGGTGGCGTCGGGCGAGGACAGCCGGAAGGTGACCGTACGGCCGCTGGCGCCTACCGACTCCAGGGTGTCCAGCAGGGTGGCCGGACCGACATCGGAGTTGATCTTCTTGACCCGGTCGAAGGAGTACTTGACGTCCTTCGCGGTCATCTCACGGCCGCTCGGGAACTTCAGGCCCTCGCGCAGCACACAGCGGTACGTGCGCAGGTCGCTGCCCTCGAAGTCACAGCTCTCGGCCGCGTCGGGGACGGGTGTGGCACTGCCCGGCTCGAAGGCCAGCAGCGACTGGAAGACGTTGTTGAACAGCGCCCACGAACCTGCGTCATAGGCGCCGGCCGGGTCGAGTGAGGTGACCTCGTCGGTCGTCCCCACCTTGATCGTCCTGCCCCCGCTCCCCCCGGACGGGAGCAACTGCCAGCCACCTACTCCCACGACCCCCAGAACGAGCAGCGTCGCGAGAACCCGCGTGCGAACCGACCGCATCGGTTTGCCCTCCCCGGACCCCTGTGGGCCCCATGCACGTGCCACGCGCCACCCCCTAGTGGCGCGAATCACCTAAGCACAGGTGTTTCACCTGGGGGAAGAGGGATTTGTCGAGTTGGGCAAGACGTTACCGCAAGCGGTTTCGGCCATGTTTCACAGCGCTCCCACAGCCTCTTTCCGCGAAGATCATCCCGGCCGCCGTTCAGGCCTGCTTCGACGCCAGTTCGATCACCGTGATGTCCGAGGGGGCGCCCACGCGCGTGGGCGGGCCCCAGGCGCCGGCGCCTCGGCTGACGTAGAGCTGTGTGTCGCCGTAGCGCTCCAGGCCGGCGACCGTGGGGTTCGCCGCCTTCGCGAGGAGGTTGCCGGGCCAGAGCTGGCCGCCGTGGGTGTGGCCGGAGAGCTGGAGGTCGACACCGTGGTCGACCGCGTCATGGATCTGGACCGGCTGGTGGGCGAGGAGCACGCACGCGCGTGCCGTGTCCCGGTCGCCGAGGGCCTTGGCGAAGTCGGGGCCCTGGCCCTCGCTCTCGCCGGCGATGTCGTTGACACCGGCGAGGTCGAACCAGGCCAGTTCCGTGCGGTCGTTCTCCAGCGGGCGCAGGCCGAGCCGTCGTACCTCCTCGACCCACTGCGCGGCGCCGGAGAAGTACTCGTGGTTGCCGGTGACGAAGAACGAGCCGTGCCGTGCGTCGAGCCGGGCGAGCGGGGCGGCCGCCGGGCCGAGGTCCTTCACGCTGCCGTCGACGAGGTCGCCGACGACGGCGATCAGGTCGGGCCGGGTGGAGTTGATGGTGTCGACGACCTTCTGGGCGAAACCGCGGCCCAGCACCGGGCTCAGGTGGATGTCGCTGACCACCGCGATCCGGTAGCCGTGCGCCGCGCGCGGGAGCTTCGCCAGCGGCACGGTGACCCGCTTGACTCCGGGACCGCGCAGGACGCCGTAGGTGCCGTGGCCGACGGTGCCCACGGCGGCCGCGGCGGCGGCTCCGGCGACTACCCGGGAGACGAAGAGACGGCGGGAGGGGGCGGTGACGGGGGCGGGCGGGCCGGGCTCCTGCGGCTCTTCGGCTCCTGGCTCCTGGGTTCTTGGCTCCTGGGTTCTTGGCTCCCGGGTTCTTGGCTCCCGGGTTCTTGGCTCCTCGGGCGGACTCACGTCCCCCCGCGGGTTCTCGGCCGGCGCACCCGCAGGCACCCGCTCCGGACGCGGTACGGCGGCCGGGGCCGGTTCCCCGCGCCGGTCCCGGTGTTCGAGGAACCGGCGCAGCAGAGGCCGTACGACCTCTCCCGCCACGACCGCGAGCAGCAGGTAGATCGACAGCGCAAGCCACAGGAAGCCGGGCCACGCGAGCACGCGCTGGAGCCAGAAGGGGGCGCCGGTGCGCTCCGCGACCAGGGCGGCGATCGCCAGTGCCCAGCCGCCCCCGATGAGCACCGCGCCGGCGCGGCGGACCCGTCCGGGGCCGCTCGTGGTGTCCCGGAACAGGCGGCGCCACAGGTACCAGTTCGCCGTCACCAGGACGGCCAGGGCGAGCAGTGCGAAGACGATGACCACGCTCTGCTAACTCTCCGGGGTCGGCTGTGAGTTCCGGCGCAGTGCGCGCACTCCACGCAACCCGATGAGCCCGACGACCGTCCCCAGTACGAAGGAGACGACGGCCAGCAGCAGGTGCACCCAGAAGTACCCCGTGGGGTCGCCCGCGTCGTCGAACGCGAGCCCGCTGGCGTCCTTGACGAGGTTCTTGACGAAAGTGATCCAGATGATCCAGCTCCACACCCCGAAAGCGAGCAGGAACCAGGAGACGGGGCGGCTGAGCTTCATGGGTCCAGTATCGCGGGCCGCTGTCCGGTTCCAGCGCCGGGGTGCAGCGGGCCGCGGGACTTCGCCCTCCGCGCCATGTACGTTCCTGAGCGTGTCCGCACCCCACAAGAAGACCGCCGGGCGATCCCTGCTGGTCACCTCCGCCGCCCTGTCGTCCCTCGCGCTGACCGCGCCCGTCGCCCTCGCGGCCCCCAGCCCGTCACCGAGCGCCAGTCCCTCGGCCACTCCGCCGGCCCGCATGTCGACCGTGGGCGGTTCACGGCTCGGCCGGACGGGCACCCAGGTCAATCTGGCGAGCGGGGTCCCGGTGCTGCCGAAGGACATCACCGCGCGGTCGTGGATCGTCACCGACGCCGAGTCCGGCGACGTGCTCGCCGCGCACAACGCGCACTGGCGGCTGCCCCCCGCGAGCACCATGAAGATGCTTTTCGCGGACACCTTGCTGCCGAAGTTCGCCAAGGCCGAGAAGCACAAGGTCGTCCCCTCCGACCTCGCGGGCATGGGCGCCGGCTCCAGCCTGGTCGGGATAAAGGAGGGCGAGACGTACACGGTCCACGACCTGTGGCTCGGCGTCTTCCTTCGCTCCGGCAACGACGCGGTGCACGTCCTGTCCGCGATGAACAAGGGCGTCGCCAAGACCGTCACGGAGATGAACGAGCACGCCGAGGAGCTCCAGGCCCTCGACACGCACGTGGTCAGCCCCGACGGCTACGACGCCCCCGGCCAGGTCTCCTCCGCCTACGACCTGACCCTGTTCGCCCGCTCCGGGCTGCAGAAGAAGGACTTCCGCGAGTACTGCTCGACGGTCACCGCGAAGTTCCCCGGCGAGACGAAGAAGGACAAGAAGGACAAGGCCGTCCGCAAGCCCTTCGAGATCCAGAACACCAACCGGCTGCTGAGCGGTGACTACGACATCTCGCAGTACCAGGGCATCGCAGGTGTGAAGAACGGCAACACCACCAACGCCGGCGCCACCTTCACCGGTGTCGCCGAACGCAATGGCAGGGTGCTGCTCGTCACCGTCATGAACCCGTCGAAGGAAGAGCACAACGAGGTCTACAAGGAGACCGCGAAGCTCTTCGACTGGGGCTTCAAGGCGGCCGGCAAGGTGCAGCCGGTGGGTGAGCTGGTGCCGCCGAAGGGTGCCGCGCAGTCGGGGACCTCCGGGCAGGCGGGCGGCGGCTCCGGCGGCTCGGGTCAGTCCGCGGGTCCGGGGGCCTCGGCGAAGCCCGTCACGTCCGCCACGGCCGCCGGCGGCTCCCGTGGCATGGAGACCGCCTTCGCGATCGCCGGCGGCCTCCTCGTGCTGCTCGCGGGCGCCGCGTTCCTCGTCAACCGCCGCTGGCCGTTGCCGGATCTGGTACGTCGGCGCTCGTCCCGTCCGTGAGCTCCTGCTCCTTGCTCCCCGTCGCCGTCCACGCGGCGCAGAACAGCACCAGTTTCGCCGTGAAGTTGATCCACAGCAGCAGGGCGACGGGGACGCCGAACGCGCCGTACATGCTCTTCGTCGCCACGCCCTGCATATAGCCGCTCAGCAGCAGCTTCAGCAGCTCGAAGCCGACCGCGCCGGTCAGCGCGGCGACGAACAGCCGGCGGCGCCTCGGCTCGACGCCGGGCAGCAGGGTCAGGACGTACAGCAGGAGCAGGAAGTCGGCGAGTACGGCGATGGCGAACGCGGTGATCCGCAACAGGAACCGGCCCGCGCCGCCCTCCTGGAGGCCGAGTTCCCCGCCGATCCGGTCGACCAGCGCGGAGGCGACGGTGGAGATGGCGAGCGTGACCAGGACGGCGCCGCCGAGCCCGATCAGGATGCCCAGGTCCTTGCCCTTGCGCAGGACCGCGTTCTCTTCGTAGTCGGGCAGCTCCCACACCGCGCGCAGGCACTCGCGCATCGAGCCGGCCCAGCCGATGCCGGTGAACAGCAGGGCGGCCGTGGCGATGAGGCCGACGGTGCCGGCGTTCTGCACCAGGTCGTCGATGTTCAGCTGGTCGGAGATGCCGGGCACCTGGTCGGCGATCTTGTTCTGGAGGTCGTTCTGCTGCTTGTTGCTGAGCGTGGCGGCGGCGATCGCGGCGGCCACGGTGAGCAGCGGGAACAGTGCGACGAAGCTGGTGAACGTCATCGCGGCGGCCAGCCGGGTCCACTTCACCCGGTCCAGCCGTTCGTACGACCGCCACGCGTGCGTGGCCGTCAGGCGCACCCACAGGGGCCCGACGACGGGGAGTCTCTTCAGCCAGTCCATGATCGGATCTTGCCCTCCGGGTGGAAGACCGATGTGTGAGTACCCCGAAAACGCGGGAGCGCCACGCGTGCCGTGGGGTCGGGGGCGCGGTCGGCATGAGGGTCTGCATATTGGGTGACATCCCATTAATCACCCATTTTGGGGAGCACAATGAGGTTTACGAGCGAATTGCCGCTATAGCGGCGATACGGTCACCGGCATGTCTGCCGACACCGTTCCCGTCACGGGATGGGGCCGCACCGCCCCCACCGCGGCCCGTCCGATCCGCCTGCGGAGCTACCAGGAGGCCGTGGCCGCCGTCCGGGGCTGCGGGGCCCGCGGCGGCATCCCCAGGGGCCTGGGGCGGGCCTACGGGGACGCGGCCCAGAACGCCGGCGGCGCGGTGTTCGACATGACCGCTCTGAACCGCGTCCACGCGATCGACGCCGAGGGCGGCACCGTGCTGTGCGACGCGGGCGTCTCCCTGCACCGGCTCATGCAGGCGCTGCTGCCCCTCGGCTGGTTCGTGCCGGTGACGCCCGGCACCCGCTATGTCACGGTCGGCGGCGCGATCGGCGCGGACGTGCACGGCAACAACCACCATGTGTCCGGCTCCTTCTCCCGCCATGTGCTGTCGTTCGAACTCCTCACCGCGGACGGCGAGATCCGCACCGTGCGCCGCGGCACCCCCCTGTTCGACGCGACCACCGGCGGCATGGGCCTGACAGGGATGATCCTCACCGCGACGGTCCAGTTCCAGCCGGTCGAGACCTCACTGATGTCGGTCGACACGGAACGCGCGCGGGACCTCGACGATCTGATGGTCCGTCTGACGACCGGCGATCGCGGTTACCGCTATTCGGTCGCCTGGATCGACCTGCTGGCCCGCGGGAGCGCGACGGGGCGGGCGGTGCTGACCCGGGGCGACCACGCGCCTCTGGAGGCGCTGCGGACGCCGGGACCGCTCGCCGGGGGCACGCGTGCGCGTAGAGACCCGCTGGTCTTCCGGCCCCCGCGCTTCCCGTCCCCGCCCGCGTTCCTCCCCGAGGGGCTCGTCAACCGCACGACCGTGGGTCTGTTCAACGAGCTCCGGTACCGGAAGACGCCCCGCGCGCGTACCGGCCGGTTGCAGCGGATCTCCGCCTTCTTCCACCCCCTGGACGGCGTACCGCACTGGAACCGGATCTACGGCCGCGGTGGCCTCGTGCAGTACCAGTTCGTCGTCGGACACGGCCAGGAGGAGGCCCTGCGCCGGATCGTGCGGCGGGTCTGCGGACAGCGGTGCCCGTCCTTCCTCGCCGTCCTCAAGAGGTTCGGGGACGCCGACCCCGGTTGGCTCTCCTTCCCGGTACCCGGCTGGACGCTGGCCCTGGACCTCCCCGCAGGTCTGCCGGGCCTCGCCCCGCTCCTCGACGAGCTGGACGAGGAGGTCGCCGCGGCCGGCGGGCGGGTCTGCCTCGCCAAGGACTCCCGTCTGCGGCCGGACCTGCTCGCCGCGATGTACCCGCGCCTCGACGACTTCCGTGCGCTGCGCGCGGAGCTGGATCCGCGCGGGGTGTTCACCTCCGACCTGTCCCGCCGCCTCACGCTCTGAGCCCTCTTGAATCCTCCGAGCCCACTGAGCCCGCTGAGCCCGCTGAGCCCGCTGAGCCCGCTGAACATGTCAGGCCCTCCCAAGGAGCTGCTCGTGAAGGACGCCTTCGGCATTCCCCAGTCCCTGCTCGTCCTCGGCGGCACGTCCGAGATCGCGCTGGCCACCGTCCGCCGTCTCGTCGTGCGTCGCACTCGCACGGTATGGCTGGCGGGGCGCCCCTCCCCCGGCCTTGAGTCGGCCGCCACGGAACTGCGCGCCCTGGGGGCCGAGGTCCGCACCGTCGCTTTCGACGCCCTGGACCCCGAGTCCCACGAGGCGGTGCTCGGCAAGGTGTTCGCCGAGGGCGACATCGACATGGTGCTGCTCGCCTTCGGGATCCTCGGCGACCAGGCCCACGACGAGCGCGAGCCGGTCGCCGCGGTGCGGGTGGCGCAGACCAACTACACGGGCGCCGTCTCGGCCTGCCTGGTGTCCGCGCGCGCGTTGCAGTCCCAGGGGCACGGCTCGCTGGTCGTGCTCTCCTCCGTGGCCGGTGAGCGCGCCCGCCGCGCCGACTTCATCTACGGCTCCAGCAAGGCCGGCCTCGACGTCTTCGCGCAGGGGCTGGGTGACGCCCTGCACGGCACGGGCGTGCACGTGATGGTCGTACGCCCGGGGTTCGTACGGTCGAGGATGACGGCCGGTCTGGAGGAGGCGCCCCTCGCGACCACACCGGAGGCCGTCGCGACCGCGATCGAGCTGGGTCTGCGGCGGCGCTCCGAGACGGTGTGGGTACCGGGAGCGCTGCGGGTGGTGATGTCGGCGGTCCGGCATCTGCCGCGGGCGGTGATCCGGCGGCTGTCGCTGTAACTGCGGGTATGGCTGGAGGGCTGCCGTTACAACACCTGTAGCCGTTACAGCGCCTGTACCAGGAGTTACAGCTGGCTCGTGGGCAGGGAGCCGCGCTCCACGTGCCCCGCCTGCGGGGGCACGACCGCTCCCCCGAAGGTGAACTCGCGCAGCTTGCGCCACACCCCGTCGGGCCCCTGCTCGTAGAGCGCGAAGCCGGTGCACGGCCATGCGGCCTCGAAGTCCGCGAGTTCCTCGAAGGCGCGGTCCATGGCCGCCTCGTCGATGCCGTGGGCGACCGTGACGTGCGGGTGGTAGGGGAACTGGAGTTCCCGCGCGACCGGCCCCGAGGCGTCACGGACCTGCTTCTGGAGCCAGGTGCAGGCGTCTGCGCCCTGGACGACCTGGACGAACACGACGGGTGACAGCGGCCGGAAGGTGCCGGTGCCGGACAGCTTCATCGGGAACGGCCGGCCCGCCGCGGCGACCTCGGTGAGGTGCGCCTCGATGGCGGTCAGCGCGGTGTCCGCGACCTCTGTGGGCGGCAGCAGGGTGACATGGGTGGGGATCCCGTGAGCCGCGGCGTCGCCGAAGCCCGCGCGCCGCTCCTGGAGCAGGCTGCCGTGGGGCTCCGGGACCGCGATCGACACACCGATCGTTACGGTCCCCACGTCGTCTCCTGTTCGTCCCTGTCGTCCTGTCGGATTCGTTCCCAGCCGTCCGGCTATCGACTGTACGGCCACGGCTGTGCTGTGGGCAGGCGCAGGCATAGTGATGTGCAGCGCTCTGCCCGGTGGTGCTGGTGTGCGGTGGTACGCCCGGTGCCCGGCGGTCGGTGCCGACGGGCTGGGACGGCGATCAGTGTTTGGCGGGCAGGAAGCCGACCTTCTCGTACGTCTGGGAGAGGGTCTCCGCGGCGACCGCGCGGGCCTTCTCCGCGCCCTTGGCCAGGATCGAGTCCAGCGTCTCCGGATCGTCCAGGTACTGCTGGGTGCGCTCCCGGAACGGCGTCACGAAGTCGACGACGACCTCGGCGAGGTCCGTCTTGAGCGCGCCGTAGAGCTTGCCCTCGTACTGCTGCTCCAGCTCGGGGATGCCCGTGCCGGTCAGGGTCGAGTAGATGGTGAGCAGGTTGCTGACGCCCGGCTTGTTCTCCACGTCGTAGCGGACGACGGTGTCGGTGTCCGTGACCGCGCTCTTGACCTTCTTGGCGGTGGCCTTCGGCTCGTCGAGGAGGTTGATGAGGCCCTTCGGCGTGGACGCCGACTTGCTCATCTTGATCGACGGGTCCTGGAGGTCGTAGATCTTCGCCGTCTCCTTGAGGATGTACGGCTTCGGGATCGTGAAGGTCTCGCCGAAGCGGCCGTTGAAGCGCGTGGCGAGGTCGCGGGTCAGCTCGACGTGCTGGCGCTGGTCCTCGCCCACCGGGACCTCGTTGGCCTGGTAGAGCAGGATGTCCGCGACCTGGAGGATCGGGTACGTGAACAGGCCGACGCTCGCGCTGTCGGCGCCCTGCCGGGCGGACTTGTCCTTGAACTGGGTCATGCGGGAGGCCTCGCCGAAGCCGGTGAGGCAGTTCATGACCCAGGCCAGCTGGGCGTGCTCGGGGACGTGGCTCTGGACGAAGAGCGTGCAGCGCTCCGGGTCGAGGCCCGCGGCGAGGAGCTGGGCCGCGGCCAGGCGGGTGTTGGCCGTGAGCTCCTTCGGGTCCTGCGGAACCGTGATCGCGTGCAGGTCGACGACCATGTAGAACGCGTCGTGGGACTCCTGCAGGGCCACCCACTGGCGGACGGCGCCGAGGTAGTTGCCGAGGTGGAACGAGCCTGCGGTGGGCTGGATTCCGGAGAGCACACGGGGTCGGTCAGAGGCCATGCCCACCATTCTCTCAGGTGTCGGGGGCCGATCCGGAACCAGTCGGAAACAGATGTGCCACGGGTGGGAACCGATTCGGTCCGGGCGGTGTACCCATCGTGTGAG
The DNA here is from genome assembly GCF_049739545.1 of Streptomyces sp. SLBN-8D4. NCBI lineage: Bacteria > Bacillati > Actinomycetota > Actinomycetes > Kitasatosporales > Streptomycetaceae > Streptomyces > Streptomyces sp. SLBN-8D4. The sequence continues at coordinate 3,853,574 of NZ_JBMGQC010000001.1, forward strand.
GACGCGGGAGGGGGGCCGCATCGTCGATGAGGCCGCGGTGATCGCACGCGTACGCGCCGGAGACCCGGAGGCGTACGCGGAGCTGGTGCGGGCGCATACGGGCCTGGCACTGCGGGCGGCAGCGGCGCTCGGGGCGGGTGCGGACGCGGAGGACGTGGTGCAGCAGGCCTTCGTCAAGGCGTACTGCTCGCTGGGCCGCTTCAGGGAGGGCTCGGCGTTCAAGCCGTGGTTCATGTCGATCGTGGCCAATGAGACGAGGAACACAGTGCGCACGGCGGCGCGCCAGCGCACGCTCGCCGGCCGCGAGGCCGCCTTCGCGGAGGCCGAGCCGCTGATACCCGAATCGGCCGACCCCGCGGTCGCGGCCGTGGAGATAGAGCGCCGAGCCGCCCTGGAGTCCGCGCTGGAGGGGCTGAGCGAGGAGCACCGCCTGGTCGTCACCTACCGCTATCTGCTGGAGATGGACGAGTCCGAGACGGCCCAGGCCCTGGGCTGGCCCCGGGGGACGGTGAAGTCCCGCCTGAACCGCGCGCTGCGCAAGCTCGGCAAGCTGCTGCCTGATGTCGACCCTCGGGAAGGAGGTGATGAGCGTGAGTGAGTCCTACGGCGGTGAGGGCGCCGGCGACAGCGCGCGGGAGCGGGCGTCCCGGCTGCCGGAGGAGCTGCGGGCGCTCGGGCGCTCGCTGGACGCTCCGGGTGCGGGCGGGCCCGAGTCGATGGTGGAGCGGGTGCTGGAGCAGATACTCGCGGAGCGGCTGCCGGTCCCGGTGGCCCAGGCGCCGGGTCCCGGTGAGCGGCTGGGGGCGGTGCGGCGGTGGGCGCGGGCGCGGTGGCGCTCGCTGACCGCGACCCTGTGCGGGCTGCTGGCGGTCCTCGCGCTCACGCCTCCGGTGCGGGCGGCGGTCCTGGACTGGTTCGACTTCGGTGGGGTCGAGGTGCGGTACGACCCGTCGGCCGTGCCCTCGCCGGGAGCCGAGGTGCCAGGTTGCGGGCGCTCACTGTCATTGGCGCAGGCCGAGCGGCGGGCGGGGTTCGAGCCACTGGTGCCGGCGGCGCTCGGCGCTCCGGACGCGGTGACGGTGACGGCCGAGCCCCGGGGGCGGTCTCTGGTGAACCTGTGCTGGCGTGAACGGGGGCGCGCCGTCCGGCTGGACGAGTACCCGGCCCGGCTGGACATCGGCTTCACCAAAAGTGTGCGGGAGCAGCCGGAGTGGCTCTCCCTGCGCGGGGACTCCTCGGACCTCGGGGCGGCCAATGACACAGCCCTGTGGTTTCCACGACCTCACCTGCTGAGCTTCTGGCTGGTGGACGCGGCCGGCTCCCGCTACACCCGCGAGCAGCGGACCGCCGGGCCGACGCTGCTGTGGATGCGCGGGTCGGGCCTCCTGGACATGCCGGATGTGACCCTGCGGCTGGAGGGGGTCGCGTCGAAGGCGCGGGCTGTGGCGATCGCGAAGTCCCTCGCCGAGCCGGGGCACGAGGGCTAGACGCCGGTACGAGGGCTCCGGGAAGTCCTCGGATTGGTGCGCGCGGGGTGGGAACCCCACCGGGCCGGCCGGTGTACCAGAAGTGACACGCGGCTCGCCTACGGGCCGCACGAAGATCGTCTGGCGGGGGTCGGCATGACGCGGAGCACGAGCGGGCGGAGGAGCCGCTGTCGTGAACTGGCAGCGGGATCGGGCGGGTTGGCAGCGGTGCTCGAGGTGACGGTGTGACGAAAGGACGTGCACGCGAGCTTGAGGAAGCGAGGCTGATTCGATCGAGGGGGATGGCATGCGAAGCACACTCGCAAGACTTCGACCGGGGGCGTGCAAGGTGCTCACGGTGCTCGCACCGGTGGCGGTCGTGGCGGTGATGACCGTGCTCGCGGCGCCCGCGGCCGACGCGGCGACACCGCGGACGCGGGAGGCGGGCCTGGACAGGCCCGACCTGGCGATGGTCGTCACCGGCGGCTCGGGCCGGACGCAGGCCGTGCGTGCCGACGAGCCGTACTTCACTCGTCTGTGGCAGCTGCTTCAGCCGACGTACCCGGGCACGGAGCGGGTCTCGGACGCCTGGGAGGAGGGCCGGTACCCGCCGGTGCGGTTCACCGTGCTGTGGGGGCTGACGGGGGTGGGCGGCTGGCCTCGGACGGATTCGGCGCCGGGTGGGGATGTGGCGGTGGCGCGGCAGGACCAGCTGTTTCTGGCCGGGGACGGCACTCCGTGGGTGCGCTCGGATCCGGCGCCGGAGCGGGAGGACGACGACATCCGCTGGCACCGGGCACCCCGGGCGGTGTTCGAGCGGCTGGACCGGGCGGGCCTCGCGGGCGGTGCCGGGGAGAGGAGGGAGGAGGGCTCCAAGGGTTCGACGGGCCCGGGGCACGGTGTGTGGTGGGCGGTGCCGGGGCTCGTCGTGGGCTTCGCGGCGGGAGCCGGCGGCACGCGGCTGATACGCCGCGCGGCGGTCGGGCCAGGGGCCGGACCGCCGCGGGACGAGCCACGTCAGGAACTCATCGATCTCTAGGAGTCACCGGTCTTTGACAACTCAAGAGAGGACGTGTGTCAGCCGAGGTCGATCTCCGGGTACAGCGGGAAGCCGGCCACGAGGTCGGTGGCCCGGTGGGAGATCTCGTCCGCGACCTTCGGGTCCAGGATGTGCTGGGCCTTGGAGGGGGCGCCCTTGCTGGTGGTGCCGGGCTCCGTGGTGGTGAGGACGCGGTCGATGAGACCGGCGACCTCGTCCATCTCGGCGGTGCCGAGACCGCGGGTGGTCAGGGCGGGGGTGCCGATGCGGATGCCGGAGGTGTACCAGGCGCCGTTGGGGTCGGCCGGGATGGCGTTGCGGTTGGTGACGATGCCCGACTCGAGCAGGGCTGCCTCGGCCTGACGGCCGGTGAGGCCGTAGGAGGAGGTCACGTCGATCAGGTTGAGGTGGTTGTCGGTGCCGCCGGTGACCAGGGTGGCGCCACGTCGCATCAGGCCGTCCGCCAGGGCGCGGGAGTTGTCGACGATCCGCTGCGCGTAGTCCTGGAAGGAGGGCTGCCTGGCCTCGGCGAGGGCGACGGCCTTGGCGGCCATGACGTGCGGGAGCGGGCCGCCGAGGACCATCGGGCAGCCCCGGTCGACCTGGTCCTTGAGGGAGTCGTCGCACAGCACCATGCCGCCGCGCGGGCCACGCAGGGACTTGTGGGTGGTGGTGGTGACGATCTGGGCGTGCGGGACCGGGTCGAAGTCGCCGGTGAGGACCTTGCCTGCGACGAGACCGGCGAAGTGGGCCATGTCGACCATGAGCGTGGCGCCGACCTCGTCGGCGATCTCGCGCATGATCCGGAAGTTCACCAGCCGGGGGTACGCGGAGTAGCCGGCGACGATGATCAGCGGCTTGAACTCACGGGCCGAGACGCGCAGGGCGTCGTAGTCGACGAGGCCGGTGGCGGGGTCGGTGCCGTAGGAGCGCTGGTCGAACATCTTGCCGGAGATGTTGGGGCGGAAGCCGTGGGTGAGGTGGCCGCCGGCGTCCAGGGACATGCCGAGCATGCGCTGGTTGCCGAAGGCCTGGCGCAGCTCGGCCCAGTCCGCGTCGGAGAGGTCGTTGACCTGGCGAACGCCGGCCTTCTCCAGGGCGGGGACCTCGACGCGCTGGGCGAGGACGGACCAGAAGGCGACGAGGTTGGCGTCGATGCCGGAGTGCGGCTGGACGTAGGCGTGGCGGGCGCCGAAGAGTTCCCTGGCGTGCTCGGCGGCCAGCGACTCGACGGTGTCGACGTTGCGGCAGCCGGCGTAGAAGCGGCGGCCGACGGTGCCCTCGGCGTACTTGTCGCTGAACCAGTTGCCCATCGCGAGGAGGGTGGCCGGGGAGGCGTAGTTCTCGGAGGCGATCAGCTTGAGCATCTCGCGCTGGTCGTGAACCTCCTGGCCGATGGCGTCGGCGACGCGCGGCTCGACGGCGCGGATCACGTCGAGGGCGGCGCGGAAGGCCGTGGACTCGGTGGACAGGGGCTGCTGCTCTGACATGGCGGCCTCCGGGCTGCGTGGCTGAAGCGGTCACGGGTCACGGGTCGGCCCAGGCGCACGGCACTTGGTCACTCACAGGCCGCTCCCTGATGGTCCGTCCCATCCCAGCGCGCCAGTCACGGCCTGTCGGTCAGCCTACCGGGCACGCCGAAGGGCACCTGTGCGGCGTCCACCATGCGAGCGACGGCTTCGAGGCCGGGTGGCGGGTTCCGGGCCTCGAAGCCGTGGCGGCGGCGGTCGTCAGAACAGCGCGTCGGCCAGGCGGTCGATCTGGTCGGCGTCCGAGGCCCAGCAGTAGAGCATCACCTCGTCGGCACCGATGGCGATGTAGGCGTCGGCGGCCTCCCGGATCTGCTGCGGTGTGGTGAGCAGGCCGGCCTCCATGTAGTCGACGTGGCCGCTGAAGGCGTAGTAGTCACGGAGGTTGCGGCGGGCCAGGTCCAGGGTGACGTCCGGGCCGAGAGCGACGTTCGCCTGGGCGACCAGGCGCGGGCGGCCGGGGCGGTCGTGCTTCTGCCAGGCCGTTTCGGCGTCGCGGAACAGCTTGGACATGAAGGTGGGCGGCAGGGCGGCGCCGAGGAAGCCGTCGCCGAAGCGGCCGACGCGTTCGAGGGCGGCGGGGGCGAACCCGCCGAACAGGACCTCGGGGCCGCCCGGGGTGACGGGGGCGGGGCCGATGGGACCGACGCCCTCTCCGTACGGCTCGCCGGACCAGGCGCGGCGCAGCTGGATCAGTTGTTCGTCGAGGCGGCGGCCTCGGCGGTGGAGGTCGATGCCGGCGGCCAGGCAGTCGTCCTCACGACCTCCGACACCGATGCCGAGCGTGAACCGGCCGCCCGAGAGGCGGTCGAGAGTCGCGGTCTGCTTGGCGAGCAGCGCGGTGTTGTGCAGGGGCGCGATCAGCACCTCGGTCTGGACACGGACGCGGGAAGTGGCGCCGGCGAGGGTCGCGAGGGTGATGAGGGGCTCGGGGTTGTCGTAGACGAGGCGGTCGAGCAGGCCGAGTGTGCGGAAGGGGCTCGCGTCGGCGCGCCGGGCCCAGGTGAGCAGCTGGGCGGGGTCGTCGATGGGGAGGCCGAGGCCGATGTTCATGGGAGAGTCCTCCGGAGGGCGTACGAGATCGGCCGGTCGGCCGGATCCGGTGCCGCCCCTCCGTGGTGCCGCGCGCTGTGCGCGGACCTGCTCCCGTTCTGCGGCGATGGTTCAAGAGAGCGTGTGCGTCAGAGTGCGCTGACCGTAACGCGGTCGGGCGAGGCGCGACAACGCGTTTTCGACGGGCGTGGGAGGACGCGGCGCCGGGACACGGGCCACCCCCACTGCAGATCCCCCGACCCGCCTGCGACCGACCCGTCTCAGCCCGCCTCCCACCACCTCCCCTAAGGTCACTTCGTGCTCTTTGGAATGGTGTGTGCGCTGGGTGCCGCGGTCTGCTTCGGGACGGCCACCGTGTTGCAGGCGATGGCGGCACGGGCGGCGGACGCGGGCGGCGGTGACGGCGAGGGGACGGCGTTCGCGGTGACGCTGTTCCTGCGGGCGGTCCGGCAGTGGCGGTATCTGGCGGGGCTGGCCCTGGACGGGCTGGGGTTCCTGTTGCAGATCGCCGCGTTGCGGTCGGTCCCGATCTACGCGGTCGGCGCGGCGCTCGCGTCGAGTCTCGCGGTGACCGCGGTGGTGTCGGCGCGGCTGCTGCGGGTCCGGCTGAGCGGGAGCGAGTGGGGCGCGGTCGGGGTGGTGTGCGCGGGGATGGCGCTGCTGGGGATCGCGTCCGGGACGGAGGGCGACCGGGGCGGTCCCGCGGCTCTGAAGTACGCGATGCTCGGAACATCTTTGGCGGTGCTGGCGCTCGCGCTGCTGGGTGGGCGACTGCCGGACCGCGGGCGGGCGTTGGCGCTCGGACTGGGAGCCGGGCTCGGGTTCGGGGTGGTCGAGGTGGCCGTGCGGCTGATCGACTCGCTCGCGCCGTCGGCACTGGTGGCCAACCCGGCGACGTACGCGCTCCTCGTCGGCGGTGGCGCGGCCTTTCTGTCGCTGACCTCGGCGTTGCAGAGGGGCTCGGTGACCACGGCGACCGCGGGGATGGTGATCGGCGAGACGATCGGACCCGCGCTGGTGGGAGTGGTGTGGCTCGGGGACCGAACCCGGGAAGGGCTGTCGTGGGTGGCGGTGCTGGGTTTCGCGGTGGCCGTGGCGGGGGCGTTGGCGCTGGCCAGGTTCGGGGAGGCCCCGGCACATTCCGCTCCGCAATCCCCGTCCCGAGTTCCTTGAGGGTTACTCGGGTTACTGCCGGAACTGCTCGGCAGAGCGAGCCATGCCGGCCGAAAGACCGATAGAGCGGCGAATCCCCTGAAGAGGCCAGGTCATTCGGGCAGTACCGCGCACAGCGCCTCCAGGGCTCCCGACCAGGCGTGGTCCGGCGGTGTCCCGTAGCCCACGACGAGCGCGTCGCGCGGCTCGACGACGGCCTCGGGGTGCTGGTAGCGGTGCAGCCCGTGGACCGCGAGGCCCTGCCAGGCCGCGGCCCGCAGCGCCGATTGCTCGGTGCCGGGCGGGAGGCGCAGCACCACGTGCAGACCGGCCGCGATCCCGGTGGCGTGGACCCGCGGGGCCCGTCGCGCGAGCTCGGCGACGAGGGCGTCACGGCGGCGCCGGTACCGCAGCCGGGCGGCGCGCACATGGCGGTCGTAGGCGCCGGAGGTCAGGAACTCGGCGAGGGTCAGCTGGTCGAGGGACCCGCAGGTGTCGATGCCGCCCTTGGCCGCCAGCACCTCCTCCATGAGGCCGGGCGGCAGTACCAGCCAGCCCAGTCGCAGGCCGGGGGCGAGGGACTTGCTGGCCGTGCCCGCGTGGACCACGTGGTCGGGGTCGAGGCCCTGGAGTGCGCCGACGGGCTGGCGGTCGTAGCGGAACTCGCCGTCGTAGTCGTCCTCGACGACCAGTCCGCCGGTGCGGCGGGCCCACTCCACGACGGCCGAACGGCGGTCGCGGTGCAGGGTGCCGCCCATCGGGAACTGGTGGGCGGGGGTGAGCAGCACCGCGTCCTGGTCGGTCAACTCCCGTGGGTCCGTGCCGCGTTCGTCGAAGGGCAGCGGCACGGTCCGCAGACCGGCGGCCGCCAGGAGGTTCCAGTGCACGTCGAGGCCGTAGGACTCCACGGCGACCGTGCGGGCGCCCCGGGCCCGCAGCACCGCGCCGAGCAGGCGCAGTCCGTGCGAGAACCCGGCGCAGACCAGGATGCGTTCGGGGTCGGCGCGCACCCCTCGGGCGCGGGCGAGGTACGCGGAGAGGGCGGTGCGCAGTTCGACGCGGCCGCGCGGATCGCCGTAGTCGAGGGCCTGGTAGGGGGCGGTGGCGAGGGCGCGGCGGGCGGCCTTGATCCACTGGGCGCGTGGGAAGGAGGCGAGGTCGGGGGTGCCGGGGACGAGGTTGTGGGTGGGGTGCCCGGGGGTGCGGGGGCGGGGTGAGGTGGGCCCGGCGGGCGGGACGACCGTGCGGTCGCTGACGTGGGTGCCGGAGCCCTGGCGGGCGGTGAGCCAGCCCTCGGCGACCAGGTCGGCGTAGGCGTCGGCGACGGTGTTGCGGGCGATGCCCAGGTCGGCGGCGAGGGCGCGGGAGGACGGCAGCCGGGTGCCGGGGGCGAGGCGGCCGGTGCGGACGGCCTCGCGCAGGGCGTCGGTGAGGCCCCTTCGGACTCCCCCGCCGGTGGGTTCCAGGTGCAGGTCGATGCCGGAAGTGGCCCAGGATCTTGCCATGAAAATGGACCATACTCCTGGGCTGCCCGGCTCCTAGGGTCGAGACATGACCACAGAGGAAACCGTCGTGTACACCCCCGAACACCCGACCCGCCTGGCCTGGGCCCAGCACGCCCCGGAGGTCTACAAGGCGATGCTCCGCCTCGACACGGCCGCCCGGCAGGGACTGGACCCCCGACTGCTTGAGCTGGTGAAGATCCGTGCCTCGCAGCTCAACCACTGCGCTTTCTGCCTCGACATGCACTCCAAGGACGCCCTCGCGGCCGGTGAGAGCGTCGAGCGGATCATCCAGCTCGGCGCGTGGCAGGAGTCGCGGCACTTCTACACGGAGAAGGAGGTCGCGGCCCTCGAACTGACCGACGCCGTCACCGTCCTGACCGACGGCTTCGTGCCGGACGAGGTGTACGAGCGGGCCGCCAAGCACTTCGAGGAGGCCGAGCTGGCCCAGCTGATCGCCGCGATCACGGTGATCAACGCGTGGAACCGGTTCGGTGTGACCTGCCGTATGGTCCCGGGCCACTACGAGGCGGGGCAGCACCAGTGAGCCGTACGGACGTCCTGGACCGCGAGGTCGGCCGGGCCCTGTCCGCGCTCAGCGCCGCCGCGAAGAAGGGGCTCGGCGATGCGGCCCTCGCCGAACTCGTCGTCATCCGGGCCTCGCAGCTCAACCACTGCGCGTTCTGCCTGGACATGCATCTGCGCATCGCCCGCGAACACGGGGTCGACGAGCGGCAGTTGGATCTGCTGGCCGCCTGGGAGGAGGCCGAGGGCGTCTTCGACGAGCGGGAGCGGGCCGCGCTCGCGCTCACGGAGGCGGTGACCGTCCTGACGGCGGGCTCCGTGCCGGACGACGTGTACGCCACCGCCGCCAAGTACTTCGACGAGAACAGGCTCGCCCATCTCGTCGGCCTGATCGTCGCGATCAACAACTGGAACCGGGTGATGGTCGCCCGCCGCATCCCGCCCGGGGGGTACCGGCCGTGAGCAAGGTGGACGTCTTTCGCGCCCTGCACCGCAACCGCCTCCCTGGCGATCCCCTCGTCCTGCCCGGCCCGTGGGACGCGGTCAGCGCCCGGGTGTGCGAGGAGGCCGGGTTCCCGGCGCTCGCCACGCCCAGCGCGGGCATCGCCGCCGCCCTCGGCCACGAGGACGGGTCCACGCCGGCCGACGAGATGTTCGCCGCGGTGGCGCGCGTGTGCGGGGCCGTGGACGTCCCCGTTTCGGCGGACGTCGAGGGCGGGTACGGGCTGGCGCCGAAGGAACTGGTGGAGCGGCTGCTGGAGGCGGGCGCCGTGGGCTGCAACCTGGAGGACTCCGAGTACGGGACCCTGAAGGACCCGCACCGGCACGCCGACTGGCTCGCCGAGGTGCGGTACGCGGCCGGTGACCTGCTGTTCGTCAACGCCCGCGTGGACACGTTCGCCTACGGCGACGGCGATCCGGAACGGGCCATCGAGCGGGCCGCGCTGTATGTCGCCGCGGGCGCCGACTGCGTCTATCCGATCGGCGCCCCGGCGCACGTACTGCCGCTGCTGCGGTCCGGGATCCAGGGGCCGCTGAACGTGTTCGGGCGGCTGGACGGCGAGGGCCCCTCGCCCACCGAACTCGGTGAACTCGGGGCCACTCGCGTCACGTTCGGACCGGGGCTCCAGCGCCGGGCGGCCCGGCAGATGCGCGAGCTCGCCGACAGCCTCCGGACCTAGTCGGGCTCAGGACAGCCACGCCTTCCAGGTGGACGGGTGGCTGTCCACCCACTTCTTCGCCGCTTCTTCCGGCGTCAGCTTCTGGTCGGCGATCATCAGGGAGACCTGGTTCTGGTCCTCGGTCGTCCACTTGAACTTCTTCAGGAAGGCCGCCGCCTTGCCGCCGGACTTGGCGAAGTCCGTGTTGAGGTACTTCTGTAGCGGGGTGTGCGGATAGGCGCAGGCGACCTTCGCCGGGTCCGCGTCGCAGCCCTCCTTGTAGGCGGGCAGCTTCACCTCGGTCATCGGGACCTTCTCGAACAGCCACTGGGGGGCGTACCAGTAGGTCAGGAAGGGCTTCTTCTCCTTGGCGAACTGCCTCATCTGGGTGATCTGCGCGGCCTCCGAACCGGCGAACACCACCTGGTAGTCCAGGTCCAGGTTCTTCACCAGCGCCTTGTCGTTGGTGACGTAGGACGGGGAGCCGTCCATCAGCTGGCCCTTGCCGCCGCTCTCCGCCGTACGGAGCTGCGAGGCGTACTTGTTGAGGTTCTTCCAGTTGGTGACGTCCGGGTGCTGCTTGGCGAAGTACGTCGGGACGTACCAGCCGATGTGCCCGGTCACGCCGAGTCCGCCGCCCGCGGTGATCGTCTTCTTGTCCTTGACGTACCGCTGCTCCTGCTCGGGGTGGCCCCAGTCCTCCAGGATGGCGTCGACCCGGCCCTGGCTGAGCGCGTCCCAGGCGGGCACCTCGTCGACCTGGACGGTGTCGACGTGGTAGCCGAGCTTGTGCTCCAGGAGGTACTGCGCGACGGCCACGTTGGCCTGCGCGCCGACCCAGGACTGCACGGACAGGGTCACCGACTTGGCGCCTTGGGCGTTGGCGAAGGGCGAGGCCTGCTTGGTCATGTCGGCGGCTCCGCAGCCGGTGAGCAGCAGCAGGGCGCCGACGCCCGCGATCGCACGTACGCGCATGTCAGGCTCCCTTCCCCGTGCGGCGTTCCGTCGGCTGGGTGACCCGGTCGAGCATCAGGCCGAGGCAGACGATGGCGGCGCCCGCGACCAGGCCTGTCGCCAAGTCGCCCTGGGCGAGGCCGAAGACGGTGTCGTAGCCGAGCGCGCCTCCGCCGACCAGACCGCCGATGACGACGACGGCGAGGACGAGGACCACGCCCTGGTTGACGGCGAGGAGCAACGCGGGCCGGGCGAGTGGCAGTTGGACCTGCCGCAGCTGCTGCCAGCTGGTCGCGCCGAGCGAGCGCGAGGACTCCATCGCGGCGGGATCGACCTGGCGCAGGCCCTGCGTGGTGATGCGGACGACGGCGGGCAGCGCGTAGACGACGGCCGCCGCGGCGGCGGGCGCGCGGCCCACGCCGAACAGGGCGACCACCGGGATCAGGTAGACGAACTGCGGCATGGTCTGGAAGACGTCCAGGACGGGCCTGAGCATGCGTTCGACGCGGTCGCTGCGGGCTGCCGCGACGGCCGTGGCGAAGCCCAGGACGAGGGTGACGGCCACGGCCGCGAGGACCTGCGACAGGGCGTCCAGGGCAGGTGTCCACACGCCGAGCACGCCGATCGCGGCCATGGCGAGGACCGCGGTGAGCGCGGTGCGCCAGGTGCCGATCAGCCAGGCCAGGGTGGCGACGATGAGCAGCACCGACCACCAGGGCAGCCCCTGGAGTCCGTCGCGGACCGGGTCGAGGACCCAGGTGGTGAAGTGGCCGGCCCAGTCGGCGGTGCCGCCTATGACGGGAACACCGGAGTACAGGTGGTTCGTCATCCAGTCGACGGCACGGTTGACGGGCTCGGCGATGTTCAGGGTCCAGGAGTCGGGCCAGTCGAGACGGCCCAGCAGCCGTCCGGCGACCGCCACGACGACGGTCCCCGCGAGGGCGTACGCCCAGCCCGCGCGCCCGTGCCCCTCGGTGCCGTCGCCCGCCGCGCCCGTGACGCGGTCGAGGACGACGGCGAGCAGCACGATCGGGATGCCGGCCGCGAGGGCCGCGCCCACGTCGACCGAGGCGAGCGCCTGGTAGACGCGGTCACCGAGACCGGCGGCGCCGATCACGGACGCGATGACGGCCATCGACAGCGCCATCATGATCGTCTGGTTGAGGCCGAGGAGGAGTTCCTTGCGGGCCAGCGGGATTCGGGCGGTCAGCAGCCGCTGGCGGGCGGTGGTGCCGAGCGACTCGACCGCCTCCAGGACCTCCTTGTCCGCACACTGCAGGCCGAGCGCGGTCAGGCGGGCCATGGGCGGGGCGGCGTAGACGACGGTCGCGAGGACGGCGGCGGGCACGCCCATGCCGAAGACGAGGACCACCGGGAGGAGGTAGGCGTAGGCGGGCATGACCTGCATGGTGTCCAGGACCGGGCGCAGGATCCTGTCCATACGGCTGGACAGTCCGGCGGCGAGTCCCAGCAGGACACCGACCACGACCGAGGCGAGCACGGCGACGACCATCAGGGCGAGGGTCTGCATGGTGGGGACCCACATGCCGAGCAGACCGCAGGCGAGGAACGCCGCCGTCGTGCCCAGGGCCAGCCGGACGCCGGCGACCCGCCAGGCCACGAGGGCGCCGAGCGCGGTGACCCCGGCCCAGCCCGCGCCGAGCAGGACGACGTACACGGCGTGTACGGAGATCACGACCGCGTTGCTGACATAGCCGAAGAAGTAGAGGAACAGCGGGTGGCTGTCGCGGTTGTTGATGATCCAGTCGCTCGCGCTGGAGAGCGGCTTGGTGAGGTCGACGGTGAGGGCGGCCGGCCAACTGCCACTGGCCCACTGGGCGTTGGCGAGGGGGACGAGGACGGCTGCGGCGAGGGCGATGAGCAGGAGCTTGTGGACCGCCCGGTGCCTGAGCAGACCGGTGGGCAGGGCGCGCGGTGTGGACGCGGTGACGGTAGCCATCAGACCGCCTCCTTGCGAGGCTCCGTTCCGGCCGCCCCTCCGCGGAGTTCCGTTCCGGCGACGACACCGAGCAGGCGCTCGTGGTCGACGACGCCGAGGCACCGTCCGTTCTCCACGACGCAGGCCGGCCTGCCGCTGCCCGCGACGACCTTGATGGCGTCGGCGACCACGGCGTCGGGGGCGAGGGCGCCCGGGTGGGTCGGGCCCGCGCAGTCGCCCGGCTTCATGGCCCGGCGGACGGTCATGACGTGTTCGCGCGGTACGTCCCGGACGAACTCGCGGACGTAGCCGTCGGCCGGGGAGCCGACGATCTCCTCGGGTGTGCCGAGCTGGACGACCTTGCCGTCGCGCATCAGGGCGATGCGGTCGCCGAGCTTCAGCGCCTCGCTCAGGTCGTGGGTGATGAAGACCATGGTGCGGCCCTCCTCGCGGTGCAGGCGGACGACCTCCTCCTGCATGTCCCGCCGGATCAGCGGGTCGAGGGCGCTGAACGGCTCGTCGAAGAGGAGGACCTGCGGGTCCACGGCGAGCGCCCGCGCCAGGCCGACGCGCTGCTGCTGACCGCCGGAGAGCTGGGACGGCTTGCGGTGTTCCATGCCCTCCAGGCCGACCTTGGCGACGACCTCGGCGGCCCGCGCCCGGCGCTCCGCCTTGCCGACGCCCTGGATCTCCAGTCCGTAGGCCACGTTGTCGAGGACCGTGCGGTGCGGAAGGAGGCCGAAGTGCTGGAAGACCATCGCGGCGCGGTGCCGGCGCAGTTCACGCAGCCGGGACTTGTCCATCGCGCGGACGTCCTCGCCGTCGATGCAGATCGTGCCCGCCGTCGGCTCGATGAGCCGGGTCAGACAGCGCACCAGCGTGGACTTGCCGGAGCCGGACAGGCCCATCACGACGAAGACCTCGCCCTTGCGGACGTCGAAGCTCACGTCCCGCACGGCCGCCGTACAGCCCGTCCTCGCGCGCAGGTCGGCGGGGTCGAGGGCGGACAGCTCGGCGTCCTCCGGGACGCGCTCCGCCTTGGGACCGAAGACCTTCCACAGTCCCTCGACGGAGAACACGGCCTGGTCCGTCGTCGGCGGCTTCTCCATGGTCGCGGTCGTACTCATCACGCACCACCTCCCAGCAGGTCCACGGCTTTCTCACCGACCATGAGCACCCCGATCATGGGATTCACGGCGGTCATGGTCGGGAACACGGACGCGTCCGCGATACGGATGCCGTCCAGGCCGCGGATCCTCAACTCGGGATCGACCACGGCCAGTTCGTCATCGGCGGCACCCATACGACAGGTGCCCGCCGGGTGGTACACGGTGTGCGCGACCTTGCGGGCGTACTCGCTCAGCTCCTCGTCACCGGTGACGTCGGGGCCGGGGCACACCTCGCGCTTGAGCCAGCCGGCGAGCGGCTCGGTCCGCGCGATCTCGCGGGCGATCCTGATCCCGTCGACGAGGGTGCGGCCGTCGTAGTCGTCCACGTCGGTGAAGTACCGGAAGTCGAGGGCGGGCTTCACCCCCGGGTCCGCACTGGTCAGGTACAGGCGGCCGCGGCTCTTGGGCTTGGGGATGTTCGGGGTCATCGAGACGCCGTACGCCGGGCGTTCGTAGCCGAGGCGCTCCGGGTTGTCGGTGAAGGGGACCTGGTAGAAGTGGAACATCAGGTCCGGGCCCGCGTGGTCGGGGTCGCGGCGCACGAACAGGCCCGCGTCGGAGTCCATCGCGGAGTTCTCGGGGATCGGGCCGTTGGTCTCCCAGACGATGACCGACTCGGGGTGGTCGAGGAGGTTCTCGCCGACGCCCGGCAGGTCGTGGACGACCGGGATGCCGAGGGCTTCGAGGTCCTTGCGGGGGCCGATGCCGGAGTGGAGCAGCAGGCGGGGCGAGTCGACGGCGCCCGCGCACAGGAGGACTTCGCGGCGGGCCCTGATCAGGGTCTCCTCGCCGTCCTTGGACCGCACGTGCACGCCGTCCGCCCATGTGCCGTCCAGCTCCAGCTTGTACGCCCAGGTCTCCAGCAGGATCGTGAGGTTGGGCCGCTCGTCCATCACCGGGTGCAGATACGCCACCGACGCCGAGGAACGCTTGTTGTTCTCGGGGTGGTAGGCCAGGTCGAAGAAGCCGACGCCGTCGTCGAAGGGCTTCTGGTTGAAGCCCTCGATCCGGGGGACGTCGACGGCCTTCTGGGCGGCGTCGACGAAGTCGCGGGCGATGGCGTTGCGGTCCTTCTCGTCGACCGGGACGATGTTGTTCTTCAGCCGGGCGTAGTACGCCTCCATCGGGACCGCGCCCCAGCCCTTGGCCCCGGCCTCCTCCCACTCGTCCCAGTCGGACGGCAGCGGCTTGAAGGCGATCAGGGTGTTGTGCGAGGAGCAGCCGCCGAGGACCCGTGCGCGGCTGTGCCGGATGTGGGAGTTGCCGCGGGGCTGCTCGGTGGTCGGGTAGTCGTAGTCGAGCTCGCCGCCGAGCAGGCCCATCCAGCGGCGCAGGGTGAGGACGTCGTCTCTGCCGACGTCGCTGGGGCCGCCCTCGATGACGGCGACGGTGACGTCGGGGTTCTCGGTGAGGCGGGAGGCTATGACGGAGCCTGCCGTTCCACCTCCGACGACGACGTAGTCGTACTCCTGTTTGATCTCGGACATCGGGGTACTCCAGGGAAGTCTTGAGCGTGAGGAGAGGGGGGAGAGTGGGCTCAGCCTGCGAACCAGCGGACCGGCTTGGGCGCCAGGTTCTGGTAGACGTGCTTGCTCTCGCGGTACTCGGCGAGTCCGGCGGGGCCGAGCTCGCGACCCACTCCGCTCTTGCCGAAACCGCCCCACTCCGCCTGTGGGAGGTAGGGGTGGAAGTCGTTGATCCAGACGGTGCCGTGGCGCAACCGGCCGGCGACCCGGCGGGCGCGTCCGGCGTCGGTGGTCCAGACGGCGCCCGCGAGGCCGTACTCGGTGTCGTTGGCGAGGGCGATCGCCTCGGCCTCGGTGCGGAAGGTCTCGACGGTGAGGACCGGCCCGAAGACCTCCTCCCGCACGACCCGCATCTCGCGGTGGCAGCGGTCGAGGACGGTCGGCTCGTAGAAGTAGCCGTCGGCGGGACGCTCGGGCGAGGGCTCGGGGCGCTGTCCGCCGGAGCGCAGCACCGCGCCCTCGGCGAGCGCGGAGGCGACGTAGGACTCGACCTTGGCGCGCTGCTGCTCGGAGACCAGCGGCCCGCACTCGACACCGTCCTCGGTGCCGCGGCCGAGGCGGATCTTCGAGGCCCGGCGGGCGAGTTCGGCGACGAAGCGGTCCCGGACGGACTCCTCGACGATGAGGCGGCCGCCCGCGGAGCAGACCTGGCCGCTGTGGATGAAGGCGGCGTTGAGGGCCTGATCGACGGCGGTGTCGAAGCCCTCGGGGGAGGCGCAAGCGTCGGCGAAGACCACGTTGGGGTTCTTGCCGCCGAGTTCCAGGGCGACCTTCTTCACCGAGACGGCGGCGGCCTGCGCGACCTTGGTGCCGCTGACCAGGCCGCCGGTGAAGGAGATCAGGTCGACGTCGGGGTGCTCGGCGAGCCGGGCGCCGACGGTGTGGCCGGGGCCGGTCACGATGTTGGCCACCCCTTCCGGCAGACCGGCCTCGACGAGCAGTTCCATGAGCGCGATCGTCGTCATCGGGGTGATCTCGCTCGGCTTGACCACGAAGGTGTTGCCGGCCGCGAGCGCCGGGGCGATCTTCCAACTGGCCTGGAGGAGCGGGTAGTTCCAGGGGGTGATCAGCGCGCACACGCCGACGGGCTCGTGGACGACGACGCTGTGGACCTCGGTCGAGCCGGCGTCGACGACCCGGCCGGGCGCCTCACCGGCGACCAGGTCGGCGAAGTAGCGGAAGGCGTCGGCGACACAGTCGATGTCGACCCGGCCCTCCTCCACCGTCTTGCCCGCGTCCCGACTCTCCAGGAGGCCGAGTTCTTCGCGGTCGCGTACGAGAAGATCGGCGACGCGGCGCAGCAGTGCGGCACGTTCGGCGACGGGGGTGAGCGGCCAGGGGCCCTGTCCTGAGTCGAAGGCCCGGCGGGCGGCGTCGACCGCCAGGTCGGTGTCCTTCTCGTCCCCCTCGGCGACCACGGCGAACGGTCGCGCGTCGGCGGGGTCGAGGATCTCGCGGGTGGCTCCGGAGACGGCTGCGCGCCATTCGCCGCCCGCGTGGATGGTGTGCGGCTCCTGCCGCGCGTGCTGTCCGGCCATGATCGGTGTTGCCTTCCGTTCCTGTTCGGTTCCCCTGTGTCACACAGGTGTCACTCACGGGGACCGTCGTCACCTGCCCCGGCGACTCGATTGCATGCGCAATCGGTGGCCGAAAGTGGGCTGGCTCACTGAAAATGCGGACAAACAGGAAGGAAAGGGGCGCCAGTTCGGTCGATTTCAGTCGATCGACGCCGCGTCGCAGGCGTAGGGCGCGCAGAAACCGGAGAGAGCGGTGGTCAGGAGTTCCAGTTCGTCCTGGCCGCCGTCGCTGTCCGGGCCGTACGCGGCAATCGCGTAGATTTGCCCGTCCTGGGCGACGAATCGCTCGTCGTAGACGTGCCAGGGGCCGATGTCCGGCTCACCGCCGAGGGAGTCGGCCCGGTACTCCAGCCGTTCGCCGGTGAACCCGTCCGCCTCGACGGGCTGGAGGTCCAGCTTCTCGAAGCCGTCCGGCTTGCGGGTGTCGGCGGAGAGGTACAGCTGGAAGGACGCCTCCGGGGACTCCTCCGCGACCTGGTACACCTGCAGCCGGCGTTCGCCGTCCGCGCTGCGGTAGTTGACCACGTCGATGCCGAACTGGGAGGCCACGGTGGTGCGTGCCCAGCCCGTGGGCCGGGCGATACGGAAGTGCTCCTCGTCCTCGTACAGCTCGTATCCGGCGGGGAGCTGGGGCGTCGAGGCGAGCGGGGACGCCGTGTCCTCGGTCGGCGAGGGGGTCTGCGAGGGAGGCGGCGACCCGTCGGGGCCGCTCTGCTGCGAGACGGCCCCCGTGGGCGTCGGGCTCACGTCGCCGGCCTTGTCGTCCTCGTCCCCGCCGCCGACGACCAGTGTCAGCACCAGGGTCACGGTGACACCGACGGCGGCGACCCCGGCGAGCGCGGACCACAGGAGCCGGCGGTCTCTCCCGGCGGGGGGCTCGGTGACGGCCGGCTGAGCGGCGGTCGACCAGGAGGCCCCCGACCACTCGGCCGACGGCACGGTTCCGCCGCCGAGCTGCTCGACGGAGGACCAGCCGCCAGTGGGTGCGCCGGGATCGCCGGGTCCGTGCCAGGTGCTGCCGCCTCCGGCGCCCGGCCAGCCGGCGGGAGGGGCGGGCGGGGGCGGCGAGGTGGGCGCGGAGGACGTCGGCGGTTGGGCGGAGCCGGACCCGGCGGCCGTGTCAGGGACCGTCTCCGAACCGGCCGCCGGCGGCCACACGGGCGCGGTCGGCTCCGCGGAAGGAGCGGCGGTCCCGTCGGTGGACGGCACCGCGTCAGGGCGGGCCGGTGGCGGCGGAGTGATCGGACCGGTCGCCGTCCGGCTCCCGTCCCCGTCCTCCCACCGCTGCGTCTCCTCGTTCCAGTACCGCACTCCCCCGCTCATGGCGTCCCCTTCCCACTCACCGCGTCCCCCGTTCGCCCCCGTGCCGGGCGGGACGGCTCACCGCGTCCTTCGCCGACCGGCACCGTACGCCCTCGCTCACAACCCCAGCAGTCCGGCCACCGCCCCCGCCGACGCGACCAGGCCGACCAGCGCCTGCGAGTCGTCCAGCAGGGCCCGCAGGCGTTCCCGACGGGTCGGCCCCGCCTGCCCCGTGGCGACGATCTCCTCCTCCGTCTCGGCCAGCGCGGTGTCCAGCGCGGCCGTCTCGTCGGTGGCCCGCAGTCGCGTGAGGTCCTCGCGGAGTTCCCGTACGGCGGTCAGGAGCGCCTCGGCGGTCTCGTCCCGCTGGGGCGCCGCACCGTGGTGGCTCTCGGCGTGCGCGTGGCTGCCGATCGCGAAGGTGCTGCCGTGGACACCGCCGCTGATGCTGACGCCCGGTTCATCCGTTGCCATGAGCGCTGGTTCCCTTCTGTGACCCGGTCCCCGGGCCGCCGGTGGTGGAGAACGCGGAGGCGTGCGCGCCGGCCGCGAACGTGCTGCCGTGGACACCGCCCTCGACGTGCACGCCGTTGTTGATGTTCACGATCTTCTGGACGAACTCGCCGGTCTGGTAGCCGGATTCGGCCAGCGCCGTCAGCACGCCGTGCGCGACCCGGTCCTGCACGCTCCTGAGGTAGCGGTAGGCGTCCATGTCCTGGAAGAGGGACCCCTCGTCCGCCGAACCGAGCTCCCGCACCGACAGCGCCGGACCGTCGGGCAGCGCGCCCGCGTAGCCGCCGGTCAGCAGCTTCCACGCGTACGCCACGCCCCTGCCGAGGGTGACGAGGGAACGGGCCGCGGAGCCGGGCACCCGGGCCACCGCCCAGGCCGCCTTGCCGAGCGCGTTGTTGTGCCGGTAGGTGTGGGCCGTGCGGTCGGCGTCCTTGAAGTCCTCGCGCACCGGCAGCAGCACATGCGGGGCGATCTCCAGCATGAGCATCCGGCCCTGGGTGTGGACGCGCACGAAGACCGTGACGACCAGCTCCTCCTCCCAGCCGCCGACCCGGATCCGCAGGAAGTGCCGCCGCTTCTCGGCGCCCTCCTCGACCGCGCGCGCCCGGTGGTCCTCGAAGGCCTGCGGGTGGTACGGCGCCTCCTCACGCCGGCGCAGCCCCTCCGCAGGCAGGAACACGCACTCGTCGATCTCCATCCAGCGCAGCCGGTCGCGGACCGTGTGCCCGGCGAACTCGGAGGGCAGCCGCAGCTGTTCGAGCAGCGGGCGGATCCTCTCCAGGATCGCGCGGTTGTTCAGCGGCAGCTGTTCCTTCTTCGTCTCGTCGGGCCGCAGCTCGACGGCGAGCACCCAGGTCTCGTAGGCGAATCCGGCGCCGCAGAAGGGACGCTTCTCGTGGTACATGACCAGCGGGGCGTGCTGCTCGATCCGGATGCGCTGCTTCAGCCGCTGGAACCGCTGGCCCTCGGCGCGCTCGGCGGGGTCGCCGGCCGCGTCCGGGAAGCGCTGCGGGGACAGTTCGGCGCCGACCGCCCGGGCGAACTGGCCGCGCCGTGCGGCCACGCACACCCCGATCAGCGCGAAGATCACGACCACCAGCCAGGCCTGGAGCGGCCCGATCAGCCCGCTGACCCCGTTGAAGTCGGGGAACAGCAGATCGGACGGGCTGGACGAGTCGCCGTAGGAACCGTACGAGTCGCCGTAGCCGTACGAGTCGCCGAAGGACCCCGAGCCGCCGTAGGACGACGAGTCGTCGTCGCCCCCGCCGAACGCGACGACGAGGGCCAGGATCAGGAACATCGCGAAGACGAGACGCCCCCACCAGCGCATGACGAACGCGGGCAGCCGTCGGTACAGGGGCGGGTTCGCGCCCTTGCCCCGGACCCAGGAGGCGGCCGCGAGCAGCAGGCTGGGGCCGAGGAACGCGAACAGCAGTCCGCCGGTCAGCGGCAGCCCGATCACCCACAGGCCCAGGATCAGCCCGGCCCACAGCAACTCCTGGCGCCGGGCGCGCAGCGCGTGCGCGAGCACCCGGGCCGCGTCGAGGCCGAGTGAGGGCGCCACGATCCGCTGTTCGTTCAGGTGGAGCTGTTCGATGACCCGGTCACGGTAACCGGAATCCAGATAGGTGCCCGCGCACAGCAGCCGGGTGGCCTCACTGGCGTGCGGCGGCGTTGCCGGGCCCGGTGGTGCGGACTGCGGCTGCCGAGGCACAGATGTAGTAGTCACACGACTCCCCCGATGCGTGCAAAGGCCTTGCTCACGTCAGTTGTTGACAAACCATCAGCATAGGGGTGCGGGTGGGGACAGGAAACCGGAATGGGAGATGGATGGACACCGGCGCGACCCTTTGACTAAAGTCAAAGATTATGGACCCGGTGTCGACACAGCACGTGGCGGAGTTCCGCCGGTTCAACCGCTACTTCACCCGCCGTATCGGGGCCCTGGACGACCACTACCTCGGCCAGGACCGCCCGCTCGGCGAGGCGCGGCTGCTTTTCGAGATCGGCGACGGGGTCTCGCTGCGCGAGCTCAGGACCCGGCTCGGGCTGGACGCCGGATATCTGAGCCGGATGGCGAAGACCCTCCAGGCGCAGGGCCTGGTCCGGATCAGCGTGCACCCGCACGACAGCCGGCTGCGCATGGTCGAGCTGACCCGCGCCGGAAGGATCGAGCTCAAGGAACAGAACCGCCGGGCCGACGCCCTCGCCGCCGGACTGCTCGACGGACTCACCACGGCCCAGCGCGACCGGCTCACCGAGGCGATGAGCACCGCCCAGCGCCTGCTGCGCCTGGCCGCCATCACGGTGGCCCCGGTCGACGGCGCCGCCCCCGACGCCCGCGCCTGCCTCGACGCCTACGCCGCCGACATCGACGCCCGCTTCCCGGAGGGCTTCGACAGGTCAGACCTGGTGCGCCCCAAGGAGGTCTCCGGGGAGGCGGGCGCGTTCTTCGTGGCGTACGAGGAGGGCCGCCCCGTGGGCTGCGGCGCACTGCGCCGGCTGGAGCCGCGGGTCGGCGAGCTCCGCCATGTGTGGGTGCACCCGGACGCCCGCCGCCTGGGCCTGGCCCGACGCCTCCTCACCGCCCTGGAGCGGGAGGCCGCCGCACGCGGCTGCACGGTCCTGCGCCTCGACACCCACGCGTCCCTCACCGAGGCGCAGGCGATGTACCGGTCGGGCGGTTACACGGAGATCCCGCCCTACGCCGATCACGTCTACGGCGACCACTGGTTCGAGAAGCGGCTGTCCGGCCCGGTGAGCTGACCGCCCGGCCACTGGGCGAGCAGTTCCCGCATCGTCCGCCGCAGCCACGCGTGCGCAGGGTCGGCGTCGTGCCGCGGATGCCAGGCCAGCCCCAGCCGCAGCGGCGGCAGTCGCAGCGGCACGTCGAAGGTGACCAGGTCCAGCGCGGCGGCCAGCGGCAGCGCCCAGGAACTGATCAGACCGACCAGGTCGGTGTCCCGGATCACGAAGAGGGAGGAGGGGAAGGTCCCGACCGCCCCCACCACCCGGCGCTCCAGGCTCAGTTCGGCGAGCGCCTCGTCAACGGGCCCGCGCTGCCTGCCCCGCCGGGACACGATCAGGTGACCGGCCTCCGTCGCGAACCGCTCGGCCGTCAACTCTCCTTCCAGCAAAGGATGTCCGGCCCGTACGACCCCCATCATGCGGTCCTCGTGGAGGGTCTCCACATGCACCTCGGGGGCCGCGGCACCGACGGCGCCGATCTCCAGGTCGGCGGTGCCCTCGCGCAGGAGCGGGGCGTCCACATGGCTCTCGGCCAGGAACCGCAGGCGCACCCCCGGCGCCTCGGCTGCGGTCCGCCGAAAGAGCGCCGCACCGCAGGCCGCGGCGATGGTGTCGGACCCGAGAACCGTGAACGTCCGCTCCACCGTGCGCAGATCGACGTCCCGCCCCTGGGTGAACAGCGCCCGCGCCCGCTCCACCACCGCGCTCACCTCGGCCCGTACGGCCAGCGCGTGCGGGGTCGGCACCATCCGCCGCCCGGCGCGCACCAGCACCGGGTCACCGAGGGCCTTGCGGATCCGGCCCAGGGTGCGGGACATCGCGGGCTCGGAGAGATGGAGCCGCCGGGCCGCGCCGCCCACGCTCTGCTCCTCCAGCAGCACGTCCAGGGCGACCAGCAGATTCAGATCCAGTTGCGTCACACGCATCGACCCCTTGCAGAACTTGCACTGGAGTGCAGGACACCCCGAGCCTACGGTGACAGGGCACCCACACCGACGCCCCGCTCCCCGGAGGAGCCATGCCCCCGCACGCCCTGAAACGCTCCACCCTCCTCGCCCTGTGCGCCTGCGTCCTCGTCGCCCAGAGCATGGTCGCCGCCATCAATCTCCTGATCCCGCAACTGAGTTCGTCCTCGCTGCACCCCTCGTCCACCGAGATCCTGTGGACCGTCGACACGTACGTCATCGTCTTCGCCTCCCTCCTCATCCCGGCCGGCGCCCTCGGGGACCGCCACGGGCAGAAGGGCGCCCTGCTCACGGGCCTCGGCCTCTTCGCCGCGGGTGCCGCCACCAGCGCCCTCGCCCAGAGCCCGGCACTCCTCATCGCCGGCCGGGGCGTCTCCGGGGCCGGGGCCGCGCTGATCACCCCGGCCACCATGTCGATCCTGCTGCGCCTCGCGGGTCCCGAGGGCCGGGCCCGGGCGATGGCCTCCTGGACCCTGGCGATCGGCCTCGGCGGCATGCTGGGCAACCTGGGCGGCGGCCTCGTGGGCCAGTTCCTCACCTGGCGGGCCCTGTTCGCGCTCATGGTCCCGCTCGCCGCGCTCCTGGCCGTCACCGTCGCCCTCACCACCCCGCGCACGGAACGCGCCCCTCAGCACCGCCTCGACCCGCTCGGCACCCTGCTGCTCACGGCGGGCCTGGTGGCCGTCCTCTTCGGCATCATCGAGGGCCCGGTGCACGGTTGGACCTCACCGCGCATCCTGACCGCCTTCGCGGCCGGCGCGGCCCTCGTGACCGCCTTCACCGCCCACTCCCTGCGCTCCCGCACCCCGCTGTTCGACCCGCGCGTCTTCACCTCGCCCCGGCTGCGCTCGACCACTCTCGGCCTGGCGACCGGCTTCTTCGGCCTGTTCTCCCTCTTCTACGTCAACTCCCAGTACCTGCAGGGCGTGAAGGGCTACGGCCCCGCCGTCACCGGGGTGGCGATCCTGCCGATCGTCGTGGGCATGGCGGTACTGCCGAGGCTGGCCACCCGCTGGGCCGGGCGCCCCCTGCCCGTCATCGCGACCGGTCTCGCCCTCATCGGCCTCGGCCTGCTGGGCGTGTCCACCGTGGACGCCGGGACGCCCTACCCGCTGTACGCCTGCTGGCTGCTGGTCATCTCGGCCGGTACCGGACTGTCCATGCCCGCGCTCACCCTGGGCGTCGCCACCGCGCTCCCGCCGCACCGGGCGGGTCTCGCCTCGGGTCTCGGCACCTCGGCCCGCGAGATCGGAGCCGCTCTCGGGGTCGCCGTCACCGGCACGGTGCTGGCCTCCCACCCCGACCTCGCGCACGGCATGGGCCCGGCTCTGCGCACGGTCGCCGTGCTGGTGCTGGTGTGCACGGCGGTCGTGATCCTCGGACACCGCAACCGATCCGGAGAGTCGCGCACTATCGCGTCCAACGGGAAACGAGTACTATCGCGTTCGGTCCGTCGCTGAAGGGGCGGCCCAACCATCCCAGTCTGCCCCCCAGTTGACCCGAGGAGCCGCCGTGCCCTCTTATCTGAACCCGGTCTTCGGCCTGCTGATGCTCCGCGCGGGCGTCGAGGGCGACGCCGTCACCGGTCCCGAGGTCCGACCCGGGGAGCAGAGCCCCGCCCCTCGGCCGCCCGTGCGCTGCGGGGCCAGGAGCCGCCCGGTGCGGGCGAGTTGTGCCTCCTGGGCGGCGCGGGGACGGGATCGGGAGCGTCGTCGGCGCGCGGAGTCGCGGTGGGCCGGCAGGTGCGGGTCGGCGGACCCGAGGGGACGGCGGCTCAGTGGCACTCCGTGTCCGCCGGGCAGAAGGAGGCCAGCGCCCTGGTGAGCGGCTCGCGCACCAGGGCGGGCGTGAGGGAGGCGGGGCCGGCCGCGCGGATCGCGTACAGCGTGCCGTCGGCGGCCTGGAAGCGGTGGTCGACGACCTGGCGGGCGCCGAGGTCCGAGTCGTCGTAGCGGTAGGCGAGTTCGGCCCAGGTGGTGCCCATGGCGCGGTCGAGGACCCGGTAGCCGGGCTGGCGGGCGAAGCCGTAGCCGGGGTCGTTCTCGGCCAGGTCGAGGGACTGGGCCGGGGTGTCCTCCGCGATCCGGAAGACCTGGAGCCGGCGGCCGTCGGCGGGAGCGTCGTAGACGACGACCGGAGCGAACCGGCCCTGCTTCTCGGTGCGGGTCCAGCCCTGGGGGAGGTCGACGGAGTAGCCGACGGGGTCCTGGACCCTGCGGTACCGCGAGGCGGGGGAAGCGGAGGGCGACGGGGACGAGGGCGCCGTGACGCCCGGCACCGGACCGGCGCCCGTGCGGATAGCGGACCCGAGGGAGGTGCCTCGGAGCAGCCACCAGACACCTACGCCGACCGAGACCCCGACCAGGACGGCCACCGCGAGCGCGGCGAGCACCCGCCCGACGCGGCGGGGCGCGTGCGGCGGACCCACGGGAGTCGGCGCCGCCGGCGTCCAGTGCGGGGCCGGCGCGGCCTGCGTCCCGGCCGGCGCCCAGGGCGGGGCGAAGGAGGTCTGGGTCTCCGCGGAGGCCCACGGCGGAGCGGCCCCCGTCTCTCCCGAGCTCCAGGCCGACCTGCCCCTGTCCTCGCTCGGCTCGTGTTCCGCTCCGGAACCGGAGCTGTAGCCGTTCCAGCCGTTCATCGCGAACCCCCCGAATCGCCCCACCGGGCACGGCTTCGACGGTAGGGCGAAAAACGGCCACGGGCCCTGTTCCGGAGGGAACCGGAACAGGGCCCGTGCAGGCTCGTGACAGAGCTGTGGAGAAACCTCAGATGAGGCCGAGCGCGCGGACCGCCTCGCGCTCCTCCTCCAGCTCCTTCACGGAAGCGTCGATACGGGCGCGGGAGAACTCGTTGATGTCCAGGCCCTGGACGATCTCGTAGACGCCGTCCTTCGTGGTGACCGGGAAGGAGGAGATGAGGCCCTCCGGGACGCCGTAGGAGCCGTCCGACGGGATGCCCATGGAGGTCCAGTCGCCGTCCGCGGTGCCGTTGACCCACGTGTACACGTGGTCGATGGCGGCGTTGGCGGCCGAGGCGGCGGAGGACGCGCCACGGGCCTCGATGATCGCGGCGCCGCGCTTGGCGACGGTCGGGATGAACTCCTCGGCCAGCCACTTCTCGTCGTTCACGGTCTCGGCGGCGTTCTTGCCGGCGACCGTGGCGTGGAAGATGTCCGGGTACTGGGTGGCGGAGTGGTTGCCCCAGATGGTCAGCCGCTTGATGTCGGCGACCGTGCTGCCCGTCTTCTTCGCCAGCTGGGTCAGCGCGCGGTTGTGGTCCAGGCGGGTCATCGCGGTGAAGCGCTCGGCCGGTACGTCCGGGGCGGCGGCCTGGGCGATCAGGGCGTTGGTGTTGGCCGGGTTGCCGACGACCAGGATCTTGACGTCGTCCGCGGCGTTGTCGTTGATGGCCTTGCCCTGCGGCTTGAAGATGCCGCCGTTGGCGGAGAGCAGGTCGCCGCGCTCCATGCCCTTGGTGCGGGGGCGGGCGCCGACGAGCAGACCGACGTTGGTGCCGTCGAAGGCGACGTTCGGGTCGTCCGTGATGTCGATGCCCTGGAGCAGCGGGAAGGCACAGTCGTCCAGCTCCATGGCGGTGCCCTCGGCGGCCTTGAGCGCCGGGGTGATCTCCAGGAGGCGAAGCTTGACCGGCACGTCCGCGCCGAGCAGCTGGCCGGAGGCGATGCGGAAGAGCAGGGCGTAACCGATCTGGCCGGCCGCGCCGGTGACGGTGACGTTCACGGGAGTGCGGGTCATGGCGTTCTCCGTATGACAGCTGGCGGTGGGGCGTCCCTGCCCCGGACGTTTGATCGATCTCTCGGCGTCAAGAGATCTCCAGCGGTCAGGCTATCGCGCATCCGGGATCCCGGACGTCCGGCCCCGTGTGGCCCAGCCCACACACCGCTGACCCGACGGAAACGGCGGCCGCCCGTCCGGGAGAGGGGGACGAAGGCGGCCGCCGTAGGGGGGTACCGTTTCCGGACTCCCGTGGGGGTACGGTTCGCGTGCCCCGGATTCACGGACTCATGCACATCCCGCGAGGATTCACCCTCCCGGGGCGCGGGCGGCCCTCATTCAGCCGGTGCACCCCCGCTGCCCGGAAGCCAGCGTCACACACGCCTTCGCCTCGCCCGCGTCCTTCACGGCGACCATCGGCGTGTAGGCGATCGTGTCCCCGGCCTCCGTGATGCTCCCGCTCCGCTCGACCGCCTTGCCGGCGCTCACCTCGACCTTGTCCCCCTGCCCGGCCTGGGTGACCCGCCCCCAGGCCGCCCCGCAGGTCTCGCTGTAGCGCACCTCGACCACGGTCGCCCCCACCGTCGCGGTCTTGGCGGTCGTCACCAGGTTCCCGCTGCACCCCATGGCCTCGGCGTCCTTCCCGGTGCACCCCTGGCCGCCGCACTTCACCCCGGCGGGCAGCGAGACGGTCGTGCTCGCTGACGGCGAGGGCGACTTCTCGGCCTGGTTCTTCTTGTCCCCGCCCGGGTCGGTCAGGAAGAACACGGCGGCGACCACGACGAGCACCCCGACGACCCCCGCGAGGAACATCGTCAGCCGCCGCTTCCCCCTGCCGGAACCGCCGGAACCACCGGAGCCGCTGGGTCCTCCCGAGTCACCGGAGGCACCCGAGACCCCGTCCCCGGGACGGGCGTCCTGCGGCTGGTCGTGCGCCCCGGGCGTCCCCGGCGTCCACCCCGGACCGCCGGTGGAGACGGGCGCCCCCGCGGCCGTACCCCCCGCGGCAGGCTGTGCCGGTGCCTGGTACCCGGCCACGCCCCAGGAGTTCCCGCCGGAGGAGCTTCCCCGCGCCTCCATGCTGTCGGTCTCCGAAGAAGTCGGCTGGGGCGGCACCGTGGGTGCGACTCCGGCCGGTCCCGCCACACCCGGCGTCACCGTCGCGCTGCCGCTCCTGCGGGCCGTCTTGCCGCCCGTGGCGTTCACGGGCGGTGCGCCGAACTCGCCGAGCGCGGCTCGCGCCTGGGAGATCCGGATGGCCTCCATGGTCATGTCGTGGCGCATCTCCGAACGGCTCCAGGCGCGTTCGGCGAGCTCCCACATCGTGGTCAGGTGAATGGGATTGGTGCCGGTGACCTCGGCCAGGGCGACGATCGCACCCTTCGGCGCGAGCAGCCGACCGTTGAGATACCGGTCCCAGGACGTCTTGCTGTAACCCGTGCGGTCGGCGACGGCCGCGATACTCAGGCCGCTGCGGTCCACGAGCCGCCGCAGCTGGCTCGCGAACTCCCTGACCTGCGGATCCAGTTCATCCGGCAAGGCCCTCCAACGAGGCATTGCTCCCCCTCTTTTCCCCCGGTCGGTGCTGGTTGTTCCCCGCTCTTCCCCCGTGCCGTAAGGCTCTCAGCTCCCCGGGTGGGGGCGCACGGGAGCATCTGCAAGTTCGACACGTTAGCCGTGGGATCGAACAGCTCCATATCAAATACGCAAACTTGTCGATACACCGCCACAGGTGGAACACACCGGAAATAACGGCCGCCACGGAAGTCGCCGGATCACCCAGAGGCCACGGCGCCGGCCAGCCCGAGCAGCAGGACGAGGACGAGCAGCAGCGCGGCGGCCAGCAAAAGCCGGTTCATGCCGCTCGCGCGCTCCTTGGGCGGCTCGTCCCACCACGGCAGCGTCGGATCGTCCTCGTACCGTTCACCCCCCAAGCCGTTCTCGCCCTTCTCGCCGGCGGCCCGCGCGGGTTCCGCCGTCGGCCGGGGCCAGGCCTCGACCGCCAGTTCCCAGCGCACGCCGAAGCGTTCGGCGTCGGCGGTGTCGAGGCCCGCGATCCGGCACAGGGCGGCGACGGCCTGGCGGGGCGGGGGCTGGGTGGCGTTGAGATAGCGGTGCCAGGAGGACTTGCTGTACGCGGTGCGGGCGCCGAGCGCGACGAGGCTGAGCCCCGTACGGTCCTTGAGCTGCCTGAGCTGCTCCACGAAGTGCCGCACCTCCGGCGGCAGATCGTCGGGCAGCGCCTGCCAGCCACTCATCGCCCACCTCCGCGGCGTCCTACCTGCTTCCCGGCAAGTGACGACGTCACAGGCCTGATCGGTTCCGGGCCCGGGGCCGGCTGTGGCAGGCGGCGCACACCGTGCCGGAACCGTCACCGCTGTGCCACAGCGAACGGACAGCGGTTGAACAGGCGGTTCGCAGCGCGGGAGGCTGGAGCGTGACGACGGCCCGTCCCTCATCGGGGGTGGGGGCGGACCGCCGTCCGTGCCCGCATCGGGTCAGCTGCTGCTGACCGTGAAGTGCAGGGTGTCCTTGAGGAAGGGGATCTCCAGCCACGGGTGCGGCTGCACCATCATCGCCAGCAGGACGATCGCGGCGCCGAGCACGCCGTAGGTGGCGATGTCGGTGAAACGGGAGCGGACGGCGAGCATGCCGACGTCCGGCAGCAGCCAGCGCAGCACCGCACCGGCGAGCAGGGCGACACCGATGAGCAGGGTGCCGATGCGGAACTGGTCGAGGGCGGTCAGCAGGAGGCCGAGCCCCACCACGGCCAGCACGGTGAGCACCGGCCACTGCCGGGCGGGCGCCGGAGCGTCCCGCGGCGCGGCCCGGCCACCGCCCTCGGGCCGCGCGGTGTCCCGGGTGAACAGCGGAAACCGCCGTGTCGCCCGCCGCGGCCGTCCGTCGATGTCGGGTGCGCTGATCGGATCCCGCACGACGAGCTCGTCCTGCGCGCCGGCGTCGGGCGCCTCGTCCGACGCGACGTCGACCCCACCGGACTCGCCCGAGGAAGCACGCGCCCTACGGACCTCTCCCGACGTGCCTTTCCGGGACTCAGCCGATCCCACACCTGCCTCCTGAGAGCCCCGCGCCACAGCCGCCGGCTCCCGGGACCCGGCGTCCTCCGCACCGGGCTTCCGATGCCCACGCGCCTCGACCGAACCCGAACCCGAACCAGCGCCCGTCGTCCGCGACCCAGGCGTCTCGTCCGGCTCCGCACCCGGCTTCCGCGCCCCGGCCGGCTCCGTGGCCGTCTCCTGGGAGCCCCGCCCCGCGGTGGCCCCCGGGGTGGCCCCCGTCGTCGCTCCCCGCCTCTCGGGGCCCCGGGGCTCAGCCGACACTGCGCTCCGCCGCCTCGACCACGTTGACGAGCAGCTGGGCGCGGGTCATCGGGCCGACGCCGCCCGGGTTCGGGGAGATGAAGCCGGCGACCTCGGCGACGCCGGGGTGGACGTCACCGACGATCTTCCCCTCGGCGTTGCGGGAGACGCCGACGTCGAGGACGGCGGCGCCCGGCTTCACGTCCTCGGGGCGGATCAGGTGGGCGGAACCGGCCGCGGCGACGATGATGTCCGCGCGCTTGAGGTGCGAGGACAGGTCACGGGTGCCGGTGTGGCACTGGGTCACCGTCGCGTTCTCGCTGCGCCGGGTGAGCAGCAGCGGCATCGGGCGGCCGATCGTCACGCCACGGCCGACGACCACCACCTCGGCGCCCTTGATCTCGACGCCGTAGCGACGGAGCAGGGTCAGTACACCGTTCGGTGTGCAGGGCAGCGGCGCCGGCTCGTTGAGGACGAGGCGGCCGAGGTTCATCGGGTGCAGCCCGTCCGCGTCCTTGTCCGGGTCCATGAGTTCCAGGATGCGGTTCTCGTCGATGCCCTTGGGCAGCGGCAGCTGGACGATGTAACCGGTGCACGCCGGGTCGTCGTTCAGCTCGCGGACGACTGCCTCGATCTCCTCCTGGGTGGCCGTCTCGGGCAGTTCGCGCTGGATGGAGGCGATGCCGACCTGCGCGCAGTCGCGGTGCTTGCCGGCGACGTACTTCTGGCTGCCGGGGTCGCTCCCGACGAGGATCGTGCCGAGGCCGGGCGTGACGCCCTTCTCCTTCAGCGCCGCCACGCGGGCGGTCAGATCGGACTTGATCGCGGCTGCGGTGGCCTTGCCATCGAGAATCTGGGCGGTCATGACCCCATCCTCCCGGATGACCCGGCCCCGGTTCCAATCCGGGTTCCACCGGGGCCCGTCCAAGATCGGCGGGGTTGCACTTGCACAACACCTACCGAATGGGTCTGGACAACAACACACCTGCCTAGAACGATGTCTGGCGCAGTATCGCGGTTGATGTTCGGGGGGCAGACCGCTCATACCATGACGTTCCTCCGCGCAGTCCGCATTGTCCCCAGCTCGGCCGACGGAGGATCACCATGAGTTTCGGCTCGCCCAACAACCCTTACGAAAAGCCGCAGAACCCGCAGACCCCCCAGCAGCCGCCGCAGCAGCCCGGATACGGCTACCCCCAGCAGCCTCCGCAGCCGCAGCAGCCCGGTTACGGCTACCCGCAGCAGGCCCCGCCGGGTGTGCCGCCGCAGCAGGGCTACCCCCAGCAGCAGGGATACCCGCAGCAGCCCGGATACGGCTACCCGCAGGCCCCGCAGGTCCCGGCCTCCGCCTACGGCTACCCGCAGCAGCCGGGCTACGGCGCCCAGCCCCCGTACGCGAACTGGGGCCAGCGCTTCCTGGGCACCCTGGTCGACATGCTCGTGTTCGCGGTTCCGTACATCCTGGTCATCGTCGGCGCCAACGCCAAGACGGCGATCCTGTCGGTGATCGGCGGCCTCGCGCTCCTCGGTCTCGCGATCTACCAGCTGATCATCGAGGGCAAGAACGGCCAGACGCTCGGCAAGAAGGCGCTCGGCATCCGCCTGGTGCGGGAGAGCGACGGGCAGCCCCTCGGCGTCGGCATGGCCTTCGTGCGCCGTCTCGCGCACTTCCTGGACAGCCTCGCGTGCTACCTCGGCTGGCTGTGGCCCGCCTGGGACGCCAAGCGCCAGACCTTCGCCGACAAGGTCTGCTCGTCCATCGTCATCCGTACGAACTGAGCACCGCTTCACCACAGTCGGGGGCGGATCTCCACGTCGCCTTCTCGCCATACTTTCCCCGGGGCCGTGTCACGCCGTGACACGGCCCCGCGGCGTCACCCACCCTGGCTCGTAGACACGCGGGGACGGGGAGACGGACCGTGTACAGCATCATCGTGGTACCTCCGCCGACCACGGAGGACCGGACTACGCCCACCCAGCTGCGACTCGCGCCCGGCGAGCGGCTGACCTTCGGACGCGGTGCCGCCTGCACGGTGCGGATCCCCCACGAGGGGGTGTCCCGGCGAGCCGGCGAGATCACCGCGCAGGGCGCGTTCTGGGCGCTGAGCAACCTCTCCGGGCGGCAGACGTACGTCGTGGAGAACCCGGAGGGCGCGGGCGAGCACATCAAGGTGGGGCCGGGGCGCCTGGAGGCGCCGGTCCCCTTCGAGTTCTCGCGGATCGTGCTGCCGGCCGCGGGCGACCTGATCGGCATCGACGTGTGGGCGCCGCGCCACGACTATCTGCGCGCCGACGGCGACATCGAGGGGACGACGACCGCGCCCGCCTTCTCCGTCGACCGCTCCAAGCGCTACTTCGCGGTCCTGGCCGCCCTGTGCGAGCCCCGGCTGCGCGGCGCACCGCACGCCCCGCTGCCCACCGTGGACCAGGTGGTCGAGCGGCTGCGCCCCCACTGGCCGGCCGCCTCCCGCACGTCTGTGCAGTGGAACATCGACTACCTGGCGGTGAAGCTGCGCCTGAAGCCCGGCCCGGAGGAGGCCGCCCCGGGTCCCCGGCTGAACGGCAAGAAGGAGTCCCTGGTCTCCCTGGCGCTCCGCTTCGACCTGGTCCGCGAGGAGGACCTGGTGGTGCTGACGGGACCCGGCGGGCCGGCCCGGTGACCGAGCCGTACGCCGTGCCGGTCCCCCGGGGCTACCGGGTCGGCACCCGCGTCACCGGCGCGCGGCCCGACGGCACCCGGGTGACCTGACCCGGAACGGGACCGCGCGGTCTCCGGCCCCCTCGGGGGAGGGCCGGAGACCGCGCTCCCGGGCGCGCCCGCCCTCGATCCCCCGTATCCCGGCACTCCCCGGCGGCGGGGCGCTAGCCTCTCCTCAGTCAACTGGTGTGACACCAGAGCACATTGAGGAACGAAAAGGCAGCTCGGGGGGACCGTGACAGACATACCGGCGGCCGGTGACACCGCGCTGCGGCAGGCGGGCGCGGTCCCGCTGCTGCCCGCCGACCCCGCGCGTATCGGGCCCTACGTCCCGCTCGGGCTGCTCGGCAGCGGCGGCATGGGCCGGGTCTATCTGGCCCGGCACGCCGACGACGCCCCCGGGCTCGCCGCCGTGAAGGTGATCCGGCCCGAGTACGCCGAAGGCCCGGACTTCCGGCGGCGGTTCGAGCGGGAGGCCGCCGTGCACGGGCGGGTCCGTACCCCGCGTGCGCCGCATCTGCTCGGCACCGGGTTCGACGACGCGCTGCTGTGGATGGCCACCGAGTACCTGCCCGGCCTCAGCCTCGCCGAGGCCGTGCGCGACTGCGGTCTGCTCGAGCCCGCCGGGGTGTGGCGGCTGGTGGCGGAACTCGGGGAGGCCCTGTCGGCGCTGGCCGCCGCCGGGGTCGTGCACCGGGACCTCAAGCCGTCCAACGTGATCCTGTCCCCCCGCGGCGCGCACGTCATCGACTTCGGCATCTCGCGCGCGGCCGACAGCAGCGCGATCACCACGACCGGCAACCGCGTCGGCACGGCCGCGTACATGGCGCCCGAGTACCTGCGCGAGGGCCACTGCGACGCCGCCTCCGACGTGTTCTCCCTCGGCTGCACCATCGTCTACGCCGCCACGGGCCACGCCCCCTTCGGCGACGGGACCGGCGTGGATGTCATGCACCGGGTCGCCTTCGAGGCGCCCGACGCCGAGGTCATGGCCGAACTCGCGGCGTCGGACCCGGCGCTGGCCGCGCTGCTGTCCGCCTGCCTGGCCAAGGACCCCGCCGGGCGCCCCGGCCCGCGGCAGCTGATCGACGCGGCCACGGCCGCCGGGCACGGCCGGGCGGCCGACTGGCACGAACCGCTGGCCGTCCGGCTCCGCGAGCGGCAGCAGGGGTGCGCGGCGCTGGAGGGTGTGCCCGTCCGGCAGTCCGCTCACTTCCGCACCCCTGTGGAGCCGGTGCTCGCGCCGGTTCCCGGACCGGCCACCGGGACCGGCGGGCGGCGAAGGCCCCTGCTGGCCGCCGTCGCGGGCATCGCCGTCGGGGCCGTGGCCGTCGGTGCGTTTCTGCTCACCCGTCCGGGCCACGACGCCCCGGCTGCGGCCGCCACACCGATCTCTTCGGGGCCCAGCGCCTCCGCCTCGCCCTTCGGCAAGGACGACAGCGAGAAGGAGAAGGACAAGAAGAAGGACAAGAAGCAGAAGAGGGACAAGAGCGAGGTGCAGACGGCCACCCCCGAGGAGAGCAGCGGCACGCCGGACACCACACCGTCCGCGACAGCCGCGCACAGTGGCAGCGCGGGCGGCCGCACCGAAGCCCCGACCCCCACCGCCACCGTCACGAAGACGGCCGCGCCCCCGGCCACCCCGGCCTGGATCTCCGGCTGCACCTACTACTCGGGCACCGAACAGACCGAATACGGCGACAAGGGCCAGCGCGTCGTCCAGGTGCAGTGCATGCTCACCAAGCGCGGCTACAGCGTGGGCGGTTCGGGCGTGGACGGCGAGTTCGGCAAGGACACGCAGTCGGCGGTCAAGCAGTTCCAGAGCACCAAGGGGCTGGAGGTGGACGGCCAGGTGGGGCCCCACACGTGGGCGGCGCTGCGCAGTTCGACGTAGCGCCGCCCTCGGGTCGGGTCGGTGTCAGTGGAAGAAGTGCCGCGTCCCCGTGAAGTACATCGTGACGCCGGCCTTCTTGGCGGCCTCGACGACGAGTTCGTCACGGACCGAGCCGCCCGGCTGGACGACCGCCTTCACACCGGCCTCCAGGAGGACCTCCAGTCCGTCCGGGAACGGGAAGAAGGCGTCCGAGGCGGCGTACGAGCCCTGCGCGCGCTCGGCACCGGCCCGCTCGACGGCGAGCTTCGCGGAGTCGACGCGGTTGACCTGACCCATGCCGACGCCGACCGAGGCGCCGCCCTTGGCGAGGAGGATGGCGTTGGACTTGACGGCCCGGCAGGCCCGCCAGGCGAAGGCCAGCTCGCCGAGCTCGTCCGCGCTCAGGGCCTCGCCGGTCGCCAGGGTCCAGTTCGCCGGGTCGTCGCCCTCGGCCTGGAGGCGGTCGGTGACCTGGAGGAGCGCGCCGCCGTCGATGGGCTTGACCTCGGCGGGGTGCGCGGGCGCGGCCGGGGCCCTCAGGACGCGGATGTTCTTCTTCTTGGCGAGGGCTTCGAGGGCGCCGTCCTCGTAGTCGGGCGCGACGATGACCTCGGTGAAGATCTCGGCGACCTGCTCGGCCATCTCCTTGGAGACCGGACGGTTCACCGCGATCACACCGCCGAACGCCGACAGCGGGTCACACGCGTGTGCCTTGCGGTGCGCCTCGGCGACGTCCGCGCCGACCGCGATGCCGCAGGGGTTGGCGTGCTTGATGATCGCGACGGCCGGCTCGGTGTGGTCGTACGCGGCACGGCGGGCGGCGTCCGTGTCCGTGTAGTTGTTGTACGACATCTCCTTGCCGTGCAGCTGCTCGGCCTCGGCGAGTCCGACGCCCGTGCCGTCGACGTAGAGCGCGGCGGGCTGGTGCGGGTTCTCGCCGTAGCGCAGGGTGCTCTTGCGCTCCAGGGCGGCGGCGATGAACTCGGGGAACGGGGAGTCGTCCGCGGGGGCGTAGGCGCTGGCGAACCAGCTCGACACGGCGATGTCGTACTCCGCGGTGTGCCGGAAGGCCTCGGCGGCGAGCCGCTTGCGGGAGGTGAGGTCGAACCCGCCGTCCTTCACCGCGGTCAGGACGTCGGCGTACCGCTCGGGGCTGGTGACGACGGCGACCGAGGGGTGGTTCTTGGCGGCGGCGCGCACCATGGACGGCCCGCCGATGTCGATCTGCTCGACGCACTCGTCGGGGGTGGCACCGGAGGCGACGGTCTCGCGGAACGGGTAGAGGTTCACGACGACGAGGTCGAACGGCTCGACGCCGAGCTCGGCGAGCTGCTCGCGGTGGCTGTCCAGGCGCAGGTCGGCGAGGATGCCGGCGTGCACGCGCGGGTGCAGGGTCTTGACGCGGCCGTCCAGGCACTCGGGGAAGCCGGTGAGCTCCTCGACCTTGGTGACGGGGACGCCGGCGGCGGCGATACGGCCCGCGGTGGACCCGGTGGAGACGAGTTCGACGCCGGCCTCGTGCAGCCCGCGGGCAAGCTCCTCGAGCCCGGTCTTGTCGTAGACGCTGACGAGCGCGCGACGGATGGCCCGCTTGCCGCTCTCGATGCTCTCGGCGGTCACTGGATAACTACCTTTCGTCCCTCAATGCGATAGCCGTTGCGGGCGAGCCGCCCCACGACCTCGACGAGCAGCCTTCGCTCGACTTCCTTGATGCGCTCGTGCAGAGCGCTCTCGTCGTCCTCGTCCCGGATCTCCACCACGCCCTGGGCGATGATCGGTCCGGTGTCGACGCCGTCGTCGACGAAGTGGACGGTGCAGCCGGTGACCCTGGCTCCGTACGCGAGCGCGTCGCGCACTCCGTGGGCCCCCGGAAAACTGGGCAGCAGCGCGGGGTGGGTGTTCACGAACCGCCCGCCGAAGCGCGCGAGGAACTCCTTGCCCACGATCTTCATGAACCCGGCGGACACCACAAGGTCGGGTTCGTACGCGGACACGGCCTCGGCGAGGGCGGTGTCCCACTCCTCGCGGGCCCCGAAGTCCTTGACCTTGCACACGAAGGTCGGCAGCCC
Source organism: Streptomyces sp. SLBN-8D4 (assembly GCF_049739545.1). Lineage (NCBI taxonomy): Bacteria > Bacillati > Actinomycetota > Actinomycetes > Kitasatosporales > Streptomycetaceae > Streptomyces > Streptomyces sp. SLBN-8D4. The sequence continues at coordinate 3,889,387 of NZ_JBMGQC010000001.1, forward strand.
GGCCCGCTCGGCCCGCGCGAGCCCCTCGATGTTCTCCCGGTCGGCCCCCACGGCCACGATCTCGGCGCCGTAGGCCTCGGTGCCGGTCGCCGCGACGGCGTCCAGCAGCGCCTGGAGGTTCGTACCGGATCCGGAGACCAGCACGACCAGGCGCTGGACCGGCCTGGCCTGCTCGGCCACGGGCTTGGCGGCCACGGCGGGGGCCCTTTCTCGGGGGAGCGTTTGTACGGTCGTACGAATGCTTCGAGCCCCGGGATACGGGGAAGTCTACGAAGCGGCCGAACGTCAGCAACGATACCGGCACACCGGGAGGCCCCCACGGGACGGGGGCGTGGCCGGAAGGTAGCGTCTGCGAGGGGCCGGTCCGGGAACGCGGGTGGTGCGTGGTGCGTTCACGGGATGAGGCTCACGCCGAGGGCCCACCGAACCGTTCGATCCACGTAAGCCATGGCAAGCCACATCCTTCAAGGGGAAGACGCTCACTTGATGTCGGACCGCAGCCTGCGACTCCTCACGCTCCCCCAGCAGTCGGTGCAGGAAGGGGAGCGCAGCGGCATGCTGCTGCGGGAGCAGCCCGCCTCGCCGCCGGACGCCCCGTCGTCCGAGAAGAAGTCCGGCGAGAAGAAGTCCGGCCGGAGGAGCGGCCAGGAGCAGGGCGGTACGGCCGAGGACGACAACCCCTTCGCCCCGCCGCCGGAGGGCACCCCGGACCGCCCGTGGCAGCCGCGTCGCCCCGAGGGCTCGGACGGCGACGGGGGCGAGGGCGCGGACCAAGGTGACAGCGGCGGCCGGACCCCGTGGGGCAGCCGGTGGAGCGACCGCCAGCCGGGCCGCTCCGACGACCGCTTCGGCGAGCGCCCGGGCGCGGCACCCGGTGGCGGCCCGGAGGGGCAGGGCAGCGCGGGACCGGGTCAGCGCTGGGACCCGACGGACCCCTCCCAGCGCCGTGCGCGCTACGCCCTGCTCTGCGGCATGTGGGCCTTCTTCTTCGTCCTGTTCGGCTGGCCGTACGTGAGCCTGCTGCTGGGCGCGCTGGCCCTGTACTGGGGCATCAGCGCCCTGCGTGCCAAGCCCCGCCCCGCGGACCCCGACACCCCCGCCCCGCCGCAGTCGGCCCGACCCCAGTCCACCGCGGCCATCACGCGGCCTGGTCACGGCGTCCCTGGCCATCGTCCTGGTCGCCGCGAGCTTCACCGCGAGACTCGTCTACAGCGACTACTACACCTGCACCAACGACGCCCTCACCAACGCGGCGGAGAAGTCCTGCACCGACCTCCTCCCGAAGGAACTCCGGGGCTTTCTGAGCACGAACGGCTGACGCCGGGGGCGGGGGCCGGGGTCAGTCGGTGGCCGGGGGGTGCTCGGCGGTGGCCGGGGGGTGCTCGGCGGGCTCCTCCAGCGGTGTGGACGCCTCCTTCAGCGCCGCCCAGCGGATCTCGCGAAGTGCCTCCTCGTACCAGGACGTCGACGAGTGCACCGGCTCCGCCGAGGGCGCGGGGGGCAGACAGTCGTACGGCTCGAAGGCGTCGTCCTGGTCGCAGGCGGCGCCCTGGTCGGCGGCTCCACCCCGGTCATGGGCGGCGACGTCCTGCGGGGCGGGTGTTTCCACCGGCCCGGCCTCGGGCTCCACCGCCTTCTTCCGCCGGTGGAACAAGGCGCGCGCCGAGGACAGCCGCACCCGCAGCCCGCCCCTGGTCCGGCCCCGCCAAGCCCGTACCGCCAGCGCCACGGGCACGCCCACCGCCGTGATCCATCCGACCACCGCCGCGCCGACCTGCCACCACACCGGCCCGAACCGGGCCAGCACACCCACCCCGAGCGGTCCGCCGGCGAGCGCCGCCAGTACGGCGACCGCACCCGCGCACAGCACCGCCGCCCACACCACCGCGCCCGCCGTCCGGCCCCGCGGCCATCCCGCGTCCGCGGCCCGTCCCACGAACCACCCCGCCACCGCCCCGGCCAGCACCGGCACCGCCCCCGCCGCCCAGTGCACCGGCCCGCCGGGTCCGGCCTCGGGCACCGCCGCCAGCAGCGGAAACGGCGGCAGCAGCGGCGCGGGATCCGACGACAGCGGTCCCACGACATGCCCCGCCCCCAGGACGAACCCGGGTCCGGCGGCGTACCCCACCGCCCACACCGCCGCGTTCGGCACCAGCGTCAGACACAGCAGCAGGACGGCGAACCGTCCCGACCATCCCTCCGTCAGCTGGAGGAACGACCCCCGCGTCGCACCGCCGTGCGCCACCAGCGACACCGCGAGCAGCACCGCCCCGCCCCCGAGGAGCACGCAGAGCCCGGCCCCCGCGGCTCGTGCCGCCGCGGACAGCCGTGCGCGTGCCTCCGCGCCGAGGACGAAGCGCCGCATCCCGGCGGGCAGCAGCACGAGAACGTCGTCCAGGGCCTCGGCGGGACGGCCGTACGCCGTCCACACCCCCGCGCCGGCCGCGACCATGACGACGACCGGCGGGCCCGCACAGGTCCAGGTCCACGAGGGCCGCAGCGCCCCGCCGGACGCGCACAGCGCGACGCCGGTGCCGACCGCGAGGTACCCGAGCACGACCCCCGTCCAGGCCGTCCGCCCGGACGCCTGCGGCGGCTCCTCGTCGCCGGACGCCACGTCCCGCGCCGCCCGGTGCACCAGCCACAACGGCAGCGCGAGCAGCAGCAGCGGGGTGACGCCGACGGGGGCCGGAACACCGGAGAGCGTGTCCGTCCGGACCAGTTCGGCCCCGTGCGCGAGCAGCCAGAGCACCACGGCCACGTGCAGCGCGCCGCCCGGACCGCTGTCGGGGTACGGCGAACTGATCCACAGCACGATCACGAGCACGCCGAACGAACCGAGCCCCAGCCCGGCGGCCACCGCACCGCCCAGGAGGCTCGCGGCCAGGCCGGGCGTCCGGTCGCGCAACCGGGTGAGCAGGGGCGACAACGAGGTGCGGCGAGCGGTCATCTGGATCACGCCCGCCATGCTCCCAACGACACGCGCTTTCTCGTCGCAACAGGCGAACCCCCGATGTGTCGCCCAATATATGACTATGTACTTTTTCGCACGAAGGGGCGCCCTGTGACGCGGGATCAGGTCGCACAAGGTGCCGGCGCGACCGGCGAGCTGACGGCCGCTCAGCAGGAGCACGAGGAGCTCCCGGCCGCCCCCCTGACACCGGCTCAGGCCTTCGACGCGTTGTACACGTTCTGCGCGGCCGCCCTCGTCCGGCAGACCTACCTGCTCACCGGTCGCCGCGAACTCGCCCGCGAGTCGGTCGAACGGGCCTTCCAACTCGCCTGGCAGCGCTGGCCCGAGGTGGCCGTGGACCGGGATCCGCCGGGCTGGGTCCGGATCGTGGCGTACGAGTACGCCCTGTCGCCCTGGCACCGCCTGCGCCCCCGCCACCGCAACCCCGACCCACCCGTCGCCGATCCGCCCGACCGCGCGCTGATGGCCGTACTCCTGGAACTCCCACCACCACAGCGGCGCACGCTCCTGCTCTACGACGGTGTGGGGCTCGACCTTCCGGAGACGGCGGCGGAGACGGAGGCGAGCACCCCGGCGACGGCGTACCGCTTGATGAACGCGCGCGCGGCGATCGCGGCTCGGCTGCCCGACCTGGTGGACCCGTCCGACCTGCACGAGCGCCTGGCCCTGCTGGCCTCCACACAGCGGTTGCGGGCCGCGCAGCCGCCCGCGGTGCGCACCAGGAGCGAGCGCCGGGCACGCTTCTGGACCCGGGCGGCGATCGCGTTCACGGTGGCGCTGATCGGCACGACGGCACTGACGCTGCGGACGGCTCCGACGCACTACGAGCCACCGGTGCCTCCGGGGGCGGAGGTTCAGGGGGTGCCGCCGCGGGTGGGGCGGGGTGCGTTGTCGGAGGCGGAGGAGGGTCTGCGGGAGAAGCTGCGGGAATCGGCGACGAACGGACCGGAGAGGCTGGTACCGCTTGGTCGTTGACTGCAGACCGGTGGAGGCTGGTCGCGCAGCCGCCCGACAACCCGCCCCGGCACCCCGTAACGCGTCGGTGGGCCCGCCCCAACCCACGGAGCGAGCCCACCGACGTTCAGTCAACCACCTGTTCAGCCGGCGAGGATCTCCCGCGCCAGCTTCGCCGTCTCGGTCGGCGTCTTGCCGACCTTGACACCGGCGGCCTCGAGGGCCTCCTTCTTCGCGGCGGCCGTGCCGGAGGAGCCGGAGACGATGGCGCCGGCGTGGCCCATGGTCTTGCCCTCGGGCGCGGTGAAGCCCGCGACGTAGCCGACGACCGGCTTGGTCACGTTCTCCTTGATGAACGCGGCCGCGCGCTCCTCGGCGTCGCCGCCGATCTCACCGATCATCACGATCAGGTCGGTGTCGGGGTCGGCCTCGAACGCGGCGAGCGCGTCGATGTGCGTGGTGCCGATGATCGGGTCGCCACCGATGCCGACGGCGGACGAGAAGCCGATGTCACGGAGCTCGTACATCATCTGGTACGTCAGCGTGCCGGACTTCGAGACCAGGCCGATGCGGCCCGGCTTGGTGATGTCGCCCGGGATGATGCCGGCGTTCGACTGGCCCGGGGTGATGAGACCGGGGCAGTTCGGGCCGATGATCCGGGTCTTGTTGCCCTGGGACACGGCGTACGCGTAGAACGCGGCCGAGTCGTGGACCGCGATGCCCTCGGTGATGACGACCGCGAGCGGGATCTCGGCGTCGATGGCCTCGACGACGGCGGCCTTGGCGAAGGCCGGCGGTACGAAGAGGACGGACACGTTGGCGCCCGTCTTCTCGATCGCCTCGGCGACGGTGCCGAAGACCGGGATCTCGGTGCCGTCGATGTCGACGGAGGTGCCCGCCTTACGGGGGTTCACGCCACCGACGATGTTGGTGCCGTCCGCCAGCATGAGCTTGGTGTGCTTCATGCCCGTGGCACCGGTCATGCCCTGGACGATGACCTTGCTGTCCTTGTTGAGGAAGATAGCCATGGCTGTGTCTGTCCCTCTTCCTTACTTCGCAGCCGCGAGCTCGGCGGCCTTGTCGGCCGCGCCGTCCATGGTGTCCACGCGCTGGACCAGCGGGTGGTTGGCGTCGGAGAGGATCTTGCGACCCAGCTCGGCGTTGTTGCCGTCGAGGCGGACGACGAGGGGCTTGGTGACTTCCTCGCCCCTGTCCGCGAGCAGCTGCAGCGCCTGCACGATGCCGTTGGCGACCTCGTCGCACGCGGTGATGCCGCCGAAGACGTTGACGAAGACGGACTTGACGTCCGGGTCGCCGAGGATGATCTCCAGGCCGTTCGCCATGACGGCGGCGGAGGCGCCGCCGCCGATGTCGAGGAAGTTGGCGGGCTTGACGCCACCGTGCGCCTCACCGGCGTACGCGACGACGTCCAGGGTGCTCATGACGAGACCCGCGCCGTTGCCGATGATGCCGACCTCGCCGTCGAGCTTGACGTAGTTGAGGTTCTTCTCCTTGGCGGCGGCCTCCAGCGGGTTGGCCGCGTCCTTGTCCTGGAGGGCCTCGTGTCCCGGCTGACGGAACTCGGCGTTCTCGTCGAGGGAGACCTTGCCGTCCAGGGCGATGACGTCACCGGAGGCGACCTTGGCCAGCGGGTTGACCTCGACGAGGAGGGCGTCCTCCTCGATGAAGGTCTTCCACAGGGTGACCAGGACGTTCTCGACCTTGTCGGCGACCTCGGCCGGGAAGTTCGCGGCCTCGACGATCTGGCGCGCGACCTCGGGGGTCACACCCACGTTGGCGTCGATCGGCGTCTTGGCGACGGCCTCGGGGCGGGTCTCCGCCACCTCCTCGATCTCCATGCCGCCCTCGACGGACGCGATGGAGAGGAAGGTGCGGTTGGCCCGGTCCAGGAGGAAGGAGACGTAGTACTCCTCCACGATCTCCGGAGCCGTCTCGGCGATCATCACCTTGTGGACCGTGTGGCCCTTGATGTCCATGCCGAGGATGTTGGTCGCGTGCTCGACCGCCTCGTCGGCGGAGGCGGCGAGCTTGACGCCACCGGCCTTGCCACGGCCGCCGACCTTCACCTGAGCCTTGACGACGGACTTGCCACCGAGGCGCTCGGTGGCTGCGCGGGCCGCCTCAGGCGTGTCGATGACTTCACCGGCCAGCACCGGTACATCGTGCTTGGCGAAGAGGTCCCTCGCCTGGTACTCGAACAGGTCCACGCGCTTCCGTCCCTATCAGTGATCTCGCGGTTCGTTGTCTGCGTGGGCGTGCCGCGAGGGCAACGTGACGTCCGACCGCTGTCTGTCACAAGGGAGGCGCACACGGTGTCCGAGCGCGCGGCATGTCCGTCTCGCAGGTTATCGCTGCTTGCCGGGGGCCCCTAAATCGAGGGTCACACCTGAGCGGTGATACCTGTCACATGATGCCTCGCTCACTGGCACGGCGTGCCGTGTGTGAGGTCGTGGGGAGGCTTCCACGGGGGCATGGGGAGGGCCTCACCGGGGTGGGGTCGTCCCGGTGAGGCCCCTTGTACAGCCCCTTCTTCCATGTTCTTCAAGGGGCCTGGGCGGTAGATCCCCACCCCAATGGGGACCTCTTCGCCCTGTCCGTGAGGTTCCGGCAGGACAGACCGACGGCTTTCGGCCGTCCGGGGCCCGTCACCTCACGAAGTCGATGGGTGGGAGGTGGTCAGGCGCGGTACGGGAGATCCTGCGCGTAGCCCGGGGTGACGGACTCCGCCACGCCCTGCACGCCGGTGACGGCGTGCCCGGTGAGCGGTCCCGCGGTGTCCTGGACGGTCCCGGTCAGGTCGCCGGCGAAGGGGCCGACCTGGCCCACGACCGGGGCGGCCTCGCCGACGACGCCGTGTGCGAAGGGTGTGACGTCGCCCGTCACGCGGTACGCGAGCGTCGTGGCGCTGTCGGCGACCGGCTCGACCGTCCGGTTGACGGTGTCCACGACGGGCCGGACGGCCCCGGTGACACCGTGCGCGAAGGCCGGGACCTCGCCCGTGACGCCGTACGCCAGCTGTGTCGCGTGGCCCGCCACCCCGTACGCGAGGGGCGGGACGTTCCCGATGACTCCGGCCGCGAAGGGCCGGAGGTCCCGCGTGACGCCGTACGCCAGCGTGCTCGCGTCCGCGACGGCCTGCCCGGCCACCGGCACCACGCCGTGCACGGCGGTGTTCACGACCGGGGGCAGCACCGCGTCGGTGGTGTCCTGGGCGACCTGTCCGACGAGACCGTTGGCGTAGGGCGGCACGTCGGCGACGACACCGTCGGCCACCGGGAGCACACCGGCGACCGTGCCGTTGGCGTACGCGGCCACGCCGTCCTGGATGCCGCCGACCCCGGCGACCGCTCCGCCGACCACGGGCCGCACGCCCTCGACGACGCCGCCCACGACCGGGGACACGTCCCCGACGACGCCGTACGCCAGCGCGGTCGCCGCGCCGACGGTGTGCCCGGCCGTCTGGGCGACCGCACTCACGGTCCCTCCGGCGACCGGCGTCACGCCGGCCACCGCGCCGGTGGCGACCGGGGGCACTCCGCCCACGGTCCGCCCGACGGCGGGCGCGACCCCTTCTGCGACCGGCACGACCCCGTCCACCGCATACGTGGCGACCGGCACCACGCCGTCCACGGTGGCCGTCACGACGGGCGGCACGACGACGGCGACCGTCTGGTCCACGACGGGCGTCACGGCGCCGGGGACGTCGGCGATCCGGGCCTGCGCCGCGGTGAACGTGGCCTGCGCCGCGTCGGCCGTGCCCGTGGCGGTGCGACCCGCGCCCGCGAGGGTGTGCTGCTTCTTCGTCCGTACGACGCCGTCGACGCCCTGCGCCTGGGCACGCGCCGCCGTCTGGATGCCCTGGAGCTTCGTCTGCGCGCCCGCCAGGGCCCGCTCCACCTCGGGGGCGAAGGCGGAGAGGGGGCCGAAGAGGTAGTCGACGCCGTGCTGGGGGGTGGGGGCGGTGGGTGTGCCGGGCGTGGTGGGTACGGCGACCTCGGATGCCTTGGCGGCGGCTGCCTGAGCGGCGTGGGCCTTCGCCTCGGCCTGCGCGGCCCGGGCCGCCTTCGCACCCTGGATGGCCGCGGCGCCCTTCACCTTGGACACCTGCGGGGTGACGGTGGTCCTGGTGTCCGGGTGACGGTGGGTCGTGGGACCGGTGGTGCCGGCGGCCGCGTTCCCCGCGGTGCCGGTGGTGTTGGTGAGGTCGGCGACGGTGGTGGTGACGCCGGAGACGACACCTTCGACCGTGCCGTCGACGGTGTCGGTGACCGTGCCGAGGGTGCCTGTGACGGTGGTGGTCGTGCCGGAAGCGGCGTCGGACCCGGCGTCGGACGCCGTGTCCGTCGCGGCGAGGGAGGTGGCCGGGAGCTCGTCCGCGCTGGCTGCGGCGGAGCCGAGCGCCCACGCGCCGGTGACACCGGCGGCTATGACGAGGGAACGGCGGATGTTCTTGTTCATGAGTGCGTCAGATCCCTGGATCTTTGGGGAGCCTGGAAAGGCATGGGGACATCCGGAGCCACAGGGCTCCAGGGGGATCCGTCCGGAGATCAGAGAAGTTCTGGGGGTGTCCGAACGGCCGGGGCAGACCTGTTCCGCCCCCGCGCGGCAAGTCGGCGGGGGGAGGTCTGCCCTAGCCGGGGAAGACGGGGATGTCCCTGTGCCTGTCCCGGGTCCCGGCCGCGTCGACGCTCGCGGCGGCACCGGGCACGAGCCGCAGGGGCGCCCGGTGGTCGAGGGTGACGGCATGCGCGTCGCTGTGTCGCGACGAGCCGTTGTCCACTGCCGACTTGCCGCCCAGGGCACCGCCCGGGCTGTCGGAGGGCGCCTGGTGCGAGGGCACGTGGGCGGTGGAGGTGCCGCGGTGGGCGGAGCCACGCGCGACGACCTCGGTCACGGTGCCGTGACCGGCGAACCGCGGCCCGAACCCGGCACCGCCGTCCGCGGAGCCCTCGTCACCGGCCGGCTTCCGCGCCGCGTGATCACCCGGCTGGGGCTGCGGCGCCGAGGTGACCGGCGCGGGCTCGGGCAAGGTCTGACCCGGGGTTCCGGGCAGGCCCGGCACCGTGGGCGCACCCGGCACCGTCGGCAGGGTCGGCCACGACGGGGTCTCCGGGAGCGACGGCAACGTCGGCCAGCCCGGTTGCGTGGGCTGCGCCGGTATCCCGACCGTCTCGGTCAACCCGGTGGTCACCGTCTCGACCAGATCTCCGACCGGCTGCACGACACCGGTGACCACGGCCCCGACGACGTCCTCGGTCACCGGACGGAGCACCTTGTCGCCGACCGGGTGGGTGGGAGCGTCCGTGCCGGGTTCGGTGCCGGGTTCTGTGTGGGGCTCGGTGTCGGGCTCGGAGGCAGTCGGCCCGGGGACAACCGGCCGGGGAGAACTGCCCTTTGCCGCGCCCGTGGGGGTGGCCGTCGGGGTGGCCGTCGGCTCGGTCGGGGGGTCCACCGGCTGACCGACCGTCGTCCCCGGCAACGCCCCGATGCCGTCCGCCGCGTACGCCTGCTCCCCGCAGAGGAAGCCGAGCACGAACAACCCGCCCACCAGCAGACCCACGTGCAGCGCTCGCCGCCCGACCACGGCGCGCAGCTTGCGCACCATGACACCGGGAAAGGCTGCTGACCAGGTCAAGAGGGGTCGGGTCCTTCCGTGCGACGGAACGAAGCGAAACGAAACCGGAGTGAAACGGAACAGATGCGAAAGGGAAACGGAGGGGAAGAGTGAAGACTCTGGAGAAACCGATCCTTGCACGGGGTGCCCGAGGTCGCGCAAGTCCCCTGTTACCGATGCGTAGTCATGTCCGTTTTGCTGGGCTGATCCGCAGGTCACCGGGTCGACAAATCACCAGGGGGCGGCCCTGGTTCACACCGGGTCCGGTATCGGAAGCGGACGCTTCTCGATGGCCGCCGCCATCACCTCGGGGAACAGGTCGGGAGTGCAGGCGAAGGCCGGTGCGCCCAGTGCGGCGAGCGCGGCCGCGTGCTCCCGGTCGTAAGCGGGCGCGCCCTCGTCCGACAGCGCGAGCAGCGTCACGAACTGCACCCCGGACGCTTTCATCGCCGCGACCCGCTTGAGCATCTCGTGGCGTATACCGCCCTCGTAGAGGTCGCTGATCAGCACCATCACCGTCTCCGCGGGCCGGGTGATCTGCGACTGGCAGTACGCCAGCGCCCGGTTGATGTCCGTGCCACCGCCGAGCTGCGTGCCGAAGAGCACGTCCACCGGGTCGTCGAGCTGGTCGGTGAGGTCGACCACCGCCGTGTCGAAGACGACGAGCCGCGTGTCGATCGACCGCATGGACGCCAGCACCGCCCCGAACACGGACGCGTAGACGACGGAAGCCGCCATCGACCCCGACTGGTCGATGCAGAGGACGACCTCCTTCTTGACCGACCGGGAGGCCCGGCCGTAGCCGACGAGCCGCTCCGGCACGATCGTCCGGTACTCCGGCAGGTAGTGCTTGAGGTTGGCCGAGATCGTGCGGTTCCAGTCGATGTCGTGGTGGCGCGGCCTGTTGATCCGGGCACTGCGGTCGAGGGCACCGGTGAGCGTGGCACGCGTGCGGGTGGCGAGCCGCTTCTCCAGGTCCTCGACGACCTTGCGCACGACGGCACGTGCCGTCTCCTTCGTCGTCTCCGGCATCGCCTTGTTGAGGGAGAGCAGCGTGCCGACCAGGTGTACGTCGGCCTCGACCGCCTCCAGCATCTCCGGTTCGAGCAGCAGGGCGGACAGCCCGAGCCGGTCGATGGCGTCCCGCTGCATGACCTGGACGACGGAGGAGGGGAAGTACGTCCGGATGTCCCCCAGCCACCGCGCCACGGACGGAGCCGAGGCCCCGAGCCCCGCCGAACGCTCCCTCCCCGCCTGCCCCTTCCCGTCTCCCCTGCCGTAGAGCGCGGTCAAGGCCCCGTCCATCGCGGCGTCCCGCCCACTGAGCGCGCACCCGGTGCCATCGGCCGCCTCCCCACCCAGCACAAGCCGCCACCGCCGCAGCCGCTCGTCGGCCGGGGCAGCACCGGAAGCGATCGCCTGGACCTCCGCTGGGGGTGTCCCCGGCGTCCCCGGTGTCGTCACGTCGTTCGGCTCGGTCGTCATGCCCGTACCCCCGTCCGGAACCGGTCCCAGAGCGGAACCACGGCCACGCTCGTCACCGAGCCGTGCTTCGTCCCGGATTCCGCCCTGTTCCCGGGTGCGTCCCCGCGCCCGTCCCCGGCGGCGGCAGTCCCGTCGGCCCCGCCGCTCGGTGTCCGCGATACCTCGGTCGTCATCCCGCCACCCCCGCAAGGTCGTTGTCGTCGGCGTGCGCCACGTCGTCGTCGTGGTCGTCGTCCAGGCCGAGCAGCAGCCGCACCACCGGCAGCACCGCGTCTGCCCGGTCGCTGTCGAGGCCGGCCCCGAAGCCCGGTATCCCGGAAACGGCTCCCACCGCGCTCCCCCGCTGTCCCGGGCCCCGCCGGACCAGTTCGCCCAGGGTCCGGCGCACTCCCGGCTCGTACGCCGAGAACGTGCGCCGCAGCAGCGGCAGCACATCGGTGAACGCCTCCGCCGACACCCCGGTCAGCCAGGCGTCGACCAGCCCGAGCAGCCGCTCGTCGTGCACGAGGAGCATCCCGCCGCCGGACCCGCCCCCGACGAAGCCCTCGATCCACGCGGCCGCGTCTGCCGGCTCCGTCCCCGGCGACAGGACGAGTCCCATGAGCCGCGCCGCCTCGTCCTGCGCCAACTCCCCGTCGTCCAGCAGCAGTCGCACAGCCCGTCCCCGAATGACACCGGGCACGCTGTCGCGCAGGGACAACACCTTGAGCACGGCCTGCCAACGGCCGCGAAGGCCACGGTGAGCCTGAGCGGGCGCGTCATCCCCGGCGCCCCGGCCCGGGGCGGCCACCTCGACCAGCAGCCCCACCGCCCCGTGCACCGCGTCCACATGACTCCGCATCTCCGCCGCCGCCTCCGCGTCGAGCGCGGCACAGGCCGGCGGCAGACCGACGAAGACCCGCTCGGCGAGGCCCGCCGCGACCTCCGTCAGGGCGCCGGTGTCGGTACCGCGCACATCGCCGTAGCGCAGGGACCGGACGAGGGCCGGCAGGGCCTGGGCGAGATGGCCGACGTCCGAGTCCAGCGCGGCGCGGTCGGCGAGGATCTGCATCACCGTGGGCAGGGCGTCCGGGAGTTCGGCCAGCAGACAACGCTCCGCGAGGGCGGTGACGTCCGCGAGCCCGGACGCGGAGACGGCGTCCGACTCCGCCTTGGCCGTGGCGGCGGCGAGCACGGTCGTGCCCCACACCCCCGCCTCGGCGACCCGCACCGACAGCTCCGGCTCCCACCGCAGTCGCCACGTCTCCCGGAACGTGCCCGTGCTCCCCCGCGAGGCCGCCGGCTCACCCCACGCCACGCCCAGGAGCCGCAGCCGGTGCAGCAGCCTGCTGCGCTCCGCGTCGTTCTCCTTGCGCAGGTCCAGCTCCAACTCCCGCTCCAGCGCCTCCGGTTTGAGCCGCAACCGCCGCTGGCTTCGGTCGAGGTCCCGCTGCAGCGGCACCGCCGGCGCCGTCTGCGGCAGCTCCCCCAGGACGTCCCCGACCACCAGCCGGTCGTGCACCAGCGCCAACGGCACGTCCGAGCCCTCGCACATCACCGCCCGCACCGTGTCGGTCGTCTCGCTCAGGCCCGGCAGGGGGCGGCCGCGCATCGCCGCGAGCGTCTCGGCCAGCCGTACGGCCTCGATGACGTGCGCCGAGGACACGATCCGGTCCTCGTCCCGCAGCAGCCCGGCCACCTTGGTCAGCCACCGCTCGACGGGCCGGTCCGGCGCGCCGAACAGGTGCCCGTACCAGCCGGGCGAGTCGATCCCGGCGCCGTAGCCGCTGCGCCGGGAGAGCCTGCGGTGCGTCCACGGCACCCAGGTCATGTCCGCCTTGGTCTTGGGGAGCCCCTTCAGCAACGCCTTGTCGGCGGCGACCGTGCTCCTCCGCCGCAGCGCGGGCACGTGCCACGCTCCGCACACCACGGCCACGTCGTCCCCGAACTCCCGCTGCGCCGCCCGCACCTGGAGCCGCATGTACGCCTCCCGCACGAGGTCCCGGTCGTGGCCGCCGGTTCCGTACGTCTCCCGCAGCACCTCCATCGCCTCTTCCAGCACGGTGAACGGCTCGAACACGTCCCCCTGCCCCGCGCTGCGGTGCTCGACGACGTCCTCCCACCACCGCTCGGGATCGTCGTATCCGGCGGCCTCGGCAAGCACCCCGAGGGGATCGACACGGACGGCGTCGTGAACGGCGGCCCCGTCGCCCGGAGCGGTGTCCCCGTCGGCGGACTCCTCCGTCCCGTCCGTGCCCCGACCGCCCGGGGCCTCGGACCCGCTCGTCGCCGGCACCTCGGCGGCGGGTTCGTCCGGTCGGTCCGCCGGCCCCTCGCCCGCCTCGTCTCTGCCCCACGCCAAGGTGTGGGTGGCCGGCAGGTCGATGAAACGGGCCGGGACCTCGTGTTCCAGCGCCCAGCGGATCGCCACCCACTCCGGGGAGAACTCGGCCAGCGGCCAGAACGCCGAGCGGCCGGGCTCGTCCACGGCATGGGCGAGGAGCGCCACCGGCGGCCGCATGTCCTCCTCGGCGGCCAGCGGGATCAACGCGTCGGCCTCCGGCGGTCCCTCGATCAGCACGACCCGGGGCCGGGCCGCGTCCAACGCCGCGCGCACGGCCCGCGCCGACCCGGGCCCGTGATGGCGCACGCCGAGCAGCAACGGCCCGGACCCGGACTTCCGGCTCCCCTGAACGCCGACGCCGACCGCACCCTCACCGTCGTGAACGCTCGCGACGACCGCTCCCCCGTCCCCGGACGCACCGCCCCGAACCGCTCCCCCATCCCCGGACGCACCACCCCGAACCGCTCCCCCATCCCCGGACGCACCACCCCGAACCGCTCCCCCATCCCCCGGCCCCGTCACACCGGTCGCCCCCTCGCCCCCGGCCCCTGTGGAACCGCTCGCCGCTCCGCTCTCGCCCTCACCCACGCCCGTCACGCCGACCCCCTCCCCTCCGTGGCCACTTGGAGTCGTCCCGGCCGCCCCACCCGGTCCCGTTGCCGCCGCCCCGCTCCACACCAGTCACGACCGTCCCCTTGTCTCCGCCGTCTCCGCACCCTTGAACGGCCCTCCTCGAAACCACCCGCGAGTGCCCCGGGCCGTCGTTCACGCACTCACCTCCCGGCAGGCCCGGTAGAAGTCCTTCCAGCCGTCGCGCTCGCGAACGACCGCCTCCAGGTACTCCTGCCAGACGACCCGGTCGGCCGCCGGATCGCGGACGACGGCGCCGAGGATGCCCGCGGCGACGTCTCCCGCCCGCAGGACGCCGTCGCCGAAGTGGGCGGCGAGGGCGAGACCGCCGGTGACGACGGAGATGGCCTCGGCCGTCGACAGCGTGCCGCTGGGTGACTTGAGCTTCGTACGGCCGTCGGACGTCACCCCGTCGCGCAGCTCCCGGAAGACCGTCACGACACGGCGGATCTCGGCGATGCCGTCGGGCGCGGCCGGCAGGTCGAGGGAGCGGCCGATCTGGTCGACGCGGCGCGAGACGATGTCGACCTCGGCCTCGACGCTCTCCGGCAGCGGCAGCACGACCGTGTTGAAACGGCGGCGCAGGGCGCTGGAGAGGTCGTTGACCCCGCGATCGCGGTCGTTGGCCGTGGCGATGAGGTTGAAGCCGCGGACCGCCTGCACCTCCGAGCCCAGCTCCGGTATCGGCAGCGTCTTCTCGGACAGGATCGTGATCAGCGTGTCCTGCACGTCGGCCGGGATACGGGTCAGCTCCTCCACCCGCGCCGTCATCCCCTCCGCCATGGCCCGCATCACCGGGCTGGGCACGAGGGCGTCGCGGCTCGGGCCGTTGGCGAGCAGTTGCGCGTAGTTCCAGCCGTACCGGATCGCCTCCTCCGGTGTGCCGGCCGTGCCCTGCACGAGCAGCGTCGAGTCTCCGCTGACCGCCGCGGCCAGGTGCTCGGAGACCCAGGTCTTCGCGGTGCCGGGCACGCCAAGGAGAAGCAGGGCGCGGTCGGTGGCGAGGGTGGTGACGGCGACCTCGACGAGGCGCCGCGGGCCCACGTACTTCGGGGTGATCACCGTGCCGTCCGGCAGGGTGCCGCCGAGGAGGTACGTCGCCACCGCCCACGGCGACAGCTTCCAGCGGGCCGGGCGCGGCCGGTCGTCCTGCGCGGCCAGCGCGGCGAGCTCACCGGCGAAGGCTTCCTCGGCATGCGGCCGCAACGCCTCGGCCGGTTCTCCCCGCTTCGGTTCCACGGTCGTCGGTTCAACGGACACAGACATGGCTGAGGCCCCCTCCAGCTCGGCCGGTTCGGATCTGTCACCAACCGTGCACCACGCCACTGACAATGCGATCCGACCTGCGCAAACGCGCTCACGGGGCCGCAGCGGCGGTCGGTCCGGGGCCGATTGTCAGTGGGGGGATCTACCGTCGAAGACATGACTCAGCAGGGGGTGCGCTGGACGGCGGATCAGGTGCTGGCACTGGCTCCTGACGCCGCTTCACGCAAAGCGGGAAGCAAACTCGGCGCGGCCGGGCCGTGGTCCGAGGCGGGCAGTTCCGACGAGGGGACGGTGTGGGGGCTGTGCAAGGGCAGTGGCAGCAAGCCGTATCAGACGGTCATCGACATCGCGGACGTCGCAGGTCCGGCGTACAAGTGCAGTTGCCCGAGCCGCAAGTTCCCGTGCAAGCACGCGCTCGGGCTGCTGCTGCTCTGGGCCGGTGGGGAGGGTGCGGTGCCGCCGGGACCGGCGCCGGACTGGGCGGAGCAGTGGCTAGAGGGGAGGCGGCAGCGGGCGCAGGAGAAGCGGGCGACGGACGCGGCCGGTGCCGCCTCAGGGGCCGGTGATCCGGAGGCGGCCCGGCGCAGGGCGGAGCGCCGGGCCGTGCGGATCACGGCGGGCGCGACGGAGCTGGAGCAGCGGCTGGCGGATCTGCTGCGCGGTGGTCTGGCGGGAGCGGAGCAGGCGGGATACGGCATGTGGGAGGAGACGGCCGCGCGCATGGTCGACGCACAGGCGCCGGGACTGGCGTCCCGGGTGCGGGAGTTGGGGTCGATCCCGTCGTCCGGTCCGGGCTGGCCGGTGCGGCTGCTGGAGGAGTGCGCGCTCATCCATCTCCTCGACCAGGGCTGGCTGCGCCGCGAGCGGCTGCCGGACGGCCTCGCGTCGACGGTCCGCTCCCGGATCGGCCTGCCCGCCTCGGCGGACGGCCCCGCCATACGGGACCGCTGGCTGGTCCTCGCCCAGTACGACACGGTGGACTCCCGTCTGACGACCCGCCGGATCTGGCTGCACGGCACGGACTCGGGCCGCACGGCACTGCTCCTTTCCTACGGCGCGGCCGGCCGCGCCCCCGAACTGGCGCTGCCGGTGGGTCTTGAGCTGGAGGCGGAGGTGTCCCCCTATCCCGGTAACGGTCAGCTGCGGGCGGCGCTCGGCGAGCGGTTCGCACCGCCCGCGCCGTCGGTGGCCCGCCCGCCGGGGGTGACGACGGAGCAGGCGGCCGCTCGCTACGGCGAGGCACTGCGCGACGACCCGTGGCTGGACTCCGTCCCCGTGACCCTGGACCGGGTGATACCGGCCCCGGACGGGGACTCCTGGCAACTGGCCGACGCGGAGGGCGACTCGGCCCTGCCGCTCAGCGCCTCCGCCCGCTCCCGTCCGGGCCTGTGGCGCCTGGTCGCGCTCTCGGGCGGGGCCCCGGTGAAGGTCTTCGGCGAGTGCGGCCACCGCGGCTTCACCCCGCTGACGGCGTGGCCGGAGGGCGCGGGCGAGGCGGTGCGACTGTGCTGAACGGAATCGACTCAGCACCCGACCGGACGGAAAGGAACCGCATGGACAGGACCTCCGCGAGGGACACGACCTCCGCGCCGGACGCCTGGGAGGAGCTCGTCACCTCGGCCCTGCTCGGCACCGCGCGCCGCACGCCACCCGGCATCGAGTCCGGTCCCGAGGCGCCGGTGGCGTTGCTGGACGCGGCGGCCGTGGAGACGGTACGGCGGCGGGCCGGGCTACGGCCCGCGCGCGCCGTGCAGCGGCCGCAGCCGGCGCCCGAGGACCCGCGCCCCGAGCTGCCCGCGGCAGCGGCGCGCCGGCTCGCGATGCTGCTCGCCGACCGGCCGGGCACGGGCGGCGGCCGCAGGGGTACCGCACCGGATCTGATGGAACTGCTCCCGCAGTGGCTCGCGGCGGCGAACACCCACGGTTACGCGGCGCCCCCGCAGCTGCTGCCCGCGCTGCTGGACGCGGCCCGGGGGCGTACGGATCTGCGGCCGGCGGCGCTCGCGTTCGCGGGCTCGCGGGCCACCTGGCTCGCCCGGCTGAACCCGGACTGGCGGTTCGCCCTGCGGGCGACACCCGGTGGCGGCGCCGCGCTGCCGCAGGACACCGCGGGAGTCCGACTGCTGTGGGAGGAGGGCCTGTTCGCCGAGCGAGTCGCGCTCCTGGCGGCGATACGGGCCCGGGATCCCGCCGCCGCACGTGAACTGCTCGCGACGACCTGGGCGACCGAGCGGGCCGAGGACCGGCTGATGTTCCTCGACTCGCTGCGCACGGGGCTGGGGCCGGACGACGAGCCGTTCCTGGAGCAGGCACTGGCCGACCGGAGCCGCAACGTACGGGCGACGGCCGCGGAGTTGCTGTCCGCACTGCCGGATTCGGCGCTGGCGGCACGGATGGCGGTCAGGGCCGGGGCGTGCGTGGCCGTCGACCACACGCGGGACACGCCGACGATCGTCGTCGAGGCGCCGCACGAGTGCGACTCGGGCATGGAGCGCGACGGCGTCGTACCGAAGGCGCCCTCCGGCCGGGGGGAACGATCCTGGTGGTTCGGGCAACTGGTGGAGGCCGCGCCGCTGGGCGGGTGGCCGGGGCGGCTCGGCGGGCGGACGCCCGCGGAGATCCTGGCGCTGCCGGTGGCGGACGACTGGCGGAACGACCTGCACGCGGCATGGTGCCGGGCCGCCGTACGGCAGCAGGACGCCGGATGGGCGCGGGCGCTGCTCGGGACGCCCGCGGCACCGGAGGCCGGGGGGCCGGGGGCGGTGTCGCTGGCGGAGCGGGCCAAGCTGCTGGCCACGCTGGGCTCCGCCGAACGGGCCGAGTGGGTCGCCGGGTTCATCGCGACACATGGGTTGTCCGAGGCGTTCCAGCTGCTGGGGGTGTGCGGGGTGCCGTGGGCCGCGCCGCTCGGGCGGGCGGCGGTCGACGCGCTCAACATCGCTCGGGACGCGGGGAGTTATCCGTGGAGCTTCAGTGGGGTGATGGGGCTGGCGGAGCGGTGTCTCGATCCGGCCGAGGCGGGGCGGCTGGAGGGGCTGATGGCGGTGCCGGACGAAGGGGAGGACGCGAGTCCCGGGGCGGGGGGTTACTGGGCCGAGGCGTTCCAGCGGCTGGTGACGACCTTGCGGTTGCGGGCGGCGATGGCGGAGGAGCTGGAGGGCACGTAGACGTTCGCCGCAGGGGGAGGAAAATCTGCCGCGCCACGAGAGCCGGTGCGCTCCCGCCGCCCCGACCGGCCCGCCCCCGGGATCCGGCAAGCGGGTCCTACGCGCCAGCCGGTTGCCGTACGTTCTCCCGGACCCAGTCCACGATCGACTGAGTCGTCGCCCCCGGCGTGAAGATCTCGGCGACCCCCTTCTCCTTCAGCGGAGGGATGTCCGCCTCCGGGATGATCCCGCCGCCGAACACCAGGATGTCCTCGGCTTCCCGCTCCTTGAGCAGGTCGATCACCGCGGCGAACAAGGTGTTGTGGGCGCCGGAGAGGATGGAGAGTCCGATCGCGTCGGCGTCCTCCTGGATCGCCGTGTCGACGATCTGCTCGGGAGTCTGGTGGAGGCCGGTGTAGATGACCTCCATCCCCGCGTCGCGCAGGGCCCTCGCGATCACCTTGGCTCCGCGATCATGGCCGTCGAGCCCCGGCTTGGCCACCACTACGCGGATCGGACCGGCTGACACACCCATCACTGCCTCCATGAAGCGACTGCGTCCATTCCTACCGACTAGTACCGCACAGGCCGGGAATGTGAACGAACGCTATCGCCACCATCTCGCACGATGCAGTTTCCAGTGGTGACCGAGGGGGAAATCTCATGGTGGGACACGTTCGGGAGCCGCAACGAGGTCGCCGCACCGCCGCGCCGCAGGCCGCGCGTCACGGTGGCGCGGCGCGCCGGCGACGGCACGAAGGGCACGCAGGACGGGTAAGGCACGACAGCGGGGAGCCTCGTCGCCACACCGACAGGGCGACTCCTCACGTCACCGGCGCAACACCAGCACCACAAGCACCACCGGCACCACCGATACGGCCGGCACAGCAACCGGTACCGTCGGCGTCGCCCGCACCACCGGTTCCGTCAGCTCCGCCGACCGCATCGGCGGTCCCGGAACCGAGCGCCGACCGCCGCACCCACCCTCCATGCCCCTCTCGCGCCACGCCGGTGTCGACGACGACCTTCGCCGCGACTGCCCATGAGCGCACACGGGGGACGGAGCAGTCCTCCCGTGTGCCGACAGGAGGTCGGCCATGAAGGTCACCAGGGCGGCGCTGCCCTTTCTTCCGCTCTGCCAGCGACTGCTTCCCGCCAGGCTGGCGGGAGTCTCCCTGGCCCTCCTGAAGGCGACCGCGCTCGAGATCGCGATCCTCGCGGGACATCTCCTGCTCTACCCGTCCGGCATCACCCAGGAGCGCCGCTCCCCCCTGCCCCCGCTCCCCTCACCGGAGAACGGCGCCGCGCAACTGCCGACGGAGGCCAAGCCCCCGGTCGTCCTGCTGCACGGCTTCATCGACAACCGTTCGGTCTTCGTGCTCCTGCGCCGCAGCCTCGCCCAGCACGGCAGGCAGCAGATCGAATCGCTCAACTACTCCCCGCTGACCTGCGACATCCGCGCCGCGGCGGAGCTGCTCGGCCGGCACATAGAGGGGATCTGCGAGCGCACGGGCAGCGAGCGGGTCGACGTGGTCGGGCACAGCCTCGGGGGTCTGATCGCGCGGTACTACGTGCAGCGACTGGGCGGTGACTCCCGGGTCCGCACGCTGGTGACGCTCGGCACCCCGCACTCCGGCACCCGGGTGGCGCCCCTGGCGAACGCGCACCCGATCGTGCGCCAGATGCGCCCCGGCTCGGAGGTGCTCGAAGAGCTCACTCAGCCGGCCCCGGGCTGCCGTACGCACTTCGTCAGCTTCTGGAGCGACCTCGACCATGTGATGGACCCGATGGAGGCCGCCTGCATCGACCATGAGGACCTGATGGCACAGAACGTCCGGGTGAGCGGGATCGGACATCTCGCCCTGCCCGTGCACCCCGCGGTCGCGACCGGCATACGGCAGGTGCTCGACACCGCGCGGCCCGGGGAGGAGACGGCCGACCGCGCGAGCGGACTGACCGTGGCGTAACGGTCGTATCGACCGCCGGACGCGGGCCGCCCCCAGCTCGCCCCACAGGCCTGCGACAGCCCGCCGACAGGCACCGGACCCCGGATCGACATCGAACAATCTTCGAACACAGAGCCAAAGTCCCGCCCGCAGTCCCCCGAAAGACAGCCGAATGCCCGTTTCCTGCGCGCCTAAAACCAGTTGAAGATTGTCGCGCCCGCATACCGCCGGGTACAGTCGCCGCACTGCTCTGGCAGCCCCTGTTGTCGAGGCGAAAGAGAAGTTGGTGAACGACCGTCACCCGTCGGGGACCATGACCACCCCGGCTCCGGCCTCCGACGCCGACTCGTCGCACTACGCGTCGTACGGCACCCAGGAAGCCCAGTACGGCGACTTCACCCCGTACGGCGGCTACGACGCCACTGGTTTCGACGCCACGGGAGCGACCTGCGCGCAGGCCACCGGCACCTTCGCGGCCGACCCGCTCTTCGGCGACATGCCGGTCGACGCCACGGGTTCGTACGACGCCTCGACGTGGACCACGGGCGGTCACCAGACCCTGAACTACGACATGTACGCGGCCCAGCACCACGCCGCCTACGACACCGGCGCGTACGACGCCAGCCAGTGGGGCGCCGAGCAGCAGCTCGCCGCGATCCCGCCGCAGGCCGGCAGCCCCGAGCACAGCGGCCAGTGGGACGCGAGCTCCTGGCACCAGGCGGACCGGTCCGCGGGCCAGGCCGACCAGACCCAGCATTGGGAATGGGGCACGCAGACCTTCGACACCGGGGCTTACGACGCCACGCAGTGGAACTCCGACGGCACGGCGGCCGAGCCGCAGCCGACGGCCGCCTTCGAGCAGGCCGGGTACGACGAGACACACACCTACGACGAGACACACGCGTACGGCGAGGCGAATCCTTACGGCGGCACCTACGCCGAACACACCTCGCACGACGACGAGCCGAGCGCCACCACGGATGCCACCGCCACCGGCGAGATGCCCGCGGTGCACGACGCCGACGCCCCGCTCCTGGACGACCAGGAAGAGACCGCTCCGACCACGGCCCCCGCCCCGGGCTCCCGTGTCGCCGCGCGCAACGCCAACCGCTCCCGCCGCCGTATGCCCGCCAAGCGCTCCGCGCTGCTGACGATCGCCGTGCCCTCGGCGTGCGTCATGGGTGTCGCCGGGATCGCCGCCGCCTCGGTCGGCACGCTGACCGGCGACGACCAGGACACCGCGACAACCCTCGCGGACACCGCCGTCCAGCCGGCCGTCGCCAACAACAAGCTGGACACCCAGCTCGAGAGCCTTGCGGCCGGTGCCGACGACTTCGCCGACCGGGCCAGCCGTACGCAGGAACGCATCGACCTCAAGGCCCAGCAGGTGGCCGAGAAGAGGAAGGCGGCGGAGGAGGCGGCCCGCAAGGAGCGGCTGCGCCCGAAGTTCGCGCTTCCGGTCGCACAGCGGGGACTCAGCGCCTACTTCGGCCAGGCCGGCGTCAACTGGATGTCCGTCCACACCGGCATCGACTTCCCGGTGTCGTACGGCACGACGGTGATGGCCGTGACCGACGGCACCGTGCGGACGCAGTGGAACAGCGCGTACGGCAACATGATGGTCGTGACGGCGAAGGACGGCACGGAGACGTGGTACTGCCACCTCTCCAGCTACCGCGTCGCCTCCGGTACCACGGTCAAGGCCGGCACCCCGATCGCCTACTCCGGCAACTCCGGCAACTCGACCGGCCCCCACCTGCACCTTGAGGTGCACCCGGCGGGCGGTTCGGCCATAGACCCGCTGCCGTGGCTGCGCAGCCACGGGCTGGACCCGACGTAACCCCTCGGGCCCAGCCCCCTCGGAGCTACAGCTTCTCCACCGGCGCGTACCGCAGCAGCAGCCGCTTCGGCTTCGCTTCCCCGAAGTCGATCGTCGCCTCGGCGTTCGCGCCGGTGCCCTTCACCCCGACCACCGTGCCCAGACCGAACTGGTCGTGGGTGACCCGGTCGCCGACGGCCAGGGACACCACCGGCTTATCCGCGCTCCTGCGCGTCGCGAAGCCGGACGCGCCCGACGCCGAGGAGCGGGACCGCGACGAGGACAGCGACGCGGCGACCCCCGAGACCGGCCCCGCCGGAGCACCGACCGCCCCCGTGCGCTTCCAGTCGACGTGCTGCGCCGGGATCTCCTCCAGGAAGCGGGAGGGCGGGTTGTACGACGGCTGCCCCCACGCGCTGCGCAGGGAGGACCGGGTCAGATACAGCCGCTCACGCGCGCGCGTGATGCCGACGTACGCCAGCCGCCGCTCCTCCTCCAGCTCCTTGGCCTGGCCGAGGGCGCGCATGTGCGGGAAGACGCCGTCCTCCATGCCGGTGAGGAAGACGACCGGGAACTCCAGGCCCTTGGCGGTGTGCAGGGTCATCAGGGTGATGACCCCGGAGCCGTCCTCGTCCTCGTCGGGGATCTGGTCGGAGTCGGCCACGAGCGCGACCCGCTCCAGGAAGTCGGAGAGCGAGCCGGACGCCTCGTCCTCGCCGGACTCCTGCTCGAACTCCAGGGCCACGGCGGCGAGTTCCTGGAGGTTCTCGATGCGGGTCTCGTCCTGCGGGTCGGTGGAGGCCTGCAACTCGGCGAGATAGCCGGTGCGTTCGAGGACGGCTTCCACGACGGTCGCCGGGCCCGCGCCGGACTCGACGATCGTGCGGAGCTCCTCCATCAGGACGTTGAACCGCTTCACGGCGTTGGTGGAGCGCGCGGCCATGCCGTACGCCTCGTCGACGCGCTTGAGTGCCTGCGGGAAGCTGATCTTCTCGCGCTGGGACAGGGCGTCGATCATCGCCTCGGCGCGGTCGCCGATGCCCCGCTTGGGGACGTTCAGGATGCGCCGCAGGGGCACGGAGTCCTCGGGGTTGGCGAGGACGCGCAGGTAGGCCAGGACGTCCCGGACCTCCTTGCGCTCGTAGAAGCGGACGCCGCCGACGACCTTGTAGGGCAGGCCGACGCGGATGAAGACCTCTTCGAAGACACGGGACTGTGCGTTGGTGCGGTAGAAGACGGCGACATCGCCGGCCTTCGCGTCGCCCGCGTCCGTGAGGCGGTCTATCTCGTCGGCGACGAACTGCGCCTCGTCGTGCTCGGTGTCGGCGACATAGCCGATGATGCGCGCGCCCGCGCCCGCGTTGGTCCACAGGTTCTTGGGGCGCCGGGACTCGTTGCGCTCGATGACGGCGTTGGCGGCGGTGAGGATCGTCTGGGTGGAGCGGTAGTTCTGCTCCAGGAGGATCGTCGTCGCGTCCGGGTAGTCCTCCTCGAACTGGAGGATGTTGCGGATGGTCGCGCCGCGGAAGGCGTAGATCGACTGGTCGGCGTCACCGACGACACAGAGCTCGGCGGGCGGCAGGTCGTGCTCGCTCGGCGGTACGTCCACGGGGTGCTCGGAGGTCCCGACCAGCTCCCTGACCAGGGCGTACTGCGCGTGGTTGGTGTCCTGGTACTCGTCGACGAGGACATGCCTGAAGCGGCGGCGGTAGTGCTCGGAGACATCGGGGAACGCCCGGAGCAGGTTGACCGTCGTCATGATCAGGTCGTCGAAGTCGAGGGCGTTCGCCTCGCGCAGGCGCGACTGGTACATGGCGTAGGCCTGGGCGAGGGTCTTCTCGAAGCCGTCCGTGGCCTGGGCGGCGAAGTCCTCCTCGTCGATCAGCTCGTTCTTCAGGTTGCTGATCTTGGCGCTGAAGGACTTCGGCGGGTACCGCTTGGGGTCGAGGTCCAGGTCGCGGCAGACCAGCGCCATGAGGCGCTTGGAGTCGGCGGCGTCGTAGATCGAGAAGGAGGAGGTGAACCCGAGCCTCTTCGACTCCCTGCGCAGGATCCGCACGCACGCGCTGTGGAAGGTCATCACCCACATCGCGTTCGCGCGCGGGCCGACGAGCTGCTCGACGCGCTCCTTCATCTCGCCCGCGGCCTTGTTGGTGAAGGTGATCGCGAGGATCTGGCCCGGGTGGACATTGCGCTCGCCGAGGAGGTGGGCGATGCGGTGGGTGAGCACCCGGGTCTTGCCGGAGCCGGCACCGGCCACGATGAGCAGCGGGGTGCCGGAGTGCACGACGGCCGCGCGCTGGTTCTCGTTCAGCCCCTCCAGGAGGGCGGCCGGGTCCACCACCGGGCGCGGGGCGCCGTCGCGGTAGTAGGCGTCCCGGTCCGGGGGCACGTCGAACTTCCCGCCGAACAGGTCGTCCGGAACCTGCTCCGGTACGTGCTCGTCCTCGGGCGGCGGCGGTTCTTCCCCGTGGGCCCGAGGGGCCTGGAGGTCCGCCAGGAAGCTGTCGTCAAAGAGGCTGCTCATCGCTCTCCGAGTCTAGGGTGCCCCACTGACACACCGCCGCCGCCCTGAGAACATCCACCGGTATCAGCGGCCGATGATCTTCCGGACCTGCCCTCCGGCGCCCCCGGCCGCTGTCCGCGACCGACCGGGCCGAGACGCGGGTCCGGCCGCCGCAGGGCCGACGGCGACGCCCGCCGGGAACGGCACCCGCAGGTTGGTGCGCTCGCCCCGCGAGACCTTGGTCACCACGGCACGGCCGCCCCGCTCCGCCTTACCCGTTACCCGTCACCCCCGAAGGAAACAGACCCAAATCATCACAGAACACCCCAGGTTGGTCATGCGAGGCGGCCCCTGGGGACGAAGGTCACGAAAATGTATCGGGCATATCGAACATCAACCTTCACACGGGCCACACCGGTTGGCTACCGTTCCGGACAGGCCGTACGACCCCCTCCGGCGAACCTCGCCGGGCCGCACGGCCTCCGCCGAGTCCGCAGCGCCGCCGCGCGCCCGGAGCCGGGGACCCACCGAACCCGGGGTGAATCGGCCGACTCCCACGCAGGGAAGGGCCGTAGGGCAAACCTTCCGAAGCACCTCGCCCGAACCCGACAGCTAACCCGGTAGGCGGAGCACGGGAAGGAGTCGCCTCCTTGGCGTCGCACCGCAAGTCGCGTCCCGTCGGTACGCGCGTAGCAGGCATACGGACCCCGGCCCTCGCGACGGCCGCCCTCACCTCCGTGGCCTTGCTGTCCCAGTCGGCGAACGCCGCGCCGGCCGATGACAAGCCGAGTCTCGAAGAGGTCGAGAAGAAGGTCGACGACCTCTACCGCCAGGCCGAGTCGGCGACCGACAACTACAACGCCGCCAAGGAGAAGACCACCACGCAGCGCAAGCAGGTGGACACGCTCCTGGAGGACGTCGCCCGGCGCACCCAGAAGCTCAACGAGGCACGGGAGGAACTCGGTTCCTTCGCCGCCGCCCAGTACCGCACCGGCGCCGCCGCGCCCGGCACGGCCACCTTCCTGCTCGCCGACACCCCGCAGGACTACTTCGACCAGACCCAGCTGATGGGCCGCTTGACGAGCCGCCAGAAGGGCGCCGTCGACGACTACGTCTCCGAGCAGTCCACGACGATGAAGAAGCGCCAGGAGGCCTCCCAGAGCCTTCAGACGCTCACCGAGACGCAGAGCGACCTGAAGACCGCCAAGGCGACCGTCCAGAAGAAGCTCGCCGACGCGCGCGAGCTGCTGTCGGAGCTGACCGCCCAGGAGAAGGCGCGTCTCGCGGCGATCGAGCAGCGCAAGCAGCAGGAGGCGGCCCGCAAGGCGGCGGAGCTGGCGCGGCAGCAGGCGGCAGCGGAGAAGGCCGCACAAGGAGCCGCGCAGGAGGCCACCGCCCCGCAGGAGAGCACATCGACGGCGCCCGACTCCTCGTACGCCACCAAGGCCGCCAAGGCCCTCGCCTTCGCCCGCGCGCAGGTCGGCAAGCCGTACGTCTGGGGTGCCACCGGCCCCGACTCCTACGACTGCTCAGGGCTCACCCAGGCCGCCTGGAAGGCCGCCGGCGTCGACCTCCCCCGTGTCACCTACGACCAGGTCAACGCCGGCACCACGGTCTCCCTGGCCGACGCGCAGCCCGGTGACCTGGTCTTCTTCTACGACGACATCAGCCACGTGGGTCTCTACATCGGCAACGGCATGATGATCCACGCCCCCAAGCCGGGCGCGTACGTCCGTGAGGAGTCGATCTACTACGACGGCGAGTCGGGGATCCACAGCGTGGTCCGCCCGGCCTGAGGGCTCGGGCTCCGAGGACCAGGGCTCTTCGGCCGGTCGCTCGGGGCCCGCACTCGCGTGCATTTCCCCGCCCGCGCGTGCGCGCCCCGCTCGCACGGCGCGGGGAGCTTCCTAGCATCGACCCATGCCCGCTCCCTCCCCCCACTCCCCCCTGCGCGCCTGGTGGACGCGGCGCCCGCCCGCGGCCGGGGCCGCGGTGATGGCGACCGGCATCCTGTCGGTCGGGCTCCATCTGGCCGGCCACGAGACGCTGTCGCGGATCGCCCTGGTGATCGGCTGCGCGGCCTGGCTGGGGCTGGCCGCCGAGTTCGCCGCAGGACTGCTGAGGGAGCGCGCGCGCTGGGCCGCGGACGCCGGGACACCGGGCGGCCTGACGGCCGTGGCGGCGACCACCGTGCTCGGCATCCGATTCTCCGCGCTGGGCCGGCAGACCCTCGCCGAGGCGCTGCTGGCGCTGTCCGCGCTGCTGTGGCCGGTGCTGACGGTGCTCGTCGTGCGGCACTGGAAGCGGAAGATGCGCGGCGGGGTGTTCCTGTGCTGTGTGGCCACCCAGGGCCTCGCGGTCCTGTGCGCCACGCTCGCCGCGGCCGATTCGGCGGCATGGCTCGCGCACACGGCGCTCACGTTGTTCTGGCTCGGCCTGGTCCTCTACGCCGTCGCGCTCTACCGCTTCGATCTGCGCCAGGTGCTGGAGGGACCGGGCGACCAGTGGATCGCGGGCGGCGCGCTCGCGATCTCGGCGCTCGCCGGCTCGGGACTCCTCGCCGCCGACAGCCCGCGCCTGTACCTGTGGAACGACGACGACCGCGGCGTCCTGCGCGCGGTGACCGTGGCCCTGCTGGTGCTCTCCCTGGCCTGGTACGCCGTCCTGCTGGCGGCCGAGTGCGTACGGCCGCGGCCGCGCTACGACGTGCGCCGCTGGGCCACCGTGTTCCCCATGGGGATGACGGCGGTCGCGACCCTCTCGGTCTCCGCCGTCATGGACGTGCCGTGGCTCCGGACGCCGGGTGAGGTGCTGCTGTGGATCTCGGTGGCGGCCTGGCCGGCCGTCGCCGCGGGGGCGGTCGGCTCCGCCCTCGCCGCCGTCAGGTCCACAGCACCGCGATGAAGACGTTGGCCGTGGTCAGCGCGCCGACCAGGCCGAACAGGCGCTTGTCCACCGTCTCGTCGTCCCGCTTCACGTAGACGAGGCCGAGGATCACGATCAGCAGGGCCAGCTTCACGCCGATCTTGATGTTGTTGACGTGCTGGTCGTCGGCCTGGTTGAGGCCGACCAGGATCATCCCGGTGACCAGCATGGTCGCGGCGCCGTGCAGCATCGCGGGGACGAAGCGGGCGGTGCCCCGGCCCATCGCCTTCATCTGGGTGAGGAAGCCGCCGAGCAGCGAGGCGATGCCGATGATGTGCAGGCCGACGAAGAGATGGATGAGTACGTCCATGAGGCCGGAGCCTATTCCGGGGCCCTGGGGACGCTCGCACCGGCCCCTGGAGCAGATCTTGCATATATGCGCCCCATAGCACTCCCCGCCCGTCACGGGTCCCGGAATCCCGAGTTCGGTCAGCGCCCCTCGCGAAGTCGACGGCGGCACCCCGGCAGCACGGTCACCTTCGATCACCCGGCGGTCCCCTGACGGCAGTTCCGCACAACCCGTCACCTCCCGGACACGGTCAGGTTTAGCGTCCTCCACCAGGTGACCGGCTCCCCACCGCCGCCCGGGCCAGGGGCGGCAGTCGGCCACCACCGCCGAGAAGGTCCGGCGGCGGCCCGCTCCCCCTGTGCAGGCCGTCGCCGGACGCGCACACCGCCCCGGGCGGTCGTACGGCCGCTCCCCCCTGGCGTTCGTACGTCCCGAGTCCGGGGCGGACGAACGTACGAAAGGACGTGCAGTCCACGTGGCAGCGCACCGCAAGCCCCGCAGGCGCTCGGCCGGCGGCCATACGGTCCGTACCGCAGCGACGATCGCCCTCGCGGGGGCCGCGACCGCGACGGGCTTCGACGGGATCGGACACGCCGAGCCGCAGCTCACCCCGGCCCAGGTCAAGGCGAAGGTGGACCAGCTGTACCAGGAGGCCGAGGCGGCCACCGAGAAGTACAACGGCGCGAAGGAGAAGGCCGAGGCGGCCGAGAACCGGCTGGACGGCCTGCGGGACGAGGCGGCCCGCAGGACGGAACAGCTCAACGAGGAGCGGGACGCGCTGGGTTCGATCGCCGCGGCGCAGTACCGGGGCGGCGGCCTCGACCCCGCGATGCAGCTCGCCCTGACCGACGACCCCGACCGGTACCTGGACAGCGCCGAGTTCGTCGAACGGGCCGGTACCCGCCAGGCCGCCTCCGTGGCGAACGTGCGCCGGCAGCTGCGGGAGATCGAGCAGTTGCGCGGGGCCGCGCACATCGAGCTGGCCTCGCTGAAGTCGCGCCAGGCGGAGCTGAAGCGGCACAAGAAGACGATCACCGGCAAACTGGGCGCGGCCCGCCGGCTGATGTCCCAGCTGCCGGCCGAGGAACGGGCGGTGCTCGGCGGCGACGGGGCTCGCGCCTCCCGGGCCACGACGGGCGCCCGCGAGGAGCTGGCGGCCCCGGGCGCGGCCACTACGGAGGCCCCCAACTCCCGTGCCGCGGCGGCCGTCTCCTACGCCTACGCCAAGCTCGGCAGCCCCTACGTCTGGGGCGCCACCGGCCCGGACGCCTTCGACTGCTCGGGCCTCGTCCAGGCCGCCTACCGCTCCGCGGGCATCTCCCTGCCCCGTACCACCTACTCCCAGATCGACGCCGGCCGGCGGGTCTCCCGCTCCGAACTCCTCCCCGGAGACCTGGTGTTCTTCTACTCGGGCATCAGCCACGTCGGCCTCTACATCGGCAACGGGCAGATGATCCACGCCCCGAACCCGTCGGCTCCGGTGCGGGTGGCCCCGATCGACCAGATGCCGTTCGCGGGCGCTGCCCGGGTGGTGTGAGGTGGACATCTCGATCTTGGATGTTCAGTTCCGCCCGACGATCTGCCCCATCCACAGTCGTCGCCCCAAGTCATCGAGTTCTTCTTTGCGCGCCTCGCACTCAGGGATGGCACGTTTGAGGAGCGTCCAGTAGTCCGGTCCGTGTCCGGAGACCTTGATATGTGCCAGTTCGTGAGCGATCACATAGTCGACAAGATGAGCGGGAAGCTGGAAGACAGCCCAATGCAGGGCCATAGTTCCCGTGTCTCCTCCAGCGGGCCGGTAGGTCCCCCACCTGTTTCCGACATCGCGAACGGTCACCACAGGCTCGGGAACCTCCATCCGGGCAGCCCACGGCTGAAGACGTCCTCGCGACCACCGCAGTCCGGCCATCCGATACCAGGCGATGAGGTCTCGCCGCGCTCGAGCGGGGTCCGCCGCGGCTGCCTCGTCCATCCTCAACCGCCCCGCCGACAGCCGCACCGGCGCCCTGTTCTCGCTCACCAGCAGCAACCGGTACTCGCGCCCCAGATAGCGGAAGCTCTCACCGTCGCGGAACCCGCGCACCGGATGTGCCGGCCGGTGTTGGTCCCGCAGCGACAGTTTGGAGTCGACCCAAGCCCGGCTCTGCCGGGCGAAGTCCTCCGCCCTCGCCACATCGCAGCTCACAGGCGTGCGCAGGGTCAGCGTGCCGTCCCTCTCGACTGTGAGTCCGAGCCGCTTACGCCGAGCACTCACAGCGATCACAAAATCCCTGCCGTCCACTCCGAGCACCTGACCGTCGACAAGGGACTGGCGGTCGGTGGTGTCGGAAGGCGGGACAGGATCTGGCACGCCTCCTATTGTCCCCGTCCTCGTGCGCGGAACGCGGAAGCATGCTGCTGTGCGTATCCAGCGATCGCGTTGGACAGATCACGCAGCGGCTTGGGGTCACGCTCTCGTGGCTTCAGCCCCGCTTTCCGTAGCCTGTGCCAGATGGCGATCCGGAGGTCACCCAGGCTGGACTCGTTGGCCGACCAGGACGCCCGGTTCACATGCACGGAGATCAGTGAGCCGAGATCGACGGTGAGGTTGCGCAGGAACTCCTGGCCCAGCTGGTCGAAGGCCGACTGCTCGGCCAGTTGCTCCGACAGTTTGGTGTACAGCCGCTGCTCCACCGGACTCAGATCCGCTACGGCAGGATCGGCCTGCTCCGCCTTGCGCGCCCTGTCGATGAGCGGCCCGATCCGCTGCTTGATCTCGTCCCAGCGGCCGTCGAACTCGTCGAGGATCTCCTGGAGCTCCTGCGAGAGCGTCCGGTAGACCGGCCGGTCCTCCTGCTCCAGACGTTCCTCCAAGTGGTAGCGGAGTGCCTGCACCTGCTCCGCGGCGGATTCCCGGGCCTCGGGGATGCGCCCCACGACTTCGTCGAAGTCCGGCGCGAGAAGGGAAACGGGCGCGATCACCTGCGTCAGCTCCGGGAGTTCGAGGTGATCAGCGATCATCGCCCGCACCTTCCGGCCGTACGCGCGCATGGCGAACTGACCGCCGGTGTCATCCCGGTAGTGCCGGCGCACCCGCCGCTGCAGTACGGCCCACTGTCGTGCGCTGGGGATCTGCTTCAGCGCTGCCTCGTGCGGGAGTACACGTTCCAGCGCACCCAGGAAAGCGCCCAGCTTGGTGTCGAAGTCGGCCCGAGTGGCCGGGTCGCCCAGTGCCCACAGACCGCCGGTGACGTCCTCCGCCGTGTCGAGGCGCGTGATCCCGAGTCCGTCCAGGAACCGCTGCATCTCGGCAGCCGCCGCTTCCAGGTCCGGCACTTCACTGGACAGACGGCGTACGGCGCTCAGAGCGGGGCCGTTGCCCTTGTACGCGGGAAGAGTCGCCGCGAGGTTGTTCAGCACTCCGTAGTAGTCGACGACCCGGCCCTCCTCCTTGCCGGTGCGCGGCCGGTTGACGCGAGCGATGGCCTGCAACAGCTCGGCGTCCTGGATGGGCCGGTCCAGGTAGAGGGCCTGCTCGATGGGGGCGTCGAACCCGGTGAGCAGCATCGACTTCACGATGAGGAAAGCGATCGGCCGGTGTTCACGATCGCTCCAAGGGCTCAGCCCTGGCTCCACCGGTGCCGTACGGGTGTCGCTCCACGGGTTCATGGCGATCATTCCGCCGGGCACAGGATCGGGTTCCAGCGGGTGTTCCACCGCCCACGGGTTGTCCTTCGGCAGCTCGGGAAAGGGCTCCAGGAACTGCTCGATGTGTTCCTGCTGCCGCTGCGGGTCCGTCCACTCCTGCCACCGACCGCTTTTCTGCTCGTTCCCGGCGGAGATCACCGGCACGAACTCGATACGGCGCAAAAGCTCCTGGTAGTGCCAGGCGCGCAGCAGCACCAGCTCGTCCCAGGTGTAGTCCTTGAGGTCCTTGTCGCGCAACGTCGCCGGGTCGAAGTTCCTGACCTTGGTGAGGAGTTCGGCGCGTGCATCGTTCAGCATGTGCCGGTAGAGCACGGCGGCGTGACGGCTGACGGCGGCCACCTGGGCCTTGAAGCCTCCGGTCAGCGGGCCGGTGACGTAGTGCTCCAGCATGTCGACGGCCTTGCGCCGGATGATGGGCAGGGACTCGGCGACATCGCGGCTGGTGGGTTTCAGTCCCTTGCGGACCTTGTCCTTGTCCTCGTCGCTCAGGGTGGCGATGAGGTCCTCGAACTTGTAGTTGATCCCCCGCTCGTCCTTCACGTTCGCGGGCCCGGCCCGCGCCCTTCGTACCGGACGGGTACGACCACCTTGTCCCGCTCCGCCTCGTCCATGAGGTAGGCGTCGAGGAACTTGTCGTCCGGCTCAAGACCGAAGATCCGTCCGGTGTCGTGCAGCTTCCCCTTCATGATCGGCGTGCCCGTGAAGCCGATGCGCGCGGCGTTCGGCACCGCGTCACGCAGGCAGGCGTGGAGCACGGAACTGTGGGAGCGGTGCGCCTCGTCGACCAGGACCAGCACGTACGGCGAGGTGCTGCACTCGCTGAACCGCCGCCTGACCTTCTCGATGACGTCCTCGCTCGGCGCCGGGTCCGCGGCCTCCTCCGCGGCCCCGCCATCGGTGATCCGCTCCTGTGCCTCCACGAACTCGACACTCGGGTCACGGTCGTCGTTCGCCGTCTCTCCGACGAGCCCTGGAATCCGGCCCAGGTATTTCTGGATCATCGCGAAGATCACCGCGCGCCCGCCGGGTTTCCCGGCCCGCCGCAGCATCCCCTCCACGTCCGCCTGGGACTTCGCGATGCGTACGGGGCGACCGCTGACCCGCACGGCCGCCGACAGCTGCCGTTCTAGCTGCCTGCGGTCGGTCACGACAAGGAGGGTGAAGCGGTTCAGCTCGGGGTCCCGGCTGCTCTGGAGCCGCCGTGCGAGAAAGGCCATGGTCAGGCTCTTGCCGGAGCCCTGGGTGTGCCAGATGACACCCCCGCGCTCGTCGTCCTCCGCAGCGGGGTCGAGGCGAGTGCGCCCGGTCCGCAGCTTGGCCACGATCTTCTCCACGGCCCGGTACTGCTGATGCCGGCACACCGCCTTCACGGTCAGGGGCGGCTCCCCCTCCTTGGTCTGAACCGGCATTTCGAAGACGTAGTGCCGCATGATGTTCAGCAGGTTGCGCGGCTTGAGCACGATGGCGGCGAGCCTGTGCTGATCGGTCAGCTTCTGCCCGTCGCCAAGGAGTCGCCGGCCGTCGTCCTGCCGGACGGCTTGAAGCGCGCGCACCAGCGCGGCGTCATCGTCGTAGTCCGGTGTGACGCTGCGCCAGGCGGCGAAGTGTTCCTCGGTGGACGTGATGGTGCCGAGGGCCGCTTCGTCCCCGCTGGCGCCGACGAGCAGCTGTACGGAGGCGAAGAGTTCCGGCACGCCGCTCGGCCGGTCGTGCGGCGCCCGGACGTCGTCGTCGAGCGGCTCCCCGCAGTAGGCCCGCAGATCGCGGATCGCCTTCCCTATCGGGTCCTTGACGTCGGGGCTCTTGCACTCGATGACGACAACGGGGATCCCGTTGACGAACAGGACGAGATCGAGGACCACGTCCTTGCCGTCGGCGGCACGCACCCTGAGCTGGTCGACGACGAGGAACTCGTTCCGCTTGAGGATCTCGGCATCGTCGAGTCCTTCCAGCTCCCAGTCGACGTACTGGACGTGCACCGTCTTGCCCTGGTGGTGGACCTCGTGACCGGTCGCGGGCGTTCCGCTGAGCAGCAGACTCGTCACATCGCTGTTGACGTCCTTCAGCTTCTTCGTGGCGACGTTGCACGCGGCTCTGCGCAACTCGCCTATGGCGCTGTCGACGTCCGCGTCACCCATCCAGCGCTCGCCGGTGCCCGATACGCGGTTGATCCGCCGGATCGCCGAGCCGAGCCGCCGGGCGAGCAGTACATCCCCGTACGCCCGCTGGTCGTCTGGACCGGAAAGCTCCGACCCGTGGACGTGCCGCCACCCCATCGCCTTCAACTGCGCGACGAATGGGCGCTCCACCTCGTCCAGCTCGACCGTGCCCCGTGCCATGCGTACGCGCCTCTCCCCCATGTGCTGCCTCACACCGGTCAGCGTGCTGCCGTGCTCTGACCGGTGTTCCATTTTGCGCCACACGGGACGAATACAGCAGGGGAAGCGCCCAGTTCAGGCCGTGTGTTCGAGCGCTGCCCGCAGGTGTTTCGAGACGTTTCGCCGGTTCGAGACGACGCTGCGGATCTGAGCCGCGTGCAG
Source organism: Streptomyces sp. SLBN-8D4 (assembly GCF_049739545.1). NCBI lineage: Bacteria > Bacillati > Actinomycetota > Actinomycetes > Kitasatosporales > Streptomycetaceae > Streptomyces > Streptomyces sp. SLBN-8D4. The sequence goes on from NZ_JBMGQC010000001.1 coordinate 3,923,512, forward strand.
GCGTACTTCGTCGGCGGAGAGCGGGCGGGGGTGATGGTGAGGTCCGTCGGCATTGACTTCGGCCCGGTGTGCTGTCGGAGGGGGCGATTGGAAGCCCGCCTGGTGTGAGAATCCTCGGCAGGCAAGGCACAGGCCGTTCGGCAGGGCTTCGGGACGGCCGGGGACACCGCAGTCGGTGCACTCCAGCATGGCGCGGGGCGCGCGTTCCTCGGGAGCGAGCAGTTCGGGCGGCATCTTGTCGCGGAGCCGACGCTGGAGGAAGGCGCGGGGCGAGTGGACCTGTTCGGGAAGCCCGGCGACGAGGGACCGCGTCAGGTGGTCTGCCGTGACGCCCCGGGCCAGCCACTGTGAGGCGGTCTCTTCGAGGGCGGCGCAGTCCGCGGCGGAGAGCGCGAGACGGGGCTCCGTGTGGCCGAGTCTTGCGAGGGTCTCGTAGGCGGCGGAGGGGCGGTGCGGTGCTTCGGGGGTCTGTCGTGAATCGGCTTGATCCGCTTGCTGTGCGTCCTTGGGCTGTACGGCGGTGGTGGTCGCCTCGGCCGACGGGGCCCCGTCGCTTGCGACGGAGGTCTCGGCCGGAACGTCGCTCGGTACGTCACCGGCGAGGAAGCGGGCCCACCATTCGCTGTCACGTGCGGTACGGGACCAGTAGGTCCGGAACACCCAACGGTTCACACCATCACCGGTGACGTCGCCTTCCGCGCGGCGTCGTACGCGACGGAGATGGCCGGCCCGTGAGAGCTCGTTGAGGGCGGAGCGCACGGCCTGTTGACCGTAGAGGGGCAGCGTTTTGGCGAGGGTCTTGGCGTCCATGGCGGCGCCGTCCGGGAGCCGGTCGATGAAGGCGGCGACGTAGCGCTCGCGAGGTGGGAGGTGATCGAAGTCGCCGGGACGGGCCGGAGACTGGTCCGGGACGGATCGTTTGCCGTAGCCGGGGTTGGCCATGGGGTGTGCGGGCGCGGGCATGACCGCGTTAGGGTTTTGGTAAGCCATGAGATCGGTCCTGTCGATCTTGAGGTCAGACCCCGGTCTGGTGTTGGTAGCACCTGCCGGGGTCGTTTGTTGCTGCGAACGCTAGAGGTTCGCAACGGCGCGTGGCAAGCCGGTCACGAAAAGTCATGAGCGCTGGTGCACGCGGAGGTTGGGAGGGAGGGTGGGTTGAACCAATCACCCAATCCTCATAAGCAGAGCTCGGACGTCGGGGCCCGAAGCCCGGGGCTCAAGCGCCGGGGTCAGACGCTGCGGGCGTGGGCGACGAAGGCGGCCCACGCGTGGGCTGGCACCGAGAGCTGGGGGCTTCGAGCGCCGAGCTTCGAGTCTCGGACGTGGGAGGTTTGGGTGCAGGCGGCGACCTCTACGCAGGCGTCTTCGAACTCGCCGCTGTGGCTGGACTTGCGCCAGGCGTAGGCGACTTCGAGGCATTCGCCACCTTGGTCATCGCTGTAGCTGGACTTGAACCACGACAACTCCGCGCTCACAGTTCCTCCGCCACCTTTCTGACCAACCGGGCAGACTCCGCAACGTTAAGCGCCTGCATACGGATCATGCCATGGCGCTGCGTCAGGGCGTTGAGCTTGTCCGCATCGGCGTACAACGCTCCGGTCTCCTGGCCTTCCACGTAGCCATAGTGCTCGTGATCAGCGGTCTCCACGAGGACCAACGGGCCGCCGAGCGCCACAGGAGGGGCGGCCGTGAAGGGCAAGATCTGGATCGACACGTTCCGTTGCTTGCCCACCTCCAACAGGTGGTTGAGCTGCCTCCGCATTACACCCCGGTCGCCAACCACAGCCCGCAACGCCGCCTCGTGGATCACGTAACTGAAGTGCACTGGGGGCTTACTGGTCAGCTTCTCCTGCCTAGCCAACCGAGCCGCTACGCGCTCTTCGATCGTCTCCTCATCGAGCGGAGGGCAACTATTACTGATGAGCTCCTGCGCATACTCCCCCGTCTGCAACAGGCCCGGGATCAGCATGACCGCGTACGAGTACAACGTAATTGCCTCGGCTTCCACCAGCACGTATTGCTGCGTCCGTTGAGGGAAGGGCTCAGGCCTCAGGTGCTCATGCGCCGCGATCAACTTGCCTCGGGCCCCACACATCTGATCCGCGGCCTGCAAAAGCCTGAGCGTCGGCCGCCGCCGCCCGTTCTCCATCGACTTGACGTACTCGTAGTCGTAGTTGGCCTCGGTGGCCAGTTCTTGACGGCTGACCCCGGCCTCCTCACGCCACATCTTGATCTGGCTGCCGCAGTACCGCCACGCCTGCTGTGACTGTTGCGCATCCCCGGAAGTCACCACGCCCCATCCACCTCCCGCCGACACACCGTGTACAAGCACGCTGTGTACCCACGCCGCTACTCCCGAGGTTAGGCGGCAACCAGCAGCCTGAGCACGGCAAATGATGGAGAACCACACGCAAGGACCGAAGCGCATGCCGATGCCCGGAGACCACCCCCAGCCCACTCCGGCCACCGCCGCCCCCAAGGACATCGAGTGGCGCCTACCGCGTCACGCCCGCAGCGTGAGCAGAGCGCGAACTTTACTCCGGGAGCAGGCAACGTCGTGGAAGCTCCCGGACGAGGTGACGGAGACGGTGGTCCTACTGCTCAGTGAGCTGATGGCAAACGCGTACCGCCACGCGAAGGTCTCCCCGGGCCGAGAAATCTGGGCCCGTTGTGCCCTGGACGACGACCGCGTCCGGGTTTGGGTGACGGACGCGAACGACACGCTTCCCGCACTGCGAAATGCGTCCCTAGAGGACGAGTCGGGCCGAGGCCTTGCGCTGGTGGCCACACTGGCGGACGACTGGGGCGCAACGCCTCGGCAGTACGGCATCGGCAAAACGGTCTGGTTCGAACTACGCCGTACACCTCGGACTTAGGGCTACGCGACATCGCGCACCCGCACCCGCACCCGCCCCGACAACAGGTCATCGGTCAGCCCCTGCTTAAGATTACGCAGTTTCGTCAGTTCGTCCAGCTCACGACTGATCCGCGCATCGAAAGCAGCCAGAGTCGCCACGATCCGCCGCTGCTCGGACAAATCATTTGGAAAGTCGATTTCGAGTTCCCGCAGGCGACTCGGATTGACGTTCACTTGCTGAACAGCGACCGTTGAAATGGACCTGACGCGCTGGCGAATCACGGGGTGCATGAGCCACTCAACGAGGTACTCGGGCAGGAGTTTAACTCGATCCGAATTGAGGCGAACCAAGTAAGAGGCAAAACTGGCTTCTGGCAACTCATCTTGCCAGAGCGTCGATTTACCGATGTGATCAATACTGTTCGTGCGGTTGAACAACACATCACCGCGCTTCAGGTACAGCCGTCTCGGAACAGGGACCGGACAGTACCGGAGATCGCTAACCTCTGGATGCCCATCCTGAATGTTGTTCATTCGTAGGACAGGAACCCCGACTGCATCGCTCACCAGAGCCTCGGAGATGCCGTACTCGACCGATGGGACCACTTCTCGCAAAGGGACGCGCGACCATGACGCACTCTCAATACGTGATCTATCGATGGTCGACACCAGCGATAGATGGGCACCATCCCTTACAGTTCTGAGCTTCGCGATGGAGGCCGCTGCAAGTTGCTCCCGGTTCGCGAGTGCCGAGAGAACATCGACAATGAGTCGCTGCTCAGAAATCGGCCTGAGCGGGAAGAGGAGTTTGGCGAACCTTTCGCCCCCTAGGTGTGCAATGCTCGTGGTCTTCTTGGCGATCGCCATGAACACCCCGTTCTGCAACCACGTCCTGAACACGGCTTGAGCGTATTCAGGGACGACCGCATCTCCAGCACGGAATCGGACGAGGGTGTTCTGAAAATAGTAAGCACCTGCGACTTCTCTATAGATAGCGCTGCGCCCTACAAGTTCCAGACTCTGCCCCTCATTCAGCAGAATATCTCCCGGCCGGAGTGCATAATTCGCACGTTCACTGGATGTGAATCCCATCAACTTCACATCCATATAGTTAATTCGATCGTCAAGCACGTTGGCGACCCGCAGGTACGGCAACTGCATGCCGTTCGCCCGGCTCGCCGGCGAAAGCTGCTTCCCCATGCGTACCTCGCCGACCTCACCCACAGGGAGCCAGCGGATCGAGTCCTCAGCCGACATAACCCAGCTCCTTCAGGAACCCGTCCAGCACCTCAGCCGCCTTCTCCCGCCGCTCCTCAATGTCCCGCAGCGAGACCCCGTACTTCCCCTCCCACAACCGATACGACTCCGCCAACTCCCGCTGGCGCCGCACCACATGTCCGCCCAGCTTCCCCTCGAGGTCGTCCCGCAGGATCCCCAGGACTACCCTCCGATCTCCCTCAGCCTCGGCCACCGCCCGGCGCGCCCTCTTCAATCTCGGCTCCGGCACGGTCGATGTCGGCTCGGTCACCTCGCCGACGGCCTCACCAGGAAGCGTCAGCAAACTCCCCTGCCCAGCCTGCTCCGCAGACGCCACCACCGCGGCCTTCTTCTTGGTCGCCTTCTCCTCCTGCTCCCGCTTCTTCCTCCGGACCCCCGGCACCGGCCAGAAGTCGTCCTCCAGTTCCTCGATGACCTTCTTCGCCGCAGTGCGCCGCTTCTTCAGGTCGCGCATCTCCGCATCGCTGAGGACCGCCTCCTCCAGCGCGGGGTCGATCTCCCCGGAACCACCGGAGTCCTCGCCGTCCTCCGAGGACTCCCCCTCGTCACCGGCGAGCGCCGCAGCCCGAGCCGCCGCCAGCGCGGCCTCCGCCTCATGGCCCGCCTTCACCTTCGCGTCGAGTTCCGCGTGCGTACGGTCCGCCGAGGCGAGTTCCTCCAGGAAGTCGCGGGCGATGGCGGCGATGACCTTGTGGCCGTACGCCTGCCGCCGCTCCGCCGCCGAACGGTCGCGCGCGCCGCCCGTGCGGGGGTCCGGCTCGGGCGCGAGCATCGTCTCGACCGTCTCGACCCAGCCGTCGACGACACCGGCGAAGCCGTTCACCGACAGCGCCTTCAGTTCGTTCTTGGCGTCGTGCCACCAGCCGGCGACCGCCCCGGCGAGCGCGTACCGATCCAACAAGCCGACCCGCAGCAGCCGTTCCCGGAACGAATCGATCAAGTCGGCGCGCAGACGAGCCAGTTGTGCCTTGCGTTCATGCTCCGTGCGGTCGTCGCCCTCGACCGGCTCCAGTGCGGCGATCTGCTCGGTCTCCGACTCCCACCACTCCTCGAAGGCGGCCCACAGTTTCTGCTCGCGTCCACTCGCGAGCTCGGCCAGGCGGGCCGCGTCCGGCCGCTCACCCTCGGGCAGGAAGTCGACGTACTCGGGGTCGTCCTCGCGGACCGCGAAGAGGTCCCGGATCCCGATGCCGTACGCGTCCAGCAGCGGCTTCTTCGCTTCGATCTCGGCGACCGGGACACCGCCCACAAGGTGTGCCCGTACGTCCTGGGGCTCGGGCGGCGGGGTGTTGTCGACGTACCGGCGGATGTTGAAGTTGTAGTCGTTCTCCTCCAGCTCGGAGCGGTCGACCACGCGCGCGAAGCCCTCCGCGTCCTTGAAGGCGTGGAAGGTGGAGACGATCTTCTCTACGTGCTCGGGCAGGAGGACGTTCTGCGCACGCTCCGCGTGGAACTCTCGGTCCGCGTTGATGAACAGGACCTTGCCGCGCCGGTCCTGCTGCTCCTTGCGGCCCGGTGCGCGCAGCACGATCACGCAGGCCGGGATGCCGGTGCCGTAGAAGAGGTTCGGGGCCAGGCCGATGACCGCCTCGATCAGGTCGTGCTTGAGCAGTTCCGCACGGATCTTGCGTTCCTCGCCGCCACGGAACAGCACGCCGTGCGGCATGACGGTGAAGACCGCTCCGGCCCGCTTCTTGACCATGTCCAGCATGTGCTGGAGGAACATCAGGTCGGCCTTGCCACGCTCGGACGTCTGGCCGTACGGCATCCGCGTCAGCAGGTCCGGCACCTCGGACTGCTTGTAGTCCATGGAGAAGGGCGGGTTGCTGAGGACCAGGTCGAAGTCCCGCTCCGGGTGGAGGGGGTTGGTGAGCGTGTCACCGGTCCGCAGGGAGAAGTGCTTGGCGCCGTGGAAGAGCATGTTCATGGTGGCCATGACCCAGGAGCCGCTGTTGGCGTCCTGACCGGCGAGCAGCAGGTCGTCGGAGTCCTCGCCGTGCTCGTCGATGTACTCCATGGCGTGGATGAGCATGCCGCCGGAGCCGACACAGGGGTCGTAGATGCGCATGCCGCCGTGCGGCCGGGCCAGCTCGACCATCATGCGGACGACGGAACGCGGGGTGTAGAACTCGCCGCCCTTGCTGCCGGCCGAGTCCGCGAAGTCCTTGATCAAGTACTCGTAGGCGGCACCGATCATGTCGGGGAACTCGAAGTCGTCCCCGCGCAGCCGGATGCTGCCGAAGTGCTCGATCAGAGCCTCAAGACGCCTGTCGGCGAGTTCTGCCGCGGAGCCCTTGCCGCTGCTGCCGCCGCCGATGCGGTTGAAGTTGACGTGCCCGAACAGACCGCGGAGTTCGCTGTTGCCCTCCTGGTTCTCCAAGGCGTCCAGGGCGGGCTGGAGGTACTCCATCGCCACGTTGTCCTGGCCACTGGCCAGCCGGTCCCAGCGGGCCTCCTCAGGGACGAAGATGACCCCGCGGGGGCGGTAGAACTCGAACTGCTCGGCGTCGTCCTCGGCGTCCTCGCGGCTCTCACCGGCCTTCATCCGTTCCGCGATGATCGCCTCGCGCGCGGCCTCGAACTCGTCGTTGACGCGCTTGAGGAAGAGCAGGACGAAAATGAAGTCGCGGTACTCGGCGGCGTCCATCGTGCCGCGCAGGATGTCCGCCGCCGCGAAGAGATGGCGTTCCAACTGCGCGAGCGTGAGCTTGGCCACGTACGGCACTCCCCTGAGGTGACTGGATGTCCGGTTACGGATGCACCGGGAAGCCTAAGGCTTTCCGGGCAGGCCACATCACCGTATCCAGCTAGTCGGCCCCCACTGCGGGAGAGCCGAGCCGAGGACCCACCGACCAGGTTCTCAGTCCAGGTAGCTCACCGACGTGCGGGCGGACCTCAGGTCCTCCATGAGCGTCTCCTTGATCAGTTCCAGCTTGGACAACTGGGCGAAGCGCAGGCCGCGCTGTTCCTCCAGCATGGCCATCTCGGCCGCGATGCGCTGCTGCACCGGCGGGGCAGGGAGGTCGATCTCGACATCGAGCAGTCTGGCCGCCGACAGGTCATAGAGGTCTCGCTGTGTGAAACGCGCCCGCGCTTCGATCCGAGGGCGGATGGAGGGCTGGGAAAGCCACGCCTTCAGATAGTCAGGGTTCAGACGAGCGGTGTCGGGAGTGAGACGCAGTACGTTGCTCCCGCATGCGGCAACGGGCAGCTGCTCCCGCCAGACCACGGCCCGGTGGCCTCGTCCCGCCATGAAACGCCCTGTCACCAGGACATCTCCCGGTTGCAGCAGATCCGCTGGGCGCGGTGACGAACCCGCTCGGAGGTGTCGGAGCTGTGTCAGGTCTAGTCCTCGCTCCGATAGGTTGCGCGCCTCCACGACAGGAACGCCGCCTGTCTCCTCACCGAACCGCGGAGCGGCGCCGCGCCGGGCGGTCGTCACCACGTCCCGCAGCGGACAGCGTTCCACCTGCCGGTCCGCATCAAGGGTTGTGTCAGTCAGAAGTGGCAAGAGAACCAGTTGCTCATCGACGTCCAGTTTCGCCAGGGCGGCCTGAACTGTCTTCTCCGTGTCGATGAGCTCGTAAATGCGCGCAGCGGTCTGGCGACGCCGAGCGGCTGTGCCCCCGTCGTCCGCCCCGAAATCCCAGGCGCTCTGCTCAGACCAGGGGTTGTGCAGCACCACGGCTTCCGGAGTCCCGGTGAGCTGAGCCTCAATCTCGCGGAACGCCAGGCCGTATTTCTGCTCCCATCGCTGATACGTGTCGACCAGTTCGTGACGCTGACGGCCCACCATGACCTCGAGCCGGCCAGCCATGTCTTCCCTCAACGGCGCCAAGTGCGTGTCGAGCGGCGTGTCCTGGCCGCTTTCGGTCCATGCCCGCAGAGAGGGTCTGGCATCGGCCCACCATTCCGCGAGCGCGCCGACCAGGATGTGCTCCGGAAGCAGTCCCGGCTCCAGCAGTCTCGCCGGGAACGACGACATCAACTCGTCCCTGAGCCGACCAAGCCTGCCTCGGGACGTGTCGACCTCTCGTCCGACCGAGAGGATGCCGACGATATCCGCCTCCGCACACGCCCACCACGCTTCAAAGGCGGCGCGGAACCTGGCTTCCTGCGGGCGGGCTAGTTCGGCGAGGCCTTGCGCGTCGAGCCGTCGCTCCGGGGAGGGAAAATCCATGTACGGAGAGTCCGGTTCCCGGGGCAGGAAGAGCTGCGAGGCTGGGATCCCGTACGCCCGCAACAGCGTCGCTTCGGCGTCGATCTCAGCGACAGGCATCCCGCCCACCATGTGAGCACGTATGTCCTGCGGCTCAGGCGGTGGAGTGCTGTCCACGTACCGGCGAACGGCGAGGCTGTCGCCGTTGGCTGCGAGCCGACCCCGGTCCATGACCCGAGCGAAACCCTCAGCATCCTCGTAGGAACGAAACGCGCTGACGATTCTCGCTGTGTTCTCCGCGCGCAGGACGTTCCGACCTTGTTCCGCCCGGAATTCACGGGAGGCGTCCACGAACAGGACCTTGCCACGCCGCGCTGGCGCTTTTCCGCCCGGGGAACGCAGAACGAGCACACACGTCTGGATGCTCGTGCTGTTGAAGAGGTCAGGGGGCAGCCCGATCACTGCCTCCATCACATCGGCGTCCAGCAACGCCTTGCGTATGGCTCGCTCCGACGGGATGTCCCGGAACAAGACACCGTGCGGCACGACCGTACAGACGGTGCCGCTCCGCTCCCGTACCAGGCCGAGCATGTACTGGAGGAGAGCGAGATCGGCCGAGCCCCGCTCGGAGACTAGCCCGAACGGCAAGCCGTCTGAGAGCGCGCTCACCTGATCAGGCCGCAGCCGCAGGCCGAACGGCGGCACGCTGAGCACCATGTCGTATCCGGTCCGCGCGAGTTCTCCGTCAGTCAGCGCATCTCCCCGCTTCAGAGCGCCGACAGAGGCCCCGTGGAAGTACAGATTCACCGCTGCCAGGACATAGGCCGCCGGATTGACATCCTGCCCGTAGAGCAGTGGTCCGTGCTGAACCTCGTCCCGTTCCTCCACATATTCCGCGGCCTCTACGAGGGTGCCTCCCGTTCCGCAGAACGGATCACAGATCCTCGAACCGGCCTGTGGCTGAGCCAGATTCGTCAGAAGCTGGACCACATCAAGGGGCGTGTGGTGCTCGGCGGAATACGCCGAGGACTCGGCGCTGCGCTTCAGCAGACCTTCCACGATGTCGCCCAACAGCCCGCGGTGAGTGAGGCTCCCGAAGTCCAGGCGAAGTTCTCGGAACGGTCCCACAAGATCGGTTTGCAAGCCTTTGGGAAGATGTTTCGCGGTATGGGAGACAGCCTGAACGAGCTGCGTGAACGCGTCCGCGCACCAGGCATCGATCCGGTCCGTCCATTGCCGGGAACGGAAGTCGTGCGCCGAGTTCTCGAAGCGCATTCCCCAGTCGTCCTGGGCTAGGGGTTCGGGAGCTGCGGCAAGACGTTCCCACGGAGATGGCCGTCCACCGTGTTCGTCGTGCAGGTGCTTGCAGACGAGCAGCGCCAGGGCCAAGTCCCGACCGCGCTGTGTCTCCATGGTGCCGCGCGTCATGTTCAAAGTCTCCGACAGCGCCTGCTGCACCGACTCGAACGTGGTGATCCCGCCCGTCATGTCTCCCCCCCCGTCCACTCCTCAATATGACTCCGCCCGCGCCCCGCAGGTCAGTAGTCGATCACGTCCAGACCGTCCTCGACGAAGCTCCACACGTTGGTGTACGGGTCCCAGTGATTCTGATCGGAGCCCTTGTGCCCGGCACTGATCTGCTTGGCGTGCTGCCGGGCCTTTTTGTACTTCCCCCGCAGCTGACCGGGCATGACTCGCTTGGCCTGCTCCGGGGAGACGGAGCTGATGGTGGGCCCGTAGGTCTGGGCGAAGCCCTGCTGGCTCTTCAACCTGCCCGCCGCGCTGTCGCAGACGCCACCGAAGGTGCTCGTGTAGTTCTGATAGTGGAGAAGACGCCACAACTCGAAACAAGGGTGGGAGTAGGCGACGTGGAGCTTCGCCTTCCGGGCTCGCGAGAACGCGGTCGGGATGTCCTCGTGCCGGTCCCGGTCGAAGATGCACCACACCTGAGGCCAGTTCCAGCTCTCGGGATCCAGCTTCGCCTTCTTGGCCGCCCTCTGGACCTCGGCCCACTTCCCGATGGCCTCGTCCACGAGGGGCAGCGGCTTGCGGCGCTTCGACGGCGCGTTCACATTCTCGACACTGCAGATGACCTCGCGACCCTGTTGCGCACGGGTGCCATGTGTGGTGACGAACTCGATGAAGTCCGGTTCGGTGACCTCGCCCTCGGTGAAGACGTACACCTCACGCGGACGATCCTGAGGCAGCACTCTCCGGTGCCGGCCTGTGATGTTGTCCCGCCCCTTGTCCCTCGCCATCAGGAACGCTCTGCCTCCCCTGCCAGTGCCGTAAGAACTCTGCGGCCGATCTGTCCTTGCATCATCTTCGGAACCGCGCCGAACGCGCCGGCCAGGTAGGAGTCCATGAGGTCTTCGTCGGGGCCCGGCTCCGCGTCACTGAGTGGGTACAGCTCCGTGGCACCGCCCGCGTCCTTCTCCGTGAGCCAGATCTGTCCCGGCTCCAAGGGACGCCCGCCTCTGGGCGACTTGAGCAGTGACGGCGCATGGGAGGTGAAGACCAGTTGGGCGCCCTTGGTGTTGACCCACGGCGCCTGGAAGAGGCGTACGACCTCTGCGGCGAAGCGTGGGTGGAGGCTGGAGTCCAGCTCGTCGATCAGCAGGACAGCGCCCTTGTCCAGCGCCAGCAAGAGCGGTCCGATCAACGCGAACCACGAACGTGTGCCGAACGATTCGCGCTGCCAGTCCAGTGCCACGGGTTCTTCGGAGTCACCACCGTGCAGCAGTCGCACGAGGGGCGACTGCCCTGGGCGCTGTTGCACCTCCGCGCCCCGGATACCGAGATCGGCGACACGCAAGAGTTCCTCGATACGGTCGCGAGCGTCCTCGTCCAGCAGTTGTCGGGCTGTGTAGGCCTCGCGCTGTGTACGCTCGGTCTCCGGCGTCACATCCCACAGGTTCTGGTTGAACCAGTCGTAGATTCGGGTGAGTTGCGGGTGGTTGTCGTTCGCCGCCCGGCTTAGCAGGAGGGCGTTCGGACGCGTGGTCCGGGCGAGAAGCGCGCGGTCGTGGATACGGTCGCCGGGAAACTCGAAGACGTTGTCACGTGTGGCGTCGCGGTCCAGCCACACCTGGCGCCGTCCCTTGGGGTACGCGTGCAGCCACTCCGACTCCACCACCCTCGGCCCGAGTTCGAACCCGTAGGTCCAGCGAACACCGTCGTCGAGTACGAAGTCGGCTTCGTAAAAGGTGCTCTCCGCGGCCGACTTCGGGTCGAGCGCGAACTCTTCACGGGGGATCCCCTGATACGACGTCCACTGGGCGTACGACCCGAGGACCGCTTCCTTCATCTTCTTGAGCGCGACGATGACGTTGGACTTACCCGAAGCGTTCGCGCCGAAGATTCCCAGAAGCGGATAGACCTGTAGCGACTTTCCGTCTGACAAGGTCAGGGCGCGTGCCGCATCCGACTCCTCGCCCTGGGGTACGACGAAGGACAGCTCCTGCTCGTCGCGCAGCGATCGCACATTCGCCACACGGAATCTCAGCAGCATGCTGTCCTCCTTTCGTCGCGCACAGGGTATCCGCGTGATCGCGCACTCGCCTACCGGACGGTCACACCCGTCCGATTCTCGGACAGGTCACACCAGCCGCCGCGCCGTCGCCCACCGGGTCAGCTCGTGGCGGTTGGAGAGCTGGAGCTTGCGCAGGACCGCCGAGACATGGGACTCGACCGTCTTCACCGAGATGAACAGCTGCTTGGCGATCTCCTTGTAGGCGTAACCGCGCGCGATGAGCCTCAGCACCTCGCGCTCGCGCTGGGTGAGGCGATCGAGGTCCTCGTCGACCGGCGGGGCGTCGGTGGAGGCGAAGGCGTCCAGGACGAAGCCGGCCAGGCGCGGCGAGAAGACGGCGTCGCCCTCCTGGACGCGGAAGACGGAGTCGACGAGGTCCGTGCCGGTGATCGTCTTCGTCACATAGCCGCGCGCACCGCCCCGGATCACTCCGATGACGTCCTCCGCCGCGTCCGAGACGGACAGGGCGAGGAAGCGGACGGGCTGCTCGGCGTCGGCCATCAAGGGCGCGCACCGGCGCAGCACCTCGACCCCGCCGCCGCCCGGGAGATGGACGTCGAGGAGGACGACCTCGGGACGGGTGGCGGTGATGACGGTGACGGCCTGGTCGACGTCCGCGGCCTCCCCGACGACCTCGACCCCGGTCTCCTCGGTCCGGCCGATCTCGGCCTGGACGCCCGTACGGAACATGCGGTGGTCGTCGACGAGGACCACGCGCACGTGCCGCTCTCCCGCGCCGCCGGCCGGCGTCGGCTCCACGGGTTCGGTGTTCGCCTCGGTGGGGTCGCTCATGACGTCTTCTCCGCCCTCTCCATCTCCAGCTCGACCTCCGTGCCGCCGCCCGGCACCGCACGCAGCCGGGCCGTGCCGCCATGGCGCTCCATGCGGCCGATGATCGATTGTCTGACACCCATCCGGTCGGCGGGTATCGAGTCGAGGTCGAAGCCGGGGCCGCGGTCCCGCACGGACACGAAGACCTTCCTGCCCTCGACTTCGGCGTAGACCTGTACGGCCCCGCCCTCGCCACCGTACTTGGCGGCGTTGACCATCGCCTCACGCGCGGCCTGCATCTGCGCGCCGGTTCTCTCGTCGAGCGGGCAGTCGCCGACGACCACGACCTCGATGGGGACGCCGTGCTTGTCCTCGACCTCGGCCGCGTTGCGCCGCACGGCGTCGGCGAGGTCGGTGGGTTCGTCGGCCTCGTCCTTGCCGGTGCCCTCGGGTTTGTACAGCCAGGTGCGCAGGTCGCGCTCCTGGGCGCGGGCGAGGCGGCGCACCTCGCTCGCGTTCTCCGCGTTGCGCTGGATCAGGGTCAGGGTGTGCAGCACCGAGTCGTGTACGTGGGCCGCGACCTCCGCGCGCTCCTGGGCACGGATGCGCATCAGGCGCTCCTCGGAGAGGTCCTGGGTCATGCGGACGAGATACGGCCCCGCGAGGAGCGTTATCCCGACGAGGACCGCGAGGGCCGCCTGGAGGACGGAGCCGAGGTGGGCGGCGGAGCCCTGGAGGACGAAGACCCCGGTGACACCGGCGGTGACGAGGAGGACACCGCCCGCGGCCCGCAGCAGGCTCAGGGTGCGCCGGCGGCGGCCGACCTCCATCCAGCGGGCCCGGCGGGCGTTGTCCGCCTGGCGCCAGACCAGGGCGACGCCCGCGCCGACCAGGACGGCGGGCCAGAGGTAGGCCTTCGCCCCGTTGCCCACATTGACATTGCCGACGAAGACCATGGCCACGACGACCATGAGCAGCAGGGCCACGATCTGGCCCTTGTCGGGGCGGCGGGCGACCAGTCTGCGGCGGCCGTCCGGTGAGGTCTCGGTGGTGACGAGGGCCGGGGGCCGCTGCCCACCGACCCCGCCGACGCCGAGCGGCACGAAGAACCAGAACGCGGCATACAGCAACGCACCGAGCCCGTCCGCCATGAACAGGCCGACGAAGACGAGCCGCACCCAGATCACGGGCAGCCCGAGGTGCCCGGCGAGCCCCCGCGCCACACCACCCAGCCAGCGTCCGTCACTGCTGCGGTAGAGCTTGCGCGGCGGCCGCGGTTCGACGAGGGGCGCTGCTGCGGCTTCCGGCATGGCATCGATGGTCACACGGCCGGGGTGCGCGGGCATCAGGGTTGGCCCCCGAGACTCCCCTGATCTTCGAACGGCGCGCCCTCCGAACGCTTCCCCCGCCCCTCTCAGGGCCGATATCAGGGTCCGGCCAGGGTCGTTCCGACTCCCGTCACGCCTCCCGGCCCGTCACCATGGACCCATGACAGATCACCAGCACGCCGCGGGCGCCGGATCCGGCGGAGGACCGGACCCGGGCACCGGCCCCGGCGCGGGCACGCCCGCCGGCACCGGCGACGCCTCGCGCGCGCACGGGCGGGCGGGCACACGGCAGGAAGGAGGCACACCGGCCGACCCGCACCCCGAGTCCCTCGGGCACCGGACGGCGACCGCCCCGCCCATCGCCACCCCCCAGGACACGGCCACCGCCGAGGACGTGGCCGCGGCCCCCCTGCGCTTCCGGCGGGACCGGCGGCACAAGCTGCTCGCCGGGGTGTGCGCCGGACTCGGGCGGCAGTGCGACATGGACCCGGTGATCTTCCGGATCACGCTCGCCGTGCTGTCGGCGACCGGCGGCATCGGTCTCATCTTCTACGGCTTCGCCTGGCTCTTCGTCCCGTACGAGGACGAGGACGAGAACGAGGTGCGCAAGCTGCTCACCGGCCGGGTGGACGGCCAGGCCCTGACCGGCGTGCTCTTCGCCCTGGTCGGCTGCGGGGTGTTCCTCACCATGCTGGGCAACACCAGCGTGCTGACCTTCGCCGTGGTCCTCTCCCTGCTCCTCGCGGGCGCGGGGTACTGGTCCCGCAACCGCGGCACCCCCGACCCCGACCCGCTCGCCGCCCAGGCCGTCGCCGACGCCCCGCCGGAGGCCCAGGCCCCGCCGGTGCCCGCCGGCTACCCGTCCTGGTGGCGCGACCCCATCGTCAAGGACGGCACCCACGTCGGCGGCACGGGCTATCTGTGGGGCCCGAGCGACTCCCGCGACCGTGACATCGCGGCGGCCGTCAACATCGGCCGGGGCGTCTCCTGGAGCCGGGGCGAGGACATCCGTGCGGCCCGGCTCCCGGCACCGAAGCCCCGCGGTCCCCGGTGGATCGGCGGCTGGGTCTTCCTGCTCGCCCTGCTGGCGGGCGGCCTCGGCACCGGAGCGACCTGGGAGGACCACGCCCTGGGCACCAGCCTGCAGACCGGTCTGTCCTGCGCGCTGATCGTCCTGGGCCTGGGCATAGCGATCAGTTCCTTCCTGGGCCGCACCGGAGCGGGCTCGATCCTCCTGGCGATCATCACAGCGGGCCTGCTCGCCACATCGGCCGCGCTCCCGAAGGACATCACCACCCGCTGGGTCCGCACGAACTGGACACCGGCAGCCACGCAGACCATCCACCCGCACTACGAACTCGGCACCGGAGTGGGCACCTTGGACCTGTCCCGCGTCGATTTCGCCAAGGGCCGGACGGTGACCGCCGAGGCCGAGGTCGGGGTGGGGCGACTGGTGGTGATCGTGCCGCCGGACGTGACCGTGAAGGCGGTCATCGACGTGGGAGTGGGCGACATCCAACTGCCGGGCGACGACCAGCAGGACGTGGACGTGGCACCGGGCAAGCGCAAGGAGATCACCCTGAAACCGGCCCCGGGCGCCAAGAACACCGCCACCCTCGACCTCGGCCTACGAGTGGGCATCGGCCAGGCGGAGGTGAGCCGTGCTGCGTCATGAGTTCCGGCCGGGAAAACTGGTCGCCGGCCTCTTCCTGACCGTCGCGGGCATCACCTACGCGGGGGACGCCGGCGACGCCTGGGACACCCCGTGGTTCGCGGTGATCCCCATGGTCGTGGGCGGCCTCTGCCTGGCGGGCGTGGTGGGCCTGCTGGCCCGGGCCGTGCGCAACCGCCGCGACAGCCGCCGTACGAGCACACCGCCGGAAGCGGACCGGACGCCGCCGCAGCCGCCCGTGCCGCCGCAGCCGCCCGTGCCACGCTGAGCCTGCGATCACTGATCACTGATCACGGGCAGGACGGCTGAGGAAGGCGTCCCACCGGTGGCTCCGCCGACCGGAGCTACCGGTAACCTCCCGCCCGCTGCCGTCGTCGGGAGCGCAGGGCGGCGTCCACGGAGAACGCGGAGGCGCCCGCGAGGACGAGGGGCAGCCAGGCCATCAGGTAGGCGAGGTCGTTGCCGTAGTAGTAGGGATCGGACGCCCAGCTCACGGTCAGCCACAGGCTGAGCGAGATCAGCGCACCGCCGAGCGCCGCCAGGCGGGCGAGGATGCCGAGCAGGGTGCCGATACCGACGGCGAGTTCACCGAAGGCGATGGCGTAGCCGAAGCCGACGGGGTTCTTCAGGGACAGGTCGACCAGTGCGGGGATGGCCGAGGAGTCCCGGACGCTGCGCATCATGTCGCCGATGGAGCCCGAGCCGGAGCTCTTCATGAAGGCGCTGTCGGTCAGCTTGTCCAGGCCGGCGTAGATGAAGGTGACGCCGAGGAAGATGCGCAACGGCAGCAGGGCGTACTGGCCGAGGCTGTCACGCCAGGTTCGTTCTTCGTTGTAGTAGGGGGCGTGCGTGTCCGTACGAAAACCGTGAGTCATCGCTTCGAGCCGCCTCTCACCAGCGAGCCGAGACCCCTCACCAGACCATACGAACGAGGGGGCGGCAATGCTCAATACGACGTCGGATTTCCGCGCCCGTGGGGATGCGGGCCCGTGCCCCTCAGTCCGTCACATCGATGGCGTACCTGTTCGTCTCCGCCCCGGCAGCCGTCACCACCTGCACCTCCACCCGCCCCGGCTCCACATCCGCCGGCACCGGCACGGTCAGCACCTCGTCCGTGGGGTTGCTGAATCCCCCGGCCACCGGCACCAACGGCACATGGACGTTGACCGGCCCGATCCGCACCACCATCCGGGACAGCCGATCCGCGCGCTGCGCCCCCGGCGGCACGAACCCCGCGCCCCGGATCTCGATGTCGTCCCCGGTGCGGATGGGCCCGTCCAGGTCGCCCGCCTCGCGCGACCGCACCACGGAGAGGATCACCGGCCGCCCGCCCTCCGCGTACTTCCCCGCCACATAGGTCGCCGCGGACACCAGCACCACCACCGCAAGTCCCCACGGCAGATCCGGCAGTTGGTCCGGCCGCCGGGCCAGCCGCACACCCGCGAACAGCAGGGCGACCCCGCCGATCACGACGTACTGGATGTCGGCGAAGGTCCCGCGCCCGGAGTCGTCCGTGAGCAGGTCGGCGGCGCGGGGCCGGTCCGCCCGCACCTTCTGCAGCCGCTGCCCGAGCACCCGCAGCCCCACCACCCGCCGTACCAGCACGGCGATCGCGCACACCACGGCGAGTACGGTCACGACCCCCGCGCCCCGGGCCAGTTCGAGCCCGGAGATCAGCGCGTCCCGCTCACGGCTGTCGGAGGCCGCGGCCAGCCGGGCCACCAGCACCAGCACGGCGTAGGCGACGAACAGCGCCCATGCCACCGCGACGGCCCGCGAGGTGGACAGCCGGTTGTCCTCACCGATGACCGGCGCGAGCACCCCGCCCCGGGCCCGGTGGAACCAGGACGCCGCGGTCAGCGAGGCCGCGACCACGAGCGCCGCCACCAGCCCGGCCGTACGCGCCGCGGTCCACCCCGCCCCGATGGCGGTCAGCGCCTGGACGAGGAGCAGCACCACGACAGCGGCCCACACGGCGAACGCGGTACGACGCCACAGTCGCGCGAGCCAGGCGGCCCCCTCGGCGCGACCCCGCTCGGCCACGGCCTCGGCGGACTGGGTCAGTTCCTCGGAGACCCACTGCCGGGAGGCCGACGCGGAGTGCGCGACGGCCGCGGGCAGGCCCTGCCCGGCGGCGAACTCGTCACGCTTGAGGAGGAACGCGGCCACCGCCCGCCGATGACCGGCCCGCGCCCCGTGCGGACAGTCCCCGCAGCTGCAGCCGCCCTCGTGCGCACCGTTGGGCACACCTCCGGCCGCGCTCTGTCTCGCTTCCTGCACCGCCACGCCCGACGCCCGCCTTCCCACGATTCCTGATTTTCTGGCCTCACATGACCTCACGGCCGACCGGCCGCACCACCCGCGAACCCCAGCGCCCCACGCCCCGGAGAAGCCCCGGACAACTCCCCCGTGATGTCAGCGAATTGTGCCCTACAGCACACCACCCCCGTCCGGCAGGTGTGGTCAGCGCGGGTGAAGCCGGGACCGCCGTGTTGACCCGGCTGCGAGAATTTCCGTATGGCCGAGATCATCCAGCGTGACGGGACCTGGGCCTTCGACGGCACAACGGTCAGGATCACGCCGGGACTCCACCGCTCCGTACCGCTGTTCCGGCAGACGTACGGCGAGGTCGCCGTGCCCCTGGAGGCCGTCGCGGGCGTGGCGTTCGAGCCGGAACGCAGGCGCGGCCGGCTGCGGATGCGGCTGCGCGAGGGCGCGGACCCGCTGCTGCACGCCACCGGCGGACGTCTGCCGGACCCGGCCGATCCGTACCGCCTGCTCGTGGACGTCGACCGCGCCGGGGTCGCCGAGTACGTGGCCGAGGAGATCCGCCACGCCCTGCTCCTCGACCAGATCCCGAAGGAGCCGACGAAGACGTATCTGCTGCCCGGCCCGCCGGTCCCGGTCTCGGTGCGTTCCTCCGACGGCACGGTCTCCTTCGACGGCACCCAGGTCCGCATCGACTGGGCCGATACCTCCGACCGGGTCAAGCGGGCGACCGGCCCGCGGATCATCGACGTGGGCGACCTCGTCCAGGTCGAGTGGCTGCCCAACTCCGGTTACGAGGACGGTTTCATGCGGTTCGTGACCCGTGAGACGTCCTTCTCGAAACTGCCGCCGGAGAAGGACCCGTACGCTCTCGACCTGTGGGGCAGCACCCGCCGCGACCTGCTCACGGCCCTCGTCGCGACGGCGGTCACGGCCCGGCTGCCGCACCCGTCCACCCGCGGGGAGCTCGCGCACGGCGACGAGCGCGCCCACCGCCCCCGGCTCGCCGCGGCCGCCGTTCCCCCGTCGGCCGACCATCACGACGTGCTGCTCCGCAGACTGCGGGAGTTGGGTGAGCTGCACCGCGACGGGGTGCTCACGGACGAGGAGTTCGCGAGGACGAAGGCCGCCGTGCTGCGGGGCTTTTAGCCGATACGGGGTGTCTAGCTCAGCAGGTCCGGTTCGCTGCGGCTGATGTCCTGCCACGTCGGCTGGTAGTTGATCCACGCCACCAGGTCCCCGCCCAGCTGTTCCCGGGTCGCCACCGCGGCCCGGTGGTCGATGAGCACGGGGCGTCCCGCCGCCCGGGCCAGCAGCTGCACCTGGCTGGAGCGTTCCATCGACAGGAACCACCAGGCGGCCGCGTCCACCGAGTCCCCGACGGTCAGCAGGCCGTGGTTGCGGAGCACCAGCGCCTTGCGGGAGCCGAGCGCGGCGGCGATCCGGCGGCCCTCGTCGGCGTCTACGGCGACCCCGGTGTAGGCCTCGTACAGGGCGTGGTCCTCGTAGAAGGCGCAGCTCTCCTGGGTGATCGGGTCGAGGAGCTCGCCGAGCGCGGACAGCGCCCGCCCGTGCACGGAGTGGCAGTGGGCGACGGCGACGACGTCGGGGCGGGCGGCGTGCACCTGGGAGTGCACGGTGAAGGCCGCCTGGTTGACGTGGTAGCGGCCGTCCAGGACCTGCCCGTCGGAGTTGGCGAGCACGAGGTCGCTCACGGTGACGTGCTTGAAGGGCATGCCGAAGGGGTTGACCCAGAAGCAGTCGGTGAACTCCGGGTCGCGAGCGGTGATGTGCCCGGACACCCCGTCCTCGAAGCCGAGCCGGCCGAAGATCCGCAGCGCGCCGGCGAGGCGCTCCTTGCGGTGCCGGCGTTCCTCCTCGACGGAGTCGTGCATCGGCGGCATCGCGAACTGGAGCTTCTCGGTGGGCAGCGGCATCGGCGGAGTGGGCCCGAGGGGCGTCCCGTGTTGCGTCACGGGGCGGAAGTTACCGTCGGGCGGCGCAAGAGAACAGAGGTGGTTTGTAAAGATGACGCACACAGCGGATACCTGACAGAAGATGTCGGGTATCGACGCCAGACTGCCTGATATGAACTGGGCAGATTTCTCCGCCACGGAACCCGACCTCGCCAGGACGGTCGAAGACCGCTTCGGCGCCTTCACACACCACACCCTCGCGACCCTCCGCAAGGACGGCTCCCCCCGCACCACCGGCCTGGAGGTCCGCTTCCTGAACGGCGAGCTCTGGCTTGGCATGATGCCGGACTCGCTCAAGGCGCGAGACCTGCGCCGGGATCCGCGTTTCGCGCTCCAGGCGAACCCGGGGGAAGGCACCGGGATGGGCGGCGGCGACGTACGGATCGCGGGGCGGGCGATCGAGGTCGAGGACTCCGCGGCCAAGGCCGGATACACCGAAGAGGTGGAACCGCCGGAGCCGTTCCACCTCTTCCGCACCGAACTCACCGAGGTCGTGAGGACCTATGTCGAGGACGACACGTACCTCGTCGTCCAGTTCTGGCGGCCCGGCGAACCCCTGCGCACCCGAAAGCGCGCGTAGGGCCTACTCCCACTCGATGGTCCCCGGCGGCTTCGACGTCACGTCGAGCACCACGCGGTTGACGTCGGCCACCTCGTTGGTGATCCGCGTCGAGATCTTCGCGAGGACGTCGTACGGCAGTCGCGACCAGTCGGCCGTCATGGCGTCCTCGCTCGACACCGGGCGCAGGACGATCGGGTGGCCGTAGGTACGGCCGTCGCCCTGGACGCCGACGGAGCGGACGTCCGCGAGCAGGACCACCGGGCACTGCCAGATGTCGCGGTCGAGGCCGGCCGCGGTGAGCTCCTCGCGGGCGATGGCGTCGGCGTCGCGCAGCAGGTCCAGGCGCTCCTTGGTGACCTCGCCGACGATGCGGATGCCGAGGCCGGGGCCGGGGAACGGCTGGCGCTGGACGATCTCGTCGGGGAGCCCGAGCTCCTGGCCGACCATCCGCACCTCGTCCTTGAAGAGCTTGCGCAGCGGCTCGATCAGCTGGAACTCGAGGTCCTCGGGAAGCCCGCCGACATTGTGGTGCGACTTGATGTTGGCGGTGCCGGTGCCGCCACCGGACTCGACCACGTCCGGGTAGAGCGTGCCCTGGACGAGGAACTCCACCGCCGGACCCTCGTCCGCGATGATCTCCGCCTGGGCCTGCTCGAAGACCCGGATGAACTCCCGGCCGATGATCTTCCGTTTCTCCTCGGGGTCCGAGACACCCTTGAGCGCGGTCAGGAAGCGCTCCTCCGCGTCGACGACGACCAGCTTCACGCCGGTCGCGGCCACGAAGTCCTTCTCGACCTGCTCGGTCTCGCCCTTGCGCATCAGGCCGTGGTCGACGTACACGCAGGTCAGCTGGGAGCCGATGGCCCGTGCGACCAGGGCCGCGGCCACCGCGGAGTCCACACCGCCGGAGAGACCGCAGATCGCGCGCTTGTCGCCGACGCGCGAGCGGATCTCGGCGACCTGCTCCTCGATCACATTGCCGGTGGTCCAGTCCGGCTTCAGACCGGCGCCCCGGTACAGGAAGTGCTCAAGCACCTGCTGGCCGTGCGTGGAGTGCATGACCTCGGGGTGGTACTGGACGCCGTAGAGCTTCTTCTCGTCGTTCTCGAAGGCGGCGACCGGGACGACGTCCGTGGACGCGGTCACGGTGAAGCCCTCGGGGGCGGCGGAGCAGGCGTCGCCGTGGGACATCCACACCGACTGCTCGTCGGGGGTGCCCTCGAAGAGGGTCGAGCCGGACTTCGAGACGTGCAGGGGTGTACGGCCGTACTCACGCGCGCCGGTGTTGTCGACGGTGCCGCCGAGGGTGGTGGCCATCAGCTGGAAGCCGTAGCACATGCCGAAGACCGGGACACCGGCCTCGAACAGCTCGCGGTCCAGGCGCGGGGCGCCCTCCGCGTACACCGACGAGGGGCCGCCGGAGAGGATGATCGCCGCCGGGTTCTTGGCGAGCATCTCCGCGACCGGCATGGTGCTCGGCACGATCTCGCTGTAGACCCGGGCCTCGCGGACACGGCGGGCGATGAGCTGGGCGTACTGCGCACCGAAGTCGACGACCAGGACGGTGTCGGGGGCGGCGGCGGGGTTCGCTGATGACACGGGTTGCCTTCCGGCGGTGAGCGAGGTGTGTGTGGTAGCGAGTCTACCGGGAGCCGCGGGGCCGGATCGGGGCCTGGCTGGTCTCAGGATGCGAACCGGCTTGGACACTCCCCGAGGGCCCGGCATACTGCTGCCATGCTCCCGCAGACGACCTTCCTGTTTACCTATGGCACCCGGCCCGCCGGCTGCCATGGTCGTGCTGCTTGAGCAACTGACAAGCGACTTCCCAGGCGCCCCGGGCCGACAAGGTCCGGGGCGCCCGTGTTTTCCGGACCTTGCCGCTCCGGGGCATCCACCCCACCCAGGAGCCCTACGTGACCACCACACCGGAAGCGACCATCGCGGACGCCCGTGAGCGCATCGACGCGCTCGACGACCGGATCATCGGTCTGATCCAGGAACGGATGGCCGTCTCGTCCGTGGTCCAGCGGACCCGTATCGCCTCCGGCGGCCGACGGGTCCACCTCGCCCGCGAGATGGAGATCCTCGGCCGCTACCGCGACGCCCTCGGCAGGCCCGGCACCTCCCTCGCCATGACACTGCTCGAACTGAGCCGCGGTCGCATCTGAGTTCGGGCCCCACCTCACCCGTACGGCGCGTGACCGCGGCGCGCACCGCTTCGTTGGTGGTGGTGTCCGTGCCAGCCAGGGGCGGGCCCGACAGAACCACGCGTGGCTCGCTGGAGCGATGAGGCGCACGGATCACGCCGTGCGCCGTGGGACCTCGCTCCAGGAAGTGACCGGACGGCAGGGGACAGCAGCCCGGTCACCCAAGAGAACGGCCGGCTCCGGGGACGCCCGGGGCCGGTCGGCGGGGCAAGTACCGGCACAAGGCTGGGTCAAACGGTTGCGGAGGCCGCGCCCATCCAGCACGATGCCTAGAAAGCCCCCAAGTCCCTCCGCAGACAACCGTATTCGTTTTGTCTCGCCGCACTGCCAGAGGTCCAGACCAACAGGGGCGGCGAGCACGACGGCACGCAGAGCAAGCGGCGCAACCCCCCGGCGCCGCTCCCAGGCACCGGCGCTGCCCTGACGTCGGTGCTGACGAAAGAAGGGCCCCGCGACTCCGTCCCGCGGGGCCCTTCCCATGCCCGGATTTCAGGGATCAGACGCGGGAGACGGTTCCGCAGCTCTTGTCACGGTTCACGTCGAGGGGCTTGCTGCGGTCGTACGGGTCCGAGGTCGGTCCGGTGGGGTCAGGTCCCGTGGGCTCGGCCGAGCGGAACGACGGGTGCAGGTAGCCGTCGTACACCTCGCAGGCCGAGTTGTTGATGTCCTGGTCCCAGTTCACGACGTTGAGCTTGCCCGGGGTGACCCGATACTTGGCCGGGTCCGAGATCTCCACGTCGAGGATCCGGCGGATGATGGTGCGGGTGACCTCGGTGGAGCCGTTGGTCTGCACGACCGGGTAGACGAAGGTGTAGTCGGCGTGCACGGCCACGGAGGCGTGGTCGCCGGCCTTGAAGGTCATACGGCCCCGGGTCTTCACGACCTCGCCGACCGGCCGGACCTCCCCGGGGTCGAAGCGGCTGAACATCCACAGCGGGTCGTGCTTCTCGTCCGGCTTGCGCAGGCCGGTCTCCAGGAGTCCGCGGACGTCCTTCTGCAGCGGGTCCAGCACATCGAGCGCCGCCCGGGGCCGTTCGCCGCGCAGCGTCGCCGGGTCGAGGTTGGACTCGACGAGGAGCTTCTTGGTCAGCTCCAGTGCCTGTTCGACCTTCGCCTCGGACCGTCCGCCGACGGGCTTCGCCTTCGGTACGGCGATCCCGGAGGCCCCGTCGGCCCAGCGCTTGGCGGGCGAACCGGCGAACGGGTCGTCCAGGGTGGGGACCTGGGAGGGTTCGGCGGAGGGCGCGGCGGTCGGTGCCGCCGTCTCCTGCGGCAGCGGGGAGGACGCGGCCCCGGAAGAGCTGGTGCCGGCGCCGAAGGGGTCGCCCGGCACCAGCGAAGGCCTCACCGCCACGACGGCCACGCCGGCCGCGACGACGACAGCGAGGACGCTCCACAGGCCCCGTCGGCTCTTCTTCTGCTGCCAGGCCGGCCCGGTGCGCCAGCCCTCCGGCAGTTCGCCGCGCGCTTCCTGTCGCCGCAGTCGCTCCGTCACCTCACGGGCCCGTGCGGAGGGTTCCTTGGGGGCGGAGTCTCGGATGTCCCGTTCGGTGTCACGGGCGAACTGTGCCCAGACGTCGTCCGGGATCTTGGGGTCTTCTGACACGTCGGTCAGTTCTAGGGCCTTGGAAAGCCCGTTCACAAGGAGAACCCGTGTGTGACTCAGCCCACATAAGTTTTCTGTGAATGCCTGCACAACCTTTCACAGGGTTCACGAATCAAACCTCACGAATCACGGGCCCCACCCGCGCCCCACACGCGGAGGCCTCTCCCTGACGCGTGCCGCGCACCGTGCGGCGCACCTGACTTCCGAGGTCTTCATGAAGCTTCGTCGTGCACTGGCCGCCGCGGCCGCGACCGCCGCGATAGCGCCGCTGGCCCTGTTCGCCGCGCCGAGCGCCTTCGCGGACGAGTCCCCCACGCCGGCCGCGGCCGAGAGCACGCCCGCCGGCGAGAACACCCCGACGGACCCCGCGAGCACCCCGGCGGACCCCGCGTCGACCCCGGCGGACCCGGCAAGCACGCCCGCCGGCAGCACCCCCTCGACCAGCGCGTCCAGCTCGGCCACCACGAGCAGCAGCCCGTCCGCGAGCGCGTCCAGCTCGGCCACCACCAGCGCCAGCCCCTCCCCGAGCGTGAGCGACGAGCCCGTCGACGAGTGCCAGGTCGACGAGGACGACGACCCGGTCATCAACGACAGCGACGTGCTGCACAGCTCGCTGACCGGTCTGCCCGAGAGCATCGTGGCGGGCAGCGGCTGGACGAACTTCAAGTTCAACGTCAGCAACTCCGGCGACGAGACGATCAAGGACATCCAGCCCATCGTCGGCGTCGGGGCGGTCGACTGGGACTTCGAGAAGGACTACAGCGACCTGGTCACCGTGCAGGTGAAGCAGGGCGGCAGCTGGGCCGACGTGGCCACGCAGTTCGGCGAGGGCGGCTCGTTCAACGCCTTCGACCTCGACGGCGGCGACTCCCTCAGCTACCAGCTGCGGGTGAAGGTCGACCGTGAGGTCCCGAGCGCGATCGGCATCGCCATCGGTCTCGCCGAGTACTCGGACGACAAGGGCTGCTGGGTCTCCGCCGACGAGAACATGGGCATCTACTACTTCGAGGTCCTGCCGGCCGGTTCCGACGCCGGCAAGCCGAACGACGCCAAGCCGCAGACCGGTGGCAAGAGCCCCATCTCCGACGTCAACGGCGTCGACGTGGACGGCCAGCTCGCCGAGACCGGTTCGAGCTCGGCCCTGCCGGTCCTCGGCCTCGTCGGCGGCTTCGCCGTCGTCGCCGGTACCGGTGTGGTCTTCGCGGTGAAGCGGCGCAAGGGTGCGGCCGGCGCCCACGCCTGAGTCGTAGCGCGGTGGACACCGCTTGACGCAGGACAGGGGAAGGACCCGCACTCGGAGGGGGGTGCGGGTCCTTCTCTTTGTCCTTGCTCTTTGTGCTTTTCGGGGGCTACGACTTCTTCGGGACCGCCGGGATCCCCAGGAACGGCAGCTTCAGCGCGCCGAAGGCCTCCGCCGGGACCGCCGGCGCCTTGGGCTCGACGGCGCCGAGACGGACGTACGCCTCGCCCTGCGCCGGACGCGGGTCCTCCTCGCCCTTGTTGGGCCAGTAGGACATCGCCCGCTCGGCCTGCGCGGTGATCGTCAGCGAGGGGTTCACGCCGAGGTTGGCGGAGACCGCGGCGCCGTCGACGACCGAGATCCCGGGGTGGCCGTAGAGCCGGTGGTACGGGTCGATCACCCCGGTGTCGCGGGAGGCGCCGATGGGGCAGCCGCCGAGGAAGTGTGCGGTGAGCGGGGCTCCCATCAGCTCGCCGACGTTGGAGCCGGCGAAGCCGTTGATGTCGGCGGCGATCGCGGACGCGGCCTTCGAAGCGGCCCTGATCTGCTTGGGGTTGGGGGCGCCGTGGCCCTGGCGCGCGGTGAGCAGGCCCTTGCCGACGCCGTCCGGCTTCAGGTACGTCGTCAGGGAGTTGTCCAGCGACTGCATGACCAGGCCGATGATGGTCTTCTCCGACCAGCGGCGGTTGGAGAGGGAGCGCAGCACGAGCAAGGGGTGCTTCGCCGCGTTCGCCAGCCAGGCCAGGACCCTCGACGAGCCCTCGGCGTACGGGACTTGGAGGATCGACAGACCGCCCATCGAGTTGGAGCCCTTGCCGTAGCGGACCGGCTCGATGTGGGTGTTCTCGTCCGGGTGGATGGACGAGGTGATGGCGACGCCCTGGGTGAAGTCGACCTTCGGCGCACCGGTCGCCTTGCGGTAGCGGCGGTTGTCGGTCTGGGCGCCGACCAGGGCCTCGGAGTTGGTGCGGGTGAGCTCGCCCAACCGGTCCGAGATGTACGGCAGTTGACCGCCCGCCTTCATGCGGTGCAGCAGGGTCTGGGTGCCGTAGGTGCCGGCGGCGATGACGACCTTGCGGGCCTTGAAGGTGCGGCCGCTCGCCTTGCGGCGGTCGTCGGTGGGCAGGGTCGCGATCGCGTAGCCGCCCTGGGAGTCGTCCGTGACCGACACGACGGTGGTGAGGGGGTGGACGACCGCGCCCGCCTTCTCTGCGAGGTGGAGGTAGTTCTCGTTCAGGGTGTTCTTGGCGCCGTGCCGGCAGCCGGTCATGCACTCGCCGCACTCGATGCAGGCCTTGCGGGAAGGGCCCGCGCCGCCGAAGTAGGGGTCGTCGACCTGCTCGCCGGGGGCGGCTTTCCGCGTGCCCTCCGCGTCCTCGCCGTCGCCGAAGAAGACGCCGACCGGGGCCATGTGGAAGGTGTCGCCGACGCCCATCCGCTCCGCGGCCGCCTTCAGGTGGACGTCGGAGGGGGTCATCGTCGGGTTGAGCCGGACGCCGAGCATGCGGCGGGCCTGGTCGTAGTACGGCTTGAGCTCCTCCTGCCAGTTGGTGATGTCACGCCACTGCGGGTCCTCGAAGAAGGGCTTCGGGGGGACGTAGAGGGTGTTGGCGTAGTTGAGGGAGCCGCCGCCGACGCCCGCCCCCGCGAGGACCATGACATTGCCCAGGAGGTGGATGCGCTGGATGCCGAACATGCCGAGCTTCGGCGCCCAGAGGTAGTTCTTGAGGTCCCAGGAGTTCTTGGGAAGCGTCTCGCGGGTGAAGCGGCGGCCGGCTTCCAGGACACCTACGCGGTAGCCCTTCTCGGTGAGGCGAAGGGCGGTGACGCTGCCGCCGAAGCCGGAGCCGACGACGATGACGTCGTAGTCGTAGGTGTCCTGTGGCACGTGCTCTCCTCGTTGAGAACGGGCGTTTCTACTTGAAGCGGAAGGCCTTCATCACCTTCAGGCTCCGGCTCATGAACTGGGCGTACTTCTCGTCGTCCATTCCCAGCGAGGGCGCCATCGGGAGGAGCCGCTGCTGGGCGACCGTCTGGGCCTCGGTGTACTTGAGGATGCCCTCGGAGCCGTGCCGGCGGCCGAGGCCGGAGTCCTTCATGCCGCCCATCG
Organism: Streptomyces sp. SLBN-8D4; assembly: GCF_049739545.1. Classification (NCBI taxonomy): domain Bacteria; kingdom Bacillati; phylum Actinomycetota; class Actinomycetes; order Kitasatosporales; family Streptomycetaceae; genus Streptomyces; species Streptomyces sp. SLBN-8D4. The sequence continues at coordinate 3,951,078 of NZ_JBMGQC010000001.1, forward strand.
GGGACTGGACGCTGCCGTAGGCGGAGGCGTATCCCTCGTTGACGTTGACGGTGCCGGCCCGCACCCGGGAGGCGATCTCCCGGCCGCGCTTGCCGTCCTTCGTCCACACCGACGAGTTCAGGCCGTACGGCGTGGAGTTGGCGAGCTCGACCGCCTCGTCCTCGGTCTTGAAGCGGTAGAGGGAGACGACCGGGCCGAAGGTCTCCTCGGCGCACACGGCCATCGGCTCGGTGACGTCGTCGAGGATGGTCGGCTCGAAGAAGTACGGGCCGATGTCCGGGCGGGCGACACCGCCGGCGACGACCTTCGCCCCCTTGGACACGGCCTCCTCGACATGCCGGGTGACGGTCTCCAGCTGCCGCTCCCCGACCAGGGAGCCCATGTCGGCACCGTAGGCAAGGGACGTGCCGAGCCGCATGGCCTTCGTACGGGCGGCGAAACGCTCCAGGAAGGCGTCCGCGATCGACTCGTGGACGTACAACCGCTCGATGGAGATGCAGAGTTGGCCGGCGGAGGAGAAGCAAGCGCGGACGGCACCGGCGGCGGCCTTCTCGATGTCGGCGTCCTGGAGGACCAGCATGGCGTTCTTGCCGCCGAGTTCGAGCGAGACACCGACCAGCCGGGCGGCGGCGCCCTGGGCGACCTCGCGGCCGGTGCGGGTGGAGCCGGTGAAGGAGACGTAGTCGGCGTGCCGGACGACCTCGGGGCCGACGACGGGGCCGTCGCCGAGGACGACCTGGAACACCTCGGCGGGAAGGCCCGCCTCGATCAGCAGATCCCGCGCCCACAGGGCGGTCAGGCAGGTCTCGGTGTCCGGCTTCATGACGACGGCGTTGCCCGCGACGAAGGCGGGGAGCGCGTCGCCGACGGACAGTTCGAGCGGGTAGTTCCAGGGGGCGATCTGGCCGACGACACCGCGCGGGTGACGCAGTTCGGTGACCTTGGTGAGGGTGGGCACGGCCCCGGTGTGCCGCTTCGGCCGCAGATACGCGGGGGCCTTGCGGCCGTAGTGCCGGGCGGCCACGGCGACCGCCTGCACCTCCTCGTGGGCGTGCAGCCGGGCCTTGCCGGTCTCCAGCTGGATGAGGTCGAGGACCTCCGCCTGGCGCTCCAGGATCAGGTCGTGGAAGCGGAGCAGGACGGCCGCGCGCTGCCGTACGGGGGTCTGCTCCCACACCGCCTGCGCCCGGCGGGCCGCCTCGAACGCCTTCTCCACGTCCTCGGGCGTCGACTCGGGCAGGTCGGCCAGCTTCTCGCCGGTGAACGGCGTGTGGTTGGCGGTACGGCCGGACCCGGTCACCCCTTTGGTGAGCTGGGCGACCAGCTCCGGGGTGACCACGTCGGCCGCGGTACGGGCGCCCTCCGGGGCGGGGGCGAGGGGGTTCGTGCCGGTCTTGGCCGGGGCCTGCGCGTCCGTCATGAGCCGCAGGGTATTCGGGAGCGGGGGCTTTGGGTACCCGTCGGTAACGGGCGCTCACGACATACACACACCTTGCCAGTGATGACTGGCGGTGAATGTGCTGATCAGCGGGTTGGGCAGGGTTGATCAGCCGCGTTCGGGTTTTTTCTGCAGCAGGAGGCCGAGGGCGGAGAGCGCGGTGAGGCGGCGGGGTTCGTGGGCGGTGGAGGTGGAGAGAGCGGGGGCGGGTGCCGGGGCTTCCTCGGCATCCTGCGCCGGAGATGAAGTGGTCGGCTCCGCGGCCGGAGGCGAAGCGGGCGTTTCCGCGGCCCACCTCGGCAGACTCGTCCCGGCGACCTCGGCCAGCACCCGGGCGACGTCCTCCGGCAGGGGCCGCTCCTCCGGCTCGGTGACGAGGAGCCGCTGCAGCAGTGCCCCCAACGGACCGGACTGCGCGTCCGCCACGGCCGCCCGGAGCAGCGCCCCCAACGACCACAGATCGGAGGCGGGCCCCGCGCCGGGCCCCGACGCGCACTCCGGGGCCGCGAACGCCGTGGAGGTCTCCCGGCCACCGGAGTGTCCGGCGCCGCCGATCCCGAAGTCGGTGACGACGACCCGTCCGCTCCGGGCCTCCAGGAGGACGTTGGACGGCTTCAGGTCGCGGTGGACGATGCCCACGCGGTGGGCCGCGTGCAGCGCGCCGAGGACGGCGAGCCCGATCCGGGCGGCCTCGGCGTCCGCCAGCGGCCCCCGCCCGGCCAGAGCCGCCTCCAGCGACTCCCCTTCCACCAACTCCATGACGATCCAGGGCAGTTCGTCGTCGAGGAGTACGTCGTGAATGGCGATCGCCGCCGGATGGCCGACCTGTGCGGCGGCCCGGGCCTCGTGCGGCAGCCGGTGCGCGGCCCGCTGCCGCTCCTCGTCCTCGGGATCCCCGGTCAGCCGGGGCTCCTTGACGGCGACGTACCGCTCGTCCTGCTCGTCACGTGCCCGCCACACCGTGCCGTTCGGCCCGGAGCCGACCCGCTCGACGAGCCGGTAACGCCCACCGATCAGACGTCCGCCGAGCGGGAGTTCGCGGTCTTCACTCATGGCACATGAGTACCGTGCGGGTCATGCCCTTGTCTAAGCGGCGGGCTCGGACACCGGACTCCGTCCGGCCCAGCCGGGTGCGGGTGGTGCTGTCGGGTTCCGCGCCGGCTCCCGTCACGGAGCCGCGCAGAGCCCACCCCGGGCCGTCGTGGCCGAGCACCCGCGTGGTCCCGCGGTCCTTGCCGGGAGGTCCCTGGATCCGTACGACGCCTGGAGTTCAGCTGGATCGCCGTCCGGCCGCGGATGACGGTGACGGCGACGAGGGAGCCGTCACGGGATGTCATGAGCCGCGTCTCCGCTCCGGCCCGGGTCGGCACCAACAGGCCCCCGAGACGGACCGGCTCACCGTGCCGCGGCCGACGGGCATCGCTCTCGTCCCACGGTCCGACGGCACCGCTGCTTTCCTCTTCGCGCACGTCCCGTCCCCCGCCTCAGAGCCGGTCCACCCCCACATTCGCGATCGCCGTCCTGGCCACCTCCCGCCCCCTCCCCGTGAAGTCCCCCTTGCCCGGATAGCTGACGGTGAGCTTGTACATGTCGCCGGTGGTGGTCCGGTAGTAGAAGATCTGGAGTTCGCGCGGGCGGGAGTTCTGGCTGTCGATGGTGTTGTACGTGACGGTGTTCTTGGCGGCCTTCCGGCCCTGGTACGTCTGGTCCTCGGGCCGGGTCTTCGCCGCGTCCGGCATGCTGAGGTCGTAGTCGCCGCTCTCCTTGAACCGGCTGTCGTCGTCGTACATCTCGGCCGCCGCGGACCCCGCGATGTCGTGCGCGGTGTCCGCGGCCCTGCGCTGCAGGCTCAGGCCGATCCAGATGCTGCCGCTGTAGTCGGTGTACCTGATCCAGTGGGTCTTGTCCGTCTTCCGGTCGGGCGTGGTGGGCTGGTAGTCCGCCGGCACCGCCAGCGTCGCGGCCACGTCCTTGGTGTGTCTCGTCGTCCAGCCGTCCGGCAGTGGTCCCGCGAAGGGGTCCGCGATCACCAGATACGCCGCCAGCGCGGCCGCGACGACCGCCGCGCCGAGCCCGAACCACGCCTTGCGGCCCAGCCGGAGACCACCGCGCACCGGGACCTCCACGGTCCGCACGATCTGCGTGGGCTCCGGGACGGGCGGGTGGGCGGTGGCCTCCAGGAGTGCCCTGACCTGCGCGGCGTTCGGGCGGCGCGCCGGGTCCTTCTGGAGGAGGCCGTTGATGGCGTCGGCCAGCGGGCCGTGCGCGGCGGCGGGCGGCGCGGGCGTGGCGTTGAGGACGGACTGGAGGGTCGCGGGGGTGTTGCTGCGGCGGAACGGCGAGACGCCCTCCGTCGCCGCGTACAGGACCACACCGAGGGACCAGAGGTCGGAGGCGGGACCGGGACGCTGGCCCAGCACCCGCTCGGGGGCGATGAACTCGGGCGAGCCGACGAAGCCTCCGGTGTCGGTCAGGCTGGTCTCGCCCTCGATCTGGGCGATGCCGAAGTCGGTGAGGACGACCCGGTCATGGCGGCCGAGGAGGACGTTGTCCGGTTTCACATCCCTGTGCAGGATGCCCGCCGCGTGCGCGGCCTCCAGCGCGCCGAGCACGTCGAGGCCGATTCTCGCCGCTTCCCGTGCCCCGAGAGTGCCCTCCTGCAACGCGTCACCCAGCGAACGGCCCTGCACCAGCTCCATCACGATCCACGGCCGGCCGTCCACGACCGCCACGTCGTGCACGTTCACGACCGAGGGGTGATCCAGCCGGGCCGCGGCACGGGCCTCCCGCCGCATCCGCTCGAAGGCGTTGCCTCGTTCGCGTTCCGGAAGATGGTCCGGGACGCGCGGTTCCTTGACGGCCACCTCGCGGTCCACCGTCTCGTCCTTGGCCCGCCACACCGTGCCCATCCCGCCGTGCCCGAGCTTGGCGAGCAGCCGGTACCGGCCCGCGATGAGCCGGCCGACGCCCGACTCCTGCTGAGGGGGCCTGGGAGGTTGCAGAACATAACTCGTCGTCTCGTCGGACTCGTGGCCGACTCCCCCGCTGCTGCTCATGGGTTCATCCATATCGCGCCAGACAGGCAGGCAGCCAGAGGTGACGCGTTCCGGTCACACACCCGTGACGTATCCCGAACCGCGCGGTGTGCGGTTCCCCTACCGCATCCCTACCGCACGGTGAACGTGTCCACGGCCACATCGAAGTGCTCCTTGGCCTCCCGCACCTTGCCGACCGGCGCCGACACCCACACGTCGTACAGCCGCCCGTTCTCCTCCCAGCACAGGTCGTAGGTGTGCCGGGCGCCCTCGGCCGCGCTGAAGCCGTCCCAGGTGAACTCCCAGAACGCGGCGGGGTGTCCGCGGTGCGTGACCGAGGTGACCCGGCCGTCGCGGTAACCCGGGTTGGCCTCCGGCCCCTTGGCGGCCGCGCGCCGCATCACGCCCAGCGGGCCGCCGGGCTGGGGATCGGTGGCCTTCACGCCGAGGCGGAAGGTCTCCCCGGAGGACAGGTAGAAGACCCGCTCCCCCTGCGGCTCGCGCCTGAACCCGTCGGGCACGGCCAGCGCGAACCCGGCGGGGTCCTGGGCGACGCGGTAACCGGAGGGAGCGGAGGGCAGGGTCGCGGTGGGTGCGGGCTCCGCAGTTCCGGTGGAGCTGCCTACGGACGACCCCGGCGCCGAACCACCCGGCGTCCCCTGCGACGAACCACCTGGCGTCTCCCGCGACGAAGCACCGGCCGACCCGGACGCCGACCCACCCGGCGTCCCGGGCGCCGAACTGCCGGTCGTCGTACGCCCGTCCCGGGCGTCCCGGTCCATCAGCAGCACCGCCGCCGACACCCCCGCTCCCGCCAGCACGGCGACCAGCAGCGCCGCCGCGGGCACGCCCCGCCTCGACCGGACGGACGCCAGGAGCCCGCCGCTCCTCGACCGCTCGGGCGCCGGGGGTCGCCGTAGCGGAAGATCCCGCTGGGTCGGCGTGTACGCGCGCTCGGGAGCCCGCCGGGGAGGGGTGCGGCCCGTCTCCAGGAAGTCCCGCAGCATCCGCTCCGCCTCCACCGCGTCCAGCCGCCGCTCGGGATCCCGCTCCAGCAGGCCCCGTACGACCGGAAGGAGGGGCCCGGCCTGCGCGGGCGGCCGGATCTCGTCGATGACGACGGCGTGCAGGATGCCGCCCAACGAGTCCCGCCGGAACGGCGATTCACCGCTGAGGACCGTGCACAGCAGCGCGCCCAGGGACCACAGGTCGGCCTCCGGGCCGGTCCTGGCCCCGGACATCCGCTCGGGCGCGGTGTACTCGGGCGAGCCGACGAAGGAGCCGGTCTCGGTGAGGGTGGTGGCGCCCGCGACCTGGGCGATGCCGAAGTCGGTGAGGACGACCCGGCCGGTGCCGGACTCGACGAGGACGTTGGCGGGCTTGATGTCCCGGTGCAGCACCCCGGCCGCGTGCGCCGCGCGCAGCGCGCTCAGCAGGTCGGCGCCGATCCGGGCGGCCTCGGCGGCGTCGACCGGGCCGTGCGCGGAGATCCGGTCGGCGAGGGAGCCGCCGTCGATCAACTCCATGACGATGTACGGCCGTTCGTCCTGCTCGACGACGTCGTGGACCACCATGATGTGCGGGTGACTCAGCCGGGCGACCGCGCCGGCCTCGCGCAGGGTGCGGTCCCGCTGGAGCCGGGCGTCCTCGGCGGAGAGCGTCTCGTCGAGCGGGATCTCCTTGACGGCGACCTGCCGGCCGAGCAGCTGGTCGGTCGCGCGCCACACCACGCCCATGCCGCCGCGGCCGATCCTCGCCTCCAGGCGGTAGCGGCCCGCGATCACGCGGAAGGTGTCCCCCTCGGTCCCCATGCGCCCCATCATGCCGCAGCGGACGGATGCCCTCCGGGACGGTGACCGGCCAACTGCGTCAGCTGTTCGGCTCGTTCCAGCCCTGGAGCACCCTCGTGAACTGTTTGCTCGTCGTCGGCCAGCTCTCCGCGGGCGCCGACATGTAGATGGCGTACTCGACGCCGTCCCGGGACATGTACGTCTCCTCGACGGCCCGGCGCGGCCCGGGGAAGTCGATGTCCTTGGCCAACGCGGTCCAGGTGTACTCCCACCGGGCGCCCGGCCGGTCCCGGTAGGTGTTCTCGACCATGCTCACCTGGTGGTAGTCCTTGAGCCCGTCGATCTGCTTCTCCAGGTCACGCTGGTGGAGGAGGGGGTCCTCGAAGTCCGGCGAGGTGTCGATGGCGACCCGCAGGAAGTGCTTGCCCTTGTCCGGGGAGTAGTCGATCTGGGTCAGACCGTCGGCCGGGGTGCCGAAGACCGAGCGGTCCCAGCCCTTGGGCAGCGAGACGCTGAAGCCGACGGGGTCGTCGTACCGCTTCCAACCGTCCTGGGCCTCGCCCGTGCCCGCCGTCGGCGTGGTGCTGGGCGAGACGCTCGACGAGCCGGATGCGCCGCCCTGGTCCCTCCCCTCGTCCCACTTCTGCAGCGCGACCACGGTCCCGGCGCTGACGATCGCGGCGAGCGCGACCACCATCGCGGCGGAACGCAGCCGACGGCGCCTGGGCGGGGCCGCGGCCGGCGGCACGGGGCCGGAGCCGGTGTGATGCGGCGGGCCGATGGTCGTGGGGGCGGTGGCCTGGGGATACGGGGTGCCCGAGTGGTAGGTCGGGCCCGAGCCCGAGGAGTACGACGGTCCCGTGGCCGAGGAGTACGACGGCCCTGTGGCCGAGGGGTACGACGTTCCGCCGACCGGTGTGCCTGTGACCGGTGTGCCCGTGGCGGATGTGCGGAGCCCACCGCGGGAGCCGCTGTGCGCCCCCGGCTCCTGGTGCGAACCCCCATATTGCGTCGGCACATAGGCCTGTGCCGCGCTCGGCCGCCGTCCCTCCGCCGCCTCGGCGAGCATCTGCTCGGCCTCGGCCGCGTCGGGCCGCACGGCGGGGTCCTTGTGCAGCAGGGCGGCGATGACGGGCCCGAGCGGACCGGCGTTGCGCGGCTCGGCGGGTTCCTCGTCCACGACGGCCTGCATGGTGGTCAGCGGGGTCGTACGGCGGAACGGCGAGCGTCCCTCGACCGCCGTGTACAGCGTGGCGCCGAGCGCCCACAGGTCGGCGGACGGGCCGGGGTCGGCGCCGCGGACCCGCTCGGGGGCGAGGTAGTCGACCGAGCCGACGACCTCTCCGGTGCGGGTGATGGTGGTGTCGCCCTCGATCTGGGCGATCCCGAAGTCGGTGAGCAGGACACGGCCGTCCCGCGCGAGGAGGACGTTGCCGGGTTTCACATCCCTGTGCAGTACCCCGGCGGAGTGCGCGGCGCGCAGGGCCCGCAGCACCCACATCCCGATCCGGGCCGCCTCGCGCGCCTCGATGCGGCCGTCCTCCTTGACGGCGTCGGCCAGCGAGCGGCCCTCGACCAGCTCCATCACGATCCAGGGCCGGCCGTCGTGGTCGAGCACGTCGTGCACGGTGACGACGGCCGAGTGGTTGATCCGGGCGGCCGCGCGGGCCTCGGCGCGGGTACGGGCGAGCAGAACCGCCTGGTCGCTCTCGGAAACATAGAGCGCGGCGGTCAACTCCTTGATCGCCACGGCCCGGTGCAGCACCTCGTCGTGGGCACGCCAGACCCGGCCCATGCCGCCCTTGCCTATCGGGTCGGCGAGCCGGTAGCGCCCCGCGAGGAGCAGGCCCTGCATCTGATTCACGTTTCCCCGCAATGCTCTTGACGCAGTCAGACTAAGGACCGGCCCGCGCCGAGGGGAACCAGGGGGGCGTCAAGGAGACCTCACTGTGACGGTTGTCGCTTCCGCGAAGTACGAGTGAACCCGCGCCGCCCGTACGGCGTCCGTCAGCCGGTCACCTGGTACGTGGCCGACGCCTGCTCGTAGAGCCGGGTCACCTCGTCCCGCTCCGCCTCGGGCCCGCGCACCTGCACCACGTGGTACTTCCCGCCGATCAGGATCGCGAGATTGCGCACGTACAGCTCGCGCCCTTCGTCGGTCCAGGTGAACTGCCCCTCGGCCATGCTCCTGGTGCCCACCTGGATCGACTTCAGCCCGGTGGCGGTGGCCCAGCTGGAGTCGCGGTACGGCTGGAGCTCGGGCTCCTTGTCCCGCTGGTAGGCCATCGGATCCTCGCCGTTCGCGGCCGCGGTGTCGCGCCCGGGGACGACGATGAGCTCGAAGTCGCCGTGCGAGTAGACCACCTGTCCACGGCCGTTCCTCGGCGTGCGGTCCCAGCCGGCCGCCACGGCGACCTTGAAGCCCTCGGGGTCCGTGCGCAGCGTGAAGCCGTCGGCGACCTCGGGCCCGGAGGTCTGGGTCTCGGCGGCACCGCTGGACTGCGACGGCTCGGGGTTGGTCGGATCGGGGGTGGTCGGATCGGGGCGGGGCTCACCGCCCGCCTCGGGGGACTGCGCCGTACCGGCCTGGCGGGTGGACCCCGTCTCCTTGCCGGCGCCCTTGTCGTCGGGGCCCGACTTCGGCATGAAGTACATGGCGTACGCGATCGCCGCGGCCATCACCAGCAGGATGAGCAGCAGCAGATTGCGGCCGAGCCGGCGCGGTGAAGAGGCATCCTCCCGGGCCCGCTTGTGCCGCCCGTGCGTCGCGGGCAGCCCGGCGCGCCGCCTGCGCACCAACTCGCCCCGGCGCCGCACGATCGGCAGCCGGCTCGTGTCCACGGGCGGCGCGGCGACCACGTGGGCGCCGGCCTCCGGCTCGGGTGCGGACCGCACCAGCGACCGCAGCCAGCCGCGCAGTTCCTCGAAGTCCAGCCGCTCGGTCGGGTCCTGCCGAAGCAACGTCTCCACGACCGGCCTGAGCGGCCCGCACTCCTCCGCGAAGGCGGGCGGCTCGGCGCACACCAGCTGCACCAGCTCGGCCGTCGACTCCTCGGGATAGGGCGCGTGCCCCTGGACGGCCCGGAACAACAACGCCCCGAGCGCCCACAGATCCGTCGCGGGCCCGATGGGTGCGGCGAGCTGCCAGTTCTCGTGCACCGGCCCGGCCTGCTCCGGCGCCCAGCGCTCGGTGACGGGCCCCACCACGGCCATCCGGGCCTGCCGTGCCCGCTCGGCCGCGAGCGCGGTGGCGGGGCCGCGGCGCGCGGGGGCATCGGTGGGCGGGAGGTCCTCCCAGCGGGTGGGCGCCGGCGCCTGCTCCACGGCGGGCACAGCGTCGGCGACGGGCCCCTCCCCCACGGGCACCGCACCCGCACCGCGCGGCACGGCACCGTGCCAGGGGGTGGGTCGCACTCCGTAGGGGTCGGCTGTCCGCCCCGGAGCCCCGGCGCCGGGAACCTGCTCGACGCCGTCCAGGCCCGGATACGACGGCTGCACAAAGCCATTGGCCGAGGGATACGGCGACTGCGACCTGATGTTCGGCTGTACGGCGGGGTCGGCGCCCCGCGTCCGTGCGGCGGGGTCGACCTCCGGTGCGGGGCGGGCTCCGGGCAGGGCGGCCCTGCCGTTCTGCGCCTCCTGGACCCGGGCCGCGGCCCGTGCGCCCGCGCGATAGGCGGCGATCGCCCCGGCCCGCGCCGCGCGGATGTCCGTACCGCCGTCGGGCTCCCTGCGGACCAGTTCGGCCGACGCGCCGTTCCCGTTCGCCGTGTCCACGCCGGCGCTGGGCAGCCCGCGGGCCTCCCGGGCCTCGATCGCGGCCCGCCGGGCGGCCTCGGGATCGCCTCCGCCGAAGGTGACGGCACCGCCCGGGCCCGGCCCGGCGCTCCGGGCGCCCAGTCCGAGGGCCGCGTCGGCGACGCCGTCCTCGACAGCCGTACGAGCACCGCCCGGCCCGCCGTTCGGGCCCGTCGACTGTCCGGGAACCGGGAGTCCGCCAGGCCCCCCACGCCCGTCCGTCCCACCGGCCGTGCCGTCGTCCGCCCCGGGCTCCCCGCCTCCGGAGCCCCATTCACCCGCCTCGGCCGGCACCGGGTCGTATCCGCACAGTGCCTCCTCGGCGGCGCCGACCGCGAGGCCGGTCAGCATGACCCGGCCGTCGTCGCAGACGAGCACCGTGCGGGCGGTGATGTTGCGGTGCACCCAGCCGTGCGCGTGCAGCACCCGCAGCGCCATGAGCACGTCGGAGGCGACCTCGGCCGCCCGGTACGGCGTCAGCGGCTTCTCGGTGAGCAGCGCCGACAGCGGCCGCGCGGCCACCAACTCGCTGACGACCCACAGCGAACCGCCCTCGGCGAACACGTCGAAGACCTGGTCGAGGCGCGGATGGTCGGGAATCCGGGCGGCGGCCTGCGCGGCCTCGACGGCCCGCCGCACGGCGGGCTCGGTGGGCCGGCGTGCGCCGCGCCGCCCCGAGGTCCGCCGCGCACCGTGGGGGTCACGGGCGGTGAACCCGTCGGGCAGCCCCTCCGCGTCGAGCACCTCGGCCTCGACGACCTCGGGCAACGGGACCTGCCTGACCAGGACTTCCTGACCGCTGTAGGTGTCGAAAGCGCGTGTCTCGGTGAGTTCGTACTCGTCGGACGGGGGCAGCGGCAGGCGGTAGCGGTCGGCGAGCACCCGACCCGCATAGTCGTCCACGTTGCCTCCCCCGGCCGCCCGGTTGGTCAATTCCGTTCGCCTAGCGGCCCGTTCCGTATCCGAACCTGGATGCGGACGGTCCACGAACACTCACGATACGTGCCGGAGGCAACCCGCAAAGAGGGGATTCCAGATATCAGGGCTCAAACACATGACCGTTTACCGCACGGCGCTTCACGACTTCGGTTCGAAGGTGCGGGCGAGTGTCTGCCATGTGTCCTTGCGCAGCTCAGTGCCCCAGTTCGCGGCTTTCGCGGTGTACATCAAGGCATATCCGAGATGGTCATTGACGACGAATCCACGGTCGATCGTCCGGTACTTCGTCCCGCCATCCTCATAGGTGAACTCCCAGTCGGCCGTGTTCCAGCTCCGGTAGTCCACCTTCTCTATTCGGATCTTGGTGTACTGCGAGCGGCGCATGCCCCGCTCCTGGTTCTCCCAGTCCGCCACCGGGTCGCCCTTGGGCGTGCTGGTCCAGGCGACGAGCAGCTTCTGCCCGTCGGGCCCGCTGAACCGGTCGCCCGCGGAGCTGCCGGTCCGGAACTTCCACCCCTTCGGCAGCCCGATCGAGTACCCCTGGCCGCCCTTGTACGTGGAGGTCACCGCACCGTCGTCCGCGGAGCCCCCCGAACCGGAGGACCCTTCCGAACTCCGGCCGCTCTCCTCCGTACTCGGCGTGTTCGAGGACCCGTCGGCCGCCCCCGACGAAGCGGACCCGGCGGTGGACTTGTCGGTCCGGGTGCCCCCGCTCTCGTCCTCCTTGGTGTCGGCGCTCGTGCTCGCCGTCACCTTGGCGCCGCCGCCCTTCGCCCCGTCGCTGCCGTCGTCCCCGCCGAGCGTGAGGGCCAGCACGGTGCCGATGACCGCGAGCGCCACGACCACCGCGATGATCACCAGCGTCCGCCGCGGCACCACGTCGGTCAGCGGCGCCCTGGGCACCGGCCTCGGCGCCATGTCCGGCGGCGGCGTCATCACGGGCCATCCCGAACTCCGCCCGTCCGACACCGCGTCGGTCTGCCGCGTCTTCCCGTCCCGGACTCCGGCCGCACCGGTCGAAACCGAGGTCGTGGCCGACGTCGAAGCCGATGCGGAGGCCGCCCCCGACGCGGCCGGCACACCCGCCGCGCCCTTCCCCCGAGACGCGGAAGGCGCCGAGGAAGAGGGAGAGGCCGAGGAAGAGGAAGAGGCCGAAGCAGCCGGAGAGGCCGATGCGGTCGGAGAGGACGGAGCCGCCGGAGAGGACGGAGAAGCCGAAGGCGCCGGAGCAGCCTCGGAAGCCTGGGCGGGCACCTTCCCGCCCCCCGTACCCGCAGAAGCCGACCCCACCGTGCCCGAACCCGCGGCGCCCGAACCCCCCGTGCCCGAACCCGCCGTACCGCTCCCGGACTTGGCACGGGACGCGGTCGCGGACGTCGCCGCCGCCCCGGCGACCTTGCGCACGGAACGCAGCGCCCCGCGCAGCCGCTCCCCGCCCGCACGCTCCTCCGGCTGGGCCGGCAACGGCACCACCCGGGTCGCGTCCGCCGCCGGCTCGGGCTCGGCCGGCTTCGGCTCGGGCGCATGGATCACCGCGGTGAGCATGGCCCGCGCGCGGCTGTCGTCGAGGCGCTGGGCGGGGTCCTTGGTGAGCAGTCCGTAGATGACGTCCTTGAGCGGACCCGCGTTCTTCGGCTCCTCCAGCGGCTCGGTCATCACCGCCGTGAGGGTCGCGATCGCGGACCCCTTGTCGTACGGCGGGGCGCCCTCGACCGCCGCGTACAGCAGCCCGCCGAGCGACCACATGTCGGCCGCGGGGCCCGGCTTGTGCCCACGCGCCCGCTCCGGGGAGATGTAGGAGGGCGCGCCGACGAGCATGCCGGTGGAGGTGATCGAGGGGTCGCCCTCGACCTGGGCGATGCCGAAGTCGGTGAGCACGACCCGGCCGTCCTCGGAGATCAGCACGTTGGACGGCTTCACGTCCCGGTGCAGGATGCCCTCGCGGTGCGCGGACCTGAGCACGTCGAGGATCGCGAGGCCCACCTCCGCCGCGCGCTTGGGCTCCAGCAGCCCGTCCTCCCGGATGACCTCGGCGAGCGACTTGCCCTCGACGAGCTCCATCACGATCCACGGCCGGTCGTCCTCGTCGACCACGTCGTACACGGTCACCGCGCTGGTGTTGCGGATCCGCGCGATCGCCTTGGCCTCACGCAGGGTGCGCGTGATCAGCCGGCGCTTCTCGTCCTCGTCGATGCTGGACGGGAACCGGAGTTCCTTGACGGCCACCGTCCTGCCAAGGGTCTCGTCCTCGGCGCGCCACACCGTGCCCATGCCTCCGCGGCCGAGCACTCCTCCCAGCCGGTACCGCCCGGCGAGGAGACGCTCGTTCTCGTTCTGCCGGGATGCTCCCGCCCGCTCCGCGTCCGACATGCGTCCCCTCATGAACCCGCCCTGACAGAGCCTCCATTGTCCCTCACCCGACAAGTGCCCGACGCCCCGGGTGCCCCTGAGTCCGCCTCGCCCGCGGCACGGCCCGGCGATGTCGGCACACAGGTCCCGTCGGCCCAAGTCCCCTCTCCACGCACAGTTCCCACCCGCTTACAGATCCCTCACCCCCCGCGGGCACCGGCCGCCCTCCGCCCCCTTCCGCACACAGCCCCCGACAGCCCCTCGCACCCGCCCGCGCCCCGCCTCCGGGACCACCCCGCGCACCCCCTCAAGAACCGGGTGCCCATTCCGCTCCGCGACCCTGCATGATGGCCTCCGGCAAGGGAGGATCCGCGATGCCGCCACTTCGGGCACTACTGGCCGTCCCGGCCGCCCTGGTGCTGCTCGCCCTGGCCCCGGCCGCCTCCCCGGCCCCCTCGGCCCGAACTCCGGACGCACTGCTCCCGCGGCTGGTGGCCCACGGCGGCGCTCCCGCCGCGGCACTCCTGGCCGAGGAGCAGAGCGGCACCCGTTACGCAGCGGCGGGCCCGGGAATCGCCCGCGCCGACCACTTCCGCGCCGGCAGCATCACCAAGACCTTCATCGCGACGGTCGTCCTCCAACTGGCCGCGGAACACCGGCTGAAGCTGTCCGACACGGTGGAACAGCACCTGCCCGGCCTGGTGCGCGGAGCGGGCAACGACGGCCGCGCGCTGACCCTGCGCGCCCTGCTCACCCACACCAGCGGCCTGCACGACTTCACCACGGACACCCTGGGCCTGGTCCCCCTCACTCCCGTTCAAGCCGTCCGTGTCGCCCTCACCCACTCTCCGGCCGACCGCGGCCGCTACTCCTACTCGAACACCAACTACGTCCTGCTCGGCCTGGTGATCCAGCAGGTCACCGGCGAGTCCTACGCCACCGAGGCCGAGCGGCGGATCATCGCCCCGCTGCGTCTGACGGGCACCTCCTTTCCCGGTTCGCGTACCTCTCTCCCCTCCCCGCACGGCCGTGCCTACGCCGCCGACGGGTCCGACATCACCGCGCTCGACCCGCGGGTGGCCGGAGCCGCGGGCGAGCTGGTGAGCACCCTCGCCGACCTGGACCGCTTCTACGCGGCACTGCTCGGCGGCCGGCTGCTGTCCCCGTACTGGCTGCACGAGATGACGGACACCCGCACGGCACACGGCCTGTACGGCATGGGGCTGTTCCCGGTGAAGCTGCCGTGCGGCACGACGGTGTGGGGGCACAACGGCCGCATCACCGGCAGCTACGTGCGCACCGCAGCCACGGTCGGCGGCCGTCGCGTCCTCACCTTCCGCGTGAACACGACGTCGATGGCGGACCCCGACCTCGAACCGGCCCTGCTCGCCGCCGAGTTCTGCCCCCGCACCTCGTAGAACGACCGGGTTCCGAACGAAGATCCCGGCTCACGACACTCGTTCGAGTGATGCGGGCCGACCCCCCCTGCGGTGCAGGCCGACCCCGCTGCGAGTGAGCTACAACGGCGCGATGTCCGGCGCCCCCAACCGCGCCGCGTCCGCGGTCAGGTCGTCCGGCTGCCGCTGCGACTCCCGCTCCGCCTCCACCCGCTTCTCGTAGTGCTCGACCTCGCGCTCGATCTGGTCCTTGTCCCAGCCCAGCACCGGCGCCATCAGCTCGGCGGCCTCGCGGGCGGAGCGCACCCCGCGGTCGAAGGTCTCGATGGAGATACGGGTGCGCCGGGTCAGCACGTCGTCCAGATGCCGCGCGCCCTCGTGCGAGGCGGCGTAGACGACCTCGGCGCGCAGATAGTCGTCGGCGGCCTGCAGCGGCTCGCCCAGGGTGGCGTCCGAGGCGATGAGGTCGAGGACCTCCTCCGCGAGGCTGCCGTACCGATTCAGCAGATGTTCGACCCGGACGACATGAAGCCCGGTGCGCGCCGCGATGCGCGCCCGCGCGTTCCACAGCGCCCGGTAGCCCTCGGCACCCAGCAGCGGCACGTCCTCCGTGACGCATTCGGCGACCCGGCTGTCGAGGCCGTGCACCGCCTCGTCGACGGCGTCCTTGGCCATCACCCGGTAGGTCGTGTACTTGCCGCCCGCCACCACGACGAGCCCCGGTACCGGATGCGCCACGGTGTGCTCGCGCGAGAGCTTGCTGGTGGCGTCCGACTCACCGGCGAGCAGGGGCCGCAAACCCGCGTACACGCCCTGGACGTCGTCCCGGGTCAGGGGCACCGCGAGCACCGAGTTCACGTGCTCCAGCAGGTAGTCGATGTCCGCGCTGGAGGCGGCCGGGTGGGCCTTGTCGAGGTCCCAGTCGGTGTCGGTGGTGCCGATGATCCAGTGCCGGCCCCAGGGGATGACGAACAGTACGGACTTCTCGGTGCGCAGGATCAGCCCGGTCGAGGAGTGGATGCGGTCCTTGGGCACGACGAGGTGGATGCCCTTGGAGGCGCGGACGTGGAACTGTCCCCGCTCGCCGACCATCGCCTGGGTGTCGTCGGTCCACACCCCGGTCGCGTTGACCACCTGCTTGGCGCGGATCTCGTACTCCCCGCCCGCCTCGACGTCCTGCACCCGGGCCCCGACCACCCGCTCGCCCTCCCGCAGGAACCCGGTCACCCGCGCGCGGTTGGCGGTCTTCGCGCCGTAGGCGGTCGCCGTGCGCACGAGGGCGGCCACGAAGCGGGCGTCGTCCACCTGGGCGTCGTAGTACTGCAGCGCCCCGACCAGGGCGTCCTTCCGCAAGGCGGGCGCGACACGCAGGGCGTGACGGTGGCTCAGGTGCCGGTGCCTGGGCAGACCCCGGCCATGCCCCCGGGCCATCGACATGGCGTCGTAGAGCGCGACGCCCGAACCGGCGTACCACCGCTCCCAGCCCTTGTGCTGCAAGGGGTACAGGAAGGCCACGGGCTTCACGAGATGGGGGGCGAGCCGCTCGAGGAGCAGTCCGCGCTCCTTCAACGCCTCGCGCACGAGGGCGAAGTCGAGCATCTCCAGATAGCGCAGGCCGCCGTGGATCAGCTTGCTGGAGCGGCTGGAGGTGCCCGAGGCCCAGTCACGCGCCTCGACAAGCCCCACGGACAGGCCCCGGGTGACCGCGTCGAGCGCGGTACCCGCACCGACCACGCCGCCTCCCACCACCAGGATGTCCAGTTCACGCTCGGCCATTGCTGCGAGTGACTCGGCGCGCTGCGCCGGCCCCAGTGTCGCTGTCCTCACCACTGCTGCCTCCAGCTGTCGGTCGCACCGGTCGCCGTCGCGGGCCGGATCGTCCTTGAGGAGTGGCCCGCTCCGTATCCCCCATGCCCAATCCTGACCGGCTTGCCCGACTTCAGCCACCAGTCGCCCTCAGCCTGTGGATAACTTTCACCGCCGCGTAGGCCAAAGCTCACAACCCCACAGGAAGACACACGGAATCAATCCCGTATATCGGTCATATTTACTCCTAGTCTGACATTGCGCTCGCTCGTCCAGTCCACAGGGCTTGCGCACCTGTCCCGCTTCGGTTACTGGGAAGGACGGCCCACGCCATGCCCGCAGATCTCGCCGTGATCGGACTCGGTCCCTACGGACTGCCCCTGGCCCAGGCCGCTGTCGCCGCCGGCATCTCCACCCTCGGCTACCGCACCGGCCCCGAGGCCGGCTCCCTCAGCCCCGCCGAACTGCGCCGGATGCTCTCGGGGGGCTTCCGGACGGCCGCGGGCCCGGCCGAACTCGGCCGCGTGCGGACGGCGGTCATCTGCGCGCCGACCCCGGCGGGCCCGGACGGCGGCCTTGACCTGAGCCAGGTGGAGGCGGCCGCCCGCACGCTGAGCACACACCTGCGTCCGCACACCACCGTCATCCTGGAGTCCCCCGTCCCGCCGGGCACCACCGAGGAGTTCCTGTGCCCGCTCCTCGAAAAGGGCTCGGGCCTGCGCGCGGGCCGCGACTTCCACCTCGCCTACTCGCCCACCCGTGTCGACCCCGGCAACCGCGACTTCACGCCCGCCACCACCCCCAAGGTGATCGGCGGCCTGACGCCCGCGTGCACGGAGTCGGCCGCCGCCTTCTACTCGCGCCTGACCGACAAGGTGGTACGCGCGCGTGGCCCGCGCGAGGCGGAGACGGTCCAGCTCCTGGAGACCAACTTCCGCCACGTCAACATCGCCCTCGTCAACGAGATGGCCGTCCTCTGCCACGACCTCGGCGTCGACCTCTGGGACGTCATCCGCTGCGCGGAGACCAAGCCCTTCGGCTTCCAGGCCTTCCGCCCCGGCCCCGGCGTCGGCGGCCACGCGGTCGCCCGGGACCTCACCAGCGGCGGCCGCTCCCTGCGCATGGTCGAACTCGCCCGGCAGGTCAACGACCAGATGCCGCGTTACGTCGTCCAGCGCGCCGCGGCCCTCCTCAACGAGCACGGCAAGTCCGCGCGCGGCGCCCGCATCCTCCTGCTCGGCGTCACCTACAAGCCCGACCTCGCCGACCAGCAGGGCACCCCCGCCCACGAGCTCGCCGTACGCCTGATGGAACTCGGCGCCTCCGTCAGCTACCACGACCCCCACATCCCGTCCTGGAGCGTCCTGGACCGCCCGGTCCCGCGCGCGGACTCCCTCTACGAGGCGGCAGCCGACGCGGACCTGACAATCCTGCTCCAGCAGCACCGGACGTACGACCTGCAAGGCCTGTCGGTGAAGGCCCAGCTGCTGCTGGACACACGGGGGGCCACGCCTACGGGGGCGGCGCATCGGTTGTGAAGGGGGGCGCGCGGATGGACCCGGCTCCGGAGCCGGTGGCATGCGGGGCACGGCGCGGGTACCTTACGGAGACAGGTGGGGTCGGCCGCAGAGGTCACTGCGGCAGGCTCCTGATGGTTCACGGAGTGTCCGCCCCTAGTTCTCGTGGGGGCGGCCGCTCACCGGCCCACCAACAAGGTGGAGCCCACCGCAGTGGCCACTGCGGCAAGCTCCTGATGGTTCACGGAGTGTCCGCCCCTAGCTTCCTTGGGGGCGGCCGCTCACCATCCGAAAATCCGCAAGATCCACCTCCTCCGGCACTTCACCATCCGCAGACGGAGTCGGTCCCAGCGAGTGGGCTTGCGGTGACGTCCCACGGACGCCCCCTTCCACCACACCGCCCAGTAGCCCGGTGGACGGTCCGTTGGAAAACGGGCCGGGCCCCGAGGAGCGGGGTCCGGAACCAAATCCTTGGAAGGGGGCGCTCCAGGAACCTGGGGCGCCGACACGGACGTTATCGCCCTTGGCCCGGCTGACCAGCCCGTTTTCACGCCGAACGCAACCGCGCGCCCCCGCACCACGCCACGCGCTGCCCGCCTCACAAGGCCCAGGGCACACGAAAGGGGGCCGGTCACCACCAGGTGACCGGCCCCCTTCCCGCCGTAAGCCCTACCGCTTGTGCTGCGAGTCCGCCACCGTGACCTCGACGCGCTGGAACTCCTTGAGCTCGCTGTAGCCGGTCGTGGCCATCGCCCGCCGCAGCGCGCCGAAGAAGTTCATCGAGCCGTCCGGGATGTGCGACGGGCCCGCCAGGACCTCCTCGATCGTGCCGACGGTGCCGAGGTCGACCTTCTTGCCGCGGGGCAGCTCCTCGTTGACGGCCTCCATGCCCCAGTGGTGGCCGCGACCGGGCGCGTCCGTGGCACGGGCCAGCGGGGAGCCCATCATCACGGCGTCGGCGCCGCACGCGATCGCCTTGGGCAGGTCGCCGGACCAGCCGACACCGCCGTCCGCGATCACGTGCACGTACCGGCCGCCGGACTCGTCCATGTAGTCCCGGCGGGCGGCGGCCACGTCGGCCACCGCGGTGGCCATCGGGACCTGGATGCCCAGCACGTTGCGCGTGGTGTGCGCCGCGCCGCCGCCGAAGCCGACCAGGACGCCCGCCGCGCCGGTGCGCATCAGGTGCAGGGCCGCCGTGTAGGTCGCGCAGCCGCCGACGATCACCGGGACGTCGAGCTCGTAGATGAACTGCTTCAGGTTCAGTGGCTCGTGCGAACCGGACACGTGCTCCGCCGAGACCGTCGTACCGCGGATGACGAAGATGTCCACGCCCGCGTCCACGACGGCCTTGGAGAACTGGGCCGTGCGCTGCGGGGAGAGCGCGGCGGCCGTCACCACGCCCGAGTCGCGCACCTCCTTGATGCGCTGCCCGATCAGCTCCTCCTTGATGGGAGCCGCGTAGATCTCCTGGAGGCGGCGGGTCGCGGCGTCCAGGTCGAGCCCGACGATCTCGTCGAGCAGCGGCTGCGGGTCCTCGTACCGCGTCCACAGGCCCTCGAGGTTCAGCACGCCCAGACCGCCGAGCTCGCCGATGCGGATCGCGGTGGCCGGGGAGACGACCGAGTCCATGGGGGCGGCCAGGAACGGCAGCTCGAAGCGGTAGGCGTCGATCTGCCAGGCGATCGAGACCTCCTTCGGGTCGCGCGTACGACGGCTGGGGACGACGGCGATGTCGTCGAAGGCGTACGCCCGGCGGCCGCGCTTGCCGCGCCCGATCTCGATCTCAGTCACGATGTGTGGCCTTTCCCTGATGCGTTGCAGCGCCTTCCAGTATCCCCGACGGGTACGACAAGGGCGGCCCCGGATGCTCCCGGAGCCGCCCCGCCGCGCAGATACCTACTTACGGCTGTAGTTCGGCGCCTCGACCGTCATCTGGATGTCGTGCGGGTGCGACTCCTTCAGACCCGCCGAGGTGATCCGCACGAAGCGGCCCTTGGACTCCATCTCGTCGATGGTGGCCGCGCCCACGTAGCCCATGGTCTGGCGCAGCCCGCCGACAAGCTGGTGCAGGACGCTGGACAGCGGGCCGCGGTAGGGCACCTGGCCCTCGATGCCCTCCGGCACGAGCTTGTCGTCCGCGGAGACCTCGGCCTGGAAGTAGCGGTCCTTGGAGTACGACCTGCCCTGGCCGCGGGACTGCATGGCACCGAGCGAGCCCATGCCGCGGTACGACTTGAACTGCTTGCCGTTGATGAACTGCAGCTCGCCGGGCGACTCCTCGCAGCCCGCGAGCAGCGAGCCCAGCATCACGGTGTCGGCGCCGGCGGCGAGCGCCTTGCCGATGTCGCCGGAGTACTGCAGGCCGCCGTCGCCGATCAGCGGGATGCCCGCGGGGCGGGCGGCGAGGGAGGCCTCGTAGATGGCGGTGACCTGCGGGACGCCGATGCCGGCGACCACGCGGGTGGTGCAGATCGAGCCCGGTCCGACACCGACCTTGATGCCGTCGACACCGGCGTCGATGAGCGCCTGGGCGCCGTCGCGGGTGGCGACGTTGCCGCCGATCACGTCGACGTCGACGCTCGACTTGATCTTCGCCATCCAGCTCAGGGCGTTGCTGTTGTGGCCGTGCGAGGTGTCGACGACCAGGAAGTCCACACCGGCCGCGGCGAGGGCCTGGGCGCGCTCCAGCGCCTCGGGGCTGGCTCCGACGGCCGCACCGACGAGCAGCCGGCCCTCGGCGTCCTTGGCGGCGTTGGGGTACTTCTCCGCCTTGACGAAGTCCTTGACCGTGATGAGGCCCTTGAGGACACCCGCGTCGTCGACCAGCGGAAGCTTCTCGATCTTGTGCTTGCGCAGCAGGTCCATGGCCTCGACGCCGGAGATGCCGACCTTGCCGGTGACCAGCGGCATCGGCGTCATGACCTCGCGCACCTGGCGGCTGCGGTCCGACTCGAAGGCCATGTCACGGTTGGTGACGATGCCGAGGAGCTTGCCGGCCGGGTCGGTGACCGGGACGCCGCTGATGCGGAACTTGGCGCACAGCGCGTCGGCCTCGGCGAGGGTCGCCTCCGGGTGCACGGTGATCGGGTCGGTGACCATGCCGGACTCGGACCGCTTCACCAGGTCGACCTGGTTGACCTGGTCCTCGACGGAGAGGTTGCGGTGCAGCACACCGACGCCGCCGAGGCGGGCCATGGCGATGGCCATCCGGGACTCAGTCACCTTGTCCATGGCGGCCGAGAGCAGCGGGATGTTGACCCGGACGTTGCGGGAGATGCGGGACGAGGTGTCGACCGCGTTGGGGAGCACCTCGGACGCTCCCGGCAGCAGCAGCACGTCGTCGTAGGTGAGCCCGAGCGTCGCGAATTTACCGGGCACTCCGTCGACGTTTGCAGTCATGACACCTTCCCCAAATGGCCTTGATCGGTGCGGATGTCCATGCTAACGGGAAGCAAGGGTGGCAAATTCCACGGATTCCGCGGATCACACGGTTCCGACCCGCTCCGGGCTTCGTATGTTCGTACGGAAGCGGCGCACCGCCCGTTCAGAAGCGCGCCCTACTGCTCGGCCAGCGCTCGCAGCCTGCTCAGCGCCCGGTGCTGAGCCACACGGACCGCACCGGGTGACATTCCCAACATCTGACCCGTCTCCTCCGCCGTCAACCCCACGGCGATGCGCAGCAGGAGCAGCTCGCGCTGGTTCTCGGGGAGGTTGGCCAGGAGTTTCTTGGCCCATTCGGCGTCGCTGCTGAGCAGCGCCCGCTCCTCGGGGCCGAGCGAGTCGTCCGGCCGCTCGGGCATCTCGTCCGAGGGGACTGCGGTGGAACCGGGGTGGCGCATCGCGGCGCGCTGCAGGTCGGCGACCTTGTGCGCGGCGATGGCGAAGACGAACGCCTCGAACGGGCGCCCGGTGTCGCGGTAGCGCGGCAGGGCGAGGAGGACGGCTACGCAGACCTCCTGCGCGAGGTCCTCCACGAAGTGCCGCGCGTCGCCCGGAAGACGGGACAGCCGGGTGCGGCAGTAGCGCAGGGCCAGCGGGTGGACATGGGCGAGCAGGTCGTGCGTGGCCTGCTCGTCCCCTTCCACGGCACTGTGGACGAGCGCACCGATCGCCCCATGGGGATGAGCCGCCTCGTCGTCACGCATCGGTCCATGGTGCCCTGGCGTCGTTGGATCCGTGGCATCGCGCTGGTTGTTGTGCACCGAAGCGTTATGAGCAGGTGCGCCGGAACTCATACCCTGCGCCCTCCCCTTCCGCTCGACCGACTCGTCCCCGAGAGACTCCACATCTCCAAGGATGCGGCATCCGCCGCGAAACAAGCAGCGGGGCATCCAAGGGGCCGCTCGACCGCGCCCCGTCAGGGGCGCGGGGCGGCACCGATCTGCGGCTCCCGCCGCTGGGCGCGACCAGCCACAACGGGCCCGCACCCATACGACGACCGCTCCGGCCGCGTTCCTAGCGAACCAGGCCCCACCGGAACCCGAGCGCCACGGCGTGCGCCCGGTCCGAGGCGCCGAGCTTCTTGAACAGCCGCCGCGCATGCGTCTTCACGGTGTCCTCGGACAGGAACAGCTCGCGCCCGATCTCCGCGTTGGACCGCCCGTGACTCATCCCTTCGAGCACCTGGATCTCACGCGCGGTGAGCGTCGGCGCCGCGCCCATCTCCGCCGACCGCAGCCGGCGCGGGGCGAGCCGCCAGGTCGGGTCGGCGAGCGCCTGCGTCACCGTGGCGCGCAACTCCGCGCGCGAGGCGTCCTTGTGGAGGTAGCCGCGCGCACCGGCGGCGACCGCGAGAGCGACCCCGTCGAGGTCCTCCGCGACCGTGAGCATGATGATGCGCGCACCGGGGTCCGCGGACAGCAGCCGCCGTACGGTCTCGACGCCGCCCAGACCGGGCATGCGTACGTCCATCAGAATCAGGTCCGAACGGTCCGCGCCCCAGCGGCGGAGGACTTCCTCGCCGTTGGCCGCGGTCGTCACGCGCTCGACGCCGGGCACGGTCGCGACCGCGCGGCGGAGCGCCTCTCGGGCAAGCGGGGAGTCGTCGCAGACGAGGACGGATGTCATGGCCGCCCTCCGCAGCTGATGCACGTCACCTTGAGCCTCCAGGCTGGTACGAAATCGTCACCTGTGCGGTCGACCGTCTCGGACGCCTGCCCGAGCACTTGTTGTTTCAACCGCCTCCGCACTCTCAACGACGGTCACCCGAAAGAGTTACGGGGCTGCGCACTGTCTTCGGCACTCTACGTGAGGGTGCGGACACGGTGCAGACATGCGCGACGGACCCGCAACGTTTCATCACAACCCATGCCCCATTCAGACCCTTTTCTTCCCATTCCCTGGTGTCTGAGGCTAGATTCGCAATGAGTCATATTTTCATCTCCTTAGATCGTAGATGTACGGTCGTGGACACCGTATCCGCCCAGAACGGCTGCAAGGGGTCACGCAATGGCAGATTTCTCCCGCCTTCCCGGACCGAACGCGGACCTGTGGGACTGGCAGCTCCTGGCCGCCTGTCGCGGGGTGGACAGCTCGCTCTTCTTCCATCCGGAGGGCGAGCGCGGTGCGGCCCGGAGTGCTCGCGAGAACTCGGCCAAGGAGGTCTGCATGAGATGCCCGGTGCGCGCACAGTGTGCGGCGCACGCGCTGGCGGTGAGAGAGCCGTACGGCGTGTGGGGCGGGCTGACCGAGGACGAGCGCGAGGAGCTCATGGGGCGGGCCCGGCACCGGCTGGTGTCGGCGTCATCCGTCGGGAGCGGCGCATCGAACAACTGAAGGAACGTTTCTCCATGAAGGGCACGCACGCGTGCCCTTCTTTCTGTCCGGCGGCTCTCCGTCCGGCGGCCTAGCGGTCGGCCGCGCGCGCCAGCTGCTCCAGCGTCGCCGACACCGCGGGCACCTGCGCCAGGTCGGGCAGCGTGAGCGCGACGATCTCCCGCCGGACCGCCGGCTCAAGCGTCACCGTGCGTACACCCCTCGGCCGTACGGACTCGACGGCCAGCTGGGGCAGGACGGCGACGCCGAGGCCGGCGCCCACCAGGCCGACCACCGCCGGGTAGTCGTCGGTCGCGAAGTCGATGCGGGGCGTGAAGCCGGCGCTCTCGCACACCTCGACCAACTGGCCGCGGCAGCGCGGGCATCCGGCGATCCACGACTCCCCGGCGAGCTCCCCGATGGCCACGGACCCCGCGCGCGCGAGCCGGTGCCGCTCCGGTACGAGGGCCACGAGCCGGTCGGTCAGCAGGGGCCGTACGACGAGGTCGTCCCACTCGTCGCCGCCGGCGGCCCCCTCGTAGCGGAAGGCGAGCGCGATGTCGCAGTCACCCTCCCTCAGCAGGCCGACGGACTGCGGGGGTTCGGCCTCCTCCAGGAAGACCCGGGTGCCGGGGTGGGCGGCACGCAGGGCGGCGAGGGCGGTGGGCACGAGGGTGGAGCTGCCGCTGGGGAAGGAGACGAGCCGGACCCGCCCGGCCCGCAGCCCGGCGATGGCGGCGACCTCCTCCTCGGCCGCCGTGAGGCCCGCCAGGATGCCTGCGGCGTGCCGCACCAGGGCCTGGCCCGCCTCGGTCAGCCGCATCTCGCGACCGGTGCGGATGAGCAACGGCGTGCCCACCGACGCCTCCAGAGCCTTCATCTGCTGGCTGACGGCGGGCTGGGTGCAGCCCAGTTCGCGGCCCGCGGCGGAGAAGGAGCCGGTGGCGGCGACGGCGCGCAGGACACGGAGATGTCGGGCCTCGATCACCATTCGAGGATAAGCCCTGCTTTGACATAGCGGCGAATAATGCATGGCACCTTTGGGTTCCTCTCCCCTACCGTGCCGGACATGAAGCTGCTGTCGGTGAACATGGGCCGCGAGAAGGCCGTTCCGTACACGGACAATCCGGAGGGCG
Source organism: Streptomyces sp. SLBN-8D4 (assembly GCF_049739545.1). Classification (NCBI taxonomy): domain Bacteria; kingdom Bacillati; phylum Actinomycetota; class Actinomycetes; order Kitasatosporales; family Streptomycetaceae; genus Streptomyces; species Streptomyces sp. SLBN-8D4. The sequence goes on from NZ_JBMGQC010000001.1 coordinate 3,976,040, forward strand.
TCACCGGTATCGACAAGCGGCCGGTCGACGGGCCGGTGCGGGTGGCCGCGCCCGGCCCCAAGGGCATCGGCGGGAGCGCGCTCGCCGGGGACGCGGTGTGCAAGAGGCAGCACCACGGCGGCGACGACCAGGCGGTGTACGCGATGGCGCGCGAGGACCTGGACGCGTGGGAGGGCGAGCTGGGCCGCTCGCTCGCCAACGGCGCGTTCGGCGAGAACCTCACCACCCACGGCGTCGACGTCTCCGGCGCGCGGATCGGCGAGCGCTGGCGGATCGGGCCCGAGGTGGTGCTGGAGGTCACCAGCGCGCGGATTCCCTGCGGCACCTTCCAGGGCCACATGGGCGAGCCGCGCTGGGTGAAGCGGTTCACGCAGAGGGGCGCGCCGGGCGCGTATCTGCGGGTGATCCAGCCGGGCGAGATCCGTACCGGGGACCCGGTGGAGATCGTGCACCGGCCGGACCACGACGTGACGGTCGCCCTGGCGTTCCGGGCGATGACCACCGAACGGCCGCTCCAGCCAAGGCTGTTGGCGGCGGGCGAGGCGCTCCATCCGGAGGTGCGGAAATGGGCGCTGGAGTACGTGGAGAAGTACGGCGCCTGACGGGCCCTCGCCTGGCGGACGCTGCCGGTCCCGGTCATTAACCTTGCGCCATGACAACGGCATTGATTACGGGATCGACCGCGGGCATCGGTGCCGCGTTCGCACGACGGCTGGCGGCTGACGGGCACAACCTGGTGCTGGTGGCGCGCGACACCAAGCGGCTCCAGGACCAGGCGACCGAACTCCACGACCGCCATGGCATCGAGGCCGAGGTCCTCACCGCCGACCTCGCCACGGACCCCGGCATCGAGGCGGTCGCAGCCCGCCTGTCCGACCGCAGGTCCCCCGTCGACCTCCTCGTCAACAACGCCGGCTTCGGCAACAAGGGCCGCTACCTCGACGTCTCCATGGCCGACGAGCTGAAGATGCTCAAGGTGCACTGCGAGGCGGTGCTGCGACTGACGTCGGCGGCGTCGGAGGCGATGCGGGAGCGGGGGCGCGGGGGTGTCGTGAACGTCGCCTCGGTGGCCGCGTTCGTGCCGCGCGGGACGTACGGCGCCTCGAAGGCGTGGGTCGTGCAGTTCACGCAGGGCGCGGCGAAGGATCTGGCGGGCAGCGGGGTCCGGTTGATGGCCCTGTGCCCGGGGTTCGTGCGGACCGAGTTCCACCAGCGGGCCGGGATGGGCACGGACAACATCCCCGGCTGGATGTGGCTCGACGCGGACAAGCTGGTCGCCGCGGCCCTCGGCGACCTGGCCCACGGCAAGACCCTGTCGATCCCGGACCCGCGTTACAAGGCCCTGATGGCGTTGGTGAAGGTGGCGCCCCGGGGGTTGCTGGGCGGGGTCACGTCGAGGACGGGGCGCAAGTACGGGCCGCAGTAGGGCCCGAAAAGGCGGACAATGGTGCTGTTCGAACCGGACCCAGGGGGGCCGGAGGTGATCGCGTATGACGTTCGTACAGCTCATCGACTGCAGGACCAGCCGTTTCGACGAGATGGACCGGCTGATGGACACGTGGGTGGAGCAGACCAAGGGGAAGCGGACCGCGACGCACGCGGTGGTCGGCAAGGACCGGTCCGACACCTCGCACTTCGTCGAGATCGTGGAGTTCCCGTCGTACGAGGAGGCGATGCGGAATTCCGGGCTGCCGGAGACCGAACAGATCTTCCAGGGGATGGTCGCGCTGTGCGACGGGATGCCGACCTTCACGGATCTGGACGTGGTGCGGGACGAGCAGCTCAACCCGGCGACGTCACGGCAGTTCTTCGAGCGGGCCGGGCGGGCCGAGACGGACGCCGTGTTCGAAGGGTTCTCCGACGACTACCTGGAGCATGACCCGGCCAACCCCGGCGATGTGGACCTGGAGGGTTCGCGCCAGGTGTATGCCGGGTGGCGACAGGCCTTCGACCTCGCCTTCCGGGTCGAGGACCAGATCGCCCAGGACGACCGGGTGTGCACCCGATGGACCTTGGCCGGCCGGCACAAGGGCGATTTCCTCGGGATCCCGGCCACCGGCCAGAACGTCACCATGACCGGCATCACCTGGCACCGGTTCCGGGACGGGTTGATCTGCGAGGGCTGGTGGCAGTACGACCGGGCCGGGCTGATGGAACAGCTGGGGGTACTCGGACAATGACGGCCCGAACCCTGTGACCCGCGAAGGGGAAAGCCCCCGTTCCCTCTGAGGGAACGGGGGCCTCCTTGCGAGCGCTGGGCTCAGTGCGAGTGGCCGTGGCCGTGACCACCGGCGGCCGGCTCCTCCTCTTCCTTCTTCTCGACGACCAGGGTCTCGGTCGTGAGCAGGAGGGAGGCGATGGAGGCGGCGTTCTCCAGGGCGGAGCGGGTGACCTTGACCGGGTCGATGACGCCGGCCTTGACCAGGTCGCCGTACTCGCCGGTCGCGGCGTTGAAGCCCTGGCCCTTGTCGAGCTCGGCGACCTTGGAGGTGATGACGTAGCCCTCCAGGCCGGCGTTCTCGGCGATCCAGCGCAGCGGCTCGACGACGGCCTTGCGGACGACGGCGACACCGGTGGCCTCGTCGCCGGTCTTGCCGAGGCCGCCCTCGAGCACCTTGGCGGCGTGGACCAGAGCGGAGCCACCACCGGAGACGATGCCCTCCTCGACCGCGGCGCGGGTCGCGGAGATGGCGTCCTCCAGACGGTGCTTCTTCTCCTTCAGCTCCACCTCGGTGGCGGCGCCGACCTTGATCACGCACACGCCGCCGGCCAGCTTCGCGAGGCGCTCCTGGAGCTTCTCGCGGTCCCAGTCGGAGTCGGTGTTCTCGATCTCGGCCTTGATCTGGGCCACGCGGCCCTGGACGGCGGCGGGGTCGCCGGCGCCGTCGACGATCGTGGTGTCGTCCTTGGTGACGGTGACGCGGCGGGCGGAGCCCAGCACCTCGAGGCCGACCTGGTCGAGCTTGAGGCCGACCTCCTCGGAGATGACCTCGGCGCCGGTCAGCGTCGCGATGTCCTGCAGCATCGCCTTGCGCCGGTCGCCGAAGCCGGGGGCCTTGACGGCGACCGCGTTGAACGTGCCGCGGATCTTGTTGACGACCAGGGTCGACAGGGCCTCGCCCTCGACGTCCTCGGCGATGATCAGCAGCGGCCTGGAGGCGCCCGCCTGGATGACCTTCTCCAGCAGCGGCAGCAGGTCCTGGATCGAGGAGATCTTGCCCTGGTTGATCAGGATGTACGGGTCGTCGAGGACGGCCTCCATACGCTCCTGGTCGGAGACCATGTACGGCGACAGGTAGCCCTTGTCGAAGGCCATGCCCTCGGTGAAGTCCAGCTCCAGACCGAAGGTGTTGGACTCCTCGACGGTGATGACACCGTCCTTGCCGACCTTGTCCATCGCCTCGGCGATGAGCTCGCCGACCTGGCTGTCCTGGGCGGACAGACCGGCGACGGCAGCGATGTCGGACTTCTCGTCGATCGGGCGGGCGGTCGCGAGGAGCTCCTCGGAGACCGCGGCCACGGCCGCGTCGATGCCCTTCTTCAGCAGCGCCGGGGAGGCACCCGCGGCGACGTTCTTCAGGCCCTCGCGCACGAGCGCCTGGGCGAGCACGGTGGCGGTGGTGGTGCCGTCACCCGCGATGTCGTTGGTCTTGGTCGCCACCTCCTTCACCAGCTGGGCACCGAGGTTCTCGTACGGGTCCTCGATCTCGACCTCGCGGGCGATCGTGACGCCGTCGTTGGTGATGGTGGGAGCGCCGAACTTCTTGTCGATGACGACGTTGCGGCCCTTGGGGCCGATCGTCACCTTGACCGTGTCGGCAAGCTTGTTGACGCCGCGCTCGAGGGCGCGACGGGCGTCCTCGTCGAACTTCAGGATCTTCGCCATGGGAGCGTGAGCCCTCTCGGAAATCTAGGTGAAAAGAGACTGCGCCCCGGGCGCCCGGCTTGTTGGTGATCGCGGGGGCCAGGGGCGCAGCTCAGAGAAATGCTGGGGTGAATTACTTCTCGATGATCGCGAGCACGTCGCGGGCCGAGAGGACGAGGTACTCCTCGCCGTTGTACTTCACCTCGGTGCCGCCGTACTTGCTGTACAGCACGATGTCGCCGGTCTGCACGTCGAGCGGAAGACGCTCGCCGTTCTCGAAGCGGCCCGGGCCCACGGCCAGGACGACGCCCTCCTGGGGCTTCTCCTTGGCAGTGTCCGGGATGACCAGGCCAGAGGCGGTGGTCTGCTCGGCGTCGAGCGGCTGGACCACAATGCGGTCCTCGAGCGGCTTGATGGCAACCTTGGAGCTGGTGGTCGTCACGATCCGACCTCCCCCTTCGGAGATCACGGGGTTGACTGTCTGAGGTGGCGACCAGGTGGATCCGTCGTCGCGGGTGCCGGACCTGCCCGTCGCTGTGTTGGCACTCTCCAGGGGGGAGTGCCAGAGCCGAGACTATGACCGCGATTAGCACTCGGTCAAGCGGACTGCTAATTCGCCGCGCGGGCCGGGCGGAATTCGGGTGCGGGTGGGTGGGGGTGGCCGTCCTGGGGGCCGGCCCCCAGACCCCCGCTTCGGCCCGGAGGGCCTCGTCCTCGAACGCCGGACGGGCTGAATCCACCTACAGGTAGTCCTCCAGGCGCCCCACCGTCAGGCCCCGCCGCTCCACCTCCCGCAGTACGGCCGTCGTCCGTTCCGTCAGGGTCGGGCCCGTCGTCCCCCCTGACGTCACCGACACGATGTCGCCCGCCCTCAGCCCCCGGGTCTTCCCCTTCGGCGGCACGCTCCACAGCACCACCGCCGAGAGCCCGCAGTCGGCCGCCGCGCGCAGCGTCGTGCGGTCGTAGGTGCCGTAGGGCGGCCGGAACAGCCGTGGCCGGATGCCGAAGCGGGACCGCACCTTCTCCTGCTGGCCGCAGATCTCGGCGCGCTGGCCGGTGTACGGAAGACCGCGCAGGGCGGGGTGGTCGAGGGTGTGGTTCTGGATGCCCGCGCCGACCGACCGGAGGCGCGCGAAGTGTCCGTAACCGGGGCCGACGACGCTGTCCGTGAGGAACATGCTGACCGGCAGCCGCAGTTCACGGACCAGCTCGACGAACCGCGGTTCCTTCTCGATGCCGTCGTCGAAGGTGAGGAAGACGACCTTGTCGGAGGTCTCGACGCGCCGCACGACCGGCGGCAGGCCGCCCCGGCGCGCCGTCGTGCGGGCCGGCGTCCGCGGCGGCTCCGGCAGCGGGGCCGGCAGGCCCCAGTGGCGGTAGGGCCGTCCGTCCGCCCTCGCCGGTCCGTACGACCCAACCCGCTGGACCGCCTTCTTCCCCAGCCGTTCGATGGGGTCCACGGACTGGGCGCAGCCGGTGAGGAGTACGGCCGCCAGCCCCGCGGCGACCAGGATGCGCGGTCTCACAGGTAGTCCTCGAGTCGTGCGACGGCGTATCCCTCGGCCGTGACCTTGTCCAGGAAGCGGCGGACCATGTCGGTCATCGTGCCCTTCCAGTCCGCCCGGCCCCGGAAGTGGCTGAGCACGATGTCGCCGGGGTGGATCCGCTGGTCCCACTCGCGGTACTCCCAGTGGTCGACGAAGACCTCCTCGTTCCAGATCGGCGCGTACTTGATGCCGCAGGACCTGGCCGCGCGCAGGGTGTCCTCGTTGTAGTTGCCGTAGGGCGGGCGGAAGAGGGCGGGCCGCTCGCCGTAGTGCCTCTCGATGACGTCCTGCATCCCGCAGATCTCGCGCTTCTGGCGGGCGTACGACAGCCCGGGCAGGTAGGGGTGGTGGAGCGTGTGGTTGTCGAGCACGACCCCCCGGTCCCGCATCTTCCGGAAGTAGCCGTAGTCGTCCTTGATCAGGTAGCCGCTGAGGAAGGCGGTGTACGGGATGTTCAGCTCGCTCATCATCCGCAGGAACGCGGGGTCCTTCTCGGCGCCGTCGTCGAGGGTGAGGAAGACGATCTTCTGCTCGGTGGGAATCGTGGTGAAGACCGGCGGCAGGCCCTTCTCCTCGTGACCTTCGACCTCGAAACCGTGGCGGGTGGTGATGCGGGGCTTGGTCACGGGGGCCGGCGGGGCCACCAGCGGGACCCTCCTGAGCCCCCAGCGCCTGGCGGCGGCGATCCGGGTCTGCTCGGCGCGGAGCCTGGCGGCCCGGATGAGGGTCTTGTCGGCCTGGAGGTCGGCGGCGGGGGCCGGGGCCGGGGGTGCCTTGAGGGGGTGCCGCGGTCGCGCGTCGGTCCCGGCCGGACGGCCGCAGCCGGAGAGCAGGGCGGCCACGGCCAGGAGGACGAGTCCGCCGCGGATCGACACCCCCAACGCACCATTTTTATATTTTTGTCCTACTGTTCCCATGGCGCCGGATCCTCGCAGGTCACGGCCTCGCACCGGGGCCGACACCGCCGCGCGGAAGCGGACCGTCCACCGACTGGCCCACAATGACCCGGTGAACGACCTCGCCCCCCTCCTCACCCCCGAGGGCCGTGCCCTCCTCGACGACGTGCGCGGCACCGCCCCCGCCGACGAACTCGCCGTCGCCACCCGGCTGCGCCGCGAGCACCCCGCCGAACTGGTCTCCGCGGCGCTCGGCCAGGCCCGGCTGCGGCAGCGGGCGGTGGCGAAGTTCGGGGCCGAGGACGCGGAGCGGATGTTCTTCACGCCGAACGGGGTCGAGCAGTCGACACGGGCGAGCGTGGCGGCGTACCGGGCCCTCAGGCTGAAGGCGATGGGCGTCACCTCCGTCGCGGACCTGTGCTGCGGGATCGGCGGTGACGCGATCGCGCTGGCCCGGGCCGGGATCCGGGTCCTCGCGGTGGACCGGGACCCGCTGACGGCGGCGGCCGCGCGGGCGAACGCGGACGCGCTGGGACTCGCCGGTCTGATCGACGTACGGGAGGCGGACGTCACGGAGGTCGGCACGGACTCGTACGACGCCGTGTTCGTGGATCCGGCGAGGCGGGGCGGGCGGGGCCGCATCTTCGATCCGGAGGCCTACTCGCCGCCCCTGTCGTGGGCCGTGCAGGCGGCCCTCAAGGCCCCGCACGCGGCGCTGAAGGTCGCGCCGGGCATCCCGCACGAGGCGGTTCCCGCGCAGGCCGAGGCGGAGTGGATCTCCGACGGCGGGGACGTGAAGGAGGCGGTGCTGTGGTTCGGCGACGGCACAGCACCGGGCGCCGTACGGGCGACGCTGCTGCCGGGCCCGCGGACGCTGCTGGGCCGGGGTCTTCCCGATCCCGAAGTCCGGCCCGTGGGGCGGTACTTGTACGAGCCCGACGGTGCCGTCGTCCGGGCCCATCTGGTCGCCGAGGTGGCGCAGGAGGTCGAGGGCGGACTCGTCGACTCCACCATCGCGTACGTGACCTCGGACGCCCTGCACGCGACCCCGTACGCCACTGCCTACGAGATCACCGATCAACTCCCCTTCAACGTGAAGAAGTTGAAGGCGCTGCTGCGGGAGCGGGGGGTCGGGATCCTGACCGTGAAGAAGCGGGGGTCGGCCGTCGAGCCGGAGGAACTGCGGCGCAAGGCGCTGCCGAAGCAGCACGGGCCGCACTCGGCGACCGTGTTCCTGACCCGGGTCGCGGGGGCGCCGACCATGCTGATCGGCGCCCCCGCGAAGGCCGTCACTGGTACTGGACCGTCCTGAGCGGCTCCAGGCGCGGTTCGCGAACGAGATGCGAGGGGAACGAATTTACTATCACGCAACCGTTCGAAACCGGTCACTCGCCGCACTCCCGTGCCCGGTCCAGCAGCAGCTCCCGCTCCCGTTCGTTGCGGGTCAGCGCGGCCGCCCGCTCGAACTCGGCCCGCGCCTCGGTCGTCCGTCCGAGGCGGGCGAGGAGGTTTCCGCGCACGCTCGGCAGCAAGTGGTAGTCGAGCAGCGCGGGTTCGTCGGTGAGCGCGTCGACGATCTCCAGGGCCGGGCCGGGGCCCTCGGCCACCGAGACGGCGACCGCGCGGTTGAGTTCGACGACCGGGGAGGGTGCGCGCGCGGCGAGCAGGGCGTAGAGGGTGGCGATGGCCGACCAGTCGGTCTCGTCGTAGGAGTACGCGTGCGCGTGGCAGGCGGCGATGGTGGCCTGCAGGACGTAGGGGCCGGGGGCGCCCGCGGCCGTGGCGTCGGCGCGGGCCAGGGCCTTGATGCCGCGGGCGATGAGCATGCGGTTCCAGCGGCTGCGGTTCTGGTCCCTGAGGAGCACCGGCTCGCCGCGCGGCCCGGTGCGGGCGGCCGTGCGGGAGGCCTGGAACTCCAACAGGGCCGCCAGGCCGTGCACTTCGGGCTCCTTGGGCATGAGGGCGGACAGCAGCCGGGCCAGGCGCAGGGCGTCCTCGCACAGGGAGGGGCGCAGCCAGTCGTCGCCGGCGGTGGCCGCGTAACCCTCGTTGAAGATCAGGTAGATGACGTCCAGGACCGAGCCGAGCCGGGCCTCGCGGTCGGGGCCGTAGGGCACCTCGAAGGCGATGTTCTTCGTGGCGAGGGTCCGTTTGGCGCGCACGATGCGCTGGGCGACCGTGGCCTCCGGGACGAGGAAGGCGCGGGCGATCTCGGGGGTGGTCAGGCCGCCGAGGAGGCGCAGGGTGAGGGCGGTACGGGCCTCCGCGGACAGCACCGGGTGGCAGGTGGTGAAGACGAGCCTGAGCAGGTCGTCGTCGATGTCCTCGGGGTCGGCGGGCTCCTCCGGCGGGGCGGTCTCCGACAGGTCCCGGCCGATCTCGGTCAGCTTGCGGGCGTAGTTCTCCCGGCGGCGGACCAGGTCCACCGCCTTGCGCCGCGCGATGGCCATGAGCCAGGCGCCCGGGTTGTCGGGGACACCGTCGCGCGGCCACTGCTCCAGCGCCGCGACCAGCGCGTCCTGTGCGAGCTCCTCGGCGATGCCGACGTCCCGGACGACCCGGGTGACGCCGGCGATGATCCGGGGCGACTCCATGCGGAAGACGGTCTCGACGGAGGATCGGGCGTCGGTGTGGGAGGGCTGTGAGGTGGTCACAGCCCCCCATTCGACACCGCTGCGGCCGTGGAGCCAAGGAAGCGGGCTCAGCCCTCCATGATCTCCCGCACCTCGCAGGTGACCGTCCAGTGCTCCTCGTGCACCTTCAGGAAGCGCTTGGTCCACTCGATCGCCTCGGCCATGTCCTTGGCCTGGACGATCGCGTACCCCCCGACGACCTCCTTCGCCTCGGTGAAGGGCCCGTCGGTCACCGACAGCTGCCCCTTCTCCCACCGCACCCGGGTCCCCTGGGCGGTCGGCGTGAGCCCGGCGGTGTCGAGCAGCACCCCGGCCTTCGTCATCTCCTCGATCAGCTCGCCCATGCGTTGCATCAGGGCGTCGCTGGGACCCTCGGCGGGGGCGGTCTTCTCGTCGATCTGGACCATCGACAGGTAGCGCGGCATGGTGACTCCTCGGTCGCTGCGGGGCCGGTCCTTCCCGGCCTCTCACCAGTGCGTCGATCGGGAGAGGCCGGGATCGACAGACCCCGCGGATTTCTTCGGAGATTTTTTCAGGGCCCCTCAAGCATGGGCCTGACCTGCTACGACAGCGAGCCGCCGAAGATCGCCCGCTCGACCGGCGCCCCGACCGCGCGGGGACCGAAGGTGAACGCCGCGTCCGTCACGATGCCGGTCGGACGTCCCCGCAGCGACCAGACCGCGCCCTCGCCGGTGTTCTCGCCGGGCGCCGCCGCCGCGAGGTCCGCGTAGCCGTTGCCGTTGATGTCGTGGAGGCTGACCGAGCGGCCGAAGTTGTCGCTCGCCTCCGCGGCACCGGGGACGCCGTCGGTGTCCTGGGTGAAGCCCTGGGCGCCCGTGCCGGTCAGGCCGCCGCGACCGCCGTAGAGGACGTTGACCATGCCTGCCCCTTGCTTGTCGCCGAGCCTCTCGCCGGGCGAGCCCACCGCCACATCGGCGTAGCCGTCGTTGTTGACGTCACCGGCGGTCACCGCGTCGCCGAAACGGTCATCCTCCTCTTTGCCGCCGGGGACTCCTTCGGTGTCCTGGCTGTACGACTTCCAGGTCGACGCCGGCTTCAGGCCGGAGGCCGAGCCGAGGGCCACGGTGACCGAGGAGTCGTTCGGGACGCCCCGGACGACGTCGTCGAAGCCGTCGCCGTTGACGTCGCCGAAGGCCACCTGGCCGCTGCCCTCGGGGGAGTCGGCGTAGGTGAAGCCGCTTCCGGAGGCGTTGGCCAGGTACAACTGGGAGCCGATGCCGCCGTCGCCGGTGTAGACGGTCAGCGCGAGGTCGTCGCGGCCGTCGCCGTTGACGTCACCGGCGGCCGCGTACATCACGTCGAAGGGCTCCACCTTGGTCGAGCCGAACTCCTGCGTGGCGGTCGGCTTCCCGTCCCGGGAGATCGGGCCCCGCCAGACGGTGGCCTCGGTGCCGAGCGGGTCGTCGCCCGGGGCACGACCGCCGCGGAACAGGACCAGGTCCGGCCAGCTGTCACCGTCGAAGTCGCCCGCCTGGGTGGTCGCCGCGGGCACGGACACCCCGCCGGACAGGCCCTCCTTGGCGCCCCAGACGACGACCGCGTCCCGGTTCGAGTCCGCCTGTCCGATGATCAGGTCGGTGCGCCCGTCGCCGTCCAGGTCCCCCGTGGACAGCTGGTAGCCGAAGTTCTCGCCCGCGGCGGGATCGCCCGGGATTCCGCTGGTGGAGCGGCTGATGATGGTGCGGTGGTCCTTGGTCAGGCCGTGCGGGCCGCCGTACATGACGGTGACGTAGCCCGCCCCCCGCTTGCCGCCGATGGTGGCGATCGGGGCGCCGACGGCGAGGTCCTTGTAGCCGTCGCCGTTGAAGTCGTCCTGGACCGCCTTCGATTCGGCCGCCGCGGCGCTGCCGGCGAGAGCGGGGATCCCGCCGAGCGCGAGCACTCCGGCGATCAGCGGTACGGACCAAGCTCTGTACGAACGCGAGTTGGACATCTGTGTTCCCCCTGGTTACTGCAGTGTGGTCACCGCAACAGACACCCCTGGACGCCCGCTGGTTGCGGCAGTCATCCAGTTTTTCGGTGAACACGTCAGCGAGAACTCAGCGCAGCGACTCCCACAACTCGCTCGCCGCGGGCTCCTTCGCCACCACCCGGTTGGGGTCCGAGGGCGCGGTCACCACCGGCATGGTCACCGTCTTCACCTCGTCGCCCGACAGGCCCTTCAGGCTCTCGCCGAGGCTCGTCAGCTCGGTCAGGGAGTCGAGGCCGGTGTCGGTGGTGAGGCTGCCGGTGATCGCGTCGGCGACGGAGTACAGCTTGGCCGGGCTCGTCAGGAGGTTCGTCGTGGAGATCTGCTCCAGCAGGGCCTTCACCAGCTTCTGCTGGAGGCCTATGCGGCCCAGGTCGCTGCCGTCGCCTATGCCGTGCCGGGTGCGGGCGAGCGCGAGGGCCTGCTTGCCGTTCAGGTGGTGGGTGCCCGCCTTCAGACGCAGGTGGCTGTCGTCGTCGGTGATGTCCTCGTCCGTGGTCACCGTGACCCCGCCGAGGGCGTTCACCAGCTTCGCGAAGCCCGAGAAGTCGATCTCGATGTAATGGTCCATGCGGACGTCCGTGATCGACTCGACGGTCTTGACCGCGCACACCGGACCGCCCAGCGCATAGGCGCTGTTGAACATCGAGCCGTACGAGACCGCCGTCGAGCCCCCGCTCTCCAGGGGGCAGGACGGGCGGGTGACGAGGGTGTCGCGGGGGATGCTGACGACGGTTGCCGCGGTGCGGCCCGCGTCGATGTGCACGACCATCGCCGTGTCGGACCGGGCGCCGGTGCTGCTGCCGCCACCGAGCGCCTCGTTCTCCTCGCCGCTGCGCGAGTCGGAGCCCAGGACCAGGATGTTCACGGCCTCGGTGGGCAACGGCGCCTCCTGCGAGGCGGTGGGGGTCGGGGTCGGCTTGGCGGGGCGGTCGTCGCCGAGCGCGCTGTTGATGTCGACGCTCTTGATGTTGCTGTTGAGGTGCCAGTACGCCCAGCCCGCCGCGGAGCATCCCGCGACCAGCGCTCCCGCGAGGGTGAGGCCGACGACCTTCAGCACTCTCGGCCGCCGGCCCACTCGTCCACCCTCGTCGTCTCCCGTCACAGGGACGAACGTAGGTCCGAATTATTACGAGGAACGGCGCCCGGGCGGCTTTCTTCGGAAAATCTCAGACTTCTCATCCCAGCGTCACGACCGGCACCGGATGTCGGGCACCTCCGAAAGTTTCGGTGGTGCAACCGATTGGCTTCGCCCCCGCGGCACATTCCTAGGCGCCCGACTCCGGCCCGGCGCAGCGCGCCGTGCTGCTGCGCACCACCAGGCTCGTCGCCAGCTCCACGCGGGTCGCCGCCGGGCTGCCGCCCTCCCGGCCCAGGTCGAGGACCAGCTTGGCCGCGGCCTCGGCCATCTCGGTCAGCGGCTGCCGTACGGTCGTCAGCGGCGGTCCCACCCAGGGCGCCACCGGAAGGTCGTCGAACCCGACCACGCTCAGGTCCTCCGGGATGCGCAGCCCCAGCTCGCGGGCCGCCTCGTACAGGCCGAGCGCCTGGAGGTCGTTGCCGGCGAAGACCGCGGTGGGCCGGTCCGGGCGGCGCAGCAGTTCCAGGCCCTGGCGGTAGCCGGTCTCGTGGTGGAAGTCGCCGGCCATGATCAGCTCGGGGTCGACGGGGAGTCCCGCGGTCTCCAGGGCCGCCCGGTAGCCGTCGACCCGGGCGCGGCTGCACATCATGCGGGAGGGCCCGCTGATCGCACCGATCCTGCGGTGGCCCAGCTCGACGAGGTGCCGGGTGGCGGCGAGTCCGCCCTGCCAGTTGGTCGCGCCGATGGAGGGGACGTCGGCGCCCGGATCGCCGGCCGGGTCCATGACCACGAACGGGATCGACCTGCTGCCCAGCAGCGCGCGCTGGGACTCGTCGAGCCCGGACAGCACGAGGACGACCCCGTAGGGGCGGCGGGCGGCGACCTGGTCGGCCCAGGTGCGCCCGGGGGTGAGCCGTCCCGCGCTCTCGCTCAGCACGACACTGAGCCCGGCGTCGCGGGCCACGTTCTCCACCCCCCGGATGACCTCCATCGCCCACGCGCTCTCCAGCTCGTGGAAGACCAGGTCGATCAGGGGCGAACGGCTCGCCTCGGCACGCCGGCGGCGGTAGCCGTGCGCGCGCAACAGGTCCTCGACGCGGGCGCGGGTCGCGGGGGCGACGTCGGCCCGGCCGTTGAGGACCTTCGAAACTGTCGGCGCCGAGACGCCGGCCTCCCGGGCGATCTCGGCGAGGGTCGCGGTCTGCTGCGACCGTCCCACCGCAGGGGAAGTCGTCCGGGTTTCAGCGGGCTCCGGGGGTGTCATGGCGGCGATCGTATCCCTGCGCGACCTCTTGACGAACCCTCTTGACGGCCCTAGGTTCCCAAAACATTCGGATTACATATCGAAACATTCGTGAGGTTCGTCGACCTGCCAGTCGAGCCCGACAGGAGTTACATGACCACCGCGCCCTGGCGTGACCCCGCCCTGACCGCCTCCGCCCGCGTCGACGACCTCCTCTCCCGGATGACCCTGGAGGAGAAGACCGCCCAGCTCTACGGCGTGTGGGTGGGCGCCAACACGGACGGGGACGGAGTCGCCCCCCTCCAGCGCGAGATGACCGCCGACTACGACTGGGCCGAGCTGATCACCCGGGGTCTTGGCCAGCTCACCCGCCCCTTCGGCACCGCCCCCGTGGACCCGGCGCTGGGCGCGCAGGCACTGGCCCGCGCCCAGCGCCGTATCACCGAGGCCGGCCGCTTCGGCATCCCGGCACTTGCCCACGAGGAGTGCCTGGCCGGCTTCACCACCTGGCAGGCCACCGCCTACCCGGTCCCGCTCGCGTGGGGTGCGAGCTGGGACGCCGGACTGGTCGAGGAGATGGCCGGCGCCATCGGCCGCGACCTGCGTGCGGTCGGCGTCCACCAGGGACTGGCCCCCGTTCTGGACGTCGTCCGCGACCCGCGCTGGGGGCGGGTCGAGGAGACGATCGGCGAGGACCCGTACCTGGTGGGCACGATCGGCGCCGCCTATGTCCGCGGCCTGGAGTCGGCCGGGATCGTCGCCACGCTCAAGCACTTCGCCGGGTACGCCTCCTCGGCCGGCGCCCGCAACCTCGCGCCCGTGCGCGCGGGCGTGCGCGAGTTCGCCGACATCACCCTCCCGCCCTTCGAGTTCGCCCTGCGCGAGGGCGGGGCGCGCTCGGTGATGGCCGCGTACACCGACACCGACGGTGTCCCGGCCTCCGCCGACCCCGGCCTGCTGACCGAACTGCTGCGCGAGGAGTGGGGGTTCACCGGCACGGTGGTCGCCGACTACTTCGGCGTCGGCTTCCTCCAGACCCAGCACCGGATCGCCGGCACCGAGGCGGGCGCGGCGCACGCGGCCCTCGCGGCGGGCCTGGACGTCGAACTGCCGACCCTCAAGTGCTACGGCACCCCCCTGATCGAGGCCGTCCGCGCGGGCGAGGTCCCCGAGTCCCTCATCGACCGGGCGGCCCGCCGGGTGCTGCTCCAGAAGTGCGAGCTGGGTCTCCTGGACGAGGACTGGAGCCCGGAGCCCACCGAGCGGATCGACCTCGACTCGACGACGAACCGGGCCCTGGCCCGCCGCCTCGCCGAGGAGTCGGTGGTCCTCCTCGACAACCCGGACGGCCTGCTCCCGCTGGCCCCGGACACCCGGATCGCGGTGGTCGGCCCCCGAGCCGCCGACGCCCTCGCCATGCTGGGCTGCTACTCCTTCCCCTCCCATGTCCTCACCCACCACCCCGACATCCCGACGGGCATCGAGATCCCCACGGTCCTCCAGGCGCTCCGCACCGAACTCCCCGACGCCAAGGTGACGTTCACCGAGGGCTGCGGGGTCGACGACCCGGACACCGGGGGCTTCGAGGAGGCGGTGGCCCGGACGGCCGAGGCGGACGTCTGCGTGGCGGTGCTCGGCGACCGTGCGGGCCTGTTCGGCCGGGGCACGTCGGGCGAGGGCTGCGATGTGACGGACCTTCGACTGCCCGGAGTCCAGGGTGAGTTGCTGGACTCGCTGCTCGCGACCGGCGTCCCGGTCGTGCTGGTCCTGCTGACCGGCCGCCCCTACGCGCTCGGCCGCTGGGACGGCCGGCTCGGCGCGGTCGTGCAGGCCTTCTTCCCCGGGGAGGAGGGCGGTCCGGCCGTCGCGGGCGTGCTGTCGGGCCGGGTCAACCCCTCGGGCCGCCTCCCGGTGAGCGTGCCGCGGGTGCCCGGCGGCCAGCCGTGGACCTACCTCCAGCCGCCGCTCGGCCTCGCGGGCGAGGTCAGCAACCTGGACCCGACCCCGCTGTACGCCTTCGGACACGGGCGCTCCTACACGGAGTTCGTGTGGGAGGAGTTCACCGGGGGTGGGCCGGCGGAGATCGGCACGGACGGCACGTACGACGTGTCACTGACCGTGCGCAACGCGGGGGAACGGGCGGGTGCCGAGGTCGTCCAGCTGTATCTGCACGATCCGGTGGCCTCGGTGACCCGCCCGGACGTCCGGCTGATCGGCTACCAGCGGCTGGAGCTGGAGCCGGGTGAGTCCCGCCGCGTGACCTTCCGCTTCCACGCCGAGCTGTCGGCCTTCACCGACCGCAAGGGCCGCCGCGTCGTCGAACCGGGGGACCTGGAGCTCCGGCTGTCGGCGTCGAGCGCGGAGGTCCGGCACACGGCACCGCTGCGTGTCACGGGCCCGGTGCGGGAGGTGGGCACGGACAGGCGGCTGCGCTGCGAGACGGAGGTGTCGTAGAACCCGCGGTCACTGAACCGACTCGAACCGCCACCGGTGCACGGCCCGTGCGACCAACTCATCGCCCGGCTCCGGGAGTTCGGGCAGCTCGGCGTCGTAGGCCGCGTCCCACCACGTGATGACGAGGACGCGGTCCTGCGGCGCCCGGAGGGTCTCGCGCCGCAACGGCCGTACGGCAAGCTCCTGTCGGCGGGCCCAGGCGAGGAGCTCCTCGCCGCGGCCCTCGACCGCCCGGGCCTCCCACATCAGCGCGACCGTCACGAGTAGAGGTTCTCCTTGCTGACCTCGTGCACATGGTCGTGGCCCGGCACGTGCGGGTCCGTCACCGGCAGCGAGGAGTCGGCGGAGAGGTCCCAGCTGGAGGCGGGGCGGTTGCGTGCCACCATCTCGGCGCCGAGGGCGGCGACCATCGCGCCGTTGTCGGTGCACAGCTTGGGCCGCGGGACCCTGAGGCGGATCCCGGCGGCCTCGCAGCGCTCCTGGGCCAGGGCCCGCAGCCGGGAGTTGGCGGCCACACCGCCGCCGATCATCAGGTGGTCGACGCCCTCGTCCTTGCAGGCCCGCACGGCCTTGCGGGTCAGCACGTCCACGACCGCCTCCTGGAAGGAGGCCGCCACGTCCCGCACCGGCACCTCCTCCCCCGCGGCCCGCCTGGCCTCGATCCAGCGGGCGACGGCCGTCTTCAGGCCGGAGAAGGAGAAGTCGTACGCCGGGTCGCGCGGCCCGGTCAGTCCGCGCGGGAACGCGATCGCCGACGGGTCGCCCTCGCGCGCGTACCGGTCGATGACCGGGCCGCCGGGGAAGCCGAGGTTCAGCACCCGGGCGATCTTGTCGAAGGCCTCGCCGGCCGCGTCGTCGATGGTCGCGCCCATCGGCCGGACATCAGAGGTGATGTCGCTCGACAGCAGCAGCGAGGAGTGGCCGCCGGAGACCAGCAGCGCCATCGTCGGCTCGGGCAGCGCCCCGTGCTCCAGCTGGTCGACGCAGATGTGGGAGGCGAGGTGGTTGACGCCGTAGAGGGGCTTGCCGAGGGCGTAGGCGTACGCCTTCGCCGCGGAGACCCCGACGAGCAGCGCGCCGGCGAGTCCGGGGCCCGCGGTGACGGCGATGCCGTCGAGGTCGCGCGCGCTCACCCCGGCGTCCTTCAGGGCCCGCTCGATGGTCGGCACCATCGCTTCGAGGTGCGCCCTGCTGGCCACCTCCGGCACCACGCCACCGAACCGGGCGTGCTCGTCGACGCTGGACGCGATGGCGTCGGCCAGCAAGGTGGTCCCCCGGACGATGCCGACGCCGGTCTCGTCACAGGAGGTCTCGATGCCCAGGACAAGCGGTTCGTCAGCCATTGATCTCGGTTCCTCGGTCGGATGTCGATACCGCGGCGGAGCCGCTGTCGGATGCTGTGGTCAGTCGCATGACCAGGGCGTCCACGTTGCCCGGCTGGTAGTAGCCGCGCCGGAACCCGATGGCCTCGAAGCCGAAGCGCTCGTAGAGCTTCTGGGCGCGGATGTTGTCGATCCGGCACTCCAGCATCACTTCGGCGCACTCGAAGGCGGTCGCGGCCCGCAGCAGCTCGGTCAGCAGGGTCGCCCCGAGTCCGGTGCCCCAGTGGTCACGGGCGACGGCGATCGTCTGGACGTCGGCCAGCTCACCCGCGGAGGCGAGACCGGCGTATCCCACGATCCGCCCGCCCTCCTCGGCCACCACGTACCGCCGGGTGGCCTCGGGCCCCCGGGAGTGCGCGAGCTCGGACCAGAACATGCCCCGGGACCAGGCGTCCTCCGGGAAGAGGTCCTTCTCCAGCTCCAGCACGGGGTCGATGTCCCACCAGCGCATCTCACGCAGCACGGGAATCACGGGTGTGGTCACTTGGGGGTGACCACCTTGTAGTTCTTGGGCACCTGCGCGTCGGGCCGCCGCAGGTACAGCGGCCGCGGGGCGGGCAGTTCCTCCCCGGCCTCGATCCGCTCGGCGGCGAGGGCGGCGAGCGCGGCGGCCGACACATGCTCGGGCTCGCGGGCCACGGGGAAGGTGTCCGGGTAGAGCAGCGCCCCGGCACCCACCGCGGGCAGCCCCTCGACCTGCTCGGCGATGTCGGCGGGCCGGTCGACCGCGGGATCGCTCGTGCGGGTGCGCGGGTCGGCGTAGGTGGCCCAGTAGACCTCCTTGCGCCGCGCGTCGGTCGCCACGACGAAGGGGCCCTCACCGAGGCCGGACGCGTAGGCGAGTCCGTCCAGGGTGCACATCCCGTGCACGGGGATCCCGAGCGCGAGCCCGAAGGTGTCGGCGGTCATGAGCCCGACGCGCAGTCCGGTGTAGGGCCCGGGTCCGATGCCCACGACGATCCCGGTGACCGCGTCCAGCTTCACCCCCGCGTCCGCGAGCACCCGGTCGACGGCCGGCAACAACAGCTCCCCGTGCCGACGCGCGTCCACCTGAAGGAACGAGGCGACGACGTCCCGCCCGTCATGCAGGGCGACGGTCACGGCGGGGGTGGCGGTATCCAGAGCGAGCAAGAGCACGCAAACAGCCTACGGCTCCGGGAGGACCTGAGCGGCCGCAGGCCGCAACCGGGGCTCGAAGGGGGTACCGGCGTGCGGCGCCGCCGCACGCGCGTGACCGGCCGGGACGGCACGGGACCCGCTCGACAACCTGCTACGGTCGCCACAAATCAGGACCAAGTACTCAAGAGGTGACCGGTGGCAACCAGCAACGCGACTTTCGTGACCGCCCTCACCACTGCGGCCCTCGCGACGGTCGGTCTCCTCGGCTACCAGGCCGCCGCGACGGTCCCCACCGGGACACCGGCCGGCAGCGGCCCCGCGGCCGTCGCCGCGAAGGTCCCCCGCCACCAGCAGGACCCCGCCGCCCTGCCGCCGGGCTCCGGCGCAGGTGAACGCGTCGTGTACTCCCTGGACGACAACCGCGTCTGGCTGGTCGGCTCCGGCGACAAGGTCGTCCGCACCTTCGAGGTCATCCCGGGCACCGTCGACCCCGCTCCCGGCGTCTACGAGGTCACCTCCCGCTCGAACTCCGTGACCGGCACCGACGGCACCCCCATCGAGCACGTGGTCCGCTTCACCAGCGTCGACGGCGTGGCGATCGGCTTCAGCGCGGCCGTGCGGGCGACTCCCCCCGCCGACATGCCCCCCGTGCCGACGGGCGGCATCCGGGAGTCCCGCCGGGACGGCGACGCGATGTGGGACTTCGCGACGATCGGGGCGCGGGTCGCGGTGATCCACTGAGCCGGTCGCTTGGGCCACCTTCGGACGCGACGGGGCGCCGGGCCGCCTTCGGACGCGGCGGGGCGCCGGGCCGCCTTCAGACACGGCCGGGCGTTCTGGCCGCATCGAGCGCGGCCGGGCATCAGGCCACCCACGGACACGGCCGGGCGGTCTGGCCGCATCGAGCGCGGCCGGGCATCAGGCCACCCACGGACACAGCCGGCCCCAGGCCGCTTTGGGGCGCGGCCGGGCATCAGGCCGCCTTCGGACGCAGCCGGGCGTCAGGCCGCCTTGGGGCGCTCCGCGGCAACCGCCCGCGCCGTCCCCGGATCGGGCACCCGTGGTGGCGTGGAGACGGCCTCGGCCGCCGCGCAGGACGCCAGCAGATCACGCATGGACACACCGCCGACGAGCGCGTACGGCTGCGGCTGGGACCGGTTCTCGGTGGCCGGCATGGACGCCTCCTGAAGTTCGGGGGCGGCGTAGTTAGGTACACCTAACTACGAGCGGGATACCATGTGACCACGCACGAGACATCCAATGCAACATCTTGCCGACGGATTGTCGGAACGTTCACAGGAACGCGCGGTGCTCAGGCGGTGAGCACCCCGAGGTCGGCCGTGCCCCACCGCTCCCCGACCGGAGTGAACGTCACGTGCCGCACCTCGTCGGTGGTGTCACCGACCGCGCGGTGGATCTGCACCTGGAGCCGGTCCTCGGTCAGTTCCTCGACCTTGCCCTCGCCCCACTCCACGACGATCACCGACTCCGGCAGCGACACGTCGAGATCGAGGTCCTCCATCTCGTCGAGCCCGCCGCCCAGGCGGTACGCGTCCACGTGGACCAGCGGCGGCCCGTCCCCCAGGGACGGATGCACCCGGGCGATCACGAAGGTCGGCGAGGTGACGGCCCCCCGCACCCCGAGCCCCTCACCGAGTCCGCGGGTCAGCGTCGTCTTGCCCGCGCCGAGCTCCCCGCTGAGCATCACGAGGTCCCCGGCGCGCAGCAGCTTGGCGAGCTTCAGGCCCAGCTCGCGCATCTGCTCGGGGGAGGTGACGGTCAGCTCGGTCTCAACCGGGTTGCGCGGTACTGCTTCCATAACCGCCAACGGTAGCCCCTGCGGGCACCGCCCCCGCGCGGGTGAGCAGGTCGGCGAGGCGGTCGGTGACCACTTCCGGGTGCTCCAGCATGACCAGGTGCCCGGCGTCCGGGACCAGCACCAGCTCCGCCTCCGGCAGCAGGGAAGCGATCGCCTCGCTGTGCTCGCTGGGCGTGACCATGTCGCCCACCCCGGCCAGGACGAGCACCGGCTTGTCCGCGAAGTGGGCGAGGGCGGCGGTCTTGTCGTGGTTGTCGAACGCCGGGTAGTACTCGGCGACGACGTCGATCGGGGTGCCCTCGATCATCCGCTCGGCGAACCGGACGACGGCCGGGTCGACGTCCCGGGAGGCGAAGGAGTACCGCTTGATGACCCCGGCGAACAGGTCGGCGGTGGCCCGCCGTCCCTTCTCCACCAGGTCGGCCCGCTGCCCCAGCGCCTTGAGGACGCCCGGCAGCACCCGCCGTACCGCGTTGACGCCCGCGACGGGCAGCCCGAAGTTGACCTCGCCGAGCCGCCCGGACGACGTGCCGACCAGGGCCACCGCGACCACCCGGTCACGGATCAGCTCGGGGTACTGGTCGGCCAGTGCCATGACGGTCATGCCGCCCATGGAGTGCCCGACGAGGACGATCGGTCCCTGCGGCACGGCCGCGTCTATGACGGCCTTCAGGTCCTGTCCGAGCTGGTCGATGTCGACCGGCACCCCGTCCTGCACCTGCCGCACACCCCGCCCGGACCGTCCGTGGCTGCGCTGGTCCCAGTGCACGGTCCGTACGACGCCCCGGAGCGCCGCGCGCTGGAAGTGCCAGGAGTCCTGGCTGAGGCAGTAGCCGTGGCTGAAGACGACGGTGACGGGCGCGGGGGCCTTGCGCCCGAACAGCCGGCGGCGGCGCGGCGACAGCGCGGGCCCCGCCTCCGGGTCGACGTCGTCGACCTCGTAGTACAGCTCGGTGCCGTCGTCGGCGTGCGCCTTGCCGGGGGTGCCGCGAAGGGAGCCGTACGGCCCGGTCGAGTCGAGGGCGAGCCGCGCCTTCTGTCGCATCCCGCGCCCGACGGTGAGCCGCTCCAGGGCCACTCCCGCCGCCGCGCCGGCGGCGATCACGCCTATCGCGGCGCCGGCGACCCCGGTCGCCCGGCGCCAGCCGGCGCCGGCCCCCGTCGCGGAGGCGAGGGCCATCGACGCGGCGGCGTCGACGACGGCCTCCGCACTGCTCTCGCTCACGTACCGCTCCTGTTCACTGGGTCGGGTGATACCGGTGTCGCACGACTGGCTGTTCTGACGCCCACTGTGCGGTTACCCCGCTTGTTCCTCATTCACATAGACGCGGGGAACGCGCGTTCCGATGCGGGTCACGATTTCGTAGGCGATGGTGCCCGCGGCCTGCGCCCAGTCCTCGGCGGTGGGCTCGCCCCGGTCCCCGGGGCCGAAGAGCACGGCCCGGGTGCCGGTGGGGGGCTCGTCGCCGCCGAGGTCCACGACGAACTGGTCCATGGCGATCCGCCCGGCGACCGTGCGCCACTTGCCGTCGACCAGGACCGGTCCGGCCCCGGAGGCGTGGCGCGGGATGCCGTCCGCGTAGCCGACCGGCACGAGGCCGAGGGTGGTCTCGCCCGGGGTGACGTAGTGGTGGCCGTAGCTGACGCCATGGCCGCCGGGGACCCGCTTGACCAGCGCGATCGACGCCGACAGCGTCATCACCGGGCGCAGTCCGAAGTCGGCGGGGACGCCGAGCTCGGGGCTGGGCGAGATGCCGTAGGTCGCGATGCCGGTGCGGACGAGATCGAAGTGGCTCTCCGGAAGCGTGAGCGTGGCGGGCGAGTTGGCGATGTGCCGCACCTCGGGGCGCACGCCCCGGCTCTCGGCGTACGCCAGCATCTCCCGGAAGAGGGTGAGCTGGGCGGCGATGGAGGGATGCCCGGGCTCGTCGGCGCAGGCGAAGTGCGACCAGAGACCGGTGACGCGCAGGAGTCCTTCGGACTGTGCGCGCACGGCCTCGGCGACCAGCTCGGCCCAGTCCTCGCCGGGCTGGCAGCCGTTACGCCCGAGGCCGGTGTCGGCCTTGAGCTGCACGCGCGCGGGGACACCGGCTTCGCGGGCCGCCGCGACGAGCTCCCGCAGCGCCCACATCCCGCTGACGGAGACGTCGAGGTCGGCCTCGATCGCCTCCCGCCAGGGGCCGCCGGGCGTCCACAGCCAGCACATGATCCGCCCCGGCAGCCCCGCCTTCCGCAGCGCCAGAGCCTCCTCCGGCGTGGCGGTCCCGAGCCACCGCGCGCCCGCCTCGACCGCGGCGCGGGCACAGGGCACCGCGCCGTGGCCGTACGCGTCGGACTTGACCACGGCCATGAGGGCGGCGCCGGACGCGCGGGCGCGCAGGGCCCGCACGTTGGCCCGCAGCGCGGCCAGGTCGATCTCGGCGCGGGCGCGCAGCGGTGCGGTCGGGGCAGTTGCTGTCTCGTTCATGGCGCCCCCAGTGTCTCAGAGGCCACCGACACCGCCGATGAGCACGTCCCGGGACGTACCCAGGACGCGCCCACGCGCGCGTCACGCGTGCGTCACAGGACGCGCCCACGCGTGCGTCAGAGGATCAGACCGTGCCGGGCCAGGTACTTCACCGGGTCGATGTCGGAACCGTACGGGCGCCGGGCGCGCACCTCGAAGTGCAGGTGCGGGCCGGTGGCGCGCCCGGTGGCACCGCTGCTCCCGAGCCGGGTACCGGCCTTGACCTTGGCGCCCCGCGCGACCGAGATGCGCGACAGGTGGGCGTAGACGACGTACCGGGAGTCGCTCAGCTTGATCGTCACGGCCTTTCCGTACGCACCCGACCAGCTGGCCAGGACGACGACGCCGCTGCCCACCGCGTAAACCGGGGTTCCCGTCGGCACCGCAAGATCCACTCCGGTGTGGTAACCGGCCAGCCAGTTTCCCCGCACCCCGTAGCGCATGGTCACCCTGGCCCGTTTCCGGATGGGGCGAGTCCACTTGGCCGGTGCCAGGGCGCGGTCGCTGACCTCGATGTCCTCGGCGGCCGCCAGCTGCTCCTCGTATTCCTGGTCGTAGTCGCCGCCGCAGTTGCCGCCGGGCTCTTCCTCTAAGGGTTCCGGGTGGTCCTCGCGGAAACCGAGAACGGGACTCCCCAGAACGACTGCCGCTCCGCCCAGCCATTCACGCCGGGTGGTGCCTCGTATATTTGGCTCATCCATGCGGCCAGCGAAACATCGCCCTTTCGGCTCCGCATATTCGGCCGAGCGGTATTGGTCCCATCAGGTACTAGTTCGCGCTCATGCACCCGTCTGCCAGGCCGCGGTCAGGCATCCCGCACGTCCCTCCAGGCCGCCGGTACGGCCTCGGCCACGTCGTGCGCCCCCACCGGTGCCCCGTCCGCCGCGAACCGTCCGGCGAGACCGTGCAGGTACGCGGCCGTGCTGCCGGCGTCCAGGGCGCTCAGCCCCGAGGCGAGCAGGGACCCCGCGAGGCCGGACAGGACGTCCCCGCTGCCGGCGGTGGCCAGCCATGCCGTCCCGGTCGGGTTCACGCGTACGGCGCCGCCGCCCGCGTCGGCGACCAGCGTGGTCGACCCCTTGAGCAGCACGGTCGCGCCGTAGCGCCCGGCGAGTTCCCGCGCCGAGGCCAGCCGGGCCCCCTCGACCTCCGCGCGCGGCACCCCGAGGAGCGCGGCGGCCTCTCCGGCGTGCGGGGTCATGAGGGTCGGCGCGGTCCGCGCGCGTACGGCGTCCCGGCCGGCGAGCCGCAGCCCGTCCGCGTCGATGAGCACGGGCACGTCCGACGCCAGCACCTCGCCCACGGCCGAGGCGTCGTCCCCGGCGCCCGGTCCGACGACCCACGCCTGCACCCGCCCGGCCTGCTTCGGCCCCCGGTCGGAGACGAGCGTCTCGGGGAAGCGGGCGATCACGGCGTCCGCGGCGGGCCCGACGTACCGCACGGCCCCGGCGCCGCCGCGCAGCGCCCCGTACACGGCGAGCACGGCGGCCCCCGGATAGCGCGCGGACCCGGCGGCGATCCCGACGACTCCTCGCCGGTATTTGTCGCTCTCGCCGGTCGGCACGGGCAGCAGCCGTCGTACGTCGGCGTGTTGGAGGGCTTCCAGTTCCGCCTCGGCGGGCAGGACGGCCCTCAGCCCGATGTCGACGAGCCGCACCGAACCGGCGTACTCCCGCGCGGGATCGATCAGCAGACCCGGCTTGTGCGTCCCGAACGTGACGGTCAGGTCGGCCTGTACGGCCGCCCCGCGCACCTCACCGGTGTCGGCGTCGACGCCGCTCGGCAGATCCACGGCGACGACGGCGGCCCGGGACCGCTCGGCCACCTCCGCCAGCCGGGCCGCGTCGGGCCGGAGACCGCCCTTGCCGCCGATCCCGACGATCCCGTCGAGGAGCAGGTCGGCCTCCTCGATCAGCCGCTCGGCACCGTCGATCCCCGCGGCCCGCCCCCCGGCCCGCCGCAGCGCGGCCAGCCCCGCGGAGTGGGCGCGTTCGGGCGCGAGCAGCACCGCGGCCACCCCGGCGCCCCGCCGCGCCAGGCGCGCCCCCGCGTAGAGGGCGTCCCCGCCGTTGTCCCCGCTCCCGACGAGCAGCACGACCCTGCGGCCGTACACCCGCCCCAACAGGTCCGCGCAGGCGGCGGCCAGTCCGGCGGCCGCCCGCTGCATCAGCGCGCCTTCCGGAAGGCGTTCCATCAACTCCCGCTCGGCGGTCCTGACCGTGTCCACGTTGTACGCAGTACGCATGGGTTCGAGTGTCCCCCGTCGCGGGCGGAGATGAACAAGATGGGAGACGGGCTCGGAACGATCGGTTCCGGCCGTCGACGCGGGAGCCCGGTTCCCCGAAAGCGCATTCCCAGTCAGGACCGGCAGGGAATGGGGACCCGAGACGTTCACTTCCAGCCAGATTCACGCTCGTTTCCCACCCGAAACGTAAGCGCTCACCAGGCACCATCACGCACTTGTGGCATATGCCCGGACCTGAGGTCGTCTCAGACGTCATGGCAGCTCCCTCCCACCCCTGTGCGGAACGCTCCGCAAAACGCACACTGAGGTCGTTTCGGCGAGCGCAGCCGCATCCGCGGCCGTCGCCCATCCTGTGGAGGACGTTCCGCGATGACCGACCCGGACAGACCCGTCGGGCACCTCACCCTGGCCGTCCGCTGGGCCGGGCGCCTGCTGTGCTGGAGCCTGGCGGTCGCCTGGACCGCGGCCGCGGTCGACGTCACCGCCTCCCCGCACACCGGCTGGTGGGACACGCTCTGGCCACTGCCCTGGTATCTCACCTGCGCGTCAGCCGTAGCCTGGGCCGCGCTGCGCGCTTGCGAGAAGTCGACCGGCGGCAGTGGTCGTGGCCCGCAGGCCGAGAAGGACGTCCACACGGAGTGGGACCAGGCCGCCTGAGGGCCGGGACGGCGGTGTCGGGGGTCACCCCTCCGCGATCACCACGGCCGACGCGATCCCGGCGTCATGGCTGAGCGACACATGCCACGACCTCACCCCGAGAACGGCGGCCCGCGCGGCAACGGTCCCGGTGACCCGCAGCCGGGGCTGCCCGGTGTCCTCGACGAACACCTCGGCGTCGGTCCAGTGCAGTCCGGCCGGCGCCCCGAGCGCCTTGGCCAGGGCCTCCTTCGCGGCGAACCGGGCGGCGAGCGAGGCGATCCCCCGCCGCTCCCCACTGGGCAGCATCAACTCGCTGTCCAGGAACAGCCGCCGGGCCATCCCCGGCGTACGCTCCAGCGACGCCGCGAACCGCTCGATCTCGGCGACGTCGATACCGACCCCGATGATGCTCATCCGGGCACTCTACGATCCGACCGGCGCCGGTCACGAGATCGGCTTGTCGGCCTCTCCGTACTCGGCGAACAGGTCCTCGGCCCGCTCGACCGTGCGGGAACGCTCCAGCCAGGCGTCCATGCGGTCGAGATCGGTGCAACTGGTGATGCGCTCACGCACGCTGTCCGGCACGGGGATACCGCGTACCTCCAGCACGGAAAGGATGCCCTTGGCTTCACCCTCTGCCTTCCCTTCTGTTTTCCCCTCCAGATAGGCCGTCTCACGAACCGTTCCCCGGCCAGGGAAGTAGCTGACGAAGGACATGATCCGATTCCATTTCTCTCCGGCTGGGGTCTTGCCCAGCGTGACCTCAAGGAAGTCGAAGAAGTACTCGGCGGTGTCGGGGTCGGTCTCCCGGAGTTCCTGAAGGGCGCTGCTGATCGCCTCCAGATGGCGTCGCAGGCAGGGTTACGGGCGTGCGCCAAGGCGGAGAGCACGGCCAGGGCGAGGTTCTTCGCCGCGGTCCTGGCGTCCGTGATCACCGGCAGGTTGTCGGGCCCTGCCACCAGCGGATACACCCGCAGCGCCGTCCAGCCGCGCGCGCCGCAGTCGAAGGGTCCGGCCGCCCACTTGGCCGTGGGCCCGTCCTGACAGACCACGAGCAACAACACGGGCAGCCGAAACTTCGCCTGGAGATAGGCAACGTAGTACGCCCAACTCGCCTCTTTACCTGCGACCTTGCCCGACTGCGACTCGATGGCGAGCAGAAAATCCTCCCCGTCGGACGGGCCGATGCGCAACACGGTGTCCACACGCCGCTCCAGCGGCCGGGTCTCCGTCACGTCGGTCGTGACGGCGTCCACGGTCGCCTTCGCGGACAACGGGACACCCAGCATCTCGAACACGGACCCCAGGATCTCGGGCCGCTCCTGAAAGATCCGGTGCATGCCCTCGTGAGCTGATGTGACCATGAGCGCAACGTAAGTCGATCATCGAAAGGACGATGCTGAAATACGGAGTACGTTCAACCTTTCGAGCGCATGTTTGACGCGTAGAGGAGCCTGAGATGACCGGCACGGCCACCCGTTACCTCTATCTCGCTCGGCACGGTGAGGCGTTGTCTGACGAGAGCGGACTGACGGAGGCGGGTCGGCAGCAGGCGACACTGCTCGGTCGGCGCCTTCGGGGCATCCCCTTCACGGCCGTCCACCACGGTCCGCTGCCACGGGCGGTACAGACCGCCCGGCTGGTCCGCGACCAGCTGAAGAACGTCCCCGCACTCGTCTCAGAGGTCGCGGGCGACTACGTTCCCTACGTACCCCCCAGGGACGAACTCCCGCCCGAAGCAGCCGACTTATACCTTCGCTTCCTCGCCGACACCACCGACGACGAGCGCGAACAGGGCGCCTCGCTGGCCCGCCAGGCACTCGACCTCTTCACCGGACCCGTGCCCGGCGGGGACGACCGACACGAACTGGTCGTCACCCACAACTTCCTCGTCGCCTGGCTCGTCCGGGACGCCATGCACGCACCCAAGTGGCGCTGGCTCGGCCTCAACCACGCCAACGCGGCGCTCACGGTCATCCGTTACGCGCCCGGCCGAGCGGCCTCCGTCCTCGTCTCCAACGACATGCGCCACCTGCCCGCCGAACTGCGCTGGACGGGCTTCCCTCCCGAGTCGCGCATCTGAACCGACCCCTTCAGCCGCAGCCAGCTCGCACCACACGCACTTCCCCCGATTGCCTGCCTGGCCAACGGCTGCTGCCACCCCCACAGGTCGGCGCACGCCTTCACCAACGCCAGCCCTCTCACCTCCTCCGCCTCCCGCAACAGATCCAACTCTCCCGGCGGCTGCGGCGGTTCGGGGTTCGCGTCCCACGGGCGCCAGGGGGCTGGGACGGCGGCCTCGGAAGTCACTCCTCCGCGATCACCACGACGGCCGACCCAGGCGGCACCGCCGAGTACGGCTACGACGCCGACGGCAACATGACGGCGCGCAAGACCATGGCAGGCATCGCCTCCTACGGATATGACAGCGTCGGCCGTATCGACTGGGTCCAGGACTCCATCACTCAGTCGCTTTCCAAGCCAGATCAACCGCTCTTAGGGAACAGAGAAGACGTGGAAGTGCAGAACCTGCTCATCGAGCTGGCAACCCAAAGGATTCGCGAATACTTGTCCGAGTCCCCGGTTTTCGGACTTGTGCCGCGCCTGTACCCACCTGCAACGGACCAACAGATCACTGAGCTCAGCTCATTCGCCGGACAGGAGCTGGAGCAGCGATACAGGGAGTTCCTCTCCTTGACGGACGGCATGGACAGCTTCTTCCCGGACATGCGGATTCTTGGGTGTCGGGACTGGCTGCAGGAGAACCCAGAGAAGGTATCTCTTCAATTCCTGCAGATCATCCGAGAGTCGGGAACCCCGGTCGATGCACGCTTGCCGGAAGACATTGAACTGTTTCCCGTCGCGATCGACGGTGACGGAGCTAAAGGGATCTTCATGTTGCAAGCACCCACAGTGCTGACGGAGAGATTCTGGTGGGTGGGCGAAGGAGACAGTATGTTCTTCGGCGATTTCTCACTCGTGCTCGCATACAGCGTGAATATCGACTCGTATTCCCCTGGGGGATCCATCGCGCAGGACAAGAAATCCGCCAGGGTGGACTACAGGCGAAAAGTTGAGACGGGTGCCTGGCGGCCCGAGCCGGTCGAGGCGATCGCTCCCGCCACGATGCCCAGCCAGGCTGCCAAGAGTCGAGCCGTACAGCGAGCGGCCGGGGGCGCCAGGCGCTTCATTCCGCCCTGGCCCGTCCCTCAGCTCCGGCCTTCGGCGAAGAGATCCTCCGCCCTCGACGCGTGAACCGCCCGCTGGGCCCACACCTCGAGCTGGTCCAGGTCGGAGCATGCCTCCACCCGGTTCCGCACCGAGTCCGGAACCAGGATGCCCCGCCACTCCAAAATCTGCAGCGTCATCTGAACGCGATCACGGATCATGCCCTCCTCGCGTCCCTCCGCGCGCACCTGCTCCGCCAGCGGGTGCCGCCAGAAGTAGTTGATCGCCGTCATCAGGTCCCTCCACATCTGCTGGGCCTGGGGGTCCGCCAGGCATGAGTCGACGAACTGCACGAAGACCGCGGCACTGTCCGCGTCGATGGTCCGCAGGGCGGCTGCCAGGGACTCCAGTATGACGGCGGAGTTCCGGCCCCGGCCATGTGTCATCGCCGAGAGCACCGCAAGGGGTACATCCCTCTCCGCCTCCCGCTCGTCCGCGATGACCGGCACATTGTCCGGGCCCAGCACCAGGGGGCGCACGGTCAGCGAAGGGCATCCCCGCACCCCGAGATGGATGGGCTGCGCCGCCCAGCGAGCCGTCGCACTGCTCTGCGTGACGACGATCAGGACGGGATCGCAGCGGTATTTCTCATACAGATAGCTGAGGCAGTACGGCCAACTGCCCCACTTGCGCTGGTCCGGTTCACCCTGCGACTCCACGACCAGGAGGTACACCCCCTCGGCCGTCTCCGCCCGGAGCAGCGTGTCCACCCGACGCTCGACCGGCTCGACCTCGGTGAGATCGACGTTCATCGCGGCGAATACACGCGGCTCGGGAATCGGCACACCCAAGACCTGCTGCAGCGCCCGGGTCAGAAGCGCCGGATCCTTCTGGAAGATCCGGTGCATCGCCTCATGCGACGAGCTGACCATCACCTCTCCTTTCCATACGAGGTGATCAACGAGCTATGCCCCGACCAGGTCACACCACACGAGTTTTCCCCGGCTGCCGTTCCTGGCCAACGGCTGCCACCCCCACAGGTCGGCGCACGCCTTCACCAACGCCAGCCCCCTCCCCTCCTCCGCCTCCCGCAACAGGTCCAACTCCCCCGGCGGCTCAGGAGGTTCAGGGTTCGCGTCCCACGCCCCGATCCGCAGCACCCCCGCCGACCGACGCACCCGCAGCGCGGCCGGTCCCTTCGTATGGCGTACGGCGTTCGACACCAACTCCGCCGCGAGGAGCTCCGCGGTGTCCGTGAGGCGGATCAGGCCGTGCATCGTGAGGATCAGGCGGAGGGTTCGGCGGGCGACGGTGACGGCTCGGGGGTCGTTCGGGATGTACAACGTGTACTCCCAGGGCTCGGGCTCGTTTTCGGGCATGCGTCAACTCCGTGTCCGTGATGGGTGATTGGGCGCGGTGGCAGTGCCGAGGCCGTCATGGCAGGACGGATCGGTGCGCTTCCGCAGCGTGATCGCTATGTCACCGACGGTAGGGCTTTCATGTAATACATGGCAAGTGGATCGCGTAATCTGCCCCCGAACGAGCCACGTCAGCAGGCATGTTGAACCAAGGAGCAAACCGATGGTCCTGAGGCGCGAACCAACCGCGCGTCAAATTCGCCTGGGGGTCGAGCTGCGCAGGCTGCGCGAGGGGGCCGGCCTCACCACCATCGAGGCAGCAGCGCTCCTTGGGGCGAATCGAGTCCAGATCACCCAGATCGAGTCCGGACTCGCCGGCGTGAGCGACGAGCGGCTACGCCGCCTCGCATCCCACTACGACTGCACGGACCAGGAGTTCATCGACGCCCTTGCCACTATGGCCACCGACCGGACGCGCGGCTGGTGGGAGGAGTACCGAGGACAGCTGCCCACCTCGTTCCTCGACCTCGCGGAGCTGGAACACCACGCAGCGTTCCTGCACGAGGTGGCGATCCTGTACGTGCCGGGGCTGCTCCAGACGGAGGACTACGCCCGGGCCGTCTTCTCGGCCAGGGTGCCCGAACTCACCCACGACGAGCTCGCGTTGCGCGTCCAGCACCGCATGAAACGCCAGCAGATCACCCTGGCGTACGAGTCGGTGATCCACGAGTCGGCCCTGCGCATCAGGGTCAGTGACCGCGCCGCCTCCCGGACCCAGCTCCGTAAGCTCCTCGAACTTTCCGACGCGGACAACATCACCATTCGCATCATCCCCTTCGACCTGGACGGCTTCGCTTCGGCCGCCAGCACCATGACGTACGCCGGTGGCCCCCTTCCCAAACTGGACACCGTGGTGCGCGACGTACCCCATGGCTCGGCCTTCATCGACTCCGAGGCCCAACTCACCGCTTTTCGAACGCGCTTCCGTAAGGTGGAAGCCGTAGCACTCGACCCCGGCCCGTCGCGCGACTTCGTCAACCGACTGGCGAAGGAGCTGTGAGGCCCCCTATGGAGAACTGGCGGAAGTCGTCCTACTCAGGTCCGGACGACGGCAACAACTGCGTCGAGATCGCACCCCACCCCACCCACATATCCATCCGCGACTCCAAGTCCCCCACCCGAGCCACCCTCACCCTCACCACCCCCACCTTCACCGCCTTCATCAACGCCCTCAAGCGCTCACCCAAAACCCGGTAACCCCGCGTAACCCCTCCTGCTAGCCTGCGCAGCACCGCGTATCGACCAGGCCAGGGGGACCGTCGTATGGGCGAAAGTACTGTCGGCGGGGCCAGACCACTGCTGACCGACCCGTTCGACGCGGTGCCCGCGCTCGCCCCGCTGCGGGCCGCCGCGTGGGACGGGGACTGGGCGGCCACGCGGGCGTTCTTCGAGGAGATCCCCGCCACCGATGCCGAGGACGTCTCCTTCGCGGCAACGCTCCTCGCCGGGGTCGACCGGACCGAGTGGTATTTGGAGAAGGCGGCGAAAGCGGAGCCCGCCGACCCTCTCCCCCGCACCCTCCTCGCCGAGCGGTACATCCACCTCGGCTGGCGCGCCCGGGGCCGCGGTCTCGGCAAGGACGTCTCGCGGGACCAGGCCGAGTTGTTCCAGGACTGGCTGCGCAAGGCGGAGTTGCTGCTGATCGAGGTGTGTGCGGAGCATCCGGCGTACGTCCCGGCGTGGACCGCCCGGCTGGCGACCGCCCGCGGGCTGGTGCTGGGGCAGTCCGAGGCCCGGCGGCGCTACGACCGGCTGGCGGAGCACCACCCGCACCACGTCCGCGCGCAGTCGCGCCTGCTTCAGCAGCTGTGCCCCAAGTGGGGCGGTTCGTGGGAGGCCGCGCACGGCTTCGCGCAGGAGTGCGTGAGCGCCGCGCCGGACGGTTCGCACGCCGGCGTCCTGGTCGCCGAGGCCCACATCGAGCACTGCGCCGAGCTGGAAGGCGCCCAGGCCAGGGAGTACCTGCGGAACGTATCGGTGCGCGACGAACTGCGCCACGCCGCCCGCGCGTCCGTCCTGCACGCCGCCCACCGTCGCGACTGGCAGTGGACCGAGAGCCACAGCGCCTTCGCGCTGGCCTTCTCCCTCGGCGGCCATCTCGGCGACGCCGCCCGGCACTTCGCCGCCCTGGGCGACACGGTGTCCGAGTCCTTCTGGCGGAACGTGCCCGACTGGAAGACCCGCTTCACGGAGTTCCGTACCGCCGCGTCGGCGACGCTCTGAGGGAGACGACACCCGACATGACCACACACGAGCACCCGCCCGCCCCGGAACTCGACGCGCTCAACGCCCTGGACGGCATCGTCCGCCACACCACCGTCGACGGCATCCCGACCCTCTTCGCCCCGCGTCCCGGCGAGATCACCGCCGGTCTCGCCTTCCGGGTGGGCCATGCCGACGAGACGCTGCCCACCGCCGGCATCACGCACCTCGTCGAACACCTCGCCCTGTTCCACCTGGGCCTGTCCGACCTGCACTACAACGGCGCCACAGCGAGCACGTACACCCTCTTCCACGTCACCGGCGACGAGACGGAGGTCGTCACGTACCTCAACAGCGTCTGCGCGGCTCTGCACGACCTCCCGATGGACCGGCTGGAGACGGAGAAGGAGATCCTGCGCACGGAGGCGGGCAGCCGCGGGCAGGGGCCCATGTCCCAGATGCCGCTGTGGCGTTACGGCGCCCAGGGCTACGGCCTGTCCAGCTTCGACGAACTCGGCACCCGGAGCCTGACGGCCGACCAGGTGCGCCACTGGGCCGAGACCCGTTTCACCCGCGACAACGCCGTACTGTTCCTCACCGCGGACCGCGTACCGGACGGCCTGGACCTCGCCCTGCCCGCCGGCCACCGCTTCCCCACCCCTGCCCCGTCCAGCGCGCTCCCCGTCACCCCCGCCTACCTCCGCGGCGAGGACGGCCACCTCGTCTTCACCTCCGTCGTGCGCCGCTCCACCGCGGCCGCCGTGTTCGCCGAGGTGCTGGGCCGCGCCCTCTTCCAGGACCTGCGCCAGAAGGGCGGCTACTCCTACTCGGCGGAGGCCGACTACTCCTCGCGCGACGCCGACTTCGCCACCCTCACCGCATACGCCGACGCGCTGCCGCAGAAGCAGGACGCGGCGGTCGGCGGCTTCGTCGACGCCTTCGCCCGGCTGCGCGCCGGCCGGATCGAGCAGGCCGAACTGGACTCCGCGCGCGGGAAGTTGCTCAAGCGCTACGACGTCCCCGACCTCGGCGCGGCCCTGCTGCCGTCGTACGCGCTGAGCTTGTTGACCGGCCACCGGATCCTGACTCCCGAGCAGCACAGGGACGAACTCAGGGCGGTCGGGATCGAGGACCTGGGCGAGGTGGCCCGCGAGGCGTGGGACGGCGGGCTGCTCCAGGTACCGGCCCGGGGCGCCGAGTGGGCAGGCCTCACCCCGGCCCCCCGCTTCTCGCCGTCCGGGGTCTCCGGCACCCTGCACCCGTCCCTGGAGGACGACGACGTCACGCTGATCATCGGAGCGGTGGGCGTGACGCTGTCCACGCCGGGCGGGCTGGGCACCGTGCGGTACGACGCCTGCGCCGCGATGACCACCCGCCCCGACGGAGCCCGCTGCCTGACCGGCCTCGACGGATTCCGGATAACCGTGGAGCCGACCCTGTTCGGGGACGTCACGGCCGAGCGGATCGCCGTACTGGACAAGGCCGTTCCCGCCGCCGCGGTCGTCCCCCTCCCGGCCCGCCCGGCGGAGGAGATCCCCCAGCCCCGGGAACGGACGGCCCCCGGCGCGCGGACCCCGACCGGCGGCCGGAAGCGGTCCGAGGGCCGGAAGCGGTCCGGGGACCGCAAGCCGGCGGCCGGGCGCGTGACGGGCCACTTCGTCCTCGTGACCGCGCTGGCCACGCTGTGGCCCGTCCTCCTCGTCGCCCTCGTCGTCAACGGGATCAAGGACTCGTCCCCGATGGGACTCGCGGCGATCGCCGGATGCGCGCTGGAGTTCCTGCTGATCCGCGCCGCCCGCAACCTGTACCGCACCGGGCAGCCGACTACTCCACAGTGACCGACTTCGCCAGGTTCCGGGGCTGGTCCACCTCGTTCCCCCGGGCGGTGGCCAGCTCACAGGCGAACACCTGCAACGGCACGGTCGCCACCAGCGGCTGCAGCAGGGTCGGAGTGGCCGGAATCCGGATCAGGTGATCGGCGTACGGCACCACCGCCTCGTCCCCCTCCTCCGCGATCACGATCGTCCGCGCTCCCCGGGCCCGGATCTCCTGGATGTTGGACACGATCTTGTCGTGGATCACCGACCGCCCCCGAGGCGACGGCACCACCACGACCACGGGCAGGTCTTCCTCGATCAGGGCGATCGGCCCGTGCTTCAGCTCCCCCGCCGCGAAGCCCTCGGCGTGCATGTAGGCGAGTTCCTTGAGCTTCAGCGCGCCCTCCAGCGCCACCGGATACCCGACGTGCCGCCCGAGGAACAGCACGGTGTTCTTGTCGGCCAGCGACCGCGCCAGCTCCCGCACCGGCTCCATGGTCTCCAGCACCCGCTCGACCTCACCGGAGATGTGCGAGAGGTCCCGGATGACGGCGGAGATCTCGTCACCCCACTTGGTGCCCCGCACCTGCCCCAGGTACAGCGCCACCAGGTAACAGGCCACGAGCTGCGTCAGGAACGCCTTCGTCGACGCCACGGCGACCTCGGGCCCCGCGTGCGTGTACAGCACCGCGTCCGACTCCCGGGGGATCGTCGAGCCGTTGGTGTTGCAGATCGCGAGCACCTTCGAACCCTGCTCGCGGGCGTGCCGCAGTGCCATGAGCGTGTCCATGGTCTCCCCGGACTGGGAGATGGCGATCACGAGGGAGCGCGGTCCGAGGATCGGGTCCCGGTAGCGGAACTCGCTCGCCAGCTCCACCTCGCAGGGGATTCGGGTCCAGTGCTCGATGGCGTACTTGGCGATCATCCCCGCGTGGAAGGCCGTACCGCAGGCGACGATGACGACCTTGTCCACCTCGCGCAGCTCGGCGGCGGAGATCCGGACCTCGTCCAGGGTCAGGGAGCCGGCCGCGTCGATACGGCCGAGCAGCGTGTCGGCGACCGCCTTCGGCTGCTCGGCGATCTCCTTGAGCATGAAGTAGTCGTAACCGCCCTTCTCGGCGGCCGAGGCGTCCCAGTCGATGTGGAACGAGCGGACGTCGGCGGGGCGGCCGTCGAAGCCGGTGACGGTCACCCCGTCCCTCCGCAGCTCCACGACCTGGTCCTGGCCGAGCTCGATCGCGGAGCGGGTGTGCGCGATGAACGCGGCCACGTCGGAGGCGAGAAAGGCCTCGCCCTCACCGACTCCGACGACGAGCGGCGAGTTCCGCCGGGCGCCGACCACGACGTCCGGCTCGTCCGCGTGCACCGCGACCAGCGTGAACGCCCCCTCCAGCCGCCGGCACACCAGCCGCATCGCCTCCGCGAGGTCGGCGGTCGCGGAGAACTCCTCGGCGAGCAGATGCGCGACGACCTCGGTGTCGGTCTCGGAGGCCAGCTCGTGTCCGCGCTCCTCCAGCTCGGCCCGCAGCGCGGCGAAGTTCTCGATGATCCCGTTGTGGACGACCGCGACCCGCCCCGCGTTGTCCAGGTGGGGATGCGCGTTGGCGTCCGTCGGCCCGCCGTGCGTGGCCCACCGCGTGTGCCCGATCCCGGTGAGCCCGGTCGGCAACGGCCGGTCCACCAGCTCCTTCTCCAGATTGACCAGCTTCCCGGCCTTCTTCGCCGCCGCCAGCCCCCCGTCCGCCGCCACGACGACACCGGCCGAGTCGTACCCCCGGTACTCCAGCCGCTTCAGCCCGGCCATCACGACATCCAGCGCCGACTGCGACCCCACGTATCCCACGATTCCGCACATGCGCGGCAGCCTAGGGGGCGGGGGGCGCCGGATCACGGCACTTCGTGCCCGAATCCGGATATCGCGGCAGGGGCGAGAACGAGCCAACCGTTCCGCCACTCCCCCATCACCCTCACCGACTCACCACAGAAGAACCACAGGATTTCCTTGCCTCCAGGGGTCTCGCGCCCTCTCGTGAGAGCGCCCGACCTGGGGCGGCTTCGCGCCAGGCAGCGGAAAGCCCTTGCCCGTACTCCCGACCACCTGCCTAAAGTGGCCCCGCTTGACCGGATCATGACCAATCCGGGCGGGCTTGCACGTCAGTCAGCGACCGGGGGAACGGTGTCGCTACGGGGGAGGGACTTTCTGTGCCGCAGTACCTGCAATCCGCGCGTCCCACGCCCGCCTGCCGAAAGCGCCCCTGACGCCCGGCAAGACGAGGCCCACTCGCCAGTTCTTCACGGCCCCTGAGCCGCCATCAGCAGGCTCCCGGTCGATTCCTTGCGACGAAAGGGATGCGCTCTTGCGTTTCAGACCACCTGCCTTCCTGAGATCGACATCAGGAAGACGAGGGTTTTCGCCCGTTTCCTTGTGAGCACGGTCGCGATGCTGGCCACACTCGCCGTTCGGCCCGACCTCGCGGGACTCCTCGCGGGTGACGCCACGACCCGTTCCAGCGACGGACCGGAGGACTGGTTCGAAACCACGTCCGACGAGCAGTTGCGCTTCGACCAATGCTTGATGGCCGATGCCGTACGTCTGGGCGGGCCGGGCATGTACGGCCTCGCCCAGGACGCCCTGAACCAGACGCCAGCGAAGCTGCGCGAACTCGCCGCCATGGACGGCGGCGGGTTCGACGGTCCCCTGCTTCAGGCCCATGAGAAGGACGAGAGCGCCTGGAAGGCCAACTGGGAGCGTCTCCACGCGAAAAGGAACGCCTGGGAAAAGCCCCTCGACGGCCTGGCGACCCCGCGCGGGTTCAGTGACTCGACCTTCCACGATGTGCCCGGCCTCCACGACGACGGCGAGGACTTCTACGACCAGACCGGCTGGGCAAGTGGGCCGGCGGCCCCGACTGGAACGAAGATTTCACCTTCTACGATCCCACCCCCAAGGCCGATGACAAGACCCTCAAGGCCGTCAAGGACCTCGGTACACCCCTTTACGGCGAGAATCCCTACGACCCGTCCCTCCCGGCCGGGGAGCGGGACCGGCAGTACCACGAACAGCGGGCGTTCGAGGCGCTGTTCGACTCATTCCACGGCAAGGGTGCCGACGACGCCCGTCTCCTCCTGGCCTCCGGCGGCT
Source organism: Streptomyces sp. SLBN-8D4 (assembly GCF_049739545.1). Lineage (NCBI taxonomy): Bacteria > Bacillati > Actinomycetota > Actinomycetes > Kitasatosporales > Streptomycetaceae > Streptomyces > Streptomyces sp. SLBN-8D4. Next base: position 4,013,206 of record NZ_JBMGQC010000001.1, read on the forward strand.
TCCCCCGTACCGCCCCTCAGCCGGGCACTGTCGAGTACCGCATCGCCGTAGAGGACATGAAGACCCGCTTCGCCTCAGCGGCGACGGCGCCGAGTTCCTGGGCCGGCCGGGGCGAGGGAGCTCGAAGGGTGCCCGGACGCCGTGGAGCACCTGCGCCGGCAGGGACCGCAGGACGGTTTCGAGTCCGTCCTCGCCTCACTCGACAAGGACGGACAGCCCACCGCATACCTCTTCCGCTGCCGCGCCTGCGCCACCCACCTCGCCTACGCGGATTTCACGTGACGAGAGCCGCGACCGCGCCCCGCGTGACGCACCCCACCCCCCACCCCGTTCAAACTCCGTTAACAATGGACTGTGATCTCTCCGGTCTCCCCGATGCCCCGGAGCGCCCACCGGCACAAGCCGGAGGCGACTCCCTACGTCGATCTCACCCGCTCAGAGTGGAGTGCGCTGCGCGAGAAGACGCCGCTCCCGCTGAACGCCGAAGAGGTCGAGAAGCTGCGCGGCCTCGGTGACGTGATCGACCTCGACGAGGTGCGGGACATCTACCTCCCGCTGTCCCGGCTGCTGAATCTCTACGTCGGCGCCACGGACGGCCTCAGAGGCGCCCTGAACACCTTCCTCGGCGAGCAGGGCTCCCAGTCCGGCACCCCGTTCGTCATAGGCGTCGCGGGATCGGTCGCCGTGGGCAAGTCGACCGTCGCCCGCCTCCTTCAGGCCCTGCTGTCCCGCTGGCCCGAGCACCCGCGCGTGGAGCTGGTCACGACCGACGGCTTCCTGCTCCCCACCCGGGAGCTGGAGGCGCGCGGGCTCATGTCGCGCAAGGGGTTCCCCGAGTCGTACGACCGCCGCGCGCTGACCCGGTTCGTCGCCGACATCAAGGCGGGCAAGGGCGAGGTCACCGCCCCCGTCTACTCCCACCTGATCTACGACATCGTCCCGGACCAGCGGCTCACCGTCCGCCGCCCCGACATCCTGATCGTCGAGGGCCTGAACGTCCTGCAGCCCGCCCTGCCCGGCAAGGACGGCCGTACCCGCGTCGGTCTCGCCGACTACTTCGACTTCAGCGTGTACGTCGACGCGAGCGCCGAGGACATCGAGCGCTGGTACCTCAGCCGGTTCAAGAAGCTCCGCCGGACCGCCTTCCAGGACCCCGACTCGTACTTCAGGAAGTACACCCAGGTCTCGGAGGAGGAGGCCGTCGACTACGCCCGCACCCTCTGGCGCACCATCAACAAGCCCAACCTGGTGGAGAACATCGCCCCCACCCGCGGCCGCGCCACCCTCGTCATCCGCAAGGGCCAGGACCACAAGGTGCGCAAGCTCAGCCTCCGTAAGCTCTAGAAACCCCCGCCTGTTAAATAGGCGCCATGCTGCATCTGCGCCTGATCACCCCGGCCGAGAAGACCGACGACGTGGTCCGCCTGATCGAGAGGACGGTCGGCGCCACGCACCTCGTCGTCGTGCCGGGCGCCGCCCGCAACCCGGCGGGCGACGTCGTGATGTGCGACGTGGCCCGCGAGGCCGGTGACGAACTCATCGGCGAGCTGCGGAAGTTGGAGCTCGACAGGACCGGCTCCATCGCCGTGGAGAACATCGACCTGTCGCTGTCCAAGCGCGCGGACAAGGCCGAGGACGAGGCGCCCGGCGAGGGCGTGGACGCGGTCCTGTGGGAGCACCTGACGGACGCGACGCACGAGGAGTCGACCCTCTCCGCCACCTACCTCGCGTTCATCACGCTGGCCACGATGATCGCGGCCTGCGGTGTGGTGCTCGACAACGCGATCCTGATCGTGGGCGCGATGGCGGTGGGCCCGGAGTTCGGCCCGCTGGCGGGCATCTGCACGGCGATCGTCCAGCGGCACCCGCGGCTGGCGCTGCGCTCGCTGATCGCCCTGTTGGTGGGGTTCGCGGCGGCGATGGCGGTGACGGTCGGCTTCACCTGGCTCATGGACGCCCTGAATCTCTTCCACATGTCCGACCTGGAGGGCGACCGTCCCAACACCGCCTTCGTCTACGCCCCCGACCCATTCTCGTTCGTGGTGGCGGTCCTGGCGGGGATCGCGGGCACGCTCTCCCTGACCTCGGCGAAGTCAGGAGCCCTGGTGGGAGTGGCCATCTCGGTCACCACGGTCCCGGCGGCTGCGAACGCGGCGGTCGCCCTGGCCTACGGCGACATGGATCAGACGGTGGGTTCGACGAACCAGTTGCTGCTGAACCTGCTGGGCATCGTCCTGGCAGGCACTCTCACCCTGCTGACCCAGAAGTGGCTCTGGCGAAAGCGCCCCTGAAGGGGCGCGGGGAACGGCGCGACAAGCCACGGCGCTCCCGCGGCCCGCGATACACGCCAACCCCCCGCCCCTGCCGGGCGATTGCTCAGCCGAGCGCCGACTTCACGGCATCGGCGAGCCGCCCGGCCACAGACCTGGCCTGATCGATGTCCGCGGCCTCGACCATCACCCGCACCAGCGGCTCGGTGCCCGACGGACGCAGCAACACCCGCCCGGTCTCCCCGAGTTCCCGCTCCGCGTCGGCCACCGCGGAAGCCAGCTCCGCGGACGTCGACACCCGGGACCGGTCCACATCAGGCACGTTGATCAGGACCTGCGGCAACCGCTCCATCACAGCGGCCAGTTCCCGCAACGACCGCCCGCTCTCGGCAACGCGAGCCGCGAGCATGAGCCCCGTCAGCGTGCCGTCACCCGTGGTCGCGTGATCCAGGATGATGACGTGCCCGGACTGCTCACCGCCGAGGGCGTACCCGTGCTGCTTCATCTCCTCCAGCACATACCGGTCCCCCACAGCGGTCTGGACGAGCCGGAGCCCCTCCCGCTCCAGGGCCAGCTTGAACCCCAGGTTCGACATCACCGTCGCGACGACGGTGTCGGACCGCAGCGCCGACCGGTCCCTCATCGCCAGCGCGAGGACCGCCATGATCTGGTCTCCGTCCACCTCCTCGCCGGTGTGGTCGACGGCCAGACACCGGTCCGCGTCCCCGTCGTGCGCGATGCCGAAATCGGCACCGTGCTCGACCACGGCGGTCTTCAGCAGCCCGAGATGCGTGGAGCCGCAACCGTCGTTGATGTTGAGCCCGTCCGGCTGGGCACCGATGGTGACGACCTCGGCGCCGGCCCGGGAGAACGCCTCCGGCGACACCCGGGCGGCAGCGCCGTGCGCCTCGTCGAGGACGATCTTCAGCCCGTCGAGGCGGTTCGGCAGTACGGCGATCAGATGCGCCACGTACTTGTCGAAGCCCTCGGTGTACTCGCGGACCCGGCCGACGCCGCCGCCGGTCGGCCGCTCCCAGGGTTCACCGCCCTTGTGCTCCTCGTAGACGGCCTCGATGCGCTCCTCCAGCTCGTCGTCGAGCTTGTGCCCGCCCCGCGCGAGGAACTTGATGCCGTTGTCGGGCATGGCGTTGTGGCTGGCGGAGAGCATGACGCCGAGGTCGGCGCCGAGCACACCGGTGAGATACGCCACCGCGGGCGTCGGCAGCACGCCGACCTTCAGCACGTCCACACCGGCGCTCGCGAGGCCCGCGACCACGGCGGCCTCCAGGAACTCCCCGGACGCGCGCGGGTCCCGTCCGACCACGGCCGTCGGCCGGTGGCCCTGGAACGTACCCGCCTCGGCCAGCACATGCGCCGCCGCGACGGACAGACCGAGCGCCATCTCGGCCGTCAGATCCGCGTTCGCGACACCGCGCACGCCGTCCGTGCCGAAGAGTCGTCCCACTTGTCCTCCTGAGGAAGCGTCAGTTACGGAGATCATCCGATCACATGAGCCTTTGAGCGCCTTGTGCCGTTATACGCCTGAGGCTGTGATAAACGAACGCCCCGGCGGCACTGTGGCGTGCCGCCGGGGCGAACGGACGTACTGCTGGCTCGTGGGAACGAGCAGGTACGAGCAGAACAGGCAGCGAAGATTAACGCTTGCTGTACTGCGGGGCCTTGCGGGCCTTCTTGAGACCGGCCTTCTTGCGCTCGACCGCACGGTCGTCGCGACGGAGGAAGCCGGCCTTCTTGAGGGCGCCGCGGTTGTTGTCCACGTCGGCCTCGTTCAGCGCGCGGGCGACACCGAGACGGAGCGCACCGGCCTGGCCGGAGACACCGCCACCCGCGATGCGGGCGATGACGTCGTAGCGGCCCTCGAGCTCGAGCACCTTGAAGGGCTCGTTGACTTCCTGCTGGTGCACCTTGTTGGGGAAGTAGTCCTCAAGGGTGCGACCGTTGATCTTCCACTTGCCGGTGCCCGGGACGATCCGGACGCGGGCGATGGCGTTCTTGCGACGGCCCAGGCCGGCCGCGGGCTGCGGGTCGCCGAAGCGGCCCGCGAGCGACTCCGAGGTGTACTCGCCCTCGACGGGGACCTCGGACTCGGTGGTGTAGCTGTCGATGTCGACGATCTCTTCGCCCTCGACGGGCGTCTCGACGGTGGTCTCGGCCACGATTCTCCTCAGATTCTGTTCAGTCTTAGGGGGTGGCCGGACTTACTGCGCGACCTGGGTGATCTCGAACGGCACCGGCTGCTGCGCAGCGTGCGGGTGCTGGTCGCCCGAGTAGACCTTCAGCTTGGAGAGCATCTGACGGCCCAGGCTGTTCTTGGGGATCATGCCCTTGATGGCCTTCTCGACGGCCTTCTCGGGGTTCTTGTCGAGGAGCTCGTCGTAGCGGACGGAGCGCAGACCACCCGGGTAGCCGGAGTGGCGGTACGCCATCTTCTGGGTCCGCTTGTTGCCCGACAGGTGCACCTTGTCGGCGTTGATGATGATGACGAAGTCGCCCATGTCCATGTGCGGGGCATAGGTCGGCTTGTGCTTGCCACGGAGGAGGTTCGCGGCAGTGGTAGCCAGACGGCCCAGGACGACGTCCTGAGCGTCAATGACGTGCCACTGGCGAGTCACATCGCCGGGCTTAGGGCTGTACGTACGCACTTCGCAGCCTTCTTCTTCAGTGGATGGGTGCTGAGACATGGCATCACTGAAGCGATCGTGCAGCTGGGGACGACAATGGCCGGGGCACTGCCCGTATGCCGCCCACTGGTAACTGCTCCAGGGAACCTAGGTAAAGGTCTCTCGCGTGAGAACGAGGGAGCCAATACACAACGAAGATGCAGGATACCCGGGGTCCCCCGGACGGGTCAAAACGAGGCCCTCGCAGCCCCTCCGCGGCCGAGATGTGCACGGGTGCCGGAAAGGTCCCGAGGCCAGTGTCCACGGGCCCGACAGCACCTCCCGTACCCCGTCTAAGATGCGCCCCATGAGCTTTGGGCAGCAGGGGGGACCCCCGTCCCAGTGGGATCCCTGGAAACCGCAGTCACAGCAGCCGTGGAGCAGCGGCGGGGGCGAGCAGACCCCGGACTGGGCCGCGCTCGCCGAGGCCTCCGAGATCCGCAACAGACGGCGCCGGCTGTTCTTCATCGTCGGCGGTGCGCTCGCCACGGTCGCGATAGGCACCGCCGTGGCGATGGCCGTCGTGTCGGCGAGCGGGGGTGACGACGAGGCGGACAAGCCGACGTCCTCGCTGCCGGCCGCCGCGATCCCCAGCGCGACCGGGACCGCCCCGTCGTTCGCGCCGACCAGCGCCCCGCCGCCGCTGGACCCGAAGGACTTCATCGCCAGCAAGGCCAAGGACACGGCCCCGCTCAGCGCCAGGATCCTCTACCCGGGCACCCAGCTGACCATGGGCTCGACGGTGTACAAGAAGGGCACGACCTCCGACACGAAGAACTGCGCCGCGGCCGACACCGTCCAGGCGAGCCTCGGCAAGATCCTCAAGGCCAACGGCTGCACCCAGTTCATGCGCGTCAGCTACACCAAGGACGGCGTCTCGGTGACGGTCGGCGTGGCCGTCTTCGACACGGAGGCCCTGGCGGCTAAGGCGAAGGGCCAGGTCAACACCAAGAAGGACATCGTCAAGTCGCTCTCGGGCGGCGCGGTCAAGCCCTTCTGCAACTCCGCGATCTGCCGCACCACCTCGAACTCCTACGGCCGCTACGCCTACTTCACCATCGCGGGCTTCGCCGGCGGCAAGAACGTCACGGAGAAGGACACCGCGGTCTTCAGCATCGGCAACAACCTGGCGGAGTTCACCTTCCGCCAGATCCACCGGCGGGGCGAGGCCCAGGCGTCGACGGCCGCGGGCGAGTGACCCGGCGCGCCTCGGCGCGCCGGGTCCGGTTCCTTCAGGTCCGCTCCCAGGAGCCGCTCAGAACGGGCTCGGGATACGGCATGACGGGTTCCGGCGGGCTGTCGGCCGTCCGCCGGCCCCCGGCCGCCCTGAAGACCCAGGTGCGGTAGGACCAGAAGCGGAACAGAGTCGCCACGCCGATGCCCAGGAACTTGCTGACGTTGGTGGCGAGCGTGCCGTCCCAGCCGAACCCGTAGGTCGTGGCATAGAGAACCGAGTTCTCGATGACCAGGCCGATCGCGCTGAACAACAGGAAGAGGGTCAGCTCCTTCCTGCGGCTGTTGCGGTCCTCCTGGTCCCGGTTGCGGTACGCGAAGTACCGCAGTCCGAGGTAGTTGCTCAGGATCGCGACGACCGTGGCCAGGACGCTCGCCCGGACGGTCTGCCACTGCGTGACGGTCCTGATGAGGTTGAAGACCGCGAGGTTGACCACGAAGCCCGACGCACCGACCATGCCGAACTTCGCGATCTCGCGGTACAGCTTCCCGAACCTGGAAGGAAGCGCGTGACGTCCGCTGCTCACCGTCCCGCTCAACCCCGTCGGTTGCGCAGTCGCAGCCGTACCGGCATCACCGCCGACTCGATCTGCGTCGAGAGGCTCATCTTGGAGACGCCCTCGGTGCGCTCCTCGAAGCGGATCGGAATCTCCACGGCGCTGTGCCCGGCCCGGACGGCCTTGAACTTCAGCTCTACCTGGAAGCTGTAGCCGGCGCTGTCCAGGGTGGCGAGGTCGACGTCCCGCAGGGTGGCCGCCGACCACAGGTTGAAGCCGGCGGTGATGTCCCGGATCTTGGTGCCGAGCACGGTCCGGGCGTACCGGTTGGCGAAGCGCGACAACAGGACACGGTGCCTGCCCCACTCCTCGTCCAGCGAGCCGCCCTCCACGTACCGGCTGCCGACGACCAGGCCGACCCCGGACGCCACGGCCGTACCGAGCATGCGTGGGACCGCTTCCACCGGGTGGCTGCCGTCGGCGTCCATCTGGACGACGTACGCGGCGCCCTCGTCCAGCGCGGCGCTCATGCCGGCGACGTAGGCGCGCCCGAGCCCGTCCTTCTCGGTCCGGTGCAGCACGCTCATCCGGCGCCGCCCGTCCCAGTTGTACTTCTCGGCGAGCTCCTCGGCGATCCGTCCGGTCCCGTCCGGGCTGGAGTCGTCGACGATCTTCAGATGCAGCCCCTCGATCGGCAGGCCGAGGACCAGCTCGGCCATGCGCGGCAGGTTCGCCGCCTCGTTGTAGGTGGGCATCACCACGGTGACGCGGTCACCCCCCAGGTCATACGTCATTTCTTTCCCTCCCCTGAGGACCCCGAAGGGGTTCCCTCCCGACGAGCGCGGGTCTGCCCAGCGCCCGGAAGTGCCAGCCCGCCGCGGTCCAGCGGCCCGCGTCGAGTACCCCGCGGCCGTCCACGATCCGCGGACGGCTCACCAGCTGTGCGGCCCGCTCCGGGTCGATCTCCCGGAACTGCGGCCATTCGGTCAGATGCAGCACGAGATCGGCTCCCCTGAGCGCATCCTCCGCCGACATCGCACAGCCGAGGAGCGGGAACGCCTTGCGGGCGTTGTCCAGCGCCTCGGGGTCGTACACCGTGACATCGGCGCCGTCGAGACGCAGCCGGGCGGCCACGTTCAGCGCGGGCGAGTCACGGATGTCGTCGGAGTCGGGCTTGAAGGCCGCGCCGAGCACGGCGATCCGGGCCCCCAGGACCGAACCCCCGCACAGCTCGCGCGCCACGTCGACAACCTTGTCGCGGCGGCGCATGTTGATCGCGTCGACCTCCCGCAGGAAGTCCAGCGAGACCCCCAGTTCCCCGGCGCGGTGCGCGAAGGCCCGGATGTCCTTGGGCAGACAGCCGCCGCCGAAGCCGATGCCGGCACGCAGGAACTTCCGGCCGATCCGGTCGTCGTGGCCGATCGCCTCGGCGAGGACACCGACATCGCCGCCCGCGGCCTCGCAGACCTCGGCCATCGCGTTGATGAAGGAGATCTTGGTGGCGAGGAACGCGTTGGCGGCCGTCTTGACCAGTTCGGCGGTCGGGAAGTCGGCGGTGACCAGCGGGGTACCGGCGTCGAGGACGGGGGCGTACACCTGGCGGAGGATGGTTTCCGCGTGCGAAGACCGCACCCCGAACACCAGCCGGTCCGGCCGGAGAGTGTCCTCCACGGCGAAGCCCTCGCGCAGGAACTCCGGGTTCCAGGCCACCTCGACCCGCTCGTGCGCGGCCGCCAGCCGCTCCGCCGTCCCCACCGGCACGGTCGACTTTCCGACCAGCAGGGCCCCCTCGGCCGCGTGCTCGGCGACGGCCGCGAAGGCCGCGTCGACGTAGGTCAGGTCGGCACCCTCGGAGTGCTTGCGCTGCGGGGTGCCCACACACACGAAGTGCACCTCGCCGAAGGCCCCGGCCGCCGCGTAGTCGGTGGTGAACCGGAGCCGTCCGCTCGCCGTGTGCTTCGCGATCAGCTCCGGCAGCCCGGGCTCGTGGAAGGGCACCCGGCCCGCCCGCAGCGCGGCGACCTTGTCGGGGTCCACGTCGACCCCGAGCACTTGGTGTCCGAGCTCCGCCATGCAGGCGGCGTGGGTGGCGCCGAGATAGCCGGTGCCGATGACTGTGAGCCGCATGGGTACGGCCTTTCGTGAAGACATGAGCAAGGAAGAACAGGGGTGGCCGACCGGCTCAGGACGTCTTCGCCCAGATCTGGTACGAGCCGGTACCGCCCCCGCTGAGCCGGTACGGGATCTTGCCGACCAAGCGGTAGTTCCCGTTCTTGGTCACCTGCTGCTCGATGTACTTGTCGATGTCCGGCGTCGCGATGCCGTCCAGGACGACGAGGTCGAAGTAGCCGGCCTGGATGGCGAGCCGGTACCCCTCCTGTCCGTGGTGGATCTTGCCGTTCTTGTCGGAGTAGCCGATGCCGTAGGTCGACGTCCATTGGTCCTGCTCCGTCTTGCCCCGCAGGTAGTAGACGGGCACCTCGTAGGTGGCACCGAGGTACTTGCCCTTGGGCTTCATGTACGGCTCGATCGCCTTCACGAGGGGAGTGGAGTCCGGCCACAGGCCGAAGCGCCACTCCGACTGCGAGACGCCGAGGCACAGTGCGGTGACCCAGAGCAGGATGCCCAGCTGTGGATAGCGGAAGTGCTTGCCGACCAGCCGGATCACACCGACACCGGCCATCGGGGCGGCGAAGAGCAGACCGAAGTCCAGGTGCTTGTAGAGCGAGACCGACGTGCTGAGGTGGATCTGGTACGCGGGGGCCAGCAGGGCGGTACCGGCCAGCACCAGGCCCGTCAGGGCACGCCAGCGCCAGCCGGGTCCGGCCAGCCCGTGGGAGCGCGGCGACTCGTTCATCCGGCCACGCAGCGTGTAGGCCACCGCACCCGCGACGGCGGCGGCGAACATCAGGCCGCCCCACTCCACGGACTTCTCCGCCAGGGACATGGCGGTGTCGGCGCCGTGGGCACGGTTGGTGGTCGTCGACTTCACACCGGCGAGCACATTGGTGTACATCAGGCCGACGCCGACCAGCGCGGCTGTTCCGAGGCCGAGCAGAAGCGCCCGCAGCACACACCGCCAGCCCTTGTGGTGCCAGGCCGTGAGCGCGGCCAGCACGATGAGCGTCGGCACGTACAGCGCGGACGCGTACTTCACCGCGACCGCCAGCACCATCAGCGGCGCCGCGAGCAGCACGGCGATCACAGGCGCCTTGTTGGTGCGGACGACGATCCAGGTGCTGAGGGCCAGCAGGAAGATCGCCGGGGCGTCGTAGGTGGCGAACCAGCCGAGCACGATGGTCGGCTGGGTGACCGCGAAAAGCGCCGCGGCGACCAGGGCGACCCGCTCGTTGAACATGCGCCGGCTGAAGGAGTACAGCAGCGCGGTCGCGCCGAGCATGCACACCAGGCTCAGCAGCCGGGCCCCTGACAGCCCGAAGTACCCGTCCACGACGGCCGCGACGACCGGGTACAGCATCGGCGACCCGGAGAAGTACGACTCATACCCGCTGTGCAACGGGGTGCCGCTCGCCCAGTGGTCGATGATGTTGTGGCCCGCCGCGAGGTACAGGGCCTCGTCCTGGAACGCCGTGTTGGACAGCCGCAGCGACAGCACGGCCTGGACGAGCAGGACGACCGCCAGGACACCGCGGCTGACCCACGCCCGCCGCTTGCTCGGAGCGTCGTCCCAGCCCGCGTCGGGAGACTCGGGGATGTGGTACCCGGGCTCGTCCTCGGGCACCTGCTGGTACGTGACCGTACGCAGGGCGTAGGTCGGCTGGTCGTCGTAACCGGTCTGCGGCTGCTCCGGGATGCCGGAGGAGAACGGCTGCCCGGTCTGCTGCTGCCCCTGGTAGGGGTGCCGCCCGTCGTCGTACCCGTACCCGTGCTGCTGGTACTGCTCCTGCTGGTGCGGCGGCACCCAGCCGTTGGAGTTGAACCAGCCGCCGGCGTCGTCCTCGGCGTCGGGATCGTAGGGCTGCGGGGTGTGGTGATCGTGTCGGGAGGTCATCTCGGCTTCCGTATGTCGAAGCCGAAACGGTCGTCGGCAGCCAGTCGCCCGAACTCCTTGAGGGCCAGCGGGCTTGCCTCCAACCGCCAGTCGGCACGCTTCCTGTGGTTGAACCAGATGAAGCCGAGCATGTTGTCGTCGGCCTCCACACCCGCGAACAGGTTGCGGATGTCGGCCCGCCGTCGCTCACCCGGCATCGCCGCGGTCTCGGCCAGGAGCATGGGCTTCTTGGTGAAGGCACGGATCTCGTCGATGGTCGGACCGAAGACGCTGTTGAAGGCGTTGTCCTGACCGAGCGTCCAGTAGCCGACGAGGCCGACCCAGTCGACGTAGGCGTCCCCCGGGTAGTACGGCTTCAGCCGCACGCTCTTGACCGGGTTGATGATGTTGGGCGTCCAGGCCCAGATCACGTTCGAGGCTCCGGCGTCGATGAACGTGTCGTGAATGTGCCGCCAGGCGGCCACGTACTCCTTAGGGGTGACGTACTTCGTACCCCACTTCTCCCAGTTGCCGTTGAACTCGTCGGCGAAGTCGATCACGACGGGCAGGTTCAGCTTGCGGACCGCGGTCGCGTACTTCTTGAGGTACGCGTCGGACTTCCCGGCCGCGATGTCGGCGAGGGAGCTGTCGAAGGGCTCCCAGGACATCAGCGTCAGGGCGCCCTTCTTCCAGGCGTTGCGGACACCGCTTGCGTCGAAGCCGTCGCCCCAGGCCGCGTAGTACTCGATGAGGTTGGGCTGTTTGCCGGTCATCCCGGTGTACGCGTCGACGCCCTTCATGGAGGTGGGCGCGCCCTCGACGGCGGCTCCGTAGTACTTCTTGGCCGGCTTGAGCAGCGGGACGACGTCGTACGGAACATCGCTGTCCGCGCCCTGCGACGGATCCGCGCCCTGGGCCCGTCCGGCGGGTGAGTCACTGTTCGAGTCGTCGAGCACGGAGCAGCCGCCGAGGGTGAGGACGCTGATCAGGGCAGCGGCGACCGCGGTACGTGTGCCTGTGGGGAATCGCATGTCAGGCGGTCACCTTCTCCCGTGGCTGGATCAGCACGCGGCCCACGACGAGGGCGTAGAAGAGTCCGGAGGACAGGATGAGGGCGAAGTTCGGGGCGTCCATGGTGAACGTCCGGTAGACCGCCGCCACGACCCAGATCAGCGCGGTGCCGCCGCTCCAGACCCACATGCCGATCCAGAAGCGCCGGGTCTTGTTCTTCTTGGCGCCGGAGGAGCCGGTGGGCTGCCAGCCCATGCGGTTCTTGCGCAGGATGTCCCAGATGGCGAAGACGTGCGCCCAGCCGTACATCATGCGGGCGGCCCAGGCCTCCAGGCGGTAGGGCGCCTTGTGCCACATGGGGAAGACGATCGTGGTGTAGACGATGCTGGGCACCACCAGGAGCAGATGCTCGACCCTCAGCTTGTCGGGCATCATCACCAGCAGCACGACCGGGATGACCGGTGCGGCGAAGGTGAAGAGCGCCGTGTGAATGTAGTAGAAGAACCCGGACATGTAGCACAGACGGCTGGAAAGCCTGATCTTGCGCTCCCAGAACTTCCTGCTGCCGAGCAGGCTCATCGAGCCGGAACACCAGCGGTACTGCTGGTTGAAGAAGGCGCCGGCGGTGTCCGGGCACACTCCCGTGGAGACGGCGACGGGCACATAGCGCAGGTCCCAGCCGAGGCCCCTGAGGTCGAACCCCGTGTGCACGTCCTCGGAGTGCTCGATCAGGGTGGTACCGCCGTTGGTCTCCAGCGCGGCCCGCCGGTACACGGCGCAGGAGCCGACGCAGATCGCTCCGTCACTGCCCTGCCGGGAGACCTGGACCGACCGGTAGAACAGTTCCTGCACGGCGCCCGCGCCACGCTCGATCCAGTTCTGCGAGTCCAGCACCCGGAAGTACTGCGGGGACTGCACGATGCCGATCTTCGGGTCGGCCTCCATGTACGGCAGCAGTTCTTCGAGGAGGTCGGCGCGCGGGGTGAAGTCGGCGTCCAGGATCAGGATGTACTGACCGTCGGACTGCCCGAACCCGAAGTGCAGGTTGCCGGCCTTCTTGAACCAGCCGCGGTTCTCCCGGGTGCCGTAGCGGAACCCGAAGTCGCGGGCCATCGCCTCCAGCCGGGGGTCGGCGCCGTCGTCCAGGACGAACGGGACGCAGACGCCGGGGTAGTGGTCGGCCATCTGCCGGACATGCCGCCAGGTGTTGTGCAGCACCTCGATGGGCTCGCCGCACACCGGCAGGAACACGTCGACCGTGGGGTGGACATCGGGTCGCCAGTCATGCACCAGCCGCTTGTGGTGCTCGATGTCGAAGTCCTTGGTGAAACCGTTCACCCGGAGCGAGACCAGGTAGTAGAGCACGGTGAAGACCAGCAGCGGCGTGTAGATCCACAGCACCGGCGTGGACTGCGCCAGCTTGAACTGGCTCACCACCAGACAGCAGAAGCTGATCAACGAGCAGATCGTCAGGACCCAGAGGTTCCTTCGGGCGTAGGAGTACTTCTCCTTGTCCTTGGGCGGCAACGGCAGCAGCCCCAACGGAGCTTCGACACCTCGCCCGGCTTTCCTTCGCCCACTGCTCTGACGCGCGGCACGACGCCCCCCGGCCCGTGCCGGGCCAACTGAACTCATGAAGAAAACCACCAATGGGCCCCTACCGGCCCGTTGACCCCCACCGTTTCCAGCCACATCTGTAGAACTTGTGGCCGAGTTGCGAAAGATTATCCGAGTTATATGAAGGACGTAAGAGTCGACTGGGCACTTACGGGAAGTAAGTGACCCTATGTCCGCTATCTCCTGTGAAATGAGGGATAACTAACAGGTTTCACATCCAGTGCCCCTGGCAGACCGTTCTGCCCTCTGATGGGAGGTGCTGATCGACGATCTCCGACCACCCAGGGGGCGGGCACCCGAACGTCAAGGACCACGGCGCCAAGGGCGACGGCACCATCGACGACACCGCGGCGATCCAGACGGCACTGGACGCCTGTCGGCCGGGCAACGTCACCGCGCTCCCCGCAGGGGTGTACCGCACGAGCGCTCCGCTGCGCATCGGCTCGTATGTAACCCTCCAGGGTTCGCACGCCGGCGGTGAGTCCCAGCCGGGGGCCGAGAACCCGGTGGCCGGCATCCGTCCCCTTCCGTCGTTCACAGGAGGCGCCGTCGTCGAGGTCCTGGACCGGCAACTGGGCGGCCACTCCCGCCCGGCCAACGCGCAGCGCATCTTCTCCCTGACCATCGACGGTTCCGACCTGCCCCGCTCCGGACAGCTCCGGGACGTCCATGTCCGCTCCGTCACGGGCATCGGTATCAACACCTGGTACGACTTCAACGCCACGGGCGGGCCCCAGGCACCGTTCTGCCTGCACTCCAACCGCGTCTCCGTGCTGTGGACCGGTTCCCACGGCATCGTGCTCAACAACTCCACCGACTCCGTCTTCCATGACGTGTACGTCCTGGGCCTCGGCGGCTGCGGCTGCGGCTGCGGCTGGTGGATGTCGGGCGCGGGCAACTCCTCCTTCACCAGCTGCCGGGCGGAGTGGTCGAAGCTGCACGGATTCGACATCGAGTCCGTGCCCTGCGTGATCAAGATGGTCGCGTGTTCCACGGTGGCGGCGGATACGCGGGGCTGGGGGTCGCGAGCTCGCAGTGCAAGGTCATCGCCGACGGCCTCGTCGTCCTCACGGGCAAGGACGACGACGGAACGGGAGCGGCGAGTCCCCAGTGCGGCGTACGGGCCGACAACTCGGCCTACGTGGAACGGCGCGCTCGTCGGTACGGGCTGAGAACCCGCCATCCCCGCTGACGATGCCGAAGTGAAACGCGCCCCACAGTGCCCAAAAACCTCAACTGATGATAAGAACAACCACTTGGTCTTCACATTTGTGCCGTGCCCGTGACCGCTCCGGGTGCGAACCCGAGGGGGGTCCCGATTTGCCCGGGTTTTCCATGCCCGCACGCGGTGGACGCCACCGCGGTCGGCGGCGCACGTGGCTGCTCTCCATCGTGGCCGTGGCCACCGCGGCGCTGATCGGCACGTCGATCAGCCTGGTGGCGTCCTCGGCCCAGGCCGACCAGAACACCCAGGGCGTCGACAACCTGCGCACCAACTGGGACCGGGACGAATCCTCCCTCTCCCCGGCGGTCGTCCAGTCCTCCGCCTTCGGCCGGCTCTTCGCCACGAAACTGGACGGTCAGATATACGCCCAGCCGCTGGTGCTGGGCGACCAGGTGATCGCCGTCACCGAGAGGAACACTCTGTACGGACTCGACCGCACCACCGGCGCGATCGAGTGGAGCAAGAACTACGGACCCTCGTGGCCGGCGTCGGCGATCGGCTGCGGGGACCTCGTGCCGGACATCGGCGCGACCGCGACACCCGTCTACGACCCCTCCACCAACTCCCTCTACTTCACCACCAAGATCGACGACGGCACCTCCACCCACCGCCACCCCACATGGCTGATGCACGCGGTCGACCCCGCCTCCGGAGCCGAGCGCTCCGGGTGGCCGGTCACCATCGCCGGAAGCCCCGTCAACGACCCCAGCGCCACCTTCGACGCCTACTACCAGCAGCAACGCCCCGGCCTGCTGCTGATGAACGGCGTCGTCTACGCGGGCTTCGGCGCCCACTGCGATGCCTGGCCGTACCGCGGCTATGTGGTCGGCGTGAGCACCACGGCGCACAGCATCACCTCGATGTGGGCCACGGCGACCGGGGCCGGCATCGGTGGCGCCGGCATCTGGCAGGCGGGCGGCGGCCTGGTCTCGGACGGCTCCGGCCGCATCTTCTTCAGCACCGGCAACGGCATCAGCCCTGCGCCCGGCCCGGGCAAGACCGCTCAGGGAACCCTGGCCGAATCCGTCGTACGCCTCCAGGTGGGGGCGGACAACAGCCTCGGCACGGCCGACTTCTTCAGCCCCAGCAACGCCGCCACCCTGGACCTCAACGACCAGGACATCTCCTCGGGCGCCCCGATGGCGCTGCCGGACGGCTTCGGCACCAGCGAGCACCCCCACCTGCTCGTCCAGCAGGGCAAGGACGGACGGGTGTTCCTGCTCGACCGCGACAACCTCGGCGGCATGGGCCAGGGACCCCAGGGCGGCGACGCCGCGGTCAGCGTGTCCGGCCCCTATCAGGGCATGTGGGGGCACCCCGCCTTCTGGGGCGGGGACGGCGGCTACGTCTACGTCGTCGGCAACCAGGGTCCGCTGCGCGCCCTCAAGTACGGCGTGCGCAACGGCGGTACACCCACGCTCACCCTCACCGGCCAGAGCCAGGACACCTTCGGCTACAGCAGCGGATCTCCCCTGGTCACGTCCAACGGCACCGACGAGTCCAGCGCGCTGGTGTGGATGACCTCCGCGAGCAACGCCTCCGGGGCCGACGGCACCCTGCGCGCCTACAGCCCCACGCCCGACGGCAACGGCCGTCTCCAGCTGCTGTGGTCGGCACCGATCGGCACCGCGACGAAGTTCAGCACGCCGACCGCCGATCGCGGCAAGGTGTACGTCGGCACCCGGGACGGGGTGCTCTACGGCTTCGGCAGCCCGGCCAGGACCGCCCTGACCGCGGCCTCGCTGGACTTCGGCCAGGTCGGGGTCGGCGCCAACGGCTCCGCGCAGATGAAGCTGACGGCCACCCAGGACGTCAGCATCACGGGACTCAAGGCCTCCGGTCCGTTCACGGTCGACCCGGCCGCCGTACCCACCCCCGACCGGCCCACCGCGCTGGCGGCGGACGCCACCCTCGGCGTTCCGATCAGCTTCGCCCCCACGACCACCGGCGGCGTCAACGGCACACTGACCGCCAACCTGTCGGACGGCCAGAAGCTGGTCTTCGCCCTCCACGGCATCGGCACCAGGCCGGGCTTCGGGGCGGCGCCCGGCTCCCTCGACTTCGGCGAGGTGCCCACCGGCAGCACCTCGACGCTGAACCTGCAGGTCACCAACACCGGTACCGAACCGGAGACCATCACCTCGGTCGACGCGCCAGGCGGCGCTTTCTCCGCCTCGGGACTACCCAGCGCGGGGACGGTCGTCCCGGCCGGTGGCTCGTTCGTGCTCTCGGTCACCTACACGCCGACCACGGACCAGGTCGACAGCGACGCGCTCGTGATCAGCAGCAGCGGCAGCAGCGGCGCCGCCCACACCCTGAGCGTGCCGGTCGGCGCGACGGCCATCACGGGGAAGGGACACCTGGAGTTCTCCGCCGGCTCGCTGGACTTCGGTCAGGTGGCGGTCGGCAGCTCGAAGTCCCTGTCGTTCACGATCACCAACACCGGCAACATCCCGGTGACGGTGACCAAGGCCAAGGCACCGACGGGTGACTTCAACAGCCCGTTGCAGCTGTCGGAGGGCCTGGTCATCGGTCCCGAGCAGACCGCCGTGCAGAGCGTGACGTTCACTCCACGGTCGGCCGCGGATCTGAGCGCCTCCTACGAGGTCACCGGCACCGGGACCGACGACAACGGCAACCCCCAGGGCGCCATGTACGTACAGATCAAGGGCACCGGCACGGGCACCGCCACGACCACCTCGACGGCCGACGGACTGTGGCAGACCAACGGCTCGGCGGTGCAGGCCGACGGCGGCGGCGTCCAGCTGACCCCGGCCACCAGCTACAAGGCCGGCTCGGCGGTCTACACCAAGCCGTTGCGCACCGACGGTCTGCGGGCGACGTTCACCACCAAGTTCGGCCCAGGCACCGGTGGGAAGGGCATGGCACTCACTCTCCTCGACCCGGCCCAGAACTCCGCCTCGGCGCTGGGCGGGTTCGGCGACAGTCTCGGCATCGCGGGACGGCCGGGCACGGTGATCGCGCTCGGCACCGGTTATAACACCACGCTGAAGGCGCAGAACTTCGTGGGGATCGGCCGCAGTTCGGCCGGCTCGTCGACGCTCACCTACCAGTCGGTGGTCCCGCTCAGCACCTCCCTGCGCCAGGGCACGCACCAGGTCGACGTCCAGGTGGCCACCGGCCATGTGTACGTCTGGATCGACGGGACCCAGGTGGTGGACGCGACACCGACACTGACTCCCACCGCGCTCCTCGCCTTCTCCGGTGCCAACACCGACAGTGCCGACGTGCAGACGCTGAGCGGTCCGGTCATCGCCCAGGGCCCGGCGGCGACCACCTCCCTCCACCTCACCACCCCGAGCACGGCCGTCCCCGGCCGACCGCTCACCGTCACCGGCACACTGACCTCGTCCGCGGCGCTCCCCGCGGGACAGCCGGTGCACATCACCCGGAACGGGACGGCGCTCCCCGACGTGACGACGAAGGCCGACGGCTCCCTCACCTTCACCGACACCCCGCCGGCCGAGGGAACCTACACCTACGCCGCGAGCTACGCCGGGGACGCGACCCACGACCCGGCGAGCACCACGAGCCTCGTCCAGGCGTCGAAGCTGGCCACCACGGTCACCATGACGGCCCCGGCCACGTCCACCCGCGCGCAGAAGCTGACCGTGTCCGGCACGCTCTCCGGCTCACCCTTCGCCACCGGTGGGGTCGTCAAGGTGACCAAGACCGACCTCGCGCACCCGTCCGGAACCGCACTCCCCGACGCGAAGGTCGCCGCGAACGGTTCGTTCACGTTCACGGACACCCCGCAGATCGGCGGCGCCAACACCTACAAGGTGGCCTACGGCGGCGACGTCTCACACAAGCCGGGCAGCAGCACCGCCACCGTTCAGGTGTCCCGGGCCTCGGCGTCCGTCACCCTCACCACCGACCACTCGACGTACAACTACGCCCAGTCCGCGAAGATCACCGCTCACCTCGGTACGACGTACAACAGCCGTACGGTGGCGATCTACGCCAAGCCGTTCGGGGGCACGTCGGTCCTGGTGAAGTCGGGCACGGTGGACTCCCACGGCAACCTGGCCGGGTCCTACAAGCTCACCCGCAACACCACGTTCAGCGCGGTGTTCGCCGGCGACTACCGGTACGCCCCGAAGACCGCCGCCCGCACCGCGCAGACCAAGGTACGGGTCTCGGAGACGTTGTCCGGCCACTACACGACCACGCACTACGGCAGCACTCTGTACCGGGTGTACCACCACACCGCCAAGGAGCAACTGGACGTCACCGTCACCCCGAACAAGGCCGGCCAGTGCGTGCTCTACCGGGTACAGCGGTACTACAGCGGCGCCTGGCACACACAGAGCACCAGCCCCTGTTCGGCCCTCAGTTCCACCAGCACCGGCCGCCAGCAGATGTCTCTCACCCACTCCGTCAACAACAGGTACCGGGTGGCCGCCCAGTACGTCCACAGCAGCCGTGACACCACCAACCTCAGCACCTGGGGCGCCTGGCAGTACTTCACCGTCAGACAGTGAGCTCCGCCTGCGGCCGGTTCAGGACCCGGCCGCAGGCAACGACCGCCTGTTCCGCGCTTGCTTGTTCCGCGCCGCCAACAACTCGTCCGCCGGATACCCGACTTCCTCCAGCGTCAAGCCGTGCGGCCGTACGACATGGACGGCACTGTCCCGGACACCCGCGTCCAGCACCTTCCGCGGCCACTCCACACCCCGGTGCCCGTCGCCCACGAACAGCAGCGCGCCGACCATGGAGCGCACCTGGTTGTGGCAGAAGGCGTCGGCTCGGACCTCGATCTCCACGACCCCGTCCGCCCGCCGCCGCACCCCGAAGTCGAGGATCTCGCGGATCGTCGTCGCTCCCTCACGCTTCTTCGCGTACGCCGCGAAGTCGTGCTCCCCGACGAGGGACTTGGCGGCGGCGTCCATGACGGCGACGTCCAACTCCCAGTCGTGCCAGAGCACATGGTTGCGGAGCAGCGGGTCCACACCACCCGGCTGGTCCCCCACCCGGTAGACGTACCGCCGCCACAGAGCCGCGAACCGCGCGTTGAACCCCGCCGGAGCCTCCTGGAGGGACCACACCCGCACATCCTTCGGCAGCCGCCCCGCCAGCCGCTTCAGCAGCTTCTCGCGATGCTCCGCCCACAGCTCCTCGGGCAGATCCACATGCGCCACCTGGCCCCGCGCGTGCACCCCGGCATCGGTCCGTCCGGCCACGGTCAGCTCGTACGTCACGTCCTTCGACCGCGTGACCGTCCGCAGCGCGTCCTCGATCTCGCCCTGCACGGTCCGCCGGCCCCCGGCCTGCTTGGCCCACCCGGAGAACTCGGTTCCGTCGTAGGACAGATCGAGGCGGACACGGACATGGCCCGGAGCTGCTTCGTCACTCACCCAAAGATCCTCTCAGCAACACAAAAGCGGACCCGCCCCTCGAAGGGAACGGGCCCGCTGACGCGCCCCGACAGGGGCGCGGGGAACTGCGCGGCCAGCCACCACGAACCCGCGGCCACCAACCGAACAGCACCCGCAGAACGCTTACGCGTCCTTCGACTCCTCGGCCTCAGGCTTGGCGTCCTCGACGACCTCGGTCTCCTCGACCTTGGTCTCGGCAGCCGGAGCAGCCTCGGCGTCCTTGGCGGAACGCTTGGTGGCGGCCTCGGCCTCACCCGTGGCCTGCTGAGCGACCGTCAGCGCCTCGACCAGCTCGATGACAGCCATGGGCGCGTTGTCGCCACGGCGGTTACCGATCTTGGTGATGCGGGTGTAGCCACCGGGACGGTTCTCGTAGCGCGGGCCGATCTCGGTGAAGAGCGTGTGCACGATGCTCTTGTCCGTGATCACCTGGAGCACCTGACGGCGGTTGTGAAGGTCGCCCTTCTTCGCCTTGGTGACCAGACGCTCGGCGTACGGACGCAGCTTGCGCGCCTTCGCCTCGGTGGTGGTGATACGGCCGTGCTCGAAGAGGCTCTTCGCCAGGTTCGCGAGGAGCAGCTTCTCGTGCGCGGCGCTGCCGCCCATACGGGCACCCTTGGTGGGCTTCGGCATTTTCTATCTCCTGTGTGTCTGCCCCGGCCGTATCAGGTACCGGGGTCAGGAACCCGATGAGCGGATGCTCACCGGCAACGACCGATCAGTACTGCTCGGTCTCCACGAAACCCGCGTCCGCGTCGTCGTCGGCGCCGAAGGCGTCGGCAGCGGCCGTGGGGTCGAATCCGGGCGGGCTGTCCTTGAGGGCCAGGCCCATGCCGGCCAGCTTCGCCTTGACCTCGTCGATGGACTTCGCACCGAAGTTGCGGATGTCCAGGAGGTCGGCCTCGGAGCGCGCCACGAGCTCACCCACGGAGTGGATGCCCTCACGCTTGAGGCAGTTGTAGGAGCGGACCGTGAGCTCCAGCTCCTCGATCGGCAGCGCCAGGTCGGCGGCAAGGGCGGCGTCCGTGGGGGACGGGCCCATGTCGATGCCCTCAGCGTCGATGTTCAGCTCGCGGGCGAGACCGAACAGCTCGACCAGGGTCTTACCGGCGGAGGCCATGGCGTCACGGGGACGCATCGCCTGCTTGGTCTCGACGTCGACGATCAGCTTGTCGAAGTCGGTGCGCTGCTCGACACGGGTCGCCTCGACCTTGTACGTGACCTTGAGCACCGGGCTGTAGATGGAGTCGACCGGGATACGGCCGATCTCCTGGCCCACCTGCTTGTTCTGCACGGCGGAGACGTAACCGCGGCCACGCTCGACCGTGAGCTCCATCTCCAGCTTGCCCTTGCCGTTGAGCGTGGCGAGGACGAGGTCGGGGTTGTGCACCTCGACACCGCGCCGGGGGCGCGATGTCGGCGGCGGTGACCAGACCCGGGCCCTGCTTGCGCAGGTACATCACGACCGGCTCGTCGTGCTCCGAGGAGACGACCAGCTGCTTGATGTTGAGGATCAGGTCGGTGACGTCCTCCTTGACGCCCGGCACGGTGGTGAACTCATGCAGGACACCGTCGATGCGGATGCTGGTGACAGCGGCACCGGGGATCGACGACAGGAGGGTGCGGCGGAGGGAGTTGCCGAGGGTGTAACCGAAGCCCGGCTCCAGCGGCTCGATCACGAACCGGGAGCGGAATTCGTCGACGACCTCTTCGGTCAGTGACGGACGCTGAGCGATCAGCATGTGTGGATCAGATCCTTCTTTCGTGGACGCCCGCTATTTGACGCCCGACGGACCCGCACCGGTGAAAGCGCGGGGTACTGCAAGGGTACGGGCGGCACCGCCCCGAAGAGCCGTACCGCCCGCGAACCTCAAGACAACCAAGCCTCAGACGCGGCCTGCGTCAGACGCGGCGGCGCTTCGGCGGACGGCAGCCGTTGTGCGGGGTGGGGGTGACGTCCTGGATCGAGCCCACCTCGAGGCCGGTGGCCTGGAGGGAGCGGATCGCGGTCTCACGGCCGGAGCCGGGACCCTTGACGAACACGTCCACCTTGCGCATGCCGTGCTCCTGCGCGCGGCGGGCGGCCGACTCGGCGGCCATCTGCGCGGCGAAGGGGGTGGACTTGCGCGAGCCCTTGAAGCCGACGTGGCCGGCGGAGGCCCAGGAGATCACGTTGCCCGAGGGGTCCGTGATCGAGACGATCGTGTTGTTGAACGTGCTCTTGATGTGGGCGTGCCCGTGAGCGACGTTCTTCTTTTCCTTGCGGCGCACCTTCTTGGCAGCGCCCTGACGACCCTTGGGGGGCATCTACAAACTCCTACGGGGAGGTGGTCGGTCCTACAGCGAAGACCGCTGATGAAGCGTTGTCCGCTGAGGACTACTTCTTGCCCGGCTTCTTCTTGCCGGCGATGGCGCGACGCGGGCCCTTGCGGGTACGAGCGTTCGTGCTGGTGCGCTGACCACGGACGGGCAGTCCACGACGGTGACGCAGACCCTGGTAGCAGCCGATCTCGACCTTGCGGCGGATGTCGGCCTGGACCTCGCGACGGAGGTCACCCTCGGTCTTGAGGTTGTTGTCGACGTACTCACGAATCGCGACGAGCTCCTCCTCGGAGAGGTCGCGAACGCGGGTGTTCGGGTTGATGCCGGTCTCGGCCAGCGTCAGCTGCGAAAGGGTCCGGCCGATGCCGAACACATAGGTCAGGGCGACCTCCACGCGCTTGTCGCGCGGGATGTCAACACCGGAAACGCGTGCCATTCAATGGCTCCTGGTGATCTTCGGAGGTCTTCCACAGAGCCGGTTCCCAGCCGCCGTACCAGGTACGAACTGGGTCCCCGGCCTCCGAACCGGGGGTGTCAGACGAAAGACGTCTGGGCTCCGCGTATGAACAAATTCAGCTTGCGTCGCGCGAATCCCTGCGAGAGCAGAGGGTTCGGTCCTGCGTCAGCCCTGGCGCTGCTTGTGGCGCGGGTTGTCGCAAATGACCATGACCCGGCCGTGACGGCGGATCACCCTGCACTTGTCGCAGATCTTCTTGACGCTCGGCTTGACCTTCATGGGATTGAGGTTCTCCGGGTCAGTGCCACCACCCCGCCGCAGCGGGATGCGGGCAAGATCTACTTGTACCGGTAGACGATCCGGCCACGTGTCAGGTCGTACGGAGACAACTCCACCACGACCCGGTCGTCAGGGAGGATACGGATGTAGTGCATACGCATCTTGCCGCTGATGTGAGCCAGGACCTGGTGGCCGTTCTGGAGCTCGACCTTGAACATGGCGTTCGGAAGAGACTCGACGACAGTGCCCTCGATCTCGATGGCACCTTGCTTCTTGGCCACGCTTCGCCCTTCGAATCGACTACCTTGATCGACTCCCCTGCGTTTCCCCTAGGGGCGCATGCGGACATGCGGGTGCACGAGAGCCGACGAGTCAGTCTACGTCAGGGCTCACCGAAAGACGAATCGAGGAAGGATGCCCCAGAAAGTAGATCATTAAGCGAGCGGATCGGGCGCGGCGGTGATCCCGTGCTCCGCGAGCTTCGCCCTGCCGCCGTCGGGAGCCGTCAGAACCAGCGGCCCCTCGTCCGTCAGCGCCACCGAGTGCTCCCAGTGGGACGACCACGTACCGTCCGTCGTGATGACCGTCCAGTCGTCCGACAGGACCTCCGTCCTCGGTGTGCCCAGGGACACCATCGGCTCGATCGCCAGGCAGAACCCGGTGACCAGCTTCGGCCCCTTCCCCCGGCGCCGGTCGACGTAGTTCAGCAGGTGCGGGTCCATGTGCATCTCGGTGCCGATGCCGTGACCGCCGTAGTCCTCGATGATCCCGTAGCGGCCGCCGCCCGGCTTCGGCTGGCGGCGGATGTACGTCTCGATGGCCCGGGAGACGTCGACGAGCCGGTTGCCCTGCTTCATCGCCGCGATGCCGGCCCACATGGACTCCTCGGTCACCCGCGAGAGCTCCAGCAGCTCCGGAGCGTGACCCGAGCCGACGAAGGCCGTGTAGGCCGCGTCCCCGTGCCAGCCGTCGATGATCGCGCCGCAGTCGATGGAGATGATGTCGCCGTCCTTGAGGACGACCTCGTCGGACGGGATGCCGTGGACGACGACCTCGTTCACGGAGGTGCAGATCGTCGCCGGGAAACCGCCGTACCCCAGGAAGTTCGGCTTGGCGTCGTGCTCCGCGAGGACCTTGCGCGCGACCTGGTCGAGATCCCTGGTCGTGGCCCCGGGCACCGCGGCCTCTCGGGTCGCCGCGTGGATGGCGGCGACGACCAGCCCCGCCTCGCGCATCTTGGCGATCTGCTCGGGGGTCTTGATCTGCACCATGCGGCGGAAGCCTTTCTGAAACCGGGGAAATCCTGAGGGACGGGTGCCGTCAACGATACGTGCACCCACACAGCAGCCGCGGCCCCCTCGGAAGGGAACCGCGGCTGTCGTACGTGGAAAACCGCTGCGGAAGACCGCTACGCGGCGTCGCCCTCGTGCTGCAGCGCCTCCATGGCACGGCCGGTGACGTCCTCCACCTTGCCGAGCGCCGAGATCGTGACCACCAGGCCCTGGGCCTTGTAGTAGTCGATGATCGGCTCGGTCTGGGTGTGGTAGACCTCCAGACGCTTGCGGACCGTCTCCTCGGAGTCGTCGTCGCGCTGGTACAGCTCGCCGCCGCAGACGTCACAGACGCCGTCCTGCTTCGGCGCCTTGTACGACACGTGGAAGACGTGCGCCGAGTCGTTGCGGCAGATGCGGCGGCCGGCGATGCGCTTGACGACCTCCTCCTCGGGTACCTCGAGGTCCAGCACCGCGTCCAGCTTCATGCCCTCGGTCTGCAGCATCTCGTCGAGCGCCTCGGCCTGCGAGACATTGCGCGGGAAGCCGTCGAGCAGGAAGCCGTTCTCGGCGTCCGGCTGCTCCATGCGGTCCTTGGCCATCCCGATGGTGACCTCGTCCGGGACCAGGTTGCCCGCGTCCATGTAGGACTTCGCGAGTTTGCCGAGGTCCGTCTGCCGGCTGATGTTGGCGCGGAACAGGTCGCCCGTGGAGATGTGCGGGATCGACAGGTTCGAGGCGAGGAACGCGGCCTGCGTTCCCTTACCGGCGCCCGGCGGCCCGACGAGGACGATACGCATCAGCGGAGGAACCCTTCGTAATTGCGCTGCTGGAGCTGGCTCTCGATCTGCTTCACCGTCTCGAGACCCACACCCACGATGATCAGGATGCTTGTCCCGCCGAAGGGGAAGTTCTGGCTTGCCCCGAAGCCGACCAACGCCATCGTTGGCACAAGAGCGATCAGACCCAAGTACAGCGAACCCGGCCAGGTGATCCGGTTGAGTACGTAGGAGAGGTACTCAGCGGTCGGTCGGCCAGCCCGGATGCCCGGGATGAAGCCACCATACTTCTTCATGTTGTCGGCGACTTCCTCGGGGTTGAAGGAGATCGCCACGTAGAAGAACGCGAAGAAAACGATGAGCAAGAAGTACATGCTGATGTAGATCGGGTGGTCGCCCTTGGTGAGGTTGGCCTCGATCCAGGTCTTCCAGCTCGACGTGCCACTCGAGAACTGCGCGACCAGCGCCGGGATGTAGAGCAGCGACGACGCGAAGATGACCGGAATCACACCGGCCTGGTTGACCTTCAGCGGGATGTACGTCGACGTACCGCCGTAGGACCGACGGCCGATCATCCGCTTCGCGTACTGCACCGGGATACGGCGCTGGGCCTGCTCGACGAAGACCACCAGACCGACCATGACCAGGCCGACCGCGATGACGGTGCCGAACTCGATCCAGCCGCCGGCCAGCGTGCCCTGCTTCTTGATGGCCCACAGGGCGGACGGGAAGGTGGCGGCGATCGAGATGAACATCAGGATCGACATGCCGTTGCCGATGCCGCGGTCGGTGATGAGCTCACCGAGCCACATGACGACGGCCGTACCGGCGGTCATCGTGATGACCATGACGATCGTGGTGAAGATCGCGCGGTCGGGGACGATGCTCGACGCGACCGTGCAGCCCGAGAAGAGGGCGCCGCTGCGGGCGGTGGCCACCAGGCCCGTGCCCTGCAGGATGGCGAGCGCCACCGTGAGGTAACGGGTGTACTGCGTGATCTTCGCCGTGCCGGCCTGGCCCTCCTTCTTGAGGGCTTCCAGGCGCGGGATGACGACGGTGAGCAGTTGCAGAATGATGCTCGCCGTGATGTACGGCATGATGCCGAGCGCGAAGATCGTGATCTGCAGCAGCGCGCCACCGCTGAACATGTTGACCAGACCGAAGAGTCCCTGGTTGCCGGACGCCTGGTCCACACACTCCTGGACGGACTTGTAGTTGACGCCAGGGATCGGGACGTGGGTACCCACGCGGTACACCACGATGATGGCGAGCGTGAAGAGCAGCTTCTTGCGCAGGTCGGGCGTCCTGAACGCCCGGGCGAACGCGGTGAGCACGGTGCCTCCTGCGACCCCCGCGCTACTGCGTCAAGGGTGACGGTCTTGAGGTTCGACGAATATGTGGGAAAGCAGTGCAGGCCACCTTACCCGGGCCGCCGCCTGCCGTGGAACGACCAACCGGGGATACCTCGTTGTGAGGTATCCCCGGTGGGTACTGCTTCAGGTCATCGTGCTCAGACGAGCTCGGTGACCGTGCCGCCGGCGGCGGTGATCTTTTCCTTGGCGGAGCCGGAGACGGCGTCGACCGTCACCTGCAGCGCCACGGAGATCTCGCCCTGGCCGAGGACCTTGACGAGGCTGTTCTTGCGAACGGCACCCTTGGCCACCAGACCCTCGACGGTGACCTCGCCACCCTCGGGGTAGAGCGCGGCCAGCTTGTCGAGGTTCACGACCTGGAACTCGGTCTTGAACGGGTTCTTGAAGCCCTTCAGCTTCGGAAGACGCATGTGGAGGGGCATCTGGCCACCCTCGAAGCGCTCCGGAACCTGGTAACGGGCCTTCGTACCCTTGGTACCACGACCGGCCGTCTTACCCTTCGACGCCTCACCACGACCCACACGGGTCTTGGCGGTCTTGGCGCCCGGGGCGGGACGGAGGTTGTGGATCTTGAGCGGGTTGTTCTCCGCCATGATCAGTCGACCTCCTCGACCGTCACGAGGTGGCGGACGGTGTGCACCATGCCGCGGAACTCGGGACGATCCTCCTTGACGACCTGCGTGTTGATGCCCTTGAGACCAAGGGAGCGCAGGGTGTCACGGTGGTTCTGCTTGCTGCCGATGTACGACTTCGTCTGCGTGATCTTGAGCTGAGCCATTACGCAGCACCAGCCCCGGCACGCGCACGCAGCAGAGCCGCGGGAGCGACGTCCTCGAGGGGCAGACCACGGCGAGCCGCGATCTCCTCGGGACGCTGCAGACCCTTCAGGGCCTCCACGGTCGCGTGCACGATGTTGATCGCGTTCGACGAGCCGAGCGACTTCGACAGGATGTCGTGAACGCCGGCGCACTCGAGCACGGCACGCACCGGGCCACCGGCGATAACGCCGGTACCGGGGGACGCCGGCTTGAGCAGGACGACGCCCGCCGCCTTCTCACCCGTGATCGGGTGCGGGATGGTGCCCTGGATGCGGGGGACCTTGAAGAAGTGCTTCTTGGCCTCCTCAACACCCTTGGCGATGGCGGCCGGCACCTCCTTGGCCTTGCCGTAACCGACACCCACGGTGCCGTCACCGTCGCCCACTACGACGAGCGCAGTGAAGCTGAAGCGACGACCACCCTTCACAACCTTGGCGACGCGGTTGATCGCGACAACGCGCTCAACGTACGCGGTCTTCTCGGCGGCAGCAGCGCCGCCGTCACGGCCCTTCCGGTCCCGCCGCTCGCCGCCACCGGCACCGCCACCGCGGCGCTGGGGTCCAGCCATTGGAATTACCTCTCTCTTTTTCCGCTAGCTACGAACGGCTCAGAACTTCAAGCCGGCTTCGCGGGCGGCGTCCGCCAGGGCGGCGATGCGCCCGGCGTACTGGTTGCCACCACGGTCGAATACGACAGCCTCGACACCGGCGGCCTTGGCGCGCTCAGCGACCAGGGCACCGACCTGCTTGGCCTGCGCGGACTTGTCGCCCTCGCCACCGCGGACCGTGGTGTCCAGGGTGGACGCCGACGCCAGGGTGTGACCCTTGATGTCGTCGATCACCTGGGCCACGATGTGGCGGTTGGAGCGGGTAACGACCAGACGGGGACGCTCCGCCGTACCGGAGATGTTCTTCCGGATCCGGATGTGACGGCGCTTGATCGCGGCGCGCTTGTAGGCGTCGCCCTTCAGGATCTTCTGTCCGTATGCCATGGCTTACTTACCCGCCTTTCCGACCTTGCGGCGGATGACTTCGCCCTCGTACTTGACGCCCTTGGCCTTGTACGGGTCGGGCTTGCGCAGCTTGCGGATGTTGGCCGCAACCTCGCCGACCTTCTGCTTGTCGATGCCCTCGACCGAGAACCGGGTGGGGGCCTCCACCTTGAAGGTGATGCCCTCGGGGGCCTCGACGGTGATCGGGTGGCTGTAGCCGAGAGCGAACTCGAGGTTCGAACCCTTGGCCTGCACGCGGTAACCGACACCGCTGATCTCGAGCTTCTTCACGTAACCCTGGGTCACGCCGGTGATCATGTTCGCCACCAGCGTGCGGGACAGGCCGTGCAGGGCCTTGTTCTGACGCTCGTCGTTGGGGCGGGTGACGTTGAGAACGCCGTCCTCACCCTTGGCGATGTCGATCGGCGCAGCGACGGTGTGGCTCAGGGAACCCTTGGGGCCCTTCACCGAGACCGTACGGCCGTCGATGGTGACGTCCACGCCGGCGGGAACCGTGATGGGGAGCTTGCCAATACGCGACATAGCTGTTTCCTCCGATTCCTTTCCGCTACCAGACGTAGGCGAGGACTTCTCCGCCTACGCCCTTCTTGCCGGCCTGCTTGTCGGTGAGGAGACCGTGCGACGTGGAGATGATCGCCACGCCCAGGCCGCCGAGCACCTTCGGCAGGTTGGTGGACTTCGCGTAAACCCGGAGACCGGGCTTGGAGATCCGCTTGATGCCCGCAATGGAGCGCTCACGGTTCGGGCCGAACTTCAGCTCGAGAACGAGGTTCTTGCCGACCTCGGCGTCCTCGACCTTCCAGCCCGTGATGAAGCCCTCCTGCTGGAGGATCTCCGCGATGTGAGACTTGATCTTGGACGCCGGCATCGTCACGGAGTCGTGGTACGCCGAGTTCGCGTTCCGCAGACGCGTAAGCATGTCTGCGATCGGATCAGTCATGGTCATGAATTGGCCTTCGGCCTCTCTCGCCGGGGTTTCCAGGTGCCCATCCCTCTCCTCGATCCGAGACGAGGCGGGTGCGGTGCGGTGGACCTACGGCGTAGTAAGTCGTATGGGCGTCCAGGCGCCCAACCCTCCTAGCCTAAGCCATGGAGGGGTGGGCACCTGACCGAGCCCTTTACTTACCGAGAGCTTCGGAATCCCTGAAAAGCGGGATTACCAGGAGCTCTTGGTCACGCCCGGCAGCTCGCCACGGTGAGCCATCTCACGAAGGCAGACGCGGCACAGGCCGAACTTGCGGTACACGGAGTGCGGACGGCCGCAGCGCTGGCAGCGCGTGTAGCCGCGTACACCGAACTTGGGCTTGCGAGCAGCCTTGGCAATCAGAGCCTTCTTCGCCATCTCGCTCACGCCTCCTTGAAGGGGAAGCCGAGGTGACGAAGGAGCGCGCGGCCCTCAGCGTCGTTGGTCGCCGTGGTCACCACGGTGATGTCCATGCCCCGGGTACGGTCGATCTTGTCCTGGTCGATCTCGTGGAACATGACCTGCTCGGTGAGACCGAAGGTGTAGTTGCCACGGCCGTCGAACTGCTTGGGGGACAGACCACGGAAGTCGCGGATGCGCGGCAGCGCGAGCGACAGGGTGCGGTCCAGGAACTCCCACATGCGGTCGCCACGAAGCGTGACGTGGGCACCGATCGGCTGGCCCTCACGCAGCTTGAACTGCGCGATGGACTTACGGGCCTTGGTGACGGCCGGCTTCTGACCGGTGATCGTGGTGAGGTCGCGAATCGCGCCGTCGATCAGCTTGGAGTCGCGGGCGGCGTCGCCCACACCCATGTTGACCACGATCTTGACGAGACCGGGGATCTGCATGACGTTCTCGTACTTGAACTCGTCACGCAGCTTGCCCGCGATCTCCTCGCGGTACTTCGTCTTGAGACGCGGAGTCGTGGTGGTAGCCATCAGATGTCCTCACCCGTCCGCTTGGCAACGCGGATCTTGTTGCCCTCGTCGTCGAAGCGGTAACCGACACGCGTGACGACCTTGTTGCCGTCCTTCTCAACGACCAGCTGGACGTTGGAGACGTGGACGGGCGCCTCGGTCGTGACGATGCCGCCGGCCTGCGAACCGCTGGCGGTCGGGCCGGCCTTGGTGTGCTTCTTGACCCGGTTGACACCCTCGACCAGGACACGGTCCTCACGGGGGAAGGCCGCGATGACCTTGCCCTGCTTGCCCTTGTCCTTACCGGTGATGACCTGGACCAGGTCGCCCTTCTTGATCTTCATGCTTACAGCACCTCCGGCGCGAGCGAGATGATCTTCATGAACTTCTTCTCGCGCAGCTCACGGCCGACGGGGCCGAAGATACGGGTGCCGCGAGGGTCGCCGTCGTTCTTCAGAATGACGGCGGCGTTCTCGTCGAAGCGGATGTACGAGCCGTCCGGACGGCGGCGCTCCTTGACGGTGCGAACGATGACCGCCTTGACGACGTCACCCTTCTTCACGTTGCCGCCGGGGATCGCGTCCTTGACGGTGGCGACGATGACGTCACCGATGCCCGCGTAGCGGCGACCGGAGCCACCGAGCACACGGATGCAAAGGATCTCCTTCGCACCAGTGTTGTCGGCGACACGCAGTCGCGACTCCTGCTGGATCACGTCTATCTCCTGTTTGTCTGCCGGTTCCCGGCAGGGGCCTCAGTACGAGCGCCCCTGCCGAGCCTGGCGGAACTGACCTGCGGGATTGGCCCCGCAGGAAATTACTTGGCCTTCTCGAGGATCTCGACGACGCGCCAGCGCTTGGTCGCCGACAGCGGGCGGGTCTCCGCGAGGAGGACCCGGTCGCCGACGCCGGCAGCGTTCTGCTCGTCGTGCGCCTTGAGCTTGTTGGTACGGCGGATGACCTTGCCGTACAGCGCGTGCTTGACGCGGTCCTCGACGGCGACGACGACGGTCTTGTCCATCTTGTCGCTGACGACGAGACCCTCACGGGTCTTGCGGAAGCCGCGGGCCTCTGCAGTCTGCTCAGTCACGTTGCTCTCACTCATCAGGCGCTCTCCACCGTCTCGATGCCCAGCTCGCGCTCACGCATCAGGGTGTAGATCCGCGCGATGTCCTTACGGACGGCCTTGAGCCGACCGTGGTTCTCGAGCTGACCCGTCGCCGCCTGGAAGCGGAGGTTGAACAGCTCTTCCTTGGCTTCGCGGAGCTTGTTCAGCAGCTCCTCGTCACCCAGTTCGCGCAGCTCGGACGCCTTGGTACCGGCCGACATCACGCTTCACCTGCCTCGCGCTTGACGATCCGGCACTTCATCGGCAGCTTGTGAGCGGCGCGAGTCAGGGCCTCACGGGCGATCTTCTCGTTGGGGTAGGACAGCTCGAACATGACCCGGCCCGGGTGCACGTTCGCGATCCACCACTCGGGAGAACCCTTACCGGAACCCATGCGGGTCTCGGCAGGCTTCTTCGTGAGCGGGCGGTCCGGGTAGATGTTGATCCAGACCTTGCCGCCACGCTTGATGTGGCGGGTCATGGCGATACGGGCCGCCTCGATCTGGCGGTTGGTCACGTACGCCGGCGTGAGGGCCTGAATGCCGTACTCGCCGAACGAGACCGTCGTACCGCCCTTGGCCTGACCACGGCGCTTCGGGTGGTGCTGCTTGCGGTGCTTGACCCTACGGGGGATCAGCATGTCGGTCAGGCCTCCGTTCCGGTGCTCTCAGCCGGAGCGGCAGCCGGAGCCTCGGCCTTGGGGGCCTCGGCAGCGGGAGCCGTCTGCGGCTTACGACCGCGACCGCCACGCTCGCCGCCACGGCCACCACGGGCCGGGCGGTCGGCGCCGCCGCCACCACGGGCCGGGCGGTTGCCGGCGCGGGCAGCAGCGTTCTCGGCGCGGACCTCGGCGATGTTCTTGACATCGCCCTTGTAGATCCAGACCTTCACGCCGATGCGGCCGAAGGTCGTCTTGGCCTCGAAGAAGCCGTAGTCCACGTTCGCGCGGAGCGTGTGCAGGGGCACGCGGCCCTCGCGGTAGAACTCCGAGCGGGACATCTCGGCGCCGCCGAGGCGGCCACCGCACTGGATCTTGATGCCCTTGGCGCCGGCCTTCATCGCCGACTGCATGCTCTTACGCATGGCGCGGCGGAAGGAGACGCGGGAGGAGAGCTGCTCGGCGACGGCCTGGGCAACCAGCTGAGCGTCGGTCTCGGGGTTCTTGACCTCGAGGATGTTCAGCTGGACCTGCTTGCCCGTGAGCTTCTCGAGGTCACCGCGGATGCGGTCGGCCTCGGCGCCACGGCGGCCGATGACGATGCCCGGACGAGCGGTGTGGATGTCCACACGCACACGGTCACGGGTGCGCTCGATCTCCACCTTCGAGATGCCGGCGCGCTCCATGCCGGACGTCATCATCCGACGGATGGCGACGTCTTCCTTGACGTAGTCCTTGTACAGCTTGTCGGCGTACCACCGGGACTTGAAGTCCGTGGTGACACCGAGCCGGAACCCATGCGGGTTAACCTTCTGGCCCATTACCGGGTTCCTTCCTTGCTGCTGACGACCACGGTGATGTGGCTGGTCCGCTTGCGGATCCGGTAGGCACGGCCCTGGGCGCGCGGCCGGAACCGCTTCAGGGTCGGGCCCTCGTCGACGTACGCCTCGGAGATGACGAGGCTGCCGGCGTCGGTGTGGTCGTAGTTGTGCGCGGCGTTGGCGATGGCGCTGTCGAGCACCTTGCCGACGGGCACTGAGGCTGCCTGCGGAGCGAATCGCAGAACAGCCTGAGCCTCCGTGGCGTCCATGCCACGGATAAGGTCCACCACGCGGCGGGCCTTCATGGGCGTAACGCGGATGTACCGCGCCTGGGCCCTGGCTTCCATGGTTGTCCCTCTCAGTTACTTACGTGTCTGAATGCGATCCGCGTTTAGCGGCGCTTCGACTTCCGGTCGTCCTTGACGTGACCCCGGAAGGTGCGCGTCGGCGAGAACTCGCCGAGCTTGTGGCCGACCATCGACTCGGTGACGAACACCGGGATGTGGGTCTTGCCGTTGTGCACCGCGATCGTGTGGCCCAGCATGGCCGGGACGATCATCGAGCGACGGGACCAGGTCTTGATGACGTTCTTGGAACCGGCTTCGTTCTGGGCGTCCACCTTCTTGATCAGGTGGTCGTCGACGAAGGGCCCCTTCTTGAGACTGCGCGGCATCTAAACCCGCTCCTAGCGCTTCTTGTTCGTCTTGCGGCGGCGGACGATGTACTTGTTCGAAGCCTTCTTCGGCGAACGAGTACGACCCTCCTTCTGACCCCAGGGGCTGACCGGGTGGCGACCACCGGAGGTCTTGCCCTCACCACCACCGTGGGGGTGGTCAACCGGGTTCATCGCCACACCGCGAACGGTCGGGCGGACGCCCAGCCAGCGCTTGCGGCCGGCCTTACCCCAGTTGATGTTGCTCTGCTCGGCGTTGCCGACCTCGCCGACCGTGGCGCGGCAGCGCTGGTCGACCAGGCGGATCTCACCGGAGGGCATACGAAGGTGGGCCATCGTGCCCTCCTTCGCCAGCAGCTGCACGGAGGCACCGGCGGAGCGGGCGAACTTGGCGCCGCCACCGGGACGGAGCTCGATCGCGTGGATCGTGGTACCGACCGGGATGTTGCGGAGCGCCAGGTTGTTGCCCGGCTTGATGTCGGCCCCGGGACCGTTCTCGACGCGGTCACCCTGCTGCAGGTTGCGCGGGGCGAGGATGTAGCGCTTCTCGCCGTCCGCGTAGTGCAGCAGCGCGATGCGCGCGGTGCGGTTGGGGTCGTACTCGATGTGCGCGACCTTCGCCGGCACGCCGTCCTTGTCGTGACGACGGAAGTCGATCACTCGGTAGGCGCGCTTGTGTCCGCCACCCTGGTGGCGAACGGTCACACGACCGGCGTTGTTACGGCCGCCCTTGCTGTGCAGCGGGCGGACCAGCGACTTCTCCGGCGTGGACCGCGTGACCTCGACGAAGTCGGCAACGCTGGAGCCACGACGGCCCGGCGTAGTCGGCTTGTACTTGCGGATTCCCATTTCTCAGTCCTCGTCCGATATCGGACGATCCGACCCGCTTACGCGGACGGACCGCCGAAGATGTCGATACGGTCGCCCTCGGCAAGGGTCACGATCGCGCGCTTGCTGTCGGCACGCTTGCCGAAGCCGGTGCGGGTCCGCTTGCGCTTGCCCTGGCGGTTGATCGTGTTCACCCCGGTGACCTTGACCGAGAAGACCGCCTGGACGGCCTGCTTGATCTGGGTCTTGTTGGCGCCGGGGGCCACGATGAACGTGTACTTGCCCTCGTCGAGAAGCGCGTAGCTCTTCTCGGACACGACCGGCTTCAGCAGGACGTCACGGGGGTCCGTGAACGCCTTGCTGGGCGCGGTGACGACGGTGTTCTTGCCCTCGGCCTCGTGGCGGCGCGCCTTGGCGACGCGCGCGGCCTTGGCTGCCTTGGCGGCCTTCGAGGCGATGCTCGGGTGACGCGTAGCCATCAGGCTTCGCTCCCTTCGGTGTCAGCGGCCTTGGGGCCAGACACGAAGGACTCGAAAGCGGCCTGGGTGAAGACCACGTCGTCCGAGACGAGAACGTCGTACGTGTTCAGCTGGCCCGGCTCCAGGATGTGGACCTGGGGCAGGTTGCGGGCGGACAGCCACGCGGCCTCGTCGGCACGGTCGATGACGAGCAGCAGGTTCTTGCGCTCGCTGATCTTGCCGAAGAGCGTCTTGGCGGCCTTCGTCGAAGGCGACTCGCCCTCGATGACGCCGGAGACGACGTGGATGCGGTTGTTGCGGGCCCGGTCGGTGAGGGCGTGGCGCAGGGCCGCGGCCTTCATCTTCTTCGGGGTCCGCTGCGAGTAGTCACGCGGCGTGGGGCCGTGGACGACGCCACCGCCGGCGAACTGCGGCGCACGGGTCGAACCCTGACGGGCGCGGCCGGTGCCCTTCTGGCGGTACGGCTTCCTACCGCCACCGCGGACCTCGCCACGACGCTTGACCTTGTGCGTGCCCTGACGGGCGGCGGCCAGCTGCGCGACGACGACCTGGTGAAGCAGCGGGATGCTGATCTTCTCGACATCGAAGATCTCGGCCGGGAGCTCTACGGTCCCGGCGGTGTCGCCGGAGGGCGACAGAATGTCAATGGTGCTCATAGTCCTCAGGCCCCCTTGGCCGCGGTGCGGACCAGGACGAGGCCGCCGTTCGGACCAGGAACCGCGCCCTTGATGAGGAGCAGGCCCTTCTCCGCGTCAACGGCGTGAACGGTCAGGTTCTGGGTGGTGACCCGCTCGTTGCCCATGCGACCCGCCATGCGGAGGCCCTTGAACACGCGGCCCGGGGTGGCACAGCCACCGATGGAACCGGGAGAGCGGTGCTTGCGCTGGGTGCCGTGACCGGCGCCGAGGCCCTTGAAGTTGTGACGCTTCATGACACCGGCGAAGCCCTTGCCCTTGCTCTTGCCGGTCACGTCGACCTTGAGGCCGGCCTCGAACACCTCAGCGGTGATCTCCTGGCCGAGGGTGTACTCGCTGGCGTCAGCGGTACGGATCTCGACGAGGTGGCGGCGGGGAGTGACGTCGGCCTTGGCGAAGTGGCCCTTGAGGGGCTTGTTCACCTTGCGCGGGTCGATCTCGCCGAACGCGATCTGGACGGACTCGTAGCCGTCGGCGTCGTTCGTGCGGACCTGGGTCACGACATTGGGGCCGGCCTTGACGACGGTGACCGGAACAACACGGTTGTTCTCGTCCCACACCTGCGTCATGCCGAGCTTCTCGCCCAGGATGCCCTTGATCTGCTTAGCCATTCTCAGATCACCGGCCTTCAGAGCTTGATCTCGATGTCGACACCGGCCGGGAGGTCGAGTCGCATCAGAGAGTCAACGGTCTTGGGGGTCGGGTCGAGGATGTCGATCAGGCGCTTGTGCGTGCGCATCTCGAAGTGCTCGCGCGAGTCCTTGTACTTGTGCGGCGACTTGATGACGCAGTACACGTTCTTCTCAGTGGGCAGCGGCACCGGGCCCGCGACCGACGCACCAGTGCGCGTCACCGTCTCGACGATCTTCTTCGCCGAGGAGTCGATGACCTCGTGGTCGTAGGCCTTGAGCCGGATGCGGATCTTCTGTCCCGCCATGGCTACTCGTTAGTCCTGTCTCTCTACAGCTCTGGAACCCGGTGTTCCCTTGACTTCCGCCGACCCACGCGGTCGGGTGTGTCGCACCCTCACTGACACAGATGTCCCTTGTTCGAACATCTTTTGCCTGAGAAAGAAGTTCACCGGGTGCCTGGTCGGCGCCGCACTGACACTTCCCGAAAGATTCCCGTACGTCCGTCCCAGCGCTGCCTTACGGCAGTTGGAACGACGAGTACTGTGGGACTCGCTTCCGGTCCTCCCGGCGGGAGGCGCGCAGCATCAACACTCGACCGAGCAACCCCGCTAGTCTGCCATACGGGGCAGGGGCCTGGCCAATCGAGCCGGAGACAATACCCCGGGAGTGACGCAGGTCAAACACATTGCCGCTTTGACCGACGTGGCGGAGGCCCTCGAGGCCTCCCTTCCCCTCCTGGTGGACGCCGGGTCCGTCCGGGCGCCGGTCTCCCCACCGCTCGGCGGGGAGACCGCAACTGAGCCGAAACCCCTGGTCAGCGCACGTCCACGTGATCCCCGCCGCTGTTCGCGGCCCCCGTCGTGTCGTTGCCGCCGTACGACCAGCGCCAGGTCCCGTCCTTCGAGGCGGTGACCGTCGTCTTCAGGGCGCCGGTGCTGCTCGTCGTGACCTTCTTGACCGTGACGAAGGAGTTGGTGCCCGTCTCACGGAACTGGAGGGTGACCGAACGGCCGCCGTAGCCGCCGTACTTCTTGGTCGCCCAGTCGGCCCGGGTGAGCTTGCCGGTGACGGTGATCTTCCTGCCCTTGACGACCGGCTCCGGCGAGGCGTCCACGGTGACCTTCGCGGCCCGCTTGAGCCGGACGGTCAGGGGCCGGGTCTCGCGTTCGTGGGCCGCGAGGTTGCCGTTGGCCTTGAACAGGAGCAGGGAGACGCCGGTCTTCCAGGTGGTGGCGTCGGCGTTGGAGTCGACCTCGTCGTGACTCCGGTCGGGGTCGATGTAGAGGGACCCCTCGCAGTCGGCCTTCCTGTCGCTCTGCTCGTAGCAGGTGTAGCCGCCGGGGCCTATGTAGTTCTCGAAGTTGGCGTCCAGGTCCTGCGTCAGACGTCCCCGGTACAGGAAGGGGGTCGCGTCGTACCGGAACGGGTCGCTCGTGCTGTAGCCGGACGGCAGGGTGATGGTGAAGGTGAGGGACGGCTCCACCACCTTCGAGGTGCCGACGACGATCGGCTTGCCCTTGTTGATCACGATGTCGGACACGGTGATGCCGGTGTCCTGGGCCTGGGCCGCCGGGGCGTTCAGGAGGGTGAGGGCCAAGGCCCCCGCGAGCGCGATCCCGGTGGCCGTGCGTCTGCCAGTGGTCATTACCACCTCTTTCGTGGTGCGGGACAGGAAGCGCGCAGACTATCCCATGACCTGATCATGACGTTCGCTTGGGCTACGGCCAGTCCACCAGCACCGCGAACAGGGCGTACACGCACGGCACCAGCGCCGGGGCCGCCACGGCGAGTCCCACCCGGCGGCCCGTGCTGCGGCGCTCCCACGGCAGGGCCCAGCTGGCCGCGAGCAGGAACAGGGCGAGGCCCAACCCGCCGAGCAGCACGGGGAAGGCGATGCCGCAGCTCGACTCGAATCCGGCGAAGTAGACGAGCACACAGGCGGGCAGGGTCAGGAGCGTCGAGAGCAGCGGGGCGACCCAGGCACCGGTCGCGCGGTCGTCGTCGAGCGTGAGGTCCGGCATGGGTTCATTCCAGCGGCCGGGGCGGGTCGCCCGCATGAGCGTTCGTACTCAGAACACGCAGTCGCCGTACGGAAGTCAGCCGCCCGCGTTCCGCAGCCGCGCGAACGACGTGTCCAGCCCCCGCTTCAGCAGCCGTGCCACCGGGCGCTCCACGAACCGGTGGACCAGCCAGCTCAGCAGCATGAAGCCGGCGATGACGGAGGCGATCAGGAGACGGGCGTCCATGGTGTCGCGCAGGCGGTTGATGAGGACCGCACCCGCCGCGTAGTGCATCAGGTACAGCGGATACGTCAGCGCGCCCGCCGTCACCAGCCACTTCCAGCGGATGCGGTCCGTCGCGCCCAGGGCGACGGCGACCATGACGAGCAGGAACGCCGTGAAGATCGCCACGCTCCCCCGCCACCCCGACACATGCTCGACCTCGTCGATCCTGAGGCCCAGTTCCCGCTGGCCCATCAGCCAGGCCATCGCCAGGATGCCCCACAGCAGCAGGTCCTGGCCGAAGCGGTGCATCAGGTACAGGGAGAGGCCCGCGATGAAGTACCAGGCGCCCTCCGGGTTCGCGACCAGTTCGAGGAGGGGAAGCTTCGAGATCGGGGCGAGCATGGCCGCGGCGCCCCACACACAGCAGAAGACGACGACCTTGCGGTAGGTCAGGCCGCTCCACACGACCACCAGGAACAGGAGGTAGAAGCGGAGCTCCGACCAGAGGGTCCAGTAGACGCCGTCGACGTTCATCACGCCCGAACCGGACTGCAGCATCGTGAAGTTGAGCAGGATGTCCCGGGTGCGCAGGCGGTCCCACACGCCCGGCAGGGTGATCAGGACGGCCGTGGTGAAGACGATGGCGAACCAGTACGCCGGATACAGCCGGATCACCCGTGACGTGAAGAACTGCCGGGGGGTACGGCCCCAGCAGGACATGCAGATCACGAAGCCACTGATCACGAAGAAGATCTCGACGCCGATCCAGCCGTAGGAGGCGAACCGGAAGACCGTCGGCATGATGTCGGAGACCGGGCGGTCCCAGATGCGGTTGCCCGGCTGGTCGACGCGGTGGGTACCGGCGTAGTGGTGCACGGCGACCATCAGGGCGGCGAGGAGCCGGATGCCGTCGACGGCGTACAGCCGGCGGCCGGCACGGTCGCGTACGACGGCGTGCCGGGCGGTGCGGGCGGGCCGGGCCGGCGGGGCGGGCACCGTGAGGGGCGGAAGGGGCTGCTGCAGGCCGCTGACGACCCGTCGAGGTATCGACCGTCTGCTGTCCGCGTCCTGCATCGACACCTGCGGGTCCGTCCGTCCTCACGAGGGAATCCCGGGCCGGGAGTGGCCACCGGACGCCTCAGGCTACGACCCTCACAACCACCCCACAGTGGCCAGACAGGAACATTCGGGGCAGCCTCGGCGGACAGTTGGCCGAAGCCTCGGAAAGGCGTCCCGCGGAGTTCGCCCACTCTTCACCCGCTGGGCGGGCAACCCCCGACCAAGGCGAAGGGGCCCGTACGACCGAAGTCGTACGGGCCCCTTCAGAGACCTACGGGTCTCGGAGACCTGTCAGGTCAAGATCAGGCGGTGATCTTGGTGACCTGGCCGGCGCCGACCGTCCGGCCACCCTCGCGGATGGCGAACTTCAGGCCCTCTTCCATGGCGACGGGCTGGATGAGCTCCACCTTCATCTCGGTGTTGTCACCCGGCATGACCATCTCGGTGCCCTCGGGGAGGGTCACGACGCCGGTCACGTCCGTCGTACGGAAGTAGAACTGCGGACGGTAGTTGTTGAAGAACGGCGTGTGGCGGCCACCCTCGTCCTTGGACAGGATGTAGGCCTGGGCCTCGAACTGGGTGTGCGGCGTGACCGAACCCGGCTTGATGATGACCTGGCCGCGCTCGACGTCCTCGCGCTTGATGCCACGAAGCAGCAGACCGACGTTCTCAC
Organism: Streptomyces sp. SLBN-8D4; assembly: GCF_049739545.1. Taxonomy (NCBI): domain Bacteria; kingdom Bacillati; phylum Actinomycetota; class Actinomycetes; order Kitasatosporales; family Streptomycetaceae; genus Streptomyces; species Streptomyces sp. SLBN-8D4. The sequence continues at coordinate 4,053,175 of NZ_JBMGQC010000001.1, forward strand.
CGGCCTGACCCTCGTCGAGCAGCTTGCGGAACATCTCGATGCCGGTGACCGTGGTGGTGGTCTTCTCGGTCTTGATGCCGATGATGTCGACGGTCTCGTTGACCTTGAGGACACCACGCTCGATACGACCGGTGACGACGGTGCCACGACCGGTGATCGTGAAGACGTCCTCGATCGGCATCAGGAACGGCTTGTCGACGTCACGCTCGGGCTGCGGGATCGACTCGTCGACGGCCTTCATCAGGTCGAGGACGGTCTGGCCCCACTCCTTGTCGCCCTCAAGGGCCTTGAGCGCCGAGACCTTGACGACCGGCAGGTCGTCGCCCGGGAACTCGTACTCGGAGAGGAGCTCACGCACCTCGAGCTCGACGAGCTCCAGGATCTCCTCGTCGTCCACCATGTCGGCCTTGTTCAGGGCGACGACGATGTAGGGAACGCCGACCTGGCGGGCCAGGAGCACGTGCTCCTTGGTCTGCGGCATCGGGCCGTCGGTAGCGGCGACCACGAGGATGGCGCCGTCCATCTGCGCCGCACCCGTGATCATGTTCTTGATGTAGTCCGCGTGACCGGGGCAGTCGACGTGGGCGTAGTGACGCGTCTCGGTCTGGTACTCGACGTGCGCGATCGAGATGGTGATACCGCGCTGGCGCTCTTCGGGAGCCTTGTCGATCTGGTCGAAGGCCGAGGCCTCGTTCAGGTCCGGGTACGCGTCGTGCAGCACCTTGGTAATGGCGGCCGTAAGGGTCGTCTTACCGTGGTCGATGTGACCGATGGTGCCGATGTTGACGTGGGGCTTAGTCCGCTCGAACTTCGCCTTCGCCACGGGGTCCTCCTGTGGAGTGGTTCTGAACGCCTTGCTTCATCGGCGCCAGGTGATCTTTGCTGGAAAGCCTCGGCCCGGGGGCACTCTCCCACAAATGCGGGTGAATGCCCCTCCGGGCTCCGGAGTCAAGCCTAAAGCGTGCGAACGCGGTGCGTTACTCGCCCTTGGCCTTCGCGATGATCTCCTCGGCGACGTTCCGCGGAACCTCGGCGTAGGAGTCGAACTGCATCGAGTAGCTTGCGCGACCCGACGTCTTGCTGCGGAGGTCTCCGACGTAGCCGAACATCTCCGAGAGGGGCACGAGGCCCTTCACGACGCGGGCACCGGCCCGCTCCTCCATGGCCTGAATCTGACCACGGCGGGAGTTGATGTCGCCGATGACCTCACCCATGTAGTCCTCGGGCGTGGTGACCTCGACGGCCATCATCGGCTCGAGCAGCACGGGGCTGGCCTTGCGGGCGGCCTCCTTGAAGGCCTGCGAGCCGGCGATCTTGAACGCGAGCTCGGAGGAGTCGACCTCGTGGTAGGCGCCGTCGAGAAGCGTGACGCGAACGCCCGTCATCTCGTACCCGGCGAGGATGCCGAACTGCATGGCCTCCTGCGCACCGGCGTCCACCGAAGGGATGTACTCCTTCGGGATACGGCCACCGGTCACCTTGTTCACGAACTCGTACGAGGCGTCGCCGCTCTCGATCGGCTCGATCGCGATCTGCACCTTGGCGAACTGGCCAGTACCACCAGTCTGCTTCTTGTGCGTGTAGTCGACGCGCTCGACGGCCTTGCGGATCGTCTCACGGTAGGCGACCTGCGGCTTGCCGACGTTGGCCTCGACCTTGAACTCACGGCGCATACGGTCGACCAGCACCTCGAGGTGCAGCTCGCCCATACCACCGATGATGGTCTGGCCGGTCTCCTCGTCCGAGTGGACCTGGAAGGAGGGGTCCTCCTCCGCGAGACGCTGGATGGCGACACCCAGCTTCTCCTGGTCACCCTTGGACTTGGGCTCGATGGCGACCTGGATCACCGGCGCCGGGAAGTCCATGGACTCCAGGATGACCGGGTTCTTGTCGTCGCTCAGCGTCTCACCGGTGGTGGTCTGCTTGAGGCCCATGACGGCGACGATGTCGCCGGCGCCCACCGACTCGATCTCCTCACGCTTGTTCGCGTGCATGCGGTAGATCTTGCCGATGCGCTCCTTCTTGCCCTTGACGGAGTTCAGCACCGCGGAGCCGGACTCCAGGCGACCGGAGTAGATCCGGACGAAGGTGAGCTTGCCCAGGTGCGGGTCGCTCATGATCTTGAACGCCAGCGCGGACAGCGGCTCGTCGTCGGACGGCTTGCGCTTGACGACGACCTCGGGGTCCTTGACGTCGTGGCCCTCGATGGCCTCGACGTCGAGCGGGGTCGGCAGGTAGCGCACGACCGCGTCGAGCAGGGGCTGAACGCCCTTGTTCTTGAACGCGGTGCCGCAGAACACCGGGGTGACGGTGACACCGTCGGACTTGCCGGACGCGATGGTGATACGACGGATCGCGGCGTACAGCTGCTCCTCGGTGGGCTCCTGGCCCTCCAGGAACAGCTCCATGATCTCGTCGTCGTTCTCCGCGACGGCCTCGACCAGCTTGCCGCGGTACTCCTCGGCAGCCTCGGTGTGCGTGGCCGGGATGTCGACGACGTCGTACATCTCGCCCTTCGCCGCCTCGGCGGACCACACGAGCGCCTTCATGCGGACCAGGTCCACAACGCCCTTGAAGTCCATCTCGGCGCCGATCGGCAGCTGCATGACGAGCGGGACGGCGCCCAGACGGTCCGAGATCATGTCCACACAGCGGTGGAACTCGGCGCCGGTACGGTCCAGCTTGTTCACGAAGCAGATGCGCGGCACACCGTAACGGTCGGCCTGACGCCACACCGTCTCGGACTGCGGCTCGACACCCGCGACACCGTCGAACACCGTGACGGCACCGTCGAGGACGCGGAGCGAACGCTCCACCTCGACCGTGAAGTCGACGTGCCCGGGGGTGTCGATGATGTTGATCGTGTAGTCGTCGTCCTCGAGCGGCCAGTGACAGGTGGTGGCAGCAGAGGTGATCGTGATGCCACGCTCCTGCTCCTGCTCCATCCAGTCCATGGTGGCGGCGCCGTCGTGGACTTCACCGATCTTGTAGCTGACGCCGGTGTAGAAGAGGATCCGCTCGGTGGTGGTCGTCTTGCCCGCGTCGATGTGGGCCATGATCCCGATGTTGCGGACCTTGGCCAGGTCAAGTGAAGTGGTAGCCATAAGGCTTCAGTCTTCTCTCGGTCTCGATGGGGTCTGCGACTACCAGCGGTAGTGCGCGAAGGCCTTGTTGGACTCGGCCATCTTGTGGGTGTCCTCGCGCTTCTTGACGGCCGCACCGAGGCCGTTCGAAGCGTCGAGAAGCTCGTTGAGCAGACGCTCGGTCATGGTCTTCTCGCGACGGGCGCGGGAGTAACCGACCAGCCAGCGCAGCGCCAGCGTGTTGGCGCGGCCGGGCTTGACCTCGACCGGCACCTGGTAGGTGGCGCCACCGACACGGCGGGACTTGACCTCAAGCGTGGGCTTGATGTTCTCCAGCGCGCGCTTCAGCGTGATGACCGGGTCGTTGCTGGTCTTCTCGCGCAGGCCCTCCATGGCGCCGTACACGATGCGCTCGGCGGTGGAGCGCTTGCCGTTCAGCAGCACCTTGTTGATCAGGGAGGTGACAAGAGGAGAACCGTAGACCGGGTCGATGATGACCGGGCGCTTCGGGGCGGGGCCCTTACGAGGCATTCTTACTTCTCCTTCTTGGCGCCGTAGCGGCTGCGGGCCTGCTTGCGGTTCTTGACACCCTGGGTGTCAAGCGAACCGCGGATGATCTTGTAACGAACACCGGGCAGGTCCTTCACACGGCCGCCGCGCACGAGCACGATGGAGTGCTCCTGCAGGTTGTGTCCCTCACCCGGAATGTAAGCAGTGACCTCGATCCCGCTGGTCAGACGCACACGCGCGACCTTACGCAGGGCCGAGTTCGGCTTCTTCGGGGTGGTCGTGAACACGCGCGTGCAGACGCCACGGCGCTGGGGCGAACCCTCAAGCGCGGGCGTCTTGTTCTTCTCGACCTTGTCCTGCCGGCCCTTCCGGACCAGCTGCTGGATCGTAGGCACTACTTCTCCGGTTTCTGTGTGCCGAGTGTGAAGCTAACCTGGAACATCGCCGACCCACGCGGTCGGGTGTGTCGAAGCCGCGGACTTCCGCCGCGAGGCGAAAAGGGCGCAGATTGCGGTGGCCGCTTACGACTCCCCCTATGCGGTTGAAGGCACGCACGGGAGCCAGGGCACACCCCAGGCACAAGGTCTGAGCGTACCCAGCTCATTCGCTGCGGTCAAAACAGATGGACGGCGCCACCCTCGCGGAGGGGTCGATGTCAAGCCCCTACGCCGTGGACGATCTTCGATTTCACGTGGCGCACACATGAGAGCGGCGCCTTCGGGCGCTCACCCGGAGGCGAGCCCCACCGCGACCACCAGTGTCATCAGGATCGACCACGCGGCGATCGACAGCCAGCCGAACACGAGCCCGGTCAGCGCGAGCCCGTCGCCGCCCTCCCCCGTCCGCTCGATCTCCGCCCGCGCCGCGTGCCCGAGGATCACCGCCGGAATCCCGGTGAACCCGAAGGTCGGCACACACAGCAGCCCGCACACGGCGGCTCCGACCGCCTTCCCGTTCGCCCGCGGCCGGGGGGCCGGCAGAAACGTCCGCGGTACGGCGGCGACGGGCGCCGGCTGCGGCACGGGCCCGAGCGGCAGATCGGCGACGAGCAGCGCCAGCTCCCCCACGGTCCGCGCGCCGTACGCCCGCTCCACCCGCTTGTCGAACTCCGCCTTCTCCAGCCGCCCCTCCCCGTACCCGGCCCGCAGCACATCGACGGCCCGCTCACGGTCGGCGTGCGAGGCGAGCATGGCGGAGCCGACGGGCTGCGGGGCGGCGTATCCGGGCCAGGGGCGCGCGACAGGGGCGTGCGCGCCGGACCAGGACTCCGCCACCGGGCCGTCCCTGCCCGGCCCTGACAGCGACTCGTCCTTGCCCTGCCACGGTTGCCACGACGGTTGCGACACAGGAGCACCCCCTGGGCGGTCGAATGCCTCCATGATGCTCCAACGCTCCGATACCGGGACAGGTTCCCGCATCTTCCACCCGAAACACCCAGGCGGCTCAGTCGCGACGGAGAGCCGGTGGGAGACCTCGGGCCGGGACCCAGCCCCGCGGGACTCCAGACGCGCTCCACGGCCTCCTGAGCCCGGTAGCGCGGTAGCGCGGCAGCCCCGGTACGAACGCCGAAGGGCGCCCACCCCGTACGAAGACGGAGTGGGCGCCCTTCAGTCGTTCAGACGCAGGTCCTACTACTGGTTGTACGGCCCGTAGTCGTAGTCCTCCAGCGGAACAGCCTGGCCGGACCCCGTGCCGAACGGCGAGTAGTCGATGTCGTCGTAGCCGACGGCCGAGTACATCGCGGCCTTGGCCTCCTCGGTCGGCTCGACCCGGATGTTGCGGTAGCGGGACAGACCCGTACCGGCCGGGATGAGCTTACCGATGATGACGTTCTCCTTGAGGCCGATGAGGCTGTCGGACTTGGCGTTGATCGCCGCGTCCGTCAGGACTCGGGTCGTCTCCTGGAAGGAGGCGGCCGACAGCCAGGATTCCGTCGCCAGCGAGGCCTTGGTGATACCCATCAGCTGCGGACGACCGGAGGCCGGGTGACCGCCCTCCTGGACCACACGACGGTTCTCGGTCTCGAACTTCGAGCGCTCGACCAGCTCGCCGGGCAGCAGCTCGGCGTCGCCGGACTCGATGATCGTCACGCGGCGCAGCATCTGCCGGATGATGATCTCGATGTGCTTGTCGTGGATCGACACACCCTGCGAGTTGTAGACCTTCTGGACCTCGCCGACCAGGTGGACCTGGACGGCACGCTGACCCAGGATGCGCAGCACGTCGTGCGGGTTGGTGGCACCCACGGTGAGCTTCTGGCCCACCTCGACGTGCTCGCCCTCGCTGACCAGAAGACGCGCGCGCTTCGAGATCGGGAACGCCGTCTCGTCGCTGCCGTCGTCCGGCGTGATGACGATCTTCTTGGTCTTCTCGGTCTCCTCGATCCGCACGCGGCCCTGGGCCTCGGAGATCGGGGCGACACCCTTCGGGGTACGGGCCTCGAAGAGCTCGACGACACGCGGCAGACCCTGGGTGATGTCGTCACCGGCCACACCACCGGTGTGGAAGGTACGCATCGTCAGCTGGGTACCGGGCTCACCGATGGACTGGGCGGCGATGATGCCGACCGCCTCACCGATGTCGACCAGCTTGCCGGTGGCCAGGGAGCGGCCGTAGCACATGGCGCAGGTGCCGACGGCGGACTCGCAGGTCAGGACCGAGCGGGTCTTGACCTGGGAGACACCGTGCTTGACGAGCTCGTCGATGAGGACGTCGCCGAGGTCGGTGTTGGCCGGGGCCAGCACCTTGCCGTCGACCGTGATGTCCTCGGCCAGCGCCCGGGCGTACACGCTGGTCTCGACGTCGTCCGCCTTGCGCAGCACGCCGTCCGCGCCGACCTCCGCGATCTGGAGCTTGAGGCCGCGGTCGGTGCCGCAGTCCTCCTCGCGGATGATGACGTCCTGCGAGACGTCCACCAGACGACGGGTCAGGTAACCCGAGTCGGCGGTACGCAGGGCGGTGTCCGCCAGACCCTTACGGGCACCGTGCGTGGAGATGAAGTACTCCAGCACGGACAGGCCCTCGCGGAAGGACGCCTTGATCGGACGCGGGATGGTCTCGTTCTTCGCGTTCGACACCAGACCACGCATACCGGCGATCTGCCGCATCTGCATCATGTTTCCTCGGGCACCCGAGTCAACCATCATGAAGATGGGGTTGGTCTTGGGGAAGTTCGCGTTCATCGCCTCGGCGACCTCGTTGGTCGCCTTGGTCCAGATCGCGATGAGCTCCTGCGTGCGCTCTTCCTTGGTGATCAGACCGCGCTCGTACTGCTTCTGGACCTTCTCGTCCTGCGCCTCGTAACCCTTGACGATCTCCTTCTTCGCCTCGGGAACGACGACGTCGGAGATGGCCACGGTGACACCGGAACGGGTCGCCCAGTAGAAGCCGGCCGCCTTCAGGTTGTCGAGCGTCGCCGCCACGATGACCTTGGGGTAGCGCTCGGCCAGGTCGTTGACGATCTCGGAGAGCTGCTTCTTGCCCACCGAGTAGTCGACGAACGGGTAGTCCTCGGGCAGCAGCTCGTTGAAGAGCGCGCGGCCCAGGGTGGTGCGCAGGCGGAAGGTGTCCCCCTGCTGCCACTCCGGCTCGCCCTCCTCCTGCGCAGGCGGCGTCCAGCCACGCGGCGGGATGGTGCCCACCGGGAAGCGGATGTCGATCTGCGACTGGAGCGCCAGCTCGCCGGCGTCGAACGCCATGATCGCCTCGGCCGTGGAGCCGAACGCGCGGCCCTCGCCCTTGGTGTCACGCAGCTCGCCGTCGGTGGTGAGGAAGAACAGACCGAGGACCATGTCCTGGGTCGGCATCGTCACCGGACGGCCGTCGGCGGGCTTGAGGATGTTGTTCGAGGACAGCATCAGGATGCGGGCCTCGGCCTGCGCCTCCGCGGACAGCGGAAGGTGCACGGCCATCTGGTCACCGTCGAAGTCCGCGTTGAACGCGGTGCAGACGAGCGGGTGGATCTGGATGGCCTTGCCCTCGACCAGCTGCGGCTCGAAGGCCTGGATGCCGAGGCGGTGCAGGGTGGGAGCACGGTTCAGCAGAACCGGGTGCTCGGCGATGACCTCTTCGAGGACGTCGTACACGACCGTGCGGCCGCGCTCCACCATGCGCTTGGCGCTCTTGATGTTCTGCGCGTGGTTCAGGTCGACCAGGCGCTTCATCACGAACGGCTTGAAGAGCTCCAGCGCCATCGCCTTCGGCAGACCGCACTGGTGCAGCTTCAGCTGCGGACCGACGACGATCACGGAACGCGCGGAGTAGTCCACACGCTTGCCGAGCAGGTTCTGACGGAATCGACCCTGCTTGCCCTTCAGCATGTCGCTGAGGGACTTCAGCGGGCGGTTACCGGGACCGGTGACCGGGCGACCACGACGACCGTTGTCGAAGAGGGCGTCAACAGCCTCCTGAAGCATGCGCTTCTCATTGTTGACGATGATCTCGGGCGCGCCGAGGTCGAGGAGCCTCTTCAGACGGTTGTTGCGGTTGATCACACGGCGGTACAGGTCGTTCAGGTCGGAGGTCGCGAAGCGGCCACCGTCCAGCTGCACCATCGGGCGAAGGTCCGGCGGGATGACCGGGACGCAGTCGAGGACCATGCCCTTGGGGCTGTTGGAGGTCTGCAGGAAGGCAGACACGACCTTCAGCCGCTTCAGCGCACGGGTCTTCTTCTGGCCCTTGCCGGTACGGATGATCTCGCGGAGACGCTCGGCCTCCTCGTCGAGGTCGAAGGACTCCAGGCGCTTCTGCAGCGCCGCGGCACCCATCGAACCGTCGAAGTACGTGCCGAAGCGGTCGCGCAGCTCGCGGTAGAGCAGCTCGTCACCTTCGAGGTCCTGGACCTTGAGGTTCTTGAAGCGGGTCCACACCTCGTCGAGACGGTCGATCTCGCGCTGCGCACGGTCGCGCAGCTGCTTCATCTCACGCTCGGCACCCTCGCGCACCTTGCGGCGCACGTCGGCCTTGGCGCCCTCGGCCTCCAGCTCGGCCAGGTCGCTTTCCAGCTTCTTGGCGCGGGCCTCAAGGTCGGCGTCACGACGGTTCTCGACCTGCTGACGCTCCACGGAGACGTGCGCCTCCAGGGAGGGCAGGTCACGCGTACGGCGCTCCTCGTCGACGTACGTGATCATGTACGCCGCGAAGTAGATGACCTTCTCGAGGTCCTTGGGAGCCAGGTCGAGCAGGTAGCCCAGACGCGACGGGACACCCTTGAAGTACCAGATGTGCGTGACAGGGGCGGCCAGTTCGATGTGGCCCATCCGCTCACGGCGCACCTTGGCGCGAGTCACCTCGACGCCGCAGCGCTCACAGATGATGCCCTTGAACCGGACACGCTTGTACTTGCCGCAGTAGCACTCCCAGTCCCGGGTCGGACCGAAGATCTTCTCGCAGAAGAGTCCGTCCTTTTCGGGCTTGAGGGTGCGGTAGTTGATGGTCTCGGGCTTCTTGACCTCGCCGTGGCTCCACTGACGGATGTCGTCAGCGGTGGCCAGACCGATCCGGAGCTCATCGAAGAAGTTGACGTCGAGCACTATGCGTCAATCCCTCTCAGGGTTGTAAGTCTTGGGGTCTGAAACGGGGGTCCAGGGGCCGGCCGGAGGTCCCTCACCAGGTCCTCCGGCCGGACTCCCGTCAGACCTCTTCGACGCTGCTCGGCTCGCGCCGGGACAGGTCGATGCCGAGCTCTTCCGCCGCGCGGAAGACGTCCTCGTCGGTGTCGCGCATCTCGATGGACATGCCGTCCGAGGACAGCACCTCCACGTTGAGGCACAGGGACTGCATCTCCTTGATGAGCACCTTGAAGGACTCGGGGATGCCGGGCTCGGGGATGTTCTCGCCCTTGACGATGGCCTCGTAGACCTTCACGCGGCCGGTGACGTCGTCGGACTTGATGGTCAGCAGCTCCTGGAGGGCGTACGCGGCGCCGTATGCCTCCAGCGCCCACACCTCCATCTCACCGAAGCGCTGGCCACCGAACTGGGCCTTACCACCCAGCGGCTGCTGGGTGATCATCGAGTACGGACCGGTCGAGCGGGCGTGCAGCTTGTCGTCGACCAGGTGGTGGAGCTTGAGGATGTACATGTAGCCGACCGAGATCGGCTCCGGGAACGGCTCGCCGGAGCGGCCGTCGAACATCCTCGCCTTACCGGTGGGCTGCACCATGCGCTCGCCGTCGCGGTTCGGGATGGTGTGCTGGAGCAGACCCGCGAGCTCGTCCTCACGCGCACCGTCGAAGACGGGGGTGGCGACGTTGGTGCCCGGGTCGACCTGGTCGGCACCGATGACCTGCAGGCGCTTCGCCCAGTCCTCGCCGAGACCGGAGACGTCCCAGCCGCGGCTGGCGAGCCAGCCGAGGTGGATCTCCAGGACCTGTCCCGGGTTCATTCGGGACGGCACACCCAGCGGGTTGAGGATGATGTCGACCGGGGTCCCGTCCTCGAGGAACGGCATGTCCTCGATGGGCAGGATCTTGGAGATGACACCCTTGTTGCCGTGCCGGCCGGCGAGCTTGTCACCGTCCGTGATCTTGCGCTTCTGCGCCACGTAGACACGAACCAGCTGGTTCACGCCCGGCGGCAGCTCGTCGCCCTCTTCACGGTCGAAGACGCGGACGCCGATGACCTTGCCGATCTCGCCGTGCGGCACCTTCAGCGAGGTGTCACGGACCTCACGGGCCTTCTCACCGAAGATCGCGCGCAGCAGGCGCTCCTCCGGCGTCAGCTCGGTCTCACCCTTGGGCGTGACCTTGCCGACGAGGATGTCACCGGCGACGACCTCGGCACCGATACGGATGATGCCGCGCTCGTCGAGGTCGGCGAGGACCTCCTCGGAGACGTTCGGGATGTCCCGGGTGATCTCCTCGGGGCCGAGCTTGGTGTCACGGGCGTCGACCTCGTGCTCCTCGATGTGGATCGAGGAGAGGACGTCGTCCTGCACGAGGCGCTGCGACAGGATGATCGCGTCCTCGTAGTTGTGACCCTCCCACGGCATGAACGCCACGAGCAGGTTCTTGCCCAGCGCCATCTCGCCGTTCTCGGTGGCCGGACCGTCGGCGAGGACCTGACCGGTGATGATCCGGTCGCCCTCGTTGACGATGACCTTCTGGTTCACCGAGGTGCCCTGGTTGGAGCGCGAGAACTTGGCGAGGCGGTACGTGATGTACGTGCCGTCGTCGTTGGCGGTGGTGATGTAGTCCGCGGAGACCTCCTGGACCACACCGTCCTTCTCGGCCTTGACCACGTCGCCGGCGTCGACGGCGGAGCGGTACTCCATGCCGGTGCCGACGAGCGGGGCCTCGCTCTTGATGAGCGGCACGGCCTGGCGCATCATGTTCGCGCCCATGAGGGCACGGTTGGCGTCGTCGTGCTCGAGGAACGGGATCATGGCGGTCGCGACCGACACCATCTGGCGCGGCGAGACGTCCATGTAGTCGACGTCGTCACCGGGGACGTAGTCGACCTCGCCGCCACGACGGCGGACCAGGACCCGGGACTCCTCGAACCGCATGTCGTCGTTGAGCGTGGCGTTGGCCTGCGCGATGACGAAGCGGTCCTCCTCGTCGGCCGTCAGGTAGTCGACCTCGTCGGTGACCACGCCGCCGGTGACCTTGCGGTACGGCGTCTCCACGAAACCGAACGCGTTGACGCGGCCGTAGGAGGCGAGCGAACCGATCAGACCGATGTTCGGGCCTTCGGGCGTCTCGATCGGGCACATGCGGCCGTAGTGCGAGGGGTGCACGTCACGGACCTCGAAGCCGGCCCGCTCACGGGAGAGACCACCCGGACCAAGCGCCGACAGACGGCGCTTGTGGGTGAGACCCGACAGCGGGTTGTTCTGGTCCATGAACTGCGACAGCTGGCTGGTGCCGAAGAACTCCTTGATGGAGGCGACGACCGGCCGGATGTTGATCAGGGTCTGCGGCGTGATCGCCTCGACGTCCTGGGTCGTCATGCGCTCACGGACGACGCGCTCCATACGAGCCAGACCCGTGCGGACCTGGTTCTGGATGAGCTCGCCGACGCTGCGCAGACGACGGTTGCCGAAGTGGTCGATGTCGTCGGTCTCGACGACGATGCTGCCGCCGCTGTCGCCGACCGTCTCGGTCTCGCCCGCGTGCAGCTTCACCAGGTACTTGATCGTCGAGATGATGTCCTCGACGGTCAGGATGCCCGCGTCCAGCGGAGCGTCCGCACCCAGCTTCTTGTTGACCTTGTAGCGGCCGACCTTGGCGAGGTCGTAACGCTTCGGGTTGAAGTAGAGGTTCTCCAGAAGCGTCTGGGCGGCCTCACGCGTGGGGGGCTCGCCCGGACGCAGCTTGCGGTAGATGTCGAGCAGCGCGTCGTCCTGGCCCTGGGTGTGGTCCTTCTCCAGGGTGGCGCGCATCGACTCGTACTCGCCGAACTCCTCAAGGATCTGCTCGGTGGTCCAGCCGAGAGCCTTCAGGAGCACGGTGACGGACTGCTTGCGCTTGCGGTCGATGCGGACACCGACCATGTCGCGCTTGTCGATCTCCATCTCCAGCCAGGCACCCCGGGACGGGATGATCTTGGCCGAGAAGATGTCCTTGTCGGACGTCTTGTCGATGGAGGAGTCGAAGTAGACACCCGGCGAGCGGACCAGCTGCGACACCACGACACGCTCGGTGCCGTTGATGACGAAGGTGCCCTTGCCGGTCATGAGCGGGAAGTCGCCCATGAAGACGGTCTGGGACTTGATCTCGCCGGTCTCGTTGTTGGTGAACTCCGCCGTAACGAAGAGCGGGGCGGCGTACGTGAAGTCGCGCTCCTTGCACTCGTCGATGCTGTTCTTCGGCGGCTCGAAACGGTGGTCTCGGAACGTCAGCGACATCGACCCGGAGAAGTCCTCGATCGGGGAGATCTCCTCGAAGATCTCCTCCAGACCGGACTTGGTGGGGACGTCCTGACCGGACTCAAGAGCCTCCTCGACCCGACTCTGCCAGGCGGTGTTCCCGAGCAGCCAGTCAAAGCTCTCGGTCTGCAGCGCGAGCAGGTTGGGAACCTCGAGAGGCTCCTTGATCTTTGCAAAAGAGATGCGCAGCGGGGCGGTGCTGGCGGCGTTGTTCGTATTCGCGGTCGAGGCAGTGCGCGAGGCGGCCAAGAGGGGGTCCTTCCGAGGGCTCGGACTCACTACGCGCTCCCCGGGCCCTCTCCGCGGCACAGACACAGGTCTCTCCGATGTGGCCAAAAGGCCAGCTCGGAGATGGTCCGGTCGTCGATGCTGAGGGGAGGGCAGACCCCTGGTGACGGGCAGGGGACAGCTAACAGGCAGCGCAAAGGGTCAGTGTAGCCACTTGGCGCACTGATGTCCAGCCCTGCTTTTCTGCCCGGTCTTCAAAAACTCTCGCTGCCCTCAACGTCCTCGGCATGGTGCCCTCAACGCACGTTGATACTGCCCTCTTCGTCGCCGATCCATGCCTCGGATTCGGACCGTTCTGGCGACGCGTCCTGAGAATTGCGCGCTGCGTGCGGTTCGTCAAGGCCCCCCTGCCCGAACCTGAGATTCCGGGAGACACGACGAAGATCACCATACCCCTCGCCCACGAGGCCGCAAGGCAACCGTGACCGCGCCTCCAGGAACGCCGAAGAGCGACCACCCGGATGGATGATCGCTCTTCGGTGCTTGCGCGTTACAGGCCGATCGAAAAGGCCTGTGAGGTGTTACTTGACCTCGACCGAGGCGCCGGCGCCCTTGAGGGACTCGGCGGCCTTCTCGGCGGCCTCCTTGGCGACCTTCTCGAGAACGGGCTTCGGGGCGCCGTCCACGAGGTCCTTGGCCTCCTTCAGACCCAGGGAGGTCAGCTCACGCACGACCTTGATGACCTGGATCTTCTTGTCGCCGGCACCCGTGAGGATGACGTCGAACTCGTCCTGCTCCTCAGCGGCCTCGGCCGGGGCGCCGGGGACGGCGGGGCCGGCAACGGCGACGGCCGCGGCGGCGGTGACGTCGAACTTCTCCTCGAAGGCCTTCACGAACTCGGAGAGCTCGATGAGGGTCATCTCCTCGAACTGCGCGAGCAGGTCTTCCTGGCTGAGCTTCGCCATGAGGGGCGATCCTTCCACTAATTCGGCTGGTGCCGATGTACATGTCTGGCGGGCGTACGTTCGGCCCGCTACGACCGCTTCCCGGGGCGGCTGCCTCAGGCGGCGGTCATGATGCGAGCCGAGTTACTCGGCACCGCCCTGCTCGTCCTGCTTGGCACGGAGCGCGTCCACGGTGCGGACGAGCTTCGACGGGAGCGCCTGGAAGACCTGAGCAGCCTGAGTCTGCTTGCCCTTGAAGGCACCCGCCAGCTTGGCGAGCAGAACCTCGCGGGACTCGAGGTCCGCAAGCTTCTTGATCTCGTCGGCGGACAGCGCCTTGCCGTCAAGGACACCGCCCTTGATGACGAGGTTCGGGTTGTCCTTGGCGAAGTCACGAAGACCCTTCGCCGACGTCACCGGGTCACCGGTGATGAAGGCAACCGCCGTCGGACCGTTGAACAGGTCGTCGAGCGTCGAGATCCCGGCCTCGTTGGCCGCGATCTTGGTCAGCGTGTTCTTCACCACGGCGTACTGGGCGTCTTCACCGAGCGAACGACGCAGCGTCTTGAGCTGCGCCACGGTGAGACCCCGGTACTCGGTCAGCACGGCGGCGTTCGAGCTGCGGAACTGCTCCGTCAGCTCGGCTACCGCGGCAGCCTTGTCGGGCCTTGCCATAGAGCGTCGGCCTCCTTCCGGGTGATGAGGACCGCTCAGAAGGGGCTGCACAAAACGAAACGCCCCGGCGCAGGCGCACGGGGCGTAGCTCGACCGCGATCACATACGCAAGGCACGTGTTCCCGGGAGCACATCCACAGTCACCTGCGCGGGTCGTCCGCAATTTTCAGCGGATCCTTCGGCCACCGCCCCCTCTTGCGAGGACACGGCAACGACCAGCGGTCTTTGGCTTCTGTAGGAGCGTACGGGACCGGATCCCTGTCAAGCAAATCCGGTCCTACGGCGCTCAGCTCTTCTGGAGTTCCTTCATCATCTCGGCCAGGTCAGCGGTGTCCTTCGCGGGCGGCGCCTCGACGGTCACGGGCTTGTTGTAGTCGAGGAAGGTGAAGGTCATGTCGAACTTGCCCTTGTCGGCGTCGCCCCGCATGCGGAACTGCTTGGCGTGGTTCTCGCCGTCGACCCACATGTCCATCGTGAACTTGTCCAGGCCCAGCTTCTGGAGCTGCTCGGTGCTCTTCTCGCGCTGCTCACGGACCGACTTGTCGGCGTCCTTGAAGGAGGCCTTGAGCTCGGCCAGGGTGACGTCGCCCGCGTAATGGGTCGTCTTGACCCCGTCCACGGTCTCGGTGCCGACCTTCTTCACGTTCTTGGCGCCGTTGAGGAAGGACGACATGGAGGCCGGGTTCTGGTCGGCCTGGCCGGCGCCGGGCGCGGTGGCACCGAGGCCACCGTCCTTGCCGAGCGAGGACAGGTCGAACTTCATCCACTTCTTGCCGTCCATCTCCTTGGCCAGCTCGGCGTTGCCGCCGATGTACATGGCCTTGTCGACGAGACGGATCTCCGCGGAGCCCTGACCGGCCGCGGTCATCTTCATGCTCATCGCGAGGTCGGGCTTGGTCCGCATGGCGGCCTCGGCCTGGACCCGCCCCTGCTCGGGCATCTCGCCCTTCATCCGGTAGTGGAAGGAGGTGATGTCCTCCGTGTTCTTCGCCGCCTTCGCGACCGCGGCGGCGGGCGTCATCTCGGGCGACTCGTCGCCCCCCTTGGAACAGCTCACCGCACCCGCGGCGAGAGCCACGGCGGCGAGCCCGGCGCCGATGGTCCGACCGCGCACGGAACGTCGTACAGAAGTAGTCATTGCTTCCCCCCAAGGAACACATGGTCGATTCACAGACAAGACCGCGAGCTTAACCGAGAGGCGCGCGAGGGGTCCGTGAATTCCCTGCGGCTCAGGTGGGGTTGGTGCTCGACTGTGACAGGAGGGACTTGAAGTCCGCGGTGTCGGCGGCCGGCGGCTTCCGTACGGCGACCTTGACGCCGTAGTCGCTGTAGTGGGCGGTCTGGGTCACCCTGCCGTTCGCCGTGCTGGTCTTCTCGACCTTCTTGACCAGCAGGTTCCTGTCGTTGATCCAGATGTCGAGGGTCTCGGCGGTGACGTCGGCGTTCTGGAGGCGCTGCCGGAGCTCGGTGTCGGTGACGTCCTCGACGTCGACGGTGCCCGCGTAGTGCGTGGTGGCCTGGCCGTCCACGGTCTCCCGGCCGAGCTCGCGCACGTCGGCGGAGTCCAGCAGCAGCCGCACCGACTGGTTCGGGGTGGTGGAGCGCATCTGGTCGGCGAGGTCGGCGCCCCCGCCGAGGTTCTTCAGGTCGTCGTAGGCGTACCTGAGCCAGTGCTTGCCGCCCGTCTTCGCGGCGAAGGTGTCGCCCATGCGCGCGTAGTAGGCGTCGGCGAGGTAGCGGGCCTCCATGGACGTGACGCCGAGAGCGCGCATCGTCTCGGCCGCGGTGCCGCCGGTGTAGTCGAGGGTGAGGGCCCCCGACAGGCCCTCGCGCCAGGCCAGGACGCCGTCGGCGGTGAGGGACAGCTGGGTGCCCATCACGGTGTTGGATCTCACCCGGGCGCTCCGGGCCCGCACGGTGGAGCCTTCCGCGGCGCGCAGGGCCGGGAGGGAGGCGGGGGCCGAGGCCGTCCGCCTGTGCTCCTCGGGCCGGTCCGAGGAGCCGGAGGACGTACAGGCGGCGAGTGCCGCCAGTGCGGCGGCCGTCGTGAGCCAGACCGTCGTCCTCTTCATGCGTCCCCCTGGTGCAAGTGCCCTGCTCGCACGCTAACTCAGAGCACCGTCCCCGCACATGGGAACGGGCCCCGCACCTCGGAAGGTGCGGGGCCCGTGAACCTGCCGGTGTCTCAGACCGCGGCCGGGTCCTCCTCGACGAGGAGGTTGCGGGTGCGGTTGGAGTCCAGCGGAATGCCGGGGCCCATCGTGGTGCTGATGGCGGCCTTCTTGATGTAGCGACCCTTGGCGGCGGACGGCTTCAGACGGAGGATCTCCTCCAGCGCCGCGCCGTAGTTCTCCACCAGCTTGGTGTCGTCGAACGACGTCTTGCCGATGATGAAGTGCAGGTTCGAGTGCTTGTCGACGCGGAACTCGATCTTGCCGCCCTTGATGTCGTTGACAGCCTTGGTGACATCGGGGGTGACGGTGCCGGTCTTGGGGTTCGGCATGAGACCACGGGGACCGAGCACGCGGCCGAGGCGGCCGACCTTGCCCATGAGGTCCGGGGTGGCGACGACGGCGTCGAAGTCCAGACGGCCCTTCGACACCTCGTCGATGAGCTCGTCGGCGCCGACGATGTCGGCGCCCGCGGCACGAGCGGCCTCGGCACGGTCACCGGTCGCGAAGACCAGGACCCGGGCGGTCTTACCGGTGCCGTGCGGGAGGTTCACGGTGCCACGGACCATCTGGTCCGCCTTGCGCGGGTCGACACCCAGACGGAAGGCGACCTCGACGGTGCCGTCGAACTTGGAGGTGGAGGTCTCCTTGGCGAGACGGACGGCCTCGAGCGGGGCGTACAGCTTCTCCCGGTCGATCTTCTCGTCCGCAGCGCGGAGGGCCTTGCTGCGCTTGCTCACAACTGCTCCTGTGTGTTCTGAAAGGAGTCGTGGTACGGGCCGAGCAGGCCCTGCCACTTCTGCTTGGTGTACGAGGGGGGTGGGGCTCAGCCCTCGACCGTGACGCCCATGGAACGCGCGGTACCGGCGATGATCTTCGCGGCGGCGTCCAGGTCGTTGGCGTTGAGGTCGGGCATCTTGGTGGTGGCGATCTCGCGGACCTGCGCCTGGGTGATCTTGGCGACCTTGGTCTTGTGCGGCTCGCCGGAGCCCTTCTCCACGCCCGCGGCCTTGAGGATCATCTTCGCGGCCGGCGGGGTCTTGGTGATGAAGGTGAAGGAGCGGTCCTCGTAGACCGTGATCTCCACCGGGATCACCCAGCCACGCTGCGACTCGGTCGCGGCGTTGTAGGCCTTGCAGAACTCCATGATGTTCACGCCGTGCTGACCCAGCGCGGGGCCGACCGGCGGAGCCGGGTTGGCGGCACCGGCCTGGATCTGGAGCTTGATGAGCCCCGTGACCTTCTTCTTCTTGGGAGGCATAGCTCTCCGGGTCCTTTCGATTCGGGTCCTGCCCGCGTACGGGGACCACCCGGACGCAGGCATACCGCACAACGATAGCGGGTATAGATGCGCGGCCAAAAACCGAGCAGGTCAGACGAGCTGTGACAGCCCGCCTGACCTGGTCGGAAGTTCTGTCCGGAAGACGTCAGTTCTTCTGGATCTGGTCGAAGCTCAGCTCGACCGGGGTCTCGCGGCCGAAGATCTCGACGAGGCCCTTGACCTTCTTCGAGTCGGCGTTGATCTCGTTGATCGTGGCCTGCAGCGTGGCGAACGGGCCGTCGGTGACGGTGACCGAGTCGCCCACCTCGAAGTCCAGCACCTGGACCTCGACCTTGCGGGCCGGAGCCGGCTTGCCCTCGGCCTCGGCGGCCTCGCGGGCGGCCTTCTCCTCGGCCTCCGGGGCGAGCATCTTGACGATCTCGTCCAGGGTCAGCGGGTACGGGTCGTAGGCGTTGCCCACGAAGCCGGTGACGCCGGGGGTGTTGCGGACGACGCCCCAGGACTCGTTCGTCAGGTCCATGCGCACCAGCACGTAGCCGGGGAGCTTGTTCTGACGGATCGTCTTGCGCTCGCCGTTCTTGATCTGCGCGACCTCTTCCTGCGGCACCTCGGCCTGGAAGATGAAGTCCTCGACGTTCAGCGAGACGGCACGCTGCTCGAGGTTGGTCTTCACGCGGTTCTCGTAACCGGCGTAGGTGTGGATGACGTACCACTCGCCGGGGAGGGTCCGCAGTTCCTCGCGGAGGGCGGCGACGGGGTCGACCGGCTCGGCCGGCTCCTCCTCGGCGTCCGCCTCTTCCTCTTCCTCGTCCTCGACGGCCTCGACGTCGCCGCCGGACTCGTCCTCGACGTGGAGAGCGGCTTCCTCGGCGGGCACGCCGGCCTCGGCGTCGGCAGCCTCGACCTCGTCCGGGTCCTCGTCCGCGCCCTCGACGATGTCGAGCTCGTCGTCGACAGACTCGTCGGGCTCGATGGCGTCGTTCAGGTTCTGGTCAGACACGGTGGCTGCTTCTTCCTGGATACATGGGGTGGAACATGCGAAAAGGGGCGCCGGTAACCTCGGCGCCCTTCGCTCTGTGCTCAGCCGAATACGTACTTGGCGGCGTGGTTGAGTCCATAGTCAATCACGGTCACCAGACCGATCATGACGAGGACGAAGACGATCACCACGGTCGTGTACGTCGTCAGCTGATTCCGCGACGGCCAGACGACCTTGCGGAGTTCGGCGACGATCTGCCGGTAGAAGGTCGCGAGACGCTTCAGCGGGCCCTTCTTGGCACGCTTACCGCCCTTGCGGGTCTTCTTCTTGGTCTCCGGCACTTCGTCCTGGGCGCCAGGCGTGTCGATGGAGCCCACGGCATCCGCCATTCGTCCTCACCTGTTCCCGGGTCGTGGCCGTGCCGCGCCCGGTTGGAGCCGCACGGCGGTGCATTGCTGTACGTACATGCGCACACATCCTGGCGAAGGTGTGTGTAGCAGGGCCGGAGGGACTTGAACCCCCAACCGCCGGTTTTGGAGACCGGTGCTCTACCAATTGAGCTACGACCCTTTGTGTGCCCCCCAACGTACCGCATCCGACCGAGTGCTCGGTGTGCACCTGGGCGGGCGGCTGCTGAAGGCCAACGAGGTGAGAGTGTACGTGGTCCGCGGGCCCTCGTCGAACAGAAAGCGCCCGTACGGGCCTTGGGGACGGAAGATCGTCCAGCGTGCGGCGCGAATCCGGACGGTTGTTCAGCTGTTGTTCAGTCTGTGAAACCCGTGTGCCGGAGAGGTTTCCGGTCTGGAACGATGGACCCCATGAGCGCTGCAACCCCTCCCACCGAGCGCCGGGTCTCCGCCCGAGTCGGCGCGATCTCCGAATCCGCCACCCTCGCCGTGGACGCCAAGGCCAAGGCCCTCAAGGCCGCCGGGCGGCCGGTGATCGGCTTCGGCGCCGGTGAACCGGACTTCCCGACCCCGGACTACATCGTCCAGGCCGCGATCGAGGCCTGCTCGAACCCCAAGTACCACCGCTACACGCCCGCCGGCGGTCTGCCCGAGCTGAAGGCCGCGATCGCCGCGAAGACCCTCCGTGACTCCGGTTACGAGGTCGAGGCGTCCCAGATCCTGGTGACCAACGGCGGAAAGCAGGCGATCTACGAGGCCTTCGCCGCGATCCTCGACCCGGGCGACGAGGTCATCGTCCCGGCGCCGTACTGGACGACCTACCCGGAGTCGATCCGGCTGGCCGGCGGTGTCCCGGTGGAGGTCGTCGCCGACGAGACGACCGGCTACCGGGTCTCCGTCGAGCAGCTGGAGGCGGCCCGCACCGAGAAGACGAAGGTCGTCCTCTTCGTCTCCCCCTCCAACCCGACCGGCGCCGTCTACAGCCAGGCCGACGCCGAGGCGATCGGCCGCTGGGCCGTCGAGCACGGCCTGTGGGTGCTGACGGACGAGATCTACGAGCACCTCGTCTACGGCGACGCGAAGTTCACCTCGCTGCCCGCGCTCCTGCCCGAGCTGCGCGACAAGTGCGTCGTGGTCAACGGGGTCGCGAAGACGTACGCCATGACGGGCTGGCGGGTGGGCTGGATCATCGGCCCGAAGGACGTCGTCAAGGCCGCGACCAACCTCCAGTCGCACGCCACGTCCAATGTGTCGAACGTCGCCCAGGTCGCGGCCCTCGCCGCGGTCTCCGGCAACCTCGACGCGGTGGCGGAGATGCGCACGGCCTTCGACCGCCGCCGCAAGACGATCGTCCGCATGCTCAACGAGATCGACGGCGTGCTCTGCCCGGAGCCCGAGGGCGCCTTCTACGCCTACCCGTCGGTCAAGGACCTGCTCGGCAAGGAGATCCGCGGCAAGCGCCCGCAGGACACGGTCGAGCTGGCCGCGCTGATCCTGGAGGAGGCCGAGGTCGCGGTCGTCCCGGGCGAGGCCTTCGGCACGCCGGGCTATCTGCGGCTGTCGTACGCGCTGGGTGACGAGGATCTCGTCGAGGGTGTCGCGCGGATCCAGAAGCTGCTGGCGGAGGCGCGCGACTGAGTTCGCTGCGAAAGGGACCGGCTGCTCACGTGAGTAGCCGGTCCCTTTTTTGTGCGAGCAAGACCACTAAAGGGGAAAGTGGTACCGGGACGCCCGTGACGTACGGCAGGATCCTGGAATGGAGCGTGTACGTGATGTCTCTGAGCTGCCGAAAGCCCATCTGCACCTGCACTTCACGGGCTCGATGCGCCCGGCGACGGTTCTGGAACTGGCCGACAAGTACGGAGTGCGGCTGCCCGAGGCCCTGGTCGACGCACTGACCAGCGGCGAGCCCCCGAGACTGCGGGCCACGGACGAGCGCGGCTGGTTCCGGTTCCAGCGGCTGTACGACGCGGCGCGCTCGTGCCTCAGGGAGCCCGAGGACATCCAGCGGCTGGTGCGGGAGGCCGCGGAGGAGGACGTCCGCGACGGCTCGGGGTGGCTGGAGATCCAGGTCGACCCGACGTCGTACGCCCCCCGGATGGGTGGTCTGATCCCGGCGCTGGAGATCATCCTGGACGCGGTGGAGACGACCTCGCGGGAGACCGGGCTCGGGATGCGGGTGCTGGTCGCCGCGAACCGGATGAAGCACCCGCTGGACGCGCGCACGCTGGCCCGGCTCGCGGTGCGGTACGCGGACAAGGGCGTGGTGGGCTTCGGGTTGTCGAACGACGAACGCCGGGGCATGGCACGGGACTTCGACAGGGCGTTCCACATCGCGCGCGAGGGCGGGCTGCTGTCGGCGCCGCACGGCGGCGAGCTGAGCGGTCCTGCCTCGGTGCGGGACTGCCTGGACGACCTGAGTGCCACGCGGATCGGGCACGGGGTGCGCGCGGCGGAGGACCCTCGGCTGCTGAAGCGGCTGGCCGACCGGCAGGTGACGTGCGAGGTGTGCCCGGCGTCGAACGTGGCTCTCGGCGTGTACGAGAAGCCCGAGGACGTGCCGCTGCGGAAGCTGTTCGAGGCGGGGGTGCCGATGGCACTGGGCGCCGACGACCCCCTGCTGTTCGGGTCCCGGCTGGCCGCCCAGTACGAGATCGCCCGGCGCTGGCACGGGTTCTCGGACGCGGAACTCGCGGAACTGGCCCGGCAGTCGGTACGGGCTTCGGCGGCGCCGGAGGACGTGAAGACCAAGCTGCTGTCGGGGGTGGACGACTGGCTCAGCGGGCCGGCTTCTTGAAGCAGACGAGTACCTCGTAGGGGTGGCCGCCGCCGGGCGGCTGCTTCGGTGAGACCCCCGTGGCCAGGACGGACGCCCCCGTGTCGGCACCCTTCTGCCGCGGCCCCCAGTCTGCAGCCCACGCGAGATCCACGGCCGTCCGCGCGAACGCGTCCCGGCTGCCGAACAGGAAGAACGTACGCGCGTGAGTGGCGTGCCGCAGCTCGTCCCGGAAGTCCGCGTACGTCTGCCGTCGCCGCCAGGCCTCCGCGTCGTCGCGGGTACGGGCCTGGTCGGTCTCCACGGACAGCGGGGCACCGGTTCTGAGCGCGTGCCGCAGCTCGGGCCACTTGCTGGGACGCAGTCCGTACGAGTGGTGGGCCAGGACGAGATCCACCCGCTCCCCCCAGCCCTCGTCGGGCGGGACGCCGTCCCGCAGGGGCACATGGACGATCGTGTGCCGCGAGTAGGCGGCGAAGGAGAACAGGCCGGCGAGCCGGTTCAGCCCGTCGTGGTCACCGAGGAGCAGACCGATCGGCTCCGGAGCGGTCAAGGAGGCATGGCGCAGAGTGTGACGGGGCTGGACGACCCGGTGTTCGTGGGGACCGATACGGGGTCTGAACTCGGTGAGCCTCAGCCGCATGGGCCCAGCGTGACGGTCACGCCGATTCCCCGGCAACCGAGATTCCGCCCAGCAGGGTCCGGGCCAGCCGGCTCGCGAACTCCTCCACCGGCGGCCGTACGCCGTCCTGTGTGGCGTCGTAGGCGAACGCCCGTTGCGCGCAGGCGCCCAGGAGGAGGGAGGCGGCGGCGAAGGTGTCGGCATCGGGGGCGACCCGGCCGATGGACTGCTCGGCGCGGAGGTAGGCGTCGAGCCACTCGATCGGCTTGTGCGGGCCGGACTCCATCTCGCGCATCGCGTCGTCGTGGCGCCGCTTGAGCTGGGTCTCGGCGTACAGCGAGGCGGCGATCGGAAAGCTCTGCTCGTAGAAGAGGGCGGCCTGGCGGGCGATCTCGGTGAGGTTCTCCTCCAGGCTGTGGCGGCCCGGCTCGGCGGCCAGGGCGTGCAGCAGGGGGGCCAGTCTCGGGAGGCGTTCCGCGAGGACGCGGATGAACACCTCCTCCTTGCTGGCGAAGTACTTGTACAGCGCCGCCTCGGAGCAGCCGGCCGCCTTGGCGATCTCCTTGGTCGTGGCACGCGCCAGCCCGACGGTGAGCATCAGCTCGTGGGCGGCGTCGAGGATGCGGACGCGGGCCGGGCCGGGCTTGGGCTCCATGCTGTTCGGTCCCCTTGGGTCGGTTGGCGGGCTTGACGGGTGGGTGAGTACTTACCCACTCTAGAGGGAGGCAGGGGTGAGTGAATACTCACCCACCTCCTTCGAGTACGGGAGTACCCATGAAACTCACGGTTTTCGGTGCCACCGGGGGCATAGGGCGAGAGCTCGTCCGGCAGGGCCTGGCGACGGGCCATGAGGTCACGGCGGTCGTACGGGATCCTGCCCGGCTGACCGTCACCGGCGCACGGCTGGAGGTGGTCCGTGCGGACCTCACCGACCCGGAGGTCCTGCGGCCCGCCGTGGCCGGGCGGGACGCGGTGCTGTCCGGGCTCGGGCCGCGCGCCCGCAAGGACGCCGGGATCGCGACGCGGCTGACCCGCGTCGTACTGGCCGCGATGGAGGCGGAGCAGGTCCGGCGGGTGCTGGCCGTCAGCGCGGGGCCGGTCGGGTCGGCGCCGGTGGACGAGGGGGCGGTGGACCGGTGGATGCGGGGGCTCGTGTCCGCCGTGCTGAAGGACGTCTACGCCGATCTGAGCGAGATGGAGGCGGAGCTGGCGGCGAGCGGTACGGACTGGACCGTCGTGCGTCCGCCGCGCCTTCAGGACAAGCCCGTGACCGGCGTGTACCGCGTGGTGGCCGGGGGGTTTCCGGCTCGGGGACGGTTCATCTCGCGGGCGGATGTGGCGCACGCGATGCTGGGGATGGTGGGGGACGCGGGAGTGGTGAAGCAGGGGGTGGGGGTGGCGTACTGACGCTTTCGGACCTGGTCGGCTACAGGTTGACGCCCACTGTCACCGGCTCGTTGACCAGGGTGATGCCGAAGGTGTCCCGTACGCCTGCCACGACCTCCCGGGCCAGGGCGAGGAGGTCCTGCGTGGTGGCGTTGCCCCGGTTGGTGAGGGCCAGGGTGTGCTTGGTGGAGATGCGGGCGGGGCCGGTGCCGTAGCCCTTGGTGAAGCCGGCCTTGTCGATGAGCCAGGCCGCGGAGGTCTTGGTGTGGCCGTCGCCCGCGGGGTAGGCGGGGGGTACGGCGTCCTCGCCGAGGTGCTGCTTCACGCGCGCGTGAAACTCGGCGAACTGGGCGGCCGTGAGGATGGGGTTGGTGAAGAAGGAGCCCGCCGACCAGGTGTCGTGGTCGTCGGGGTCCAGGACCATTCCCTTGCCGGCGCGCAGCTTCAGGACGGTCTCGCGGGCCCGGGTGAGGGGGACGCGGTCGCCGGGTTCCACGCCCAGGGTCCGGGCGGTCTCGGCGTACTTGACCGGCGCGGAGAGGCCGTCGGCGTCCTCCAGGTCGAAGCGGACGCGCAGGACGACGTAGCGGGCGGGGTCTTCCTTGAAGCGGCTGTGGCGGTAGGAGAAGGCACAGTCGTCGTTGGTGAGGGTGACTGTCGCGCCGCTGCGGCGGTCGTAGGCGATGACCTCGGTGATGGTGGAGGACACCTCCTGGCCGTAGGCGCCGACGTTCTGGATGGGGGTCGCGCCCGCGGAACCGGGGATGCCGGCCAGACACTCGATCCCGGCGAGTCCGGCGTCCACGGTGCGTGCGACGGCGTCGGTCCACACTTCGCCGGCGGCGAGGGTGAGGTGGGTGCCGGTGAGTTCGTAGCCCTTGGTGGCGATGACGAGTGCGGTGCCGTCGAAGCCCTTGTCCCCGATGACGAGGTTGGACCCGCCGCCGATGACGAGGAGGGGGGTGCCGGTGGCGTCGGCCTCGCGGACGACCTCGATCACCTCGGCGTCGGTCGTCGCGGTGACGAGGCGGGTGGCGGGGCCACCGAGGCGGAAGGTGGTCAGGGGGGCGAGGGGGGCGTCGTGTCGTTCCTGCACGGGGTACACCCTACGGGGGCCTCCGGCGGTTGGGCGGGGTCCTGTGCGGGTGCGGGTTGGGGTGCGGGTGCGGGTGCGTGGGGGCGGGCGTTTTGCGCAGTTCCCCGCGCCCCTGATGCCTGCGGCGCAGCTGCGGGTTCGGTGGGGGCTTGTGTAGCGCGTGCGGTGTGGTGTGGGGTCGGGGCCGGGGTGGGGGGTATCCGTCCTCGGTCCGGCGGCTCGGCTGCTTCAGCTGTGCTCGGTAACGGACGCCGGCCGCTGCGGGCGGACACCCCCCACCCCGTCCCCTGCCCGCCGTACGCGGCCAACGGCCCGTGCAGGCACAGGCGACTGCACCCACCCAGGGGCGCGGGGAACTGCGCGACCAGCCCCCACACACCCGCACCCGCCCCACAACCCCACGCGGCAGAAACGGTCCGCCCTCTCGGACGGACCGTTCCAACAGGTTCAGGCACCCACCGTCTCCAGCGCTCGCGCCTCGTCGGACGTGTCCGTCACCACAACCCGCTTCCGCGAGGGAATCAGCAGAGCCGCAACCCCGGCGAGCGCCACCACGGCCGCTCCGGTGACCAGGGCCGGACGCAGTCCGTCCACGAAGGACTGACCGCTGTCGTATCCGCCCTGCGAGGAGAAGATCGACGCCATGACGGCGATTCCCAGCGCCCCGCCCACCTCGCGCAGTGCGTTGTTGGCTCCGGACGCGATGCCCTGCTCCTTCGGCAGCACGCTGGACATGACCAGGTTGGACGCGGGGGCGAAGAACAGTGCCATGCCGATGCCGCTGAGGATGAGACCGGGGAGCTGCGCGGAGTAGGACGCGTCGACGGTGACCACGGACGCCATGTACGCGAGACCCGCCGCCTGGAAGAAGAGACCCGTGGCCACCACCGGCCGGCCCCCGATGCGGTCGGAGAGGATCCCGGCGATCGGCGCGACGAGCATCGGCATGCCGGTCCAGGGCAGCATCCGCAGGCCCGCCTCGGTGGGCGAGTAGCCGAGGACGCCCTGCATGTACTGGCTAAGCAGGAAGATCGAGCCGAACATCCCGAGGAACATCAGCAGGCTCGCCGCGTTGATGCCGGAGAAGGCCCGGGAGCGGAACAGCCGCATGGGCAGCATCGGGTCCTTGGCCCGCGTGCTGTAGAGGACGAAGGCGGCGAGCAGCGCGGCCCCGGCGAACAGGGCCAGCAGGACCACGGAGTCGGTCCAGCCGTCGGACGGGCCGCGGACCAGGCCGTACACGATGCCGAAGAGACCGCCGCTGGCGAGCAGTGTGCCGGGGATGTCGAGGCGCGCGCCGGTGCCGTGGGACTCGGCCAGGCGCAGGCGGGCGAGGGGCAGCAGGGCGACGCCGAGCGGGACGTTCAGCCAGAAGATCCACTGCCAGGAGATGTGTTCGGTGAGGCTGCCTCCGATCAGCGGTCCGGAGGCGACCGCGAGTCCGTTGACGGCGCCCCAGATGCCGTACGCCATCCCGCGCCTGGCGGTGGGCACGGCCGCCGTGAGGAGGGTGAGCGTGAGGGGCATCATGATCGCCGCGCCCACGCCCTGGACCGCGCGGGCGGCGATGAGGGAGTCGATGCCGGGTGCCAGGGCCGCGGCCGCCGAGGCGCCGGTGAAGATCGTGAGGCCCGTGAGGAAGAGGCGTCGGCGGCCGAAGCGGTCGCCGAGTGCGGCGCCGGTCATCAGCAGGACCGCGAAGGTGAGCGTGTAGGCGCTGACGGTCCATTCGAGGTCGTGCAGCGCTCCGCCGAGGTCGTCGCGGATGGAGGGCAGGGCGGTGGTGACGACGAGGTTGTCGAGGGCCGCCATGAATCCGGCGACGCTGGTGATGACGAGGGCCCAGACGGCTCCCCCACGACGTGCGGTCGGTGCTGCTTGCGGTTGGTGCGCTTGCTGTGACATCGCTCCCCCAGCGGGTTGGTGACCGGTGATTAGTTATTGATTACTAAGTTTCTCGATCATGGAAAGGCGCCGCCGATGACGCCCGGTTCCTGAATGCCTAGTGCTCCAGCCGGCCCTTGAGGCGCGCCGACGGATACAACCCCTCCCAGACCCTGTGCTCGGGCGGGAAGCCCATCGCCACCAGGCAGTTGATGAGCATGCCGTACGCCAGGAAGGTCGTCGTCTCGCCGGCATCGGCGCCGAGCGGCAGGTGGACGGTGTCCCACAGCCGCATCCAGCCCGCTCGCACCGCCTCGCCGAACTCGTGGTCGCCCTCCTGCTGGGCGGCCCCCACCGCGACGTACATCTGCATCTGCATCAACAGCCACTCGGGCCGCTCCGTGATGACCCGGGCGTACGCGTCCGCCATGGCGCGCAGGGCGTCTTCGCCCTCCAGGCCCTTCGACGCCTCCTCGAAGGTGCGGATGGTGTCCTCCAGGCAGCGCTCGGCCACGGCCAGGAAGATCGCCTTCTTACCCGGGAAGAGCCGGAAGAGATACGGCTGCGAGACCCCGACACGCCTGGCGATCACCTCGGTCGACGTGCCGTGATAGCCCCCGCGGGCGAACTCGATCGTCGCCGCGCGAATGACGCTCTCACGCCTCTCTTCTGCACTCATCCTGGCCATGCGACTAAGTTAGTACTTAATCACTAACTTTGCAAGGGCGGGGCTCCATGACGCCGGTATGGGGCGCCCCACCATGGAGGGCGCCCCTTACCTGGGACAGTCGGTCCAGCCTTCAGGCCGGTCTTCATGCCCACCTCAGGCCAGTCGTACGACCGCCCGCGACATCCCCAGCACCTTCTGCCCGGCGCTGGTCACCGTGAGGTCCACCCGGACCGTGTTGTCGTCGAGCTTGGCGGCGACCTTGGCGCTGACCTCGATCGTGGCGCCCTGGTCGTCGTTCGGGACGACGACGGGCCTGGTGAAGCGGACGCCGTACTCGACGACCGCTCCCGGGTCGCCGGTCCAGTCGGTGACCACACGGATCGCCTCGGCCATGGTGAACATGCCGTGCGCGATGACGTCCGGCAGCCCGACCTCCTTGGCGAACTTCTCGTTCCAGTGGATGGGATTGAAGTCACCGGAGGCGCCCGCGTACTGGACGAGGCCGGCGCGGGTCACGGGGAAGGTCCGGGCCGGCAGCTCGGTGCCGACCTCGACGTCGGAGTAGGAGATCTTCGCCGTCATCTGCTGCTTCACGCCTCCTCTGCCGCGCGGGCGACGAGCTTCGTCCAGGCGGTCACGACGTGCTCGCCGGCCTCGTCGTGGACCTCGCCGCGGATGTCCAGGATGTCGTTGCCGGCCATGGACTTGATGGCCTCGATCGTGGAGGTGACGGTCAGACGGTCACCGGCGCGCACGGGTCGGACGTAGGCGAACTTCTGGTCACCGTGCACCACGCGGCTGTAGTCCAGGCCGAGCTGCGGGTCCTGCACGACCTGCCCCGCGGCCCTGAACGTGATCGAGAACACGAAAGTCGGCGGGGCGATCACGTCAGGGTGACCGAGCGCCTTGGCGGCCTCCGCGTCCGTGTACGCGAGGTTGGAGTCCCCCACCGCCTCGGCGAACTCGCGGATCTTCTCCCGGCCCACCTCGTAGGGGTCGGTGGGCGGGTAGGTCCGCCCCACGAAGGACTGGTCGAGCGCCATGGGCTCGATACCTCCTGGTTGCTCTACTGACCGGTACGGGGTCGCTCAACGACGCGAGGCCGCCCCCGATCTCTCGGGGACGGCCTCGTGTACGAGCCTGATTTATCGCGTTTCGCGGTGCGCGGTGTGCGCGTTGCAACGCGGGCAGTGCTTCTTCATCTCCAGTCGGTCCGGGTTGTTACGCCGGTTCTTCTTGGTGATGTAGTTCCGCTCCTTGCACTCCACGCAGGCCAGCGTGATCTTCGGGCGGACGTCGGTGGCAGCCACAGGAGTGCTCCTTGACGAACGGATGGGACGATTAACGCATAGAAGAGTAGCCGATCGAAGGACCGACCCCACAATCGGCTACTGTCTGTAGCGGTGACCGGACTTGAACCGGTGACACAGCGATTATGAGCCGCTTGCTCTACCGACTGAGCTACACCGCTGAGATGCGATCCGTTCCCGTCTCGCGACGGGAACCTCACACACCAGAGCCCCAATACGGAATCGAACCGTAGACCTTCTCCTTACCATGGAGACGCTCTGCCGACTGAGCTATTGGGGCGAGCGATGAAGACATTACACGCTCCGCCGCCGTTCGCCCAAATCCGTTTCGCGCCGCCCTGAGCGCCTTGATCCACGGGGTTCCCGCAGGCCTCGACAGCCCCTCCGGTACGGCGGACCACACCGGTACGACTATTGCGCTCCTCCCCGTCGCGGGCGCACCGCCACCCTAGGCTCGACTCACTCTGCGTGATCTTGCGTCCTCTTGCGCGGTTCCGGTGGGTCCGGGCTTGCGCAGCCCCCGAGCCCCTGGAGCGCGATGCCCGACAGCCAGCCGCAGCCGCCCCCCTCCTCGTCCTCGTCGGGTGCCGCGTCGTCGTGCCGGTCCGAGGGGGCCGGCCTCCTGTTGTGCGGGGCACGGCTCACCGACGGCAGGACCGTGGACGTACGGCTGGGCGGCGGGCGCATCGAGGCGGTCGGTACGGCCGGGAGTCTGGCCGGGGGCGGCACGCGTGCGTGCGGCGCGCGTGTGGATCTCAGCGGCTATCTGCTCCTGCCGGCCCCGGCCGAGCCGCACGCCCACGGCGACACCGCGCTGTCGGCCGACGCCGAGGGGCCGGTCTCCCCCGATCCGCAGGACGTCCAGCGCCGGGCCACGGAGGCCGCTCTGCTGCAGCTCGGGCACGGGGCGACCGCGCTCCGGGCACACGTACGCGTGGGCGACGTCCAGGGGCTGGGCGCGCTGGCCGCCGTACTCCAGGCGCGGCGGTCGCTGCGCGGGCTCGCCGAGTTGACGGCCGTGGCGATGCCCCGGGTGCTGACCGGGGTAGCCGGGGCGGAAGGGCTCGCGATGTTGCGGGACGCGCTGAAGATGGGTGCCTCGGTGGTGGGCGGCTGTCCGGATCTCGACCCCGATCCGACCGGTTACGCGGAGGCGGTCCTGGAGGTCGCTTCGGAGCACGGCTGCCCCGTGGACCTGCACACCGACGCCACCGACCCGGCCCGGCTCGCCCGCCTCGGCGCCATGGCCGGGGGGCTGCGGCCCGGCGTGACCCTCGGCCCCTGCGCGGGCCTCGACCGGCTCCCCGCGGACGTGGTCTCCCGCACCGCCGACCAGCTCGCGGCGGCCGGAGTCGCCGTGGTGTGCCTCCCGCAGGGTGGCTGCGCGGGCGTGGACGGGCGGGGCACGGCTCCGGTACGGCTGCTGCGCGCGGCCGGAGTCCGGGTGGCCGCCGGCAGCGGCGCGCTGCGGGACGCCTGCAACCCGGTGGGCCGCGGGGACCCCCTGGAGGCCGCGTACCTGCTCGCCTCCCGGTACGGCCTGCGGCCGGAAGACGCCTACGACGCGGTGAGCACCTCGGCACGAGCCGTACTCGGGTTGCCCGAAGTCCGCGTGGAGGCAGGCTTTCCGGCCGAGTTGCTCGCGGTACGCGGCGACCGCCTGGCCGGCGCGCTGTCCCTGGCGTACAGCCGGATCGTGGTGCACAGGGGGCGCGTGGTGGCACGGACGAGTGCGGTGCGGGAGTACCGCAACTCGGCGGCGGCCGCGGAGTTGGGGCTGCCTCGGCAGGGGCGGGGGGACGTGCCGTAGGCGGAAGGGTGTCTTAGGGGACCCGGGCATGGATGCGGCGGGACTTGCGTCCCGTGTGCGCCCCCAGCCCCACCCCTCCCCACTCCCCTGACGCGGCGTTCCCGGGTGTTCCGGCGTACGGTCGAAGGCATGCGCATTGTCATCGCTGGTGGTCATGGTCAGATCGCGCTGCGGCTGGAGCGGCTGCTCGCCGCGCGCGGGGACGAGGTCGCGGGGATCATCCGCCGCCCGGAACAGGGCGCCGATCTGCGGGACGCCGGTGCCGAACCGGTCGTCCTGGACCTGGAGTCGGCCTCGGCCGAGGAGGTCGTGGCGGCTCTGCGGGGCGCGGACGCGGCCGTCTTCGCTGCGGGCGCGGGCCCCGGCAGCGACGCATCCCGCAAGAACACCGTGGACAAGGCCGCAGCGGTGCTGTTCGCGGACGCGGCGGTCCGGGCGGGCGTACGGCGCTTCGTGATCGTGTCCTCCATGGGCGCGGACCCGCGGCACGTGGGCGACGAGATCTTCGACGTGTACCTGCGCGCCAAGGGCGAGGCCGACGCCTACGTGAGTGGCCTGGACGACCTGGACTGGACGATTCTGCGCCCCGGCGCGCTCAGGGACGACCCCGGCAAGGGCCTCGTCCGTCTGGAGGCGCACACCGGCCGTGGCTCGATTCCGCGCGACGACGTGGCCGCCGTACTGGCGGAGTTGCTGGACACGCCCGCTACGGCCGGGCTGACGCTGGAGCTGGTGAGCGGTTCCACGCCGGTGTCGGTGGCGGTGAAGTCGGTGGCGGGCAACTGAGGATGCCCGCCGAGGGAGTGCCGGCCGCGCGGGAGGCCCTGCTGCGGCGGATGTACGAGGTCTTCGCCACGGACGAGCGGGACGCCTTCGTACCGCACTGCCTGTCTCCGGACGTGGACTGGCCGAACATGCTGGACGGCGGCCGGCTGCACGGTCATGAGGCGGTACGGGCGTACTGGGCACGGCAGTTCGCGGTGGGGCATCCCCTCGTACGGCTGGAGGGGCTGCGGCCGGGCGGGTCCGCCGGGACCGTGGTGGTGACCGTACGGCTCGGGACGCGCGACGCGTCGGGCGCCGAGCGGTGGTCCGATGAGACGGTCGAGCACGTGTACGTGTACGGGTTCGGGGCCGGGTTCGGGTTCGGGGAAGACGGACTGGTCACGCGGATGGACGTGCGGGCGGAGGCGTAGGCGCTCGGCAAACGGCACGGCACGGCACGTCAGTGGAGGGGCGGTCGGCCGGTTACGACGGGCGTCAGAACAGGGGCAGCTGGCCGGGTACGACGGGGACTGGGTACCCGTCCAACGACGGCTGTGCGGCTCCGAGTTCCGCCTGCCGGCGGGAGCCCGGGCACGAGACGAGCCGGCCCCTCTCACGCGCTCCGGGCGGGTCGTGCCTGGCGAAGCGGCCGGCGACGACGGCGATCTCGCGACGGCACTCGGGGCAGAGCCTGCGACGACTGGACATGCAGTCAGTGTGCCCCGGGCGGGCGGGGTATGTGCGTCTGGAGTGTGCGGTTGGGTCGATCGGGGTTGGGGGACAGGGCGGGGAGACCGGGTGGGAAGACTACGTGGGGAGACTGGGTGGGGAGACTGGGTGGGGCGGACGCCGAGGCGGAGTGCCAGGAACGGCGACAGGGGTACGGGCGAGCGGCCCTCGGGCCTTGCCGGGCACTGGGGCTGACTGCTTGTGCGTGCGGCTGTTGCCAATAGGCGGCTGCCGAAAGGGCATTCGGAAACGACAGGGGCTTTTGTCGATTCCGAGGAGGTACGCGCCATGCGCTCCTTCAAGCGCTGGCTCGACCGCAGTCTGGCCGCGCAGGCGGTCATGATCTTCCTTTTGGGCGTGGGGGTCAGCGCCCTGTTCCGCAGGGGCGACCATCCGGTCCTCTGGGTGATCCAGGGGTTCTTCTACGCCACCATCGGCGTCACGTGCGTGGCCGTACAACGTCGCCGGGCAAGCCGCGCGGCAGGCACCGACCCGCACGGCCTCGCCGAGCTCAGCCGCAGGATCCGGCATCGCGAGGTGCCGAGCGAGCCCGGGGAACGCGCATCGATGCGGCGGCTGGTCGACGACCAACTGAGCCTGCTGGAACGCAACCGCCGGTGGCTGCCGTACTGGCTGGGCCTCATGGGCCTGATCACCGCGGCCCTGCTCGCCCTCGGGGTGGCCACCGGATCACTGGCCTTCCCGCTCGTTTTCGCGGTCGCCGTGATCGGCCTCTGCTGCTGGGTCGTCTGGATGCGGCGCCGGGCCTCGGACCGCTTCCAGTACATGCAGGCAGCACTACGGGAGGACCACGAACGCGTGTCCTGACGCCCCGCACCGCCGTGACGCGCACATCACCGTCTTGCGCCACGCAACCCGGCGCCGGAGAGGGTCTCTTTCTCAGCGTGGCGGTGCCTGGATTCGAACCTGGGAGGGCTGAGCCGCAGATTTACAGCGGGCTCGCCCCGATACGGCTGGAGGCAAAGCGGCAATGGCCCGCATCGCCTCACGACGGAGCGTGCCCAGCGAATAGGACCGACGACAGCCAAGGACTGGCACGTCTCGTGGCGGAAGGCAGGGGCTTACAGCCTGGGCATCGCGCAGATCTACGGTCCCCTCAAGATCACTCGCTCGCCCCCCATCCGACGGCAGGGATGTGTGTCCGGCGTTCAAAACACAGACTTCTCGCCCACGTCTCGTCCCAGAGCCCGCTACCGCGCTAGCTCCGCTGCGGTCTGAGGAGGAGCATGGAAGGCAAGCGACCAAGGAGGCCTGCCATGAAAACCGGCGCCTCGGACTCGGACTACGAACCGTGGCTGTACTCTCACACGCCCTCCCAGGCTGAGGGCGAGCGGGATGATCCTGCCGAACGCGCGGCCATGCACCCGGATGTCCCCAGGACTGAACCGTCCCAGGCGGAAGGCGAACAGTTGGACGACACCCGGGACGGATGACCGCCGCAAAGATCGAGGGGCGGACCGTGTCTGCTCCGAGAAATCAGGCGCCCAGCGCCACACATTCAGCTGCGACCCAGCCGTCCCGGCCGTTGATGCTGACTGCCTTCCAGTCGTTCGACGTGCCACCACAAGCCGTGTAGGTCTGCCCGTTCACGGAAGCCTGCCCCAAACTCCCGCAGGGAAGTCGACCGCTGGCCGCAATGACCGATCACCGGTGTGTGCACGCCCTACCGGCCACAGCATCGCGGGTACTGCCCAAGATGTATGCCAAGGCGCTTGACCAGACCCGCGAGCGTGCGAACAGCCGGACCGACGCAGCGCTTCGGGAGTGGAACGAGCCTGAGTGATCATGCTCGCCTCCGGGGGACACCTGGGGGACGCGCACTGATCGACAGTGAGATACGGGCGGTACGAGGTGAGACACGTCCGCGCCCCCGTCCACGGCAAGTCGAACAGAGATGATCAACGAAAGACCCCCTCTGATCAGATTGCATCCCTGATCAGAGGGGGTCTTTTCTCAGCGTGGCGGCGCCAGGATTCGAACCTGGGAAGGCTGAGCCGGCAGATTTACAGTCTGCTCCCTTTGGCCGCTCGGGCACACCGCCGGGGTTGCTGCCCTTCGAACCGTCTTGCGGCGGTGCTCCGTGGCAACGACGTAAACAATACCCGATGCCGAGGGGTGCTTCGCCACCCGATTGATCTGCGCCCGGAGGGCATGGGGTGACTAGGCTTGGGCGGATGCGGCCCGGGTTCACACCGGGCTCGGCGCCCGCCCCCACGTACGCCGATACGCATCCGTACGCACGTTGACACGCACCCCGATACAAGGAGCCACAGGACATGGCCGACTCCAGTTTCGACATCGTCTCGAAGGTCGAGCGGCAGGAGGTCGACAACGCCCTCAACCAGGCCGCCAAGGAGATCTCCCAGCGCTACGACTTCAAGGGCGTGGGTGCCTCGATCTCGTGGTCCGGCGACAAGATCCTGATGGAGGCGAACTCCGAGGACCGGGTCAACGCCGTCCTCGACGTCTTCCAGTCCAAGCTGATCAAGCGTGGGATCTCGCTGAAGGCGCTCGACGCGGGCGAGCCGCAGCTCTCCGGCAAGGAGTACAAGATCTTCGCGTCGATCGAGGAGGGCATCTCCCAGGACAACGCCAAGAAGGTCGCGAAGATCATCCGTGACGAGGGTCCGAAGGGCGTGAAGGCCCAGGTCCAGGGCGACGAGCTGCGCGTCAGCTCGAAGAGCCGTGACGACCTGCAGTCCGTCATCGCTCTGCTGAAGGGCAAGGACTTCGACTTCGCGATCCAGTTCGTGAACTACCGGTGAGCCGCTGATTCACCGATCGGCACCGATCGGCACCGATCCACGAGGAAGGGCGGGCACCTGGCCGGTGCCCACCCTTCTCGCCTGCTGGCTGCGGTTCGGGGTCAGTCGCGCGAGTTGCCGAACAGGAGACGGTAGGCGATCAGGAGCACAAGGGAGCCGCCGATCGCGGCGGCCCAGGTGGGACCGTCGTAGAAGCTCTTGCTGACCGGGTGATCCAGCCAGCGGGCCGATATCCAGCCGCCGATGAACGCGCCGGCGACGCCGATGAGAGTCGTCCCGATCAAGCCGCCCGGGTCACGGCCCGGCAGCAGGAACTTGGCGATGGCTCCGGCCAACAGCCCCAGGATGATCCAGCCGATGATGCTCATGCCCTGAACCTGCCCTTCCGCGCTGTGCCCGCACTGTCCGCGGACTGTGATCTGCGTCCCGGCGGACCGGGCGAGCGCTCGTGTGAATGGGTCGTACGTCTTACGAGTCCGGCCTGCGTGCGGTGTTCGTCGAGCGGGTGTTCGCCTTTCGTTGCTGGAGAGGACGTCAGGGCCCCGTCCCTCGGTTGCACGGGATCAGTAGGGTGCGGCTCATGACGCATTCCGGTGCCGAACTGCGGCGCACGCTGGGAGTAGGTGACGCCGTCGTCATCGGGCTCGGCTCGATGATCGGCGCGGGGATCTTCGCCGCCCTCGGGCCGGCAGCCGGCACGGCCGGATCCTGGCTGCTGCTCGGGCTCGGCGTCGCCGCCGTGGTCGCCTACTGCAACGCCACGTCCTCGGCGCGGCTGGCCGCCGTCTATCCGGCCTCCGGCGGCACCTATGTGTACGGGCGGGAGCGACTCGGGCCGTTCTGGGGTTATCTCGCGGG
Organism: Streptomyces sp. SLBN-8D4; assembly: GCF_049739545.1. Lineage (NCBI taxonomy): Bacteria > Bacillati > Actinomycetota > Actinomycetes > Kitasatosporales > Streptomycetaceae > Streptomyces > Streptomyces sp. SLBN-8D4. Next base: position 4,089,014 of record NZ_JBMGQC010000001.1, read on the forward strand.
CTGGTCGTTCGTGGTCGGAAAGACGGCCTCCTGTGCGGCGATGGCGCTGACGGTGGGTGCGTACGTCTGGCCGGGGCAGGCCCATGCCGTGGCCGTCGCGGCCGTGATGGCTCTGACCGCGGTGAACTACGGGGGGATCCAGAAGTCCGCCTGGCTGACCCGGGCGATCGTGGCGGTGGTCCTCGCTGTCCTCGCTTCCGTGGTGGTCGTGTGTCTGGGGTCCGGGGCCTCACAGGCCGGGCGGCTGGACGCCGGGGTCTCCGGCGGGGTGGGCGGGGTGCTGGAGGCGGCCGGTCTGCTGTTCTTCGCGTTCGCGGGGTACGCGCGCATCGCGACCCTCGGTGAGGAGGTGCGGGACCCCGCGCGCACCATCCCCCGCGCGATCCCCCTGGCGCTGGGCATCACGCTGGTCGTGTACGCGGGTGTGGCGGTGGCTGTCCTTTCCGTACTGGGCGCTGCCGCTCTGGGCCGTGCGGACGCGCCGCTGGCCGAGGCGGTGCGGGCGGCCGGGGTGCCGGGGCTCGTGCCGGTGGTGCGGGTGGGTGCCGCCGTGGCCGCGCTCGGCTCGTTGCTCGCCCTGATTCTGGGTGTCTCACGGACGACGCTCGCCATGGCCCGGGACCGGCATCTGCCGGGCGCACTGTCCGCCGTGCATCCCCGTTTCCAGGTGCCACACCGGGCCGAGCTGGCCGTGGGCGCGGTGGTCGCGGTCCTCGCCGCCACGGTGGACGTACGGGGCGCGATCGGTTTCTCCTCCTTCGGTGTGCTCGTGTACTACGCGGTGGCCAACGCGTCGGCCTGGACGCTCGGTTCGGCTCCGGCGGCCCGGGTGGTGCCGGTGGTGGGATTGCTCGGGTGTGTGGTGCTGGCGTTCGCGCTGCCCGGGGTCTCCGTGGCCGCGGGCGCGGGGGTGCTGGCGGTCGGGGTAGTGGCGTACGGGGTACGGCAGTGGTGGGCGGGGCGGTAGATCAGCGGGCGGCCCCCTGAAGGGGTCGTCAGGTCGCGGGGGTCGGCGGTGCCGTGCGTATCGGGAACTCCGCCCAAGGGGGCATCTCAAGTTCCTCGTTCATCTCCTCGTACCAGCCCGTGCCGTCGACCCAGGCCCGCAGCCAGTCCGTGAGGGTGGGGGCGTCCACGAACCAGGAGTGGTCGCGGTCGCCGGCGTTCGGTTCGAAGAGGAGGACCGGAGCTTCCCGGCTGTGGCAGTCCACGCACGCGTACATCGCACAGCCCCAGTGGGATATCGGCAGGACGCCCTCGGGCCAGGGCCAGTCGGGGTCCTTACGGCCGCTCTTGCGGTTGGCCAGGTACTGCACGACGGCCGCGGGTTCACCGGCCGGAGCGCTGTCGAGCAGGGGCAACAGGCCGTACTCCGGGCCGAATCCGCCGTCTCCTATCCGCAGGTAGAGGTCGGCGAGCAGCGGGGGCAGGGGGAAGCCCAGTGCGGCCTCGGCGCGGGCCAGGGTGTCCGCCTCCACCGGCTCGGGGAGGGAAGTCCATCCCCACGGTCGGGTGTTGCGGGCCTTGTCCGCCACCCGTGCCAGCAACTGCTCGCTCTCGGTAGGCCTGTGGACAACCTCCGGGTTGTGGAAAACCCCGGGCCGACCTCGGCTCAGGCAAGGTGGGACATCGACGCGATCGCCCTCGGTGAGAAAGGCGAGGAGTTCCTCGAAGTCCGGCAGCCGATGGGGGGACTGCGGGGTGAGGCCAAGCTGTCTGCGGGCGACTTCGGAATCGTGCCAGACCAGGAGGAGGGGCGGGGCGGCGCCCCGGTGGCCCCTCAGGCAGTCGTTCAGGGCATCCAGGTCCCAGCCGAAGTAACCGCCGGGGCCGTTCATCGCCTCGCCCAGGGCGCAGAAGAACCCGGGCAGGTCGGTGATGTGGCGGCCGTCGAGGTGGTACGTCGTGCCGGGCGGCCGGTCCTGGCCGCCGTGCACGTGGTGGTCGAGCGCCCTGCCAAGCCAGAACTGCCGTCCCCCGTGGTCGCATCGCCCCCAGAGGCTGGACTCCGTCGGGCGTCCTTCGGCCCACAGGTCCCACACCTCGCCGGCCGCGATGGGCGGTCGCTCCGACCACAGGTCGAGGGTGAGATCGACCAGGCCGGGACCGCGCGCCGACGGGATCCAGGCCCGCAGCTCGCCCTCGGCCGCGGACTGCACGGGCCGACCGGAGGTGTCGACGCGCAGGACCTTGGCGTGACCCAGGTCCTCCTCCCCCGTGTCCAGCGCCCTCCGCAGGGCGCCTTGTGGAGATCAGCCCAGCAGACGCAGAGGGGGTTGGCAGCTGCTGGGGTTTGACTGAGTGCGAGTGTGTTCTGGCGTGTGTGGGTGGGCGCGGAGGGTCCTGCGGATGTTTGGGAGGCTTTACCCCGGAAGGGGAATGGGAGTTCGTGCATCGAATGGGTGACCTTTCCGGGTGGGGCTCGTTGGGTGTGATGAGCGGGTTTTCGAGCGGGCCGTATGGGGGGGTGGGCTGGTTGCGGGAGCTTGTGGCGTCATTCGTCGTGCCCGGCCCCTCGGGGGCGGCGGTCCGTACCCGGCTCAAGGAGCTGACGCCCGCCGATGAGAAGGTCATCGCGCTGGTCGGCGCGCACCTCGGATCCCTCGCCTCCCGGGATTTGAAGGTCCGGTGCGGGCAGGGCCTGGAGCACTCCGCGGACACGTGGGCGGCGCGTAAGCGGGATCTGACGGCGGTGTCGTCGTCCCGGTGGGCGGGTTCGCTCACCAAGGCCACGCATGACCAGTGGGCGCTGGCCCGGCGTGGACAGCTCGCGCACATCCAGTCCCTGGAGGCGGGGATCCGGACGATCGCGCACCGGTTGTCGCTGCCGGTCGGCGCGAAGGGCTCGAAGAACACGCCGGGCGGCTACCGCAGTACGCGGGAGTGGCATGCCAAGTCCCGCCGTCTGCATGTGCTGGAGGGCCGGTGGGAGCGTGCGCGGGCCGACTGGAAGGCCGGGATCGTGCGCGTCGTACGCGGCGGCAAGCACCTGGCCCGCAGCCGCCACCACCTGCATGCCGCGCGGCTGACCGAGGACCAGTGGCGGCGGCTCTGGGAGGCGGAGCGCTGGTTTTTGCAGGCGGATGGCGAGTCTGGTAAGCGGTACGGCAACGAGACGATCCGTGTCAGTCCGGACGGCGAGGTCAGCATTAAACTCCCGTCCCCGCTACGGGAGTTGGCCAACGCCCCGCACGGCCGGTACGTCCTCGCGTGCCGGGTCGGTTTCCCGCACCGGGGGCAGGAGTGGGCGGACCGGGTGGCGGCGAACCGGTCGGTCGCCTACCGCCTCCACCTGGATGTGAAACGCGGCCGCTGGTATGTGACCGCGTCCTGGCAGATCTCGGTCTCCCGGACCGTCTCGCTGCAGGCCGCGCTCGCGCAGGGTGTGATCGGCGTCGACATGAACGCCGATCATCTGGCCGCCTGGCGCCTCGATGCCCACGGCAACCCGACCGGGAGACCGCGCCGATTCGCTTTCGACCTGTCTGGGCCCACCGATCACCGTGATGCCCAGGTCCGTCACGCCCTCACCCGGCTCCTGCACTGGGCCCGCACCTGCGGCGTGAAGGCCATCGCCGTCGAAGACCTGGACTTCACGACAGAGAAAACGCGTGAGAAGCACGGACGCAAGCGCCGCTTCCGGCAGTTGATCTCCGGTATGCCCACCCGCAAGCTCCGCGCCCGGCTGACCTCCATGGCCGACCAGACCGACATCGCGATCATCGCCGTGGACCCGGCCTACACCAGCCGCTGGGGCGCCCAGCACTGGCAGAAGCCCCTCACCGGCACCACGCGCAAGACGACCCGCCACGACGCTGCCGCCGTGGCGATCGGACGACGCGCCCAGGGACACCCGATCCGGCGACGGACGACACCGCCCCCACACGACCGGAGTGATCGTGTGGGGCAACGGACCGTCCAGGCCGACCGGCGTGCCCCTGGGCGTGAGGAAACCCGCCCTCCCGTTCCCGGACCACGCACCGGATGCGTGCCGCCGGACCGCGGAGCGAACGCGGGCGACCAGAACGCCCAACACCGTTCGGGGCGTTCGGCTGAGCATGAATCCTGGCAACAGGACTCACTCCTGCCCAGTCTCTAGGAACGGTTCCGTCGGCTCGTCCAGGACCTCGGATGTACAAGCCAGGTCACAGCAGGTCCCATGCAGTTCGCCGTGCGGGCCCAGGAGGCGGTAGCCCGGGGACAGGGGCGGTCGGCGCGGGTAGTCGAAGGGGTTGTGGCCGGGTGCGGTTCCCTCGATCGTGACGTCCCGCAGTGTCAGGTCGCGGGCGCAGGGGCGGTCCCCGAGGAGGAGCGCCCCTTCCAGATGCCACTCGCCGACCGCCGCGCCGGTCTTGTCGAGTATCTCCAGGGTCAGTGTCCCGAGGGGCGCCGATCCTTCGGCACGCGCGCGCGGGTGAGGGCTTCGCTCAACTGCCCCTCGGGAGCGCAGCCGGGAAGGCCGTAGACCTCCCGCAGGGGAGGAGGCGGGTCGGCGAAGAGATCTTCGGCGTCCTCGCACCACGCCCACGTCTCCTCGTAGCCCGCCCCGCCGTCGAACTCGGCCTGCCGGTCGTACGACAGCAGGACGTACTTCGGCGCCCCGATTCCCCCGGCCGTCCGTCAGCGGGTCGCGAACGGCTCGTCCGTGGGGACGATTTCGCGGCCCAGGGGGAACAGGGACACGGGGATCAGCTTGAAGTTGGCGATGCCGAACGGGATACCGATGATCGTGATGCAGAGGACGAGGCCCGTGGCGATGTGGCCCAGGGCCAGCCACCAGCCGGCGAGGACCAGCCACAGGACGTTGCCGACGCAGGAGGGTGAGCCCGCGTCACGGCGCTCGACCGTGGTGTACCCGAAGGGCCAGAGGGCGTAGACGCCGATACGGAAGGCCGCGATGCCGAACGGGATGCCGATGATGGTGATGCACAGCACCACGCCCGCGGCCAGGTAGGCGAGGAACAGCCAGAAGCCGCTCAGGACGAGCCAAATGACGTTCAGGATGGTTTTCACTGGGGGCGACCTGCCATCTTCTCGAGCCGGGCGATGCGTTCCGCCATCGGCGGGTGTGTCGAGAACATCTTGGACAGTCCCTGGCCAGGGCGGAAAGGGTTCGCGATCATCATGTGGCTCGCGGTCTCGATGCGCGGCTCGGGCGGCAACGGCAGTTGCTTGGTGCCCATTTCGAGCTTGCGCAGGGCGCTGGCGAGCGCGAGGGGGTCGCCGGTGAGCTGGGCGCCGGACGCGTCCGCCTCGTACTCCCTGGAGCGGCTGATGGCCAGCTGGATGAGGCTGGCCGCCAGCGGTCCGAGGATCATGATCATCAGCATGCCGAGAAGGCCCGGGCCGTCGTCGTCGTCGGAGCGGCCGATCGGGATCAGCCAGGCGAAGTTGACCAGGAACATGATCACGGAGGCGAGGGCGCCGGCGACCGACGAGATCAGGATGTCTCGGTTGTAGACATGGCTGAGCTCGTGGCCGATGACACCGCGCAGTTCGCGCTCGTCCAGCATGCGCAGGATGCCGTCGGTGCAGCACACCGCGGCGTTGCGCGGGTTGCGGCCGGTCGCGAAGGCGTTGGGCGCCTCGGTCGGTGAGATGTACAGCCGCGGCATGGGCTGACGGGCCTGGGTGGAGAGTTCGCGGACCATGCGGTACAGCGCCGGTGCCTCGAACTCGCTCACCGGGCGGGCACGCATCGCGCGTAGAGCCAGCTTGTCGCTGTTCCAGTACGCGTACGCGTTGGTGCCCAGCGCGATCAGGACGGCCACGACCAACCCCATACGGCCGAAGAAGCTGCCGATGACGATGATGAGTGCGGACAGTCCCCCGAGGAGGACTGCGGTCCTGAGCCCGTTGTGCCGGCGGTGCACGGTACTCCCTCCAAGTGGTGCAGCAGGGGAACCCTTTGCTTGCTGGTCTCCGATGTCTTCCGATGCCACGGTCCGTGGTGTCACGTCCAGTGGACCTTCCCGTCTTGCTCAACGCCAGGCGAGGGCCACTAGTTCCCTTGTGCGCACGGAGGCCCAGGTGGGCCGTCCGGGTGACGGTCCGGGAGGGGCGGTTCAGGTGCGGGAAGGGCCGGTTCAGAAGAGCCCGGTGTCGGCGAAGCGCAGCACCAGTTGGGGTGCGCCCGAGAGGGCGACACCGAGGACGCCGGTCAGGGCGAGCGCGGCGGTGAGAGGGGCGGGGACACGGTGTGCGGCGGGTTCACCCTCCGGGGCCCGGAACAGCAACGTCGTCCACTGGAGGTAGTAGAACAGCGCGATCACGACATTGACGGCCATGACCACGGCGAGCCAGCCGAGGCCCGCGTCCACGGCCGCCGAGAAGACGGTGACCTTGGCGAACAGGCCGATGATGCCCGGCGGCAGCCCGGCCAGGCAGAGCAGGAAGAAGGCCAGCAGGAGGGCGGCGAACGGGTTGGTCGCGTAGAGGCCGCGGTAGTCGATGATGCGGTTCGCTGCCTTCGTACGGCCCACCAGCGCGGCGACCGCGAAGGCGCCGAGGTTCACGGCGGCGTACATGAGGGCGTAGGCGACGGTGGAGCCTACGGACCGCTCGGCGTCGTCGGAGTACGCGGCGGCGGCGATCGGGACGAGGAGGTAGCCGGCCTGGCCGACGGAGGACCAGGCGAGCAGCCGTACGGCGCTGTACGCGCGCGTGGCCTGCTGCCGGAGGGCGCCGACGTTGCCGACCGTCATGGTGAGGGCGGCGAGCGCGGCGAGCGCCGGGCCCCAGACGTCGGCGTACGACGGCAGGGCGACGACGGTGATCAGGATCAGCCCGGAGAAGCCGACCGCCTTGCCGACGACCGACAGGTAGGCGGCGATCGGGAGAGGCGCGCCCACGTACGTGTCGGGCACCCAGAAGTGGAAGGGCACGGCGGCGGTCTTGAAGGCGAAGCCGACAAGAGTGAGGACGACACCGGTCTGGGCGAGGGTGTGGAGCTGTCCGTCGACGTGCTGGATGCGGTCGGCGACCTGGGTGAGGTAGAGGGTGCCCGTGGAGGCGTACACGAAGCTGATGCCCATGAGGCTGACCGCGGTGGCGGTGACCGAGGACAGGAAGAACTTCAGTGCTGCTTCGGACGACCTCCTGTCGCCGGGCCGGATGCCGACCAGGGCGAAGGCGGGCAGGGAGGCGACTTCCAGGGCGACGATCAGGGTCGCCAGGTCGCGGGAGGCCGGCAGGAGGGCGGCTCCGGCGGCTGAGGAGAGCAGCAGGAACCAGTACTCCCCTTCGGGGAGTCTCTTGTCGGCGTCCTTGAGAGTGGTGACCGACAGGAGAGCGGCGAGGAGGGCGCCGCCGAGGACGAGGAACTGGATGACGAGCGTGAAGCGGTCGGCCGTGTAGCTGCAGACGTCGCCGTCGCCGGTCAGGCAGAAGGTGCTGCGGTCGCCGTCCAGGAGGGGCAGCAGCAGGAGCGCGGCGGCGGCCAGGCCCGCGACCGAGACCCACCCGAGCAGGGCTTTCCTCTGTTCGCCGACGAACAGGTCGGCGACGAGGACGACGAGTCCGACGACCGCCGCGACGGTCGGCGGCGCGATCGCGAGCCAGTCGACGGACTGGACGAGGTTCGCGGCCGTCGCGGTCAGCGGCTGGGCCGCCGAAGCCAGTGGCTGGGCCATGGCGGCCAGGGTGCTCATCGGTTGCCTCCTGCGAGGAGCTGCTGGACGGCCGGGTCGGTGAGGCCGAGGAGGGCCTTCGGCCACAGGCCCGCCACAACGGTGAGGGCCACGAGCGGCGTCCAGGCCGCGAACTCGTACGTGTGGACATCGGCGAGTTGAGGGGCGTCCTGCGGTGCTGCGCCCATGCAGACGCGGCGGACCACGACGAGCATGTAGGCGGCGGTCAGGAGGGTGCCGAACGCGCCGATCGCCATGAAGGTGAGGAAGGCGGGGCGGCTGAGGTCGTCCGCGGGCTTGAAGGCTCCGAAGAGCGCCAGCATCTCGCCCCAGAAACCGGCGAGGCCGGGCAGGCCGAGCGAGGCGACCGCACCGAAGGCCAGCAGGCCGCCGAGGCGGGGGGCCTTGCCGTACAGGGCGGCCCCGGTCTCCTCGGCGAGGGTGTCGAGGTCGGTGGTGCCGGTGCGGTCCTTCAGGGCGCCGACCAGGAAGAACAGGAGGCCGGTGATGAGGCCGTGGGCGATGTTGGCGAACAGGGCGCCGTTCACGCCGGTCGGGGTCATGGTGGCGATGCCGAGCAGGACGAAGCCCATGTGGCCGACGGAGGAGTAGGCGATGAGGCGTTTGAGATCGCCCTTCGCACCTCGCTTGGCGAGGGCGAGACAGGCCAGTGATCCGTAGATGATCCCGACCACGGCGAAGGCGGCGAGGTAGGGCGCGAAGTCACGGAAGCCGTCGGGCGCGATCGGCAGCAGAATGCGGACGAACCCGTACGTACCCATCTTCAGCAGAACGCCGGCCAGCAGCACCGAGCCGACGGTCGGCGCGGCCGTGTGGGCGTCGGGCAGCCAGCTGTGCAGCGGCCACATCGGGGTCTTGACCGCGAGTCCGATCCCGATCGCCAGAACGGCGATGACCTGCACGGATGCGGTCAGCGACCGGCCGTTGTCAGTGGCGAGTGCCACCATGTCGAATGTGCCCGCCTTGATCCCGATCAAGAGCAGGCCGAGCAGCATGACGACCGAGCCGAGCAGTGTGTAGAGGATGAAGCGCCAGGCGGCGGCCTGGCGGTCCACGCCGCCCCAGCGGGCGATGAGGAAGTACATCGGGATGAGCACCGTCTCGAACGCGAGGAAGAACAGCAGCAGATCGAGGACGGCGAAGGTCGCGAGGGTGCCGGACTCGAGGACGAGCAGCAGCGCGACGAAGGCCTTCGGGGTCGGCCCCGAAGGCATCTTGAAGTAGGAGTAGAGCGCGCAGAGGAAGGTCAGCAGCGCGGTCAGGACCAGAAGGGGGAGGGAGATGCCGTCGATGCCGAGGTGGATGCGCACGTCGAGTGCGGGGATCCAGCTGATGTCGGTCGTGGCCTGCATCTTCGACGGATGGTCGTGGTCGAAGCCGAGCGCGAGGATGATCGCGGCGATGAGGATCACGCCGGTGACGGTCACCCCGTGCCGCAGTACGGCCTGGTCGGGCGACTTCCCCTTCAGTCCGGGCGGGGCAGGCAGCAGAGCCGTGACGGCACCGAGGAGCGGGCCGGCCACGACGAACGCCAGAAGGAACTGCATCACGGACTCGTTGATATCGATCACGCCTGCTCACGCTCCCGTGGCGACGAGGACGACGGCTACCGTGAGGACGACGGTGCCGGCGAGCAGCGCGCTCACATAGGTCTGGAGATTGCCGGTCTGGGCGCGTCGCACGGCGCCGCCGAGCCCGCGGGGCAGTACTCCCGCGCCGCGCACGTAGGTCTCGACGACCTCGCGGTCCAGGAACCGGACGAGGTCGGCTCCGGCTTGGACCGGGCGGACGAAGAGGGCCGTGTACAGGGCGTCCAGGTGGAAGCCGACGGCCGCGTGGCGGTGCAGGGGCCCGAGCAGCAACCGTCCGGGGTCGGCGGGGTCGGGCGCGTAGGCCACATCTCCGTAGACGGGCTCATGGGCGGCGATGGCCTCGGCCTCGACGAGTCCGGCGTCGCTCTCGGGGTGGGCGGCGACCGCGCCGAGCGGGACGCGGGCCGCGACCGAGCTGGTGTGGCGCCAGGCCGCGTAGGTGACGATGCCGCCGATCAGGGCCACGCCCGTGCCGGCGACGGACGTGGTGAGGGTCGGGGTGAGGTCGCGGCCGTCGAACCAGTCGGGCAGCACGCGGTAGGCGAAGGCGCCAAGGGCGAGGGACGGGGCCGCGAGGACCCACAGGACCACGTTCATCGTCAGCGGCTGGCGGCCGTGGTCGGGGGCTTCGACACCCCGCCCGCAGAAGGTCAGCAGCCACAGACGGGTCGCGTACGCGGCGGTCAGCAGGGCGGTGAGCAGGCCGGCGACCAGAGTGATCCAGCCCGCGGCACCAGGAACGTGCTCCGAGTGGCCGGTGGCGACGTGCTCGGCGGCGCCGAGGACGGACTCCTTGGAGAAGAAGCCGCTGAAGGGCGGGATCGCGGCGAGCGCGAGGAGCGCCACGGTCATCGTCCAGAAGGCGTCGGGGACGCGGGCACGCAGGTCCTTCATGCGGGACATGGCGGCCAGTGAGTTGGTACCGGCGGCGTGGATGATCACGCCTGCCGCGAGGAACAGCAGCGCCTTGAAGGCGCCGTGGGACAGGAGGTGGAAGACGGCGGCACCGCGGTCGCCGACGGCCAGGGCGCCGGTCATGTAGCCGAGCTGGCCGATCGTCGAGTAGGCGAGGACGCGCTTGATGTCGTCCTGGGCGAGCGCGGCGAGACCGGAGCCGAGCATCGTGATGGCGGCCATGACGGCGAGGACCAGCATCGCGGCCTGTGAGGCCTCGAAGACCGGGAGGAGACGGGCGATGAAGTAGACACCGGCGGCGACCATCGTCGCGGCGTGGATCAGCGCGGAGACGGGCGTGGGGCCGGCCATGGCGTCGGGAAGCCAGGTGTGCAGGGGGAACTGCGCCGACTTGCCGGCCACACCCGCGAGCAGGAGCAGGGCGATCAGGGTCGGATGGTCAAGGCCGCCGTGCGCGACGGTGTCGAGGACCTTCGTGATCTGGAAGGAGCCGGCGTCGGTGGCCAGCGCGAACAGGCCGATCAGGAAGGGGACGTCACCGAGCTTGGTCACCAGGAAGGCTTTGAGGGAGGCGGCGCGGGCCTCCCGGGTCTCCCAGTAGTGGCCGACCAGGAAGTACGAGCAGATACCCATGATCTCCCAGCCGACCAGCAGCACGATCAGGTCGCCGGAGTAGACGACGAGCAGCATCGCGGAGGTGAAGAGGGAGACGAGAGCGGCGTACGAGGAGTAGCGCGGGTCGTCGCGCAGGTAGCCCGTCGAGTAGATCTGCACGCAGGTGGCGACGAAGCCGACGAGAACGGCGACGAGGGCGGCGAAGCCGTCGATGTTCAGGGCGAGTTCGATCGGGACCGAGCCGGTCGGGGTGAGTTCGGTGGCGGCGTTCACCGTCTGGTCGCCGCCCTGGCGGACGGCGACCACAACGGCGAGCGCGAGGGCGGCCAGGGGAGGCAGGACGGCGAGCGGACGGACGAATCCGGGGGCGGTGCGGCCCAGGAGCAGGCCGGCCGCGGCGCCCAGGAAGGGAAGGAGGGGGACGAGGACGGCGAGGGTGGTCGTGGTCACGCGGTGGCCTCAGCCTTCCCGGTCCGCCCGGATCCTGCGGCCTGGTCGGCCGGACGGGCTTCGCTGTCGGTGTCGTCACGGTCGTCGGGCTCGTGGCCCTCGGCCGTGTCGCGGAGTTTGTCGATGTCCGCGGTACCGCGGTTGCGGTGGACGGCGAGGACGATCGCGAGGCCGATGCCGATCTCGGCGGCGGCGATGGCGATGGTGAAGAGGGTGAGGGCCTGGCCGGAGTGCAGGGTCTCCTCGGCGGCGTTGCTGAGCCAGACGTCGAAGGCGACCAGGTTCAGGTTGACGGCGTTGAGCATCAGCTCGACCGACATCAGGACGAGGATCGCGTTGCGGCGGGCGAGGACGCCGTAGAGGCCGGTGCAGAAGAGGAGGGCGGAGAGCACGGCGGGATAGGCGAGGTGCATCAGCGGGCGCCTTCCTGCTCGGCGGACTCGGTTCCCTTGGCCGTTTCGGTTCCTCTGGTCGACGGGGTTTCCCTGGCCGATTTGGTTCCCGCGACCGGCCCATTTCGCCTGATCGGGTGATTACGGGAATCCGGGACGGATGGGGAACTACCGGTCGCGGCTCGGGAGTTCACAGGGGGAGAGCTCAACTCCGCCTTCGCCTTGCGGGACAGGACGATCGCGCCGACCAGTGCCGCGAGGAGCAGGACGGAAAGAGCCTCGAAGGGGAGGACCCAGTTCTGGAAGAGGCTCGCGCCGGTGGCCTCGGTGGATCCGGCGGCGGGGCCGTCCAGGTCGATCCAGGTGGTGCGGAAGGCGTCGGCGACCACCCAGACGAGAGCGGCCGCCGCGGCGAGGGCCACGACAAGGGCGGCCCAGCGGTTGCCGGAGTCGGCGTCCGGGGAGCGGCCGATGGGGGCCCTGGTGAGCATCAGACCGAACAGAAGGAGGACGACGACGGAACCCACATAGATGAGGACCTGCACCCAGGCGATGAACTCGGCGGTGAGCAGGAGGTATTCGACGGCGAGGCCGCCGAGGGCCACCACCAGCCACAGGGCGGCGTGCACCAGCTGCTTGGTGGTGACGGTGACGATCGCGGCGCCGAAGGTGACCAGGCCGACGAGCAGGAAGGCGATCTCGACGCCGGTCGGAGAGAGGAAGCCGTGCGCCTCCTGAGCGAGGGTCACGACTCTTCCCCCTGAGGGTCGGCCGGCGCGGTCGGCTCGGCCTGGGCCGCCGCCAGCTTCTCGGCGGTCTTGCGGGCGGTGCCGATCTCCTTCGGTTCCTCGGCTCCGGGGTCGAGGGCCGGTGGGGCCGGGACGGTCCACATCCACTCCCGGAGCTTGTCCCGCTCATGGGTGAGCTCGCGGATGTCGGTCTCGGCGTACTCGAACTCCGGGGACCAGAACAGGGCGTCGAAAGGACACACCTCGATGCAGATACCGCAGTACATGCAGAGGGAGAAGTCGATGGCGAAGCGGTCGAGGACGTTACGGCTGCGCTCGCGGCCACCGGGGGTCGCCGCCGGGACCGTCTCCTTGTGGGAGTCGATGTAGATGCACCAGTCGGGGCACTCACGGGCGCACAGCATGCAGACCGTGCAGTTCTCCTCGAAGAGGCCGATCACCCCGCGGGTACGGGGCGGGAGGTCGGGCTGGGCGTCGGGGTACTGCTCGGTGACGGTCTTCTTCGTCATCGTGCGCAGGGTGACGGCCAGGCCCTTGGCCAGACCCGAGCCAGGAATGGGGGCCATGGTTACTGGATCACCACCTTGACGATGCCGGTGAGGGCGATCTGGGCGAGGGAGAGGGGGACGAGGAGGGTCCAGGAGAGCTTCTGGAGCTGGTCCTCGCGCAGGCGGGGGTAGGTCACGCGGAGCCAGATGACGACGAAGGCGAGCACGGCCGTCTTGAGGAGGGTCCAGACCCAGCCGAGACCGTCGGCGCCCCAGGGCCCGTGCCAGCCGCCCAGGAACAGGACGGTGGTCAGGCCGCACAGGACGACGATTCCGGCGTACTCGGCGAGGAGGAACAGGGCGAAGCGCAGTCCGGTGTACTCGGTGTAGGCGCCGAAGATGATCTCCGAGTCGGCGACCGGCATGTCGAAGGGAGGGCGCTGGAGTTCGGCGAGGCCGGCGACGAAGAAGACGATCGCGCCGACGATCTGCCAGGGCAGCCACCACCACTCGAAGGCGTCGAGGATGCCGGGGAGGGAGACGGTTCCGGCCGCCATCGCCACCGAGGCGGCGGTGAGGAGCATCGGGAGCTCGTAGGCGAGGAGCTGTGCGGCGGTGCGCAGACCGCCGAGGAGGGAGAACTTGTTGGCGGAGGCCCAGCCGGCCATGAGGGAGCCGAGGACGCCCACGCCCATCACGGCGAGCACGAAGAACACGCCCGCGTCGACGACCTGGCCGACGGCGCCCTCACCGGGGCCGATCGGGATGGCGAGGAGGACGAGGAGGTAGGGCAGGAGGGCGACGGCGGGGGCGAGCTGGAAGACACGGCGGTCCGCGCCCGCGGGTACGACGTCTTCCTTCTGGGCGAACTTCACGCCGTCCGCGACGAGTTGGGCCCAACCGTGGAAGCCGCCGGCGTACATCGGGCCCAGGCGGCCCTGCATGTGGGCCATCACCTTGTGCTCGGTCTGGCCGATGATCAGGGGGAAGGTGAGGAAGACGACGAAGACGATCAGGAGTCGCAGGGCGACGTCGAGAGCGTCGTTCACTGCGGGCCTCCTGCGGGCTTGTCGGGGGTGGGGGGTTCGGGGGTGGAGGGCTTGTCCGGGGCCGGGGTCTCGGGCGCCGGGGTCTCGGGGGCCGGATCTTCTGAGGCCGAGGCCGAGGCCGTGGGGTCGGGGTTCGGGCCGGTGTCTTCGGGGCGGTCAGAGGGTCCAGAAGGTCCGGTGTCCTCGGGTGTGGCAGGCCGCTTCGAATCCGGGTCGTCGAAGGCCGGGCGGGCGTGGTGCCATGGCGCGTCCGGGCTGCGAGGAGTCGCGGGAGGCTTCGTCGAGGCGGTGCTCGGGCTCGCGTCGTCGGTCGACGGCTCGGAGCCGGTCGCGGTGGGCCTCTGACTCGCGGAACCGCCCGAGGCGGCACGTGACCGACGGGGCCCGGTGGGGGCACCGCCCGCTGCCGCTCCCGGAGGCTGCGCTGTGGGCGCATCCGACGCCGAGGCGTTGGACGCAGTGGTGGGCGCGTCAGGCGCCGGGGTCTCCGACTCGGGTGCGGGTGATCCCTTTGCCGGGGCATCCGGCGAGGACGCAGGCAAGCCCGTTGCCGGAGCCTCCGTCTCGGGCGCGCCGCCGGCCGGGGTCGCCGAACCGGCTCCGGCCCCGGTGTCGTCGGCTTCTGGTGCCGTCTGGCTGGCGGAGCCCTGTGCAGCGGTACGTGTACGCCGAGGGACAGCCGTCGGTGAGGGTGCGGCAGCATCCTCCGTCGCCCCGGGCGGGGTCTGACTCGCCGAGCCCTCTGCAGCCGAACGCGCCCGACGCGGACCAGCCCCCGCCGCACCCGCAGCGCCCGCCGCGCCCGACGACGCCTCCGCCTGACTCGCCGACCCCTCCGCCGCCGAGCGTGCCCGACGGGCCGGGCGGTCGGCTGCGGGTGGGCGTTCTCCGGGGGTGCGGGTGGGGCGTTCTCCCGGGGTGCGGGCTGGGCCGCGGGTCGGGCGGGTGGGGGCCGGGGGGAGTTGGCCCTTCAGGGGGCCCCATTCGTTCGGGTCGGGGACTCCTGGGGGGAGCATCTGGCGGCGCTTGGGGCCGCCGTGTTCGGACTCGCCCGGTTCCTTGGCGCCGGGCCAGGCCTTGGCGACGCGGGCGGCCAGGACGAAGTCCTTGCGGAGGGGGTGGCCCTCGAAGGTCTCCGGAAGCAGGAGGTGGTCCAGGGAGGGGTGGCCCTCGAAGGCGACGCCGAACATTTCGTGGGTCTCGCGCTCGTGCCAGGCGGCGCCCGCGTAGATGTCGACGGCGGTGGGCAGCACGGGCGTGTCGTGGGAGATCGTCGTGCGCAGGAGCAGGCGTCGTACCGGGGCGAGGGCCGCCACGTGGGCGGCCACGCGGAAGCCGGTGCCGGGTTCGTCGACGGCGCTGAGCCAGTCGAAGTAGGTGCAGCCCAGTTCGTCGCGGGCGACGCGCAGTGCGGTGAGCCAGCTCGTGGGCGGGACGTCCACCGTGAGGATCTCGTAGGACTCCTCGGCAGTGGCCTCGGGGCCGAAGAGTTCCTCGGCGGGGGCGGGGAGCCAGCCGACGGCGGTCACTGTGCGTCCCCCTCACCCGGAGTCGGCGAACCCGGACTCGGCGCCGGCGGCCTGACCAGCCCGCTCTGCAGCGCAGCCGTCGACGGGCGGGTCGTGGGCGTCCCGTACCGCTCCCCCAGCGACTCCCTCGCGATCTTCTCCTGGAGCTTCAGGATTCCCTGGAGCAGGGCCTCGGGGCGGGGCGGGCAGCCGGGGACGTAGACGTCGACGGGGATGATCTGGTCGACGCCCTTGGTGACGGAGTAGGAGTCCCAGTAGGGGCCCCCGCAGTTGCTGCACGCGCCGAAGGAGATGACGTACTTCGGCTCCGGCATCTGCTCGTACAGGCGCTTCACCGCGGGCGCCATCTTGTCCGTGACCGTGCCGGAGACGACCATCAGGTCGGCCTGGCGCGGGCCCGGAGCGAAGGGGATGACGCCGAGGCGGATGAAGTCGTGGCGGGCCATGGACGCGGCGATGAACTCGATGGCGCAGCAGGCGAGACCGAAGTTGAACACCCACAGGGAGTACCGGCGGCCCCAGTTGAGGATCACCTTCATCGGCTCGGGGGCGAGGCGGGCGAGGGCGCCCAGCCGCTTCGGCTCCGGGAGCAGAACGGGCTCCGTGGCGCCGGAGTCGGCCGGTGAGCCGGCAACGGTGTCGGCCGCGGGGTTCACGTCCATGCCAGGACACCCTTCTTGTACGCGTAGAGCAACCCAACGGCGAGGAAGCCGAGGAAGATGAACATCTCGACGAGGGTGGTCGCGCCGTAGCCGGGGGCCGCGAAGATCGTGGCCCAGGGGAACAGGAAGATCGAGTCGACGGCGAAGATGACGTAGAGGAAGGCGTAGACGTAGTAGCGGACCTGGGTGTGGGCCCAGCCCTCGCCGACGGGGTCGACTCCGCACTCGTAGGTCAGGAGCTTCTCGGGGGTCGGGACCACGGGTCGCAGCAGCCGGCCGGCGCCGAAGGCGACCGCGACGAACAGCACGCCGACGACGGCGAGCAATCCGACGACCGAGTACGACTGGAAGTAGTCCGCCGCGACGACGGTCGGATCGACGACGGTTGCATCGACGACGGTTGCATCGACGACGGTCGGTTCCGGCACGTCCGCCCCTCGCTCCCTGTGAACACGCTGAACACGTTGAAGACGCTGAACACCACTGTTCGACGATCTGTACGCACGGGAGTCTAGGCCCTGATAAAGAGACGGTAAGCAGCCCGTCACCCGAGGAAAGCCGTCCGAAAGGCCAAGGTGGGGTTTTCCCCAGCAAGCCGCGGCGGTCCGCCTCATGGCGCGCGGCCGTCTCGCGCGGCACGCTAGCCCATATGACCGAACGCCACTCGTCCCCGAGCCGTGCCGTGACCACCGGCAGACACGGCGGAACCGACGACGGCCGGCCGCCGCCGGCCCGTATCGCCTTCGACGCGCACACCTGGAAGGAGATCGCGCATCTCCTGGCGAATCTCCCGGTGTCGATCCTCGGCTTCGTCTACGTCGTGACAGTGCTCTTCACCGGCTTCTGGCTGACCGTCACCGTGATCGGGTTCCCGCTGCTCGCGGCGGGTCTGCTGGGCGCGCGGCAGCTGGGCAAGCTGGAACGGGCCCGGGCCCGGACGCTGCTCGGGGTGCGGGTGGACGAACCGAGCCCCCTGCCGTGGCGTACCAAGAACGGCGGCACCGGGTTCTTCGCCCAGCTGTGGATGGGGGTGAAGGACCCGGTGGGCTGGCGGACGGTGCTGTACGACTTCATCCGGCTGCCCTGGGGTGTGCTCACCTTCACCATCACGCTGACCTCGTTGTTCGTGCTGTGGCCGGTGCTGCCGTTCATCGCGCGGGGCCTGACCAACGTCGACCGGGCGATGGTGCGCGGTCTGCTGTCGCCCTCCGACGAGCTGGAACGGCGTATCGCGGAACTGGAGTCGGACCGCGGGGTCGTGGTGGACGCGGCCGCGTCCGACCTGCGGCGCATCGAGCGAGATCTGCACGACGGGGCGCAGGCCCGGCTGGTCAACCTGGCCATGGGCCTCGGCCTCGCGAAGGAGAAGCTCCTGGAGGACCCTGAGTACGCACAGGCGATGGTCGCGGAGGCGCACGGCGAGGTGAAGCTGGCGCTCCAGGAACTGCGGGATCTGGCGCGGGGCATCCATCCCGCCGTACTGACGGACCGCGGGCTCGACGCCGCCCTCTCGTCGGTCGCCTCGCGCTGCACGGTCCCGGTGAAGGTGACCGCCGACCTCGACGCGCGGCCGGTCCAGGCGATCGAGGGGATCGCCTACTTCACCGTCTCCGAGCTGCTCCAGAACATCAGCAAGCACAGTGGGGCGCGGTCGGCGTCGGTCGACGTGTGGCGGGCGGAGGACCGGCTGCTCATCCAGGTGTGGGACGACGGCCGCGGCGGCGCCGCACTCGACGGCGGCACCGGGATGCGCGGGCTCGCGGAGCGCCTTGACGCGGTCGACGGACTGTTCGTCATCGACTCCCCGCCGGGCGGCCCGACGGTCGTCACGGCGGAGCTGCCGTGGCGGGACCGGGTCCCGGAGCGGTCGTAGCACCAGGGGAAGGGGTGGGGAAAACCCCCCTTTCAAGAGGCCGATGGGCTCCATGGTCCGTTGAGCTGCGGCCCAGCAGGGTGGAGGTACGACACCACAGGCGCGGGACGAGAGAAGAAGGACGACGTCGATGGCCACGGACTACGGGTACGACAGTGGGCTCGGGTTCCCCGAGACAGTACGGCGGCACCGGGTGCCGGCCGGGCTGCGGGCGCCGTTCGAGGGGCGGACCTGGCGGGAGTTCGGCTATGTGCTGCTGAGCCTGCCGATCAGCATCGTGATGTTCACGTACGCCGTCACGATGATCTCGCTCGGCGCGGGCCTCCTCGTGACCTTCCTCGGGATTCCGGTCTTCGCGGCCGGGCTCGCCGGGTGCCGTGGGCTCGGGGCGATGGAGCGGGCGCGGGCGCGGGGACTGCTGGGTCTCGAGGTCGGCGATCCTGAGCCGCTGGCGATGCGGAAGCCCGGGTTCATGGCGTGGATCGGGGCGGTGCTCAAGAGCGGGACGTCGTGGCGCACGCTGCTGTACTCCGTGGTGCACCTGCCGTGGGCGATCTTCTCGTTCGCGGTCGCGGTGAACTTCTGGGTGTACGGCTGGGCGCTGCTGACGTATCCGCTGTGGTTCTGGGTCTTCCCGGCGTACGTCGGTCAGGACGGGCTGCAGCTCTACGGCGACGAGACCCACCACATCTATCTGAACAACCCGTTCGAGATCGGCGTGACCGCGCTGGTGGGACTTTTGTTCACGCTGGCCACGCCGTGGATCGTACGGGCGTTGACGACGGTGGACCGGGTGATGGTGCACGGGCTGCTGGGGCCGACCCGGCTGTCGGCGCGGGTGGTGGAGCTGGAGTCGGACCGGGGGGTCGTGGTGGATACGGCGGCCGCGGATCTTCGTCGGATCGAGCGGGATCTGCACGATGGTGCGCAGGCTCGGCTGGTGGCGCTGGCCATGGATCTGGGGCTGGCGAAGGAGAAGCTCACGGAGGATCCCGCGGCGGCGGCGCGGATGGTGGACGAAGCGCACGGCGAGGTGAAGACGGCGCTGCAGGAGCTGCGGGATCTGGCGCGGGGGATCCACCCGGCGGTGCTGACCGACCGGGGTCTTGACGCGGCGCTGTCGGCGGTGGCCTCTCGGTGCACGGTGCAGGTGCAGGTGGAGGTGGATCTGCCGGCCCGGCCGGCGCCGGCGATCGAGGGGATCGCGTACTTCACGGTGTCCGAGCTGCTGCAGAACATCAGCAAGCACTCCCGGGCGACGTTCGCCGCGGTGGATGTGTGGCGGGTGGAGGACCGGCTCATGCTGCAGGTCGTGGACAACGGGGTGGGCGGAGCCGACGTGTCCTCCGGGTCCGGCCTCACGGGGCTCGCGGAACGCCTGGACGCGGTGGACGGGATCCTGGTCGTCGACTCGCCCCTCGGCGGACCCACCCGGGTGACGGCGGAGCTGCCTTGGCGGAGCGAGCGGGTGTGACGGGGGGCGTTGTGAGGGCTGAGGGTGTGTGAGGAGTGAGGGGCGGTGGGGGTGTTGTCACCCCCACCGCCCCTTACTCACGCCCCTCCCCAAGGAATGTCGCCCCGCGCGGAGGGTTCGGCTGGGGTGCCGGCCGTGGATGTGGAGGCTGGCGCTGCGGCGGCCGGAGGCTGGATGGGCGGCTGCGCCGGGCGGGGGCCGGGCCGGAGCTGCCGCCTGGCCGTGGCTGCGCCCCGCAGCCGTCGGACCGCGCCGGGTCGAACCGGGCCTGCGGCCTGGCGGTGGCTGCACCTCGCAGAGGTCGGACCGCTGCGCAGAGGTCGGACCGCGCCGGGTCGAACCGGGCTTGAGCCGGACCGAAGCTGCGGCCTAGTCGGCGCTGGACCTGGGCCGGACCGGAAATGCCCCCAGGTCGGCGCCGGACCCGCACCGGACCGGAACAGCCGCCTGGCCGTGGCAGCACCCCGCAGCCGTCGGACCGCGCCGGGTCGAACCGGACCCGAACCGAACCAGAGCTGCCCCCAGGTCGGCGCCGGACCCGCACCGGACCGGAACAGCCGCCTGACCGTGGCAGCACCCCGCAGCCGCCGGACCGCACCGGGTCGAACCGGACCCGAACCGAACCAGAGCTGCCCCCAGGTCGGCGCCGGACCCGCACCGGACCGGAACAGCCGCCTGGCCGTGGCTGCACCGCGCAGCCGTCGGACCGCTGCGCAGAGGTCGGACCGGGCCTGCGGCCGGGCCAGGGCTGCGCCGCGCGGGCGCGGTGGGAAGGCTGGGCCGGCGGGGGCCGTCCCCGCGGACTCCGCCCAAGGGCTCGGCCCACTTGCCCAGGCCACCCCCGCAGGGCTTCGCTGCCGCCGCGCGTGCTCAGGCGCGCGGCCCCTCCACCACAGGGCCGGCGCCCCGCGCAAAGCCAAACGCCCCCACCCTCCC
This sequence comes from Streptomyces sp. SLBN-8D4, assembly GCF_049739545.1. NCBI lineage: Bacteria > Bacillati > Actinomycetota > Actinomycetes > Kitasatosporales > Streptomycetaceae > Streptomyces > Streptomyces sp. SLBN-8D4. The sequence goes on from NZ_JBMGQC010000001.1 coordinate 4,109,387, forward strand.
CCAAGCGACCGCCATCTCCCCCACCGCCTCCCCCACCGCGAAACATGGCCGGATCCCGAGCATCACCCCCCGTTCTCGGCTCTTTGTTCGGATTCCTGGGCCCTATTCCCGTGGCCCGCGCCCGCCCGCATCCGAATACTGGAATGCTGGACTTGTCCAGCAAGTGGGCAGGCAGTGGGCTGGGGGGCCGAGAGTCGTGGAGGACAGGGTGCGGGTGGTCATCGCCGAGGATTCAGTGCTGCTGAGGGAGGGCCTGACCCGGTTGCTGACCGACCGCGGGCACGACGTCGTGGCCGGTGTGGGCGACGGAGAGGCACTGATCAAGACCATCAGTGAGCTGGACGCCCAGGGCGAGCTGCCCGACGTCGTCGTCGCCGATGTGCGGATGCCCCCGACGCATACGGACGAGGGCGTGCGAGCCGCCGTACAACTGCGCAAGGCACATCCCGGACTCGGGGTACTCGTACTGTCGCAGTACGTGGAGGAGCGGTACGCCACCGAGCTGCTGGCCGGGTCCAGCCGCGGGGTGGGGTACCTGCTCAAGGACCGGGTCGCGGAGGTGCGTGAGTTCGTGGACGCGGTGGTGCGGGTGGCCGAGGGCGGCACCGCCCTGGACCCCGAGGTGGTCGCCCAGCTGCTGGGACGCAGCCGCAAGCAGGACGTGCTCGCCCATCTCACGCCCCGGGAACGGGAGGTCCTGGGACTCATGGCCGAGGGGCGCACCAATTCGGCGATCGCGCGGCAGCTCGTCGTGAGCGACGGGGCCGTGGAGAAGCACGTCAGCAACATCTTCCTGAAGCTCGGGCTGTCTCCGAGCGACGGGGACCACCGGCGGGTGCTGGCGGTGCTGACCTATCTGAACTCCTGACCGTCTGACACCGTGTCAGATATGAGGACGGCGGTCGGCGGGCGGGACGGAGAAGCCGCCCGGGACCGAGAACCGGAGAGCCACGAGGGAGCGTCTTCGAGGAAAGCGCCGGGGGGCGAGCAAATGATGACAAGCCAGGGCTTTGTAACGTCTCAAATCCACGTCCATCATGCGAATGGTCAAGGGAAGGCGACCCCTGCGGTCGTAGGGTTGATCCTGGGAAGGCCTGCGGGAAGGCCGCTCCCGAACAGCCGCCCAGAGGGAGGTCCAGTTCAGTGACCAGTCAGGTCAGCAGCTCAGCGGAGCAGGCCGACGAAGCCGTCGTGGGAGAGCAGCGCAAAGAGGCCGGCGTGAAGGACGTCCGCCGCCTCGACCGGGTGATCATTCGTTTCGCGGGCGACTCCGGTGACGGGATGCAGCTCACGGGTGACCGTTTCACCTCGGAGACGGCGTCCTTCGGCAACGACCTGTCCACCCTTCCCAACTTCCCCGCCGAGATCCGGGCCCCTGCCGGAACCCTGCCGGGGGTCTCCTCCTTCCAGCTCCACTTCGCCGACCACGACATCCTGACGCCGGGTGACGCGCCCAATGTGCTCGTGGCCATGAACCCGGCCGCCCTCAAGGCCAACATCGCCGACCTGCCGCGCGGTGCGGAGATCATCGTCAACACGGACGAGTTCACCAAACGGGCGATGCAGAAAGTGGGGTACGCGGCCTCGCCGCTGGAGGATGGCTCCCTCGACGGATACAGCCTTCATCCGGTCCCCCTGACCACGCTGACCGTCGAGGCCCTCAAGGATTTCGACCTCACTCGCAAAGAGGCCGAGCGCAGCAAGAACATGTTCGCGCTCGGCCTCTTGTCGTGGATGTACCACCGGCCCACCGAGGGCACGGAGAAGTTCCTGCGGACGAAGTTCGCGAAGAAGCCGGAGATCGCCGAGGCGAACCTGGCGGCGTACCGGGCCGGCTGGAACTTCGGCGAGACGACCGAGGACTTCGCCGTCTCCTACGAGATCGCCCCGGCCACGAAGGCGTTCCCGACCGGCACCTACAGGAACATCTCCGGGAACCTGGCGCTGTCCTACGGACTGGTCGCCGCGTCCCGCCAGGCGGACCTGCCGCTGTTCCTGGGCTCGTACCCGATCACCCCGGCCTCGGACATCCTGCACGAGCTGAGCAAGCACAAGAACTTCGGTGTACGGACCTTCCAGGCCGAGGACGAGATCGCGGGCATCGGCGCGGCGCTGGGCGCGGCCTTCGGCGGCTCTCTGGCGGTGACGACGACCTCCGGTCCCGGCGTGGCCCTGAAGTCGGAGACCATCGGGCTCGCGGTCTCCCTGGAGCTGCCGCTCCTGGTCATCGACATCCAGAGAGGCGGTCCGTCGACGGGTCTGCCGACCAAGACCGAGCAGGCGGACCTGCTGCAGGCGATGTTCGGGCGCAACGGCGAGGCGCCGGTGCCGATCGTCGCGCCCCGCACCCCGGCCGACTGCTTCGACGCGGCGCTGGAGGCGGCCCGGATCGCACTGACGTACCGCACGCCGGTGATGCTGCTCTCGGACGGCTACCTGGCCAACGGCTCCGAGCCCTGGCGGATCCCGGAGCTGGACGAACTCCCGGATCTGACCGTGCAGTTCGCGCAGGGCCCGAACCACACCCTGGACGACGGCACCGAGGTCTTCTGGCCCTACAAGCGCGACCCGCAGACCCTGGCCCGCCCCTGGGCCGTGCCCGGCACACCCGGCCTCGAACACCGCATCGGCGGGATCGAGAAGGAGGACGGGACGGGCAACATCTCCTACGCTCCGGCCAACCACGACTTCATGGTCCGCACCCGCCAGGCCAAGATCGACGGGATCGACGTACCGGATCTGGAAGTCGACGATCCGCACGAGGCGCGCACGCTGGTGCTGGGCTGGGGTTCGACGTACGGCCCCATCACGGCGGCGGCACGACGGCTGCGGACGGCCGGTGAGTCGATCGCGCAGGCCCATCTGCGCCACCTCAACCCCTTCCCGCGCAACCTGGGCACGGTGCTGAAGGCGTACGACAAGGTCGTCATCCCGGAGATGAACCTCGGGCAGCTCGCCATGCTGGTGCGGGCGAGGTACCTGGTCGACGCGCACAGCTACAACCAGGTCAACGGCATGCCGTTCAAGGCCGAACAGCTCGCCACGGCTCTCAAGGAGGCCATCGATGGCTGAGACGTCCACGGAAGGCACGGGCACGATCGAAGCGCTCCAGCTCGTCCCCAAGGCCGAGGCCCGCCAGAGCATGAAGGACTTCAAGAGCGATCAGGAAGTCCGCTGGTGCCCCGGCTGCGGTGACTACGCGATCCTCGCGGCGGTCCAGGGCTTCATGCCGGAGCTGGGGCTGGCCAAGGAGAACATCGTCTTCGTCTCGGGCATCGGCTGCTCGTCGCGGTTCCCCTACTACATGAACACGTACGGCATGCACTCCATCCACGGGCGGGCGCCGGCGATCGCGACAGGTCTCGCGGCCTCGCGCCGGGATCTGTCGGTGTGGGTGGTGACGGGTGACGGCGACGCCCTGTCCATCGGCGGCAACCACCTGATCCACGCCCTGCGGCGCAACGTCAACCTGAAGATCCTGCTGTTCAACAACCGGATCTACGGCCTCACGAAGGGGCAGTACTCCCCCACCTCCGAGGTCGGCAAGATCACGAAGTCGACGCCGATGGGGTCGCTGGATGCGCCCTTCAACCCGGTGTCCCTGGCGATCGGCGCGGAGGCGTCCTTCGTGGCCCGGACGGTGGACTCGGACCGCAAGCACCTCACGTCGGTGCTGCGGGAGGCGGCCGCCCACCCCGGCACCGCGCTGATCGAGATCTACCAGAACTGCAACATCTTCAACGACGGCGCCTTCGAGGCCCTCAAGGACAAGCAGCAGGCCGATGAGGCGGTGATCCGCCTCGAACACGGGCAGCCGATCCGCTTCGGCACGGACCTGTCCAAGGGCGTGGTCCGGGACGCGGCGACGGGCGATCTGAAAGTGGTGCCGGTGACTCCGTCGAACGAGGCGGAGATCCTCGTCCACGACGCGCACGCGTCGTCCCCGACGACCGCCTTCGCCCTGTCCCGCCTGGCCGACCCGGACACGCTCCATCACACCCCGATCGGCGTTCTGCGCTCGGTGGACCGGCCGGTGTACGACACGCAGATGGCGGACCAGCTGGATACGGCCATTGAGCAGAACGGCAAGGGGGATCTGGGGGCGTTGTTGGCGGGGGGCGACACCTGGACCGTGGTGGGCTGACCGGCGCGGCATACAGAGGGCCCGGATGCGTCAGCCCAGCGTCCGGGCCCTTCACTGTCCACAATGCCTCGGTCCGGTCGGTGCCGATGACCGCGAAGCTTCCGTCGCTCAGCTCGAAGAGGCCCGGACAGGTCTCCATCGCAGCAGCGCATGGACCCAGTACTCCCGGAGTACTGGATCAGGTTCGCGGCTGCCCGGTGTCGGCCTTCCGCGCGTCGTACCCTTCCCGCGCCTCCTGCACCGCCGACATCCTCCTCGCGGTCCACTCCGCCAGCCCCCGTACCTGCTCCGCCGCCTCGCGGCCTAGGTCGGTCAGGGAGTAGTCGACCCTCGGGGGGATCACCGGCTTGGCGTCGCGGTGGACCAGGCCGTCGCGTTCGAGGGTCTGGAGGGTCTGGGTGAGCATCTTCTCGCTCACCCGGCCGATCGCCCGGCGGAGTTCGCTGAAGCGGTGAGGGCGGTCGAGGAGCTGGATGAGGACCAGGACGCCCCAGCGGCTCGTCACATGCTCCAGGACGGCGCGGTGGGGGCACATCGTCTCGCCGGACGTGATCAAGGGGTTCACTGCACTTACTGCCATGCCAGTACCTTACTTCAAAGTGGGTACTTTCCAAGAGTTAGCGCATCTCCTATGGTTAGTGCCACCGCACCCCACAAGGAGATCGCACATCATGAGCATCGTCGTCACCGGAGCCACCGGACACCTCGGCCGTCACGTCGTCGAGCAGCTGCTCGAGAAGGTTCCCGCCGAGCAGGTCACCGCCGTCGTCCGCACCCCCGAGAAGGCCGCCGACTTCGCGGCGAAGGGCGTGAAGATAGCCGTCGCCGACTACAACAGCCCCGAGACCTTCGACAGCGTCTTCGCGGCCGGCGACAAGGTGCTGCTGATCTCCGGCAACGAGTTCGACAAGGGCCGCCCCGCCCAGCACCAGGTCGTCATCGACGCCGCCAAGGCCGCGGGCGTGGCGCTCCTCGCGTACACCAGCGCACCGGGCACCCTGACCGCCGCGCTCGCCGACGACCACCGGGCCACCGAGGAGGCCCTGCTCGCCTCCGGTCTGCCCTACTCGCTGCTGCGCAACGGCTGGTACAACGAGAACTACACGGAGAACCTCGCCCCCGCCCTGGAGTACGGCGCCGTCGTCCAGGCCGCCGGTGACGGCCGCATCTCCACCGCCTCGCGCGCCGACTACGCGGCCGCCGCGGTCGCCGTGCTGACCGGCGAAGGCCACGAGAACACGACGTACGAGCTCGGTGGCGACGAGCCCTGGGGCTTCGCCGAGTACGCGGCCGAGCTGAGCAAGCAGACCGGCAAGGAGATCGCCTACAACGCCGTGTCCGTCGAGGCCTACACCGGGATCCTGACCGGTGCCGGGCTGCCCGGGCCGTTCGCCGCGATCCTCGCCGGTGTCGACGCCTCCATCGAGAAGGGCGAGCTGGTCGTCACCTCCGGTGACCTGTCCCGGCTGACCGGCCGCCCCGCCACTCCGATCGCCGCGTCGATCGAGGCCGCGCTCAAGGGCTGACACTCCCCCAGCGGGCCCTTGGGCGCTCCACCCCCGCCTGTCATGACCGTATAGCGATACGGGCATGACAGGCGGGGGTGCTCGGCGTTACCTTCGTGCAGGCGAGGACAGTGCGAGGAGGAGAGTCCGTGAAGTCCAGGGGCGAGCGGCACATAGGACTGCTGAACGGCTTCGCGGCCTATGGGATGTGGGGACTCGTCCCGCTGTTCTGGCCGCTGCTCAAGCCCGCCGGCGCCGCCGAGATCCTCGCCCACCGGATGGTGTGGTCGCTCGTCTTCGTCGCCGCCGCGCTGGTCTTCGTACGGCGCTGGGCCTGGGCGGGTGAGCTGCTGCGGCAGCCGCGCAGGCTGGCCCTGATCACCGTGGCCGCCGCCGTCATCACCGTGAACTGGGGCGTCTACATCTGGGCCGTGAACTCCGGCCATGTCGTCGAGGCCTCGCTCGGGTACTTCATCAATCCCCTGGTCACCATCGCCATGGGTGTGGTGCTGCTGAAGGAGCGGCTGCGGCGCGTGCAGTGGGTGGCCGTCGGGGTCGGCGCCGCCGCGGTGCTCGTGCTCACCGTCGGGTACGGCCGGCCGCCGTGGATCTCCCTCACCCTCGCCTTCTCCTTCGCCACGTACGGCCTGGTCAAGAAGAAGGTGAACCTGGGCGGGGTCGAGTCGCTGGCCGCCGAGACCGCGGTCCAGTTCCTGCCCGCGCTCGGGTATCTGCTGTGGCTGGGCCACCAGGGCGACCTCAGCTTCGCCTCCGAGGGCCCCGGGCACGCGGCGCTGCTCGCCTCGACCGGCATCGTCACCGCGCTCCCCCTGGTCTGCTTCGGCGCCGCGGCGATCCGCGTGCCGCTGTCCACGCTGGGGCTGCTCCAGTACCTGGCCCCGGTCTTCCAGTTCCTGCTCGGCATCTTCTACTTCGGCGAGGCCATGCCGCCCGAGCGCTGGGCCGGGTTCGCGCTGGTCTGGCTGGCGCTGACGCTGCTCACCTGGGACGCCCTGCGCACCGCGCGGACGCTCAGGAGGGAGATCGGCAGGCCCGGCACCACCATGACGACGGGCACGGTCAGCGCCGTACGGAAGGCGGAGAGCCTGGCCTCGGGTCCGGAGCCGCTGGACTCGCCCGCCGCCAGGCCGTAGACCGCCGTCGCGACCGAGATCCCGGTCGCCGAGCCGAACCGGGTCCCCGTGTGCGGCGGCCCGCCCGCCAGGCCCTGCCGTACGCCGACGCGAACGCCGTGCCCGCGATGATCAGCGTCGGGAACATCGCCAGGCAGGCCGGTCCACGGCCGACCGGCAGGAAGAGGCCGTGGGCGAGCGCCGCCGCGTCACAGCCCGCAATCACCAGGGCGGGCGAGGTCCGCACCGAGGACCAGCCGCACGGTTCCTGGGGCGCCCCGGGCGGAGTACGAACCGCGTACGACCGACGCGCGGCCTAGGCGGTGTGAGCGGGGCCGCTGTCAGTGGGCACCGCTATAAGTGACGGTATGACACCCGTGCACTGGAAAGTCGTGATCGACGCCGAGGACCCGCATGCCCAGGCCGACTTCTGGGCCGCCGCACTGCGCTACGAGACCGAGGACAACGACGCCCTGATCCAGCGGCTGCTGGAGCTCGGCACGCTGCCGCGCGAGGCCGTCGTCGAGTACCACGCCCGCCTGGCCTTCCGGGACCTGGTCGCCGTACGGCATCCGGACGACCCGTACGACAAGGACAGCGGCACCGGGCTCGGACGGCGGCTGCTGTTCCAGCGCGTACCGGAGCCGAAGACCGTCAAGAACCGGCTCCACCTCGACCTGCACCCCGGGGAGGGCAGCCGCTCGGCCGAGGTGGAGAGGCTGACGGGGCTCGGGGCGAGAGTGCTGCGCGAGGTGAGCGAACCGTCGGGGGCGTGGGTGGTCATGGCGGATCCGGAGGGGAACGAATTCTGCGTCCACTGATCCCCTGCCATCCGGTGACCCCCTGCGCTCCGGTATACGAACTCCCCTGACCGGATTCCGCTCTTGACGGAGAGTCAACCTCAGCTTCACCATCCAGGCACCCATTCGCTGTGGAATCCCTGTGACTCCAGGGGTTCCCACGGAATTCGGAGCCCCCCACATGAAGCTCTCGGTTCCCGGACGCGTCACGGCCACCGCCGTCGTCGCGACCGTCTCCCTCCTGGCCGGCGGATCCATAGCCGGCGCGGCCCCCGCGGGACAGCCCGTGGTGGCCGCGGCCCCGGACATCCCGGTGGCCAACGTGAAGGCGCATCTGACCCAGCTCCAGTCCATCGCCACCGCCAACGGCGGCAACCGCGCGCACGGCCGCACGGGCTACAAGGCCTCCCTCGACTATGTGAAGGCCAAGCTGGACGCCGCCGGATTCACCACGGCCGTCCAGCAGTTCACGTCCTCCGGCCGCACCGGCTACAACCTGATCGCGGACTGGCCGGGCGGCGACACCAACCAGGTGGTCATGTCCGGCTCGCATCTCGACAGCGTGACGGCGGGCGCGGGCATCAACGACAACGGCTCCGGTTCCGCGGCGATCCTGGAGACCGCGCTCGCGGTGTCCCGGGCCGGCTACCACCCCACCAAGCACCTGCGGTTCGCGTGGTGGGGCGCGGAGGAGCTGGGCATGGTCGGCTCCCGCTACTACGTCAACCGCCTGGCCACCACGGACCGTTCACGGATCAGCGGCTATCTCAACTTCGACATGATCGGCTCGCCGAACCCCGGCTACTTCGTCTACGACGACGACCCTGCCATCGAGAAGACCTTCAAGGCGTTCTACGCCGGCCTCGGCGTCCCGACCGAGATCGAGACCGAGGGCGACGGCCGCTCCGACCACGCGCCGTTCAAGAACGCGGGCGTGCCGGTGGGCGGGCTGTTCAGCGGCGCCGACTACGTCAAGACGGCGGCGCAGGCGGCCAAGTGGGGCGGCACCTCGGGGCTGGCCTTCGACCGCTGCTACCACTCCTCGTGCGACACCTCGGCCAACATCGACGACACGGCCCTGGACCGCAACAGCGACGCGGTGGCGTACGCGGTGTGGGAGCTGTCGCGGTAACGGCCCTCCTCCGGGCTACTGGTCGGCCTTCCGGGCGCGTTCCGCGAGGCGAAGCATCCGGGTGCGGGCCGACTCCAGCTTGTCGGGGTCCTCGGCCGCCGGACCCTCTCCGGCGGCCAGGTCCGTCCACAGGGTGAGCAGCTCGCGCCCGAGGGCCAGGCCCCGCAGCGGATCCCGTACGGCCTTCCACGCGGTGGCCGCGCTCTGCACGTTGCCATAGGCCGCCTCGGCGTCCCCGGCGCGGTGGTGGATGCCGGCCAGGTCGAGGGAGATCTCCGCGGCCTGGACCGGCTCGCCGCCCAAGTAGGCGATGTAGGCGGCCAGTTCACGCACCCGCAGCACGTCGGGATGCTCGGCGCCCAGGGTCTCGGAGGCCTCGCCTACCACCTGCTCCGCCAACGCGGCGGCAGCGTCCGTCCGCCCCTCTCGCACGGCCTCGCTGATCCGCCCGACCGGCTCCGCGAGCACCGCGCCCTCGTCGATCACCAGCCCTTCCCCCAGAACGGCCTCGGCGACGGCGTCGAACCCCCGCACGGGCGTCGGCTTGGGACCGGGATCGTCCAGGAGGGGGACGGGGTCGATGAGAGGGGCGGCGGCCCGCGGGGCGGGCGAGGCCGACGGAAGCGGCTGGGGCTCGACGGCGGCGAAACCGGCCGTCGGCAGGGGCCGAGGCAGGGGCTGCGGGTCGGGAACGGGGTCGGCGGTCGATCGTGGGGCCGGGGCCGGTATGGCGTCGGACGGCTGCGGAACAGGGCCGGTGTGTGGCAGGGGCCTGGGTGTGTAGGCGAGGTCGGTCGGGGACGGCGGGGACGGGGTGGCGGCCGGGCTCGCGTCCATCACGGGGGGCGGGCCGAACTCGCCCCTCGGGGGTACGACCGTCCCGGGGGCCCGAGCCGGAGCCGGGCCGGTGGAGCGGGTGTCCGGCAGGCGGCGCAGGACCTGGGTCGGGGACGGGTCGGCGTCCGTCGGGTGCGGCTCGGGCAGGTCGCTCGGCCGGAACGTGGGGGCCGGGTCCCGCGGAGGCTCGTCGAGTTGCCGCAAGAGCTGCGTGGGCCCCTCGTGCGGGGCGGAGGCCGCGGGCGGCCAGGACTGCTCCGCCGGCCGCTCTCCCGCGCCGGACGGCGACGGCCGGTCTCCCTGCTCGGGCGCCGGCGCCCCGAAGGCTCCCGGCCCGGCGGCCCGGTTCCGGTCCGCGCCCTCCGGCGGAGCCATCCGCACCGGCTCCCCGATGAAGCGACTGGCGCCGTCCGTCGCGACTTCCAGGGGGACCACGTAGCCGATGCGAGCGTCGTGGATCGTGGCGTGGACCGGGTGGCCGCTGGTGCGGGCGAGGAACTGGAGGTGGGTCAGGACGGTCTGGTGGAGTTCCTCGCCGGGTGAGGCGGTGACCGCTGTTCCGGCCACCGTCGCGGACTCACCCGTCAGGGGGACGCGGACGTCGATCGGGGTCGTCCCCCGCTGCTGGTCCCGCTTCTTGTCGCGGCTGAGTCGAGACATCTCATCCCTCACGGTCGTGCACGTACTGTCGAGTCTCTCCGCTCGCCCCCGGTTCTCACGTCACCGTGATGTCACAGGCCTGTTCCAGGAGGGGGAGGGCGGGTGGGATGACAGGGTCGGGGCGCGGGCATGCGGACCGACGTGCGGCGAGAGGCGGAGAGCGTGCAGCAGGGGCCGGAGATCTGGATCCGCGGGCCGGTGGCCCCGACCGGGAGGCGGTTCGCGTGGGTCGGCACGCACGGCGGCGCCGGCGTCTCCACCCTGGCCGCCGTCTACGGCGGTCACGACAGCGGACGTGACTGGCCGGGGCCCGGTGCCCCCGCCTCCGTCCTGCTCGTGGCCCGTACGCACGCCTCCGGGCTGCTCGCCGCCCGCCGCACCGTGGAGCTCTTCCGGCGCGGGGAGCACCCGGCCGGGCTCGACCTCGACGCCGTCGTGCTCGTCGCGGACGCTCCCGGCCGGCTCCCGCGTCCGCTCGCCCGGCAGGTCAAGGAGATCGAGTCCACGGTCGACGTGTACCGGGTGCCCTGGGTCCCCGCGTGGCGCCTCGGCGAACTGGACGGGAAGCCTCCGCGCGGAACCGAGGCACTCGTCCGGCTCACCCGGGCCACCGCCGGTCCATGACGGCGACCGCGTCCCTCTCCGCCGTGGACCTGGCTTCCGCGGTCCGTTCGCGCTCGCTGCGGGCGGTCGACGTCGTCGCCCGCGCCCTGGAGCGGATCCGGCGGATGGATCCCGAACTGTGCGCCTTCGCCGAGGTGTGGGAGGGGGAGGCGCTGCGCCGGGCACGCGAGATCGATCTCCGCGTCGAGGCGGGTGAGCGGCCGCCGCTCGCCGGAGTGCCGATCGGGGTGAAGGGGCGGCACGGGCTGCGCGGTGCGGCACCGCTCCTCGCGGCCGGGTGCGTACCCGTCGGCGCGACCTCCGTGCCCGGTCCCGGAACTCCCTGGCAGACGTGGGGGCTCGGCGCCCACGGCCGTACCGTCAACCCCTGGCGCGCCGACCGCACCCCGGGTGGGTCCTCGGCGGGCTCCGCGGCCGCGGTGGCCGCGGGACTCGTCCCGATGGCGACGGGGAGCGACGGGGCGGGGTCGGTACGGATCCCGGCGGCGTGGTGCGGGGTGATCGGCCTCAAGGCCACGAACTCCGGCCACGGCCGCGCCGGTACCGGCCTCACCGCCCCCGGCATCCTCGTCCGCCACGCCTGTGACGCGGCCGCCTACTGGCACGCGGTCTCCGGAGACGGGAACCGCGGCAGCGACGGGGACGGAGACGGAGGACGCGGTACCGAGCCGCCCCACACTCTTGCCGCCCCCCTTCCCGTCCCCGTCCCTGCCCTCTGGTCCCCCGATCTCGGCTTCGCCGACCCCGACCCCGGGATCGTCCGGATCGCCCGCGCGGCGGTGGCGCGGCTGGCCGACGCCGGTGTCGTACGGCTCGTCCGGCCCCACGCCCCGCCGCGCCTGCACGACCCGGCCACCGCCTGGCTCGCGCTGCGCACCCCGGGGGCCGACCTGCGGGACGCCGAGCGGATCCGGGCCGCCAACGACCGTCTCCTCGACGAGATCTTCGCGGACACCGATCTGCTGCTGACGCCCACGACCCCCTGCCCGCCGCATGGTCACGAAGGCCCGGGTGAGCGCTACTCCACCGCTCTCACCTGGGCCTTCAACCTCGGCGGGCACCCGGCACTCAGCCTCCCGGCGGGCCCAGGCCCCGACGGCTGCCCGGTCGGGCTCCAGCTCGTGGCCCGGCACGGCGGCGAGGCGCTGCTGCTGGAGGTGGCACGGGCGGCACAGGCGTCCGCCTGAGGCACCAGGCACCAAGGCACGGCACCCCGGCCCCCTGGACAGTTACTTGCGTATACATATAATGCATGTGCGAGTACTTACCGTACGCCGATCAGCCTGGAGCTCTCCATGACGCGCCGTTTCCTGTTCGTGCTCGGCAGCAGCCGCAGCGACGGCAACACCGAACTGCTGGCCCGCCGGGCCGCCGAGCAACTGCCTCCGGACGTCGAGCAGCAGTGGATCGACCTCGCGGAGCATCCGCTGCCCGACTTCGAGGATCTGCGGCACGACACGGACCACGTGCGTCCGACGATCGGTCACACGGCACTGCTCTTCGACGCGACGCTCGCGGCGACGGACATCGTGATCGCCTCCCCGCTGTACTGGTACTCGGTCTCCGCGCACGTCAAGCGCTACCTCGACTACTGGTCGGGCTGGCTGCGCACGCCGGGTGTCGAGTTCAAGGCGACCATGGCGGGCCGCACGCTGTGGGGTGTCACCGCGCTGGCGCACGAGGAGTTCGAGGTCGCCGCCCCGCTGATCGGCACCCTGAACAACTCGGCCGCGTACATGGGAATGCGCTTCGGCGGGGTGCTCCTCGGCAACGGCAGCAAGCCCGGTGACGTGCTGCGGGACACCGACGCGCTCGCCCGGGCGAAGACCTTCTTCGACCAGGAGGCCCCGCTCGCGCGGTTCCCCTACGAGCAGCTCACGCCGTGATGTCCTTCGCCATGAACCTCGCCCACGCCGCCGAGCCGAACACGGCCGCGTACAGCGCCTGGAGGCCGAGGTTCTTCACCAGATCGTCCCAGTAGACCGGTTCGCGCATGAGGTCGGCGAAGGACAGCCAGTAGTGGGAGAAGAAGTACGGCTGGAGCGCGTGCAGTTGGGGAATCTGGTCGAGGATCTGGACCGTGATCAGCAGGCCCACCGTCGTGGCCATCGCCGCGATGCCGCTGTTGGTGAGCGTCGAGATGAACAGGCCCAGGGCCGCCACGCCGGTCAGTGACGCGGCCACCACCAGGGCGATCAGCAGGGCTCTGCCCAGCCCTTCCGCGAAGGTGATCTGCGTGCCGGAGATCGTCGTCAGGTCGCCGAGCGGGAAGAGGACCGCCCCCACCGTCAGCGCCGAGACGGCGACCACGAGGGTGGCGACCAGGCAGAACGTCATCACCGTCGCGTACTTGGTCAGAAGCAGCCGGGTGCGGCCCGCCGGAGCGACCAGGAGGTAGCGGAGGGTGCCGGCGTTGGCCTCGCCCGCGATCGCGTCGCCGGCGATGACGCCGATGGACATCGGGAGGAAGAAGGGGAGGGTCGCGGCGAGGGCGGTGAAGACCAGGAAGAGGCCGTTGTTGGTGATCTGGGAGATGAAGGCGGGGCCGCCACCGCCGCCGGCGGTCGAGGAGCCGTCATCGGTTTCGATCTTGACCGCGATGCCCACGAGGACCGGGACCGCCGCGAGGACGGCGAGCAGGGCCAGGGTGCGCCAGCGGCGGAAGGTGGTGTGGAGTTCGTTGCGGAAGAGGGTGCCGTAGAAGGTCGTACGGCGGCTTGCGGGTCGTGGGGGCTGGTCGCGCCCGCGCGGCGGTGGCCGCACATCCGAAACAGCCCCGCGCCCCGTCACGTCAGCCTGCGACATCGAAGCCCTCCCCTGTCAGGGCCACGAAAGCGTCCTCCAGAGAGGCCCTCTCCACTCCGAAGCCACGCACCCTCACCCCCGCCGTCACCAACGCCATGTTGATGTCCGCCAGTTCACCGTCGGGTGGGTCGGAGGTGACCCGGTCCTCGGCCACGACCACATCGCCGGCCCCTTGCTCCTTCAGCACCCTCGCCGCATCCGCCGGGTCCGGAGTCGTCACCACCAGCCTGCCCCTCGTCCCCGCGGCCAGGTCCGCCACCAACCCCTGGGTGATCAATCGGCCCTGGGCCATCACCGCCGCGTGGGTGCAGACCTGTTCGATCTCGTCGAGGAGGTGGGAGGAGAGGAAGACGGTCGTGCCGTCCGAGGCCAGCTCCCTCACCAGGGAGCGGATCTCGCGCATGCCCTGCGGGTCCAGGCCGTTGGTCGGTTCGTCCAGGACCAGGAGTCTGCGGGGCTGGAGGAGGGCCGCGGCCAGGCCGAGGCGCTGTTTCATGCCCAGCGAGTACGCCTTCGCCTTCTTGCCGGCGGCGGCCGACAGGCCCACCCGGTCCAGGGCGGCCGCCACGCGCGTGTTCCGGGTGCGGGGGTCGGCGGTCGGGTCCGCGGCGTCGTAGCGGACGAGGTTGTCGCGGCCGGAGAGGAAACCGTAGAGGGCCGGACCCTCGATGAGCGCGCCGACGTGCGGGAGTACGGTCCGGGCCGCGCGCGGCATGGGGCGGCCCAGGACGCGCGCGGTGCCGGAGGTCGGTTCGATGAGGCCCATCAGCATGCGGATGGTGGTGGTCTTGCCGGAGCCGTTCGGGCCGAGGAAGCCGAAGACGCTGCCCGCCGGGACGGTCAGGTCGAGACCGTCCACGGCGAGCTGTCCGCCGCGGTAGCGCTTGGTGAGGGCACGGGTGCGGATGACGCTTTCGTCCCCGCTCTCGTCCCCGCCCGCGTCACCGCCTGCGCCGTCGCCCGACCCCTCCGGGTCCGGTTCCGTGGCGGACGGCTGGTCCATCGGCTCCCTCGATTCGTCGTGCCCGCTCGGGACTACTTCGCCGCGTCGGCCGCCTTCACCAGCGCGTCCTTGGTGACCGCGCCGACGTAGACCTTGCCGTCGTCGGTGATCAGGGCGTTGATCAGGCGGGTCTTGAAGACGGTGCCCTTCCCGAAGCCGCCGGAGACCTTGTCGCCGAGCGAGTCCAGGAAGCCGCCCATGTCACCGCCGACCTCGGAGCCGGACGGGACGCCCTGGCCGCCGGTGTCGAAGGTGGCGATGGAGTCCCAGCCGTCCCCGATGACGTTCAGGCCCTCGGGGCCGTTCTTGCCGAACTCGTCGGCGGCGCCCTTGCCGAGGTCCTTGGAGGGACCCTTGCCTGGGTGCTCCGCGTGCCCGGATGCCTCGGGCGCGTCCCCCTCCTCGACCTTCGCGCCCTTCGGCGGGGTGAAGTCGAAGGTGGAGGCGGCCGGCTTCGCGAAGCTGACCTGGGTGAAGCCGGCGTCCACGACGGCGGAACCGCCGCTGGCCGGTGTCAGCGTGAACTTCAGCGGCAGACCGGTCTTCGAGTCCACGGCCACGGTGATCTGACCGACCGTGGAGCCTTCGTCCTTGGGCTTGATGACCAGGCGGTAGGCGTCCCGGCCCGCGACCTGCGCGGTGCCCTCCACCGTCACCGACGTGGTCTTGTCGGCGGCCTTGAGGGCGTCCTGGGCGAGGTCCTTGGGCGTGGCCGGGAGCTCTTCCTTCTTCTTCCCGTCGCTCTCGGAGGCCGTGGTGTGGAAGACGGAGTTGGACTTGCTGTCGTAGCCCCAGACGTCCTTGCCGTTGTGGATGAGGCTGTACTCGGCCGCGTTCTCCAGCAGCGAGACCTTCTGCCTGTCCTCGCCGTCCGCCGCGACGCGCAGTGTGTGCGTGCCGGAGGCGAGTTCGGTGAGCTTGGTGGTCGGATCGGCGGACGAGTCGCCCGATCCGGAGGGTCCGGCGGCGGAGCCGAGCGAGCTCTCCAGGCCGCCGAGGTCCGGCAGACCGAGATCCGTGGTGATCTTCACGGTGCCGGACAGCTGCTGCACGTCCGACGCGGCGATCTTCTCGATGAGTTCCTGTGCGCTGATCTTCGGCAGGTCGGGGTCGCCGGAGTCGGCGAGCGCCGGGACGAGCCCGATGGTCGCCGCCGCGATCCCCACCACCGTGGCCGGCACGACGTACCGCGCGGCCTTGCGCCGACGCGCGGAACGCAGCTCTTCGGCGTCCGCGGCGGTCACGCTGTCGTCGGATTCGTACGGTGCCATGTGTGCCTTACCTCCGTCGTCGGCGGCGGCTGTCAACTCCCGTGCGTCCACCTGTAGCCGCCATTCTCACCCGAATCGGTGAGGAGTGGTGTTTTCCGTGATGTCCATCTGACCAAATCGGCCATGAGCATGCGTCAGCCCTCGGGGCCAACTCCACGTACACCTGGGGTATGACACGACATGCCGACGCCCCCTACAACCCGTAGGGGGCGTCGCCGCTCGGGCCCGGCCGGGCCTGCCCGTCCGGATCTAGCCCGCCCGGTGGACCACCGCGTCGCACAGCTCCATCAGCGCCGCCCGCGCGCCGCACTCCCGCAGCGGGGCCAGGGCCGCGCGCGCGTCCTCCGCGTAGCGCACGGTGTCCCGGCGGGCCTGTTCCAGCGCGGGATGGGTGCGCAGGGCCGCCAGTGCCTCCGCGTGCCGGTCGTCGTCCGTGAGGTCGGAGTCGAGGAGCTCGCACAGGGCGATGTCCTCGGCCAGGCCGAGCCGGGCGGCGCGCTCCCGCAGCCGCAGGACCGGCATCGTGGGGATGCCCTCGCGCAGATCGGTGCCCGGCGTCTTGCCGGACTCGTGGGAGTCGGAGGCGATGTCCAGGACGTCGTCGGCGAGCTGGAAGGCGACGCCGAGGCGCTCGCCGTACTGGGTCAGGACGTCCACGACCCTCTCGTCGGCACCGGACATCATCGCCCCGAAGCGGCACGAGACCGCGACAAGCGAGCCCGTCTTGCCGCCGAGCACGTCGAGGTAGTGCTCGACCGGGTCGCGGCCGTCCTGGGGACCTGCCGTCTCCAGGATCTGGCCGGTGACCAGGCGCTCGAACGCCTCGGACTGCACCCGGACCGCCTCGGGCCCGAGGTCGGCCAGGATGTGCGAGGCCCGGGCGAACAGGAAGTCACCGGTCAGCACGGCCACCGAATTGCCCCAGCGGGTGTTGGCGCTGTCGACGCCCCGCCGGACCTCGGCCTCGTCCATGACGTCGTCGTGGTACAGCGTCGCGAGGTGGGTCAGCTCCACCACCACGGCCGACGGCACCACGCCCGGCGCATAGGGGTCGCCGAACTGGGCGGCGAGCATCACGAGCAACGGCCGGAAGCGCTTTCCACCCGCCCGCACCAGATGCTGGGCGGCCTCCGTGATGAAGGGGACCTCACTCTTGGTGGCTTCGAGCAGTCCCTCCTCGACAGCCGTCATTCCGGCCTGGACATCGGCTTCCAGAGCCTGGTCCCGCACGCTCAGCCCGAACGGCCCGACGACGGTCACGAGGGGTCTCCTGTCTGCTGGTGTCCACTGGCGGTTACGCGGAATGTCGATAGGTCGCTGCCATCACTCAAGTCAGCGTATCCGGTCACCTTTGGATCACCGATAGCGCCCGCCCCGTCCATGCCAGGCGGTATCGGATCACGACCGGTATGTTTTTGATCACCTGAAAAGAATGGATATCAATCGATTTGTAGGGAAGTACCGATGCGCATCCGTACGTCCTTCCCGTACGAGACGGTGCACGACGACGTCCGCATCCCGCTCCCGGACGGGACGCTCCTGTACGCACGCGTGTGGCGACCCCTCACCCAGGAACCGGTACCCGCGATCCTCGAATACCTGCCGTACCGCCTCACCGACCGGACCGCGCCCCGTGACGGGCAGCGCCACCCCTGGTACGCGGGCCACGGTTACGCCTCGGTCCGGGTCGAGGTGCGCGGGCACGGCAACAGCGAGGGCCTGCCGGGTGACGCGTACTCGGCGGCCGAACTCGCCGACGGGGTCGAGGTCGTCGACTGGCTGGCCGCGCAGCCCTGGTGCGACGGCCGGGTCGGCATGTTCGGCATCTCCTGGGGCGGCTTCGACTCCCTCCGGATCGCGGCCCTGGCACCCGAGCCGCTCAAGGCGGTCGTCACCGTCTGCTGCACCGACGACCGCTACGACAACGACGTGCACTACAGGGGAGGTTCCGTCCTCGCGGTCGACATGCACGCGTGGGCGGCGACGATGCTGGCCTTCGTCTCCCGGCCGCCGGATCCCCTCCATGTCGGCGACGCCTGGCGGGAGATGTGGCGCGCACGCCTCGACGCGGTCGAACCGTTCGTCCACACCTGGCTCGACCACCAGACCCGCGACGACTACTGGCGCCACGGCAGCGTCCGCGAGGCCGAGGCCGAGGCCGACGACCACGACGCGATCGGCGCGGCCGTCCTCGCGGTCGGCGGCTGGCACGACCCGTACCGCGACACGGTCCTGCGGCTCGTCGAGCACCTGCCGGCCGACCGGGTACGGGGGATCGTCGGCCCCTGGTCCCACCAGTACCCGGACCGCGGCCGGGCGCCCGGCCCGGCGATCGGCTTCCTCCAGGAGACCCTTCGCTGGTGGGACCAGCACCTCAAGGGCATCGACACCGGCGTCATGCGGGAACCCCTCCTGAGGGCCTACGTCAGCGACTCCCACCCCCCGGCCACCGTCCTCGACACCCTGCCCGGCCGCTGGGTCGGCGAGCCGGCCTGGCCCTCCCCCCACGTGACGACGGTGGCGTACGGCCTTCAGGGCGCCCCCGTCCTGGTCCGTTCCCCGCAGCACACGGGCGTGGACGCCGGCCGTTTCCGCCCTCTCGGCAACGACGCCGACCTGCCGCCGGACCAGCGGGAGGAGGACGCCCGTTCGGCCTGTTTCGAGTTCGCGACGGGCGAGGAGACGTGGGTCCTCGGGCGGCCGCGGGTGCGGCTCAGGGTGACCTCGGAGGTGTCGCGCGGGCAGATCGCCGCGCGGCTCTGCGATGTCGCCCCGGACGGGTCGTCGACGCTCGTCACGCGAGGGGTGCTGAACCTCTCGGCCCGCCATGGACGGGACCGGGTAGTGCCCTGGGAGCCAGGGGCCACACAGGAGGTGGCCTTCGAGCTGAACGGCATCGGGCATGCCTTCCCGCCCGGTCACCGCATCCGGCTCGCCGTCTCCTCCGCGTACTGGCCGTGGATCTGGCCGCAGCCCGGTTCGCAGGCCGGATTCACCCTGGAGCCGGCGGGCAGCTTCCTCGAACTGCCGGTACGCGCGCGGGAATCGGCCTCGGACATCGCCTTCGAGGAACCGGAGCAGTCGGCGCCGCTCGGGGTCACCCGCGGTGCAGCCGCTGACGGATGGAGCCCCGCCACCCTGGACGAACCCCGCCCCGAGCGCCTGGTCGTCCGTGACGTGGCCAAGGGTGAGTGGCGTCTGGAGGTCGACCCCCGGTACGGCGGCACGCGCGTGTACCCCGACGGGCTGGAGATCACCGAGGACGCGCTGGAGACGTACACGATCGACGAGCAGGACCCTCTGTCCGCCCGCACCCGCTCGGACTGGACGATCCGGCTGCACCGCCCCGAGCTCGCCTGGGACACCACCGTCCGCACCCGCTCGGAGATCACCTGCGACGGGACGGACTTCCACACCTCGGACGAGGTCGTGTGCACCGCCGGCGACGAGGTGGTCTTCCACCGGACATGGGAGAAGCGGATCCCACGCACGGCCGGTTGAACACGAGTTGGGCATTCCTGACCGTTTTACCCTTCTTGTGCTCGGCTGTGACTTGACCCACTCGGGCGGACGGATCGGCGGACATCCGGAATCTATCGATCCGCCTTTTACCGTGCGCGAGTTGAGGCTTGGCGAACGCAAAGGATCAAGTGCCCCAAATGCCTCTTACCAAGGTCAATAGGCATCGCATGTGAATTCGCCACTTGTTCCGGACATGTGCTCTCGCATACGTTCCCGGCCTGTCGGGCGGCCGCCGAATCCTGCCACCGCCCGCTACACCCACCGAGAACCACGGCAGGAGCGGGGGAACCAGGTAAGCCGCCGGGCCGGATGTCTTCGGACATACCGGTACGGCTTGGGGTGAAGTCGCGCTTTTCGCAAGCGTGGCCGGGCAGCTCCCGCCCGAACCCGACAGCTCACCTCGCAGGCGACGGAGAGGAACTTCGCCATGCCCGCTGCCGCTCAGCACCGCCGTCCCCGTACCAGCCGTCTCGTCCGCAGGCTCGCCGTCGCCGGTACCGGTGTCGCCGTCCTCGCGCTCCCGCTCGTCGGCGCGACCAGCGCGTCCGCGGCCACCCCGACCGTGCAGACCGCGACCACACTCGGCTACTCCAACACCCTCGACGGCTGGATCCGGGCCTCCCTCGCCGTCATGGCGGAGCACGGCATCCCCGGCTCCTACGACGGCATCTACCGCAACGTCATCCGTGAGTCCTCCGGCAACCCCTACGCCATCAACCTCTGGGACTCCAACGCGGCCGCCGGCACGCCCTCCAAGGGCCTGCTCCAGGTGATCGACCCGACCTTCAACGCGTACCACGTGGCCAACACCTCGTGGGACCCGTACGACCCGGTCGCGAACATCACCGCGGCCTGCAACTACGCGGCGCAGCGGTACGGGTCCATCGACAACGTGTTTGGCGCGTACTAGGAACTACGCCTGGCTGAACAGTTTTTCGAGGACGACGGCGATGCCGTCGTCCTCGTTCGACAGGGTCACCTCGTCGGCCACGGCCTTGAGTTCGGGGTGGGCGTTGGCCATCGCCACACCGCGGGCCGCCCAGTCGAACATCGGGATGTCGTTGGGCATGTCCCCGAAGGCGATCGTCACCTCGGGCCCGAGTCCCAGGTGTTCGGCGGCCAGCGCGAGGCCGGTCGCCTTGGTGATGCCGCATGGCTGGAGTTCGACGGTCCCGGGGCCCGACATGGTGACCGTCGCCAGCGAGCCCACCACCGACCGCGCCGTGACCGCCAACTCGTCGTCGGACAGGTAGGGGTGGCGCAGCAGCACCTTGCTGATCGGCTCGCACCACAGGTCGTCGCGTCGGCCGACCCGTACGGCGGGCAGGGTCGGATGGGGCATCAGATAGCCCGGTTCGATGAGTGTGAGTCCGTCGACTCCGTCCTGGTCCACGGCCGCGTACACCTGCCCGACCTCGGCCTCGATCTTGCCCAGCGCGGTCTCGGCCAGCTCCCGGTCCAGGGTCACCGACCAGAGCAGACGGTCCGCGCCGGCGTCGTACACCTGCGCGCCCTGTCCGCACACCGCGAGCCCCGTACTGCCGAGGTCGTCGAGCAGCGGCCGCACTCTGGGCGCCGGCCGGCCCGTCACGACGAGATGCCGGGCCCCACCCGCGGCCACCCGTGCGAGCGCGGCCAACGACCGGTCGGAGAGGGTGTCGTCGGTCCGCAGCAGCGTTCCGTCCAGGTCAGTGGCGATCAGTGAATATGCGGAAGAGGCGGCCATGATCAGAGAATACGGATGGTTGGCCCCTCCGACTCGACGCGAACCGGACGGCTGCTGCTTTCACATGCGTTGACGGCAGTTCCGGCTCCCGGAGGTCGCGCCCGGGCTGTCTCATGCTGCTCCACCCGCACATCGGGCTGCCCGCGGAGCGCTACGCCGAGTCCCGGACCACCAGTTCCGTCGGGAGGATCACTCCGGCCGTGTCCTCGCCCGCGATCTGGGCGAGGAGCATGCGGACCATCTCGGCGCTGATGCGGTCGAAGGGCTGGCGCATGGTGGTGAGGGCGGGGGCGATGGCGGTGGCCGCCGGGGAGTCGTCGAAGCCGCCGACAGCGATGTCATCGGGGACCGAACGCCCGGCCTGCTGAAGGACGCCCACCACGCCCAGGGCCATGAGGTCCGAGGCGACGAACACCGCGTCCATGTCCGGGGCCTGGGCCAGCAGACGGCGGGCCGCCCGTTCGCCGCCGCTGCGCCGGAAGTCGCCCTCGACGACGAGCCCCGGGTCGTAGGGCAGGCCCGCCTCGGCGAGCATGTCCCGGTAGCCGGCCAGCCGGTCGGGACCGCCCGGCATGTCCAGCGGCCCGGTGACCATGCCGACGCGGCGACGGCCGCCGGCGAGGAGATGGCGGACCATGTCCTGCGCGCCCTCCCGGTCGGCGGCGGCCACGTAACTCACCTTGGTCCCCCGCCCGATCGGCTTGCCGCAGACCACCAACGGGATCCCGGCGTCGTGCAGTTCGGCCGCGACCGGGTCACCGCTGTGGTTGGAGAGCAGCAGCACCCCGTCGACGTGGCCCGAGGTGATGTACCGGGTCAGCCGGCGCCGGTCGTCGTCGCTCTCGGCGAGCATCAGCAGCAACGGGATGTCGTGCTGGGCGAGCCGCTCGGTGCAACCCCGCAGCAGGACGTTGAAGTTGGGGTCCTCGAAGAACTTCTCCTGCGGCTCGGTCAGCAGGAACGCCACCGAGTCCGACCGGCCGGTACTGAGGCTGCGGGCATGCCGGTTGACCACGTACCCGGTCTTCCTGACGGCGGCCTCGACCGCCCGCCGGGCGGCGGGCGAGACGTAGTGGCCGCCGTTCAGGAAGCGGGAGACGGTGCCCCGCGAGACGCCCGCCTCCCGGGCCACGTCGTGGATGGTCGGTGGCTTGCGGCGTCCGTTCGCGCTGGTGGTCATGTTCCTCGTTCGGAGACGTTCGTGAAGGGGAGCCCGGGGCCTCAGGCCTTGACCGAGCCGCTCATCAGGTCCAGGGACCAGAACCGCTGGATCACCAGGAAGAGCCCGATCAGCGGGACGATCGCCAGCAGACACCCGGTGATGACCAGGGTGTACAGGGCCGGCTGCGAGGCGCCCTGGGCGAGCAGCGTGTACAGGCCGAGGGTGATCGGGAACTTCTCGTCGTCGGCCAGCATGACGTAGGGCAGCAGGAAGTTGTTCCAGATGCCGACGAACTGGAAGAGGAACACCGTGATCAGGCCCGGCATCATCATCGGTACGGCGATCCGCGCGAAGATCCGCCACTCGCTCGCGCCGTCCATGCGGGCGGCCTCCATGAGTTCGGCGGGCACGGACGCGGCCGCGTAGATGCGGACCAGGTAGACGCCGTACGGCGACAGGATCGACGGCAGCAGCATCGCCCCGTACGAGTCGGCCATGCCGAGCTTCGACAGCAGCAGGTACTGCGGTACGGCCAGCACGATGGACGGCACCAGGACGCCGGCCAGGATCATCTTGAAGACGGCCTCACGGCCGCGGAAGCTGTAGCGGCCGAGCGCGTAGCCGCCGGCGGCGGAGACCGCGGCGGAGAGCAGGGCGCCCAGACCGGCGTAGAAGGCCGAGTTGGCCATCCACCGCCAGAAGATGCCGTCCCGGTAGGCGGTCAGGTCGCTGAGGTTCCGGAAGAAGCCGCTGCCGGGGGCGAAGGTGAAGGTGGAGAAGAGCTCCGACCGGTCCTTGGTCGCCGCGACGACCACCCAGGCGATGGGGATCAGGCAGTACAGCGCGCCGAGGATCAGCACGAGGGTGGGCACCCAGGCGGTGCGGCGCGCCTTCGTGGTGGTGTCGGCGGTGAGGGTGAGGGGGGTCATGCCCGGTCCTCCCGGGTGTAGCGGTCGGAGATGCGCAGCAGGGTGAAGGACAGGACGAACGTGGCCAGGGCCAGGACGACCGCGGTGGCGGAGGCGCCGTAGATGTCGGACTGGAGAAAGGCCTTGTCGTAGATGGCCATCAGGGGGCTCCACGAGCTGGGCAGGCCGTTGGTGAGCGGCTTGAGGGCCATCGGCTCGGTGAAGACCTGGAGGGTGGCGATCACCGAGAAGAAGAAGGTGAGCACCAGGGAGGGCATCACGATCGGGATCTTGATCTTCAGGGCGATGCCCAGGTCGGTCGCGCCGTCGATCCGGGCCGCCTCGTAGATGTCCGGCGGGATCGCCCTGAGGGCGGTGTAGATGACGATCATGTTGAAGCCGGTGCCGCCCCAGACCGCGATGTTCGCGAAGGAGAGGTAGAGGTTGCCGCCGTCGAACAGGTCGGGCTGCGGGAGGCCGAACCTGTCCAGCAGGTAGTAGAAGGGGCTGACGTCCGGCAGGTACAGGAAGCCCCACATGAGGGCGGCGATGATGCCGGGGACCGCGTACGGCAGGAAGATCATCAACCGGGCGAAGGGCGCGCTGCGCGCCTTGGGCGTGTCCAGCATCAGCGCGAACAGCAGCGCGAGGCCGAGCATGGTCGGGATGACGATGAGGCCGTATCCGACGGCCCGCAGCACACTGTGGCCGAACTCGGAGTCCTTGAGGACGTCGGTGTAGTTGCCGAGGCCGTTCCACACCTGCTCGCGGGCGCCCTTGCCGAGTCCGATGCCCTTGACCCGGACCTTGTGCAGGCTCAGCCAGATCGCGTACCCGATGGGCACGACGGTGAAGGCGGCGAAGAGGGTGAGGGTGGGCACCAGGAACCAGTACGGTGCGCTGCGGCCACGGCGGCGGGGGCGGCTGGGGCGGACGGACTGGGCGGTGCCGGTGCCGTCCGCCAAGGGCGCGACATCGGTGAGGTCGGCGCCCTTGAGCGGAGCGCTGGTCATGCCTCGGTCACCTCGAAGCCCTGCTTCTTCATGTCGCC
Organism: Streptomyces sp. SLBN-8D4; assembly: GCF_049739545.1. NCBI lineage: Bacteria > Bacillati > Actinomycetota > Actinomycetes > Kitasatosporales > Streptomycetaceae > Streptomyces > Streptomyces sp. SLBN-8D4. The sequence goes on from NZ_JBMGQC010000001.1 coordinate 4,133,670, forward strand.
GAAGGTCTTCGACTGCATGGTGGCGAGGGCGGAGTCGAACTGGGTCTCCTTCTTCGCCTTGCTGGCCTTGCCGAAGGCGTCCTGGAAGGTGGTGTAGGCCGTGTTGACGTTGGGGCCCCAGGCCGCGGCGGCGGTGGTCGCGGCGATCTCACCGGCCGTCGTGTAGAAGTCCGCCTGGTTCGAGAAGAACTCCGGCGTGGTCAGGACGTCCCCGGACTGGCCCTTCGTGGCGGCCGGGTAGATCGCGACCTCCTTGACCAGGGCGGCCAGCGCCTCCGGGTCGGTGTTCAGCCAGGTGGCGAACTTCGCGGCGGCCTCGGCGTGCTTGGAGTCGGTGGAGACGCCGGTGGAGGAACCGCCCCAGCTGCCGGTGACGTTCTCGCCGGACTTCCACTGCGGCAGCGGGGCCATGCGCCACTTGCCCTTGGTGTCGGGCGCGGAGGAGACCAGCACCCCGGGCGCCCAGACGGCGGAGACCCACGCGAGGTGGGTGCCCTTGTTGAGGGCGTTGTTCCAGGCCGGGGTGTACATCGGCTGGTTGTCGATGACGCCCTCCTGCACGAGCCCGCCCCAGAACTCGGCGACCTGCTTGGTGGCCGCGTCGTCGATGCCGACGGTCCACTTGCCGGACGGGTCGACGGTCCACCACTTGCCGCCGGCCTGCTGGGAAAGGCCCGCGAACAGGCCGGGGTCGTTGGCGGAGAACGTGGTCAAGTAGGCGTCCGGGACGGCCTTCTTGGCGGCGCGGGCGGTCTCGGCGAACTCCGTCCAGGTCTTCGGGACGGTGAGGCCGTGCTTCTTGAAGAGGTCCTCGCGGTAGTAGAACATCAGCGGCCCGGCGTCCTGCGGGATCGCGTAGAGCGCGTCCGTGCCGAGGGTGACCATGCCCCACAGGCCCTCGGCGAACTGGGACTTGGTGTCACCGGCGTACTTGGTGATGTCGGCCAGGACGTCGTTGGAGACCAGGGTCGGCAGCGACTGGTACTCGACCTGGATGAGGTCGGGGGCGTTGCCGGCCTTCTTCGCGGTGATCAGCTTGGAGACGATCTCGCCGCCGCTGGCCTGCTTGGACACGGTGACCGTGATGTCCGGGTTCTTCTTGTTCCAGATCGCGGCGACCTTCTCCATGTTCGGCGCCCACGACCAGTAGGTCAGCTTGACGGGCCCGCTGTCGCTGTCGCCGGAGTCGTCGTCGGAACCGCCGCAGGCGGCGAGGGTGCCGGTGAGGCCGAGGGCTGCGGCCCCGGCAAGGATGGTGCGCCTGCTGATCTGGCGGCGGTTGATCGACATCTACATCTCCCCTGACATGGAACCAGCCGGTCTCGAGACGTCGCGCGTTCGCGGCAACCGCCGTGGGGGGAGGTTCTGCGGACGTGACCGAGAGGCTGTGCGCGAGGGCCGCGCGGCTCTGTGATCGTGCACAGTAGAGAATTGTTTCGGCCCCTTGTCAATGGCGGGTGCGTGGGGTTACCTACTTGTTGCTCGCCCAGGACAGGGGTGAGGGGAGCTGTGCACGATCACAGAAAATGAGGGTTTTCTGAGTCGTCCGGCGGTTCGCCGGCTCCCCTCACCCCGCTCCTCGACGTATCGCCGGCCCTCCCCCGGCCGCCGAAGCCACCGCACCACCGGGATCTCCGTGACCGTCCGCGAAAGGACCCTTTGACATGCGCAGACGCAGTGTTCTCACCGCTGCCGGAGCCGCCGCGCTGGCCGTTCCGGTGCTGGGGGCCGTACCGGCCGCCGCGGCACCGGCCACCGCCGCACCGGCCGCCGGCCGGCGGGGCTGTCTGGATATCCGGGGTGTGGACATCTCCTCGCTGCCGAAGAACGAGGACCACGGCGCGGTGTACCGCACCGCCGACGGCCACCGCGCGGAACCGGTCCGCCTGATCGCTCAGGCCGGTGTCACCCACGCCCGTCTCAAGGTGTGGGTGAACCCGGCCGACGGCTACAACAACAAGGCGCACATCCTGCCGCTCGCCCGCCGCCTCAAGCGGGCCGGGGTCGGCATCTGGATCGACTTCCACTACTCCGACAGCTGGGCCGACCCCGCGCACCAGACCAAGCCGGCCGCCTGGGCGGGCCTGGACGTGGCGGGCCTGGCGAGGGCGGTGTACGACCACACGGCCGACGTCCTCGGCGCGTTGAGGGGGCAAGGAACCCCGGCCCAACTGGTGCAGATCGGCAACGAGTTGAACGGCGGCCTGATCTGGCCCGAGGGCAACTGGGAGCACTTCGACAACATGACCGCCTTCCTCAAGGCCGGTCTGAGCGCGGCCCGCGACACCACCCCGCGCGTCCGCACGATCCTGCATCTGGCGAACGGCGGCGACAACGGGCTGTACCGCTGGTGGTTCGACAACGTGCTGTCGTACGGCGTCGACTTCGACATCATCGGGCTCTCGTACTACCCGTTCTGGCACGGCCCGATCGCGGACGCGGCCGCCAACATGGCCGACGTCACCGCGCGGTACGGCAAGCCGTGCGTGATCGCCGAGACGGCGTACCCGTTCACGCTGGGGAGCGAGGACGACGTCAACGACATCATGAACAGCCCCTCGCAGCTGACCGACGGCTTCCCCGCCACCCCCGACGGCCAGGCCGCCTGGCTGCGCGCGGTGGCCGACCTCGCCGCCGGCGTCCCCGACGGGCAGGGCCTCGGCTACTGCTACTGGGAGGGCCTGTGGACCTACCGCGCGGGCAGCGGCTGGGACCCGGCGGACGCGTCCGCGGGCAACGCGTGGGAGAACCTGGCGTTGTTCGACTTCGAGGACAGGGCGCTGCCGGGGCTGCGGACGTTGGGGCGGTATCGGTCGTAGGAACACGGGGGGCGCGCGGGTGCGGTGGGCTCACCCCGCGTGCACCGGGTGGAGTAGGCCGACCCCGCACAGGCCGGCTGCAGGGACCGCACCCGCACGGCTACGACAGGTCCCTCCGGAACGCCCACCCCGGCTCCGGCAGGACGGACGCGGCGGCCGGCCTGCTGACGGACGGCCGCACCTCGTCAGGCTCTACCCGTGCGCCGCCGCCAGGTGTCGGGCCAGCCTCGGGGAGGCGAACTCCGTGCCGCACACGAAACGCATCACCGGGCCGTAGGACGCCGCCGCCGGCAGGCCCGTGAAGTACAGGCCCGGCACGGAGGAGACGTATCCGGCGCCGAGCCTGGGCGTGCCCCGGCTGACCGCGAGGGCGGCGCGCAGTTCATGGCCGAGGAAGTCCATCGCGGCGAGGTCGACGCGGTAGCCGGTGGCCGCGACGACGTGGTCGGCGTCGAGGCGGTCCATGGTCCCGCCATGGGTGAGGACCTCCAGGGTCGGACGGCCGTCCGCCGTGTCCGCCTTGAGGATCCGGTCCACCTCGGTGACCTGGACCTTGCCCTCGAAGCGGTCGCGCAGCCACCACGCGCCGAGCGGGCCGAGGACCCGCCGGACCAGGTAGTGGCGGGCGCCGGCCGGAAGCCGGCGGTAGGGGTGCGGGTAGTAGGTCAGGGCCCACAGCGACCAGGCGCGGCCGAAGGGCGACTCCGGGCGCAGCCTCGGCTGCTTCCACGGCGGGGCGCCGAAGTCCACGCTGCCGCGTCCGCGTGCGACCACCCTGACCTGGGCGCCCGCCTCCGCCGCGAGGGCGGCCGTCTCCAGCGCGGACTGGCCGGCGCCGACGACGATCAGCTCCTTGCCGGAGTACCGGCTGAGGTCGTGGTGCTGGGAGCTGTGGGAGACCGGGCCGGTGGGGGCGGGGCCGTCGGGTGCGGCGGCGGACAGTTCCGGAGGGAGGTGGGAGAGCCCGGAGAGACCGGTGGCGACGACGACCGCCCGCGCGGTGAACGACTCCCCCGAGTCGAGCTTGAGCTGGAAGCCGCCCCGCTCGCTGCGGTCCACGGACACCACCCGCACCTGTTCCAGCTCGGGCACCAGCTTCTGCTGGAACCACTGGCCGTAGGCGATGAAGGTCTCCACGGGGATGATGTCCTCGTCGGTCACCAGCCGGCGGATGCCCGCCGCGTCGCAGTAGTCGACGAGGGTGTGCCCGGGCTGCGGCGCGTCCAGGTTGGAGGCGGCCGGGGTGGACTTGAGGAGCATGCCCGCGGGCATGTGGTCGCGCCAGCTGACCATGGGGTCGCCGAAGACGCGCACGGGGATGCCGCGCGCCCGCAGATGGGCCGCGGTCGACAGGCCGAAGGGCCCGGCGCCGATGACTGCTACCGGTTGGATCACGAAGTCCCTCCCCAGGACGTTCACTTCGTCACTTCGTGGTGGTGTCGCTGTTCAACTGGTCGTGTTACCGCGGCGGTTGGTGCGCCACAGCTGGTAGAGATGCTTCGCGCCGGGCCGCACGAAGCGCCCGAGCATGGTCAGGAACGGCAGCGGGTCGTCACCCGCGAACCAGGCCAGTTCGGTCCCGCTGGGCCGCGCCGGCGCGTGCGGGGTCGTATAGCCGCTGCGGCGGTAGGCGAGCAGGGCGGGCAGGTCGATGTTCTCCACGACATAGCGGTGACCGGCCCGCTGTTCCCCCTCCGGAACGGCCCGCCCGGTCAGGTCCAGGTGCATGGCGCGGACGACGTCCACACCCGACTCGCTCTCGAAGAGCCGGAACTGGGCGCCCATGCGGGGGTTGAAGTCGAGCAGTTTGTACTGACCGTCGCGCCGGTCGAAGCGCAGGTCGAGGTCGATGACGCCGGTGTAGCCGATCTGTTTGACGAAACGTGCGGCGAGGTCCGCGAGTTCCGGGTTGTCGACGACGTACGCGTTGGCCGTCATGCCCGCGTGCGGCGGCCAGGAGCGCACCTTGACGCCGGTGAACAGGGCCAGCGGGGTGGAGTTCTCGTCGAAGTAGGCGTGCACGATCCAGTCCTCCGCCTCCTCTCGCGGCAGGTACTCCTGGAGGATCACCCCGGGCCGCTCGCCCCAGTCACGGGCGAGGGCGAGCAGCCCTTCACGGGTGGCGATGCGCGTGGTGCCGCCCACCGCGGGCCTTCGGCGCCGTACGAACGCCTCGCGGTTCTTGGCCACCACCGGGAAGCGGGCCGTCTCGGCGAAGGCCACGATCTCCTCGTACGACTGCGGGAAGGCGGCCTGCGGGCTCGCGATCCCGTGTTCCACGCACAGTTCGTGCAGGCCCTGCTTGCTGGCCAGCCGGCGTGTGAGGCCGGGCTCCACGCGCGGGAAGAGGAACCGGCCGAAGAGGTCGCTCTGGTGCTCGGCGATCAGGACCGCCGCCTCCTCGTCGGTCGGGACGAGGACCGCGGGGCGGCCGATGCGGCGCCCGATCCGGATCAGTCCCTCGACCAGCCGGCCGGGGTCCTCGGTTCCGGTCGTCGGCCAGACGAAGGCGCGGGTGAGGTACCGGGAGGCGGCCGCGGGTGTGTATCGGTCCTCCGTGATGGCGTACATGGGCACACCGAGGCGGCCCAGACTGCGGATCGCGCCGACTCCCCCGTGGTGCAGGGGGTAGTCGCCGAACTTGACGATCAAGGCCGGTACGTCACGGTCGGCCTTGAACGGCACACTGCTCGCGCTTTTGGCCACAATCCCCCCACGCGTCCCCCCACGGACGCGACCCCACCCACCCCGTCCGTGCTCGCAAAGGACGCTAAGCCGGAATGGAAGCCTCCGACCGTCCCTTAACAGGACATTGCTAACTCTTTAGCCACATCGCCAACCCTTCAGACACTCCCGTGACCGGCGACTCGGACGTAACGTGTGGCCCGACCACCCGGACCGCCACGTGTGCCGCGACCTCCTGGTCAGCACGGCATGCGCGAGAGTGAGGCAGCACCCCATGCCCCCCTTCGACCTGCCCGAGGGCGACCCCTTCGGCCCGCACAACCTGCCGTACGGCGTCTTCTCGCCTTCGGGCTCGGCCGACCGGACCGTCGGCGTCCGGCTCGGCGACCACGTCCTCGACGCGGGAGCGGCCGCCGCGGCCCTGGGCTCGCCCTACGTCTCCCTGCTCGCCCGGCCCTCCCTCGGCCCGCTTCTCGCCGCCGGCCGCACGGCCTGGTCGGACGTGCGGCGGGCGCTGACGGCGTGGGTGACGGTGCCGGCGCACCAGGAGGCGATCGCGGGCCTCTTCCACCCGCTGTCGTCGGTCGACCTCCACCTCCCCTTCGAGGTCGCGGACTACGTCGACTTCTACGCCTCCGAGAACCACGCGCGCAACGTCGGCCAGATCTTCCGCCCGGACGCGGCGGACTCGCTGACCCCCAACTGGAAGCACCTGCCGATCGGTTACCACGGCCGCTCGGGCACGGTGGTGGTCTCGGGCACGGACGTCGTACGGCCTTCGGGGCAGCGGAAGGCTCCCGCCGACGCGGCTCCCGTCTTCGGGCCGTCCGTACGGCTCGACATCGAGGCGGAGGTCGGCTTCGTGGTCGGGGTGCCGTCCGAGCTGGGCCGGCCGGTCGGGCTCGGCGACTTCCGGGAGCACGTCTTCGGACTGTGCCTGCTCAACGACTGGTCCGCGCGGGACATCCAGGCCTGGGAGTACGTCCCTCTCGGACCGTTCCTCGGCAAGTCCTTCGCCACGTCGGTGTCGGCGTGGATCACCCCGCTGGACGCGCTGGAGGAGGCGCGGGTGGTGCCGCCGGAGCGGACGCACGAACTGCTGCCGTATCTGGACGACTCCGCCTCCGACGTGGAGCCCGGGGGCTACGACCTGCGGATCTCCGTCGCGATCAACGGCCACGTGGTGTCGGAGCCGCCCTTCTCGACCATGTACTGGACGGCGGCCCAGCAGTTGGCGCACATGACGGTGAACGGGGCCTCGCTCAGAACGGGTGACCTGTTCGGCTCGGGGACGGTGAGCGGGCCCTCCGCCGCCGAGCGCGGGTCGCTGCTGGAGCTCACCTGGAACGGACGGGACGCGCTGGAACTCCCGGACGGGAAGCGGACGTTCCTGGAGGACGGGGACGTGGTGACGATGTCGGCGTGGGCTCCCGGTCCGGACGGGGTCCGGGTGGGGCTGGGGGACGTGGTGGGACGGGTGGTGTCCGGGGACGTGTGAGGCGTCAGGGGACGTGTGAGGCGTCCGGAGCTGTTCGAGCCCTGCCGCGGGGCCTCCACTCACGGCATACTGGCGGCGGGCGGCATGCGTGGGACGACGTGCGACCGCCCAGCAGCGCCTCACCACTCCGCCCCACCTCCCCTGTCTCCGATCAGGATCCGGAGCCCGTGGCATGACTCTCTGCCTGCTCCTGCTGAGCACCGTCGCCGTCGCGGCCGCCGTGCCGGTGCCGCGCGCGCTCACCCGGGCCGCGTGGCCCGAACGGGAACCGGTGGTGGGGCTGTGGGTGTGGCAGTGCCTGGTCGCCACGGTCCTGCTGTGCTGCCTGACCGCGCTGGTGCTGGGCGCGGCGGCGGTCTTCCACACGGTCCGCGACCATGTGTTCGCCCCGGCGCCGCCGGCCGTGACCGCGGCGTACGACCTGTCGGCCGCGCCGGTCTGGGCGGTCGCCTCCACCCTCCTGCTGGCCGCCGGTGCCGCGTGGACCACGGCGATGCTGGCCCGTGAACTGGTCGAGGCCCGTCGGCGCCGGGGCCTGGCCCGTGAGCATCTGCGGGAGCGCGCGCCGGACCTGCCGGCCGGGCTGGGGGCGGCGACGCGCGGCCCGCTGCTGGTGCTGGAGGACGAGTACCCGGACGCCTGGTGGATGCCGGGGAATCCGCCGCAGCTGATCGTGACGACCGGCGCACTGCACCGGCTGACCGACCACCAGCTGGACGCGGTCCTCACCCACGAGCGCGGCCACGCGCGGGCCCGCCACGACTGGCTGCTCCACCTGTCGACCGCGCTGGCCACGGGGTTTCCGCGGGTACCGCTGTTCGCCCACTTCTGCGACCAGACGCACCGGCTGGTGGAGCTGGCGGCGGACGACACGGCGTCGCGGCGGTGCGGGCATCTGACGACGGCGCTGGCGCTGATCGAGCTGAACCAGCATCGAGGGGTGCTGTCGTGTGCGTCCAGTCATCGCTTGCTGGGTGAGCGGGTGGATCGGTTGCTGGAGCCGCCGCCGCGGTTGCTGCGCAGGCAGCGGGCGCTTACGTCTGCGACGGCTGCGCTGGTGCCGTTGTTGCCGTTGTTGATCGTTTTTGGGCCGGGGTTGTCGGCGCTGGCTTGAGGGGTTGTGTTTTGGCTGCGGGCCGGTGGGGGCTGGTCGCGCAGTTCCCCGCGCCCCTGGGTAGGTCGACTCACCCTCTCTTGCCTCGTCAGGTGGCACATCTCGCCCCACAGGCATAGGAACCGCTGGTCAGGCCGTAAACCGTTGGTCCGTCAGGTGGCGCAACAATTTGGCAACACAGGTTTTCCTACCTGATCGGTATGGTTCCAGCCATGCCAGCCACCGACCGTATCCGGGACCACGCCGGTCAGGGCGCGACCACCGTCGCCGCCCGGGCCCGGCGCCGGCTGCGCGCGGACCAGGCGCGACAGCTCGCCGATCTCCTGCGCCACCAAATCCTCACCGGCGGCTTCGAGAGCGGCAGCCTGCCCCACGAGACGACCCTCGCCGCCGACTACCGCGCCTCCCGCAACACGGTCCGCCAAGCCCTGGACCTGCTCCGCGCCGAGGGCCTGGTCGACCGCCTCCCCGGCGTCGGCACCGTGGTCGTCGGCCGGAAATACCCCCACGGCCTGGACCGTCTGATGGGTCTCGCGGAAACCCTGCGCGAACACGGCACGGTCACCAACGAGGTCCGCACCATGGGCCCCGCCCCCGCCCCCCACCCGGTGGCCCGGCGCCTCCAGGTCACCCCCGGCGCCGACGTCCTCTACATCGAACGCCTGCGCCGCCTGAACGGCCTCCCCCTCTCCCTCGACCTCACCTACGTCCCGCTCGACCTCGGCACCGCCCTGCTCGGCGCCGACCTGGAGAACACCGACGTCTTCCGCCTCCTGGAGACGATCACCGGACAGGGCCTCGGCCACGCCGAGATCACCCTGGAGGCGGTGAACGCCGACACGCACTCCGCCGCCGTGCTGGAGGCCCCGCGCGGCGCGGCCGTCCTCATGCTGGAACGCCTCACGCACCTCGCCGACGGCCGCCCGGTCGACCTGGAGTTCATCCGCTTCCGCGGCGACCGCATCACCATGAGCGGGCTGCTGCACCGCTCCCTCTGACCTCTTTCCGAGCCGTTTCCTGGAGACAGCCATGCCCTTGGTGCCCCAGCGGGCCGACGTGCCCGTGACCATCGACGAGTCGAAGTGCATCGACGGCTGCACGCTCTGCGTGGACATGTGCCCGCTGGACTCCCTGGCCATCGACAACAGCAGCGGCAAGGCCTACATGCACGTCGACGAGTGCTGGTACTGCGGCCCGTGCGCGGCCCGCTGTCCCACCGGAGCCGTCACGGTCAACATGCCCTATCTGCTCCGGTGAGAGGTCCCGAACTCCCATGAAACACAAACCAGTTGTCGCCGCCCTGCTGTTGCTGGCACCGCTGACGGCCTGCGGCAGCGCCCAGGCGGGCGACGGTTCCACGGTCACCGTCACCGTCGGCTACCAGTCCAGGACCATCAACACGGTCACCGCCGGCACCCTGCTGCGCTCCCTCGGCTACTTCGAGAAGGAGCTCAACTCGCTGCACGACGGCCGGACCTACAAGGTCGACTGGCAGGACTACGCCACCGGCGCCCCCATCACCGCCCAGATGACCGCCGGGAAGATCGGCATCGGCTCGATGGGCGACTTCCCGCTCCTCATCAACGCGGCCCGCGGCAAGCAGCTCGGCAAGCCCACCCGCCTCGTCTCGGTCACCGGCTACAACCTCCGCGGCGGCCTGAACACGATCGTCACCTCCCCGGACTCCAAGCTCGCCTCGCTCTCCGATCTGCGCGGCAAGAAGGTCTCCACCAGCGTCGGCTCCGCCGCCGACGGCACCCTCGTCCGCGCCCTCCAGCGCGCCGGCATCGATCCCGGCAAGGGCATCGAGAAGCTCAACCAGCAGCCCGCGGTGGGTGCTTCGGCCCTGACGTCGGGCAGTACGGACGCGCTCTCGCAGTTCGTCGCCTGGCCCGGCCTGCTCACCTACCAGGGCAAGGCCAAGGCCCTCTACGACGGTGCCGAGCTGAACCTCCCCACCTTCCACGGTGTCACCGCCCGCGAGGACTTCGCCGAGAAGCGCCCGGCGGTCCTGGAGGCGTTCCTCAAAGCCCAGGCCGAGGCCACCGACTACCTCGGCGACCACCCGGTCGCCGCCGCCGAGTCGGTCGCGAAGGCCACCGGCCTGCCCGCCGAGGTCGTCTACCTCTACAACGGCGCCCACGGCATCGCCACCTTCGACCCGGCCGTCAAGCCGCAACTGGTCTCCGCGCTGAAGCAGGACGTCTCGGTGCTGAAGGCGGCCAAGCTGACCGGTGACATCGACGTGGACTCCTTCGTCGACGACCAGTACGTCAGGAAGGCCCTCGGGGCCGGCTACGCGGCCCGCCTGGCCGCCGCTCCCGCCGCCTCCGCGAGCGAGGTCTGGCCCAAGGGCGCCGCCGAGACACAGAGCTTCAAGACGCCTGCGGAGTTGCTGAAGTACGTCTCCGCGCACCAGGACGGCATCCGCGCCGCCTACGTCCCCGACGCCACCACCGGCACCCTCTGGTTCGCCGACAAGGCGGTCTGGGTGGCCGACGGCGACCAACTGCTGCCCTTCGTCGCCCCGGAGACCGCGCGGGCGTACGTCTCCGCGCACGGCGGCGCCCGGGTCGTCACATACGCCGACGCACTGGAGCGGGTGTCGTGAGCCGGCCCCTGCCGAAGGCCGCCCGGTACGCGCTCAGGGTGGCGTCCCTGGCGATCGCCCTCGGCGTGTGGCAGTTGCTGACCAGCCTCGACATCGACCTGTGGCTGCGCTTCTCGCAGTTCCCCACGGTCACGGACGTGGCGAGCGCCTTCGCCGACCGGCTGTCCGGCCCCGACTACTGGACGGACCTCACCGACAGCCTCACCCGCATCCTCACCGGCTTCCTGCTCGCCGCGGTGCTCGGGGTGGCGACGGGCGTGCTCATCGCGCGCTCCCGCCTCGCCGAGGACCTCCTCGGCCCGGTTCTGGAAGTCGTCCGCCCGATCCCGGCGATCGCCCTGGTTCCCGTCGCGATCCTGCTCTTCCCGTCCAACGAGCAGGGCATCGTCTTCATCACCTTCACCGCCGCCTTCTTCCCCGTCCTGGTCTCCACCCGGCACGCGGTCCGCGCGCTGACCCCCGTATGGGAGGAGGCGGTGCTCACCATGGGCGGCGGCCGGTGGCGGATCCTCGCCTCGGTCGTCCTGCCGGGCGCCCTGCCCGGCATCTTCGGCGGCCTCTCGGTCGGCATCGGCGTCTCGTGGATCTGTGTGATCTCCGCCGAGATGATCTCCGGCCAGTACGGCGTCGGCTACCGCACCTGGCAGGACTACACCGTCGTCAACTACGCGGGCGTCTTCGTCGGCATGGTCACCATCGGCGTCCTCGGCTGGCTCACCTCCACGGCCGTGGAGCTGCTGGGGCGGCGGTTGACGCGGTGGCTGCCGAGGACGTCGTACGCCGGCGGGCGAACCCTGAGGCGGGCACGCGACACCCCGGCTGCCGTGCCTGTCGGCCCCAGGGCGAAGGAGGGCATCCCCCATGACCAGCTCGTCTGACCGGCGTCCCCGCCCCGGCACCGGTGCGGCACTGGCCCTGCACGGCACCGCCCTGGGACGGCCCGACGCACCCGTACTCGACGCGATGGAACTCGATGTGGCCCCAGGTGAGATCCTCACCGTCGTCGGCCCCTCCGGCTGCGGCAAGTCGACCCTGCTGCGCACCCTGGCCGGCCTCCTGGCTCCCCTCTCCGGCCAGGTCACCCAGGACTCCCGCCCTCTGACCCGCCCCTCGGCCGACCGCGCGCTGGTCTTCCAGGAGGACGCCCTCCTGCCCTGGCGCACCCTGCGCGCCAACGTCGAACTCCCCCTCGCCATCAAGGGCCTGTCGCGCACCGAACGCCGCGCGCAGGCCGAGTCCTGGCTGGCCCGGGTCGGACTCGCCGACCACGCCCGGCAGTTGCCGCACCGCGTCTCCGGCGGACAGCGCCAGCGTGCCCAACTGGCCCGTGCCCTCGCGGGCGCACCCCGTGCCGTCCTCATGGACGAACCCTTCGGCGCCCTCGACGCCCAGACCCGCGCCGGCATGCAGGACCTGCTGGTCGAGGTGCTCCGGGGCACGGGCGCCACGGTCGTCTTCGTCACCCACGACGTGGACGAGGCCCTCTTCCTCGGCGACCGCGTGGCCCTTCTCGGCGGCGGCCGCCTGACCGCCGTGCGCGATGTCCCGCGCCCGCGCGACCGGTCTGCGCACGACGATCCCGCGCGCGTGGCGCTGCGCCGCGACGTCCTCTCCTCGCTCGGTACCTGAAAGGCCCCCCGGTGACCACCCCCGCCTTGAACACGCCTCTGGAGATCCCCGCCCTCACCGACGCCGAGGAGATCCGCTGTGACGTCCTCGTCGTCGGCGGCGGCACCGCCGGCACCATGGCCGCCCTGACCGCCGCCGAGCACGGCGCGAACGTGCTGTTGCTGGAGAAGGCCCACGTCCGGCACTCCGGCGCCCTCGCCATGGGCATGGACGGCGTCAACAACGCGGTCATCCCCGGCCGCGCCGAACCCGACGACTACGTCGCCGAGATCACCCGCGCCAACGACGGCATCGTCGACCAGTCCACCGTCCGCCAGACCGCCACCCGCGGCTTCGGCATGGTGCAGCGCCTGGAGTCGTACGGCGTGAAGTTCGAGAAGGACGAGCACGGCGACTACGCGGTCCGCCAGGTCCACCGCTCCGGCTCCTACGTGCTGCCGATGCCGGAGGGCAAGGACGTCAAGAAGGTCCTGTACCGGCAGCTGCGGCGGCGCGAGATGCGGGAGCGGATCCGCATCGAGAACCGGGTGATGCCGGTGCGGGTGCTCACTGCTGAAGGGCGGGCCGTGGGAGCGGTCGGTTTCAACACGCGCACGGGCGCCTTCGTCACGGTCCGCGCGGGCGCGGTGATCCTGGCGACCGGCGCCTGCGGCCGCCTGGGCCTGCCCGCCTCCGGCTACCTGTACGGCACCTACGAGAACCCGACCAACGCGGGCGACGGCTACGCCATGGCCTACCACGCGGGCGCCGAGCTGACCGGCATCGAGTGCTTCCAGATCAACCCGCTGATCAAGGACTACAACGGCCCCGCCTGCGCGTACGTCGCCAACCCGTTCGGCGGCTACCAGGTCAACCGGCACGGCGAGCGCTTCGTCGACTCCGACTACTGGTCCGGCCAGATGATGGCCGAGTTCGCGGCGGAGGTCGCCTCCGACCGTGGCCCGGTGTACCTGAAGCTGAGCCACCTGCCCGAGGAGTCGATCTCGTCCCTGGAGTCGATCCTGCACTCCACGGAACGGCCCACCCGCGGGACTTTCCACGAGGGCCGCGGTCACGACTACCGTACCCACGACATCGAGATGCACATCTCCGAGATCGGTCTGTGCGGCGGCCACTCGGCCTCCGGCGTCCGCGTCGACGACCACGCCCGCACGACCGTCCCCCGCCTCTACGCCGCCGGCGACCTGGCCTGCGTCCCGCACAACTACATGATCGGCGCGTTCGTCTTCGGCGACCTCGCGGGCGCGGACGCGTCCCAGTACGCGCCCTACGAAGGGGAGTTGCCGCCCGACCAGCTCCGCGAGGCGCACGAACTGATCTACCGCCCGCTGCGCAACCCGGACGGCCCGCCGCAGCCCCAGGTCGAGTACAAGCTGCGCCGCTTCGTGAACGACTACGTGGCCCCGCCGAAGTCCGGCGCCCGTCTTTCGCTGGCCCTGGAGTCCTTCGAACGGATGCGGGAGGACATCGCCGCGATGGGTGCGCAGACCCCGCACGAGCTGATGCGCTGCGCCGAGGTCTCCTTCATCCGCGACTGCGCGGAGATGGCCGCCCGCGCCTCGCTGGCCCGCACGGAGTCCCGCTGGGGTCTCTACCACGACCGTCTCGACCACCCCCATCGCGACGACACCTCCTGGTTCCACCATCTCGATCTGCACAAGTCCCCCTCCGGTGCGATGGAGTTCACGGCCCGGCCCGTGGCTCCCTATCTGGTCCCGATCGACGAGTTCACCCCGGTCGCCGGCCCCTCCCGGCACATCGGCGAGGTGCACGCCGAGGAGGTGGCGACGGCGGGGGCGCGCGAGCTGGCCCCGGTCGCGGGCGGGCAGCCCGGTGCCTCGGGCGACCCGGACGACACGGCCGACCGTCCGGGTAGCGGCTCGGTGCCGAACGCCCCGCTCTCGGCAGCCCCCGTCTCGTCCCGTCTGCTCGACCTCCTCGCGCTCGCCGAGCAGGAACCCGAACTCGCCGCCCTACGGACCTACTTGTCCGATCCCGATCCCGCCGTCCGCCGTACGGCCGTCACCGTCCTGACGGAGACCACGCCCCCGGGGACCGGACCGGTCCTCGCGGAATCCCTCACCGACCACGACCCCGGTGTCCGCGCCGCCGCGGCCGCGTCCCTGCGCGAACTCGTCGAGACGCTCCCGCCCGAACCCGCCCTCCGCGAGGGTCTCGCCGCCGCCCTGGCCGAGTCCGACCCGGTCGTCCGCGCCACCGCCCTGGACGTCCTGCGTGCCCTGCGCCTCGGCGACACGCAACTCTTCGCCAGTGCCCTCACCGACGCGGACATCCCGGTCCGCATCGAGGCCGTCCGCGCCCTCGTCTCGGTGGACGCCACCGAGGAACTCGCCCACGCGGCCACCACCGACCCGTCCCGCGAGGTCCGCGTGACGATCGCCAAGGCACTGGCGACGGTGTGGGCCGAACGCCCGCTGGACATCGCCCTCGACGCCCTGGCCCGCCTCACCGAGGACCCCGACGCCCTGGTGCGGGGGGCGGCTTACGGAGCACTGGGCACCACCGGCTGCCCCGCGCCCCTCGCCGCCCGCGCCGTCACCGCCCTGTCGGCCGCCGCCTGGCAGGTCCGGTCGGGTGCCGCGACGGCGCTGTCCGCCGCCGCCCCGGACGTGGCCGTCCCCGCCCTCGCCAAGGCCCTCGCCGACCCGAACGCCGACGTCCGCAAGGCAGCCGTCCTCGCCCTGACCCGCCACACGGGCACCGAGGACGCCCGCGCGGCCCTGGCCACGGCAACGACGGACTCGGACGCGGACGTCAGGGCGTATGCGGCACGCGCCTTGTGAGATGAGGTGAGGGGACGCGGCCACCCCGGCCCCTGAGGAGAGGTGACGCGGTCCAACCCCCGCGCCCCGCGCCGGAGCCCGGCTGCGGCTATATCCAGTCGTCCTCGGGCTCCGGATCCGCGTCCATCTCGGGCCAGTGATCCGCACCGGGGTCAGCTCCAGGGTCCGCTCCCGGACCCGCGTCGCCGGCCGGGCTCGATGCCTTCGGGGCCGCACCGCCCTCGGCCAGCCCGGCGAGCACCTCGATCACGCCCTCCCCGTATGTCGCGAGCTTCTTCTCACCGACCCCGCCAACGCTCCCTAGCTGCGTCACGGACGTGGGCCACACCGTGACGATCTCCCTGAGTGTGGCGTCGTGGAAGATGACGTACGCCGGGACGCCCTGCTCACGGGCCTGTTCGGCGCGCCAGGCCCGCAGTGCCTCGAAGGCCGGCACCAGCGCCTCGGGCAGCTCGGCCACCGCGGCCTTGGCCTTGCCGCGCCCGGACGAGGACGAGGACGCGGACTTGGCGCTCGCCGGCTTCTCCGGCTCCTTGCGCAGGGGCACCTCCCGCTCCCGCCGCAGCACCCCACCGCTCGCCTCGGTCAGCACCAGCGTGCCGTAGTCCCCTTCGACCGCGAGCAGCCCCTGGGCCAGCAGCTGCCGTACGACACCTCGCCATTCGCCCTCGGAGAGATCCTCGCCGATGCCGAACACCGACAGCTGGTCGTGGTCGAACTGGATGACCTTGCCGGTGCGCTTGCCGAGCAGGATGTCGACGATCTGCACGGCCCCGAACTTCTGCCCGCGCTCCCGCTGGAGCCGCACGATCGTGGAGAGCACCTTCTGGGCCGCGACGGTGCCGTCCCAGGTCTCGGGCGGGGTGAGGCAGGTGTCGCAGTTGCCGCAGCCCGTGGGCTCCGGCTCCTGGCCGAAGTACTTCAGAAGCTGCCCGCGCCGGCACTGCGCGGTCTCGCACAGGGCGAGCATCGAGTCCAGGTGGGCGGCGGCGCGGCGCCGGAACGCCTCGTCGCCCTCGCTCGACTGGATCATCTTGCGCTGCTGTATGACGTCGCCCAGGCCGTAGGCCATCCAGGCCGTGGACGGGAGTCCGTCACGCCCCGCGCGGCCCGTCTCCTGGTAGTAGCCCTCGACCGACTTGGGCAGGTCGAGGTGGGCCACGAAGCGGACGTCCGGCTTGTCGATGCCCATGCCGAAGGCGATGGTCGCCACCACGACCAGGCCGTCCTCGCGCAGGAAGCGGGACTGGTGGGCGGCACGGGTGCCCGCGTCCAGGCCGGCGTGGTACGGGACCGCCTCGATGCCGTTGCGGGAGAGGAACTCGGCCGTGGCGTCCACCGACTTGCGGGAGAGGCAGTACACGATGCCCGCGTCGCCCGCGTGCTCCTCGCGTAGGAACGCGAGCAGCTGCTTCTTGGGGTCGGCCTTGGGGATGATCCGGTACTGGATGTTGGGCCGGTCGAAGCTGGCCACGAAGTGCCGGGCCGTCGGCATGTCGAGCCGCTGGGTGATCTCCTCGTGCGTGGCACGGGTGGCCGTCGCGGTGAGCGCGATCCGCGGGACGTCGGGCCAGCGCCGGCCGAGCACCGACAGCGTCAGGTAGTCGGGGCGGAAGTCGTGACCCCACTGGGAGACGCAGTGCGCCTCGTCGATGGCGAAGACGGCGATCTTGCCCCGGGAGAGAAGATCCTGCGTGGCGTCGAGGCGGAGCCGCTCCGGCGCGAGGTAGAGCAGGTCCAGCTCTCCGGCCAGGAACTCGGCCTCCACCACGCGGCGCTCGTCGAAGTCCTGCGTGGAGTTCATGAACCCTGCACGCACGCCGAGCGCCCTGAGCGCGTCCACCTGGTCCTGCATCAGCGCGATGAGTGGTGAGACGACGATGCCCGTGCCTGGTCTGACCAGGGACGGAATCTGGTAGCACAGCGACTTGCCGGCGCCGGTGGGCATGAGGACGACCGCGTCCCCGCCGGCCACCACATGCTCGATGATCTCTTCCTGCTCGCCGCGGAAGGCGTCGTATCCGAAGACCCGGTGCAGCGTGGCCAGTGCCTCGCTGTCGCTCGCGTCCGGTGTCCCGGTGATCCCTGGCATCTCGCTGATACCGCCCATCCCGCCCATAGTCCCGTCCCCCGTACGTCGTCCCTCGACCACTGCCTCCACGATAGGGGCCGGGACCGACAGCGTCGGAGTTATCCACAGGCCGGGCCGGTGACGTTGCGTGGTCATTCGATCGGCCGATGTCACATGGCGCACGCGTTCAAGTCGGGACATGCTGCTGGGGCGGGCCGGGGAGGCTCCCCTCCTCCCCATGGACGGCTCCTTCCCACGGACGACTCCTCGCCGCGCGTCTCTCCCGCCTCAAGCGCCTCAAGCGGCTCAAGCGGCTCAAGCGGCTCAAGCGGCTCAAGCGGCTCAAGGAGAACCACGATGGCCCCTCGGCCCCTGAAGGCAGTGCTCACCGTCGCGGCGGCGACGGCCTTCTCACTGACCGCAGTCCCCGCACAGGCAGCCGACCCGGACCCGCTCGTCTGGACGGAGCTGTCCAAGACGTACGGGGCCACCGGCGCGTATACGTACGAGCCGTACGCCGTCGCCGACGGTTTCACCCCGACGGCCTGTGCGCCCGGCTCGGGCTATCGCTACGTCAACGAGGAGAACGTCGGGCAGAACGACCCCGAGAAGCCCGCGGCTCTCCTCTACGAGGACGGCCCGTACGGGCGCAGGCTCGTCGCGGTGGAGTGGGTCGCGAAGGCCGAGTCGGGTGCCGCCGCGCCGGTGATGTTCGGTCAGACCTTCCAGAAGCCGGTCGACCTGGCGGACGCGGGCTCCGGCTACACCCTGCGTGCCTGGATCTACAAGACGAACCCCAGCGGTCTCTTCAACCCCACGCATCCCGATGTGACGTGCTCGGCGGGCCAGGACTCGGATCCTGACCTGTATCCGGACCTGACCCAGGACGTGATCCCGGCCCTGGATCTGGACCTGTGACCTGTGACCGCATGCGGCGGGCCCCGGCTCCCTCGAAGGGAGCCGGGGCCCGCCGCATGAACACGGTTTCAGGCATCCCGGGTCAGCGCACGAACACTCCCGCCTGGTTGGCCAGGTCCAGGAAGTACTGCGGCGCCACACCGAGCACCAGGGTGACCGCCACGCCGACCCCGATCGCCGTCATCGTCAGCGGCGACGGCACGGCGACCGTCGGCCCCTCCGGGCGAGGTTCGCTGAAGAACATCAGCACGATCACGCGGATGTAGAAGAACGCGGCGATGGCCGACGAGATCACACCGACCACGACGAGCGGCGCCGCGCCACCCTCCGCCGCCGCCTTGAACACGGCGAACTTCCCGGCGAAGCCGGAGGTCAGCGGGATACCGGCGAACGCCAGCAGGAACACCGCGAACACGGCGGCCACCAGCGGCGAACGACGGCCGAGGCCCGCCCACTTGGACAGGTGCGTCGCCTCCCCACCGGCGTCGCGGACCAGCGTGACCACGGCGAACGCGCCGATCGTCACGAACGAGTACGCGGCCAGGTAGAAGAGGACCGACGACACCCCGTCCGGCGTGGTCGCGATGACACCGGCGAGGATGAACCCGGCGTGCGCGATCGACGAGTACGCAAGAAGCCGCTTGATGTCGGTCTGCGTGATCGCGACGATCGCACCGCCGAGCATGGTGACGATCGCGACGGCCCACATGACCGGCCGCCAGTCCCAGCGCAGGCCCGGCAGGACGACGTAGAGGATCCGGAGCAGCGCGCCGAAGGCGGCCACCTTGGTCGCCGCCGCCATGAAGCCGGTGACCGGGGTGGGCGCGCCCTGGTAGACGTCCGGGGTCCACATGTGGAACGGCACCGCACCCACCTTGAACAGCAGGCCCATGACGATCATCGCCGCGCCGATCAGCAGCAGCGCGTCGTTGCCCATGGTGTCGGCGAGCGCCGGGTCCACGGTGCTGATCGTGCCGTCGACGACCTGCGCGATCGTGCCGTACGACACCGAGCCCGCGTAGCCGTACAGCAGCGCGATGCCGAACAGGGTGAACGCGGAGGCGAACGAGCCGAGCAGGAAGTACTTGACCGCGGCCTCCTGCGACATGAGCCGCTTGCGGCGGGCCAGCGCGCACAGCAGGTACAACGGGAGCGAGAAGACCTCCAGGGCCACGAACAGCGTCAGCAGGTCGTTGGCGGCCGGGAAGATCAGCATGCCGGCGACGGCGAAGAGCAGCAGCGGGAACACCTCGGTGGTGGTGAACCCGGCCTTCACGGCCGCCCTCTCGCTGTCGCTGCCCGGCACCGAGGCGGCCTGCGCGGCGAACGAGTCGACGCGGTTGCCGTGTGTCTCGGGGTCGAGCCTGCGCTCGGCGAAGGTGAACAGGCCGACCAGGGACGCCAGCAGGATCGTGCCCTGGAGGAACAGCGCCGGTCCGTCGACGGCGATCGCGCCCATGGCCGCGATGCCCGCCTTGGTGGTGGCGTATCCGTCGGCGGCCAGGGCGACGACCGCCGCGAAGGCGGCACACAGGGCCACGACGGACACGAACAGCTGGGCGTAGTAACGGGACTTGCGCGGGACGAAGGCCTCGACCAGCACTCCGATGATCGCCGCGCCCAGGATGATCAGGGTGGGCGACAACTGCCCGTATTCGATCTTCGGCGCGTCGATCTTGGAGATCGGGTCGGCCGCGGTTGTCCACAGGCTGTGGACGACTGTCGCGCTCACTTGGCCGCCTCCACCTCGGGCTTGGGGTCCTTCTTGTGTACGTCGGACATGGTCGACTTCACCGCCGGGTTCACGATGTCCGTGACGGGCTTCGGATAGACGCCCAGGAAGATCAGCAGGACGACCAGCGGAGCCACGACCACGAGCTCACGCACGCGCAGGTCCGGCATCGCCGAGACCTCCGGCTTCACCGGGCCCGTCATCGTCCGCTGGTAGAGGACGAGGGTGTACAGCGCGGCGAGCACGATGCCGAAGGTCGCGATGATGCCGATCACCGGGTAGCGCGCGAACGTGCCGACCAGGACCAGGAACTCACTCACGAAGGGCGCGAGTCCCGGCAGGGACAGGGTCGCGAGGCCGCCGATCAGGAAGGTGCCGGCGAGCACCGGGGCGACCTTCTGGACACCGCCGTAGTCGGCGATGAGCCGCGAGCCGCGCCGCGAGATCAGGAAGCCGGCCACCAGCATCAGGGCGGCCGTCGAGATCCCGTGGTTGACCATGTAGAGGGTCGCGCCGGACTGGCCCTGGCTGGTCATCGCGAAGATGCCCATGATGATGAAGCCGAAGTGCGAGATCGACGCGTAGGCCACCAGCCGCTTGATGTCCCGCTGGCCGACCGCGAGCAGCGCCCCGTAGATGATGCTGATCACCGCCAGGACGAGGATCGCGGGTGTCGCCCACTTGCTGGCCTCCGGGAAGAGCTGGAGGCAGAAGCGGAGCATCGCGAAGGTGCCCACCTTGTCGACGACCGCCGTGATGAGCACGGCGACCGGGGCGGTGGCCTCCCCCATCGCGTTGGGCAGCCAGGTGTGCAGCGGCCACAGGGGCGCCTTCACCGCGAAGGCGAAGAAGAACCCGAGGAACAGCCAGCGTTCGGTGTTGGTCGCCATGTGGAGTGAGCCGTTGGCCCGCGCTTCGGCGATCTCCTGGAGGCTGAAGTTCCCGGCGACGACATAGAGGCCGATCACCGCGGCCAGCATGATCAGACCGCCGACCAGGTTGTAGAGGAGGAACTTCACGGCGGCGTACGAGCGTTGGGCCGCCGCGTTCTCGTCCGAGCCCGCGTGGGCACGGTCCCCGAAGCCGCCGATGAGGAAGTACATCGGGATCAGCATGGCTTCGAAGAAGATGTAGAAGAGGAAGACGTCGGTGGCCTCGAAGGAGATGATCACCATCGCCTCGACGGCCAGGATCAGGGCGAAGAAGCCCTGCGTCGGCCGCCACCGCTTGTTTCCGGTCTCCAGCGGGTCGGCGTCGTGCCAGCCCGCCAGGATGATGAACGGGATCAGCAGGGCGGTCAGCGCGAGGAGCGCCACCCCGATGCCGTCCACGCCCAGTTCGTAGCGGACCCCGAAGTCCGCGATCCAGGCGTGCGATTCGGTGAGCTGGTAGCGGTCGCCGTCCGGGTCGAAGCGGACCAGGACGGCGATCGCGAGGGCGAGGGTGGCGATCGAGACGAGCAGCGCCAGCCATTTCGCGGCGGTGCGCCGGGCGGCCGGCACGGCGGCCGTGGCGATGGCCCCGATCGCCGGGAGCACCGCCGTCGCTGTCAGCAGAGGAAAGGACATCGGTATCAGACCGCCCTCATCAGCAGGGTCGCGGCGACGAGGATCGCCGCGCCGCCGAACATCGAGACCGCGTACGACCGCGCGAAGCCGTTCTGCAGCTTGCGCATCCGTCCGGAGAGGCCGCCGACCGAGGCCGCCGTGCCGTTGACCACGCCGTCGACCAGGGTGTGGTCGACGTAGACCAGGGACCGCGTGAGGTGCTCTCCGCCGCGGACCAGGACGACGTGGTTGAAGTCGTCCTGGAGCAGGTCGCGCCGGGCGGCCCGGGTGAGCAGCGACCCGCGCGGGGCGACGACCGGGACGGGCCTGCGGCCGTACTGGGCCCAGGCGATGGCGACGCCGATCAGCAGGCACACCATGGTCGCGCCGGTGACCGTGGCCGCACTGAGCGGGGAGTCGCCCTCGCTGTGCCCGGTGACCGGTTCCAGCCAGTGCAGGAAGCGGTCGCCGATGCTGAAGAAGCCGCCCGCGAAGACCGATCCGAAGGCCAGCACGATCATCGGGATCGTCATGGACTTGGGGGACTCGTGCGGGTGGGGTTCCGCGTGCTCACCGTGGTGCGCGGCGGCGGGCTCGGCGCTCGGTGCCTCCGGGGAGCGGGTGGGCTGGTTCTTCCAGCGCTCCTCGCCGAAGAACGTCATCAGCATCACGCGCGTCATGTAGAAGGCGGTGATGGCCGCGCCCAGCAGGGCGCAGGCGCCGAGGATCCAGCCCTCGGTGCCGCCCTTGGCGAAGGCCGCCTCGATGATCTTGTCCTTGGAGAAGAAGCCGGACAGGCCCGGGAAGCCGATGATGGCCAGGTAGCCGAGGCCGAACGTCACAAAGGTGATCGGCATGTACTTCCTGAGGCCGCCGTACTTCCGCATGTCGACCTCGTCGTTCATGCCGTGCATGACCGAACCGGCTCCCAGGAAGAGCCCGGCCTTGAAGAAGCCGTGCGTCACCAGGTGCATGATCGCGAAGACGTAGCCGATGGGGCCGAGGCCCGCGGCGAGGACCATGTAGCCGATCTGCGACATGGTCGAGCCGGCCAGCGCCTTCTTGATGTCGTCCTTCGCGCAACCGACGATCGCACCGAACAGGAGCGTGACACCGCCGACGACGGTGACGACGAGCTGGGCGTCCGGCGCGAGGTTGAAGATGTTGGCGGAGCGGACGATCAGGTAGACGCCCGCGGTCACCATGGTCGCCGCGTGGATGAGGGCCGAGACCGGGGTCGGGCCCTCCATCGCGTCCCCGAGCCAGGACTGCAGCGGCACCTGGGCGGACTTGCCGCAGGCGGCGAGCAGCAGCATCAGGGCGATGCCGGTGAGCGTCGCCTCGGAGGCGCCGTCGACGAGGCCGGGCTTCTCATGGCTGCCGAGGACCGGGCCGAAGGCGAAGGTGCCGAACGTCGTGAACATCAGCATGATCGCGATCGACAGGCCCATGTCGCCGACGCGGTTGACCAGGAAGGCCTTCTTCGCCGCGGTGGCCGCGCTGGGCTTGTGCTGCCAGAAGCCGATCAGCAGGTAGGAGGCGAGACCGACGCCCTCCCAGCCGACGTACAGCAGCAGGTAGTTGTCGGCGAGGACGAGCAGCAGCATCGCCGCGAGGAACAGGTTCAGATAGCCGAAGAAGCGGCGGCGCCGCTCGTCGTGCTCCATGTACCCGATCGAGTACAGGTGGATCAGTGAGCCGACGCCGGTGATCAGCAGCACGAACGTCATCGACAGCTGGTCCAGGCGGAAGGTGACGTCCGCCTGGAAGCCCTCGACCGGGATCCAGGTCCACAGGTGCTGGATGAGCGTGCGGTGCTCGGCGTCCTTGCCGAGCAGGTCGGCGAAGAGGATGGCGCCGAACACGAAGGAGGCGCCGGCCAGGATGGTGCCGATCCAGTGGCCGACGGCGTCCAGCCGTCGGCCGCCGGTCAGCAGGACCGCCGCTCCGAGCAGAGGCGCCGCAATCAGCAGCGCGATCAGATTCTCCACGATTCAGCGACCCCTTACAGCTTCATCAGGCTGGCGTCGTCGACCGAGGCCGAGTGGCGGGAACGGAACAGCGACACGATGATCGCGAGCCCGACCACGACCTCCGCGGCGGCGACGACCATCGTGAAGAAGGCGATGATCTGGCCGTCGAGGTTGCCGTGCATCCGGGAGAAGGCGACGAACGCGAGGTTGCAGGCGTTGAGCATGAGCTCGATGCACATGAACACCACGATGGCGTTGCGCCTGATCAGCACGCCGGTGGCGCCGATCGTGAACAACAGGGCGGCGAGGTAGAGGTAGTTGACCGGGTTCACTTCGACGCCTCCCTCTTGAAGGTGGCCGGTTCGATCTCGGTCCGCTCCAGGCGTTCCTCGGCGCGCTGCTCCAGCGCCTTGAGGTCGTTCAGCGCCTCGGCGGACACGTCACGGATCTGACCGCGCTCGCGCAGTGTCTTGCTGACCGTGAGCTCGGACGGGGTGCCGTCGGGCAGCAGGCCCGCGATGTCCACCGCGTTGTGCCGGGCGTAGACGCCGGGGGCGGGCAGCGGCGGGACGTGCTTGCCCTCGCGGACGCGCTTCTCGGCCATCTCGCGCTGGGTGAGGGCGCGTTCGGTGCGCTCGCGGTGGGTGAGCACCATGGCGCCGACTGCGGCCGTGATCAGCAGGGCGCCGGTGATCTCGAAGGCGAAGACGTACTTGGTGAAGATGAGGGTCGCGAGGCCCTCCACGTTGCCGCCCGCGTTGGCCTGGGTGAGGCCGTTGAACTGCTTGAGCGAGGCGTTGCCGATGCCGGCGAAGAGCAGGATGCCGAAGCCGAGCCCGCACACCAGGGCCAGCCAGCGCTGGCCCCTGATGGTCTCCTTGAGGGAGTCCGCCGCGGTCACGCCGACGAGCATCACCACGAACAGGAACAGCATCATGATCGCGCCGGTGTAGACGATGATCTGGACGACGCCGAGGAAGTAGGCGCCGTTGGCGAGGTAGAACACCGCCAAGATGATCATGGTCCCGGCGAGACAGAGGGCGCTGTGCACGGCCTTCCTCATGAAGACGGTGCACAGGGCGCCGATCACGGCGACGGTGCCGAGGACCCAGAACTGGAAGGCCTCGCCGGTGGAGGTGTCGGCGGCCAGCGTGGCCGCGGCGGCGAGCTGGAGGGGTGCGCTCATCGCCCGATCACCTTCTCCGACGCCGGTTCGTCCGCACCGAAGGTGGAGTCGGCCTCCTGGACCACCTCGCCCTTGGAGACGGCGACCTGGGGCACGGTGCCGGGCGCGGCCTCCGTGACCAGCCCCCGGTAGTAGTCCTGCTCGTCCGTGCCGGGGTAGATGGCGTGGGGCGAGTCGACCATGCCCTCTTCGAGGCCGGCGAGCAGCTGCTCCTTGGTGAAGATGAGGTTGGCGCGGCTGCTGTCGGCCAGCTCGAACTCGTTGGTCATCGTCAGCGCGCGCGTGGGGCAGGCCTCGATGCACAGCCCGCACAGGATGCAGCGGGCGTAGTTGATCTGGTAGACGCGGCCGTACCGCTCGCCCGGCGAGTAGCGCTCCTCGTCGGTGTTGTCGGCGCCCTCCACGTAGATGGCGTCGGCGGGGCAGGCCCAGGCGCACAGCTCGCAGCCGACGCACTTCTCCAGGCCGTCCGGATGGCGGTTGAGCTGGTGCCGTCCGTGGAACCGCGGAGCGGTGGTCTTCTGCTGCTCCGGGTACTGCTCGGTCAGCCGCTTCTTGAACATGGCCTTGAAGGTCACGCCGAAGCCGGCGACGGGGTTCATGAAACCGGGTTTGGTCTCCTTGGGTTCCTCAGCCATCGGACGCCTCCTTTCCATCCGTAGAACCAGTCAGCGGTCCGTCACTTTGAGTATCGGGCCCGCCACTGACAATCAGCTCTCGCTCCTGGCGCGAGCGGCGCCTGGGCACCGGCGGCAACTCCTGTCCGGGCAGCGGCGGGACGGGGAATCCGCCCGCCATCGGGTCGAATCCGGCCGGCTGTTCGGCGGGCTCCGCGGCCGCCTTCGACTTCTCGCGGAACATGTCGGCGACGAAGGAGAGCAGCAGCAAGGCCAGGACTCCGCCACCGACGTAGAGGGCGATGTCGGCGAAGTCGTAGTTCTCGTTGCGCAGGGTCCGCACGGTCGCGACGAGCATCAGCCACACCACGGAGACCGGGATGAGGACCTTCCAGCCGAGCTTCATCAGCTGGTCGTAGCGGACCCGCGGGAGCGTTCCGCGCAGCCAGATGAAGAAGAACAGCAGGAGCTGCACCTTGATCACGAACCAGAGCAGCGGCCACCAGCCGTGGTTCGCGCCCTCCCAGAAGGTGCTGATGGGCCAGGGGGCCCGCCAGCCGCCGAGGAAGAGCGTGGTCGTCACGGCCGAGACCGTCACCATGTTCACGTACTCGGCGAGCATGAACAGCGCGAACTTGATCGACGAGTACTCGGTGTTGAAGCCGCCGACCAGGTCGCCCTCGGACTCCGGCATGTCGAAGGGGGCGCGGTTGGTCTCGCCGACCATGGTGATGACGTAGATGATGAAGGAGACCGGCAGCAGGACGATGTACCAGCGGTCCTGCTGCGCCTCGACGATCGCCGAGGTCGACATCGACCCGGAGTAGAGGAACACCGAGGCGAAGGCGGCGCCCATGGCGATCTCGTACGAGATCATCTGCGCGCAGGAGCGCAGGCCGCCGAGGAGCGGATACGTCGATCCGGAGCTCCAGCCCGCCAGGACGATGCCGTAGATGCCGACCGAGGCGACCGCGAGGATGTAGAGCATCGCGATCGGCAGGTCGGTGAGCTGCATCGTGGTGCGGTGGCCGAAGATCGAGACCTCGTTGCCGGACGGGCCGAAGGGGATCACCGCGATCGCCATGAAGGCCGGGATGGCCGCGACGATCGGCGCGAGGACGTAGACGACCTTGTCCGCGCGCTTGACGATGACGTCTTCCTTCAGCATCAGCTTCACGCCGTCGGCGAGCGACTGGAGCATGCCCCAGGGGCCGTGCCGGTTGGGACCGATGCGCAGCTGCATCCAGGCGACGACCTTGCGCTCCCACACGATGGAGAACAGCACGGTCACCATCAGGAACGCGAAGCAGAAGACGGCCTTGACGACGACCAGCCACCAGGGGTCGGTGCCGAACATCGAGAGGTCTTCCGCGGCGAGGTACGGGCTCATGCCTCCACCTCCTTGGGAGCTTCGGCTGCGAGCGTCGCCGGGCCGATGTGGACGAGGGAGCCGGGCAGCACCCCGGCGTCGGAGGCGACGCCCCCGCCGGTGGAGTTCAGCGGGAGCCAGACCACGCGGTCGGGCATCTCGGTGATCTGCAGCGGCAGTTCGACGACCCCGGTCTTGCCGGTCACGGCGAGGAGGTCGCCGTCCTTGACGCCCACCTCGGCGGCCGTCGCGGCCGACACCCGCGCGTGTGCCGCGTGCCGGGTCCCGGCGAGCGCCTCGTCGCCCTGCTGGAGCAGACCCTGGTCGAGCAGCAGCCGGTGTCCGGCCAGGACGGCCTCCCCGGCGGCGGGCCGCGGCAGCTGGGCCCCGGTCTCGAAGGGTTCGGTGCCGCGCGGTCCGTCCCAGGGGCCGAGCCGGTCGATCTCCGCGCGCGCGGTGCGCAGATCCGGCAGACCCAGGTGTACGTCCATGGCGTCGGCCAGCATCTGGAGCACCCGTGCGTCGGTGGGCGCGAGCCAGCGGGTCATCTGGTCGGGCTTGAGCGCGGCCTCGAAGAACCGCACCCTGCCCTCCCAGTTGAGGAAGGTGCCGGCCTTCTCGGCGACCGCGGCCACCGGCAGGACGACGTCCGCGCGCTCGGTGACCTCACCGGGACGCAGTTCCAGCGACACCACGAACCCGGCCTCCTGGAGCGCTGCACGCGCGCGTGCCGGGTCGGGCAGGTCCGCGAGCTCGACGCCCGCGACCACCAGGGCCTGGAGCTCGCCGGACATCGCGGCCTCGACGATCTGACCGGTGTCCCGGCCGTAGCGGTGCGGGAGTTCGGCCATGCCCCAGACGGAGGCGACCTCATCCCGCGCGCGCGGGTCGGTGGCCGGACGCCCGCCCGGCAGCAGCGACGGCAGCGCGCCCGCTTCGAGGGCACCGCGCTCTCCGGCCCGCCGCGGGATCCACACCAGCTGCGCGCCGGTCGCGGAGGCGGCCCGCACGGCGGCGGTCAGTCCGCCCTTCACGGCGGCCAGCCGCTCGCCGACGACGATCACCGCACCCGCGGTGCGCAGCGCCTCGGCGGCCCTGCTGCCGTCGTCCTCCAGGCCGACCCCGCCGGCCAGCGCGTCCAGCCACTCGGTCTCGGTGCCGGGGGCGGCGGGCAGCAGCGTGCCGCCCGCCTTCTCCAGGCCGCGCGTGGCGTAGGTGGCGAGCGAGAAGACCTTCTGGCCGTGCCCCCGCCACGCCTTGCGCAGCCTCAGGAAGACGCCGGGCGCCTCCTCCTCGGCCTCGAACCCGACCAGCAGGACCGCCGGCGCCTTCTCCAGAGCGGAGTACGTGACGCCCGTACCGTCGAGGTCACGGCCGCGGCCGGCGACCTGTGCGGCCAGGAAGTCGGCCTCCTCGCTGCTGTGCACGCGCGCGCGGAAGTCGATGTCGTTGGTGTCGAGCGCCACGCGCGCGAACTTGCTGTACGCGTAGGCGTCCTCGATGGTGAGGCGGCCGCCGGTGAGGACTCCGGCCCGGCCGCGGGAGGCGAGCAGCCCCTGGGCCGCGATCTGGAGCGCCTCCGGCCAGGACGCCGGCACCAGTTCGCCCTCGGGATTGCGCACCAGCGGGTGCTCCAGCCGGTCGCGCTGCTGCGCGTACCGGAAGGCGAAGCGCCCCTTGTCGCAGATCCACTCCTCGTTGACCTCGGGGTCGTTGGCCGCGAGCTTGCGCATGACCTTGCCGCGCCGGTGGTCGGTGCGGGTGGCGCAGCCGCCGGAGCAGTGCTCGCACACGCTCGGGGAGGACACCAGGTCGAAGGGGCGGGAGCGGAATCGGTACGCCGCCGAGGTGAGCGCGCCGACCGGGCAGATCTGGATGGTGTTGCCGGAGAAGTACGACTCGAAGGGGTCGCCCTCGCCGGTGCCGACCTGCTGGAGCGCGCCCCGCTCGACCAGTTCGATCATCGGGTCGCCCGCGATCTGGTTGGAGAAGCGGGTGCAGCGGGCGCACAGCACGCACCGCTCGCGGTCGAGCAGCACCTGGGTGGAGATCGGGACGGGCTTCTCGTAGGTGCGCTTCTTGCCCTCGAAGCGGGACTCGGCCTGGCCGTGGGACATCGCCTGGTTCTGCAGGGGGCACTCGCCGCCCTTGTCGCAGACCGGGCAGTCCAGCGGGTGGTTGATGAGGAGGAGCTCCATCACCCCGTGCTGGGCCTTCTCGGCGACCGGCGAGGTGAGGTGGGTCTTCACCACCATCCCGTCGGTGCAGGTGATGGTGCAGGAGGCCATCGGCTTGCGCTGTCCCTCGACCTCGACGATGCACTGCCGGCAGGCGCCGGCCGGGTCGAGGAGGGGGTGGTCGCAGAACCGGGGGATCTCGATGCCGAGCTGTTCGGCGGCCCGGATGACCAGGGTGCCCTTGGGCACGCTGATCTCGGCGCCGTCGATGGTCAGCGAGACGAGGTCCTCCGGCGGGACCGCCGCCTCTCCCCCGCCTGAGGGAGCGCTCGTGGTCACGGTCATGCGTTCACCTCCGTGCGGGAGTCGGCCCAGACCGTCGACTTGGCCGGGTCGAAGGGGCAGCCGCGGCCCGTGATGTGCTCCTCGTACTCCTCGCGGAAGTACTTGAGCGAGGAGAAGATCGGCGAGGCGGCACCGTCGCCGAGGGCGCAGAACGACTTGCCGTTGATGTTGTCGGCGATGTCGTTCAGCTTGTCGAGGTCGGACATGACGCCCTTGCCGGCCTCGATGTCGCGCAGCAACTGCACGAGCCAGTACGTGCCTTCACGGCACGGGGTGCACTTGCCGCAGGACTCGTGGGCGTAGAACTCGGTCCAGCGGGTGACGGCGCGGACGACGCAGGTCGTCTCGTCGAAGCACTGCAGGGCCTTGGTGCCGAGCATGGAACCGGCGGCGCTGACGCCCTCGTAGTCCAGGGGGACGTCGAGGTGCTCCTCGGTGAACATCGGCGTCGAGGAGCCGCCCGGCGTCCAGAACTTCAGCCGGTGGCCGGGCCGCATCCCGCCGCTCATCTCCAGCAGCTGGCGCAGCGTGATGCCGAGCGGGGCCTCGTACTGGCCGGGGCTGGCGACATGGCCGCTGAGCGAGTACAGCGTGAAGCCGGGAGACTTCTCGCTGCCCATCGACCTGAACCAGTCTTTCCCCCTTTGGAGAATCGCGGGAACCGACGCGATCGACTCCACGTTGTTCACAACAGTCGGGCAGGCGTAGAGGCCCGCGACCGCAGGGAAGGGGGGACGGAGCCGCGGTTGGCCACGGCGGCCTTCGAGCGAGTCGAGCAGTGCGGTCTCCTCACCGCAGATGTACGCGCCGGCGCCCGCGTGCACGGTGATGTCGAGATCGAGGTCGCTGCCCAGGATGTTCTGTCCGAGGTAGCCGGCCGCGTAGGCCTCGCTCACGGCCGAGTGCAACCGCCGCAGTACGGGGACGACTTCACCCCGCAGATAGATGAAGGCATGCGAAGACCTGATGGCGTAACACGCGATGATCATGCCCTCGATGAGGCTGTGCGGGTTCGCGAAGAGGAGCGGGATGTCCTTGCAGGTCCCGGGCTCCGACTCGTCGGCGTTGACAACTAGATAGTGCGGCTTTCCATCTCCCTGCGGAATGAACTGCCATTTCATGCCGGTGGGGAATCCGGCGCCGCCGCGGCCGCGCAGACCGGAGTCCTTGACGTACGCGATCAGGTCGTCCGGCGACATCGCGAGCGCCTTGCGGAGTCCCTCGTAGCCCTCGTGCCTCTTGTAGACGTCCAGCGTCCAGGACTTGTCCTCGTCCCAGAAGGCCGACAGCACGGGTGCGAGCAGCTTCTCGGGGCTGGTGTCTTTCAGTTCGGGTGCCAAGGTCATCACTCCCCCTCCTCGGCGGCGGGCCCGGCCGGATGGGCCGGGTCGGAGGCCGACGTGTCCTGTGGCGCGTCGTGCGAACTCAGGTGCTCCGACGGGGACGGCTCGTGGGCGCCCCTGTCCTGCGGTGCGCTGTCGCGGTCCTGCGACGCTCCTTCGCGCGGATGGACCACGCGCGCGGGTGCGGTCTCTCCCCTGGCCAGGCGGAGGCCCACCAGCGACGCGGGTCCGGCCCCGCCGCTTGCCTCGACGGCCCCTGGCCGCTCGTCGGGGAAGCCGGCGAGGATCCGCGCGGTCTCCTTGAACGTGCACAGCGGCGCCCCGCGCGTGGGTTCGACCGGACGCCCCGCGCGCAGGTCGTCGACGAGCCGCTTGGCGGTGGCCGGGGTCTGGTTGTCGAAGAACTCCCAGTTGACCATCACGACCGGCGCGAAGTCGCAGGCCGCGTTGCACTCGATGTGCTCCAGGGTGACCTTGCCGTCGTCGGTGGTCTCGCCGTTGCCGACGCCCAGGTGCTCCTGGAGCTCGGTGAAGATCGCGTCGCCGCCCATCACCGCGCACAGGGTGTTGGTGCAGACCCCCACCTGGTAGTCACCGGACGGCTTGCGCCGGTACATGGTGTAGAAGGTGGCCACCGCGGTGACCTCGGCCGTGGTCAGCTCCAGCACGTCCGCGCAGAACCGCATGCCGGTGCGCGTGACGTGTCCCTCCTCCGCCTGCACGAGATGCAGCAACGGCAGGAGCGCCGAGCGGGAGTCCGGATAGCGGGCGATGATCTCGCGCGCGTCCGTCTCCAGGCGGGCTCGGACGTCGTCCGGGTAGGCGGGTGCGGGCAGTTCGGGCATGCCCAGGCTGACGCCCCGCTCGGAAGAACTGGTGGTCACCGGTCGACGCCTCCCATCACGGGGTCGATGGACGCGACAGCGACGATGACGTCGGCGACCTGGCCGCCCTCGCACATCGCCGCCATGGCCTGAAGGTTGGTGAAGGACGGGTCGCGGAAGTGGACCCGGAAGGGGCGGGTGCCGCCGTCGGACACGGCGTGCACCCCGAGTTCGCCCTTGGGTGACTCGACGGCCGCGTACGCCTGTCCGGGCGGCACGCGGAAGCCCTCGGTGACCAGCTTGAAGTGGTGGATCAGGGCCTCCATGGAGGTGCCCATGATCTTCTTGATGTGGTCGAGGGAGTTGCCGAGCCCGTCGGGGCCGAGCGCGAGCTGGGCGGGCCAGGCGATCTTCTTGTCGGCCACCATGACCGGTCCCGGCTGGAGCCGGTCCAGGCACTGCTCGACGATCCTGAGCGACTGGCGCATCTCCTCGAGCCGGATGAGGAAGCGGCCGTAGGAGTCGCAGGTGTCGGCGGTCGGCACGTCGAACTCGAAGGTCTCGTAGCCGCAGTAGGGCTGTGCCTTGCGCAGGTCGTGCGGCAGGCCGGTGGAGCGCAGGATGGGGCCGGTGGCGCCGAGGGCCATGCAGCCCGCCAGGTCCAGATGGCCGACGTCCTGCATACGGGCCTTGAAGATGGGGTTCCCGGTGGCGAGCTTGTCGTACTCCGGGAGGTTCTTCTTCATCTTCTTCACGAACTCGCGGATGTGGTCCACCGCGCCGGGCGGCAGGTCCTGCGCGAGTCCGCCGGGGCGGATGTACGCGTGGTTCATCCTGAGGCCCGTGATGAGCTCGTAGATGTCGAGAATCATTTCACGATCACGGAATCCGTAGATCATGATCGTGGTGGCGCCGAGTTCCATGCCGCCGGTGGCGATGCACACCAGGTGCGAGGAGAGCCGGTTCAGCTCCATCAGGAGCACCCGGATGAGGGTGGCCCGGTCGGGGATCTGGTCCTCGATGCCGAGGAGCTTCTCGACGGCGAGGCAGTAGGCGGTCTCGTTGAAGAAGGACGTCAGGTAGTCCATGCGCGTCACGAACGTGGTGCCCTGCGTCCACGTGCGGAACTCGAGGTTCTTCTCGATGCCGGTGTGGAGGTAGCCGATGCCGCAGCGGGCTTCGGTGACGGTCTCGCCGTCGATCTCCAGGATCAGGCGGAGCACCCCGTGGGTGGAGGGGTGCTGGGGCCCCATGTTGACGACGATGCGCTCGTCGTCGGCCTTGGCCGCGCTCTGGACGACCTCGTCCCAGTCGCCACCGGTGACCGTGTAGACGGTGCCCTCGGTGGTCTCGCGCGGAGTTGCGTGCTGCGTGCTCATGAGTACGACCTCCGCTGGTCCGGAGCCGGGATCTGGGCGCCCTTGTACTCGACGGGGATGCCGCCGAGGGGGTAGTCCTTGCGCTGCGGGTGGCCCTGCCAGTCGTCCGGCATCATGATCCGCGTCAGGGCCGGGTGGCCGTCGAAGACGATCCCGAAGAAGTCGTAGGTCTCGCGCTCGTGCCAGTCGTTGGTCGGGTACACCGAGACCAGCGACGGGATGTGCGGGTCGGCGTCCGGCGCGCTGACCTCCAGGCGGATCAGCCGGTTGTGGGTGATCGAGCGCAGGTGGTAGACGGCGTGCAGCTCGCGGCCCTTGTCGTGGAGGTAGTGGACCCCACTGACGCCGGTGCAGAGCTCGAAGCGCAGGGCCGGGTCGTCGCGCAGGGTCTGCGCGACGCGCAGCAGGTGCTCGCGCTCGATGTGGAAGGTGATCTCGCCGCGGTCGACGACCGTCTTCTCGATCGCGTTGCCCGGGAGCAGTCCCTGCTCCTCCAGGGCGCCTTCCAGCTCGTCGGCGACCTCGTCGAACCAGCCGCCGTAGGGGCGGGCCGCCGGTCCCGGGAGGCGGATCGAGCGGACCAGGCCGCCGTAGCCGGAGGTGTCGCCGCCGTTGTCGGCGCCGAACATGCCGCGCTGGACGCGGATCTCCTCACCTCCCTCGCCGCGCTGGCCGGGGAGGTTGGAGCCGCTCAGCTCCTTCTCCGGGTTGGCTCCGTTGGTGCCGTTCGCGTCGCTCACCGCAGCAGCCCCTTCATCTCGATCGTGGGCAGGGCCTTGAGCGCCGCCTCCTCCGCCTCGCGGGCCGCCTCCTCGGCGTTCACGCCGAGCTTGGAGGACTGGATCTTCTGGTGGAGCTTGAGAATCGCGTCCATCAGCATCTCGGGCCGTGGCGGGCAGCCGGGCAGATAGATGTCGACCGGGACGATGTGGTCGACGCCCTGCACGATCGCGTAGTTGTTGAACATGCCGCCCGAGGAGGCGCAGACCCCCATGGAGATGACCCACTTGGGGTTCGGCATCTGGTCGTAGACCTGCCTGAGCACCGGCGCCATCTTCTGGCTGACCCGGCCGGCGACGATCATGAGGTCCGCCTGGCGGGGTGAGCCGCGGAAGACCTCCATGCCGAAGCGGGCCAGGTCGTAGCGTCCGGCGCCGGTGGTCATCATCTCGATGGCACAGCAGGCGAGGCCGAAGGTGGCCGGAAAGACGGACGCCTTGCGCACCCAGCCCGCGGCCTGCTCGACGGTGGTCAGCAGGAAGCCGCTCGGCAGCTTTTCTTCGAGTCCCATGAGTTAAAGGCCCCTCAGTCCCATTCCAGGCCGCCGCGCCGCCATACGTACGCGTACGCGACGAAGACGGTGAGCACGAAGAGCAGCATCTCCACGAGCCCGAAAACACCCAGGGCGTCGAAGGTGACGGCCCAGGGGTAGAGGAAGACGATCTCGATGTCGAAGACGATGAAGAGCATCGCCGTCAGGTAGTACTTGATGGGGAAGCGCCCGCCGCCGGCCGGCGTGGGGGTCGGCTCGATCCCGCACTCGTAGGCCTCGAGCTTGGCCCGGTTGTACCGCTTCGGACCGATCAGCGTGGCCATGACCACGGAGAAGATCGCAAAGCCTGCCCCGAGGGCTCCCAGTACGAGGATGGGCGCATAAGCGTTCACCGCTCCTCGCTCCTCTCAGTCGGCACTGACTGCTGGCGATGGCATCGGACTCACACCCGCTTCATACGTCCCTCTGACCTCCGTCCGTCCCGACGAAGATCGCGAACATGTGAAGCAGGTCACAAGCCCAACTGACCCGCATCTTATGCCCGCCGGTCTGT
The DNA here is from genome assembly GCF_049739545.1 of Streptomyces sp. SLBN-8D4. Taxonomy (NCBI): domain Bacteria; kingdom Bacillati; phylum Actinomycetota; class Actinomycetes; order Kitasatosporales; family Streptomycetaceae; genus Streptomyces; species Streptomyces sp. SLBN-8D4. The sequence goes on from NZ_JBMGQC010000001.1 coordinate 4,168,137, forward strand.
GATCTGCGACACGGGGTATTGCACAAGCTTTGTGATCTCCACCACCAGACGAAGGATCATGAAGTCGGATCAGCGGTGATCTTCACACGAGAAGCGTCCGAGTGATCACCAGAGGTGACATTTCCGCTTGTCGACGCAGGTCGGGAGAGGCATCTCCATATCAAGAGGGTTCCCCTGCATGCAAATTGGCGATGGACGCGACGGCTTGATAGTGGACCGCGTTCACACCTCAGAGGGAGGTGCGAGGCGGAGTGTGGACACGTGCACACATTCACGAGCGCCGACCGACTCCGGACGCAGCCCTCGCCGTAACCGTTGCGTGACCTCCGCCACACCCATGAGAGATCCACAAGAAGGGGGCTTGGCCATCGGGCCCAACGGATGGTAGCTGCGGGGCAATTCGGGCGTAACAGCGAAAGGCCATGATCACGGCCATGATCACGAGAGTCCGCAATGTCCGTTACGGCGTCAATAAAGAGTGAGCCGCCGGGTATTCGGGCCGCCGATTGAACAACTGTGGCGCAGCACACGTTTCTTGAAGGTATGGAGGAGCCCCTGATACCAGTTGGTCTCATGTCCCACACCGCTCACATACGCAGCCACCGGAAACCCCGCCGCAGCGCGACGACTTCGATCGCCGTGCGTGCCGGAGTCGCCGGTGGCGTGCTCAGCATGGCAGCGGCGGGCGCGTCGGCTTCGGCGTTCGCCGCCGAGTCGACGACGCAGACCCTCGAACTGCCCACCCTCTCGGCCGACCTGGGCAGCCAGGTCGCCGAGTCCGCCGACGCGATGCAGCAGGCCGCCGCCAACTACCAGCTGCAGGCCGAGCGTGACGCGGCCGCCGCAAAGGCCGCGAAGCAGGCCAAGGCGGACCTCGCGGAAGCCAAGAAGAAGGCGGAGGCCAAGAAGAAGGCCGAGGAGGCACGCAGGGCCGCCGCCGAGGAGGCCGCCTCGCGCAGCTCCCAGCGGACCACCCTGTCCGCCTCGGCGAGCGCCAGTGTCTCCACGAGCTCGTCCACGGCCACCGGTTCGGCCGCGGCCGTCATCGCCTTCGTGAAGGCACAGGTCGGTGACGCCTACGTCTCCGGCGGCACCGGCCCCAACTCGTGGGACTGTTCGGGCCTCGTGCAGGCCGCGTTCAGCCAGATCGGCGTCGACCTGCCGCGCGTCTCGCAGGACCAGTCGACCGCGGGCACCCAGGTCTCGCTGAGCAACCTTCAGCCGGGCGACATCCTGTACTGGGGCAGCGCGGGCAGCGCGTACCACGTGGCGGTGTACGTGGGCGACGGCATGTTCGTCGGCGCGCAGAACCCCTCGACCGGTGTGGCCGAGAAGCCGCTGTCCTACGACCCGCCGACCGGCGCGGTGCGGGTGCTCTGACCCCGTAACAGCTTGGCAGGGCCGCAGCCGCTCGGGGGCTGCGGCCCTACTGGCATTGCGCGGCGCCCGAATTGTCCTTGTTCAGCGGTGCGTTGATGTGGTGACCGGTCCGCTCCGGGACCTGTTGGACGTGTTCTGTTCCCGTGCACAACCCGCGGACGGGCCGGGCCTCGCAGGTCCGGCATGTCGGACACCTCGTCAACCCGGTGCTCGACCGGCTCGCCCCGGCCGGGCGCAGGCTGCTCGACGACGGCGAGGGGTGCCTGCCGGTGCCGGGCGCCGTCATGGCCGTATCCCGCCGGGCGGCCGACGTCGAGGCGCTGAACGGCGCTCAGGGCACCGTCAGCGCCTCAGGGAGTGGACCAGTGCCCACACCGACACCGCGACGAGGATGACGAAGACGGGTAACGCGACCCCTGCGTCCATGCCTCCAACATGCCCCCACGGCGGGGCTCCCGTCACGCCTTCGGCGCCACCTTGCTCAGCCCGTTGATGATCCGGTCCATCGCGTCGCCGCCCGTGGGGTCGGTGAGGTTGGCGAGCATCTTGAGGGTGAACTTCATGAGCAGCGGGTGGGTCAGGCCGCGCTGGGCCGCGATCTTCATGACCTTCGGGTTGCCGATGAGCTTCACGAAGGCGCGGCCCAGCGTGTAGTAGCCGCCGTAGGTGTCCTTGAGGACCCGCGGGTAGCGCTGCAGGGCGATCTCCCGCTGGGCGGGCGTCGCGCGGGCGTGGGCCTGGACGATGACGTCGGCGGCGATCTGGCCGGACTCCATGGCGTAGGCGATGCCCTCGCCGTTGAAGGGGTTCACCATGCCGCCGGCGTCGCCGACCAGGAGCAGGCCCTTGGTGTAGTGCGGCTGGCGGTTGAAGGCCATCGGCAGGGCGGCACCGCGGATCGGGCCGGTCATGTTGTCCGGGGTGTAGCCCCAGTCCTCCGGCATGGAGGCGCACCAGGCCTTCAGCACCTCGCGCCAGTCGAGCTCCTTGAAGGAGTCGGAGGTGTTCAGGACGCCGAGGCCGACGTTGGAGGTGCCGTCGCCCATGCCGAAGATCCAGCCGTAGCCGGGCAGCAGCCGGTCCTCGCCGGGACCGCGGCGGTCCCACAGCTCCAGCCAGGACTCCAGGTAGTCGTCCTCGTGGCGAGGGCTCTCGAAGTACGTCCGTACGGCGACGCCCATCGGGCGGTCCTCACGGCGGTGCAGGCCCATCGCGAGGGAGAGCCGGGTGGAGTTGCCGTCGGCGGCGACCACGAGAGGCGCGTGGAAGGTGACTTCTCGCTTCTCCTCGCCGAGTTTCGCGTGGACGCCGGTGATGCGGCCGGTGCGGTCGTCGACGATCGGGGCACCGACGTTGCAGCGCTCGTAGAGCCGCGCTCCGGCCTTCTGGGCCTGGCGGGCGAGCTGCTCGTCGAAGTCGTCGCGCTTGCGGACGAGGCCGTAGTCGGGGAAGGAGGCCAGTTCCGGCCAGTCGAGCTGGAGGCGTACGCCACCGCCGATGATGCGGAGGCCCTTGTTCCGCAGCCAGCCGGCCTCTTCGGAGATGTCGATGCCCATGGCCACGAGCTGCTTGGTGGCACGCGGGGTGAGGCCGTCGCCGCAGACCTTCTCGCGCGGGAACTCGGTCTTCTCCAGGAGGAGCACGTCGAGTCCGGACTTGGCGAGGTGGTACGCGGTCGTGGAGCCGGCCGGCCCCGCGCCGACGACGATGACATCGGCGGTGTTCTCGGACAGGGGCTCGGTCACGGCGGGATCTCCCCAGGCTCGGAATCAAGTTCGGAATCAAGTTCTGAATCCGCGTGCCGACCGGCACTGGACATGGGCAGTCTATTCAGCAGAATTGATCACCCGGCTGAAGGGCTGCCCCCAGTGAACCGAGCTCTGCCCGTAGTACGGCTGCGCGTCCCCACCGACGAGGACGCCGTCGCCTGGCACCGGGTCTTCGACGACCCGGACGTCATGGAGTTCCACGGCGGCAGGTCCGCCGAGCTGTACGTCTACGAGGAGCTCACCGCGCGGCAGCGCCGGCACGACGCCGAGCGGGGTTTCTGCCTGTGGACCATGGTCGACGAGGGCGGGCAGGTCATCGGCTTCACCGGCGCCCAGCCATGGCCGCGGGACTGGGGGCCGACGGGCGAGATCGAGATCGGGTGGCGGCTCGGACGGGCCTACTGGGGCCAGGGGTACGCCACGGTGGCCGCGCAGATGACGCTGGAGCGGCTCAGGGCGGCGGGCGTCACGGACGTGGTGGCGATGGTCAGACCCGGCAACGAACGGTCGATCGCGGTCACCAAGCGCCTCGGAATGGAACTCGCGGAGACCTTCCCGCACCCCCGGTTCGGGGAAGAGGCGCTGTGCTTCCGGCTTTCCCTGGAGGACAGTCGCTCAGAGTAGCGGTCTGTTGCGGAAAGACACCCGGCACTTCCGGCCGCCGCCGGGCCGGAGTTACCCTGCCAGTACCGCTGGGGGTGACATCTGTGCGCATACCACCCAAGACGCCCGAAGTGCGCGTACCGCGTCTGGTCGGACTCATGGCCGTCGACGCGCGCGAGACGGCCCAGGCGCAGGGCCTGTTCGTCAACGCGCCGGATCGCAAGGACTTCCATCTGGCCGTCGTCGACTACGTCGTACGCCAGTACCCGCAGGCCGGTGCCGAGGTGCCGCGGGACTCGGTGGTGTACGTGTGGTTCGACCTCGGCCCGGGTGAGGGCGGCGGAGGCATCCGCGAGCCCCGCATCCCCAGACCGCCGAGCGGCGGCCTCCAGCGCGAGCTGGACGAGCCGGGCGATCCGTACGTGGTCCGCTGCGTGACAGGGCTCTGAAGTCGTCCGAGGTCCGCTGCGTCACGGGACGACGACCGCCGAAACCCGCCGCGCCACCGAACTCCGACGACCGCCGAAACCCGCCGCGCCACCGAACTCCGACGACCGCCGAAACCCGCCGCGCCACCGGGCTCCGACGACCGGCGCCGAGCCGTTCAGCTCTCCTTGACGCCCCGGTGCAGGGCCACGATGCCGCCCGTCAGGTTCCGCCAGGCCACCTTCGACCAGCCGGCCTTCTGGAGGCGCTCCGCCAGGGCAGGCTGGTTCGGCCAGGCGCGGATGGACTCGGCGAGGTAGACGTACGCGTCGGGGTTGGAGGAGACCGCGCGGGCGACCGGCGGCAGGGCCCGCATCAGGTACTCGGTGTAGACCGTGCGGAACGGCGCCCAGGTCGGGTGGGAGAACTCGCAGATCACGACCCGGCCGCCGGGCCTGGTCACCCGGTACATCTCGCGCAGCGCGGAGTCGGTGTCCTGGACGTTGCGCAGTCCGAAGGAGATGGTGACGGCGTCGAAGGTGTCGTCCTTGAAGGGCAGCCTCGTCGCGTCGCCCGCGGTGAACGGCAGCCAGGTGTGCCTGCGCTTGCCGACCTGGAGCATGCCGAGCGAGAAGTCGCAGGGCACGACGTAGGCGCCGGTGCGGGCGAAGGGCAGCGACGAGGTGGCCGTGCCCGCCGCCAGGTCCAGGATCTTCTGGGCGGGGCGGGCGTCGACGGCCCTGGCGACCTCCTTGCGCCACACCCGGTCCTGGCCGAGCGAGAGCACGTCGTTCGTCAGGTCGTACCGTTCCGCCACGTCGTCGAACATCGAGGCGACTTCGTGCGGCTGCTTGTTCAGGGAAGCGCGGGTCACGTCCCCATTCTTGCAGGCCGCCCTCACGACGAAGCCCGACGCCCTCCCGGAAGAAGCTGCGGCTTCTTCTTCCCGGCCACGTCCTCCACCCATCCGCACAGCAGCACGAACACCGCGATCAGGATCCAGCCGACGCCGAACATGAACCACTGGCTCTCCAGCGGCAGCCACTTCTCGAACGCGGGCACGTTCCAGAACCGGTCGATCAGCGGCACGGCGAGGATCAGCGCGATCTCGTGCCACAGGTAGATCGTCACCGCGCGGGAGTTGAAGATCGTGACGACCCGGTCGGTCCGCCGGAAGCGGGCGAGCCAGGCGAAGTCGATCCCGAAGCGCGACTTGGCCCACATCAGGAGCGTCACGTACCCGGCCGACCAGAAGGCCTGTGCGAGGGGGATGTCGTCGAGGTCGTACGACCCCGTCTCACCCTGGTGGGTGAAGGCGTACCAGCCGCCGAACCCGATCGCGGCGAGCGAGAGCAGGACGACGGCCGCCGGCTTCAGCCGCTCCAGGACCCCGTCCCGGTGGGCGAAACCGAGGATCCAGCAGAACAGGAAGGTGGCCAGGTCGGTCAGCGCGCTGCCGAGGCGGTCGTCCGGCGGCTCCCACAGGAACTGGAAGACCACGATCGGGGCCAGGGACAGCAGCAGGACCGGCACCGGCGACAGGCGGAAGACCCTCAGCAGCACCGGGGACAGCAGGACGAACCACAGGTACGTCCGCAGGTACCAGAGGATCTCCCAGGCCTGCTCACCCCATGCGTTGCCGGGCGGGTCGCCGAGCGGCACGACCCAGTAGACGATCTGCCAGCCCGGCAACCAGTCGTGGACCAGCATCGCGAGGACCACGAAGACGCCCCAGAACCAGAACGGGGGCAGCAGGCGGCGCAGTCGGCTCCTGATCACCGTGGCCGCCGGGCGCTCCAGGGACTTCGCCATCAGCGTCCCGGCCAGGCCGAACATGATGCCCATGGAGGGGAAGACCATACCGGCCCAGGCCCACCCGAACGTGTGATAGGTGACGACGCGGATCAGGGCGACGGCCCGCAGCGTGTCGAAGTAGCGGTCACGGCCCGGGGGCCGAGACGGAGGCTTCTCCTCCTCCGCCTCGGCGTCAGCGGGGGCATCGAGAACCGGTGGCTCCGGCTCCGGCTCCACCACCGGCAACGGGGACGTGGCGTCCGGCACGCCCTGTCCGTAGTACCCGGGGTCGACGTATTCCTGGGGATACGGCTGCTGCGAGTAGGAGTGCTGTTGATACGACTGCTGCGGATACCCCGAGTACCCGTACTCCTGGCCGTACCCCTGTTGCGGGTGCTCCGGTTGCGGGTGCCCCTGCTGCGGGTGCCCCTGCTGCTCCCAGCTCATCGGCCGACCCCCGCCGGGGTGCCGACCTCGCCGGTCCGTTTCAGCTTCTGCCAGCGCAGACGGCCGCCGGTGAGCGCCGTGATGCAGGAGTGGATGAGGACGAGGTACATCATCTGGCGGTAGGCCAGCTGCTGGAGCGGCATCATCAGCAGATAGCGGTACTTCTCCTTGTCCAGCCTGAAGGCGTACGCCGCGCACACGAGCTGGATGCCGAGGACCGCGAGCCACGCGCACAGCGCCGCCCGGAAGCCGACGAAGATCATCGAGTAGGCGGTGAACACGTCGATCAGCGGGGCGAAGACCGGCGTGACGATCTGGAAGATCACCACCAGCGGCATGCCGACCCGGCCGAAGCGGCCCGAGGGCCCCTTGTCTGTGAGGGACCCGCGGTGCTTCCACAGCGCCTGCATGGTGCCGTACGACCACCGGTAGCGCTGCGACCACAGCTGCTTGAGGGAGCCGGGCGCCTCGGTCCACGCCCGTGCGTGCTCCTGGTAGACGACCCGCCGGCCCGCGCGGTGCATCGCGATGGTGATGTCCGTGTCCTCGGCGAGGGTGTCCTCGCTCATGCCGCCGACCTGGAGCACCGCCTCCCGGCGGAACGCGCCGATCGCGCCCGGGATGGTGGGCATGCAGCGCAGCAGGTCGTACATCCGGCGGTCGAGGTTGAAGCCCATCACGTACTCGATGTGCTGCCAGGCGCCGATGACCGTGTCCCGGTTGCCGACCTTGGCGTTGCCGGCGACCGCGCCGACCTCCGGATCCGCGAAGGGCTGCACCAGCTGCCGTACGGTGTCCGGCTCGAAGACGGTGTCGCCGTCCATCATCACGACGATGTCGTGACTGGCGCTGCGCACCCCGTTGTTGAGGGCGGCCGGCTTGCCCGCGTTCTCCTGGCGGATGACACGGACGTTCGTCATGCCCAGGGAGCGGGCCGCCTCGCGGGCGATCTCGGAGGTACCGTCCGAGGAGCCGTCGTCGACGACGATGACCTCGATCGGATGGGTGCTCCTCGCCAGCGACTCCAGTGTGTTGGCGATGCACTCCTTCTCGTTGTACGCCGGGACGATCACCGTCACCGGCCGGGTGACCGTGGGCCCCCAGCTGAAGCGGCGCTTGTTGCGCAGTCTGTGGTGGCGGCGGGCGAGGATCAGCATCATCCCGAACCGCCCGATCACTGCCACGCCCACGATCACGAGCCCGACCGACAGCGTGGGCACGGTGTACTCGGCGACGGCGACGGCCGCGACGAGCGCCTTGCCCTCGTAGAGGGTCGCGCCGGTGGCCTCGCGGTGCGCGGCCTGGAGACGGTCGGTGCCGTTCCGATTTCCGCCCGGGAACTGAGCGGCCGCGTTCTGCGCCTCGATGACCCCGCTGATGGTGGTGAAGGTGTAGCCCTTCGCCCGCATCTTCTCGATGTACTCCGGCAGCGCCTTGATCGTCTGCTCCCGGTCGCCGCCGGCGTCGTGCATCAGCACCGAGGCGCCCGAGGTCCCGGACGGGGTGGCCCACTTGACGATCTTCGAGACGCCCGGCTTCTTCCAGTCGTCGCTGTCGGTGTCGACGAAGACGCTGGTGTAGCCCTCCTCGCCGAGCTTCTCGTAGACGGGCCAGCTGTAGTCGTCGATGGCGTCCGTCTCCGAGGAGTACGGCGCCCGGAACAGCGTGGTGGTGATGCCGGCCGCGCCCGCGAGGGCGAGCTGCGTCTGGGTCATCTCGCGCCGGATACGGGCGTCGCTCTGGTAGGAGAGGTCGACGTGGGTGAAGGTGTGGATGCCCACCTCATTGCCCTGGTCGACCATGTCCTTCACGATCCCCGGGTAGCGCGAGACCATCGAGCCCACCAGGAAGAACGTCGCCGGGACGTCGTACTTCTCCAGGATCTTCAGGACCTGGGGCGTGTACGTCGGGTTCGGGCCGTCGTCGAAGGTGAGCGCGATCGTCTTGGACGGCACGGAGGTCGTGGTCGCCCGGCCGCCCCGGAAGCTGATGATCGGCCCGCCGTTGATGATCTTGTCGGGGACCTCGCTGGAGCCGGCGCCGTCGCGCACCCGCTGGTCGCCGCCGACCTCGGCGCGCAGATAGCCGTCGAGCAGCATCACGCTGGTCAGGCCGAGCAGGAGCAGCAGGGCGAGGATGACCCGCGGTTTCTGCAGCGCCGCGGCCTTGCCCGCCGCCCGCTCGATGCGGGTGGGGGCACGCCGGCGGCCGCGGGAGGGCGTCGTCGTGGTCATGTGGTGCGCCGTTCCGGTCAGTTGGAGGCCGCGGAGGCGGTCGCGGTCGGGGCGGCGCTCGGCGGAGCGCCCGTGGCGGTGCCTGTGGGCGGGGTGCCCGTGGGCCTCGACGGCGGGGTGCCGACACCGCCCTGCGGCTGGAGGCCGCCGGGGCCGGAGTTCGAGGAACCGCCGGGGCCGCCGCCCGCGAAGGGCAGCAGGGTCGTGCTGGAGACGCCGATGCCCATGAAGGCCAGGCCCAGCACGACGGCGTACCCGAGGGACAGGACACCGAGGAGAAGGCCGATCCGGCGCAGCATCCTGGAGCGGCGTCCGGAGTTGTCAACGAACACGGGACCCTCGGCGGACCCGTTACTACCGCGTTTGCGGCGGCGACCGCGCGTGTCCGCACGGTTTTCGGTGGCAGTCTCGAAATGCATTCCCCAGACGTTAAGGAGTCTTTATGTGACCGAGTCGGCCGTTCTTGTGAGACGCATATGAGAAACGCCTTAACCTGTCTTTCTCCTGAGAGACTCCGTGAACACCTGCGCGGGTCACCATGGAGGCAAGTGCACCGAATGCCCCATTCAGTTCGCCCGATTGGCCTGATTCACGCAATGCCGCCCGTGGATCTCCTATGAATCGACTGTCGCCTTGAACACCGGCTCCGCATGAGACGTTCTCTTTTTGAATAACCCTTTGTTTCGAGCCTGAGACGAACATCACGAGAGCGGGTGCATGAACAATGCGGGGTTTCTTGAGGCCAACCGCCGGGCTCACTTGTCTGTTCGCCCTGGCCACCACGGGGTGTTCCGCGGAGTCCGCACCGGCCGCGTCGGCCGACACCTCGTCGGTCGGCACCCCGTCGGTCGGCACCCCGTCAGCCGGTACCTCGTCAGCCGGTACCTCGTACGCCCCGTACGTGAGCGCCACCGAGGCCTCGGACAACGACTCCGCGGGCTCGCCCTCGGTGTACAACCTCGCGTTCGTGATCGCCGACGGGAGTGACTGCACACCGTCCTGGAACGGCACGTCCGCCATCGGCGACTCGTCGGTCACCTCCCGGATCGGCGCGCTGAAGGAGAACGGGGGGCAGGTCCGGGTCTCCTTCGGCGGGGCGTCCGGGAAGGAGCTGGCCGAGACCTGCTCCAGTGCGGCGAAGCTTGCGGCGGCTTACGGGAAGGCGCTGGACGCGGCCGGTTCCTCGCTCGCCGACTTCGACATCGAGGGGGACGCGCTGACCGACTCGGACTCGGTGGATCTGCGGTCCGAGGCGATCGCGTTGCTCCAGGAGGAACGGAGCGATCTCGCCGTGTCGTTCACGCTTCCCGTGATGCCGTCCGGGCTCGACGACGACAGCGTGGCGTTGCTGGAGTCCGCGAACAACAAGTCGGTTCAGGTCTCGACGGTCAACATCATGACGATGAACTACGGGGAGTCGTACGACGGGGACATGGGGGCCTACGCGATCACCTCGGCGAAGGCGGCGCAGGCGCAGTTGAAGTCGGTCTTCGGTACGTCGGACTCCACTGCGTGGCGGGCGTTGGCGCTCACCTCGATGATCGGGACGAATGACGTGGACGGGGAGACGTTCACGTTGTCCGACGCGGCGCAGGTGCGGGCTTTTGCTGAGGCGAAAGAGGTGGCTTGGGTGTCCATGTGGTCCACGTTCCGGGATCAGCAGTGTGAGTCGGGGGACTCCGACGAGGATGACCCGTTGACCAATTGCAGTGGGGTTTCCCAGAGTTCGGGGGCGTTTGGGGAGGCGTTCGCGGGTTGAGTTCCGAGTGCGGGCCGGTGGGGGCTGGTCGCGCCCGCGCGGCGGAGCCGCACATTGATACAGCCCCGCGCCCCAAAAAGCTCTTACCTGCGCCTGTGCAGCAAGCGGCCCCTGATCACCGTTGCCACGCATTCCGGTGCGTCGAAGACCGCGAACGTCGCGTCCGCACCCGGAACCAAGGCGGGCGGTACCGCTTCCGTCGCCCCGTCCTGAATCCTCAGGCCCGACCTGTGGACGGCGTCGATCACGGCGGGGCGCCTCAGCGGACCCACCACCGCCACCGTCCCCTGCGCCAGCATTCGCTGTACGCCCCGCCTCGCGCTCGCGCCCCATCGGGTATCCGTCATGGCGAGGGACGCCAGCGCCTCGCCCGTGAGGGGCTCGCTGCCCAAGTCCTCACGCGGGTCCGGATGGTAGGCCTGCTCCAGGAGCTCCGGGCCGTGCGGGTTCACCAGGCCCGGGGTGAGAACTCCCGGCCAGCGGCGGACCCTTGCGGACGGGTGTGCGGCCACCAGGTCGTCGTACACCTCTACGGCGGCGATCCGCCGCCCCTCGACCAGTACCGCCCCACCGGGCAGCGGTGACCTTCCGCCGCCCGGGATCAGCAGGTCGGCGGTGTGGATCGTCAGCACCGCACGCCTAGTTGGACGCGAGGATCTTCAGCTCGGGGTGTGCCGTGCCGCCCTCGATCGCCGTGGAGGAGATGTGGGACATCACGCGCCCGTCGACCGGGTCGTTGGCCGGGTCGTCGTGGACGACGAGGTGTTCGTACGTCGTGGCGCGCTGGGCCGGGACCCGACCCGCGGTGCGGATCATGTCGATCATTTCCTGGAGGTTGGAGCGGTGCTTGGCGCCGGCCGCCGAGACGACGTTCTCCTCCAGCATGACCGAGCCGAGGTCGTCCGCGCCGTAGTGCAGGGTCAGCTGGCCCGCGTCCTGGCCGGTGGTGAGCCAGGAGCCCTGGATGTGGGCGATGTTGTCCATGAAGAGCCGGGAGATCGCGATCATCCGCAGGTACTCGAAGATCGTGGCCTGGGTGCGGCCCTTCAGGTGGTTGTTCATCGGCTGGTAGAGGTACGGGATGAAGGCCCGGAAGCCGCCGGTGCGGTCCTGTACGTCACGGATCATCCGCAGGTGCTCGATGCGCTCGGCGTTGGTCTCGCCGGTGCCCATGAGCATGGTCGAGGTGGACTCCACACCCAGGTTGTGCGCCGTCTCCATGATCTCCAGCCAGCGCTCGCCGGACTCCTTGAGCGGCGCGATGGCCTTGCGGGGACGCTCGGGGAGCATCTCGGCACCGGCACCCGCGAAAGAGTCGAGGCCGGCCGCGTGGATGCGCTGGATGGCCTCCTCCACGCTGACCTTGGAGATCCGGGCCATGTGCTCGACCTCGGACGCGCCCAGCGAGTGGATCACCAGCTGGGGGAACTCCTTCTTGATGGCGGCGAAGTGCTTCTCGTAGTACTCGACGCCGTAGTCGGGGTGGTGGCCGCCCTGGAACATGATCTGCGTGCCGCCGAGCTCGACGGTTTCCGCGCAGCGGCGCAGGATGTCGTCCAGGTCGCGGGTCCAGCCCTTGTCCTTGGCGGTGGGCGGGGCGTAGAAGGCGCAGAACTTGCACGCCGTGACGCACACGTTGGTGTAGTTGATGTTCCGCTCGATGATGTACGTCGCGATGTGTTCTGTACCCGCGTACCGACGGCGGCGCACCGCGTCCGCGGCGGAGCCCAGCGCGTGCAGCGGGGCGTCGCGGTAGAGGTCGAGCGCCTCCTCCGGAGTGATGCGCCCACCCTCGGCGGCACGGTCGAGGACGGACTGAAGGTCGGCCTTCTCGGTCACCGGGGCGTGCCTTTCGTCAAGGGTTCTGGCGGTCTGGGCCAGCCTACGCCAGCCCTGTGACAAGCCGGATGTCAGGCCGTGCGCCCCCGCCCTCAGGCCGCGTACGCACCGATCAGCAGCCCGGCGTACGCCCCCGCGATCAGGAACGGCCCGAACGGGATCGCCGTCTTGCGCCCCGCCCTGCCCACCAGGACCAGGGCACCGCCGTAGAGCGCGCCGAGGAGGAAGCCCGCGAAGGTCCCCAGCAGCACGGTGTCCCAGCCGTACCAGCCCAGGACCGCCCCCGCCCCGAGCGCCAGCTTCACATCGCCGAAGCCCATGCCTCCCGGGTTGACCCGCCACAGCACCCAGTAACCGGCGCCGAGGGCGAGGGCGCCGAACAGGGCGTGCAGCCAGCTCCCGGTGTGCTCCGGCACGAAGGAGACGACCCCGAGCAGCGTGAGCGCGGCGGCCGCGAGGGGGAGGGTGAGCGGGTCGGGCAGTCGTCGTACGCGCAGGTCGACGACGGCGAGCAGCACGCCCACGGGGGCGAGCAGCAGCCAGACGGCGATCTCCGGACGGGTACCGGTGGCGGCGGCGAGGGCGGCGCACAGAAGGGCGGTGACGGCGGAGAGGAGCAGGGTGCCGGGACCGTACGGCTGCCGCGTGCCGCAGCTCCCGCAGCTCGCCCGCCCCAGCCAGCCGACCAGCGGGTGCCCGTCGGGGCAGGTCCCGCGCCACGGTTCCCCGGACGGGACGGAGAAGCGGTAGGCCGCGCGCGGCAGCAGCGCACCAGCCGCCGCGCCCCACAACGCGGCCACGAGGACGAGCAGCTGCGTCACCGCCCGACCTTCGACATCCGTGCCTCGGGGTATCCCTCGGCCTCGCTCTCCGAGGTGTACTTCAGGTCGTCGCCCACCGTGGTGAGGCGGACGGTGTGGGCGGTGGGGTTGCAGCCGGCGTGGTTGTCCTCGGCGCCCACGGCCGTGGTGACGAGTTCCTTGTCGGTGACCTTCTTCAGGGTGAGGACGTCGGTGCAGACCGCGCCGATCGCGTCGGTCTGCTGGAGGCGGCCCAACTCCTCGCCGACGCTCGCCTTCTTGACGGTGATCCGGAAGGTCCCCATCGGCAGGCTCCCGCCGAGACCCGTGCCCTGGCCCTCCCAGGTGCCGAGATAGCGGGCGGGGACCGCGGTCGGTCCGGCCGGTCCGCTGGACGGCTCGGTCGACAGCGACGCGGACGCGGTCGGGGAGACGGGTGAGGACGCCGACGGCGCGGACGCGGACGGTACCGACGTCGGCGCCGACGAGTACGCGTCGCTGCCGGGCGGGGGACTCGCCGAGTCGTCGTCGCCCCGCCCCGGCAGCAGGTCGAACAGGAACGCCGACCCCACGGTCACGGCCGCCAGCGCGCCCGCGACGGCGAGCGCCACGGTGCAACTCAGCCGACGCCCGCGGCCGTTGTCGCCGGACGTGGAGGTGGCCGCCACGGAGACGGAGAGCTTTCCGGGACCGGACCGCCGGTCCGAGGGCACCACCGTCTCGTACGGCACCGCGTCCCTGGGCTCGGGCACAGAGGGCCCTGAGGTCCCGGAGGAAGTGCCCGTGGGAGCCGGTGGCGTGACCGGATACGCTGGTGGCCCGGCCGCGGCGGCCGGCGGCGCCCCCGCCGACACCGCCGGCATCACCGGCGGCGGCCCGAACGCACCCATGGAACCCGCAGAACCTGGAGAACCCGTCGCCCCCGCCGAACCCCCGCCCACGGAAGGACTGCTGAATCCCACCGGCCCCGACGCCTGTTCCCCCGTCCGCTCCCCCGCCGCCTCAAGATTCAGCAGTTGTACGGCACTCCGCCCCACCTGCTCCACCAGCGCCCCCGGCAGCCACCCCGCCGCCACCAGCCGCGCCGCGCCCTGCGGAGCCAGCCGCCGGGCCACCTCTCCCGGAGTCGGCCGCGCCTGCGCCGACTTGTCCAGGCATCTCTCCACGACGTCCCGCAACTCCCCGCTCAGCGATCCGAGTTCGGGCTCCTCGTGGACGACCTTGTAGAGGAGGGAGGCCGAGGAGTCACCAGGGAAGGGCGGTGCCCCCGTGGCCGCGTACGCCAGGACCGCGCCCAGGGAGAAGACGTCCGCCGCGCCCGAGATGCCCTTGCTCAGGATCTGTTCGGGGGACATGTAGCCGGGTGAACCGATGGAGACACCGGTCGAGGTGAGGGACGCGGTGCCGTCGGTGGCGCGGGCGATGCCGAAGTCGATGAGGAGGGGGCCGTCGACGGTGAGCAGGACGTTGGAGGGCTTCACGTCCCGGTGGACGAGCCCCAGTTCGTGCACGGCGGCGAGCGCCTCGGCCAGCCCCGCGCCCAGGACCCGTACGGAATGCTCGGGCAGCGGGCCGCCGTCCGTGACCGCCGAGGCCAGGGAAGGGCCCGCCGCGTACCCGGTGGCGACCCAGGGCACCGCCGCCTCCGGGTCGGCGTCCAGGACCGGCGCGGTCCAGGCCCCGCCCACTCTCCGCGCCGCGTCCACCTCGCGGCGGAAACGGGCGCGGAACTCCTCGTCGAGCGCGAAGTGCGGGTGCACGATCTTGACCGCGACCGTGCGGCCCCCGGCGCTGCGGCCGAGATAGACCCGGCCCATGCCGCCGGAGCCGAGCCGGCCGAGCAGCCGGTAGGGCCCCACGGCGGTGGGCTCGTCGACGCCGAGCGGCTGCATCCTGCCTCCCCCGTAAGTCCCCCGTAAAGGTACGGATGCAGGTTACGGCTGAAGCAGTTCCACCTTCACGTCCCCGGGGAAACCCGTCGTGGGTCCCACCCGGCGCGCGAACTCGGTGACGGCCGCCAACTGCGGGGCCCCGAAGCGGAAGTCCAGCGTCGTGAAGTACTTCTCCAGGACCTTCTCGTCGAAGGCCTCCCAGCGGGCCGCCTGTTCGGCGACCTTGCCGACCTCCTCCAGGGAGAGGTTCCGGGAGGCGAGGAAGGCCTCGTGGACCTTGCGGGTGATGACCGGCTCGCGTGCGAGGTAGTCCCGGCGGGCGGCCCACACCGCGAAGACGAACGGCAGCCCGGTCCACTCCTTCCAGAGCGAGCCGAGGTCATGGACCTCAAGGCCGAAGCGCGGGCCGTCGAGGAGGTTCGCCCGCAGCGCCGCGTCCCCGATGAGTACGGCCGCCTCCGCCTCCTGCATCATCAGGCTGAGGTCGGGCGGGCAGGTGTAGTAGTCGGGCCGCACGCCGTAGCGCTCGGCGAGGAGGAGCTGGGCGAGACGGACGGAGGTGCGCGAGGTCGACCCGAGGGCCACCCTTGCGCCGTCCAGCTCGTCCAGCGGGACCTGCGAGACGATGACGCAGGACATGACCGGACCGTCGCAGCCGACGGCGATGTCGGGGAAGGCGACCAGGTCGTCCGCGTTCTTCAGGAACTCGACGAGGGTGATGGGCCCGATGTCGAGATCTCCCTGCACCAGCTTCTCGCTGAGCTTCTCAGGGGTGTCCTTCGTGAGCTCGAAGTCGAGGAGCGTGCCCGTCCTCGCGAGCCCCCAGTACAGGGGCAGGCAGTTCAGGAACTGGATGTGGCCGACGCGCGGCCGGGTGCGAGAATTGTCCACATCGCGACACTAGACCCCTTGGGGTACGCTTCGGACTCCGGCCCAGGGTCAACCTCGCCGCGATCTTCAAACATCCGAGTGACGTGATCTTGGCCTCTATTGCTTTCGGCTGCCTGCGTGCTACGCTCGCCGCAAGTTGCAGTTTGGTTTCCCTTGCAGTACAGAGCCTGCGGAGCATGTAACCGCGGGCTCTAGTCGTTTTCAGAAGAATGCAGTTGTGCGGCACTGTTTTCACACTTGCAGGTTCTGGAGCAGGGCAACCCTTTTGGGCCCAAGGAGGGCTTATGGCTACGGGAACCGTGAAGTGGTTCAACGCCGAAAAGGGCTTTGGCTTCATCGCCCAGGAGGGCGGAGGACCCGACGTCTTCGTCCACTACTCCGCGATCAACGCGAGCGGCTTCCGCTCGCTGGAGGAGAACCAGGCAGTCTCCTTCGACGTGACCCAGGGGCCGAAGGGCCCGCAGGCGGAGAACGTCACCCCCGTCTGAGTGATCCCGTCTCACAGGCGATGTTGCCTCTGATCCGGACCTGACGCAGTACCCAAGGAGCCCCGCGCCGCACGGCAGCGGGGCTCCTGCCTTTTCCCGTGCGCGTCCTAGACGTGCTGCATGACGAGCACGAAGGTCGTGCCCGGCTCCAGCGCCTCGTACGAGTGCGGCACATCCCCGCGGTACGCCATGTAGTCCCCGGGCTCCAGCTCCACCGTCTCCTCGGCCGGACCGGCCTTCATCCGCCCCGTGCTCACGATCAGATGCTCCACCGAGCCCGGAAGGTGCGGATCCGACTCTCGTACGGCCCCGGGTTCGGCCCGCAGGTGGTAGATGTCCCGGCGCGCCCCGGGCGGGCTCGCGGAGAGCAGGGTGGCCGCGTACTCGGCCTTCTCGGAGGCCACGCTCGGCCCCTGCCCCGCCCTGATCACGTGCACGGACGGTGCCGGCGGCTCCACCAGGGCGCTGAACGGCACGCCGAGCGCGACCCCCAGCGCCCACAGTGTCTCCACGCTCGGGTTCCCGCCCGCCGCCTCCAGCTGGGACAGCGTGGACTTGGCGATTCCGGCCCGCTTGGCCAGCTCGGAGAGGGAGAGCCCGGCGCGGGTGCGTTCGCGGCGCAGGGAGGCGGCGATCCAGTCCAGGGGGAGCCGGGCCGGCGGGCTGTCGGACATGATGTTCGCTCCATCGGTACGTTCGTTCGCCTTGACGAACGAATCCTCTGGCGTCCAGTGTAGTGAACATGCGTACGGCAGAGCGAACAGCCTTGGTCCGTGACAGTGCGCTCGTGTGGCTCGCGAGCGGAGTGGTGGGTGTCTCCTTCGGCGCGATCGCCGTCACCGGCGGCCTGCCGGTGTGGGTGCCGGTGGTGATGTCCCTGGTCGTGTACGCGGGCTCCGCCCAGTTCAGCGCGATCGGCGTCCTGCTGGCCGGGGGCGGCCCGGTCGCCGCGGCGACCACCGGCCTGCTGCTCAACACCCGCACGGCGGCCTTCAGCCTCGCCGTCGCGGACATCCTCGGCCGGGGCCGGCTCGCCCGTCTCCTCGGCGCCCATCTGGTCACCGACGAGACGGTGGCCTTCGCTCTCGCCCAGCCGGATCCGGCGCGGCGCCGTGCGGCCTTCTGGATCTCCGGGGTCGGCCTGTTCGCCGTGTGGAACCTCGGCGTCCTGGCCGGGGCCCTCGCCGGGGGCGCACTGGGCGACACCGGCACCTACGGCCTGGACGCGGCCTTCCCCGCCGTGCTCGTCGCGCTGGTGCTGCCCACGCTGCGCGACTCCCCCGCGATCCGGCGGTCCGCGCTGCTCGGCGCCGGGCTGGCGCTGGCCGTGACACCGGCGGTCCCGGCCGGGGTGCCGGTGCTGGTGGCGCTGGCCGGGCTGGTCCTCCACGGCAACAGGAGGACGGCGTGAACGCGACGGTCGCCATGATCCTGGCGATGGCGGTCGGAACGTACGCCTTCCGGCTGGTCGGGCCGGTGCTGCACGGGCGGGTGGAACTGCCGGAGCGGCTCCAGGAGTTGCTGTCGGCGGGCGCGATCGTCCTGCTGGCGGCGCTGCTGGCGACGGGGGCGCTGACGGAGGGCGGCGGTTTCGCGGGGTGGGCGCGACCGGCCGGGGTGCTGGTGGGGGCGGTGCTGGCCTGGCGCAGGGCGCCGTTCGTGGTCGTGGTGCTGGGGGCGGCGGCCACAACTGCCCTACTGCGGGCGGCCGGTGTCACGTGAGTGTCAGTGGGGGCCGCTAGGGTCCCCGGCCATGACCGACACCGACTTCGTGACCGCCACCCGCACCTTCTACGACACCGTCGCCGAGGACTACGCCGAGCAGTTCCGGGACGGTCTCGCCGACGCGCCACTGGACCGAGCGGCGCTCGCCGGGTTCGCCGAACTCGTGGGCACCGAGGGAACGGTGGCCGACCTGGGGTGTGGGCCCGGGCGCGTCACGGGACACCTCGCCGCCCTCGGCCTGTCCGTCTTCGGCCTCGACCTGTCGGAGTCGATGCTGGCCATCGCCCGCCGGGAGAACCCGGGGCTGCGGTTCGAGCGGGGCTCGATGCTGGAGCTGGATCTTCCCGACGGGGCGCTCGCCGGCGCCGTGTCCTGGTACTCCTCCATCCACACCCCTGTGGACGAACTCCCGCGCCTGTTCGCCGAGTTCTACCGTGTCCTGGCCCCGGGCGGGCACCTCCTCGTGGCCTTCCAGGCCGGTGACAAGGACCGGCATCACGACCGGCCGTGGGGGCGGCCGGTCGCGCTGACCTTCCTGAGGCGGCGGCCGGAGCAGCTCGTCGGGCTGCTCCGCGCGGCCGGATTCTCGCTCGTCTCGCAGACGGTGCGCGAACCCGGCCCCGACGAGGTGTCGCAGCAGGCGTTCCTGATCGCCCGCCGTCCCTAGAGCACCCCGGCGATGTCCCGCCCCGCGACATACCCGAAGGTCATCGCGGGCCCGATCGTCGAGCCCGCGCCCGCGTAACTGTGGCCCATGACGGCCGCGCTGGCGTTCCCGGCGGCGTACAGGCCGGGGACGACGGAGCCGTCGGGCCGCAGGACGCGGGCGCGGGCGTCGGTCACCAGGCCGCCCTTGGTGCCCAGGTCTCCCGGGACGAGCCGGAAGGCGTAGTACGGGGGCAGCCAGAGCGGGGCCAGGCAGGAGTTCGGGAGGACGGACGGGTCCGTGTAGTAGTGGTCGTAGACGCTGTCACCGCGTCCGAAGTCCGTGTCGTCGCCCTTCAGGGCAAGGGAGTTGAAGCGGTCGACGGTGGTCCGCAGGGCGGCGGCCGGGACGCCGATGGACGTGGCGAGGGCATCGAAGGTCCAGGCCTTGTGGGCGGCGCCGGAGCCGTACCAGTCGGCAGGGAGGACGAAGGTGGGCGCGATGTCCCTGAAGAGGTACCGGTTGCGGTAGTTCTGGTCGACGATCAGCCAGGCCGGGATGTCGGGGTCGGTGGGGTTGCGGTCGTACATGGTGTGGACGACGTCGCTGTAGGGGGCGGCCTCGTTGACGAACCGCCGCCCGGCCGCGTTGACGACGAGGCCGCCGGGGAGGGTGCGTTCGGCGAGGCAGAAGTACGGCTCGCCGGGGAGCGGGATGGCCGGTCCCCACCAGGCGTCGTCCATGAGCGCGACATCGGCGCCCAGGCGCTGCCCGGCCCGGATGCCGTCCCCCGTGTTCTCCTTGGCGCCCACGGTCCACTCCGTGCCGATGGGCTGCCGCTGGTACTGGGCCCGCATCGCCGCGTTGTGCTCGAAGCCGCCGGAACCGACGATCACACCCCGGCGGGCACGGTAGAGGCCGCCCGGGGTCACCGCTCCGGCGACGGTGCCGTTCTCGACGTAGAGCTCGGTGAGGGGCGTGTTGAGGCGGACCGGCACGCCCGCGTCCAGAAGCCCCTTCCTGAGCCCGGCCGCCAGTGACTGTCCCATGGTGAGCGGCGTCTGACCGAGCAGGGCCGCCTTCGTGCCCCGTGCCAGGCACTCGGTGGCGACGGCGGCGCCCTTGACGCTCACGGCGGACAGGGCGAGCCACTTGTAGTCGGCGCTGAACACGACCAGTCCGGCGGGGACGTCGAGGTACGGCGGGTTCAGATGGGCCAGTTCGGCGCCGAGGAGCTTGCCGTCGAACTGGTCGGGCTCGATGGAGCGGCCGTTCGGCAGGCCGCCCGGGAGCTCGGGGTAGTAGTCGCTGTACCCCTCCATCCAGCGGAAGCGCAGCGGGCTGTTGGCCAGGACGAAGGAGATCATCGCGGGGCCGTGCGTGAGAAAGGCCCGCTGCCGGGCCGCGGGGACGTCCGGTCCCACGACGGCGGCGAGGTAGGCGGCCGCCTTGGCGGGGGTGTCCGGGACCCCGGCGGCGAGGAGGACGGGGTTGTTGGGGATCCAGATCCCGGCCCCGGACCGGGCCGCGGACCCGCCGAAGGTGGGCGCCTTCTCCAGCACCACGGTGCTGAGCCCCTGCTTCGCGGCGGTGAGGGCGGCGGTCATGCCGGCGGCGCCGGAACCGATGACGACGACGTCGTACGTGCCCAGGGGTGGCAGGTCGGCGGCGCTCGCGCCCTGTTGCACCCCGGCGGCGACGGCCGCCCCGGCACCGGCGGCCAGCAGGTGTCTTCGGGTCACGCTCATGGTCGGGTCCCCCCTGCGGTTGGTATGGACGAAGAGGTCCGGAAACGTCGCGCGGGGCTCTTGAGAAGTCAAGAGGTGTGGAGGACGGCGAAGGCGTCCCGCCGAGCGGGGGGGTACAGGCCCTCAGCTCAGAATCCGGGAGCGGGGAGGAAGCCGGGCCACCACGGTGGTACGCCGCTGGGGCATTCCTGCGTGGCGCCGCCCCAGAAGAAGGAGACAGCACACCAGCACAGAGCGGGGAGCACCACCGTGAGGACGAGTGCATGGAGGAGGGCTTGCCTCCCCAGGAGAACTCCCACCATCACCCAGCCAAGGGTCAGAAGGCCCCAGAGGGACGGGATAAACAGAACGATGAGGAACATACCGTTCGCCGCGCCGTTGACGCCGCTGTCGCAGGCGCTCAGAGCTCTGCCGAGGAGCATGGCGGTGAGCACCGCGAGAGCAAGCCCCATCACCGTTCCGAAACATCCGTGAAGCCGCCGCTCAGGCATGGATCTCCTCATCACTCCCGGCTTTCGTACATCCTCCCGACCAGGTCGACGACGAAGGCTGCCTGCCCCGGATGAAGACCGTCATCATTCCTTTCCCCGCATCCCACCGCTCACGCTGTGTCCGAAGCCGAGCCCGATCTCGGCCCACACCGTCTTGCCGACGTCCCGCTCCGTGACGCCCCAGGTGTCGGCGAGGAGCGTGACGAGGATCAGGCCGCGGCCGTGTTCGCCGTCCTCGTCGTTGACGTACCGGAGCCGACGGTCGCCTCGCGCGTCGCTCACCTCGATACGCAGCGTGTTCTCCGGCAGCCGGAGGAGACGCAGCTCGAAGTCCCGTCCGGGTACGCGGCCGTGAGTCACCGCGTTGGCGGCCAGTTCGGCGACGAGGTGCTGCGCGGTGTCGTTCACCTCGCGGTCGTGGGGGCACCCCCACGCCTCCAGCTGCGTGGCGGTGAGTCTGCGTGCTAGACGGGCGCCTCGCGGGGTGGCGCTCAGACGCTGGGTCAGTTCGTCGGTGGGGGTGGAGATTTCGGCGTTCACGTGACTGAGCGTGCTGGGTTGTCCCTACGCTGACCAGGTGCGACTCGGCGACGCTGAGTAGCTGTACGGGTGCGGTCGGTTCGGTGTACGCGTTGTCGGGTGGGAGGGGTGAGGTACGTGGGTGAGCGGAGGCCGGAGACGCCTGCGGAGGCGGACGGTACGGCGGGGCTCTTTACGGCGCTGGGCAAGATGGTGAAGTTCTTGCGGGAGCGGAAGGGGTTGACGCAGAAGGAGTTCGGGGAGCTGGTGGGATACGGCCCGGACGCGGTCTCGGCCATGGAGCGGGGCGTTCGGACTCTCCGGCCGGAGGTCCTGCTGAAGGCGGACGAACTGCTCGATGCCGGGGGCCTGTTGAAGGAGGTCGTCCCCGAGGTCGAGGAGGCGATGGCGAAGGCTCGGACCCGGCATCCGGAGTGGTACCGGAGTTATGCGGGGTTGGAGGCGGAGGCGGTCGAGCTGCATTTCTACGCCAACCACGGGGTGCCGGGTCTGTTGCAGACCGAGGATTACGCACGAGCCGTGTTCTCCAAACGGCGTCCGCTTCTGGACGAGGAGACGATCGAGAAGCGAGTCACGGACCGGCTCTCCCGCCAACTGGTTTTCGAACGCTGGCCGTCACCGATGGTGAGCTACGTCCTCGAAGAGATTGTGCTGGACAGGCCGATCGGCGGACGACGTGTGCACGCGGAGCAGCTTCGGCACCTGCTGCGAGTCGGAGGCAGGAGGAACATCGAGATCCAGGTGATGCCGTCCGCACTGGACGAACACCCCAACATGGACGGCGCGTTCAACCTGCTGACGCCCAAGGGGCACGGGCAGGTGGCTTACACGGAAGTGCAGGGGTACCCCCGGCTGATCACCGACTCCGAAGAGGTCCGGAAGATCGCAGACCGCTATGGGATCATGCGAGCGATGGCACTCGCACCCTCGGAGTCCCGGACGTTGATCGAGCAGAAGCTGGAGGAGCTATGAACACGGAACAGCTCACTTGGTCCAAGTCCAGCTACAGCGGCGGCGAGGGCGGCGAATGCCTGGAAGTCGCCGTCACCCCCGCCACCATCCACCTCCGCGACTCCAAGAACCCCACCGGCCCTCACCTCACCCTCTCTCCCACGGCGTGGTCGGCCTTCGTCTCCCCGGTCGCTCAGCGCTCGTAGAGCCGTTCGATCTCCCCCGCGAAGTCCTTCATGACCGCCTCCCGGCGCAGCTTCATCGACGGGGTCAGATGCCCGGCCGCCTCGGTGAAGTCGGTCGGCAGGACGGTGAAGCGGCGGATGGACTCGGGGCGGGAGACCATCTTGTTCGCCTCGTCCACCGCGCGTTGCAGGACGCTCCGCAACTCCTCGTCGCCGACAAGGAGTTCCGCGGGGACGGGGTGCTTGCCGTTCATCTGGCGCCAGTGGTTGACGCCGTCCATGTCGAGGCTGATCAGGGCCGAGATGTAGGGGCGGCGGTCACCGAGGACCATGCACTGCGAGATCAGGGGGTGGGAGCGCAGCCAGTTCTCCAGCGGGGCCGGGGCGACGTTCTTGCCGCCGGCCGTGATCAGGATCTCCTTCTTGCGGCCCGTGATCGTCAGATAGCCCTGGTCGTCCAGCTGTCCGATGTCACCGGTCGGGAACCAGCCGTCGGCGGAGGCGGGAGCCACCCCCTCGCCGTACGGGTCCCAGTAGCCGCGGAACACCTGACCGCCGTTGAGCAGGATCTCGCCGTCCGCCGCGATCCGGATCCGGGTGCCCGGGATGGGCCAGCCCACCGTGCCCAGGCGGGGCTTGAGGGGCGGGGTGCAGGTCGCGGCCCCGGTCGACTCGGTCAGGCCGTAGCCCTCGTAGATCTCCATGCCCGCGCCCGCGTAGAACGCGGCGAGGCGGCGGCCGAGCGGGGAGCCGCCGGAGATGATGTGCCGGATGCGACCGCCCATGGCGTTGCGGATACGGCGGAAGACGAGCGGGTCGTAGAAGGTGCGGGCCGCCTTCAGGGCCGTCCCAGGGCCGGAGCCGGTACCGGCGTGGCGGGACTCCATCGCCTCGCCGTAGCGCACGGCGACGTTGGTCGCACGGTCGAAGACGGTGACCCGGCCGCCGCTCTCCGCCTTGGCGCGGGCGTTGTTGAAGACCTTCTCCAGCATGTACGGGATCACCAGGAGGAAGGTCGGTCTGAAGCTGGCCAGGTCGGCGAGCAGGTCCTCGGCCTGGAGGCTCGGCGCGTGGCCGAGCCGGACGCGGGCGCGGACGCAGGCGATGGCGACCATGCGGCCGAAGACGTGCGAGATGGGCAGGAAGAGCAGGGTCGCCAGATCCGCCTCGTCCGACTTCGACTTGAAGACGGGGTAGAGGAGTTCGATCGCGTTGTCGATCTCGGCGAGGAAGTTGCCGTGGCTGAGCACACAGCCCTTGGGGCGGCCGGTGGTACCGGAGGTGTAGACGACGGTGGCGACCGTGCCCGGGCCCAGCATGCCCCGCCGGACCCCGATCTCCTGCTCGGGGACGGCCTGGCCGAGCTCTCCGAGGCGCTCCACATGCCCCTTCTCCATGATCCACATGTGGCGCAGGTCGGGCAGGCGGCTGAGTTCCGGACCGAGGGCGGCGGACTGGGCGGCCGTCTCCGTCACCAGGGCGACGGCACCGGAGTCCTGGAGGATGAACCGGGTCTGGAAGACGGAGGACGTGGGATAGATGGGGACCGTCACCAGGCCCGCGGCCCAGGCGGCGAAGTCCAGGAGCGTCCACTCGTACGTCGTGCGCGCCATGATCGCGACCCGGTCGCCCGGCATCAGGCCCTCCGAGATCAGGCCCTTGGCCACGGCCAGCACCTGCCCCGCGAACTCCGCCGCCGTGAGGTCGACCCAGCGGCCGTCGTCCGTACGGCGGCTCATCACCCGCTGCTCCGGTGCCGCCTGCGCGTTGTCGAACGGCAGGTCGGCGAGCGAGCCGTGGGTCACCGGCGGAACCAGCGGCGGCACCGACACCTCGCGGACCTCACCGTCCAGCCGCACGATCTCTGGTTCCACGAGCACGGGTGCGCCGTCGTAGTCGTGGCCGGACACGTACGAGAGGGACATGGTCAGCTCCTGGGACGTGCAGCTCGGTACCGCTCCGCTGCATGAGGTACGCAGGGGACGTACCGGGGCGTTCACCCGCGAGTGCGCCGGGAAGGGTTACCAGGGGTTAGGACGGTGATCCTAAGTGGCTCACGTGGGGAGTCTGTGCGGGTTTGCTGATGGTCCGGAGCCGGGACTGTGCAACCTCGACCGCAAGGTGAGGCCTTGTCAGCTTCGACTTCTACGGCCGCTCGAGAATCGCCGTGACCCCCTGGCCGCCCGCCGCGCACACCGAGATCAGCCCGCGGCCCGGACCCTCCCGCTCCGCCAGCAGCTTGGCGAGCGTGGCCACGATCCGTGCGCCGGTCGCGGCGAAGGGGTGCCCGGTGGCGAGGGAGGACCCGGTGACGTTGAGCCGGTCCCGGTCCACCGGGGCCAGGCCCCGCTTCTCCCAGGCGGCGAGGGTCGCGAGGACCTGGGAGGCGAAGGCCTCGTGGATCTCCACCAGGTCGAAGTCGTCCATGCCGAGCCCGGCCCGCTCCAGCATCCGGGGGACGGCGTGGGCGGGGGCCATGAGCAGCCCGTCCTCTCCCTGTGCGACATCGCCTCGCACGAAGTCCACGGCCGCCGTCTCGTACGCGGTGAGGAACGCCAGCACTTCAAGGCCGCGCGCCTCGGCCCACTCCTCCGAGGCCAGCAGGACGAGCGCGGCGCCGTCCGTCAGCGGGGTCGAGTTCCCGGCCGTCATGGTGGGATCGGGGTCCTTGAGGCCGAACACCGGCTTGAGCGCGGCGAGTTTGCCGGCCGTCGAGTCGGGGCGGAGGTTCTGGTCGCGGGGCAGGCCCCGGAAGGGGACCACCAGGTCCTCGAAGAAGCCCCGCTCGTAGGCCGCCGCCAGCCGCTGGTGACTCGTCGCCGCCAGCTCGTCCTGGGCCTCCCGGGTCACGCCCCACACGCGGGCGGTGACGGCGGCGTGCTCCCCCATCGACAGACCGGTGCGGGGTTCGGCGTTGCGCGGGATGTCGGGCACGAGATGGGCCGGACGGATGCGCGCGAGCGCCTTGAGGCGCCCGCCGGCCGACTTCGCGCGCCGGGCCTCCAGCAGGATGCGGCGCAGGTCGTCGTTGACGCCGAGGGGCGCGTCGCTCGCGGTGTCCGCGCCGCCCGCGATCGCGGACTCCGTCTGGCCGAGGGCGATCTTGTTGGCGGCGGCGATGACCGCCTGGAGACCGGTCCCGCAGGCCTGCTGGATGTCGTACGCCGGGGTGCGCGGGTCCAGCTGCGAACCGAGGACCGTCTCGCGGGCGAGGTTGAAGTCGCGCGCGTGCTTGAGGACGGCACCGGCGACGAACTCCCCCACCGCGCCCGGCTCCTGGAGCCCGGTGCGCTCCACGAGGGCGTCGAGGGCGGCGGTGAGCATGTCCTGGTTCGAGGCGGTGGCGTACGGGCCGTCCGAGCGGGCGAAGGGCACACGGCTGCCGGCGACGATCGCCACGCGCCGGGCGACCGGCGGTTTCAGGGGGCTCATCTCCACCAGCTCCTCACCACGGAAATCGACTTACCTACGGTAACCTTACTCCAGAGTAAGGAATCTGCGACCGACCCGGGAGATGGACATGGCCGACCGCTATCTGAGCTTCACCGGTACCGCGCCGGGTCGGTTCCTCACCCGCCGCCTCGGGCTTCCGCAGCCGGCGGCGCTGCGACGGTGGTCGCCCGAGTCCCCGGGGTTCGAGGGCGGGGTGCTGCACCTCACGGCGGGCAAGTCGGAGCTGTCCGGACCGGAGTTCCCGGAGTTCCCGTCCCCGTCGGACGCGCCCGCCGCGGTCCTCCTCGACGCCACCGGTGTGCGGGACGTCGAGGGGCTCGCCGAGGTGCACGCGGCCCTGCACCCGGTCGTGCGTTCGGTCGCCGCGAGCGGCCGGGTCGTCGTCCTGGGGGCGCCGCTCTCCTCGGGGGATCATCACCAGGCCGCCGCCCAGCAGGCGTTGGAGGGGTTCACCCGCTCGCTCGGCAAGGAGATCGGCCGGGGCAGAACGGTCAACCTCGTCCGGCTGACCGACGCGTCCGCGGCCGAGTCGACCCTGCGCTTCCTGCTCTCCCCCAGGTCGGCGTACGTCAGCGGCCAGGTGATCGAGGTCGGGCAGCCGCAGGAGGCCGACGTCGACTGGTCTCACCCCCTCGCCGGACGGACGGCCCTGGTCACCGGCGGGGCGCGGGGCATCGGCGCGGCGGTCGCCGAGACGCTGGCGAGGGACGGGGCGCGGGTCGTCGTCCTCGATGTGCCGGGGGCGTCGGGGGATGCCGAGCGGCTGGCCGCGCGGCTCGGGGGCAGTGCCCTCGCGCTGGACATCACGGCCCCGGACGCGGGCGCGCGGATCGCCGAGGCGCTGCCCGACGGGCTGGACGTGCTGGTCCACAACGCCGGCATCACCCGGGACCGGCGGCTGGCCAACATGCCCGGTGAGCGCTGGAGTTCGGTGCTCGACGTGAACCTGGCGAGCGTGCTGCGCACCACGGACGCGCTGCTGGAGACGGGCACCCTGCGGCGGGGCGGCCGGATCGTCGCCACCGCGTCCATCGCCGGGCTCGCCGGGAACGCCGGGCAGACGAACTACGGCGCGAGCAAGGCCGGTGTCGTCGGCCTGGTGCGCTCCCTGGCGCCCCGGGCGGCGGCCGAGCACGGGGTGACGGTGAACGCGGTCGCCCCGGGGTTCATCGAGACGAGGATGACGGCGGCGATCCCGCTGTTCATCCGGGAGGCGGGGCGGCGGATGAACTCCCTCGGACAGGGCGGACTGCCCGTCGACGTGGCCGAGACGACGGCCTGGCTGGCCCATCCGGCCTCCGGCGCGGTGAACGGACAGGTCGTACGGGTGTGCGGCCAGAGCCTGTTGGGGGCGTAGTGGCGACGTACTCGGACGACACGCAGGCGGAGGGAACGCACGGAGAGGGCGGACGGGCCGAGGGCCCGGACGGTCCCGGCGCGGGTCCGTCCACCGTCCTCGACCGGTCCCCCTCCCTCCTCCCCCGCCTCGCCCTGGGCGCCCTGCGCTCCCCCTTCAAGCGGCCCTCGGCCGCCGCGGACTTCCCCCGGACCCGTCTCGTGCTGCCCGGTCTGCGGATCGACCTCGCGCGGCTCGCCGCCTACGAGCGGGTGTGCGGGTTCCCTACCGGGGAGGACGCGCTGCCGGTGACGTATCCGCACGTGCTGGGCTTTCCGCCGGCCATGCGCCTGATGAGCGGGCGGGGCTTCCCGCTGCCGCTGCTCGGCCTTGTGCACACGTCGATCGAGATCACCCGGTACCGGGAGCTGACCGCGTCGGGCGAGTACGAACTCACCGTATACGTCGACGGGTTGGCGCCGCACCGACGCGGCACGGAGGTCGCGGTCGTCACCGAGCTGCGGGTGGGTGCGGAGGTCGTCTGGGAGTCGGTGAGCACCTACCTGGCGCGGCACCGCACGAAGGACACCGGCGGGGAGCGGGAGCGGGAGGCGCACGGACCGCTGCCCGGGGTGGCCGAGTGGCGGCTGGCCGGGGACATCGGACGGCGTTACGCCGCCGCGTCCGGCGACCGCAACCCGATCCACCTGTACCCGCTCACGGCCCGCCTCTTCGGCTTCCCGAGGGCGATCGCGCACGGCATGTGGACGGCGGCCCGCTGCCTGGCGGCGCACGGCACACCTCAAGCGGTGCTGGTGCGGGCCGAGTTCAGGGCGCCGGTGCTGCTGCCGGGGACGGTGACCTACGCGGCGGACGGGGAGCGGTTCGAGCTGTGCGGCGGGGACCGCGTGCACGTGAGCGGGGGCGTGTACCCGCTCACCGGGGCGGCCGCGGACGGCGCGGTCAGCTGACCTGGAGCGGGGCGCTGCCGGAAGGCGTGTCCTGGAGGGTCCACGGCCGGCCCTCCATCATGTTCCCGAGCCCGGCCCACGCGAAGTTCATCAGGGTCGCCGCGGACTGCCTCGCCGTCACGCCCGCGGTCGCGTTGGCCCAGGCGGCGAGCGACTCGGCGGCTCCGACGAGCGCCTCGGCGAGGCCGGCGACCTCGCGCTCGGGCAGGTCCGGGTCGCGGTGGGCCTCGCGGGCCGCGACCACGATCAGATGGGTCACGAACGCCACGATCTCCTCGCGCATCGCGGTGACCTCGGCGGCGAACGCCTCACCGTGGATACGGGCCTGCAGATGCAGCACCGACCAGCCGTGCGGGTGCTGCGAGGTGTGCGTGAAGAAGGCCAACAGCCCGTCCCACAACTGCCGGTCGGCGGGCAGCTCGGTCCGCACCCCCGTCCGCACGGCCTCGGTGAGCGCGGCCGCCTCCCGGCGGATGCACGCGGTGAAGAGGTCTTCCTTCGAGTTCAGGTACAGATAGACCAACGGCTTGGACACACCGGCGAGTTCGGCGATCTCGTCCATCGAGGCGGCCATGTACCCACGCTGCCCGAAGATCTCCACGGCGGCGTCCAGCATCTGCTGCTCCCGCACGGCACGCGGCATGCGCTTGCTCTTCACGACACCCATGCCCAAAGCCTACGGTCACGCGGGCACGGCAGCGGGGGCGTTGGGCTCAGGAGGTCTGCGGGGTCTGCCCCTGGGAGGAGGCGGCCTGGTCGGCGGCCTCGTCCTCCTGGCTGCGGTTGGCCTCCAGGTTGGCCTTCATCCGGTCGACCCGCTGGACGACCTGGGCGGAGGCGCGGTCGCGCTCCTTGCGCAGCACGACGAAGCTGATGGGGGCCGAGAGCAGCAGGGAGAGCAGGACGATCCACATGCCGTTGGAGTCGCCGAGGCCGCGCGGGGCGAGGCCGGAGTAGACGAGGCCCCAGACGACCACGAGGCAGCCCAGGAGGATTCCGAGGCGCATCAGCGTGTAGCGGAGCATGTCAATCCACTCTTCCGTTTCGAACGGTTTTGAACCCCAAAAAGGGACACCGTCCAGTGAAGCACGCCGGGCACCCGATCTTCGACGGGGGTCAGCCGAGCGGCAGCAGCATGATCACGTCGTCACGGTCGTCGCCCGGCGCGACCCGGATCGCGCCGGGGATCCGGCCGACCTCCTTGTAGCCGCAGGAGCCGTAGAAGCGCTCCAGACCGAGGCCGCCGCGGCAGGTGAGCCGTATCGCCTCGATGCCGTCGATCCCGCGGGCCGCGTCGGCGGCTGCGCCGAGCAGGTCACGGCCGTAGCCCTTGCCCTGGTGACGCGGGTGCACCATCACGGTGTACAGCCACAGCCAGTGGGTCATCAGCCGGTGCGTGTTGAAGGCGAGGAACACGGCGGCGGCCACCCGGCCGTCGGCGTCCTGTCCGACGAGCAGCCGGGTGCGGCCGTCCGCCATCGCCGCGAAGTGCCTCACCAGCTCGGGGCGTATGGTCTCCCGCTCCACGGGAGCGACGAAACCGACGGCACCGCCCGCGTTGCTGACGTCCGTCCACAGATCGAGGATGCCGTCCCGGAGAGCGGGAGTGACGGCCGGGTCGAGAGTAAACGTAAGGGACACAGCAGCATCGTAAGCCTTACACCAATGCGCCCGCCGCGACCTCCGGGTCCGCCACCAGCCCCCGGTGCGCGGCCTCCCTGTCGGCAACCGGAGCCGTCAGACCCGCATCGGCTGCGGCGACTCCCGGCGCCCCGCGTCCGGACCGTCGTACTCCCGGATGATCTCGTACCGGGTGTTCCGCTCCACCGGCCGGAACCCCGCGTCTCGAATGAGGTCCAGCAGATCCTCACGCGTCAGCTTGTTCGGCGTGCCGTAGTTGTCGGCGTCGTGGGTGATCTTGTACTCGACCACCGAGCCGTCCATGTCGTCCGCGCCGTGCTGGAGGGCCAGCTGGGCGGTCTGGACGCCGTGCATGACCCAGAAGACCTTGACGTGGGGGACGTTGTCGAAGAGGAGGCGGGAGACCGCGAAGGTCTTCAGGGCCTCCGCGCCGGTCGCCATCTGCGTCCGGGCCTGCAACCTGTTGCGCACCTTCCCGTCCTTCACGTCCACGAAGTCGTGCTGGTAGCGCAGCGGGATGAAGACCTGGAAACCGCCGGTCTCGTCCTGGAGCTCGCGCAGCCGCAGGACGTGGTCGACGCGGTGCCTCGGCTCCTCGATGTGGCCGTACAGCATGGTGCTCGGGGTCTTCAGACCCTTCTCGTGCGCCAGGCGGTGGATCCGGGACCAGTCCTCCCAGTGGGTCCGGTGGTCCACGATGTGCTGGCGGACCTCCCAGTCGAAGATCTCCGCGCCACCGCCGGTGAGGGACTCCAGACCCGCGTCGATCAGCTCGTCGAGGATCTCCGACGCCGACAGACCCGAGATCGTCTCGAAGTGGTGGATCTCCGTCGCGGTGAACGCCTTCAGCGAGACGTCCGGGAGGGCCGCCTTGAGCTCCCGCAGCGAGCGCGGGTAGTAGCGCCAGGGCAGGTTCGGGTGCAGGCCGTTGACGATGTGGAGTTCCGTGAGGTTCTCGCCCTCCATCGCCTTGGCGAGCTTCACCGCCTCCTCGATGCGCATCGTGTAGGCGTCCTTCTCCCCCGGCTTGCGCTGGAAGGAGCAGTAGGCGCAGGACGCCGTGCACACGTTGGTCATGTTGAGGTGGCGGTTCACGTTGAAATGGACCACGTCACCGTTCTTACGGGTCCGCACCTCGTGCGCGAGGCCGCCGAGCCAGGCCAGGTCGTCCGACTCGTACAGCGCGATGCCGTCCTCGCGGGTCAGCCGTTCACCGGCCCTGACCTTGTCCTCCAGCTCGCGCTTGAGCCCGACGTCCATGGGGGTCACACCTTTCTCCGACGACTGCGACAACCGTACGTCCCCGCCTCTACGCTTCTTCGGGCAGCTCTCCGACCCGGTTCTCCCACTTCGTGGACAGCACGATCGTGGTACGGGTCCGGGAGACCCCCTCGGTCCCGGACAGCCGCCGGATGATCTTCTCCAGACCGTCCACGTCGGGCGCCCGGACCTTCAGCATGTACGAGTCGTCGCCCGCGATGAACCAGCAGTCCTCGATCTCGCTGAGGTCCCTGAGCCGGCGTGCCACGTCCTCGTGGTCGACCGCGTCGGACAGCGAGATACCGATCAGCGCGGTGACGCCGAGGCCGAGCGAGGCGGAGTCGACGGTGGCGCGGTAACCGGTGATGACACCGGCCGCCTCCAGCCGGTTGATGCGGTCGGTGACGCTGGGTCCCGACAGACCGACGAGGCGCCCCAGCTCCGCGTAGGAGGCCCGGCCGTTCTCCCTCAGGGCCTGGATGAGCTGCCTGTCCACCGCGTCCATGGGATCGAAGCCTTCCGCTGAAAAATGCCTGAAGTGATGAGAGGTACTGCCACTGCTTGCCCTGCTGACCCACGTGCCTCAGTGACCCGGTGTGCCGCCGCCCAGTTCGCCCTGCCAGCGCCGGTACAGGTCGTGCCCGACACCCGCCGCGTCCAGCACCCGCCCGGCGACGAAGTCCACCAGGTCCTGGATGTGGGTGGCGCCCGCGTAGAAGCCCGGCGAGGCCGGGACCACGCTCGCGCCGGCGTCGTCGAGCGCGACGAGGTGCCGCAGGGTCTGGCCGTTCAAGGGGGTCTCCCTCACGGCCACGACCAGCGGCCTGCGCTCCTTCAAGGTCACGCTCGCGGCCCGCTGGAGCAGGTCCTTGGAGAGACCGAGGGCGACTCCGGCGACGCAGGCGGTGGAGGCGGGGACGATCAGCATCCCCTTGCTCGGATACGACCCCGAGGACGGCCCAGCGGCCAGGTCCCCGGCGGGCCAGTACCGCACGGCGTCGGTGTCGACGTCGAAGGTCGCGGGCTTGCCGTCGGCCCCGCGGGCCAGCCATTCCCGCAGGTCCTCGCGCCAGTGCGCGTCCCGGAAGGAGATCCCCGTCTCGTCGAGCAGGGTGAGCCGCGAGGCACGGGAGACCACCAGGTCGACGCTCTCGCCGGCGGCGAGCAGCGCGCGCAGCACGGACGCGGCATACGGGGTGCCGGAGGCGCCGGACACCCCTACGATCCAAGGCGTACGCCGCGTCTCTCCTGGCTTGACTGGGTTCACACCCCCGAGCCTATCCGGCGTCACAGGGTGGGAACCGGCCAAGGGGGTCGGGCGTTCTTCTGAAGGGGAGGGGGGTTGCCATGACGGACAGCGAACTCGAGTGGTCGCGCGGTGATCGCGCGAAGGCGGCGGCCAAGCTGATGGTGGGCTGGGTCGCGCTGCTGTGGCTGCTGGAGGCGGTGGACGTGGCGAGCGGCCACGCCCTGGACGGCCTCGGCATCACGCCCCGCACCCCGTCCGAGCTGGTCGACGTCGTACCGGCCGCTTTCATCCACTTCGGCTTCGCCCACGTGGCCGCGAACAGCGTCCCGCTGCTGGTCATGGGCTTCCTGGCGGCGCTGGGCGGCATCCGCCGCTTCCTCGCCGTCTGCGCCCTGATCGTCGTGGCCGACGGCCTGGGCGTGTGGCTCATGGCCCCGGCCCACACCAACACGGCGGGCGCGTCGGGCCTGATCTTCGGCCTGTTCGGCTACCTGGTGGTCACGGGCTTCGTGCAGCGCCGCCCGCTGGGGATCCTGGTGGGTCTGCTGGTAGCGGCGATCTGGGGCACGTCGATCGTGGTGGGCCTGGCACCGACCCAGTCGGGGGTCAGCTGGCAGGGGCACCTGCTGGGCCTGCTGGCGGGAGTGGCGGCGGCGTTCCTGTTCAAGCGCCGGACCGGGCGCGGAGTGGTTCAGGTCTGAGGCCGGGCCTTGGGGTCGACGGGAAGCCGGGATGTGGGGATCGTCAGCTTGCCGAGCGGGGAGTCGACGGCCAGGTCGGGGCCGTAGGGGAGAGTGTCGCGGCCCCGGTACCCGTCGGGTCCTGGGTTCCACATGGCGACGGCGTGGCCCTGCAGCGGATCGAGGATCACGTAGTTGGCGATGCCTCGGGAGGCGTACCAGCGCGGCTTGATCTCGTAGTCCCGACGCACGCTCTCCGGCGACACCACCTCGGCTACGAACTCGATCAGGTCAGCAGGATAAGAGCTACGGTTCTCGGCCTCCGCCTCGGCTGGAATGACGGCGATGTCCGGGCAGAACTCGTTGGCGTCGTCGAAGGGGAACGCCACATCACTGACCAAGGCCCAATCCGGTGACAGCTGGTCCTCAAGGCCGGCTGACACCCTGAGGATCGTCTTCCCGTGGAAAGGCCTGACCGGGTTCATCACAATGCTGCCCTCGACAATCTCCGTCAGATAGCCGGGGAACATGTCCTCCAGCTTGCTGAGCTGCGAGTGCAGGCGGTCAAGGTCCGAGATAACGGTCACGGTGGCCTCCTGAGGTCCTGCCCTCGATGGTAGGCCGGACCGTACTCACACGGTCAGACCACGAACCAGGAGATCAAGCAGCGCACACACGAAGAGGGCAATCCCGATGAACCCGTTGACGCTGAAGAACGCCCGGTTCAGCCGGGACAGATCATGCGGTCGCACGATCGAGTGCTCGTACACGAACGCGCCCGCGACGATCATCAGACCCACCCAGAAGAAGCCGCCCGCCTCCGTGGCGACGGCGTACCAGACGAGCAGGGACATCGTCAGGACGTGACAGACCCGCGCCCCCCAGATCGCCGCCGGGATACCGAAGCGCGCCGGCACCGACATGACGCCGATCTCCCGGTCCGTCTCCACGTCCTGGCAGGCGTAGATCAGGTCGAACCCGCCGATCCAGATGCCGACCGCGAGGCCGAGGACGACCGCGTCCCAGGACCATTCCCCGGTGATCGCGAGCCAGCCGCCCACCGGGCCCATCGCCTGGGCGAGACCGAGGATGGCCTGGGGGAAGTTCGTGAACCGCTTGCCGTACGGGTAAACCACCATCGGGATCACCGCGACGGGAGCCAGCGCCAGGCACAGCGGGTTCAGCAGCGCCGCCGAGCCGAGGAAGACCACGACCGCGACCAGTGCCCCGGTCCAGGCGTGCTTGACCGACATCGCCCCGGTGACCAGCTCGCGCTGCGCCGTCCGGGGGTTGCGCGCGTCGATCTCCCGGTCGATGATCCGGTTGACCGCCATCGCGAAGGTGCGCAGGCCGACCATGCAGATCGTCACCAGGAGCAGCCGCCCCCAGTGGATGTTCTTGTCCCACTCGTACATCGCGGTCAGCGCGGCGATGTACGCGAAGGGCAGCGCGAAGACCGAGTGCTCGATCATCACGAGGCGCAGGAAGCCCTTCACCTTCCCGGTCGGCTGCGGCGCCGGGCCCGGGCCCACGACCCCGTCGGCGGTGGTCATCATGCGAGGCTCCCGAGGAAGGCGTCAAGGTCGGTCAGGAGTGCGGCGGCGGGCAGCGGGCCCGTCTCCACGGTCACCGGTGTCGCGGCGTCGTCGGGCGGGGTGACGTGCGCGGTGAAGGCGTATCCGTCCGGGCCTGCCGGAGAGGCGTCCAGTCGCAGCGCCGCTCCGCCGTCGACCGTGAACGGACCGTCCGCCGCGGCGAGTCCCGCGCGCAGCCGTTCCGCGAAGTCGGCGGGTTCCGCGTCACGCACCCCCGGCAGCTCGAAGCCGTCGCCTTCGCCGCCGTGCTCGAAGAGGACCGCCCAGGTGTCACCGGGGCCGGCGAGTTCCTCCGGGGTGACGCCCGCCTGTTCGGCGGCCTGCCGGACGCCCGGGTCGGACGGGTCCAGCGCGGGCCGCACGAGCGCCACGTAGTCGGTGTCGGTGCCGATGAACAGGGCCGGGCCGCCCGCGGCGATGGGGCTCACAGTCCGTACTCCTTCCACCGGCGGTCGACCTTCGCCGCCGTCTCCGGGTCGGACAGCACCATCTCGGGCCAGCCGCCGTCCCGCGTGTAGCCCTCCTCGGGCCACTTCCTCGTCGCGTCGATGCCCGCCTTGCCGCCCCAGAACTGCTGGTAGGAGGCATGGTCGAGGTGGTCGACCGGTCCCTCGACGACCGAGAGGTCACGGGCGTAGTCCGTGTTGCCCAGCGCCCGCCAGGCGACCTCGTGCAGATCGTGCACGTCGCAGTCCGCGTCGACGACCACGATCAGCTTGGTCAGGGACATCATGTGTGCCCCCCAGACCGCGTGCATCACCTTCTGCGCGTGCTTCGGGTACTTCTTGTCGATCGAGACGATCGCGCAGTTGTGGAAGCCGCCCGCCTCGGGCAGGTGGTAGTCCACGATGTCCGGGACGATGATCTTCAGCAGAGGGAGGAAGAAGCGTTCCGTCGCGCGGCCCAGCGGTCCGTCCTCCGTCGGGGGACGGCCCACGACGATCGACTGGAGCAGCGGCCGCTTCCGCATCGTCACGCAGTCGATCGTCAGCGCCGGGAACGGCTCCTGCGGGGTGTAGAACCCGGTGTGGTCCCCGAACGGCCCCTCCGGCAGCATCTCGCCCGGTTCCAGCCAGCCCTCGATGACGACCTCGGCCTGCGCCGGGACCTGGAGCGGGACCGTCTTGCAGTCCACCATCTCGATCCGCTTGCCCGCGATGAACCCGGCGAAGAGGTACTCGTCGATGTCGCCGGGGAGGGGGGCCGTGGAGGCGTAGGTGACGGCGGGCGGGCAGCCGAAGGCGATCGCGACCGGGAGGCGCTCACCGCGCCGGGCGGCGACCTGGTAGTGGTTGCGGCTGTCCTTGTGGATCTGCCAGTGCATGCCGATCGTGCGCTTGTCGTGGCGCTGGAGGCGGTACAGACCGAGGTTGCGGATCCCGGACTCCGGGTCCTTGGTGTGGGTCAGGCCCAGGTTGAAGAAGGACCCGCCGTCCTGCGGCCAGGTGAACAGGGCCGGGAGCCGGTCCAGATCGACGTCGTCGCCGGTCAGGACGACCTCCTGGACCGGGGCGTTGTCGGACTTCACCTTCTTCGGCGGGACGTGCACCATCGAGCCGAGCTTCCCGAAGGCCTCGCGCACCCCCACGAAGCCCTGCGGCAGCTCGGGACGCAGCAGCCCGCCGATCTTGTCGGAGATGTCGCCGTACGACTTCAGGCCCAGGGCCTTGAGCAGTCGCCGGTCGGTCCCGAAGACGTTCATCGCGAGCGGCATGGCCGACCCGCGGACGTTCTCGAAGAGCAGCGCGGGGCCGCCCGCCTTCTGCACCCGGTCGACGATCTCCCCGACCTCCAGATATGGGTCGACCTCGGCCTTGATCCGCTTGAGGTCTCCCTCGCGTTCCAGTGCCCTGAGCAGGGAGCGAAGATCGTCGTAAGCCATGGGGTCAAGTATCCCCGAGCCGCTACCCTGACCCCGTCAGGGGCCCGCCACAGGCTCCACACCACGTTCCCTGGGGGGCCACAAGACATGTTCCGGCTGCTGATGTACCTGATCCCGCTGGCGCTGACGATCTACGCGTTCATCGACTGCCTCAACACCCCCGAGGACGAGGCGAAGCACCTTCCCAAGATCGCCTGGGTCTTCATCATCCTGCTGTTCTGGATAGTCGGCCCGATCGCCTGGCTCGCCGCGGGCAAGCTGCGCACCCCGCCGGCGAACGGCCGCACCCCCTCCGAGTGGCACCGCAACCACCGCATGGAGTACGTCGCCCCCGACGACAACCCGGAGTTCCTGAACTCCCTCAAGGCGGAGCACAAGAAGGACGAGGCGCTCCTCAAGGACTGGGAGGCCGACCTGCGCCGCCGCGAGGAGGAGCTCAAACGCCGGGAGCAGGGCGAGGACCCCAAGGCAGGCTGACAAGCTGTACGTCGTAGAGCCCCCCGAAGCGGACATCGCGCCCCTGGGCGGAGGCGGGCGGGGGCCGGACACTTACCTCGCATGACGACAGCTCCCGCCGACTCCGCCGGCACCCTCGCTCCCGCATACGGTGACAAGGTCATCGCCGTCGAGGCGACGGGCTCGGAACCCGTCCCCGACGCCGAACGCCACGGCGGCCCGCTCCAGTTGCTGTGGACCTGGGCCTCCCCCAACATCGAGTTCGCGACCGTCTTCATCGGGGTGATCGCGGTCCTCTTCTTCGGCCTGAGCTTCTGGCAGGCCACGGCCGCCATCGTGCTCGGCACCGCCCTCGGGGCGATCACCCAGGGCGTCCTGTCCCTGGACGGGCCCCGGTTCGGGGTGCCGCAGATGGTGATCGGCCGTCTCTCCTTCGGCCACCGCGGCAACATCCTGCCCGCCGCGGCCAACGGACTGGTGGCGGGCGTCGGCTGGTTCGCGGTGAACAGCGTCAGCGCGGCCTTCGCGCTCAACACCCTCACCGGGCTGCGCCCGCTGCCGTCGCTCCTCCTCGTGGTGGCCGCCGAGATCCTGATCGGCTTCATCGGCCACAACTTCGTCCACGCCTTCGAGAAGTACGCCTTCCCCGCCCTCGCGGTGATCTTCCTGCTGGCCGGGGTGTGGACCTTCAAGGACGCCGACCTCGGCGGGGGCGGCACGGGCGGCGGCATCGGCGGCTTCCTGCTCGCGTTCAGCGCGGCCTGGGGCTACGCGGCGGGCTGGAACCCGTACGCCTCGGACTACTCGCGCTATCTCCCCCGTACGGCGAACAAGGCCAGGACGGTCCTCTACCCGGCGCTCGGCCTGTTCCTGTCGGTCACCGTGGTGGCCGTGACCGGCGCGGCCTCGGCGACCATCCTGGCCCCGAAGGACGCGACCCCGACGGCGGCCTTCACCGGCCATCTCCCCGGCTGGCTGGGCGACCTGGTGCTGATCGCGATCATCCTGGGCGCGGTCTCGGCCAACGCCCTCAACGTGTACTCCGGCGCGATCTCGATCGCCTCCTTCGGCCTGGACCTCCCGGCCTGGCTGAGCCGGAGCGTGCTGGTCGTGGTGTCCGGGGTCGCCGGTACGGCGGCGGCGTGGGCCTCGCTCTCCGACGCGGGGGCGGCCTACGAGGCGTTCCTGCTGGTGATCGCGTACTGGGTGGCGCCCTGGCTGGGTGTGGTCCTGGTGGAGCGTTGGCTGCGGGCCCGGGTGCCGCAGGAGCAGTCGGCGGCCCGCCTGACCGACCGCTCCTTCACCAACTGGCCGGGGCTCGCGGCCCTGTTGATCGGCGTGGCGGTCTCCGTGCCGCTGTTCTCCAACCAGGAGGACTACGTCGGCTACGTACCGGAGCACTGGCCGTCGTTCGGGGACATCACCCCCGTGGTCGGCTTCGCGCTGAGCGCGCTGCTGTACGCGGCGCTGCGGCGCCGGTCGCCGACCCGGTGACGGCGGCTCAGCCGACCGTGATCGAGTCCAGCTTGGCCCTCAGGTACACGTGGGAGTCGACGGGTTCGTACGCCACCCGTCCGACCGGGGCCGGGACGGACTCGACGGTCGTGCCCGGGGTGCACTCGCCGAAGTAGACCAGGGACATCAGCTCCTCGGCGGGCGCGTCCGCCGGCGGCGGGAGCACCCGGTGCCGTCCGGACCGCCAGCGGTCACCCGTCCAACGGGCCATCAGGTCACCGATGTTGATGGTGAAGGCGTCCGGGTCGAAGGGCGCGTCCTCCCAGCCGCCCTCGTCGGTGAACACCTGGAGGCCGCCCTTGCCGGCCTGCCGGTCGAGGATCGTGACCGTGCCGAAGTCGGTGTGCGGGCCGATGCGGAACTGCCCGGGCTCCGGCTCCCCGGTCACCTCCGTCCCCGGATACCAGTTGATGTTGAAGCCGTAGGTCGGATGGTCCATGTGCCGGGAGAAGAAGTCGGGTGCGAGCCCGAGGGCCTCACCGAGCAGGGAGAGCAGCTGCTTCTCCAGCTCGCCCATCTTCTCCAGGTACTCCTCGCACAGCGTCCGCAGCCTCGGCACCTCGGCGGGCCAGACGTTCGGCGCGTACCACTCCGCGTTGACGACCGGGTCCTCGAAGGGCTCGTGGGTGGCGAAGGTCAGCGACTCCTT
This sequence comes from Streptomyces sp. SLBN-8D4, assembly GCF_049739545.1. NCBI lineage: Bacteria > Bacillati > Actinomycetota > Actinomycetes > Kitasatosporales > Streptomycetaceae > Streptomyces > Streptomyces sp. SLBN-8D4. The sequence continues at coordinate 4,207,432 of NZ_JBMGQC010000001.1, forward strand.
GAGGTCCGGCGGGGTCTCGGTGCCCTCCGAGTAGCCGTTGGCCTCGGCGCCGGGCCCGAGCCAGCCACGGCCGCCGACCTTCGCGGAGTACGGCTGTTTGACGTCCACGGGCATCCGGAAGAACGCCCGCGCGGCCTCCCGGATCCGGGAGCGCAGCTCCGGGTCGACACCATGGCCGGTGACCAGGAAGAACCCGGCGGTCTGCAGGGCCTCGTCCAGGGTGCGGGCGACGGCGGCGCGGGCGCCGGGGTCCGCGGAGAGCCAGGACCGCAGGTCGATGGTCGGGATGCGGGGCTGGGGGCTGTCACTCACCGATGTCCTCGTTCCACAGTGCCGGGTTCTTCTCGATGAAGTCGGTCATCATCCGTACGCACTCGGGGTCGTCGACGAGCACGATCTCCACGCCGTGCTCGGCGAGCCAGTCGTGGCCGCCGTGGAAGGTGGCGGCCTCCCCGACGACGACCCGTCCGATCCCGAACTGCCGGACCAGACCGGAGCAGTACCAGCAGGGCGAGAGGGTGGTCACCATCGTCGTACCGCGGTACGACCGCTGCCGTCCCGCGGCCCGGAAGGCGGCCGTCTCCGCGTGCAGGGAGGGGTCGTCGTCCTGGACGCGCCGGTTGTGGCCGCGCCCGAGGAGGGTGCCGTCGGCGCCGTAGAGCGCGGCCCCGATGGGGATGCCGCCCTCGGCGAGCCCGGCGCGGGCCTCCTCGACGGCGGTGGCGAGCCACCGGTGTGCCTGTGTCTGATCCATGTCTCTCACTCTGCTGTGGCCGAAACACGAGGGCAACGTGCGGAAAGTACTCTCCGGGCAGCCCACAGCCGGACGAACTGTCGGGAGGCGCGCATGCCCGCACTCACCCTTCGCGAGATCCTGGCCCTCGATCCGGTCCGCGCCGCCGAGCCCGAGCTGCTGGCCGGAGACACCGCGCTGGACGGCCCGGTGCGCTGGGTCCATTCGAGCGAGGTGTACGAGGGCGCGAACTTCCTGGACGGCGGCGAGCTGCTGCTCACCAACGGTTTCGGGCTGACGGACGCCGACGAGGAGGTCCGCCGCCGGTACGTCCGCGAGCTGGCCGCCCGGGGCGCCGCCGGGCTCGCGGTGGAGGTCGGCCGCGCCCTGCCCGCCATGCCGCCCGAGGTCACCGACGAGGCCCGCCGTCTGGGCCTGCCCCTGCTGGCCCTGCGCCGGGTCGTGCCCTTCGTGCGGATCACGGAGGCCGCCAACCGGGCGATCGTCGCGCGCGGGCTGTCCGGCCGTTCGGTGGTGCGGCCGTGGGGCGACGACCACACGGCGGCCCTGCTCGCCGACCTCGCCGACCGGGCAGCGCTGAACCAGCCGGAGGTGGAGGCGCGGGCGGCGCTCGCCGGGTTCCATCCGGGCCCGGGGGCCCGGACGATCGGGGTGTCGCTGCACGGCACCCGGGAGGTGAGCACCGTCGACCGGGCGGTACGGCTGCTGGGCGGGGCCGGGGTCATGCGGGCCGCGTTCCCGGGGGACGTCCTGGCGCTGCTGTCCCTGCCGGGGACGCTCCCCGGTGACCCCGTGAAGGGGGTGCAGGAGGCCTTCCGCTCGGCGGCCGCACCCGGGCTCACCGTGGCGGTGGGCCACGCCGTCTCCGCCTCCGACGGCGGCTGGCTGCGCTGGAGCGACACGCTGCGGGCGGCCCGTACGACGCTGGAACTGGCGTTGACCGTCCCGCCGGCCGAACCGGCCTCCCCCGAGGGCCCGTTGGTGACCTCCTCCCGGGCCCTGGCGCTGGAGCGGGAGCTGACCCGGGGCGGTGTGGACGCCAACCGCGACCGCCTGGCGGCGCTGGTCCAGCACGCCCTGGGGCCGCTGCTGGCCTGGGAGGCGGCCCACCCGAGCGACCTGGTGCGCACCCTGGAGGTCCATCTCCGCAACGGCTGCTCACCGACCCGCACGGCGGCCCTCCTCCACATAGGCCGCCAGTCCCTGTACCAACGCCTGGAGCGCATCGAGTCGTTGCTGGGCCTGGAGATCGACGATCCGGACCTGCTGGGCGAGCTGCTGACGGCGACCTGCGCACAACGGGTGGTGCGCACGACGAAAGCCGTCGCACGGGGCGGGCTGCGGACGGTGGCCTAGCGAAGGGTGCCGAGAAGAACGGTCCCTGCGTCGGTGGGTGCGGGGCCGGAGCCCGAAATCAGCCGTTCACCCTCAGCAGCAGCTTCCCCGTGCTCGTCCGCGCGCCCATCAGCCGGTGCGCCTCCGCCGCCTCCTCGAGGGCGAACTCCGCGGTGACCGGCAGGGAGACCGTGCCGTCGGCCACCGTCGCGAACGCCCGCTCCGACAGGGTCCGCAGCTCGGCGGGGGCGGTCTGGGCGAGTGTGAGGATGGAGAAGCCGGCGACGGAGAGGCCGCGGGGGTACAGCTCGGGCTGGCCCACGGTCCACGGCGGTGCGCCGCTCGCGTTGCCGAAGGAGACCAGCCGGCCGTAGACCGCGAGGGAGGCCAGACAGTCGCGGAGGGTGTCGCCGCCGACCGGGTCCAGGGCGAGGTCGACCCCGCGGCCGCCGGTCGCCGCCCGCACCGGCTCCGCGAAGTCGCCGACGAACACCTCGTCGTACCCGTGCTCGCGGGCGTACGCCGCCTTGGCCTCGCCGGACACCACGCCGTACACCGTCGCGCCGGCCGCCTTCGCCAACTGGCCCACCACGGTGCCGATGCCGCCCGCCGCACCCTGCACCAGGACCGTCTCACCCGCCTGGAGCCGGCCGACGGTGTGCACGAGGGCGTACGCCGTCGGGAGAACCGCCGGCAGGCCGGCCGCCGTGCGCAGATCGACGCCGGAGGGGAGCGGGAAGACGTTCGCCGTGTCGGCGACGGCCACGTCCGCGTACCCGCCGCCCACCGTCAGGGCGGCCGTCACCTCCTGGCCGACGCTCAGGCCGGTCACGCCCTCGCCCAGCGCCCGGACCCGCCCGGACACCTCGAGACCGGGGACGAAGGGCAGCCCCGGCACCCGGTAGCCCTCCGAGCGCGCCTTCAGGTCGGCGAAGTTCACCCCGGCGTACGCCACGTCGACGCTCACCTGGCCTGGGCCGGGTCCGGGAACGTCCGCCTCCACGACCTTGAGGACCTCAGGGCCGCCGTACTCCTGGAACTCCACCGCGCGCATGCCTCACCCCTACTGTTCAACGAAAACCGAACACTTGCCACTGTATGGTTTTCATCGAACACTCGGCAAGCGGAACAGAAGGAACGGAAGCGATCCATGAGCACGCCCCGGCACCGGACCGCCCCCGAGCACACCCACCCCGACGACGTCCCGGTGCTCACCGCACTCGCCGCGCTCGCCGACCCCGTCCGCCTCACCCTCGTGCGGGAGCTGGCCGGTTCGCCCGAGTGGAGCCGGGCCTGCGGCACCTTCGACGTGCCCGTCGGCAAAGCGGCCCTCAGCCACCACTTCACGGTGCTGCGCGCGGCCGGGCTCGTGGAGCAGCGGGACGAGGGACCGCGGCGCGTCAACCGGCTCCGCCGGGCGGAGTTCGACGCGCGCTTCCCGGGCCTGCTGGAACTCGTGATCCGAACCGACTCCTGACCGGTCAGGTGCCGAGACTTTTCGTAACCCGACGGACATCACGCGATCTAGTGCGAACCAACTCCCCCTCCTTACTCTGGTATTGATAAACAGCGCGCATGGGGGGAATGCGGGTGCACAGACAGCTGCACGGGCGCGGAGCGCTGTTCGACACGGAACCGGCGGGGCTCGCACCACGGCTCGTGGGGCTGCGGCCGCACCAGCACCGGGCCACCGCGGTGGAGCATCCGCAGGAACTGCCCTTCGTCGTGCTCACCGGCGCCCGCGGGACGGGCAAGAGCGCCCTGCTCGACGAACTGCGGAAGGCCTACCACGGGCACACCCCGGTCGCCCTGGTCGACTGCGAGGCGGCCGAGTTCACTGCGCCGCCCCCGGGCCGGGACGCCGAGGCCTGGTCACCGGTGTCGCAGGCCCTGCTGGTGATCGCCGAGCAGCTCGCGCAGCCGGTGACCGGCGCCGGGCGGATCACCTTCCCGCGGCTGATGTCAGGTCTGGTCGCGGTGGCCGCGGGCGGGTGGCGGGACGCCGATTCCGAGCACATCCGGCGTGAGGTCGAGCGGATCCTGCTGCTCAACGAGAGCGGGTCGTGGATCGCCGGGTTCGCCGGGCGCTGGGCCGGGCGGGTCGCCGCCAATGTCGCCGCCGCCGCGACCGGGACCGGCCCGCTGCTCCAGTCCGCCATCGAGGCGACCCTGGAGTCCATCTCCGACGGCTTCGTCCACCGACGGCAGCAGCGGGCGGCCACCTGGTGGCGCGACTACCCCAACGCGAGCCGCAACGCCCGGCGCGGACTCATGCTGCTGTCCGGGCACTTCAGGGCCGGCGGCACCTCCCGCGAACACGCCGAACGCCATCTCGTCCGCGCCCTGCTCGCCGACCTCACCGACGCCTACACCGGCGTGCTGCCCCGCATGCAGCGCCTGGGCCGGCCCCTCGTCCTCGTCGACAACGCGCAGTCCGCGCCCGGCCCCGGCCTCACCGACCCCGTCCTGCGCGACCGCTCCGCGGGCATCGCCGACCAGGTCGTCTTCATCACCGCACTGCGCGGCACCGGCCGCCCCGCCCTGCGCAACGCCGTACGGCGCACCCTGCCCGAGGTCGCCCGGCGCACCGACTGGACGCCCGACCCCGCCTCCCCCTCCTCCCGCGCCCTGCTGGTCTCGCTGCCGCCGCTGACCGCCGACGACACCCTGCACATCGTCGACGAGCACCAGGTGCCGCCCCAACTCCCGCACGCCGTCCACCGGTTGACCGGCGGCAACCCGCTGGGCATCACGCTGCTCACCGAATCCGCCGCACAGAACGGCACGGCCTCCCTCGGCGAACTGCTCACCTCCGACGTACGGCTGCGCGAGGACCGCGACGCCAGACCCGCCTACGTGGAACTCCTGGACCGGCTCGTGCCCGCCGACCGGCTGGAGGAGCTGACGGTGCTGGCCGCCGCCCACGACCACGACTCCGCCACCGCCCTGGCCGCGGCCCTCCTGCCGGACGACTTCGGCCCGGCCGACGTACGGGCGCTGCAGACCCGGCTCGTCCAGGAGGGGCTGCCGGAGGTGCCGGGCCGGTTCGTCGGCGACCCCTTCGTGCGGACCCTGCTCCTGCTCCGGCTGCACCACCGCTCCGCCGACCACGGACGCTGGCGCGAGGCCCACGAGACCCTGATCGCGCACTACGCGCCCCCCGGCCCCGACGAGGCCCACACCCGCTACCGCCTGCACCACGAACTCGCCCTGGGCTCCACCGAGTCGGCCGTCGCACACCTGCGCGACACCTTCACCGCCCTGGACACCCGCACCTGGCTGCGCACCCTGCGCTTCGTCGCCTCGGCGCCCTACTTCCACGCGCACGACGCCGAGGGCCACGACTTCGCCGCCCACGACGACCGGCGCGCGGCGATCGCGCTCGGCCACACGGACGCCGCCCAGCTGCTGCCGGACTCCCTGGACCCCTCGGCCGTCGCACTGCACCTGCGGATACGGCGGCTGCTGCACGCCGTGTGGCAGCTGACCGATCCGCTCGCGCTGCCCGACCCGAAGGTCTGCGACCGGCTTCGCTTCGAGCTGGAGCAGCTGTCCAACCTGCGTCCGGCCGGCAACGCGCTGCTGTGGCGGGCCTCCCGGGACTGGCCCGAGGACGCGCTCGCCGGCCGCCCGCTCAGGGTCCCCGACGGCAACGACGACGACAGCGGCGACGGCAGTGGCGACGATGAGGGGGCGGCGTGATGGCCGGCAGAGGCTTCGGAACATGGCTGCGCGAGGGCGTCTGGGAGATCCCCCTGCGCCGGTACGTCGCCCTGCTGCTCACCCTCGTGGTGCTGGGCGCCCTGGGCTTCGTCGTCCGCACCCTCGCCCACGACGACCGCTCCTGCGCGGCCGGGGTCGTCAGACCCGAGGGCAGCGACGAGTGCGTCGGCGTCTCGGCGACCGGCTACGACTGGGGCCGGGCCCCGCTGCGGCCGGTCGTCAAGGCGATCGACCGCGAGAACCGTTCCATCAAGGGCCCGTACGTCACCGTGGCCCTCCTCGAACCCTTCACCGCGACCGACGCCGACAACCTCGGTGACGTGCTGCACGAACTCCAGGGCGCGTATCTCGCCCAGTACCAGGCCAACCACCGGTCCAACGGGACCGTCCCCGCGATCCGGCTGGTGCTCGCCAACCCCGGGGCCACCGGCGCCCACTGGGAACACACCGTCGAACAGCTGGCCAGCATGACCGGGGAGAAGGACCGGCTGCGGGCGGTCGCCGGGGTCGGGCTGAGCACCGCCGACAACAAGCGGGCCGTCACCGGGCTCACCGCCCGCGGCATCGCGGTGATCGGCACCTCCATCACCGCCGACAACCTCGCCAACGGACAGCACGGCAAGGACCCCTTCCCCGGACTCGCCCGGGTCGCCCCCACCAACACCGACGAGGCCCGCGCGCTCACCTCCTTCGCCCGGGTCGCGGCCGACAAGGCGGTCCTGGTCTACGACCAGAAGGCGGACGACAGGGACAACGGCGACCCCTACTCGCTGACCCTGCAGCGCTCCTTCGAGAAACTGCTCAAGGGATCGCCGTACGCCCCCTGGTCGTTCAACCCGCCCGACGACCGCAGCCTGGAAGGCAGTACCGCCAACGACTTCGAGCAGATCACCCACCTGGTCTGCGACACGGACGCCGGCACCGACACCATCCTGTTCGCCGGCCGCCACACCCAGCTGCGGCAGTTCATCAACGCTCTCGGCGAACGCGGCTGCCAGAAGCGGAGGTTCACCCTGCTCACCGGCGACGAGGCGTCCTACCTCACCGGCGACAGGGACCTGAACCGGGACGCCCTGAACCGCAACCTCACCGTCCGCTACACCGCGCTCGCCCACCCGGACGCCTGGCTGAAGTCCCCGCCCGCCACCGGGGGTTCGGCCGCCGAGGCAAGGGCCCTGCAGGACCTGGTGCGCGAGGGCCAGGGCGGAAAGGTGGGCCCGATCGGTGACGTCGACCTGGAGGACGGCCAGCTGATCATCGCCCACGACGCGATGCGGCTGACGTACCAGGGCATCCGGTTCGCCAAGGGCAGCAAGGACGTCCCCACCCTCGAAGAGGTCCGCAACGAGTGGCGGCTCATCAAAGGCACCCAGCAGCGCGTCAACGGCGCGAGCGGCTGGATCTGCCTCGACAACCACGGCAACCCGTACGACAAGGCCGTACCGATCGTGGAACTGACCCCGCAGGGCACCGCCCGCTTCGTGCGGATCGCCTGGCCGGAGGGCAAGCCCCCGGCAAAGGAGTGCCTGCCGCCCTCATAGGACGGCAGGCAGGGCTTTGGCGCTCAGACGCCGGCGTACGAGTGCTTTCCGGAGACGAAGATGTTGACGCCGTAGTAGTTGAACAGCCAGCAGCCGAAGGCGATCATCGCCAGGTAGGCGGCCTTGCGGCCCTTCCAGCCGGCTGTGGCACGGGCGTGCAGATAGCAGGCGTAGGCGACCCAGGTGATGAACGACCAGGTCTCCTTGGGGTCCCAGCCCCAGTAGCGGCCCCACGCGTCGCCCGCCCAGATCGCGCCCGCGATGATCGTGAACGTCCACAGCGGGAAGACGGCCGCGTTGACGCGGTAGGCGAACTTGTCGAGGCTCGCGGAGGCCGGCAGCCGGTCGAGGACGGAGTTCGCGAACCGGCCGGGCGTGCCGCCGGACGCGATCTTGTTCTCGTAGCTGTCCTTGAAGAGGTACAGGATCGTGGCGACCGCGCCGACGTAGAACACCGCACCGCAGAAGATCGCGGTGGAGACGTGGATGTACAGCCAGTACGAGTGAAGGGCGGGAACCAACTGGTCGCTGGCGGTGTACAAGACGGTGACGGCGAGGCCGAGATCGAGGAGGACCGTGGTGATCAGGAACAGCCCGAGCCAGCGCACGTTCTTCTTCAGGGCCAGCAGCCCCAGGTACACGGCGACGGCCACCGTGGAGAAGGTGATGTTGAACTCGTACATGTTGCCCCAGGGCGCCCGCTCCACCGAGGCGGCGCGGGCGACGACCCCGCCGAGCTCGATGAGGAAGGCGAGCACCGTGAGGGAGATGGCGATACGCCCGTAGAGGTCGCCCTGCGCGTCGCCGCCGTGCGCCCCGGGCCCGTCGGGCACGTCGCGCGACCCCGCCGCCGACCGCACCACGACCTGCGGCCGCTCCAGTACGGCGGTGCTGCCGCCCTGGTTCACGGTGACGGCCGGCGGCACCTTCCCCCGGGACTTGGCCTTCGCGTCGGCGGTGAGCGCGGCGGCGGTGCGGCCGACCTTGCTGCGGCTGCCGAGGAGCCATTCGGCGATGTACGCGAAGAAGGCCAGGGTGTAGACGGCCATCGCGGAGTAGATCAGCGTGTTGCTGATGTTGGCGAGGTGCTCGTTGGTGGCGGTGGCCAACTCGGTTGCGGCGGCGTAAGTCACCTCAACACTCCTTCGGGTGAATGTCCCGGCGACTTGCTGTCGGGCGGTGAGGGCGGCGGGAAGCTTGGCGTCGTGTTACCGGGCTGGTTTCAACCCGGCTGGCGTTGATCGTGGAAGACCCGGAGGGCTGCTGGTCCGTCGGGCGGCGAGAGCCAGGAATCTCCCGTGTTCCGAGCGGGAGAGGTCTCAATTCTCAGCCCCTTCGGTAGACGCGGCGCCGGGGCCGGACACACCGTCCGGCTCCGCCTCCGTGGCCTCGGACGGGCTGGGAGCCTGGTCGAAAAGAACACCCGCCAGTTCGCCCAGTTCCTCCGGCAGCTTCGCCGACTCGCTGCGGCCGAGGCCGGCCATCTCGACGACCGTCGTGCCGTCGGCGCCGCGCACCGCCCGCACCCACACCCGGCGGCGCTGGATGAACAGGGACGCCGCGAGGCCGAAGATCGCGGTGAGGGCGCCGGCGAGGGCCCAGCCGCTGGCGGGCTGCTGGACGACCTGGAAGTTCGCCCACTGCTTGGTGCCCTCGTAGGTGACCGAGCCGGCGCCGTTCGGGAGCTGCATGGTCTGGCCGGGCTTCAGGTTCTTCCTGAGCTCCTGGCCCTTGGCGTCCTTGAAGTCCTTCATATGCGACTTGTCGAGCTGGTACACGCTCTGCGGGATGCCCGAGTCGACACCGAGGTCGCCGTGGTACGGCGTGAGGTTGAGCACCGGGTCGTTCAGCGCGGGGAAGGTGGAGGCCGTCTCGCTGCCCTTGGTGTAGGTCGGCAGGAAGAAGGCCGAGATGCCCAGCTGCTCGCTGACGCCCTTGGCGTTCCGGTAGCCGTCGAGGACCTTGATCACACCGGTGGAGGTGACGTTGGAGTCCAGCGGCAGCAGCGCGACCGCGTCGCGGAAGACGACGTTGCCCTTGCCGTCCCGGACCGTGATGAGGGGGGCGTATCCGTGGGCCGTGAGGTAGACCTTCGCGTCGCCGATCTCCAGCGGCTCGTTGACCTTGACGAGGGTCTTGCGCCCCTTGCCGTAGGCGCCCTCGCTGTAGGTGATGGCCGCCTGGTAGAGGCGCGGGGTGCCCTTGTTGGGGCCGGTGGTCTCGTAGGTACCGGTGAACTTGTTCAGACGGAAGCTGAGCGGCACCAGGTCGCCGGTGTCGAAGAGGTTCCCGGACTTGAAGTCGTCGTACTGGGTGAGGGTGTTGGAGAAGCCGTCGCCCTCGACGACCAGCTTGTTGCCCTCGGACTTGAACAGCTGGCCCCAGGCGAAGGCGGTCAGCAGCACGATCAGCGCGATGTGGAAGGCAAGGTTGCCGACCTCGCGCACATAGCCCTTCTCCCCGGCGACGTTGTCACCGGCGAGGTGGGCGCGGAAGCGCCGCTTCTTCAGCAGGGCGAGCGCGGCCTCGCGGACCTGCTCGGGCTCGGCGGCGGTGCGCCAGGTGGTGTAGGCGGGCAGCCGGGTCAGCCGCTTCGGGGCGCCCGGCGGCCGGCTGCGCAGCTGCCCGACGAACTGCCAGGTGCGGGGCACGATGCAGCCGACGAGGGAGACGAACAGCAGGATGTAGATCGCGGAGAACCACACCGAGCTGTAGACGTGGAAGAGGCCGAGCTTGTCGTAGACGTCCCCGAGGGTGGGGTTGTTCTTGACGAAGTCGGCGACCTTCGTGGCGTCGGTCCCGGACTGCGGGATCAGCGAGCCGGGGATCGCGCCGAGGGCCACCAGCAGGAGCAGCAGCAGCGCTACCCGCATCGAGGTCAGCTGGCGCCAGAACCAGCGGGCCCAGCCGACGACTCCCAGGGCGGGGACGCTCAGGCTCTCCGTGGGCGCGGTGGACAGCTGGGAGCCGGCGGCACCGAGGTCCTGGTCGCCGACGGAGGCGTCGGGGGTGGCGGGTGTGGTCTTGCTCATGGATCAGATCCCCACAGTGAAGCCGGCGGACCAGGACTGGACGTCCTGCACAAGGCGGTCCCACGCGCCGGTCAGCAGCAGCAGCCCGGTCACGATCATCATGGTGCCGCCGATGCGCATGACCCAGACGTAGTGGCGCTTGACCCAGCCGAAGGCGCCCAGCGCCTTGCGGAAGGCGACCGCGGCGAGCACGAAGGGCACCCCGAGGCCGAGGCAGTAGGCGACGGTCAGTATGGCACCGCGGCCGGCGCTGCCCTGCTGGGAGGACAGGGCGATCACCGAGGCGAGGGTCGGGCCGATGCAGGGGGTCCAGCCGATGCCGAACAGCGCGCCGAGCAGCGGGGCGCCCAGCAGGCCCATCGTGGGCTTGTTGTGGAAGCGGAACTCCCGCTGGGTCATCCAGGGCATGAGGCCCATGAAGAAGACGCCCATGAGGATCATGAGCACGCCCAGCACCTTGGACAGCACGCCCTGGTGCTCCTGGAGCGACTGGCCGAAGTAGCCGAACAGCGCCCCGCTGGAGACGAACACCGCGGTGAAGCCGAGCACGAACAGGGAGGCGCCCGCGACCATCCGGCCGCGCCGGGCCTCCGCCAGATCGGTGCCGGTGACACCGGTGACGTACGACAGGTAGCCGGGGACCAGCGGCAGGACGCACGGGGAGAAGAAGGAGACGAGGCCGCCGAGGACCGCGATGGGCAGGGCGACGAGCAGGGCGCCGTTGAGGACGGTGCCGTTGTAGCCCGTGTCGGCGGCGAGCGTGACGACTGCGCTCACGTCACTTCTCCGCGAGGACCGGGTCGATCATCTTGCGCAGCTTGCTCTCGCTGAGCGCGGCCAGGGAGCGGGCGGCGATCTTCCCGTCCCGGTCGATGACGAGCGTGGAGGGCACGGCCTGCGGGTTGAGGGTGCCCTTGGTGAAGCGGAGCATCAGCTTGCCCGTCGGGTCGTACAGGCTGGGGAAGGTGACGCCGAGGTCCTTCTCGAAGGCGCGGGCGTTCTGGACGCTGGTGTCGCGGGTGTTGATGCCGACGAACTGCACGTCCCGGGTCTTGAGGTCCTTGTAGACCGCCTCCAGGTTGGGCGCCTCGGCCCGGCAGGGTGCGCACCAGGAGCCCCATACGTTCAGGACGACGACCTTGCCCTTGTAGTCGGCGACGTCGAGCTGTCCCCCGTCGACGGTCTTGCCGGACAGGTCGGGGGCGGTGCCCCGGTCGCCCCGGTCGGCGGTCGAGATGCCGTCCGCGCCCATGACGAAGTTGGTGTCGCCGCCTCCGCCCGAGGTGCCGCCCGAACTGCAGGCGGACAGGGTCAGCGCTGCGGCTGCGGCCCCCGCGGTCAGCAGGGTGGTACGGACTCGGGAGCGGCTACGGCTGGCGGCACTCATGTGAAAAGTTTCGCATGCCCGTTCCGGGGATCTCGGGCACCCCCCTTGCGGGCGGAAACCCGCATTTCAGGCAGCGTTCGAGGAGGGTGTCGCGGGCGCCTTGAGGAACGAGTTCCAGCCGCCCGCCGGCTCCTGGCCGACATCGAGGGTGCGGAGCTTCGCGAGCACCTCCGGCTTCTGTACGTCCATCCAGTCGACGAACTGCCGGAAGGAGACCATGCGGACGTCCGCGCCCTTCTCCTTCTCCCGTGCGATGTGCTTGAAGGCCTGCTCGACGGCGTCCATGTAGATGCCGCCGTTCCAGTGCTCGAAGTGGTTGCCGACGAAGAAGGGGGCGCGGTTGGTCTCGTAGGCCCGCTGGAAGCCGGAGATGTAGGCGCCGGCGGACTGCTTGCGCCAGGCCGGGTAGTTGTAGGCGGGCGCGTTGGTCGAGTTGATCGACTGGTTGGCGAGCATGTTGTAGTCCATGGACAGGACCTCGAAGCTGCGGCCGGGGAAAGGTATCTGCTGAAGCGGCAGGTCCCAGATGCCGTTTTTCTTCTCGGGCCAGACCTGGCGGCCGCCGGGCGAGGAGGCGTCGTAGCGCCAGCCCAGCTCGCGGGCGGTGGGCAGCAGCTTGTCCTGGCCCAGCAGGCAGGGGGTGCGGCCGCCGACGAGTTCCTTGTCGTAGTCGAAGGGCAGCGCGGGCAGGTCGGTCCAGCCGGTGTTGGTGCGCCACTCCTTGACGAATGACTTCGCCTGCTCGATCTCGCTCTTCCACTGCTGGGGCGTCCAGTTGCCGACGGTGCCGTAGCCCGAGCAGAAGTGGCCGTTGAAGTGGGTGCCGATCTCGTGCCCCTCGAGCCAGGCCCGGCGGACGTTGGTGAGGGTCGCCTTGACGTGCTCGTCGGTGAGGTAGCCGATGTCGGAGGCGCCGCGGGGGTTGTTCGGGGGGTCGTAGAGCCGCTTCTTGGACTCGGGCAGCAGATACAGCCCGGACAGGAAGAAGGTCATGTGCGCTTCGTGCTGCCTGGCGAGGTCGAGGAAGCGCGGGAAGAGGCCGTTGCCGACCTCGCCGGCGCCGTCCCAGGAGAAGACGACGAACTGCGGCGGGGTCTGGCCGGGCTCCAGCGGGACGGGCTTGCCGGGCTGGTGCGGCTGCTTGCCGGTGAAGGCGGTGGAGCCGTCGCCGATGGGGCGGGCCGTGGCCTTCGGCGAGGGCTTGGGATCCGAGGTGGTGGGGGTGTGGGTCACCCCGTCCGACCCGGTGAGGGACCCGCACCCCGACAGTCCAACGGCGGCCGCGGCCCCCGCCCCGAGTCCGAGTGCTCCCCTTCGGCTGAGAGTGGGCATGCTTCCCCGATTCGTCACGTTCCTGGGTGGTCACCCAGTCAGAGGTGACGGGGAGGGGGAAGGTTCCGGGTCTTTTTCCGGATTGGGTAACAGAAGCGCGCCCTTCAGGGGCGCGGGGAACTGCGCGACCAGCCACAACGGCGCCGCAGCTCCCCACGAACCCACTACGCCCCGAAGGCCTTGGACTTGCCCTTCACCGGCTTGGCCCCGGCACGCAGATGAACCGGCACAAGATCGATCGCCGGCTCGGAGTACCCCACGGACACGATCCGGTCGCCCTGATACGTGAAGGACGTCAGGGACGCGAGCGTGCACTGCCGCTTGCGCGGGTCGTGCCACAGCCGCCGCTTCTCGACGTACGACCGGACGATCCAGATCGGCAGCTGATGGCTCACCAGAACGGCCTCGTGTCCGCGCGCCCGGTCCCGGGCCGCGTCCAGCGCGCCCTTCATCCGGACGACCTGGTCGACGTACGGCTCGCCCCAGGACGGCTTGAACGGGTTGACGAGGTGCTTCCAGTTCTCCGGGTTCTTCAGCGCCCCGTCGCCCACGCCGAAGGTCTTGCCCTGGAAGACGTTCTCGGCCTCGATGAGCCGCTCGTCGGTCGCGAGGTCGAGGCCGTGCGCCTTGGCGATCGGCGTGGCGGTCTCCTGCGCCCGCTCCAGCGGGGAGGCGCAGACGTAGGTGACGTCCCGGGAGGCGAGGTGCTCGGCGACCCGGTCGGCCATCTGCCGCCCGAGCTCGGAGAGGTGGTAGCCGGCGAGGCGGCCGTAGAGGACCCCGTCGGGGTTGGCGACCTCGCCGTGCCGCATGAGGTGGACGACGGTGATGTCGCTGTTGTTCGGGGTGCTCATGCTGCCGTGGCCTCCGCCGCCGCTCGGGCCGCCGCCGGAAGGGCGTCGGCGATCCGCTGAACCGCCTGCTCGTCGTGGGCCGTGGAGACGAACCACGACTCGAAGGAGGACGGCGGCAGGTAGACGCCGTTCTCCAGAAGGGAGTGGAAGAAGGCGGTGAACCGGAAGGACTCCTGCGCCTTGGCGTCCTCGTAGCTGCGCACCGGCCGGTCGGTGAAGAACACCGAGAACATGTTGGAGGCGTTCTGCACGGTGTGCGCGACGCCTTCCTTGCCGAGCGCCTCGGAGACCAGCGACTGGATCCGCTCGGAGACGGCGTCGACCTTGACGTAGGCCGCGTCGTCGAGCAGTCGCAGCTGGGCGAGGCCGGCGGCGGTGGCGACCGGGTTCCCGGAGAGGGTGCCGGCCTGGTAGACGGGCCCGGCGGGAGCGAGGTGGGCCATGACGTCCGCGCGCCCCCCGAAGGCGGCGGCGGGGAATCCGCCGCCCATGACCTTCCCGAAGGTCATGAGGTCGGGGCGGACCCCGTCGATGCCGTACCAACCGCTCCGGCTGGTCCTGAAGCCGGTCATGACCTCGTCGGAGATGTAGAGGGCGCCGTTCTGCGCACAGGCGTCCTTGAGCCCCTGGTTGAACCCGGGCAGGGGCGGCACGACACCCATGTTGCCGGGCGAGGCCTCGGTGATGACACAGGCGATCTCGCCGGGGTGCCGGTGGAAGGCCTCGTGGACGGCTTCGAGATCGTTGTACGGCAGCACGATCGTGTCGCCGGCCTGGGCACCGGTGACGCCGGGGGTGTCGGGGAGCGCGAAGGTGGCCACTCCGCTGCCCGCCGCGGCCAGCAGCGAGTCGACGTGACCGTGGTAGCACCCGGCGAACTTGATGACCTTGGTGCGCCGGGTGAAGCCGCGGGCGAGCCGGATCGCGGACATGGTGGCCTCGGTCCCGCTGGAGACGAGCCGCACCTGGTCGACGGGCTCGACCCGGGCGACGATCTCCTCGGCGAGCGCGACCTCCCCCTCACCGGGGGTGCCGAAGGAGGTGCCCTTCGACACCGCCTCCTGGACGGCCGCGATCACCTCGGGGTGCGCGTGCCCGAGAATCATGGGGCCCCAGGAGCAGACGAGGTCGACGTACTCCCGCCCGTCGGCGTCGGTGAGATAGGGCCCGGTGCCGGACACCATGAAGCGGGGGGTGCCGCCCACGGCACGGAAGGCGCGGACCGGGGAGTTCACGCCGCCGGGCGTGACGACGGATGCGCGGTCGAACAGGGCCTGCGAGACAGGCGCCTCGTATGAATAGGGCAATTCACTCATATCCTGCGACTACTCCGACCTTCTCCGGTTTGTTCGGCTTTCTCGGATCCCGTTGCCGGTGACTACCTCAGGGTAGGCCAGCCCTCGAAAGCCCCCGGCGCCCCACGATCTGCGAAACTGGATGCAGATACACACAGCTCACGGAGACGACGGCACGGAGCCGTCTGTTCAGAGGCTGCGAAGATCCTGCGGACAGGTGTTTCAGCGCACGTTTCGGCGGGCGGCCGTGGGGGAGGTCACTGACACGATGATCGGGTTGCGCGGCGGGGCCTGCGCGTCCTAGAAAAGCAGTCGGGTGGAGATATGCATCGCGGTGGCGGACTGGGCGAGGGGACTGATGACCTGGGTCCTCGACGTGCCCGGCGGGGAAGGCACCGGCGCGAGGCGGAGGAAGCGGCCGAGACCCGTCAGGGACGCAGTGCCTCGGGCACCCCGGATGAGTCGGAACGCGACGAGCGACGTATCGAACGTCGGATCGATCCGTTGAGGGCGGGAAGCAGGAATGGTGGTCGGGTGGGGGTGACGTACAAGTACTTCGGCGCGCCCGACGGCGCGACCGCGGCCCGTGTCCCGATCTCGATGCGCCCCGAGGAACTCGGCGGCGACGAGCTCGGCATGAACGGCATGTTCACCAAGATCAAGCCGGAGACCATGGCGGCCATGGTCCTCACCGGCATCGAAGGCGTCCCCCTCCACAAGGTCCCCCCGCTCGAACTGGTCGTCCTGCACCCCGACTACGCGGTGGTCAAGCTCCCCATGACGGTCGTGGACCCCCTGCGCGGCATAGGCGAGGAAGCGGTCGGCGCGGCGGCGTTCATCTGGTCGACGGTCCCGGACCGGGGCGGCCCGCGGGACGCGTTCAACGTGTACCAACTGCTGCACGAGTGGCAGGACTTCAGCCATCGGTTGCATGAGGCGGGGCATCAGCCGTATTGCCTCGTCTGGCCCTGACCTGGGGCTTCATGGTGTACGGGCGGGGCTTTCGGGTCCCGCCTTCGTCATGTGCGGAGGCGGGCCGCCGTCCGGCCAGGAACGTGTGGACGGAGCCGAAGCCGGCGGTGACGGTCGAGAGAGCCACGTGGCCCGAATCGCCCCCACCGGACCACTCCACACCGACGCGGCTCGCCGTGGAACGTCACTCCGCCACGACCTCCGCACACCGAAGATCCCGGCTGCAGATCAACGGCCTCGGGCGCTGCGCGGACGATTTACGACGATGTCGATCGAGGCGTTCGACCCGGTCCCGCACCGACCTCCGGGACCTGCGGCCCTCGCGGCAGGGACCCGGCGACGACGAAGGACACGACACCGGCGAGCACGACGACGGGGACCGTCCCCACGTTGCCCAGCATCAGGACGGCCAGCACGATGCTGCTGAGGGGCAGCCCCAGAGCGGCTGCGGCATTTGGGCCGGTACCACGGGGCCCGGGCATGCGGCGTCGGGGCGCTCGGAACCCCTTCCTCGCCGTGAATCCGCGCTCCGGCGGCGGAAAGGCCGCGCTCGCCAGGGGCCCTGGTCGCGGGTGAGGCGGCCGGCACCGACGATGGGACGGAACGCGGGGCACCGGCCCCGACCGACGCCCCGGCGAGGGCGTGCGCCCCCACGTGCGGCTTCCTGCGAGCCGAGGAGAAGCACATGAACCATCCGGATCCTCCCCGCGACCACCCCACGGCAAGCGGGAGGGCGCGGCCGTCCGGACCGATCCGCCACCAGGCGGTGCGCGCGATCGTGCGGACGGTCATCACGACGACCGGCCTCGTCCTCGGGTACTACCTGTTGCCCATGGACGCGGCGTTCTCGGTCGGCTCGGCGGTCGGAATCGTCGTGGGTCTGATGGCCATGCTGGCGCTCTTCGCCCGGCAGATCCGTACGATCACCTGGTCCCCCTCCCCCCGTCTGCGGGCCGTCGAAGCCCTGTCCACCACTCTGCCGCTCTTTCTGCTGCTCTTCGCGGCGGCCTACTACCTGCTAGAGCGCAGCACGCCCGGCAGCTTCAGCGAGCCCCTCACGAGGACCGACTCGCTGTACTTCACCCTCACGGTGTTCAGCACGGTCGGCTTCGGCGACATCACCCCCGTCACGCAGACGGCCCGCATCCTCACGATGACCCAGATGGCCGGCAACATCCTGCTCGTCGGCGTGGCCGCCCGGGTGGTGGCCGGCGCGGTGCAGGTCGGTCTGCGCCGGAAGGAGAATCGAGACGGTTGACATGCTCCTCGCTCTGCAGGGCGAGGGTTCTGGCCTCGGCTTCGCCGCCCCGGTGCTGCGCTGATCGCCCGGCCCGGCCGCTCTCCGCCGGCCCGGCAGGACTCCGCCGCTGAGGCCAGGGGACCGCCGCACACCCACAGCGTCGCGCGGTTCAGGAGTGATCGCGTGTTCACCCACGCGATACGGCTGCCTCCCGTCGATCGCCCTCACCTTTCGCCGCCAAGCGACTGACTGCCGTGGCGGGTCGCCGGGCCGAGCTCGGAGCAATTGCCACTATTCACCCATGGCACCCACCGCAGACGCTGCCGCGAAGCCGGCGACAGGGCGCCTCGTCCTGCTGACACTCGGGGCGGGTCAGTTCCTGATGGCCCTCGACAGCTCCGTCATGAACGTGTCGATCGCGACCGTTGCCGACGATGTGAACACGACAGTGACCGGGATCCAAGGGGCCATCACGGCCTACACCCTCGTGATGGCGATGTTCATGATCCCCGGCGGCAAGGTCGGCGCCCTGATCGGCCGCAGACGCGCGTTCATGATCGGCTGCGCTGTCTACGGCTCCGGCTCCCTGGCCACGGCACTCGCACCGAACCTGACGGTCCTGATGATCGGCTGGGCGTTCCTCGAGGGGATCGGAGCATCGCTCATCCTGCCCGCGATCGTGACGCTCGTGGCGAGCAACTTCGCCGTCGAACGCCGTCCCGCCGCCTACGGACTCGTCGCAGCCGCAGGAGCCGTGGCCATCGCGCTGGGGCCGCTCATCGGGGGTGTCGCGACCACGTACTTCTCCTGGCGCTGGGTGTTCGCCGGCGAGGTCGTCATGGTGCTCGGCATCCTGCTGCTCGCCCGGCGCATCAGCGAGGCGCCGATCGGCCACCGCGCGCGGATCGATGTCATCGGCGCCGTGCTCTCCGCCCTCGGGCTCGGGATCTTCGTCTACGGGGTGCTCCGCTCGGACGAATGGGGCTGGTTCCAGCCGAAGCCCGACACGCCTTCGTGGCTCGGGGTTTCGCTGGTCGTGTGGCTGATGCTGGCCGGTCTGCTGCTGATCTGGCTCTTCTTTCGCTGGGAGGCCCGCGTCGTGGTGCGGCGCAGGGAGCCACTCGTCGACCCGGCCATGCTGCAGAACAAGCAGCTCACCGGCGGCCTGACGATGTTCTTCTTCCAGTACCTCGTGCAGATGGGCGTGTTCTTCGTCGTACCGCTCTATCTGTCGGTCGCTCTGGGCCTGTCCGCGCTCAAGACCGGCGCCCGCATCCTGCCCCTCTCGCTGACCCTGCTGGCGGCCGCGATCCTGATCCCGCGCCTCCTCCCCGACGTCTCGCCGCGTCGGGTGGTGCGGCTCGGGGTCCTCGCGCTGCTCACGGGCGCGGTGGTCCTGATGGCGGCGCTCGACGCGGACGCCGGTGGGGAGATCGTCACCATCCCCCTCCTGCTGATCGGGCTCGGCATGGGCGCGCTGGCGTCCCAGCTCGGTTCGGTCACCGTGTCCGCGGTGCCGGAAGCCCAGAGCGCCGAAGTCGGCGGAGTCCAGAACGCCGTCACCAACCTGGGCGCCTCGATCGGCACGGCACTCGCCGGGTCGATCATGATCGCCGCGCTCACGTCGTCGTTCCTGACCAGTGTCGAGCAGAACCCGGCGGTCCCGGACCAGGTCAAGAGCCAAGCCTCCGTCGAGCTCGAAAGCGGTGTGCCCTTCCTGTCGGATGCCCAGCTGGAGAAGGTTCTCGCCGACGCCGGCGTGAGCGCGAAGACATCCCAGGACGTGCTCGACGCGAACACCGGAGCAAGGCTCGACGGCCTGCGCGCCGCACTCGCCGCACTCGCGCTCGCCGCTCTCCTCGCCCTGTTCTTCACCTCACGGATCCCGACGACCCAGCCTCGCGCGCCACGACCGTAACCCCGGGCGGAGGGCCACGACTCCGCAGGTCACGACCTCGCCCGCGGTCAGGAGTCCCGCAAGGAGACGCTGTGTTCGGCCTCTGCCTCGGGCTCCGTGTCCGGGGCCGTGTGCGTGAGCGGACGGGGAGTCGGTCTCCCGGACATCTCCCCACGGATCACACAGTCCGGCGGGTCACTGCCGTGTCACAACGGGGCCGCCCAGGTGACAGCCATGGGCCGGACGAGGCAGTGCCCGCGCTCCGTGGCGGGTTCGCTCCTATGGTGGAGCAGCACAGCGACGATCAGCACCGAGGCGGGCAGCACATGCGGAAACCGCAGATCGACTACGCGGCGGTGTTCCGGGCCCTCCCCGGCATGGTCGCGCTGCTGACCCCCGGCCTGGTGTACGCCGACGCCAACGAGGACTTCGTCCGCCTGGCCGGGCGCACCCGCGAGCAACTGCTGGGCCGCTACATCTTCGACGTCTTCCCCGAGAACCCCAACGACCCGGCCGCGGCCGGCATGCGCGAGACCCAGGCGTCGATGTTGCGCGTGGTGGCCACCGGCGAGCGCGACACCATGGCGCTGCTGCGCTATGACATCGAGGACAGCGGACGGCCCGGCTCCTGGGTGGAGCACTTCTGGAGCCCGGTCAACGCACCCGTGCTCGGCCCGGACGGGGACGTGGTGCTGATCGTGCACCGGGTGGAGGAGGTCACCGAACTCATCCGCGCCCGCGGCGGCACAGACAGCGGCAACATCAGGGCCCGCGTACTGGAGGCCGAGTTGTACACCCGCGCCCGGGAGCTGCAGGAGGTGAACGAACGTCTTCGCCGGGCCCAAGCACGTGACCGCGAGGTCGCCCTGGCCCTGCAGGCGGCGATGCTGCCCGCCCCCACACCGGTCGGACACCACCGGGCAGCCGTCCGCTACCGGCCCGCTGTCGGCACCCTGAACGTGTGCGGCGACTGGTACGACCTGGTCGACCTGCCCGGCGACCGCATCGCGGTCGCGGTCGGCGACGTCGTGGGCCACGGTCTGCAGGCGGCCGGTGTCATGGGGCAGCTGCGCAGCGCACTGAGCGCGGCGGCCCGGGTCGCCGACGGTCCGGCCCAGGCCGTGGAGGCCCTCGGACTGTATGCCCGCCATGTAGACGGTGCCGAGTCGAGCACCGTGGTGAAGATCTACATCGACTGGGACACCCATACCCTCGCGTACAGCAGTGCGGGCCATCCTCCGCCCGCTCTTCTTCACCACGACGGCACCGTGACCTTTCTCGACCAGGCGACCGATCCGCCGCTCGGCGCGCGCCCCGAACACGTCCCGCGGCCGGAGGCCAGTACGGCCTTCACCGAGGGCGCCATCCTGGTCCTGTACACCGACGGTCTGATCGAGCGTCGGCACGAGGACATCGACGTCGGCCTGGCCCGCCTCGCCGACTCACTCGTCCGCCATGGGCAGGCCGACCCCGAGGCCATGGCCGACGCCCTCCTGGCCGACCTCCTTCCACCCGGCGGCAACACCGACGACACGGCGCTGGTCGTCATCCGCCTGTGACGCGTCGGGGGACCGTTCCTCCCGCGAGGGCACCGGGCGGCACTCTCGCTCCTCGCCCGTGGAGGGATCACCCCGACGGGGTGATGCTGTGCGACCCGTGACGGCACAGCATGAGTGCGAGGGGACAGCCGGGAGCGGCCACCGCTGCGAGGGATGCGTGCTCATGCGCTACGAGATCCGCGTCGAAGGGCAGATGTCGAGGACGCTGACCAAGGCGTTCCCCGAATTGGAGAGCTGCGTCACGTCGTGCCAGACCTTGCTGTCCGGCCAGATCATCGACGAGGCGCATCTGTACGGCCTCCTCGCACGCTTCCAGTCGTTGGGATTGCACGTGGTGGAGATGCGCAGGCTCGCTACGTGACCACTGCGCGCTGCCGCCAGGGGCCCCCGCGCTGATCACGTGTCAGTACGCGACTTGGCCGGCCGGTGGAACGGTCGGCTCCGGCCGGCCGGTGCGGGCAGGTCCACGGTACTCATCGGCCCAGGCCGGGCGGCCGGGGGCGCCAGGTGCGTCATCCGGCGCGGGTGACGGCAGGGCCGGTTCCCCCGGTCGGCCGGCCCTGCCGCTCGGCCCCCCTGGGCCGGGCCCGCGTACGCCCTCCGAAGCAGGCCTGGGCGGCTCCGGGAACGCAGGGGCCGCGGTGGTCCGCTCAGGCCGGCGGAGTGGCACCTTTCGTGTGTTCCTGCCGTGTCTCTTGGAGGCCGTGGCCGGTCACCGGCGCCTGAGGGCGGGCGTAGTCCGCCGGGGGCATGACCGCAAGGCGGTGGGTGCGCGTGTCAGAGGCGGTAGCACGGCGGCGACCCGGTCGTACCCGGGACGGGCAGCCGGGCCACCAGATCGTCCTGTTCACCGACCGCGACCTCGACCAGGGTGCGGGGGGCGGCGGTCAGGGCGGCCACCGCGGTGAGGTGGCGCGGGCGCCGGATCTCCTTGGGTGCGACGGAGCGTGCCGCGCTCACGGCGTTCACGGGGAGCAGCACGGTGCGCAGCAGCAGCGGGGCGGGGGTCCAGACGAAGACGTCCCGGACCCACCGGCCGTAGCCGGCCGTCCACCGCCTGCGCATTCCGCCGACGTCGCCCTCCACGACCCGTGCGGCCCCGCGGAACGCGCCCGGCCGGCGGGACAGCCATCGCCGTCGGCCGAGCAGGGCCGCGAGGAGCGCCGCCGCCATCAGGAGGTTGACGCACAGCACGGCGAGCAGGGCGATGAGCATGTCCTCACTTCCTCTCACCGCAGGCGGCTGCTTCGGCGCCCTGGCTCAGTCTTCGCGCCGCACGACGCACAGGGCCCAGATGACGAAGCCGTACAGCGCGATCAGGGTGAGTGACCAGACCGGGTAGTACGGGACCGACAGGAAGTTGGCGATGATCGCGAGTCCCGCGATGCCGACCCCGACGACCCGGGCCCACGTGGAGCGCGAGAAGAGGCCGACGCTCACGCTCATGGCGATCACTCCGAGGACCAGCTGGATCCAGCCCCAGCTGGTCAGGTCGAACTTGAAGACGTAGTTGGGGGTGGAGACGAACACGTCGTCGTCGGCGATGGCCATGATGCCCCGGAAGAGGTCGAGGACACCGGCGATGAACAGCAGGACGCCGGCGAACGTCACCAGTCCGCCGGCGCCTGCGTGGGCTGTCCCCGTGCGGTGGTGCGTCGTGGTCGTGGTCATGGCGGATTCCTCACGTCGTCGGTGAGCTGCAGCACCCAGCTCCGCTTCTCCGATCGTGCGGGGTGTCCGGGGTGAGGTGATCACCCGTAACGGGTGAGGTTCCTGAGGCGGATCACTGGTGGCCTGGGACTCGGAGAGAACTGCCGAGGAACGTCGGTCGTACTGGGTCTGCTCGTCCTGGAGGAGCACGTCCACGGGGTGCAGCTGCTGGGCAGGGTGGTCGCGGCAACCGTCGGCCTGAGCGTCCTTCTGCACGGCGTCTCGGCCGTCCCCCTCGCCGAGCGGTACGGCCGCTGGCACGACGAGACCACGGCCACGGGCCGGGAACTGCACGAAGCCACCCCCGTCCCCGAACCCGCGGAGCGGAGGCGGATCACTGCTCGATGACGTCGGACGCCCGGGCTCTGTCACCCCTGCGGGGTGAGGGCGGTCCAGTCGGCCGGGGCCATGGTGGAAACGGCAGCCGGTACGAACTCGGGCAAGCGAGGCAGGCTTCCCCGGGTGCTCGCGAGCGGCGGCGAGTCGAGCCGCCGGACAACATCACCACCCCCACTGAAGAAGGAGCCGGACCATGGCCGACGAAACGACCGGGACAGGTGGTGTCAGCGCTCTCGCCGAGGCGGACGCCCCCGTGTTCGAAACGCTCGTCCAGATGACACTCGACACGTTCGAGCGGTCGGGGCTGGACCCGGAGACCTACCTGCTGACGCGTATCGCGGCGCTGGTCGCGCTGGACGCCTCACCCGCCTCGTACCTGCTCAACATCGGCGCCGCCGAGGAAATAGGCGTGTCCCTGGAACGGATCCAGGGCACCCTCGTGGCCATCGCCCCCGTGGTCGGCAGTGCCCGCGTGGTCTCCGCCGCCCGCAACATCGGTGAAGCCTTCGGACTGCCCCTGCGGCACGACGAAGGCGGGGAAACAGGAGCGGTGACATGAATCTGGCCTACGACTACCCGGTCCTCGGAATCTTCTGGACAACCATGTGGATCTTCCTGTGGATCCTGTGGTTCGTCCTGCTCTTCCGGGTCATCGGCGACATCTTCCGGGACGACACGCTCAGCGGTATGGGCAAGACGGGGTGGCTCGTCTTCGTGGTGGTGCTCCCGTTCCTCGGCGTGTTCGTCTACCTCCTGGCCCGCGGCAAGAACATGGGCGATCGCGAGATGCGGCATGCGCGGGCTCGGCAGCAGGCGTTCGACGACCACATCCGCGAGACCGCCGGTGCGGCGGCGCCCCCGAGCGAGGCGGATCAGCTCGCCAAGCTCTCCGAGATCCGTTCCCGGGGCGACATCTCCGACGACGAGTTCCGAAGGGCCAAGGAGAAGATTCTCCACTGACCACTGACCACTGACCACTGACCACTGACCACGGACCGGCGCCGGCCGGTGCGGTCGAGGGACGGGGTGCTGCCTCCGAGTCGGAGGCAGCACCCCTCCCGCCGCCGCTGGGGCCCTCGACCCCCTCCTGGGACTGGACAGGCCGGGCCATCGGGCGCGGCAGGTCACCTGTACCGGGTGAGGCCCGGCCCGGCGGCGAGGCGGAGGATCGCAGGGAAGGAAGCCGTCCGCCCGTCCCAGGGAGCCCAGGGGAGGACAGCTCGTGCGCTACGAGATTCGCGTCGAGGGACACATGTCGGAAACGCTGGCCAAAGCCTTCCCGGAGCTGGGCCACGTGGTGATGTCCGGCCAGACGATCCTGTTCGGCCCTGTCGTGGACGAGGCGCACCTGTACGGGCTGCTGGCACGCTGCCGGTCACTGGGGCTGCGTGTCGTGGAGATGCGGCAGCTGCCGGAGTGACGGGACCGGGCTGGGCGCGCGGGCGGCGGCGGCAGATCACCCCTGGTGGGTGACCCCGGTACCCGGTCACCGGCATGACCCTGGAACGGTCGCCCCGTCGGCGGGCCGGAAACGACCACTCGATCACGCGAGGAGGAGCCATGACCATGCCGCGTGGTCCGGGATCGCACGCCGGGCCGGAGTACCTCCCCGACGGGGCGGCGCACGGCCCCATGGGCGACCCGGCACGGGCACTGGAACGGCTCGGCGGATCGTGGACCTGGCTCCTGGCCTCGGCCGTCGCGACCCTGGTGCTGGGCGTCCTGGTCCTGGTCTGGCCGGAGGCGACCCTGCACGTCCTGGCGGTCCTCATCGGCCTGCACCTGCTGGTGTCCGGGGCGTTCCGGTTCGTGGACGTCTTCGCACGCGACGGGCACGAACGGCTCCCGGGGCTGCTGCTGTCGGTGCTGTACGTCCTCGCCGGGGTGCTGTGCCTGCGCAACCCGCTGCAGACGATCGCCGCGCTCTCCCTGATCGTCGGGGTCGTCTGGCTGGTCTCCGGCGTCCTCACCCTCTACACGGCCGTCGCCACCATGGACCTGCCGCACCGCGGCGTCGTCCTGGGCGTCGCGGTGCTCGTCATCGTCGCGGGGATCGTGGTGCTCGCGCTGCCCGCCGAGTCCGCCCGCGCCCTGACGCGGCTGCTCGGCCTGTGGCTGGTCCTGCTCGGCCTGGGCGAGGCGGCGGTCGCCCTCGCGTGGCGGGCCGCACTCCGGAAGACGCACCTCGCGGGGACGCCCTCGCCCACCGAAACGGACTGACACGTGCTGGTGGTCCCGGCATCTGCTGCTGGGCGGCCGGTCCGCCTCCTGGAACCGGACGGCCACCGGGGCAACCGGACTGCCGCACGCTCACCCGCATCGGGTGAGGCCGCCCGGCCCCGGCCGCGGCCACGCTGAGGACACCACGCAACGGCGGCCGGGCCGGCGCCCGGGACGGAGGAAGACATGAGCGCGTCCACGTACCTCGCGTACGACTATCCCCTGCTGAGCGTCTTCTGGAGCATGCTCCTGTTCTTCCTGTGGATCATGTGGTTCGTCCTGCTCTTCCGGGTCGTCGTCGACATCTTCCGGGACGACGCCATGAGCGGCTGGGCCAAGGCCGGCTGGCTGGTGTTCACAATCGTCCTGCCCTTCCTGGGTGTCTTCGTCTACGTGATCGCCCGCGGCAAGAACATGGGCCGCCGGGAGGCGCGGCAGGCACGTGCGCAGCAGGAGGAGTTCAACACCTACATCCGGGAGACCGCGGCCGGCGGCCGGTCCAGCAGCGTCGACGAGCTCGCCAAGCTGTCCGAGATCCGCGCCCGCGGCGACATCACGGACGAGGAGTTCCGCAGGGCCAAGGACCTGGTCCTGACCGGCCACGGCCCTGCGGAGCACTCGGGTCCCACCTCCGCCCCCGCCCCCGCCCACCGCTGAGCATCCGGACCACACGAAACGAGGCGCAAGATGACCACGACACACACCCGTCCGGAACACACGGCGAAGCAGGAATGGGCAACCGGCCTGACCGCCTTCGGCGCCGTGATGCTGTTCCTCGCCGGCCTGCTCGGCATCTTCCGGGGCATCATGGCCATCGCCAAGGACGACATCTTCGTCACGACGCCCAATTACGTGTTCCAGTTCAACCTGACCGGCTGGGGCTGGGTCCACCTCGCTCTGGGCGCGGTCGCCGTGATCGTCAGCGTCGGGCTCCTCCGGGTCTCGATGTGGGCGCGCGTCGCCGGCGTGGCCATCGCCGGACTCGTCATCATCGCCAACTTCCTCTCCCTGCCGTACTACCCGGTCTGGTCGGTCGTGATGATCACCATGTCGGGCTTCATCATCTGGGCCCTGTGCGTGGTCCAGCGCGGCAACCTCTACGACCTGTCGGAGGAGACCCCGCCGTCCCAGGAGCACCGGACCTACGAGGGACGCCGCCCCTACGAGAAGCGCCCACCGGTCTGATGCGAGGCGGCGGGAGCACGAGGGGTCCGGGCGCGGTGGGTCCAGCCGGCCGGGTGGGCAGTGCCGGACGGGCCCGCCTCGCCGTGCTCGCCCTGCTGGGCAGCGTCCTCGTGCCGCTCGTCGCCGCCGGTCTGCGGAGCGTGCTGTGGGCGCTGGCCGGCCTCGCCGGACTGGCCGCTCGCCGCCGTCGGGGTGTGGTGGGCCCTGGCGCACACCGGTGCGCTCCGTGCCCTCGGGGCGGCCCTGTCGGTGGTCGCGCCGGTCGCCGTCCTCGCCCTGTACGCCTCGTACGGCATGCTGGGACCGGCCCTGCTGTCCCTGGGCCTGTGGCTGCTGGCCCTGACAGCGGCACGCACGGCCCTGGCCCCCGGCCCCACCGCCGCCTCCCCCCAGGACGTCGTGGAGGCACCCCGTACCCCCTGGGTCCTCATGAATCCGCGCTCGGGCGGCGGCAAGGTGGATCGTTTCGACCTGGTGGAGAAGGCCCGGGCCGCGGGCTGCCGGGTGGTCCTGCTCGACGCGGGCCGGCACCAGGACGTCACCGAACTGGCCCGGCAGGCCGTCGCCGAGGGCGCCGATCTCCTGGCGGTGGCGGGCGGCGACGGCACCCAGGCGCTGGTGGCCGAGGTGGCGGCGCGCCACGACCTGCCGTTCGTGGTGATCCCCGCCGGTACCCGCAACCACTTCGCCCTCGACCTCGGCCTCGACCGTGACGATCCGGCGGCCGCCCTGGAGGCCCTGACCCACGGGGTCGAACTCCGCGTCGACCTCGGGTACGCGGCGGACCGGGTCTTCGTCAACAACGCCTCGTTCGGCATGTACGCGTCCATCGTCACCGACCCCGCGTACCGGGACGCCAAAGCCCGCACGGCCCTGCGCACCCTGCCCGGCCTCCTCACCGGCGAGGACGCGCCCGGACTCCAGGCGCAGGCCGACGGAACCCGCCTCGACAAACTGCAGGCACTCCTCGTCAGCAACAATCCCTACGGACGTGCCGTGGACGCGGCCAGTCCGGGGCGCAGGGAACGGCTGGACTCGGGGCTGCTCGGCGTGGTGTGCGTGCGGGTCGGCAACACCGCGCAGGCGGCGCGCCTGGTGGGCGGACCGCGCTCCGGGGGGCTCGTCCGGCTGAGCGCCGGGGAAGTCGTCGTCGAAGCCGACGCGGGCACCCTCCCGGTCGGCATCGACGGAGAGCACGTCGTTCTGCCGTCACCCGTCGTGTGCCGCAGCGCTCCCGGCGCGCTCCGGGTCCGCGTGCCGCGCCATCGCCCGCACGCACCGCGGGTCAGCGGCGGGGCGGCCGACTGGCCGCGCGTGGCCCGGCTGGCGCTGGGGCGCCCGCCCGGGACAGCTCGGAGCAGCCGCGCTCAGGCCGCCTTGCGGCCCCTTTCCGCGTGCGCCCGGATGACCTCCGCGTACCGATACCCCGTCCCCTTGATCGTCCGCCGCTGCGTCGCGTAGTCGACGTGGACCAGGCCGAAGCGCTTGTCGTAGCCGTAGGCCCACTCGAAGTTGTCCAGCAGGGACCAGGCGAAGTAGCCGGCCAGCGGGGCGCCCTTGCGGGCCGCGGACGCGCAGGCGGCCAGGTGGTCGAGCAGGTACTGCTGGCGTTCGGGGTCCTCGACGGTTCCGTCGGGGCGTACGACGTCCGGGTAGGCGGAGCCGTTCTCGGTGACGTAGAGCTTGCGGGCGCCGTAATCGTCGGTGAGGCGGAGCAGGAGGGTCTCGATGCCGTTCGCGTCGATCTCCCAGTCCATGCCGGTACGGGGCACGCCGGGGCGGGCGATCTGGCGGGCCCGGGGTGCCGGGCCGGTGGGGTCGTCGGCCACGGTGAGCGGCATGTAGTAGTTGAGGCCGAGCCAGTCCAGGGGGGCGGCGATCGTCGTCAGGTCGCCGTCCCGCTCGGGGAGTTCGACGCCGTAGACCTCGCGCATGTCCGCCGGGAAACCGCGGCCGTGGACCGGGTCGAGCCACCAGCGGTTGGTGTGGCCGTCCATGCGGCGGGCGGCGTCGAGGTCCTCCGGGCGGTCGGTGGCCGCGTGGACCGTGGAGAGGTTGGTGACAAGCCCGACCTGGGCTGACGGGGACGCGGCGCGGATCGCCTGCGCGGCCAGGCCGTGCCCGAGGAGCAGGTGGTAGGAGGCGCGCACGGCGGCCGTGAGGTCGGTCAGACCGGGCGCCATCTTCCCCTCCAGGTGACCGATCCAGGCCGAGCACAGGGGTTCGTTGAGGGTGGTCCAGTGGTGGACCCGGTCCCCCAGCCGCCCGGCCACGACCGAGGCGTACGCGGCGAAGTGCTCGGCGGTCTCGCGCGCGGGCCAGCCGCCCCGGTCCTGGAGCACCTGGGGCAGGTCCCAGTGGTAGAGGGTGACGGACGGGGTGATGCCCGCGGCCAGCAGGGCGTCGATCAACTCGTCGTAGAAGTCGAGGCCCTTGGGGTTGACCGGGCCGTCGCCCCCCGGCATCACGCGCGGCCAGGCGATCGACAACCGGTAGGCGTTGGTGCCGAGTCGGCGCATGAGGCCGATGTCCTCGCGCCAGCGGTGGTAGTGGTCGCAGGCGACGTCCCCGGTGTCACCGCCCGCGACCTTGCCCGGGGTGTGCGAGAAGGTGTCCCAGATCGACGGCGAGCGGCCGTCCTCCGACACGGCTCCCTCGATCTGGTAGGCCGCCGTGGCCGTGCCCCACAGGAAGTCGTGCGGGAGTGCGGCGAGGTCGATGCTCACGGAAGTCCTTTCACGGTCGGTCACTTGACGGCGCCCGCCGTCAGCCCGGCGACGAGATAGCGCTGGAGGAGCAGGAACCCGGCGACCACGGGGACGCTGACGACCAGCGAGGCGGCCATGATCTGGTTCCAGTACACGTTGTTGAGCGTGGAGTAGCCCTGGAGGCCGACGGCGAGGGTGCGGGTGGCGTCGTTGGTCATCACCGACGCGAAGAGCACCTCGCCCCAGGCGGTCATGAAGGCGTAGACGGCGACCGCGACGATCCCGGGGATCGCGGCGGGCACCACGACCCGGAAGAGCGCGCCGAGCGGCCCGCAGCCGTCGACCAGCGCGGCCTCGTCCAGGTCGCGCGGCACCGAGTCGAAGTACCCGATCAGCATCCAGATCGAGAACGGCAGGGAGAAGGTCAGGTACGTCAGGATCAGCCCGCCGCGCGAGCCGAACAGGGCGATGCCGGTGGCGTTGCCGATGTTGACGTAGATCAGGAACAGGGGCAGCAGGAAGAGGATGCCCGGGAACATCTGCGTGGACAGCACGGTGACCGTGAAGACCCGCTTGCCGTGGAACTCGTAGCGGCTGACGGCGTACGCGGCGAACACCGCGATCACCACCGAGCAGACGGTCGCCGCGCCCGCCACGACCAGCGAGTTCACGAAGTACCGCGCGAGCGGGATCGTGGACCAGATGTCGATGTACGGGCGGATGGTCACCTCGCTGGGCAGCCAGTGGAACTCACCCGTGACGTCGGCGAGCGGCTTCAGCGAGCTGGAGACCATGACGTAGACCGGCAGCAGGACGAAGCCGGTGAGCAGGGTGAGGAAGATCCGCCGGGACCAGAAGAACGAACGCGGCGGAGCCATGGGCGAGTTGGTGCTAGCCATGGGCCGGCTTCCTTCCCCGGGAGGTCAGCAGGAGGTAGACGCCCGTCACCACGAGCAGGAACAGCAGCAGGAGGACGGACATCGCGGAGCCGGTGCCGAAGTTCCAGGTGACGAAGGACGCCTGGTAGATGTGGACCGAGATCAGGTCCGCGGCCTCCGGGGCCGACCTGCCGAACAGGACGAACGGCGTGTTGAAGTCGTTGAAGGTCCACAGGAACAGGACCAGGAGCAGCACCTGGTTGACGGGCCGCAGGGACGGCAGGGTGATGCGGCGGATCTGCTGCCACATCCCGGCACCGTCCAGGGCCGCCGCCTCGTACAGCTCGCCGGGGATGTTCTGCAGGCCGGCCATGACGATGAGGAAGGCGAACGGCCAGCCCTTCCACACGGACACGGTCAGCAGCGCCCAGAAGCTGTTGTCGCCGATGAGCCAGAAGGACGGCTTGTCGGTGAGGTGGAGCTGGTCGTGCAGGACGTGGTTCACCAGGCCGTTGTCGTGCTGGAACATGAACACCCAGGTGATGACGGCCGCGTAGACCGGCAGGGCGTACGGGATCAGGAACAGGGCGCGCAGCAGGCCCCGGCCGCGGAAGTTGTCCTGCAGGTAGACGGCAGCCGCCGTGCCGACCAGCCAGCACAGGCCGACCGACAGCAGCGTGAAGGCCACGGTGACGAGGAACGAGTGCAGCAGCGCCTCGCCGACCGGGGCGTCGAAGTCCACCGACACCTGGTAGTTGTCGAGTCCGGACCAGGGCGCGGCGCCCCAGTCGCGGATGTAGAACTGCGTGAGCTCCTTGAAACTCATCACGATGCCGATCACCATCGGCACCAGGTGGACCAGGAGTTCGAGGAGCAGGGCCGGCAGCAGGAGCAGGTACGGCAGGCCGATGCGGCGGATCCTTCCGGGGCGGCGGGGACCGGGCTTCGCCGCCCCGGAAGGGGTCTCGCCCACGGCGGCCTCGGCGGGCGCGGTGGTGGTCATCGCGCTCACTTCGTCGGCATCTGCTGCTGGGCCTTCTCCAGCGCCGCCTTGACCGACTCGGTGGTGACCGCGCGTCCGGCGGCCGCGTCGGCGAACAGGTCCTTGACGGCGGTGCCCACGGCCGTCTCGAACTGCGACTCGTCGGCGACCTGCGGCAGGGCCGCCGCGCTGGTGGCGAGGGTGTCCTTGAGGACCTTGTTCGGGCCGGAGCCGAACGTGCTGTCCTCCTGCACGCTCTTCACCGGCGGAATGGAGCTGTAGGCGGTGTTGAGGATCTTCTGCTCGGCGTCACCGGTCATGAACCTCACGAACTTCTTGGCGCCGTCGATGTTGTCGGTGTTCTTGAAGACGGCCAGGTTGATGCCCATGACGGCCGAGTTGACCTGGGTGCCGGTGCCCGGGGCGCCGGACTGCACGGGGACGGGCGCGACGCCGTACTTGTCCTCGCTCATGCCCTGGGACGTGAGGTTGGCGGAGGCGGACTGCCACAGCAGCATGGCCTGGTTGCCCTTGGCGAAGTCGCTGACCGACTGGTTCTGGGCGTACTCGGCGTCGCCGGTCGGGATGACCTTGTCCTTGGCCATGAGGTCGACGTACTGCTTGACTGCGGCCACCACGTGGTCGTTCGCGAAGTCGGGCTTGCCGTCGGGGGTGAAGAAGTCGCCGCCGTGCTGCTTGGCGAAGACGAAGACGTGGTGGATGTTCTCCGACAGGTTCGCGCCCTCCGCGCCGAGCGCGGACTTGCCCTTGGCCTGGATCTTCTTGCCGTCGGCGACCAGTTCGTCCCAGGTGGCCGGGGGCTTGGTGATGCCGGCGTCGGCGAAGATCTCCTTGTTGTAGTAGAGGGCGTAGGACATCGAGTAGAGCGGGACCGCGGCCGGGTCCTGGCCCTGGGCGCCGGTGGAGCCGAGCGCGGAGTCGACGAAGCGGTCCTTGCCGCCGATCGCGGCGAGGTTCTTGGCGTTCCAGGGCAGCAGCGCGCCGGTGGCCTGGAGGGAGGCGCTCCAGGTGTTGCCTATGTTGAGGACGTCGGGGCCCTGGCCCGAGGTGGTCGCGGTGAGGATCCGGTTGAGCAGGTCGGACCAGGGGACGACCTCGACCTTGACCTTGATGCCGGTCTGCTTCTCGAACTTGTCGAGCTCGGGCTGGAGGACCTTCTTGTCGACCTCGATGCTGGCGCCCTGGTTGGAGGCCCAGTAGGTCAGGGTCTTCGGCGAGTCGTTGGACCCGCCGCTCGTCGACGAGCCGCCGCCACAGGCGGTCACGAGAGTCATGAGGGAAACGGTGACCGCTCCGGCGGCCGCGGCTCGGGTTCTGCGCATGGCTCTGGCGTCCCTTCCAGGGAGAGACCCCTGGGCGCGTTCGTTTCCCGAACACCGCCCCGGAGTTAATTTATGGCGTGATTTAAGACGCGAAGGAAAGTCGCGTCAAGAGTCGGCGCGGCGGTATCTTGCAGGTCGAGGCGGCGTCGGAAAGGAACCACATGGCGGGGCGGAGCGGGCGGACGGTGCGTGACCTGCGACGGGGCAACCGGACCGCCGTACTGCAACGGTTGTATTTCGACGGGCCGATGAGCCGCTTCGAGCTGGCCCCGGCCACCGGGCTGAGCGGTGGCTCCATCAGCAACGTGGTCGCGGAACTGGTCGAGGACGGCCTGGTCGAGGAGGCCGGCACCGTCGAGTCCGACGGCGGCCGCCCCCGCACCCTGCTGCGCGTCGCCCCCTCCGGCGGCCACATGATCGGCGTCGACGTCGGCGAGACCCGCGTCCGCGTCGAGCTCTTCGACCTCGCCCTCACCGAACTGGCCCGCACCGAACGGCCCCTGGAGCATCACGGCTACGACGTCGAGGTCGTCGTGGGCCACATCCGCGACGGCATCGCCGAGGTCCTCGCCGACACGGACATCACGCCCGAACAGCTGCTGGGCGTCGGCATCGGGGTCCCCGGCATCGTGGCCCCCACTCCCGAGCAGGGCGCGGTGGTCCACGGCCAGACGATGGGCTGGGACGCCGTCCCGCTGGAGTCCCTGCTGCGTTCGACCTGTGAACTCCCCGACTCCGTCCCGTACTTCATCGACAACGGCGCCCGCACCCTCGGCCAGGCCGAGCTGTGGTTCGGCTCCGGCCGGGGCTCGCGCAACGCGGTCGTCGTCCTCTTCGGGTCGGGCATCGGCGCCTGTCTCGTCACCGAGGGGGTGGAGTACGGCCGCGCCCTGGAGTGGGGACATGTGACCGTGCGGGTCCGGGGCCGCCGCTGCCGCTGCGGTGCGCTCGGCTGCCTGGAGGCCTACGCGGGCGCGGGCGCGCTCGTCGACCGCTGGCGCGAGGCGGGCGGCCGGCCGCCCGAGGGCACCGACGAGGAGACCGCGCTGGCCGCGCTGCTCTCGGCCGCGCACCCGGCCGAGGACGCCGAGGCCGACCCGGTGGCCCTCGCCGTCCTGGAGGAGACCGCCGAGTACGTGGGGGCCGGCTTGTCCGACCTGATCAACCTCTTCCAGCCGGAACGCATCCTCATCGGCGGCTGGGCGGGCCTCCAGCTCGGCCCCCGCCTCCTGCCCGCCCTACGCCGGTACGCCGACGCCTACGCCCTGCGCCACCCCGCCGCGCGCGTCTCCATCGAGCTCGGCGAACTCGGCCCGGACGCGGTCACGGTCGGCGCGGCGAGCCTGCCGCTCGCCGACTTCTTCGCCGGGGGCGGGCGGCGGGGTGCGCGCGGACGCGAACGCGAACGCGAGGCGGCGCAGGGCTGACCGCGCCCGGGGGCGGCCCGGTAACGGTCAGGCGACCGGGTCGAGGAACGTCAGTACGGAGGCGTCCTCCTCGATCAGCGGGGTGAGGGCGGCGTTGAACGGGCCGCCGTACGGAGCCTTCAGGTGCGCCTGGAAGGCGTCCTCGTCCCGGTAGACCTCGAAGATCCAGAAGGCACGGGGGTGGGACGCCTTGGTGTAGACGTCGAAGGCGAGGTTGCCCTCCTCCGCACGCACCTTGCCGGCGTACTCCACGATCATGCGCGCGACCTGGTCCTGCGCTCCCTCACGGGCGGTGAACTCGGCGAGCAGGGTCTTCTTCACGGTGGGGTGTCCTTGTCAGTCGCGGTAGGAGCCGAGGTGCCAGACCCGGGCCCGGTCCAGTTTCACCGAGCCGTTCTCGGCGAAGACCCGCACTCCCTGGCTGTCGGGGTGGGGGAAGATCTGGTCGGTGATCACGGCCTCGCCGCTGCCGCCGAAGACCTCGACGGAGGACCGGTCGACGAGGATCCGCAGCCTGACCTTGCCGTCGACGGCCTTGAGCGGCGCCCGCTGGACGCCGGGGAAGGCACTGCTGAAGTCCGTGGCGCCGGAGCGGGTGCGGTCGACGTACAGCTCCTGGGTCGTGGTGTCGTAGCCGATGACCGTCTCCTCTCCCCCGGAACCGGTGCGCACCTGGAGGCCGAAGCGGTCGGCGTCCTGGAGGGAGAAAGTGGCCTCGATGTCGAGCTCCCCGCCCTGCGCCTCCGGGCCGGCCAGCGGCTGTGAGGTGCTGGTGACGGTGACGCCGGACGCCGTCGCCGCGTCTCCCTCGCGCAGGGACGCCAGGCCGGCCACCGGCTCACTGGTCAGCCGGACCCGGCCGTCCACGGTACGCAGCGCCATCCGGCGCGGGACACTCTGCGCGCCGCGCCAGGGGGAGGTCGGGACGGAGCCGCCGTACTCCCAGTCGTTCATCCAGCCGATCATGTACCGCTCGTCGCCCGGGACGTTCTCCCAGGACACGGCCGCGTAGTAGTCCTTGCCGTAGTCGGCCCAGTCGGCGCGCTGCACGACCGACTTGGCGGGAGCGGCCGCGGTGGTGAACTGGTCGGCCAGGATGTGGCCCCAGCCGCCGGTGTTGTTGTCGACGAGCTGGATCCGCGCCTGCCTGCCCGCGTAGGGGCGCAGGTCGAAGGAGGCCCAGTCCAGGGTCTCGCTGTCGGAACCGGTGGCGCTGCGCACGACCTGGCCGTCGACGAGCAGGTTGACGGAGGTCTCCCGGGACACGGGCTCGGCCCGGGTGTCGGACAGCACGACGTGGTCGACGTTGAGGTGGCCCCAGCCGCCGGTGTTGTCGTCGACGATCCGGATCCGCGCCTTCTTCCCGGCGAGGTCGCGCACGTCCCAGGAGGCCCAGTCCAGCGCCTCGGCGTCGCTTCCGGTGGCGCTGCGCACGACCTGGCCGTCGACGAGGAGTTCCATCGCGGTCGGGTGGTCCGAGCCGGCCGGGTGGTGGCCGCCGCCGATGAGGAAGTCGACGTAGTCCTTGTCGAGGGTGAACTCGGGTGAGGTGAGGGTGCCGGTGGTGGCGTCGCCGTTCAGGAAGGTGTTGACCAGGCCGTCGCCCAGCCGGCCGGTGACCTCCTGCTGGCCGGGCAGGGTGCCGGTGGCCGGTGCCGTGCCGAAGGCGTCGCCGGTCGCCGTCCAGCCGCCGTAGGTGCCGCCCTCGAAGTCGGCGAGGACCGTCCCCTCGGGCGTGGCCCCGCGTTCCAGCACGGTCCCGTCCTGGTGCGGGTGGTTGCCGCCGCCCACCTTGAAGTTCAGGTAGGGGCTGTCGACGGTGAAAGGCCGGGAGGTGAGGGTG
The DNA here is from genome assembly GCF_049739545.1 of Streptomyces sp. SLBN-8D4. Classification (NCBI taxonomy): domain Bacteria; kingdom Bacillati; phylum Actinomycetota; class Actinomycetes; order Kitasatosporales; family Streptomycetaceae; genus Streptomyces; species Streptomyces sp. SLBN-8D4. The sequence continues at coordinate 4,242,988 of NZ_JBMGQC010000001.1, forward strand.
CCGGTGGCGGAGTCCCCGCCGTGGAAGCTGTTGGCGAGGCCCTTGCCGTCGTATCCGGCGACAGCCGACTGCCCCTCCAGCGCGCCGGTCGCCGGTGCCTCGCCGAACGCCGTCCCGGTGGTCGTCCACGGGTCGAAGCCGGTGCCCTCGAAGTCCTGCACGACCGTGCCGGCGGGCGGGGTGTAGCCGCCCTTGTCGTCCGCGGTGAACTTCTTGCCGTCGAAGTCGCCCACGAAGTACTGGGCGCCCGAACCGCCGGTGATCCCACCGGGGTTGATGCTGACGACCAGGACCCACTTGATCTTCTTCGGGTCGCCGTCGACCGCGAGCGGGAACAGGTCGGGGCACTCCCACACCCCGCCGGTCGCGCCCGCCGGACCGAACTCGCTGAGCAGGTCCCAGTCCTTGAGGTTCCTGGACGAGTAGAACCGCACCTTGTGCTCGGCGGACAGGGACACCGTCATCAGCCAGCTCCTGGTGGGCGCGTACCACTGCACCTTCGGGTCGCGGAAGTCCTTCGAGCCGATGTCGATGACCGGATTGCCCTGGTACTTGGTCCAGGTACGGCCGCGGTCGGTGCTGTAGGCGAGCGACTGGGCCTGGGTGCCGGTGCGCTTGTCGAGGCTGGTGTAGACCGCCACCATCGCCGGGTCCTTCTTCGTGCCGAACCCGGTGGTGTTGTCCTTGTCGACGACCGCGCTGCCGGAGAACACCATCTCCTTGTCGTCGTGGGAGAGGGCGAGCGGCAGCTCCTTCCAGTGCACGAGGTCCTTGCTGACCGCGTGCCCCCAGGACATGTCTCCCCAGGAGTTGCCGTTCGGGTTGTACTGGTAGAAGAGGTGGTACTCGCCCCGGTAGTACACGAGGCCGTTGGGGTCGTTCATCCAGTTCTGCTGCGGTGTGAAGTGGAACTGGGGGCGGTAGGTCTCGGTGTACGGCGGGGTGTCGGCGGCGGCGGCCCCCGGGGCGAGCGGGGTCGCGGACAGGGCGCAGACGGTCGCCGCCGCCGCGATCATCCGGGTGCGGGCATGCCTGAGTACACGTCCAGAAGTCATGGGTCTCCTGTACTGATGACGCCCTGGGACCGGCACCGTCCTCCGCGAGACCGGTCAGAGGTGTCATCGTTGACTCATGTCATCGTTGACACCGAGGCCCGATGATGAACGCAAGGCGTACGGCTCGTCAACGGTTCTGCCGCGACCGCTTCCGCCCGGCCGGGGTGTCCTTCACACGCCACCGACGACCGCGAACTCCTCCAGATCGCCCCGCCACGGCGGATTGGGACCGGCCACCGAACAGGTCAGCGCCGCCACCCGGGTACCGAACACACACGCCTCGGCGACCTCGTCGAGGCGCAGGCCGGTGAGCCCCTCACACGCCACCGACGACCACGAACTCCTCCAGATCGCCCCGCCACGGCGGATTGGGACCGGCCACCGAACAGGTCAGCGCCGCGACCCGGGTACCGAACACACAGGCCTCGGCGACCTCGTCGAGGCGCAGGTCCGTGAGCCTCCCGCCGAGCAGGCCGCGGGTGTCCAGGTGGTGCAGAAGGCCGGCGGTGAAGGAGTCGCCGGCCCCGACCGTGTCGACCACCTCGGTCGCCACCGCGGGCAGCCGGAGCCGTTCGCCGTCGAGGGAGGCCAGTACGCCGTCGCCGCCGCGGGTGATCACGACGAGCCGGGCGCCGGCGGCGTGCCAAAGGTCGCACGCCTGCTCGGGGGCCGTGTCCGGCAGGAGGAGTGCGAGGTCGTCCTCGCTCAGCCGGAGCACGTCGGCGAGCGCGCACCAGTGCGCCAGCCGCGCCCGGTAGACCTCGGGACGCACGAGCAGCGGGCGGACGTTGGGGTCGATGCTGATGGTCGCGTGGGGTGCGGCCGCCGCCAGGAACTCCTCCACGACCGCCCCGCCGGGTTCCCGGACCAGGGCCAGGGAGCCGGTGTGCACGCAGGCGGTCCCGGACAGGTCGACCCGCTCCAGCTCCCCGGCCGACCACTGCCAGTCGGCCGTGTTCTGCGCGTGGAAGGAGAACGCGGCCTGCCCCTGGGCGTCCAGCTCGGCCACGGCCAGCGTGCTGGGCTCCGCGGCCGCGACGGCGTCCGACAGGTCCACGCCCGAGGCCTCCAGACGGTCCCGGAACAGCCGGCCGAACACATCGGAGGACAGGCGCGCGAGGAAACGGGCCGGGGTGCCGAGGCGGGCCAGGGACACCGCCGTGTTCGCAGGTCCGCCGCCCGGCAGGACCCGCAGGGCGAGCTCACCCGAGGCGCCCGCGGGCTCGGCGAACGCGTCCGCGACACACTCTCCGAGGACGGTGATCTGACGTGCGCTCATGAGCTGCTCTTCTCTGCGAACGTGCGCCGGAAACGGGCACGGACCGGGCGGCCGCCACAGACGTTGCGGACTTGTGACGGACGCGGGGCATTGACGTTGCCGGGAGACGGGGTCATCATCCTCGGCAGTGTCAACGATGACATAAGTCAACGATGACACCTAGGGACGGCATGCTCCGATGCCGCCGCTCGCCCGCAATCCCGCTGGAGTCGTTTCATGTCTCGCACCCCTCGACTGCCTTCCTCCCTGCTCAGAGTCGCCGCGTGCACCTCGGTCGCGGCCCTCGCCCTGACGGCCTGCGGTTCCGGCTCCGGATCGGGCTCCACGAGCTCCGGATCGGGCACGGTGAAGGTCGGGCTGATCACCAAGACCGACACCAACCCGTTCTTCGTGAAGATGAAGGAGGGCGCGGAGAAGGCCGCCAAGCAGAACGGCGCCCAGCTCATGACCGCGGCGGGCAAGTTCGACGGCGACAACGCCGGCCAGGTCACCGCCATCGAGAACATGGTCGCGGCCGGGGTGAAGGGCATCCTGATCACCCCGAGCGACTCCAAGGCGATCGTGCCCGCGATAGCCAAGGCCAAGGCCAAGGGCGTGCTGGTCATCGCCCTGGACACGCCGACCGAGCCGGAGAGCGCGGTCGACGCCCTCTTCGCCACCGACAACCTCAAGGCCGGCGAGCTGATCGGCGAGTACGCCAAGGCCGCCATGAAGGGCAAGACCGCGAAGATCGCCGCCCTCGACCTCGCGCCCGGCGTCTCCGTCGGCGTCCAGCGGCACAACGGGTTCCTCAAGGGCTTCGGCGCCACCGAGAAGGACGTGGCCTGCGCCCAGGACACCGGCGGCGACCAGGCCAAGGGCCAGACGGCGATGGAGAACTGCCTCCAGAAGGAGCCGGGCATCAACCTCGTCTACACCATCAACGAGCCGGCCGCGCTCGGCGCGTACACCGCGCTGAAGGCCAAGGGCCGGGAGAAGGACGTCTTGATCGTCTCCGTGGACGGCGGCTGCACCGGCACCCAGGCCGTCAAGGACGGCAAGATCGCGGCCACTTCGCAGCAGTACCCGCTGAAGATGGCCGCCGAGGGCGTCAACGCCGTCGTCACGTACGCCAAGGACGGCAAGAAGGCGTCCGGTTACACCGACACCGGCGTCACCCTGATCACCGACAAGGCCCAGGCGGGCGTCACGTCCAAGGACACCGCCTTCGGCCTGGAGAACTGCTGGGGCTGAGTCCGGCCCCAGGGACCGTACGACATCGCCTCTCCCCGAGCGGGGCGGCCGGCCCCGCTCCTCCCCGACCCGGGGACGGCCGCCTCCCCTGTCCTCCCACCAGGACTTCTGTCTTCCGACAAGGACTTCGCATGACCGCCACGTCCACGCCTCCGAGCACCTCCTCGCCGTACGCCGAACTCAAAGCGCCGACCACGGCCCGCAGGCTGCTCACGGCGCCGACCACCGGCCCGCTGGTCGCCCTTCTGCTCGCCTGTGTCTTCTTCGCCGTCTCGTCCGACCAGTTCCTCACCGGCGGGAACTTCTCGCTGATCGTGCAGCAGGTCATGGTCGTCGGCACCCTCGCCATCGGCCAGACCCTGATCATCCTCACCGCGGGCATCGACCTGTCGTGCGGCGCGGTGATGGCGTTCGGCAGCATCGTGATCGCCAAGATGGCCGCCGAGGGCTCGCTGCCGCCGCTGGCCGCCATCGCGCTGGGACTGGTCGTCTGCGGCGGATTCGGCCTGCTGAACGGGCTGTTGGTGCAGAAGATCCCGCTGCCGCCGTTCATCGTCACCCTCGGCATGCTCAACGTGGCGTTCGCGCTGACCCACATCTACTCCGCGGAGCAGACGGTCACCAACCTGCCCGGCCCGCTCACGGCCCTCGGGCAGACCTTCCCGATGGGCCACACCGACATCACCTACGGCTCCCTCGTCACCATCGGCCTGTTCCTGCTGCTCGCCTACGCGCTGAGCAGCACCGGCTGGGGCCGGCACGTCTACGCCCTGGGCAACAGCCAGGAGGCCGCGCGGCTCAACGGCATCCGCACCTCCCGGCTGACCATCGGCGTCTACACCGTCGCCGGTCTCCTCTACGGCGTCGCCGCGCTGCTCCTGATCTCCCGCACCGGAGTCGGCGACCCGCAGGCCGGGCAGACCGACAACCTCGACAGCATCACCGCCGTCGTCCTCGGCGGCACCAGCCTCTTCGGCGGCCGCGGCTCGGTGCTCGGCACCTTCATCGGCGTCCTCATCGTCGGCGTCTTCCGCAACGGGCTCCAGCTGATGGGCGTCGCCTCCATCTACCAGACCCTGATCACCGGCGTGCTGGTGATCCTCGCGGTGACCGTCGACCAGATCTCCCGGAAGAAGGCCCGATGACCGCCATCGCCTCCCCCACCCCCGTCCTCCAGGCCCGCGGTCTCGTCAAGCGCTACGGCCAGGTCACCGCCATCGACGGCGCCGACTTCGACCTGCTGCCCGGCGAAGTGCTCGCCGTCATCGGCGACAACGGCGCCGGAAAGACCAGCCTCATCAAGGCGCTCACCGGCGCGGTGACACCCGACGCGGGCGAGATCCGCCTCAACGGCGAGCCCATCCAGTTCTCCGGCCCGCAAAGTGCCCGCGCCCACGGCATCGAGACGGTCTATCAGGACCTCGCCGTGGCCGCCTCGATGGACATCGCCTCGAACGTGTTCCTCGGGCGGGAGCTCCGGCGCCCCGGTGTCCTCGGGAGCGTGTTCCGGATGCTCGACAAGAAGCGCATGCGCCAGGAGGCCGCCGAGCACATGGCCGACCTGAAGATCGGACTGCGGTCGCTGACCCAGTCCGTCGAGACCCTGTCCGGCGGGCAGCGGCAGGCCGTCGCGGTCGCCCGTTCCGTCGCCTGGGCACGCAGTGTCGTCGTCATGGACGAACCCACCGCCGCGCTCGGCGTCAAGGAGTCCGGACAGGTCCTCGACCTCATCCGCCGCGTCCGGGACAAGGGCATGCCGGTCGTCCTGATCAGCCACAACATGCCGCACGTCTTCGAGATCGCGGACCGGATCCACGTGCACCGGCTGGGCCGGCGGGCCGCCCTGATCAAGCCCTCCGACTACTCCATGGCGGAGGTCGTCGCCATCATGACCGGCGCGCTCACCGTCAATGAGGCCGGAGGTACTGTCGTAGCGGATTCCGAGGCCGCGAAGGCCGCGGGCGTCCAGGCCAACTGACCACAGCACTCGACACTCGACGGCATCCGGCCGAGGCCGCGGCCGGACCCGACGAGCACAGGAGACGGTTTCCTCCATGGCAGCGAACCGCCGCCCGACCCTGGCCGACGTCGCCCGCGAAGTGGGCGTCAGCGCCAAGACGGTGTCCCGCGTTCTCAACGAGGACGGACCCGCGTCGGCCGAGACCAGGGAACAGGTGCTGGCCGCCGTGGCCAAGCTCGGCTTCCAGCCGAACCTGATGGCCCGCAACATCCGCGTCGGCGGCCCCGACACCACCGTCGGTCTGGTCATCCCGGACCTCGGCAACCCGTTCTTCGGAGCGGTGGCCCGCAGTATCGAGGACACGGTCCGCGACCGCGGGCTGACCCTGCTCATGGGCTCGTCGGCGGACGAACCGGACCGTGAACGGGCCCTGACGGACAAGTTCCTGGCCCGCCGCGTCAGCATCCTGCTGGTCGTGCCGTCGGTCGGCGCCGACCACTCCCACCTCAAGACCCACCGTGCCACGGGACTGCCCGTGGTCTTCCTCGACCGTCCCGGGGTGGGTCTGGCCGCCGACAGCGTGGTCAGCTCCAACCGCACCGGCTCCCACGACGGCGTCGCCCACCTGATCGCCCACGGCCACCGGCGCATCGGTTTCGTCGGCGACCTGCCGGTCAAGCTCTACACCCGCCGTGAGCGCCTCACCGGATACCGCGAGGCCCTTGAGCAGGCCGGCCTCCCCTACGACCGCACCCTCGTCACCAACGCCCATGACCAGCAGGGCGCTTCGGCCGCGACCTCCCAACTCCTCGACCTGGCCGATCCCCCCACCGCCCTGTTCGCCGGCAACAACATCGTCGCCCTGGGCATAGTCGCCGAACTCGCCCGCAGCAGGCGCAAGGACGTCGCCGTTGTCTCCTTCGACGACGTCCCGCTCGCCGAGGCACTCGAACCGGCCCTGACCGTCGTCGCCCAGGACCCCGAGGAGATCGGCAGAACGGCGGCGACCACGGCCCTGTCCCGCCTCGACGGCGACCGCACCCGGGCCCGGACCATCACCGTGCCGACACGCCTGATCGTGCGCGGCTCGGGCGAGCGGCCCGCCCCAAAGCTGCAGCGGGCCTGACCCGTCAGCCCGCCTGCCCCGGCACCTCCTTCATCTCGTTCACGACCGCCCGCTGGGTGATCGCGACGGTGAAGGTCACGGTGCCCTTCTTGAAGGTCTCGCTCGGCTCGACCTGCACACTGCGCTCACCGAGGAACGCGTACGTCTTCCTGTCGAAGATCCACTCCGTGCGCTGCCCGCTCTGCTCGTCGAGCCGTGCGATGGCGACACCGTGGCGCCCCACCGCGTCGACGGCGTCGTCCACCGCGACGACCCCGGGGATCCGGGCGGCGGCCTTGTAGAGCGCGGCGGTGAGGTTCGCGGGCGGGTAGCTCTCGGTCAGCAGGTCGCCGATGGCGACGAAGGCGGCCTGGTCGCGGGGCACTTCCGGGTCCCTGACGGCGTCCGACTCCTGGTAGATCTTCCTGAGCAGGGCCTCGGGATCGGTGGGCAGCTTCGCCAGCCTGTCGTAGGCCGAGCTGAGCGGGTTCGGTCCGGCCAGGGTGATGCCGTCCTCGCTCGTGTTGCCCGGCTCGATCAGCCAGCCGTTCCTGCCGTCGGGGGACTCCCAGACCTGGCGGGAGTGCAGCTTCTCGCTGACCACCGTGGTCTTGTCGTCGACCGTCTTCGGGTAGGTGCTGGCGACCTTGGACGCGATGTAGAGGAACTGGTCGTCGCGCACGGCGGGTTCGGAGGTGTCGGCGGCGGCCAGCGAGATGTGGTCGAGCAGCCGGTCGGCGCCCCGGGGGTCGGCGGCGCCGATCCGGGTCGTCAGGGCGGGCCCGGTGGCCAGGGAGGTGTGCGCGTCACCGCCGCCGGTCAGCGCGAGGCCGCCCACGACCGCGCCGGCCAGGGCGCAGGCCATCGCGGGCAGCAGGATCGCCCGGCGCAGGAACGGGTTGCGGCGCACGGGGGTGACAGCGGCGGTACGGAGGTCTTCGCGGATCTGGACCATCATCTGCTCCTTGTGGAACTGGTGGCGGCCCGCCGGCAGATCCCGCTCCACGGAGGGCAGAAGACCCTGGGTCTCCGCCCACTCGGCCGGGTGCGGCTGGGAGGGGCTGGCGTTCATCGGTTTCCTTCCTGTGCGGACCGGATCACGGATTCGCGATCACCCGTTATCTGCCGTTTCGATGGGGTGAGTTCCCGTCTTTTTCGCGCCAGTTCTACCTCGGCGAGCTTCCGCAGCCTGCCGCGCGCCCGGGACAGCCGGGAGCGGACGGTGCCGACGGGGACGCCGAGGGCGCGGGCGGCGTCGGCGTACTCCACCCCCTCCCACAGGCACAGCACGAGGACCTCGCGCTCGGGGCGTCTCAGCGACGCCAGTGCGGTCAGGGTGGCGGCGATCCGGCGCCGGTCGTCCACCCGCCCGGCGGTCTCCTCCGCGTGGTCGGCGACCTCCGGGACGCCCGCCCGGGCCGCCGCGCTCGCCGCGGCCCGGTAACGCCGGCTGCCGCGACCGTGGGACCGGGAGACGTTCGTGGCGATGCCGAGCAGCCACGGCCGCAGCGACCCCCCGTCAGCCTCGATCGAGTCCCGGCGCCGCCAGGCCTCCATGAACGTCGCCGACATGACGTCCTCGGCCACGGACCAGTCGGCGGTCAGCCGGAAGGCGTGGTTGTACACCGAGCGGGCGCACGCGTCGTAGAGCTCCGCGAAGGCGTCCGGATCCCCGGCCCGTATCCGGGTTCGCATATCTGTGGTCACGCACTCAACTGCCCGGGAGGATCGGCGAGTTCCCGTGACGCGCGTCACACTCACCCGGCACCCCCCTCTCAATGTTGTGCACTTTATTGACGGCGGTCACCAGACAGCCTAATTTCACGGTGTCCTTCCCCCCGCTCAAGGGAGACCGCGATGCCCCCGTCCCCCACCGCATCAGAACGCACCCGCCAACTCCGCCGAGTCGCCCTCTCCGGCCTGCTCGGCACCGCCGTCGAGTTCTACGACTTCCTCGTCTACGGCACCGTCGCCGCGCTCGTCTTCGGCGAACTGTTCTTCCCCGGCGCCGACCCCGCCGTGGGCACGATCGCCGCGTTCGGCACCTTCGCCGCCGGATACGTGGCCCGCCCCATCGGCGGCATCGTCTTCGGACACTTCGGCGACCGCCTCGGCCGCAAGAACATGCTGCTGCTCACCATGGGCCTGATGGGCGGCGCCAGCTTCCTCATCGGCCTGCTGCCCACCTACGACACCGTCGGCGTGTGGGCCCCGGTCCTGCTGATCACCCTGCGCGTGGTCCAGGGCATCGCCATCGGCGGTGAGTGGGGCGGCGCGACCCTGATGGTCGTGGAGCACGCGGGCGAGAAGCGCCGTGGCCTCTGGTCCAGCTTCACGCAGATGGGCGCCCCGCTCGGCTCCCTGATCTCCGCCGCCGTCGTCGCCATGGTCTCCACCCTCCCCAAGGACCAGTTCGCGGCCTGGGGCTGGCGGGTGCCGTTCCTGCTGAGCGTCCTGCTGCTCGGCGTCGGCCTGTTCGTCCGCCTCAAGGTGGTCGAGAGCCCGCTGTTCGCCGAGGTGAAGAAGGACCGCGCCGAGTCGAGGCTCCCCATCCTCGACGTCCTGCGCCGCCCGAAGCCCGTACTGCTGGCCTGCTGCGTCGGCATCGGCGCCTTCACCGCCCAGTCCCTGCTGACCAGTTACCTGATCGCGTACGCCACCGGCATCGGCTATCCCCGCCCGCAGGTGCTCACCGCGCTCACCGTCTCCGCCGCCGTCGCCCTGGTCGTGCTGCCCTGCGCCTCGGCGCTCTCCGACCGGATCGGCCGCCGCCCGGTCGTCCTCACCGGCGCGATCCTGTCCGCCGCGACCGCCTTCCCCGTCCTCGCGCTGGTCGACTCCAAGTCGTCGGGGGCCCTGATCCTGGCCGTCGTCATCGGCCACGGCATCTCCCAGTCGCTGATGTACGGCCCGCTGGGCGCCCTGTTCAGCGAGATGTTCGGCACCAGGGTCCGCTACACGGGCGCCTCCCTCGGCTACCAGGGCGCGACCCTGGTCGGCGCCGGCTTCTCCCCGATGATCGCCACAAGCCTGGTCGCGAGCAGCGGCAACGGCACCCCCGTCGCCCTCCTGCTGTGCGGCGGCTCGCTGATCACCGCGCTGACGGTGTGGTTCGTCCGCGAGACGAGCCGTACCTCACTCGGCGAGGAACCCACCCCCGGCCTCCCCACCACCCCCCACACGGAGGAGATCACCGCATGAGGCACGGCACCCGCATCGCCTGCGCGACGGCGCTTCTGCTCACCCTCACCGCCGCGCCCGCGGCGACGGCCGGCACCGGCACCACCACCCACGTGGACGGCCGACTCCCCTCCGGCGCCACATACATGATGGACGTCCCCACCAACTGGAACGGCACCGTCCTGCTGTTCAGCCACGGCTACAACGCGGGCCCCGCCAACGCCGCCCAGGACGCCCCGGACGCGGCCACCAAGCCCCTTCTCCTCCAGCAGGGTTACGCCCTCATCGGCTCCTCGTACGCGTCCACCGGCTGGGCGGTCACCGACGCGGTGCCCGACCAGATGGCCACCCTGAAGGCCTTCACCACCCGCTTCGGCCAGGCCTCCCGCACCCTCGCCTGGGGACGGTCGTACGGCGGCCTGGTCACCACGGCGATAGCCGAACGCCACCCGGACGAGATCGACGGCTCGCTCTCCATGTGCGGCCTGGTCCACGGCGGCGTCGCCAACTGGAACAACACCCTCGACCCGGTGTTCGCCCTCAAGACGCTCCTCGGCTCCGACGTCCCGCTGGTGAACCTCCCGACCCAGGAGGCCGCCACCGCCGCGGCGAACACCCTGACCGCCACAGTCGACTCCGCCCAGCCGACGGCCGAGGGCCGGGCCCGCATCGCCCTCGCCGCGGCCCTGCACAACATCCCGGTCTGGAACGCCCCCACCCAGACCCGCCCCGCCGCGAGCGACTGGGACGCCCAACAGGCCAACCAGTACGACGCCGTCAAGGGCCTGCTGAAGATCGCCGCCTTCAACCGGCGCCAGGAGGCCGAGACCCGCGCGGGCGGCAACATGTCCTGGAACACCGGAATCGACTACGCACGGCTGCTCGGGAAGTCCTCCGTCCGCAAGGAGGTCACCGAGCTGTACAAGAAGGCGGGCCTCTCCCTGACCAAGGACCTCGCCGCCCTGAACCGGGCCCCGCGCATCACCGCGGACCCGGCCGCCGTCGCCTGGACGAGCAGCACCAGCAGCTTCACCGGCAAGCTGGCCAAGCCCCAGCTCTCCATCCACACCATCGGCGACCCCCTGGTTCCCGTCCAGACGGAGAGCGCCCTGCGCCGAGCGGTGACGGCCGCAGGATCCGCCCCCCTCCTCCGCCAGGCCTACGTCGACAACGCCGGCCACTGCACCTTCAGCCCCGCCGAGCAACTGGCCGCCCTCCACACCCTGGAGGACCGCGTGACCACCGGCCACTGGCAGGGCACCGACCCGGCGTCCCTCAACGCCCGCGCCACCGCGGCCGACCCCACCACCCCCACCCGCTACGTCCGGTACCACCCCACCCCCTACCTCCGCCCCTACGACCTTGCCCACCCCGCCGACCGCCGATGACCTCGTACGACCGCCTGCCCCACGCCCGGCGGGCGGTCGTACCCTTGCCCCCGTGGAGGACGACGACATCCTGGACACCGCGGAGGGGCCGCAGCCGCGCCCGCAGTCGCTCATGCTCACCTTCTTCGGCAACCACGTCCTGGAGGAGGGAGACCTGGCCGTCTACTCGGGCAGCATCATCGACGTCCTGGGCCGCGTGGGCGTGGGCGAACAGGCCGTACGCTCCACCCTCACCCGCATGGTCAACCGGGGCCTGCTCCAGCGTCAGCGCGAGGGCCGCAAGATGTTCTTCGGCCTGACCCCGCAGGCCACCCGCGTCCTGATCGACGGCCGCACCCGCATCTGGAAGCAGGGCGCCGTCAACGACGACTGGGACGGCTCCTGGACCCTGCTCGGCTTCTCCCTGCCCGACTCCTGGAAACGCCAGCGCCACGACCTGCGCTCACGCCTGACCTGGTCCGGATTCGGCGCCCTGTACAGCGGCCTGTGGATCGCCCCCGGCCATGTGGACGTCTCCGCGGTGGTCACCGACCTCGGTCTCACCGCCCACGTCAAGATCTTCCACGCCCAAGCCGCCGAGGTGACCGACATCGAGCAGATGATCCGCGACACCTGGGACCTGGAGTCCATCGCCGCCCGCTACGTCGCCTTCGACAAGCGCTGGACCTCCCACCTGGGCAACGGCACCGACGACGACCCCATCGGCACCCGCCTCCGCCTGGTCAGCGACTGGCTCCGCACCATCCGCACGGACCCCAGACTCCCCGCCCGCCACCTCCCCCCGGCCTGGCCGGCCCGCACCGCCCAGGAAACCTTCCACCGAGTAGCCGAACAAACCCACCCGGCACTGAGGGCAGCCCGAACGGCTCTGGAGACGACACCTCTACGGAACTAGGAGGGCCGGGCGCCTATAGGGGTGCCGGGTCAGGTCGTCGGGCGGGTGCGGGTGCGTGGAGGGCTGGTCGCGCAGTTCCCCGCGCCCCTAGGCAAGTGCAGTCACCCCGGCCAGGACGGGACCGTACGCCACCTTCCCGCGTCACCACCGCGCGCCACGACGGACCGGTAGCCGCGTACGGCGGCAAGGGGACGGGGTGGGGGGTGTCCGCCCGCAGCGGTCGGCGTCCGTTACCGAGCGCAGCTGAAGCAGCCGAGCCGCCGGACCGAGGACGGACACCCCCCACCCCGGCCCCGACCCCAAACCGCACCGCACGCGCTACACAAGCCCCCACCGGGCCCGCGCAGGCCGCCGCAGGCATCCAGGGGCGCGGGGAACTGCGCAAAAACCCCCGCCCCCACACACCCGCACAAGACACCGCTCAACCGCCGGAGGCATCCCCCCCGACACTGAACCCAATCACCGCCCCACCCCCCTCCCGAGGAAACGCAAACGGCGCCCCCCCATGCGACAGCGCAACCTCCCGCACGATCGACAACCCCAACCCCGACCCCGGCAACGACCGCGCGTCCGCCGCCCGGTAGAACCGGTCGAACACCCGCACAAGATCGGCCTCGGCGATCCCCGGCCCCCGGTCCAGCACTTCCACCCGCACCGGCCCGGCCACCGTGAACCCCGACACGGAGATCTCGATCGCAGCGGTACCCTCCCGGTCGAACTTCACCGCGTTCTCGACCAGGTTCGACAGGGCCCTCTGCAGCATCCCCGGCCGCCCGTCCGTCACCGTCGACCCCTTCGCCCGCACCACGATCTCCCGCCCGGTCCGCCGCCGGGCCAGCCCCGCCACCTCCTCGGCGAGATCGGCGAGATCCACCCGCTGCGGCGGCTCGTTGTCCGACTGCCCCGCCGCGAGGTCGACCAGCTCATTGACCAGGTCGGTCAACTCCCGTGCCTCCTGGGAGAGATCGGCGACCAGCTCGTCGCGCGTGGCGGGCGGCAACTCGTCGATCCGCCGCAGCAGCGAGATGTTGGTACGGAGCGACGTGAGCGGCGTCCGCAGCTCGTGCCCCGCGTCCTGGACCAGCCGCCGCTGGTCCTCCTCGGACTGCGCGAGCCGCCCCAGCATCCGGTCGAAGGCCCGTCCCAGCCGTCCCACCTCGTCGTAACCGGTGACCGGCACCTCGATCCCCAGCCGCCGGGTCCGTGCCACGTCCTCCGCGGCGGACGTGAGAATGACCAGCCGCCGGGTGATCCGCCGGGCCAGCCACCACCCGAACAACCCGGCGCCCACCACGACCGCCACCATGAGCAGGAACGTCCGCTGCTGAAGGGCCCGCAGCAGATCCTCGGTGTCACTGAACTCCTGGGCGACCTGCACGGCGCCCCGCCCGCCACCCAGGGAGACGGTGGCGACCCGGTACACATCGCTGCCGACCGAGACCTCCTTGTGCAGGAGCATCCGCCCGGCCACGCCGGCCGCGACGATCCGCCGGTCTTCGGCGACCACCGGCAACCCGGGACGCCCCGGATCGGCGACCGCCCCGGTGGGTCCCAGCACCTGCACATCCGTACGGGCGGGCCGCACCAGGTCATGCCCGGGCGCCGAGGACGAGAAGTCCTCCGGCGCCATCCGGTGCTGACTCACCTCGTCCCGGAGATCCTGCACGACCTGGTCGAACACGGACTCCTGGTCCACCCGCACCAGCCGGGCGGCCGCGCTGTAGGACAGCACACCGACGAGCACGGTCACCGCGGCCGTCACCGCGGCGAAGGACACCGCGAACGTGGTCCGCAGGGACAGCAGCCGGGGCCGCGGCCGGGCCCACAGTCGAGCCAGCCGCCCCACTCAGTCCTCCCGGAGCACGTAACCCACGCCACGCACCGTGTGGATCAGCTGCGGAGCGCCGGGGTCGTCGAGCTTGCGGCGCAGGTAGCCGACGTACACGGCGAGGTTCTTGGAGCCGGGCCCGAAGTCGTAGCCCCAGATGCGGTCGTAGATCGTCGAGTGGTCGAGCACGATGCCCGCGTTGCGCACGAGCAGCTCCAGCAGCTCGAACTCGGTACGGGTCAGCTCCAGCTCGCGCGTCCCCCGCCAGGCCCGCCGCGCCTGGATGTCCATGCGCAGCCCGGCCGCCTCGATCCGCCCCTGGGGCAGCTCGGGAACGGCAGTCCGCGGCGCGACATCGGCCGGGGCCATCCCCTCCGGGCTGGTGCGCCGCAGCAGGGCCCGCAGCCGGGCGAAGACCTCCTCGACGTCGAAGGGCTTGACCACGTAGTCGTCGGCGCCCGCGTCCAGGCCGGCGATCCGGTCCTGGGTCTCCACGAGCGCGGTCAGCATGAGGATGGGCGTGCGGTCGCCCTCGGCGCGCAGCACCCGGCAGACCTGGAGTCCGTCGATCCCGGGCATCATCACGTCGAGGACGAGCACGTCCGGCGGCGTCTTGTGGGCCTGCGCCAGCGCCTCGACCCCGTCGGCGACCGCGGTGACCTGGTAGCCCTCCAGGGTCAGGGCGCGCTCCAGGGCGTGGCGGATGGCGCGGTCGTCTTCGGCGAGCAGCACATTTTGGGACACACCCTCAGTGTGCCGTGCCCACCGAGTCGTACGTGTGATGAGCTGCTCACCGCCCGCCCTTCTTACTGCCCTCTCACCCCGTGGGACGCAACGCGGCGAGCTGCTCCTCGAACGGCACGACGGCCGAGAACGCGTCGGCCCGGGCCGCACGCGGCGCACGACCGGCCGGCACCTCGTCCGACCGCCCGCCCGACAGTCCGGCCATCAGCGCGGTCAGTTCCCCGGCCGCCCGCTCGATGCGCCCGTCCAGCCCCTCGGCACCCCAGTCCTCCGACGCGGCGTACACCCCGGTCGGGACGACGACGGCCTTGAGGTAGGCGAAGAGCGGCCGCAGCGCGTGTTCCAGCACCAGCGAGTGCCGGGCCGAGCCACCGGTCGCCGCGATCAGCACCGGCTTGCCCGCCAGCGCCTCCGGGTCGAGCACGTCGAAGAACGACTTGAAGAGTCCGCTGTACGACGCCGAGAACACCGGGGTGACGACGATCAGCCCGTCGGCCGCGGCCACCGCCTCCTGCGCGGCGGCCAGGGCCCGGCCCGGGAAGCCGTTGGTGAAGTTCTGCGCGATCTCCACGGCGAGTTCCCGCAACTCCACGACCTGCGTGTCCACCTCGGCCGCGCGCCCCACGGCGGCGGCCAGCCGGTCTCCCAGCAGGCGGGTGGACGAGGGGACGCTCAGCCCCGCGGACACGACGACGAGCTTCATGCGACGACCTCCTTGTTCTGCTGGGCGTGCTGCTGGGCGTTCTGCTGGGCGGCCAGCAGGGACGCGTGGGTGGGAGCCTCAGGCACGTCGGCCGGGCGGCCCGCCGCGAACTCCTTGCGGAGCACCGGTACGACCTCCTCGCCGAGCAGGTCGAGCTGCTCCAGGACCGTCTTCAGGGGCAGTCCGGCGTGGTCGAGCAGGAACAGCTGGCGCTGGTAGTCCCCGGCGTACTCGCGGAACTTCAGCGTCTTCTCGATGACCTGCTCCGGGGAGCCGACGGTCAGCGGGGTCTGCTCGGTGAACTCCTCCAGGGAGGGCCCGTGCCCGTACACCGGCGCGACGTCGAAGTACGGCCGGAACTCCTTGACCGCGTCCTGCGAGTTGCGGCGCATGAACACCTGGCCGCCGAGACCCACGATCGCCTGCTCGGGCGTGCCGTGCCCGTAGTGGGCGTACCGGGCCCGGTACAGCTCGACCATCCGCTTGGTGTGGTCGGCCGGCCAGAAGATGTTGTTGTGGAAGAAACCGTCACCGTAGTAGGCGGCCTGCTCGGCGATCTCGGGAGACCGGATGGACCCGTGCCAGACGAACGGCGCGACCCCGTCCAGCGGCCGGGGCGTGGAAGTGAACCCCTGCAGCGGCGTACGGAACTTCCCCTCCCAGTTCACGACGTCCTCGCGCCACAGCCTGCGCAGCAGGGCGTAGTTCTCGATGGCGAGGTTGATGCCCTCGCGGATGTCCTTGCCGAACCAGGGGTAGACCGGGCCGGTGTTCCCGCGGCCCATCATGAGGTCCACCCGGCCGTCGGCCAGGTGCTGGAGCATCGCGAAGTCCTCGGCGATCTTCACCGGGTCGTTCGTGGTGATCAGCGTGGTCGAGGTCGAGAGGATGAGCCTCTCGGTCTGCGCCGCGATGTACCCGAGCATGGTGGTCGGCGACGACGGCACGAACGGCGGGTTGTGGTGCTCACCGGTCGCGAAGACGTCGAGCCCGACCTCCTCGGCCTTCAGCGCGATGGCGACCATGGCCTTGATCCGCTCGCGCTCGGTCGGCGTACGGCCGGTCGTCGGGTCCGGCGTGACATCACCGACGCTGAAGATCCCGAACTGCATGGTCGCTCACCCTCCAGGTTGTTGACGGTTCAACTATAACCGCGTACCCGGAGAACGAGCCCCACCCCCCACCTATTCCCACCCCACCCAGGGGCGCGGGGAACTGCGAAGCCCCCACCGCCCGCCCCCCGAAACACGACCCCGACTCACGCCCACCGAGGATCCCGGCCCGTCCCCGCCAGCAACCGCTCGAACGCCGACGCCCCCTCCGCCACCACCACCGGCTCCCCGAACACCCCCATCTTCCGGGCCGTCGGTGCGAGCTGCGCCACCGCACCCGTCAACTCCGCCACAACCGCCTCGTCAGGCACCCCGTACGACTGCCCGGTCCCCCGCGCCAGGTCCCACACATGCACGGTCAGGTCGAGCAGCGCCATCGAGCCGACCAGCCGAGCCGGCATGTCCATCGCCCCGGTCGTGCCCTCCTCGGCACCGGGCGCGGACCAGGCCGACACCAGCCGGTCCGCCTCCACCGCGAACCGCTCCCGCCAGTCCGGCCCCTCGGCCACCCGGTCGGCAGCGGCCTCGCCGAAGTCCGACGGCTCCTTGGCCGCCAGCCGCTGGAACTGCACGATCACCTGGAAGAGGTGGTTGACCAGCTCCTTCACGTCGTACTCGGCACAGGGCGTGGCCGCCCCGAGCTCCGTGTCCGCGATCCGCCCGACCACCGGAACCGCCCGCTCCCGGGCCATCCCCAGCAGCTCACCGATGCCGTACGTCTGCTTCGCCGTGTTCGTGTCCATGCCCCGACCGTACGAAGCCCGCCGCCCTCCCTTCTTGAAGAAACGCGACGCCCGACCCGGACGTACGATCCCCTCATGGCCGCCCCCCGCCGCGACACCCGAGGGATCGTCGACCCGGCCGGGCTGCTGACCCGGGTGAGGTTCCGCCGCCACGAGCCCGCCGAGCCGCTGCGCCGGTACGTCGAGCGGTACTGGTTCATCGACTGGGACCTGCCCGAGCCCTACGTCTCCCACGTCGTCCCGCACCCGTCCGTCCACCTCACCTTCCAGCAGGACGAGGGCGCGCCCTACGCCGAGCTGACCGGCGTCCCCGGCGGCCTCTACTCCAGGAGGCTCACCGGCCGGGGCCGCGTCTGCGGGGTGAAGTTCCGCCCCGGCGGCTTCCGGCCGTACGCCCCCGAGCACCCGGTGTCCCACTGGACGGGCCGCGTGCTGCCCGCCCGGGACGTGTTCCCCCGGGCCACCCCCGCCACCGCCCGCTCCGTCGTGAGCCCGGTCGGCGACGAGGCCCGCGTCGCCGCCCTCGACGCCTTCCTCCTCCCCCTCGCCCCCGTCGCCCCCGACCCGCAGGCCGACCTCGCCACGGCCCTGGTCGACCGGGTGCACGAGGACCGCACCGCCCGCCGCGTCGACGACCTCGCCGCCACGGCGGGACTCTCGGTCCGCGCGCTGCAACGCCTCTTCTCCGCGCACGTCGGGGTCGGCCCGAAGTGGGTCATCCTCCGCTACCGCATCCACGAGGCCCTGGAACGCGCCGGCACCCGCGGCGAGGTCGACTGGGCCGCCCTGGCCGTCGGCCTCGGCTATGCCGACCAGGCCCATCTGGTCCGGGACTTCACGGCGACGGTCGGGGTCCCGCCGACGGCGTACGCCCAAGCGGCCGCGGGCTGACCCCAGGCCAGGGCCCCGGACCCCGGCTCCGGAAAAAGTCCGGCCGGGCTGTCACACTCCCGCTCCGCCCCGGGTCAACCCCGTGAAACCGATGACCCGGAGCTCGAAGGAGCCACTCATGTCCGTCGCCCACACCGTCGTCACCCTGCTCGCCGCCGCCATGGCGGGCTACTCCGGCACCGTCGTCCTCACCCGCGCCGACTGGATCGTCAAGGCCCTCACCGACTACGGCGTCCCCCGCACCTGGTGGAACCTGCTCGGCACGGCCAAGATCGCCGGCGCGGCGGGCCTCCTGGCCGGCCTCTTCCTGCCGTACGTCGGCGTCGCTGCCGGCATCGGCCTGGTCCTCTACTTCACCGGAGCCGCCGTGACCGTGGCCCGCACCCGCTGGTACAGCCACATCCCGTTCCCGCTGGTCTACGCGGCCCCGGTGGTCGCGGCCCTGGCCCTGACCTGACGAACGCCCGGAACCCGCCCGCCGGGCCAACCCTTACGGCACCAGCACGAGCCGCCCCCGCACCCCGCCCTCCTCCAGCCGGGCGTGCGCCTTGGACACCGCGTCCAGGGCGTACGTCTCGGCCACCCGCAGCGTCAGCGCCCCCTCGTCCACCAGCCCCGCCAGCTCGGCGAGCCGCGCCCCGTCCGCGCCCACCGCCACGGACGCCGTCCGCACCCCGCGCACCGACCCCGGATGCGCCCCGGGCAGTACGCCGACGTAAGCGCCCCCGTCCCGCACCCGCTCCAGCACCGCCTCACCGAGCACCGCCGCGTCCAGTACGGCGTCGAAGGTCCCGGCAGCGGCGGTGGTCGTGAACTCCGCGGCCCCCAGGGACCGTACGAACTCCTCGTCCCCCTCCCGGGCCAGACCGGTCACCGACACCCCCTGGCGCGCGGCGAGTTGGACGGCGAACCCGCCGACCGCACCCGCCGCCCCGGTGACCAGCAGCGACTGCCCCTCGGTCAACTCCAGCAGATCCAGGGCCTGTGCGGCGGTCAGCGCGTTCAGCGGCAGCGTCGCCGCGTGCACCGCGTCGACCGTGACCGGCGCCTTGGCCACCGCGTCCGTGTCGACGACGACGTACTCGGCGTGCGTGCCCAGCGTCTTGGCCACACCGCCGTGCAGCGCGACCACCTCGTCCCCCACGCTCCACACCGTCCCGACGCCCACCGCGTCCACGGTCCCCGCGACATCCCAGCCGAACCCGACCTGCTTGCCCGCCCCGCCGAAGAAACCGGTCCTGACACCCAGGTCCACCGGGTTCAGCGCGGCCCCGGCGACCTTGATCCGCACCTGCCGGGCCCCCGGCTCGGGCAGTTCGCTCTCCACCACCTCCACGGCCTCGGGCCCGCCGAAGGTCTTCACCACCGCTGCACGCATGACTGAATGCTCCTCATGAGTCACTGTTCGCGCCGGTATCTCCGCCGCTGCAGCAACCCTAGGAAGAGCTACTATCTATTCGGAAGTAGTTACCCGAAGGTGCCTACCTATCCCGGAGGAGAGCCATGCCGACCACGACGGCGGCCCAGCGGCGCGAGCAGGCCCGCGTGGAGTACGACGCGTTCATCAAGGGCTGCCCCACCAACCAGCTCCTGGACCGGCTCAGCGACAAGTGGGTCAGCCTCGTCGTCTCGGCCCTCTCCACCGGCCCCATGCGCTACAGCGACCTCAGCCGCAAGATCGCCGGCGTCAGCCCCAAGATGCTCACCCAGACCCTGCGCACCCTGGAACGCGACGGCATCCTGACGCGCACTGTCACCCCCTCCGTCCCGGTCCGCGTCGACTACGCCCTCACGCCCCTGGGCAGCAGCCTGGCCGGCCTGCTCACCGCGGTGAAGAGCTGGGCGGAGACCCACATCGAGGAAGTCCACGAGTCGAGAGAGCGCTACGACGCCTCGACCGACTGACGAAACCTGCGGCCCGTCAGAAGTAGTACTGGTCCCCGCTGTCCAGCACCAGCACCCGCTGCCGGTCGTTCTCCCGGTTCCGGTCCACCGTCCCCCCGTTCCACACCGTGTCCATCTCCAGCAGCACCTCCGACGGCGCCCCCCGCAGCCGTACCCGCATCGCGACCCGCTCCCCCACCCCGTCCGCCGCCAGCGCCCCCACCCGGCACAGCACCACCCGCTCCGCCGACCGCGCACACCCCGCCGGCAACGTCTGCTCGTTCACGAGCGGCTCGGACCACTGCAGCCGTACGGTCGCGTCCGGCACCGCGGCGGGCCCGTGATTGCGCGGCGTGAACCGCACGTCCACCAGACCCCCGGCCATGGACGCGGCCCCGTGGTACGCCAGATCCGCCTCGGGCCCGGGCGCCCCCGGCCCGTCGACGGCCACCGCCGTACCCCCGCCCACCACCACCGCGACCACCGCACCCGCCACCGCACACACCCGCAGACCCCGCATGCCACCCACTCCTCGCTCCAGCCGCCCGAACCTCCGCGGTCGCAGGGATGTATCCCACGTACGGCGAACGACAGGCGCCCTCCATCAGGTGACACAGGCCCGGGCGAACCGGCGTGCGAAGCTGAACCCCATGCTCGTAGCCCGCTCCATCGCCCTCTTCGTCGTGGCCGCCCTCTTCGAGATCGGTGGCGCCTGGCTGGTCTGGCAGGGCGTACGGGAGCACCGCGGCTGGATGTGGACCGCGGGCGGCGTCCTCGCCCTCGGCGCCTACGGCTTCGTCGCCACCTTCCAGCCCGACGCCCACTTCGGCCGCATCCTCGCCGCGTACGGCGGCATCTTCGTGGCCGGCTCGATCCTGTGGGGCATGGCCGCCGACGGCTACCGCCCCGACCGCTGGGACCTCACGGGCGCACTGATCTGCCTCGCGGGCATGGCAGTGATCATGTACGCCCCGCGGGGCGACTGAGCGGCCGTACTCAAGGAGCCTCGTCGGGCAGCAGCCCCAGCTGCCCCAGGAACTCCATCTCGTCGAAGTAGAGCCGGTAGTCCACGATGTGACCGTCCCTCACCGTCGCGATGTCCACCCCACGGATGCTGATCTCCTTCTGCGTCGCGGGAAGCGTCTCCCCGGTCGGCAGCTGGATCGGTCCGGTGTTGCGCCCGTGGTAGACGCCCTCGTCGATGGCCGTGTCCCCAGCCTCGTAGGCGTGCAGCGACTCGAACCTGGCGTCCGGCACCGCCTCCGTCATCTGCCGCCAGTACTCCACGATGTTGTCGCGACCGCGGATCTCCCCCTCGTCCGGGGTGGAGGCGACCGCGTCCTCCGCGTACAGCTCGCTGATGACCTTCAGGTCCGGGTGCGTGGTGAGCGCATCGGTGAGCCGGTCCATGACCTCACGCGCTTCTCCCATGATCCACCTCCGCGTGTCAGGGGATCACCCACCTCATCATCTCACCGGACCGCCATCCGGACCGCCCGGAACACCGGACCACGGCCGACCTATCCTTGCGGCAGCCAGTACCCACGTACGCCCGAGGAGCAGCCATGGCATCCGCCGCCCCGTCCCCCGCGTCCCGGATCGCGATCGTCACCGGGGCGAGCAGCGGCATCGGCGCGGCGACCGCACGGCAGCTCGCCGCGGCCGGCTACCGCGTCGTCCTGACGGCCCGCCGCAAGGACCGCATCGAGGCGCTCGCGGAGGAGATCAACGCCGCGGGCCACCAGGCGACGGCCTACCAGCTGGACGTGACGGACCGCGCGGCCGTCGACGAGTTCGCCACCGCCTTCAAGACGGTCGGCGTCCTCGTCAACAACGCCGGCGGCGCCCTGGGCGCCGACCCGGTGGCCACCGGCGACCCGGCCGACTGGCGCACGATGTACGAGACGAACGTCATCGGCACCCTGAACGTCACCCAGGCCCTGCTCCCCAAGCTCGACGCGAGCGGCGACGGCACGATCGTCGTGGTCTCCTCGACGGCGGGCCTCGGCACCTACGAGGGCGGCGCGGGCTATGTCGCCGCCAAGCACGGTGAACACGTCCTCGCCGAGACCCTGCGCCTGGAGATCGTCGGCCGCCCGGTCCGCGTGATCGAGATCGCGCCCGGCATGGTCAAGACCGACGAGTTCGCCCTGACCCGCTTCGGCGGCGACGAGTCGAAGGCCTCCAAGGTCTACGAGGGTGTCGCCGAACCCCTCACCGCCGACGACGTGGCGGACACCATCACCTGGGCGGTCACCCGCCCCAGCCACGTCAACGTCGACCTCCTGGTCCTGCGCCCCCGCGCCCAGGCCTCCAACACGAAGGTCCACCGAGACCTGTGACCGGACCCGAGAAGGACAGAAAAGACCCCCACGACGAACGCCACATGTGGTGGTGGCTCGCCTACTTCCTCTTCGGCATCCACATCGTGGCGTTCGTCATGATCTACGCGGTGATGCACGCACCCAAGTGAGCGGAAAACAAGGGGCGTCGGAACGCCCTGACGGGTAGCTTGTGCCCGAGACCGTGACGACACCGCGAGGAGGTGGAACCCATGACCGCTGTATCTCTGTGGGTGCTCCCCTCCTGTGCTTCACGGTCCGGCGACTGACGCAGCTTTCGCCGGGAGCGCCTCACCACAAGGCTCTCCCGAAAGGCACCACGTCATGAACGACATCCGCGAACGCGACTTCACGGTGGGCGAGGTACCCGGCGTCCTCTGGTCCCCGGCATCCGCCCCCGAAGGCACACCGCTGATCCTCATGGGTCACGGTGGCGGCAACCACAAGAAGTCCCCGGCGATGACGGGCCGCGCCGAACTCCTGGTGAACCGGGGCGGCTTCCACGTGGCCGTGATCGACGCACCCGGCCACGGCGACCGCCCCCGCACGGCCCACGACGAACAGGAAATCGCCGAGCTGTACCGGGCGAGGGCGGCCGGCGAACCGGAGGGCCCGATCGTGGTCCGCTACAACGCCCACCTCGCGGCCCGGGCCGTACCGGAATGGCACGCGACCCTGGACACCCTCCAGAAACTCCCGGAGATCGGCCCCGAAGCCCCGGTCGGCTACTACGGCCTCAACATGGGCACCGCGATCGGGATCCCCCTGGTCGCCGCCGACTCCCGCATCAAGGCAGCGGTCTTCGGCCAGCACTGGCCCGACGCCCTGACGGAACACGCCCGGCGGATCACCGTCCCGATCGAGTTCGCCATGCAGTGGCACGACGAACACATCCCCCGCGCGTCCGCCCTCGCCCTCTTCGACGCCTTCGCCTCGAAGGAGAAGACGTTGCACGCCAACGCGGGCAGGCACAAGGAACTCCCCCGCTTCGAGGCGGACAGCGCAGTCCGCTTCTTCAGCCGCCACCTGAGCTCTCCGAGCAGCAGGCAACCCAGCTAGGGGACGGCGGAGGGCCCGGTCCACCCGGACCGGGCCCTCCGTCGCACATCCGCGGCTCAGCCCTTCACGCAGACGACCTGCTTCAACTTCGCCACGACCTCCACCAGGTCCCGCTGCTGGCCGATGACCTGGTCGATCGACTTGTAGGCGCCCGGGATCTCATCCACGACACCGGAGTCCTTGCGGCACTCCACGCCCCGCGTCTGCTCCTCCAGGTCCCGAGTCGAGAACCGCCGCTTGGCCGCGTTGCGGCTCATACGCCGACCGGCGCCGTGCGAGGCCGAGTTGAAGGCCCTCTCATTGCCGAGACCCTTCACTATGTACGACCCCGTCCCCATGGAGCCCGGGATGATGCCGTACTCGCCGGAACCGGCCCGGATCGCGCCCTTGCGGGTCACGAGCAGGTCCATCCCGTCGTAGCGCTCCTCGGCCACGTAGTTGTGGTGCGCGCTGATCTCCTGCTCGAAGGTCGGCCTGGCCTTCTTGAACTCCTTGCGGACCACGTCCTTGAGGAGGGCCATCATGATCGTGCGGTTGTACCTGGCGTACTCCTGCGCCCAGAACAGGTCGTTGCGGTACGCCTCCATCTGCGGGGTCTGCGCGATGAAGACGGCCAGGTCGCGGTCGACCAGACCCTGGTTGTGCGGGAGCTTCTGGGCCACGCCGATGTGGAACTCGGCGAGTTCCTTGCCGATGTTGCGGGAGCCGGAGTGCAGCATCAGCCAGACAGAACCGGATGTATCCGTGCACACTTCGACAAAGTGGTTTCCGGATCCGAGCGTTCCCATCTGCTTTCCAGCACGTTCGTGACGGAATTTAACCGCATCCGCAACCCCCTCGAACCGCCCCCAGAACTCGTCCCACCCCGCAGTCGCCAGCCCATGGAACCGCCCCGGCTCGACGGGACTGTCATGCATCCCCCGCCCCACCGGAATGGCCTGCTCGATCTTCGACCGCAGCCGGGACAGGTCCCCGGGAAGGTCGTTCGCCGTCAGGGACGTCTTCACCGCCGACATCCCGCAGCCGATGTCCACACCCACCGCCGCCGGACACACCGCACCCTGCATCGCGATGACTGACCCGACCGTCGCACCCTTGCCGTAGTGCACGTCCGGCATCACGGCGAGGCCCTTGATCCACGGCAGGGTGGCCACGTTCCGCAGCTGCTGGAGCGCCACGTCCTCCACCGTCGCCGGGTCGGTCCACATGCGGATCGGGACCTTGGCGCCCGGCATCTCCACGTACGACATTTCGTCCTCATTCCCCCGGAAAGCAAGCAGAAGTATCAAAGCGCAAAACCGGCGCCAAGGTCGACGTATGGGATGACGGACCGGCGTTCACGGCAGTGCGTGCGATACACATTGTCTGCTGGGGACGCCCCCGTGCGGCAAGCGAATAACCTGCGGGGACACTGAGATCCCCACGAGTCGGAGACATTCCGAGAGGAGCCCCACCGTGCAGCGGAAGGCCTACGTACCCGGCGTCGCCGCCCTCCTCGCGGCGCTGCTGGCCGGCTGCACCGGCAGCTCCGGCGGCGGCACGACGGACGACGCCAACCCCGACGACGCCGGCACCGCCTCCGTCGCCGCCCAGCCCGGCAAGTACCGCACCCTCCCCGAGGCCTGCAGTGCGGTCGGGCAGAGCACCCTCGACACGCTCCTGCCCGGCATCCAGCAGATCGCCGACGCGGACCAGCGCGCCAGGGCGTACGAGGGCGACGCCACGCTCACCTACGACACCGACCGCAAGGTCGGCTGCCATTGGAAGGTGGAGGCCCCGGACGCCACCGAGTACCTCTCGATCGACTTCGAGCGCGTGGTGTCGTACGACAACGCGGTCAGCGACGACAGTCAGGCGCAGCAGCTCTTCGCGCAGGCCGAGGAGAAGGCCGATCTGCCGGTGGCGGCGACGGCGAGCGTCACCTCGGACGTGGCGGAGAGCGGCACCGCCAGTCCCTCGTCCTCTCCTACGGCCACGGCGAGCGGTTCCGCGAGTCCGGGCGGTTCGCCGTCGGCGACCCCGTCCGATATCCAGCCCCGCGTCCTGGACGATCTGGGTGACGAGGCGTTCCTGGACGACGCGTTGGGCAACTCGGGTTCGACGGCCCAGCAGCGCAAGGTGACTGTGGCGTTCCGCACGTCCAACGTGATCGTGACCATCGAGTACGAGGAGCAGCCGACGACGGTCGGAGTCACCCCGGACAGCAAGGAAATGCAGGACAACGCCCGGAAACTGGCCTCCCAGCTGGCCGGGTCGCTGTCCGGCTGAGCGCTCTGCACGCACCCCTCACTCCTGCGCACAAGGCCTCCGAAGCTGGACCGCACAGCATCCTCACCGCGTACCGTGGCCCCTCGGACCCGATCCGACGGCAGGAACCACAAGCGTCATGAGTGAAGGAACCATGCAGCGACGAGCAGAGCGTGACCAGGGTGTTCTGGGGGCCCCTCCCACGTCTTTCGGGCAGTGGGGGAGAGCGAAGCGTCTTCACCGCGTCCTTGTCTGCGCGGCCGCAGTCCCGGTGATGCTGATCGCCGCAGGCTGCTCCTCCGACTCCGGCGACTCCGGCTCCGGCAGCGGTGGCGGTGGCGACAAGGCCGCAGGCGCCGGTGCGACGGTGTCGGCCTCCCCGAGCACGGCGCCCACGGTGCAGGCGGCGGCGTACAAGTCGCTTCCCGAATCGTGCGGGGTGCTGTCCTCGAAGACCCTGAAGTCGCTCGTCCCCAAGGCCCCGAAGTCCGGCAAGAAGGGCACGTCGGAGGCGGGTACGCGCGGCAGTTGCTCCTGGAGCAGCCTCGACAACAACGGGGTCAAGGGCTCCCAGTTCCGCTGGTTGAACGTCTCGCTGCTGCGCTTCGAGTCGGACACCTCGCGCGGTACGGGCGAGGCGCAGGCCGCGAAGTACTACGAGCAGCAGATCCAGGACGCCCAGTCGGTGGCGGGTGCGAAGAACGCCAAGTCGCAGGCGGTTTCCGGGACGGGTGACGCGGCGACGCTGGTGCGTTACGACCTGAAGAAGAAGGAAGGCGCCTTCAAGCAGCAGACGGTCGTCACGCGCGTGGAGAACGTCGTCGTCACCGTCGACTACAACGGCGCGGGTCTGGCCGGTGACAAGGCGCCCAGCGCGGACACCCTCGCGAAGCTCGCGGAGCGGGCGGCCAAGGAGACGGTGACCGCGGTGTCGGCGGCGAACGGCGAGGGTGCGGCGAGCCCGGCCCCCTCGGACTCCGCGTCGGGTTCGAAGGCCCCGTCGAAATCCGCGTCCCCGTCCGCGTCGAAGTCGGCCACGGGGTCGGCCTCGAAGTCGGCATCTCCGTCCAAGTCGGCCGCGAAGAAGAGCTGAAGAAATACTGACGGCCCATACCGGCCATCCGTGCGCAGCACATATGTGCCACTCTGTTGCGCGCAACAACACGTACAGGGAGGGGAGTACGGGTGTCCGCGCCCATGCAGCTGACTCGCATGCACCGCGTTCTCATCAGCGTGGTCGTGTTCGGTGCCGTGATCATCGCCGGCATCGGCTTCGCGGGGTCCTACGCGGCCGTCCGTGAACTCGCCGTCCAGAAGGGCTTCGGGAACTTCAGTTATGTGCTCCCGATAGGTATCGACGCGGGTATCTGTGTCCTGCTGGCCCTGGACCTGCTTCTGACGTGGATCCGCATCCCGTTCCCGCTGCTGCGGCAGACGGCGTGGCTCCTGACGGCTGCCACGATCGCCTTCAACGGCGCGGCGGCCTGGCCGGATCCGCTGGGTGTGGGCATGCACGCGGTGATCCCGATCCTGTTCGTGGTGTCGGTGGAGGCGGCCCGGCACGCGATCGGCCGGATCGCGGACATCACGGCGGACAAGCACATGGAGGGGGTCCGCCTCACCCGCTGGCTCCTCTCCCCCCTTCCGACGTTCCTTCTGTGGCGCCGTATGAAGCTCTGGGAGCTGCGCTCCTACGAGCAGGTCATCAAGCTCGAACAGGACCGTCTGGTCTACCAGGCCCGTCTCCACTCCCGCTTCGGCCGGGCCTGGCGCCGCAAGGCGCCGGTGGAGTCGCTGATGCCGCTCCGCCTGGCCCGGTACGGGGTTCCGCTGGCGGAGACGGCCCCGGCGGGTCTGGCGGCGGCGGGCATAGAGCCGGCTCTGCTGCCATCCGGCTCCGGAGCCCGCCGAACTCCCCGCGGCCGCCCGTGCCGTAGCTGCGGACGGTCGTCCCGCTGTGGCGGCTCCCGTCCCGCCGCAGGCCGCCCACCGACCTGAGCCGGAACCCGAACCCGACCAGAGCCCGTGGTTCGAAACCCCCAAGCAGGTCGAATACCAGGGCGGCTACAACCCCGACTACGACCCCGCGGAGCAGTACAACCGCTGGTACGAGGAGCAGTTGGAAGCCGAGCAGTACGAGCTCCAGCAGATCCAGTACGAGGAGCCTCCCAGGGAACCCTCGATGGAGGAGACCGGCAGCTTTCCCATCCCGGTGAGCAACGGCCGTACCCGGGAACTCGGCGAGGGCGGCGGCACTCCGGAGCCGACGGAGGAGGACTTCTACCAGGTCTTCAAGAAGTCGATAGACGGCAGCTATCCCTCCCCCGGCCAGCTGAGGGGGGACGTGGAGGCGACGTACGGCGTCGTGCTCCCGCAGCGCGAGGCCGAGCGCATGGTCAACCGCTTCACGAACCGGCACACGGCGGAACTCCAGGAAGACCACATCGCCTGAGCCACCCGGACATGAGAAGGGGCCCTCCACATCGGAGGGCCCCTCTTCCGTACCGCGTGTTACTCCCCGAGCAGCGCCCGGACCCGCTGCTGGCCGACGGCCAGCAGCAGCGTGGGCAGCCGGGGCCCGGTGTCCCGGGAGACCAGCAGCCGGTACAGCAGGGCGAAGAACGTCCGCTGGGCGGTCTTGATCTCGGCCGGCAGTTCCTTGGGCGTGGCGTCCGCGGAGAACCCGGCCTGCACCTTGGGCACGCCGTACACGAGGTGGGTGAGCCCGTCGAGCGACCAGTGCGAGGCGAGCCCGTCCAGGAGCAGCCGCAGCGACTGCTGGGAGGCCTCGTCGAGGGACTTCAGCAGTTCGGCGTCGGGTTCGTCCCGCACGATGGTCCGCTGGTCGGCGGGCACCTGGGTGTTGATCCAGGCCTCGGCCTTGTCGTACCGGGGCCGGGCCTCGTCCAGCGCCGACAGCGGGTTGTCGGGGTCGAGCTCGCTGAGGATCCGCAGCGCCTGGTCCTCGTGCCCGGCGGTGATGTCGGCGACGGAGGCGAGTGTCCGGTACGGCAGCACGCGCGCCGTACGCGGCAGCTCACCCGCGGCCGTCCCCACCGCACGCGAGTGGGCGGCGATGTCGCCCGGCAGCGCGGAGCCTCCCCCAGTGCCAATAGCCTGGGAGGTGCCCCCAGCGACCTTGGCGTCCAGCTTGTCCCACTCGTCGTAGAGCCGCTGGATCTCCTGGTCGAAGGCGATCTTGAAGGACTGGTTGGGCCGGCGGCGGGCGTAGAGCCACCGCAGGAGCTGCGGCTCCATGATCTTCAGGGCGTCGCCCGGCGTGGGCACCCCGCCCTTCGACGACGACATCTTCGCCATGCCGGAGATCCCGACGAACGCGTACATGGGCCCGATCGGCTGCTTTCCGCCGAAGATCCCGACGATCTGCCCGCCGACCTGGAACGACGACCCCGGGGACGAGTGGTCGACACCGCTGGGCTCGAAGACGACACCCTCGTAGGCCCAGCGCATCGGCCAGTCGACCTTCCAGACCAGCTTGCCGCGGTTGAACTCGTTCAGCCGGACGGTCTCGGAGAACCCGCAGGCGTTGCAGGTGTACGACAGCTCGGTCGTGGCGTCGTCGTAGGAGGTGACGGTGGTGAGGTCCTTCTCGCAGTTGCCGCAGTAGGGCTTGTACGGGAAGTACCCGGCGGAGCCGGAGGACCCGTCGTCCTCGGCGGCCGCGCCCGACCCTTCGGCGGCCTCGACCTCGGCCTCGTCGAGGGGCTTCTGCTGCTGCTTCCTCGCAGCGGCGGGAGCCTTCTTGGTCCGGTACTGGTCGAGGATCGCGTCGATGTCCCCGCGGTGCGCCATCGCGTGCAGGATCTGCTCGCGGTAGACGCCCGAGGTGTACTGCGCGGTCTGGCTGATCCCGTCGAACTCGACGCCGAGCTCGGCGAGCGCGTCGACCATGGCGGCCTTGAAGTGCTCGGCCCAGTTCGGGTGGGCGGACCCCTTCGGCGCGGGCACGGAGGTCAGCGGCTTGCCGATGTGCTCGGCCCACGACTCGTCGACGCCCGGGACGCCGGCCGGCACCTTCCGGTACCGGTCGTAGTCGTCCCAGGAGATGAGATGCCGCACCTGACGTCCCCGCCGCCGGATCTCGTCGGCGACGAGGTGCGGGGTCATGACCTCGCGCAGGTTCCCGAGGTGGATCGGTCCCGAGGGCGACAGCCCGGACGCGACGACGACCGGTTTGCCCGGGGCCCGACGCTCCGACTCCTCGATGACCTCATCCGCGAAACGGGAGACCCAGTCGGTGGTCTCAGCGCTCTGACCCACGATCGGCACGTCCTCTTTTACTGAAGTACTTGAGTACTGAAGGCTTGATGGACGCCCCATTCTCCCAGACCGCACCGCGCCGGAGAAAACCGCTTTACCCCCCATGGGATACTGACCGTGTCTATCTGATCCCCCGAGGAGAACGGCACCCTTCCCCATGGCCCCGGTCACGTCCCTCAGCGACTCCGTCAACCAGCAGCTCGGCTCCGCGATCTCCGCCACCCTGCCGGAGGCCTCCGCGGACCCACTGCTGCGACGCAGCGACCGGGCCGACTTCCAGGCGAACGGCATCCTGGCCCTCGCCAAGAAGGCCAAGGCGAACCCGCGGGACCTGGCCACGCAGGTGGTGTCGCAGATCGTCACCGGTGACGTGATCAAGGACGTCGAGGTCTCAGGGCCCGGCTTCCTGAACGTGACGATCACGGACCGGGCGATCACCGAGACCCTGGCCGCGCGTTACGAGGACGGCGACCGTCTCGGCGTACCGCTCAAGGACCAGCCCGGCACCACGGTGATCGACTACGCCCAGCCGAACGTGGCGAAGGAGATGCACGTCGGGCACCTGCGCTCCGCGGTGATCGGCGACGCCCTGCGCGGCATGCTCGACTTCACCGGTGAGAAGACGATCGGCCGGCACCACATCGGCGACTGGGGCACCCAGTTCGGCATGCTCATCCAGTACCTGATCGAGAACCCGGGCGAGCTGGCCCCCCCGGACGAGGTCGACGGCGAGCAGGCCATGTCGAACCTGAACCGGGTGTACAAGGCGTCCCGTGTGGTCTTCGACTCCGACGAGGAGTTCAAGGAGCGGGCGCGGAAGCGGGTCGTGGCCCTGCAGTCCGGCGACAAGGAGACCCTCGAACTCTGGCAGCAGTTCGTGGACGAGTCGAAGGTCTACTTCTACTCGGTCTTCGACAAGCTGGACATGGAGATCCGCGACGAGGAGATCGTCGGCGAGTCGGCGTACAACGAGGGCATGCCCGAGACCGCCCGTCTCCTGGAGGAGATGGGGGTGGCGGTCCGCTCCGAGGGCGCGCTGGTCGTCTTCTTCGACGAGATCCGCGGCAAGGACGACCAGCCGGTACCCCTGATCGTGCAGAAGGCGGACGGCGGGTTCGGCTACGCGGCCTCCGACCTGACGGCGATCCGCAACCGCGTCTCCGAGCTGCACGCGACGACACTGCTGTACGTCGTGGACGTGCGCCAGTCGCTCCACTTCAAGATGGTCTTCGAGGCCGCCCGCCGGGCCGGCTGGCTGTCCGACGACGTCACCGCGCACAACATGGGTTACGGCACGGTGCTCGGCGCGGACGGCAAGCCGTTCAAGACGCGTGAGGGCGAGACGGTCAAGCTGGAGGACCTGCTGGACGAGGCGGTCGAGCGGGCCACCGCGGTCGTGCGCGAGAAGGCCGAGAAGGTGGGCCTGACCGAGGAGGAGATCGTCGAGAACGGGCGGTACGTCGGGATCGGCGCCGTGAAGTACGCGGACCTGTCGACGTCGCCGAACCGTGACTACAAGTTCGACCTGGACCAGATGGTCTCGCTGAACGGCGACACGTCCGTGTACCTCCAGTACGCGTACGCGCGTATCCAGTCGATCCTGCGCAAGGCGGGCGAGAGCGCCACCCCGACCGCGCACCCGAAGCTCGAACTCGCCCCGGCGGAGCGGGCGTTGGGCCTTCACCTGGACGCGTTCGGCAACACGGTGTTCGAGTCGGCCGCGGAGTACGCACCGCACAAGCTGGCCGCGTACCTGTACCAGCTGGCGTCACACCTGACGACGTTCTACGACCAGTGCCCGGTCCTGAAGGCTGACACCCCGGAGCAGACGGAGAACCGTCTGTTCCTGGTCGACCTGACGGCCCGGACCCTGCACAAGGGCATGGCCCTCCTGGGGATCAGGACGCCCGAGCGTCTCTGAGCTAGGCGATGTGGTCCTCCTGGAGTTCCGCCGTGTGGCGGTTGATGAAGCGGAGGACCATGCGGTGGGCGGCATCCGGCGGGAGCCTGATGCCGTACGCCTCCTCCACCTCCTCGACGAGCTGGTCAGGGGCGGGGTACGTGCCGTCTATCAGTATCTTGAAGACCTTGTAGTAGTCCTCCTCGGACACCGGCGCAGTGATCGCCTCGATCTCCGCGTCGATGTACTCGGTGTGCCGTATGAGGCTCTCCAGCTCGCGCCTGACCGCCTCGACGGTGTGCTTGGCCCTGCGGGTCGCCGCGGCCGGCCTGCGTCTCGGCCTCGCCCATGCCGTGCTGTGGATGTGCGACCTTCACGGCGACCTCCCGCCGCATCCGCACGTCCTCGGCGGCCCAGACCTGCCCCATGCCACCGGAGCCCAACAGCCCGGTGATCCGAAACCGCCCGGCAACCACCTTGTTCAGCACGGATCCATTCCCCCGTCGGCGCCCCGTCCCGCAACTCCCCTACGAGTATGGTGCCTTCAGTACCCCGACGAGTCCCCCGAGCTCCCGTACGACCCACCCGCCGACCGCCGCAACCGCCGTACCTCCTCCTCCACGCTCGCCTTGACGCCGAAGGCCTCAAGCGACAGCGAGGTCTGCAGCCCCCGGGCCCCCTGCGCCAGCCGCTCCACCAGCCGGCCGCCCCCGCCCGGCGCCTCGCCGTTCTGCTTGAGGAACCGCCCGAGCGCCTTCACCGAGTCGGTCTTGTGCCCCCCGTCATGCGCGCCCTTGGCATGCTCGACGAGATACCGAGCAGCGTGTACGGCGAACACGTACCGCCAGATCAGCGCCTTGGCCGAGTCCCCCGGCAGCCCCTGAAGCTCGAACCGCCGGATCTCCTCCCCCGCGGCCTCGTCAGGGGTGACGAGAACCTTCCCGCCCCGGTGCCCACCCTCGCCGTCGGACATCAGCTGCATGCAGATGGCGCTCTTCCCGGACCCCTTGCGCCCGATGATCAGCATCTTGCGGCCGCTGAGCGCACCCCGGTACGCGGCGTTCGGCAGGAAACCGCCGCGCAGCAACAGCCCCTCGGTCACGTCCCGTTCGGCGTCCTCACGCCCGAAGTGCAACTGCGCGAGCACCGGCTGGTCAGCCATCCCGTCCCCCTACGTCGTACTGATCCCCACGGTATCGGGACCCACCGACAACAGGGCTATACCAACGCGAACTCGCACCACACCGCCTTGCCCAACTCCCTTTCCCGCACTCCCCACTTGTCGCTCAGCGCGGACACCAGCAACAACCCCCGCCCGCCCTCGTCCCCGTCATGCACGACATGCGGCACCCCGGGTCCGCTGTCGTGCACCTCGACGACCAGCGCGTGCACCTCGTGGCGCAGGAACAGCCTCAACTGGCGTCCCGGCGGCACCCCGTGCAGCAGCGCGTTCGTCACCAGTTCGCTCACGCAGAGCAGCACGTCGTCCGCCCGGAGGGTCTCCGCGAGCCCCCAACCGGTCAGGGTCTCGGCCGTGAAGCGCCTCGCGGCCTGCGCGGACCTGCGGTCACGGCGGAAGAACCGCTCGCGCAGGAGCGGTGGTCGGGTCGTCTCGTTCACGGGACGAGAGTTGCGGAGAGTGACTACCGTGGATCACTCGGTGAACCCGTACAGATTTTTTGTACGGGCTCGTACCCGGTGACGTACTCGTCCGGAGGGGGATGGAGACCTTCATGAGCGCCAGGAAGCCGCCGCGGCCGAAGAACCTCACGTCCATGAAGATGCTGGGCAAGCAACTCGGCACCGCGCGCCGCGCCGCGGGCCACACCCAGACCGCCCTCGCCGACCTCGTCCGCGTCGACGAGGAGACCATCGCGTCGATCGAGCAGGGCAGACGGACGCTGAAACCGGACCTGGCCGCGGTGCTGGACGAAGTACTGGAGACGAAGGGGATGTTGGCGGCGGGCGTGGCCAACCTGCCGGACATCGACCAGTTCCCGATGTGGGCCGAGCTGTACATGGAGCATGAGCGGGAGGCCATCTCCCTCTCCTGGTACGACAACGCGGTCCTTCCCGGCCTGCTCCAGACCGACCTCTACGTCCGAGCCGTACTCCGCAACCGGGTCCCCGCGTACGACGAGGACGAGATCGAGACGCGCACGGCGGCCCGCCTGGAACGCCAGGAGATCCTGCACCGCAGGAATCCGCCGACGCTGAGCTTCATCGTGTGGGAGCCGGTGCTGCACATGAGGATCAGCGGAGGGGAACAGCTGCACCATCTTCGGGCGGTCGCTGAACTGCCGTGTGTCTCCCTGCAGTTCTTGCCGCTGGACAGCCCCTGTCACGCGGGGCTGGACGGACCCTTCACGCTCCTCGAAACACCGGACCACCAGCACCTCGCGTACACCGAGTCGCAACGCGGCAGCCAGTGGGTTTCCGACGCGGATGAGGTATCCAAGCTGGCACGCAAATATGCGATGCTGCGGACACAGGCCCTGACCACACAGGACTCCAGGGATCTGCTCGACCGCCTGCTAGGAGAGCAATGAGCGCCGAAGCACTTCACTGGTTCAAGTCGACGTACAGCGGCAGTGAAGGCGGCCAGTGCGTCGAGGTGGCCTCCTGCGCCCACACCATCCACATCCGCGACTCCAAGAACCCCGAGCCCACCCTCCGGGTAACGCCGGCCACCTGGACCGCCTTCACCACCACCCTCAAGCAGTGACCGCCATTGTCAGTGGCTCCCCCTACAGTCACTGACATGGCGACTCTTCCCAACCCGCTGCCCGCCCTGGCGGCAGACCCGAGCGGACGTTCCCTCGGGCTCGGACTCCCGCTCGGGAGACTGATCGACGCGACCGAAGACGGTCCGTGGCACGAGCCGTTGCTGTGGCATGCCGAGTACGCGGCGTCGTCCGGCGCCTGGACCGCACTGGGCGCCCCGGCCGCGCGAACCGGTCTGCTGCCGGTGCTGATAGAGGTCGGCGATACGCAAGGCGGACCGGACGAGTGGGAGTTGATGCCCGGGGAGATGTCGTACCCCGGGGACCACGACCCCGAGGAACTGCTCGCGGAGTACTGGGCGTGCGCGATCGAGGACCCCGACGACCTCGACGAGACGATCGCCCCCTACGACGAGACCTGGCCCGGCCCGGCCCCGGCCCCCGAGTCACTTCCCGCCGACCCCGACACCCGTGCCGCCGAGACCGCCGACGCGCTCCTCGACGAGGGGTCTTGGTTCAAGGAGCCCCGTCTCGCCCTGGTCCCGGCCCGCCGCAGCGCGGACATCCCGGCGGCGATCGGCTGGACGGGCCCGCTGAACTACGAGAACGACGTGGCCCGTCTCTGCGCCATCCTCCGCTCCTGGGAGGACCGCTTCGGTATACGCGTCGTCGCGCTCACCTTCGACCAGCTGATCCTGTCCGTCGCCGCCCCGCCCACGACGAGGGAGGAGGCGGAGGCCGTCGCCGCCGAGCACTTCGCGTTCTGCCCGGACAACATCACCCAGGGGCACCACGAGACCCTGTCCGAGTACGCCGAACACGCGGTGCTGGGCCGACGCGTCTGGTCCTTCTGGTGGGACTGACCGGTCCCGGGAAGCACCCGAGACGGGCAGGGCAAACCGGAGGTCTCCCCTGAGCAAATTCCCTTTCAAGTCACACTGTCTCATTTCCGCTCACGGAATCCGCCGCTAAACTCCCTTCTCGTTCGCGGTCCTTGGCAGGGGGAGGGCGCTCAGCATGCCGGACGGCTTCTCCGTGGACCTCGGCGCACTGCGCAAGGCCGCCTCTGGGATCAGCACCACGCTGGACGCGATGGCCACCAAGAAGGTGAGCGACATCGACGCTCCCAGAGGCGACTTCGGGCACGACGAACTGGCCTCCGCGATCGTCGACTTCACCGACCGGTGGAACATCGGCGTCTCGCACCTGGCCTCCGACGGCGCCGAGGTCTCCGACCGGCTGAACCGCTGCGTCAAGAACTACGAGGCGGCCGAGGACCACATCCAGCTCTCCGCCGAGGGCGTGCTCCGGTCGTCGTCCGGAACAGACCCGGGGGCGTCCTGATGGCTCAGCTCGGCGAGACGTCGGATCCTCGCGAGCTCGTCCCCGGCTCACCGGACTCCCTGACCACGACCGCGCAGTCCCTGCTCGCCTACGGCGATGTCCTCATCGAGGCCGGCGAAGGACTGGCGAAGGTCGACACCGAGGACGGCTGGCGGGGCCCTGCCGGCGACGCCTTCCGGAACCGCTTCCACGGCCAGCCCGCCCGATGGACCGAGGCGGGCAGCGAGTTCCACACCGCCGCGAACGCCCTGTACGACTACCTGCACACCCTGCGCGCGGCCCAGCAGCGCGCGGCCGAGGCCATATCGCAGTACGCGCGCGGCGAGACGGCCACCACGAACGCCAAGAACGCCCATGACCGGCAGGTCAGCGAGGCGCGCGGCAGAGGGGACAACACCGAGATCCCCTTCGACGATCCCGGTGAGGCGGACCGTGCCGCCGCCCGTGCGGCTCTCGACACCGCTCGCGGCAACGTGGAGACCGCCGGACACACCGCGGCCGCGCTGGTGAGGAAGGCCACCGAGTCCGCCCCGGAGCGCCCGGGATTCTGGTCCAAGGTCGGCGACTTCCTCGGCGACGTGGGAGACGATCTGGTGGACGGCGGCAAGACGGTCGTCAACGA
Source organism: Streptomyces sp. SLBN-8D4 (assembly GCF_049739545.1). Classification (NCBI taxonomy): domain Bacteria; kingdom Bacillati; phylum Actinomycetota; class Actinomycetes; order Kitasatosporales; family Streptomycetaceae; genus Streptomyces; species Streptomyces sp. SLBN-8D4. Next base: position 4,279,506 of record NZ_JBMGQC010000001.1, read on the forward strand.
CCTCGCCTCCTTCGGCAACGCCATGGTCCAGCACCCCGGCGACAGCGCGGCGATGCTCGGCGGCATGCTCCTGGCCGGCGTCAGCGCCGGCGGCGAAGGTCTCGGCGTCGCCCTGGACGCCACCGGGGTCGGTGCCATCGCCGGCGTACCCCTCAACGTCGTGTCCGCCGCCGGTATCACCGCGGGCGTCGGGCTGGCGGGCGCCGGCGCCGTGGACCTCGCCCAGCACGCCACGAGCGACTCCCAGGTCGAACCCCTCCGTATGAACAGCGAGGGCTCGGGCACCGGTGGCTCCTCACAGCAACCGGCGTCCGATCTGATCAAGAACGGCCAGCAGTACAAGGGCACCGGCGGCCGTGGGGGGAACAACCTGCCGGTGGAGAACGGCCCGAAGGACGGCACCCTCTACAAGACGGACCCGCAGACCGGAAAGGTCACCAACTACACGACGTACGACTCCGAGGGCCGTGCGGTGAAGCGGGTGGACCTGGAGGGCCGTCCACACGGCGGGGTGGACACCCCGCACGTCGTAGAGTACGAGCGCAACACCAACCCGAAAACCGGCCAGGTCTTCGTGCGGCCGTCGAACGAAGTACGCGCCGCGTTCCCCTGGGAGATCCCGTGACCAGCAGCAAGCCGTCGTGGTCCGACCGGAAGCTGCCGGCGTTCTTCACCCGGTGGCGTACGGACTGGAAGGACGAGGGACTCACCCCGGCCAACTACCTCGACTTCGAGGGCGGCCTGCGGTTCGTTCTGGCCGCGGCCTGGCTGTTCAACCCGGAAACGGTCGAGTACCGCGGTGGTGTGTTCCTCAAGAGCCGGTTCGGTCAGGAGAACGTCGACGACTGGTTCACAAAGCTGGGCGACGACAGGGAACGTGTCGAAGCAGTCACCAACCAGGTCAAGTTGTGGGACACGTTCGTCAACACACCCCTGACGGACGATGACCAGCTCGGCGAGGAACTGCCCCAACTCGCCCTGGCGCTGGGGGAATGCTGGCAGGGCGTCCTGTCCGCCCGGTACCCCGACCTGGAGGTCACCGTCGAGGTGAGCGACGAGGAGGACGGCTCCTACGGTCCGACCGTGACCTTCTGGACCTCCCCGTCCGGCACGCCCTTCGGCTAGGGCGTTTCGTTCAGGGCCCAGTTCGGCGGGTTTTTCCCATTTTGCAGGCATAAGCGATGGTGTTCGGGGATCCTGTTGAGGTACTTCTGACAACCACCGTAAGGAGACCCCGAGTGCGCCGCCCGACCCGGAAAGCGTTCGCCGCCCTCATCGCCGCAGCCAGCCTCGCCCTCCCCCTCCTCACCCCCACACCCGCCTCGGCTGCCACCACCACCAGCCGCTTCGCGAACTACCGCTACGGTGACTGCCTGCGCGAGAACTCCGAAACCGGACTCAAGGGCGACCGCTGCACCACCGGACGCGGCAGCCTCCTGTGGCAGTGGAACGGCCGCCTCAACACCAGCACCACTCTCAAGAACAACTTCTGGGGCCGTTGCCTCGACAGCAATGACCGGGGCGACGTCTACCCCTTGCGCTGTAACGGCGGCTCATACCAGAAGTGGCGCACCGTCCAGCCCGCCGCCCGCAGCGCCATCATGCTCCAAAGCGTCGGCACGGGCCGCTGCCTCTACCAGCAGGACGACGGCTACTACCGCACTGCCCGCTGCGACCGAGGCGCCCAGAACCAGCGCTTCACCATCGGCTGAGTCACTGGCGCCTACCCCGACAGCCCCTCCCCCAGCCTCCGCAGCCCCTCCCCGATCTCCTGAGGCGTCTGCGTCACGAAGCAGAGCCGCAGGGTCGAGCGGTCGGGCTCACCGGCGTAGAAGGGCGCGCCGGGGACGTAGGCCACATCCCGCGCCACGACCTGCGGCAGCAGCGCGGTGGTGTCGTACGACGACGGGAGCCGTGCCCACAGGAACATGCCGCCCTCGGGACGCGTCCAGGTCGACCCCTCGGGCAGGGCCTCGGCCAGCCCCGCGAGCATGGCGTCCCGTCGCCCCCCGTAGACCCCCGCGACACGCCGGACATGCGCGTCGAGGTCCCGGTCGGCCAGGTACCGTGCCGCGGCGAGCTGGTTGACGGTCGGGGTGTGCAGGTCGGCGGCCTGCTTGGCGACCGCGCAGGCCCGCCGCAGCTCACCGGGCGCCCGCAGCCAGCCCAGCCGCAGTCCGGGGGCCATGACCTTGGAGAAGGAGCCGAGCAGCACGACCCGGTCGCGGACCTCCTCGTGGGCGGCGATCCACGGCACCCGCTCACCCTCGAAGCGGAGTTCGCCGTACGGGTCGTCCTCGACGATCCACAGCCCGCGCCGCGCGGCCACGGACGCGACCGCGGCCCGGCGCCCCGCGGACATGGTCCGCCCGGTCGGGTTCTGGAAGGTGGGCACGGTGTAGAGCAGCTTGGGCCGCTCCCGCACGACGAGTTCCTCCAGCGCCACGGGATCGGGCCCCTCGTCGTCCCCCGGCACGGCAACCACCCGGGCGCCCGCGAACCCGAAGGCCTGGAGAGCGGCCAGATAGCAGGGGCTCTCGACGAGGACCGTGTCCCCGGGCTCGATCAGCGCGGTGGCGAGCAGCGACAACGCCTGCTGCGAGCCGGTGGTGACGAGGACGTCGTCGGCGTCGGTGGCGAGCCCGCGTACCGACATCCGCTCCGCCAGGGCGGCCCGCAGCACGGGCTCGCCCTCGGTGGTCGAGTACTGAAGGGCCCGCTCGGGCACCTCCGCCAGCACCGCCCGGTAGGCCTCCGCGATCCCCTCGGCGTCGAACAGTTCGGGCGCCGGCAGCCCGCCCGCGAAGTTGATGACCTCGGGGCGGGCGGTGACGGCGAGGATGTCCCGTACCGGCGACCCACCGACCACCCGGGCCCGGGCGGCGAGCGGCGGCGCGGAAGCGAACGTGGGCACCGTCATGACACGGCTCCTTCGACTGCGGACTGCTACGGCTGGTCAGCGCAGCCTAAGGAACTGAGTGCCACCTACAAGCACCTTTCCGCGATACGGACGCCGGTCACCCGGAACACCCGCTCACGCCTTCGTGCCGGTCGCCCCGTAGACGTTGATGTCGTCGTCGGTGACGTCGTTGATGTCGCGGTAGCGGATCTTCTCGATGTCGTCGAGGGACGCGAAGTCCTCCGCGTCGATGGCGGGCGGCGCCGGCGCGGGCCCGGGGTGCCACAGATGCGCGGGCACCACACCGGGCTCGTCCAGGGAGACGCCCGGCACCTCGGTGAAGAACCGCTCCACCTCCGCCTTGGACCGGAACACGAAGGTGAACCCGCGCTCGGTGTAGGTGCGCTGGACCGCGCGGGCGGGCTCGGGATGCATCTCGTCGGTCAGATGGCTGAGCACGATCCGGCTCCCCGCGGGCAGGGACGCCACGAGCTCCCGCACGATCGGATAGGCCTCGTCGTCCTCGACGAAGTGCAGGATGGCGACCAGGCACAGCGCGATCGGCTGGTCGAAGTCCAGGGTCTTCGCGGCCTGTTCGAGGATCTGCGCGGGGTTCTTGAAGTCGGCGTCGATGTAGTCCGTACGCCCCTCGGGTCCGCTCGTGAGCAACGCGCGGGCGTGCGCCAGCACCACCGGGTCGTTGTCCACGTACACGACCCGGGCGTCGGGCCGGGTCCGCTGGGCGATCTGGTGGACGTTCTCCGCGGTGGGCAGCCCGGTGCCGATGTCGAGGAACTGCCGGATGCCGTCCCGCCCGGTCAGCCGGTCGACGGCCCGGCGCATGAAGTCGCGGTTGTGGCGTACGTCGAGGTAGCCGCGGGGGTTGGCGGCGAGCGCGGCGGCGGCCGCCTCGCGGTCGGCGGGGTAGTTGTCCTTGCCGCCGAGGAAGACGTCGTAGACGCGGGCCGGATGCGCCTTGGTGGTGTCGATCCTCTTGGCCAGTTCGGCCGGGTCCTGGCTCAGCGCGTCACCGGACATGGCGTCTCCCCTGTGAATGTGTCGGTCCTTCGACGGACAACCACCGCGATGGTCAAGAACCTAACTCCCCGGGCGACTTGATGGTGCCCGGTGCCCGAATCGCCCCGTCCCGCATCCCGCGGGAGGGACTCGGGAAGGCACATCCGCGCAGGTCAACGCGGCCCCTGGGACGAGGCCGTCCCGAATCCCCCGCCAGGGCTGGCGATCGCGCCCGCTCCCCCGCAGCCTGATCCCATGCCCAGCCGACCCCACACCCCCCGCCTGCTCACCGCACTCGCCCTCGCCCTTCTCTCCCTCACCACCCTCACGGGCTGCAAGGACGGCCAGGGCGTACGCGACGAGGGCCCGGCCGCGGACAAGGCGGCCGCGGTGAGCCCCGCGGAAAACCAGAAGGCCGCCCGGAACTGACCGGGCGGCCTCGAAGCGGAGCTACGGCATCACACGTGCGCGGGGGCCAGCTTCGGGTTGGGGCCGTACTTGTTGTCGCCCGGCTCGCTGTCCAGCACCGAGAAGACGAACAGGGTGATGCCGCCGACGATCGGCACGAGGCCGAACAGGATCCACCAGCCGCTGCGGCCCGTGTCGTGCAGGCGGCGCGCGGTGACGGCCAGGCCGGGCAGCAGGAAGGCGAGGTAGGGGATCGCCACGAGCCACGACTGCTTGGTGACGGCGCCGAGGATGGCGAACACGACGTAGATGATCCCGGCGAACAGCGCGAACATCCAGTATTCCTTGCGGCGCGCACGCCCGCTGAAGACCGCGTACTTCTTGAGAACTTCGATGAACCAGCTCATGGTGGTGTCCCCCCAGAGATCGCCGTTCGGAACCGTTCCGAATGGATCAGGCCAGGCGCAGAAGATATGGAGGATGTCGGGAACTCGTCAATTCGACGGATGTAAGCGGTTCATCAAGTCGCGCACCTGCCAGACCCCGACAAATCCACCTCCCTCAGGGCGCGGATTCCGGACAGACCGCCAGAAGATCACCACGTGAAGCAGGGGGCGTTGTCCGGACGTTGGCCGGAACGAGCTCAGCCCGTATCCGGACCGAGCTCGAACCGTTGCCGTGACACGCCGTCCCAGCGGCTTCGTCAGCGGAGCTTCTGCGCCACCTCGGTGGCCCAGTAGGTGAGGATGTTCTGCGCCCCGGCCCGCTTGATTCCGGTCAGAGTCTCCAGGATCGCCCGGTCCCGGTCGATCCAGCCCTTCTCGGCGGCGGCCTCGATCATCGAGTACTCACCGGAGATCTGGTAGGCGGCGACCGGCACGTCCACGGCGTCGGCGACCCGGGCGAGGACGTCGAGGTAGGGCCCGGCCGGCTTGACCATCACCATGTCGGCGCCCTCCTCCAGATCGAGGGCGAGCTCCCGCAGCGACTCCCGCACGTTCGCCGGGTCCTGCTGGTACGTCTTGCGGTCACCCTGCAAGGAGGAGGCGACGGCCTCGCGGAACGGCCCGTAGAACGCGGAGGCGTACTTGGCCGTGTACGCCAGGATGGCCACGTCCTCCCGCCCGATCTGGTCGAGCGCGTCCCGGATGACCCCGACCTGCCCGTCCATCATCCCGCTGGGCCCCACGACATGGGCGCCCGCGTCGGCCTGCACCTGGGCCATCTCGGCGTACCGCTCCAGGGTCGCGTCGTTGTCGACGCGCCCCTGGTCGTCCAGCACCCCGCAGTGGCCGTGGTCGACGGTCTCGTCGAGACACAGGTCGGACATCACGAGCAGGTCGTCCCCGACCTCGGCCCGCACGTCCCGGATGGCCACCTGCAGAATCCCGTCGGGATTGGTCCCCGGCGTCCCGACAGCGTCCTTCTTCGACTCCTCCGGCACCCCGAAGAGCATGATCCCGGACACCCCGGCCGCCACGGCCTCCGCGGCCGCCTTCTTCAGACTGTCCCGGGTGTGCTGCACGACCCCGGGCATCGCCGAGATCGGCACCGGCTCGCTCGCCCCTTCCAGCACGAACGCCGGAAGGATGAAGTCAGCGGGGTGCAGCCGGGTCTCGGCGACCATGCGCCGCATGACGGGGTTGGTCCGCAGCCGCCGGGGCCGCGTGCCGGGAAAGGATCCGTACGTCGACATGGCACCTACGCTACGCCCGCCCCGGGCGCACCTTTGCCGACGTTCTGTCGCCGGCCGGGCCCGGGGACGGGCGGCGGTCGCCCCGGGGACCGGCCGCCGGGAAAGCACTGAACCGCCCGTCATCCCCATGGAGCAGGGAATCCGGACGGTCCAGGGCGGAACCCGAATCAGGTGGTACGACGACGCCTGGCCCCCGGCCGCCGCTCACTGGGCCGCGTCACGGGATCCCCCGCTTCCAGCGCGGCGGCACGCCGCCGCAGCCCGAAGTCGGCCAGCGCCTCGGCCAGCTTGTGCACGGACGGCTCGGGAGCCATCACGTCCACCCGCAGCCCGTGCTCCTCGGCGGTCTTCGCCGTGGCCGGACCGATGCAGGCGATCACCGTCACGTTGTGCGGCTTCCCGGCGATGCCCACCAGGTTCCGCACGGTGGACGACGACGTGAAGAGCACGGCGTCGAACCCGCCACCCTTGATCGCCTCCCGGGTCTCCGCGGGCGGCGGCGAGGCACGCACGGTCCGGTAGGCGGTGACGTCGTCGACCTCCCACCCGAGCTCGATGAGCCCCGCCACCAGCGTCTCGGTGGCGATGTCGGCCCGCGGCAGGAAGACCCGGTCGATCGGGTCGAAGACGGGGTCGTACGGCGGCCAGTCCTCAAGGAGACCCGCGGCCGACTGCTCACCGCTCGGCACCAGATCGGGCTTCACACCGAAGGCGATCAGCGCATTGGCCGTCTGCTCGCCCACCGCGGCGACCTTGATCCCCGCGAAGGCCCGGGCGTCGAGCCCGTACTCCTCGAACTTCTCCCGGACGGCCTTGACGGCGTTGACCGAGGTGAAGGCGATCCACTCGTAGCGCCCGGTCACGAGGCCCTTGACCGCCCGCTCCATCTGCTGGGGCGTTCTCGGCGGCTCGACCGCGATCGTCGGCACCTCGTGCGGCACGGCCCCGTAGGACCTGAGCTGGTCGGAGAGCGAGGCGGCCTGCTCCTTCGTGCGCGGCACGAGAACCTTCCAGCCGAACAGCGGCTTGTTCTCGAACCACGACAGCTGGTCGCGCTGCGCGGCGGCCGAGCGCTCACCGACCACGGCTATCACCGGCCGCCCGCCCTCGGGCGAGGGCAGCACCTTGGCCTGCTTGAGCGTCTGGGCGATGGTGCCCAGGGTGGCCGTCCAGGTCCGCTGGCGCGTGGTCGTACCGGCGACCGTCACGGTCATCGGGGTGTCGGGCTTGCGCCCGGCCGCGACCAGCTCGCCGGCGGCGGCGCCCACGGAGTCCAGGGTGGTTGACACGACCACGGTCCCGTCCGACACCCCCACCTCCGTCCAGCACCGGTCGGAGGCCGTGCGCGCGTCCACGAACCGCACGTCCGCGCCCTGCGCGTCCCGCAGCGGAACACCGGCGTACGCGGGCACGCCGACGGCCGCGGCCACACCGGGCACGACCTCGAAGGGCACGCCCGCGCGGACGCAGGCCAGCATCTCCTCGGCGGCGTACGCGTCGAGCCCGGGGTCCCCGGACACGGCACGCACGACCCGCCTGCCGCCCCGCGCGGCCTCCATGACAAGATGTGCCGCATCCCGTACAGCGGGGACAGGAGCGGTTGTTGACGTGCCGTCAACGACTGTCAGTTGGGGCGCGCCCGTGCCCGGAACCGGAGCCGAAGGCGACTCCGTGTCCGTGTTCACGACAGCGACGCCCGACCGAGCGTGGACGCGTACGACGTCGAGCACTTCGTGCCCGGCGACGAGGACGTCCGCGTTCGTGAGCGCCTCCACGGCGCGCAGAGTCAGCAGTCCCGGATCTCCGGGTCCGGCACCCAGGAAGGTGACGTGCCCGTGTTCAGGACCGGCGGGAAGAGTGGTGGGGCTCACTGTGCTCGCTCCCCCATCAGACCGGCCGCGCCCTGGGCGAGCATCTCGGCCGCGAGTTCACGGCCGAGCGCCATTGCCTGGTCGTGCGTCTCGGGCACGGGACCGGTGGTGGACAACTGCACCATGCGCGAGCCGTCGGTGGTGCCGACGACGCCCCGCAGGCGCATTTCCTTGACAATCTGCCCGTCGGCCAGCAGGTCGGCCAGCGCGCCCACAGGGGCGGAGCAGCCGGCCTCCAGGGCGGCGAGCAGTGACCGCTCGGCGGTCACGGCGACCCGCGTGAGCGGGTCGTCGAGCTCGCCGAGCGCTGCGATCAGGTCCGCGTTGTCCGCGGTGCACTCGATCGCGAGTGCTCCCTGGCCGGGAGCGGGCAAAACCATGTCGACCGAGAGGAAATCGGTCACTTCGTCGATCCGGCCGATGCGCTGCAGCCCAGCGGCTGCCAGCACCACCGCATCCATCTCACCATCGCGCACGAACCCCACCCGGGTGTCGATGTTCCCCCGGATCGCAACCGTCTCGATATCAAGCCCGTGCGCGCGGGCGTACGCGTTCAGCTGCGCGGTACGCCGGGGCGAACCGGTACCGACGCGGGCACCCGGGGGCAGATCGGTGAACTTCAGGGCGTCCCGGGCGACGATGACGTCCCGCGGGTCCTCACGCTCGGGGAGCGCGGCCAGCACCAGCTCGTCCGGCTGCCCGGTCGGCAGGTCCTTCAGCGAGTGCACCGCGAAGTCGACCTCGCCCTTGAGCAGGGCCTCGCGCAGCGCGGTCACAAAGACACCGGTGCCGCCGATCTGCGCGAGCGCCTCCTTGGACACATCGCCGTACGTGGTGATCTCCACGAGCTCGACGGGCCGCCCGGTCACCTGGCTCACGGCTTCCGCCACCCGCCCGGACTGGGCCATGGCGAGTTTGCTCCGCCTGGTCCCGAGCCGTAGCGCCTTGGTACTCATGACGAGCCTCGGTCTTTCTCATCGGTAGTGCTGTCCTCGGCGCGGGAGACGGCGGCCACCGTCTCGGGGTCGAGGTCGAACAAGGTCCGCAGCGCGTCCGCGTACCCGGCACCGCCGGGCTCGGCCGCGAGCTGCTTGACCCGTACGGTCGGCGCGTGCAGCAGCTTGTCGACCACGCGCCGCACGGTCTGCGTGATCTCATTGCGCTGCTTGTCGTCGAGGCCGGGCAGCCGCCCGTCGAGCCGGGCGATCTCACCGGCGACGACGTCGGCGGCCATGGTCCGCAGCGCGACCACGGTCGGCGTGATGTGCGCGGCCCGCAGCGCCGCCCCGAAGGCCGCGACCTCGTCGGCGACGATACGGCGGACCTGGTCGACGTCGGCCGCCATGGGAGCGTCCGCCGAGGCCTCGGCGAGCGACTCGATGTCGACGAGCCGCACGCCGCCCAGCCGGTGCACGGCGGGGTCGATGTCCCGGGGCATGGCGAGGTCGAGCAGGAAGAGCGAGGGGGTCGGCCGCGGGATCTCGGCGACGGGCTCGGGCCTGCGCCGCTCGGGAACCCGCCCGATGGCGGCGGCGGTGGCGGCGAGCGCGGCGATGGCGTCGGCCTCCTGCACGGGATCGACGACAGCCACGGATCCCTGCGGCCTGGGCGCGTTGTCCACCCAGGCGGCGTGCTGCTCCAGCTCGGAGGCGGCCATCCCGGCGACGGCGGCTTCCCCGAGCACGGAGAACCCGGCGGTGGCGGGCATGGGAGGCAGGTCCAGAGGACAGTTCTCCTCCGTCCCGTGGTCCGCGGGCAGTCGTGCCGCTCCCGATCCGAAGCGGGACGGCGCCTCGCCGGTGCCGGGCTGCGCGTCCAACCCCCGCCCGGCGGCAACGGCCTCAGCGGTCAGGACAAGCCCCGTGGCCCCCGTACAGGACACCACGACATCGGCACGTGTCAGCTCGTCCGACACCGAGTCCATCGGTACCGCACGGGCCGCCACGTCCCCGGCGTCATTGAGTATCTGCGCGAGCCGCTCAGCCCGCTCCGCGGTCCGGTTGGCGATCACGACCTCGGAAACACCCGCCCGCGCAAGCGTCGCCGCGGCCAGCGAGGACATGGACCCGGCCCCGATGACCAGCGCCTTCTTGGCGAGCGCCCAGTCCTGCACCGCCGTACCGGACGCCAGCTGCTCCAGCCCGAAGGTGACCAGCGACTGTCCCGCCCGGTCGATCCCGGTCTCGGAGTGCGCCCGCTTCCCGACCCGCAGCGCCTGCTGGAACAGGTCGTTCAGCAGCCGCCCGGCGGTGTGCAGCTCCTGCGCCCGGGCCAGGGAGTCCTTGATCTGTCCGAGGATCTGCCCCTCCCCGACGACCATGGAGTCGAGCCCGCAGGCCACCGAGAACAGGTGATGGACGGCCCGGTCCTCGTAGTGCACGTAGAGATAGGGGGTGAGCTCGTCCAGGCCCACCCCGCTGTGCTGGGCGAGCAGCGTGGACAGCTCGGCCACCCCGGCGTGGAACTTGTCCACGTCGGCGTACAGCTCGATGCGGTTGCAGGTCGCGAGCACCGCGGCCTCAGCGGCCGGTTCCGCGGCGACGGTGTCCTGGAGCAACTTCATCTGCGCATCGGCATGCAGTGCCGCCCGCTCCAGCACGCTGACCGGCGCGCTGCGGTGACTCAGCCCGACGACGAGGAGACTCATGCCGGCATCACGGCGGGTACGTCCCCGTCGGGCCCTTTGTCGGCGGAGGCGGCGTCACGGCTCGCGGCGACCGGACCGGCGCCGTCGGACGCGGCGGCGGCCTCCTCACCGGCCTTGCGCTGCTCGTGGAAGGCGAGGATCTGCAGCTCGATGGAGAGGTCGACCTTGCGCACGTCGACGCCGTCCGGCACGGACAGCACGGTCGGCGCGAAGTTCAGGATGGAGGTGACCCCGGCGGCCACGAGCCGGTCGCAGACCGGCTGGGCGGCACCGGCGGGGGTCGCGATGACCCCGATGGACACGCCGTTGTCCTCGATGATCTTTTCCAGCTCGTCCGAGTGCTGCACCGGAATGCCCGCGACCGGCTTGCCCGCCATCGCCGGATCGGCGTCGATCAGCGCCGCGACCCGGAAGCCACGGGACGCGAAGCCGCCGTAGTTGGCGAGGGCCGCGCCGAGATTGCCGATACCGACGATCACAACCGGCCAGTCCTGGGTCAGGCCGAGCTCGCGGGAGATCTGGTAGACGAGATACTCGACGTCGTAGCCGACACCGCGCGTTCCGTAAGAACCCAGGTAGGAGAAGTCCTTGCGCAGCTTCGCGGAGTTGACCCCCGCGGCGGCGGCGAGTTCCTCGGAGGACACCGTGGGTACCGAGCGCTCGGACAGTGCCGTCAGGGCTCGTAGGTACAGCGGAAGCCTGGCGACGGTGGCCTCGGGAATCCCTCGGCTACGGGTCGCCGGTCGGTGAGTTCGGCCAGTTGCCACGGTGCTCCTGCGGGTAGAGCGGGGCTGTAGGCGGTCACACGTCCCCGGACCGCCCCGTCGAAAGCAGGCTATGTCTTTGTGAACGCGTGCACAAAGATGGTGTCCGATTTGCCCGGCCAACGTGACCGGGGTCACGCGTGTCTCTCTCGGAGGCAAAACCGCACACTTCCCTCATCAATCCCGCCCCCGAGGCCACTTCGCCATCGATCCTAAGCGACCGACCGGACCAGTTGGACTAGTCGGTCAGGGCCTTGCGGAGGCGCTCCTCGTCCACCCGCCAGAAAGTGTGCTGTTCACCGTCGACGAGCACGACGGGGATCTGCTCCCAGTACTGGTCGTGGAGTTGAGGATCCCGGTCGATGTCCTTGTACTCCCAGGGAACCCCGAGATCTCCACACACCTTCTCGATCACCACCTGTGCGTCATCACACAGATGACAACCCGGCTTGCGGATCAGCGTGACGAGCCGGTCCCCGGGGACCCTGGCCTGCTTTCGGCGGAAGAGGGGAGTCATGTCAGCCATTCTCCCGCGCGTCGCCGCCGGCCGTGGCCCCCTGTTTAACGGCACAGTCTTGGAGTGTTCACACCCTTCAAACCTCTCGACTCCGGAACCACCGAACAGACTGGCTATGCTCACGCCATGGCCGCTCTCGGATGGCTCACTCCCCGTAGGCGCTCCGCCACGGCGCGAAGCGTGTTGGCAGGCGAGGCCTCGGCGGAGGCTGCGCGCAAGTCCTCCCAGGAGGTCGAGGAGACCGCCGGTACGGAACCGGAGTCACAGTTCCCGGTCCTGGGCGACATCCAGGCCGCCGCCTTCTTCGACCTGGACAACACCGTGATGCAGGGCGCGTCCCTCTTCCACTTCGGCCGCGGCCTGTACAAGCGGAAGTTCTTCGAGACCCGCGACCTCGCCCGCTTCGCCTGGCAGCAGGCCTGGTTCCGGCTCGCCGGCTCCGAGGACCCGGAGCACATGCAGGAAGCCCGCGACTCGGCCCTGTCCATCGTGAAGGGCCACCGCGTCGCCGAACTCCAGTCGATCGGCGAGGAGATCTACGACGAGTACATGGCCGAGCGCATCTGGCCGGGCACCCGCGCGCTGGCACAGGCGCACCTGGACGCCGGCCAGAAGGTGTGGCTGGTCACGGCGGCCCCGGTGGAGATCGCCCAGGTGATCGCCCGCCGCCTCGGTCTCACCGGCGCGCTCGGCACGGTGGCGGAGTCCGTGGACGGCGTCTACACGGGAAAGCTCGTCGGTGAGCCCCTGCACGGCCCCGCGAAGGCGGAGGCGGTCCGGGCCCTGGCCGCGGCGGAGGGGCTCGACCTGTCGCGCTGCGCGGCGTACAGCGACAGCCACAACGACATCCCGATGCTCTCGCTGGTGGGTCACCCCTACGCGATCAACCCGGACACCAAGCTCCGCAAGCACGCCCGCCGACTGGACTGGCGCCTGCGCGACTACCGCACGGGCCGCAAGGCGGCGAAGGTCGGCATCCCGGCGGCCGCGGGCGTGGGAGCGGTGGCGGGCGGCACGGCGGCGGCGATCGCCCTGCACAAGCGCCGCCGGTAACCAGGCAAACACACCAATCCCCGGGTTTTGTACGCGTAACCCCGTGTGCAGGCACATTGGCTGCACACGGCCACAACACGCCCCGTTCCCTGACAGAACGCGACGTTTTCGATCAACAACCGGTCACTCTGTGGTACTTGAAGGGCCTTCAATCGGTTACGGAAGCGACGTAATCGATGAATAGAGCAACTGGGTGTAGCAGTGCCTGCACTAAGCGTTATTCTCCTCAGACGCAATCCGGTACCTCTCCGTCGCTACGACGGGTGAACGGTCCCGCACTGCACGTGATGGAAGCTCTGCCTCTGGGAGTCCCGTGTACCCACACGTCGGGGTTGACGCCTCGGGCCTGGCTACGCTGCGCGCAACGGTCCTCGACCTGTTGCGCGGCTTCGTCCCCACCGCGTACGCCGTCCCCGCCCTCGCCGTAGCCGCGGCACCGATCGGCCCGTGCTACGCACTGGCCGACGGTTCCGCGGCCGTCGGCAGACGAGGGCGTTCGACCGGTGCCGCACCGGCCCGCCGTCCCGCCGCGGACAGCGACAGCGCCCGCATGATGGACCTGGTCGAACGCGCCCAGGCCGGCGAGGCCGACGCTTTCGGCCGCCTGTACGACCAGTACAGCGACACGGTGTACCGGTACATCTACTACCGGGTAGGAGGTAAGGCCACCGCCGAGGACCTGACGAGCGAGACGTTCCTGCGTGCGCTCAGAAGGATCGGCACCTTCACATGGCAGGGCCGCGACTTCGGCGCCTGGCTCGTCACCATCGCGCGCAACCTCGTCGCCGACCACTTCAAGTCGAGCCGGTTCCGGCTGGAGGTCACCACCGGCGAGATGCTCGACGCCAACGAGGTCGAGCGCTCGCCCGAGGACTCCGTCCTGGAGTCCCTCTCCAACGCCGCGCTGCTGGACGCCGTCCGCCGGCTCAACCCCCAGCAGCAGGAGTGCGTGACCCTCCGTTTCCTCCAGGGCCTCTCCGTCGCCGAGACCGCCCGGGTGATGGGCAAGAACGAGGGCGCCATCAAGACCCTGCAGTACCGGGCCGTCCGCACCCTGGCCCGGCTCCTCCCGGAAGACGCCCGCTGAGAGCGCACGCCCCGTAATCATCAACTCGCTCTCGGTGAAAGTCCGTTGACTCCCCGATCCGATCATCCGCAGTCCGTAACCCAAGTGCCACGCCGCTCGTTGTGCGGGATGCAGGCTCCCTGTGGTCACTCCCTGGCCGACTCCGATCACCCGATCGGGTACTTGTGCTCAGGGTGTGCAACCCTCAGGACCCCCTGGGGAGTCGACCGTCATGACGAGAGGAGGTGCCGCCAGTGATCGCGAACGTATCGGCGCACCGGCGGGCGAACGCCTTCGCCCAGGCCCTGGAGGAGCAGTCCGACCGGGAACCGGCGGCCGAGCAGTCCGAAGGACCAGCTCCGGCCGCCGCGGAACACCCCGATCCGGGCCGTCTGTTGGCCCTCGCGGAGTGTCTCGGCGAGCTGCCCAGGCCTGAGCTGGACCCCGAGGTCAAGGTCGTCCAGCGAGCCCAGCTGGTGGCCGCGATGGAGGCCATGCTGCTGGAGGGCGACGGGGCGGAACCCGCGGTCCCCGATCAGCGCTCCCATCGGGCCAAAGGCACCCACCGGGCGAGTCCGCTCGGGAAACTGCGTCCGCGTTCCCGGTTCACCAAGGGCCTGGCCGCGGGCGGTCTGAGCGTCGGCGTCGCCGCCGGAGCCTTCGGCGGAGTGGCCGCGGCCAGCTCCGACGCCCTGCCCGGGGACTCGCTGTACGGCCTCAAGCGCGGCATCGAGGACTTCAAGCTCAACCACCTGTCCGACGGGGACGACGAGCGCGGTGTCACCTACCTCGACCAGGCCTCCACCCGGCTGAACGAGGCCCGCCGCCTGATGGAGCGCGGCCGGGGCGGTCACCTCGACCACGAGTCCGTGGGCGAGATCCGCCGCGCCCTGTCCGGCATGCAGCACGACGCCTCCGAGGGCCACCGGCTGCTGCACGAGGCGTACGAGCGCGACCCGAACTCCCTGGGCCCCATTCAGGCCCTGGCCGGCTTCTCGCGCTCGCACCGCGAGGCCTGGGGGGCGCTGCGAGACCGGCTGCCCGTCCAGCTCGGCGATGTCAGCGACCAGGTGTCCGAGGTCTTCGACGCCATAGACGAAGAAGTCGCGCCGCTCCAGTCCCTGCTCCCCGAACCTCCGGCCCGTGGCGGCGGCCCGGGACAGCGGCAGGGCTCCGGGCCGACCTCGAACACCTCGACCGGCTCGGGGCGCTCCACGGCCCCGGGTGGTGCCGGCGACTCCTCGGAGCACACCGGCGGCAGCAGCCCGAGCAAGTCGACCCCGTCCGGCGGCCAGGACGACGGCCTGCTCGGTGGCAACACCGGCGGCCTCCTCGACCCCCCGAAGGACACGGGCACCGCCACCCCGACGTCCCCGGCCCCCTCGGCCGACCCGGACGTCACCCTCCCGCCCCTTCTCCCGGGCCTCCTGCCCGGCCTGGGCATCAACGGCGAGGACGCGAACTAGCTCTTCCGGTACGACGGTGGGGGCGCCCTTCGCAGGAAGGGCGCCCCCACCGTCGTACCGGATCAGTACGTCAGAGGAGCACCGACCGCCGCTGCACCAGCAACTCGGCCCCTCCTGTCTGCTGCGGTCGCCCCGCAGCCCCCGGTCGGACGGGCGTCCTCCGACCCGCCGGCCCCACCGGAACTACCCCGTCAGAAGAACACCGACCTTCGCTGCACCAGCAACTTGTACAGCGTGTGCTGGATCTGTTCCCTCACCTGGTCCGTCAGGTTGAACATCAGCATCGGGTCCTCGGCGGCCTCCGGCGGATAGCCGTCCGTCGGGATCGGCTCACCGAACTGGATCGTCCACTTGGTCGGGAGCGGGACCGCGCCCAGCGGGCCGAGCCAGGGGAACGTCGGCGTCAACGGGAAGTACGGGAAGCCCAGGAGACGCGCCAGGGTCTTCGCGTTGCCGATCATCGGGTAGATCTCCTCCGCGCCCACGATCGAGCACGGGATGATCGGGGTGCGCTGGCGCAGGGCCGTGGAGACGAAGCCGCCCCGGCCGAAGCGCTGGAGCTTGTAGCGCTCGCTGAAGGGCTTGCCGATGCCCTTGAAGCCCTCCGGCATCACACCGACCAGTTCACCGCGCCCCAGCAGCCGCTCGGCGTCCTCGGCGCAGGCGAGGGTGTGACCTGCCTTGCGGGCGAGTTCGTTGACCACCGGCAGCATGAAGACCAGGTCCGCCGCCAGCAGCCGCAGATGCCGGTTCGCGGGGTGGTGGTCGTGGACGGCGACCTGCATCATCAGGCCGTCCAGCGGGAGGGTGCCCGAGTGGTTGGCGACGATCAGCGCCCCGCCCTCGGCAGGGATGTTCTCGACGCCCTTCACCTCGACCCGGAAGTACTTCTCGTACACCGGCCGCAGCAGGGACATCAGGACCTGGTCGGTGAGTTCCTCGTCGTAGCCGAAGTCGTCGACCTCGTAGTCCCCGGTGAGCCGGCGGCGCAGGAAGTTCAGACCTCCCGCGATCCGCCGTTCCAGACCGCCCTCGTCGTGCGCCTGCTGCGGCGGCTGTTCCTCACGCGTCACAGAAACATCATCCTGCGCGGAAGCCGCGCTGGGCAGGGGCTGGACCTCACGGACCAGCGCGGGCTCGGGGCCCTTGCGCCGGCTCCCCGGGCTCCGGCGCCGCGCCGGCCGCTGTACGGCGCCTGCGCGGGACCGGTCGTCGTCGAACGGAATGACCTTGGCGTCCGCCATCGTTGATGCGCTCCTCAGTTGGCGCTCTGCGTCGGGGGGTGGCCGCTGCCCGCCAGGGGCGGCAGCGCGGCGATCCGGTCGACGGCCCCCGCGAGGGCCTCCGGCGGCAGCAGCCCGGGGCCCTGGCTGCGCGCGAAGTCCGCGAAGGTCTCCGCCGTCGTGTACTTCGGCCGGAATCCGAGCGTCTCGCGCATCTGGACCGTCGACACGACCCGGCCGTGGGTCAGCAGCCGGATCTGCTCGGGCGAGAAGTCCGTCATTCCCAGAGTACGCACCAGCGACCCGGCCCAGGTGACGGCCGGCAGCAGCAGGGGCACGGTGGGCCGGCCAAGCCGCCGGGAACACTGCGACAGCAGCAGGACCCCGTCGCCCGCGATGTTGAAGGTGCCGCTGTTGAGCGTGCCCCGCTCCGGTTCGTGCGAGGCCATCCTGAGCACCTCGATCACGTCGTCCTCGTGCACGAACTGCAACCGCGGGTCGTACCCGAACACGGTCGGCAGCACCGGCAGCGCGAAGTACGAGGCGAGCGGGGTGTCCGCCGTCGGCCCCAGGATGTTGGCGAACCTGAGCACGCACACGGCCACGTCGGGGCGCCGCCGCGCGAAGCCGCGCACATACCCCTCGACCTCGACCGTGTCCTTGGCGAAGCCGCCGGAGGGCAGGGACTTGGGCGGGGTGGTCTCCGTGAACACGGCGGGATCGCGGGGCGCGGACCCATACACGTTCGTACTGGACTTCACCACCAGCCGCTGCACGTTCGGCGACTTCTGGCAGGCACCGAGCAGCTGCATGGTGCCGATGACGTTGGTCTCCTTGACCGTGGACCGGCTACCGCTGCCGAGCGCCATCGCCGTGACATCCAGGTGTACGACCGTGTCGGCGGCCGTCTCCGCGAGAATCCGCGCGATACCGGGCTGCCTGATGTCCGCCTGGATGAAGTCGGCACCGCCCAGATGGTGTTCCGGCGGCACCGCGTCCACGGCGATCACCCGGTCCACCTGCGGGTCACGCTGTATGCGTCGTACGAACCGGCCTCCCAGCTGTCGGGCCACTCCGGTGACGAGCACGACCTTTCCCAAGATCAGCGCCTTCCTTCCAGCCGTAGTCCAGCCTTGTACGGCTCCTGTACAGCCCCAGTCCTGTGCCGCGTTCCCCGTGTGCCGCCAACTTAGCGGTTCGATGTTGCGCTGTGATGACCGCCCACTGCGTGAGGTGACGACATCCAGCCCAACGCCACGTCCTGACACGCGTGTGGCCCCCCACCGGCATTGGGTGGGGGGCCACAATCACGCTTACGCGTCGTCGCCTACTTCTTGTTGCGACGCTGAACGCGCGTGCGCTTGAGCAGCTTGCGGTGCTTCTTCTTGGCCATCCGCTTGCGCCGCTTCTTGATAACAGAGCCCACGACTACCCTCGCTCACTTCTCATCACTCGGTGCTGGGCGCCATGGGCCCATACGACCTACGAGGGGCTAGCCTACCCGCCCGAGCGCTGAGGTCGTAATCGAGGTGAACCGGGGAGATCCGGCAGGGGCCACGAGTGCCCTGAGACCCCTTGGGAACCTCCCCGAGTCCGGTCGTCGTCAGGCCGTCTCCACCCCCACATAGCTCTCGCGGAGGTACTCGTGAACCGCGTTCTCGGGGACACGGAAGGACCGTCCCACCCTGATCGCGGGCAGATGACCGCTGTGCACCAAGCGGTACACGGTCATCTTCGACACTCGCATCACCGAGGCGACTTCCGCCACGGTAAGGAACTGAACCTCACTCAGAGGCCTCTGTTCAGCAGCCATGACACACCTGAACCTTCCGCACTCGACGGCCACCGGCTTCCCCTTCCGGTGACTCTTCGTCGCTGCGTGCTCACTCCCCAATGTAGGGGCGGGTGATGCAAGTGGGGAAGAGGTGCACCCATCGGCGGCCTACTGTGACAGACACGCTCGATTGAGTACGTAGCGGGTCAGCGGCCGGTAGTAATCAGACCGCACAGCGTCATCAAGTGGAACGACGACGGACACGGCCCCCTCGGCCTCCCCCACAAAGAGCGCGGGGTCGTCCGTATCCGCGAGCCCAATGGCCTCAAACCCCAGCTGACCTGCTCCGCAGACCCATCCGTGATCCCCGATCACGAGCTCGGGGGTCGGTCCGCCGCCCTCCGCCGCGGCCGCCAGCGCGGTACGAACCGGGAGCGGTGAATGCGTGTGTGCGCCCGGCTCACAACCGGAGCTCTCCGCCTCCCGTCGCCGCACGAGCGCGACTCCTCGTACGTACTGAAGGTTGTACGTACGTAGACCGAACCGGGTCGTTATGTCGACACAGCGACCATACGCAGGGGTGAGGACGGCACATCCCGCCGCCGAGAGGGCGTCCGCGAGGGCGGCGTAGAACCCGAGCAGTCGGTGCGGATGACCGGTGCCGAGAAGCACGGCCCCGCCGCGCTGGGCAACTGCCGCGAGCCGCTCCGCGAAGGCGTCGAGCGCGGCGAGCGTCCGTTCAGGATCGATCACATCGCGGCCCGTTCTATGCCGAGGATTGCCCGAAACACCGCACTTGTCAGCCATGAGACCGATCAGATCCCGCTCATTCCAGGACCATTCGGGATCAATTCCGATCAGCACCCTCGGATCCCGGGCCGCGAACAACCGATAGCTCCGCAGACTCTCCTCCCGGGAGGTGGCCACGGGCCCGGCCAGACGAGCGGCCAGCAGATGGGCGCGGAGGGCGCCGGTGCTCAACACGGGAGCGATGGTGGCGGATGCAGGGGTGGGGAGGGGACGGGAACAGGAAAACACCGCACAGTCGGAGTAACCGGGCCGTGCGCCCTACGCCAGCAACCCCCGCAACGGAAACACCGCCCGCCGAGTGGCCAGCACCGCCTGATCAAGCCGGTCCGCGGGGTCGTACCCCGCATCCCACTCCGCGTAGGACACCGGCCACCGCCCGTCCGTCATCCGGGCCGGCGCCAACTGCCGGGTCCGGGCGAACACTTCCTGCCGCCACCCCTCGGGAATCATCGCCTCGGGCTCGATGGCCCGCCCCGCGGCGATCCCCACCAGATGCGTCCAGGACCGGGGCACGACATCCACCACGGCGTACCCCCCGCCCCCGAGCGCGATCCACTTCCCCCCGGCGTACTCGTGCGCCAGCTCATGACAGGCGACCTGCACCGCCCGCTGCGCGTCCAACGACACCGCGAGATGAGCCAGCGGATCCTCGAAGTGCGTATCGGCCCCGTGCTGCGTCACCAGCACATCGGGCCGAAAGTCGGCGATGAGCTCCGGCACCACGGCGTGGAACGCCCGCAACCACCCCGCGTCCCCCGTCCCGGCCGGCAGCGCCACGTTCACGGCGCTGCCCTCGGCCGAGTCCGCCCCCGTCTCCTCCGGCCACCCGGTCTGCGGAAAGAGCGTCCGGGGATGCTCGTGCAACGAGATCGTCAGCACCCGCGGATCCTCCCAGAACGCCGCCTGCACCCCGTCCCCGTGATGCACGTCGACATCCACATAGGCGACCCGCCGGGCCCCCAGCTCCAGCAGCCGCGCGATGGCGAGCGAGGCGTCGTTGTAGATGCAGAACCCGGACGCTCCCCCCGGCATCGCATGGTGCAGCCCCCCCGCGAAGTTCACCGCGTGCAACGCGTCCCCCCGCCACACGGCCTCCGCCGCTCCCACCGACTGCCCGGCGATCAGCGCGGACACCTCGTGCATCCGCTCGAAGGCCGGATCGTCCATCGTCCCCAGCCCGTACGACTGGTCGGCCGCCCCCGGGTCCACGGAGGCCGCCTTCACGGCCTCGACGTAGTCCTCCCGGTGCACGAGCCGCAACGTCGACTCGCCCGCCGCCTTCGCGGCCACGACCTCCACGTCCCGGTCCAGCCCGAAGGCGTCCACCAGTCGCCGGGTCAGGTCGAGCCGGACCGGGTCCATCGGATGGTCCGGACCGAAGTCATAGCCCGTTACTGCCTCGTCCCACATCAGCTGTGCGCGGCCGCTCATGCCCGCCACCGTATCGGTCCTGTTGAGCCGCGAACGACTTGGCGTACACCAGCGTCACCAGCACCAACACCATCGGCACGAGCATGGCCCCGCGATAGCTCCACGCGTCCCCCAAGGCCCCCACCAACGGCGAACCGATCAGAAACCCGACGTAGTTGAAGACGTTCAGCCGAGCGACCGCCGCATCCGACGCTCCCGGGAACAACCGCCCGGCCGCGGCAAAGGTCTGCGGCACCAGCACACACAACCCCAGCCCCAGCAGCGTGAACCCCAGCATCCCCACCGACGGCCCGGGCGCCACGGCCACCACCGCGAACCCCCCGGCCGCCACCAGCGCCCCCGCCCGTACGACCGTCGCCGCCCCGAACCGCCGTACCCCGAAGTCCCCGATGGCCCGCCCCAGCAGGGTCGTCACCATGTAGACGTTGTACGGCACGGTCGCCAGCTGCTCACTGCTCCCGAGCACGTCCTGGAGGTACTTCGCACTCCAGTTGGAGACGGTGGAGTCCCCGATGTAGGCGAAGGTCATCACCAGACACAGCGGCAGCAGCAGCTTGAAGACGACCCCGTCCCCGCCCTGTGTCTGCTCCTCCAGGGCAGCGCCGTCCCCGTCGACGTACCACCGGCTCCCCACCAGGCACAGCGGCGCCAGCACCACCACGACCGGCAGGTAGGACACGAACAGCGCCAGATGCCAGTGCGCCCCGACCCAGGCGAGCGAGGCCCCCACGATCCCGCCGAGACTGAACACCGCGTGAAAGCTCAGCATGATGCTGCGCCCGTACGACCGCTGCAGGCTCACCCCGAGCATGTTCATGGACGCGTCGAGCATGCCGACGGCGAGCCCGAAGGCGGCGAGCGAGACCCCGAGTTCGACCGTCGAGTTCCCGGCCCCCACCCCGAGCAGCGCCAGGAGCACGACGGGCTGGGCAACCCGCAGCAGCCGACTGGGCCGTATTCGCTTCACCAGGTGCTCGGTCGAGACACTCCCGACCCCGGCGAGGATCGGCACGGCAGCCAGGAACGCCGGCAGCAGGGCGTCGGACACCCCGTACCGGTCCTGGATGGCGGGGATCCGCGTCACCAGCAGAGCGAAGGCGACACCTTGCGCGAAGAAACTGAACGCCAGCGAGGCCCTACCGCGCCGCAGCACATCTGTCATGGCGGCGAGCGTAGGGCCCCGACGTACTCGTGGGTAGATCCAGCCAAAGATGAGTTTCCCTCAGCTTTATCGGGCGAGGGCGACCTCGGGCCTCGCGGGGGCGCAGGTCTTCGTCTCGGCGATCAGCATCCGGGCCATCGGGCCGGCCCCGATCGCCCCGCTGACCAGGAAGGCCACCGCCATCGACACGACCATGACCACGGACCCGAGCCACACCATCGTGTCCACCGGCAGCGTGTACGCCCCCACGACCCGCAGCACGCACTCCGTCAGCAGGACGACACCCCACACCACGGAGAACCGCCGCTCGGCCCGCCGGAAGTCCGCCGACCCGGCCAGGAGCCGTCCCCAGGCGGCCTCCCGCTCCGCGATCCCCTTCACCAGCCAGGGCTTCATGCCCGCGGTCATCATCGGCCTCCCCAGCGCGACGGAGACGAGGACGCCGATCCCGATCACACTGCTGACCCCGCTGTCCTTGGCGAGCATCAGCCGCGGGTCGCCGGCCACGAAGCTGAGGAGCAGCCCCGCGATGTTGACGACAAGGATGAGGGCGGCGAGACCGTTGACCGTCCGCTCCTTCACCACACTCCAGCCGGTCCGCACGGCCGGCACGACACTGCTGAGGCCCAGCGCCATCAGCGTGCTCATCCCGAGCCCGTCCTTGAGCAGGTAGTACGCCCCGATCGGCACAGCCACGTCCACGATCAGGGGAGCCAGGTTCGCGCGCTTCGAGTTCGTCTTCGTCGTCATGCCCTCAGCTTCTCGTCCGGCGAGGGGGTGCCAGTAGAAACGATCGTCCGGACCTCGGCATGACAAATGTCAGACGAGCAGGTCCGCCAACTCACCCATGTCGGAGAAGAGTTGCGTCGCCCCCGCCAGTTTGGCGGCGGGCGTCATGGCGGTGAACCCACAGACGGCCATCCCGGCCGCGACAGCCGCCTGTACCCCGAGCGGGCTGTCCTCGACCACCACACACCGCCCGGGCTGGACCCCCATCCGCTCGGCGGCATGGAGAAACAGGTCCGGCGCCGGCTTCCCCCGCCCCACATCCTGCGAACTGAAGATCCGCTCGTCCTCGAACCACCGGTCGAGCCCGGTCGCCCGATGCCCCACCCGGATCCGCTCATGACTCCCGGAGGACGCGACACAGTACGGCACCCCGTCCGCCGTCAGCTTCTCCAGTACGCCGGTCACGCCGGCCACGGCCTTCAACTCCCGCTCGAACGCGGCGAAGACCCTGGCATGGAAGACGTCGTCGAAGTCCTCCGGCAGCCGCCGCCCGGTCCGCTCCAGGACGAGATCGTGAATCCGGTGCATGGCGGAGCCCATGTAGTCCCGGATCGAGTCCTCGTAGGAGGTCGGGTGCCCGAGCTCCGTCAGATAGGCGGCGAGATGCCGGTTGGAGATCGGCTCACTGTCGACGAGCACGCCGTCGTTGTCGAAGATGACGAGGTCATAGCGCATGCTGTTGACCATAAACGCAGAAAGGCCCACACCATAAGGTGTGGGCCTTTCCACTCTAAAAGGAGTTCGGCGGTGTCCTACTCTCCCACAGGGTCCCCCCTGCAGTACCATCGGCGCTGTAAGGCTTAGCTTCCGGGTTCGGAATGTAACCGGGCGTTTCCCTCACGCTATGACCACCGAAACACTATGAAGTTCGACCGGAAAAAGACACAGTCGTTGCCTCAGAACTAACACAGTGGACGCGAGCAACTGAGGACAAGCCCTCGGCCTATTAGTACCGGTCACCTCCACCCATTACTGGGCTTCCAGATCCGGCCTATCAACCCAGTCGTCTACTGGGAGCCTTAACCCCTCAAGGGGGTGGGAGTCCTCATCTCGAAGCAGGCTTCCCGCTTAGATGCTTTCAGCGGTTATCCCTCCCGAACGTAGCCAACCAGCCATGCCCTTGGCAGGACAACTGGCACACCAGAGGTTCGTCCGTCCCGGTCCTCTCGTACTAGGGACAGCCCTTCTCAAGACTCCTACGCGCACAGCGGATAGGGACCGAACTGTCTCACGACGTTCTAAACCCAGCTCGCGTACCGCTTTAATGGGCGAACAGCCCAACCCTTGGGACCGACTCCAGCCCCAGGATGCGACGAGCCGACATCGAGGTGCCAAACCATCCCGTCGATATGGACTCTTGGGGAAGATCAGCCTGTTATCCCCGGGGTACCTTTTATCCGTTGAGCGACGGCGCTTCCACAAGCCACCGCCGGATCACTAGTCCCGACTTTCGTCCCTGCTCGACCCGTCGGTCTCACAGTCAAGCTCCCTTGTGCACTTACACTCAACACCTGATTACCAACCAGGCTGAGGGAACCTTTGGGCGCCTCCGTTACTCTTTAGGAGGCAACCGCCCCAGTTAAACTACCCATCAGACACTGTCCCTGATCCGGATCACGGACCCAGGTTAGACATCCAGCACGACCAGACTGGTATTTCAACGACGACTCCCCCTGAACTGGCGTCCAGAGTTCACAGTCTCCCAGCTATCCTACACAAGCCGAACCGAACACCAATATCAAACTGTAGTAAAGGTCCCGGGGTCTTTCCGTCCTGCTGCGCGAAACGAGCATCTTTACTCGTAGTGCAATTTCACCGGGCCTATGGTTGAGACAGTCGAGAAGTCGTTACGCCATTCGTGCAGGTCGGAACTTACCCGACAAGGAATTTCGCTACCTTAGGATGGTTATAGTTACCACCGCCGTTTACTGGCGCTTAAGTTCTCAGCTTCGCCACACCGAAATGTGACTAACCGGTCCCCTTAACGTTCCAGCACCGGGCAGGCGTCAGTCCGTATACATCGCCTTACGGCTTCGCACGGACCTGTGTTTTTAGTAAACAGTCGCTTCTCGCTGGTCTCTGCGGCCACCCCCAGCTCACCGTGTAAAACGGATCACCGGTGATGGCCCCCCTTCTCCCGAAGTTACGGGGGCATTTTGCCGAGTTCCTTAACCATAGTTCACCCGAACGCCTCGGTATTCTCTACCTGACCACCTGAGTCGGTTTAGGGTACGGGCCGCCATGAAACTCGCTAGAGGCTTTTCTCGACAGCATAGGATCATCCACTTCACCACAATCGGCTCGGCATCAGGTCTCAGCCTCATGTGCGACGGATTTACCTATCACACGGCCTACACCCTTACCCCGGGACAACCACCGCCCGGGCTGGACTACCTTCCTGCGTCACCCCATCACTCACCTACTACCACCTTGGATCAGCGGCTCCACCACTTTCCTTTCCCCGAAGGGTCCGGAACGGCTTCACGGCCTTAGCATCAATGGGTTCGATGTTTGACGCTTCACAGCGGGTACCGGAATATCAACCGGTTATCCATCGACTACGCCTGTCGGCCTCGCCTTAGGTCCCGACTTACCCTGGGCAGATCAGCTTGACCCAGGAACCCTTAGTCAATCGGCGCACACGTTTCCCACGTGTGTATCGCTACTCATGCCTGCATTCTCACTCGTGAACCGTCCACCACTAGCTTCCGCTGCAGCTTCACCCGGCACACGACGCTCCCCTACCCATCACAGCCGCCGTTGGGCGTATTGCTGCAATGACACGACTTCGGCGGTACGCTTGAGCCCCGCTACATTGTCGGCGCGGAATCACTAGACCAGTGAGCTATTACGCACTCTTTCAAGGGTGGCTGCTTCTAAGCCAACCTCCTGGTTGTCTCTGCGACTCCACATCCTTTCCCACTTAGCGTACGCTTAGGGGCCTTAGTCGATGCTCTGGGCTGTTTCCCTCTCGACCATGGAGCTTATCCCCCACAGTCTCACTGCCGCGCTCTCACTTACCGGCATTCGGAGTTTGGCTAAGGTCAGTAACCCGGTAGGGCCCATCGCCTATCCAGTGCTCTACCTCCGGCAAGAAACACACGACGCTGCACCTAAATGCATTTCGGGGAGAACCAGCTATCACGGAGTTTGATTGGCCTTTCACCCCTAACCACAGGTCATCCCCCAGGTTTTCAACCCTGGTGGGTTCGGTCCTCCACGAAGTCTTACCTCCGCTTCAACCTGCCCATGGCTAGATCACTCCGCTTCGGGTCTTGAGCGTGCTACTGAAACGCCCTATTAGGACTCGCTTTCGCTACGGCTACCCCACCCGGGTTAACCTCGCAACACACCGCAAACTCGCAGGCTCATTCTTCAAAAGGCACGCAGTCACGACGCATTGAGTAAACTCAATGCGCGACGCTCCCACGGCTTGTAGGCACACGGTTTCAGGTACTATTTCACTCCGCTCCCGCGGTACTTTTCACCATTCCCTCACGGTACTATCCGCTATCGGTCACCAGGGAATATTTAGGCTTAGCGGGTGGTCCCGCCAGATTCACACGGGATTTCTCGGGCCCCGTGCTACTTGGGTGTCTCTCAAACGAGCCGCTGATGTTTCGACTACGGGGGTCTTACCCTCTACGCCGGACCTTTCGCATGTCCTTCGCCTACATCAACGGTTTCTGACTCGTCTCACAGCCGGCAGACTGTGAAAGAGAGATCCCACAACCCCGAATGCGCAACCCCTGCCGGGTCTCACACGCATACGGTTTGGCCTCATCCGGTTTCGCTCGCCACTACTCCCGGAATCACGGTTGTTTTCTCTTCCTGCGGGTACTGAGATGTTTCACTTCCCCGCGTTCCCTCCACATACCCTATGTGTTCAGGTATGGGTGACAGCCCATGACGACTGCCGGGTTTCCCCATTCGGAAACCCCCGGATCAAAGCCTGGTTGACGACTCCCCGGGGACTATCGTGGCCTCCCACGTCCTTCATCGGTTCCTGGTGCCAAGGCATCCACCGTGCGCCCTTAAAAACTTGGCCACAGATGCTCGCGTCCACTGTGCAGTTCTCAAACAACGACCAGCCACCCATCACCCCGCCCTCACAGGCGAGTTCACTGGGGCCGGCATCGAGGGCGTTCATTCCCTCAGACACCCAACAGCGTGCCCGACACCTCCGCCACTCGTGATCAGCTTTCCACGCTCCGAAGAGCAGTACTGGCAGCCCGAGATGACTGAAAATGCCGAATAATCAACGTTCCACCCATGAGCAACCAGCATCGGACGTACGCCGATGTACTGGCCCTGGACCACCAAGCAAGCTTGGCGGCCTAGATGCTCCTTAGAAAGGAGGTGATCCAGCCGCACCTTCCGGTACGGCTACCTTGTTACGACTTCGTCCCAATCGCCAGTCCCACCTTCGACAGCTCCCTCCCCACAAGGGGGTTGGGCCACCGGCTTCGGGTGTTACCGACTTTCGTGACGTGACGGGCGGTGTGTACAAGGCCCGGGAACGTATTCACCGCAGCAATGCTGATCTGCGATTACTAGCAACTCCGACTTCATGGGGTCGAGTTGCAGACCCCAATCCGAACTGAGACAGGCTTTTTGAGATTCGCTCCACCTCGCGGTATCGCAGCTCATTGTACCTGCCATTGTAGCACGTGTGCAGCCCAAGACATAAGGGGCATGATGACTTGACGTCGTCCCCACCTTCCTCCGAGTTGACCCCGGCGGTCTCCTGTGAGTCCCCATCACCCCGAAGGGCATGCTGGCAACACAGGACAAGGGTTGCGCTCGTTGCGGGACTTAACCCAACATCTCACGACACGAGCTGACGACAGCCATGCACCACCTGTACACCGACCACAAGGGGGGCACCATCTCTGATGCTTTCCGGCGTATGTCAAGCCTTGGTAAGGTTCTTCGCGTTGCGTCGAATTAAGCCACATGCTCCGCTGCTTGTGCGGGCCCCCGTCAATTCCTTTGAGTTTTAGCCTTGCGGCCGTACTCCCCAGGCGGGGAACTTAATGCGTTAGCTGCGGCACCGACGACGTGGAATGTCGCCAACACCTAGTTCCCACCGTTTACGGCGTGGACTACCAGGGTATCTAATCCTGTTCGCTCCCCACGCTTTCGCTCCTCAGCGTCAGTAATGGCCCAGAGATCCGCCTTCGCCACCGGTGTTCCTCCTGATATCTGCGCATTTCACCGCTACACCAGGAATTCCGATCTCCCCTACCACACTCTAGCTAGCCCGTATCGAATGCAGACCCGGGGTTAAGCCCCGGGCTTTCACACCCGACGTGACAAGCCGCCTACGAGCTCTTTACGCCCAATAATTCCGGACAACGCTTGCGCCCTACGTATTACCGCGGCTGCTGGCACGTAGTTAGCCGGCGCTTCTTCTGCAGGTACCGTCACTTTCGCTTCTTCCCTGCTGAAAGAGGTTTACAACCCGAAGGCCGTCATCCCTCACGCGGCGTCGCTGCATCAGGCTTTCGCCCATTGTGCAATATTCCCCACTGCTGCCTCCCGTAGGAGTCTGGGCCGTGTCTCAGTCCCAGTGTGGCCGGTCGCCCTCTCAGGCCGGCTACCCGTCGTCGCCTTGGTGAGCCATTACCTCACCAACAAGCTGATAGGCCGCGGGCTCATCCTTCACCGCCGGAGCTTTCAACCACCACCCATGCGAGTGGCAGTGATATCCGGTATTAGACCCCGTTTCCAGGGCTTGTCCCAGAGTGAAGGGCAGATTGCCCACGTGTTACTCACCCGTTCGCCACTAATCCCCACCGAAGTGGTTCATCGTTCGACTTGCATGTGTTAAGCACGCCGCCAGCGTTCGTCCTGAGCCAGGATCAAACTCTCCGTGAATGTTTACCCGTAATCGGGTGCACACACACGAGAGCGGAACAACCACCGGAATAAGGCGGTCGTTCACAGCGTCCTCGCTGTGTTTATTTCAAAGGAACCTCGTCCCAGCAGATGCTGGAGACGGGGTATCAACATATCTGGCGTTGATTTTTGGCACGCTGTTGAGTTCTCAAGGAACGGACGCTTCCTTTGTACTCACCCTCTCGGGCTTTCCTCCGGGCTTTTCCCTTCGGTCTTGCGTTTCCGACTCTATCAGACCGTTTCCGGTTCCGATTTCCTCGGTGCTTTCCAGGTTCCCGCTCTCGCGTTTCCCTTTCCGGCGACTCCGACTCTATCAGATCCTTTCGGGCCTGATTCCCAGTCAGGGGGCTTGTCTTCCCAGCCGTTGGGCCGTTCCGACGAGTGAGACTTTAGCGGATTCCCGGCTCCCGAGCTAATCGGGGGCCAGCGTCCTTTCGAACGTGGATTCCTCATTTCGCGAATACACACGCCAATACAGCGACGGCAGACAGAGCGACTGTCGTCGTTTGTTGGTTGGTACCTGCGGAATGGCTGTCCGGGGACCGACCGGGGTCGGCGCTCACGTCGGACAACTCGGAGAACACTACGTACCGGGCTGGGGAGTGTCAACTCAGGTCCGGACGGGCTCGTGGAGGCGTAGTCTGGCCCGCATGACAACGCGTACGTGCACCCAGCAGTGGTGGGCCGCCTGACGGCGGCCGTAAGCACGTATGCACTCAACGGCCGCCTTCTCGGCGGCCGTTCGCGTATCTCCCTCCAGGACTCCTGAGGGCCGGCCGGCCGGGGACGGCGGTCTCGACCAGGAGGTGGAGAGATGACGCGGGTTTTCAGCGGGGTCAAGCCGACGGGGCATCTGACGCTGGGGAACTACCTGGGAGCCATGCGGCAGTGGGCCGCGGTCGACCAGCACCGGGCGGAGTCGCTGTTCTGCATCGTCGACCTGCACGCCCTGACCGTCGACCATGATCCGGCGCGGGTGCGCCGACTGAGTCGGCAGGCGGCGACGCTGTTGCTCGCTTCGGGGCTGGATCCCGAGTTGTGCACCGTGTTCGTGCAGAGTCATGTGGACGAGCACGCGCGGCTGTCGTACGTGCTGGAGTGCGTGGCCACGGACGGCGAGATGCGGCGCATGATCCAGTACAAGGAGAAGGCCGCTCGGGAGCGGGCGCGGGGCGGGAGTGTGCGGCTGTCGCTGCTCACCTATCCCGTGCTGATGGCGGCGGACATCCTGGCGTACGGGGCCGACGAGGTGCCGGTCGGGGACGACCAGGCTCAGCATGTGGAGCTGACCCGGGATCTGGCGGTGCGATTCAACCAGCGGTACGGCTACACGTTCACGGTGCCCCGGGCCACCGTGCCGAACGTGGGCGCGCGGGTGATGAACCTCCAGGAGCCGCTGTCGAAGATGGGGAAGTCCGACGACTCCGGGCCGGGGATCGTCTATCTGCTCGACGAGCCGGATGTCGTGCGGAGGAAGGTCATGCGGGCCGTGACCGACAGCGGGCGGGACGTCGTGTACGACAGGGAGGACCGGCCCGGGCCGGCGAACCTGTTGGAGATCCTCGCGTCCTGCACGGGTGGGAACCCATCGGAGCTGAGCGGTGTATATGAGTCGTACGGCGCCTTGAAGAAGGACACCGCCGAGGCCGTGGTCGAGGTCTTGAGGCCCGTGCAGGAGAGGCACAAGGAGTTGTGCGCGGATCCTGGCTATGTGGAGGGGGTGCTGCGGGATGGCGCGGAGAAGGCCAGGGCCATGGCCCGGCCGACCGTCGATGCCGCCTATCGCGCGATCGGGCTGCTACCGGCCGCTACGGGTATGGCGACCTCGGATACGGCGGCTGGGGATACCGACGTGGTCGACAGCGCTGTGGTGCTGAACGCTGCTCGGTAGGCGTCGCCGGTGAGGAGGGTGATGGGTGCGCGCGGGGGCGGCTCGCGGCTCCGCTTGGTGGCCACCTGGGGCGTGGTGGCCACGCGGGGTGTCCGCCCCCGGCCGGCGTCAGTCCTTCTTGCCGGAGGCCAGTGCGCGGCTGCGGTCCCGGGCGGCTTCGAGGGCGGCGATCAGGGCGGCTCGTACGCCGTGGTTCTCGAGTTCGCGGATGGCGTTGATGGTGGTGCCCGCGGGAGACGTGACGTTCTCGCGGAGCTTCACCGGGTGTTCGCCGCTGTCGCGGAGCATCGTGGCGGCGCCGATCGCGGACTGGACGATCAGGTCGTGGGCCTTGTCGCGGGGCAGGCCGAGCAGGATGCCGGCGTCGGTCATGGCTTCGACCAGGTAGAAGAAGTAGGCCGGTCCGGAGCCGGAAAGGGCGGTGCAGGCGTCCTGCTGGGACTCGGGGACGCGGAGCGTCTTGCCGACGGCGCCGAAGATCTCCTCGGTGTGGGCGAGGTGGTCGGCGGTGGCGTGGGTGCCGGCGGAGATGACGGACATGGCCTCGTCGACCAGGGCGGGCGTGTTGGTCATGACGCGGACGACCGGGGTGCCGGTGGCGAGGCGCTCCTCGAAGAAGGAGGTGGGGATGCCGGCGGCACCGCTGATGACCAGGCGGTCGGCCGGGACGTGCGGGGCGAGTTCGTCGAGGAGGGTGCCCATGTCCTGCGGTTTGACCGTGAGGATCAGGGTGTCTGCGGTCTTGGCGGCTTCCGGGTTGGTGACCGGGGCGACGCCGTAGCGGCTGCGGAGTTCCTCGGCTCGCTCGGGGCGGCGGGCGGTGACCAGGAGGTCGGCCGGGGCCCAGCCGGCGCGGATCATTCCGCTGAGCAGGGCTTCGCCGATCTTGCCGGTGCCGAGGACTGCGACTTTCTGGCTCATGCGGTTCAGTCTGGCACCGGGCCGGGACGGGCAGGGTGGGTGTCCGGTGGGCGGGACATGGGACCGGTGCCGGACTTGGGCAGTCCTACGCGGTCCTGCGCCTCAGTGTCGCCGCTCCCAGTCCCAGGACGAGCAGTGCGCAGCCCGCCACGATCAGCGCGTCGCGGACGAAGGCCGCTGTCATGTCCGTGTGTCGGAGGACCTCGTTCATTCCGTCGACGGCGTAGGACATGGGCAGGACGTCGGAGATGGTCTCCAGGACGGGGTGCATGTTGTCGCGGGGGGTGAAGAGACCGCAGAGGAGGAGTTGGGGGAAGATCACGGCCGGCATGAACTGGACGGCTTGGAACTCGGAGGCCGCGAAGGCCGAGACGAACAGGCCGAGGGCGGTGCCGAGCAGGGCGTCGAGCAGGGCGACCAGCAGCAGGAGCCAGGGGCTGCCGGTGACGTCGAGGCCGAGGATCCAGACGGCGAGGCCGGTGGCCAGGGCGGACTGGATGATCGCGAGGGCGCCGAAGGCGAGGGCGTAGCCGGCGATGAGGTCGCCTTTGCCGAGTGGCATGGCGAGGAGGCGTTCGAGGGTGCCGGAGGTGCGTTCGCGCAGGGTGGCGATGGAGGTGACCAGGAACATCGTGATCAGCGGGAAGATCCCGAGGAGGGAGGCGCCGATGCTGTCGAAGGTGCGCGGGCTGCCGTCGAAGACGTAGCGCAGCAGGAGCAGCATCACGCAGGGGATGAGGATCATCATCGCGATGGTGCGCGGGTCGTGGCGGAGCTGGCGCAGGACCCGGGTGGCGGTGGCGGTGGTGCGGGAAAGGCTGAGGGCGCTGCTGGGGGCGGGCGCGAGACGGGGCGTGGTGGTGGTGCTCATCGCGTGTGCTCCTTGGTGCGGCTTGCCTCGACGGCCTGGTCGACAAGGTGGAGGAAGGCGCTCTCGACGGTGTCCGTGCCGGTGCGGGTGCGGAGGGCTTCAGGGGTGTCGTCTGCGAGGATCTCGCCCTCGCGCATCAGGAGGAGGCGGTGGCAGCGCTCGGCCTCGTCCATGACGTGGGAGGAGATGAGGAGGGTGGCGCCGCGGCGGGCGGCGATGTCGTGGAAGAGGTTCCACAGGTCGCGTCGCAGGACGGGGTCGAGACCGACGGTGGGTTCGTCGAGGACGAGGAGTTCGGGGGTGCCGAGGAGGGCGACGGCGAGGGAGACCCGGCTGCGCTGGCCGCCGGAGAGGTTGCCGGCGAGGGAGTCGGCGTGGGTGGCGAGGTCGACGTCGTCGATGGCCCGGGTGACGTCGGTGCGGCGCCGTTCGGCGGCGGCGCGGCCGGGGGCGAGGATCGCGGCGAAGTAGTCGAGGTTCTGGCGGACGGTCAGGTCGTTGTAGACGGAGGGGGCCTGGGTGACGTAGCCGATGCGGGTGCGCAGGGTGGGGTGGCCCGCGGGTCGGCCGAGGACGTCGAGGGTGCCGGTGATGTTGGCCTGGGTGCCGACGATCGAGCGCATCAGGGTGGACTTGCCGCAGCCCGAGGGGCCGAGGAGGCCGGTGATCCGGCCGCGGGGGACGTCGAAGGCGAGGCCGCGCAGGACGGTGCGGGGGCCTCGGACGACGGTGAGGCCGTCGGCGTGGACGGCGGGGGTGGCCGGCTCTTGGTCCGTGCTGTCGGCAAGCGGCCCGGACTCTTTATTCATCATGCGATGAATAATGCTCTCGCGAGTCCGGGCCGTCAACCACGCGCGCGGCGGCGGCCGTGGAGGGGCGGGCCGCGGCGGGTCAGGCGTTGACCGCGACCAGCAGTTCGACGTCGTAGGTCTCCTCGACTGTCCCGTCGGGGAAGAGCTCCAGCAGGATCCGCCGCTCCTCGGTGAGGAAGATGTCCGCGTGGCCCTCACCCGCCACGAGGAACATCGAGTGGCTGCCGATGTTGGCGAGGTGGGTGTCGACGGGCACGTGACGGCTCCAGCGGACCACCCGGTGGGTGAAGTCGAGGCGGCCGCTGGGGTCGGCCAGGGCGGACCGGGCTCCGTTGCCGTTCACCTCGACGGTCGGGTGGGCGCCGTAGTCCTTGAAGTGCTCGGCGACCCGGTCGACCTGACCGGTGATCCACGGGATGTCGAGGGCGTAGGTGTTCCACCACAGGGCCAGCGCGCCGCCCGGCCGCAGCACGCGGCAGGCTTCCGGGACCGCGCGGGCCGGGTCGGTCCAGTGCCAGGACTGGGCGTAGGTGAGGAGATCGGCGGAGTCCGTGAGGAGGGGGAGGTCGTTGCCGTCGCCCCTGATGATCGGGATGCCGGGGTGGGTGCGACGGAACTGCTCGGCCATGCCGCTCCCGGGTTCGACCGCGACCATCTCGGCGCCTCGGGCATGCAGCAGCGCGGTCGCTATCCCGGTACCGGCCCCGACGTCGGCGACCCGGGCGCCGGTGAGGGTGCGCCCGGCGAGTTCCTCGATCGCGTCGAAGAGGGCGGGCGGATAGGAGGGGCGGTTGGCGGCGTACTGGGCGGCGGCGGAGTTGAAGGAGTGGGCTCGGGCGGTGTGGAAGGAAGCGGCCATGAGGCCATGGTGACCGGATGGGGATCAGGAGGCGGTGAGTTTCCGGTGAGGAAGCGCCGGAGAGGCGCCCCGGGGGGAAACCCGATGGCTCTCAGCGGCGGCGCTTCTTCTTCGAGGGGTTCCCGGTGCGGCGCGCACCGCGCTGCTCGTGCTCCCTGCGTGCGGCCTCGTACTCCTCCCGGTGCAGCTTCTCGCCGGGCGCCTCCGCGAGGGACCGGAAGAAGTACGCGAGGAGGGATCCGACGAACCCGATGGCCAGGAGGCCGCGGAGCGAGGCCTGGCGGTCCGGGTCGGGGCGGCCGCCGAAGCTGTCCCAGGTGTTGCGGAAGGCCAGCGCGCTGCAGATCGCGAACATCGCGATGACGAGGACGGTCACGAAGCTGCCGGTGTCGGCGATCTGGAGGCCCTCGTAGGCGAAGCGGAGGATCAGGCAGGAGGCGACGGCGGCGGCGAGGGAGCCCACGGCGGCGCCGACGCGGCGGAGGGCGTAGCCGTTGCCGTGGTCCACCCAGGTGGTGCCGAAGAAGCGGATCGGTTCGGGGCGGGGGCCGCCCGAGGGGGAGCCCGCGGGAATGTCCTGGGTGCCGGATTCGTCGCTCACGGGACGATTATGGCTCCGGGACGGGGGCGGGCTCCCTTCGGGGATCAGCCGCAGCGCGAGGCCACGTAGCCGTCACTGCCGGTCTTGACGTAGGTGTCCGAGACGAACTCGCCGTTGGCCATGTTGTCCCAGATGTTCGACGTGCCGTAGTAGCCCGACACCGTCTCGCCCGGCGTCTGGCAGTAGATGGCCACCTTCGCACCCTCGGGCAGGACACGGACGATGCCGTACCGCGTTCCGGGACCGCTGCGGACGTTCAGTCGGAGGCCCGGGGCGACGTCGTAGTGGTGGACGGCCGCCTCGGCGTGGGCGGCACCCACCGTGAGGAAGGCGCCGGCCAGGCCCGCGGGCATGACGGATCTGCGTTTGAGCGATGTCGTGAGAATTCCCCCAGGAAGGCTCAGGAGCAGCGGTCGGCGACGTAGCCGTCGCTGCCGGTGAGCACGTAGGCGTCGGAGACGTACTGGCCGTTGCTGATGTTGTCCCAGATGTTGCTGGTGCCGTACGGGCCGGCCACTGACGTGCCCGGGGTCTGGCAGTAGATCGGGACCTTCACGCCCTCGGCCAGCACTCGGATGATGGTGTAGCTGGTGCCGGGGCCGCTGCGGACGTTGAGCCGGACGCCGGGCGCGACGGAGTAGTAGCGAACCGTCGCCGCCGCTGTCGCAGCCGCGGCCTCCTTGACGGCCCCTGTCTCTTCCACGCGGTCAACAGACATGAAAACCCTCCCCCGTCGGTCCCCATGGCTGCCATGGGGTCCCGTTGATTCCCCTGAATCACGCCATGAAACACATGTACGCAACTCGCACGCGGAGACTAGCAAGCCGCCTCTGTCCCGAACGAGACATCGACTAGGCTCCGTGCGTCGCGCGCGCGGACGATCAGCACGGGGGTGGTTCCATGGCGCCACAGGGCAACACCGGAGCGGGCGCGGAAGCGGAACTTCCCGAGTACGCCGGTCACTACCGGCTGGAGTCATGTCTCGGGTCCGGCGGGATGGGCGTGGTGCACGTCGCGCGCAGCACCTCGGGGATGAAGCTCGCGGTGAAGGTCGTGCACACCGAGTTCGCCAAGGACCCTGAGTTCAGGGGGCGTTTCCGGCAGGAGGTGGCCGCGGCCCGGAAGGTGAGCGGGGCGTTCACCGCGTCCGTCGTCGACGCCGATCCCGATGCCGAACGGCCCTGGATGGCCACGCTGTTCATCCCCGGCCCGACGCTCTCCGACGAGGTGAAACGGAACGGGCCCATGGAGCCCGCGCAGTTGCGTCGGCTGATGGCGGGTCTGGCCGAGGCGCTGCGCGACATCCACCGGGTCGGGGTCGTGCACCGGGACCTGAAGCCGAGCAACGTGCTGCTCGCCGAGGACGGGCCGAAGGTCATCGACTTCGGCATTTCTCGGCCAAAGGACAGCGAACTGCGGACCGAGACGGGCAAGTTGATCGGGACACCGCCGTTCATGGCGCCCGAGCAGTTCCGGCGGCCACGGGAGGTCGGGCCCGCCGCCGACATCTTCGCGCTCGGATCGGTGATGGTGCACGCGGCAACCGGGCGTGGGCCGTTCGACTCCGACAGTCCGTATGTCGTCGCCTACCAGGTCGTGCACGACGAGCCGGACCTGACGGGCGTACCGGGGAATCTCGCGCCGCTCATCGTGCGCTGTCTCGCGAAGGAGCCCGAGGACCGGCCCACCCCGGACGAGTTGATGCGGGAACTGCGGTCGGTCGCGGCCTCGTACGACACGCAGGCGTTCATACCGGCGCAGCGGACCGTTGATCCGCCGAGGCGCGAGCCGGGGAAAGCGGAACCGCGACGCAGGAGACCTGCCGGCAGGAAGGCGGCCCTGGCCGTCGTCGCGTCGGCTCTGGTCGCTGCCGGGATTCTCGCTTCCGTCCGGATGCTCGGCGACGACGATCCCGTGCCGGAGAAGGGCCACACCCCCGCCGCGACGGGTTCCGGGTTCGCGGCCTGGGAGACGAAGCCGGTGTCCGGCGGCACCGGCTCGGCGCAGTGCTCGTACGGGACGCGGCAGTTGCTCTGTGCCCGGCCCGGACTGGTCTTCGCCCTGGACCCGTCGGACGGCAGCGTGCTGTGGCGGCACTCCGTCGCCGCGTCCAGAGCCGCCAGGCCGCCGGTACTCGGCGGCGGTCTCGTGCAGACACTGACGGACGAGGACCGGCACCTGGAAGCACTCGACCCCGGCTCGGGCCGGACGCGCTGGGAGCGGACGATGCCCACGAACGGCAGGCCGGCCGTCGTCGGGGGAACGCTCCTGCTCCCCCGTGCCGACGGGACGGTCACCGGAGTGGACGCGGTGACCGGGGACACGAAGTGGAGCGGCCGGATACCGGGCCAGATCCTGCCGTACCTGACCTCGTTCGCGGGCTCCCCCCTGGCCTACGCCACGACCATCTCCACCGACTCCTCCAGTACCCAGGTCACGGCCCTGGACCCGACCAGCGGAGCCGTGCGCTGGAAGGCGCGGCTGAGCGGGAGCCTGACACCCGTCGGCGTGCACGACGGCTCGGTCTTCTTCCTCTCCGCCAACAATGAGTACGGCGACACGGACGCCGTCGTCCGCTACAGCCCGGAGTCCGGGTCCTCGCGCCGGGTGGCACTCCCCGTCGCGCGGCCCGACGCCCACGCGGCCGTGCGCGGTGACGTCGTCTACGTCCTGGCCGCGACCGGTTCCCTGGACGCAGTGGACACCCGGGTACGCAAGCGGGTCTGGCATCTGGAGACGACCGTGAGCCGGGGTTCCGAACCGGTGGCCGACGACGGGCACGTGTACTTCACGGCCGCCGACGGGCGACTCCTCGCCGTCGATGTCTTCAAGGGACGACTCGTCGGGCAGACCCGGGCGCGTCCGGGCTCGAACTCGGGCACGGTGGACGGCTCGCTGCCCGAACCCGTCCTCGCCCACCACCACGTCTACGCCACCGCCCCCGACGGCACCGTCTTCGCCGTGGATGCCCGCGAGCCCGCCTCCTGGTGACCGGGGGCAACGCGAAGGGCCGCCCCGGAAGAGGCGGCCCTCGGTGTCGGGTGGTGGGTCAGCCCAGCTTGGAGACGTCCCGGACCGCGCCCTTGTCCGCGCTGGTGGCCATCGCGGCGTAGGCCCGCAGTGCCGCCGAGACCTTGCGCTCGCGGTTCTTCGGGGCGTGGACGCCGTCCAGTGCGGCCTCGCGGCGGGCGAGCTCGGCGTCGTCGACCAGGAGCTCGATCGAGCGGCCGGGGATGTCGATGCGGATGCGGTCGCCGTCCTCGACGAGGGCGATGGTGCCGCCGGCCGCCGCCTCCGGGGAGGCGTGGCCGATGGACAGGCCCGAGGTGCCGCCGGAGAAGCGGCCGTCGGTGATCAGGGCGCAGGCCTTGCCGAGGCCGCGGCCCTTCAGGTACGAGGTCGGGTAGAGCATCTCCTGCATGCCGGGGCCGCCCTTGGGGCCCTCGTAGCGGATGACGACGACGTCGCCCTCCTTGACCTGCTGGGTGAGGATCTTCTGGACGGCCTCCTCCTGCGACTCGCAGACGACCGCGGGACCCTCGAACGTCCAGATCGACTCGTCGACGCCGGCCGTCTTCACGACACAGCCGTCGACCGCCAGGTTGCCCTTGAGGACCGCGAGGCCGCCGTCCTTGGAGTACGCGTGCTCGGCGCTGCGGATGCAGCCCTCGGCGGCGTCCTCGTCCAGGGACGCCCAGCGCTCGGACTGGGAGAAGGCCTCGGCTGAGCGGACGCAGCCGGGGGCCGCGTGCCACAGTTCCAGGGCCTTGGGGGACGGCGAGCCGCCGCGGACGTCCCAGGTCTTGAGCCAGTCCGCGAGGGAGGGGCTGTGGACCGAGTGGACGTCCTCGTTGAGCAGGCCGGCGCGGTGCAGTTCGCCGAGGAGGGCGGGGATGCCGCCGGCGCGGTGCACGTCCTCCATGTAGTACGTGCGGTTCTTCGCCACGTTCGGGGCGACCTTCGCGAGGCAGGGGACGCGGCGGGAGACCGCGTCGATCTCGGCGAGACCGAAGGGGACCTCCGCCTCCTGGGCCGCGGCCAGCAGGTGCAGGATCGTGTTGGTGGAGCCGCCCATGGCGATGTCGAGGGCCATGGCGTTCTCGAAGGCCGCGAAGGTGGCGACGTTGCGCGGCAGGACCGTCTCGTCGTCCTGCTCGTAGTAGCGGCGGGTGATGTCCATGACGGTGTCGGCCGCGTCGACGTACAGCTGCTTGCGGGCCGTGTGCGTGGCCAGGACCGAGCCGTTGCCGGGGAGCGAGAGGCCGATGGCCTCCGTCAGGCAGTTCATCGAGTTGGCCGTGAACATGCCGGAACAGCTGCCGCAGGTCGGACAGGCGTTCTCCTCGATACGGAGCATGTCCGCGTCCGAGATCTTCTCGTTCACGGCCTCGGACATCGCGTCGACCAGGTCGAGCGTGCGCACGGTGCCGTCCACGAGGGTCGCGCGGCCGGACTCCATCGGGCCGCCGGAGACGAAGACCGTGGGGATGTTCAGGCGCAGGGCCGCGTTGAGCATGCCCGGGGTGATCTTGTCGCAGTTCGAGATGCAGATCAGGGCGTCGGCGCAGTGGGCCTCGACCATGTACTCGACCGAGTCGGCGATCAGGTCGCGGGAGGGCAGGGAGTACAGCATGCCGCCGTGGCCCATCGCGATGCCGTCGTCGACGGCGATGGTGTTGAACTCGCGCGGGATGCCGCCGGCCGCGACGATCGCCTCGGAGACGATCCGGCCGACCGGCTGCAGGTGGGTGTGGCCCGGCACGAACTCCGTGAAGGAGTTGGCGACCGCGATGATCGGCTTGCGGCCGATGTCCGCACCGGGTACACCGGAGGCGCGCATAAGGGCGCGTGCGCCCGCCATGTTGCGGCCGTGGGTGACTGTGCGGGACCTCAGCTCGGGCATCGTCGCTCGCTCCTTCAGAGACGGTCGTCAGAGACTTCGGAGACGGTCGTATCAGACTTCTGACTGCTGACGAGCGTACGCCGGTCATCCAGGGGTCGGGACAGGGTGTCCGGAATGCGGGACGCCCGTCTCGGAGTCAGGGACCGGTCAGATGGCCCTGCACCACCGGGGCGACCCGCGCGATGATCTGCTCGATGTCCGACGACGCCAGCGGCTCCACCTTGATCACGTACCGCATCATGGCCGTCCCCACGAGCTGCGCGGCCGCCAGTTCGACCCGCAGCTCCGCGTCCGGCAGGTCCAGCTGGTCGGCGACGCGGCGCAGCAGCTGGGCGGCGACGAGCCGGCGGAAGACGGCGGCCGCGGTCTCGTTGTTCACCGCGGAACGGACGATCGCCAGGAGCGGCAGACGCGTCGCGGGGTTCTCCCAGACGCCGAAGATGAAGCGGGTGAGGCGCTCTCCGACGTCCTCCACAGGACCCTCGGCGAGCGCGGCGGGCGCGCTCAGCGCGGGCGCGGCGGCGACCTCCACGGCCGCCTCGAAGACCTGTTCCTTGGTGCCGAAGTAGTGGTGGACCAGGGCCGAGTCGACCCCGGCGGCCTTGGCGATCCCGCGCACGGACGTCTTCTCGTAGCCCCGCTCGGAGAACTCCTCACGGGCCGCGCCGAGGATCCGGTCCCGGGTGCCGGCCGCGTCGGATTCCGTACGACGGGGTCGGCCGCGCTTCCGGGCGGTGACGTCGCTCACAGCCGGGGCGGGATCACTGTTGCTCACCGCCGGGGTGGGGTCGCTGCTCACCGCCGGGGCACCCGCACCGCCGAGGCCAGATGGAGGCGGGTGAAGGCCAGGGCCTCGGCGAGGTCGGCCTCACGTTCGGCGCCGGACATCGCACGACGGGTGTTGACCTCGATGACGACATGGCCGTCGAAGCCGCTCAGCGCGAGGCGCTCCAGGAGCTCGGCACAGGGCTGGTTGCCGCGGCCGGGCACGAGGTGCTCGTCCTTCGCGGAACCCTTGCCGTCGGCGAGGTGGACGTGGCCGAGGCGGTCGCCCATCCGGTCGACCATCTGCATCGCGTCGGTCCGGGACGTCGCCGCGTGGCTGAGGTCGATCGTGAAGTGCCGGTAGTCGTCCTTGGTGACGTCCCAGTCGGGGGCGTAGGCGAGCATCTCGCGGTCGCGGTAGCGCCAGGGGTACATGTTCTCGACGGCGAACCGTACGTCCGTCTCGTTCGCCATCCGCCAGATCCCGCTGACGAAGTCCCGGGCGTACTGGCGCTGCCAGCGAAAGGGCGGGTGGACGACGACGGTGCTCGCGCCCAGCTTCTCGGCGGCCGCCCGGGCGCGCTGGAGCTTGACCCAGGGGTCCGTGGACCACACGCGCTGCGTGATGAGCAGGCAGGGGGCGTGCACGGCGAGTATGGGGATGCCGTGGTAGTCGGAGAGGCGGCGCAGGGCCTCGATGTCCTGGCTGACCGGGTCGGTCCACACCATGACCTCGACGCCGTCGTATCCGAGGCGCGCGGCGATCTCGAAGGCCGTCGCCGTCGACTCCGGGTAGACGGAGGCCGTCGAGAGGGCGACCTTCGCATCCGGGATCCGTACGACTGGTTCTGCCACGGAGGTCAGCCTAAAGGGTTCGCCGGGGTGGGTGTGGGGCGCCTGTTCGCCGTTGTGGTGTTTGCCACGGGGGCGTGTGCGGTGCTGTCGTGGTTGCTCGCGTGGTTCCCCGCGCCCCTAAATGCCCCCCACTGATCCCATGTGGTCAAGTCGGCGCAGGATCACGCCCTCTCTGAGGGCCCACGGGCAGATGTCGACCGTTTCCACACCGAACAGGTCCAGCGCCCCCTCGGCCACCAGGGCGCCCGCCAGGAGCTGGTTCGCCCGGCCCTCGGAGACGCCCGGGAGTTCCGCCCGCTGGGCCGTCGTCATGCCGGCCAGCCTAGGGACCCAGGCCTCCAGGGACTCGCGCTTCAGTTCGCGCTGGACGTAGAGGCCCTCGACGGAGCGGGCCGCACCGGCCAGGCGGGCCAGCTGCTTGAAGGTCTTGGAGGTGGCGACCACGTGGTCGGGGGCGCCGAAGCGGGCGAACTCGCCGACCGTACGGGCGATCTGGGCCCGCACGTGCCGTCGCAGGGCCCGGATGGCGTCCGGGGTCGGGGGGTCCCCGGGGAGCCAGCCCGCCGTGAGACGGCCCGCGCCCAGGGGCAGGGACACGGCGGTGTCCGGTTCCTCGTCGATGCCGTAGGCGATCTCCAGGGAGCCGCCGCCGATGTCGAGGACCAGGAGCTTGCCCGCCGACCAGCCGAACCAGCGGCGGGCGGCGAGGAAGGTGAGACGGGCCTCCTCGGCGCCGGTGAGGACCTGGAGCTCGACGCCGGTCTCGGCGTGCACGCGCGCGAGGACGTCGTCGGCGTTGCTGGCCTCGCGGACGGCGGAGGTGGCGAACGGGAGCAGGTCCTCGACGCCCTTGTCCTCGGCGGCCTGGAGTGCGTCCTTGACGACCGAGACCAGTTTCTCGACGCCTTCGGGACCTATCGCCCCGGCGTCGTCGAGGAGTTGGGCCAGGCGCAGTTCCGCCTTGTGCGAATGCGCGGGCAGGGGGCGGGCGCCGGGGTGCGCGTCCACCACCAGCAGATGCACCGTGTTCGATCCCACGTCGAGGACACCGAGTCTCATGTAGGGAACGCTACTGCCCGCCGGTCGTTCCACTGGCTCCGGAGGGGCCTCGGGCGACTTACCCTGGACGCGTGCCAAAGACGAAAAAGGTGAAGGACGACAAAACGGCCGTATCTGCCGACGGTCCTTCGCGGGTGAAGCCGGCGAAGCAGGCGCGGAAGGCCATGAAGGCTCTGAAGGCCGACGAGAAGGGGCTCGACTTCGCGCGCGCGTGGGTGGAGTTCCCGGATCCGGCGGACGACGAGCAGGTCTTCCGCTGCGATCTGACATGGCTCACCTCTCGGTGGAACTGCATCTTCGGCAGCGGCTGCCAGGGCATCCAGGCGGGCCGGGCGGACGACGGGTGCTGCACGCTGGGTGCGCACTTCTCGGACGAGGACGACGAACAGCGGGTCGCCGACAATGTGGCGCGACTCACTCCGGACATCTGGCAGCACCACGCCGAGGGCACGGAGAACGGCTGGATCTCCGAGGACGAGGACGGCGACCGGCAGACCCGGCCCTTCCAGGGCTCCTGCATCTTCCAGAACCGGCCCGGCTTCGCGGGCGGCCAGGGCTGCTCGCTGCACATCCTGGCGCTGCGGGAGGGCCGCGAGCCGCTGGAGACCAAGCCGGACGTCTGCTGGCAGCTGCCGGTGCGCCGGACGTACGACTGGATCGACCGGCCCGACGACACGCGCGTGCTCCAGGTGTCGATCGGCGAGTACGACCGGCGCGGCTGGGGTCCGGGCGGCCACGACCTGCACTGGTGGTGCACGTCGGCGACCTCGGCACACGGCGCCGGCGACCCGGTGTACGTCTCCTACCGCCCCGAGCTGGTCGAGCTGATGGGCAAGGCGGGCTACGACCGTCTGGTCGAGCTCTGCGAGCAGCGCCTGGCCTCCCAACTGCCCCTGCTGGCACCGCATCCGGCGGACCCGACCGCCTGAGCGGTGGGAATCGGCGACCACCGGAACCCGCCCCGACGGCCCCGACGGCCACGGCACGCCGGTCACCACCCCGGTTCCGCGGCCGCGTCCGCTACGAAGCGGACGGGCTCGGGGCCTCGCTGTCCGTCGGTGGGGGCGTGGTGCTCGCCGAGGCCGTCGGGGTGGGGTCCGGCGGGGTCGGCGAGGGGGACGAGGGCGGCGGGTCGCTCGGAGGGGGATCCGAGGGGGCCGAGGCCGTGGGGCTGGGGCTGGACGGGGGCGTCGTCGGCTCGCCGGGGCCGGACGGTGCGGGCGCCGTGCCGTAGCCCTGGATCGTGACCACGGCGCCTGCCGGTGCGACCGCCACGCGCGCGCTCCAGGGCCCGGACGGCTCGCGCAGGTGGTCGACGTACACCTTGATCGTCAGCGACTCTCCGGGCTTCAGGGCTCCCGAGGACTGGCTCAGGTAGAGCCAGGAGGCGCCCGTGGTGGCCGACCAGCGGACCGGGGCGTCGCCGGTCGCGGTGAGGGTGATCAGTGTGGTGTCGCCGTCGTTGCCGGCGCCCACCCCCAGGTGTCCGGCGCCCTTCTTGCCGGCGCCCGCGACGCTGACGACCTCCACGGAGACGTCGGGCCGGCCGTCCTTGGCGAAACGGTCGCCGGGTGTCGTGCTCGCGTTGCCCGCGTTCTGGTAGCCGCCGCTCGCCGCCACGCCGTCGAGGCTGTCGGGGCCGTGCGCCTCGCTCGCGCTGGCGGAGTGGCCGTCGACCCCCTCGCCGGGGCCGCCCCGGTAGGCGGCCCACAGGGCGAGCACGGGGGCGGCGACGACGGTGGCGACGACGGTCGTGGTGACGGCACGCGCGCGCAGCCGGTCGCGGCGCGCGGCCCGGTCCTTGGGGTCCATCGGGAAGCCGCGCCGGTCGAAGCGGGGCACGGCGGCTCCACGCGCGCGTGCCGGGTGCGTCGGCGCCGTGCACAGGACCGCGCGCGGCGCTTCGAGCACGGGCAGCTCGGCGGGCGTGATCATGGCACCGGGCCAGCGGCCGGGGGTCGCGCGCTCGGCGCTGCGGCGGCAGCGCGGGCAGTCGTCGACATGGCGCACGAGTTCGCGGCGCAGGGCGGAGCTGAGCACGAACTGGTTGTCGCCGGTGAGCCGCGCCACGCTCGGACAGCCACCGATCTCGACGACGGCGAGGGCGGCGCGCGTGCGCTCGACCTCGCAGGCGGCGGAGGCGAGCAGTTCGCGGGCGCCGGCGAGGTCCATGCCGAGGACGGCGGCGACCTCGTGGGCGGCTAGATGGTGGCGCACGGCGAGTTCGAGCGCCTCGCGCTGCTCGGGGGTCGTACCGGCCGCCTCCGGCCAGGCCAGCAGGGAGAGTTCGCGACGCCGCGCCTCCAGGACGGCCTCCGCGACCGGGGGCCCGGCGTGCTCCTTGGAGGCTCCGTGACGCCCTGCCGCGTGCGTGGCCTGACGTTTCTGCTTGGCCTCGGCCAGCTTGCGCAGACAGGCCCAGCGGGCCAGCGCGTACAGCCAGGCCCTGCGGTCGC
Source organism: Streptomyces sp. SLBN-8D4 (assembly GCF_049739545.1). Classification (NCBI taxonomy): domain Bacteria; kingdom Bacillati; phylum Actinomycetota; class Actinomycetes; order Kitasatosporales; family Streptomycetaceae; genus Streptomyces; species Streptomyces sp. SLBN-8D4. The sequence continues at coordinate 4,323,993 of NZ_JBMGQC010000001.1, forward strand.
CGGGCGCGTCCGGGCCGCCGCGCCTCTCGGCGAGCGCGAGGACGTCACCGAGGGCGGCGGTCGCCGCGTCGTGGTCGCACAGCACGGACATGCAGTAGGTGAACAGGCCGTCGAGGTACGGCTCGTAGCGCGCGGGCGGCCGCTGCGCCAGCGTGCGCGCCGCAGCGCGGTCGCGCTCCTGCCGTTGCGCCCGGTGCGCGCCGGTGGTGCGGGTCGAGGTCTCCGGACTGCTGCTCATCATCCGTGGACCGTAGGGGGCGAAACATGGCCTCTTCCTGCGCCTTGAGCACATTTACTCCGTACGGGTGAAACGATCCCTCAATAGGGGACAGGAACCCCCGATTCGGTGGCTCGTTCCCGTCAGGACGTGGCCGATTCGCGTGCCGGCGCACGGGACGGCCCCGTTGCCGGAGCGCATGCCGTCCGGCAGGCGGCGGCCGTGTTGTCAGTGGCGGCGGTTACGGTTCGTGCATGGCCACCCGTACGAAGACCGCCAAGGAGCGTCCGTCCTACCGCTGCACCGAGTGCGGCTGGCAGACGGCCAAGTGGCTCGGCCGCTGCCCCGAGTGCCAGGCCTGGGGGACGATCGAGGAGTACGGCGCGCCCGCGGTGCGTACGACCACCCCCGGCCGCGTCACCACCTCCGCCGTGCCCATCGGCCAGGTCGACGGCCGCCAGGCCACCGCCCGCTCCACCGGCGTGCCCGAGCTGGACCGGGTCCTCGGTGGCGGCCTCGTGCCCGGCGCGGTGGTGCTCCTCGCGGGCGAGCCCGGCGTCGGCAAGTCCACGCTGCTGCTGGACGTGGCGGCCAAGGCGGCGAGCGACGAGCACCGCACGCTCTATGTGACCGGCGAGGAGTCCGCCAGCCAGGTCCGGATGCGCGCCGACCGCATCCGCGCGATCGACGACCACCTCTATCTCGCCGCCGAGACCGACCTGTCCGCCGTCCTCGGACACCTGGACGCGGTGAAGCCGTCCCTGCTGATCCTCGACTCGGTGCAGACGGTCGCCTCCCCCGAGATCGACGGCGCCCCCGGCGGCATGGCCCAGGTGCGCGAGGTGGCCGGGGCGCTGATCCGCGCCTCCAAGGAACGCGGGATGTCGACCCTCCTTGTGGGCCATGTCACCAAGGACGGCGCGATCGCCGGACCGCGTCTGCTGGAGCACCTCGTGGACGTGGTCCTGAGCTTCGAGGGCGACCGGCACGCGCGCCTCCGGCTCGTACGGGGCGTCAAGAACCGCTACGGCGCCACCGACGAGGTCGGCTGCTTCGAGCTGCACGACGAGGGCATTACGGGCCTCGCCGACCCGAGCGGACTTTTCCTGACACGTCGTGACGAACCGGTCCCCGGTACCTGTCTCACCGTCACCCTGGAGGGCCGCCGTCCCCTGGTGGCGGAGGTCCAGGCGCTCACCGTCGACTCGCAGATCCCCTCGCCCCGGCGCACCACCTCGGGTCTGGAGACCTCCCGCGTCTCGATGATGCTCGCCGTCCTGGAGCAGCGCGGCCGGATCAGCGCGCTCGGCAAGCGGGACATCTACTCCGCGACGGTCGGCGGGGTAAAGCTTTCGGAACCCGCCGCGGACCTGGCGATCGCCCTCGCCCTGGCGTCCGCGGCCAGCGACACCCCGCTGCCCAAGAACCTCGTCGCGATCGGCGAAGTGGGCCTCGCGGGCGAGGTCAGACGGGTCACGGGCGTCCAGCGCAGGCTCTCCGAGGCACACCGTCTGGGCTTCACCCATGCGCTCGTACCGGGCGATCCGGGCAAGATCCCGGCCGGCATGAAGGTGATGGAAGTCGCGGACATAGGGGACGCCCTGAGGGTCCTTCCGCGCTCCCGTCGGCGAGAGGCCCCACAGGACGCGGAGGACCGCCGGTAGACTTTGCCCTGGTCTCGCCCGTCCGTACGAACCGAATGTGCGACACGGGAGCGCCCAAGACCCCGCGACCGGAGGAGAGCAGTGGCAGCCAACGACCGGGCAGCAGCTCCCGGAAAGTCCGGTGGGAGTGCCGGTTCCGATGGCCTGATGCGCGCCTCCCTGAGCGCTGTGGCCCCCGGCACCCCCCTGCGCGACGGCCTCGAGCGGGTGCTGCGCGGGAACACCGGCGGACTCATCGTGCTCGGCTTCGACAAGACGGTGGAGACGATGTGCACGGGCGGTTTCGTCCTGGACGTCGAGTTCGCGGCCACGCGCCTGCGTGAGCTGTGCAAGCTGGACGGCGGCATCGTGCTCTCGTCCGACCTGTCGAAGATCCTGCGGGCGGGCGTGCAGTTCGTACCCGACGCGACGATCCCGACGGAGGAGACGGGCACCAGGCACCGCACCGCGGACCGGGTGAGCAAGCAGGTCGGCTTCCCGGTCGTCTCGGTCTCCCAGTCGATGCGCCTCATCGCGCTGTACGTCGACGGGCAGCGCCGCGTCCTGGAGGACTCGGCGGCGATCCTGTCCCGCGCGAACCAGGCTCTTGCGACCCTGGAGCGCTACAAGCTGCGCCTGGACGAGGTCGCGGGCACGCTCTCCGCGCTGGAGATCGAGGACCTCGTGACGGTCCGGGACGTCTCGGCCGTGGCCCAGCGCCTGGAGATGGTCCGCCGTATCGCGACCGAGATCGCCGAGTACGTGGTCGAACTCGGCACGGACGGACGCCTTCTGGCCCTCCAGCTCGACGAGTTGATCGCGGGCGTGGAGCCGGAACGCGAACTGGTGGTCCGGGACTACGTCCCCGAGCCCACCGCGAAGCGCTCCCGCACGGTCGAGGAGGCGCTGTCCGAACTGGACGCCCTGACCCACGCCGAGCTCCTCGAACTGCCCACCGTGGCCCGCGCCCTGGGCTACACCGGCTCTCCAGAGGCGATCGACTCGGGCGTCTCTCCCCGAGGCTTCCGCCTTCTGGCCAAGGTTCCCCGCCTGCCCGGCGCGATCATCGACCGCCTTGTGGAGCACTTCGGCGGTCTCCAGAAGCTGCTGGCGGCCAGCGTCGACGACCTCCAGACGGTGGACGGAGTCGGCGAGGCCAGGGCGAGGAGCGTCAGGGAGGGCCTGTCCCGCCTGGCGGAGAGCTCAATCCTGGAACGGTACGTCTAGCGCCCCTTCCGGGGCGGGGGCTGTGTCCATCCGCGGCTCCGCCCCGAGCGGGTGCCGCGGACGGTCGTTCAGTCGTTCTCCAGCACGAACGAAGTCTGCGCGGTGGCATACCCGGGCGTCTTGACCTCCACCAGGTAGGTCCCGGAACCCGCCGACCCCGCGGGAGGCGTCGCGCACTGCGGAGCGCTCGGCTTGCGGTCCCACTTCACGGTGTACGTGATGCTGCTCCCGGCCGGAGCCCGGTAGACCAGGTTCCCCGCGGTCTTGGGGCAGTCGGCGGACGACCAGTACGCGTCGTCCGCATCGGCCTGAGTGATCGTCAACACCGCGTTCTTGGGCCCGAGATCGACCTTGCAGTCAGTGCCGGAGGAGTTCGTCGCGGTCAGCAGCAGCGTGGGCGTCTGGCCGGGGTCGTAGGCGTTGTGCAGACTGCGCACGCTCAACCTCACCGCACCGGCGGTGCAGTTGGGCAGCGGGGAACCGGCCGGAAGGGTGTCGCCCTGCCCGACCCCGGTGCCCGTACCGCCGCCCCCGGCGCTGCCGGCCCCGGCAGCCCCGGCGGAACCAGCCGTGCCGGCCTCACCACCGACACCCGAGCCGCCCCCAGTTCCGGCACCGGCGCCGGCGCTGGAACCAGTGCCCGATCCCGCGCCCCCGCCGGTCGTCGACTCGTCGCGGCCGCCGGGGGCTTGACTGATCGCGGGCCCGGAACCGGACGGCCCGGGGGTGATCGTCGAGGGGGAGGGATTCTTGTCGTTGGGCCCGTCCGCGCCGTTCTTTCCGCCTCCGCCGCCGGAGCTGACGATCCACGCGATCAGCAGCGCCAGCACGCCGAGGACGGACAGCATGACGGCCCTCCGTCGCCAGTAGATGGAGGAGGGAAGCGGCCCGACCGGATTGCGCAGAGATCCCACGGCGCAAACTGTACGAGAGATCGGCGAGTTCGCCGTCCTCACCCGCCGCCCGGCGACACAACTTTTCAGGATCATCATTCCGGAAACTGACACGTGACGATCACGGGGCGTGACCGTATCGGCCTGTCGCCTACGGTCCGTGACCACGGACTTCGAGTCCGCCGGGATCCACCGGGACATCACCGGCCGCACGGACGACACCCACGCGTCCCTTGCACCTCTGGCCACGACTGCCTTCCGACTCCGCCGCTCACGCCACGAGTTGCTCGCCGCTCCCCTCACACCGCTTCCGGTGCGGGTCCGGCTCCGGACCGTGGCGGGGCTCGGAGGGGCGGTCCTTACCGCCGTCCACCGTCAGAGGTCCGGTGTCCCCCCGGGGGTGGCGGACCGCCCGCACCGGCCCCCGGCCATGGCAGGATCGGAAGGCCATGACTGTGCCCACGAAGCCCCAGCCCCAGCCCGAGTCCCCGCACGGCAGCCCCGCCGACGGCATCACCGACGCCCCCGGCGGAGCCGGCCTGCACTCCCCTGTCATCGACTGGTTCGACGAGCACGCCCGGGATCTGCCGTGGCGGCGGCCCGAGGCCGGCCCGTGGGGGGTGATGGTCAGTGAGTTCATGCTCCAGCAGACGCCCGTGAGCCGGGTGCTGCCGGTCTACGAGCAGTGGCTCGCACGGTGGCCCCGGCCCGCCGATCTGGCCGCGGAGGCGCCCGGTGAGGCGGTGCGCGCCTGGGGCCGGCTCGGTTATCCGCGCCGGGCGCTGCGGCTGCACGGCGCCGCGGTCGCCATAACGGAACGGCACGGCGGTGATGTACCGACGGACCACGCCCAGTTGCTCGCGCTGCCCGGGATCGGCGAGTACACGGCGGCCGCCGTCGCCTCCTTCGCGTACGGGCAGCGGCATGCCGTGCTGGACACCAATGTGCGGCGGGTGTTCGCGCGGGCGGTGACCGGTGTGCGGTACCCGCCGAACGCCACCACCGCCGCCGAGCGCAAGCTCGCCCGCGCGCTGCTGCCTCAGGACGAGAGCACCGCCGCGCGCTGGGCCGCCGCCTCCATGGAGCTCGGCGCGCTCGTCTGCACGGCCAAGAACGAGTCCTGTCAGCGCTGTCCGATCGCCGCCCAGTGCGCCTGGCGGCTCGCTGGAAAGCCCGAGCACGACGGCCCGCCGCGGCGCGGGCAGACGTACGCGGGTACCGACCGTCAGGTGCGCGGCAAGCTGCTCGCCGTGCTGCGGGAAGCTCACGCGCCCGTCCCGCAGACGGTGCTCGACCGGGTGTGGCACGAGCCGGTGCAGCGGGCGCGGGCGCTGGACGGTCTGGTCGCGGACGGACTCGTCGAGCCCCTCCCGGGTGGTTTGTATCGGCTGCCGTTGACATAGCCCGTGACGAAGCAAACGGGCAAATACCCTCGAATCAACGTGAATAGCCGCGCCGGTTTACCCGTTTTCGGCTTCCGTTACACAACCGACGGACAGCCGATTGCCAGCCGCGTGCTGCTTCGCACAGCCCCGTGACAACAGCTCCGTAGCTTCATTGCCATGCCGCACACCAGGCGGCAGCACACGTGATGAGAACCGGCAGGGACTGCCGGAAACGGGGATCAGGAGGCGGTCGGCATGGCGCAGGGAGAGGTGCTCGAGTTCGAGGAGTACGTTCGCACCCGGCAGGACGCGCTGCTGCGCAGCGCACGCCGGCTGGTCCCGGACCCGGTCGACGCGCAGGACCTGCTCCAGACGGCGCTCGTACGGACGTACGGCCGTTGGGAGACCATCGAGGACAAGCGGCTCGCGGACGCCTATCTGCGCCGGGTGATGATCAACACCCGCACGGAGTGGTGGCGGGCGCGGAAGCTGGAGGAGGTCCCGACCGAGCAGCTCCCGGACGCCTCGGTCGACGACTCCACCGAGCAGCACGCGGACCGCGCCCTGCTGATGGACGTCATGAAGGTGCTCGCCCCCAAGCAGCGCAGCGTCGTGGTGCTGCGACACTGGGAGCAGATGTCCACGGAGGAGACGGCCGCCGCCCTCGGCATGTCGGCCGGTACGGTCAAGAGCACGCTGCACCGGGCGCTCGCCCGGCTCCGCGAGGAGCTGGAGGCCCGCGACCTGGACGCACGCGCGCTGGAGCGTGAGGAGCGGGAGCGTTGCGCGGCGGCCTGACCGAAACCGGGCCCACCCGGCCGGACCACGCTCCGGTCCGGGGGATCTTCCAGGCGGCGAGCACGGCGGTGGCCGTGCTGGCCGCCCTCGCCCTTTTCGTCTCCGCCTGCGCCACCGGCGGCACCGGCACCCGTGACGAGGGTCCGGCGCACGCGGTCGCGGAGGACGGTGCCTCACCCTCACCCCTGCCGTCCGTCATGCGGTCCGCCCAGGCCTCCCCGCGCCTGGACCGCAAGGGCGCGGTCGCTCTCCTCCAGTCGGACCCGAAGGTCTCCGAGGCGGTCAAGCGCGATCTGGAGCCCTGCGGCACCGACCAGTACCCGGTCGACCTGTTCTACGGCGACCTGACCGGCGGCTCGGCCGACGACGTCGTCGTCAACGTCGTGACCTGTGCGGATCTGGTGGGCGTCGGCTCGTACGTGTACCGCGAGGAAGACGGTTCTTACCAGAATGTCTTCCAGACCGAGGAACCTCCGGTCTACGCCGAGATCGACCGCGGCGACCTGGTGGTGACCAAGCAGGTGTACGAGAAGGGCGACCCGGTGTCGGACCCGTCCGGCGAGAACGTGATCACGTACCGCTGGGTCTCGGGGAGGTTCGCCGCGGTGTACCGGACGCACAGCGACTACAGCGACGTCGTCGGCACGGATCCGACGCCGACGCCCGGCAGCTGAACCGATCGGGCCTCCCGGAACGATCCCCCAGTGACCGCATCGACCCCGAAGAGTGAGAGCACCCGGATGGCAGACCAGACCCACGTGCTGTTCGTCGAGGACGACGACGTCATCCGCGAGGCCACCCAACTCGCCCTGGAGCGGGACGGCTTCGCGGTCACCGCCATGCCCGACGGCCTGTCGGGCCTGGAGGCGTTCCGGGCGGACCGTCCCGACATCGCCCTGCTGGACGTCATGGTCCCGGGCCTGGACGGGGTCAGCCTGTGCCGCCGTATCCGCGACGAGTCCACCGTGCCGGTGATCATGCTGTCGGCGCGCGCCGACTCGATCGACGTGGTGCTCGGTCTGGAGGCCGGCGCCGACGACTACGTGACCAAGCCGTTCGACGGGGCCGTCCTGGTCGCCCGGATCCGTGCCGTGCTGCGCCGCTTCGGGCACGCGGGCGGGAGCGACCGGGGCGAGGAGAGCGCGGACGCGGCCGCCGGGGGTGTGCTGACCTTCGGCGAGCTGGAGATCGACACCGAGGGAATGGAGGTGCGCAAGGCCGGGCAGCCGGTGGCGCTCACCCCGACCGAGATGCGGCTGCTGCTCGAGTTCTCCTCCGCGCCGGGCACGGTCCTGTCCCGGGACAAGCTCCTTGAGCGAGTGTGGGACTACGGCTGGGGCGGTGACACCCGGGTCGTCGACGTCCATGTGCAGCGACTGCGCACCAAGATCGGCCAGGACCGGATCGAGACGGTCCGTGGGTTCGGCTACAAGTTGAAAGCCTGAGCAGGGGGACCTGGAGCATGCGGGGGATCCTGCGGGGCCCGGTGATGGAGCGCGTGGTGGTGCGGACGGGGCTGAGATGGAAGCTCAGCGCGGCCATCGCGCTGGTCGGCGCGCTCGTGGCCGTCGCGCTGAGCCTGGTCGTGCACAACGCGGCCCGCGTCTCGATGCTGGACAACGCCCGTGACCTCGCGGACGAGCGGATCCGGATCGCCCAGCGCAACTACGAACTGACAGGCAAGCCGAACTTCCCCAGCATCGCGGTCGACGACCTTCATCTGCCGCCCCCGCTGCGCGAGAAGGTCGAGGAGGGCCGCCGGGCGACGTACGTCTCCGACCGGCCCGACCGGGGCCCGGACATCTGGGCCGCGGTCCCGGTCAAGGGCGGGCATGTGCTGTCGCTGCACACCGGGTTCACCGACCGCAGCACCGACATCCTCAAGGACCTCGACCAGGCCCTGGTGATCGGCTCCATCGCGGTGGTCCTCGGCGGCAGCGCGCTCGGCGTGCTCATCGGGGGGCAGTTGTCGCGAAGGCTGCGAAAGGCGGCGACCGCGGCGAACCAGATGGCCAAGGGCGAGACGGACGTCCGGGTGCGGGACGCGATCGGCGGGGTCGTACGGGACGAGACCGACGACCTCGCGAGTGCCGTGGACGCCATGGCGGACGCGCTCCAGCAGCGGCTGGAGGCGGAGCGGCGGGTCACCGCGGACATCGCGCACGAGCTGCGGACACCGGTGACGGGTCTGCTGACGGCGGCGGAACTGCTGCCTCCCGGCCGGCCCACGGAACTGGTCCTGGACCGCGCGAAGGCCATGCGCACCCTCGTCGAGGACGTCCTGGAGGTGGCCCGGCTCGACGGAGCCAACGAGCGGGCGGAGCTCCAGGACATCCTGCTCGGCGAGTTCGTCACCCGCCGGGTGGCGGCCAAGGACCCGGAGATCGAGGTCCGCGTGGTGCACGAGTCGGAGGTCACGACCGATCCGCGCCGCCTGGAACGCGTGCTGATCAACCTCCTCGCCAACGCCGCCCGGCACGGCAAACCGCCCGTCCAGGTCACCGTCGAGGGCCGCGTCATCCGGGTCCGGGACCACGGCCCCGGCTTCCCCGAGGACCTCCTCGCCGACGGCCCGAGCCGCTTCCGCACGGGCAGCGCGGACCGCGCGGGCCACGGCCACGGGCTCGGTCTGACCATCGCGGCCGGTCAGGCGCGGGTGCTGGGGGCGCGGCTGACCTTCCGCAACGTGCGGCCGGCGGGGGCTCCCGACGGGGTGCACGCGGAGGGCGCGGTGGCGGTGCTGTGGCTGCCGGAGCATGCGCCCACGGCCACCGGGAGCTATCCGATGCTGCCGTGACCTGCCGGCTGCGGGGCCCCTTCGGGTGGCATTTCTCAGGTGCGTGCCAGCATCAGCTCCTCTCCCCTGGACGGTCGTACGCCGTCCGTTCTCCCCCTGAAGTACCGCTGGTCCAGCTCCTCCGCCGGAACATGCCCGGCCTCCCGGAAGCCCGACTCGCGGGCCAGGGCCACGATCTCGGCGGGCCTGAAGAAGCTGAGGAACGGCGTCCCGGCCGCCTTCGCTCCCCGCACCGCGGCCTCCAGCTGTGGCCTCTGATCCGGCTCGACGTCCTCCGGTGGCCGCAGAAAGGTCGTGACCAGCGTGGACCCCGGTGCGAGCGCGGCGACCAGGCGGAACGTGGCGGCGTTCGCCTCCCGGGTGAGGTACATGGTGACGCCCGTGGAGGCCACCACCGCGGGGCGCCCGGGATCGAACCCGGCCTCGGCCAGGCGGCCCCACCAGTCCCCCTCGAAGTCGACCGGCACGAGCCGCAGCCACTCGGGGACACCGAAGCCGAGCCTCTCCAGCCGCCGTCGCTTCCAGGCCTGCGGTCCCGGCCGGTCGACCTCGAAGACCCGCAGCCCGCGCTCGGCGGCGAGCTCCGGTCCTCTGCGCTGGGCGAACGTGTCGAGACCGGCGCCGAGGACGACGTACTGGTCAACTCCCCGCTGGACGACGAGGTCCTCCACATACCGGGTCCGGGCCACGATCGACGCCCGGGTGCGGCGCGTGGCGGCCACGTCCATGTCGGGCCGCTCGCGCCACCCGTCCTCCGGGCCGGCGAGCCGCAGCCCGATCTCGTCCTCCAGGACGTGCGGCGGCGGATCGGCGCGCACGTGCAGGGCCCGCCAGAGGGCGACCCGTACGGCCGTGTGGTCGGCCTCGGCCACGTCCTCCGTCACGCCCAGTCCTTGGAGAAGTCCAGCTCTTCGCTGCGCTGGGTCAGCGAGTACCAGTTGCCGCTGTCGTCGCGGAAGATCGCCTCGATGCCGTACGGCCGCTCCTGCGGCTCCTGGATGAACTCCACCCCGCGCGCCCGGAAGGTCTCGTAGTCACCGCGGCAGTCGTCGGTCCGGAACGCTCCCGCGCCCATCACGCCCTTGCCGACGAGCTTCCGCAGCGCCTCGGCGGACTCGGGGTCCAGCCCGGGGCCGTCGAGACTCATCAGGGCCAGCTCGACGCCCTCCTGCTCCTTGGCGCCGACGGTGACCCACGTCATCTCGCCCATCGAGACCTCGCTGCGCACCTCGAAGTCCAGCTTCTCGGTGAAGAAGGCCTTGGTGCGTTGCTGGTCGAAGGTCCATACGGTGGCGATGCCCAGTCCCTGGATCATGGCTCCGCTCTCCTGTCGTCCGGGGGTTCTTCCTTGTCACCGTAGGCAGCGGCGGGGTCGGGCCGCTTCTTCAAAGTTGCGGTGCTTTTCGCGGCTCTCGCTGGGGGAAAGCCGCCGGCCCAGAGCATGGCGTAGCACCCGGGGATCAGGGCGGCCCCGCGGCCCACGTTCTTGCTGCGGTACTCGCTCGGGGTGAGTCCCGTCCGTGTCTTGAAGCGGGCGGAGAAGGTGCCGAGGCTGCTGAAGCCGACCAGGTGGCAGATCTCGGTGACGCTCAGATCGGCGGCCCGCAGCATCTCCTCGGCCCGCTCGATCCGCCGGTGCGTGAGGTACTGCCCGGGCGTCTCGCCGTACGCCTCCTTGAAGGCCCGCAGGAAGTGGTACCGCGAGTACCCGGCATGCGCGGCGACCGCGCCGAGGTCCAGCTCCGGGTCGGCCCAGTCCCGGTCCATGGCGTCCTTGGCGAGCCGGATCTGCCGCACTTTGTCCATGAGGCCGATGGTGGCACGCGGCACTGACATCGCCCTCGCGAGCGCACACGGAGAAGGCCCCCGGGGCGGACACCATCCGGGGGCCTTCGGTTCAGCAGGGCCGGCTCAGACCTCGACCAGCGGAGCCGGCGCCGCGTCGTCCGCCGACTTCTGGGGTCCCGCTCCCTTCAGCGGCACCTCCTTGACGAACACCGCCGCCACCAGCGCGACCACGGCGACGATCGCGCCGAGCAGGAACGCCGAGTGCGTGCCCGCCGACACCGCGACCTGGTACGCCTCGCGCACCGCGGCCGGCAGCTTCTCCAAGCTCTTCGCGTCCAGCTGTGCGGACTGCTCGGTCACCTTGGAGCCGAGCGTTCCGCCCCGCTCGGCCATGACGTCCTGGACCCGGTGGTTGAACAGTGCGCCCATGATGGCGACACCGAAGGAGGAGCCGAGGGTACGGAACAGGGTGGTGGAGGAGGACGCGACGCCCATGTCCTTCATCTCGACGCTGTTCTGCGCGACCAGCATGGTGATCTGCATCAGGCAGCCCATGCCGAGACCGACCACGGCCATGAAGACACCGGAGGTGAGCCGCGAGGTCCCGGTGTCCATCGTCGACAGCAGGTACAGCCCGACGATCATCAGGGCGCTGCCGAGGACCGGGAAGACGTAGTACCGCCCGCTGTTGGTGGTGATCCGGCCCGCGACCATCGAGGTCACCAGCATCGCGCCGAGCATCGGCAGGAGCAGCAGCCCGGAGTTGGTGGCGGAGGCGCCCTGCACGGACTGCTGGTACAGCGGCAGGAAGAGGGTGGCGCCGAACATCACGAAGCCGGTGATGAAGCCGATGATCGACATCAGCGTGAAGTTGCGGCTGCGGAAGATGTGCAGCGGGACCACCGGCTCGGTCGCCTTGGTCTGCCAGAACACGAACCCGACGAGCGCGGCCACACCGATGCCGATCAGCTCCATGATCCGCGCGGAGGTCCAGGCGTACTCCGTGCCGCCCCAGGTGGTCACCAGCACGATGGAGGTGATGCCCACGGTCAGCAGGGCGGCGCCCAGGTAGTCGATGCGGGCCTGTGCACGCTTCTTCGGCAGGTGCAGGACCGCGCTGATCAGGCCGAGCGACACGACACCGAGCGGCAGGTTGATGTAGAAGGACCAGCGCCAGCCCCAGTTGTCGGTGATGGTGCCGCCGACCAGCGGTCCGCCGATCATCGCGAGCGCCATGACGCCGGCCATCATGCCCTGGTACTTGCCGCGCTCCCGCGGCGGGATCAGGTCGCCGATGATCGCCATGACGCCGACCATCAGACCGCCGGCGCCGAGGCCCTGCACGGCCCGGAAGCCGATGAGCTGCCCCATGTCCTGGGCCATGCCGCTGAGCGCGGAGCCGAGCAGGAAGAGCACGATCGAGCTCATGAAGACGCCCTTGCGGCCGTACATGTCGCCGAGCTTGCCCCAGAGGGGGGTGGCGGCCGCGGTGGCCAGCGTGTAGGCCGTCACGACCCACGAAAGGTGTTCGAGCCCGCCGAGCTCGCCCACGATCGTCGGCATCGCGGTGCCCACGATCATGTTGTCGAGCATCGCGAGCATCATGGTGATCATCAGCGCGAGCAGGACGACCCGCACGCTGCGCTGTTTCTTGTCCGGCTCCGTCTCGACCGTCTGTGTGTCCGCCATCGTTCCCACTCCCCTGAGGTCCTGCGGTACTGCCCCCGCCGGGGCACTTACTTGCCGCCCGGCTAGTTGTCTACACTGGGAAGGTAGACGCGTAACTAGCCGGGCGTCAAGTAAGTTTTATGGGAAGCCGAGGAGCATGAGGATGGGCGGCACCATGGACGTCACGAAGCAGCAGCGCCGCGGCAACACGCGCCAGCGCATCCAGGACGTGGCCCTCGATCTCTTCGCGGAGCAGGGGTACGAGAAGACGTCCCTGCGGGAGATCGCCGAGCACCTGGATGTCACCAAGGCGGCGCTCTACTACCACTTCAAGACCAAGGAAGAGATCCTCGTCAGCATCTTCGACGACCTGACGCAGCCGATCCTCGACCTGATCGAGTGGGGCAGGAAGCAGCCGCACACGCTGGAGACGAAGCAGGAGATCGTACGGCGCTACAGCGCGACACTGGCCGGCGCGACGCCGTTGTTCCGCTTCATGCAGGAGAACCAGGCGGCGGTCCGTGAACTGCGCGTCGGCGAGACCTTCAAGGAGCGGATGCAGGGACTCCGCGAGATCATCGTCGACCCGGAGGCCGACCTGACCGACCAGGTCCGCTGCGTCAGCGCGATCTTCACCCTGCACGCCGGCATGTTCTTCCTCCAGGACATCGCCGGAGACCAGGAGGCCAAGCGCAAGGCGGTCCTGGAGGTCGCCACGGACTTGGTCACGCAGGCGCATCGGGGGGGCGGGGAGGGTTAGGCCCTGGGGGGCGGGGAGGGTTAGGCCCTGGGGGGCGGGGAGGGTTAGGGCCGAGGGCGGGGCGAGGGGTTGGTGCCGACCGAAGCGGCTGACGCCCGCGGTTCAACTGGGGGCAGCGCGAGGAATTGATGCCTACGGTCCGCCCCAGGGGCGGCCAGAGCGGCCGCCGCCCCCGATCCACGCCAGGGGCACCAGGAAGAGCTGACGCCCGCGGTTCGGTCGGCGGTGGCGCGAGGGGCTGACTGACGCCCCCGCCGACGCGCCCCCCTCTGCCCAGGAACACCCCGGCCGCCGCACACCCCGTGCCCGACGACCCGGGCCCGGCATGTCCCCTCCCCCGGAGGGATCCGCTCAGACCTTGACGCCCTTGGCGCGCAGGAAGGCGACCGGGTCGATGGCCGAGCCGTAGTTCGCGGTCGTGCGGATCTCGAAGTGCAGGTGCGGGCCGCTGGAGTTGCCGGTGTTGCCGGACAGGGCGATGCGCTGACCGGTCTTGACGACCTGGCCGACCTTGACCTTGATCCGGGAGAGGTGGGCGTACTGCGAGTACCTCCCCTTGCCGTGCTTGATCACTATGGCGTTGCCGTAGGCGGCACCGTCACCGGCTCCGCCCGGACCCGCCTTGACGACGGTCCCGCCGTGCGCGGCGACGACGGTCGTACCGCTCGGCACCGCGAAGTCCTGCCCGCTGTGGGTGGACTGCCACATGCCACCGGCCTGCGCGAAGCTCGCGCTGAGCGTGTACTTCTTCACCGGGTCGACCCAGGAGGCCGAGGAGGACGCGGCCGAGGCGACTCCGGCCCCCAGTACAGCCGACACCCCGACGGACGCGGCCATGACGGTCACACGGGTGCGAAGCAGGGACGTACGGGAAGAACGGTGGGAGACGCGCTGGAACATTCGGAACCTCATGAAGCCGGGGACAGGAAGCCACCCGGCGCACGAAGGCCGCCGGATGGCGCATCCCTTGGTAACCCCAGAGACCGAATACGCCCAAACAGCCCATCTACGATGGAATGTAGTAATAGGTCCCGATAGGTCGCCCCAGAAGTCGCTTCCCTTCCCGCGATTTCTTCACTATTCCGCCTAGTAATGGACAAATCACCTGTGCGGCAAGTCACCGGCGGCCCCGATGTAAAAGCCATGCCAAGTGACGCACGTCTCTGGCCTCCTACCAACCGGTAACCCTACGGTTCCTCTCGCGCCACCCTCACCAACAAACATGCACGAGACAACTGCAGCGTTTCCGGACGTGAGAGGACCCCCCACCCCATGACAATCAGACGCCCCTGGGCGCGCCACATAGCCGTAAGCACCGTCACCGCCGCCGCCCTCGTCGCCCTGGCCGTCCCGGCCGAGGCCGCGACGACCACCGCAAGCGCCACCACGACCGCTACGGCCGCCGCCGAAGACGTCGACTACGCCACCTGGCAGACGGACTGCCAGACCGTGATGGACCAGGCCCTGGCCTACCTGAAGACGCGTATCGCCGCCCCCAGGCCCGGCGAGAAGCAGGCCATCGTCCTCGACATCGACAACACCACCCTGGAGACGGACTTCGGCTTCAGCTACCCCCAGCCGGCCAACAAGCCCGTCCTGGAGGTCGCGAAGTACGCCCAGCAGCACGGCGTTTCCCTGTTCTTCGTGACCGCCCGTCCCGGCATCATCGCCCCGGTGACCGACTACAACCTCCAGCACGTCGGCTACCAGGTGGGCGGCCTCTACGTCCGCAGCTTCATCGACCTCTTCAAGGACGTCGCCGCCTACAAGACCGCCCAGCGCGTCGACATCGAGAACAAGGGCTACACGATCATCGCGAACATCGGCAACAGCGCCACCGACCTCTCCGGCGGCCACGCCGAGAAGACCTTCAAACTCCCGGACTACAACGGCCAGTTGTCCTGACCTCCGGCCAGGCTCCATCCGCCGCCGCGCGCTCAGGGCAGTGGCGGATGGAGTCGGCGCGTGAAAAAAGCTCTTCCGGCCGGACGGTCAGCCGACCCCGGCCCCGGCCCCGGTCTGATCTGGTCTGGTCTGGTCTGGTCTGGTCGGCAAACCCTCGGCCTCTCCGCCCTCGCCCCCGTGCGAGCCGCCGCCCTTCCCGGCCGAAGAAGAAGCCCGCCGCCATTGCCCCCTCACGCGCCGACTGCCCACCCTGCGCGCGACCTGGAAATGAACGACCTACGAGCCGTATGAGCCGTACGCCCCGGCTACCGTGCACTCACCAGGAAACCGCGCCCTGCGGACACAAGCCGCGCACACAGCCGTACGCACACAAAAGGGCCGCTCCAGAACCGGAGTTCCGAAGCGGCCCTTCAAGGCATCGCCGTGAGGCTTACGCCTCCTTGCTCAGGTTCGGCCCGGCACCGCCGGCCGCCTGCTCGATCGGCGGGACGTCCGGCAGGGCCGCCTTCTCCTCGCCGCGGAAGGTGAAGGTCTTGGTCTCGCCCTCGCCCTCTGTGTCGACGACCACGATGTGACCGGGACGCAGCTCACCGAAGAGGATCTTCTCCGAGAGCGTGTCCTCGATCTCGCGCTGGATCGTGCGACGCAGCGGACGCGCGCCCAGCACCTGGTCGTAGCCCTTGGTCGACAGCAGCTCCTTGGCGGACTGGGAGAGCTCGATGCCCATGTCCCGGTCCTTGAGGCGCTCGTCGACCTTGCCGATCATCAGGTCGACGATCTGGAGGATGTCGGCCTGCGTCAGCTGCGGGAAGACGACCACGTCGTCCACACGGTTGAGGAACTCGGGCCGGAAGTGCTGCTTGAGCTCGTCCGAGACCTTGTTCTTCATGCGCTCGTAGTTGGTCTTCTTGTCGCCCGAGGCCGCGAAGCCCAGGTTGAAGCCCTTGGAGATGTCCCGGGTGCCGAGGTTGGTCGTCATGATGATGACCGTGTTCTTGAAGTCCACGACCCGGCCCTGGGAGTCGGTCAGCCGACCGTCCTCCAGGATCTGCAGCAGCGAGTTGAAGATGTCCGGGTGGGCCTTCTCGACCTCGTCGAACAGGACGACGGAGAACGGCTTGCGGCGGACCTTCTCGGTCAGCTGGCCGCCCTCTTCGTAGCCCACGTAACCGGGAGGCGAACCGAAGAGCCGCGAGACCGTGTGCTTCTCGCTGAACTCCGACATGTCGAGGGAGATCAGCGCGTCCTCGTCACCGAAGAGGAACTCGGCGAGCGCCTTGGACAGTTCGGTCTTACCGACACCGGACGGGCCGGCGAAGATGAACGAACCACCGGGACGCTTCGGGTCCTTCAGGCCGGCACGCGTACGACGGATCGCCTTCGACAGCGCCTTGACGGCGTCGACCTGGCCGATGACCCGCTTGTGGAGCTCGTCCTCCATGCGCAGCAGGCGCGAGGACTCCTCCTCGGTCAGCTTGAAGACCGGGATGCCGGTGGCGGTCGCGAGGACCTCGGCGATCAGCTCGCCGTCGACCTCGGCGACGACGTCCATGTCGCCGGCCTTCCACTCCTTCTCCCGCTTGGCCTTGGCGGCCAGGAGCTGCTTCTCCTTGTCGCGGAGGGAGGCGGCCTTCTCGAAGTCCTGCGAGTCGATCGCGGACTCCTTGTCGCGGCGCACGCCCGCGATCTTCTCGTCGAACTCGCGCAGGTCCGGCGGCGCGGTCATCCGGCGGATGCGCATCCGGGATCCGGCCTCGTCGATCAGGTCGATCGCCTTGTCCGGCAGGAAGCGGTCCGAGATGTACCGGTCGGCCAGGGTGGCGGCCTGGACGAGGGCCTCGTCCGTGATCGAGACACGGTGGTGGGCCTCGTACCGGTCGCGCAGACCCTTGAGGATCTCGATCGTGTGCGGCAGGGACGGCTCCGCGACCTGGATGGGCTGGAAGCGGCGCTCGAGGGCCGCGTCCTTCTCCAGGTGCTTGCGGTACTCGTCCAGCGTGGTCGCACCGATGGTCTGCAGCTCACCGCGGGCCAGCATCGGCTTCAGGATCGAAGCGGCGTCGATGGCGCCCTCGGCGGCACCCGCACCGACCAGCGTGTGCAGCTCGTCGATGAACAGGATGATGTCGCCGCGGGTGCGGATCTCCTTGAGGACCTTCTTCAGGCGCTCCTCGAAGTCACCGCGGTAGCGGGAGCCGGCGACCAGCGCGCCGAGGTCCAGGGTGTAGAGGTGCTTGTCCTTGAGGGTCTCGGGCACCTCGCCCTTGACGATGGCCTGGGCGAGGCCCTCGACGACGGCGGTCTTGCCGACGCCGGGCTCACCGATCAGCACCGGGTTGTTCTTGGTACGGCGGGACAGCACCTGCATGACCCGCTCGATCTCCTTCTCGCGCCCGATGACCGGGTCGAGCTTGGACTCACGAGCGGCCTGGGTGAGGTTCCGGCCGAACTGGTCGAGGACCAGGGACGTCGAGGGGGTGCCCTCGGCAGGCCCGCCGGCGGTGGCGGTCTCCTTGCCCTGGTAACCGGAGAGCAGCTGGATGACCTGCTGCCGCACCCGGTTGAGATCTGCGCCCAGCTTGACCAGGACCTGGGCGGCGACGCCCTCGCCCTCACGGATCAGGCCGAGCAGGATGTGCTCCGTGCCGATGTAGTTGTGGCCCAGCTGAAGGGCCTCGCGGAGCGACAGCTCCAGGACCTTCTTGGCACGGGGGGTGAAGGGGATGTGCCCGGACGGGGCCTGCTGCCCCTGCCCGATGATCTCCTCCACCTGCTGGCGGACCGCCTCGAGCGAAATCCCGAGGCTCTCAAGGGCCTTGGCGGCGACACCCTCACCCTCGTGGATCAGGCCCAGGAGGATGTGCTCGGTGCCGATGTAGTTGTGGTTGAGCATCCGGGCTTCTTCCTGAGCCAGGACGACAACCCGCCGCGCGCGGTCGGTGAACCTCTCGAACATCGTTAATCGCTCCTCAGAGCGGTCAGGCAGTGGGGGGAACTTCCCCTCCCTGTCCTTCCGCAGCTTAGTCCCGCAAGCGGGGACCGCTCATTCCAACTGCCGACACCGTCGATGGCCTCCTGACCCCGAACGCCGACATCCTGTCCAACCCGATGGTGCGAGACGATGTTCCCGCAGGCCAGGCAGTTACCCCAGTCGCCAGTACGCCGATGGCGAACGTGAGACGGCCTTTCCTGCGTGTCGCCCCCTCCCACTAGGGATGTCTTACCCGCTCGAACCGACACTCCATGCCGTACGCCCCCAGTCCCTCCGCTACGGGCGAACAACCTTGTGCCACCCCGCACCTCCGCACGCCCCCATTTCAGACACTCTTCGCACACGTCGGCACACCCAGCGTAACCCTCGGGCCTTTCCGGCGGTTGCACTTGGCATGGTCGCCAGCCACCCCCCTCTCACCACTGATGTCGCCGTGGTCCCGCTCCCCCGTCGGCCGCTGGAACGGGCCGCTTTCGGCGACGATCCGGTCCGTCGCTGGTACGAGAACGAACTGGGCTGGCCCACGGTGCCCGCGAGCACCCCTGAATCTCCCGTACGACTGCGCCTGGGGCTTCGTTTCGACGTCCTGGACGTCCCGGCCGAGGCGGGACGCGCGACCCTGCGCCACCTCGCCGAGGCGTCTCCGGTGGCGCTGTGGGGCGATCGGATGCTGCTCCTGGTGGCGGCGGGCAGCACGGAGGAGTTGCCGGGCCTGCTGGACTGGCTGGAGTGGGGCACGCTGGCGCTCGACCTGCGGGCGGTCGGGACGGGCGGCGTGATGCAGGCACCGCGTCCTCCGGAACCCTGGGTGGGCCAACTCGCGGAAGTCTCGTCGGGACGGTCCGCGCGTCCGGCGCCCGGGGAGGAAGCATCCCTCGTCCCGCCGTCGCTCCCGGAATCGACCGGACTCTTGCCCCGACAGTCACGGAAAGAGCCGAAAGCGGCGAAAGAGCCGCGAGAGACGAGCCCCGCCACCGGAAGCCGGCGGCCTCTCGTCCTGGGCCGCCCGGGCGCCCTGCAGGGGGCCGCCGTGTGGGTGCGGCCCCCCGAGCCTGGGTGCGAGGTCGAGGCCTCGCTGCCGACGATGTCGGCACTGGGGGGCGGTGGGGGCGCCCCCGATCTCGTACGCGTCGTGAACACGGTGGCCACGCACTGCCACCGGCTGCGGCTGAGGCGCGCTCGGCCATAGGCCTTCGCGGCCCCGGCCGTCGTGGCCCCGGCCTCAGCGGACCCTCGATCAGGCGTTGGCCTTCTCGTAAGCCTCGCGAATGCTCGCCGGGACACGGCCGCGGTCATTGACCTCGTAACCGTTCTCCTTCGCCCAGGCGCGGATCTGAGCGGTGTCCTGGCTGCCACCGGAAGCGGCCCGCGTCTTTCCGCGGCCGCCCGAAGCACGGCCTCCGGTGCGGCGACCGCCCTTCACGTAGGGGTCGAGAAGGCCACGGAGCTTGTCCGCATTGGCAGTCGTGAGATCGATCTCGTACGTCTTGCCGTCCAACGCGAACGTGACGGTCTCGTCCGCCTCGCCGCCGTCGATGTCATCGACAAGAAGGACCTGAACCTTCTGTGCCACCGGATTTCCTTTCATCCAATACTTGAGGGCCGGGGGTCTGCGGCGTCCGCCGTTTCACCGTCCCCTGTTATATGCAGTACTGCAGTACGTCGGAAAGCAAACCGCTTTTGCTGGGAAAACACAAACCCTCGGGAGAGACCGACAGGGGCCGCCCCGACCGGAAACATGCGCGTTTCGGACATAGGGAACCTGGGCAGGGCCGAGCGGCGGAATCCTTGACGATCACAGATGCAGAAGCATCCGGCTGTTGCCCAAGGTGTTCGGTTTCACTCGTTCGAGACCGAGGAACTCTGCCACGCCTTCGTCATAGGAACGCAGTAGCTCGGCGTAGACATCGGTGTCAACGGGTGTCTCACCGATCTCGACGAAGCCGTGCTTGCCGAAGAAGTCCACTTCGAAGGTGAGACAGAAAACGCGACGAACACCGAGCCAGCGGGCCGTCTGCAACAACTTCTCCAGCAACTGATGCCCGACCCCGGCACCCTTCAGCCCGGGCTTCACGGCGAGAGTGCGTACTTCCGCGAGGTCTTCCCACATGACGTGCAGGGCGCCGAAGCCGACCAGCTCGGCGTTGTCGTCGCGCTCGGCGACCCAGAACTCCTGGATGTCCTCGTAAAGCGTCACCGTCGCTTTGTCGAGCAGGATGCGGTCACGGACGTAGGAGTCAAGGAGCCGACGGATGCCGGCGACATCGCTGGTGCGTGCCCGCCGGACGGTGATGGCTTTTGCGGTGACTTCGGGGTTCTCGGCGGAGGGGCTCTTCGCGGACATGAGCGGACGCTATCGCCCGCCCTCTCGCGATGCCGAGTCGGGGTTCTCCACGGTCGGTCCCCCGACGATCCGTACGGCGTCCTGGAGTGCCTGTCGCTGTTCCTCGCTCATCATCCCGAAGAAGGCGACGAGAGCGGCGGCGGGGTTGTCACTCTGGGACCAGGCGTCGTTCATGAGTGCGGCGGCGTAGGCGGCCCGTGTGGAGACCGCCTCATATCGATAGGCCCGGCCTTCCGCCTCACGGCGCACCCAGCCCTTCTGATGGAGATTGTCCAAAACGGTCATCACCGTGGTGTACGCGATGGACCGATCCTGCCGAAGGTCTTCCAGGACTTCTCGAACGGTGACCGGGCGGTTCCACTTCCACACCCGCGTCATGACCGCGTCTTCGAGTTCTCCCAATGGGCGAGGCACACCTCAGCACAATAGTGGGAGATCCGGCTATTGGCGTGACGGACGGGCCCTTTCAACGCCAAACAGCAACAAAAAGGGCGTACGACTCCGAAAGCACGGCGGCTCGGAGAGTCGTACGCCGACGAGGGCGCGGCCGGTCAGTCGGCCTGCTTGGTCGCCTCCGCGCGCGCGAGGGCGGCGTCGACGGCCGCGTCCTCCTTGGCCTTGTTGGCCCCGCCCTGGGTCTTCACGATGACCCGGATCACACCGATGAAGAACACGGCCATGACGACCGGGGGCACGAGCGCGGAGACATAGTCCATGCGTCCAGAGTAGCCAGCGGCACCGGGACAACTCGGGCGGGGTGCGGACTGTCCCGCGTTCAGCCCGCGGCCAACTGCTGCGGCGGGTTCGCCGGGGGCGGGGCCGGCTTGCGGCGAGGGAAGACCTCGCCCGGGGTGGGGATGGGCCGGGAGGGCTTCGGGGCGGCGGGAGCGGGTTTCTCGGCGGGCTCGACCGGGGCCTTTTCCGGACGCTTCGCCGGCACCTTGGCGTCCTGTTCCGCCGGGCCGCCCGGCGCGCGCCCGGAAGGCTCTTCGCGGAGCCCTCCGGAAAGACCTCCGGGCAGCGCCAGCAGGCGCGTACGGGAGGCCGGGACCGCAGGGGTCACCGGGGCACGCCGAGCACCCGTGGCGCCCGCGAGGCGGGCCCGTACGTCGCGTTCGGCCAGCATCTGGCAGCGAATCAGCAGCGCCGCCGCGACGGGGTTGCCGCGCAGCGCCCGCAGCGCGGCGAGATCGTCGGGCTCGGGCCGGTACCCGGCACCCAGCGCCTCCTCCAGGAGGGTGAGGTAGCCGGCGGCGGTGCCGGGCAGCGCGGCGCGGTACCGGGCGAGGTCGGCCACCAGGAAGGCGCGCAGCCGGGCCCCCTCGCGCACCGCCTCGTCGAGGGACTCGGCGAGGCGGTGGCAGTCCTTGATGTCCTCGGCCGAGGCAGGGGCGGGGTGAAGGGCGAGGGCGAGAGCGCGGCGGAGCACACGCAGCTCCTCCACGCCGAACGCCATGCCGCCGCGGGATCCGTATGGCGTGGGCATGCGGCGACAGTACGCGCTAATCAGACAAACTCGTCATAGGGGACGGGTGTGGCGCGACCGGGCCACCCCAATGCCGGTCCGGGCGTCCCGGCCCCCAGGTCACATCCGTGACACGTTCCGCTCGTAGACCAGCCGCAGCCCCACCAGTGTCAGCCAGGGCTCGTGCTCGTCGATCACCGACGACTCCCCGAGCACCATCGGTGCCAGCCCGCCCGTGGCGATGACCGTGACGTCGTCCGGGTCCTCCGCGAGCTCCCGGGCCATCCGGCTCACCACGCCGTCGACCTGCCCTGCGAAGCCGTACACGATCCCGGACTGCATCGCCTCGACCGTGTTCTTGCCGATCACGCTCCGCGGCCGGGCCACCTCGATCTTCCGCAGCTGCGCACCCTTGACCCCGAGCGCCTCCACGGAGATCTCGATACCGGGCGCGATGACCCCGCCGACGTACTCCCCGCGCGCGGACACCGCGTCGAACGTGGTCGCCGTGCCGAAGTCCACGACGATCGCGGGGCCGCCGAACAGTTCGACGGCTGCCACCGCGTTGATGATCCGGTCCGCGCCGACCTCCTTGGGGTTGTCGGTGAGGATCGGCACCCCCGTCTTCACGCCGGGCTCGACCAGCACGGCCGGCACGTCGCCGTAGTAGCGCCGCGTCACCTCGCGCAGTTCGTGCAGCACGGACGGCACGGTCGCGCAGATGGCGATCCCGTCGATGCCGTCGCCCAGTTCGTCCCCGAGGAGCGGATGCATGCCCATCAGGCCCTGGAGCAGTACGGCCAGCTCGTCCGCCGTGCGGCGGGCGTCCGTGGAGATCCGCCAGTGCTCGACGATGTCCTCGCCGTCGAACAGCCCGAGGACGGTGTGCGTGTTGCCTACGTCGATCGTGAGGAGCATCGCGACTACTCCGCCTCGCGCAGATCGAGGCCGATGTCGAGAATCGGCGAGGAGTGGGTGAGCGCACCCACGGCGAGGTAGTCGACCCCGGTGTCGGCGTACGCGCGCGCGGTGGCCAGCGTCAGCCGCCCGGAGGCCTCCAGCGCGGCCCGTCCGTGCACGAGCGCGACGGCCTCCTCGCACTCACCGGGCGTGAAGTTGTCCAGCAGGATCAGGTCGGCGCCCGCGTCCACGACCTCCCGCAGCTGGTGCAGGGTGTCGACCTCGACCTCGATCGGCACGTCCGGGAAGGTCTCCCGTACGGCCTTGAAGGCCTGGGCGACGCCACCGGCGGCGACCACGTGGTTGTCCTTGACCAGCGCCGCGTCGGACAGCGACATGCGGTGGTTGACCCCGCCCCCGCACCGCACCGCGAACTTCTCCAGCGACCTGAGGCCGGGAGTCGTCTTCCGGGTGTCCCGCACGCGTGCCTTGGTGCCCTCCAGTGCGTCCGCCCACGCGCGCGTGGCGGTCGCGATGCCCGAGAGCCGGCACAGCAGGTTCAGCGCGCTGCGCTCGGCGGTGAGCAGGTCACGCGTGCGCGTGGTGACCGACAGGAGCTTCTGTCCCGCCTCCACCCGGTCGCCGTCCTCCACGTGCCGCTCGACCTCGAACTCGTCCTCGCACACCACCGAGACGACCGCCTCGGCGACCCTGAGGCCGGCCACGACGCCCGCCTCGCGCGCGACGAAGTCGGCGGTGGCGACGGCGTCCTCGGGGATGGTCGCGACGGTCGTCACGTCCACGCCGTGGTCGAGGTCCTCCTGGATGGCGACATTGGCGATGTCCTCGACCTCCACGGGGTCGAGCCCGGCGTCGGCCAGGAGCTGCGCGAGCGCGGGGTCCAGCCCGCACTCCAGGTACTCCTCGTCGAGGCCGTCGGAGGCGGTGCCACAGGCACAGCCGTCGCCGCAGCCGCCGGACGGGGCGAGGGGAAGGTCGTCGGTGCTCACTGGTGTCACTGCTCCTGGAGGTGCTGCCGGGTCGGGGGGAAGTCTGCGGTATCGGTGGTGTGTACGGCGAGGGTCCGGTCGGGATTCAGCCGTACGACGATGTGGCGGCGCCAGGCCGCGTCGTCGCGGTCGGGCGCGTCCTCGCGCCAGTGGCAGCCGCGCGTCTCCTCGCGCAGCAGGGCCGCGGCGGCCAGGACACGGGCCACGCACAGGAGGTTGGTGGCCTCCCAGGTGTCGACGCCGGGCTCGGCCGTCTTGCCGTTCTCGGCGAGGGCGTCCCGGGCGTCGGCGTGCAGCTGCTGCAGCTCGGCGGCGGCCTTGGACAGGGACTCGGCGGAGCGCAGCACGCCCGCGCCCTGGGTCATGATCCGCTGGATCGCGAACCGGGCCTCGGGGGCGAGCAGCGGGTGCGCGGGCCTCTCGGGCTGGTCGACGGGGGCGGGCACGCGCGCGTGGAGGCCGGCGCGGCTCGCCGTGATGTCGGCGGCGATGCGCTCGGCGTAGACCAGTCCCTCCAGGAGGGAGTTGGAGGCGAGCCGGTTCGCGCCGTGCACGCCGGTGCAGGCGACCTCGCCGCACGCGTACAGGCCCGGGACGGTCGTGCGGCCCTTGGAGTCGGTGCGCACGCCGCCGGAGGCGTAGTGGGCGGCCGGTGCGACCGGGATGGGCTCGGTGACCGGGTCGATGCCATGGGCACGGCAGGCGGCGAGAATCGTCGGGAAGCGGTGCTCCCACATCTCGGCGCCGAAGTGCCGGGCGTCGAGGAACATGTGCTCGGCGTCCCGCTCCTGCATGCGGCGCATGATGCCCTTGGCGACGATGTCGCGGGGGGCGAGCTCGGCCAGCTCGTGCTGCCCGGTCATGAAGCGCACCCCGTCGGCGTCGACCAGGTGGGCGCCCTCGCCGCGCACGGCCTCGGAGACGAGCGGCTGCTGGCCCTCGGCGTCCGGGCCGAGGAACAGCACGGTGGGGTGGAACTGCACGAACTCCAGGTCGCTGACCTCGGCGCCCGCGCGCAGGGCGAGCGCCACACCGTCGCCCGTCGACACGGACGGGTTGGTGGTCGCGGAGAACACCTGGCCCATGCCGCCGGTCGCGAGGACGACCGCGGGGGCGTGCACGGCGCCCACGCCGTCGTGCTGTCCCTCGCCCATGACGTGCAGGGTGACGCCCGCCGTGCGGCCTTCGGCGTCGGTCAGCAGGTCGAGCACGAGCGCGTTCTCGATCGTGCGCAGTCCTCGCGCGCGTACGGCCTCGACGAGCGCCCGGGAGATCTCCGCGCCGGTCGCGTCACCGCCCGCGTGCGCGATCCGGCGCCGGTGGTGACCGCCCTCGCGGGTCAGCGCCAGGTCGCCCGCCTCGGACTCGTCGAAGTGCGCGCCGGTGGCGATCAGGCGGCGTACGGCGTCGGGGCCCTCGGTGACGAGGATCCGCACCGCCTCCTCGTCGCACAGGCCCACGCCCGCGACCAGCGTGTCGTCCAGGTGCTGTTCGGGGGTGTCGCCCTCGCCCAGGGCCGCGGCGATGCCGCCCTGCGCCCAGCGGGTGGAGCCGTCGTCGAGGCGGGCCTTGGTGACGACGACGGTGCTCAGGCCCTCGGCCTGGCAGCGCAGGGCCGCGGTGAGGCCGGCGACGCCGGAGCCGACGACCACGACGTCCGCGTCGATGGACCACCCGGGCGCGGGTGCGTGCAGTCGTATGCCTGTGGCGGTCACGAGGCGGCTCCGAAGGTCAGGGGGATGTTGTCGATCAGCCGGGTCGTCCCCACCCGGGCGGCGACGGCGAGGACGGCCTCGCCGGTGTAACCGTCCTCGACCTCGGTGAAGTCGGACGGGTCGACGAGTGCGAGGTAGTCCAGGGCGAGCGGCGGGTCCTGGCGCGAGGCGTCGTCCAGGATCTGCCGGGCGGCAGCGCGGACCGCCGACGGGGCTCCCGGCAGGGCCTTCGCGACCGCGTGCGCGTCGGCGGCCGCGCGGGACTCCCCGAGGGCGCTCAGGGCTTCGGCACGCTCATGCGTGGCGGGCACTTCACGGGCCCGTGCGCGCAGCGCCTCCTGGGCAGCGTGGCGGTCGCGGCCCGCGAACAGGGCACGGGAGAGCGCGAGTGCCGTGCGCCGTTCCCGCGGTGAGAGGTAGCGGTTGCGGCTGGAGCGGGCCAGGCCGTCGTCCTCGCGCACGGTGGGCACGCCGACGATCTCGACACCGAAGTTCAGGTCGCGCACCATCCGGCGGATCAGGGCGAGCTGCTGGGCGTCCTTCTGGCCGTAGAGGGCGATGTCGGGGCGGGTGAGGTGGAGCAGCTTGGCGACGACGGTGAGCATGCCGTCGAAGTGGCCGGGGCGGGAGGTGCCCTCCAGGCGCTCTCCCATCGGGCCCGCGCTGATGCGTACCTGGGGCTCGCCGCCGGGGTAGACCTCGTCGACGGAGGGCGCGAAGACGGCGTCCGCGCCGGCGTCCTCGGCGATCTTGAGGTCGGCGTCCAGGGTGCGCGGATAGCGGTCGAGGTCCTCTCCCGCGCCGAACTGGAGCGGGTTCACGAAGACGGTGACGACGACCTCGCCGTCCGGTCCGGCGAGCTCGCGGGCGGTGCGGACCAGGGTGGCGTGGCCCTCGTGCAGGGCGCCCATGGTCATCACGACGGCCCGGCGGCCCACGCGCGAGCGTGCGTGCAGTTCGTCGGCGGTGCGCAGCAGGGTCGTGGTCATCGGGCGTCTCCTTCGGCGCCGTCGGTCCCGGTGGCGAGTACCCCGAGGAGGTCCTCGGCCAGCTCCGGCTTCAGCAGGCCGTGGGCGAGCGCCCGGTCGGCGGTCGCGCGGGCCATCGCCAGATAGCCCGCGACGGTCTGCGGGGCGTGCTCGCGCAGTTCCCTGACGTGCGCGGCGACGGTGCCGGCGTCACCGCGCGCGACGGGGCCGGTGAGGGCCGCGTCGCCGGAGCGCAGGGCGTTGTCCAGGGCGGCGCCGAGCAGCGGGCCGAGCATCCGGTCGGGGGCCTCGACGCCGGCCGAGCGCAGCAGCTCCATGGCCTGGGCGACCAGCGTGACCAGGTGGTTCGCACCGAGGGCGAGGGCCGCGTGGTACAGCGGGCGCTTGTCCTCGTCGATCCACTCGGGCTCGCCGCCCATCTCGATGACGAGGGCCTCGGCGGCCAGCCGCAGTTCCTCCGGGGCGGTGACGCCGAAGGAGCAGCCCGCGAGGCGCTGGACGTCCACGGGGGTGCCCGTGAAGGTCATCGCCGGGTGCAGGGCCAGCGGCAGGGCGCCCGCGCGCAGGGCGGGGTCGAGGACCTTCGCGCCGTACCGCCCGGAGGTGTGCACGAGCAGCTGCCCCGGCCGCACCGCGCCGGTCTCGGCGAGGCCCTCGACGAGACCGGGCAGGGTGTCGTCGGGGACCGTCAGCAGCACCAGGTCGGCGCGCTGGAGGACGTCCGCGGGAGTGACGAGCGGGACGTCCGGGAGCATCAGCGCGGCACGTCGCCTGGAGGCGTCGGAGACTCCGGAGACGGCCACCGGGCGGTGTCCGGCGAGCTGGAGGGACGCGGCGAGCGTCGGCCCCACCCGGCCGGCGCCGACGACGCCGACGGTGAGCCGCGCGGGGCGGTCCTTGCTGTCTGGCTGTTGGGCTGTACTCACGCGACGGCGGCCTTCCCGTTCCAGTCCGCATCTGGGTACCGGACGATTTCTCGTCATGTTAACGCGATCGGTTCGGAGGGCGTCCGGTTGTCCACAGGCTGTGGGTTTCCGTGGGCCGCGCGTGCGGAAATTGACGCGCTCGGGTTCGGGGGCGCACGAGATGATCCGCACATGAGTGACAAACAGGAGCACGGAGCCGGGCAGGCGACGGACCAGGTATTGCCGGAGGAGGTCACGGAGGAGGCGCCGTCGGAGCACCTCACGGAGGAGGACCGGCTCCTGCACCGCCGCGCACGACGCATCAGCGCGTACCGGAGCGCGGAGCGCACGCTGGCGAGGCTCGGACTGTACGACCCCCTCCGCGAGCGCCTGGCGCTGCTTGACGGGGCGCACACCTTCTACGACCTGGACGAGCCGTCCGACCTCTACGGCAACGGCGTTGTCGCGGCCCTGGAGGAGAGGGTCGCGGGTCTCCTCGGCAAGGAGGCCGCCGCCTTCTTCCCGACCGGCACGATGGCCCAGCAGGTGGCACTGCGCTGCTGGGCGGGCCGTACCGGCAACCCCACCGTCGCCCTGCATCCCCTGGCCCACCCCGAAGTGCACGAACGCGACGCCTTCCAGCAGGTCTCCGGTCTGCGCCCGGTCCAGGTGACGAGCGAACCGCGACAGCCCACGGCCGACGAGATACGCCACTTCGAGGAGCCCTTCGGGGCGCTGATGCTGGAACTGCCCCTGCGGGACGCCGGTTTCCTGCTGCCCACCTGGGAGGAGCTCACCGAGGTCGTGGAGGCGGCACGCGAGCGGGACGCGGTGGTGCACTTCGACGGCGCACGCCTGTGGGAGACCACCGTCCACTTCGGCCGCCCCCTGGCCGAGATCGCGGACCTCGCGGACAGCGTCTACGTGTCGTTCTACAAGTCCCTCCAAGCCTTCGGGGGTGCCGCGCTCGCCGGCCCGAAGAGCCTGATCGAGGAGGCGAGGACCTGGCGGCACCGGTACGGAGGCGCGGTGTTCCAGCAGTTCCCGACCGCCCTGTCGGCACTCGCGGGGCTGGAACACGAACTGCCCAGGCTGCCCGAGTACGTGACCCACGCGCGCGTGGTGGCCGCCGCACTGCGCGAGGGGTTCGCGGAGGCCGGGGTGCCGTGGGCGCGGGTCCACCCCGAGGTGCCGCACACCTTCGACTTCCAGGTCTGGCTGCCGTACGGCGTCGACGCGCTCTCCGAGGCGGCGATCCGGCAGTCGGAGGAGACGAGGACGGCCCTGTTCATCTCCTCCTGGGACGAGAAGGGCCCCGGCCTGTCCATGACCGAGGTCAACGTCCGTGCCGCCGCCCTGGAGTGGACGGCGGCCGACGTGAAGGCGGCAGCGGCCGACTTCGCCGCCCGGCTGCGGGAGGTCGCCGGCTAGGGGTCAGCAGCTCGGGCGGGCCTGCCCGAGCAGCCGACGGCGCAACGCGTGCCGCAGCCGCGCCCGGGCGGGCCGCTCCGCCAGGACCGCCCGGAACCGCCGGTACTCGCCCAGTTCGCGCACGACCCGCACGTCGTGGGCGCCGGGCGCGGACGGGGCGGGGGTGCCGAGGTGCCGGGCGCGGTAGGTGTCGAGGAGGTGCTGCTGGGTGATGCTCATGGCTCCAGGCTGAGCCGCGAGCGGCGGCCGCGTCGCGTCGATTGACGGCCACCGTCAATCGAGCACGGCGTTGTCGGTGGCGGGGTGCACCATGAGGTCATGAGCGTGCGCATCGACATCGCGGGGCTGCGGCCGGAGAGGGTCGCCGTCGTGCCCTCGCCCCTGGCCGAGCTCGGCATGGCGCTGCACGCGCTGGCCGAACCGGGGCACCATCCGGGACTCCAGGCCTGGGTGACGGGTGTGACCGCGCGGCTCGACCCGCATCTGGCCGACCGGATGTGCGAGGCGGACTTCCTGTGGCGGACGACGTTCTCGGACCTGTTCATGCCGTTCGCCGGGGTCGCGGGCCGGGCCACCCTCCCCGGGGCCTGCATCGCCGAGGACCTGGACCTGCTCGACAAGCTGACGGACGAGCAGTTCGTGGACGCGGCCCTGGAGTTCACCTGCGCGCTGCCGTACTCCTCGCACGGCCCGAGCGTGCTCTCCGACGGCGCGCTGCACCGGCGTGCCCTGGAGCTGGCCGCCTCGCGCGGACCGCGCCAGGTGCGGTTCGCCGAGCGGCTGCTGGCCGACCCGCCCCGGATCCGGGCCTGGTTCCGGCAGTTCGTGGCGGACTGCGACGAGGCGTTCTTCGCCGACACCTGGTCCCGGCTGCGCCACCAGCTCGCGGCGGACGCCCGCCACAAGACGGACCTGCTGCGCCGCAAGGGCCTCGCGGAGGCGCTGACCGCGGTGTCGCCGGCGGTCACGCTCGACGAGGCCACGGGCCACATCACGGTCGACAAGCTGGGCATCGGGCACAGCGCCACGGCGGACGGCGGTCTGCTGCTGATCCCCACGAGCCTGGGCTGGCCGCACCTGAGCGTCCTGCACCGGTACGGCTGGCAGCCCGCCCTGCACTACCCTGTCGGCTCCCCCGAGCTCGCCTCCCCGCCCTCGGTCGAGCAGTTGACCCTGCGGCTGACCGCGCTGTCCCATCCCGTCCGGATGCGCCTGTGCCGGCATCTGGCCCGCAGCGCCCACACGACCAGCGAGCTCGCCCAGGTGCAGGGCATGACCGCCCCGGAGATATCCCGGCACCTGAGCGTCCTCAAGAAGGCGGGCCTGGTCACCACCCGCCGCCGCGGTCGGTACGTCCTGCACCAGCTGGACGTCACCGTGGTGGCGCGGCTCGGCAGCGACTTCCTGGAAGGGATATTGAGGTAGCCCGAGCCCGGACGTCTTCCCGGACGCTGTCTGACCGGAAACGGTGTCATCCCCGGCCGTG
This sequence comes from Streptomyces sp. SLBN-8D4, assembly GCF_049739545.1. Lineage (NCBI taxonomy): Bacteria > Bacillati > Actinomycetota > Actinomycetes > Kitasatosporales > Streptomycetaceae > Streptomyces > Streptomyces sp. SLBN-8D4. The sequence goes on from NZ_JBMGQC010000001.1 coordinate 4,354,311, forward strand.
TCTCCCCGGGCCGCGTCCGTCCGGACCACGTCCGTCCGGGTCGCGCCTCAGCCCTGCCCGCCCGCGCGCACCAGCCCTGTCTCGTAGGCCAGGACCACCACCTGCACCCGGTCCCGGAGGCCCAGTTTGGTCAGGATGCGGCCGACATGGGTCTTCACGGTCGCCTCGGACAGCACCAGCCGGGCCGCGATCTCGCCGTTGGACAGCCCCTGCGCGACCAGCACCATGACCTCGCGCTCGCGGCCGGTGAGCCGCTCCAGCTCCTTGTGCTGGGGCTCCTTGCCGGTGGTGGGCAGCATGGGCGCGAACCGGTCGAGCAGGCGCCGGGTCGTCGAGGGGGCGACCACGGCGTCACCGCTGTGCACCGAGCGGATCGCGGTGAGCAGCTCGCCGGGGGGCACGTCCTTGAGCATGAAGCCGGAGGCGCCCGCCTTCAGCCCGGAGAAGGCGTACTCGTCGAGATCGAAGGTGGTCAGGATCAGCACCTTCGGCGGGTCGGGCTCCGAGCAGATGCGGCGGGTGGCCTCCACACCGTCGAGCTTCGGCATGCGGACGTCCATGAGGACGACGTCCACGGCGGTCGCGCGCAGCACCTGGAGGGCCTCCACCCCGTCCCCCGCCTCCGCGACGACCTCCATGTCCGGCTGAGCTGCGAGCACCATCCGGAACCCGGTGCGCAGCAGCACCTGGTCGTCGACGAGCATCACGCGGATCGTCATCGGTCCTCTTCCGTTTCCTCGGGGTCGTACGGCATGTCGCCAGGGGGCGTGACAGGTGTCAACAGGGGGCGCGCGTCGGTGTCAATGCGCGGGTTTGAGCGGGAGCAGCGCGCTGATGCGGAATCCTCCGCCGGGGCGGGGGCCCGCGTCCAGGGTGCCGCCGACCATGCCGACCCGCTCGCGCATGCCGATCAGGCCGTGGCCCGCGCCGTCGGCGCCGCCCTCCTCGTACAGCTCGTGCGGGGCGCCCTTGCCGTCGTCCTCGACGAGCAGGCCGAGGCCGTCGTCGAAGTAGACCAGGCGCACACTCGCGCCCGCGTTGGGCCCGCCGTGCTTGCGCGTGTTGGTGAGCGCCTCCTGCACGATGCGGTACGCGGTGAGCTCGACCCCGCTGGGCAGCGGGCGCGGGGTGCCCTCGATCTTGAAGTCGACGGGGAGCCCGGAGCCGCGACACTGCTCGACGAGGTCCTCGATCTGCTCGACGTCGGGCTGCGGGACGTACTCGCCGCCCTCCTGGTGCTCGCCGGTGCGCAGCACGCCCAGCAGGCGGCGCATCTCGGCGAGGGCCTGGCGGCCGGTGGAGGAGATGGTCTCCAGGGCCTTCTTGGCCTGGTCGGGCGCGGCGTCGAGCACGTAGGCGGCGCCGTCGGCCTGGACGACCATGACGGACACGTTGTGCGCGACGACATCGTGCAGCTCGCGGGCGATCCGGGCGCGCTCGGCGGCGACGGCGACCTTGGCCTGTGCCTCGCGCTCCTTCTCCAGTCGGGCGTTGCGCTCCTCCAGCTGCGCGAAGTAGGCGCGGCGGGTGCGGATCGAGTCGCCGAGCACCCAGGCCAGGGCGAACGGCACGGCCTGGAAGACCATGATCGCGACGTTGCCGAGCGGGCCGGAGTGCTCGTTGGGCCAGCGCAGCTGTGCGACGGGGGCGGCGCACAGGCCGACCGTCAGCGCCAGCCGGGACGCCCAGCGGGTGCCCGTGGCGGCCACGGTGTAGACGATCACCAGCAAGGCGAAGTCGGCGGACGTGGTCTCCACGTCCAGCACGAGCTGCGCCGCACCGAGCCCGACGGCCAGCAGCAGCATCCGCTCCGGCATGCGCCTGCGCAGCGCGACCACCAGGCACAGCAGCAGGACGATCGGAACGATCGCCAGTGGGGACTGGGTCCCCCGGGACTCCCCACGGGCGGTTTCGCTGGCGAGCGAGACCCCGAGCAGGAAGACGGCCCAGAAGACGTCCACCCCTGTCGGGTGCCTGCGGAGGAAGTCATAGAGGCGCTGCACGTAACCCAGCGTAGGGAAGCGTGATGTGTGCAGGGGTCAACCGGAGGACCGATCCGTACCGCCCGCGCGTACTCCCCAAGGTGGAGGCCCCGTTCCCCTGTGCGCCTAGCCTGGCGGCGTGACCAATGACACGACCGGCGGCTGGACCGGCTGGCGGGCCGCCACGGAGGCCGCCCTCTACGGCCCGGACGGCTTCTACCGCAGGCCGGAGGGGCCCGCCGGACACTTCCGTACGTCCGTGCACGCCTCCCCGTTGTTCGCCGAGGCCGTGGCCCGGCTGCTGTGCCGCCTGGACGAGGCGCTGGACCGGCCGGCCCGGCTCGACTTCGTCGACATGGCCGCGGGGCGGGGCGAGTTGGCCGGCGGCGTCCTCGCCGCGCTGCCCGCGGAGGTGAACGCCCGCACCCGCGTGCACGCCGTCGAAGTCGCCGACCGCCCCGCCGCTCTCGATCACCGGATCGAGTGGCTGTCCGAGCCGCCGAAGGACATCACCGGGCTGCTGTTCGCCAACGAATGGCTGGACAACGTACCCGTGGAGATCGCCGAGACGGACTCCTCGGGCCTGCCGCGAAGGGTTCTCGTACGACGCGACGGCCGCGAACGCCTCGGGGAACCGGTCGCCGGCGCGGAGGCCGAGTGGCTGGACCGGTGGTGGCCGCTGACGGCCGGGGAAGGGCTGCGGGCCGAGATCGGCCTGCCCCGGGACGAGGCGTGGGCGTCGGCGGTGGCGACGGTCGGCCGGGGCCTCGCGGTGGCCGTCGACTACGCGCACACGGCGTCCTCGCGCCCCCCGTTCGGGACGCTCACCGGCTTCCGTGAGGGGCGCGAGTGCGCACCCGTGCCGGACGGGTCGTGCGATCTCACGGCCCATGTGGCGCTGGACGCGTGCGCGCTCCCCGGAGGGCGCGTGCTGACGCAGCGCGAGGCCCTGCGCGCCCTGGGCATCGGGGGCGCACGCCCCCCGCTCTCACTGGCCTCCACACAACCCGCTGCATACGTACGCGCCCTCGCGCGCGCCGGAGAGGCCGCCGAACTCACCGCGGCGGGCGGCCTCGGCGACTTCGGCTGGCTGATCCAGCCCGTAGGCGTCGACGGCCTGCTGGTCGACGGCCTACTTGTCGATGTCCCCGACCACGAAGAACAGTGACCCCAGGATCGCCACCATGTCCGCGACCAGCGTGCCCGGCAGCAGCTCGGCCAGCGCCTGGATGTTGTTGTACGAGGCCGAGCGCAGCTTCAGCCGGTACGGGGTCTTCTCGCCCTTGCTGACGAGGTAGTAGCCGTTGATGCCGAGCGGGTTCTCGGTCCACGCGTACGTGTGCCCCTCGGGCGCCTTGAGGACCTTGGGCAGGCGCTGGTTGATCGGCCCGGGAGGCAGCTCGGCGAGCCGGTCCAGGCAGGCGTCGGCGAGGTCGAGGGCGTTGTGGGTCTGCTCCAGGAGCACCTCGAAGCGGGCCAGGCAGTCGCCCTCGCCCCGGGTCACCACCTTCAGGGTGTCCTGGAGCTCCCCGTAGGCGAGGTACGGCTCGTCGCGGCGCAGGTCGAAGTCGACGCCCGAGGCGCGCGCGACGGGCCCGCTGACGCCGTACGCGTGGACGGTCTCCGGGGCGAGGACGCCCACGTCCCTGGTCCGCCCCCGGAAGATCTCGTTGCCGAGCACGAGGTCGTCGAAGCGGTCCATGCGCGAGCGCACGGCGGAGACGGCGGCACGCGCACGCGTGGTCCAGCCGGCCGGCAGGTCCTCCTTGAGGCCGCCGACCCGGTTGAACATGTAGTGCATGCGGCCGCCGGAGACCTCCTCCATGACGTTCTGGAGGACCTCCCGCTCCCGGAACGCGTAGAAGACCGGGGTGATGCCACCGAGCTCCAGCGGATACGAGCCGAGGAACATCAGGTGGTTCAGCACCCGGTTGAGCTCGGCCAGCAGCGTGCGCGTCCACACCGCGCGCGTGGGGACCTCCATGCCGAGCATCCGCTCCACGGCGAGGACCACGCCCAGCTCGTTGGAGAAGGCCGACAGCCAGTCGTGGCGGTTGGCGAGCATGATGATCTGGCGGTAGTCGCGCGCCTCGAAGAGCTTCTCCGCGCCGCGGTGCATGTAGCCGATCACCGGCTCCGCGCTGATGATGCGCTCGCCGTCCAGGACCAGCCTCAGGCGCAGCACGCCATGGGTGGACGGGTGCTGCGGTCCGATGTTGAGCACCATGTCGGTGCTCTCCGCGGCGCCGCCGATGCCGACCGTGGTCTCCGTCGTAGGAGTCATGGACACAGTCTCTCCTACGTACGCTGGCCCCATGGAGACGGGGAGCGGGCAGGACACAGAGGTCGCGGGCGACGAACCGGTGTGGATCGGGCTGCCGCCGGGGCTGCTGCGGATGCGGCGGCTGTTGCTGGTGGTGTGGCTGGGACTGCTCGCGGTGGGCCTGGGGCTGTTGCTCGGGCTGCTGTGCGGGCCCGTGTGGGCGGCGTTCGCGCTGCTGCCGCTCGCCCTCTGCGGCTGGGGCTGGGTGGTGCTCGGCCGCAACTGGCGCTCCTGGCGCTACGCCGAGCGCGCCGACGACCTGCTGATCAGCCGGGGTGTGCTGTGGCGCGAGGAGACCGTCGTGCCGTACGGCCGCATGCAGCTGGTGGAGGTCACCTCCGGGCCCGTGGAGCGGCACTTCGGGCTGGCCAGCGTCCAGCTGCACACCGCCGCCGCGGCGACCGACGCGACCATCCCGGGCCTCGACCCGGCCGAGGCGGAGCGGTTGCGCGACCGGCTCACCGAACTCGGCGAGGCCCGATCGGCGGGCCTGTGACGACGCCGGGCGTCGACGACGCCGTAGCGGAGAAGCGGGAGAGGGAACCCCTCGCCGAGCGGCGACTGCATCCCATAACGCCGCTCAGGCGGGCGTGGGCGCCGGTCGCCGTCGTCATCGGGTGGGCCGTGCACGACCCCGACCAGGCGCAGCGCCAGCTGACCCGGCTGACGACCACCACCCTGCTGATCGCCCTCGCCGTCATCGTCCCGGCCGCCGCCCTGTACGGCTTTCTCACCTGGTGGTTCACCCACTTCGCGGTGACCGACTCCGAACTGCGCATAAGGACCGGCCTGTTGTTCCGGCGCACCGCGCACATCCGGCTGGAGCGGATCCAGGCGATCGACGTCACCCAGCCGCTCCTCGCGCGCGTGGCGGGCGTCGCGAAGCTCCGGCTGGACGTCGTCGGCACCGACAAGAAGGACGAACTGGCCTTCCTCGGGGAGCGCGAGGCGCGGGCCCTGCGCGCGGAACTCCTCGCGCGCGCCGCCGGGTTCGCCCCCGAGACCGCGCACGAGGTCGGCGAGGCACCGGCGCGTGAGCTGATGCGCACGCCCCCGCGCGATCTCGCCCTCTCCCTCGTGCTGACGGGAGCCACCTGGGGCGCGCTGGTCGCCGCCCTCGTCGTACCGCCGCTGCTGTGGTGGGCCACCCACAGCCTGTGGACGGTGCTCGCGACCGCAGTACCGCTGCTCGGCGCGGCGGGGGCGAGCAGCGTGGGCCGGTTCGTCACCGAGTACGACTGGACGGTGGGCGAGTCCCCGGACGGGCTGCGCATCGACCACGGTCTCCTGGACCGCACCCACGAGACGGTGCCGCCGGGGCGGGTGCAGACCGTACGGATCGTGGAGCCGCTGCTGTGGCGGCGGCGCGGCTGGGTGCGCGTCGAGCTGGACGTGGCCGGGTCGTCCAACTCCGTTCTGGTGCCGGTCGCGCCGCGCGAGGTCGCCGAGGCGGTCGTCGCGCGCGTGCTGCCCGGGGTGACCGTGCCGCCCCTCTCGGCGCTGTCGCGGCCCCCGCGGCGGGCCCGGCGGTGCCTGCCCCTGTGGTGGCGCGGCCACGGACTCGCCGTCACCGACGCGGTGTTCGCCTCGCGGACGGGGCTGCTGCGCAGGAACCTGGCGCTCGTCCCGCACGCGAAGGTCCAGAGCGTACGGCTCACGCAGGGGCCCTGGGAGCGGCTGTGGCGGGTCGCCGACGTACATGTGGACACGGGAGCGAACAAGACCGTCACGGCCCGCCTGAGGGGCGCACAGGAGGCCGCGGAGCTGCTCGGTGCGCAGGCGGAGAGGTCGCGGACGGGACGGAAAGGGGCACGGCCCGACCGCTGGATGGTCTGACCGTGCCCCGTGCCCGTCGAGGACTTCGCGCGACCTGTGCGTCCGTCAGGACACGGCGCTGCGCAGCCCCTGCAGGTCGATCTGTTCCGTCTCGTCGTGAGCCGTCAGGTCGATGACCTGGCCGATGCCCCGCGACTCCTCGTCGGCCGGCTTGAAGTCCGACTCCGACTCGGCCTTGTGCAGGGCGAGGGCCTCCTGGCCGACGACGTCGGCGAGGTCCTCGTTCTGCACGGCCTCCAGCGCGTCCCGCGAGGCCCCGGCCTTCGTGCCGAAGAAGTCGAACCCGCCCTCGACCCGCGGGCGTCGCACGGGAGCCGTGGGCACGACGGCCACCGCGGTCGGCGCGATGAAGTGCCCGGCGGGCTGCTGCTGCGGCTGGGCGGCTCTCGCCGTGGTGGTGGCGGCCGCGCGCTCATGCCCGTCGACCGCCTCGGGCTTCCCCCGCGCCTCGTCCTCCTGCGCGGCCTCCGCCTCGGTACCGGCGGTGTCCGGCGCGGCGGAACCGGTGTTCGCCGGCTGCTTCCCGGAGTCGGCCTCGGTCTTGAGACCGGCCTTGGGATCGGCCTTCGCCCGCGTCTTGACGGGCCCGTCGCCGCCGTCCTCGTCGAGCCGCTTCAAGGCCGCGTTCGCCCGGAGGAACAGCCGGGATCCCTCCGGGGAGAAGATCGCGGGCCGCTCCGGCTTCTCGTCCGTGTCCTCAGAAGTCTCCGTGGCCGCGGAAGTCGCCGTGTCCTCAGAAGCCTTCGCGTCCTCCGCGGACCCCGCGGCCTCGGTCCCCGCCTCGGCCCCGGTCTCCGGCCCGTCCTCGGCAGCCACCGCCACGGCCTGCGCGTCGGCCTGCTCGGCCGACGGCAGCGCATGCGCCGGGGCGGCTTCTATCTCCAGCAGCCTGCGGCCCTCCAGGGCGCTCGCCCGCTCGGTCTCCGCGGTGGCGTACCGCCGCAGCAGCGCCGCGTGTTCGTTGCGCAGGCCCGCCAGCTCCGCGCGCTTCGCCCGCAGCCGCTGCTCCAGCTTGACGCGCAGCTCCCGCGACTCCTCGAGGTCGGTCTCGAGTTCGGCGACCCGCTCCTCGTGCCGCCACTCGTCGCTCGCCCGCGCGCGCGTGAGGTCGGCGACCTGCTTGCCCGCCTGCGCGTCCCAACGGCGCATGACGGCCGCCCCGACGACCGCGACCGCCGCGGCGAACGCGGCTATCACGCGCAGCACGGCCTGTTGGGAGAACACCCAGGGGCCGAAGGCGCAGACGAGGGAGACGCCTGCGATCGCCGACGGCGGCAGCAGCCTGTGCAAAGGCGGGGAATGGCGGTGACGTCCACGTGGCATGGCCAGAAACTTACCGCGAGTAGGCGAACCATGGTGCCCCGCCCCGTAAAAACACAGCCATCCCGCGGCCTTCACACCACACCGGGAATCGGAACGGCCGCCGAATTCGGCGTATTGATCACTCCTCGATCACTCACCGATCGCTCCTCTGCCGCTCAGCCGCCCGCTGACCCACTCCAAGGTCGCCGGGATCTCCCGACGCCAGGTGTTGAAGTTGTGCCCGCCGCTTTCGAGGATGATCGACGAGATCCGTGTCGTTTCCGTCGCCTTCACCCGCTCTATGAACTTCAGGGTGTCCTTGTAGTTCTTCTCTCCCACCTTGCTGCTGCTGACGAGCAGTGAGGTGTCCGGCGCGGGCAGGTGCTTGAGGCACCACCACAGGTTCGCGCGGTTGCGCAGCTTCTTGTCGCCCTGGAAGAGGTCGCCCGTGGTGGGGTCGACGGGGGCGTTGTAGTACGGGGACAGGCCCGCTCCGGCGGCGTATACCTTGGGATGGTGCATGGCGATTTTCAGCGCGCAGTATCCGCCCGTGGAGTCCCCGATGATCCCCCAGCTTCCCCGTTCCCTGCCCACCCTGTAGTGCGCGGTCACCGCTTCCGGAAGGTCCTTCGCGAAGAACGTCTCGGTCTGCGGACCGTCCGGAACGTCCGCGCACTCGGTGTCGCGCGGCGGCGCCACCGTCGGCCGCAGCATCACCAGGATCATCGGCTGCATACGGCCGTCCTTGGTGAGTTGCAGAGCCGTGCGCGGATAGTGGAGTTTGTCCACCAGCGCTCTCGCGGTGCCCGGATAACCGGTGAGCACGACGGACGCGGGGAAGGTACGCGTGCGATAGCGCTCCTGGAAATACTCCGGCGGGAGATAGACGTACGCGGGACTCGCGATGTGCGAGGTGGGGCCGACGATGTCGACCTTCTGGACCTGCCCGACCGACGACGGCCGAAAGCCGCTCCTTCCGGGCACGCCCCCGATCTCGGTCACCCTCAGGGGCCCGCTCGACCGGGTGCCCGGGGTGTGGTCGACCACCACGCCCTGATCGGTCTCCCGGCCGAACAGGTCGGCCCAGGAGGCGTAGAAGCCGAAGGTCTGGTTCGCGGCGAGTCCCACCGCCGCGAAGATCATGAGCTGCGTCGCGAGCAGCAGCCCGACCCGGCCGCTGACGGACCGCCAGCCACGGCGCGCCAACCGTGGCCAGAGCCACACCGTGCCGGCGAAGAGCGCCACCGCGGCCAGGACCGCCGGCACCAGCGTGTTGTTGCTCGTGAGACCCATTGCTTGCTTTCGCTTTCCTCGGCCTTTGAAACGGCTTTGAGGAGGTGAGTGAACCTCTCCTCACGAGACACCGTCCTAGAGGGCGCAATGTCGCCGGATGCCCGAATCGGGGCTCCGGATCCAAAGTCACTCGCAGAACCATGGGATGCGATGTCTGTCAGGACAGATGAGGAAATGTCGGGCGGGGTTCCGATCCGATCAACACGGCTGCGGCGTGCACTGCACGGCCCGCGCCCCGAGGCCGTCCCCGTCCTCGTCGCCAGAGCCTGCGCGCTTGTAGGGCTTCTGGACATCGCCGCCGGCGTCTTCCCACGCTTCCGGCACAGCCGTATGCACACCATGGCCGAGGTGCTGCCCGGCGCGCTCGGCCCGTTCGCGGCCGCGCTCTCGCTCAGCACCGGCGTGCTGTTGCTGCTGCTCGCCCACGGCCTCAGGCGCCACAAGCGCCGGGCCTGGCGGGCGGCCGTGGCACTGCTGCCGGCGGGTGCGCTGGCGCAGTTCACGTACCGCCACTCACTCGTCGGAGCCGCCATCTCGCTCGCCCTGCTCGCGCCGCTGCTGCGCCACCGCGACCAATTCAGGGCACTGCCCGACCCGCGCAGCCGCTGGCGTGCGCTCGCCAACTTCGTCCTCATGGGCGCCGGTTCCCTGATCCTCGGTCTGATCATCGTCAGCGTCCACCCGAACCGCATGCTCGGCGACCCGAGCCTGGCCGATCGCATCACGCACGTCCTGTACGGCCTCTTCGGCTTCGAGGGCCCGGTCGACTACCAGGGCGACACCTCGTGGACCGTGGGCGTCTCCCTGGGCGCCCTGGGCCTGCTCACGGCGATCACGACGATCTACCTCGCCTTCCGTCCCGAGCACCCCGCCGCCCAGCTCACCGAGGAGGACGAGTCCCGTCTCAGGGCGCTCCTCGCCAAGCACGGCGGCCGCGACTCGCTCGGCCACTTCGCGCTGCGTCGCGACAAGGCCGTCGTCTTCTCCCCCAGTGGCAAGGCGGCGGTGACCTACCGGGTCGTCTCCGGTGTGATGCTCGCCAGTGGCGACCCGATCGGCGACGTGGAGGCCTGGCCGGGCGCCATCGAGCGCTTCATGGACGAGGCCAAGGCGCACTCGTGGACGCCCGCCGTCATGGGCTGCTCGGAGACCGGCGGCGAGGTCTGGACCCGTGAGACCGGCCTGGACGCCCTCGAACTGGGCGACGAGGCGGTGGTGGACGTCGCGGATTTCTCGCTCGCCGGCCGCGCGATGCGCAATGTCCGCCAGATGGTCAAGCGCATCGAGCGGGCCGGTTACGAGACCCGCGTACGGCGCGTCCGTGACCTCGGGGAGACGGAGCTGGAGCGCGTGCGGCAGGCCGCCGACGACTGGCGCGGCACGGACACCGAGCGCGGCTTCTCGATGGCCCTGGGCCGCATCGGCGACCTCGCCGACGGCGACTGCCTCATCGCCACCGCCCACAAGGCCGACGACCAGCCCGGCCCGTACGGCGACCTCAAGGCGATCCTGCACTTCGTGCCGTGGGGCACCGACGGCGCCTCCCTCGACCTCATGCGACGGGACCGCGCCGCCGACCCCGGCATGAACGAACTGCTGATCGTCGCCGCCCTCCAGGCGGCTCCCAAGTTCGGCATCACGCGCGTGTCGCTGAACTTCGCGATGTTCCGCTCGGCCCTCGCGCGCGGCGAGAAGATCGGCGCGGGGCCGGTGCTGCGCGCCTGGCGGGGCCTGCTGGTCTTCCTGTCCCGCTGGTTCCAGATCGAGTCCCTGTACAAGTTCAACGCGAAGTTCCAGCCCCGCTGGGAGCCCCGCTTCGTCGTGTACCGGGCCTCCGGCGACCTCCCGCGCATCGGCTTCGCCGCGATGCAGGCGGAGGGCTTCGTCGACCTGGCCCTCCCGCTGCCGCGCTTCCTGCGCCGCCGTTCGCACACCGCACGCACGTGTGCCCACGCGGTCGGAGAGCGGGACGTAAGAGCGGCGTGACCGCTCGCTCCGGGACCGGCCCGGACGGAAGCCCCCCTCCTCCAGCCCGGGGCTTCCGTCCGGGCCGCGCGGTCCCGCGGCTCCACGCGGGGCCTAGGCTGAACGCATGAGCAAGCAGAGCGGACGCGGGCGCGTCGCCGGCCTTCCGGAATGGGACCGCTGCGCGGTCATGGGGGTCGTGAACGTCACGCCCGACTCCTTCTCCGACGGCGGCCGCTGGTTCGACACGACGGCCGCCGTCAAGCACGGCCTCGCCCTCGTCGAGGAGGGCGCCGATCTCGTCGACGTCGGCGGCGAGTCCACCCGCCCCGGCGCCACCCGCGTCGACGAGGCCGAGGAGCTCCGGCGCGTCGTCCCCGTCGTCCGCGGCCTCGCCTCCGAGGGCGTCACCGTCTCGGTCGACACGATGCGCGCCTCCGTCGCCGAGCAGGCCCTCGCCGCCGGCGCGTCCCTCGTCAACGACGTCAGCGGCGGCCTCGCCGATCCCTCGATGATCCCGGTCGTCGCCGACGCGGGCGCCCCCTTCGTCGTCATGCACTGGCGGGGCTTCCTGGAGGGCGGCAACGTCAGGGGCGTCTACGCCGACGTCGTCGCCGAGGTCCTCGACGAGCTCCACGCGCGTGTGGAGGCCGTCCTCGCGGGCGGCATCTCCCCCGACCGTGTGGTCGTCGACCCGGGCCTCGGCTTCTCCAAGGACGCCGAGCACGACCTGGTCCTCCTCTCCCATCTCGACCGCCTCCTCGGCCTCGGCCGCCCCCTGCTCGTCGCCGCCTCCCGCAAGCGGTTCCTCGGCCGTGTCCTCGCCGGGCCCGAGGGCGCGCCGCCGCCCGCGCGCGAGCGCGACGCCGCCACGGCCGCCGTCTCCGCGCTCGCGGCGCACGCCGGCGCGTGGGCGGTGCGCGTGCACGAGGTGCGCGCCACGGCCGACGCGGTACGGGTCGCCCGTGCCGTGGAAGGAGCGCGCACCGACGGCGCGAGCACCGCGGACAACGGCGCGGAAGGAGCCCGGTGAGCGCCCCGCACACCGACGTGGAGCAGGTGGAAGCCGCCAACACCGCCTTCTACGAGGCACTGGAGCGCGGCGACTTCGAGGAGCTGTCGGCGCTCTGGCTCACCCCTGCCGACCTGGGCGTCGACGAGACCTACCACGACCCGGCGGACGTCGGCGTGGTCTCCTGCGTGCACCCCGGCTGGCCCGTGCTGACCGGACGCGGCGAGGTCCTGAGGTCGTACGCGCTGATCATGGCGAACACGGACTACATCCAGTTCTTCCTCACGGACGTGCACGTCTCCGTCACCGGTGACACCGCCCTGGTGACCTGCACCGAGAACATCCTCAGCGGCGGTCCGGCGCCCGAGGGCGACGAGGAGCTCGGCCCGCTTGTCGGCCAGCTGGTGGTCGCCACGAACGTGTTCCGCCGCACCCCCGAGGGCTGGAAGCTGTGGTCCCACCACGCCTCCCCGGTGCTGGCCGAGAACGGTGAGAACGGTGAGAACGGCGAGAACGGGGACGAGGAAACGCCTTCCTGAACCCGTCGGGACCACGTCGGGACCCATCGGGACCAAGAAGTGGTTGGAATCACGAACCCCCGGGTATGGGCGGCTACCAACCCGTGAGCCGCCGGGTTCCCCAGGGGAAACACACGGTGAAACCTCCGGACCCCGGCAGCGGCCGCGCCCCTGTGGCCCGGTCCTGTCAGTGCTCGCAGGTAGATTCGTTCGAGGCCGGGGTACCGCCCGCACACGGTACGGACCGGCCGTCACCGACGATTGCAGGAGTGATTCGCGTGGATCGTGTCGCGCTGCGCGGCCTGAAGGCCCGCGGGCACCACGGTGTGTTCGCCCAAGAGCGCGAGGAGGGCCAGACCTTCGTCGTGGACCTCGTCCTCGGGCTGGACACCCGGCCGGCCGCCGCCGACGACGACCTGACGAAGACCGTGCACTACGGCATCGTGGCGGAGGAGGTCGTGGCCGTCGTACAGGGCGAGCCCGTCGACCTCATCGAGACGCTCGCCGAACGCATCGCCCAGGTCTGTCTGAAGCACGAGCGGGTAGAGGAGGTCGAGGTCAGGGTCCACAAACCCGACGCGCCGATCACCGTGCCCTTCGACGACGTGACCGTCACCATCACCCGGAGCCGAGTATGACCGCGTCCTTCGCCGCGGGTCACAGCGACCCGACCGTACAGCCGGTGCCCGCCTCCGTCGTGCAGCAGGTGGACGCCGCCGACGCCACCCTCCACAACCCGAAGCGCGCCGTGCTCTCCCTCGGTTCCAACCTCGGCAACCGCCTGGAGACCCTCCAGGGGGCCGTCGACGCCCTGGAGGACACGCCCGGCGTCCGCGTCAAGGCCGTCTCCCCGGTCTACGAGACGGAACCGTGGGGCGTGGCCGCCGACAGCCAGCCCTCGTACTTCAACGCGGTCGTCGTGCTGAAGACCACGCTCCCCCCGTCCTCCCTGCTGGAGCGGGCCCACGCGGTCGAGGAGGCCTTCAACCGGGTGCGGGACGAGCGCTGGGGCCCGCGCACCCTTGACGTCGACATCGTCACGTACGCCGACGTGGTCTCCGACGATCCGGTCCTCACCCTGCCCCACCCGCGTGCCCACGAGCGCGCGTTCGTGCTCGTCCCCTGGCACGACGTGGACCCCGAGGCCCAGTTGCCCGGCCGCGGCCCGGTCGCCGCCCTCCTCGGCACGGTCACGCGAAACGGCGTGGAAGCACGCAAGGACCTGGAACTCCGGCTGCCCGAATAGCCGTTAAGGTCAAGACGACCACTGTCCGTGGGACCGCCCAAGGACCTCGGGGGAGCTGAAGGGGCACCGTGAGAGAGCTGCGCATCAGGCTGCTGGCAGGCGTCTTCGCCGTGTCCGGGATCCTGTCCTGGGCGGGCGCCCGTCTGTGGAACTCGATCGGGACCCTGCCCAGCGTCCCGCTGGCCGCCCCCATCGTCCTCGCTCTGATCGCCGTGGTCCTCGTGGCCACGGCGCTCTCCCTGCGCGCCCGCCTCAAGGCCCAGCGCGAGCGCGTCCCCGAGGCGAAGGGCGTCGACCCCCTGATGGCGGCCCGCGCGGTCGTCTTCGGCCAGGCCAGCGCCCTGGTCGCCGCCCTCGTCTCCGGCATGTACGCCGGCACCGGCGTCCTCCTCCTGGAGTCCCTCGACATCCCCGCCCGCCGCGACCAGGCCATCTATGCCGGCTTCTCGGTCCTCGCGGGCATCGCGGTGATAGCGGCGGCGATGTTCCTGGAGCGGGTGTGCAAACTGCCGGAGGACGACGACCGGAACACAGGGGCCACCTCGACGGCGTGACCGACGCCGGTGAGAGCCGTCGGCGTGGAAGACGGCGGTGGGAAGAAGCGCCGCGTCACCGCGCCATGATCAGGCTCATCGCCTCGTTCCGCGTCGCCGCGTCCCGCAGCTGACCGCGTACGGCCGAGGTGAGCGTCTTGGCGCCGGGCTTGCGGATGCCCCGCATCGACATGCACATGTGCTCGCACTCCACGACGACGATCACTCCGCGGGGCTCCAGGATCTCCATCAGAGAGTCCGCGATCTGCGTGGTGAGTCGTTCCTGCACCTGCGGCCGCCGGGCGTAGACGTCCACGAGCCGGGCCAGCTTGGACAGTCCCGTGATCTTGCCGGTGGTGGCCGGAATGTAGCCGACATGGGCGACGCCCCGGAACGGCACGAGATGATGCTCACAGGTCGAGTACACCTCGATGTCCTTCACCAGCACCATCTCGTCATGGCCCAGGTCGAACGTCGTGGTCAGCACGTCCTCGGGCTTCTGCCACAGCCCCGCGAATATCTCCTTGTACGCCCGCGCCACCCGCCCCGGCGTCTCCCGGAGCCCCTCACGGTCCGGGTCCTCCCCGACCGCGATCAGCAGCTCGCGTACGGCGTTCTCGGCGCGCTTCTCGTCGAAATCGCCGATGGAGCCGGCGCCGTCCAGCGTCACGGGATCGGTCATTCCTGTGCCTCGTTCCTAGAGTCCACACGGCCGAAAAACGCCGCGGCCCCCCAGGCTAAAACCTGGGGGGCGCGGCATCCATTCCGGGCCCGGTGAGGTCACCGGGGCGGGACGGGTGAGCGTCAGCTCTCGGGTCGCTCCTCGGGAACGGCCTCCGTGGCCTGCTCCGACGCGGTGGCCTTGGCGGTGGAGATCGCCGGGGTCGCGCCGTTGGCGCCGTTCGTCAGTGCGAGCTCCTTGGGGGAGAGCACCGGCGGACGGGTGGAGGGGGTGCGGCGGGAGGAGCCGGTCCAGGCCGGCCGCGGGGGACGCTTGACGATGGGAGCGAAGATCTCGGCGATCTGCTCCTTGTTCAGCGTCTCCTTCTCCAGCAGCTGGAGCACCAGCTGGTCGAGGACGTCGCGGTTCTCGACCAGGATCTCCCAGGCCTCGTTGTGCGCCGTCTCGATGAGCTTCTTGACCTCCTCGTCGACCAGCGCGGCGACCTCTTCCGAGTAGTCACGCGGGTGCGACATCTCCCGGCCCAGGAACGGCTCGGTGTTGTCGCCACCGAACTTGATGGCGCCGAGACGCTCGGTCATGCCGTACTGGGTGACCATCGCGCGGGCCGTTGCGGTGGCCTTCTCGATGTCGTTCGCAGCGCCGGTGGTCGGGTCGTGGAAGACCAGTTCCTCGGCAGCGCGGCCGCCCAGCATGTAGGCCAGCTGGTCCAGCATCTCGTTGCGCGTGGTCGAGTACTTGTCCTCGTCCGGCAGGACCATGGTGTAGCCCAGAGCACGGCCTCTCGAGAGGATCGTGATCTTGTGGACCGGGTCGGAGTTCGGGGAAGCCGCCGCGACCAGGGCGTGTCCGCCCTCGTGGTACGCGGTGATCTTCTTCTCCTTGTCCGACATGATCCGGGTCCGCTTCTGCGGGCCCGCCACCACTCGGTCGATCGCCTCGTCGAGCATGTGGTTGTCGATGAGCTTCTGGTTGCTGCGCGCCGTGAGGAGCGCCGCTTCGTTCAGCACGTTCGACAGGTCCGCGCCGGTGAAGCCCGGCGTGCGACGCGCTACGGCCGACAGGTCGACGTCGGGCGCGACCGGCTTGCCCTTCTGGTGGACCTTGAGGATCTCCAGACGGCCCTGCATGTCCGGACGGTCGACCGCGATCTGGCGGTCGAAGCGGCCGGGGCGCAGAAGAGCCGGGTCGAGGATGTCGGGCCGGTTCGTCGCGGCGATGAGGATCACGCCGCCCTTGACGTCGAAGCCGTCCATCTCGACGAGCAGCTGGTTCAGCGTCTGCTCGCGCTCGTCGTGACCACCGCCGAGGCCGGCGCCGCGATGGCGGCCGACCGCGTCGATCTCGTCGACGAAGACGATCGCCGGGGCGTTCGCCTTGGCCTGCTCGAACAGGTCACGCACTCGGGAGGCACCGACACCGACGAACATCTCGACGAAGTCGGAACCGGAGATCGAGTAGAAGGGGACACCGGCCTCGCCCGCGACGGCGCGCGCGAGCAGGGTCTTGCCGGTGCCGGGAGGGCCGTACAGCAGTACGCCCTTGGGGATCTTTGCCCCGACTGCCTGGAACTTCGCCGGTTCCTGGAGGAACTCCTTGATCTCCTGGAGCTCCTCGACGGCCTCGTCCGAGCCGGCGACGTCCGAGAACGTCGTCTTCGGGGTGTCCTTGGTGATGAGCTTCGCCTTGGACTTCCCGAAGTTCATGACCCGGGAGCCGCCGCCCTGCATCTGATTCATCAGGAACAGGAAGACGACCACGATGAGGACGAAGGGGAGCAGGGAGAGCAGGATCCCGACGAAGGCGTTCTGCTTCGTCGGCGAGACGGTGTACCCGTCGGGGATCTGCTTGTCCTGGAACTTGGTCTGCAGCGTGTTGGCGATGGTCACGCCCTGGTCGCCGATGTAGCTCGCCTGGATCTTCGAGCTGCCCTCGACCTTTTCGCCGTCCTTGAGCTGGACCTTGATGGTCTGCTCGTCGCCGGTGGTCAGCTTGGCCTGTTCGACCTTGTTGTCATTGATCGCCTGGACGACCTGGCCGGTGTCCACCGTCTTGTAGCCGCCGGACGAGCCGACAACCTGCATCAACACGACCACGGCAAGGACGGCCAGCACGATCCACATGACCGGCCCACGGAAGTATCGCTTCACGTCCATCCATACGGAGCGGTGCCGCCCCGTCCCTCCTGCCATAGTGAGTTTGATAAGACAGTTCTTCTGACGGTACCCCAGCATTGTGGGCCGAAGCCGCACGGGAGGGCTGCACGAACCCGTCTGCATGCTCCAACGGCGCGAAACCCGCTGGGGTTCCCGATCGTCTTACAGGGCTTGAGCCGTCTGGCTCAGCCGCCGTAGACGTGGGGCGCGAGCGTACCGACGAACGGGAGGTTGCGGTACTTCTCGGCGTAGTCGAGACCGTAACCCACGACGAACTCGTTGGGGATGTCGAAGCCCACCCACTCCACGTCGATGGCGACCTTGGCGGCGTCCGGCTTGCGCAGCAGGGTGCACACCTTGAGCGACTCCGGCTCGCGCGAGCCCAGGTTCGACAGCAGCCAGGACAGCGTCAGGCCGGAGTCGATGATGTCCTCGACGATCAGGACGTGCCTGCCCTTGATGTCGGTGTCGAGGTCCTTGAGGATCCGCACCACACCGGAGGACTGGGTGCCCGCGCCGTAGGACGACACGGCCATCCAGTCCATGGTGACGGGGGTGGACAGCGCCCGGGCGAGGTCGGCCATGACCATCACCGCGCCCTTGAGGACGCCGACGATCAGCAGGTCCTTGCCCGCGTACTCCGCGTCGATCTTCGCGGCGAGCTCCACGAGCTTCGCGTCGATCTCTTCCTTGGTGATGAGTACCTCTTTGAGGTCGGCACCCATGTCTTTCGCGTCCACCCGCATCACTTTCGGTCGTCACACCAGCCGCCCGCCGCCCCCGGAGGGGGCAGGGGTTCAGCCTTGCCGAATCACCAGTCTGCCACCCTGCCGTTGGGCCACGACCTTGCCCGGGAGATTGATGGCCCCCTGGCCGCGCCAGCCGGTGATCAGCCGGTCGACTTCCTCGATGTGGCGGGCGAACAGGGATCCGGCCGGGGCGCCGGCCTCGATGGCCGCCTGGCGCAGGACGCGGCGACGCACGGCGGGCGGCAGCGCGTAGAGCTTGGCGCACTCCAGGAGGCCTGCCGCGTCGCGTACGGAGGCCTCGGCCTGGCGGGCCCAGGTGTCGAGGGCGTCGGCGTCGTCGCGGGAGAGCTGGGCGGTGCGCGCGAGAGCCTCGACGACTCCTTTGCCGAGGGCCTTCTCCAGGGCGGGCAGACCCTCGTGGCGCAGCCGGGAGCGCGTGTAGGCGGGGTCGGTGTTGTGCGGGTCGTCCCACACGGGCAGGGACTGGACCATGCAGGCCTTGCGGGCGGTCTGCCGGTCGAGTCCCAGGAAGGGGCGGCGGTAACGGCGGGCGGCCCCCGGGCGACCGGAGACAACGGCCATCCCGGACAGCGAGCGGATGCCGGAGCCGCGGGCGAGGCCGAGCAGGACGGTTTCGGCCTGGTCGTCGCGGGTGTGGCCGAGCAGGACGGCGATCGCGCCCTGGCGTTCGGCCGCGGCGTCGAGGGCGGCGTAGCGGGCGTCTCGCGCGGCGGCCTCGGGTCCGCCTTCGCGGCCGACGGTCACGGCAGTGGACTCGACGGGGTCCAGGCCCAGTTCGCGCAGCCTGAGGACGACTTCCTCGGCGCGCAGGTCGGAGCCGGCCTGGAGGCCGTGGTCGACGGTGACGCCGCCGGCGCGGAGGCCGAGTTTGGGTGCCTCGAAGGCGAGGGCGGAGGCGAGGGCCATGGAGTCGGCGCCGCCGGAGCAGGCCACGAGGACGAGCGGTGACGGCGGGCGCTCGTGCGGGCCCTGCTCGGCAGGAGCGTGCCGGCCGTCAGAGGCGTGCAGGTCGTTGAGGATGTCGTGGAGGACGCGGCGGACCGCCAGGCGTATCGCCGCGACCGCAGGATGGGGACCCATGTCCGGTTCCCTTCATGAAGTTTTCGGGGGGTGAGCCCGAGATTCGGTCACGCAGAGTGTGTAGATGGTGACAGAACCGGGCCGTTCCCCGAGCATTGCACGCCTACCCATCGCTCACGGTCCCTCGGACGGGTGATTGAAGGGGCGTTCGCCTGCCGTCGGCCGAATTCCTCTCACGACGTCCGTACACGGTTCACGACTCGGCCTTGCGGTGCACCCGCGCGACCCAGTCCGCCGGTTTGGCGATCTCCGTCTTGGTCGGGAGGGTGTTGGGTGAGGTCCACACGCGGTTGAAGCCGTCCATGCCGACCTGGTCGACGACGGCCCGCACGAAACGCTCGCCGTCTCGGTACTGCCGGAGTTTGGCGTCCAGGCCGAGCAGCTTGCGCAGGGCCATGTCCAGACGGGAGGCCCCCTTGGCCCGCCGCTGCTGGAACTTCTCGCGGATCTCGGCGACGCTCGGCACGACCGCCGGGCCCACCCCGTCCATGACGAAGTCGGCGTGGCCCTCCAGGAGGGACATCACGGCGGTGAGGCGGCCGAGGATCTCCCGCTGGGCGGGCGTCTGCACGATCTCCACGAGGGAGCGCCCCCCGTCTTCGTCCACCTCGCCCTCGGGCCGGCCGCCGGCCAGCGACTGGGCGGCCTCCCTGATGCGCTCCAGGACGGTCATGGGGTCGACCTCCGTCTCCCCCAGGAACGACTGGATTTCGCCCTCCAGGTGGTCGCGCAGCCAGGGCACGGCCGTGAACTGGGTGCGGTGCGTCTCCTCGTGCAGACACACCCACAGGCGGAAGTCGTGGGGCTGGACGTCGAGTTCGCGCTCCACGTGCACGATGTTCGGGGCGACGAGGAGGAGTCGGCCGCCGCCGTTCTCTCCCGCCGGGAGGTCGCGGGTGGACGGGGCGAAGGTCTCGTACTGGCCGAGGACGCGGGAGGACAGGAACGACAGGAGCATCCCGAGTTCGACGCCGGTCACCTTGCCGCCGACGGCGCCGAGGACCGCGCCGCCGGGGGTGTTGCCGCGCCGCTCCTGCATCTTCTCCAGGAGGGGCTTGAGGATCTCCCTGAACCCGGCGACGTTCGCCCGGACCCAGCCGGGTCGGTCGACGACGAGGACGGGAGTGTCGTGGACGCCTTCCGTCCCCATCCGGGTGAAGCCCCGGACGTGTTCCTCCGAGGCCTTGGCGTGCCGGCGCAGTTCCGCGACGACGGCCCTGGCCTCGTCGCGGCTCACGTCGGGGCCCGGCCGTACGAGCCGGGTCGCGGTCGCCACCGCGAGATTCCAGTCGACCATCTGAGAAGAAGCAGCACCACCGATGCTCGTCATGCGTCAACCGTACGTGAGCGGTCCCGCTTGGGGCAGGCCGCGCGGGAGGGCAAGGCGGACGCCGGGTCAGCCGCAGCCGCAGGCGGCCAGTGCCGAGGCCGTGCGGTCGAGCGCGCTCTGCGCCGCCCCCGGGTCCGTCGTGTCCCCGGCCAGGAACGCGAAGGCCAGCAGCCGGCCTTCCTGGTCGACGACCGTCCCGGCCAGGGTGTTCACCCCGGTCAGGGTGCCCGTCTTGGCCCGTACGACGCCTGCCGCGCCGTCCGTGTAACGGCTGGTCAGAGTACCGGTGAAGCCCGCCACCGGGAGGCCGGTGAGGACGGGGCGCAGCTCCGGCCGGGCCGGGTCGCCCGCCTTCACCAGCAGGGCGGTCAGCAGATTCGCCGTGAGCCGGTCGGCGCGGTCGAGTCCGCTGCCGTCGTGGAACTGGGCGCCGGCGAGCGGGAGTCCGAGCTTTCTCAGCCGGTCGCGGACGGCGGTGCCGCCGCCCTCGAAGTCGGCGCGCTGCCGGTCCGCCACGGCGGTCTGGCGGGCGAGGGCCTCGGCGATGTCGTTGTCGCTGTTGGTCAGCATGCGTTCGACCAGGGCGGACAGGGGCGGTGAGGAGACCTCGGCGAGGTTCTCGGCGCGGCCGGTCGCCTTGGAGGGGCCGGGGGACGTCGTCCTGACGCCGTCGGCCGCGAGGAACCGCGCGAACGTGCGGGTGGCGTCCGCCGCCGGGTCGCCCACGCGCGCGACGGGGCCGCTCGCGGAGTCGTCGGTGCGGGCCTCGTCCGCCATCAGCGCGCTGACGGGGGCGAGGTTGTCGTTGACCCCGATCGGGTGGATCTCGGAACCCGCGTAGAGGGTCTTGTCGTAGGAGAGCGTGACGGCCGTGATGTCGCGCTTCTTGAGGGCCGCGGCGGTCTCGTGGGCCAGTTCGCGCAGGCTCGCCCAGCCTCCGGCGTCCGCACGGGCGGTGAGCGTGGGGTCGCCGCCGCCGACGAGGACGAGTTCCTTGGTGTCGCGTTCCAGGGCCGTGCGGGTGGTGAGGCGGTGGTCGGCGCCGAGGGCGGACAGGGCGGCGACGGCGGTGGCGATCTTCGTGGTGGAGGCGGGGATCAGCGCCGTGCCGGCGCCCGCGCCGTAGAGGCGCCTGCCGCTGGCGACGTCCACGACGGCCGCCGTGTGGCGGGTGCCGAGCGCGGTGTTGCCGAGGAGCGGGCCGAGGACGGCGGCCAGGGCTTTTCCGGTGGGGGCGGACTTCACCGTGTTGGCCCCGCCGCCCAGCGCGACGAGCACGGACGCGGCGCTCGGGGCGGGGCGCGGCCCCGTGGCCGCCGTACCGGAATCACCCGCGTGATCTGTGCCACCCGTCCGTTCGAGCGCGACCGCCCGGTCCCGCTCGGCCGTACGCTGACCCGAGGAGTCCCACGGACCGGCGGCGGTCACCACGGTGGCGGCCAGCGCCAGACCGGCGCCGGCGGCGCCCGCGGTGTACTGCCAGGTCATGACGGTCTTCGGCCGGGTCATCCCGGCAAACCGTGTGACCTGCGGTTTCACGGCGGCGGCGGTCCGTGCGAGATACGGCCGTACGGTGTCCGTGGCCCGGGTCAGTCCTGGACTTACGGCGTCCGTGGCGCGTGCCAGACGCGGTCGTACGGCGTTCGCGATCCGCGTCACCCGCGGTCCCGCGTCCCGCCAAGGCCTCAGTTCAGGCACGACCAACAGCCCCTTTCGCGATCACACACCTGCGTGAGGGACACTTAACCACCAGAACTATGTGTTGATCATGGAGGAGTCACCGGTGGAGTTCGACGTCACGATCGAGATCCCGAAGGGTTCGCGGAACAAGTACGAGGTGGACCACGAGACCGGTCGGATCCGCCTGGACCGTCGACTCTTCACCTCGACCGCCTACCCGACCGACTACGGATTCGTCGAGAACACCCTCGGCGAGGACGGCGACCCGCTGGACGCGCTGGTCATTCTTGACGAGCCGACGTTCCCGGGCTGCCTCATCAAGTGCCGTGCGATCGGGATGTTCCGCATGACGGACGAGGCCGGCGGCGACGACAAGCTGCTGTGCGTCCCGGCGACGGACCCGCGCGTGGAGCACCTGCGCGACATCCACCACGTCTCCGAGTTCGACCGCCTGGAGATCCAGCACTTCTTCGAGGTCTACAAGGACCTGGAGCCCGGCAAGTCCGTCGAGGGCGCCGACTGGGTCGGCCGTGTCGACGCCGAGGCCGAGATCGAGCGGTCCTACAAGCGCTTCAAGGACCAGGGCGGCCACTGAGCCCTGTGCCCCGGACGGGCCGCACGCGCACGCGTGCGGCCCGTTCGTGTGCCCGCGCATACTGAGGCCCCACGGAATGTGTCGTTCAGGGAGCGTTACGGAGTGACGGAGGCGGAGCACCGCAAGCCGCAGTCGGACGAGGCCAGGAGTTTCTACGACTCCGAGATCACGTCCGAGTTCGCCGTTCCCGACGGGCTCGCCGTGCCGAGAACCGTCGGCGGCGAGCCGGAGACCACGTCGGAGTTCGCGCTGCCGAAGGGGCTGGACGTTGCGCAGCCGTCGGCCGTGGAGCCGGAGAAGTCGGCGTTCAGTACGCCCCGTACCTACAGTGCGAAGGACGCGCCGCCCGCGTTCACCCCGCCGACCGGCATACCGGTGGTCAGTCTCACCAAGGACCTGCCCTGGCAGGACCGGATGCGCACGATGCTGCGGATGCCGGTGGCCGAGCGGCCCGCGCCGGAACCGGTGCAGAAGTCCGAGGACGACGCCGGTCCTGCCGTCCCGCGCGTGCTCGACCTGACGCTGCGCATCGGCGAGTTGCTGCTGGCGGGCGGTGAGGGCGCGGAGGACGTGGAGGCGGCGATGTTCGCCGTCTGCCGGTCCTACGGCCTGGACCGCTGCGAGCCGAACGTCACCTTCACGCTGCTGTCGATCTCGTACCAGCCGTCGCTCGTGGACGACCCCGTGACGGCCTCCCGGACGGTGCGGCGGCGTGGTACCGACTACACGCGCCTGGCGGCCGTGTTCCGGCTCGTGGACGACCTCAGCGACCCCGAGACGGCCATCTCCCTGGAGGACGCCTACCGGCGGCTCGCGGAGATCCGCCGCAACCGCCACCCGTATCCGACCTGGGTGCTCACCTCGGCGAGCGGGCTGCTCGCGGGCGCGGCCTCCGTGCTGGTCGGCGGTGACCTGCTCGTCTTCGTCGCGGCCATGCTGGGCGCGATGCTCGGCGACCGGCTGGCGTGGCTGTGCGCGGGGCGCGGGCTGCCGGAGTTCTACCAGTTCACGGTCGCCGCGATGCCGCCCGCCGCGATCGGGATCGCGCTGACGCTGGCCCATGTGGACGTGAAGGCGTCCGCGGTCATCACCGGTGGGCTGTTCGCGCTGCTGCCCGGGCGGGCGCTGGTGGCCGGCGTCCAGGACGGTCTGACCGGCTTCTACATCACCGCGTCGGCCCGGCTCCTGGAGGTCATGTACTTCTTCGTGGGCATCGTGGTGGGCGTGCTGGTGATGCTCTACGTCGGGGTGCAGCTGGGGGCGCATCTCAATGCCGACGAGGCGCTGTCGACGGATCCGCGGCCGCTGTGGCAGATCGCGGCGTCGATGCTGTTGTCGCTGACCTTCGCGGTGCTGCTCCAGCAGGAACGATCCACCGTGCTGGCCGTCACCCTGAACGGCGGTGTCGCGTGGTGCGTGTACGGCGCGATGCACTACACCGGCGAGTTCTCCCCGGTCGCCTCCACGGCGGTGGCGGCGGGGCTGGTCGGCCTGTTCGGGCAGCTGCTGTCCCGGTACCGGTTCGCCTCCGCGCTGCCGTACACGACCGCGGCGATCGGGCCCCTGCTGCCGGGTTCCGCCACGTACTTCGGGTTGTTGTCCATCGCCGGGAACCAGGTCGACGAGGGGCTGGTGTCCCTGTCGAAGGCGGCGGCTCTGGCCATGGCCATCGCCATCGGGGTCAACCTCGGGTCCGAGATCTCCCGGCTGTTCCTGAGGGTCGGTTCCGCGGGGAAGCGGCGGGCCGCCAAGCGGACGCGCGGATTCTGACCCGCGGCCCCGCGGCTGTCAGTACCCCTGGTTGTACGGGTTCTGCTGGTTCTGCTGCCCGTACTGCTGGTTCTGATCGCCGTACTGCTGGTTGCCGTAACCCTGCGGGTACTGCTGGGCGTAGGGCTGCTGTTGCTGCGGCTGCTGGGCGTAGGGCTGCTGCGGCTGCTGTTGCTGCTGGCCGTAGTACTGGTCGTAGCCGTTGTGCTGCTGCGGGGACTGGGGAGGCTGCTGCTCGTCGTCGGACGGGATGCGGCGCAGCTGGGTCGTCGCGTCGTCCATGGGCTGGTACGGCTGCTGGGGCGGGGCCTGCGCGGCGGCCCGCTTCTTCTTGGCGCGCTCGCGCAGGTACTCGATGAGGATCGGGACCACCGAGACCAGGACGATCAGGACCAGGATCGCCTCGACGTTCTTCTTGATGACGTCGATCTGGCCGAGCCAGTAGCCGGCGAGGGTGACGCCGGTGCCCCAGGCCACGCCGCCGATGAGGTTGTACGTCAGGAAGGTGCGGTACTTCATCCGGCCGGCGCCCGCCACGATGGGGGCGAAGGTCCGCACGATCGGCACGAAGCGGGCCAGGACGATCGCCTTGGGACCGAACTTCTCCATGAACTCGTGGGCCTTCTCCAGGTTCTCCTGCTTGAAGAGCTTGGAGTTGGGGCGGCTGAAGAGCCTCGGGCCGAAGAACTTGCCGATCATGTAGCCGACCTGGTCGCCGAGGACGGCCGCGAGCACGATGAGCGCGCACACCAGCCACAGCGGCTGGCTGATGAGATGCCCCTCGGCCACGAAGAGACCCGCCGTGAACAGCAGGGAGTCGCCCGGCAGGAACGCGAAGAGGCCCGACTCGGCGAAGACGATCAGCAGGATTCCGGGGAGGCTGAACGTCTCGATCAGATAGTCGGGGCTGAGCCACTCGGGGCCGAGCGCGAGCGTGGTCACGGGATTGTGGCTCCTGCGTGTGGGGATCGGGGCTGGGACTGGCTGCCCTCAAGTATCAACGCAGCCGCGGTGGCCCAGGTTCCATGGGGGTCCCCAGGATGCACTGTGCTCCGTCTGGGACAAAGCTGTGAGCCATGGGTATTGACGAATACGGCGGCGGTCAGGGGCCTCGGCCCGACGTGCTCGTGGTGACCACGAACGACGTGCCCGGTCACCGGGTCCAGGAGGTGCTGGGCGAGGTCTTCGGGTTGACCGTGCGCTCCCGGCACATCGGCAGCCAGATCGGCGCCGGGCTGAAGTCGATGGTCGGCGGCGAGCTCAAGGGGCTCACCAAGACGCTGGTGCAGACCCGCAACCAGGCCATGGAACGGCTGGTCGAGCAAGCACGCGCGCGGGGGGCGAACGCCGTGCTGATGTTCCGCTTCGACGTGACCGAGGCGGCGGACGTCGGCACGGAGGTGTGCGCCTACGGGACGGCGGTGGTCCTGGCCCGGGAGTGACCCGTACGGGATCCCGGGCCAGGACGTCACGTGGTGTGCCGGGCCGCGTTGCCGAGGATCGCGTCCTTGAGGTGCGCGGCCAGGCCCTCGTGCATCGAGTCGTAGTACGCCTTGAATCGCTCGTCGGAGACGTACATCTCGGCGAGACACGTGTGCATCTCGTACGGGCATTCGAAGTACCACGTGCCGATGTGCCGGCGGTGTTCCTCGGCCAGGTCCATGGCGCGCTCCCCGGCCGGGGGCTCACCGGCGGCCATCAGGGCCGTGTAGCGCTCCTCCCAGTCCTTCACCGCGGCGGTGATGCGCTTCCAGTCGTCCTTGGTGTAGCGGGCCGCGCGGCGCTGCGACTCGGCGTAGATGTCCGTGCCGCCCCAGCGCTGTTCCGCCTCCTCGGCGTACTGCTCGGGGTCCTTGTCCCCGAACACCTCGAACTTCTCCTCAGGCGTCAGATTGATCCCCATCGTGCGTGCCTCCATGGCGTGCTCCACGGCCTCCGCCATCTTCTGCAGTTTCTCGATCCGAGCGGTCAGCAGCTCGTGCTGGCGGCGCAGGTGCGCGCGCGGGTCCGCGGCCGGGTCGTCGAGGAGGGCGGCGACCTCGTCGAGCGGGAAGCCGAGCTCGCGGTAGAACAGGATCTGCTGCAGCCGGTCGAGGTCGGCGTCGCTGTAGCGCCGGTGGCCCGCGTGGCTGCGCTCGCTCGGGACGAGCAGGCCGATGTCGTCGTAGTGGTGCAGCGTGCGCACCGTCACGCCGGCGAAGCCCGCGACCTGTCCCACGGAATAGCTCACTTCGTCCGCTCCCTTCTCGGTACGCGCTCCACGGTGGCTCCTCACGCCACGTGAGGTGCAAGTGGGTTCTCCCGGAATGTCATGACCGTTTTGCCCGCTTATCGTGAACTCGTGGCCCAGGACACCGCGCAGCAGGCATCCGCCGCCCCGGCGACCCCGGCGCGCGCCCTGCTGCCGTTGATCCTCCCCGCTCTCGCCGTCGGGGTGACCGCGAGCCTCCTGCTGCTCGGGGTGAGCGCGGCGGCCGAGAAGCTCCAGCACGTGCTGTGGCGCAACCTGCCGGACGCGCTGGGGGTGGGCCGGTACTCCGTGCTGTGGATGCTGGTCATGCTCACCGCGACCGGGGTGGCCGTGGGTCTGGTGGTGTGGAAGGTCCCCGGGCACGCAGGACCGGATCCGGCGACCACCGGCCTTGACGCTCCCGTGCTGCCGCCCGCCGTGCTGCCGGGCCTCCTTCTGGCCACCGCCCTGATGCTCGCGGGCGGGCCGAGCCTGGGCCCCGAGAACCCGATCATCGCGGTGAACGTGGGGCTCGCCTTCTGGCTGGGGCGCCGGCTGATCCCGCGGATGCCGCGCGGGCTGTGGCCGGCGCTGGCGGAGGCGGCGACGATCGGCGCGCTGTTCGGGACCCCGGTGGCGGCCGCGCTGGTGATCTCCGAGGCGCTGGCCGGACGGCAGCTCAGGGGCGCGCTGTGGGACAGCGTCTTCGGGCCGCTGCTGGCGGCCGCGACCGGCGCGCTGACGACCACTCTGCTGGCCCATCCGAGTTTCGACCTCGGTCTGCCCGCGTTCGGGCGGCCCGGCTGGGGCGATCTGCTGGCGGTGCTGGTGATCGCGTCGGCCGGCGCGCTGCTCGGCATGGCGGCCGTGCTGGCCTTCCCGTACGTCCACGGCGCGTTCGCGCGGCTCAGGCATCCGATGCTGATGCTGCCCGTCGGCGGGCTCGTGCTGGGGCTGCTCGCGGCCGTCGGCGGCCGTCTGACGCTCTTCAAGGGGCTCGACGAGATCGACGAGCTGGCGGCCGACCCGACGGGCTGGTCGGCCGGACAGTTCGCCACCATGGCGGTGGTGAAGCTGGCGGCGCTGCTCGTCGCGGCCTCCTGCGGTTTCCGGGGCGGGCGGATCTTTCCCGCCGTGTTCGTGGGCGTCGCCTTCGGACTGTGCGCCCACGCGCTCGTGGACGCCGTGCACCCGGCCGTCGGCGTGTCGGCCGGGGTGCTGGGCGTGTTGCTCGCCGTCACCCGGCAGGCCTGGGTGAGCCTGTTCACTGCCGCCGTACTGGTGGCCTCGCCCGCGATCCTCGCGCTGCTGTGCATCGCCTCCCTGCCGGCCTGGCTGCTGGTGACGGGGCGACCGCAGATGCAGTTGCGCGAGGACGGAACCCCTCTCCGCTGACCGACGTTGATCCCTTCAGGAGGCCCGCCCATGGCACTGCACAAAGGTCCCGAGAAGCACGACGAGCGCCCGCTGTCCGTCAATCCCTTCTACGGCGAGGCCGATCCGGTCGGCGGAATGACCGAGGCCCCGCCCAAGCACCGGCTCCCCACCACTCCCCTGCCGCCCTCGACCGCCTACCAGGTGGTCCACGACGAGCTGATGCTCGACGGCAACTCCCGGCTGAACCTCGCCACCTTCGTCACGACCTGGATGGAACCGCAGGCCGGGGTCCTGATGAGTGAGTGCCGGGACAAGAACATGATCGACAAGGACGAGTACCCGCGCACCGCCGAGCTGGAGCGGCGCTGTGTGGCGATGCTCGCCGACCTGTGGAACGCGCCGGATCCCTCGGCGGCGGTGGGCTGTTCGACGACCGGTTCCAGCGAGGCGTGCATGCTCGCGGGCATGGCGCTGAAGCGGCGGTGGGCCCAGCGCAACGCCGACCGGTACCCGGGGGCGCGGCCCAACCTGGTCATGGGGGTCAACGTCCAGGTGTGCTGGGAGAAGTTCTGCAACTTCTGGGAGGTGGAGGCCCGGCTGGTGCCCATGGAGGGCGACCGCTTCCACCTCGACCCGCAGGCCGCCGCCGAGCTGTGCGACGAGAACACCATCGGGGTCGTGGGCATCCTCGGCTCCACCTTCGACGGCTCCTACGAGCCGATCGCCGAGCTGTGCGCGGCCCTCGACGCCCTCCAGGAGCGCGCCGGTCTGGACATCCCCGTGCACGTGGACGGGGCGTCCGGGGCCATGGTCGCGCCCTTCCTCGACGAGGACCTGGTGTGGGACTTCCGGCTGCCCAGGGTCGCCTCGATCAACACCTCCGGGCACAAGTACGGTCTTGTCTACCCCGGTGTCGGCTGGGCGCTGTGGCGGGACAAGGAGGCCCTGCCCGAGGAGCTCGTGTTCCGCGTGAACTACCTGGGCGGCGACATGCCCACCTTCGCGCTGAACTTCTCCCGCCCCGGCGCACAGGTCGTCGCGCAGTACTACACCTTCCTCCGGCTGGGCCGCGCGGGCTTCCGGGCCGTGCAGCAGTCCACGCGTGACGTGGCCCGGGGCGTCGCCGAACGCGTGGAGGCGCTCGGCGACTTCCGGCTGCTGACCCGCGGCGACGAACTCCCCGTGTTCGCTTTCACCACGGCCCCGGGCATCGAGGCGTACGACGTGTTCGACGTCTCCCGGCGACTGCGCGAGCGGGGCTGGCTGGTTCCGGCGTACACCTTCCCGCCGAACCGCGAGGACCTGTCGGTATTGCGGGTGGTGTGCCGCAACGGCTTCTCGACCGACCTGGCCGACCTGTTCGTGGCGGACCTGGAGCAGTTGCTGCCCGAACTGCGCCGGCAGTCCCACCCGGTCACGAGCAACGGGGGCGCGGCGACCGGGTTCCATCACTAGGGCCGGACCGGCCGCCGAGTCAAACTTGATCAGTCGGCGTCCCCGGGATGCCGCTCCCCCGTCGCGTACGGGTTCTCCTCGCCCTCGGCGAGGACGCCGACGAACGGCTCGCCCTCGCCCGCGAAGGTGTACGCGCCGTCCTCGATCCGGGCGATGAGCCCCTGGGTCCACTCGGCCTCGGCGTCGGCCGTGTGGATCCAGAGGTTCATGATCTCGCCGATGTGACCGAGCTGCTGCGGACCGTCCTCGGGGACGTAGTGCTCGGTGACCTCGGAGCGCCACTCCTCGATGCCCCGGATGCGCTCCTTGAGCAGCGACACCGCCTCCGCGCGCGGCAGGTCGACCATGAAGCCGATCGCCGCCGACTTCATGTCCATCTTCTGGTCGTAGGAGGTCAGCGCCTCCCGCACCAGCCGCAGGTACTCCTCGGTGCCCACGTCCGTGATCTCGTACTCGGTGCGCGGCGGGCCCCCGGCCGTGGAGGGCGCGATCTCGTGCGCGTGCAGCAGCCCCTGCTTCGCCATCTGCTTCAGGGCGTGGTAGATCGAGCCGGGCTTGGCGTGGGACCACTCGTGCGCACCCCAGTACTCCAGGTCACCGCGCACCTGGTAGCCATGGGCCCGCCCGTGCTGGCGCACCGCGCCGAGCACGAGGAGACGGATCGTTGACATGCGGTCCAGGTTATGGCTTCCTCACTTCGCGGCGAGGGCCACCAGCTCGAACGCCGTCTTCCCGTCCAGGGACTCGCGGATGATGTCGGCGTGACCGGCGTGCCGGGCCGTCTCACGGATCAGGTGCAGCAGCACCCAGCGCACCGAGACCCGGCCCTCGGGCGGGAACCAGGGCTGGTCCGGGAGCGCGAAGGTGTCGTCGAGGCTCGGCACCGAGCGGGCGAACGCCTCCGTCTCGGCGGCGACCTTCTCCCAGTACGCCAGCTGCGACTCGACGCTCTCGTCGCCGACCAGGGCGAAACACTCGTGCCAGTTCGACGGCTCCCGGTGCACGGCGGGCTCCTCGCCCCTGGCGCGGGCGATCCAGCCCTGCTCGGTCTCGGCGACGTGCTTGAGCAGCCCGCCCAGGGAGAGTTCGCTCGCGCTGGGCTTCGCGGCCGCCTGCTCGTCCGTCAGCCCGAGCAGCGCGCGCCGGATCCCGCCGCGCTGCTCCTCCAGGAAGGACAGGAGCGCGCCGCGCTCGTCGCCGTACTCCTCCGCGGGAACGTGAGTGACCATGACCGCCGCCTTTCGCCGGGACTCGGGGGCTTTCCCCCGACACCGACGAAGCTACGGGCCCTTCAGGACAGGTTCTGTCCTCAAAGGCCCGTGGCGGCGGTCGTACGCCGACTTCAGAACGGGAAGCCGCTCCGGCCGTGCTGGACCGAGATCCACTTGGTGGTGGTGAAGGAGTCCAGCATGGTGTCGCCGTTCAGGCGGCCGATGCCGGAGTGCTTCTCGCCGCCAAAGGGGACGATCGGCTCGTCGTGGACGGTGCCGTCGTTGACGTGGAACATGCCGGTGTCGATCTGCTTGGCGAAGGCGACCCCGCGCTCGATGTTCGCGGTGTGGACTGCGCCGCTGAGGCCGTACGGGGTGTCGTTGACCAGGCGGACGGCCTCCTCCTCGCCGTCGAAGGTGACGAGGAGGGCGACCGGGCCGAAGATCTCCTGCTTGAGCAGGGGCGAGTTCGCAGGCAGGTCCGTGAGGACGGAGGGCTCGACCAGGTTGTCCCTCCTGGCGCCGTGGATCAGCGCGGTCGCGCCGTCGGCGATCGCCTGCTCGACGGCGCCCGAAACCGCCTCCGCCTGCGAGGAGTTGATGATCGGGCCGATGACCGTCTCGGGGTCGCGCGGGTCGCCGGTCTTCAGGGTCCGCACCTTGGCGACGAACTTGTCGGTGAACTCCTCGGCGACGGTACGGTCGACCAGGACGCGGTTGGCGGCCATGCAGACCTGGCCCTGGTGGACGTACCGGCTGAAGACGGCGGCGTCGACCGCGTAGTCGATGTCGGCGTCCTCGAGGACCACGAGGGCGCTGTTGCCGCCCAGTTCGAGGACGGAGCGCTTGAAGTGCTGGGCGCAGACCGTGGCCACGTGGCGGCCGACCTTGTCGGAGCCGGTGAAGGAGATGACCTTCGGGACCGGGTGCTCCAGGAAGGCGTCGCCGATCTCGGCGATGTCGGTGATGACGACGTTGAGCAGACCGGCGGGCAGCCCCGCGTCCTCGAAGATCTTCGCGACCAGGGAGCCACCGACGATCGGCGTGTTCTGGTGCGGCTTGAGGACGACGGCGTTGCCGAGCGCGAGCGCGGGGGCGACCGACTTGATCGACAGCAGGAAGGGGAAGTTGAAGGGGCTGATCACGCCCACCACACCGACCGGGACGCGGTAGACGCGGTTCTCCTTGCCGTCCACCGGCGAGGGGATGATCCTGCCCTCGGGGCGCAGCGCCAGGTTGACCGCCTCGCGCAGGAACTCCTTGGCCAGGTGGAGTTCGAAGCCGGCCTTCAGGCGGGTGCCGCCGAGCTCCGCGACGATCGCCTCGGCGATCTCCCCCTCGCGGTCCTCGATCAGCCTGAGCGCCTTCTCGAACACCGCGCGGCGGGCATAGGGGTTGGTCCCGGCCCACTTCTTCTGCGCGCGGGCGGCGGCCCGGTACGCCTCGTCGACCTCGTCGACCGTGGCTATCGTGATCGACGCCAGCTTCTCGTCGTCGTACGGGTTGAAGTCGATGATGTCCCAGGAGCCGGTGCCCGGGCGCCACTCACCGTCGATGTACTGCTGAGCCAGGTCGGTGAAGTACGACGACATGTGATCCCCAAATCACTAGCAGACACACGATCAACGTCACGGTCTGATCACACGTCATCGTACTTGCGCGGCACGCCAGTTGGGCACGCTGAGCAATCTTCTGGGGAGAACCCTCGGGACGTCAGGAGAGCTGGAGGAGACCGCGCAGCAGATCCCGGCTCTCGTCCGGACCCGGGCTGTCCTGCTGAAGCTCCTTCATGGCCTTCTCGTACTGCGTGACGTCCTCGCGCTTGTCCAGATAGAGCGCGCTGGTGAGCTGCTCCAGGTAGACGACGTCCGTCAGGTCGGACTCGGTGAAGCTGAGGATCGTGAAGGCGCCGCTCTCACCGGAGTGCCCGCCGAAGCCGAAGGGCATGATCTGCAGCCTTACGTTGGGGCGTTCGGAGACGTCGATGAGGTGCTGGAGCTGTCCCCGCATCACCTGGCGGTCGCCGTACGGGCGGCGCAGGGACGCCTCGTCGAGCACCACATGGAACTCGGGACCACCGTCGTCGGCCAGGTACTTCTGCCGCTCCAGACGCAGCGCCACGCGCTTCTCCACGTCCGCCGCGCTCGCGCCCTTCATACCGCGCCGCACCACTGCACGTGCATACGCCTCGGTCTGCAACAGGCCGTGGATGAACTGGACCTCGTACACGCGGATGAGGGAGGCCGCACCCTCCAGGCCCACATAGGTGGGGAACCAGCTCGGCAGGACGTCGGAGTAACTGTGCCACCACCCGGCGACGTTGGCCTCGCGGGCGAGGGAGAGGAGCGAGGCCCGCTCCTGCTCGTCCGTGATGCCGTACAGCGTCAACAGGTCTTCCACGTCACGCGTCTTGAAGCTCACCCGGCCCAACTCCATCCGGCTGATCTTCGACTCGGACGCGCGGATCGAGTAGCCCGCCGCCTCGCGCGTGATGCCCCGTGCCTCACGCAGTCGCCTGAGTTGCGAGCCGAGCAGCATCCGCCGCACCACCGATCCGGGCTCTCCCGCGCTCACGTTCGCCAGCCTCCCCAACGTCTTCAGGGGCCGAAGTCTGCCACTAAAACACTCCGAGCAGTACTCGTCCGATTACAGATATGGAAAGAAGCCAAAGATTCCGCACAGCGCAGAGACAGGCAGTGGGGAGGAAGAGGCAAGAAACAGTGGAGAAGATGGCGGAAAAAATGGCCAACAAGCGGTACGGGTATGGCCAATTCGGTCACGTGCACGTGCATCTGCACCTTGCATCTGCATCGCTCATCCGAAACCATGGTCCCGCGCAACCGCTGCATCGCAACGACCGCGAGTTCCCGGGAGTGCCTCGCATGGGGATGAATGGATCGACCATGCTCGAGCCGTTAAGGCAGGGCCTTCCGCCGCTGGATCCCGCGGCCGTGTCCGACGCCGCCTCCTGTTCCCTGCCCGCCCGCTACGAAGCGGTGGGCGACGCGCGGAGGTTCACCCGCAGAACGCTCGACCAGTGGGAACTGGGCGACCACTTCGACGACATCTGCCTCGTGGTGTCCGAGCTGGTCACCAACGCGCTGCGGCACGCGATGCCGGCGCACGGCGTGCACCACGGGGACCACGGGGACCACAACCCGCCCGTACGGCTGCACTTGATGCGATGGACCGAGCGGCTGGTGTGCGCGGTGCGCGACCCCAGTCAGGACAGTCCGGTCGCACGCGACTCCGAAGACTTCTCGGCGGAGTCGGGGCGCGGGCTGTTCCTCGTCGACTCCTTCAGCGACAGCTGGGGCTGGCACCCGATGGCGGGGACGCTGGGCGGCAAGGTGGTCTGGGCACTGTTCCGGCTCCAGCCGCACGCGGGCCCGGCCGCCGCTTCCACCGAGTGAGGCACCACGGCGTTTTCCGATGCCTCGGTTCTACGCGCGTTACTCGGTGCACGACGGCGGTTACCGCGGGTTGTCCAGGGGTGAGGTGGATCAACCCGCTATCAGGTGGTCGAACTCGCCGTCCTTGATGCCGAGCAGCATCGCCTCGATCTCCGCGCGCGTGTAGACGAGCGCGGGGCCGTCCGGGAAGCGGGAGTTGCGAACCGCAACTCCCCCGTCCGGCAGGCGCGCGAACTCCACACAGGAACCCTGCGAGTTGCTGTGCCTGCTCTTCTGCCAGGCCACCCCGCGCAGCTCCGTGGCCGTCATGCCGTTGTACACGTCGAGGTCCACAGGTCGCTCCCCGGTGGTGCGGTGGCCTTGTGGCCAGTGATGCAGTAATCAACTGGTCCGGATCATAGCTCTGTTCACGTGCAGATGCATGAGCAGATGCACGTGCACGAGGGGTGTTCCCGTGGTTACAGATGTGACGTGTGGGGCACTAGATACGTTCCATCGTGTGCCCCAGGGCCCGCATCACATGCGTCCGCCAGCCCCCGTCCATGATCGTCCGGGCCATCAGCTGAGCGGGGTCGTCGGGATCGAATCCCTCGTGCACTAGGAAGAGACGCGTACCGCGCCCTTCCTGTTCCACCTTCCATGTGACAGTCCAGTCAACCGGGTTGGCCGGATCGGCATCGGTCCACCGGAGGCTCAGCATCCGCTCGGGCTCGTAGGCGAGCACCTCCACCTCGACGGTGCCCGAGAAGTTCGTGTGGGGCCGCGGGACGGAGGTCATGGTGTACCGGTGTCCGACCTCCAGCCGGAACGCCTCGGCCCCCTGCATCTGCCACTGCACGAGCAGCTCGGGCTCGGTGAGGGCGCGCCAGACCTTGGCGGGCGGGTGCGGGAAGAACTGGTCGACGCGGATGACCGTGAGGTCGTCGTCGGGTGCGTTGCTCATGTCACGTCATCGTCGGGCATGCGGTCGAGCAGCGCGCCGAGGTCCTTCAGCCGGCCGCGCCAGAACCGCTCGTACGGATGGAGCCAGTCCTGCACCTCGGCGAGCGGGGCCGCCTCCAGCCGGTAGATGCGCTGCCGGCCGGAGCGCTGCTCGGAGACGAGACCGGCCTCGCGCAGCACCCTCAGATGCTCGGACAGGCTCGGGCGCCGCATGTCGAAGTGGTCGGCCAGGACCTGGACGGGCTGCGGCCCGCCGTCGCGCAGCAGCCGCAGCAGCTCGCGGCGTACGGCGCTGGCGAGCGCGGCGAAGACGCGGTCCGCGTCGGCCTCGGCGGTCCCGGTGGTCCCGGCCCCGACGGCTCCTGGTGCGGTCATGCCGGCCTTCCTACTGGTGTGCCTCCGTCAGCAGCATCAGACCGTTGCCGTCGGGGTCCGTGAAGGAGGCCATGCGGCCCCACGGGAGCTCGTCGGGCCCCTGTACGGGGGTCCCGGCCTCCGCGAGCCGCGCACAGTCCGCGTCGACATCGGTCGTGACCAACATGATCCCCCGGGCCGAGCCGGGCTCGAAGCCGCCCATCCCCGGACCGGACAGCGTGAACACGGTCTGCGCACCCTCGGGGGCCACCTGGAGCCAGCGCCCCTGGGGCAGGTCCCGGTCGGCGGTGACGGTCAGACCGAGGACGTCGGTGTAGAAGCGCAGGGCGCGGTCCTGGTCGGAGACGGGGAGGGTGACGAAGGAGGCATGGGTGATGGTCATGACTGAAGAATAGGTAGGAGATTCCCTACGCGTCAACCGTAGGGAATCTCCTACCTATAGGGCCTCACCTGCTGGAGTAGGGCAGCAGCGCCATCTCACGGGCGTTCTTGATGGCGCGGGCCAGCTGCCGCTGCTGCTGGGCCGAGACGCGGGTCACGCGGCGACTGCGGATCTTGCCGCGGTCGGAGACGAACGTCCGCAGCAGGTCGGTGTCCTTGTAGTCGACGTAGGTGATCCCGGCCGCGTCCAGCGGATTGGGCCGGTTCTTGACGGACGTGCGCTCGGGCTTGCGAGGCATCAGACCTCCAGGAGGGTGTCGAAGGCGGGCGGGAGCTGTTTCCAGGCGGCGCGCCCCGCCGCGTACTCGGCGTCGGTCAGCAGGCAGGACTCCAGGAGCCGCTCGAGTCCGTCGCGGTCGAGGCCGGGTGAGGTGAAGACGAGGTGCTGGCAGCAGTCGCCGTGCTCGGGGTGCCAGTCCGTCGCGGCGGCGGCCCGGCGCACCGGCGGCACCATGTCCCAGGCCGCGTCCGGGAGCGAGGCCAGCCACGGACCCGCGCTCTCCACGCACAGGGCGCCGCCGGCCGCGTCCCAGTGCAGCAGCACGTCCGGCTTGTCGGCGAGCCAGAACCGGCCCCGGCTGCGGGCGGCCGCGCAGGTGATGTCCTCCAGGGCCTCGTACAGCCGCTCCGGGTGGAAGGGCCGGCGGCGATGCCACACGAGCGTGGCGACTCCGTGCGCGTCGGCCTCGGCGGGCAGCAGGGCGCAGGCGGGATGCTGGGCCGCCGCCGCGAACTCCACGTCGAAGCCGGCGAGGGCGGCGCGGGCCAGGGGCGAGTGCACGGAGTGCCGTACCGGACCGCGACCGCCCGCCTCGTCGGCCGGTTCGCCGGCACCGATCGGGACCCGGCAGGCCGTCGGGTGGAGCTGGGCGAGGAGTTCGTGGTCCTCCTCGTCGGCCTCCGGGGAGTCGAGGACGGCCAGGACGGGGGCGTACTCCAGCTGGCGGGCGAAGGTGTCGGCGACCGTGCGCTGGTCCGTGGCCGCGGCGGCGAGACCGCGGTCGGCGAGGTCGTCGCCGTTGCCGAGATACGGCAGCACGAGCGCCGGGTCCACTGCGGTGATCACCGCGGTGACCGTGAGGCCGGCGGCCGCGACCACCTCGGCCATCGCCTTGGGCTCCACGGAGTCCCACAGCTCGACGACCGCGAGGCGCAGCGTCCCGGCCGCGTCCAGGCGGCGCAGTTCCGGGACGAGGTCCTCCCGGAGCGCGCAGCACGCGCAGTCGTTGACCAGCGGCGCCTCACCGACGGACAGGATGCCGGTGGCGTCGCGGATCGTCCGTACGACGGTGCCGGCCGCGGCCGTCGCCAGGTCGTGGTGGAGGACGACGCTGCCCGGCACGTCGGCGAGCAGCCGGCCGACGGCCGCCTTGCGCGCGTCGGCGTGCAGCCCACCGACGATCACGACGGAGAGCATCAGCCCTTCTTTCCGTACCGGCGCTCGAAGCGCTCCACGCGGCCGGCGGTGTCCAGCACGCGCGCGGTGCCGGTGCAGAAGGGGTGGCTGGCGTTCGAGATCTCGACGTCCACTACCGGGTAAGTGCGGCCGTCCTCCCACTCGATCGTCTTCTCGCTCGTCATGGTCGAGCGGGTGAGGAAGGCGTAATCGACGGCGCGGTCGCGGAAGACGACCGGGCCGTAGGCCGGGTGGATTGCCTCGCGCATGGTCAGCGCTCCTCTCGGAAGTCGACGTGGCGGCCGGCGACCGGGTCGTACTTGCGCAGGGTCATGCGGTCCGGGTCGTTGCGGCGGTTCTTGCGGGTCACATAGGTGAAGCCGGTCCCGGCGGTGGACCGGAGCCTGACGACCGGGCGGAGTTCGTTGCGTGCCATGCTGCTATCTTACTGAAAATGAATTCCATTTACATACTGCTTCGAGAGAGGTGCATCACCCCGTGTCCGCCCACTGCATGCTGACCGGCGCCCGGCCCGGCTTCGGCAACCGCATCTCCCACTCCCACCGGCGCACCTCGCGCCGCTTCGACCCCAACATCCAGTCCAAGCGGTACTGGCTGCCGAGCGAGGGCCGGTACGTGCGGCTGCGGCTGAGCACCAAGGGCATCAGGACCGTCGACACGATCGGCGTCGAGGCGGCCGTGGCGCGGATCCGCGCGCGCGGTGTGCGGGTCTGAGGATTCGGGAGGAGCACCGGCATGGCGAAGAAGAGCAAGATCGCGAAGAACGAGAAGCGCCGGGAGATCGTCGCGCGGTACGCCGTGCGGCGGGCCGAGCTGAAGGAGATCATCCGCAGGCCCTCGTCCACGGACCCCGAACGGCTCGCCGCGCAGGAGGAGTTGCGGCGGCAGCCGCGGGACGCGAGCGCCACGCGTGTGCGCAACCGGGACCAGGTGGACGGGCGGCCGCGCGGCTACTTCCGGGCCTTCGGACTGTCCCGGGTGAATCTGCGCGGGCAGGCCCACGCGGGATATCTGCCAGGTGTCCGCAAGTCGTCCTGGTAACTCTCACGGGTGGTGCTGGTAGCTTGCTGCGGTCGTCCGGCCGACCGCTACAGCTTGGAGCTTCCAGTGACTTCGGCGATCCTCTCGCGCACGTCGGTTCGGCGGGCCGCGCTCGCGGCCGCGGGGCTGACGGGCGTGCTCGTCCTGACCGCGTGCAGCGGCGGGGGCTCGGACGACGACGCGTCGCCCAGCTCCGGCACGTCCGCGTCGTCCTCGGCGCCGGCCTCCGCCTCCGCCTCCGGCGGTACGTCGTCCTCGGCGTCCGGCAAGGTCGCGGGCAGCTGGCTGGCCACCACCGGCGGCAAGGCGGTGGCGCTGCTGGTCAACGGCGACCAGGCCGGCCTCTTCGCCACCGGCGGCACGGTGTGCAGCGGTACCGCGAGCGCGGACAGCATCCGCCTGAAGTGCGCGGACGGCAGCACGGACCGGGCCGACGGGACGGTCGTGTCGGTCAGCAGGACCAAGCTCAAGGTGCGGTGGTCGGGCGGTATCGGCACCGAGACGTACACCCGGGCCGAGGGCGGCGGGCTGCCGAGCGGGCTGCCGACGGCGAGCCTCGGGTCGTAGCGACAGGACATCCTCCCGTCGTAGCGCAACGACATCGGCGGGGGCGGGCAACCGCGGTGCCCCGCGATGCGTGATGATCCATGCACCGGATCGCTCACACCAGAGGACTTCACATGCGCGCCGCCCCCCTCGCCGTCACCGCCCTCGCCGCCGCCCTGCTCCTGACCGGCTGTTCCGGTGACGGCGACAGCTCCGGCGGGGACAGCGCCGCCGCGAGCCCGAGCAACGGCACCACGTGCCGGATCGGTGCCATGGACGTGGAGGTCGGACCTGCCAACGTGGCCCCCGCCGCCGGGGACACCGGCAACATCCCCGTCACCCTCACCAACCAGAGCGCCGAGTGCACGCTGGACGGCTTCGCCGGCATCGACCTGAACGGCGCGGACTCGTCGGCGAGCGTTTCGCCCGCGGCAGACGCGAAATCCACGAAGGTGACCCTGGCCAAGGGCACGGCCGCCACCTT
Organism: Streptomyces sp. SLBN-8D4; assembly: GCF_049739545.1. NCBI lineage: Bacteria > Bacillati > Actinomycetota > Actinomycetes > Kitasatosporales > Streptomycetaceae > Streptomyces > Streptomyces sp. SLBN-8D4. Next base: position 4,393,316 of record NZ_JBMGQC010000001.1, read on the forward strand.
CACCCTCACCTACACGCGCGGCAAGGCCGGCGACAAGGGGAGCCTCGACGTGAAGACGCTGGCGATCGGCCTGGCGGGAGCGGACACCCAGAAGAGCTTCAAGTGGTCGTACGGGCCGGTCCAGGGCAAGGCCGACAACGCCGGTGACCCGACCGCCTCCGTCGGCGCCTTCACTCAGGCCGGGGACTGAGCCGGGGCCGGTTGCCGACCTGCGCCCGGTCGGCCGCCCGGGCGCCCTCGGTCCAGCCCGCCTCGTCGCTGACACCGCGCAGGCGGGTCGTGGTGGTCCGCGGGAACATCCGCTCCGTGCGGTCGGTGACGGCGACCTCGCGGGAGGCGAGGACCGGCAGCAGGTCGTCGGTCACCGGGGCCTCGGCGGCGGTGCGCAGACGGTCGCCGACGCGGTGGGCGTAGGCCGCGAGGAAGGACTGCCGGAAGGTCTTGGTGCGCCTGCGGCCGCCCGCCCGCTGGGCCGCCTCCGCCTTCGCCATCGCGGACTGCGCCTGCACCAGCAACGAGGTGTACAGGAGTTCGACCGCCGCCAGGTCGCCCTCGAAGCCGACGACCGTGGAGAAGGCGAAGGGTTCGTTCCACACGGCCCGGCAGTGGTTCGCGGTGGCGACGGCGTCGAGCAGCACCGCCTTCGCCTGCTCGTACGGCGGCTCGACCCCGATCCGGCAGGCGCCGGGGGTGTCCTTCGCGGACGCCCGGGGCGTCGAGCAGCGCCTCGTCCACGCTGTGCCGGGCCATCAGCTCCTGCGCCTTGGCGGTGAGCGCCTCCGCCTCCTCCGGGAAGCCGGTCGCCTCCGCCTTGGCGAGCAGGGCACGGATCCGGCCGAGCATGCGGGCGTCACCCCTGGGCTCTCCGTGCCCCTGCCGAGGGTCCTCCAGCGGCTCCAGCGCGGGCAGGCGCAGCAGCAGGCGGTACAGCTCCAGTACGGCGGTGGCGTGCGTGAAGCGGTCGGCGCGGGCGGGGTTCTCGTCGGACTCCTCCAGCTGGGCGAGCTGGGCCGTCCAGCGGGGACCGCGCGGGCGGTCGCCGGGGGCCTGCGCGCGGATCAGGGCCGCGGTGAGCCGCACATGTGTGTCGTCCAGTTCGCGCCGCACGATCCGTACGACGTCGGCGGGCTGCCAGCCGCGCCGCCAGGCCTGCGCCACGAACTCGGCGCCGCGCCGGGCCAGTTCGGCGTCGGTCGCGGGGTCGGCGGCAAGGAGGGAGGCACCGGTGTCCAGGGCGGTGTCGTCATCGGTGTAGAGGGCGGCCCGGAAGGCGCGCTCCACGGTGCCGGTCGGGCCGCCGTTCGTATCGCTGTTCGTGCCGCTGTTCTTGCTGCTGCTCACGGGGCGATCGTCTCACTCTCCGAAAATCGGTCGCCCACGCGCGCGTGCCGCTTCGAGCATGGCCGCATGGTGGACATGTCTCTGTACGCGGCCTTTCTCGTCGCCGCCCTCGCGCTCTGCGTCACTCCCGGTCCCGACATGATGTTCATCGTGGCGATGGGCGGCCGGGGCGGACCCGCCGCCGGGGTGATGGCCGCGTTCGGCGTGGCCTGCGCCATGCTCGTGCACACCGTCGCGGCGGCGCTCGGTCTTTCGGCCCTGTTCCACACGCTGCCGACGCTCTACCACGTGCTGCGCTGGGTGGGAGCGGCCTATCTGCTTCATCTGGCGGTGAAGGCGTTCCGGGACCGGTCGGTTCCCAGTGAGGGCGGGGACATTGGCGGCGGGGCGGGCATGCGGCGGGCCTTCTGGCAGGGAGCTGTCACTAATCTGCTCAACCCCAAGGTGATCCTCTTCAACGTGGCCTTCCTGCCCCAGTTCGTGGACCCGTCGCTCGGTCACGTACCGGGGCAGTTGCTGCTGCTCGGGACCACGCTCGTGGTCATGGGGTTCCTGTGGGACGGCGGTGTGGGGCTGCTCGCCGGGCGGCTCGGGAACACCCTTCGGCGCAGTGCGCGCGTCAACCGGTGGATGAACATCGTCTCGGGGACGGTGTTCACGGGGCTCGCGGTACGGCTGGCGGCTTCTCCGAAGTAGCGGCGGAAGCACGAGGAGAGGCAACCTCTGGTTGACACCCCTCAACTGTCAACCTAAGGTTGACACATGACGACGAACCCCGACATCACGTCATCCGTACGGCTCGACGACCTCATCACGGCCATCAAGAAGGTCCATGTCGAGCCCCTCGACCAGCTCCAGGACGCGGTGATCGCCGCCGATCACCTCGGGGAGGTGGCCGACCATCTGATCGGCCACTTCGTGGACCAGGCCCGGCGTTCGGGCGCCTCCTGGACGGACATCGGCAGGAGCATGGGGGTCACCCGGCAGGCGGCGCAGAAGCGCTTCGTGCCGAAGGAGTCGGCGGACCTGAACGCCGACCAGGGCTTCGGCCGGTACACCCCACGGGCCCGCAACGTGGTGATGTCGGCCCACAACGCGGCCATCACCGCCCGCAACCCCGAGGGCCGTCCCGAGCACCTCGTCCTCGGCCTGCTGGCCGAACCGGAGGGCCTCGCGGCCAAGGCGCTCGTCGCCCAGGGGATCACCCTCGACGCCGTCCGCCGGGCCGCGACCGACGCGCTCCCGCCGGCCGCCGAGGAGGTCCCCGAGCTCGTCCCGTACGGCTCCGACGCCAAGAAGGTCCTCGAACTCACCTTCCGCGAGGCCCTCCGGCTGGGCCACAACTACATCGGTACCGAACACATCCTGCTGGCCCTCCTGGAGTTCGAGCACGGCACGGGGGTCCTGTCCGGCCTCGGCGTCGAGAAGGGCCCGGTGGAGGGCGCCATCGCCAAGGCACTGGCGGGATACCTGAAGGCACAGGGTGAGCGGGACGAGCCGGACGAGCAGAGCTGAGGGAACTCCGCCGGAGCGGCAGATGTCCGGAAGGTCCGTTGTCAGAGGTGCCTGGCAGACTCGCAGGCATGACGGACCGCTGGGCTCTCGCTCCGGCCGAGGACGGTGGCGTGGAGCTGGCCGCCCTCGGCGCCGACGGGCTGCCCGTCGGGCCGGTGCGCGGGAGGGGGATCTCGCCGAGGCCGTGCGGGGGCGGCCCGAGGTGGCCCGGTGGGTCTGGCGGTCCACCGCCGAGGTCTATCCGCGTCTGCTCGCCGCGGGGGTGCGGGTGGAGCGGTGCTACGACATCGAGGACGCCGAGACCCTCCTGCTCGGCCACGAAGGGCGCGCCGGGGAGCCGCGTTCGGCCGCCGCCGCCCTGGCCCGTCTGCGCCGCGGGCCGGTACCCCCTGACCCGCCCCTGCGCGCCGCGGAGCCGGGATCGCAGTCACCCCTGTTCGAGCCGCAGAGCGTCCGGCTTCCGCTGGCCGACCTCGTCGAGGTCTACGCCGACCAGCAGCGGCGGCACGACGCCACCGCGCACCCCGACCGGATGCGGCTGCTGACCGCCGCCGAGTCGGCGGGGATGCTGGTGGCCGCCGAGATGAACCGCGCCGGGCTGCCGTGGAGCGCCGAGACCCACCGCCGGGTGCTGCACGAGCTGCTGGGCGAGCGGTATGCCGGTGGCGGTGAGCCCCGGCGCCTCGCCGAGCTGGCCGACGAGGTGTCCGCGGCCTTCGGGCGCCGGGTGCGGCCCGATCTGCCCGCCGATGTCGTCAAGGCTTTCGCGCAGGCGGGCATCAAGGTGAGGTCGACGCGGCGGTGGGAGATCGAGTCCCTCGACCATCCGGCCGTGAAGCCGCTGGTCGAGTACAAGAAGCTGTACCGCATCTGGGTCGCCCACGGCTGGTCCTGGCTCCAGGACTGGGTGCGGGACGGCCGCTTCAGGCCCGAGTTCCTCGCGGGCGGGACCGTCACGGGCAGATGGGTCACCCATGGCGGCGGCGCCCTGCAGATCCCGAAGGTCATCCGGCGCGCGGTGGTCGCCGACCCCGGCTGGCGGCTCGTCGTGGCGGATGCCGACCAGATGGAGCCGCGGGTGCTGGCGGCCATCTCCCGCGACCCGGGACTCATGGAGGTGGCCGGACGCGAGAGCGACCTCTACCAGTCCGTCTCCGACCGCGCCTTCTCCGGCGACCGCGCCCAGGCCAAGCTCGCCGTGCTCGGCGCGGTCTACGGCCAGACCTCCGGCGACGGCCTCAAGAACCTCGCCGCGCTCAGACGCCGCTTCCCGAAGGCGGTGGCGTACGTCGACGACGCGGCCCGCGCGGGCGAGGAGGGCCGGCTGGTGCGGACCTGGCTGGGACGGACGTGTCCGCCGGCGGCCGGGGCCGGTGACGCGGAGGAGGCGGGCATCCCCCAGGACGACCCGGCCGGACAGCCCGCTTCCGGCGAGGACGGCTGGGTGCCCGGGTACGCCTCTACCAACACCCGTGCCCGCGGCCGGTTCGCCCGGAACTTCGTGGTGCAGGGCAGCGCCGCCGACTGGGCCCTGCTGCTGCTCGCCGCGCTGCGGCAGGCCTGTGCGGGGATGGCGGCGGAACTGGTCTTCTTCCAGCACGACGAGGTGATCGTGCACTGTCCCGAGGAGGAGGCCGAGGCGGTCGTGGCGGCGATCCGGGAGGCGTCGGCGCTGGCCGGGCGGCTGACGTTCGGCGAGACACCGGTGCGGTTCCCGTTCACGACGGCGGTGGTGGAGTGCTACGCGGACGCGAAGTGATCACCGTAAACCGGAGTCGTCGAGCAGGGCGATGAGCTCCTGGAGCACCGTCTTGTCGTCCGTGCCGTCCAGCGCGTCGAGAGCGGCCCGCCACTGCTCGTACGCCTCCTCGGTCCTGCCCCGCTCGCTCAGCAGGAGTCCGTGCTGGTGGCGGGCGAGGGCACCGGTGTAGCGGTCGGCGCGGGCGTCCGCGCGGCGCAGCAGCTCGGCGCACTCGGCGGCGGCGCGTTCGCCGTGGCCGATCAGGCGCAGGGCGCGGACCAGTCCGAGGCGGGTCTGCGACTCGCCGTGCCAGTCGCCGGGGCTGCCGAGGATGCGCAGGCTCTCCTCGAAGTGGGCCACCGCGGCGGCCGGTTCGCCGAGGGTGAGATGGGCGTGGCCGATGTTGCAGTGCGCCGAGTGCCGCACGACCGCGCTGCCGGTCTCCTCGCCGATGGCGAGTGAGCGCCGGTGCTGCTCGATCGCGGCGCGCGGGTCGGTGTGCTCGTACAGGTTGCCGAGGTTGCTGTGGGTGACGGCCTCGCCGAAGGGGTCGTTCAACTGCCGTGCGTAGGCGAGGCTCTGCCGCAGTGCCTCGCCCGACTCGGTGTACCGGCCCAGGCCTTCGAGCAGCAGACCCTGGTTGTTGAGGCAGCGGCGCGTCCAGGAGTCCCTGCCGAGCCGCCGCCAGATCGCGAGGGCACGGTCGTTGAGGGCCAGGGCCTCGCTGTGCCGTCCGGTGAGGAAGTGCAGGCCGGCCAGGTCGCCCAGAGCGCATGCCTCGGCCTCCTCGTCACCGAGCCGCCCCGCCACCGTGAGCGCGGCCCGGCCGAGGACCTCCGTCTCGGCGACCCGGCCGCTGTGCTGGAGGAAGGGCCAGAGCAGGCGCAGCAGGGTGGAGAGATGTGCCGCGGTGCGTGCGTCGGGGGTGTCCGTGTGCCGTTCGGCCAGGGCCACGATGTTCTCCAGCTCCGACTCGCCCCAGGCGAAGGCCTTCTGCGAGGAGGGGAACGGCGGGATGGCCAGCACGTGGGCCGCGTGCTCCGGCGGTTGCGCGGCGGTCGGGCGGCGGCGGTCCTCCAGGTCCAGGCCGGGTTCGACGATCGCGGTCAGGGCGCGTTCGGCGACGGCCGCGTACCAGCGCAGGGCGGTGCGGGCGATGTCCGGGGCGTGCCCGGTGCGCGCGAGTTCCCGCGCGAAGTCGCGGACCAGGCCGTGCGGGGCGTAGCGGCCGTACGCCGTCTCCTCCAGGAGGGCCACGTCCACGAGGCGGTCGAGCGCGTCCTCGGCGCGGGTCTCGTCGGTGGCGTCGGTGCCGAGGAGGCGGGCGACCAGGGGGACGCCGTAGGTGGGCAGGTCGAGGGCGCCGATGCGGCACAGGGCGAGGGCGGCGTCGCGGTCGGAACGGCGCCCTGAGGCGGCGAGGGCGTCGTGGGCGACGGCCAGGGAGCGGCGGACGGAGAGGTCGTCGTACTCCAGGTGCCGCAACCGGTCCTCGGTGGCGGCCAGTTGGTCGGCAAGGACGTCGGGGGTGAGGGCGTGCCGGGCGGCCAGGCGGGCGGCCACGACGCGGAGGGCCAGCGGGAGGCGGCCGGTGAGTTCGATGAGAGGGTGCGTGGCGTCGATGGGGGTGGCGGCATCGGGGGTGGCGGATTCGGGGGTGGCGGGGGCGCCCTCGCCGACGGGGGCTTCCCCTCCGTTTCCGTTCCGGCCGGACCGGCCCGAGAGCGCGCGCAGCAGCTCCGCGCTCTCCTCGGCCGAGAGCGGGGAGAGCGGGAAGCGGTGGGCGTCGTCGAGGGCGGTCAGGGGCGAGCGGCTGGTGACGATCACCGCGCAGCCGCCGCCGGCCGGCAGCAGCGGCCGTACCTGGGCGGCGCTCGCCGCGTCGTCCAGCACCATGAGCGTGCGGGTGGGCGCGAGCAGTGAGCGCAGCAACGCGGCCGCCGCGTCCGGGTGTTCGGGGATGCTGCGCGGGTCGGCGCCGAGGTCGCGGAGCAGGGCGGTGAGGGCCTGGGCCGGGGTGAGGGGGGTCATTCCCGGGGTGGCACCCTGGAGATTGATGTAGAGCTGACCGTCAGGGAAACGTTCCCGCAGCTCATGGGCGACGTGCAGCGCGAGTGCGCTCTTGCCGACGCCGGCCATGCCGCTGACGACACCGACGGCCGGGCCGCCGTCGGGGGTGAGGGCACGGCGGAGCTCGTTCCGGGTGGTGAAGCGGCCGGTGAAGTGACCCGGGGGCGGGGGGAGTTGGGCGGGGCGGGGCAGGAGGAGGGGAGCCTCGGGATCAGGGGGCGACGGGTCGGCGGCAGCGGGTGACGGAGGACGGGCCGGGGACGCCGATGGGAGGGCCGGAGGGCGGACCGGAGTGCGGGCCTGCGGGGCATCTTCGCGCGTAGCGTCTGCGCGCGGCGCGCCGGGAGCGGCCGGCCGGCTCCGCTCGCCCGCCGCGCCGGAGCCGACGGTCTTTGCCGGGCGCCCGGTTGTCCCGGACCGGTCCGTCTCGCCGCCCCGGTCGGCGTCGGCCCGGCCACCGCCGTCTCCCCCGCGCAGCACCTCCACATGTGCCTCGCGGACCGCCGGGCCCGGTTCCACGCCGAGCTCCTCGACCAGGCGGGTGCGCAGGTCGCGGTGGACGGCGAGGGCCTCGGCCTGGCGGCCGGTGCGGTGCAGGGCGAGCATCAGCTGGCGGTGGTAGGACTCGCGCAGCGGGTGTTCGGCGGCCAGTGCGGAGAGTTCGGGGACGAGGGCGTCCGGCCGGGTGCCGGCGAGGGCGAGCTCGGCGTCGTAGTGCCACTCCAGGAGGAGCAGCCGGGCCTCCTCCAGGCGCTGCACCAGGGCGTATCCGGCGAGTTCGGAGGGGACCCCGCTGAGCGGAGCGCCCCGCCACAGGGCGAGCGCCGCCGCGCAGGCCTGGACGGTCCCGGTCCAGTTCCCGTCGGCGTGCGCGCCGCGGGCCCGGGCGACATGGCTCTCGAAGACCTGGACGTCGAGTTCGCCCGGCGCGACGCGCAGCAGGTAGCCGGGGGCCACCGCCTGCAGCCGTTCGGGGTCGTCGAGCTGCCGTCGCAGCCGGGAGACGTGGTTGTGGAGCGAGGCCTTCGCCGAGGCGGGTGGAGTGCTGCCCCACAGTGCCTCCTTGAGGGACTTGGTGGAGACCACCCGGCCCGCTTCGAGCAGCAGCGCGGCCAGCAGGATGCGCTGCTTGCGGCTGCCGACGACCCGTACACCGGCGCCGTCACGGCCCTCGTGACCCGGACCGTCGCGACCGTCGCGACCGTCATGGCCGGCGTACAGAACCGGCGGCCCGAGCAGTCCGAACCGCAGCCCCGACTGCGATCCGCGCCCCATCACGCCGCCCACTTCTGGCGGAATTCCGCCCTCTTCACGGCGGTTTCCCGCCAGCCGTCCGACGCCGACCGCTGCCGGAATCCGTTGTCGTCCCGCGGTTGCACACCGTCGGTCCCCCATCACCGCCGTCGACTTCAGGCCAACCGGCGGACAACGAAACGTAGATGCGTTGGCCACATGTTAGCGACTTGTTGGCGCCACCTGATGTGATCACAACATCGGATCTGGCCCGAGGGCGCGCGCGTACGACGCGCAACTCGGGGGAGTGTCGCCGTCGCGGCCGGATCCGTGGGACGCGAGAGGGTCCCGGTCGGCGGAGGTGAACGACCGGGATCCTCGTCCTGTCCTCGGGGCCGTCGGCCCTCAGATCACGGGCGGGCGTCCCAGCCGGGTGAGGTGCCACACCGTTCGCCAGCGCATCGGCCGCCGTTCGCCCGCCGGTTCCCGCAGGCCCTCGACGAATCCGCCGAACCAGGCGCGCAGTCCGCTCGACGAACGGATCCGCAGCAGGGTGAGCGCCGTCCACACGCCGAGGTGCACGGGGATGAGCGCCAGGGGCAGCCGACGGCGGACCAGCCAGACGCGGTTGCGGGCGTTGACCCGGTAGTAGATGGCGTGCCGGGCGGGTGAGGTCCTCGGGTGCTGGAGCAGCAGTTCGGGCGCGTACAGGATGCGCCAGCCGCGGTCGGCCGCCCGCCAGGCCAGGTCGATCTCCTCGTGGGCGAAGAAGAACTCGGCGGGCCAGTCCCCGGTCTCGGCGAGCATGGCCATGCGGAAGGCGTGCCCGCCGCCGAGGAACCCGGTGACCTGGCCGCCGCGCATCGGGTCGGAGGCGCCGACGCGGGGCACGTGCCGCTGCTGGGTCTCGCCGCTCTCGTCGGCGATACGGAAGCCGACGATGCCGAGCCGCTCGTCGGCCGCGTACAACTCCTGTACGCGGCGCAGCACATCGGCGTCCACGAGCAGGCCGTCGTCGTCGAGTTCCACCACGACGTCCACGTCGCCGAAGTCCCGCAGCCGGGCGAGGGCCACGTTCCGCCCGCCGGGGCAGCCGAGGTTCTCCTCGACGTCGAGGGTGGTGACCTCGCCGGGCAGGGAGAGCCGTTCGGCGAACTCGGGCAGCCGGCAGCCGTTGCCCACGATCACGATCCGGGCCGGGGCGACGTCCTGCTTGGCCACGGACCGCAGCAGGGCGTCGACCTCGTCGGGCCGGTTCCCCATCGTCACGACGGCCACGGCGATCCTCGGCGCGCCCATGTCCTCACCTCGTCCCCTCGTCCCGGTCGTCCCGACGGGCATCAACCGGCGCGATGCTAGCCGTTCACAGTAAGGACTTCTCAGGTACGAGGACGCCCGACACGGGTGGGCCGGCTTCTGCACGGCGCGGGACACCTCCAACAGCCCCCGTGTCACCCCCGCCGGTTCTCCCTCCGTCGCACGAACTTCAGCCCCGACCAGTCCTCCCCCAGCGTCGCGACCTTCACGTCGACGACGCCGAGCGGAAGGAAGACCTCCCGCAGGGCGTTCTCGGTGATGTCGCTGACGTGCCCGGCGGCTCTGCGCGGCCAGGCGATCCACAGTGCGGCATGGTCCGCGAGGCCGGCGACCAGTCCACCCGCCCCGGCGGCCAGCCGCGCGTACTCGCGGTGGAAGCTCAGGACCACGTCCGCGCCGGGCGAGCCGCCGGCGGCGACCTCGCAGTCGTCGGGCAGACCGGGGATCTCCCACCCTTCGGGCGCGCCGTCGAGCCGCACGCGGTGCCCCGCCTTGATGCCGAGCTTCCTGGCGAGGGGCGTGGCGGAGTAGCCGCCCGCCGAACCGGCTCCTGACATACGGCACCTCCGCGCGCTGGTCCTGTCCCCTGCACCCATCGTGACGGTCCGGAGGGCGGATGTCCGTCCGGACACGGGGTCACGGGGTCACGGGGGGGGGAGGGCGTCACCGGACCGGCTACCGCACCACCCGCGCGAGCAGCGTGGCGAGGTCGGCGAGGAACTGGAGCCAGGGGCGGGCCTGTTCGGCCCGGCGCCCGAACCGTCTGCGCCAGCCGCCGGGCCGGACGTCGTCCCGGCGCTGGATCGTCCTGTCCCGCACCCGTCGTAAGGACATGGCGCGGCTCGTTCCGATGCGCTTGCGTCGCCTCATGCCGGGACGTTAGCCGGGCCGCGACCGCGAACGCAGGGCAGCGGACCGCCAAAGCGGGCGGGCGGTTATTGGCGGTAACGGGTAAATGGGGGCGCGGGGCGATCCTGGGGGCACCCTTGCCCTTACCGATGCCGGTGCCGATGCGGGTACAGGTGCAGGTACGGCGTACGCCGCCGACACCACGAGCAAGCCCTGCAGCGTTCCGCGCAGCGCGGGCAGGCACGGCCTTGTCGCCGTGCCTGCAGTCCATCAGGTCTTCGGCCAGGTCTTCGGCGAAGAAGGAGAACAGGATCGATCCCGCCACATCACCGAAGAGGCTCTGGCCGCGATCGAGGAGGCCGGTTTCTTGAGGAGGCCGAGGCGCGGGCGGAGCAGCGCCCTGACACCGTGCGGTGGCGGGGCGCTGCTCGTTGACGCTGTCTCGACGTCCGTCTACGCCTGCGGGCGACTGCTCCAGATGACCTGGCGGTCCTCGCCGTCGAGGTCGGACCCGACGGGGTCCTCTCCGCCGCGCGCAGCAGTAACGCTTCGGCACAGCACGAACCCTGATCCGCTTGTGGACCGAAGGACGACAGGCAGATGCCGCTGTCCGCCGGACGGGCTGATCCCCGAGAAAGCGAGAATCTCTTGGGCTTCGGCCTCGCTTGCGGAGCACAGCTCAATGGACTTGTACTGCTGGACCAACTGCATGGCGCTCACACCTTCGAAAAGGAGGTCCAGGCAAGCGGGGTCCGTGCTGTCGGGAACTGCGCGAAGGAGCAGCTGAGAATGCCCGACCCCATAACGCCAGACTCTGAAGGTCCGATCGGATGTGAACATGACGGCGGACCTTGCGCCATCATTTGAAGGGGTTGGCATCTACCCGACCTCCCTTGTACCAGGTGATCCTGTCCCACACCTGCGGAGACTGGCTGATTTTGTAGAGCTCCCAGTTCGTCAGGCCTTCGAATCCAGACGGATCGACTGTCTTCCCCGCACGGGCCGCGGCGAGGGGGTCAGCGATTCCGTCCAGGTTGAACGAGATCTTTGTCGTGGATCCTGAAGAGAGATACGCCTCGAACTTCTTGTACCACGGGCCACTCCCGGGCCAATCGTGATATGTCAAAGCATCGCGTTCCATGGCGAACTCGTCGAGAGCCATTATGTCGTCATCCACCGTCTGCAGGCCGAGCGCGATGTGTTCGCACACCGATGCCGAGTTGTGGACGAGGACCGACGTACTGCCGGCCAGGACGTAATAGGTGTGGAGGTCGTCGACGGTGAGGTTGTAGGCCGAGTGGAGCCGGTGGTAGCGGTGGACCCCGGCCACGGTGACGGTCCGGCCGTCGTCGGTGCGCAGGGTCTGGCCGGGCTTGAGGTCGCCGGCGTCGGTCCAGTGATGCGCGCTGGGCGACCAGAAGAGATGGTGCTGGGTGGCGGTGATCCGTGCGTTGTCGGCGCCGATCGTGATGTCGGCGAAGTCGGTGTCGTCCGGCGTGTAGATGGTGTCGGTGACGGTGTGGCCTTCTGTGCGGCCACTTTCGGGATCGGTGGCAAGCACCACGTCGCCGACCCTGACGTCCTGGATCCGCTTGGTCGTTCCGTCCGCCATCAGCACCTGTGTGGTGCCGGGGAAGCTGTTGCGCTCGCACGACTTGCCAAGGATTCTACCGATCTTGGCCGCGATACCGGCGAGGGCCTCATTGGACAGCCCGTCGAGGGCGCGTAGTGCCTTCCAGGCGTCCGCGTAACCGATCCCGGTCTTGGCAGCGGCGTCGAGGGCCGTGACGGCGCGCGCGATCGGACCGAGGGCGCCTTCGAGCGGGATGTAGGTGGCGAGGCTCCAGGCGCAGGCGGTCTTGTCGCCGTGCCAGCAGTCCATCAGGTCTTCGGCGAAGAAGGAGAACAGGATCGATCCGGCCACGTCACCGAAGAGGTTCTGCCATCCGGCGCGGACGATGTCCTTGCCGGAGAACTGGTGCGTCCAACCCTCGATCTTGATGTTCTTCAGCGTCACCCGCTTGAGGAACTGCCATGCCTGCTTCGGGCATCCGTCGGCCGTGGCCTGGGCCTGGTCATCGGTGCACAGGTAGACATCGGCCTCGTAGGTGACGACGAGGTCGTACTTCGCGTTGCAGCCCTGGAAGGCCGCATCCGGCAACCCCGGGCAGGTGCCGATCTGCCGTGAACTGACGATCTGGACGGTGGACTCGTCCGGGACGGCGAACACGCCGGGGATACCCGTACCCGACCCCGCGGAGCGTTCCTTGTTGGCCTCCGCCTTTTCCGCCCTGTCAGCGGCGTCCTGGGCTTCCCTGGCGTACTTGTCGGCGTCCTTGGCGGCTTGTTCGGCTTCGGTCGCGGCGGCGTCGGCGCGATTGGCGGCGGCACGGGCGTCCTTGGCGTCCTGTTCGGCCTGGGCGGCCGCGGAGCGGGCGGCTTCGGCGTCGAGTGCCGCCGCGTCGGCGGAGTCGCGGGCGTCCTTGGCGTAACCCTCGGCGTTGCCGGCCGCCTTGTCGGCGGCTGCCGCGTCGTCGGCGGCCTGCCGGTCGTACTCGATGGTGCGGGCCAGCGACGCCTGCGCCGCAGCAGCGGCCTTCGCGGCGTCGGCCGCGTAACCCAGTGCCTCCTTAAAGTAAGTGCGGGCATCGGCCGCGTACTTGGCGGCGTTCGCCGCATGGGTGTACGCCTCCTTCGCATCACCCTTGGCCTGGTCGGCGAGGTTCTTGGCCGCATCGGCCTCGGCGGCCGCGTTCGCGGCGTGCGCCTCGGCGACGGCCCGCTGCTGTTCCGCGATCGTCTTCGTCGACTGCCCCGTCAGCACGACCAGACCGGCCGCGGAGTCGGTGTCCACGTACGCGGAGCCGAGCTCGATCGCGTCATTGGCGGGGACGGCGACCTGCTGGGCCGCCTTGCCGGCGTCCACTGCGGCCTGCGCGGTGACGTGCGCGAACCCGGCGGCCTTCGCCGCGGCGGCGACCGCCTTGCCGGCTTCCACGTTGGCGCCGTCGGCCTGGGACCTGGCGTCCTTGGCATGCTGCTCGGCCTCGTCGGCCAGCGCCACCGCCGTCCTGGCCTCTGACGCGGCGTGCTGCGAAGCCGTGATCGCGTCCGCGGCAGCGCTGGTGGCCGTCCTGACGGCCGCATCCGCCCTCAGCTTGGCCGCCTGCGCGGCATCGGCGTCGGAACGGGCGCGCTTCGCGGCCGCCTCGGCACGCGTCGCCGCGGCGTCCGCGTCGGCCGCGGCCTGCGTGGCGGCGTCCGCCTCCGAACGGGCCCTGCCCGCCGCGGCCTCGGCGTTGTCTGCTGCCGTGTCCGCCTCGTTCGCCGCGGCGCGAGCGGCGTCGGCGGCGGCGCCCGCGTCCAGCTTGTCGGCGTAGGCCTGCTTCGCGTCGGCCTTCGCCCGGGCCGCGTCCGCCTTCTCCTCGGCGTCCCACGCGTCGTCGCGCATCTCCTTGGCGTGATCCTTGGCCGCGACCGCGTCGTCGCGCCTGCTCTCCGCGGTCTTCTCCGCGGCCTCCGCCTGGTCCTTGGCGTCCTTCGCCTTCGCCGCCTCGGCCTGAGCGTTCTGCTTGTGCTGGGCCGCCTCGGCCTGCTTGGCGGCGGCGGTCGCCTTCTCCGCCTTGGCCGTCTTCTCCTCGGCCTCCGCCGCGAGCCGCTTGGCGTGCGCGTCGGCGGCGGCCGCCTTCGCGTCGCCCTCGGCCTTCACCGCGACCGCGAGCTTGGCCTCCGCGGTCTCCTTGTCCTTCTTGGCGTTGTCCCGGTGCATCTTGGCCGCATCCGCCGCGGCCTTGGCCTGCGACTCCGCCGCCGCGGCGGCCTCCTTGCGGAACTCGGCCTTCGACTGTGCCGCCTGCGCCGACGCGCGCTGTGTGATGGTCGCGCTGTCCCCAGCCGCGGCACGGGTCGCCGCCTCGGCGGTCTCGCCGGCCTTCTCCAACGCCTGGAGTGCGGCGGCCGCTCCCTTGGTGACCTGCGCCTTCTGCAGGCCGACCAGCAGACCACGTCCCCGCGGGGCACCGTTGGTGTCGGCGATGCCGTAGGCGGCCTGGAGCGCGGTGTCCGACGCGGTCGCGGCCTTCTGCGCGGTGGTCGACTGCGCCTTGACCACGGCGAGCTGCTTCTTCGCCTCGGCCTGCGCAGCGGTGATGTTGGCCTTGGCCTTGTCCACATCGGCCTTCGCCGGTGCACTGCCGGTGTGGGTCTTGGCGACGATCCGGAACTTCTGCGCGGCGGAGCCGTTGCACGCCGACGATACGGCGTCCTTGCTGTTGTCGAACGTCGGCAGGTGCAGACACTTGCCGGACGCCGCGTTCACCAGCGGACCTGCGCTGCGCACGTCGAACTTCCACTGCTGGGCCTTGCCGCTGCCGCAGTCGCGGATCTGGACCTTCGTGCCGTCGGCGGTGCTGCCGTTCATCACCTCCAGGCACTTGCCCGAGTTGGGGTTCTGCAGGGTGTAGCCGCCGTCGTAGGAGGCCCACCGCTGCCACTTCTGGGCAGCCCCGCCGTTGCACGTATAGACCTGCACCGGGGTGCCGTTGGTCTTGGCGCCGCCCGCGACATCGAGGCACTTGCCGGCAGCGCCCGGCACCTGGATCTCCAGCTGGCCGTCGCCGATCCAGTTGAGGCCGCCCTCGGTGTAGTAGTCCAGCCAGCGGGTGGAGTAGTCCGCGATCCACGACTGCCCCAGCAGCTTGCCCAGGGCGAACGAGCCGTCCTGCAACGCCTTCGTGGCGGTGCCGGATGCCTCCAGGATCTGCTGGCGCTGTGCGGCCTGAGAGACGATCTCCTGCTGCCACTCGGTGGTTGCCTGCGCCACCTCCTTGCCGAGCACCCGGTTCGGGTCGATCGGATCGTGCCATCCGCAGGCAGCGAAACGAGTCTTCAGATCCTCGACTGCGATACGGAACTCAGGCCTGTCCGGGGCCGGAGCCGTCCTGGGGAAACCACCTGAGGACAGAAAGACGCGGGCGTCGTCCGCGAACACCCGGGGAACGAACAGCGTGTTGGGTTCGATCTTGCCGGAATTCTTCTTCCACAGCGCCCATGCCTGCTGTTCCTCCGGAGTGCCCCCGGCGGTGTACAGCTGGTCGCCGATCGTCAGCGCAGCGGTCTTCGTGTCGTCGTCTGCGGTGGGTGAGGGCTCGTAGAACGGCGAGAAGAGGTCGATCGCCTTGCCCCACGACTGGTAGATCCACGGGAGCAGCCCGATCCGGTCGTAGATCTCGGTCGCTCCCTGCGGCTTACCAGGGTAGTCACGCAAGCCCGTAACGGCGGTGGTGAACGCATGCCCTTGGTCCAAGACCTTGTTCTGCCACTGGGAGCTGTTGTCCTCGTCGGCCGAGAAAGCCGTGTGCAGGGGATCCGTGGTGTCGTAGAGGTCCCGGTTGAGCTTCCGATGCAGCTGATCTGGCGGCAGCCCGATGGCTCCCTGTGCCAGGGCGAACAGGTTGGGGCCGCCCTTTCGTAGGGCGTCGACGCCCACACACTGATCCCCGCGCAGCTGTTCCGCGGCCTTGGCATCGAACCCGTCGTAGGAGTCAGCGACCGCGCTGGTACGCGGATGCTGACCGATGGCCGAAGCCGGCTGCACCGCTCCGGTGGCGAGAAGGGCCAGGGAGGCGAGTGGGACGACCGGAGTCGCCAAACGGGCCAGCCATCTCGGGCGGCTGCCCGGTTTCCGTACAGGTCTACGCGACACGCGTATCCCTCTCTGTAGGGGGTGGCTGCTGCAGGCGCACTCCCGGGAGGAACACGTCAGACCCGCACATCGGGCCTCACGTAGTGATAGGCGCTCCCCCCGTGGACACGCCGGACACTCCCGGATGAGCGGACTGGTCAGGTCCCTCCAGGAGCGGACGTCACCATAGGCATGCCCGCGCTTTCCACGACATGGCTTTGCACCCAGGGCAGTTACAGTCCGCAGCCACCCCATCCATGAGGGAATCAGGTGGAAGTCGTGGACAGCCTGTGAGAGCGCCTTGCCCGCCTCTCAGCGAGTCTCGCCCTTGCGCACGCTCCGCAACGGTGAGACCAACATCACAGTCGACGCGGGTCCCTTCGAAGACCTCACCGAACCCGGCGACTTCAGTGCGGGTCCAAGAACCCGATCGGCTACGGGAACGGATGCCGGGCCGGCCTCACCGGCTGCCCGTCGGAAGCCGCCTCGCCCTCCCCACCTTGAGGACGCCGTGCTGATGCCCGGCTGCCGTTCGTCGCCCGACACGATGCGGGATTGGAAAAGCTCGGGTCAGAGCGTTGGACGGCCGACCTCGTCACAGAAACCAGACCTGGCCAGGATTCCAAGGTGAACGAATACAGAAAACCCCAGGTCAGAGGCTTGACCTGGGGTTCGTCATGGAGCCGCCTTCGGGATTCGAACCCGAGACCTACGCATTACGAGTGCGTTGCTCTGGCCATCTGAGCTAAGGCGGCGCGCCGTCCGCACCATGGTGCGATCAGCAACGTCGGAAAGTCTACACAGTTTCCGAGGGTGCTCCGAACCAGCCCCGGCGTGCGATGTCCGGAGCTGGTCGTCGGTCCGGGGAGGGGGTCAGGAGCAGCGCTTCCCGTCCACGGGCGGCGTGCCGCGGAGCAGATACGCGTCGATCGCGGAGTCGATGCAGGCGTTGCCGCGGCCGTAGGCGGTGTGGCCGTCGCTCTCGTAGGTGAGCAGGCGGGCCGAGGAGAGCTGGGCGGCCAGGGCGCGGGCCCAGCGGTAGGGGGTGGCCGGGTCGCGGGTGGTGCCGACCACGACGATCGGGGCGGCGCCCCGTGCCTCGATACGGTGCGGCTCACCCGTGGGCCCGACCGGCCAGTACGCGCAGCTGAGGGAGGCCCAGGCGAGGCCCTCGCCGAAGACGGGGGACGCCTTCTTGAAGGCCGGGACCGCCTTCTCGACCTCCTCCGGACTGTCGTAGGCGGGCGGGAGGTCGAGGCAGTTGACCGCCGCGTTGGCGGACATCAGGTTGCTGTAGCGGCCGTCGCCGTCCCGCTCGTAGTAGCTGTCGGCGAGGACCAGCAGCCCGGCGCCGTCCTTCTTCTTCATCGCCGAGTTCAGCGCCTCCCGCAGCTGCGCCCAGGAGCTCTCGTCGTACATCGCCGCGATCACGCCGGTCGTGGCGAGTGCCTCGCCGAGGGTGCGGCCGTCCGCGTCGCCGGTGGGGATCGGGTGCGCGTCGAGCTTCCTGAAGAAGGCCTTGAGCTTGCGCCCGGCCTCCGCGCTCGGCGTGCCCTTCGCTCCGAGCGGGCAGTCCGGCTGCTGCACACAGTCCTTCGCGAACGACTGGAACGCCGTCTCGAAGCCCGCCGTCTGGTCGAGGTTCAGCCGGCGCGCGGGCAGCGAGGGGTCCATGGCGCCGTCCAGCACCAGCCGCCCCGAGCGGCCGGGGAACAGTCCCGCGTACGTCGCCCCGAGGAAGGTCCCGTACGACGCCCCCACGTAGTTCAGCTTCGCGTCGCCCAGGGCCGCCCGCACGATGTCCATGTCCCGGGCCGTCTCGACGGTCGACACATGCCGCAGCATCCTCGCCGAGTGCGCGCCGCACGCTTCCGCGAACTTCTTGTAGGCGTCGACGAGTTCGGTGGTCTCCCGCGCGTCGTCCGGCGTGCTGTCCGTCCGGGTGTACGTGTCCATGTCCCGCCCGTCGAGGCATTCGACGGGCTCGCTGCGGGCGACTCCGCGCGGGTCCACGGCGACCATGTCGTAACGGGCCCGCACCTCGGCCGGGTAGCCGATCCCGGCGTACGCCTGGACGTAACCGACCGCCGAGCCACCCGGTCCGCCGGGGTTCACGAACAGCGACCCGAGGCGCTTGCCCGGCCCGGTGGCCTTCTTGCGGGAGACGGCGAGCCGGACGTCCCCACCGGCGGGCTTGTCGTAGTCGAGCGGTGCCTTCAGCGTGGCGCACTCGAACCCGGGGACCCCGCAGCTGTGCCAGCGCGCCTTCTGTCCGTAGTACGGCGACAGGGCGGCCGGCGTCGACCGCGGCAGCGCGCCCAGGGCCACGTCGGCGTTCGCGGTGGGCGAGGTGGCCGCACTCGTCGAGGCGCCCACCGAGCAGGCCGAGGCGAGAAGCGCGGCGGCCAGAAGGGTGCCGCCTGTGCGGAGGGAGCGTGAGCTGCGCCTGGTGTGCATCAGGCGAGAGTAACTCTGTGCAGTTTGCCGATGGCGGTCCGTACGAACAACGCCTCGTACGAGTGACGTGGTCAACCCGCTCTGAGCGTCATCGTCATCGCCTCCACCGCGAGCAGCGGGGCCACGTTGCGGTCGAGGGCCTCACGGCAGGCGCCGATCGCCTCGATCCGGCGGAGTGTGGTCTCCGGGGAGCTGCCGCGGGCGATCCGCTCCAGGGCGTCCTCGGCGTCCGCGTTGGCGATCGCCACCCGGGAGCCGAGCTGGAGGGCGAGGACGTCACGGTAGAACGCGGTGAGGTCGGTCAGGGCCAGGTCGAGGCTGTCGCGCTGGGTACGGGTGCGCCGGCGCTTCTGCCGGTCCTCCAGGTCCTTCATCACGCCCGCCGTGCCGCGGGGCATGCGGCCGCCCTGGGAGGCGCCCATCGCGGTCTTCAGCTCCTCGGTCTCCTTGCCGTCCGTCTCCTCGGCGAGCTGCTTGGCGTCGGCGGCCGCCGCGTCGACGAGCTCCTGCGCCGCCCTGAGACAGCCGCCGACGTCGTCGATGCGCAGGGGCAGCTTCAGCACGGCGGCCCGGCGCTCGCGCGCGGCCGGGTCGGTGGCCAGGCGGCGGGCCCGGTCGACGTGGCCCTGGGTGGCACGGGCGGCGGCCATCGCGGCGGCCGGCTCGACGCCCTCCCGGCGCACGAGCATGTCGGCGACGGCCTCCACGGAGGGGGTGCTCAGGTTCAGGTGCCGGCAGCGGGAGCGGATCGTCGGCAGGACGTCCTCGATGGACGGCGCGCACAGCATCCAGACCGTGCGGGGCGCGGGCTCCTCCACGGCCTTGAGGACCGCGTTGGCCGACTTCTCGTTCAGCCGCTCGGCGTCCTCGACGAGGATGATCTGCCAGCGGCCGTTCGCCGGCGAGGTGAACGACTTCCTGACGGTGTCCCGCATGTCGTCGGCGAGGATCTGGGAGCCGACGGCGGCCACGGAGCTGACGTCGGCGTGGGTGCCGATGAGTGCCGTATGGCATCCGTCGCAGAACCCGCAGCCGGGCGCTCCGCCGAGGGCCCGGTCCGGGCTGACGCACTGGAGCGCGGCGGCGAAGGCCCTCGCCGCCTGGTTCCGGCCCGCTCCGGGGGGTCCCGTGAACAGCCAGGCATGCGTCATCTTCGTCGCCTCGGGCGGCGGGGCGGCAGTGGCTACGGCGGTGACCAGGGCGTCGGCGTCCCGAGCGGCGGCCGCGAGCTGCTCGCTCACCCTCTCCTGGCCGACCAGGTCGTCCCATACGGTCATGGATCACGCCGCCCTTTCGTCATGTCTCGCGCTACGGATCCATTGTGCGGGCGAGCACTGACAACCGGCCGGGCCCGGTGGGCGGCCGCGTGCCGGGCGGGGGCTCGCGGGGTTTCCCCGCGGCCGCCCACCGGCACGCACCTCTCAGCGCCTGCGCCGCCGGTCGTCCCCGTGCTCCTCGTCGTGCGGCCCGAGCAACTCGTCGGCCAGCGACGGCAGATCGTCCAACGGGGTCTCCTCGGCCCAGTCCGACCGGGCCCTGCGCCGAGGTGTCCCCTGCGCGTCGACCTGCGGCAGCTCCCGTGTCCGCTGCTCGTCCCGGAAGTACCCCGGCGGCACCCGGTCCGAAGACCCCTGCCCCTGCGCCGGCGCCGGAGGCACGGGAGGCAGCACGGCCGTCTCGTCGGCGGCACCCGGCGGCAGCACCGCGGTCTCGTCGGCGGCACCCGGCGGCACGGGAGGCAGCACCGCCGTCTCGTCGGCCGCCCCCGGCGGAACCGGCGGCTGCGGCAGCTCGGCCGTCACCTCGGAGTCGGAGGCGGCCGCGCCGGAAGTCCCACGCGGGGAGGAATCCTCGTCGTCCTTCTCCATGGGCACCCGAGGCAGCACGGCCGTCTCGTCCACGGGACCGCCCGACGCGTTGGTCGGCGTCACCACGGGCGTGGGCACGGTCGCCGCGTCCAACCCGGCCGCGGGAGTGGCGGCCTGCTTGGGCCCCTCCTCGGCCGCCGCGGCCGCGGCCTCGGCGAGCCTCCGGGCCTCCTCCGCCCTCAGCAGCGCCTCCTCGGCCTTGCGCTGCTTCTCCAGCCGCTGCTTCTCGGCCTCGGCACGCAGTCGCGCCTCTTCCTCGGCCCGCTTGCGGGCGGCTTCCTCCTGGGCCTTGCGCCGCGCCTCTTCCTCCGCGCGGGCCTTCTCCTCGGCGAGGAGCCGTGCCCGCTCCTCCTCGGCCCGCCGGCGCGCTTCCTCGGCCCGCAGCCGGGCCTCCTCCGCCTGGCGTTCGGCCTCGCGACGCTGGGCCTCCTCCAGCTCGCGCCGCTTGCGCTCCTCCTCCTCGGCCTTCAGCCGGGCGAGCTGCTCCTGTCGCTCTCGCTCCAGGCGCTCCTCCTCGGCCTTGCGCGCGGCCTCTTCCTCGGCCTTGCGCCGCGCCTCCTCCTCGGCCTTGCGGCGAGCCTCTTCCTGCTCCCGGATCTCCTGCTCGGACAGCGGCAGCATCTGGTCGAGGCGATGCCGTACGACGGTGGTGACGGCCTCCGGCTCCTGCCCGGCGTCCACGACCAGGTAGCGGCCGGGGTCGGCGGCGGCCAGCGTGAGGAAGCCGGACCGCACGCGCGCGTGGAACTCCGCGGGCTCCGACTCCAGCCGGTCCGGCGCCTCGGTGAACCGCTCGCGGGCGATCTCCGGCGACACGTCCAGCAGGACCGTCAGGTGCGGCACCAGACCGTTCGTCGCCCAGCGGTTGATGCGGGCGATCTCGGTCGGGGACAGGTCGCGCCCGGCGCCCTGGTAGGCCACCGAGGAGTCGATGTACCGGTCGGAGATCACGACCGCGCCCCGCTCCAGCGCGGGCCTGACCACGGTGTCCACGTGCTCCGCGCGGTCCGCCGCGTACAGCAGGGCCTCCGCGCGGTGCGAGAGCCCGGCGCTCGACACGTCCAGCAGGATCGACCGCAGCCGCTTGCCCACCGGGGTCGCCCCCGGCTCGCGGGTCACCACGACCTCGTGGCCCTTGGCCCTTATCCACTCGGCGAGCGCCTCGGCCTGGGTGGACTTCCCGGCGCCGTCGCCGCCTTCCAGGGCGATGAAGAAACCTGCGTCAGTGGGCACCGTCACCGGGTCGTCGCCGCCGAGCAGCGCGTCCCGCAGGTCGTGCCTGAGGGGTACACCGGACCGGTCGTCGACCTTGGCGAGCACCAGCGCGGCCACCGGCAGCAGCAGCGCGCCGACCAGCATCAGGGTGAACGCGGCGCCGCCGTGCGCGAAGACGAACTTGCCGTTGTCCAGTCGGTGCGGTCCGATCGCCGCGGCCACCACGGGGGCGACCAGCGCGCCGAACGCCACGCCGACCCGCACGACCGCGTGCAGATGCTCGGTGGTCCGCGCCCGCCGGTACTCCTCGGTCTCCTGGTCGAGCAGGGTGTGCCCGGTGTTGGCGGCCACGCCCGCGCCGACTCCGGCCAGGGCGTCGATCAACAGCACGGTGGTGACGTCCGGGACGAGCCCCGCGGCCAGCAGGGCGATGCCGGTGAAGGCGAGCGCCAGCGCGAGCAGCCGGCGCCGCGACAGCGTGACCAGCACCCGGGGCGCCGTACGGATACCGACGACGACGCCCCCGGTCAGCGCGAGCACCATCAGCCCGTACAGCACCGGGCCGCCGCCCAGGTCCCTGGCGTGCAGCACGGCGACGGCCACGGCGGCCGCGATCGCCCCGGCGACGGCCGCGCAGGCCGGCACCAGCAACGGGATCGCACCGGTACGGCCCTTGTCGACGCCGGTGCCCGTCTTGGGACGGCGCAGCCCCTCCAGCGGCGAACGCGCGCGGGGGGTGCGGGTGTCGGGCAGTTCCAGGAAGGTCAGCAGGGACAGGGACGCGGCGAACAGTCCGGCCGCGACGTACGAGGCGAGGGCCGCCTGGTGCTGGCCGAACCAGGCGATGCCGGAGCCCAGCAGGTTGTTGAGCAGACCGGCGGCCAGGAGCGTGGCACCGGCCAGCGGGATCGCCACGAAGGTCGTCCGCAGCGACAGGCGGCGCAGTGCGTCCAGGTGGTCCGGCAGCGGTCGTACCGTCGCCCCCTCCGGAGGAGGAGCGGGCAGCAGGGCGGGCGCCGCGCTCTCGCGGCACACGGTCCAGAAGCGCTCGGCGACCCCGGTCACGAAGACGGTCACCAGGAGCATCGCGAGGGCATCGGCCGGCATCCAGTCGATCCACAGCGGAGCGACGATGAGCAGGGCGAGCCTGACTCCGTCCGCACCGACCATGGTCCAGCGGCGGTCGAGCGGCCCCTCCTGCGAGGTGAGCGAGGTCAGCGGGCCGAGCAGGACGGCGCCGAAGAGCAGCGTCGCCAGGATGCGCGTACCGAAGACGGTCGCCACTGCGAAGGCCAGGCCCCGGTAGCCGCCGCCGAACGAGCCCTCGGCGATCGCCGCCTGAAGGGCCAGCAGCACCAGCACCAGGAGGGCGAGGGTGTCGCCGACACCCCCCACGAGCTGGGCGCTCCACAGGCGTTTGAGCTGGGGCCTGCGCAGCAGGGCGCGGACGGCGCGCTCGCGGGAGTCCGCGACCAGGGCGTCGTCGGGGGCCGGGTGAAGGGCCGTTGGCTGCTCGGCACGGGTCATGCATTCAGCCTATCGGGAGCCACCGACAGCACGGGGGGCGCGTCCGCCGGTGCGCAACCCCGACACCAAAGTGATGCCGGGGCGTTCGCTTTGCGAAGCCTCCGTGGAGAAACTGGGCCCGTGCGAAGGCCGGGCTCAGTCCTCGGACGCCGTCTTGGAAGCCGTCGCCTTCTTCGCGGTGGCGGTGGTCTTCTTCGCCGTCGTCTTCTTGGCCGCCGTGGTCGTCTTCTTCGCCGCGGTCTTCTTGGCGGCCGTCGCCTTCTTGGCCGGGGCCTTCTTCGCGGGCGCCTTCTTCGCCGTCTTCTTGGCGGGCGTCTTCGCCCGCTTCTCGGCGAGCAGTTCGAAGCCGCGCTCGGGGGTGATCTCCTCGACGCTGTCGCCGGAGCGCAGGGTCGCGTTGGTCTCCCCGTCGGTCACATACGGTCCGAAGCGGCCGTCCTTGACCACGACCGGCTTCTCGCTGACCGGGTCGGTGCCCAGCTCCTTCAGCGGCGGCTTGGCGGCCGCGCGGCCACGCTGCTTGGGCTGGGCGTAGATCGCGAGCGCCTCTTCGAGGGTGATCGTGAAGAGCTGGTCCTCGCTCTGCAGCGAGCGCGAGTCCGTGCCCTTCTTCAGGTACGGGCCGTAGCGGCCGTTCTGCGCGGTGATCTCCTGGCCCTCGGCGTCGACGCCGACGACACGCGGCAGCGACATCAGCTTGAGGGCGTCCTCCAGCGTCACCGTGTCCAGCGACATCGACTTGAACAGCGAGGCCGTACGCGGCTTCACGGCGTTCTTGCCGGTCTTCGGGGTGCCCTCGGGGAGCACCTCGGTGACATACGGGCCGTAGCGGCCGTCGCGGGCGATGATCTGATGGCCCGTCACCGGGTCGGCGCCGAGCTCGAAGTCACCGCTCGGCTTGGCGAGCAGCTCCTCCGCGAGCTCGACGGACAGCTCGTCGGGCGCCAGGTCCTCGGGCACGTCCGCCCGCTGGTGGTTCTCGGAGTCCTTCTCGCCGCGCTCGATGTACGGGCCGTAGCGACCGACCCTGAGCACGATGTCGTTGCCCACCGGGAACGAGGAGACCTCGCGCGCGTCGATCGCGCCCAGGTCGGTCACCAGTTCCTTGAGGCCGCCGAGGTGGTCCCCGTCGCCGTTGCCCGCGTCGGCCGCGCCGCCCGCGGCGGAGCCGCTGTTCGGAAGCGCCTCACCGAAGTAGAAGCGCCTCAGCCACGGCACGGACTGGGCCTGGCCGGCCGCGATGCGGTCGAGGTCGTCCTCCATGCGGGCGGTGAAGTCGTAGTCGACGAGCCGGCCGAAGTGCTTCTCCAGGAGGTTGACCACGGCGAAGGACAGGAAGGACGGCACGAGTGCCGTGCCCTTCTTGAAGACATAGCCGCGGTCGAGGATCGTGCCGATGATCGACGCGTACGTCGACGGGCGGCCGATCTCGCGCTCTTCGAGCTCCTTGACCAGGCTGGCCTCGGTGTAGCGGGCCGGGGGCTTGGTGGCGTGCCCGTCGACCGTGATCTCCTCGGCGGAGAGCGCGTCGCCCTCGCTGACCTGGGGCAGCCGGCGCTCGCGGTCGTCCAGCTCGGCGTTCGGGTCGTCGGCGCCCTCGACGTAGGCCTTGAGGAAGCCGTGGAAGGTGATCGTCTTGCCGGAGGCACTGAACTCGACGTCCCGGCCGTCGGCGGCGGTGCCACCGATCTTCACGGTCACGCTGTTGCCGGTCGCGTCCTTCATCTGGGAGGCGACGGTGCGCTTCCAGATCAGCTCGTAGAGCCGGAACTGGTCGCCGGTCAGGCCGGTCTCGGCGGGCGTGCGGAAACGATCACCCGAGGGGCGGATCGCCTCGTGCGCCTCCTGGGCGTTCTTGACCTTCCCGGCGTAGGTGCGCGGGGACGAGGGCAGGTAGTCGGCGCCGTACAACTGCGTGACCTGGGCGCGGGCGGCGGAGATCGCCGTGTCGCTGAGGGTCGTGGAGTCGGTACGCATGTAGGTGATGAAGCCGTTCTCGTACAGCTTCTGGGCCACCTGCATGGTCGCCTTCGCGCCGAAGCCGAGCTTGCGCGAGGCCTCCTGCTGGAGGGTCGTCGTACGGAACGGGGCGTACGGTGAGCGGCGGTACGGCTTGGACTCGACCGAGCGGACCGCGAACCGGGTCTGCTCCAGGGCGGCGGCCAGCGCGCGGGCGTTCGCCTCGTCGAGGTGGAGGGTGTTCGCGCTCTTCAGCTGTCCCAGGGAGTCGAAGTCGCGGCCCTGCGCGACCCGCCTGCCCTCGACGGTCTGGAGACGGGCGACCAGCGACGACGGGTCCGAGGAGTCTCCCGTGCGGCCGGTCGCGAAGGTGCCCGTCAGGTCCCAGTACTCGGCGGAACGGAACGCGATGCGCTCGCGCTCCCGCTCCACCACGAGCCGGGTGGCGACGGACTGGACACGGCCCGCCGACAGACGCGGCATGACCTTCTTCCACAGGACCGGCGAGACCTCGTAGCCGTAGAGGCGGTCGAGGATGCGGCGGGTCTCCTGGGCGTCGACCAGCTTCTGGTTCAGCTCGCGCGGGTTGGCGACGGCGGCCTGGATCGCGGCCTTGGTGATCTCGTGGAAGACCATCCGCTTGACCGGGACCTTGGGCTTCAGGACTTCCTGGAGGTGCCACGCGATGGCCTCGCCCTCGCGGTCCTCATCGGTGGCGAGGAAGAGCTCGTCGGAGTCCTTCAGCAGGTCCTTGAGCTTCTTGACCTGGGCCCGCTTGTCCGCGTTGACGACATAGATCGGCTCGAAGTCGTGCTCGACGTCCACGCCGAGGCGGCGGACCTCACCGGTGTACTTCTCGGGCACTTCGGCGGCGCCGTTGGGGAGGTCGCGGATGTGCCCGACGCTCGCCTCGACGACGTATCCGGGGCCGAGATAGCCCTTGATCGTCTTCGCCTTGGCAGGCGACTCGACGATGACGAGTCGGCGGCCGCCCTGTGCGGTCTCGCTGGTCGGGGACAACTTCGCTCTTCTCTCCGGTCGACACTGGGGTCTCCCCAGGTCTTGTTTCCCGGGGTCGGGTCATACGGACGCTTGCGGAGTGTGACGGTACATCCCGCCCCCGTGTCAAACGGGAAAAGCCCGCAACGGCCACTCGAACGGTAACCCGACTACCGCCATTCCTGCCGCCCGGAGGACCCACCGGCCTTTTCGCGCTCAAGCGGAGGGTGCTCTCCCCATTACCGGTCGCCCCGCTTGCGCGGACCTCCCAGGAGCCGTCCTAGAGACGGGTGAAGCACCAGACGCCGAGGGCCAGCGTGATGAGCGCGGCGAGGGTCGCGAGGCTCGCGGATGCGACGGGACTCACACCATGGGCGACGGGCTCTCGATGCCGTACCCGGGCCGCGGTCCACACCAGCAGCCCTCCTCCGAACAGGGCGAACACCATTCCCGCGAAGATCGCCGGTCCGCTCTCCATGGTTTCCCGCGCCCCTTTTCCCCTGTCCGCGCATGTGCCTCCGGTGGAGACTGGCACGCGCGGGCGGCGGGCAGGCGAACCCCGGGTGAACGACCGCGCCGACCCCGGGCCGAACCGCTGGCCCGGGCTCCCCCGACCGACCGCCGGGCCGTCACCCCGGCCGCCCGGACGCCCACGGATCCCGTCCGGTTCTCGCCCCCTTCTCACCCGGATCCCGCACTTCCGCGACCGACCCGCACCGGATTCGGCACGAAAACCGACCGGATTCAGACCGCGCTGTCGGTCAGGCCGACCGTGCACACGATCTTGGTGAATCCCTTCCCGGCGGCGCCCTACTTGTCGGCGCCCTTCTCGTGGCTCATTCCGGCCGGGGTCTGAACGGTGCCGATCACCTGGTCGGTGTGGGCTTTCGGACAGTCGGTGAGCGGAGTTCGGTGCCAGGGTCCCCGAAGCGGTCCGGAAGGGGCGGGAAGCGGTCCGGCTCAGGTCCGCGCAGTGTTTGTCCGGGTCTCAGCGGTGGGTCACGCGGGTTCCAGGAACCCCTGCTCCACCAGCAGCCGGATCTGCGCGGGCGTGCGGTCGCGCAGCATGACCGGGTCCTCGTCCATGAGCTGGGCGATCGCGTCCAGGATGCGGCCCGCGCTCAGCGAGCCGTCGCACACGCCGGCGAAGCCCGCGCCCACGGTGTCCACCTTGGTGGCCCGGCGCATCCCGCGGTGCTGGCGCAGCACCACGTGTTCGGGGTCCTCCGCGCCGGGCAGCCCGACCTGCTCCTGCACGATCTCGGGCACGAGGGTGAAGTGGGCCTCCAGCAGGGCCGCGTCGTCGTGGGCGCGCAGGTAGTCGAGGCGCTCGAAGTGTGCCCGGACGGTGTCGCCGAGCGGCTGCTCGATCGGGTGCGGCCACTCCTCCACGGTGATCGAGGGCACGGCGGAGCCCGTCCTGCGCAGGGTGATCCAGCCGAAGCCCACGGCCCTCACCTTGCGCGCCTCGAACTCGTCCAGCCATGCGTCGTAGAGCGCCTGGTACTCGGCCGGATCGCCGCGGTGGTCACCGGCGTCCCTCAGCCACAGCTCGGCGTACTGCGTGACGTCCTGGACCTCGCGCTGCACGATCCACGCGTCGCAACCGCGCGGCACCCACGACCTGAGCCTGTCCTGCCAGTCCTCCCCCGCGACGTGCTGCCAGTTGGCGAGGAACTGCGCGAACCCGCCCTCGTTCAACAGCTCCCCCGCCCCCTGAACGACCGAGCGGCACAGATCGTCCCCGCCCATCCCGCCGTCGCGGTACGTCAGCCGCGCACCGGGCGAGATCACGAAGGGCGGGTTGGACACGATGAGGTCGTACGTCTCGCCCTGCTTGACGGGCTCGAACAGCGAGCCCTCCCGCAGATCGGCCGCCGGGGCGCCGGACAGGGCCAGCGTGAGCGCGGTGATGTGCAGCGCGCGCGGGTTGAGGTCGGTCGCGGTCACGCGCGTGGCGTGCTGGGCGGCGTGCAGGGCCTGGATGCCGGAGCCGGTGCCGAGGTCGAGGGCGGAGCCGACGGGCGTGCGGACGGTGATGCCGGCGAGGGTCGTGGAGGCGCCGCCGACGCCGAGGACGACCCCTTCCTCCCGGCTGCCGATGCCACCGGCACCGCCCACGGCGCAGCCCAGGTCCGACACGATGAACCAGTCCTCGCCACCGGGGCCGCCGTACGGCCGTACGTCCACCGTCGCGGCGACCTCGTCCGTGCCGGTGCGCACCAGCCAGCCGCTCTCCAGGCACGCCTCGACGGGCAGAACGTCGGCCACGCGCGCGTGGAGCACCGGCTGCTGGAGGAGGAACAGGCGTACGAGCACCTCCAGCGGGGTGTCCCCGCGGGTCGCCCGGAGCGCGGGCACGGTCTCGCTGCGCGCGAGGGCCGCGTACGCGGGGGCGCCGAGCAACTCCAGCAGCCCGTCGGCGGTGAAGGAGGCTCCGAGCAGGGCGTCCCGGAGCCGGGCGGTGGCATCGGGACGGCCGGGAGCGGGGGCGGCGGGCAGCGGGGGCAGACTCGAGGTACTCACGCCCCCATTGTGTCCCGCACCCGCCCCGCCGCACGCCTCACCGAGCGGCTCGGGGCGCGACTCGGCCACCGAGGCCGGCACGGGCGCACAAGGGCGCGGCGCCGAGAGCGTCTGCAGATGGCAGGTGGCTGGGCACCCACCGGCCGCTCAGCTGTCCGTCGCCGAGGCGGACGCCGCCGGGGACGTGGACGCCTGCTTGCAGCCCGACTGCTCGGACAGTGCCTGCTTGGTGTCGCCCGACTCCAGGTCCTTCAGCGCCGCGAGGGCGGTCTGGCGCTGCTGCTCGACCTTGTTCATCTCGGCCGAGACGTCCTTGAGACCGGTCGCGAACTTCGCCTGGTCCTTGGTATTGAGCCCGTCCACCTGCGTCTTCATGTCGGCATAGGACGCCGAGAGCGCCGTGAGCTGCTTGACGGCCTCCTGGAGCTTCTTCGCCCCGCCCTCGGCACCGGGAGGCGCTCCGGCGTTCCTGATGACCGTGGCGCGCGCCTTGTAGCCGTCGGACAGGTCCTGGAAGGCCTGGGAATCGGCCTTCTGGAGCTCCGCCGGGGTGCTCTCGGTGTCCTCGGCCGCCTTGGTGATCGCGTCGTAGGCCGCCGTGATCTTCTTGTTCTGGGCCGGCACCAGGTCACAGACCTTCTTGGCCCAGGCGTCGAGTTCCTTGTTGTCCTTGCCGCCACCGCCACATCCCGACAGCGCCAGTACCAGTACCGCACCGCCGGACAGTGCGGCCGCGAGCTTCTTGTTCACCGGATCGGTCCCTTCCGTGGCCTCTCAGCCCCCGGACCTTACACAGGACCCGCACCGCACCCGCGCGCCGAATGTCGCTTATATATGCCTTTATGGCTGTATACGACAGGCGAGAGAAGCCTCACGGCCGAGCGGCGCGCACGCACAGGGCGGGCGTGCGGCGCATGAACGCGCGCCGCCCGCCCGCCCCTTGAGCTGGGCCTCGTGCCAGGACCTACGAAACCACCGCGGGGTCCGCCGACTTGGCCACCTTCTTCTCGTTGTCTTCGTCACCCACGGCGATGCCCCGCCGCTTGGAGACATAGACCGCGACGGCGATCACGAGGAACGCGAGGACGGCGATGAAGATCCGTACGCCGATGCTCTTGTCGTCGCCGTAGCTGAACTTGATCACCGCCGGTGCGATCAGCAGCGCCACCAGGTTCATCACCTTCAGCAGCGGGTTGATCGCGGGACCCGCGGTGTCCTTGAAGGGGTCGCCGACGGTGTCGCCGATCACGGTCGCGGCATGGGCCTCGCTGCCCTTGCCACCGTGATTGCCGTCCTCGACGAGCTTCTTGGCGTTGTCCCAGGCACCGCCGGAGTTGGCCAGGAAGACCGCCATGAGCGTGCCCGCCCCGATCGCGCCCGCGAGGAACGCGCCGAGGGCGCCGACCCCGAGGGTGAACCCGATGAAGATCGGCGCCATCACGGCGAGCAGTCCGGGCGTGGTGAGCTCGCGCAGGGCGTCCCTGGTGCAGATGTCGACGACCTTGCCGTACTCGGGCTCCTCGCTGTAGTCCATGATCCCGGGATGCTCGCGGAACTGCCGCCGTACCTCGTAGACCACCGAGCCCGCCGACCTCGACACCGCGTTGATCGCCAGCCCGGAGAAGAGGAAGACGACCGCCGCGCCGGCGATCAGGCCGACGAGGTTGTTGGGCTGTGAGATGTCCATCATCAGGCTCATCGGCGCGCCCGCTCCGCTGAGCTTCTCGCCGACGTCCTGCGCGCCGGTCGTGATCGCGTCACGGTACGACCCGAAGAGCGCCGACGCCGCGAGCACCGCGGTGGCGATGGCGATGCCCTTGGTGATGGCCTTGGTGGTGTTGCCGACGGCGTCCAGATTGGTGAGCACCTGCGCGCCCGCGCCCTCGACGTCGCCGGACATCTCGGCGATGCCCTGCGCGTTGTCGGAGACCGGCCCGAAGGTGTCCATGGCGACGATCACACCGACCGTGGTGAGCAGGCCGGTGCCGGCCAGCGCCACCGCGAACAGCGCCAGCATGATCGAGGTGCCGCCGAGCAGGAAGGCACCGTAGACGCCGAGGCCGATCAGCAGGGCGGTGTAGACGGCGGACTCGAGACCGATCGAGATACCGGCGAGGACGACGGTGGCGGGCCCCGTGAGCGAGCTCTTGCCGATGTCCTTTACCGGGCGGCGGGTGGTCTCGGTGAAGTAGCCGGTCAGCTGCTGGATGACGGCCGCCAGCAGAATGCCGATCGCCACCGCGACGAGGGCGAGGATCCGCGGATCGCCGTCCCTGCCGCTGATCGCCGTGTCGGTGACGCCGTCGAGGTCGGCGTACTTCCCCGGCAGGTAGACGAAGGCGGCCACCGCCACCAGCACGAGTGAGATCACCGCGGAGATGAAGAACCCGCGGTTGATCGCGGACATGCCGCTGCGGTCGGAGCGTCGCGGGGCCACCGCGAAGATGCCGACCATCGCGGTGAGCACGCCGATCGCCGGGACGAGCAGCGGGAAGGCGAGTCCGGCGTCGCCGAAGGCCGCCTTGCCGAGGATCAGCGCGGCGACGAGGGTCACGGCGTACGACTCGAAGAGGTCGGCCGCCATGCCCGCACAGTCGCCGACGTTGTCGCCCACGTTGTCGGCGATGGTCGCGGCGTTGCGCGGGTCGTCCTCCGGGATGCCCTGCTCGACCTTGCCGACCAGGTCGGCGCCGACGTCGGCGGCCTTGGTGAAGATGCCGCCGCCGACACGCATGAACATCGCGATGAGCGCCGCGCCGAGACCGAAGCCCTCCAGGACCTTCGGCGCGTCGGCCGCGTACACCAGCACCACACAGGAGGCGCCCAGCAGGCCGAGCCCCACCGTGAACATGCCGACCACGCCGCCCGTACGGAAAGCGATCTTCATGGCTTTGTGCGAGACGGCCGTGAGATCCTTTTCCGGCTCGCCTTCCGCCGGAGTGGCTTCTCGGGCCGCCGCGGCCACCCGCACATTGCTGCGCACGGCGAGCCACATGCCGATATAGCCGGTGGTCGCCGAGAACGCCGCGCCGATCAAGAAGAACACGGATCGGCCTGCGCGCTGATTCCAGTCGTCCGCGGGCAGCAGCATGAGCAGGAAGAACACGACGACGGCGAATACGCCGAGCGTGCGCAACTGGCGTGCCAGATAGGCGTTCGCGCCTTCCTGGACCGCAGCCGCGATCTTTTTCATGCTGTCGGTGCCCTCGCCGGCCGCGAGCACCTGGCGCACCAGGACTCCTGCCACCACGAGTGCCGCCAGGGCGACGACCGCGATGACCGCGATGAGCACCCGGTTGTCGTGGGTGAGCACCGCGGCCGCGAGGGTTGTTGTGGGCTGGTCCAACTGATCAGGGGTAGAAAGCCCCGCCATTCGTCCTCCTTGACGCTTGGGCTGAGCTCAAGATGTGGACGGATTGTAGGTACCCCGCCCTGATCAAAACAGGGCGCGGTAAACGGAATCGGCCTTTACAGAACCTGAAAGCAGTAATGCCCCGAAGGCATTCATCACCGATATCTAGATCGTGAACCAATTCACGATACGCATCGCGCCTGACCACTGTAGGCACAGAAAGCCCACGCCGACATGCGGAAGGGCCCCACCGGTGTGGTGGGGCCCTTCCGCATGTCGAACAGAAATCTGGTTCGAAGCGGGGAGGAAGTCAGGGAAGCACCGCGGCCGGCGGCGTGGTCGGCCAGGTCATACGGATCTGTCCGCCATGCTCCCCTGCGGTGACCTCGACGTCGTCGACGAGGCCGCTGATGACCGCAAGGCCCATCTCGTCCTCCTCGGTGTCGGCGTCGGGCTCCTCGCCCGGTGCGCCCGACGCCCGGTCACCCGGGGTCGAACGCGGCGCCTCGTCGCCGACCTCGATGGAGAACTGCTTCTCCTCCTCGATCAGCAGCACCTGGACCGGCGCGGAGATGCCGCCGCTCTGGTGCAGTCCGACGGCACGGGTGCAGGCCTCGCCGACGGCGAGCCTGACCTCGTCGAGGACGGCCTCGTCCACTCCGGCCCTGCGCGCCACCGCTGCCGCCACAAGTCGGGCGGTCCTGACGTGCTCGGGCAGCGCGCTGAAACGGAGTTCAACGGTGGCCATGCGTCCCCCTCGGAACTACGGGCGTGCTGTCGGGGGACCGGGCCGCCGAAAGCCCGGACCCCCTCTCTTGCTTCTGTCGACGTCCTTCTGCCGCTCCGGGCACGGGCCCGGGAACGGGTCAGTCGGTCGCCGCCACCGCTTCCTCGACCGAGGTGTGGATCGGGAACACCTTGGTGAGGCCGGTGATACGGAAGATCTTGAGAATGCGCTCCTGGTTGCAGACCAGGCGCAGCGAGCCCTCATGGGCGCGCACCCGCTTCAGTCCGCCGACCAGTACGCCGAGCCCGGTGGAGTCGAGGAAGTCCACGCCCTCCATGTCGACGACAAGGTGGAAACTGCCGTCATTCACCAGCTCGACCAGCTGCTCGCGCAGCTTGGGCGCGGTATATACGTCGATTTCGCCACCGACCCTGACGATCGTGCGATCGCCGACGGTCTCGGTCGACAGGGACAGGTCCACGGATCCTCCAGCACCTTGCTATCGAGCGGTCGCCCCTCGGGACACCTCGGCAGAGCCCCCGGGACGGTTCGCCAGCCGCGATGGCATTCAATCACTTACCGGCAGGCGTGCACGACGCCTTGGTCCCATTGTCCGTCACGCCAGTGACACACTCGGTGCCGATGGCCAAGAATCTCCGATCCGATCGACCCTCGACGGACACCGGTTCCCGCCCTACGCCGAGCACGGTCCTGGACCGACTCGCCGCCGGGCCGAGCCGGGCTGCGCGCATCACTCATACGGAGCACTTGCCCCCACGTGCGGGTCGCCATGCCGTCTGGCCGGACCGGATCCGCTCGGAGGTCATCGCGGCCGTCCAGGCCTGCGGTATCGAGCACCCCTGGGCCCACCAGGCACGCGCGGCCGAGCATGCTCTGGACGGCGAGTCGGTCGTGGTCGCCACCGGCACCGCCTCCGGCAAGTCCCTGGCATACCTCGTGCCGGTCCTGTCCACGCTCCTGGACGGCTCCGAGGCCCCGAACGGCCGCGGCGCCACCACGCTCTACCTGTCCCCCACGAAAGCCCTGGCGGCGGACCAGTGCCGCTCGGTGAAGGAACTTTCACAACCGCTGGCCAATTCCGTGCGCCCCGCGGTCTACGACGGCGACACGCCGTTCGAGGAACGCGAGTGGATCCGCCAGTACGCCAACTACGTGCTGACCAACCCGGACATGCTGCACCGCGGGATACTCCCGTCCCACTCCCGCTGGTCCTCCTTCCTGAAGGCGCTCAAGTACGTCGTCATCGACGAATGCCACACCTACCGGGGTGTCTTCGGTTCCCATGTCGCGCAGGTGCTGCGCCGCCTGCGCCGCCTCTGCGCCCGCTACGGCGCCTCCCCCGTTTTCCTGCTGGCCTCGGCGACCGCCGCCGAGCCGTCGGTCGCCGCCCGCCGCCTCACCGGCCTCCGGGTGGTCGAGGTCGCCGACGACGCCTCACCGCGCGGCGAACTGGTGTTTGCCCTGTGGGAGCCCCCGCTGACCGAGATGCAGGGCGAGAAGGGCGCCCCCGTCCGCCGCACGGCCACTGCGGAGACGGCCGACCTCCTCACCGACCTCGCCGTGCAGGGCGTGCGCTCGGTCGCCTTCGTGCGCTCCCGGCGCGGCGCCGAGCTGATCTCCGTGATCGCCCAGGAACGGCTGGCCGAGGTCGACCGCTCCCTGGCCCGCCGCGTGGCGGCGTACCGCGGCGGCTACCTCCCCGAGGAGCGCCGCGCCCTGGAACAGGCCCTCCACTCAGGAGAGCTGCTGGGCCTGGCCGCCACCACCGCCCTGGAACTCGGCATCGACGTCTCGGGTTTGGACGCCGTGCTGATCTCCGGCTACCCCGGCACGCGCGCGTCCCTGTGGCAGCAGGCAGGCCGGGCGGGTCGAGCCGGCCAAGGCGCCCTGGCCGTACTGGTGGCCCGCGACGACCCCCTGGACACCTTCCTCGTCCACCACCCCGAAGCCCTCTTCGACCAGCCGGTCGAATCCACCGTCCTCGACCCCGACAACCCGTACGTCCTCGCCCCGCACCTGTGCGCGGCCGCGGCGGAACTGCCGTTGACGGACGAGGACATGGAGCTGTTCGGGCCGGAGACCGAGAGCCTGCTGGGGCAGCTGGAGTCCGCGAAGCTCCTGCGCCGCCGCACCAAGGCCTGGCACTGGACCCGCCGGGAGCGGGCCGCCGACCTCACCGACATCCGCGGGGAGGGCGGCCGGCCCATCCAGATCGTCGAGTCCGGCACGGGCCGCCTCCTCGGCACGGTCGACGCGGGCTCCGCCCACACCGCCGTCCACGAGGGCGCGGTCCACCTCCACCAGGGCCGCACCTATCTCGTCCGCTCCCTGGACCTGGAGGACTCGGTCGCCCTGGTCTCGGAGGCCAACCCGTCCTACTCGACGGTGGCCCGCGACACGACCTCCATCACCGTCCTGGAGACGGACACCGAGATCCCCTGGGGCGACGGACGCCTGTGCTACGGCTCCGTCGAGGTCACCAACCAGGTCGTCTCCTTCCTCCGCAGACGCCTCATCACCGGTGAAGTACTGGGCGAGACGAAACTCGACCTCCCTCCTCGTACGCTCCGCACCCGCGCGGTGTGGTGGACGGTCACCGAGGACCAGCTCGACGAGGCCCGGATCAACCCGGAGATCCTCGGCGGCGCCCTGCACGCCGCCGAACACGCCTCGATCGGCCTGCTGCCCCTGTTCGCGACCTGCGACCGCTGGGACATCGGCGGCGTGTCGATCCCGCTGCACCCCGACACGCTGCTGCCCACCGTCTTCGTCTACGACGGCCACCCGGGCGGCGCGGGCTTCGCGGAGCGCGCCTTCCACACCGCCCGCGCCTGGCTCACCGCCACCCGCCAGGCCATCGCCTCCTGCGAGTGCGACGCCGGCTGCCCGTCCTGCATCCAGTCCCCCAAGTGCGGCAACGGCAACGACCCGCTGCACAAGAGGGGAGCGGTGCGGCTCCTCACGGTGCTGTTGCGGGGGGCGCCGGAGGAGGGGCACCCCGGGGAGCCGCGAGAGGAGCCCGCTCCGGAGCCCGAATTCCGGAGGCCGTCGGAAGCGGAGCCTGCGACGGAACCGGCCCCGCAGGCCCCGCCCGCGCCCTGACCTCCGCCGTGAACGGCCCCCCACCGGAAGCGGCCGTCACATCGGCGATCTCCCCGACCATCACGCACCGCACGATCCGCGCACCCTGATCCCGCCCCACCTCCTCCGCCCGAGCGCAGGCCACCGCCGGCCCGTCGGCCCAGTGGTCCGCCGCCGCGAGCGCCGCCAGATCCGCACCACCGGCCGCCCGATGCCGTACGACCACGGCCTGCCCGAGAGCCAGCACGGCCCCGAACACCACGCACAGCACCGCGATGGCACCGACACTCCAGACGGTGGCCGAACCTTGGTCCGAACGGGCGGCGGCGACCTGCGGGCCGACCCACCGGTCGGCAGAGCGGCGGACGAACCGCCTGGCACCGGCCCAGGCCTTCGCGAACCGCACAACGCCCCACCGCAAGAACTCCCCGGCGGCGGTTTCGCGCTCCGCGGCTCCGCCCCTGATCGCCTTCATCCCCCTTCCCCCACCGTCGCCTCCACCAGGGCCACGGCCTCCTCCCGCACCTCGAACGGCAGGCCGTGCAGCGCCGGCGGCTTCGCCACGACCACGACACGGACCCGGTCGCCCTCCCGGGCGACCGTCACCTCCGCATCGCGCGGTGCCGTGTCCCGAGCCGCCCGGACGACCGCCTCGGTGGGGTCCTCGCGGGCCGCCGCGCGGGCGCCCGTCCTGGCCGCGTCCACGCACTGGATCTGGGCGGCCACCACCAGCAGCCCCCATACCAGTGCCATCGCGAACATCACCAGCACGGGCAGCACCATGGCCGACTCCGCCGTCACGAACCCCTCGTCCGCGGTCCGTTCACGCCTTCGCATCGAGCGCCCGTTTCACGATGGCCTGGAGTTCCGCGCTGACGGCCCCGCTCGTCACGACCTTGTAGAGCACCACCGCGAACGCCACCGCCGCGACGATCCCCATCGCGTACTCGGAGGTGACCATTCCGTCGTCCCCGCGCATCGCCTGCACCCGGCACATCGTCCTGCACACCAGGTCACGCATCCGCGCCCGCACTACCTTGTACATTTCAACCCCCGTAAGGATCAGTCCTGTCGATTACCGTCTGACTGCTCGTACGCCTGCTCGTCCGTCTCCTCGTCCGCCGGCTCACCGACCGTCGGCCGTCATCGCCCACCCCCTCCCAGCACTCCCCCCGCGAGCCCGATCACGATCGGCAGCACGCCGACGGCGATGAACGCGGGCAGGAAACACAGCCCCACCGGCGCGGTGACCAGGACGGCGGCCTTCCGTGCCCGTGCCGTCGCCGCGCGGCCCCAGTCGGCGCGGGCGTCCGCCGCGAGGCCGCCGACCGGCCCGGCCGCGGGCAGTCCGGTCACGTCGGCGCGTTCCAGCAGCCGGGCCAGCGCCCCGGCGCCCGGCGTCGAGGCGAGTCTTCGCCAGGCCTCGCCCGGTTCGCCGCCGAGCCGTACCTCCGCCGCCCCGCGCGCGAGTCCCTCTCCCACGGGTCCGCCCAGGGCCTCGCCCACGGCCTGGGCCGCGATCACGGGTCCGGCGCCCGCCGCGATACAGGCGGCCAGCAGGTCGGCGGCGAGCGGTAGTTGCCGGGCCGCCTCACGTGCGTCGGTCTCCTCCGCGCCCTCGCCGGCCGTCTGGCGCAGCCGCCATCGCCACAACCCCGCCGCGACGACCAGTCCGACCACGGCACCCGCGACTCCCCCGACAAGCACCCACCCGGCACACCCGACGCCGAGCACGGGCAGCCACCGCCGCGCGAAAGCCCTCCCCTCGAGCCGCGGGCCCTCGACCCTGGTCTCCGATGCGGCCAGCAACTCTCCGAGCCGCCGCCGCAGCCCGCGCTCACGCCGCGCCGCCGCGGCCCACCGGGCGAGCCAGGCAAGCGCCAGCGCGGTCCCCAGAACCGCCCCCAGCCTGTGGACAACCTCCGCACTCATGCCGCCTCGGCTCCCCGTACGATCCGCGTCGCCCACCACATCCCGACGCCCTCCAGCAGGCCACCGACCAGCAGACAGCCCAGCCCGCTCCCGGTGTGCAGAAGGACGTGCAGGGGGTCGGCGCCGAGGGCGGTACCCAGGCCCAGCCCCAGGACCGGCAGCGCGGCGAGCATCCACGCCGTAGACCGCGCTCCCGCCAACTGGGCTCGCAGATCGGCCCGTTGGTCACGCTCGGCGCGCAATGCCCCTTCGAGCCGGTCGAGCCCGGCCGCGAGCCCCGCGCCCTGGTCCACGGCCACCCGCCAGCACGCGGCAAGCCCCAGCAGCCCCTCGGCCCCGGGCCGACGAGCCGCCGCCGCGAGCGCCCCCGGAACATCCCCGCCGAACCGGGCCGCCGCCAGCACCGCGGCCTGTGTCTCCCCGAGCCCACCGGACTCCGGCGCTCCAGCACCTGACCCACCCGAGCCGCCGACCCCACCGTCCCCCGGCCCCTCGAAGTCCCGCACAGCCCGCACCAGCGCCTCCCCCGGCTGCCGCCCCGCGCGCACCTCCCCGGCGACCACCGCGCACAGCGCGATCACCGCGGCCGCCCGCCGCTCACGCACCCGACGCTCCTCCCGGGCCAGCCGCACCCGCCGCAGCAACGGCACCCCGGCCGCCCCCACCACAACCGGCAGCACCGAGGCCCCGAGGACGGCGAGCACCAGCCCGGCGGCCGCCGCCCACCACTCGAACCCCACCCGCCCTCGAACCCGCCGCAACTCCCCCGCCAGCCGCCGCCACGGCGGAGGCCCCAGTCCCACCGGTCCGCCGCCGGCCAGCAGCACCTGCGCCCGCCGCGCCCCCGAACGCCGCCCGCCCCACAGCCACACGGCCATCCCGAGGCACCCCACGGCCACTCCCGTCGACCCCACCGACATCTCCCCCATCCCGATCACCACGTCCTCTCCCCGTCCGAGCCCGCTCGTCGCCGTGCCCGCGGTCCCCACCCACCCGGGTCATCCGCCCTCCGCCGGGCCCCGCATCGCATCCCCGAGCAGCCCCCGCAGCCGCTCCCACCCCCGCTCGTACGCGAACTCCTCTTCTCCCCACCGCAACGCCGGCACCGTCCGCACCAGCCCGGTGGAGTCCCTCTCCAGCACCCGCACCTCGGCGATCCGCCGCCGCCCGGTCCGGTCGCGCACGAGATGCAGGACAACCGACAGCGCGGCCGCCAACTGGCTGTGCAACGTGGCCCGGTCGAGCCCGGCGGCCGTACCCAGTGCCTCCAGACGGGCCGGTACGTCGGCCGCCGCGTTGGCGTGCACGGTCCCGCAGCCGCCCTCATGGCCCGTGTTCAACGCGGCCAGCAGGTGCACCACTTCGGGTCCGCGCACCTCGCCCACGACGAGCCGGTCCGGTCGCATCCGCAGTGCCTGGCGCACCAGGTCCTCGAGCGTGACGAGGCCTGCGCCCTCCTGGTTGGCGGGTCTCGTCTCCAGCCGGACCACGTGCGGATGGTCCGGTCTGAGCTCCGCCGAGTCCTCCGCGAGCACGATCCGCTCACCCGGCCCGACGAGCCCCAGCAGCGCACTCAGCAGCGTCGTCTTCCCGGTGCCCGTCCCACCGCTGATGAGGAAGGACAGCCGCGCGTCGAGCAGCGCCCTGAGCACCTGGTCCCCGCCGGGCGGCACCGTGCCGGCCGCGACGAGTTCGTCGAGCGTGAACGCGCGCGGCCGTACGACCCGCAGGGACAGACAGGCACAGCCGACGGCGACCGGAGGAAGCACCGCGTGCAGCCGCGTTCCGTCCGGCAGCCGGGCGTCCACCCAGGGCCGCGCGTCGTCGAGGCGCCGCCCCGCCACCGCGGCGAGCCGCTGCGCGAGTCGTCGTACGGCGGCCGCGTCGGGGAAGGAGACGGCGGTCAGTTCGAGTCCGCCGCCCCGGTCCACCCAGACCCGGTCCGGCGCCGACACCAGGACGTCCGTCACCGACGGGTCGGTGAGCAGCGGCTCCAGGGGCCCGCTGCCGACCAGTTCGGACCGCAACCGCTCGGCCGCGCCCAGCACTTCGGCGTCCCCGAGGACCCGCCCCTGCTCCCGCAGCGCCTGTGCCACCCGCGCGGGCGTCGGTTCGGCCCCGCTCTCGGCCAGCCACTGCCGTACGCCGGCCAGCAGCCCGGGGGCCATGTCGGCGCCGGCCGCCGAGGTCGCCGTAGGAACACCGGCCGGGGTCGGCCGCAGCCGTCCGGCAGGGGCGACCGGTGCCCCATCCGGCAGCCGTCGTCCGACGGGGCCCGCTGCCGGATCACCCCTCCGCCGCGCCTCGGCAGAACCGCTGCCCGCGCCATCCACCCGTTCGAACCCTGAGAACACGCTCATGCCGCCCCCGCCTCCGTCAACGCGCGCTCCCAGAACTCCTTGCAGAACCGCGCCAGCGGTCCCCGCACGGCCGCCCCCGGTGGTGCTCCGCTTCCCTGGGGCCGCAGGAGTGCCGACTCGACCGGGACCTCGCCCACCAGGGGCAGGCCCAGCAGGCGGGCCACCTCGCGGTCGTCGAGTCCGGGTGCGTACGGGCCGCGGACCGCCACCCGCAGGTCGCGCAGGACCATGCCGACCGCCGAGGCCACGCGGCCGGCCGCGGCGACGGCGCGCAGTTCGGCCGGGACCACGAGGATCCCGAGGTCCAGTTGGGCGAGGACCTCGGCGACGCCGTCGTCGAGGCGGCGGGGCAGGTCGACGACGACGGTGCCGCCCCGGCGCCGGGCCGCGGCGAGCACGGCCCGTACGGCCTGCGGCGGGACGGCGATGCGGTCGCCGCGGTCCCAGCTCAGGACCCGCAGCGAGTGCAGTCGCGGCAGCGACTCCTCCAGGGCGCCGCCGCCGACCCGCCCGCGCGAGGCGGCGAACGCGGGCCAGCGCAGCCCCTCGGTGCTCTCGCCGCCGAGGAGTACGTCGAGTCCGCCGCCCAGCGGATCGGCGTCCACGAGGAGCGTGCGCAGGCCCTCACGCGCGGAGGTGACGGCGAGGGCACACGCGAGCGTGGAGGCTCCGGCCCCGCCGCGGCCGCCGATGACGCCGACGGTGAGGGCCGGGCGGCCGACGCCCTCGGTGACGTCGGCGATCCGGTCGACCAGCCACTGCTCGCCGTCGGGCAGCATCAGGACGTGGTCGGCGCCGATCTCGACGGCCCGCTTCCACACCCCGGAGTCGTCCTGGTCCCGGCCCACGAGCACCACTCCGCGCCTGCGGGTGGCTCCGCGCACCCGCCGTGCGGCGTCGTCGCCGACCAGGATGAGCGGGGCGGCCTCCCAGCTGCCTCTGGGCTGCGGCACCCCGTGATGGACCTCGGCCGTCGCCCCCGCCGCCGCGCACAGCCGCAGCAGGTCGTCCAGTAGGTCCTCGTCCTCCGTGACGATCAACGGCCGGCCCGGCCGCCCTCCGGCGGCGGGCTGTCCCTCGTGTGTGACGGCTGCGGTCACGGTCTCCATCCCCCTTCGCCGCGCCACGCGGGAGCCTCCTCCAAGGCCCGCGCGGCGCCTCTCTCACGCGGCCCCTTCGGCCCCGCGATTCCCAAACATGTGAAGAACCGGCAACCGGCCTCCATATGAACGGCCGATACGAACCGGCCAAACACGTCCGACTAACCGGAACCGGCCATGAAGGCGGCCGGAGCGGGACGTGTGGGAATCACGGTGCAGCCATCCCGGAAATCGTGTGGATCTTGGTCGATAACTGTGGACAACTCGGCGGTTGTGAATATCGCCATCACCCATACCGGTGAGCCCGTGCCAGCCGTGCACGACTTCCACAGAGCAGCACTACGACTACTTACAGTGACGGATCGTGAGCATGCGGAAAAGGCGGCCGAAGCCGCCTCGATACGGTCACAGAACCGCGCAAGAAAGAGGAAAACCCACCCGGACATGCGACGACCCCCACCGGGGGGGAGAGTGGGGGTCGCCTCCACGGCCGACTCGGGGGGGGAGGAGCCGGACCGGGTTAGCACGGTCGCGAACGATCCGTGACTTCCATGGTGTACCCGAGAGCCCTCTCAGGCAAACCCACGCGCCTCACCTTACGCCGAATGGGCTGCACCTATGCTCGGGGTCGTGGAAAACCACTCGTTGCCCCGCACAGCTGCCTTCTTTGACCTGGACAAGACGGTCATTGCGAAGTCAAGCACGCTCACGTTCAGCAAGTCGTTCTACCAAGGCGGCCTGATCAACCGCAGGGCCGCCTTGCGGACCGCATATGCCCAGTTCGTCTTCCTCGTCGGCGGTATGGACCACGACCAGATGGAGCGCACCCGCGAGTACCTCTCCGCACTCGTGCGCGGCTGGAACGTGCAGCAGGTCAAGGAGATCGTGGCCGAGACCCTCCACGACCTGATCGACCCGATCATCTACGACGAGGCCGCCTCCCTCATCGAGGAGCACCACACCGCCGGCCGGGACGTCGTCATCGTCTCCACGTCCGGCGCCGAGGTGGTCGAGCCGATCGGCGAACTCCTGGGCGCCGACCGGGTGGTGGCGACCCGGATGGTCGTGGGCGAGGACGGCTGCTTCACCGGCGAGGTGGAGTACTACGCGTACGGCCCGACGAAGGCGGAGGCGGTCAAGGAGCTGGCCGAGTCCGAGGGGTACGACCTGGAGCGCTGCTACGCCTACAGCGACTCGGCGACCGACCTGCCGATGCTGCGGGCCGTAGGCCATCCGCACGCGGTCAACCCGGACCGGGCACTGCGCAAGGAAGCCCTCACGCGCGGGTGGCCGATTCTCGATTTCCACCGGCCGGTCCGGCTCAAGCAGCGGCTGCCCGGATTCGCCGTACCGCCCCGCCCGGCGCTCGTCGCGGTCGCCGCGATAGGAGCGGCAGCGGTGACGGCGGGCCTCGTCTGGTACGCGAACCGGCGGCGCTCGACCCTGGCCTGAGGCGATTACGACTACTTGGCGCCTGTTTGAGGACAAAAGTAAAGAACGACGGCCAGGGGTTCCGCTTGCTGCGGTCCAGGAGTACAAAGGGGTTAACGGCCCGCGAGACCAAGGACATCCGAGAGGATCACCTTAGAAACGCATTTGGCCCCACGGACCGAGCATGAACACCGGGCACCCAC
Organism: Streptomyces sp. SLBN-8D4; assembly: GCF_049739545.1. Taxonomy (NCBI): domain Bacteria; kingdom Bacillati; phylum Actinomycetota; class Actinomycetes; order Kitasatosporales; family Streptomycetaceae; genus Streptomyces; species Streptomyces sp. SLBN-8D4. The sequence continues at coordinate 4,435,823 of NZ_JBMGQC010000001.1, forward strand.
GCGACGTCGACCCGTCGATTACGGGCCAGCCGCACCAGGTGACGGGCAAAGTTCCCGACCTGATGGGCAATATATCGAGGACGCTTGGTAACCCGGTGAACATGCCAGCGGCGGTACGAGTCCTCGTACCGCCGCAACCCTGTTCCAGGGGTTTTACGCCGCCCCGCGCTGAAGCGCCTCGCACACCGCCGTCGACTCGCGCGCGCCCAGCTCGATCGCGCTGCCGCAGTGGGCGATCCAGGCGGCCATGCCCTCGGGGGTGCCGGAGACGTACCCGTCGAGCGCCGCCAGATAGGCCGCGCGGCCCAGTTCGGCGTGACCGACCTCCGCCGGGCAGACCGACTTCGGGTCGAGACCGCTGCCGACCAGGACGATTCGCGCGGCCGCGCGCGCGACCAGGCCGTTGTGGGAGACGAAGGGCCTCAGGGCGAGCAGTTCGCCCTGTACGACGGCGGCCGTGACCAGGGCGGGGGCCGAACTGCCCGCGATGATCAGCTCGGACAGGCCCTCCAGTCGGCCCGAGACCTCGGCCGCGGCCGGCAGCGGCAACTCGATCAGCGGCTCGTCGACGCTCTCGTCGGCCTGACGGGGACGCCCGACCTCGTCCTCGTCGGTCGCCGCGGCGACCAGATGCAACCGGGCCAGCACCCGCAGGGGCGACTGCCGCCAGATGGACAGCAGTTGACCGGCCTCGGCCGTCAGCCTGAGCGCCGCGCCCACGACCCGCGCCTCGTCGTCGACGCCGAAGTCGGAGCGTCGACGCACCTCTTCGAGGGCCCAGTCCGCGCCGGACAGCGCTGCCGAGCCACGGGCCCCGCGCAGGGCCGCCTCGGAAGTGATCTCGTTGCTGCGGCGCCGCATGACACGGTGTCCGTAGACCCGGTCCACGGACTTGCGCACGGACTCCACGGACTCGGCCACACCGGGCAGCGAGCCCAGGGCCGCGAGCGGATCGGCGTTCGCGCCTGTCGTACTCATGAGTACGACATTACGCAACCTCGCCGCCCGCCCCTCGATGGAGTGGTCTTCCTCACGCCTGTCTGCCACATACAGCTATCGTACGACTACTCTTCGTAAACATGAAAATTGCTTTCGTCGGGAAGGGCGGCAGCGGCAAGACCACCCTGTCCTCCCTGTTCATCCGCCATCTGGCGACCACCGGAGCACCGGTGATCGCCGTCGACGCCGACATCAACCAGCACCTGGGGCCGGCGCTCGGCCTGGACGAGGCGGAGGCGGCCGCGCTGCCCGCCCTGGGCGAGCGGCTGCCGCTGATCAAGGAGTACTTGCGCGGCACCAACCCGCGAATCGCCTCGGCCGCGGAGATGATCAAGACCACTCCGCCCGGCGAGGGCTCGCGACTGCTGCGGGTGCGCGAGGACAACCCGGTCTACGACGCGTGTGCCCGGCCGGTGGAACTCGACGGCGACATCGTCCGTTTGATGGTCACCGGCCCCTTCACGGACGCCGACCTGGGGGTCGCCTGCTACCACTCCAAGACGGGAGCGGTGGAGCTGTGCCTGAACCACCTGGTGGACGGGCAGGGCGAGTACGTCGTGGTGGACATGACGGCGGGCTCGGACTCCTTCGCCTCCGGCATGTTCACCCGCTTCGACATCACGTTCCTTGTCGCCGAGCCAACCCGTAAGGGGGTCTCCGTCTATCGCCAGTACAAGGAGTACGCCCGCGACTTCGGCGTCGTACTGAAGGTCGTCGGCAACAAGGTGCAGGGCCAGGACGACCTCGACTTCCTCCGCGCCGAGGTCGGGGACGACCTGCTGGTGACGGTCGGGCACTCCGACTGGGTGCGGGCCCTGGAGAAGGGCCGGCCGCCCCGGTTCGCGCTCCTGGAGGACGTCAACCGGCGCGCCCTGCGCCGGCTGCGGACGGCCGCCGACGCGACGTACGACCTGCGCGACGGGCAGCGCTACACCCAGCAGATGGCGCACTTCCATCTGAAGAACGCCCAGGCGTGGGGCAACGAGCGCACCGGGGCCGACCTGGCGGCGCAGATCGACCCCTCGTTCGTGCTCGGTGAGAGCGCGGTGGCGGCCGTCTGAGGACGGCCGCGCGGGCGCCTACTGCTGCTTGGCCGCCGGCGCCCCCGGGACGCCCTTCGGCGCCGGGGCGGGCCGACCGGACAGGAAGGCCGGCCAGCCCTGCTTCGGTGCCTCGCCCACCCCCAGGGCACGTAGCTTCTCAAGGGTGTTCGGGTCCTGGGCGTCCAGCCAGTCGGCGAGCTGCCGGAAGGAGACGCAGCGCACGTCGGGCTTGTTGCACACCTGCTCGACGGTCTCCTTGACGGCGCGCATATAGGTGCCGCCGTTCCAGGACTCGAAGTGGTTTCCGATGATCAGAGGCGCGCGGTTGCCTTCGTAGGCCCGCTGGAAGCCCTTGAGGAGGCCGTCGCGCATCTGGTCGCCCCAGAACTCGTACTTGCCCGGGTCGCCCTGGGTCCTGGTGCCGGACTGGTTGACCATGAAGTTGTAGTCCATGGTGAGCTGCTCGTAGGAGTGCCCGGGGAAGGGCACGAGCTGCATCGACAGGTCCCACAGGCCCTGCTTCTTCTTCGGCCAGAGCTGCTCGTTGACCCCGCTGGTGTCGTAGCGGAAGCCCAGCTCGCGGGCGGCCTTCATGAAGTTCTCCTGGCCCTCCAGGCAGGGGGTGCGGGCGCCGACGAGCTCCTTGTCGTAGTCGAAGGGCAGCGGGGAGGCCTTCGTCATCCCGGTGTTGGTCTTCCAGGACTTGACGAACTTCTTCGCCTGGGCGATCTCGTCCTTCCACTCCTCGACCGACCACTGGCCGACCCCGCCGCCGCTGCCGCAGAAGTGGCCGTTGAAGTGGGTGCCGATCTCGTTGCCCTCCAGCCACGCGAGGCGCAGCTGCTTGACGGTGTCGGCGATGCCCTGCTGGTCGTTGAAACCGATGTCGGAGCGGCCCGGGGAGTGCTGCGGCGGCTTGTACTCGGTGCGCTTGTCCTCCGGCAGCATGTACACGCCGCTCAGGAAGTACGTCATCGTCGCGTGGTTCGCCTTGGCGACCTCACGGAAGCGGGAGAACAGCTTCTGGCTGTCCTCACCGGCGCCGTCCCAGGAGAACACCACGAACTGCGGGGGCTTCTCGCCGGGCTTGAGGCGCTCGGCTCTCGGCAGGTGCGGCTGGGCTCCGGTGTACGCGGTGGAGCCGTCGCCGATCAGGCGGAACGCGCGCTTGGGGGGTGCCTGGGCGGGCTTCGCCTTCAGCGGGCCGGCGGCGCCTCCCTCGAGGTCGTCGGCGCCGGTCGCGCATCCGGCGAGCGAGGCGGCGCAGACCGCGGCGACCACGGCTCCCGCGGCAATCCTGTGGGTGGCGGCCATGTTCCGCCCACCTTCTTCCTTCTCTCGGGGCAACGACAGCGCCGCCAAGTTCGCACGAGCCCGAGAATGAATTAGTACGACAAGCCGATGAAATTGCCACTTCACCCATTCAGGTGAGCTATTCACCTATTTGCCCGGAAAGTCTATGCCTGCGCTTTACTCTGCATTACGATCCATTTACCGAGCGTTGATTCATCCCGCCGCTGCACGCCGTGACCCACGGCCGCGACCCGACCCCCGACATCGACGGGGGACCACCTGTTCCGCGACCGCGCTGCCCCGGAGGAGACGGGAAAAATGTCAGCCTGTGTTCCCACCCGAGCCACCGACCCGAGCGACTCGCACCACACGAGGCGCATCCACCCTTCCCACAGCCCCCCACCGACCCCGCCCCGCCGCTTCCGTGTCGCGGGTGCCGACGTGTCGGCCTCGATCGCGGTCTTCCTGATCGCCCTGCCCCTGTCCCTGGGCATCGCCCTCGCCACCGGCGCCCCCCTCCAGGCAGGTCTCGTGGCCGCCGCCGTCGGAGGGATCGTCGCCGGCCGGCTGGGCGGGTGCCCGCTCCAGGTCAGCGGTCCCGCCGCGGGACTCACCGTGGTCACCGCCGACCTGATCCACCGCTACGGCTGGCGGACGACCTGCGCCATCACCGTCCTCGCCGGAGTGGTCCAACTCGGCCTCGGCTGCCTGCGGGTGGCCCGCACCGCGCTCGCCGTCAGCCCCGCGATCGTGCACGGCATGCTCGCCGGCATCGGCGTCACCATCGCCGTCGCCCAGTTGCACATCGTCCTCGGCGGCACCCCGCACAGCGCCGTCCTCGACAACCTCCGCGCCCTGCCCGCCCAGTTGGCGCACGTGCAGCCCGCCGCGGTCTCGGTGAGCGCGCTGACCCTGGCACTGCTGTTCATCTGGCCGCGCGTCCCGGGCCGGGCGGGCCACCTCCTGCGCAGGATCCCGGCCGCGCTCGTGGCCGTCGCCGGAGCCACCACCGCCGCCTCCCTCACCGGGCTGGCCGTGCCGAAGGTCGACCTGCCGTCCTGGAGCAGCCATGCCCTGGCCGGACTGCCCGAGGGTCCCGCGCTGGGGCTCATCGCCGCCGTGCTCACCACCACGCTGGTGTGCAGCGTGCAGTCGCTGCTGGGTGCGGTGGCCGTCGACAAGCTGGCGTCGGGGCGCCCCGACCTGATCGCCGCGAGCCCGGCTCCCGGTCGCCGCACCCGGGTAGGCCGCTCCGACCTCGACCGCGAGCTGCTCGGACAGGGAGCCGCCAACATCGTCTCCGGCACCCTGGGCGGACTGCCCGTCGCCGGTGTGGCGGTGCGCAGTTCGGCCAACGTCCAGGCGGGTGCCGTCAGCCGGAACTCCACGATGCTGCACGGCGTTCTCGTAGTGATCGCCGCGCTGCTGATGGTCCCGGTCCTCGAGTTCATCCCGCTCGCCTCGCTCGCCGCCCTGGTGATGGCCGTCGGCATCCAGATGGTGTCCCTGCACCACATCCGCACGGTGACCCGCCACCGAGAGGTCCTGGTCTACGCCGTCACCACCCTCGGCGTGGTCGTGTTCGGCGTCCTGGAGGGCGTGACGCTGGGGATCGCCGTCGCCGTCGCCGTCTCCCTGCACCGCCTCACCCGCACCCGGATCACCCACTGCGAGAGGGAAGGAGTCCATCACGTCCACGTACGCGGGCAGTTGACGTTCCTCGCGGTCCCCCGGCTGAGCCGGGCCCTGCATCTCGTCCCCCAGGGGGCGGACACCGTCGTGGAGCTGGACGGGTCGTTCATGGACCACGCGGCCTTCGAAGCGCTGCAGGACTGGCAGAAGACGCACACCGCGCAGGGCGGTGCCGTCGAGCTGACCGGGCGCAGACCGGGGACGCGCATCGCCGAGCCGTCCGAATCCGCCCACTGCCGCTGCCGCCCCTGGACGGCCTGGCGCAACCACCAGTGCGAGCGCCCGTACACCGCGCAGGCCGCCGGACAGCCCAGTGCAGCCGGCGAGCCCTGTGCCGCGCAGGCTCCGGGCGCGCCCCGCGAGTCGAGCGGGCAGGAACTGGCGCGTGGCATCAGCGCGTTCCAGCGCAACACCGCGCCGATCGTGCGGGGTGAGCTGGCCCGGCTGGCGCGCGAGGGCCAGCAGCCGGACCAGCTCTTCCTCACCTGCGCCGACTCACGGCTGGTCACCTCGATGATCACCTCCAGTGGTCCGGGCGACCTGTTCGTGGTGCGCAACGTGGGCAACCTCGTCCCCCTGCCCGGTGAGGAGAGCGGGGACGACTCGGTGGCGGCCGCGATCGAGTACGCGGTGGACGTGCTGAAGGTGCGCTCCATCACGGTGTGCGGACACTCCGGCTGCGGGGCCATGCAGGCACTGCTCAACTCCGAGCCGGGAGGCGCCCCGACCCCGTTGAAGCGGTGGCTGCGGCACGGACTGCCCAGCCTGGAGCGGATGGCCGACGGCAGCGGGCCCTCGGCCAGGCTCGCCGGACGGGCGCCCGCCGACGCGGTCGAGCAGCTCTGTCTGACCAACGTGGTCCAGCAGTTGGAGCATCTGAGCGCCCATGACTCGGTCGCCCGCGCTCTGCGGGAGGGGGAGCTGGAGCTGCACGGGATGTACTTCCACGTGGGCGAGGCCCAGGCGTACCTGCTCACCGAGACGGACGGGGACGGGCTGTTCGGCCATGTGGAGGCGGCGGCGGACCTGCCGGCGTGAGTCTTGCCGGCGGTGCGGCCCCTTCGCGAGGGGCCGCACATCCGCTCCCTAGGTCCCGCTCGGCGTCGGCTTCACCGGAACACAGGGCTCCACGTCGGCCTCGGTCGGATAGACGTCGACCTTGTGCGGCTCCGCCCCGTCGTTGAAGTTCACGAAGACCAGCACATTGCCGCGGTGCAGGGTGATCTTCCGGGCCCACTGGAGGGTGAAGAGCGGGACCACCCCGCCCTCCGAGGTGTGTGCCCAGAGCACCGTGTCCCCCTGGCAGCCATAGCCGGGGCGCAGGATCTGCACCTCCACCTCGATGCCGTTCGGGCGCAGCTCCCGTGCGAGTTCACGCTGGTCCTCGACATCGATGTACTGCTCATTGGCGGTGAGCGTGACGGTCCCGTCCTCATGGCGCTCCAGCGCATACGCCGCGGACCCGGCCGGCGTCCCCGGCGACAGCACCACCGCGAGCCCGGCCGCCGCGCAGACCCCCGCGGCCAGGGCGAGTCGGCGGCCGGTGAGCAGCGCGCGCCGCGTGGCAGGCACCGGCACGGACTCCCGCCGCTCGATCTCCCCCTGCAACTCCACCAGCAGCCGGTCCTCGAACATCGTCCTCGTCGTCATGTCGCTCCCCCGGTTCCTTCCGTGACGTACGACAGGAAGCTGCCGTACGGCTCCCCACCCTGTGATTCCGCCTGCTCCCGCAGGGACTTGCGCGCTCTGTGCAGCCGTACACGCGCCGCCACCCGGCTGATCCCCAACGCCGTCGCCGCCTCGGCGACCGTCAGTTCGTCGACGGCGACCAGTTCCAGGACGGCTCTCTCCCCCGCGGGGAGCCGTTCCAGGGCGGCCAGAGCGCGGCGGCCCGGGCTCTGCGCGTCGAGCTTGTCCTCCAGGCGGGCGATGTCATCGGGCTCCAGCAGCCGCCGGCCCGAGATGCGCCGGTCGCGGTCGGTCTCGCGGGCGACCCGTCGGCGCTCCCCGGCGACCACGTTGCGGGCGATGCCGTACAGCCACGCCCGCTCGCTGCCCCGGGACGGGCGGTAGGTGTGGGCGGAGTCCAGGACCGCCAGGAAGATCTCGGCCGTCAGGTCGGCGACCGTGTGCGGATCCACGACACGCCGGGCCACGAAAGACGTCATCGCCTCCACATGGCGCCGGTAGAACTCCTCGAAGAGCTGTGGGTCGCGGGCCGCGGCCCGCGGTCCGCCCCGTATGCCTTCCACGCAAGCTCCCTTCGTCGATGGCGCTTCACCCGTACTTGGGCGGGAGTGTGAAAGGCGTTACAGGCGCTGAACTCCGCCTGGTCGGCGTACGTGGGTACGGATGACCCGGGCCGCCGGACTCGACGTCCAACAGGTCTAAACCAATTTCAGGTCGACCCTTGTCATCACGCCCCCCGGGGTGATGAGCTGTGGCCTGGGACACAACGGACACCCTGGGAAAGGCAGATGCCGTGAGCAACGAAAGCCTGGCCAACCTGCTCAAGGAAGAGCGCAGGTTCGCACCCCCCGCCGACCTGGCCGCGGGCGCCAACGTCACGGCGGAGGCGTATGAGCAGGCCAAGGCTGACCGGCTGGGGTTCTGGGCCGCGCAGGCCCGCCGGCTGAGCTGGGCCAAGGAGCCGACCGAGACACTGGACTGGTCGAACCCGCCGTTCGCCAAGTGGTTCCAGGACGGCGAGCTCAATGTGGCGTACAACTGCGTCGACCGGCATGTCGAGGCGGGGCACGGCGACCGGGTCGCCATCCACTTCGAGGGCGAGCCGGGCGACAGCCGCGCGATCACCTACGCCGAGCTCAAGGACGAGGTCTCCAAGGCCGCGAACGCCCTGCTGGAACTGGGGGTCCGCAAGGGCGACCGGGTCGCCGTCTACATGCCGATGATCCCCGAGACGGCCGTCGCGATGCTCGCCTGCGCGCGCATCGGCGCGGCCCATTCCGTGGTCTTCGGCGGCTTCTCGGCGGACGCCCTCGCCACCCGTATCCAGGACGCCGACGCCAAGGTCGTCATCACCTCCGACGGCGGCTACCGGCGCGGCAAGCCGTCCGCGCTCAAGCCGGCCGTCGACGAGGCGGTCGGCAAGGCCGGCAATGTCGAGCACGTGCTGGTCGTCCGCCGGACCGGCCAGGAGGTCGCCTGGGACGACAGCAAGGACGTGTGGTGGCACGAGATCGTCGAGCGGCAGTCCGCCGAGCACGCCCCCGAGGCGTTCAACGCCGAGCAGCCGCTGTTCATCCTCTACACGTCCGGCACGACGGGCAAGCCCAAGGGCATCCTGCACACCTCCGGCGGCTACCTCACCCAGACCGCGTACACGCATCACGCCGTCTTCGACCTCAAGCCGGAGACCGACGTCTACTGGTGCACGGCCGACGTCGGCTGGGTGACCGGGCACTCGTACATCGTCTACGGCCCGCTCGCCAACGGCGCCACCCAGGTCATGTACGAGGGCACGCCGGACACCCCGCACCAGGGCCGTTTCTGGGAGATCGTCCAGAAGTACGGGGTGACGATCCTGTACACGGCGCCGACCGCGATCCGTACGTTCATGAAGTGGGGCGACGACATCCCCGCCAAGTTCGACCTGTCCAGCCTGCGCGTGCTCGGCTCGGTCGGTGAGCCGATCAACCCCGAGGCGTGGATCTGGTACCGCAAGCACATCGGCGCCGACCGGACCCCGATCGTGGACACCTGGTGGCAGACCGAGACCGGCGCGATGATGATCTCCCCGCTGCCGGGGGTGACCGCGACCAAGCCCGGTTCCGCGCAGACGCCGCTGCCGGGCATCTCCGCCACCGTCGTCGACGACGAGGCGAACGAGGTCCCGAACGGCGGAGGCGGCTACCTCGTCCTCACCGAGCCGTGGCCGTCGATGCTGCGCACCATCTGGGGCGACGACCAGCGCTTCCTCGACACGTACTGGTCGCGCTTCGAGGGCCGGTACTTCGCCGGTGACGGCGCCAAGAAGGACGACGACGGCGACATCTGGCTGCTGGGCCGCGTCGACGACGTCATGCTGGTCTCCGGCCACAACATCTCCACCACCGAGGTGGAGTCCGCGCTCGTCTCCCACCCCTCGGTCGCCGAGGCGGCTGTCGTCGGTGCCGCGGACGAGACGACCGGGCAGGCCATCGTCGCCTTCGTGATCCTGCGCGGCACGGCGAACGCCGAGGACGAGGGCCTCGTCGCCGGCCTGCGCAACCACGTCGGCGCCACCCTCGGTCCGATCGCCAAGCCGCAGCGGGTCCTGCCGGTGGCCGAGCTGCCCAAGACCCGTTCCGGCAAGATCATGCGTCGTCTGCTGCGGGACGTGGCCGAGAACCGCCAGCTCGGTGACGTCACCACGCTGACGGACTCCACGGTCATGGACCTCATCCAGGCCAAGCTGCCGGCCGCGCCCAGCGAGGACTGAGCGGCTTCTTGAACGAGGGCTGAGCACCTTCTTGGACCAGGGGGGCGCCGGGCGCGAGAACGCGCCCGGCGCCCCTTTTAGGTAAACTAAACAAAACAGCGTGACCCTCAAGGTGTGCCGGGAAGTCTGGTCGGCGAGTAGCCCCGTCCTGCCCACCGACCGGAGGTCCCCCTGATGCCCGCGCCCACTCGCAAGGTCCTCGGACGCCTCTCCCTCCCCGAGCGGACCTTCGTCGCGGACGCGCTGCGCACCGAGACGGTCGGCGGTGTGCTGCTGCTCTTCGCCGCGGTCGCCGCGCTGGTCTGGGCGAACGTCCCCGCCCTGCACGACAGTTACGAAAGCGTCAGCCACTACCACCTGGGCCCCGCGACCCTCGGGCTCGACCTGTCGATCGAACACTGGGCCGCCGACGGACTCCTCGCGATCTTCTTCTTCGTGGCCGGCATCGAGCTCAAGCGCGAGCTCGTCGCCGGTGACCTGAAGGACCCCAGGGCGGCCGCGCTGCCCGTGGTCGCGGCCCTGTGCGGCATGGCCGTACCGGCACTCGTCTACACGCTCACCAACCTCACCGGCGGCGGCTCCCTGTCCGGCTGGGCCGTGCCCACGGCCACCGACATCGCCTTCGCGCTCGCGGTGCTCGCCGTCATCGGCACCTGGCTGCCGAGCGCGCTGCGTGCCTTCCTGCTCACCCTCGCCGTCGTCGACGACCTCTTCGCGATCCTGATCATCGCGGTCTTCTTCACCGCCGACATCGACTTCGTGGCACTCGGCGGCGCCGCCGTGGGCCTCGCGGTCTTCTGGGTGCTCCTGCGCAAGGGCGTGCGCGGGTGGTACGTGTACATCCCGCTCGCGCTGGTGATCTGGGCGCTGATGTACAACAGCGGCATCCACGCCACGATCGCGGGCGTCGCGATGGGTCTGATGCTGCGCTGCACCAGGCAGGAGGGCGAGAAGCTCTCCCCGGGCGAGCACATCGAGCACCTTGTACGGCCGCTCTCGGCCGGCCTGGCGGTCCCGCTGTTCGCCCTCTTCAGCGCGGGTGTCTCCGTCTCCGGCGGCGCGCTCGGTGAGGTGTTCACCCAGCCGGAGACGCTCGGCGTGGTCCTCGGGCTGGTCCTCGGCAAGGTGCTCGGCATCTTCGGCGGGACCTGGCTGACGGCCCGCTTCACCCGGGCCTCGCTCAGCGACGATCTCCAGTGGGCCGACGTGTTCGCGGTGGCGACCCTGGCCGGCATCGGCTTCACCGTGTCGCTGCTCATCGGGGAGCTCGCCTTCGACGGCGACGCGACGCTGACCGACGAGGTCAAGACCGCCGTACTTCTCGGCTCGCTCATCGCGGCCACCCTCGCGACGGTGCTGCTGAAGCTGCGCAACGCCAAGTACCGCAGGCTGTACGAGGCCGAGGAGCGCGACGACGACCAGGACGGCATCCCGGACGTGTACGAGGAGGACGATCCGGCGTACCACCTGCGGATGGCGGCGATCTACGACCGCAAGGCGGCCGAGCACCGCCGGATCGCCGAGCTCAAGACGGCCGAGCGGCTTGCCGAAGTGACGGGCGGGGCAGGCGAGGAGGACGACCGTCGGGCATGATCTGACGGGACGGTACAAAAGACACGGCCCATACACAGTCCCGGCCCATACAGAGTCAGTGAAGAGGGAGACCGCGATGAGCGCACCCGACGGCAGCCCGGTCGGTGCCGAACGCAGCATCGGCCAGCTGTTCGCCTCGGCGACGACCGAGATGTCGGCCCTGGTGCACGACGAGATCGCGCTGGCGAAGGCGCAGCTCAAGCAGGACGTCAAGAAGGGCGCGATGAGCGGCGGCGCGTTCAGCGTGGCCGGCGGGGTCCTGCTGTTCTCCCTGCCGATGCTCAACTTCGCGCTGGCGTACGGCATCCGGACCTGGAGCGACTGGAACCTCGCGGTCTGCTTCCTGCTGTCCTTCGCCGCCAACGTCCTGGTCGCGCTCGTCCTCGCGCTGATCGGTGTCGTCTTCGCGAAGAAGGCGCAGAAGAGCAAGGGCCCGCAGAAGGTCGCCGCCTCGATGAAGGAGACGGCCGGCGTGCTGCAGAACGCCAAGCCGCACCCGCGTCCCGGCAACGACAACAAGGCCCTGGAGGAGCGGGTCCGGGAGTCGAAGGCCATCGAGGCTGTGGCACGCTCGTCGTCATGACCGATCCCGCCGCCCCTTCGGCGCAGCAGCCCGCCTCTCTCGTACGGCCCGACGGTCCCTGGACGCACCGGGACGTGGCGGCCAACGGCGCGCGCTTCCACATCGCCGAAGTGGGCGACGGACCGCTCGTGATGTTCCTGCACGGCTTCCCCCAGTTCTGGTGGACCTGGCGCCACCAGCTGGAGGCGCTGGCCGACGCCGGGTTCCGGGCCGTGGCCATGGACCTGCGCGGCGTCGGCGGCAGCGACCGCACCCCGCGCGGCTACGACCCGGCCAACCTCGCGCTCGACGTCACCGGCGTGATCCGCTCCCTCGGCGAGCCGGACGCCGCGCTGGTCGGCCATGACCTGGGCGGCTATCTGGCGTGGACGGCGGCCGCGATGCGTCCCAAGCTCGTACGACGGCTCGCGGTCGCCTCGATGCCGCATCCCCGGCGCTGGCGCTCGGCGATGCTCTCGGACGTCAAGCAGACGCGGGCCGGCTCCTACATCTGGGGGTTCCAGCGGCCGTGGCTGCCCGAGCGGCAGCTGACCGCGGACGACGGCGCGCTGGTCGCCGAGCTGATCCGGGACTGGTCCGGCCCGCGGCTGCCGGACGACAAGGCGGTGGAGACGTACCGTGCGGCGATGTGCATCCCCTCGACGGCGCACTGCTCGGTCGAGCCGTATCGCTGGATGGTGCGGTCGATGGCCCGTCCCGACGGGATCCAGTTCAACCGGCGGATGAAGCGGCCCGTCCGCGTGCCGACCCTGCACCTGCACGGCTCGCTCGACCCGGTGATGCGGACGCGCAGTGCGGCCGGGTCCGGGGAGTATGTCGAAGCGCCGTACCGCTGGCGGCTGTTCGACGGCCTGGGGCACTTCCCGCACGAGGAGGATCCGGTCGCCTTCTCGACAGAACTGATCAATTGGCTGAAGGATCCCGAACCCGATCGGTGATCGAAGGGTCGCGCCCGGTATCCGGATCTGAACGCCTGTTCTACGAACGGCCACTTGCCCGGCGCATAGGCCAATTGGGGGGCGTGGGGGCGGTTATCGACCTTGGGGCAGGGGCACACGTCCGGGTATGGGCTGGACGCACGACTACGGTGACGTGGCACGCAATCGACGCTCGGGCGCTGCCCTGAGCTCCCACCATCAGGGCGGTGCCCCGCAACTGCCGGGCGGCACGGATCTGAGGGTGGGCATCCCGCGCATCCTGCGCCGCCGAGCCCGCTGGGTCTCGGTACGCCTGCGTCACCCCCGGGGCTGACGCACCCGTCGTCCGACGCCTCTCACAGCGCGCAGCTGTCGCTGTCCACCTGCTGGTTCGCGGTGCGCCCCTTGACGATGTCCTCCTGGATCTCGTCCGCGGTGAGCGCGTACCCGGTGTCGGGGTCGTCGAGCGACTTCGCGAAGACCACGCCGTAGACCCTGCCCTGCGGGGTCAGCAGCGGACCGCCGGAGTTGCCCTGGCGGACGGTCGCGAAGAGGGAGTAGACGTCGCGGTCGACGGTGCCGCGGTGGTAGATGTCCGGTCCGTGGGCGTCGATGCGCCCGCGCACGCGCGCGGAGCGGACGTCGTACGAGCCGTTCTCGGGGAAGCCCGCGACGATCGCGCTGTCCCCGCTGGCGGCGTCCTCGGACGTGAACTTCAGCGCGGGCGCGTCCAGATCGGGCACGTCCAGGACGGCGATGTCGCGCTGCCAGTCGTAGAGGACGACCGTGGCGTCGTACTTCCTGCCCTCGCCGCCTATCTGGACCGTGGGCTCGTCGACGCCACCGACGACATGGGCGTTGGTCATGACACGGCGGTCGCCGAAGACGAAGCCGGTGCCCTCCAGGACCTTGCCGCAGCTCTGCGCGGTGCCCATGACCTTGACGATGGAGCGCTGGGCGCGGGTGGCGACGGCGCTGTGCGCGAGCTTGGGGTCGGGCGGCTGGACCTCTTTGATGGGCTCGTTGGAGAACGGGCTGAAGACCTGGGGGAAGCCGTTGTCCGCGAGGACCGAGGTGAAGTCCTTGAACCAGGTGTCCGCGTCGGAGGGCAGCACTTCCTGGACGCCGAGGAGCACCTTGGAACCGCGCACCTCCTTGCCGACCGTGGACATAGTGGTCTGCGCGAGCATGGCACCGATCAGCCAGGCCACCAGGAGCATCGCCACGACGTTCACCAGGGCGCCGCCGGTGGCGTCGACGGCACGCGCGGGCGACCAGGTGATGTACCGGCGCAGCTTGTTGCCGAGATGGGTGGTCAGGGCCTGGCCGACGGAGGCGCAGACGATCACGATGACGACGCCGACGACGGCGGCGACCGTGCCGACCTCCGCGTGGTCGGTCACCGCGTCCCAGATGACGGGAAGGGTGTAGACGGCGACGAGACCGCCGCCCAGGAACCCGATCACCGACAGGATGCCTACGACGAAGCCCTGGCGGTAGCCGACGATCGCGAACCAGACGGCGGCGACCAGCAACAGGATGTCCAGCACGTTCACCGGTTCGAGCCTCGCCTCATCACTTCGCGTTCCCCACAGGTCGGCCGGCCGGGGGCTGCCCCGGGAAGACACAGCACGGACGCCACCCTGTCATGCGCGCCAGTCGAGCGGGACCTGCTTCTCGCGGTCCCAGGGGCGCTCCCAGCCCGCGTAGTGCAGGATCCGGTCGATGATTCCGGCGGTGAAGCCCCACACGAGGGCCGATTCGACCAGAAATGCCGGACCTCGGTGTCCGCTGGGGTGGACGGTCGTCGCACGGTTGTCGGGGTCCGTGAGATCCGCCACGGGAACCGTGAAGACGCGGGCGGTTTCGTTCGGATCGACGACCCCGACCGGGGTCGGCCGGCGCCACCAGCCCAGCACCGGGGTCACCACGAAGCCGCTGACCGGGATGTACAGCTTGGGCAGCACGCCGAAGAGCTGGACACCCGAGGGGTCGAGGCCGGTTTCCTCCTCGGCCTCGCGCAGGGCGGCCCTGAGCGGTCCGTCGCCCTTCGGGTCGCCGTCCTCCGGGTCGAGCGCGCCGCCGGGGAACGACGGCTGCCCGGCGTGCGACCTGAGCGAACTCGCCCGCTCCATGAGCAGCAGCTCGGGCCCGCACTCACCCTCCCCGAACAGGATCAGCACCGCGGACTGCCGCCCCGCGCCGTCCGCGGGCGGCAGGAAGCGGCTCAGCTGGAGCGGCTCGACCGTCTCCACGGCGTGCGCCACCGGGTCCAGCCAGGCCGGCAGCCCGTCCTTGCTGAGCGTCACGCCCTCCGTATGGCTCGCCCGAGTCATCGCCACCCCCGTCGTTCTGCACAGCCCAACGCCTGACGGCCCCTAGATCGTTCCGCCCGGGCACGGCACCGGTCCGACAGCCACGGCCGCTCACCCGACTGGGCCCGGGCCGGCACTCCGCCCGGGGTTGGAGCGTCGGGCCGACTCAGCGCCGCGCTCCGGCGCAAGGCTTGGGCCCGGCGCAGCTTTCCGGTCCGGGCCGGTTCTCTGGTCCGGTTCGGCCTTCCGGTCCGGGCCGGTTCTCTGGTCCCGCCAGGTTCTTCCGCCCGCTCGGCCTCAGCCGCCCGACCGGATGCTCCGGCTCGACGCTGCTCTCCTGACGGCCGGCCCGGGGCTCCCGCCCGACCGGGCGTACCGGCCCAACTCAGCGCTCCTGCCCGCCGCGGCACTACCGCCCGGCCCGGATCCCGCGCCCGATCCAGTACTCCAGCCCTGCAGCAACGCCCACCCGACCCGCAGCACGACGCCGCCCGACCGTCCCGCGGGTCCCGTAGGCCCGCCCGACCGCCTCTTACCGGCGCCCCCGCTCCGTGCGGCTCGGGCCAGAGTGATCCGGCCGGTGGCACGGCACGCGTGCCCCCGGCCATCCGATGCTGTGGCCCGCCGGCCCGTGCCGGTCCTCCCCGCCACGCCGTCCGCGTCCTCACCCGGTGGCCCCCAGGGGCGGCGCGGCCTTGCCGCCCGCGTCCAGGTAGGCCTGCGGGGGGTTCAGACGCTGGCCCGGGAAGCCGCCCTTCTCGTACTTGAGGAGTTTCTGCGCCTTCTCCGGGTCCGTCTCGCCCTCGCCGTAGGCCGGGCAGAGCGGAGCGATGGGGCAGGCGCCGCAGGCGGGCTTGCGGGCGTGGCAGATGCGGCGGCCGTGCCAGATGACGTGGTGCGACAGGTCCGTCCAGTCACTCTTCGGGAAGAGCGCGGAGACGGCGGCCTCGATCTTGTCCGGGTCGGTCTCGTCGGTCCACTGCCAGCGCCTGACCAGCCGCATGAAGTGCGTGTCAGCGGTGATGCCGGGCCGCCCGAAGGCGTTGCCGAGGACGACGAAGGCGGTCTTGCGGCCCACACCGGGCAGCGTGACGAGGTCGTCGAGCCGCCCCGGGACCTCTCCGCCGAAGTTCTCCACGAGGGCCTTGGACAGCCCTATCACCGACTTGGTCTTGGCCCGGAAGAACCCGGTCGGCCGGAGGATCTCCTCGGCCTCCTCGGGGTTGGCCGCGGCCAGGTCCTCGGGAGTCGGGTACTTGGCGAACAGCGCGGGAGTCGTCTGATTGACCCTCAGGTCGGTGGTCTGCGCGGACAGGACCGTCGCCACGATCAACTGGAAGGGATTCTCGAAGTCCAACTCGGGGTGGGCGTAAGGGAACACCTCCGCGAGCTCGCGGTTGATGCGCCGGGCGCGGCGGACGAGGGCGGTCTGCGACTCGTTCCTCGGGGGCCTCGGCGGCTTCGGGGCAACCTTCTTCGTGGCCGACGCCTTCTTCACCGGTGCCGACGCCTTCTCGGGTGCGACGACCGCCTTCTTCACGGCGGCGGCCTTCCGCACGGGAGCCGCCTTTTTGGCCACCTTCTCCGTAGCCTTCTTCGCCGAAGCCCTCTTCTCCACCGGAGCCTTCCCTGCCGCTTTTGCCGTTTTCTTTCCGCCCCCGACGCCCTGTTCGCCCAGAGCGGAATCCCGCCGTGCAACCACCCGCCCAGCCCCCTTGGCCTGTGCTCTCACCGGCGTTTTGGACACCCGGCCAGCCTAGAGCCCGGCACTGACATCCGCCCCGGACCCCGAAGACCGGCCCCCAATTGGACCCCTGCCGCTTACCCCGGGACATGTGTGCGGCATCCTTGTGACAGATCACACTGTTTGGACCGTCCGGCAAAATGGGCACCGGGTTCCCCTGGTACCAAGGGGGAACAAGATCCCCTGAGCAGGTCGACAAGGAGAGAACTCGTGGACGACGTTCTGCGGCGCAACCCGCTCTTCGCGGCACTCGACGACGAGCAGTCCGCGGAACTGCGCGCCTCCATGAGTGAGGTGACTCTCGCGCGTGGCGACTCCCTGTTCCACGAGGGCGACCCGGGCGACCGGCTGTACGCGGTCACCGAGGGCAAGGTGAAGCTTCACCGCACCTCACCCGACGGTCGCGAGAACATGCTGGCCGTTCTCGGCCCCGGCGAACTCATCGGCGAGCTGTCGCTCTTCGACCCGGGCCCGCGCACGGCGACCGCCACCGCGCTGACCGAGGTCAAGCTGCTCGGCCTCGGGCACGGCGACCTCCAGCCCTGGCTGAGCGCACGTCCCGAGGTGGCCTCCGCGCTCCTGCGCGCCATCGCGCGACGGCTGCGCAGGACCAACGACCAGATGTCCGACCTGGTCTTCTCGGACGTGCCGGGCCGCGTCGCCCGCGCGCTGCTCGACCTCTCCCGCCGCTTCGGCGTGCAGTCCGAGGAGGGCATCCACGTCGTGCACGACCTCACGCAGGAGGAACTGGCCCAACTGGTCGGCGCCTCCCGCGAGACCGTCAACAAGGCCCTCGCGGACTTCGCCCAGCGCGGCTGGCTGCGCCTGGAGGCCCGCGCGGTGATCCTCCTGGACGTCGAGAGGCTCGCCAAGCGCTCGCGGTGAGCGCATGACCGTACGAACGACACGGAACCAGCGACGTAGCGGGGCCCTGCCACACGGCGGGGCCCTTTCGCGTACGACCGGGGCGGGACGTACGAGGACGAACGCGGTGGACCCTCGCACGCGCCCGACTGGACGGTCACGGACCGGAGCTGCACCCGAGAGCTTCGCTGCGTCCGGTGACGTGATCGTCCTGAGGCGCGCCTCCGGCGGCGACCCGCACCGTCCACGCGTCTTCGGTGGCGCTGACCGCGTTCGGCCCCACACGGGCCGCCCAGGGCCGTAAATGAGCTGCCCACGGTCCCGCCCCCGGGCACAGTGATCGCATGGCCGCCGAAACAGTTCCCCCCATCGCCCCCAAGGGACTCGACGCCCAGGGCTGCATCGAGCGCGAGGGCTCCCTCGGGCGGATCCCGCAGCCCTTCCGCCCGGTCGTCGCCGCCGCCCGCGACCGGGTTCTGGACCTGTTCGGGCCGCGGCTGCACAGCGCGTACCTCTACGGCTCGATTCCGCGCGGCACCGCGCGCGTGGGCCGCAGCGACCTCGACCTCCTGCTCGCCCTGCGGGACGAGCCGACCGACGCGGACCGGGAGGGCGTACGGGAACTCGGGGAGGCCCTGGACAAGGAGTTCCCGCAGATCGACGGCGTCGGAACGCTGCTGTACGGCCGAGACGTCCTGCTGAGCGACCTGGAACGCCACGACATGGGCTGGTTCGTGGCCTGTCTGTGCACCCCGCTGCTGGGCGACGACCTGGCGGAGCACCTGCCGCGCTACCGCCCCGACTCCCTCCTGGCCCGCGAGACGAACGGCGACCTCGCCGCCCTGCTCCCCCGCTGGCGCACACGGATCGGCACGGCGGACTCGGACGAGACCCGGACCCGCCTCGTCCGCTTCATCTCCCGCCACCTGGTCCGCACCGCGTTCACCCTGGTCATGCCCTGCTGGAACGGCTGGACGAGTGACCTGGGAGAGATGGCGGAGGTCTTCGCCGCGTACTACCCGGAGCGCGCCGACCAACTGCGAACGGCGGCCGCCCTGGGCCACACCCCGACCGCCGACCTTGCCCTGCTGCGCACGTATGTAGACGACCTGGGCCCCTGGCTGGCAGCCGAGTACACGCGCGTGCACGGCGTGAAGACCCCTGGATGAGCCCTTTGGACCAGCCCGCGCTAGATGAGCCCGTGCTCCTCCAGATACTCCAGCTGGGCGCGCACCGACAGCTCGGCGGCGGGCCAGAGCGACCGGTCCACGTCCGCGTACACGTGCTCCACGACGGCGTCGGGCGTCCGGTATCCGTTCTCCACGGCCGTCTCGATCTGGGCGAGCCGATGGGCCCGGTGGGCGAGATAGAACTCGACGGCACCCTGGGCGTCCTCCAGGACGGGCCCGTGGCCCGGCAGGACGGTGTGGACGCCGTCGTCGACCGTGAGGGACCTCAGCCGCCGCAGGGAGTCCAGATAGTCGCCCAGGCGGCCGTCGGGATGGGCCACGACGGTCGTACCCCGCCCCAGGACGGTGTCACCGGTCACGACGGCCTGATCGGCCGGGAGATGGAAGCACAGCGAGTCCGCGGTGTGCCCGGGTGTGGGCACGACCCTGAGCTCCAGCCCGCCCACGCGCACCACCTCCCCCGCGCCCAGCCCTTCCTCCCCGAGCCGCAGCGCGGGGTCGAGAGCCCGCACCTTGGTGCCGGTCAGCCCGGCGAAACGGACGGCGCCTTCCGCGTGGTCGGGGTGGCCGTGGGTGAGCAGCGTGAGCGCGACCCGCTTGCCGGCGGCCGCGGCGGTATCGACGACGGCACGCAGATGCCCCTCGTCGAGCGGACCGGGATCGATCACGACCGCCAGTTCGGAGTCCGGCTCCGACAGGATCCAGGTGTTGGTCCCGTCCAGGGTCATCGCGGAGGCGTTGGGCGCGAGGACGTTGACGGCCCGTGGGGTGGCGGGGCCCGAGAGGACCCCGCCCCGTGGCCGGCCGGGCAGGGCTGCGGCGTCGGTCATGCGGAGGCTCCACCGGTCGGGATGTGTTTGGTGAACTCGTCGTGTCCCGGCCAGGACAGCACGATCTCGCCGTCCACCAGCCGGGCCCGCGCGAGCACAGGGGTCAGATCACGGCCGGGCGCGGCGGCGAGCGCGCCGGCGGCGGTGCCGTACGCGGTGAGCTGCCGCAGCGTGGCGATGGTGGGCGGCATCATCAGCAGCTCGCCCTTGTCGTAGCCGTCCGCCGCGTCCTCGGGCCTGATCCACACCGTACGGTCGGCCTCGGTGGAGGCGTTGCGGGTGCGCTGCCCCTCCGGGAGGGCGGCGACGAAGAACCAGGTGTCATAGCGGCGGGGTTCGAACTCGGGCGTGATCCAGCGCGTCCAGGCCCCGAGCAGATCGGACCGCAGCACGAGTCCCCGACGCTGCAGGAACTCCGCGAAGGACAGCTCCCGCGCCACCAGAGCGGCCCGGTCCGCCTCCCACTCCGCGCCCGTGGTGTCACCGACCACCGACTCGGCCGTCGGCCCGGCGAGCAGCACGCCCGCCTCCTCGTACGTCTCCCGCACGGCCGCGCAGACGATCGCCTGAGCCGTCGTCTCGTCCACCCCGAGCCGAGCCGCCCACCACGCGCGCGTGGGGCCCGCCCAGTGGATCTGGTGCTCGTCGTCACGGGGGTCGACGCCACCGCCGGGATAGGCGTACGCGCCACCGGCAAACGCCATGGAGGCCCGCCTGCGCAACATGTGCACGACAGTCCCGGCCTGCCCGTCCTTCAGCAGCATCACGGTGGCGGCGCGTCTCGGCACGGCCGGCGCGAGCGTGCCGTCCGCGAGCGCACGGATACGGTCCGGCCATTCCGCTGGGTACCACTGCCCGTTTGCCATGGCCGGAGGCTAACTCCTGGGGCGCGGATGTTCGAGGGCCGGGCAGCTGCGCTGGGCTGGGCGGGGCGCCTATGGGGGTGCCGGGTTCGGTGTCGGGCGGCCACGGGTGGGTGGGGGCTGGTCGCGCAGTTCCCCGCGCCCCTGGGTGGGACAGGTGGACGCACCTTTGGACGCATACGGCGCGCAGGGGACGGGGTGGGGGGTGTCCGCCCGCAGCGGCCGGCGTCCGTCGCCGGGCACTACTCAAAGGGACCGAGCCGCCGGACCGAGGACGGATACCCCCACCCCGGCCCCGACCCACCCACCGAACCGCGCGCTACACAAGCCCCCACCGGGGGCCGGGCAGGCCGCCGCAGGCATCCAGGGGCGCGGGACTGTGTCCATATGCGGCTCCGCCGCGTGGGCGCAAAACGCCCGCCCCCACACACCCGCACAACACCCCGCCCAACCGCCGGAGGCATCACGCCTCAGCGATCAGCTCCACCTGCACCTCAACCTCAACCGGCGCGTCCAGCGGCAGCACAGCCACCCCCACCGCACTACGCGCGTGCACACCCGCCTCGCCAAGCACCTCGCCCAGCAACTCGCTCGCCCCGTTGATCACACCCGGCTGTCCCGTGAAGTCCGAGGCCGACGCCACGAACCCCACGACCTTCACCACACGCGCGATCCGGTCCAGGTCACCCGCCACGGACTTCACCGCCGCCAGCGCGTTCAGCGCACACGTGCGGGCGAGCGCCTTCGCCTCCTCGGCCGTGACCTCCGCGCCCACCTTCCCGGTGACCGGAAGCTTCCCGTCGACCATGGGCAGCTGACCCGAGGTGTACACGTACACACCCGACCGCACGGCCGGCTGGTACGCGGCCAGCGGCGGCACCACCGCCGGCAGCGTCAGCCCCAGCTCCGCGAGCCGCGCCTCGACCGCCCCGCCTCCGCCCTGGCCCCCGCTCACGCGGCCTTCTCCCGCTTCAGGTACGCCACCAGCTGCTCGGGGTTGTTCGGCCCGGGCACGACCTGCACGAGCTCCCACCCGTCCTCGCCCCAGGTGTCCAGAATCTGCTTCGTGGCGTGGACGAGCAGCGGCACGGTCGCGTATTCCCACTTCTTGGTCATGCGGCCGACTTTAGCCGCTGCTCACCGCTGGCTTTCAGGCGCTGCTCCCCACAACCGGTACCCGCGTTATCCACAGCCTCCTGCTTAGGTTCGCCGCCGACTGGTTACGCTCGAATACGTGAGCAGGCTCCAGGTCGTCAGCGGCAAGGGCGGGACCGGAAAGACCACGGTCGCCGCAGCCCTCGCGCTGGCCCTCGCCACCGAGGGGAAGCGGACGCTTCTCGTCGAGGTGGAGGGTCGCCAGGGAATCGCGCAGCTCTTCGAAACGGAGGCGCTGCCCTATGAGGAGCGGAAGATCGCCGTCGCTCCAGGGGGCGGGGGGGTGTACGCACTGGCCATAGACCCCGAACTGGCCCTTCTGGACTACCTCCAGATGTTCTACAAACTCGGCGGAGCGGGACGCGCCCTGAAGAAGCTCGGCGCGATCGACTTCGCGACCACCATCGCGCCCGGCCTCAGAGACGTCCTCCTGACGGGCAAGGCGTGCGAGGCGGTCCGCCGCAAGAGCAAGTCCGGCCGCTTCGTCTACGACTACGTCGTGATGGACGCGCCCCCCACGGGCCGTATCACCCGCTTCCTGAACGTGAACGACGAGGTCGCGGGACTCGCCAAGATCGGCCCGATACACAATCAGGCGCAGGCCGTGATGCGGGTGCTGAAGTCCAAGGAGACCGCGGTCCACCTGGTGACCCTCCTGGAGGAGATGCCCGTCCAGGAGACCGCGGACGGCATCGCCGAACTGCGGGCCGCCCAACTCCCCGTGGGCCGGATCGTCGTGAACATGGTGCGCCCGGAGGTGTTGGACAGCACCGATCTGGAACTCGTACGGACCACGCCGCGTTCAGCCGTGGCGAAGGCGCTGTCCTCGGCCGGCCTCGGCGGCGCCCGCCGCGGGGGCAACGCCGAGAAGCTCGTCGACCCGCTGGTCCAGCAGGCCGAGGAGTACGCCGAGCGGTACGCGCTGGAGCACGAACAGCGCTCGGTCCTCGGCGAACTGGGGCTGCCGCTGCACGAACTGCCCTTGCTGACCGAGGGCATGGACCTGGCGGGTCTGTACGAACTGGCCACCGAGCTGCGGAAGCAGGGGATGTCATGAGTCCGGACGCCGACCGGCACAACCGAACGCCCCACAATCCGCACCCGGACCGCCATCACCGCCTCACCCCCGCGCCCGTGCTCGACCTCGACCCCCTCATCGACGACCCGAAGACCCGGATCGTGGTCTGCTGCGGCTCGGGCGGCGTCGGCAAGACCACGACCGCCGCGGCCCTCGGGCTGCGCGCCGCCGAGCGGGGCCGCAAGGTGGTCGTCCTCACCATCGACCCGGCCCGTCGGCTCGCCCAGTCGATGGGCATCGACTCGCTGGACAACGTCCCGCGCCGGGTGAAGGGCTTGGACGACTCCGCGAGCGGCGAACTGCACGCGATGATGCTCGACATGAAGCGCACCTTCGACGAGATCGTCGAGGCGCACGCGGACGCCGAGCGGGCGGCCACGATCCTGGCCAACCCCTTCTACCAGTCGCTCTCGGCGGGCTTCGCGGGCACGCAGGAGTACATGGCGATGGAGAAGCTCGGGCAGTTGCGGGCCCGGGACGAGTGGGACCTGATCGTCGTCGACACACCCCCCTCCCGCTCCGCCCTCGACTTCCTGGACGCGCCGAAGCGGCTCGGCTCCTTCCTCGACGGAAGGCTCATCCGGATGCTCACCGCCCCGGCCAAGCTCGGCGGACGGGCGGGGATGAAGTTCCTGAACGTCGGGATGTCGATGATGACCGGCACCCTCGGCAAACTGCTGGGCGGTCAGCTCCTCAAGGACGTCCAGACGTTCGTGGCCGCCATGGACACGACCTTCGGCGGCTTCCGCACGCGCGCGGACGCGACGTACAAGCTGCTCCAGGCGCCCGGGACGGCGTTCCTGGTGGTCGCGGCCCCGGAGCGGGACGCGCTGCGCGAGGCCGCGTACTTCGTGGAGCGGCTGGCCGCGGAGCGCATGCCGCTCGCCGGTCTGGTGCTCAACCGGGTCCACGGCAGCGGCGCCGACCGGCTCTCGGCCGAGCGGGCGCTCGCCGCCGTGGAGAATCTCGAGACCGCGGAGGGCCCCGAGAGCCCCGAGACCGCCGAAAATCCCGGGGCCGTGGAAAATCTTGAAGAGCCCCGCATTGTCGATCAGGAGGGCGGGAAAGCTGGACTTCGTAACTCTCCCGACACGTACGGCAGTTCAGAATCTCCCGCTTCCGAGGCCCCGGCTCCTGACGAAGGCTCCCCCGCCCACTCGGAGAACCCGAGCTCGAAGCGCACGGAGAAGGAGCGGTCCGCCCATCCGGCTGACCGGTCCGTCGACCAGCTCACCGCAGGCCTGCTGAAGCTGCACGCCGACCGTATGCAACTGCTCTCCCGCGAGCAGCGCACGCGTGACCGCTTCACCGCGCTCCACCCCGAGGTGGCGGTGGCCGAAGTGGCCGCGCTGCCCGGCGATGTGCACGACCTCGCGGGACTGCGGGACATCGGAAACCGGCTCGCGGCAGGGCAGCCGGAGCTGCCCGAGACTGCCGTCGACTGATCCGAGTCGACCGACTTGAGTCGGTTGACCCGAATCGACTGACCGGGGTCGGCTGACCCGAGGGGTGCGTCCCCCTCAGCAGGGGGCGTCCCTCTCAGCGGGGCGTCGCCTCCGCTCAGCCCACCGCCGCGTAGTTCTCGTAGATCTCGTCGTCCTCGAGCGGCAGGATGCCGACCCCCCGCTCGTACTCGACGCGCGCCGTCTCCAGCAGCCTGCGCCACGACGTCACCGTCGGCCGCCGGCGCAGCAGGGCGCGGCGCTCGCGCTCCGTCATGCCTCCCCACACGCCGAACTCGACGCGGTTGTCCAGCGCATCGGCGAGGCACTCCGTTCGCACCGGACATCCGGTGCACACCGCCTTCGCCCGGTTCTGCGCTGCTCCTTGAACGAACAGTTCATCCGGATCGGTAGTGCGGCAGGCCGCCTGCGCACTCCAGTCGACTACCCAGCCCATACCGGCGCCGTCCTCTCCCGAATCGAGGCTCCCCCACGGCGGCAGCGGCATATTCACCGCCGCCAGTTGAGGACGTTACGGAAGGCAGGCACAGCGCAACACCCCCTTCGGGCCCAATCTTGAATGGCCCGAACGGACTATGCGTAAGCGGCAGATCACCCGGGGGAGTGAGCCCGCGACATACATGACTATCCCGGCAAACCAGGACACTTGTCTTGCGTCACAACGGGCACCTGATGACACACGAGGCGGATTCGGACACGTCCCCACCAAAAAAGTCGGGGAACCTCCGGAACGATTCGGGGTCGCCGGACGTATTGATACGTGGCCCTACTGCTGTGACAGTTGAGAGCAGCTTAGGCCAAGGCCTGTGCGCGTGTCCGGCGAATGAGAAGGTAGGGCGCTCCTGTCGCCATGCCCGCTCCGGGGCGGTCGTGCCCGCTTCCGTCGCCATGCCGTGACATGGGCTCGCCCTGAACGCTCATGAGTACGGATTAGGCTGCCCCCTATGTCGAAGAAGCGCTCGGGCGGCGGTCTGTCGCCCACGCAGCAGGCCGCCAAGTTCCTCGGTGTCAGTGTCCTCGCGGGAGCGGTGATGGCCGGCATCGCGCTGCCCGCGGCCGGCGCGCTGGGGCTCGCGGCCAAGGGGACGGTGGAGAGCTTCGACGAGCTCCCGACCAACCTGAAGACCCCGCCGCTGAGCCAGCGCACCACCATCCTCGACAGCGAGGGCGGCACCATCGCCACCGTGTACTCGCGCGACCGTACGGTGGTCGATCTCAAGAACATCTCGCCGTACATGCAGAAGGCGATCGTCGCGATCGAGGACTCCCGCTTCTACCAGCACGGCGCGGTCGACCTGAAGGGCGTCCTGCGCGCGCTCAACAAGAACGCCCAGAGCGGCGGGGTTGCCCAGGGTGCCTCCACGCTGACGCAGCAGCTCGTGAAGAACGTCGCGGTGGAGGAGGCCGGTGACGACCCGACGAAGGTCGCCGAGGCCACCCAGCAGACCATCGGCCGCAAGATCCGCGAGCTGAAGTACGCGATCCAGCTCGAAGAGGAACTCGGCAAGAAGAAGATCCTCGAGAACTACCTGAACATCACCTTCTTCGGCCAGCAGGCGTACGGCGTCGAGGCCGCCGCCCAGCGCTACTTCTCGCGGCACGCCAAGGACCTCGACCTGGAGCAGTCGGCGCTGCTCGCGGGCATCGTCCAGTCCCCGAGCCGCTACGACCCGGTCAATGACGAGGCCGAGGCGACCAAGCGCCGCAACACCGTGCTCCAGCGCATGGCCGAGGTCGGTGACGTCTCCCAGGCAGAGGCCGACAAGGCCAAGGAGCAGCCGCTGGGCCTCAAGGTCAGCAAGCCGAAGAACGGCTGCATCACGGCGGTCAAGGGCGCCGGCTTCTTCTGCGACTACGTCCGTGAGGTCTTCCTGACCGACCCGGTCTTCGGCAAGACGAAGGAGGCCCGCGCCAAGGTCTGGAACCAGGGCGGTCTGACGATCCGGACCACGATGGACCCGCAGGCCCAGAAGTCGGCCCAGAACTCCATCAAGGAGCACGTCTACCAGAGCGACGAGGTGGCCACCGCGGCCACCATCGTCCAGCCCGGCACCGGCAAGATCCTGGCGATGGGCCAGTCGCGGCCGTACGGCATCAACAACAAGAAGAACGAGACGACGATCAATCTCTCGGTCAACCAGTCCATGGGCGGCGGAGCGGGCTACCAGCCCGGTTCGACGTTCAAGCCGATCGTGGCGGCGGCGGCCATAGAGGGCGGCACCCCGGCGACGCAGATCTACTCCTCGCCGTACCGGATGGACTACCCAAGCCCGGTCCAGCTCTGTGACGGCAAGGTCTGGAACGAGAAGGGCGTCTCGCTCACCAACGAGAACGAATCCGAGGTCGGCCCGTACGACATGAAGACCGCGACCGCGAAGTCGGTCAACACCTACTACGTGCAGTTGATCAGCGACATCGGCGTCTGCCCCGTGACCGAGATGGCCACGAAGCTGGGTGTCCAACGAGCCGACGGCGACAAACTGCAGCAACGGCCCTCAATCGCCCTGGGCACCCAGGAGATGTCCCCGCTGACCATGGCGAACGCGTACGCCACCTTCGCCTCGCGCGGGATGTACTGCACCCCGGTCGCCATCGAGTCGATCACCCAGCGAGTCGGCGAGAAGGCGAAGTCGCTCCGGGTCCCGAAGTCGACCTGCTCGAGGGCGATGTCGGAGAAAACCGCGGACACCATCAACACCCTCCTCAAGGGCGTCGTCGAGGACGGCACGGGTTCGGAGGCGGGCCTCGGCGCCGGCCGCCCGAGCGCGGGCAAGACAGGTACGACCGACGAGCGCTACGCGGCCTGGTTCGTGGGCTACACCCCGAACATGGCCGGTGCGGTCTGGGTCGGCGACCCCGCCCACAAGCGCAAGATGCAGAACATCACCATCGGCGGCGTCTGGAACGAGAAGGTGTTCGGCGGCAGGGTCCCCGGACCGATCTGGCGCGACATGATGAGCGGTGCGCTGGAGGGCAAGGAAGCCCCGAACTTCAACCTCGTCAGCATCCCGGACATGCCGAAGAAGAACGACCCCGGCAAGGGTCACGACGACGGGGACAACGGCGGCAACCGCGGGAACGACAACGGCGGTGGCGGCAACGGCGGTGACGGCAACACCACCTTCCCGACGCCGACTTTCTCGATCCCGGAGAACTTCATCCAGGGCCAGAGCAACGGGAACGGCAACGGGGGCGGGCGCGGCTGATCGGCCGCCCCGGGACTCGCGTGACCCCCTCGACGGGTCCGGTACGCGACAAGCGCCCTCCCGCCGATCTGCGCACCCCGCCGAGCGTCGCGCGCACAGCGCTCCGCGTCCAGTGAGACGCTCGGTGGGGAGGGTGCCTGAAGACACCGCGCAGACGATCCGGCGGCCGTAACACCGTGGCGCGCGGATTCGTAGCGCCGGGGTTTCGTGTGCGCTCGGCCGAGGGCGAGGACAGGCCCTGATCCTGTGCCCCGCTCATCGCAACCAGATGATCGACAGAGACCTGGCCGCCTAGCGGTACGCCCAGATCGTGTACGAGGGCGTATCTCTCGGGGGCGGCCCTGTCGTCTCCACCCCGGCGACCGCAAGCTCGGCTCGACCACCGCGCAGATCAAGGTTTCACGCATGGGCCGCCGGGCAACGCGCGGACATCCGGGGAGCGTTGAAGGTTGGGCACACTCTTCGCATCAACCTGGCCACCATGGCGCCACGAATGGCTTCGCAAACGGAATGTATGGGTCTGTTCGGCGATGTAAAGGACTTGACCACATCGCGTTGCACTATGCAAACATCTGCTGACGAGTGACGCTCCGGTGTGACCAGCCGGGTAGCGCGCGGGCCGGCGAGGGGGCATCTGTGGACGTGCGGTGGACTGCATCCGGGTTGACGGAGAGCGGCAACCTCATCAACAGCAGTGGCGGCTAACAGCGGTTGACCACGCCGACGCGCACGACGCCGGATGCGTCCGCATCGACCCTGCCGGAACAGACGCCTTCCTTTCCTCTATCCACCTTCAGCGATGGCGGCTTCCACCGGAACCGTCCCGTATCACCCTGGACATCAAGAGGAGTTCCGTGGCCGACGAGATGGTTCTGCGTGCCCAGAGATTTGTGAACACGACGTACAACAACGGTGCGACACTCGGCATATCCAAGCTGGTGGAGAACGGTCAAACCAGCTGGACCGTGATGTACGCCCTGACTCGAGCGCTCCAGTACGAGATGGGCATCACCAGTCTCTCTGATTCTTTCGGTCCGACGACCCTGGCCACGATCGGGGAGAAGTACGGCAAGCTGGACGAGACGACGATTCCGTCGGCGAACTTCTGCCGCGTCATCCAGTCCGCTCTGTACTGCAAGGGCTATGACGGCGGCGACATCGACGGCACGTACAACGACCGAGTCAAGGCCGCTGTCGCGAAGCTGCACCAGAACATGGGCGTGGGCGGTACGTATCCGGGCAGCGCACTGTGGCCGAAGACGACCAAGGGCCTGTTCAACATGGACGCCTACGTCACGGTCAACGGTGGGTCGGACACCATCCGCACGATTCAGCAGTGGCTGAACGGCAAGTACATCCTGCGCAAGGACTACTACGCCATCCCCTGCGACGGACACCACTCGCGGGACGTGGCCAAGTCGATGCTGTTCGCCATCCAGTACGAGCTGGGCATGGCAGACGGCGTCGCCAACGGCGTCTTCGGCCCCGGCACGCAAGCCGGCCTGAAGGAGCACACCCTGTCCACCGGCTCCTCCGGGGTGTGGGTGCAACTGTTCTCCGCGGGCATGGTGCTCAATCAACGGCCGATCTCCTTCACCAGCAGCTTCACCTCCGCACTGGCCTCCGCGGTCAGTGCCTTTCAATCGTTCGTCAAGCTGCCCGTCTCGGGGAGTGGCGACTTTTCCACCTGGGCTTCGCTGCTGGTCTCCTACGGCGACCAGAGCCGCCGGGGCTCGGCCTGTGACGGCGTCACCCTGATCACCGCGGCGCGCGCCCAGACGCTGAAGTCACAGGGCATCACTTATGTCGGCCGCTACCTGACCAACCCGGACGCGACGCCGCCTGACAGCCTGAAGCACAAGGCAATCCAGCCCGGTGAACTACAGACGATCGCCGACAACGGGCTGCGCTGCTTCCCGATCTATCAGACCTACGGCCGGGACGCGTCAGGATTCAGCTACCCCTCAGGGCGGGCCGACGGGCAGGCAGCCGTCAACGCCGCCCGCGACCACGGGTTCAAGGCCGGCACCCGGATCTTCTTCGCGGTCGACTTCGATGCTCTCGACTACCAGGTGACCGACAACGTACTGCCGTACTTCAAGGGCATCGAAGACGCGATGGCCGCCAACGGCAACGACTTCGCAGTGGGCGTCTACGGTCCGCGCAACGTGTGCACCCGGGTCGGTGAGGCCGGACACACGTCCGCTTCGTTCGTCTCCGACATGTCGTCGGGATTTTCCGGCAACTTCGGCTATCCACTGCCGACGGACTGGGCATACGACCAGATCGTCACGCGCACCGTCGGCTCCGGCGACGGCGCCATCAACATCGACAACAACATCGCCTCCGGCCGCGACATCGGCCAGAACTCCTTCAACCCGCCCTCGTCCCAGACGGCCGACGTCCTGTTCGACACTGTGTACTGGCCTCAACTCCTCGCAGACGTCCAGGCCTACATGGAGTCCATCGGCTTCGCCGAGGACAACGGGAAGCTGTACACCACCACCCAGTGCCTGGAAACGATCGTCGCGCGAGACGCCGCGGTGACCAACACGGCCCGGGCCTATGGCATGCGCAAGGCACTCATCCAGACCACGGCGTTCTGGGAGTTCCGCCACTACGGCAACGAAGACCTGGTCAAGGACGCCGGGGTGTGGCTGTACCACAACGGCTACGTCCCGGACTGGGCCAAGGACCTCCCCGGAGTCACCGCCCTCCGTGACAGCAGCACCGGTGTGGCCCAGATGTTCGGCTTCGCAGCGATCTGTGCCTGGAACAACTCCATCAACACGGGTCTGGTCACCGGAACCGTGAAGGACACGAGCAAGGACGCGGACGTCTTCAGCGTCTGGGACAAGCTCCGCACGGACAACGACTTCGCCCTCACCAGCGTCGGTCACGCCCATATCTGGGCTGCCGACGGCAAGCCAGGCGGCGACGCGGAGACGCGGATGGAACGCCGCCCCGCACTCGACTACACGGAGTCCGAGATCTACGAGGTGCTGCGCCGGTACCAGGGGCCGGCGGAACCGGCTTTCACCGACGCCACCAAGCGGATGCCGCTGTACTACATCTTCGAGAAGTACAACAGGATGGTGCGGTGAGCCAACACCTCCCTCCACAAGCCTCCGAATCAGCCGACGGATTCAACTCGATCGCCCTGCTCTTCATCCTGCTGATCGGAGTCGTCGTAGTCATCAGCCTGATCGGATATCTGGGCTCGTCCGTCGCGCGGCGCGAACAGCGCCCGCCAGGGCACCGGTTGTGGCTCCGGGCAGGCTGCATCCTGAGCGTCTGCGCAGCCATCTGCGTGTACATGTGGGGGGCCCTCCACGTGCTCTTCATGGAAGACATGAACATGCGACAGGCATGCGTCGCGGCGGGCGGAGAAGCGAGAGCGAGCACGGTCGACGGCTACGAAGCGAGCTACATCCCCCTTCGCTTCACCTGCCGCATCAGCGAGGGCGGAAGCTACACCGCCGCCATCCCGCCATGGATCAACCCTGCCCTCAGCGGGCTCGTCGGCCTGGGCCTGATCACGGGCGTGGCATCGGGGATCACCCGCGACGACTTCAAACGCGGCAACGTCGTGCCGTCCCAACAGAAACGGAACTCATGACAATCCCTGACATGTCCCGTCGCGCCCTGCTCGCGCGGACGAGTGCGCTGGTCGGTACCGCGGCTCTGATCACCCTCCCCGGCTCCGCCCTGCTCGCCACACCTGCCTACGCCGCCGACAACTCCCACTCCAGGACGCCCACAGGTGAAGAGATCAGAGAGGCGTACCGTCGCTTTCAGAAGAACCGGACGCGGGTACATACAGGCAAGCCGAGTTCCAACGGCTGGGAGATGGAGAAGACCGAGGACGGCGGCGGAAGCATCTCCAGCCGTCCCGTCCCCGGTACCCCGTTGACCGGTATCAGCGTCCGCACGGGAGACGTCGAAACGGTTCTGGTCCATGTGGTGCGCCGGTTCCACTACGAGATCGGCGAACTCCGCAAGGGGGACGTGATCGGCTGGCGCAGTCCCGGCACCGTCCGCAAGGGACTGCCCGAGGGCAACCAGGCGTCCGGCACCGCCGTACAGATCCGCCCGGGCTTCTACCCGTCCGGCACGAAGGGCGGCTTCTTCCCCACGCAGCTCGTGGTGGTCCGCGACATCCTCGCCGAGCTCGACGGCGTCGTCCGCTGGAGCGGCGACGACCGGCACGCGGACGAGTCGCTCTTCTACATCGACGTCAAGCCCGGCGATGCCCGACTCGCCGCAGTGGCCAACAAGATCCGCACCTGGCAGGCCACCCCGGGCGAAGGCGCGGGCGCACCTGTCGACGTCCTGGCCGCCGGTCGGCGCAAGGCTGCCGAGAATCTCCGACGCCTCCAGCAGCGTACGGCTGCCTGAGGCGCCGTCACACGTATCACCGCACCGCCCCTCCAGCATCGACCATAGGGAGAACCGTGAAATTGACGTCCCGGCTCGGCGTTCTGTTCGGCGCCCTGCTCAGCTCGATCGCCCTCGTGGTCTCGCTACCCAGCTCGGCCTACGCCGCCAGCTGTTCCGGCTTCGGCTGTGACGGACACGACCCGAACGTCCAGACCTGGCAGTCGGGCCCAGTCAGCACGTACGGCCCCATCGATGCCGGAGGCTCGTTCCAGTACGAGCTGAGATGGGGAAAGACTGACGGAGACCAGTACAGCTGGGGCCGCCTGTGGTACATCAGCGGTTCCAACGAGCAGGACTGGTCGGTCTACGTCCAGCGCTGCACCAAGGACCACTCGACCTGCTACTGGCGCCTCGGCGAGAAGAAGGGCGGCGCGTCCGGATGGACTGCGAAGGTGCCCTCCGGGACGAACTACTACTACACACGCACCCCGATGTACTACAACCCCTCGACCCACGAAATGCGGGCCTGCGTGGACACCTCGGACGGGGACACCCGCTGTACCCCTTGGTACTGACAGGCAGACGGGGTTGACGGGCGACCGGCCCAACTGACGAGCTGTCGCACCCGTCCGCGTGACGTGGCCGCGCCGACCGCGCCCATCACCCTGTCGAAAAAGCACATGAGGCCGGTGGGCGGCCTCGACAACCGCCCACCGGCCTCCGGCGACACCATGCGCCAGCCGCTCAGCCTGCCAGACGCTTCTTCACGGCCGCGGCTACCCGGCCGCCCTCGGCCAGGCCGGCCACCTTCGGGTTCACGATCTTCATCACGGCACCCATGGCTCGCGGCCCCTCGGCGCCGGCCGCCTTCGCCTCCTGGACGGCCTGGGCGACGATGTCGTTCAGCTCCTCGTCACTGAGCTGCTGGGGCAGGTACTCGGCAAGAACCTCGCCCTCCGCCTTCTCCCGCTCGGCGGACTCGGCGCGACCACCCTGAGCGAAGGCGTCCGCGGCCTCGCGGCGCTTCTTCGCTTCCTTGGTGATCACCTTCAGCACCTCGGCATCGGAGAGCTCACGCTTCTCCTTGCCCGCGACCTCCTCATTGGTGATCGCGGCGAGCGTCATCCGGAGCGTCGAGGAGCGCAGCTCGTCGCGCCCCTTGATCGCGGCGTTGAGGTCTTCCTGCAGCTTCGACTTGAGCGTGGTCATGGGGGTGATTGTCGCAGGTATGGGGGACGGGGTGCCCGTGCATTAACTACGGGGCTCAAGTGGGGTGGGGGTCGGCGCCGCAGGACGGCAGGCATCCGGTATTGCGGGGCGCCGGGCGCCCGGTATTACGGGGGCGGCGGGCACCCGGTCAGGGAGGTGCTCGTGATCTGACACGATGGAGGCATGCGCGCGCGATACGGAGTTCCCCTGGGGATCGCGGCGGTTGGCGCCGCCGGTCTCGTCTACTCGGCGGGTTTCGAAGCCCGTTCCTTCCGGCTGCGACGAGTGACGGTCCCCGTCCTGCCACCAGGCATGCGCCCCCTGCGGGTGCTCCAGGTCTCCGACATCCACATGGTCGGCGGCCAGCGCAAGAAGCAGCGATGGCTGCGCTCACTGGCAGGCCTGCGCCCCGACTTCGTGATCAACACGGGCGACAACCTCTCGGACCCGGAGGGCGTCCCGGAGGTCCTGGACGCGCTGGGCCCGCTGATGGAGTTCCCGGGCGCGTACGTCTTCGGCTCCAACGACTACTACGGCCCCACGTTCCGTAACCCGGCCCGCTACCTGTACGAGAAGGCCCAGGGCCGCCACGGCCTGAACGGCAACGCCCCCGCCGTAGGGGTCACCCACAACCCGTGGGAGAACCTGCGGGACGGCTTCGACGCGGCGGGCTGGCAGAACCTCACCAACACGCGGGGCATGCTGAAGATCGAGGGCGTGTCGGTCGAGCTGACCGGCCTGGACGACCCGCACATCAAGCGGGACCGTTACGCCGAGGTGGCCGGCGGCCCGTCGGGCGCGGCGGACTTCTCCATGGGCGTCGTGCACGCGCCGTACCTGCGCGTTCTGGACGCGTTCGCGGCCGACGACTACCCCTTGATCCTGGCCGGCCACACCCACGGCGGCCAGCTCTGCCTCCCCTTCTACGGCGCCTTCGTCACCAACTGCGACCTGGACACCGACCGGGTGAAGGGTCTGTCCCGGCACACGGCGGAGGGCAGGACGTCGTACCTGCACGTGTCGGCGGGCTGCGGCACCAGCCGCTACACGCCGGTGCGGTTCGCGTGCCCGCCGGAGGTGACGTTGCTGACGCTGGTGGGCAGGGAGTAGGGCCGTCGGCAGGCGGGCCGTGAGCAGGAAAGTTGAGGCGTTAAGGCGTTAACCCACACGGTCCGCCCGTATCGCCCCTTTTGCGATGTATGCCTAATGTGAAGGCATGACCGCGCCAATACCGAGGGACATCCCGGACCTCCCCGCCCTCCAGGGCATGCCCGCCTTCCTGCCGTCGCCCGTCCCCGCCACGGCGGTGGTGGCTCCCGTACGCCATCCCGTGACCGCCGCCTACCGGGTGCTGCTGGCCCTGGTGGCCGCGGGGACCGTGACCGTCGAACTGCTCCTGGGCAGCACCGTCCGCACCCTGAGCTACTTCTCGATCCAGAGCACGATCCTGCTGACGATGGTGCTCCTGCTGTCGGCGCGCAGGGCCTGGACCGCCCGCCGCCCCCTCCCGTCCGCTCTGACGGGCGCGGCTCTCCTCTACGTCACGATCACGGCCCTGGTCCACCACGTGCTGCTGGCGAACGCGGCGAGCCCCTTCCTCCTGACCGGCGAGGCGGCACACCCGACGGGCTGGCACGCGGTGACCGCCCACCTCCTGCACACGGCGATCCCCGCGGCGGCCCTGGCGGACTGGCTCCTGCTGACACCCCCCGGCCGCCTGCACCTGCGCCAGGCGGCGACGTGGCTGCTCTACCCCCTGGCGTACCTGCTGTTCTCCTTCACCCGAGGCGAACTGATCCCCCCGGGCACGCCGGCCCGCTACCTCCACCCCTTCCTGGACGTCGACCTCCACGGCTACAAGAACGTCCTAGGCAACGCCCTCCTCCTCGGCCTCTCCTTCTACGCCCTCGCGATCCTCCTGGTCTCCCTCGACCACACCCGCCCGAACCCCACCCGCCACCGCGCCAAAACCGGATTTCGTCTCCAGCCACCGGTGGGCTAAAGTAAACGACGTCGCCGCGACGAGCAGCGACAATCGGGGTGTAGCGCAGCTTGGCAGCGCGCTTCGTTCGGGACGAAGAGGTCGTGGGTTCAAATCCCGCCACCCCGACAGTGAAGTACCAGGTCAGGGGCCTGATCCGCTTAGCGGGTCGGGCCCCTGAGTGGTTCAGGGGGCCATTCTGGGAGCCATTTGGGAGCCGACTTCCGGATGCGGCTCCCGGATTCCTCGCGCCTCGCCCGCCGGCCGCCCCCGCCTGACGGGCCGTGAGCTCCTCACCGGAAGCGCGCGACACTGAACCTGTGAACATCGAGCTTCTCGTCGTGCCCGACTGCCCGCACGCCGGGCCCGCGGCCGAGTTGCTTCGCCGAGCGCTCGTCAGCATCGGCCTCGACGGCACCGCGTTCACCACGCGCGTGATCTCGGATGCGCGCGAGGCCGAGGCG
Source organism: Streptomyces sp. SLBN-8D4 (assembly GCF_049739545.1). Classification (NCBI taxonomy): domain Bacteria; kingdom Bacillati; phylum Actinomycetota; class Actinomycetes; order Kitasatosporales; family Streptomycetaceae; genus Streptomyces; species Streptomyces sp. SLBN-8D4. The sequence goes on from NZ_JBMGQC010000001.1 coordinate 4,471,126, forward strand.
GCGGGTTTCACCGGCTCGCCGAGCTTCATGATCGACGGGCGGGATCTGTTCGCCGAGCCCGGCCGCACTCCGTTTCGCGGCCTCGCCCCTCCAGCCGCCGACTTACCCCCGAGGGGTATATTGCCGACAACGGGCCTTTCCAAGCACCAGCACGGACGGAAGCCATGACGACAGCCGACCACCGGCGAGGCAGCGCCAGCAGCGCCGTACTCCGGTGGATGCGCGCTGCCGTCATCGCGCTGATGGCGGCGCTCGCTGTCCTCGTTCACCACGAGACGGCCGCGGCCATCACCCACGTGCCGCGCACCGTGACCTCGGACACGACGAGCAGCCTCGCGGGGCTGCACCACGCGGCCGTAATGACCCATTCCGTACACACGAACGGGCACGCCACGTCGCCGGGCGCCCCGACCGCCACAGCTACCGCCGATCATGGGGCGTGCTCTGGCACGGTGATGCAGCACTGCGCCGCCGCCGGTGTCGACAGCGTGAAGCTCGTACCTCCTCACCACCCTGCCATCAGCTGCGCTCCGGCGCTCCCTACCGGAGCAGCCGCCGGCCGCGACGTCCCGGGAACGACGGGCCGGGCACCACCCGATCTTTCGGTCCTCTCTCGATTGCTGCTGTAGGCCGCGCCCTCGGCTGCGCGCTCACCGTGCGCTCGGCCGAGCCCGCACGCGACCGAACAGAAGCGATATCGAGAAGAGGACACCCCTGTGAACAGCATCAACCGCCGCTCCGTCCTGCTGGCCGGCCTCAGCGTCGCGGGCGCGGGCGCGCTCGCCGCCTGCAGCGGCTCCAGCAGCACGCCTGCCCTGATCAGCCCCTCCGGGCCGGCCGTCGCTACCGCCGACAAGAAGCGCACCAAGAGCGGCAGGACACACGAACTGGCCCTCACCGCAGCACAGGCCAAGGTCGACCTGGGCGCCGGACTCACGGCCAGCACCTGGGCCTTCAGCGGCCAGACCCCGGGCAAGGAGGTGCGCGTCTCGGCCGGTGACACGCTCGCCGCCACACTGTCCAACCAGCTACCGAACCAGACAACCACCTCCATCCACTGGCACGGCATCGCGCTGCGCAACGACATGGACGGCGCACCGCCGGCCACCCAGACCGCCGTCCGCGCCGGCCGCAACTTCACCTACCGGTTCACCGCGGACGCCCCTGGCACCTACTTCTTCCACCCGCACGTCGGCGTCCAGCTCGACCGAGGCCTGTACGCGCCGCTGATCGTGGAGGACCCCAAGGAGCCACTGTCGTACGACGGGGAGTGGGTGGTCGTCCTCGACGACTGGCTCGACGGCGTCACCGGTACCCCGGACGACGCCTTCGCCGAGCTGAAGCAGGGCATGGGCGGGATGCACATGGGCGAGGATTCCGGCAGCTCGGCCGACTCCTCCGGCCACGGCATGGGACACATGGGCGGAATGGACTTGGGCAGCGGCACGGGCGCGGCGAGCAGCTCACCGTCCCCGACCTCCGACGGAGGCATGTCGACGAAGTTCATGTTGATGGGCGCCCAGAGCCCACTGCTCGGAGGCGACGCGGGCGACGTGAAGTACCCCCACCACCTGATCAACGGCCGCGTTCCGGCCGACCCCGAGGTCTTCCGCACCAAGCCCGGCAAGCGGGTCCGGCTGCGCCTGATCAACGCCGGCGGTGACACCGCGTACCGCGTCGCCCTTGGCGGCCACCGGCTGACCCTCACTCACACCGACGGCTTCCCGATCCGGCACCAGCAGGTCGACGCCGTGCTGATCGGCATGGGCGAACGCTACGACGCCCTCGTCACCCTGGGCGATGGCGTGTTCCCGCTCGTCGCACTGGCGGAGGGCAAGAACGCCACCGGTATGGCGCTGGTCCGCACAGGGTCGGGCAGCGCGCCGAAGCCGACAACGCGCCCGAAGGAACTGGACGGAACCATCATCACCGCGTCACAACTGCGCGCGGCCGACGACGTAGGCCTGCCGTCAAGGAAGGCGGATCAGGTCCACCGCATCGCGCTGACCGGCGGCATGATGACGTACAACTGGGCCATCAACGGCAAGCGGTTCGACATGGACAACCCGACCGCGAGCCCGATCACGGTCGAGCAAGGCCAGCGAGTACGGCTGGACTTCGTCAACACCACCACCATGTGGCACCCGATGCACCTCCACGGCCACACGTACCAACTCGGCACCGGCGGCCCGCGCAAGGACACCGCGATCGTCCTCCCGCGGAAGACTCTGTCGGTGTTCTTCGACGCCGACAACCCGGGCCAGTGGATGCTGCACTGCCACAACGCCTACCACGGCGAAGTCGGAATGATGGCCCTGGTGGCCTACCAGAGCTGATCTCGAGCACGCCGGTTCACTGCGCCCCGCCGCCAACCTCACGTTCAGGAACGGGATACAGACGTTCACTGCCAGAAGCCCTCGACGGTATACCCCTGGGGGGTATACCGTCGAGGGCTGTGGGGCCCCGGAACGGGTCACGCTGGACGGGAATTGGAGATGAAGGTCATGGACCACACCGCTCATCACACCGGCACCACGCACGACCACGGCGCTCACGCGGGGGCGTCCTGGTCCATGGCGGTGAAGGCGACGCTGCACTGCCTGACCGGCTGCGCCATCGGGGAGATCCTCGGCATGGTCGTCGGTACCGCACTGCTGTGGGGCAACGTGCCCACCATGGTCCTGGCGATCGCGCTGGCGTTCCTCTTCGGCTACTCGTTCACTCTGTTCGCGGTCATCCGGGCCGGCCTCGACCTGACATCCGCGATCAAGGTCGCGCTGGCCGCCGACACCGTCTCGATCGCGGTGATGGAACTCGTCGACAATGCAGTCATCGCCCTCACGCCGGGCGCGATGGACGCCCACCTGTCCGACGGGCTGTTCTGGGCAGCCCTGCTGGGCGGGTTCGCGGTCGCCTTCCTGATCACCACGCCGGTCAACAAGTGGATGATCGGCCGCGGCAAGGGCCACGCCGCCATGCATGCCCACCACTGATCACCAGACCACCCCGCATGTCCGTGGCACTCCCGAGAGCGCGGGAGTGCCACGGACGCGTTCGCCATTCAGGACCGGCACCAGGCCCGAGGGGGGCCGGCACGGCGACGTCGCACAGTCAGGGGGACGGACGCAAACCGTCCACCGTGACCCGGACGAGCCTGCGCACCGTATCCTCGGACGGCAAGCCACCCGCCGCAGCCAAGGCGTGCAGGCAGTAGGCAGCCAGTTCCTCCGGCGCCACGTCGTCCCGCACCTCACCGGCCCGCACACCCTCGGCGAGCAGGTCACCGATGAACCGGCGCAGATGCTGCTCACCGTGGGCGACATGCTCCCCACGGTGCAGCACGGCACCGATCTCCGGATCGTGACCATGGCGCCGCTGCTGGATGAAGGCGTAGGCGACTAGCACCGCAGTCAGCCGTTCGCCGGCACTGCCGGGCTGGTCCCGGAGTGCGGCCAGTTCCTGCAGATGACCGGAGATCTGCTGCTCATGCCAGGCCGTCATGATCGATTCGACGTCCGGGAAGTACTTGTACAGCGTGGCGCGGCCGATCCCGGCCCCCTCGGCGATCCTCGACATCGTCACCCCGCGCAGCCCGTGCTCGACCACCAGGGCGGCGGCGACCTCAAGCACCGTCTCCCGTACGGCGCGGCGGTGCTCCTCGATCGTCTCGTTCCACAGCTTCGGCGCCCTGCAGTGTACGAGTTGACCGACTGGATACATGATGACTTGACGTAGACACTGTGATCACCCGCCTGCGCGAACTCACGCAGAGCGGCGACTACGCCTACTACGTCGAGATCGCGCACTTCATGGCCGGCCTTCCGTTCCCCGAGCACACCGCGCGAGTTCGGTGGATCGATGGAGAACGACAGACGCGCGAACGATGGCGGCACCTGGTTGAGAACCGTCGCAGTCGCCTCGGCACGACTCGTTAGGCCGCAACGGGCAACGTCGCACGAAGCCAGTGACCCCACGATGTCCGGGCGCCATCCGGGAGTCGCCCCGCTCCCCATGCCCCCTCGAAACCACCGCACCCAACGCCACTACGATCGCCGGTCATGGACTGGCTGGAGCGTGCCGCGAAGCTGAGGCAGTGGAGCAGAAGCGGGACCCGCGCTCCGCACAAGCCGCTGCTGTTTCTGTACGCGCTCGGGCGTTTCCAGCGGGACGCCGACGGTGAACTGCGGTACAGCGCGGTGGAGGACGACCTCAGACGGCTGCTGGCCGAGTACGGTCCGCCCAACAGAACGACGCCCGCCTACCCGTTCCACCATCTGGTGAGCGATGGCGTGTGGGAGGTGCGCACCGATCGCGGACCGGGCAGCCCCGGCAGCGGCGTGCGGGAGCTGCGGGAGATCGGAGCCGCAGGGCGGCTGACGCCGGAACTACGGGCGGCGCTGCGGCGCGAGCCGTCGTTGCTCGGCCGGATGGCACGGGTCCTGCTCGACCTGAACTTCCCTCCCTCGCTCCACGGCGATCTCTGCGAAGCCGTCGGCCTGGAGCTGGAGCCGACGGAGAGCGAACAGTTCTCGGCCGTGCGCGGGCGGCGGGATCCCCGGATGCGGGAGCAGGTCCTGACGGCATACGAGTACCAGTGCGCCTTCTGCGGCTACGACGGCAGGATCGGCGCGGTGCCGGTCGGGCTGGAGGCCGCGCATGTGCGCTGGTGGGCGTTCGACGGCCCTGACGACGTCGACAACGGCCTGTGCCTGTGCTCGCTGCACCACAAGCTCTTCGACAAGGGCGTCCTCGGCATCGGTGACAGTCACCGCATCCTGGTCTCGCAGCGCTTCGTCGGCCACAGCCCCGCCGCCCGCGAGCACGTCATAGCGCTCGCCGGCCGCCCGCTCATCGGACCTCAACCGGGTGCCAGTCCCGTCGCGGCGGTCCACCGCTCCTGGCACACCAGCCAGGTCTTCCACGGCAGCCCACGCCCCGCCCCGGCCGCCTGATCGCCGAGCGCCTATCACGTGACCCGCTGGTAAGGAGTGCGATACCGGGAGTATGGTCTCTTGTATGGCGACGAAGAAGGTAACCGTGACGATTCCCGAGGATCTCCTGGACGAGATCCGCGCGGACGCGGCAGAGCGGGGCCTGTCGGCGTATGTCGCCGAAGCGCTGCGCTTCAAGCGTGACCGGGACCGGCTCCTGGAACTGGTCGACTGGCTGCAGGAAGAGCACGGCCCCATCACCGAGGACGAGCATGCGGCAGCGCTCGTCGAGCTGGACGAACTCGACGCCGAACACGAGCGGCGTCGAACCGCCGGAAAGCACAACGCCGGAGAGGCTGCGTGAAGAAGCGAGCCGCCGAGCACGGACAGCGACCCCTGCGCGTCTTCGTACTGGACTGTGAAGCCCTGTCCCTTGCGGTACGCGGCGACCGGAAGATGATCGCCTGGCTCGACCTCGCGGCACGCGGGGAGGCCGAAGTGGTGACGTCCCCGATGACACTGGTCGAGGCGTACGACGGCAGAACGACCGAGCAGCGCTGGGACTGGGTACTGCCCCGGCTCCAGGTCGTCGACATCGGGAAGGACGAGGCCCGCCAGGCGCGTCGCCTCCTGGCCGACGCCAAGTTGCACGGCCACAAGTACGCGATCGCCGCCGTGCTCGCCGTCATCGCGCGACAGCAGAAGGGACAGGTCACCGTCTTCACATCGGATGTCGACGACCTGGAGAAGCTGGTCCCGGACACGATCGTCGTCAAGAAGGTCTGACCCGACCCGCGCCCCTCCAGCGCCCGCACCCACGCTGGTGAGCACCCGCGATGCCATCGCGTACTTCGTCCGGACCACATCGGCAGTCTCCGATGCCAGGCAGCGGACGGCGAACAGAGTGGCCGACTCGACTTCCTGGCACTGGTGGGCCGGTGAATTGCCTTCGGATCGCAGGGCTGACTCTCCAGCACCATCCAGGCAGCAGCACCCTTGGGAGCCATCTGGGAGCCGCCCTGCTCCCGATACCCCCTCCACACCACCCGAGACCAACCGGGACCACCCGCCTGACCTGCGCAAACGCAATCCAGGCAGGAAAGATCATTAACCGAGCCTCATTCGGGACGCAGAGGTCGTGGGTTCAAATCCCGCCACCCCGACAGCCGAAACATCAGGTGAGGCGCCTACCGCATTCGGTAGGTGCCTCACCTGTTTGTGCCTGTGTGTCCAACTGTGTGACTAAGGCCTCTGCGTGTCTACGAGCGTCGTTCCTGCGTGCCGACGATGCCGCCTACGACGACAGCGCCGGTCTGGATCACAGGCCGGATCTGCTTCCGGTAGCCCTTCTCGACCTTGGCTGTCCCGCTGCATCCAGTCGGTCTCGTACTGCGCGGCGAGGGCGACCCGGGGGCGAAGACCGCCACGTGGTCGCTCGGACCAGTCCGAAGGTGCTTGGTGGTTGTTGCCTGGTAGGTGAGCGTCCCTCCCGACCCAGGAGCGGTCAAAGACTGATCCAGTGATGCCGCTACCTGATGCCCGTCGCGTCCCGGGCCTTCCCCACTTCCGCGAATGCGGCACGGCCGCCTGTTCGGCCGGGTGCGCCCCGGGTATGTCTTGCCGCGTGGCCCGAGATCAACCGGGCTCCAGGTACGACGCGGAAGCCGAGGAAGCAGAACGTGACGACAGAAGCGAAAACCGTCCCCGGCGACAGATTCCGTGAGACCGACCGGGCGGCGTCGCCAGAGGGTTGCCCGTTCTGTGCCATCGTGGCCGGCCGGGCTCCGGCCCGAGTCATCCGGCACTGGCCGGACTCCCTGGCCATCGTGCCGCTGTCCGCGGTCACGGCGGGCCACACGCTGGTCATTCCCAAGACGCACGTCGCCGATATCGGGGTGGATCCGGCCGTGTCCGCGACCACCATGCGCCGTGCTGCCGAACTGGCGGCCGAATTCGGTGCGTGCAACATCATTACCTCACGCGGCGCACTTGCCACACAGTCGGTATTCCATCTGCATCTGCATCTCCTTCCCCGCCGCCATCATGACGGCCTCGCGCTGCCCTGGGCCACTGGGCCGGAACGTCATGATTCCGCCGAGCCCCTGCGTTTCAGCCATCGGTCATTGGATAAAACGTGAGTATTACTGCGGGGGTGCGGGAGTCTGGCTTGAACTTCCGCCCCCAGAGGGGGGCATGGTGCAGAGGACTTCTTTTGGCGCTGAGTTACGGAAACGTCGCGTCGCATCCGGTTGGTCACTCGATGACCTCGCCCGGCTGATCAGTTATTCGAAAGCGCATTTGAGCAAGGTTGAACGAGGACACAAGAACCCCAGCCCGGATTTCGCTCGTGCGTGCGACCGCGCCCTGAAGGCGGACGGTGAACTGGCCGCCTTGCTTCCCGCGCGGGATCGCCCGGGACTCGACGCACCCAAAGCACCGACCGAATGGTCGATGCCCTGGGTCCTTCGGCTGTCGGTCGACCACGGGAACGACTTCGTCGCCTACGACGAGCAGGCGCTCGCCGAGTCCTCGGTGACGCCGGGGGTGATGTCCTGGCGGCTGGCGTCCTCCTCGGTGTTTGACGTCGAATGCAGAGAGGCGCTCACACACTTCTCGTCCCTGTTCGCCGAGTGCCGCAACCTGGGCCAGTCTTTCGGTCCCGTGGTCGTCACCCAGATCCTCGTCACATCGATGAACGCGTTGCGCGGCCTCGCCGCCGGCGCGTCCCGCGGAGCCGACCGGGAGGCGGCCCTGCGTCTGGCCGCTCGGTATGCCGAGTACACCGGGTGGATGACGCAGGAAGCCGGTGACGAGAAGGCCGCACTATGGTGGACCGACCGCGCCGTGGCGCTGGCCGACGCGGGCGGTGACACCGAGTTCGCCGCCTACACCCTGGTGCGGCGGGCCGATGTCGCGCTGTACCGGATGGACGGACGGGCCACGGTGGAGTACGCGCGCATCGCCGAAGAGCGGTCGCACAGCAGCCGTATCCGGGGCCTCGCCGCGCAGCGCAGGGCGCAGGGTCATGCTCTGCTGGGTGAGGACGCCGCGTGCTTCCGAGCCCTGGACCGCGCCGCCGCCCTCATGACCCAGGCAGCCCGAGGCGCCGGGGCGGATCCGTCGGCCGCGGGCGCCGAACCGGTGATCGGCAGCATGCACCTCGCCGGACTCGCCGACTTCGTCACGGGCTGGTGCCTGCACGACCTCGGGCGTACGGCCGAGGCTGTAGGCCGTCTGGAGGACAGCCTCGACGCCGTCCCGACCCGGGCCCGCAGGGCGAGGGCCCGGTACGCGGCGCGGCTCGCGCTGGCCCTCGCCGAGGCCGGCGAACTGAAACCCGCCTGTGCCGTGGTCGAGGCGGTGACGTCCTCGGTCTCAGTGGTCGACTCGGCCACGATCCGCTCCGATCTCCAGCGGCTGGGGCGCCGGCTCAACCGCTGGCCGCGCGACCCCGACGCCCGGCTCGCCGCCGGTCGTATCGCGGAGGCCCTGCACGTCACGGACGGCTGACCACCGAGCCCTCCTTTCCGGGCGGGGCATCCCTGGCCGGTTCCGCCCCTGTCCGTCACCTCTCGAAACGGAACGGTGACTCACTGTTCCGCGCGGTGGCCCTGCGGGAAACGCAGTGCCGCCTGCTGTCCCGCTTCTTCTCCGCCCCTGGACGAGTGTTCCGTTTCCCCGGGCAATGGGCCGGGGAAACGCATTGACCCGCCCTTCTCAGGCTGAAAATCTCGCCAGAAACAGGCGTGTTGTCCGCTCTGCCGTCGGCAGGCGTAAGTGCTCTGCGCACCACTAGTGAGGAGTCACCCGATGGCGAAAATCTTCATCAACTACAGGACGGGTGACGGTGGGCGAGCCCCTGAACTCGTGGACGAACGACTCGTCGACGTCTTCGGCGAGGAAAACGTTTTCAGGGACCGCCGGTCCATGCGGCCGGGAACGGATTTTCCCGACCATCTCCGTCGGGAACTCGAGTCGTGCATCGTTTTTCTCTCTCTGATCGGACCTCACTGGCTCGACATTCACGACGAGGAGACCGGAATGCGCAGGCTCGACGTGCCGAAGGACTACGTCCACGACGAGATCGCGACCGCCCTCGCACTGAACAAGGTCGTCATTCCGGTACTGCTCGACTCGGCACTCCCCAAGGCGAAGAAACTACCGCCGGCCCTCGTAGGGCTCGCCGACCGGCAGGTCCAGCCCCTGCGCGAGGGCTACGCGCACCACGACCTCAGCACCCTCATCGACGTCGTCCAGGAGTACGTGCCTGCGAAGAAGGCGGCGAAGAAGGCGGCGAGGACACCGGAGAAGAAGGCCGGGAAGAAGCGCGACAAGGAGCGCGGGACCGAGCGGAAGCGCGAGACGGACGGAGCCTTCGCCAACGCGAAGATCACCCGCAGCGCGGTCAGCGTGGGCTCGACCGCCGTCTACAACGAGCACGCGGAACTGCGGGACGGGAACAGGAAGGGAAGGCGGCCGGCATGAGCGACCAGCCAGCGGAGACTCCCGTGCCGGAACCTCCGCAGCCCCCGGAGCCCGCCTCCGGGGCCCCGGCCACCGCCGAGCCGGACCGGGCGCCCGAAGGAGGGGAGGACGTGCCCGACGGGGACGCCCCGCCGGCCGGCGCCCCGCCGGCCGGCGATCCGGCGGCCGGCGGGGCAGCGGCCGAGCCGGACGGCGGGCGGGCCGGCGCGCAGGACCCCGCGGCCGAGTCCGACGGCAGGTCCGCGCCCGAACAGCAGGCCTCCTTCGAGGAGTCCAGCGCCGTCCGGGCACGGCACAGCCTCATCAAGGCCCACCGCGGTGCGGTCGGCGTGGGCTCGACCGCCGTCTACATCGAGAGCAACTACAGCGGGGACGGCGCTCCGCAGAAGACCCTCGTGCAGGCGGTCCCCTTCCGCGAGGACGTCGTCACGGCGACCTATGTCGCGGTCGCCGGACAGGCCGAGCTGGAGAGCAGCCTCGAACAACACCGCGTCATCGTGCTGTGCGGGGAGGAGGGCACCGGGCGCAGGGCCACCGCGACGGCCGTCCTCACCCGGTGGAGCCAGCCCCGGTACGCGGTCAGCGCCCTCTACCGCGAGGACGCCGACGTCGTGCTGGGCATCTGCGAACAGGCGGACGACGTGCTGGAGGAGGGGCACGGATACCTGGTGGACACGGGTGCCTGGCCGGTCACCGCGAAGACGCTGGAGCGCCTGGCCCAGGTGATGGAGCGGGCGCACGCGTACCTGGTCGTCACCGGTCCGCAGGCCGGCTTCCCCGGCACGGCCGGCGACGTCCCGGTCTTCGAACACCCCGGGCCCGACTCCCTGCTGGTGCTCGAAGCCCACCTCAAGGTCCTGGTGACCCGCCACCGGCTGCACTGCCGGCGCGACGAGGAGGACGGCGGACAGCGGTGCGACGTGGACAGCACGGCACGGTTCCTCGACCGGGTGACCGGCGACGAACAGTTGCGGAGCACCCTGGGCCTCGCCCGCTCGGTGACCGGGGTCGTCCAGCTGGCCCGCGTCCTCGCGGAGAACATCCACGCCCCGGACGAGGACCTCGGGGACGTCATCGGCCAGTGGCGCGACTGGCTGCGCCTGCTGGCCAGGGAGATGCTCGGGCTGGACGCCGGACGGGACGAGAAGGGCGTACCGGCCCCCCAGCACCAGGCCTTCCGGATCACCTACGCGCTCTTCAACGGACACCCGCTGTCCGACATCGTCGAGGCGGGCGACCTGCTCAGCCGGATCATGCTGCCCCACTTCGGCATCGCGGAGGAGGACCTGGTCCACCACATGGCCGAGCAGAACATCAACCGGCTCGTGCCCCAGGAGATGAGGGCCTCCGAGGCCGCCGCGGCCGATGCCCGGAACGCCTTCCGGCAGGCGCTGCTGGTGCACGACCAACTGCTGCAGACCATGCTGGAGAGCACCTGGGACGCCTACAGCCGACTGCGCGTACCCCTCCTGGACTGGCTCGACCTGCTGGTCGGCGGACGCGGTCCCGGCCGGGAGCGCGTCCGGGTCAGGGTCGCCCAGCTGGTGGGCCTCCTCATGGGCCACGACTTCGACTTCGTCTACCAGCGCCGTGTCGGCCGGTGGGCCAGGTCCGACTCCGGGGTGCGCCGCGTGTGTGCCGCTCTGGCACTGGAGATGGCCGCGGCGGAGGGCGGTGCGGCGGATCGCGTCGCCTCCCGCGTGCACGACTGGGCCCGCAGCCCCGGGACGGCGTTGCAGGACAGCGCGGCCCGCGCCTACGGAACGTCGATAGGCCTGCGGGACGTCCCGGCCACCCTCACCGAACTGGGCAGACTCGGCCGCAAGCCCGACCAGGTCGCGTTCAGCTCGATCGCCTTCTCCACCGCCTGGCTGTTCCTGGCCGGCCAGGTGGAGGAGGTGCTGGCCGAACTCGACCGCTGGGCGACGGCACGCGACGAGTACCTGCCGCGGCACGCCGTCCGCACCATGCTCGCCCTGGGCCGCTACACGGTCAGCGCGGACCGGCCGGGCCGGCCCGCCCTCGCCGAACTCGCCCTGGCGAACGACAAGCACGCCGAGTTGCTCGTCACGCTCCTCAACCGCGCGCTGATCACCGGGGAGACCTCCACCCGGGCCTGGAACCTGCTGGCCCGCTGGCTGCCGGCCGCGGACGGCGAGGGCAACGAGGACCTCGCCGCGCTCTACGAGTCCCTCGCTCCCCGCATCTTCACCGGCCCGCTGAAGGGGCGTGCCCGGTTCCACCTGAACCGGGTCTGGATGCCTCGCCACGAGGACTCCGCGACCCTCCGTCAAGTCCTCGCCGCCGTCTGATCCGACACCACCGACCGACCGTACGAAGGGACACGTCTGTGTCGAACACCCGCAAGAAGGGCCTCTGGGCCAGGCTGCGTGACTGGTGGCGCGGCCGTCCCGAACACGACCGCGACCAGACCACCGGCGCGACCTCGGAGCACGTCGCCGAATGGGAGTCGCCCGCACCTCTCTCCGTGGAGCCGGTCCGCCCCGAGGCGTACGCCGAACTGGTCCCGGCCGCAGAGCCGTTGCTGCTCGCGGCGGAGGGCGACGTCTTCGAGTTCCTGGTGCTGCCCCACTTCCGCTGGCACAGCCGCGAGATGTCGGTCGAGCAGCTGCGTAGGCGGGCCGGCGCGCTGTCGGCCGAAGCACGCGACGAACTCCTCAAGAGGTCCTGGTCGCTGGCGCGCACCTGTGACCCCGTCGACGCGGCCAAGGCCGAGGAGCTGATCAACTCCGAGCTGTCCGAGGGCTGGTGCTACGAGGACGAGGACGGCCTCGTCAAGTGCCGTCCCACGGTCCGGATCCGTATCGACCCGGCCCTGCGCGACCGGATGCGGCCCACCCGGCTGGAAGCCCAGGCGATGAAGGAGGACCTGAGCGTCGGGCTGCTCAGGGCGGAGCACGCCAGGCGGCTCACCGAGGAGTGGCTCCAGGTGATCGCGGGCCTTGAGCACTCGGGTGAACTCACGCCGGTGCAGCGGCAGTTCCTGCTCCCCTTCGCGGCGGCACTCGCCGACGGCGACTTCGCGGCCGCGACCGACGCCCTGCGGACCGTGCGGCGCACCGGCGCCGTCGCCCTGGCCAACGTGCTCAACCAGGCCACCAAGAACCACGAGGAGATCGGGCTCTTCGAGTTTGCCAACGCCTACGACAAGGCCCTGAACAGCTTCTCCCAGCAGATGGGGCTCACTCCCTTCTCCTGGATCCTGAACGGGGACAACCCGCCGGACGGTGAGCGGTGAGGACAGGACAGCAGGCCCGCACCGGCCGCGCCTCGCGGTTCGCCCCGGCGCAGCGTCGCCGGGGCCGGGGCCGCCTGAGCAGAACCGTCACACCCGTTCTCCTCCTGCCGGTGCTGGTGGCCGGGCTGCTCTCCGGCTGCGCGTCGGGCCCGGACCACGAGGCCGCCCGATGCGGCTGGATGCGGAAGACCGCGGACGGTACCTCCCCCGGTCAGTCGGGGCACACGGTGATCCTCGTCGACGTCTCGTCGTCGGTGCGCGGCTCGACCCCGGCCTCCGGCGGCGTCGACCAGGCCGCCGGCGTCAAGGCGAGCATTCCCGACTGGCTCCGCGGGGTGGGGACCGTGTCCGTCGCCACCTTCGGCGGTGCCGCGCATGACGTCCGGTGGACCGCGGCCGGCTGGGCAGCGAAACCCGCCTCCGGCGGCAACGAGGTCACCCGGCGCAGGCACGCGGGGTCCGTACCGGACTGCATCGTGCAGGCGGTAGCCAAGGCCCAGTCCACAGTGCCCGCCCGCGAGGGCAGCGACGTACTGGGCGCCGTACGGGAAGTTAGTACCGTCCTCGCAGGCAGCAGGGGGACACGCAGGCTGATCGTCCTCACCGACGGCCTGCCCACGACCGGGTGTGCCGACCTTCGCGACGCCGGTTTCGACGGGGCCCTGGAGACCGACGCGATCGTGCAGCGTTGCTCGGCCGACAAGGAAGTGACAACCAGGACGCTTGCCTCCGTAGAAACGGTTTTTGTGGGTTTGGGACAGACCGCGGACAACGAGCCACAGCCCTCACCCGCGCAAGAGGAGTGGGTCACCGGTCTGTGGCGACGGCTTTGCGCGGCCGCTCACCCGAAGCCGGCCGAGCCCACCGACTGCGCGGTGAGTGAGGTCACGGCGCCTCGGACACTCAGCGGCAAGGCGTCGCGGCGACCCGGCGACCCGGCCGTCGAGTTCCCGGAGCGTACCTGGAAGCAGGCCGGAGCCAGGGCGCTGTTCGACCCGAACTCCGCCGTCCTGCGGGCCGCCGCGCTTCCCCAGCTGGCCAAGATTGCTGTCCAGGTCCGGGACCTGGACGGGGTACGCATCCGCGTTCTCGGTTACGTCGATCCCCGCGGCGGCTCCGGCAACAACCTGACGCTGTCCCAGGCCCGCGCGAATGCTGTCAGGAACGAACTCGAACGGCTCGGTGTGCGGGGCGTGATCGCTGTGGGCAAGGGCGTCCCGGACGGCTGTCCCGGAGCGGCGGACAGCCTGGGGACGGAACAGGAACTCCAGTGCGAGCGCCGCGTCGACATCGCGGTCGTCCGATGAGAGGAGAGGACAGATGAGCAGCAAGAACGGCCACCCGGCACAAGGCGGTGTGGTGCTGGGCGCGGCCAAGAACTGCCCGAACGGGTGGGAATCGGACCTGGCGGAGGCTCCGCCGGTCCGCCTGGTCGACCGTACGGACAGTCGCGAACGAGCCGTGCTGATGCGAGCGTTCAGCACCAGTAACTCCTCCTTGACCGAGGGCCGTTCAAGTCTGGGTGCCGCCTGCGCGGCCGTCGTCGAGTCCGCACAGCGCGTGGCGGGCGCCGTCGCCGCCGTCGACCGGTTCAGGCTCACCGGGGGAGCGCTGCCGACCATGTCGGCGGCACCGGTGGCCGTCGTGCGCGGCGATGTGGCCGTGGTGATGGAGCAGCGGAGCCCCGAGGTGTCCCGTCGGCCTCGAGTGTCCGGGATGTGGCGTCGGTTGGTCTGGCCGGTGACCGCCGCCGGTGCGCTCTTCGACGCGGCCTTCATGGGCTCCGTGGTTCAGCAGATACTGGATGTCGACCAGGGCTCGATGCAGTACTGGCTCGCTTACCTGCCCGGCCTCGCCATCTCGGTCTGTCTGCTGGCGGCCGGGACGCTCCTCGCCGAGCGCATGGCGCTTGCGCGCGGAGATCGGGAGGCTGCCGTGGCCGGCCACGGCAGCCGACACTGGTGGCGTCCGCTGGTGGTTCCCTGGCTGTTCGTTCTCACCATCCTCGGCCTCATAGTCACCTGCGGTGTGGTGCGGGTGCTGATCGCCACTGAGGATTCGGGCGACAGCTATCTGGCGCTCTTCCAGCCGGTCGTCGTGGTGCTCCTGCTGCTGCTCGGTATTGCGGCCGTGGCCACGAAGCTGCTCTCGCACGATCCCGAAGCGGCGGCAGACGCCGAGGCGGCAAGGCTCACCAAGAAGGCACACAAGGCCGAGCGCAAACGTGAGCAGGGTGCGGAGCGGGAACGGCGGGTGCACGCCGCGACCGCGGAGAAGGCACTGCGCAAGCGCATGAAGGCCGCCGACGAGCTGAATGACGTGGCACGCGACGCGCTGGTGGCACATGTCGCGACCTGGTTCGCCCTCAAGGCCGCGCTCGACGGGGCGGAACAGGACGCCCACAAGCAGTTGGAGGACGCGGCGTCCAGCCTGGTGGAGGAACGGGCCCGCACGGGGATGGCCGGCACGTTCGACTTCCCGCTGCGAGGGACCGAATGGCCAACTGAAGGGATATCCGTGATCCCGTGCGCTCCGCAGGGTGTTCTCATGCCGACACGCTTCGAGCCCGGTCCGCAGATCAGGCTGGACTTGCTCGCCGAGGCACGGAAGGTGCTCAAGCGTCATCATCCCGAGGGCCTCTCCGATCGTGTGGACAACGCCCTCAAGGCACTGAACCGACAGTGGCAGGGACCGAGGGAAGCCGAGAGCGAGACAGGCGAGGGCCGCGGGGATGAGCCGGGCGAGGGCGATAAGGATGCACCTTGTGAAAAAGGAGAAGGCGAATGAGCACCAGGGCGGGGGGCCCCGACGAGACCAGGGTGAAGCACCTCGAACTACTCCAGGTCACCATCAGCCGCTTCGGCACTAACTCCTTTCTCGTCAAGGGCTGGGCCATGGCGGTCAGCGGAGGGCTGGTCACCGTCGCGGCGGGGGGCGCCGGATGGGCTGTGGCGGTGATCGCCTTGGTGATGACCTCGGGTTTCTGGCTGCTGGACACCTATTACCTGGAACAGGAGAGGCTGTTCCGCTCTTTGTACGACCGTTCCCTGACACAGGAGTCCGACCGGATACCGGTGTTCAGCATGGACGTCGAACGCTATGCGCAGCCGGTCTCCTGGCGCGTGGTCGCCCTCTCCCGCACCATGAGGCTCTTTTACGGCACCTTCGCCCTGGCCGACATGGCGGCTGCGCTGTTCCTCTTCACGACGTCCTGATGCCTCGCTTCCACGCGCTCATCCCCGTTGACACCCTTGCGTGGGGCCAGCCCCTTCTGGCACGAGCAGTGCTGTGGATCAGAGGTGGGCGCCACACGTGACGTCGATGACCTGTCCCGTCACCGAGCGAGAGTCGTCGGAGCCAGGAAGGCCACGACGTCAGTGGAGTGACCCACATGGCCGAACACGGAAAGGTCGCCGCAGCCCGCTCGGCGGTGTCGTGCCGCGCAGCCAGGAGGCGTGCATGTCGGTGTCGATGATGCCCGGAGCCACCGAGTTGACCGCACGTCGCGGTGCTTCCTCCCCCAAGGTGTTTGGACGAAGCGTGGCCGAGCCCAGCCGAAGAAGAAGGCGAGCAAGCACCGAAGGAATTGAGCCAGGGCCGTGGTGAGTGTCTGACTGCGTGACAACCCCGGCGAACATTGGCGGACGGGCGTGAACGTCTGTGGACCATCCAGGCAGGTGAGAAGCGCAGTAGCTCGCAGCAGCGCCCCCGACCACTTGCTGGTGCGGGACGAAGAGGTCGTGGGTTCAAATCCCGCCACCCCGACCAGGTCAGAGGGCATCTACTACTTGAGTAGGTGCCCTCTTTCGTGCCCGGAGGGCCGAACAGGGGGCCAACCGAATTGCGTCAGGCCACCGCGTCGCCCTCGTCCTGGTCTTCCGTGTCCCCCTCTTCCTGATCTTCGGCGTCCCGCACGTCGCGGTGTGGCGCTCACGCCGCGCTTCGTGGGGCGCGCCGTCGCCCTCGCGACGTGGCGCAGTTCAACGGCTGGTCCCTCTCCAGCGGCGGACTCGCCCAGGTCTACGGCTTCAGGGACCTCGACGGCAGCCGCCCCGACTCCTTGCGCTACCTCGTCGAGGTCCAGGACGCGGGCAAACCGGCGGGCACGACCGGATGCCGGTGACCCGCATGCCGCCGGAGCGTGCTTGGCCGGGGGCCTACTCGTGTGGCCTGGAGAAGCGGTCGAGCAGTGCGTCCAATCCGGCTGCCAGGCCCTCCGGGCCGCCGCGTTCGGCGAGGGCGGGGGTGCTCTCGCGCAGCCTGGGCAGGTCCTTGGCGGGAAGGCGGTGCAGGCCGAACCGGAACGCGGGGTCCGGTTCCTCTGGATTGTCCACCATGGCGCACAGTTCCACCGACATATACCCGAGCACCCAGGCGGTGAAGGCGCGGAGGACTGTGGCGCTTTGGGCCTCGTCCAGTCCGGCGTCGCGGAGCAGGCTGAGCACCCGTTCGTGATCCCTGAGGACGGGCAGCGGCCTGCGGGCCAGCGGGACCGCCATCATGCGGGTGGCCAGCAGCGGCACCACATGGGGGTGGTCGATGCAGACGTGGTACATGGTCAGAGCGATGCGTTGCAGGTCGGCTCGCTGCTCGAAGTCACCGGCGGTCGGTGCCGCGGCCGGGACGGGCGCCTGGTCGAGGCGGTCCTCCAATTGCAGGTAGAGGGCCTCGACCAGCCCGTCCACCAGGGCTTCCTTGCCGGGCACGTAGCGGTACAGGCTCATGGCCTCCACGCCGAGATCGGCTCCCAGGAGACGCATGCTCAGTGCGGAGAGACCTTCGCGATCAACCAGTTCCAAAGCGCAGGCCAGGACACGCTCACGGCTGAGTCTCGCAGGACGCCCGCGGTCTCCGGATCGATCCGTGCCGGCGGCTGACTCGTTCGCCATTCGCCTGCCTCCTCAAGGCTCGACGCGGCGCCGGAGCCGATGCCACCTAGTGATCATTTCTCCAGCTCGCCCCATACGACGAGCCGGTGGACGTATGTGCCGTTCCAACCGCGGTCCGTACAGGTGGTGAGCGTGATCCGAGCCTTGTCCGGCCTGGCACCCGGCCTGTTGGGAACGGGAAGCACGACGCCGACGTCGGAGGGCTTGACGACCTCGGTCCGGGTGACCCGGTAGGCGTATGTCTTACGGTGCCAATAGACCTTGATTTCGTCGCCCTTTGTCAGGTCCGGCAGCCGATGAAACGGCTGCCCCCACCCCGTGCGGTGACCGGCAATCGCAAAGTTGCCGATTTCGCCCGGCATGGCCGTCCCCGGAAAGTGCCCGGGGCCCTTCGCAAGAGCACTCTGAGACACGCCCTCAACGATCACGGGGTCATAGCCCGAGCCGAATCGAGGAATCCTCAGCGTCGCGAGCGCGCCGCCTTCGTGAGGGGCCTCGGCCGACGCCTTGATCTCTTTGTGCAGTGTCTGCTGGATGGCTCTGTACTGATGGTCCGAGTGCCAGGTCCGGAGAAGCGTGAAGCCCCCCAGGAGCAAACCGACGAGTATCAGGCCGATACCCAGAAGTTGACTTGCCCTTTTCATGTCCGACCCCGGTCAGGACTCGTCCTTGACCTTTCGGGGAAAAAGCCGCAGCACAGCGAATCCCGACGAGATCAGAACGAACACGACGATCCAGAACCAGATGCTTCCCGGGCCGCCTGTGAGGGGCAGAACCCCTGCACCACTGGTTCCGCCCATTGTGGCCCCTGCGCCTGCATAGTTTGCCATGATTGTCTCCTCTTTCTGTTCGGTCCCTTTCCGGGGACTGCTTGGAACTACCAGTTCCGCTCTCGTTGAAGAGCTGTATCGACGAGCGCACGGAGGTGCACTCCCTGCAGAAACAGGTCGTAGAACCATTCCGGTATGACCAGCATCGAGGCAATTGACACACGCCAACCCCTGGATTTTGCGGTGACCGCCCGCTCAATCGCGTAGAAGGCGGTGAAGGCAATCCAGAACGGAGCAATTCTTATGCCCGATCCAGCAGCGAGGAACCACAGGACCGAACCTACGTATACGGTCGACACGGATACCCCGAGGAACGCCACGACCTGCCTGCCCCAACCTTCTGCGGTGTAACGAGTCACGCCGTAACCGATCAGATTCTCGAGCGCTCCGCGCTTCCAGCGAAGCCGCTGCTTCGCAAGGGCTCGCCATGTTTCCATGACTTCGGTACTCATGGTCGCGCGGGCCGGAGCGACGATGCGGAATCCGAGATGCTTCAGAGCGAGCGTGAGTTCGTTGTCCTCGGTCAGTGCCTTCGTGTCGTACACTCCGTCGGCCGGTGGCAGAAGACCAGATTCTCGGGCGGCGAGCACACCTTTCAGAGCGCCGGCCTTGAAAAGGCAGGCGGTGCCTGTCAGGCAAAGCACCTTGCCCTTCTTTCGAGCCGTGTCCCGGGCGTACCGGGCGAACTCATTGCGTTGGAAGACGCCACAGAGCTTGCCGCCCGAACGACCCCGGAAGTTCCCGCCCACGGCGCCGTAGCCCTGCCCCAACTTCCGGGTGGTCACCTCGATGAAGTGAGGATCCAGATAGGTGTCGGCGTCCTGGATGAGGATTGAGTCGTCGTCTGCCATGTTAGGCAGCAATCTGTCCAGCGCTCCGTTGAGATTGCCGGCCTTCTTATGCCTGTTGCCGACCGAATGCCAGACTTCGGCGCCCGCCTCTCGGGCAATTCGTTCCAGTTCTTCGGTTCGACCGCTGTCCTGGTGCGGATCCAGAGTCACGATGATGCGGTCCGCGGGACGTGTCTGCGTCTGCAGCGCATCGAGGACTTGGGGGAGCGAGTCCGTCTCCCTGTAGGCGGGTACGAGCGCCGTCACCCTCGGGGCTCCCGGCTCGGATTGCCGGCGAAGGGGGCTCGGGAAGGGCCGGTTGCAACTCGTCGTCATGTCGATCACCACGCACTCCGTGCGGCTGGAGGGCTGCCTTCTCGCCGCCCTGTCCGCGCTGCGCTCGTAAGTTTACGATGTATCCATACATACGACACTTAGTGCGTAATGTCAAGGTTTGACTGCATCGCCGCTCGGGCCTCCCATGCCTGCCGGGGCGATATGAAGCGCTTCGAGAAATACGGAGTTCACCGACGCGACGGGCGCCCGGGTCCTGAAGACCGACGCCGACGCGGGCCGGCCGTGGCCGAACGGACGGCGGCCGCCCTGAGGGAACCGGGGCTCTCGGCCTGGCAGGACTCCGTCAGGTCGGGGGGATCTTGCTGTTTGGTGTGTGGCCCAGGGTCGGGCCAGGGGCTGGTGGCACGTGGCGCACAGGCCGGTCCAGCAGTTCAAGGTCTTGGAGGCCATCGAGGATCGCAACGATCGACGTCCGGGCGACACAAAGACTGCACAACGCCGGCTTCTCGGTCGGCTTCGCCCTGCGCGGCGAGGCCCAGCCAGTCCGGACGCCTGGGAGCCATCCGGGAGCCGACCCGCTCCCCGAGCCTTGCGGTCGTGAGCGCAGTACAGAACGTGGCGCCACGGACACGGGCTGCCACGCGACTTCTAGGATGCTCTGACTTTGGGCTCAGTCGCCGTCGTCCGCCTCGCTGCGCCTGCGATCGCGCTCGTACCTCCGTCCCAGAGACCCTGGCCGGCGCTCCCACCACCACGACCACCCCCCGCGACCTCCCCGCCTGACCCACGCGGCTGCCACGGAGCCGGGCCGGGTGCGGGTGGGCACCCGGATGGGGTCAGTGCGCCGCAGGCCCCGTGGGTGGGTCGGTGGCTGCTGCGTCCCGGAGTGCTGACAGGAGGTCGCGGAGGGCGGGCTGGTCGAGGGCGGTTTCGCGGGCCACCGCCGAGATCACGCGGACCGGTTCGGGGTTGCGGACCGGTCGTACGACAACGCCGGGGTGGCGGCCGCGCAGCCCCAGCCTCGGCATCAGACCGACGCCGAGGCCGGCCGCGACGAAGCCCTGCGCGGTGGCGTAGTCCTCGCTGCGGATGACGAAGTCGGGGCTGAACCCGGCCGCCGCGCAGGAGTCGATCACCGGTTCCAGGCACGGGCCGGGTGGCTCGCTGCCGACCCACTGCTCCCCGGCCAGCTCGTGCAGGTCGATGACCTCCCGGTCCGCGAGCGGATGCCCCAGGGGCAGGACGGCCGCGTACGGGTCGTCCAGGAGGTGGACGAGACGGAAGCCGTCGCCCGTCCGGCCCCGCGCCTGGACCACCACGGCCAGATCGGCCCGGCCGCGGGCCACCTCCTGGAACGGGTCCTCCGGGTCGGCGAGTTCGAGGTCGACCCGGACCCCGGGGTGTTCCGCGCGGAGCCGGGCCAGGGCCGGGGCCACCAGCGTGGAACCCGCCGTGGCGAAATACCGGACGGACAGGGTGCCGATGCGTCCGGCGCGGAGGTCGGCGAGGGCGCTTTCCGCCTGGGCGACCGCCGAGCTGATCAGGGCCGCGTGCTCGGTGAGCAGCAGACCGGCGGGGGTGGGCCGCACCCCGCGCCCGACCCGTTCGAGCAGTTCGGTGCCGGCCTGCTTCTCCAGCGCCGCCACCTGCTGACTCACGGCGGACGGTGTGTAGCCGAGGTGGGCCGCGGCCGCGGTGACCGTCCCGCTGGTGACCACCGCACGCAGAACCTGGAGGCGCCTCACATCAAGCATGTAGCACAGCTTAACAGACCGGGTAGAACCATTTGCTTGTCCTCACAGTTCACCTGGGGCATGGTCGAAGAACGGGACGGAACGGCCCACCTGCAGGGCCAGGGCCGCATGTCGGCCGGACGGAGGAATCATCGTGAACAGTGGGACACGGAGTCCGCGGGGCGGGGTGCGGGTGGCCGTGCTCGCCCTGTTGTGGGGCTCGACCTTTCTCTGGATCGAACTGGCGCTGCGCGGTCTCTCCCCGCTCCAGGTCACGTTCGTCCGCTGCCTCCTCGGCGCGCTCGTCCTCACCGTCGCCTGCTACGCGTCGGGCCGGCGCCTGCCGCGTGGCCGTACCGTCTGGCGTCACATCGTCGTCGCGGCCTTCTTCTGCAACGCGCTCCCCTTCGCCCTGTTCAGCCTGGGCCAGCAGACCGTCGACTCCGGCCTCGCGGGGGTCCTGAACGCCACCACCCCGCTGTGGTCGATCGCCCTCGGCCTGGCCCTCGGCTCGGAACGCGGACTGCGCCCGGTCCGCCTCACGGGCCTGCTGCTCGGCTTCGCCGGCACGATCCTCATCCTCGCCCCGTGGCAGTCGGCCGGGGCCACCGGCTGGGGAACCCTCGCCATTCTCGGCGCGGCCGCCAGCTACGCCGTCGCCTTCACCTACATGGGCCGCACCCTGGTGCGCAGGGGCACCCCGACCATCTCGCTCTCGGCCGCCCAGCTGGTCGCCGCGAGCGGGCTGACCGCCGTCGCGCTGCCGGTCGGCGGCCTGGAGTCGATCGACCCGGGCCCGGTGGTCGTGGTCGCGGCCCTGGTCCTCAGCGTCTTCTGCACGGCGATCACCTTCCACCTCACCTACCGGATCATCAACGACGAGGGCGCCACCAACGCCGCCGTGGTCGGCTACCTGCTGCCCGTGGTCTCCGTGCTCCTCGGCGCGATCGTCCTGGGCGAGGGCCTCAGCGTCCGGGTCGTACTGGGCATGGCCGTGGTCCTCGCGGGAGTCGGGATGACCCGCCGCAAGGATCCGCCGGCCACGGCTCCGGCCCGGACCGGCGAGCAAGAGGAAGAGGAAGAGGAAGAGGGGCAGAGGCGGGGGCGGGGGCAGGGGCAGGGGCAGGACTTGGAAGGGGCCTCGGGCTCGTCGGCGCACCCGGAGGACACACCCGTGAAGGCCACCCGTCGCCCGGCGCTGGAGAACGCCGGATGACCTCCGGCGAACCCCGGCTGTGGTCGGCGTACCGCGAGCTGACCAAGGGCACGGTCCGCACCGACCTCACCCATGCCTTCCGACCGGGGCAGCCGCACTTCGCGGGCTTCGACGCCACCCCGGCCCTGGACGACGTACGGGCTGGGAGCGGCGCAACGGCCGGTTCCCGCCCGGGGCGTTCGTCGCCCTGCGCACTGGGTGGAACCGTCGCTGGCCGGACCCGGTGGCGACGGCAACCGGGGCCAGGCGGGCACCAGTCACACCCGGCTGGTCGGCCGAGGTTCTGACGTACCTCTTCGAGGACGCGGGCGTCACCGCCATCGGCCACGAGCAGGCCGACACGGACCCCGGAGCCGCCGCCCCGCAGGCGACCACGGCCTGGAGGCGTACGTCCTGGGCCGCGACCGCCGGCAGATCGCACTGCTGACCAGCCTTGGCCGGCTCCCCGAGTCGGGAGCCCTCGTCGTCGCCACCTGTCCCAAGCCGTACGCCGGTTCCGGCTTCCCGGCCCGGGGGTTCGCGGTGCATCCGGCGGTGGGAGAGCCGCGCATCCGGCGGTGTGAGAGCCGCACCCGGCCGTGTGAGAGCCGCACCCGTCGCGGCATCAGCCCTCCACGACGATTGCGCAACCTCTAAACTGTCGGCGTGGACGCAGCGGAGACAGTGGAGACGGCCGACGTGACCGGGTGGGAAGTCGCCGTCCTCGACGGCGGACCGGCCGACGGGATGCGGGTCAAGGTCGCGGACCGGCCCCGGGTCGTGCAGGTGTCGTACCCCTGCCGGGCGGAGGGCGCGCCGTCCGGGGTGCGGGTGGACGGCGTCTACGTCTACCGGCTCGATCACGGCGTGACGGACGAACCCCTGCGCTACGGCTTCGACATCGCCTGCCCCTGAGAGGCGTCAGTCTCCGGGAGCGCAACCGTGCGCCGGCGCTCGTAGTGCGTCCGCGCCGCCAGCAGGCCCACGGCGTACAGGGCCAGGACGGCCGCGAGCAGTCCGTAGTACACGCCGGGCAGCGCGCTCAGGCCCAGGGCCGCGCCCGACGGGGACGCGGGCAGGAGCAGGCCGATCGCGGCCAGTGCGGCGGCGGACCAGGTCACCGGGCCCGGCCGCCGGCCGGCGCGGCCCGGTGAGCCCAGGGACAGCAGCACCATCACCACGGCCTGCGTCAGCAGGTTCTCCGTGAACCAGCCCGAGTGGAACAGCGACTCGTCGTCCCCCGGGCCCCGCAGGGCGAAGGCCAGGACACCGAAGGTCGCCAGGTCCGCCACGGCGTTCAGGGCGCCGAATCCGACGATGAACCGAAGCAGCTCGCGGGGGTCCAGGACGCTCGGCCGGCGCAGGGCGGCCTGGGTGGGACGGTCGTGGGCGAAGGCCAGTTGGGCCGCGTCGAAGCACAGGTTCTGGACGAGGACCTGGGCCGGGAGCATCGGCAGGAACGGCAGGAGGAGGCCCGCGGAGAGCATCGCGATCACGTTGCCGAGGTTCGAGGAGAGCGTGATGCGCAGATACGTGGCGATGTTGCCGCCCGCGTGACGGCCGGCGGCGACCGCGTGGCCGATCGCGGTGAGATCCTTCCCGGCGAGGACCAGGTCCGCGCTCTCCCTGGTCACCCCGGCCGCGTCGCGGGGGGCGATGCCCACGTCGGCGGTGCGCAGGGCGGGCAGGTCGTTGACGCCGTCGCCGAGGAAGCCGACCGTGTGGCCGCCGGCCTGGAGGGCCCGGGTGACGCGGGTCTTGTGCTCGGGGGTGCAGCGGGCGAAGACGGTCGTACGACGGGCCAGTTCGGTGAGCTCGGGGTCGGTGAGGGTGTCGAGGCGGTCGGCGGTCAGGACACCGGCCACCGGGACCCCCAGATCACGGCAGGCCCGGACCGCGGTGCCCGGGTGGTCGCCGGTGAGGATCTTGACGGTGACGCCCCGCCCGGCCAGTCCCGCGAGGGCCTCGGCGGCGGTGGGGGCGAGGTCGTCCCGGAAGGTGAGCAGTCCGCGGAAGGTGAGGCCGCGTTCGCGGGGGCGGTCCCCGGCGGGGCGTTCGGTGGTGGCCACGGCGAGGACGCGCAGCCCGTCCGCGGCCTGTGCGTCGGCCAGGTCGCGCACCCGGGTGCGCTCGTCGTCGGACAGCGCGCACCGTCCCAGTACGGCCTCCACGGCTCCCTTGGTGATCAGGGTGTGCGTGCCGAACCGGCCGGGGGTGCGGACGACCACGGTGGCCAGGCGGCGGACCGGGTCGAAGGGGAGGGCCGTGACACCGTCGTACGACGTGAGGCTGTCCTCGTCGGCGGCGGCGAGCAGGGCCTCGTCCAGCGCGTCGGGCGCGGGGAGGTCGGCGAGCTGGAGCGACCACCAGGCGGCGGCCGCCGCCCAGCGCGCCACCTCGGGGTCGTCGTGGCCGTCCGCGTCCAGCGCGCGGTGGACGACCGGGCGGTCCTGGGTGAGGGTGCCGGTCTTGTCCACGCACAGGACGTCCATGGCGCCGATGTCGTGCAGGGCGGGGAGCCGTCGCACGATGACGCCGTGGGTACGGGCCAGGAGGGCGGCGCCGCGGGCCAGGCAGGTGGTGACGACGACCGGCAGCATCTCCGGGGTCAGCCCGACCGCCACCGCGACGGCGAAGGGGAGGGTCTCCAGACCGCGCCCGCGCAGGGCGGCGTTGGCCATGAGGACCAGGGGCGGGGTCAGCAGCGCGAACCGGATCAGGATCCAGGAGACGCCCTGGACGGAGCGTTCGAAGCTGGTCGCCGGGGGTTTTCCGGTACGCCGGTGGGCGGCGGCGAAACGGGTGTCGCCGGCGGTCGCGGTGACCACGGCGGTGGCGCTGCCGGAGGCGACGCTGCTGCCCTGGAAGCAGTACCGGGGGTCCTGGAGGACACCGCCGTCCCCGGGGTCGTCCCCCGCGTCCTTCTCCACCGGTCTGGACTCTCCGGTGAGCGCGGCCTGGTGGACGGTGAGTCCGGTCGACCGCAGCAGCCGTACGTCCGCGGGGACCAGGTCGCCGGGGCCGAGCCGTACGACGTCGCCGGGGACGAGTTCCTCGACCGGGATCTCGCGGGTGACCGGGGCCGTGTCCTCGTCGGTCCGGCGCTGGACCGTGACGGTGGTCGCCACCAGGCGGCGCAGTCCGGCCGTGGAGCGGTCGGCCCGGTGTTCGCCGGACGCCCGCAGGACGCAGCTCACGACGACCAGCAGGAGGATCACCGAGGCGGTGCCCCAGGCGAGGACGGCGGCCGACACCAGTCCCAGACAGAGCAGCACGGCGGTGAAGGGGTCCCGCAGACTCCGTGCGAACAGGCGGGGCCAGGAGGGGTCCCGGGCATCCGGAACCACATTCGCACCGACCCGCGCCAACCGCTCCGCCGCCTGCCCCTCGGTCAGCCCGCGCGGCCCACTGTCCAGCCGACGGAGAACTTCGAGGAGGCCCGCGACGGGGGTGCCGCCTCGGCCGACCGCACCGGCCGCACCGGCCGCGGGAGGAAGAGCACGCAGGACAGGAGGACCGGGCGAGGAGGAAGCGGGCGCAGTGTCGTGGGCGACCGGATGCGCGGGGACGGGGGTGGGGGCAGCGGGACTCGGTGGGCGGGGAGCGGCCGGATCGCCTGTCAGCCCGGCCCCAGGAGCAGATGCAGGCGGAACCACGACAAAGGATCCGGACGCCGACCCGACCGCACCCGCAGGCGCAGGAGCGGAAGCGACCGAATCACCCGTCAGCCCGGCCTCAAGAGCAGACGCAGGCGGAACCACGACAAAGGATCCGGACGCCGGCCCGACCGCACCCGCAGGCGCAGGAGCGGAAGCGACCGAATCACCCGTCAGCCCGGCCTCAAGAGCAGACGCAGGCGGGGCTGCGACGAAAGCACCGGACGCCGGCCCGACCGGACCCGCGGGCACAGCCGGGGAAACCGGCCCAGGCGCCGGCCCGCCTGGTACAGCAGGCGCGGCCGTCGCCCCGTCCCCGGCACCAGGCGCAGACAGCGCCCCGCCCCCGGCACTCAGCTCTGCCACCGCCCCAGCCGGTTCAGCGGGCGGCCCGTCCGGCACGGCACTCCTGGACACGACCCGATCCCCCACGGCACCCCCGGACCCCGCCCCGTCCGAAGCCGCAGGCGCAGCAGGCCCAGCCGGCGCGGCAGACGGGGCGCCGTCCTCCCCTCGCGCCCCCGACCGCTCAGACACCGGCCTCGCGCAGTCGGTCCGAGTTCGCGGAGGGTGTTTCCCGGGCCGTCAGTTGGCCGACCATGACGCGGACCACGGTCACGATGTCGGAGTCGTCGACGTAGTAGATCTGCCGGCGCCCCTCGCGGCGCGAACGCACGAGCCCGGCGAGTTTCAGTTTCGCCAGGTGCTGGCTGACCGCGGGCAGCGCGCCGCCGACCCGGTCGGCGAGGTGGGTGACGTCGCTCTCGCCCTGGGACAGCGCCCACATGATGTGCAGCCGGGCCGAGGACGCGAGGAGTCCGAACACGGCGGCCGCCTCGGCGAGCACCTCCGCCGACGGGTCCTGGAAACCGCCGACGATCTTCGCCACAGCCCTCTCCCGTCATCGAAACGTCGGACCAAGTGTAGGGGCGGCACAGTGATCGTCCCGCTTCGTCCGGTACCGGTCCCTCCCCTCGTGGGGACCGGTACCGGAGGAAGCGGGTGACCGTGGGCGGAATGCGGCCGAGAACGTACGGCGCGCTGGTTGGCGTGCGGGGCGCCGGGCTGGTGGCCTGTCATGGCGTCGCCCGATGGCTGCGCCGCAGGTCATGATCCTGCCAGCCAGGGGGTCCACAGAGGAGGTTCCGGTGCCGGAGCCAGTGCGTTACCGCAGGTCAGGCATATAAAGTGAGTTTTCCGGTCCGGATTCAACCGCGAGGGAAGTAAGGGGTGGAAGACCTTGAGCTCCGACTCAGGAGCACGTACGGCCTTCGCGGAGCGTCTCGCACTGTTGTACAGGGAGGCAGGCAATCCGCCTCTCAAGCGCGTGTCCGAGGGAGTCGGCCGACTCCAGCGGGTGGACGAGCGGGGGCGCCCCGTCCGGGTCTCCGCACAGCGGATCAGCGACTGGCGGCGGGCCCGGAACGTGCCCGCTCAGTTCACCGCCCTCGCGGCCGTGCTGCACATCCTCATTCCCGAAGCCCGGCGGATCAGTCCCACCCCCGTCTCGGCCGGTCTGTACGACCTCGGCCAGTGGCAGCGGCTGTGGGAGCGCGCGCTGGCGCCGGACGAGGACGAAGGCTCCCAGCCCGAGCCCCCGGCCGGAGTCTGCCCCTACCGCGGTCTGGCCTCCTACCGGCAGGAGGACGCCCGCTGGTTCTTCGGCCGGGAACGCAGCACGGAGGCTCTCGTCAAGCTGCTCCGCTCGGCGGCCGGGACCGGCACCGGCGGTCTGGTGATGCTCGTGGGCGCCTCGGGTGCGGGCAAGTCCTCGCTGCTCAACGCCGGTCTGGTGACCGCCCTGGAGGAGGGCGCGCTCGGCGGTGCCGGTGCGGACGGCGGCCGCACGGTCCTCCAGCTGGTGCCGGGCGCCGACCCGCTCACGGAGCTGACCTGCCGAATACCCGAGCTGAAGCCCGTCGCCTCCGCCATGGAGACGATCGGGCCGGACATCGACCATCCCCCCGAATTCGCGCACGCCGTCCGGGAAGCGGTCGCCTCGTGGGCTCAGCGCGAGGCCGCCACCGCCCGGCCGGTGGTGATCGTCGACCAGTTCGAGGAGGCGTTCACGCTCTGCTCGGACGAGACGGCGAGGCGTACGTTCGTCCGGCTGCTGCACGCCGCGTGCACGCCCGCCGGCCCGGACTCGCCCGCGCCCGCCCTGGTCCTGCTCGGCATCCGCGCCGACTTCTACGAGCGCTGCCTCGACCACCCCGAGCTGGCCGACGCGCTCCAGCACCGGCACATGGTGCTCGGACCGCTCACCGACGGGGAACTGCGCGAGGCCGTGACGGGTCCGGCCCGGGCCGTGGGCCTGGAGCTGGAGCCGGGGCTCGCCGAGCTGATCGTGCGCGAGGTGAGCGCCGACGGTCCGCGCGGGGCGCATGACGCGGGTGTCCTGCCGTTGCTCTCGCACGCCCTGCTCGCGACCTGGCAGCGCCGCAAGGCGGGCCGGCTGACCCTGGCGGGCTATCGCGCGGCCGGCGGAATCCAGGGCGCGGTGGCGGCGACCGCCGAGCGGGCCTGGACCGGTCTGGACCCGGCGGCGCGTACGGCGGCCCGGTTGCTGCTGCTGCGCCTGGTGCGGCTCGGCGAGGACACCCAGGCCACGCGCAGGCGCGGCACCCGGCGCCGACTGGCCGCCGAGTCGACGGACCCGGCCAAGACGGAGGAGTCGCTCGAAGCGCTGGTGCGGGCCCGTCTGGTGACGCTGGACGCGGAGACCGTGGAGATCACCCACGAGGCGCTGCTGACGGCGTGGCCGCGGCTGCGCGAGTGGATCGACGAGGACCGCAGCGACCATCTGCTGCGCCAGCGCATCGAGGAGGACGGCCGTTCCTGGGAGGGCTCGAACCGCGACTCCTCGCTGCTGTACCGGGGATCACGGCTCGAACAGGCCCGCACCTGGGCGAAGTCCGCCGGGGACACCTATCTGACCCGCAGCGCGGTGGAGTTCCTGGCCGCCTCGGTCCGGCTGCGCCGGCGTACGGTCCTGATCGCCCGGGGCGCGGTGTCGGCGCTGGTCGTCCTCGCGATGGTGGCCGTCGGTTCGGCGGTGGTGGCCTGGCAGCAGCGCAACGACGCCGTGTTCGAGCAGGTCGTCGCGGAGGCGGACCGCGTCCAGTACGCGGATCCCTCGCTGTCCGCCCGGATCGACCTGGTCGCGCACCGGCTGCGGCCCGACGACGAGGGCACCAACACCCGGCTGATCTCCATCGTCAACGCGCCCCTGGCCACTCCGCTCACCGGCCACACCGGTGCCGTGTACCTGACCTCGTTCAGCCCGGACGGAAAGCTCCTCGCGACCGCCGGCTACGACCGGACCGTCCGGCTGTGGGACGTCAGCGACCGCCGGCACCCCAAGGCGCTGGGCAAACCCCTCGCCGGCGGCACGAGCTGGGTGAGCAGCGCGGTCTTCAGCCCGGACGGCAGGACGCTGGCCAGTGCCGGGGACGACGGGAGGATCCGGCGGTGGGACCTCGCCGACCCCCGGCACCCGAAACCGCTCGGCGCTCCCCTGACCGGCCATGGCGGGACCATCTACCTGATCGCGTTCAGCCCGGACGGGCGCACGCTGGCCTCCGCCGGTGAGGACCGCACCGTACGGCTGTGGAACACGCGCGACGCGCAGCGGCCGCCGACCGTCCTGACCGGTGCAGGTGCCGCCGTGCGGTCCGTGGCGTGGAGCCCCGACGGGCGCACGCTGGCGGCCGGTGGCGACGACGACTCGGTCCGCCTGTGGAACACCACCGACGTGCGGCGGCCCCGGGCGTACGACAGGGTGCTGAAGGGGCACACGGGTCTCGTGCACTCGGTCGCCTTCAGTCCGGACGGGACCGAGCTGGCCAGCGGCAGCGCGGACGACACCGTCCGGCTGTGGGACGTGCGGGACCCGGCCGACCCGCGTCAGGTCGGCTCGCCGCTCACCGGCCACACCGGTCCGATCTGGTCCGTGGCCTTCAGCCCGGACGGCAGGATGCTCGCCGCCGCCAGCGCGGACAGCACGGCGAGTCTGTGGAACGTGAGCGACCCGGCGTACCCCTCGCAGGTCGGCGAGCCCCTGGCCGGAAGCAGCGGTGAGATGTACGCGCTGGGCTTCAGCCCCGACGGCCGTACGCTCGCGACCGGCAGCGGCGACAGCAAGGTGCGCCTGTGGGCGCTCCCGGCGGGAGACCTGGTGGGCAGCAGCGGGGCGTTCCGGCGGGACGGCAAGGTACTCGCGACGGCCGGCCGGGACGGCCGGATCCGGCTGTGGAACGTGACGGACCCGGCCCGGCCCGTGGCCCTGGGCAAGCCGTTCACACCCGTGGTGCGCGACCCGTTCTCCCAGGTGCTGTTCTCCCCCGACGCCCGCACTCTCGCGGTACTCACCACCGGCAGGGTGCAGCTGTGGGACGTCACCGACCCGGTCCACCCCGTCCCGCACGCTCCGGCGCTCGTCCTGCACTCCCGGTTCATGGGCCCGGACGCGCTGGCGTTCAGCCCGGACGGACGCACCCTGGCCACCGCCTACGACAGCCGCAGCCTCCAGCTGTGGGACGTCACCGACCCGGCCCACCCGGTCTCCCACGGCCCGATCGCCGGCCACCGGGGGTACATCGACGGCCTCACCTTCAGCCCGGACGGACGCACCCTGGCCAGCAGCAGCGCGGACGGCACGATCCGGCTGTGGAAGGTGACGGACCCGGCCCGTCCGACCCTGCTCGGCAAGCCGCTCACCGGGCACACCGGGCCCGTCAACGTGCTCGTCTTCAGCCCGGACGGACGCACCCTGGCCAGCGGGGGCGACGACGACACTGTCCGGCTCTGGGACGTGGCCGACCCCGCGCACGCCGAGCAGACGGGTGCCCCCCTCACCGGGCACACCGAGGCGGTCGTGTCGCTGACGTACACCCGCGACGGCGCGAGGCTGGCCAGCGGCGGCAACGACAACACGGTCCGGCTCTGGGACGTGGCGGACCCGTCCGCGGCCGCCCCCATCGGGCAGTCGATGAGCCCCAGCGCCAAGACCGGCAGCTTCCTGGCCTTCAGCCCCGACAGCCGCATGCTCGGGATCTCCAGCGGCACGGACACCATCCGGCTGTGGGACCTCGACGTCGACGAGGCGATCGACCGCATCTGCGCCACGACCGGCAACGTCCTGACCCGCCAGGAATGGGAGGAGTACCTGCCCCGGCTCTCGTACGATCCTCCCTGCGACTGAAAGCGCATTACGTGATCCCGATCACAACTCCTCCCCCCGGCTGAGCAGTCCGCTCCCGCTGTTCCATTTGCCTTGTTAGTCTTGGCCACAGCCCGACCGCTGGTGCATCCCCCGTCGCCAGCGGTCGGGTCTTTTCGTTCCTGAGCAGGTCGCGGGCTGGGGCGGTGCACACAACTGACCTGGCCGCGCTGGAGGCCGGTCCCGCGCTCGGCCGAGCGGCCTCCCGAACCCTGGACCGGCTCCCCGACGGCACCGCTGGCCGCCCTCGACGGGAGCCACTGACCGGACCGCCCCGCTACCGGTCGAAGCCGAGGTCCAGCATCCGGATCGCGTTGCCCCGCATCAGTTTGTAGATCACGTCCTCCGGGAGCCCGGCCACATGCTCCTCGGCGACCTTCTTGGTGTGCGGCCAGGTCGAGTCGACGTGCGGATAGTCGGTCTCGAAGGTCGCGTTGTCCACGCCGACGGTCTCGATGGCCTCGATGCCGTGCCGGTCGCGGAAGAAGCAGCAGAAGATCTGCCGGTAGTAGTACGTCGACGGCGGCTCCGGGATCAGGTCCTTGACCCCGCCCCAGGCCCGGTGCTCCTCCCAGACGTCGTCGGCGCGTTCCAGGGCGTACGGGATCCAGCCCATCTGGCCCTCACTGTACGCCAGCTTGAGCCGCGGGAACCTCACCAGGACCCCCGAGAAGAGGAAGTCCATCATCGAGGCCATGGCGTTGTTGAAGGACAGCGAGGCCTGCACGGCGGGCGGGGCGTCGGGGGACGCGGCCGGCATCTGCGAGCTGCTGCCGATGTGCATGTTGACGACCGTCCCGGTCTCCTGGCACGCGGCGAAGAACGGGTCCCAGTAGCCGGAGTGGATCGACGGCAGCCCCAGATGGGTGGGGATCTCGCTGAAGGTGACGGCCCGTACGCCCCGTTCGGCGTTGCGGCGGATCTCCGCGACCGCGAGCTCGATGTCCCACAGCGGGATCAGGCACAGCGGGATCAGCCGGCCCCCGCTGTCACCGCACCACTCCTCGACCATCCAGTCGTTGTAGGCGCGCACACAGGCGAGCCCGACCTCCTTGTCCTTGGCCTCGGCGAAGGTCTGCCCGCAGAACCGCGGGAAGGTGGGGAAGCACAGGGATGCCTCGACATGGTTCATCTCCATGTCCTCGATGCGGGCCTTGGGATCCCAGCAGCCCCGCCGCATCTGCTCGCGGGTGATCCCGTCGAGGGTCATCTCGTCCCGCGAGAAGCCGACGGCCGCGATGATCCGCTTGTACGGGAAGAGCTCGCCCTCGTACTCCCACCAGTCGGTGAGCTGGCCCTCCGGATCGGTGGTGAACCGGTACTTCCCGCCGACGTACGCGAGGTCCCCGATGCCGGCGGTGAGCGGCTTCGGCCCCCTGTCCCGGTACTTCGCCGGAAGCCAGGTCTCGAAGAGGTGCGCCGGCTCGATCACGTGATCGTCCACGCTGATGACTTTGGGGATGTCCCCGGTGCCCGGTCCCGTTCCGGTTCCGCTCTCGGTGGTGACGGCCATTGCCTGCCCCCTAGCCCGGTATCTGATGGGTCGTCAGATTGCAGGCTAGGGGGAGGCCCCCGCATCGGCAAGGGCCGGACGGGTCGGCGCGACGCGACCGAGGGGCTGGGTGTCAGTTGTTCCAGGTCTCGTCGTACGGGTCGTGCGGCGTCGGGACCGGCTCGGCCCGCGTGACCTGGAGGTACGGGATCGGGCCGCCGTTCACCGAGTCCTTGGTCCGCTTGGCCGTGTAGGTGCCGGTGACCTGGAGCCAGCCGTCCGGCTTGAGAACCGGCGGGACCTGCCCGGTCAGACCGACCTTGACCGGCTGGGCGTCCGCCGCACAGCAGTTGAGGGCCATGCGGACCAGGTAGGGAGCGCCGGAGCGGTCCAGGGCGACGAACCCGGTGATGGTGATCTGCCGTCCGCCGAGGCCCCGGCCGTGCTCGTAGACGGCCCGGCCCGCGTAGTCGGCGAGACCGAGCCGCAGGGGTCCGTCGGCGGGGAGCTTCTGATAGCCGTACGCCTGCTGCAGGGCCGTGCCCGTCCGCATCGCGCTGTAGGAGCCGAGGGCGGGCGGGGCGACGAGGATCAGGGCGAAGAGGGGGAGGACGAGGAGCCAGGAGACGCGGGGTTCCCGGTGGACGTGACCTTCTCCGTGGCCGTCTCCATCGCCCTCTCCGCGACCTTCCCCGTGGTCCTCTCCATGGCCTTCTCCGTGGCCTTCTCCGTGGTCCTTGTGCCGCCACTCGTACCAGGCGGTCGCCAGCGCCGTCGCGATGAGGACGACCCCGGCCGCCAGGACCAGCGGGCGCAGCCCCGCCTTGACGTAACGGAGGTAGAGGTCGGTGAGGCCCGCGTGCAGCAGGGCCGCACCCAGGACGAACAGGACTGCCGACTGTGCCTGCCGGTTCACAGCATCACCCACCCGGTCAGAACCGACACCACGATCGCCAGGGCGAGGGTGGCGGGCGCGAAGCGCAGGGCGAAGGCGCGTCCGAAGGTGCCCGTCTGCATCGCGAACAGCTTGAGGTCGATCATCGGGCCGACGACCAGGAAGGTCAGCCGCGCGGTCAGCGAGAACTGGGTGAGCGAGGCGGCCACGAACGCGTCCGCCTCCGAGCAGATCGACAGCACCACGGCGAGGGCGGCGAGCGCGAGCACGGCGATCACCGGGTTCTCCGCCGCCGTACGCAACCACGACTGCGGGACGACGGACTTCAGGGTCGCCGCCGCCATGGCGCCCACGACCAGGAAGCCGCCCGCGTGCATCACGTCGTGCCGGACCGAGCCCCAGAACGCGGCGCCCCTGCCCTGCCCCTCGTACTCATGACGGGCCGGCGGTTTCAGCAGGTCGGTGCGGCCGAGGCGCAGCCACAGCCAGCCCATCGCGCACGCCACCAGCAGGCTCGCGACCAGCCGGGCCACCACCATCTCGGGATCGCGCGGGAAGGCCACCGCGGTCGCCGTCAGCACGATCGGGTTGATCGCCGGGGCGGAGAGCAGGAAGGCGAGGGCCGCGGCCGGGGTGACACCCCTGCGGACCAGCGCTCCGGCCACCGGCACGGACGCGCACTCGCAGCCCGGCAGCACCGCGCCCGCCACCCCGGCCACCGGCACCGCGAGGGCCGGGTTCTTCGGCAGGGCGCGGGCGAAGAACGACGGCGGCACGAACACCGCTATCGCCGCCGACAGCAGCACCCCGAGCACCAGGAAGGGCAGCGCCTGGACGAGCACGGCGACGAACACCGTCATCCAGCTCTGCATGACCGGCGCGCCCAGCGCCCCGCGGATCGGCCCCTGGAGCAGCACCACCAGCAGCATCAGCAGGGTCAGCACGAGGGGGGAGTTCAGCCGCCGGTCGGCCTCGACCCGCGGTGCCGGGCGCGGGTCCTCGCCGGTGTCCCGCGTGGGCGGGGGTGCTTTGGTGACGGACACGGCCGGGGTCCCTCCGGAGGTGGGGTGCTGGTTTCCCTGTCCGTGCGTACGGCAGAGAACGTCCGATTGCTCAGTGTGCGCGACGGTTTGGGGATTTCTTGACGGAGGGTCTCCTCACCTGCCGCACGTGGCGACATCCGTCCCGGTGAGGCAGTCTTCTCCCTCGTGGGGAGCCTTCCGAACCAGAGTCCCGGGCCGCCGGGCGACGCGGCCGCGCACATGGTGGTGTGCGGGGACGACGGCCTCGCGCACCGGCTGGCGGCCGAGCTCAGAGGTGTCTACGGCGAGCAGGTCACGCTCGTCGTCCCGGCCTCCGAACGGACCGTACGGCCGCCGGTGGTGGTGCGGGCCCGGTCCGCGTCCGCGCTGCTCGACCGGGTGGTGACCGCGGCCGCCGGCCTGACCGGCAACGGCAACGGCAACGGCGCTGTCACCGCCGCCGGTGAACCCCCGAACGGCATACGGCTGATGGAGGCCGCCGAGCCCAACGAGGCGGCCCTCGCCGGGGCGGGCGTGGAACGCGCGGACGCCCTCGCGCTCGTGTACGACGACGACGAGACCAACATCCGCGCCGCCCTCACCGCCCGCCGTCTCAACCCCCGGCTGCGGCTCGTCCTGCGGCTCTACAACCGGCGCCTGGGCCAGCACATCGAGGAACTCCTCGACCAGGCCGCCACGTTGGCCACCGGCGGCCCGGCCGACGGGACCGGCTTCGACGCCTCCACGACCGTGCTCTCCGACGCCGACACCGCCGCGCCCGCACTGGCCGCCACCGCCCTCACCGGCACCAGCAAGGTCCTCCAGACCGGCGGCCTGCTGCTGCGGGCAGTCGAACGGCCGCCCGCCGGGGCCGGGGTGAGCGCCGCTCCGGGTCTTGCCACGCTCGCCCTGCTCTCGCCGACCGACAGCGCCGGGCTCGGCGGCGACCAGGGCCCGACCCTGCTGCCGGACGCGGCGGCGGTACGGGACGGCGGCGGACGTACGACCGTCGTGCTGGAGCAGGTGTCGTACGCCGGGCCCGCGCTGCCCGACGGGCGGGGGGTGATGCCCTGGTTCGCCTCGCTGTTCTCGCGGCGGCTGCGGTGGTCGCTGGCCGGGATGGTGGGGTGCGTGGTCGCGCTCGCCGTCGCACTGTGGCTGGTGACCGGGATCCATCCGCTGCGCGCCTTCTATCTGACCCTGCTCGACCTGTTCGCGATCGACGACCCCGCGATCGGCCAGTCCGTCGGACGGCAGATCCTCCAACTCCTTTCCGGACTCGCCGGACTGCTGCTCCTGCCGGTGCTCCTCGCGGCGGTCCTGGAGGCCCTCGGCACCTTCCGCACCACGTCCTCCCTGCGCAAACCGCCCCGGGGCCTCGGCGGCCATGTCGTGCTGCTCGGGCTCGGCAAGATCGGCACCCGGGTGCTGACCCGGCTGCGGGAGCTGAACATCCCCGTGGTGTGCGTCGAGTCCGACCCCGAGGCCCGCGGACTCGCCACGGCGCGGCGGCTGCGGGTGCCGGTGGTGCTCGGGGACGTCACCCAGGAGGGGGTCCTGGAGGCCGCCAAGATCCACCGCGCTCACGCACTGCTCGCGGTGACCAGCGCGGACACGACGAACCTGGAGGCCGTGCTGTACGCCCGGGCCGTCCACCCCGACCTGCGGGTGGTGCTGCGGCTGTACGACGACGACTTCGCCACGGCGGTGTACCGGACCCTGAGGGCCGCCCACCCCCGGGCCTCCACCCGCAGCCGAAGTGTCTCCCACCTGGCGGCTCCCGCCTTCGCCGGGGCGATGATGGGCCGCCAGATCCTGGGGGCCTTCCCGGTCGAGCGGCGGGTGCTGCTGTTCGCGGCGGTGGACGTGGGCGGACACCCCCAACTGGAGGGGAAAACAGTCGGGGAGGCGTTCCGGGCAGGCTTTTGGCGGGTGCTGGCCCTGGAGACGGCGACCGGCGGGAACTCCGCCCTGGTGTGGGACCTGCCGGACACGTACGTCCTGCGCGACACGGACCGCGTGCTGCTGGCGGCGACCAGGCGGGGACTGGCGGAACTCCTCGGCCGCAGGACCGGGTCACGCGGTTAGGGGCGCCGGGGCGCGGGGCTGCCTCACTGTGCGGCCCCGCCGCGGACGCGACCGGCCCCCGCGAACCCGCACCCGACCACGCTCCCCTCTACCCCAAGTGCCTCTCCGCGAAGTCCAGTTCCAGCTTCACCTGCTTGATCCGCTCGTCCACCACCAGCGAGCCGTGACCCGCGTCGTACCGGTACACCTCGTGCACCGCGCCCCTCGACTCCAGCCGCTTCACGTAGTTGTCGACCTGGCGGATGGGGCACCGCGGGTCGTTGACGCCCGCCGAGATGTACACCGGGGCCTTCACCTGGTCCACGTACGTCAAGGGCGACGATGCCTCGAAGCGCTCCGGCACCTCCTCCGGCGTACCGCCCAGCAGTGTCCGGTCCATCGCCTTCAGCGCTTCCATCTCGTCGTGGTACGCCGTGACGTAGTCGGCGACGGGCACCGCCGCGATCCCGAGGGCCCACGCGTCCGGCTGGGTGCCCAGGCCGAGGAGCGTGAGATAACCGCCCCAGGAACCGCCCGTGAGGATCAGACGGCCGGGGTCGGCGAGACCGGACGTGACCGCCCATTCCCGCACCGCCGCGATGTCCTCCAGCTCGATCAGGCCGACCCGGTGCTTCAGCGCGTCGGTCCACTCGCGCCCGTACCCCGTGGAGCCGCGGTAGTTGACCCGGACGACCGCGTACCCGTGGTCCACCCACGCCGCCGGACCCGCCGCAAACGAGTCGCTGTCGTGCCAGGTCGGGCCGCCGTGGATGTCGAAGACCGTCGGCAGCGGTCCCGTGGTCCCCGCCGGCTTCTGGACCAGGGCGTGGATCCGGCCGCCCGGGCCGTCCACCCACACGTCCTCGACCGGCACCGAACCGGGGGACTTCAGACCCGGCGGGTCCAGGACCACCTCGCCCGTCGTCGAGCGCACCGCCGACGGCTCGGCGGCCGAGGACCACAGGTACTCCACGCTGCCGTCGGGGCGGGCCGTCGCCCCGGAGACCGATCCGGGCGGGGTCGGGACCTTCTCCAGCTTGCCGCTGTCCAGGTCGTACCGGAAGAGCTCGCTGCGGGCCTCGAAGCTGTGCGCGATGAGCAGGCCCGTGCCGTCCGGGTACCACTCGGCGCCCACGTCACCGGGCAGGTCCAGGGCGAGGTCGGTCTCCTCGCCCGTGGCCACGTCCCACACCAGCGGCTCCCAACGGCCCCGCCGCTGATGACCGATGAGCAGCCGGGTGTCGCCGTCGACCGGGGCGAAGCCCAGGACCTCCAGGCCCAGCTCCTCGGTGCCGCCCCGGGTGTCGTCGAGCTCGGCGACCGCTCTGCCGTCGGGGCGCACCACGCGCAGCGCCGAGTGCATCGCGTCGCCGTGCTCGGTGTGCTCGATCGCGATCAGCGAGCCGTCGTGGGAGAGGTCGCCGACGCCGGCCGACTCACGGTGCCGGTAGATCTCCACCGGCTCCTCGCCGGTGCGCACGAGGTGGAGGGAGGTGCCCTCGTCGTCGGTGGAGCGGCCCACGACCGCCGTACGGCCGTCCCGGCCCAGGGCCACGCCCGCCGGGTAGGAGGCGTCCAGGCCCGGCGCGGCGAGCTCGTCCGCGCCGCCCTCGAAGGGCTGGCGGCGCCAGACGCCGAACTCGTCGCCGTCCTTGTCGTCGAACCACCAGATCCACGCGCCGTCCGGGGAGAGCACGCCGTCCGTGGTGCCGTTGGGCCGGTCCGTGACCTGCCGCTGGACGCCGGTGGCCCGGTCCCAGGCGTACAGCTCGTACGTCCCCGTGGCGTTGGAGACGAACAGGGAGCGGTCGGGGGCGTCCTCCGCCCAGTCGGGCAGCGACACCCGGGGCGCCCGGAAGCGCTTCTCCCAGTCCGGCATCTCGTTGTTCCGCTCGGCCGCGGCGGACCCGTTGCTCTCAGTCATGACCCCATACTGCCTGCCCTCACAGACAATCCGCAGACGAGGTCCCCAGCCTGTGGAAAACTTCTACCAGCCGCTTACCCGAACCCGGTGCGACCAGGTCGGAAAGGCCGTCCAGGGCCCGTTGTCAGTGGCGGGGTGCAGACTCGTCCCCATGACCGATCTGCGCGAGACCGTGGAGCGTTTCTGGGCCCTCGCCGAGGCCCGCGACTGGACCACCTTCGCGGACACCCTGGCCGAGGACGTCGTCTACACCCTGCCGCAGACCCGCGAGCGCGTCAGCGGACGGAAGCGGTACGTCGAGTTCAACCGCGAGTACCCGGGCGACTGGCACCTGCGGACGGAGCGGATCGTCGCCGAGCCGGGCCAGGTGGTCACCTGGGTGCACGTCACGGTGGGTCTGGAGGAGATGTACGGCATCTCGTTCTTCACCGGTGACGACAGCGGCCGTATAGCCACCGTCACCGACTTCTGGCCGGAGCCGTACGAGCCCCCGGCGGGCCGCGACCACCTCACCGAGCGGTACTGACCCCGCGCCCCGGCGCCCCGGAGCGGCCCCGTACCGTGGGAGTGTGTACCGGTTTCTGCTGACACCTCGCTGGTTTGGCATCAACGTCTTCGTGCTGCTCGCCATCCCGTTCTGCGTCTTCATGGGGTCGTGGCAGCTGAGCCGGTTCGAGGACCGGATGACGGAGAGCCGGGACGCGAAGCAGGCGGTCGTCACCGACGAGCGGGAGGCCGCGCGGCCACTGGCCGAGCTGCTGCCGGTGGACAAGACGACCTCCGGCAAGCAGGTCACCGCGAGCGGCCGCTACGACAAGCAGCTGCTCGTCCCCGACCGGCAGGTGGACGACCGTGAGGGCTATTACGTCCTGACGCTGCTGCGCACCGACGGCGGCAAGGCCCTGCCGGTGGTGCGGGGCTGGCTGCCGGGCACCCCCGACCCGGCGAAGGTCCCGGCCGCGCCGAAGGGCGAGGTCACCGTCACCGGTGCGCTCCAGGCGTCGGAGACCCCGGGGGACAACGGCGTCAGTGCGCGGGGCGGGCTTCCGGCCGGGCAGACCTCGGCGATCAGCGCGGCCTCCCTGATCAACCTGGTGCCGTACGAGGTGTACGACGCGTGGGTCACCCTCAACACCGGTGACTCCGGGATGAAGGCGGTGCCCGCGACGGCGCCCGCGAACAGCGGGCTGGACCTCAAGGCCTTCCAGAACCTCGGCTACACCGGCGAGTGGTTCGTCTTCGCCGGGTTCGTGGTCTTCATGTGGTTCCGTCTGGTGCGCCGCGAGGCGGAGTTCATCCGGGACGCGGAGCTGGGGATCGTCCCGGACGACGACGGGCAGCGGTCCGAGGAGCAGCCCCAGGAGACGGCGACCGCCTGAACCCGGACGTCCCCGACGCCCTTCGCCCGTCGTCGAGGCCCGTTCACGCCGGGCCCCGTTCACGCCGGGCCCGCGCCGCCCCTCACGACGACGGGAGCACGCCCGTCCAGTACACGACTCCCGCGCACGCGTTGGACACGGTCGTGGACACCGACGGTCCGCCGCCCTCCGCCGTGTTCGTCACCAGGACGCTGCCGTCGAGGGTGCCGCCCTCCGTGAGGAGCTGGGTGGAGGTGCCTGTGTCGCCGCCGGTGGAGGAGCCCTCGCTGGTGGAGGTGTCCGGGGAGGTCGAGGGATCGGGGCTGGGGTCGGTCGAGGGTTCCGAGGTGGGACAGGTCTCGGACGGCACCCAGGCGAACTTCACGTCGTAGGAGGAGCCCGGCTGGAGCACCAGCTGGGAGACCTCCTGGGACGGGTCGGGCAGCCCGGCCGAGGCCGCGTCACCGGACACGTGCCGGAGCGCGCCGACCTTGCTGCTGTCGGCCGCGCCCTGCGCGCTCGTCGTCACGATGCCGGGCCCCGTGACCGTACAGGCGGCGATGGAGCCGTTGGTGACGTGGAACGTGCCGTAGACCGTCCCGGAGGCGTCGGGCACGGCGGTGCTCGCCGTGGGGGTGCCGAGCTGGGCGGCCGTACAGACCGCGGCGCTCGTGGAGGTCGTGGCCGACGGGTCGGTGCCGCTGCTCGCGCCGGTGCTCGCGCCCGCGGTCCTGCCCTTGTCCTGGTCCTTCGAGCCGCCCTTGCCCTTGTCCTCGGTCTTGCCCGCGGAGCCGCCGGAGGTGGACTCGCCGCCGTTCTCCTGCTTGCCCTGGCCCGCGCCGCCCTGCATCTGG
Source organism: Streptomyces sp. SLBN-8D4 (assembly GCF_049739545.1). NCBI lineage: Bacteria > Bacillati > Actinomycetota > Actinomycetes > Kitasatosporales > Streptomycetaceae > Streptomyces > Streptomyces sp. SLBN-8D4. The sequence goes on from NZ_JBMGQC010000001.1 coordinate 4,512,064, forward strand.
GAGGTGTGTCCGGCGTTGGAGGTGTTGGCGCTGGTGCCGGTGGAGGAGACGTGCACGACGGCGGGGATCGCGGTCCCGAAGAAGAGGGCCGCGGCCGCCATGCCGACGACGGCCTGCCGCTTGCGTGCCCGTCGTGCGGGCACCGCCTTGCGCAGAAGGTCCAGGGTGCCGTCGCGCGGCTCCATCTCCTGGACCGCCTGGTGCAGCAGTCGTCGCAGTGCCAGCTCGTCCGAGTCGAACTCCCCCGTGGAGCTCAGATCGTCGGGGCCCTGATTCACAGTTCCGTTCCCAGCGTGCGATTGCTCGTGCTCTTGCCGCGCCGCCCAGGTCGGCTCGTGCTCGCCTTCCCCGGTCGGCTCATGCCACGCGTAAGGCTCGTGGCGCCGTCCCTCGGAATCACCCTCGCCGCTCACACCGGCTCCTCCATCGCGACCCGCAGGGCGGCGATCCCGCGGGAGCCGTACGCCTTCACCGAGCCCAGCGAGATGCCGAGCGTATCGGCGACCTGGGCCTCGGTCATGTCCGCGAAGTAGCGCAGGACCAGGACCTCGCGCTGGCGGCGCTGCAGGCCCTTCATGGCCTTGATGAGCGAGTCGCGCTCCAGCTGGTCGTAGGCCCCCTCCTCGGCGCTCGCCATGTCGGGCATCGGCTTGGACAGCAGCTTGAGTCCGAGGATGCGCCGGCGCAGGGCCGAGCGGGAGAGGTTGACGACCGTCTGGCGCAGGTACGCGAGCGTCTTCTCCGGGTCGCGGACGCGTTTGCGCGCCGAGTGGACGCGGATGAACGCCTCCTGGACGACGTCCTCGCAGGAGGCGGTGTCGTCGAGCAGAAGGGCTGCGAGACCCAGCAGGGAGCGGTAGTGCGCCCGGTAGGTCTCGGTGAGGTGGTCGACGGTGGTTCCGGCTGCCGCGGTGTCCTCGGCGTACTCGGCTCCGTCACGCTGACTGGGTATGCGGGCGGGCCGCGCTGCGGGCATGGGCGCGATCACCGGCATGCCACCGGGCGCCCCGCGCCTGCGGGGCCGGAGGACAGCCGCGCCGCTCGGCGCGGCAGGGAAGTCGAGTACCTGAGCCACGACAGTTGGACACACTCACCCCGGTGAGGGTTGTACGCGACCGTCCATCTTCTCTCAGGCAGCACAACTGACCGTGCGTCAAACGCGCTCATGCCTACCCGCTCTTCCCCTGTGTCCTGAATGGCCGAGGCGTCCCCACGCCTCGCAAGCATCCCCGCACCCCTGAAAGGGCGTTCGCAAAGACGCTCCCCGCCCTTCGCACGGTTGCGGAGAGCGGGGAGGGAAATCTTCGGACGTCCAGGCGCCGGGATCAAGTGGTACGGACTATTGGTCGCACCACATGTCGCACACAGATCCTACAAAGGGTTCCGGCCATGGCCAGGACTTTTCCGGTACGCACAACTGCGTACGACAGATCCGGCGGCGGACGAACGTCACCCGAACTCGGCGGCGACGAGCTCCGCGATCTGCGCGGTGTTGAGCGCGGCCCCCTTGCGCAGGTTGTCCCCGCACACGAAGAGTTCGAGCGCGGTGGGGTCGTCGAGGGCCCGCCGGACCCGCCCCACCCAGGTGGGATCGGTGCCGACGACGTCGGCGGGGGTGGGGAACTCCCCGGCCGCCGGATCGTCGAAGAGGACGACCCCGGGGGCGGTCGCGATGATCTCGCGCGCCTTGCGGACGGTGACCTCGCCCTCGAAGCGGGCGTGGACGGTGAGGGAGTGCACGGTGACCACCGGGACCCGCACACAGGTCACGGCGACCGGCAGCGTGGGCAGGCCCAGGATCTTGCGGGACTCGTCCCGCACCTTCATCTCCTCCGAGGACCACCCGTCCTCGCGCAGGGAACCGGCCCACGGTACGACGTTGAGGGCGACGGGCTCCGGGAAGGGCCCGGTGTGGTCGCCGACGGCCCGCCGTACGTCACCTGGGTGCGTGCCGAGCTCGGTGCCCGCGACCATGGACAGCTGCCGCCTCAGGGTCTCGACGCCGGCCCGGCCCGCGCCGCTCACCGCCTGGTACGAGGAGACCACCAGCTCCCGCAGCCCGAACTCGGCGTGCAGCGCGCCCAGGGCCACGATCATGGAGAGGGTCGTGCAGTTGGGGTTGGCGATGATCCCGCGCGGTCGCATCCGGGCCGCGTGCGGATTGACCTCGGGCACCACCAGGGGCACGTCCGGGTCCATCCGGAAGGCGCCGGAGTTGTCCACGACGACGGCACCGCGCGCGGCGGCGACCGGCGCCCACTGCGCGGCCACCTCGTCCGGTACGTCGAACATGGCGACGTCGACCCCGTCGAAGGCCTCCTCCGACAGGGCCACGACCTCGACCTGCTCCCCGCGCACGGCCAGCTTGCGGCCGGCCGAGCGCGGGGAGGCGATCAGTCGGATCTCGCCCCAGATGTCCGCGTGCTGGGACAGGATCTGGAGCATGACCGTGCCGACGGCCCCGGTCGCGCCTACGACCGCGAGCGTCGGACGTACGGTCATCGGCCGGTGCCTCCGTAGACCACGGCCTCGTCGCTGTCGGAGTCGAGCCCGAAGGCGCTGTGCACGGCGCGCACGGCCTCGGCCACGTCGTCGGCGCGGGTGACGACCGAGATGCGGATCTCGGAGGTCGAGATCAGCTCGATGTTCACGCCGGCGTCGGACAGGGCGGTGAAGAAGTCGGCCGTGACACCCGGGTTCGTCTTCATGCCCGCGCCCACGAGCGAGATCTTGCCGATCTGGTCGTCGTAGCGCAGCGAGTCGAAGCCGATGCCGGACTTGTTCTTCTCCAGGGCGTCGATGGCCTTGCGGCCCTCGGCCTTGGGGAGCGTGAACGAGATGTCCGTCAGCCCGGTGGAGGCGGCGGAGACGTTCTGCACGATCATGTCGATGTTGATCTCGGCGTCCGCGATGGTGCGGAAGATCACCGCGGCCTCACCCGGCTTGTCCGGCACGCCGACGACCGTGACCTTGGCCTCGGAGGTGTCGTGCGCGACACCGGAGATGATGGCCTGCTCCACCTGCTTGTCCCCTTGCTCGATCGGCTCACTGCTCACCCACGTGCCCTGCAGCCCGCTGAAGGACGACCGGACGTGGATCGGGATGTTGTAGCGACGGGCGTACTCCACACAGCGGTGGAGCAGCACCTTCGAGCCCGAGGCGGCGAGCTCCAGCATGTCCTCGAAGGAGATCCAGTCGATCTTCTTCGCCTTCTTCACCACCCGCGGGTCGGCGGTGAACACGCCGTCCACGTCGGTGTAGATCTCGCACACCTCGGCGTCGAGGGCGGCGGCGAGCGCCACGGCGGTGGTGTCGGAGCCACCGCGCCCGAGCGTGGTGATGTCCTTCTTGTCCTGGCTGACGCCCTGGAAGCCGGCGACGATGGCGATGTTGCCCTCGTCGAGGGCCGTACGGATACGGCCCGGCGTGACGTCGATGATCCGGGCTTTGTTGTGGACCGAGTCGGTGATGACGCCGGCCTGGCTGCCGGTGAAGGACTGGGCCTCGTGGCCCAGGTTTTTGATCGCCATGGCCAGCAGCGCCATGGAGATACGCTCCCCGGCGGTCAGCAGCATGTCGAACTCACGCCCGGCAGGCATGGGAGATACCTGCTCGGCGAGATCGATCAGCTCGTCCGTCGTGTCGCCCATCGCGGAAACGACGACGACCACCTGGTGGCCGTTCTTCTTCGCTTCGACGATTCGCTTGGCGACGCGCTTGATGCCTTCGGCATCGGCTACGGAGGAGCCTCCGTACTTCTGCACGACAAGGCCCACGTGCGCTCCTCGCTCAGTCCGTGTGTGTCGGCTCAGTTTAACGAGCGCCCGAAATCCACCCCCGCGGTATCGCATCGTGAGATTCGGACGCCCAGGTCAGCGCATGCCCATTCGCGGACCTCGGGAAAAGTGCACCGCGTCACATGGCCGTGTGGGAGCCCTGTGACAACAGTGAATTAAGTTTCAAGGATTAGGGTGCGGCTGTGCGCGTACTCCTGGTGGAAGACGATGAGCCGGTCGCCCAGTCCCTGAGGCGAGGCCTGATCCGGTACGGGTTCGAGGTCGAGTGGGTCTCCACCGGCGCGGCCGCACTCGGCCACCAGGGCCCCTACGACGTCGTCCTCCTCGACCTCGGCCTGCCCGACACCGACGGCCTCGACGTGTGCAAGGTGCTGCGCGAGCGCGGTGACGTGCCGATCATCGTGATCAGCGCGCGCAGCGACGAGACGGACCGGGTGGTCGGCCTGGAGCTCGGCGCCGACGACTACGTGACCAAGCCGTTCGGGGTCCGGGAGGTCATCGCGCGGATACGGGCCGTGATGCGGCGCGCGCGGCCCCGTACCGAAGCCGCGGCGGGCCCCGACACCTACGGCTCCCGTCTGAGCATCGACCGCAAGGCCGCCCGGGTCCGTCTCGACGGCGAGGAGGTGCCGCTGGCGCCCAAGGAGTACGACCTGCTGGCCTTCCTCACCGAGGAGCCGGGCGCGCTGATGTCGCGCGAGCAGATCATGGAGGCGGTCTGGGACGCGAACTGGTTCGGGCCGACCAAGACGCTGGACGTGCATGTGGCGGCGCTGCGGCGCAAGCTCGCCGGCGCGGTCGTCATCGAGGCGGTCCGGGGCGTGGGCTTCCGCCTGGAGATCGCCGAGGACGCCGGGGCCTCATGAACCGGCAGCTCATCCGGAGTTACATCCTGCTGGTCGCGGTGGCCATCTTCCTGTTCACCGTCCCGGTCGCCTTCACGCTGACCAAGCAGCTGCGGGACGACACCAGGCAGTCGGTCCTGCGCGAGGCGAACACCATGGCGCTGCTGCTGAGCAACGGCACCAGCACCTCGTGCGAGGCCCTGACCGAGGTGGCCACGGCGTACGGCGACGTCCAGGCGACCCCCACCGCGCACTGCGACCCGAAGCTGCCGGTTCCCGTCGCGGACGCGGCGCTGAAGCGGGCCGTGGAGAAGAACGAGTCGACGACCGACTGGGGCTCCGACTTCGTCTGGGGCAGGCATCTGACGGTCACCGTCCCCGCGAAGGACGACGCGACCGTACGGATCGTCTACTCGACCTCGGACATGACCAGACGGCTCTGGCAGATCTGGGGCTTCCGGGCCGCTCTCGCCGTGCTGGTCCTCGCTGCGGCCGCCGCGATCGGCGCCTTCGCGGCCCGCAGGATCACCGCTCCCCTGCGCGAACTCAACTCCATGGCCAGCAAGTTCAGCGACGGCGACCTGACCGCGCGCTCCCCGGTCACGGGCCCGCCCGAGACGCAGACGCTGGCCCGCACCCTGAACCAGGGCGCGGAGCGTCTGGACACACTGGTGGCCTCGCAGCGCATCTTCGTGGCGGACGCCTCGCACCAGCTCCGCACCCCGCTCACCGCGTTGCGCCTGTCGCTGGACAACATCGCGGACGGGGTGGACGACGAGTTCGTCCGGGAGGACGTGGAGCAGGCGACCGCGGAGGTGGTCCGGATGAGCCGCCTGGTCAACGGCCTGCTGGTGCTCGCGCGGGCCGAGGCCAAGGTGACCGCCGCGGAACCGCTGGTGCTGAGGGACATCGTGGAGGAACGGCTGACGCTGTGGAGGCCGGCCGCCGACGAGCGCGGAGTCACCGTCGCGCTCAGGGGGAGTGGTGTCGACGACCGGCCGTCTGTGCTGGCCAGCCCAGGTCATCTGGACCAGGTGCTGGACAACGTGCTCTCGAACGCCCTGGAGGTCTCGCCGGACGGCGGACAGATCACCGTCGAGATCGAGTCCCGGGCGGACACGGTGGTGCTGTCGGTACGGGACGAGGGGCCCGGCATGTCCGATGCCGACAAGTCCCGCGCCTTCGACCGCTTCTGGCGCGGCCAGGGCCTGACCGGGCGTTCCGGCTCCGGCCTCGGCCTCGCCATAGTCAGGCAGTTGGTGACCGACGACGGCGGAACCGTGACGCTGGCGGACGCGCCGGGGGGCGGGCTGAAGGTGGGGATCAGCCTTCGGGCATCGCCGAGGAGTGGTGGTTGACGATCTTCCACGCGCCGTCCCGCTTCTCGTACGCGTAGGTGTAGCGGGCCTTGACGACGCGCTTGGCGCCGGTGTCCGGGTCGGTGAGGGTGAACTCGTAGACGCCGGTGTCGATCGCGGAGTCGTTGTCGAGGACGTCGACGACCGTCTGGACCTTCTTGCCGACCGGCTTGTTCTCCAGGAAGTGCTCGAAGTAGTCGACGATCTCGGCATGGGTGGTTCTGACCTTGTTGGAGACGGTGGGCAGCAGCACCGCGTCGCTCGCGTAGAGGTCCACCACCTTGTCGGCGTCACCGGTCTTCAGGGCCGCGTTCCAGGTGTCGAACAGGCTGGCGATCTGCGTCCTGCTGGCCTTCTTCGCCGTGTGCGTGCCCGCGGTGGCCGCGACGGTGCCGACGGTTCCCACGGCGACGATCACGGTGGCGGTGACGATGGCTACGCGCTTGTTCATGGAACGACGGGTCATCGCTGTCTCCAGTGCGGTGAGGGGCTGTGCCGTGAACTGACTCCAGCCTCTCTCCGCGCTGGTTAGGGCCCGTGCAGCCGAGATACAGCGCAGAGACAGCAAACGCCCAATTCCCGTGCTGTGCCCACCCGGTCGCTGTGATCGGGGGTGTGGTGCGGTACACCATGACCATGGCGGGAAACGTGCTCCTGGCGGGAATTGTGCTGCTCGGCTCCTGCGTGCAGTGGCTCACGGGGATGGGCTTCGCCCTGGTCGCCGTGCCCGCGCTGGTACTGCTGCTCGGCCCCGCGGAGGGGGTCGTCCTCGCCAACTGTGCGGCCGGGGTGATCTGTTGTGTGGGGTTGGCGCGCGGATGGCGCCTGGTACGACCCCGGGCGATGCTCCCCTTCTGCCTGGCAGCGGCCTGCACGGTCCCGGCGGGCACCTGGATGACCCGCCAACTCCCTGAACCGTGGCTCCTGTTGGTCATGGGCGGTCTGGTGACGGTGGCCGTCCTGCTCGTCATGCGGGGCGCGCGGGTGGCCGCTCTGCGCGGCACCCGGGGGGCCCTGTTCGCGGGCGCGGCGGGCGGGTTCATGAACTCCGCGGCCGGGGTGGGCGGCCCGCCGTTCTCCCTCTACGCCGTCAACGCGGGCTGGACGGTACGGGAGTTCGTCCCCAACGCGATGTTCTACGGCGTCATCGTGAACGCGTTCTCCGTGGCGTCGAACGGGGTGCCCGAGCTGACCGGGACGCAGTGGTTTCTGGTATGCGCGGCGATGGGGGCGGGCGGAGTGATCGGCAGGGGGCTCGCCTCCCGCATACCGGAGAAGCGGGCCCGCCTGCTGGTGCTGCTGCTTGCCCTGACGGGCGGGATCACAGCTGTCGGGAAGGGGCTCTGGGGGCTGTGATCAGTCCGAGAACTCCTTCAGCGGTTCGGTGTCGAGGGCGAAGCCGACTGGCTCAGGGAGCTTGACCGTGGCACCGAACGGCAGCTTCTCCTCACGCCGGTACCTGCCGTCCTCGGGCTGGTTGAAGACCACGACCGAGCAGTCGTCACGGTCGATGAGGAGATATACGGGGATACCTGCGGCGGCATAGCCGTCGGGCTTCTCGACTCGGTCGCGCTGGTTGGTGTCGGAGTCATGCGAGGTGATCTCGACAGCCATCAACACGCCATCGGCCTCCGACCACTCGCCCTGCCCCTTGAGGCTGCCCTTCGGCACCAGCACTCCGTCCGCGCGAGCACGCCCCCTTCGGTAGGCCTCGGTCTTGAGTCCTCGCTCTGGATGAAGCCGCAGGTCCGGGCGCAACTGCATGCACCGTTCCAGAAGCCACATGTAGATCTCGCTGTGGTTGCCGTCCGGCACGGGCTTGACCTGCACCCTCCCATTGATGAACTCCAGCCACACTGTCTCCGGGGCATGGCGTTCCAATTGCTCGAACTCCTCGACGGACATCTGGGGCTGCTGCTCGGTCCTGGGGGTCATGGCGTCGCCTCCTCGACTCCATGGTGCCCCGACCGGCGCCTCCTGCACGCTCACCGCAGCCCCGCCGCGCGGCGGAGGGCATCGACGCGATCGGTGACGTCGATGACCTCGTCGGCGCCGGGGAGACCAGCCCCGGCACGCGGGCCCGGGAGGAAGGTGTCCGGGACGGCTCCGTAGGCCGGGCCCTCCGCCTCGATCAGCTCGATGCACTCGCGGCACAGCCCGCTCACGATCTCCGTGGTCCGCTCGTCCGCGTCGCACAGACCGCACGCCATGATCACGCGGCTGACGCGGGCACGCCGGGCGGCCTTCTGGCGGATCTTCGCCTTCTTCGGGGGCATCTTGCTCTCCAATCGTTGGCGGGCGAATCCGCCCGGGTTGTCGACCGTGGACGGCAGCCCGCCGGTCAGGGCCCTGGTGATGTCGTGTGGCGTCGCGCCGAGTGACAGCCACTCGGCTGCGAGGGGTTCGAGGGAACGGCAATCGCCGTCGGAGAGCGGCATGCGGGAGTCGGCGGCGCGGAGTTCGGCGAGGGTGAGGTAGGCGACGCTGGGCTGTTCGGCGGCGGACTCTTCGGGTTCGAGCTGCTCGGCCTCCGGGGCCCGCTCCTTGGCGTCCTCGACCCGTGCGAGCCCTGGCACGTGGTGCTCGGTCACGTCCTTGCCGTGCCGCTCCCGGGCGAAGTCCTCCCACCACTCGGTGGACCTGCGGGTACGCGACCAGTACGTACGCGTCACCCACCGCATGGAGTCGTCATCGACGGTGATGTGTTCCTTGATCCAACGCAGGTGGCCGGCGAGGGTGATGCGGCCCAGCGAGCTGCGGACGGCCTGCTGGCCGTAGACCGGGTGGGCCGCGGCGATCGCCTTGTAGCCCATCGCGTGGCCCTCTTCGAGATGCTCGACGAAGACGGCGATCTCGCGGTCACGGGGGCTCAGGTGTGCGAAGTCCGCGTCGGCGTGCGGGTGTTCGTCACCTGCGGGACGTTTTCCGTAACCCGTTTTGGCCATGGGGTGGGACGGGGACGGCAGGGCAGGGCTAAGCTGCGAGTAAGCCACGATCGAGTCCTTTTCGATCCGTAGGTCAGGCCCCGGAGCCGGTGTTGGTGCACCGACCGGGGCCGAACTATTTGCTTGTTTGCCGCGAACCTAGAGCGGTTTTACTTTCCGACGCAATCCGATCACGGAACGTCACTCTTTCGAGTTAGGACGCCTCAACTTACGTTCAGACTTGGTTGGTTGGCTTGGATTTCACCCAGCCCAGAACCCAGAAAAAACCATGGAGGAGCTCGAAGCCCGAGGCTCAAGCCCCGGGCTGAACTGCGGAAACGAAGGCCTTCCGGACGGAGTCCGTGAGGTGGAGTTCGGACCACTCATCTCCGTCACCCGGCTCACGACATCCGGGTCGGCCGACAGCGCACCGGCCCGAAAGCCGCTGCGGGATCACACCCGCCCCCCGTACAGCGCCACCAGCCCGTGGTCCAGCTCAGCCCCCACGGTCTCCTCGCCCGCGGCGACGACCGTGTGGCGTACGGGCCAGGAAGCGGGTCAGGTCCGCGGTGGGGAATGCGAGGACGGCGACGCCCTGCGCGGCGTGGAATTCCACGTAGGTGTGGGCCGAACCGGCCGGGCGGACACGGACGTTGCCGATACCGGCCGGCGCCCGCAGTCCCTCGCCCAGCAGGACCCGGGCGAACGTCCACGTCGTGACCTCGCCGTCGACCGTGACATGCGGCGGGAAGTCGATGTGCACGGCCGACGGGTCGGCGGAGGTGAAGCGCAGAGTCGCCGGGATCGCGAGCTCCTGGCCCCTGGCCGTGATCAGGCGGGCGCCTGTCGGCTGCTGGAGGGTGACGTGCATGAGGGGCTCCAAGTCGGCGGGGACACGGGCCGGGTGCGGCCGTTGTGCAGTGAGACCACCCCAGGTGCCCGCGCATTACGCCGCTTCGGAAGCCACCTCGTATGACACCCGTCACACCGGCGCTACTTGGGCTGGTGCAGCCCCAGCGGACCGGCGATCTCCTCCACCATCACCCTGCCCGCCTCGATCTCCAGCGTCTCGTCACCCATCGCCTGGTCGGTGTCGAGGCCGTCCAGCTCCTCAAGGGGCTGGTTCAGGCGGACATGGGCCACGATCGACTGGAGCGCGCGCAGGGTCGCGGACGCCGTGGAGCCCCAGTTGGAGAAGTACGAGAACTGCCACCACCACAGGGCCTCCGAGGTGCGGCCCGCACGGTAGTGGGCCATGCCGTGGCGCAGGTCGGTGATGACGTCGGTCAGGTCGTCGGAGATACGGGCCGGGACCGGCGCCTTGCGGGGCTCGTAGGGGTCGAAGACCTCGGAGTAGACGTCGATCGGTTCCAGCAGCCGGGCCAGGTTCTCGCGGAGTTCGTCCACGTCGGCGTCCGGGCCCGTGTCGGGCTCGTAGCGCTCGTCGGGGACGATGTCCTCGTGGGCGCCCAGGCGGCCGCCGGCCAGCAGGAGCTGGGAGACCTCCAGGAGCAGGAAGGGGACGGCGGAGTCGGGTTCGTCGCCCTTCGCCACCTCCATGACGGCCACCAGGAAGCTCTCGACCTGGTCGGCGATCTGGACCGCGAAGTCGTCGGGGTCCTGGGCGGTCTCGTGCAGTGTGGCGTCAGACATCTAGAAGTCGTCTCCCCTCGAAGGCGCGGCCGAGGGTCACCTCGTCCGCGTATTCCAGGTCGCCACCCACCGGGAGGCCGCTGGCCAGGCGGGTGACCTTGAGGCCCATGGGCTTGATCATGCGGGCGAGGTACGTCGCTGTGGCCTCGCCCTCCAGGTTCGGATCGGTGGCCAGGATCAGCTCCGTGACCGTCCCGTCGGCCAACCGCGCGAGAAGTTCTCGTATACGCAGGTCGTCCGGACCGACGCCCTCGATCGGGCTGATCGCGCCGCCGAGCACGTGGTACTTGCCACGGAACTCCCGGGTGCGCTCGATCGCGACCACGTCCTTCGGCTCCTCCACCACGCAGATGACGGTGAGGTCGCGGCGGGGGTCGCGGCAGATGTTGCACAGCTCTTCCTGCGCCACGTTGCCGCAGGTCGCGCAGAAGCGGACCTTCGCCTTGACCTCCATCAGGCACTGCGCGAGACGCCGTACGTCCGTCGGCTCCGCCTGGAGGATGTGGAAGGCGATCCGCTGGGCGCTCTTGGGACCGACGCCGGGCAGCCGCCCCAGTTCGTCGATCAGGTCCTGGACCACGCCTTCGTACACGGACTGCCGTCCTTCCTGGGTTCCTTGCGGTACGTACGCTAGTTGGCCGACACCCGCCTTAGAAAGACGGGGCCCCTCCTAGAAGGGCAGCCCGGGGATGCCGCCGCCGCCGAGACCCTGGGCGAGCGGGCCGAGCTTCTGCTGCTGGAGCGTCTGCGCGTTCTCGTTCGCCGCCTGTACGGCCGCCACGATCAGGTCGGCGAGGGTCTCCGTGTCCTCCGGGTCCACCGCCTTCGGATCGATCTTCAGCGCACGCAGTTCGCCGGCACCGGTGACGGTGGCCCTCACCAGACCGCCGCCCGCCTGGCCGTCGACCTCGGTCCTGGCGAGTTCCTCCTGCGCGTTCGCCAGGTCCTGCTGCATCTTCTGGGCCTGCTGGAGCAGCTGCTGCATGTTGGGCTGGCCACCACCGGGGATCACGATCAGCTCCTGTGTCGGTACGGCTGTGTGGGCGAGGTTTTTCCTCCCTGGCACGAGCCTACGTGGTCGGGACGGGCGTCGCCCCAGCACTCTTTCGAGTGAGTCGGCCTGGAGTCCTATACCTGATCAAGGCCCTCTTCCGAGCGGAAAAGCAACCAAAGCACCCCCTTCGCCACCCATTGGGCGGTAGGAAGGATCCCCGCACATCAGCATCAGGCGTCACGCAGGGTGACCGATCAGTAGGGAGCGCCGGGTGGGTCAGCCGGAGATGCAGCCCGAGGGCCCGCCTCAGGACGGACGGGCCGATCTGGCCGGGCGGACGTTTCCGCTCGGTGACTGGGGCGAGCCCGCCGTACGGCTGGACGAGCTGTACCGGTGGGTGGAGCACCGGGCGCTGGAGACGGCGTCCTGGTATCTCGCGGACCGGGTGGGGAAACGGCGCTGGGCGCGGGCCCTGCGGGGCGGGGCCGCGGCGGGGGCGGTGACCGGGGCCGTGCTGCCCTTGCTGGGGCTGACGGGAGTGGTGGGGGCCGGGGCCGCGCCCTGGGGCTACCTCGCCCTGCTCCTCGCGGTGGCCTGCGTGGGCGTGGACCGCTTCTTCGGTGTGACCTCCGGCTGGATAAGGGACGTGGCCACCGCGCAGGCCGTGCAGCGCCGCCTCCAGGCCCTCCAGTTCGACTGGGCCTCGGAGAGCGTCCGCGAGGTGCTCGGCCCCACGGAGGGCACGGCCGCCGAGGCCACCGAACGCTGCCTGGGCGTCCTGCGCCGTTTCTCGGAGGACGTCACGGAGCTGATCCGGGTGGAGACGGCCGACTGGATCGTGGAGTTCCGCAACGGGTCCGCGCCGATGGGCATCCAGGGCGCGGTGACGTCCGGGGGACGCCAGGACTCCGGGGGCGCTCAGGGGCGCTTCCCGCTCCCCCCGGGGCCGCCGGCCCGCCCGAACATGCCCCGGCAGCGGCCGCCGGAGCCCCGGTGAGCCGGCTCGGGGCGACCCTCGGTGCGGTCCTCGGGACAACCCGTCAGTCGCACAGCGCCGCCGCCCGCAGGCACGGCAGATGCCCCTGCTCCCGGATCACGTCCTGGCTCGTGCCCTCGTCGAGGTAGGCGAGGAAACCGGCGGCAAGGGACCCGGGGGCCGGGGAGCGGTAGGTGTAGGCGTACTCGACGCCGCGGTAGGGGTACCGGCCCAGGTGGTCGGCCGAGGCCGCCGCACCGTCCAGCGGCACCCGGCGCACTCCCTTGTGGCCGGTGGCCAGGGTGAGTTCGCTGTAGCCGAGGGCGCCGGGCTGGGCGGCGACCTTGTCCAGCACGTCCTCGGTGGAGGCGAGTTCGCAGCGGGTGACGGCGGAACGGGCGGCCGCGGCCACCGCCTTGTCCTTCACCGGGTCGCAGTCCAGGGACGTCGTGGGGGTCATCTCCCAGGCCCCCGCCAGCACCCGTTCCTGGAAGATCTGCCGGGTGCCCGAGTACGCGTCCCGGCTGACCAGCACGACCGGCAGGCCGGGCAGCCGCGGGAGGCCGGCGGGGCGGGAGGCGTCCAGGTCGCTCCAGCGTGCGACCTCGCCCCGGTACAGGCGCTCCACCTCGGCCCGGGTCAGCCCGCGCGCGCCGAGATCGATGCCGTCGTTGACGACGAGGGTGAAGACCGACAGGGCGATCTTCTCGCCGTGCAGGCCCAGCCGGTCGCCCATCGGACCGTCCGAGAAGGCGATCACGGACCGCGCCTCCTTCGCCGAGCGGGCACCGGTGGCGCCGAGCCCGGCCACGCCGGCCTCGCTGCCGCGCGCCTCGACCGTGATGTCCGCGCCCTCGCAGTCCTTCTCGTACTCCTTCGCGAGCGTCTCGATCACCGGGGCGAAGGCGGTGGAGCCGGTCACCGTGAGGCTTCCCGTCTCGCAGCCGAGCGGGGGCGGGGTGTCGTCGCGGGCGACCACGATCGTGGCGAGGACCAGGACGGAGAGGGTGAGCAGCCCCGTGAAGATCCGTGCCGCCGGGCTGAGGACGGGCGGGATCTCGTCCGGGGTGGCGCTGCGGTTGGGGTGCACCTCGCCGTCCCGGATGCCGCCGATCATCCGGATCGGACGGCCCACGTCACCGCCGGACAGCAGCACGAGGAGCTTGTAGTGCTCGCCGCGGTTGAGAGGGACACGGGGAATGCGCAGCCGGTTGTCCTCGTAGCCGAAACCCCGTTCCGGGGTGAAGTGGTCCATGAGGTGGTCGGTATCGATCGGCTGGGTGACCGACACCCCGCGGACGGTCCGGTCGGTGAACACCGCGGTCAGGCCGTGCCGTTCGGGGCCCGTGTAGTCGTCGCGGTCGATGCCCTGCGAGCCGTCGTTCTCGATGCGCAGGAGGACCAGGGTGGCGTCCGACATGTCGGGGGCCTCGTCGAAGAGCCCGAGTCTGACTCCCCCAAAGGGGGCACCCCCAGCCCGGCCCCGCCGGACGTCGTCGCCGATCGGGTTGTCCATCTGCACGCGGTAGCCGATCCGCTTGCGGCGCGGCACCCTGCGCTCGTACCAGACCATGACCCCGGACGCGACGACACCGAGGACGGCGGTCCCCACCGCCACGACGTTCTCCGCGCTCCACCACTGCACTGTGGGTGCCCCCGCAACTCCCGCAGTTCGCTCGTCCGACCACCGTACGGCTGTGCGAGCGGGTCCGGCGGGACGGTGAGGCGAAGTTCGCGTGACGTTCAACCGACGTACGTGGAAGGGGACTTCAGGGCGAGGCCGGAGGGGCCGTCGGCGCCGCGCCGGGGCTCTCGTCGTCCAGGACGGCGTACACCGAGCCGCCGGCACCCAACGCCACCACGAGCGCGACCGCGAGGAGCGCCAGCGTGACGGCACGGCTGCGGTCCCCCGGCAAGGGACCCGGCTCCGACGGGTACGGCGTCAGATAGGTACCGGGCGAGGGGCGCTCCCGGGCATGACCCCGCCCCTCGCCGTCCGCCGGATCGGCGGAGCCGTGTTCCTCCATGGCAGGCCCTCCCCCGAGACCGCGCGCCCGCACACCTGCGCGACAGAAGACCAGTGTCTACGTCCGTCCGGCGTCCGTCGAGATCTGGTCGAGCACCTTGGACAGCCGCTCCAGCACCCCTACGGCTTCGGCGAGTTCGGCCTCCCCGAAGGCCTCCGCGAGCCGGTCGGCGAAGGCCGCGTGCCCCGGGCCGATCCGCCGCACGGCGGCCAGTCCCTCCTCGGTCGGCGCGAGGAGCTTGGCGCGCCGGTGGGCGGGGTTGGGCCGGTACACGGCCAGCCCCCGCTCCACCAGCACATCGGCGATCCGCTGCACGCTCTGCCGGGTGATGCCCATCTCCCGGGCGATCCCGGCGACCGGGAGCGGCTCCGGGAGCACCGCGCCGAGCACCTGCCACCAGGCGGCGGTGAGCTGGGCGGGGCGCGCCAGGTCCTCGGCGACGGCGAGGAACCGGCCGTTGAGCCGGAACACCCCGAGCGCGCTGCGGCTGAGCAGCTCCTGCCGCTCCCGGCTCACCGCGCGGCTGCCTTCTCCAGCACGGCGTACGCCTGCGGGTCGGAGTCGTGGAACAGCCGGTACCAGGCGTCCAGCACCTCGCCCTCGTAGACCCCTAGCAGCCGGAAGATCTCCCGGGCGAACGCGACGGGCTCGGTGGGTCCGGCGGTGATCAGCCCCCCGCCGGTCACGGCGTCCGCGTCGACGTAACGCTCGCCGCCGCCGTACCCGGTGGCCGCCAGATAGAAGGACACGGCGCTGGTGTGCTCCCGGTCGTCGAGCAGCCCCTCACGCGCCAGCCCGGCGGTGGCCCCGCAGATCGCGGCGACGGGAACCCCGGCGTCGAGGAACTCCCGCGCCTTGCGGGCGAAGGGGGCGAGACCGTCGCCGGCGTCCCAGAGGTCGGCGCCCGGGAGGATCAGCAGGGAGCTCTCGGAGGGCCGTACGTCGTCCAGGGCGCACTCCGGCTGCACCCGCAGGCCCCCGATGGAGGTCACCGGCTCGCGCGACGGGCCGACCGTGCGGATCTCGTACCCCGCGCGGGCGAGATAGGCCGTGGCGTGTCCCGTCTCCCAGTCCGCGAAGGTGTCGTACACGGCGTGATGCACAGGTTTGGCATTCATGACAACATGCTGTCATTTCGACAGTAGGCTGTCAATCGTTCGGCCCTGGACAACCTGTCGCGTAATGCCCCCGTCCACAGACAGGACGCCGATACCGCTTCCGCATCGCGGACATTTACGCTCACTCGTATGACCCCTCAGCCACACCCCGAGGTCGGCGCCGCCGTGAAGGCCGCGGACCGTGCTCATGTGTTCCACTCCTGGTCCGCGCAGGAGCTCATCGACCCGCTGGCCGTCGCCGGTGCGGAGGGCTCGTACTTCTGGGACTACGACGGGAACCGCTATCTCGACTTCACCAGCGGACTCGTCTACACCAACATCGGATACCAGCACCCGAAGGTCGTCGCCGCGATCCAGGAGCAGGCGGCGAAGATGACGACCTTCGCGCCCGCCTTCGCGATCGAGGCCCGCTCCGAGGCGGCCCGGCTGATCGCCGAGCGGACGCCCGGGGACCTCGACAAGATCTTCTTCACCAACGCCGGCGCGGACGCCGTCGAGCACGCCGTGCGCATGGCCCGGCTGCACACCGGGCGGGCCAAGGTGCTCTCCGCCTACCGCTCGTACCACGGCGGTACGCAGCAGGCCGTCAACCTCACCGGTGACCCGCGGCGCTGGGCCTCCGACAGCGCCTCCGCCGGGGTCGTGCACTTCTGGGCGCCCTTCCTGTACCGGTCCCGCTTCTACGCCGAGACCGAGGAGCAGGAGACCGCCCGGGCGCTGGAGCACCTGGAGACGACCATCGCCTTCGAGGGCCCGGCCACCGTCGCCGCGATCGTCCTGGAGACCATCCCGGGGACGGCGGGGATCATGGTCCCGCCGCCCGGCTACCTCGCCGGGGTCCGCGAGATCTGCGACAAGTACGGGATCGTCTTCGTCCTGGACGAGGTCATGGCCGGGTTCGGACGCACCGGTGAGTGGTTCGCCGCCGACCTCTTCGACGTCACGCCCGACCTCATGACCTTCGCCAAGGGCGTCAACAGCGGATACGTGCCGCTCGGCGGTGTCGCCATCTCGCAGAAGATCGCCGACACCTTCGGCAAGCGGCCGTACCCCGGCGGGCTCACCTACTCCGGGCACCCGCTCGCCTGCGCCGCCGCCGTCGCGACCATCAACGTGATGGCGGAGGAAGGGGTCGTCGACAACGCCAAGCACCTCGGTACGGCCGTCCTGGAGCCGGCGCTGCGGGAGCTCGCCGAGCGGCATCCGAGCGTCGGCGAGGTGCGCGGCGTGGGCATGTTCTGGGCCCTTGAACTCGTGAAGGACAAGGAGACCCGCGAGCCGCTCGTGCCCTACAACGCGGCGGGTGAGGCGAACGCCCCGATGGCCGCGTTCGCGGCTGCCGCGAAGAAGCAGGGCATCTGGCCGTTCGTCAACATGAACCGGACCCATGTCGTGCCGCCGTGCAACGTCAGCGAGGCGGAGCTGAAGGAGGGGCTCGCCGCCCTGGACACCGCGCTCTGCGTGGCGGACGAATACACGGAGTAAATCCGCCCGGCCTCCGAACGCGTAAGGTGGCGTGCTCGTAGACATATGTACGAGCACGCCATTTGCACCTGCGCGAGGGAGGCGCCCCGACGATGCCCGGCAGCAGCGGCAACGGTGCCGTCACCCGCAGCACGCTGCGGCAGCAGATCGCGGACGCGCTGCGCGACGAGGTACTGGCCGGGCGGCTCCAGCCGGGGCAGGAGTTCACCGTCAAGGAGATCGCCGAGCAGTACGGCGTCTCCGCGACCCCGGTCCGCGAGGCCCTCGTGGACCTGTCCGCGCAGGGGCTCCTGGAGGCCGACCAGCACCGCGGCTTCCATGTGCACGAGTACTCCCTCGACGACTTCCGCGGCATGATCGAGGCCCGCAGCCTGGTCACGGACGGCATGTTCCAGGCGCTCGACGCCGGCCACCGCATCCTCCAGGAGCTCGACGAACCCCGTACCGCGGCGGCCGTGGCGGGCGTACGGCGGCGCGGCGAGGAGGCCCAGCGGGCCGCCGCCGCGGGCGACCTGACCGTGCTGATCGGCTACGACCTGCGCTTCTGGCGCGAACTGAGCGTCCTGTTCGGCAATCCCTACCTCGCCGACTTCCTGCACCGGCTGCGTGTGCAGACCTGGGTGTGCACGGTCCAGCACCTGCGCCGGCTCACCGATCTGCGCGGCAGCCTGTGGTCCGCGCACCCCGAGGTCGCCGACGCCCTGTACCGGCAGGACACCGCGGCCGCCCGCGAACTCCTCACCGCCTACAACGGCCACTATCTGACCCTCATCGAGGGCCTCACCGCCGACTGACGGCCCCCGGCAGGGGTAAGGGACCACCACGACCCGCACAAGGGGCCCCGCCCCGGGGCCGCAGCGACTACCCTTCCCTGACCACCGTGTGACGATATCCGCGCACCGCGAGTATCCGAGGAGCTGTCTTTTGGCCTGTGACCTGTGGCTGGTGCCGCTTGTCGACGTGTTGTGCCACACCCCGGACAACCCGTTCGCCGAGGAACTCGCGCAATACAACAAGGTGCTCACCGAGGCCGGGTTGCCGCCGGTGCCGGTGTACCAGTACATGCCGGGACTGTCCGGCGAGGTCGCCCCGGTGGCCGGTTTCGACTACGACGCGCTGCACTTCCTGCGCCGCGCCTATCTGCTCCAGGTGTGCGGGCTCCCGGTCACCCCCGTGGACGAACTCGGCGGGGACTACGAGCAGTTGCTGGAGATGTTCGAGGCGACGGCCCAGCAGTCCCATCTGGTCTGGCACTACGACCACGCGGGTGCGTACGTCCCCGTCGACTTCCCGCATCCCCTCGCCAACGACGAGCTCCTCGCGGGCGGTGGCCCGTTGGGGTCCTCTCAGGCCCTGCTGCGGGAGCTGGAGTTCGTGGCCCCGGTGATCGGCATCGACCCGGCCAATCCGCCGGCGCCCCCCGAGCCGCCACGCGCCCCCACGGAGCTGGAGGAGCCGGCCGTTCCCGCCCCGTACGACCCCAGTCCCTTCGCCCGCGAACGCCATGTCTGGCTGGGGCTGCACGCGGCGGCCACCCGGAGTCTCGCCCAGGGCTCGATGATCATCTTCAGCTGAGGGTCAGCGCCCCAGCTGCGAGAGCCCCTTCTGGAGGTCCTCGGGGTTCATCACCGGGGTGTACGTGATCTTGGCTCCCAGGTTCATGAAGAACGGCTCACTGATCACCGGCATCAGTGAGCTGTCCTGCATGTCGAAGAAGATGTAGGCGGTGCGCTGACCGTTCTCGGAGGTGAAGTAGGCCGCCTCGGGCTTGATCTGTTCCATCGACGCCTCGATCAGCTTCGGCAGGGTGCCGTTGCTGATGGCCTCGTTCGCCTTCTCGGTGTCCATGGCCACCTTGAGCAGTACGCGCATCGCACTCACCTTCTCCAGATCGACAGGCAGAGATGCACGGTCTCAGAATATGCCTGAATGCCGCATTTCTCCCCGGCTACTCCCGCGGGAGCAGCCGCACCGCCTCCCCCGGTGCGACGCCGGCCGCCGCCGTCGCGCGCAGGCTGGGGTCGTCCACGAGTCGCCCATGAGGCATCCATGAGGGGAGACGGCGATGATCCTGGTGACCGGAGCGACAGGCCATGTGGGAAGCGAGCTGGTACGGCATCTCGCGGCGGCCGGGGAGCCGGTGCGCGCGATGACCCGGCGGCCGGCCGAGGCCCGGCTTCCCGCGGGCGCCGAGGCGGTGTACGGCGACGCGGCGGACCCGGCGAGCCTGGAGGCGGCCTTCGCGGGCGTGGACGGCGTCTTCCTGATGTCGGCGCAGGTGGTGGGCACCGCTCCCGAACCCGCCCACGACCTCGCGCTCGCCGCGGCGGCGCAACGGGCGGGCGTGAGCCGGGTCGTGAAGCTGTCCACCCTGGACGGCGGCACGGGCGACGACCCGATCGCCCGCTGGCAGCGGACGGCGGAGGCGGCGGTGACCGACCCGGCCCGCGGCTTCGCCTGGACCCTGCTGCGCCCCGGCCCCTTCATGTCCAACGCCCTGCAGTGGGCGGGGCAGTTGCGGGCCGGCGACGAGGTGGCGATCCCCTTCGCGGACCGCCCGGCGGCGAGCATCGACCCGGCGGACCTGGCCGAGATCGCGGCTCCGGCACTGACCTCGACGGCCGAACACGCGGGGGCCACCTACGAGTTGAGCGGCCCGCAGTCCCTCACCCCCACCGAGGAACTGGCGATCCTCGGCGAGGTCCTGCGCCGCGACCTGCGCGTCCGCCCCGTCCCCACCGACGCGGCCCGCGCCGGCATGGCACGCTACGGCTTCCCTCCCGAGGTCGTCGACGCGATCATGCGACGCACCCTGGACGGTGACCGGGGTGCGGAGGTACTGCCGACGGCCGAGAAGGTACTCGGGCGCCCGGCACGGACGTTCGCGCAGTGGGCGCGGGCACACCGGGAGGAGTTCTGAGGCCGGGGCCGTGGTGAATGTGGCGGTGCCCGGGACGGCGTACCGGAGCCTCGGCGGCCGTCGCCCGAGCACCTCAGCGCCTGAACATCTCCTCGCCTGAACTACCCCTCCACCACCGCCACTTCCACCTTCCGCAGCCGATCCGGCTCCGCCACCACGTCGATCTCCCGGATGAGGTCGCCGTCGAAGGTGAACCGGAGCAGCACCCGCAGCCGACCCTCCTCCAGCATCGCCATGCCGACCTCGCCGTCGACGAGGACGAGAGCGGCGGAGCGGGCGCGGCCCAGGGAGGCCATCGCGCCCTCCGCCACCGGGCGGGCGCCCCGGACGAGGACGGGCTCGGGGGTCGGTACGACGGCACGGTCGGCGTGCAGGACCACGTCCGGGTGGAGCAGGGCGAGCAGGGCGTCGAAGTCACCGCCGCGGGTGGCGGCGAGGTAGGCGTGCACGACCCGGTGGCGCCGCGAGGCGTCCGCGGTGGGCGCGGCCGGTGCGGGGGCGCTCTTGACCCGGCGGCGGGCCCGGCTGGCCAACTGCCGGGTGGCCACCGGGGTCTTGTCGATCAGCGGGGCGATCTCGTCGAACGGCACCTGGAACATGTCGTGCAGCACGAACGCGAGCCGCTCGGCGGGCGCGAGCGTGTCGAGGACGATCAGCAGGGCGAGGCCCACGGAGTCGGCGAGGAGGGCCTCCTCCTCGGGGTCCGTGACACGTGCCGCGGACGCCGGGATCCGGTCGGCCGACAGCTCCTCCTCGCGGCGGGCCTCCCGCGCCCGCAACAGGTTGAGGCAGACCCGGGCGACGACCGTGGTCAGCCACCCGCCCGGATTCTCCACACCGGACGTGTCCGCGCGGTCGACGCGCAGCCAGGCGTCCTGGAGGGCGTCGTCGGCCTCGCCGAGCGAGCCCACCATGCGGTGGGCGACGGCCCTCAGCCGCGGCCGGTGCTCCTCGAACTGCGCGGCCATCCGGTCACGTTCGGACACGGCGTCCCTCCCCCGGTTCCCCCTGAACACCTTCGGCGCACCCTAGAGCACCGGCCGATGATGATCCACTGAACGGGTGAATGCCCGCATACGCCCAGAAACGGATGGGCATGCAGCGCGCATGCGCCCTGCCTTGATCACCTCCGTGCTGCTCGCCGCCCTGATTCCCCTCGCCGCGCCGCCCGCCCACGCCGCCGCTGCCGTACCGCCGGGACACGTCTACTTCTGGGCCGAGCCGGGGCAGATGGGACCCGGCGGCGCCTGGGACTACGCGCCACCGGGGTACAAGGAGGCGGAGCGCGGGTGAAGCGGCACGCGTACTCCTTCGACTCCCACGCGCCGGTGACCGTGTACGCGATCAGCTTCCAGGGCGGCGGCGCCTGTGTGTACCGGGCGATCCGGCCGGACGACTACTCCGACAACTGGGGCTGGGCCACGAGTTTCGACGGCGTCAGCGACACCACCATGGGCTGCCAGGCCGGCTGACCCGCTCATGCGTGCCCGTACGGCAGCGGCCCTGGCCGTCCTCACTCTCCTGACCCTCCTCACCGGATCCGCCTGCACGGCGGGGGCCACCCACCCGGCGCCCCCGGCCGACGACGTGATCAAGGCGGCCACCCGCGCACTCACCGACGACTGTCTGACCCGGCAGGGCCTCACCCCGAAGTCGGGCCGACAGCGCGTGTCCGACGCCCTGTTCGGCACCGGCCGGGCGGAACTGTCGCTCCGGCTGCCCACCGGCTACGTGGTCCGCACCCACACCGACGGCTGCCTCGCGGCGGCGCAACGGCGGCTCTACGGCGACCAGGACCGCTGGTTCCGCAGCTCGGTCGTCGTCAACAACCTCAGGCCCGAGGCCGACAGGACCGGCCGCCCGCTCTCCGAGGTCCGGGCCGCGCACCGCGCGGAGATCGCGGAGTGGCGGCGGCTGCGCGCCCATGCCCTCACCACAGCGACCGCCCTGCTGGAGGCCGGCGGCACCACCCACCCGAAGGGAAACCAGTGAAGCGCTTCATCGCCGTCCTGTCCGCCGGACTGCTCGCCACCGGAGTCGTCCTCGCCACCTCGGCCTCGGCCCAGGCGGCGGCCTGCGGCAGCGGGAACTTCTGCGCGTGGACGGACGCCAACTACCAGGGCCAGAAGATCGAGTGGACCGGCGACGACGGCTGGTGGGAGGGCAACATCGCCGACCAGGACTCCTCCTGGGCCAACCACGGGATCTCGGGCCCCGGCATCAAGGACTACGTCAAGGCGTACGCCTCCGCCAACCAGCTCGGCCCCATGACCATCTGTCTCGCACCCGGTCAGGAGGCCGGCTACAACGGCGTGGCCAACGACCGCGGCGACTCCCACATCTGGGCGACCGGCTGCTGAGACGCCGGCCGCCCGAGCGGGGTGGGGGCCCGGTCAGAAGACCGGCGTCCCGCCCTGCGTCAACCGCCAGTTGGTGACCGCGAAGGCCTTCGGGTCCAGCGACCCCTTCGAGGTCACGTAGTCGATCATCAGCTGGCGGATCTCGTTGGTGGAGCTGTAGGCGATGTCGGCGGCCGCGATGTGCGGGTAGCCGGAGCCGCCGTTGGCCCGGTAGTTGTTGACGGCGACGACGAAGACCTGGTCGTCGGCGACCGACGTCCCGTTGTAGCTCAGGTTCTTGATGCGGGAGCCCTCGGCCGCGGCGATGTCGATGTCGATGTCGTACGAGACGCCCGCGGCGGTGTCGTACATGTAGTCCCAGAAGTTGTTGGCGTTGGTCAGGGTCGCGGTTTCCACGGCCGTGCCCGCCGGCACCTGGTGGTAGTACTTCGCCGCGTACTCCAGGTAGTCCTTGAGCTGGGCGCCGGTGAGTTTCTTGCCGTAGAGGGTGTTGTCGTAGATGTAGAGCCCGGCGATGTCCTTGATGGTGACGCTGCCCGCGGGGATGTCGGCGGTGCGGGAGAAGGGCGCGGCGACCGAGATCAGCGGGAGGGCCGCGTCGGAGGCCGACAGGCCCGCCTTGACGGTGTCCATCTGGACCTGGTGGATGAAGTCCATGATGGGGACGTCCTTCCAGCAGGAGTCCGCCGCGGAGAGGTCCTCGGTGCAGGTGCCGACGGCCGTGTTGACGTACTTCACGACCAGCTCGTGGTCGGCCTCCAGTAGCTTTTTGATCTCCGGGTCCTCGTCGACCGTGTTGGGGTTGAGGGTCTGGGCGGTCTTCTTGGTGACCTTCCACTGCCCGCGCACGAGTTCCAGCTCGAAGTCGAAGACGCTGAGCCGGTAGCCCCAGCAGTACGGCTCGGAGAGCAGGACGTCCTCGCCGGTCTCCTCGTTCTTCACGGTGTACGACGGCACCTCGACGTGGGTGTGGCCGACGAGGATCGCGTCGATGCCGGGGACCTGCTGGGCGACGAGGTTGGAGGCGTTCTCGACGTAGGGCAGCTCGTCGCCGTAGGACGAGGAACCGTCGAGCCCGGAGTGGTCGGTCAGGAAGACGACGTCACAGCCGAGGGCGCGCAGCCGGGGCACGTACTTCCTCGCCTGCTCGACCAGGCCCGGGAAGACCATCTTCCCGCTGACGTTGTCCTTGTCCCACAGGGCGATGCCGGGGTTGGTGAGGCCGAGGATGCCGACCTTGATGTCGGGCGCGCCCGGCACGCAGATGCGCTTCACGGTGTACGGCTGGAAGGCGGGCCGCAGCGTCTTCGCGTCGAGCGCGTTGGCGCCCAGCAGCGGGAAGCGGCACTGGCTCTCGAACTTCCTGAGCACCTCGATGCCGTAGTTGAACTCGTGGTTGCCGAGGGCGGCGGCGTCGTAGCGCATGTGGTTCATGGCGACGGCCATCGGGTGCTTGGGCGCGCCCTTGTCGGTGATGGGCCGCACGCGCGCGAAGTAGTAGGCGAGGGAGGTGCCCTGGATGATGTCGCCGGCGTCGACGAGCAGGACGCGCTCCTCGCCCTTCGCCGCACGCTGCTGCTTGATGAGGGTGGCGACCCGGGCGACGCCGACGGAGTTGCCCTTGCTGTCGGAGTACGCCTTGTCGAGGTAGTAGTCCCAGTCGAAGACATGGCTGTGCAGGTCGGTGGTGCCGAGGACGGAGAACGACCAGGTGCGGTTCTTCTTCGCGGCGGGCTTGTGCTCGGCGGCCTCGGCGGCGGGGGCTCCCACCGACCCCGCGACGGCCACGGCCGCCCCGGTGACGGCCGACTTCTTCACGAAGTCCCGGCGGTTGAGGGGACTGACGGGCATGGAGGGCTCCTGGGGGCAAGGTGCGGGAGGACGGCACTACACGCGTAGATGCTGGTCTCACACCCGTGCGCCCGGGAACCAGGAAAAGGCCATGGGCCGGTCAAGGAAGTCCCCGACCGGCCCAACAGCTGACGAACAAAAGGGATTTACAGGAACGAGTTGATTTCGATCGTCTCGTCCCGGCCCGGGCCCACGCCGATCGCGGAGATCGGGGCGCCGGACATCTCCTCCAGCGCCTTCACGTAGTCCTGGGCGTTCTTCGGGAGGTCGGAGAAGGACTTCGCCTTGGTGATGTCCTCGCTCCAGCCCGGCAGGTACTCGTAGACGGGCTTCGCGTGGTGGAAGTCGGTCTGGGAGTACGGGAGTTCCTCGACGCGCTGTCCGTCGATCTCGTACGCGACACAGACCGGGATCTGTTCCCAGCCGGTGAGCACGTCGAGCTTGGTGAGGAAGAAGTCGGTGAGGCCGTTGACGCGGGTCGCGTACCGGGCGATCACCGCGTCGAACCAGCCGCAGCGACGGTCACGGCCGGTGGTGACACCGCGCTCACCGCCGATGCGGCGCAGCGCCTCGCCGTCCTCGTCGAACAGCTCGGTCGGGAACGGGCCCGAGCCGACGCGGGTCGTGTACGCCTTGAGGATGCCGATGACCCGGCTGATCTTCGTCGGGCCCACGCCGGCGCCAGTGCAGGCGCCGCCCGCGGTCGGGTTCGACGAGGTGACGAAGGGGTACGTGCCGTGGTCGATGTCCAAGAGTGTGCCCTGGCCGCCCTCGAACAGGACGACCTTGTCCTGCTCCAGGGCCTGGTTGAGCACCAGGACCGTGTCGGCGACGTAGGGCTTGAGCCGGTCCGCGTAGCTCAGCAGTTCCTCGACGACCTGGCCCACCTCGATGGCCCGGCGGTTGAAGACCTTGGTCAGGAGCTGGTTCTTGCCGTCGAGGGCCGCCTCGACCTTCTGGGTCAGGATCGACTCGTCGTACAGGTCCTGGATCCGGATGCCCACGCGGTTGATCTTGTCCGCGTAGGTCGGTCCGATGCCGCGGCCCGTGGTGCCGATCTTGCGCTTTCCGAGGAAGCGTTCCGTCACCTTGTCCACGGTGACGTTGTACGGCGTGATGACGTGGGCGTTACCACTGATCAGGAGCTTGGAGGTGTCGACGCCGCGGTCGTTCAGTCCGTTCAGCTCGGAGAACAGGACCGATGGATCGATGACGACACCGTTACCGATGACCGGGGTGCACCCCGGAGACAGGATTCCGGAAGGGAGGAGGTGGAGGGCGTACTTCTGATCGCCCACGACTACCGTGTGGCCGGCGTTGTTGCCGCCCTGGTAGCGCACCACATAGTCCACCGAGCCACCGAGCAGGTCGGTTGCCTTTCCCTTGCCTTCGTCACCCCACTGAGCACCGAGCAGCACAAGTGCGGGCACGCGCGTACACCCCTTCCGGGCGGGGCATGTCCAAGGTCGGGGGCGTACGCGTACGGTTCACTCCGTCGCGTGCACCACGGCCGTCGTCGGCCGCTGCCCGTCGGACCCGGATGCCCCGGAATAGACGAAGCCCCTGGCGCAATAGCGCAAGGGGCTCTTGCACCAAGATGCTACCCGAGGAAGCGAGGCATGGCCGAGGTGGCGACTTCCGCGACGTCCGATCAGCTGCTGGTGGTGATCGACCCGGTCGCCCGGCAGACGGACGGCGAGTCCGTACGGATCGTGAAAGACGTGCTCAGCGCGGGTGCGGCGACGAAGGTGTGTCTGCCGGACGGGCCCGAGGAGTTCGCCCGGGCACTGGCCCGGCGCGGCTCGCGGCGGCCTGTGGTGGTGGGTGACGACCGGGCGCTGATGCGGGCGGTGGTACTGCTGCACCGGCAGCGGGAGCTGGCCGAATGCGTGCTGTCGGTGGTGCCGGTGGGCCCGGTCCTGGGCGTCGCCCACGCGCTGGGGGTGCCCCTGGGGGCGGTGGCGGCCGCGCGGGCGGTCCTGGACGGGGCCGAGCGGCGGCTGGACATGCTGGTGGACGACAGCGACGGGGTGGTCCTCGGAGCGCTGCGGATTCCCGCGCCGGCCGCCCGGCAGGAGCCGGTGGAGGCCGCGCGGCCCTGGCTGCGGACCTGCCAGTCCCTCGTACGGACCCTGGTGCCGGCCCGTCCCGCCCGGGAGACCGCGCTCGCCGTCGCCGGGCCCTCGCGGCTGCGGGTGGAGGTCGACGGGGTGACCCTGGTGGACCTGGACCAGCCCCTGGAGGCGGTCTCGGTGACCCCGGGCTCCGGCGGCGGCCTGGCCTCGGTGGAGGTACGCCCGCTGTCGGTGGGGGCGGAGGCCTCCCCCCTGCTGGCCACCGGCAGGACCGTGACCGTCACCGGGGCGGACTTCCGCTACCGGGCGGACGCGGGCGTGGCGGGACCGGTACGGAGACGGACGTGGATGGTGCAGGAGGGGGCGTTGGGGTTGGTGTTGCCGGGGCGGTGAGGGTTGGGTCCGCAGGCACCGCACCGCTTTCCAGCGCCGGTCGGTGCATCGCGGACGCTGAACTCACTGCGCGCGGATCACCTCCGCCGGCGGCATGCGCAGCGCGCGGCGGGTGGGGAGTTCGACGGTGAGGAACGCCGTGACCATGACCGTGAGCGCGGCGGCCGGCAGGAGCCACACCGGCCCCGCGGGCCAGGGTCGGCCGAGGAAGCCCTGGCCCAGCAGCGCCAGCGGCAGCGCGGACAGCAGCAGGCCACCGGCGAGCGCGGCGGCGGCGATGACCGCGGCCTCGCGGCGCATCATCGAGCGGATCTGGCGGGGCGTGGTGCCGCCCAGACGGAGGGCCGCGAGTTCCGTGCGGCGCTGGGCGGTCGCCGCGACCAGCTTGTTCGCGATGCTCAGCAGCAGGTACGCGAGCAGCACCACGATCACGACCAGGTTGATCCACACCTCGGGCGGGGTGTCGCTTCCGCCGTGCGTGGCCCGCGTGGTGGTCAGGGTCAGGCCGGGATGTGCTGTGGCCAGCGCCGCGAGCCGGTGTCCGGTACCGGCCGTGCCGTCGGTGCGCGCGAGCACGCTCTGGGCCAGGTCCGTCGTCGTATGACCGGCCGCCAGGTCGCGGGAGAGGACGATCGGGCCGAAGCCCAGGCCCCGGGAGTAGACGGCGACGACCCGGGCGACGACCGGCGTCCCGTCGCCGAGGACCAGGTGCACCCGGCTCCCGATCCCGGCTCCGCGGGTGCGGGCCGCGTCACTGCTCACGGCCACGGTGGCGCCGGTGAGCCCGTCGAGGCCGCCGTCCCGTACGCCGGGATCGAGGACGTCCGTCGCGTCCGGCGTGAGGATCATCGCGGACGCGGACTCGGTGTCGGGCTCGCCGAACTGCTCGTACTGCCACACGGCCGTGGTCGTGGTGACCGGCGCGGCCGCCCGTACGCCCGGCGTGTTCCGTACGGCGGTGAGCGTGCCCTCGGGCAGACCGCCCAACGCCAGCGCGGTGAGCCGGTACGGGGCGAGCGTGCCGGTGTCCGTGTCGTGGGAGGTGGCGGCCATGACGGTGGTCTGGGCGAAGGTGTAGGTCAGGACGAAGACGACCGCCATGGCGAGCGGGCTGACGATCCCGGCGTTGCGCTGGGCGTAGGCGCGGAGGTTGGCCATCGCGAGCCAGGTCGGCGCGGAGACACCGGTACGCGTGCGCCGGGCCGCCGCGTTGCCCAGCGCCTTGATGAGGGCGGGCCCGGCGAGGGCCAGGCCGATCGCGCCGAGGATGCCCGCGAGGGAGGTTGCCGAGGCTCCGATGACGGTGCGCGAGAACAGCGGGACGACCGCCATGGTGCTCGCCGCGGCGAAGAGCAGCAGGCCGGTGCGGGTGCGCGCGCGGGACGGGGTGCGCGGTTCGCTGCGTGACTCGGCGACCGCCTCGGTGGCCGGCATCCGCGAGGTGCGCCAGGACGCGGCCCGGGCGGACAGCTGCACGGAGGCGGCGGTCAGCACCAAGGTGGCGAGGGCGGGCACCGGGCCGATGGTCAGGGGGAGCTCGGCGGGCAGGACGCCTCGGTGCGCCAGTACGTCGTGGAACCGGCCCGCGAGCAGGTAGCCGAGCGCCACGCCGGGGACGAGGGCCACGCCCGCCACGACGGACGACTGCGCGGCGGCCAGTCGCCGTATCTGCCTGGGCGTCGCGCCCACCGCCCGCATCAGCGCCAGGTCGCGGCGCTGCCCGGCGACCGCCACGCCCAGCGCGCCCGCCGTGACGAACCCGGTGATGAGCAGCACGATCCCGGCGAGCGAACCGGACAGGAGCACGAGCAGCGAGCGGGCCGCGCCCGCGCCGGGCGAGACGGCGTTGCCCCGCTCCCCTCCGGTGACGACCTTCAGGCCGGTACCGGCCACCTGCTCGCGGACCGCCTCGGTGACCCGGTCAGCGGCACCGGGCGCGGTTTTCAGGCCGATCAGGTCGACGGTGCCGGCGCGCGGACCGTCGCCGCCCCGGTCGGCGAGCCGTACGGCGGTGGCGTCGGCGAAGAAGACGCCCGCGCCCGGTGTGCCCACCACGGCGGAGACCCGGTACGGCTTGGCGGGGCGGCCGTCCGCCACGACCTCGACCCGGTCACCCGCCTCGATCCCGGCCGCCGCCGCGGTGGCGGTGTCGACGGCGATCTCGCCGGAACCGGCCGGGGCACGGCCCTCGATGTGCGGCGCGGCCAGCAGCTTCGTCGAGGACCAGCCGTGGCCCGCCGTCCCGGGGTCGTCACCGGCCGGTACGACGCGGCCGTGGGCGTCGACGAGAGCCGCCGGGAAGTCGACGGCGCCGACCGCGGCGGTGACGCCGGGCAGCCCGGCCAGCCGGTCCGTCAGCCGGGCCGGGACCGTGGCGCGCTCGGGCAGGGCGATGGGCAGGTCGCCGCTCGGGTGGAACTCCTGGTCGGCCGCCACCACGACGTCCGCGCCGGCGAGGCGGCCGGGCGGCAGGTGGGAGCGCAGGCCGGACTCGGCGAGGACGCCGGTGGCCGTGACGAGCGTGGCGCCGCCGAGGGCCGCGCAGGCCACGGCGAGCAGTGCGGTGATCCGGTGGGCGGCCATGCGTACCGCGAGAGCGAACATGGTCTCTCTACCTCTCCGCCAACGCGACGAGCCGGTCGGCGAGTTCGGGCGCGGTGGGCGCGTCCAGGGCGTCGACCACGCAGCCGTCGGCCATGACGAGGGTGCGGTGGGCCTGGGCCGCGGCGGCGGGGTCGTGGGTGACCATCACGACCGTCTGACCCAGGTCGTCGACGAGGGCGCGCAGCAGGTCGAGGACCTGGTGGGCGCTGCGCAGGTCGAGCGCGCCGGTCGGCTCGTCCGCGAACACGACGGCCGGACGGGCCGCCAACGCCCGTACGACGGCGGCCCGCTGCTGCTGGCCACCGGAGAGTTCGGCCGGGCGGTGGCCGAGCCGGTCGGCCAGACCGACCCGCTCGACGAGGGTGCCCAGCCAGTCGGCGTCGGGACGGCGGCCCGCGAGGCGCAGCGGCAGCGTGATGTTGTCCTCGATGCTGAGGGACGGGATCAGGTTGTAGGCCTGGAAGACGAAACCGACGCGCTCGCGGCGCAGTTCGGTGCGGCGGGTCTCGTTGAGTCCGGCGATCTCGTGGCCGTCGATACGGATGCTGCCCGTGGTCGGGGAGTCGAGCCCGGCGGCGCAGTGCATCAGGGTGCTCTTGCCGGAGCCGGAGGGCCCCATGACGGCGAGGAAGGTGCCGCGCCGCACGCTGAGCGACACGTCGTCCAGGGCCCGCACTCCGCCCACGTACGTCTTGCTGACCCGCGCCAGCGCGATGGCGGGCGTCTGCCGCGCGGTGAGCGGCGCGACGGGGGCGCTCACTTGTGTCCCCGCAGGTTGCGCACGACCAGGGTGCCGGCACAGAGCACGGTGACGACGCCGCACAGCAGGTGCACCCAGGTGCGGGCTCCGCCGAAGGAGGCGGCCATGTTGGCGACGGTGCTGACCACCACCACCGCCCACAGCGCGGAGCGCAGGACCTCCCCGCGGGAGACACCGCTCGGGCCGTCGGCGGGCGGGTCGGTCAGCCGGCAGGGGTTCGTGTGGGTCATGGCTCTTCCTCAACTCGCGCCTGGTGTTCGGCTCCTGCCGTCACCTCACCGACGCTATGGATCAGGACCCCCCTCGACCGATCCCGCAGTCCGCCCGGTTCGAGGTACAGCAGGCTGTACCTGCCGGCGGTCGGGCGCCCTGCGCGCGAAGAACCCGCCATGCCCTACGCCGGCGGAACCACCGCCTCCGACTCGTCCTTCAGGGCCACCCCCGTGGCCCCCAGTTCCCGCGCCCGCCCCATCAGCCCCGCCAGCTTTCCCGCCGCCCCCTCGTAGGAGAGCCCCATCGGCGGCCGGATGTTGGACAGGCAGTTGCGGTCGGCGTCGGTCGTCACCCCCGGCACCGGCCGGTGCGTCAGGTACGCCCCCAGCGAGTCCGCCGCCGACATCCCGGGACGTTCCCCGACCAGCACCACCACCATGCCCGCCCCCATCGCGGAGGCGATGTCGTCACCCAGCGCCACGCGAGCCTGCTCGGCGAGGACGACAGGAGCGACGGCCCAGGACGGCAGACGCTCCGTCGTCCGCCGTACGACGGCCGCCGCATGCTCGTGCACCGCCCGGCTGGACAGCCCGTCGGCGACGACGAAGACCACGTCCCACTCCCCCACCGGCAGATGCGCCCGGTCGATGGCATGCAGTCGGCGACCCAGATCCGGCCTCTGGAGATACGTCAGCCGATCGGGAGCCGCACTGCGGACCCGTACCGTCGGCATCCCCGCCAGCCCCGCCACCACCGCGTCCGGGTCGAACGGCGAGTGCACCGCGTCCCGGGCCGCCGCATGCGCGGCCTGGAGTTCGAGCCGGTGCCGGGTGGGCAGTGCGGAGCCGGAGCGGCCCAGCCCGATACGGGCCTGCGTGTGGCGACGCAGGGACGACCACAGCTCGCCGTCGCCCGGAGTGATCTGGCTCATGCCGCGAGCTCCCTTCCGATGGCCGTCAGCGGATGTCCGCCCGCCGCGTCCCTGATCGCCCCCCGGTCGTCCAGCAGCCCGATCGACTCCAGCCACGCCTCGAACTCCGGTGCCGGGCGCAGCCCCAGGACCTCCCGGAGGTACAACGCGTCGTGGTACGAGGCTGACTGGTAGTTGAGCATGATGTCGTCGCCGCCCGGTGTGCAGATCACGAAGGACGCGCCGGCCACGCCGAGCATCGTGAGCATCGTGGCGATGTCGTCGTCGTCCGCGTCGGCGTGGTTGGTGTAGCAGATGTCCAGCCCCATCGGCAGGCCGAGGAGCTTGCCGCAGAAGTGGTCCTCCAGGGCGGCGCGCAGGATCTGCCGGCCGTCGTAGAGGTACTCCGGGCCGATGAAGCCGACGACGGTGTTCACGAGCAGCGGGTCGTAGCGCCGCGCCACCGCGTACGCCCGGGCCTCCACCGTCTGCTGGTCCACCCCGTGGTGCGCGCCCGCCGACAGGGCACTGCCCTGCCCGGTCTCGAAGTACATGACGTTCCGGCCGACCGTGCCCCGCCGCAGGGCGAGGGCGGCCTCGTACGCCTCGTCGAGCAGCCCCAGAGTCACCCCGAAGGACGCGTTGGCCGCCTGTGTCCCGGCGACCGACTGGAAGACCAGGTCCACCGGGGCTCCCCGGGACATCAGGTCCACGCTGGTCGTGACATGGCACAGCACGCAGGACTGGGCGGGGATCGCGTACCGCTGGATCACCCCGTCGAGCAGTTCCAGCAGGTCCCGTACGGCCTTGGGGCTGTCGGTCGCCGGGTTGATGCCGATCACCGCGTCGCCGGAGCCGAGCAGCAGCCCGTCGAGGAGGGCCGCCGCCACGCCCGCCGGGTCGTCGGTCGGATGGTTGGGCTGGAGCCGGGTCGCCAGCCGTCCCGGCAGCCCGATCGTCGAGCGGAACGCGGTGACCACGCGCACCTTGCGGGCCACCGCGACCAGGTCCGCGTTGCCCATCAACTTGGAGACGGCGGCGACCATCTCGGGCGTGAGCCCGGGCGCGAGGGCGGCCAGCGCCCCCGCGTCGGCTCCGGGGGACAGCAGCCACTCCCGGAACTCGCCCACCGTCAGCCCCGCCACCGGCGCGAAGGCGGCCGTGTCGTGCGTGTCGAGGATCAGCCGTGTCACGTCGTCGCTCTCGTACGGGATCAGCGGCTCGGCCAGGAACTGAGCGAGCGGCACGTCCGCCAGCGCCCAGCGGGCGGCCACCCGCTCCCTTTCGGACGCGGCTGCGAGTCCCGCCAGCCGGTCGCCGGAGCGTTCGGGACTCGCGGCGGCGAGCAAGCGGGCGAGGGTGTCGAAGCGGTGGTGTCGACCGCCGAGAACGGACGTATAGCTCATGCCGACGACGCTACGAGCCGCGTGTTGCGGTCAGATTTCTAAAGGTATGGTTGACAAACATTTAACGCCCCGAGACCCTTGCTCGACTTATTGGGTCTACAGAGTTCCGGTTCGACACGTAGTGGACGGACAAGGAGAGGGGCCACCCGATGGCAGTGGACGAGGGAGTCGCCCCGGCGGCGAAAACGGACGGCGACGGCGCGGTCCACCGGCTGAAGCCCAACGCCATCGGCCTGCTCGGCGTGGTCTTCATGGCCGTGGCGACCGCGGCCCCGATCACCGCGATGACGGGCAACGTGCCCTTCATGGTCTCCGCGGGCAACGGCATCGGCGCCCCCGCGAGCTATCTCGTCGCAATGGTCGTCCTGGCAATCTTTTCCGTCGGCTTCACCTCGATGGCGAAGCACATCACCTCGACGGGCGCCTTCTACGGCTTCATCTCCTACGGCCTCGGCCGCACGGTCGGCCTCGCGTCGGGACTGCTCGCGACCTTCGCCTACGTCGTCTTCGAGCCGGCGCTCATCGGCATCTTCTCGTCGTTCGCGACGGGGACGCTGAAGGACCAGACCGGGGTGCACATCCCCTGGTGGGCCTTCGCGGCCCTGATGCTCGCCGTCAACGCGATGGGCACCTGGTTCGGCGTCTCGGTCGCCGAGAAGCTCCTCGTGGTCCTGCTCGCCACCGAGGTGACGGTTCTCGCCGCGATGGCGGTCTCCGTCGCCCTCCACGGCGGCGGCCCGGACGGCTTCAGCCTCGACCCGGTCAATCCGGTCAACGCCTTCAAGGGCACGTCCGCCGGCCTCGGCCTCTTCTTCGCCTTCTGGTCGTGGGTCGGCTTCGAGTCGACGGCGATGTACGGCGAGGAGTCCCGCAACCCGAAGAAGATCATCCCCAAGGCGACGATGATCTCCGTCCTCGGCGTCGGCGTCTTCTACGTCCTCGTCTCCTGGATGGCCATCTCCGGCACCGGCGAGGCGGACGCCGTCAAGGTCGCCACCGCCAACCCCTTCGGGCTCTTCTTCGGCCCCACCGAGCGGTACGTCGGCCACTGGGCGGTCGACGTCATGCAGTGGCTGATGATCACCGGTTCGCTGGCCTGCGGCATGGCCTTCCACAACTGCGCCGCCCGCTACATGTACGCGCTGGGCCGCGAGGGCGCCCTTCCCGCCCTCAAGAACACGGTCGGCCGCACCCACCCCCGGCACGGCTCACCGCACGTCGCGGGCCTGGTGCAGACGGTCGTGACGGCCGTACTCCTGGTGGCGTTCTGGGCGGCCGGCAAGGACCCGTACAGCGGCACATACGTCCTGCTCGCCATCCTCGGCACCATGGCGATCCTGATCGTGCAGGCCGTGTGCTCCTTCGCGGTGCTGGCCTACTTCCGCACCCACCACCCCGAGACCCGCCACTGGTTCCGCACCCTGACGGCCCCGCTGGTCGGCGGTGTGGCGATGCTCGCGGTGGTCGCCCTGCTGGTCTCCAACATGAGCGCGGCGGCCGGCTCGGAGTCCGGCTCCCTGGTGCTGAAGGCCACGCCGTGGCTGGTGGCGGCCGTCGCCGCCCTGGGCATCGCGTACGCCCAGTACCTGAAGCGCCGCTCCCCGGAGCGGTATCTGCTGCTGGGGCGGACGGTGCTGGAGGAGACGAAGGAGCGGTAGGTCCTAGTCGCCGAAGAGCTGTCGGCGGTGCACCCGCCACCGCTCCATCATGGCGGCGACCTCGGTCTCGACGAACTCGAAGAAGGCGAGGGTCTCGGCCATGCGGCGGCCCGCGGGGGTGTCGGGGCCGAGGCTGTCGACGCCCTCGCGCAGGGCGATCTCCCAGCGCTGGAGGACGGCCTCACGGTTGGTCAGGGCTTCGTACCACTGGTCGCCGTGCACCCGGTAGCGCTCCCGGCGCGAACCGGGCTCCCGCTCCCGGGAGACCATGTGCGTCTGGGCGAGATAGCGCACCGCCCCGGAGACCGCGGCCGGGCTGATCCGCAGCTGCTCCCCCAGTTCGGCGGAGGTCATGGTGCCCGCGTCGGAGGAGAGGAGCGCGGCGAAGACCCGGGCCGGCATGCGCTGCATTCCGGCCTCGACGAGCTGGGCCGCGAAGCCCTCCACGAACTTCGAGACCGCCTCCGGGTCCCGCCCCACCGCATCCGTCATGGTCACCACCCTAACGGGGCTTCATACGCTTCCTTATCTTCACAAATTTCTGAAAGAAGCGTACGTTCTGAAGCATGACGAAGGCAATCACGGTCTCCGGGCTCCACAAGTCGTTCGGCCGCACCCACGCCCTCGACGGGCTCGACCTGGAGGTCACCGCCGGCGAGGTGCACGGCTTCCTCGGACCGAACGGCGCCGGGAAGTCCACCGCCATCCGCGTCCTGCTCGGCCTGCTGCGCGCCGACTCCGGCGCCGCGCAGGTGCTCGGCCGCGACCCGTGGGCCGACGCGGTCCAGGTGCACCGCCGGATCGCCTACGTCCCCGGGGACGTGACGCTGTGGAGGAACCTGTCGGGCGGCGAGGTCATCGATCTCTACGGCCGTCTCCGCGGCGGCCTCGACCGCTCGCGCCGCGCCGAACTGATCGAGCGCTTCGAGCTGGACCCCACCAAGAAGGGCCGCACCTACTCCAAGGGAAACCGACAGAAGGTCGCCCTGGTCGCCGCGTTCGCCTCCGACGTGGACCTGCTGATCCTGGACGAGCCGACCTCGGGCCTGGACCCGCTGATGGAGGCGGTCTTCCAGCGCTGCGTGGAGGAGGAGCGGGAGCGCGGCCGCACGGTCCTGCTCTCCTCGCACATCCTGAGCGAGGTCGAGGAGCTCTGCGACCGGGTCAGCATCATCCGGCGCGGCCGCACGGTGGAGTCGGGTTCGCTGGCCGAGCTGCGCCACCTCACCCGGACCAGCGTCACGGCCGAACTCGCGGGCCCGCCCAACGGGTTGGCGCAGCTGCCCGGCGTCCACGACCTCGACGTCCAGGGCCACCGGGTGCGGCTGCAGGTGGACACCGAACAACTCGACGCGGTGCTACGGCAGTTGAGCGAGTCGGGAGTGCGCTCGCTGACCTCGACACCGCCCACGCTGGAGGAACTGTTCCTGCGCCACTACCAGGACGAGGAGGCGGCGGCGTCATGACCTCCCTCGTCGGCACCGGCGTACTGCTGCGCTTCAACCTCCGCCGCGACCGGGTGATGATCCCGGTGTGGGTGGCGGTGAACGCGCTGATGGTCCTGTCCATGCCGAACGCCTTGAGGGGCCTGTACGGCACCGCGGCCGAGCGCGCTGACCTGCTGCGCCAGGTGGCCACCAACTCCTCCCTGCGCGCGCTGATCGGGCCCGTTTTCGACGACTCGCTCGGCGCCCTCACCGCCTGGCGCGTCGGCCTCTTCGCCGGGGCGCTCGCCGCCGTCACCGGCCTCCTGGTCGTCGTACGCCACACCCGTGACGAGGAGGAGAGCGGGCGGCAGGAACTGCTCGCCTCCGGCGTGGTGGGCCGGCGGGCGTCCCTGACGTCGGCGCTGCTTGCGGCGGCCGTGGCGAGCGGTGTGCTGGGGCTGCTGGTGACGGTGGGGCTGGCGGGCCAGGGCGTCGCGGGCGCGCTGGCCTTCGGCCTGGGTCTTGCCGCCGTCGGCATGCTCTTCGCCACCATGGCCGCGATCGTCGCGCAGCTGACGGAGAGCGCGCGGCTGGCGCGGGGGCTCACGGCGGGGGCCCTGGGTGCGGCCTTCGTGCTGCGGGCGGCGGGGGACTCGGGCTCCACCGACGGTTCCTCGGTGCTGTCCTGGCTGTCGCCGCTGGGCTGGCTGTCGCAGTTGCGCCCCTTCGCCGGGGAACGCTGGTGGGTGCTGCTGCTGTTCGCGGCGGCGATCGCCGGCCAGGGTGCGCTGGCCTACGTCCTGGCGGGGCGCAGGGACCTGGGCATGAGCTTCGTGCCGACCCGTCCGGGCCCCTCCGACGGCCGCCTGGGCACTGCGGGCGCGCTGGCCTGGCGGCTCCAGCGGGGCAGTGTGCTCGGCTGGTCGATCGGCTTCTTCCTCGCCGGGGTGGTCTACGGCGGTCTGACGGACGGCGTGGCCGACCTGGTCGGCGACAACGACAGGACCCGCGAGATCATCGAGCGGATGGGCGGACGGTCCGGGATCACGGACGCGTTCCTCGCCTCGATGACCGGGATGCTGGGCCTGTTGGCCGCGCTGTACGTCGTCGCGTCGGTGCTGCGGCTGCACGGTGAGGAGACGTCGATGCGGGCGGAACCGGTGCTGGCGAACGCGGTGGGCCGCCTGCGGTGGGCCTCGGGCCATCTGGTGATCGCCTTCGGCGGCTCGGCGCTCATCATGCTGCTCGCGGGTCTCGGCTTCGCCGTGGGCTACGGCAAGGAGGTCGGCCCGATCCTGGGCGGGTGCCTGGTGCAGCTCCCGGCGGTGTGGGTCGTCGCAGGGCTCACGGTCCTGCTGTACGGGCTCGCCCCACGCCTGGCTCCCCTGGCCTGGGCGGTCGCCGGGGCGGTGCTCCTGATCGGCTGGGTCGGCCCGGCCCTCGACGTCCCGCGGGCGGTCCTGGACCTCTCCCCCTTCGGCCACCTGCCGAAGCTGCCGGGCGGGAGCATGGAGTGGACGCCGGTGCTGGTCCTGCTCGCGCTCGCGATGGCGCTGGTGACGGCGGGCCTGGCGGGACTGCGGCGACGCGATGTCACGACCTGAACCGCGGACCGGGGAACGCACGTCCCTCCAGGCATGAAACGGCGTGTTGACGGAGTGACCTGCGCGGG
The DNA here is from genome assembly GCF_049739545.1 of Streptomyces sp. SLBN-8D4. NCBI lineage: Bacteria > Bacillati > Actinomycetota > Actinomycetes > Kitasatosporales > Streptomycetaceae > Streptomyces > Streptomyces sp. SLBN-8D4. The sequence goes on from NZ_JBMGQC010000001.1 coordinate 4,549,490, forward strand.
CTGTGCACTGTCGGCGGCGGGGGCGACGGCGGCCCCCCTGCTGTGGCTGTCCATATCCCGCACCCAGCGCCACCTGGGCGCCGGCTTCGAGAACGAGGGCATGGACTACTCGGTCCTGCTCACAGAGCTCCCCTTGGTGATCCTCGCGGGAGCGTTCCTGCCCGTACTGACCCTCATCCTGCTGATCCGCGTCTTCCGGAACTAGGCGGGACGCGGGCGTCAGTCGACGTACTGCTTGAGCTTCTCGGTGTCGAGTTCGATGCCAAGGGGCTCGGGGAGCAGGAGCTTGGCCCCGAACGGCTCCTTTCGGCTGCTGCGGTACCCGACACCGGGGTCCGGATCTCCGTACTGCGTGACCGTGCAGGCCTCACGGTCGATCAACAAGTAGAGGGGAATGCCCGCCGCCCCATACGCAACGGGCTTCTCCTGACGATCTCTCCGGTCGGTGTCGGAGTCGTGCGACGTGACCTCAAGCACCAGGAGCACACCGCTCGGATCAGCCTATTCACCATGCCCGGCGAAATGCCCCTCGGGCACGAGTACCGCGTGAACTCGAACCTGACGGCGTCGTCGGTCTCCTTGGCCGCGAAGGCGGCGATCCTCTCGAACTCCTCCACCGACATCTGGGACGACTGCACTGCGCGCTCTGCCATAACGGTCATGGTGCACCCCTCTCAGGCTGTGGCCAATGTGGCGAGCTCCGGGCGAACCGCGCGCCTGTTCACCCTGTGATCAGCCGAACGAGTGATCACCTCACCTCGACGGCCAGTCCCTCCAACCCCCGGATCACGAAGTTCGGCTTGCGTTCCGGCTCCGCCGCCAGGGTCAGCGTCGGGGCCTTCTCCAGTACGGCCGTCATGGAGGCGGCCAGTTCGATACGGGCCAGGGGCGCGCCGATGCAGTAGTGGATGCCGGCGCTGAAGGAGATGTGCGGGTTGTCCGTGCGGGTGAGGTCGAGGCGCTCGGGGTCCCGGAACACCTCGGGGTCGTGGTTGGCGGAGCCGAAGAGCAGGGCGATCTCGGCGCCCCGCGGGACGGTCGTCCCGTCGATCTCGATGTCGTCCAGCACCCAGCGTTCGAAGAGCTGCAGCGGGGTGTCGTAGCGCATCAGCTCCTCGACGGCTCCCGGGACGAGGGAGCGGTCCGCGCGGAGGGCGGCCAGCTGGCCGGGGTTGCGGAACAGGGCGTACCAGCCGTTGACCGTGGCGTTCACGGTGGCCTCGTGGCCCGCGTTGAGCAGCAGGACGCAGGTGGAGATCATCTCCTGCTCGGTGAGCCGGTCACCCTCGTCGTGCGCGGCGATGAGCCCCGAGATCAGGTCGTCCCCGGGCTCCTTGCGGCGCTCGGCGATCAGGTCGCGGAGGTAGTCGGAGAACTCGACCGAGGCCCGGACCGCCCGCGCCGCCACGTCCTCCGACGGGTTCAGCTCGTACATCCCGCAGATGTCCGCCGACCAGGGCCGCAGGGGCGCCCGGTCCGTCTCCGGGATGCCCAGCATCTCGGCGATCACGGCGACGGGCAGCGGCTCGGCGACATCGGTCAGCAGATCACCGCCGCCCCGCGCGACGAGCCGGTCCACCAGCTCACCGGCCAGCCGGGTCACGTACGGCCTCAGCTGCTCGACGGTGCGCGGAGTGAACGCCTTCGACACCAGACGCCGGATCCTGGTGTGGTCCGGGGGCTCCAGGTCGAGCATCCCGTGGTCGTTGAGGGTGTGGAACGGCTCGTGCTCCGCCGGGGGTGCCGTACGCCCGAAGTCCTCGTGCGTGAACCGGTGCTGATAGGTCCGCCCGAGCCTGCGGTCCCTGAGCAGCGCGGAGACGTCCGCGTGGTGCGGGACGAGCCACTGGTTCGTGGGCTCGTAGTACTGCACCCGGCCGTGGGCGCGGAGCTCGGCGTAGGCGGGGTACGGGTCGGCGAGAAACGCCGGGTCCCAGGGGTCGAAGGCTGCCATGGACGGACGCTAGCCCGGAAACCCCGCCTCTGACCAGGGGTGACGCTGTCCGCTCCGGTGGCGGGCCCGACACTCTCGCGGGGACCGGCGGCGTGGGGAGCGGGACCGGCAGCTGGGTAGGGTCCGGTTGTGAGTCGGGATACGGCATGGCCGGGCGAGGTGTCCGAGGGCGGGGCGAGGGGTGCCCCGTCGGCGCGGACCGTGCGGGCTCTGTGGGGCGGGTCGGCCGTCCTGGTGCTCGGAGTGCTCGGCACGTCGGTGATCGCCGTCGGCGCCGGCACGGGCGGGCGCCTGGCCCTGGCGCTGGTCCTGGTCGTCGTGCAGGTCTGCGCCCTGCGGTGGGTGCTGCGCCACCCGCTCGCCGTGCTGGGCGCGGGCGTGGTCACGGGTGTGGCGGTGTGGGCGCTGTTTCCCGCGGTGACGTTGACCGGGGCGCTGCTGGCGGCGCAGGTCGCCCTGTGCGTGCTGTCGGCCGCGCGGCCGAGGCGGGTGTCGGTGACGGCACTGGCGGGGATGTGCGCTCTGGCGCCGCTCGCGTTCGTCGTCGGCGGACCGGGCGTCGTGTCGGCGTTCCTGCTCGCCGTGCTCCTGGCGTGGACCGCGGGACAGTGGCGCGGGGCGCAGCGGGCCCGGGCCGCGGCGGAGACACGCCGGGCGGTGGCGGAGGAGCGCGCGCGTATCGCACGGGAGGTGCACGACGTGGTGGCCCACACGCTGTCGGTGATGGTGATTCAGGCGGGCGCCGCCGACGACGTCTTCACCGCTCGTCCCGAGCAGGCCCGTCAGTCCTTGCGGGCGATCGAGAGCGCCGGGCGGTCGGCCCTGGACGAACTGCGGCTGCTGCTGCGGGCGTTCCGGCCCGAGGACGGGGATCCGGACGGGGATCCGGACGCGGAGGAACGGACCCTGCGGCCGGGTCTGGCCCGGCTGGACGAACTGGCCGAGGCGGTGCGCGCGGCGGGCGTGACGGTGTGCCTCGACCGCGCGGGCGTTCCCGACGGCCTGCCGGCGGCGGTCGATCTGGCGGCGTACCGGATCGTCCAGGAGTCGCTCACCAACACGTTGCGGCACGCCGGCGGCGCCGACGAGGTGCGCCTGACGGTGACGGCCGACGGGGAGCGGATCCGGATCACCGTGGCCGACAACGGCCGTACGCCCTCGGGTCGGTCCGCAGGTGCGGGCGCGGGGCGCGGTCTGGTGGGCATGCGGGAACGGGTCCGGATGCTCGGCGGGAGCCTGCGCGCCGGTCCCGCGCCCGGGGGCGGGTTCGTGGTGGAGGCCGAGCTGCCGACGGAGTACGCGTCATGACCCTTCGCGTGGTGGTGGCCGACGACCAGGCCCTGGTGCGCACCGGCTTCCGGATGATCATCGACGCCCGGGACGACCTGGAGGTGGTCGGCGAGGCGTCGGACGGCCGGGAGGCCGTGCGGCTGGCCCGGGAGGCCCGGCCGGACGTCGTGCTGATGGACGTACGGATGCCCGTCCTGGACGGCATCGAGGCGACCCGGCGGATCGTCGCCGACGGCAGCACGGCCCGTGTGCTCGTGCTGACCACCTGGGACCTGGACGCGCACGTGGTGGCGGCGCTGCGGGCCGGGGCCAGCGGGTTTCTGCTGAAGGACATCCGGCCCGCCGAACTCGTGGACGCGATCCGCCTCACGGCCCGCGGGGACGCGCTGCTGGCCCCCTCGGTGACCCGCCGGGTCCTGGACCGGTTCCTGCGCACCGCGCCCGACGTGGAACCGCCGCCGGGCCTGGAGAAGCTGTCCGGCCGGGAGCGGGAGGTGCTCACCCTGATCGGGCAGGCGCTGTCGAACGCCGAGATCGCCGCACGGCTGGGCCTCTCGGAGGCCACCGTCAAGAACCACCTCACCGCGGTGCTGCGCAAGCTGGGCCTGCGGGACCGGGTGCAGGCGGTGGTCGCCGCGTACGATCACGGCCTCGTCCGGCCGCGGGGCGCCTGATGTCCTCCCTGGGGAGGAGAAACCGCGCCGCTCCTCCTGCGCTCCCAGAGCGGATCCGTTCCTGAGGCCGATCAGCGGCGGGACGCCCGCCCGTAGCGTCGTCGGTATGACCGAGGCGCTCCACCACCGCATGTACCTGCTCGCCCACGACGAGGCGGCGAAAGGTCCGTACGACCGCTCACGGACCGCGCTGCTCGTCCGGGCGGCCGTCCTGACCGAGCTCGCGCTGCGCGGGCGTCTGGTGGAGGGCGGTGACGGCGGGGTCACGGTGGCCGGGACGGGATCGACGGGGGATCCCGTGCTGGACGACGTGCTGCGCGAGGCCCGCGGGCAGGGCTGGAAACAACTGGTCCGGCGTCGTCGCCGGCGGACCCTGACGGCCCTGGAGGACCGGCTGGCCGCGCTGGGCCTCGTCGGCGTCCAGTCGTCCCGGACCGGGCGGGGCGGCCGGCGCGTGACCGTGTCGGACCCGGCCGCGCTCCGGACGGTGCACGACCGCGTGTCGGCCGTGCTGCACGGCGACGCACCCGTCCACGAGATCCCCGCCGCCGACACCGCCCTGTCGGCGCTGGCCGCGGCGGGCAAGGTCCGGTCGGTCCTCTCGCGGCGGGAGGCCCGAGTGCTGCGGGAGCGCGTCGACGCCTGCACGAGCCGTCTCGGCGCCCTCGCGCCCGGTCTGGAGAAGGCCGTTCGGGGTCTGAGCACGACCATGATCGCCGCCCAGGGCGGAATGGGCGGCGGCTGAACCGCGTCCGCGCGAACGGGGAGTCCCATGAGCATGCACCGTGTCCTGACCACCCTGGCCTGCACACTGGCCACCCTGACCGCCGTGCTCGCCACGGCCCGGCCGGCGCTGCCGACACCGATGTCCGCACCGCTGTCCACCCTGGCGTCCCCGCCGACATCCACGTCGGCGTCCACACAGCGGGCGGACCGCGCGACGCCCGCTGTCGGCACGACGGTACGCACGCACGACGGTGTGCTGCGGGGCACCGCCCACGACGGCTACGACACCTTCGAGGGCATCCCCTACGCGGCGCCCCCGGTCGGCAGGCTGCGCTGGGCGCCACCCCGCCCAGCGCGGCCCTGGGCGGGGACACGGGACGCCGGCCGGCCCGCGAGCGCCTGCCCGCAGCCGGCGGGCGAGGTACCCGGCGGCAGCACCGACGAGGACTGCCTGTACCTGAACGTCACCACCCCGGCCGGACCCGCCCCGCGGCACCCCCGGCCGGTGATCGTCTGGCTGCACGGCGGCGGCTTCACCACCGGCGCGGGCAGCTCCTACGGCGCCCACCGCATGGCCACCCGTGGCGATGTCGTGGTCGTCACGGTCAACTACCGCCTCGGCGCGCTCGGCTTCCTCGCCCGGGCCGGCCTCCCGGGTTCCGGCACCTTCGGCCTGGCCGACCAGCAGGCGGCGCTCCGCTGGGTCAGGGCCGGCATCGGTGCCTTCGGCGGCGACCCGCACAACGTCACACTGGCCGGCGAGTCGGCCGGCGGCTACAGCGTCTGCGCCCAGCTCGCCTCACCCGCCGCCGCGGGCCTCTTCGCACGGGCGATCATCCAGAGCGGTCCGTGCACCGGGCGGCCCGACCGGCCCTTCGCCCCCTTCGCCGCCGCGCTGCCCGCGGCGCGTGAGACCGGCGCGCGGCTCGCGGCCGGGGTCGGCTGCTCCTCCGCCCGGGACACCATGGCCTGTCTGCGCGGGGTGAAGGTCTCCCGCCTGCTGGCCGCCCAGGACCCCGACCAACAGCCCGCCTACGCCACCCCGTTGCTGCCCCGCGACCCCGCGGACGCCCTCGCCGCCGGCCGCGTCCATCACGTGCCCGTGCTCATCGGCAGCAACCACGACGAGGGCAACGGCTGGGCCGCCGGCATCATGCGGGCCGGCAACCCGGTCACCCCCGAGACCTGGCCCGATGTCGTGGCCGCCTTCTTCCCCGACCCGGCCCGCGCGAGGGCGATCGTCCGCGAGTACCCCGTGACGGGGAAGGACGGCGGCCCGGTGTTCGGCGCGGTCATCGGCGACGCCGACTTCGCCTGCCCCACCCTGCGCACCGGCGACCTGCTCAGCACCCGCGTCCCCGTCTGGCGCTACGAGTTCGCGGACGAACACGCCCCGCCGCTCACCCCCGGCACCCCGCCGTTCCCCCTGGGCGCACCCCACGCCGCCGAACTCCCCTACCTGTACGACCTCGGCGGCCGCCCCCGCACGATGACCCCGGCCCAGTGGCGCCTGGCCACCACGATGATCGACTACTGGACCCACTTCGCCCGTACCGGCACCCCCGGCACCCCCGCCGCCCCACCCTGGCCGCGCGGGACGGTGCAGTCCCTGACCCCGGACCACACCGGCCCGACCCGCACCACCGCCACCCGCCACCACTGCGCCTTCTGGAACTCCCTGCCCTGAACGGCGGACGGGGGCGGCCGGTGAACCTGGGCGGAGCACGGGGAGCCGGGGTTGACCCTCGACCTTGTGCAGGGCCCAGAGTTCAGGGCGTGGAGAACGACATGCGCAGCATCGGCGAGACGGCCCGCGACAGCGGACTGGGCGTGAGCGCCCTGCGGTTCTACGACCGCGCCGGTGTGCTGGTGCCGGCCTGGGTGGATCCGGTGAGCGGCTACCGCTGGTACGCACCCGCGCAACTGGAGGAGGCCCGGCTGCTGGCCCGGCTGCGCCGGGCCGGGATGCCGCTGGCGGACATCCGGCTGGTGCTGGCCAGTTGGTCCGGCGCCGACACCGATCTGGTCCGGAAACTGCTCACCGCGCACCTGCGCCGCCTGGAACAGGGGCTGTCCGCCGCCCGCGGCGAGTTCTCCGCACTCCGCGCACTGCTCGATCACCGGGAGAATGTCATGACGTCGTCACTCCGCACCGCCACCCTCCGGCTGACCGTCGCCGCGCCCGAACTGGCGGCCGCACTGGACACCGTGCGTTTCGCGGCGAGCACCGACCCGGAACTGCCGATGCTCGGCGGGGTCCTGTTCGACATCGAGGGCGAGAACCTCCATGCCGTGGCCACCGACCGGTACCGCATGGCGGTCGCCCGGGCCGGTGTCACCGGGCACGAGGGGGACCGGGTACAGGTCATCGTGCCCACCCCGCTCGCCGACGCGATGCGGGCGCTGCTGCACGGCGAGGAACCCGTGCGGTTCTCCCTCGACGGGGACCGCGTGACCCTGGAGGCCGGGGACGGGCAGGCGGCCGGCCGGTGCCTCGACCACGACTTCCCCGACTACCGTCGTCTCCTGCCCCGGGCCGGTGACCGCCGCGCCCTCGTCGAGGTCGCGGACTTCCGCAGGGCCCTGCAGACGGGTCCCGTCCGCAGCGACGAGACCGGAACGCATGACCTGAGCGTGCTCAGGGTGGAGGACGACGGCACGGTGACCGTCTGCGCCGACGGCGACGCCGGTGATCAGGGCCGCGTCGTGGTCAACCGCGAGTACCTGATGGACGCGCTGGCCGCCGCGGGCCGGGACCGGCTGGTGCTGGAGCTCACCGCCCCGACGGCGCCGATCGCGATCCGCCGGCCCGACGACGAGGGGGGCTTCTCGGTCCTGATGCCGGTCCGTCTGCAGGACTGACACCCGGCCGGCGGAAGGGCCGCACACGCCCTACCCCGGCGTCACCAGCCGCGCCTCGTACGCGAACACCGCGGCCTGGGTGCGGTCCCGCAGGCCCAGTTTCACCAGGATGCGGCTGACATGGGTCTTGATCGTCGACTCGGCCACCAGCAGGCGCTCGGCCATCTCCTGGTTCGACAGGCCCTGGGCGATGAGGATCAGTACCTCCGTCTCGCGGTCGGTGAGGTCGCCGTAGGCCGTGTGGGCCGAGGCCATGAGTCTCGGGGACTCGGAGAGTTTGGAGAACTCCGTGATCAGCCGCCTGGTGACCGAGGGGGCCAGCAGCGCCTCACCGGAGGCCACCACCCGTACCCCCTCGGCGAGTTGACGGGCCGAGGCGTCCTTGAGGAGGAAGCCCGAGGCTCCCGCGCGCAGGGCCTGGTACACGTACTCGTCGAGGTCGAAGGTCGTCAGGACCAGGACCTTCGCCGCGCCGTCGGACGCGACGATCTCCCTGGTCGCCTCGATGCCGTTCAGCTCCGGCATCCGGATGTCCATCAGGACCACGTCGGGGGCGAGTTCACGGACCCGGTCCACCGCCTCGCGGCCGTTGACGGCCTCGCCGACCACCTCGATGCCCGGCATCGCGTTCAGCAGCACCGAGAAGCCCTCGCGGACCATCATCTGGTCGTCCGCGACCAGGACCCGGATCGTCATGCCCCACCCTCGTCCCTGAGCGGCAACGGCAGCGGCACCGGCAGGAACACCGCCACCTCGTACCCTCCCTCGTCCGTCGGGCCCGCCGTCATCTCGCCGTTCAGCATGGAGACCCGCTCCCGCATGCCGGTGATGCCGTGCCCCGCGCCGGGCGAGGGCTTCACCAGCGACAGCTCGGGCCGCGGGCCGTTGACCACGCGCAGGCCCAACCCGCCCAGGACGTAACCGATCTCCACCCGCGCGCTCGCCCCCGGCGCGTGGCGCAGGGTGTTGCTCAGTGCCTCCTGGACGATCCGGTACGCCGACAGCTCGACGCCCTGCGGGAGTTCGCGCACCGCCCCGGTGACCGCCTTGTCGACGCTCAGACCCGCTCCCCGCACGTTGTCGAGGAGGCCGTCGAGGTCGGCGAGGGTGGGCTGCGGGGCGTCCGGCGCCTCGTAGTCCTCGGCGCGGACCACGCCCAGCACCCGGCGCAGTTCGGTGAGGGCCGCCACCGCGTTCTCCCGGATGGTGGCGAACGCCTTCTCCAGCTCGGGCGGCGGGTTCTCCACCCGGTAGGGGGCCGCCTCCGCCTGGATGGCGACCACCGACATGTGGTGGGCGACCACATCGTGCAGCTCGCGGGCGATCGTCGTGCGCTCCTCCAGGAGGGTGCGGCGCGAGCGCTCGTGAGCGGTCACCGTCTGCTGGGCGGTCACCGTCCGCTGGGCGTCCCCGCGTATGTGCCAGACGCTGACGGCGAGCAGGGACAGGGCGGAGACGAACAGCAGGTCCACGGTGTTGGAGGGGTAGTAGTGCTGGCCGCCCAGCCCGCCTTCCCACATCAGGCCGTACGCCCCGGTCAGCAGCCACATCCACACCGCCGTGCGTGGCCGGGTGCGTATCGCCACGACCGTGAGCACCACCAGGTGGGAGGCGAAGCTGCCGGCCATCCACGGCCACTCGTCGGACGCGCCGTTCAGCAGCTGGAGGGTGATCGCAGTCCCGGCGAGCGACAGCCAGAACGCGAGCACCGGCCGCACCATGGTCAGCAGGATCGGGACGAGGGCGAGCACGCCGACGAAGAGGTTGGTGACCGCGCCGTGCCCCCAGTTGTCCGAGGCGATGAGCATCGCGATCAGGCCGGCCGCGGTGATCAGCGCATGGGGCGTCCAGCCCGCGTATTCGCGAAGCCGGCCGGACAGGTGGCGGGCGAGCCCCTTGTCGACGCGCAGGGGTGGCAGCGGGTGGTAGGCGAAGGCCTGACTGATCAGGTCGTGCCGCAGGCCGCGCAGGGCGTCCACGGCTGCTCTGAACTCCGGGCTGCGGAACTTGTACGCGTCGTACCCGACGCTGCCGCCGTGCGGAGGTGTCATGTGCGTCTCGGTCGTATCGGTCACGTTCAGAACGGTAGGCGTGGGCGGGGGTCACCGTCGTCACCAGCGAGACGGGTCCTTCGGCGTCCCTCTCAGGTACTACGGGTACCGGAGGGCGGCTGATCAGCAGCCCGTCGGTCGCACCAGCCCCTGCTCGTCCGCGGACACCGCCGCCTCAGCCGGTCCGCGTGAGCTCCGGCTGCGGTCTTGTAGGGTGATTTCTCCGGTGCCGTTCTCGGCGCTGTGACAGCCGTCCCAGGCCCGGTCGCACCTGTGGCCCTCCAGCCCCTCCCGAGGCGAGTAGATGACGTTCAAACTGACCGTGGCCGACGAGGTCCGCGCCCTCGCGCCCAGCTTCACGCACGTCGCGATCGAGGCGTACGACCTCGTCAACAGGCCCAGTTGCGAGGAGAGTTCCGCGTTCCTCGACGAAGCGGCTCGTCGCCTTGCCGTACGCCTGGACGGTCGGGCTCCGCACGAGGACCCGCACATGGTCGCCTGGCGGGAGACGTACACCTCCTTTGGCTCCAAGCCCTCACGCACCCGTAACTCGGCCGAGGCGCTGGCCAAGCGAGCGCTGTCCGATGCCGGTGCGCCCCGGATCAACTTGTTGGTGGACCTCTACAACGCCATCAGCATCGCCCACTTGATTCCGGTGGGCGGCGAGGACATCGACCGCATCGAAGGCGGGATGCGGCTGGTACGCGCCAGGGGTGACGAGGACTTCGTGACCGTGACCGGTGGCGAGAAGACGGTCGAACACCCTGACGCGGGCGAGGTGGTGTGGTGCGACGACGCCGGCGTCACCTGCCGCCGCTGGAACTGGCGTCAGGGTCCGCGCACGCGCCTCACCGAGGAGACGACGTCCGGAATCTTCCTGCTGGAGGGTCTGGCGCCGCTTCCGGTCGCCGAGTTGGAGACGGCGGCTGCCGAACTGGCCGAGGCGCTGGCGAAGTTCAGCCCCTCCGCCCGTCTTGAGGTGCATGCCCCGGTGTCCCGGTAGGCATGGGACAGCGGGTGCGGGTCGCACCAGTGGGACGGTCTGCTCGAAATCCCGGCGCGGCAGTCGCTCCGACCAGGCGTCCTCGGCGGGCCTGCCGACGTTGACCACGAGGATGGAGCGCCGGCGGCCGTCGGGGAAGGACTCCTCGTCCACACCCCTGGCGTCGAAGCCGGCCGCTCCTTCGCACAGTTCAGCGGCGGTGCAGGGCGAGTTGCATCAGAGCCCGGGCACGATCGTGGCCTTCGAGGCGGCCCGGCGCCTCCAGGCGCGCGGCCGCACTCCGGTCCGCGTGTTCGCCTAGGGCCTGTCGTTTGGATCGGTCGGCTGTGAGGTGCAGTGCCTTCCGGCCGACCCGAGCGGGGTCTGGTGCGTGCAGCTGCAAGGCGGAGGAAGGAGTCGACGCGGTGGGGGCACCTCCCGGCCGAAGGCTGGGGAACGTCGGCGACCGACGACAACGCGGCTGGGGGCACCCTCTGGGGGAGCGCGTGCCAGACCCCGCGACGCCGGGCTGATCCAAACGACAGGGCTCAGGCCCGCGGGGCGCCCTCCAGGCAACGGGAGCAGCTCGCCCGTGAGAATGCGCGGCGATGACCTCCACGGCCGGGCTCAGCGCCTTGGCCAGGTCGCCGCAGGAGGGTGCCGAGCCGCCCCGGGGAGACGCCGGCGGGCCCGGCCATGCTGTTCCTTCTTCCAGTGGTCACTGGGAGGGCGCAGGTGTGTCTCGGCGGAGGATTCCGCCGTGGAATCCGTTTTCTCCCCGCACCGCGTTGTCGCGTCGAGAGAGTCCGCGGTCACCCCAAACGGAGTTCGTTCCACGGGTGGGCTGCAAGAAATGGCAAAGTTCATCTCTCGTCCGATTGTCCTTCACCAAGGAATTCGGCCGGGTTCTTCAGCCATGCCCTGGAAGCGAAGTTTGGCGGCTTTCATCCAGCCCCTCAAGGACACCGTCAGAACTTCTTGAACCGCAAACCATCCGAGATCGCAACCGAAACCCGTCGTGAACGTCCGCCGCCTGCACGGGGGTTGACACTCGTACAGAGGCTCCATACTGGCCGATCTACCTACAAAGCGCACAATTTCGACCGCCTGCCATCGGCGATTCGACCGCTGTCCGTTGCGGCCGAGTGACGCTCGGCAGCCGATCAGCGCCGCTTTCCGGCCACATGTTATCCGGAATCCTTGATTCCGCTGTGCTGAAATCACCCCAGTCTTCGCTTTGATATCCAGCGAATCCCGGCCGTGTGCAACTTCTGGACCGCAGAAGGCAGGCGCCTCCGACTCTCCGCCCGCGATGGCTGGTTCCTACACCTAGAGACTCAAGCGAACCTCAAATTCCTTGCCGTCCTCGAAAATTGCATGTTCTTCTTTCCAGGTCCCGGTGATCACCGGAACAAGAAGGCAACGGGGGCGGGGGAATGTGATGGCCTTGCCCGGTTTCATGGGAGGCCCACGTGGCAGTGATCAACCAAGGGTCGGTAAAGAATCCTCCAGTCCTGGTCATCGGTAGCGGATCGCCTATTTGGCGGGAATACCTGCTGCGTTCCATTTCCGAATCCTGTGATATATGGCTCTTCTCCGTCGGTGAGGTCACCTGGGAATCGCCCTACATCGTCGGCAGTACTCAGGTGGACACGCTCGACGCGGCTGCGACCATCCGCGCGGCGATCGATCTGAACCAACGGCTGGGCCTTGGCGGGGTGTTGTCGTACGACGAGATCCGGGTCCCGGTCGCCGCGGCGGTGGCCGAGGCGCTTGGCCTGCCGGGCGGCGGTGCCGAAGCCGTGGCATCGTGCCGCGACAAGGCCCTGACCAGGCAGAAGTTCGCCGCTGCCGGTGTCCCTCAGCCGAGTTCGTACGCGGTCTCGTCCGTCGAGGAGGCCGCGGCTCGGGCCGCCTCCATCGGCTATCCGGTGGTGGTCAAGCCACGTGCGCTGGCGGGCAGTATGGGCGTCGCGCTGGTCGAGAGCCCCGAGGCGCTGCCGGCCGCATACGCATCGACGCGCAGCGCGGAATTCTCCGAATTGCCGCGTCTTGAGGATGGCGTTCTCGTCGAGTCGTTCGCGGACGGGCCGGAAATCAGTATCGACGCGGCCTGTCACAACGGCACCGTGTATCCGCTGTTCGTCGCGCGAAAGAAGACCGGGTTCGCTCCTTACTTCGAAGAGGTCGGGCATGTGGTCAGCGCCCGCGACCCGCTCCTTGAGGATCCGGAGATCGTACGGGTGCTCCAGGCGGCCCACACCGCGCTCGGGCTGTCCACTCTCATGACCCACACGGAGATCAGGCTGACCTCCGCGGGACCGAAGGTCATCGAGGTGAACGCCCGGCTGGGCGGGGACCTCATCCCCTACACCGCCCAGCAGGCCACCGGTGTCGACTACGGCATGGTGGCGGCCCGGCTCGCCCAGGGGATCGCCCCGCAGCGAGAGGAACTCCCGGAGCGGACCGCGCAGATCGACTTCCTCTACCCCGTCACCCACCTGCAGGTCGAGGCGCTCGAGGTGACCGAGGACGGCCTGCCGGCCGAAGTGCACCGGATCATTCCGCTGGTCGGCCCGGGCCGGAAGCTGCGCATCCCGCCACAAGAGCACGTGCGCGGCCGGTACGCCGTCATCATCACCGTGGCGCCCACCCCTGAGGCCTGTGACGAGGCGCGCGCCGCCGCCGAGAAACAAGTCCAGCTCGACGGCACCCCGCTGGACGACGCGCAGCCCGTCGCGTGATGTGCCCCATCCATTCCCAACTCACAGGCGAGTCATGGAATCACTGACACAAGACGCCGTTCTCCTGCTGGATCCGGTGAAGACCGGCTCCAATTACAAGCCGGCCGTGCGGGACCGCGGCCTGGCCATCGTCTCCGTCTACACCGTGGAGCCGACCGAACTGCGGGGGCGCTGGCCCTCGCACGCCGACGGCGACGACGCGACCCTGTACGCGTCCGAGGCTGCCGACGTGCTGGCTCAGTTGGCCGACCTGCCCTACCGGATCCGCGGTGTCGTGCCGGCCATGGAGTCGGCGGTCCAACTGGCCGAGCAGGTCGCCGAGCAGCTCGGCCTCCCCGGCAACGGGACCCGCCTTGCCCGTGCCCGCCGGAACAAGGCCGAAATGCGGCGGGTCACGCAGGCCGCGGGCGTGCGGGTGCCGGAGTTCCACCTGGTGCACAGCCTCGACGAGGTTCCGGCCGCGGCCGAGAAGACAGGTTTCCCGGCGATACTCAAGCCGACCACCGGCGCCGGATCGCACGGGGTCACCCTGCTGCCGGACGTGGAGGCCGCCCGGAACCTGGAGGACCAGGAGCGGCGCGACCTGTTCGGCTGGGAGGTCAGCGAGTGGCTGGTCGAGCAATATGTCCGGGGCCGTGAGATCGCCGTCAACTGCTTCAGCTTCGGCGGCCGGCACCGCGTCGTGGACATGTGGGAATACCGCAGGCCCGACGACGCCGACTACGACCTGCCGTACTGGGGCTCGGTCCAGCTGGACCGGGATGACTCCGACTGGCAGCCAGTGGCTGATTTCGTCGCGGCCGTACTGGACTCGCTGGACATCCGCAGCGGCCCGAGCCACACCGAGGTCAAGTGCTCCGCCGACGGCATCTACCTGATCGAGACCGGTGCCCGGCTGCCCGGCGGTCCCATCACCGACCAGTGGACCCAGAACAGCGACATCCGACCCTTCCACGACGCCCTCGACTTCTACCTGGACGACGGCTCGGAGCCCCGGCTGCTGCGGACCGCCCCGACGTTCCACGCGGTGTGCGGAGCCAGCGCCATCTGCAACGAGGAACGGCCCGGAACGCTCGTGGCCATCCATGGCCTCGACACCATCGAGGCGCTTCCCGGCGTGGACAAGCTGCTCGTCACCTACCAGCCGGGTGACCACGTCCCCGTAACCCGCAGCACGAAGACCATTCCGCTCGGCGTCTGGGTGTCCGGCGCCACGCGGAACGACGTCATCCGGACGCTCGGCGAGATCCGCGACATCGCGGTGATCGAACTCGCCGGACAAGAGAGTTAGGTGTGTCTCCATGGCACGGATAGTCGCCATCGTCTCCGGCGGACTCGACTCCGTCGTCCTGGCCCACCACCTGGTGGACCAGGGAAACGACCTGCTGATGCTGTCCATCGACTACGGCCAGCGGCACCGCAAGGAACATGAGTTCGCACGGCGCACGGCCGACCGGCTGAACGCCGACTACGAAGTGGTCGACCTGCGCAACATCGCCACGATGCTGCCCGGCTACTCCCTGACCGACAGCAAGGTCGACGTCCCCGACCAGCACTACACGGCTCCCGGCAGTGTCAACGTCGTCCCGAACCGCAACGTCATTCTGCTGTCCGTCGCCTTCGGGCGGGCTGCGGCCGAAAAGGCCGACAAGGTCGCCATCGGCACCGTGGCCGGCGACGACGCGACGGCGCCCGACTGCTCACGCGCCTTCATCGACGCCTTCAACACGATGGAGCGGGTGGCCACCGCGGGGTACGCGCCCGAAGGCCTGGAAGTCGTGGCGCCCTTCATCGACATGCCGAAGCACGAGGTCATCAACGTCGGGGAGCGGCTCGGGGTGCCCTGGCAGGAGACCTGGAGCTGCTTCAACAACTACGAATCTCAGTGCGGGCTGTGTGCCGCCTGCCAGGACCGGCGGCTGGCCTTCCAGAAGTCCGATGTCTCGGATCCCACCCAGTACAGGAGTGCCTGACGCATGTTCACCATCACCAAGGACTTCCAGTTCTCGGCCAGCCACCAGCTCGGCCACCTCCCGCAGGACCATCAGTGTGCCCGGCTGCACGGACACAACTACACGGTGCAGCTGGAGCTGCGCTGCGGCGACGACCAGCTCACCGAACCCGGATTCGTCCGGGACTACGGCGAGCTCGGCGACTTCAAGAAATGGATCGACGCGGAGCTCGACCACCGTCATCTCAACGAGGTGATCTCCGACCGCAATCCGTCGGCGGAGAACATGGCGCACTGGATCTACCAGATCTGGTCCGAGCGCATTCCCGAGGTTTCCGCGGTCCGCGTCTCCGAAACGCCCAAGACCTGGGCCGAATTCCGTCCTTGAGGACATGAACGGAGCGCTGTCATCGACACTCTCGAAGAAACATCAGAAACAGCAGAAGAGGCCGAACTCTTCGCTGACGCGGCGAAGATCGTAGTCAATGAGATCTTCGGCCCCACGGTGCAGGGCGAGGGACCGTCCGCGGGCCGGCGGTGCGGATTCCTCCGCCTCGGCGGATGCAATCTCTCCTGCCACTGGTGCGACACCCCTTACACCTGGGACTGGAAGGGCACCAGCGACGAAGGCCGGGCCTACGATCCCCGGGTCGAGCTCACCTCGCGCAAGCCCTCCGACGTACTCCACGAGCTGCTGGCGATGGATGTGGACCTCATCGTCATCAGCGGGGGAGAACCCCTCAAGCAGCAGAAGCGGATCCTGCCCCTGGTGCGTGAACTGCGCAACCGCGGCATCTCCGTCGAGGTGGAGACCAATGGAACGGTCGTACCGGACGACGAACTGATCGACCTGGGAATCCGCTTCAACGTCTCGCCGAAGCTCTCGCACGCCGGAGATCCGGAACACCGCAGAATCAAACCTGCCGCGTTGCGCAAACTCGCCACGACGCCGGCAGTCGCCTTCAAGTTCGTGTGCAGATCGCACGACGATCTCGACGAGGTCGCCGAGCTGGCGCAGAACCTCGGCATCGGTCCCGTCTGGATCATGCCGGAAGGCAAGAACGTCACTGACATCAGCCGCCATCTGGGAGACCTCTCGGACGAGGTCGTGCGGCGCAACTGGAATCTCTCCACCAGGCTGCATGTGCTGGCCTGGGGAGAAAAACGGGGAGTCTGATATGACCGTTGAACTTGAAGACCTTGCTGCGACCTCCATGAACGGCGCCGCCCCGACCGCGGACCCGTTGGAGTCGCTCGCCCGCCGCCTGCTGGTCGAGATCGGCGAGGACCCGGAGCGTGAGGGCCTCCTCGACACCCCCCGGCGCTACGCCAAGTGGTGGCGCGAGTTCGTCAACTACGACGCCGGAAAGATCGAGACCGTCTTCGAGAGCGTGGCGGACAGCCAGATGGTGCTGGTCTCCGACATGCAGGTGTGGTCGCTGTGCGAGCACCACCTGCTGCCGTTCAACTGCTCGCTGACGGTCTCCTACCGCACCAACCAGAAGCTGCTCGGGCTGTCGAAGTTCGCCCGTGTCGCCCACAAGCACGCCCACAAGCTCCAGGTCCAGGAGCGGCTCGTCGCCGACATCGCCGACGAGATCTCCTCGATCACCGGCTCCGCGGACGTGGCCGTCATCGGCCGGGGCGAGCACCTCTGCATGACCATGCGGGGCATCAGGACCGGTGCCGTCATGACGTCGGCCGTCATGCGCGGTGTGTTCGGTCAGGACGGGCCGCATCGCACCGAGCTGCTGACGCTCGCCAATTCGTCCGGCGCCGCGCTGCGCCGCTGAGACACGGGGCGCTCGCCCCCTCAGCGCTGTCGACATCCGGGGTTCGTTGCCGAGGAGAGGAGTTCTCATGACGGGGGCAGTCGCCCCTCGTGGTTCGCAGCACCTCGATGGCCCGAAGAAGATCCTGCTGTCCGGCGTCTCCTCAGACGCCCACATGTGGAATCTGATATACCTTCAGCTCTTCATCGAGGAGAGCGGTCATCACGTAAGGAATCTGGGGCCCTGCGCCCCGGATGAACTGATCCTCGAGAACTGCGTCACCTGGCGCCCGGACGTCCTGGTCATCAGCACGGTGAACGGGCACGGCCACCTCGACGGGGTCCGGCTCATCCGTACCTTGCGCGAGGCCGGCGGGCCGCTCGCGACGCTGCCCGCCGTCATCGGCGGGAAGCTGGGCATCCATGGGATCGGCAACTCCCGGTTCCATCAGCAGCTGCTGGACGCCGGCTTCGACGCCGTCTTCGGCGCCGAAGCCGGGATCATGGAATTCCAGCGCTACCTCACCATGCTCGGCAGGTACGGGCATGCCGTGGAGACGACCACGGTCCCGGCATGTTGAGCCCCGCCGATCAGCCAACCCTTTTCGCCGGACCGGGCCGGGTGCCGACCGGGCCCGATCCGGCGATGCTGGGCGGCCTGCCCGCCGTCGTCTCCCGTGCCCGTGCGCGCGGTGAAATCGTCGTACAGCCGCGCATGGGCTTCGGGACCGTCGCCCGGATGCGGGACGGGCTCACCGCCGTACGCGACTGCCACGCGGTGACCGTGGGAACCGTCACCGTCGACAGTTTCACGCGCGTGGGCGACCACACCTCCGCACGCCGTGCGCTGGTGGGGGAAGCCGACCTCAACGGCTTCCCCCTCGTGGCTCACGGCCCCACCGTCACACGCCGGATGCTGGAAGGACTGCAGTCCGAACGCTTCCCGGTCCAGGTGCGGCACGGCTCCGCCCTGCCGCACGCCATCTTCCAGAGCCTCACCGAGGCAGGACTCACCGCGACCGAAGGCGGTCCGGTCTCCTACTGCCTCCCCTACAGCCGCACACCGCTCGAAGAGTCCATCGAGGCATGGGGCCAGAGCTGCGAACTGCTGGCTTCGGCCTCCCGGCCCGGCGCCGTGGCGCACCTGGAGAGCTTCGGCGGATGCATGCTCGGCCAGCTCTGCCCGCCCAGCCTCCTGGTCGCGCTGAGCGTCCTCGAGTGCCTGTTCTTCCGGCAGCACGGGCTGCGGAGCGTCTCTCTCAGCTACGCGCAGCAGACCAGCCCGGAACAGGACCGCGAAGCCCTGGCCGCCCTGCGCCGCTTGGCCGGTGAACTGCTGTCCGACATGGACTGGCACCTCGTGCTCTACACATACATGGGGGTCTTCCCGCAGACCCGGAGCGGCGCGCTCGAACTGCTCGGGGACAGCGCGCGGCTGGCGGTCACGGGCGGAGCCGAGCGGCTCATCGTCAAGACACCGGCCGAAGCGCATCGGATCCCCACCGTCGAGGAGAACGTCCACTCCCTGGAGCACGCGGCACAGGCCGCCCGGGAAGCCCGAGCAGTGGCCACCGCAGCGGAACCGGTGCCCGACACCGGCATCTACCGCGAAGCCGCTGCCCTCGTGGAGCGGACGCTGGCTCTGCACCCCCGGGTCGGAGAAGCGCTCGGGCACGCCTTCCGCCTGGGCACCCTGGACGTCCCGTACTGCCTGCATCCCGACAACGCGCAACGGGCCCGCGCCGTGATCGACGACCGGGGACTGCTGCGCTGGGCGGACATCGGCTCCATGCCTCTGCCGCGCCCCGCCTCCTCGGCGGGGGAGCAGCTGACCTCGGCCGGCCTACTGCACATGCTCCATTACATCCAGCGGCGGTACGACGTCCCTGCTCCCCTGCTCGGACAGCACGAGATCACGACTGTGGGAGACACAGGTCAGGCCGCTGCTCCATTGTCCACGGGGGATTGATGAACACCGACTCCATAAGTCCCGCGCCGTCGGCGGCCGATGCGCGGACCGGGGCAACCGCCCGGCCCGCCGAGGAGAAGCCGTACCGCAAGGGCTACCGCCTCCCGCCGGGGCTGCGCGACGAGATCGCCGCCGCCCATCGCACCCGGCCCGCCCTCACCGTGGCCTGCGCACTGACCGACGTGGTCACCGCCCTGGCCGCCGCTGTCGTCTGCGCCTGGCTCCTGACGGCCTTGAACCCGCTCGTGTCCATTCCGGCCGCGATCGCCGGATGCCTGTTCATCGCGCGGCAACTGCGCGCTCTGGAGAACCTGACGCACGAGGCCTCCCACTACAACTGGTCACGCCACCACCGCAGATGGAACGACGTCCTCGGCTGGCTGCTCTCCGGCCTGCCGACCGGCGGCCGGCTCTCCGCCTACCGCGAGAGTCATCTGCGCCACCACGGCCGGTTCGGCACTTCGGAGGACCCCGACCGGCGGCGTTACGCCGAACTCGACCTGGAGGCGCTGCGGAGGACCTCGGTGTGGGCGTTCGCGTCGTCGGTGGCGGTCAGGATCACCCGCTACCAGATCGGCTGGCTGCGTGAGGTCAAGACGGACCTGTTCGCGACCGCGGGTGTCCTGCTGTGGAGCGTGGTCTGCGCGACTCTGCCCTCAGCGCTGCTCGTCGGCCCGGGCACCGGCGTTCTTTCCGGGGTGCTGTGGCTGGTCTCGGCCTTCGTGGTGCTTCCGGTCCTGCGCCTGATCGCCGAGAGCGACGAGCACATCTACTCCGACTGCGACACGGTCTTCGACGCCACCATCACCAACGTGGGGTTCGTCCAGCGGGTCCTGATCCACCCGCACGCCGATGGTTACCACACCGTGCATCACCTGTGGCCGGGGATCCCCCATCACTCGCTGCGCCGGGTGCACACCACACTCATGACCCAAGACCCGGACTATGGCCGGCGCATCCGAATGCGGCAACGTCTGCTCGAGACTCCCCGAGCGGTGTCCTCGAGTTCCTAGAAGAAGGTGTGTGATGACCGAGAGAAGCCCCGCCGTGTCCTCCGTTCTGCTCGTCGGCGGCCGCCATCCGGCGGCCGCCCGGGCCGCCCGTCGAGCGGGGTTGCGCGTCCACTACCTGGGCCCGCAGCACAGGGCACCGGACTGGCTGGAGACCGAGGCGGACGCGGTCACCCTGCTCGACACCGCCGACGCCGAGTCGGTGATCACCGCGGCTCTGGCTGTCCATGACGAGCGACCGTTCGGCGTGGCGATCACCGTGAGCGACGCCTACATCGAAGCCGTCGCCGTCGTCAACGAGCGGCTCGGACTGCCCGCCAACTCCTCCTGGACGACCCGGGCCGTCAATGACAAGGCACTGATGCGGGATGTCCTGCGCGACTCCCGGACCGCCCCGGTCGCGGCTGCCCGCGTCACCACCGCCGACCAGGCCAGGCAGTTCGCCGCCGGGTCCGGTTACCCCTTCATACTCAAGCCCGTCGACGGTACGGGCAGTCACGGCGTGACACTCGTACCGGACGAGGGCGGTCTCGGCGCGGCCCTCGCGCACACCGTCGAGGCCGGCTCCGGCACGTGGATAGCGGAGGAATACCTGGAGGGCCCGGAGTTCAGCGTCGAGACGTTCTCCGCCGCCGGTGAGCACCATCTCCTGGCGGTGACGGAGAAGTTCAAGGGCGCCAACTTCGTCGAGACAGGACATCTCGTCCCGGCCCGCGTCTCCCCGGAGACGGTTCGGGTCATGGCCACCGAAGTCATGGCCTGCCTGGACGCGGTGGGCGTGACGGAAGGCGCCGCGCACACCGAACTCGTGCTCACGGGCCGGGGCCCCCGTGTGGTGGAGACCCATGTCCGGCCCGGTGGCGACGGCATTGTCGAACTGGTGCGACTGGCCACCGGATTGGACGTCCAGCAGCTCACCTTCGACTGGCTGGCCGGCCGCCCGCTGGACCTGGACCGGCCACGGGACACGTCGCGAGCCGCCGCGACGTGGTTTCTCACCCCACCTCCGGGAAGCGTGACCGACATCGGCGGTGTGCAGGAGGCCCTTTCGGAGGAGGGAGTGACCGAGGCCTATCTGACCGTGTCGCCGGGCGACGTCATCGGAGAGCTGCGCAGTTCCTCCGACCGTGCCGGAGCCGTCATCGCCGTGGGCGACACCCCCGATGTCGCACTGCACCGGGCACGCGGGGCGGTCGACCGCCTGCGGGTCCGCACGGCCGAGACGTCGTCCGCGTCATGAGGGGAGGCCTCGCGCGCTACCGGCGGCTCCTGTCCGGACCGGGCATGCTGGGCTGTGGCACGGCTGCACTGGCGAGCAAGCTCCAGGGCTCGATGTTCTCACTGAGCCTGCTGTTCACCGTTGCCCCCGGCCGCTCGTACGCCACCGCCGGTGCGGTGGTGGCCGTCTCGGCGCTGGGCGGTATCGCCGCCCCGGCCCGCGGGCGGCTGCTCGACCGCAGACGGTACGCGCCGGTGCTGTGGTCGGTGCTCGCGGTGCACGCGGCGCTGGTCGCCGTGCTCCTCGTCAACGAGGCTGTCCACGGACCGCTGCCGATCACCTTCGCCATGGCACTGGGGGCCAATGTCGCGGCTCCTCCCGTGGGCGTGGTGACCCGGGTCATGTGGCGGTTCGTCACCTCACAGGAGAATCGTTCCACGGCCCTGGCGCTGGACGCGGTCCTGGCCGACGTGGGGTTCATCGTGGGGCCCATGCTGGTCGGCGTGATCAGTTCGCTGCTGGCTCCGTCGGTCGCCATGGCGGCCTGCGTCCTGGCCAGCGCGCTGGCCACGGCGTTGTTGCTGCGCGCCCTGGAGGGCCGGGAACCCGCCAAGTCCGTCTCCGGCGAGCAGAGTTGGAAGGGCTCTCTGGCCAGTGTTCCCCTGCGGATGCTCCTCGGCTGCGCGGTGTTCTTCTCGGCGGCGGTCGGTGGGGTCGAGGTCATTCTCGCCTCGCACGGCGGCGAGTTGCTGGGCAGCGTGCTGGTGAGCGTGCTGTCCGTCGGCAGTATCGCGGGAGGTCTCGCTGTCGGCGCCCTGTCCCCGGCACGGGCGGCGCGGGTCGGCCGGCTGCCGCAGCTGCTGCTGTACCTGAGCATGGCCGGGGTTCTGCTCGCGGTGTCCGATGCCGGCCAAGTGGTGCTGACCGTTGTGCTGGTGATGGCCGTGGGCATGGCCTTCGGCCCGTGTTTCGTGGCGCTGTACGGGCAGACCGCGGAGCTCTCACCGGCCGGGGCCGCGGCCGAGACACAGGCATGGGTGGGCGCGGCCTTGCAGGGCGGAACCGCCCTCGGTCAGGCCGCCGGCGCCTCCGCGCTCGGTGCCTGGGGTTTCGGCAGAGGGATGGCCCTGATTCCCCTCTTCGCCCTTCTTGGAGCGGGTCTGGCCTTCTTCACCGGACGGAGTGTGACGGCGGTCATGACCGAATGAGCCGCACATCGCGTGCCATGTTGCTGCTTTCGGGGAGCACCGCGACCGACCTCACCACGCCAGCTGCGCGATCTCCTCCGCCACCACCGCGCACGCGTCCGCCGCCGGGTCGATCAGGGGGAAGTGGCCGACGTCCTCCAGCAGGGTCAGGCCCACCACCTCGCCGGCCTTGGCCGCCGCGTCCGCGTACGCCTCGGCGACCGCCTCCGGGACGACCGTGTCGGTGCGGCCCTGGACGAGGGTGGTCGCGATGCCGGTGGGCAGCAGCAGGGCCGGGTCGGCGTACGGCACGCGCGCGGTGAACCCCTCCGTCCCGCCCAGGAGTTGACGGCACGCCCCGCCGCACACGTCCAGCTTGTCGGCGACCGTGAAGTCGGCGATCGGGGCGAGGGCGACGACCCCGCGCAGGGGGGCCGGCCGGTCGATGCGCCACGCGGCGTCGGCCGGCAGGAGGTGCCGGGCCGCGGCCCACAGCGCGAGGTGGCCGCCCGCGGAGTGACCGGTGACCACCATGCGGCGCGGGTCGGCCTGCGGGAGGAACTCCCGCACGAGCGCGGGCAGCGCGTCCATCGCGCCGGCCACGTCGTCGAAGGTCTCGGGCCAGCGCCCGGCCACAGGCCCGGCGACCTCCGCAGCGCCCCCGCCCGCGGGGACCTGTGCCGGGAGGGAGACACCGCCCCGCCGGTACTCCACGTTGGCCACCGCGAACCCCCGCCGGGCCAGGAAGTCCGCGAACGGTGTCACATGCCGCCGGTCGTACGGGGCCCGCCACGCCCCGCCGTGCAGGACGACGACCAGCGGCGCGAGACCGCCTCCGGGAGACACCGCCCCGCGCGGGGCGTAGAAGTCGATCACCTGGTCGGGGTCGTCGCCGTACGCCGCGACGGCGTCGGGGTCGACCGCCGGGTGCGAGAAGGCGGACTCCTCCTCGGCCGCGGCACGGGCTTCTGCGGCGGCACGGGCTACGGCGTCGTCCGGCATGCTCCAACCTCTCAGTGACGTAACGGATCTGACGGACCGTGAAAGCATCCTGGAAGAGAATTCGGCCGTTGGCCGGGACGGTATCAGGCCCATGACGTGCGCGGACACGGGCATGTCACGCTCGGTGAGGGGTAAACGGTTCTGCTGTTTCGTTACGCTGGCGAGGTGTCCGCCCCCGCGGACACCGAGCGCACCGAGGAGTCCGACATGTCCGCCGAACCCGGCACCGTCCGTCCCGGAGGGCGTACCGCGCGTGTCCGTACGGCCGTGCTGCGGGCGGCCGGGGACGTGCTCGCCGAGCAGGGATTCGACCGCCTCGACCTCGCCGAGGTCGCCCGGCGCGCGGAGGTCGGCAAGACGACCGTGTACCGGCGGTGGGGGACGGTCACCGCGCTGGTCGCCGACCTGCTCGCCGACATGGCCGAGCAGTCGCTGCCCCGCACCCGCACCGGCGCGGTCCGCGACGACCTGCGGGCCAACGCCCTGCTGGTCCAGCGGACGCTCGCCGATCCCCGGCAGGGCGCGCTGTTCCGCGCGGTCATCGCCGCGGCGGCCTGCGACCCGCGTACGGCCGAGGCGCTGCGGCACTTCTACGACGTACGGATCGCCGAGTGGGCCCCGTGCGTGAGCGAGGGCGTCGCGCGCGGGGAGCTCCCCGCCGGCACGGACCCGGCGACCGTCGTACGGGCGATCTCGGCCCCCCTCTACTACGGCCTGCTCACCACGGGCACGGCCCCCGACCCGGCCGCCGCCGACCGCGCGGCGGACGCGGCGGTCGCCGCGGCGAAGGCCGGGGTGTACGTCACCCCGGACACCCCGGCCGCCCCGGCCGCCCCGGTCACTCCAGCCACTCCAGCCACTCCGGCCTGACACCACGCCGAGCCGGTCAGCCGGCGAGCGTCTCCCCCAGCACCCGCGCCGCCCGCTCCACGTCCGCGAACCCGACGTACAGCGGCGTGAAACCGAACCGCAGCACGTCCGGGTGCCGGAAGTCGCCCACCACACCCTGCTCGACGAGCCGCTTCATCACCTCGCCCGCGTCCTCGCAGCGCAGCGCGACCTGGCTGCCCCGCTCCCGGTGCGCCAGGGGGGTCACACACTCGACGCGCCCCTCCTCGACGTACGACGAGACGCACTCCAGGAAGAAGTCCGTCAGGGCGAGCGACTTGGCGCGCACCGCCTCGACCGACACCCCGTCCCAGACCTCAAGCGCCGACTCCAGGGCGAGCATGGAGAGGATGTCCGGTGTGCCGACGCGGCCCCGCAGCGCACCCTCGGCCGGGGCGTAGGACGGACTCATGCCGAACGGGTCGGCGTGCGAGGTCCAGCCCGGCAACGGGGAGTCGAAGCGGTCCTGGTGCTCGCGGCGCACATAGAGGTACGCCGGTGAACCGGGGCCGCCGTTCAGGTACTTGTAGGTGCAGCCGACCGCGAGGTCGACGCCGTGCGCGTCGAGACCGACCGGCAGGGCGCCCGCGCTGTGGCACAGGTCCCAGACCGAGACGGCGCCCGCCGCGTGCACGGCGGCCGTGAGCCCGGGCAGGTCGTGCAGGCGCCCGGTGCGGTAGTCGACGTGGTTGAGCAGGACGGCCGCCGTACGGTCGCTCAGCACGCCCGGCACCTCGGCCGGGGTCACCGCCCGCAGGGTGCAGCCCGTCATCCGGGCCGCGGACTCGGCGATGTACCCGTCCGTGGGGAAGGTGGTCGCGTCGACGACCACCTCGTCACGGCCGGAGTCCGGACCGCCCGCGAGCCGTACCGCTCCCACAAGTGCCTTGAAGACGTTGACACTTGTCGAGTCGCCGACCACGATCTGCCCGGCCGCGGCCCCGACCAGCGGGGCGATCCGGTCGCCGATCCGCTCGGGCGCGCTCCACCAGCCGCTCTCGTCCCAGGACCGGATCCGCAAGGACCCCCACTGACGGCGTACGACGTCCTCGACGCGCCCCGGGACGGCGGCCGGGAGGGCACCCAGCGAGTTGCCGTCGAGGTAGACCACCTCGTCGAGGACGAACTGCGAGCGCAGGCCCGCCAGTGCATCACCGGCGTCCAACTCCTGTGCCTTGAAAGCGAGTTCAGACATGGGACCGCGCCGTCCACAGCTCCGGGAACACGTTCTTCTGCGCGCGCTTCTCCAGCCAGGCCACCCCGGCGGAGCCGCCCGTGCCGGCCTTGGAGCCCATCGCGCGCCGGGTGGCGACGAGATGGTCGTTGCGCCAGCGCCACACCAGCTCGGCGACATCCGTCAACGCCTCGCCCAGGCGGGCCAGTTCGTCGTCCTCGGGGCCGGAGTAGAGGGCCGTCCAGGCGGCCTCGACCTCCTCCGAGGGCTCGTACCGGCGCGAGACGTCCCGGTCCAGGACTGCGGACGGGATCGCGTGCCCGCGCCGCGCCAGCAGCCGCAGCACCTCGTCGTACAGGCTCGGCTCGTGCAGCGCCTTCTCCAGCTCAGCGTGGACGCGGGGCGCGCCCCGGTGCGGGACGAGCATCGACGCGGACTTGTCGCCGAGCAGGAACTCCATGCGGCGGTACATCGCCGACTGGAAGCCGGAGCCCTCGCCGAGCGCCGAGCGGTAGGAGTTGAACTGCGCGGGGGTCAGCTGTCCGAGCGGCTTCCAGGAGGCGGTCAGCGCCTCCAGCTCCCGGACGGACCGCTTCAGCGCGGCAACGGCCCTGGGCACGTCGTCGGAGCGCAGCGCGGCGGCCGCGGTCTCCCACTCGTGCACGATGACGGTGAACCACAGCTCCATGACCTGGGTCGTGACCAGGAAGACCATCTCTCCGGGATCGTCGGAGAGGGTGTGCTGGAGGTGGGTGAGCACGTCCGCCTTGACGTAGTCCTCGTACGGCGTCGTGCCTTGGAAGTCGAGATGCGGGGTCTCCGGCTCCTGCGTTTCCTGAGCCTCGTGGGACGACATCGCTGTCTCCTGATGTGTACTCCGGGTAGCGGTCCGCCCTGCCGTTACCGACACGGGGCCCCGGTCCCCGCCGGGCATCCTCTTCCATGCTCCCCGCAAAAGGCAAGGCCCGCCTGATCACACAGGCGGGCCCGGAAGACGGTGACCGGTCAGCCCAGCGTCTCGGCCGCCGTGAGCGAGGAGTCCTTCAGGAACTGCGTGCAGCGCTCGTACTCCGCCTGCTCGCCGATGGCTCCGGCGGCGCGGGCGAGGCCGTGCAGGGCGCGCAGGAAGCCGCGGTTCGGCTCGTGCTCTCAAGAGAATGGTGGAAGATCTTGCCAGGATTTGCTCCACGGAGTGGTCGGGGAACAAGCCTTGGTCTCTGCCACATCATCCGCTCACGCATCGCTCGCGCACGACAGGCTGGTGACCAGTAGGGACCGTCCAGCTCCGCAGACCCGGGTGCCCGACTCGCTTTGCCGCGCCGGTGGTGGAGCCTGGCCTGCGTCGCACGGTGTCCTCATGGGTCCGGATCGTGCGGTCGGACACGGACGCCTCCCGGACAGCGCAGGTCCCGCACCGGCTGAACCCTCGCCTCCCGCACGCCTTCCGGTCCGTCCGGGAAGGGGGCACAGCCAAGGGGCATGGTCAAGCGGCCGCAGTGGTGGACGGGGTGCCGACGAGGTTGAGTACGGCGCCGGCGAGGTGAGCGAGATGGCGCAGTAGATGAGCTGGGCCAGGTCGCGAGGCGGAATGTGGCTCATCTGCCCGGTGTGCTCCAGAGTCAGGCGGATGATCTGCTCGACGGCGGTGAGGTGGTAGTCGCGCAGAGCGCGACCCAAATGGGCCGCCTCGGGGGTGCGCAGCGCATAGAGAGTGAGTTCGTCATCCACGCGCTGGGTGACCAGATCGCCGCACACGAGGCCCCGGCGGTGCGCTGCCGGGCCCCAACCGCAACGGGGCCCGGCTTCTCCACGTCACCTGAGCACCGGCTCGATGTCCGCCGGGTCGAAGATCGGCCCGTTCGAAGCGGGCTTGACGACGACGGCACGGAAGACCTTGAGGACAGCCGCGCGCTGCTGCTCGATCGTCAGCTTCTCCCACCGCTCCCGTATGTCGATGGGCCCGACTTCGAAGGTCGCGACCTCGGCGCGGTGCAGCGAACGTTCCCGGTGCAGTTCCGCGATCTGCTTCTCCAGGTCCTCGGTGAGCGCGATGTAGCGAGCGGCCGACATACGCTTCTCCTGCCAAGCCTGCTTGAACTCGGCCATGTCCCGTTCCAGGGAGGCAAGTTGCTCCTCCTTCGTCCACTCAGGCGCGCGCTGGCGCACGTGCGCCAGCGCCTTGTCCGAGCTGAGGAACACGGCGTTCCTGATGAGGCGGTCGACCGGTTCGCCGGCCCTCGCCACTCCCCCGCATCCCCCGTCGTTCTTGCCCGGGCACGCGTACCGGAACTGGGATGACGTCTTCGACTTCCGGTAGGACGGGAAGGCCCGCATCTTGGCGCCGCATCGACCGCACCGAGCGATACCGGAGAGCAGATACTTGGTGGCGTAGTCCCGTGCGCTGCGCCCCTCCGACTCCTTCCGTACCTTCTCCATGAGCAGGTACCACTCGTCGGGGGTGACGATCGGCTCCCAGTCGCCGACGACAGGGACGCCGTGCTCGTCCAGGAACAACTCCCCCTGGTGCATCCGGTAACCGCAGATCCGCGGGTTCACGAGCATCCGCTTGATCTTGGAGTCGTCGAAGACGCCACCGCTGTGTGACTTGACCCCCTTGTCACGCCACTCTCGCGCGATGGACGCCCATCGGACGCCGCCCAGGAAGTCCCTCACGGCCTTGCGGAGGTTCTCCGCCTCGTCCGGTACCAGGGTCCTGCGATCCTCGCGATTCCAGCCGTACGGCGCCCGGCCACCCGGGAGCTTGCCCTTCGCCGCCAGTTCCAGGTGCTTGCGCTTCGTCCGCTTCGACGTGTCCGCCGAGGACTTGTTGGCGATGGTGACCTTGATCCGGGCGATGAACCGGCCGTTCTCCGTGGACAGGTCGATGTCAGACGCCGACACGGAGTCGAAGACGAGGTGGCGCTTGCGGCGCTCGGCATCCTCGTACTCGTCGATCCACGCCTCCAGTTCGCGTGGCTGGCGTGCGAAGCGGTCGATGTCCCAGGCGACGACTCCGTCGATCCGCCCCGCCTTGAGGTCCTCCAGCATCTGGCGGAACTCCGGGCGGACGGTCTTGCGCTTGTACGCCGAGAGGTCGTTGTCCTCATAGACCCTGGCCACCTCCCAGCCCCTGGCGGCACAGTGCAGTCGGCAGTCCTCCTCCTGCCGTGCGACGCCCAGCCCTTCGGCCTCGTCGTCCTTGCTGATCCGGGTGTAGATGCCCACCTGTATGGCCCCGGAGGACCCCCGTCGTGCTGCCATGCGCCGGATCGTCGCACATCGCGATCAGGTACATCAACCGCCGTTCTCATTTACCCTCGGACCACGGCCGATCCCTCGTGCGCACGCGGCAAACGCCTGGCCACAAGTGGCAGACTGGCGGTATGACGACGCACAAGAACCTGCTCGGCGGTCCGGATCCGACGTACCTCCCGGAGAACGAAGAGGCGTACCGCCTGCTGGGCGAGGAGTCCCGGCCACCGGCCGAGGTGGCGGCGAAGTACCCCACGTTCTCGCTCGCCTGGGCCATGCTCGCCGACGACGCCTTCGAGGCGGGGCGAGTGATCGAGTCGTACGCCTACGCGCGCACCGGCTATCACCGCGGCCTGGACTCACTGCGCCGTGCCGGATGGAAGGGGCACGGCCCCATCCCTTGGGACCACCGAGCCAATCGCGGTTTCCTGCGCTGTCTCGCGGCCCTCGCCCGCGCCGCCGGCGAGATCGACGAGAAGGACGAGACGGAGCGTTGCTGGCAGTTCCTCAAGGACAGCAGCACCGAGGCGTACGCCGAACTGAAGCGGTAGCCAACGCAGTTGAAACGTCTGTGCCGCCGTCACTCAGACAGCGGCGGCGGCACGGAACGCAGAAACGATACGATCACATGTAGCGCCGTTCTCCCCCGGGACCGGTCCGTGGCCCTTCCAGCCGTTGCGGCGCAGCGAGTCCAGGCCGCGGTGGTAGCCCGTACGGGCATAGGCGTACGACTCCACGACGCTGCCCCGCTCGAACGCCTCGTCGGCCAGCTGGGCCCAGGCCAGCGAGGAGGTCGGGTACTTCGCGGCGACATCGGCCGGCGCGGTGCCGTTCGCCAGGAGCTCACGGGGCTCCGGGTCGTCGGGGAGGTGAGTCGGGGGCGGGCCCCCGAGGAGGTTCTCGTGAATGGACATGGGTCCGGTCTCCCTCGCCGACGGCAGGTTTTCGGCTGCGGGTCCGTGGGGCCGGTCGCGCCCCGCGGCGGAGCCGCTGATGTCACAGCCCCGCGCCCCTGGGTGGGTGCAGTGAGGGCCTGCCGAGCCGCAACGCCCCCGGCCGCCCTACGACAGCCGCCCCCGAGCCCGCTCCCCCTCCAGCGGCGGCGACAGCACCGCCCCGTGCGTACGGCACTCCGGCCGACGGCACCCCGCCGGCAGCGACCGCACCGTCGCGAAAGCCACCGCGGACCCCACCACCAGCACCCCCGCGCACACCACCATCGCCCGCCCGAACGCGTTGTCGAACGCCGGGGGCGACCGGTAGGCCTCCTCCCCCATCCCCGTGACCAGCGGCAGCGCAGCAACCGCGATCAGGCCCGCCGCCCGGGCCGCCGCGTTGTTGATGCCGCTGGCCAGCCCCGCCCGCGAGGCGTCCACCGAGCCCAGCACGGTCGCCGTCAGCGGGGCGACCAGCGTGACCATGCCGGTGCCGAGCACGAGCAGCGCGGGCAGGACGTCGGCCGGATAGGAGGCTCCCGGGCCGACCCGCAGCATCAGCAGCATCCCCGCCGCGCACAGCAGCGGGCCGACGGTGAGCGGGATACGCGGTCCGATGCGGTCGGCGAGGGCGCCCGAGCGGGCGGAGAACAGCAGCATCAGGGCGGTCGTCGGCAGCAGGGCCGTACCGGCCTGGAGGGCCGACCAGCCGACCACCACCTGGAGCTGGAGCGCGGCCAGGAAGAAGAACCCGCCGAAGGCCGCGTACACGCACAGGGTCACCAGGTTGACCGCGGTGAACTGCCGGGACGCGAAGATCCCGAGCGGCATCATCGGGTCGGGCCGCCGCTTCTCCACGGCGACGAAGGCCACCCCCGCGGCCACCCCCGCGAGCGCCGTGACGACGACCACCAGGGACCCGGAACGGGCCTCGATCAGCGCGTACGTCACCAGCGCGAGCGCCAGCGCGCCGAGGACCGCGCCGAGCACGTCGAACCGGCCGTGGTCGGACCGCCCGTCCGCCGACTCCGGTACGTGCCGTACGGCGATCGGCGCGCACAGCAGCGCCAGCGGGACGTTGAGCAGGAACACCCAGCGCCAGCCGGGACCGTCCACCAGCCAGCCGCCCACGAAGGGCCCGACGGCCGCCCCGATGCCGCCGAAGCCGGACCACAGGCCGACGGCCCGGCCCCGGTCGTCGGGATGGAAGGAGGCCTGGATCAGGGCCAGGGAACCGGGTGTGAGCAGGGCGCCGCCCACTCCCTGGAGGGCTCGGGCGGCGACGAGGACACCGGCGTTCGGAGCGAGACCGCACAGCAGGGAGGCGGCCGCGAACCACACCACCCCGACCACGAACACCTTGCGGCGGCCGTACCGGTCCCCGAGGGAGCCGCCGAGCAGGATCAGCCCGGCCAGCGTCAGCATGTACGCGTTGACCGTCCACTGCAGGGCGGCGAGCTCGGCGTCCAGGTCGCGGCCGATGGTCGGCAGGGCGACGTTGACGACGGTCGAGTCCAGCATCGCCATGCTGGAGCCGAGGACGGTGGTGAGCAGGATCCACTTGCCTTGCGGCGAGGCCAGCCGGACGTCGGGCATGACCCCAGGTATACAGCGAGCCCGGTGCCGTAGCACCGGGCTCGCTGTAAACAGCCGCAGCGGGCCTTACTTGATCTTCGTGCCCGCCGAGCGCAGGTTCTGCGTGGCCTCGACGACACGGGCGGCCATCGAGGCCTCCGCGAGCTTGCCCCAGGTGCGCGGGTCGTAGGTCTTCTTGGAGCCGACCTCGCCGTCGACCTTCAGGACGCCGTCGTAGTTGCGGAACATGTGGTCGGCGACCGGACGCGTGAAGGCGTACTGGGTGTCGGTGTCGATGTTCATCTTGACGACGCCGTTCTCCAGCGCTGTGCGGATCTCCTCCTCCGTGGAGCCGGAGCCGCCGTGGAAGACGAAGTCGAACGGCTGGGACCCGGCCGGCTTGCCGAACTTGGCGGCCACGCCGTCGTTCAGCTGCTTCAGCAGGTCGGGGCGGAGGACGACGTTGCCCGGCTTGTACACACCGTGGACGTTGCCGAAGGAGGCGGCCAGCAGGTAGCGGCCCTTCTCGCCCAGGCCCAGCGCCTCGGCCGTACGGATCGCGTCGTCGACCGTCGTGTAGAGGGAGTCGTTGATCTCGTGCGAGACGCCGTCCTCCTCGCCGCCGGTCGGGGTGATCTCGACCTCAAGGATGATCTTGGCGGCGCGGGCGCGCTCCAGGAGCTCCTGGGCGATCGAGAGGTTGTCGGCGAGGGTCTCCGCCGAGCCGTCCCACATGTGCGACTGGAACAGCGGGTTGCCGCCGGCCTTCACGCGCTCCTCGGACACGGCGATCAGCGGGCGTACATACCCGTCGAGCTTGTCCTTGGGGCAGTGGTCGGTGTGCAGCGCGACGGTGACCGGGTACTTCTCGGCGACGATGTGCGCGAACTCGGCGAGGGCCACGGAACCCGTGACCATCTCCTTCTTGTACTGGCCGCCCAGGAACTCGGCACCACCGGTCGAGATCTGGATGATGCCGTCGCTCTCGGCCTCCGCGAAGCCGCGCAGCGCAGCGTGCAGGGTCTGGGTCGAGGTCACGTTGATGGCCGGGTAGGCGAACCTGCCTGCCTTCGCCCGGTCGAGCATCTCGTTGTAGACCTCGGGGGTTGCGATCGGCATGTGTCCGCTCCTTGTATCTGCGGGTTGGCGTACTGCGTGCTTACGGCCCTGACCTAGACCTTGTGTGGGGGTTCGACGTCATCGTCGGCCCCATCTTTCCAGACTCCGCCGGATGGTCCATCCCGTGGTCAGTCCAGTCCCAGCTCGTCCTTCGAGTAGGCGAAGCGGTACGGCACGCCCGCGCCCTGTTCGATCTTCTCGGCGGCGCCCGTCGCCCGGTCCACGATCGTGGCGACCGCGACGACCTCGGCGCCCGCCTCACGCACCGCCGCCACCGCTTCGAGCGGGGAGCCGCCGGTGGTGGAGGTGTCCTCGACGACCACGACCCGGCGGCCCGCGATGTCGGGGCCCTCCACGCGTCGCTGCATGCCGTGCGCCTTGGCCGCCTTGCGGACGACGAATGCGTCCAGGCGCTTCCCGCGCGCGGCGGCCGCGTGCAGCATGGCGCCGGCGACCGGGTCGGCGCCCATGGTCAGGCCGCCGACCGCGTCGAACTCCAGGTCCGCGGTCAGGTCCAGGAGCACCTGCCCGACCAGCGGGGCCGCCTCGCCGTCGAGGGTGACGCGGCGCAGGTCGACGTAGTAGTCGGCCTCCAGGCCCGAGGAAAGGGTCACCTTGCCGTGCACCACGGCCTTGTCCTTGATCTGCTGCAGCAGCTCGCCGCGTACGTCCGTCATGCCTGTCAGCTTAGAGGCGGCGCCAGCTCCAGGTCGTCGAGGCCTCCAACGGCTCCAGGGGCGTGACCAGGCGCGGCAGGGTGTTCAGGCCGTTGGGCGGCCCGGTCTGCGGCTCCACGCAGACGGCGGCCTCCTGCTCGTCGTACACCACGACCCACTCCTCGCGGCTGGCGACCTTCAGCTCCAGCCGGCCGGGCCAGGTGAGCGTGACGTCGACGCCGTCGGGCATGCCGAAGCAGTCGTCCCAGGGGCCCGGCTGCGGCTCGACGCGGTTGCCGGTGGGCAGGTGGTCCTCGCCGCGCTCCTCCTGCCAGGCGGCGGTGAAGTCGAGCCGGACGGGCTCGCCACCGTCGAGGGTGCGGTTGAACCAGGGGTGCCAGCCGATCTGGGCCGGGAAGGAGGAGTCGTACGTCTCCACCGACATGGTGAGGGTCAGGGCGTCCGGGGTGAGCGCCGCGACCTGGGTGATACGGCCCGGGTAGGGCCAGGGCTCGACGAGGTCGTACGTGAGGACCGCTTCGTCGGTGGTCGTGCGGGCGACGCGCCAGGCGCCGTCGCGGGCCGTGCCGTGGATGGCGTGCGGCGGGGAGTTGAGCGGCATCTGGTGGACGTCGGCGCCGTCACGGAACCGTCCGTCCCGGATGCGCCCGCACCAGGGGACCATCGGGAAGCAGCCGAACCGGTCGCCCTGGCGCAGGAGTTGGGCACCCGCGACCCGAAGTCCCCCGACCCGTCCGCCGTTTCCCGGCTGCAAGGTCACTTCCGCGTCGCCCGCGGTCAGTGTGATGTCTTCTTGGCTCACGGGACGACCCTACTCAACGGCACCTCAACGGCGTTTTCTCAGTGCCCTTCCGACCACGATCGCCGATACCAGGACCGCTGCCGCCGTCGGCGCCGCCCAGCGCAGGGCCGCGCTCGAGGCCACCGTCTGGGGCGCGGGGACGGGGGCGTAGCGGCCTCGCGGGGGCGCGTGGTCGACCTCCTCCGCGCTTCGGCCGATCATGGTGCGGCGGGCGTGCGCCGCCTCGGCCGGGGGGCCGACGGGTTCGGTGAAGTCGTCGACGAGGGGTGCCGGGGCCTCCTCGGGAGCCTCCACGGCCTCCGGTGTCCGCGGCTGCGGCTCCCGCTGCTCCTGCTGTTCCGACTGCTCCTGCTGTTCCAGTTGCTCCCGCTGTTCCGGTTCCTGCTGCGCCTCGCCCAGCGCCTCCGCGAAGCGGTTCAGCAGGCGTACGACCGCGGAGCCCACGGCGTCCGGCGGGAACTCCGTGACGCGGCCGTCCGCCGTGGCCGTGCCGCCGAAGGTCACCGTCGTGCCGCCGTCCGTGTCGCGCAGACGGAGGGTGAGGGCGAGTTTGACCGAACCGGTGCCGCGGGTCTCGGTGGCGTCGCCCTCGACGGCGTAGGAACCGTCGTCCCGGGCGGAGACGTGGACCGCTCCCCGGTAGGTGACGGAGTGGCTGCCGACCCGCATCTTCAGGCGCCCGGCGACGGGGTCCGCACCGGCGTCCTGCTGGAGCCCGGGAACCGCCCGGGCCACCCTGACGGGGTCGCCCAGGGTCTCCCTCAGCCGCTTGACCGGAACCGGAACGAACACCTCATGCTCCATGGTTGCCGAGCCTACCCAGGGCCGCCGGTCATGCACCCCCGTTGGTGGAAAGTGACGCGCTGTTGCGCCCGGGGGCGCGGATCAGTAGCGCGGATGCACCAAAGTCGAGGCCGCCAGACCCCCGACCCGGGTCGCCTCCGCCGCCCGTTGCTCCGCCCGCAGGGACCGC
The DNA here is from genome assembly GCF_049739545.1 of Streptomyces sp. SLBN-8D4. Classification (NCBI taxonomy): domain Bacteria; kingdom Bacillati; phylum Actinomycetota; class Actinomycetes; order Kitasatosporales; family Streptomycetaceae; genus Streptomyces; species Streptomyces sp. SLBN-8D4. The sequence goes on from NZ_JBMGQC010000001.1 coordinate 4,584,277, forward strand.
TGCGTCAGGGTCCCCGGCCTCGGGCCCCGGGGGTCCAGGCCGAGCACGGGGCGGCCTTCGCACGAGGCCAGCACGAACCCCCAGTCGTGGGGGGCGCGGGACGCTCCGGCCGTGTGCCCGGGACCCGCGGCGGAACCGGAGTGGCGGCCTTCGACGCGGTAGGGCGTGGTGCGCAGGCCCGCCGCGCGCAGGGTCGCGTCCACCGTCCAGAAGACACGGGGACGGGAGGAGACCGGCCCCGCGTGCACGACGAGACGGCCGCCCGGGGCCAGGACGCGGCGGACGAGGCCGTAGAACTCCTCCGAGTACAGCTTGGTGCTCACGGTGACGCCGGGGGCGGGCAGGTCGGCGATGACCACGTCGTACGACGGCACGGGCGCCGGGCTCCGCAGTCGGCGGAACGCGTCCTGCGTGGTCACGTGGACGCGCGCGTCGCCGTACACGTGACCGTTGAGCCGGGAGAGCGCCGGGTCGCGGCGGGCCAGGTCGACCACCGCGGGGTCGAGCGCCAGGATGTCGACCCGCCGCACACCCGGATACCTGAGCACCTCGCGCACGGCGAGTCCGTCGCCGCCGCCGAGGACGAGCACGCGCGCGTGGGGGCCGTCCATCGCGGGGTGGACGAGGGCTTCGTGGTAGCGGTCCTCGTCGCCGCCGCTGACCCTGAGGCGGCCGTCGACGTACAGGTCGAGGGGGCGGCCGTCGGTGCCTCCGCTGAGGGCGATCTCCCGGACGCCGGTCTGCAGGGCGACGCGTACGTCCTTGCCGTAGACCGCCTCCCGCGCGGCCCGCTCGAAGTCGTCGACGAGGACGGTGGCGGTGGCGAGGACACCGAGCACGGCGAGGTTGGCGACCAGCAGCAGCCAGCGGGCCCGGTGGGTCAGGTCGCGGCGGAACAGACCGAGGACCAGGGCGCCGCCCGCGATCGCGTTGACCGCGCCGGTGAGCATCGCGCCGGTCAACTGGCCCAGCAGGGGCAGCAGCAGGAACGGGAAGGCCAGGCCGCCGACCAGTGCGCCGACGTAGTCCGCGGCGAACAGGTCGGCCACCGCGCCGCCCGCGTCCTGGCGGCGGATGCGCTGGATCAGCTCCATCAGCAGGGGGACCTCGGCACCGATGAGCAGACCGATGGCGAGGGAGAAGGCGACCAGGAGCCAGCGCGGACCGCTCGCCCACAGCCCGCCCCAGTCACCGGTCCACGCGAACACGGCGTACAGCGCCATCGCGCTGCACCCGCCGACCAGTGCGAGCAGCGCCTCCAGGGCGCCGAAGGCCACGGCCGCGTGCCGGCGCAGCCGCTTGGCCGCCAGCGAGCCGATGCCCATCGCGAAGACCATGACGGACAGCACCACGGACGCCTGGGTCACCGAGTCACCGGTCAAGTACGAGGCGAGGGCGACCAGTTCGAGCTCGTACACCAGTCCGCAGGCCGCGCATACGAAGACACAGGCGAGGACGAGGAACCGCCCCGTGTCGGGGCGGACCGGCAGCCGCGCGGGCCTGACCCAGGGCGGCGGAGCGCCGGGCGGGGCGGGGGCGTGCGGCTCGATCACGGTGCGACGTTACGTCACGGGTACGGCACGCTTCGTCACCCACACGTGTGGAACTGGGAGTGAACCGGGAGAACTGGGGTTTGTGCGGCTCAGCCCGACGTCACCACCGGGACCCTGACCCCGACGCGCGTCCGCGTGGCCACCAGCTGCCCGTCCTGCGGATACGCGTGCCAGGTCCGCCAGTGCACCTGTCCCTCGTACCACTGTGCCAGCAGTGCCGTGAACGCGTGCGGGCTGCCGGGAAAGACCCCGGCGAGGCCGTGCGGATGGTCGGACACCAGCGCGAGCAACTCCTGTGCGCGGCCCGCGAACTGCCCTGGTGACAGGACCTCGACGCGCGCGGCGAACTCGTACTCCCAGTCCCCCACCCGCTTGGCCACGCCCAGGGGCAGCGGCGTGCTGCTGCCGGCGATGCACGCCACCGTCTCCGAACACATGCCCCGGTCCTCCTCCAGGAGCACTTGGTGGGACGCGCCGAGGAGTCTCAACTGAAGCTTCACCCCGGCGATTTCCAGGTCGCGCGTGGCGAGGGCGGGCAGCGGCTCACGCCCCAGGGCCCAGGCGAGGTCGGCCGCGCGCGTGTCGGTGTACGAGGTGTTCAGGGTCGTGAGCATGGATCGGCTCCGCTAGCACGCAAAGAAAGGGTGGTGTGGGGTTCCGGCGCACCCGGGCGACTGTGGGGGGATCGGCCCGGTCAGCCCAGTCGGGAGGTCAGGACGCGTCCTTGTCCGTAGGACGTCCGAGGGGCTGCGTTGGTGAGGTAGAGGGAATCATGAACGGCGATGCCGTCACAGGGTTTTTACCCAACTTCGTGGGGTTTCCATCCCTGCGTGGGCTCCCCAGCTCATCTGTTCAACTACGGCGCGCGCCACGGCGGCCGGAGCGCGCGCCGGGGCACCGCAGCACCGGAGTGAAGATGCGACAAGCGGGGGCGTGTGACCGGACCCAGGTCCGGACACACGCCCCCGTGCTCCCCCGTGTTCGGATGCGGTTCCCCCTGCTGGAGCTCAGCTGCCCCGTGTCAGCTGCCTCCCCCGCATCCGCCCCCGCCGCCGCAGGACGACCCGCCACCACAGGACGACCCACCGCCGCAGGAGTGTCCGCCACCGCAGGAGTGCCCACCGTGGTGCCCTCCGCCCCCGGAGTGCCCGCCGCTCCCGGAGTCGGACCCGCCTCCGCCGCCGACCCACCAGCTGCCGCTGCCCGCGGCGCCGCCACCACCGGCCGCCCGCACCCGACGGCGCATCGAACCGTTCCTGAACACGACGGCCGCCACGCCCACCAGGAACACGACGACGAAGACCAACAGGATGATGCCGATAACCATGGCTCACCCTCCTTCCGTTACCCCCCGAAGCGACCCCCCGTGGGCGCCTCGCCGGTTGCGTGAGCTGGAGATGCCCTTCCGGGTCACGGGCCAAAGCAGAGTTGAGGAACTCCAGAGCTTGGGCGCAGGATGACCGGCATGACCTCCAGCGCGCGCCCCCTGCTCAACCGCCGTCTCGCCGAGTTCGGGACGACGATCTTCGCCGAGATGTCCGCCCTGGCCCTGCGGACCGGCTCGATCAACCTGGGTCAGGGCTTCCCCGACACGGACGGCCCCGAGGAGGTCAGGGAGGCGGCGGTGCGGGCGCTGCGCGACGGACGCGGCAACCAGTACCCGCCGGGCCCGGGCGTCCCCGAGCTGCGCACCGCGGTCGCCGCGCACCAGGAGCGCCGCTACGGCCTGTCCTTCGACCCTGACACCGAGGTCCTGGTCACGGCCGGGGCCACGGAGGCGATCGCCGCCGCCCTGCTGGCGCTCGTGGAGCCGGGTGACGAGGTCGTCGCACTGGAGCCGTACTACGACTCCTACGCGGCCTGTATCGCGATGGCGGGCGGGACCAGGGTCCCGGTCACCCTGCGGCCTCACTTCGACGGGGGTGCCGGCTTCCGCCTGGACCTCGACGAGCTGCGCGCCGCGGTCACCGACCGGACCCGTCTCCTCCTCATCAACACCCCGCACAACCCCACCGGCACGGTCCTCACCCGCGCGGAGCTGACGGCGATCGCCGAACTGGCCGTGGAGCGGGACCTGCTGGTGGTCACCGACGAGGTGTACGAGCACCTCGTCTTCGACGAGGCCGAGCACCTGCCCCTCGCGACCTTCCCGGGGATGCGGGAGCGCACGGTCACGATCGGCTCCGCCGGCAAGACCTTCTCCTTCACCGGCTGGAAGGTCGGCTGGGTCAAGACTTTTTCGCCTACCTATTACATGCTGGCCGCGTAAGCGCCCGGTCGGGCATCGGCGAGGATGGCCCCGAAAGATCGACGCATATCCGGACGCCGGGGTGAGGATGGTGGAGAAATGAGCGGCAGACCGCTGCTGAACCGCAGGCTGGACGGGCTCGGGACGACGATCTTCGCGGAGATGTCGGCGCTGGCGACCGCGACGGGCTCGATCAACCTGGGGCAGGGCTTCCCCGACACCGACGGGCCCGAGGAAATCCGGGAGGCCGCCGTACGCGCCCTGCGGGAAGGGAAGGGCAACCAGTACCCGCCCGGGCCGGGCATCCCGGAGCTGCGCGCCGCGATCTCTGACCATCAGCAGCGCTTCTACGACCTTTCCTTTGATCCCGACACCGAGGTCCTGGTCACCGCCGGCGCCACCGAGGCCATCGCCGCCACCATGCTGGCGCTGCTGGAGCCGGACGACGAGGTCATCGCCTTCGAGCCCTTCTACGACTCCTACGCGGCCTGCATCGCGATGGCCGGCGCGAAGCGCGTACCGCTCACCCTGCGCTCCCCGTCCTTCCGCCCAGACCTGGACGAGCTGCGCGCCAAGATCACCCCGCGGACCCGTCTCCTGCTCCTCAACACCCCGCACAACCCGACCGGCATGGTCCTCACCGCCGACGAACAGAGCGCCATCGCCGCACTCGCCATCGAGCACGACCTGCTCGTCGTCACTGACGAGGTGTACGAGCACCTGGTCTTCGAGGGCACGCACCGACCCATCGCGGCCCTGCCCGGCATGCGCGAGCGCACGGTCACCATCGGCTCGGCCGGCAAGACTTTCTCCTTCACTGGATGGAAGGTTGGCTGGGTCACGGCGAACGGCGCGCTCGTCTCCGCCGTCCGAACGGCAAAGCAGTACCTGACGTACGTCAGCGCGGGCCCGTTCCAGTACGCGATCGCCGAGGCGCTGCGCCTGCCGGACTCCTACTTTGAGGACTTCCGCGCCGACCTCCGCCGCAAGCGCGACCTGCTCGGCGACGGCCTGCGGGCGGCCGGATTCGAGGTCTACCAGCCCCAGGGCACGTACTTCATCACCACCGACATCACGCCCTTCGGCGAGAAGGACGCCTACGCCTTCTGCCGCGCGCTCCCTGAACGTTGCGGTGTCGTTGCCATCCCCAACTCCGTGTTCTACGACGACCCGGACGCCGGCCGCAGCCAGGTTCGGTTCACCTTCTGCAAGAAGGACGACGTTCTCCAGGAGGCCGCCGACCGCCTGCGACGCCTCGCGTCCTGAGCTCACGCTCCTTCGCCGCAAATGGGACTGAGGCAAGACGGTCACCAGCGTGAGCGGGTCCCGGCTCCCCTGCCGGTCTGCACTCGTTCGAGTGCAGACCGGCAGATCGAACTCGGCAGTCTCCAGAACCCCGTAGCGTCGCCAGAGTGGAGTCCAGACGCGTAGCCCAAGGCGTGCCGCTTGAGGAGTACCAGCTGACGCGTGCGGATCACCGTCGGCAGGAAGAGGCGGTGGCCATAGCGGAATGGGTACAGCGCCAGGTGGCCAAGGCACCGCGATGGTCCGACGAAAAGTTCAAGGCCATCCAGGAACTGCTGGGTCCGCCTCCTCACCCCTCGGAGTTCGCGCGCTGGCGCGTGCGCCTGTTCTGCGGACACATCCGCGAGGTCAGGCGTTCGCGGAGCCAGGAACGGCCCGACGGAGGAATCAACGACCACGAGGGCTGCACGGAGTGTGGCCGCGACCCCTCGGTGATCGTGGCATTCGAACCGCTTGTCGGCGACGGCCGAACGTTACCTATGGCGCCAGATTTGTCGCAGCCGTAGTACCTCGGTTGCCCAGTGGGCCTCAAGCTCCGAAGCCGGGATGCGTTCACGGCCGAGGCTGAAGCGGACGTGGCGGTAGAGCCAGTGCAGTGACTCGTCGGTGCTGGTGACCAACGTGGACAGCAGAGGCTCGTCGGCCGGCGTTTCCCGGTCCACGGTCACGAGCAACTCGCCTTGGTCATCGGGGTGTAGATGAGGCAGTCCACCGCCCATCCGCAGACGGAGATCTCCCCATGTCAGAAGTCTGCCGCCGCTACGTGCGGCGTCCGCGAGGATCTCGCGGACGCCGGTGGCGAGTTTGTCGATGGTCTCGATCGGGAGGCGACCAGCATGCCGGAGGTCGACCGTACCGTCCCCCTGCTGGGGGGACGCGTTCCGCGGCGCGGTCGTTGCCATCGGCGCGGAGCCCTCACGCTTGGCGGGCTTCTGGTCTTTCAACTGGCGTCGCCAGCGCCTAACTTCCCTGTTCTCCGCAGTGGGCAGCGGTTGGGCCAGTCGGCTTCGGAGCCTCCCGATCTCGTCGAATGTGTCAGCGAGTTCGTCTGCGGATCGGGTCCCACGGCCACGGCCCAGCTCGGCAAGTAGCTGGCGAATCCTCCGAAGGGACGGGTCTACTTGTTTCTCCGGATCGTGCTCACGGCACCACGCCTTCACCTCACGCATGAAAGGCGTGTACTCCTCGCGGTCGGGCGGTGACAGTCGCCGTGCGTAGACCGGGCCTGCCAGGCGGCGGGCCGTATCTACCACCGCCAGATCTCCGACTTCTTGGGCGGCGCGGATCTCCTGGACGAGCCACTCGAATTCGACCCGTGCCTCGGCAAAGGCGGTGAGCTGTAGCGCTTCCGATGGTTCGTCGACGTCCTCCGCGTCGTGATCTGGCTCGGGTTCACGGTCACCGATCCATTTCTGCATGTCTGTACGCAGACGTTGGAGACGTTCTCGTACCTCCGCCGTGAGCTCGTGGTCACTGATGTTCTCCGCCTCTTGCCGGAGCCTTGTTACCTCCGCCAGATCGCTGGTGATCGTCGCCGCCACGAAGAGCTCTGCGACTCGGGCGACACTCCGAGCCGTCTCGATCTGCCGGTCGTGCGCTCCCTGTTCCACACCCGTGGGGTTCTTCGGTCCTCCGTCACGGGGCTGGGAAGGCTGGTGTGCCGAATTGCCCCTGAGGGTCGGCTGGCTGGCGGTCTCCGGGGATGCGACCGGTCGGCCGACCAGACGGTCGAGTTCATCCAGAATGGGGTCGCCGGCCTTCAGCCAGGCGCGAAGGGCCTGGCGCTGACGGCGGGCGGCGTAATACCGCTGGGCGTGTGCCTCGCCTTGTTCGATGGTCTGCGACAGCCGGGTGGCACGATGACCGTTCGCTCGCGGGAGCGCGGCTGTGGCTTCTCGCAGTTTCGCGCGAATGCCCACCAATTTCCGGGATGCCGTCAGCAGGTCGGTGCGCGAGGGCGTCTGCTCCTCGGTGACGGGCTCCTCCCTGGAAATCGTGGATGCCGTCGGCGCGGGTGTCGGCGTCTGCCCGTACACCTCGTGCGCCTTCTTGATCGCGGTCTCGCTCCACCGGTGCAGAGCGGCCTCCGACGCCGGGGCGGAGGCTCCGAGCAACCTCAGGACTGTCCCCAGGTAAGGAAGGGGGGCGCCCGGAACCTGCAAGGATCAGGACACACAGCAGCGGCCTGTCCGAGCTCAGCGGTTTATCTACCTCGACCAGCAAGTCCCTGCGCTTGGGATCGGGCAGATGGGCGAGATCGAGACGGATCCGGCGCGCGAGCTCGTTCCACGTGGTTGTCGTGTTCTCTCGCGCCACACGTTCCAGTGCCTGGCGGAGCATGGTCGCCGCCCTGCTGCGTTCGGGCTGCGCCGGCGCAGTGTCGGTGCGGGTGCGTGATGTGCGGGGTGCTGTGTCGAGCCGTTCGTCGAGCGCGACGCTGGGACGCCACAGGCCGGTGCGTTCCGCGTCCAGGCCGTTGAGCTGTACAAGGCTGTCGGCACGGACCGCCCACGATGAGCCTTGTCCTTCGACAGGGTCCGTGATCAGCAGCCGTACCACGCCCGACAGCCGATAGACGTACTGCTCCGTAGGAACCGGGATCGCCTCGGGCAGGGACAGATGAGCCCGAATGATGCGGCTGCCCGCCGGCTTGACGAAGCCGGACACCAGGTGGCGGCCGACTGCGGCGAACGGCGACTCAGCCGGAGGCGCGGTTTCACCGTCCACCGCGAAAACGATCTCGGCGCCGCGTAACGGCAAGCTTCCCGGGAACGGGTCGTTACGCATCCCGCCCTCTCGGATGACCCCTTCGGCACGCAGTTCTTCAAGGGCCGGCGTCACCAAGCCGCTGCCCACTATCCGGCACTGTTCAAGGGGTGCCCAGGTGACGGTACGGTTCTCGGTCACAGTCCCGATGAGAACACGACGATCGTTCCCCTCGGTCTCGCATCGCACACGTAGTGCGTAGCCCTGGCGGGCCACCATGTCGCGCGTGATCGCGCCGTCTCGGCCGAAGACCCACTCGATGTGGCCTTCCTTGGCCCCGAGACTGTCCGCGGCCTTGCGCCAGTTCCGATAGTCCTCCGGTTGCAGTTCGAATCGAAGATGCTGATCCGTGGCACGCAGCCAGAAATCCACGGCGTCCCCAGGGCCGTGTCCGAGACTACGCAGTTCGGCCCTCGCGGCGTGCCCTTGGTCCGCCAGCCATCGAGTGACATGCAGCTTGATGAACAGGTGGTCGGCGCTGTCCACGCCGTTGGCGGTGCGGCCGCATACCGAGCGGTTTCCGTGACGATCCGGGTAGTGGGAGAAGTGACAGACCTTGGTCTCGTACCGCTTGGTCATCAGCTTTTCTCCGCAGCCGCCGAGGAGCGTGCCGCACCAGAAGCGGTCGGTGCCGAACTGGCGGCGGAACTCGTCCAGGTTGTGCGGCTCCTCGGGGAGGATGACGGGCTGGTCCGAGTCCCGGCCGCCGATGACTGCGGTCTGGACGAGACGGGTGTCGATCTGCGGCACGTTCAGCCCCCGAAGTGGATGCACGACAACCTGCGGGCACGGCAGGTGAATTGAGGATGGACTCCCCCATGCGAGCGCACAACATGCGACAAGCGCGACTTGAGGACCCAGCGGTCGAGCGGAGTTATGACGGCGACGGTTGAGAGCGGTATTCGGTCAAACCTTCACCGATCCAGGCCGGTTGGGCGCATTGTCGCGTTTGCGGCCTGGTGGTTCCGGGACTTCACCGTGATGATGCCCGCCGTGTCGGCGAACGGGGGGCGGGAATGGGGTTCGGTTGGGGACTGCGTGTACGAGAGGGGCGTGCCCCGGCCGGAATGGTCGACGGGCCTGCGGTGCCGGTTCAAGTCAGCCCTGCCGCCTCTGCCAGCGGCGGCCACAGTGAGGTGGACCCGACTTCGTCGGAGGTGACCAGGCTGCTGTGTCAAGCTGTCTACACCCGTCCCGATCGGGTCAAGGCCGTCAAGTCGTGGTGGAGCAAGATCCGGGGCAAGGATCAGAAACAGAACAAGCCGCGGCGCAGCACTCGTAGACGCATCTACCTGGAAGGCAGCGATGACTGCCCTCCCCTGGGTGAGCCCATGGCCCAGTGGGTACGAGATCACGTCCTGCACGGGCCGCCGTTGCCTGTCCCGTCGTACGGATTCAACCTCGTGCCCGTCATCGCGCACAGCCTGCGGGCACGGAGGCGCCGATGGCTGCGGCGAATGTTCGTCGTACTCCTCGCCATCGCCGTCGCGTATGAGGTCCCCCGGGCCGCCGTCGTCTGGAGCGGCGCCGTCTTGCTGGCTTGCCTCATGTGGTGGGCCGGGCTACGGGCAGCCCGCAAGGGCAAGAAGTCGAGGCTGGCGCCCTCTCCCCGTCTGGCGTACCTCGTTCTGTGCGTGCCCTGGATCCTCGCGGTAGTGCCCTACGAGCCGATACGCGGCGAGGCGGTCCCTCTGCGGGCCGGGCTGCTCCTGCTGCCGTTCGCCCTGCTGGCCGGAGCTGTACTCGTCTGTGCGGGAGACCGCCTCATGGCGCGGGCGGGGCTGTCCAGGATCGTCCGGGACGGCATCGCCTCTGACCGCCTGCCCTGGGCGTCGGCGAAGGCCACGCGTCGGATGGCTCTGATCAACAACGAGCAGACGCGCCTCGAACTGCCCTATGACCATCCGGAAACCTTCGTCGGAGCCGGACGCTATGTATGGGGCGTGGCTGACATCGGTATCCCGCTCAAGCCCAAGGACCCAGAGGTATCGATCAAGCCCTTCGGCGAGCGGGAATTGCTGCGGCGGATGGGCGACGCCCTCAGGGAACTGGGCCGTGGCGCACGGGAGATCACCGATCCCCTCCCCGGTTTCTCCGTCGCGGAGATTCTCGGGCTACCGTCCGAGCTGTGGCTGCGACGGACCCGTGCCGCGAAGTTGGAGCTGCCGGATCTGCGCGGCCGGGGCCGCCGGTCACCGTCCAGCGTGCCGGACCGACTGTATTTGCGGGCGCAGTGCGTCAGTTGGGACGGCCAGGTCGTGGTCACCCTCTTCGCTCATGCCGCACTGGAGGCAGGCGAGTTGCGGCTTACCCTGCGCCCCCACGTGATGACACCCCTCTTCAACGAGCTGAGGGTGACCGACTCACCCGTGGCCAAGCGCGGAACGCGACTGTACGGCTGGGTGATGGTGCAGGCCCTACTGGACGCCGTCCACGGGCCGCTCACACTGTGGCGACTGCTGACCCGGCTCGCCCTCGGAGTCCAGTCGGACGGCGGCCGGGCCGAGGAAAAGGATCCGGTCAGCCTCCGGGACCGGTACTCCACCGAAGAAGTCACCGACATGCACCAGGCCGACGACGCGAAGCGGCACGTCGTCCTCATGCAGACCTGCGTCTTCCGCGCTGTCTCCGCGTACCTCGAAGAGCTGGGCGTCGACACCGTTGCGTACGAGCGCCAGGTGGCCGCAGTCATCACCAACATCCAGGTCTACGGCGACAACAACGCACCCATCCAGAACGTCGCCGGCAGCGGCATCAGCAATGTCGGCCAGGACAACAAGGCTCAAGGAGGAGGAAGTTGATGGCTGTAGGACGTCGCCGCCCCGACCCGGAACAGGGACACGGCTCGGGTATCAGCATCGGCGGCAACAACATCGCCCCGCTCCAGAACGTGGTCGGGCAGAACATCTCGAACGTCCACCAGTCCGCGTCCGTCGACGGTCCCGCCGTCAGTGTGGAAACCGTGCGCGATCTGCTTGCCGCATTCCGCACCGAGGTGGATCGGAACGGGTCGGTCCTGCCGAACGCGCAGGTGCTCCGCGCCATGGCGGACTCCATCGACACCTCGCTGACAGCCCCGGATACACCGGCGATCGGGGCGCTGCGCGGGGCTGTGCAAGCGCTGCCGACTTTGGTGGCGGGGACCGTGGTGCAGCAGGGGGGTGACGCGCTCGCTCACGCCATTGCCGGATGGCTTGGCTGAGGTGGCGGCTGCGTCAATTCCTGGCTGGCCCGATCGACGGTCCGGTGGTCGGTATCGTCACCATCTCATGCGGCAGCCAGCGGTCTGTGCTTGACGGGCGCGACCGGCCGAGCCCTTCAGGGCCCGTTGCTGCCTCGGCCACCAGTCAATGGCCAGCACTCGCTTCAACGTGTTTTCGATCGAGATTCCTCTGGCGCTTCGCGGTCATCCGGATGGAAAGCTGCTCAACCCGGAACGGGCGCGAGGGCCCTCTTACGACGGCTGAACCCACACGGTATCGGCCAATGTCGCGTGAGGTGCCTGAAGAGATGGCGTGGAGTTGCCGCTTGGGGGCTTGATCGCTGGCAGGATCGGTGCCTCTGAGCAGCGTGTACACGTGTGCGAATCGAAGTGGCAATGGGGTGGGGCGGTATGGCCAGAGGGCCGGAGGTCAGTGAGCGCGTTCGCCGGGAGCTCTGGAGGCTGGCAAATGGCATGTGCCAGCTCTGTCGGCGGGAGCTGGACCCTGGGACTGCCGGACGCACCCCAACGGCTCAGACGGCACACAACATGGCACTCAGCGATCATGGCCCCCGAGCGGACCCCACCTTGCCGATCGAGGCCAGGAACGGCGTATCGAACCTCCTGTTGTTGTGTTCGACCTGTCACGACATCGTCGACAAGAACAACGGGGAGGCGTACACCGCTGAGGAGCTGTCCAGGCTCAAGGCGGAGCATGAGACCTGGACCGCCGCCCTGAGGAAAGCCGGGCAGGCGTGGAGGATGAGCTACAGCAGCATCGACTACCTCAACGTGCCGAGAGTTGCGATGCTTCCGGGCGGGGAGGTCGTGCAACAGGCGGCTCAACGTGCCGGCCTCGACCCGACGCGGCCCTTCTCTGGACAGGGGTTCGCCCCCGGGCTATTCGTCGGGACTGTGCGTCCCGTCTTCGAGTCGTGGCGAGGGCACGCTGTTCCTCTCGACGAAGCCCGCCCGGACGCGATCCGGGAGGGAATGTACGTGGCGTTCAACGCGCCGATGCGTAGCCGCAACGTGTCCAACCGGCCGTTTCCTCGGCCGCTCACCGGAACATGGCAAGACGACCCCTACCTGTCCTTCCGACTGGACGGACGCACGGTCATGATCCGGTTTGACCCGCAATGGCTCACCACCACTACCGCTGGCACGGACTTGGCCAGCGCAGCGACAGAGCAGGCCACCTATGCGGGGATCGGCCTTGTCGTGGGTGAATCCGCCGATGCGATTCGGATCTCCGCGCTGTTCTTCGGGAAGCCGCAAACCGCAGAAGGGGCATACATGAAGTACGTCATACAGGGCGGGGACGAGACCGTAGGGAAGGTTTCTGTCGACGACTTCGAGACAGGGTTGTCGTCGCGCGGGTCGGGATCGCGGCTGCTGGGCTCTACTCGTGACCCGAGCAACGATGACGTCACTGTGGCACTGCACTTCAACGAACTTGAGGTCGACCCGGGGCAGATCCAGCGTGAGACATTCCGGCAGCTGATGCGGGTGGTGCCGGAGTTCCGGCGCGATCTCACGGTCGCCATGGGCACTCTCTTCACCCACTCCGGACTGACCGGCCTGCCGAAGCCGCTTGACATCGCAGCGGCCCACTTGGCGGGCGAACCCAAGGTGTGGTCGACGCACTCCATCAACGGCCTGGGCACTCTGCTGGCGGACGTGGAAGTGGCCTTCGCCCTCGTCCATGGCGTGCGTAGAGGCCAACTCGATGACCTGCACCAAGCGCTCCTGGCTGAGTCGAAGAGCTACCTCGGGGCGGTCGAGGCGAATCTTCGGCGCCCGACACACCAGCATTTCTACGGCGTGAGCCCCCGCTATCGGCTCATCGAAGCGGATCTCCGACTGCTGTACAGCGCCAAGGAGTACTACGGGGAACTCGGCGACTGGGATCACAGACCTCACGAACTGCTTGATGAGTGGGAATCGGAGGAGATCTTCAAGAGCGTGGCCTGGGAGGAGGACAAGGAACAGAGCGCTGCTGACGAACGCCAGGCTGAGGAAGAGGTGTCCGGGTGGTTGGCCATGATCGACCCGGACGAGGCAGCAGCGGATTGATGGTCCCTGACCCCGTAGGGGCGTACAGCACTCTCCGCTCGCACCTTGCCGTACACCGATCCTGAGGACACCGTGCCACCGGTGGCCGGTGGCACGGTGTCCTCCGAGGCGAGCACCCGGCGTAGTCGACGGACTATGGCTCGCATCGTGGTGGCCGTGGCCCGGCCAGACCCAGGTCTGACAGGGCTTGGTCAGCCAGTTCGAAGGGCTGGTTGCGGGGGCCGTGGGGTACGGAGGCGGCGGATTCGAAGCCGCGTTGTGCGGCGAGGGCTCTGGTGCCTACCAGCCCGGTGAGCCGGTAATGCCGCCAGAGGGGAATCGGCCGACGGGCATCGACCACGATGAGGTCGGGCCGACGCCAGACGACCAGCGCCCAGGCTCCCCCGCCGGAGTCCGAGCCAGAGTCGGCCCAGGCCCCGACCAGGGGCGCATCCTCGGCGGCGCCGACTGCTTCGAGTGCCACCAGCGCGGGGTTGCTGAAGCGGCCGGTGACATGGAGGAGGAGTCGTCCGTGGCGGTGTACGTCACGCCCCTTCTCGGCGAGGGACCATACGGCGTCGGCGAGGGGATCGTTCTGGACGACGTCTGACGCGACATCGAGCACAGCGGCAGGGTCGACGGCCGGGCCGAAAGCTGTGTCGAGCAGCGTCGTGTACTCCGTGACGTACGCGGAATCCACTGCGGGAAGCAGGCGGTCGACTGCCTGGGAGGCTTCGTTGAAGGCGATGGTCTCAGGCGTGATCTCGTAGCGCGGGGCGTGGCTTCGGAGTACGGCGAGAGCGACTGCGGCGAGGCTGCCGACCTGGGGCTCGATCCGCTCGGGGAGGTCGTTTCGGTTCAGTGCGCGGACGGCCTGGGAGAGCAGTGGCACCCAGTCGGTGTGCGCCGGCGGCCAGGCGCCTGCCGCGACGGTCCACAGGGTCAGCCGGACGACGAGCATGCGCTCCGGAGGGCCCAGGTGGGGAGCGAGGGCGACGAGGCGCTCCACCCAGCGCCGGTATCTACGGCGGATTTCCTGGTCGGCCTGCCGGAGGTCGGGCAGGGTGGCGGTGCTGCTCGCTTCGGCACCGGCTGCCTCGGAGTCGTGCTCTGCCGCCACGGCCTCCGCGGTGTCATCGTCGAGGGCGGCTTCGATGTCGTCGGTGAACCGCTCGTCCCAGGAGACGGGCAGCAGGTCCTGAAAGGGCGTGCTGATGTCGGTGGGCAGGGGGAGCCCCAGCGCGAAGCGAGTAAGCGGATGTCCGACGCGCCCGGCGCATTCGTCCAGATAGCGCTCCCAACCGTCCTCGTCGCCATCCAGCGGGGCCGTCGTGACCGCACCGCCAGTGCTACTGCTCGCGGATACGCCCGCTGGGGTGGGGGTCAGTCCCGTACGGAGGGTTTCCAGGTCGCCCAGGAATCGTTCGGCGAGCCGGGGATCCGCGAACAGGTCGGGAGGCCGTGTCGTGGGGGCCTGGGACTGGGTCGAGGTCATTCGGCGCAGGGCGCGGTCAGGGTCGACGACGAACACAATGTTGCCGAAGCTCGGTACGCCGTCGCTGTCGACTACGACCAGGCGCACACGGCTGCCCGCATCGGCCGGAGCCGTCACCGTCAGCGTGGCCTGTCTGGGCGGGACATCGGCGATGCGCTCCCATGCCTCCGGCGGTGCTGTGGCCTGGGACAACTCCAGGTGAGCGGTGTCGGAGAGAGGCCGGGCAACGCTGATCTCCAGGCCGTCCGGTACGCGTAGGGCACCAAGCAGCAGTGGCCCACCGCCGGCGATGGGGCGGGGAAGGGGCGGGACCGTGTGCAGCCGGGCGGCGGGCTCGTCGCTGCCGTCCGGGAGGAGGGTGGCGGTTATTGGGGCGATGATGCCGAGTTCGCAGTTGCCGCCGTCACCCTGGGAAAGCAGCAGGGCCGCGGCCGAGAGGTTCGGGCTGCCGGTCAGGGCCCAACGCTGCCCCTCGGAGATCCACTCGACGAGTTTCCCGTGGCGGTACCGCTGGTCGTTGTCGCTGATGACGCGTCCGTCGTACTCCTTCACCAGGGCGGCGACCGACGGACCGTCGAGATCGCTGAGTCCGGGCTGGTAGGCGAGGGTGAACCGGCTCGGGCGGAAGCGTTCGAGCAGCCGCCGCAGTGCCATCGAGCGCCGGTCGTAGAAGGGCGCGAACACGGCCAGTTCGTCGACGGGCCCCTGTGGGAGCTGATCGATGATCGGCGAACGCAGACTGCTGACGACGCGGACCTGTGGCGCCGTGGGTGTCCTGTCGCGGTGGAGCCGGTCCAGCAGTACTGCGACCCGACCCAGCGCCTGGGGCACGCCGGCGGAGAACCTCACCTTTTCCGGGAGGTCGCGCAGCCATGCCGACAGCTCCGGAACTGCCGTGGGACTCTGCTCGCCGTCCACTCGCAGAACCGTCCACAATTCGGCGTTGGCCTGCCAGCCGGCCAGTGTGGTGTTACCGGAGCCGAGGGCAATGGTGGCGTGCTCCGGTCCGGCGAGGACCATCAGCTTGGGATGGAACGCGGCACCCTGGGCGTACGCCAGACCGGCGAGGTAGCTGCGGCCGGCCCGCCGGACGGAGCGGGGATCGTTCCGGGTCATTGAGACGTCTCCCGCCACCGTGACGCGTGCGCCGGTGGACTGGGTGACGCCGAGGGCTACCTCCTCGAAGAAGCCGAGATCGGCGGTGAAGCTGAGGAAGAGCGCTTCTTCCAGGTTCCGCCCGCCCGTGCGCTCCTCGTCAAGGATGAGGGTCAGCGGAGAGGCGAACGCGGTCGGTGGCTCCACCACTCCCGGTGCCGGTGTGGTCTCAGTCAACGAGAGCCCTCCCGCTCCTGGTCACCGACCAGTGCTGGTCGTCGTAGTGCAGCACGCCGCAGGTGGCCAGGACGGTCCCGAGCTGGTCCAGCCGTAGCCCGACGTCACCGCGCCCCTCCTGACTCGTCCGGTACAGCAGCCCGCCCCGTTCGTGCAGCCGGGTCGGTAACCACAGCGTGCCGTCAGCGCGTCGGCGGGCCTTGGCCAGCGCGATCCGCTGCGACCGCGCCACCAGGTCGTAGGTGAGTCGGCGGGCGACGTCGCGCAGTTTCATGGGACGCGCTTCGTCAAGCCGCCGCTGCACCCATTCCGGGCCGAGCTCGACACCGCGCTGGCCGAGGAACGCCTCCCGGACCCGACCGGTGAGTTCGTCCACCCGACGGGCACTGGTGGCCAGCACCCGCAGTTCGGCGACAGGCAAGGGATCACCCGCCCACCGCAGGTCATGCTCGGCGGGCAATGGCGTTCCGACCGTGCTCTGCGTCGCGGGCAGAGAGGACAGGAACGCGTCCACCGTCATGTCGGGAAGCTCAGCGGCGAAGCGGTCGGCCACTTCCTCGATCGGCACCAGACCGTCGACCTGCTCCACGAACCAGGACCACAGGCGGCGCCAGGCTCCGACGGAGTAGTTGCGCAGCACCACTCCGCGCCAGGCGCCGGCCGCGTCGATCCCGCTGGTCACGGGATCGGTGGTCAGGAAGTCGCCGAAAGCGAACACATGGCCGATGTCCCGGGTGAAGTACCGAACGGGATGTGTGGCGACCACACGAGCCAGAAGCTGAATCGTCTGTCGCCGTGTCGCCGAGCGGGAGCCTGCTTCGGCCGGTCCACCGGACTCGCACATCAGGTTCGCCAGCCACGCCCCGTCAGGATGCTCACCGCCCGTGCACACGCACAGCCGGTCCCCGAAAGAGGCGAGATCATCCACGTTCAGCGTGTCCTCGGCGGCGAGTTCGAGCAGCTCGCCCAGTCCGGCTCGCAGTGCCGCGGTCTCCAGCCGCGGTCCGGGAACCGGCATGGGGCCCGCACCGAGGATGCCGAGCGCGACCTCGGATCCGGCGTACGGTGCCCAGAACCCCCACGAATTGCCCACGTACCCGTTCTTGCCCGGGACCTCGGCTTCGGACAGGGTGACCGTCCCGGAGTGCAGCCGCCGGGCAAGGGCATCCACCCCGTGAGCACGCGGCAGCCAGTCCAGAGCCTGCGGATGGTGCGCGAACGACACGGCGGCCAACGCCACTTCCGCGCGGCGCAGCAGAGTCTGGGCGGCCGGGACCGTCAGGTCCTCCCGCGTCGGCTTGCGCCGCGATCAGCCCGTGCAGTGCGTAGTAACGCCCGTGCGGCGTCTGCGTGGTCACCCCGGGGACCAGGTGATCGACCATGCGCGCCACATGCCGCTCCACCGAGAGCGGATAACGGCCCGCGGCGACGTCCAGTCCGGGGCGGCTCCAGCCCGGTCCGTCCACGAGCTCCGGTGTCTGCCCCTTCGCACCGACGGCGACCATGCCCTCGACCATTTCCCGCTGTCACCCCCTCAGCGCTGTTCAGTCGGGAAACCGATCCGTCATTCTGGCGCATCTCTTGGGCCAGCGGCACTTCGGATGGGAATGCCCAATCGGATGAGACAGCTCGACGGGGTAACTCTGCTAGGAGCCTGATAACCACCATTATCAAATGACGGCGCCTTCGCATCGCCGAGGTCGGCGTATCGTCTTGAGGCGTCGGGCGGAATCTGCTGCAAACGAAGCCGTGACGCAAGACAAGGCCCGGGCCTGACGGACGAAGCGGCTGACGTGACGATAGACGAACGGGGGGAAGGATGCGCACCGTGGTCACTGGACTGCCGGACCCGGCACTCCGCTCCCCGGGGCCGCTGCCCCTCTTGGTGGCGATGTCCGACATCGCGACGTTCGCCCGGGTGAAGCGCCCCGTCGTGTCCACCTGGCGCCGACGCTACCCGGACTTCCCCGCCGTCGTGTCCGAGAACTCGGGACGGCCCCTGTTCGACGGCACGCAGGTGACCGAGTGGCTGATCGCCTCCGGCCTCGGCAACGCCGCCCCGCGGGAGCTCCGATCCGAGCTGGCCCTCTTCGGCATCGTCGCGCTGCGGGACCGTTTCACGCCGTGGCAGCTGGTCGAGACGCTCGGCAGCCTGCTGTGCCTGCGCCGACTCGACGGCCGGCCACTGGCCGACGACGCGAACGTCTCCCCGGCCTCCCCGCCCGATGCCGAAGCGGACGGGGCTCACTGGTCCGCGCTGCTGCGCCGGGCCGAACGGATCGACGCCGAGGACGATTTCGTACTCCGCGAGCTTCGCGCCATCGACGCCACGGCGGCCCCGCTCGCTCGCCTCGCCGAGGACCTGATCGAGTCCGCCTACGACGAGCGCGGCGCGTACGAGTGGCTGCTCGCCGCCCGCTCCCGGCTCGAACTGGACTCCCTTGCCGCCGACGCGGTCACCCCGGAGCTGCGGAGCCTGCTCACCCAGCTCACCGACCTCCACGTCCGCCTTGAGCAGGGCGAGTCCCTCACCCTCGCCGACCCGCACGCCCGCGCCGGCGACCTGCTCGCCGCGCTCCTCGACGACACGGAGGACCGCGACCGCGTCACCGTCCTCGCCGCCGACCCCGACGACCGGCTCACCCGCATCACCCGCCGCCGGCTCCTGCTGGCGGGCGTCGGCGAACTCGACCTGGACGTGCAGACCGGACATGACCTGGAGGAACGCTTCGCGGACCCAGACCTCGTCGTCACCCAGCTCCCGTACCACCCCGGCGAGGACCGCTCGGTACTCGCCGCCCTGACAGAGCTCGAACGCGTCGCCTACCTCCTCCGCCCCGGCTGCACGGCCGTCGTCCTCGGACCGGCCGACGCACTCGTCGACGAACTGAAGAACACCGAGGCAGCCCAGCTCCGCTCCGCCCTCCTGCGCGAGAACATCGTCGAGTCGGTCATCTCGCTTCCCGGCGGGGTCCTGCCCTTCCGCCCCGGCTACCGTCCTGCGCTGTGGACGCTCACTCGCGGCCCGGTCCAGGCGGCGGAGGGCAAGGTCTTACTGGCCGACATCAGCTCGGAACAGCTCACACCGGGCCTACGCATGCGGCTCGCCGAGGACGTCCTCCTCTGGCGAGCGGAAGGCTTCCGAGGACTCGACGGCCACGACCCGCGCTACGGCCGCGTCGTCCCCGTCGCCGACCTGGACCGGGCCTTCGGCGGTCCACTGACCCCGCCCGCGCCGCCGGCCTCCGCGATCTGGTCCGACAAGGTGACCGAACGGCCCGCCCTGATCGCTGAGGCCGAGGCACGCCTGGAGCGCGCGACGGCGGACACCCGGACGTACGAGGACGAGCGGGGCCCTTACCGAGGGGCCGTACTGCGCAGGATCGGCCGCCTGCCGGAGCGCACCACCCTGGGCAAGCTGATCACCGCACGCAGGGTGACCCGACTCCCCGGCCACCGCATCGACGACAAGCACCTCACCCGAGACGGCCACCACACCGTCCTGGGCCCCGAGGAGATCACCAGCGAACGGCCCGTGGGCGAGCGCCGCATCGACCGGCTGCTGCTGGCTGCGGAGTACGAACGGGCGGCGCTCACCGAGCCCGGCGACGTCGTCTACACCCTCGCGCCCCGCCTGGGCGTGTACGTCGACCACGACGGCTTCTCGGTCGTCTCGTTCCCGGCCCGCGTCCTACGGGTCAACGCCGGCTCCACCCGCCCTCTCACCCCGCGGGTCCTGGCGGCTCTGCTCGGCGCGGCCCGCGGCACCGCGCGCAGCCCCAGCGCGGTGCGCCCGGCCCGCCGTATCGAGGACTACCAGCTGCCTGACTTGGAGCCGGACGAGGTGCTGCGCTTCGACGCCCTGCTGGCCGAGACGGAGCGCCGGGAACGTCTGCTGCGGGCCCAGTCTGACGCCCTCGCGGAAGCCCACAGGTTGACGATCGCGGGCCTGGCCGACGGCACCCTGACCCTCGGTGAACCACGAACGACCAACCGCACGTAACCCATCCACCGACACCGTCTGGAAGAAGGAACGATGCCTCCCCGCAAGCGAGCCGCGGCAGCCGCCGGACAGGGCGAACTGCTCAGTGTCTCCAGCACCAAGGAGATCCAGGACATCCTGTGGAAGGCCGCGGACAAGCTCCGCGGCTCCATGGACGCCGCCCAGTACAAGGAGTTCGTGCTCGGCCTGGTCTTCCTGAAGTACGTCTCCGACGCCTTCGCTGAACGCCGGGAGGAGCTGGCCGCCGACCCCGAGCTGGCCCAGATCCCGGAGCACCGTCGGGCGGCCTTCCTTGAGGAGAAGGACGAGTACACGGAGAAGAACGTCTTCTGGGTGCCGCCGACGGCCCGCTGGGACTACATCTCCGAGAACGCGGCCAGTGCGGAGGGCGGTGTCGGCAAGCTCCTCGACGAGGCCATGGACGAGGTGATGAAGGCCAACAAGACCCTCACCGGCGTCCTCCCGAAGATCTTCAACCGGGACAACGTCGACCAGAAGCGCCTGAAGGAACTCGTCGACCTCATCAGCGACGCGCGCTTCACGGGGCACGGCGACCGTCCGGCGCAGGACGTGTTGGGCGAGACGTACGAGTACTTCCTGGAGAAGTTCGCCCGTGCCGAGGGCAAGCGAGCCGGCGAGTTCTACACGCCGGCGAGCGTGGTCCGCCTGCTCGTCGAGGTGCTGGAGCCGTACGAGGGGCGGGTGTACGACCCGGCGTGTGGCTCGGGCGGCATGTTCGTCCAGAGTGGCAAATTCGTGGAACGGCGGAAGGGCAAGGACCACACGCACGACATCGCGGTCTACGGCCAGGAGGCCAACGAGCGCACCTGGCGCCTGGCCAAGATGAACCTCGCCATCCACGGCATGGACCCGAAGGGCGTCGGCGACCGCTGGGCGGACACGTTCGCGGACGACAAGTTGCCCGACTTGAAGGCCGACTTCGTCATGGCCAACCCGCCCTTCAACATGTCCGACTGGGCGAGGAAATCGGACGACAGGCGGTGGCGATACGGCACCCCGCCCCAGTCGAACGCCAACTACGCGTGGCTCCAGCACATCGTGTCCAAGCTGGGGGACAGGGGCAGCGCAGGCGTTGTGCTGTCGAACGGCTCGATGTCTTCGAAGCAGTCGGGCGAGGGCGAGATTCGCGCGGCGATGGTCGAGGCGGACCTGGTCTCCTGCATGATCGCCCTGCCGGGCAACCTGTTCCGTACGACGGCGATCCCGGCGTGCCTGTGGTTCCTAACGAAGGACAAGTCCCCGCAGGGGGCCAGGGCGTTGGAGGACCGGCGAAGCCGGGTGCTGTTCATCGACGCACGCGCGATGGGCACGATGGTCGACAAGACCGAGCGCAGGTTCACTGAGCAGGACCTGGAGAAGATTTCCGACACGTATCACGCGTGGCGGGGCACGAAGTCGGCGAAGAACAAGGGACTTTCGTACGAGGACGTTCCGGGCTACTGCTACAGCGCGACTCTGGAAGAGATCGAGAAGCAGGACTACGTGTTGACGCCGGGGCGCTACGTGGGGGTGGCAGAGGTCGAGGACGACCCGGACGCGGAGCCGGTGGAGGAGCGGATCTCTCGGCTGACGAGTGAACTGTTCGAGCAGCTGGACGAGTCGGTCCGGTTGGATGCTGTGGTTCGGGACCAGTTGGGGAGGATCGGTGGCTGAACGGACAGTGTCGCTTGCCGAATTGGTCGACGAGAATCAGATTGAAGTCGGCGCTGGACGACCTCGCTCGGTCAACCAGGACGGTGGACCAATTCCCATTTTGAGGGTTGCAGATGTCTTGGATGGCAAGATTGGGTCAGTCCATTTCAGCTCAAAGTCGGAGAATAATTTTCGGGATCTTGGGCCAAAGGTCTCACGTCCCGGCGACATTGTCCTTACTGTCAAGGGGACTGTGGGACGGGCAGCTTTGATGCCCAGCGAAGGTCCGCGCTTTGCTTATAGCCCGCAGCTATGTTACTTCCGGCCACGCGTGGATGGTCCGCTGGCGGAACGATATCTGTACTACTGGTTCAAGAGCTCCGATTTTTGGATTCAGGCGAATGCCCTAAAGGGGCAAACCGATATGGCGGACTTCATCAGCTTGGGTGACATTTTGTCACTCAAGCTGCGGCTCCCTTCTCGGGTACAGCAAGAGGATGTAGTTGGCGTCCTCGCGGCGCTGGACGACAAGATCGCGGTCAACGAGCGCATCCGTAGTACTGCGCTCAGGCTTGCATGCGCTTGTTACGAAGCCGCAAGCGCGACCTGTGCACCCGAGCGGATCGGCGACCTTGCCGCGCTTTTCGATGGCCCTCATGCCACCCCCCGAAAGACTGCGGTCGGACCTTGGTTTCTAAGCATCAGTAGTCTCAAGAACGGCTACCTGGACCTCGCAGAGTCGGCGCATCTTTCGGAGGAGGATTTCCCGCGTTGGACTCGGCGCGTGCAGCCTCAGGCCGGAGATGTACTCTTCTCGTACGAAACGCGACTTGGCGATGCAGCGCTGATGCCGCCCGGTGTTCACGGCAGTCTGGGACGACGTATGGCATTGCTGCGTAGTAAGTCCGCTCATGTCAGCGGCGCCCTACTGCTGCATGCGTATCTGAGCTCGCAGTTCCAGGAAGAGATCAAGCGTCGGACAATTCATGGCGCGACCGTTGATCGGCTGCCGCTAAAGGAAATGCCGAGCTGGCCGATCCTCCTTCCGGCCGAGGACGAGCGGGAACGTCTGTCTGCGCAACTCAACTTGTTGCATGCGCGCCTGACGCAGGCCATGAGCGAGAACCGTGCCCTCGCAGCCCTCCGCGACACGCTCCTCCCCCAGCTTATGTCCGGCAAGCTCCAAGTCCGCCAAGCCGAGAAGATCGTGGAGGACGCCGTATGACCACCGGAAGTGACCGCGACGACCCCACCCCTGCCCACCAAGACGCCAAAATGACCGAGTCCACCTGGGAGCACCTCGCCCTCGACGAACTCGCCCAACTCGCTTGGGAGACCAAGCCCGGCAAAGACCTGGCCCCCGGCACCGGCCACCGCCGCGACTGGGACGACCTGATCCTCCACGACGAGCTCCAGGCAGCCATCGAAAAGCTGAACCCGGAGCTGACCTCCACCGCCGTCCACGAGGCGACGCGCATCGCAACGGACCCCACCTCCCGCGAGGCATACCCGGAGAACAAGCAGGCCCACGAGTACCTGACCACCGGCATTCGCCTCACCTACACCGACGAGTTCGGCGCCGAGCAGACCCCCACCGTCCGCCTCGTCGACTTCACCGACCCCGACGCGAACAGCTACCTCGCCGTCAACCAGGTCACGGTCAGGGACACCGACGGCAGCCACCGCCGTTTAGACATCGTCCTGTACGTCAACGGCCTTCCCCTCGCCGTCATTGAGCTCAAGAGCGCCTCCGACGAGAACGCGACCCTCAAGTCGGCGCACGCCCAACTCCAGACCTACGTCTCGGAGTTCCCGATCGCGTTCCGCTACAACGTGCTCTGCCTGGTCTCGGACGGCATAACCGCCAAGTACGGCACCGCATTCACGCCGTACGAGCACTTCGCGCCCTGGAACGTGGACCACGAGGGCAAGCCCGTCGACACCAACGAGCCCGGCTACGACGGCCTCGATGCCCTGAACCTGGCCCTGCACGGCCTGTTCACGCAGGAGCGGTTCCTCTCCCTCACCCGCAACTTCGTCAACTTCCCCCCGCCCAAGCCGGGCGAGCCCCTGACCGGCAAGCGCATCGCGAAGCCGCACCAGTACTTCGCCGTGAACAAGGCCGTGGACGCCGTCGTCGAGGCGACACAGACGAACGGCCAGGCCGGCGTCGTCTGGCACACGCAGGGCGCCGGAAAGTCGGAGGAGATGGTGGAGACGGCCGCGCTGGTCCTCCGCCACCCGGCGCTCAACAACCCCACCATCGTCGTCATCACCGACCGCAACGACCTCGACGACCAGCTCTACGACACCTTCCTTGACAGCGAGTCCCTGCTGGGGGCAAAAGCTCACCAGATCGACACACGCGAGGAACTGCGCGCCGAACTGACGGGTCGCAACGTCGGCGGGATCGTCTTCACCACCCTCCAGAAGTTCGGCCTGGGCAAGGAGGAGAAGGACGCCGGCAAGTCTCACCCCCTCCTCTCCGAGCGCCGCAACATCCTGGTGATCGTCGACGAGGCCCACCGCTCGCACTACGACAGCCTCGACGGCTATGCCCGTCACCTGCGCGACGCCCTGCCGTACGCCACCCTGCTCGCCTTCACTGGTACGCCCATCTCGAAGGCCGAGGCCGACACCCGTGCCGTCTTCGGCGAGTACATCGACGTCTACGACCTGAAGCGCGCCGTCGACGACGGGGCCACGGTCCGCGTGTTCCACGAGCCGCGTGTCATCAAGGTCGACCTGCCCAAGGACGTCGACCCGAATACGCTCGATGAGCAGGCCAACACCCTCACCGAGGGCATGGACGACGCCGAGCGCCGCCGAGCCATCCAGTACGCCACGACGATGAACACGCTCTACGGTGCCGAGGACCGCATAGCGAAGCTCGCGGACGACCTGATCGCCCACTGGGAGCAGCGCCGCGAGCTGGTCAAGCCCGACATCGGCGCCCCCGGCAAGGCGATGGTCGTATGCGCGACCCGCGAGATCTGCGTACGGGTCTTCGACGCTCTGGCCGAGCGGCGGCCCCGTTGGGTCAGTGACGAGGTCGACAAGGGCGTTATGAAGATCGTCTTCCACGGCGACCGTTCCGACCTCGAGCACCTGCGCAAGCACTCACTGCGCAAGTCCCAGCAGAAGGTCGTCCAGAAGCGCGCCAAGGACCCCGACGACGAGCTGGAACTGCTCATCGTCCACTCGATGCTGCTCACCGGCTACGACGCCCCGCCCATCCACACCCTGTACATGGACCGCCCGATGCAGGGCGCCAACCTGATGCAGGCGCTCGCCCGCGTCAACCGCCGCTTCCGCGGCAAGCAGGACGGCCTGCTCGTCGGTTACGCACCCCTCACCGACAACCTCACCAAGGCCCTGCGCGAGTACTCGGACCAGGACCGCAAGGACCAGACCCTCGGCGCGGACATCGAACGGGCCGTCACCGAGGTCAAGAACGAGATCGCCACCATCAAGGGCCTGTTGGCCGGGAGCCGTTGGAAGGAGTGGCTGGCCGACACTGGCCGCCCCGACACCCGCAAGCGCGCGCTCCGCCTGACCGCCGACTTCCTGCGCGACCCGAAGAACCCGGGGAACAAGGTCGAGCCCCCCGCCAAGCCGCTCTCCGTCCGCTTCAAGGACAGCGCCGCCCGGCTGGACCGCTTCTACCGTGTCTGCGCGATGAGCAAGGAGATCGCCGAGCGCTGCGAGGACCTGGACGACTGGCGTCGGGACATCTCCTTCTTCAGTGAGGTCCGCGCCTGGATGATCAAGCTCGACGCCGCCCAGCGCGAGGCGAACGGAGAGCCGCTCAGCGCCGAGGTCCAGCGCTACCTGCAAGCCCTCGCCGCCTCCGTCGTCGACGCCGACGAGATCACCGATCTGTACGCGGAGGCCGGGATCGGCCGGCTGGACATCACCCGCCTCAACGAGGCGCAGCTGCGCAAGCTGGAGAACTCCGAGACCCCGCACCTGGTCACCGAGGCCCTGCGCCGCATGATCCAGCAGAAGATGCGCGAGGTGACCAAGCACAACGTCGTCCGCAACGAGAGCTTCACCGAGCGTCTGAACGACCTGATGAGGCGTTACATGCTCCAGCAGCTCACCAGCGCCCAGGTCATCGCCGAACTCGCCGCCCTGGCACGGGAAGTGTCGGCGGAAGCCCGCCGCGGCGAGCGGTTCGACCCGCCCCTGACCCACGCTGAGCTGGCCTTCTACGACGCCGTCGCACACCGCGACATGGCCGAGGCGATGGAGGGCGGGGACGACACCCTCGCCAAGATCGCCCGTGCCCTCGTCAAGGACATCCAGAAGAACCTCTCGGTCGACTGGCTCTCCCGCGAACCTGTCCGGGCCAAGCTCCGCACCCGCATACGCCGCGTGCTGGCGATGTTCGACTACCCGCCGGAGGAGGAGCGCGAGGCGGTCGACCTGGTCCTCAAGCAGATGGAGATCGTGGCAGCCCTCTGGGCGCCCGCCGCGAAGTAGCAACGCATACGGGAGGGTTCCACCAGGGGCACCCTCCCCTCAGGGCCAGGTGCGCTCGACACGGTCGTGCCGTACGACATAGGCAGCCGGGCCGCCCTTCTCGACGGCCTGGTGGATCGCGTCCCGGCGTGCGACGAGACGCTCGACCAGCTCGATACTGCGAAGCTGCTGGTTGTCCAGGTAGAACAGCACCGCCTCGCGCTCCAGGACGGGCTTGATCTCCAGGTCCCGGGTCTTGATCCGCCCGTCCTTCGACAGCGGGACCCAGGACCGGTCGAGACCGTAAGTGATCCACTCCTCGTCCGGAACGTCCTGTCCGTCGTCAGGAAAGACGTCCCCGATGCGGTGAACCGTCCACCCGCAGGCTCGCAGTCCTTCCGCGACACGGCGACCGAGGTTCCGGTCGCGGAAGAACTCAGGCGGCAAGGTGCACCACGGCCCGGCAGAGCGCGTCCACCTGCTCAGGCGTCATGTCGTAGTCGTACGCGATGTCCTCGACGCTCTCTCCCGCCTCCCACAGGTCGGTGATCGCCTGGACCGTGACGCGGTTGGCGGCCACCACGGGGAGGCCGTGGCCGAACCTCGGATCGATCACGACGTGGACGAAGTCCGGGTACTGCCTCAGCCGCAGGCTGGAGGGGAAGTCCTCGCCCGGCTCCCAGGTGAGGTAGCGGAGATAGTCGGAGACCACTTCGTGGATGGGGACTTGGCCATCGCGGGCTCTGCGGAGGTCCCCCCAACCGTGCTCGATGAAGATGTCCACGCCGTCCGTGGCGATCCGCTTGGACACGAGGCCGTAGGGGGTGTCGAAGGCATCTCGTACGGCGGCGGCCGTCTCCCTGATCTCGCTCATGCGGAGTCCCAGGGAGCGCAGAGAACGTAGAACGTGCGCCTCGGCCACCGCGATGAACGGAACCGAGGGCTGTCCCTTCCGCACCGGCTCGACCTGGTGGACCAGCGGTGCTCCAGCGGCCTTGTTCTTCAGCCACGACGTGAGAGTCGACTGCGGAATCTCAAGGTAGGAGGCGGTTTCCGTGGGCGTCAGAAGCCCGTCGTTGAACCTGTCGACCATGCCCCACCTCCTCCGGGCGCCGGATTTCGCATCGTGCCACATCAAGCCTCCCACCTGCGGGTGGACCGCACACCCGGTCATCGGCTCAGCCGGCCGCACGGAGTGGGTCCCCGGCCCGGCAGTCCCGGCAGCGGCCGGGTTCCGCCGAACGGAATCCCCGGTCGCAGCCGTCGCAGTTCCGCAGGGGCACGACCAGCGGGCGTACGGCGGGTTCCGCGCTCCTGGCTGGTACCGGCAGGGGAGCCTCCTTGAGGCGGTAGGCGAGGATGCCGACCGGGCGGGTGAGGAAGTTGTCCGGCAGCCGTGCGGTGAGGTGGTCCGTGATGTGTGTGGGCAGAAGGCCTGCCGCGAGCCACCGGGCGACGGCCGGGGCGAGGCGCGCGGTTTCCCGCGCGGACAGGATGAGGCGGGGGTCGACCACGCGCAGGCCGGCGAGTACGGCCACCGCTCGGGGGTCGGCGTCAGTGAGCGGGATCAATACCTCCGTCTCGGCTGGCGCGGCCACCGTCTCCTCCGGTGGCGCGGATGCTGGTGCGACCACAGCGGCGGCGACCTGCTTTCGCGGGCCGCGCGGCTTCGGCGGCTCGGGAGGCCCGTCCGGGTCTGGGTCCGGTTCCGTATGCGGATCGCCGCCGGGGACGTCGTAGAAGTACGTGCGGGTCCGGACGTGCCCCGTGGACGTCCGTTCGCGGCGGCGCTCCAGGTAACCGGCCGCTTCCAACTCCCTGAGCGCCCGCGAGATCAGGATCTCGCCCTCGCTGAAGTGCTTGCACAGGGCCGGGATGGTCACGGGGGTGCCGTCCGGTAGGGAGGCGATGTACGCCGCGACGCCCACCGTGACCGCGCTGCCGCGTCGCTGGGCGAGGGCGTTGGAGATCACCGTGAAGTCGGCCGTCAGCCGGGTGCGGACGTGGATCACGCCGGAGGTCGGAGCTCCGGCGTGGGCGCGCAAGGGCGCGTTAGACTGCGGGTCAGCCATCGGGAAGTCGATTCCTTCTCGATCGGTCAGGCCCTCGATCGGGATTGCCGTCCCGGCCGGGGGCCGAAGTCTGTGTGCTGTTGTCGCGGCGAACGTAACCGTCCGTATCCCGCGCCTGCAAGCCGGTCACCCGGACGAGTGACGCGAGCCCTGCGGCCGGGGAGGGTGGGTGGGCGGGTAGTTCTTTCCCCCGGTTCTTTAGGGAGGTCAGCGGCCTGCCGGGCCCTCGCGGACAGGGGTCCGGTGAGCCCGGGACGTGGACGGTGACCAGGGCCCGGCGGGCTCAGTGACGGTGGCCTCCGGCCTTCAACTCGCCTATGAAAGCCTCCCAGGAGGCAGCCTCGAAGCACAGCACCGGACCGTGCGGGACCTTGCTGTCACGGACGGGGACGGCGCTCTCCCGCAATCCGTCGGCCACCTCCACGCAGTCGCCACCCTCCTGATTGCTGTAGCTGCTCTTGCGCCAGGTGACGCCGGTCAGTTCGGGACGGGAGACGCGAGCCACGGTGGTTGTCCTCCAGCACGGATCGGATCATGTCCAGGGACATGAGCGGGGGCAGAGCATCCGCCCGCAGTCGATCGTAGGCCAGTGAGTACCGCCTGACCTCGTCCGGATCCTCGATGAGTTGGCCGTAGTGCGCGCCCTCGGTGTAGGCGACCTCCGAACCGTCCGGCATGGTGAGGACGGTGAGCGAGCCGCCCATCACATCGTGCTCCCCTTGGTCGAACGGCAGGACCTGCACAGTGATGTGACGGTCCCTCACAGTCTCTAGCAGTCGTTCCAACTGCTCCCGCATCACCGCCTGCCCACCGACCGGACGCCGGAGCACCGCCTCATCGAGGATCACCCACAACTCGGGCCGGTCGGGAGCCCCGAGGCGATTCTGCCGCCCCAGGCGAACGGCGACCCGCTCCTCCAACTGCTCCTCGCTACCGAGCGTCAGGCCGACGCTCAGCACTGCCCGCGCGTACGGCTCGATCTGCAACAGACCCGGCACCACATGCGCCGCGTACTGCCGGATGACCACCGCCCGTTCCGAGCAGGCCATGAACCTCCGCGACCAGTCCGGAAACGCCTCCCGGTACACGTACGGCCACAGCTCCACGAGCAGGTCATCCGCACCGAGGGCCACATCCAGCGCCCGCGCCAGCTCCAGCGTCGGCTTCGCCCCGGAGGCCCGCTCGATCTGCGTGATGCGCGTGCCCACCACATGGACCTTGTCGCCCAGTTCGGTCTGGGTCAGTCCGGCCGCCAGGCGAAGTCTGCGGACACGTGCGCCGAACAGCGCGGCCATCGACGTACTGGGGTCAATTCCGTTGGCCAAAGCGTCACTTCCGTTCCTTACGGGTCGATAAGTAAGGCCGCGTCACCTGTTGAGCGTAGGGCGACCGGACGACTCTTGAGTGCGGAACGTGACGACTCACGCACACCACGCCACATCCCCTGCTCGACAGCCAAGGACGGACCACGCCGTGCTGACAGAAACGACGAACGCACAGAGCGAACTGCCACCTCTGGTCGCACAGTTCACCTCCTCGCCCCGGTGTTCGCGACAAGCTCGTCAAATCGCCGTACGGCACCTGGAGGAGCAGGGGTATCCGCCGGCGTCGGACGCGTCGTGCACGGTCGCCCTCGTGGTCGCCGAACTCGCCGCGAACGCCGTGCTCCACGGCCGGGCACCCGGGCACGACTTCGGTCTCCGGGTCGCTGTCGACACGGCGGCGGGCCTGGTCCGCGTCGAGGTCTCGGACGCGGCATCCGCGAAACGGCCCCCGGCGATGCCGCCTTCGTCGGCTCCCGAGGGAGAGTCGGGCCGAGGGCTGCTCCTGGTGGACACCCTGGCCGTGCGCTGGGGTTCGGCACCGCGCCACCCGTTGGGCAAGACGGTGTGGGCGGAAGTGTCCATCGGCCGCCCAACTGTTTGTAACGATGCTTGAGTTGCGATAACCAGGGTTATCGCCGAGAACATGGATTGAGTAACTTCTCCGCCTCTAACGTCTGTTCCGTCACACCGGGCTCGCGCAAAGCGAGAGGCTCACGGCCCTCGCCCAGCGCACGGCCCGGCCCCGGAACCGACCACGGAGGGCGGAGAGCACCATGACGGAACACCCCACACCGAGCGGACCGAACGCATCCGATCAGCAGGTCGAGCACCACCGAGGCGCCTCCTCGACGCTCGCCCTCCTGACCGCCCGCCTCGAAGGATCTGCGCTCGCCGAGGCACCCCGGGAACTCCTGCGCGAGGCACTGGGCGCCACCGCGACGGAGGCCTCCGGCGCCCCCGCAGCCCCGCACCCGGATCAGCGGGTGTTCCTCGACTCCATCAGCGTCAACGGCTTTCGCGGCATCGGCCGCAAGGCGCGTCTGCCGCTGACCGCGCGGCCCGGCGTCACCCTCGTCGTGGGACGCAACGGCTCGGGGAAGTCCAGCTTCGCCGAGGGTGCCGAGACGGCGCTCACGGGCCGGACCGCCCGCCTGGACAAGCAGCGGGGCGAGGTGTGGCGCCGGCACTGGCGCAACCTGCACGACGGGGCCGACCCGAAGGTCGAGGTCCGTCTCGCCATCGCGGGCGACCCCCGGCCGTCCACGCTGACGTGCACCTGGCCCGGCGACGACGTCACCGCCCCCGAGGTCGAGTTCAGGCGGCCGGGCCACGGCCGTCGGCCCTTCACCGGCATCGGGTGGGAGCGGGCCCTGAACGACTACAGCCCCTTCCTGTCGTACGCGGATCTCGACAAGATCCTCAACGGCAGGCCCAGCGAGCAGTACGACTCGGTCGCCGCCATCCTCGGACTGCGCGAACTGACCGACGCGGACGAGCGGCTCCAGGGCACCGAGAAGACGCTCGACTCCGCGCTGAAGCAGGTCGAGGCCGAACGGCCCGCACTCGCCGAGGCGTTGTCCGCACTGGACGACCCGCGTGCGGTACGTGCGCTCGCGGTCGTCGGCAAGGCGGGCGACCCCGACTTCGCCGAGCTCGACGCCCTCGTGACCGCACTCCCCGACGCAGACGAGGGCCGCCTGAGGGAACTGCGCGCGACCGCCGCGCTGGCCGGACCCGACCTCGACGCGGTCGGTGCGGCCGTGGACCGGCTGCGCGAGGCCGTCGCCGTACTCGACGACGTACGTGCCTCGGGCGCCGAGGACGCGCACCAGCGTGCGGAACTGCTGGCCAAGGCCCTGGAGCACAGCCGTCGGCACGAGGACGAGGACACCTGCCCGGTGTGCGGGTCCGACCGGGCGCTCGACGAGGCGTGGGCCGAGCGGGCCGCCGAGCAGGTGGCCGGCCTGCGGCAGGAGGCCGCGACCGCGCGGGAGGCCCGCACCGGACTACGGGACGCGGTGGACGCCCTCCGATACCTCGTCACGCCGGCCCCCGTGTGGCTGCCCGCCCCGCTCGTCGACCCGTGGGAGGAGTGGCAGGCGTGCCGGGTGCTCGACGACGCCGAGCGGCTCGCGGCCCGCGCCGAGACCGCAGCGCTCGTCCTCGCCGACGCCTGTGCCGCGCTGCGCGAGGAGGCGCTGCGGGAGCTGGAGAAGCTCGACGAGGAGTGGCGCACCTGTGTCACCCGCCTCGCGGGCTGGCTCGACCGGGCTCGGCCCGCGTACGCCGGAAGGCCTCGGCTGTGCCAGGTCAGGGCGGCCCGCAAGTGGCTCAAGGAGGCGCGTGCCGATCTGCGCGAGGAACGGCTGCGACCCTTCGAGGACCACTCGCAGCGGATCTGGGAGGAACTGCGCCAGCAGAGCAGCGTGGACCTGCGTTCCGTACGCCTGACCGGCAGCGAGAAGGCCACCGTGCGCAAGCTGGTGATGGACGTGTCCGTCGACGGCACCGAGGCCTCGGCCCTCGGTGTGATGAGCCAGGGCGAACTGCACTCCCTCGCGCTCTCGCTCTTCCTGCCGCGCGCCGCCGCGCCGGACAGCCCCTTCGGGTTCGTCGTCATCGACGACCCCGTGCAGTCCATGGATCCCGCCAAGGTCCACGGCCTCGCGAAGGTCCTGCACGACCTCGGCGAGACCCGGCAGGTCGTGGTCTTCACCCACGACACGCGGCTCCAGCGGGCCTTCACCAACCAGGAACTCCCGGTGACCGTACTCGAGGTGGAGCGGGCGGGCCGGTCCGTGGTGACCGTGAACCGGGTGACCGATCCGGTCCGTCAGGCACTGGCCGACGCACGTGCCCTCATCCGCACGCGGAACCTCCCGCCGGTCGCGATGACCCATGTACTGCCCAGCCTCTGCCGCGCCGTCCTGGAACAGGCCTTCTCCGAGGCCGCCTGGCTGCGGCTGCACCGGGCGGGGATGGCCGAACACGAGGCGGAGAAGACCGTCGCGAGGGCCGTCACGCTGATGGACATCGCCGCCCTGGGGCTCTTCGGAGACCTGTCGAAGACGGCCGGTGAGGTCTTCGGCGAGCTGCGCAGGCGGTGCGGCCCCGGGGCGGTGGACCTTGTCCGGCAGTGCCAGGAGGGCGCCCACCCGTCGGGCACCTCGATGCCGGACCCCCACCGGTTCGTGGACGACATCAAGGCCGTGGCCCTGACGGTACGCAAGCCCGAGGAGGGGCCGTGAACCGGACGATCCGCCAGCTGCTCGACACCGCCGACCTGCTCCTCACGGACACCGGCGAACCCGCCCCGCCCGCCGACACGGCCGTACCCGCCGCGTCCGCCGCCGCGGCGAGCCGGTACCGCGGTGCCGCCTTCGCCCTCCGTGTCGCTCTGGAGAGCGCCGTCGCCGACCGCCTCACCGCCCACCGGGCGCCGCGCGCGATCCGGGAGGGCACCTTGCGGGCCGCGTTCCTCTGGCTCCGCGGCTGCGCCGAAGCGGGAACCGCCCGCCGGGCGAAGGCCGTGTGGAGCCAGCTCTGCCTGGGATGCCACTACCACCAGTACGAGATCGGTCCCACGGAGGACCAGGTCCGCGCGTGGCGTACCGAAGTCGGGGCGCTCGTCGCCCTGTTGACCAACTGAAACGACACCACGAGGACGCCACCGTCCACAGAGCGGAACGAGGAGCAGCACCATGACGGCTCGTACGTCCAAGCGAACCCTGTACCGGCTCAGGGGCGTCCCTCCCACAGCCGACGCGATGTTCGACGCCTTGGACGCGGACCAGTTGGAAACGGTCCACGCGGAAGTCGACGTCCCCGAGAACCTCGGTGTACCGGCGGTCCTGGTCACCGGCAGCTTCCAGCAGCCCGTCGCGAGCTGGTGCGACGAGATCTTCCGAACGACGGGTATCGAGGTGTCACGGCCCGTCAACCGCTCGGCCGGCCTGCTGATGCTCGCCGTCGACGGTGAGGTGTACGCGATCAGCTATGACCAGGGCTTCCGCCTGGTGCCCGACCGTCTGAAGGATCACCGCTTCGGGCTGAGCTTCGCGTCCCGCCGGGTGGACCCCGCGAAGATCCGGGACCTCGTGTCGCACACCCCGGGCGGAGGACGCACCGACATCACTCTGATCCCCAGCGGAGCCTCGGTATGGAGCCTGGGCATCGTCGAGCACGCGCAGATCGTGCGCCGCCTCGGCGGCCACCTGGACAACATCCCCCTCACCATCTCCCGGGACAACCCGGGGAAGATCTCCAGCGCCGAGGGCGGCGCCGGTCTGCGCCTGCGGCTCGGTGTGGAGGGCGCAGACCTGATCGCCGACATCCGTGCGATCGCCCGCGTCCTGCGTGAGGAGAAGCCGAGTCCGGAGCTGGAGTTCGTCGAACACGTCGTGCCCGTCGACGACCCCGGCCTTGTCACCCGCCTGGAGGCCGTGCTCGACGACCTTCTGGGCCAGGAGCCCGACGGCAGAATCAGCGTCGCCGTCCCCGCCGACCGTTGGGACGACTACATGGCCGCCCGGGCGTTCAGGGCCAGGATCAACAGCGACTCGGCCGGCCGGTCGACCGACGACTTCGACCTTGCATACGTCCTTAGCCGTGCGCGCGTCCAGCGTGCGGGCAGCCGCGTGGCCGCGCTCCGGGAAGGAACCGTCACCCTCTACCGGCACAACCGCGCCGACCGGGCCGACGAGATCTGGACGTCCAGCGCGCTCCGGTGGATCGAGGCGGAAGTGTCACTCGACCACCACCGATTCTTCCTGATGGACGACCAGTGGTACGAGATCGACCAGGAGTATCTGAAGGCGACCCGCGTCCACGTCGAGCGACTGATCACCGATTCTCCCTCCGTCGACCTGCCCCCGTGGGTCCTCGGAGACAAGGAGCGCACCTACAACGAGACCGTGCCGGACCAGCGGCCCGGATACGTCAGCTTCGACCGCGACAACGTTCAGACGACATTGCACCGGGGGAACGGCGTGGAGATCTGCGACCTGCTGAGCCCGGACAACGTGCTGGTCATGGTGAAGCGCGCCATGGGTTCCGACGCACTGAGCCATCTCTTCAGTCAGGCACTCGTCGCCGTACAGACTCTGCGGAACTCCCCGGAAGGCAGGGAACGGTTCGCCGAGAAGGTCGCCGCGGCCCGGCAGGGGCACGGTCCACCGGAGGACTTCCGGCCTTCGAAGGTCGTCTTCGCGATCCTTCTGAAGGACGGCACCGATCTCACCGCCGACACCCTGTTCCCGTTCTCACAGGTCACCCTGGTTCAGACGGCCAGGACGCTCGAAGCGTGGGGTGTTCAGGTCGAGGTGGTCGGCATCTCCTCCGTCCCGCCCGTCGCCACCCCGACGGGGATCCGACGGGCGGCGGCGTAGCTGACTCACGGGCCGACCTCGGCGCATAGGGTTCAGGGGTGCAGCGCCTCCTGGTTCTTTTTGACCTCGACAACACCCTCGTGGACCGGCAAGGAACGCTCACCGACTGGGTTGCCGAGTTCACCACCCGGCACGGTCTGGGAGACGAGGAACAGGCCTACATCTTGAGTCTGGTGGCGGACCGGGCGTATCCGTCCACCTTCGACACGATCCGCGCCCGCTACCGGCTGCTCATGTCAGCCGCAGAATTGTGGCGCACGTACTGCACCGATATCGCGTCCTTGGTGTCGTGCCCCGCCGACGTCCTCGACGGCTTGGACGAGCTACGTGCGTCCGGCTGGCGAGTCGGGGTGGCGACCAACGGTGCGGTGGACATCCAGCGCGCCAAGCTGCGGGCCACCGGTATCGCCGAGCGAGTGGACGGCGTCTTCGTCTCCAAAGAGGCCGACGCACGCAAACCGCAGATCCGGCACTTCGCCCTGGCGGCGGCCCGCTGCGGCACCGAGCTGGACGACGGAGGCTGGATGGTCGGCGACAACCCCGTCAACGACATCGGCGGTGGACGCTCCGCGGGGCTGAGAACCATCTGGATCGCCAACGACCGCTCCTGGCCGCCTGACAGTCCCGGGCCGGAACACACCGTGCCACACGCGCGCGCTGCCATCGACGTGCTGCTTCTGCACTCCGTCGGCAACATGAGGACCACGACATGAGGTACACCATCGGGCTGCTGCACCCCGGCAGCATGGGATCCGCCATCGGCGCCCAGCTGCGCGCCCGCGGCCACCTCGTCCTGTGGTGCCCCGACGGACGCAGCCAAACAACCCGCCGCCGGGCCGAGAGCGCGGGCCTCGAAGCCGAGGCACTGTCCGAGCTCGTCTCCCGCTCCGACGTGCTGCTCTCCCTGTGCCCGCCCACCGCAGCGGAGGAGACTGCCGCCCGGGTAGCCGAGCTCGGTGCGGCCGACGCGGGCACAATCTACGTTGAGGCGAACGCCGTCTCGCCGTCGCGTGTGCAGCACATCGCCGACCGTCTGGCCCCGATGCCGGTCATCGATGCCGCCGTGGTCGGATCGCCTCCGGTGGGCGGCAAGTACCCGACGCTCTATCTGTCCGGTCCCGGCAAGCAAGCCGACGAGATCGCCGAACTCTTTGCCGGCACCGACGTGCGCCCCCACGTCCTTGGCGACACCATCGGCAAAGCCTCCGCACTCAAGCTCTCGTACTCCAGCTACCAGAAGGTCTCCCGCGTGCTGGCCGCCGTCGCATACGGGGCGGCGGACACGTACGGTGTCGCGGACGAGCTACTGGAGATCGCGGCCAGGCGCACCCGCAGCTACCTCGTGGAGACGGACTACATCCCCAAGACCGCTGCCCGCGCCTGGCGTTGGGGCCCAGAACTTGAGGACGCGGCAGCCCTGCTCGCTGATGCCGGCTTGCCCGACTCCCTCGTACGCGCCGCGGCCGAGACCCTCACCCGGTGGGACGGAAACAGAGACGAGCACCTGGACATCAGCGAGGCACTCGAAGCCCTGCGCCTAAGGTGAGCTGGACAACCTGAGTTCAGCAGGGTGCACCTATGTCAGGAGCGAGGTGACATTGTGCGCACGATGTCGTCGATCTTCCGTGCGGCTTCACGGGGTGCCGTCGCATCCGTGTCCACGCACAGCTCCCACTGAGCCCGTGGATGAGCCGCAAGATCGGCCTGAGTGGCGTCCCACGCGGCCAGCCGGGCCGCCGTGTCGGTGTCGCCCCGCTGGAGTGATCGTCGTGCGGTGGTCTCCTTGGAGCACCACAGCAGAACGCGCACCCAGTGCGCCGGGAAGAGAACGGTCACCTGCTCCATCCCCAGCATCTGCCCGAGATGGACGACGGGTGCCCTGTCGCCCTCCATGGCCTGATCGAGGCCGGGCCGGTCGACGACGTAGATGTTGCCGTACCGGTCGTTGCGAAAGATGACGTCGCCGCGTGCCTCCAGGCCGACCAGCTGCTCCGGTGTGCCCATCCGGTAGCCCTCAGTCTTGCCGGTCCCGATCTTCAGCCGAGAGAACGGCACGTACCGCGCGTCGAGTTCGGAGAGTGCCGTCGTGATCGTGTCCTTGCCTGCCGCCGGCGGCCCGTACAGCAGGATGCCCTGCCTCATTGGAACACCGTGCCGAAGACCTGGCGCACCTGGTCCGTGAGCGATATCGCGGCGCCGAGCCGGTTGTCGACCACCAAATGCGGCACGACGGGCCGCAGTTCGAGGTCGATACCGGCGGCGTACGTGTCCCAGTTCTGGAGTTTCCAGCTGTCTCGGGCGGCGGACCTGAAGGTGATGTACTCATGCATCGTGTCCAGGTCGCACTGAATCCAGACGACAGCTACGGTGACGCCGCGCGCTTCGCAGCGATTGATCAGGCGGCCCATCCACCGAGGGTCGGTGCTCTCGGTGATGAACGGTGCGCTCAGGACCGTGCTGATCGCGCAGTCGATGTTCGCGTACGCGGTCTCCAGCAGGCACTGGTACTCCAGCGGGCGGACCTTCTCCCGGTACAGGTCGGTGTGCCGGTCATTGGGGTCACTGCCCATCTCTACGAGGAGGCGCTCGACGAGGGGACGCGTGATCGGATCCTTGTCGAGGACGGGCCAACCAGTGAGCTGGGATATGAAGCGGGCGAACTCCGATTTCCCGCTGCCGGCGTAGCCACCGACCATCAGCAGGGTCGGCTTGTTGGGGTCGCCGCCGGTGTGACGGCGCTTCCAGGCATCGAGGATTCGCTGCTGTACGCCCTGCCCGTCGGTTTCCTCCGTACCCGGCGACAGTTGGAGCAACGCGCGCTCCACAGCCAGCACATGGGCCCCGTTGTGCGGTTCGCTCGACGCGGTGAACTTGAGCTTCCTGGCCTCGTCGGGCAGGGCGTTACGGAAGCCGAGCTCGGGCTCGGTCGCGCGATACAACAGGCAGTACGCGCGGCGGTAGTGCGGCCCGGGGTAGACCTCGCCCTGCTCGTGTTGCCACAGCGTCTGGAAGTTGGCGGCCGGCACTGTGAGTTTCGCAGCCCCCGCCACCTCACGCAGCTGCTCCCCCGCGCCCTCCAGCGTCAGGCCGTGGGCTTCGCGTTGCTGCCTCAATCTGTCCGGGCGCCAGCCCGGCCGACTCTTCCCCACCGCGCCTACCGCCTGCCCATCTCTGGTCATGATCCGGAGCCTAGGTCAGCCTCTCATGAGTGCATGTGAAAGCGGATGTTGAAAAGTCGGACCAACCAACCATGAGCCGATGATGAGCCGCTTGGGCAACTGCTCGTGATACTCCGAGCGCGTCCGGACCGCTGTCATGGTCACACCGACGCGGTCATCGTCTACCCGCCTCGGTCTCCAGTACCCGTACGAGATCGAAGGGGGCTGTCCGACTGATGGCCAAGTCGTCACCCCCTGAGGAGCCGGGGCGGCAGCCAGAGAATTCCAGCCGTTGAGCTCGGGCCACTCGCCCATCACG
Source organism: Streptomyces sp. SLBN-8D4 (assembly GCF_049739545.1). Taxonomy (NCBI): domain Bacteria; kingdom Bacillati; phylum Actinomycetota; class Actinomycetes; order Kitasatosporales; family Streptomycetaceae; genus Streptomyces; species Streptomyces sp. SLBN-8D4. Next base: position 4,622,614 of record NZ_JBMGQC010000001.1, read on the forward strand.
CAATTCAGCACCTACCGACGTACGCCCAAAAGCGTCACAGCATCCATCTCATTCGGCCAGCAGGAAGGTGTTCTCATGATACCCATGCATCATCTCATCGTGGTCGGTTTCGATGAGATCGTCGCCAACAAGTATCTGCCGTGCATTCGCGATGCCGTCAACTCCGGTCACATCGACTCCTATTCAATCATCGACCTGGAGTCGCAGCGGACGAAAATCGACCGGCGCATCCAGGCGGCGAGCGTGAAGCCGCGAGGAGTCATTTACCTGCCGGATTCCGGCGACCGTGCACGAGAGACACCGCAAGAGCTCATCACGGCCGCCGTCCAACGCCTGCGAGTCCCCGGCGTGCCGGCGAAGGTATACATCGCCACGGAGGTACGGGCTCACGAGGCATACCTCCGGTTCTGCGTGGAGAACCACATCGACTCGCTGGTCGAGAAGCCCGTACTGGCTCCCGTCGTGGCCGGCCGATTCAAGCCGTCGTACATCACGAAAACCATGGAGGAACTCATCGGTGTCGCTGCCGGATCCTCCGCGGAGCACTCGGTGATGACATTGAGCCGGTACCACCAGATCTACAACGAGAAGGTCGTCGCGTCGCTCAGGGAGCGGATGGAGCGGTGGGAAGCGCCTCTGACTTCCTTCCATCTCCGGGCCGCGGGCGGCGTGTGGAACCTCCAGCGGGAGTTCGAAAGCCGCGATGATCACCCGTACAAGTACGGCTACGGGATGATGATGCACGGCGCGTACCACTACGTGGATCTCGCGACCCAAATCTTGTCTCTCAACTCGGAAGTGTTCCCCGAGCGCCAACTCAGGCTGGAGATCAGCTCCTTCGGCGCCTTTCCGATCGACCAGCACCAGCGCATCTCGCAGCCGATCGCCAACTGGTTCCAGGACGACGGCGCGCGATGGTCGGCGGACTCAGACGCCGCATTTCGTTTCGGCGAGACCGATGTGACCTCTACGCTCCGCCTCTTGGATGCGGTCACAGGTAGGACCATCTCGCTCGGGACCTTGTCCTTCGAGCAGACCACCCCCTCCATCCGGAGCTGGTGCGAACTCCCGGAGGGCCTTTACAACGTCAATGGCCGCACGTCCAGCGTCGACCTGGAGGCCCAGCTGTCGACGTTGTTCTCCACCCACGTTCACTGCCACGACATCCCCCGCGGCGACAGCGCGGATGGGATCGACGCGTTGGCTCGCGTGACCACGCGAGCCAACGCCGCGCTTCTGCCCGATGAGCAGTACGTATCGGAGGAGTCGTTCGGCGGGCTGTTCCACAGCGACAGCAACCGTCGGCTCATGGAGCACTGGCTTCGCGGCTCCGAGCGGCGCAGCTCCCTCGCGAGCCACTTCCGGCCCATGCAGGTCACCGAGGCGCTCGCCTCGTCGGTGCTCACCCCGGGGCACCTGGTCTCGGTGCCCTTCTAGGCCCCGGCTGCTCCAAACCAACCAGGCCACAGAGGAGTTACCCATGAATCAGCCAGTTTCGAGGGCATCCGTGCATGCCTTCTATGCGGACGCGATCCGGCGCGGCCGGAACACCGCGGAAAACCTCCAGGCCGCCACCTCGGAGCGGTTCAACACGCTCCTGGCATCCATCGGAGACGCAACCCCCCGCACCGCACTGGATCTGGGGTACGGAGCCGGGACCTACACCATTGCCTTAGCGCGCGCAGGGTTCCGCGTCGTAGCCGTCGATCAGGTTCCCAGTGACTCGCTTCTTCAGCGCATCGACGGCACAAGTGATTGGGCCGACCGGATCGAACCGCGGGAGTGCCTCGCCGAGGACTTCGCCATCGACCAGGACTTCGGGGTCATCGTCGCCAAGGACGTCCTGCACTACGTCGCGAGACGCGATGTGGAGTCCCTCCTCACCACCGCGGTCGCTCACGCGCGCGGGGCTAACTACCACTACCTCGAAGTCTTCACAGGGATCAGCCGCAGGTCCGCGGACGGTCAGGTGCTGTGCATCGAGGGGGAGGCCGGTTACTCCCCGGACTTCTTCAGACACGTCATCGAGCGCATCTACGACGGCTGGGACCTCACGCTGCTCTGGTCCGAGCACGCGGAACAGGACAGCCGGACCGGGCGCAACTGCTTCGAGGCGATCCGGGCCACCGTCATCGCCGCCAACCGGGCCACCTGACCAGAGACAGGGAGAATGCCGTGAAGTCGATCGCGCCTGAGGGGATCAGCTTCGTCATCCCCTGCTTCAACTCGGGGGACTATCTCTTGGAGGCTGTGGCGTCCCTGATCGAGCAGCCGCACGTGTTCCCGTACGAAGTCGTGGTCGTGGATGACGGCTCCGACGACCAGCGCACTCTTCGTGCCATCGCGCAGTGCGCCGGGCGCGCCGGAGTCCGCATCGTCCAGCAGGAGCACAGCGGGCACCATGCGGCCAGGAACGCCGGCATCGAAGCCGCAAGCTTCGAGTACGTGATGCAGCTCGACGCCGATGACCGGCTCGCCACGGACTCTGAGCTGCTGAAGGCCGGCAGCTACCCGGACCGTGCCGTCAAGCTCCTCAAGACGCACCAGCATGTGGCCTTCGCCCACACCATGTCCCGGATGATCGGCGACTTCGACGGGCTCACCATCTCCTCCTACCCGTGCCGCGAGGAACTGGTCCTGCGCAAACACCACGTGCCCACCTCGATCGTCTGCCGCCGGGACGACGCCATCCACGGCGGTCTCTACGACCCCGACGTACGGAAGTGGGGGGACTGGGCGTTCGCCGTGAACCTCCTCGCCGGGCGGTTCCGCAGGGGCGAGGCCAACCACATCGTGTACATCGCCGGCCCGCTGCACGAATACCGGGTCCACTCGCGGACACGACGAGTCTCCAACGCCGAGATCTCCGAGTTCGACATGACCCTGCTGGTGGTAAAGAAGAACCTCGACCTGTTCCGGCACCACTTCAACCGCGACGGCACCGCCGAGGACATCACGCGCCTCGTCCTCGCCTCGAAGCCCTCCCGGCTCGTCGACCTGATCCGGATGGCCGAGTTCGACCTCGAACAGGCCCTGACGGTCGCCCGGCAGCGGCAGTTCTCTCTGGCAAGCCCCTTCGAGGGCCTGGGAATCCCGTAGGGAAAGACCACCTCACGAAGGCAGCCCCGGACTATGTGTCCGGGGCTGCCTTCTCTGGTCTGGCTACTAGGCGGGCAGGTTGCTGATCTGGTCCTGCAGCCGGACGATGTCCCCTTCGGCCTTCGTCAGGCGGGTACGGATCTTCTCGACCACGTTGTCCGGGGCCTTCGCCAGGAACGCCTCGTTACCGAGCTTGGCCTCCGCCTGGGCCTTCTCCTTCTCCGCCGAAGCCAAGTCCTTGGCCAGCCGCTTACGCTCGGCCGCGACGTCAATCGTGCCGGACAGGTCGAGCGCGACCGTGGCGCCGGCAACCGGGAGGGTCGCCGTGGCACTGAAGCCATCACCCTCCGGCTGGAGCCGGAGCAGCTGACGGATGGCGGCCTCGTGGGCAGCGAGCTGCGTACCCGACAGGTCCAGACGCGCCGGAACCTTCTGACCGGGCTGCAAGCCCTGGTCCGAACGGAAGCGCCGAACCTCAGTGATCACCTGCTGCAGGCTCTCGATCTCCGCCTCGGCCGCGGCATCACGGAACCCGCTGTCCGCCGGCCAGTCGGCGATCACGACGGACTCACGTCCGGTGAGCGTGGTCCACAGCGTCTCCGTCACGAACGGAACGATGGGATGCAGCAGGCGCAGCGTCACGTCCAGGACCTCGCCCAGGACGCGTGCCGAGACCCTGGCCGCGTCGCCGCCGGCCATGAACGTCGTCTTGGACAGCTCGACGTACCAGTCGAAGACCTCGTCCCACGCGAAGTGGTACAGGGTATCGGCAAGCTTCGCGAACTGGTAGTCGTCGTAATACGCGTCCGCCTCGGCCACGACAGTGTTCAGCCGGGACAGGATCCAACGGTCCGTGGCCGACAGCTGCTCGGCCGGGGGCAGCTCGCCCTCGATCGTGGCGCCGTTCATCAGCGCGAACCGCGTCGCATTCCAGATCTTGTTGGCAAAGTTCCGGGACGCCTGGACCCAGTCCTCGCCGATCGGCACGTCGGTACCGGGGTTAGCGCCCCGCGCGAGCGTGAACCGAAGAGCGTCGGAGCCGTACTTGTCCATCCAGTCCAGCGGATTGACCGTGTTACCGAACGACTTCGACATCTTCTTGCCATGCTCGTCACGGACCATGCCGTGGAACGCGATGGTGTGGAAGGGGATCTCGCCGTCCATCGCGTACAGGCCGAACATCATCATCCGGGCGACCCAGAAAAACATCAGGTCGTAGCCGGTGACCATGGCCGAGTTCGGATAGAACTTGGCCAGGTCCGCGGTCTTCTCGGGCCAGCCCAGCGTGGAGAAGGGCCACAGGCCGGACGAGAACCAGGTGTCGAGGACGTCGGTGTCCTGCTCCCAGCCCTCCCCGGTCGGCGGCTGCTCGTCGGGGCCGACGCACACGGTCTCACCGTTCGGGCCGTGCCAGACGGGGATGCGGTGGCCCCACCACAACTGCCGTGAGATGCACCAGTCGTTGAGGTTGTCGACCCAGTCGAAGTAGCGCTGCGACAAGTCGGCGGGGTGGATGTTCACCCGGCCGTCGCGGACCGCGTCTCCCGCGGCCTTGGCGAGCGTCTCGACCTTCACCCACCACTGCAGGGACAGCCGCGGCTCAAGGGTCGTCTTGCAGCGCGAGCAGTGGCCCACGGAGTGGACGTACGGCCGCTTCTCCGCGACGATCCGGCCGTCGGCGCGTAGCGCGGCGACGATCGCGGAACGCGCCTCGAAGCGGTCAAGCCCCTCGAAAGGCCCGTGGGCCGTGATGACACCGCGCTCGTCCATGACGGTCAGCGACTCCAGGCCGTGCCGCTGGCCGATGGCGAAGTCGTTGGGGTCATGGGCGGGCGTGACCTTGACGGCACCGGTGCCGAACTCCGGGTCGACGTGCGTGTCGGCGACGACGGGGATCGTCCGGCCCGTCAGCGGCAGCTTGATGCGCTTGCCGACGAGGTGCTTGTAGCGCTCGTCGTCCGGGTGAACGGCCACAGCGGTGTCACCGAGCATGGTCTCCGCACGCGTGGTGGCGACGACGACCGTGTCGTCCCCCTCGCCGTACTTGATGGAGACAAGCTCACCGTCGTCGTCCTGGTAGTCGACCTCGATGTCCGAGATGGCCGTCAGGCAGCGCGGACACCAGTTGATGATGCGCTCGGCGCGGTAGATCAGACCGTCGTCGAACATCTTCTTGAAGACGGTCTGGACGGCACGGGACAGACCCTCGTCCATGGTGAACCGGTCGCGGCTCCACGCGACGCCGTTGCCCAGGCGCCGCATCTGCCCGGCGATCTGACCACCGGACTCGGCCTTCCACTGCCAGACCCGCTCCACGAACGCCTCGCGACCCAGGTCGTGGCGGGACTTGCCTTCCTTGGCAAGCTCCCGCTCGACGACGTTCTGCGTCGCGATACCGGCGTGGTCCATGCCGGGCTGCCACAGCGTCTCGTAGCCCTGCATGCGCTTACGGCGGGTGAGGGCATCGATCAGCGTGTGCTCGAAGGCATGGCCAAGGTGCAGGCTGCCGGTGACGTTCGGCGGCGGGATGACGATGGTGTACGCGGGCTTGTCGCTCTTCGCGTCAGCCTCGAAGTAACCCCGCTCTACCCAGCGCTCGTACAGCGGCCCCTCTACCTCGGCCGGCGCGTACTGAGTCGGCAGTTCGGGGGCGCTGTTCGGCCCGCTTGCGGGGCGCTGAGAGTTGTCGGTCACGACGGCCATTCTATGGGCCCGAGGTCCCTGCACTGGCCTGGCTTTCCGCCTCAAGATCAGCAGCAGCCAAGACATGCGAAAGGCCGCACGGATACGATTCAAGTGTGACCAAGAACGCTCCCGTGCGGCCACCTCAAGCTTACCTCTATCCGAGCTCCCCTTCTGCCGCACAGCGACGGATCACGGCTGGACCAGGGCGCGATACTCGCTCATGCCTGACTTCTTCTGCAGTGCGCTGATGTGACGCACGCCGGCACCTACGCCAGCACCCACACCCGCCCCCTCGCCACCTCTTTGCCGGCGCCCGGCTCACCGGGCTCCTCGTGCTCGTGGTGACCGCCTGAGGCACCGTGCACGGGCGGCTCACGCTGCTCGGGCGGTCCTGGGACTCGCGGTGGTATCTGGGGATCGCCGAGCACGGTTGCGGCCGTTCCGTGCGCGTCCGGCCGGGTGTCGTCCTCAGTATCTGTGGCCTTCCTTCCGCTGTACCCGGGGCTGGTCCGGCCGTCACCGCTCTGACCCCGCTCAGCGGAGGCGCGGCGGGCCTGCTGGTGTCGTGGAGCGCGGCCGCGGTCTCCGGCGTACACGGAACCGGTCCTGACGGCCTTCGCCGCGTGGTCGCTGTACGCCGGGCTGTCCCGGCCCCGCGGGCTCGCGGCCGCCCTCGCGACGGCGGCGTACGAGCTCGTGCGGGGCTTCGAACAAACCGCGAAGTTATCCACAGGCTGTGGACGGCCGCCGCGCTCGGCCGGTTCGGGTACCTGCCGTGGGTCGGCCACCGCGAGGGTCGCACCAGCACCGGTGCGAGCGGCGGCAGCAGTGGGAAAGCGGGCCGTAGGCCAAAACGGGAGAGCCCGGCCCCGGCACGCGGCCGTGGTGGCCGGTGCCCTGGCCGGGCTCTCGTTCGCCTACGCGCGTATCTGGTCGTACTCGCCGATACGACTTGCAGCGGGAGGAACGTCTACTCGTCGTCCTCGGGCTTCTCGGCGTCGTTGACCTCCTCCTCGAGGCCGAGCTGCTCGACGAGCCACTTGTCGAACTCGATGGCGGCGCGCACCCAGCTCACGGTCGAGGAGACGAAGTGCTCCAGGCTGACGCCGGTGCCGATGAGCATCTGCGCCTCACCGATCAGACGGACGGTGCCGTCGTCATGGGTGTGGCTGTAGACCTTGGGCCACAGGGTGCGCCGGTTCCAGTCGTCGATGGATTCCAGCAGCGCGGGCTTCTCGTCGATCTGGTGGGGCCGGTCGTAGAACGTCCGCACCGAGAAGACCTGCTGGTCACCCTCGCCGCGGAACATGAAATACGTACGGAACTGCTCCCACGGCGCCGCGAGGTCACCCTCGTCGTCGACGACATACTTCAGCTCCATCTGGTCGAGGAGCTGCTTCACGAGATCCTGATCCGGGACGACGGGGCCCGCCGGTCCTTGGGGCTGCGGCTCGGGCTGGCCCCCGAAGTTCGGAATCGAGGACGGATCGATGGTCACCGTGAATTTCCCTTCGTACGGATTCCGCCATCCTCCCCCATGCGGGGAGGGGGGTGGCAAGCCCAGACGGACCCTGTCCTCCCAGGGCTGACATGATCCGGTCAGCCACGGTAAACAGGGGCCGAGGAAACGGGGAACACATGACACAGACGCAGACCGAAACAGTGCCGGAAGTGGTCCGGCCGGGCAGGACCAGATGGGGCATGTTCACGGCGATCCTGGCCGTGCCGACCCTGGGGGTGGCAGCCCTGATCGCGCTGCTGGTCGCCTGGCTGTTCACGGACGACTCCGTCGACACGGGCGTCCGGAAGATCTCGTGCGCCGAGGCGTTCGCCTACGGCGGGGCGAAGCCGCCGACCGGAGCGCGCGACCTCTCGTGTGTGCTGGAGGCCGCGCAGAACCCCCGGTACGAGGCCCGCTTCCTGCTGCGGCAGACCGAGGTGAGCGCCTGGGTGGCGGCGAGCTACCCGGACGGGCCCGGCCTGCGGAACGTGCAATGCGGCGGCGACACCGAAATCTACGCGTGCATGAACCGGGGCGCGGTCGCCGGGCAGAGCGCCTCCGTGCAGCTGGAGGTCACCTACGACGGGCCGAACTGGTCCGTGGTGCGGTTCGTGGCGTTCACGGAGTGACGAGGGGGCGCCGCCGCCCCTCGTCACCACCGCGCTCAGAGCGTCTTGCCGGTCGCCGGACCCACGATCAGACCGTCGCCGAAGGCGTCCACCCGGACCGTGTCGCCGTCCTTGACCTCGCCGGACAGGATCTCCTTGGCGAGCCGGTCGCCGATCGCGGTCTGGACGAGGCGGCGCAGCGGGCGGGCGCCGTAGGCCGGGTCCATGCCTTCGACGGCGAGCCAGTCCAGGGCCGCGTCGGTGATCTCCAGGGTGAGCCGGCGCTCGGCGAGCCGCTTCGCGAGCCGGTCGATCTGGAGCCGCGCGATCCGGCCGAGCTCGTCCTTGGTGAGGGCGGAGAAGACGACCAGGTCGTCGAGCCGGTTGAGGAACTCCGGCTTGAAAGAGGCCCGCACGACCTCCAGGACCTGCTCCTTCTTCTCCGCCTCACTGGTGATCGGGTCGACCAGGAACTGGCTGCCCAGGTTGGACGTCAGCACCAGGATGGTGTTGCGGAAGTCGACCGTACGGCCCTGACCGTCCGTCAGGCGGCCGTCGTCCAGCACCTGGAGCAGGATGTCGAAGACCTCCGGATGGGCCTTCTCCACCTCGTCGAGCAGCACCACGCTGTACGGCCGCCTGCGCACCGCCTCGGTCAGCTGGCCGCCCTCCTCGTAGCCGACGTAACCGGGAGGCGCGCCGACGAGCCGGGCGACGCTGTGCTTCTCGCCGTACTCGCTCATGTCGATGCGGACCATGGCCCGCTCGTCGTCGAAGAGGAAGTCGGCGAGCGCCTTGGCGAGTTCGGTCTTGCCGACGCCGGTGGGGCCGAGGAAGAGGAAGGAGCCGGTGGGCCGGTCGGGGTCGGCGATCCCGGCCCGGGTGCGCCGTACGGCGTCGGAGACGGCCCGCACGGCCTCGCCCTGGCCGATGAGCCGCTTGCCCAGCTCCTCCTCCATGCGCAGGAGTTTCTGCGTCTCGCCCTCCATGAGGCGGCCGGCCGGGATGCCGGTCCAGGCGGCGACGGTGTCGGCGATGTCGTCGGCGCCGACCTCCTCCTTGACCATGGTGTCCTTGGCGGCCTCCTCCTCGGCCTCGGAGGCGGCCTCCAGGTCCCGTTCCAGGGTGGGGATCTCGCCGTAGAGCAGCTTGCTGGCGGTGTCGAAGTCGCCGTCGCGCTGGGCGCGTTCGGCCTGGCCGCGCAACTCGTCCAGCTTCTCCTTCAGTTCACCGACCCGGTTGAGGGACTGCTTCTCCTTCTCCCAGCGGGCGGTCAGGCCCCGCAGCTCCTCCTCCTTGTCGGCGAGGTCACGGCGCAGCCGCTCCAGGCGCTCGCGGGAGGCCGGGTCGGTCTCCTTGACCAGCGCGAGCTCCTCCATCTTCAACCGGTCGACACCGCGCTGGAGTTCGTCGATCTCCACGGGCGAGGAGTCGATCTCCATCCGGAGCCGGGAGGCCGCCTCGTCGACGAGGTCGATGGCCTTGTCGGGCAGGAAGCGGGAGGTGATGTACCGGTCGGAGAGGGCCGCGGCGGCCACCAGCGCGCTGTCGGCGATCTGGACCTTGTGGTGGGCCTCGTAGCGCCCCTTGAGCCCGCGCAGGATGGCGATGGTGTCCTCGACGCTGGGCTCGGCGACCAGCACCTGCTGGAAGCGGCGCTCCAGGGCGGGGTCCTTCTCGATCCGCTCGCGGTACTCGTCGAGAGTCGTCGCCCCCACCATGCGCAGCTCACCGCGGGCGAGCATGGGCTTGAGCATGTTGCCGGCGTCCATGGAGGAGTCCCCGCCGGCGCCCGCGCCCACGACCGTGTGCAGCTCGTCGATGAAGGTGATGATCTGCCCGTCGGAGTCCTTGATCTCGGCGAGGACGGTCTTCAGCCGCTCCTCGAACTCACCGCGGTACTTGGCGCCGGCCACCATGGCACTCAGGTCGAGCGACACGAGCCGCTTGTCCTTGAGCGACTCGGGCACGTCCCCCTTGACGATCCGCTGGGCGAGCCCCTCGACGACGGCGGTCTTGCCGACGCCGGGCTCGCCGATGAGGACGGGGTTGTTCTTCGTACGGCGGCTCAGCACCTGCACGACCCGGCGGATCTCCTGGTCGCGGCCGATGACGGGGTCGAGCTTGCCGTCGCGTGCGGCGGCGGTGAAGTCGGTCCCGAACTTCTCCAGGGCCTTGTACTGCCCCTCCGGGTCGGCGGTGGTCACCCTGCGCCCTCCTCTGGCCTTCTGGAAGGCGTCGATCAGCTTCTTCGGGGTGGCACCCTGCCCGGTCAGCACCTCGGCGGCCGGGCCGCCCTTGGCGGCGATGCCGACGAGCAGGTGCTCGGTGGAGAGGTACTCGTCGCCGAGGTCCTTGGCACGGGCCTGGGCGTCGGCGATGACGGCGAGCAGGTCCCGGTTGGGCTGCGGGGGCGCCACGGTGGACCCGGCCACGCTGGGCAGCGCGCCGAGCGCCTTCTCGGCCCCGGCCCGCACGGCGGCCTGGTCGGCGTCCACGGCGGCCAGCAGGTCGGTGATGTTCGCATTGTCCTGCCCCTGGAGCAGCGCGAGGAGCAGGTGGGCGGGGGTGAGGTCCGGGTGTCCCTCGGTCACGGCCCGGTTGCCGGCCGCATTGATCGCGTCCCGGCTCCGGTTGGTCAGCTCGGCATCCACGTGTCCGTACTCCTCCTCGGTGTCAGCTCCTGTACCGACTCCTGTTACTGACTCAGTCAGCGTACATAAAGTTGAGTCTATTCCACTCAAGGCAGCCCGTGGGAGGAATGAGGGACTAGCTTCCCGGCATGACCTCCTACGCCCAGGATCCGGGTGCCCCGGACCCGTCGTTCCTCAGCTTCTGGCGCGAACGGCATCTGTGCACACTGACGACACCACGCCCGGACGGGAGCCCGCACGTGGTGCCCGTCGGGGTGACATACGACCCCGAGGCCCGTCTTGCTCGGGTGATCGCGAGCAAGACGAGCGCGAAGGTACGGCACGTGCTGGCGGCCGGGGAGGACGGGGCCGCGGTGGCGGTGTGCCAGGTGGCGGGGCGGCGGTGGGCGACACTGGAAGGGCGGGCGCGCGTGCGCACCGAGCCGGACCGGGTGGCGGAGGCGGTGCGCCGGTACGCCGAGCGCTACGAGCGGACGCCGGCGCCGAACCCGCTGCGGGTGGTCGTCGAGATCTCGCTCACGGGAGCGATGGGGCATTTCTGAGCCACGGCGCGATCGGCCGATACCCCGAAATGTCGCCCAAAACTGCAGCGGCGTCACCGTGTTCAGGTCACGGTGACGCCGCTGCGGGGGGAAGCACCTGAGCGATCTGTTACGACGGGGGAATCGCGTCAGGCACTGCGGGGGGTGGCTGAGATGGTCCGCGGGGTGGGGGTTTCCGGTTCCACCAGCCGATGGTCTCGTTGGTCCAGATTCACAAAGATCATTCCGTACCGGATGGCACATCGAACGGGCTGCGGCGCCCCCCGAGGCCGCCGCAGACACCGATACGCCCGTACGTCCTCGTCCTCGTCCCGCGTGACGACCACCGGTTCGCCGAAGACGGTCACCATCAACGAGTCACCGGAGTGGGGGATCGCGGTGACGAGGTCGATGAAGTGCCAGCCGGAGCGGTAGGCGGTGGCCATTTCTCTGCGGAAGGAGCGGTCGTCGGGTGGAGTAGTCATGTCAGTCCCAGACCGTGTCCGCCGGGAAAGCCTGTGCTTCGTCGCCGGCGACCACGGTTTGCGCGGTCCCGGCCCCACCCACTCCCTGAACGTCGCTCTTCGCGCCGGAGAGGCCGGCGAGTGCGCCGAGAGCCACAACGGCGGAGAAGGCGGCGACAAGCACCGAGCGAAGCATTCTGTTACGCATAGTCGGCTTCGTCCTCACTTGAAGGTCCCCTTTTCCCCCGTCGAGTAAGACGATGGCTCATTCGGGCACGTCATGGCCACACGAACGGTGCATCATGTTCCTGCATGTTCAGGACCCTGGGGGGTGGAAATTTGGTATCGAATGGGACAAAGGTGACACATCCCCATGCGGTGACCGAGTTGTGTGAAGAAGGTGGCCGTCTTTACGCCAACGCTCTGCGGACAGGACGCGTCTCCCGCGCGGACGCGGAGTCGGTTCCCTGTCTGCTGGATTTCGCCCTTCTGCACCCCGACCCGGACGACGCGAACTGGATGCTTCCGGTTCCGCCTTCGGTCGCGCTCGCCCAGCGTCTCAACCCGCTGGAGCACGAGATCACCGAGCGCAGACGCATGTCGATCGAGCTGGCCGACGCCTTCGAACCGTTCATGGCGCTCAGCGCCCAGCAGGTGGCGCCGGCGCACTCGATCACTGTCCTGGAGGGGCTCGACCGGATCAACACGGCGCTCGACCTGGCGACGTCCCAGTGCCAGTCCGAGGTGCTCACGGTCCAGCCGAGCCGAGGCCAGCGTCCCGAGAACCGGCTCATCGAGGGGCTGGAACGGGACAGGACCCTCATCGAGCGGGGCGTCCGGATCCGGACCCTCTACCAGCACGTCGCCCGGTACAGCCCCGAGCGGCTGGCCTACATGGAGCAGTTCGCCGACGGCAAGGTGGAGTACCGCACCATCGACGAGCTGGTGGAGCGGCTCATCATCTGCGACGAGACGGTGGCCTTCATCCCGGTCCGGGACGACCGGCAGGTCGCCCTGGAACTGCGGCACCCGGGTCTGGTCGGCTATCTGGTCAAGGTCTTCGAGTTCATGTGGAGCCGGGCGGTCCCGCTCAGCGCCGGCGCCCCCTACGAGACCGCGCCGGACGGCATCACGGACATCCAGCACTCCATCGCCAAACTCCTCGTCGAGGGGCACGTCGACGAGGCGATCGCCCGCCGCCTGGGCATGAACGTACGCACCTGCCGCGCCCACATCGCCAAGCTGGCGACCGTCCTGGGCAGTGGGAGCCGCGCTCAACTCGGCTTCCTCATCGCGCAGTCGGGGCTCCTCGACCAGGGCAAGCCGGCATCGGAGGGGGACGCCCGTCCGTGACCGGGGCCCACACGCAAGCAGGAGGGGAGTGACCGAGTGAGCACGGTGCCCCATCCCGAGCACGGCGTGGAGAACCTGTGCGCGGCAGGGACGGAGCTGTACGCGCGTGCCCTGCGCGAGGGGCATGTGCCCGGCGTGGACGCCGGGGAAGCGCCCTGTCTGCTCGACTTCGGGCTCCTGCACCCGGCCGTCACGGACCCGGAGCGGCTGGAACCGGTCGCCCCCGCCGTCGCCCTGCACCGCATGCTGCGGATCGCGGAGGAGCGCGTCGCGGACGAACGGCGGCGCGAGGCCCTGCTGGCCGAGACGTTCGAGCCGCTGATGCGGATCGACGGCGGCCGTACGGGTGCCGACGACTCCTCGTCGATCAATGTCCTCAGCGGTCTCGACCTGATCAGCCGGGTCATCGGCCAGGCCGTGGCCGCGGGTTCCGAACTGCTGGCCGTCCAGCCGAACACCAGCGACAGACACGCCCAGCAGCCCCCGCCCGTGCATGTCGAGGCCTTCGACCGCGACCAGGCCCTGCTCGACCGCGGCGGCCGTATCCGCACCCTCTACCAGCACACGCTCCGGCACGCGCCGAGCATCGTGGCCCGCTACGAGCGGCTGAACGGCGATGTGGAGGCCCGCAGCCTGGACGAGGTGACGGAGCGTCTGATCATCGTCGACCGGGCCGTGGCCTTCATCCCCGCCAACAAGGACCGCACCCTCGCCCTGGAGATCCGCCACCCCGCCCTGGTCGCCTTCTTCGTCACCGCCTTCGACCGGCTGTGGCGGCTGGCCACCCCGATGTACCCGGAGGCGGTGCAGCAGCCCACGCGCAACGGCATCACCCCGCGCCAACGGGCCATCGCCGCCCTGCTCGTCGAGGGCCACACCGACGCCGTCATCGCCGACCGGCTCGGCATGAACATCCGCACCGCCCGCGTCCACATCGCCAAACTCGCCGCCACCCTCGGCAGCGAGAGCCGCGCCCAGCTCGGCTGCCTCATCGGACGGTCCGGGATTCTTGACCGGGGAGCGTGATCGAGGGGACGGCCGTCGGACCGTCCAGGCCCACCTGCGCTATCCGGACGCCCAGTTGCGTACGACTGGCCGCCCCGAGCGTCTCCGACAGCCGCGCGATGTGGGCCCGGCAGGTGCGCACGCTGATCCCGAGGCGTTCCGCGATCACCGCGTCCTGGTGGCCCTCGGCCAGCAGGGCGGCGATGGACTGCTCGCGGTGGGAGATGCCCTCGATGCCGGTGTCGGGCAGGGGGGCGGTGAGGGGGATCGCCAGGCGCCACAGCCGCTCGAAGACCGTCACCAGGTACTCCACCAGCGCCGGGTGCCGTAGCTCCAGGGCGAGGGTGCGATCGGCGTTGGCGGGGATGAAGGCCACCGTGCGGTCGAAGAGGATCAGCCGGTCGATGACCTCGTCCAGTGTCCGCGCCTGGACCGTGCCGCCCATCAACTCCAGGTAGTTCAGGAGCCCTTGGCCGTGCCGGGCGACATGCGTGTACAGGTCCCGCATCCGCACGCCCCGGCCGCGCAGCGCCAGCGCCCGGTGCAGCCCCTCGGTCAGCTCGTGCTCGGGACGGATGCCGCCGGGCTGGACCGTGAGGACCTCCGTCGTGCACGCCTCGGTCGCCTCGTCCATCGCGGCCTGGATCCGGGAGAGGCCGTCGAGGACCCGGATCGCGGTCCCCTCACCGACGCCCGGCACGACACTGGGCCCGAGCCCCGCGTACCGCTCCACCGCCGCGACCGCCGCCCCCACCCGCCGCTGGCTCGCGCTCACCTCGTCGTGAACACCGCGCAGCAGCCGGGTCATGACCTCCTGGGGTGCCGTCGGCACCAGCCAGTCCATGTCGTCGGGGTCCGGGTGCAGCAGGGCCAGTTCCAGCAGACAGGGCACCGGTTCGGCGTCGGCGCGCGGCACACGGCCGCGCCGTACGGCCCGGGAGTACACCCTGTCCCCGGCCTCGCACAGCCGGTCAGCACCGTGTGGATGGTCGTCCGCCCCGAGCCCGGCCATTGCCCATCCCACCCCCGGTTCCAGCGTCTACCGCCCTCTTGTCCTGTTCCCCATCGGAGCGTCGAAGCCCCCTCGGCTCCGCAACTATGCGCGGCCCGGACCGGCTCCGCAACACGGCTCATCGCGCCAGGGGCAGGGAAATCAGCAGGTATGCGACATTATCTACGGCCCTCCGTCCGCCCGCCTGCAACAAGCTGACGGTGGACGGCCACCCTCACGAGTGCATCGTGAAGCCCCTTGCTCCGGGTGCCGGCACCCGGCGACGGAACAACCCGCTCCGCACGTCAACTCGCGGAAACCCCTAAGTGATCACCCCGTTACGTGCCGCACTTAACGTCAGGCCATGGCGGACATATTTGACGCGTACGCGTTGGCCGACGCGTGGGACGAGATGTTCGAGCGGCCGGGCGAGGTCAGGACCGCCTACGAGCCGGTGCTGGCGGCGCTTCAGCCGATCGAGCCGAGTGAACTGCGGTTCCGGGCCGACCAGATGGCCCGCGCCTTCACCGACCGGGGCGTGACCTACGCCTTCGCGGGCGAGGAACGGCCCTGGCCGCTGGACCTGGTGCCCAGGATCCTGGACGCCCTCGAATGGGATCTCATACAACGCGGGGTGGGCCAGAGAGTCAGGGCCCTGGAGGCCTACCTCGCCGACGCCTACGGACCGGCCCGTGCCTTCGAGGACGGGGTCGTGCCCTGGCGGCTGCTGCTGAACTCCCCGCACTTCCACCGCGCCGCGCACGGGCTCGAACCCGTGGGCGGTGTGCGCATCCATGTCGCCGGCATCGACCTGGTACGGGACGAACAAGGCGACTTCCGGGTCCTGGAGGACAACGTCCGGGTGCCCAGCGGCGTGTCGTACGTGATCGAGAACCGGCGCGCCATGACCCGGGTCTTCCCCTCCCTCTTCGCCGAGCAGCACGTGCTCCCCGTCGACGGTTACGCGCAGAAGCTGCTCGCCGCCCTGCGCGCCGCCGCGCCCGACGGCGCCCAGGACCCACGGGTCGTGGTCCTCACCCCCGGCCCCAGCAACGCCGCCTACTTCGAACACGCCCTGCTCGCACGGTTGATGGGCGTGCAGCTGGTCGAGGGGCACGACCTGGTGTGCCGGGGCAACCGGGTGTGGATGCGCACGACCCGCGGCGAGGTGCCCGTCCATGTCGTATACCGGCGCCTGGACGACGACTTCCTCGACCCGCTCCACTTCCGCCCCGACTCGGTGATCGGCTGCCCGGGCATCCTCGGCGCGGCCATGGCGGGCCATGTCACCCTCGCCAACGCGGTCGGCAACGGCATCGCGGACGACAAGCTGCTGTACACCTACGTCCCGGACCTGATCCGCTACTACCTCTCCGAAGAACCGATTCTCCCCAACGTGGAGTCGTTCCGGCCCGACGAACCCGGGCAACTGGACGCCGTCCTCGACCAGATCGACCAGCTCGTCGTGAAGCCCGTCGACGGGGCCGGCGGCCAGGGCATCGTCATCGGACCCAAGGCCGACCGCGCGACGCTGGAGCGGACCCGAGCGGCCGTCCGCAGGGACCCCCGCGGCTTCATCGCCCAGCGCCCGGTCGCCCTGTCCACCTCTCCCACCCTCACGGGCGAACGCATGGCACCCCGCCACATCGACCTGCGCCCCTTCGCCGTCAACGACGGCAACGACATCTGGGTCCTGCCCGGCGGCCTGACCCGGGTCGCCCTCCAGGAGGGCAACCTGATCGTCAACTCCAGCCAGGGCGGCGGCTCCAAGGACACCTGGGTGCTCGCCGAGGGCCCCGCGGAGCCGCCCACGCCGGCGAACGGGACCGCCCTCCTGGACATCGCCCCACGTCAGCACGGTCCCGACGGCAACCCCACCGTCGTACAGGAAGGGGCCCAGCAGTGAACGACGTGATCCTCTCCCGGATAGCCGAGGCACTGACCTGGACCGGCCGGTACGTCGAACGGGCGGACAACACCGGCCGGATCCTCGACGCCTACCTCCACCGCCTGCTGGAGGACCCGTGGCGCGACGAGGACGTGGCCTGCCGGTCGCTGTACGCGATCCTCGGCGTCGACGCGGGCGGCACCCGGGTCGACATGCAGCAGGTCCTCGACCAGCTCGCCTTCGACGCCCGCTCGACCTGCTCCATCGAGGGAGCGCTCGGTGCCGCCCGGCTCAACGCCCGCAGCGCCCGTGAGGCCGTCTCCTCGGAGATGTGGGAGTGCCTGAACTCCACCTGGCACGCCCTGGCCGACCAGCGGCTCGCGGCCCGCCGTACGGGCCCCTACGCCTATCTGGAGCTCGTACGGCGGCGCGCGGCCCTCTTCTTCGGGCTCGCCGACTCCACCATGAGCCGCGACGACAGCTGGCGTTTCGTGGTGCTGGGCCGGAGTCTGGAGCGGGTGGACATGACCGTACGACTGCTGTCGGTCCGGGTCCTGGACGCGGCCCACGCGCCCGACTGGCCGACCCTGCTGAGCGCTTCGGGCGCCGACGAGGCGTACGCGCGCGTGTACGGCGGTTTCGGCGACACCCCGCGCGTGGCCGAGTTCCTGCTCCTCGACCGCGACTTCCCGCGCTCCGCGCTGCACGCCCTGACGACAGCCGAGGAGTGCCTGACCGCGCTCGGCCGACCGCGCCAGGATCCCGCGCGCCGCCCCATCGGCCGGCTGCGCACCCGTCTCGAATATCTCGACCTGCAGGCCCTGGAGGAGCAACTCCCGCTGCTGCTGAGGGACTTGCAGACCGCGTGCATGGCCTCCGCGGAGGCGGTGGCGGAGCGGTTCTTCCCGTACCAGGGGCCCGTCGAGTGGGCCCAGGAAGGAGCGTGAGCATGACCAGCCGCCTCCGGATCAAGCACGTCACGAAGGTCTCGTACGCCCAGCCCGTGGCCTCGTCCCACAACGAGGTCCGCATGACCCCGTTGACCCTGCCCGCCCAGACCACCCTGGACTCCCGGGTCACCGTCAACCCGACCACGCCCACCTGGTCGTACTGGGACTACTGGGGCACCCAGGTCACCGGCTTCGACCTGATGGACCCGCACGGCCATCTCAGCATCACGGCCTCCAGCCTGGTCGAGACCCACCCGGCGGGACCGCTCCCCGCCCCGCCGACCTGGGCCGAGCTCGGCCGGCAGACCGCGGACTCCCGCCTGCTGGAGTTCCTCGACTCCACCGTGCGGACGACCGTTCCCGCCGGACTGGTGGAGAAGGCACGGGAGACCTCGGCCGGACTCGACGTCCACGCGACGGCGGTCGCCGTGTCCGCCCTCGTCGCCGACCGGGTCTCCTACCTGCCCGGCACCACGGGCGTGAACACCTCCGCCGCCGAGGCCTGGGAGCAGGGCGCCGGTGTCTGCCAGGACATCGCCCATGTCACCCTCGCGCTGCTGCGGGGCGTGGGCCTGCCGACGCGATACGTCTCCGGCTATCTGCATCCCGAGCGGGACGCGGAGCTGCACCGGCCGGTGGCGGGACAGAGCCACGCCTGGGTCGAGTACTGGGCGGGCGAGTGGTGCGGCTACGACCCCACCAACCGGGTCCGGGCCGACGAGTCCCACGTGGTGGTGGGCCGGGGCCGGGACTACGACGACGTGACCCCGCACAAGGGGATCTACCGGGGTGTGGCGGGAGGGCCGCCGGAGGTGACCGTGGAGTTCACGCGGGTGGCGTGAACGGCGAAGAGGGGGCCGCGGGGGGAATCCCCCGCGGCCCCCTCCGCACGGCTACTTCAGGCCCGCCGCCTGGCAGGCGCTCTGGTACTGCGAGGTGCAGATGTCCTTGACGGAGTAGATGCCGTCCTTGACGACCGTGCTCTTGATGTTGTCCCTCGTCAGCGCGACGACCTGGACGAGCTGGGCCGGGATCTTCTTGTTCGTGGGGCTGTCGACGCTGTCCGTGGCGAGGGCGTCGAACTGGATGCCCTTGCCCTGGATCTTCGTCACGGCCATCTCGGCGGCGGCCTCGGCCTCGTCCGGGTAGGGCTTGTAGACGCTCATGTACTGCTCGCCCGCGACGATCCGCTGCACCGCGGCCAGCTCCGCGTCCTGGCCCGTGATCGGCGGGAGCTTGCTCATGCCCGCGTCCTCCATCGCCTGGATGGCGGCACCGGCCATGGCGTCGTTGGCGGAGTACACGGCCTTGATGTTGCCCTTGCCGATCGCACTGATCGCCTCGGCCATGTTCTTCTGCGCGGTCTCCGGCTTCCAGCCGTCGACGTCGTAGGTCTTGGCGATCGTCACCTTGCCGTTGAGCTCGGACATCGCGCCCGCCTTGAACTGCCCGGCGTTCGGGTCGGACGGCGAGCCGTTGATCATCACGATCTTGTCGGAGGTGTCGATGCCCGAGCCGAGCGCCTCCAGGAGGGAGCGGCCCTGCACCTCGCCGACGAGCTCGTTGTCGAAGGAGACGTACCCGTCGATCGGGCCCTCGGCGAGCCGGTCGTAGGCGATGACGGGGATGCCCGCGTCCTTGGCCTTCTGCACCGTGCCGGCGATGGCGTGCGAGTCCACGGCGTCCAGCAGGATGACGTCGACCTTCTGGTCGATCATCTGCTGCATCTGCGTGGCCTGCTTCTTGGCGTTGGCCTCGCCGTTGGCGTAGACGGTCTTGCCCTGCTTGCCGGTGAGCTCGGCGACCTTCTTCTTGATGATCGGGTAGTCGAACTCCTCGTAGCGGGTGTTCGTCTTCTCCGGCATCAGCACACCCACGGTGATGTCGTTGCCCTTGGTCGGACTCGCCTCGCTCCCGCTCGCGGCGCCGAGCGCGCCGCAGGCGGCCAGCGAGAAGGTCATCGTGGACGCGGCCACGGCTATGGCGATACGACGCATGGGGCTGCTCAATTCTGGTGCTTTCCGGACGCGGGCGCGGCATTGCGGCCCATGTGACTGAAAAGCCAACGCGGGGCCGCCCACCGACGTCAAGCGGAATCACTTAACGAGTGCGCAACGCCACTCTCCGCCGACGGTGTGAAGACTTGGCGCGAACACTAGTACAACCAACTTCACACCTCGCGAGTCGTGATCACAGCAGCCGCACAACTGCTGTTCCTTACCCGACCAGAGGATCGAATGAAGTCAGCCAGACGGACGACCGCCACCACCGTCGTTCTCGCCACCGCGGGCACCCTCTTCACCGTCGCCGCGACCCCCGCCTCCGCGGCCGTGAACTGTGCGTCTCCCGTGTTCAAGCGGCAGTTCTACGCGAACACGAGCCTGTCCGGCACCCCGAAGAAGACCGACTGCGACGACGCGATCGACCAGTCCTGGAGCGGCGCCCCCGTCACCGGCCTCCCGAAGGACAACTTCGGCGTCCGCTGGACCGTGACCCGCGACTTCGGCTCCGGCGGCCCCTTCGCACTCAACGCCACCGGCCTGGACGGCATCCGCGTCTACCTCGACGGCGTCCGCAAGATCGACCTCTGGAAGAACGTCTCCACCACGGTCGCGAAGACCGCCAACGTCACCGTCCCGTCCGGGACACACACCCTGCGCATCGACTACGCCAACTGGACCGGCGCCGCCAAGGTCAAGGTCACCTACACCCCGCGCACCTCCGCCGACGTCGACAAGGTCAAGCCCCTCACCCCGACCGGCACTTCCGTCACCTACGACAAGAGCACCCGCAAGACCAAGGTCACCTGGGCGAAGAACAAGGAGATGGACCTCGCCGGGTACCAGGTCCACCGGCGGCTCAAGGGCACGTCGTACGGCACCAAGCCGCTCACGACGACCACCTCGACCTCGTACACGGACACCCCGCCGCCCACCGGCGCCACGTACTACTACGAGGTCCGCGCCCGCGACAAGGCGGGCAACACCTCGGGCGGCACCGCCGACCAGCCCGTCACCACCGTGGACACGACTCCGCCCGCGGCGCCGTTCCTGGAGATGGACTCGTGTCCGGTGGGCCAGCCCTACGCGGCACCGGAGCTCGTCACGACCTCGGAGAACGCGGCCGACATCGCCCTGTACGAGATGCAGCGGCTCGACCCCGTCACCCGCACATGGGCCACCGTGTACACCGGGACCAAGGGAGCGATCTGCGACACCGGTTACGCCGCCGACGGCAGCAAGGTCACCTATCGCGGCCGGGCCCGGGACGCCGTCGGGAACTGGTCCGCGTACTCGGCGGCCACCACCTTCACCACGTCCGACCTGACACCGCCCGCCACCGCCGCCGACGCGCGCGTCGAGTACCGGTCGGGCGTTCCGCACGTGGTGTGGTCGGCCGTCGACGGGGCGGCCTCGTACCAGGTCCTCCAGTACGACCCGGCGACCGGCGGCTGGCTCGACGCGCTGCCCGGCGCCAAGGGCAACACCCCGACCACCACCACGGGGACCGACGCCGTGCCGCGCCAGCTGCTCGCGGTCGCCGACGGCTACCGGTACGCGGTGCGCTCGGTGGACGCGAAGGGCAACGCGGCCGCTCCGGTGGAGGTCACGCTGACGATGGCCGACCGGCCCGAGGCGATCGCACCGTTCAGCACCACCGCGAACAGGTTCGACGAGGGGGTGATGATCGAGTGGAGCAGCGCCGACCCGTGGACCTTCGGCGAGGACAGGCCCCTGCTCACCTACCGGATCGTCCGCACCGACAAGGCGACCGGCGAGCGCAGCGTGGTGGCCGCCTGCAAGCCCAACAACTCGCAGGACCTGCCGCTGACGGACCCGGAGACGTACTGGACCTGGAACACCGGCGACGCCCCCGACTACGCCGGTCCCCGGCAGATCAACGGCGTCTGCTGGGACGTCTCCGGTGCCTCCGAGACGACGTACGACTACACGGTCATGACGATCGACCCGTTCGGCCATGAGTCGCGGCCCGGCCCCGCCGCCACCGGGACCACGCCGGACACCGTGCGCCCGGCCCCGGTGGAGAACCTGGCCGCCGAGCAGATCCCGCTCGGTGTGCGCCTGACCTGGACACCGCCCGCCGACGACGACGTCACGAGCTACAAGGTGTGGCAGGGCGTCACGGACCCGGAGACCGGCGAGACGGTATGGGACCAGAACTGCTGGACGGGGCGACTCCCTGGCCGACACCGAGATCCTCTGCCCGACGGTCCCCGACGGCGCCGCGCACACCTACAAGGTGGCCGCCACGGACGGCTCCCCCCTGATCGACTGGTGGGCCGGCCCCGAGGCCTTCCACCCCGCCGAGCTCTCCGTCACCCTGCCCGACACCCGGCCGCCAGGCTGGACGGGGACCGAGATCCGTCAGGCCCAGTACCCGCAGCTGTACGTCGGCTGCTCCGAGAGCTCCGGCCTCGGCGACTGCGACCGGTTCGCGAGCTACCGCGTGGAGCGCTGGGACCCGGCGTCGGCCGCCTACGTCACCCTCACCGAGGGCACGATGCACGACGCCGTGTTCTTCATGGACAGCACGGTCCACGAGGACACGCTGGGCCTGTACTACTACCGCGTCGTCCGCCTCGACGCCGCCGGCGCCGAGGCCGCGACCACGCCGATCGCGTACGGCGTCTGGGACTCCTGGATCTGAGCCCGCACGGACGGAGAAGGGGCCCGGAGGATTCTCCGGGCCCCTTCTCCTCTGCTGTGCCTAGTCCTTGGCCTTCTTGGGACGCCACACCACCAGCGCGCTGGTGTGCTGGACCTCCTGGTACGGCACCAGGTCACGGCGGTACGACGCGTGCACCGCCGCCTCGCGCTGCTGGATGGCCGCCGCGGCGCCCTCGACGGCCGCCTGGAGCTCGGCCACCCGGGACTGCAGCGCCGCGACCTGGTTCTCCAGCTCGATGATGCGCTTGATGCCTGCGAGGTTGATGCCCTCGTCCTGCGACAACTGCTGGACGGTGCGCAGCAGTTCGATGTCCCGGGCCGAGTAGCGCCGGCCCCGGCCCGCGGTGCGGTCCGGGGACACCAGGCCCAGGCGGTCGTACTGACGCAGCGTCTGCGGGTGCAGGCCGGAGAGCTGGGCCGCCACCGAAATGACGTAGACCGGGGTTTCCTCGGTCAGTTCATACGGGTTCCGTCGACGACCGTCCATCTCCGTCATGCTCCCTTCGCGGCCTGGAACAGCTCCGCCCGTGGATCCTCACCCACGGTCGCCTCGCGATACGCCTCCAGCGCGTCACGAGCCTTCCCCGACAGCTCGGTCGGGACACTCACCTCGACGGTGACCAGCAGGTCTCCCCGGGTGCCGTCCTTGCGGACGGCGCCCTTGCCCCGCGCCCGCATGGTGCGGCCGTTGGGCGTGCCCGGGGGCAGTTTCAGCGTCACGGCGGGGCCGCCGAGCGTCGGCACCTTGACCTCGCCGCCGAGCGCCGCCTCGGAGAAGGTCACCGGGACCGTCACCGTGAGGTTGTCGCCCTTGCGGCCGAAGACGGGGTGCGTGTCGACGTGCACGGTGACGTACAGGTCGCCCGCGGGGCCGCCGCGTTCACCGGGCGCCCCCTTTCCGCGCAGCCGGATCCGCTGCCCGTCGGAGACGCCCGCCGGGATGCGGACCTGCATGGTGCGGGAGGACTTGGCCCGCCCGGAGCCCTTGCAGATCTCGCAGGGGTTCTCCGCGATCAGGCCGCGGCCCTTGCAGTCCGGGCACGGGTCGGTGAGGGAGAAGCCTCCCCCGGAGCCCCGGGCCACCTGGCCGGTGCCCACACAGGTCGGGCACACGCGCGGGTTGCCGTTGGCGTCGCCGGTGCCCGAACAGGCCTTGCAGGGGGCCTGCGAGGACATCCTGAGCGGGACGGTCGCACCTTCGATCGCCTCGGTGAAGCTGAGGGTGACCTCGGTGTCGATGTCCTGGCCGCGCCTTGGCTGGACGCGCGTAGTTCCGGAGCTGCCCCGGTTGAACAGGCCCCCGAAGACGTCTCCGAGTCCACCGCCGAAGCCACCGGCGCCCTGCTGGCCCCCGCCCTGGGCGCCGCCTCCGAAGAGGTCGCCCAGGTCGAAGTTGAAGGAGCCGCCCGCGCCGCCCGGCCCCGGGCGGAAGCCGCCGTTGCCGAACAGGGCGCGGGCCTCGTCGTACTCCTTGCGCTTCTTGGGGTCACCGAGGACGTCGTTCGCCTCGGAGATCTCCTTGAAGCGCTCCTCGGCCTTGGTGTTGCCCTTGTTGGCGTCCGGGTGGAACTCGCGGGCGAGCTTGCGGTACGCCTTCTTGATCTCGGCCTCGGTGGCGTCCTTGGGGACGCCGAGGACCTTGTAGTAGTCCTTCTCGATGAAGTCCTTGGTGCTCATCCTCGACGCGCCCCCTTTCCGGTGTCCCGATCGTTCTCTTCGACCTCAGCCCTCCTCAGGGCCGTTGTCCTTGTCGTCGCCGGCCTCGGACCCGTCCTCGGCCTTGACCGCCTGCGCGCCCGGCTGCGGTTCGGCGACGGCCACCCGCGCGGGGCGGATGGTGCGCTCGCCGAAGCGATACCCGGGCTGCAGAATCGCCACGCACGTCGTCTCGGTGACGTCGGGCGCATACGAGTGCATCAGGGCCTCGTGGATCGTCGGGTCGAAGGGCTCGCCCTCCTTGCCGAACTGCTGCAGGCCCATCTTCGCGGCGACGGTCTCCAGCGACTCCGCGACGGACTTGAACCCGCCGAGAAGCTCACCGTGTTCCCGCGCGCGGCCGATGTCGTCGAGCACGGGCAGGAGTTCGGTCAGGAGGTTCGCGATGGCGATCTCCTTGACCGTGATCCGGTCCCGCTCCACGCGGCGGCGGTAGTTCTGGAACTCGGCCTGGAGCCGCTGGAGGTCCGCGGTGCGCTCGTCGAGCGCCTTGCGCGACTGGTCCAGCTGGGCCGTCAGGCCGGCGATCTGCGCTGTTGCGTCCCCGGCCGGGGCCGCCCCCGCCTCCGAAGAGGGGTCGGCGGCCTTCGGCTCGGCGTCGTCGGGGGTGGCGCCGGAAGGGACGTCGGGCTTCTCGTCGAAGCCCGGGGTCTCCTCCGTCACGCGGCACCGTCCTTGCGCTCGTCGTCCACGATCTCGGCGTCCACGACGTCGTCGTCCGCCTTGGCCTGGGAGGCACCGGCGTCCTCGCCGTCGGCGGCCTGTCCGGCCTGGGCGTCGGCGTACATGGCCTGGCCGACCTTCTGGGAGACCGCGGCGACCTTCTCGGTGGCGGTGCGGATCTCCGCGGTGTCCTCGCCCTTGAGCGCGGCCTTCAGCTCCTCGACGGCGGCCTCGACCTCGGTCTTGACCTCACCGGGGACCTTGTCCTCGTTGTCCTTGAGGAACTTCTCCGTCTGGTAGACGAGCTGCTCGCCCTGGTTGCGGGTCTCGGCGGCCTCGCGGCGGCGGTGGTCCTCCTCCGCGTACTGCTCGGCCTCCTGGCGCATCCGGTCGACCTCGTCCTTCGGCAGCGAGGAGCCGCCGGTGACGGTCATCTTCTGCTCCTTGCCCGTGCCCAGGTCCTTCGCGGTCACGTGCATGATGCCGTTGGCGTCGATGTCGAAGGCGACCTCGATCTGCGGGACACCGCGCGGGGCCGGCGGCAGACCGGTCAGCTCGAACATCCCGAGCTTCTTGTTGTACGCCGCGATCTCGCGCTCGCCCTGGTAGACCTGGATCTGCACGGAGGGCTGGTTGTCCTCGGCGGTGGTGAAGATCTCGGACCGCTTGGTCGGGATCGTCGTGTTCCGCTCGATGAGCTTGGTCATGATGCCGCCCTTGGTCTCGATGCCGAGGGACAGCGGGGTCACGTCGAGGAGCAGGACGTCCTTGACCTCACCCTTGAGGACACCGGCCTGCAGGGCGGCGCCGATGGCGACGACCTCGTCCGGGTTGACGCCCTTGTTGGCGTCCTTGCCGCCGGTGAGCTCCTTGACGAGCTCGGCGACGGCGGGCATACGGGTGGAGCCACCGACGAGGACGACGTGGTCGATCTCGTTGATGGAGACGCCGGCGTCCTTCATGACATTGAAGAACGGGGTCTTGCAGCGCTCCAGGAGGTCCGCGGTCAGCTGCTGGAACTGAGCCCGGGTGAGCTTCTCGTCCAGGTGCAGCGGGCCCTCGGCGGAGGCGGTGATGTAGGGCAGGTTGATCGAGGTCTCCGTCGAGGAGGACAGCTCGATCTTCGCCTTCTCGGCGGCCTCGCGCAGACGCTGCAGCGCCATCTTGTCCTTGGCGAGGTCCACGCCGTGACCGGACTTGAACTGCTGCACCAGGTAGTCGACGACACGCTGGTCCCAGTCGTCACCACCGAGGTGGTTGTCACCGTTGGTGGCCTTCACCTCGACGACGCCGTCGCCGATCTCCAGGAGGGACACGTCGAAGGTGCCGCCACCGAGGTCGAAGACGAGGATCGTCTGGTCGTCCTTGTCGAGGCCGTAGGCGAGCGCGGCCGCGGTGGGCTCGTTGACGATGCGCAGGACGTTCAGGCCCGCGATCTCGCCGGCCTCCTTGGTCGCCTGGCGCTCGGAGTCGTTGAAGTACGCCGGGACGGTGATGACCGCGTCGGTCACCTTCTCGCCCAGGTAGGACTCGGCGTCCCGCTTCAGCTTCTGCAGGATGAAGGCGGACATCTGCTGCGGGTTGAAGGGCTTCCCGTCCAGCTCCGTCTTCCAGTCGGTGCCCATGTGACGCTTCACCGAACGGATGGTCCGGTCCACGTTGGTGACCGCCTGGCGCTTGGCCACCTCGCCGACCAGCACTTCGCCGTTCTTCGCGAAGGCGACGACGGACGGCGTGGTCCTGGCACCCTCGGCGTTGGTGATGACGGTGGGCTCGCCGCCTTCGAGAACGCTGACGACGGAGTTAGTCGTGCCCAGGTCGATGCCGACCGCACGTGCCATGGTTGATTCCTCCAGCTGACTTGAGTGGAACAGGCTCAAGTGTGCACGACGCCCCCCGCCCGGTCAACAGACCTGAGTCATACGGGCTCAACTCTTATCCGTTCCTTACACGCAACTGGGCTCTGACCTGCGTCGATACCGGACGCGGGACACTGTGGCCTTTGACACGAAGGAGTGCGAGTACGACGACCAGGGCGCCCCCGGCGACCCAGAGGGCGCCGGTCGCGGCGAGCCACCCGAGGTGCACCAGGACCCCGACGAGTACCCCGCCGAAGGCCGCGGCACCGAGGACGACGCACGCCCCCTGCGGAGTGAGCCCGAGCCGCCGCAGCCGGTGGGCGAGATGGTCGGGGGCGGCCCGCAGCAGCGGCCGCCCGGACAGTCCCCGGGCCAGGACGACGAGCACGACGTCGGCGCTCACCAACGCCGTCAGCGCGAACAACACCCCCGCGCCGGAGCCGAGTTCCTGCCCCGCGCGGGTCGTCACAGCCGCGGCCGCGAGCACGAACCCGGTGAACAGCGACCCGCACGCGCCGAGCCCCGCGCGCGCGGGATGCCAGTTGTGCATCAGGAACCCGGTCAGCGCGGCGGCCAGGACGCTCAGCAGCACGGCGAGCCCGTCCATCACCTCGGCCGCCGCACAGGCCCCCGCCCCGAAGGCGGTGACGACCCCGACGGTCCCGGCGAGTCCGTCGGCGTGGTCCAGCGCCTTGAACCCGAGGGCGACGAACACGATCCAGCCGACCGCGAGGAGCCCGGCGGCCACCCCCGTCTCCTCGTACGGCACGACACAGGCCGCCGCCACGGCCGTACCGCCCACGAGGAACCGCGCCTTGACCCGGCGCGCGTCGGCGACGAGCCCGAGGAGGGCCACGCCGGCCCCGGCGACGAGCAGGCGTCCCACCTCGGGCCCGAGCGGGGTGACGCCCCGCCAGTCCCCGACGAACGCCACCCCGCAGGTGGCGGCCACCACCGCGACGCCGCCGGACAGCGGCATCGGCCGTCGCCATCGCCGGTCGACGATGCCGAGGCGCAGGGCGGCCACCCGCAGCACGGCGGCGAGCACGGCGGCGAGGAGCAGGGCGGAGGTGGCGGCAAGGATCCCGTAGAGCACGAGCCTAAATTAGCGCCGCATGTACCAATTCATCACGAATAACACGATCGGGTTTTAAGGTAACCCTCAGCGATTCAGATCACGGCGTGCCCGGCTACAGTGCGGCGGAAGATGGGGGTAGTCTCAGACGGACTGCATAAGTTACCGCTTAGTAATGACGAGGATCCCTCCTCACGGATCACTCGTAGACCCCTCGCAGGCCCGAGGAGCCCCCAAATGCAACTCGCCGCGATCATCGTGTCGCTGGTTCTGATCGTGGTCGGCGTGGCCCTGTTCGCCCGCGCCCTCCTGCAGATCTACACCTTCATGCGGCTCGGTCAGGACGTGCCCGCGGGCACCCGCACGGACGAACCCGGCCGGCGCACCGTCACCGTGGCCAAGGAGTTCCTCGGCCACACCCGGATGAACCGCTGGGGCATCGTCGGTGTCGCGCACTGGTTCGTGGCGGTGGGCTTCTTCACCCTGCTGCTGACGATCGTCAACGCCATCGGCCAGCTGTTCCAGGCCGACTGGATCCTGCCGGTCCTCGGCGACTGGGCGCCGTACAACGTCTTCGTCGAGTTCATCGGCACGATGACCGTGCTCGGCATCCTGACCCTGATCGTGATCCGCCAGCTGAGCCACCCGCGCGACCCGGGCCGCAAGTCCCGCTTCGCCGGCTCCAACTTCGGCCAGGCGTACTTCGTCGAGACCGTCATCCTCGTCGTCGGCGTCTGCATCTTCATGCTGCACGCCCTGGAGGGTGCCCAGCACCACGTGGACGGCTACGAGGCCTCGTTCTTCATCTCGTACCCGGTGGTCCACTGGCTCGAGGGCATGGACGTCTCGACGCTCCAGAACCTCACGTACTTCTTCGCCGGCCTGAAGATCGCCACCTCGTTCATCTGGATGATCGTGGTCGCCCTGAAGACCGACATGGGTGTGGCCTGGCACCGCTTCCTCGCGTTCCCGAACATCTGGTTCAAGCGGAACGCGACGGGCGAGACCTCGCTCGGCGCGCTGCTCCCGATGACCTCCGGCGGCAAGCCGATCGACTTCACCGACCCCGGTGACGACGACGTCTTCGGTGTCTCCCAGGTCGAGCAGTTCTCCTGGAAGGGCCTGCTGGACTTCTCCACCTGCACCGAGTGCGGCCGCTGCCAGTCGCAGTGCCCCGCCTGGAACACCGGCAAGCCGCTCTCCCCCAAGCTCCTGATCATGTCCCTGCGCGACCACGCGCACGCCAAGGCGCCGTACCTGCTCGCGGGTGGCGGCAAGTCCATGGAGGGCGAGGAGAAGGCGTCCGAGGAGCAGCTGGCCGGGGTGCCGGCGGCGGCTCTGGCGGAGGCCGAGCGCCCGCTGATCGGCACGCTCGAAGAGAACGGCGTCATCGACCCGGACGTCCTGTGGTCCTGCACCACCTGCGGTGCCTGTGTCGAGCAGTGCCCGGTGGACATCGAGCACGTCGACCACATCGTCGACATGCGCCGCTACCAGGTGATGATCGAGAGCGCGTTCCCCTCCGAGGCGGGCACGATGCTCAAGAACCTGGAGAAGAAGGGCAACCCCTGGGGCCTGGCCAAGAAGCAGCGCCTGGAGTGGCTCAAGGAGGTCGAGTTCGAGGTCCCGGTCGTCGGCCAGGACATCGAGGACCTCACCGAGGTCGAGTACCTGTACTGGGTCGGCTGCGCGGGCGCCCTGGAGGACCGGGCCAAGAAGACCACGAAGGCCTTCGCCGAGCTGCTGCACATCGCGGGCGTCAAGTTCGCGATCATGGGCGGCGACGAGAAGTGCACCGGTGACTCCGCCCGGCGTCTCGGCAACGAGCCCCTGTTCCAGGAGCTCGGCATGGAGAACGTCATGGCGCTGAACATGGCGTTCGGCGAGGAGCTGGACGACGACGGCAAGGTCGTGGCCGAGTCCGCGAAGCCGAAGTCGGCCAAGAAGATCGTCGCGACCTGCCCGCACTGCCTCAACACGATCGGCAACGAGTACCCGCAGCTCGGCGGCGACTACGAGGTCATCCACCACACCCAGCTGCTCCAGCACCTCGTCGACGAGGGCAAGCTGGTCCCGGTGACCCCGGTCGAGGGCATCATCACCTACCACGACCCGTGCTACCTGGGCCGCCACAACAAGATCTACACGCCCCCGCGCGAGATCATCGCGAACGTGCCCGGCCTCCGGAACGAGGAGATGCACCGCCACAAGGAGCGCGGCTTCTGCTGCGGTGCCGGTGGCGCGCGGATGTGGATGGAGGAGCGGATCGGCAAGCGCATCAACAACGAGCGCGTCGACGAGGCTCTTTCGGTGAACCCCGACATCGTCTCGACGGCCTGCCCGTTCTGCCTGGTCATGCTGACCGACTCGGTCAACGGCAAGAAGAACGACGGCAAGGCCAAGGAGTCGATCCAGGTCGTCGACGTGGCCCAGCTGCTGCTGGAGTCCGTCAAGACCCCGGGCGACCCGCAGGACTCGGCGGAGCCGGAGAGCGCTCCGGAGCCGGAGCCGGTGAAGTAGCGGTCACCACGGTGCTGTTCGGCGCCCCCGGGTCCTGACGGGCCCGGGGGCGCCGCGTTTTGTCCGGCCGGTCGCGCTCCGTGGACTCGACTCGTACCCGTGGTGGAAGCAGACCTGTTGCCCGGCCGAGAGACAGCGGACGGCCCTCCCGCCGACGGTCCCGGTCACGGAGGCGGAGGCCGGGTGGATGAAGGGCCGCAGGTCGAGATCTCCAGCGGCTCGCGCCTGCGCGTCCTCCAGGGCCGTACGAGGGGCCCCTCCACCAAGGCGACGGTCACCGTCGAACCCCCCGCCACCGGCACCACCCGGTTGGTCGCGGTCGGCGACTTCGACGGCGACGGCCGGGCGGACCTGGCGGTGCGGACGTACCGGAGCGGGACGAAGGACACCGTCGCGGTCTACCCCGGCACGAAGAAGGGGCTCGTGAGCGCCGAGCCGGCGGTCACGCTCTCGACGTCGGCGTTCCGCACGGAAACCCCGTAGGGGACGGACGAGACCTCCCTTAAGGGATGTCACAGCTCAGCAGCAAAGCCGTCCCCGAAACGCCGGGCCGCACACGTCACTCCCCGGGACCAGGTACGTTCGAAGACGTGGCTGGATTCAGGATCGGACGCGGCCGGGACAACGGCGCTCCTCACACGCGACCGCAACAACCTCCGTACGGGCAGCAGGCGCCCCAGGGACAGCCGTACGGCTATCCCCCCGCGCCGCAGCCCCACCCGGGCCAGTGGACCCAGGGCGGGGGCGGGGGTTACGACGAGCCGGAGTACTTCGGCGACGGCAGCGGCGCCCCACAGGGCGGCCATGACCCGTACGCGGCGAACAACCCGGGCCACACCCAGGCGTTCTCCGTCGGCGAGGACCCCTACAACCAGGGCGGCACCTACCGCGCGGGCTCGGCCCCGGCGGGCCCCGTGGGCCCCCGCCTGCACTGGAAGGAACTCCTGAAGGGCATCCTGCTCTCCCCCAAGCAGACCTTCCTGCAGATGCGCGACTACACGATGTGGGGCCCGGCCCTCATCGTGACCTTCCTGTACGGCCTCCTCGCGGTCTTCGGCTTCGAGGGCGCCCGACAGGACGCGATCAACGCCACGCTGTCGAACGCGATCCCGATCGTCCTGACGACAGCGGTCGCCATGGTCCTGTCCGCCTTCGTCCTCGGCGTCGTCACCCACGCCCTGGCCCGCCAGCTCGGCGGCGACGGCGCGTGGCAGCCCACGGTCGGCCTCTCCATGCTGATCATGTCCCTGACCGACGCCCCCCGTCTGATCGTGGCCATGTTCTTCGGCGGCGACGCCTCCTTCGTCCAGCTCCTCGGCTGGGCGACCTGGGTGGCGGCCGGCGCTCTGCTCACCCTGATGGTGTCCAGGTCCCACGACCTGCCGTGGCCGAAGGCACTCGGCGCCTCCGCGATCCAGCTGATCGCACTGCTGTCGATCGTGAAGCTGGGGACGTTCTAGCCGCACGCCGCACGATGCCCTCCGGTACGGTCCCGGGCCATGACGAGTGGCAACGGCGTACCGGAGAAGGTGGCGTGGGTCCTGGTGCGGGACGGCCGGGTGTTGGTGACGCGCAGTCACGGCAGAGACCGCTTCTACTTCCCGGGCGGTCATCGCGAACCTGGCGAGTCCGACAGCGAGACCCTGGTGCGGGAGATCGACGAGGAACTGCGGGCGGCGATCGACCCCGCTTCCATGGTGCACTTCGGCACGTTCGAGATCGGCGAGGGCCATCCGGAGCACGGCCCCTTCCGGATGATCTGCTACACCGCCGATCACCGCGGTGAGCTGACCCCGTCACGGGAGATCGCCGAGAAGGCATGGTTCCGCCATACCGACCGGGACCGTGTCTCGGCGGTCGACGCGATGGCCTTCGACGCGCTGCACGAGGCGGGCCGGCTCACCTGATCCCACGGCCGGACCGGTCGGAGAACTCCCGGCTCAGACCGCTTCCCGGTTCTCCTTGGGCGCCTCGCCCGACCTGTGCACCGGAGGCAGAACGCTCCACGGGAAGTTGATCCAGTCGTCCGTGCGCTTCCAGACGTACTCGCACTTCACCAGGGACTGCGACTTCTCGTAGATGACCGCGGAGCGGACCTCGGCGACGGCGTCGAGACAGAAGTCGCGGACCAGTTTGAGCGTCTTGCCGGTGTCGGCGACATCGTCGGTGATGAGGACTTTCTTGTCGGAGAAGTCGATGGCGTTGGGGACGGGGGCCAGCATGACCGGCATCTCCAGGGTGGTCCCCACGCCGGTGTAGAACTCGACGTTCACCAGGTGGATGTTCTTGCAGTCGAGGGCGTACGCGAGACCCCCGGCGACGAAGACTCCGCCGCGGGCGATGGAGAGCACCACGTCGGGCTCGTAGCCGTCGTCGGCGATGGTCTGCGCGAGCTCGCGCACGGCGGTGCCGAACGCCTCGTAGGTGAGGTCCTCCCGCGCGTCCGCGCCGCTCATACCCGGGTCCGGTGGAAGTTGAGGAAGGACCGGGAGGCGGTGGGTCCGCGCTGGCCCTGGTAGCGGGAGCCGTAGCGCTCGCTGCCGTAGGGGAACTCGGCCGGCGAGGAGAGCCGGAACATGCACAACTGGCCGATCTTCATACCCGGCCAGAGCTTGATGGGGAGCGTGGCCAGGTTGGAGAGTTCGAGGGTCACGTGGCCGCTGAAGCCGGGGTCGATGAAGCCGGCCGTGGAGTGGGTGACGAGTCCGAGCCGGCCGAGGGAGGACTTGCCCTCCAGGCGGGAGGCGAGGTCGTCGGGGAGCGTGATGACCTCGTACGTGGAGGCGAGGACGAACTCCCCGGGGTGCAGGATGAACGGCTCGTCACCCTCCGGCTCCACGAGCCGCGTGAGGTCGGCCTGCTCGACCGCGGGGTCGATGTGGGGGTAGCGGTGGTTCTCGAACACCCGGAAGAAGCGATCGAGGCGCACGTCGATGCTGGACGGCTGCACCATGGATTCGTCGTAGGGATCGATCCGTACCCGCCCGGCGTCGATCTCGGCCCGGATGTCCTTGTCTGAGAGAAGCACGCCCCGAGGATACGCAAGGCGCGCGGACCGACCACCATCGGACGGACCCGCGCGCCTGCTACCGATCTCCACCGCTTCTCTTCAGTGCTTCTCCAAGGCCACCGGAACGACGCTGCGAAGCCGGGCACAGCGAGGACACCGGACGAGCCGTCCGGGACCGAGGCGCTCGGCCTGCTGCATCGGGAACGAAGCGGTACTGAACACGTGCCCATCGGCACAACGGACGACGGTGCGCTCCATCAAGTCCTAGAGTCCCTTCCCCAAGAGCCGCGTCCGGCTGCTACTCGCCTGACGACAAAAGCCACATTACGGGATGGGCGGGACGGCCCTCCAGGCGGCACTCCGGTCCCGCGCGGACCCTCTGCCACCCCACCACCGTACGCCCCAACTCCCGTGCCCCGCAGCCCCCGTCCCACCCCGCGAACACACTCGGGCCCCACGGCTTCAGCGCCGGGGGCCTGGGATGAGGTAAGGTGACGTTGCGTTCGGACGGGTTCCGTCCGGCGTCTTACGCGGGTGTAGTTTAATGGTAGAACATCAGCTTCCCAAGCTGAGAGCGCGAGTTCGATTCTCGTCACCCGCTCCATGTGAAACCCCCAGGCCAGAGGCCCGGGGGTTCTTTGTTGTCTAGACCGGTGGGCGGGTTACGCACCACAACCGCACCATAAGGACTCGGCTAGCTTCCGGTGGACTTCTCCTTGTGGTGCACGGGGCGGTCGTCCTGCTGCTTGTGGTGCTTCGCACGCTCGGCACGGACCATGTCGTCAAGGCCGGAGGCGACGTCTCGCTGCCGCTCCTCGTCGGAGTGCTGGTAGATCAGCGCGGCCTTCTCGGAGGACTGCCCAGCCGGGCAGGTCCACAGACTGCCCGACGCGCCGGAAGCTTACGGGGCCATGATCACTCGCGCCAAAGCAGCGCCACC
Source organism: Streptomyces sp. SLBN-8D4 (assembly GCF_049739545.1). Lineage (NCBI taxonomy): Bacteria > Bacillati > Actinomycetota > Actinomycetes > Kitasatosporales > Streptomycetaceae > Streptomyces > Streptomyces sp. SLBN-8D4. The sequence continues at coordinate 4,656,804 of NZ_JBMGQC010000001.1, forward strand.
CCAAAGCCGCTCCACCGACCTCTGCTCCTCAATAGAGTGCCTGCATGACCGACTCAGACGTACCCGGGACGATACGCAAACCCAGGCGCATCGAAGATCTCACCGACGTGTACGACTTCCTGGAGGAAGTACGACTCCGTCCTGGCATGTGGGTCCGCAACAACTCCTTGCAGCACCTCGACTCCATGCTCACCGGCTACCGCGTCGCGCTAGGCATCCACGACATTGCCGAGCCGTTCGATTTCTGGACGCCAGGCAGCCAGAACCACTTCTCCGAGTGGCTATGTCAGCGCCAAGGCCGCCCTTCCTCCCTCGGCTGGGCCGCAGAGATCGAACGTGAAGCAGAGCGGTCCGGCAGGCCCGCCATGGAGATGTTCTTCGAGCTCCTTGACGAGTTCCGAGCCGACGCCAAGCCCGTCAAGCCCTCTCAGACAGAGACCCAACAGGCCCACGCCGCAGACTGAGTTACAACTTTCTCTACTGATTCAAGGCGGCTCGCTCCGCTCCCCGCGCGCGGTACGGCCCCCGGCCGGGCCTGCGCTCCTGTCTCCGCCCCGCTCCAGCCCGGCCGGCGCCCGTACCGCGCTCAGAGCATGCTGCCGCCTGATGCCAGAGAAGGGGGACGTCGTGGCTGGGGCGGTCGGCTCCACGGCTTTACGGAGCCACTTTGGCGCGAGCCTCGAAGATCATGGCCCCTACGTCGTGCTTTACCGGGCAGGTCCACAGACTGCCCGACGCGCCGGAAGCTTACGGGGCCATGATCACTCGCGCCAAAGCAGCGCCACCCCAAAGCCGCTCCACCGACCTCAGCTCACGTATGCGGTTGCGGCGGGTCCTCCACGTCAAGGAAGAAGCTACTGAACTTGATTGGGTGATGTCGGTCAGTCGCTTATGGACAGGTCGGTCCCGGTGAGGCAACCGTCGATGAGCTGTGGGCGGTACTGGATCATCTTGAGCTTGCGTTTGACGGCTCGCGTCAGCTGATCGAGGTTGGCAGCGGCGAGGTTGCCGATGTCGCGCTTGACCAGCGACCAGACGCCTTCCTGGGGGTTGAGGTCTGGTGCGTAGGTGGGTAATTGGAAGACAGTCAGCCAGTGGGCGTTGGCCTCGAAGAACGCTTTTAGCGGTGGCACGAGGTGGATGCGGGCGTTGTCCCAGACGAGCACGATGGGGCCGCCGAGCTGGAGGCGGGCGCGGACGATGAGATCGCGGAAGTCGCGCCAGACGAAGCCCTTCGGCTCGCCCTTGCGGCCCCGGTACGCGCGGATTGCGTAGATCAGCCGGGACCGTTCGCCTGGTCTGTAGCACGCCACGCCGGCCATCGAGACCCGACCGGAGCCCCGGCCGCGCACGCGGACGACCGGTGTGTGCCCGATACGGCCCCAGGTCCTGGCGCGTGGCGGCGTCATCGACTGTCCGGCTTCGTCCTCGAAGACGATCCAGCCGTTGCACGCCGCCGCGACGCTTTTACCCGCGGCCACACCTCCTTCTTCCAGAGTTCCACCGCCGCGTCGTCGCGCTCGATCGCCCGGCGAGCGGGTTGCTGCCACGACCAACGGTGCCGCTTCAGCAGACGCCACGTGCCCTCGACCGTGTAGGACACGTGGAATAGCCGGCCGATCAGCGTCTTCACCCTCGCCAGCGTCCACCGCTGATCCACCCAGCCGTGGGCCAGCGGGCCGCGCTCCAACTCCCGCTCCAACCTGGCGATCTGCTGCTCAACGAGCCTCGGGCGCCCTGGTGATCCCTTCGACAGCACCCCTGCCTCGCCGCGCTCGCGCCACTGCCGACGCCACCGCTCCACCGACCGCTCCGACACCCGCAGCGCGGCAGCGATGTCCCGGGTCTTCTCCTCGCCCTCGAAGCGTTCCACCGCCTGTAGCCGGATTCGCTCCCGCACGGCCCTCTCGGCGTCGGTCAAACCGCCGCCCTGCGCGTACCTCACGATCCAGGGCTACCGAAACCGAGGGAGGGCTGTCACGCGAACGGCTCCTACATCACCCGATCAAGTTCAAGTAGCCGCGCCATGCTGTCGTCCGAATTGAGCAAGATCCATCCTGAATGAGCTGGTGGGAGGGCTGACCTGGGCTGGGTGGGTGTGCCCGCGCCGCCCGGGGGAGATGATCACCGGAACTGATCGTCCGTCGATCGTGTGAACCGGCCGGGATCTGCACTCAGTCCAGGTCGCGGCGTCCCCACGGGGCCCGCCGCGGTACCCCGGTCATCCGGCGTGCGCAGAGTCATCTGGCTTGTCCTGTGCACGTCGCTGTCTTCCGAGGTTTACCGCGCTGACGAAGACTCTGACCCCGAAACCGAGCAGGAGGAGGTCCAGGAGCATCTGTGCGGTCACGACCAGCCGGGCGGCGTCGGTCTTGGGGGCGATGTCGCCAAAGCCGACAGTTGAGAACACTGTGACGCTGAAGTACAAAGCGCCGGTGCGTGTCATCGGCTGGGTGAAGTAGGAACCGTCCGCCTGCTCCGTGAGGAAGTACGTGGCGGCGAACGCGAGGATGTACAACGGCACCGCCACGGCGAGTGTCTCGATCGCCCGCAGGCCAGGGTAGTGCGAACGGGTGATCCCCCGAATCCGCCAGGCCAGAACGGCGACAAAGACAGCCAGGCACAGGACCAGCAGCAGCACCGTGTGCGTATCCAGAACGCTCTTCATCGGCAAGACGTAGTACAACACGACCAGCAGCATGGCAGTCACCAGCGCGCGCAGCCCCGTGCGCAGGAAGAGGGAGCGGCGCTGCCGGGGGGTGGGATCACCCAAGGTCGCCATCGTCGTCTCTCCTCAGCCATGGACCAAGACGTTCCCTTAAGCGTCGGGGCACCCCCTGCCGGCCCTGGTTCGCGCGTCTTGGCGGCGCTGGTCAAAATGCTCGTCATCCTGCCACCGCGCGTAGCCGCATTTCACTGGACCGGGACGCTCAAAACCTGACGGGGCACGCCTCGTCTATGCGGCGGTCGATGTCAGTTTTCCGTGCTTGAGGGCTCGCCGAGAGCGGCGCGCACCCAGTCGTGCTCGCTGCCCGGCTCGAGGTCGGCCAGGAACTGCGAGCGTGTGCCGTCCCAGCTGGCGATGGCCCGGTCGGCCGCTCGCGCGGCCACTGTCTTTCGTGTTTCCCCATCCTGGCAACCAACCAGGATGATGGCTGCGGTCGGGCCGGCCTGAGCGAGAATCCTGTGGGCGGCTTGTTCATCCGATCCAACGTGTCCCTCGTGCACATGGCCGGCATGACCGCCCCTTTTGGCGCCTCTCAGTATCGACACCGTGCCCATAAACCCGACCATCCACGACAAAGAGATGCGGAGGAGGGCGTCCGCAATGCCCGCACCCGTCAGCACTCGGGACTGGGTGACCTTCAGCGAACCGTCCTTGTTGCCGCTGATCACGACGGCGGCCACGTGACCCTTGCGGGCCTTCTTCCGGAACTCCCGTCCCAGTGAGGCCAGCATCCGCTCGGCGACATGACGGTTCTCGAAGCTAGCGAGGACTACAGCCCCCTGCGCGACGGGATGGACTTCAGGGGCCGAATCCGCACCCATCCGCCTTCTCCTCTCGCCACTCGATAACGCCGTGACAACTCCTGCGACCAACTCCGAGTCTCACACGCCCCCGCCAGGCCGGCATCACCCATCGCCCGGACGAGCGTCCCTCCTGCCGCGAGCACCCAGCTCCCGCCGCTGCCGACGCCAGCGTTCAACGGACCGCCTCTCACCCGCAACGCGGCAACGAATCTCCGGGTTCTTCTCCGCGCCCTCGCAGTGAACTGCCTCCAGCGGGATCCGCTCCCGCGCGGCCCTTCTCAGGTTCGGTCAAGCCGCCGCCCGGTGCGTATCTCCCAGGCCAGAACTTCCGGAGCTGCCCAGCACCTGGCAGGCGAACGGCCCCGACATCACCCGATCAAGTTCAGTACCCAAATGCACCACGGAAGCCTCAGGATCTCCGTACCATCCTCTTATGCTGGTTTTACTCATTGACACGTCGGTCTGGCTAAACATCGCGAAACGCCGAGATGGTCAGCGGATCATCGTTCCTTTAAGGGTCTTGTCTTTCCAGAGGAAGCTAGAGATCCTGGCCCCTTCCGTAATCTTGGATGAATTCGAGCGAAATCGACCTCGCGCAGAAGCGGCTACGTCTAGCAGCGTGCGCGAGCGATTTAGGCTTCTGCGCCAGGATTTGCACGATTACGGGAATGATGCAGCGCAACAGTGGATCGCAGAGATGGCTCACCAGATCCCGCACGTCAGTACGCGTTCTCTGCAGAACTTTTCTGAGATCTCTGACTTGTTGCGCTCTGGAACATCATTGCAGCCGAGTGATTCTGAATATGCAGCGGTTGTAAAGCGCGGTCTGGAAAGGCGGGCACCTCTTCACCTGGAGAGCAAGAACAGCATTGCGGACGCACTGATTATTGAACAGTTCGCTTCTGCCGTTAGGCTTGGAAGCTCGCGAGATCAATATATCTTCGCAACCTCAAACTATACCGACTTCTCAATCCCAAAAGGTGACCGTCGGCAGCCACACCCGGACATCGCGGGGATCTTCCGTCCCGATAATTCCCACTACATCTACGATGTGGACGGACTCATCACAATTCTGGGAGAAAAGCTAGGGAGTGACTACCTCGACGAGGCCGAAGAGGTGGAGTTTATTCAAAATGCGTCTGAGACTCGCTCTTTGACGGACATCCTTGCCGCAGAGCAGGAGTACTTCGATAAGATCTGGTACGGCCGAAGCCTGATGAGGGATACGGAAACGGGACACATGAACCCAATCCTACCGGACACTCTAAGGCAGACAATTATCTCTGCGAGAGATCGCATTGAGGCTAAATATGGAAAAGATGAGCTCCCACCCGTAACTGATTGGGAATGGGGTTTCATGCACGGGAAGCTTTCGGCGCTGCGCTGGGTACTTGGCGAGCAATGGGATTTCCTAGACACCTGATACTCCCTCAAATTTCGATGGTCGACGGTGAGCCTGGATATTTCGCAAGGAAGTGCGGTCGTACCCGACTCGAATCACGAGGAAACCTACGTTGACCGTTAAGCGGCCTGAATGGCAGCAGTACCAGCATGAAGTCGCAGAAATGCTATCCGAACTCGGTTTCACCACGGCGGTCGAGGAGAGGGTCACGGGCGTCAGGGCCGCACACGATATTGACGTGACTGCGAGAATTACATCAGCAGGCATCGCACAGTTGTGGATCGTCGAATGCAAGAAGTGGAAACGGGCGGTACCGAAAGAGCGAATCCTCACTTTCTCTGCAATTGTCGCCGATGTGGGGGCAGATCGCGGCTTGGTGTTCGCCGAAAATGGTTTTCAAGCGGGAGCGATCCGTGCCGCAAGGAATACAAACCTTACTCTGACTAGCCTTGTCGACTTTCGTCACAATACAGCCGATGAGGTAGCTGCAATGAAGGTGAAAGGACTGCAGGAGCGAATCACGGCTCTAGAGAACAAGTTCCATTCCATCTGGGACTTGACGGAAGAAGAGCGTGACAAACGGATTGCTCAATATGTTGGACCATCCGGGTTCCTGAATCTGCCGCCAGGCCACAGTGCCGTCATATCTCACATCTTGGCACGCCTGTCGCAGATGAAAGAGGCTCTAAACTTCGCGAGGTTCAATCGGTGGCCTGTATTTCACTGGGCTTTGGATGACGAACTCCCGATCACTGTCAATGCCTGGCCTGGTCTGATCTACATTACCGAAGAGACGGTCGCGACTTGTGAGCGCATTTATGATGAGATGGAATCTCCTCAGACGCAAGTGAAGGACTGGCGAGAACTGCAATCTCAAGGAATGACCGAACTCCTCACGAAGATCCGCCAGCCTAAAGTCAATTGATTACCTAGGCGGGGTCAGATCGGCCAATTCCTGCGGACGAGTACGCATCGAGACTCCGCCAGCCTAAGGTTGCCCGAGCTGCCCGGTTTAAACAAGCTGAAAGTATGACCTCAACGTGTCACGTCAGCAATTGAGAGAGGCGATCAACCGCATCCGGGAGTTTGGCGACCACTGGACACTCCGAATCTCTATTCCCCCAGGCCCTTTGCAAATAGTTCGTAGCAGTTCGTTCTGCAACAACGACATCGGCATACGCTGCAGCACATCCCAAGTACAGCATATCTACTAGATCATTCGGCTCCCAGTTTGCGCGAATCGCCAGACGGTGGCCAATGGCATCCCCGTACAGGCGCATGAACGGCATGGAGGAAAACTCCTCGTAAAGCACAATCGAAACCTGCTCCAAGGAGTCTATGCCGAGCGATTGGGCAACAGCGAGGGCTTCCGGTGCCACATCCGCAATCGCCAGTGCACGACCATCAATAATCTTCTGCTTAGGCGTCCGAGCCTGGAATTCTGGGTCGCGAGCTATTTTTTGATAGTGCTCATGCCAACCAGGCTTTGGAGAAGGAATCCTTGCTGGATTCATAAGCACGTCGTAGATCGCAGAAAAAGATGTCATCCTGTCGAAAAGCGCGGCCAAACCGGGTGGGAGCCCAGATGCATCCGAAACACGCCTATTCGTATCCATAGCCCCGGCAGCCAAACTGAAAACATCCGTTTCGGGCACGAATGAGGAGACGGCGAGCTTGCGCCCCAAGACGCTGGCCATCTCGTGCATTCGAACTACGATTGGGCTACGCATCTGCCAACCCCGCGATAGTCTGAGAATGGTGGATGCCAGGTTTTGGCGCCTCACGTCAAAGAGTGCGGACGTTTCCAGCGTATGTGCAGAAGATACCGGGATGATTACCTTTCCGCGTTCCGCCAAATCAAGCAACTCGGCTGCGGCATCGCGATCACGCTCATTTCTGATGCGCGCAGGCTCAAAAATCGAATTAGACAGAGTGCTCCAGTGGCATTGATCCAGGTACACGATAGGACGGAATTCGGATCTCGCAACCACAACCTCTGGATCCACCTCGAATCGACCACCCCTGACGGATTCGAATCGGATCACGCCACTGGAAAAGTTGTACGCGATTTCCCTAAGTGTACTTTCGCCATCACCATCGCTCAGACGCGCTTGCACTGCCCGACCATCTCGGTACTTGATTACCACTTCTCCAGAGATCGGGTATTGCGCCATCTCTTCAAAAGCTAGAGCCAGCTCACCGATATCCGGGTTCGTTCCCGCCATAGATGCTTCCTCTTCATAATCGGTCACCCCAGGAGATTCAGCCTAATCAAGTCTCTAAAGAGCCAGTGTCGCCGGTACTCGCTCCGTCTCCAGGGCCCTGCCACGTGGGCAGAGTAGTCATGAAACCGTACTCATTGGCGACCTTCTCAAGCTCCGAAGCCCACGGCTTCCCCCTCAACAGTTCGTTGAAGCACAGCATAGCCGTGTGAAAAATCCATAGACAGAAAAGCGGGCAGGAGACGAGCTCCTCGTGGATCGGCATTTGACTGACCCGGAATGCGTCACCATCCTCTTGGAAAAACATCTGCGTTCCAGTCAGGGTGGGATGTGTAAAACGAGACTCGACCGTGTAGTAGCTCCACTCCCTGGTGAGCCCATAATTCTTCATTAGATGCTCGATCTTTGCCAACCGCTCATTTGGGTCCGGCGCGATCGATTCCTTGACAGTCTTAACCGTATCTGCCATGAATTGGTAGGCTTCCTGATATCGATCGGCTGTGCCATCTGATCGAATAGCCTTCGCGAGTTGGATTTGGTCCATCCCCAACTTACGGTTGTAGATGTCGCCTATGCGGTCACCCTGATCTACACACCAACGAAGCGTGACGGTGTGCTCCAGAGCACTGCGTCGATTCGGGCTCGCGGCCCCACAGGCGCCGGCGCGGTGCAACAAGAGCACGGCCCTGATCTGATGAACGACGGTGAAGAAGAGTCCCCATCCGATCAACGATGCGCGATTGGCGGGGTCGATAAGTTCGTGAAGGTCTTCCGAGATCAAGTTCTCAAGGCGAATCAAGGCTTCGCCGGGGTCCGGTTCTGTCACCTCAGCATCATCCCCGGCACTTGTGGCGTTGTGCCATGAGATTTCCAAAGGTCTGACCTGGCCACCCGAGCTGGCAGAAGGAGCAAGGTTTCTCCTTGCTCCTTCACCTGGGCTGTGCGAGGACGACCGGCGGGGGCGATCCTGGCAACGGTGCCCGTGCCAAACCTGTGCCAGATCGTGCGGGGACCTACGGGGACTACCGGGGAACCAGCCGATCGCTCACCAGGCGCCGACGCCGGTCCGCCGCAGGTCAGGCCCGCAGCGAGCCCTAGATGCCCTTAGCTGCCCAAGCTCAGGGCTCATGAGCCCCCAACTGCTCGGGCCAGCCATCATGAGCTGCTGAAACCACCACGCAGACCGCCTACGAGCGAGATGATGAGCCGTGGTGACTCGTCGGCCGTCAGCGGAACCCAGCCTGCTCGTTGCCGTCTGGTGGCTGTTCCTTGCTGCCCTGGCGTGCGTCATGTTCCTCGGCGGCATCTCGTTCGTCCTCGGCCTTTCGGACGATGAGCCCCACCCGACACCAACCGTCACCGTTACAGAGACAACCATGGAGCTGCCTGATGTCTCTGAGACTGTCCCAGACAGCGTCATCGAGGACGGCCTGTCGAACCTGCCCACCCCAAGCGCCTGTATCGAAGCCGACGCCCGCGGCGTCATCCCTCGGGACCGCTGGACCCCTTGCGGCGAACTCCTTGGCTACTTCGACGACGCGACAGCAAGTCCGTGAGCAGTACCAAGGCGCCGCACAGTCGTCTCAGTTTCCGTCTCATTCAGCCCCGTTCACGGCCGTTCAGGCGAGACCTGGAGTCATCCTCACACCAATGGCCAACCGCCAATGAACCCAGGTGAACCGTCCTGAACGACAACCAGGACCCCACCAACACAGTTGGAAAGCGTGCACGCCATGCCAGCTACGCTGCCACCCGGCTCCTGGACCAGCCCGGGGCCGAGCAGCGGTCGGCGAGCTCCGGGGGCATCGGTGGGTATCTGGGACGTGAAGAGGGACAGCGAGTGGACGCAGTGGGTCTTTGTGCCGCAGGTCAGTGTGGGGCCCCTTCACTTCGGGATGGCTCCCGACGACGTGAGTGCAGTCCTCGGAAGCAAGCCCTCGGCCCGTCGCCTTCTCCAGCGTTCGTCAGGCGACTACGAACTCGTCGCGTCGCAGTTCACCAGGCCCAAGGTGACCGTCTACTACGCGCCGGGGCAGACCCTGGCCTGCGTAGCCGTCGATGCTCTTGCCGGCCCGCAGGTCATGCTGGACGGCACTGCTCTCGTCGCCCGCGTGCCGTCCGAGACCGAGGAATGGTTGTGCAAGCACGCGGAAGTCGATGAATTCGACCTCATCTACACGCACGCGGCAGATCCGGGCTCGGGGGGACCTCGGACTCATCGTGCGCGCTCAACGAGCAGGCGACATCGTCCTCACCCGGCCGCTCTTCCTCACCCGCGAGTGGGCTGAGAACAGTTGGGACTGTGTTCCCGGCGAAGAATGGTCGACGTTCTGACACGCACGAGACATGGCAGCTGCACCACAGCCGCACCAGATCGAGCGGGGAACAACGGGGAATCACGGTGAAAGGTGGCGAGGTCGCCGGGGCAGCGCCCAGGCCGTTCGCCCAGGTCAGCGCACGAGCGGGCCACGAAAGCACGCAGCTTCCCAAGCTGAGAGCGCGAGTTCGATTCTCGTCACCCGCTCGGTGGAGAAGGCCCAGGTCGGCGACCTGGGCCTTACTGGTTGACGAGAGCTCTGGCGCGCGCCTCAGGCGACGGTGTACTCCGCGTCCCCAAAGTCTGCGACTACGCGCAGTCGACCGCCGAGCGCCTCCACGTAGGCCCGGAGGGTCGCGACCTCCGCGCGATCCAGCTCACCGTTCTCGATGGCGGAGACCCGAGGTGCCGAGACCCCCATTGACGCGGCCACTTGGCGCTGAGTCAACGCCTGCTCACGCCTGACCTCCGCGAGCTTGTGAGCGCGCACTTCGGCGGTCAGCCGGTCCATGGCCGCTTGCTTCTCCTGAGGCGACCGCACCGGCAACCCCGAGGCCGCACGCCGCTCGCGCGCCTTGCGCTTGGTCTCCTCCCAGCTCACGGTGCTCATTCGTACTCCCTAGTTTCAAGATCGGCCAGATGCGCCTGGTACCGCTCCTCAGCAAGCGGAATGTTGATGTCGTACCAGCACTGCCAGTTTCCGGCTTTGTCGCCGGCCACCAGCAGTACTGCCCGGCGCACCGGATCGAAGGCGAAGAGGATGCGGATCTCACTGCTCCCGGATGATCCCGGCCTCAACTCTTTCAGGTGATGGTTCTCAGCACCCTTGATCCGATCCACCAGCGGACAGCCGAGCGTCGGGCCCGTTGCCGCCAACATGTCGATAGCGTCTTCTACCTGTTCAGAGCTGTCCCAGTCCTCCCCGACGAGAACCACTTCCCTTGAGCCGCGGCCACAATGTTAATGCAAGTGTTAACATCGCTGTGGTGGTCGACCTGCCGGGGCCGACGCTCGGGGAGCACGCCGGGCAAGCTCGGGCAAGACCTGCCGGTGGTGTGGCCCTCCCAGCGTTCGCCCGGAGGGGGCAGGGACCGGTGTCGACGAGACCGGAGCGCGCCGCACCACAACCGCACCAGATCGAGCGGGGAACAGCGGGGAACCAACGGCTCGCGACGGCCAGTCATGGACATGCTGTTAGGCTCCCGTCACGCGCGTGGGGGGAGCGGCCGGGGGGCCGGGGGAAGTGCCAAGGCGTTGCCATACGTCCCGCCATGCCTTCTTCTTGCCTTCAGGAGGAACGGTGGCTCGACTCGGCCGACGCCGACACAGACCGGCTCATGGTTCACGCTCAGCACGCCTCGGCCCATCGGCGACACGTACCGCCGCCGTCCTGGCGACGGCACTGAGTCTCGGCCTTCCGCTCGCCGCTGTGCCGTCCTCGGCGGCAGCCGCTCCGCTGTCGGCAGCCGCGGCCGACGAGGTCGTGCTGCCTGCCGCCCCGCGCGCCGTCCCCAGGGCCACGCAAATCCTCAACGCGGGGACCAGCGGATTCCTTTGGGCCCAAGAGGGCGACGACCGGTTCCTGTGGACGGACTACGCCACCGGAACCACAACCGCCCTGGAGAAGCGGCTGGACCTCCCGGTGCGGTACGACATCGACAGCGGCTACTTCCGTGAGGCCGCGTCCTTCCAGCCCGGCTACTACGGGGACGGGTCCGACACCGTCGCCCTGTACTCGGAGGAGGACTCACAAGTCACCCTCCTCCAGGGCGCGGGCACCTCGGGCAGCACCGCCGTGGTACCCGTGCCCGACTACCACACCTACCGAGGCACCTTCGGCAGCACCGTCCTCACCAGCACCAGCGGCGTCAGCGGAAACCCGAACGCCTACCAGCTGTGGCGCGTCCAGGACGGGGGCGGGGTCGCTGAGACGCCCGTGACCGGGCTGCCGGAGGGCGCGTCCGACGTGGTGGTCGAGGACGGCGACGCCCGGTCCGTCATCCTCCGCTACAACACCGGCGACAGCGAGGAGAACTGGGGCCACTGGGGCATCGTCGACCTCGCCACCGGCGCGCTCAGCGCGTTGCCCGACCGGGTCAACCCGGAGGAAGGCTGGGAGGTGACCGGCTTCCGGCTGGGTGCCGACTCGGTGGTGCGGCTGCGCAGTGGGCGCGGCAAAGCGGACGTGTACGACCGCGACGAACTGTCCGCCGCGCCCCGTACCTTCGACACAGGCGCCCTGTCCTACCAAGCCGCCTACGGGATCGTCGGCGACAAGCTGCTCGGTGTCGAACCGGTGTCGCCCGGCGACAACAAGTACCGGGGCCAGCCGCTGTGGGCCCTCACGTCCGACGGCACGGACACCGACATGACCAAGGTCATGGACCCGGCCGCCCATCAGATCGTCCAGGCGCCGGACGGCTCCGTCCTCGTGGCGGGCGCCGCGCAGTACGTCGAGCAGGGCGACCTCGACTGGGGCGTGTACCGAATCGCCCCCACCGCCGACGGCTCGGTCACCCGCAGCCGCCTGACCGCCGTGCAGCCGATGCCCGCGCAGATCAACGGCCTCTCGCTCGGCAGCGGCATCCTCACCACGGCCGACAACAGCACGTTGTACGCGCCCAACACGATCCTCGGGGCCTATCGCAGCACCTGGCTCACCACGAGCGGCACCCCGAGCGTCGCCAGAACCACCGTGGACGGGCTGGTCAGCGGGTGGGACGGCGACTGCTCCGGCGGCGCCACCCGCTGCATCCCGATGTTCGCCGACGGGACCGGCCACCACGGCCGCCGCGACGCCACCGAGTCCGGTCTGACCATGCTGCGTACCAATGGTGACACCACCTGGGGCCCCACCCTCGACACGGGGGACGACAGCCCGAGGCTCAAGGATCTCTCCGGACGGTACGCGGTCGTCGACGGCGCCTCCTCCGGCACGCAGTACATCGGCGAGTTCCCCGACGCCTCGGCGGGCAAGGTCGTACAGAAGCGCGACCGGGTCGCCGCGGCCGTCTGGGGCAACACCCTGTGGAGCGGCGCAGCCACGGGAGGCAAGGTCACGGCCACCCGGCTCCCGTCCGGCACCGCCGTGGAGTCCTTCACCACCCGCAACGGCTGCACCCCGTCGGTCCTCCAGGCCGTGGGCCGCTGGGTGTACTGGACCTGCGAGGACGCCTGGGGCAACGACCAGGGCTCGGGTGTCTACGACCGTACGACCAGGCTCACCGCCACCACCCCGGCCGGCAGGAGCCTCCTCGGAGACGGTTACCTCGTCCAACACGTCGGCGGCACCGACTCGGACAGCGGGCTGACGCTCATCGACCTGCACGGCGGTCTGCCGTCCAGCGGGTCCTCCACCGACCTGCCGAGCCGCAAGCTCGTCAACTGGACCGAACTCGGCCGGTACGGAACCGGGTTCAGCGGGGTGCGAACCGGCTGGACCGTGGACCGCTTCGGCGGCGGTGTCGCCTATGCCGACGACGAGCAGCGCGTCCACCTCGTGAACACCGGCGTTCCGGCGTCCGCCCTGTCTGCCATCGACTCCACAGTCACCCCCGGGGCCGCGAGCTGGTCCGGCACCTGGTGGCTGTCGAAGCCCGCCGCCTCCTGGAAGGTGACCGTCCGTCACAAGGCGTCCGGCGCCACCGCGCGTACCGTGACCGGCTCCGCCGCCCGTGGTCTGCTGACAGCCGCCTGGGACGGCAAGGACTCCACGGGCCGCCTTGTCCCCAACGGCACCTACACCTGGACACTCACCGCCCAACCCGCCGACGGCCAGGGCGCCGCCCTCAGCCTCTCCGGCAACCTCGCGGTGACGGCCGGAGCGGCGGCCCCGCGCGACTACGCGGGCAACGACGGCGTCGGCGACGTCCTCACCCTCAGCTCCTCCGGCACCCTCACCATCCAGCGCGGCACCGGCACGGGCACGCTGGGCGGCCAGGTCTCCGGTACCGGCTGGCCGACCACCGCGAAGTTCGTGCCGTTCGGCGACCTCAGCGGCGACCGGTGCAACGACGTCCTGGTCCGGCTGAGCAGCGGCGCTCTGCGCGCCTACCGCCCCTCGTGCGGCAAGGCGGCGACGCCCTCGACGCCGTACACCTCACTCGGCACGTCCGGCTGGGGCCAGTACGACGTGCTGACCGCGCCGGGTGACGTGAGCGGGGACGGTCGCCCGGACCTGATCGCCCGCAACGCCTCGACCGGCACGGTCTACCTGTACAAGGGCACCAGTACGGGCAAGTTGTCGGCGCGCGTGAAGCTGTACGACAACTGGAAGACGTACAAGAAGGTCGTCGGGGCCGGTGACCTGAACGGCGACGGCATCGGCGACCTCCTCGCCCAGGACACGTCGAACAACCTGTACCGGTACGACGGCACCGGCAGCGGCACTTTCAAGGCCCGCGTGAAGGTGTTCGGCAGCTGGGGCGGCTCGTACAACACGGTCGTCGGCGTCGGCGACATCACCGGCGACGGCAGGACGGACCTCGTCTCGCGCGACACCAGCGGCAACCTGTACCGCAACAGTGGTGACGGCAAGGGGTCGTTCGGCGGCCGTACGAAGATCGCGACGGGCTGGCAGGGGTACAAGGCCGTCCTGTGAGGAACAGCGACGCGGTGTCGCCCGCTGCCGGACCCGGGTCCCTGGGCCCGGGCCCGGCAGTTCGCCCGCTCTGCGGACCGCCGGGCCCCCGCCTGCGGGGCAGGTTCCCCGGCGTCGCACCCGGCGGCCTTGGCCGGGCTGAAGCGCCCTGCGTGTGGGAGCGGCATCGGCCCTAGGCGGACGCCGGCACGAAGACCGTCTGCGAGGTGGCCGACTGGAAGTTGTCATCCGCGTCGAAGACGGCCCGGTAGTAGCCGGCGCCACTGTGGTCGAGGTCCGCGGCGAAATCGTTGCCGTTGCCGCCCCAGGAAGCCTCGACCGTGGTGAGCGTCGACCAGTTCACGCCGTCGGGCGAGTACTGGATGTGGACGTTGATCGAGGCGGGCGTCCACCCGTCGGGGAAGTCGATGAGCCCCTCGGTGTGGACCTGTCCCGTGTCGGAGCGGGCGGCCGTGAAGGCTGTGAACTCCGACGCCCGGTGCACGTGGACGACGTCGCTCGTGCCGGTGCCGGCCTGGAGGAACGGGTCGTCCGAGGTGTCCAGGGCGAGCTGGAAGCGGCCGCCCTGCCACGGCGTGTACGCCATCGTGAAAGTGCCGTCGTCAGCAGTGGTGAAGCGACCCACGAGGTCGGTCTGCGCGTCGTCGGGGCCGAACAGGACGCCCCCGGATTGCCCGGCCAGCGGCACCCAGCCGTCCGCGGTCTTCTGCTCGACCTTGACGCTCAGCGTGACCGGCTGACCGAAGTCGATGTCGGTCGAACCAACCGTGGACGTGAAACGGGTGGGAATCTGGTCGACACCGATCTGAACCGGCTCCGACTCCCCGTAAAGCACCGTCGGCGTGCCACCGTCCATGCTGAACACGGCCTGGATGGGCGCGGCCGCGTCGAGCCGCACCGAGGCGGTGAAGTGACCCTGGGCGTCGGTGGTCACAGTGGTCTGCGTCGAGTAGTCGACATTGATCTCGACCTGACGTGCCACGAGGGGCTTCACCTGACGGGTCGGCCACCGCCCGTACAGCGTCCCCTCCACCCGCACGTCACGGTGTTCCCGGTCGATGGCGGTACGGTCGACGGTGAGCGCGCCGAACTGCGCCACGACGAAGTAGGCGAAGTCCCCCGCGGACCGACTCAGCACATGGCCGCCCTCGCCGTCCGTCACCTCCACATCGATGCGGTAGGAGCCGAACTCCGGAAGCTTCAAAGGCTTCTTGGTACGCCAGTTGCCGTCCTGACGGGTGCCGGAGAAGAGCCGGAAGTCCTTGGTCCCGATCTCGGCGACTTCGGTCTGCGAGGCGTACGAGACCAGGTGTGCCGTGATGCCCGTGATGTCGGCCCCGGACCGGGCATTGATCTGCAGGATCCCGAGATCGTCCGACACGCTCCCCGCATAGGTGACCTCCGGCTGATCCGCGGCGTGCGCGGCTGTCACACCTCCCATGCCGAGCGCGGCGGCCGCGGCGGTCACCGTGACCCATCTGCGCATCCTCCACAACAACATTGCGACCCACCTCTGACGCGTTCGACGACGGGGCCCTCTTCGGAACGCCCGCCCGGCCGTCCGTCTTTATATCCACTGCTCGGCATGGAACGCACGGCAATTGGGAGCGGGCGCAGAACTTCGACGTAGCCAAGTACCCCTGGACAGTTAGGACTTGGCGCCTCAAGGCGTCGGCCGCACGAGCGTCCCGATCCTCAGCCGACTACGGAGAGCCCCGCGCGATGTCGCCCCGTACCGGATCGTCCAGCGGTCTTTCGCCGGCCAACCGGTCCGTCCGAGCGCGCGATCCGGTCGCCGAGTACAGAGGGAGGAAGGGGCACTGATCGGCATCCCGGTGCATGTCGTTGTCGTCTCGAACGGGATCATGTCTGTCGCTCGATTTCATCGAACCGGTTCGACGAAACCTAGCATCGAGGAATCTGGCCGGCAACAGTCTCGACACGGGTCACCTGGACGAGCGCGGCCGACCGTTCGGACCCGGACAGGGTGCACAGGTCCTCACATCCGACCTCGAGCCAACCGATAAGCGGGTGCTTACCGAGGCAATCCGGACACCCATCTCTGCTCGACGACGTTTCCGGGTCGTTACGAGAAATCGACCGCGAGGCGTTGACACCCGTCCGGCTTGCTCCTACCTTCACTTCACGCGAACCGGTTCGATGGTCGGTAATCGGTCGGCTTGGTTCACCTGTAGAACCGAACCGGTTCGACTGTCTTCGGCGAGGAGTCCCCGTGAACATCGGTGAGATTGCCAAGAAGGCCGGTGTCTCGCGGAGCACCGTGTCGTATGCCCTGAGCGGCAAGCGCCCGGTGTCCGAGGACACCCGCCGCAAGATCCAGCGAGTCATCGACGAACTGGGCTACCAGCCCAACGCGAGTGCTCGGGCTTTGGCCAACGGCCGGACCAACACCATCGGTCTGGTCTTCCCGCCGGCCGGGAACCACTACACCGGCATGCAGCTGGACTTCATCGGCAGCGTCACCGAGGCCGCCGCGGCCCACGACTACGATGTGCTGCTCTCGCCGAGCGGCATGGACAGCGACCGCTCGTTCCAGCGGCTTCTGGGCGAGCGGAGGGTCGACGGCGCGATCCTGATGGAGATGCGTCTGCAGGATGACCGACTCGACCACCTCACCGAGGTGGGATTCCCCTCGGTCGCCATCGGCCGCACCGCGAACCCGCAGGGCAGCTGGTGGGTGGGCCTGGACCACACGGCACTGGCGGCGGCCTGTGTACATCACCTGGCCGACCTCGGTCACCGTCGGGTCGCCTTCGTCAACCGTCCCGAGCCGCTTCTGCGGGCCGGGTACGAGTCCGCGCACCGCGGTCTGGACGGTTTCACCAAGGCCGCGGCGGAACGCGGGCTGACCGTCCGGACGTACTGCTGCGGGGACGACGCCGCCTCGGGCCAGGCGTGCCTGGAACGGATCCTGCACGACGACCCGGCGACCACTGCCCTGGTCACGTTGAACGAGGCCGCGCTGGGCGGCATCTACCGGGGGCTGGCCCAGGCCGGCCGCCGGGTGCCACACGACTTCTCCGTCACCGGAGTGGTCGCCGGCAGGTGGGCGGAGACGGTGACCCCGCAGCTCACCGCGGCGGACGTACCAGCGGAACAGATGGGCCGCCTCGCTGTGGAACTGCTCGTGGAGCGGCTGAACCATCCCGCCACGCCTGCTCGTCACCACCTGCTCGCGCCGCCGATCTCGTTGCGAGCCAGCACCGCGCCCCCCGGCCCCGGGTCCGCCGGCGCCGCCCCCGATCTCGGTGCCCCCGCGCACCCCTGACCGCCCTCCTCATCCCCCCGCACCCTGCACCCTGCACCCGATTCCGGGCGAAGGCGCGACTCACCGTGCCCTGAGCCCAGCAGTCCCCGACCCCGCCCTCCCAGGGCACACCTGTGCCGATTCCAGGGCACACCCGTGCCGAGCACCCATGAGGAACCCGCAATGAAGCGAACCAGCAGAAGGCGTCTCACCGCCGCAGTCCTGACCGTCGCCGCCGTCACCGCCGGCGCCACCGCGTGCTCCTCCGGCGCGAGCGGTACCTCCACGAAGGCCGCGGACAGCAAGACGTACACGATCTGGGACCCGTACCCGCAGTTCGCCAAGGGCTCGGAGTGGGCGAAGCTGCTTGACGGCTGCGGTACCGAGGCCGGCGTGAAGATCAAGCGGACCGCCTTCGACACCAGCGACCTGACGAACAAGGCGCTGCTGGCGGCGCAGCAGGGCAACTCCTCGGACATCCTCATCGTCGACAATCCGGTGGTGTCGACGCTGGCCGAGGCGGGCGTGCTCACCACTACCGACGACAGCAAGCTGGACACCTCGAAGGTCAGCCCGAACCTGCTCGCGGCCGGTCAGTCGGGCGGGAAGACCTACGGCACGCCGATCGGCGCCAACACCCTTGCCCTCTACTACAACAAGAAGGTCCTCAAGGCTGCCGGGGTGGACATCTCCTCGGTCAAGGACTGGACGTCGCTGACGGCGGCCCTGGCGAAGGTCAAGGCGGCGGGCAAGAAGGGCATCACGTTCTCCGCGATCGGTACCGAGGAGGGCAGCTTCCAGTTCCTGCCCTGGTTCTGGGGCTCGGGCGCCAAGCTGACCGCGCTCGACTCCGACCAGGCGGCCTCCGCCCTGTCGCTCTGGAAGGGCTGGCTGGACAAGGGCTACGCCCCCAACTCGGTGATCAACAACACCCAGACGACCAGCTGGCAGGAGTTCGCCAGCGGCGACTACGCGTTCGCGGAGAACGGCACCTGGCAGCTCGGCAACGCCGACAAGGCCGGCTTCGACTACGGGGTCATCCCCGTCCCCGCCTCCACGGGAGGCGCCTCGGAAGCCCCGACAGGCGGTGAGTTCGTCACGATGCCGGTCCAGAAGGACACCGGCCGCTACGCCACCTCCCAGAAGCTCGTGTCCTGCCTGACCAACAGCCAGAACCTGCTCGAAACGGACACGACGCTGTCCTACGTGGCCCCCACCGCCGAGGTCCAGGACAAGCAGGTGGCCGCGAACGCCAAGCTGAAGCCGTGGGTCGAGGCGGTCAAGGCCGCCAAGGGCCGCACCAGTGATGACCTGGGCACCAAGTACCCCAAGATATCCGAGCAGCTGTGGAAGGCCGTCCAGTCCGCCCTCAGCGGGTCGGCGTCGCCGAAGGACGCCCTCGGCTCGGCGCAGTCCGCCGTCAAGTAGTCGAGGACGCCGGCCAGCCGATGAAATCCACGACACAGGTGCCGGACCGCCGGCCGGTGCGGAGCCGGGCCGGGGCGGCCACCGCCGCCCCGGCCCGGGCCCACGCCCGAGCCCGGCGCCGTCCGACCTCCCAGCAGTGGGCAGCCTGGGCCTTCCTCGCCCCGGTCACCCTCTACCTCGCTCTCTTCTACGCCTATCCGCTCTACCGCAACCTCGACCTGAGCCTGCGCAACTACACCGTCCGCTCGTTCGTCCAGGGCGACGCGCCCTTCACCGGACTGGCCAACTACCGCAAGGTCTTCGACGATCCGACCTTCGCCCCGGCCCTGCTGCACACCGCGGTCTTCACCGCCGTCTGTCTGGTCTTCCAGTACGCCATCGGGCTCGCGTTGGCGGTCTTCTTCAACCAGAACTTCCGGCTCTCCGCCACGCTGCGGGCCCTGTTCCTCGTGCCCTGGCTGCTGCCGCTGATCGTCTCGGCGTCCACCTGGTCGTGGATGCTCAACAGCGACTCCGGCATCGTCAACGCCCTTCTGCACGCCATCGGCATCGGCCCGGTGAACTGGCTGACCTCACCCTCCTGGTCGCTGACCTCTGTGATCATCGCCAACATCTGGATCGGCGTCCCCTTCAATCTCGTCGTCCTCTACAGCGGCCTGCAGTCCATCCCCACCAGCCTGTACGAGGCCGCCGCCCTGGACGGGGCGAACGCCTGGCGCCGCTTCTGGAGCATCACCTTCCCGCTGCTGCGCCCGGTGTCCGCGATCACGCTGCTGCTGGGCCTGGTCTACACGCTCAAGGTCTTCGACATCATCTGGATCATGACCAAGGGCGGCCCGGCCGACTCGTCCACCACGTTCGCCACCTGGTCCTACCAACTCGGCTTCGGCAACCTGCTGCCCGCCTTCGGCCCCGGCGCGGCCGTCGGCAACCTGCTCGTCGTCGCCGCCCTGGTCTTCGGCCTGATCTACCTGAAGGTCCAGCGAAAGCAGGCGCTGTCATGACAGGAATCGCCATCAGCACCCCGCAGCGCCGCAACCTCACGTGGGTCAAGACGACCGTCGGCGTCCTCCTGACCGCGGTCATGCTGTTCCCGGTCTACTGGATGCTCAACGTGTCCTTCACCCGCGACCAGGACATGCGCAAGAGCCCGCCCGACCTGTTCCCCGCCCACGGCACCCTGGAGGGCTACCGCGCCGTCCTCGACCAGCAGTTGCCCTACCTCGGCACCAGCCTCGTCATCGGCCTGGGCACCGTCGCCCTGACCGTGGCCCTGGCCGCCCCCGCCGGCTACGCGCTGGCGAAACTCCGCCCGCGCGGCGGCGGCGTACTCAGCTTCCTCCTCCTGGTCGCCCAGATGGTCCCCGGCATCATCATGGCGATGGGCTTCTACGCCATCTACCTCCAGCTCGGCCTGCTGCAGTCCGTCCCCGGCCTGATCGTCGCCGACTCCACCCTCGCCGTCCCCTTCGCGGTCCTGATCTTCACGGCGTTCATGTCCGGCATCCCGGGCGAGCTGATCCAGGCCGCGCAGATGGACGGAGCAAGGGCCCTGCGCACCTTCTGGTCGATCGTCCTGCCGATGAGCCGGAACTCCGTCGTCACCGTGTCGCTGTTCGCGTTCCTGTGGTCCTGGTCCGACTTCATCTTCGCCAGCACCCTCGCCAACGGCGGCGCCCACGAGCCGATCACCCTCGGCATCTACCACTACATCGGCAACAACAACCAGCAGTGGAACGCCATCATGGCCACCGCCGTCGTCGCCTCCCTGCCCGCCACGGTCATCCTCGTCCTCGCCCAGCGCTACGTCGCCGCCGGCGTGACCGCCGGCGCCGTCAAGGACTGACCACTCCCCGTCACCGGGCGGCAGACCGCCGACCTCCACTGCCCAAGAAACGAGTTACGCCACATGACCGCCGCCCGATCCGGCCCGTACTTCTCCGTCCACGAGATCCCGTTCAGCACACACGGCTCCTGGTTCGGTTTCTCTCCCGTGCTGGCGGAGAAGACACGTGCCGAGGACCTCCACCTCGTCTCGCACCAGAACGGCATGCACGCCGTCCTGCGCCTCGTCCCCCTGGACGCGGCGACGGGCGAGCGGGCCGAGACGCGTATCGAGGCGGCCCCGGGCCTGCTCAGCTGGATCGGCGAGCGCGGCCGTGTGGAACTCGCGTACGAGACGCCGGACACCGTACGCGTGCACGGCGAGCGGCTGGGCCTGCGTGTCACCGCGGCGGCGAAGAGCCTGACCCCCTTCAGCGGGACCTACTTCTACCGCGACCCCGTGGACAACGCCCACATATTCACCTCGTACGAGACCGGCCGCCGCTACCGGATCACCGTGCTGTCCGGCACGGTCACCGAGGTGTCCGGTGCCCAGACGCTGGGCGCCGGTGACCGTGGTCTCGCGGTCACCGCCGGGGCCGACGGATCGTGGGAGGTCGCGATCGAGGAATTCGACAGTGCGCGACAGCCCTACCGGCCGTCGGCGACCTTCGGCGAGGTCATGGCGGCCGCGCGACAGTCGTTCGCCGAGTTCGTCGACGCCGTCGCCCCCTGGCGCTCGTCCACCACCCCGGCCGCCGAACTCGCCGCCTACGTCGTCTGGTCGGCGACCGTCCGCCCGGCCGGCCTGGTCACCCGCCCCGCCGTGCTGATGTCCAAGCACTGGATGGACAAGGTCTGGAGCTGGGACCACTGCTTCAACGCCCTCGCCCTGGCGCCGGGACACCCGCAGCTGGCCTGGGACCAGTTCTCCCTGCCCTTCGACCACCAGGACGAGACCGGCGCTCTGCCCGACTCGGTGGCCCACTCCGAGGTCCTGTACAACTTCGTCAAACCGCCCATCCACGGCTGGGCCTTGTCCCACCTGCGCAGACTGCTGCCCGAACCCCTCAGCCGGAAGGATCTCCTCGAGGTCTACGGCAGGTTGGCACGGTGGACGGACTTCTGGCTCACCGCCCGGCGCGCTCCCGGCGCCGCCCTGCCCCACTACCAGCACGGCAACGACAGCGGCTGGGACAACGCCACCACCTTCGACCCTGAGCGCGTGGTCGTCACTGCAGACCTGGCCGCCTTCCTCGTCCTCCAGCTCCGCGAACTGGCCGCCCTGGCCGACGAGTTGGACCAGCCGGACGACGCCCGCCGGTGGACTCGTACCGCCGAGGCCACCCAGGCCGCGATGCTCGACGAGCTGTGGACAGGAGAGCGGTTCATGGCGCGCGGCGCGGACAGCGCCGCGACCTGGGCGAGCTCAAGCCTGCTGGACCTGATGCCGATGGCACTGGGCGAGCACCTCCCCGAGCACGTCGGCAAGGCCCTGGCCGCCCGGATCGAGACCCACCTGACCTCGTACGGACTGGCCACCGAACTGCCCACGTCATCGCACTACCTGTCCGACGGTTACTGGCGCGGTCCGATCTGGGCACCCGCCACCGTCCTCATCGAGGACGGCCTGCGCCGAGCCGGCCACCACCGCCTGGCCGACGACATCAGCGCCCGCTTCCGCGCCCTGTGCGAAACCCACGGCTTCGCCGAGAACTTCGACGCCCTCACCGGCACCGGCCTGCGCGACCGCGCCTACACCTGGACCGCCGGCAGCTACCTCCTCCTCGCACGCGACCACCAGCACCGCGCGGACATCGCCGTCACCACCGTCGTCTGAACCGCGAGCGACGACCCACCCACACGTCCGGCACGGGGGCCGGCAGTACAGCGACAACAACCCCATCCGAAGGGACGTAAGCACATGCCAGCACTCGGGCAAAGACGCTCGGCCGCGAGACGCCTTCTGCGCGGCGTCGCGACGACGCTGCTTCCGCTGACCCTCGTCGCCGGTGTCACCGCCGTGACGGCCACGCCGGCCTCCGCCGCCAACCCCACCCTCACCGTCGACCTCGGCAACTCCACCGGGGCCTTCCGCGGCGGCGCCTCCGGGGCACTGTACGGCCTGTACGGACCGGACGTACCGACGAACAACCTCATCGAGGGGATGGGGCTGACGACCACCAACACCAAGTACCAGGACGGTCAGCAGCACCCCGGATCGGACGCTCTCGAGATAGCGAAGCCGTTCGTGGACAGCGGCGGCAGGGACGTCATGATCTACATGACCGACGTGTACCGCACGGTCTACGAACGGACCAGCTACGCGCAGTACCAGGGGTACATGAGAACCCAGGTCGAGCAGGCGATGGCCAGCCCGTACGCCGGTCACATCGTCTTCGTGCCCTACAACGAGCCGGACATAGGCTGGTTCAACGGCATGCGGAGCAACTCGTCGACGCTGGCCGCCTTCAACTCCGAGTGGCGCCAGACCTACGACTTCATCAAGGGCATCTGGCCCGCGGCACGGCTGGCAGGGCCCAACCTCGCCGGCTTCAGCGCCTCCGCTCTCGGCACCTTCCTCAGCTACTGCAAGACCAACAACTGCCTGCCGGACGTCGTGACCTGGCACACCCTGGGCAGCCCGGCGGACGTCCGCAGCACCGTGGACGCCTACCGGACCGCGGAGGCCGCCGCGGGAGTCACCCCGATCACCGTCAACCTCAACGAGTACGCCCACCGCTACCACCTGACCGACCCCGGCCAGATGGTCCAGTGGATCGCGGGCATCGAGGACGAGAAGGTCGACGGCAACCTGCCGTACTGGAACATCAACGGCAACCTCGGCGACTCCGCCGCGGCTCAGAACACGCCCAACGCCCAGTGGTGGCTGTACAACTGGTACAGCTCCATGAAGGGCGGCAACACCGTCAAGGTCACCAGCAGCGGAGCCAACGCCGCGTACACCCTGCAGGGCGTGGCGAGTCTGGACACGGCCAAGAAGCAGGCCCGGGTCATCCTCGCCGGGGGCGGCACCAGCGGTGCCTCCGACACGGTCGTCAAGAACATCGACCCCGCTGTCTTCGGCAGCACCGTGCACGTCAGCGTGTTCCAGGACCGATACAGCGGCTACATCGGCGCGGCGGCGACCCCGACCCGGCTCTCCGACGCCGACGTCGCCGTGGGCTCCGACGGCTCGATCACCGTCCCCATCACCCTTGACCGCATGTCCGCGTACCAGGTGATCGTCTCGCCGGGCGGCACCGGCAGCGCCACCGCCTCCGACAGCACGTGGACTGGCACGTACGAGGCCGAGAACGCCACGCTCAGCGGCAGCGGCTACGACATCAACACCGAAGGCACCACCGGCAACGTCGGCAAGTTCGCCACCTCCGGCACCAAGGACGTCGGGGGCCTGCGCACCGGCTCCACCACGGTGATCTCCTTCCCCGTCTCCGTCCCCACCACGGGCGACTACAACCTGTCGGTGTTCGGCAACAGCTACGCCAAGGACCCCGACGTCAAGGGCCCGACGAACATCTACGCGCGGGTCGACGGCGGTGCCTCCACCAGGATCGACATTCCGGTGGGCTTCCAGTGGGTGGTGTGGGGACACGACGACGCCACCGTGCACCTCACCGCGGGCAGCCACAACATCACCCTGGCCACCACGGGCGACAACGGCGCGACGACCGTCGGCGACGCGATCATCGACAAGATCGACCTCCAGTACAAGGACGCCTCTGTCCAGGGCACCACGCTCTACGAGGCCGAGCAGGCGGGCCTCTCCGACAGCGGCACCGCCACCTACACCTCCCAGGGCCAGTCCGGCGCGGGCGCGGTGAACCTCACCTCCGGCAAGTCCGCCACCTTCTGGGTCTACTCGCCGAGGGCCGGATACGCCGACCTGACCGCCCGCTTCCGCAACACCGGCCAGGCCGACCTGACCGTCAACGGCAAGACCGTCAACGACCAGACACTCTCCGGTGCGACGACCGGCGCCTGGTACACCTCCACCGACCGGGTGTACCTGAACGGCGGCATCAACAAGGTCAAGGTGACCGGCTCCGGCGGCACCCTCGCCCTGGACGACCTGGCCGTCACCCCGTTCAGCGCCTCGGACCCCGTCACCACCGGCAACGTCGTCACCTACCAGGCCGAGAACGGCACCCTCACCGGTACCGCGGCCGTCGACAACACCTACAGCCAGGCCAACGGTGGCGTCGTCAAGGGCATCGGCAACGGAACCGCCAACTCCCTCACCCTCAACGTCAACGCGCCCACGGCCGGCACCTACGCCATGACCATGCGCTTCGCCAACAACGAGGAACTGCCCTCCAACCACTACAACCCCGACCTGTACGCCGAGCACGCCGACGTCAGCGTCAACGGCGGCACCTCCACCCGCGTCAACTTCGCCAGCACCCTGCACTGGAACCAGTTCCAGAACTACACCGTCCCCGTGACCCTCACCAAGGGCGCCAACAACGTCAAGTTCACCGCCTCACAGCTGTACAACTGGGACGGCACCACCATCGGCGTCGTCTACTCCGGCGGCGGCAGCGACATCGGGCAGCCCATGCGGTCCAGCTCCGCGCCCCACCTCGACCAGGTCTCCTTCGCCCCCGCGAGCCTGCACATCGGCGCCGCGGCCGGCTTCTCCTCCACGGCCGTCGCCCAGCACAGCGGGCTCTGCCTGGAGAACCCCGGCCAGTCCACCGCCGACGGCACCCAGTACCGGCAGAACACCTGCGGGAGCGGACAGGAGCAGATCTTCGACTTCCACCCTGTCGCCGGGACGACCGACACCTACACCGTCGTCAACCACTACAGCGGCAAGTGCCTGGACATCAGCCAGATCTCCACTGCCGACGGCGCCGCTGTCCAGCAATGGACCTGTCTCAACGGCCCCAACCAGCGCTTCACGCTCCGGCCGGTGACCGCGCTCGGCAACAGCCACGACTACCAGCTCGTCGCCGTGCACAGCGGCAAGTGCGTGGACGTCAGCACCATCTCCACCGCCCCCGGCGCCCTCGTCCACCAGTGGACCTGCGACACCGGCAGCACCCTGACCACCAAGAAGAACCAGATCTGGCGACTCGCCGGAAAGGACTGACCAGGAGCGGATCCCGCCCCTCTCCCGGTCGGCCCGGTGACGGGAGGCCCCGCTCCTCTGTAGGGCCCGAGAGGGCCACGACATCCGGTCGTGGCCCTCTCGGGCTGCGCGTTGACCCGCCGGTGGCGGCGGGAGATTGAGGCGGGCGCCGTGACGACGGAACCTCGTGTGGCACGGTTCAAAGGAGCCCAGCGCGATCCCACGACGCCCCTCGTATGCGTGAGCGGACGGTTTGGCACGAGGTGTCACGAGCGGGATCGAGCGCAAAGCCGCGTGGTGCTGACCAGACAGGACAGCACTACGCAGTAGCCCCGGGCACCCCAGGCAAGGATTCGGCCGCACCCCTGAAGCGGGTTTCGATTCTCGTCACCCGCTCTTCTTGAAGCCCCAGGTCAGCGGCCCGGGGCTTCACTTGTCGGTGAGCCCTCAGCGCACCGTAGTCCGAGCGGGCTCAGCAGGAGGCAGAGCGCGATGCCGCCATCGCGGACGGCCCCCAACTGAGCCTGTCATGGGCGCTCGCCGAAGCCCGGGTGTTCCATCTTCAGGGCGTGGGACGGCCGGCACGCGCGGAGAGGGCTGCGGCCGGGCAACGGGCGGAACAGGACGCGCCCTCCTGCCTGGCCGCCGAGACAGCGCGACTGGGAGCGATCGAAGGGGGTGCGCCGGAAACGCTGCCCCCCTTCTCCCCTACGAGAAGCAGCCCGACCGACCCCTTCTCGGCGTACAGGTCCAGGTGCCGGCGGAGCTCCCGGCGCAGGAATGCCGGGAGGCGGGAGCGGACCTTGCGGTCGGAGGCGTTGGGTTCCGCACTCCCGGGCCGCGACTCGGCTCGACCGCGCCCGCCACGCCTGCGGTGGTGGTGCGGGATGAGCAGGCCGGTGTCCCGGTAGCCGCCGACCCCGATCACCGTGGCCCTGAAAAAGTTCCCGGCTCGAGGCAACCCTTTGCGGAGCCTGTGACCACTAGGGATCGGATCCGGCCAGTTCGGTGTCTGGATCCGGACCTCCGGTGAACGGCATGCAAGGAGAGCACCTCCCCATGAACAACCCCACGAACGGCGGGCGCCGCGGGCGTCACCGCCGTCGCTGGACCGCCACTGCTCTGCTGCTCGGCGTGCCCCTCGCAGTCGTGCCGTATCTCCTGTTCGCGCAGGAGGATTCGCAGGCCGCGACGGTCGACGGTGATGCCTACTACAGACTGGTCTCCGTGCGCAGCGGCAAGGTGATGGACGTCAACGGCTTCTCCACTGCCGACGGCACCCGTATCCAGCAGTGGACCGACCAGAACACCGCCAACCAGCAGTGGAAGCTGAAGCCCACGGGGGACGGCTACTACGAACTGGTGAACCGCAACAGCGGCAAGATGCTCGGCATAGCGGGCGATTCGACCGCCCAGGCGGCCGCCGCCGAGCAGCAGACCGACAGCTCCTCCACCTCCCAGGAGTGGCGGATCGACGATGTGAGCGGTTCCGACGCCGTCACCTTCACCTCCCGCAGGAGCGGCCAGGTCCTGGACGTCTCCGGAGGCTCCACGGCCCAGGGCGCGCCGATCATCCAATATCCCAGCAGGGGCAGCACCAACCAGCAGTGGAAGCTGGTGAAGACGGCCGGGACCCAGACGGCCGGGACCGGCGGTGCGCAGACCACGGCCGCGGCCGGACCGTATGTGTGGAAGAACGCCCAGGTGGTGGGCGGCGGTTACGTCACCGGGCTGGTGTTCAACCAGAAGGAGAAGGGCCTGCTGTACGCGCGCACCGACATGGGCGGCGCCTACCGCTGGGACACCGCGGCCGAGCAGTGGATCCCGCTGACCGACTGGCTCGGTGAGAAGGACTGGAACCTGCTGGGCATCGACGCGCTGGCCACCGACCCCGTCGACCCGGGCCGGCTCTACCTCGCGACGGGCACCTACACCAACGAGTGGGCGGGCAACGGCGCGATCCTGCGTTCCACCGACCGGGGCCGTACTTTCCAGCGGACCGATCTGCCGTTCAAGCTGGGCGGCAACGAACCCGGCCGCGGGGCGGGCGAGCGGCTCGTGGTCGACCCCGCGAACCACGGCACCCTGCTGCTGGGCACCCGCAAGAACGGCCTGTGGCGCAGCACCGACTACGGCGTGACATGGAGCCAGGTCTCCGCGTTCCCCGTCAAGGGCGGGGCGAGCACCGGCGCGGGCATCTCCTTCGTGACGTACGGCCCGTCCGGCAGCAACACGGTCTACGTCGGCGTCAACGACACGTCCACGTCTTTGTACCGCTCCACCGACGGCGGCAGCAGCTGGCAGGCGCTTTCCGGGCAGCCCACCGGCCAGACGCCGCAGCACGGTGTGGTCACCGGTGACGGGACGCTGTACCTGTCCTACAGCAACAGCATCGGCCCCATGGACGCGACGGCGGGCTCGGTGTGGAAGTACGCCCCGGCCGGCGGCGCGTGGAAGAACATCTCGCCGTCGCAGGGTGGTTACGGGTTCTCCGGTCTGGCCGTCGATCCGCAGAAGCCGTCCACGGTGATGGTCACCACCCTGGACCGCTGGTGGCCCGAGGACGAGATCTACCGGACCACCGACGGCGGCACGACCTGGAAGGCCCTGGCCGACAAGTCACAGCGCGATGCCTCCGGCGCTCCGTACGTCGGCACCAACACCGGGCACTGGATGACCGCGCTGGCCATCGACCCCTTCGACTCCGGGCACGTGCTGTACGGCACCGGCAACGGCATCTGGCGCAGCAAGGACGCGAACGCCTCCGACAGTGGTGGCACCAGCCACTGGGCCTCCGGGGCCCGCGGGCTGGAGGAGACCTCGCTGGCGGACGCGATCGCTCCGCCCGGCGGCGCCACCGTCATCACCTCCATGGGCGACCAGGGCGGCTTCCGCCACGACTCCCTGACCGAGGTACCCGCCGGACGGCTGAAGAACCCGCTGATGAGCAGCAGCACCGACATCGACTTCGCCCAGTCGTCCCCCGCGATGATGGTCCGCGTCGGCACCGGCGGCGCGCAGGACGGCGCCTACTCCACCGACGGTGGCAGCACCTGGAACGGCTTCACCGCGGAACCGGTCCCCAGCGCGAACAGCGGCCATGTCGCCCTCTCCGCGGACGGCTCCACCATCGTGTGGACCGAGGGCGGCCGGGCCCCGTACCGCTCGACCGACAAGGGAGCGAGCTGGTCGAAGGTCAGCGGCCTGGGCACCGACGCCGTGGTCGTCGCCGACCGCTCCTCGGCCAATACCTTCTACTCCCTGTCCGGCGGCACGCTGTACGCCAGCACCGACGGCGGCGCGACCTTCACCGCCCGCGCCGGCAACCTGCCCTCCGGCCGGCTCGCGGCCGTCCCGGGCATGGCGGGAGACCTGTGGATTGCCGGTGGTGACAAGGGGCTGCTGCACTCCACCGACGGCGGGCGCGCCTTCACCACGCTCGGGTCGGTGAAGTCCGCCTCCGCCCTCGGCTTCGGCAAGGCCAAGACGGGCACCGACTACCAGGCCCTGTACCTGATCGGCACCGTCAAGGACGTCACCGGAGTCTTCCGCTCCACCGACAAGGGCGCCACCTGGCTCCGCGTCAACGACGACGCCCACCAGTGGGGCGCCATCGGCAGCCTCGGCATGATCACCGGCGACCCCGACACCTACGGACGCGTCTACATCGGCACCAACGGACGCGGCCTCCAGTACGGCGACCCGTCCTGACCCCGACGCCCGAGCGGGGCCGCAGCCACAACGGCCTGCGGCCCCGCTCCGGCTGAGGGCCCTCGCTAGGGCATCGAGTCACCGCGGTTCTGCAGGCGACTGCCCGCCCCCACCGACGAGGGAGCTCGGCCGGCCAGGCACGTTTCTCGCCGGTTCCGGGCTCCATGCCTGGCAGGCAGCGATCGGGCCCGGGTTGTCGTACGAGGCCGTTCAGGTCCCCCCGTACTCGTCGTGGCGGCGCAGCCAGTGGGTCTCCTCGTCCTGCTCATGGCGGCCCGACGGGGTCCGGTCGAGGAGGCCGTAGTAGGCCATGGCGGGCTCAAGGCCGCGCGCGGTGGTGACGTACGTCCGGTAGACCATGCCGTCGGACAACGCGTAGGCGCTGAGCCCGGGGCCCTCGGTGACATACCCGAACACGTCCGTGCCCGTCGCCTGTGCCATCTGGCTCACCATCGGTGGGATGTCACCCTCGAGAAACAGTCTCAACTCGTCCTCGGTGTACAGGAAGCCGAGGTCCCGGTGGAAGTCGCCGCCGACCGTGGAAACCCAGTCGAAGCTCCAGCCCATCCGCTCCCGGTAGGCGAGGAGCTTGTCGAGCGGAGCCCGTGAGGAGCAGATCAGCGTCACGTCCCTGGCCCTGAGATGGATCGCGTTGGCGTCGAGGGTGTCCGCGATCGAGGAGCAGACCGGGCATCCGGCCTCGTACGACGGGCCGAACATGAAGTGGTAGACGAGCAGCTGGGAACGCCCGTAGAAGAGGTCCGCAAGCGCCTTGGTGCCGTTCTCGGTCTCGAAGCCGTAGTCCTTGTCGACCGGCACCCAGGGAAGTTCCCGCCGCTTCCGCGCGAGTTCGTCGCCGCGTCGGGTGAGCGCCTTCTCCTCCGCGAGGAGTTCCTGTCGAGCTGTCTCGAATTCCTCCAGGGTGCCGACTCTGTGCTCCGGCATCGCCATTCCCTCCTGGCGTGGAAGGGGAACACCGCCCCGCGACGGCGGTCGCCCGCAACGGCTGCAGCGGCTGTCAGTAGTTGCCCGCACCTACGTGCCCATCCGGCCTCACGTTCCACGCTACGCGCCCGGCGGCGGCGGTGCTCGTCAGGGATGCCGCCGGTCGCCACGAGGTGGGACGGGCGCTCGCACTCGCTGACGCTGAGCGCGCCGTCGGGCACCGCCCCCGCCGTCACCACCGGCCGGCCCGCCGTCTGTCACGCCTCGCACCGCCTCACCGGCCCGGCTCCGGCGCGCCGACGGCCCGTCAGGACGCTACGGGCCAGGGACGCTTGCGTCCAGGCGATCTCTCTTCCAACCCCCGTGACCTGCGGCGAAAGTAGTCACCGCCACCGGGCGTCACACCCCACGACATCCTTCACAGCTGCACCTGCAGGGCAGCTGTCCGGGCCAGGGATGTGCCTTCGCCCGCTCGACTTTCATGCCGCAGGAGAGACTCATGAAGCTGAGCAACACCATCCGCCGTACCTCCGCCGCGCTCGCCGTCGGTGCGATGTCCCTCGGTCTGGTCACGGTCGCCGGCGGAGCCGCGCAGGCCGTCGCCTCGTGCACCGGCAACGTGTCGATCTACGGCACTCTTTCGGACGGCAAGCTGACGTACACGCAGGTCGAGCCGAACACCGGGGATCGCGTCAAGACGCTCATCGGCCCGAACCTCGGCTTCACGCCCAAGGCGATGGCGACCCTCAACTTCAACACGGTGCTGGTCACTTCGACCGCCGGTGACCTCTACCGCGTCGACGTCCAGACCAACAACACCTCCCTCACGGTGGCCGGCGTCGCCAAGATCTGGGACGGCGGCTGGACCTTCGACAAGATGGTCTACGACGGCGCCGGCCACCTCTACGGCACGGTCGACGGGCAGCTCCACCAGTACCTGGTGTCGCAGGACAAGCCCACAGGGCCGGCCCACATAGGCCAGCACGTCGTGATCGACACGGGCTTCGTCCTCAAGACGCTGGCCGCCGCGGGCGACGACCGCATCATCGCCTCGACCTCGGACGGCCGCCTGCTCAGCTACAAGATCAACGGTGTGAACGACTGGGACCGCGCGGTCCTGAAGTCGAGCGGCTGGTCGGGGGTGGACTCGCTCTCCTCGCCGGGCGGCGGCCTCTACTACGGCCGTACCAACGGCGGCATGTACTGGTACCACGACTCGGACCCGACCGACGGCGACGGCAGCGACATCGCGTACCACCCCAACGACCCGGTGGACGCGTCCGGCTGGACCCAGAGCCTGCTGTCGGCCTACGCGGACAACTGCGCCTACGTGGCGCCGGCCCCGCCGAAGTCCGTCCAGGGCGGCACGATCTACCGCAACGAGGTCATCGACCGAGCCAAAAACTGGTACAGCCGCAACGTCCAGTACAGCCAGAGCGCCTACGCGAGCGACGTCGACGGCGACCACTCGTACCGCACCGACTGCTCCGGGTTCGTCTCCATGGCCTGGCACCTCACCACCTCGCTGACGACGTCGTCCCTCCCCGGCGCGGGCACGCAGATCTCCAAGGCCGACCTCCGGCCCGGTGACGCGCTGAACTCCAGCGGCGAGGGGCACGTGGTCCTCTTCGCGGGCTGGAAGGACCAGGACGCCGGCTCCTTCTACTACTACTCCGAGGGCAGCCCGTCCTCGGACATGAACTACTCGACCGCGAACGTCTACAGCGGCACCATCGACAGCCACCCGGCCTCGTCCTACATCGCCCTGCGCTACGACAAGATCGCCTGACGCGCCCCCACTACCTACCTCGAAGGCCCCGCCGACCCCGGCGGGGCCCTCTCGCGTTTCACCTACCGTGCCCGTGCCCGTGCCCGTCCCCGTGCGCAACGCCGACGAGGACACCCGGATCGTGCTGATGTGACGTACACGGAGAGCGCCAGGGCGGCTTCGACACCACCGCGCACGTCCCGGACCACGAGTACGGGGCGTCGGCATACCGTGAGCAGTGCGGTCGACTCCATGGACTCGCCGAGGACCTAATTCCCATCCGCCTACGCCTACGCCCACGCGAAAAGGGCGGCGCCCCCTCGGTTCGAGGGGGCGCCGCCCTTTTCGGGTCCGCCGGTATCAGTACCAGTTGTTCGCCTGCCAGAAGTTCCAGGCGTTGCACGGGGAGCCGTAGCGGCCGTCGATGTAGCTCAGACCCCACTTGATCTGGGTGAGGGGGTTCTGCTTCCAGTCGTCGCCCGCGACGTCCATCTTGGTGGCGGGCAGCGCCTGCGGAACGCCGTAGGCACCGGACGACGGGTTCGTCGCGTTCCAGCGCCAGTTGCTCTCGTGGTCCCAGAGCGTCTCCAGGCAGGCCCATTGCGCGGAGGTGGCCCAGGAGGCGTCCTTGTTGTTCATCAGCTGCCGGCCGGCGGCCTTGACCTCGGTGATGTTGTCGCGGTCGACCGTGTCCGTGGGGGTGGTGCAGGTGTAGGTGCCCGGCTGGGCGGACAGCAGCTTCTGCGTCCAGCCCCGGGTGTTGACCGGGTCGTCGAGGTGGTACGAGATGTCGGAACCGGAGCCGTCGGTCGGGTTGGCGTCCTTGTACCAGTACATGGCACCGGTGGACAGGCGGCCGTAGTAGAGGCCGGAGCCGGGCGAGACGAGCTGGTTGAAGCCGGACCAGCCGGAGGACTTGAGGGTGTTGCCCTTCCAGGAGCCGGCGCCGGCGATGGTGTAGTCGAGCAGCCGTCCGTCCTCGGTGGTGGCGCTGAGCCGGTCGTCGCCGGTGGCGGTGAGGGTCTTCAGGACGAACCCCGTGTCGATCTCGGTGCGCACGCCGATGTGCTGGGAGCCGGCCGGCTTGTCCTCGGTCACGTTGTAGCGCAGCAGCAGACCGGCCGCGGTGGTGCCGTAGAGATGGCCGTGACCGTCGTAGGTGAGCTTGTCGTGGGTCCAGCCACTGTCGGCGATCTTCACCGGTGCGTTCATCAGGGCGAGGCTGGTGTTGTTGGTCTTGATGTCGACGCGGTAGAGGGCGCCGGAGGTCGACGTCAGCAGGACGGTGTTGAAGTTGAGGGTCGCCATGGCCTGCGGCTCGAAACCGAGGTCAGGCCCCACGAGCACCTTGGCGAGGTCTCCGGTGGCCGGGTTGAGCTGACTGAACGTCAGCCTGCCGTCGTCGAGTACGCCATAGATGTTGACGCCGCCCGAGCAGGTGGTGGCCGCCTCGGCCAGGGGCGCGGTCACCGTGAGGAGCGCGGTGCTGAGGGCGCCGACCGCCAACAGGCCCGCGACTCTACGGCCGGGTTTGCGGATGTTCATCATTTTTCGTTCCCCCTGGGGCGGTTGCGGTCCGGCAGGCAGGCAGGCAGCCATCGGACGGTGGGAAATGGCGTGGCCCGGAATCGGCGGAGAAGGCACAACCGATCACCTACGAGCGGGCGTTGGTGCACGAAGGATCGTTGAGGTGAGTGGCGGCGCGAGCGGACTACTGCCAGCCGGCGTCAGCCGGGGCGACCTGCCAGCCGGCGTCAGCGAGAACGGAGGAGGTCGCAGCCGCGTCTGCCTCGGACGGGGACGCGATGGCCGGGCCGGTGAGTGCCGCCACGATGACGAAGGAGGCGACCGCGGCGGCCTTGGCGATGCGGGTGCGAAGCATGGCTGTTTCCGTTCCATCCGGAGGTGAACTGCGGTGTCCGGTCTGCCTCGCGTCCCGCGGTGACGCTTCGGCCGGCCGGTGATCGATAGCTTCGTCGCAGCTCAGGCCTGTGAACAGAGTTCAGGGATGGACGGAAAGGGCCTTGGACTCATGCGTCCACACGGGCCGCTTCAGTCCACCGGCTGCGGCGCGAAGGCCAGCGGCATCAGCGGCACCCCGGCCCCGGTCAGCCGGGCCGTCGCCAACTGCGGTACCTCTCGCAGGAGTCGGTCGCAGACCCGAACCGCCCGCTCCTCCGCCTCCTCGAGCCCACCGGCCAGCACGTAGAAGCCGAGCGTGAGTCCGGACCCGGGACGGGTGTGTACGGCGACGTGCTCGACGCGGTCGCCGGCACTGATCGCGGAGCGCACCACAGCCGCGATGTTCGGGGGCGGTTGTTCACCCGAAGGCAGAGCCAGGTGCGCGTGGACGAGGTACATGGGCTCCAGAGTCTCAGCGGTTGCCGTCGGCCTGACAGTGCCGCGGCAGGCCGGTTGCGGCCGGGGCCCGTTCCGTCCTTCCCTGGTGACGATCCCGCACCCCTCTGCGAAGATCTCGTTCGGACAAGGGGATGTTCCGTGCAGGAATACTGGGGGACCACATGCTGACCACACTCGGACTCGATTCCGTCGGCGAGACGGTGTACCGCGCCATGCTCAGACAGCCGGCCGCCGGTGTCGCGGCCCTCGCCGATTCCGTAGGGGTGCCCGAGGAACAGGTGCGAGAGGCGCTCGACACACTCAGTGAACTGGCTCTGGTGCGCCCCGCCGCCGGAGACGCGGGCCGGCTCCGGGCGGTCTCCCCGGACATCGGGATGGAAATCCTGATGGCCCGGCAGCAGGCACAACTGGCGGCCCACCAGCAGCGCCTGGAAGCCTCGCGGGCTGCCGCGGCCCAGCTCATCTCCGAGTACGCGGAGCTCCGTCCGGCCGCCAGCCATCCCGACGTGGAGCAACTGGTCGGCCTCGACCAGATACGCGACCGGCTGGCCGTGCTCACCCGTGAGGTGAGCGAGGAGTTCCTGGCCTTCGCCCCGGGCGGGCCGCAGACCGCCGAGAACATGGCCGCGTCACGGCCGCTCAACCAGGATCTGCTCGCCCGCGGGGTGAGCATGCGCACGATCTACCTCGACAGCGTCCGCACCAACCGGCCCACCGTCGAACACGCCGACTGGCTGGCCCGGCTGGGTGGCCAGGTTCGCACGGTGCCGTCGCTGCCGACCCGGATGATCCTGATGGACCGGCGGATCGCCATGATCTCGGTCAGCAGCGACGACACCGCCGCCGGCGCGGTCCTCCTGACCGGGCAGGGCACACTCACCGCGCTGTGCGCGCTCTTCGAGGCCACCTGGGAGGCCGCCCAGCCGCTCGGGCAAGTCGTCCCCACCGATCCGAACGGGCTCACCGGCCAGCAGGCCACCGCCCTGCGCCTACTGGCCGAGGGCCACACCGACGAGGCGATCGCCAAGCGGCTCGGAGTGTCGCATCGCACGGCCCGGCGGATCGCCTCCGAACTGATGGACCGCCTCGGCGCACGCAGCCGCTTCGAGGCCGGCGTACGCGCCGTGCAGCAGGGCTGGCTCCCGACCCGACCTTGACACCGGGCTCCCGGCCGGACGCCTTCGACAGCACCGCGGACCCGCCGGTCACCCGCCGGCCGCCTTCCCCGTCTCCGCGACACCGTGCCAGCGCGTGCCCGCAGGAGCGGACAGCCACGGTCGACAGCGGCATGATCCGACCTTCACGACCACCCCGACACGTCGACGTACCGGGCGCCGGAGAAGGTCATCGCCGGTGTCGAGGTCCTGGTCAGAAGGACGACGGCGGCGGTGGCGGCCGCATTGTCGCCCGGAGCGCCGACGAAGGTGACCGGTGCGTCCGCGGTGCCGGCCGATCCGATGTTCGCGGGGGCGTACTGGGTCTTGTTCCGTGCCACGTGGACGGTGTCCCCATCTGGAGTTGGCGGAACCGTACGGCGGGTTCGGGCGGCCGGACCATGGAAATCAGGATGTCCTGCCGACGATGAGGCATTGAGGGAACAAGCCTGATCGTTGGAAGAGCACAGCACGGCAGAAGCTTGAGCCTTCCATTACCTCGCCGCCGGCCGCTCACGCGGAACACCCCGGGCCCGGTCGCGCCGAGGGTGGCGAAATGCTCTCCTGGAAGGAGCCGCAGGAGAACACGCCGATGCGTCACAGCCGGAGTTCCGCTCTCACAGCCGGCCGGTCGGTCGCCCCGACCGGAACGGGTGGGGGGTTGCTGCCCACGCGGGATCTCGCTGCCGCCTGGTCGCTCGTGGTCCTGATCGCGGTGCCCGCCTGGGTGCTCACGATCGGCCAGGCCCGGGACATGGGGGTCGAGCCCGGCACGATGGGGATGGCGCTGCCGCTGTTCCTGCTGCTCTGGGTGACGATGATGGCGGCCATGATGCTGCCGTCCATGGCGCCGGTGGCCATCACCTGGGTCCGGGGCATCGGCCGGCAGTCCTCCGGCTGGGCCCGGACCGCCCGTACCGTCGAGTTCGTCGCCGGGTACCTGCTGGTGTGGACGGCGTTCGGGCTGCTCACCTACGTGGCGCTGGCCTTCACCGGCAGCCTGGTGGGCGACCACCCCGCGGCCGGCCGCTGGATCGGTTCGATCGCCCTCCTGCTCGCGGGCCTGTACCAGCTGGGCCCCCTGAAGACCGTCTGCCTGCGGCACTGCCGCGACCCCCTGGGCCATCTGGTGCGCTACTCCGGCTTCCGGGGGCGGGCCCGCGACCTGCGGGTGGGCCTCCACCACGGCGCCTACTGCGTCGGCTGCTGCGTCGGGCTGATGGTCGTCCTCGTTCCGCTGGGCGTGATGAACGTGGCAGCGATGGCGGGGCTGGCCGTGGTGGTCTTCGTGGAGAAGCTGTGGTCCCGGGGCCCGCTGCTCGCCCGCGCCGTGGGTGTCGTATTCCTCGTCCTGGCCGTGCTCGCCCCCTTCCAGGACTGGCTGCTGCCCGGGCTGCGGGACTCGATGCCGTCGATGGACGACATGTGATCCCTTGCCGGTGACCGGGTTCCCCACCGGGGAAGACAGGTGCAAGCTGGAAGGGAGGCCGTCTCCCGTTCCCGGACCCGGGCTCGGCACACGCGGTCTCGCCACTCCGAGTGAGCCTCCTGGGGCTCGGCAGGAGGAAAGCGAGATGACAGAACAGGCCACCACCGCGACGCGCTGGCATCTGACCGGCGACTGGTTCGATGTGTGCAACTGCGCCATCCCCTGTCCGTGCACGTTCGCGCAGCCCCCGACCTACGGAGTGTGCGAAGGCGTCCTGGTCTGGCACGTCCGGGAGGGCGGCTACGGCGACGTCCGTCTCGACGGCCTCAACGTCCTGATGCTCGGCACCTTCACGGGCAACGTCTGGGCCGCCGAGCACAGCGACCCCTACGCCGCGGTCTTCCTCGACGAACGCGCCGATGATCAGCAGCGCGGTGCTCTCGGGGCCGTCTTCGGCGGCGAGGCGGGCGGCTGGCCGGCGCGGTTCGGGCAGATGCTCCACCCCGAGATACGCGGCATGGACGTCGCACCCATCCGCGTCGAGATAGACGATGACCTCGCCACCTGGCGGGCCGAGATCCCCGGCCGTGTCACGGCGGCCGCCGAGGCGCTCACCGGCCCGACCAGCGCGGACGGCGCGCGGGTCCAGGTCCACAACGCCCCGGGTGCCGAAGTCGGACCCGGCCAGGTCGCCACCTGGGGCCGGGCCACCGTCGACCGCGCGGACGCGTTCGGCTTCTCCTGGGACCGCTCGGGCAAGTCGAGCAAGCACTTCCCCTTCGACTGGAGCGGCCCCGACTGACCCACCCGGCGGCACGGAGCGCAGCGCTGCCGCGTCAGGACCTCAGAAGACGCCCTTGTACGCCTGCCATCCCGTGGCGATCCTCGTGCGGGAGCCGAACGACCCCTTTCCGTTGCCGTTGTTGCGCCACAGGTTGCCGGAGGTGTCGCGGGAGACGAGGTCCGCCTTGCCGTCGCCGGTGATGTCCCCGACGCCGACGACCACGTTGTACGACCCTCCCCACGCCCCGAACAGCTTCACGCGCGCCTTGAAGGTGCCGTTGCCCGTGCCGGTACAGCGGTACAGGTTGTTGGACTTGTCCTGGGCGATCAGGTCACCGATGCCGTCGCCGTCGAGGTCTCCGACGCCCACGATCTTCTTGTACGTCTTCCAGTTGTCGTAGAGCTTCACGCGGGCGGAGAGCTTGCCGGTGCTCGTGCCCTTGTAGAGATACACGGCCCCCGTGGACGAGTTGCGGGCGATCAGGTCCGGGCGGCCGTCGCCGGACACGTCGCCCGGCGAGGTCAGCACGTCGTACTGGTTCCAGCCCTTGCCCAGCGAGGTGTGCGGAGTGCTCGTGATGAAGGCCTGCCCGCGCATGGTCCGGTACACCCGCAGCTCGCCGCTGCTGAACCGGACGAGGACGTCGTTGCGGCGGTCGCCGTTCAGGTCGCCGAAGGGGACCGGCGTCACGGAGGAGGGCCAGCCCGAGGCGGACATGGCCTTGCCGAAGGCTCCCGTGCCGTCGCCCGGCCGGTAGCTGATGACGCCGGACGAGCTGAGGGTCAGGAGGTCGCCGGTCCCGTCGGGTGCCCAGGTACCGCCGTTGGTGAAGTCGTGGCGTACGGCGGCTCCGACGGACACCTGCACCGTCCGGGACACCGTCAGCGCCGGCCCCGAACCGTCGGCGGGCAGGGCCGTCAGCTTGAGGGTGTAGGTGCCGTTGGGGACGAGCGCGCCCCTGCTGTCGCGCGTGTCCCAGCGCGCGGTCAGGTTCCCCTCCACCTCGCCGCCGGAGAGCGTACGGACCACCGCGCCGGAGGCCTTGCCGGTGAGGGTGGCCGTCCAGGAGGCGGCGGGCTTGGAGAGCAGTCCGCGCCACTGCCACCAGGGGCTGCTCGCGGCACTGATCTCCCACATGTTGTCGGTCGCCTCCGACTCGACGGCGGAGAGTCGCTGGGTGGCGGTCCCGCTGGGGACGAGATGGATCCGCTTGTCCGCGTCGACGTAGGCCGCGGGTCCGCCGAACTTGTCCACGGTCCAGGTCACCCCGCGCGAGCTCGACGTGCCCGCCGCGAGGTCGCCGATCCTGCGGGTGGTCGCGGTGCCGTCTGCGAAGGCGGTGAGCAGCAGCGCCCCGGCCGAGGTGTCGTGCCGGACGAGATAGCCGTCGCCGAGCAGGGCCTCCCCGGACGGGACGGTGATGTTCTTCCTCGCCGTACGGTCGTACACCCCCGCGGTCGCGGTCGGGCCGCAGGACCAGTAGATCCAACGGCCCACCGCCTGAAGCTCCTTGGGCACGCACGGGGCGCCGGTGGCGACGGTGTCGGTGGTTTTGCCGGTCTTCAGGTCCTTGGCGGTGACGACACCGGTGCCGGAACCGGGCGTCCACAGGCTGGTCCCCCAGACGGAGGCGGCCGTGACGGAGCGGGTGACGACGGGCTGCAGGTCGGAGTAGACGCCGAGGTCGCCGACGTACTGCTTGGCGGGGGAGGAACCGTTGACGATCGCGTAGCGGCCGGTGATGTCGAGGACGGTCCCGGAGGCCGAGGGCAGATAGAAGCCCCACTGGTTGTCGAGGGACTGGACATAGGAGTCGACAGGGTCGGAGGCGGCGGTGAAGGTCACCACCTTTCCGTCGCCGGTGGTGTAAGGGCCCGCTCCGCGGCCGTCCCAGGTCTGCCAGGTCGGCGCGCTCGGCTTTCCGTCGGGGGCGATCCGCCGGGTCCAGTAGGCGCCCATGAAGCTGCTGTCGGCCTCGTCGGTGGCCAGTGTGCCGTTCTGCAGCGACAGCCGGGCGATCCTCGCGGGCATCGACGGTACGGCGGTCAGCTCCGTCAGCGTCGGGGTGCCGGCCCCCGTGTCGGTGACCCTGCGTACCGCCCAGTGCCCGGCGTCGGTGCCGCCGACGGCCAGCAGAGCGCCGTCGGGTGCCGTGACGAGGGAGCT
Source organism: Streptomyces sp. SLBN-8D4 (assembly GCF_049739545.1). Lineage (NCBI taxonomy): Bacteria > Bacillati > Actinomycetota > Actinomycetes > Kitasatosporales > Streptomycetaceae > Streptomyces > Streptomyces sp. SLBN-8D4. Next base: position 4,696,809 of record NZ_JBMGQC010000001.1, read on the forward strand.
GTTCGCGTGCCGGAGCAGGGTGACCGGGTCGCCGCCGGTGAGAGGGACGGCCATCAGACGCTCGCCGGACTTGTCGACCCAGTCGCTCGGGCTCGACGGGACGGAACGGGCCACGACCAGCCAGCGCCCGGCGATGCCCACGGACGGGGTGCCCTCGGTGCCGGGCAGCGGCACGGTCGTCTCGGCGGCGGAGAGGTCGGCCCGGGCCAGGACGTGGGCCGTCTTGAGGTCGGCCCACCAGACCAGCCGGTCGGCGCTCAGCGCGAGCCCTGTCGGGGCGACGGGGACGACCACGTCTCCGGTGACCTTCGCGGAGGCGAGGTCCACGAGCGCCAGGTGCCGCTCGCCCGTTGCCGACTGGTAGCCGATGACAGCGGTGCCGCTGTCGCCGCCCAGCACGCCGAAGTTGGCCGTGATTCCGGTCGGCCAGCCGTCGACGAGGGTGCCGTCGGCGGGAGCGCCGTCGCCGTAGAGCCACAGCACGCGATGGCCGTCGGCGTCCTGGGCCTGCGTCAGCACATGGGTGCCGAAGGTGGCCCGGTACGTGCCGTGGGTGAGGGCGATGTCCGTGCCGGTACCGGCGGACAGGTCCCTGAGGACCACCTTCTGGGTGGGCGAGACCACATCGGTCACGACGTCGGACGAGGACCCCAGGTAGGCGGGGAGTTCGAGCCGGGACAGGGCGCCCAGCTCGGTCGTCGCGCCGGTGTCGTACGACGTCCACAGATAGCCGGAACGGCCCTCCTGGACATGCAGATAGCCGCTGGGTCCTGCGGTGTGTATCCGGTCCCCGCGCGGTATGTAGCGGTCCGCCTGGAAGACCTTCTCCGTCGAGAGGACGGAGTTCGCGACACCGTCGTCCGCGGCGGCGGTGACGGCGAGCGGGCCGGGACCTGCGGTGACGGCGAGGACCGCAAGCGCGGCGATCCCCCGGACGGTGGTGCGGGCGGTGGTACGACGGGCCATCGTCGCCTCCTGGGCCTCTCAACAGAAAAAGGCGTGACGGAACGGCGGCGGCCGATCAGGCGCACGTCGACGTGCTGTGAAAACGTCCAGCTCCCCGAGCTGCCCCCCACGCACAGCGGCACGAGAGTATCAGCAGCCCCAGGCGCATCAGGAGTAGCGCAGTTCGACGGTGATGTGCGGGGACAGTGCCCGGAGGAAGTCGGGCGCGTCGAAGACTTCGCCGGCCGAGGCGACACCGAGTGTGCGGGTGCGGCCGGTGAGGATGCGGTGGACCGCCTCCACCGCGAGGGGCGCGGTGACCGCGTAGATGTCCCGGCCGCGTGCCACAGCGCGCCGTTCGGTGTCGCCGGAACGCACGACGGCTTCGACGAGGAACGTCTGGTCGGACCGCCCGTTGTCGTCGGCCGCGGTCGGCGCCGGGGTGTCCGGGGCCGAGAGGTCCCTGGCGGCTTCGCTCGCCATGTGGGTGCGTACCTCGGGGATGGAGAGGTGGCTGGGAAGGGTGACCACGTCGGCCATCGTGAACTCCGCGACGACCTCCCTGGTGCCCATCGGGTCGGGGAAGGGCCACTTCAGGAGCGTCGGCGCGTCGTCGTGGTACTCCAGCCGCCCCTGCGTGTAGCGGACCCGCCGGCCGCCGCGACGCTCACCGGAGACCGCACCCGCGGTGCGCGTCCCTGGCGTGGGGTGCCAACTGCTCAGTCCGTACGCGATGTTCGCCTCGTCTGCCGCCGTCCAGTCCCCCATCGCTGCGGTGGCCAGCAGGTCGCCGAGGCCGCCGTAGAAGGCCATCGCGGGGACGACCACCACTCCCGCCGCGCGGGCGCGGTCCGCGAAGTGCGTGAACGTGTCGAGGTTCGCCTCGATCTCGGCCGCCACGTCGACGTACGGGATCCCGGCGCGCAGTGCCGCCTCGATCACCGGAGCGGCGGTCACCGCGAAGGGCCCGGCTGAGTTGATCACGGCGTCGACGCCGTCCAGGGCGCGGTCGAGCGAGGCAGGGTCGTCGACGGACGCCGGCCGGACCTCGAGTCCCGGTTCGGATGCCGCCAGCGCCCGCAGCTTGCCGGCGTCGCGGCCGGAGAGGACCGGGACGAACCCGCGCTTCCGCAGCTGTGCCACCACGAAGCGTCCGGTGTGTCCGTACGCGCCGAACACCGTCACCGTCCGGCCCGTTCCCGTTCCCGGTGCCAGTCCCAGTCCCAGTCCCATGGGTTCTCCCCCGTGCTCGAATTGATCTGCTGATCTGCTTGATCTGCCACGACCATCGTGTCGGGAGCGGGCGCTTCCGCGTGAGTGTCCGGAACGACGCGCCCCGTACACTTTCGGACATGGGTACCGTCGTCGCGCTGGCCGTCACCAAGGGGATGCTGCCCTTCGAACTGTCCATGGCCTACGAGGTGTTCGGCGCCGCTCCGATCGGCGTGACCGTGCCCTGGTACGACCTGGAGCTCTGCGGGTCGGACGCCGTGCGGCTCGGCCGGTTCCGGCTGGAGCCCGACCAGGGGCTCGACCGGCTCCGGCACGCCGGCACCGTGATCGTCCCCGGCTGGGCGGACACCGACGAGGACCCGCCCGCCGAGCTCGTCGGCGCGGTGCGGGCGGCCCACGAGGCGGGTGCGCGCGTGGCCTCCCTGTGCACGGGCGCCTTCGTGCTGGCCGCCGCCGGCCTGCTGGACGGCAGGCGGGCGACCACGCACTGGGTGCACACGGACGCCCTGGCCGCGCGCTACCCGCGGGTGGAGGTCGATCCGGACGTGCTCTACGTGGACAACGGCAGCGTGCTCACCTCCGCCGGCAAGGCCGCCGCGCTGGACCTGTGCCTGCACCTCGTCCGTCTCGACCACGGTTCGTCCGTCGCCAACGCCGTCGCCCGCCGCCTGGTGGTGCCGCCCCACCGGGCGGGCGGCCAGGCGCAGTTCGTGGCCGCCCCGGTGCCCGCCCGGGACGACCATCCGCTCGCCGGCCTGTTCCCCTGGGCGATCGAACGCCTCGACCGCCCTCTCACCGTGGAGGACCTGGCCCGCCAGGCCGGGATGAGCTCGCGCCACCTGGGCCGCCGGTTCAGGGCGGTGACCGGCACCACTCCGCTGCAATGGCTGCTGACCCAACGGATCCGCCGCGCACAGGAGTTGCTGGAGACCACCGACGACATCGTCGACGCCATCGCGGCGGCCACCGGCATGGGCACCGCCACGACGCTGCGCCGGCACTTCAACCGCACGGTCGGTGTGCCTCCGGACACCTACCGCCGAACCTTCCGCTCACAGTCTTCGGGCATGCAGCCGGGGGCTACCTGAGACGGGCGGGGCGATTGATGCCCGCGCGCTTCGCCTTCTCGATGCGCTCCGGGCCGGCGTCCTTCCGGTACTTCTCCGTCTCGGCCCAGTCCCTGGGCTGCAGGAAGAGCATTTCACCGCTCCCCGGCACGATGAACGCGCCCCCGAAGGGCTCGTCACCCGCGAACCAGACACCGTCCGTGATGCCGACGGGCCACCGACCCCGCCCCAAGGCATCCTTGGCACGCAGGGTGAAGGGCGTGCCGGTCTGATCTCCGAAGCGCAGGTAGAGCGTGTGGGTGGACTCCATGCCGATCTTCTCGACGGGGGTGCGGAATTCGAGCGGGTAGGTCCGGAACACCTTCGAGCACTTCCGGGCCAGACTCAGACGGCCGGCGAGAAGGAACAGTGTCCACACCATGCCGAACATTCCGACAATGCCCACCGGCAGCAGATAGTCGATGTGGAACACGAACAGCTGGATCCACAACAGCAGGAACACCGGGAAGAACTTGAGGAACTTCTTCAGCGCGACGCGCTGGTGGTAGCGCACCGCACCCTTGAAGTCCGTTCCGTCGGTCGGGTACGGCGCGGGCGGGGTGTCCGACTCCAGACCGTCCTTCCATCGTTCTGGCACTGTCATCCGAACGGGCTCCTCTCGTCAGTCCCTGAGCCGGAACCCGGGAACGGGCCGGACGCGTTGTCCGCTTCGGCCGGGTCCGGAACCGTCGGGTCGTCCAACGTCACCGTGCGGGCGACACCGAGCAGCACGCCGCGGTAGTCCTCGGCGAGCTCCACGGCCGGGGTGACCAGCTGCACGGTGATGATCGACGAGGTACGGGGAACCGGGATCGCCACGGTGCCCTGCCAGACGGTTCCCTCCGCGGGGCCTTCCTGACCTTCGGGGGGAGCGGTCGGCGCGACCGTGGTCCGTTCCGTCTCCCACAGGTATCCGGTGCCCACGGGCAGCTCCACGGGCACGAGGCCGTTGTCCGGCCCCGTCCCGCCGTCTCCCAGCATCTGGAGAAGCACGGCTTCGGGGTGCGCTCCCGACGTCGGGACGGTGGAGGCCGTGAGGACGGACAGCGTGGGCTCGCCGCGCTCGTCCGGGTGCATGCCGAGCGCGCACCCCATGACCTGCTGACTCCGCAACATCGTCAGGACGACGGCGTACAGGCGGAACACCTGGTCGGCGCGGTCCCGCACGTCTTCGGGAAGGGCGCTGAGCTGCCGGGCCACCTCCTGGATGCCCTCGGGTGACGGCTGGAGGTCCAGCTGGAGGTATCCGTGGGGCAGCCCGTACCAGAACTCCGGCTTCGGTTCGGTCGCGACCGTGTCAATGAATCCGTTCACAGCCTGATCCCCGCCATCAGTTGTCCGACGTCCAGGGCGATGCCCTTGACACCGTCGACCAGACCGGTCGAGGCGGCCGCACCCTTGGTGATCTCGGACGCGTCGTGTCCGGGACCGTTCTTCGGCAGCACGCCCATGTTCTCCAGGGACGACGCCATGTTCGCCGCCACGTTGACGCCGTTGATGCCGTACTGGAGCGCTCCGGTGGCCGGGGAGGTCGCCGCATCGAGGGCCTTGAAACTGAAGGCGGGAACGATTTCCTTGCTGAACGCACCCAGCTTCGAGCCCAGCGACAAGGCCTCGCCCCCTTCCCGGGCGACCGCCGCCGCGAGACCCGCCTCGCTGCCGGCCCTCGCGAGGGCGCCGACACCGGGCACCATGCCGAGGCCGTCACCGACCATGGAGGCCCAGGCGAACGCACCTTCCTTGAGGCCGTACTCACCCATCAGCGAGTCTCTGAAGTCCTCACTCGCGAGGTTCTTGGCCATGGAGACCGCGCTCGCCGCGACCGCGATACCGAGGAAGACCGGCGCCAAGGGGGTGGGGAGCAGGGCCAGCAGACCCGCGATGGCGCCGATGGTCCCGGCATGCTCCACGAGGAACTCGCCGACCGCCTTCAGGCCCTCGCCGATGGCGCTGAGGGCCTTGTCGAACCAGCCCGGCTCCTTGGGGGCGAGCTTGTCGTCGGCCTCGTCGAGGCTGCGGGCGACGGTCTCGGCCGCGTCGGTGTGGGTGCCCTCGAGTTCCTTGGCCTTCGCGATGACGTCGTTGTAGGCGGTGTTGGCGTTGTTGAGGTGAGTGGTGGCCTCGGTCAGTTCGCGCTCGGCGGTACGCAGGCGCTCCGTCGCGGCGTCCGCCTCCGCCTGGCTGGGGTATTCCTTGCCGGCGAGCTTGAGGTCCGGGTTCCCCGCGGCCTGGTCGTAGCGGGCCCGGGCCTTGTCGGCGTCGGCCTTGTTCTCGCGCGCGGCATCGTCGTACTTCTTGGCCAGTTCGCGGTGGGAGGTCAGGTCGCCTTCCCATGTACCGAGCGCCGCGGCGGCTTTGTCGAGTGAATGCCCGGCGTTCATCATGGCGGTCTTGAGGTCGCCGTCCAGCGTGTCCCGGAAGGCGCTCGCGGCGTCTCCGTGCCAGCTGGAGCTCGCTCCGAGCAGATACTCGATCTGACGGTGGCAGTTGTTGAGCGTGTCGGCCGCGGATTTCACCTTGCGGTAGAGGGAAGTGACCTGCTCGGGTACTCCGGGTACCGGATTCCAGCCGAGGCTCGGGAACGGGTTGTCAGCCACCGGTCACTTACCCCCGGTGTTCGCGGCGTTGGTCTCTTCCATCTTCTTGAGGGCGTTCGAGAGGTTCTCCTCGAACTGCCGGTAACTCAGCGCGGTCTTTTCCACGCCTTCGTCCACGGCTTTGATCATGTCCTTCAGCTGGCCGGTTCCGTACTTCCATCTGTTCTGGAAGGTCTCGCACGCCTCGTCCAGCCGCGGAGTTCCGATCTGTTCGGCACTGACAGCGGAGAGCGCTGAGCGTGCTTCCTCCAGGTCAGTGACGGACTGTTTCAGCACCCGGCCAAAAGAGTTCAATTGACCCAGATCGACCTTGAATTCATCCGCCATGAGGCGGCCCCCTGTCTTCGGCTGCGAGCGAGGCGACACGGACGCACGGGGAACGGAACGGGACAGCTGTTCCCACCAGGCTGCCGGCGCGGCACCAGACTAAAGTACGGGCAAAGACGCGTTGCCGCCGTTCCCGCTGCGAATCGGCAACTCCCGCACGGTGAAGCCGAGTCGAGCGGAAAACGGCTCGCTTTCCGCCCACCATCTCCTTGATCTCCACAGGTCCGCCAACTCCGGCAGTCACGTTGTGCGGCCACCCCGCTTTTGGGGCTTCTGGTGGGCAGGTTTCCCTGCAGCCCCCTACAGCCCCCCGCGGCCCCCGGCACCCCGGAGTACCAGGGTCCGGTCAGCGTGGCTCCTCACCCTGCGCCACCTCCACCTCGTGATGGAAGGTGATCACGCCGGTCGTCGCGGCACAGGCCGAGAACGCCGAACCCTGCTGGTCCTCGCCGCCTGCTGCTGGGGGACGTCGGTCGGACTCACCCGCGTCTACCTCGGGGTGCGCTGGTTCACCGACGTCATCGGCGGCTGGCTGTTCGGCCTCGGCTGGCTGGGGCTGTGGCTCGGGGCGACGGCGAGGTGGCTGCCAGGGGAGGCCGTCGGCGGCACGGCGGACACGGCAGAGCCGTGAGGCACGGCAGACCCACCGTGAGGGTCGCGGCTCTCGCTCGTGCGGGCGGGCGGGCGGGCGACGTAGCCGTCGCCGGCCTTACCTGCGCGTCCTGGTCGTAGGCGTAGGCTCCGGGCCGTCGGCGCGCAGGGGGGCACGACCGGGCTTCTGGGGGTCGGCGACCACGGCGCCCTTCTTCTTGTGGTGGCGGGGCACGACGTCCTGGGGGAACGTCAGCTGCTGGTTCATCCACTTCAGGGCGGGGGGCATCTCCTGCACCCAGGTCGGGAAGTTGTGGCTGCCGTGCTCGGGCAGGATCGACACGACCCGCATGGGTGCCCTGACGGCCTTGATGAAGGCCTGCGTCTGCGGGTAGCCGCGCTCACCGTGCTTGCTCTCGGCCACCAGGACGGAGACGTCGGGGACGGGCAGGTGCTTGAGCCGCCACATCAGGTCGTGGCTGTTGATCCGCTCGATGCGGTCCGGGCCGTTGCCGAAGAGGTTGCCGGTCGTCGCATCGTCCTTGATCTTGTAGTCGGGCGACAGGGCGGCGGCCGTCGTGAACACGTGCGGATCGCGCATCGTCAGCTGGAGGGCGCAGCTGCCGCCGGAGGAGTAGCCCATGACGCCCCAGGCACTGGCGTCATGGCCGACCCGGTAGGCGGACTTCAGGGCTTCGGGAAGGTCCTTGGCCAGGAAGGTCTCGGTCTGCGGGCCGCCCGGTACGTCCACGCACTCGGTGTCGCGCGGCGGGGCGATCGTGGGCCGGATCATCACCATGATGGTCGGCTGCATCTGACCGCTCTTCTGCAGTGCCCCGGCCGTCTGTGACACCCGCAGGTACTGGGCGAGGTTGAAGATGCTGCCCGGGTAACCGCTGAGCGCGACGATCACCGGGAAGCGCTGCCGCTGGTAGGCCTTCTGGAAGTACTGCGGCGGCAGGTAGACGAAGGCCGGGTCGATCACACCCGTGCGGCGGCCGAGGACCTTCACCGACTCCACGCGCCCGTTCACCGCGGCGGGGCCGGTGGGCAGTCCGCTGACCCGGCTCAGCTGTTCGTCGGTGGCGGGCTGGACCAGAGACCCCTTCACGGCGACGCCGTTCACCGAGCCGGTGCCGCCCGCCTGCGTGACGCCGACGGGGGCCGTCTCCACGTGGCCGAAGAGTTCGCCCCACGATCCGAAGAACTGGTACGACGAGTTCAGCCAGCACGCGAACGCCGCGATGATCACCACCTGGGTCGTCCCGAGGGCCACCAGGCGTCCGAGCACCTGCAGCAGGCCCTGCCGGGCGAACCGTGGCCACCACCAGACCAGCAGTGCCACGGACACGGCGGCGAGTGCCGCCATCACATACACGGTCGTCTCGCTGGTCAGACCCATACCGGTTGATCCCCGATTTCCCTACCTGTGAGGTTTCCTTCATACAGAAGGAGGGCTGCGGGATCCTCCACGTTCCCCAATTAGTGCAAAAGGGGTCCGCTTCTTAGTGCAAAAGGGGTACGGGGCGTCGCGACCGGCACCACGGGCGGCGGCCCGGACGGTCACCCGCCGTCGGCCGCGCCCGGCGCCTGTCGTCCCATGGTGCTGGCTCGCGGGATGAGCCGGTGCGGGGCCCGGATCTCCATGCCGGGGACCGGAGTCGAGCTGCCGATCCGCTTGAGCAGTCGCTCGACCGCCGTCTCCGCGATCATCTTCTTGTCCGGCGAGACGGTGGTGACGGGCGGGTTGGAGTAGCGGGCGTCCTCGATGTCGTCGTAGCCGACGACGGCGACGTCCTCGGGGACCCGCAGTCCGCGGGCGGCCAGCGTGTGCAGGGCACCCAGGGCCACCAGGTCGCTGTAGCAGAAGACCGCGTCGGGTGGTTCCGCCAGGTCGAGCAGGTGGGCCATGGCGCTCGCGCCGTCGGAGCGGTTGAAGCGCGGGGTGGAGATGACGAGTTCCTCGCGCACCGGTATGCCGGCCCGCTCGTGGGCCAACCGGTAACCCTGGGTGCGCAGTTGGGCCGCCTCACCGGTGCGGTAGGGCTGGTCGCCGATCGCGGCGACGCGGCGCCGGCCGAGGCCGAGCAGATGCTCCGTGGCCTCCCGGGAGGCGGTGACGTCGTCGATGCCGATGTGGTCGAAGCCGCCGTCGCTCACCCGCTCACCGAGTACGACCAGCGGGAGGTTCGCGTCGCGCTCGCCGAGGTCGGACTGGGCGAGCCCCAGGGGGCTGAAGATGACGCCGTCGAAGAGCAGTTGCTGGGAGCCGCGGCTGAGGAACAGCTTCTCGTGCTCCGCGTCGCCGTCGGTCTGGTCGATCAGGACGTTGTAGCCCTGCACCCGGGCCGCCCGGATGATGCCCTGGGACAGTTCGGCGAAGTAGGGCGTGTCCAGGTACGGCACCACCACCGCGATCTGGCCCGAGCGGCCGGAGGCGAGATTGCGGGCCAGGACGTTGGGCTGGTAGCCGAGCTCGTCGACGGCCTTCTGCACCCGGGCACGCATGGCCTCGGAGACCGGGGCGTAGCCGTTGACCACGTTGGACACGGTCCGGCTGGAGACGCCGGCGAGCGCCGCGACGTCGCGGAGTGTGACGCCATTTGCCATATGCACACCTTCGTCCCGGATGCCGGTTTCAGCGCTGAAAGTTTCTTGCGGGTTACCTCTTGCAGCGCGGCAAGTTCTCGGTTAACACTTTTGCAGCGCTGCAAAGCGTAGCAGAAGGGGGCCTGATCCAGCCGGGTCGGGAACCCAGGGACCGTGACGTCATCGCGTCGCGGACCGGACCGTAGGAGCCGCAGTGGGAACAGCCACCACTCAGGGCCCGGGAGCCGCACCGGCCCTGACAGGGCTTCACTCTTTACTCGTGGTGGTCTGACGGCGCCCGTGCGCTGATCACGAGCTCCCGCTCACCTTCACCGACGTCACATGCGCCCACCCTCCCGCGCCGGTTGACGTCCGCCCTCACCGAAGCCGTGGTGCCCGCACGCCCTCGGCCCTCCTCGCCGACCCCTGTGTCCGGCGTACCTCCGCCTTGCCTCCCTCGCCCCTGCCCTCGGGCACCACACCCAGGAGATTGCTCATGTCCTCCACCAGAAAGCCCACGCCCCGTTCCCTGCGGCGGACCGCGGTCGCGGCGACCTCCGCCGCCCTCGCCGGCGTGCTCCTCGCGGCCTGCGGCTCGGGCGGCGGCAGCGGGAGCGGCACCACGGGCAGCGGCCCGGTGCACATCAAGGTGTGGGCCTGGTACCCGCAGTTCAAGCAGGTCGTGGCCGAGTTCAACAAGACCCACAAGGACGTCCAGGTCGACTGGGTGCAGGCGGGTGTCGGCCAGGACGAGTACACCAAGCTGAAGACCGCGCTCAAGGCGGGCCAGGGCGCCCCCGACGTCGTCATGCTGGAGTTCCAGGAGCTGCCCACCATCCAGCTCACCAAGGGCCTGCTCGACATGGGCAAGTACGGCGCCAACGCCGACAAGGGCAACTACGTCGACTGGGCCTGGAAGCAGGCCTCCGACGGCGACCACGTCTACGCGATCCCGGTCGACGGCGGTCCGATGGCGATGATGTACCGCGCCGACCTCTTCAAGAAGTACGGCCTGAAGGTCCCCACCACCTGGGCGGAGTACAAGGACGAGGCCGCCAAGCTGCACAAGGCCGACCCCAGCGCGTACATGACCGACTTCGGCAGCGACGAGACCGCGGCCGGCTGGCGCCAGGGCCTGATGTGGCAGGCCGGCTCGCGCCCCTACACCTACTCGGCGAGCAAGCTGCCGGACATAGGGGTCAAGCTCAACGACGACAACGCCAAGAAGGTGTACGCCTACTGGGGCGACCTGGTCAAGAACAAGCTGGTCGACACCCAGTCGTACGCCACCACGGACTTCTACAACGGCCTCAGCACCGGCAAGTACGCCACGTACATCGCGGCCGGCTGGGGTCCGGGCTACCTCTCCAGCGTCGCCCAGAAGACCGCGGGCAAGTGGCGGGTCGCCCCGCTGCCGCAGTGGACGGCGGGCGGCAACGCCCAGGGCGACTGGGGCGGTTCGAGCTTCTCGGTGACCTCGCAGACCAAGCACCCCAAGGAGGCCACCGAGGTCGCCCGGGAACTCTTCGGCACCTCCGAGGCGGCCTGGAAGATCGGCATCGACCAGGCCTACCTGTTCCCGCTGGTCAACCCGGTCCTCAACGGGGCGTACTTCCAGGACAAGAAGTACGACTTCTTCGGCGGCCAGCAGATCAACAAGGTGTTCGTGCCCGCCGCGAACGGCATCGGTGCCTTCGACTGGAGCCCGTTCCAGGACTTCGCCTACAACACCGACACCAGTGAGGTGGGCAAGGCCCTCCAGGGCCAGAGCGCCTGGTCGTCCGTCAACGACGACGTCCAGGACCAGGTGACCTCCTACGCGAGCAAGCAGGGATTCAAGGTCAGCAAGTAACGGACCCGAGTCCCCGACCCCCACTGCCCCCGCCGGTGCCCGTGCGTCGCACCGCCCGCCGGCGGGGGCTCCGCAAGACGCGCAAGGAGATGTGATGAGCCTGCTCCGACAGCAGGGACCCGCGACGGCCGCGACACCGAGTACCGTCCGCAAAAAGGGACTTCGCTCCCCTGTGACCGGATCGGGCGCGGGCCGCCGGAACGGACGGCAGTCCGCCCACACCCGCCACCAGGCCATGGGCCTGCTGCTGATCACCCCGTTCGGGCTGCTCTTCGCGGCCTTCCTGGTGGCCCCGCTGGCGTACGCCTTCTGGCTGAGCCTGCGGACCTCCACCCTGGTCGGCGGTGACCACTTCAGCTGGTTCGCCAACTACAAGCAGACCTTCACCGACCCGCACTTCACGTCCGGTGTGCGCCGCGTGGTGGTCTTCGGCCTGGTGCAGATCCCGGTCATGCTGGGGCTCGCGCTGCTCGGCGCCCTCATCATCGACGAGGTCTCCAGCAGGCTCGCCAAGGTCTTCCGGATGACGCTGTTCATGCCGTACGCCGTCCCCGCGGTGATCGGCGCCCTGATGTGGGGCTTCCTCTACAGCCCCACCTTCGGCCCGGTGAACTCCCTCAGCCACGCTCTCGGCACGGGGAAGGTCGACCTGCTCGGCCACAGCCTGATGCTGACCTCGCTCGGCAACATCGTGACCTGGCAGTGGACCGGCTACAACATGATCGTCCTGTACGCCGCCCTCCAGGGCCTGCCCCGCGAGGTCTACGAGGCGGCCAAGCTCGACGGCGCCGGGCAGATCCAGACGGCCCTGCGCATCAAGATCCCGATGATCTCCTCGGCCATGGTGCTCACGATGATGTTCACCATCATCGGCACGCTCCAGTTCTTCACCGAGCCACGCGTGCTGGAGCCGACGGCGTCCTCCGTGATCACACCGGACTACACGCCCAACCTCTACGCGTACAACCTCGCCTTCCAGTACTCGGAGTTCAACTACTCCGCCGCCATCTCCTTCTCCCTGGGAGCGGTGGTCTTCATCGGCTCCTACCTCTTCCTGTTCGCCGCGCGCAAAAGGAGCGGACTGAAGTGACCACCGCCGCCGTCCCCGCCCCCGCCGTCGCCGTCCCGGCGCCCCGCCGTACGTCCTCCGCCAAAGGACGCGTCACCGTCAACGCGGTGATGGTGGCGATGATCCTCTACTTCCTGATGCCGTTCTGGTGGCTGGTCGTCGCCGCCACCAAGGACAACGACGCCCTGTTCTCCACCGCGGCCCTGTGGTTCCACTCGCCGGGCGCCTTCTTCACCAACCTCCGGCAGCTGTTCACCTACAACGACGGCGAGTACCTGCGCTGGATGGGCAACACCGCGATCTACGCGGGCGTCAGCGGAGTCGGCGCCACCGCGGTGGCGACCTTCGCCGGGTACGCCTTCGCCAAGTACCGCTTCCCCGGCCGCAACCTGCTCTTCTCCAGCCTGCTCGGCGCCATCATGGTCCCGGCGACCGCGCTGGCCATCCCCACCTATCTGCTGCTGAGCAAGGTGGCGCTGACCAACACCATGTGGGCGGTCATCCTGCCCTCGCTGCTGAACCCGTTCGGCGTCTACCTGGTGCGGGTGTACGTGCAGGAGTCCCTGCCGGACGAGCTGCTGGAGGCGGCCCGCGTCGACGGCGCCGGAGAGCTGCGCGTGCTGTGGTCCGTGGCGCTGCCGACGCTGAAGCCGGCGCTGGTGACCGTGCTGCTGTTCTCCATGGTCGGCACCTGGAACAACTTCTTCCTGCCGCTGGTGATGCTCAACAACGACAAGCTGTTCCCGCTGACCGTCGGCCTGCAGTCCTGGTACCAGGGCGCGCTGATCCAGTCGGGCGCCAACGCGCTGTTCACCCTCGTCATCGCGGGCTCCCTGGTGGCGATCATCCCGCTGATCGTGGCCTTCCTCCTTCTCCAGCGGTACTGGCGCGGCGGTCTGACCGTCGGAAGCCTCAAGTGAGCCCAGCCCCTCCCCTTACGCGCACCTCCCGGAGCGACCTCCATGCTGCACGCCTCCCTGACCGTCGACCCCGCCTTCCGCGTCGCCGACGTGAGCCCCCGGACCTTCGGCTCGTTCGTCGAGCACATGGGCCGCTGCGTCTACACCGGTATCTACGAGCCCGGCCACGCGTCCGCCGACGAGGACGGCCTGCGCCGTGACGTCCTGGACCTGGTGCGCGAGCTGGGCGTGACCGCCGTGCGCTATCCGGGCGGCAACTTCGTCTCCGGCTTCCGCTGGGAGGACAGCGTCGGCCCGGTCGCCGACCGCCCCACCCGCCTGGACCTCGCCTGGCACAGCACCGAGACCAACGCCTTTGGCCTGCACGAGTTCCAGCGCTGGGCCGAGAAGGCCGGCGTCGAGCCGATGATGGCCGTCAACCTCGGCACCCGGGGCGTGGCGGAGGCGCTCGACCTGCTGGAGTACTGCAACCACCCGGGCGGGACCGCCTGGTCCGACCAGCGGATCAAGAACGGCGCCCGTGACCCGTTCGGCATCCGCATGTGGTGCCTGGGCAACGAGATGGACGGCCCCTGGCAGACCGGCCACAAGACCGCCCAGGAGTACGGCCGTGTCGCCGCCGAGACCGCCCGGGCGATGCGCATGGTCGACCCCGGCCTCGAACTGGTCGCGTGCGGCAGCTCCAGCTCCTCGATGCCGACCTTCGGCGCCTGGGAGGCCACCGTCCTGGAGGAGGCCTACGACCAGGTCGACTACATCTCCTGCCACGCCTACTACGAGGAGCTCGACGGCGACCTCGGCAGCTTCCTGGCCTCCGGGGTCGACATGGACCACTTCGTCGAGTCGGTGGTCGCCACCGCGGACCACATCCGGGCGAAGCTGGGCCGGAAGAAGCGGATCAACCTCTCCTTCGACGAGTGGAACGTCTGGTACAACACCCGTTTCGAGGCGCAGGACAAGCCCACCGACTGGGCCGTGGCGCCCCGGGTGATCGAGGACGAGTACAACGTCGCCGACGCCGTCGTGGTCGGCGGGCTGCTGATCAGCCTGCTGCGCAACAGCGACCGGGTCACCGCCGCCTGTCTCGCCCAGCTCGTGAACGTCATCGCCCCCATCCGCAGCGAGCCCGGCGGCCCGAGCTGGCGGCAGACCACCTTCCACCCCTTCGCCCAGGCGGCCCGGCACGCCCGCGGCACGGTCCTGCGGGTGGAACCGGTGGCGCCCACCTATGAGACGAAACGTTTCGGCGAAGTCTCCGTCGTGGACGCCGTGGCCACCCACGACGGCGAGGAGCTCACCGTCTTCGCGATCAACCGGCACCAGGGCGACAACGTCGAACTCGCCCTGGACCTGCGGGCCTTCCCCGGGTACGCCCCGGTGGAGCACGCGGTACTGAGCGACCCGGACATCCGCGCCGCCAACACCCAGGACGACCCCGACCGGGTCCGCCCGTACTCCGCCGACACCGGTTCGGTCACCGGCGGCCGCCTCACCGCGAGCCTGCCGCCGGTCTCCTGGAACGTCATCCGGCTGCGCCGCGCCGGCTGACACCTCCCCTCCGACACCCGCCGCTCCCGACTCCCCCCTTTTCTCCCGGGAGCGGCGGGCCCCGCAGTACCCCTCTTCCCGGACATCCCTTGGGAGCCGCACATGTCCACCACCAGGGAAGGCGCCCGACACCGCGCCCTGCCCCGCACCCAGGCGATCACGCTGCTGCTGGCCCTGCTCGCAGCCGCCGTCGCCCTCGTCCTGCCGGCCGCCGGCCAGGCGCACGCGATCTCGCGCGCCTCGCAGACGATGTACACCCCGCCGTCGGGCGCCCCGGCGCCCGGCTCGCTCTACCCGCGCGCCATCCGCCTCCAGAACAGCGGATCGTCCAACGGCACCCTGCTGGCCACGTTCGAGCAGTACAGCTCGGGCACCCCGGTCTTCCCGGTCTACCGCAGCACCGACAACGGCAACAGCTGGACGCAGATCTCCAGCATCAGCGACACCCACAACGGCTTCGGCAACCGCTACCAGCCGTTCCTGTACGAACTGCCCACGCAGATCGGCGCCTTCCCGGCCGGCACGATCCTCGCCGCCGGCAACTCCATCCCGAACGACCTGTCGACGACCGAACTCGACCTGTACGCCAGCACCGACCACGGCGCCAGCTGGTCGTACGTCAGCTCCATCGCCACCGGCGGCGAGGCCGACCCCACCAACGGCAAGACCCCGGTGTGGGAGCCGTTCCTGATGGTGTCGGGCACCAAGCTGATCGTCTACTACTCCGACCAGCGCGACCCGAACCACGGCCAGAAGATCGTCCACCAGGTCTCCACGGACGGCCTCACCTGGGGTTCCGTCGTCGATGACGTGGCGACGTCGACGTACGGCGACCGCCCCGGCATGCCCGTCGTCGCCAAGCTCCCCAACGGCAACTACGTGATGACGTACGAGTTCTGGGGCGCTCCCGAGGGCGGCTTCGCCGTCTACTACAAGATCTCCGCCAACCCGGAGGCGTTCGGCTCGGCGACCGGCATCGCCCTCAAGGCGACCGACGGCACCCAGCCCAAGAGCGCCCCGTACATCACCTGGCTGCCCACCGGCGGTGCCAACGGCACCCTGGTGGTCAGCGCCAACAGCAGCGACGACCTGTTCCTGAACACGCAGAACGGCGCCGCGAACACCTGGACGCGCATCGCCTCCACCGTCCCCAGCGGCTACAGCCGCGGCCTGCTCCCGCTGGCCGACGGCCACAGCCTGCTGGTCCTCAGCGGCGGCCACGTCGGCACCGGCCTGAACCCCATCACGTACGGCACGATCGACCTGGGCGGCGGCATCTCGGACGGCGCCACCTACACGGCGTCGAACGCCAACAGCCACCTGTTCCTGACCATCGCGGGCGGCTCCACCACCAACGGCGTGGGCGCCACCCAGCAGAACGCCGACAACGCCACCGACCAGCAGTGGAGGTTCGTCCAGCAGACGTCCGGCTACTTCAAGATCTTCAACGTGGCGAGCGGCAAGGTGCTGGGCGTGCAGAACCAGTCCACCGCCAACGGCGCCAAGGTCCTGCAGTGGGACGACAACGGCACCCTCGACCACGAGTGGGCGATCGCCCCGAACCCGGCGGGCGGCTTCACCGCCACCAACCGGATCAGCGGCAAGTACCTGGAGATCCCCAGCGCCTCCACCGCCGTCGGCACCGCCGCCGGCCAGTGGTCCGACACCGGTTGCGCCTGCCAGCGCTGGAACCTCGCCCAGACCGCCCTGCCGAACCTGGCCACCGGCCAGTACCGCCTGGTCAACAAGAACAGCGGCAAGTTCATGGAGATGCCGGGAGCCTCCACCGCCGCGGGCAAGCAGGCCGGCCAGTGGGTGAACACCGCCAACAACTGCCAGCTGTGGACGTTCACGTCCCAGAGCGGCGGGGCGTGGACGGTGAAGAACGTCAACAGCGGTCTGTTCCTCGACAGCAACGGCTCGACCTCGGCCGGCGCGGCCGTCGTCCAGAACGCCTCGTCCACCGCGAGCTCCCAGAAGTGGACGCTCACGGACGCGGGAGGCGGCTACTACAAGCTCGTCAACTCCGGCAGCGGGCTGGTGGCGGACGTCGCCTCGGCCTCCACCGCCAACGGCGCGCTGATCGTGCAGTCGGCCGACAACGGTGCCGATGACGAACTGTGGCAGGTCGTGCGGGTCAACTGACCCGCCGGGGGTCCGGCCGAGGCCGGGCCCCCGATCTTCCGCCCAAGATCCCGAACATCGATCGAGATATCGAACAAGAGAGGTGGGCCGCCATGCCCGAGGAACCCTGCGTCGTGGGAGTCGACTTCGGCACCCTGTCCGGCCGTGCCGTCGTCGTCCGCGTCCGCGACGGCGAGGAGCTCGCGTCGGCGGAGTACGTCTACCCGCACGCGGTCCTGGACCGGGAACTGCCGGACGGCACCCGGCTGCCCCCGGACTGGGCCCTGCAGGTCCCGTCCGACTACATCGACGTGCTGCGCACCGCCGTACCCGAGGCCCTCGCCCGCGCCGGAGTGACACCCGAGCAGGTCATCGGCATCGGCACCGACTTCACCGCCTGCACGGTCCTGCCGGCGCTCGCCGACGGCACTCCGCTGTGCGAACTGCCCGAGTACACCGGCCGCCCGCACGCCTACGTCAAGCTGTGGCGCCACCACGCGGCCCAGGCACAGGCCGACCGGATCAACGCGCTGGCCACCGAGACGAAGGAGCCGTGGCTCGAACGCTACGGCGGGAAGATCTCCTCGGAGTGGGAGTTCGCCAAGGCGCTCCAGGTCCTGGAGGAGGACCCGGAGATCTACCACCGCACCGAGCGATGGCTGGAGGCGGCGGACTGGATCGTGTGGCGGCTGTGCGGGACGTACGTCCGCAACGCCTGCACCGCCGGCTACAAGGGCCAGTACCAGGACGGGGTCTATCCGTCACCCGCCCATCTGGGGGCTCTGCACCCCGACTTCGCCGGTTTCGTCACCGACAAGCTGGACCAGCCCATCGGTCAGCTCGGCGACTCGGCCGGGACGCTGACCGCCGAGGCCGCCGCCTGGACGGGACTGCCCGAGGGCATCACGGTCTGCGTCGGCAACGTCGACGCACATGTCACCGCCCCGGCGGCAGCGGCCGTGGAGCCCGGCCAGATGGTCGCCATCATGGGCACGTCCACCTGCCACGTGATGAGCTCCGACCGGCTCGGCACCGTGCCCGGCATGTGCGGTGTCGTCGACGGCGGCATCCTGCCGGGGCTGTGGGGCTACGAGGCCGGGCAGAGCGGTGTCGGCGACATCTTCGCCTGGTTCGTCCGCACGGGTTTCCCCGCCGAGTACGCGGAGAAGGCCGCGGCTGCCGGGCAGACCGCGCACGAGTACCTGACCGCACTCGCGGCCGGGCAGAAGGTCGGCGAGCACGGCCTGGTCGCCCTGGACTGGCACAGCGGAAACCGCTCGGTGCTGGTCGACCACGATCTCAGCGGCCTGCTGATCGGCCAGACCCTGTCCACCCGCCCCGAGGACGTCTACCGCGCCCTGCTGGAGGCCACCGCCTTCGGCACCCGCACCATCATCGACGCCTTCGAGTCCGCCGCCGTACCGGTACGGGAACTGATCGTCGCGGGCGGACTGACGAAGAACGCCCTGCTCATGCAGATCTACGCCGACGTCACCCGCCGCCCGCTGGGCGTCATCGGCTCCGCCCAGGGCCCGGCGCTGGGCGCCGCGATGCACGCCGCGGTCGCCGCCGGGGCACACCCCGACATCCGCGCCGCCGCCCACGCCATGGGCAAGGTCCACCGCGGCCTCTACCTGCCGGACCCCCAGCGGGCGGCGGCCTACGAACGCCTGTACGCGGAGTACCGGGTGCTGCACGACTACTTCGGCCGCGGCACCAACGACGTCATGCGCCGACTGCGCCGACTGCGCGCCGAAGCCTCCGCCTGACCTCCTGAAAGGAACCCTCATGGAAACCGAGACCACCCACCCCGACCAGGAGATCTGGTTTCTCACCGGCAGCCAGGGCCTCTACGGCGACGACGTCCTGCGCCAGGTCGCCAAGCAGTCCAGGAACATCGCCGAGATCCTCGGCGCCCCAGGGAAGCTCCCGGCCCGGATCGTGTGGAAGCCGGTGCTCACCGACGCCGAGTCGATCCGCCGGATGTGCCTGGAAGCGAGCGCCTCCGACACCTGCGTGGGCGTCATCGTGTGGATGCACACCTTCTCCCCGGCGAAGATGTGGATCGCCGGACTCAGCGCCTTGGACCGGCCGCTGCTGCACCTGCACACCCAGTACAACCTGTCGCTGCCCTGGCCGAGCATCGACATGGACTTCATGAACCTCAACCAGGCCGCGCACGGCGACCGCGAGTTCGCGCACATCGAGTCCCGCGTCGGCGTCGACCGCAAGATCGTCGCCGGTCACGCCACCGACCCGCGCGTGATCCGGCGCATCGCCGCCTGGGCCCGCGCCGCCCTCGGCCGGCACGCCTCGCGCACTCTGCGGCTGGCCCGCTTCGGCGACAACATGCGCGACGTCGCCGTGACCGAGGGGGACAAGGTCGAGGCGCAACTGCGGTTCGGGTTCTCCGTGAACACCTACGCGGTGAACGACCTGGTGGCCGTCGTCGACGCGGTCGAGGACAAGGCGGCCACGAAACTCGCCGAGGAGTACGTCGAGTCGTACGACGTCGTCCCCGCCCTGCGCCCCGGCGGCATCCGCCACGACTCCCTGCTCTACGCCGCCCGCCTCGAACTGGGCCTGCGGACCTTTTTGACCGAGGGTGGCTTCACCGCGTTCACCACCAACTTCGAGGACCTGGGCGGGCTGCGCCAGCTGCCCGGTCTGGCCGTGCAGCGGCTGATGGCCGACGGCTACGGCTTCGGCGGCGAGGGCGACTGGAAGACCTCCGCCCTGCTGCGCACCATGAAGGTCATGGGTGCCGGACAGCCCGGCGGCACCACCTTCATGGAGGACTACACCTACCACCTGGGCCCCGGCACCCCGCGCATCCTCGGCGCCCACATGCTGGAGGTCTGCCCCTCGGTGGCCGCCGACCGCCCCAGCTGCGAGATCCACCCGCTGTCCATCGGCGGCCGCGAAGACCCCGTGCGTCTGGTCTTCAACGCGGCCGAGGGCCCCGCCGTCGTCGTCGGCCTGTGCGACCTCGGCGACCGCTTCCGCCTCACCGCGAACGCCGTCGACGTTGTCTCCCCCAGCGAACCACTGCGCCGCCTGCCCGTCGCCCGGGCCGTGTGGAAGCCGCGCCCTTCGCTGGCCGAGTCCGCGGAGAGCTGGCTGCTGGCCGGCGCCCCGCACCACACCGTGCTCAGCTCCGCGGTCGACCCGGAGACCCTGACCGACTACGCGGCCATGACCGGCGTCGAACTCCTGACCATCGACGAGCACACCACCACCGAGCAGTTCGCCAAGGAGATCCGCTGGAACGCCGCCTACCACCGACTGGCCCAGGCCCTGTGAACGCCATGAACCACCCGCGAGGAGACGACCGAATGACCGCACGAGTCCGCGACGGCCTGCGGCAGGAGGTACTGGAGGCGAACCTGGCCATCCCCCAGGTCGGCCTGGCGACCCTGACCTGGGGCAACGTCAGCGGGGTCGACCGTGAGGCGGGCGTGTTCGTCATCAAGCCCTCCGGAGTGCCCTACGACGAACTCACCCTCGACGACCTGGTCACGGTCAGCCTCTCCGACGGCGCGGTGGTGGAGGGCGGGTTGCGGCCCTCCACCGACACCGAGACCCACCGCTGCCTCTACCGGGCGTTCCCCTCCATCGGCGGCGTCACCCACACCCACTCCACCCACGCGGTCGCCTTCGCCCAGGCCCGTCGCGACATCCCCGTCCTCGGCACCACCCACGCCGACACCTTCAACGGGCCCATCCCGGTCACCCGCGACCTCACCCAGGAGGAGTGCGCCAAGGACTACGAGTACAACACCGGCCGCGTCATCGTGGACCTCCTGGACGGACAGGACCAGCGGGCCGTCGAGGTCCCCGCCGCCCTCGTCGCCGGGCACGGCCCCTTCACCTGGGGCAGCAGCGCCCGCACATCCCTGGAACACGCGATCATCTGCGAGGCCGTCGCCGACATCGCCCTGCACACCCTGTCCCTGAACCCGACGGCACCACCACCCGCCCACCTGCTGGAACGCCACTACACCCGCAAACACGGCCCCGGCGCCTACTACGGCAACCCGGAGGCGGCGCTCTCCACACAGTGACCGGCCGGGCCCGCGGCCCCGGCCTACCGGTCGAAGTAGCTGAGGTCACCCACGGTCCATGCGCTGACGTCCTTGATCGCGACCCGGTACATGCCCCCCGTCTCCGGGATACCGAGGCTCCCCTGCAGGATCCGGGCGAGATGGAAGTGCAGATGTGTGGGCGCCTCGTCGCGGTCGGGCCGGTCCCCTCGCGGGGCGCGGGCGAAGACGTCGGAGAACGGGCCGAGGCGGTCGGAGTCCTTCAGGACCTCCGCCACACGCTCCCGCCACACGGCCTCGGGAGCCAGCCGGCCGGTGATGACGGCCCCGCCGACGACCACGGTCAACGACATCTGATTGCTTCGTTCGGACTCCACCGCGGCGGAGAGCGCGACGAGCAGCTCGTCAGGGTTCGACATGAGAGCAGATCCTATTCAGTCCCGGAACCGTCCCGCGGTCCGGGCGGCAGATTCGGGGCAGAAGGAGGGCTCCGACCGACCCGCCGCACAGGGGCAAGGGTTTCTCCTCTGCCATAGGAGTGAAATCTACTCTCGCCAGAGTAGACATCCTCTTCCGACATGGTTACGCTTCATCACGTAGAAACGGTCGAACGAGACCCGGCAGACACGAACTGTCGGGGAGCAGTACACGAAGTTCGCAGGTCAGTGCGGCTCTCGAGCCTCGAAGCCAAGGTGTTCCCAGACGGCGACGAGACTGAGAGCCGCACTGGGCGGCTCGCACGTCAAGGAGCTGCCACACAGCAGTACCGCCCGGCCGGACGCCCTTGGCCGGGTACCGCACGACCCCGGAACGGATGGTGGTCCCCGGTCAGGCAGTTGCGATCCCCCCGCACCCCGCTCTGCCGGGCCGGGTAGCGGAAACAGAAGGTCGGCACCGGAGTCAGGGCCGACAGATGGTGTTCGCTTTCCCTCGGGGCCCCGATGCCGTACGGCGTCGGGGCCCCTCGACGCGTTGCACAACGAGGTCACATGACACCGGACAAGCCTCTGCGCGATCGCCTGGACGACGACGACTACCCCGCGTACACGATGGGCCGGGCCGCGGAGATGCTCGGCACGACACCCGGCTTCCTGCGAGCCATCGGCGAAGCCCGACTCATCACACCCCTGCGCTCGGAAGGCGGACACCGCCGCTACTCCCGCTACCAACTACGCATCGCCGCCCGCGCCCGCGAACTCGTCGACCGCGGCACCCCCATCGAAGCCGCCTGCCGCATCGTCATCCTCGAAGACCAACTCGAAGAAGCACAACGCATCAACGCCGAATACCGCCGCGCCGCC
This sequence comes from Streptomyces sp. SLBN-8D4, assembly GCF_049739545.1. NCBI lineage: Bacteria > Bacillati > Actinomycetota > Actinomycetes > Kitasatosporales > Streptomycetaceae > Streptomyces > Streptomyces sp. SLBN-8D4. The sequence continues at coordinate 4,719,054 of NZ_JBMGQC010000001.1, forward strand.
AACACCACCACCAGCCCCGGCCCCGGCCCCCACTGACCAACCGGACTCCGCCGTCCTCAGGCCACCCCGAGAAACCGCAGAACGGCGAGCACCCGGCGATGGTCGGCATCGGCCTTCGGCAGGTCGAGTTTGGCGAGGATGCCGTTGATGTGCTTGGCCACCGCGCTCTCGCTGACGACGAGCTGCGCGGCTATCCCGGCGTTGGACCGACCGCCCGCCATCAGCTCCAGGACCTCGCGCTCGCGTGGGGTGAGCCGGTCCAGCGGGTCGCTGTGGCGGCGCACCAGCAGCTGGGAGACCACCTGTGGATCCAGTGCGGTGCCGCCCTCGGCCACCCGGCGCAGCGCGTCGGCGAACTCCTCCACGTCCGCGACCCGCTGCTTGAGCAGGTAGCCGATCCCGGAGGTGTGGGCGGACAGCAGATCGGCCGCGTACCGCTCCTCCACGTACTGGGAGAGCAGCAGTACCGCCGTCCCGGGCCACTGCTGCCTGATGACCAGCGCGGCCCGCACCCCCTCGTCCCCGAAGCCGGGAGGCATTCGCACGTCCACCACCGCGATGTCCGGCCGGTGTTCCTCCACCGCCGCCAGCAGGGCCTCGGCATCGCCGACTTCGGCGGCCACCTCGAAACCGGCCATCTCCAGGACCTTGACCACGCCGATCCGGAGCAGCACGGAATCCTCGGCGATCACAGCACGCACGGCAACTCCACGGTCATGACGGTCAGCCCCCCCCGACGGGGCTGTCGACCGACAGCGTGCCATCGACCGACGCGACCCGGCCCGCCAACCCCGCCGGCCCGGTACCCCCGGCGGCCGGGCAGCCGGGGACGCGGTCCCTCGTGGGGCGGGGGGATGTCCACACCGAGACGGGTATCGCCGCCATCGCTTCCGGGACGAAGAGCAGATCACGCGCCGCAGGCGGGCCGTTGAGTGCATGGGGGAACGATAGGTGCCCAGGTCAGGGGCGGTCCATGGCACAGGCCTCCGTCCTGGGGGTGCAAGTGGTGCCACCCCGGAACGGACACCTGCGTTACTGACGGTGACCGTCGCGCCGGTGAGGCTGGAGGTCATGAAGGAGAGCCGGGAACGCGAGGAGTCCGATCCGATGAGCACGCTGATCGAGCGTCAGCCGCGGGGTGCCGAGCGCGTGCCGGCGGTGCGGCCGGGGCGCCGACGGCACCGGACGGAACACGTCCTGGTCGGCTGCGGGCTGGTCCTGCTGCCCTGGCTCTTCGTGCTGGCGGCCGCTCTGCCCGCGACGGCCGCCGCCGCGAACTGGCGCACCGTCTGGATCGGCCTGGACGCCTCGGAGGCCGTGGGCCTGATCGCGACGGGACTGCTGGCCCGGCGCCGCCACCACCTGCACCCGCTCACCGCCGTCGCCACGGCCGTGCTGCTGGTGGTCGACGCCTGGTTCGACACGCTGACCGCGGCACCGGGTGCGGACCGGGTCTCGGCGGCCGCGATGGCACTCGGCGCGGAGCTGCCGCTGGCGGTGATGTGCGTCGTCCTGGCGGCGAGGGGGCACGCCCGCGCGACGGGCTGACCGCCGACTCGGGGAACCCGGCGTGTTGAGCGGGTGAAGCCTGTGCCCGTGATCGTGTCGCGGGGCATGCATGAAGCTCCCCGCCGTATCCGGACGAGTCGGCGGACACGACGCGCTGGAGGCGAGTGATGAACCAGAAAGCTGCCCATGCCGACCCCACGACCCACCGGGTCCCTGTCCTCATCGTCGGCGGGTCCCTGGTCGGCCTGTCGACCTCGGTGTTCCTGGGCCGATTGGGCGTACCGCACACGCTGGTCGAGCGGCACGCCGGGACCTCCATCCACCCCCGCGGGCGCGGCAACAACGTCCGCACGATGGAGCTGTTCCGCACGGCCGGTGTCGAGCCGATGATCCGTCAGGCCGCCGCCACCCTGGCCGACAACCACGGGATCCTGCAGACCCCCACCCTGGTCGGCGACGCGGGAGAGTGGCTGTTCCGGGAGATCGACGCGGGCGGCGGACTGGCCCGCTTCAGTCCCAGCTCATGGTGCCTGTGCAGCCAGAACGACCTGGAGCCGGTGCTGCTCGACCACGCCACGCGGCTCGGCGGCGATCTGCGGTACGCCACCGAACTGCTGTCCTTCGACAGCGGGCCCTCCGGCGTCACCGCGATCCTCAAGAGCCGGGAGACCGGCGAGCACACCACCGTCCTCGCCGACTACCTGGTCGCCGCCGACGGCCCCCGCAGCCCCGTCCGCGAGCAGCTCGGCATCGGCCAGAGCGGTCCGGGTGACCTGTTCAGCAACGTCAGCATCACCTTCCGCTCCCGCCGCCTCGCCGCGGTCGTGGGCGAGCGCCGCTTCATCGTCTGCTATCTGACCGACCCGGCGGCCGACGGCGCCCTGCTGCCCGTGGACAACCGTGAGAACTGGGTCTTCCACGCCCCCTGGCACCCCGAACGCGGCGAAACGCTGGAGGAGTTCACCGACGAGCGGTGCGTCGCCCACATCCGCCGCGCGGTCGGCGTCCCCGATCTCGACGTGGAGATCACCGGCCGGGCCCCCTGGCACGCCGCCCAGCGCGTCGCCCGCAGCTACCGGTCAGGGCGCGTGTTCCTGGCCGGCGACTCGGCCCACGAGATGTCCCCCACCGGGGCGTTCGGCTCCAACACCGGTATCCAGGACGCGCACAACCTCGCCTGGAAGCTCGCCGCGGTCCTCGGCGGCTGGGCCGGGGACGAGCTCCTCGACTCGTACGACGCCGAGCGCCGCCCGGTGGCGGAGGCGACCAGCGCCCGCGCCGCCGCCCGCTCGGCCGAGCACAGCCACCCCGGCTACGCCCCGGCCCCCGGCACCGGCGGCGGCCCGCAGCGCGGCATCCTCAACGTGGCCCTCGGCTACCGCTATCCGCAGGGCGCCGTGGTGGGCGCCGACCCCGCGACCCCCGTCGTCCCGGACCGCCTCGACCTGTCCGGTGAACCCGGCAGCAGGGCACCCCACATGGCGGTACGGCACCAGGGCGAGCGGATCTCCACGCTGGACCTCTACGAACGCTCGCTCGTCCTGCTCAGCGGTGCCGACGCGCCGAGCGGCTGGCACGAGGCCGCCGTCCGCCTCGCCGCGCGGACGTCCGTCCCGCTGACGTCGTACCGGCTGGGCGAGGGACCGGACGCCGAGCTGACACCCGAGGGCGACACGGACTGGCCGGCCGTGCACGGTACGACGCCCGAAGGGGCCGTACTCGTGCGGCCCGACGGGTTCGTGGCCTGGCGGTCGGCGGGGCCGGTTCCGGACGCCGAGTCGGCGCTGCGTCAGGTCCTGGACACCCTCCTGGGATCGGCCTGACGTCCCCCGGATGCGGGCGGGTTCACCCGGCTGACCGCCTTGAGTGGTGGCGAACGCCAGGCTGACTGACGGTGGATCACGTCGGGGGCGGGTCACCTCAGCTGACGAAGCACCAGCTGCCCTGCCACCGGCGGAAGGAACGTCACATGCGCTCTGCTCGCATCCTCCTGACCACGGCGGCGGCCTCGGCCGTCCTCGTTCTCGGCGCACCCGGCGCGCACGCGGCCGGGAACGACTGGGACTCGTCGGACTCGTCCTACAGCAAGGAGCACACCAACCCCAAGTACGACCCGGAGACCTACAAGGACAAGGACAAGGACAGCGAGCAGGGACGGGAGTCCGGCGGCGGCAAGCACGACGGCGGCTGGAGCGGCAGCCACGAGAAGCCCAGCGGTGGAATGCACACCGGGGGCGGCGGGTTGGCCTCCTCCCCGGCGGTGACGACGGGCGGGCTCGCCATGCTGATGGTCGCCGGCACCGGACTGTACGCGGCACGCCGTAAGAGGGTCGCCGGAAGCCTGGCCTGACCCATGCCGGATGCGATAGCCGCCGTGGCCGCCCCGCGCGTGGCGCGTGGCGGCCCGGCCGGTCCGGCCCGAGCCCCGTCCGTCCTCTTTGCTGCCGTGCCTGGTGAGGTGGTGCCCGATGGCAGTTGGTCCTCCGTCCCCCGCAGACAGTCCCGGCCCCGACGATCCCGCCCCGGCCGGAGAGGGATCCCACACCAAGGTGATGCTGGCCGCCGCGGCGGTCCTGGTGCTGGCGGTGAGCCTGTTCGGCGGAAACGGGGGATCCTCGCCCGAGGCCTCCCGGCCGCCCCTGTCCGTACCCGCCTCCGTGCCGGTCGCGTCGGCCCCACCGCCCGGACAGGCGGCCGGACAGCCGGCGGGCAGGCAACTTCCGCGCTCGCGACCGGTACGTCTGCTCATTCCGAAGATCTCGGTCGACGCGCCCTTCACGGACCTCGCCATCGGCCCCACGGGCCGTCTCGAACCTCCTCCCGCCCACGACACCAACCTCGTCGGCTGGCACGCCAAGGGCGTGTCCCCCGGGGAACCGGGCACCGCGATCATCGCCGGGCACGTGGACACCGCCACGTCGGCGGCCGTGTTCGTGAACCTCGGCGAACTGCAGGAGGGGGACGTCTTCCACGTCGACCGGGCCGACGGGCGCAGAGCGTCCTTCGTGGTCGACAGCGTGGAGACCTTCGAGAAGGACAACTTCCCCAGCCGGCGGGTGTACGACGACACGGCCCGGCCCGAGGTCCGGCTCATCACCTGTGCGGGTGACTACGACCACACGGCCAAGGACTACAAGGACAACCTCGTGGTCTTCGCCCACCTGCTCTGAACCCGCCCGCCCCGCCGCCGGACCGCCGGTCACCCCCACGGTGCATCCGAGTCGCGCGCTTCCCGGGGCGGGCTGACGATCGAGGAACGCCGACGTCACGCCCCGTGGCCGACGTTCGTCCGCCCCTGCCCCCGAAGGAGATGTGCGCAGGATGACCACCACGTCCGACCGTGTTTCGAAAGCGCCTACGCAACAGGCGTCGCAGCGGGTCTCCCAGTCCGTGTTCGACGGCTCCAGGCTCCGTGTCGTCCTGCTGGTGGACGTCTACGACGGGGCCCAGCAGCAGTTCCTGGAGGCGTACGAGAGCCTGTGCAGCCAGGTCGCCTCCGTACCCGGACATGTCAGCGACCAGCTGTGCCAGTCCATCGAGAACCCCTCCCAATGGCTCATCACCAGTGAGTGGGAGAGCGCCCCGCCGTTCCTCACCTGGGTCAACAGCGAGGAACACGTACGGATGGTGCAGCCGCTGCACAGCTGCGTCCGGGACACCAGGTCGCTGCGCTTCCACATCGTCCGCGAGACCGGCGGTCCCGCGGTGCCGACCGGACCCGAGAAGCGCCGGCTCCAGGCGGCGCCCCGGATCGGTGACGGAGTCATCCGCCACGCGCTCACCTTCACCGTCAAGCCGGGCAGCGAGGCCACCGTCGCCGAGATCCTCGCCGGCTACACCTCGCCGGAACCCCGGGTCGACGACACCACCCGGCTGTGCCGCACCTCCCTGTTCATGCACGGCAACCGGGTGGTCCGGGCCATCGAGGTGCGGGGCGACCTGCTCGCCGCGCTGCGCCACGTCGCCCGCCAGCCCGAGGTGCGGGCCGTCGAGGAAGCCATCAACCCCTATCTGGAGCAGGACCGGGACCTGGACGACCCCGAGTCCGCCCGGGTCTTCTTCACCCGCGCGGCGCTGCCCGCCGTCCACCATGTGACGGCCGGACAGGAGAGCCCGGAGGCGGTGCGGCACGCGCTGTACTACCCCGCCCGCGAGGGGTGCGGCATGCAGCTTGCCGAGCTGCTCGCACGGCAGGACGAGGCGGCGGCGGACGACCCGCGGGGACCGGTGCTGCGCAGCACGATCTTCCAGCGCGACGACGTCGTGATGCGGCTGGTCGATGTGCGCGGCCCCCTCGACAGCGACCCCGGCCCCGTCCTCGGTCTCACGGATCACGGCCGGGCGGCCGAACTGACGGCCCTCCTCGACGCCGAAGCCCTCGGGGTGGACGGTCCGGCGCTGCGGGACAGCACCCCCGCTCACCTCCTCGCGGTCTCCCGCATGGACCTCGTCACCGACCGCCGCGCGCCCGACGCCTGATCCACCGGCCCCGGGCCGTGACCGGCCACGCCCTCATGTCGATGCAGCACCTGTTCGGAGGAACGTCGTGATCAAACGTCATCCCGGAGTTGTGGATCTCAGCGAGGTCGAGCCCAACACCCGGCGCGGGGGCGACCTGCGCGCCATGCTCACCCCTGCCACGGTCGGCTCCACCAGCGGTTTCATGGGCGTGGCCATCGTGCAGCCCGGCGACCGCATCGCCGAGCACTACCACCCGTACTCCGAGGAGTTCATCTACGTGGTGTGCGGGCAGCTCGAGGTGGACCTGGACGGCGAGCCCCATGAACTGCGGCCCGAGCAGGGGCTCCTGATCCCGTCCCACATGCGGCACCGCTTCCGCAACGTCGGCAACGTGGAGGCCCGGATGGTCTTCCACCTCGGCCCGCTGGCCCCGAGCCCGCCGCTCGGACACGTCGACACCGAGGACGCCGACGGTATGCCGATCCCGGAGGCGGTCCACGCCGGCGGGGCGGCCGAGCGATCCGGGTTGCGCTCATGAGGAGGCGCGTCGCGGTCACCGGCATAGGGATCGTCGCCCCGGGCGGCATCGGTGTCCCGGCGTTCTGGGATCTGCTGACCAGCGGTCGGACGGCGACCCGCGGCATCACGTTCTTCGACCCGTCCGGGCTGCGTTCGCAGATCGCCGCCGAGTGCGACTTCGACCCGGCGGACCACGGGCTGGACGCGGAGCAGATCGCCCGGTGCGACCGCTACCTCCAGTTCGCCCTGGTCGCCGGGGCGGAGGCGGTGCGGGACTCCGGTCTCGACCTCGCCGCGGAGAACCCGTGGCGGGTCGGGGTCTCCCTGGGCACCGCGGTCGGCGGAACCACCCGGCTGGAGCACGACTACGTCCTGGTCAGCCACGGCGGGCAGCGCTGGGACGTGGACCACCGGGAGGCCGGTCCGCACCTGCACCGGGCTTTCTCGCCGAGCACCCTCGCCTCGGCGGTGGCGGAGCGGTTCGAGGCCCGCGGGCCGGTGCAGACGGTCTCCACCGGCTGCACCTCGGGTCTCGACGCCGTCGGCTACGCCTTCCACACGATCGAGGAGGGCAGGGCCGACGTGTGCATCGCCGGCGCCTCGGACTCGCCGATCTCACCGATCACCATGGCCTGCTTCGACGCGATCAAGGCCACCTCCCCGAGCAACGACGACCCCGCCCACGCCTCACGCCCCTTCGACGCCCGGCGCAACGGGTTCGTCATGGGCGAGGGCGGAGCGGTGCTCGTCCTGGAGGAACTGGAACACGCACGGGCCCGCGACGCGCACGTGTACTGCGAGATCGGCGGCTACGCCACGTTCGGCAACGCCTACCACATGACCGGTCTGACCGGTGAGGGCCTGGAGATGGCCCGGGCCATCGAGGACGCCCTCGGTCAGGCCCGGCTCGACGCCACGGCGATCGACTACGTCAACGCGCACGGGTCGGGCACCCTGCAGAACGACCGGCACGAGACGGCCGCGGTCAAGCGCGCTCTGGGCGCGCACGCCTACGACACGCCCATGAGCTCCATCAAATCCATGGTGGGCCACTCCCTGGGCGCGATCGGGGCGATCGAGGTGGTGGCCTGCGCGCTGGCCCTGGCGCACCAGGTGGTCCCGCCCACCGCGAACTACGAGACCCCGGACCCCGACTGCGACCTGGACTACGTGCCGCGCGTCGCCCGTGAGCGCAAACTGCGCAGCGTGCTCTCGGTGGGCAGCGGGTTCGGCGGCTTCCAGTCCGCGGTGATCATGACCCTGCCGAGGGAGAAGACCGAATGAGCGCACCGCACCCCCGGCGCGCGGCCGTCACCGGAATCGGCGTGGTCGCGCCCAACGGAATCAACACCGAGGCCTTCTGGAAGGCCACCATGGAGGGTGTCGCCGTCCTGGACCGGATCACCCGTGACGGGTGCGAGCACCTGCCGCTGCGGGTGGCCGGCCAGATCCGGGACTTCGATCCGCCGTCGGCGATCGAGGAGCGCTACCTCGTCCAGACCGACCGGTTCACGCACTTCGCGATGGCCGCGGCCGACCTGGCGCTGGACGACGCCGGGCTCGGCCGGTCCGACACCGACGCCGCGCCGTTCTCCGTGGGCGTGGTCACCGCCGCCGGGTCCGGCGGCGGTGAGTTCGGGCAGCGCGAGCTGCAGCAACTGTGGGGAAAGGGAAGCCGGTTCGTCGGGCCGTACCAGTCCATCGCCTGGTTCTACGCGGCGAGCACCGGCCAGATCTCCATCCGGCGCGGTCTCAAGGGCCCCTGCGGGGTGGTCGCCTCCGACGAGGCGGGCGGTCTGGACGCCCTTGCGCACGCGGCGCGGGCCGTGCGGCGCGGCACCGACGTGATGGTGGCCGGCGCGACCGAGGCGCCGCTGGCCCCCTACTCGATGGTCTGCCAGCTCGGTTACGAGGAGCTGAGCACGGTCGACGAACCGGACCGCGCCTACCGCCCGTTCACCAGCGCGGCCTGCGGGTTCGTGCCCGCCGAGGGCGGTGCGATGCTCGTCGTGGAGGCGGAGGGCCCGGCCCGGGAACGGGGCGTGCCCGTGCGGGCCACGCTCGCGGGACACGCGGCGACGTTCACCGGCGCCTCCCGCTGGCAGGAGTCCCGGGAAGGGCTGGCCCAGGCGATCCGGGGCGCCCTGGACGAGGCCGGTTGCGCGCCGGAGGAGATCGACGTGGTCTTCGCCGACGCCCTCGGGGTCCCGGAGGCCGACCGCGCCGAGGCGCTGGCGATCGCGGACGCCCTCGGCCCGCACGGCACCCGCGTGCCCGTCACGGCGCCGAAGACCGCCGTCGGCCGGGCCTACGGCGCGGCTCCCGTGCTGGACGTCGCCACCGCGGTGCTCGCGATGGAGCACGGGCTGATCCCGCCCACCCCGAACGTCTTCGACGTCTGCCACGACCTCGACCTCGTCACCGTCCGCGCGCGAGCCGCCGAGGTGCGCACGGCGCTGGTCCTCAGCCGAGGACTCATGGGGTCGAACGCGGCGCTGGTGCTACGGCGCGGTGCCGCCGGCGCCTCGTAGCGAGGCCTCGCGACCACCCATCACCACAGAACATCACGACCCAAGGAGAGGAACCCCATGAGTGACCGCATCACCGTGGAAGAGCTGGCCGAGCTCATGAAGAAGGCCGCCGGAGTCACCGTCGCCCCCGACGAGCTCCAGCAGCGCAGCGACTCCGGCTTCGACGCCTTCGGCCTCGACTCGCTCGGTCTGCTCGGCATCGTGGGCGAACTGGAGAACCGGTACGGCACTCCGATGCCCCCCGACGCCGAGAAGAGCAAGAGCCCCCGGCAGTTCCTCGAACTCGTCAACAGCGCGCTTCTCGCGGGAGCCTGAGATGACCGGACACACGCAGAACGAGATCACCATCGCGGCCCCGCTGGACCTGGTCTGGGACATGACCAACGACGTGGAGAGCTGGCCGCGGCTGTTCAGCGAGTACGCCTCCGCCGAGATCCTGTCCCGGGAGGGGAACCGGACCACGTTCCGGCTGACCATGCACCCGGACGCGGACGGCAAGGTGTGGAGCTGGGTCTCGGAGCGGGAGCCGGACCCCGACACGCTCACCGTGCGGGCTCGCCGGGTCGAGACCGGGCCCTTCGCCTACATGAACATCGTGTGGCAGTACGAGAAGGTGCCCGAGGGCACCCGGATGGTGTGGACGCAGGACTTCGCGATGCGTCCGGACGCGCCGGTCGACGACGCCTGGATGACGGACAACATCAACCGGAACTCCAAGGTCCAGATGGAGCTGATCCGGGACCGCATCGAGAAGGCCGCCGAAGAGCGCCGGCCCGTCCAGATGCTGTCCGACTGAGAGGGACGGAGGACAAGACGATGCACCAGTCCCTGATCGTCGCCCGGATGGCCCCGGAGTCGGCCCTGGACATCGCCAAGGTGTTCGAGGAGTCGGACCGCGGCGAACTGCCGCACCTCGTGGGGGTCGCCCGGCGCAGCCTCTTCCAGTTCGACGACGTGTACCTGCACCTCATCGAGTCCGAGCAGGACCCCGGGCCCGCCATCGCGAAGGCGGCCGGACACCCGGAGTTCCGGGACATCAGCGAGCGCCTCGCGGCGTACGTCAGCGCGTACGACCCGGCGACCTGGCGGTCACCGAAGGACGCGATGGCGCGGTGCTTCTACCGCTGGGAGCGCGACGCCGGCTCCTGAACCGCCGTACGACCGCCGTACGTCAGCCGTACGACCGCCGCTCGCCGGGCACGTGAGGGTCACGTGCCCGGCGAGGCGCGTCCGGGGGATCCGCCGCCGTCAGGCGGGGACGGTGCAGTCGAACGCGTGCAGGTACGGGTTGACCGGGCGGACGTCGTCGATGACCAGGCCCGCCTCCGTCAGCCTGCCGGTCAGGCTCTCGGTGGTGTGCTTGGCCCCTCCGACGTTGAGGAGCAGCAGCAGGTCCATGGCGGTGCTGAACCTCATCGACGGCGAGTCGTCGACGAGGTTCTCGATGGCCACGACCCGCGCTCCGGGGCCGCCCGCCTCGATGACGTTGCGCAGGGTGCGGGTCGTGCTGTCGTCGTCCCACTCCAGGATGTTCTTGATGACGTACACATCGGCCTTGACCGGGACGGCCGCGCGGCAGTCGCCGGGCACCAGGCGCATCCGGTCCGCGAGCGCACCTCCCGGACGCAGCCGGGGGTCGGCGTTCTCCACCACGCGCGGCAGGTCGAGCAGGGTGCCGTGGAGCGTCGGGTACTTCTCCAGCAGGCTCGCCACCACATGGCCCTGCCCGCCGCCGATGTCGGCCACCGACGCGCATCCCGACAGGTCGAGGAAGTCCGCGACGTCCCGCGCGGACTGCACGCTGGAGGTCGTCATGGCGCGGTTGAAGACGTCGGCCGATTCCGGGGCGTCCTCGTTGAGGTACTGGAAGAACTCCTTGCCGTAGAGGTCCTCCACGACGTTACGGCCGGAGCGCACCGCCTCGTCCAGCATCGGCCACGCGGCCCAGGTCCACGGCTCGGTGCACCACAGCGCGATGGAGCGCAGGCTGTTCGGGTCGTCCTCGCGCAGCAGCCGGGACATGTCGGTGTGCGCGAAGGTCCCGTCCGGCTGCTCGGCGAAGATGCCGTAGCAGGACAGGGCGCGCATGAGCCGTCGCAGTGTCCTGGGCTCGGTCTTCACCGCGGCCGCGAGGTCCTCCACGGCCTGGGGGCTGTCGTCGAGGGCGTCGGGGACACCCAGCCGGGCGGCCGCGCGCAGGGCGGCCGCGCAGGCCGCGCCGAACGCCAGTTCCCTGAGCCGCATGGACGGCGGCGGGGCGGTCTGAGCGGTCGTCATGGGCCGCCTTTCTTCTTCGAGTTCCTGGGTGACCATGGCCGGTCAGCACATTCCGGCGGGCCGGGAGGCCCGGCACGTGTTGTGGGTGAAGGTGTTGTCCTTGCCGGTGTCCGTGTTGACGAGGTCGGCCGGGGCGTTGCCCTCCAGCGTGTTGTCGGTGATCCGGTTCCGGTCGCTGGTGGTGCCCACGAAGCTCTTGAACAGGACGATGCCGCCCGACAGCGGGGAGGCGCCGACGTTGCCGATGACCCGGTTGTGTGTCACCAGGGTGTCCTCGGCGCCGGTCAGCACGATGCCGGAGCCCTGCAGCGCGTCCAGCCGCGCGGTCTTCGGGCACGACTTGTTGTTCTTGACGAGGGTGTTGTCGCGCACGGTCAGCGCACCGGCCTTCGGCTTGTTCTCGTCGCCCACGACGAAGACGCCCGCACAGTTGCCGGTGAGGTGGTTGCGCGCGACGGTGAGGTTCCTCAGGCGCCGGACGGTGATGCCGATCCGGTTGCCCTCCAGGCGGTTGCGTTCGACCAGGGTTCCCCCGGTGTCCGCGGCGCCCGCCTCCTCCTTGATCGTGTTGGCGAGGAACAGGCCGGCGTCGCCGTTGTCCCGGGCGGTGTTCTTCCGGAACACCCCGTGCGCCGAACGCTCCTGGGCGATTCCCCACACCCCGTTCTTCACGGCGGTCACGTTCCGCACGGTCAGCCCGTCGGTCGCCATGGCGAACACGCCCGTACTGGTGAAGCCGGTCACGGTGAGGGAGGCGATGGTGACGCGCTCGACGTCGTGCTCCTTCGTCCCCATCACGCAGATGCCGTTGCCGGCCTCGGCGCAGCGGTTGCCGGCCTTTTCCGTGCCCGGCTGGATGACGGTCGCGCGGCCCATGCCGCTCAGGGTGATCCCGGGTTTGCTCACCGTGATGCTCTCGCGGTAGGTACCGGGGGTCACCAGGACTGTGTCGCCCGGCTCGGCGGCGTCCACCGCCCGCTGGATCGACTGCCCGGGAAAGACCACATGGGTCATCTGGTCGGCGGCGGCGACGGGCGGGGCGGCCCCGAACACGGCCCCGATGATCGCCACAGTGCATGCCAGGCGGGAGATATGAAATCTCATCATATTCGGCACGTTATGTCCTGAAAGTTCGCAAGCGGCGGGATAGACCGTCCGGGGGCGTGTCTCGGGTGCGACATGTCACGGGTGCGGGCCCGGCGTGCGCTACGTCCGTGCCGTGCGCCGGCCTTCGGCGGTGGACCTGAGGTCGTGCAGCCATGTCTCGAGGCCCGCGCCGAGGGCCGCCGTGGCGGTGGGGACGTCCGCCTCGACCTGGGCGCCGGTCCAGGTCTCCTCGGTGTGGACGTGCACACAGCCTCTGACCTTCCTGAAGGTCCACAGGTGCACGCGTCCGCTCGCTACGGGTTGAGGACGACCTTTCCGGCGACGGTGCCGGACTCGGCCAGCCGCAGGGCGTCGGCGGCGCGGGCGAGCGGCAGCTGGGCGGCGATCTGGGCGGTGACCTCGCCGCGCTGGAGGGCGGCGAAGACCTGGGTGAGGTCGGCACGCAGCCGGGACCGGAACCGGTTCTTGGCCAGGGCGCGGCCGGCCCACACGTTGAAGAAGCAGGCACGGCGGCGGTTGGGCAGCGTGTTCCACAGCCACACCCGGCCCAGGAGCTTCAGCACGGGCCACTGCTTGGAGCCCTCGGCGTCACGGGTGGCGGCGCTGCCGTACGAGACGAGGGTGCCGCCGGGGGCGAGGAGGCGCCAGGAGTCGACGATGCCGTGGCCGCCGACGTGGTCGAAGACGGCGTGGACGCCCTCGCGCGGGGCGAGGGCGCGGATCCGTGCGGCCAGGTCGTCGGCGCGGTAGTCGACGGGGACGACTCCCCGCTCCCGCAGGGCGTCGTGGTGGCGCGGGGACGCCGTACCGATCACGTGGGCGCCCGCGGCCCGGGCGAGCTGGACCAGGACCGAGCCGACGCCGCCGTTGGCGCCGTGCACGACGACGGTCTGGCCGGCGCGGACGCGGGCCTTGCGGTGCAGCATCTGCCAGGCAGTGATGCCGTTGACGACGAGGGTCTCGGCCTCCGCCGCGCCGATGCCGTCGGGCACCGGCACCACGTCGGCGGCGTCGACGCGCACGTGGCTGGCCCAGCCGCCGACCTTGACCAGGGCGGCGACCCGCGTGCCGGCCAGGTCCGGATCGACGCCCTCGCCGGTCGCCTGCACGGTGCCGACGAGGTCGTAGCCGGGGACGAAGGGGAAGGGCGGCTGGTCGTAGTAGCGGCCGCGCCGCATCTGCTGCTCGGCGAAGGAGACGCCGGTCGCCTCCATGCGGATCACGACCTGGCCGGGGCCCGCGGCGGGGACGGCTCCGTGCCGGATCTCCAGCCCTTCGGGCTCGACCTTGCCCGGCAGGACGACCTCGACGAGTCCTTCGGTGTTCATGACGACCTCCACAGACGGCTGGTTACTCGACTTCGCGTTCGTTAGAAGTTATAACTCCACGGGATCGAGAGTGTCAATAACTTCAGTGATACCATCTAACTATGGTGAATCAGGAGACGAAGACCCCGCGCGAGCGCTACCGCGCCCAGGTGCGGACGGAGATCAAGGAACGCGCGTGGGAGCAGATCGCCACGGCGGGCGCGTCCGCGCTCTCCCTCAACGCGATCGCCAAGCAGCTGGGGATGAGCGGACCCGCGCTGTACCGGTACTACGCCGGGCGCGACGAGCTGATCACCGAGCTGGTCGGGGACGCGTACCGCAGCCTCGCCGACACCTTCCGCGCCGCCTCCTCCCGGCCCGGCGCCGACGTGACCACGCTGGCGAGCGCCCTGCGGGCCTGGGCCCTGGAGGACCCCCAGCGCTACTTCCTCATCTACGGCACGCCCGTCCCCGGCTATCACGCGCCCGACGACATCACCGCGATCGCGTCCGAGATCATGGCGACACTCCTGGACGCCTTCGCCGAGCTGCCGCCGAACGGCACCGCGACACCCTTCGACGCCCACCTCGAAGAACACCGGGACTGGGCGGACGGCCACCCCGCCCCGGCCGCGACCCTGCACCGGGCCCTGACCTTCTGGACCCGGCTGCACGGCACCCTGTCCCTGGAGCTCGCCGGCCACTTCACCGGGATGGGATTCGACCCCGCGCGGTTCTACGCCGCCGAACTGGACGAGCTGACCGGCCCGAAGGGCGACGACGGGATGTGATGTTCGTCGTGATCACGGAGTTCCGGGCCCTCCACCGCGGTTCCGTGCACCGACGCCGATGCCGGCGGCACATCTCCCGTCACCGGAGGTCACAGGGGTGCGACGGGTCTGCGCGGGAGGTAGGCCACGTCCAGGGGATCGCAATATCTGTGCCCACGAAAGGAGAAATAGCTCCGGGGCACGGCCCGTATTCCCCGAACACCGACCGGGTCGAAAATCATCGTCCGCGCAGGGCCGATCGCACCGTGCTACTGTCGATCTCAGTTGCAGGTGTGGTTGCCAGAAGGTTTATTTCCGACGGGTTAATCAGCACGGCGACACGGAATTCACGCAGGGTGAATTCCGAAACCGCCTCCGAAGGAGATATGACATGGCTACTGGCACCGTGAAGTGGTTCAACGCGGAAAAGGGCTTCGGCTTCATCGAGCAGGACGGCGGCGGCGCCGACGTCTTCGCCCACTACTCCAACATCTCCGCGCAGGGCTTCCGTGAGCTGCTCGAAGGCCAGAAGGTGTCCTTCGACATCGCGCAGGGCCAGAAGGGCCCGACGGCCGAGAACATCGTTCCCGCCTGATCACCGGCACTGCCGCGCATATTTCGCAGCTGGGGCCCGCACCTAGGGGTGCGGGCCCCAGCTCGCGCATTTCAGGGCGCATCCCCCATCGCCTTCGGTTCGTTCTCGCGATTCTCTGCGCCGCTCATCGGCTGCGTGAATTCCTTGATACGCGCCGCATCAAGGAAGGTTTCGCATGAATCGCACACGCTCGAACTCCACCCGTGGCCGCTCCGGCGGTCCGAACCGTGGTTCCGGTTCCAGGACGCACGGAAACCGGCAGACCGTACAGGGCGAGTTCGCACCGCCCAGGACGATCACTCCCGCACTGCCCGCGGTCGAGTCGTTCGCCGATCTCGCCATGCCCGCCCAGCTGCTGGCCACGCTGGGCCATGAAGGCGTGACCGTGCCGTTCCCGATCCAGGCGGCGACGCTGCCGAACTCGCTGGCCGGCCGTGACGTCCTCGGCCGTGGCCGCACCGGCTCGGGCAAGACCCTGGCCTTCGGCCTCGCCGCGCTGGCCCGTACGGCGGGACGCCGTGCCGAGCCGCGCCAGCCGCTCGCTCTCGTCCTGGTCCCCACCCGTGAGCTCGCGCAGCAGGTCACCGACGCGCTCACCCCCTACGCCCGCTCCGTGAACCTGCGGCTGGCCACCGTCGTCGGCGGTATGTCCATCGGCAGGCAGGCCGGTGCGCTGCGCGCCGGGGCCGAGATGGTCGTCGCGACGCCCGGGCGGCTCAAGGACCTCATCGACCGGGGCGACTGCTGGCTGAACGAGGTCGCCATCACAGTCCTCGACGAGGCCGACCAGATGGCCGACATGGGCTTCATGCCGCAGGTCACGGCGCTGCTCGACCAGGTGCGTCCGGGCGGGCAGCGGATGCTGTTCTCCGCCACCCTGGACCGCAACGTCGACCGGCTGGTGCGGAGCTACCTGCACGACCCCGTCGTCCACTCGGTCGACCCCTCCGCGGGCGCGGTCACCACGATGGAGCACCACGTCCTCCACGTGCACGACACGGACAAGAACCGGACCACCACCGAGATCGCCGCCCGCGACGGCCGGGTGATCATGTTCCTGGACACCAAGCACGCGGTGGACCGGCTGACCAAGCACCTGCTGAGCAGCGGTGTCCGTGCCGCGGCCCTGCACGGCGGCAAGTCCCAGCCGCAGCGCACGCGCACCCTCGCCCAGTTCAAGACCGGGCACGTGACCGTGCTGGTGGCGACCAACGTCGCGGCCCGCGGCATCCACGTCGACAACCTCGACCTGGTCGTCAACGTGGACCCGCCCACCGACCACAAGGACTACCTGCACCGCGGCGGTCGTACGGCCCGTGCCGGCGAGTCCGGCAGCGTCGTCACCCTGGTGACCCCCGGCCAGCGTCGTGGCATGAACCGGCTGATGATCTCGGCGGGCATCACCCCTCAGGTCGCCCAGGTGCGTTCGGGCGAGGCGGAGCTGAGCCGCATCACCGGGGCCCAGGCCCCTTCCGGTATCCCGGTCGTCATCACCTCGCCGCCGGCGGAACGCCCCCGCGGCGCGTCCTCCTCGTCCTCGTCCCGGGGCCGTCGTGGGCGCCGGGGCCAGGCGGGACAGGGGCGCCCCGCGGGCGCCGCGCCCCGTCGCGGTGCGCCGCGGCGGACCGGCTTCGATTCCGCCGCCTAGGGCGGCCGTGCCCGCCGACCAACCCACCCCTTCCCGTAGGAGGCACCCATGACGCCGAGCCGGACGCCCCACGTGGTCCTCGACAGGCAGGGGACCGGACCGCAGGTCAGTGACGACATGACGGTCGAGGTGGCGCTGTCCCTCATGGCCGGTGCCGGTGTCGATCACCTCGTCCTCTGCGACGGCGACGAGCAGCGCACGGGCCTGGTCACCCTGGCCGGACTCGCCGTTCTCCGGGACAGCACCTCCTACACGGACCGGCTCCGACTGCGGGACGTCCTCAGCCTCGCCGGCTGATCCGTCCCCACCCCGGATCCACCGCACAAGCCCGATGGGGCCCTGCCGACGCGCGTCGGCAGGGCCCCATCGTCGTATCTGCGACTCTCGAACGCCAAAATCTCCTCTTGTCAGAGTAGACATTGGCTCCTGTCGCGGTTACTGTTTTTCTCGTAGACATGGTCAAGCGAGACCCGGCAGACACGAACTGGCGGGTGGCAGTACCGCAGTACCCGTTCACTAGTAAGTGGTTCACAGCAAGGACGGAGGAGCAGACGCCATCAGGATCGCCCGGCCCGACGTATTCGGCCCGGGTACCGCAAGACCCCGGAATGGATGGTGGTCCCCGGTCACGCAGTTGCGATCCCCGCACCCCTCCCGTCACCGGGCCGGGTAGCGGACACAGAAGGTCGGCGCAGCACAAGGGCCGACAGATGGTGTTGAATTCCCTTCGGGGCCCTGGTGCCGTATGGCATCGGGGCCCCTCGACGCGTTGCACAACGAGGTGACATGACAGCAGATATTCCACTCGGCGATCGCCTGGACGACGACGACTACCCCGCGTACACCATGGGCCGGGCCGCGGAGATGCTCGGCACGACACCCGGCTTCCTGCGAGCCATCGGCGAAGCCCGACTCATCACACCCCTGCGCTCGGAAGGCGGACACCGCCGCTACTCCCGCTACCAACTACGCATCGCCGCCCGCGCCCGCGAACTCGTCGACCGCGGCACCCCCATCGAAGCCGCCTGCCGCATCGTCATCCTCGAAGACCAACTCGAAGAAGCACAACGCATCAACGCCGAATACCGCCGCGCCGCCAACACCACCACCGGCCCCGGCCCCCACTGACCAACCCGGGGGGTCGAGGGCGCGGGGAACCGCGCGCGTGCGACGGTCTTCCTCATACCGGAGCTGATCAGCGGTTTCTGGCGTGGTCGACGGACCGCGGGGCCTGCCCGCGGCGACCGTCACCGCAGCCGGAGACCTCGCATGGACCTCATGACCCCGGCCCTGCCCCAGGAGCCCGCCGACGGTGTCGCGGGCCGGGCGGCCGACCTCGTGGACGCCCTGGGCGGCCCCGGAGCGGGCCTCGCCATCGCCCTGGAGAACCTCTTTCCGCCCCTGCCCAGTTCTCGGCCCTGTTCCGGACGCCCCTCGGCTCGGTGGCCGGCGCCGTGGCCCTCTCGTCCTCGCCCACGCCACCGGCTGCAACCGCCGGATCCCGGCCGTGCTGCGGTATCTGGAGTCGTGACCGGAGCGCCCGGCCGGCGGGCGGCGGGGAGTCACCAGGTGACGGCGTCGTCCATCGACTGCTGCCAGTACGTGACCTTGAGGGCGTCGTCGACGTACGTGCCCTGCGCGGGCAGCGAGGGGTGGGCGCTCTTGCCGACGGTCCCGTTGCCGGAGCGGCCCTGGAAGTAGACGGTCAGGGTCTTCGCGGTGTAGCCGTTGGCGCTGCTGCCGTCGGTGGCGGCGAGGTTCACGGAGGCGTAGCCGGACTCGCCCGGTGCGAGCGTGACGACCGCCTGCGGCTGCGAGGCCTCGATGACCGGGGGCACGGCCTGCGCCTCGCCGAAGCGGACGACCGGGTAGCCGTACAGGTAGCAGCTCTTGCTGCCGGTGTTGGTCACCGTGAGCAGCATGTGGTTCACGGGGCGGGTCAGCGGGGCCGCGACCGTCCTGACGGTGGAGCCCTCGCAGGTGACCGGCCTGCCGGAGGAGGAGGGCGCCTTCGACACGGGGGTGCGCTTGGCGGAGGTGGCCGCGCCGCCCGTGGAACCGGTGCCGTTGCCGGACGAGCCCGTGCCGGCCGAGGAGCCCGTGGAATCCGTGAGGGACGACTGGTCCGTGGCGGCCGAGGGCGCCGGGGAGTGGGAGCCGGTGGTGGAAGGGCTCGTGCCGGTCGCGCGGCCCTCGTCCTGGGTGCCTGTCCCGTCGCTGCACGCGCTCAGCGAGAGCGCGGCGAGGACGGTGGTCGCGGCGGCGACGACGAGACGGGTGCGGGAGGTCCTGGACATGTCGATGTGCCCCTTCGGAGTTCGGGTGGCGGTGGTGATTGGATGACCGAAGCTTGTGAGGTGATCCGTCCCGACCGCCACGTTCAGCGGGCAGTTGGGGACACTGGAACGCCGAAATGGGCTCTGACCAGGGGGAACGCACTGACCCTGGAATGCGGGACTGGGATGCGGGGGGTTGAGGGGAACGGGTGTCAGGGGCAACGGGGACCGAGCGGACGGAGGCGTTCGCGCAGCTGCTGCGGGAGCTCAAGGACCGGTCGGGGCTGAGTTACGGGACGCTCGCCAAGCGTCTGCACATGAGTACGTCGACGCTGCACCGCTACTGCAACGGCACGGCGGTGCCGGTCGATTACGCCCCGGTGGAGCGTCTCGCGCGGGTCTGCCGGGCCGCACCGCAGGAGCTGGTGGAGCTGCACCGGCGCTGGATCCTGGCGGATGCGGAACGGGGGCGCAGGCCGGACCAGGCCGCCCTGGCGAAGGAACCCGCCCAGGAGGGGGGTTCGGCCGGTCCGGAGGGGGCCGAGTCGGCCGAGGCCGAGGACCGCGAGCCGGTGGTCACCGACAGGGCGGCCGAGACCACGCCGTCCCGTCACCGCTCCTGGCTCCGCCGTCGCCGTACCGCGCTGATCGCCTCCCTCGCGGTGGTCGCCGCGCTGGGCATCGGCACCTACACCCTGCGTCCGACGGGCATCCGCGCCGGGGACACCTCGCTGCCGGCGTCCACCGGAACCCTGGACGTGGGCGCCCCCCGGCAGCCCTCCGCCGGCCGGTCCGCCGACGGGAGCGGACACGAGCCGTCCACGTCGGCCACCGCCTCCCCGACCCGGACGGCCGGGGCCGGGGGCGGACGGTCCGGCGCCTCGAAAGGTGACGGCAAGCAGGGCGCGGGCCGGTCCACCGGCGGCGGCGCCACCGACGCCGTACCGCTCACGGTCGGTGTCCGCCCCTACGTCTACGACAGTCCGTGCAGCCAGCACTTCCTCGTCGACAGCGATCCCGAGCAGGTCGGCCCGCCGGCGTCCGAGCAGGACGCGCCGCGCTGGGCCGCCGCGTACGGGGCGGTCTCCTCGGGCGAGCAGCGGATCGCGCTGACCGTCCAGGGCACCGGCGCCAAGACCGTCGTCCTGAACGCCCTGCACGTCCGCTTCCTCGGCAAGGACGCGCCGCTCGCCTGGAACGACTACTCGATGGGCGTCGGCTGCGGAGGCGGTGTCGGCACCAAGTCGTTCGACATCGACCTGGACGACGGCAACCCCAGGGTCACCGTGAAGAACGGCCAGCGCGACTTCCCGTACAAGGTCAGCGAGTCCGACCCGGAGGTCTTCTACGTCACCGCCCGCGCCAGGGCGCACGACGTCCGCTGGGACCTCAGCCTGGACTGGTCCAGCGGCGACCGGAGCGGCACCGTCCACATCGACGACGACGGCAGGCCGTTCCGCACCAGCGCCGACGTGGGCCGCCCCGGCTACGACTATCCGCTGGGCAGCAGCGAGTGGATCGCGCGGACGGGCGGCTGAGCCGGCTCCCACCGGGCGACGGTCCGTGTGTAGCCGTAGATCACCGAGGCCATCGCCAGCAGGACGAGCGGCCCGGCCAGCCAGGGGTACTCGGCCATCCGCACCGGCAGGAAGCGGTACGACACCAGGAGCGCGACGAAGACCGCCGTACCGTAGGCGGTCAGCCGGAGCCCGGCGTGGTCCCAGCCTCGGTCGAACGAGCGCACTCCCGCCTCGATGGTGAGGGTGAACACCACGCCGGCGACCAGGTCCACGCCGTAGTGGTAGCCGAAGCCCAGCGTGGCGCTGAGGGTGGCGACCAGCCAGAAGGTGCCCGCGTACCGCAGGAACCGGGAGCCCTTGCGGGAATGGATGAAGATCGCGGTGGCCCACGCCGTGTGCAGGCTGGGCATGCAGTTGCGGGGGGTGACCCCGTCGAACGGTATGGAGTGCGGGGCGGATATCGGCGGCGGTGTCTGCGGCCACAGGTTCGCCACCGCCCAGTGGCCGTCGCTCGGTATCTGCGGCGACCACAGGGCGATCGACGCCCAGTGGTCGGTGCCGGTGCCGTACGCGAAGACCGGGCCGACCACCGGGAAGATCATGTAGATGGCCGGTCCGAGCAGGCCGATCAGCAGGAAGGTGCGCACCAGGTGGTGGCGCGGGAAGCGGCGCTCCGCAGCCACGTGGCGCAGTTGGTACAGCGCGACGACCACCGCGGCCACCGCGAGCTGGCCGTAGATGGTGTCGAGGAAGTTGAAGCCGACCGCTCCGGTGGCCGTGACGAGCCGGCCCATCAGCCATGACGGGTTGCCCAGGGCGTGGTCGGCGTTCGCCAGGTACGGGTCGAGCACCAGCGGCCGGCTCTTCGCGGTGATGAGCAGCCAGGTGTCACCGGTCTTGCGGCCGGCCACCAGCAGCAGGCCCAGCCCGACGCCCTTCAGCAGCAGGACGCGTTCGGGGCCGGTGCGGCGGGTGAGGGCGATGACCGCGCAGCCGACGATCACCCACAGCGCGCCGTTGCCGAAGGGGTGGCCGTGGGTCACCTTGATGTCGCACGCCCACCGGACCCCCGCGATGACGAGGTCGATGCCGACCGCGGCACCGATCGCGAGGAAGCGTTGCCGCCAGGTGAGCACCACCATCATCAGGGCCAGGCCGGCGTACAGCAGGGGGCCCGACTTGGGCGGGTACACGAACTCGCGCATCTGGGTGCCGAGCGGTCCCGGCAGGCCGTAGTGATGTGCGGTGAGCTCCATCGCGACGAAGAAGCCGAGGGCCACGACGGCCGCCACGGCCCAGAGTCTCGCCCGCGAACGAATCTGCGGTGGCATTTGTATCAATTTCGGCCAATTTCACTAGATGCTCGTCAGAGAACCGCCCACCCGACTGAGGAAGAGGGAAGGATCGCGGTCCGGGTTCCTGTGTCCCCCCTGAGAAGCCCGGCTCACCGAAGATGCAGGGTATGACATACGGCGGTAATCGAACACCGTCCGGTGCTCACGTCAGGAGATGGCGCGCAGCCCGCCGTGGGCCGGGCGGCGGAGTTCCTCGACGGCCCGGTCCGTCGCCCCGTCGGCGGGGAGGAGAACGACCAGCTGTTGTGCGTCCGCGGAGAGTTCGAGGGTCTCGCGGACCAGCCGGAGTTCGCGTCCGGAGGGGTGCCGGAGCCGGAGGTCCCCGCGCTGCGGGACGACGTGCCGGTGCAGGCGGCGGGTGAGGTCGGGGCCGGCGACGGGGGCGAGTTCCGCGGTGAACCACTCGTAGGAGTCGAGGGACGGGCCCAGCCACAGATCGAAGGCCCGCTCGTCCGCGACGTCGTCCCAGTCGGCGAAGAAGGACCTGGCGCGAGGGTCGGTGAAGACGTACCGGGTGAGGTTCGGGGTGTCGGAGTCGAGCAGTCCGGTCCCGCTCGTCACCGCGTCGAACGCGCCGGTGCGGGCGAGGACGTCGCCCATCCGGTTGGTCACCAGGGCGATGCCCGGCTCCAGCAGGCTCAGCGTCCGCAGCACGGACGGCCGCACCTCGCGCGACGGCGGGGCGGGCCGGGTGTGGGTGACGCACTCACCGCCGCTGATCTTCGCCAGATAGCGCAGGTGGTCGCGCTCCGCGGGGTCGAGGCTGAGCCCGTCGGCCAGGGCGTTGATCACCGCGATCGAGGGATGGCGGTCGCGGCCCTGCTCGATGCGGGTCAGATACTCGACGCTGATGCCCGCCCGGCCGGCGAGATCCGATCGCCGGAGCCCCGGTGACCTGCGGCGGCCGTGGTCCGGCAGGCCCAGCGACTCCGGCTGGACACTGTCCCGCTTGGCCCGGACGAAATCCCCCAGTGGTGTCCCCATGGCCCGAGCATAGGTTGCTGTCCCGCCGTCCGCGGAGAGCTCAGCCTGGCCCTGCGGGGGCCAGCCTCAGCCTGGTCTGGCTGCGCCCGCGGCGGGGTTCGATCGTGGTGGGCATGGCAAACGACACATACAAACTGGTGGTCATCGTCGGCAGCGTCCGGGAAGGGCGGTTCGGGCCGGTCGTGGCCTCGTGGGTCGCCGAACAGGCCGCGGCGCACGGGGGTTTCGAGGTGGAGGTCGTCGATCTGGCCGGGATCGACGTCCCGTTGTCGCTGCCCGCGGTGTCGCCGAAGTACGCCGGGGACGACTACCCGCGGCCGGCCGGGATGGCGCCGCTGACGTCGGCTCTGGAGAGCGCCGACGCGTTCATCGTGATCACGCCGGAGTACAACCACAGCTACCCGGCGTCCCTGAAGGCCGCGATCGACTGGCACTTCACCCAGTGGACGGCCAAGCCGGTCGCCTTCGTCAGCTACGGCGGTGCTGCCGGCGGGCGGCACGCGGTGCTGCACCTGGAGAACGTGCTGACCGAACTGCACGCGGTCACCGTCCGCGACGGACTCGCCTTCCCCAACTACTTCACCGCGTGGCAGGACGGCCGCCCCCTCGACCCCGAGGCCCCCGGGTACGCCAAGACCCTGCTGGAGCAGCTGTTCTGGTGGGCGGGCGCCCTGCACTCGGCGCGCGGGACGACGCCGTACCCGGTGTGAGCGAGCTCCTGCCCTCCCCCCGTCGACGTCCACGCGTGTGATGGATCACGGTGGCGTCCGGGGCGGGTTTTCGGGCGGTTCGGTCGGGCGCGAAAATCTGGTGTGACGGAGTTACATATACGTGGGCACCGACGCAAGGATTGGGGCCGCCTCGGCGTCACAACCCCGCTCGCCCCCCAATCGGAGGCGCCGGGCCCGCCGAAGCGTCTCGGCGGTGAAGACCACCCCGCGTCGACAGCCCGACGAATAACTGTCGCCGTCGCGACAGAATCACGTGCGGGACGCGACGAAGTTTTCGGAGCGGCCGCCACCGGGACTCGGGTCGCCGTAGATCCGTCCGCCTACCATGTGTTACCGTGATAAAAGTTGCAGTTTTGGTTTCCGGCGAATTTCTATGAGATTCACCGGCGTCTTTCCGGGTCTTCCGGAGGGGAGTCCATCGCGGCGACTCGGGGTCCGTACAGTGCGGGTCCCGGCACTGCCCCCTAGGGAGATTCAATATGGCATCTGGCACCGTGAAGTGGTTCAACGCGGAAAAGGGCTTCGGCTTCATCGAGCAGGACGGCGGCGGCGCCGACGTGTTCGCGCACTACTCGAACATCGCCACCTCCGGCTTCCGCGAGCTTCAGGAAGGCCAGAAGGTTACCTTCGACGTCACGCAGGGCCAGAAGGGCCCGCAGGCCGAGAACATCGTTCCCGCCTGACGCTGACGCGTATCTTCACGGCTGGGGCCCGCACTCTTGGGGTGCGGGCCCTGTCCCATTGCCCCGAAGAATCAGATTGTCCTGAAGAATCTGATTTTCTTCTTTTTCCCCGGCTCTTTCTTGCGAATTCTCGCGCGGTTCAATCGCGCCTTCGGAGGAATTCCTCGACACGTGCCGCACGCATCGAGGAAGGGTTCCCCTCCCATGAACCGCACCCGCCGTACCGGGAACAACGGGAACAACGCGTCCCACCTCCGCTCCCGGGGCGCGAGCCACCAGCGCTCCCGCCCGGCCGCCGCTCCCCGCGGCGAGTTCACCCTCCCCACCACCGTCACCGAGGCCCTGCCCGCGGTGGAGGCGTTCGCCGACCTCGACCTGCCCGAGCGTCTGCAGGCCGCGCTCCTGGCCGAGGGTGTGACCACGCCCTTCCCCATCCAGGCGGCCACCCTGCCGAACTCCCTGGCCGGCCGTGACGTCCTCGGCCGTGGCCGCACCGGCTCGGGCAAGACCCTCGCCTTCGGTCTGCCGCTGCTGGCCCGCCTCGACGGACAGCGCGCCGAACCCCGGCACCCGCTCGCCCTGGTCCTGGTCCCGACCCGCGAACTGGCCCAGCAGGTCACCGACGCACTCACCCCGTACGCGCGGGCACTGCGCCTGCGCGCGGCCACCGTCGTCGGCGGCATGTCGATCGGCCGCCAGGCGTCCGCGCTGCGGGCCGGCGCCGAGGTCCTCGTGGCGACGCCCGGCCGGCTCAAGGACCTCATCGAGCGCGGCGACTGCAGCCTGAGCCAGGTGACGATGACCGTCCTGGACGAGGCCGACCAGATGACCGACATGGGCTTCATGCCCCAGGTCACGGCCCTGCTCGACCAGGTGCGCCCCGACGGCCAGCGGATGCTGTTCTCCGCCACGCTCGACCGCAACATCGACCGGCTGGTGCGCAACTACCTGCACGACCCGGTGGTGCACTCGGTCGACCCGTCCGCGGGCACCGTCACCACCATGGACCACCACCTCCTGCACGTGCGGGACGACGACAAGCACGCCACCGCCACCGAGATCGCCGCCCGCGACGGCCGCGTGATCATGTTCCTGGACACCAAGCACGCGGCGGAGCGCCTGGCCAAGCACCTGCTGTCGGTGGGCGTGCGGGCCTCGGCGCTGCACGGCGGCAAGTCCCAGCCGCAGCGCACCCGGACCCTCGGCCAGTTCAAGGACGGCCAGGTGACCGTCCTGGTGGCCACCAACGTCGCGGCCCGCGGCATCCACGTGGACGACGTCGACCTCGTCGTCAACTTCGACCCGCCGGCCGACCACAAGGACTACCTGCACCGCGGCGGCCGTACCGCCCGCGCCGGCGAGTCCGGCACCGTCGTCACCCTGGTCCTGCCGCACCAGCGCCGCTCGGTGGACCGTCTGATGTCCGACGCCGGCGTCACCGCCCGGATCACCCGGGTGCGCCCCGGCGAGGCGGAGCTCAACCGCATCACCGGCGCCCGCACCCCCTCCGGCGTGCCCGTCGTCCTCCCCGCCCCGGCGCCCGCCGAGACCCCGAGGCGCTCCGGGCCCGCGGGACGCAACCGCAGCAGCCGCTCCGCGCGGGGCCGCCGCCGCTCCACCCCCAGCAGCCGATAGCCGTACGACGTCCCCGTCGAGAAGGAGACGAACAGGGCCGCACCCTGGCCGTTCTCACCGTCACGTCCCGACCGCTCCCCGTGGAGGCACCATGCGCATCGTCATCGCACGTTTTCCCTTCGACCTGACCATGAGCGAGGTCGAGAGGTCGATGACCGGCATCCAGCCCGAACCCGCCACCGGCCTGTGCGTGACCGTCGGCCCCCACGTCTACCCGGTCAAGCAGGTCGGTCAGGTCATCACCCGGCAGGACCGCCGTGACTTCACCGCCCACGAGGTGGGCCGGGCGCTGACCCGGCTCGGCTTCACCTGCCACGAGGTCCAGCCGCCCCGCCAGGAAGCCTTCAACGACCCGGCGGCCTCCCTGCCCTGGGCCGACACCCCGCTGGGCTGACGCGTCCGGGCGCACGGCACGGCGGTCACGCAACCGCTCCCTCCCGCCGTGCGGCGCCCGTCTCCGTAGCCGCCGGAACGGAGATCACCCCTTTCCGTTCCCCCTCCCCACCACCCCGTGCAAGACTGCGGCTCCCCACGGCAGAGCCGCCGTGTTCCCCCTGTCATTGCTTGTCGTCGTCCGACATCGCTTGAGCCGGGAGCTGTGCGGCGGGACGCTGGGAGCATGAACAGCAGGGGCGGCACACCCGGAGGCACCGTGGAGGGACGCGTACCCGAGGACCTGGCGGTCGTCGTCGACGCCACCGGGACCATCACGGTGTGGAGCGCCGGGGCCCGTCAGCTGCTCGGATACGAGGCCGATGAGGTCGTAGGACACCCGGCCACCGGACTGCTCGCCGCCGAACTGCCCGAGACCGCGCGCCGCCATGTCACCGAGGGCCGGCGCTGGGCCACCGAGGTCGCGCTGCGGCACCGGAGCGGCGGCCGGGTCGTCGTACGGCTGAAGGCGATACCGCTCGCGGACGGCGAGGGCGCGCGACCGTGGCTGGTGACCGCCGCCCCCGAGCACATGGCCGGGCCCGTCGAACCGGACGCGGAGGCCCTGTGGGACCTCACGCTCGCGCAGTTGCCCGTGCCGGTGGCGGTCTACGACACCGAGGCCCGGCTGGTGGCGGCCAATGAGGTCATGACCCGGATGATGGGCCGCAGCGTGGCCGAGATGCGCGGGCTGACCCTGTGGGAGATCGAACCGAACCCGCCCTTCGACGAGTACGACCGCCTCCAGCGGCAGGTGCTGCGCACGGGTGAGCCGCTCTTCCACGAGAACTTCGGACAGGCACCCGGCGAGGTGCAGGGCCACGCCTGGTCGATGTTCCTCTCCCCGCTGAAGGACGGGAGCGGCGCGGTGCGGGGCCTGTCCGCGGCCGTCTTCGACACCACCGAGCAGTACTGGGCCCGCCGCCACCTCTCCATCCTCAACGACGCCAGCCTCCGCATCGGCAGCACCCTGGACGTGGCCAGGACCGCCGAGGAACTGGCCGAGGTGGCCGTGACCGGCTTCGCGGACTTCGTCACCGTGGATCTGCTGGAGTCGGTGGCGTTCGGCGAGGAACCGGAACCGGTGCCCCCGGACCGGCCGGTCACGGTGCGGCGTACGGCACAGCGGTCGGTCCTCGACGGCTGCCCGGAGTCGGTGGTCCCCACCGGCGAGCGGACGTTCTACCCGGTGGGCACGCCCCCGATGCGGGCCCTGATCGCCGGTCGCGGCAACCGGCCGGGGCCCCTGGACCCCGGGATGCGGGAGTGGATCGAGTCCTCCCCCGCGCGTGCCGAGACCGTGGCCAAGTACATGATCCACTCGGTGCTGATGGTGCCGGTGCGCGCCCGCGGGGTCACCCTGGGCCTGGTGCACTTCCTGCGGCACCGTACGACGGAGCCGTTCAGCGAGGACGACCTGCTGCTCGCGGAGGAGATCGTCGCGCGGGCCGCGGTGAGCGTGGACAACGCCCGCCGCTACACCCACGAGCGCCGGACCGCGCTCGCCCTCCAGCGCAGCCTGCTGCCCGAGCGGCCGCCGGACCTCGCGGCCATGGAGGTGGCGTACCGCTATCTCCCGGCGGGCTCCGGCGCGGACGTGGGCGGGGACTGGTTCGACGTCATCCCGCTGTCCGGCGCCCGGGTCGCCCTGGTCGTGGGCGACGTGGTGGGCCACGGCATCCACGCCTCAGCGACGATGGGCCGCCTGCGCACGGCCGTACGCACCCTCGCGGACGTCGACCTCGCCCCCGACGAACTCCTCACCCAGCTCGACGACCTGGTCGTCAGGCTCGACCGGGAGGAGGGGCCGGACACCCGCGACGGGGGCGCGGACGCCCCGACACCGGGCGAGGTCGGGGCCACCTGCCTCTACGCCGTCTACGACCCGGTCTCCCGCCGCTGCACGATGGCCCGCGCCGGTCACCCGCCGCCGGCCGTGGTCACCCCGGACGGCGAGGTCCGCTTCCTGAAGCTCCCGACCGGCCCGCCCCTCGGCCTCGGCGGCCTGCCGTTCGAGTCCATGGAGGTGGAGTTGGAGGAGGGCAGCCTGCTCGCCCTCTACACCGACGGCCTGGTAGAGACGGCCGACCGCGACATCGAGGTCGGCCTGAACCTGCTGCGCGGGGCCCTCGCCGACAGGGCGGGCCCGCTGGAGGAGACCTGCGACGAGGTCCTGCGGACGGTGCTGCCGGCCCGCCCGGCCGACGACATCGTCCTGATGCTGGCCCGCACCTCGGCCCTGGACGCGGCGAAGGTCCGCACCTGGCACCTCCGGCGGGACCCGGCGGCGGTCGCACGGGCCCGCAAGTGGGCGAGCGAGCAGGTGACGGCGTGGGGCCTGGATGAAGCGTCCTTCGCGACGGAACTGATCGTCAGCGAGCTCGTCACGAACGCCGTCCGCTACGGCGACGACCCGGTCGTCCTCCGACTGATCCGTGACCATGCGCTGATCTGCGAGGTCTCCGACGGCAGCAGCACGGCTCCGCACCTGCGGCGGGCGCGGGTGTTCGACGAGGGCGGGCGGGGGCTGCTGCTGGTCGCGCAGATGGCGGAGCGGTGGGGGAGCCGGCAGACGGCGACGGGGAAGACGATCTGGGCGGAGCTGGGGTTACTGGAGGGGTAGGCACGGTGTGCGCGGGACGGCAACCGGAACGGTGAATTCACCGCTCTGTGCGACGATGCGCCCGTGAACGCACCCTCCAGCCCTTCCACCGGCCCGTCCCCCACGGAGCCGGCCCCCAAGTCCCCTGGTTTCGCGGCGGAGTTCAAGGACGCCGTGACGTTCCGGGCCTTCGGCCTGGTCCTCGGCGGCCTGCTGGTCCAACTGGCCTTCGTCCTCTCGTACGTCGGCGCCTTCCACTCCCCCACCCCCGAGCACATCCCCGTGGCCGTGGTGGCCCCCCAACAGGCGTCCGCGAAGATCGTCGCGCAGCTGAACTCGCTGGACGGCGAACCGGTGAAGGCAACGGCGGCCCCCAGTACGGCCGTTGCCCGCGAGTGGGTCATGACGCGCCGCACGGACGCGGCCTTCCTCTTCAACCCGAAGGGCACCGAGGACACCCTGCTCGTCGCCTCGGCGGGCGGCCCGTCGGTCTCCCAGACGGCCACCCAGATCGCCCAGAAGATCGAGGCGTCCGAGAAGCGCCGGATCACGGTGACGGACATCCGCTCCCCCAACTCCGGCGACGGCCGCGGCATGACGTCCTTCTACCTGGTCCTGGGCTGGGTGATCGGCGGCTACCTCACCGCCACGATCATGGGCATGGCGTCCGGCTCCCGCCCGGCGAACCGCCCCCGCACCCTGATCCGGCTGGCGGCCCTGATCCCGTACGCGGTGGTGTCGGGCGTGGCCGGAGCGGTGATCGTGGGTCCGGTGTTCGACGCCCTGGGCGGCCACTTCTGGGCCCTGAGCGCGATCGGAACCCTGACCGTCCTGGCCTCGGCGACCACGGCACTGGCCCTGCAGACCCTGCTGGGCCTGCTCGGCACCGGCCTGGTCATCCTCCTTTTCGTGGTCCTCGGCAACCCGAGCTCGGGCGGCGTCTACCCGGCCCCCCTCCTCCCGCCCTTCTGGAGCGCGATCGGCCAGGCGCTGCCGCCGGGCGCCGGAACGACCCTGGTCCGCAACACGGTGTACTTCTCGGGACACGCGACCAGTTCGGCGCTGTGGGTGCTGGGGGCGTACGCGGTGGGCGGAGCGGTGCTGGCCTGGGGGGCGTCCTGGTGGCGGGAGGAGCGGAGGGCTGCCGCGGAGGTGGGATCCGGGGCGCAGGCTTCGGTGGCCGTCTGACAGGGAGTACGGCGTTCCGCACGGGGCGCGGGCGGTCCGGTCCCCGTGCGGTTCTCGCCGTCCCCTTCAGCTGAACCGGCCCCGCGGCCCTACGCCGCCGCCAGGGCCGGCACCGGTGTCCTCGCCGTGTGTGCCCTGCGCAGGAACGGCTTCTCGATGGCGTAGTACGACAGCAGGGCCATCAGCAGGGTCAGGACCACCGTCGCGGCCAGCCGGCCCTCCCGGACGCCGAGGGAGGCGAGGAGCCGTACGACCGGGTAGTGCCAGAGATAGATGCCGTAGCTCAGGTTGCGGCCCACCCAGGCCAGGGGGGTCAGGGCGAGCAGGCGGGACAGGTGGTTCTCGGGGCGCAGTTCCAGGGCGGTGACCAGGGTGGCGGAGAGGGCGGCCACGGCGAGGAAGCCGAGGGTGTACCACGCGGCCGTCCACGGGCCGAGGTCCTCGGTGACCGGTACCTGCCAGGCGATGAGGGCCAGCAGGGCGAGGGACGGCCAGGCCAGGCGGGCGGACCAGGTGCGCAGCAGGGCGAGTCGCGGGTCGTCGGAGCGCAGGCGGGCCAGGGCCACGGCCACCAGGGCACCGGCCAGCAGCTGGTCGGCGCGGGTGTCGGTGCCGTTGTAGATGCGGTGGGCCGCTTCCGGGTTCCACAGGACGCAGCGCCAGAGCAGGGGGAGCACGCACAGGGCGGCCGTGCACAGGAGGACCGTACGGGCCCGGAACCGGCGTAGGAGAAAGAGCAGGGCGAGCGGCCACAGCAGGTAGAACTGCTCCTCCACGCCCAGGGACCAGGTGTGCGCGAGCGGGCTGGTGAGGTCGGAGTAGGGGCCGGACTCCATGGCCCGTACGACGTTGGTGAGGAAGGCGGCCGACAGACCCGTGGCCTGGAGCGAACCGTCGAAGCCCCACAGGGACGTCGTCGACGCGAGCAGCACGCAGACCGCGCACAGGGCCAGCAGGGCGGGGACGAGCCGCAGCCAGCGGCGGCGGTAGAACGACATGAGGGAGACGCCGCCGCGGCGGACGTACTCGGCGATCAGCAGACGGGTGATGACGAAGCCGCTGATGGTGAAGAAGACGTCCACGGCGACCGCGCCGCCCGGCAGCACCTCGGGCTCCACGTGGTGGACGATGACCAGCGCGACCGCGAGGGTGCGCAGTCCGTCCAGGCCGCTCACCCGGCCGGTGCGGGACACCGCGGACGGAAAACCCCGGCTCGCACGGGGTGCGACCGGGGCCGGAGGTCTGCGGACTCCTTCCTGCTCGGTGTCCGCCACGGCTGTCGAGTCCGGTGCCTTCGCCATGAAAGAGATCTCTTCTCACCTGCCCGCTGAATCGAGTAATCCCGGTGCGCCTAACCGGAAATCACGCTCGCATGCGTCCCTGGGCGTCGACTGTGCGGAATCACCGACTGGCCACAGCACGCACACAGGGTGCCCTCAGACCCGCGCGACACAGTCCGGGGCGCGGGGAGGGCGGCGGGGGGTCGACCGAGCGGTCGGGGGCTGTCCAGGCGTACGAGGGACTGCGCGCCGGCGTGTTGACGGGCGCGCGGAAGCGGACGCGGCGAAGGTACGGCCGGCGGAAGTCCGCTGACCTCGCGGACTCGGGGCGAGGTCTACTGCCAGGGTCCGGGCCCCCTGGCTGGCCAGGCGCGTGCGTCGCGAGCCAGTGAGGCGGCCCGACGCAGAGGCGGGGAACTAGGCCGCTTCCGCTTCCGGCCGCGGGAAGGTCTCGTCCTCGTCGTCCCCGAAGTCCGGGGCCTGGAAGGGGTTGGTCGTGGGGGGCGGCAGGGCCGCGGGGGTGCGCTGGGGCTGCCCTTCGGGCGCCGAGAACAGCGAGGTCAGATCGATGAGAGAGGGTCCTTTCTCCTACAGCTTGGTCATCTTCGAGTACGGACTCAGGATCCGCATCTGCGACGAGCCGAAATCGACGAGTACCGCGATTCCGTCCTCGACGCCGATCACGCGGCCGAGACCGTACATGTCGTGTGTGACCTGGTCGCCCACGGCGAAGTGCTTGGGAGCGGGTGCGACCGGTGCCTTGAAGGGGCTGGTGGGCAAGTGACGCTTCTGTGCAGCAGGCTTTGTCATCCTCCTCAGTATGCGCCTACGGCCGCCCGGCCCGCGCCGTCTGTCCAGGACCGATACGAACACGCAACTGGCCAGGGCCCACGATGCACGTCGCGAAGATCGCCGAGAAGGGCCCTGCGCACCGAGGTGGCCGGGATTCGCGCTTGCCGTTTCCCTCGGGGGTCCCTCCTCCCCGCCGATCAAGAAATAGGTAAGAACCCCCTGGCCAGGGGCAACCTTCGGAGCGGGTGGGGGTCCAACCTGCGCCCGGTGTTGATCAGTGCCGGGGTCCTTCTGTCCCATGTGGGGGATGTCATGAGTTCTGTCGTCGTCGGGCGTGCGGTCGCGGGGGCATTGGTCCTCGCCGGGCTCGGGAGCGGAGTCGCGTTCGCCGATGACGCGGCGCCCAGTGACGGGCTGGAGATCCAGGCCCCTTACGAGCAGGCGGTCGTCGTCGCGCCCGGTGACGGCGGTGCGGCGCAGTACCGGTCGATGGCGCTCGGGCTTCAGCACTACAACAGCGACGTCACCGTGACCGACGGGCGGCTGACCGTCGACGCCTCCGGGCTCGCGGGGGTCGCCGAGATCGCCTGGCCCGACAACTGCGTGCCCGACGACGCCGGCACCGTCGCCGTCTGCGACACCGGCGACGTGCCGGTCCGCTACAGCCCGCAGGTGCGGCTGAGGGTGCGGGCCGTCGCCGGCGCCGCCGTGGGTACGCAGGGTGCGATCGAGTACTCCGCCACGGCCACCGGTGGCCCGGACGGCACGCTCACCGTCCCGGAGTACTCCACGGAGACCTTCGTGACCGTCGGCTCCGGCCCGGACCTCGGTGTCAGCGCCCCGCAGGACGTCTCCGGCGTGGCGCCCGGCACCGACCTCACCGTGCCGTTCTCGGTCACCAACACCGGCAACGAGACCGCCCACGGCTTCACCGTGCAGCTGTGGGCGACGTACGGCCTCGACGTCATCACCCGCTACCCGCAGTGCACCTACACCGGCCCGGACGACGCCGACACCCAGTACCCGCCCATGACCCACGTGACCTGCTCCTTCGACACCGACGTCGCGCCGGGCGCCGCCGTGGAGCTGCCCGAGCCGCTGCGGCTCGCGGTCACCGGCCACGCGCTGCACGAGCGGTTCGACTACGAGGTCGAGCCCGCCGGTGACGTCGCCGACCTCGACAGCTCGGACAACGGCCGCGCCTGGCACATCGACGCCGACAACACCGCCGACTTCGCTGTGCACGGCACCGAGGTGAGCGGCGCGCAGGGCGACACCGTCACGGCCGGTTTCCGCTTCGTCAACCGCGGCCCGGCCTGGGTCGCCGACGTCGCCTCGGGAGACCCGATCCCCGCGATCGACTACTACCTCCCGCCGGGCACCACCGCCACCTCCGTGCCCAGCACCTGCCGCACCGGCGCGCCGTCCGCCGACAACCCGGCGGTCCCGCACTACGTCTGCACCCTGCCGACCTGGACCAGGCCCGACCTGAAGGTCAGGTTCCCGTTCCGGCTGCGGGTCGACCAGGTGATCCCCGACGCCACGGGCCGGGTCGTCGTCCGTCCCTACGACGGCAGCGCGGCCTTCGCCTTCGACCCGAACACCCGTAACAACTCGGCCAAGGTGGTCGTCAACCCGTCCGCCTGACGGCGGTGACCGCGGTGAGGGGGCGGCCCGGCCCCCTCACCCGCGTACACCGCCCATCTCCGCCATGAATCCCGCGGGGTTGCTGTCGAAGCCCCGGATCAGCTCCCCGAGGTGCCACGCCCCGGACGCGTCCCGGGTGAACTCCGCGATCGTCGCGGCCGTGGCGTCCGCGACGCCCGCGAAGTCGTCGGCCAGCAGCTGCCGGTAGCCCTCGACGACGAGCACCCCCGCGTGGGTGAGATCGCCGAAGGTGCGGGGGCCGCCGTTCTGATGGATGGCGACACCGACCACCACCCGCCCGTACGCGGACGACAGGCGCTCGAACTCCAGCTCCATCACCTCGACGAAGCCGAGGCCGAGGCCGGTCTCGCTGTGCCGGGTCATGGTGATGGTGCCGTCCGGCGAGCGGCTCTCGGTGTGCACGACGTACTCCGGCCGCCCGTACGGGTCGCCCGCCGCGTAGGTCGCGGCGACGATGTCGAGATGCCGGGCCGGTTCCCCGTAGGGGCTCGGATCCCACTTGAGCCGCACCTGGACCTTGCCGAGACCCGCACCATCGGCATGCATCAAGCCGCTCCCCGTCGAAGTTCCCCCGGGACTAGCCCGCTTGTTGAAGTATGTGCTCCGGACGGCTTCTTGATGCCTCCCTGACGGTTGTCTCCTGGTCGGGTCTCGCCCAGGAGCCGTCAGCCGGCCTCCGCACCCGAGCTGCGCCAGAGGTCGGCCGTCTCCTCCGCGGCGCCGGGCGCGACCAGCAGCAACGGCTGGTTGTGGGAGGGGAGTTCGGGCAGGGCCACCGCTCCCGCCTCCCGTGCGATCAGCAGCGCCGGGAGTCCGTCGACCGCGTGGAAACCGCCGATCGCCGCCGCCGTCGCCCGGCCCGCCGCGACCTGTGCGAGGGAGAGGGCCGTCGAACCCATCACGCGCACCGTGCAGTGCCGGTCGGCGAGTTCGGCGAGGAGGGCGTCCATGCCGGGCCAATGGGCGTGCGCGGCCCACTCGGTGAGGAAGACATGGCCGGTGAGGGTGGTGTGGGCGGCCGCGTGCACCCGGGTGCCGTTCAGATACGCCCCGCGGCCCCGGACCGCGGTGAACGTCTCGCCGCGCCACGGGTCCGCCACCACGCCGAGCAGCGGGGTGCCGTCGGCGGCGGCCAGACCGAGCGAGAAGGAGCACCAGCCCAGTCCGTGGGCGTAGTTGGTGGTGCCGTCGACCGGGTCGATCACCCAGTGCGGGGCCCCGGCGGCGCCCTCCGTCGTGCCGTACTCCTCGCCGACGATCCCGTGGTCGGGGAAGGCCCGCCCAAGCACCTCGCGGGTGTGCGTCTCCACCGCCTCGTCGGTGGCGGTCACGATGTCCGCGGGCCCGTCCTTCTCCCGCACCTCGGCACCCGGGTCGCGCGGGCGCCGGATCGCCTCCGACGCCCAGGCCGCGAGTTCCGTCGCGACCTCCAGGGCCCTGTCGAGATCCACGTCAGCCATGCCGGCCACCCTACGGGGACGGCGCCCGGCGGCCGGCGACCTTCCGGTGAACCCCGGATGGCCCCTGCCCCACCGCGCTGCCCCGCCCCTCACCCCACCTCGTCGCCGCTCACCGACGGTTGCAGGGGCAGGGCCGTGCTCACCTCGAAGCCGCCCTCCGGGCGCGGTCCCGCCCGCAGTTCGCCGCCGATGGAGTGGGCGCGTTCGCGCATGCCCATGACGCCGAAGCCCTTCGACGGCTCGGCGGCCGCGGTGGGCGGGCCCTCGTCGGTGACCGTGATGAGGAGGCGGGGGCCGTCGTAGACGAAGCGGACGTGCGCGGCCTGGGTGGCCGCGTGCTTGGTGACGTTGGTGAGCGCCTCCTGCACGATCCGGAACGCGGTCAGGTCCACGCCCGGGGAGAGGGGCTGCGGCTCGCCCTCCGTGGCGACGGTGACGGTGATCCCGGCGGAGGCGCACGAGGAGACCAGTTCCGGCAGCCGGGCGAGGCCGGGGGCGGGCTCCAGCGGGGCGCCCTCGTCGTCGGTCTGCCGCAGCAGACCGAGCGTGGCCTTCAGTTCACGCAGTGCGGAGGAGGTCGTGCCGGTGAGGTCGTGCAGGATCTGCTGGGTCTGCCGCGGGTTGGCGAGCGCGAGGTGCTCTGCGGTGCCGGCCTGGGCGTTGGCCAGGGCCAGGTGGTGGGCGACGACGTCGTGCAGCTCCCGGGCGATCCGCATGCGTTCCTCGGTGACCCGGAGCCGCGCCTCCTCCTCCCGGGTGCGTTCGGCGTGCTCGGCGCGGGCCTGGGTGGCCTCGAGGTAGGCCCGCCGCAGTCGGGTCATGGTGCCGGCGGCGAGCGGGAGCAGCAGCCAGAAGAACGGGCCGATCGTGCGGAGCAGCAGCGACACGTGGTCCATGGAGTCGGACACGGCTGCCGCGACGGTCAGCGCCGCCATGGTGGCGAAGCCGAAGCGGCGGATCGTTCCCCGTTCGGTGCGGGTGGCCAGCCAGTACAGGGACGCCATGACCGGGGCGAGGAGGAGGGGGGTGAGCAGATAGCCCTGGGCGATCACGACGGTGGCGCAGACCGCGTTCACCACGACGGTGACGCGTGGGTGGGTGCGGTGCAGGAACAGGGCCAGGCAGGAGACCCCCAGGAGGAGGACGGCGGCCCTGTGGTCGCCCGGCGGGTCGGCGTTGGGCAGGGTGAGCGAGGCTCCGAGGACCGCCGATCCCATCAGTGCCGCGATCAGCGCCAGGTCGACGAGGAAGGGACGGCGGTCCGCGAACTCCTCCAGGCGGTCCGTGTAGCGCCGCTCCGGGCTGGTGGTCATCGGGGTCTCCGGTGGGTGGGCTCAGGGACCCATGGTGGGGGAACGGGGCCGCCCGCGTCGTACGACGACACCGGCGGCCCCTGGTGGGAGGTCAGACGCGTGCGGTCTCCTGGCCCACGGGCGCGGGTTCGGGGGTGTCGGCCGCCCTGGTGAGCGCCTCGCCCTCGACGTCCACGCGGGGCAGGGCACGGTCGAGCCACTTCGGCAGCCACCACGCCTTGTCGCCGAGCAGGGCGAGCACGGCCGGCACGATGGCCATCCGGACCACGAAGGCGTCGAGCAGGACGGCCGCGGCCAGGCCGAACCCGATCATCTTGATCATGGAGTCGCTCTCGCCGATGAACCCGGCGAAGACCGCGATCATGATCATGGCGGCGGCCACGACCACCCGGGCGCTGTGCCGGAACCCGGAGGTGACGGCCTGGTGGGCGCTCTCGCCGTGGACGTACGCCTCGCGCATCCGGGAGACCAGGAAGACCTCGTAGTCCATGGCGAGGCCGAAGACGATGCCCACCAGGAAGATCGGCATCAGGCTCATGATCGGGCCGGTGGTCTCCACGCCCAGCAGTCCGGCGCCGTGTCCCTCCTGGAAGACCACGACGACCGCGCCGAGGGAGGCCAGGACGGAGAGCAGGAAGCCGAGGGCCGCCTTCAGCGGGACGAGCAGGGAGCGGAAGACCACCATCAGCAGCACGATCGCGAGGCCCACCACCACGATCAGGTACGGCACCAGCGCGGACTGCACCTTCTCGGAGATGTCGATGTTCAGCGCGGTGCTGCCGGTGACCTCGAAGGTGGCGCCGGTCGCGGACTCGACGCCGGGGCGCTCGCCGCGGATCGTGGTGACCAGGTCCTTGGTCTTCTCGTCGGTCGGCGCGGTGGACGGCACGACCGAGAAGACGGCCGTGTCACCGGCCTCGTTGAAGCGGGCCGGGGAGACGGACACGACACCCTTCGTCGCCCCTATCTCCTGCGCGATCGTCGAGGCGGCCCCCCTGGCGTCGTCGTCGCCCTTGGCGTCCACCACGACGGTCAGCGGGCCGTTGAAGCCGGGCCCGAAGCCCTCGGCGAGTGCGTCGTAGGCCCGGCGCTCGGTCGTGGACGTCGACTTGGCCTCGTCGCCGGGCATGCCCAGCTGGAGGGAGGTCATCGGCAGCGCGAGGGCCCCGAGGCCGACCACGCCGAGCAGCAGCACGGGCAGCGGGCGGCGCAGCACGAACCGGGCCCAGCGGGTGCCGCCGTTGTCCTTGGTCTCCGCCACGCCGTTGTCCTTGGTCTCGGCCGCGCCGCGACCGCTCTTGCGGGCCTTGCGCCCGAGGACCGCGTTCGGCCAGAAGCCGAGGAGCGCCGGGACCAGGGTCAGCGCGATCACCACGGCGACGACGACCGCGCCCGCCGCGGCCAGGCCCATCTTGGTGAGCATCGGGATGCCGACCACCGAGAGCCCGGCGAGGGCGATCACGACGGTCAGGCCCGCGAAGACGACCGCGGAACCGGCCGTACCGACCGCGAGGGACGTCGCCTCCTGGGGTGCCCGCCCCTTGGCGCGTTCCTCGCGGTAGCGGGAGACGACGAACAGGGCGTAGTCGATGCCGACGGCGAGGCCCAGCATCATCGCCAGGGTGCCGGTCGTGGTGGACAGGCCGAGTGCGTCGGCCAGGGCGAGGATCGTGGCCATGCTGACGCCGACGCCGATGAGCGCGGTGAGCAGCGGGAGTCCGGCCGCGGCCAGCGAGCCGAAGGTGACGAGGAGGACGACCGCGGCGATCGCGACACCGATCCCCTCGGCCGCACCGCCCGCGCCGCCGCCGTCGTTCATGGCGGTGCCTCCGGCGTCGACGGTCAGCCCGGTGTCCCGGGCCGCGTCGAGGGCGTGCTCCAACTGCTTCTTACTGGCGTCGGTCAGGTCGTTGGCGGCGACCTTGTAGGTGACCGTCGCGTACGCCGTCGTACCGTCCTTGCTCACGGCCTTCGCCTGGAAGGGGTCCACGGCGGACGCGACCTGCGAGCCGTCGGCGAGGTCGGTCACCGTCTCCTCGACGGACTTCCTGTTCCCGGCCGCGGTGACCTTCTCACCCTTCGGCGCGACGAAGACGACCCGTGCGGTCGCGCCGTCGGCGGTGGCCCCCGGGAAGCGCTGTTCCATGAGGTCGAACGCCTTCTGGGACTCGATGCCCGGCATCGAGAACCCCTCGTCGGCCGCTCCTGGCGCCTTCAGGGCCCCCAGCCCGACGGCGGCCAGGACGGCCGCCCAGACCAGGGCGACGTACCAGCGTCGCCGGAAGGCCAGGCGGCCCACGCGGTAAAGGAAAGTAGCCACGGGCGGGGGTCTCCAGATCTGGTGCCGAACGGTCCACCCAGGCTGTCGGGACGAGGGCCCCCATGTCGTCGTGCGCCTGCCGACATTCCCCGCTACTGAGAACGCAGTACGCGGCGGCCCCCGCGTCCACCCCCGGGACTACCGCCTTTCCCGTTCCCTCACGGTCCGGCGGGAACCGGAACGCCTGTTCCTCTGTGTGTTCTCTGTGAGACCACCGGTTCTTTGAGGCTTGACCAGCCCAAGGGGGAACAAGAGCAGTGAAGTTCAGACGACTCAGACTCGCCGGAGCCGCGGTGAGCGCACTCGCCGTGGCCTGGACCGCGTCCCCGGTGTCGGCGGCCGCGCAGACCACGCCGACCCCTCCCGCCGCTCCGACCGTGCCGACCCTGGCCTGGTCGGACTGTCAGGACGGCTTCCAGTGCGCCAACGCCCAAGTGCCCCTGGACTACCGGGATCCGCAGGGCAGGACGCTCACCCTGGCCGTCATACGCAAGCCGGCGGCCGACCCCTCCAAGCGCAAGGGAACCCTGTTCCTGCAGCCCGGCGGCCCCGGCAACTCCGGCGTGGACTTCGTGCGCAACAACTACGCCGACCTGCCGGCCGCCCTGCGCGACGACTTCGACGTCTTCGGCTACGACGTGCGGGGCGTCGGCCGGAGCTCACAGGTCGTGTGCTGGGACGACCCGACCTACACCAGGGCCGTGACCGCGGCCAAGGGCGTCCCCGGCCCCGACGCCTACGAGCCCGCGGTCCAGCAGGCCGCCGACTTCGACCAGGCCTGCCAGACCAACGCGGGCGACCTGCTGCCGTACGTCGGCACCCAGTACGTGGCCCGGGACATCGACCTGCTGCGCCAGGCCCTGGGCGAGCAGCAACTGACCTACTACGGGCGGTCGTTCGGCTCCTACATCGGTACGGTCTACGCCGCGATGTTCCCGAAGCGGGTCCGCGCGCTCGCGCTCGACGGGGCGTACGACCCGGAGCACTACACGAACCGGCCCTACGCCTACGACCGGCCGCAGTACCTCGCCCTGGACGGCGCCATGGGCCGCTTCCTGGACTGGTGCAAGGCCGACCAGGCGACCTGCGGCTTCGGTGACGGCGACCCGCGGGGGGCGTTCGAGAAGCTGAAGGCCGACCTGGACGCCAACCCGGTGCCCACGGCCAACGGGGGCCAGGCGAACGGCTACACGCTGGTCTACCGGCTGATGTTCAACATCAACGAGGGCAAGGTCATCTGGCCGTCCTTCGGTGCGGCCCTGCGCAAGGCGCAGCTGCGCGACAACACGTCGTTCCTGCTGCGGCCGCCGTCCCCGGCCAGCTTCGACTTCCTCAACCCGAACGTCGTGGTCGAGTGCGTCGACAAGAAGTACCCGACCGACCCGGCCCTGCTGAAGCGCGAGGTCACGACCAACGCCAGGCTGGCCCCGCTGCTGGGCCCGGCCATGGCGTACGGCCCGCCGACCTACGACCACCAGCACGCCACCGCGTGTGTGCAGTGGAAGGGCGAGCACACCAGCCGCTACGCGGGCAACTTCCACGCGAAGGGCTCCGCGCCGATCCTGGTCATCGGCAACACCGGTGACCCGGACACCCCGTACCAGGACGCGGTGGCGCTCTCCCGTGAGCTCGACAACGGCCGGCTGCTCACCTTCAAGGCCGAGGGGCACACCGCCTTCGGCCGCAGCGCGTGCGCCTCGGACGCGATCACGAACTACCTGGTGGACCTGAAGATCCCGGCGCGCGGCGCGAGTTGCGCGGACGAGACCCAGCCGCCGTCGTCCACCCCGACGGTGGCCCCGCCCGGCACGACGCTCTCGGAACTCCGCAACGGCGTCAACGAGCGGGTCGACCACATCGGCTCGCTGCGATAACAGCGTGAGGGCCCAGGTCTCACAGGGAGGCCTGGGCCCTCTCACGCGGGTCAGTACAGCGCGATCCTCGGCTGCACGATGCCCTGGGCGTCGGGGTCGACGACCGTGATCCGGTAGACCTGGGTGAGCGTCTCGCCCGCGTGCAGCGTGCGCTGAGCTCCCGTCAGCTCGGTGAAGAGCGTGCCGGTCCGGCTCACGGTCTCCACCGGCCGCCGGCAGCCGTGCGCGGTGCGCTGCTCGACGACGACGTCCGACGGCGCGAGGAAGGGACCCGCGTCCGGCGACTCCACCAGGAGCTGCGGGGCGACGGCCCGGTCCGCCGAGGTGTCGTTGCGGTAGGTGACGGTGACCTGGTGCCGCTCGCCGTCGGCCACGAGGGCGCTGGTGGGCAGGTCCACGAAGTCGACGGGTACGGCGGGCTGTCGGTCCTGTACGGCCGCCGTCGCGGGAACCGTGCCGGCCGCCGCCGGACCTGCCGCCGCCAGACCCGCGAGGGTCATGACCGCGGCCACTGAAGCCACAAAAGGAGACTCCGGCCGCCAAAGGAAATTCGTTGGTGGATTCTCGTGGATCTTTCGTGGATACCGTCCGGTAGATCACCCACGACACCCTTACGGCCATAGCGGACTGATAACTTCCGCGTCACCGGCCTGGGGGAGCTTCGAAGCCGGTACCCCCCACCCCTTTCTCTGAATGACCGGACGGAATTCCTTGCGTACTTTCCGTGAAAGCCCCGGCGGAAGACACCGCTGGCGCGTACCGAAGAGTCGGCGCGGCCGTATAGCGGCGGCCGGCGCGATGTCCCTGCTCTCGCTGGCCCTCATCGCCCCGCTGGCCTCGGCGGCCCTGACCGGCCCCGCCGACCCGACGACCGCCCCGACCGCGGACCACATCACCGACACCTCCCGACTCCCCTCCGGCTGGCAGAAGTCCGGCGACCGGATCGTCACCTACGACGGCGACGGCACCGGACTGCACGTCCTGGTCGCCGACGCGGCCGACGCCTACACGTGGCACACCGCCGCCACCCTGTCCGAGCCGGGAGTCGACACCGACCAGTGGATCGGCCAGACCTGTGTGACCGGGTCCGGCGACCGTGCCGTCGTGGTCTACGCGCCCCGGCAGGCCGTCAACGACCAACAGGGCTTCCAGCAGGGAGCGTTCGCGGCCGTGGTCGACCTGGCGGACGGCAAGGTGACCAAGCTGCCGGAGCTGGTCTCCCTCGCCTACTTCAACCCGGGCTGCGGCGACGGCGAACAGGCCGTCCTGACCCGGCCGCAGGGCGCCGGCACGCAACTGCTCACCGTCGACGCCGAGAAGGGAGAGCTGGTCCGGCAGCAGACCGTCGCCGGTCAGCTCACCTCCGCCGTGCCCTTGGGGAACAGGATCGCGGCCGCTCTGGGCGACTCCGTGGTCTCGGTGGACGCCAAGGGCGCGACCAGCACCCTGGCCAGGACCGCCGGCACGCCCTTCCGGCTGGTGCCGGACGCGCACAGCGGGCTCGCCTACCAGGTCCCGGACGGGAAGAAGGTGCAGGTCCGCCGGGTCACCTCGACGGGCTCCGACCGTCTTCTCGGCTCCGGCGCGCTCGGCGCCCTCGCGGTGCACGGCACCGGCGGCCGGGTCTTCGTGACCGGCCAGGACGCCGAGGACGCCGTGCGGACGCTGCCGAAGAGCTGGCGGACGCTGGACGTGCCGGCCTCCGCCGAGGTCTCCACCACCGGCGGCCTCGCCCTGACCTCCGTCGGCAACGGCACCGAGGCGGCCGGCGGCAGGAAGGCGGCGGCGGACATCGCCCCGTCCGTCGGGATCGACGCGGTGCTGCCCGGCAGCGACAGCACCGTCGACTTCACGGTCAAGCCGAGGATCTCCGTGAGGTCGCAGGGTGCCGAGCAGTCCCCGGCGCTGTCCGACGGCGTGCACACGGACAGCGTCACCCCGGGCGACGACGACCCGTCGACCTCCACCACCGACCCCGACCGCGCCTGCGCCGTCACCCGCAACGACCCGAGCCTCCAGTCGCTCCAGCCCTCGACCGCGCAGGCCGAGTGGGCGACGGACCTCGCCGTGCAGGGCAAGCTCGACGTGCGCCGGCGCAGCGGCTGGAACGGCAGCGAACTCCCCTCGTACACCCCTCAGGGCCTGTTCCCGTCCACCGCGCTCAAGGGCGGCGGCCGGGTGCCCGCGCAGATCATGCTCGGGGTGCTCTCCCAGGAGTCCAACCTCCTCCAGGCGAGCTCCCGGGCGGCGGCGGGCGAGAGCAGCAACTTCATCCAGGGCGGCTACTACGGCAACGCCGGCAGCGTCCACACCGTCAACTGGGCTGCCGCCGACTGCGGTTACGGCATCGCCCAGGTGACCAGCGGCATGGCCAAGGCCGACACCACCTACACCGCCGAGCAGCAGCAGGCGCTCACCGTGGACTACGCGGCCAACATCGCCGCCGGGCTCCAGATCCTCCAGGACAAGTGGAACCAGCTGTACGACAAGGGTCTGCTCGTCAACGGCGGCGACCCGAAGTACCTGGAGAACTGGTGGCTCGCGCTGTGGGCCTACAACAGCGGCTTCAACCTGCCCAGTTCGACCGACGCCACCGCCCCCTGGGGCCTGGGCTGGTTCAACAACCCGGCCAACGGCCTATACCCGGCCGACCGCAAGATGTTCCTGTCCTCCGGCTACGACGACGCCCGCAACCCCAACCTGTGGACGTACCCGGAGCGGGTGCTCGGCTGGGCGGCCTACTCCCAGCAGAAGACCGACCCGGCGACCGGGGCCACGGTCAGGGCGTTCACCGTCGGCGACTGGCCCGCGGGCGCGCCGGCCGCCGAGCCCGCGCACGACACGTTCTGCAAGCCCACGGTCAACGACTGCGACATCACCAAGCCGCACAAGGTCGAGGGGTCGCCCCAGCCCGAGGGCCCGTGCCAGCGGGACGACTTCAAGTGCTGGTGGCACCAGCCGGTGAGCTGGACCGACTGCACGGCCACCTGCGGCACCGAGGTGCTCAAGTACCAGGCGACCGACCCCGAGCCGAAGGTCGCGGCCCCGCACCCGGCCGCCTGCACGTCCACCCTGCCGGCGAACGCCCTGGTCGTGGACGACGTGCCGAACACGGTGAAGTTCCGGGTCGGCGGCTCCAACCCGTGCGCGGGCGAACGGAACTGGACGAGTCGGGGCAGCCTGAGGTTCACCTTCGGGTCGGCCCAGCAGAACGGCGCGACCGTCTACCCCTCGAAGATCGACTTCCATCAGCTGGGTGCCGGCTTCGGCGGGCACTTCTGGCTCACCCACACCCGGGTGCCGAGTTACACCGACTCGGTCGTCACCGGCACCTGGACGCCGGACCGGAAGCTCGGCGGCTGGGCGGAGGTCATGGTGCACCTGCCCGACCACGAGGCCAACACCCCGTCGGCCACGTACCGCATCGACCTCGGTGACGGCACGGTCGTGGAGAAGACGATCTCCCAGAACACCGGCGGCGAGAACGCCTGGGTGTCGTTGGGGTCGTACGAGTTCAAGGGCACCCCGAGCGTCTCCCTGAGCTCGGCCACGGCGGACGGCACCGGCGACGCCTCGATCGCCTGGGACGCGCTGGCGTTCGTCCCCCTGAAGGAGAAGCCGGCGGACACGGGAACGCCGCCGTCCTCCCCCTCACCCTCCCCGTCGAAGTAACCCAAGAGCCCGCGTCCGCCGGCCCGTTCGGCGGACGCGGCACACCCCCCAGGGGCGCGAGGAACCGCGCGACCAGCCACGACGGTCCCGCACCCGACAACAGACCGCACCGGCATCCGGACCCCCGACGGAAAGCCGACGAACACGGCACACCCCCCAGGGGCGCGGGGAACTGCGCACCCAGCCACGACGGACCCGCACCCGACAACGACGACCGGCCCCCACGGCGCTGCCCCGGCAGAGCACCGACGCCCACG
Organism: Streptomyces sp. SLBN-8D4; assembly: GCF_049739545.1. Taxonomy (NCBI): domain Bacteria; kingdom Bacillati; phylum Actinomycetota; class Actinomycetes; order Kitasatosporales; family Streptomycetaceae; genus Streptomyces; species Streptomyces sp. SLBN-8D4. The sequence continues at coordinate 4,763,820 of NZ_JBMGQC010000001.1, forward strand.
GGCGACTCACCCGCACCGGCGCCGGCGGCTCACCCCGAGGTGACAACCCCCGCACGCGCCGCCTCGACGAACGCGGTGATCAGGGCCGGGTTCTTGACGCCCCGGCTCGCCTCCACACCGCTGGACACGTCGACGCCCCAGGGGCGGGTGACGTCCACGGCCTCCCGTACGTTCTCCGGCGTGAGCCCCCCGGCCAGGAGCCACTTCTCCCCCGCCCCGGCGACCTGCTTCCTCGACCAGTCCCACGCGATGCCGGAGCCCGGCACCGGGGCGTCGAGGAGCAGCATGTCCTCGCCCAGCTCGCCGCAGCGCGGTACGGAGTCGCCGAAGGCGGCCGCGCGGATCAGGGTCCAGCCGCCCGTCGCGAGTTCGGCGTAGTAGCCGCGGTCCTCGGGACCGTGCAGCTGGACCGCCCCGATGCCCGACTCGGCGGCCACGGACCGGACGTACTCCAGGGATTCACGGCGGAACACACCCACCGTCAGGACGCTCTCGGGGACCCTGGCGGCCAGCCGCGCCGCCGCGGCGGGGTCGATGCGGCGCGGGCTGTCGGAGAAGACGAACCCGATGGCGTCGGCGCCGGCCTCGACGGCCGTGTCGACGTCCTGCCCGGTCCGCAGGCCGCAGATTTTCACGAAGAGCGTCATGCCGCCCACCGTATCTAATTCGTATGTGTGAACAGCAATCACATACACGACCGTTGACGCGCCCATGGCAAGCGCTTACCGTCCGAAGGATACGTGCCCCCGTCGCCGCACACCATGGAGACGAACGATGCACTTGAGACCCCTCATCACCTCCGCCGGCCTCCTCGCCGGCACGCTCGTCGCACTCTCCGGCACGACCCCGGCACAAGCCGCCACCGCCCGCTACGAAGCCGAGACATCCCCCGCCATCTGCACCGGAGCCGTCGAGACCGAGTACGCCGGCTACTCCGGCAGCGGATTCTGCAACGGCACCAACGCCAGCGGCGCGTACGCCCAGTTCACCGTGACCGCACCCGCATCGGGCACGGCGACCCTGAGCGTCCGCTTCGCCAACGGCACCACCACCGCCCGCCCCGCGGACATCATCGTGAACGGTACGACGGTCTCCTCGGCCTCCTTCGCGTCCACCGGCACCTGGACCGGCTGGACCACGAAGACCCTCACCGTCCCGGTGACCGCCGGCAGCAACACCGTCCGGCTGAACCCGACGAGCGCGAACGGTCTGCCCAACGTCGACTACGTGGACGCCGAGACGTCCGGCACCACGACCCCGCCGTCGAGCAGCGCCCTGTACGTGTCGCCGAGCGGCACCGACGGAGCGGCCGGCACGGTGACCGCCCCGACCACGCTCACCTCGGCGATCAGCCGTATCGCGGCGGGCGGCACGATCTACCTGCGCGGAGGGACGTACGCCTACTCCTCGACGGTGACCATCCCGGCCGGGAACAACGGCACCTCGGCCGCCCGCACCACGCTCTCCGCCTACCCGGGCGAGACCCCGGTGCTCAACTTCTCCGCGCAGAGCGAGAGTTCGTCCAACCGCGGGATCCAGCTCAACGCCGACTACTGGAAGCTCTACGGCCTGGTCGTCGAGCATGCCGGTGACAACGGCATCTACGTCGGCGGCAGCAACAACGTCGTCGAGCGCACGGTGACCCGCTTCAACCGGGACACCGGCCTCCAGCTCGGCCGGATCGCCTCCACCACCCCGAGCAGCGCCTGGCCCGCCGACAACCTGATCCTCAGCGCCGAGTCGCACGACAACGCCGACTCCGACGGCGAGGACGCCGACGGCTTCGCCGCCAAGCTCACCACCGGCACCGGGAACGTCTTCCGGTACGCGGTCTCGCACAACAACATCGACGACGGCTGGGACCTCTACACCAAGACCGACACCGGCGCGATCGGCCCGGTGACCGTCGAGTACTCCCTGTCCTACGACAACGGCACGCTCAGCGACGGCTCCCAGGCCGGCAACGGCGACCGCAACGGCTACAAGCTCGGCGGCGACGACATCGCGGTCAACCACGTCGTCCAGCACAGCATCGCCTACGCCAACGGCAAGCACGGGTTCACCTGGAACAGCAACCCGGGCACGATGACCGTGTCGAACAACGTGTCCATCGACAACACCGAGCGCAACTTCAACTTCGACGGCGGGACCTCGGTGTTCCGCACCAACACCTCGTGCCGCTTCAGCAGCGGGACGAACGACCGGATCATCGGCGACTCCGACAGCTCGAACCAGTTCTGGTCCGGCACCAACGGGTCCCGCTGCTCCGCCTACTCCGGCGCCCTGGGCTGGTCGCTCGCCTCGAACGGCAGCCTCCTGGTGACCTTCGGCGGCCGCCAGGTCACGCTGTAAAGGTCGTAGCGCAACGGAAGGGGGCCCCGGACGCACGGTCCGGGGCCTCCTCGCCGTCCCCTACTTGGGCGCGGCCTGCTGCACGACCTCGAAGCTCCACAGCGTCGACCCGCTCGCGGCGGGCCTGGGACGCTCGCCGCCGCCCTCGCCGCCCTGGTGGGACGCCTTCATCGACCCCTCCATCCAGGCCTGGAAGGACTCCTCGTCCCGCCAGCGCGTGTAGACGAGGTAGGTGTCGGTGCCCTCGACGGGACGCAGCAGCTCGAACCACTCGAAGCCGTCCGAGCCCTCCACGCTTCCCGCCCGGGAGGCGAACCGCTTCTCCAGCGTCTCGCGCTGCTCCTCGGGGACCGTGAGTACATTGATCTTGACGATGCTCATGGCGGCCATTGTGCGCCAAGGGGCATCAACGGGACGTCAGCGGGACGCGGCCCGGGCGGGCACCTCGCCCTTGGCGTCGACGACGGCGGTCTCCATCACGGCGCTGGTGCCGTACAGGGTCTCCTTCGTGATGCCCCGGTCGGGATCGGTGACGTAGTAACGGGAGCCGAGCAGGGCCAGGGTCTCCTTGTCGAAGATCCACTCGTCGCGGGTCGCGAAGCCGGTGTCGTCGAGGGTGATGGCGATGCCGTGCCGGCCGGCCGCGTCGACGGCGTCCGGGATCTCCCGCACCCCGGGCAGTCTGGCGGCCGCCCGGTAGAACGCGGCGGCGTTGGCGGGCGGCATGACCGTGCCGCTGATCAGGTCCCCGATCAGGGAGAAGACCGCCTGGTCCCGCGACTCGCCCTCGACCGGCCTGGCCTCCTTGCGGAGCCGGCGCAGCAGGGCGTCGGGCTCGGTGGGCAGCGAGGCCAGCCACCGGTAGGTGGGGTGGTGGAGGCCCGCCCGGATGGCGTCGGGGGACTCGATGGGGAGCATCCGGTCCGGCATGATCGCGTCCTTGCCGCTGGCCCGGATCCACCCGGTGACATGGAGCGGGCCGGGGTCCTGCGCGGTCCAGCGCTCCTCGGTGTGCAGGGCGCCGAGCCGCACGGGGCCGCTGAAGTCGCCCGTGTTGGAACGCTCCAGCGTCCTGACGTACACGAACTGGTCGTCCCGCACCCGGATCGCGTCGCTCGCCATGGCGGCCGTGGCGATCCGGTTCAGGGTGACGGAGGCGCCGGCGGCGGTCGCCGACGGGGTCGGCCCGGCCGCCGGGCCCCGGCCGTCCACGGAAAGGGTCACGAGCAGGGCGCCCGCCAGGGCCGCGGAGGCCAGGGGCACCAGGACGGCGGGGCGGGCGAACCGGCGTCGCGCGGAGGGCCGTACCGGGGTCCTTACGAGAAGGTCCTGGCTCTGGTCCTGGTTCTGGTCCTGGTCCTGATCGATCTGCTGCATCAGTACGTCCTTGAAGTGACGGTGGCGCTCCGGCGGGAGGTCCCATTCCGCCGGGGCCGTCAGCAGTTCCTCGGCCTCGCTCATCGGGTCTCCTCCCGCAGGAACAGGGCCGCGAGTGCGGCCTCACTCTCCATCTCTCCGTGGGCCGGGGGCGGTTCCGCCTGAGCACTCAGCCGGGCGAGCCGGGCGCGGGCCCGCGACAGCCGGGACCGCACGGTCCCGACGGGTACGCCCAGGGCCTCGGCGGCCTGCTGGTAGTCGAGGCCCGCCGACACGCACAGCGCGAACACCTCACGGTCCTGCCTCTTGAGCCGGCCCAGGGCGCGGTGCACCAGCGCGAGCCGCCGTGCGTCGTCGATACGGCCGGCGGTCTCCTCGGCGAAGTCCTCGACGGGGCGCGGCTCCGGACTGCGCGCCAGGAACGCGAGCCGGCGCCGCAGGCCCCGGTTGGCGTTGTACGCCTTGTGCGTGGCGATGCCGAGCAGCCAGGGCCGAAGCGAACCGCCCTCCGGCTCCACGGTCTGTCTGGTCCGCCAGGCGGCGAGAAAGGTCTCGGACATCGCCTCCTCGGCCTCCGCCCAGTTGCCGGTCAGCCGCAGGGCGTGGTTGTAGACCGCCCGCGCGTGCCGGTCGTACAGCTCGCCGAAGGCCGCCCGGTCCCCGGCCCGTATCCGTGCCCGCTCCGGTTCCGCCGCTTCTGTTTCCCTCACACCCGTAACGCTCCGCACCCCGGTCCCGGGTTCCTGTGTCCTGCACCACACGCCACGGCGGACGAGGGCGACGCAGCGCGTCCCGCCCGGCGGACCGCCTACGCTGCGCGCCATGGAACAGCGCGAGGTCATGCAGAACGTCGTCGGTATCCTCACCGAGGCTCTGGAGATGCGGCGGCAGGTCCGCGAGCACCCCGACCAGCAGGTCTCCCTGACCGGGGCCGTCTCCGCGCTGCTCGTGGAGACCCTCCCACAGATCCACCTGCCCGCGGACGCCAGTGGCCACGCGGCTGCGGACGCCGTGGTCGAGGAGCTGGGGCCCGCCATCGCGAGCATCGCCCACTGCTTCGCGTTCGCCTTCGTACAGCTGGCCGAGGCCCACGACACGGGCCGCACCGACAGCTCCGCGGAGGTGCTGCGGCGCATCTCGCTCCAGTTCGCGGGCGGCGCGCAGAAGTAACCGCGCGTTCCGTCGAGATTCCCGCGGCGAAACGACATCCGGTCGGCCGCGAACGACGAACAGCACCAGGGGACGCACCGAAACGGGCTCCCGGGGCGACGAGGGAGGCGCCGGGAGCCCGTTTCATGTGCGATGGAGGCCGGGTGGGTGCCGGTCACCGCCGGGGCAGGCCCAGCCGGCCCCGGGTCGCGGCCAGCAGGATCAAAAAAAGGGGGGCTGATGTGATGCGTCCAGCACACCAGTGCCAGGTCCGCGGATCATTGCCGTACAGGGCCCGAGTCCGGTGCAGCAGGCTGTACTACGACCGTCGCCGCGCGTCCTCCAGGTAGTGGAGTACGGCCGCCACACGCCGGTCGACCTGGTCCGTCGGCGCCAGATCGAGCTTCGCGAAGATGCTCCGGATGTGCTTGTGCACGGCCCCGTCGGTCACGAACAGCTTCTCCGCGACGGCGCTGTTGCCGAGCCCCTCGGCCATCAGGGCGAGTACGTCCTTCTCCCGCGGGCTGAGCCGCTCGAGCCGCACGTCCTGGTGGGACCGCGTGAACAGCTGGGCGACGACCTCGGGGTCGATGGCGGTGCCGCCGGAGGCCACCCGGCGCAGTGCGTCGAGGAACTCCTCGACCCGGCCGACCCGTTCCTTGAGCAGATAGCCAAGCCCCCCGACCCCGCCGGTCAGCAGCTCGGTCGCGAAGCTCTGCTCGACGTAGGCGGACAGCACGAGGACGGCGAGGTCCGGGCTGCGCCGCCGGGCCTCGACGGCAGCGCGGACCCCCTCGTCGGTGTGGGTGGGCGGCATCCGTACGTCGAGGATGGCCACGTCGGGCTTGTGCGCCTCGATGGCGTCGAGCGCCCCCTCGGCGGTGTCGGCCGTGCCGACCACGTCCAGTCCCTCGGCGCGCAGCAGCAGCGCGAGCCCCTCCCGCAGCAGGGGGTCGTCCTCGGCGATCACGATCCGCATGGCAGCTCACTCTCCAGGGTCACAGGTCCGCCCGATGGTCTCGCCGGGCAGAGGACGTCCGCGCGGCCGGCGGGTCCGGCGCCTGTCACACACCGCACGGCAGGTCCACCTCCACCACCGTCGGGCCGTCCGGCGGGCTCGTCAGGCGGAGGGTGCCGTCGTGGGCGGCGACGCGGCGGCGGATGCCGGTGAGGCCGGAGCCGGTGTGCTCGTCGGCGCCGCCCCGCCCGTCGTCCGTGACCCGCAGCAGGAGCCGGGGGCCGGGGGCGCGGACGGTGATCGTGGCCCGGGACGCCCCGCTGTGCTTGGCGATGTTGGTGAGCGCCTCGGCGACGACGAAGTACGCGGTCGCCTCGACGGACGCGGCACAGCGTCGGGGCATCTCCACGTCGACCGCGCACGGCACCGCGCTCTCGGCCGCGAGCCCGGTCAGGGCCCCCGCCAGACCCCGGTCCGCGAGCACCGGCGGCAGGATGCTGCGGGAGACCGTGCGCAGCTCCGCCAGGGCCTGTTCGGCCGCGGACTGGGCCCGCTCCAGGAGCTCGTCGGCGCCGGCCGGGTCGCGGGCGACCATCCGGCGGGCGGCCCCCAGCAGCACGGTCACCGTGACGATCCGGTTCTGGGTGCCGTCGTGCAACGAGCGCTCGATGCGCCGCAGTTCGGTGGCGTGGGCGTCCAGCGCGGCGGCCCGGGTCGCGGTCAGCTCGGCGACGCGCAGGGACAGGTCGGCGTCGGGGCCGGCCGACAGGAGGCGGCGCCCCGGGCTCGCCTGGAGCCGGGCCAGGCCGGGCGTGAGCCCCAGGATGATGGCGATCCAGCCCACGCCGAGCAGGCACACCGCGAGGGCGTCCGGCCAGGAGTGCGCGACGCCGATCCCGATGGACGTGGCGGTCGCGTCCTTCGGGGCGAGCCGCCAGTACAGCGGGAACGCGGCATCCCGCAGGGCGAGCACCGGCAGGACGAAGCCGAGCAGGCCCAGCGGCAGGCCCATGGCCAGATGCCGGACCAGCCACAGCAGTTCGCGCCGGGTCGTGGGGTCGGCGAGGGCGGCCCGCAGCCGCACCGGCGGCGGCGCGGGCGCGACGACCTCGGGACCCCAGCGGGCGAGCCGGACCCGTTCCATGTCGGCCAGGGCGTGCAGCACGCGCACCCCGCCGGGCGCCAGCACCAGCCACAGCAGCACGAACGGCGTCAGGATCGCCGTGCCGAGTCCGGAGACCAGCTGGCCGAGCGCGGCGGCCGCGGTGGTCGCGGTCCCCACGGCAAGGCCCTTGACGTCGGCGGTGGCCATGCGAATCCTCCTCGGGCCGGAGGACACCGACCCTAGGCGGAGGGCGGGTCCACGGACAGGCCGGGAGGCGGAAAGTACAGCCTGCTGTACCCCGGAGCGGGCGGAGTGCTGGATCGCCGGACGAGGGCCGCGGCTCGTAGCGTCGTGCTCACCGAAGACACCCCACAGCCCCTTGGAGTACCCCGTGCACCTGCTGCTCTGGCCCCTGCTCGTCCTCAGCGTGCTCGGCAACGCGCTGGCGTCCTTCACTCCGGCCGACACCGCCGTCCACCTGGCCTTCGGCACGGTCACCGCGCTGACGGCCACCGTCCTTGCCGTGCGGCGTCTGCGCACCGGCCCCTGAGGAAGCGCCGGCCGTCCGGGGGAACGCCTACTTGAGGCCGATCGCCGCACAGTCCGCCGCGTACTCGGCGGTGCAGATCTGCTTCACGGTGTAGACGTCGTCCTTGATCACTGTCTGTTTGATGTTGTCCCTGGTCAGGGCGACCACCGGCACCAGCAGTGACGGGATGTCCTTCTGGGTGGGGCTGTCGAACTTGTCGCGGATCAGCGCGTCGAACTGGAGGTCGCGGCCCTGGATCTTGTAGACCGCGATCTGCGCCGCGTTGGTCGCCTCCAGCAGGAACGACTTGTACACGGTCATGTACTGCTCGCCCGACACGACCCGCTGCACCGCGGCGAGGCTCGCGTCCTGCCCGGTCACCGGCGGGATCTTGGTGGCCCCCGCCTCCTTGAGTTCGTCGATGACCGCGCCCGCCATGTCGTCGTTGGCCGAGTACACGGCGGCGATGTTGTTCAGCCCGACGGAGGCGATCGCCGCCTTCATGTTGGCCTTGGCGACCGACGGCAGCCACTCCCGGGTGTCGTACTGCTTGGCGATGACGACCTTGCCGTTGAGCTCGTTGAGCGCGCCCTTCTTGAAGAGCGCGGTGTTGGGGTCGGCGAGCGAGCCGTTCATCATCACGATCTTGCTGGTCTCCGCCTTGTCGCCGAGCGCCTCGACGACGGCCCGGCCCTGCACCTCGCCGACGAGCTCGTTGTCGTGCGAGACGTAGGCGTCGATGGGGCCCTGGGCGAGCCGGTCGTAGGCGATGACGGGGATGCCCGCGTCCTTCGCCTTCTGGACGTCCGGCCCGATGGCCTTGGCGTCGACCGCGTCCACCAGGATCACGTCCACCTTGTCGGCGACCATCTGCTGGAACTGCCGGCTCTGCTTCTTCGCGCTGGCCTCGGCGTTGGCGTAACTGACCTTGCCCTTGCCGTGGGTGAGGGTCGCCACCTCCTTCTTGATGAGGGGGTAGTCGAACCGGTCGAAGCGGCTGGTGCCCCGGTCGGGCAGCAGCAGACCCAGCGTGATGTCGTTGCCCTTCTTGGGGCTCACCGCGGTGTTGGTGCTGCCCACCCCGCAGGAGGTGAGCAGAAGGGCCGACACGCAGACGGCCATGACAGGGGGGATGGGACGCATGGCGATCCTGGGGGTGGGGGGCTGTCACGTAGGCGCAACAGTAAGTGCCCTCAATCCCGATCAAACGCCCTGACCGTTTCCTTCAAGGGATCACCACCCGGCGTCCGCAACCGGGCGTCGATGTGCACAAGTTGTACGGCGGTCAGGGCACGGACCATGAGGATCGCGGCCACGGCGGCACCGACCACGGCGAGGTCGGCGACCAGCAGCGTGGTCACCCCGTGGTAGGCGCGGGCGATGACGTCGTCGGTGTCGCCGTCGTACATCAGCCCCACCCCGGTGACCATGCCGGCCAGCCACAGCGCCCACCACACGTTCACGACGACGGGCAGTTTCCGGCCCGGGGCGCTCCTTTCGTGGATGTCGGCGACGATGCCGCGCGGGATCCAGAGGTTGGCGACCGGCACGAACCAGGAGACGTAGACCCAGATGCCGGCATGGCGCGGGGGCCGGCCGGACAGGGCTCGCGCGTTGTCCCGCATCCGCCCCAGCCAGCCGATGAACAGGGCCGCGCACAGCAGGGTGAGGATGCTTCCCGCGGTGCTGACCAGGTGGTACGAGTCCTCCAGGGAGTTCAGCGGCCGGTGCCGGCCCTCGCCCTGGTCGGGCGGCCCCGAGGCGGGCTCCCCCGCCAGGGCCAGCCGGATGTGCCACACGGCCCGCACCGCCCAGGCGGCCCCGGCGAGCCCGAGTCCGGTGACGGCGAGCCGGGCGGAGCCGCGCACGCCGCACAGCGCGTCCCGGCCTGCGTTCTCACTCACGGGGTCCTCCTTCGAAGCATCGGTTCACCCCGTCATCGTCGCGAACCCCGCGATCGGTTCACGCGAACCCGGTGGGACCCGCGAGTTCGCCCGCCGACCGGTCACTTGTGGCCCACGCGACACCTCCCGCCCCGGTTACGTTTTGCTCAACCCCTGGTTGCGGGGCGATGAGCGGGCGACGATGGGCACATGACTCTGGCCGAGCGTGCCCTGGAGCGTCTGGAAGCGTGGTCCGACCTCAGCACGGGCCTGCCCAGTTGCGGAGCGGGCCTGGCGCTGCGCTCCGTCCACAGCGAGATCGTGCACTTCCACCCGGGGCGGGACGTGGATCTGCACCTCACCGAAGCGGCCATCCGCCGGTTCCACGACGACCTCGAGGAGTCGACCGCGGTGCGGCTCCTGCCGGGCTCTCGCTGGGTCACCGTCCACCTCGACTGCGAGACCGACGTGGACCTGCTGATGAGCCTGGTCAGCATGGCGCTCAAGGCCCATCAGACGGGCCCGCGCGCCGCCGGTCCGGCCGCCTGCAACTTCCACCGGGTCACGGTGGTCCCCCGGGACTCCCCTTTCGCCCCGATTGGGCGATAATCGGCGTATGAGTACCGCGACGTTTGTCCTGGCGGCCTCGTCGAGCGAAGTACTCAACGTGATCGCCGCCTTCGCCGGTGGGCTGTTCATCGCCGGCGCGCTGGTGTGTGCCGTGGTGTTCGGCATGCGGGTCCAGGACCGGGAGCTTCCACGGCCGCTCAGCAAGGAGCAGCCGCACCTCCCGGAGACCGGGCCGATCCGTGAGATGCGGGAGATGCGCGAGCCGGACGAGGTGCCGGTCACCGCGGACGAGCAGGAACGGCTGATGCCGTACCAGCTCCATCACTCGGGAAGCAGACGAGGAAAGGACCAGGACCGCAAACGCTGGCTGCCCGGCTCCAGCGGCGGCTTCGGCAGCGGCGGCCTCGGGCACGTGTGACCGGGCCCCGCGGGGTCAGGCCCGCGCCTGATCCTGCGGCCGGTACACCGCGAGGGCCCAGATCACGAAGAAGTCGATGCCGATCATGATGACCGACCACACCGGCGCGTAGGGCAGGAAGAGGAACTGCGCGAGCATGCTCAGCGAGGCCAGGAAGATGCCCGTCATCCGGGCCCAGGCAGCACCTCTGAGGATGAACGCGCCGGTGACGGCCGCGAGGGCGCCCAGGCAGAGCAGGATCACACCCCAGCCGGTGTGGTTGATCTTGTAGACGTAGTCGCCGACACGGGCCCAGACGTCGTCGTCCGCGAGCAGGGAGATGCCCTGGAGGATCGCGAGGACGCCGTTCATCAGCATCAGCACACCGGCGAAGACGACCCCGCCGGCGGCCCACGCGGCCTCGGTCGGCGTGGGTCCGAGCCCCGGGGCCGGCGTCGGGGTGGCAGTCGTGCCGGCGGACGACTGCGGGGCGTGCGGTTGCTGCGTCATGGCTGTGACCCGCCTTTCGTGGTCGATGTGCTTCGACCATCCGGCGCGGCGGGCCCGGCCACCATGGGAGTGGGCCGTACGGGTGACACGGGAGGTGCGGCCGCAGCGCGCCGGACCTTCACTGGAGGGACCTGCACCCGGGAGGCGAGATGACCCGCTGGACGGCGGCCGCGCTGCTGACGGCCCTGGCCCTCACCGGCCTGACCGCCTGCTCCGACGACGGCAGCCCCTCGTCGGTGGCGAGCAAGGTCGCGTCGGCCGCCTCCCGCGCCGGGGACGCCGTCGCGTCGGCGACGGCGGAGGCCGGCCGACGCTTCGACGACATCAAGAACGGCGTCGACGCCAGGGACGACGTACGGATCGGTACGCCCGCGACCGCCTCCGGCGGCCGTACCACCGTCGCGGTCACCGCCGCCAACAGGGCGGCCTCGGCGAAGTCCTTCGCCGTCCAGGTCGACTTCACCGACGGGACGGGCAAGCTGCTGGACGCGGTGGTGGTGACGGTGCCGGACGTCCCTGCGGGCGGCACCGGGAAGGGCACCGCCCGCAGTACGCACCACCTGTCGGGGGACGTACGGGCGAAGGTGTCCCGGGCGGTGCGCTACTGACGCGTCCACCGGCCCGCGCGGCCGGCGTGGGTCAGGCCATCCAGAAGAAGACGGCCGTCATCCGCTTCTCCTCCAGTGTGCGGCCGGTGTAACCGGTCGCGCTGTGCACCAGGTTGGCGTTGTAGAGGAGCAGCCGGTTGTACTTGTGCGGCACCCGTACGTCCTCCTCGAAGGCGTCGGGCGCGACGAACCGGGTGCCGAGTGCCTCGACGAGGTTGGTGTGCGGGGCCTGCACCACGTTGCCGCCGAGCCGGCCGCCGGGCAGGGACTGCCGGTAGAAGCTGGTGCCGCAGTCCTTGGGGACGCCGGGGTTGAGGTACAGCACGGCGGCGTACCGGCACAGTGCCCGGGAGTCGGTGTGCGGCCGGGGTTCGCTCTCGCCCTCGCCCACGACCTGTACGCAGTTGTGGTTGAGGGTGCCCCCGCCGGGCGCCTGCTGCACCCACAGCTTCCCGGCACCGGTCGCCTTGCGCACCAGCCGCTCCACGCTCGCGAGTTCGGCGGGTTCGAGTCCGGGCATGGCCCGCAGCCCCGGCCAGGTCTCCGAGGTGTACGGATGCCCCTGTACCCAGTCGTCCTTGGCGAGGCAGCGTTCCCGTACGGCGTCGGCATCCGGGAGCACGTCGTCGAGCACCCAGTAGTCACGGCCCTTGGTGGGCTTGCGGTACGGGAGGACGGGCAGGGGCCGCTGCGACCGCTGTGGCATGGACATGCAGCGAATCTAGGTCCGGGGCCCGTCAGGTCTCTCCCGCGATTTCCCCCGGACTTCCCCGCGAACCGGTCAACGGACGGTCAACGCGCCGCCCGTCTGTGACTACGGTCATCCAGGCAGAGCTGATGAACACTCACGCCCCCGCGTCCGTACTCCTGTGCGTCCGACCCGCCTCCCGGCGGGGAACCCCTACCGGGCAGGAGGCACGGTGCCACTCTCGCGCAACGCGATGGGAACGCTGGTCGTGGGCGGAGCCCTCATTCTGACGCTGGGCGCTCTCACGTACCCGTCCATGCTGGGTGTCAGTCAGGCTTCGACCGCGCAGGACAGAATCATCGCCCAGACGCAGTGGGGCCCGCTGACCGAGCAGGACCGCGACTTCGTCGTCAAGGTGCGCGCGGCCGGTCTGTGGGAGTACCCGCTGGGTCAGATCGCCCTGCAGAAGGGGACGACCCCGGAGGTGAAGGAGGCCGGGCGCCACCTCATCGACGGGCACGCGGCCCTGGACGACGCCTGCCGCAAGATCGCGCCGATGCTCAACATCACCATCCCGAACGTGGCGAGTCCGCAGCAGGTCGGCTTCGTGAACACGATCGACTCCAGCTCCGGCCAGCAGTTCGACACGAACTTCGCCAACATCCTGCGGGTGACGCACGGTTCGATCTTCAACGCGATCGCGAAGATCCGTTCCACCACCAAGAACTCGCTGGTGCGGTCGCTTGCCGACATGGCCAACGACACGGTGCTGGACCACATGACGGTCATGGAGAAGACCGGCTTCGTCAACTTCGACCAGGCCCTCTTCATGCAGACCACTCCGCCGAAGCTGCCCAGCAGTGACCTGACCCCGCCGGCCCCGCAGCCCGGCGCACAGATGGTCGTGCTCACCCCGCCGCCGAACCCGACGTCGACGCCGCTCGGGATCCCGGGCCAGAACGCGAACGGCGCCACCCCGGCCACGGGCGCGAGCCCGACGCCGACGATCGGATAGCCCTACCCGAGCCAGGCCGTGGTGTCCGGCCCCAGCAGCCCGTCCTCCACCGGGCTGCTGGTCAGCAGCACCTCCCCGGCGGGCAGCGGCACCGCGGTCCCCGACAGGTTGGCGACACACCGCCAGCCCTCGTGGCGGACGAAGTCCAGCACCCCGGCCGGCCTGGTGTCCGTCCAGGTGAGCTCCTCCCCCTGGAGGAGCTTGCGGCGCAGGCGCAGGGCGGTGCGGTACAGCTCCAGCGTGGAGCCCTCGACACCGTCCTGGGCCTCGACGGCGTATTCGGCGAACCACTGCGGCTGCGGCAGCCAGGCACCGCCCGCGCCGAAGCCGTACGACGGACCGCTCCTCGTCCACGGCAGCGGCACCCGGCACCCGTCGCGCCCCTTGCGGACCCGGCCCGTCTGCTCCCAGATCGGGTCCTGGAGCACCTCGACGGGCAGGTCGGCGGCCTCGGGCAGCCCGAGTTCCTCGCCCTGGTAGACGTACGACGATCCCGGCAGCGCGAGCATGAGCAGCGTGGCCGCGCGGGCGCGCCGCAGGCCCTGGGAGAGGTCGATCCCGGGGGCGTGGCCGCCGGACAGCAGCCAGGCGTTCTCGTCGGTGCCCGGCGGGAGCACGAGGCGCGAGGCGTGCCGTACGACGTCGTGGTTGGAGAGCACCCAGGTGGCCGAGGCGTGGGCCGCGCGGGCGGTGGCGAGGGAGTCGGCGATGACCTGGCGCAGTTCGCCGGCGTCCCAGGGCGTCTGGAGGTACTCGAAGTTGAAGGCCTGGCCGAGTTCGTCCGCGCGGGCGTACAGCGCGCGGCGCGGACCCGGGACCCAGGCCTCGGCGACGGCCGTACGCGGTGGCGTGTAGGAGTCGAGGATGGTGCGCCAGTCGCGGTAGATCTCGTGGACCTCGTCGCGGTCCCAGTAGGGGTGGCCGCCCGGGGGCAGCAGGTCCAGGGCCTCCTCCGCGACGCCGGGCAGGTCGCCGAGGTCGCGCAGCGGCTCGGTCAGGTCCTTGGCCAGCGCGTGCGCCACGTCCACGCGGAAGCCGTCGACCCCGCGGTCGGACCAGAAGCGCAGGGTGGTGCGGAAGTCCTCACGGACCTCGTCGTGGGACCAGTCGAGGTCGGGCTGCTCGGGGGCGAACAGATGCAGGTACCACTGCCCGTCGGCGACCCGCCGCCAGGCGCTGCCGCCGAAGACGGACTGCCAGTCGGTGGGCGGGAGTTCGCCGTGCGCTCCCCGGCCGTCCCGGAAGACGTACCGCGCGCGTGCCGCGGACCCGGGCCCGGCCGCGAGGGCCTCCTGGAACCAGACATGTTGGTGGGAGGTGTGGTTCGGGACGAGATCGACGATCACTTTCAGGCCGAGCCGGTGGGCCTCGGCGACCATGGCGCCGAAGTCGTCGAGGGTGCCCAGGCGCGGGTCGACATTCCGGTAGTCGGCCACGTCGTAGCCGCCGTCGGCGAGTTCGGAGGGGTAGAACGGGCTCAGCCACAGGGCGTCGGCACCGAGGGCGGCCAGGTGCGTGAGGCGCTCGGTGACGCCCCTGATGTCCCCGAGACCGTCACCGTCGGCGTCGGCGAAGCTGCGGGGGTAGACCTGGTAGACGACGGCCTGCCGCCACCAGTTCGGGTCGTTGCTGGAAAGGTCGGGCGAGGGGTCGGGCGTGGTGGTGCGGGCGGTCACGCGGGCTCCTCTGCAAGGCGGGTGCGGAAGTGCGGCCCATCAAGGCGACAAAGGGGATATCTGTCCACGTCGATGGAAAAGTGAACCTGGGTTGTGCGGAGTGAATGATTCCTGGTGTGTCGAAATTGTGATGGCCGCCGAACGGCCCCCGTATCACCGCAGGTTGACAGCATTCCGCAACGAGATCCACGATGTGTGAACACCGTGGCCCGTGTGACCAATGGGCCCAGTGTTTCTGATGCTTGCTGTAACCACTCACTCTCATCCTGACGGGATACGTATGTCCATAGCGAGACGTGTCACCATGCGGCGCCTGTTGGGGACGGGCGCCGCGACGCTCGCCTTCTCCGCTGCCCTCGCCTCCGTCGCCTCCGCCTCCGACTGCCCCGGCGGCAAGGGCTGGGACAACGGCGGAAGCTACAAGCCGGGTACGGGCGCCGGCTCGAAGACCGAGACCGACCGCTGCGAGTTCTCCCTCGACGGCAAGAACTTCTTCGCCTCGGTCAAGGTCGACGACCTGAACCTGAAGCCGACCGACGACGGCAAGGTGCACGTCAAGGTCCGCGCGGCGGGCGACGCGTCCACCTGCACCGCCTCTCTCGCGTCCTACCGCGCGCACGGCCCGACGTTCGCCACCTCCGGCGAGCAGGTCTTCCACGACTTCGACACCGTGACCGTCAAGGCCGGCTCCGTGGACTCCCTCGACATCTCGATCCCGGACCTCGGCTGCTACGCGCAGATCGACCTCTACCGGGGCAACACGAAGTTCGACGGCCGGCTCGACGCCAAGGACGGCCTTCCGCACGGCGACCTCCCCAAGGGCCCGGACCACCCGGTCATCAAGGACAAGCTGATCGCGGCCTGGAACGGCGGCACGAAGGACTGCACGACCACGCAGACCACGCCTCCGGCGACCCCGCCGGCCTCGGAGACCACTCCGCCGGCCTCGGAGTCGACCCCGCCGGCCTCCGAGTCCACGCCGCCGGCGTCCGAGAGCACGCCCCCGGCCTCCGAGACCCCGGGCACCGACAGCCCGACCCCGTCCGCCTCGGAGTCCACCACGACTCCGGGCGCCCCCACCCCGAACGGTGGCGGCGGTGACAACCTCGCCGAGACCGGCGCCAGCAGCAACACCCCGCTGATCGCGGGCGGTGCGGCGGTGCTGCTCGCGGGTGGCGCGGGCATCGTGCTCGCCACGCGTCGCCGCAAGGCTTCGCGCGCCTGACCCTTTCGCCTGACCCTTTCCGAGGGGGCCGTCCCACCGTTCGCGGTGCGGGCGGCCCTTCTGGGTTCAGTGCAGGGTGGGCCGGTAGACGAGCTCCTGGATGTTCCCGTCGAGCGTCCGGCTCTCCAGCAGCTCCAGATCGAAGTCCTCCGCGCCCCGGAAGACCGGGTCAAGGCCGGTCCGGCCGGTGATGACGGGAAAAACCGTCACCTGCACACGGTCGACCAGGCCGGCGGCCATCAGGGCCCGGTTCATCGCCAGACTGCCGTGCGAGCGCAACGGCACCTCGGACTCCTTCTTGAGCCGGGCCACGACCTCGACGGCGTCCCCGCTCAGGAGGGTCGCGTCCGGCCAGTCGAGGGGGCCCTCCAGCGTCTTCGACACCACCGTCGTCGGCAGGTTCTTCATCCGGGTGACCCAGGGGTCCCGCACGTCGTCCCCCTCACTGCTCTCGGCCAGCATCCGCACGAAGGCCCGGAAGGTGGTGGCCCCGAAGACCATCCGCTGCTCCGCGCCGTACAGGGCGAGACGGTGGTCGAGCAGCTCGGGGCCCTGCTTGCCCCAGTAGCCGCCCCAGTCGCCGCCGGCGGCGCCGTAGCCGTCGAGGCTGGAAAAAACGTCGAAGGTGTACGTGGCGGTCATGTCGTTCTCCGGTCTTCTGAAGGGATGTCCGTCTGTCCGTCCTCCCGGTAGACCCGGCCCGCCTCCGGAAGTCATCGCCGTACCGGATGCGTCGCCGTACTCGCCATGGCCCAATAAATCGAACACATGATTGAATCCGGGCATGCGATCGTTCCCCGACGACCTGGCCCGAGCACAGCGCGAGTGGAGTGCCACCTACCGGCAGCTCGCCGAGCGCCCCGGCCGCACCGAGCTGCGCCGACGCCTGCACCGGCTGTCGGCCCAGCTGTTCTTCCACCCCTACTGGCAGCAACGGCGCCCCCGCCCGGCGGAGTGGTGGGAGCTCCGTGATCTGGGGCGCCGTGGCAACGACGGGCGCGAACGGTCGCACTCATGACGGACCGAAGTGCGGGACCGTACGTCCCGGACGATCCTGAGGACATGTCCGGACCGATCCGCGTGATCGTGCACCCCCCGTCCCCCACCGGCGGCCGCCGTGTCCGCGTCGACGGCGAGATCCTCGGCCTGGCCCACAACCTGACCGACGTCGCCGAGTTCCTCCGCCGGGCGGGGCTGGAGATCGACGCGGCGGAGGTGGCGCAGTCGCCGTGGATCGAGTGGAAGGGGGGTGGGCCGGAACGGTGGGGGCCGGAGACAAGCGGCTGACGTACGGACAGCGGCACGACGTCCCGGCCGGGGGCCGGCTCTGACGCGGACAAGGCCGACAGGCGCCGGGAGTGACGCCTCTGTGCCACGGGCCTGTCCACGGCGCGCTGCTCCGGGCGCCGGGCCAGTGCATACGCGCCCCCTCGTCCGGTGCGCGGCCCGCCGCACGGCCGCGTGGCCGGCGGCTCCGCGGGGACGACGACGATCGCCGCACCTCCCCGGTCCCGCGTGGGCCGCCGCGCGGAATCCGTCCGCCCGGCGGCGGAGCGGCCGCGGCCGTCGTCGTCCATCTGCCCGACCCGCAGGGCACCCCCGACCCGCTTGCCCGGGAGTGCTACGGCACCGGGGACTTCCCGGTGCTCCGACCGCGGGCCCCCGCGAGCTCCGCCGCGAACTGCGCTCCCGTCAGCAGGGCCAGGTTCGACAGCCACAGCCAGACGAGGAAGACGACGACGCCGGCGAGCGAGCCGTACAGCCGGCTGTAGGCGCCGAGTGTCGAGGCGTACGCGGAGAAGCCCGCGGAGACCGCCAGCCACAGGCCCGCGGCCAGCGCCCCGCCGGGCAGGCTGTGTCCGCGCCGCCGCGCCGGAGCCGGGCCGGTACGGAAGACGACCACGACCAGGAGTGCCACCAGGCACAGCAGCACGGGCCAGCGCAGCAGGCTCCACGCCCAGGCGGCGGTGGAGTCCACGCCCGCGGCCCGGCCGGCGGCCTGCGCGAGGGGGCCGGTCAGCAGCAGGGTGAGCGAGCCGACCAGCAGCAGCCCGAGCAGCGCCAGCGCGGTGAGCACCAAGCGGTGCGCCTTGCGCCAGGGCGACCGCCGGTCCTCCACCCGGTGCATGCGGTGCAGGGAGCGGCGGAAGACGGCGAGGTAACTGGACGCCGACCACAGGGCGCTGGCCGCACCGGCCACCAGCAGGGGCCAGGCGGTGCGGCCGCCGCCCAGCGCGCGGGCCAGGACGGCGTGCAGGTCGGTACCGGACTGGGCAGGGGCGTACGCGGTGACCTGCCGGACGAACTCCTCCGCCGTGTCCGGGCTGATCATGCCGACCGCCAGGACGATGGCCAGCATCGCGGGCAGCACCGCGAGGATCGCGTAGTACGTCAGCGCCGCCGCGTCGTCCGAGAGGTCGTCGTTCCACAGCGACACCGGCGTGCGCCGCAGCGCGGGCCACCAGGCGGCGGGCGGCCGCGGCAGACGGCGGGGCCGGCGGGCGTCGTCGACGCAGGGCTCAGCGGACATGCGGCATGCGGTGCGACGCGGCGCTCAGGCGGACCCGGGCGCGCAGCTCGTGGGGCGCCACCGTCCGTTCGGCCTCCGCGGTCGCCGCGCGGAGACCGGGCAGGAGGGCGTGCGGGGGTGTGTCCGGTTCCAGCCGGACCCGCAGTCGGGCCTCCGGCCGCTGCGCCCGCCGGGACGGCACACGGGCCCGGTCGCGGGCGACGCCGGGCAGGGCGGCCACCCGTGCGGTCAGCGCCTCGGCCGGTGCCTGCGGGCGGACGGTGCCCTCTCGGGTCACGGGCCACCCGGACGGCAGCCGGCCGGCGACGGCGCGGTCCGTGGCGGCGGGCCACGAGCCCGTGCGGAGGAACAGGAGTCCCATGACGCCGAGAGCGGCCCGGTCGACGGTGCCACGGGTGCGCGAGATCACGCTCCACCTCCTGCGGTACGAGGGTGTTCCCGTACGGATGCCCGCTCCACGGCGCCGCAGACGGGCTCGGTGTCCGGGGCCGGTTCGGCGAGGGGCGGCCGCCGGACCGGCTCGGTCGCCAGAACAACTCACCGGAAACGGCCCGAGGGCGCCACGGGGAGTGGCGCCCTCGGGTTCCCGTTCATCGACGGATCGTCAGCTGGTGGGCATGAGCACGCTGTCGATGATGTAGACGTTGGCGTTGGCGGTCCTGACGTTGCCGCAGACCACCTTGGCGGAGTCGTTGACGGTGTACGACTCGCCGGAACCGGCGGTGGTCACCTTCGACTTCTCCAGGGTGTCGAAGGAGCCGTTCTCCAGGTCCTTCGGGGTGAGCTTCCGGCCGACGACGTGATAGGTGAGGATCTTCGTCAACTGGGCCTTGTCGTTCAGGACCTTGTCCAGCGTGGCCTTCGGGATCTTCGCGAAGGCGTCGTTGGTCGGCGCGAACACGGTGATGTCCTGGGCGTTGTTGAGGGTGTCGACCAGCCCGGCCTTCTTCACCGCGGAAGGTGGCGTTCGAAGGCGGCGGTCTCGTCGTCGGACAGCGCGTGCAGTGCGTAGGCACCCGTCATCCGGTGCAGGTCGACGGTCGTCATGCGGTCACCCCCGGGCAGTCGCGCAGCCGGATGAGTCCGTCGCGCAGTCGGGTCTTCACGGTGCCGAGCGGAAGCGCCAGCGCCTCCGCCACCTGGCGGTAGGTCAGTCCGCGGTAGCAGGCGAGGGTGACGGCCTGGCGCTGGATCTCGGTCAGGGTGCGCAGACAGCGCCGTACCTGTTCCCGTTCCAGGCGGGCCTCGACGTGCTCGACCACCTCGTCGTACTCGGGCAGCCGGTCCACCGCCCGGCGGTGCGCCAGGGTGAGGATCCAGTTGAGGGCCGTCCCGCGGTCGGAGCGGTAACGGGGAGCGGTCCGCCACACCTCCACGAGCACTTCCTGCACGACCTCCTCCGACTGCGCCTGATCACGCAGTACGGCGCGCACGACCCCCAGTACGGAACCCACCACCGTGTCGTAGACCCGGGCGAACGCCTCCTCGTCGCCCAGCGCCACCCGGCCCACCAGCTCCTGAAGATCGGGTTCCGCAGAGGGTTTTCTTCCGATGTGTACTGCTTCTTTCACCGCGGGCCTCCACGATCGGGACATGTCCGGGCGTAATCCGTTTCTGCGGCCGTCGCGGATTGGATGCGAAGGGCACCAAAATCCTTCGCCTCGACCTCCATCCCTCCCCTACGCTCACCCCATGCAGCGCGCCCGAGCCCTCGCCATCCCGTCGATCACGACGACGCCGGAGCAGGTCCCGGCGCGCTGACCGCTGACGCAGTCCGAAGCCCCGGGGCGAGTGCCCCGGGGCTTCGCCGTTCCCGCCGGTTCCTCGCCCCCCACCGCGAAGGAGAACCGCATGAACCCCGTGCACGACCACCGCCGACTCGGCCGTGAACTCGATCTGTTCGACACCGATCCGCTGATGGGCGCCGGGCTGCCGTACTGGCTGCCCGACGGGGCCGTCGTACGGCATGTCCTGGAGGAGTACGTCAGGGCGGCCGAGCGGGCCGCCGGATACCGGCACGTGTACTCGCCCGTGCTCGGGAAGCGGGAGCTGTACGAGATCTCAGGGCACTGGTCGCACTACGGCGACGACATGTTCCCGCCGATGCGGCTAGGTGGCGAGGAGGTCGTGCTGCGGCCCAGCCTGTGCCCGCATCACGCCCTCATCTACCGGTCCCGTTCTCACAGCTACCGCGAACTCCCGCTCCGCATCGCAGAGTTGGGTGGCATGTACCGCTCCGAACTCTCCGGCGTCCTCGGCGGCCTCACCCGCGTCCGCGCCATCCAGCTCAATGACGCCCACATCTTCTGCACCCCGGAACAGGCCGTGGCGGAAGCCCGCGACGCCCTCGCACTCATCCGCCGCGCCTACGACGACCTCGGCATCCGGGCGTCCAGGTACCGTCTGTCCCTCCCGGGAGACTCCGGCAAGTACGTCGCGGACCCCGCGCTCTGGCGCCGCGCCAACGCCCTCCTCGAAGAGGTCCTGGACGGCGTCGAGTACGAGTCGGTCGCGGGCGAGGCCGCCTTCTACGGTCCCAAGATCGACGTGCAGATCACCGACCCCGCCGGCCGGGAGTCCACCCTCTCCACCGTCCAGATCGACTTCCACCAGCCCGAACGCTTCGACCTCCACTACATCGGCCCCGACGGCGACAAACACCGCCCGGTGATGGTCCATCGCAGCATCATCGGCAGCGTGGAACGGGCGGTCGCGCATCTCGTCGAGACCCACGGCGGCGCCTTCCCGGTGTGGCTCGCCCCCGTGCAGCTCGTGGTCCTGCCGGTGGGCGACGCCCAGGAGGAGCAGGCCCTCGACGTCGTACGGCGGGCCGAGGAGCGCGGCATCCGGGCCGAACTCTCCGGCCCCGGCCACGGCACCCTCGGCGCCCGCGTCCGCGCCGCGCGCCTCGTGCCGTACCAGGCGGTGATCGGCGAGCGGGAGGCCGAGGCCGGCAGTGCGGCCGTACGACTGCGGGACGGCCGCAGGCCCGGAGCCGTGCCGGTCGACGAGCTGCTGGACCGGATCGGCGCCCGGGACGGTGATCGCGGGGCCGAACTCTGGGCGGCTGCGTAAGGTCGGTCCCGTACGCCAGTGACGAAAGGACCCCCGCCGTGACCGGTCAGCCCATCCCGGTGATCATCGACTGCGACACCGGTGTCGACGACGCCCTGGCCCTGTTGTTCGCCGTACGGCATCCCGGCATCGACCTGCGCGCGGTCACCTGTGTCGCAGGGAACACCGACGTCGACGGCGTGGTCCGCAACACGCTGACCGTCCTGGAGCAGGCCGGGGCCGGTGACATCCCGGTCGCCCGGGGTGCCGCGCGGCCGCTGATCGAGCCCGTGCGCACCGCGCAGCACGTGCACGGCCTCGACGGCATGGGCGACCTGGGGCTGCCCGCGCCGACCCGGGTGGCGGTGGACGTGGACGCGGTGACCCTGCTCAGGCGGGAGATCCTGGCCTCGCCCCGACCGGTCACGCTGATCCCGACCGCGCCGCTCACCAACATCGCGCTGCTCCTTCGTACGCATCCCGAAGTGGTGCGGAACATCGAGCGGATCGTCTTCATGGGCGGCGCGGTGGCGACCGGGAACGCCACGCCGGTCGCGGAGTTCAACGTCTGGCACGACCCGGAGGCGGCCGCCGTCCTGCTCACCGCCGGGGTACCGATCACGATGTACGGCCTGGACGTGTTCGAGCGGGTCGTCGTCCCGGCCGCCGACGTCCAGCGGCTGCGGGACAGTTCGGAGCCCAGCCTGCGCATGGCCGGCGAACTCCTCGCCCACCGCGACCCCGCCACCTCCGGCGACCCCACCCCCACGGGCGGCCTCGGCGACGCGGGCGCGGTCTGCGCGGTCGTCGACCCGGACGGACTGACCACCGAGCTGCTGCCGGTGGAGGTGAGCCTGGCCCCGGGCCCGACCCGCGGCCAGACCGTCGTCGACCGCCGCCGCCGTCCCGGTGAGTCCGAGCTCCACGAGGGCGAGCGTGAAGTGACCCTCGTGGACGTGGGGTTGGGCGTCGACGTGGAGCGGTACGTGAAGCTGTGGCTGACGGCGGTGGAGGGGGTCTAGCGCGGGTCCGGTCCCCTCAGGAACTGCTGACGCCCCACCGCTGCTCCACCTTCGCGAGCCGCCAGTAGGCGATCGCCGCCGCCCACACCACCACGAACAGGCCGACGATGACGTAGCCGACGTTGTCGAGGTCGATGTCGGCGATCCAGGTGGTGAGGGCGTCGGTGAGGTCGAGCTTGTCGTGCAGGACACCGACGAGCTCGATCGTCCCGATGAAGAAGGCGACCGCGATCGACAGTCCGGTGATGGCGAGGTTGTAGAAGACCTTGCGGACGGGGTTGGAGAAGGCCCACTGGTAGGCGAAGTTCATGAACGTGCCGTCGAGGGTGTCGAACAGGCTCATTCCGGCGGCGAAGAGGAGGGGGAGGCAGAGGATCGCGTACCAGGGGAGACCGGCGGCCGCACCCGACCCGGCCATCACCATCAACGTCACCTCGGTCGCCGTGTCGAAGCCCAGCCCGAAGAGGAAGCCCAGCGGAAACATCTGCCCCGGCCGGGTGATGGACTTGGTGAGCCGCCCGAGGATCCGGTTCATGAAGCCCCTGGAATCCAGGTGCTGTTCCAGCTCCTTCTCGTCGTACGACCCCGCCCGCATCGACCGGAAGACCTTCAGGATGCCGACCAGGGCGACCAGGTTGAGGGCGGCGATGAGATAGAGGAAGGTCCCTGAGATCGTCGTACCGAGAAAGCCCAGGACCTGGTGGGTGCCGGACCCCTCGTTCATGACCTTGCCGGCGAGCTGGGTGCCGCCCGCGATGAGCGCGGCGAGCACGACCACCACGCTGGAGTGCCCGAGCGCGAACCAGAACCCCACCGACACCGGCCGCTTGCCGTCGGCCATCAGCTTGCGGGTGGTGTTGTCGATCGCGGCGATGTGGTCCGCGTCGAAGGCGTGCCGCATGCCGAGGGTGTAGGCGGTGATGCCGAGGCCGATGCCGAAGGCCTTGTCGCCGACCTCGTAGTGCCCCGGGACGACCAGCAGGAACAGGATGCCGAAGGCGAGGACGTGCAGGGCGGCTATCGCGGCCATCAGACCGGCCGTCCTGACGGTGTCCTCGCGCCGCCAGCGGAACGAGGCGGAGGGCTGGGCGGCGTCGGGCAGGGCAGGGTCGGTCATACGGTGGTCACTCCAGCACCTCGTGGATGAACGCGTGAGCTGCCGTGGCCGGTCTCCTGGCTTACGGGTCGTGCGTTTCCCTGCCCGCCTTCCCGGCCTGATGACGACGGCCAGTGGCTGTCCCGCGGGGGACGTGGGAGGGAAACTCCCCGATCACAGTGGCGAGGGCCGCACCGGCATGGACCTTTGAGGGGTCGTCACCGGTTTCCCGAGCACCACGGCCCGCCCACCGTAGGCGGGGGCGGGGGCTCCTGCATAGCTGCACACCTGCGCAGGTATGGAAGATCACACAAGGCCGCCTGCGAGGATGTGCCCCATGCACCTCGTCCCGGCCGACCGAGCCGACCGCCGCACCATCGACGGACACCGGGTGTGCGACGCCATCGCCGCGATCGGCGACCCGGGACACGTCCGCACCTGGTCCGACCGCTTCGCCCTCCTCGCCGACCCGAACCGCCTCGCCCTGCTCCTGGCCCTGCACCGCACCGGCCCCTTGGCGGTCTCGGACCTCGCGATCGCGACGGGGATGAACGACCCGGCCGTATCTCAGGCACTGCGGCTGCTGCGGGCGGCGGGGGTGGTCGCGGGGGAGAAAGAGGGGCGCGTGGTGCGGTACCGGGTGGTGGACGAGGCGGTGCGGGGGTTGTTGGGGCAGGTGTCCTGAGAGGCTGGGCCGGTCAGGACAGGGCGGTTCGGTACGCGGGTGACGGATCGGTCGGTTCGGGATGCTCGACGGGGTAGCGCGCCCCGTGGATCCGGCTCATCGCCCAGTGCCATGCCTCTGCCGCCATAGCGCCGCATCACCCAGGCGTAGGCGCGGCGCTTGGACTGGAGGAGGTGGAGGTACTCGGCTTCGGTCCAGGTCATGGTGCGGGTGGATCAGCTTCGGCGGCTGTCCAGGGACCGTATGAAAGTGGTCCAGGTGTGGGGGACGACGCGGAGTATCGGCCCGTGGGGGGTCTTGGAGTCGCGGACGGCGACGGTGATGGGGATGTTGCGGGCGACTTCGACACACTCGCCGTTCCCACTGCTGTGGCTGGACTTGGCGAACTCGAAGTGCGGCACGGTTCACAGCTCCTTGCGGATGCGTTCGATCAGCTCGACGGAGTCGTGAAGAACGAGTCCGTTCCTGGCGATCCGCTCGAACTTGGTGTTGTGCCGGACCGCGTCCGCCTCGCTCTCCAGCCACAGCGTAGACGAGGTCGTGTCCATGTAGACCACGTCCATCGCACCAGGTTCGGCGAAGGAGACGACGCTGAAGGCGCTGGTCATGCCGGGGTGGGAGCCGGCGAGAAACGGAACCACCTGCACCTTGACGTTGGGAAGCCCGGACGCCTCGACCAGGTGTGTCAGCTGGGCACGCATGACCTCACGTCCGCCGACCAGTTGACGTAGTGCCCCCTCTCCGACAACGGCCCACAGGTCGAGCGGACTGCCGTCCGCCAGCCGCGCCTGCCGTGCGATCTTCGCTTCCACGAAGCGCTCGATCTCGCCCGGCTCGTCCCAGTCGGCATTGCCGATGGCCAGCGCCCTGGCATAGTCCGGCGTCTGCAGCAGACCCGGGACGAAGGCCCCTTGCCAGGTCCGGACGCCGGTCGCAATGTCCTCCAGGGCCACGTACTCCACCAGGGAACGCAGCTCGGGGTACTGGTTCCACCACCCCTTGGCCTTGCGACGCTCCCGGTCGGTCCTGGCGAGGCTCAACAACCGCTCCAGGGCCTTCGGGTCGGTCACGCCGTACAACTCGCACAGGATCTTGATGTCAGGATCGCGGAACGGCACCCACCCGCGCTCCATCTTGGCCACTTTGGCGGCCGTAGCCGACAGCGCCTCCGCAGCCTGCGGCTGGGTCAGGCCTGCCCGGTCCCGGAGCCTCAGCAGTTCACCGCCCAACTTGCGTGCGAGGACGGTGGATACGCGGCTGCCGCGTGTGAACTGGCCTGTGGACACTTCGTGTCACCTCCTGATCGTGGCCAGTGTGTGGTTCACCGTGGTCACAACACAAGTGAAACTGGAGACATATTTCCCCGAGACTGCTTGTGCACACCGTGAGCGGGCCACTACCGTCAGTGCTCGATCGCTCGCTCAGTGCAGAGAGTTGGCGGAAGTGCACCGTGCCGCCCGCACGGCGGAGCCACCGCAACTCCCCCCACCCCGGAGGACCCCGTGACCGACACCTGCCCTCCCGGCCCGCCCAAGCCCTACGCCCGCCACGACGAGGTCAGCTACACCCCCTACCCCCGCAGCATCACCCTCGCCCGCAGACGCGTCGCCGGGCTCGCCGCCGACTGGGGCCATCCCGACCTCGCCGGCGACGCGGCGCTGCTGGCAAGCGAGTTGTGCACGAACGCGTTGCTCCACGGCTGCCTACGAAACCGCCTCTTCCGTGTCGAGACGTCCCTCTCGGACACGGCACTCCGCGTCGTGGTGACCGACCCGAGGGGGGAACGCCTGCCCAACGCCCACCCGGCCTCGCCGGACGACCAGTTCGGCCGGGGCCTGCTCATCGTGCGCGTATTGGCCGGTCGTTGGGCGGTGGAGAGGCTCACGGTGGGCAAGACCGTATGGGCGGAACTGGACATCCCAAGGAAGCGCGACGGGCAACTGTCCGGAGGCGGTGAGAGCCACGGCTCGGCCTCGACGCTCTCTCCACAGGTGGTCGCGCCAGTAACGAACGACAACGGCATCGGGCCCCACGGCCACTGACGGCAGGGTGCGCCCGCGCACTACAACTCGCCGCGGTTCACGCCTTCGCAGTGACGAGAGAGCGCGTCACGGTGCCTAGCGCCCTGAGCACTGCGCATCAGACGAGGGAGAAGGCATGGCGAAGTGTGGCGCACGAACGAAGACAGGCGGGCGGTGTCAAAGGAAGGTCGTGTCCGGCACCTCCCGCTGCCCAGTCCATCAAGGCTCGTGGTCGGCGTACGGAGTGGCGCAGCGCAAGGAGAAGGAGGCCAAAGAGAAGAAGCGCACGATACGTAAGAAGCGCTAGCCGGACTGCTTGGGCCCACAGGTCAGTGATCGAACTGCTGAAGCGGTGCTTCTAGAGCACCGTCGCCTCCACCAGCTGTGGTCGCTGGCCGAGGCGTCCAACGACCTGAGCGAACTTGCCGCGCCGCTTGAGGACCCGGCCGTGCCAGACCCGTGCCAGACCCGTGCCAGATCGGGCGGGGAACCACGGGGAACAGCCGGGACCAGGGCGGCTGATCCAGTTCGCCTCGCATGGTGTCCGCCACACGTTGCTGTCCCGATGGCGGGGGCGCAGTCTGGAGATGAAGACGTCCCTTGCCATGAGGTAACACCCATGAACCGCGTCGCTCATGTGGGAGCAGTGTCACTGCTGCTGACCGCAGTGATCGGCGTGAGCGGCTGTGGAGGCACCGACTCGACGCCGACGCAGAACCCCACCACAGTGACCAAGACCGTCGCTGAGACGCCGACACCCGGGCGCGCGCGGGAGCTCACCCCGCGCACCACGGCCACCGCCGTCAGGGCGACCGCCAGGCCCAACGCGGTCTGGGGAGTGAAGGGTTCGCCGAAGATCAACGCGCCCCAGACGGCGGTGACGGGCGCCATGAGGAACATGAGGGTGTTGACCTCGGTGACTCCGGAGCGCTGGAGGACGAGCCAGTACAGGCCGTAGCCGCCGAAGGTGGACAGGGCCACGAGCCAGATCATCGCCAGCCAGAAGGACCCGGTGGCGGGCGGGGTCGCGGTGCCGGTCGTGAGGGCGGCGGTCGTGAAGACGACGGCGCTGGTGGCGCAGTGGACGGTCATCGACACGGCCGGGGCCACCGGGGTGCGCGAACGCCGGTCGAGGAAGGTGGCCGCGACCAGGGAGAGCATCCCGGCGAACGGGACGAGGTAGGTCCACCAGGCCACACCGGTGGTCGACGCCGCGTCGGCCGTGGTGACCAGGGCGACCCCGCCGAGGCCCAGGCACAGGCCGAGCCACTGCCGGGCCGGGACGTACTGGCGCAGCAGCGGGCCGGCGAGCGCTCCCGCGACCAGGGGCTGGGTGCCGTCGATCAGGGCCGTCGTACCGCTGGAGACGCCGAGTTGGATGGCGTGGTAGACGGTGAGCAGGTAGCCGCTCTGGGAGAGCAGCCCGATCAGGGCCTGCCGGCCGGCGGCGCGGGGCGTCAGGGCGCGCCACGAGGCCCGGCCCCGGTATGCGGCGAACACCGCGAGGACGGCCGCCAGCGGCAGGAACCGCCACATCAGGAGCGTCGTCGCGCCGGCGTCCTGCGTGCCCAGCTTGGCGCCGACGAATCCGGAGCTCCAGCACACGACGAAGGCCGCGGAGAGCAGGACGTTCATGAGGGTCACCACCCGTGACTATACCGATCTGTATATTCCGTCCCTGGCCGCCCACTATACAGATCGGTATAGTCGGGAGGGTGGGAGACGGAGACGGCACACCTCAGGTACGGCGGATCGACATGACCCCGGCCGCGCGGCGCGCCCTCGCGTCGGCGTCCCGGCTGTTCTACGAGCGCGGCATCCACGCGGTCGGCGTGGACCTGATCGCCGCCGAGGCAGGGGTGACGAAGAAGACGCTCTACGACCGGTTCGGCTCCAAGGAGCAGATCGTCGTGGAGTACCTCGCCGACCGGGACGAGCGTTGGCGGGCGTATGTCGGGGAACGGCTGGAGACGGCGGGGCCCAGGGCCGTCGACCGGGTCCGCGCGGTCTTCGCGGCCTCCCGGGACTGGATGGACGAGCACAGCCCCAAGGGGTGCGGCATGGTCAACGCGCACGCCGAGATCAGCGACCCCTCCCACCCGGCGTACGCCGTCATCACCGGCCAGAAGCGGTGGATGCTCCGGCTCTTCACCGACCTGGCTCCCGCACAGGCCCGCACGCTCATGCTCCTGCACGAGGGCGCACTGGTCGCCCACGGACTGCGCGTCTTCGCCGACCCGATCGGGGTCGCCTGCGAGGAAGCCGTGGTGCTCGTGGAGGGCGTGGAGGCCGTGGGCGGGCACGGGTCGTAGTCGCGGCGCGGCACAGCTGCGGCCCGCGGCCCGGCACACCCGTAACCCGTACGGCCCGGACCGCTGGTGACCTCGGTGAACCCGGTGATCACTTGAAGCATGACCCCGCCCCGCGTCGCCCGCGCCGCCGCCTCCGCCCTCGCCCTCTCCGGGCTCCTCGCCGCCACGGCCTGTTCCGCGCTCTCCACGCCGCCCACCGCTCCCAAGGCGCCGATCACGCCGCCCAGCAGCGCGCCGCCCCGGTCTCCGAAGGCGTCTCCCGCCGCGTCCTCGGTCCTCACCGAGGCCATGGCACGGGCCGCGCTCGTCACCGAGACGGACCTGGGTGAGCCCTGGACGCCGGCCCAGGGGGTGGCCACCTGGCACGACGGGGTGCTGAAGGCGAAGGCCGACCGGCGGGCGTGTCAGCGGCTGCTCGACGCGCTGTACGCGGACGAGGTGTTCGGGGCCGACGCCCAGGCCCGTGCGGTCGTCGGGATGGACGACGTGTGGAACGAGGCGCAGATGCGGTACCAGGTGCTCGCGCGTCCGCCTGCGGAGATCGGCAGGACCCTGGACTGGCTCAAGAGCCTTCCGCGCACGTGCGGGCGGTTCGCGGCCACCACGGCAACCGGGGCCGTCCTGGGGGTGCAGGTCGCCGCGATGCCGTTGCCGGAGGCGGGGGACGCCCGGCAGGGGCTGCGGGTGCTGCTGACCGGGCAGTCGCCGGACGGCGCACCGACGACGCTCACGCTGGAGGTCGCGGCGCTGCGCGTGGGGCAGGACGCGATCAGTGTGACGAACGGCGGCTTCGGCGACGTGCAGACGGACGCCACGCGGACGGCCGTACAGCTGGGCGCGGAGCGGCTGACGGAGGTGCGCAGGCAGGGGCGGGTGCAGGTGTGAGCGGTCAGTCCCCGTCGAACCGCTTGCGGTGCCAGACCACGTCGTGCGCGACCTCGAGCGCGGTCCGGCCGTGTGCGAAGGCGTGTGCGCGCAGCCGGGCCAGCGCCTCGTCCGAGTCGACGCCGAGCTGCACCATGATCATGCCGACGGCCTGGTACACCTCGTCGTGCGCGGAGGCCAGGCCGTTGAGCCAGGGGTCCTCGCCGTCGGGGCCGTTCTCCTCGCCCCGGGGCAGGGCCATCAGGGCCACCCGTCATGACACTGGCCACGAGCTCGGCGACGCGCAGCTCACGCCGGGTGAGTGCGCCGGGGGCCTCGCGACAGAGGTCGAGGGTGCCCACGCACACGGTGTCGTTGCCGAGCGGCATCGAGTACACCGCCCGTATCCCGGCGGCGGTGGCCTCCTCGGCGAACACCGGCCAGCGGCCCGCGTCCCGGCCGGACGTCAGGTCGGTGGCGAACACGGCGGCACCGGTCGCCGCGGCGGCCGCACAGGGGCCGTCCCCCAACGTGGCCTGGATGTCCGACAGTTGAGCGGCCCGGTCACTGCTGGCACTGAGCTGCACGGGCATCCCGTCGGTCCACAACGACACACTCGCCCCGGCCACCGGCAACAACTCGACGGCGGCCACACACAGCTTGCCCGGAATCTCGGCGGGGCCGGAGCCGCGCACGCCTGCGGCGATGACCTCGGAGACCCGCGCATGATCGCGGGTCGGTGGGGGGTCGGTGCGGTGGGTGGGGGCGGGTTCGTGGTCCTGGCAGGTCCCGAGCTCCCGTCCGGCCGTGCGATCGCGTCCGACCTCGCGCTCCCGCCCGACCCCGTACTCCCGGCCGCCGCCGCGATCACGTCCCGTCTCACGTTCACGCTCGATGCCGCCCTCACGCCCGCCCCGGCGGCCCCGTTCCCGTCCGTGCTGTCGTTCGTGCGCGCCTCGTGGGAGGGCGGACGAGTCGGCATCGACGTCGGGTTCGTCGGACGCCCCGGAGAACGGACCGGGCTCCTCGCCGTACGCGTCCCTGGGCCGCACGGTCACCGCCTCCTTCGGTCGACGCGGAGCTGTCCGTCACCGGCCCCCGAGCAGACTCACCGGAAGCGGGGGGCGCCGCTCGTGGCGTTCCCGCCCAGGGGCACCGCCCGGCTACCCCTCGTCCCCTGGGCGAAACGCCCAGGACCGGGGCTCGCGCCCACCCCTCGGCCGCCGGCCTCAGCCGTGCCGTGCTCTTCGTCCCTGTTCCGCGACGCCGACCCGGGCGCCTCCTCCCGAGCGGACCGGGGACCTTCCAGGAGGGCCGCCCTGAACCGTCACAGCGGGGGCTGTGCGGGTGCGGGGCCGAGCGTGGTGGTGCCGGGGGCCGTACGGTGTCCGAGGCCCGTCCGGTACGCGTCCAGCGCCGCCTCGACCCGTCCCGTACGGCGGAGCAGATCACCCAGCAGCCGGCACAGGTCGGCCAGGTCACCGGCGGCTCCGGCCCGTTCCAGGAGGCTCAGGGCGCGGACGTAGTGCTCCTCGGCGGCCTCGGTGTCCCGGGCGTCCTCGGCGATGATCCCGAGGAGGCGGTGGGCGGCGGCGGAGTGCAGGGCGCCGCGCTCGGAGCTGAGGTCGCTGAGCACGTCGTGGAGAAGGGCCGCGGCCTCGTCGGACTTGCCGCGCCGGTGCAGCACGTCGGCGAGTTCGACGGCGGCCTGGCTGGAGTAGAGGGCGGCCCGCTTGGCGGAGAGCATGGCGAGGGCCTGCCGCAACTCGGCCTCGGCGCGCTCCAGTTCGCCGTTCTGGGCGTAGACGTATCCGCGCATCCAGTGGCAGTTGGCGAGTTCGGTGCGGAGCTGGAGCTGCCGGTACAGTTCGGCGGCCTTGGCGAGGGAGGCGTCGGCCTCGGCGAGGCGGCCCTCGGCGAGCAGGGTGCGGGCGACGGAGCGGTGCATGCGGGCGACGAGGGCGGGGTCGCCGGACTGCGGGGCGAGCGCGAGGGCGAGTTCGGCGGCCTGGGCGGCGCGCGCGTGGGCGCCCATGTCCATGTAGGGGCCGATGACGCTCGCGTAGAGGAGGAGCAGGGCGTCGGGGTCGTGGAGGCCACCGCGGTTGAGCTCGTCGATGGTGGATTCCAACAGGTAGACGGAGTAGCGCAGTTCACCGGTGAGGTAGTGGGCGAGGGCTCGTCCGCGCAGGGCGGGAACGCGGGCGGGCAGCGGTACGTCCTCGCCGAGCGCCTTCTCCGCGCGCTCGAAGTACTCGCGTGCGGCGCCGAGTTCGCCCGTCTCCACCGCGCACTCCCCGAGCCCGAGCAGGGCGGCGGCCCTCGCCTCGGCGAGGTCGAGCCCGTCGGCCTCGGTGAGCAGCCGGGCGTACTGCGCGGCGGACTCCTCGGCCTCCCCGGTGGCCAGGGTGCGCTGGGCCTCGGTGAGGCGCAGCCGCAGATCGGTGACGAGCCGGGCCGGACGGCCGGTGGCCAGTTCCTCGAAGCCGACGCCGAGACGGTCGGCGAGGTGCCGGAGCGCGTCGTCGGAGGGCCGCACCCGCCCGGACTCCAGGGTGGAGATGTAGGCCGGTGTGTAGGCCGGTTCGGCCAGCTGTTTCTGGGTCAGCCCGCGTTCGACCCGCAGCTGCTGCACCCGTCGCCCGATGATGCCCGGGTCGTCCCGCTCCGACATGGCCAACTCCCCAAGCCCCTCTTGCCGTTCGGCTCGCGCAGCCCCTAGGTTAAACGGCGTATTAACCCTGCTTAATACGCCGTCACCGTCCTGGGTACTCACCGCCACCGCTGCGAGGTCGCCGTGCTCGAACGCACCAGCACCACCGCACGCTACGCCAGGGGATTCGCCGCCGCGGTCGTGGCCGTGGCCACGCTGGTCCTGGCGGCGAACGCGGGCCCCGCGAAGGCGTCCGAGCCGCGCCCCGCCGAACAGGCCGCGCAGGCCCGGCATCCGGCCGGGCCCACCGCGGACTGAGCGCCCGGCTCAGGCACCGGACCGACGGCCGAGGAGCTTCGTCCGGGGAGCGGCTCTCAGAGCTGGAACTCCGCGGGCGCGAGACCGAGGGCCCCGCAGGCCTCTCTCAGCACCGCCTGCTCCGCCTGGGAGAAGTGGCCGTCGGCACCGGCGATGACGATGCCGGTCTGGATCACGGCGCGCGCCTCGGTGGGCTTCTTGGCGGCCTTGGCGATCTCCTGGAGCGCCTCGGCCTTGCCCTGCGGGAAGTTGCGGGTCAGCTGGTCCACATGCTTGTGGAAGCGCTGGCGCAGCTGCTCCGGCGGGAAGTTCTGCAACACCTCGTTGCCGAGGATCAACGACTCCATCTGCTGCGTCTCGGCCGCGTCCACCTGGCCGTCCGCGGCCGCGACCAGGGCGCACATCGCCATGCTGGCGTCCCGGTAGGCGCCGCTCTTCAACTCGGTCTTGAGGGAGCCGAGCTGGGTCTTCAGCACGCCGACGAGCTGGGACCGCGAACCGCCGCGGGAGCCGCCCTGTCCGTGCCCACCGGTCGTCGTGCCGCGCCCGCCCTGCGCCTGCTGCTGCAGGTTCTTGGCCTGGTCCTTGAGCCGGTCGAACAGTGCCATGACGTCACCTCGGTACTCGTCTGAGTGATCTCACCCGGTCAACGGACAGGTCCGGGTAAAGGTTCCACCAAGTGCCGTCGGCAGATCCCCCGGGACTCCGCGCCGGGGGTGTACGTCCGTCGCTCCACTCCCCGGGGTGGTCGGCGGGCCGCCGAGCGACTGCGGGGCCGGGACGACCCAGAGCCGGAGGCCCCCGTGCCGCCCCCGCCGACGCCCACTCCCCTGGCGTCCGCGGCCCCTCCCTCTCACGGCCCGCGCCCCCTGGACACGACCCCCTGCGGGCGACGCCCCCGGCGCCTACGCTGCCCGCATGACGTCTTCCGCCGCCCGTACCGCGCTGGACCTCACCGCCTCGCTCCCGGTCCCCGACCTGGAGGACTTCTACCGGGACCTGCACCGCCACCCCGAGCTTTCCTTCCAGGAGCACCGCACGGCGGCCCGGCTCGTCGAGCGGCTGAAGGCGGCCGGGTTCGAGACCGCCGAGGGCATCGGCCGCACCGGTGTCGTGGGCCTCCTGCGCAACGGCGACGGGCCGACCGTCCTGCTGCGCGCCGACATGGACGCGCTGCCCGTCGAGGAGCGGACCGGACTGCCGTACGCCTCGACGACGCCCGGGGTGATGCACGCCTGCGGGCACGACCTGCATGTGACCTGGCTGGCGGGGGCGGCGAAGGCGCTCGCGGACGGGCGGGACGCCTGGTCCGGGACGCTGCTCCTGGTGGGCCAGCCCGCCGAGGAGGCCGGCGGCGGGGCGGCCGCGATGGTCGCCGACGGGCTCTACGACCGTGTCCCGCGCCCGGATGTCCTGCTCGGCCAGCACGCCGTGCCGGGCCTGGCGGGCCTGTACGCGCACGTGCCGGGCCTGATCATGTCGGCGACGACGGACGTGGAGATCGTGGTGCACGGCCGGGGCGGCCACGGCTCGCGCCCCGAGACGACGGTCGACCCGGTCGTCACGGCCGCCTACGTCGTCACGCGGCTCCAGACGATCGTCAGCCGGGAGATCAGGCCGCGCGAGTCGGCCGTGCTGACCGTCGGGCGGATCGAGGCGGGCACGGCCCCGAACATCATCCCCTCCACCGCCCGTATCTCCCTCAATCTGCGCACCCAGTCCGAGGCGGTCCGGGACCGGATGCTCGCTTCGATCCGCCGTATCGCGGAGGGCGAGTGCCATGCGGCGGGCTGTCCGCGCGAGCCCGAGGTGATCCTGGGCGGTTCGTTCCCGGCCACGGTCAACGACCCGGAGACCGACGACCGGATCGCCGCCGTGCACCGCGAGGTGTTCGGCACCGACACCGTCTTC
Source organism: Streptomyces sp. SLBN-8D4 (assembly GCF_049739545.1). Classification (NCBI taxonomy): domain Bacteria; kingdom Bacillati; phylum Actinomycetota; class Actinomycetes; order Kitasatosporales; family Streptomycetaceae; genus Streptomyces; species Streptomyces sp. SLBN-8D4. The sequence goes on from NZ_JBMGQC010000001.1 coordinate 4,798,328, forward strand.
GACTCCGGCCCGGCGATGGGCAGCGAGGACTTCTCGAAGCTCGCGCTCGGCGAACTCCCGTACTCCTACTGGTTCGTGACCTGCACGCCGGCCGCCACCTGGGACGCGGCGCCGGGCGCGGACCTGATGGAGAAGTTCGACGCCGTCCCCAGCAACCACAGCCCGGACTTCGCCCCGGACCTGTCGGCGGTGGCGCCGGGCGTGCGGACGCTGGTGTCGGGGGCGCTGGCCTGTCTCGTCTAGAACGGTGTCGCCTGCAGCTCCCGCAGCTGCTTCTGTACGTTCTCCAGGGCGCCCGGGCGACGGCCGGGAACGCGGGCGCGCAACTGCGCGAGCAGGGCGCCGAGTTCCTGGGCCCGGGCCTTGTCGCGGACCTGCCCCCACTGGTGGTGGGCGCGGTCCACGGCCTTCTCCACGCCCGGCGAGTCCGGGGCCTGTCCGGCGGCCAGCCGGGTCTCGGCCACCGTCAGCCAGATCCGGCAGCTGCGCGCCGAGTCCCTGGCGAACATCGCGAGATCCGCCCGGACCTCGGACCAGTGCAGGGCCTGCTCGGAGGCGGGGCCGTGGGCCCGGGTGGCGGCCTGCTCGTGCGCCAGGGCGAGCTCGTCGGCCTCCTGGTGGCGGCCGGCCTGGACGGCGGCGGTGACCTGGACGTGGGGGTCCTGGGGCGGGGGAGGACTGACGGTTGCCGGGTGCGAGGCAGGCCGGTACGACGGTCTGGCGGCGAAGCCCCCGGGTGCGGCCACCGGCATCGGCGGCACGGTCAGCACCAGGTCCCCGTACACCTCGGGACGGTGGGGTTCCTGCGGCTGAGGAGGAGCGGCGGCCGCCTGCGGGGCCCGGTCGGCGCCCACCGGCCCGCCCGGCGCCTGGGCACGCGGCCCCTCGGGCCGGTACGAAGGTCCCCCGGGCGCGGCCACCGGCACCGGCATCGGCGGCACCGTCAGCACCAGGTCCCCGTACGCCTCGGGGCCCAGCCTGGTGAACGCCTGCTGGTGCAACTGCTCGACGGGCGGACGCCACCCGCTGCGCAGAATCGTCGCGATCGTCTTCATGTACGCCGGCACGGCCACCGTACGCCGGGACGGCGGGGGCGCGATCCGCCCGAACACCGCGTTGTTGCGGCCGGAGTCGAGGGTGTGCGTCCGCAGCCAGCCCCAGGTGTCGGCGTCGGCGTGCAGGTCTACCAAGAGGGTCGTCGAGCCCGGGGAACGCAGCCGGAACTCCTCACGAATCCACTGCCAGGGCAGCGCGGTGTAGCGCACGGTGGCCGGTGTGGTGCGGGCCAGCGCGAGGTGAGGCAGGTGCTGGCGGCGGTCCAGGGCGAGCTGGCCGGTGACGAACACGGTGAGCGGGCCCGGCGTGGCCGCCACGGCGCGCAGCCGGGTCAGGACGGCCTGCGGTTCCAGGGGGTCGGCGAGCTCGACGACGTTGGCGGTGTCGGTGCCGGAGAGCACGGCCGGCGGCACGGCCGCGAGGACGGGAAGCACGGACGCCGCGTCCACCAGACGGCTCTTGCCCACCGGTGAGGCGGCGAGCAGCAGCACGGTTCCGGGCATCGGTCCCTCCCCATCCCCCTCGATCACTTACGGCAGCACGGTATCCGCTGCGGCTGCGAAGGGGAGGTTCTCAGGACGGCAGACGTCCCTTTCCTGCCCGCTCGTCGGCTCTGCGCACCGCGAAGACGGTGGTGTCGTCGAGCAGTCGTCCGCGGCAGTGCCCGAGGGTGCCGTCGCGGACGAGGGCCACCAGGCGGCGGGGTTCGACGGCGCGCGGGTCGGCGGCGAGGGCGCGGGCCACCTCGTCGGCGAGGGCGTAGAACTGCCCGGCGGGGTCGCGGGCCTCGGTGACGCCGTCGCTGGTCAGCAGGACGGTCTCGCCCGGGCCGAGGGGCACGCGGTGGACGGGCGGCGGGCCGTCGGCGGACAGGGGGATCGCGGTGATCGCGACCAGCAGCAGGAGGGGCGGCACCCAGGCGACACCGCGGCCGCGGACGCGGAGCACCTGCGCCCGGCCGACACCGCTCATGGAGTCAGCGAAACACGGGGCGCTTGCCGCCGCCATCCGACTTGCCAGCGCCCCTTCGCAGGTGTGCTCTGGTAGTCGGGGGCGTATCGGGGTGGACAGAGAGGAGTGCTCTCATGGCTCATGCGGCACCCGCGGGCGGGTTCGCCCGGACACCCGATGTCTTCGGCGCCAAGATGCACACGGCCGCCAGGTACGGCATCCCGGTCGTGCTCGGCCTCGTCTACGGCTACTGGGCGGCCGCGAACCGCCGCGGCGGCGGGCCGATCACCGGCTGGAACGTGCTGTTCGGCTGTGTCACGGCGATCGCGTTCATCGTGCTGTGCCTCGCCGTGGCGACGTTCGCCCCGCTGCTGAAGCGGGAACTCCACTCGGCCGTGAAGTCCGGCTTCGCCGGGGCGGCCGTCGGGTTCCTGTACAGCCAGACGGGCGAGAGCGTGCTGCGCTCGACGGCCCTGGGTCTCGCGGTCGCGGCGGGCGTCTTCCTGGTGTTCTTCTACCGCTACTACACGCACGAGGACGCCGAGGGGAACCGGATCCGCTAGCGGACGCGCGTGGGCCCCGGCCGGTGAGACGACCGGGGCCCACGGCTTCCCTCATCCCACGCTCCGGCTCCAGGTCCCCGAAAAGCTCCGGGAGACGGAGCCGGAGGCTGCCCACGAGTCGGAACCGGAGTTCCAGCTCGGGTCGTTCCGGTCGGCGTTGTCCCAACCGCCGTTCCTCCACTGCGGGCGCGGGTCCGCGCAGGTCGGCACGGACCGCCGGCCGGTGTCCACGAACGCGGCGCTCACCCAGCCCCGGGCACCGGTGAACCAGTACCAGTACGGGTTGCCGTTGACGCTCTGTCCGCGGACCATGCACGCGATCCGGTCCCGACTGCCCGGCGCGAGCCGGTCGACGGCGGCGGAGTGCGTGGTGGGCGCCGCCCGCACGTCGATCGCGGTGCGCGAGACGATGGTGCCCCGGATCGGACCGCCGCCACGGCCCTCGGCATACGTGGGCGGGGCCGCCGCGGCGAAGGTGCCGCCCGCCGTGACGGCGAGGGTCGCGCCGGTGAACAGTGCCACGGCCAGGGTCCGCAGGGCCGGAGTGGTGCGCATGGTCGGCCTCCTTCTCCCTACCACCATGAGACACCCGTTCGGGTGAACTCTCCACCGGAGGGCGGAATCTGCGGCTCCACCGCTCGCGCGGCCGCCCGCGACCGTTTTGCCTGGAAGGGTGACCTCCCGTGTCCGCGACGCCCTGTCGGCCGTCCTGATCGCCCTGGCCTGTCTGCTCGTGCCCTTCGGCGCGTTGGCGGCCTGGGCGGCGTACGGCCTCGCCGACACGGGCCGGTACGTCACGACCATGGCACCGCTCGCCGCGGACCCCGCCGTGCGGGACGGCGTCGCGGACGCGGTGGCGGACGAAGTCGGCGAACCGGTACGGCCCTTGGTCCGCTCCCTCACCCGCACCCGGGACTTCGGCACCGCGTGGGACGCGGGCAACAGGGCGGTCCACCAAGCCGTGTTGCGGGCGCTGCGGGAGGGCGGCCACCACGAGGTGACCGTCGACATCGCCCCGATCGCCGCCCGGGTGGAGCACCGGGTCCCCCTGCCCCGCACCGAGGTCGCCGTGCTCCCGGCCTCCGCACTCGACCGTCTCCGGAAGGGGTACGACGTGCTCGAAGTCGCCGGTTTCTGGCTGCCCGTCACGGCCGCCGTCCTCGCCGCCGCCGGCATCGCGGTCGCCGCCTGCCGCCGCCGCGCCGTCACCGCGACCGCCCTCGGCACGGCGCTCGGCGGCGCCCTGCTGGGCCTCGCCGTCGCCGTCGGCCGCAGTCTCACCCTGACCGACCTGCCCGACCGGGTGCGCCGCCCGGCCGCGGGCGCCGTCTACGACGCCCTGACGGGCACCTTGCGCACGGTCTCCTGGCTGCTGGTGGCCGTCGGCCTGGCGGTGGCCCTGACCTGCTGGCTCACCGGTCGGTACGGCTTGCTGCGAGCCCGGCGAGCGTCCGCAGGGCCCGTTCCAGATCCGGCACAGCAGCCGACGCGAGCCCGAGCCTGACCGCGTCCGGGGTGCGGTGCGGGTCGACGGCGAAGGAGGGCCCGGGCGAGAGCGCGATGCCGAGCGCCGCGGCGGCGGCCGTGAAGGTGTCCGCCCGCCAGGGGACCGGAAGCTCCCACCAGGCGTAATAGGCGCGCGGATCGGACCGTACGGCGAACCCGTCCAGGCACTCGGCCAGCACCCGCTGCCTGCGCTCGGCATCCGCCCGCTTCGCCTCGACCAGCCGCGCCACGGTGCCGTCCGCCGTCCACCGCACCCCCGCCTCCAGCGCGAACCGCCCCGCACTCCACCCACCGGAACGGACCGCGTCCGCCACCGCGTCCACCCGCTTCTCGGGTACGACGAGAAAGCCGACGGTGAGCCCGGGCGCCACCCGCTTGGACAGACCGTCGACGACATGGGTGAGGGCGGGAGCGTGCACCGCGAAGGGGTCGTCGGCCTCCGCGAGGAACGACCAGATCCGGTCCTCCACGACGGGGATCTCCAAGTCGCTCACGACGGCGGCGAGTTGGCGCCTACGCCCGGCGCTCATGGTGACGGACGTCGGATTGTGCAGGGTCGGCTGCACGTAGAGGGCCGCCAGGGGAGCCGTGCGGTGGGCGGCGGCCACCGACTCGGGACGCAGGCCGTCCTGGTCCGTGGCCAGCGGCACCAGCGTGATGCCGAGCCGGGCCGCGATCTCCTTGACCACGGGATACGTCAGCTCCTCGACGCCGACCCGGCCGCCCGGCCGTACCAGGGAGGCGAGGGCGGCGGCGACGGACTGGCGGGCGTTGCCCGTGAAGAGGATCCGGGACGGGTCGGGGCGCCAGCCGGGGGTGGTGAGGAGGGCGGCGGCGGCCTCGCGGGCGGCCGGGGTGCCGGTGACGGCGGCCGGGCGGAGCGCCTCGGTCAGCACGTCGGGGCGCAGCAGGGGTGCGAGGGCGTCGGCGAGCAGCTCGGACTGGCCCTGCGCGGAGGGGTAGTTGAGCTCCAGGTTGACGGGTGCCCCCACGTCCTCGATGAGTCCCCGAGCGGGCCACCCCGGCCCGGTGGCCTTCACGAAGGTGCCGCGTCCGACCTCGCCGACGACCAGTCCCCGCCGTACGAGTTCGCCGTAGGCCCGCTCCGCCGTCGACGCGGCGATTCCGTGCCGGCGCGCGAACTTCCGCTGCGGGGGCAGACGTTCGCCCGGGCGGAGCCGGCCGGTGGTGATGTCGGCGGCTATGCGGTCGGCGATGCGCCGGTAGTCGTGCACGAAGACCCCCTGTGATTGCGGCTGTCCCGCGATTGCACTGAGGGCAAAGATTTTATTGCACCGAGAAGTTCGGCCGACCTAGGGTCGACGGCATGACGGCGATCCCCCTGGTCCTGGTCCACGGCCATCCCTTCGACCACACGATGTGGCGCCCGCAGATCGAGGCGTTCTCCGCCTCCCGCCGCGTGATCGCCCCGGACCTGCGCGGCTACGGCACCTCGGGACCGGCCGCCGAGGTCGACCGCTTCGAGCGGTTCGCGCAGGACATCGAGGCACTGCTGGACGAACTCGACGTGCGGGCCTGCGTGGTGGCGGGCCTGTCCATGGGCGGCCAGATCGCCATGGACTGCTACCGGCGCTTCCCCGGGCGGCTCCGGGGCCTGGTCCTCGCCGACACCTTCCCGGCGGCGGAGACCCCCGAGGGCGTCCGGGTCCGGCACGCCATGGCGGACCGGCTGGAGCGCGAGGGGATGCGCGGGTACGCCGACGAGGTGCTGGAGAAGATGGTCGCGCCGTACGCCTCCCCCGAGGTCAAGGCGCACGTCCACGGCATGATGACGGCCACCCGCCCCGCGTCCGCGGCGGCCGCCCTGCGCGCCCGCGCCGCCCGCCCCGACTACCGCGACCTGCTCACCCGGGTCGCGGTCCCGTCGCTGGTACTGGTGGGCGCCGACGACACCTACACACCGGTCGCCGACGCCGAGTCCCTGCACGCGGCGCTCCCGCAGTCGCGGCTGCATGTCTTCGAGGGGGCGGCGCACCTGCCGAACCTGGAACGGGCGGGGGAGTTCAACGCCGTGCTCGGGGAGTTCCTGGCGAAGGTCGACGCCCGCTCGTAGGCTCGGGACGGTGACCCGCCGAAGACTCGGTACCTGGACCGCCGCCCTGCTCTTCGCCGCCGTGAGTGTGGTCCTGGGGTGCCGGCTCGCCGACACGGACGGTGTCACCCCCGTCCCCCAGCTCCTCGCCTTCCTCCCCTGGCTGCTCGCGCCCGCGGGAGCGGGCCTGGCCCTCGCCCTGCTGGCCCGCTGGTGGCCCGGGACGGTCTGGGCGGCCGTGGTCCTCGGTCTGCTGGCGTGGTTCATCGCCCCCTACGGTCAGGGCGGCGAGCCGGACGGGCGGGCGCTCGTCTCCTTCCGCGTCATGACCTCGAACGTCGAGTTCGGGCGGGCCACCGACGCCCTCGTCGCCGCCGTCCGCGAACAGAAGCCGGACCTCGTGTTCGTGGAGGAGTGCGAGTACGGCTGCTCGGCCACCCTGCGACGGTCCCTGTCCGGGGGCTATCCGTACCGGCGGTCCGTGGAGGGTTCCGGTTCGGCGGGGTCCGTCCTCCTCAGCCGCTTCCCCCTGAGGCCCGCCGCCGCGATCCGGGGCACCACCATGGGCATGCCGGGGGCCGTCGCCGACGTGCGCGGTCATGCCGTACGGCTGCAACTCGCGCACCCGATGCCCCCACTGCCCGGCCAACTGGAACCATGGCGACAGGAGTTGGGAAAGCTGAGGGACTTCGCCGCCGCCAGCCGTCCCCCGACCGTCCTCGCCGGCGACTTCAACGCCTCCCAGGACCACGCGGCCTTCCGCGCGATCCTCGACACCGGACTGCGCGACGCGGCCCGCCTCGCCGGATCCGGCCGCACCCCGACCTGGCCGGCCCGCACCGCCCCGGTGATCGGCGCGCAGATCGACCACGTGCTGGTGTCCGCGGACTTCTCGGCGGACGACGCCCGCTTCCTGGACCTGGCGGACACCGACCACCGTGCCCTGCTGGTGGACATCACACTGCACGGGCCCACCTGACCCGGCTGTTCATAATGTCCCCATGTCCCGCATCGGCCTCACCCCGCCCGACTGGCTGGTCCGGAACCTCCAACCGCAACCGTCACCCGTCAACCGGCCCGCCGTGGCCCGCGCCGCCATCGCGATGACCCTGCCCCTGGCGATCGGCCTCGCGGTCGACCGGCCGGCGTACGGCGCCCTCGCCTCCATGGGCGCCCTGTCCGGAGTCATCGGCGACACCGCGGACGCCTACCGGATGCGGATCCACGGGACCGACCGGGCTGAGCCTGCCGGTCCCGGTGACGGAGACCGCCCGCGCCGTCGACCACGCCCTGCGGCACGCGGCCGAGGTCGTCGCCGTACCGGACGTGGACCCGCGCGGCATCGACGACCGCCTCGGCCGCACGATCTTCCCCGGCCCGTCCGGCCACGTGCTCGCCGGCTTCTCCACCGTCGCCCCGTTGATCTCCCCCGGGTGCTGCACGGCGACCAGCACGCGCCGGTCCTGCACCAGCGGACCGCAGGTCTCGGCGCCGGTCGGCACGGTCAGGAACTGCTTGAGTTCACCGCGGGTGGCGGCGGCTGAGCGATGGCGATGACATCGCCGACGTACGGGTTGGAGGAGGTGTTGGGCGCCGGGTGGAAACAGGCGTCCCCGCACCGGAAACGGCAAGTCAGGGCGGACCGCCCGAGGACGGTGTTGATCAACGGCAGCTGTGTGCGCACTTTTGCTCTCCCCTTACTTCCCCTTGAAGCTCGCTTGACGGACGGTAGGTGCGCGTCTGTGCGAGAGCGGGGCGGGCGGAGCGGTGAACGGTGGATGAATGCGGATTGGACGAAGCGGAGTTGACGTCCGCGCGGGTGAAGTCCGGAAGTAGGTCTTGACGCCCGGGGCCCGGGTCACCTGCCCCTGCCCAAGATCGCAATCCGGGGCCGCTAACCTTACGTGTCCGTCCTGGCCAGGGATTGACGGGCTACAACTCATGCGAAGGGTTGCGCACATGGGCATTCTCACTCTCCTGCGGAACGCGTTCGGCGGCCGATCACGCAAGGGCGCTGCCACCGAGGCAGAGGGTGCGGAGACGACTCCTTCGCAGGAGGCGGAACCGAAGCTTCCCTCCCCGGCGTCCGAGCCGGTCCCTCCGACGGCGACGGTCCCCGAGCCCCGCACGTCCACCCACCCCACCGATTCCGAACACGAACTGGTCGCGGCCGCCTTCGACAAGGTGGCGGCGGTCCCGAAGCAGACACCTCCGGCGGAAACACCGGAGCCCACGGCACCGCGGCAGAAGACGACACCCGAGACACCGGTGACGGAGGAGCCCGCGGCAGAGCCGACGGCGGCGCCTGCGGAGACGCCGGTCGCCGAGGAACCGGTGGCTGTAGCGCCGGCGGCCGAGGAGCCTGCGACGGCCGCGGAGACGCCAGACGCCGAGGAACCGGTGGCTGAAACACCGGCGGCCGAGGAGCCTGCGACGGCCGCGGAGACGCCAGACGCCGAGGAACCGGTGGCTGAAACACCGGCGGCCGAGGAGCCTGCGACGGCCGACGAAGAGCCGGCTGCCGAGACCCCGGCGGCGGAAGAGCCCGCGGCCGAGGCCGTGGCAGCTTTGCAGGAGCCGGTGGCCGAGAAGTCGCCCGCTGAGGAGCCGGTGGCGGAGGAGGCGGCCGTAGCGGCGCCGGAGCCCGAGGCGGCCCCGGACCCGGATCCGGTTGTCGAGGCTGTGGAACCCGAGCCCGAGGCGGAGCCGAAGGCCGAACCCGAGGCCGAGGTCACCCCGGAGGCGGAGCCGACCAACGAGCCCGAGCCCGAGCCCGAGACCGAGCCAGTGGCCGTGAAGGAAGACAAGGCCGAGCCGGAGCCGACCCCCGAGGTCACGGCGGTCGCCGCGGCCGCCGACAGCGAGGACAGTGTTACGGGTGGTGCGGGTGGGAACGACGACCCGGCCGAAGGCCGGTCGGTGACCGTACCCGCCACCCTCCGCACCGCCTACGACGCCGCCGCCACCACCCTCGACACCCACAGCCTCACCGGCACCACCGCCAGGACCTACCTCGTCCTGGACCGCTCCGCGAGCATGCGCCCGTACTACAAGGACGGCTCCGCGCAGGCCCTCGGCGAGCAGACCCTCGCCCTCGCCGCCCACCTGGACCCCGAGTCCAAGGTGCACGTCGTCTTCTTCTCCACCGAACTGGACGGCACCGGCGAGCTCACCCTCACCGACCACGAGAACAAGATCGACGAACTCCACGCCGGCCTCGGCCGCATGGGCCGTACCAGCTACCACGCGGCCGTCGAGGAAGTCCTCGCGCACCACACCAAGAACTCCCCCGACACCCCCGCCCTGGTCGTCTTCCAGACCGACGGCGCCCCGGACGCGAAGACCCCCGCCACCCAGGCCCTCACGGAGGCGGCGAAGACCCACCCCGGCGTCTTCTTCTCCTTCGTCGCCTTCGGTGACCCGGAGAACAAGGCCTTCGACTACCTCCGCAAGCTCAAGCTCGCCAACACGTCCCACTTCCTCGCGGGCGAGACCCCGAAGGAACTCACGGACGCGGAGATCTACGAGGGCATCCTGGCGAACTGGCGCCCGTAACCCCCGAAGGTCACCACCACGCACCACCGGGCCGCCCCTTCCCAGACCGTAAAACGGGAAGCGGGCGGCCCACCCATGTCGGATACGATTTCAAGACTCGCGAAGCGACTCACCCGCACGACCAACCTGGGAGCAGCCCCCGATGGCTCGACACCTCATCACCAGCGCCCTTCCGTACATCAACGGGATCAAGCACCTGGGCAACATGGTGGGGTCCATGCTCCCGGCGGACGTCTACTCCCGTTACCTGCGCCAGCGCGGCCACGAGGTCCTCTACATCTGCGCGACGGACGAGCACGGCACCCCGGCGGAGCTGGCCGCGAAGGAGCAGGGCCTGCCGGTCGCCGAGTTCTGCGCGCAGGCGCACGACGCGCAGAAGGCGGTCTACGACGGCTTCGCGCTGGCCTTCGACTACTTCGGCCGCAGCTCCAGCGAGCAGAACGTCGAGATCACCCAGCACTTCGCCCGCCGTCTGAACGAGAACGGCTTCATCGAAGAGCGCGCGATCCGTCAGGTCTACTCGCCCGCCGACGGCCGCTTCCTCCCGGACCGCTATGTCGAGGGCACCTGCCCCCACTGCGGCTACGACAAGGCCCGCGGCGACCAGTGCGAGAACTGCACGCGCGTCCTGGACCCCACCGACCTGATCAACCCGCGCTCGGCGATCTCCGGCTCCACCGACCTGGAGGTCCGCGAGACCAAGCACCTCTTCCTCCTCCAGTCCAAGCTCCAGCACGAGGTCGAGGAGTGGGTCTCCCGGCACGAGGACGACTGGCCGCAGCTGGCCTCCTCCATCGCCCGCAAGTGGCTGACCGAGGGCCTGCACGACCGTGCGATCACCCGTGACCTGGACTGGGGCGTGCCGGTCCCGTCCGACACCTGGCCCGAGCTGGCGGCGGAGGGCAAGGTCTTCTACGTCTGGTTCGACGCCCCGATCGAGTACATCGGCGCGACGAAGGAGTGGGCGGATCTTGACCCGTCGAACCGAGACTGGAAGTCCTGGTGGTACGACGTGGACACCACCGTCCGCTACACCGAGTTCATGGCGAAGGACAACGTCCCCTTCCACACGGTGATGTTCCCGGCCACCGAGCTCGGTGTGCGCGAGCCGTGGAAGAAGGTCGACTACGTCAAGGCCTTCAACTGGCTGACGTACTACGGCGGGAAGTTCTCCACGTCCCAGAAGCGGGGCGTCTTCACCGACCAGGCCCTGGACATCCTCCCGGCCGACTACTGGCGCTACTTCCTGATCGCCAACGCCCCGGAGTCGGACGACTCGTCCTTCACCTGGGAGCACTTCACGGCGACGGTGAACAAGGACCTGGCCGACACCCTCGGCAACTTCGTCAACCGCGTCCTGTCCTTCTCGAAGAAGCGCTTCGGCGAGGAGGTCCCGGCGGGCGGTGCGCCGGGCGAGGCGGAGGCGAAGCTGGGCGAGGAGATCGCCCGCCTCCTCGCCGAGTACGAGTCCCAGATGGAGGCGCTCCAGTTCCGCAAGGCGGCGGCCGCGCTGCGCGCCCTGTGGTCGGCGGGCAACTCCTACCTGGAGGAGAAGGCCCCCTGGCTGGAGATCAAGACCGACAAGGACGGCGCGGCGCTGACCCTGCGCACCGCGATGAACCTGATCCACCTGTACGCGGTGGTCTCGGAACCCTTCATCCCGGCGACCTCGGCCGCCATGCGCCAGGCCTTCGCCCTGCCCTCCGACACGGCCACCTGGATCACCGCCGACGAGGCCCGCGCCCTCACCGCCCTCACCCCCGGCATCGCCTTCACCGTCCCCCCGGTCCTCTTCGCCAAGCTGACGGACGAGGACCTGGAGAACTACAAGGAGCGCTTCGGCGGCTCCCCGGAGTAGTCCGGAAGCCGTCACCGGACCGTCCGGATACCGACCCGGGCATCGCCGTGTCCGCGCCAAGCCGTATGGTTTGCGCCATGGCAGTGCCCGGGGTCATTCCTGTCGCGTACGAGCCGAAGCACCGCACCGAGACGATCGGGCGGTATGCGGAGGGTCAGTTCCTGGCGTCGATCACATATGCCTTCCCTGAGGGATTCCACCTCGAGGAGGGCTGGGAAGATCAGAAACGCCTCTACGCGGTCCTGCACACCTTCGACACCGAGGGCAATTACCGCGACTCGGACATCTGGTGTGCCGGGACCTGGGCGGAGCAGCAGCGCGACCCGGGCGGCGACGCCTCGCCCCTGACCCGCGCCCAGGTCCACCGCGCGACCCTGCTCCGCAGCCTGCCCCGCCGCTCGTACACGGACATCGCGATCCGTCCCTTCAGCGTCACCCACGAGGGCGTCCGCTTCGGCCTGGTGATCCGCGAGGACGAGGGCGAGCAGTGGGCGGAGCTCTACCCGGACCGCCTCGCCTTCGCGGAACCCTGGGACGGGACCTACGACACGTGAGCTGCACGTGAGCTAGGAGAGCACTCCCGCGCCGGTGGTCGTCGCCAGCGACGCCGGCAGGTTCTTCGCGGAGGTCTCCAGGCCCGCCGTCAGGGTCGGGGTCCAGTTCACGCTCGTCTTCAGGTCCTTCGAGGAGGCGGCGTTGTAGGCGGCCACCAGGTCGGTCGTCGTGCCGTTGACGAGGTTGCCGGAGCCCGCGATCGCGCCCGTGCCGTCGCCGGACAGCAGCTTGGAGACCTTCACGCTCGACGGGACGGTCCAGTAGTTGTTCGCGGCGACGACCTGGGCCTTGGCGCGGGAGTTGATGCTGTACTGCACCGCGTAGCCGTTCAGGGTCGTCACGTCGTAGTAGTTGTTGTAGATGTGGATCTGGCCGACTCGGGACAGCGGCGCCCGCTGGACGATGCCCTTCCACACGTTGTGGTGGATCGAGACCCGCAGCTTGCCGCTCGGCTCACTGTCGCTGCTGCCGATCAGCATCGTCTTGTCGTGGTTGGTGAACCGGTTGCGGGAGACGGTCACCAGGTCCGAGCTCTTGGTGATGTCCAGCGACCCGTCGTGGATCTGGTACTCACGGCCGTAGTACTTCGGGTTGGCGGAGTCCAGGTGCAGCGCGTCCGTGAACGTGTTGTGGTCCGCCCAGACGTGGGTGGCGCCGCGCAGGGTCACCGAGTCGTAGTTGGAGTTCCAGTTGCCGTCGTCGCCGTCCGTGGGGTCCCACTGCGGGAAGCAGTCCTCGGTGCCGGCGAAGGCGAGGTTGCGGACGATGACGTTGTCCACGTTCTGGATCTGGAGCATGCCACCGGAGATCCCGGCCTTCGTGCCCGGCACCCCCACGATCGTGGTGTTCGCGGGCACCTTGAAGACGATGGTCGCGGCCTGCTTCTTCTGCGCGGCGGCCCGCGCGGTCTCCTGCGTGCCCGACGGCAGCTTCGAGCGGCCGTAGGTCGCCGGGTCGTACGCCTTCAGGTAGGAGGAGAGCGAGTAGCCCGTGCCGGACGCGTAGTTCGCGCAGGTCAGCTTCTTGCCCGCGTCGTCGGTGTTGGCGTCGATCGTGCCCTTGACCTTGATGATCCTCGGGGTGGTGTCGGACGCGGACCCGAGCGCCTTCACGAGCTGGGCCCGGGTGGAGACGGTGAAGGTGTGCGCGGAGTCGGCCTTCGTGCCTCCGGTCGTGCCCGTGCCGGAGGACGCCCAGCCGTCCTTCGCGGCGAGCGTCTGGTGGTACAGGTCCACGGCCTGGGCGTTCGCGTTCATCACGACGGCACCGGCCCCGACGCCCGCGGCGACCACGGCGGCGGAGACGACCAGGGTGCGGCGGGTGCGGAGGGACCGGCGGTGGGAGGCAGAGGCCACGGGGGATTCCTTACGAGCGGCGGTGGGACATGTGCGTTTCATGGAGCACCGGTGAAGGCGCTTCCGTCCTCAAGTAGCCGCCGGAATCAGGGAGGTTGCCGCCGTGCGCAGGTTTTTCCCGCGCCCGCACTCACCAGGCTGTGGAGACAGAGGATGCGCGCGTGAGGGCGCCCGGGACCACACGGTCCCGGGCGCCCTCGTCCGTGTTCGCGGAGCTACATCGTCGTGTTGTCGTTCGTCGCGTCCGGGTCGACGCCCATCGTGATCGACCCGATGACGCCCCTGGCGATGTTCTTCTTGTTGTACTTCAGCTTGAGCAGGCCGCCGGTGGTGCCGCTCTGGTCGTAGATCGTGTCCTCGGTGAGCGTGGTGCGGGTGGTGGTGCTGGTGGAGTACGGCTCGACCTCGGCGGAGGCAAGGACGGACTCCTCGTCGAAGAAGAACTGGCCGGTGTGGCAGGTGTTGCCGCCCTCGTAACCGGCGTCCGTCCACTCGCCGTTGACGTGCACCTTGGTGTGGATGTGCACACAACGGCCCTGGTACCAGCCGGGGAAGATCGTCTTGAAGGTGACCTGGCCGTGCTTGTCGGTCTTCCAGGTGCCGCGCAGATAGCGCTCGTCGTCGGTGGGGTTCTGGTGGACACCGCCACCGGTGCCACCGCTCGGCGCACCCGACGGCGGTTCACCCGTCGGGGTACCGCTCGGCATGCCCGAGGGCGCGTCGGTCGGGGCGGTGCCGCCACCGCCGGTCGACGAGGCCTCGTAGCCCGAGTAGATGCCGAGCGCGTCGCAGTGCCAGATGTCCACGGCGGCATCCGCGATCGGCTTGCAGGTCTCGGAGTCGATCACCCTGAGCCTGAGGGTGAGCGGGATGCCCTCCTTGTCCTCGGTGATGTCCTGGCGGATCTTGTCCGCGTCGATGTAGTACGGCCCCTCGGTGGTCTCCGAGGTGAGCTTGTAGCAGGCTTCCGACGCCGTGGAGCCGCTGCTCGCGGAGGCGGTCGTGCTCGTCTCGCCCGCGAAGGCCCCCGACGCGGCGAGGGTGCCCGCCGCCCCCACCGCCACGGCCGCGCCCGCTCCCGCGACGACGACCTTGCGCCGGGTCAGGTCCTTCTTGTGTTTCGGCTGGTTTCCCGTCATGGAAGGCGAAGGTAGGTAAGAAGGCTGTTCTCAGCATGGGAGCGGACTGTGGCTTGCTGTGCGCGGCACCGCGCATGCGAAGGGGCCCGAGACCGGCGTCGGTCTCGGGCCCCTTCGGTCGATGGCGCCTACTTCGGCTGCGGCTTGCGCACCGACAGGTGCAGCTCCCTCAGCCGGGCCTCCTCCAGCTCCGTCGGCGCGCCCATCATCAGGTCCTGGGCGTTGCCGTTGAGCGGGAAGGAGATGGTCTCGCGGATGTTGGGCTCGTCCGCGAGGAGCATGACGATGCGGTCGACGCCGGGGGCGATGCCGCCGTGCGGCGGGGCGCCGAAGCGGAACGCGCGCAGCATGCCCGCGAACTTCTCCTCGACGGTCTCCCGGTCGTAGCCCGCGATCTCGAAGGCCTTCAGCATGATGTCCGGCTCGTGGTTCCGGATCGCGCCGGAGGAGAGCTCGACGCCGTTGCAGACGATGTCGTACTGCCAGCCCAGGATGTCCAGCGGATCCTGGGTCTCCAGGGCCTCCAGACCGCCCTGCGGCATGGAGAACGGGTTGTGCGAGAAGTCGATCGCGCCGGTCTCCTCGTCCTTCTCGTACATCGGGAAGTCGACGATCCAGCAGAACCGGAAGACGTTCTCCTCGAAGTGCCCGGCACGCTTGGCGGCCTCGACGCGGACCGCGCCCATGATCTTCGAGACCTCGTCGAACTCGCCGGCGCCGAAGAACACGGCGTGACCGGCGGCCAGCGACAGCCGCTTGGTCAGCTCGGCGACGTTCTCCTCGGTGAGGAACTTCGCGATCGGGCCGGACAGCGAACCGTCCTCCGCCACCCGCACCCAGGCCAGACCCCTGGCACCCTGTGAGACCGCGAAGTCACCGAGCTGGTCGAAGAACTTCCGGGGCTGCGCCGACACGTCCGGCACCGCCAGGGCCCGCACGTGCTTACCCGCGAACGCCTTGAACTCCGAGCCCTCGAAGACATCGGTGATGTCGACGAGCTCCAGCTGGGCCCGCAGGTCCGGCTTGTCGGAGCCGTACTTCAGCATCGCCTCACGGAACGGGATCCGCGGGAACGGCGAGGTGACATGGCGGCCGTTGCCGAACTCCTCGAACAGCTCGGTCATGAGCTTCTCGATCGGCTGGAAGACGTCCTCCTGCTCGACGAAGCTCATCTCGACGTCGAGCTGGTAGAACTCGCCCGGCGAACGGTCCGCGCGCGCGTCCTCGTCACGGAAGCAGGGCGCGATCTGGAAGTAGCGGTCGAAGCCGGAGATCATCAGCAGCTGCTTGAACTGCTGCGGCGCCTGCGGGAGGGCGTAGAACTTGCCCGGGTGCAGACGGGAGGGGACCACGAAGTCACGGGCGCCCTCGGGGGAGGTCGCGGACAGGATCGGCGTGGCCATCTCGTTGAAACCGAGGGCGACCATCTTCGAGCGGATCGAGGCGATCACCGACGACCGCAGCATGATGTTCTTGTGCATGCGCTCGCGGCGCAGGTCGAGGAAGCGGTACTCAAGACGCCGCTCCTCGTTGACCCCGTCCTCGGTGTTGATCGTGAACGGCAGCGGGGCGGCCGCACCGAGCAGCTCGACCTCGCCGACCTCGACCTCGACCTCACCGGTGGGCAGGTCCGGGTTGACGTTCTCGGTGCCGCGGGAGACGACCTTGCCGTCGACGCGGACCGTGGACTCCTTGGTCAGCTTGTCGAGGGCCTCGTAGGACGGCGTGCCGGGACGGGCGACCAGCTGCGTGATGCCGTAGTGGTCACGCAGATCGATGAAGAGGATGCCGCCCAGGTCGCGCCGATTGTGCAGCCAGCCACTCAGCCGGACGTCGGTGCCGACGTCAGAGGAGCGGAGCTCGCCGCAGGTGTGGGACCTGTACCGATGCATCGTCGTTCATCCAGTCTTCGCGGATCGGGGAGGTGTTTCACGTGAAACAGCCCCCAGCCTACCGGGGACCCCGAGATCGCCTCCCCACCATTACGACTCGGCCAACAGTGGCACTCCAGGATCTCCTGTTCTTAAAGTGGGGCAATGCGCACTGGTGAGCCCTTGCCCGCCGTGGGGGAGGTTCTCACCGCCCTCGCGACCGGCCTGTGGCACTGGGACACCGCCACCGAACTGGTCACCGTCGACGCGGAGGCGGCTCGGCTCCTCGGGCTGCCCGCCGAGCGGACCACCCTCACAGAGGCCCAGGCACGGGCCCGACTGCACCCGGTCGACTGGAACGAGATCATCAGCGTCGTCGGACTCGCCGTCGCCGAGGACACGCTCGCCGAGGTCCGGATCAGGATCATGGACGAGCGGGGCCACGTGACCCGTACCGTCCGCAGCCGCTCCAAGCCGTCGTACGACGCCCAGAAGAAGTCGTTCCAGCTCATCGGCACCCTCCAGGAGGTCACCGAGCCGACCCCCGGCACCCCCGCCGGACGCACCGCGGTCACCGGTGACTGGCGCCGCTCCCGCGAGGCCTTCCTGCTGGACGCGGGCCGCGCCCTGGCCGAGGCCCGCTCCACCGCCGAGGTGCTGCGCGTGGCCGCCGGCCTGTCCATGCCCGGCTTCAGCCCCGACGGCCTGGCCGTCTTCGGCGTCGAGGGCGACCGGCTGACGATCATCGGCCACCACGGCCAGCAGCCCGGCGACGAGAGCCCCTTCTCCCACATGTCCCTGGAGACGGACTACCCGGCCGCCGAGGTCGTGCGCACCGGCCGCGCCGTCTATCTCTCCAGCCCCGAGGCCTACCGCTCCCGCTACCCGGTCACCTGGCCGCTCGCCCAGCGCTTCGACCGCCAGTCCTGGGCGTTCCTGCCCCTGACCGTGGCCGGCCGCACGATGGGCGCCTGGATGGCGGGCTTCGCCTACCCGGTCGCGTTCACCCCGGACGAGCGCTCGGTCCTCACGACGGTGGCCCGCATGCTGGCCCAGGCCCTGTCCCGCGCGGGCCTCGCCGAATCGGAACGCGAGCTGACCGACGGCCTCCAGCGCTCGATGCTCCCCACCCTGGGCCCGGAGATACCGGGCATGACCGTCGCCGCCCGCTACGTCCCCACCGGCGGCGGCCTCCAGGTCGGCGGCGACTGGTACGACATGATCCCGCTGCCCGGCGGCACCTCCCGGACGAAGTCGGGGCAAGGGCGGTTCGCCCTGGTCATCGGGGACGTCCAGGGCCATGACGTGCGGGCGGCGGGCCTGATGGGCCAGCTCCGCATCGCCCTGCGCGCCTACGCCGCCGAGGGCCACCGCCCCGACGCGGTCCTCTCCCGCGCCTCACGCTTCCTCAACGGCATGGCGTACGGCGTCGACGACCTCTCCGACATGCGCTTCGCGACCTGCCTGTACGTCGAGGCCGACCCGGTGACCGGCGTCCTGGAGGTGGCGCGGGCCGGGCATCCCGACCCGGCGATCCGCATGGCCGACGGCACGGTCCTGGCCCGCCGCACGCAGGGCGGTCTCCCGCTCGGCATCGACCCGGACGCCGACTACCCCACCACCCGGATCACCCTGGAGCCCGGCGAGACACTGATGCTGTGCACCGACGGGCTGATCGAGACCGGCGGCCACGACTTCGAGACCGGCTGGAAGCGCATCCGCACCATCCTGGAGACCCACGACGGCGACCTGGAGGAACTCGCCGACGCCCTGATCCAGGCCGTCCACGGCCCCTCCTCCCACCACACCACCGGGCCCCTCGCCGACCGCCGCGAGGACGACATAGCGATCCTGCTCCTGCACCGGGAGGGAGAAGGCGGCGACCCGGCCGCCGCACGGCCCACGGTCCGCCGCACGATGCTCTCGGTGGCCCAGGCGGAACCCGAACGGGTCGCGGTCGCCCGCCAGCAACTCCGCGAACTGCTGCACGACTGGCCCTCCGCCGACCAGGTCGACTCCGCGGTCCTGCTGCTCTCCGAGACGCTGACCAACGTCCTCGTCCACACCGACGCGGACGCGCTGCTGCTCGCGGAGGTCCGCGGCGAGACGGGCGAGCGCCGGATGCGGATCGAGGTCACCGACACCAGCGACGACCTCCCCCACAAACGCCGCCCCGGCGAACTGGCCTCCTCGGGCCGCGGCCTGATGCTGATCGAACTACTGGCGGACACATGGGGGGTCGACCCCCAGGGCGAGGGCAAGAGCATCTGGTTCGAGCTGTACGAGTCCTCGGGCGCGGACGGCCGGTAACGCTTCCCGCGGCGCGATCAAGAACAGCGACTGAGTCGATACTTCTTTCGCTATTACACGACCACTCGAAAGGCACTGCTGGATCATGTTCCTGAAGACCATCGAGAGATTCTCGAGAGTGTGACCGGAAGTCACACTCTCGGCATTCCCGCAGGTCGAGAGTGGCGCCGAGATATGAACCTGGTGGATCTTCAGGGTCTGATCCAGTTGGTCAACGGCTGCACGAAGCCGGAGTCCCAGCCGTTCAAGGCATGGGTCTCCGAAGTCATCGCCACCATCCAGCGCGACGGCTCCTAGTCCCTGGAACCGGCCGTCG
This sequence comes from Streptomyces sp. SLBN-8D4, assembly GCF_049739545.1. NCBI lineage: Bacteria > Bacillati > Actinomycetota > Actinomycetes > Kitasatosporales > Streptomycetaceae > Streptomyces > Streptomyces sp. SLBN-8D4. The sequence goes on from NZ_JBMGQC010000001.1 coordinate 4,817,416, forward strand.
TGCCACCCGCCCCCGCCGGCTGCACGGCCTACGTCATGCCCCAACGGGTCGCCGACGCCCTCGTCGCGCTGGAACAACGGAGCATCCGGACGGACGACCTGCTCCGGCAGATCAACAACAGCCAGACCGCCATCGTCGAGGTGCTGCGGGACATCGCCCAGACCCTCCGGCGTCCCAGCGACCGGTCCCGGCCCGTCCAGGCCCCGGAGTTGACGCCCGAGCAACTCCTGATCAACTGGAAGACCAGGAACCTGGTCGTCACCGAGGACATCCACAGGGTGGCCGCCCATCTGGCGCCCGCACTGCTGCATGGCGGGGCCGACTACAGCGTGGAGGAGATCGCCGTATGCACCGGGCTGACGCCCGACCGTGTCCGTGACTCCTTGGAGTTGCTGTCCGAGCACGGGCGCGTGCGGCAGGTGGGCCGGGCGCCGGACGGCGCACCGTTCTACGTGCTGCCGTAGCCCGGTAGCACCTACGCAGACAGGCCCGAAGCCGCAAAACAAGGTTGCGGCTTCGGGCCTGCGTCGTACCGTACCGGACTTACAGCCCGCCCTCAGTCATTCCGTGCACGGCCGGGATCGTCCCCAGCCGTCCCTTCTGGAAGTCGTCGAACGCCTGCTGGAGTTCCTCGCGGGTGTTCATGACGAACGGGCCGTAGTGAGCCATCGGTTCACGGATCGGGCGGCCGCCCAGCAGGACGACCTCCATGTCCGGGGTGTGGGAGTCCTGCTTCTCGTCCGCGCGGACGGTCAGGGAGCCACCGGCACCGAACACCGCGGTCTGACCCAGGTGGATCGGCCGGCGCTCCGCCCCCACCGAACCGCGACCCGCCAGCACGTACGCCAGACCGTTGAAGTCCTCGCGCCACGGAAGAGTGATTTCGGCACCGGGCGCCACCGTCGCGTGGATCATCGTGATCGGGGTGTGGGTGACACCGGGACCCTGGTGACCGTCCAGCTCACCGGCGATGACACGGAGCAGCGCGCCACCGTCCGGCGTCGACAGCAGCTGCACGTTGCCGCCCCGGATGTCCTGGTACCGCGGTGCCATCATCTTGTCCTTGGCAGGCAGGTTCACCCACAGCTGGAGGCCGTGGAAAAGACCGCCGGACATGACGAGGGCCTCCGGCGGCGCCTCGATGTGGAGAAGACCCGAACCGGCCGTCATCCACTGGGTGTCGCCGTTGGTGATGGTGCCGCCACCGCCCTGCGAGTCCTGGTGGTCGAAGATCCCGTCGATGATGTACGTGACGGTCTCGAAGCCGCGGTGCGGGTGCCAGGGCGTCCCCTTCGGCTCGCCCGGCGCATAGTCCACCTCGCCCATCTGATCCATCATGATGAACGGATCAAGGTGGCGGTAATGGATCCCGGCGAACGCCCTGCGCACCGGGAATCCCTCGCCCTCGAAGCCACTCGGCGCGGTCGTCACGCCGAGGACGGGACGGGCCACCGCGTCCGCCGTCGCGGTCACGCGCGGCAGGGTCAGCGGGTTGTCGACAGTCACTGCAGGCATGTCGGTACCTCCTTGTGGAACGAGTTTAGTTGAGCGTTGAACTTTCTGCCACCTCTAACGGCAGAAGCCCGGAGGGCATTCCCTCCAGGCTTCTCCAAGACCTCGCACCCCCTGAAGAGGTCAGGCGGCGAGTTCCGGTTCCCGATCGGCGATCTTCTCCGGCGCGGGCCGGTCCTCGCGCATCACCAGCGTCGCCAGCAGCGCCGCCGCCAGGACGCCGACCGCGCTGACCGTGAAGGTCGTCGACATGGAGGCGGCGAAGGCTTCGCGGGCCGCCGCCACCAGCGCCGGGTCCTTCAGGGCGACCGCCCCGGCTATCGAGTGCCTCGCCTGCTCGGGCGTCCCCTCGGGCATCCGGTGCGCGAAGCCGCTCGACAGGAGCGAACCGAGGATCGCGATGCCCAGTGCGGTGCCGGCCTGCTGGACGGTGTCGTTCAGGGCCGAGCCGACGCCCGCCTTGTCCTCGGGGATGGTGCCCATCAGGGCCGCCACCGCGGCGGGCATCGCCAGGCCCGCGCCGAGCCCGAGCAGGCCGAGCGCGACCGCCGGGACGGTGAAGCCGGAGTCCGCCGAGACCGTGGTCAGCAGGGCGAAGCAGGCGACCATCACCAGCATGCCCGCGAGGATCACCCACCGGTTGCCGTACTTGGCGGCGAGCTTGACCCCCACGCCGTTGCCCAGCAGGGCCGTGACCGCAAGCGGCAGGAAGGCCAGGCCCGCCTTGACCGGTGAGTAGCCGAGCACGAACTGGAGGTACTGGGTGAGGACCAGCAGCAGTCCGCCGTTGCCCGTCTGGACCAGGGCCAGGGAGAGCGAACCGCCGCTGAAGTTGCGGTGCTTGAAGAGGACCAGCGGGACCATGGGGGACTTGGTGCGGTTCTCCCAGATGACGAAGCCGGTCAGGGAGACGAGGGCCACGGGGAGGGCGGCCGTCCACATGCCGTGCTGCGGGAGCTCGATGATCCACCAGACCAGGGCGGTCATCCCGGCGGCCGACAGCACCGCGCCCAGCGGGTCGGCCTTCTGCCAGGGCGCTTTCGACTCCGGCATCAGCGTCAGGCCCGCGATGATCGCGAGGGCGACGACCGGCACGTTGAGGAGGAAGATCGACTGCCAGGAGAAGTGGTCGATCAGGAGGCCGCCGAGCACCGGGCTGCCGACCAGGCCGAGCATCGCGACCGAGCTCCAGGCCGCCATGGCTCTGCCGCGCTCGTCCTCGTCGAAGACGGTGATGAGGATGGAGAGCGTGGACGGCATGATCAGCGCGCCGCCGACGCCCATCGCGACGCGGACGCCTATCACCTCGCCGGGGGTGGTGCACCAGATCGCGGCCAGTGAGGCGGTCCCGAAGAGCAGGAGTCCGATCAGCATCACCTTGCGGCGGCCGAACCGGTCGCCGAGGCTGCCCGAGGTGAGCAGCAGGCCGGCGAAGACCAGGATGTAGGAGTCCAGGATCCACTGGGTGTCCTGGGCGCCGGCTCCGATCTCCTCGGTCATGACCGGTACCGCGACGGTGAGCGCCATGCTGTCGACGACGAGTACCAGGCTGCTCAGGCAGAGCACGACCAGGATCCACCAGCGGCGTGGGTTGCGGACTTCCAGGGTGTTCATGTCGGTTCCCCTCCGGCTTCGTGACACCGTTCCCTCGATGCGAACACTGTACGCACAGCGGAACGTCGTACGCAAGCACTGATTGTTGTACGCTGGACGCGAACGTCGTACGCAGCAGGTCGGGCCGCGAGATCAGGAGTACCGATGGCGACGAAGCCGACCCCCATCCCCTCCGTCTGGGCCCGCCCCCAGCGGGAGCCCGACCAGCCGGCGCTCAGCCGTGCCGCGATCGTGCGCGAGGCGATCGTGATGCTGGACGCGGAGGGGGTCGAAGCGCTGAGCATGCGCAAGCTGGCCACCCGGCTGAACGCCGGCGCGGCCTCCCTCTACCGGCACGTGGCCACGAAGGACGAGCTGATGGAGCTGGCGGTGGACGAGGTCGCCGCGGAGATCCACGTCCCGTCGGCCGGTGGCGCCGACTGGCGGGCGGCCGTCTCGGAGGCGGCCCGCTCCTTCCGTGCGACGGCCCTGCGGCACCCGTGGCTGCCGCCGGTCCTCGGCCAGGCGGGCCTGGCCTACCTGGGCCCCAACCTCATGTCCTACTCGGAGCGGCTGGCGGCCCTGTTCACGGCCGCCGGGTTCCCGGATCCCGGCACGGCGATCGACGCGGTGCTGTCGTACGTGATCGGCATGAGCACCACGGAGGCCGCCTGGCTCACCACGGTCAGCCGCTCCGGCGACACCGAATCGGGCCTCATCGCCCGTCTTCTCCCCGCGGTGCAGCAGGCCACAGCGCCCCACAGCCATCTGGCCCAGGGCTACACCGAGACCGAGGAAGCGGTCGCGACGGACCCGGCGGCCCTGCGGGAGGCCAAATTCGAGGCCGCCCTGGAGATCGTCCTGGACGGCCTGTCACTGCGCCTGCAAGCGCCGGGCTCCTGACGGCGACGCGGTGATCGCGGAGCGCCTCGGCCGCCCGGGCACGCGCTAGCCGTACATCCTGCGCATCGCGAACTCGACCATCTGCTCCACGGCCTTCGCGTCGAAGACGATCCGGTGCTCCCCCTCCATGTCGAGGACGAAGCCGTAGCCCGTCGGCAGCAGGTCGAGGACCTCCGCGCCGGTGATGACGAAGTACTTGGACTCCTTGCCCGCGTACCGCCGCAGTTCCTTGAGCGTGGTGAACATGGGGATCACCGGCTGCTGGGTGTTGTGCAGGGCGAGGAACCCGGGGTTGTCGCCGCGCGGGCAGTAGACCTTGGACGTGGCGAAGACCTGCTGGAAGTCCTCCGCCGACATCTGTCCGGTGGTGAAGGCACGCACCGCGTCCGCGAGGGAGGGCGGGGACGGCTCGGGGTACAGCGGCGGCTGCTGGCCGTACCCGCCCACACCGCCGGCCATGGGCTGCTGTGGCGGGACGCCGTACTGCTGCTGGGCACCAGCGTTCTGGTCGTAGCCGTACATGAGCGTAAGCGTACCGAGGGGGGCGGGCGCCGCGGGCGGCTACCGGCACCCGGGAAACCGACAGCGACCCGACAGCCGCCGGCCCTGGGTTCCGGCGTCTGCCGCTCGTAGCGTCGGTTCATGCGCAGACACGGCGACGACGAGGTCCACGAGCACGACCGAGGGCTGTCCTACGACCTTCCCGTGCTCGCCCGCCGACGGATGATCCGGCTCCTGGCGGGAGCGGGGGCGGGGGCCGCGGTGGGGGCGGGCCTGGCGGCCCTGGCGGGCTGCACCGCCGAGGGCACCTCTTCCTCCGCGGCGGACTCCGCGGCCAACTGCGCCGGCGTTCCCGAGGAGACCGCGGGCCCCTACCCGGGCGACGGCTCGAACGGCGTGAACGTGCTGAAGGAGAGCGGGGTCGTCCGCAGCGACATCACCGGGAGCTTCGGTGAGTCGGCGGGCAGCACCGCCGAGGGCGTCCCCCTGACCTTCACGCTCACCGTGGTGGACGCGGCCTCCGGCTGCGGGACCCCGAGGAAGGGCGCCGCCGTCTACGTCTGGCACTGCGACCGGGAGGGCGGCTACTCCCTGTACACCGAGGGGGTCGCCGACGAGAACTACCTGCGCGGGGTCCAGGAGACCGACGAGCGGGGGCGGGTCACCTTCACCAGTGTCTTTCCAGGCTGCTACACCGGCCGCTGGCCGCACATCCACTTCGAGGTCTACGGCAGCCTCCGGGACGCGACGGGCGCCACCGCGATCACGAACACCTCGCAGCTCGCGCTGCCGAAGGACGTCTGCGAGACGGTGTACGCGACCGCGGGCTACGAGCGGAGCGTGGACAATCTCGGCCGGCTCTCGCTGGAGTCGGACAGTGTCTTCCGTGACGGGCACGACCAGCAGCTCGCGACGGTGAGGGGGAGCGTGGAGGAGGGGTACAACGCCACGCTGACCATCGCGGTGTGAACCGTCACAGATGGCCGGTTCGGGGTTGCGACTTATTACCGACGGGTAGCATCATCGTAGCTACTTGTTGGTACGTGAACTAGCGCGAGGAACCAAGTGCCTCGCCGAACTCTTAACGGAGCCGTCGCCATGGGGCACTACAAGTCGAATCTGCGCGACATCGAGTTCAACCTCTTCGAAGTACTCGGGCGCGACAAGCTGTACGGCACCGGGCCCTTCGCGGAGATGGACGTCGACACCGCGAAGAGCATCCTGGAGGAGCTGACCCGCCTCTCGGAGAACGAGCTGGCGGAGTCCTTCGCGGACGCCGACCGCAACCCGCCGGTCTTCGACCCCGAGACGAACACCGCGCCGGTCCCGGCGTCCTTCAAGAAGAGCTACAAGGCGTTCATGGACTCCGAGTACTGGCGGCTGGGCCTGCCCGAGGAGATCGGCGGCACCACCGCGCCCCGCTCCCTCATCTGGGCCTACGCGGAGCTGATCCTCGGCGCCAACCCGGCCGTGTGGATGTACTCCTCCGGCCCGGCCTTCGCGGGCATCCTCTTCGACGAGGGCAACGACGTCCAGAAGCACATCGCGAAGATCGCCGTGGACAAGCAGTGGGGCTCCACCATGGTCCTCACCGAGCCGGACGCCGGCTCGGACGTGGGCGCCGGCCGCACCAAGGCGGTCCAGCAGGAGGACGGCTCCTGGCACATCGAGGGCGTCAAGCGCTTCATCACGTCCGGTGAGCACGACATGGAGGAGAACATCCTCCACTACGTGCTCGCGCGGCCCGAAGGCGCCGGTGCCGGCACCAAGGGGCTGTCCCTCTTCCTCGTGCCCAAGTACCTGTTCGACTTCGAGACCGGCGAGCTGGGCGAGCGCAACGGCGTGTACGCCACCAACGTCGAGCACAAGATGGGCCTGAAGGCCTCCAACACCTGCGAGATGACCTTCGGCGACCGCCACCCCGCCAAGGGCTGGCTCATCGGCGACAAGCACGACGGCATCCGCCAGATGTTCCGCATCATCGAGTTCGCCCGCATGATGGTCGGCACGAAGGCGATCTCCACGCTCTCCACCGGCTACCTCAACGCGCTGGAGTACGCCAAGGAGCGCGTCCAGGGTCCGGACCTGGCCAACTTCATGGACAAGACCGCGCCCAAGGTCACCATCACCCACCACCCCGACGTACGCCGCTCGCTGATGACGCAGAAGGCGTACGCGGAGGGCATGCGCGCCCTGGTGATGTACACCGCGGCCGTCCAGGACGAGATCCAGGTCAAGGAGGCGAACGGCGAGGACGTCTCCGTCGAGAACGCCCTCAACGACCTGCTCCTGCCGATCGTGAAGGGCTACGGCTCCGAGAAGGCCTACGAGCTGCTCGCCCAGTCCCTGCAGACCTTCGGCGGCTCCGGCTTCCTGCAGGAGTACCCGATCGAGCAGTACATCCGGGACTCCAAGATCGACACCCTGTACGAGGGCACCACCGCGATCCAGGGCCAGGACTTCTTCTTCCGGAAGATCGTCCGCAACCAGGGCAGCGCGCTGAACTCGCTCGCCGAGGACATCAAGAAGTTCCTCGCCCTCGGCACCGGCGGCGAGGACCTCGCGGACGCCCGCGAGCACCTCGCCAAGGCGGCCGTCGAGCTGGAGGCCATCGTCGGTCTGATGCTGACCGACCTCGCGGCCACCGAGCAGGACGTCAAGAACATCTACAAGGTGGGCCTGAACACCACCCGCCTGCTGATGGCCTCGGGTGACGTGGTCGTCGGCTACCTGCTCCTCAAGGGCGCCGCGATCGCCGCCGAGAAGCTGGAGACCGCCTCCGCCAAGGACAAGGCGTTCTACACCGGCAAGATCGCTGCCGCGAAGTTCTTCGCGGCCAACGTCCTGCCCGGCGTGACCCTGGCCCGCAAGGTCGCCGAGGGCGTCGAGCTGGACCTGATGGAGCTGGACGAGGCCGCGTTCTAGGACACACCTGTACAGCTGCACACCCACCTCACGAGAGCCCGCTCCCATCGCCGGAGCGGGCTCTCGTACGTCGTTAAGGTGAACCCCATGAGCGCACCCCACCGCTTCGACCGCGGCCACACCGACGACCTCATGACCTTCCTGGCGGCGAGCCCCACGCCGTACCACGCCGTGGCGAACGCCGCCGAGCGGCTGGAGAAGGCAGGCTTCCGCCAGGTCTCGGAGACGGACGCCTGGGAGGGGTCGAGCGGTGGCAAGTACGTGCTGCGCGGCGGCGCGATCATCGCCTGGTACGTCCCCGAGGGCACGGCGCCCCACACGCCGTACCGCATCGTCGGCGCGCACACGGACTCCCCGAACCTGCGGGTCAAGCCGCAGCCGGACAGCGGCGCGCACGGCTGGCGCCAGGTCGCCGTGGAGATCTACGGCGGTCCCCTGATGAACTCCTGGCTCGACCGTGACCTGGGGCTGGCCGGCCGGCTGACCCTGCGGGACGGTTCGACACGGCTGGTGAACGTGGACCGGCCGCTGCTGAGAGTGCCCCAGCTCGCGATCCACCTGGACCGCGCGGTGTCGTCGGACGGGCTCAAGCTCGACAAGCAGCGCCACCTGCAGCCCGTCTGGGGCCTCGGCAACGACGTGCGCGACGGCGACCTGATCGCCTTCCTGGCCGAGGAACTGGGCCTCGGCGCGGGCGAGGTGACCGGCTGGGACCTGATGACGCACTCCGTGGAGGCGCCCTCCTACCTGGGCCGGGACAAGGAGCTGGTGGCCGGCCCGCGAATGGACAACCTGCTGTCCGTGCACGCGGGGGTGGCCGCCCTGGCCGCGGTGTCGAGCGGCTCGGAGCCGTCGTCCATCCCCGTGCTCGCCGCCTTCGACCACGAGGAGAACGGCTCGCAGTCGGACACCGGCGCGGACGGGCCGCTGCTCGGCGGGGTCCTGGAGCGGTCGGTGTTCGCGCGCGGCGGGTCGTACGAGGACCGGGCGCGGGCCTTCGCGGGGACGGTCTGTCTGTCCTCCGACACCGGGCACGCCGTGCACCCCAACTACGCGGAGCGGCACGATCCGACGCACCACCCGCGGGTCAACGGCGGCCCGATCCTGAAGGTCAACGTCAACAACCGCTACGCCACGGACGGTTCGGGCCGTGCCGTGTGGGCCGCCGCCTGTGAGCGGGCGGACGTGCCCTTCCAGTCCTTCGTGTCCAACAACTCCATGCCCTGCGGCACGACCATCGGCCCGATCACCGCGGCCCGGCACGGCATCAAGACCGTCGACATCGGCGTGGCGATCCTGTCGATGCACAGCGTGCGGGAGTTGTGCGGCGCGGACGACCCGCATCTGCTGGCGAACGCTCTGGTCGCGTTCCTGGAGGGGTAGTTCGCGCGAAGTGGGGGTACCCGGAGGTCCGGGCCGGAACTACCGGACCGGACAGGGAGGCGACACTCATGGGCCTCGGCGGGTGCATCATCCTCATCGCCGTGGGAGCAATCCTCACGTTCGCCACCGACTGGCACATGCAGGGGGTCAACCTCGACCTGGTCGGTGTGATCCTGATGATCGTGGGACTGATCGGCGTGACGACGTTCAGCAGCATCGCCCGGCGTCGGCGTGTGGTGGTACCGCCCACCACGTCGACGGTCGTGGAGGAGCGCCGGGACGGATACTCCGACGGATACGGCGTGTAGACGGATACGGCGTATGGACAGATTTGGCGCGCGGACGAATACAGCGCGTAAGGGACATCGAGCGGGACGACGGACGCACAGGGCGTCCAGAGACAACTGTGAGCATTCCGTGATCACAGTTGTCTTGTCCGCTTGTGTGGAAATAGTGAAAACTCGGGATCCTTGAGAGCCCGGGGGGTCTGCAGTGCCGGGCGTGAACCACCAGCACACCCGGGGGCTCCCCGTGCTCCACCCCACGACAACCGTCGTGGCGCCCGATCCGAGATCAGCGCGCCCCCACCGGCACGCCGCTCGCCGCGCCCACGCCGCCCCCGACGAACTCGACCTCCCGCTGCGCCTGGTGGCGCTGATACCGGCCCACAACGAACAGGACCGCATCGCCGACGCGATCCAGGGCCTGTGGCGGCAGACCCGGCGCCCCGACCTGATCGTGGTGGTCGCCGACAACTGCACCGACGCCACCGCCGAGATCGCCGTCGCGCACGGCGCCCGGGTCTTCGCCACCGAGGGCAACACGCACAAGAAGGCCGGCGCCCTCAATCAGGCCATCGCCTGGGTGCTGCCCCATCTCGAGGACCGCGACCTGCTGCTGGTCCAGGACGCCGACACCGTGCTCAACCCCTCGTTCAGCGAGACGGCGATGGGCACCTTCAACCGCAAGGTCGGTGCCGTCGGCGGGGTCTTCTACGGCGAGGACGGCGGCGGACTGCTCGGACTGCTCCAGCGCATGGAGTTCCACCGCTACGCCTGGGAACTGGAGCGCACCGGCGGCAAGGCCCAGGTCCTCACAGGCACCGGCACCATGTTCCGCGCCCGCGTCCTGCGCGAGGTGCGCGTCGCCCGCCGCGACGGACTGATCGGCGGCGGCCACGCCTACTACAGTCTCGCCTCGCTCACCGAGGACGACGAGATGACCAAGGCGGTCAAGACCCTCGGCTACCGGGCCATGTCCCCGGCCGGCTGCGCGGTCACCACCGAGGTCATGCCCACCCTGGGCAAGCTGTGGCACCAACGGCTGCGCTGGCAGCGCGGAGCCCTGGAGAACCTGCGCGACTACGGCTGGACCCGCGTCACCGCCCGCTACTTCGTGCAGCAGTTCCTCATGGGCTTCGGCGCGCTGTCCTTCCTGGTCTACCTGACCTACATGGTCACCTACACCACCCTGTACGGCTGGCCCGGCTTCTCCCCCTTCTGGACCGCGATCGGGCTCGTCTTCGTGGTCGAGAAGACGGTCTCCGTGCGCCGGGCGGGACCACGTGCCGTTCTGGTGGCGGCGCTCATGGTGCCGGAGATGCTCTACGACCTTTTCCAGCACGCCGTCTACTTCACCTCGCTGTGGGGCCTGTTGCGCCGCAGCGAGGAGAAGTGGGTGGCGACGTGACCCTCGGTATGTACCCCTCATAGGAGAAAAGCGCATGTACGGAAGAGTGATCGGTGCCGGCACGACCGGTGCCGGAGGCGCCACGCTGGCCGCGACCGGTTTGTGGCTGAACAGCATGGCGATGCTGGTGACCGCCACGACCTTGGTGGCGGCGGGGGTGGCGCTGTTCAAGTTGGTTCCGCGCAGGCGGTAGGGGTCCTACGAGCTCTCGTCCATCCCGGCGAGGATCAGTGGAAGCCGGTCCGTCCCCGACGGTGTCAGACGGACCGGGACTCCCCAGTCCTGCTGGTGGACGTGACAGGCCGGGTACTCGTTCGCCGGGTCGTCGTCGCAGGACGCGGCCATGGCCGAGATGTGCAGGACGCCCTGCTCGATCGCGGGGTTCAGGTCGAGGGTGCGGAACAGCTCTGTTCCCGCACCCTCGCCGTCTTTCAGCAGTTCGGGCGGGGTGGCGGAGACCAGGAGGCGGGTCGAGGGGCCGTATCCGGTGTCCGGCTTCTGGCCCGCCGGGGCCTGGAAGACCACGTCCAACCGAAGCCTGCCCGGAGCCACTTCGGTGGCCGCGCGCCGGGTGCGGTGGGCCGTCGACTCGACGCGTACGGCCTCCTCGGGCAGCCTGAGCCGGGTCAGCCGGTGCCGGGCCGACTCGACGCACATGCCCCTCACCGGCATGCTGCGCGACCACATACCCCTCCGGGTCGATCACCACGAGCGTCGGCCAGGCACGGACCGCGTACTGCTTCCAGGTCGCGAGCTCCGGGTCGTCGAGGACGGGATGCCCGACGCCGTACCGCTCGACGGCGTCCGCCACCGCCGCGTGCTCCGCCTCGTGCGCGAACTTCGGCGAGTGCACCCCGATCACCACGACGGTGTCGCAGTGCTTCTCCTCCAGCTCTCTGAGCTCGTCGAGGACGTGCAGGCAGTTCACACAACAAAAGGTCCAGAACTCGAGGATGACGATGCGACCCCGCAGGTCGGCGAGGGTGTACTGCTTCCCGTCCGTGTTCAGCCAGCCGCCCTCGCCGATCAGCTCGGGGGCTCGGACACGGACGCGACGGGGTGCGGAACCGCTCATGGATCAAGAGTGCCACCCGGCACCGACAGTCACCCCAGCGCGTGACCCGTCGTCACGTCCACGTGGTCGGGGACCTCCTCGTGGCGGTCGCCGACCGTGGAGGTGCCGGTCGGTTCGAGGAGGAGGATGTCGGTGGGGACGGGGGCGTACGGCTTGTGCTCGACGCCTCGCGGGACGGTGAAGACGGAGGACTTCGGCAGGACTACCGTGCGCTCGCCGGCCGGTTCGCGCAGCGAGATGTGCAGTTCGCCGTCGAGGACCAGGAAGAACTCGTCGGTGTCGGCGTGCACGTGCCACAGATGCTCGCCCTCGACGTGCGTGACGCGGACGTCGTAGTCGTTGACGGCGGTGACGATGCGGGGGCTCCACTGCTCGGTGAAGGACGCGAGGGCGGCGGGCAGGGAGACGGGTTCGGTTGCCATGGCGTCATCGTGCGGGATGGCCCCGGCGGCGTACGAGTGCTAGGAATCGCACATGCCGCAAGAATCCTCTCATCGTGTCGTCCTGGTGGTGGACGAGAACTCGAATCCGTTCGAGATGAGCTGCGCCATCGAGATCTTCGGACTGCGGCGGCCGGAACTGGGGCGGGAGCTGTACGACTTCACCCTGTGCGCCGCCGAGCCGAACACCCGTATGCGGGACGGCTTCTTCACACTCACCGGTGTCGCGGGGCTGGAGGCGGCGGACGAGGCGGACACGCTCATCGTGCCGAACCGGCCCGACACCGACACCCCGCGCTCGCCCCGCGTGCTGGATGCCGTACGACGGGCACACGCGCGTGGCGCCCGGCTCGTCGGCTTCTGCTCGGGCGCCTTCACCCTGGCGGAGGCCGGGTTGCTGGAGGGGCGGCGGGCGTCCTGTCACTGGATGTGGGCCGACTCGTTCCGGGCCCGCTTCCCGCGCGTCCGGCTCGAACCCGACGTCCTCTTCGTCGACGACGGCGACGTCCTCACCGCGTCCGGCAGCGCCTCGGCGCTCGACCTGGGGCTGCACCTCGTGCGACGGGACCACGGCGCCGAGATCGCCAACCACGTCTCCCGCAGACTGGTCTTCGCCGCCCACCGCGACGGCGGCCAGCGGCAGTTCGTGGAGCGGCCCGTGCCCGACGTACGGGACGAGTCGCTGGGCCCGCTGCTCGCGTGGGCGCAGGAGCGGCTGGGGGAGCCGCTGACCGTCGCCGCCCTGGCGGCCCGCGCGGCCGTCTCCCCCGCGACCCTGCACCGCCGTTTCCAGGCGCAGCTCGGGACGACCCCGCTGGCCTGGCTGACGGGAGAGCGGGTGGCGCTCGCGTGCCGGCTCATCGAGCGCGGGGAGGAGCGGCTGGACGTGGTGGCCGCGAGGAGCGGTCTGGGGACGGCCGCGAACCTTCGCTCGCGCGTGCGGCGCGAGACGGGACTCAGCCCGTCGGCCTATCGGCGGCGTTTCGGGACCGGCGCCGGGGAAGCGGTAACGGCATGAGATTCCTCGTACGCGACCGGCTGCTCGGCATCGGTGACGACTACTGGATCGAGGACGACCGGGGCAACAAGGTCTTCCTCGTCGACGGCAAGGCCATGCGGGTCCGGGACACCTTCGAGCTGAAGGACACCCAGGGGCGGGTCCTGATCGACATCCACCAGAAGATGTTCGCGCTGCGCGACACGATGGTGATCGAGCGGGACGGCGAGCCGCTGGCGACGATCAAGAAGAAACGCCTGTCGCTGCTGCGCAACCACTACCGGGTGGCCCTCGCCGACGGCAGCACCGAACTCGACGTCAGCGGCAAGATCCTCGACCGGGAGTTCGCCGTCGAGTACGACGGTGAGCTGCTCGCGGTGGTCTCGCGGCGCTGGCTGCACGTCCGGGAGACCTACGGCGTCGACATCGTCCGGGACGACGCGGACCCGGCGCTGCTCATCGCGGTGGCGGTGTGCGTGATCCACCTCGCGGAGAAGGAGCGGGAGGACGACTGACGCGGCGGGCGGGGGCGGCTGACGCGGCGACGGGGGATTCAGAGCACCCGGTCCTTCAGGGCCGGGAACTGTTCCCTGGTCACGGCCACCTTCCCGGGGTCGAACTCCACGGTGAGGACCTCCTCGGCGGCGCCCGCCTCCGCGAGGACCTGGCCCCATGGATCCACCACGATCGAGTGACCGGCCTGTGGAACTCGCGCGTGCGTCCCGGCCGTTCCACAAGCGAGCACGAACGCCTGGTTCTCGACCGCCCGTGCCCGGGCCAGCAGCGTCCAGTGCTCCCGGCGGCGCTCCGGCCAGCCCGCCGGGATCACCAGGGTCTCGGCGCCCGCGTCGACGAGACCGCGGAAGAGTTCGGGGAAACGGAGGTCGTAGCAGGTGGCGACGCCGAGGGTCGTCTCGGGCAGACGGACCGTCACCAGGTCCTCGCCCCGGCCCATCAGGACGGCCTCGCCCTTGTCGAAGCCGAAGCGGTGGATCTTGCGGTAGGAGGCGGCGCGTTCGCCGGAGGGGGAGAAGAGGAGGGAGGTGTTGTAGAGGGTGCCGTCCGGGGTCCGCTCGGGGATCGAGCCCGCGTGCAGCCAGACGCCCGCGTCGCTCGCGGCCTTCGCCATGACCTCGTGGGTCGGCCCTTCCAGTGGTTCGGCCTGGCCGGCGAACTCCTCGAAGGCGAACGCCCCGGTGGTCCACAGCTCGGGCAGCACGACGAGGTCGGCTCCGGCCTGTTCGCGTACCAGTGACGCCACGCGAAGGCGACGCGTTTCGACCGATTCGTCCTCATCCACGGCGATCTGGATCAGAGAGGCGCGCACACTACCACCGTCCTGGCATTCGGGCCGTCCCTTACGGGCCTACGATCGTCACACGAAAGCACTGCCGGGGTGCCTCACAGCAGCGTAACTTAGCGTTCCAAGACACCCGCCGACAGCCACCACCTCCACTGGCAACGCCGCCATCACCAGCCCGTGCTCCGACCGCCGAGGGGTCCCGTTCCGTGAGTCTGCATCCCACCCTCCAGCCCTACGCCGACGCCTGGACCCACTCCATCGAAGCGATATCCGAGCTGGTGACCCCCCTCGTGGAGGGAGAGTGGAACCGCCGGACCCCGTGCCCGGGCTGGTCGGTGCGGGACGTGGTGTCCCATGTCATCGGCCTGGACTGCGAGATGCTGGGCGACCCGCGCCCCATCCACTCACTGCCGCGCGACCTCTACCACGTCACCAACGAGTCCCAGCGGTACATGGAGATGCAGGTCGACGTCCGCCGCCACCACACGGCACCGGAGATGACCTCCGAGCTGGAGTACGTCGTCATCCGCCGCAACCGCCAGCTGCGCAACGAGTCCCGCGACCCCGGCACGAAGGTACGCGGCCCGCTCGGCACCGAGCTGACCCTCGCGGATGCCATGCGTCAGCACGCCTTCAACGTCTGGGTGCACGAGCAGGACCTGCGTACCGCTCTCGGCCGGCCCGGCAACCTCGACTCCCCCGGCGCGCACATCGCCCGTGACGTCCTGCTCGACGCGCTCCCCGACATAGTGGCCGTCAAGGCGGACGCGCCCCGCAGTTCGGCGATCGTGTTCGACGTCCACGGGCCCGTCGAGTTCCTGCGCACCATCCGCGTCGACATCCAGGGGCGCGGCACTCTGGAGACCGCGCCCGCGCTCGGCCCGGCCGCCGCCCTCAGCCTCGACTGGGAGACCTACGTCCGCCTGGCCTGCGGCCGCGTGAGCGTGGAGGCGGCGGCGGACCGGGTGAAGGCGGAGGGCGACCCGGAACTGACGTCGGCGATCCTGCGGAACTTCACGGTGACGCGCTAGCGGACGGGTGCGGCCGGGACCGTTCCCGCTCTCGGCCGGCCCGCCTGCCGCGCGCTCGTCCAGGTCCGCTGACACGTGTTCAGGCGGGCACGTGGACCGTCTCCACCCGGCTCGCCACCAGCCGCTCGCGCTCCCGCCGGGCCGCCCGCCCGCGCAGCCGCAGGATCTGGCTGACGCCGAGCGCCTGGAGCACGAAGACGGAGGAGAAGGCGACGCTGTAGTTGTCGTCGGTCGCGTCCAGGAGCACACCGACGGCGAACAGGGTGGTCATCGACGCGACGAACCCGCCCATGTTGGTGATGCCGGACGCGGTGCCCTGCCGCTCGGGCGGGTTGGCCGGCCGCGCGAAGTCGAAGCCGAGCATCGACGCGGGACCGCACGAGCCGAGCACCACGCACAGCACGACCAGCAGCCACATCGGCGCCCGCTCGCCGGGGTAGACCAGCGTGGCCGCCCACAGCAGCGCCGTCGCCCCCACGGTCCCGAGCGCGAGCGGCAGCCGCGCCCCGTGGTGCCGGGCGACGACCTGGCCGTAGACCAGGCCGACGACCATGTTGGACAGCACGACGAGCGTGAGCAGTTCGCCCGCCACCGCCCGGGACAGTCCCTGCGCCTCGACGAGGAACGGCAGGCCCCACAGCAGCAGGAACACCATCGCCGGGAACTGGGTCGTGAAGTGCACCCACAGCCCGAGCCGGGTGCCGGGCTCCCGCCAGGACGCGGCGATCTGCCGCCGTACATAGGCCGCGCCCCGGTGCGGGAACGGCTCCGGTTCGTGCCCCTCGGGGTGGTCCTTGAGGAAGAGGAGCAGCAGCACCAGCACCACGACGCCCGCGAGCGAGCTGCCCGCGAACGCGGGCGTCCAGCCGATGCCGTGCAGCAGCCGGGCCAGCACCAGGGTGGAGACCAGGTTGCCCGCCATGCCGGCGAGTCCGGCGAGCTGCGCGACCAGCGGTCCCCGCCGGGCCGGGAACCAGCGGCTGCCGAGGCGCAGCACGCTGATGAAGGTCATCGCGTCGCCGCAGCCGAGCAGGGCGCGGGAGGCGAGAGCGGTGCCGTACGACGGTGAGAACGCGAAGCCGAGCTGCCCCGCCGTGAAGAGCACCACGCCGAGCGTCAGCACCTTCTTGGTGCCGAGCCGGTCGACGAGCAGCCCGACGGGTATCTGCATGCCGGCGTAGACGAGGAGCTGGAGGATCGAGAAGGTCGACAGGGCCGAGGCGTTCACATGGAAGCGGTCGGCCGCATCCAGGCCGGCGACCCCGAGGGACGTGCGGAAGATGACCGCGACGAAGTAGACGGAGACGCCGATGCCCCACACGGCCATCGCGCGCCTGCCGCCCGGAGGGTCACCCGGAAGAGCGGACCTGTTCATCGGACCTCACCCCGGGCGAGGTGGGAGAACCACTCGACATGCCCGTGAATCAGGCCTACGACCGCCTCCGCGTCGCCGGAGCGCAGTGCCCGGAGGATCTGCTCGTGCTCGACGAGGGTCTTGGTGATGCGGTCCGGGTGGGCGTGCATGACGGCGACGCCCATCCTGAGCTGGCGGTCGCGGAGCTGGTCGTAGAGCCGGTTCAGAATCTCGTTGCCGCCGCTGCGCACGATCTCGGCGTGGAAACAGCGGTCGGTGACGGCGGCGCCGGCCAGGTCCCCGGCGGCGGCCTGCTCCTTCTGCCGCGCGAGCAGTTCCTCCAGGCGCGCGATGAGCCGGGGCGACGCGGGTACGGCCTTGCGGGCGGCGTGTCCCTCGACGAGCTGGCGGGTCTCGACGACGTCGGCGATCTCCTGGGCGGAGACGGGCAGGACCAGCGCCCCCTTTTTCGGGTAAAGCTTGATCAGCCCCTCGACCTCAAGGCGGAGCAGCGCTTCTCGAACGGGAGTGCGGGAAACCCCGACGGCCTCGGCGAGCTCGCCCTCGGTGAGCAGGGTCCCGCCCTCGTAACGGCGGTCCAGGACAGCCTGCTTGACGTGGGCGTAGACGCGGTCGGCGGCGGGAGGCTGTTTCACGGCCAGACTCATGCCGACAGCATAGATACAACACGTACGCATGGAGCATGCGTCCAACATGCGGACCTGTGTACCAACGGTGTCACAGAAGGCACCCCCGGCCGCTTCACCCCACAACCATTCGTGCTACATACGTGTCTCATGCGTGCGGCCCCCTTTCTCCCCCTCAACTCGGCCGCACCTCAGGGGCATTCAACATAATCGGGGTATTTCAGTTGATTACCGCCATCACCGGCACCAAGGGCAGCCGTATCCGCAGAGCCACCGCGGTCAGCATCACCGCGGGCGCCATGCTCGCGACCGGCGCCCTGGCCGCCGCGCCCGCGCAGGCCGCCACCGCGCCCTCGATCGTGGCCAAGGGCGGCTACGTCATGAACAACGCCACCGCGAAGACGCTGTACACCAAGGCGGCGGACACCAAGCGTTCCACGGGCTCCACCACCAAGATCATGACCGCGAAGGTCGTGCTCGCGCAGTCGAACCTGAACCTGGACAAGAAGGTCACGATCCAGAAGGCGTACAGCGACTACGTCGTCGCGAACAACGCCTCGCAGGCCCACCTCATCGTCGGCGACAAGGTCACCGTCCGTCAGCTGCTGTACGGCCTGATGCTGCCCTCGGGCTGCGACGCCGCGTACGCGCTCGCCGACACCTACGGCACCGGCTCGACGCGTGCCGCACGCGTGAAGTCGTTCATCAGCAAGATGAACAAGGCCGCCACGGACCTCGGCCTGCGGAACACGAAGTTCGACTCGTTCGACGGCATCGGCAACGGCAACAACTACTCGACTCCGCGCGACCTGACGAAGATCGCCAGCAGCGCGATGAAGAACTCCACGTTCCGCACGGTCGTGAAGACGAAGAAGTACACGGCGAAGACCATCACCAAGACGGGCTCCACCCGCACGATGGCGGCGTGGACCAACACCAACGGCCTGCTCAGCAGCTACAGCGGCACCATCGGCGTGAAGACCGGCTCCGGCCCCGAGGCCAAGTACTGCCTCGTCTTCGCCGCCACCCGCAACGGCAAGACCGTCATCGGCACGGTCCTCGCCTCCACCTCGATCGCCCAGCGCGAGGCGGACGCGAAGAAGCTCCTCACCTACGGCTTCGCGACGATCGGCTGATCTCCGCACCTCAGAAGGGGCCTGCCACGGCACCACCGGCGGGCCCCTTCGTCATGAAGGGACGGCCGCACACAGAGCGTGCGGCCGTCCCTTCAGTGCGGGACGACTGGTCCACCGCGCGGGGTCACGCCCAGGTGATCAGTTTCTTCGGCTGTTCCAGGATCGCCGCCACGTCGGCGAGGGCCTTGGAGCCCAACTCCCCGTCGATCAGCCGGTGGTCGAAGCTCAGCGCCAGGGTGGTGACCTGGCGGGGCTTGACCTTGCCCTTGTGGACCCAGGGCTGGAGCTTGATCGCGCCGACGGCGAGGATCGCGGATTCGCCTGGCGGCAGGATGGGGGTGCCGGTGTCAACGCCGAAGACGCCGACGTTGGTGATGGTGACCGTGCCGCCCTGCATGGCGGTGGGGCTGGTGCGGCCTTCCTTGGCGGTGGTCACCAGTTCGCCCAGCTCCTGGGCGAGTTGGGGCAGCGTCTTGGCGTGGGCGTCCTTGACGTTCGGGACGATCAGGCCGCGCGGGGTGGCCGCGGCGATGCCGAGGTTGACGTAGTGCTTGAGGACGATCTCCTGGTTCGTCTCGTCCCAGGAGGCGTTGATGTCCGGGTTGCGCTTGATGGCGACCAGGAGGGCCTTGGCGATCAGCAGGAGCGGATTGACCCGCAGGCCCGTGAAGTCCTTGTCCTGCTTGAGGTCCTCGACGAGCTTGAGGGTCCGGGTGACGTCCACCGTCACGAACTCGGTGACGTGCGGGGCGGTGAAGGCCGAGCCGACCATCGCCTGGGCGGTGGCCTTGCGGACGCCCTTGACGGGGATACGGGTCTCGCGGGCCGCGTCGTAGGAGGCGGCGGGCGCAGCCGGGACGGTGACTGGGGCCTGAGCCTGGGCCTGGGGCACCACGGGCGCGGGCACCGGCGTCTCGGTCGCGGTGACCGCCGCGTGGACGTCCTCGCGGGTGATGATGCCGTCCGGGCCGGACGGGATCACCGTGGTGAGGTCGACGCCCAGGTCCTTGGCCAGCTTGCGGACGGGGGGCTTGGCCAGTGGGCGGGACTGCCCGGCGGCGGCCGCGAGGACGGCCGGCGCGGTGGGCGCCGGGTCCGCGGGGGCCGGCCCGTGGCCGTTCAGCTCGGTCTGGATCGACACCGACGCCTGCTGGACCGGCACCTCGGGCCCCTTGCGGGGACGCCGCTTGGTGGAGGAGGCGGCCACGCCGTAGCCGACCAGGACCGGCTGGCGGCCCTCCGGCTTCTTCTCAGGGGCGGTGTCAGCGGCGGTGGCGGCGGCCGCGGGGGCTTCGGGAGCCTCGGCCGGCGCCTCCGCGGGCGCCTTGCCGCTCACGTCGATCGCGATGATCGACGTGCCCACGTCGACCGTGGTGCCCTCGGGGAAGCGCAGGTCGCGCACCACCCCGTCGTAGGGGATGGGCAGTTCGACGGCCGCCTTGGCCGTCTCCACCTCGCACACCACCTGCCCGTCGGTGACCGTGTCGCCGACCTGGACGTACCACTTGAGGATCTCGGCCTCGGTCAGACCCTCGCCCACATCAGGCATCTTGAACTCGCGTACGGACGCATCCGTCATCGTCGTCACGGCCCTCTCCTCAGTACGCCAGCGAGCGGTCGACGGCATCCAGTACCCGGTCCAGACTCGGCAGGTACTCCTCCTCCAGGCGCGCCGGCGGGTAGGGGGCGTGGTAGCCGCCGACCCGCAGCACGGGCGCCTCCAGGTGGTAGAAACACCGCTCGGTGATCCGGGCCGCGATCTCCGCGCCGGAGCCGAAGAACACCGGCGCCTCGTGCACCACCACCACCCGCCGCGTCTTCTCCACCGAGGCCTGGATGGCGTCGAAGTCCAGCGGCGAGACCGAGCGCAGGTCCAGCACCTCCAGGTTCTTGCCCTCCTCGGCGGCCGCGTTCGCGACCTCCTGGCACAGCTTGACCATCGGGCCGTAGGCGACCAGCGTCAGATCGGTGCCCTCACGGACCGTCCGCGCCTTGTGCAGCGGGCCGGGGATCGCCTCGGTGTTGACCTCGCCCTTGTCCCAGTAGCGCCGCTTGGGCTCGAAGAAGATCACCGGGTCGTCGCTCTGGATGGCCTGCTGCATCATCCAGTACGCGTCCGACGCGTTCGACGGCGAGACCACCTTCAACCCCGCCACGTGCGCGAACAGCGACTCCGGGGACTCCGAGTGGTGCTCCACCGCGCCGATGCCGCCGCCGTAGGGGATCCGCACGACCACCGGCATCTTGACCTTGCCCAGCGACCGCGCGTGCATCTTCGCCAGCTGCGTGACGATCTGGTCGTAGGCCGGGAACACGAATCCGTCGAACTGGATCTCCACCACCGGCCGGTAGCCGCGCAGGGCCAGGCCGATCGCCGTGCCAACGATGCCGGACTCCGCGAGCGGGGTGTCGATGACCCGGTCCTCGCCGAAGTCCTTCTGCAGTCCGTCGGTCACCCGGAAGACGCCGCCGAGCTTGCCGACGTCCTCGCCCATGACGAGGACCTTGGGGTCGGTGTCCAGGGCGCGCCGGAGCGATTCGTTGATCGCCTTGGCGAGAGCCATCTTTTCCACTGCCATGATCAGGCCCCTTCCCCATCCGCGAACGACGCCTGGTAGGCGGCGAAACCGGCCCGCTCCTCGTCGACCAGCGCATGCCCGTCCGCATACGCGTGCTCGAAGATGGCGAAACGGTCCGGGTCCGGCATCGCACGGACCGCCTCACGCACTCGCCTGCCCAACGCCTCGGACTCGGTCTCCAGTTCCGCGAAGAATCCCTCGTCCGCGTGGTTTGCGGCCTCCAAATACCGGCGAAGGCGCAGGATCGGGTCCTTCGCCTCCCACGCCTCGCGCTCCTCGTCGGCCCGGTACTTGCTCGGGTCGTCGGAGGTGGTGTGGGCGCCCATCCGGTAGGTGTACGCCTCGACGAGCGTCGGCCCCTCGCCCGCGCGGGCCCGCTCCAGCGCCCACTTGGTGACGGCCAGCGACGCGAGCACGTCGTTGCCGTCGACCCGTACGCCGGGGAAGCCGAAGCCCTGCGCGCGCTGGTAGAGCGGGACGCGGGTCTGCTTCTCGGTCGGCTCGGAGATGGCCCACTGGTTGTTCTGGCAGAAGAACACGACCGGGGCGTTGTAGACCGCGGAGAAGGTGAACGATTCAGCCACGTCGCCCTGGCTGGAGGCGCCGTCGCCGAAGTAGGCGATGACCGCGGAGTCGGCGCCGTCCTTGGCGATGCCCATCGCGTAGCCCGTGGCGTGCAGCGTCTGGGAGCCGATGACGATGGTGTAGAGGTGGAAGTTGTTGCTGTTCGGGTCCCAGCCGCCGTTGTTCACCCCGCGGAACATGCCGAGCAGGTTGGTCGGGTCGACCCCGCGGCACCAGGCCACGCCGTGCTCGCGGTAGGTGGGGAAGACGTAGTCGTCGTCGCGCAGGGCCCTGCCGGAGCCGATCTGGGCGGCCTCCTGGCCGAGCAGCGAGGCCCACAGGCCCAGTTCGCCCTGGCGCTGGAGGGAGGTGGCCTCGGCGTCGAAGCGGCGGGTGAGCACCATGTCGCGGTAGAGGCCGCGGAGCTCTTCGGGGGTGATGTCGGCGACGTACTTGTCGTACGTGGCGTCCTTGACGCGCTTGCCCTCGGGCGTCAGCAGCTGAACCAGTTCGGGCTTGGTGCTCGGGGACTTCCTCGTCCCGGCGCTGCGTCGCGGCTTGCGCGCGGCAGTGCTCTCCACGGTCACGTGTGCTCCTCCGTCGGTCCGGCCCCCGGGGTTGCCGGGTGTACCAGTGCGGCTCACCTGTTCCCGACCCCCGTGCACGGGGTGGGTGCCACTCGGCCGGAACAGGCGTGACAGGTGCCCCGGCGAGCGCCCTGCAAGAATCACGTTACCCAGTGCGTCACATTTCTGTGAAACCCCCTTTGACCTGCGATTTTGCTTGGATTTCCAAGTAAATCGGGAAAGGGTGGAAGCGGCGCTGGTCACAGCCTTGCAGGAGGCCGGAGCAACGGCACGTTATCCCGTCTACCCAGGTCACCGGAAGAGTTTCCGTGTCTGACTTCCCGGCCGCGCCCAGAAGGAGAAATCAGGGTTTTTCTCCTCGACCACATGAGATCGTCCGGCGGGGAAAGCCTCCTGGAGGGCGTCCCGTGACCGAAGCAGACCGAGCCCGACCCCCTGTGTCGATCTGTGACGTCCTGTGACAACGCCCAGCTCACAGCCCTGTGTCGTGCCCTAGCATCTGGCGCGTGCCGCGCTCTCCTGTACCACCCCTCATGCCTCACGCGCCCCCGCTGGGCGCCCTCCTCCGCCAGTACGCCGCGGGCTCCGCCCTCGCCTGCGATCCCGTCGACCAAGGTCTCCTCAACCGCGGCTACCGACTCCGCACGACCCGTGGGCGCTACTTCCTCAAGCACCACTTCGACCCCGAGACGGCAGCCCCCGAGGCGATCGCCCGCCAGCACCGCGCCACCCAGCGCCTGGCCGCCCTGGGTGTCCCGGTGGCCCCGCCCTTCCCCGCCCGGGACGGCCGCACGGTCGCGGTCGTCGGGGGCCACGCCTACGCCCTCCACCCCTGGATCGAGGGCCGCCACCGCCACGGCTCCCAGCTCACCGCCGCCCAGTGCGGCCGCCTCGGGGCACTGCTGGGCATGGTGCACGCGAGTCTGGAGCGGGTCATGCCGCTGCAGGGGCGTGCGGGGACGGAGCAGAGTGCGCGGGCAGACGGGGGCGTACGAGGCGACGCGGGCGCCCCGGCCACCGCGCCGCACCACCGCACCCCACTACCGCTGTGCCATGCCCGCGCTCGGGCCGCCGGCGTCCGCGCGGAAGAGCCGCACGCCGGTCACCCGGCCACCGAGGTCGCGGACTCCGACGCGGGTTCCGTCGACACGGGTCCCGTCGACGCCGGTGCCGACCCCGCCACCACCTTCGCCCTCATCGACGACCTCCTGGCGCGCGTGCGCCGGCACCGGCCCGCCGACTCCTTCGACGAGCTGGCACGGCACCGGCTGCTGGAGCGGCGGGCCCTGCTCGAACAGCATGTGGGGCGCCGGCCACCGCACAGCGGACCGGTGGGGTGGGTGCACGGGGACTTCCACCCGTTCAACCTGCTCTACCGGGGCGACGCCCCCGCCGCGATCGTCGACTGGGACCGGCTCGGCGTGAAGCCCCGCGCCGAGGAGGCCGTACGCGCCGCCGCGATCTTCTTCGTCCGGCCCGCGGGGACGCTCGACCTGCCGAAGGTGCGGGCCTACGCGCGCGCGTACCGGCGTACGGCGGGAGCCACGCCCTCGGAACTCGCGGCGGCCGTGCACCGCGTGTGGTGGGAGCGTCTCAACGACTTCTGGATGCTGCGCTGGCACTACGAGCGCGGCGACACCCGCGCGGACCCCCAGTTCCCGGCGGCCTCGGCGCTGGTGGTGTGGTGGACACGGGAGTACGACGCGGTGTGCGACGCGTTCGCGGGCTGACGCGGGGCCCCGGAAACGGCACGCGCGCGTGGCGCCCGTTTCCGGGGCCACGCGCGCGTGAGGCGTCGCGGTCGGTCTAGGAGTCGCCTCCGTCGCCACCGCCCGGGCCTCCTACGAGACCGCCGCCGGTCGGCTCCGCCGTGTCCGTGGGCGGCGCCGTGTCCGTGGGCTCCGGCGTGTCGGACGGCTGCGTCGCCGTCTCGGACGGCTGCGTCGCCGAGGGCGAAGGCGTGTAGGAGGGCGTGTACGACGGCGTGTAGGACGGCGTGTAGCCGGAGCCGCCCGAGCTGCCGCTGTCGTCCGTCGAGGTGTCGGTCTCCTGGCTCGTCGCCTCGTCGCTCGGCGTCTCGCTTGGCGTCTGGTCGTCGGTGGTCTTCGAGGTGGTCGGCGACACGGAGTTGCCGGTGCCGCCACCGCCGCCGCCTCCACCACCGTTGTTGAGCGCCAGGGCGACGCCCGCCGCGACGGCGATCACCGCGAGGACGGCGAGGATCCACAGCTTGCCGCGGCCGCTGCCCCGGTTGCCGTGTCCCTCGAAGCCGCCCTCGTCCCCGCCGCCGTAACCGGAGGGCAGGATCTGCTGCGGGATCTGGGTGGTGCCGGAGGCGGCGCCGGGGTGCGCCAGCACACTGGTGCTCGCGAAGCCCGCGGCGGGCGTGCCGCGGCCGTCGTGCGCCGTCACCGGGCCGGTGTTCCAGGTGCCGGTGTGGCCGCCCTGGTCGTACAGCATCTGGAGCCCGTACTGGACGAGCCCGCGCATCTCCTCGGCCGTCTGGAAGCGGTCGTCCGGCTCCTTGGCGAGCGAGCGCATGACCAGGCCGTCGAGCTCCGGCGGGACGGCGTTGGAGACCTGCGAGGGAGGGGTCGGGATGTCCTGGACGTGCTGGTAGACGACGGAGAGCGGGGTCTCGCCGGTGAACGGCGGCCTGAGCGCGAGGAGTTCGTACAGCAGACAACCCGTGGCGTACAGGTCGGAGCGGTGGTCGACGGCCTTGCCGAGGGCCTGCTCCGGGGAGAGGTACTGCGGGGTGCCCATGACCATGCCGGTCTGCGTCATCGTCGTGGACGCGCCGTGCAGGGCGCGGGCGATGCCGAAGTCCATCACCTTGACCGCGCCGTTGTGCGTGATGATCACGTTGGCGGGCTTGATGTCGCGGTGCACGATGCCGTGCTGGTGCGAGTAGGCGAGCGCCTCAAGGACCCCGGAGACGATGATCAGGGCCTGCTCGGGCCCGGGCGCCTCGGCGTTGAGCAGCAGGTCCCGGATCGTCCGTCCCTCGACGATCTCCATGACGATGTACGGCACGGACTGACCGCCGACGAAGTCCTCGCCGGAGTCGTACACGGCGACGATCGCGTGGTGGTTGAGGCCGGCCACGGACTGGGCCTCACGCGTGAAGCGGGCCTTGGAGGTCGGGTCCTCGGCGAGGTCGGCGCGCAGCAGTTTGACCGCCACGGTGCGCCCGAGCCGTACGTCCTCGGCCGCGAACACCTCGGCCATACCGCCCCGACCGAGTCTGCGGGTCAGCCGGTACCGGCCGTCCCCCACCAGTCCGCCGTTACCCCACAGCTCCGGCGCATCTGACATTCCGCCGCCAGTCGCCTCGGGGTCGGACGGGCCCTGAGCGCGCTGCTGCTGTGCCATCGGTCCTCGCCGTCGTTTCTGCCCGCGGTGCGCGCGGTGTTGTTACGGTCTCCGTCGGCCACGCTACAGCCTTCGCGCAAGCCGCCGGTCCGGGATGAGCCCGGGGACCGGCCCGAGACGGACCGGCCATCAAACCTGTACTACGTCTCGGCGTGCAAATTCTGTGTACCGGCCGTAGAGCAGCTGTAACGCCCGCACGACCTTTCTTTCTCTTACGGTCACGGAACGGGCACCGCCTCCGAAGGGCCACCGGACAGGACGCCGTGGCCAAACTCACGAAGAAGAACCCGAACGAACGTTTCCCACCATCGACTTTCCCTCGGCGACACGAAGGGCCCGGCAGCGTCGGCTGCCGGGCCCTTCCTGGTCGGGGAGTTACAGGTACGGTCCGCCCGAGCGGCCGCCCGCGCGGGGGTCGATGCCGTCCTCCTGTCCGCCGACACCGGGCGGGAGGGCGCGGCGCATCTGCTCCAGCTGGGCCCGCGCGGCCATCTGCTGGGCGAACAGGGTGGTCTGGATCCCGTGGAAGAGGCCCTCCAGCCAGCCCACCAACTGGGCCTGGGCGATGCGCAGTTCCGCGTCGCTCGGGGTCGACTCCTCATTGAAGGGCAGGGACAGCCGCTCCAGCTCCTCCACCAGCTCGGGGGCCAGACCGTCCTCCAGCTCCTTCACCGAGCTGGCGTGGATCTCCTTGAGCCGGGCCCGGCTGGCCTCGTCGAGAGGAGCCGCGCGCACCTCTTCGAGCAGCTGCTTGATCATGCTGCCGATCCGCATCACCTTCGCGGGCTGCTCGACCATCTCCGTGACCGGGACCTCGCGGGAGTCGTCGTCACCCCCGCCGCCCAGCGCCATCCCGTCCTGGCCCACGACCAGGATCTGGGGGCTTTCCGGCGAACCTTCGTTCCTCGGCATCTCCATGCCGCCATTCTCTCGCACCCGTACACCTCACCACCGGGGCGCCCCCACTGTGTGCTGATACACCGCTCCCGGCACGGATCGCCCCCATGGCGTCACCCGGAATGCCGGTATCCTTCCGCGATGCCAGTCTTGTCCCGTGACTCCCTGGCTGCGCGCGACGGTACTGGCGATCCTGGTGGGCGCGAGCGTGACCGCCGTGCCGCAGACCGACCGCGCGTACGGCGCCGAACTCACGCCTCTCGTCCCGGCCGCCGCGCCCGCCCGACGGGCGGCGGACTCGGTGCCCCTTCAGGGATCCCCGCATGGCAGGACGAGCACGTCGGCCTCCGTGTCCGCCACGCGGTCGCCGGACTCGGCATCGGCCCACCAGAGCCTGCGGAAGACCGCCCGGCCGTACGCCACCGTGCTCCCGTCGCACACCGCGCCGGGCGTCTCGGCCTCCCCCTCCGGCATCCCGACGCCGGCTCACGGTCCGCGGCACCCCGCGTCGGCATCCGCCGGTCCCCCGGGTCTTTCGCGCGGCCACGGTCCGGAGCGCGCCTCGCCCTCGGCCTCCCTCGCGCCCTCCCCCTCGGCCGCCGCTCCCTCCCGTGCCGGGAGCCGCGCGGGTGAGGGCCGCGAGCGGCCGGGCCGGCCGGAGGAGCCGGTGACGGAGGACGCGGACGCCGACGGGACGGCCTCCGCGGGGACCGACTCCGGGGACGATGACCTCACCGCCGTGTCGGAGCCGCCCCCGCAGACCGCCGTGGCGCGGCCGTCACGCCCCGCGCAGCGGCCGGTGGCCGGGCCCAAGGTGTTCATCCTGCCGCTCGGCACCGGGCTGGTCCTGGTCGGACTGGGACTCGGGCTCGGCCTCTACGCGCTGCGGGTGCGGCGCGGATAGAGGCGCTGCGGGTACGGCGCGGGCAGGGCCGTACGCCTACTGCGTGACCAGCAGGACCTTGCCGATGTGGCCGCTCTCCTCGACGACCCGGTGCGCGGCCGCCGCATCGCTCATCGGGAGCTCGCGGTCGACGACGGGACGGATGTGCCCGGCGTCCAGCAGGGGCCACACATGCTCGCGTACGGCCGCCACGATCGCCGCCTTCTCGGCCGGCGGCCGTGCCCGCAGCGAGGTGGCGCTGATCGCGGCGCGCTTGCCCAGCAGCGTGGCGATGTTCAGCTCGCCCTTGACACCGCCCTGCATGCCGATGATCGCGAGCCGTCCGTTGACGGCGAGGGCATTGACGTTGCGGTCGAGGTACTTCGCGCCCATGTTGTCGAGGATGACGTCGGCGCCCGCCCCGTCGGTGGCCTTCCCGACCTCCTCGACGAAGTCCTGTTCCCGGTAGTTGATCAGGATGTCCGCGCCGAGCTCGGCACAGCGCTCCAGCTTCTGAGGCGTGCCCGCGGTCACCGCGACCTTGGCGCCCACGGCCTTCGCGAGCTGGATCGCCATCGTGCCGATGCCGCTGGAACCGCCGTGCACCAGCAGGGTCTCGCCGGGGCGCAGGTGGGCGACCATGAAGACGTTCGACCAGACGGTGCAGACCACCTCGGGCAGCGCGGCCGCCCGCTTCACGTCGAGACCCTTGGGCACCGGCAGCAGCTGTCCGGCCGGTACGGCGACCTTCTCGGCGTATCCGCCGCCCGCGAGCAGCGCGCACACCTCGTCGCCGACGGACCAGCCGGAGACACCGGGGCCGATCTCGGCGATGCGCCCCGAGCACTCCAGGCCGGGGTAGGGGGAGGCGCCGGGCGGGGGGTTGTAGAAGCCCTGGCGTTGCAGGATGTCGGCGCGGTTGACGGCACTGGCCACCACCTCGACCAGGACCTCGCCCTCGCCGGCCACGGCATCCGGCACCTCGCTCCAGACCAGCGCCTCGGGTCCACCGGGTTCGGGAATCGTGATCGCATGCATGGGCCCGACGCTACTCCCCGCCCGACCACCCGGCCCTGGGCCCCCGGATGGCACCCGGCCCGAAAATCCGCGTGCGCCACCGATGAGTTCGCGCGACGGTAAAGGTCTCCCCATGCGTAGCCCAAGTACGCGGAAGGAACCCGCCCATGAGCCAGCACACGTCAGCCCTGGCGATCGAGACCGCGGGCCTCGTGAAGACGTTCGGTGAGACCAGGGCCGTCGACGGAGTCGACCTCGCGGTGCCGGCCGGCACGGTCTACGGCGTCCTCGGTCCGAACGGCGCAGGCAAGACCACCACCGTGAAGATGCTCGCCACCCTCCTGCGGCCCGACGGCGGAGAGGCCCACGTCTTCGGCCACGACGTCGTCCGCGAGGCCGACGAGGTCCGCGGCCGGGTCAGCCTCACCGGCCAGTACGCCTCCGTCGACGAGGACCTCACCGGCGCCGAGAACCTGGTCCTGCTGGGCCGTCTCCTCGGCCACCACAAGAAGGCCGCACGCGAGCGTGCCGGACAGCTTCTGGAGGCCTTCGGTCTCTCGGCGGCGGCCGGAAAGCAGGTCAAGCACTACTCCGGCGGCATGCGGCGCCGGATCGACATCGCCGCGTCCATCCTCAACACCCCCGAGCTGCTCTTCCTCGACGAGCCCACCACCGGCCTCGATCCGCGCAGCCGCAACCAGGTCTGGGACATCGTGCGCGCGGTCGTCGCCCAGGGCACCACCGTGCTGCTGACCACGCAGTACCTGGACGAGGCCGACCAGCTGGCCTCCCGGATCGCCGTCATCGACCACGGCCGGGTGATCGCCGAGGGCACCAAGGGCGAGCTGAAGGCCTCCGTGGGCGCCGGGACCGTACATCTGCGCCTGCGGGACGGCGGACGTCGGCCCGAGGCGGCGGAGATCCTGCGACGGGCCCTGGACGCCCAGGTCCAGCTGGAACCGGACTCGGTCGCGCTGACGGCCCGGCTCGCCACGGCAGCCGGTGACACGGCCGCCGAACAGGCCTCCCGCGCCCTCGCCGAACTGGCCCGCACCGGCATCACCGTCGACAACTTCTCGCTCGGCCAGCCCAGCCTGGACGAGGTGTTCCTCGCCCTCACCGGGCACCCCACCCACGGCACCGAGGAGATGGCCGCATGAGCACCGTGACCCAGCCCCCGTCCAAAGCAGCCCAGGACCTCGCCCCCGTCAGTGCCGAGTCGCTGGCCGCGCTGCTGGTCACCGGGAAGCGGCCGCCGCGCCCGAGCGCGCTGTCGGCCTCGCTGACCTTCGGCTGGCGGGCCGTCCTCAAGATCAAGCACGTGCCGGAGCAGCTCTTCGACGTCACCGCGTTCCCGATCATGATGGTGCTGATGTACACGTACCTGTTCGGGGGCGCCCTGGCCGGGTCCCCGACGGAGTACATCCAGTTCCTGCTGCCGGGCATCCTGGTGATGTCGGTCGTGATGATCACGATGTACACCGGCGTCTCGGTCAACACCGACATCGAGAAGGGCGTCTTCGACCGCTTCCGCTCGCTGCCCATCTGGCGGCCGTCGGTGATGGTCGGCTATCTGCTCGGCGATGCCCTGCGCTACACGATCGCGTCCGTGGTGATGCTCGTCGTCGGCCTGGTCATCGGCTACCGCCCGGACGGCGGGGTCGGCGGTGTGGCCGCCGGGATCGCACTGCTGGTCGCCTTCTCGTTCGCGTTCTCGTGGATCTGGACGATGTTCGGGCTGCTGCTGCGGACCGAGAAGTCGGTGATGGGCGTCAGCATGATGGTGATCTTCCCGCTGACCTTCCTGTCCAACGTCTTCGTCGACCCGAGGACCATGCCGGGCTGGCTCCAGGCCTTCGTCAACAACAGCCCGATCACCCATCTGTCCTCGGCCGTGCGCGAGCTGATGGCGGGCGACTGGCCCGCCGACGAGATCGCGTGGTCGCTGGGGTGGGCGGGGCTGTTCGTCGCGGTCTTCGGGCCGGTCACCATGCGGCTGTACAACCGCAAGTGACCGCACCGGCCTGCGGTCCGGCGTTCAGTCCTGCCGAAGCGGGCGGGCGTCGGGTGCCACCTGGGTGCCCGGCGTCGCCCGCACGATCGTGATCAGCCGGTCCGTCAGCTCCAGCGTCCCGACGGCCGGATCGTCGTAGCCGAGCACCCGGTGCCCGCGCAGCACGCTCACCACCAGGTCGTCCGTCTCCCGCGGCTTCCTGCCCACCTCGGCCTTTATGACCGGCCGTTCGATGATGTCGAGCCCGCTGCCCTGCTGGATGAGGTCCTCCATCACCATGCCGGCCGCGGGGCTGAGCACCGACAGGCCGAGCAGCCGGCCGGCCGCGCTGGCGCTGGTGATGACCGCGTCGGCCCCGGACTGCTTGAGCAGCGGGGCGTTCTCCTCCTCGCGCACCGCGGCCACGATCTTCGCGGCCTTGTTGAGCTGCCGGGCCGTCAGCGTCACCAGGACGGCGGTGTCGTCACGCTGGGTGGCGATGATGATCTTCCGGGCCCTGTGCACCTCGGCCCGCTTCAGCACCTCGCTGCGCGTGGCGTCCCCTATGACCCCCGCATAGCCCTCGGCCGTCGCGGCCTCGACCGCCTTGCCGCTGGGGTCGACCACCACGACCTGCTCCTTCTTCAGACCCGTCGCGCACACGGTCTGGATCGCCGAACGGCCCTTGGTTCCGAAGCCGACGACGACGGTGTGGTCGCGCAAGGTGGACCTCCAGCGGTTGAGTCGCCACTCCTCGCGGGTGCGCTCGGTGAGGACCTCGAGCGTGGTGCCGACCAGGATGATCAGGAACAGCACACGCAGGGGCGTGATGACGAAGATGTTGGTGAGCCGGGCGCCATCGCTGACCGGCGTGATGTCGCCGTAGCCGGTGGTGGAGAGGGTGACGGTCGCGTAGTACCAGGCGTCGAGGAAGTCGACCGACCCGTCCGAGTTGTCGTTGTAGCCGTCGTGGTCGGCGTAGACGATCAGGGCCGTCGCCGCGAGGACCAGCAGAGCCATCAGCACCCGCTTGGCGACCTGACGGAAGGGATGCTCCACCACTTTGCGCGGCAGCTTCACCTTGTGGGTCACGAGATGCTCGTCCGCCTGGCGGGCGATCGCGTCATGGCCCGGAAGTTTCACGTGAAACACACCCCGATCCCGGCGGACGCCCAGGGCAGATCGAGCAGTTCGGCCTCCTGCCCCGGCCGGGCGCCCCCGG
Source organism: Streptomyces sp. SLBN-8D4 (assembly GCF_049739545.1). Lineage (NCBI taxonomy): Bacteria > Bacillati > Actinomycetota > Actinomycetes > Kitasatosporales > Streptomycetaceae > Streptomyces > Streptomyces sp. SLBN-8D4. The sequence continues at coordinate 4,849,022 of NZ_JBMGQC010000001.1, forward strand.
GCGGTACGACGGCGAGAGCGTCGGCGGCCGCGACGCCCCGCAACATGGCCGGGCCGTTGTAGTGCAGCGGCACCGCGCTGTCACCGCGCAGGACGACCGGGACGAGCCGGGTGTCGTACGGGTGACCGTGAGCCTCGTCCCTCAGGGGCAGGGTGTATGGCTCCGGGGCGGGGCGGGCGGCCAGGGTGCGCAGCAGCGGCTCGGCGAGCGTGAGCAAGCCGGAGACGGCGGCGAGGGGGTTGCCCGGCAGGCCGACGAGGTGCTGGTTCTCCTTGGTGCGGGCGAGCAGCATGGGGTGGCCGGGGCGCACCTTGACGCCGTCGACCAGCAGTTCGGCGCCGATACGGCGAAGGACGGGGTGGACGTGGTCGACGGGTCCGGCCGCGGTGCCGCCGGTCGTGACGATCACGTCGGCCTGCGACTTCGTGATCGCCTTGCGCAGGGCCTCGGCGGAGTCGCCGAGCCGGCGTACGGCGGTGACCTCGGCGCCGAGCGCGCGCAGCCAGGGCGGGAGCATCGGCCCGAGCGCGTCCCGGATCAGGCCGTCCCGAGGAGTCCCCTCGGTGAGCAATTCGTCGCCGAGGACGAGGACTTCGACCCGGGGGCGGGGGACGGCGGTGAGGGTGTCGTATCCGGCGGCCGCGGCAAGACCGAGGACGGCCGGGGTGACGAGGGTGCCGGGCGGCAGGAGCTGGTCGCCGCTGCGGCACTCCTGGCCGCGGGGGCGGATGTCCTGGCCGGGCACGACGGCCCGGGTGGCGTGCAGCCGGCCCTTCTCGTCGGTCCGCCCGTGCTCGCTGCGCAGGACGGCGGTGGTGTCCGGGGGCACGCGCGCGCCGGTGGCGATCCGGGCCGCCTCGCCGTCGGTCAGGGGCGCGGGCTCGGCGTGCCCGGCCAGCACCCCCTCGTCCCGTACGGCCCAGGGCCCGGGCCCGGCGACCACCCAGCCGTCCATGGCCGAGGTGTCGAAGGAGGGGAGGTCGGTCAGGGCGTCGAGAGGGGCGGCCAGGGTGAGACCGAGAGCGTCGTCGAGCCGTACCGAGACGGGGGCGCGACGGGCGCCGCGGGTGACCGCGCGGGCGGCCCGGGCGGCGAGGGCGCGGGCCTCGGGCCAGGGGGTCGCCCGGTGGTGGGCGTCCGGCCGGGCCGCCGGGCCGGAGCCCTGGGGCGGCGGCGCGGGAGGGCGTTGACCCCCGGGGTGCGCGGTGCCGTTGTCTTCTCTCACCAGGGCCAGCGCCTCCTCGACGTCGAGATCGTCGGCGTCTGCGGCGGGGCCGGCCTGGGCGTCGCCGGTGCGCACGGACCGGGCGGTCATCCGGCGTCCGGGCGGTTGTCCGGGGTCCCGTCGGGCGCGGCGGCGGTCTTCCCGTCGGCCTCGTCCGCCCAGCGCAGGGCCAGGGCCGCGGCCTTGCGGGAGGCCTCGGCGACCGCCTCGGGTCCGCCGCCCGCCTGTGCGGCCGCATAGCCGACGAGGAAGGTGGTCAGCGGTGCCGCGGGCCTGGCCACGCCGTGCGCGGCGTCACGGGCGAGGTCGAGCAGCACGCCGGTGTCGACGTCGAGGTCGATGCCCAGCTCGTCCTTGACTGCGGAAATCCATTCATCCAACACGTGCCCATGCTCCCTGATGCGTGCCCTGGCGGTGGCGATGTCGTCCCAGGTGTCGCAGTCGAAGGACGCGACGGGGTGGGGGACTCGGGTGAGATCGAGCGCGGCGGTCAGCCGGCGCAGCGGAAGGCCGGTGAGAGCGGCGTGCTCCTTCGTGAGTGCGGCGAGTTCAATGCGCAGCGAGGGCGTGCGGTACGCGGCCACCAGCGGCTGGTCGCGGCCGTCCGCGTCGGTGAGCAGCACGCCGTCTGCGCCGCCCGTGCGCAGGACGGTAAGCAGCAGGCGTGCGGTGTCCTCCCGGAGGAAGGGCAGGTCGGCGGAGAGCACCAGGACGTACCGCGCCGTGGTGTGCCGCAGTCCTGCGTCCAGGGCGGCCAGCGGGCCGCCGCCGGGCGGGTCCTCACGGGCCCAGGTCACCGGCCTGGCGGTGGGGCGGGGGTCGGCGACCACGACGGTGGTGCCCGCGTCGGCGCAGGCCGCGAGGACGCGGTCGAGCAGGGCACGTCCGCCCACCCGCACACCGGGCTTGTCCGCGCCGCCGAGCCGCCGGGCGGCACCCCCGGCGAGCACGACCACGTCGTACACAGGACCGGCGTCCGGGGCGCGCGAGGGCTGGTGCGAGGTCACCCCCCGAGTATGCGGGCCGCCGCGATCACAGGGAACGTGCGGCGGCACCGGGATCGCGCGCCGCCGGGGTGGCGGCGCGCGATCGTGGTGGGCGGGTGCGTGCCGCCGTACCCGGCCAGGTTGTACGCGGAGTCCGGGTGCCGGTGCCGGTGCCGCGGCCGTGGTCGGCGGGTGCCTGGGTCACAGGGTGCGCAGCAGGACCGCCGGCTGTTCCACGCAGTCCGCCACATACCGCAGGAAGCCGCCCGCGGTGCCGCCGTCGCACACCCGGTGGTCGAAGGTGAGCGAGAGCTGCACGACCTGACGCACCGCCAGCTCGCCCTCGTGCACCCACGGCTTGGGGATGATGCGGCCGACGCCGAGCATGGCCGCCTCGGGGTGGTTGATGATCGGCGTGGAGCCGTCGACACCGAACACGCCGTAGTTGTTCAACGTGAAGGTGCCGCCCGTGAGTTCCGCGGGGGTGAGGGCGCCGGTGCGGGCCGCCTCGGTCAGCCGGGCGAACTCCGCGGACAGCGACTCCGCGTCCCGCGCGTGCGCGTCCTTCACGACCGGCACGACCAGCCCGCGCTCGGTCTGCGCGGCGAACCCCAGGTGCACGGCGTCCAGTCGCACGATCTCCCTGGCCACCGTGTCCACGGTGGAGTTGAGCTCGGGGAAGCGGGCGAGGGCGGCGGTGCAGATCCGGGCGAGCAGCGCGAGCAGGGAGATCTTCGGACCGCCGGTCGCGTTCATCGCCGCCCGCGCACGCATGAGTTCCGTCGCGTCGGCGTCCACCCAGCAGGTGGCGTCGGGGATCTCGGTGCGGCTGCGGGACAGCTTGTCGGCGACCGCGCCGCGGACGCCCTTGAGGGGGACACGGGTTTGTGCGGGGGTGGAGGCCGGGGCTGCCGCCGGGGTCTGGGGGACCACGGCCTGTGCCGGCGTCGGCGTCGGCGTCGGCGTCGGTGCCTGGCGGCCCTGGGAGGCGGCGGCTCGCAGGGCGTACTCGACGTCGGCCCTGAGGATCAGTCCCTCGGGGCCGGAGCCGGTGAGCTCCCTGAGGTCGAGGCCGTTCTCGCGGGCGAGGCGGCGGACCAGCGGGGAGATCACGGGGACGGGGCCCTCGACCACCTCGGCAGGTGCCGACCGGCCGTTCACCGGCACGGGAACCTGCTGCTCGCGCCGCACCCTGCGCCTGCGCGCGGGGGCCTCCGAGGTGCCGTACCCCACGAGTACGTTCCCCGAGCCCTCGCTCTGCGCGTCGGAGTCGGACGACGGCGCTCCCACCGCCACGGTGATGAGGGGTGACCCCACCGGGAGTTCACTGCCCTCCTCGCCGAAGCGGGCCGTGACGACACCGGCGTAGGGGCAGGGGACGTCGACCATCGCCTTGGCCGTCTCGACCTCGACGACCGGCTGGTCGACCACGACGACGTCGCCGACCTCCACCAGCCAGCGGACGATCTCCGCCTCGGTCAGGCCCTCGCCGAGATCCGGCAGCCTGAACTCCAGCACCTGCGCCATCAGCTCTCCGCCTCCCACTGCAGACGCCCGACGGCGTCCAGGATCCGGTCCACGCCGGGCAGGTGGTGACGCTCCAGCATCGGCGGCGGATAGGGGATGTCGAACCCGGCCACGCGCAGCACCGGCGCCTCCAGATGGTGGAAGCAGCGCTCCGTGACCCGGGCCGCGATCTCCCCGCCCGGTCCGCCGAACCCGCCCGACTCGTGCACGACGACCGCTCGACCGGTCCGCCGTACCGAGGCGGCGACCGTGTCGTCGTCGAACGGCACCAGGGAGCGCAGGTCGACGACTTCGAGGTCCCAGCCCTCGTCCCGCGCGGCCTCGGCGGCTTCGAGGCACACGGGTACGGACGGCCCGTACGTGATGAGTGTGGCGCTCCGGCCGGGGCGCCGCACCACCGCGCGGCCTATCGGTTCAACGGTCTGGGGGTCGTCCGGGTTCCAGGAGTCCTTCGACCAGTACAGCCGCTTGGGTTCCAGGACGACGACCGGGTCATCGGAGGCGATGGCGGCGCGCAGCAGTCCGTAGGCGTCGGCGACGGTCGCGGGGGTGACGACGTGGAGCCCAGGCGTCGCCATGTAGTAGGCCTCGGAGGCGTCGCTGTGGTGCTCGACCCCGCCGATGCCGCCGCCGTAGGGGACCCGGATGGTGATGGGGAGCGGCAGCGCCCCGCGGGTGCGGTTGCGCATCTTCGCCACATGGCTGATCAGCTGCTCGAACGCCGGGTAGGCGAAGGCGTCGAACTGCATCTCCACGACCGGCCGCAGTCCGTACATCGCCATGCCGACGGCCGTGCCGAGGATGCCCGCCTCGGCGAGCGGGGTGTCGGTGCAGCGGTCCTCGCCGAACTCCCTGGCCAGCCCGTCGGTGACCCGGAAGACACCGCCGAGGGTGCCGACGTCCTCGCCCATGACGTGCACGGTGGGGTCGGCCGCCATCGCGTCGCGCAGCGCGCGCGTGAGGGCCTGCGCCATGGTGGCCGGCTTGAGGGCGACGGTGGTCATCGGTGCGCACCCCCGTGGGAGTCGTGCTCGGCGTCGAGCTCGGCACGCAACTGTGCCTGCTGCTCGCGCAGTTGCGGGGTGGGCTCGGCGTAGACATGGGCGAACAGGTCCATGGGGTCGAGGACCGGGTCCTGGTTCATGCGCTCGCGCAGCCCGGCGGCGAACTCCTCGGCGTCCTGGCGTACGGCTTCGATGCCGGCCTCGTCGATCAGGCCGCGCTCGGTCAGTTCGTGCTCCAGGAGGGCGATCGGGTCGTGCCCGCGCCAGGTCTCGACCTCGGCGTCGCCGCGGTAGCGGGTCGCGTCGTCGGCGTTGGTGTGGGCGTCCACGCGGTAGGTGATCGCCTCCACCAGGGTGGGCCCGCCCCCCGCGCGCGCGTGGCGTACGGCGGCGGTGAGGACCTCGTGCACGGCGGCCGCGTCGTTGCCGTCGACCAGACGCCCGGGCATGCCGTAGCCGACGGCCTTGTGGGCCAGTGAGGGGGCCGCGGTCTGCTTGGCGAGCGGGACGGAGATCGCGAAGCCGTTGTTCTGGACCAGGAAGACGACCGGGGCCTGCCAGACGGCGGCGAAGTTCAGCGCCTCGTGGAAGTCGCCCTCGCTGGTGCCGCCGTCGCCGACCATGGCGAGCGCGACCACGTCGTCGCCCTTGAGGCGGGCGGCGTGCGCGAGGCCGACGGCGTGCGGGAGCTGGGTGGCGAGGGGGGTGCACAGGGGTGCGACGCGGTGCTCGCGCGGGTCGTAGCCGGTGTGCCAGTCACCGCGCAGGAGGGTCAGGGCCTGGACGGGGTCGAGGCCCCGGGCGACGGCGGCGAGGGTGTCGCGATAGCTGGGGAAGAGCCAGTCGCGCTCCTGGAGGGCCAGCGCGGCGGCGATCTCGCAGGCCTCCTGGCCGGTGCTGGAGGGGTAGACGGCCAGGCGGCCCTGTTTGGTGAGGGCGGTGGCCTGCGTGTTGTAGCGCCGGCCGCGCACCAGCTCGGCGTAGAGCCGGCGCAGCAGGGCCGGGTCGGCCTGCGCGGCCGCCTCGGTGCCGAGGACGCGATGGGGCTGCGCGTCGGGCAGCAGGGGTGCGGGGTCCGTGCGGGGCTGCCAGGCGGGCGGCGGCGATGGCCGATACGCGCCACGCTGCTCCATGACCGTCATGACGGCACCTCCTCGTGGGAGCGGCTGGTGGCGCACCACGGGTGTGAGGCGCCTCACCTACCGATTGTTCGGTCGTCGGCACATTTTGGCTACAGGCCCCCTCAGGCTGTGGACAAACGGTTCTCCACAGCCTGAGATGGACGCAGTACGTCCATGGTAGGGAGGCGGGGGGACATGGCACCTGAACAAATGGCCGAAGGCGCGGAGGGCGGCGCCCCCCTTCCGCCCCCGCGTCCGCTCGACGCCATCGATCAGGACATCCTCCAGATGCTCCAGGCGGACGGCCGTGCGTCGATACGGTCGGTCGCCGAACGGGTGCACGTCTCGCGCGCCAACGCCTACGCGCGGATCAACCGCCTTGTCGAGGACGGCGTGATCCGCGGCTTCGGCGCCCGCGTCAACCACGAGCGCGCGGGCCAGGGCACCTCGGCGTACATCACCCTGAAGATCGTCCAGAACTCCTGGCGCACGGTCCGCGAACAGCTCAGACAGCTGCCGGGCGCTTCCCACATCGCGCTGGTCGGGGGTGACTTCGATGTGCTGCTGCTCGTCCACACCCCGGACAACAGATCCCTGCGCGAACTGGTCCTCACCCGCCTCCAGGCGATTCCGGAGGTCCTCAGCACCCGCACCCTGCTGGTCTTCGAGGAGGAGGACCTGGAGCCGCAGGGCTGAGTTCAGGACGCCCTGCGCAGTCCCCCGAAGATCAACTGGGCCACCGCGTCGGCCACTTCGCGTTCGTTCATGCCGCGGCCGTCCGGGCGGTACCACTCCACGATGGAGTTGATCATGCCGAAGACCAGGCGGGTCGCGAGGCGTACCTCCACGTCACGGCGTACGTCGCCGTCCGCCGCGGCCGCCTTCAGGAGTTCGGCGACCCGGTGGTCGAAGTCGCGGCGGCGCTCCAGGGCCCACCGCTCCGTGCCCGTGTTGCCGCGCACCCGCAGCAGCAGGGTGACGTAGGGGAGTTCGGCGATCAGCACCTCGACCATGCGCCGCACGACGTACTCCAGGCGGCCGGAGGCGCGGCCCACGCGCGCGTCCTCCTCGTCGAGGATCCCGAAGAGGCCGTCCAGGGCCCGGCTGACGGCCCGGCGCAGGAGTTCCTCCTTGCCGGCCACATGGTGGTAGATCGACGACTTGGAGATGCCCGCCGCCTTGGAGAGGTGCTCCATGGAGGTGCCGTCGTAGCCGCGTTCGTTGAAGACCTGGACGGCGACGGACAGCAGCGTCTCCGGCGTGTACGTGTCGCGCTTGGCGGTCGTCATGAGGTGCTGCCCTCCCGCTTGTCGGAGGCGTACGCGTGCCGGTACAGCGCGAGCGAGGGCGCGTACCGGCCGGACGGGTCGCGCAGGTGCAGGTCGTCGAGGAGGGCGTAGGCCCAGTTGCGGCCGAGCCTGCGACTCCACTCGAACGGGCCGAGCGGGTAGTTCACCCCGAGCCGCATGGCGGTGTCGATGTCCTCCCGGGTGGCCACCCCCTTGGCGACGGCGTCGTGCGCCAGGTCGACGATCCGGGCGACCGTACGGGCGACGATCATGCCCGGCACGTCCCCGATGACGCTGACGTCCTTGCCGAGCGCCTGAAAGAGCCCGGTGGCCTCGGCGAGGGTCTGCTGCGAGGTGTCCTGGGACGCGGACAAAGCGATGCGCGTGGCCCTGCGGTAGTCGAGCGCGAGGTCGAAGTAGACGACGTCCCGGAACTCCACCGAGGTCTGCCCGTCGGCGAGCGCCAGCTGCCCGCCGCTCGGCAGGACCAGACGGCTGCCGTGGTCCTCCTCGTCCTCGCGGACCTGTACGCCCGCCTCACGGATCAGCGCGAGCAGTTCGGACGCGGGGCCCAGATCGCCCTCGGCGACGACGTACGCGGGCGCCTGGGCCGGCTCCGCGGTGTGCGGCTCGTCGCGCTCGGCGCCGTCCGTGTAGTCGTACCAGCCCCGCCCGCTCTTGCGGCCGAGCCGGCCCGACTCCACCAGGCGCTGCTGGGCCAGCGAGGGCGTGAAGCGCACGTCCTGGAAGAAGGCGCGCCACACGGAGTGCGTCACGGACTCGTTGACGTCCTGCCCGATCAGGTCGGTCAGTTCGAACGCGCCCATCTTGAAGCCGCCGCACTCGCGCAGGACCGCGTCGATGGTGGCGGGCTCGGCGCCCTGGGCCTCGTGGACCGCGAACGCCTCGGCGTAGAAGGGCCGCGCGATCCGGTTGACGATGAAGCCGGGGGTGTCGGCGCAGGCGACCGGCGTCTTGCCCCAGGCGCGTGCCGTCTCGTACGCGCGCGTGGCCGAGGAGACGTCGGTGGCGAACCCGGAGACGACCTCGACCAGCGGCAGCAGCGGCGCGGGGTTGAAGAAGTGCAGGCCCACGAAACGGCCCGGGTGGCGCAGGGCGCCGGCGATGGCCGTCACCGACAGGGAGGAGGTGTTGGTGGCGAGCAGACAGTCCTCGCCCACGACGTCCTCCAGCTCCCGGAAGAGCTGCTGCTTGACGTCCAGCCGCTCCAGGACGGCCTCGACGACCAGGGTGCAGTCCGCGAGGTCGGTGAGGTGCCCGGCGGCCACGAGACGGGAGCGCGCGGCGTCCCGGTCGGCGGCGGTGAGCCGGTCCTTCTCGACGAGCCGGTCGAGGCGGGCCCCGATCGCGTCGGCCGCCTCCCGGGCACGGCCGGGGACGGCGTCGTAGAGCCGCACGCGATGCCCGGCGACCAGCGCGACCTGGGCGATGCCCTGGCCCATGGTGCCGGTGCCGACGACGGCCACGGGGCTGCTGAGGTCGAGTCCTGTCATGTGCGCGATCCTCCCGCACGGGGTTTTCCACAGATGCGGCGGACCCCCTTGTCCCGACCGATCGTTCGGTTACTCTAACCCTGACCGGCTGTTCCTGCCCATATTTCTGCCCAGGTCGTGAACTCGACGAAGAGTTCGAAAGACGAGGAGTTGGTCCCGCATGGCCGCCGAACTGACCGCCCACCAGCTGATCGCCGCGCACCGGCCCACCCTCGACCAGGCGCTGGAAGCGATCCGCACACGCGCGTACTGGTCCCCGCACCCGGAGCACCCCAAGGCCTACGGCGAGGGCGGCAGCCTCGACATGGCGGCGGGCAAGGCCGCCTTCGACGCCCTGCTGGGCACCCGCCTCGACCTCGGCCAGCCCGGCACCGACGGCTTCGTGGGCGGCGAGGTCTCGCCTTACGGCATCGAGCTGGGCGTCGAGTACCCGCACGCGGACCTGGACGTGCTGCTGCCCGCGATGAAGGCGGGCCAGAAGGCCTGGCGGGACGCGGGTGCCGAGATCCGCGCGGTGGTGTGCCTGGAGATCCTCAAGCGGATCAGCGACCGGACCCACGAGTTCGCGCACGCGGTCATGCACACCAGCGGCCAGGCCTTCATGATGGCGTTCCAGGCGGGCGGCCCGCACGCGCAGGACCGCGGCCTGGAGGCGGTGGCGTACGCGTACGTGGAGCAGGTCCGCACCCCCGACACCGCGGAGTGGACCAAGCCGCAGGGCAAGCGCGACCCGCTCGCGCTCACCAAGCAGTTCACCCCGGTCCCGCGCGGGACCGGCCTGGTCATCGGCTGCAACACCTTCCCGACGTGGAACGGCTATCCGGGCCTGTTCGCCTCCCTGGCCACCGGCAACGCGGTCCTGGTCAAGCCCCACCCGCGCGCGGTGCTGCCGCTCGCGCTCACCGTCCAGGTGGCGCGGGACGTCCTGGGCGAGGCGGGCTTCGACCCGAACCTGGTGGCGCTCGCCGCCGAGCGCCCCGGCGAGGGCATCGCGAAGACCCTGGCCACGCGCCCCGAGATCCGGATCATCGACTACACCGGTTCGACGGAGTTCGGCGACTGGCTGGAGGCCAACGCCCGCCAGGCGCAGGTCTACACGGAGAAGGCCGGCGTCAACACGGTGCTCGTGGAGTCGGCCGGCGACTACAAGGGGATGCTCTCCAACCTGGCCTTCTCCCTGTCCCTGTACAGCGGCCAGATGTGCACCACCCCGCAGAACCTGCTGATCCCCCGGGACGGCATCCGCACCGACGAGGGCCCCAAGACCTTCGACGAGGTGGTCGCCGACCTCGCCCGCTCGGTCGACGGCCTCCTCGGCGACGACGCGCGCGCGAACGCGCTGCTGGGCGCGATCGTCAACCCGGACGTCAAGGCGCGCCTGGAGGCCGCGGCCGGTCTCGGCGAAGTCGCCCTGACCTCGCGGGAGATCGCCAACCCTGAGTTCCCGGGCGCGGTCGTACGCACGCCGGTCGTCGTCAAGCTGGACGGCGCCAAGCCCGACGCCGAGGCCGCCTACATGAGCGAGTGCTTCGGGCCCGTCTCCTTCGCCGTCGCGGTCGACTCGGCGGCCGACGCGGTGGAGCTGCTGCGGCGCACGATCCGCGAGAAGGGCGCCATGACGGTCGGCGCGTACACCACGGACGAGGAGGTCGAGCAGGCCGTCCGGGAGGTCTGTCTGGAGGAGGCGGCGCAGTTGTCGCTGAACCTCGTCGGCGGGGTGTACGTCAACCAGACGGCCGCGTTCTCCGACTTCCACGGGTCGGGCGGCAACCCGGCGGCCAACTCCGCGCTGTGCGACGGGGCGTTCGTCGCCAACCGGTTCCGGGTGGTCGAGGTGCGCCGGGAGGCCTAGGCCTCGCCGAGACTCCAGTGGTAGAGGGTCATCGCCACACTGGTCGCCAGGTTGTAGCTGGAGACCTGGGGGCGCATCGGCAGCGCCACCAGGTGACCGGCACGCGCGCGCAGTTCGGGTGAGAGCCCGCTGCGCTCCGAGCCGAAGGCGAGGACGGCGTCGTCCGGGAGCTTCACGCCCCGGATGTCGTCGCCCTCCGGGTCCAGGGCGAACACCGGCCCGGGCGGCAGCTCGGCGACCTCCAGGCGCTCCACCGCGGTCGCGAAGTGCAGGCCCGCGCCCCCGCGGACGACGGTCGGGTGCCAGGGGTCGAGCGTGCCCGTGGTGACCACGCCGGTCGCCCCGAAGCCCGCGGCCAGCCGGATCACCGCCCCCGCGTTGCCGAGGTTGCGCGGATTGTCGAGGACCACCACGGGGGCGGTACGCGGCGTGTGCGCCAGCTTCTCGAGATGGGCCGCCCGGGACGGACGTACGGCCAGCGCCGCGACCCCCGTGGGATGCGGGCGCGGCACGAGGGACGCGTACGCCGGCTCCGGGACCTGTGTCAGCAGCGCGTCCAGGGTGTTCCGTACGTCCGGTGCCAGCTCCTCGGCCAGGGCGAGCGCGGCGCCCCGGTCGACGGCGACCGCCACCGGGACCTCGGCCCCGAAGCGCACGGCGTGCTTGAGGGCGTGGAATCCGTCGAGCAGCACGCAGGTGTCGGCGAGCCGGTGCCACAGGCTCACGGGATCGGGACCGGTCATGCGGGGAAGCCTACGGGTCGGTGACCGGGGTTCTCGGGGTCGCCGGGGTTGTCGTCGCGGCGGTCGGCGGGCCGCGGGGTCTTCGCGGATCCCTGCTCCGCCGGTGGGGCCGGCCGACCGGGAGTCCGGTGCCCCTCAGGAGTTGGCCGCCCCTTCGGAACGCGCCGTCCGAGCAGCCCCGCTCCCGGGCCGTCCCCGCCCGGGGCCGAGCGCGCCCACAGCCGACCACGCACGCGTGCGGCCCCCTCGCCCAGCCGGCGCAGGAACGACGTCGGCAGGAAGACCGAGTCGGCGGCGATCATCGCCAGCGAGAAGAACGGCAGTCCGAGGACGACCGCGATCACCGCGTGCTCGGTGATCATCGCCGCCAGCAGGACGTTCTTGACCCGCCGGTTGAACAGCGTGAACGGGAAGGCGACCTGCACGGCGACCGTGCCGTACGTCACCAGCATCACCATGACACCGTTCGCCGACAGCAGGTCGGCGAGAGCGGGCCACGGTGAGAAGGACTCCAGATGCAGGGGGTAGTAGACGGCGGTGCCGTCCTGCCACCGGGAGCCCTGGATCTTGTACCAGCCCGCCGTCGCGTAGATGAGACAGGCCTCGGCCATGATCACGAGCAGGGCGCCGTTGTGGACGATGTTGGCGACGACGTCGAGCATGATCCGCGACTGCCCGGACCGGGTGAACCGTCCGACCACCCACCACAGGCCCTGCGCCAGCCACAGGGCCCACAGGAGCGCCGGGACGACCCAGTCGCCGCTCAGCCTGTCCAGGAAGGCCGACGACACCAGCACAAGCCCGAGGACGCCCCACAGGGCCGGCCCGACGCGGTCCACGACCTGCTCTCCACGCGCGTGTGCCTCCCGCGTGCGCCGGGCCCGCCGCTCGTCCAGCGACCAGACCTGGCCGCAGCGCGTGAAGACCAGGTAGATGCACATCAGATGCAGGACGTTGTCGCCGCCGTCGCCCATGAAGATGCTGCGGTTCTGGAGCGAGAGCACCCCGACCATGAAGAGCACGGACATCGCGCGGGTGCGCCAGCCGAGCAGCAGCAGGACGCTCGACACGACGGCGAGCACATAGACCGTCTCGAACCAGAACTGCCCGTCCGACCACATCAGGACCGTGAACGCGCCGTTGAGCGAGACCAGCTGTTCGGCGAGATTCCAGCTCCACGGACCGTCCGGACCGTACAGCTCCTGGCGGTGCGGGAACTCGCGCAGCAGGAACAGCAGCCAGGTCGCGCTGAAACCGATACGGATCATCGCGGTCTGGTAGGGGCCGAGGGCGGCCTCGGTGACGCGGGCGATGCCGGTGGACACCGCCAGGGCGAATCGGTTCACCGGGCGCTCCCCTCGGTGTCGTCCGCCGTCACGGCCCACCAGGGCAGCTCGCGGTAGACCGGCTGCACCGGCACCTTCTCCTCGCTCCACTTCGGCGGGGGCACGTTGGAGGTCCTGGAGCGGACCTGGACGCTCACGAGGACGTCGCCCCGCGCGGTCGCGTGGTCGCGCTCCAGACGCAGCACCACGATGCGGCGGAGATACGTCCCGGACAGGGTGCCGCGCAGGCCGACCGGGCGGTTGTCGGCGTCGTGCGTGGCGACGAAGAGGTCCCAGGAGCGGCGCAGCTCGTTCTGCTGGGTGTGGCTGGGCAGCAGATTCCCGTCGATGGCCCGGCCGTCCTGGGCGGACAGGTCGTACCAGCCGGTCGTACGGCTGCCGCCGTCCGCGCTCCGTACCCGGGCCCGGACCTGCACCGCGATGTTCAGCTGGAGGGGGTTCGGCGCGAAGAGCTTCCAGTTCTGCTCGAACTCCGGATAGACCCAGTCGTCGACCGCCCCGCCGTGCTGCTTGGTCACCGTGTTCGACGGCGCGACGTGCAGGAACACCATCCCGATGTGCACACAGACCGCGACGGCCACGACGGCGAGCGCCAGGGCCACCCCGATCTGATAGCGCAGAGAGAGGGCGGCCACGCCGGTACGGGGCTCGGGGTCGGGGGCTCGGTAGGGGGCGAGGCCCGGGGCCGGGGCGGCCGGGCGTATCGCGGAGGGGCGGGTGTCGGTGGGCTCGGAGGAGCCGGGGTGGGCGGGCTCGGACGGGCCGGGGTGGGCGGGCTCGGAGGACGGACTGCTCGTGGCCGACCGCACCTCGGCGCGCTCACGATCCTGCGCGGGGACCCTCGCCCGCGACTCGACGGCCGCGTCCGGCTCACCCGGCGCCCCGGGACCGTTCGCCCCGTGCGACCCGTAGGCCTCCTCTGGTCGCTCTGGCTCAGGGGCATCGCCCGGCTCGCTCGCGGCGCCCGGTCCTCGCCGGGCGTTCGAGCCTCCGTCGTACGCGTCCATTCCGCCCCGTTCCCGATTCCGGTCCGTGCACCGCCGCCCGGCCGCAGGCGGCGGCGCCCGGTGGCCGGCGCCCGCACCCGCCTCGCCGCGGTGGCTCGCACGGCACGGTACTCAGGCCCGAGCGCCCCGCACAGCCCCTGTGGACCGGCCCCACCGTGGCCGTTCTCACTTCCGCCCCGGTTTTCCACAGCGGTTGACACCTTACGGCGCCCGGCACACCATGGAATCGCACGAACCGAACGATCGGTCGGGAGCAGATTCCGGCGGAGCCCAGGTGAGGGGGCCTCATGGCGACAGCAGCCGCGCAACAGACGGCGAGCACACAGGCGTACGGCGCTCAGGGAGCCGTCGGCGACACCACCGCGTACCAGAGCGTCTTCGACGCCGCCGTGGCCGCCGACGAGCGCATCGAGCCGCGCGACTGGATGCCGGACGCCTATCGCGCGACCCTGGTCCGTCAGATCGCGCAGCACGCCCACTCCGAGATCATCGGCATGCAGCCGGAGGCGAACTGGATCACGCGCGCCCCCTCCCTGCGCCGCAAGGCCATCCTGATGGCCAAGGTCCAGGACGAGGCGGGGCACGGCCTCTACCTCTACAGCGCGGCGGAAACCCTGGGCACCGGGCGCGACGAGCTCCTCGACAAGCTCCACTCCGGCCGCCAGAAGTACTCCTCGATCTTCAACTACCCGACCCTGACCTGGGCGGACGTCGGCGCGATCGGCTGGCTGGTGGACGGCGCCGCGATCACCAACCAGGTCCCCCTGTGCCGCTGCTCCTACGGCCCGTACGCGCGCGCGATGGTCCGTATCTGCAAGGAGGAGTCCTTCCACCAGCGCCAGGGATACGAGCTGCTGCTGGCCCTGAGCAAGGGCACGCCCGAGCAGCACGCGATGGCCCAGGACGCGGTGGACCGCTGGTGGTGGCCGTCCCTGATGATGTTCGGCCCGCCCGACGACGAGTCCGCGCACTCCGCGCAGTCGATGGCCTGGAAGATCAAGCGCCATTCCAACGACGAGCTGCGCCAGCGTTTCGTCGACATCTGCGTCCCCCAGGCCGAGTCCCTGGGCCTCACCCTCCCCGACCCGGACCTGCGGTGGAACGAGGAGCGGGGACACCACGACTTCGGCCCGATCGACTGGACGGAGTTCCGGGAGGTCCTCAAGGGCAACGGCCCGTGCAACGAACAACGCATCACCCAGCGCAGGAAGGCGCACGACGAGGGCGCCTGGGTGCGCGAGGCGGCCGCGGCCCACGCGGCGAAGCACACCGGCGAGACAGGAGCGGCACGCGCATGACGAACACCGACTGGCCCCTGTGGGAGGTCTTCGTGCGCTCTCGCCGCGGGCTCTCCCACACCCACGCCGGCAGCCTGCACGCCCCGGACGCGGAGCTCGCCCTGCGCAACGCCCGCGACCTGTACACCCGGCGCGGCGAGGGCGTCTCCATCTGGGTCGTCCCCTCGTCCGCGATCACCGCCTCCTCGCCCGACGAGAAGGACCCGTTCTTCGAGCCGTCCGCCGACAAGCCGTACCGGCACCCCACGTTCTACGAGATCCCGGAGGGGGTGAAGCACCTGTGAGCACACCTGAGACGACGGCCGCTCCCGCGGCCTCCCCGATTCCCCGGGCTGCCGCCATCGCCCTCGGCGACGACGCGCTGGTGCTCTCGCACCGCCTCGGCGAGTGGGCGGGCCACGCCCCCGTCCTGGAGGAGGAGGTCGCCCTCGCCAACATCGCCCTCGACCTGCTCGGCCAGGCCCGGGTGCTGCTGTCCCTGGCCGGCGACGAGGACGAACTGGCGTATCTGCGCGAGGAGCGCGCCTTCCGCAATCTCCAGCTGGTGGAGCAGCCGAACGGCGACTTCGCCCACACCATCGTCCGCCAGCTCTACTTCTCCACCTACCAGCACCTGCTCTACGCCGAACTGGCAGCGGGCGGCGGCCCCTTCGCCCCGCTCGCGGCGAAGGCCGTCAAGGAGGTCGCCTACCACCGCGACCACGCCGAGCAGTGGACCCTGCGGCTCGGTGACGGCACCGAGGAGAGCCACGCCCGGATGCAGCGGGCGTGCGAGGCGCTGTGGCGGTTCACCGGTGAGATGTTCCAGCCGGTGGAGGGCGTGGAGGTCGACGGGGAGCGCATGGAGGCCGCCTGGCTGGCGTCCGTGGGGGAGATCCTGCGCCGGGCCACCCTGAGCGTCCCCGAGGGGCCGCGCTCGGGCGCGTGGGCCGCCGGGGCGGGACGGCAGGGCCTGCACACCGAGTCCTTCGGGCGGATGCTCGCCGAGATGCAGCACCTGCACCGCAGCCACCCGGGGGCGTCATGGTGACGCTCACCCCGCTGGAGACCGAGTTGTTCGCGCTCGCCGGTTCGGTGCCCGACCCCGAGCTGCCGGTGCTCACCCTGCGCGAGCTGGGCGTGCTGCGCGCGGTGCATGTCCGGGACGCGGACTCGGTCGAGGTCGAGCTGACCCCGACGTACACCGGCTGCCCGGCCATCGAGGCGATGTCCCAGGACATAGAGCGGGTGCTGCGCGACCACGGCGTGCGGGAGGTCATGGTGCGCACGGTGCTCGCGCCCGCCTGGTCGACCGACGACATCACCGCCGAAGGGCGCCGCAAGCTGCGGGAGTTCGGCATCGCCCCACCCCGCGTGGCGGCGGCGGCCGGTCCGGTAGCGGTGGGACTGGGGCCGACGCGGACACGCGACGCGATGGCCGAAGCGGTCCTCTGCCCGCACTGCGGCTCCGCCGACACCGAACTGCTCAGCCGGTTCTCCTCCACCGCGTGCAAGGCGCTGCGGCGGTGCTTGGACTGCCGTGAACCGTTCGACCACTTCAAGGAGTTGTGATGGCCCGCTTCCACCCGCTCCCGGTGGCCGCGGTCGACCGGCTCACCGACGACTCCGTGGCCCTGACCCTCACCGTGCCGCCCGAACTGCGCGAGGAGTTCCGGTACGCCGCCGGCCAGCATCTCGCCCTGCGCCGCACGGCCGACGGCACGGAGATACGCCGGACCTACTCCATCTGCTCCCCGGCACCGGACGGCGAGGGACCACGCGAACTGCGGGTCGGCGTGCGGCTGGTGGAGGGCGGCGCCTTCTCGACCTACGCGCTCAAGGAGATCAATGTCGGCGACGAGCTGGAGGTGATGACACCGGCGGGCCGGTTCACCCTCGACCCGGCGCCCGGTCTGTACGCGGCGGTCGTCGGCGGCAGTGGCATCACCCCGGTGCTGTCGATCGTGGCGACGCTGCTGGCGCGCGAGCCCGAGGCCCGGTTCTGTCTGATCCGCAGCGACCGCACTTCCGCGTCGACGATGTTCCTGGAGGAGGTCGCCGACCTGAAGGACCGCTACCCCGAGCGGTTCCAGCTGGTCACGGTGCTCTCCCGGGAGGAGCAGCAGGCCGGGTTGCCCTCCGGGCGGCTCGACAGGCAACGGCTGACCGGGCTGCTGCCGGCACTGCTGCCGGTGGACCGGGTGGCGGGCTGGTTCCTGTGCGGGCCGTTCGGCCTGGTGCAGGGTGCGGAGAAGGCATTGCGGGAGCTCGGGGTCGCGCGTACCCGGATCCACGAGGAGATCTTCCATGTGGACGCGGGGGCCGCCCCGGCACGGACGGTCCCCGCGCCCGCGCACAGCACGGTGACCGCCCGGCTCGACGGACGCGGTGGCAGCTGGCCCGTCCAGGACGGTGAGTCGCTGCTGGACACGGTGCTGCGCAACCGGCCCGACGCGCCCTACGCCTGCAAGGGCGGGGTGTGCGGGACCTGCCGGGCCTTCCTGGTCTCCGGCGAGGTGCGCATGGACCGCAACTTCGCGCTGGAGCCGGAGGAGACGCAGGCGGGCTATGTGCTGGCGTGCCAGTCGCATCCGGCGACGGAGAAGGTGGAGCTGGACTTCGACAGGTAGGCCGGGGAAGCCCGTTCCCTTCTTCTAGAACCTGTTCTATCTTGACGGACCGCCAGATCAGCTGACCCGATCTGCCGACCCGTCGGAAGGACAGGGACCGTGGACTTCACCTTCAGCGAGGAGCAGCAGGCGGCGGCCGAGGCGGCGCGGGGGGTGTTCGCCGACGTGGTGCCGGACGCGGTGCCGTCCCCGGCGCTGACCACGGGTGCCGTGGCCGACGAGTTCGACCGCGCGCTGTGGGCCAGGCTCGCCGACGCGGACCTGCTGAGCCTGCTGGCGGCGGAGGAGTACGGCGGGGCGGGCCTGGACGCCGTCGCGCTGTGCCTGGTGCTGCGTGAATCGGCGAAGGTGCTGGCGCGGGTGCCCCTGCTGGAGAACAGTGCGGCCATGGCGGCCGTACATGCTTACGGCGGACCGGAGTTGAGGGGGCAGCTGCTGGAGCGGGCCGGGCGCGGGGAGATCGTGCTGACCGTCGCCGCGAGCGGCCGCACCGGGCACGATGCCGCCGAACTCGCCGTCACCGCACGGCAGGAGGAGGGGGCGGGCGAGGGCGAGGGCGCCGACTGGATCCTGGACGGGATGCAGACGGCTGTGCCGTGGGCGTACGACGCGGACTTCGTCGTCGTCCCGGCGCACACGGCCGCGGGCCGGACCGTCCTCGCGCTGGTGCCCCGGGCCCATGACGGGCTCGCACTCGGCGAACAGTTCTCCACCAGCGGGGAGCGGCTGGGCGAGCTGCGCCTCGAGTCCGTGAGGATCACCACGCGGGACATGATCGACGTCGAGGGCGCGTGGGAGTGGCTGCGGGATCTGCTGACCACGGGAACCTGTGCGCTGGCGCTCGGGCTGGGCGAGCGGGTGCTGAAGATGAGCAGTGAATACACCAGCAAGCGGGAGCAGTTCGGGTTCCCGGTCGCCACCTTCCAGGCCGTCGCCGTGCAGGCCGCCGACCGCTACATCGACCTGCGCGCCATGGAGGTCACGCTGTGGCAGGCCGCGTGGCGGATCGCCTCGGGAGCGCGGGGAGCGCTGCCGGTCGCGGGGGATGTCGCCGTGGCGAAGATCTGGGCCTCCGAGGGGGTGCGGAGGGTGGTGCAGACGGCACAGCATCTGCACGGCGGGTTCGGCGCCGATGTCGACTACCCCCTGCACCGGTACCACGCCTGGGCCAAGCATCTGGAGCTGTCACTCGGTCCGGCGGCGGCGCACGAGGAGGCGTTGGGGGATCTGCTGGCGGCACATCCCCTGGGCTGACACCCTGACACCCCACACCAAGCGCCCGCCGTCCGACATCCGGCACGCTCGCTACCCGGCACCCGGCACCCGGCACCAGATATTCGCCACCAGGTGCCAGCGATCCGAGCTGCCCCGGCTAGAGCACGAAGCCAGGTCGGCCGTCGTCGGTCACCACGGGGCGGCCGACCTCGGCCCACAGCTGCATGCCGCCGTCCACGTTCGCGGCGTCGATGCCCTGCTGGGCCAGGTACATCGTGACCTGGGCCGAGCGGCCGCCGGACCGGCAGATCACATGGACGCGGCCGTCCTGCGGGGCGGCCTCGGTCAGCTCGCCGTAGCGGGCCACGAACTCACTGATGGGGATGTGGAGCGCCCCTTCGGCGTGACCCGCCTGCCACTCGTCGTCCTCACGGACGTCCAGCAGGAAATCGTCGTCCTTGAGGTCCGTGACCTGGACCGTGGGCACACCAGCACCGAAATTCATGAGTCCGACGCTACCCGACGCCCCGGGGGCGCGGCCGGTCACTCCTGTGCGAGCAGTTCCCCGAGCTCCGCCTCACGCGTGGAGACGTCGGTCAGGAGCTTCTCGGCGATCTCCTCCAGGAGGCGGTCCGGGTCGTCCGGTGCCATCCGGAGCATCGAGCCGATCGCGCTCTCCTCCAGCTCCCGCGCGACCACCGAGAGCAGTTCCTTGCGCCGGGCGAGCCATTCGAGGCGGGCGTAGAGCTCCTCGCTGGGAGTGGGGCCCTGCTCCGGAGGCTTGGGACCGGCGGCCCACTCCTCGGCCAGTTCCCGCAGGAGAGGCTCGTCGCCACGGGAGTAGGCCGCGTTGACCCGGGTGATGAACTCCTCGCGACGCGCCCGCTCGGTGTCGTCCTGAGCGAGGTCCGGGTGCGCCTTGCGGGCGAGCTCGCGGTAGAGCTTGCGGGCCTCGTCGCTGGGGCGCACCCGCTGCGGGGGACGCACCGGCTGCTCGGTGAGCATCGCGGCGGCCTCGGGGAACAGGCCCTCCCCGTCCATCCAGCCGTGGAACAGTTCCTCGACGCCGGGCATCGGCATCACCCGGGCGCGGGCCTCCTGCGCCTGGCGCAGATCCTCGGGGTCGCCGCTGCGGGCGGCCCGGATCTCCGCGATCTGCGCGTCCAGCTCGTCGAGGCGGGTGTACATCGGGCCGAGCTTCTGGTGGTGCAGGCGGGAGAAGTTCTCCACCTCGATGCGGAAGGTCTCCACCGCGATCTCGTACTCGATGAGCGCCTGCTCCGCGGCCCGCACGGCCCGCTCCAACCGCTCCGTACCTGCGGCGGCTGTGCCGTGGGGGTCAGCTTCCGGGGACGTCATCCGAACAGCGTAACCGTGTCGACCGGAGCCGGACGCCAACCGGGGTGACGCCCGGGGTCCCCGGCTGCTCCTCACACCCCGGTCTCCGCCGCGACCCTCCCCGCCCGGATCCCCGCCGTCAGTTCCGCGTGATCCGCCTCCGTGCGGTCCGCGTAGGTCACCGCGAAGGTGGCGACGGCCTCGTCGAGCTCCTCGTTCTTGCCGCAGTAACCGGAGACCAGTCGCGGGTCGACGCTGTGCGAGTGGGCGCGGGCCAGGAGGGCGCCTGTCATGCGGCCGTAGTCGTCGATCTGGTCGGCGGACAGGGCGGCCGGGTCGACGCTGCCCTTGCGGTTGCGGAACTGGCGCACCTGGAAGGGACGGCCCTCGACGGTCGTCCAGCCCAGCAGGATGTCGCTGACGACCTGCATCCGCTTCTGGCCGAGGACCACCCGGCGGCCCTCGTGGTCGACCGGCGGCACGTCGAAGCCCGCGGTGACCAGGTGCGGCAGCAGGGCCGAGGGCCGCGCCTCCTTGACCTGGAGGACCAGCGGTTCGCCGCGATGGTCCAGCAGCAGGACGACGTAGGAGCGGGTGCCCACGCTTCCCGTGCCGACGACGCGGAACGCCACGTCGTGCACCGCGTGGCGGGCCAGCAGCGGGAGGCGGTCCTCGGAGAGCGTGGACAGGTAGTGCTCCAGGGACGCGGCCACCGCCGCGGCCTCCTCGTCCGGCACCCGGCGCAGGACCGGCGGGGCGTCCACGAAGTGCCGGCCGCCGTCCTCGGCGAGCTCCGTCGACTTCGCCGCGAAGCGCCCGCTGGTGTTGGCCCGCGCCTTCTCCGAGACCCGCTCCAGCGTGCCGACCAGGTCATGGGCGTCGGTGTGGGAGACGAGCTCCTCGTCCGCGATCGCGTTCCACGCGTCCAGCACCGGGAGCTTGGCGAGCAGCCGCATGGTGCGCCGGTACGCGCCCACCGCCCCGTGCGCCGCCGCACGGCAGGTGTCCTCGTCGGCGCCGGTCTCCCGGCCCGCGAGGACCAGGGAGGCGGCGAGCCGCTTGAGGTCCCACTCCCAGGGGCCGTACACCGTCTCGTCGAAGTCGTTCAGGTCGATGACCAGGTCGCCGCGGGCGTCGCCGTACAGGCCGAAGTTCGCCGCGTGCGCGTCGCCGCAGATCTGGGCGCTGATCCTGGTCATCGGGGTGCGGGCGAGGTCGTAGGCCATGAGGCCGGCCGAGCCGCGCAGGAAGGCGAACGGCGTCGCCGCCATCCGGCCGACCCGCAGCGGAGTGAGCTCGGGCAGACGGCCCCGGCTCGACTCCTCGACCGCGTCGACCGCGCCGGGGCGGGAGGGGTCGAGGTCCAGCGCCGCATGGGCACTGCGCGGGACGCTCTCCCGCAGGGCCTTGCCCTCCTTCTTGGGCGAGCCCTCGACGGGCCACTGGGCGAAGCCGCGCACCCTGGGTCGCCGCCGGGCCGAGCCGGGGGCCGCATGGGCCGACTCCGAGGCAGGCACCTCCGACGCCCCGGCCCCCTCACCGGCCTGCGCCCCGGCCGTCGCCTCCACACCGGCACCGGTCACAGCGACCGCCTCCCCCGTGACTCGCAAGAACATCAACTCGTGCAGACCGTACAACCACCGGCCGAAACGCGTCAGACCCTGTGGACAACTCCACAGCCGTGACTCCACAGTTGTGGAAAACCCCTGGGAGAAAAGACACGGCCCGCGCCCCTCACGCCCGCAAGTACGCCAGCACAGCCAGCACCCGCCGATGTGTCTCCTCCGCCGGCGGCAGGTCCAGCTTCGTCAGGATGCCGCCGATGTGCTTGCCGACCGCGGCCTCGGACACCACCAGTTCCCGGGCGATCGCCCCGTTGGACTTGCCCTCGGCTATCAGCGCGAGGACCTCCCGCTCGCGCGGGGTGAGCCGCTCCAGCGGATCACGGCGCCGGCGCAGCAACTGCCGTACGACTTCGGGGTCCACGACGGTCCCCCCGTCCGCGACCTCGCACAGGGCGTCGACGAACTGCTCGACCTGGCCGACCCGGTCCTTGAGCAGATAGCCGACACCCGTGCCGTCTCCGGAGTCGAGGAGTTCGGAGGCGTACGCCCGCTGCACGTACTGGCTGAGGACCAGCACCGGCAGGCCGGGGCGCCGCTCCCGCAGGCGGACCGCCGCGTGCAGCCCCTCGTCCTGGAAGCCGGGCGGCATACGGACGTCGGTCACGACGATGTCGGGGCTGTGCTCCTCGACCGCGACCAGCAGGGCCTCGGCGTCGCCGACCGCCGCGACGACCTCGTGGCCGCAGCGGCCGAGCAGACCGATCAGCCCCTCGCGCAGCAGCACGCTGTCCTCGGCGAGCACTATCCGGAGCGATCGCGTTTCGCCGTCACCCCGTGCGTCCCGCGCGCCTCGGCCGGCTCCGTCACCTCGCAAGGGAACTCCACACGCAACAGGGTCGGACCACCCGGCGGACTGGACAGGGAGAGTCTGCCATCCAGGACCGACACCCGGTCGGCGAGTCCGGTCAGCCCGCTGCCCGCCGAGGCGTCCGCGCCGCCGCGGCCGTCGTCCCGCACCTCCAGCAGCAGCCGTCCGCGCGAGTGGCCGCCACGCACCTCGGCCCGGCCCGCCCCGCTGTGCTTGGCAACGTTGGCCAGCGCCTCGCAGACCACGAAGTAGGCGGCCGCCTCCACCGCCTGGTCCAGCCGCCCCGGCACCGACAGATCGACGTCGACCGGAACGACGGAGCGGTCCGCGGCGTCGGCGACGGCGGCGCTCAGACCGTAGTCCGCGAGGACCTTGGGGTGGATGCCCTGGATGAGCTCGCGCAGCTCGGCCAGGGCCTTGCCCGCCTCGTCGTGGGCCTTGGCGAGCTGGTCGGCGAGCGGTCCGGACGGGGCGTCGAGACGGGCCAGGCCGAGAGCCATCGTCAGGGCCACCAGGCGCTGTTGGGCCCCGTCGTGCAGATCGCGTTCGATGCGCCTGCGCTCCGCTTCGAAGGCGTCCACCAACCGCACACGCGAACGGCTCAGTTCGACCAGTCTGGCGTCCAGCTCACCGTCACGCGAAGCGACCAACAGCCGCGTCAGGCCGGCCCGGGCGCCCGCCACGACCCCCAGCACGTACAGGCCCACTGCCAGGATCAGCAGCCCGAGTACGGCCACCCCGAAGGCCGTCGGCCAGGTGGTGACCGTCCACTGCTTGAGCACCTTCGTCTCCCGGCCGTCCCCGACCGTGGCCAAGAGCAGCGGGGTGGCGGCCGTGGAGAGCGGAAAGAGCAGAGCGACGGTGACCGCGAGGGCGTCGACCGGCCAGAGCAGCCCGGCGAACAGCAGGGTGTACCCGAACTCGCGCCAGGTCGCCTGTTCCCTCAGCCGCGTCGTCAGCCAGGGCCGCAGCCCCGTGGCGGCAGGCGCCCGGTGCGGATCAGGTACCGGGTCCGCGTCGACCAGGCGCAGCCGCCGCCGTTCCACCCGCGCGACCACGACACCGGACAGCGCCAGCATGACGAGCAACGGCAGTCCCACGAGTACGGCGGTGAGCGCCCCGCCGACCACCGCCAGCGTCACGATCCCCACCAGCGCGACCATGCCGGCCACCGCACCGCTCAGCAGATAACCGACCGAGCGCCAGGGCCACGCCGACAGCAGGAAGCCCGGCCGGGACATGGCTTGCCACACATTCCGAGGATGCATGCGGATCACCGTAGAAGCGCGGCGCGGGGCGGGGCCATGAGCCAGGACGGAGGAGTCGGGGTATGGCCGGCCCTACCCCAGGACTCGGTCCCGCCGCACTGCGCCCGAGTACCTCCGAACGGTTTCGTGGAGCCACCGAGAACACCGGACGAGTGGGGGACCCATGACCACCGACGCCATCAGCCTGCGATCCGTCAGCAGGACGTACGGCAAGGCATCTGGGAGGGCACCTGGCAGCGCATACGGCAGGACGCGCAACAGAACGCACCACAGGAACAGCAGACCCGCCTCACCAGACGACACCACCCTGACCGTCACCGCACTCCACGACGTCACCCTCGCCTTCCCCCGCGGCACTTTCACCGCCGTCATGGGCCCCTCCGGCTCCGGAAAGTCGACCCTGCTGCAGTGCGCCGCGGGCCTGGACCGGCCCACCTCGGGTTCCGTCACCATGAGCGGCACCGAGCTCACGACGCTCAGCGAGACCAGACTGACCCTGCTCCGGCGGGAGCGCATCGGATTCGTCTTCCAGGCGTTCAACCTGCTGCCCTCACTCACCGCCGAGCAGAACGTCGCCCTGCCGCTCAGGCTGGCCGGCCGGCGCGTTCCGAAGGTCCGCATCCGCGAGGTGCTCCAGCAGGTCGGCCTCGCCGATCGCGCCCGGCACCGGCCGACAGAGCTGTCCGGCGGCCAGCAGCAGCGCGTCGCCCTGGCCCGTGCCCTGGTCACCCGCCCTGAAGTCCTCTTCGGCGACGAACCGACCGGCGCCCTGGACTCGCAGACCGGCCGCGAGGTACTGACCTTGTTGCGTGCCATGGTCGACCGAGAGGGCCAGACCGTCGTCATGGTCACCCATGACCCCGTGGCCGCGTCCTACGCCGACCGCGTGGTCTTCCTCGTCGACGGCCGGGTCAACGGTGAACTCGTCGGAGTGGGCACCAGCGACATCGCCACCCACATGGCCACGCTGGAAACCACACCACCGGCCCGACCGGCCGCCCTTCCCGCACCCCACCCCACACCGCACCCCGGACCTCACCCCGCGTCCGGCACCGGGACCCGCCCGGAAGGCCAGCCGTGCTGATCATCGCCCTCCACACCCTCCGCACCCGGTGGTCCACCTTCCTGGGCACGTTCGTCGCGCTCTCCCTCGGCGTCGCCCTGCTCACCGTGATGGGCCTGACCCTCGCCTCCTCCCTGGACGCGCCGGAGAGACAGCCGGAGCGGTTCGCCCTCGCACCAGTCGTCGTCCAGGGCCAGAACACCTTGAGCGTGCCGACCTCGATCGGCGCCCATGTTTCACGTGAAACACGCACACTCGCCCACCCCCGGGCGGTGCCCGAGGCCACCGTGACCGCGTTGAAGGAGCTCGGCACGGTCGTCCCGGACCGCTCCTTCCCGGTGCGCGCCGAGGGCGGCCCTGGCCATCTCGTCGGCCACCCCTGGTCCACCGCCGCCTTCGCCCCGTACGAGATCGCCGAGGGCCGCGCACCCCGTACAGCGGACGAAGTGGTCGTCACCGGTGACTGGACGCATCCCGGCAACCGGCTCCGCACCGACCACGGCACGGTGCGGGTCGTAGGCACCGTCCTCTCGCGGGGCTTCGAGACCGCTGTCTTCTACACCGACGCCCGCGCCGCCGCGTTGTCCCCGAAGAACACGCAACTCGTGGTGGAGGCAGCCGCACGAGACGTACGAGAAGCAGTGGAAGGCGACTCCGTCCACGTGCTCACCGGCAGCGCCCGCCGTCTCGCCGACCCGGGCCCGGACCGCGACCGGGAGGCGCTCACCGCGATGAACGCCCTGTTCGGCACCGCCGGCGGAGTCACCGCCTTCGTGTCGGTGTTCGTCGTGGCGTCCACCTTCGCCTTCGCGGTCGCCCAGCGGCGCCGGGAGTTCGGCCTGCTGCGCACCGCGGGAGCCACGCCCGGGCAGATCCGCCGGACGGTGTCCGCGGAGGCGCTGCTGGTCGGTGTCCTCGCCTCGGCCACCGGCTGTGTGCTCGGCTCGTACGGCGCCCCGCGCCTCGCCGCCTGGGTGGTCGAAGTCGGCCTCGCTCCTGGCTGGTTCGCCATCGGTGATGCCAAGTGGCCGTACCACATGGCCTTTTGGACGGGTCTGCTCGTCGCGCTGCTCGGTGTTGTCGCCGCGTCCTGGCGGGCGGGCCGCACCGGTGCCGCCCAAGCACTGCGCGAGGCCTCCGTGGATGCCCGAGCGATGACACGGGGCCGCCTGCTGTTCGGTTCCGGCCTGCTGCTGACCGCCGCGGTGACGCTGGCCCTGGCGCTGGTCACCGACCCGGGTGAGTTGCTGCACCGCAAGACGTACGTCAGCCGTCCGATGCTGCTGATCACCGCGGTCGCGCTGCTCGCGCCGGTCCTGGTGCGGCCGCTGACCCGGCTGCTCGCCTGGCTGCCGGCCCAGCTCCCGGGCGCGGGAGGAATGCTGGTGCGGGAGAACGCGACCGCGGGAGTCCGCCGTACAGCAGCCGTGGCGGCACCCGTCCTGGTCACGGTCGCCCTCACGGGCTCACTGCTGGGCGCGACCGCCACGCTGAACGCGGCCAGGGCCACCGAGGCACGCGAGCGGACCACGGCCGACTTCGTGGTCGTCCCCGCCGGGGACGCCGACCATGCCGGGAGCGAACGCCCCGCGGACAGCTGGGACACCATCTCCACCGAGACCCCGGGCTTCGACGCGCACACACTCCAGAGGCTCCGAGCGATCCCCGGCACCACGGTCTCCGCGAGCTCGTCGAGCGCCGTCTTCGTCCTGGAGGACGGCGTGGCCCTCATCAGGTCCGAGGCCCGCGCCGCCGAGGCCGCACCGCTCGCCGCAACCGCCGGCCTCCCCCTGGCCGCCGGAAAGGTGAGCGACCTCGACGACGGGTCGATCATCGTCAACGAGGAATGGGAGCGGCACACCGTCGGGCAGACCGTGGACGTGTGGCTCGGCGACGGCACCAGGAAGTCGCTGCGGATCGCCGCGGTGATGACGACCGGCACCGGTGACAACGGCGTCTATGTCACCCCGGCCAACGCCCCCGGCGCCCACATCGACCGCGTGGACGTCACCCTCGCGGCCGGTGCCGACCCGGCTGCCGTGGCCGGAGCCCTGCGCACCACGGGCGGACACGTCCTGACCCGGGACGAGTGGCTGCGGGCGAGTCACCCCGGGACCGACCGGACCACCCGGTACGGCTTTCTGCTGGTACTCGGCATCGCCCTGCTCTACACCGGGATCTCGCTGGCCAACACGATGGTCATGGCGACCTCGGACCGGCTGCGCGACCTGGCCGTGCTCCGCCTCGCCGGGGCCACCCGCCGCCAGTTGCTGCGGCTGGTCGGCGCCGAGGCGCTGACGGTCGTGGCGGT
Organism: Streptomyces sp. SLBN-8D4; assembly: GCF_049739545.1. NCBI lineage: Bacteria > Bacillati > Actinomycetota > Actinomycetes > Kitasatosporales > Streptomycetaceae > Streptomyces > Streptomyces sp. SLBN-8D4. The sequence continues at coordinate 4,876,171 of NZ_JBMGQC010000001.1, forward strand.
GGGCGGAGTGCTCGGGCTCCTGGTCGCCGGGATCAACCTGGCCGGGATGCAGGGTGCGTTGGGCCTGTTGTCGGTGCACGCTCCGATGCGGATCCCGTGGCCGGAGCTCGCGGTGGTCGGCGGAGCCTGCGCGGTCCTCGCCGTGACGTTCTCGGTCCTCCCGGCCGCCTGGGCGATGCGCCGCAGAGCCGTGGAACTGGCCGGTACGAGGGAGTGAGAGAGACCTCACAGGGTGAGCCACACCACCACCCCACCCCCTCGTACACGCCCACCACCCGGCCCCGCGAAGGGACAAAAAGAAGCCCCTCAGGTCCAGGACCTGAGGGGCTTCCAGTGGTGCGCGAGGGGGGAGTTGAACCCCCACGCCCTTTCGGGCACTGGAACCTGAATCCAGCGCGTCTGCCTATTCCGCCACCCGCGCATTGGGTGTGTCCTCGGGCTCCTCGCCTTGCGGTGCGGCGCCTTCCGACACGCAGAACATTAGCACGCTGGAGGGGGTGGGTTCACATCCCATATCCGGGGGCAGCCGCCCACCAGCGGCTTCGCAAACGGTCCACCGAAACGGGGTGCCGTCGGCCACGTATCAACCTGTGCCGGTTCACGTATCAACCTCGTACCGGTAGCACCCGTCTCCCCAGGAGCAGGTAGGGGTCCACAGTCAGGTGCGGGACACTGGTCTGCGGCCGCCTCTACGATCCTTGACAGAGGAGTGCACAGAGGACTTCGACTGCGGAGTTCGAAGTGGAGCTCCACAGGGAACTTCGGAGGCGTCGACACCCGTCGACCGTGCCGACAGGGGGAACCAGCCGATTCACCGGCGCGTGGATACGATCAGTAAGCAGTACCAGGTAAGCAGCAGCCGGCGCAGTACCCAGGACGGCAAGGACGGAGGAGGTGCCTCATGGGAGTCCTGAAGAAGTTCGAGCAGCGTCTCGAAGGTCTGGTCAACGGCACCTTCGCCAAGGTGTTCAAGTCCGAGGTCCAGCCCGTGGAGATCGCGGGCGCGCTCCAGCGGGAGTGCGACAACAACGCGACCATCTGGAACCGCGACCGCACGGTCGTACCCAATGACTTCATCGTGGAGCTGAGCACGCCGGACTTCGAGCGGCTCAGCCCGTACTCGGGCCAGCTCGGCGACGAGCTCGCCGGCATGGTGAGCGACTACGCCAAGCAGCAGCGCTACACCTTCATGGGCCCGATCAAGGTCAACCTGGAAAAGGCGGACGACCTCGACACCGGCCTGTACCGGGTGCGCAGCCGTACGCTCGCCTCCTCCACCAACCAGCAGGCCCCCGGCCCCGCGGCCCCGGCCGGCCGGGGCGGCGCACCGGCACCCGGCGGCGGCTACGGCTACCCGCCGGCCGCTCCGGCGGGCGCCCCGCCCATGCCGGCCGCCCCGCCTCCCGGCCGTGGCGCCCCCGGCGGCTACGGCTATCCACAGTCGGCCCAGGCCCAGCGCCCCGGCGCCGGCGGCCCGGTCGGCGCGCCCGCGCCGGGCTCCCGTACCCGCCACTGGATCGAGATCAACGGCGCCCGCCATCAGATCTCCCGCGCCACGCTGGTGCTGGGCCGCAGCACCGAAGCCGACGTGCGGATCGACGACCCCGGCGTCTCGCGCCGGCACTGTGAGATCCGGACCGGAACGCCCTCGACGATCCAGGATCTCGGGTCCACCAACGGCATCGTGGTGGACGGGCAGCACACCACCCGCGCTACGCTCCGCGACGGCTCGCGGATCGTCGTGGGCAGTACCACCATCATTTACCGGCAAGCCGAAGGGTGAAGCGGGGGCAATGTCAGAGCTGACCCTGACGGTCATGCGGCTGGGTTTCCTGGCCGTACTGTGGCTGTTCGTGATCGTGGCCGTTCAGGTCATCCGCAGCGACCTGTTCGGTACGCGCGTCACCCAGCGCGGCGCGCGCCGGGAGGCCGGCCGGGCCCAGCAGGCCCAGCGGCAGGCGCCTCCGCAACAGCGCCAGCAGCAGGCCGCCGGCGGCCGCCAGCGCCGTAACGCACCCACCAAGCTCGTCGTGTCCGAGGGCACCCTCACCGGCACCACGGTCGCGCTCCAAGGCCAGACCATCACGCTGGGCCGGGCGCACGACAGCACCATCGTGCTGGACGACGACTACGCCTCCAGCCGGCATGCCAGGATCTACCCGGACCGCGACGGTCAGTGGATCGTCGAGGACCTGGGCTCCACCAACGGCACGTACCTCGACCGAACGCGGCTGACGACCCCGACACCGATTCCGCTGGGCGCGGCGATCCGCATCGGCAAGACCGTCATCGAGCTGCGGAAGTAGTGCTACATCATGAATAGGCGCGAGCGGAGCGAGCACGCGGTGTGGGCCCCCACCCCGGGCCCCGGCGCGCTCCCGACCGGAGGGTGGGCACCGTGCGGATGTACCCGGAGCCGACAGGCGAGGTGCGCATGAGTCTGTCACTGCGCTTCGCCGCCGGATCGCACAAAGGCATGATCCGGGAGGGCAACGAGGACTCCGGATACGCCGGGCCCCGCCTGCTCGCCATCGCCGACGGCATGGGCGGCGCCGCCGCCGGCGAGGTCGCCTCCTCCGAGGCCATCTCCACCATCGTCGCCCTCGACGACGACGTCCCCGGCTCCGACGTCCTCACCTCGCTCGGCGTGGCCGTCCAGCGCGCCAACGACCAGCTGCGCTCCATGGTCGAGGACGACCCCCAGCTCGAAGGCATGGGGACCACCCTGACCGCGCTGCTGTGGACGGGCCAGCGGCTCGGCCTCGTGCACGTCGGCGACTCGCGCGCGTACTTGCTGCGCGACGGCGTCCTCACGCAGATCACGCAGGACCACACCTGGGTGCAGCGCCTGGTCGACGAGGGCCGCATCACCGAGGAAGAGGCCACCACCCACCCCCAACGCTCCCTGCTGATGCGGGCGTTGGGCAGCGGCGAACACGTCGAGCCCGACCTCTCCATCCGCGAGGTCCGCGCCGGCGACCGCTATCTGATCTGCTCCGACGGCCTCTCCGGCGTGGTCTCCCACCAGACCCTGGAAGACACTCTCGCCAGCTATCAGGGCCCCCAGGAGACCGTGCAGGAGCTCATCCAGCTCGCGCTCCGCGGCGGCGGCCCCGACAACATCACGGTCATCGTGGCCGACGTCCTGGACCTGGACACCGGGGACACCCTCGCCGGGCAGCTCTCCGACACCCCGGTCGTGGTCGGCGCGGTCGCCGAGAACCAGCACCAACTGCACGACAACGGCATCATGCAGACCCCCGCGGGCCGCGCCTCCGGGCTCGGCCGCCAGGGCCACGGGCAGGGCGGGGGCGGCGACTTCGGGCCGTCCAACCCCTCCGACACCACCGGCTACATCCCCGCGGCCAGCTTCGGCGACTACTCCGACGACGACTTCGTCAAGCCCCGCAAGGGCCGCAAGTGGCTGAAGAGATCGTTCTACTCGGTCCTCGCCCTCGCCGTCATCGGCGGTGGCCTGTACGGCGGCTGGCGCTGGACGCAGACCCAGTACTACGTCGGCACCAACGGCGAGCACGTCGCGCTGTACCGGGGCATCAGCCAGGACCTGGCGTGGGTCTCGCTCTCGAAGGTGTCCAAGGACCACCCCGAGATCGAACTCAAGTACCTGCCGCCGTACCAGCAGAAGTCGGTCGAGGGCACCATCGCCGAGGGCGATCTGAAGACGGCCCAGAAGAAGATCGACGAACTGGGCGTGCAGGCCTCCGCGTGCAAGAAGGAGGCCCAGGCGCAGGCCACGGAGGGCAAGAAGAACTCCAAGACGGGCGAGGGCCAGGCCGGCGGCACCACGGGAACCACTCGGTCCTCTCTGACGTCAAAGGCCACACCGACCCCGACGAGCACGACCTCCCCGTCCCCGAGCGCTTCCGCATCCCCGAAGCCCACTCCCACCCCCGGCCCCACTCTCTCGGACGAGGAGAAGCAGGTCGTCGGGAACTGCGGTACGCAGTAGGCAAGCCGTGAGAGGCCCTGGCACACGATGAGCAGCAGTACTTCGAACACGTCGACGCACCACACGTCCACGATCGGCGCGATCGGCGCTCCCAGCCGTCGCAACACCGAGCTGGCGCTGCTGGTGTTCGCCGTCCTCATCCCGGTCTTCGCCTACGCCAACGTGGGCCTGGCCATCAACGACCAGGTCCCGGCCGGGCTGCTGAGCTACGGCCTGGGCCTCGGCCTGCTGGCCGGCGTCGCCCATCTCGTCGTCCGCAAGTTCGCCCCGTACGCGGACCCGCTGATGCTGCCGCTGGCCACGCTGCTCAACGGCCTCGGGCTCGTCGCGATCTGGCGCCTCGACCAGTCCAAGCTGCTCCAGCAGATCCATGTCGCCGGCGGCAAGGCCACCAACCAGCTGATCTACACGGCGATGGGCATCGCCCTCTTCGCCGTCGTCCTGGTCTTCCTCAAGGACCACCGGGTCCTGCAGCGCTACACCTACATCTCCATGGTCGGCGCGCTGGTCCTGCTGCTCCTCCCGCTGGTCCCGGGCCTCGGCGCCAACATCACCTACGGCGCCAAGATCTGGATCCAGATCGGCAGCTTCACCATCCAGCCCGGTGAGTTCGCCAAGATCGTCCTCGCGGTGTTCTTCGCCGGCTACCTCATGGTCAAGCGCGACGCCCTGGCCCTCGCCAGCCGCCGCTTCATGGGTCTGTACCTGCCGCGCGGCCGTGACCTCGGTCCGATCATCGTCGTATGGATGATCTCGATCCTCATCCTGGTGTTCGAGACCGACCTCGGTACCTCGCTGCTGTTCTTCGGAATGTTCATCATCATGCTGTACGTCGCCACCGAGCGGACCAGCTGGATCGTCTTCGGTCTGCTGATGTCCGCGGCGGGTGCGGTCGGTGTGGCCAGCTTCGAACCGCACGTCAAAACACGTGTCCAGGCCTGGCTCGACCCGATGCGCGAGTACACGCTGAGTCGCACTCCGGGTGTCACCGGTGTCCACTCCGATCAGGCCATGCAGGCCCTGTGGGCCTTCGGCTCCGGCGGCACCCTCGGCACCGGCTGGGGCCAGGGCCACTCCGAGCTGATCCGCTTCGCCGCCAACTCCGACTTCATCCTCGCCACCTTCGGCGAGGAGCTGGGCCTGGCCGGCCTCATGGCGATCCTGCTGATCTACGGCCTGATCGTGGAGCGCGGCGTCCGCACCGCCCTCGCCGCCCGCGACCCCTTCGGCAAGCTGCTCGCCATCGGACTGTCCGGCGCCTTCGCGCTCCAGGTCTTCGTGGTGGCCGGCGGTGTGATGGGTCTGATCCCGCTGACCGGTATGACGATGCCCTTCCTGGCGTACGGCGGTTCCTCCGTCATCGCCAACTGGGCCCTCATCGGCATCCTGATCAGAATCAGCGACACCGCGCGCCGCCCGGCGCCCGCCCCCGCCCCCAGCCCCGACGCCGAGATGACCCAGGTGGTCCGCCCGTCATGAACAAGCCCCTGCGCCGGATCGCGATCTTCTGCGGCCTCCTGGTCCTCGCCCTGCTCATCCGCGACAACTGGCTCCAGTACGTCAAGGCCGACACCCTCAGGGAGGACCCGGACAACCGCCGCGTGCTCATCGCGCGGTACGCCACCCCCCGCGGCGACATCATCGTCGGCGGCAAGGCCATCACGGGGCACGCCGAGACCACCTCGGGCGACTTCAAGTACAAGCGCACCTACAAGGACGGTGCCATGTGGGCGCCGGTCACCGGCTTCGTCTCGCAGTCCTACGGCGCCACCCAGCTGGAGTCCATCGAGGACGGCATTCTCACCGGCACCGACGACCGGCTCTTCTTCCGCAACACCCTCGACATGCTCACCGGCAAGCCGAAGGAGGGCGGCAATGTCGTCACCACCCTCAACTCCGCCGCGCAGAAGGCCGCCTACGACGGTCTGAAGAAGCAGGGCGGCAAAGGCGCGGTCGCCGCCATCGAGCCCTCCACCGGCAAGATCCTGGCGCTGGCCTCCTACCCGTCGTACGACCCCTCAACGATCGCCGGCGGCAGCGACTCCGACGCGGAGGCGTGGAAGAAGATCGACAAGAAGAACAACCCCGACGACCCAGCGCTCAACCGGGCGCTGCGCGAGGTCTACCCGCCCGGGTCCACCTTCAAGGTCATCACCGCGGCGGCCGCGCTGGAGAACGGCCTGTACAAGACGGCCGACGAGAAGACCGACTCCCCGCTGCCCTGGACCATGACCGGGACCACGACCCAGCTGAAGAACGAGGGCAACATCCCCTGCAAGAACGCCACCCTGCGGGTCGCGCTGCAGTACTCGTGCAACACCGTCTTCGGCAAGATCGGCGCCGACCTCGGCAACGACAAGATGCTCGAAGAGGCCAAGAAGTTCGGCTTCACCGAGGAGCAGTTCACGCCGGTCCGCTCCAGCGCGTCGGTCTTCTCCAACGACATGAACCCCTCGCAGACCGCGCTGTCCTCCATCGGCCAGTACAACACCGCCGCGACCCCGCTCCAGATGGCCATGGTCGCCTCGGCCGTCGCCAACAACGGCACCCTGATGAAGCCGTACATGGTCGACTCCCTCCAGGCACCGAACGTGGACACCCTGGAGAAGACCCAGCCGGAGAAGCTGAGTGAGCCGCTGTCCGCGGAGAACGCCCAGATCCTCCAGTCGATGATGGAGACCGTCGTCCAGAAGGGCACCGGCACCACGGCCCAGATCGACAACGTCACCGTCGGCGGCAAGACCGGTACCGCCCAGCACGGCGAGAACAACAGCAAGAACCCGTACGCCTGGTTCATCTCGTACGCCAAGGTCGGTGACAGCGCGCCGGTCGCCGTGGCCGTGGTCGTCCAGGACGACAACGCGGTCCGCGAGAACATCTCCGGCAGCGGTCTCGCGGCGCCCATCGCCAAGCGCGTCATGGAGGCGGTCATCGACTCCAAGAAGTGACCCCGCTCACGTCGCCTTCACATCGGTGCACGTTGCGATACCGGTCCTGTATCGGGTGACGCACTTGGCCAGGTCACACAAAGCTAGCCGGGTACGGTAGGCCCGGAGTGCAGCCTCCGACGGCACACACGTGTCCGTCGGGACCGACGGAGAGGGCTGGTAGGAAGCTATGGAAGAGCCGCGTCGCCTCGGCGGCCGGTACGAGCTGGGCCAGGTGCTCGGCCGTGGTGGCATGGCGGAGGTCTACCTCGCCATGGACACGCGCCTCGGCCGCACGGTGGCGGTGAAGACGCTGCGCGCGGACCTCGCGCGCGATCCGTCCTTCCAGGCCCGGTTCCGCCGGGAGGCCCAGTCGGCCGCCTCGCTCAACCATCCCGCGATCGTGGCGGTCTACGACACGGGCGAGGACTACATCGACGGGGTCTCGATCCCGTACATCGTCATGGAGTACGTCGACGGCTCCACGCTCCGCGAGCTGCTGCACTCCGGCCGCAAGCTGCTGCCGGAGCGCTCCCTGGAGATGACCATCGGGATCCTCCAGGCGCTGGAGTACTCGCACCGCAGCGGGATCGTCCACCGGGACATCAAGCCGGCCAACGTCATGCTCACGCGCAACGGCCAGGTCAAGGTCATGGACTTCGGCATCGCCCGCGCCATGGGCGACTCCGGCATGACCATGACGCAGACCTCCGCGGTCATCGGCACCGCCCAGTACCTCTCCCCGGAGCAGGCGAAGGGCGAGCAGGTCGACGCGAGGTCGGACCTCTACTCCACCGGCTGTCTCCTCTACGAGCTGCTGACGGTCCGGCCGCCCTTCGTGGGCGACTCCCCGGTAGCCGTCGCCTACCAGCACGTACGCGAGGAGGCGCAGCCCCCGTCGGTCTTCGACCCCGAGATCACGCCCGAGATGGACGCCATCGTCCTCAGGGCCCTGGTCAAGGACCCGAACTACCGCTACCAGTCGGCCGACGAGATGCGCGCCGACATCGAGGCCTGCCTCGACGGCCAGCCGGTCGCGGCCACCGCGGCGATGGGCTCGGTGGGCTACGGCGGCTACCCGGACGACCAGCCGACCACGGCCCTGCGCTCCGACGCCGGAGCCACCACCATGCTGCCGCCGATGAACCCGGACGACGGCGGCTACGGCTACGACGACCGCCCCGACCGGCGCCGCCAGAAGAAGTCGAACACCTCGACGATCCTGTTGGTGGTGGCGGGCATCCTGGTGCTCGTCGGCGCGATCCTGATCGGCAAGTGGATCTTCAGCGGCGGCGGTGCGGGCAACGACCAGGTGGCCGTGCCGAACCTCGTCAACCAGACGCAGGCAGACGCCACCAGACAACTGGGCAACGTCGACCTGAAGCTAGGCGAGGTCACGCAGAAGGCGTGCGAGAACACCGCCAAGGGCAACATCTGCGAGCAGAACCCGACGGGCGGCACCAAGGTCGACAAGAACTCCGCCGTCAGCATCGTGGTGTCCACCGGGGCGCCGAAGGTGGCCGTCCCCAGTGTCCTGGGCCAGAGCTTCGACGAGGCCAAGGCGCTGCTGGAGGGCGACAAGTACCAGTTCAAGGTCGAGAAGAAGGAAAAGGTGTCGCCGGAGGAACCGGGCATCGTCCTGGGGCAGAACCCGAACCTCGGCCAAGAGGTCCAGAAGGGCTCGACGATCACCCTCACCGTGGCGAAGGCCGAGGAGAAGTCGACCGTGCCCGACGTCGCCGGCAAGTCGTGTGACGAGGCCAGGGCTCAGATGACGGCCAACAACCTGGTCGGCACCTGCGTCGACGAACCCACCACCGACCCCAACTTGGACGGCAAGGTCATCTCGACGTCTCCGGATCAGGGCCAGCAGGTCGACAAGAACTCGACGGTGACGATCAAGGTCGGCAAGGTCAAGCAGCAGACGCCCGTGCCGGAGGTGCGGGGCCAGACCGTGAAGCAGGCCAAACAGACCCTGCAGGCGGCCGGCTTCACCCAGATCCAGTTCAACGGTGACTCCAGCGACAACGCGATTGTCACCGGCGAGGACCCGCAGCCCAACACCGGCGTCGACAACCCCGGCGGCACGACGATCACCCTCACCACGGTGGGCGGCAACAACAACGGCGGGAACGACAACGGCGGTACCAACTTCTTCGGCGGTACCGGCGGCTGACGGCCGAGCCGTTGCCAAGAGCGCCAGTCAGGGCCCCGGCATCCTCTCGAGGGTGCCGGGGCCCTGGCTTTTCCTGTTGCACGGGCAGGCTGCTTCCACAGCTCCACGTGCTCGGGCCCCTAAGTAACAGAAATCAGGCCCAACGGGCGTTCAACAGCAATGCTTCACAATTTGATTCATCCCAATAGACAATGGCACGTGACATACCTCACACGCAGCATACCCTGGCGCCCTTCAGGTCATGATCATGTAAGGTTCGAGCGGCTAACCATTAATTCGGTGATAGCCCCTGACCGAAAAGGGAACTGAAAGCGTGAAGCGTTCACTGCGTGTTCTTGCGGCCACCTGTGCAACTGTTGGCGCGGTCGTCATTGCTGGTCCGGCTTATGCCGGCTCATACAATGGGGTGTGCGAATCGTCCAACGGTGGCGAGGTCTGCCTGCACCAAGAGAACGACATTAACAGCCCTGTCTACGACACCTTGTACAGCAAGACGAGTTACGCGGGAAGCACCTTCTACGGCACCTCGACGCCGATCGACAACAACACGGGTGGCGCCGAGAACAAGGATCCCGACAACTCGGTCAAGTTGTTCTCCGGCCAGAACTACACCGGGATATCGCTCAGCGTCCCGTCGGGTCACAGCGTGGGCTACCTCAAGTCCTACTACTCGGTTTCGTCGCACTGCTTCACCAGCAACACCGCCTGCCCGTAGCACTGTCCGGTGGGGCTCCGCTCGGGGCCCCACCGCTCTGCTGTACCGACCTGCGCAATCCGGAGCACAGCGTCATGCCCTCACGAGTAGCCACTAAGCGTTCCCTCGCCCCGCTGCTTCTTGCCACTCTCCTGTGCAGCTCGGCGTGCAGTTCACTGGGTCTCGATTCACCCCATAAGGCCTCAGAGGAGCAGAGGGACAGAGCGCTGCCCACCCAGAAGGTGGCAGGTGTCGTCGTACCCGTGCTCCCGCTGGACGCGTACGTCCCCACTGCTCAGGAAGAGAGCATCGTGGAGCGAGCAACGTATGTGCTGGCTCAGAAATGCATGACTGCCGAGGGTGCGTCCTGGCCCGCCCCTCTGCCGTTGATGGGAATTCCGCACTCTCCCAATGAACGGCGATACGGGGTCATAGACGAACGAACAGTTGCCGAATACGGGTACCATCTTCCACCGGCCGCCGGGGTGACGCGCAAGCAACTGGCGGAACGGATCAAGGACGAGAAGCGGCGCGACACCAAATTGACCGACCAGCTGACCGCGCTGTACACAGGCGAATCAGATGACGGTTCGATGGACCCTGCCGGCGGCTGCAGGGGAAAGGCACGCAAGGCGCTGGCAATCTCGGATTCAAAAGAAATGGAGATCTCGCCTGTCGCCGACGCATCACGTGAAGCCTGGGAACGGACTACGCGTGATCCCGAAGCGCTCGCCGCCGACGCCGCTTGGAGCAGCTGTATGAAGCGTGCCGGGCACGTGTACCCGAATCCGCACAAAGCCGCAGGTGACAAAAGGTGGCTTCCCACTTCGGATGCGGACTTCGTGCGCAAACCGGCACAGGTCGAGGTCGAGACCGCCATGGCGGACGTCAAATGCAAGGCTGCAATCCATTACGTGGAAACCTGGCAGCGGGTCGAAACTGGATACCAAACAGAGCTTCTGCGTGAACACGGGAAGGAGATTCGCGCTGAACGCGCGAAGTGGCAGGAGTCTCTGAAGCGCGCGAAGAAGATCTTGGCTGTGAACTGATCCGGGGTAGTACACCGGGGTGCAGGTCGTCAGGGTGTCGTAGGGCGTCCCGCGTCTCGAAGACGATCGGGTCGCCGGTCGGCGCAAGAGGCCCGAAGCCGCAAGAGAAAGTTGCGGCTTCGGGCCTCCGTCATGCTAGGCCAGTTCCTTCGGCAGCGTCCGCTCGCTGTCCACCTTCTCGGTGCGGACCAGCTCCCCCCACACCACATACCGATACCGGGACGTGTACACCGGTGTACACGTCGTCAGCGTGATGTAGTGGCCGGCCTTCTTCTTGCCGGACTCCTTGGGGACCCGGCCGAGGACCTTGACGTTGTACTTCGAGGTCTCGGGAAGGACGGCGTAGACCTTGTAGACGTACCACTCGTCCTTGGTCTCGAAGACGATCGGGTCGCCCTTCTTGACCTTGTCGATGTTGTGGAACTTCGCGCCGTGGCCGTCCCGGTGCGCGGCGAGGGCGAAGTTGCCGGTCTTGCCGCTGGTGGGGAGCGTGGCCTTGACGGGGTCGGTGTAGTAGCCGGCGACACCGTCGTTGAGGATCTTCGTCGAGGTGCCCTTCTCGACCAGGACCTCGCCGTTCTTCATCGCGGGGACATGCAGGAAGCCGATGCCGTTCTTGGTGTCCAGCGCGCCCGGGCCGCCCGTGGTCCGCTCGGTCCAGGCGTCACGCACCTTGTCGGCCTGCTTGTCCGCCGCGCGGTCGGCGACGACGTTCGTCCACCACAGCGAGTAGACGACGAACAGGCCGAGCACCAGGCCTGCCGTGATGAGGAGTTCACCGAAGAAGCTGACCGCCATCGCGATCCGGCCGGTGCCGCGGCGGCGCGGCGCGGGGCTGCCGGCTTTCTGCTCTTGCTCTGTGGTCGCTGCCACTGATCATCTGCCCTTACTGGACGAGCGCATCCGGCTTGCCCTTGCTGCGCGGCCGTTCCTCGACCATCTTGCCCCAGACGATCAAGCGGTACTTGCTGGTGAACTCCGGCGTGCAGGTGGTGAGGGTGATGTAGCGGCCGGCCGTGGTGAATCCGGATCCCTTGGGGACGGGGGCGATCACGCTTGTGTTGCTCGGAGCCGTCACCGGGAGCGTCGACGTCATCTTGTACACGAAGTACTCGTCCTGCGTCTCGACGACGATCGAGTCGCCCGGGCTGAGCCTGTTGATGTAGCGGAAGGGCTCGCCGTGCGTGTTGCGGTGACCGGCGAGAGCGAAGTTGCCGGTCTTGGCGTCGGGCATCGCAGTCTTCAGCGCGCCCTCGCTGTAGTGCCCGACCATGCCCTTGTCGAGCACCTTCTTGTTGCTGACGCCCTCGGCTATCGGCACCACCACGTCCAGCTTGGGGATGTGCAGCAGGGCGAAGCCCTGGCCCGGCTCGAAGGTGCCCGGGGCGCCCTTGCCGCTCGCCCAGTCGTTCTGGAGGCTGCTCGCCTCCTTGTCCGCCGCCGCGTGCGCCCGGACGTTGGTCCACCACAGCTGGTAGCTGACGAACAGCAGCATCAGCACACCGGTGGTGATGAACACCTCACCGATCGCACGGCTCGCGACGACGGCCGCGCCGGGTTTGCGCGCCTTCGCCTGTCTGCGGGCCTCGACGCGGGACAGCGGCCTGCCGTCCGGCGACTCCTGCTCCGGCTGCGCTTCGGCTGCGGCTCCGCCGCCATGGCGTCCGTGACGGCCCTTGGCGGCCTTTCTGCGGGCCGCACGGCCCCCCTGTGGGGATCCAGTGGCGGATGTGACAGAAGAGGCCGTGGAGGCGGAAATGGAGGGTGGGGGCGGATCGGGTATCCGCAGCGCCACCGTCTCGTCGTCGGCCGGCGGCACGTACGGCGCCGACGCCCGGCCGTCGGACACTCCGCCGTCCGACACCCCGCCGGAAGGCTGCTCGGTGTACTGCCCCTCGGCGAAGGGCTTCTCGGCGTACGGCTCATCGACGTAGGAAGCAGCGCCGAAGGACTGCCCGCCGTAGGGGTCGCCGCCGTAGGACTCGTACGACGCGTCGCCGTACAAGTCCTCGCGCTCGGGGCGCAGGGCCGTCACGCCGTGGCCCTGCCCACCACCGGGGCGAGCCCCGCCGACCTCGCCACCGCGCCCTGGTCCCCGCACTCCACCAGCCAGTTGGCCAGCATCAGGTGACCGTGTTCCGTCAGCACCGACTCGGGGTGGAACTGCACACCCTCGACCGGGAGTTCACGGTGCCTCAGCCCCATGACGATCCCGTCGTGCGTCCGCGCGGTGACCTCCAGCTCCGCCGGGACCGTCGCCGGCTCGGCGGCCAGCGAGTGATAGCGGGTCGCCGTGAACGGCGTCGGCAGACCGGCGAAGACTCCCTTGCCCTCGTGCTCCACCAGGGAGGTCTTGCCGTGCAGCAGCTCGGGGGCGCGGTCCACGACACCGCCGTACGCCACCTGCATCGACTGCATGCCGAGGCAGACACCGAAGACGGGGACCCCGGTCGCGGCACAGTGGCGCACCATCTCGATGCAGACCCCGGCCTCCTCCGGTGTGCCGGGGCCGGGCGAGAGCAGGACGCCGTCGAAGCCGTCCTGGGCGTGTGCCGTCGACACCTCGTCGTTGCGCAGCACCTCGCACTCCGCGCCCAGCTGATACAGGTACTGGACCAGGTTGAAGACGAAGCTGTCGTAGTTGTCGACGACGAGAATGCGCGCGCTCACTGGTTGTCCACCGTCACATCGTTGAAGGGCAGCAGCGGTTCGGCCCACGGGAACACGTACTGGAACAGGACGTAGACCACAGCAACGACCAGCATGAGTGAGAGCAGCGCCTTCACCCATGCGCTGCCCGGCAGATGCCGCCAGATCCAGCCGTACATGCCGTCCCTTCCGTCGCACCACGGCACCACACACACGCCGTACCGCACCAGACTAACGGCGCAGGGCAACAGGCTTGCCGTCCTCCACAGGCTGTGTGGAGTCCAGGTGTGCCCAGACGATCAGCCGGTGACTGTGGCCCCACTCCGGATCGCACGTGGTCAGCGTGAGATAGCGGCCAGGCCGCGTGTACCCGGATTTACGTGGCACAGGATCGATCACCTCAATGTCGGAGGGCACGGTTTTGTAAGGCCCTTTGTCGATCCGATACGTGAACCAGGTCGTTCCGTCGGTCAGGACGACCGCGTCTCCGCGCCGCAGCCGCGGGAAGTCCTTGAAGGGATCGCCGTAGGTGCGCCGGTGCCCGGCGACCGAGAAGTTGCCCGGCTGCCCGAGCTGCGCGGTGTTCGCGTAGTGGCCGAGACCCTTCTTCAGGGTGCCGACCTGGGTGCCTTCGAGCACGGGCTTGTTCCACGTGAAACCGAGCCGGGGGATGTACATGATCGCGAAGGGCTTCCCGCTCCGGTACGGCGCCGGCCGCGCGGGAGAGGCAGCGGGAGAGGCGGAGGCGCCGGCCGTCACCTTGGGCTGCCGCACACTCCCCTGCGACCACTGCTGCTGCAACTGGTCGATCTGGTCGTCCATGACGGTGTCGGCCTTCACACCGGTCCAGAACAGCACATAGGCGACGAACAACACGATCAGGGCGCCGGCGGTGATGCACAGCTCGCTGACGGTCCGGACGACGACACGCACCGGCGGCTCCAGGGACTCACACCGTGCTCACTCCACGGGCTTGGCGTACTGCAGATCCACTGTGCCCGAGTAGCCGGGAAGAGTCACCGTGCCGTCGTCGGCGACATTCCAGCCGAGGCCGTAGACGTTGACGTAGACCATGTAGTTCTGGATCGCCTTGGAGTCCGCGAGCGCCTGCTTCAGCCTGCCGGGGTCACCGACCGCCTGGATCTTGTACGGCGGTGAGTAGACGCGGCCCTGGAGGATCAGGGTGTTGCCGACGCAGCGCACGGCACTGGTGGAGATCAGCCGCTGGTCCATGACCTTGATGCCCTTGGCGCCGCCCTTCCACAGGGCGTTGACCACGGCCTGGAGGTCCTGCTGGTGGATGACCAGGTAGTCGGGCTGCGGCTCGGGATAGCCGGGGAGCTTGGCGGTGGCGTTCGGCGGGGCGTCGTCGAGCGTGACCGTGACCGCCTTCCCCTTGATCTTCTGGGTGCCCGCCCGGTCCTCCAGGGCGGCGAGCTTGTCGTCCTCGGCCTTGGTGCTGCCGTCGTCGCGCTCGGCCAGCGACTCGACGTCCCGGCGCAGCGAGCCGTTCGACTCGTCGAGCGTGCCGTTGTTGCGGCTGCGCTCCTGGATGAGGTCCGAGAGCTTGAGCATGGAGGCGTCCGTGCGGATGTCGGTGCCCTTGGCCGTATTGAAACTCGTGAAGAAAATGAGTCCCGCGAGAGCGAAGACGGCCGCGGTGAGCACCCGCACCGGCCGGAAACCTCGCCTGCGGACAGGACTGGATCCGGACTGGGGGGAGTCGGCAGAATTGCTCAACGTACCCTTATCTCCTTCGGCGCCGCGGAAGCACTACGCTAACGGACGCCCGGGGGAGCGCTAAGAGTCCCCTTGTACGCTGCCCGGAGCCCGACCAGTTACCTGCGCGGCCACGCAGCGCATCGACAGGAGAGACCCTCGTGCCGAAGTCACGTATCCGCAAGAAGGCCGACTACACGCCGCCCCCGGCGAAGCAGGCGACCGCCATCAAGCTGAACAGCCGCGCCTGGGTCGCCCCGGTGATGCTGGCCATGTTCCTCATCGGGCTCGCCTGGATCGTCGTCTTCTATGTGACCGACGGCTCCCTGCCCATCGACGCCCTGGACAACTGGAACATCGTGGTGGGCTTCGGTTTCATCGCCGCCGGATTCGGCGTCTCCACCCAGTGGAAGTAGCTCTCCCCAGGGGTATCCGCTGAGTTATCCACAGCTTGGAGCAATTTCCACAGGGCCTGGGGAAAAGACGACGATCTGTGGATAACCCATCGGGTGTTGACGCCGGTACGACCATCGCACCAGCTTCCGCAAGCCTGTTCGCCCCCTACCTGACCTGCGAAAACGCGGGTCAGTGCCAGGGGGCACAGCTGTTCCCGCACTGTATGCACAAGATCGGGCACGCGCTGTGGACAACGGCCGCTCACAGGGGGTGTGCGGGCCCCGTCAGGTCAGCTGGGCCGTTCTGATCACGATCATGACCACGATGACCAGCAGAACCAGCGCACAGGTGCCGTACTGCACCAGCGCCCGCCGCTCACGCGGGGCGTGGACCATGCCGTAGCCCGTGATGAGCCCGGCGACGAGGCCACCGATGTGGGCCTGCCAGGAGATGCCGCTCCAGCTGAAGGTGAAGATCAGGTTGATCACCAGGAGCGCGATGATCGGCCGCAGGTCGTAGTTGAGCCGGCGCATCAGGACCGCGGTCGCGCCGAAGAGGCCGAAGATGGCACCGGAGGCGCCGAGCGTCTGGGTGACCGGGCCGGCCAGCAGATAGGCCAGGGCGCCGCCCGCCAGACCGGAGACGAAGTAGACCGCGAGATAGCGGGCCCGGCCCAGGGCGGCTTCGAGGGGGCCGCCGAGCCACCACAGGCTCAGCATGTTGAAGCCGATGTGCCAGATCTCCTGGTGCGCGAACATCGAGGTCACCAGGCGGTAGTACTGCCCGTCCGCGACACCCTCGGTGGGCTGGAACGGCTTCGGCGGCCAGGCACCGACGAGGCTGAGGTCCGCCGCCAGGGACGCCTTGGCCTGGATGGCGATGAACACCGCGATGTTGATCCCGATCAGGATCTTCGTGAACAGGCGGGGATCGGACGTGACCGTACCTCCCGCGATGGTGCGGGGCCTCGCCGTGGCCGGAGCCGGGCCGCTGCCGCCCCCGTCGCGCACGCACTCGGGGCACTGGAAGCCGACGGAGGCGCTGACCATGCACTCGGGGCAGATCGGGCGCTCGCAGCGGGTGCAGCGGATGCCGGTCTCACGGTCCGGGTGCCGGTAGCAGCCAGGCAGGTTCTGGGCCTCCGGTGAAGTGCCCGCCTCCTGATTCATGCCATCCCCTAACTCGCCCTGAGCCGTCGTGCCCACATGCACCGCCCCGCTCATCCTTACGGTTGAGCGGGGCGTTTGGTTCCCTTCGCGGTGGTTGCCCGGGGCCTCAGCCCTGGCGCGTCTCCACGACGACCTGCTCGATGACGACGTCGTTCACCGGACGGTCGTTGGGGCGGGTGGTCTTGACGCCGGCGATGGCGTCGACGACCTTCTGGCTGGCCGGATCCGTGACCTCGCCGAAGATGGTGTGCTTGCGGTTCAGCCAGGCCGTCGGGGAGACGGTGATGAAGAACTGCGAGCCGTTGGTGCCGGGGCCGGCGTTGGCCATGGCGAGCAGGTAGGGCTTGTTGAAGCCGAGGTCCGGGTGGAACTCGTCCTCGAACTCGTAGCCCGGGCCACCGATGCCGGTGCCCAGCGGGTCGCCGCCCTGGATCATGAAGCCGCTGATGACGCGGTGGAAGATCGTGCCGTCGTAGAGCTTCTTGGTGGACTTCTCACCGGTGCCCGGGTGCGTCCACTCGCGCTCGCCCTGGGCGAGTTCGACGAAGTTCTTGACCGTCTTCGGGGCGTGGTTCGGCAGGAGCCGGACTTCGATGTCGCCGTGGTTGGTCTTCAGGGTGGCGTAAAGCTGCTCGGCCACGATCTGCCTTCCGTTGTCTTCTTGTGCCCGACCGATCCTCGCACGGATCCGGCCGAGGAGAGTCCGGGCAGGGGCGCGGAGCGGCGATCCGTGGCATTGTCGTCGACAAGCTCCTGTTGCCACGCATTCATCCGTTATTGATCCGGATGCCCGCCCTCAGGTGCCGGGCTGCGCTCCGGCAGGCATGATCCGTAAAAGGGTGGAAAGTCGAATTACCGTACGCCACCGAGGAGGAGGATCCCGTGACCCGCATCGACAGCGTGCGCGCCGCGACCGGCTCGGCGAAGGACAGCGTGCTGCACGCCGCGGAAGTGGTGGCGCCCTACGCCGACACGGCAAAGGACAAGGCCTCGCACTACGCGACGGAGGCACGCGTACGGCTCGCGCCCAAGGTCTCCCTTGCGGCCGAGCAGGCGCGTGTCCAGTACGGCGCTCATCTCGCGCCGCGTCTGGAGCAGGCCCGTACCGCATGTTCCGCCGAAGGTCGACCAGGCCGCCCACGAGGCCGCCGAACGCACCCGAAAGGCAGCTCGGCAGGCCGCCGACTATTCCCGCCCGAGGATCGAGCAGGCCGTCGCCGCGGCCGGCCCGGTCCGTGAGGAGGCCACAGCCCGCAGCGTGGCCGCACTGGCCGCACTGCGCGGTCAGATCTCGCCCAAGGAGGTCCAGAAGCTGGTCCGCAAGCACGAGCGGCGGGCCCGCGCAGGACGGCTCGCCAAGGCGCTGGCGGTCGCGGGCGTCGTCGCGGGCGGAGCCTACGCCGCCTGGAAGTGGTGGGACAAGCAGGCCAACCCCGACTGGCTGGTCGAGCCGCCCGCCGCGACCGAGGTGCCCGAGACGGGGCGACTGACATCCGTGGACGGCACCGGCCAGTCCGTCCTCGACCCGGAGGTCGAGGCGAAGGAGGCCGAGGAGGACGCCGCAAGGCACGACGAAGGGCGCTGACGCCGAAACCGGCGTGTACCAGCGGTGGGGCGGAAGTTCTCCGCCCCACCGTCATGTTCACCCGACGGTGTGAGCGAACCGGTACGGCAGGGCTCCCGTGCACCACAGTCGCGGGGACACCTCTGCCCACCGGACGGACCGCCGCCCTGATGAACCCCTCGCGCCGCGGGCCGCTCGCCCCGGCCGCCGTACTGCTGCTCCTGGCCTCGGCCTGCACCGCCCGCGCCCCCGAGCCCGCGGCGGCTTCCGCGTACGGCGCGTACGTCGGCTACGAGCCCGCCGACGTGGGCCGTCTCGACGCGTTCGGCGCCTGGCTCGGCGGCCCGGCGCCCCGGGTCGGGCACGTGTACCTGCCCGGCGACCGCTGGAGCAACATCGAGGGAGCGCCGGGCTACCTGGAGGCCTGGGCGTCCTGGTGACGAGCCGACCCGCGGCGCATGTTCGTCCTGGACGTGCCGATGCTGGAGCGCACCGAGGCCCACCTCCCCGACAGCACGGTCCGCGAGGAACTCCGGCGCGGTGCGAAAGGCGACTACGACGGCCATTTCCGCGCCCTGGCCCGGCGGTTGACGGCTCTCGGCGTCCCGGACACGATCGTCGTCCTCGGCTGGGAGATGAACGGCACCACCTACACCCACCGCTGCGGCCCGGACCCGGCCGCGTGGAAGGCGTACTGGACGAGGATCGTGCGGGCGATGCGCTCGGTGCCCGGCCGGCGCTTCCGCTTCGAGTTCACGCCCAACCGCGGCCGCGACGCGATCCCGTGGCCACGCTGCTATCCGGGCGACGAGGTCGTCGACATCATCGGCATGGACGCCTACGACGCCCCGCGCGGCCTGCGCTTCTCCGACCAGGTGACCGAGCCGTACGGCCTGCGCGCCCATGTCCGTTTCGCCCGCGCCCACCGCAAACCCTTCTCCTACCAGGAGTGGGGCCTGTACGAGAACGGCGACGACCCGGCGTACATGCGCGGCATGCTCACCTGGTTCGCCCGGCAGCGTCCCCTCTACCAGGCCATCACGGACTACTGCCCGCACGGTGTGTGGGGCTGCCGGGCCCATCCGAGGTCGGCTGCGGTGTATCGCTCGCTGATGAGGTAGGCCGGTCGAGCGGACGACGCCCGGCGCCGGCGTTCCGGACCGCTTCCACCGCGCGCACGAAAAACCCCTCCGCCCGCGTATTCGCAGGTCGGAGGGGATTCCTGGGGTGGAGCCTAGGGGAGTCGAACCCCTGACATCTGCCATGCAAAGACAGCGCTCTACCAACTGAGCTAAGGCCCCGGGAAGAGGAACGTCCGCCGGAAGAACCACGTACCGGTGGGCGTCGCAGACCAGAGTACCGGGTCACCCCCAGGATTCCGCAAAAGGGATTGGGGGTCCCCGCGAACGACCACTCTCCGTAAGATGCTCGGCGTGGTTCGCTGTCGCGAACCACGGTTTTTTGGGGAAGCGATGGGGAGACGCACATGGACGCCGCACAGCAGGAAGCGACCGCAAGAGCGCGGGAACTGCAGCGGAACTGGTACGGGGAGCCGCTGGGGGCGCTCTTCCGTAAGCTCATAGAGGACCTGGGCCTCAACCAGGCCCGTCTCGCGGGGGTGCTGGGACTGTCCGCTCCGATGCTGTCACAGCTGATGAGCGGTCAGCGGGCGAAGATCGGCAATCCCGCCGTGGTCCAGCGGGTGCAGCTGCTGCAGGACCTGGCGGGGCAGGTCGCGGACGGCAGCGTGAGCGCGGCCGAGGCGACGGAGCGCATGGACGAGATCAAGAAGTCGCAGGGGGGTTCGGTGCTCAGCAACACCACGACCACGACGAGCAGTTCGGGTGCGCCGACGGTCAAGCGGGTCGTCCGCGAGATCCAGTCGCTGCTGCGCTCGGTCGCCGCCGCCGGAGACATCATCGACGCCGCCGACACTCTCGCCCCGACCCACCCGGAACTGGCAGAGTTCCTCCGGGTCTACGGCGCCGGCCGCACCTCCGACGCGGTCACGCACTACCAGTCCCACCAGAACTGAGCCGTCCGCCCGGTCACCGAAGGGGGTTCGGCAGCCGGGCCGGGGCGGTGCCGGTGCCAGGGAGGAGCGCGGGGGGTCGCGCTCCTCACCGGCGGGCGACATACGGGGGTGTGTCGGCCGCCGAGGGGACGAGGAACACGGGGCCGTATCTCTCATCCGGGAGGCCGCGAGGGGTCGTATCGCTCATCGAGGGGGAAGCAAGGGGGGTAACCCGGGGAGTAGCCGCAGGGGGAGGAGCGACACACAGTCATGGGCGAGGTGTTCGCCGGCCGGTACGAACTGGCCGATCCGATCGGACGCGGAGGCGTCGGCGCCGTCTGGCGTGCCTGGGACCACCGGCGCCGCCGCTACGTGGCCGCCAAAGTCCTGCTGCAGAGCGACGCCCACTCCCTGCTGCGCTTCGTCCGCGAACAGGCCCTGCGGATCGACCACCCCCATGTCCTCGCGCCCGCCAGCTGGGCCGCCGACGACGACAAGGTCCTGTTCACCATGGACCTGGTCGCCGGCGGCTCGCTGGTCCATCTGATCGGGGACTACGGCCCCCTGCCGCCCGCCTTCGTATGCACCCTGCTCGACCAACTCCTCGCGGGGCTGGCCGCGGTGCACGCGGAAGGTGTCGTGCACCGTGACATCAAGCCCGCCAACATCCTGCTCGAAGCCACCGGCACGGCCCGCCCGCGGCTGCGGCTGTCCGACTTCGGCATCGCCATGCGGCTGGGCGAACCCCGCCTGACCGAGACCAACCTCGTCGTGGGCACGCCCGGTTATCTCGCCCCCGAGCAGATGATGGGCGCGGAACCGGACTTCCCCGCCGACCTGTTCGCCGTCGGCCTGGTCGCGCTGTACCTCCTGGAGGGCGCCAAGCCCGACGCCAAGGCGCTCATCCAGTACTTCGCCGCCCACGGCACCCCCGGCGCGCCCCAGAGCGTCCCCGAACCGCTCTGGCAGGTCGTGGCCTCTCTCCTCCAGCCGGACCCCCACGCACGCTTCCGCACCGCCACGGGGGCCCGCAAAGCCCTCGCCGCCGCCAGAGAACTCCTCTCTGACCCCGGCCCCGACGACGAGACCATCGAAATCTTCGACCAACTCGGCCCCCTGCCCCCCGGGTTCGGCCCGGCAGGCCCCCTCAAGCAGGCACCGGGCGTGGACCCGAACCGGACACGGAACGGGGGGTCCGGGACAGGGGGAGCGACGGCCTTCGGAATGGGTGAGGGGAGCGGCGGTTCGTTCGGGGGTGGTGGGAGGAGCGGGGTTCCTTCCGCGGGCGCCGGCGGCGCCGGGTCCGGTTTCGGTGTCGGAGCCGGTGGTGTTGCTGGGCCCGGGGCTGGTGTTGGGTCCGGTGGTGCTGCTGGGACTCGCGCTAGTGCTGGATCCGGTGCCGCTGCTGAATCAGGTGCCGGTAGGACGTCTGGCGGTGCTGCTGGACCTGGTGCTGATGCTGGGGCCGGCTCTGGGGCCGGTGGCGGTGGGGCGCGCGGTGCTGGTGAGGTCGGTGAGTGGCCTTCGGACCCTGGTCAGGGCAACGGCGGCGGGGCTTCCCAGCCAGGTGAGAGGGGTGAGGCGCCCTCCTGGTTCGGTGAAGGACAAGGACATGGGATGGGGCCGCGGCCTGGTGACGCGGGCGAGGCCTACTTCCGGTCCGGCCAAGGGCATGGGCCGGGCGTCTTCCGGGCTGGGGAGGCGGAGCGGGCCCCCTCCTGGCCCGACGAAGGAAACGGGCTGGAGCCCCGGCCTGGCCGAGCGAGCGGAACCCCTCCCCGGCCCGGCGCAGACAGTGGGCCGTCCGCCTCGCAGCCCGAGGACCCGAGCGTGGCCCCCTCCTGGTCCGGCGATGGCAACGCGGCGGGATTCCGGCCTGATCAAGCAGGCGGGCCTTCCGTCCAGCCAGGCGATGGGCCCACCCCCTCCCGGCCCCGGGAGGCAAGCGGAGCGCCCAACTGGTCCGGTGAAGGAAACGGACGGTCCTCCCACCCCGAGGCGCCAGGCGGGGTGCCCTCCTGGCAGAGCGAGGCAGGTGGCATTCCTCCCCAGCCCCACGAGGCAAGCGAGGCGCCTTACCAGCCCAGCGAGGCGAACGGGGCCGCCCACGGGCACGGTGAGCCGAACGGGCCCGCTTACCAGCCCGGCAACGCGAACGGGCCCGCTTACCCGCCCGGCGACGCCAACGGCCCCGCTTACCAACCTGGTGAGCCGAACGGGCCTGGGTTCCGGCCCGGCGAAGCGTACGGGGCGGCCTCCTGGCCCGGTGGGGGAAACCAGTCGTCCTGGCCCGATCGAGGAGGCGACCAGTCCTGGCCCGGCGAGGGCAGCGACGTCTCCCGGCGCCCAGGGGAGAGCAGACCCGTATCTCGGCCTGCTGAAGGCAACCCGCCCGCCTGGCCCGCGGAGGCGAACTCGGCGTCCTGGCCCAGGGAATCGCACCCGGCACCGTGGCCCGAACAGGCCGACCAGACGTCCTGGCCCCGCGAGGCCGGCCCTCCGCACTCCCCGGGTACCGCCGCCCCCGCTACCCATCCGAACACCGGCACCAACGCGTCCTCCCCCACCACAGACCAAGGGACCCCCTGGCCCGCTTCCGCTGACGGCCCATCCTCGGCGTCGGAAACCGGCAGCTTCCACCTGCCGCCGCCCCAGCCCACCGACTCCCGTTCGCAGCCCCCCACTCCACCGGAGCACCAGCCACAACCGCGCCACCGCCACCCGCATCCACAGGCCCAAGCACAACCGCACCGGCCTGCCACCCCGGCACACTCCGCCTACGTCTCCCCCCACGACCCCACACCCTCCACTCACGTCCTGCCCTCCCCCCAACCCCACGCCCCACGCTTCCCCACGCGGGCTCCGGCACCGGCCCCGCACCAGCTCCACGCTGATACCTCTACTGCTTCGTACACCGCTCAGAGCCCGCAGGTTCCACTCCCCGCCAGGTCGATTTCGCGAGCACGCCGCAGTGGCCCGCCCGCAAAGGTGGCGATCCCTCTCCTGCTCCTGGCCCTGGCCTGCTACGCCGTGGGGTTCTGGGCGCTCACCCAGATCTGAGGGCCCGGCACGCCGACAGACCGGCCTCCTGAGCGGTCGCGGCCCCAGGCAGCCCCACAGTCCTGTCCTGACCCACCCGCAGCCCGGGAATCGCAGTCAGTCGCCCCGCCCGTCCGCACAGCAGCCGTACTCAGCCCGGACACCCAGCTCCGAGCTCCGGCACCCCCAAGGCCCCGGCACATACACCCCTGAAACCTGGACAATCCGAAGCCCCCGAGACCCGACTCGCTCGGCCCCGAGCCGCTCCGCCCCGCCGCCCTACACCCCGGCAGCCCTCCGCCGCCCCGCCACGACCCACACCCCGAGGACCACCAAGAGCAAGGTCCCCGCCCCGATCCCCCCGACGGCCAGCAGCTTCATCCCGGCGCCGCCACCGCCGTTCCCACCAGCGTCGCTCGAACCCGCGTCCCCCACCGCCCCCGAGCCCCGCCCGAGAAGCCCCACCTGGAAGATCCCAGAAGGCTCGGACCGCCCCGCATAAGCGGGCCCGGCCGTCGCCTGCCCCTTCACCCGCACACGCAGCGTCAGCCCGAGCGGCCCGTCCCCGAACTGCTCGCCCACCCGCGCGGCGAGATGCACGACGAGGTAGTACGACCCGGCGAACCGCATCCCGCCCACCCGGTCGGAAACGGCGTACCGGTTGTCGTACCCGACCGGCGGCAGGGCAGCGAGCGCGCCCGACTTCTGGCTGCCGTTGTAACTGATGCTCGTGTCGTCGACGAGGCCGCGCACGGGGTTGTACAGCGCCAGATTCACGCCCCCCGGCACAAAGCCCCCACCCGCCCCGCCACCGCCCGCGCTGCTCAGATCGGCCGTGGCGTACACCTGCTGTCCCCAGCCGACGGGCACCTTGTAGAACAGCGTCTGTCCGGGCCGTACGTCGTCGCGCCAGGCCCCCTGCTCCAGCGCGGTCGCCGAGGTGAAGCCCCCGCCGCCCCGCCGCCGTACGGCCTTACCGCCGAGAGGCGAGGGCGTGGCCGAGTCCCAGGCCTCGGGCGCACTGGTCGAACCGGCCTCCCGCAGCCGCGGTTCCAGCACGGGCGCGAGCTCCAGGTCCCAGTCGCCCGGCGAGGACTCGGTGCGCAGCACCCGCTCGACGACCACGTAGTACGTACCGGCGCCCCGGCACAGCGACCGGCTCGACGGGAGCTGACGCACGCCCCACACGGTGAGAGGTCGCGGGCTGCGGCCGGCGCCGATGCTGGCGGTGTCCGGCGCGGAGCAGGTACGGCCGTCGGCGTCCTGTACGGACACCCTGACGCCTTCTGTCGGGGTGACCACGGTGTCCGCCGGGGGTACGGCCGTCGCGGCGACGTACGCGGTCGACGTGCCGTCGAGTACGAGGCGGTAGTAGACCTTGCCCTCGCTCGGCAGCGAACTCCGGTACGTGGTGCCGGGGACAAGACGCTCGGCGTCCCCGGTGTCCGTAGCTGCCCTGACCGATGGGGCTCCCTCGGCGAAGGCGTACGCGGAATCCGTGGTCGAGGAGGAGGCCGTAGTGGACGACGAAGCCGTGACTGACGAAGAAGGAGAAGCCGAGGGGGACCTGAGGGGAGCGGCCGACGCGGCGAAGCCGACAGATCCCGGCGCACCGCCCACCGCGCCCAGCACGACCCCCGCGACCGTCACGACGGCCACCCGCCACCACGCTGTACACCGCCGCCCCATCCCGCGCCACCCCTCCGTGCCCGCGCCCGAGCTCCTACGACCGACCGTCACCGATGCGCCATGCCCGCCCGTGCGGCCGGGCGGGCCTGGCCCATCCTGCCCCGCCGGGCCGCCGGGCCGCCGCCCACCCTCGCAATCCGTACGACCGTCCGAAACCCCCGGTCGCCGCTGATTCCGGCACCGAACCTGGCCCCGGACAACACAAAACCCCGACCGCAACAACGGCCGGGGTCTGCTCAGAACCGGATGTCGGTCCTCACGAACCCGTGGGCACGGAGTCAGTCGCCTCCGTCCACAGATCCTGCTCGGCGCGATCCGCCTGGATCTGGCGGTACACGAGGAGCCCGCCGATGGCGGCCAGTGCGACCAGGAGAAGCTTCTTCACCGCGCGACCTCGTCTTTCCTTGACGTAGGGGACCTCTGGCGCCCGACTATACACACCGACCGATACCGATCGGTGACCTGCGTCCGGGCCCTCAACTCCCGTCGGGAACGGCCCAGTAGAAGCGGAACAGGGACCTCCGATCAGCGGGTGATCACACCCCCCGCACGGTCACTTCAGCCTCTTTCGCACCGATTCTCCACTTTTTCTCCCTTCATGCACCCATCCGTGTGGTGTTCATCTGAAGATCGACGCGCCACAGGCTCAGGTCCGTGATTTCACGGCGCCCATACACATCATGAGGAAAGTACGCAAATCGCCCAACCCGAAAGTGAGGGACCATGGCCCGGAACAAGGTCATGAAGCTGTGGACCGTCGTCATCACCGCCGTCCTCGCGCTGTTCACGGCGCTCGGACTCATCACGACGACCGCAGCCGCTGCCGTACCGCAGACCCAGCCGGCCGGCAACAGCACCGTCGCACATCCGGAGCCCCCGGCGATCTCCCAGGGCCTCTGGTCCTACGCCAGGTCCCTGCCCCCCACGATGAAGCAGCGCATCCGGGCGGAGGCCCACGGAAAGACTCCCAGCTGCCGCCCCCGCTCCCTCCCCGACACGGACACGGCCGCGGACACGGCCACTCACCCGGGCACGGAAGCGGACACAGCCGAAGCGGCCGGCGCGGATTGCACCTGAAGCCCACCGCCCCGCCCGAGAACCACCCAAGCCGAACCGAAGACCCACTGAAGACGCACCGCACACGCACCGAAGAAGCAGCGACGATGCAGCAAAGACGCAGCGCAGACGCCTCGAAGCAGCGCCGAAGAAGTGACGACATCGCACACCGCACCGCACGGAAACACCTGCGGGACGCACTCCGAAGGACACCGCACATGATGAACACACCATCCGTGTTCACCAGCCCCTGCACGTGCTCAAGCCGCTCAGGGCTTCGCACCGACACCATGGCCCGAGACACAGAGCTCGCCGCCTACGGGGTCGGCCATGACCACCCACGCCTGGTCACCCTGACCGACTCGACACGCTTGGCAGCATCCCCAAGCCATGCGTCCGCCGTAGATGACAAAAACCCCCAACCGTGATCGGCTGAGGGTCTTCGTGCTGGTGGGGCTAACAGGATTTGAACCTGTGGCCTCATCCTTATCAGGGATGCGCTCTAACCAACTGAGCTATAGCCCCGCCGCGCTCTGCGGAGTGTGTCCCGCGCGCTGACTCCTGAAGATTAGCGCACGACGTGGGCAGTCCCAAAATCGGTTCCCCGAGGACCGCCCCCGCACGTTTGAGGCAGGGTTACTCGTCCTCGGCCAGCGTCAGCTCGACGCCACCGACGAAGCCCGCGGAGAGGTTGTAGATGAACGCGCCGAGGGTCGCGAGCGCCGTCGCGAGGACGACGTCGATGACCGCGATGATCGACGTGAACATCAGGACGTTCGGCAGGGAGAGGAACGCCTGGAGGTCGAAGCCGTTCGACTCGTTCGAGCCGGTTGCCTCGGCGATCGTCCCGCCGACCGTCGAGAAGACGCCCATCGCGTCCATGACCATCCACAGCACGGCGGCCGCGACGATCGTGCAGATGCCGAGCGCGATGGAGAGCAGGAAGCTGACCTTCATGACGGACCACGGGTCGGCCTTGGCCACCCGCAGACGTGCCTTGCGGGTACGGGGCATGGTGCGCGCGCCGGTGCGCGGACGGCGTACGGCACCGGCCTGGGCGGCCTGTGTCGGGTAGGCCTGCGGCGGGTGGTACGGGCCGGCCTGCTGCTGCGGCTGCCGTTCCCCCGGCAGCGGAGAGGGCGAAGGCTGGGGCTGTACCGCAGCCTGCGGCGGTGCGGCGGGCGCCGTCGGCTGGGCCGGCGGCTGGGTGTCCGTCACAGGTCCCCCCTGGGATCCACGAGCCTCGGGCGAGCGCGACTCCGTCGCGGGCGGCTTGATCGCCTTGAGTTGAGTCGTGTGCGTATCTGTCGGATGCGGTTCCGTCGGCCGCGCCTCCGGAGTCCGCGCATCCGCGGCCCGCGCGTCCGTCGCACGCGCGGCAGAGCCACGGCCGCCGCCGTCCGCCTCCGTGCCGGGGGTCGGCCCCCTAGAGGTTCCGGTCGATCCGGCGCCCGTGGCTCCGCTCACGATGACTCACTCCTCGTGCTACTCGGCCGAGGGTGCCTCACCCTCGTCCGTGCCGATGGTCTCGGCGGCACCTTCGACGGTCTCGTCGTCGGCCACATCGCCTTCGACCTCCTCCGCCTCACGCCCCGCCTCGGCGTTACGTGCGATGCCGACCACGGCATCGCGCTTGCCCAGGTTGATCAGTTGGACGCCCATGGTGTCACGGCCCGTCTCCCTGACTCCGCTGACTCGCGTACGAATCACACCGCCGGACAGCGTGATGGCGAGGATCTCGTCGGTCTCCTCGACCACCAGCGCTCCGACGAGCGATCCGCGGTCTTCCACGATCTTGGCAGCCTTGATGCCGAGGCCGCCGCGACCCTGGACGCGGTACTCGTCGACGGGGGTCCGCTTCGCGTACCCGCCGTCCGTAGCAGTGAACACGAACGTACCGGGTCGAACAACATTCATCGAGAGCAGCTCGTCGCCCTCGCGGAAGCTCATGCCCTTGACACCCGAGGTGGCACGGCCCATGGGACGCAGGGTGTCGTCCGAAGCGGTGAACCTGATCGACTGCGCCTTCTTGCTGATCAGAAGCAGATCACTGTCGGCCGAGACGAGTTCGGCACCGATCAGTTCGTCGTCCGAACCGTCCTCGCGCTCCCGCAGATTGATGGCGATGACACCACCGGAACGCGGAGAGTCGTAATCCTTCAGTGACGTCTTCTTGACCAGACCCGCCTTTGTGGCGAGCACCAGGTACGGCGCCGCGTCGTAGTCGCGGATCGCGAGGATCTCGGCGATCGCCTCGTCCGGCTGGAAGGCCAGCAGGTTGGCGACGTGCTGTCCGCGCGCGTCCCGCCCGGCGTCCGGCAGTTCGTAGGCCTTCGCCCGGTAGACGCGGCCCTTGTTGGTGAAGAACAGCAGCCAGTGGTGCGTGGTGGAGACGAAGAAGTGGTCGACGATGTCGTCTTCCTTGAGCTTCGTGCCGCGTACGCCCTTGCCGCCGCGCTTCTGGGCGCGGTAGTCGACGGTCTTGGTGCGCTTGACGTAGCCGCCGCGCGAGACCGTGACGACGATGTCCTCCTCGGCGATGAGGTCCTCGATGGACATGTCGCCGTCGTAGGGCACCAGCATGGTCTTGCGGTCGTCGCCGTACTTCTCGACGATCGCGGCGAGTTCGGCGCTCACGATGCCGCGCTGGCGCACCGGCGAGGCGAGGATCTCGTTGTACTCGGTGATCTTCGCCTGGAGTTCGTCGTGCTCCTGGACGATCTTCTGTCGCTCCAGGGCGGCCAGTCGGCGCAGCTGCATCTCGAGGATGGCGTTGGCCTGGATCTCGTCGATCTCCAGGAGCTCCATCAGGCCCGTGCGCGCGATGTCGACGGTGTCGCTGCGCCGGATCAGCGCGATGACCTCGTCGATGGCGTCCAGGGCCTTCAGCAGACCGCGCAGGATGTGCGCCCGCTCCTCGGCCTTGCGCAGCCGATACTTCGTACGGCGGACGATGACCTCGATCTGGTGCGCCACCCAGTGCCGGATGAACGCGTCCAGGGACAGCGTGCGCGGGACGCCGTCGACGAGCGCCAGCATGTTGGCGCCGAAGTTCGACTGCAGGTCCGTGTGCTTGTAGAGGTTGTTCAGGACGACCTTGGCGACCGCGTCACGCTTCAGAACGATCACGAGCCGCTGGCCCGTACGCGACGACGTCTCGTCCCGGACGTCCGCGATGCCGCCGACCTTGCCGTCCTTCACCAGGTCGGCGATCTTCTGCGCGAGGTTGTCGGGGTTGGTCTGGTACGGCAGTTCCGTGACCACCAGGCACTGGCGGTTCTGGATCTCCTCGACCTCGACGACCGCGCGCATGGTGATGGAGCCACGGCCGGTGCGGTACGCCTCCTCGATGCCCTTGCGGCCGACGACGAGTGCGCCGGTCGGGAAGTCGGGGCCCTTGATGCGCTCCATGAGCGCGTCCAGCAGCTCCTCGTGCGAGGCCTCGGGGTTCTCCAGGTACCACTGGGCGCCGGACGCGACCTCGCGCAGGTTGTGCGGCGGGATGTTGGTGGCCATGCCGACCGCGATACCGGCCGAGCCGTTGATCAGCAGGTTCGGGAAGCGGGCCGGCAGGACGGTCGGCTCCTGGGAGCGGCCGTCGTAGTTGTCCGTGAAGTCGACGGTCTCCTCGTCGATGTCACGCACCATCTCCATGGACAGCGGCGCCATCTTGCACTCGGTGTAGCGCATGGCCGCCGCCGGGTCGTTGCCCGGGGAGCCGAAGTTGCCGTTGGAGTCCACCAGCGGCATCCGCATCGACCACGGCTGGGCGAGGCGCACCAGGGCGTCGTAGATCGAGGAGTCGCCGTGCGGGTGGTAGTTGCCCATGACGTCGCCGACCACGCGCGCGCACTTGTAGAAGCCGCGCTCGGGGCGGTAGCCGCCGTCGTACATGGCGTACAGGACGCGGCGGTGGACGGGCTTGAGGCCGTCCCGGACGTCCGGCAGCGCGCGGGACACGATGACGGACATCGCGTAATCCAGGTACGAGCGCTGCATCTCCGTCTCGAGCCCGACGGGCTCGACACGCTGGGCGATGATGCCGCCTGCTTCGGGGGTGGCAGGGGTGATGTCGTCGGCCATTGCGGGTGAAGATCCTTCCTGGTGCGGTCAGCTGAGACCGACTCAGATGTCGAGGAAGCGGACGTCCTTGGCGTTGCGCTGGATGAACTGCCGGCGTGCCTCGACGTCCTCGCCCATCAGGACGGAGAACAGGTCGTCCGCCTGGGCGGCGTCGTCGAGGGTGACCTGGCCGAGGACGCGGTGCTCCTGGTCCATGGTGGTCACGCGCAGTTCCTCGGCGTTCATCTCGCCGAGACCCTTGAAGCGCTGGATGGAGTCCTCGCGGATGCGCTTGCCGCGCTGGCGGCCCATCTCGATCAGTGCGTCGCGCTCGCGGTCGGAGTACGCGTACTCGATGTCGTCCCGGCCCCACTTGATCTTGTACAGGGGAGGACGGGAGAGGTACACGTGCCCGGCCTCGACCAGCGGCCGCATGAAGCGGAACAGGAAGGTCAGCAGCAGGGTGGAGATGTGCTGGCCGTCGACGTCGGCGTCCGCCATCAGGATGATCTTGTGATAGCGCAGCTTCTCGATGTCGAAGTCCTCGTGGACTCCGGTGCCGAAGGCGGAGATCAGTGCCTGGATCTCCTGGTTCTGCAGGATCTTGTCGATCCGCGCCTTCTCGACGTTCAGGATCTTGCCGCGGATCGGGAGGATGGCCTGGTACTCGGGGTTACGGCCGGACTTGGCCGAGCCGCCGGCGGAGTCACCCTCGACGATGAAGATCTCGCACTTGGTGGGGTCGTTCGACTGGCAGTCGGAGAGCTTGCCCGGCAGGGACGCGGTCTCCAGCAGACCCTTGCGACGGGTCAGGTCGCGGGCCTTGCGGGCCGCCACGCGCGCGGTGGCCGCCTGGATGCTCTTGCGGATGATGTCCGCGGCCTCGACGGGGTTGCGGTCCAGCCAGTCGGTGAGGTGTTCGTAGACGACCTTCTGGACGAAGGTCTTCACCTCGGTGTTGCCCAGCTTGGTCTTGGTCTGGCCCTCGAACTGCGGCTCGCTCAGCTTCACCGAGATGATCGCGGTCAGACCCTCGCGGATGTCGTCACCCGTGAGGTTGTCGTCCTTCTCGCGCAGCAGCTTCTTGTCGCGCGCGTACTTGTTGATCAGCGAGGTCAGCGCGGCGCGGAAGCCCTCTTCGTGCGTGCCGCCCTCGTGCGTGTGGATGATGTTCGCGAAGGAGTACACACCCTCGCTGTAACCGCCGTTCCACTGCATCGCGAGCTCGAGGGACAGGCTCTTGTCCCTGTCCTCGGCCTCGAGGTCGATCACGGTGGGGTGGACCACCTCTCCCTTGCGGGAGTTGAGGTACTTCACGAAGTCGACGATGCCGCCCTCGTAGTGGTACGAGACGGTCTTGACCTCGTGCTTCTCGTCCTCGCCCGCCTCGTCCGCGCCGGCGGTGGCCTTCGCCGACTCGCGCTCGTCGGTGAGGTTGATCCGCAGGCCCTTGTTGAGGAACGCCATCTCCTGGAAGCGCCGCGAGAGCGTCTCGAAGGAGTACTCGGTGGTCTCGAAGATGTCCGGGTCGGCCCAGAAGGTGACCGTGGTGCCGTGCTCGTCCGTGGCCTCGTGCTGGGCCAGCGGGGCCGTCGGCACGCCCAGCTTGTAGTCCTGCGTCCAGCGGTAGCCGTCGGTCTTGATCTCGACGGACACCTTGGTCGACAGGGCGTTCACGACGGAGACACCCACGCCGTGCAGACCGCCGGAGACCGCGTAGCCGCCGCCACCGAACTTGCCGCCCGCGTGCAGCACGGTCAGCACGACCTCGACGGCCGGCTTGCCCTCGGACGGGACGATGCCCACCGGGATGCCGCGGCCGTTGTCGATGACGCGCACGCCGCCGTCGGCGAGGATCGTCACGTCGATGGTGTCCGCGTGGCCGGCCAGTGCCTCGTCCACGGAGTTGTCGACGACTTCCTGCACCAGGTGGTGCAGGCCGCGCTCGCCGGTCGAGCCGATGTACATACCGGGTCGCTTGCGGACCGCGTCCAGACCCTCGAGGACGGTGATGGCGCTGGCGTCGTACGAGGCGGTTACCTCGCCGTTCGACGAGGTCGCCTCGGCGTCGGTGGACGGAATGTTCTCGTTGGGGTTGCCGGAATCGGCCACGAAGCGCCCTTTCTGGCACAGCACGAGCCGGGCTCGTCGGCGGGTTGCCGGAGCGGCTGCGGCATGTTGCGTTGGTAAGCCTTGATCAGCGTTGCTCAGCTTCTCCCGGGCGGTCCCCACGGGCGGGGCGGGATTGGCTTCCAGTCTACCGGTAGCGCCGACACTGATGGGGGTTTGCGGGTACCTGAGTCCGCATGTGCCGCCCTGAACCGGCGTCTTCCGGGTCCCCATATACGGAGCGGGGCTCCAAGAGGCTCACGCAGGCTTTCAGCGCTTCTGGCTGTCAAGCCTTGGCTACTTGGGAGTCAGGTCGGAATTCGCGACCGCGTGCAGTGCCACGACAAAGGCGTCGGCGGCGCCCCGAAGGCACCGCCGACGCCCTTGATGTGATGTCTGTCACCCGTAGGTGTCACCGGGTCCCACGCTGCCTGGGGCACGCAGCGGACCGTAGCGACGAGGGGGCCCGCCGGGGCCGTTCACCTTGATCAACTTCACGGCGCCGTGCCCGAGATCCTCGTTCAGCCGTGCCACCAACTGCGGCGCGAGCAGCCGCAGATTCGTCGCCCAGGCCGTCGAGTCGCAGCGCACCACCAGGACCCGCTCGTCCTCGTCGTACTTCTCCGGCTCGCAGTGCTTGGCCACGTCCTCGCCCACGATCTGCGGCCAGCGCCCCATCACTCCGCCCACCGCCGCCGGCGTCTCCCAGCCGCGCTCGGTGATCAGGCGGTTGATGGCGGCGCCGAACGCCATGGGGTCGCGTCCGTCGGCGCGCGCGCCGGAGCGCAGACCGCCACCGCGCCGCGCCTGCCGCTTCTGCTGAGCCGCGTCCCCACGCGCGCGTGCCTGTTCCTTCGCCGCCCGGAGCGCCACGCGCGCGAGGTCGACGCCGGAGGGTTCGGCGGCCTTGGGCTTCTCGGCGTTCTCGGCGGGGCGTGCTTCGTCGCTCATACGCGCTCCACCGCCCCCTCGGACACGGCGTACCGCGTGCCCGTCAGGACGTGTGGCACGTCGTCCTCGACCGCCGCCGTCACCAGGACCTGCTCACCGGGCGCGACCAGCTCGGCCAGCCGCTCACGGCGACGGCTGTCCAGTTCGGCGAACACGTCGTCGAGGATCAGCACGGGCTCGTTGCCCTCGGCCCGGAGCAGGTCGTACGACGCGAGGCGCAGCGCCAGCGCGTACGACCAGGACTCGCCGTGCGAGGCGTATCCCTTGGCGGGCAGCTGACCGAGTTTGAGATTCACATCGTCCCGATGCGGTCCGACGAGGGTCACGCCCCGCTCGATCTCCTGCTTGCGCACCTCGGTGAGCGCCGCCATCAGCTGCTCGTGGAGGTCCTCGCGCGTGTGTGCCTCGCCGGGCGCGGACGGCTTGTACTCCAGGGCGACCGGGCCGCCGCCCGGGGCCAGTTGTTCGTACGCCTTGTCGGTCAGGGGCTGGAGCGCGGCGATCAGGTCGAGCCGCTGGGCGAGCAACTCGGCGCCCACGCGCGCGAGGTGCTGGTCCCACACGTCGAGGGTGGACAGGTCCATGGAGCGGCCGCCGTGCCGCCTCGCGAGGGCGGCCGACTTCAGCAGGGTGTTGCGCTGCTTGAGGACCCGCTCGTAGTCGGAGCGGACGCCTGCCATGCGCGGGGAGCGCGCGGTGATCAGCTCGTCCAGGAAGCGGCGCCGCTCACCCGGATCGCCCTTCACCAGCGCGAGGTCCTCCGGCGCGAACAGCACCGTACGTACGATCCCGAGCACATCACGGGGCCTGACCTGCGAGGACCTGTTGATGCGGGCCCGGTTCGCCTTGCCGGGGTTCAGCTCCAGCTCGACCAGCTGCTGCCGCTCGCCCTGTCTGACCTGTGCCCGGACGATCGCGCGGTCGGCGCCCATGCGAACCAGGGGAGCGTCGGAGGCGACCCGGTGGCTGCCGAGGGTGGCGAGGTAGCCGATCGCCTCGACCAGGTTCGTCTTGCCCTGCCCGTTGGGGCCCACGAACGCGGTGACGCCCGGGTCGAGCGGGACTTCGACCCGGGCGTACGAGCGGAAGTCGGCCAGCGACAGGTGCGTGACGTGCATGGTCGGTCGCCGACCTCCCCCAGCTTGTGGACTGTGGTGACAGCCCTGTGGATTACTTCGTCTCGACCGCGTGGCCGCCGAACTGGTTGCGCAGCGCCGCGATCATCTTCATCTGCGGCGAGTCGTCCTGGCGGGACGCGAACCGCGCGAACAGGGAGGCGGTGATCGCCGGCAGCGGCACCGCGTGGTCGATGGCGGCCTCCACGGTCCACCGGCCCTCGCCGGAGTCCTGTGCGTAACCGCGCAGCTTGTCCAGGTGCTCGTCCTCGTCGAGGGCGTTGACCGCGAGGTCGAGGAGCCAGGAACGGATGACCGTGCCCTCCTGCCAGGAACGGAAGACCTCCCGGACGTCGGTCACGGAGTCGACCTTCTCCAGGAGCTCCCAGCCCTCGGCGTAGGCCTGCATCATCGCGTACTCGATGCCGTTGTGGACCATCTTCGCGAAGTGGCCCGCGCCGACCTTGCCGGCGTGCACCGCTCCGGCGTCGCCCTCGGGCTTGAGGGCGTCGAAGACCGGCTGCACCTTGGCGACGTTCTCCGCGTCGCCGCCGTACATCAGCGCGTAGCCGTTCTCCAGGCCCCATACGCCGCCGGAGACGCCGCAGTCGACGAAGCCGATGCCCTTGGCGGCGAGTTCCTCGGCGTGCTTCTCGTCGTCCGTCCAGCGGGAGTTACCGCCGTCCACCACGACGTCGCCGGGCTCCAGGAGCTCGGCCAGCTCGTCGACGGTCGCCTGGGTCGGCGCACCGGCCGGGACCATCACCCACACGACCCGCGGGCCCTGCAACGCGTCCACAAGCTCCTTGAGGCTGTGGACATCGGCGAGGTCCGGGTTGCGGTCGTATCCGATCACGGTGTGGCCTGCGCGGCGGATCCGCTCGCGCATGTTGCCGCCCATCTTGCCGAGGCCGACGAGACCGAGCTCCATCAGTTGTTCCTTAGGTTGCTGTGGCGTGTGGGGCATCTTCGTACCCACGTACGAGCCTAAACCCGGACGCTCACGCACACCTGTGGGCATACGCGCTCAAACGTATGCCCTCACCTGGGGCTTTGCCTCAGCCGCTCAGCCGCACCGGGCACGCTCAGCCGCTGAGGCGCACCGGCATGCTGCGATCTTGTGGGGGCCGACCCCCACACCCCCAGCAGCCGGCCGGTCCAGGCCGGTCGGCATGCTCAGCCGCTGAGGCGCACCGGCATGATCAGGTACTTGTAGGCCTCGTCCGCCTCGGCGTCCAGGGCCGGCTTGCCGCTCAGCAGCGCGGGCTTGGTGGACGTCGTGAAGGAGAGCTGGGCCACCGGGGAGTCGATGGCACTCAGGCCGTCCAGCAGGAAGGTCGGGTTGAAGGCGATCGAGACGTCGTCGCCCTCCAGCTGGGCGTCGACCCTTTCCACAGCCTGTGCGTCGTCGCTGGAACCGGCCTCCAGGATCAGCACGCCCTGCTCGAAGCTCAACCGC
Organism: Streptomyces sp. SLBN-8D4; assembly: GCF_049739545.1. Classification (NCBI taxonomy): domain Bacteria; kingdom Bacillati; phylum Actinomycetota; class Actinomycetes; order Kitasatosporales; family Streptomycetaceae; genus Streptomyces; species Streptomyces sp. SLBN-8D4. The sequence goes on from NZ_JBMGQC010000001.1 coordinate 4,911,978, forward strand.
ACCGGGGTGTTGCGCTCGGCGACCAGAGCCACACGCTTGACGGCCTCCACGAAGGGGGCGGTCTCGATCACGGCCACGGAGTTGAACTCCGTCGGGAACAGCGAGCGGTACTTCGGCAGATCGCCTTCGAGCAGACGCGTGGTGGTACGGCGGCCCGCGCCCTCGAAGCCGATCAGGCCCTCGCCCGCGCCCGAACCGGAGAGCGCCAGGATGACGCTGTCGCCGCTCGTGAGGGCCTTGGCGGTGTCCAGGAGCGTCTTGGCGGGCACCAGGGCCACCGCGGACGCCTCCGGGTTCTCCGGCTTCCACAGGAACTCGCGGACCGCGAAGCGGTAGCGGTCGGTGGACGCCAGCGTGACGGTGTCGCCCTCGATCTCGATGCGCACACCGGTGAGGACGGGGAGCGTGTCGTCACGGCCCGCGGCGATGGCCACCTGAGCGGCGGCGGAGGCGAAGACCTCACCGGGGACGGTGCCCGTGGCGCTCGGCATCTGGGGCAGCGCCGGGTACTCCTCCACAGGCAGGGTGTGGAGGGTGAAGCGCGAGGAGCCGCAGACCACCGTCGCCCGTACACCGTCTGTGGAAATCTCCACCGGGCGGTTGGGCAGTGCGCGGCAGATGTCGGCGAGCAGGCGGCCGGAGACGAGCACCGTGCCCTCCTCCTCGACCTCGGCCTCCACGGAGACCCGCGCGGAGACCTCGTAGTCGAAGCTGGACAGGCTCAGCTGGCCTTCCTCGGCCTTCAGGAGAAGGCCGGCGAGGACAGGCGCCGGCGGACGGGCCGGGAGGCTGCGCGCCGCCCAGGCCACTGCCTCCGCGAGTACGTCGCGTTCCACCCGGATCTTCACTGTTGCCGCCTCCTGCTGTTGCCGGCGCTGCTCGGCCTGCCTGGCTTCGTCGTCTGTCTCGGTGTCGTCGGTCCCTGTGCCGGGAAGGACACCGGGGAACAGTCTGACGCACCCCACTGACAGTAGGTGCCTCTCGGGGTCAAGTCGTGACGAGGGGCAGTCGGGAGCCGGACAGCGAGTTGTGCACAGGCCCCACTTCGAAACGGATTCCCAGCTCTCTCTAGTTGGGAGTAGTAGTAGGGGCTGTGGATACCGTGGATAACCCCGTTTTCCCAGCTCAGAGCAGGAATTTTGTCCACTGGCCCTGTGGGCGACGGCGGTGGACAACCGGGTGTCTCTGTGGAGAACAGAAAGTTCTGCACACTCCGTGCACAGCCTGAGGCGACTTCTCCCCAGCGCCGTCCCCAGCTTTACCCGCCTTTCCCACAGCCCAACCCGGCACCTTCGTGTGACGCCTTTCACTCGACCCGGTGATCAGGCGCGTCGCGTTGCCGAACAGTGGACAGGCATGTGGAGAAGCCGCTGATCGCTGGGGACAACCGGCTCCAACCTGTGGGTTGCCGGTGGACAACTCGGTGCACAGCCTGTGGATCTTCTCGCTGTCCACAGTCTGTGGAGATCCTTCGTCCACCAATCCACAGCCACCTGACCTGGCCTGATCGCCTTTCCCCAGCAAGCCTGTGGACCGCGATCTGGACAACTTCGCAGTCCCCAGGATGTGGACGGGAAAAAGTCACCGGATCTGTGGAGAGAGGCCGTAACCCTGCGGGGAATCGAACACCCGGCTACGGCAACGTGACCTCGGGCATGACGAAGGGCGCCCGGGACCTCGTCCCCAGGGCGCCCTGGACGCCGTAGATCTGTTGCCGCGCCTTGGCGGCGGAGTGCCGGCGCATCGAAGGCGATCTGCACGACGGCGCCCGGCAGCGCCTGGTTGCTTTGACGATGACCTTGGGCCTGGTGCCTCGGCGGGGGCCCCGCCGACGCACCCCGCCGATCAGTTGGCCAAGTCCCACGACGCGGCGGGCGAGACCCTCGCGGAGCCGCCGTGCGAACTCCTCCACGGCATCCGACCGAAGGTCCTGGCGGACCGCGGCCTCGGGCCGCCGTGGCCGACGCCGCAGCGCCGCCGACCTCAGCCGTTCTTGATGCGGTTCGTCAGCTCGGTCACCTGGTTGTAGATGGAGCGCCGCTCGGCCATCAGATTGCGGATCTTGCGGTCCGCGTGCATCACGGTCGTGTGGTCGCGGCCGCCGAACAGGGCGCCGATCTTCGGCAGCGAGAGGTCCGTCAGCTCGCGGCACAGGTACATGGCGATCTGGCGGGCCGTGACGAGGGCGCGGCCGCGCGAGGTGCCGCACAGGTCCTCGACGGTCAGGCCGAAGTAGTCCGCCGTGGCGCTCATGATGGCCGTCGAGGTGATCTCGGGCGCCGAGTCCTCGCCGCCGGGGATCAGATCCTTCAGCACGATCTCCGTCAGGCCCAGGTCCACCGGCTGCCGGTTGAGCGACGCGAACGCCGTCACCCGGATCAGCGCGCCCTCCAGCTCACGGATGTTGCGTGAGATGCGGGACGCGATGAACTCCAGTACCTCCGGCGGGGCGTTGAGCTGCTCCTGGACCGCCTTCTTGCGCAGGATCGCGATCCGGGTCTCCAGCTCGGGCGGCTGGACGTCGGTGATCAGACCCCACTCGAAACGGTTCCGCAGCCGGTCCTCCAGCGTCACCAGCTGCTTGGGCGGCCGGTCGCTGGACAGCACGATCTGCTTGTTGGCGTTGTGGAGCGTGTTGAAGGTGTGGAAGAACTCCTCCTGCGTCGACTCCTTGTCCGCGAGGAACTGGATGTCGTCGACGAGCAGGATGTCCATCTCGCGGTAGCGCTTGCGGAAGCTGTCGCCCTTGCCGTCACGGATGGAGTTGATGAACTCGTTGGTGAACTCCTCCGAGCTCACGTACCGCACGCGCGTGCCGGGATACAGGCTGCGCGCGTAGTGCCCGATCGCGTGCAGCAGGTGGGTCTTGCCCAGCCCCGACTCCCCGTAGATGAAGAGGGGGTTGTAGGCCTTGGCCGGAGCCTCGGCGACCGCCACCGCGGCCGCGTGGGCGAAGCGGTTGGAGGCGCCGATGACGAACGTGTCGAAGAGGTACTTCGGGTTCAGCCGCGCGGTGGGCTCGCCGGGGCCGGTCGCCGGCGCGGGCTGCGCGGCCAGCGGGCCGGGGGCGCCGGTGGTGGGCAGGTTGGAGCCGACCGGACCGCCGCGGTGCACACGGCCGGAGCCGGACTGCGGATCGGCCAGGTCCCGGCGGTTGTCGCGCTGGTCGTAGTCGGACCGGGGCTGGTCGTAGTCGGGACGCGGCTTGTCGTACTCCGGCCGCTGGTTGTAGTCGGAGCGCGGGCCGTCGTAGGGCGGGCGCTCCATCGACTGCGGGCGGTAGTCCTGCGACGAGGGGCCGTACGACTCCTGCCCGTACGGCTCCTGCGGATAGGGCTCCTGTGACGGTGACGCGTACGGGTCGCGCTCCGGGAAGCCGAGCCGCTGCTGCTGCCAGCTGTACTCGTCCTGTGCCGGCCGCGGCCAGGCGCCGGGTTCGGGGCGCTGGTACTCCGAGGGGTAGGCGGGGCGCGCGGTCGGGAGCTGGTCCGGGCGGGGCGAGCGGTCGCCCTGGTGCCCGGGTCGCTGTTCGCCGCGGCCCTGGTGGGAGTCGTCGGCGCGGTGACGGCCGTAGCCCTCGTACTGGTTGTCGTACTGGCCGGAGGGAAGCTCCGGCTCCTCGTAGCGCGACTGGGGCCGAAGGGCCGGAGGTGCGGGCGGTGCCGAGGGCTCGCCCGCGGAGTCGTCGACGGTGATCGCGATGCGGATCGGCCGTCCGCACTCGCGGCTCAGCGTCTCGCTGACGGCCGGGGCCAGCCGGCCCTCCAGTACGCCTTTCGCAAATTCGTTCGGTACGGCGAGCAGGGCAGTGTCGGCGACCAGCGCGAGCGGCTGGCAGCGCCGGATCCAGTGCTCGTCCTTCGCCTCCACACCCTGGACTCGGCCCTCACCGAGAAGCTGCTCGAGTACGCGTGGCCACACTGCGGCAAGATCGGCAGGTACGTCAGCCACAGGGCACGCTCTCTCACGGGTCCCACGAACGTGTGGTTGTGGGACGAGTCGGGATTCAAATGGGGTGGAGCCGAAAGACAGGGGTCAACGGAACGAATCGGAGTTCAGTCACGGTAGTCAGGGCGACGGGTGCGGTTCAAGTTGTTGTCCCCAGCCTGTGGATAGTGTCTCCCGGTGACCACTGGTTTGACCGGATGGCGTAGCCGCGCGTACCGTAACCAGGTCGAGTTGTCGATGGCTGCTGCCGCCTGCCTCCGATGGGCACAGATCGCGTCAGGTGATCGGTAAGCGGTGCACACGGGCGTAACTGCGAGCTACTCGTGGGCGCACGGTGACAGCCAGGACGGCACCCGCCACCACCGATTGATTTCTGGAGCCCCCGAGTGAGCAAGCGCACCTTCCAGCCGAACAACCGTCGTCGCGCCAAGACCCACGGCTTCCGCCTGCGGATGCGTACCCGTGCCGGCCGCGCGATTCTCGCGAACCGTCGTGGCAAGGGTCGCGCCAGCCTGTCCGCCTGATCCCGATCAGGTCATGACGTCGTGCTGCCTACCGAGCATCGGCTGAGGCGGCGCGAGGACTTCGCGACCGCAGTACGACGAGGGCGCCGGGCCGGCCGCCCGTCCCTCGTCGTCCATTTTCGTAGCGGTGCCACGGACCCGCACGCGCCTGGGGAGAGCGCTCCCCCGCCGCGTGCGGGTTTCGTCGTGAGCAAGGCCGTGGGCGGTGCCGTGGTGCGTAACAAGGTGAAGCGCAGGCTTCGCCATCTGATGCGCGACAGGGTCCTCCTGTTTCCCCCCGGTAGCCTGGTAGTCGTACGAGCGTTGCCCGAGGCGGGCGACGCCGATCACGAACAGCTGGCCCGAGACCTGGATGCCGCCGTTCAGCGGCTGCTGGGAGGGGGCGCACGATGAAGTACCCGCTGCTGGCGCTGATCAAGCTGTACCAGTGGACCATCAGCCCGCTGCTGGGGCCGGTGTGCAAGTACTACCCGTCGTGCTCCCACTACGGCTACCAGGCCATCGACCGGCACGGTGCGATCAAGGGAACGGCACTCACCGCCTGGCGCATCCTGCGGTGCAATCCGTGGTCGCTGGGCGGTGTGGACCATGTCCCGCCGCGCAAGCGTCCGCGGTGGCACGAAATGCTGCGTAACGCCTGGCGTGCACGTAGGGGCGGGCCCTCCGCCGCCTCGGCCACCGAGGGGCAGAATCCTTCGAGCCCGGCCGCAGAGACTCCGTCCCATGCCCAAGGAGCATGATTAGTGGACACGATTGCCAGTCTTTTCAGCTTCATCACGACACCCGTCTCCTGGGTCATCGTCCAGTTCCACACGGTGTACGGCAAGATCTTCGGCCCTGACACCGGGTGGGCCTGGGGCCTGTCGATCGTGTCCCTCGTGATCCTGATCCGTATCTGCCTGATCCCGCTCTTCGTGAAGCAGATCAAGTCGACGCGGGCCATGCAGACGCTCCAGCCCGAGATGAAGAAGATCCAGGAGCGCTACAAGAACGACAAGCAGCGTCAGTCCGAAGAGATGATGAAGCTGTACAAGGAGACGGGTACCAACCCGCTCTCCTCGTGCCTTCCCATCCTGGCGCAGTCCCCGTTCTTCTTCGCCCTGTACCACGTGCTCAACGGCATCGCGACGGGCGACACCATCGGTGTCATCAACGAGTCGCTGCTGGCCAGCGCTCGTAAGGCGCACATCTTCGGCGCTCCGCTCGCCGCGAAGTTCAAGGACGGCTCCGCCACTGTCCAGGCGCTGGGCGCCACGGTCACCGATGTGCGGGTCGTCACCGCGGTCATGATCGTCATGATGTCGGCGTCGCAGTTCTACACGCAGCGCCAGCTGATGACGAAGAACGTCGACACCACCGTCAAGACGCCGTTCATGCAGCAGCAGAAGATGCTGATGTACGTCTTCCCGGTCATGTTCGCCGTCTTCGGCATCAACTTCCCGGTCGGTGTCCTCGTCTACTGGCTGACCACCAACGTGTGGACCATGGGCCAGCAGATGTACGTGATCCACAACAACCCGACCCCGGGTTCCAAGGCCCAGGCCGCCTACCTGGAGCGCCTCACCAAGCACGTCACGAGCCACGGCAAGGCCCGCAAGCGCAGCGAGCGCACGATCATCAAGGCGATCGTCGCCAAGGGCCGCGACCGCAACGAGTTCGAGCGCAAGTTCATCAACGGTCTGAACAAGGCGGGCCTCGCGGCCCAGGCCGACGGCTCGGTCATCCAGAGCGACTCCCAGGCCGCGGTCCAGACCGAGGACGGTTCGACGGCGAGCGCGGCGGCTCCCAAGCGTCAGCAGCCCAAGCGGCAGAGCAAGTCCCAGCGGCAGTCGGGCGCGGCTGCGGCCGGCTCGAAGGCGGCTGATGACGCACCGTCGTCGGAGCCGACCTCGCTGACCAAGTCCGACGAGCCCGAGGACGCCAAGCCCGCCGCTCCCGCCAAGAAGCAGTCCGGCGGCGGTACCCGCAGCAAGGCCCAGTCCGGACAGCGCAAGGGTCCGCAGCGGCCCAAGTCCCCGTCCAAGAAGTAAGAAGGAGTCCATCCCGTGACGGAAGGCACCACCTCCGCCGCTGCCGAGGGTGCAGACACCCTGACCCGCCTGGAGCAGGAAGGCGAGATCGCGGCGGACTACCTCGAAGGTCTGCTCGACATCGCCGATCTCGACGGCGACATCGACATGGACGTCGAGGCCGACCGCGCCGCTGTCTCGATCATCAGCGACGCTGGCGGTCGCGACCTGCAGAAGCTGGTCGGTCGTGACGGCGAGGTGCTGGAAGCCCTGCAGGAGCTCACCCGCCTGGCTGTGCACCGTGAGACCGGGGACCGCAGCAGGCTGATGCTGGACATCGGCGGTTACCGGGCCAAGAAGCGCGCCGAGCTGTCCGAGCTGGGCGCCAAGGCCGCCGCCGAGGTGAAGAGCTCGGGCGAGTCGGTGAAGCTCGACCCGATGACGCCGTTCGAGCGCAAGGTCGTGCACGACGCGATCAAGGCTGCCGGGCTGCGCAGTGAGTCCGAGGGCGAGGAGCCACAGCGCTTCGTCGTCGTGCTTCCCGCCTGATCGGTCCGTACGTTCCTCCGGCCCCGTCTGTAGAGCAGGCGGGGCCGAACTTTGTCAGCCTGATAGTTCTGATGATCGGCGCCCGGTGCGCTGATGCGGTACGGAAGGACGGTTCCCCGTGACGGAGGCAGCGGAGCTTCCCCCCGCGCCCGAGCAGGCGCGCGAGGTGTTCGGCGATCGCTACGAGGACGCGGTGCGGTACGCCGAGCTGCTCGCTGAGGCGGGTGTGCAGCGCGGTCTCATCGGTCCTCGTGAAGTGCCCCGCTTGTGGGAGCGGCATCTGCTCAATTGCGCGGTGCTCTCGGAGGTCGTTCCCGAGGGGGTGACGGTGTGCGATGTCGGCTCCGGTGCCGGTCTGCCCGGCATTCCTCTGGCCCTCGTCCGTGAAGACCTGAAGATCACGCTGCTGGAGCCGCTGCTGAGGCGTACGACCTTCCTGACGGAAGTCGTGGAGCTGCTGGGGCTGGACCATGTGACGGTCGTGCGGGGCCGTGCCGAGGAGGTCATGGGCAAGCTGACTCCCGTGCACGTGGTGACAGCACGGGCGGTGGCCCCGCTGGACCGGCTGGCGACCTGGGGTGTCCCGCTGTTGCGTCCCTACGGCGAGATGCTGGCGCTCAAGGGCGACACCGCGGAGGAGGAGCTCAAGGCGGCAGGTACGGCCCTGAGCAAGCTCGGTGCCGTGGGGACCTCCATCCTGCATGTGGGTGAGGGCGTGGTCGATCCGTTGTCCACTGTGGTGAGGGTCGAAGTCGGGGAAAGTCCCGGCGGTGTACGTTTCGCGGCCAAGCGTGCCAAGGCGGCCCGCACCGGCCGCACCCGTCGGCGTCGCTGATCCGTCCTGCCGACGAGACTTACTCCACACAAGCTGTCAAACCTATGCATGCCGGAGTGTCGCGGCAGAACGGGCACGGCTGCCCTGCATCGTGTTTCACGTGAAACGTCGCTCACTGCTGCACGGCATCATCAGCCGGGGCCGCGCCGCGGCCGAACCCCGCGACCGAAAGCCTCTCGGGTCACTCGGAGAGGTAACGGAGTTGTCCACAGAGGTGGATTTCTCCACAGAACAACAGGCCTCACTGGTTCACGACCCCGAAGACATGGGAGGCTCTGTTCATTGCGAGCCTGAAGTCGAGGAGAGTGAATCCTTGCGGTCCGACGCCAACATCGCGGGACCGATGACCGATCCGGTCCCCGGTCCCCGAACCGAGTCGATGGGGGAGGATGTTTCACGTGAAACACCGCCCCCGATGGACGACACTCCGATCGGTCGTGCTGCCCAACTGGCGGTAGAGGCTCTTGGTCGCGCCGGCGAGGGCCTGCCACGGCCCGAGCAGACCCGGATCATGGTCGTTGCCAACCAGAAGGGCGGGGTGGGCAAGACGACGACGACCGTCAATCTTGCTGCCTCGCTGGCTCTGCACGGCGGCCGTGTCCTGGTGGTCGACCTCGACCCCCAGGGCAACGCGTCCACCGCGCTGGGTATCGACCACCACGCCGAAGTCCCGTCCATCTATGACGTCCTGGTCGACAGCAGGCCGCTGTCCGAGGTCGTTCAGCCGGTCCCAGATGTCGAAGGCCTCTTCTGCGCCCCCGCCACCATCGATCTCGCCGGTGCGGAGATCGAGCTGGTGTCCCTGGTGGCACGTGAGAGCCGACTGCAGCGCGCCATCCAGGCGTACGAGCAGCCCTTGGACTACATCCTCATCGACTGTCCGCCCTCGCTCGGCCTGCTGACGGTCAATGCGCTCGTGGCCGGTGCGGAGGTCCTCATCCCGATCCAGTGCGAGTACTACGCGCTGGAGGGCCTGGGACAGCTGCTGCGCAACGTCGATCTGGTGCGGGGCCACCTCAACCCCACCTTGCACGTATCGACCATCCTGCTCACCATGTACGACGGCCGGACGCGTCTCGCGTCCCAGGTCGCGGACGAGGTGCGCACCCACTTCGGCGAGGAGGTGCTGCGGACGAGCATTCCCCGCTCGGTCCGTATCTCCGAGGCGCCGAGTTATGGACAGACGGTGCTGACCTACGATCCAGGATCAAGCGGCGCCCTGTCCTACCTTGAGGCGGCGCGAGAGATCGCGCTGAAGGGCGTCGGCGTCAGCTATGACCCGACGCAGGCGCACATCGGCGCACAGAGCAATCCGAACATGGTGGAGGGGATCCAGTGAGCGAGCGACGGAGGGGTTTGGGTCGTGGTCTCGGCGCACTGATCCCCGCTGCCCCGACGGAGAAGACGCCGACCCCGGCGGCGATGGGGGGCACCGGTTCCGCGTCTCCGGCGTCCGTTCCGATGCTGACGACCGATCGTGGCGTGGCCGCGGCGAAGGTGGCCACGCTGCCGCCTGTTTCACATGAAACCGAGACGCCCTCGGTCAACGGTTATGCGGAGACACCCGCGCCTCCCATGGGTGCCCACTTCGCGGAGCTCCCCCTCGACTCCATCACGCCGAACCCGCGCCAGCCGCGTGAGGTGTTCGATGAGGACGCCCTGCAGGAGCTGGTCACCTCCATCCAGGAGGTCGGCCTCCTCCAGCCGGTCGTCGTACGCCAGGTCGGTCCCGCCCGCTACGAGCTCATCATGGGCGAGCGGCGCTGGCGGGCCAGTCGTGAGGCCGGTCTGGACGCGATCCCCGCGATCGTGCGAGCCACCGATGACGACAAGCTTCTCCTGGACGCCCTCCTGGAGAACCTCCACCGTGCGCAGCTGAACCCGCTGGAAGAGGCAGCCGCCTACGACCAGTTGCTGAAGGACTTCAACTGCACGCACGACCAGCTGGCGGACCGCATCGGCCGGTCCCGTCCGCAGGTCTCCAACACCTTGCGTCTGCTGAAGCTTTCACCGTCGGTGCAGCGCCGGGTGGCCGCCGGAGTGCTCTCCGCCGGACACGCCCGTGCCCTCCTCTCTGTCGAGGACTCGGAGGAGCAGGACCGGCTGGCCCACCGGATCGTGGCCGAGGGCCTCTCGGTGCGTGCGGTCGAGGAGATCGTGACTCTCATGGGGTCGCGGCCGCAGACCGCCCAGCGTTCCAAGGGGCCGCGCGCCGGCGCTCGGGTCTCTCCGGCGCTGAGCGACCTCGCGACCCGTCTCTCGGACCGTTTCGAGACGCGAGTGAAGGTCGATCTGGGTCAGAAGAAGGGCAAGATCACCGTCGAGTTCGCCTCGATGGAAGACCTCGAACGCATCCTCAGCTCCCTCGCCCCCGGTGAGGGACCGGTTCTGCAGAAGAGCCTGCTGGACGGCGAGGACGACGAGGCGGAGGGCTGAGCCAGGATCGCCAGGGTGACAGCGTTCAGGCGAGGACGGAGAGCGGGTCGTGTCCGGTGTGCCCCGGAGCACGGCCCGCTCTTTGCTTTCAGGCGGTATCGATGGAATCGCTGGGTGGATACGATGCGACTGGGTGCGGTACATCCACCCGGCAGTACCTCTGAGGGGAGGCAGGGGCCATGCGAACGATGAGCCGAAGCGGACTGGTGAGCGCGGGCCTGGGACTGGGGGCGGTCGGCGGATTCGTTGGCAGCCTGCTCAGGGAACGGAGCGCTCTGACGGCCGCCCGCGATGCGGCGGGCGAAGGAAGCGAGGAACAGCCTTCATGGGGCGTCGGCTCGTACCGCTCACGCTGGACAACCTTCCGGACCTCCCCCAGCGTTGCCGCTCGTGCGTCTTCTGGGAGTTGGACCCCGTCAGCGGAGAAGCCGCGGTAAAAGCGGGAACAGCCGCTCTGGAGAAGGAAGCCTGGATCTCCGCCGTCCTCCTGGACTGGGGATCGTGCGGCCGGATCGTCTACGTCGACGACGTGCCGGTCGGCTTCGTCCTCTACGCCCCTCCCGCGTATGTTCCTCGCTCGACGGCGTTTCCCACGAGCCCTGTCTCTCCGGACGCCGTCCAGTTGATGACGTCGTTCATCATGCCGGGCTATCAGGGGCAGGGGCTGGGCCGCGTGATGGTCCAGACAGTCGCCAAGGACCTGCTGCGGCGGGGCTTCAAGGCCATCGAGGCCTTCGGCGATGCCCGCTGGAAAGAGCCCGCCTGTCTGCTTCCCGCAGACCATCTCCTCGCCGTGGGCTTCAAGACGGTCAGGCCCCACCCCACGTACCCAAGGCTGCGGCTGGAGCTGCGCAGCACGCTCTCCTGGAAGGAAGACGTGGAGATGGCACTGGACCGGCTTCTGGGAGCGGTACAGAAGGAACCGGCGTTGCGCCCTCTGTAACGCGATGGGGCCGGCCCTTTCGGACCGGCCCCATCGTGTTTCACGTGAAACATCACTCGGCGATGAAGTCCTCAAGGTCGCGGACGATCGCGGCCTTCGGCTTGGCACCGACGATGGTCTTGGCGACCTCGCCACTCTGGTACACGTTCAGCGTCGGGATGGACATGACGCCGTACTTGGCGGCCGTACCCGGGTTCTCGTCGATGTTCAGCTTGACGACCTCGATCTTGTCGCCGTACTCGGCGGCAATCGCCTCAAGGGACGGAGCGATCTGACGGCACGGTCCGCACCAGGCGGCCCAGAAGTCCACCAGGACGGGCTTGTCGCTCTTCAGGACGTCCTGCTCGAAGGAATCGTCGGTCACATTCTTCAGGGTGCCGGCCACGGCGGGCTCCTTAACTGGGTTGGTGCGGTGGGGCGGGATGGGGGGTCAGACAGCGGTCTTCTCGGGCTCGGCCTTTTCCTCGTCCGCGAGGGCGGCGAGGAAACGCTCGGCGTCGAGAGCAGCGGAGCAGCCGGTACCGGCCGCGGTGATCGCCTGGCGGTACGTGTGGTCGACCACGTCGCCGGCGCCGAAGACACCGGTCAGGTTGGTGCGGGTCGAAGGCGCTTCCACCTTCAGATAGCCCTCACCGTCCAGTTCGAGCTGGCCCTTGAAGAGCTCGGTGCGCGGGTCGTGGCCGATCGCGATGAACAGGCCGGTGACCGCCAGGTCCGAGATCTCGCCGGTCTTGAGGTTGCGCAGCTTCAGACCCGAGAGCTTGGGGTCGCCCTGGATCTCGGCAACCTCGCTGTCCCACACGAACTTGATCTTCGGGTCGGCGAAGGCGCGCTCCTGCATCGCCTTGGAGGCGCGCAGGGTGTCACGGCGGTGGACGATCGTCACGGACTTGGCGAAGCGGGAGAGGAAGGTCGCCTCCTCCATCGCGGTGTCACCGCCGCCGATCACGGCGATGTCCTGGTCCTTGAAGAAGAATCCGTCACACGTGGCACACCATGAGACGCCGCGTCCGGAGAGGGCGTCCTCGTTGGGCAGGCCGAGCTTGCGGTGCTGCGAACCGGTGGTGACGATCACGGCCTTCGCCTGGTGGACCGTCCCCGAGGTGTCGGTGACGGTCTTGATCTCACCGGTCAGGTCGACGCTGACGATGTCGTCCGGGACGAGCTCGGCACCGAAGCGCTCCGCCTGGGCGCGCATGTTGTCCATGAGCTCGGGGCCCATGATGCCGTCCTGGAAGCCAGGGAAGTTCTCCACCTCGGTGGTGTTCATCAGCGCGCCACCGGCGGTGACGGCGCCCTCGAACACCAGCGGCTTCAGCGACGCGCGCGCGGTGTAGAGCGCCGCCGTGTAGCCGGCGGGCCCGGAGCCGATGATGATCACGTTACGGACGTCGCTCACGGCTTGGTTCCTCGTCTCTGGACTGCGTCGTCGGACCGGTGGAGCCCCTCGCAGAACTCTCACCCCACCCAACGGATCCTAAGGGGCGCGCATTCCCGGTGTGTCCGGGCACACGGAGAGGCCACACCGTACGCATTACCACGCAGGACGAAGACGATGCGTGACCGCTCAGGAGCGCGCGTAGGACCGCTTCAGCAGAACCTTCGCGGCGCCCGTCGGTGCGTTCTTCACGCACGAGGTATCCACGATGTACGCGGTGATCCGGGTGCTGTCGGAGGGATCACGCAGCACGACCAGAAGCGCGTCCGTGCCTTTGTAGACGCCGTTCTTGGTGGCGAGCGGCGAGTCACTGGTGTGGATGCCGTTCTGGATGCATCGGGGAACCTCGGGCGTCAGCAGGGTACGGGGATCCTCGGAGCCCGGGATGCTCGCCGCGCCCATGCTGGCGTGCGGAGCCTGAGACCCGCCGGTCGCACTCTTCTTGTCGGCGAGAAGGCCCGAGACCTGCTTCTCCAGTCCGCTCGCGGAGAAGGTGTCGGCGGGAGCAGTGACATGTCCGGTTGCCGCGCCGGTCGACTTGCCGTCGTCCAACGCCGAGAACAGGACGGAGCCGAATCCCAGTGCGGCGACGGTGAAGACGGCCCCGAGGACGGCAACCTTTCGACGCCCGTTCCTGCGGCGGTCCTTGCGGCCCGGGCCGGTGGTGGAAGTGCGGGCGTGTCCCGCCGGGCGGTCGGCGGTGGGCGATGTTTCACGTGAAACATGCGCGCTCTCGATCGGCTCCGGTGCGTTCACGATCTCGGGAGCAGTTGCCTGGAGGAGAGCCTCCGCGGCGAGGGCGGCGTCGATCCTGCCGGCGACATCGGCGGGCATGCGAGGCGGGCCCGGTAGCGTGCCGAGCAGGCCACGGATCTCCTCCAGCGACGCGTGAACGTCCGCGCAGAGGTCGCACTGGTCCAGATGCCGCCGTACGTCCGCGGTCCTGGAGGGGGGCAGGACGCCTTCGGTGAGGTCGGAGATCTCCGCGACGTCCGGGTGCCCGGCTGTGTCCGTCGTGGAAGTCACGCTCGCCCACCTCCGCCCTTCACTGCAGCTGAATCGCTTGATCCTGAATCCGGCGGGCCTTGTGACGGAGGTCCCGCTGCGGGTGGGACGGATGTCCCCTGAGTCCGGTTCCGTCCAACGCCCCCTTCTCTGCCGTCTCCGGCGTTTTCCGGCCGCAGATGAGTGAGAAGGGGGAGCAGTCTGGCTCTGCCTCGGGCGCAGCGGCTCTTCACCGTCCCTGTCGGCACGTCGAGGATGCGGGCGGCTTCGGCAACGGGGTAGCCCTGCATGTCCACGAGGACGAGGGCGGCGCGCTGGTCGGGCGGGATCGTGCCGAGGGCCTCCAGGAGCTGGCGGTGGAGGTCGTTGCGCTCCGCGGGCGCCGAGGCGGACTCGTGCGGCTCCAGGAGCTGTTCGAGGCGCTCGGTGTCGTCCACGGGAGATGTCTTGCGGGAGGCGGCCTTTCTGGCGCGGTCCAGACAGGCGTTCACCGTGATCCGGTGCAGCCAGGTCGTGACCGCCGACTGGCCCCGGAAGGTATGCGCGGCCCGGTAGGCGGACACCAGGGCGTCCTGAACGGCGTCAGCGGCTTCCTCGCGGTCCCCGAGGGTGCGGAGGGCGACGGCCCAGAGCCGATCCCGGTGCCGCCGCACGAGCTCACCGAAGGCGTCGGGGTCGCCCTCCACATGACGGGTCAGGAGGTCCTGATCGCTGGCGTCGCCGTACGCGCTGTCATCTGCCATCGAACCCCTTCCTCAGCCTTAACTGGTGACCTTGATGTCCGCCACCCGGCCGCGGTAGGTGCCTTCCTCTGTCAGGGGCAGTTTGGTCAGCCAGACCAGAAGGTAGCGGGACTTCACGGCCTTGTCCGGCTTCAGCGGGACACCCGTACCGGAGCCCTCGGCGACCTTGGTGTAGGCGTCGAAGGTGGTCGGCCTGGAACTCGCGTCGCTCGAGGCGGCGCGCAGCTCGACGGACGTGTCGCCCATGAACGTGACGGTGACCTTGCCGATGTCCTGCACCTTGCCGAGATCGAGGATTATCCCCAGGCCCGGCTTGAGGTTCCCGAAGTCGGCGCCCTCGTAGAACTTCGTCTCCCAGTACGACGAGACGTCGTTGTCGTAGGCCTTCTTTATGTCGGCCGGCTTCTCGGATCCGTCGCCGAAGGGGTCGAAGTCGTACCCCTTGACGATGGTGATCGGAGCGCCGGCCTTCTTCGTCGGGCTCTTGTCTCCGTCGTCGGTCGTCTGGGTCTGGTTCTCGTCCGACTTGCCGTCACGGTCCATCAGCGCGTCCGCGAGCTGCCAACTGCCGAGACCCAGGGCGGCGATGAGGAGGGCGGAGACCGCCCACTTCAGGGCTCGGCCCGTACGGCTCTGCAACGGCGGTGGCGGGGCCGGTACGGGCGAGGTGACACCGGCGTGGGGCGCCGGGCGGCCGTATGTGCCCTGTTGGTACGTCGTGCGCTGGTAGTCGGGCGGGGCCGTGAACGCCGGCTCCGGCGGGCGGATGCGGGGCATCTCACCGATCGCCTTGACCAGTTCCTCGGGTGTCGTGCACGCCGACTCGTGCCGTGAGGCCGTCGCACCGTCGTTGGCGAGCGCCCGCATGGACAGCTCGGACAGCCCACGGTGGACACCCGCCCGCACCTGGTCGGGCGCGATGAGACCGACGTCCTTGGGCAGACCGGCCAGACCGTAGGCGTCGCTCTCGTACGGCCACCGCTGGGTGAGCGCCGCGTACAGGAGCGCGCCGATCGCCTCGGTGTCCGTACGCTGCGGAGACTCCGAACTGACGCCTCGCAGCGCGGCGTTCACGGCGAGGCCGCGGATGCGCCACTGCCCGCTCGACGTACGCAGGACCGCGTTCGGGTTCAGCCGCAGGTGCGCGAGCCCCTCGCGGTGGGCCGCGGCCATGGCGGACGCCACCTGACTGACCATCTGGTAGGCGTCGTACACCTCCAGCGGGCCGGGAGCGAGGAGGGCGGTCAGCTCGGTCGCGTCGGGCAGCCACTCGTGGACGACGTAGACGAGGTCGTTCTCCTCCACGGCGTCCAGGACCTGGACGAAGCGCGGGTCCCCCAGCAGCGCGGAGGAACGGGCCGCGGCCAGGACGGAGCGCGCCCGCGCATGGTCCGCGGGCAGGATGTGCACGCCGACGGCCCGACGGAGTTTCTCGTCTACGGCACGCCAACTGCTGAACCCGTCCAGACGGGTGACGCACTCCTCGAGACGGTAGCGTCTGGCCAGTTTGTGGCCGCTGTGCAACTCCGGCGGTGACGCTTTGCCAGGACTCTCGGTCCCGCCACTCCCCTGTGCCTCGACGTCTTCCGTGTCCCGCTCCCGGTTCTTGGCCACGCCGTCGGCCGTGGACTGGTCCGCCTTGGCGGTCAGCGGTTTGTCACCGCTGTTGTCTGCCACGTCGACGGCAGCCGTGCTCCGTTCCGCCACCGTCGTTCCCTGCCTCCCCATTCATTGCGCGCCGTGCGACGCAGAATCCAATTGTGCCCACAGTCCGACGCTATGCACGACACACAGTGGCGGACGATGGTTGTGCGCGTACCCCTGCCTCAGCGCCCCAGACGCCCCCGGACCATGCCGACCAGCGAGTTCAGTTCCTCGATCCGCATCTTGCGCGCGGCAATGAAGAAGATCCCGAGCAGAACCGCCCCACCCGCGATCAGAGAGGCGAACGAACCGACAACTCCCTGACCGAGCGAGTGACCGAGGCCGTAACAGGCCGCTCCGCTGAGCAGCGCCGCCGGGACGGAGGCGATGCAGAGCCGGGCGTAGGTCCGCAGGACGCGGTTGCCGTCCAGGTCACCGCCGAGGCGCTTGCGCAGCCGGTTCCAGGCGACGCCGACGCCGATCGCGTATGCGAGACCGTAGGAGGCGGCCATGCCCGCCACGGCCCAGCGGGGCGGCAGCACCACGTAACACAGGGCGGAGGCGCCCGCGTTGACCGCCGCCACGATGACCGTGTTGTAGAAGGGGGTGCGGGTGTCCTCGTAGGCGTAGAAGGCACGCAGGACGACGTACTGCACCGAGTAGGGGATCAGGCCGAGGGCGAAGGCCATCAGCATGAAGCCCATGTTCGTGGCTTCGCTGATACCGGAAGAGCCGAAGATCAGCGTGCACATCGGGATACCGAGGGCGACGAACCCGAAGGCGATCGGGACGATCGCGACGGCTGTGGTGCGCAGGCCCTGGGAGATGTCGTCACGGACTGCGCCGCCGTCCTCCTCGGCCGCCGAGCGGGCCAGGCGCGGCAGCAGAGCCGCCATCAGGGAGACGGTGATGATGGCCTGCGGCAGGCCCCAGATGAGTTGGGCATTGGCGTAGGCGGAGAAGCCGGTGCCGTCGACCGGGGAGTCCTTGCCCGCCGCAGTGGACAGCTGCGACACGACGATCGCGCCGGCCTGGTTGGCCAGGACGAACAGGACGGTCCACTTGGCGAGCGTCACGGCCTTGCCGAGGCCGTGGCCGCGCCAGTCGAAGCGCAGCCGCATCCGGAAGCCGGTCTCGCGCAGGTACGGGATCATCGCCAGCGCCTGGACGACGAGACCGAGCAGGACGCCGATACCGAGGAGGCGCTGCCCTTCCGGCGGGATGTTCGAGACCTTCATGCCGGAGTCGGCCGCGGTGCCGTAGACCCACATGAACGTGCCGAGCGTCACGATGATGACGATGTTGTTCAGGACCGGGGTCCACATCATCGCGCCGAACTTCCCGCGCGCGTTGAGGATCTGCCCCATCACCACGTGGATGCCCATGAAGAAGATGGAGGGCAGGAAGTAGCGGACGAAGGTGATGCCCACCTCGTTGGCCGCCGGGTCGCTGGCCACCGAGTCGGACAGCAGACGGATCAGGAACGGGGCGCCGAGGACCGCGATCCCGGTGAGCACGCCCAGCGCCACCATCACCAGGGTCAGCAGCCGGTTGGCGTACGCCTCGCCGCCGTCCTCGTCCTCCTTCATGGCACGTACGAGCTGCGGTACGAACACGGAGTTGAGGCCGCCACCGACGGTCAGGATGTAGATCATCGTCGGGAGCTGGTAGGCGACCTGGAAGGTGTCACCGAGCAGACCGACACCCAGCGCCGACACGATCAGGGCCGAACGGATGAAGCCGGTCAGGCGCGAGACCATCGTGCCGGCCGCCATCACGGCGCTCGACTTGAGCAAACCTGTGGCCTTCCCACCCTGCTTCGCGGGGGCCGCGGGAGTTGCGGGCGCCGCCGCGGCCGTCGCAGTACCGAGATTCATGGTCTGGTCGGCCGAAGGCGCAGCCGCCGCGGGAGCCTGAAACTGCGGTGCCGGCGGCGGTCCGCCCGGCCCCGGTACCGACGGGGTATCCGTCGGGCGGCCGCCGCGCTGCTGCTGGTCGCGGAAGAGGTGGGCGAAGGCGTCAGGCTCGTGGCGTTCCTCGCCGGCCTGGCTCACCAGATCGTCGACGCCCACGTACTGGGTGGTGCGAGGGTCGTCGCCGTACGGCAGGTACTGCGTCGGGCCCTCCGGCTCGGGCGCCGGGGTCTGTGCCCACACGTTCGGGTCCGGGGCGTAAGGGGACTGGGGCGGCTGGGAGTACAGCGGCTGCTGTGGCTGATGGGTGCCGGGGGGCGGCGGGGGATGCGCGGCACGGTCGTAGAGGGCCTCGGCTACCGGGTCCTGGGCATGGAGGTCCTGAGCCCGGTAGGGGTCCTGGTCGTAGGCGTCCTGGAGGTACATGTCCGCGGGAGCCTGTGGTGGCACCTGGCCATGCTCGGGCGGCGGCCCCTCGGGGCGATCCGAGTTGCCCGCGCCCTGACCGCGATCACCGTCGTACGGCGCGTTCATGGTTACCCCACCTCATCGTCCCGGGCCCACCGGCCACGACATCCTCAACGGTCCACTCTCTCACCCGTGCCGGACGGGTCGGCGCTTTCCGCTGCGGTGTCCGCTGTCAGGTCACTCGGCTGCTCCGGGTCTTCTGCCCCGGTCGCGGTGGCGGCCTCTTCCTTGAGACGGTCCTCCGGGCCTTCCGGGTTCTCCGGACCGTCCGCGGCTTCGACCGCCTCGTCGTCGGGACCGCTCTGCTCGGCCTCACGGGCTGCCGCGCGCTTGCGCTGGGTGTACATCCGGAATCCTGCCAGCACCAGCAGCAGGACACCGCCGCCGATGACCAGCATCACCGTGGCCGTGAACTCCGTGACCTTCACGTCGAACCGTACGGCCTCGCCGTACGGTTGACCGTCCTCCGTGTACAGCTGGGCGATCACCGAGGCCTTGCCGTTGGCGTTGGCCGTCGTGGTGAACTTCACCGTCTGGCTGTGTCCGCCCGAGACCTCGACCGCCTGCTCGTCGTAGGAGGCGCCACCGATCTCGAGCCGGTTGGGGCTGAGCGAGGTCAGCCGCAGCCTCAGGTGCTTCACTCCCTGCACCAGGTTGTTCTGCACCGTCACGGGGATCGTGGCACTGCGGCCGGAGAGCTTGGTCTCCGACTTGTCGATCAGGCTGACCTGGGAGATCAGGTCGTCGATGTAGGCCTCGACGTCAGTGCGGAAGCTGCTCGCCCCGGTTGCGCTGCCCCGCCACGACGTGGACATCCCGCGGTTCATGGCCAGCCCGAAGGGGGTCACGACGCGGGACTGGTCGAAGAGGATCACCTTGAAGTTGTCGAGCTTGTTCTGCGTGCTCGCGATCTGCTGGAAGGCCCACTTCGGCAGCTCCTGCCTGCGCAGCGAGGCGGGGTAGGCGGACGCGGCGGGCACCTTGGTGGTGGCCCCGGGGTCGGGCTTGGCCGCGGCCGCCGCCGAGAGCTTCTGGGTCTGTGACCAGTTGCCGCCCTGCAGCGCGGTGATCGCTTCGGCCATGGCGGCGGCCTGGCTCGCCGTGGGCATGCGCTGTGGGGCGACGACGATGCTGCGCTGCTTGTCCGTCTGGAGATCGAGAGCGAGGCTCTGGGCGAGGAACCGCTGGACGGCGAGCGTGGCGGAGGAGGCCTTCGTCAGATCGCCCTGGAACGCTGTCGAGAGCCGTGCGTCGGCGACGACCGCCGTGGTGCCGCCGCCGATGGGACGGGCCGCGGAAGGCGTGTACGTCAGTCCGGCGGTTTCCTGGAGGCTGTCGCTGCGGGCGATCAGCTTGTCTGCGCCGGCGGAGGTGGCGACCTTGACGATCGACGGGTCCACCGCACCGTTCACGGGCCAGGCGAAGTCGGTGCTCGGCGTCACATGGAGCACGGTCCGCACGGTGGTCGCCGCGACGTCGGTGGCCTCGTCGAGATGGCTGAGCGAGCCGGTGACGCTCGTGCCGTTGTGGGCCAGGGAAGCGAGGTCGGGATCGGCGAACGGAAGGGCGACGACCTCCTTGTCCTCCACCGCCTTCTGCAGCCTGGCCAGCCACTGCTTGGCGAGCGCCTGGTGGGTGCCCGGGGTGGTGGTGTCACCCTCGCCCTGGATCCGGTAGCTGCGGGTCATCGCGTCGACGGACGCCAGCAGGTCCGGGTCGATCACCCACGTGACGTCCAGGTTCTCGCCCAGGGACAACATCTGGTCCAGGCGGCCGCCCGCCGAGATCTCCTCGGCGAGGTCGTCGTTGAGGAAGACTGGCGTCTGCTGGGCGTTCGAGCCGGTCTCCGCCGTCATGTGCACGGAGGAGATCAGTGGCCACAGGAACGTCGTCCTGGTCTTCGTGTCCGCCTCGTCGGACTGCCACGGCAGGAAGGTCCGCTGGATGCCCAGGGGCTGATCCCACGCCTGTGCGGCGGTCCTGCCCGAGAGGGAGACGGCGAACTGGTAGACGCCGGCGTCACCGAGGCCCAACTCGTCGACCGGCACGGAGAGGGAGAAGGGCTGTGCCACTCCGGGGGTCAGTTTCGCGAACTTCGCCTCGTACTTGCCGTCGACCTCGGACCCCGTGTCGCCCTGGAGGGAGTCCTTGCCGTTGCTGACGGTGTCGATCGACGAGCGCGTGTTCAGCTCGGGGCCTACCTGCAGTCCGACATGAGCGGCGGTGACAGGCTGTTTGCCGTTGTTGGTCACCGTCCCCGACACGGTGAGTGTGTCACCGTCCGTAGGTGCGCTGGGGCTGAGCGTGTCGATCGCGACGGCCACCGACCCGGAGGCGTCGGCGGCCTGGGCGGGTGCCGCGGCGGGAAGCTGGCACAGGCCGGCCAATAGCGGGACCCCTGCGAGCAGGGCCCCTGTGCGCCGCAGCCAGCGGCGGGCAGGTGAGGGACTCGTCCCCTGGAAGTCTGCCGCCTCGGCCACGCGCTCGCCCGTCCCTCGTCGTCGTCAGTGGTCGTCGGAATGTGCGTCCACGCATGGTAACGATGCGCGCTGAGGGGAAGTGCCGCGGACTGCTCCACAAGATCGGGGGACTCCGCCGCACTGTCCTGAATGTGCACGTATAAAGGGGAGCGTGCTCGTGAGTCTCCGGAGCAGACCTTGTGCAGGTTCCGGTGGCGAGTCTGTGCACGTTTAATGGAGGCGCCTGTGGACGTCCGGGCCACGTACCCTCTTCTGTTGTGCCGAACGCCAACGAAGACAACCTCAGTGCCCCGCATCAGGTGCAGGACCGCGCGGTGAACGAACTGCTTGAGGTCACTCCTGTCGCCGACGACCTCGCCCGCCGTTTCCAGGAGGCCGGGTTCTCACTCGCCCTGGTCGGCGGCTCGGTCCGGGACGCACTGCTCGGCCGGCTCGGCAACGACCTGGATTTCACGACCGACGCTCGTCCTCAGGACGTTCTGAAGATCGTTCGGCCGTGGGCGGACGCCGTGTGGGAGGTCGGGATCGCCTTCGGCACCGTGGGGGCGCAGAAGGACGGCTACCAGATCGAGGTGACCACCTACCGGTCCGAGGCGTACGACCGCACCTCACGCAAGCCCGAGGTGTCGTACGGCGACTCGATCGAGGAGGACCTCGTCCGGCGCGATTTCACCGTGAACGCGATGGCCGTCGCTCTCCCGGAGAAGAAGTTCATCGACCCGCACGGTGGCCTCGGCGACCTCGCGGCGCGTGTGCTGCGGACGCCGGGCACTCCGGAGGCGTCCTTCTCGGACGACCCGCTGCGGATGATGCGGGCCGCACGTTTCGCGGCGCAGCTCGACTTCGAGGTGGCGCCCGAGGTGGTCACCGCGATGACGGACATGTCCGGACGCCTGGAGATCGTCTCCGCGGAGCGGGTGAGGGACGAGCTGAACAAGCTCATCCTGTCCGCCCATCCGCGCAAGGGACTGACGCTGTTGGTCGACACGGGACTCGCCGAGCATGTCCTGCCCGAGCTTCCGGCCCTCCGGCTGGAGAGCGATGAGCACCACCGGCACAAGGACGTCTACGAGCACACACTGATCGTCCTGGAGCAGGCCATCGCGCTGGAGAAGGAAGGGCCCGACCTCTCCCTCCGCCTGTCCGCACTGCTTCACGACATCGGCAAGCCGCGCACTCGCCGCTTCGAGAAGGACGGCCGGGTCTCGTTCCACCACCACGAAGTGGTCGGAGCGAAGATGACCAAGAAGCGGATGACGGCGCTCAAGTACTCCAATGACCTGGTGAAGGACGTCTCACGGCTCGTCGAGCTTCATCTGCGTTTCCACGGATACGGCACCGGGGAGTGGACGGACTCGGCGGTTCGCCGCTATGTGCGGGACGCGGGCCCGCTGCTCGACCGGCTCCACAAGCTGACCCGTTCGGACTGCACGACCAGGAACAAGCGCAAGGCGGCCGCGCTGTCGCGTGCCTATGACGGTCTGGAGGAGCGGATCTCCCAGCTTCAGGAGCAGGAGGAGCTGGATTCGATCAGGCCCGACCTCGACGGCAACCAGATCATGGAGATCCTCGGCGTGGGACCCGGTCCTGCCGTGGGCCGCGCGTACAGGCACATGTTGGAGCTTCGCCTGGAGAACGGGCCGATGGAGCACGACGAAGCGGTGGCCGCCCTCAAGGAGTGGTGGGCCGCGCAGGACTGAGGCCGTGAAGCGGGGTCATGTTTCACGTGAAACATGACCCCGTACGCTTCGAGGGACGGTGTTTCACGTGAAACATCGCCCCTTCATCGTTCCATCGCCAGCTGCCGTTCCCTAGTCATCGCCACAGCGATCGCTGCGTAGAGCGCGGCGACACCGGCCACCAGGGGCGCCGAGCGACCGTCCGGCGGCAGGATCAGGGCGGCTACGGCTGCGGCTCCGACGAAAGCGATGTTGAACAGGACGTCGTACACGGAGAAGATCCGGCCGCGGAACCCGTCGTCGACGGACGACTGCACGATCGTGTCCGTGGCGATCTTCGCACCCTGGGTGATCAGGCCCAGCACAAACGCCGCGATGAGCATGGGGGCGGTGGCGAAGGGGAGCCCGAGGACGGGCTCCAGTACCGCGGCGGTTGCCGCGCACACGACGATCCAGCGCTTCGGTCCGAGTTTCCCGGCCGCCCATGGGGTGATGACCGCGGCGACGAAGAAGCCGGCGCCGGAGATTCCCAACGCCAGTCCCAGCAGGGCGAGTCCGTCGTCCGGATCCGACGTCAGGGCGTACCGGCAGAGCATCAGCACCGTGACGAGCAGAGCGCCGTAACAGAAGCGCATGACCGACATCGCGCCTAGTGCCCGAGCGGCCGACCGGCGTGCGGGGGCGGCCAGATGCCGTACACCGGCGGCCAGGTCGCGGGCCGTGCCGGCGAGGGCAGCGTCCAGGCGGGGCTGGATCAACTCACGGTCGGGGCCCAGCAGTTCCGGTGGCATGCGCAGTGCGGCAAGCGCACCGCACAGATACAGCCCCGCTCCCAGCAGCACCACGGCCGCGTCGGAGTCGGCGACCAGGAGCCGTACGACGAAAGCGAGGCCACCGCCCGCAGTCGCGGCGAGCGTTCCGGCCGTAGGCGAAAGGGAGTTGGCGATCACCAGCCGCTCCTCGTCCACGACACGGGGCAGTGCGGCCGAGAGGCCGGACAGGACGAAGCGGTTGACGGCGGTGACGCACAGAGCGGAGACGTAGAAGAGCCAGTCCGGGACGTTGCTCAGCATCAGGACGGCCGTCGCCGATGCCAGCAGGGCGCGCACGAGATTGCCGTAGAGGAAGACCTGGCGGCGGCGCCAGCGGTCCAGGAGGGCGCCGGCGAAAGGGCCCACCAAGGAGTAAGGGAGCAGGAGGACCGCCATCGCGGAGGCGATCGCGGAGGCTGAGGTCTGCTTCTCCGGGGAGAACACGACGTAGGCGGCGAGCGCGATCTGGAAGACGCCGTCCGCGCCCTGGGAGAGCAGACGTACGGAGAGCAGACGCCGGAAGTCCCGGAAGCGGAGAAGGACACGCAGATCGCGGACGACGGACATGGGACACAGCCTCACACACGGCGAGGGTCCCCGGGCGGCACAGCCCGGGGACCCTCTGCAGCCCTGGCAGGAGCGTTGTGAGTGAGCCCTAGCGCTCGACTTCACCCTTGATGAACTTCTCGACGTTCTCGCGGGCCTCGTCGTCGAAGTACTGGACCGGCGGGGACTTCATGAAGTAGCTGGAGGCCGACAGGATCGGACCGCCGATGCCGCGGTCCTTGGCGATCTTCGCGGCGCGCACGGCGTCGATGATGACACCGGCGGAGTTCGGGGAGTCCCATACCTCGAGCTTGTACTCCAGGTTCAGCGGAACGTCACCGAAGGCACGGCCCTCGAGGCGGACGTACGCCCACTTGCGGTCGTCGAGCCAGGCCACGTAGTCCGACGGGCCGATGTGGACGTTCTTCGCTCCCATGTCCCGGTCGGGGATCTGGGAGGTCACGGCCTGCGTCTTGGAGATCTTCTTGGACTCCAGGCGCTCACGCTCGAGCATGTTCTTGAAGTCCATGTTGCCGCCGACGTTCAGCTGCATCGTGCGGTCCAGGATCACGCCCCGGTCCTCGAACAGCTTCGCCATGACGCGGTGCGTGATGGTGGCGCCGACCTGGGACTTGATGTCGTCACCGACGATCGGGACGCCCGCCTCGGTGAACTTGTCCGCCCACTCCTTGGTGCCGGCGATGAAGACCGGGAGGGCGTTGACGAAGGCGACCTTGGCGTCGATGGCGCACTGGGCGTAGAACTTCGCCGCGTCCTCGGAGCCGACGGGGAGGTAGCAGACCAGGACGTCGACCTGCTTGTCCTTGAGGACCTGGACGACGTCGACCGGGGCCTCGGCGGACTCCTCGATCGTCTCGCGGTAGTACTTGCCGAGACCGTCGAGGGTGTGGCCGCGCTGGACGGTGACACCGGTGCTGGGCACGTCGCAGATCTTGATGGTGTTGTTCTCGGACGCTCCGATGGCGTCCGAGAGGTCGAGGCCGACCTTCTTGGCGTCCACGTCGAACGCGGCGACGAACTCGATGTCACTGACGTGGTACTCGCCGAACTGGACGTGCATCAGTCCGGGGACCTTGGCCGCCGGATCGGCGTCCTTGTAGTACTCGACGCCCTGAACCAGCGACGCGGCGCAGTTGCCCACGCCGACGACGGCTACGCGAACCGAACCCATTCCGGTTGCTCCCTGTGTGTACGAGTGAGGCCCTGGCAGGGACCTCACGTGGCGGTGTCGCCGGGCGTATCCGGCCCGGGGGTGTCCCCGGGCCGGGGCAGGACGCCCGGCGCTCCCTCTGTGGTGTCGCGAGCGGGTTCTCCATGGCCGGGACCCTTCAGGTCCCGGCCGGCCCGCTCGCTCTCGATGAGCTCGTTCAGCCAGCGCACTTCGCGCTCCACGGACTCCATCCCGTGGCGCTGGAGCTCAAGCGTGTAGTCGTCGAGGCGCTCCCGGGTGCGTGCCAACGAGGCACTCATCTTGTCCAGGCGCTCCTCCAGCCGGCTGCGGCGGCCTTCGAGGACTCGCATGCGGACGTCGCGCGAGGTCTGCCCGAAGAAGGCGAAACGAGCGGCGAAGTGCTCGTCCTCGTACGCGTCGGGACCCGTCTGCGAGAGCAGTTCCTCGAAGTGCTCCTTACCTTCCGCCGTCAACCGGTAGACGATCTTGGCGCGACGCCCTGCGAGTGGTGCGGCGAGGGCGTCCTCGGTGGTGTGCCCCGGTTCCTCGATCAACCAGCCGTTGGCGACCAGCGTCTTGAGGCAGGGGTAGAGCGTGCCGTAACTGAACGCTCGGAACACGCCCAGTGACGTGTTGAGACGTTTGCGCAGCTCATAGCCGTGCATCGGGGACTCGCGGAGCAGGCCGAGTACGGCGAATTCGAGGATCCCGGAACGCCGGCTCATCGTCGCCTCCTCGTCTCTATCTCGCACCGATGTATCGACTCGATACATCAAGACGATAGAACGCTCTTCCGGAAGCGACAAGTGGGGGGACGGTGAACGGGATCACATCAATGATTCATGTGATCCAAGTTGCCTGATTTGGGGTGAACTTCGGAGCTCGGCAGGTTTTGACGGTGCGTAGTCTGTGCGGCATGCACACCACCGGGAACCGAGTGACGCCTGGGGGGCGTCGCTGTCCCGGTGCGGTACGGATGAATGCGGAACCGACCACATCCGTACTTCGGGGGGACCGGAAACCAGCCGCCGTTTCCAGGCGCGCAAAGGTGCGCCTGCCCGAGGAGTAGTCGTTCGATGAGCGAGCACCGTCGCAAACCGCCGCAGCCGCAGGGAGGCGGACGTGCCGCGGCCCGACGCGGCCAGTCCGGCTCGTCCTCCGGCCGCCGCGCGGCTCCGCGAGGCGCCACCGGGTCTCTTGCGGACTCCTATGGGACGAGCTCCCAGGAGTCGGCTCCCTATGATCCGGGAGGCGAGGAACGTCCGTACAGCGGCCGTGCCGAGGCCCGCCGCGCCGCCCAGAGAAGCACGGGTGGTGGTCGCCGCAGAGAGGCGGAGCCGGGCCGAGGAGGCCGGCGTGGAGCGCCGACAGGTCGGGGTCGTGCGTCCGACCCGGGCAAGAAGCGGCTCGTCGACTACCCGCGCGCGGGCAAGTACGGCGTGGCGCGCTGGGTGCCGTCCTGGAAGCTGGTGACGGGTCTGTTCATCGGCTTCATCGGAAGCCTGGTCGCGGTCGCCGGCGTCGGTTACGCGCTCGTGAGCGTTCCGAACGTCGCCCAGACCGCGACGGCGCAGAACAACGTCTACTACTGGTCCGACGACACCGAGATGGTCTCCACCGGTGGCGAGACGAACCGCCAGATCGTCAACCTCGCGCAGATCCCGAAGGCGATGCAGTACGCCGTCGTGTCGCAGGAGAACAAGACGTTCTACACCGACAGCGGTATCGACCCCAAGGGCATCGCCCGCGCCGTGTTCAACATGGCCAGGGGCGGCAACACCCAGGGTGGCTCCACCATCACCCAGCAGTACGTCAAGAACGCGCGCCTGAACGACCAGTCCCAGACGGTCACGCGCAAGTTCAAGGAGATCTTCATCTCCATCAAGGTGGGCGCCACGGTCAACAAGGACGAGATCATGGCGGGGTACCTGAACTCCGCGTACTACGGCCGCAACGCCTACGGCATCCAGGCAGCCGCGCGCGCGTACTTCAACAAGGACGCGAAGGACCTGAACCCGGGCGAATGCGCCTTCCTTTCCGCCATGCTGAAGGGCGCCACGTACTACGACCCGGCGGGCGCGACCTCCATCGATTCGGCCAATGCCACGGCCGAGGCCAACCAGCGGCGGGCCCTGCGGCAGATGCAGGACACGCTCGACAAGATGGTCGAATACGGTCACCTCAGCGCAACGGACCGGGCCAGGTACACCACGCTTCCCAGGTGGCAGAACCCCCGTTCCAACACCCAGCTCAAGGGCCAGATCGGCTATCTGGTCGACCTCGCCAAGGCATACCTGATCAACAACAAGATCATCAGTGCCGACCAGCTTCAGCAGGGCGGTTACTCGATCTACACGACCTTCGACAAGAAGAAGGTCAGCGAGCTCGAGGCGGCGGTCAAGAAGGTCCGCAAGGAGAACATCGACCCCAAGAAGCGCCCGGACAAGGACACCTACGTCCAGTTCGGCGGGGCGTCGGTGGATCCGGCCACCGGGGCGATCCGGGCCTGCTACGGCGGCGAGGACGCGACCACCCACTTCACCAACAACTGCGACTCGACCGGTGCGCAGGTCGGTTCGACGTTCAAGACCTTCGTGCTCGCCGCGGCGATGAAGTGGGGCGTGCGCGATCCTGACCTCGGCGAGAGCCAGGCGCAGGACGAGCGCACGGTCGTCAATGCGAAGAGCCTGTTCAGCGGCAAGAACGACCTCAAGATCAGGAACTACGACGGTTCGATCTGGAAGAACGAGAAGGGCAAGGAGTGGAACCAGACGAACGACGGCAAGCAGTCCTACGGCTCTCCGCCCAAGTACCAGATCGACCTTCGTGAGGCGATGCGGGAGTCGGTGAACTCCGCCTTCGTGCAGCTCGGCATGGACGTCGGTCTGGACAAGGTGAAGGAGTCGGCCATGGACGCGGGTCTCAAGGAGGACAGCCTGGCCGGTACGAGCTTCCCGTCCTTCTCCATCGGTATCTCCGACCCCAGCGCGATCCGCATGGCGGGGGCGTACGCGACCTTCGCGGCCAGTGGCAAGCAGAACGAGCCGTACTCCGTCGACAAGGTCACGAGCAAGGACGGCGACGTCTTCATTCACAAGGCGAAGCCCCAGCAGGCCTTCGAGAAGAAGGTCGCCGACAACGTCACCGACGTCCTCAAGACCGTGGTCGACAAGGGCACCGGCACCAACGCCCAGCTGACCGGCCGTGAGGTGGCGGGCAAGACCGGTACGACCGACGGCAACAAGTCCGCCTGGTTCGTCGGGTACACCCCGCAGCTGTCCACTGCGATCACTATGTTCCGGCTGGACGACGACGAGACCAAGAAGAACCGCACGTTCCTGGAGATGTACGGCACGGGTGGCCAGGAGAAGATCCATGGTGCGTCGTTCCCGTCCGAGATCTTTCACGACTACATGGAGCAGGCACTGAAGGGCCAGGAGGCGATCTCCTTCCCGACGCCGGAGCCCATTGGTGAGATCGTCAACGAGGAGCCGAGTCCGACGCCCACTCCGACGCCCAGCGAGACGGAGTCGCCCACCCCGACTCCGACCCCGACGCCCAGCCAGACGCTGACGTCACCGACGCCCACGGCGACGGAGACCTGTCGGTTCGACTGGCAGTGCAGCGACGCGGGCGGTACGGACAACGGCGGCACCGACGGAGGTGTGACCTCGACACCCACGGCCACATCGACGGACGGGAACGGCGGCAATACCAACGGCAATGGCAATGGAGGTCTCTTCGGCGGCCCAGGCGGTTAGTCGCCAAATGCCCCGTCGAGGGTGTTTCACGTGAAACATGGGCCGTCGCACCCACCAGGTGCGGCGGCCCTCGGCGTACTCCTGGCCTCGTACGGCAGGATGGGCCGCATGCCCAGTGCTGAATCGACGCCAGCGAGCGTGCACGACTCGGACCCAGTGCGTCCGACCAAGGACGACGAGGTCTCCAGGAACGGCAGCGAGTTCATCGGTGGCCCCCTCGGGCGGCGCGCCCTGCTGGGAACCTCCTGGTGGACGCCCGTCCGGGTCATCGCGCTCGTGGCCATCGGCGTGTTCGCGCTCGGCCTGGTCCAGAAGGCGCCCTGCTACAACGGCGGCTGGTTCTTCGGCGCCAGCTCCCAGTACACCCACGCGTGCTACTCGGACATCCCGCACCTGTATCAGGGACGCGGCTTCGCCGACGGACTCGTCCCGTACTTCGACAAGCTCCCCGGTGACATGCAGTACCTCGAATACCCGGTGCTGACCGGTGTGTTCATGGAGGTCGCCGCCTGGCTCACGCCCGGAAGCGGCAGCATCCAGGACCAGGAGCAGTGGTACTGGATGGTCAACGCCGGGATGCTGATGGTCTGCGCGGCCGTCATCGTCGTCTGCGTGAGCCGTACCCACGCCCGCCGCCCCTGGGACGGTCTGCTGGTCGCTCTGGCGCCCGCCTTCGCGTTGACCGCAACCATCAACTGGGACCTCCTGGCGGTCGCTCTGACGGCCTCCGCGATGCTGATGTGGGCGCGGGGCCGCTCGCTCGCCTTCGGTGTCCTCCTGGGGCTCGCCACGGCCGCCAAGCTCTACCCGGCCTTCCTGCTCGGCCCGCTGTTCGTGCTGTGCTGGCGGGCGGGCAAGTGGCGGGACTTCGGCAAGGCCCTGGGCGGGGCGGCCGTCTCCTGGCTCGTGGTGAACCTGCCGGTGATGTTCTTCGCCTTCGACGGCTGGTCGAAGTTCTACACGTTCAGCCAGGAGCGGGGCGTGGACTTCGGCTCCTTCTGGCTGATCCTGGCCCAGAACTCCAGCGACCCGTGGAGCACCGACACCGTCAACACGTTCGCCACGCTGCTGGTGCTGCTGTCCTGTGCGGGCATCGCCGCGCTGGCCCTGACCGCCCCGCGCCGGCCCCGTTTCGCCCAGCTGGCGTTCCTGATCGTCGCCGCGTTCATCCTCACCAACAAGGTCTACTCGCCGCAGTACGTCCTGTGGATGGTTCCGCTGGCCGTGCTGGCCCGGCCGAAGTGGCGCGACTTCCTCATCTGGCAGGCGTGCGAGGTCGCGTACTTCCTGGGGATCTGGATGTACCTCGCGTACACGACCAGCGGCAACGCCCACAAGGGCCTGCCGACCGACGGCTACCACTGGGCCATCGGGCTGCATCTCATGGGCACGGCGTACCTCTGCGCGATGGTCCTGCGCGACATCCTCATGCCGGAGCGGGACGTGGTGCGGCGGGCCGGGGACGACGATCCCTCGGGCGGTGTGCTCGACGGTGCTGAGGACGTCTTCGTGCTCGGCGCCGCCGCCCATCGGCCGCGGCACGCCGCCCAGTTCGACGGACCGGTGGAGTGGGGCAGCGACCGGGAAGGCACCGACCGTTCGCTCTGAGCGAACATCCCCTGTGTGGCGTACGCCAGTTGGGCCACTCGTGGGAAAGGCCGTACACGGAAAACCGTGTACGGCCTTTTTGCGAGCAGTTCTCGAAGCGATCAGCGATCGACGATTCGGTCGAACTGGGTGGTGGTGTGCCGCAGATGGGCCACCAGCTCCTCGCCGACCTTGGGCTCCGGGGCGTCCGAGGGCACGAACAGGATGGAGACCTGCATGTGCGGCGGCTCGGCGAACCAACGCTGCTTGCCGCCCCAGACGAATGGAGAAAGGTTCCGGTTGACCGTGGCCAGGCCGGCCCGGGCAACCCCCTTGGCGCGTGGCATGACGCCGTGCAGGGCCTTCGGGGCCTCCAGCCCCACTCCGTGCGACGTACCGCCCGCCACGACGACCAGGAAGCCGTCGGAGGCCGCCTTCTGCTGCCGGTAGCCGAAGCGGTCCCCCTTGGAGACGCGGGTGACGTCCAGGACGGCGCCGCGGTACTCGGTGGAGTCGTGGTCCCCGAGCCACAGCCGGGTCCCGATGCGGGCCCGGAAGCGGGTCTGCGGGAACTGCTGCTGCAGCCGGGCGAGGTCCTCGGCCTTGAGGTGGCTGACGAACATGGTGTGCAGCGGCAGCCGGGCCGCGCGCAGCCGGTCCATCCAGCCGATGACCTCCTCGACGGCGTCCGAGCCGTCGGTGCGGTCCAGCGGCAGGTGGATCGCGAAGCCCTCGAGGCGGACGTTCTCTATGGCGGCGTGCAACTGCGGCAGTTCCTGCTCACTGATGCCGTGCCGCTTCATCGAGGACATCACCTCGATGACCACGCGGGCGCCCACCAGGCCGTAGACCCCGTCGATGGACGACACCGAACGGATCACCCGGTCGGGCAGGGGCACGGGTTCCTCGCCCCGTCGGTACGGCGTCAGCACCAGCAGGTCACCGCCGAACCAGTCCTTGATCCGAGCGGCCTCGTAGGTCGTGCCGACGGCGAGGACGTCCGAGCCCAGCCGCGTGGCCTCCTCTGCCAGCCGCTCGTGCCCGAAGCCGTAGCCGTTGCCCTTGCAGACCGGGACGAGCCCCGGGAACTGCTCCTGCACGTGCTTGTGGTGCGCACGCCAGCGCGCGGTGTCGACGTAGAGCGTGAGCGCCATGGCCGGACCCGGAACCTTTCTGGTGGCTGCGGTGTATCAGAGGTATGCGAGCTATTGAAGCGAAGAGCGCGACGTCAGCGGCGCGACATGTAGATGTCGAGGGCCTTGTGGAGCAGCTTGTTGAGGGGGAAGTCCCACTCGCCGAGGTACTCGGCGGCCTGGCCGCCCGTTCCCACCTTGAACTGGATCAGACCGAAGAGGTGGTCGGTCTCGTCCAGCGAGTCGGAGATGCCTCGCAGGTCGTAGACGGTCGCGCCGAGCGCGTAGGCGTCACGCAGCATCCGCCACTGCATCGCGTTCGAGGGCCGGACCTCACGGCCGATGTTGTCGGAGGCGCCGTAGGAGTACCAGACGTGGCCGCCGACGATCAGCATCGTCGCCGCCGACAGGTTCACGCCCTCGTGCCGGGCGAAGTACAGCCGCATCCGGTTGGGGTCCTCGCTGTTGAGGGCCGTCCACATGCGCTGGAAGTACGACAGCGGGCGGGGCCGGAAGTGGTCGCGCACCGCCGTGATCTCGTACAGCCGCTGCCATTCCTCGAGGTCCTGGTAACCGCCCTGGACGACCTCGACACCGGCCTTCTCGGCCTTCTTGATGTTGCGGCGCCACAGCTGGTTGAAGTTCTTGTGGACCTCTTCCAGGGAGCGGTTCGCGAGCGGCACCTGGTAGACGTAGCGTGGCTGCACGTCCCCGAAACCGGCTCCCCCGTCCTCGCCCTGCTGCCAGCCCATGCGGCGCAGCTTGTCGGCGACCTCGAAGGCGCGCGGCTCGATGAAGTCGGCCTCGATGTCGCGCAGGCGCTTCACGTCCGGGTTCTGGATGCCGGCCTTGATGGAGGTGGCCTCCCAGCGCCGGATGATCACCGGCGGGCCCATTTTCACGGAGAAGGCACCCTGGTGCTTGAGGTGCGCGAGCATCGGTTCCAGCCACTCGGTCAGATTCGGCGTGAACCAGTTGATGACCGGGCCTTCGGGCAGATAGGCGAGATAGCGCTTGATCTTGGGCAGCTGACGGTAGAGGACGAGACCCGCACCGACGAGTTCGCCGGTCTTGTCGAACCAGCCGAGGCTCTCGGATCGCCACTCCGCCTTGACGTCTGCCCAGGCCGGAACCTGCATGTGGCTCGCCGACGGCAGGCTCTGGATGTACGCCAGATGCTGCTCGCGACTGATCGTCCTCAGGGTCAGGCTCATTTCGGGGCGCTCCTCGGGCTGGTGTGTCCCCATGGGTACAGGGGCTCCGGCTCTCGCGCCGAAGCCTACTGCGCCTTGAGAGCGCCCTGACTGAGCGTACGGAACCTGCGCCCCGGCTCATGGGCCGCCGCGGCGTTCCGTGGTGCTTTGGGTGGTGTCGAGCGGACAGTGCCCGTGGCGTCAGCTGATGACTCCACCGAAGAGGCCGCCGTGCGCCATGCCGAGGAAGAAACCGACCGCAGCGGCGCCTAGACCGAGGATCAGTCCGAAGCGCTCCCGGGTCGTCTCCGAGATCCACTGGCCGTAGGCACCGGTGAGGATGCCTACGAGACCGGTCCAGGAGCTGAGCAGGTGCAGGTTGTGGAACATCGCCGAGACGAAAGCCGTGATGCCCAGCACCAGGGTCACGGCGAGCAGCGTGTCCTGGAGGGGGTGGGGCTTTCCGTCCGTGGCGAAAAGGCCTCCGGCGGTGTTGGGTCGCATTGCCTGTGCCATAGGGCACCTCCTGCGGAAGACGGCGCACGGTAGCGCCATACACACCCGATGTGTACAGAGTGACCGCCTCAGGGGCCGGATTTCAACCGGAAGCCGGTGTGCGGGTAGTCTGTACCGTCTGCACGGTGTCTGCCCATGTCACGACCGGGACTACCGCGAGGAAGCCCCGATTGTCAGTGGCGGCCGATACCGTTGCGTACGCATCACAACCCTCCTGCCACGGAACGACCGTGGCCGTTGAGTCCAAAGGAGGTGGGTTCCACATGCGTCACTACGAGGTGATGGTCATCCTCGACCCCGATCTGGAGGAGCGCGCTGTCGCCCCCCTGATCGAGAACTTCCTCTCCGTCGTCCGTGAGGGCAACGGAAAGGTCGAGAAGGTCGACACCTGGGGCCGTCGTCGGCTCTCGTACGAGATCAAGAAGAAGCCCGAGGGCATCTACTCGGTCATCGACCTGCAGGCCGAGCCTGCGGTCGTCAAGGAGCTCGACCGCCAGCTGAACCTGAACGAGTCGGTCCTCCGGACCAAGGTCCTCCGCCCCGAGACCCACTGAGCTTCCGCTCAGCTGATCCCGGGATTCGAGTAGCAGCAACCAAGCAGCCAGAGCAGCAAACCCGCCGAGAGGTTCCCCATGGCAGGCGAGACCGTCATCACGGTCGTCGGCAATCTTGTCGATGACCCCGAGCTGCGCTTCACCCCTTCCGGTGCGGCGGTCGCGAAGTTCCGTGTCGCGTCCACCCCCCGCACCTTCGACCGTCAGACCAACGAGTGGAAGGACGGCGAAAGCCTGTTCCTGACCTGCTCGGTCTGGCGTCAGGCGGCGGAGAACGTCGCCGAGTCGCTCCAGCGAGGCATGCGCGTCATCGTGCAGGGCCGGCTGAAGCAGCGGTCCTACGAGGACCGTGAGGGCGTCAAGCGCACGGTCTACGAGCTGGACGTCGAGGAAGTCGGCGCCAGCCTGCGCAGTGCCACGGCCAAGGTCACCAAGACTGCCGGCGGTGCCGGACGTGGTGGCCAGGGCGGTTACAGCGGCGGTGGCGGTGGCGGCCAGGGTGGCGGCGGCTGGGGCGGTGGCCCCGGCGGCGGTCAGCAGGGCGGCGCCGCTCCGGCCGACGACCCCTGGGCGACCGGCGCTCCCGCCGGTGGCAGCCCGGCCGGCGGCGGTGGCGGTGGCTGGGGTGGAAACTCCGGCGGCGGCGGTGGCGGCGGCTACTCGGACGAGCCCCCCTTCTAGGCCCTGGGCCGAGGGGTGGGTCGTACCCACACTTCTTGATCACACAGGAGAAACACCATGGCGAAGCCGCCTGTGCGCAAGCCTAAGAAGAAGGTCTGCGCTTTCTGCAAGGACAAGGTCACGTACGTGGACTACAAGGACACGAACATGCTGCGGAAGTTCATTTCCGACCGCGGCAAGATCCGTGCCCGCCGCGTGACCGGCAACTGCACGCAGCACCAGCGTGACGTCGCCACGGCTGTCAAGAACAGCCGTGAGATGGCGCTGCTGCCCTACACCTCCACCGCGCGATAAGGGAAGGGTGACCGACTAATGAAGATCATCCTCACCCACGAGGTCTCTGGCCTCGGTGCCGCGGGCGACGTCGTCGACGTCAAGGACGGTTACGCTCGCAACTACCTGATCCCGCGGAACTTTGCGATCCGCTGGACCAAGGGCGGCGAGAAGGACGTCGAGCAGATTCGTCGTGCTCGCAAGATCCACGAGATCCAGACCATCGAGCAGGCCAACCAGGTGAAGGCCCAGCTCGAGGGCGTCAAGGTCCGCCTGGCCGTCCGCTCCGGCGACGCCGGTCGTCTCTTCGGTTCTGTCACCCCTGCCGACGTCGCTTCCGCGATCAAGGCTTCCGGTGGCCCCGAGGTCGACAAGCGACGCATCGAGCTGGGTTCGCCCATCAAGACCCTGGGCTCCCACGAGACGTCCGTGCGTCTGCACCCCGAGGTTGCCGCCAAGGTCAACATCGAGGTCGTCGCGGCCTGACCGCTGCGGTTGTCCTGAGTATCGGTGAGAGGGGCCGTACCTACGAGGTACGGCCCCTCTTGCGTGCCCGAGCCGGTTGTGGAACGCGTGGTGTTTCACGTGAAACGTGACGGCCCGCGATGTTTCACGTGAAACGGTCAGCGGGTCGCGCCGGTGACGAGCCAGCGGCCTGAGCGGGTGCGCAGCCAGAGCGTCAGCATGCGGATCACCATCATCAGCGTCATCGCTGCCCACAGTGCGGTGAGACCGCCATCCAGTGCCGGCACGAGCAGCGCTGCGGGAGCGAAGACGGCCAGGGTGATCACCATGGCCCAGGCGAGATAGGGACCGTCGCCCGCTCCCATCAGTACGCCGTCCAGGACGAAGACGACACCGCAGATCGGCTGGGAGAGGGCCACAATCACCAGTGCGGGCAGAGCAGTGTCCCTGACCGCGGAGTCACTTGTGAACAGGGGAAGGAACAGCGGTCGTGAGAGGACGACCAGCCCACCGAGAAGGACTCCGACCGCGATGCCCCACTCCACCATCCGACGGCATGCCTGGCGGGCGCCTTCGGTGTCGCCGCCGCCCAGATAGCGCCCGATGATGGCCTGCCCGGCGATGGCGATGGCGTCCAGTGCGAAGGCGAGCAGGCTCCACAGGGACAGGATGATCTGATGGGCGGCGATGTCGGCGTCACCGAGGCGAGCTGCGACGGCTGTTGCGATCATCAGGATCGCCCTCAGGGAAAGCGTGCGGACGAGCAGAGGGACACCGGCTTGGGCGGAGGCCCTGATTCCTGTGGCGTCGGGGCGCAGAGAGGCGCCGTGTCTGCGGGCTCCGCGGACGACGACCGCGAGATAGGCGGCGGCCATGCCGCACTGGGCGATGACTGTGCCCCAGGCGGAGCCCGCGATGCCGAGGTCGGCGCCGTAGACGAGGCCTGCGTTGAGGACGGCGTTGGCCACGAAGCCGGCGATGGCGACGTAGAGCGGAGTCTTGGTGTCCTGCAGTCCTCGGAGCACCCCGGTCGAAGCGAGCACCACCAGCATGGCCGGGATGCCGAGGGCCGAGATCCGCAGATAGGTGATCGCGTAGGGAGCAGCGGTGTCGGAAGCACCGAAGAGCTCCACGATCGACGGCGCGGCGGGCAGGACGGTGGCGATGACGGCAGCACCGAGCAGCAGCGCCAGCCAGATGCCGTCCATGCCCTGGCGGATGGCAGCCTGGAGATCGCCCGCTCCTACACGTCGGGCGACGGCGGCAGTGGTGGCGTATGCGAGGAAGACGAAGACGCTGACGGCTGTCGTGAGCAGGGCCGAGGCGATGCCGAGACCGGCGAGTTGGGCGGTGCCCAGGTGGCCGACGATCGCACTGTCGACCATGACGAAGAGGGGCTCGGCGACGAGCGCGCCAAAGGCCGGAACGGCGAGTGCGACGATCTCGCGGTCGTGTTGTCGCCGGGTGGCCTTGGGGGTCGCGGACGCCTGTGTCATGTGCACCAATCTAATCGTCCACAGGTAAGTGATGCAATGGATGTTAGACCCTTACCTGTATTCGGGACGTGCGTACCGGTGTGTACAGTTCGAACTGATCTTGAGTCGACCGGGAAAGTTTTTCTTCTGCACAGCCGGTGGACGGCGAAGATGCAGGTCAGAGCATGTCTTTGCGGATGGAGCGGAGCTTGTTCACAGGGCTGTCCACCGGGTCGTGCACAGGTTTTGCGGAGTTCTCCACAGCATCCGGGCCGTCGTCCACATGGCCTGTGGATAACCAGATTGGCTGACGGTGCCGACGGGCCTACGGTGGTCCGGCACCCGCTCCGTCCGTCGGCTTGTAAACCATCACAAAACCGACGCGCCAGAACCGGAGTTGGGCGTCTCATTTGTCAGTGCCGTGCCGTAGAACTGAGAAGCACGGCGAGGTCCGCTCGGCGGACGGGAGGAGGTGGCTCGGTGAGTATTTCCGAGCCCTTGGACGACCCGTGGGCCGACAGCGGTCCCAGTGATCGTCTGCCTTCCTCGCGTCGCCGCGGCGACGGGGGCCGGGGGCGCGACGAGCAGCACGACCGCGGCAGAGACACGGACACATGGGACGGCGGGGGCACGGCCTTCGAGCGGGTCCCGCCCCAGGACCTGGACGCCGAACAGTCCGTTCTCGGCGGCATGCTTCTGTCCAAGGACGCCATCGCGGACGTCGTCGAGGTCCTCAAGGGCCACGACTTCTACAAGCCCGCCCACGAGACGATCTTCCAGGCGATTCTGGACGTCTACGCCAAGGGCGAGCCGGCCGACCCCATCACGATCGCCGCCGAGCTCACCAAGCGCGGCGAGATCAACAAGGTCGGCGGCGCATCGTATCTGCACACCCTCGTCCAGACCGTTCCGACGGCGGCGAACGCCGAGTACTACGCGGAGATCGTCCACGAGCGGGCCGTCCTGCGGCGCCTGGTCGAGGCGGGGACGCGCATCACCCAGATGGGATACGCGGCCGACGACGACGTCGACGAGATCGTCAACCGCGCCCAGGCCGAGATCTACGCGGTCACCGAGCAGCGCACCAGCGAGGACTATCTGCCGCTCGGCGACATCATGGAGGGCGCGCTCGACGAGATCGAGGCGATCGGTTCGCGCAGCGGCGAGATGACCGGTGTGCCGACCGGCTTCACCGACCTCGACTCGCTCACCAACGGCCTGCACCCGGGTCAGATGATCGTCATCGCGGCCCGTCCCGCCATGGGCAAGTCCACCCTCGCGCTGGACTTCGCCCGCGCGGCCTCGATCAAGCACAACCTGGCCAGCGTCATCTTCTCCCTGGAAATGGGGCGCAACGAGATCGCGATGCGTCTCCTGTCGGCCGAGGCGCGGGTGGCCCTGCACCACATGCGTTCGGGCACCATGACGGACGAGGACTGGACCCGGCTGGCGCGCAGGATGCCCGAGGTGTCCTCAGCACCGCTCTACATCGACGACTCCCCGAACCTGTCGATGATGGAGATCCGGGCGAAATGCCGGCGGCTGAAGCAGCGCAACGACATCAAGCTCGTGATCATCGACTATCTGCAGCTGATGCAGGCCGGTGGTTCCAAGCGCTCCGAAAGCCGTCAGCAGGAGGTCTCGGACATGTCCCGTAACCTCAAGCTCCTGGCCAAGGAGCTGGAGGTCCCGGTGATCGCGCTCTCGCAGCTCAACCGTGGTCCCGAGCAGCGCACCGACAAGAAGCCCATGGTGTCCGACCTGCGTGAGTCCGGCTCCATCGAGCAGGACGCCGACATGGTGATCCTGCTGCACCGCGAGGACGCCTACGAGAAGGAGTCGCCCCGCGCGGGCGAGGCGGACATCATCGTGGGCAAGCACCGTAACGGCCCGACGGCGACGATCACCGTGGCTTTCCAGGGCCACTACTCGCGCTTCGTGGACATGGCTCAGACCTGAGGTTCGCGCCTCGCGGCATCCGTGTCGGCCGTCCACCATCTCCCCGGGTCTAAAGAAGTCGACGTCCGCGTCCCTCGCGCGATGGACTGGGGGCATGACGACATCTCAGGAAGAGCTGCTCCCCGGCACGCGCCGGGCGCTGCTGCACCGGATCGCCGTGGCCCAGGCGGAGGGCAGGGCACCCTCATTGGTCGCGGCGGTCGTGCGGGACGGACGGACCGTGTGGCACGGTACGCGCACCTCGGTGGACGGGCATGGCCCGGACGAGAACGTGCAGTACCGCATCGGCTCGATCACCAAGACCTTCACCGCCGTCCTCGTCCTGCGACTGCGTGACGAGGGGCTGCTCGACCTCGGCGACCCGCTGGAGAAGCACGTACCCGGCACGGGAGCGGGGGAGGCCACCGTCGCCGAACTCCTCGCCCACACCGGTGGATTGGCCGCCGAGTCCCCAGCGCCCTGGTGGGAGCGCACCTCAGGGGCTCTGCGTCCCGAACTCGCCGACGTGCTGGGCGAGGACCCCTTCCTGCATCCGGCGGGACGACTCTTCCACTACTCGAACCCCGGCTACACCCTGCTGGGAGCACTCGTCGAGAAGCTGCGCGGGGCTCCGTGGGAGGAGGTGCTCCGGCGTGAAGTACTCACACCTCTTGGCCTCGGCCGTACCAGTGGCCGACCGGAAGCACCCCATGCGGGCGGTTGGGCGGTCCATCCGTGGGCCGACGCGATGCTGCCCGAGCCCTCCGAGGACCTGGGACGCATGGCTCCAGCCGGGCAACTCTGGTCCACCACAGAGGACTTGGCGCGCTTCGCGGTCTTCCTGGCGCACGGGGACGACCGGGTGCTGTGCGCGGAGACCGTGCGTGAGATGCGCACGCCCGCGGCACCCTCCGGGACGGGGGATCTGGCCGACGGTGCCACGTACGGGCTCGGATTGCAGATCCAGCACCGCGAGGGACGGCTGCTCGTGGGCCATTCGGGCTCGCTGCCGGGCTTCCTCGCGAATCTCACGATCAGCGTGACGGACGATGTCGCCGCGGTCGTGCTGGCCAACTGCACGTCTGGCCCGCTGCTGTCCGTCGTAGGGGCTGATCTCGTACGGATCGTCGCCGAGGCCGAGCCCAGGATCCCCGAGCCGTGGCGCCCGATGCGGGAAGCCGATGCACCCGCACTGGAGTTGGCGGGTCAGTGGTACTGGGGCACGAACGGATTCGCCCTACGGCTGACGGCGGATGGACTCGTCTCGCTGGAGCCCCTGTCGGGCGCGGGCCGGCGCTCGCGGTTCCGGGCCAACGCCGACGGCACCTGGACCGGCCTGGAGGGCTACTTCCAAGGAGAGGTCCTCAAGGCCGTACGGCGGCCTGACAAATCCGTGGACCATCTCGACCTCGGTTCGTTCGTGTTCACCCGGCAGCCGTACGACGAGGGGTCTTCCGTGCCGGGTGGACTGGATCCGGAGGGGTGGCGAGGCATCGGCTAGGTGTCCCTGGCCGGTTGACCGAAGCGGCGCCCTGTTTCACGTGAAACAGGGCGCCTTGCCGTGCAGTGAGGAAGCGGCCACGGCCAGGATCAGAGGGCCAGCTTGAAGCCCACGTGTGAGGCTGTGAAACCGAGCCGTTCGTAGAAGCGGTGGGCGTCCGTGCGGGTGTTGTCGGACGTCAGCTGTACCAACTGGCAGTTCTGACGGCGGGATTCCTCGATGGCCCACTCGATGAGCCGGGACCCGAGCCCACTGCCACGCTCGTCGGCGTGGACGCGCACCCCTTCGATGATCGATCTGGTGGCACCGCGCCGCGACAGCCCCGGGACGACGGTGAGCTGCAGTGTGCCGACCACGCGATCCTTCCGCGTGGCGACGACCAGATGCTGGTTCGGGTCGCAGGAGAGGCGTTCCAGCGCGGCCAGATAGGGGGCCAGGTCGTCCGGGGACTCACGCTGGGCGCCCAAGGGGTCGTCGGCGAGCATGTCGACGATCGCGGAGACGTCGTCCGTCGTGGCAGGCCGAATGTCGAGTTCTCCCATGTCCGAACCCTATGCGGGGCACTCGTGTGCGGGCACCGCAGGTGTGCCGAGGGCCTCCAGGGCTCGTACGAGGGGGGCGAGTTCGGGGTGGGTGGCGGCTTGGTCGAGGGCTTCTCGGAGGGCCTTCTCGTTGGTGGGGCGGGCTTGGTCGAGGAGGGTGCGGCCGGTGTCGGTGACGTCGGTGTAGATGCCGCGGCGATCGGTGGGGCAGAGGTAGCGGGCGAGCAGGCCGCGGTCCTCGAGGCGGGTGACCAGGCGGGTGGTGGCGCTCTGGCTGAGGACGACGGCGTCGGCGACCTGTTTCATCTGCAGGTGTCCGCCCTCGCCGTCGTGCTGGCGGCCCAGGACGTCGAGCAGGGAGTACTCGCGCACGCTGAGGTCGTGGGCGGACTGCAGGGCCTTCTCGATGTGGGCCTCGATCCGTCCGTGCAGCAGGGAGAGCGCGCACCAGCCCTGGGCGAGGGCGGTGAGCGAGGGGTCTGTGGCGGTCATGGGGCCTGCTTCCTCCGTCCCGAGGTGCCTGCCGGGGAGGCAGGGACGATTCGCGATTACCGTCGCTTGCCAATATAGAGCGTCTGCAATTATTGTGAACGTGCGCAACATGCTCCTGCAATCGTCTGGGAAGGTGTCACCCCCCATGCCGCTCGCGCTTCTGGCCCTCGCGATCGGGGCCTTCGGAATCGGAACGACCGAGTTCGTGATCATGGGGCTGCTGCCCGAGGTCGCGGACGACTTCGGGGTCTCCATCCCCACCGCCGGCTTCCTGGTCACCGGCTACGCGCTCGGCGTCATGTTCGGCGCCCCGCTGATGACCGCCCTCGGCACCAAGATCTCGCGCAAGCGGATGCTGATGCTGCTGATGGGGCTGTTCATCGTCGGCAACCTGCTCTCCGCCCTCGCCCCGGCCTTCACCGTGATGCTGATCGGCCGTGTGGTCGCCTCTCTCGCCCACGGAGCCTTCTTCGGTATCGGCTCGGTCGTCGCCGCCGACCTGGTGGCTCCGGACAAGAAGGCCGGAGCCATCGCGATGATGTTCACCGGACTGACCGTCGCCAACGTCGTCGGCGTCCCCCTGGGCACGCTGATCGGTCAGAGCGCCGGCTGGCGTCTCACCTTCGCGACCGTCGCGGCCCTCGGTGTCGTCGGTCTGGTCGGCATCGCCAAGCTCGTCCCCGAGATGCCCAGGCCGGAGGGGGTGCGCCTGCGTCACGAACTGGCCGCTTTCAAGAACGCCCAAGTGCTGCTCGCCATGGCGATGACCGTCCTCGGCTTCGGCGGTGTCTTCGCCGCCATCACCTACATCGCGCCGATGATGACCCACGTGACCGGCTTCGCCGACGGCTCGGTGACCTGGCTGCTGGTCCTCTTCGGCCTCGGTATGGTCGGCGGTAACCTCGTGGGCGGCAAGTACGCCGACCGGGCCCTGATGCCCATGCTGTACGTCTCCCTGGGCGCCCTGGCCGTCGTGCTCGCGCTCTTCACGCTCACCGCGCACCACAAGGTCCTGGCCGGCCTCACGATCGCTCTCATCGGCGCCCTGGGCTTCGCGACCGTGCCGCCGCTCCAGAAGAGGGTCCTCGACCAGGCGCACGCGGCCCCGACGCTCGCCTCAGCCGTCAACATCGGCGCCTTCAACTTGGGCAACGCCCTCTCCGCCTGGCTGGGCGGACTGGTCATCTCGGCCGGCTTCGGTTACACCGCCCCCAACTGGGTGGGCGCAGCGCTGGCCACGGGCGCTCTCCTCCTGGCGTTCCTCTCGGCCGCGCTGGAGCGCCGGCACAGCGCTCCCAGCGCCGTGGTCGCAGGGGCGACGCCCGCGGAGCAGCGGACCGCGGTGCGCCACTGAAACACCGTGCACCACTGAAACCGCGTGGCCCGCGGTCGGGTACGGCGGCGCCGGTTCCCCGAAGCCCGGGGCGCCGGCGCTGTCGTGCAGGCGTGCCTCAGAGCGCGGCCACCGTCAGCGGAGCGAACCGCCGACTCCAGTCGCCCGGCAGCTCCGGGATCCCGTACGTCATGACCGCGTTGAGGGCGACCGGCGCCAGACCGCGTTCCCTGGCCCAGGCCCGTAGCTCTTCGTGCCGTACGTCGATGTCGGTGCGCAGGGGGCGGTCGGTACCTGCGGCGAGCGATGTGAGGAGTGCCTGCGCCGTCTCGGTGTCACGGGCGATCAGTGGGCCCACGACATGGGTGTCCATGTTGGGCCAGGCAGCCGCGTATCCGGTGAGCCGGCCGCTCTCCTCGGCGACGCGGAACTGGTCGGCGAAGGCGGGCAACCGGGTGATGAGGTGCGTGCGATCCGTACCGAGCACCTCCTCGTCGAGCCGGAGAATCGCGGCGAGGTCCTCGGCGGTGGCCGCGCGCGTGCGCACCGCCGGTGTGAGGCCGTCCGGACTGAAGTGTCCACGGAGCATCTCCGCCTGGCCGGTGACCTTGAAGCCCAGTTCCTCGTAGAGCGGGCGGCCGTAGGGCGTGGCGTGAAGAGTCAGCGGGGTGCTGCCCATGGCGGAGACAATGTGCCGCATGAGCCGACGGCCGATGCCCTGTCGGGCGTGCCGTTCGGCGACCAGCACCATCCCGATCGCTCCCAGATCGGGCTCGCTGTAGGGGCCGTACTCCGTGACCACGCAGGCGGTGACGAGGCCTCCGCCGGGGTCGTCGATGCCGTAGCCCTTTCCGGCCGCGAGGAGGAGGCCCCACTTGTACTCCTCGCGTGGCCACCCCCGGTCCTCGGACAAGTCCGCGCAGGCGTTGAGATCACGAATGCGTCAGACGGCGGATGGGGAGAGCGGCGAGAGAAGGAGTCGGCACGCAGGTCAGGCTGTCCGACGGGTGGCCTTGGCGTCCACCTGTTTCCCGGGGTGCGTACGGGCTTTTGGTCATGTCGTGGCCAAGCGCACAGGGCCCGATCACATACTGGGTGTTTCACGTGAAACATCGGAGAACGACGACCGTCCGGCGATCGGCCGGAAGTACCCCATGAGGCTTCACCGGGCTTTGGACCACTAGCCTCACGACATGGCGAGACTTCATCTCTTCGATCTCGACGGCACTTTGCTGCACGGGACCAGCGCGCCCGTACAGATTTCCCGGCAACTCGGACTCGAGGCAGAGACAGTGGCGCTCGACCAGGCGATCGGGGCCGGGCTGATAGGGCCGCCCGAATACGCGCAGCAGGTTTACGCACTGTGGGCGTCCCTGACCGAGGCGCACGTCGTCGCGGCCTTCGAAGGGGCTCCATGGCTGGCCCGTATTCGTGAGGTCTGGGCGGAGATCAGGGGACAGGGCGACTATTGCGCGGTCGTATCTCTCTCGCCGTCCTTCTTTGTGGAACGGCTCACCGGTTGGGGGGCTCATGCCGCGTACGGGTCCCGTTTTCCGGCCGTCCCCTTCACCGAGCCGGTGGAGTCCACCGGAGCACTCAGTGCCGCCGCCAAGGTGCTGATCGCGGACCGGTTGTGCGAGCAGTTCGGAGTGACACGGGCCGACTGCATCGCCTACGGCGACTCATCCTCCGACAAGGACCTGTTCGCCGTGGTGCCGGTCTCGGTGGCGGTCAACGCGGACCATCACCTGTCCGACATCTCGACCCACTCCTACGACGGCATGGATCTGTGGGAAGCCTATGAATTGGTGCGCCACGCCCAGTGATGGGGGCAATGCAGCCTAACGGGACGGACAGATCGAAGACCCGCATTCGTGGTTATGCGGCCACGGCGTCCGTACGCGGTGGCACGCTGCAGGGGACTGCGCGCAGGGGCTGAATGTGGTCGCGTCGGCCGGGACGTCGAGTGGGAAGACAAGCCGTCCGCGGGGGAAAGCAGGACTCTTCCGGCCGAGGAAGTGCAGACCGACCGAAAGATGTTCGAGGCGAGGCACACCATGGACGCTCCGACCGGTATGTCGGCCGACAACGGCGCCTCCGGGGGCGGGGCCGGCTGGTTCGCTCCACACCATCAGCCGACGACGGCGCCCGGTGCCGCGGACGAGACGGCAGAGGGAAGCAGGCCGACCGC
This sequence comes from Streptomyces sp. SLBN-8D4, assembly GCF_049739545.1. Classification (NCBI taxonomy): domain Bacteria; kingdom Bacillati; phylum Actinomycetota; class Actinomycetes; order Kitasatosporales; family Streptomycetaceae; genus Streptomyces; species Streptomyces sp. SLBN-8D4. The sequence goes on from NZ_JBMGQC010000001.1 coordinate 4,956,777, forward strand.
GCCGCGCCCGGTCGGCAGGCCATGGGCAGGCGCCTCTCCAGCAGCTCCGCCGGCCACTGAGGCGGGCCCGTCGGCCGAGGTCACAGCGCCGCCGCCCGACGCTTCGGACACAGCGCCACCCGGCACGGAGACCGGCCGCGAGAAGGATGCGGCACTCGCCGAGGAGATACCCGGCCTGGCCGACGAGGCACAGAGCCCGATACGGACGTACGAGACAGACCCCCCGGCTCAGACACCGCCCTTACCGCGGTCCGCTCCGGCTCAGCCCCCCACAGGGCCGGACGAGGCCCCCTCCGCACGCCCCCGAGTCCCCGCCCACCACTCCTCCCCGCACCAGGGCACCCTCACGGCGCTCAGCACCACGCCTTCACAGCTCCCGGGCCTGCCCCCGAGGGACCAGCAACCCTCCCCGGGCGCCGTCCGTATCCGCCGGACCATGGCCGAGGTCGTACCCGTCGCCGAGAAGGTCACGTCGTACTTCTACGCGCTGCTCTTCGTACGCCACCCCGGTCTGCGACCGCTGTTCCCCGCCTCCATGGACGCCCAGCGGGACCGCCTGTTCAAGGCGCTGCTGACGGCGGCCGAGCACATCGACAACCCGCCTGTGCTGGTCGACTACCTGCAGAACCTCGGCCGCGGACATCGCAAGTACGGCACCCGCGCCGAGCACTATCCGGCGGTCGGGGAGTGCCTCATCGGCGCGCTGAGCAAGTACGCCTCCAGCAGTTGGGACAGCGAGACCGAGGCGGCCTGGGTCCGGGCGTACACGACGATCTCGCAGGTGATGATCGACGCGGCGGCCGCGGACGAACTGCGCGCCCCCGCCTGGTGGTTCGCGGAGGTCGTGTCGCACGACCTGCGGACCCCGGACGTCGCCGTCGTCACCGTCCGGCCCGACCAGCCCTATCCGTTCCTCGCCGGCCAGTACACAAGCCTGGAGACGCCGTGGTGGCCGCGCATATGGCGGCACTACTCGTTCGCCTCGGTACCCCGCTCCGACGGTCTGCTGTCGTTCCACGTGAAGGCCGTCCCCGCGGGCTGGGTCTCCAACGCGCTGGTGCACCGGGCCCGCCCCGGGGACGTCATCCGGCTCGGTCCGCCGACCGGGTCCATGACCGTGGACCACACCACCGACAGCGGACTGCTCTGCCTGGGCGGCGGTACCGGCATAGCTCCGATCAAGGCGCTGGTCGAGGATGTGGCCGAACACGGTGCACGAAGGTCGGTCGAGGTGTTCTACGGAGCCCGCACCGACCACGACCTGTACGCCATCGACACGATGCTCAGGCTCCAGCAGTCCCACCCCTGGCTGTCGGTCCGTGCGGTCGTCGACCAGCGGGCTCGTCTTCGGTTCCCGGACGCCGTACGCGCGTACGGCCCATGGCGCGACTACGACGCCTACCTCTCGGGCCCGCCCGGCATGATCCGCAGCGGTGTGGACACGCTCAGGTCCTTCGGGATCCCCTCGGAACGCATACGCCACGACTCCGTGGAGGAGCTCGTCCTGGCCCAGTGACCTGGCGCGGGCTCAGCCCAGGTCCGGGGCGTGCATGGCCCGTACGCCCTCGATGTTGCCGTCCAGATAGTGGCGCAGCGACAGCGGGACCAGGTGGACCGACGCGATCCCGATGCGAGTGAACGGCACCCGAACGATCTCGTACTCTCCGATGGGCTCGTCCACTTCGGGCCCGTGCCGCAGGGACGGGTTCATCGACTCCAGGTGGCAGACGAAGAAGTGCTGCACCTTCACTCCGGTCGCACCGCCGTCGTCGCCGATGTGCTCGATGGTGTCCACGAAGCAGGGCACCACATCGGTGATCTTGGCGCCGAGTTCCTCATGGACCTCGCGGTGCAGGGCGTCGACGACGGTCGTGTCCGTCGGCTCGACTCCACCGCCGGGAGTCAGCCAGTAGGGATCCATGCCGGGCTTGGTGCGCTTGATCAGGATCAGATCGTCACCGTCGAGCAGGACGGCACGGGCGGTGCGCTTGACCACGGGTCTTACGGTCATGGGGGGAATGTGGCCCGGATGGTTCCACGTGAAACATCGCGTGCCGTCATCGGTCGGGATCGCCGGGCTGAGAGCGCGAAACCCCTGCTCAACACCAGTCGGCAGCCGCCCGCAGCAGCCATTCGTGCGCGCGCGCGATATGCGGCATGGCCAGCGTCCCGGTACGCACCACCAGGAAGTACGTCCGCAGCGGGGGCACGGCGGGTTCGTGCAGCGCGACGACGTCGCCGCGTTCGAGGGCGGCCGCGCACAGATAGCGCGGCAGCACCGCGAGCCCGGCGCCCGCGACCGTGCAGGCGAGTACCGCGCGCAGGTCGGGGACGACGACGGTGCCCGGTGCGGGCGGACGGGAATCGAAGACGGAGGCCCAATAGCGCGAGACGAAGGGCAGTGACTCGTGCACCTCGACCACGGGGACGTCCTCGAACGCCGGGGCGCGCTTGACCCCGGGAACCGGTTTGACCGCTTCCCCTGGGCCGAGCTGGTCGGCCCAGCTCGGGGCGGCGACCAGGACGTGCTCCTCGTCGCAGAGCGTGCTCGCGGTGAGCAGCGCACCCCGCGGACGGGCCGTGCTGATGGCCAGATCGTGATGCCCGGCGGCCAGACCCTCCAGGGTCTCCTCGGCGTTTCCGAAGGAGGCCCGCAGGGCGAAACCCTGGCCGTCCTCGCCGGTCAGCTGGGTGAGCGCGGGCAGCGCCCGCTCGGCGGTGAACTCGGGCGGCCCCGCGAGATGCAGCGTGCGAAGGGAGGACTCGTCGTCCAGGCCGGTCTCGGTGATCTCCACCAGGGCGTCGAGATGGGGGGCGGCCTTGTGGGCGAGTTCGTCACCGATGGTCGTGGGGGTCACACCGCGGGCCTGCCGTAAGAACAGGGGCCTGCCCAGCTGCCGTTCCAGGGTGCGGATCTGTGAGGTGACGGCCGGCTGCGACAGCCCGAGCAGTGCGGCGGCGCGGGTGAAGGAACCGGCCCGGTGCACCGTCACGAAGGTGCGCAGCAAGGCCAGATCCATGGTGACGCCCCCTCCGAGCCCTGACCCGGTCCCTGAGGCGGCTCCGGGGCAGGGGCCCAACTATAAATATGTCGATAGGCCCCTGTCGCTACTGTGATTGGACACTGACACAGAGTCAACTAGCCTGGTTCGCGCGGTTCTTGGCGCGCGGGAACCGGGGCGGTCCGAGCCACGAGGGGGGAGGCTCGGACCGCTCGTCGTACGTAGCCGGACTTAACGCATGTCCGGAAAACCGCTGCTGAGCCGGTCAGTCGGCCGACTCCTCCAGCGCACGCAGCACATCCGCCACCAGGTCCTCGGGATCCTCCGCCCCGACCGAGAAGCGGATGAAGCCCTCCGGCACGTCGTCGCCGCCCCAGCGCCGACGCCGCTCGGCCGTGGAGCGCACCCCGCCGAAGCTCGTCGCGTCGTCCACGATCCGCAGGGCATCGAGGAAACGGTCGGCACGCGTGTGCGTGGGCAGCGTGAAGGACACCACGCATCCGTAGCGGCACATCTGCTGCGACGCGATCTTGTGCGAGGGGTCGTCGGGCAGCCCCGGATAGCGCAGCCCGGTCACCTCGGGCCGCTTCCGCAGCGCCTCGGCGAGCACGAGCGCGGTCGCGTTCTGCCGCTCGACCCGCATCTGGAGGGTGGCGATCGACCGGTGCGCGAGCCAAGCCTCCATGGGCCCGGCGATCGCTCCGACGATCTTCCGCCAGCGGCGGACGGCGTCCATGGCCTCGCCCTCGCGCCCGGTGACGTACCCGAGGAGGACGTCTCCGTGCCCCGTGAGCTGCTTGGTGCCGCTGGCCACGGAGAAGTCCGCGCCGAGCTCCAGCGGGCGCTGTCCGAGCGGGGTGGCGAGTGTGTTGTCCACGGCGACGAGCGCACCACGCGCGTGTGCCGCCTCGACGAGCCGCCGGATGTCGCACACGTCGAGGCCGGGGTTGGACGGGCTCTCGATCCACAGCAGCCGCGCGCCGTCGAGGACGTCGAGCTGGGCGTCGCCACCGGTCGGCGCGGTGCGCACCTCGATGCCGTACGCCTCCAACTGGGCGCGGATCAGCGGCAGAACCTGGTAGCCGTCACTGGGCAGGACGACCGTGTCCCCGGCGCGCAGCTGCGAGAAGAGCACGGCGGAGACGGCGGCCATGCCCGAGGCGAAGACCAGTGTCTCCACTCCGTCCCGCCCCGGCGCCTCCAGCTCGCCGATGGCGCGCTCCAGCAGGCTCCAGCTCGGGTTCGTGTCACGGCCGTAGGTGTACGGGCCGTCGACCTCACCGGGCAGATGGAAGTGGGCGGCGAAGGCCGGACCGGGCAGGGTCGGTTCGTTCTTGACCGCCTCGGGCAGTCCCGCCCGTACCGCGCGCGTGCCCTCCCCCTGGTCCGCAGCCCTGTCGCTCATGCCACCCGTCCTTCCGTCCGCTCGCGCACCTCGGCGAGCAGACCCTCGCTCGCCGCCTCCACCATCTCAAGGCACTCCTCGAAGCCGTCCAGGCCCCCGTAGTACGGGTCCGGAACGTCCAGTTCGTCGCCCGCTGCGGGGTCGTACGAACGCAGCAGCCGTACCTTCCCGGCGTCCTCCGGTGTGGGCGCGAGGCGTCGCAGGGCCCTCAGGTGGCCGGCGTCGAGGGCGATCACCAGGTCGAGGCGGGTGAACCAGGACGGCTGGAACTGCCGGGCCGTATGGGCGCCGGCGTAGCCGTGCTCCTCCAGGACGGACACGGTGCGCGGGTCGGCGCCGTCGCCCTCGTGCCAGCCGCCCGTGCCGGCACTGTCGACCTCGACCAGGCCCTCCAGACCGGCTTCCGCCACGCGGGCGCGGAAGACCGACTCGGCCATCGGGGAACGGCAGATGTTGCCCGTGCAGACGAAACAGACGCGATAGGTCATGCCTCCTCAGTCCTCGTCGGGCAGGACGACGTGCAGGGCCCACGACACGATCGAGATGATCAGGCCGCCCAGGACGGCCGTCCAGAACCCCTCGACGTGGAAGCTCAGATCGAGCTTGTCGGCGAGCCACGAGGTCAGCAGCAGCATCAACGCGTTGACGATCAGCGTGAACAGGCCGAGCGTCAGGATGAACAGCGGGAAGGTGAGCACCTTCACGAGGGGCTTGACCAGGAAGTTCACCAGGCCGAAGACCAGCGCGACGAGTATCAGCGTCCAGACCTTCTTGCCCGTGCTGCCACCGGTCAGGGTGATCTTGTCGAGCAGCCAGACGGCGACCGCCAGGGCACCCGCGTTGGCGATCGTCTTGACTAGGAAATTCTTCATGTGTCTGATCGTGACAGAAGAGATCGGTTACGGGCACTGACGAGGGCGGACCAACTCGATGAAGGCATTCCGGTTGGATGAACTGGAGGCGGAGCGCGCCGCCAACGACGGCGCCTACCTGCAGTTCCTGCGTGAGCGGAACATGTCCGTCGGCCTGTACGCACTCGACGCAGGAGCCCAGGATCCGCAGCAGCCCCACAACCAGGACGAGGTCTACTTCGTGGTCAGCGGACGCGCGGCGATCACCGTGGGCATGGAGACGACGCAGGTGGCGCGCGGCAGCGTGGTGTACGTCCCGGCCGGTGTCGCCCACAAGTTCCACCACATCAGCGAGGACCTCAGGGTCATGGTGGTGTTCTCTCCCCCCGAGAGCTGACCTGCGGTCTCGGGGTTCCCTAGGGGATCAGTCAGGGGAGGACAAGGGATGCGAGGCCCCCGCAGGGGCACCTCCCGGCCCTAGCATCGAGTGCAGGACATTGGTGGATCCGGTACCAGAGGGGCCGGACAGTGCCGGACTGCAGAGAGGTAAGTGCGATGGGAGAGATCTTCGCGGGGATGCCGTGGTGGGTGAAGTGGATCGCGGTGCCGGTCATCGCCCTGGTCGTGTTCGGCGGGCTGATAGCCACGGTGGTCGGCTTCGTCATCGGCCTGCTCTTCAAGCTGCTGGTCTTCGTGGCCCTGGTCGGCGGTCTCGTCTACGTCGTACGGAAGTTCATGTCGAGCTCCTCTTCGCGCAGCGACTGGTAGGCATCGGGAGCGGGCGGGGCGCCGGTAACAGGAATGCCCCGTTCCCTCGGGCGAGGGAAGTTTTCCGGACGGACCGTATACATGCGGTGGCGGACCGTTAAAGTCCGGAACTCGACGCGGGGACGACCCCGCGAGCGGAGTACACCCCCTCCCGTGTTTCCCGCACGGGCTGCCCCCTCGCGCCCTGGGAGTGACCCTTGGCCACGGTTGACACCGCACCCGCACAGATCGACGCCCGCGCGACGACGGCTCCGACACATCCGACGCCTCCGGCACAGCCCACGGCTTCGGAACGGCCTACGGCTTTGGAACGGCCCACGGCTTCGGAACGGCCCACGGCTTCGGAACGGCCTACGGCTTTGGAACGGCCCACGGCTTCGGAACGGCCAACGGCCCCAGGAGGCCTGGTAGCCGCTGACCAGACAGTGGGCTCCGCCCAGCCGGTGGGTCCGACGCAGCCGGTGGCACCGGCTGAGCCGGCAGCTCCGGTACGGGCGTCAGAGCCCGTGCGGCCATCCGGTCTCGCCCCGTCGACGGCTCCGGTACGGGCGTCGGCTCCCGTGCAGCCCACCGCCTCCGTACGGCCGTCCGCCCCCGTCCAGCGGCACGCGGCGCCCTCCTCCGAACCTCCCGAACAGGCCCACTCCGCCACCCTGATCGGGTCCGTCCAGCGCGCGATGCGCCTGCTCGAATCCGTCGCGGAGCACGAGTACGGAGCCCCCGCCAAACAACTCGCCCGCGAGACCGGGCTGGCACTCCCCACGGCGTACCACCTGCTGCGCACCCTCGTGCACGAGGGCTATCTACGCCGCGACAAGGGCCTGTTCTTCCTCGGGGAGGCGGCTGAGCGGCTGAGCAGCAGTGGAGCCGAGCAGAAACGTCGCAGCACCGTCGTCGACGCGCTTGCGCACTGGCGCGACCTGATCGGCGTGCCGGTGTACTACGCCCAGTACCGCGACGGCGAGATCGAGGTCCTCTGTGTCTCCGACAGCCCCGGAAACCCGGCAGTCGAGGAGTGGGCCGACTTTCGCGAGACCGGGCACGCGCACGCCATCGGGCAGTGTCTGCTCGCCCAACTCGACGACGAACGCCGGCGTGACCATCTCGACCGGTACCCCGTGCAGTCCATCACGCCGTACACCGTGCGCGACGGCCACAGTCTGCTCCGGCGTCTCGAACGGACCGCGCGAATGGGACCGGTGATCGAACGTCAGGAGTACGCACTGGGCACGGTGTGCGCGGCGATTCCGATCACGGTGGGTAACGCTGCGGCAACGATGGCCATCTCATTGCCTGCTCATCAGGCAGACCGATTGATGGCCGCCACCCAGCAATTGCAAGAGGAAATCGGGCGTTTGATGGGGTCGCTGGCAATCTCTATCAGTATCTGAAAACTCACTCCTTGTGATCTGTCGTACACGTTCAGCAAGATGCCACCAGTATCAGAGGGATCATTTCGGCCGACGAAGGCAGATGACGGGGTAAGCGATGCGCGAGACCGTACAGGCAGAGGTCATGATGAGCTTTCTCGTGTCCGAGGAGCTCTCCTTCCGCATTCCCGTGGAGCTGCGCTACGAGGCCTGCGATCCGTACGCGGTCCGGCTGACCTTCCATCTCCCGGGTGATGCCCCGGTGACCTGGGCTTTCGGCCGTGAGCTGCTGATCGACGGGGTGGGACGGCCCTGCGGGGAGGGTGATGTGCGGGTCTCCCCGGCTGGTTCCGACCTGCTGGGCGATGTGCTGATCAGGCTTCAGGTCGGCGGCGACCAGGCCCTGTTCCGCTCGTCGACGGCGCCGATCATCGCGTTCCTCGATCGCACGGACAAGTTGGTGCCGCTGGGCCAGGAGGCCGCGCTGGCCGATTTCGACACCCATCTGGACGAGGCGCTGGACCGGATCCTGGCGGAGGAGCAGAGCGCGGGCTGACACCTTGCGGTGGCGAGGTGGCGGAACGCTTCAGCATGGGGTGGGAGGGTGCAGGAACGCTTCTGCCGGATCGGGAACAGAGTGGGACGACAGTGCGGAGCCGGCTCGCTGGAGATGTGCGCCGTGGGAACGCCCAGGCGGCGGGTCGCTTGCTCGGGGCTGCTTGGCGCGCGTTCTACGACGAGCGGGTCTCTTAGTTTGAGCCGGTAGCCGGTAGCCGGTAGCCGGTAGCCGGTAGCCGGTAGCCGGTAGCCGGTAGCCGGTAGCCGGTAGCCGGTAGCCGGTAGCCGGTAGCCGGTAACTCGGAACCGGAGCCCGGGAGCTGGGGGACCGAAGCTCCGGCCCGTCCCCCCGTCCCCCCCCCCGTCCCCGCCCCCTGGCCCCCTCTCACCGCCTGCGCCGCCGCCCCTTCCCGCCGCGGCCAGCCGTCGGCCGACTGCCGGCCGTCCCCGCGCTCGCACTCGTCGCCGGTACGGGCGTGGACACCCCCGTTCCCGCCGCCTCCGTCCCCGGTCGGTCGGCCGAGACCACCAGGGCCGCGAGGGCCGTGGTGACCGGTACCGAGGCGACGAGGCCGATCGAGCCGACCAGTGTGCGCACGATCTCCACGGCCACCAACTCGCTGTTGGCGACCGTCCCCACGCTGGACTGCGCGATGGAGAAGAGCAGCAACAGCGGCAGCGCGGCACCGGCGTAGGCGAGGACGAGGGTGTTGACGACGGACGCGATGTGGTCGCGGCCGATGCGGATGCCCGCGCGGTAGAGCCCGTGCCAGCCCATCGTCGGGTTGGCCTCGTGCAGCTCCCAGACCGCCGAGGTCTGCGTGACGGTCACGTCGTCGAGAACACCGAGCGAGCCGATGATGACGCCGGCGAGCAGCAGACCGCTCATGTCGATCGACGGGTACAACCCGTGGATGAGCCCGGTGTTGTCGTCCGTGTTGCCCGTCAGCGCTGCCCAGTTGATGAACAGCGAGCCGAGGACGCCGATCAGCACCAGTGAGATCAGCGTGCCGAGGACAGCCACGGAGGTTCTGGCCGACAGACCGTGGCACATGTAGAGGGCGATCAGCATGATGGCGCTCGATCCGACCACCGCCACGAGCAGCGGGTTCGAGCCCTGGAGGATCGCGGGCAGGACGAAGAAGTTCAGCAGCAGGAAGCTGACGGCCAGCGCGATCAGCGCCATGACACCGCGCATGCGCCCGACGACCACGACGGCGAGCGCGAAGATACCTGCGAGCAGCGCCATCGGGAACCCGCGGTCCACGTCGGTGACCGAGTACTGCAAGTCCCTGGGCGCGGAGGGCTCGTACGCGACCACGACCTTCTGGCCCTCGTGCAACTGCCGTGACTGGTCCGGCTGGACGATCTCCGTGAAGGTGCGGCCCTTGTCCTTGCCGGTGTCGACCCTGATCGTCGCCTTCTTGCAGCTGCCCTTCGCCTGCTGTTCGGCGGACGAGCCCTCGGCGGTCGAGGTGTCCCCGGTCGGGGTCTCCCCCGAGGCGTTCACCGACTTGCAGCTGACGCTCACGACCTTGCTGACCGTCGCGTGCTGGGTCTGCCGGTCGAAGCCGACCCCGGTGCGTTCGTGCGCCGGGGCGCCACCGGGCCACAGCACCCCGAGTCCCACCACCACGGCCACCCCGAAGGGGATGAGGATCGCCGCGATGACCTTGCGCAGGTGCTTGGAGACGGGAGTCGCCGGTCCGTGGCTGTGACTGTGCGAGTGGCCGTGCCCAGCGCTGGAGCCGGGCCCGCTCCCATGTCCGTGCCCGTCACCGGAACCGTTCCCGTCTCCGGAACCGTTCCCGTCTCCGGAGCCATGCCCGTCCCCCGAGCTGCCGCGGTGGCCGTCACCGCCATGGCCACCGCCATCACCGAGACCGCCGCCACCCAGACCACCACCGCCTGGGGCACCGTGGCTCGCACCCTGACCGTGGCCGTAGCCATGACCGCCGCCATGTCCACCGCCATGACCGCCGCTGTGCTCACGCTCATGCTCGTGCCAGCCACTGGCTCCGCTGACCTCGCTGACCCCACCGGTCCCGCCGGGTCCACCGTCTCCGAAGCCACCGCGGGAACCGCTGCCGGGGCCGTGCCCAGGGCCGTTTCCGGAGCCCGGCCGGCGCGGAGGCTCGGGGGGCGGGTACGGGGACTGATGCGTCGTGGTCACCGCCCGATCATCGCAAGAACGACAGGGGCCCTCTGTTCACCGCGCCAGAATTGACGCTAGCGTGGAGCCACCTTTGTACACGCGGGAGCTCGGAGCACCGGGCTGAGAGGGCGCTGACCTCCGTCCCAGCGATGTTTCACGTGGAACGTCATCTCAAGCGAGTGACGTTCCCCACGAAACGTCGGCAGACGGAAGCCGCTGCGTCGACCGCCGAACCTGTTACCGGGTAATGCCGGCGTAGGGAGTAGGTCTCATGACCATCAAGGACGCGCGCACGCCTGCCTCCGACCAGCACGACGAGGAGGCCGGGAAGTCCATCGGCTGGCACAAGGGATACGTGACGGGCCCAGACGGCTCGCGCCCCGATCTGCGAGTGCCGGTCCGACAGGTGCACCTCACCAACGGGCAGTCGGTCACGTTGTACGACACGTCGGGCCCGTACACCGATCCGCTCACCGAGACGGACGTCCGCCGGGGCCTTGCGCCACTGCGGGAGAACTGGATCATCGCCCGCGGGGACACCGAGGAGTACGCGGGCCGTCCCGTGCGCCCCGAGGACGACGGGATCAAGCACACCTCACCACGGGGTGGCCTTCGCAACCTCGACGCGGTCTTTCCGGGGAGGGCTCGCCAGCCGCGCCGCAGCCGTGACGGCGAGGCGGTCACACAGCTCGCCTATGCCCGACGCGGTGAGATCACACCGGAGATGGAGTTCGTGGCCATCCGGGAGAACGTCTCTCCTGAGGTGGTCCGTGAGGAGATCGCGGCGGGCCGCGCGGTGCTGCCGGCGAACGTCAACCACCCGGAGATCGAGCCGATGATCATCGGCAAGCGGTTCCTGGTGAAGGTCAACGCCAACATCGGTAATTCCGCGGTGACGTCCTCCATCGAGGAGGAGGTCGAGAAGATGACCTGGGCGACCCGCTGGGGGGCCGACACGGTCATGGACCTGTCCACCGGCCGCAACATCCACACCACCCGCGAGTGGGTGCTGCGCAACTCCCCCGTCCCCATCGGCACGGTGCCGCTCTATCAGGCGCTGGAGAAGGTCGACGGCCGTGCCGAGGAGCTGACCTGGGAGATCTACAAGGACACGGTCATCGAGCAGGCCGAGCAGGGCGTGGACTACATGACGGTCCACGCGGGCGTGCGCCTGCCGTACGTACCGCTGACGGCCAACCGCAAGACCGGCATCGTCTCGCGCGGCGGCTCGATCATGGCGGCGTGGTGCCTCGCGCACCACAAGGAGTCGTTCCTGTACGAGAACTTCGAGGAACTGTGCGAGATCCTCGCCGCCTACGACGTCACGTACTCGCTGGGCGACGGCCTCCGGCCCGGCTCGATCGCGGACGCCAACGACGAGGCGCAGTTCGCGGAGTTGCGCACGCTCGGGGAACTCAACCGGATCGCGAAGCGTTTCAACGTACAGACCATGATCGAGGGCCCGGGTCACGTCCCGATGCACAAGATCAAGGAGAACATCGACCTTCAGCAGGAGATCTGCGATGAAGCTCCGTTCTATACGCTCGGCCCGCTGACCACCGACGTCGCGCCGGCCTACGACCACATCACCTCCGGCATCGGCGCCGCGATGATCGCCTGGTGGGGCACCGCGATGCTCTGCTACGTCACGCCCAAGGAGCACTTGGGCCTGCCGAACCGGGACGACGTCAAGACGGGTGTCATCACCTACAAGATCGCCGCCCACGCGGCCGACCTCGCCAAGGGACACCCGGGCGCCCAGGAGTGGGACGACGCCCTCTCCGACGCCCGTTTCGAGTTCCGCTGGGAGGACCAGTTCAACCTGGCCCTCGACCCCGACACGGCCCGGGAGTTCCACGACGAGACCCTCCCGGCCGAACCGGCCAAGACGGCTCACTTCTGCTCCATGTGCGGGCCGAAGTTCTGCTCGATGAAGATTAGCCAAAGCATCACAGCGCAGTTCGGCGGTACGGCGGCTGCGGGGGCGACAGCTGAGGAGGTCGCTGAGGGGATGCTGCAGAAGTCGAAGGAGTTCGCGGCGAGCGGGAACCGGGTGTACTTGCCGCTCGCGGACTGAGACCCGCGTGTGATGGTCCGCGTTTCCGACTGGTCCCCATCCGAGTCGGAAACGCGGACCTGGTTTTTCCAGGAGGAGGCGGATGGACAGCGTGTCCCGGATACGCAATGCTGCCTTGGCGATCACGCGCCAGCGGTGGCCGCACCGTGCGAGGGGTGGGGTTGGTGGAGCGATCACAGGCCGGGGCTCTGCCGCCGGAAGCCCTCCGTTACCGGTCGACGCGTCTGCAACGCGTGCTGCCTGTTCTGCCTCTCCTCGTCGTCGTCATGGGCACGCGCATCTGGGAGTGGGTGGCTGGGGCGCAATCGGGCGCTGAGGTGGCAAGGACGTCCGGTACGTGGGCCGCCCTGCTGTTCGTGCCGCTGATCATGAATAGGCATTTCGGCATCACGCTCTCGCAGTCGACAGCCATCGTGCACAACCTCCGACGCCGGACCATCCAGTGGGCCGAAGTCCAAGTCATCCGCATCGAGACCGTCCTAGGGACCCGGACCGTCGTGATCTACGAAGCGGACGGCCGCCGTACCAGCCTGCGGGCACCTACCACGGGTTTTCTTTCCTGGTGATCGCGAATTCGAAGAGAAGTTCCACAACATTGGCAGGTGGTGGCTGGAGCACCGTGGAGAGGACTGGGTTCCTGTCCCGCCGCCCGAATCATGGTGGAATGCACCGTCGGCGCCCAACGGGAATCCATTCGCTCCTCCCGCGAGTTGACGGCTGGCCCACGCGCCCTTTCGGGCGATGGAGCGACTTCGGCGTGAAGATGCGCGCAGACCGACTCCGGTCTGAACCTGTCTTCGATGAAGATCTCCCAGGACATCCGCCGACTCCACGGCGACAGTCAGGAGGAGATCGAGGAGGGCATGGCCCAGAAGTCGAAGGGGTTCGCGGCGGCGGGCAACCGGGTGTACCTCCCGATCGCCGACTGACGCGGGCGGACCGTCGACGGGCGGTCCGCGGGCAGGTCTTCGGCTTGCGCTCCCCGGGGTGGGGGCGCAAGCCGAGGGGCTGTGCCGGGTGTCACTCCGGCTGGTGCTCCGGCCCCCCGAAGTCCGGGCTGGTGTAGTCCGGGCTGGTGAAGCTCGGGCGGGCACCGGAGGCTCCCTCGTCCGGGCTGCTGAAGCCCGGACGGTCGTAGCCGAGGCTGGGCATCCTGCTGGTCGGCGCGGGCGGTGCCGTGTGATGCAGTGCGGCGGTACCGGGATCGGCCAGGGCCTCTCCGAGGAAGGGGAGGAGGCCGCGTTCCAGCAGGGCCTCGCGCCAGGCGTCCCTGGCCCGTGCCACCTCCTCGCTCAGCTCGCCGTACTCCGCGTCCGGCGAGGGCCGGTTGTGCAGGGCGGTGATCAGCAGGCCGCCGGCGGCGACCAGGATCGCGGCCGCGGTCAGGGCTCCGAACACCCAGCCGATAGTGATCATGGCGTGGGCGACTGCCGGCGGTGGGCTGAGCATCTGGAGGATGTATCCCACGAGCAGGAAGATCGCCGCGGCGATTCCGGCCAGGACAGGTGTCAGAACGGCGGCGACGGCGACGGCGCCCGCACCGGCGGTCTCGGCGACCTCTCCCATGGTGGTGGCGAGCCCCATCGCACCCGTGCCGGACTCGGCGGGGCCGGGTTCGTGCACGGACGACAGGGTGGACGGCGTCGCCGGGCGGCGCTGTTCCTCGCGGACCTTCACGTAGTGCTGGTACTCGGTCGCCGCGGCCGCCGTGATGAGTGCGGTGGCGTTGAGCGCCATGGTGCGCAGCTGTTCGGGATTCAGCCGCTGTCCGACCGCGGCCAGTTCGGGACGTTGTGGTGCGGAGCGCAGCGCCTCATCGAGGATCCGCTCGTACTCCTGGCGGTCCTCGCTGTGCAGGTGCTGCGGAACGCTGTTCATGTGCATCCCCCGATGCTCCGTAGGGCTTGGGGCTCGCATGCCAACGAGCCGTCGGGCAGAAACGGAGGGGAGCCTGCTACGGATAAGCAGATGGTAGAGCGGTCACGGCACAGGGTGACAGGGGGTTTCCAGAAATTGGCCTCTGGCCTGCGCGGTCGACGGTCACTCCGTCGCGGGGGAACGACTGCCCTGTGAAGGCTCAGATATCCAGGGGCAGTTGCTGGACCAGCAGTTTTCCGGCCATGGTCACCCCGCCGTCCATCGCGATGGCCAGTCCGTCGGCGTAGACGTGCGGTCCCTCGACCACCGGACCGGATTCCTCCTTGTCGTCCTCGGAGCCCACTTCGCCGAGCAGATAGGGGATCGGGCTGTGGCCGTGGACGATGCGGGTGCCGCCATACGTGTCGAGCAGGGACCGCACATGGTCGGCGCCGCCCTCGTCGCGGAAGGAGAAGCGCTTGGTGAGTTTGCGGAACAGGTCCCACACCTCGTCCGCGTCATTGCGCGTGAGGGTCTCGCGGACGGTGTCGTTGACCGCCTCGATCGAGTCGCCGTAGTCGAGATAGGCGGTGGTGTCGGAGTGCACGAGCAGATGGCCGTCGACCTCCTCGACGGCGTCGAGGCGGGCCATCCACTGCAGGTGGTGGTCCTGGAGGCGGTCCATGTCGGTCTTCTGTCCGCCGTTGAGCAGCCAGGCCGCCTGGAAGGTGGCGGTGCCCGCGCCGGAGTTGACGGGGGTGTCGCCGAACCGCTTGGCGCCGAGCAGGAGCAGCTCGTGGTTGCCCATGAGCGCCTTGCAATAGCCGCCGGCCGCGGCGGCCTCCGCGGACAGTCGCATCACGAGGTCGATGACGCCGATGCCGTCGGGTCCTCGGTCGGTGAAGTCGCCGAGGAACCACAGCCGGGCGGTGCCGGCGCTCCAGTTGCCCGCGTCGTCGACCAGGCCCTTCTCGTGGAGTGCGGCCATCAGTTCGTCGAGGTAGCCGTGGACGTCGCCGACGACGTACAGCGGGCCGGGGCCGTCCTCCGCGCGCTCGGCGGGATCGGCGGCCGTCTGGATCCCGTCACCGTGGTCGATGACGGGCAGGTCCTGCTCGGTCGGGGTGTACCCCTCCGGGTAGGCCTCCTCGTGGGCTGGCACGACGTCGCCGGGGTGTGTGCTGTGGCCGTGCGGACCGGTCTCGTTGACGTACGCGGGCACCCGGAAGTCGCGCAGCACCGCCGTGCGCTCCACCTCGGGTCCCTGACCGGCCCCCTGAGTCATCAGACCCCTCCACCATCGCGCCGCATCTGCACCGCTTCGGACTGCCTGGTCGCAGCGGCCCGCGGTGTCGTGGGCCCATCATAGGAATGCGGATCGCGCCGTGTGATGACCCAGGGGTGGTGAATCGGAGCAAGACTCCTGATCACCGCGGCATTCGCCCCGATTGGGCCGGGCTTCGCCCCTCACCCGGCCACTCTGCGGTTACTGCTCCTCGGGCGACCGCGGCGGCCTGACCGTCGTGCGCGGGGCCCTCCGCTGGGACGAGGTGCGCACGATCAGCTCCGTCGGTATCACCTGCTCGACCGGTTGGTCCGATTCGACCCCTTCGATGGCGTCGATGAGGAGCTGGATCACGGCCGTGCCGATGCGGCGGGGCTTGAGGGAGAGCGTGGTGACGGGCGGCTCGGTGCTGGCGTACACGGTGGACTCGCTGCAGCAGACGATCAGCAGGTCGTCCGGGACGCGCAGCCCGTAGCGGCGGGCGGCGGCCAGCAGGTCGGTGCCGTTCGGGTCGAACAGGCCGTAGACGGCGTCCGGTCGGTCCGGGCGGGCGAGCAGCCGGTCGGCGGCGACGGCGCCCGCGCACGGATCGTGCGCCGGGTAGGCCTCGTAGACCGGATCCTGGCCCACCCGCTCGCACCAGCGCAGATACGCGGTGGTCGACAGATGGGTGTACGTGTCCGTCGTCGTCCCGGTCAGCAGGCCGATGCGGCGGGCGCCGGCGTCGGCGAGATGGTCGAGGATGCCGAGGACGGCGGCCTCGTGGTCGTTGTCGACCCAGGCGGTGACCGGGAGCGCGCCGGCCGGGCGGCCGTCGGAGACCACCGGCAGGCCCTGCCGGACCAGCTCGCTGACGACCGGGTCCTGGTCGGACGGGTCGATGACCACGGTGCCGTCCAGGGCGACGTTCGACCACACGTCGTGGCGGGAGGTGGCCGGGAGGATGACGAGGGCGTAGCCGCGGGCGAGCGCGGCCGAGGTGGCGGCCCGCGCCATCTCGGCGAAGTACGCGAACTCGGTGAAGGTGAAAGGTTCATCCCCGTACGTCGTCACGGTCAGGCCGATGAGTCCCGACTTGCCCGTACGGAGGGTTCTGGCCGCGGCCGAGGGCCGGTAGCCCAGCCGGTCGGCGACCTCCCTGACATGGCGGCGGGTGGCGTCCGGGAGCCTGCCCTTGCCGTTCAGGGCGTCGGAGACGGTCGTGATGGAGACTCCGGCGGCGGCGGCCACGTCTCTGATGCCCGCCCGGCCCGGCCGACTGCCTCGACGTGAGGTTTCCGCGCGGCTCACCTGGTGCTTCCCTGCTGCTGTCATGGCGAGCCGATAGTAGGGCTCATGCGGTGGGGTAGGGCGGACGCATATGCACGCGTTGACAGGCACGTTTCTGCAAGGTCATTTAGTGCCAACTACCTGTGAAACAAAGCCAGTTAAACGATCCAATGGCACTACGTAACTTGTCGGCACGCATGAGCCTGCCAAGTTCCCGATGTTTCGAAGAGGTCTCAACTCACCTGCACGGGTGATGCGCGCTACGGCGTGAGCCACCGGCGCATAGATATATGTGATCGCGCCCCCGGATTCGTCTGCCTTCGTACGGTGATGCCCCTGATGCCTGTGGGGTTGATGAGGTTGGTTTTCACCTGTACGCAGCGGGGCCCAATCCTCATAAGGTGAGCAGTATTGGAGCCGGCTGCCGGAGTCGGCCGCCATGCGTCGGTGGTCATGAGGAGGACTGCGGTGAGCGAGACAAGCCCCAAGCTGCGCGCCGAGCTGGAGAGTATCCCCACGTACAGGCCGGGCAAGCCCGCCGCTGCCGGCGGTCCGGTGGCCTACAAGCTGTCCTCCAACGAGAACCCCTATCCGCCGCTGCCGGGCGTGCTGGAGACCGTGACGGCCGCGGTCTCCTCCTTCAACCGCTACCCGGACATGGCCTGTACGGGCCTGATGAACGAGCTGTCCGAGCGCTTCGGCGTCCCGCTCTCCCACCTGGCCACCGGCACCGGTTCGGTCGGCGTCGCGCAGCAGCTGATCCAGGCGACCTCGGGACCGGGCGACGAGGTCATCTATGCCTGGCGCTCCTTCGAGGCGTACCCGATCATCACGCAGATCAGCGGCGCGACCTCGGTGCGGGTGCCGCTGACGGCGGGTGATGTGCATGACCTGGACGCGATGGCCGACGCGATCACCGAACGGACCCGGTTGATCTTCATCTGCAACCCCAACAACCCGACGGGCACGGTCGTGAAGCGTGCCGAGCTGGAACGCTTCCTCGACCGGGTGCCGAGTGACGTGCTGGTGGTGCTGGACGAGGCCTACCGCGAGTTCATCCGCGATCTTGAGGTGCCGGACGGTGTGGAGCTGTACCGCACGCGGCCCAACGTCTGTGTGCTGCGCACCTTCTCCAAGGCGTACGGCCTCGCGGGCCTCAGGGTCGGCTTCGCGATCGCCCATGAGCCGGTGGCCGCAGCGCTGCGCAAGACGGCGGTGCCCTTCGGAGTGAGCCAGCTCGCCCAGGAGGCGGCGATCGCCTCGCTGCGGGCCGAGGACGAACTGCTCGGCCGGGTCGGCTCGCTGGTCTGTGAGCGCAACCGTGTGGTGGAGGGGCTGCGGGCCCAGGGCTGGACGGTGCCCGAGACCCAGGCCAACTTCGTCTGGCTGCGGCTGGGGGAGCGCACCGTCGACTTCGCGGCGGCGTGCGAGCAGCACGGTGTGGTCGTACGGCCCTTCGCGGGCGAGGGTGTGCGAGTGACGGTCGGGGAGGCCGAGGCGAACGACATCTTCCTCAAGGTGGCCGAGGGCTTCCGCAAGGAGCTGTGACCCGACGTGGTGAGTCTGCGGGGCCCGGGGTTTCACGTGAAACCCCGGGCCCCGCGCGCCAGGGGCCGAGCGGTCCCCTTCAGATGTGACCTATTGGACCCGCCTAGGGACCCCCCGCCCATCCCATGCCGAACCGCCATGGGTCATAATTGCTTGTGAATGTGAACGCTTTCACAAGCGCTTTCGTTTCGCACGCATTTGTTCCACAAGCCTGTGAGGTAAGGAGCGGCGACGTGGACCTGGCTCTGGCGCCGGAGACCCTGGCGCGCTGGCAGTTCGGCATCACCACCGTCTACCACTTCCTGTTCGTCCCCCTGACGATCTCCCTGGCCGCCCTCACGGCAGGCCTGCAGACCGCCTGGGTGCGCACAGAGAAGGAGAAGTACCTCAGGGCCACCAAGTTCTGGGGCAAGCTCTTCCTGATCAACATCGCGATGGGTGTGGTCACCGGCATCGTCCAGGAGTTCCAGTTCGGGATGAACTGGTCCGACTACTCGCGGTTCGTCGGCGACGTCTTCGGTGCCCCGCTCGCCTTCGAGGCCCTGATCGCCTTCTTCTTCGAGTCCACCTTCATCGGCCTGTGGATCTTCGGCTGGGACAAGCTGCCCAAGAAGATCCACCTGGCCTGCATCTGGATGGTCTCGATCGGCACGATCCTGTCGGCGTACTTCATCCTCGCGGCCAACTCGTGG
Source organism: Streptomyces sp. SLBN-8D4 (assembly GCF_049739545.1). NCBI lineage: Bacteria > Bacillati > Actinomycetota > Actinomycetes > Kitasatosporales > Streptomycetaceae > Streptomyces > Streptomyces sp. SLBN-8D4. The sequence continues at coordinate 4,975,614 of NZ_JBMGQC010000001.1, forward strand.
ATGCAGCACCCCGTCGGCTACCGGATCAACAAGGCGAGGGGCCGCGCCGAGCTCACCGACTTCTGGGCGGTGCTGACCCAGAACACCGCGCTCACCCAGGTCTTCCACACCATGTCGGCCGCCTTCCTGACCGGTGGCGCCTTCATGGTCGGCATCGCGGCCTTCCATCTGTTCCGCAAGAGGCATATCGCGGTGATGAAGACCTCGCTGCGCCTCGGCCTGGTCACCGTGGTCGTCGCCGGCATGCTCACCGCGATCAGCGGTGACACGCTCGGCAAGGTCATGTTCAAGCAGCAGCCGATGAAGATGGCGGCGGCCGAGGCGCTGTGGGACGGCCAGGACTCCGCACCCTTCTCGATCTTCGCCTACGGCGACGTGGAGAAGGGCCACAACAGCGTGGCCATCGAGATCCCGGGTCTGCTGTCCTTCCTCGCCAACGACGACTTCACCTCGTACGTCCCCGGTATCAACGACGTCAACAAGGCCGAGCAGCAGAAGTACGGTCCGGGTGACTACCGGCCCAACATCCCCGTCACCTTCTGGGCCTTCCGCTGGATGATCGGCTTCGGGATGGCGTCCTTCGCCATCGGCCTCGCCGGGCTCTGGCTGACCCGCAAGAAGTTCATGCTCCCGCAGCACCTGAGGGTCGCCGACGACGAGGTGCCGCATCTGGTCCTCTTGAAGAACAAGGCCCTTAGCCCCAAGCTCGGCAGGCTCTACTGGCTCGTGGCGATCTGGACCCTGGGCTTTCCCCTGATCGCCAACTCCTGGGGCTGGATCTTCACCGAGATGGGCCGCCAGCCGTGGGTCGTCTACGGCGTCCTGCAGACTCGGCACGCGGTCTCCCCCGGCGTCTCCCAGACCGAGGTCCTCATCTCGATGCTGGTCTTCACGGCGCTGTACGCCATCCTCGCCGTCGTCGAGGTGAAGCTGCTCGTGAAGTACGTCAAGGCAGGCCCGCCCGAGCTCACCGAGGCCGACCTCAACCCGCCCACGAAGATCGGCGGCGACCCGCGTGACGCCGACAAGCCGATGGCCTTCTCGTACTAGGCCGAGGGAGATCGAGTCATGGAACTTCACGACGTCTGGTTCGTGCTCATCGCCGTCCTGTGGACCGGCTACTTCTTCCTGGAGGGCTTCGACTTCGGGGTCGGCGTCCTCACCAAGCTGCTCGCCCGCGACCGGACCGAGAAGCGCGTCCTGATCAACACCATCGGTCCGGTGTGGGACGGCAACGAGGTGTGGCTGCTGACGGCGGGCGGCGCGACCTTCGCCGCCTTTCCCGACTGGTACGCCACGCTCTTCTCCGGCTTCTACCTGCCACTGCTGGTCATCCTGGTCTGCCTGATCGTCCGGGGAGTCGCCTTCGAGTACCGGGCCAAGCGGCCCGAGGAGAACTGGCAGCGCAACTGGGAGACCGCGATCTTCTGGACCTCGCTCATCCCCGCGTTCCTGTGGGGCGTGGCCTTCGGCAACATCGTGCACGGGGTGAAGATCGACCAGCACTTCGAGTACGTCGGCACCCTCTGGGACCTGCTCAACCCGTACGCCCTGCTCGGCGGACTGGTGACGCTGACGCTGTTCACGTTCCACGGAACGGTCTTCACGGCCCTGAAGACCGTCGGGGAGATCCGGGAGCGGGCACGGAAGCTGGCGACCCGGGTCGGTATCGTCACGGCCGCACTGGCGCTGATCTTCCTGCTCTGGACGCAGGTCGACAGCGGTGACGCCAAGAGCCTGGTCGCGCTGGTGGTGGCCGTGGCCGCGTTGGTCGCCGCTCTGGTGGCCAACCAGGCGGGTCGTGAGGGCTGGTCGTTCGCGCTGTCGGGCGTCACCATCGTGGCCGCCGTGGCCATGCTCTTCCTGACGCTCTTCCCGAACGTCATGCCGTCCTCGCTCAATGCGGACTGGAGCCTGACGGTCACCAACGCCTCGTCGAGCCCGTACACCCTGAAGATCATGACCTGGTGCGCGGGGATCGCCACACCGGTCGTCCTGCTCTACCAGGGCTGGACCTACTGGGTGTTCCGCAAGCGGATCGGCACGCAGCACATCGCCGAAGCCGCCCACTGAGCCCGATATGGGGCACGTTTCACGTGAAACATGCCCCTTGAGAAGAGGGTGTGTTTCACGTGAAACCGATCGACCCGCGTCTGCTCCGATACGCTCGGGCCACCCGCCTCTTCCTGGTGGCCGTGGTCGGTCTGGGCGGTCTCGGGGCCCTGCTGGTCATTGCCCAGGCGATGCTCATCGCCGAGATCGTGGTCGGTGCGTTCCAGCACGGTCTGGCGGTCGATGAACTCCGTACTCCCCTGCTGCTGTTGGCAGCCGTCGCGGTCGGTCGTGGACTCGTCTCCTGGCTCACCGAGCTCGCCGCACACCGGGCGAGCGCGGCGGTGAAGTCGGAGCTGCGGGGCAGGCTGCTGGAACGGGCCACGGCACTGGGGCCCGGGTGGCTGAGCGGGCAGCGGACGGGTTCCCTGGTCGCCCTCGCCACCAGGGGGGTCGACGCCCTCGACGACTACTTCTCGCGCTATCTTCCGCAGTTGGGCCTTGCGGTGGTCGTGCCGGTGGCGGTGCTGGCGCGGATCGTGACCGAGGACTGGGTCTCCGCGGCCATCATCGTCGGGACGCTTCCTCTCATCCCGGTCTTCATGGTGCTGGTCGGCTGGGCCACGCAGTCCCGGATGGACCGTCAGTGGCGGCTGCTGTCCCGGCTGTCGGGGCACTTCCTGGATGTCGTCGCAGGTCTGCCCACCCTGAAGGTGTTCGGCCGGGCCAAGGCACAGGCCGAGTCGATCCGGCGCATCACCGGCGAGTACCGGCAGGCGACCATGCGGACGCTGCGGATCGCCTTCATCTCCTCCTTCGCCCTGGAGCTGCTGTCGACGCTCTCGGTGGCGCTGGTCGCCGTGACGATCGGGATGCGTCTCGTCCACGGCGAGATGCACCTGTACGACGGCCTGGTCATCCTCATCCTGGCCCCCGAGGCGTATCTGCCGCTGCGGCAGGTGGGGGCGCAGTATCACGCGGCGGCGGAGGGACTGGCGGCCGCCGAGGAGATCTTCACGGTGCTGGAGACTCCGGTACCGGCATCGGGCACCGCCGCGGTACCGGCCGGTGCGCTGGCCTTCGAGCGGGTCACGGTCAGGTACCCCGGGCGCTCGGGGGACGCCGTCACGGACGTGTCCTTCGAGGTCGCGCCCGGGGAGACGGTCGCGCTGGTCGGGCCCAGCGGGGCGGGCAAGTCGACGCTGCTGAACGTCCTGCTGGGATTCGTGCGGCCGGACGGGGGGCGGGTGCGGATCGGGGGAGCCGATCTCGCCGAGGTCGATCTGGAGGAGTGGCGGTCACGCATCGCATGGGTGCCGCAGCGGCCGCAGCTGTTCGCCGGAACGATCGCCGAGAACGTACGGCTGGCCCGGCCCCACGCCGACGACACCGCGGTACGGCGGGCGTTGGGGGACGCGGGGGCCCTGGAGTTCGTCGACGCCCTTCCCCTGGGGGCCGACACCGTGCTCGGCGAGGACGGGGCGGGGCTGTCCGCCGGGCAGCGGCAACGGCTCTCGCTGGCCCGGGCGTTCCTCGCGGACCGGCCGGTACTGCTCCTCGACGAACCGACGGCGGCGCTCGACGGAGCCACCGAGGCGGAGGTCGTGGCGGCGGTACGGCGGCTGGCGGCCGGGCGGACGGTCCTGCTGGTGGTGCACCGACCGGCGTTGCTCGGGGTGGCGGACCGGGTGGTGCGGCTGGCGGAGCCTGCGGCACCGGCTCCCGTGGGCGGCGTGGCCAGCACGTCCACGGCACCATCGGTCGAGGACGGCGGCCCCGCTTCGGCCGAGCCCGTGACGAGCGAGGTGCCGACACGGGCGCGCGGCGTTCTCGCCCGCGTCCGCGCCATGTCCGGCCCCCGACGAGGCCGGCTCGTGCTCGCGCTGCTGCTCGGCAGTCTCGCGCTCGGCAGCGCCGTGGGACTGATGGCCACCTCCGGGTGGCTGATCTCGCGGGCCTCGCAGCAGCCGCCCGTGCTGTATCTGATGGTGGCCGTGACGGCGACCCGTGCCTTCGGGATCGGGCGAGCCGTGTTCCGGTACGCGGAACGGCTGGTGTCGCACGACGCCGTGCTGCGCATGCTCGCCGACACCCGGGTCGCCGTGTACCGGCGTCTGGAACGGCTGGCGCCCGCCGGTCTGCGCACGGCCCGCCGTGGTGATCTGCTCTCGCGGCTCGTCTCCGACGTGGACGCCCTCCAGGACTACTGGCTGCGCTGGCTGCTGCCCGCCGGTGCCGCCGTCGTGGTGTCGGCGGCTTCCGTGGGCTTCACGGCCTGGCTGCTGCCGGCGGCCGGTGCCACGCTGGCCGCGGGCCTGCTCGCCGCCGGAGCCGGTGTCCCGCTCATCACGGGAGCCGTGGCGCGCCGCGCCGAGCGCAGGCTCGCCCCCGCCCGCGGGGCACTGTCGACCCGCGTGACCGATCTCCTCACCGGGACCGCGGAGTTGACCGTCGCCGGTGCCCTGCCCGCCCGTACCGCCGAGGCACGGCGGGCCGACGGCGTCCTGACCCGGATCGCCTCCCGCGCCGCCACCGCCACCGCACTCGGCGACGGCCTCACCGCCCTGATCTGTGGCCTGACCGTCACCGCCACCGCCCTGGTCGGCGCTCAGGCGGTCGCCTCCGGGCGGCTCGGCGGGGTCGCCATGGCCGTCGTCGTGCTCACTCCGCTGGCCGCCTTCGAGGCCGTCCTCGGGCTGCCGCTCGCCGTGCAGTACCGCCAGCGGGTGCGCAGGAGCGCGGAGCGCGTCCACGAGGTGCTGGACGCGCCCGAGCCGGTACGGGAGCCGGAACACGCTCGGCAGGCGCCCGCCTCGCCGTTCCCGGTCGTCCTCAGGGGGCTGACCACCCGGCACGAGGGCCAGGACCGGGACGCGCTCGCGGGCCTCGACCTGACCCTCGCCGAGGGCCGGAGGATCGCCGTGGTCGGTGCCTCCGGCTCCGGCAAGACCACGCTCGCGCAGGTGCTGCTGCGCTTCCTGGACGCGGGCGCCGGCACCTACACCCTGGGCGGCGTGGACGCCTACGGACTGCGCGGCGACGACGTACGGCGGCTGGTGGGGCTGTGTGCGCAGGACGCGCACCTCTTCGACAGTTCGGTGCGCGAGAACCTGCTCCTGGCCAAGAAGGACGCGACCGATGAGGAGTTGCGGGACGCGTTGCGGCGGGCCCGCCTGCTCGACTGGGCCGAGAGCCTGCCCGACGGGCTCGACACGCTGGTCGGAGAGCACGGGGCGTTGCTGTCCGGAGGTCAGCGCCAGCGGCTCGCGCTGGCTCGGGCGCTGCTCGCCGACTTCCCCGTCCTCGTGCTGGACGAGCCCGCCGAGCATCTCGACCTGCCCACCGCCGACGCGCTCACCGCCGATCTGCTGGCCGCCACCGAGGGCCGTACGACCCTCCTCATCACCCACCGCCTGGCCGGGCTCGAGTCGGTCGACGAAGTGGTCGTGCTCGACGAGGGACGGGTCGTGCAGCGGGGTTCCTACGCGGAGTTGGCGGCTGCGGAGGGGCCCCTGCGGAGGATGGCCGAGCGGGAGGCGGAGCCGGAGCTGCTGGTGGCCGCGCACTGACCCGTCCGCAGCAACGTGTCCCCCAGCCGTACGCCTTGAACAGGACCGGAGCCAGGTGCCCGCGGCAGGATCGCTGACATGCGATCACCTCGCCGTCATCCGCTGCTCGTTCCGGCTCTGCTGTGTGCGTTGGCGGTGCTGGTGGCTCGCCCCACGGACGCCGCCGGTGTGGGCCGCCGCAAGGACGGTGACTCGGGGATCAGCGCGCAGGTGGTGCGGCTGTACCAGGACGCGGCGCTGGCGACCGGCCGGTACCAGGCGGGCCGCCAGGAGGCGGAGGCGCAGCGGGCGCGGGAGCAGTGGTTCGAGGAACTGCTCGGCCGGGAGCGGCGGGAGATCGCCGTTCTGCACGAGGGCCTCGGACGTATCGCCCGGGCCCAGTACCGCGACGGCGGTGGTCTCCCGCTCACCGCGCAGATCATCTTCGCGGCCGATCCCGCCGAACTGATGCGGGGTCAGCATGTCTTCTCCCGGACGACGCTGGCCCTCGACAACGCGGTCGAGAAGAGCCGCCGGGCCGAGGCCCGGCTCGCGGCGGACGAGGCGAAGGCCGCGGCGGTCCGGCGGAGGCTGGAGCGGCGCAGTGCCGAACTCGCCACGCTGAAGCGGGACATCGAGCGGACGCTCGAAGAGGCCCGGGGGCAGTTGCAGGGACAGGCCGACGCCTCGGTGGCGGCCGGTTCGTGCCGGGGTGCCGTGCGCCTGGACCAGCCGCAGCAGGCCGCCGAGCAGACCTGGGTCACTCCGGTGGCGGCGTACGAGCTGTCCGCCGGGTTCGGCAGCGGCGGGTCGCACTGGGCGAGCCGGCACACCGGGCAGGACTTCGCGGTGCCGATCGGGACGCCGGTGCGGGCGGTGGGCGCGGGGCGGGTGGTGAAGGTGTCCTGCGGCGGCGCCTTCGGCATCGAGATCGTGATCGAGCACACAGGCGGCTACTACACGCAGTACGCCCATCTCGCCGCCGTCACCGTCGACCAGGGGCAGAGCGTCGCGCCCGGGCAGTGGATCGCCCAGTCGGGCACGAGCGGCAACTCCACCGGTCCGCATCTGCACTTCGAGGTGCGGGTCACGCCCGAGGCGGGCTCGGCGGTGGACCCGGTGCCGTGGCTGGCGGCACGAGGGACACCGGTCGGCTGAGCCGCCCGCTCACTACAGCCGCTCCAGCATCCGCTCGATCACGACGGCCACCCCGTCGTCGTTGTTGGCGACGGTCCGGCCCGAGGCCGCCGCGATCACGTCGGGGTGGGCGTTGCCCATCGCGTACGACTGTCCAGCCCAGGTCAGCATCTCCACGTCGTTGGGCATGTCCCCGAAGGCGACGACCTGCTCGTGCGAGATCCCGCGTTCGGCGCAGCACAGGGCGAGTGTGCTGGCCTTGGAGACGTCGGGGCCGCTGATCTCCAGCAGGGCGCTGGGGCTGGACCGGGTGACGTTGGCGCGGTCACCGATGGCCATGCGGGAGAGGGTGAGGAAGGCGTCCGGGTCGATCGAGGGGTGGTAGGCGAGGATCTTCAGCACCGGCTCGGCGGCACCGGGACCGTCCTCGGCCAGCAGTTCCTCGGCGGGGGCGAGGTTGTCCGGGATCTCCATGTGCAGCTTGGGGTAGTCGGGCTCCTGGTAGAAGCCGTATGTCTGCTCCACCGCGTACACCGTGCCGGGCGCCGCCTCCCGCAGCAGTCGTACGGCGTCCAGGGCGTTCTCCCGGGCCAGCTCGCGTACCTTCACGAACCGGTGGGCGCCGGGGCCGCCGTGCAGGTCGACCACCGCGGCGCCGTTGCCGCAGATCGCGAGACCGTGGCCGTGGACGTGGTCGCTGACGACATCCATCCAGCGGGCGGGGCGGCCGGTGACGAAGAAGACCTCGATGCCGGCCTCCTCGGCGGCGGCGAGGGCCGCCACCGTGCGGGGGGACACCGACTTGTCGTCGCGCAGCAGAGTGCCGTCGAGATCGGTGGCGATCAGGCGTGGCGGTATGCCGGCGGCCGGGGTCTCGGGCTGTCGAGTCGCTGAGGTCACCAGCTCATTCTCCCGCATATGCGTGCACGACCGTGCGGGTGCCCGCACAGGTGAGACATAGATGACGCGGGGGCGGACTCCACCCGCCCCGGTGCCGCTGTCTCAGCCCAGTTGTGCCGGTGCCTCCATGGCGATCTGCTCGAAGACCTTCTGGTCGCTGGCGAAGACGGAGTCGGGGATCGGCCAGTGGATCACGAGTTCCGTGAAGCCGAGTTCCCGGTGGCGGCCAGCGAAGTCGACGAACGCGTCGAGGGACTCCAGCGGGTGGCTACGGTCCGGGGTGAAACCGGTGAGCAGGATCTTGTCCAGGGTGTTCACGTCCCGGCCGAGTGCCGCGCAGGCATCGGTGAGCTTGTCGATCTGACCGCGGAGGGCGTGGCGGGACTGCTCGGGTGTGCCGTTCTCGTACAGCTTCGGGTCTCCGGTGGTCACCCATGCCTGTCCGTGGCGTGCGGCGAGCTTCAGGCCGCGCGGACCGGTGGCGGCCACGGCGAAGGGCAGCCGGGGCCGCTGGACGCAGCCGGGGATGTTGCGGGCCTCGTGCGCCGAGTAGAAGTCGCCCTCGTAGGACACGGAGTCCTCGCTGAGCAGGCGGTCGAGCAGCGGGACGAACTCGGCGAGCCGGTCGGCACGCTCGCGCGGGGTCCACGGGTCCTGGCCGAGCGCGGTGGCGTCGAAGCCGGTGCCGCCCGCGCCGATGCCGAGGGTGACACGGCCGCCGGAGATGTCGTCGAGGGTGATCAGTTCCTTGGCGAGGGTCACCGGGTGCCGGAAGTTCGGCGAGGTCACCAGGGTGCCCAGGCGCAGCCGGTCGGTGACGGCCGCGGCGCCGGTCAGGGTGGGCACGGCTCCGAACCAGGGCCCGTCGCGGAAGGTGCGCCAGGACAGGTGGTCGTAGGTGTATCCGGTGTGGAAGCCGAGTTGCTCCGCGCGCTGCCATGTCTCGCGGCCCCCCTCGTTCCAGCGGCGGTGAGGGAGGATCACGGTGCTCAGGCGCAGACTCATGTGTCCGAGCGTAAGCGGCGGGTCGTGTTTCACGTGAAACAGTGACCAACCGTCACCGTGTGCGGGCGCTGAGCCAGGGACTGAGGCCGACCAGGATGAACTCCTTGTGCACGCGGTCGCCCGGGAGCGGCACCATCAGGAAGTGGCCGGGCGGGAAGCGGCGCGCCTTCACCCAGGCGTGGCCTTCGTAGAGGGCGCGGAGGAAGGCGGGGACGTCGTCGCGTGCGACGTCGGGGCACTCGATTCCGTCCACGGTGATCAGGGCGTCGTCGTCCGGGAACAGGCGCACATCCACCCGGGGCAGGCCGCCGAGCTCGACGTAGGCCTCGTGGGGCAGGGTGCCGTCCGGGTCGGTGGTGACGCCGACGCCTGCCGCGCTGCGGCGTGAGGTCTGGTCGGCGCCGATGTCGTGGGTCACCTCGATGGCGAGGCCGTATTCGGTGGCGAGGGCGCGGAGTGCCGTGACGGCGGCCTCGGTGGTGGGGAGGTGGTCCCTGCCGTTGTCCATGGCGTCGATCATCTCCCACCGGGCTCAGTGCGACTCGGGAAGGCGCAGGTATCGCGGTGGCACGGCCTGGGTGAGCCACACCCCGTTCTCGCTGACGTGGAAGACGTGGCCGTCGCGGTGCATGGCCTGTGCGTCCACGCAGAGCACGACGGGACGCCCACGGCGGGCCCCGACCCGGGTCGCGGTCTCGCGGTCGGCCGACAGATGGACATCGTGCCGGTTCATGGGACGCAGTCCTTCCGTCCGGATCGCGTCCAGGTGGCGGGCCACGGTGCCGTGGTAGAGGTACGGCGGCGGGGGCGCCGCCGGCAGGCCGAGGTCGACGTCGATGCTGTGGCCCTGGCTGGCGCGGATGCGGGTGCCGTCGATCGCGAAGCGCTGTTTGTCGTTGGCGGCGACCACGTGGTCCAGCTCGTCCCGGGTGAAGCGGAAGCCGTGCGCGGTGGCCGCGGCGATCAGCTCGTCGATCTCGACCCAGCCGGCCTCGTCGAGCGTGAGTCCGATCCGCTCGGGCTGGTGGCGCAGATGCTTCGAGAGGTACTTCGACACCTTGACGGTGCGTCTCTCGTCGCTCTCGCGTGGCTTGTTCTCGTTCATCCCGCCAGGGTGCCGGGAGAGACGTGAATCACGCGAATGATTTTGACTCGGATGTTTGATCCACAACCAACTGTAGTTATCCACAGGCTACTTGGCGTTTCTGTGGACAACTCCCTGTCATGTCAGCCCTCTTCGTCAAGATCAACTGGGGGGCGCCCACTTGACGTGAGCGCATCCAACTTCCTTGCCCGCACCTCCCGTTCGGCCGCCAGCACAAAGAACTCCGCCACCCGCTCCGTCCCAACAAGCCCCTCCACCGCCCGCATCGTCTCCTCGGGCACGGCCACGGAACGTGACGCGGCACGCCTGTCCGGCGTCTCCTCCGTCGCGAGGTGCTGCCGCAGCTGCCGTACCGCCAACAGCCGCATTGCTCGCGCGAGTTCGGCGTCCACGGTCTGCTGCGCGAGGGGCCGCAGCCGTCGTACCAGGGAGGCCGCTTCGGTGGCATCCGCGTCGGTCGGTGGGTGTGGTCCTTGCAGGTAGCGGGCGAAGACGTGCTCGGTGGTGAACTCCAGGAAACGGGCGGCGATGTGCTCGACCTGCCCCCTCAACTCCCGCAGGTGGCCCGAGATCGCGGAGAGCGGTACTCCGGAGGCATGCAACTCGGCTGCCACGGCGAGCTCTTGGGGGCTCGGCACGAGGAAGGAGTCCTTGTCTCCGGGCACCGGCTCCAGCACCCCGAGTTCCACCGCCTCGGCCACCGCGGCCTCGTCGGGGATGCCGCCGAAGCGTGCGTCCAAGTCGGCCCGGGAGATACGGACGGCCTCCTCGTCGGTCCACGGGCCGTCCACCTCGGCGACCAGACCGAGGATCCCGCCGAGGCCGCGGCCGGAGTCGTAGGCATCCAGGAGCTCCTTGATGGAGGCCAGGCCGTAGCCGCGGTCGAGGAGGTCGGCGATCTGCCGCAGCCGGACGAGGTGGGAGTCGGTGTAGATGTTGGCGCGGCCGCGGCGCTCGGGGCGGGGGAGCAGTCCGCGGTCCTGGTAGGCGCGGATGGTGCGGACGGTGGCGCCACTGAGATGCGCGAGGTCCTCGATCCGGTAGGCGGGGGTGTCGCTCACAAGGCCGCCCTCGCCGCCGGTGACCGCTGCAGGTACTCCACCGCACGGCTCAACGACCCTTCCCGAGAAGGGTGGTAGGACCGCCGGAGGTAGCGTGGTACGGCCGCGCCCAGCTCTCGCCAGGGCGGCAGCAGGCCCTTTCGTACGGCCTTCTCGTGCTCCTTGAGCGAGTAGCGCGCCCGTCCCGCCGGCTGTGGATCGTGACGCATCAGATAGGCCGTCCCCCATACCCACAGGTACAGCATCACCGGGGCCGTCACCGCCATGCCCGCGATCCGGCGGGCGTAGCGGGCTGTGCCGGTGCCGCCGCAGTGCTGGTACATGTCGAAGGCGACCGCGCGGTGTTCGACCTCCTCGGCGCCGTGCCAGCGCAGCAGGTCGAGCATGACCTCGTCGGCGCCGGCCCGGTCGAGACCGTCGGCGGCCAGGACCCAGTCGCCGAGCACCGCCGTGAACTGTTCGACGGCGGCCACGACCGACAACCGGAACCGCAGCCACTCGCGCGCGGGAATGGGCGCGTTGAGCGGTGGCCGCTCGCCGAGCAGCCGCTCGAAGAGGAAGTCGGCGTACTTGGTGAAGTCGGTGGTGTCGAGCCGCTGAGCCGCCAGGTGGTCCAGTACGTGGGTGTGCTGGACGCTGTGCGTGGCCTCCTGGCCCATGAACCCCTTGACGTCGGCGCGGAGTTCGGGGTCCGTGATCAGCGGCAGGCCCTCCCTGAAGACCTTCACGAACCAGCGCTCCCCCGCCGGCAGCAGCAGGTGCAGGACGTTGATGACGTGGGTGGCGGTGGGCTCGCCGGGGATCCAGTGCAGCGGAGTGCGGGACCAGTCGAAGGCCACCCGGCGCGGGGCGATCTCGTGGCTCACTTCGGCGGCTCCAGCCGGGCGATCGCCCGCAGTGTCTTCGGCGCCCACCGGGCCAGGGCGTGCGCGCCGCGGGCCTCGGGGGTGACCGGTACGACGGCCTGGTTGCGCACGACCGCTCTCAGGATCGCGTCGGCGACCTTCTCGGGCGGGTAGTTCCGCAGCCGGTAGAGGCGGGCCGTGCGCTTCTGGCGGCGTTTCTCCTCGTCCGCGTCGACGCCCGCGAAGCGCGCTGTGGAGGTGATGGCGGTGTTGACGATGCCGGGGCAGATCGCCGAGACACCGATCCCCCGGCCTGCCAGTTCCGCGCGCAGGCTCTCGCTGAGCATGAGGACGGCGGCCTTGGAGGTGCCGTAGGCGGACAGCGCCCGGGAGGGCTGGTAGGCGGCCGCCGAGGCGATGTTGACGATGTGGCCGCCCTGTCCGCGCTCGGCCATCTGCCTGCCGAAGAGCCGGCAGCCGTGGATGACGCCCCACAGGTTGACGTCGAGGACCTTCTTCCAGTCCTCGGTGGTGGTGTCGAGGAAGGAGCCGCCGATGCCGATGCCGGCGTTGTTGACCAGGACGTCCACCACGCCGTACTCGACGGCGACCTTGGCGGCGAGCTTTTCCATGGCCTGTTCGTCGGAGACGTCGACGGTCTCCGCCCAGGCCTCGGGGGCGCCGAGCAGCCGGGACAGTTCGGCGGTGCGGGCGGCGGATTCGGTGTCCCGGTCGACGGCCACCACGCGCGCGCCGGCCTCGGCGAAGGCGAAGGCGGTGGCCCGTCCGATGCCGCTGCCCGCGCCGGTGACGAGGACGAGCTGCCCGCCGAACCGGTCGGCGTGCTTCCCGGTCGCCCGCACGGTGGTGCGGCCGCCTTCGACGGACGTCACGAACTCCGTGATCCATGACGACAGCTGGTCGGGCCGGGAACGGGGGATCCAGTGCTTGGCGGGCAGGGTGCGCCGGGTCAGCCGCGGTACCCACTGCTCCAGGCCGTCGTTGAGCTTCTCCGAGAGGAACGCGTCGCCCAGGGGCGTGATGAGCTGCACGGGCGCGTGTGCGTAGGCGTCGGTGCGGGGGTGGCGCAGCCGGGCCCGGATGTTGTCCCGGTACAGCCAGGCGCCGTGGGCCGCGTCGGCGGGCAGCGAGGCGGTCGGGTAGCCGTCGGCGGGGACCTTCTCGGCCCGCTCCAGCACGCGCGGCCAGACCTTGCCGAGCGGGCCGCGCCAGGCCAGTTCCGGCAGGGCGGGGGTGTGCAGTGCGTACACGTACCAGGACTTGGCGCCCTGGCCGAGGAGCTGGCCGATGCGGCGGGGGGTGGGGCGCCTGAGGCGGCCCGCGATCCAGTGGCCGAAGTGGTCGAGGGACGGTCCGGACATCGAGGTGAAGGAGGCGATGCGGCCCTCGGTGCGCGGGACGGTGACGAACTCCCAGGACTGCACCGAGCCCCAGTCGTGTCCGACCAGGTGCACGGGCCGGTCCGGGCTGACGGCGTCCACGACGGCCAGGAAGTCGTCCGTCAGCTTCTCCAGGGTGAACCCTCCGCGCAGCGGCTTCGGTGCCGTGGAGCGGCCGTGGCCGCGGACGTCGTAGAGGACGACGTGGAAGCGGTCGGCGAGGCGGGAGGCGACGTCGGACCAGACCTCCTTGCTGTCCGGGTAGCCGTGCACCAGGACGACGGTGGGCTGTCCGGGGTCGCCCAGTTCGGCCACGCACAGGTCGACTCCGCCGGTCCGTACCCGGCGCTCGCGCGCGTCTTCGAGCAAGGTCACTTCTCCTCCGCCCAGCGCCGCACGTGCGGCAGATCGTCGTCCAGCCAGAAGGCGCTCTGCTCGGGGTCCCGGGAGTCGGTGACGACCAGGATCTCCTCGAACTTGGCGCCCGTGCCCCGGAATCCGAGATGGGGCTCGACCGCCCACAGGCCCGGCTGCGGCGGGTGGTCGGAGAAGCGGTACGGCGACCACAGGGGCGACCAGCCCTCCCGGTGACCGTGCAGCGCGTCGGCCGCCAGGCCCTTCAGGGACTGGGTGCCGAACCCGAACACCTGCGGTGACCAGCGGCGTTGCTTGACCCGGTCGACCTTGTGGGCGATCACGCCGAAGGGGTACGCGCGGTGCCGGTTGGCGTAGCCCTGGCGGACCATGAGCCGGTCGACGTCCTCGTAGATCTCGCGCAGGGACCGCCGCTCACGGACCTCGCGCAGGATCAGCTCGCGGTGCGCCTCCAGGTCGGCCATCAGCCTGTCCTGGACGGGGTTGACGCCGAGCGAGCCGGAGTAGCCGATGTCCGCGGTGCAGCCCTCGTGCACCGGGGCCATGTCCAGGATGAACGGCATCCCGGGCTCCAGGCGGCGGTCGGTGGGGAAGAACTGGAGCGGAACGCGGAAGCCCGTGAACGCCGTGCGGTCCCCGAACCAGGCGAAGGGCAGGTGGAACCAGTCCCGTACGCCCCGCTCCCGCAGCCACTCGCGCTGCATCCGGGCGGCCTGCCGCTCGCTCACGCCGGGCTCCAGGTGGGCCGCGACCGCCTCCGCGCAGTCGTAGGCGAGCCGCTGGACCTGCCTGAATCCCCGCAACCGGGTGGAGAGTCCGCTGTTCGCTGCTGTGGTCATGCCGCCTCGTCCCCGTCGACCGCGGTACGTGCCCGTAACGTGACACTGGCGAATGTGACAGTCGTTGGAGGCTGCGTCAATAGGGCCCGGAGCGAGTGTGGAAAAGCCCGGCGATGTGGAAAACGGGGGGCGCGTTGTGGGACCTCAGGGTGACCCCTAGGTGCCCGTACCTCTGGAGTCTGATGCCGATGCAGCTCTGCGGGGTGACGACCTGAGTGGTCCGCGTCACTACTGTCGGGGATGTGACTGTGATCGCGACCGAAAGCCTGAGCAAGCGGTTCCCCCGGGTGACCGCGCTTGACCGGCTCTCCTTGGACGTCGGACCCGGTGTTACCGGACTCGTCGGCGCCAACGGAGCCGGCAAGTCCACCATGATCAAGATCCTGCTGGGTCTGTCCCCCGCGTCCGAGGGCCGTGCCGAAGTGCTCGGGCTCGACGTCGCGACCGAGGGCGCCGCCATCCGCGAGCGGGTCGGCTACATGCCGGAGCACGACTGCCTGCCGCCCGACGTCTCGGCCACCGAGTTCGTCGTGCACATGGCCCGCATGTCCGGCCTGCCGCCCACCGCCGCGCGGGAGCGCACCGCGGACACCCTGCGCCATGTCGGCCTGTACGAGGAGCGCTACCGCCCCATCGGCGGCTACTCCACCGGCATGAAGCAGCGCGTGAAGCTCGCGCAGGCCCTGGTCCACGACCCGCAGCTGGTCTTCCTCGACGAGCCGACCAACGGCCTCGACCCGGTCGGCCGCGACGACATGCTGGGCCTGATCCGCCGTATCCACACCGACTTCGGCATCTCGGTCCTGGTCACCTCGCACCTGCTGGGCGAGCTGGAGCGTACCTGCGACCACGTCGTCGTCATCGACGGCGGCAAGCTCCTGCGCTCCAGCTCCACCACCGACTTCACCCAGACCACGGCGACCCTCGCGGTCGAGGTCACCGACACCGATGCGCACCCGGACGGCACCCGCGCGGTGCGCGAGGCGCTCCACGCGCGCGGGATCGAGGTCCTCGACTCCCAGAGCGGGCTGCCGGGCGCCGGCCACATCCTGCTGCTGACCGCACAGGGCGAGGAGACCTACGACGTCGTCCGGGACGTCGTCGCCGACCTCGGCCTCGGCCTGGTCCGCATGGAGCAGCGCAGGCACCACATCTCGGAAGTCTTCACGAACGAGGACGAGCAGCGGAAGGAGGCCGTCGGCCATGGCAGTTGAGCACCCGGTCACCGTCCCCTCGGGCGACCAGACCCGCATCCACAACATCGGCTACCGCACGTACGACGGGCCCCGCCTCGGCCGTTCCTACGCCACCCGCTCGCTGTACTCGCAGTCCCTGCGCGGCGCCTACGGCCTCGGCCGCTCGGTGAAGTCCAAGGTGCTGCCGATGCTGCTGTTCGTCGTGATGTGCGTGCCCGCGGCCATCATGGTGGCCGTCGCGGTCGCCACGAAGGCGAAGGACCTGCCCGTCGACTACACGCGCTACGCGATCATCATGCAGGCCGTCATCAGCCTGTACGTCGCCTCGCAGGCACCCCAGTCCGTCTCGCGCGACCTGCGCTTCAAGACCGTGCCGCTGTACTTCTCGCGGCCCATCGAGACGGCGGACTACGTGCGCGCGAAGTACGCGGCGCTGGCTTCGGCGATGTTCATCCTGACGGCCGCCCCGCTGATCGTGCTCTATGTGGGCGCGCTCCTGGCCAAGCTGGACTTCGCCGACCAGACCAAGGGGTTCGGGCAGGGACTCGTCTCCGTGGCGCTGCTCTCGCTCCTCTTCGCCGGTATCGGCCTGGTGATCGCGTCGGTCACTCCGCGCCGCGGCTTCGGCATCGCTGCCGTGATCGCCGTCATGACCATCTCCTACGGCGCGGTCTCCACCCTGCAGGCCATCGCCGATGCCCAGGGCAGCTCCAGTGCCGTCCCGTGGATCGGCCTGTTCTCGCCGGTCACGCTCATCGACGGACTGCAGTCCGCGTTCCTCGGCGCGAACTCGGCGTTCCCGGGAGCGGTCGGCCCGTCGAACGGCGAGGGCGTGGTCTACGTCCTGGCCGTCCTCGGCCTGATCGCCGCGTGCTACGGCCTCCTGATGCGCCGCTACAAGAAGGTGGGACTGTGACCACGCTCCAGATCGACCATGTCTCCCGCTGGTTCGGCAACGTGGTCGCCGTCAACGACATCACCATGACCATCGGCCCCGGCGTCACCGGCCTCCTGGGCCCCAACGGCGCCGGAAAATCCACCCTCATCAACATGATGGGCGGCTTCCTCGCCCCCTCCACCGGCACCGTCACCCTCGACGGACAGCAGGTGTGGCGCAACGAGGCCATCTACCGGCACATCGGCATCGTCCCCGAGCGCGAGGCGATGTACGACTTCCTCACCGGCCGCGAGTTCGTCGTCGCCAACGCCGAGCTGCACGGCCTCGGTGCCAAGGCGGCCCAGCAGGCGCTGGCCACGGTCGAGATGGAGTACGCGCAGGACCGCAAGATCTCTACGTACTCCAAGGGCATGCGCCAGCGCGTGAAGATGGCGAGCGCGCTGGTCCACGACCCGTCGCTGCTCCTGCTAGACGAGCCCTTCAACGGCATGGACCCCCGCCAGCGGATGCAGCTCATGGATCTGCTGCGGCGCATGGGCGACGAGGGCCGCACCGTGCTGTTCTCCTCGCACATCCTCGAAGAGGTCGAGCAGCTCGCCTGGCACATCGAGGTGGTCGTCGCGGGCCGGCACGCGGCCAGTGGCGACTTCCGCAAGATCCGCCGCCTGATGACCGACCGTCCGCACCGCTACCTGGTGCGTTCCAGCGACGACCGTGCCCTCGCGGCCGCGCTGATCGCCGACCCGTCGACGTCGGGCATCGAGGTCGACCTGGCGGAGGGCGCGTTGCGCATCCAGGCCGTCGACTTCGGCCGTTTCACCGCGCTGTTGCCCAAGGTCGCGCGCGACCACGGCATCCGGCTGCTCACGGTCTCGCCCTCCGACGAGTCCCTCGAGTCCGTCTTCTCGTATCTCGTCGCGGCGTAGGAGGCCCAAAGATGTACGACCCCACAGTCGCCCGGCTCACCTACCGGGCCCTGCTCGGCCGCCGCCGGGCCCTCATCCTGGGCGCCCTGCCCCTGCTGCTGATCGTGATCTCCGTGATCGTGCGCGCCCTGGTCGGCGCCGACGACCAGACCGCCTCCGACCTGCTGGGCGGGCTCGCGCTCGCCACCATGGTGCCGATCATCGGCGTCATCGCGGGCACCGGCGCGATCGGCCCGGAGATCGACGACGGCTCGGTGGTGTACCTGCTGTCCAAGCCGCTCAAGCGGCCGACGATCATCTTCACCAAGCTGATCGTGGCGATCGCCGTGACGATGGTGTTCTCGGCGCTGCCGACGCTGATCGCGGGCTTCATCCTCAACGGCAACGGCCAGCAGATCGCCGTCGCCTACACGGTGGCCGCGCTGGTCTCCTCGATCGCCTACGCGGCCCTCTTCCTGCTGCTGGGCACGGTGTCCCGGCACGCGGTGGTCTTCGGTCTGGTCTACGCGCTGGTCTGGGAGGCCCTGTTCGGCTCCCTGGTCGCCGGCGCGAGGACCCTGAGCGTCCAGCAGTGGTCGCTGGCCGTGGCCCACAAGGTCGCGGGCGGGGACCTGGTCACCTCGGACGTCGGACTGCCGACGGCCACGGTGCTGCTGGTCGTGGTGACCGTCCTCGCGACCTGGTACGCGGGACAGAAGCTGCGGTCGCTGACGCTGGCGGGCGAGGAGTAGGCGCCGCTGACGTACCGCTGATGTCCCGCTTACTGACGGGGACTTCACCGTTGTCCGGGCAGACTGGACAAAGGGGAACGTTCGGCTGCGAGTCGAAGGGAACGGGCATGGCAGACGACTGGGACGACCTCGTTCTGGACGAGGACTTCATACGGTCCGCGGGGACGACCGAGCCGTCTGCCCGCGCCCGGATGCTGGCGGCGCGCTGGCGTGACGAGGAGCCCGAACCGCAGCCCTGGCGCTCCGACGAGCCGCCCGCCGGGTGGTTCTTCAGCAAGCGCCGACGGCGGTGGCGGCGCCGGTAGCCTCGAACACACGGCCGCATTTAATCGGTGGCGCCCAACTCGTCGTACAGGCACAGTGGTTGTGTTCACATCGCCGGACGACACACCGGCGCCACGTTCTGGGAGAGGAGCCGGACGACGTCTCTGCACGACAGTACGTCCAGCTCCCGTCAGGGCAGCCCGCGGAGGACTCCGGTGTAGTTACGCCACCGTGGAGTCCACCCGCAGGAACCGCCCGGGGCGGCCGCTTCGAGCACGCGACGTCGCTCTCGCGTGAGGCCGCCCACCCGGAGGATTGGCCGAGTGGTAAGGCACCGGCTTGCTAAGCCGTGGTCGGGCCTGGAAAGCCCGCGCACGTTCGATTCGTGCATCCTCCGCGAGACGTTGTCACTGGGACTTTGCCGGCTTCTTGGCGCAAGTACAGCAAGAAGCGGGGTCGAATCCCGGGGCTTTCTGCTCGGTGTCGCCGTGGCAGTCGAGCTGGGGGCCGGCTTCGTGCCCGTTCGGAAGAGCGAGCGGACCACCGCACCGGATTACCGTCGGCTCCGGACGCAGCTGAACTCCGTGCGGTCCGGGCGCTGCTGTCGTACGACGAGCTGCGGGCCGTCCAGGCGGACGGCCCGTACGCGTCAGCCGAGCAGTCGCTCCAGTACCACCGCGATTCCGTCCTCCTCGTTGGAGGACGTCACCTCGTCGGCCACCGCCTTGAGTTCCTCGTGCGCGTCCGCCATGGCCACGGCGTACGAGGCCCAGGCGAACATCGGGATGTCGTTGGGCATGTCGCCGAAGGCGATCGTGTCCGCTGCCTTCAGTCCCAGGCGGCGGGCGGCCAAGGACAGGCCCGTGGCCTTGGACAGGCCCAGCGGGAGCAGTTCGACGATGCCCTCGCCCGACATGGCGACCGTGACGAAGCCGCCCGCGGCCCGCTGGGCCGCCTCGGCCAGCTCGTCGTCCGACAGCTTCGGATGCTGTATGTAGATCTTGTTCAGCGGGGCGAGCCAGAGGTCCGAGGCGTCCGTGAACGGCGTCGACGGCAGAGCGCCCGTCACCGCGTACCCCGGCCCGACCAGCACGTCGCCGTCGAGGCCGTCACGGCTGGCCGCCAGGTACAGCGGGCCGACCTCCGCCTCGATCTTCGCGAGGGCCACCCCGGCCAGCTGCCGGTCCAGGGTCACCGAGGTCAGCAGACGGTGCTCGCCGACGTGGTACACCTGTGCGCCCTGGCCGCAGACGGCGAGACCGTCGTAGCCGAGGTCGTCGAGGATGTGCCGGGTCCACGGGACGCCGCGTCCGGTCACGACGATGTGGGCGGCGCCCGCCGCGGTGGCCGCGGCGAGCGCGTCACGGGTGCGCTGCGAGACCGACTCGTCGGAGCGCAGGAGCGTCCCGTCGAGGTCGGTCGCGATCAGCCGGTACGGAAAGGGCAGGCTCACTTGGCGACCGGCTCCAGCAGCTCCCGGCCGCCCAGGTACGGACGCAGCACCTCGGGCACCCGCACCGAGCCGTCGGCCAGCTGGTGGTTCTCCAGGATCGCCACGATGGTGCGCGGTACGGCGCACAGCGTGCCGTTGAGCGTGGCCAGCGGCTGGACCTTCTTGCCGTCGCGCATGCGCACGGACAGGCGGCGGGCCTGGAAGCCGTCGCAGTTGGAGGCCGAGGTCAGCTCGCGGTACTTGCCCTGGGTCGGGATCCACGCCTCGCAGTCGTACTTGCGGGAGGCCGAGGAGCCGAGGTCGCCCGAGGCCACGTCGATGACCTGGAAGGGCAGTTCAAGACCGGTCAGCCACTGCTTCTCCCAGTCCAGGAGCCGCTTGTGCTCGTTCTCCGCGTCCTCGGGGGCGACGTACGAGAACATCTCGACCTTGTCGAACTGGTGCACGCGGAAGATGCCCCGGGTGTCCTTGCCGTAGGTGCCGGCCTCGCGGCGGAAGCACGGCGAGAAGCCGGCGTAGCGCAGCGGCAGCTTGTCCGCGTCCAGGATCTCGTCCATGTGGTACGCGGCGAGCGGGACCTCGGAGGTGCCGACCAGGTAGTAGTCGTCCTTCTCGAGGTGGTAGACGTTCTCCGCGGCCTGGCCGAGGAAGCCGGTGCCCTCCATGGCGCGCGGGCGGACCAGCGCGGGGGTGAGCATCGGGGTGAAGCCGGCCTCGGTGGCCTGCGCGATCGCCGCGTTGACCAGGGCCAGCTCCAGGAGCGCGCCGACACCGGTCAGGTAGTAGAAGCGCGAGCCGGACACCTTGGCACCACGCTCGACGTCGATGGCGCCCAGCGCCTCGCCGAGCTCCAGGTGGTCCTTGGGCTCGAAGCCCTCGGCGCCGAAGTCGCGGATGGTGCCGTGCGTCTCCAGGACGACGAAGTCCTCCTCGCCGCCGACGGGGACGTCGGGGTGGACGAGGTTGCCGAGCTGGAGCAGGAGGCGCTTGGTCTCCTCGTCGGCCTCGTGCTGCTCCGCGTCGGCGGCCTTGACGTCGGCGGCGAGCTGACCTGCCTTCTTCAGCAGCTCGGCCTTCTCGTCACCGGAGGCCTTGGGGATGAGCTTGCCGAGCGACTTCTGCTCGGATCGCAGCTCGTCGAAGCGGACGCCGGACGACCTGCGCCGCTCGTCGGCAGACAGGAGGGCGTCGACGAGGGCGACGTCCTCTCCACGGGCGCGCTGGGAGGCGCGCACTCGGTCGGGGTCCTCACGGAGCAGGCGAAGGTCAATCACGCGGTCAAGGCTACCGGTGCGGGGATACGGCACACGACTCACTATTCCGTGCCGTACCGAATCATGTCTTACGTACCGTTATGGGCGAATTGCGGAGCGTGTCAATGAAAGGTGCTCAAGGTCCCCGGGGCGAGGCATGTGCGCGTAGTCCTGTTGACTCGACTCCCTTGTGGAGAGCGGGACTTGGCATGCGGTTGTCCACAGGAATCCACACTCCTCAAAAAGTTATCCACAGGGTGTGCGGAGGGTCTGTGGATTTCGGAATTGATCACTCCGAAACCTGGGGGTCACGCTGAGGATTCCCTGTGCAAACCCACCCTTACCCCTACTTTCGAGTGGAAAGTGGTCACCCCAAAGGATTGCCTAAAGGAAAACAGTGGACGAAGGGTGACGCGCGCGTGCGTGGACACGGATGGGTCCTGAGGGCCGATTTGTCGACAGGGTCACCTTTTGTTGTCGACTTGTCCCCAGGTCGAGAAGCGGGCCTGTGGATAACTCCTGTGGATAACTAAAATCTGCAGGTAGGACCGGTGTTAGAAGCGGCCGTCCTGGCACCGGGCCACCCAGTCCGAGGCCGCCATGAACTCCTGGTCCGAGGTGCCGGCCAGCGGCGCCCGCAGGTCCGCCGGGTCCTTGTCCGCACGCGGGTACGAACCGAGGAACCGCACCTCGCGGCAGATCCGCTTCAGCCCCATCAGCGCCTCCGCCACCCGGCGGTCGGTGATGTGGCCCTCGGCATCGATGCAGAAGCAGTAGTTGCCGATGCCCTCGCCCGTGGGCCGGGACTGGAGCAGCATCAGGTTGATACCGCGGGTGGCGAACTCGCCGAGCAGGTCGCGCAGTCCGCCGGGGTGGTCGTCGCGCTGCCACAGCACGACGGAGGTCTTGTCGGCTCCGCTAGCTGCGGCGGGCCGGGCCGGGCGGCCGACCAGCACGAACCGCGTCTGCGCGTTCTCGGCGTCGTGGATGCCGGTCTCCAGCGCCTCAAGGCCGTACCGGGCGGCCGCGAACTCGCCGGCGAAGGCCGCGTCGTACTGGCCCTCCTGGACCAGCCGGGCCGCGTCCGCGTTCGAGGCGGCCGACTCCCAGTGGGCGTCCGGGAGGTGCGTCTTCAGCCAGTTGCGCACCTGCGGCTGGGCGGCCGGGTGCGCGGAGACCGTCTTGATGTCCGCGAGCCCGGTACCCGGCCTGACCAGCAGCGCGAAGGTGATCGACAGCAGTACTTCCCGGTAGATCATCAGCGGGGCGCCCGCGACCAGCTCGTCGAGCGTGGTCGTGATGCCGCCCTCGACCGAGTTCTCGATGGGCACGAACGCGGCCTCGGCCTCGCCCGTGCGCACCGCGTCCAGCGCGGACTGCACCGACACGTACGGGATCAGCTCCCGGGTCGCCGCCTCGGGAAGCGTCCGCAGCGCGACTTCGGTGAAGGTCCCCTCAGGGCCGAGATACGCATAGCTCGCTGGCATGACCTCACCCTAATGGCCCTTGTGGAACGGGACCCACCTGTCTCAAGAGTGCCCCTCCGCGGGGTGAAACGGCGTGACCAAGGGGCCGCACGGGGCGTTCGCGTGACCCGGTCCGCCCAGCCACCGCGGCCCACGCAGCGCACCCCCTGCACCCCACCGGGCCCGCCCTCTCACCCCTCCAGCAACCGCTGCCCCACGTACTCCCCCTGCGCCGCCCCGCCCGGCACCGCGAACAGGCCGCTCGACTCGTGCCGGATGTACTGGGAGAGCGCGTCGCCGCGGTCGAGTTTGCGCTGCAGGGGGACGAAGCCGCGCAGCGGGTCCGCCTGCCAGCAGACGAACAGCAGCCCCGCGTCCGGCGCGCCGTCCGCGTCGATGCCGTCGTGGTACGAGAACGGGCGGCGCAGGATGGCCGCGCCCCCGTTCTGGTCGGGCCGGGTGATCCGGGCGTGGGCGTTGACCGGGACGAGCAGATCGCCCTTGGCGTCGGTCTTCTCCAGGTCCATCGCGGTCGTCTCGGTGCCCCCGGAGAGGGCCGCGCCGTTCGCCTTCCGGCGCCCGATGACGGCCTCCTGGGTCCCCAGGGACAACTTCTCCCAGTCGTCCAGCAGCATCCGAATCCGTCGTACGACCGCATAGGAGCCGTTCGCCATCCACGCGGGCGTACCGGATCCGGGGACGAAGACGCGCTGGTCGAAGTCGGACTCGCCAGGCTTCGGATTGCGTGTGCCGTCCAGCTGGCCCATGAGGTTGCGGGCCGTCATGGGGTGGGCCGTGGCTCCCGGGGTGCGGTTGAAGCCGTTCATCTGCCAGCGGACCTTCGCCGCGCTGCCCGCGTCCTTCTGGACCGCGCGCAAGGCGTGGAAGGCGACCAGGGCGTCGTCGGCGCCGATCTGCACCCACAGGTCGCCGTTGCTGCGGGCCTTGTCGAGCTGGTCGGAGGAGAAGTCGGGCAGGGGATCGAGGGCGACGGGACGCTGCTTCTCCAGCCCGGTGCGGGAGAAGAAGCTGTGCCCGAAGCCGAAGGTCAGCGTCAGTGAGGAGGGTCCGGCGTCCCGGGCGACATCCGTGTCGTGGGACCCGGTGGCCTCCCCGGCCATCAGCCGCCGAGCCGTCTCCGACCAGCGGCGCAGCAGTGCGGAGGCCTCCTTGCGACCGGCCCCTGCCGCGAGGTCGAAGGCGACGAGATGGCCGCGGGCCTGGAGGCCGTCGGTGATGCCGGGCTGATGTTTCCCGTGAAACATCACCTCGTCGCTGCCGACCGAGGTCAGCGGAGTCGCCCCGGCGGGTGCGGCGGCGTACCCCACGGCTCCGCCGGTGGCGCCGAGGACGAGCCCGGTGGCGCCGGCGGTGCCGAGCAGGGCCCGGCGTGAGATGCCCTGCCCCGAAGCGGGCCTGTCTTCCGTGGCGGCGCCTTCGTCGACGACGGGAAGGGACTGTTCAGCCATGGTGCGGTTCAGCCGATCTGCGCGTTCTTGGAGACGGTCGTCTGGTCGATGTCGGAGGTCCGCACGGTCACGGCGACCTTCCAGTCGCCCGCCATGGGGATCTGCACGTTGCTCGCCGACCAGTGGCCCGTGGTGATGCGGTCGGGGGTGACGGCGAGCGGCCCGATCTTCTTGGCCTCCAGGGTGAGGGCGACCTTCACCTCGGGGATGTCGAAGGCTCGGCCGTTGGGCCGCTGGACGTAGACGTGCATCTCGTTGCCGCCCACGCGCGCGGGGTCGAAGTCGACCGTCACGACGCCCTTGCCGTCCGTGCCGCCGGTGTCGAAGGACATGTCCAGGGTCACCGCCCCGGACCCGGCCGTCGAGGACGAGGAGGACGAGGAGGACGAGGAGGAGGCCGCCTTGGCCGCCTTGGCGTCCTGCTCCGTACGGCCGGGCTCGGTCTGCGTCAGCACGGTCGTGACCGCCAGCAGGACGACCGCGACCCCCGCCTCGGCGAGCACCGAGCGCCGCAGCCCGAACCGGTTCGGATCGGCGTCCCGTGTCCGCTTCTGCCGCGCGGTGTCCATGGCGGCCTGCTGCCGGGCGAGCTGAGCGGCCCGCTTGGAGTCACCCGCACTCTTGGAACCGGCCCCCTTGGACTTGCCGGAGCCGGAGGCACTCGCGGTGACCCGCTCCTTCTGGTGCACCCGCTTGCTCCGCTGTACGACCGTGTCCGCGAGCTGCGCCGTCCACCTCCGGGAGATGAACGCGATGCCGACCAGCAGCGCCACCAGCCCGATCTTGACCAGCAGCAGCTGCCCGTACCGGGTCTCGGTGAACGCCGACCAGGAGCCGAGCTGCCGCCAGGACTGGTAGACGCCGGTCGCGACCAGCGCGACGACGCTGCCGAAGGCGACCTGGGAGAACCGTCGTACGGCGGCCGACTCGACCGGCGCCTCGGAGCGGTACAGCGCGACGAGCAGCGCGGTCAGCCCGCCGAGCCAGACGGCGACGGCCAGCAGGTGGACGACGTCGACGGGCATCGCGATGCCCGCCTGGAGGCCGACCGAGGCGTGCTCGGCCATCGCCCAGCTCGCCGCGAGCCCGGCCGCGACGACGGTCCCGCCGATCGCGAGCCCGAAGGTGAGGTCCCGCTTCTCCTCGTCCTCGCGCTTGTCATAGGCCCCGAAGAGCACGGAGATGAACAGGGCCGCCGCCGCGAGCAGCAGCAGCCGGGAGACGAGGGCCGCGCCCGCCTTGGTCTGGAGGACGTTTCCGAGCAGGTCCAGGTCGAAGATGTCCCCGACCTTCCCGGAGCCCGTGTAGGAGCCGCGCAGCAGGAGCAGCAGCAGGGTGGCCGCGGTGAGCGTGAGCCAGCCGCCGACGACGAGCCGCTGCATGGGCCGTACTCCGGCGCCGCGCTGCCAGCAGCCGAGCACGAAGGCGGCGCCGCCGACCAGCACGATGAAGCCGGCGTACGACATGTACCGCCCGAAGCCGTACAGCCAGCCGACGACCCCGCCGCCCGCGGTGTCCCCGGAGACGGAGACGGAGGTGACGGAGGGCGCGCCGATGGAGAAGGTGAAGGCACCGGCGACGGGATGGCTGTCGGCGGAGACGACCTGGTAGGTGACGGTGTAGGTGCCGTCGGGCAGCCCGCTGTGGAGTTTCACGGCGTACGTCGTGCCGCTGACCTCGGACGGCTTGCCCTGCTGGACGGCCTTGCCCTTGGGGTCGAGGACCCGCAGCGAGTCGTTCGACAGGGCGACCTTCTCGGAGAAGGTCAGCGAGACCTGGTCGGGCGCCTTGTCGACCACCACCCCCTGCTGGGGGTCGCTGCCGGTGAGCGCGGCGTGCGCCGATGCCGGCCCGGCCGTGGTCAGCAGCAGGCCGCACGCGGCCAGGAGCAGCAGTACCAGGGTCCGGACGCGGGGGGCGATGGTCTGCGTCAAGGTGGTCCCTCCCTCAGTGTCCGGTCTTGGGGACGTACGTCGCCGACTTCACCGGCATCTTCACGACGACGGGGTCGGACTTGGCGAAGTGCAGTTCGACGGTGACCGTCCCACCCTGCTTCGGAGTCTGCTTCAGCTTCTCGAACATCAGATGGTTGGCACCGCTTTTGAACACGAGTTGACCGTGGGCCGGGACGGGCAGGCGGGTGACCTGCTCCATCGCGCCGCCGGTGGTCTCGTGCATCGTGACCTCGCCGTCGTCACTGGTGACCGAGGTCAGCTCGTCCTTCGACGAGCCCGGGTTGGAGATGGTCAGGTACCCGGCGGCCATGTCGGCGGAGACGGGCTGCGGGATGTAGGCGCCGGAGACGCTGAGGCCTCCCGAGGAGGCGCCGGAGTCCGCACAGCCGGCCAGCAGCAGAGCCGCCCCCGTCAGGGCGGCGAGCCCCGTGGGCGGACGTTTCACGGGTTCTGCCCCTTGATCAGCTTGGGCAGGTCCTTGGTGTAGTCGTCGACGGTGGCGTCCTCGCCGTAGAGGACGTATCCCTGGTCGGTCTTCGGGGAGAAGGCGACGACCTGGGTGCCGTGCACCGAGACGGTCTTGCCCGTCTTCTTGTCCTTGTGGGTCGGCTCGATGGAGATGCCGAGGGTGCGGGCGCTCGCCTGGATGGTGGCGAAGTCGCCGGTCAGGCCCACGAACTGGGTGTCGATGCCCTTGAGCCACTTGCCGAGTTCGGCGGGGGTGTCGCGGGCCGGGTCGGTGGTGACGAAGACGACGGTCAGCTTGTCCTGCTCGGACTTGGGCAGCTGCTTCTTCGCGACGGCGATGTTGTTCATCGTCAGCGGGCAGATGTCGGGGCAGTGGGTGTAGCCGAAGTAGATCAGCGTCGGCCTGCCCTTCGTCTCCTTGCGCAGGTCGTACTTCCCGCCCTTGGTGTCGGTGAGGACCAGGTCCGGCTTCTCGAACGGCTGGTCGAGGACGGTGGCCGCCTTGTCCGAGCCGGCCTCCTCCGAGACCACGGAGACGGGCGAGCCGCTGTCGTCGCCGCTGCCGCAGGCGGAGAGGGTCAGGGTGGCGGCGGCGACCAGCGCGGCCGCGGCGAACATCTTCTTGCGCATATCAAAATGTCCCAGATGTAAGTTTTCCGGTGCGCGCCGGGGTCGTACGGACCCCGGCGCGCGTCCCGCGGGAACAGGGTCAGGCGTCGCTGCGCCGGCGGCCGGCGAGCACGCCGTAGGCCACGCCCAGCGCGCCGACGACGATGCCGACCACGCCGAGGACGCGGGCGGTGGTGTCACTGCTGTCGCCGTCCTCGGACCCGGTGCTCGCGGCGGCGTTCTCGGTCTTGGCGTCCGCTTCCTCGGCGGCCGTCGAGCCGTGGTGTCCGTTCTCGGAGGCCGCTGACAGGGCGAGCACGGGAGCCGGCGTCTCGGGCTCCTCCGCGCCGTCCTCCTGGACCTCGATCCAGCGCACGACCTCCTTGTTGGAGTACGTCTGGACCGCCTTGAAGACCAGTTCGTCGGCGTCCTCAGGCAGGGCGCCGACGGAGACCGGGAACTTCTCGAAGTAGCCGGGCCGGATGCCGCCGTCCTTGCCGGTGGCGGTCCAGGTGACCTTGGAGACGGCCTCGGTGATCTGCTCGCCGTGCAGGGTGAGCGGCTTGGCGAGCTTGGACTTGGTGACCTCGATCTTCCAGCCCGGCATCGGCTCCGGCATGACGGAGGCCAGCGGGTGGTCGGCCGGCAAGGTGACCTCGAGCTTGGTGGTGGAGGCGTTGTCGCGCTCGTTGGGAACCTTGAAGTCCACGACCGCGTAACCGCCCTTGGCGGCGGTGCCCTCGGCCTGCACGCTGACGTGTGCGAAGGCGGGTGAGGACAGGATGACGACGGCGGTGGCGGCGACGGCACCGGTGGCGGCGAGACGAGAAGCCTTCATGAAGAGCACTCCGCTTCGAGAGGGATACCTGTGACGAGGGATGCGCGTGCGCACACGCGCGTGCCGCACGACGGCGGTCCTCATCCATGTCCTTCAGGGAGTGGAGTGGTGGTCGCGTCGCGTCAGGCGGCGAGAAGGAGTCCGGCGGCTGCCGGTGGGCCGCGCCGGATCACCGTGTGCTGGAGTGCCGCCGTACGCGGTCGGGGCGGTGCGAGCGACGCCGTCAGCGGGGCGCGCGGCCCGGCGTCAGGCGCCCCCGGCAGCCCCGCACGCAGGGCACGTACCAGCGCGAGCGCCCCGCGCAGGGACCGTACGAGCGCTCCTTCGGCGACGGAATGCGCCGAGCAGGTGGACAGTTCGGCGAGCCGTAGTAGCGCCAGGTCCCCGTGCCGCAGCAGCCACCCGGCGGCGACGGCCGCGAGGACGTGTCCGAGGATCATCGGCAGGGACGGCCACACGGAGGTGCCGGCCATGGCCTCGGCCGGATGGTGCGTCACCCCGGTCGTCCCGGGGTACAGCCGCGCCTCGGTGAGGACCTTCTGTGCCTGCGCCGGGCTGATCGCGGCGGCGGTGGTCCCGCACAGCAGCCGCGCGGCCTGCTGGACCAGAGCGGTGTCGGACGCCGGCGGCACCGACGACATCGTCATCGTGGCCGTGCCGTGCTGGCCGAGCCCGAAGAGCACGTGCAGCACGGTCTGTCCGACCGTGAGCAGCGTCGCGATCCCCGGCAGCGAGCGCGCGCGCCCGGCGAGAGGTGCCACGAGGAGAACGACCCCGACGAACCCCGCCCCGAGCGTCCACAGCGGAACCGTGGCGCAGGAGGCGATCGAGTGACCGGCCGCGGCCAGCACGACGCAGACCGCGGCGAACACCGCGGCCCGCAGAACCCGGAGATCTCCTCCGGAACGCGCGTGGGGGGCAGTCATGGCGGGCTCATCATCGCACTGGGCTTATGAGCGCCATACGGCAGGTCCACAAGATGACGTACGGGGTGTACGACCGGAAGGTCACTTCTGGTGCGAGCTGCCCCACATACACCGTTCGTTATGCCCAACGCATCGCCCATATGGGCGGCATCACGTCAACGATGTGCTTACACCGGGGCGCGCGCGGCAATACGTAACGGTATGTCGAGCCGCAGCCAGGAGGCTGGAGCATGAGCATCTGGTGGTCACTCCATTTGCGGCGCGAGGCTGCGAGCGTTCCCCTCGCCCGGCGTCTGCTGCTCGGCACCATGGAGACCGCGGGCGTGGACCCGGACGTCTCCTACGACCTCTCCCTCGCCCTCAGCGAGGCCTGTGCCAACGCGGTGGAGCACGGCGGGGAGAGCGGGCGGCAGGACTCCACGGCGGCCTACCGGGTCACCGCCTACCTCGACGGCGAGAAGTGCCGTATCGAGGTCACCGACTCCGGCCCGGGCTTCCCGCCGGTGCGGCCCCGCCCCACCCCCGTGGAGGCGGAGAGCGGCCGGGGCCTCGGTCTCATCCAGGAACTCGCCGACCACGTCCAGATCGGCAACAAGCCGGGCCGCGGCGCCGTGGTGAGCTTCGACAAGATCCTCAAGTGGCGGGAGGACGCTCCGCTGATGGCGGTGTGATCCGACGTCATGACTCCGGGGGGTTCCGGTCTGCATACTGACCGGTGCCGGTTGGTCTGTTGCCGAAAGTCACGGGAACGCCGGCCGTGGGGGGACTGTCGATGGCGCGGACTGTATGCACGAGGGACGGGCGGCGGCTGTCGGTCGAGGAGCGGGGCGATCCGAAAGGCCGCCCGGTCTTCCTGCTGCACGGCACCCCGGGCAGCAGGCTCGGCCCCGCCCCGCGGCCGTCGGTGCTCTACCGCATGGGAATCCGGCTGATCACCTTCGACCGCCCCGGATACGGTGGTTCGGACCGCAGCCTCGGCCGTACGGTGAGCGCGGCGGCCGAGGACGTGCGCCTGATTGCCGACGCGCTGGGCATCGGCCGGTTCGGAGTGGTGGGCCGCTCAGGCGGAGCCCCGCACGCGCTCGCCTGCGCGGCACTGCTCCCCGAGCGCACCGCACGGGTCGGCGCCCTGGTCGGGCTCGCCCCTCAGGACGCCGCGGACCTCGACTGGTTCGACGGCATGACCGAGGCCAATGTCCATGCCTACGTCAACGCGGCCGCGGGCCGGCACCGGCTCACCGCCACGCTGGGAAGACGCTCACTGACGATCCGCGCCGATCCGGCGGCCTCCGTCGCCGAGATGCGCAGCGGGCTGCCCGAGTCGGACCGCCGGATCTTCGCGGACGCCGGCATCCAGGCCATGCTGGAGCGCAACTTCGCCGAGGGCCTGCGCAGTTCCGCCGACGGCTGGGTGGACGACGTCATGGCGTTCAGTACCGGCTGGGGCTTCGAGCTGTCGGGCATCGACGCCCCCGTCTTTCTCTGGCACGGCGAGGAGGACATCTTCGCCCCGGTGGAACACACCCGCTGGCTCGGCCGCCACATCCCAGGGGCCCGCGTCGAGGTGGAACGCGGCGCCGCCCACTTCGGGGCACTGCGCGTGATGACCCGCATCATCGGCTGGGCCGCCCGACTCGACGGGTGACGACGGCCGCGGCATCGACACCCGTCCACGGCGGCCGCGGCATCGACACCCGTCCACGGCGGCCGCGGCATCGACACCCGTCCACGGCGGCCGCGGCATCGACACCCGTCCACGACGGCCGCGGCATCGACACCCGTCCACGACGGCCGCGGCGTCGGCACCGGTCCAGGACAGCGCGGGACCCCCCGCCCCGCACCATCCCGGATCACACCTGTTGCGGCTCCAGATCCCGATCGATCCGCTGCCATGCGGTCGCTGCCTGACTGAGCGGATGGGTCTCGCCCAGCCGCTGGATCAGATCGGTCTCCGCTTCCTGGTGGAGTCGGGTGGCCTCCTTGTCCCGGCCCAGGTCGCGGAGGGTGATCGCCAGGTTGGCCATGCTGCTGAGGACATCGGGGTGGGTGGGCCCGAGCCGGGCGCGCAGCCCGGTCAGAGCCAGCCGCTCCCAGTGCTCGGCCTCTTCGAGGCGACCGAGGTCGGCCAGCGCGTTGGCCAGGCTGGCCCCCGCGCTCAGAGTGGCCGGGTGATCGCCGCCGAGGGCCGCCGCGAGGGCGGTGTGGGCCAGTTCGGCCAGTTCCGCGGCCTTCTGCGCATCGCCGAGGGCCCGGTGGTAGGTCGCCAGGTTGTTGATGCAGAACATCGTGAACGGGTGGTCGGGGCCGAAGGAGTTCCGGTACCCCTCCAGCACCTCCTCGACCTGCCGTACGGCCCGCGCAGCACCCTGCTCGGGATCGGTGGCGAGGTAGTCGGCGGCGAGATTGAGCTGACAGGCCAGTTCCTCGGGAATGGAGCGGCCGTACCGGTCGCGGTAGCGGGTGTGGGTCTCCCAGGTCTGCTCGCTCAGCTGCAGCGCCTCCGCGGACCGGCCGGCCTTGCGCAGGGACACGGCGAGGCTCTTGTCGACCCGCAGCACCTCCGGCACGTAGGGGTTGAGCACCTGGCCGAAGAGCTCGCGCACCTGCCGCAGGATCTCCACCGACTCGTCGTACTCGCCGAGTTCCCTCAGGTCGCGGGCGTAGTGGCTGCGGGTGGTGAGTGTGTAGGGGTGCAGCGGGCCGACCAGCGCGGTGCGCCGGCGCACGGTGTCCTCGTCGAGCCGCCGGGCGGCCTCGCTGTCCCCGGTGAGGCGGTGGTCGATGGCCAGATTGTTGGCGGAGCGGAGGGTTCGGGAGTGGTCCTCGCCGAAGATCTCGCGGAATCCGTTGTAGTTGCGCTGGTCCAGCTCCAGCGCCTCGTTGAAGCGGCCGAGCGCCCGCAGGTCGGCGGCCACGTTGCCGGATGTGATGAGCAGGGACGGGTGGCCCTCGTCGAGGAGCCTTCGCTGCCGGGCCAGGGTGTCCTCGTCCATCTCCCGGGCGGCCTGGTACTCACCCTGGGAGCGCAGGATGTTGGCCAGCTCGAAGCGGAGGTTGAGTATCTGCTCGTCGTTGGAGTCCGGGAACTCGGTGCTCCAGAACTCGTCGAGCTGGGAACCCAGGGTGCGGGCGAGATGCAGTTCGCCGCGCTTCCACAGGTAGCGCATGCGGTCCACCATCAGCTGCCGGGGCTCCTCCTCCGCGCACTCGCGGATGTTGGAGGGGACGAGGTGCGGCCAGATCACCTCGAACTCGGGCCACTTGGCGGGATCGTCCACCGCGTCCTCGGAGGGCCGTATGGCGGCGAGGATGCGGTGGACCTCGTGGACGGTGTCCTCGGCGACCTGCGGGTCCATGCTGTCGCGCACCGCGGCCTGCACCAGCCGGTGCACCTGGATGGAGTTGTCGGTGGCGTCCACCTTGGCCAGCGCGAACCTGTTGAGCGCCTGGGTGACCTTGCCGAGCATGTACCTCGCGCGCAGGTCCTTGTCGTAGGGCAGCAGCGCCCTGATCATCGCGTCGCTGCCGACGAGGGCCATCGAGATCGGCTCGGCGGACAGGAAGCTGCACAGTTCGAGCAGCCGGGCCGCCGCGGGTGACTCGTGACGCAGCCGGGTGACGGAGATGTTCCAGGTCGCGCCCACGGAGGACGGGTACTCCACGGCGTTGACGGCGGCCTGGACCGACAGCACCTGGGTGCTCTGCTCACGCAGCTGCTCGATGTACTCCCCCACGGGCGTGGCCGTCGTGGCCAGCCAGGCCGCCGCGACCTCGATCGCCAGGGGCAGGTCGCCGACCGCGTCGGCCACCAGGGCCGCGTCCTCCTCGCGCAGTCCCGGCACCCGTCCGGTGAGGTGCTCGACGCTCTCCTCCCGGGTGAAGACCTCGACCTCCACCGTCCGGACCTGGGTCGAGGCCGGCTTGGTGCGGGTGGTGACCAGGAGGTGGCCGTAGACGTCGTCGGGGATCGGGCCGGTCTGGTCGCTGAAGCGGTTCAGCACGTCGTCCAGGTCCTCGACGTTGTCGAAGACCAGCAGCCAGCGCTTGTACGGGTGGCCGGCCCGCAGGGCCTGAAGCGCGGCCACGGCGGCCTCGGACACGTCGTCGCCGATGCCCGGGGCGAGCCGTCGGCCGAGGTCGGCGAGTTTGGGCGCGACCAGGTCGGGCTGTTCGGCGTCCACCCACCACACCAGGTCGTAGTCGGGCTTGAAGCGGTTGGCGTACTCGCGCGCCAGCTGGGTCTTGCCCACCCCGCCGAGCCCGTGCAGCACCTGGGGCAGCCGCCCCCCGGACGCGCCGGTGACGAACTGGCGGCGCACCTGTTCCAGGATCGAGGAGCGGCCGGTGAAGAACGGATAGCGGGGCTGGACGTTGGACACGCTCGTGCTGCTGTTGGGAAAGCGCGCGCCGTGCGGGTGGGCGGCCGGCTGCGGCGAGCTGGGCCGGCCCAGACCGGTGAGCAGCTGGGTCGCCGCCGTCTCCTCGTCCAGCCGGGCCAGATCGATGGTGCTGCCCCGGTTCGCGTACGGAATCTGCTGTACGTCCCCGACCCGCAGGGCGACCGGCTGGTGCTGGTTCGGGCCGCCCGAGTGCACCGTGGCCTCCCAGGCGGCCTGGGCCGTCCGGGAACCGAGGAAGGCGGGGGAGACCACGGCGAGCACCCGCTGCGAGCCGCCGGCCAGCGCCTCCGCGCCGACCTCCAGGGTCGTCATCGACCGCACGTCCTGGGAGGCCACCTCGAAGCGCGCCTCGCGCAGCACCGCCTCCAGCCAGTCCACCCACATCCGGTCCTCGGAGACGTACTGGAGCAGCAGTTTCGACGGCGGCAGGGGGCGGCGGCGGGTGTAGGCCGAGACGTACTGGTTGCGCTTGACCTCGTTGAGGGGCGGCAGGGAGGTCACCCGGCCGGCGGTGACGACGGAGGTCAGCCGCTCGCAGGCGGTCAGCATGGAACTGGCGACCTTGGGCGGGTCACCGAAGGGGGCGAGGATCTCCTCGTAGGCGTAGTAGGGGCGGTAGGGAATCTCCACCGAACCCCAGTAGGCGGTGAGTTCCTCGGGGTCCATGCCGCTGGGCAGGCCGTCGAAGCGCTCACGGGCCAGTGCGCGTCCGGCGTCGACCTTGTCCTTCTCGCCGTCGTCGATGCGCATGGCGACCGGCAGGATGCGGATCCCTTTGTCGCCGTAGCGCTCCTCGATGTCCTGGGCGACCGCGGCGGCGCCCTCGATGCTCTGGTCGCTGAGTGTGTAGCAGACCACCAGGGTGCTGGGCATCTGCACGGTGCAGATGTCGGCGAGGTCGCTGTGGCCGGTACGGCTGTCGATCAGGGTGAAGTCGTAGTACCGCTCCATGTCCGAGCGCATCGCGTCGAAGAACTGACCGCCGCCGTAGCTGCTGTAGAAGCTGTCCCAGTCCATGTTGCCGACGATCGGGTAGTCGCGGTGGCGCATGCCCGCCGACAGGAAGTCCAGGCTGCCGGGCTCCGGGAAGTTCCACTCCAGGGAGATGGCGTGGGGGCGCACCCGGGCGTAGCGGCGGTGCCAGTCCGGTTCGCGGTCGGGCAGGTCACGCAGTGCCTCGCGGCGGTAGTCGTCGATCAGGTTGACCAGGCCCGGAGTGGCCCGCAGTAAGGAGGGCTTCAGGAACGGGTGGAAGAACCTGTGCAGGCCCGGGGCTTCGAGGTCCCAGTCGACAGCGAGCACGCGGTAGCCGTTGGCGGCCAGGATCCAGGCCACGTTGGCGAGGGCCATCGTCCGGCCGGTACCGCCCTTGTACGAGTAGAAGGTGATCACTGAACCCTTGCGGTTCTCGGTCATGGCGCCCTCCGCTGTGTCGGCCTTGCTCTTCCCTCGTGCCGTACGTGCCGGGTCCCGCGGGCGGGTCCGCGCGGGTGTCCCGGCCTCGCGCTCAGACGTGGTGTCCCAGCCTGGGCAGCCGCGGGGGATCGATGGGTGGCCCCTTCGGCGGATAGGTCCTCGCATGTGACTCGTAGTAGTTGACCGCCTGCCGTACGGCCTTCTGGAGTTCGAGCTGGAAGGCTTCGAGGGTGCGTATGGCACCACCGGACGAGCGGTGGCCCGAACCGACCAACTGGCGTGCGGCCAGCACCCGGTCGGTGAGCTCCTGCAACTGCCGGTCCCGCTCCGGGGAGATCGCGTCGTCCCTGTGCTGGGGGATCAGCACGCTGATCCAGGGCCGCTGCTGCTCGGCCAGTTGCGCCATGAGTTCCTTCACGCGCGGGGAGTTGAGGGCCCACCGGTCGAGCAGCAGCAGGGCGGGCGCGGTGGGCGGGCCCATGGTGAGGAGGCGGTCGGCCTCGTTCTCGAAGTCGCTGACGGTGACCCGGTAGTTCATGGCCCTGACAAGGTCGGCGGCGTGTTCCGCGAGCGAGCGCGTCGACACCGGGTGGTAGGGATTCCACTCGAGCGGGGTGTCCCCGTAGTAGTCGGGCACCCGGCCCGGCGGCAGGTCCGACCGGGAGCGGGCGATCACCGTGACGTCGAACTCGGGCGGGTGAGCGCCGTCGCCGAAGGCGCTGGGCAGCGACTCGTACTGCCGGTAGACCTGCCCCTCCTCCAGGTTTACGGCCCTGCTGGCGCGCACGATCCGCTGTGCCAGCCGGTAGACGGCGAGTTCGTACTGGTCTTTGAGATAGCTGAGCTTGGTCAGCCCGTAGAACCCCTCCGCGGCGTAGTCGTCCCCGAAGTCCCCGTGCTGGAACTGCAGGTCCTTGGCCACCTGGGGAAGCTGGGCGAGTTCGACGGGAACCCATAACGCCGGGACGATGGCGCTCTCGCGCGATTCCCCGCGAAGAGTGCGGCGGTAGATCTCCCGCTGCGAGAACGCCCACCACTCACGACCGCACTGTTCGCTGATGAAGTACCGGGGCGAGTACAGCGGCACGAACACCTGGCAGCGGGCGAGATTCTCCGACAACTCGTCCGTCCACCGCGTTCCCAGCGCGATCCCCTGGTCCAGAAAGCCGGCCCTGGCGCCCACCGGTAACGACGTCATCTCCAGGATGTGCGCGCACAGGCCGTCGTACAGCTTCTTCACCCATGCGTTGGGCCCGGCGATCTCGGAGTCGTTGCGCGGTGTATGCGCGTAACTGAGGAAAAAGTACGGCCGCCCATTCCTGGGGTCCTCTGAGTCCCCTCGCACGAATACCCCCGATACGCCGCCGACGGAGCTTCAGTGTAGGAACCAGCGCCTCATCAGCGGAACGGTACGGCGAAGTCGACTGTGGGCCGCCGATATGCCGGGGCCTCAGTCAACTCCCCGGCACCGTGCGTCCCTTGTGGTCCGCCGCTGTCCTGCGGGCGCTGATCAGCGCGTCGGGGCGCACCGGGTCCGTCAGCCGTGCCGACACGGTCTCCCCCATGGCCGACACGAATCGCTCGCCCAGTTCTGTCAGAGCTCCGGAGCCGGCCAGCGTGTCCACCGCCTCTGCGGTCTGCTCGCGCCACCGGGCGAACCGGACTTCGGCCTCGCGCGCCTCGGTGCCCTCCGCGGTCCGTCGGAGGGCGCGCCAGTAGTCGACGACGGCGATGTGCGCGTACGTCCCCTGCAACAGCCCCTCCAGCGGGCGTGGATCCGGACGCCAGGGGGCGTAGAAGAGCTGCTCGCAGGTGGGGTCGTAGAGGTCCATGAGATCGAGTACGGCGCCGAGCTTGACGTGCTGGAACTCGTGGACCAGCAGACACGCCAGGGTCTGAGGTGTGTCCGGCCGGGCGATGCCGACCGCGCCGAAGGCGTCCCGGGCCGCCGAGCTGATGTCCGCGCCCGTGGCGGACTCCCGCAACGGGGTCACGATGTTCAGGCCCGCGGCGAGTCCGGGTGCGTACGCGGGCAGTTCACGCCGGATCCACTCCCACGCGGCGGCGAGATGGTCGCGCCACTCCTCGGCCGCCGCGGGGGACAACCGCGTCCGCACGGGGTAGCCGTGGGCGTCCCGCCAGGGGTCCGTGTCCTCCAGAGCGACGGCCCAGCCCGGCAGTTCGAACCGGTGCCGGGCCCACCAGGCGGGATCCGCACCGGACTTGCGGCCCACGGTGTGCGCCCGCTCTCCGACCCGGACCGTGAAGCCCTCGTCCGCGCCCCCGGTGACCTGCGCCCGAGTCGCGTCCCCCACGACGAACGCGCCCAGGGTCGGCAGCCGCAGCACCCCGGAACCGGTCGGCACGGTCACGGTGCCTTCGCGCCCGGCCCGCACCAGTGCCGCCGCGGCGAGTTCCGCGACCCCGCGCATCGCGATCCGGCCGGCTTCCCCGTCACCGCGCAGCGCGCGCTGTGCCCAGGGGCGCAGGTAGGGGTGGGCCAGTACGGCGTCCACCGACTCGGGAGCCTCCGCGTCGAGGACCGAGAGGGTCTCCCAGGCCGCCGTACCGGTCGCGCTGTGCGCGCTCTCGTGCCAGACGGCGGCGAGGAGTTCGCGGTTGACGGTGAGTTCGTGCCGGGCCAGCAGTTCCACGGCCTCGGCGCCACCGAAGCCGGTGGCGAGCTCGTCGAGGTGCGCTTCGTCCAGGGGGAGTTGCGGCATCGGCGTCTTCTGGGCTTCCCTGTCGCGGATCCCGGTGATGAGCTGTTTCAGGTCGGCGCAGTACACGGACGGGTTCATGAACCCGCCGGCACCGCTCCCGGAGCGGTAGCGGTGCGCGTACAGCCCGCCACCGCACGAGCGGACGACCGGACAGCCACGGCAGGTCTCGCACAGTCCGTCCAGTCCCAGCTGCCGGGCCACGATGCCGGGGTGTACGGCCATTTCATCCAGGGAGTTGGCGTGCACGTCCATGCCCGTGCCGGGCGCTCCGTCGTACGCGGTCTTCAGCGAGTCCGCCTGTTCGAGCGCGCCGTCGGTCTCGATGACCGCCAGTTCCACCGGGGCCAGTCCGAGGGACTCGGTGAGGCTGCTCGCTCCGCGCAGGGTGCGCAGGACGGAGTCGAGAACCCGTACTCCCATGGGTCGGCCCGCGGCGGTCCAGCGGTCGTGGACCCGCAGGAGCCAGTCGCCGTACGAGGTGGCCGAGGCGCTGTCGTCCGGGCGCGCCGGGGGCTCGTCCCAGGTGGCGTGGGGGAGCAGGAAGTCGATGCGGGGCGGGGTGAGTCCGGCCAGGGCGTCGTAGACGGTGACCGGGTCGTTGCGCAGGTCGACCGTGCAGAGGAGTCCGGCGAAGAGGTGCCGGTAGCGAGGGCTGTTGAGCAGGTCGACCGCGCGCAGGACCTGGGCGTGGCTGCTGCGGCCGTTGCGATAGCGGCGGTGCAGATCGTTGGCGGCGCGGTCGCCGTCGAGCGAGACGCCGACCTTGATGTCGAACTCCGCGAACAGGTCGCAGAACTTCTCGTCGAGGGTGACGCCGTTGGTGTGGATGCGCAGGTCGAGTGCGCAGATGCCGGACAGGGCGGTATGCAGGCTCTGCGCCGCCAGCCGGAGCCT
Organism: Streptomyces sp. SLBN-8D4; assembly: GCF_049739545.1. NCBI lineage: Bacteria > Bacillati > Actinomycetota > Actinomycetes > Kitasatosporales > Streptomycetaceae > Streptomyces > Streptomyces sp. SLBN-8D4. The sequence continues at coordinate 5,013,766 of NZ_JBMGQC010000001.1, forward strand.
TTCCCGGCCGGCGAGGAGGGGCTCCCCGCCGTGCAGGACGACGTGGACGGTGTCCAGGCGGTGGGTTCGGGCGTGGTCGGCGATGCGCCGGGCGGCGATGTCCAGCACCGCACCGGAGATCACCGTGGGGCGGCCTCGCCAGCTCTGGTCTGCGTGTTCGAACACATAGCAGTGATCGCATGCGAGATCACAGCGGCTGTGCATCTTCAGCACGAACTGGCTCAGTGGGTGCGGCGACGGGTCCATCAGCGCACTGCGCGTTCCCTGCCCGAGGGGGCGGAGGTCAGACGGCCGACTGGAACGCGGCGACCGAGACCCGCGCGGGTCCGCGGTCGGGGGTGCCGTGCGACACGACACGGGTGAGGGCACCGGACCTGAGACCGTCCGTACGAGCGGCGAGCCGCACCAAGGGGACCCGCTCCCCGGAGGTCGACTGCTTTCCCGGCTCGTCGGAGATGGTGGTGGTGGGCGTGTTCATGGACGAACCTCGATCTTCCGTGTGCCCGCTGGTCTGCGAATGGACAAGGAACGGTCCACGCAAGGCGGATATTACGGACATCCGGAGCGTCCCGCGCGCGAACACGCTCATGGGGGTGAACGACCCCGGAGCAGGGGTCGCAGGGCAGATATGAAACCACAACACAGCCCAACTGAGTTCCCCCCAATGTGAGTTGCGCATGCCAGTGCCCGCCTTCGGTCCTCCGCCTTCGAGGGGGCTGAGCGGTGACGATGAACCCGGAGTTGTTCCGGTAGGAAGACAAGGGGAACCCAGCCGGTTCCGTCCTCAAGATCTCTTTGTGAAGATTTTACTCTATTCGAGGATTTGAGGGGACGGCGGAGCCCCGCGCGCAATTCACCCGTCCGAGGCACGACTTCGCGCCCGCTTCAGCTGTGCCGGTGTTCAACAGCTCCCGCACAGCGTCCCCTCAAGGTCCTGACGGCCAGGGTTCCTAAGTTCCTGCCCATGACGGGAAACCACAGGAACTCCAGCATCACCCGGCGCCGCGCCCTCGCGGTGACCGGCGGGACGGTCGCGGCGGGCGGGCTCGCCGCCACCGGGTACCAGTCGGCGTTCGCCGACACCACCACGGAGACGACGGCCACCGCCTCGGCGGCCGGCACCGGCGCGTGCATGACGCTCATGTCGAGCGTCACCGAAGGTCCGTACTACCTCGACGGCGCCCTGGTCAGGAAGGACATCACCGAGGGCAAGAGCGGGGTTCCGCTGACGCTGCGGCTGACCGTCGTGGACGCCACCGACGGCTGCACCCCGGTCAAGGGCGCGGCCGTGGAGATCTGGCACTGCGACGCCTGGGGCTACTACTCCGGCTACACCACCGCCAACCCCGGCGGCTCGGCGCCCGCGGAGAGCGAGGACGGCTCGACCGCGAACGACGCCACCTACCTGCGCGGCTACCAGATCGCGAACGCCAACGGGGTGGTGAGGTTCGAGACGATCTTCCCGGGCTGGTACACCCCGCGCACCTGCCACATCCACGTGAAGGTGCACACCGGCGGCCAGAAGGAGGACGGCACCTACGAGGGCGGCAAGGTCAACTACACCGGCCAGCTGTTCTTCGACGACACGATCGCCGAGGAGATCTTCGCCCTGCAGCCGTACTCCCGGCACTCCGGCAGCTACACCACCCTCGGCAACGACATGGTCTACGACGGCGGCGGCGCCTCCAGCGGCCTGCTCACCCTCAAGGCCGTGCACAAGGCCGACCCGTCCAAGGGCTACAAGGGATCCATCACCTTCGCCATCGACCCGGACGCCGAGAACGCGGGCGCGGGCAGCGGCGGTGGCGGCGGGGGAGGCACACCCCCGAGCGGCGCCCCGACGGGCATGCCCCCGAGCGGCGCTCCGTCCGAAAACGCCAGTCCGTCGGCCTCCGCGTCCTCGTAAGGTACGGCCGTGAGCAGCCGCGAGGACGAGGCGCTGGCCCTGGCCGCCGTGGACGCGCTGACCGGTCAGCTGGCCCTGGCTCCCAAGCCGGGCCTGCCCGATCCGCGCGACCTCGGGGCCCGCGCCACGCGCAAGGACCACTGCTCCCTGCGCTGGTCGGCCAGGGCGCTCGCGCCCGGCCTCGCGGCGATGGCCGCAGCCGCCCGCCGCACCGGCGAGCCCAGCCCCGAACTGCGGGCGGAGCTGGGCGCGATCGGCCGGTGCACCGAGCACTCGGTGGGCCTGGCCGGCGGCGGCCACCGCGGTGCCCTGTGGACCCTCGGTCTGCTGGTCGCCGCGGCCGCCCTCGACCCGGGGGCGCGGTCCGCGGACGTGGCCACGGCCGCCAAGAAGATCGCCGCGCACCGCGACAGGCGGGCCCCGCGCCGGCCCTCCCGGGGCTCCTCGGTGTCCGCGAAGTACGGTGCGGCGGGCGCCCGGGGCGAGGCGCGGGCCGGATTCCCGCACGTACGGCGGGCGTTGGACGCGCTGGCCAGGTCCCGCACGGCGGGCGCCGACGAGTCCGAGGCCCGCCTGGACGCCCTGCTCACCGTGATGTCCACCCTCCAGGACACCGAACTCCTCTACACGGCGGGCCCTTTGGGACTGCGCCACGTCCAGGCGGGCGCCCGGGGGGTCCTGGAGGCGGGCGGTACGACGACGGAAGCGGGCCGAGAGGCCCTGCTCGCCCTCGACGCCGACCTCCACACGCGCGCGTGGAGCCCTCGCGGCAGCGCGGGGCTGCTCGCGGGGGCGCTGTTCGTGGACGCGCTTCCGGTGACGGCCGGGCCAAGGGCGGCCTGACACCAGCTAGTTCACGAGCACCGGTGCCTCGGCGTCCCTCCCGGGGGCGCTCCGCTCCGACACCCGGCCGGCGGCCCGCCTGGTCGCCGGCCCCATCGCGTACGACGCCACCAGCGTCGCCCCGCCGAGCAGCAGCCACCCCGGCGTGCCCCACTCCACGAGCAGCGTCGTCAGCACCAGCGGCCCCAGTGTCCGGGCCACCGTCACCCCGGTCCCGAAGAACCCCTGGTACTCGCCGACCCGCTCGGCCGGAGCCAGGTCGAAGGAGAGCTGCCAGGACCCGGCCGACTGCCCCATCTCGGCCACCACCTGCAACACCGCCCCGGCGACCAGCGCGCCCACGGCCACCCACGGCGAGGCCCCCGCCGACAGCGCGAACACCGCACAGGCAGCCAGCATGACCCACCCCGACCGCCGCACCGCGCGCGTGGCCGACGCGAGCCCGGTCACCCCGCGGGCCATCCGCACCTGGAACACCATCACGGCCCCGGTGTTGAGCACGAACAGCGCGGAGACCAGCCAGGTGGGAGCCGCGGTCCGCTCGGCGATCCACAGCGGGATCCCCAGGCTCAGCAGGGGCATCCGCAGCAGCAGCACGGTGTTCAGCAGGGTGATCACGGCGTACGGCCGGTCGCGCAGCACCCCGGAGCCGGGACGTTTCTCCACGGCCACGCGAGGCGCCACGGACGGCAGCCGCAGCAGCAGCCCCGCACACACCAGGAAGCTCACCGCGTCCACCGCGAACACCCCGAGATACGCGGCCCGCGTCCCGGCGTGCAGCGCCAGCCCCCCGAGTCCCGCGCCGACCGCAAGGCCGGCGTTGAGCGTCGCCTGGAGGTGGGCCAGCAGCCCGGTCCGCTCCCCGGCTGACACCAGCCCCGCGAGCAGCGCCTGCCGGGCCGCCGCGAGCCCCGACTGCGCCGAGGCGTAGGCACAGGCCGCCAGCACGAAGGGCACGAAATCCCGCACCACCAGGAAGGACGCCACCGCCAGCCCCGTCGCCAGCGCCAGCAGCACCGCCGTACCGCGTGCCCCGCGCCGGTCCGCCAGCCGGCCGAGCGGCACTCCCACCACCGACCCGACCGCCCATCCGACGGTCAGACCGAGCCCCACGCGTGCGGGGTCGAGCCCGACGACGTGTGTGAAGTAGAGCGCCGACGTCACGTAATAGGCGCCGTCCCCGACGGAGTTGCTCAACTGGGCTAGCGCCAGGACGCGTTGCGGCCCCGCGGGCGGGACGAGTGAGTTCGTCATGGAACCGACACTAGAAGGGCAGTGGGCCGCTCGACAGACCCACTGGAGGCCTCTGGGAGTGGCCCAATTCCAGGACCCGGACCAGGGCCTCCAGCGCCTCGGGATACGCCCCCTCCCGAGGAGTCCCGTATCCCACGACGAGCCCCTCGCGAGATCCCGCCGTGTGCCAGTGCTCCCGTAGCGACCCCACCGCGAGCCCCTCGGCCGCGGCCCGCGCCAGTACCGCCGTCTCGTCCCCGACCTCGACCAGCGCGTGCAGCCCGGCCGCGATCCCCTGGACCCGCCACCGCGCCCCCAGCCGCTCCACGAGCCGGTCCCTGCGCCGCCGGTATCTGAGCCGGCACGCGCGCACGTGACGGTCGTAGGCGTGACTGCGGATCAGCTCGGCGAGTGCCAGCTGCCCGATGGTCTCGGTGCTGTGGTCACTGTGCAGCTTGGCGTCGGCGACGGGTGCGACGAGGTGCGGCGGCAGCACCATCCAGCCGAGCCGGAGCGCGGGTCCGAGCGTCTTGGACGCCGTCCCCAGGTAGACGACCCGGCCCGGTGCCATCCCCTGGAGCGCTCCGACGGGCTGCCGGTCGTACCGGAACTCCCCGTCGTAGTCGTCCTCGACGACCAGCGCCCCACGCGCGCGTGCCCAGTCGGTCAGCGCCCGCCGCCGCGAGGGGTGCAGGGTCACGCCGGTCGGGTACTGGTGGGCGGGAGTGACGACGACGGCCGCGGGGTCCCCGAGAGCGTCGACCTCCACGCCCCGCTCGTCGACCGGCACCGGCACCACCCGTCCGCCACCGCGCCGTACGACCTCCCGGTGGAAGGGCAGCCCGGGGTCCTCCATGGCGATGTCCCCGCCCTCCAGAACTCGGGTGAGCAGCGCGAGCCCCTGCACGGCCCCGGAGGTGACGACGATCTGCTCGGGAGAGGCGACGACTCCCCGGGCCCGCCCGAGATACTCCGCGAGCGCGACCCGCAGCTCGATCCGGCCCAGGGGATCGCCGTAGTCGTACGCGGAGACCGGAGCGGTGGCGACGGCCCGCCGTACGGCCTTGAGCCAGGCCGCGGCGGGGAAGGCGCCGACGTCCGGGCTGCCGGGCCGCAGATCGAAAAGCGGTGCACGCGCGCGTGCACCGCTCCGCGAGGGTCCGGCGTCGGCGGCGGGCAGAGGAGCGACGACCGTGCCCGACCCCTGCCGGGCGGTCAGATACCCCTCGGCGATCAACTGGTCGTAGGCCGCCTTCACGGTCCCCCGCGAAACCCCCAGCTCCTCGGCGAGCCGCCGGGTGGCGGGCAGCCGGGCGCCGGGAGCGAGACGCCCTCCGCGAACGGCGTCGCGCAGGGCCCTCTCAAGCCCGGCACGACGACCGTCGACGGGGTCGGCTTCCAGATGCAGGTCCACCGATCCCACCTAGGGGCGCGGGGAACTGCGCGACCAGCCACGAACGACCCGCACCCGAAAGATCACCCCTTCAGGGAGGCCATCCACGCCTCGACCTCGTCGGACCGCCGCGGCAGCCCCGACGACAGATTCCGGTTCCCGTCGGCCGTCACCAGGATGTCGTCCTCGATCCGCACCCCGATACCCCGGTACTCCTCGGGCACGGTCAGATCGTCGGCCTGGAAGTACAGCCCGGGCTCGACGGTCAGCACCATCCCCGCCTCGAGGACCCCGTCCACGTACGACTCGACCCGCGCGGCAGCGCAGTCGTGGACGTCCATGCCCAGCATGTGCCCGGTCCCGTGCAGCGTCCAGCGCCGCTGGAGGCCCAGCTCCAGCACCCGCTCCACCGGCCCCTCGACCAGACCCCACTCCACGATCCGCTCGGCCAGCACCCGCTGGGCCGCGTCATGGAAGTCCCGGTACTTGGCACCCGGCTGCACGGCCGCGATGCCGGCCTCCTGGGCGTCGTACACGGCGTCGTAGATCTTCTTCTGGATCTCGCTGAAGCGGCCGTTGACCGGCAGCGTCCGCGTCACGTCGGCGGTGTAGTACGTGTGCGTCTCGACGCCCGCGTCGAGGAGCAGCAGGTCACCGGAGCGCACCGGCCCGTCGTTGCGCACCCAGTGCAGCGTGCACGCGTGCGGCCCCGCCGCGGCGATCGTGCCGTAGCCGACGTCGTTGCCCTCGACCCGCGCGCGGAGGAAGAAGGTGCCCTCGATGTAGCGCTCGGAGGTGGCCTCGGCCTTGTCGAGGACCTTCACCACGTCCTCGAAGCCCCGCACCGTGGAGTCGACGGCCTTCTGCAGCTCCCCGATCTCGAACTCGTCCTTGACCAGTCGCGCCTCGGACAGGAAGACCCGCAGCTCCTCGTCCCGCTCGGCGGTGACCTTGTCGGTGAGCGCGGCCTCGACGCCGGCGTCGTAGCCCCGTACGACCCGCACCGGGCCGGTGGCCTCGCGCAGCTTGTCGGCGATCTCCCGCACGTCGGAGACGGGGATGCCGTACAGCGTCCCGGCCTCGGTCAGCGAGTGCCGCCGCCCGACCCACAGCTCACCCTGGCCCGACAGCCAGAACTCACCGTTCTCGCGGTCGGAACGCGGCAGCAGGTACAGCGTGGCGGTGTGGCCGCCGGAGACGGGCTCCAGGACGAGCACGCCGTCCTCGGTCTGGTTGCCCGTGAGGTACGCGTACTCGACGGAGGCCCGGAAGGGGTACTCGGTGTCGTTGGAGCGGGTCTTCAGATTGCCCGCCGGGATCACCAGCCGCTCACCGGGGAAGCGCGCGGAGAGCGCCGCGCGGCGGGCCGCGGTCTCGGCGGCCTGCGCGATCGGCTCCAGGTCGTGCAGCTCGGTGTCGGCCCAGCCGGACTTCATGCTCTCGGCCAGCTCGTCGGAGACGCCCGGGTACAGGCCGTTCTTCCGCTTCTTGATCGGCTCTTCGGACTCATCTTCCGGGGTCGCCGGGGTGAGCTCTTCGGCCACGGTCATCCTCCTACGAAACGGCACTGGACCCCCTCCATCGTACGGTCGTACGGAAGGGGGCCCAGGGGCCTTGGGCCTGTTACACCCTGCTACACCGTGCTACTCGAAGTGTGCGGCGAGCAACACGACGTCCTCCTCGGAGTCCGCCTCGTCCAGACCCTCGGGCAGCACGGTCCGCAGCACGTGGTCGGCGACCGCGCCGGGGTCGCCGCGCAGCGCCTTCGGCACCCCGGCCGCCGCCGCGTGCAGACGGGCGAAGGCGCGGTCGGTGGGGTCCCCGGTGCGGTGCAGCAGCCCGTCGGTGTACAGCAGAACCGTCTCTCCCGGCTCGGCGCTCAGCTCCACGCTCGGCGCCTCCCAGCAGGCGAGCATGCCGAGCGGCGCGGACACGGACGTCTCCACGAACTCGGTGCGCCGCTCGCCGATCAGCAGCGGCGGACAGTGCCCGGCACCGGCCAGCGTGACCTTGCGCAGCGCGGGCTCGCAATAGGCGAACAGCGCGGTGGCGGAGCGGGCCGGCTCGGTCAACCGGAGCAGCAGTTCCAGGTCGGACAGGACCGCGACCGGGTCCTCGCCCTCCATCACGGCGTACGCCCTGAGGGAGGCTCTGAGGCGCCCCATCGCGGCGATCGCGCTCGGGCCGCTGCCGGTCACCGAACCGACCGCGAGTCCCAGCGCCGCGTCCGGCAGCGGCAGCGCGTCGTACCAGTCGCCGCCGCCGCGCGGACCGGTGCGGTGCCGGGCGGCGAGCCTGACGCCGGCGACCCGGGGGAGCCGGGACGGCAGCAGCTCCTCGGCCATCGTCGCCATGCACGCGCGGGTGCGCTCGACCTCGACGAGCCGGGCTAGGTGCTCGGTGGCACAGCGGACGTACAGGCCGACGAGGTGGCGCTGGCGCTCGGACGGTTCGGCGGGCTCGTCGTAGAGCCACACCGCGGCACCGAGGCGGCCGGCGTCGTCGGTGGACAGGGGCAGCGCGTAGCAGGCCGCGTAGCCGAGGCGGGCGGCCACCTCGCGGTGGCGCGGGTCGAGGCCGTCCTCGGCGAGCAGGTCGGGCTGGGCGATCTCGCCGTCGCCGCCCGGCAGCCCGTCGAGAATGCGGCCGTACGACATCGCGCTGCGCGGCACGGTCTCGATGTGCCCGAGATCGGCGCGGGCGAGTCCGAGGCCGATGGTGGTGTCGGGGCCGAGGCCGTCGCCCGGTTCGAGGACGACCAGTCCGCGCCGGGCCCCCACCAGGGCGGCTCCGGCCTGCAGGAATTCCTGGAGGGCTTCGGACAGGGCGGGTGTGCGGGCGAGGCGTTCGGTGAGTTCGTGCAGGGTCGTCAGGTCGGAGACCCAGCCGGCGAGCCGGTCCTGGAGGAGGGCGCCGGGTGCGTTCGGCGCGGGGACCGAAGAGGTGCCCGGGGCGGCAGGCGCGGGCGCGACAGTGTGTGCGGGTGCGGGAACCGTTGAATCGATTCCGGCCACTTTCGGAGCGTGAGGGGCGTTCATGGCGTCCGGCCTTCCGACCGGTGCGTATTGCTCAAAAGCATCGCAAACCCCCATGTCATTCTGCGCCGCTAGCAGTGTCTCCACATGTACACGCACTCGTGAGGGGATGTCCAGCATTGTCCTGCCGGGATTCCTGGTGTCCGTGGGTAACTGGTGGAGAGTGAGTTGCTGGGTAAAGTTGGCTAAAAACTGCCTCGGGTTACGGTGTATTGAGGTCGACTGGCCTTGCTCCACAGAGCGTCACAGCGGTCGTGATGGGTACGTACTCGGTAAGGGCCAGGGGTGGTGGACAGCCACCCGGAACCTGGTGACCGACCCGGGCGTCTTAACCACCGACGACCGAGCCCCATCCTCCCGTGGCGGAGGCGGAGAGAAATACGCGCGACGGCAAAACGCCAGACTTCGCCACCCCCCGCCACGCCCATGCTTTTGATAGACGCAGTATGGGGTTCCCCTTGTCTCGGACAAGGGTGTGATGCGCCAACAGGTACGCACAGTGAAGAGATCGACACATGGTGTGATGTGGTCCTCGGTGTTGCCAGCGGTGCAACGGAAAGGAACGAGCGCTCATGCGCGAGATCCTCGGAAGGCGACGCAGGCTCCTGTCCCAGCGCAGCGACGGAAGGCCTGAATTGATCAGCGCGGCCATGACCTTCGCGAAGGAATGGCAGTGGCCCGTACTCCCGGGTGTGGCACCGGACCCGGAGGGCCGGGCCCGTTGCGGATGCCCCGACCCGGAGTGCACGGTCCCCGGCGCCCACCCCTTCGACCCGGGTCTGCTCGCGGCCACCACGGACGAGCGCATGGTCCGCTGGTGGTGGACCAACCGCCCGGCCGCGCCGATCATCCTGGCCACCGGCGGCAGTGCCCCCTGCGCGGTCAGCCTGCCGGCCCTCCCGGCCGCCCGTGCCCTGGCCGCGCTCGACCGCGAGGGCATGCGCCTCGGACCGGTGATCGCCGCGCCGACCCGCTGGGCGATCCTCGTCAAGCCGTACTCCATGGAACAGCTGGGCGAGCTGCTGTACGCCCAGGACCACGTCCCCGGTTCGCTGCGCTTCCACGGCGAGGGCGGCTACCTCGCCCTGCCCCCGTCCGAGACCGGTCACGGCGACATCACCTGGGAGCGGGCTCCGCTGCCCGGCTCCGCCTCCCCGTGGGTCCCCGACGTCGAGGCCGTGGTGGACGCCGTGGTCGAGGCCCTCACTCGTACGGGTGTGAGCGCACCCGAGTTGTAGGGGTGTCGGGCGCGGGCAGAACCGGGTGCCCGCGCCGGGTCGTTATCGTCCGCTTCATGAACCTTCGTCTGCTCGCCCTGTCGGGCATCGTGGTGTGCGCGATCGCGCTGCCCCTGGCCGTGGCCTCCGCGGGACAGGTGGGCGACGGAGGCCGTACGGTCGTACGCGACCTCGTGCGTCCCGCGGAGCCTCCCGCCGTACGGTCTCCCGCGGGCCCTTCCGCTGAACGGCCTTCGGCGCATCCTTCCGCTGTACGGCCGTCCGACGACTACAAGGCGCCCCTCGCCGACTCCGGCCGCTCCCCGCTGCTGCTCGGCCTGGGCCTCGCCACCGCCGCGCGCTGCGGTCCCGAACTGACCTCCCCCGACGGCATCGAGGCGCAGACCTGTGTGCTCACGCAGGGCGAGGAGACCTGGGCGCGGACCTACTACCGCAATGCGACCGGCGCCGTGCTGGACGCCGCGCTCAGCTTCATGGGACCCGGCGGACACACGATGCAGCTGCGCTGCGCGGTCGGCGCGGGGGACGAGCCGGACAGCTGCGAGACACCCCGCGAACGCGTCCAGGGAGCACCGGCCGACTACACGGCGGTCGCGGAGTTCGCCCGGCGGGGCAGCGGACCACTGCTGCTGCGGACCGGGAGCAACTCCGGGGAAACCACGGGCAGTTGACGCACGGAGGCGTTCCGTAAAGCGGCCCGGGCACAGAAAGACCCGGTTGCTGGCGACGGGGGATGCACCAGCAACCGGGCTATTGGAACGGTAACAAGAGATCGCCCGTTCGCAAATTCGACCGCGCCGCTCCCTGGCTGATTCGGACACCGATTCGCCATCTCCTGAGGGGAGTTGTGGACGGAGCCGGCCGTTCGGTGAAGGTTCGGTGCGACTGACCGGCCGGTCAGCCGCACCGGTTTCGTCAACTCAGCGTGACCTGGCGGTTGGTGAGGCCGCCACGGGCGCGGCGCTCGTCGGCGGTCAGCGGTGCGTCCGTGGCCAGAGCACCCGCGAGACGCTCGGCGAACTCGGCGGCCGGCTTCTCGACGTCCTCCGCGGTGACCCCGCTCGGCAGGTCCCACACCGGGACGGTGAGGCCGTGGGCACGGAAGGAACCGACGAGCCGGGTGCCCTCGCCGAGGCTCGACTTCCCGGCCGCGTGCAGTCGCGCGAGCGCGTCCAGAAGTTGCTCCTCGGGGTGCGGCATCACCCAGCGCAGGTGGTTCTTGTCCGGAGTCTCGCACCAGTAGGCGGCGTCGACACCGGTCAGCCGGACCGTCGGGATGGCCGCCGCGTTGGCCCGCTCCAGGGAGGCGGTCACCTCGGGCGTGGCGTTCTCCGCGTCCGGGACCCAGAACTCGAAGCCCTCGTGCACAACTGGCTCGAACGCGCCTTCGGGATCGAGCAGATCCTGCAGCCGCGGACCGTCGGCGGGGGCGCGCCGGCCCTCGACCGGGGTGCCCGGAGCCGCGGTGAGCGCGCGCTGGAGGGTGTCGGCGAGGTCGCGGCTGATGTCGCCCGATGCCGTGTCGTTCTGCAGGCCGATCAGTACCGAGCCGTCGTCGCGGCGCAGGGCGGGCCAGGCCATCGGCAGGACCGTGGCCAGCGTGACCGACGGGACGCCTTCGGGGAGGCCGCTCCTGAGGGTCAGCCCGACCGTGGCGGCGGGGACCAGCTCGCGCAGGGCCACCCAGTCGCCCTCGCCGGCGAGGCCCTCGAACGGGCGGTGCACCAGCTCGGTCGCGGCCTGCGCGGCGGCCCGGCCGTGGCAGGCCTTGTAGCGGCGGCCGCTTCCGCACGGGCAGGGTTCGCGGGCGCCGACGACCGGGACCTCGCCATCCGTGATCTGCGGGCGCTTGGCCTTCGTCTGGGGTCGCTTCTTGGCCATCGTGGCTGTCTCCCGGTTACGGCTCGTCTCGTACGGGCGCGAGCCTAGCCGCTTGCGACTTGGCCGACGGGAGCCTGTGGACAACCACCGGGGTGTCCTGCTCGGACGCCCGGTCCCGGTCGCCTCAGCCGAGATCGTCGAACGCGTCCGAGAAGTCCAGGTCGGGTACCGCCACCGACGGTGCCACGACCCGCGTGGCGAAGTCGCTCCGCCGGCAGCCGGCGTCCGGATCGTGAACGTCCGCGTGGACGATCACCCAGACCGTGACCTCGCCCCGGGCGTCGTCCCTGACGCCCCAGTCGTCGGCCAGCGCGGTGATGATGTTGAGCCCGCGGCCGCCGTGCGCGGTGACCGAGGGGGTGGCCGGAGCCGGGCGGGTGGGTCCGCCGCCGTCCGTCACCTCGACCGTGAGCCTGCCTCCCGCGTCCACCCGCCAGGCGGCGCGGACGTCGCCGTCCCCGGCCAGGGCGTCGCCCAGCGGCCGGCCGTGCTTGCACGCGTTGCTCAAGAGTTCGGAAAGAATCAGTACGGCGTCGTCGATGACCGATTCCGCCACGCCACCCCTGCGCAGTTGCACGCGCATACGGTGTCGCGCTTCCCCCACGCCCGCAGGGCCATGGGGTACGGCCATGCTCGACGACGTGGGCACCTCCTGTGCCACCACCAACGCCACCCCCGAGACCTCCTTCGCCCCACGCCACGGAGTGGATGCCCCATTGGCCTGTACCGGAAACCGGCCAATCACGTTCCGCTGACGCATTCGTCACGATCGAACACGCACCGAACGCGCCGGGGCACACCCTGTGACGGAGGCGACGTCAGCGGCCCAGTCGGTCGAGCACCGCGCGCGGGCGGTTGGTGATGATGGCGTCGACGCCCAGCTCCACGCAGAGGTCCACGTCCTCGGGCTCGTTCACGGTCCACACGTGCACCTGGTGACCCGCCCGCTTCAGGCGTTCGATGTAGCCGGGGTGGTTGCGCACGATCCGGATCGAGGGTCCCGCGATCCGCACCCCCGCGGGCAGCCGGCCGTCCCGCAGCCGGGGCGAGACGAACTGCAGCAGGTAGACGGTCGGCAGGGTCGGCGAGGCGGCACGCACGCGATGCAGTGACCGGGCCGAGAAACTCATGACCCTGATCGGCGACTCCGCAGCGGAGGCGGGGGCGTCCAGGCCGAACCGCTTCAGCAGCGCCAGCAGCCGCTCCTCGACCTGTCCCGCCCAGCGCGTCGGGTGCTTCGTCTCGATGGCCATCTCGACCCGCCGCCCCGCGTCGGCGACGAGTTCGAGCAGCCGCTCCAGGGTCAGGACGGAGGTGTCCTCCCGGTCCTCGGGCCGGAAGACCCAGTCCGGCTCCTCGTCGCGGGTGCGCCAGAACTCCCGTGTCCTGCGCGAGCCGAAGTCCAGGGCGGCGAGGTCGGCGAGCTCCAGGGCCGAGACCGCTCCGCGGCCGTTGGACGTACGGTTGACCCGTCGGTCGTGGACGCACACGAGATGGCCGTCGGCCGTGAGGCGTACATCGCATTCGAGGGCGTCCGCGCCGTCCTCGATGGCCTTGCGGTACGCGGCGAGCGTGTGCTCGGGAGCGTCTTCCGAGGCTCCGCGGTGGGCGACGACTTGAGTCAGCTGCTGCCGTGCGTGGGTCACCGCGTCATGGTGCCACCGCTCGGGGGTACGCGTGCGAACGGAGGCATATGTATTGCGCCTCATTTGTCTTGCATGGCCTATATAAAGAGCAGCCGCAGACCCACAGGCACCGCTTATGGTGCCCTGACGGCCCGTGGGAAAAGCTGACGGCATACAAAAGGACATGCACAGCTGACGCACGCCGGACACGAAAGCGGCACTGGCCGAGCGTGCCCGAGTGCGACCGACAACCGACAGCCGTGGACCGAGGAGAGAAGCTGTGAGCACCGAGAACGAGGGCACCGCGGTACCCCCGGCCCCGTCTGCACCCCCCGTGCCGGTGGACGCTCCCGCGGCTTCGGCCCACCAGGCCTCCGACGCGGGCGCCTCCACCCCTCCGGCCCCGCCGCACGCCTCCGACGGCGCACAGGGACCGGAACTCGTGCACGCGGGACCTGCTCCGGCGTACGCCTCGGCACAGGGGCAGCAGCCCGGCGCCCCGGGCGGCCCCGAGGGCGCCTGGCCGCCGCCGCAGCCTCCGGGCACCCCGTCGTACGCCGACGGCGGTGCGGGTGCGGGCGGGGCCGGTGCGGGTGGCGCCGGTCCGACGGGTGTCTGGGGCGCGGGCTACCAGCAGCCCGCACCGAAGCCGAAGAACGGCCGCGGTGGTCTCGTCGCCGCGATCCTGGTGGCCGCGCTGGTCGCCGGTGGCCTCGGCGGCGGTCTCGGCTACACCCTGGCCAAGAACAACGACAACGGCTCCTCCACGACCCTGTCCGCCTCCGACAGCGGCGGCAGCGTCAGGCGTGACGCCGGCACCGTCGCGGGTGTGGCGCAGCGGGCCCTGCCCAGCACGGTCACCATCGAGGCCGAGTCGACCAACGGCGAAGGAGGCACCGGAACGGGCTTCGTCTTCGACACCCAGGGTCACATCGTCACCAACAACCACGTGGTCGCCGACGCGGTCGACGGCGGGAAGCTGACCGCCACCTTCCCGAACGGCAAGAAGTACGACGCCGAGGTGGTCGGCCACGCCCAGGGCTACGACGTGGCGGTCATCAAGCTCAAGAACGCGCCGAGCGACCTCAATCCGCTCACTCTGGGCAACTCCGACCAGGTGGCGGTGGGCGACTCCACGATCGCGATCGGCGCCCCCTTCGGCCTGTCGAACACCGTCACGACGGGCATCATCAGCGCGAAGAACCGCCCGGTGGCCTCCAGCGACGGCAGCGGCAGCAACGCCTCCTACATGAGCGCGCTGCAGACGGACGCGTCGATCAACCCGGGCAACTCGGGCGGTCCCCTCCTCGACGCGCAGGGCAACGTGATCGGCATCAACTCCGCGATCCAGTCCACCAGCGGCGGCGGCCTCGGCGGCACCAGCCAGTCCGGCTCGATCGGCCTCGGCTTCGCCATTCCGATCAACCAGGCCAAGTACGTCGCCCAGCAGCTGATCAAGACCGGCAAGCCGGTCTACGCCAAGATCGGCGCGTCCGTCTCCCTGGAGGACTCCACGGGCGGCGCGAAGATCACCACCGAGGGCGCCGGCGGCTCCGCCCCGGTCGAGTCGGGCGGCCCCGCGGCCAAGGCCGGCCTCAAGCCCGGCGACGTCATCACCAAGCTGGACGACCACGTCATCGACTCCGGTCCCACCCTGATCGGCGAGATCTGGACCCACAAGCCCGGCGACAAGGTCCAGATCACTTACGAGCGTGACGGCAAGACCCACACGGTCGATCTCACCCTGGGCTCCCGCACCGGCGACAGCTGACCCCCACGCCCCCGCCCCGACCCGTTACTCTGTTCCCCGCGCCACGGTCACCGGCGGCGCGGGGTGGGTTGCCCGAGCGGCCTAAGGGAACGGTCTTGAAAACCGTCGTGGCGCGAGTCACCGTGGGTTCAAATCCCACACCCACCGCGTAGCAGGTCAGAGACTTGCAGGTCAGAAGGGGTGCCACTCTCCGGAGCGGCACCCCTTCCGCATGACCTTGTCTCACCCTGATTCGGCGGTATCCCACCTCTGACCAGTGCGTGCGGCCAACCTGCGGCCAGGATTTACGGCCCCTCCGTCGAACCGGATGCACTGCTGGGAAGCTCGTCATCGTGGGTGTCGGCTATGAGTTCGGCGAGGGTGAAGTGGGCGTCGTAGCTCCACCCTCGGCTCTCGACGCGCACGGTGTAGCTGCGATCGGACACGCGGAAGACCCGTCTTCTCTGTCGGCGACGCCCTGCTTCCGTAAGGGCATCTGCCACGGTGTCGATGATCCGCAGCATCTCTGCAAGGGCTTGGGCTTCGGTCCCTTCCAGTTCCTTGTGGATGTTGTATCGGAAGGCTTCCGCCTCACCGGAAGCTTGCACGATGGCCCATCGGGGCACGGTGTTCTCCAGTCCGTGAGACGACGTGAGCCGTACACGTGACCCCGTCGCGCAGCGGGCCCGAATCCGGCTTCGGATTCGGTGATCTTGGCGCGGGGAGACTATCGGAGAGGGACCGAACGAGTGCTGCCTTCCGGATCTTCAAAGGGCGGGGTTCCTAGCCCTCCTGCTCCGCCAGCCCCTGCTCAATCAGGGCGTTCATCTTCGCTTCCTCGCCGTCCAGCACCTTGGCGTAGTAGCGCTGGAGAACGGCGACACTCTGGCCCGCGCGACGGGCTGTCTCGGCAAGACTCACCCCCGAGCGGAGCCAGAAAGACACACAGGCGTGCCGGAGGTCGTACGGGATCGCGGCCAGCGGGGAGGCGACTTGGGCGGGCGTGAGCACCTTCCTGCGGGCCTCCTTCCAGGCGGCACCGTACTCCTGTGAACGAATCGGCCCGCCACGTACGGCGCTGAAGAGTCGCCCCTCAGGCGTGGTCCCGAACGCGTCCAGGTGGGCACGCAGAATGGCGACCAGGATCGGCGGGATCGGCACCGGCCGCACCGCGCGGCGGGCCCGATGCTTCAGTTGCCGCTCCTCGTAGGGCTTACCGTCGTCCGTCCAGGCGGAACCCACCTGAGGGCGGGCACCAGAGAGCATGAGCCGGCCCCACCCTTCCTCCGGTAGTTCGCACTGGTCAGCACTCAGCATTGACACCTCTTCCGGGCGCATCGCCGCGTAGTAGATGCAGGCGAAGAACGCGACCAGGTGGGCGCCGCGAGTCCCCTGTGCACGGACCGCGTCGAGCAGGGCTCGTGCCTGTACGGGCGTGGCGACGCTGCGCACGTCGAGTTCCTCGACTGCTTTGGGCGTCTCCCAGTGGACCCGCAGCAGGGGATTGCCCGGCAACAACTCGTGTTCAACAGCCAGGCGAAGGCAGTTGCTCAGCACCGCGCGGCGGCGCCGGAACGTGTTGGCGGCTGCGGACTTCCCGTCCTGTCGCTTGGCAAGGTGTTCCAGCACTGTGCGTACGCGCTTGGCGCTGTCTAGGTCGACCACGGCCGGCGCGTTGCGTTCCACCCAGGCCAGTGCCTTGGCTTCCGCGTCTGGTGGCTGTTGGTCGTGACGCCCAGCGTTGAAACCCCACTGGTAGAGGGCGCGACGCAAGAGTTGGTCATCCGGGCGCCCCTTGCCCGTCGGACACAGGGCCATCGTGGCGATGGTCAAACTCTCCGCGATGCTCGCTCGATGCTTCGCTGCCGCAGTGGGCCATTTCCGGGCAGCGTGTGCACGCGCGTGGGTGTACCAGCTCGTCCGGTTCCGCTCGCGCACCTCCGAGACGGGAAGCCCTGTCTCGGTGTCGAACGGCTCGCCTTTGCGTGTAGCCGTCAACAGCTCTGCCCGACGGGCGTCCGCGAGTGTCTTGGTCGCGAACTTCTCGTGGAACTCGATTTCGTCGACCAACCAGCGCAGTTGGAACGGAGCGGACTTGCTGGAACGCTTACGGACGCTCCAAAGGCGCACGTTGTAGCTATGCATTGTTCTCCCTCATTGGGAAGGGGCCCCGCCGCGCGGCGGGGCCCCTGGGTCGGTCAACGTTCAGGCGGCGATCTCGTGCTTTGCCCACCACGCGTCCAAGTCGCTACGGCGGCAACGGATCTGTCCGTTCGGCAACTTGATGAGCTTTGGCGCCTTACCCCGGGCACGCATCCGGTAGAAGGCGGCGCGGCTCATCTCGATCTCTTCAAGGACTTCGGCGAGCTTGAGCTTCTCGGTGCTGGCCAAGGCTGTGACTCCTTCTCAGAGCGAGGCGTCTAGAGGGGGTACCTCTGAGGGGCGCTACTTCCGCTACTTCCGCTACCTCGCAGGTCAGGGGCCTGTTGGAGGTAGCGGGAAGGGGTAGCGGTAGCGGATGGGTAGCGGGGCGGTAGCGGCAACCGGGGTGGGTTGCCGCTACCGCATCAGTGCTGTTCAGGCCGCGTTTTCGGTGCCGGGTAGCGGAGGTAGCGGACTTTCCGGGGGTGGGGGGCAGTAGCGGGCCCACGCGTCCCACAGATCGGCGACGTAGTAGCCCTTGAGGACGCTCCCGGCGGCCTTGATGTTGCGGGAGGCGATCGGCTCGTTGTCGACCGTCATGTACTCCGCGAGCATCTTGGACAGGCGCCGGTTGTCGAGCGGCTTGCCGTGCAGGTCGGCCCATGGCGCGTCGTCCAGGGCGTTGAGCCGGTCCAGGATGGCGACGGTGGGAAGGCGGTCGATGCCGACCATGACGTGATCGCGCAGGTCGGTGAGCAGCCGGACCCCGAGACTGCCTTTGTCGTTGGCCTTGGACGCGGTGACCAGGGCGACGCAGGCTGCACGGGCCCGCTTGGGCCAGTTACCGCCCGCGGCGTCCGCGATCGCGAGCAGCGGTTCCCACACGTCGGCGGGCCGGTCCGTGACGCCCTCGGGCAGGGTCGGCCACGCGTTCATGACGCGCTCGCTGACCTGCTCTGCCCAGGTGGCGAGCCGGTCGCGCAGGGCGAACCCTTCCTTCTCGTGGATGCGGGTGCGGTAGGGCTCGATCTTCTCGTTGCGGGCCCTGCGGCGCATGCGGATGTTGACGGAGCGGTCCCGGATGGTGTCGGGCAGGTAGCCGAGTCCGGCCACAGCGACAGCGGCGTAGGAGTGGAACGCCTGCACGGTCTGGTTGGCGCCGTCTCCCACGCAGCGGAACATCGGCCGGTTGCGGCGGTGTCCTGCGTTGATGAAGCCCCTAAGCTGCTCGTTCTCCCCGGCCTTGGGGCCGAAGATGGTGTCGATCTCGTCGAAGAGGATCGTGGGGCGTTTGCCGTCGACCCCTGCCACCGCGCGGAAGAGCGCGGCGGCGGAGGCGTCGACAGCGGCCATGGGGTTGGGCACGAGCGTTTCCACGATCTCCAGCGCCCGGGACTTCCCGGACCCCGGTTCGGGGGACAGGAAGGCAAGGCGCGGGGTGGACTCGAAGCAGTCGAGCAGGTGGGCGTGCGCGTCCCACAGGACCACGGCGACGTAGGCGGCTTCGTGGGGGAAGACGTTGAAGCGGCGGTGGAAGGCTTCCACCTCGTTGAGCAGCTTGGCCCCGTCGATGGGCGTGGGGGTCATGCGGCGGCCCTTCCTTCCTGGGGGTTGGCCGGTGTGCCGGTGCAGGCCGTCTTGTGGTCCTGGTAGTCGGCGATCAGGCGGGCGACGGTCCGGGGCCCGCGTGCCCGGCGGGCCTCGCCGCAGGGGCAGGCCCATGCGGCGGTGGGGGTGTCGCCGTAGCGCTTGGACCAGCGGGCGCCGTCGTGGTGGTCGCGGTAGACGGGCGGGGCGTAGATGCGGATGCCGGGTCGCTCCGGTGTGGGGTCCGGGTCGGGTCCGGGGTCCTGGTCGGGGGCCGGGGAGCGGTCAGGGCGCAGAGCAGTGACGACGCCCTGTCGGGCGGCGTCCTTCGGGGCGCCTGCGGCCGGGCGGGGCGGGACCCAGCGGGCGGCGTCCGGGCCGTCCTGGGCGAGGGTGATGCTCTTCAGGGAGGGGCGGGAAGGGGTGCTCATGCCGCATCCCGCCTGCGGGTGTTGTGGGTGATGGACCAGTTCAGGGCGCTGCGCAGGGTGGAGCGGCACTCGGAGACGGTGAGTCCGGCCGCCTCGCCTGCCTCCTGAAGAGCCTGCTCAACCACGTGCCGGGGGAGGTCGCCCCACGCGACGAACCGTCCCAGGGCGCGCGCGGCACGGAACAACGCGGCTTCCCGCGCCCCGAGTTGAGCCGCGGCGACGGATCGCGCCTCACTGTCGAGCGCTACATCCGCATATCGCCGCGATTGCCCCGCTACGGCCACCGAAGGGGCCTGAGACGTCCTGGGGGCCGGTTCGAGGATGCTTTGCAGCCAGGACGGCAGAGAGGCCGCCACAGAGCCGCACAGAGCCTCATAGGCCCCGGAGGGGGTGCAGGACCCGGCGGCGACGACGTATCCGCCCCATGCCCGGGTGTCGACCAACTCGCCGATGGTTCCTGCCGTGTTGGGAAGGCGGATGCCGTCCGGAGCGGCGAGGTACAGGTGCTGTCCGCCGCTCGCGGTCCGGGTCCGGTAGGTGTCGGGGACGGGGTGTCCGGCGCGCTCGCAGACCGCTCGGAAGGTTGCCGCGCCGCTAGGCGCGTCCGAACTGCCTTTGTCCTTGGGCATGTCGAGGTCGACGACCAGCAGTCCGGAGGGGCCGGTGGCGATGCCCACGTTGAACGGCGCCCGGGACCAGGCCGCGCGGATGCGGTCGGGGTCGGTGGTGGCGCGCTGCTCCCACTTGCGGTGCCCCGCGGTGCATTCCCTCGTGCGGGGGCATGCCTGCTCGCCGTGCAGGGCGGGCCGCTTGGTGCCGGGACGCAGGGGGAAGACGTGCCAACCGCGCTCGGCTGCGTCCAGCGCTGCACGCAGCAGCGCGGAACGGGCGTCATAGGTCATGCTGGATGTCTCCAGTTCCTTGATGGGTGACTGGTGGACAAGGGCGGCCCTGTTCTTTGGCGAGAGGGGGCCGCCCTGCCTGTTGCCGGTGGCGAAGGGGGCTCGCGTGGCTGAGGTAGTGATCAGCGCTCGACTGCACGCGAGGATCGAGCGGGACTTTCCGGAGCCGGGCGCCGCGAAGGGGGTTGAGGGTGCGTTGCGGAAGCTTGCGGAAGAGCTCCAGGACTCACGGCAGGACCCGGAACGGCTCATGGCTGCGGCGGTATTGATCGCGCAGGGAGACGTGGGCAGGTTTCGGCGGGCGGTTGGCATTGCCCGGCAGGACTGGCGTGACCTGCTCATGGGCGGGGGGTTGGGGCACGAGGACTGGCCGCGTGTCCTGGATGAGGAACTGAGCGCCTGACAGCGGCAGGTCATCCGTGGAACTTGTTCCGCTTGAAGATCGCTTTGCGGATGTTGACCGTGCTCCCGCTCTGGTGGCCGTGCGGCTTGAAGATCTGCACGGCCACGAACCCGCCGAAGCAGATAGCGGCGAGCGTGATGAGCTGAGTGATCAGCGCGGTCAGGGCGGTGATGAAGGTGGTGAGCAGGAGCAGGCCGCCGCACACCGCGAGGAAGCCGACGCCCCCGAGGGCGACGTTCACGGCCGCGCGGGAGACGGGCGGCTTGGCCGCAAGGGGTTCGGGCTGCACGGGGCTCATGGCGTAGCCGGTGACCACACGTCCGTCGGGCAGGACGATGCTCGCCACCGACGGCACGGTGCCCGGCTGGACGGAAACGAGCGGTGCCGGCGCCCTCACTGCGGGCGGAAGCGGGGTCGGCTGGTGGACTTCCACGGTCCGCTCAGCGGCCGCGTGATGGACAGGTTTGGGGTACATGCGGAATCCCTTCGGAGGGTGGTCCGGGGAGGCAAAGGCACCCCCTTGCAGGGGCGCTGTGGAGGGGGTTTCAGAGGGCTGACCTGGGATGCCTCCCCGCCTCCCCGAAACGGTGTTTTCGCTGATCAACGTGGGGGAGGCGGGGTGGGGAGGGGGTTGGGGAGTTCTCCCCGCCTCCCCGGGGCGGAGGGGTTGGCCTCCCCGTGTTCAGGAGGCGGAAGCGGAATCCTCGTCGTCGCGGTTGGCGAGCGCGGTGAGGACGTCTTCGCGGCGGATGACCATGCGTCCGTGGGACTTGTAGGACTCGACGCCGGCGGCCTCCAGCACGCGCTTGAGGTCGCCGTTGGTCCAGCGGCCGTAGGCGTCCTGGTCGAGCATCGCGAGCCGCTTGAGGACGTCGGTGGTCAGCGGGCGGGGCGACTCGCCGATGGCGGTTGCGATGTCGGCAAGTGCATCGCGCTCCTCACCTCGCTCGATCACGGTCAACGTGGTCACCCCGTCGCGCAGGGCCTTGGCGCGGGCGGCGATCGCCTTGGCGGGGTCGTCGTCGATGAAGTGGGTGCGCACCGTGATGGACGCCTGACCCTTGGGGATGGTGATGCCGTCGGAGGCGACGACCAGCGTTCCCTTGTCCAGACCCTGGCGCAGCAGGTGCGGGGCGGCACCCCCGTTGACGGCCTTTTCTCCCAGGGCCATTACGGCCTGTGATTCGGTGCCCAGCACGAGGGAGGCGCGGGTGTGGGCGCCCTCGCGCACGAGCTTGGGAAGGTTCTGGTCGGTGGGGTCCTGGGTGCCCTGCCACATCAGCACGTCCACGGCACGGCCCTGGTTGTGGATCTTGCGGACGGCCATGAAGTAGCGGGAGGTCGAGGACGATCCGCCGTAGGGGCGCTTGTCGTCGTCCTTGACCGGGCACATGAACGCGACCTGCGCTTCGTCCACGATCACGATCAGGGGCGGGAAGGTGGCGGTCGGGTCGTTGAGGCGCACGTCCATGCGGCGGTTCATCTCCTCGACCGCGCGCTCCACCATTTCGGTGACCTGGATGACGTGGTCGTCGGTCGGGCCCTGGATGAGCACGTCGGCGATGCCGTCGAACATGGCCCAGTCCCCGATGCCCTTGAGGTCGCCCAGCCAGAACTGCACCGAGCGGTCCAGGGCGAGCCACAGGGCGAGCGCCCGCAGCGAGGCCGTCTTGCCCTGGTTGGACAGACCCGTGACCAGCACGTGGCGCTGGTACAGGCTGAGGGTGGCCGCGTCGCCGCGCAGGTCCTGGCCCCACGGCGCCTTGCCAGTCTTGTAGTTGGCGGTCATCGTCTCGTCGGTGACCAGCGGGGACGGCCCGATCGGCTCATCCAGCGCCCCGGAGTCGGCGATCCACAGGCGCACGGTGCGGGCCGCCTCAGGGATGGTGATGAACACTTCGTGCTCGTGCCGGGTCAGGTTCTCCGCCAGCTTGCGCCGCTTGGCCTGCACCTCGTTCGTGGCCACCCCCGAGGGCAAGGTGACGTCGACCTCGACACCGCATCCCGCGATCCGGATCGGGCCCAGCATGGACGCGCCGGCGTCGCCCATCTCCGTGATCGCCTTGCGCATCGCGGGGATGCCGAGATCCCGCAGGGCCTTGACGACGATGGACGGCGTGATCGGCTCCCCCTCGCTGTTCCGGACGCCTGCAGGCATGACCCATGCGGGTGCTGCCTGCTGCTTGCTGCCGACCGCCCACATGCCCAGCAGGGCCAGCAACGGGCCGATCACGAGGGCGGGGCCCCATACGACCTGCACGATCCGGATCAGCAGGCCGATGAACTCGATCGTGGCCGCGAGCGGGGTGATCACGTCTTTGATGTCGTGGTTGTTGATGGCCATCACGACCCCGAGCGCGACCAGCACACCGATGCTCATGCCGACCCCGACCCCGACGCCCTTGGCCACGTCGACCGGGGAGTGGAGCAGGTCCATGCGGCGGCGGTGGCGGGCCTCGCGGAAGCGCTGAAGACGCTCCTCCCACTCCTCCGCTACCTCGTAGTTGCCCGCGGCTTCCGCCGCGCGGAGCATGCGCTCGTAGCGGGCACCGGTCTTCCCGTCCCACGTGCGGCGGGCCACGATCCGGCCGCCGTTGACGGTGTAGAGGCCGTGACGGACCACGGCACGGGCGGTCGTCCTGGTGGTCTCGTGGGTGACGGCCGTGCGCACGGCGCGCCCGGAGCGTACCCACAGTGGAACGGGCTTGGCCGGGGCGGGGTCGGGGACCACGGTCAGCGTGGTCACGGACGCATCCTGATCAGGGGTTTCGGTGTGCTTGTGGAGGCTGACGACGTTCTCGGACATGCTGGCAGTACTCCTGACTGCCCCGATCGGGGCGGGAGTTGCGGGAGGGTGCCGGGGTGGCCGGGTCCGTGGCAGGGACGGCCACCCCGACGTTCGAGGCGTACGGGCCGCGCGTCACGCGGCGGGGGAGCGCTGGTGGGCGCGGTCACCACCAGCCCGACGACTTCTTGGCGGCCTTGGCGGTGGCGGCCTCGGTGACGATGCGCTGACGCTCGGTCTGAAGCGCGGTCATTTCGGCGATCAGCCGGGTCTGCACCGACTGCCACACCGTCTCCAGCTTGCGTTCGGCGCGGCCGGTGCTCTTGGCCCGCAGTGTGCGGTAGGAGCCGGAGGCCAGGGCGCCCATGACCTGACGCCGTTCCGAGCTGGTCAGGGGCCACATTTCCTCGTTGCGGACCGCTTCGAGCTTGCGTTCCGTCCTCTGGATCTCTTTGTCCAGGCGGCGGGTGTTGGGCTTGCCCATGGTCAAGCACTCCTGAGGGAAGGTGAGTTGTCGGGGAAGGCGCAGGTCCCGCACATGCCGAGCGAGGGCGGGATGACGTATCCGGCATCCCGCCGGCAGGCGGGGCAGGTACGGCGCGCGGTGTTGGCCTTGGCCAGGGCCGCCCACCGTGCCGGGGTCATCGGGCGGACCGGTTTGGCCAGGTCAACGCGGTAGAGGTAGGCGATGAGCGGGCCCCGGCGGCGGCGCGGCCGTTCGAGTTGAGCGGCCACGTCCTGACCGCCGGGGCGCAAGTCGAGCGCCCGGAGCTGGCGGCGGGTGGCGTAACCGTCCGGGGCCAGACGCCACCGGAACACCGGAAGCGTGCCCATCAGGACGTCGCGGCGGCCGTGGCGGCGCGTTCGGCGAGCAGCGCGTCACGCAGCTTGCGGGCGTTGGCCGGCGATGTGCGGATCGCGCGGCGGATGCCCTCAGCGGTCACCTTCGCATCGGGCAGAGCGGCGGTCACCGACCGTGCCTCAGTGAGCAATTGATCGGGGGTGCGCCGGGGCCGGGGCGATCGGGCAGCGTCGGGAACCCGACCGGTCACCCCACGCGGCGCAGTCGATCCGGCAGCCACGGTCCGCCCCACCGGGGCCGCGATCGGCGCCGGGGTTGGGGCGGGGATGGCGGGCATCGGCTTGAGCGGAAGAATCGACTTGCCCAGGTCGACCGCGACCGGCTCCGGCACCGGAAGCCGGGTCAACGTCACGGCCGGGGCCGGGGTCGATTCCCCCAGGTCAGCCGTAGACCGTTTCCTGATGTTCTTGGTGGATTCCTCCGCATTCGTTGACGCAGTGAGTGCGGGGGCGGCGGGGGTGCCGAACATCGACGCGAGGGCGGCATCGGCGCCCTCGGTGACCCGATCGCGCTGGACATCGAGCAGCCTCGATCCAAGCGCCGTGTCACCGACGCCGATCCGGCGGGCCAGACGCCACGACTTACGCTCCGAGAACTTCCTGACCCACTCGGTCGGATGCTGAGCGGCGCGGGCGCGGTGGTAAGCGAGAGCCTGCACGAGATCGGCGGTGTGCCGCTCGTGCTCCGCATCGCGACCGTCGGTGTGCACCACGATCCGCCGCGCCAGGAACGCCATGCCCTCAGCGGAGACGGACATGCCCATCGGGGTTAGGGCGTAGATGACGGTCCGGGCCGGGTCAGGCGCGGCCATAGCGCCCATCACCGATGCGGCGGCGGGCAGCGCCCACAGACCCATCCGTACGACGCGCGGCGAGGACTGCCCAAGCATGGTCAACCCGAGCAGGACCAGGGCAAGCACAGCGGTAGCGCCCTCGCCGGCGGCGAGAGCTCCGAGGGCGGTGCCGCGTCCGTAGGCGTGGCCGATGTTGCTGTAGGTGCCGATACCGCCGATCACGCCTGTGGCGAGCATCGGCACGAACGCGGCCGTCAGCACACCGATCTGAATGTTCGTCAGCTTGGTCCGGTTCACAGCGCACCCCCGGCGGTGAGCAGGAGGGCGAGGATGAGCAGGGCGCCTCCGGTCAGGGTGAGGTCGACCGCCCGGCGCAGGCCGGTGAACTTGACCACCGCGAGCCGGGACAGGCCCGCAACGTCGGAGGCCAGATCCCGCGTCACGGCGTCGGTGATCTGGTCGGGGGTCAGGGTGGCCCACAGCGGGAAGCCGTGCCGGCCGGTCAGGTTGGGGCGTACCGAGCGCAGCAGCAGAGCGGCCGCCGCGATCAGGAGCGTCATGCCGAGTCCGCCCACGATCAAGGCGGGCGGGGTCAGGGGCAGGTCGCGGGCGATGGTCCACGCGCCGGCGAGCACTGCGCCGACGAACGCCAACAGGAGCGCGACCTTGTTGTCGGTCCGCGCGATCTCCGCCTTCACCTCAGCGTGCGCGGCCGTCAGCTTCGGGTCGGTGGTGCTCATGCGCCGACCTCCGGCAGGGTGATGCCGGCGGCGCGGTTGGCCAGGGCCCTACGCTCGCTCAGCACCCGGTTACGGGCCCGGCGGATACGGCGGGCGTCCAGCTCGGTCGGGGTGCGGTCCAGGGTGATGATCTGCGCGTCGAGCAGGTCGACGTCCGCCAGGATCAGCGACATCTCCTGCTCGATCGCGTCCAGCTCCGCATCCGTCGGCTCCATGAGGTCGGCGAACGCGGTAACAGCGGCCTGACCAGTAACGATGAGTTCCATTGGGTCGTGTGTCCTCTCAGCAGGGGAACGGCCCGAACAGCGGCCCCGGGTCTAGCCACCCGGGGCCGCGCGCCGTTGAAGTCGGTCATTCCGGCTCCCCTCAGCGCCGCTCGTACGAGACGAGCGGCGGAGGCAACCGGCCCACAGCACATGAGCTGCGGAAAGGTCGGATTGCGCTGTACCGCGCACGGGACAGAACCCGTGCGCGCCCGCCCGCTTGGTCGCGGAGGTAGGGCGGGATTCCCTCAGCACTCTGTTGAGTTTTCAACCAATCCGCGTTCACTTTGTACTCGCCCTCACGGGCTTTCCTCCGGACGCTGTCAGCGCAGGCGGGCATACTCAATGGTGTTGCACCACCTGCTCAGCTTGTTGGTACAAGCTGATGTGGTGATGCTGCACCCACGGACAGTGAGTCGTCAAGGGGGTTGGGCCTGCATGTACCAACAAGTTGCGCGAGTGCGTCATGATGAAGGCATGAGTAAGCAGCCGAAGTACCGACAGGTCGCGGACGTGCTACGTCGCGAGATCGCCAATGGCACCTACGCGCCCGGCGCTCGGTTGCCTTCCGAGAACGACCTACAGCAGCGGTTCGACGCGTCGCGGAACACCATCAGGAACGGCCTAAGCCTGCTGGTCGGAGAGGGCCTCATCTCGTCCAGCCAAGGGCTTGGCTACGAGGTGAAGTCGCAAGAGGTGTTCGAACTCAACGCCTCGCGCTTCGAGAACCTGACCTTCCCGCAGAACGGTGACGCATACAGCACGGATGTGACTAACGCGGGGCGGCGGCCACACCAGACCTTCCGAGTTGAGATGCTGCCGGCGCCCCAAGAGGTCGCTGAGCGTTTGAAGGTCGAGCCCGGTACGACGGCAGTATTGCGGTTTTGTCATCGCTACGTGGACGACGTTCCTTGGTCCACACAGGCCACCTACTATCCATCGTGGCTGGTCGACGCATCACCGCGACTGGCTGAGCCTGGAGACATTGAAGAGGGCACAACCCGCTACCTGGCTGCTCAAGGCATCGAGCAAATTGGGTACTTCGACGAAATCGCCGCACGGATGCCAACCCCGGAAGAAGCGCGGCTGTTGGAGATCGGCGCAGGCGTACCAGTTCTACTTTGGACGCGAACCGGTTACTCGGCTGACTGCCCGATCCGGTGCACCATCACCACCTTCCGGGGCGACTTGAACCGGATGAACTACGAGATCGGCGAGTTGGCCGCCCGAAGCGAGAACACATGATCATCACGCTTGCAGAGCCGCACGATGTAGCCAAGCTGCTAGCCTTCCGCGAGGAAGCCGCGGCTTGGCTGCGTGGGCTCGGTTCTGACCAGTGGAGCCGCCCATATCCGGCTGACAAGCTCCTCGGCACGATCGAAGCGGGCACTGTGTTCATGCTCCGCGACGGGCACACAACTGCCGGCACCATCACGCTCACCCCGGACGCCGAAGACGGCCTCTGGACTGACGACGAACTGACCGAACCGTCGATGTTCATCAACAAGCTCACTGTGGCCCGCGAGTACGCGGGGCAGAACCTTGGCGGTCGACTACTCGACTGGGCGGGCGACCGGGCGCGGCGTGCAGGGGCCCGGTGGATTCGGCTGGACGCATGGACCACGAACGACGCGCTCCAGCGGTACTACGTCGAACAGGGCTTCACGCACGTTCGTACGGTCCGGGGAGGCGGAGCGGTGAACGGTGGTCCAAGGGTGTCCGGTTGGCTCGCGCAGCGGCCGGCACGGTTGGCCGATCACGGATTCACGGATCGGACGCCAGAGCCCGATCGCCTCCCATTTGCGGCCTGAGTGGCGTCCCTCAGCAGAGCCGGGGGGCCGAGCAAGCCCACCCCTAGTACTCCAGCTAGAACCGGGACAGCGCAATGACATCGGCACAGTCCAACATCACACACTGCAGCTTGGCGATCACGAAGGGCAGCGTCTCACGGCGCTTGATCACGATCTACTGCTGAAGTACTAGTTCCACAAATTAGGTACTCTCATTTCCCTCGCTGGAGCCAGTCTGCTGCTCCCCACCCTGCCGCCCCTCCCCTATTACGGAATTCCTGATTGAGTCAAGGACAATCCGCGGAGACACCCCTAGCCTATTTCTTCCCCAGAACATTGCAGGACCCAGCAGGAGCATAAGAGCCCCCGGCATCATGCCTGCTACGGGAAGACCGGCTGCTGCCGATGCGCCCATCATAAGAGCGGCAGCAATTGACCCGCAGATTACGATAAAGCCGTCTCGTGGAGGGTCCGTCTCTGCAGATGAACGAACAGTCGATTCGATCTCTCCACTGTCCGGCAAATCAAGGAGACCAAGCCACCGCTGCTCAAGTAAGCGTTCGAGCAGCAGGCCAGTCACTTTGACCATCCCAGGAAGATCCGCTGCCCCGCCTGAAAGAACCCGACCCGAATGAAGCGTCAGCTCTTTCTGAACCAATGCCACATGATTCAGCACAGCCTCCCTCCTTTCTGGATCGGAGAAAGCATTTGAACTAGAAGCAAAGTCTCCGAGGCGAGCGCACAGACGTGAGCAATAGTACTCCACGTCCAACAACTTTTCCTCACCGCGAGCAATTCCCCAGCAGTGCGAAAGGAGATCAAGGCAGAGAGTTATAGCAGTGAGGTCAGACAAATCGCGATCCCAGCCCCCGAACCCACGACGAAGCCGCAGCAAGAAAAGCACCACTGCACCCAAAATCCCGGCCGCTTGACCCACATCCCTCACGTCTCTAGGTGTCAACCCAGGGTCATTAGGCGTCAAGACGGTAAAGTAGACAAGTATCGCCACCATCCCCAGTCCGACCAATGCCAATATTGCACTACCCAACGCATTAAGTGCCGCACGCACGCCTTCGGCATATCGAGCGTCTTGCAGTAGGTTTTTGTAGGAAATAGCGATCGGAGACCCGAAAGCGCGACTTACTGCACTAGAAGTCCGCGCTTTGCGCCTCACCTCCGCATCATCAGAATGAACCGTGAACGGAATGGCGGGAAATATTCTGCAGTCACGCCATGGCGTCTTATCGGACAGGAAAGCGCAAAGCGCTTGCGCAATCAATAGGCCAAGAATCGGAATTAGAGTCACACTGACTGCAGTATCCACCGCAGCTCGCGCCCAAGTAACTTTCACAGGTCCCCCTGTACTCGTCGCCCGATGATCCCGCACTGTTTTTCCTGTGTCTGCTGTATCTGTGTGAACGCCTCGGGCGCATCCCGGCCTCTAATAAGAGCCGTGAAATTCTAGACGACTAGCGCTTCGCCAGTCGCGACCCCTTAGTTGGAGCCGTCATCAGTCTCAGCCGATTCGCGTCTACCCTGGAAACTATCCCGGACTTGTTGAAAAGCGGAACCAGGACTCATACCCAGTCGTCCTGATGACGCGGCTGGAGTGATGGCAGCGACTCCGGCCAGTCCAAGAGTTATTCCTGCAGGGGCTCCAGCGACCGTAGCCAAAGCAACAACAACAAATGAGGCAACGATGCCGAGTAGAACGACTCTCTGATCTTTTTTCGAGTCGGTTGCGTCACTCGCAATCTGTGAGACGGCATTCCGTCCTCGCTCGGAAAATTCGCTTTCATCTAGCAGGCCGTGCCAGCGACCTTGGATAAGCCTACTCAGCACGCATGTTAGTAGTTCGAAAACCCTAGGTTCGTCAGCCCAGCCGCGCGTGAGCAGCTGCCTGCTGGCATCTTCGAGCGTGGCCGTTACGGCTTGGACGTGTAGTGCTAGTTCCTGACGGCGCACAGACGGAACGTTAACTTGACCCGAGTGGGCGTATTCCGTGAGGTCCCTACACAAGTCATTTATGGCTGCATCGAGCTCTATTGGCTGAGCTTTACCGGATCGCACTTCGAGGAATATTCGAAGACAGGTGACGGTCTCTCGAACAGCGGAAACGAAACCATCAGCCGCTAATCTGGCCTTATGTGTTCTATTGGTTGAAATCAAAAGAACGACAAAAATCACGAGAGATCCTATTTGCAGCCCGAAGCCTGGACCGTAGGTGATTTTCCAAAAACTTTTCGCGTGCATCAGGCGTGGATCTAGGCGACCGGCAGCGAGTATTGGAAATACTACCAGAGGGAATGCCCAGAGGCTCTGGATTTGGAACGATGCGACCCTTCCATGTCGTGCTCTATCGGCTGTGAGCAACGCTTTGCTGAGTGCTGACTCATCGAGAGGTGGCGTAAGGCCGTAGTTGGTGAGGGTCCCCGCAATGTATTTCGCCGTCTCTGTGAAATTCTTTTCTCTTTTTTTGTCTCTCCTTTTTGCGAAAAGGCCAACCCTTCGCCAGCTGTGGTCACGCAATGATTGCTCGTGACGTGCCTTTAGGAAAAACCATATGCATGTAGAGAGGCAGACTCCTACATAAAAGAGAACGGTTATCATACCCGCCATTGTGTCGCTGATGGCTGCCTCCTCCATGTGATGGATGGACATGATGACCCTCTTTGAGTCTGGCGGTCCACGACTTCGCCGAGTACTACCTCCCTGTCCTTGAGTGAGGGCGCAGCGCAGACTGTGTCACTCGCCCATCCGTCGGGACCTCACTGGCGTGGGCCCGCAGGTCATGCGGTGCGTCCTGCCCGCTGTTGCCCGGCCGACTGGGAGGTGGGGTCTCAGTCGCGGTCCCGATTGGTGCCAGGTGCGCAGCCGTCCGCTTACATCCGGTGACGTGCGGCAACCCCACTGGCCAGGTGACTTCTCCCGCGCTGGACATCGGCGGACGCCCCCGGATCAAGATCACACAACTTGTAATGCGTAGTTGCCAGCCTGTCGTTGCAGCCTGCTGCGCCATCCCTGCGGCCATCCTCTGGCCAACCTAGGTCAGGGTGATGGGCTTCGTGCACCCAAGCGCAGGTCAAGGCTCAAGTGCCCGCGTGTAACTGACTGGTCTTGAAAACCGTCGTGGCAGCGATGTCACCGTGGGTTCAAATCCCACACCCACCGCAGCGGATGAGAGCCTCTGGCCGGCAAGATCGGGCAGGGGCTCTCGCCGTTCGTGGTCCACGTCGAGGCTTGCGGGCGTGGTTCATGGCGTCCAGGTGGAGTGCGCCGGGCCTCCGCCCGAGGAAGACGCCCCTTTCGGGTGCGGGGTGGGCAGGCTGTGTGGCTCCGGTGTCGGGACTGGGTAGGGAAGCAGGGCGTCCTGACCGGTTCTCACGGGGGTGGCGGCGAGCGTGGAGCGTACGACTCGGATCGGGGTCACCGGCCACCGAGACATCCCCGAGCCGGTGCTGGAGTGCGTCAGCACCGGAATTCTCGACGAGTTCAAGAACCAGGCCGCGGGTGGTCGCGTCGAGGCGTTCAGCGCCCTGGCCGGCGGCGCCGACCAGTTGTTCGCCGACCTCGCACTGCGCAGCGGGATTCCCGTCACCGCGGTGATCCCCGGCACGGACTACGAACGTCACCTGGGCGGGCAGGCGGTCCGTGGCGCGTTCCGCCGGCTGCTGCTCGCCTGCGCGGACCGGGTCGA
Organism: Streptomyces sp. SLBN-8D4; assembly: GCF_049739545.1. Lineage (NCBI taxonomy): Bacteria > Bacillati > Actinomycetota > Actinomycetes > Kitasatosporales > Streptomycetaceae > Streptomyces > Streptomyces sp. SLBN-8D4. The sequence continues at coordinate 5,045,065 of NZ_JBMGQC010000001.1, forward strand.
CCTGCCGGTCGAACGCACCCGGGAGGAGGCGTACGCGGCGGCCGGTCGTTGGATCGTGGACCACACGGACCGGCTGGTGGCCGTGTGGGACGGCGAGCCGGCGCGTGGTCCGGGGGGCACGGGGGACATCGTGGCCTACGCCCGTCGTGTGGGCGTACCGGTGAACGTCCTGTGGCGTCCCGGGGCGCGGCGTCCCTGAGGCCCACCTCGCCCCGGCCCGCCTCATCCCCCGAACCGTGCGAGCCAGTCCGTGTGCTGGGGCAGCATCAGGTGTTCCGTGTCGGAGACGGCCCGGGGCCACTGTTGCTCGGCCACGCTCTGGGCGAGGACGGCCCGCTGGGTTTCCAGTCCCTCCCGCACCAGCGCGTGCGCGTACGAGAGCGGGTGGTGACGGCGGGTCTGCAGCCAGGCGACGCCGGTCGCGGCCGAGGCGGCGAGCAGGCCGCTGAGGTCCCAGCCGGAGGCGATGCCGGCGCTCCGGGCCACCGCGGCGGTCAGGGCCAGCAGGGTCAGCAGCGCGGTCAGCGCGGACCAGACGGCGGCGGACCGGCGCGCCTGGACGGCCCGGCTGCCGTACCAGCCGAGTTGTTCGATCACACGGTCGCGCAGGTAGATGTCCTTCCGGACGGCGAAGGACTTCTCGCGTACCGCCCGCATGGCGCGGGTGATCTGGGGGTGGCGCGGATCGTCCGCCTCCTGACGGCTGGCCGGGTCCCACAAAGTGCTCCTGGCCTGACCCGAGCCCGGTAACGCGCCCGCGACCGGCTCCCCGCCGGGGCCATGGGCAGGTTCCTGCCAGCCTATGCGCCGTAACGCCCGCAGGTGTTCCTCCAGTTGCTGGTTGAACAGCCCGTCGGGATCGGGCACCTCGGAGTGGAACGGCCCGCCGTGCACCATGTACTGCCACGCCAGCGACTTGACCGTCTCGGCGGCGTCCCGGTGCGCCTGCCAGTGGGCGCGTGCCCGGCGGCGCTGGACGACGACACCGGTGGCCACGGTGAGCCCGTACAACACGGCGGACAGGGCCGTGAGGACATGGCTGTCGAAGTGGTCGGCCAGGGTGGCGCAGACGGTCGCCACGAGCAGGAGCGACAGCTGGGTCGTGCTGGCCCGGAACGCCTCGCTCTGACGATTCAGCGCCCACTGGTCGTTGGAACGGAACAACGGCGGCAGATCGTCGTTTCCTATCGTCGCGCGCGGCCCAGGAACGTTTCGCCCGGGTGTGGTTGCCGCCATGGGGGTCACCTCGCCATGAAGAGGGGAAGACTCATGGTGACTTGGAGTCGTGCGGGTGCCAACACCGCGTTGTCGAGGGGGCCTTGGTGGGCATCATGGCGAGATCCGGCCGCTGGCCGAGGAGCACGGCCACGGGTTCCTGGCCGCCGGGCGATCAGTGTGCTTCCCTGAAGTCAGAACCGCATGAATCCGCCCGCAACTCGGCATGCTCCGAACCGAGTTGCGGGTCGACGCACGCCCACAACGACCACATCCACACCACCGTGCCCGGAGCAACCGCCGGGTGTGGTGGTACGAGTGAGCACGGGGGGTTCGTGGAGAAGCCAGCGACCGATGTGGATCTGGGGATGCCAGACCTGGCCGGACAGTCGGAGCGGGATCTCGCTGCCCTGCCCGCCGGCCCACTCGGTCAGACCGTCAGGCGGATCGTGTACGACCACGGGGATCCGAACGGCAGTGCATCCTCGTTCGATTCAGCGCTGCCGCCGGACACCGCATCGCGCCCGACACGGAGGGGCTCCGGGGCCCGGGAGGTGGCACATGCGGAAGGTACGGCCTTTTCGTGAATGGGTGGTCAAGGTCCACCAGCAGTGCAACCTCGCCTGTGATCATTGCTATGTCTACGAACTTCAGGACACCAGTTGGCGGCGTAAACCCAGTGTGATCCCGGAGGCTTCGGCCAACAGGCTCGCCGAGAAGGTGGCGGAGCATGCCAGGGCCCATGCCCTGCCCGCGGTCCGCATCGTGTTGCACGGCGGGGAGCCGCTCCTTGCCGGAAAACAGCGGATCGAACACATCGTGTCGGTCTTGACATCCGAACTACGAGGTGTGTCCGACTGTGATATCTCACTACAGAGCAACGGGACACTCCTCGATTCCGACTGGTTGGATCTGTTCCACCGTTACGGAATGTCGGTGGGGATCAGCCTCGACGGCGACCGCACGGCGAACGACCGTCATCGGCGTTCCAGGAACGGCCGGAGCAGCCACACCGCCGTTCTGAAAGGGCTGGAACTGTTGAGGCGACCGGAGAACAGAGCGCGATACAGCGGTTTGCTCTGCACGGTGGACCTCGCCAACGACCCGGTCGCGGTGTACGAGGAACTGCTCTCGCACGAACCCCCGATGATCAACTTCCTTCTGCCGCACAGCACGTGGGAGCATCCGCCGCCCGGACACGACTCACTGGCGACGCCCTACGCCGACTGGCTGCTGGCCGTCTTTCAGCGCTGGTACACCGCGCCGGTCCAGGAGACGCGGATCCCTCGCTTCGAGGACATCATGGAACGCGCGCTCAGCGGCCGGGCCCTGTCGGGGACCGTGGGGGCGGTCTCCGATTTCATCGTGGTGGAGAGCGACCTGTCGGTGGAACTCCCCGACAACCTGAAGGCGGCCTACGACGGCGCCGCGGCGACCGGACTGAACCTGTTCGACCACGACTTCGACACGGTGGCCCGTCATCCGGCGGTGGTGGCGGCCCGCGGCGCGGGACCGGCCCCGCTCGCCGCCGACTGCCTCGTCTGTCCCGTGGTCCGGTTGTGCGGTGGAGGACTGCGGGCCCACCGCTTCCACCCCCGTAACGGATTCGACAATCCCAGCGTCTACTGTGCCGATCTCCGCCTGCTCACCACGCGTATCCGGGACCGGGTGGTGGCCGATGTCAGGGAGTGGTTCGGGAGGGCCTCGTGACCGAACCCATGGCGTTACGCATGACGGCCGACGACTTCGCCGCTCTGGCCCGTTGCCGTCCTGGCGCCCCGGCGCTGGCGGTGCTCCGCAAAGGACAGACGAGCCAGCGTCTGCTGCTTTTGAAAGGCCTTGCCGATTCCGCCCGGGGCGCCGTTCCCCACCTGTGGGGGGAGGGCGCGTCCCTCGGCTGGGACCTGTGCGTCCAGGCCTACGCGGCGAATCCGCGGGCCTTCGAAACGGTGTTGCTGCACCCGCACGCCGGCGTCTGGCTCAGGCGGTGCCTACGCGCCCTCCACGGCACCTGCGCGGACGACGACCTCGCTGTCGACCTCGCCCGGCTGGGGACCTTCGGGTATGCCGCCGCGTTACGCGCCGGCATACGACCGCGACTGGACCTCCCGGCCCGTGACAGGCTGCTCTGGCTTCCCACACTGGGCGGCGTCCGGCTGCCGGAGGGCGTGAGCACCGTCCGGCTGGACGGCTGGAGCCTGGAGCTCCCGGACCGGGACGTGAACCTTCGCGGCAGCGAGCGTGAGAACGGGCACCGGTACGGCCCGGCGCGCCGGTTCGCGCCCCACCGCCTGGTGGTTCCGTCACGCGCGAGCAGACACCGGTTGTCGCTGGTCGTGGAGGACACCGATCCCTACCGGAACGTCCACGGTTTTCCGGTCCAGCCCCGGCAGACCTCGGTGCAACTGGCCGCCTGGCACGCGGTGCTGGAACAGGCCTGGAGTCTGCTGAACGACCTGATGCCCGGGCGGACCGCCGACTGTGCCGCCCTGTGGTCGGCACTGGTCCCGCTGCAGCCCGGCCCTCGCGGGCGGGGTCGCAGCTCGTCCACCCGTGAGGCGTACGGAGCGGTGGCGGTCGCTCCCGAGCAGGACCCGGTGCGGCTGGCCGAGACCGCCCTCCACGAGACGAGCCACATAGCCCTGGCGGCGCTGACCGATCTGGTCGACCTGACCGATCCGCACGACCGGACGCACCACAAAGTGGGCTGGCGTCCCGATCCCCGCCCCCTCAACGCCGTCCTCACAGGGGCGCACGCCCACCTCGGCCTGCTGGACTTCTGGTCGCGTGTCTACCACACGCTCGACGGCGAGCCGGCCCGCGCGGCCGAGGCACGTCTGGACCGGTACGGCCGGCAGGTGGTCGCGGCTCTGCGCGTGCTGCGGCGGAACAAGACCGCCCTGACCTCCTGGGGGACGTACTTCGTCGAATGCATGACCGATGAAGCGGAGCTGTTCGGCTTCCGGGTGGGCGGGCCGCGCGCGATTCACCCGTCCGTGGGGTCGGACACCGGGAGATCGACGCCTGTCCGAGTGGTCCGGGTGGAGACGGAAGGCGCCCCTCCGTCCGGTGCGGCCCGAGGCCGGCCGCCACCTCCGAGATCGACCAGCAGTGCGGCAAACGGCGGTCCCGCCGTTGCGGCACACGGGGACGGAACGGTCGACCGAGTGGAGGAGGGGGCGTGGGCGGAGCGGAGTGTGCGGCGTTGGGCCTGCGACGGGATGTCGAATGCCGCCTATTGTGCGCAAAAACCCTTTACTTTTCTTTCTCCTCTATTCGAATATCAAGCCGATTTGACGTGGCTGATGTCGGGGCAAAGCAATTGGAGTCACCGTGAGCCACTTCTACCTGAGTCACGTGCGCACCGTCGACGAGGAGTGGGTCGCGTCGTTCTTCCACGACCTCTGCCGGGCCGTGGCTGAGCGCACCGGTCGCTCCCCGGAGGCCGTGGGAGTCCGCGGCAGCCCGCACTCGTCGGACGTGTCGGTGGATCTGCTGGGCCGGTCCACGATCCTGGTCGTGCTGCACTCGCCGCGCTACTTCACCCAGTCCTACTGCCGGGCCGAACTGTCCTATTTCCAGCGGCGGCTCAACATGCAGCGCTCCAGGACCGGCCGCAGCGCCGACGCGGTCGTCCCCGTCATGTGGGAGCCCGACCCCGCGCACGCGCTGGACGCCGTCGTCCCGTATCAGCCCCTGAGCGTGCGGTCGGAGGCCTACCGGCTCGACGGACTGCTGCACCTGCTGCGGCTGAAGGCGCGTTACCGGTCCGAGTACGAGGAGGTGGTGAGGGCCGTCGCCGACCGCATCGTCGCGGCCGCCGAACAACTTCCCGAGGTTCACGGATTCGACGCGGCCGGCAGCCACTCGCCCCTCGGCGCGCCCCCGCCCGCCGGCAGTCAGGCCGTCAGTTTCGTCGTGGCGTCCACGGCGCAGAAGGACGTGCCGGGCGAACGGCACTCTCACCAGTACTACGGAAAGACGCCGCTGGACTGGTCCCCCTACGCGCCAGGGGAACACGAGGCGCTGATCTCCCTGGTGAAGAACACCGCCACCGCCCTGGACTTCACCGCGACCGTGCTGCCGCTGGACGAGGAGACCGTCGACCGGATCAGCCGGGAACAGGAGCCCGAGCAACTCGTCGTGCTGCTGGTCGACGCGTGGGTGGCCCTGCGGCGGGAGAAGCACCGGCTGCTGGCAGCTGTCGACGAACGGAATCCCGAGGCGACCACGGCGCTCGAACCAAGGGCCCGCGACGACACCGAGTCCGCCGAACAGGCCGTCGTCCTGGACGAACTCCTCAACCGCGCGCTCCCGCTGATGCGCGGACGCAACAGTGAGTACGAACGCTGGGGACTGCCGGACGTGGAGAGTTTCACCTCTTCCCTGCGCAAGGTTCTCATCCGCCTCCAGAACGAGGCGCTCAAGTCCATGGAAGCCGTGCGGTCGCCGGCAACGCCGACCGATGGCCTCCATACGTTTCCCCTGCTCGGAAGGTATTCGTCATGACGTTCGACTCGGGTGACGCCGGCACCCGCGACTCCGGCACGGTCGTCACGTTCTACTCGTTCAAGGGTGGAACCGGTCGCACCATGGCCCTGGCCAACGTGGCCTGGATCCTGGCCAGCAACGGAAAACGTGTACTGGCCATGGACTGGGACCTGGAGGCGCCGGGGCTGCACCGCTACTTCGCTCCCTTCCTCGGCGACCCGGAGCTGCGCTCCACCCCCGGTGTCATCGACCTGATCCGCGAGTTCGACCTGGCCAGGCCGAGGCCTGCCGGCGGCGACTACAGCCGGCAGGCCCGGGTGGAGCGCTTCGCCTCCGCGCTGACATGGTCCTTCGACAGCGGTGGCTATGTCCTCTTCGTCTCCCCTGGGCGGAGGACTCCGGAGTACTCCGAAAAGATCAACACATACGACTGGCAGGGGTTCTACGAACAGCGCGACGGCGCGGCCTTCCTGCGTGCCCTGCGCGAGGACATGCGGAGCAACTACGACTACGCCCTGATCGACAGCCGTACGGGCTGGAGCGACACCTCCGGCATCACCACGGTGCTGATGCCGGATGTCCTGGTCAACTGCTTCACGCTGAACACCCAGTCGGTGGACGGCAGCGCCAGCGTGGCCGCGGACGTACGGCGGGCCGCCCCGCACGTCAGGATCTTCCCCGTGCCCATGCGGGTGGAGGACGCCGAGCAGGAGAAGCTGGCCATCAGCCGGGGACATGCCCGCCACCGCTTCCAGGAGTTCCTCAAGGACACGCCACGGGCGGCCGATCCCGACGGGTACTGGGGATCGGTGGAGATCCCCTACAAGCCCTTCTACGCCTACGAAGAGGTCCTGGCCACCGTCGCGGACACGCCCCGCCAGCCCGCCTCCCTGCTGGGCGCCTACGAACGTCTCACCTCGGTGATCACGGACGGGGAGGTCACGGCCCTGCGCCCGGTCGACGAGCCGTTGCGCCGGCAGCTGCTCGCGCGCTTCCAGCGGGCTCCGGTACCCGGTGGCCGCATCGTGCCCCGGGTGCGGGTCGACTACGCGCTGCGTGACGGCGCCTGGGCGGAGTGGATCGAAGCCCAGCTCCAGTCCGCGGGGATCGCCGTGGCGCTGCGCGGAAGCAGTGCGTCCGTGCCACTGACCAGCGGTTCGGAGGACGGGGCGGACGTGGTCATCGCGCTCCTTTCGCCCGACTTCGCCACCACACCGGTTGCCGACGAGGTCCGGGCTCTGGTGACGTCACCCGAAGGGGCCAGGATCATCGGCCTGCGCACCCGGGAACACCAACCGGAGTCCGTACTGCGCGGACTGCCCGGATTCACTCTGGTGGACGCGTCCGCCGAGCAGGTCCTCGGCAAGCTCTTCGCCCTGCTCGAACTCCAGGCACTGCCCCCCGCCGTCACCGGCACCATCGCCTATCCGGGTCTGGTCCCCCGGATCTTCAACGTGCCGCGCCGCAACAACTCCTTCACCGGCCGCGACGTACACCTGGACCGGTTGCGGACCAGTCTGAGCGCCGAATCGCTGCGCGCGGACACCCCCGTCGGCAAGGCTTTTCTCTACGGTCTCGGCGGCATCGGGAAGACTCAGATCGCGCAGGAGTACGTCCACCGCTACGGTTCCCAGTACGACCTGGTGCACTGGATCCCGGCGGAACAGCCCAACCGGATCCCGCAGCTCCTCGCGGACCTCGGCCTCGAGCTGGGAATTCCGGGCGACACGGTGGACGAACGCGCACAGGCGACCATGACGGCACTGAAGAATGGTGATCACGGTCGTTGGTTGCTGGTGTTCGACAACCTCACCGAAAACCAGGACGCGAACGGCGAGACCTGGAACACGGACGAGGGAGGCACGACGGTGGAGCGGTACCTTCCCGACGAGGGACCGGGACACGTCATCCTCACTGCCCGGCGTTCTCCGCACGAGGAGAACGAGACCGCCATGGAGGTCGACTCCTTCAACAGGTCCGAAAGCATCGCCCTGCTGCGCCGCAGGGTGGACGGGCTCTCGGTGAGGGACGCGAACCGGATCGCCGACACGCTCGGCGACTTCCCGATGGCGATGGAGCTCGCGGCGGCATGGCTGCGGCAGACGGCGATGCCCCTGGACACTTACCTCGATCAGGTCAACAGCCGGGTCTCCTCGGTCCTGAGCGGCACGGACGGCACCGGGGACAGCCAGCAGGAGTCCCTCCTGGCGGTCTGGCGGTTGACCGTCGACCGGCTCGGCAACGAACGGCCCGCGGCGGTCCGGCTCCTGGAACTGTGTGCCTTCCTGTCCCCCGAGCCGATCGCGCACTACCTCCTCTACAGCGACGCCATGCGCAACCGGCTCGCCGAGGAGACCGGGGACGAATCGGTGCTGGACCCCATGGTGATGGGATACCTGATCCGTGACCTCGGACGGTACGCACTGGCCACGGTGGACCAGCAGAGCGGTTCCATCCAGGTGCACCGACTGGTCCAGGCCGCGGTGCGCGAGTGGCTGGGAGAGGATCCCGAACGACAGCGGCGAACTCAGCGCCAGGCACAACTCGTGCTGGCCGGAGCGTTGCCCTCGGCTGCCTCCCCGGAGGACAGCGCGACGGCCCGGCAGAGGTTCGCGGAGCTGCTGCCCCACCTGGAGCCGTCCAAAGCACTGTTCAACACCGATGCGCGGGTGTGCGAGTGGGTCATCCGCCAGGTCCGCAACCAGTGGCGGATCGGCGACCACCGGGCCGCTGCCGCGCTGGGGCAGAAAGCACTCGACGTCTGGACGGAGTCCCTGGGCGCGGACCATCACCTCAGGCTGCGGCTGGCCGCGCAGGTGGCCAACCCGCTGCGCTCCCTGGGCCGTTACCGCGAAGCCCACGCACTGGACGCCGACACACTCCAGCGTCAGCGGGCGCAACTCGGCGAGGACGACGGCTACACGCTGGTGACCGCCCGCAACTACGGTGCCGACCTGCGTGGCCTCGGCCGCTACCAGGAGGCGTACGACGAGGACCGCAAGACCTACGAGCTCTACCTCAACAGCCCGGACTTCGGCCTGGACCACGAGGAGACTCTCCGGTCGGCGAACAGCCTCAGCGTCTCACTTCGCCTCGCGGGCCGCCCCGGTGATGCCCTGGAGCGGGCGACGGAGGCGTATCAGAGGTGCAGGCAGTCCCTGGGACTGCAGCACCGGCTCACCTGGATCGTGGCCAACGGAGTGGCGCTGGACCGCCGGGACACGGGCGACTACCAGGGCTCCCTCGATCTGCTCTACGAGGTTCGCAAACGCTTCGTCGGCCTGCTGAGCGAGAACGCCGACGACGTGCTGCGCACGGACGCGTCCCTCGCGGTGACCCAACGCCGCCTCGGCAAGTACGCCGAGGCGGAGGCCCTGACGCGCTCCACCCTGAACGTGTACCGGCAGCGCTACGGCGAGGGGCATCCCGACACCATGTCGTGCACGGCCAACCTGGCCTGCGACCTGCTCGCCCTCTCGCTGATGGATCCGGCCAGGGGGTTCGAGGCGATGGAGCTGGGACGGCAGAACTTCAGGCGCTACCGCGAGCGCCTCGGCCTCGAGCACCCGTTCGCCCTGGCGGCGGCGACCAACCTGGTGGCCATCCTCAGGAACCAGGGTGAGACCGAGGAGGCGATGGAACTCGCCGACCGGACGCTCCCGCTGCTCGTCGGACGACTGGGCGACACCCACCCCGGCACGGTGGCCTGCCGCGCCAACAGGGCCGGCCTGCTGTCCGCTCGGGGCCGGTACGAGGAGGCACTGGCCGAGGACGAGGTCGCCCGCGAGGCCTACCGCGAGCTCTACCGCGACCATCATCCCCGGGTGCTCTGCGCGGAGTTCAACGTCGCCCTGGACCGCAGCCTGCTCGGTGACGACGACGCCGAGCAGAACCTCGGGAGCGCGACGCTCGCCGCCGAGCAGGAGTTCGGCCCGGACCATCCCACGGTCCGGTCGATGCGTGAGCGCAGGCGGATCGACTTCGATCTGGAGATGCCGCCGACCTGAGCCCGCCGTACGACCCGACCGCCCCGGGGCGGTCGGGTCAGTTGTTCGACGTGGTCCCGTACCGGCGCACGAACCGTCGCACCGTGCGGTTCATCTCCTCCTCCCGCCAGGCGGGCAGGCCCTCCAGGCGGGTGTGCGTCCCGGTGGCGCCGAACAGTTCCCCGTCCACCACGAACAGGAACAGCAGCCCCTCCGGGTACGCCGTGTCGAGCGCCCTGACCAGGTCGGCGTCCGGGGGGTGCGGGACGATCACGACCACCGGGCCGAAGTCGTGCTCGTGCTCCCGCAGCGTCTCCTCGTCGTGGATGTCGAACTCCTCGAGGAGTTCCTCCCCGATCCGTACCACCAGATCGGTCAGGACACCGGTGCCCGCGGTGAGCGGGACGACGAAGTGGTCCCAGGGCAACGGCTGTTCGCTGGCCCGGTGGATGTAGCGGCGTGCCGTGTCCGTGGACAGCGCGGGCAGCACCGCGACTCTGGGAGAACCCGCGCCCAGCACCCCGTGCATCCGGGCCGCCTCGTCCAGCGGTACCCGGGCATGGGTCACGCTCAGTTGGACGAGTTCCCTGGAGGCGTCCGGACCGGACAGGGGCAGCAGTTCGGTGAGGGCCGCGCGCAGCGGGTCGGACCCGGGCTCGCTCGGGCGCTCGGCCAGCAGACCCGAGGCGAGCCGGTGACGCATCAGCGGGGACAGCGTCTCCAGCGGGACCCCCAGCGTCGCACCGGCCCGGCTCAGGCTCTCCGCGTCCACCTCCCGCAGATGGTGGACCACCCGGTGGTGCACCTTGGCCCCGCCCGACTCGGCACGCATCAGGTCCAGTTGGGGCCTTATGTCATGCCGTACGGCGTCGAGGTCGTCCTTGCCCGGCCACTGCACCATCTGCCGTCTGTGCGGGCTGAGCGACCCGAGTCCGCTCTGCTCCAGGGCGTCCAGGGTGACTTCCGGCAGCATCAGCAGGATCACCGGGAAACCGTCGTGCCGGTTGCGCAGTTCGGCCATGGCCAGTTCGTTCTGCACATGCTCGGACCTCAGGGCGTGGCTCGACACGATCAGGAGCATGCCGTGCGCGCTGCCCATGCCGTCGGAGATCGCCGCCATCCAGTCCTGTCCCGGTACCAGGGACTCACGGTCCACGACGACCGGCTCGCAGCCCTCCTGGTGCAGCAGTTCCTCCATGGCACGACGGGCCGGCCAGCAGCTGCAGGTGCAGCCGAGCGGTTCGCTGCGGCTGAGGAAGACATGGGGACCGGGCATGGGACTCCTCGTAGGGGGCCGTGTCGTGTCAGCGGGCGGTCGGGGCGAAGGGATCCATGGGCTCGGGCTCGTCCGGGGGCGGGTGGGCGTCCGCGCGGACCCGGAACCAGCGGGTCCCGCCGACGTCGAGCTCGACCGTGACCAGGCCGGCGGAGGTCGGCCGCAGGATCCGTGGCGGCGCGGTCGGCGGGTGGTCAGGGGGCCCGGAGCCGTCAGGGTGGTCATGGGCGATCTCGACCAGCTCGGTCCCGGCGGTCGCCTCGGGCAGGGCCACCCGGGCGGTGACCGGTGCACCGGCCGTGCTCGTCAGACACATGACGGTCTGCCCCGCGTGGTCCCTGCGGACGGCGGTCACGCCGGCGACTCCGGTGGGCACCCGCTCGACCCCTCCGTGGCGCAACGCGAGCTGTCCGGCGCGCGCCGCGAGCAACGGCCGTAGCGTCGAGACCGACCGGCCGTCCGGAGCCAGAACCGAGGCGGGGACCTCATGACACCCCGGGAGCGCCAGCAGCAGGCCCACCTGCGGGCGCGGGAGCCCGTCCGGGAGGACCCAGGGGCGGTACGGCGGGAGCGGCGCGGCGGGGGTCGCGGACTCGGGGTGCGGCTCGGATTCCGGAGACGGTTCCGGGGCGTTCGCGGTCTCCGGCGGCGGACCCAGGGAGAGGTGCCCGGTGCCGAAGGGGGAGCCGGAGGGCGTCAGGTGCGTGGCCGTCGTGACGATCGCCGTCCGGGGATAGGCGTCCAGCAGGTGGCGCAGGCGGGTGAGCAGGGGGGCGGGCCACCGGTGCGTGTCGCTGAGCCGGAGGCCGTCGATCGGTTCCTCCAGCAGGTCGTAGGCCCGCCTGAGCAGTTCGCCGTACGGGGCGTCCTCGCCCGGGGGTGCCAGTTCCGCCAGCACCCGCAGCCCCAGCTCGCGGGCCCGCGTCAGCAGCGCGGCGAACTCCGCCGAGTCCGGCGGCAGGGCGGCCGGCAGGCAGACGTGTCCGATGCCCCAGCGCCGGATCCCGGGCGGCAGCACGGTGTTCCGCGCCGGCAGCACCACCCCGACACTGTCCCGGAGCCAGTCCGGTTCCGTCTCGTCCGGTGGGGAGGGCACGGGCCCCGGGGTGAGCAGCCGGCTCCGGCCGTCCTCCGCGCGGATCTCCACCTCACCGCCGTGCCCCGACACCAGCAGCAGCCCGCCCGCCGCGGGATGGACCTCCCGTACCCGGAACGGCATGGGCACCGCGCCGGCCGTCCCGCCCCCCGGCCAGGGCAGCCGCAGCAGCCGGTCACCCCCGTCCGCGGCCACCACCAGTCCGGCCTCGGGAAGCAGCGCGAGAGAGGTCGCCGGCGCCGGCAGCACGCCCAGCACCTCGACGGCACCGGCCGCGCTGCCGGCGGCGGAGCCATAGCCGGAGGCGGGGTCAGAGCCAGAGCCAGAGCCAGAACCAGAGCCAGAGCCGGCGTCCGTTGTGGAGACCGCCCCGACCGCATCACCCCCCACCCCGTACACCCGCCCGTCCGCCGCCCCCCACACCACCGCTCCCGACCAGGGATCGCCGCACAGAGCGGTGACCCCCGCCCCCGGCCGCCACCGGCCGACCTCGCTGTCCCGGTCCGAGGCCAGGCGGTGGACCGTCACGCCGCCGCTCGCGTCCGCCGCGGCCACCAGGCCCGCCCGGACCGAGCACCACAGCCGCACCACCGGGGCCGGATGCGGCAGTGCGCGCAGGATCCGGTCGGGATCGCCGTCGTCGACGAGCAGGACCTCGTCGCCCGCGGCCAGGCACAGCACGCCGCGTTCCGCCGTACGGGACCAGCCCACGGCCGTCGGCTGTACCGACAGCGGGTGCAGGACGGCGTCGGCTGTTCCGTCCACAGCCGTCGTCACCACGTGCAGCCCCTTGCCGCTCACCACCGCCGTCGCCGCGGGCCCGGCATCGGCGACCGCGAGCAGCCGCGGCTGGTCGGGCAGTTCGACCGGGAGCACGGACTCGCCGTCGTCGATCCGCAGCATGGTCCGGCCGTCCGCGGTCGTCGCGGCCGCCGCCCGGTGGCCCGCCCGCGCGCACAGCAGAGTGCCGCCCAGCTCAGCCTGCGCGGCCAGCAGCGTGCCGTCCGTGCGCGCCTCGGCGGCCACGCTCACGTTCAGGGCGGTGTGCTCGCCCTCGTGCAGGTCCAGTTCGTGCCACCGCGCGCCGGGCAGCGCGCCGCGCAGCCGTAGCCGGACCCGGCCCGCCCCGCTCGCCCCACAGACCAGCGCGCCCCGCTCCGGTGGTCGGCTGAGGACCAGGCCGTCCGCCACGGCCCGCACTCCGATGTCCACCTCGGTGTGCACCAGCGCCCGCACCGTCCGGATCTCGTCGGCGTCGGCCCGGGTGACCAGAGCGCGCGGCGGTTCCATGCCCAGCCGCTCCGCCGCCATCACCTGCAACCGCCAGGCCGGCGGCGACTCCCGTACGGCTTCCGGCAGCCGGGGAAGGAAACGCAGGATCCAGCGGCCGGCCTCGGCCCCCGTGCCCCCCTCGGCGAGCACCTGCCGGAAGAGCGGGGTCAGGATCCGCTCGATACCCGCCTCGGAGAGCGGCGGACCGACCGTCGCCGACCACAGCAGTTCCTCGAATCCGCGGACCAGGGGCGGCGCGCAGCGATGGGCGGCCCGGGTGAAGTCACGGACCGAGCCGAGCAGGTCCGGATCGTGGTCGTACAGCTGTCGCCGCAGTTCCGCGCTCACCTCCGGGTACAGCACCAGGGCACTGCTGTCGGCGGCCTCCACCAGAGGTGAGAAGCACAGCCTGGCCTCCAGGCCGGTGCTGCTGTCCGGGGCGAACCGAAGCCGGGCGCCGCGCAGGAAGTACGGCTCGGCCTGGGCGGCCAGGCACAACGACCGGGCCAGCCGCAGCACGTCGGGCTGGTGCCGGCGCTGTTCCGCGATCAGCCGGTACGCCCCACCGCGTTCGGGTGCCGCCGTCATCGCCGCTGCCCGGCCCGCCGCGGATCCCGGCGGGCGGCGGCCTGCGCGAGCCGTACGGACACCCGGCGGTCCAGCGGGACCAGCGTGACGGTCTGCCGTACGGCCTGCGGGTACTCCTCGGCGGGATACGGGGTGATGCAGACGACGGGGCTGCCCGCTTCGCGCAGCCGGCGCAGATACGGCAGCCAGCTCGTCGGCGAGGAGTGGTGGCGGCCGGGCAGCGGAGGCTGGAGGTGCCCGAGGTCGGACAGCAGGAGCACGGGCTGCCCGTGCGGAGGCACCGGGTGGGGCTCCCAGGTGCGCCCCCGGTCGCGGCTGGCACCCTGCGCGATGCGCAGGTCCAGGACGCGCAGCCCGCCCGGCGGCAGGACGCGGGCGGCGAGCCGGACGATCCATTCCTGATCGTGCCGGAAGGGCCGCATCGACTCGCCGCGGTCGAGCAGCAGCAGCGCTCCGGCCCGGGTGGTGGACCGCTGCCGGTAGGGCACCCGCGGCCGGGCGGCCCGGCCACCGGCGAGACGGCGCACGACCAGGTCCACCAGCCGGAGGTGGTCGACCGCGCGTCCGGTCGCGTACGTACTGGCCACCGCGAGGAACACGGCCCGCTCGGTCCGCGGGTTCCACGGCGGGGCGGGCCTGGGCAGAGCGGTCGGCCAGGGTACGTCGAACGCCTCGGTACGGCCGAGCAGTTCCTCGGGCCCGTCGTCCCCGGAGCCGTAAGGAGCGGCATCCCGCCACAGCGGAGATTCCGCCTCCCCGGCCGCCGCCGGACTCGCGGCACGGACGAGGAGCAGGGAACCGCCGGTGGCCGTGCGGTGGGCCGGGGCAGGGGCCTGCTCGCCCGCGCCGGTGGGGGCGGAGGCAGGGTCCTGGTGATTCGGCGCCGAGCCCTGGTGGGACGGCGCTGCGCCTTCCGGACCGGGGCGCCGTGTGCTGTCGGGCGGTACGGCCGCGGCGTCGGCCCGGCCGGATCCGGTGCCGGCCGGTGAGCGGTTCGCGCGAGCGGTCGTAGCCCCGTTTCGGGAGGGTCGCGTGGTGCCCGAGGCACGGCGGCCGGGACCGTCGGGCGGCACGTGCGTGGGTGCGGCCGGGGCGGGGCCGGCGGAGGGAAGTGCGAGTCCCAGGGCCGCCGCCAGCATGGTCAGGTCGGCCGGGTCGGACACCCGCAGCGCGCGGGCCGTCCGCAGCAGGTCGCCGAGCCGGGCCGGGCTCCCCGGGTTCATGGGGAGGCGGCGGGGTCGGGGGAGCCCTTCACCATGGCGAGGTCGGCGACGGCACGCCATTCCGGCGAGTCGGCCGTCAGGTTCATCTGGCGGCAGGCGCGCAGGGTGTCCAGGAACTCGGCGGTGCTCGCCGCGGGGCGGGCGGCCACCGACTCGTTCTCGAACATGTCGGCCAACTCCAGGGTGAGCGCCTCGTCGTAGTCGTCCCCCATGTGCAAGCGGGCGACCTTCAGGAGGTGTTCGCGGCCCGGTGGCCGCAGGCGCAGCAGGATGCAGCGGCGCAGGAAGGCGGTGGACAGCTCCCGCTCCTCGTTGCTCGTGATCACCACCAGGGGTGCGCCCGCGTCCTCGGCCGCCGTCACCGTCCGGCGGTCCGGGCCCACGAAACGGAGGTTGTTGAGCGGATCGAGCAGGGCGTCCGGGACATCGGGGTCGGCCTTGTCGATCTCGTCGATGAGCACCACCGCGGGCCGGTCGCGCAGGGCCGGCGGTCCCTCCTCGTCCATGGCCGGATCGAGCGCCTTCCACAGGGGGCCCGGCCGGAAGTAGGCCCGCGAACCGGGATCCTGGAGCGTGCCCTGCGTGGCGTCGTTGAGCTGGCGGAACGCCTCCTCGCGCCAGAGCAGGTCGTGCGGTTCGGTGCGGGCGGTGACCACCTCCGCGTAGTAGCGGAAGCGCATCAGCCGGGCCACGTTCGGCGCGAGCGCGGACTTCCCGGAGCCCGGCGGCCCGAGCACGAGCAGCGGACGGCCGGACGCCAGCGCGACGTTGACGGCCAGGACGGTCCGGTCGTCGAAGAGGTAGACCTGCTCGTCGAGGCGGGCCGTGCCGCCACCTGGGGCCGTGCCGCGACCTGCGGCCGTGCCGCCGCTCGTGGCCGTGGCGCCGCTGGTGGGCGTGCTGTCCGACCGCGCGGGCCGGTTCGTCTCCTCGGTCGGGTCGAAAAGCTTGATCAAGCCACTGTCCCCCATCGTCGGCCCACGGCGTCGGCGACCGCACCCCGTTGCACTCTTCCCCATGGTGCGTACGGTCACTACTCCGCCGGCGAATCTGTCCGACAGCGTGGTACTCCCGGGAGAACGGCGGCACCTGCCAGGCCGTCAGCCGTGCAGCCGGCGCCGTATCCGGATCTCCGGGAACACCGCGCCGAGCTGGGCCGGAACAGCGGCCGGGCGGGGTCGCGGGCCGCGGGTCACCAGGTCCACGCGGCTCAGCCAGCGCGTGCGGCGCAGGTCGTCCGGTACGGGCAGGTTCGGCCACGGGTCGATGTCGAGGAACATGACCGACGAGGATTCCAGCGCCGTCAGATCCCGCAGGTTCGGGCAGCGCAGCACCCGGACCGACCTCAGTGAGGAGCATCCGGCCAGTTCGGGCAGGGCGGCGAGCGAGGGGTCGTCCGAGAGGACCAGCGAGCGCAGCCCGGGCAGTCGCGGCAGCGCCTCGGCCAGCCCGTCCACCGCTCCGGAGCAGCGCAGTTCGGGTACGGCGGTACCAGCCAGGAGAAGGGCCCGCAGCTCGTCGGACGACCGTACGTCCGCGCGCCGTACGGCGGGGCGCGGCGGCGGGCTGCCGGGCGACAGCCGGCGCGGCGGGCCTCCCGGCGTCGCCAGGACGCTGCGGACGGTGCCGGTGCCGGTCTCGACGGCACGCAACTGGCTTAGCAGCTCCCCGAGTTCGGCGGACGGGTGAGCGCGGAGCAGCTCGTCGGTGTCGGTGCCGGGCGCGTGCGCCAGGTGGTGTGCCGCCAGGAAAGTCCTGACCTCGGGGTTCGGGAAGGCCACGGTGTCGGGTCCGGGTCGGAACACCACGCCCGCGCGGTCCGCGAGCGCGGCCAGCAGCCGCTCGGACGAGGCGGAGTGGGAGATGCCGGGCTCCCGCAGGGCGCTCAGCGCGGTCCGCACCTGGATGCGGGAGCAGTCCAGTCCGAGGGCGGCGACGGCCAGCCGACCGGAGGCCGCCCGCAGCACGCTGTCGGGTACCTGGTTCGCGGCGAGGCCGGGCACGGGAGGGGCGGTTGTCTCCTCGCGCGGTCTGCGCCACGCCACGGAGACGGCGGCGCGCAGCAGCCGGTGCCGGGGGGCCCGTTCCGGCCGGCCGACGGAGCCGGCCGCCCGCAGCAGCGCCACGGCGGCGGCCGGGCGGTCGGCGACACCGACGAGCAGGGGATCGGTGTCGAACCTCCGCAGCAGCACGTCGAGGGCCTGCCGATCCCCGGGGGACGCCGCCGCGCGGGCGTTCAGGAGAGCGCGGGTGTCATCCGGGGCCAGGGGCCTGAGGCCCACGACCCGGAAGGCGTCCCCGAGTCGGGACCACGGCACGCCGGTGCCGTTCGTGGCGATGACGCAGGGCGCCCGGGGGTGGGTCTCCAGCAGATGCAGCAGCCACTCCCATACGGCGGCCCGGTTGCCCTCGGGTACCGCGTCCAGGTCGTCGACGGCCAGGAAGGCGCGCCCGGACCGCAGTTGGCGGGCGGCCCAGCCGGCCGGCTCCTGCGCGGCCGCGAGCGGAGCGAGCGTCGGCACCATCCCGTCCAGCCGGGGCAACGCCCCCGACCGCGCCGACAGCACGAACGGTATCCGGCACCCCCAGGGCGCCCACCCCACCCCGGCCGACCTCGGCACCGCACGGGAGCGCCCGGTCACGGCATCGTCGTTCCACGGCCGGGGTGCGCTGGGCTGCCCGGGTGCGCGGTCCGCTCTCGGGTGTCCCGGCGTCCCGTCGTCCAGTGCCCGGCCGACGAGGCGTGCGAGTTCGGTGGTGTGGCCGGCTCCAGGCGGGCCGACGAGGAGGATCCGTCGGCCCAGCTCCGGCAGCAGCTCGGCGGCCAGTGCCACGGCCAGGGCCTGGTCCGGGGGCGGGTCGCCCCTGTCCGGCGCCGTACCGGGGGCGCCCCCGGAGCCGTCTAGGACGCTCATGGTGCGGGCGACCGGCAGGGCGGGCAGGACCGGGGTCACCTCCTTGCGGAACCGCTCGGTGAAGGCCGCGTCGTCGGCCGACAGCGCGTCGGGGGCCTCCGCGGCCAACCCGTCGTCCAGCTCGGGTGCCGCCGCGCCGGCCGTGGCCATCGCGGTCATGCGGGCCACGATCGCGTCGAGCACCCGGTCCCACGCCACGCGGTACCGCGCGGCCTGCATGGTCAGCAGCGCCAGCCCGAGCGAGCGGTACTCGGCGGGCCGGCCCGCCGAGAGGACGTCGGCCGTCGCGACCGGCTCCGGCAGCCGCCGGTCGACCGGCTCCCAGACCAGGGGCAGGGCGAGCTGTGGGGCGACGCCGGTCCGGGCCTGCCCCAGACTCCGGCGCAGCGCCAGGACCGCCCAGTCCCGCTGGGCCGGACCCTCGTTGAAGTACGCGGGACTGCACAGGGCCAGCACGATGTCCGCCGTCCCGACGCCGTACGACCCCTCGTCCCGTCCGCCGGCCGGGGCGGCCGGTGGCACGAGGCGACGGAACCGCGGCCCGTCCGCCGCGTCCAGACGCCGTCTCAGCTCGTCCAGGAATCTCGCGACCCAGGCCTCGTCCCTGCCGTGCGCATAGCTGACGGCATAGCGGTACACCGGCACCATCTCATCCCCCGGTATGTGGCTTGCGTACCTGGTTTCCAGTTTCGCACGAGCCCAAGCGACCGGACGTGGCACAATCCAGGCCATCAACTCGTAACTATTCAGGCTTTATTGGCGAATTGTCAGGTAGAATGCCCAACGTGTCCGACGGGGCGCAGCCCCTGGGAAAGAAGCAGGCGAATCTGCTCACTGCCATCATGCGGGGGGTGCCTGTCCTGGGACCTGGCAAGGAACCCCGGCTCCTGACCGACGCCGATGTCCGCGGCCTGCTGAACACCCTTCCGTCATGCACCGACGCACAGCAGACGAGTGAGGTCAACCGGCTGCGCCCCCGCCTGCTGAGCGCGGTCATCGGCGCCGAGGCCAGACGCTCGGGTTACGTCCAGGGCCTGCCCCGGCACGGCGTCGCCCCGCTGCTGCGGACCGTCGGCGAGGCCGTCCGTGCCCCGCTGGTGCTGCGGGTCGTGTACGGCGCCAGCACCACGATCCCGCTCAGGGCGCTCAGCTATGTCCTCCCGGCCGTACGCATGGCGTCCCGGCTGACCGAGGCGGGGCGCCGCGCCCCGCACCTCCAGATCGTGCTGGCCGGATCCCTCGGCTGCCGGGTCAACGGTCTGTCCGGGTCCGCCGTGGCCGAGGAGACGGACCTGCTGGCCCGCTGTCTCGGCCGGCTCCTGTCGTCCCTGGCGCCGGGCCGTTTCGGGCTCTACGACACCCTTCCGTCGCCCGGTGTCGTCACCGCGCTGGACGATCTGGTGCGGACGCTGACGCCTGCCCGCCGCGCCCACGTCCTGGAGCGGCTCGGCGGCAAGGGCGGTGCCACCGCCGACGAGCAGACGCTGCGGTACGCGGCCGCGCACGTTCTGGTGCACGACCGCGCCACGGTCCCGCTCGCTCTCCAGGAGGGCAGCCCGGCCCCGGAGAACGCCACGGTGATCGACATCGGCGGTCTCCAGGAGCGTCACTTCCACGACGTACGACGCCTGTTCGCGTCCGGGCCGGAGGGGGGCGCCGGTCCCGGGGCGCTGGTGCTGTCCCGGCACTCGGTACCGCCGTACACCATGGCCAGGGGCGGGGACATCGGACTGCGTGCATTCCGGGACGGCAGGAGCTCGCAGGGCAGAACCCTGGCCTCCGCCGCCCGCCACGACCTGCGGCTGCTGTGGACCGCGTTGCCGCCGGAGGAACTGCGCCGGATCACCGATGTGTCGCACGAGCGGCTGCGCATGGTCACCGGCGTCTCGGGCGTCGACCCGTACAGAGCCGCCGACGTCTTCGAGGGAGCGCTGCGTTGACCGTCCGTGCCGCCCCTCCCGTCGGCCCGTCCGGCTCCCTCGGTCCGGAGGAACTGGGCTCGCAGCTGAGGGCGTTGGGCATCCGGCCCGGCGACACCGTGCTGGTGCACGCGTCCCTGAGCGCTGTCGGGTGGGTGCGCGGTGGTGCCGGGGCGGTCGTCGACGCGCTCCTGGACGCGCTCGGTGCGGACGGCACGCTCGTGGTCTATACCCAGACCCCCGACAACTCCGACCCGTCGCGCTGGCCGGTCACACGGGGGTGCGCCGTGCCGCCGTCGCAGTGGCCGCGGCTGCGGGCCACCCTGCCCGCGTTCGATCCGGGGCGGACCCCGAGCTACGGGGTCGGCGTCCTGCCGGAGGAGGTCCGCACCCGGCCCGGCGCACTGCGCAGCAGTCATCCGCAGAGTTCGTTCGCCGCCCTGGGGCCGGGCGCCGCGCGGATCACCGCCGGACACGACCTGAACTGCCACCTCGGCGAGGAATCCCCCCTCGCCCGGCTGGAGGAAGCCGACGCCCGCGTCCTGCTGCTGGGCGTGGGCTACTCCGTCTGCACGGCCTTCCACCTGTCCGAGTACCGCGTGCCGGGCCGGCGCAGCCGGGAGTACGGCTGTGCGGTCGCCGACGGTTCGGGAAGGCGCTGGCACCGTTACCGCGACGTGGACTTCGACGCGTCGGACTTCCCGGCGCTGGGCGACGCCTACGAGTCACTGCCCGAACGTCCGGTGGCCCGGGGCCCGGTGGGCGCGGCCGACTGCCGCCTGTTCGACCTGGCTCCGGCGGTGGCGTACGCGTCGAAGTGGTTGGTCGAACACCGGTCGAGGTGGAGCCCGGGCGAGTAGCGGGCGGCGTGAGGCGGGATCGCGACGCTCACGGCGACGCCTGCGGTGGGTCGGAGCGGTGTCGGCGGGGCTGCCCGTAACCCCGTGCGCGCGTCCGCGGGCTCGTCAAGGCCGGTGCCCCGTCATCCGAGCCGCCGAAGCGATCGTGGCGCGTGCCTCCCGTTCCGTGAGACCCGCGTTGAGGGCCGCGTCCACCAGTGGCGCGACCAGTGCCGGGCCGATGCCGTTCTCGTAGGCGCGGCAGGCGGCCCAGAAGAGGCGGGTGTTGCGCTGGCCCTCGTGGGCGGCGAGGACGAACTGGACCAGACCCTGTCCCTGGTCGCCGGCCGAGGGATGGGTCGCGGGGTGGGTGGGGCGTGGCGGGGGCAGGAGCAGGCGCAGCAGGGCCGACGGGCAGGCCGCGGGGGCGAGGTGGGCGGTGCCGGGAGCCGTCGTGTACGTGCCGTGGTCGGTGCGGGAGCCGGGGCCGACGAGGTAGCCGCCGGCGCCTCGGATGTCGATGCCGGGGGCGAGGCGGCCGGCCGAGTTGGGAACGGCTGCGTCGGGCGGCCCGGTCAGCCAGAGGTGGCGGCCGCCGCTCGGGGTCAGGACGACGACCGTGTCGGGGATCGTGAAGAGGTGGCGCAGGGCCAGTTCGCGCAGGGCCGCCGAGGAGTCCGTGCCCGACTTGGTGTCCAGGTCGACGCCGATCAGATGGTGGGGCGGCAGGCCGCACGCGATGCCGTAGCCCGTGGCCCAGGGGGCCGCCGCGAAGAGCTCACGGATGCGGACGGGGTCGGTCGAGGCGTCGTAGACCCCGTGGCCGAACGCGCCGCACTCGCCGTGGCAGGGGGTGGTCAGGGAGTCGTCTTCGCGGTGGGGGGAGCGCAGGGCGGGGAGCTTGGTGCGGGACAGGGGGATGACGGCCAGCCCGCGTTCTGCGGCTGACAGGGCGTGTGCGAGGGCCAGCGTCGTGGCCTGCCGGTCTGTGGTGGCCATGCCTCCATGTTCGTACGTGTGTTCGAAAAAGGGAAGGGGTGGCGGGTGCGACGCGCCGAGGTCCGTGGATTGGCCGGAAAGGTGGCGGAACGCTTCCTCTGTTGTCCCGCTTGACGATCAAGAGTCCGGATCGTCCTGTCCTGCTGCCCGAAGTCGCGAAAGGGGTTTATCGACTTGTCCTCACGCTTCAGGGGGAATAACCCCTTCCGCTCTGGTTCGCCGGGGATTCGGTGGGCAACTCTGATCTCGCGACGTCGTGCACAGCATCGGGGCGGTCGGCCAACTGCCCTGAAAACAGCCTCACTTGACGTACTACCGGTCACAGGCCGGGTTCTGGAGGAAACACCATGGCAAGCATCCGTTCCGCTCGCGTCATCGCCGCCGTCTCCGCCCTCCCGCTCGCCGCCGCACTCTTCACCGGCGTCGCGGCGGCGGACAACGGCGGCTTCGCGGACGACGGATCGAACGCGGGTGTCGCGAGCATCGTGGGCAGCGGTGTCGGACACGACAACAAGGGCAACTCGTCCACCGGGCAGCAGAGCGCCGTCGGCTCCGGGGCGTCGAACCAGAGCAACACGGCCCAGGTCAACGGCTCCGCGTTCACGGCCGTCAACCAGGGGAACAACAACACGTCCGTCGACTTCACCCCCCTGTGGTGGTGATCCACGAGGGCTGACCGGCCCTCGTCGGGGGGTGTGCTGCATGGGGTGGGACACGTCCGCGCGGCGGTGCTTCGGCGCCGCCGCGCAGCGTGTTCGCGGGGGCGGGGGGCAGCTTCGGTGGGGCGGGGGGATCTCGCGGGTGGGGCGAGGGGAGGGTGTGGTGTGGGCGGGGTTCGGGTGCGCGGCGGGGTGTCCTTCGTAGGACTTGAGGCGGGTCGACAGGTCGTGTGCCGGGTGTTGGGATGCGTGGTGAGACTGTGTCGTGCCGGCCAAGCCGGCGTGTTCGCGCCGACGGCGAGACCTGTTCGTGGACGCGGTGAGGGAACGTACACGGACGCGTTGAGGGGCGGCTGTGCGTGACGCGGGTCTGTTCAGGCGTGCGGCGAAGCCGTGTTCGCGGACGCCGTGACGGAGCGTTCGCGGCCGTAGTGCGGGGATGTCCTGCCGCGGCGAGACCGTCCTCGCGGATGCCACGCGGGGTCCTCGCGGGCCGTCCGCGGACGGTATGCAGGAGCCGTCGCGGGTGCACCACGGGGACCTCCAGGTCCGCCACGAACCCGTCTTCGTCCCGCCCGCAACAGCGTCTCCGCGCACCCGGCAACAGCCTTGACACCGCACCGTATCTGACGGACAGTCAGGAAATCTTGCGGACAAGGAGGTTGCCGTCATGGCCGACGATCCGGAGACCCCGCCTGCCCCACCGGAGGCCCGCGATCCCGACGCCCCGACGCATCCGACGCACCCGGCACACGACCTGTCGACCCGCCTCAAGTCCTACGAAGGGCACCCCGCCGCCGTCTCAGCCACCGGCAAGGACCCCGTCAACCTCCCCATGATCCGGCACTGGTGCGAAGCCCTGGGCGACACCAACCCGGCCTACACCGGCCCGGAGGCCATCGCCCCGCCCACCATGCTCCAGGCCTGGACGATGGGCGGCCTGGGCGGCCCGGGGGCCCGGGGCGGACACACCGGCCGTGCCCAGGCGTACGACGAACTCCTCGCCCTCCTCGACGCGTCGGGCTGCACCTCGGTCGTCGCCACCGACTGCGAGCAGGAGTATCTCCGGCCGTTGCGCCCCGGCGACGAGATCACCTTCGACACGGTCATCGAGTCGGTCTCCGACCGCAAGACCACCAAGCTCGGCACCGGCCACTTCGTCACGACCCGTACCGACGTCCGCGTGGGCGAAACCCTCGTCGGCACCCATCGCTTCCGCATCCTCAAGTACGCGCCCGCACGGGCGAAGAAGACCCCTCCCCGGCCCCGCCCCGTCGTCAACCGCGACAACGCCGGCTTCTGGGGGGGCGTCGAGCGGCACCGGCTGCTCATCCAGCGCTGCACCGCCTGCGCGGCCCTCCGCTTCCCGTGGCTGCCGGGCTGCGCGCACTGCGGAGGCCCCGACTGGGACACGGTCGAGGCGAGCGGAGAGGGCACCGTCTACTCGTACGTCGTCATGCACCACCCGCCCTTCCCGGCCTTCGACCCTCCCTACGCCGTCGTACTCGTCGAGCTCGCGGAGGGTGTGCGGATCATCAGCAACATGGTCGGGACGCCGTACGACAAGGTGCGGATCGGGATGCCGGTGCGGCTCGTCTTCCAGGTGTACGACGGTGAGCTCACCCTTCCGGTCTTCCGCGCCGCCGAGGAAGCCGTCGTCGGCGAGGAGGCCGCCGTATGAGGACCGGCGACGAGCTGCCGCCCCTCGAGATCCCGATCACCCGCACGCTGATCGTCGCGGGTGCGGTCGCCTCCCGGGACTACCAGGACGTGCACCACGACCCGGAGTCGGCCCGCCACAAGGGCTCCCCGGACATCTTCATGAACATCCTGACGACGAACGGCCTGGTCGGGCGCTACATCACCGACCACTTCGGCCCGCGGACCGTGCTCAAGAAGGTGGCCATCCGGCTGGGCGCCCCCAACTACCCCGGCGACACCATGGTGTTGAACGGAAGAGTGGAGACCGTAGAAGGCGCGCCACCGCGACCGTCCGGATCGTGGGGACCAACCGCATCGGCAACCACGTGACGGGGACGGTCACCTTCTCGCTGAGAGACGCCGAAGGGACACCGAATGAGCACACGCGCGCGTGACCGGCTCGGCGGCCTGGCCGCGATCGCCGGCATCGGGGCCACGGAGTTCTCCAAGGACTCCGGCCGCAGCGAACTGCGCCTGGCCGCCGAGGCGGTCCGCGCGGCGCTCGACGACGCGGGGCTCACGGCGGCCGACGTGGACGGCATGGTCACGTTCACCATGGACACCAGCCCGGAGATCACCGTCGCCCAGGCCTGCGGGATCGGCGAGCTGTCCTTCTTCTCCCGCGTCCACTACGGCGGTGGCGCGGCCTGCGCGACCGTCCAGCAGGCGGCGCTCGCGATCGCGGCGGGGGTGGCCGACGTAGTGGTCTGCTACCGCGCCTTCAACGAGCGCTCCGGCCGCCGCTTCGGCTCCGGCGTCCAGCACCGCGAGCCCTCCGCCGAGGGAGCCGCCCTCGGCTGGCCCCTCCCCTTCGGCCTGCTCACCCCGGCCTCCTGGGTGGCGATGGCCGCCCAGCGCTATCTGCACACCCACGGTCTCACCCCGGAGGCCTTCGGGCAGGTGGCGGTGACCGGCCGCGCGTACGCGGCCACCAACCCGGCCGCCTGGTTCCACGGCCGCCCCATCACCCTCGAAGACCACGCGGCCTCCCGCTGGATCGTCGAGCCGCTCAGGCTCCTGGACTGCTGCCAGGAGACCGACGGCGGCCAGGCGGTCGTCGTCACCTCCCTCGCACGCGCGCGTGACCTCCCCCAGCGGCCCGCCGTCGTCGCGGCGGCCGCCCAGGGCGCGGGCCGTGCCCAGGAACAGATGACCAGCTTCTACCGCGACGACCTCACCGGCCTCCCCGAGATGAACGTCGTCGCCCGCCAGCTGTGGCGGACCTCGGGCCTGGCCCCCGAGGACATCGACGTGGCGATCCTGTACGACCACTTCACCCCCGTTCGTCCTGATGCAGCTGGAGGAGTTCGGCTTCTGCGCCCGGGGCGAGGCCGCGGACTTCGTACGCCGGGCCGCGCTCCCCCTCAACACCCACGGCGGCCAACTGGGCGAGGCCTACCTCCACGGGATGAACGGCATCGCGGAAGCCGTACGACAACTGCGGGGGACGGCCGTGAACCAGGTACCGGAGGCGGGACGCGTACTGGTGACGGCGGGGACGGGGGTGCCCACGTCCGGGCTGGTGCTCACCGCGGACGGGTAGCCCCCAGGGGTGATCCCGCAGTAGACGTACCCTCCTTGTCCACCTTCAGGAGGTGCAGTCAGCCCCACCTCTACAACCTGAGGGGGAGTCCGCTTCGGGACCTGTGGCCGATGAGCGGCGACGGTCGCGAATCTAGCGTGGAGCCATGACCACACCCGTCTGCACCAGCGCTTCGAAGGCCGCCGTACCGGCGACGCAGACCCTCGCGTACCCCTCGTTCGCCTCGTACGTGAAGGCCCGCCAGCCGGTGCTGCTGCGTACCGCCCGTTCGCTGACCGCGAACCCGAGCGACGCCGAGGACCTGCTGCAGACCGCCCTGACCAAGACCTACGTCGCCTGGGAGCGCATCGAGGACCACCGGGCCATCGACGGCTATGTGCGCCGCGCCCTGCTGAACACGCGCACCTCGCAGTGGCGCAAGCGCAAGGTCGACGAGTTCGCGACCGACGAGATCCCCGAGCCCGACCCCGTGCCCGGCGACGACGACCCCGCCGAGCAGCAGGCCCTGCACGACGCCATGTGGCGGGCGATCATGAAGCTGCCCGCCCGGCAGCGGGCGATGGTCGTCCTCAGGTACTACGAGG
Source organism: Streptomyces sp. SLBN-8D4 (assembly GCF_049739545.1). Lineage (NCBI taxonomy): Bacteria > Bacillati > Actinomycetota > Actinomycetes > Kitasatosporales > Streptomycetaceae > Streptomyces > Streptomyces sp. SLBN-8D4. Next base: position 5,071,371 of record NZ_JBMGQC010000001.1, read on the forward strand.
ACCTCAGCGAGGTGCAGACGGCCGAGGTGCTCGGGGTCTCCGTCGGGACCGTGAAGTCGGCGGTGTCACGGGCGCTGGGCAAGCTCCGCGAGGACCCCGAGCTGGTGCTCGCCCGGTAGGGAACCGAGCGGGCGGCCCGTCCGTTGTGAGCACAACGTGACGTGATCGATCGCCCGGCTCTAGTGACATACCGCGCGGTATGTGCGCAGAATCGGCGCATCCCTTACTACCGCGTAGGCAATGTCGCCCCCGGGAGGACGCCGTGCTGAGCACCATGCAGGACGTACCGCTGCTGATCTCCAGGATCCTGACCCACGGGTCGTCGATCCACGGCACCTCAGAGGTGACCACCTGGACCGGCGAGCCGGAGCCCCACCGCCGCTCCTTCGCCGAGGTCGGCGCCCGCGCCGCCCAGCTGGCGCACGCCCTGCGCGAGGACCTCGGGGTCGTCGAGGACGAGCGCGTGGCGACCCTCATGTGGAACAACGCCGAGCATGTCGAGGCCTACTTCGCCATCCCCTCCATGGGCGCGGTCCTGCACACCCTCAACCTGCGCCTCCCGGCCGACCAGCTGACCTTCATCGTGGGCCACGCCGCCGACCGGGTCGTCATCGCCAACGGCTCGCTGCTCCCCCTGCTCGCCCCGCTGCTCCCGCACCTCAAGACGGTCGAGCACGTGGTGGTCTCAGGTCCCGGCGACCGCACACTCCTCGACGGCACCCACGCGCGCGTGCACGAGTACGAGGACCTCATCGCCGGCAAGCCCACCACGTACGACTGGCCCGAGCTGGACGAGCGCCGGGCCGCCTCCATGTGCTACACCTCCGGCACCACGGGCGACCCCAAGGGCGTGGTCTACAGCCACCGTTCGATCTATCTGCACTCCATGCAGGTCAACATGGCCCAGTCGATGGGCCTGACCGACCAGGACACCTCGCTCGTGGTCGTCCCCCAGTTCCACGTCAACGCCTGGGGCCTGCCGCACGCCACCTTCATGACCGGCGTCAACATGCTGATGCCGGACCGCTTCCTGCAGCCCGCCCCCCTCGCCGAGATGATCGAGCGCGAGAGGCCGACCCACGCGGCCGCGGTCCCGACCATCTGGCAGGGCCTGCTCGGCGAGCTCACCGCCAAGCCCCGTGACGTCTCCTCCCTCACCCAGGTCACCATCGGCGGCTCGGCCTGTCCGCCCTCCCTGATGGAGGCCTTCGACAAGCTGGGCATGCGGGTCTGCCACGCCTGGGGCATGACGGAGACCTCCCCGCTCGGCACCGTCGCGCGCCCGCCGGCCCATGTGGTCGGCACGCCCGAGGAGTTCGCGTACCGCCTCACCCAGGGCCGCTTCCCGAGCGGCGTCGAGGCCCGCCTCACCGGCCCCGGCGGCGAGCGCCTGCCCTGGGACGGCGAGTCCGCGGGCGAACTGGAGGTCCGCGGCCCCTGGATCGCCGGCGCCTACTACAACGGCCCGGACGCCGAACCCTTGCGCCCCGCCGACAAGTTCAGCGAGGACGGCTGGCTGAAGACGGGCGACGTCGGCACGATCTCGGCCGACGGCTTCCTCACCCTCACCGACCGCGCCAAGGACGTCATCAAGTCCGGCGGCGAGTGGATCTCCTCGGTCGAGCTGGAGAACGCCCTGATGTCCCACCCGGACGTCACCGAGGCCGCGGTCGTCGCCGTCCCCGACGACAAGTGGGGCGAGCGTCCCCTCGCCACGGTCGTCCTCAAGGAGGGCTCCACCGCCGACTTCGAGTCCCTGCGCGCCTTCCTCGCGAGCGACGTCTGCAGGATCGCCAGGTGGCAGCTCCCGGAGCGCTGGTCGATCGTCGAGGCGGTTCCGAAGACGAGCGTCGGCAAGTTCGATAAAAAGGTGCTCCGCAAGCGGTACGCGGAGGGGGAGCTGGACGTCACCCAGCTCTGAGAGGCACGAGGGATACGGCGATCAGGGCGTCCCGGGCGGACCCGGGGCCCTGATCGACGGTGAGACCGGCCGACGTCACAGCCGAGGGCCGTAGGGCTCCCCACGCCGATCGCCCGGCCGTACGGCAACCGTCACCGCCGTACCGACGTGGCAGCCCATCCCAACGCCAGCCACACGCCCGCCACCGCGCACACCCCGCCCCAGCCCCACCAACCGAAGGCCGAACCGGCGAGCGCCGACGCCGTCGCGCCGCCGGCGAAACCGGCCACGACGTACGCCGTGTTGGCGGTGGCCGGGGTCGAGGTCGTCGTCAGGGCGAGGGTCTGGTTGGCGACGTGGGAGGCGACCAGGGCCGCGTGGACGGCGATCGCCGCGACGAACAGCGCCCACAGCGCGTGCCCGCCGAGCCAGAACAGCGGCACCGACACGGCCGCGAGCAGATACGCCGACCGTACGACCGTGGCGGCGCCGAAGCGGTCCACGAACCCCCCGGCCAGCGGCGCCACAACGCTCGCGGTCAGCCCGAAGAGGCCGAAGAGCCCGGCGGTCGCGGTCGACAGGCCGTAGGACGGGCCGGTCAGCAGGATGGCCAGCGAGGTCCACAGCGCGCTCCAGGCGCCGTACATCCCCGCTTGCCGCACGCACGCGCGCCACAGGTCGGGCGAGCGGCGCACGACGGACGGCAGGGCGGTCAGGCCCGAGAAGAGCGGGCCGGTGCGGCGCGTGTGTTCCGCCGGCAGGGCGTACGCCGTCGCGAGCCCGAGGACGGCCGTGAGGGCGGCCGCGCCCACGAACACCGTCCGCCAGCCGAAGGCCTGTCCGATCAGCCCGCCGAGCACCCGGGCCGCGACGATCCCCGTGAACAGGCCCGCGATGACCGCCGCGACATGGCGGGCCCGGTGGTCGGCGGGGGCCCGCTGGGCGACCAGCGGGACCAGCAGCTGGGGGACGACGGTGGCCGCGGAGGCGACCAGGACGGCGGCCGCCAGGGCGGTGGTGCCGGTGGCGAGCGCGGCGGCGGTCAGGGCCGCGGTGGTCACGAGCGAGAGAGCGGCGACCAGGCGCCGCCGGTTCACCCGGTCGCCCAGCGGCGCGAAGAAGAGCAGGCCCGCCGCGTAGCCGAACTGCGCGACCGAGGCGACCCAGGCCACCGCGGAGGGGGTCGAGCCGTAGTCGCGGGCGATGAGGGGGAGCAGCGGGGCCGCGAGGTAGATGTTGGCGGCCGTGACGGCGGTGCAGACGGCGATGAGGGTGAGGAGCAGCGAGCCCGCGCGCTCGGCGGGGACCTGCGTGGACCGTCCGGTGGTGACGGTTGCTGGCGGCATGACCGGGGACTCCTTCGAGTCAGTTCCCACAACTAACTGGTTGGTTGGAACAGTGCAACAGTGTGGGAGGCCCGCCGATTCCCTGTCAACCAAATAGTTGGTTACCTCCCTCGGTGCGCCTACCCTGGCCCCATGGCAGCAGCAAGAGACCCCGAAGCGACCAGGGCACGGATCTTCGAGGCGGCGGTCGCCGAGTTCGCCCGGCACGGCATCGCGGGCGCCCGCATCGACCGCATCGCGACCGAGGCCAAGGCCAACAAACAGCTGATCTACGCCTACTTCGGCAACAAGGCGGAGCTGTTCACGAAGGTCCTGGGCAAGGTCATGCTCGATCTCGCGGTCGCCGTCCCGGTCGACTCGGACGACATCGAGAGCTGGATCGACCGCCTCATGGACTACCACGAGGCTCACCCGGAGGTCCTGCGGCTGCTCTTCTGGGAGGGGCTGGAGTACGGCGCCACCACCGAACTCCCCGACGAGGCCGAACGCCAGGAGCACTACCGTGCGAAGGTCGCCACCCTTCAGGACGGTCAGGACCGCGGGGTCGTCACGGATGCCGTACCGGCACGTGACCTGCTGTTCCTGCTGATCGCGGTGGCCAACTGGGCGGCGGTGGTCCCGCAGATGAAGCGGATCCTGGTGGGCGGCGAGCCGACGGACCGGGAGCGGCTACGGGCGTCGGTGAAGGAGGCGGCACGGCGACTGGTGGCCAAGTAGGGAGAGATACGCAGGGGCGAGGGAGAGGTAGTCGGGGGCGCGGGCAGGTTTTCAGGGGCACGCGGAGGCCTTCAGGGGCGCGGGGAACTGCGCGACAAGCCAGGACGGCGCCGCAGCCGCCGGACGGCATACCGCGGCACCTCGGACAGCACCCTCGGCCGGACAGCACCCTCAGCCGGACGACACTCTCAGTCGGGCGACACCCTCAGTCGAATGGCGCCCTCAGTTCGTCCCGATCCTGGCCAGCAGATCCACGATCCGCGCCTGAACCTCCGCACTCGTCGACCGCTCGGCAAGGAAGAGAACCGTCTCCCCGGAAGCCAGCCGAGGCAGATCCGCCTGATCCACGGCAGCCGTGTACACGACCAACGGCGTCCGGTTCAGCTGCCCGTTCGCCCGCAGCCAGTCCACGATCCCGGCCCGCCGCCGGTGCACCTGCATGAGGTCCATCACGACGAGGTTCGGCCTGAGCTGTCCCGCCAGCGTCACCGCGTCGGCGTCGCTCGCGGCCCGCGCGACCTGCATCCCCCGCCGCTCCAGCGTCGCGGTCAGCGCCAGCGCGATCTCGGCGTGCTCCTCGATCAGCAGCACGCGCGGCGGGTGCTGCTCGCTGTCCCGCGGCGCCAGCGCCTTCAGCAGGACGGCGGGATCGGCGCCGTACGCCGCCTCCCGTGAGGCCTGTCCGAGCCCGGCGGTCACCATGATCGGCACCTCGGACGCCACCGCCGCCTGCCTGAGCGACTGGAGCGCGGTCCGCGTGATCGGCCCGGTCAGCGGGTCCACGAACAGCGCGGCGGGGAAGGCCGCGATCTGTGCGTCGACCTCCTCGCGCGACTGCACGATGACCGGCCGGTACCCGCGGTCGCTGAGCGCCTGCTGGGTCGTCACGTCCGGCGCGGGCCACACCAGCAGCCGCCGCGGGTTGTCCAGCGGCTCCGGGGGCAGTTCGTCGTCCATCGGCTGCGGCCGCGGGGTGTCCGGGATCTCGACGGCCCCACCGGGACCGTCCAACGGCTCGGGCCCCTCGGCGGCGTTCTCGTCCGGTGCCCCTATGGCGTAGGACCGCCCGGCCGCCTCGGTGGCGTGCGCGAGCCGCGACTGCCCGGCCGGCGACGGCTGCGGTGCCTGTGCCGGTGCGGACACGGCCTGCTCGGCCGCCGGACGCGTCCCCGGCTCCGGGGCCGCGGCGGCCACGGGATCGGGCCGGGTGCCGAGCTTGCGCCGCCGTCCCGACCCACCGGACTGGTGCGGGGGAGGCGTGGCCGTCCCCGGCTGCTGCACCTGGACCGCCTGCCGGGTGAACGGAACCCCCTGACCGAGGGTCCGCACGCTGAACGCCCGGCCCTGCGTGGAGTTCGGGTCGACGGGCGCGGCGGGTGCCACCGCGGCTTCGGCGGGCAGCGGCTGCGCCGCCTGCGGCGTGCCGGGCGGCGGAGTGGGCTGACCGGCTTCGGGGACCTGCGCGTGCTGGGGCGCGGGCTGGTTCGGGGGTACGGCGGTGGCGGCGCCGTTCGCCGGTACGGGGATGTCGGCCCCGGAGGCGTCGTGGCTGCCGGGCCAGGGCTGGGAAGCAGGCGCGGCCGGTGCTTGTGCCGTTGCTTGCGGCTGTGGTGCCTCGGCGGGCAGGGGCAGACCGGGGGCCGGTACGGGCTGGGCCGGGGCCGCTGGGAGCGGCGAGGCCGGAGTGGGCACGGCCTGCGGGATCAGGCCGGCCTGTCCGGTCGCGTTCTGCACGGGCACACCCGGGAACGGGGCCGACGGCACCGCGCCGGGGAGGGCTGCCTGGACACCGTGTCCGGCCTGGACAGGGACCTCCTGCGCGGTACTGGCCGTCGCCTCAGCGGGCTGGGCCACGGCGCGTCGACGGCGGCCCGTCGGCGCGTTGGTGGGGTGCGGCTGCGGCGGGGTGTGGTCGTCGGCCTGGTCGTGCGGCACGGCGTCGTGCCGACCCTCGTCGCCGTGAACGTCGGCGGGGTGGTGCTGCACGAGGCCGTTGGCGGGAACGGGGGCGGCCGGGGCCTGCCCCGGGGCCTGGATCGGGCCGGGCACCTGCGCGTTGGCAGGGACCTGGGCGTGACCCGGTGCCGGAACCTGGCCCGGCAGCTGTCCAGGAATCTGGCCCTGCCCGGGCACCGGCACCTGTCCAGGAAGGTGCGCCTGTCCCGCGACCTGGCCCGGGACTTGCACCTGCGCCTGAGCCGGGCCCGGGACCGGTGCCTGGGCCTGTACCTGGGCCAGTCCCGCCGGCCCCGCCGGGTCCGTGCCGTCGGCCGGTCGGTCCGCGTCGGCGGGCGGGAGGGCGAACACCGAGCGGGGGGCGGCCTCCTGAGCCGCCGCGCGCTCCGACGCGGCCGCGAGGGCACGCCGTCGGCGCCCGTCCTGCTGCGGTGTGCCGTCGCCGGACGGACCCTGCCCGGCGATCTCGAGCTGCCCCTGCGGCCGGCCGCCCCCTTCGGCGGAACCGCCCGCGGGCAACGCCGCCGGCAGCGCGTGCTGTTCGCCGCCGTCGTGCCGGGCCCGGCCCCCGGCCGGCACGGGCACGCCCTGCGGCGGCACGGTCCCGCCCAGACCGGTGCCCACGGCCGCCGAACCGGCGCCGTGCTCGGAGGCCATCACCACGGCACCCTCGGCCACACCGGCTTCGGCGGCCTCGGCACCTTCGGCGGGCCGCCCGCGGCGCCGTCCCGTACCGCCGGAGCCGTCCCCGTCGTCACCGGAGGCCTGCGCCGGTACGGACACGGCCTGTTCCTGCTCGCCCGCCGCCCGCCGCCTGCGTCGCCCGGTGGGCGGGACGGACTCGTCGGTCCCGGAGGTCCCGGAGGTCCCGGAGGTTCCGGAGGGGACGTCGGCGTCGAGGAAGGAGTCGGTGGAGGAGCGCCGGGCCCGCCGCCGTCCGCCGCCCTCGGCAGGGGCGGTCTCCACGGGGGCGCCCTCCTGGGGGCCCGCCTCCAGCGCGGCCGGACCGGGAACCGCGACGGCCCCCGCCCCACCGCCGATGGGCACTTCGAGGACGTACGCGCTGCCGCTCATGCCGGGCACTTCGTGCGTCTGGAGCACACCGCCGTGGGCGCGCACGATCCCGCGCACGATCGGCTCGTGCACCGGGTCTCCCCCGGCGTACGGCCCGCGCACCTCGATGCGTACGCCCTCGCCGCGCTGCGCGGCCGCCACCACGACCGTGTTGTCCATGTAACCGCCCGCGGACACGGGAGAGTTCCCGGTCGCGTCGACCCCGGCCACGTCCGCGATGAGGTGCGCGAGCGCGGTCGCGAGGCGCTGGGCGTCGACCTCGGCCTCGATGGGCGGCGCGTGCACGGCGAACTGGACGCGCCCCGGCCCGATGAGCTCGACCGCACCGTCCACACCGGCGGCGACGACCGCGTCGAGCATGACGTTCGTACGGACGATGTCGTCGGCGCCCGCGTCGAGGCGCTGGTAGCCGAGGACGTTGTCGATGAGGTGCGTGATGCGGGAGTAGCCGGCCGAGAGGTGGTGCAGGACCTGGTTGGCCTCGGGCCACAGCTGTCCGGCGTCGTCGGCGGCGAGCGCGGACAGTTCGCGGCGCAGTTCGTCGAGGGGTCCGCGCAGGGAACGCCCGAGCAGGGTGAGGAGCTGGTCGTGCCGGCCGGCCAGGGCCTCGTACCGGTCCTTCTCGCGCTCCCCGAGCGCGGCGTACCGCTCCTCGCCGGAGGCGATCTCCTCGTCGTGCCGCTCCTGGAGCTCCTCCAGCTCGGTGATGTGCTTCTGGCGCAGCGCGGTGAGTTCGGAGGCGTGCTCCTCCTCCAGCCGCTCCAGCTCCTCCGCGTGGGCCTTCTCCGCGGTGGACTTCTCGTCGGCGAGGGCGTCGTAGGGCCGCCGGTCGGTGAAGGTGAGCACGGCGCCGACGAGCTGGTCGCCGTCGCGCACGGGCGCGGTCGTCAGGTCGACCGGGACCTTCTCACCCTTCTTCGACCACAGCACCTGCCCGCGCACCCGGTGCTTGCGCCCGGAGCGCAGGGTGTCGGCGAGCGGGGACTCCTCGTACGCGAAGGGGGTGCCGTCGGCGCGGGAGTGCAGGATGAGGTCGTGGAGCTCGCGGCCGCCGAGGTCGCTGGCCCGGTAACCCAGTATCTGGGCGGCCGCCGGGTTGACGAGCACGATCCGCCCGTCGGTGTCGGTCCCGACGACACCCTCCGAGGCGGCCCGCAGGATCATCTCGGTCTGCCGCTGCGAACGGGCCAGCTCGGCCTCGGTGTCGACGGTCCCCGTCAGATCCCGTACGACGAGCATGAGCAGCTCGTCGCCGCTGTAGCCGTAACCGTCGTAGGCCTGCTGGCCGTTCTCCAGGTTGGCGCTGGTGACCTCGACGGGGAACTCGGTGCCGTCGGTCCTGCGCGCCACCATCCGGGTCGGCTTGGTCCGCCCGCGCGGGTCCATGTGGTCGGGCCGCCGCATGGAGCCCGGGATGAGCCGCGAGTCGAACTGCGGCAGCAGATCGAGCAGCCCCCGCCCCACGAGAGCCGTCCCCGGCGCCTCGAACGCCTCCAGGGCGATGGTGTTGGCGTTGACGACGGTCCCATTGGCGTTGACCAGCACCAACGCGTCGGGAAGCGCGTCGAGTATGGCTGCGAGGCGAGCAGCGCCTCGGGATGGCCTGCTGCTCACGAGACGCTTCCTCCCTGTTACCGCACCTTGCCGACCGCTCGGGCCATATTGCCAAGGGGCCCGCGACGTGTCACGCGAGGGAGTCTAAGCGCAGCGCCTGCGCGGGGGTGCCGGATGAGAGGGAGGTCGCACGACGAAGTGAAGTAGAACGTGTGACCGCCTCTCGGGGACTAGGTGCCCATGCTGGGCAGGAGCGGCACGAACCGGTCCCAGCGCGCGGTCTCGCACCCGTTGCTCCGGTCGAACCGGGCGTCCACGGGGCGCCCGGCCCAGGTCCCCGTGACATGGGCGGTCGCGGGACCGCCGTAGAGCATCGTGCAGACGCTGCCCTCGGGGACGGGGGCGAAGGTGTCGCGCCCCCACCGCGTGTTCCTGTCCAGGACGGCGCACGCGCCGGCGGGGTCGGGGTGGGTGCCGCGAGCGGGATGGCAGTCGACCTCGTAGGTCCTTTTGGCCCGATCGGCCCGATCGGCGCCGTTGCCCGCGTCCCGGACGGTGACGGTGAGGTGGTCGCCGGTCTCGGTGTACGCCGACGCGGGGACGGGGCGCCAGGGCGGCGAGGAACAGGGGGAGCGGGCTCAACCGGGCGAGCCGGCCGATCCGGGTGACGTATGACATGCCCTGACTAACGGCGGACGCGGCCGTACGTTGCGCGGAAGCACTTTGCCCTGCGCCCCGCCCGCCTAGTACCGTGGGAACCGATTGGTGGCGCGACCTTCGGCTGTGTCATCATCTGCACGCACCACTCGCGCTCGCGCGGGCGGCTGTGCTGGAGGCGTCGCCTAGTCCGGTCTATGGCGCCGCACTGCTAATGCGGTTTGGGACTTAAATCCCATCGAGGGTTCAAATCCCTCCGCCTCCGCGCAAGATCACCGAAGCCCCGGTCCGAGCGACCGGGGCTTCGTCGTTCCCGGCCGTTCTCGATCTCGCTCAGATGTACGTTTCCGCAGGTCACAATGGGTATGGCAAACGGATTTCACATGCGAGCGGCAGTCATGTAATGTTCTTCCTGTCGCCGCGAGCGGCCCGGAAGGGCAAGAAACGGCGAGAAAACAGAACAAGCACTCGTAGCTTAACGGATAGAGCATCTGACTACGGATCAGAAGGTTGCAGGTTCGAATCCTGCCGAGTGCACAGCAGATCAAAGCCCCCTCGGGATTGTCCTGGAGGGGGCTTTGTCGTGTCGGTCGGCATCGTTCGGCAGCTGACTGCTCGGTGCGGGTGCGGCGTGACCTCATGCGGTGCTCGTGGCCAGGCCGTGGAAGGCCTGGGTGGTGCGGGGATGGGCGAGTTCGTCCAGCAGGTGGCGCCAGTCGGGGTCGGCCGTGGTGGGGTGGGCCTGGTCCCAGGCGGTGAGGAGCGGGGCCAGTTCGCTCTCGGGGGAGGTCTTGGCCGGCGGGGAGGACAGGAGCTGGTTCATGGGAGTTCCTTTCACCAGGGGCCGGGAGCTGATGGCTTCTACGATGCCGCCGATGTCGGGGGCGCGACATGGAGCCGTCCGCCCGATTCGGGGTGGGGGCAGCTGTACCTCCAGAGGGCTGCCAGCCTCCCTCGCGAGGTTGTCGTAGCCCTTCTTCGATCGTGGCCGTCGGCATCCCGGCGGCGCAGCGGTCTGTGAACTCGGCGAGGAGCCGGCGGGGTTCGGGACGTCGCGCCTTGTCTTCAGGGCGGCTGAACGCTGAACGGCTGCGCATTGGCTGCGCTTCACCTTGTCGAGGAACCCGGAAGCGGTGGCGGCGCCGGGCCCCGGTCAGCAGGCGGTGCTGACCGCCGCTCGCGGCAGGGTCGGGCGGGGCAGGGTGACAACAGGCCCGGACGGGCGCCGGGACTTGTGGGTGCCGGTGAAGACGAACAGGCGCAGGACCAGGAAGCGGCCGATGCCGGCGAGGGCGGAGGCGCTCAGGTAGACCACCTGTTCCGTGAGCAGGCCCGGCGAGGACTGGACGGCGTGCAGGAGGAACATCGCGCCGCAGGTGACGGCGTACGCGGCGGCCGCCGAGCCGGAGGACTGGAGGTGCCGGCGCCACCCGGGACGGCGGCCGGTGCCGAAGGTGAACAGGGCGTGCAGCTCGGTGCACAGGAGCGTGGAGGCCACGGTGATCACCGCGTTGGCCATCGTCCACGGCATGGTCAGTGCCACCAGCGGTACGGCGAAGCTGGAGAGGACGCCGATCCCGCCGCCGTAGACGACGAAGCGCACGAAGGAGGCGAGAGGGCCGGGCGTGGACGGGGACTTGGACGTGGTCCGGTCGGCCGTCTGCGGCTCCATGGGGTTTCCTCCGGCTCGGCGCTGGCGTGTCGATCCGCTGGATCCCGGGTGGACCAGCCGCGATCAACGATGCCGTGGCGGGCCCGCCGAAACGATGGAGTGTGCTACCGGACCGAAGGTAGGGCTGGCTCCACCCCCGGGGTGGGGTGACCCCGGCACTCGCCCCCGACAGCACTCGCCCCCGACAGCACTCGCCCCCGACAACACGGGTCCCCGGCAGAACTCGCCCCCGACAGCACGGGTCCCCGGCAGAACTCGCTCCCGTCACCCACCCCCCGCGTCCTTCGCCCGCAGCTCCTCGATATAGGCGAGCGCGAGGTTAGTGGACCGGCTGAACCAGTCGTGGAGTACGGCGATCTCGTCGGCGGAGTAGCCCGCGAAGACGGCGTCGAGGCGGTCGTAGTACGGCTGGTAGAGGGCGACGACCTTGGCCACCGCGTCGGGCAGCGCGGCGATCCGGACACGGCGGCGGTCGTTGGGGTCGGGCACGCGCGTGACGTAGCCGCCGCGTTCGAGGCGGTTGAGGATGCCGGTGACCGCGCCGGTCGTGACATGGGCGTGCTCGGCGAGGTCGCCCGCGGTGAGGAGGTCCTCGCCGGCCTTCAGGACGCAGGCGAAGCACAGCAGGTCGGTGACGTTGAGGCCCAGCCGCTGGGCCATCTCCTGCTGGCCGAGGTGGGCGGTGGCGATGAAGAAGTCCATCGCCTCCAGGGCCTGGGCCGGAGTGGCGGTGGGGCGGGGCTCGGCGTGCATCGGGTGTGCCTGGGGTCCGGTGTGCTGAGCGCCTTCGGCCTCGTGATCACCGTGGCGAGCGCCCTCGTCACCTGGGCCCTGCACCTGACCGGCTGGGGCAAGCCACCGGGGCGCCGGCCGCGCGAGCAGTGGGGGATGCGGGTGCGGGACACGGGCGCACGGCAGGGACATCCGGGGTGCGTCGGGTGCCGGATGGCGGGGCGCGGCCCGTGGACCGGGGTGGTCCAGCTGAGGGCCGCGGTGACGGAGGCAGGAGCCGTGGGGACCTCGGAACCGGTCTCTGCGGATTCGGTGGGCTGAACCGGTACCGGCCCCGGCGGCCCTCGTGCAGTCCGCCCTCGTTCTGCCCCGTTGTCAGTGGTGCCCCCTACTCTCGTGAGGGATGGCACAGGGATGGAAGTGTTCGGGGTTGTCGTGGTTCGCGGACGGCTCCGTGCTGCGGTGGGAGGGCGGGCGGCGCAGTGCGCTGACCTGGGGGAAGCGGGTGGCCTTCGGGGTCGCGGAGGGGGGTGTGCGGACATGCGTGGGAGCGCGGGGGCACGCGTGTCCGACGCGGGCCGCGGTGTCGGGGCGGAGCACCGGGGCGCGGTGCGACGAGTGCGCGCGGCTGGACCGAGCGCACTCCGTGGCCGCCGACACCCTCGCGGACGACCCCCGGCCGTACCGGGTGTATCTGGCGTGGTTCGGGCCCGGCATGGTCAAGGTCGGCATCACGGCGCACGAGCGGGGTTCCGCGCGCCTGTTGGAGCAGGGCGCCGTCTGCTTCAGCTGGCTCGGCACCGGTCCGCTCATGGCCGCGCGGCGCACCGAGGAGCTGCTGCGGGCGGCGCTCTCGGTGCCGGACCGGATTCCCTACGGCGCCAAGCGGGCCGTACGGTCCGCCCTGCCGGTGTCGGCCGGTGAACGGGCCGCCGAGCTCGCCGAGCTGCACGCGCGGGCGGGGGGACTGGGCGGCTGGCCGGACTCCCTGGAGCGCGCGCCGTACGAACCGGTTGACCACGTCGAGGTGTTCGGGCTCGCCGGGCTGCCCATTGCCGTGGGTGAGGTGAGCGAGCTCGTCGCGGGCGGGTCGGTGGGCGGGCGGCTCCTCGCGGCCGCCGGACCCGACCTGCACCTGGAGGCGGAGCGCGGGGGAGCCGTCGTACTGGACACCCGGCTGATGACGGGGTGGGAACTCGTCCCGGCCGACGGGGCGGAAATCACCGTGCCGGTGAGAGAGTTCAAGGAGGCACCGGGGGTTCAGGACGGGTTGTTCTGACGGGCCTGTCGGGCCCGACGGGTCCGACAAGTCCGACGAGGGGAGGGCCGGGGATGGACGTCACCGTGCAGTGGATACGCACGTCATGGACGAAGCGGTCCCGTGGCGGCGAGGCCGCGACACGGAGGAACGCGGCTCCGGTCGGCTTCGCGTTGCCGCCGTCCGCGGTGGGGCGGGCCGAAGCGTCGTTCGTCCACGCGGTCCGGATGGACGAGCGGGACGACTTCGTGCCGCACGACCAGCAGGGCGACAACCTCAAAGGCGTCGACGTCCAGCTCAGTGAGGCGGACGGGCGGCTGCGGGTGCTGCCCAGGGTGAGGCCGATGTTCGGGGTGCCGCCCCGGCCGCGGCGGCGCCCGGGCGTGCGGCTGGAGCCCGGGCAGTGGGTGCGGTGGCGGCTCAACTACCGCTTCAGCAGCGCCGTCGGCCTGCGGGACTGGTCGTACTGGCTGGACACCTTCAACATCGCCTACGGCCCGGTCGGCGCCGAGGTGTTCCTCGGGGCGCCGACGGTTCATGTGGACGAGCAGGGACCGGTCCGCTAGCGGCCGGAGCCTCGGCCGGATGCCCCGGCCGGATGCCTCGGCCGTCCCGTCGGACAAGCAGTTCCCCAGGCGTTGCCTGAGAGGCGCCTGTGTGTTTCTCAGGAAAATCACAGACTGTCGAAAGGGTGCTCTCAGGGGGTCCCGACAGGGTGTCCACCATGACCACGACCTCGCCCCAGGGGCGCACCGAACTGCTGAGGCCGGACGGGAGCCCCGTCCGAGTGCTTGTGGTGGACGACGAGCTGTCGATCACCGAACTGCTGTCCATGGCCCTGCGCTACGAGGGATGGCAGATCCGCAGCGCGGGGGACGGCACGGGTGCCGTCCAGACCGCACGGGAGTTCCGGCCCGACGCCGTCGTCCTGGACATGATGCTGCCGGACATGGACGGGCTGACCGTCCTCGGGCGGCTGCGGCGGGAACTGCCGGACGTGCCCGTGCTGTTCCTGACGGCGAAGGACGCCGTGGAGGACCGGATCGCCGGGCTCACCGCCGGTGGCGACGACTACGTCACCAAGCCGTTCAGCCTCGAAGAGGTCGTGGCCCGGCTGCGCGGCCTCATCCGCCGCTCCGGCGCGGCCGACCGCCGTTCCGACTCCGTGCTGGTCGTCGGTGACCTCACCCTCGACGAGGACAGCCACGAGGTCTCGCGGGCGGGGGACAACATCCATCTCACCGCGACCGAGTTCGAGCTCCTGCGGTTCCTGATGCGCAATCCCCGGCGGGTGCTCAGCAAGGCGCAGATCCTCGACCGGGTGTGGTCGTACGACTTCGGCGGTCAGGCCAACGTCGTCGAGCTCTACATCTCCTACCTGCGCCGCAAGATAGACGCGGGACGGGAGCCGATGATCCACACCCGGCGTGGCGCCGGCTACCTGATCAAGCCCGCCGCCTCATGAGCGGGCGACGACGGCCGCGGGCGCAGAAGCGGGCAGGGCGGACAGGAAAGCCGCGCACGCTGCGGACGCGGCTCGTCGTCGCGTCGGTGGTGCTGATCGCCGTGGTCTGCTCGGTGATCGGCACCGTGACGACACTGGCGTTGCGGTCGCATCTGTACGACCAGCTGAGCGGCAAGCTGAACGAGGCCGCGTCACGGGCGGCGCCGCGCGACCCCCCGCCCGGGCAGTTCGACAACGGCGGCAATGACAAGAAGAACCCCAGTGGTGAGGGCAACCGGCAGAACAGCCCCGCCAAGTTCGTGATCGGCCCGGGGCCGGACGGCACGATCGCGGCCAAGGTGGAGAAGGGCGAGATCACCGATGCCAAGCGCGGGGTGAAGTCCGGCTCCGACCAGAACTTCGAGATGACCGCCGAGAGCCTCACGGCCGCCCAGACCAAGGTGCTCAGCGCGGTCCCCAAGGACAACAAGCAGCACAAGGTCGAGCTCCCCGGCATCGGTGACTACCTCGTCCGGTACGCCTCCAACGACACCTCCGCCTCCTACGTGGCCGTCCCCACCAAGGACGTCGACGCCACCATCGACACCCTGATCCTCGTGGAGATCAGCGTCACCGCCGCCGGCCTCGGCGCGGCCGTCATCGCCGGTTACGTCCTCGTCGGACTCGCCACCCGCCCTCTCCGCAGGGTCGCCAACACCGCCACCCGGGTCTCCGAACTGCCTCTCCACACCGGCGAGGTCAACCTGAGCGAGCGGGTTCCCGTGGCGGAGTGTGACCCGCACACCGAGGTCGGGCAGGTCGGTGCCGCGCTGAACCGGATGCTGAACCACGTGCACGGCGCCCTGCACGCACGCCAGCAGAGCGAGACGCGGGTGCGCCAGTTCGTGGCCGACGCCAGTCATGAGCTGAGAACGCCTCTCGCCTCCATCCGCGGGTACGCCGAGCTCACCC
This sequence comes from Streptomyces sp. SLBN-8D4, assembly GCF_049739545.1. NCBI lineage: Bacteria > Bacillati > Actinomycetota > Actinomycetes > Kitasatosporales > Streptomycetaceae > Streptomyces > Streptomyces sp. SLBN-8D4. The sequence continues at coordinate 5,086,653 of NZ_JBMGQC010000001.1, forward strand.
GGCGCGGCAGGGAGGTGGTCGGCCCCGACACCCGGCACGCCCTCGGCCGTATCGAGTCCGAGGCGGGTCGGATGACCCTGCTCGTGGAGGACCTGCTGCTGCTCGCGCGCCTGGACGCCGGGCGGCCGCTGCAGTTCGAGCAGACCGACCTCATCCCGCTCGTCGTGGACACCATCAGCGACGCCCGCGCGGCCGGCATGGACCACAACTGGCGCCTCGACCTGCCCGACGAACCCGCCCTCGTCTCCGGTGACGCGGCCCGCCTCCAGCAGGTGCTCATCAACCTGCTCGGCAACGCCCGCAAGCACACCCCGCCGGGTACGACGGTCACCGCGCGCGTGCAGCGCCGCGGCCCGTGGATATGCGTGGACGTCGAGGACAACGGCCAGGGCATCCCGTCCGACCTGCTCCCGCACGTCTTCGAACGGTTCGCGCGCGGCGACTCCGCGCGTTCCCGCGCCACCGGATCCACCGGCCTCGGCCTCGCCATCGTGCAGGCCGTCGCGACCGCGCACGGCGGTGCGGTGACCGTGGACAGCGTTCCGGGGCGGACCGTGTTCACCATGCACCTGCCCGCGGTCGGGCCCGTGGCCCCCCGTCCGGCGCCCGAAACGAACTGGCAATCGCACTCACAGGCACAGCACAGCGCCGCCATATGGGTGCAACAGGGGGCTTGACCAGAGTCGTTCCCATGCGAACCGACTCTTCTCCCGGCACCCTGCCGGCGCGGGAGCACCTCCCGGCCGGCGACGCCGGTACGCCTGTCCTGGACGTAGTGATCCCCGTCTACAACGAGGAGAAGGACCTCCAGCCGTGTGTGCTGAGACTGCACGAGCACCTCAGGCGCACGTTCCCGTACGCGTTCCGCATCACCATCGCGGACAACGCGTCGACGGACACCACGCCCCTGGTGTCGCGGCGGCTGGAGGCGGAGATACCGGAGGTCAGGGCCTTCCGGCTGGAGCAGAAGGGCCGCGGCCGGGCGCTGCGGACCGTCTGGTCCGCCTCGGACGCCCCGGTCCTCGCCTACATGGACGTGGACCTGTCCACCGACCTCAACGCCCTGCTGCCGCTGGTGGCCCCGCTGATCTCGGGCCACTCCGACCTGGCGATCGGCTCCCGGCTCGCCCGCAGTTCCCGGGTCGTGCGCGGCCCCAAGCGCGAGTTCATCAGCCGCGCCTACAACCTCATCCTGCGCGGCTCCCTCCAGGCCCGCTTCTCCGACGCGCAGTGCGGTTTCAAGGCCATCCGGCGTGACGTGGCGCAGGTCCTGCTGCCGCTCGTCGAGGACACCGGCTGGTTCTTCGACACCGAGATGCTGGTCATCGCCGAGCGCGCGGGACTCCGTATCCACGAAGTGCCCGTCGACTGGGTCGACGACCCGAACTCCACCGTGCACATCGTGAAGACGGCGACCGAGGACCTCAAGGGCGTGTGGCGGGTGGGCAAGGCCCTGGCGGGCGGGTCGCTGCCGCTGGACCGGATCACCCGGCCGTTCGGCGACGACCCGCGCGACCGCGAGATCCAGGATGTGCCGAAGGGGCTGGCCCGCCAGCTCGTCGGGTTCTGTGTCGTCGGCGGTCTGTCGACCCTCTTCTACCTCGTCCTCTACAGCGCCTTCCGGCAGTTCGGCGGCTCCCAGACCGCCAACGCGCTGGCCCTGCTGGTCTCCGCGGTCGCCAACACCGCCGCCAACCGGCGCCTGACCTTCGGGGTGCGCGGGCGGGGCGGCGCCGTCCGCCACCAGGCGCAGGGCCTGGTCGTCTTCGGCATCGGCCTCGCGCTGACCAGCGGCTCCCTCGCCGCGCTCAACGCGGCCAGCAGCGACCCCGCGCACTCCACCGAGCTGGCGGTGCTGATCGCCGCCAACCTCGCGGCGACCGTGCTGCGCTTCCTGCTCTTCCGGGCCTGGGTCTTCCCCGACCGCGAGGACGACCAGCCCCACTCGGACCAGCCCCGGTCGGACCAGCCCCGGTCGGACCACCCCCGGTCGGACCAGCCCCGGTCGGACCACCCCCGGTCCACGGTCGTCGCCACGCACACCCCCGCCGCACCGCAGCAGTCGTACGGACCGCTTCCCCAGCGCCCGACGGCACCCCAGGCACCCCGGTACGCCACCACGCCGTACAGCACGCCGTCCCCGTACGACACGACCGAGTTCCGCGCCGGTGAAGCCGCGGAGCAGCGCTCCTGGAAGGACGCCACCATGCGGCTCGATCCGGTGCGCCCGACCGACACCGACCCGAGGAACTCCTGATGACCACGCAGACCGACCGTCCGGCCCAGCAGGGTTCCGGATGGGGTCCGGCGGCGACGGCCCCCGAGGCGCCGGTCGCTCCCCCGGCCCCCGAGTCCGGTGAACCCCAGCAGCCCTTCGTACGCAGACTGTGGCGCGGCCGCCCCGAGGACCCCCGCTGGGCGCGCCCGGCCTTCCTCGGCCTGCTGACCGCGACCCTCCTGCTCTACCTGTACGACCTGAGCTCCTCCGGCTACGCCAACTCCTTCTACTCGGCGGCGGTCCAGGCCGGCAGCCAGTCCTGGAAGGCGTTCTTCTTCGGCTCGCTCGACGCGGGCAACGCGATCACCGTCGACAAGCCCCCGGCCTCGCTGTGGCCGATGGAGCTGTCGGTGCGGATCTTCGGCCTGAACTCCTGGGCGATCCTCGCGCCCGAGGTCCTGATGGGTGTCGGCTCGGTCGCCGTCGTCCACGCCTCGGTGCGCCGCCGGTTCAGCCCCGCGGCCGGTCTGATCGCGGGCGCCGTGCTCGCGCTCACCCCCGTCGCGGCGCTGATGTTCCGGTTCAACAACCCCGACGCCATGCTGGCGCTGCTGATGACGCTCGCCTGCTGGTTCGTGGTCCGCGCCCTGGAGGACGGCCGGACGAAGTGGCTGCTGTGGGCCGGTGCCGTGATCGGCTTCGCGTTCCTCGCGAAGACCCTCCAGGCCTTCCTGATCCTGCCGCCGCTGGCGATCGTCTACGCCGTCTGCGCGCCGGTCCCCGTCAGGAAGCGGCTCGGTCAACTGGCAGCGGCCACCGGCGCGTTGGTCGTCTCCGGCGGCTGGTGGGTGGCGATCGTCGAACTGTGGCCCGCCTCCTCCCGCCCCTACATCGGCGGCTCCCAGAACAACTCCTTCCTTGAACTGACCTTCGGCTACAACGGCTTCGGTCGCCTCAGCGGCGACGAGACCGGCTCGGTCGGCGGTGGCGGTGGCGGAGGCGGCACCGGGCAGTGGGGTGCGACCGGCTGGGACCGGATGTTCAACTCCGAGATCGGCGGGCAGATCTCCTGGCTGCTGCCGGCCGCGCTGATCCTGCTCGTCGCCGGCCTGGTGGCGACCCGACAGCTCAAGCGCACCAGCGTCACCCGCGGTTCGTTCCTGGTCTGGGGCGGCTCGCTGCTGATGACCACGGTCGTCTTCAGCTACATGGCGGGCATCTTCCACCAGTACTACACGGTGGCCCTCGCCCCCTACATCGCGGCCGTGATCGGCATGGGCGCGGGCGTCCTGTGGGAGAAGCGTGCCGAACTGTGGGCGTCGATCACCCTCGCCGCCTCGGTCGTGGCGGCGGTGTCCTGGAGCTACTTCCTGCTCAACCGCACCTCCGACTACCTGCCCTGGCTGAAGTACCTGATCCTGATCGGCGGCCTGGTCGCCGCGCTCGGCCTGGTCTTCGCGGGCCGCGTCAGCCGCCAACTCGCCCTCGCGGCGGCCTCACTGGGCCTTCTGGCCTCCCTGGCGGGCCCGACGGCGTACACGATCAGCACCCTCCAGGAGGGCCACACCGGTTCCATAGTGACGGCGGGTCCGGCGGGCGCGTCCATGATGGGCGGTGGCGGCGGTCCGGGCGGTGGCGGCGCCGGCCGGGGCGGCTTCGGTGGCGGTATGCCCGGGCAGAACGGCAACGGCAACACCCAGAACCAGCAGGGCGGCGGCACGGGCGGCTTCCCCGGCGGGGGCATGCCCGGCCAGAACCAGCAGAACGGCAACGGCGGCACCCGGGGTCAGCAGGGCGGCCCCGGTGGCCAGACGGGCGACGGCGGCGGGGGCGGCGGCGGTGGTGTCGGCGGCCTGCTGAACGGCGCGAGCGTCACCTCCGCGGCCAAGAAGCTGCTGGAGACCGACTCGTCGAAGTACACCTGGGTGGCGGCGGCCATCGGCGCCCAGAACGCGGCGAGCTACCAGCTCTCCACCGGCGACCCGGTGATGGCGATCGGCGGCTTCAACGGCACCGACCCGTCCCCGACGCTGGCCCAGTTCAAGGAGTACGTGGCGGACGGAAAGATCCACTACTTCATCGCCGGCGGCTCCGGCGGCGGCATGGGCGGCAGCAGCAGCGGTACGTCCTCGCAGATCACCTCGTGGGTCGAGGCCAACTTCAAGAAGGTCACGGTCGGTTCGGCCACCTTCTACGACCTCACCCAGAAGGCGAGCAGCTGACGGTTCCCCTCAGCGGAAGGGCGGTGACTTCGGTCGCCGCCCTTCTCGTCGTACGGCGGGAAAGTGTGTTGTACGCCGTATAGGAACCGTTCTACGGTGTACAACATGACCGCTCCCGCTCCCGCGCCCGTCGCCGTCTCCCAGGGCCATCCCCAGCGCTGGCTGATACTCGGCGTGATCTGTCTCGCGCAGCTGACCGTGCTGCTCGACAACACGATCCTGAACGTGGCCATCCCCTCTCTCACGAGCGAACTGGGCGCCGCCACCTCCGACATCCAGTGGATGATCAACGCGTACTCGCTGGTGCAGTCGGGGCTGCTGCTCACCGCGGGCAGCGCCGCCGACCGCTACGGCCGCAAGAAGATGCTGGCCACGGGGCTGGTGCTGTTCGGCGTCGGGTCGCTGGTCGCGGGTCTCGCCGACTCCACCGCCCAGCTGATCGCGGCCCGGGCCGGGATGGGCGTGGGCGGCGCGCTGCTGATGACCACCACGCTCGCGGTGGCGATGCAGATCTTCGCGCCGGAGGAACAGCCGAAGGCGATCGGCATCTGGGCGGCGGTCAACTCCCTGGGCTTCGCGGCCGGGCCCCTCCTCGGCGGCTTCATGCTGAACCACTTCTGGTGGGGCGCGATCTTCCTGATCAACCTGCCGGTCGCCGCGCTCGCCCTGGTCGCGGTCGTGCTCCTGGTCCCCGAGTCCAAGAACCCCCGGGGGGACCGGCCCGACCTCCTTGGCGCCCTGCTGTCCACGATCGGCATGGCCTCCCTGGTGTTCGCGATCATCTCCGGCCCCGGGCACGGCTGGACGTCCGGCCGGGTGCTGGGGCCCGCGGCCGTGGCGGTCGTGGTCCTCGCCGGGTTCGCGTACTGGGAGAGCCGGATCCCGCATCCCATGCTCGACATGCACTTCTTCCGCGACCGCCGGTTCACGGGAGCGGTGGCCGGGGCGGTCCTGATCACCTTCGGCATGGGCGGCTCGCTCTTCCTGCTCACCCAGCACATGCAGTTCGTCCTCGGGTACGGCCCCCTGGAGGCGGGGCTGCGGACGGCCCCGCTCGCGCTGATGATCGTGGCCCTCAACTTCACGGGCCTCGCGGCGAAGTGGTCGACGAGGCTCGGGACGCCGCTCTCCATCGGCCTCGGCATGGCGGTGATGGCCGCGGGCCTCCTCTCCATCGCCACGCTCACCGACCACGGCTATCCGGGCACCCTGCTGGGGCTGGTGCTGATCGGGGCGGGGGCGGCGGTCGCCAGTCCCGCGATGGCACACGCGATCATGAGCGCGATCCCGCCGGAGAAGGCCGGGGTCGGCGCGGGGATCAACGGCACGGTGGCGGAGTTCGGGCAGGGGCTGGGCGTCGCGGTCCTGGGCGCGGTGCTGAACGCGCGGTTCGCGGCGGGGATTTCGGTGGCCGCGGTGTCCCTGCCGGGGGCGCTGGCGGAGGCGGGGTCGGTGTCGGAGAGGGCGCGGATCACGGAGGCGTTCGCCTCCGGCCTGGAGAGCAGTCAGTTGGTGGGGGCGGTGGCCGTGCTGCTGGGCGGGGTGGTGGCGGGGGTGTTGTTGCGCCGGGCCGAACGGGCGCAGGGCGCCTAGTGGGACGGCGGCTTCGGCTCATCGGGCCTCCGCGACCGCGCTCCCGGCCGCGGGCCCGATGTGGCTGGTCGCGCGGTTCCCAGCGCCCCTCACAGGTCGGTGCAGGCCTAGCATCTTGGCAAGTGAACGATGTCTTGGAAGGTGCGCCATGGTGAAGGCAGGCCAAGAAGCGGCCGCGCGAACCAGTGTCTGGCTGGACGGCAAGGTGCGCCGGGGCGGACGAGGCGGCGGGCAGCCGTCCGGCCTTGACCGGGACCGGATCACCGAGGTGACGGTCCGTCTCCTGGACGCCGAGGGGCTGGCCAAGTTCTCCATGCGGCGGCTGGCCGCCGAGCTGAACGTGACCGCGATGTCCGTCTACTGGTACGTCGACACCAAGGACGACCTCCTCGAACTCGCCCTGGACGCGGCCTTCGGCGAGCTGGAGCTGCCGGACCCGGACGCCGACGAGGACTGGCGGGACCAAATGCGCACGGTGGCCGGGGGGTACCGGGGCCTGCTGGTCCGCCATCCCTGGGTCTCACCGCTGGTCGGCACCTTCCTCAACATCGGCCCGAACTCCCTGGCCCTGTCCCGGACCGTGCACCGGGTCGTGCGCAGGACCGGCCTGCCCGACCATGGCATCACCGGCGCGATCTCCGCCGTCTTCCAGTTCGTCTACGGCTTCGGCACCATCGAGGGCCACTTCATCACCCGCTCCGCCCAGGCCGGCATGACCCAGGAGGCCTACTTCCGGCACGCCATGACAGCGGCGACCCGGTCCCCCGGCGCCGCGGAGATCCTCAGGGAGAACGAGGAGATCATGAAGGCACGCGGCGGCGACACGGTGGAGGAGATGCGGGACAGGGACTTCGAGTTCGCCCTCGACCTGCTTGTCAAAGGAATCGAGGCGATGGTCGAGCGCCCTTAGGGGCGCGGGAGGCTGCGCGAGCAGGCGCTCACTCCGGCGAAGCCAGCCGCGCAGGGAATCCACCGGTGGCCACGGGCCCCCACCGCACCGGAGTGACCCGAATGATCGACTTCCCCTGCTTCACCATCGCCGCCCGGTACTCGTCCCAGTCGGGGTGCTCCCCGGAGATGTTCCGGAAGTACTCCACCAACGGCTCCACGGACTCCGGCGAGTCGATGACCTCCGCGGTTCCGTCGACCTGGACCCACGGCCCGTCCCAGTCGTCGCTCAGTACGATCACGCTGACCTGGGAATCCCGCTTCGCGTTCCGCGTCTTCGCCCGCTCGGGGTACGTCGACACGACGATCCGCCCCGAGTCGTCGACCCCGCAGGTCAACGGCGAGGCCTGCGGGGACCCGTCCGCCCGCCGGGTCAGCAGGATCGCCCGGTGCCGGGGCCGTACGAAGTCCAGCAGCTCATCCAGGGAGACGGACTTGTTGGTCGCAATGTTCGGTGCCATGGAATCAGCCTAGTTGGAGCGCCACGACGTGCCAGTGCACGGTGTCACGGCCGAGCCGGTCGGCTCCCTCGGGCCCGCGCGGGCGCCTCGGGCAGCAGATCCAGCAGCGCCCGGAACCGTACGCCCCGCCACTGACAACGGCCCACGCCCTCAGGCCTGCGGCAGCGACTCCCCCTGCACCGCCTGCACGTCGAGCTCGACCTTCAGCGTCGTACCGATCGCCGCGATCCCCGCCTGCACGACCTGGTTGTAGTTCATGGCGAAGTCCTCCCGCCGCAGCTGGGTCGTCGCCCGGAAGGCCGCGCGAGTCCCGCCCCAGGGGTCGGCGCCGGTGCCCAGGTACGCCAGGTCCAGGTCCACCGGCCGTACGACACCGCGCATGGCGAGTTCGCCCCGCACGGTCCAGCGATCCGTGCCGGCCACCGTCAGCCCCGTCGACCGGTAGGTGATCTCCGGGTACCGCTCGACGTCCAGGAAGTCCGCCGACCTCAGGTGCTCGTCCCGCATCGCGTTCCCCGTGTCGATGGAGGCGGCCCGGATCACCGCCTCCACCCGGGACTTGGTCACGTCGTCCGGGGCGACCTCGATCGCCGCCGTGAAGTCGGTGAAACGGCCGTGCACGCTGGAGATGCCCAGGTGCTGGGCGATCGCGCCCACACTGGAGTGGGCCGGGTCCACGGTCCAGGGCCCCGGCGGCGGGAGTTCCGCGCCGCCGATGCGGGCCAGGGTGACCGTACCGACCTCGGCCCGGCCGCTCGCGGTGACGATCGCACTCGACGCGGCGGGCGCGTAGCCGACGGCCGTCACGATGACGGTGTACGGCCCCGGCTCCAGCGGAGTCCCGTCCCGTACGGCGCCCTCCGGGTCCGCCTCCGCGCGCAGCACCTGCGTACCGGTCATGTCGGTCACCGTGACGACCGCGTGCGACACGGCCCAGCCGTCCCGGGTTCGGATCCTCGCGGTCAGTCCCATGTCATGTACCTCCTCGAAGAAGACCGGCCCGTGGCGGGCGCGCGCCTCCGCTCGGAGCGCGCGCTCCCTGCCACGGGCCGGAGCGGTTGAACTACTCGCCGGGGTGGGCGAGTTCGATGTCGTGGCCGTCGACCGCGGGGCCGCTGACCGTCAGGGCCGTCGCCTGCGGCGGGTAGCCCGTGGCGATGACCGTGTACTCGCCGCCGTCCAGGTCGGTGAAGGCGTACGCCCCGTCCGACCCGGTGGTGGCGGTGCCGACCACGTTGCCGGCCGCGTCCACGAGGGTGACCCGCGCGTCGGCCAGCGGACCGTGCGGCGCCCGTACGACACCCTGGAGATGGGCGCCCGAGTCGAGGTCGACCTCGATCCGGGTGACGCCGGTGCCGCCGACCTCGACGGGCAGGGCGCGCGGCCGGAACCCGGCGGCGTTGACCGCGACGGTCACCGCACCCGGCACCAGCTCGCCGAAGGCGAACTCGCCCTGCTCACCGGTGGTCCCGGTGGCCAGCAGGTCGCCGCGCACATCGGTGACGATCACCATCGCGTCCTTGACCGGCTCCCCGTTCTGCGCGGACCGCACGAGCCCGTTCAGCCCGCTGGTGCCGCTCAGGAGGATGTCGTAGGCCACCGGCTCGCCGCCCACCAGGACGGTGGACGCCTGCGGCTGGAAGCCGTCCGCGGAGGCGATCAGGACGTACGACCCCACGCTCGGCGCCTCGACGGCGTAGGAACCGTCGGCCTGCGTGACCGAGCGGCCCAGCTGCCGTCCCGCGAGCGAGATCAGCGTGACCGCGGCCTGGGGGACCGGCGCGCTCTCGGCGCCGCGCACGAAGCCGCGGACCGGGATGCCGCCGGAGCCGGCCGGGGACTCCTCGGGACGGGCGAGGGTGGCCACGGCGGACAGCCGCTGCGTGCCCTCGGGGGCGGTCTCGGTGTCGGAGGTGGTGGTCGTGGCCCAGCTCGGGGTGTGCCCGGCGGCCGGAGCCTCGGCCGCTTCCGCGGGCGCCTCGGTCGTTGCCGCGGGCACCTCGGCCGGCGAGTCGTCCGCCGCGGCCTGTGCCAGCCCGCCCTTGGTCCGCAACGGAACCTCCTTGATGAACAGGGTGATCAGGAACGCGACGGCCGCGAGGGCGCCGACGATCAGGAACACGTCGGCGATGCCGTGGCCGTAGGAGCTCTCCATGAGCGTGCGCACCGGGGCCGGGAGCTTGGCCAGGTCCGGGATGCTGTCGGTGGAGGAGCCGGAACCGGCCAGGGCGGCCTGGTACTTGGGGTCGAGGGCGGCGATGCCGTCCGACACGTAGTGCGTGATCCGGTGGGACATGACCGCGCCGAGCGCGGAGACGCCGACCGCACCACCGAGGGAACGGAAGAAGGTGACCGTCGAGCTGGCGGAACCGAGGTCGCTCGGGTCGACCTGGTTCTGGGTGCACAGCACCAGGTTCTGCATCATCATGCCGATGCCGAGACCCAGCAGGGCCATGAAGATCGACATCTTCCAGTAGGCCGTGTCGTACCGGATGGTGCCCAGCAGACCGAGACCGGCCGTCACCAGCACACCACCGCTGACCAGCCACGCCTTCCAGCGCCCGGTGCGGGTGATGAACTGCCCGGAGACGGTGGAGGAGATGAACAGTCCGCCGATCATCGGGATCGTCATGACGCCCGACATCGTCGGGGACTTGTCGCGGGCCAGCTGGAAGTACTGGCTGAAGAAGACCGTGCCGGTGAACATCGCGACACCGACGAACAGCGAGGCCAGCGAGGCCAGGGTGATCGTGCGGTTCTTGAACAGCCGCAGCGGGATGATCGGCTCGCGCACCTTGGACTCGACCAGCACGAAGATCAGACCGAGGACGATCGAACCGCCGACCATCGCGTACGTCTGCCAGGAGATCCAGTCGTACTTGTCACCGGCGAAGGTGACCCAGACGAGCAGCAGCGAGACAGCGGCGGCGATGAAGAACGCGCCGCCCCAGTCGACCTTCACGTCCCGCTTCACGACGGGCAGGTGCAGGGTCTTCTGCAGCACGATCAGCGCGATGACGGCGAAGGGGACGCCGACGTAGAAGCACCAGCGCCAGCCCAGCCACGAGGTGTCGGTGATGACACCGCCGAGCAGCGGGCCGCCTACGGTGGCGACGGCGAAGGTCGCGCCGAGGTAGCCGGAGTAACGGCCGCGCTCACGCGGGGAGATCATCGCGGCCATGACGATCTGCGCCAGGGCGGACAGACCGCCGACGCCGATGCCCTGGACGACTCGGCAGGCGATCAGCATGCCGGCGTTCTGCGAGAGACCGGCGGCCGCGGAGCCCAGGACGTAGATGACCAGGGCTATCTGGACGAGCGCCTTCTTGCTGTACAGGTCGGCGAGCTTGCCCCACAGGGGGGTGGCCGCGGTCATCGACAGCAGGGCGGCGGTGACGACCCAGGTGTAGGCGGACTGGCCGCCGCCGAGGTCGCTGATGATGTGCGGGAGCGCGTTGGTGACGATCGTGGACGACAGGATCGCCACGAACATGCCGAGCAGCAGGCCGGAGATGGCCTCCATGATCTGCCGGTGCGTCATCGGGGCGTACTCCGCGGAGCCTCCCCCGTGCTTGGCGTGAGCCCGCACACCGGCTGGTGTGGTCGTTGCCATGGGCTTCCTTCTCTTACTGGGTGATCGCGGGTGTACGGGTGGTCTGTTCGAGTACGGGGGGTGCGGGCGGCCGGGGTTCGGGGCGGCGGGGTTCGCGGCCGTGGGTGTCGTGGGTGCGGGTGTCGTCGAAGCTCGCCCGCAGGCGGGCCATCAGCGTGGTCAGCTGGGCCACCTCGTCGTCGCTCCAGTCGCCCATCCGCTCGGCGAGCATGTGGCAGGTCCGGCGGGAGAGCTGGTCGAGGAGGGACCGGCCGGCGGGCGTCAGCCGCAGGATGCGGGAACGCTTGTCCGCCGGGTCGGGGGAGCGCTCGATCCAGCCGCGCTCGGCGACGTGCGCCACGTGGCGGCTGGTGACCGACATGTCCACGGCGAGCAGCTCGGAGAGCTTGCTCATGCGCATGTCCCCGTAGCGCCCGAGGAGGGTCAGCACGGCGGCGGAACCGGAGGGGCACTCGGACGGCATCATCCGTCCCATCTCCCTCTTCACGGCTCCGAAGGCGCTGAACTGGCGGATCAGCTCTTCGTATCGCGCCTGCTCGGCCATCACACCTCCCGTATTCGTTGCTTAGGGCAACCATAGGCGTGCTTGGTTGCTACAGGCAAATAAAACGGCGTAGGTGCGGTATAAAAAGTTGGCAAAGGCAAGTATTGCGAACGTAAACCGGCATGTGGGACCTGCTGAAGCCCGGGTGCGCCCCGCACTTGGGCCCGGCTCCCTGATTCGCTAGGGTCTCGGGGCATGGCTGACAACCAGGGCCCCCAGGGCAACTACGACCCCGCCGGCAGCACTCAGATGTTCCGTGCGTTCGTCGACGAGGGACCGCAGGGCGGCCGGCAGCAGGCCGCACCCGCCGCATCGGGCGGGCCGCGCATCGGCCTCATCATCGGCGTGGTGATCGCGGTGGCGGTCGTGGCGGGGGTGGCTTGGCTGGCGCTCGGGTAACTCCGCGGCGGTCTGGTGCGGGTGTGTGGGGGCGGGCGTTTTTGCGCAGTTCCCCGCGCCCCTGGATGCCTGCGGCGCCTGCGCGGGCCCGGTGGGGGCTTGTGTAGCGCGTGCGGTCCGGTGGGTGGGTCGGGGCCGGGGTGGGGGGGGGTATCCGTCCTCGGTCCGGCGGTAGCTGCTTCTTGAGCAGTGCCCTGTAACGGACGCCGGCCGCTGCGGGCGGACACCCCCCACCCCGTCCCCTTGCCGCCGTACGCGGCCAGCGGCCCATCGGGGCGCGCGGTCGTGGCGGGGGAAGGTGTCGAACGACCCGTCGTGGCGCGTGAGGTGGCGAACGTTCCATCCTGGCCCGCGCGACTGCACCCACCCAGGGGCGCGGGGAACTGCGCGACCAGCCCCCACGCACCCGCACCCGCCCCACGACAGGACCCGGCACCCCCATAGGCGCCCCGCCCGAGCCCAGCGCAGCGGTCAGTCCGAGATCAGGCCCTCCCGCAGCTGGGCCAGTGTGCGGGTCAGGAGGCGGGAGACGTGCATCTGGGAGATGCCGACCTCCTCGCCGATCTGTGACTGGGTCATGTTGGCGAAGAAGCGCAGCATGATGATCTGGCGCTCACGGGGCGGGAGTTTGGCCAGCAGCGGCTTCAGGGACTCGCGGTACTCGACGCCCTCCAGGGCCGTGTCCTCGTAGCCGAGGCGGTCCGCGAGGGAGCCTTCGCCGCCGTCGTCCTCCGGGGCCGGGGAGTCCAGCGAGGACGCGGTGTACGCGTTGCCGACCGCGAGGCCGTCGACGACGTCCTCCTCGGACACGCCCAGCACGGAGGCGAGTTCGGCCACCGTCGGAGAGCGGTCCAGCTTCTGGGAGAGCTCGTCGCTGGCCTTGGTGAGGGCCAGCCGCAGCTCCTGGAGGCGGCGCGGGACGCGGACCGACCACGACGTGTCGCGGAAGAACCGCTTGATCTCGCCGACCACCGTCGGCATCGCGAACGTCGGGAACTCCACGCCGCGTTCGCAGTCGAAGCGGTCGATCGCCTTGATCAGGCCGATGGTGCCGACCTGGACGATGTCCTCCATCGGCTCGTTGCGGGAGCGGAAGCGTGCTGCCGCGTAGCGAACGAGCGGGAGGTTGAGCTCGATGAGGGTGTCCCGGACGTACGCACGCTCGGGGCTGTTCTCGTCGAGTGCGGCAAGCCGCAGGAAGAGGGAGCGGGACAGGGTGCGGGTGTCGATGGCTCCGGACACCACCGGGAGAGCCGGGAGCGCCGGGGCCGGCGCGGCCTCGACAGTCGTGACGTCGTCGAGTGCGGGCTCGGCCTCGCTCTTCGTGAGCGTGAGCACCTTCGAGCTGCCCTGTTCTGCGGACATGCCACCCCCTTTGGGTCGCGGGACGGTCGCGGCGAACGCCCCGTGGTGGAACGTCAGCCTTCACCTGAATACCGGAGCCGAAGCCTCGGCAAACGCGCTTCCCGCAGAATGTCACATGTCGGCAACACGCTGTAGTGACATGTCGACATGTGAGACCCGAATACGCCCTGGATAAAGGGGGTCTGACGGTTTTTAGGCCCAGAAGGGCCGGGAACGGCGCCGGTGAGCGATTCGCTCGCGCCGGTTACTTCTCGATCCCGCTTGCGAACTGCGGTGTTCCGGAATGTGCGACCGTGCGCCCCTTATGCATCGGCAATCCGCCGAAGACTATGCGTCGATCCGATTGGCGGATCGCAGCCGCTGGAAGCTACGCGCGAGTAGCCTCGAAACGTGCATCTGTGAGACGCCGAGTTCCGCGCTGATTTGCGACTGGGTGAGATTGCTGTAGTAGCGCAGCAGCAGGATTCGCTGCTCCCGTTCCGGAAGTTGCACCAGGAGATGGCGGACCAGATCGCGGTGTTCCACGCCGTCCAGCGCCGGGTCCTCGTAGCCGAGCCGGTCGAGCAGTCCCGGCAGTCCGTCGCCCTCCTGGGCCGCCTCCAGCGAGGTGGCGTGGTACGACCGTCCGGCCTCGATGCAGGACAGCACCTCGTCCTCGGTGATGCGCAGCCGCTCGGCGATCTCGGCGGTCGTCGGGATGCGCCCGAAGGCGGTGGTCAGGTCCTCCGTGGCGCCGTTGACCTGCACCCACAGCTCGTGCAGCCGGCGCGGTACGTGGACGGTGCGGACGTTGTCGCGGAAGTACCGCTTGATCTCGCCGACCACGGTCGGCATCGCGAAGGTCGGGAACTGCACGCCCCGGTCCGGGTCGAAGCGGTCGATGGCGTTGATGAGCCCGATGGTGCCGACCTGGATCACGTCCTCCATCGGCTCGTTGCGGGAGCGGAAGCGGGCTGCCGCATAGCGCACGAGCGGGAGGTTGGCCTCGATGAGCGCCGTCCGCACCCGGTTGTGCTCCGGCGTGCCCGGCTGGAGCTCCTTCAGCTGGCCGAAGAGCACCTGGGTGAGCGCCCGGGTGTCGGCGCCGCGACTGCGTGGGGCGGCCTCCTGGGGGGCCTCCTGGGGAGGCGCGGTACTGGCCGACACGGTCAACGCCACCTCTTCGCTGGTCAACTCATCCGTCAAAAGCGGTCATAGCATCACAAGACATGTGCACTGTGTGCAAGCACCGTATAACGTTGGGTTACGCCGTGTTGAGGGGCAACTGGGGTGAAGGACGCATAAAAGCCTCCCGCCGTTCCCGGCAGGAGGCTTCGGAGCACTCGGGCTCAGTACGCGTAGTCCGCGATCACCCAGGTCGCGAACTCCTTCCACAGCGCCACGCCCGCCTGGTGCTCCGGGTGCTCGACGTACGTGCGCAGCGCGGTCACGTCCTCGAACCCGGAGTTGATGGCGAAGTCGTAGGCGATGGGGCGGTCGCTGAGGTTCCAGCCGAGCTCCCAGAAGCGGATCTCGGGGATCTTGCCGTCCAGCGCGCGGAAGGCCTCGACGCCCTCGACGACGCGCGGGTCGTCCCGCTCGACACCTTCGTTGAGCTTGAAGAGGACGAGGTGGCGGATCATCTGAACTCCCAGCTAGTGCGCGCCGTCGGCCAGCCATGTGAAGAAGTCGCCCACGGCCTTGGCGGCGTCCGATATGCCCTGGAACCCTATCTGCACGTACTCGGCAGCCTGTTTCGGGTCCGTGATGATCACGTACATCACGAAGACCACGAGCACATAGACGGCGATCTTCTTTCCGTTCACCGCCATCGCGGCCTCCCCCGCTTCTGGTACTGCTGTGTCTACTGGGGCGCGAGTGTAGCCGGGGTGATCAGTACGCAAGAAGGGCCCCGTCTGTCGACGGGGCCCTTCACAAGCGGTAGCGGAGGGATTTGAACCCTCGGTGACTTGCGCCACACTCGCTTTCGAGGCGAGCTCCTTCGGCCGCTCGGACACGCTACCGAGGGAGACCTTACAGCAAGGTGGGGCGTGCTTTGAAATCCGTATTCAGCGGTCTCTGAAGAACCCCGTGAGGAGCCTGGCGCACTCGTCCGCGAGGACTCCCGCGACCACCTCGGGGCGGTGGTTGAGGCGCCGGTCGCGGATGACGTCCCACAGGGAGCCGGCCGCGCCCGTCTTCTCGTCCCGGGCGCCGTAGACGACCCGGTCCACCCGGGACTGCACGATCGCGCCCGCGCACATCGTGCAGGGCTCCAGCGTGACCACGAGCGTGCAGCCGGTCAGCCGCCACTCGCCGAGCTCCGCCGCCGCCCGCCTGATCGCGAGTATCTCCGCGTGCGCGGTCGGGTCGCCGACCGCCTCGCGTTCGTTGTGGGCGGCCGCGAGCACGGTCGTACCGTCCGGGGACAGTACGACGGCGCCCACCGGCACGTCCGCGCCCGCCCGGCCGGCCTCGTCCAGGGCGAGCCGCATCGCGGCCCGCCAGCGGTCGCGTACCGGGTCCGGGACGTCCTCGTTCCCGGTCCCCGCGGTCAGCGGACGGTCTCCAGGACCTCCGAGGCGCCCAGGGCCTCGGCGATCTCGGTGACGGCGTCCCCCGACAGGGCCTTCAGCTCCTTCTCGCTGACGCCCAGGTCGTCGAGGACCTGGGCGTCGCCGACCGGGCCGTGCGGCACGGCCTCTCCGGAGCCGACCGCCTCGGCGGTGACGTCCTCGTCGTCCTCATCCTCGTCCTCACCGTCCTCGGTGCCGTCGAGGTCGAGGGCGTCGAGGTCGGGGTCGTCGGCGGGCTCCCTCCCGAGCAGTTCGTCGGTGAGCAGGATCTCGCCGTACGAGCTGCGGGCGGCCGCGGCGGCGTCCGAGACGTAGATACGAGGGTCTTCCTCGCCGTCGATGCGGACGACGCCGAACCAGGCGTCCTCCTGCTCGATCAGCACGAGCACCGTGTCGTCCTCGGCCGCGGCTTCCCGGGCGAGGTCGGCCAGATCCGACAGCGTCTCCACATTGTCGAGGAGCTCTGTGTCGCTCGCTTCCCACCCGTCTTCGGTGCGCGCGAGCAGTGCGGCGAAGTACACCGTGACTCTCCCACTGGTCATAGGTGTGCCGGTTGGGGGTCCCCCCGGCGGAGGTTCGGGTGGGGAGAGCTCGGCTCCGAGCCCCACCCACTCGGAATCGTGGCAGAAACAAGGCGTTCAGGGGGCGTCTTCGGCACCCTGTGTCCGGTGGTTTTGATCGCACGTGCGTCGGCACGTACGTGAAGGACTCACCGGCGCACTCGTCGCCGCCACGAGCGGGATCGTACGCGGCTTTCCCAAGGGCCCACGCACGGCCACCTGTTCAAGGCGGTTCGGGTCACGTGATCTTCGTTACCAGCGGAAGGTCCGCATGCGCATCGCGTGCCGCAGCCGGGCCACCTTCGCGCGGCGCGGCTGCACCCGGTCGCGCAGTTCCCGGGCCTCCGCGAGATCGCGCAGGAACTGCGCACGACGGCGACGGCGTTCGGCGTCGGTCTCCTGTGACGGCGGTTCGTGCGACAGGTCGTGCGACGGCTTGTGCTCAGGCAGGTCAGGCATCGGTTCATCACCCCAGTCCGTCCCTCCCACGTTCCCCCCGTCGGGCGGTTTGACGCCAGCGCGAGGGGTTCGAAGGTCCCGGCTACTGTTGTGGACATGCGTCTCCACGTCGTCGACCACCCTCTGGTCGCCCACAAGCTCACCGCGTTGCGCGACCAGCGCACCGACTCCGCGACCTTCCGCCGCCTCGCCGACGAGCTGGTCACCCTGCTCGCCTACGAGGCCACCCGCGACGTGCGGACCGAGGCGGTCGACATCCGCACCCCGGTCGCCGCCACGACCGGCGTGAAGCTCTCCTACCCGCGCCCCCTGGTGGTGCCGATCCTGCGGGCCGGGCTCGGCATGCTGGACGGCATGGTCCGTCTGCTGCCGACCGCCGAGGTGGGGTTCCTCGGCATGATCCGCAACGAGGAGACGCTCCAGGCCACGACGTACGCGGCGCGGATGCCGGAGGATCTCTCGGGGCGCCAGGTGTACGTCCTCGACCCGATGCTCGCGACCGGTGGCACGCTGGTGGCGGCGATCCGTGAGCTGATCAAGCGCGGTGCGGACGATGTGACGGCGGTGGTGCTGCTGGCCGCGCCGGAGGGTGTGGAGATCATGGAGCGCGAGCTGGCGGGTACGCCGGTGACGGTGGTCACGGCTGCGGTCGACGACCACCTCAACGAGCACGGTTACATCGTCCCGGGGCTGGGGGACGCGGGCGATCGGCTTTACGGGGCGGCGGAGTAGTAGCCGTCGTCAGCCTGTTGCGGGTTGGGTGGGGGCGGGCGTTTTTGCGCAGCTCCCCGCGCCCCTGGATGCCTGCGGCGGCCTGCGCGGCCCCGGTGGGGGCGGGTGTAGCGCGTGCGGTGCGGTTTGGGGCCGGGGTGGGGGGTATCCGTCCTCGGTCCGGCGGTTGCTGTGGTTTGAGATGTGCCCGGTAACGGACGCCGGCCGCTGCGGGCGGACACCCCCCACCCCGTCCCCTGCCCGCCGTACGCGGCCAACGGCCCGTCGGGGCGCGCGGTCCCGGCGGGGGAAGGTGTCGGACGGCCGGTGGTGGCGCGCGAGGTGGCGTACGGTCCCGTCCGGGCCGGCGTGACTGCACTTACCTAGGGGCGCGGGGAACTGCGCGACCAGCCACAACGCACCCGCACCCGCCCCACAACAGGACCCGGCACCCCCATAGGCGCCCCGCCCAAGCCCAGCGCAGCTACCCGCAGTGCTTCTTCGGCCCCGTGGACGTAGGCGCCGGTGCGTTCAGCGTGGTCAGTGCCTTGTCGGCTGCTGTCTTGGGGGTCAGGCTCTTGAAGCCGGTGCCGATGATCAGGTCGAGCTCGGTGCCCTTGCGGGTGTCCGTGCGGGTCTCCGCGGAGGTGAGCTGCGTGCTCAGGACCGGGAGGGAGGTCTTGAGGGCGGACGAGGGGCCCAGCAGTATCGCCGTGCCCTTGACCTTCTTGTCGTAGGTCGCCGTCGCGTTGCCCACGTCGCCGATCTTGAAGCCCCGCTTCTTCAGCTCGTCCGCCGTCTTCTTGGCGAGCCCGCCGCGCGCCGTGGCGTTGAGGACGTTGACGGTGATCTGGCCCGGCTTGGGGAGAGGGGCCGCGGAGACGGAGGGGGACGCGCCGGCCTTCGTCGGGCAGTTCGTCTTGGAGCCGGCCGCGGAGGCCTGGTCACCACCGCCCGTGAACACGTCGATGAGCTGGAGCGTGCCCCAGCCGACGAGGCTCAGCGCGGCGACGGAGGCCACCACGCCGACCGCGAGCCTGCCGCGCCGCCGGGGCCGACGCATCCGGGGGTACTTGTCGCCCGTGATCCGGTACTTACCGCCCATGCCGGGAGGCGTCAGCATGCTCATGGGCGCAGCGTAGTGCGCCCGGGCGGCAATGCCTACTAGATGATCATTGGCCGCCGCGCAGGAGAACCCGAAAGGGTCAAACCTTTACAGCGCGGTCACTCAGTCCAGCTCGAGCACGCGCGCGTGCAGCACCTGTCGCTGCTGGAGCGCCGCCCGCACCGCGCGGTGGAGGCCGTCCTCCAGGTACAGGTCGCCCTGCCATTTCACGACGTGCGCGAACAGGTCGCCGTAGAACGTCGAGTCCTCGGCGAGCAGGGTCTCCAGGTCGAGTTGGCCCTTGGTCGTCACCAGCTGATCGAGGCGGACCGGGCGCGGTGCGACGTCCGCCCACTGCCGGGTGCTTTCCCGGCCGTGGTCGGGGTACGGCCGGCCGTTTCCGATGCGCTTGAAGATCACACGGAAAGCCTACCGGTCAAGACCTTCCGGGCGCAGCCATGGCGACCGAGTGCGACGCTTGAAAAAAGCCGCGAAAAGGGGCTAACCGGGAGCAGGGGTTTGGTATGAACGAGCGAAAGACCCCGCCGAAGGGCGTGACAGGGGCCGCCGCGGCAACCGCCGACCGGTCCATGCCGGAGGCACAGTCCGGCTCCGCCGCGCTGCCCCAGGAGGCCCTGGAGATCGCCGCCGGCTACGCCTTCGGCGGGCCCGCGCTCGATCTCGGCGCGCTGCTGTGGGACGGCGTCTGCCTCCCGGACGCGCAGGTCAGGATCCCCCTGCCGATGCTCAACCGGCACGGGCTCGTCGCCGGCGCCACCGGCACCGGCAAGACCAAGACGCTCCAGCTCATCGCCGAGCAGTTGTCGGCGCAGGGGGTGCCCGTCTTCCTCGCCGACATCAAGGGCGATGTGTCGGGGATCTCCGCACCGGGTGCGCGGAACGAGAAGCTGCAGGCCAGGGCCGCGGAGGTGCACCAGCAGTGGGAGGCCACCGGCTTTCCCGCGGAGTTCTACGCCCTCGGCGGCATCGGACACGGCATCCCCGTCCGGGCCACCGTCACCAGCTTCGGGCCGCTCCTCCTGTCCAAGGTGCTCCAGCTCAACCGGACCCAGGAGCAGTCCCTCGGCCTGATCTTCCACTACGCCGACCAGAAGGGCCTGGAACTGGTCGACCTCAAGGACCTGCGGGCCGTCGTCGCCTTTCTCACCTCCGACGAGGGCAAAGGCGAACTGAAGGACATCGGCGGGCTGAGCACGGCCACGGCGGGAGTCATCCTGCGCTCCCTCACCGCCTTCGAGGCGGAGGGCATGGCCGACTTCTTCGGTGAGCCGGAGTTCGACACCGCCGAACTGCTGCGGACCGCGGACGACGGGCGCGGACTGGTGTCCGTCCTGGAACTGGCCGCCGTACGGGACCGGCCGCGGCTGTTCTCGACCTTCCTGATGTGGCTGCTCGCCGATCTCTTCCACGATCTGCCGGAGGTCGGGGACGTCGACCGGCCGAAGCTCGTCTTCTTCTTCGACGAGGCGCATCTGCTCTTCAACGGGGCCTCGAAGGCGTTCCTCGACTCCCTCACGCAGACCGTCCGGCTGATTCGCTCGAAAGGGGTCGGCGTCTTCTTCGTCACGCAGACCGCGAAGGACGTACCCGCCGACGTGCTCGCCCAGCTCGGCAACCGGGTCCAGCACGCGCTGCGGGCCTTCACGCCGGACGACCAGAAGGCGTTGAAGGCGACCGTGAAGACCTTCCCCGACTCCGCGTACGACCTGGAGGAACTGCTCACCGGCCTGGGGACGGGGGAGGCCGTGGTGACCGTGCTGAGCGAGAAGGGGGCTCCCACGCCCGTCGCCGCGACCCGCCTGCGTGCTCCCGAGTCCCTGATGGGGCCCGTCGACACCGGTGCGCTGGACTCGGCGGTCCGGTCCTCCTCGCTGTACGGGCGTTACGCACACGCTGTGGACAGGGAGTCGGCGTACGAGAAGCTCGACTCCCGCGGTGACTCCCGTGGCGCGAAGGGCCCGGACGAGATGAAGGCCCCGCCACGGTCGCACGAGGAGGAGCCCTCCGTTGTCGAACAGGTCGTCGGCAGCGGCATGTTCAAGTCGCTCGCGCGGTCGCTGGGCACGCAGATCGGGCGGGAGATCACCCGCTCGGTCTTCGGTACGGCCCGGAGGAGGCGGTAGCGCCGCCTCCTCCGGAGGATCAGCCGCGCTTCTCCTCTCTCGGCGGGGGCTGCTTGTTCGTGCTCCGCGGTTTCGGCGCACTGCGTGCGGCCTCCGCGCGCAGCAGGGCGCGCAGGACCGCGTACGGGTCGACGGGCATGACGGTGTTCCTCGCGTGAGTCGTGACGGCTGAGCAGGCCTGGGGGAGCGGGCTCTGTCAGCAGCGCAGGACCACGGAGCGCAGGGCGGGCAGTGCCTTCGGCGGTCGCGGGGACGCCGAGAGGGCGGGACGACGGCCTGCCGGCAGGCCGGGATCCGTCTCCGGTCGCGGAGCAAGGCGCGGAGCAGGGCGCGGAGGTACGGCCATCCGGTGGACGGTCCGAGCCGGTGGCCGCAGGGCCGTGTCGAGGACGTCGTACTCGACGAGCTCCCCGGCCGGGACGGGTGGCATCGGGTGCGCCTGCACATGTGCGCCGGAAACCAGCAACGCGAGCAGCAGCACGAGCACCCGCAGCCAGTCACGGCTGCACGGGGCACGTCGTACGGAACTCACACACGTCGTCTCCCCCACCGGCACGCGCGCGTCATCACTTCGGCCCCGCAATTCACCCGGCTGCAGCAGGCGTGGCGACGGCCGAGGGGGTGTGGGGCGGGCCACCCGGCTGACTAGGACTTTCCGGCCGCCTTGGCCGCCTTCGCCGCCGCCTTCATCTCCTGCTTGTGCGCGCGGACCTTGGTCAGCGACTCGGGACCGGTGATGTCGGCGACGGACCGGAAGGACTTCGGCTCGCCGTAGGCGCCCGCGGCCTCCTGCCAGCCCTGCGGCCGGACCCCGAGCTGCTTGCCCAGCAGCGCCAGGAAGATCTGCGCCTTCTGCTTGCCGAAGCCCGGCAGTTCCTCCAGGCGGCGCAGGAGCTCGCGGCCGTCGTCCACGCCCTTCCAGACCAGCTCGGCCTCACCGTCGTAGTGCTCGACGAGGTACTGGCACAGCTGCTGGATCCGCTTGGCCATCGAGCCCGGATAGCGGTGCACGGCCGGCTTCTCGGAGAGCAGGGCGACGAAGGCCTCCGGGTCCTGCGCGGCGATGTCGTGCGCGTCGAGGTCGCTCGCGCCGAGACGGTCCGCGATGGTGCGGGGACCCTTGAACGCCCACTCCATCGGGACCTGCTGGTCCAGCAGCATCCCGACCAGCGCGGCGAGCGGTGAGCGGCCGAGGAGTTCGTCGGCCTCGGGGTCCTGGGCGAGGTGCAGGGTGACGTCCATGTCCCCGATGATGCCCCCGCCGGCAGCGTGCCTCTACCGGGAGCCGCGGGAGCCGACGGGCTGGTCCCGCCAGTAGCCGAGCGCCTGCACCCGCTCCTTCGGCACGCCGAGCTCCTTGCGGACGTACGACGACAGGGTCCTGGTCGTCGCCGTGTCGCAGGCGATCCAGACGTACGCGTCCGGTTGGCTCCGCAGCAGGGCGGGCAGGTCCGCCTTCACCTGGTCGACCAGGTGCGCCCCGGAGTCGAGCCGGAGCACCCGGCGGACCTCGTGGCGGGACGGGTCGGTGCGGAAGGGGAGGCCCTCGTCGCCGCCCTCGAACCAGACGGTCGCGGGGGAGGAGTCCAGGGCGTCGAGGAGGGAGTTGAGGGCGGGCAGGGAGGCCGGGTCGCCGAAGGCGAACACATGGGTGGGCTCGGGGTCCGGGCGGTCGAAGCCGGTGCCGTGGACGGTGGCCTCGACGGTGTCGCCGGGCTTCGCGGCGCGGGCCCAGTCGCTGGCGATTCCGTCGTGCAGCGCGAACTCCAGGGTGAAGGTGCCCGCCTCGGGGTCCGGGTCGACCAGGGTGTAGGCGCGCTGGTGCGGCTTGCCCGCGGCGGCGAACCACAGGCGCACCCACATCGTGGGATGGACGCCGGTGACCGCCAGCATCCCGCCGTCGGTGAGACGCACCCGCCGGTACGCGTCGGTGACGTCCTCGGCGCCGGTCACCGTGAACACGAAGTCCTTCGCGCGCAGCAGTCGCAGGACCGCTCCCTCCCAGCCGTGCCCCTGCCCCATGGCCTTGTCGCCCTTCGCGTAGGATCATCGAGATTACTTAGGTAAGCCTAACTTAAGGGAAGGCGGGTTCGAGGGTGAGTATCGAGATCCACCGCGACGCCTGGGGGATCCCCCACCTCCGCGCCGACAGCGCGCGAGAACTCGCCCGTGCTCAGGGCCGGGTCACCGCCCGCGACCGCGCCTGGCAGCTGGAGGTCGAACGGCACCGCGCCCAGGGCACCTCGGCCGCCTTCCTCGGTGCCGGGGCCGTGTCCTGGGACACCCTCGCGAGACGGGCCCGCCTGGACGACACGGCGAGACGCTGCTTCGCGGCGCTGGAGAGACGGGACCCGGAGACGGCCGCGTGGGTGCGGGCGTACGTCGACGGCGTGAACGAGGAACTGCCGTCCACCTCGGCCCCCGAGTTCGCCCGCGTCGGGCTCGCCCCCGGGCGCTGGGAGCCCTGGACCCCGCTCGGCGTCTGGCTCGCCACGCACATCCTCTTCGCCGGCTTCCCCGCCAAGCTCTGGCGGGACGAGGCGATACGGCACCTGGGCCCGGACGCGGTCGGTCTCTTCGCCGCCGACGGCCCGGGCACCTCCGGCAGCAACGGCTGGCTGGTCGCCGGCGCCCGCACCACCACCGGCCACGCCGTCCTCGCGGGCGACCCGCACCGCTACATCGAGGACCCCGGCGTCTACCAGCAGATCCACCTGGTCTGCCCCGAGTTCGACGTCATCGGTCTCGCCGTCCCCGGCGTTCCCGGCATCGCCCACTTCGGCCACACCGGCACGGTCGCCTGGTCCATCACCAACGCCATGGCCGACTACCAGGACCTCTACCGCGAGCGCCTGCGCCGCACGGGGGCCGGCGTGGAGGCCCTCGGCCCGGACGGGACCTGGCACCGCGCCGCCCGCCACACCGAGACCGTCGAGGTGGCGGGCGAGACCCCGGTCGAGATCGAGGTGATCGAGACGGAGCGGGGCCCGGTGATCGCGGGAGGCCCGGAGGGGCTGGAGGGAGAAGGAGTACTGGAGGAGCCTCCGACCACGGATGCCTCCCGGTCCGCCCCCGCTCCCGCACGGGCAGCCACTCCCGGGCACACGGCCGCCACCCTCGTCGCCCTCTCCCTCCGCTACCCACCCCGGGTCACCGAGGACCTCGGCTTCAGCGCCCTGCTCCCCCTTCTCCGTGCCCGCCGCACCGCCGACGTGGACCGTGCCTTCGACCTGTGGGCCGAGCCCGTGAACGTCGTCCAGGCCGCCGACACCGAGGGCGGGCTGCTGCACCGGGTCGCCGGCCGGGTCCCCGTGCGCGCCCAGGCCAACCGGCTCCGGCCCGTCCCCGCCTGGGAACCCGGCCACGACTGGCGGGGATGGCACGACACTCCCCGCGCCGGTCTCACCGACGGCGTCGCCGTGATGGCCAACCAGCGTGGGCCCGCCGCCCCATTCGGTGTGGAGTTCGCCCCGCCCCACCGGGCGAACCGCATCACCGCCCTGCTGGAGGAGAAGGAGCGGTGGTCGGCCGCCGACATGCCGTTGATCCACATGGACACCCATCTCGCCTCGGCACAGCCCCTGTTGGATCACATCGAGGCCTTGGACGACGCTCGCTTGAGCCCCGAGGCCACGACCATCAGGGAAACGATCCTTCACTGGGACCGCCGTATGACCGCGAGCAGCACGGAGGCCGCCCTGTACGCCGCCGTGCGCAGCGCGGTCGTACGACGGCTCGCCGCACACCCCGCGTTCGCCGCCCTGGCCGAGCCGCCTGCCTACCCGGACGTCCTCCTCCCCTGGCTCGGCCTCGTCCCCCGGATCGCCTTCGCACTCGAACACCTCCTGCGTGCCGAGGAGTTGTACGGCATCGCCCGGGCCGAGGCCGTGCGGGCCGCCGTGGAGGAGGTGGCCGCCGAGCCGCCGCGGGGTGCCTGGGGCGACACCCATCGCCTCGCCCCCTGGCGGGCGCTTCCCGAGAACGAGCGGGACGCCCCCCTCGCCCCCGCCCTGTCCGGCGACCACGACTGCGTCCTGTGCACCTCCGCCGTGCCCGGACTCACCGACCTCGCCGCGCGTGGCCCGGCCGCCCGTTACGTCTGGGACCTGGCCCGCCGCGAGGACAGTCTCTGGGTGGTCCCGCTGGGCGCCTCCGGCACGCCCGGCTCACCGCATCACCGCGACCAACTCCCCCTGTGGCTCAGGGGAGATCTCGTCCCGGTCGTCACCGACCTGCAGTACCTGACGAAGGAAGACTGAGGAGACCGATGTCCGACACCCCCACCCGTGAAGCGGTCCACACCCGGACGGTGGACGGCTACGGCACCGTCCGCATCCTGCGTCTCGACCCGCACGCCGACGCCGCGACCGTCCACGCCTGGGTGCGCGAGGAACGCGCCGCGTTCTGGGGCATGAACGGCCTCACCCAAGAGCAAGTGGCCGCGATCTACGCCCACTTGGACACCCTCGACACCCACCACGCCTATCTGCTGGAGAAGGACGGCGAACCGGCCGGACTCCTGCAGACCTACGAGCCGGAGGCCGACCGCGTCAGCGAGTGCTACCCCGTCGAACCCGGTGACATCGGCCTCCACCTGCTGCTCCCGCCCCCCGGCCCGCACGGCAACCGCACCGGCTGGTCGTCGGCGCTGCTCGGCGTCGTGGCCTCGTACGTACTGCTGGGCCTGGACAAGCGGCGGGTCGTGGTCGACCCCGACGTGCGCAACGAGAAGGCCGTCGCCCGCTTCCTGAAGCAGGGCTTCGTCGCCGGAGACGCGGTCGTGCTGCCGGAGATCGACCTCCCCGACGTGCATCTGCCCGAGAAGCACGCCCAACTGGCGTTCCTGACAAGGGAGGTAGCCTTCCCGGGTGACGCCTGACGACCTCGTCGCCCACTACGGCCTGATACCGATCCCCCGCGAGGGCGGACTGTTCCGGCAGACCTGGGCCGGAACCGAGCGTGCCGACGGAAGACCGCACGGCACGGCCATCGTCGCCCTCCTGACCGCGGACGACTACTCCGCCCTGCACCGCCTGCCCAGCGACGAGATCTGGCACCACTACCTCGGCGACCCGCTGGAGATGCTGCTCCTCGCCCCGGACGGCACGACGGCCACCGCCGTCCTGGGCCCGGACATACGCGCCGGCCAGCACCCCCAGCTGACCGTGCCGGCGGGCACCTGGATGGGGGCCGCGACCCGCGGCGCCTGGACCTTCTTCGGCTGCACGATGGCCCCCGGCTTCACCTACGAGGACTACGAGCACGGCAGTGCGGCCGAACTGACGGCGCGTTACCCGTCCGAGGCCGCCCGGATCGCGCGACTGTGCCGTCCATGAGACTCCTTGAAGGACAGGTCGCCCTGGTCACGGGCGCGGGCGGCGGCATCGGACGAGGGATCGCGCTGCGGTTCGCCGAGCGGGGCGCGGCGGTCGCCCTCCATTGCCGTACGGCCGTGACGGCGGCGCGTGAAGTGGCGTCCCGTATCGAGGACTCGGGCGCCCGGGCCGTCGTACTGGAAGCGGATCTGCGGGACGAGGACGCGTGCCGGCGGCTGGTCCGGGAGGCCGCCGCGTGGGGTGGCGGGCTGACCGCCCTGGTCAACAACGCCGGCGTGCAGCCCACCCAGCCCCTGCCCGGGATGACGGCCGCGCAGTGGCGGGCCGTCGTGGACACCAACCTCGGCAGTGTCTTCGCGTGCACACAGGCGGCCGCGGAGGTCATGCGGCCGGGCGGGTCCGTCACCCACATCGCGTCCGTCGAGGCGGGTCACCCCGCGCCCGAGCACGCCCACTACTCCGCCTCCAAGGCCGCGATCGTGGCGCACGCGCGGGCGGCGGCCCTGGAGTACGGTGCGCACGGCATCCGGGTGAACACGGTCTCGCCCGGGCTGATCGACCGGGAGGGGCTGGCGGCGGCCTGGCCGGAAGGGGTGGAGCGGTGGACGCGGAAGGCGCCTCTGGCCAGGCTCGGGCGGCCCGAGGACGTGGCCGACGCGTGCGTGTTCCTCGCCTCCCCGCTCGCGTCCTGGGTCACCGGACACGACCTGGTGGTGGACGGCGGGGTGTCCGCCCGGCCGACGTGGTGAGCGCTCGGGGGTTCGCGTCCGTACATGTCGGGAAGACCGCGAGCCCAGGTACGGAGTAGTGACGTGAGGTGTGAGCGTGCAGGCAGCAGCGCAGGCCGGCGAAGGCGAGGACTTCAAGGGCTGGTGCTGCTGGGCAGCGTGCTGGTCCTGCTCCTCTTCGGCGGTGCGGGAGCGGCCTCGGCCCACGCGGCCCTCCGGGCCACCGACCCGAAGGACGGCACCGTCCTCAAGTCCGCCCCCCGTGACATCACCCTGACCTTCACCGAGTCCGTCGGCCTGCTCGACGACTCCTTCCGGGTGCTCGACCCCGACGGCAAGCGCCTGAAGGTCGGTGGCGCCGGACACGGTGCGGGCGGCTCGGAGACGGCCCGTGTCTCCCTGCCCGCCAAGCTCGCCCAGGGCACCTACACGGTGGCCTGGCGGGTGGTCTCGGCCGACAGCCACCCGGTCTCCGGCGCCTTCACGTTCTCCGTAGGCAAACCCTCCCCGGCCATCGTGGTCGCGGACACCGGCCCGACCGAGAACCCGGCCACGGAGAGCCTGTTCAACATGGGCCGCTACCTGGCCTACCTCGCCGCGGCCCTGCTCATCGGCACCGCCGTCTTCGTCGCCGCCTGCCGCCCCCCGGAGCCGGCCCGGCTGCGCCGCCTGCTGTGGGCGGGCTGGGGCACCCTGCTCGGCTCGACCGTGTTCCTGCTGGTGCTGCGGGCGCCGTACGAGTCGGGAGCGGGTCCGGCCTCCGCGTTCTCCCTGAAGGCCTTCGAACGCACCCTGACCACCCGCCCCGGCGAGGCCCTCCTGGTCCGCCTGGCACTGCTGCTGGTGGCGTACTTCTTCGTCGTACGACTGCTGCGGCTGGGCGAGGAGAGGCTGCCCCGCGTGTGGCAGGCGGCGGGCGGCGCGCTCGCCGTGGGTCTCGCGCTGACCTGGGCGGCCGCCGAGCACGCGTCCGCCGGGATCCAGGTGCCGGTCGCGATGACGTCAGCGGTGCTGCACGTGCTGGCGATGTCCGTCTGGCTGGGCGGCCTCGCGGCCCTGCTCGCCACGCTGTACGGGGCCTCGTCGCAGCTCCCGGCCGCCGTCCCCGCCCGCTTCTCCCGGCTGGCCTTCGCCTCCGTGACGGTCCTCGTCGGCACCGGCGTCTACCAGTCCTGGCGCGGCCTCGGCTCCTGGGGCGCGATCACCGGCACCACGTACGGCCATCTGCTCGTCCTCAAGCTGCTCGCGGTGACGCTGCTGCTGGCGGCGGCGAGGCTGTCGCGGCAGTGGACGGGACGGCTGGTGACGGTCGCGGCCAAGTCGGAGACGGTCGCGGCCGAGGCGGAGGCGGAGTCGGCCGTGCGGGAGACGGTGCCGGCGGCGGTCGTACGGGAGAAGGTGTCGACGGGGGTCGTGGGGGAGAAGGCGCCGACGGCGGTCGTACGGGAGGAGGCGCCGGAGCGGGTGGGCGGATCGCCGTCGGCTCCGGAACCGGCGCCCGTCACCCCCGGTCCGGCCTCACCGGCCTACCGGCACGGCCTGCGCCGTTCCGTGCTCGCCGAAGTGGCCGTCGGGGTCGTGGTCCTGGTGCTGAGCACCGTGCTGAGCGGCACGCTGCCCGGCCGGGCGCAGGCCGAGGCGGCCGAGGCGGGCCCGGCCACGGGCGGACTGCCCGCCGCGTCCGTGACCAACGTCCCCTTCGCGGTGGGCGGCGCCACGGGCAAGGTGCAGATCACCCTCGACCCGGGGCGCACCGGCGAGAACTCGGTCCAGGCCCTCGTCTACGCGGCCGACGGAGGCCTCGCCACGGTCCCCGAACTCCGGCTGTCCTTCACCCTCCCGGCCAAGCAGATCGGCCCGATCGACGCCCAGCTGAGGAACAAGGGCGGCTACTGGGGCACCAACGACCTCACCCTGCCCCTCGCGGGCGACTGGCGGATGAAGGCGACCATCAGGGTCTCGGACGTCGACCAGATCAGTGTCACGAAGACGGTGAGGATCGTGGGCTGAGCGGGTCGAGCGGGTCGAGTGGGTCAAGCGGGCCGAGCAGGTCCGCCATCGTCTCGGCGGCGTGCACGGCGGCCGCTCCGCAGCAGTTGTTGAACAGGACGTGGAGCTCGTCGACCCGCTCGGCCAGTGCGTGCAACCGCGGTACCCACTCGGCGAGTTCGGCGCGCGGGTAGTCGTACCGGAAACGCTCCTCCTTGCTGCCGCGGCCCCAGGAGGAGCTGCGCCCGTGGAAGCGCACGACGGACAGCCGGGGCGCGGTGACGGGGGTGACCGGCGGCAGGGAGGCGGGCAGGCCCTGGCGCATGTCCACGGCCACGGCGGCGAAGTCGTACTTGCCGAGCAGCGCACAGGTGAGGTCCTGCTGCCCGTCCTCCCACCAGGACGGATGCCGGAACTCCACCTGGACGGGCCATCCGGCGGTCCGGTCCGCGGTCTCCTCCAGGAACCGCTCCGCCCGCGCCCCCGGCCGCAGCCACGGCGGGAACTGGAACAGCACCCCACCGAGCCGCCCGGCCTCCCGCAACGGCTCGACCCCGGCGGCGAACCGCGCCCACACCTCGTCCAACGGCACGTCCGCGAGCGCGGGCTGTTTCACCGGATGCCCGGTGAGCGGGGCGTACGCCTTCACGTCGAACACGAAATCGGTGGGCGTGCGCTCCACCCACAGACGGCTGTTGCGCTCGCTGGGCAGGGCGTAGAACGTGCCGTCCACCTCCACCACCGGGAACCGCTCGGCGTAGTACCGCAACCGCCCCTCGGCGTCCCGCCGCCCCGGCGGGTACCAGCCGCTGCGGACGAGCGCGGGATCGGTCCAGGAGCACGTGCCGACGAGAATGCGGGTCATGGGGGCCCGGGTACCGACTTAGGGTGCGGCCATGACTTCCCAGGCGTATCTCTCCCAACTCTTCTCGCTGGACGACCGAGTGGCGCTGGTGACCGGGGGCAGTTCGGGCATCGGCAGGGCGATCGCGGGGGCGTTGGCACGGGCGGGGGCGAGCGTGGTGATCGTGGCGCGCAGGGAGGCGGAACTGGCGGACACGGTTGCGGAGTTGTCCTCCGAAGGCTGCCGGGCGGCCTGGGTGAGCGGTGACTTGAGCACGAGGGAGGGCGTCCGTACGGCGGCGGAGGCGGCCGCCGCCCTGTTCGGCGAGCCGGACATCCTGGTCAACTCCGCGGGCGTCAACCTGCGTCCACCGATGACCGAGCTCACCGACGACGTGTGGGACACCACCATGGCCGTCAACCTGGAGGCCCCCTACCTCCTGGGTCAGCGCTTCGGCCCCCGCATGGCCGAGCGCGGCTTCGGCCGGATCATCCACATCACGTCCCAGCAGGCCCACCGCGCCTTCGTCCAGAGCGGCGCCTACGGCGTCTCCAAGGGCGGCCTGGAGTCCCTGGCCCGCTCCCAGGCCGAGGCCTGGTCCCCACACGGCGTCACCTGCAACACCCTCGTCCCCGGCTTCGTACTGACCCCCCTCAACTCCCGCCTCGCCACCGACCCGGACCAGGTCGCCACCCTGGCCGCCCGCACCATGACCGGCCGCAACGGGCTCCCCGACGACTTCGCGGGCGCCGCGGTCTTCCTGGCGAGCGGGGCGTCGGGGTATGTCACGGGTCAGTCGATCTTTGTGGATGGGGGGTTGTCGGTGCACTGAGCTGTTCTGCCGGGGGCGGGGGGCTCCTCGGAGCTGTGCGGGTCCCGGGCCGTCGGGGGGCAGCGGATCCTGGCAGGACTGCTGGTGAGCGCGAGCATGTCGGCGAGGTACCTGCATGTACAGGGGTGTGCGGGAGCGTTCTGACCTGCGGTGCAGTTGTGGTGGGTGGGGCTTCTGACCGGTGCTGTACGGAGGTGAATGCAACCAGAACTGCAACCACCGCCCGGCTATTTGCCGCTCTCCGGGCCGTACCACTGAAGAGCCTGGCCGGTCACTGCCGCGATGCAGGCGAAGTCGTGGTCGCGGTGCAGGAGGGTGAGCCCTTGCAACTCGGCCGTCGCGGCGACGACGAGATCAACCGCACCCGCACTGCGGTGCCTTCCCTGTTTGGTGAGAGCTTCTTGGACCTGCCAGGCGCGGTCGTGTGCGCGGTCGTCGACGGGAACCCAACCGAAGATCAGTCGCACGTCCTCGACGCCGCGCGCCCTGTCGGCGGCCGACCGGGCGCTGTAGAAGAACTCGAGCTCGGTGATCGGGCAGGTGGCGATGAGCCCGGCGGCTGCCGCCTGGTCCCAGCCGTACTGCTCCGCGTCCTCGCGCATGAACCGAGCGAGCGCGCTGGTGTCGATCAGGAACTGGGCCGCGTTCACCGGCGGTAGTTCCCCTTGTTCTCGAACAGCTCCAGATCGAATGCGCCGTCCCCGGCCGCGGCCCGCAGCCGGGCGAGAGCCAGGGCACGACGTCGACTCTCCAGCACCTCGCGAAGAGCGGTGTTGACTGTCTCCTTCTTGGTGCTCGTCCCGAGGGCTTTGGCCACGTCCGCGACCAGGTCGTCGTCCAGGTCGATAACCGTCCGACTCACGAGTGCCTCCCTGATATCAAATGTGGGTCCAAGTATATCTCGCGAGGTGCCCGCAGGGGTGACACCCCGGGCACCCGGCTTGGCAGCCGAGCCCTGCACGGGCATCACGCCATGGATGCGGGAGAGAGTGAAGACGCGTTCCGCTTCGCGCAGGTGGCACCACGCGTCGAGGTAGGGCGGGTCGAGTTCCAGGTCGCTGAGGGTCCGTACGGTCCGGTTGCCCGAGGTGGCGGTGTACTCGACAGTGATGGCCTCACCGGTGTCGATGGCATGGGCAATCCGTCGGACGTCGCTGTACGACAGGTGCTTCGCGTATCGGGCGACGATCTCCGATCTCGCGCGGTGTCGGCGATGAGATGGGTCAGCGCCTGTGGCAGGGCCGTGGCGGAGCTACCGCCCAGGTCGGCTGTGATGTCGTCCGGGGTGCGGTCGGCGTCCAGGGCCCGGCGGATACTGCCGGCACTGAAGCGCCATACCGACGCTGTGCCACTGGTCTCCCGGTCGGCCATCGAATCCAGCAGCGCCGAGAGTCGCGCGGACGGGGTGCCGGTGACGGCGGCGGTGAGGTCGGCGCCGATCCGGGCCGTCGTGGTCGCGGGGGGCAGCAGCCGCCGGGCCACGCCTCGGTGGGAGGTACGCGATCGCCGTCGCGGGCCAGCAGCCGAAGTCACCAGGGCCGTACGCGAAATGGAGCGGGCGCGGGACGACAAGAAGCTCAGGAAGCCGGGGCAGAGCTGGACGCTGCAAGCCTGGCTTGAGCACTGGGTCGAGAACATCGCCAAGCGGTACGTCTCCGAGAACACGTACGACGGCTATGAGGTCGACGTACGTGTACACCTCGTCCCCGCCTGGGTGCCCACAAGCTCGACAAGCTGGAGCCCGAGCACCTTGAGCGCCTCTACGGGAAGATGCAGGAGTCCGGGAGCTCCGCCGGCACCGCCCACCACGCTCACCGGACGATCCGAGTCGCCCTGGGTGAGGCCAAGCGACGCGGTCACGTCGCCACCAACGTGGCCGAGATCGCCAAGGCTCCGCGTCTCGAAGAAGAGGACATCGAGCCGTTCACGATCGAGGAGGTTCAGAGCCTCCTCGTCGAGGCCGCCGAACTCCGCAACAGCACGAGGTGGGTCGTCGCCCTGGCCCTCGGGCTCCGCCAAGGGGAAGCGCTCGGTCTCCACTGGGAAGACGTCGACCTGGACGCTGGGTACGTCCCCATCCGCAAGAACCGCCTCCGCCCCAAGTACGCCCACGGCTGCGCAGACACCCCGTGCGGTCGGAAGGCCGGCTACTGCCCCCGGAAACAGCAGACCCGCCGCGAACACAAGTCCACCAAGTCCCGAGCCGGACGCCGAACGATCGGCCTCCCCGACCCGCTGATCAAGCTCCTTCGCCAGCACCAGGAGCAGCAAGACGAGGAACGAATCGAGGCCGGAGCCGATGGCAGGACAAGGGATACGTCTTCGCCTCCCCGACCGGCGGCCCGCTCAACCCGAACACCGACTTCCACACCTGGAAGAAGCTCCTCAAAGACGCGGGCGTACGCGACGGCCGTCTCCATGACGCTCGCCACACCGCCGCGACCGTCCTCCTGATCCTCGGCGTCCCGGACGTAGTGGTCGACGCGATCATGGGCTGGGAGCCCGGGGGAGCGGCACGCATGCGCGCCCGCTACATGCACGTCACCGGGACGCTGCTCCGCAAGGTCGCCCAACAGGTCGGCGACGCTCTCTGGGAGCCGCCCTGGGCCAGCTAAAGCCTCATGCGGAGAGGTCAGGCGTGAAGGACTGCTCTGCCCGCTCCGCGAGGAACTCATCGAGCAGCGCGAACAGAACTGTGATGACACGTTCTTCCTGCTCCGGTGAGAGCTGCCAGTGATCCCAACCTTCATCGGGGAGGGCGATGTGACGGACGAGACCCATCCAAGCGTGCTGGCATTCCCGGCCGCGCCTGGCCACCAGCCAGTCACGCCAGCCGTCGAGCCCAGGGCCGCCGTGCCGCCGTGCGTGGGCGTCGTAGCCGATCAGGAAACTCTCCACGCGGGCGAGTGTGGCCTGTCCCACGAACACCTCGGGGCTCTCGGACACGAAGGCCCAGTACTCACGCTCACTCATGTCTATGAGACTCACCCCCTCATACTTCCGCATCGAAGTCGGTTGTCACCCATCCCGAGCGAGCAGCGAGCAGCGAGCAGCGGGCAGCCAACTGAGACGGAACCTGAGACGGACAACGACGAAGGGCCCACCGCGAACGGTGGGCCCTTCGACATCGTGCCCGGTGAGGCTCGTGGTTCCTGGTCAGCAGGGAGTCGCCTCCTTACTCCCTGTTCTGCGACCAGGCCGCGGTGAGCGCGGTGACCGGATCACTGTCGGCTGGTGCCGCGGGCCACCATTCGCCGTCGTCGTCCTGGAGGTAGGGGTACCAGCGGGCGTCGGGCCCCAGACGCAGCTGGATGCCGTGGTGGGTGAGGGTGAGGCGGTTGCGCCAGGTTCTGAGGTGTGTGGGGGAGTCGGTCATCTCGGAGAGGGCCGTGCCCAGGGCGGCGCGGGTGGCCTTCATCACCGTCGGGTCGGGGGCGTAGGGCTGTTCGGCGACGGTGACGCCCGTGAGGCCGCCGTGGCGCCAGGCGCGGGTGAGGCGTGCGAAGGCAGTGGCGTTGGTGCCGGTGTTCCGGATCAGGTAGTGGAGCCACTCGGGGCCGGCGTTGCTCGCGGCGATGCGCACGGCGTCCTGGTGCTGACTCAGGTACAGGTCGGCGGTGTCGCCCGCGAGGAGCCGGGCGGCGCGCGCGGTGGTATCGGCCATGAGGCGTTCCAGGTCCGCGGCGGCCAGGCCGGTGCCGGGTGGCGGGGCGACGGGCAGTGCTGTGGTGTGGGCGGCGGGTTCCGGGAGTTCGGGCAGTTCGGGGGGTTCTTCGGCCCAGCGGGCGTACGCGGCGGCGGCCGGGATGCCGGCCGGTGCCGGTGGGGCGGCCGTCTCCTGTGCTGCCGTACGGAGTCCGCGCAGCTGGGCGAAGACCTCCTCGCGACCGCGGCCGCGCAGCGCGAAGAGCACGAACGGGTCGGTGTCGATGGTGGCGGCGATGGCGTAGCAGAGCGCGGCGGCGTGCTTGCAGGGGTATCCCCAGTCGGGGCAGGAGCACTCCGGATCCAGCTCGGTGGGCAGTGGGAGCAGTGGGACGCCTGCGTGCCGGGCGTCGTCCACGAGTTCGGCGGGCATCTCGGCGTCGAGAAGTGCCGCGAGATGTCCGGCGCGGGCCGCGATCGTGTCGAGCAGGGTGTCCCACTGAGGGTCGGTGAGGACGGGCAGGTGGACTGAGGAGCGGTACGGGCGCGGGCGGCTGCCCTGGACAGCGGCACTGACCTTGCCCGGAGCGACGGTGACCGGGCCGACCATGCCTTTGCGGGCGTAGGTGCGTCCGCGCGAGAGCCGTCCGGCGTCCAGGGTGGAGTCCTCCAGGGCGGCCACCCATGCCTGGCCCCACCAGGTCGCGGCGAAGGCTCGCTTGCCGCGGGCGGGCGCACGGCGCGGGCCGGGGACAGCGGGGCTCATGACTGCCTTCCCAGGGCGACGAGTTCGGCGAGGTCGGCGTCGGACAGTTCGGTCAGGGCCGCCTCGCCGGAGCCGACGACGGCGTCGGCGAGGGCGCGTTTGGCTTCGAGCAGTTTCGCCACCTTGTCCTCCACGGTTCCCTCCGCGAGGAGCTTGTGTACCTGGACGGGTTTGTCCTGGCCAATGCGGTAGGCGCGGTCGGTGGCCTGGTCCTCGACGGCCGGGTTCCACCAGCGGTCGTAGTGCACGACGTGAGTGGCGCGGGTGAGATTGAGTCCGGTGCCCGCCGCCTTCAACGACAGCAGGAACACCGGCACTTCACCGCGCTGGAAGCTGTCCACCATCTCCTCGCGCCGCGCGACGGGGGTGGCACCGTGGAGGAAGAGAGTGGGGACGCCGCGTTCGGCGAGATGCTTCTCCAGCAGCGCCGCCATCTGTCTGTACTGCGTGAAGACCAGTACGGATTCGCCTTCGGCGGTGATGGTGTCGAGGAGTTCGTCGAGCAGGTCGAGCTTGCCGGAGCGGCCCCGCAGGGGAGCGGACTGGCGCGGGCCGTGCTCGTTCCCGTGCTGGGGCTCTTTCAAATACTGGGCGGGGTGGTTGCAGATCTGCTTCAGCGCGGTGAGCAGCTTGAGCACCAGACCGCGCCTGGCGATGCCCTCCGACTCCGCGATCTTCGCCATGGTCTCGCGGACCTGTGCCTCGTACAGGCTGGTCTGCTCGGCCGTCAGCGGGACGACGTGGTCGGTCTCGGTCTTGGGCGGCAGTTCGGGCGCGATGCCCGGGTCGGACTTCTTGCGGCGCAACAGGAAGGGACGTACGAGACGGGACAGGCGCTCGGCTGCCTCGGGATCCGCGCCCGCCTCGATGGCGCGGGCATGCCGGTCACGGAAGGCCGTGAGTGAGCCGAGGAGCCCGGGGGTGGTCCAGTCGAGGAGTGCCCACAGCTCGGAGAGGTTGTTCTCCACGGGGGTGCCGGTGAGAGCGACGCGGGCACGGGCGGGCAGGGCACGCAGTTCGCGGGCGGTGACGGCGTAGGGGTTCTTGACGTGCTGGGCCTCGTCGGCGGCCACCAGCGACCAGGCTGTCTCAGCGAGCACTTCGCGGTCGCGGCGCAGCACCCCGTAGGTGACCAGGACGATCTCGTCGCCGGCCAGGTCCCCCAGGTGGCGGTCCCCGCCGTGGTAACGGCGTACGGGGGTGAGCGGTGCGAATCTGGCGGCCTCGCGCTGCCAGTTGCCGAGCAGGGAGGCCGGGCAGACGACCAGGGTGGGGCCCGCGGTGGTGGGGTCGCTCTGGCGGTGCAGGTGCAGAGCGAGCAAGGTGATGGTCTTGCCCAGGCCCATGTCGTCGGCGAGACAGCCGCCGAGGCCGAGTGCGCACATCTCGGCCAGCCAGGCCAGGCCCCGCTTCTGGTACTCGCGCAACGTGGCCTTGAGTGCGGCGGGCTGGGGCACGGGAGTGCGGGACTCGGGATCGCGGATACGAGCGACCAGTTCGCCGAGCGCACCGACCGCCGTACAGGGGACCTGGTCACCGTCCCTCTCGGACTCGCCGGTCAGCGCGGCGCTCAACGCCTCCATGGGGGTGAGCGGTTCCATCCGGCGGCGCCTGGCGCGGGCCACCAGCTTCGGGTCGGCGACCACCCACTGGTCGCGAAGCCGGACGAGGGGACGGCGTGACTCCGCGAGAGCATCCATCTCGGCCTCGGTGAGCGGCTCGCCGCCAAGGGAGACCTGCCAGCGGAAGTCGAGGAGGGCCTCGGTGTCCAGCAGGCCGCCCGCGGCGGAACCGGGGGCGGTGCGCTGCCCGATCTCCGCGGTCGCGGTGAGCGCCTTGACCAGGTCGCGCGGCCAGTGCACGTCGACACCGGCCGCGCGCAGCGCGTCCGTGGCGTCCCCAAGGAGATCGAAGGCTTCGTCGTCGGCCAACCGGAGCTGATCGGGAGCGGCACCGTCGAGCAGCCTCCGCAGCGGGGGCCAGGCGCGGGCGCCGCGGCGCAGGGCGAGAAGGGTCTCGGTCTCGACGCGTGGGCCGAGCAGCCGTTCCACTTCGGCCGGCTCGCTCCAGAGCCGTGCGGCCTCGACGACGAGCGCCGGGTCCGCCGCGGTGTGCAGTTGCAGGACTGCCCGGAACTGCCGTCGGCGTCCTTCGGGTACGTCGACGCGCAGGGAGACGCGGACCTCGGCGGTGAGCGCCGCCCGGGTCTCCTCGGCCCATTCACGCAAGGCGGGCACGGCGCGGGCCTCGCGCCAGGCGTACGGCAGCGCTCCCATGGCGAGCGGCGCGGCCGGCGTACGGACCAGATCATCGGCGACCGCGTCGCAGAACTGGCGTACCAGAGCGGCTGGTTCGGCGATCCGTACCGGAGCAGGGCCGGGCTCGGGCAGGCAGTGGGCGTGTGGCGGGAAGGCGGCGGCCAGGGCGTCCAGTGTCCGGCGCTGGGCGGCGGTGAAGGGACCCACCTGCCAGGTGTCGTAACCGGCGGGGGTGAGGGCCGGGTGGAGGCGGCCGTCGGCGAGCAATCGCAGCGCGAAGCGAGTGGCGGCCTGCCAGGCGGCGCCGGAGGGATGCGTCGGCTCCGCATTGACCAGGGCGGAGACAGCGACGGCGACAGGCAGCGCGTAACCCTCGACCCTGCGCCGCCTGACCGAGCGGCCGTGCGGCAGGACCAGCTCCACCGCCTCGGTCTCAAGGCCGGTGGGCGCCACACTGTCTCCGGCTGCTGCCCCGGTCGGCTTCCACAACAACAGCCGCCCGAGGCGGGCGGGCTCACCGGGCAGGAACACCGCCGCCCAGCCGGCGCCGAGCAACTCCCTCACGAAGGCGGATGTTTCCTGCCGGGCCAGCGGCGGTGCGCTCCTCACGCCCGTACTCGGCTCTCGTAGACGACTCGTGCCACTCTCTTCCGCCCTGTCGCTTGCCGGACCCTCCCCTGGGCCGCTCACTACCGAACTCCACCAGGCAATGTCACACGCTGGCAACCACGAGCCTTGGCCTGACTGCCGGCGACGGCACCACGACGGATGCGCCGCTGCTGAACACACCGGTCCTCATACGTACGGTGCAGCGCTACGGTGATGCCATGAGCACCTGGGACCCAGCCGCGCTGGAGGCGTTGGTCGAGGAGGCCACTGTCGACGCCTACGGCGAGGATGAGCAGCTCACCGGCTTCTTCACGGTGATCGAAGAGAGCCTTGCCGTGCCGTTCACCACGACTGTTCTCGGCGTCGAGGTGAGCGTGGTCGGTGTCGGTCTGGCCGAGGACGGACGCGTAGTCGCACGCTGCGCCCGGGGGCCGGTCCGACAGGACATCGGAATTCTGGACCTGCCGCTGCCGGAACCCGTCCCCGAGGGCTCGCAATGGATCGAGGCATACCGCTACTGGGCCCGCTGAACCGGCGCGTCGTACAACTGCCCAGCTGAGCCCCTGCTCGAACGGACAGTCGTCCCGACTGCCGCTGATCGGGGCCGACTGCAGGGAACAGACAGCACGCGGCACGCATACCGCAGTATGCTTGCGGCTATGGCTGACACCACACGGATCACGGTGACACTCCCCACCGAGCAGGTGGCGGAGCTGAAGAAGATCACGGACAACATCTCCGGCTACGTGGCCGAAGCGGTCGCCAGACAGATCCGGCACCAGCTCCTGGGGGCTGACCTGCGCAGCTACACAGACGAGCACGGGGCCTTCAGCGAGGAAGAGCTGGCCGAGGCGCGGGCGCGGATCTTCGGTACGACGTCGGCCGCCGGCGGCGCGAGCGCCGCGTGAGCGGGCACATCGAGACCCTCGTCCTGGACAGCGAGGGGCTGTCGGCCTGGATGGCGCAGGACCGGAAGGTTCTGGCGATGTTCCAGGTGTTCCACGACATGGGAGCGGACCTTGTCGTCAGCGCCAACACCATCGTGGAGGTGAGCCACGCCAGGGTGAACCTGCCCCGACTGCAATGGGCGCTCTCCCGGGTCAAGGTGGAGCCGATCACGGAGGCGGCGGCCAAGGCGGCGGCCCAACTGCTCAAGGGTGCCGATCTGCACGGACACAAGTACGCGATCGACGCCACCGTCGCGGAAGCGGCCTTGCGTCAGCCTGGCCCGGTCGCCATCCTCACGTCGGATGTCGATGACCTGACCCGGCTGTGCGACAGCAAGGTCCGGATGATCGGGCTGTAACCGCGAGATCGCTCCGGGGCCATGGGCAGATCCGCGTGGATCCGCAGAAATCAGAGTCGTCGCAGGTCAGGCCGCGATGGGTGCATAACGCATCGACGGGCGCGGGGCCATGACCGCGTTCGGTGTCAAAGCTCCTCAGGGTCTGTGTCGGTCGCCCTGCAGGACCTGAGCGTGCGCCTTTCGTGCTTGAGGATGTGTCCTAAATGTCGCCTATAAATGCAACCGAAACTGCAACCAGGGCATACCGAAGAGCCGGACCGCTATGAGCGGTCCGGCTCTTCGTTTCGCCTGGTCAGGCGGCTGCGGAGGATACGAGATTCGAACTCGTGAGGGGTTGCCCCCAACACGCTTTCCAAATGTTCGTCCGGGGGTTCGGCGGAGAACGGGGGCGTTCTGACCTGCGGTGGATCGGATTGTTCAGTGACGTCTGGACGCAACTGAACGCGGGTGAATGAGACCAGAACTGAGACCGCGAGATGACGGGTGGGTGGCTCACGTCGTTCGGTGGGTGCTGCACTCACGCAGAATTCCTACTTGTTTGATAATGTCGATCCCATGAGCGAGATTCCTTACAACGTCGGCGAAGGGCCAGCCACCAGGGTCAGCCTCTCCCTCCCCGAGGGGACGGCGGAGGCGATCCGCCGACGAGTCGGCAAGCGTGAGTTCTCCGCGTTCATCACCGAAGCGGTGGAGCGCGAGCTGCGCGGTCAAATCCTGGATGAGTACCTGGCCGACTACGAACGCCGTCAGGGGCCGATCTCCGAGCACGAGCAGGAGCGGGCACGCCGGGTCTTCGACGAGGTGTTCGCCGAGGAGGGGCAGTGGCCCGCCGCAAGCTGAGCCACGAAGGCACCCTCGTTCTCGACTGCGAGGGCCTGTCGAAGTTCGTCAGTGATCACGAGCCCGTCGTCGCCCTCGTCGCCGAAGCCCGCAAGCGGGGCATGGAGGTCGTCATCAGCGCACTGACCATCATCGAAGCGGTGCATCGCCGGACCGACAAGGCGCGGCTCGCCTGGGTCCTGTCCGGCGTGCGGATCGTGCACATCGGCGACGAGGAGGCAAAGGCCGCCTCAGCCTTGCTGATCAATGCCGGGCTTCATGGTCACAAATACGCCATCGACGCGGCCGTGGCCGAGATGGCGCTGCGGCAGCGCCGCCCGGTCGTCATGCTCACCTCGGACATCGACGACATGACGAAGCTCTGCGGCGACCGAGTGCGCCTCGTTGCCGTGTAGTAGCCCAAGACCCGAACGCCGGGGACGGAAGGTCGGCCCGTACGCTCTTGTCCGAGCGCGGTGGGGCCGGTGGACCAGTCGGTAGCACCCAGGGCCGAGAACGGCTGCGTGGCCGGACGCCTCGAACGGGACGCAAGCGGCACGAGTCGGGAAAGACGAGCAGTGATACCGGTCGAACAGCAACAGGAACCCACCGGCACTCCACAGGTCCGGCACACCGAGCTCGCGGCGCAGGCCAACCTGCTCACGGTGCTGCGCCTGTGTATGACGGGGAAGCTGCGGTGCAGCGAGAAGACCCGCCGCCCCAGTGCCGCCACCGTGTCGGCGGTCGCCGACGTCCTGGACGGCGGCGATTTCTATCCGCACGAGGCCATCGCCGCCTTCGCCTGGCCGATGCTGCTGCAGGCCGGCGGCCTCGCCCAGCTCACCGGCGGTCGGCTGGTGCTGACCGCGCGCGGAAAGACCGCGCTGACCCGGCCTCCGCACCTGACCATTGCCCAGCTGTGGCAACGCTGGCTGAACAACAGCCTCCTGGACGAGTTCTCCCGCGTCGAGGAGATCAAGGGCCAGCGCTCGGCGAACGTCCTGACCGCAGCCAAACCGCGCCGCAAGCTCGTCGGCCAAGCGCTGGCCGGCCTCACCCCGGGCGAGTGGACGTCCGTCGACGGCCTGTTCACGGACATGCGCGCGGCTGGCCTGAATCCGGTCGTCCACCGCAGTGAACGCGCCCTGTGGAAGCTGTACCTGGAGGATGAGATCGACGCCGTTCTCGGCCGCCATGCGCCCGACCTCGCGGTGGGCTTCGACGGACTCGTCGCCCAGTTCCAGCATCTCTCCGAGTACGGCGATCCTCCGGCCGCCTGCGGCCCCGGTCGTGTCGCCGTCTGCCTCGGTCATCAAGACTCTCCGATGTGA
Source organism: Streptomyces sp. SLBN-8D4 (assembly GCF_049739545.1). NCBI lineage: Bacteria > Bacillati > Actinomycetota > Actinomycetes > Kitasatosporales > Streptomycetaceae > Streptomyces > Streptomyces sp. SLBN-8D4. The sequence goes on from NZ_JBMGQC010000001.1 coordinate 5,128,013, forward strand.
ATGGGGGGCGCGAAGGTGATCGCGCGCCAAATGTAGGAGAGTGGCTCCTTGGCCTTGCGCTCGTACATCAGCCCCTCCAGATGCCGAGCAGGAGCGAGCCGCCGAGTGCGATGAGGCTCACCACGTAGGCGAGTTGTTGGTTTCGCGGACTCATCGGGTTCCGATCAGATGGTGCTCAAGGCGACTGCGGACCGACGGGATGCCTATCTCGGTGAGGGGCACCCAGGCCGCGGCACCCGTCTCGATCATCGATGGGAAGACCGCGCCCGAATGGGCACGGAAGAGGTAACGGATACCGACCCGCAGGCGCGGCCCGTACTGGTGCTGCCCCGGCCTGGTCATGTCGATCAGGAAGGGCCCCTTGGAGTCGGGCTGCATCCATACGTCCCGGATGCCGGCCTCCTGAGATGCGCCGAGATTAATTCGACGTTCACCAACTCGTCGTCGTACAGGAAGAATCCCTCGACGGGCCAGATCCTCGAACGGTCGGCGTCCTGGGAAATGATGCCGATGCTCACCGACGGGAGCGCCATGGCGCTGAGGAGATAGCCGAGTTGGCCCGCCATCACGTCGGTGCCGCCGATGCGATACCGCAGAACGCTTTCCTCCAGGAGGATGGCGAACGTGTGATTCCCGTAGACGACCTGCTGCTTCTCCACGCGCACTTTGACGGCCGCCGGCACATCGTCGATGAGTCCTCGGCGCTCACGAATGGACGTCAGGAGGGCGGTGATGTACGAGGCTGTCTGCACAGGCCCGGGAATGAGCCAGGGCGAGTAAATACGAAAGCGCTCAGTACGTTCCCACAGGGGGACAACGGACTCCTGCGCCCACTTGAGTCCGCCCTCCCCGCCACGCCAACCCGCCCCGCCCGGGCCAGTGAGGTCGCCACCACACAGCAGTACACGGCGTCCTGCTCGCCCCAGTGCGGTGATCAGATCCAATGACCAGGAGCAGGGCGGGGCAGCCTGGGCCCGGTGGCCCTCGCCCAGCATCTTCCCCGGCACGCACCCCACCGCGACGAACCCGGCAACGCCTCGGACGATGCGTTCCCACGCCCCTTACCGTGGCGTCATACCCGTCGCAGCCACCGGTCGAGGTAGATGCTCAGAGCGTCCGCACCGGCGCCGCGCGCGACATAGCCGAGGTAGCCGTCGGGGCGTACGAGTCCATGGGCAACGCCAGGCCAGGGGCTCTGCTCGCCCAGTCGGTGAACGGTGAGCACATCGGCACGGCCTGCCAGGACCGGGGCAAGCCGCCCGTCGGGCCAGAGATGCGGCGGCCCGGCCAGCAGCAGGTGCCAGCCCGGCCCGGCGGTCCGTGCCTGGAGCCCGCGCGGCAGGTCGGGCAGCCGGTCACCGGCACGTGGACCGCGCCCCGGAGGCCGCGAGCCCGAAGCGGAGGCAGGGCTGCGCCGGTAGTGAATGCCCAGCTCCGACACCGTACGGAAGACTCGGCCGCGCGGCCCGGTCGCACGGAGCGCCAACGGGGCCAGGCGCGGCGCGAGTCGGGTGCGGGCGAAACGGACGACGGGGTTGCTGCTGGTGCCGATGGTGAACGCTCGGTCGGTGAAGCGGAGCACGCTGCCGCCGACCGGGGCGCGCTCGGCCTCATACGTCTCCAGCAATTCCTCCGGAGCCCTTCCACGGCACACGAGGGCGAGCTTCCAGCCCAGGTTGAGGGCGTCCTGGATGCCGGTGTTCATGCCCTGGGCGCCAGCCGGGCTGTGGATGTGGGCCGCGTCCCCAGCGAGGAAGAAAGGCCCTGAGCGGTAGTGGACGGCTCCGCGGTTGTGGAGGCGGAAGTCGGTCATCCACACCGAGTCGTGCAACACCAGCCGGTTGCTGGTGTATCGGTCGGTGATCTCCTGCAGGAGCCCGAGATCCACCTCGGTGTCCGGGGCGCCCTGTGTCCGCATCGCGAGCATCCGCCAGGTGGCCGGCGAGCCCAGGGGGAAGAAGAACAGCATTCCGGCCCCGGTCATGTACGCGTGCACGGCGCCGGGCTCCAGGCCATCGACCTCCAGGTCGGCGAGCAGGAAGGTCTGCGGGTAGGCGTACCCCTTGAAGCCGATGCCCGCCTGGGCCCGTACCGCGCTGTGCGCACCGTCGCAGCCCACGACGTACATCGCCTCTACGGCCTCCTCGGTGCCGTCGCTGTGCCGGAGCCGACAGGTGACAGTTGAGCCCGTGCGCTCCAGACGGTGCAGCTCCGTGCCCCGTTCCACGCCCACGCCCTGGCCCCGCAGATGCTCGGCGAGGACGCTCTCGGTCTCCGCCTGCGAGAGGAACAGGAGGAAGGGGTAGGCAGTGTCGGCCAGCCCGATGTCGAACAACTGCATCTGCACCACCCGGTGCGGCAGATGCATCCTCAGCTGCATCGCGGGGTTGCCGCGTGCGACCAGTTCGTCGGTCACCCCGAATGGGGCGAGCGCTTCCAGGGTGCGTGGCTGGATGGCCAGCGCGCGCGACTCATGGGCCCGGTCCAGGGAGCGGTCGATGATCCGGAAGGTGGTCCCGTAGGTCCGCAGTTGCGCGGCGAGCGCGAGCCCAGTGGGTCCTGCACCGACCACGAGCACGTCCAACGGAGCCGTCATGGATCCACGGTAGTGCGCGGCCATCCCGATTCCTCCGGCCGCCGGTGGAAGAGCGCCCCGTGGGCGCGGGTGATGCGGGCCAGTTCGGCGATGGGCTGGAGGGCGCCGGTCTCGTTGTTCGCGGCCATGACCGAGACCAGGACCGTGTGCTCGGTGAGGGCGGCTACGAGCGCCGCCGGGTCGACCAGACCGTCGCAGTCAACGGGCAGGTACGTCACGTCGGCGTCGTGAAAGCGTTCCAGGGCGCGGCAGGTCTCCAGGACGGCCGGGTGCTCGGTGACCTGGGTGATCACATGTGGGCGGTCGGCCTTGGCGCTCAGTACGGCGCCGCGCAGGGCGAGGTTGTCGGCCTCGGAGCCGGAGCCGGTGAAGACGATCTCGTCGGGCCCGGCCCCGATCAGGGCCCCGACCTGCGCGCGCGCCTTATCGAGTGAGTGGCGGGGCTGGTCGCCGTAGGAATGGCTGCTGGAGGGGTTGCCGAAGTGATGCCCCACGTGAGGCAGCATCGCGTCGACCACCCGCGGGTCCACCGGGGTGGTGGCGTTGTAGTCCAGATAGACCGGCCAGCCCCGCAGCCCCGGGTGCGCGGGGATCACGCGGCTTCTCCGGTGGCCACCGGCAGGTCGGCGAGGCGCCACTCCAGCATGCCGTCGGACAGCCGTACGGCTCGCCGCCCGCGGGCGTTGAGCAGTCGTACGGCGTCGTGGGCCAGGACGCAGTACTCGCCTCGGCAGTAGGCGACGACCTCGGTGTCGGCGGGCAACTCGGCGATCCGGTCGGCGAGTTGCTCGACGGGGATGGAGAGCGCGCCGGGGATGTGCCCGGCGGCGTACTCCTCGGCGGGACGCACGTCCAGGACGATGACCTCGCCCGCCTGCGCGCGGGCCAGCAGTTCTTCGCGCCCGACCCCCTCCGATTCGTCGTCCCCGAGGTAGGCGGCGCGGGCGGCCTCGACACCTGCCTGGTGGGTCTGGGCCACCCGGCGCAGCAGGGCGTACAGCGCGGCGACGTCATCTCCGGCCAGCCGGTAGTGGATGCGCACACCCTCACGGCGGGTGGCCACGAGCCCGGCCTGCTTGAGGGTCTGCAGATGCGCGGACGCGGTGGTCAGGTTCAGCCCGGCGGCCTTGGCGAGGGCGTCGACAGTGCGCTCTCCCTGGGCCAGCAGATCGAGCAGTTCCAGACGCTTCCCACTGCTCAGCGCTTTACCGGTGTGGGCGAAAGCGTCGTACAGCGCCGACTTGCTCGTGGGGTCTCCCATGGCATCCTCCATAAATCCATGGAATATTGTATCTGTAGGTGGGTGCTGTGACCACCCAGCGCTTACCGTGACACCAGGAGGACCTGATGGGCTTCGCCGACGATCACCTGATACCGCTGGTCGACGAAGGGCTGGGCAACAGCGCCTACCTTGTCGACCTGGGCGACGGACGCGCCCTGGCGGTGGACGCGAGCCGGGATCTGCGTGCTCTGCGCACTGCCGCCGAGCGGCGCGGTCTGAGCGTCGCCTACGCCGCCGACACCCACCTGCACGCGGACTTCCTCACCGGCGCGCTCCAACTCGCCGCCGACGACGGCGCGACCGTCCTGGCCTCTGCCGCCGGACACCGCGCGTTCCCCCACACCGGACTCGCCGACGGCGACGAGACCGACCTGGGCGGGCTGACCCTGCGCGCCCTGGCCACCCCCGGCCACACCGACGAGCACCTGTCCTTCCTCCTCCTGGACGGCACAAGGGAGTTGGGCGTGTTCACCGGCGGATCCCTCATCGTCGGCTCCGCCGCCCGCACCGACCTGCTCGGCGCCGACCGCGCGGAGGAACTGGCCCGCGCCCAATACCAGTCGCTGCGGCGGCTGGCCGAACTCCCTGACGCGACCGCCGTATGGCCCACCCACGGCGCCGGCTCCTTCTGCTCCGCCCCGCCCGGCGCCGAGCGCACCACCACCATCGGCGCCCAGAAACAGGCCAACGCCCTGCTCGCCGCGCCGGACGAGGACACCTTCGTACGGCAACTGCTGGACAGCCTCGGCTCCTACCCCGCCTACTTCGACCGCCTGGGCGAGATCAACCGGCGCGGTCCCGCGGTCCTCTCCACCGCCCCCACCCTCGCCGCGCTCTCGGCGGCCGAGACCCGCCGACTGCTGGGCGAAGGCGCGCAGATCATCGACGTACGTCCCGTCACGGACTTCGCCCACGGCCACATCCCCGGCGCGATCTCCATTCCGCTGCGCGACCAGTTCGCCACCTGGCTGGGCTGGCTGCTGCCCGATGACACCCCGCTCGTCTTCGTCACCGCACCGGGGCAGGACCTCGCCGAACTCACCTGGCAGGCCCTGAAGATCGGATACGAGCGGCCGGCCGGACACCTGGCGTGGGCCGCGTGGCAAGCGGACGGCGGAGAACAGCAGACCATCGACCTGCTCACCGCTGACCGCATCGCCGACCGCCCGGTCCTCGACATCCGGCAGCGGGCCGAGCACGTCACCGGACACATCGCGGACGCGATCCACATCGAACTCGGCGACCTCGCCGGGCACGCCGACGAAGCTCCGGCCGGCGCCGTGGTCGCCTGCGGGCACGGCGAGCGCGCCATGACCGCCGCCAGCCTCCTCGCGCGTGCCGGACACGACGACCTCGCAGTCCTGGACGGCGGACCGGCCGACTGGGCCAAGGCCACCGGCCGCATGCTGGAGGAAGGCGCGTGACCGCCACTGCAACCCCCAGCGGGATACAGCTCGGGCTGCGCGCCAACCTCGCCCAGTTCACGCTGCTCGTCGCGGTCAACGCCCTGGTCGGCGGCATGCTCGGCCAGGAGCGCACCGTCCTGCCGCTGCTCGCCGACGACGTCTTCCACCTGTCCGCCTACACCGCCGCCCTCACCTACATCCTCGCCTTCGGCGCCACCAAGGCCGTCACCAACTTCTTCGCGGGCACCTGGTCCGACCGCTACGGCCGCAAGCCCGTCCTGGTCGCCGGCTGGCTGATCGCCCTGCCTGTGCCCGCCATGCTCGCCTGGGGCCCCTCGTGGGGCTGGATCATCGCGGCCAACGTCCTTCTCGGCATGAACCAGGGCCTGACCTGGTCCACCACGGTCATCATGAAGATCGACCTGGTCGGCCCGGAACGCCGCGGCCTGGCCATGGGCTTCAACGAGGCCGCCGGCTACGTCGCGGTCGCCGCCACCGCCATGGCCACCGGCGCCATCGCCGGACACGCCGGGCTGAGGCCGGAGCCGTTCCTCCTCGGCGCCGCCTATGTCGTCCTGGCCCTGGGCCTGTCCGTCCTGGCGGTCCGCGAGACCCGCGACCACGCTCGCGCCGAGGCCGCCCAGCACCCCCCACAGCCGGGTTCGGCAGCCGAATTGACCACCGGCCAGATCGCCCGCCTCACGAGCCTCCGCGACAAGGCCCTGTCCGCGGCCAGTCAGGCCGGCATGGTCAACAACCTCAACGACGCCCTCGCCTGGGGCATCTTCCCCTTGCTCTTCGCCGCCCACGGCCTGTCCATCGCCCAGATCGGCGTCCTCGCCGCCCTCTACCCGGCGGTCTGGGGCGCGGGCCAGATGCTCACCGGCTGGTGGTCCGACCACATCGGCCGCAAGCACCTCATCACCGCGGGCATGCTGCTCCAGGCGGCTGCCATCGCTCTCGTCGCCGCCGGAACCACCTTCTCCGTGTGGGCCACCGCCCAGATCCTTCTTGGTATCGGCACCGCCCTGGTCTACCCGACCCTGCTTGCCGTGATCGGCGACGTCGCCCACCCTGCCTGGCGTGCCCGCGCCGTCGGCGTCTACCGGCTATGGCGTGACGGCGGCTTCGCAGTCGGAGCGCTGGTCGCCGGAGTCCTTGCCGACGCCTACAGCCTCACCACAGCCATCTGGACCGTCGCCGCCCTCACAGGAGCCTCCGGCCTCGTCGTCGCGGTCCGCATGTACGAAACCCACCCGCGACCCGCTCCGGCGGACAACTGAGACCAAAACTGAGACCACGCATGTCGAAGGGCCCCACCGCGAACGGTGGGGCCCTTCGACATCGTGCCCGGTGAGGCACTGGCGGAGGATACGAGATTCGAACTCGTGAGGGGTTGCCCCCAACACGCTTTCCAAGCGTGCGCCCTAGGCCTCTAGGCGAATCCTCCGCGGCAAACAATACAAGACGTTGAGGAGTGCTCGCGAACTCGTTCCCACCCCCTGCCATCGGGTACTGTTTGGGCAGCCCCTCACGCGGCGCTATCTGACTGAACTCCCCCAGGGCCGGAAGGCAGCAAGGGTAGGTTGGCTCTGGCGGGTGCGTGGGGGGCGTTCGCGTTCCCGGAGCGGGGGCCCGCGCGGGGTCGGGTTGTCAGTGGGCGCCTATAACCTCGTATGCGTGTCGTCTCTCGCGTTGTACCGCCGCTACCGCCCGGAGTCCTTCGCCGAGGTCATCGGGCAGGAGCATGTCACCGACCCGCTGCAGCAGGCGCTGCGGAACAACCGGGTCAATCACGCGTACCTGTTCAGCGGTCCGCGCGGATGCGGCAAGACGACCAGCGCGCGCATCCTCGCCAGGTGCCTGAACTGCGAGAAGGGGCCCACGCCGACCCCGTGCGGTGAGTGCCAGTCCTGTCAGGACCTGGCCAGGAACGGCCCGGGGTCCATCGACGTCATCGAGATCGACGCCGCCTCCCACGGTGGTGTGGACGACGCCCGTGAGCTGCGGGAGAAGGCCTTCTTCGGGCCGGCGAGCAGCCGTTACAAGATCTACATCATCGACGAGGCCCACATGGTCACGTCGGCCGGTTTCAACGCGCTGCTGAAGGTCGTCGAGGAGCCCCCGGAGCACCTCAAGTTCATCTTCGCCACCACCGAGCCCGAGAAGGTCATCGGGACGATCCGGTCGCGGACCCATCACTACCCCTTCCGGCTCGTACCGCCCGGCACCCTGCGGGAGTACCTCGGCGAGGTGTGCGGCAAGGAGAACATCCCCGTCGAGGACGGGGTGCTTCCGCTGGTCGTGCGGGCCGGTCAGGGGTCGGTGCGTGACTCCATGTCCGTCATGGACCAGCTGCTCGCCGGAGCGCGGGAGGAGGGTGTGACGTATGCCATGGCCACTTCCCTCCTCGGTTACACCGACGGCTCCCTGCTCGACTCCGTCGTCGAGGCCTTCGCCACCGGTGACGGCGCCGCCGCCTTCGAGGTCGTCGACCGTGTCATCGAGGGCGGCAACGACCCGCGCCGTTTCGTCACCGACCTGCTGGAGCGGCTGCGGGACCTGGTCATCCTCGCCGCCGTTCCCGACGCCGCCGAGAAGGGGCTCATCGACGCCCCCGCCGACGTCATCGAGCGCATGCAGGCCCAGGCAGGCACCTTCGGCCCCGCCGAGCTCAGCCGTGCCGCCGACCTCGTCAACGAAGGTCTGACGGAGATGCGCGGCGCCAACTCGCCCCGCCTCCAGCTGGAACTCATCTGCGCGCGCGTGCTGCTCCCCGCGGCGTACGGGGACGAGCGCTCGGTCATGGCCCGCCTCGACCGCATCGAGCGGGGCGTGAACTTCTCGGCCGGCGGCGGTGCTCCCGCGATGGGCGCCCCCGCGATGGGGTACGTACCGGGGCCGGAGGCCCACGGGGGAGCCGCTCCCGGCCCCTTCACGGCCGCAGTCCCGCCATCGGCCGCCGTCCCGTCATCGGGTGCCGTCCCGCCATCAGCTCCGGTTCCGCCCGGCGGCGGTCCGGCCGCGGCCCGGGCGGCGGTCCGGGCCGCAGGAGCGGCGGGCGCGCCTGGCGGTTCAGGGCCCGGCGCCGGCAGCCCGGTCGGCGGCGTCCAGGGCGGAAGCCCTCCCGGCGGTGGCACGCAGGGTGGCGGCATGCCCGGTGGGGCGGATGGATCGGGCGGCTTCCCGGGTGGAGCAGGCGGCCCGGGTGGATTCCCCGGCGCTACGGCCGACTCGGCGCCCCCCGCCGTTCCGGCCGCCCCTGCCCCCGCCCCCGCACCCGACGACCCGACCTCCTCTCCGGCGGGTCAGGCCCCTGGCGCTCCCTCCGGTCCAGCGGCCGGCCCATCTCCGGCCCCCACAGCATCCGCCCCGGCCCCCGGCGCCTGGCCCGCCGCCGCTCCTGCCGGTGGCGGCCGGCGTCCCGGTGGGTGGCCCACCCCGGCCCCGGCCGGTGGCGGCCAGCCCCAGGCGCCCGCGGCGCACCGACCCGCGGCCGCCTCGGCACCGGCCCAGCCCGCTCCCGCGGCGTCCGCGGCCTCCGCACCCGGTCCGGCCGCCTACACCCCACCTGCCGGTGGTCTCGACCCCCGGCAGCTCTGGCCCAACATCCTGGAAGCGGTCAAGAACCGCCGCCGTTTCACCTGGATCCTGCTCAGCCAGAACGCCCACGTGGCCGGTTTCGACGGCACCACCCTCCAGCTCGGCTTCGTCAACGCCGGTGCCCGCGACAACTTCGCGAGCAGCGGCAGCGAGGAGGTGCTGCGCCAGGCGCTCTCCGAGCAGTTCAGCGTGCAGTGGAAGATCGAGGCCGTCGTCGACCCCTCGGGCGGCGGCGCGGCACCCCCGGCCTCCGGCGGCTTCAACGGCGGCGGCAGCAGTGGCGGTGGCGGTGGCTACGGGGGAGGGGGTAACTCCGGCGGCGGCTACGGCACCGGGAACGCGGGTGGGTACGGCGCCCCGGCCCCCCAGACCCCGCCGTCCTCCCAGTCGACGCCCGCCCCGGCGGGCCGGCCCACTTCGGCGCCCACCCCCGCACCGGCCCCCGCCCCACAGCGGTCCGCGCCGGAGCCCCCGCCCGTCTCCATCGAGGACGACATCCCCGAGGACGACGACCCCGACCTCAACGAGTCGGCCCTCTCGGGTCGCGAACTGATCGTGCGGGAGCTCGGGGCGACCGTGGTGGAGGAGATCACGAACGAGTAGGGGGCCGGTGGAGGAGCGGGCAAGGCCCCTCATCCTGGAGGAACCTACGACTCCTCTCCCTCCACCCGTTAGGAACCTGGCACAAAAACCCCGTTAGGCTGACCCCCGTGAAGGTCCTCGTCATCGGTAACGGCGCCCGCGAACACGCCCTGTGCCGCTCCCTGTCCCTCGACCCCGGCGTCAGCGCACTGCACTGCGCGCCCGGCAACGCCGGCATCGCCGAGGTCGCCGAGCTGCACCCGGTCGACGCCCTCGACGGCGAGGCGGTGGCCGCGCTCGCACAGCGACTCGCCGTCGACCTGGTCGTCGTAGGCCCGGAGGCCCCGCTCGTCGCGGGAGTCGCCGACGCCGTGCGCGAGGTGGGCATCCCGGTCTTCGGTCCGTCCGGGGAGGCCGCGCAGCTCGAGGGCTCCAAGGCCTTCGCCAAGGAGGTCATGGCCGCGGCCGAGGTGCCGACCGCCCGCTCCTACGTCTGCACCACCCCCGAGGAGGTCGCCGAGGCCCTCGACGCCTTCGGCGCCCCGTACGTCGTCAAGGACGACGGTCTCGCCGCGGGCAAGGGTGTCGTCGTGACCAGCGACATCGAGGCCGCGACGGCCCACGCGAACGCCTGCGAGCGAGTCGTCATCGAGGAGTTCCTCGACGGCCCCGAGGTCTCCCTCTTCGCCATCACCGACGGCGACACCGTCCTCCCGCTCCAGCCCGCCCAGGACTTCAAGCGCGCCCTCGACGGCGACGAGGGCCCGAACACCGGTGGCATGGGCGCGTACTCCCCGCTGCCCTGGGCCGACCCGAAGCTGGTGGACGAGGTCCTGGAGACGGTTCTGCAGCCGACGGTCGACGAGATGCGCCGCCGCGGCACCCCCTTCTCCGGCCTGCTGTACGCCGGTCTCGCGATCACCTCCCGGGGCGTGCGGGTCATCGAGTTCAACGCCCGCTTCGGCGACCCCGAGACCCAGGTCGTCCTGAACCGCCTCAAGACCCCGCTGGCCGGTGTCCTGCTCGCCGCCGCGAGCGGCAACCTCGAGGACCTGCCGCCGCTGCGCTGGAGCGAGGACGCCGCGGTCACCGTGGTCGTCGCCTCGCACAACTACCCCGCGACCCCGCGCACCGGTGACCCGATCACCGGCCTCGACGAGGTGGCCGAGCAGGACGCCCCGCACGCGTACGTCCTGCACGCGGGCACCAGGCGGGACGGCGACGCCGTCGTCAGCGCCGGCGGCCGCGTCCTGTCGGTCACCGCGTCCGGCAAGGACCTCACCGAGGCCCGCGAGCGCGCGTACCGGGCCGTGGGCCGTATCCGGCTCGACGGTTCCCAGCACCGGACGGACATCGCGGCGAAGGCTGCGTCCGGGGCCTGAGAAGCCCGAGAACCGGGGCGAAACCCCCGCTCCCGAACAACCCGACAGGCCCCGGATCCGTCTAAGGATTCGGGGCCTGATCTTTGCTGTACGTCATCCACCTTTCCCCAAAGCCATTCCATCGAGTGACCGGGGCCGCATACGGGTGACGGGGGCCCGGGCCCCAACTAGGGTGCCGCGCAAGCGGTCCGGCACTTGGCCCACCGGCATTGCGGTGTCAGTGACGGGTGCCACAGTGGGGGAGTGAGCAACGCCAGGACAGCTGGGCATTCAGGACGGCAGCAAGGGGGTGAGGTCCGGTCATGACCGGTATCGGTGTGGAGGTGGGCGCGCAGGCCGCGCGCTCCCGGGCCCTCGCCGTGCTGCGGATCCGCAGCCGCGCGCTGGCCGTGGCACTGCTGCCCGCGGCCGTGGCCGTGGTGCTGCTCGCCGGAGGGTCCACCGACCATCTCGTGGGCGGGTTCTGGGACACCGCCCGGCTGGTCATGAGCGTTCTCGGGGCAGCGGTGCTGCTCGCCGCCGGGGCCGTCGCCCTGGTCGTCGCCCGCGCCCGCCCCGCCGTCAGCCCCACCGTCGCGATCGCCGAGGAGTCCGCGCCCGACCTGTACCGCATGGTGCGCGACCTCGCCGACCGCCTGGACGTCCCCGCCCCCTCCGCCATAGCGCTCACCCCGGACTGCGACAGCTGGCTGGAGGACCGCACCCACCCCGCCCACGGGCCGCCCCCGCAGACCGGCCGGGAGGACGAGATCGCGGGCGTCCCCGGCTCCCACCGCGGTGTCCCGGCCGCACCGGTGCTGGTCATCGGCTCGCCGTTCCTGTGGTGGATGCGCGTCGGCGAACTGCGCGCGGTCCTCGCCCCGGTCGTCGCCGGTACGGGCCCCTCGGCCCACCCCGACATAGCCGCGGCCCGTCGCTTCGTACGGGGTCTCGACGCGGCGGTCGCCGTCGGCTCCGTTCCCGGACGATGCCCGCTCACCCGTGTGCTGTGTGCGGGCGTCGCCTGGGTGGCAGGTCTCCTTCTGCGCAGCTGCCGGGAGCACGCCACCCAGATGGAACGCGGGGTCGCCGCCGCGGCCGCCGAGCGTGCACAGGCTGTGGACTACGGCCTCAGGATCGTGGCCCAGGAGCAGGTGGGCCTGGCGTACGCGGGCTGGGACCGGCTGCTGACCCGGGTCGCGCTTCCCGCGTGGCGGATGGGGCGCTGGCCCTCCCGTCTGGACGCGGGCGTGGTGGCGGCCCTCACCGAACTGTCCCGCCGTGACCGCCTCGCCGAGGGCTTCGCCTCCCGGCTGGGCGAGCGCCCCGCCTGCGACCTGCTCGAAGAGCCCGGCTCGATCGACGAGGCCGCCTCCCTGCTCGCCGCCCGCCTCTTCCACGGCGGCCCCGCGGAGACCGGCCCTGACTGGTCCCCGGTGGACTGGCAGGAGTACCCGGAAGAGGTCGTGGACCGGAAGTGGCGTCTGGACGCGGCCCGCCTCCACCGCGTCCTCGACGCCCAGGGCGTGCGCCGCCCCTCGGAATCCACCCCACCGGAGTCCGACGCCCCGACCCTCTCCCGAGTCCTGACCCACCTGTCCGCACCCCAGCCGACGGGGCCCACACCGGAGTCTTCGGCTTTCGACGGGTCAACCGGCTCGATGTCACAGTCCTCGCCTGTCGCGGGGTCCGCTGGCGCGGCTTCCCAGTCCGTGGCCGCCGACGGTTCAGCCGACGCCATGTCGCGGTCCTCGGCTGTCGAGGGGGCCGCTGCTCCGGCGCCAGAGTCCGCGGCCGCCGACGGATCTGCCCACCCGGCTTCACCGTCCAGAGCTGCTGATCGAGTTGCCGGCTCGGCCGCAGAGGCCGCAGAGGCCGCGGCGGCGGCCGGGTCCGCGGACCGGGCGTCGCAGCCCAGTGCCGCCGATCGACTTGCCGGTCCGGCCTCGCCGTCCGCGGCGGCGGCCGGGTCCGCGGACCGGGCGTCGCAGCCCAGTGCCGCCGATCGACTTGCCGGTCCGGCCTCGCCGTCCGCGGCAGCGGCCGCGCCCGCCGACCGCACGTCACAGCCCACAGCCGCCGATCGACCTGCAGATCCCGCTTCAGAGTCCGCCGCAGCCACTGGGCCCGGCGACCGGACGCCGCCGCATCCCAAGGCCGCCGACCACCTCGCCGGCCCCGCACCTCACCTCACGGCCGCTGACCAGCCGGCCCACCCTGCACCCACCAACACGGGCACCCCGGACTCCGCCGCCGCAGACCCCGCACCGGCCCCGGCCCCTCAGGACGACACCATGGCGGCCGACCGCAACCCGGCCCTGCCGGTCGACCGAGTGGCCGCACCCAACGCCCCCACCCCCCAGGACCCACCCGGCCCCACCGCCGACGAAACTCACCCCGACCCCACACCTGGAACCACAGGAGCCGAAGCCGAGACCCTCGCCGCAGCGCTCAGTGCCGAGCTCGCTCGGGAGGAAGCCGCCGCCCCCCACTCCCGTACCGCCCCCGACATCGCCCCCTGGGACGACACCGCTCTACCCCTCTTCCCGCTGCAGCCCCCTCGCAGCGCCCGGGAGCTCCTCACCGACCACGTCACCGCGATGGTCTGCTGTGCCGCGATCGACACCGCCGGCGCCACCCCCGGCCTGGACTGGCTCGACGGCCCGTCCCTCCTCATCAACGGCGAGCGCGCCGCGGACCTCGCCCCCCGCGTCTTGAGCCTCGTGGAGGACGGCGACCCGGCCCCTCTGCGGGCCTGGCTGGTCAAGTCGGGGATACGCCCCGAGAAGCCGGTCCGCCTCGTCTGACAAGACGGAATAGCCTCTTCCACTTTCGGCCAATTCGCGACGAATAGTGACAGTCCGAGCGCGGAATGTGATGTGCTGGGACCGATCGCGCACATGGCAAGGGCGCGCGCCATAGGACAGGCGCACGACACACGCACGACACGCGGCGACACCGCCCGCGCACAGCACACGCGCACACTGCGCCGCACCGCGCAGGAGGAACGACGGGGGCACGAGGGAGGGGAGCGTCCATGGGGCCAGGACCGGAGCAGATCCGCCGCTGGGAGTCGGGAGCACTCGCGCACGCCGTGACGGACCCCTTCGGCCAGGGCCCCGTCCCCTGGCTGCGCGGCAGTGAGACGTACTTCGACGACACCGGCCAGGTGGTTCCCTGGTACGTGGAGACGGACCCCGCCCACACCCCGAAGGAGGGCGCCCCGCGCGTCCGCCTCCCCTCCCCTCGCAGCTCCGGCGGCGGCCCCCGCTCCGCCGACGACGTCCGCCGCCAGATCAAGGGCTTCACCTCGACCGGCGCGGTGGCCCCCGGCGACGCAGTCGACTTCCACATCACCGTCGACCCGCCGCAGGAGTTCGCCGTCGACATCTACCGCATCGGCCACTACGGCGGCGACGGCGCGGCGAAGGTCACCACCAGCCCCCGCCTCTCCGGCATCGTGCAGTCCCCGCCGCTGACCGCGGACCGCACGGTCTCCTGCCACCACTGGTGGCTGTCCTGGCGACTCCAGATCCCCTCGTACTGGAGCGTCGGGGCGTATGTCGCCGTCCTCACCACCGCCGACGGCTACCGCTCCCACATCCCCTTCACGGTCCGCGACAACCACCCCGCGGACCTGCTGCTCCTGCTGCCCGACGTGACCTGGCAGGCGTACAACCTCTACCCGGAGGACGGCCGCACCGGCGCCAGCCTCTACCACGCCTGGGACGAACAGGGCCGGCTCCTCGGCGAGGCCGACGCCGCGACCACGGTCTCCTTCGACCGGCCGTACGCGGGCGCGGGCCTGCCGATTCATGTGGGCCACGCCTACGACTTCATCCGCTTCGCCGAGCGCTACGGCTACGACCTCGCCTACGCCGACGCCCGCGACCTGCACGCCGGCCGGCTCGACCCCACCCGCTACCGGGGCCTGGTCTTCCCCGGCCACGACGAGTACTGGTCGACGGCCATGCGCCGTACGGTCGAGGGCGCCCGGGACAGCGGCACCTCCCTGGTCTTCCTGTCCGCCAACACCATGTACTGGCAGGTCGAGTTGGCCCCCTCGCCGTCCGGCGTACCCGACCGCCTGCTCACCTGCCGAAAACGCAGGGGGCCGGGAAAACCGGCGCTCTGGCGCGAGGTGGACCGCCCCGAGCAGCAGGTGGTCGGCATCCAGTACGCGGGAAGGGTGCCCGAGCCGCACCCCCTGATCGTCCGCAACGCCGAGCACTGGCTGTGGGACGCGACCGGCGCGCACGAGGGCGACGAACTCGCCGGCCTGGTCGCGGGCGAGGCCGACCGCTACTTCCCGCGCACCCCGCTTCCCGAGCACGACGACCGCATCCTGCTCGCCCACTCGCCGTACGCGGACAGCGAGGGCGCCCTGCGCCACCAGGAGACGTCCCTGTACCGCGCCCCCTCCGGCGCGCTGGTCTTCGCCGCCGGCACCTTCGCCTGGTCCCCGGCACTGGACCGCCCGGGCCATGTCGACACCCGTGTCCAGCGCGCCACCGCCAACCTCCTGGACCGCATCTGCAAGCGTGACTGAGCCCACGCAAGACACGGCGAGACACAGCAAGACACCGGCGAAACACCCGCAGCACACCCCAAGTCCAAGGTCAGCCCGGTGTACGGGACAATCGACCCGTTGGACATAGCCACGGGGAGGAACCGTGTCCGGATTCGTAGAGAAGCCCGAGCCGCTCCAGGTTCCGGGCCTGGTGCACCTGCACACCGGCAAGGTGCGCGAGCTGTACCAGAACGAGGCGGGCGACCTCGTGATGGTCGCCAGTGACCGCATGTCCGCCTATGACTGGGTGCTGCCGACGGAGATCCCCGACAAGGGCCGCGTCCTCACCCAGCTGTCCCTGTGGTGGTTCGACAAGATCGCCGACCTGCTGCCGAACCACGTCCTGAGCACGGACGTGCCGGAAGGCGCCCCCGCCGACTGGGCGGGCCGCACCCTGGTCTGCAAGTCGCTCCGGATGGTCCCCGTGGAGGCCGTCGCCCGCGGTTATCTCACCGGCTCCGGACTGCTGGAGTACAACGAGTCGCGCACGGTCTGCGGCCTCGCCCTCCCCGAGGGACTGGTCGACGGCAGCAAGCTGCCCGCCCCGATCTTCACCCCGGCCACCAAGGCCGCCGTCGGCGAGCACGACGAGAACGTCTCCTACGAGGAGATCGCCCGCCAGGTCGGCGCGGACACCGCGGCCCAGCTGCGCCAGGCGACCCTCGCCGTGTACTCACGGGGCCGGGACATCGCCCGGGACCGCGGGATCATCCTCGCGGACACCAAGTTCGAGTTCGGCTTCGACGGGGAGACCCTCGTCATCGCGGACGAGGTCCTCACCCCGGACTCCTCCCGCTTCTGGCCGGCCGAGCAGTGGGAGCCGGGGCACGCGCAGCCGTCGTACGACAAGCAGTTCGTGCGCGACTGGCTGACCTCGGCGGAGTCCGGCTGGGACAGGAAGAGCGAGCAGCCTCCGCCGCCGCTGCCGCAGGAGGTCGTGGACCGCACCCGCGCCAAGTACATCGAGGCGTACGAGCGCCTGACGGGCACGAGCTGGTCGTAACGCGAAAGGCCCCCGGTGAGAACCGGGGGCCTTTGCCGAAACAGAGCGAACGACGAGGTTCGAACTCGCGACCTCAACCTTGGCAAGGTTGCGCTCTACCAACTGAGCTACGTTCGCATGCGCCGTGGCGCGAGAACCACTATACCCAACCTCGCTCCCGCGCGAGCCGCACCGCCGCGTGACGGTTCTCGGCCCCGAGTTTGGAGACGGCCGACGACAGATAGTTCCGTACGGTCCCCTGGGACAGCGCGGCCCGTTCGGCGATCTCGGCGACGGGCGCCCCGTCGGCGGCGAGTTCCAGTACCTCGGCCTCCCGCACGGTCAGCGGCGAATCCCCGGCGGAGATCGCGTCGGCGGCCAACTCGGGGTCCACGTAACGGTTTCCCGCATGCACCGTGCGGATGATCTCCGCGAGCCGCCGCGCGCTCACTGTCTTCGGGACGAACCCCCGCACTCCGGCCTCCAGGGCCCGCTTGAGATGCCCGGGACGCCCATGGCTGGTGACGATCAGCACCTTGCACGAGGGCAGCTCGGTCCGCAGGGATGTGGCGACCTTCACACCGTCCGCACCGGGCATCTGGAGATCCAGTACGGCGACGTCCGGTCCGTGCGCCCGGGCCATCGCCAGCGCCTCGGGGCCGGTGGCCGCCTCCGCGACGACGGCCAGGTCGTCCTCCAGCGAGAGCAGCGCGGCGAGCGCGCCCCGGATCAGATGCTCGTCATCGGCGAGCAGCACGCGCACGGTCACGCGATCACCTCCTCGGCCATCACAGCCACGGTCACGAGACCACCCCTTCCGACACCACGGCCCCACACGGTCATGCGACCACTTCCGGCGCCACCAGCGGCACCTCCGCCACCAGCCGGAACACGCCCTCCCGCGCCGGCCCCGCCTCCAGCGTCCCGGCCACCGCCGCGAGCCGCTCCCGCAGCCCGGCGAGCCCGGACCCGCCGCGACCGCCCGACGACCTCAGCATCCCGTCGTTCTCCACGGTCAGCACCACCCGCTCCTGCTCCCTCGACACGGCCACCGTGCACCGCTTGGCGTCGCCGTGCCGCAGTACGTTCGTGGTGGCCTCCCGGACCACCCAGCCGAGCGCCGACTGCACCTCGGCGGGCAGCCCGCCCGGCTCCCCGGTGACCTCGCAGTCGATGCCGGCGGCGATCAACACCCCTCGCGCTCCCGTGAGTTCCATGCCGAGATCGGCTTCCCGGTAACCCCGTACGACATCCCGCACCTCGCGCTGCGTCTCCTGCGCGATCCGCTGCACCTCGGTCATCTGGTCCACGGCCTCGTCGCGTCCCCGACGGGCCAGCTGCACCGCCAGTTCGCTCTTCAGCGCGATCACGGCCAGGTTCCGGCCCATGACGTCGTGCAGGTCCCGCCCGAACCGCAGCCGTTCCTCGGCGACGGCGAGCCGGGAGCGGGTCTCGCGGGCCTCGTCGAGTTCGTAGACGGCGTTCAGGAGCCAGACGGAGAACATGGAGGTGAAGGCGAGGAATCCGGCGGCGACCAGCACCACCATGCCGGTGACCAGGGACTCCGGGACGGCGTACCCGAGGGGGAAACCGCCGAGCGCGGCGCCCGCGGCGAAGCCGCCCACGAGCGCCAGCACACGCCGTCGGCCGCGGACGCCGAGCGCGCCGATACCGGCCGCGAAGGTCAGCACGCCCACGAAGACCGCGCCCACCGCCATGTGGTGCCCGTCATCGTCCGGACCCTGCCCGGCTATGCCGATCACCGCGGCGGAGATGGCGAGAGTGACCGCCCCGAGCACCCACAGCGTCCGCACCGGCTGCTCGCGCCGCCCCCGCGTCCAGTCCAGCGCCCGCGACGCGGTCACCGCGCACACCACCGCATGCGCGCACACCAGCACCACCAGCCAGACCGCGAGCTGCCCCGTCACCTGCCCGAAGACCGGCAGGCCGACCGAGGCGACGTAGATCAGCGCGAAGAAGTGGAACGACCAGCGTGTGTACGTCTCCACCTTCGCCGGCGTGCTCTTGCGCCGCCACCAGCCCACTGCCTCGCCCATGCTCTCCCCGTACCTCAGCGCCTCGGCTCCCACCGGAACCACCGGCCCACAGCAAACACCGAGAGCACGGTCCAGGCCAGTGCCGTCCCGAGGGCGCCCAGTGCCTCGTACGTCGAGAGGGTGCCCGTCCAGCCGCCGCGGACCAGGGTGATGACGGGGGACAGGGGCAGCAGCTCGCACACCGACGCGAGCCGGTCGGGCAGCATCTCCAGGGGGACGGTGACGCCCGAGAGGCTCATCGAGATCAGTACGAACGGCAGGGTGGTGACCTGCGCGCTCTCCACGGTCCGGGTCACGGCCGCCGTCACGGCCGCGAGCGCCGCGCACATCACCAGGCCCAACAGCAGCCCCAGGACGGCGAGATGGGGCGCGTGCGGCGCGGGCAGGTCGAGCAGCACCGTGCTCCCTGCCACCAGCACCAGGGACTGTACGACCCCGGTCACGCCGACCGGCAGCGCGCTCCCGCCCAGGATCTCGACGTCCCGCAGCTCCCCGGTGCGCAGCCGCTTCAGCACCAGTTCCTCGCGCCGGGCGGTGTAGATCCCGACGAGGGCGCTGTACACACCGAACAGGAGGGAGAAGCCGATCGCGGCCGGCAGCAGCACCGTGCCGACGCTCAGCCCGACCTCCCCTACGTCCATGCCGTCCACGACGGTCTTCATGCTGAACGGCAGTGCGAGCGGTACCAGCACGGCCGTGAGAAGCGTGGCCCTGCTCCGCCCGAGCAGCGTGAGCTCGGCCCGGGCGAGGGCGTTCAGCCGCCCGGTGGGAGTGGTGAGTGTGCTCATGCCGCCACCTCCTCGCGCGCCGCGATCCCCAGGAACGCCTCCTCCAGCGAGGCCGACCGCACATCGAGCCGCCGCAGCTCGACCCCGGCCCGTTCGGCCCACGTCAGCAGCCCGGTGGCCGACCGCTGCAACGTGTGCGTACGCAGCCGTACGACCCTCCCGTCGACCTCGTGCCCGCACACCCCGAGCTCCCCGAGCGGCGGCAGATCCCCCACGAAGTACCCTTCCGGCAGCTCGAACGAGATCCGCGACGGCTGCGCGGCGGTCACCTCGGCCGGTGTTCCGGTGGCCGCGATCCGCCCGTCGTGGAGGATCGCCAGCCGACCGGCGAGATCCTCGGCCTCCTCCAGGTAGTGGGTGGTGAGCAGCACAGTTGTCCCGCGGTCGCGCAGGGCCCGCACCAACTCCCAGGTGTCCCGGCGCCCTTCGGCGTCGAGGCCGGTCGTCGGCTCGTCGAGGAACAGCACCTCGGGGTCGCCGAGCAGCGCGAGCGCCAGGTCCAGGCGCCGCCGCTCGCCCCCGGACAACTGCTTGACCCGTACGCCGGTCCGCCGGGCGAGGCCGACGAGTTCCAGCACCTCCAGCGGCGGCCGGGCCCCGCTGACACAGCCGGCCCACATCCGCGCGGTCTCGTCGACGGTCAGCTCGGAGGGGAAGCCGCCCTCCTGGAGCATCACCCCGGTCCGCGGGCGGACCACGGCCCGCTCGGTGTACGGATCGTGTCCGAGGACGCGGATCCGTCCTTCGGTCGGCCGGGCGAGCCCCTCGAGGAGTTCGACGGTGGAGGTCTTGCCGGCGCCGTTGGTGCCGAGCAGGGCGAAGACCTCTCCGCGGGCCACGGAGAAGCTGATTCCGCGCACGGCCTCGAACCCGCCCCCGTACACACGCCGGAGGTCGGTGACCTCAATCACGTGTTCGTGTTCGTTGGTGTTCATGACTTCAGCGTCCCGGCGGCAGAGGCCCGGCAGCAGTGCGCGCTGTCACCACTGTGTATGACAAATGTCAGAAGGGGCCGCGGGGTACGGGGAAACGCCGAAGGCCCCGGTCCAGTGGACCGGGGCCTTCGAAACGACCGAGCGAACGACGAGGTTCGAACTCGCGACCTCAACCTTGGCAAGGTTGCGCTCTACCAACTGAGCTACGTTCGCATTGCCTCCGACCGGCTCTCACCGATCGGCGCGAGCACCATCCTACCTGATCCACAAGAGTGGCCGGACTGGTGGTGCAGAGCGGGTGACAGGAATTGCACACTGCGCCTTCCCCCTGGAAGGGGGATGTTCTACTACTGAACTACACCCGCGTGTACTCCGTGAGCTGGGCCTTTTCGGCCTCGCCCCTCGGCGTGCTCCAGACTCTAGCTGACCAGGTGGGGTGCAACGCAAGTCGGTTGCTCCGAGGGGCGGGTGACCCGG